>NZ_CP022358.1:0-4800597 GCF_002216875.1 Shewanella bicestrii | reverse complement strand
AGAAAATAGCTAGCGGATTCCCACGGCATAGCTTCCCAACATGGTTTTGCCAATCACTCAAACTCCCTGCTTCCTCTAACAGCTTGGAACTGGACAACTGACCCACAAAATAGTGGGGTTCGTCAGCAGAACCCACAGTCCAACTGCTTGTGGCAAATATGGGCCCATGCCAGCCAGTGCGATTCACCACAGTTGCCGGTGCAGCAAGAGCCATCTGTTCTATTAAATAATGTTGAAGCCGACTCCAACTTGATTGGCCTGGGGTTAATGGATACCCAGTATCGACCAGCATATCCCTGATCTGGCGGGCGTTATCGCTGTTAAGATCACGGGCATAGACAACTTCTCGTAACCTAACCCCATCAAAATTTTGCCATTCAAGCAGCGCTCCATGCCCATGTCGTTTGTCAGTTAAACGAGTGCGAGCCAATACCTGCATCCAACCACCTATTCGCTGCCAGCGGTCAGCTGACAAGCAATAGATCCCATCATCCTGCAACTTATTTTTCATCACTTCCCCCTTTTATAAATCACTCAACCATGCAGCAATATCGCTGTACCTAAACCGCACAGAGCGGCCATTGGGATTGGGTTTTATTGGTGGAGGAAAGCGTCCATCTCGCACGTAACGACGAAGTGTCGCCTGCGAGGTTTGCAAAACGTCACACACTTCTGCATAAGTTAGTAACCGTTCTTCTTTAGGTTGGTTATAACCCGTCATGATGGCTCCTGTTTATTATCTAGCTTGCAGGAGTAATCATCTCGAAAAAGGCTAACTAAACAGACCGCTGGAACTGCCCTTTTTTGGAACTTCAATAATAAATATCAAGATGCTGATATTTAATGAAATTTATTCAACATGTAGATTAAAAACAGCCACTGAAGAGCAAAAATCTAAGCCATTGATGAGTTGGCCGACATTACCGTATCAATTTATGCGCCAGTGAATAACCAGAGAAAATTTCACATGTGAAAGTTTAGAGACCTGGCGATTTACAACTCTTAAAGCCATGTCCCCCATTAAAAATGGAATCGTTTAGCTCAGGTCTTTTATTGGCGATAAAGCTTGTATGGAATAAATCGTCCAAGGTCCCCCATTAGATAATTATCTGGATAGGAATTGGCTAGGCCTTCTGGCTAAGTCGCCATAACAAAAGACCTAGGTGCCCAAAAAGGGCATGAAGGCAGGCGATGGATTAGGTCACACGACAATAGACTGACTCTGTATCAACAACACAGAGGATCATCCAATGACAGACCCATTTACAGTTTTGAATAAACAAATTGCTGCTTGGAATACTTTTGTCTCAAGCGATGACAAGAAGATAGATCACGACGAGGCAATGCTTTTCACCCGTTCAACATCGCAGCAATATCTGAATTACATACATAAGTCTGTTGAGCTAGAACAATTGCGCTATTACTACATTGCACAACGGGTTGCTGAGTTGTATTGGCAGCACAACAAGGCTCACCGCGGCAAAAATACTCCAGGCTACCCCGGACATTACGGCTGTAGAGTGCGACTTCGCGATCGAAAATTTGAAATGTATTGGTTCTATAACGAATTCACGCGCAAAAAGGGAACTGAAGGCTATAACGTCATCAGCCATTATTTGTCTCGTGGCGATCAATATCGCTATCTACGATCAACCTTTTCGCTAGCTCAAGACTGGGAAAAACCTGTGATTGAGGCAGTTGAGGACGCTTTTGCCATCATCCGCAGAGCCAACTCAAATCTAATGCGGGTTAGACAACTGTGCCGTTGGAATGACACCAATCTATTCAAAATGACAGGCGATATCGACGATTTTAAGATGGATAATCCTTTATAGTTATCCTCTTACAACGCAGCCCTCAATTCATTCGAAATCAGGGCTGTACTATATCGGCTATTTATCTTTTTTGAGTATGGCCTTGAGTGCTGCAATATTGGCCCGTGCGCCTTCAGCTTCTTTTAAACGACGGCGCTGCTGGGCAAAGCGGTCAAACTCCAATTTCGCTTTGTCATCTGCGTCTTTCTTGGTGATTTTTCCCGCTCCGCTTAATACGTCTCTATCATTAAAACTTAAAAACTGGTCTAGCTTATCGGCCCAGTCCTGTAAGAATACCTGTTTGCGACGTAGCGCCTGATCTTCGGCAAAGTCGAGCCACATATTGACGATGCGATTAAGCTCTTTGATTTCATCTTCACGCAGATAGTTCTTGGCAACGGTAACATCAGTCTTGCGTACTTCATCGCCTTTATAGCTGGTTAAGCCCATATCCGGCTTACTGGCATCCACACGGCTGGCGATAAGCTCAGCAGCCGTCATATGCGTACAGGCATAATGCAGCTTGTTCTGGATGATTTGGAAGAAGCGGTTGGTCTCTTGGTTAGATGGCTCGTAATCGGCAGCCATGGTAAAGATTTCTTTGACTCGCAGATAAACACGACGCTCACTAGCTCGGATATCGCGAATGCGTTCCAGCATTTCATCAAAGTAATCTGGCACAGCAGAATGGCCAACGGGCGGATTTTTGAGGCGCTCGTCGTCCATAGCAAATCCCTTGATCAGGTATTCTTTCAGGATTTTCGTTGCCCATTGGCGGAACTGTGTTCCACGTTGCGAACGAACTCTGTAGCCAACAGACAGAATGGCATCGAGATTGTAGTGGTCGATCTCGCGAGATACTTGGCGAGTACCTTCCAATCGAACTATCCGGAATTTCCGGATGGTTGCGTTTTGTACAAGCTCACCTTCGTTGTAGATATTGATTAGATGCTCATTGATTGTGCGAACGTCTTTATCATAAAGCTCAGCCATTGCAGCCTGAGAAAGCCACAACGTGTCCGACTCAAAACGGCACTCTACGCGAGTTTGACCATCAGCACTGGTGAAAAGGACAAACTCGCCTTGAGGAGCTTGGGGAATATTATCTGTCATTCAACTAACCTTATGGCTGCTTGTTTTCCTCTGCTCGCAGAACAGCCTCATAAATTTCCAGTTTCAATGCGATGGAATACTCATCGTCATACAGAATAGAGCTAATGATTTTATGAAGTAGCTCTTTATCTATAACGTTATCGGCGACCCAAACAGCGATATTTTCCATTTCACGAACAAAATGCTGCACGATATAGTCGAATCCGTTGAGCTCCAAAAAATAGGCTCCGAGCGCCAGTGAAGAGCGTTTATTTCCATCGTTGAAGGCATGGTTTTTATTGATGGAAAATACTAAGTGCGTCAGCTTGTCTTCGATTTCAGGGTAATACCAGTCGTTTTGAATATGCTCTAATGGGCTTTCAAGTTGACCTATATCCTTTGTCCCCTTTAAACCGCCTGATTCTTCGATGATCCAATCGTGGGTTATCACCGCGTACGTCACATCGAAATAAAAGTACCGTGGCTGAGCGTCGTCTGTCATATCAGCGGTCCTTCAAACGTTTAAATACGGCCAATGTTTCTGGATCACTGAGCTGTTCTTCAAGAGACTTACTCTTCTCGCCAAGGAAGCGTTCAAAATCTGCTTCCGGTACAGATTTAATGTAAGCCTCCAGCTTTTCATGTAAAGCGTCCCTAAAGCACAAATCTCGGCTGGCCATTTTTGTTCTGGCATCGGTTATAAGCGGCCTAAAGAGAGGATGTTGCTCAAAACTGGCAAACAGCAGCTCAGCTTCTTTCTGCGTCAATGGACGACCTAGGCTGATACTCCGGAGTTCTAGTTCGTGAGCGATACCAGATTCAAAACTGGCAATAAGCGTGAGCACTTCAGAGTACATGGTTTCACGGATCTTATCTTTTTCAGCCAGCTTTAGTATTTTCTTATACTCCGCAGCATTCTCATGGAAAATACTTTGATAAATAAGGTTAGTAAAGCGACCATACTTCCACTTGTTGCCATCAACATATTTATCCAGAGCATCAGTAAACTGCTTCCGGTAGTTTTCCTCTTGAAATGCCGCCATCAAGTAATCTTGATCGCGCTGATTGATGTACTTAGTATGACCACCTGCACGCTCGGCGAGTACATCGATCACAATATCAAGTACACGAGAACGTAGTTCTTTGGCGCGTTCACTGTCAGTGAGCAGCATACCAAGGTTCAAAATGGCGCGAAAAGAGAAAACCCCCAACACACTGGTTTTGGTACCGTCATCGATGTCGGTACCATAACTTAACATTTTGAATTCTCTAAGTTTTAAACCTCTTAGTATTTGGTAGCCATTGTTTTTTAGTTCATCTGCATGACTGGATAAATAGCGCTCAATTGTACGTTCACTAATTTCAAACAATTCCATGACTTGCTGCTTAGTGAACACTGTCTCACCATCAAACTGAACACCTCCTAAGGCCAGGTGTTGCTCCGCTTTTTGCAAGGCGTAACGGTTATTAAGAATGTTTTGTCTGTCATGTAAAGACTCTGTAAGATCTTTAGCCATGTTGGTTCTCCAGCGGATCAGCGGTCTTCTGCTTCATCATGTCAAAAATCAGCTCAACATAACTTGCCATTACCTGTGGGTCTTTGAGTAGCGTTCGGGCTATATCACCTTCTTTCAGCAGAGCCTGCACAACGGCTTGCTTCACCGCTTGCGGCAAGTCGCCTTTGAGGGCAATCGACTTGTCGTGCTTTTCTATCTGCTCAACCACAATTGGGTTTTGGGTGACACGCGTAATGGTGCCGTTGGCAAAGTTTCGGCGGCCTGGCTCATCGCCGACATCGCCAAACAGTTCATTGAGGCGACGAATGATATCGGCAAGAAATGCCTGTTCACGATCGGTAGGGTCGTTGTAGTTGGGGCGGATAGGTTCAAGTACCTGATTCACTGCCATTGGAAGCGGCTCTTTGTCATACTTGATTTTGAATTTCTCTAACACCAGAGCACTGAGATCGATGTTTTCTGGTGTTACCCCTTTCAATCGACGTGATAGCAAATGGGCAAACGCGGCAAAGTTTTCCAGCTCAGGATCACCAAACTCAATCAATTGCGCCATGTAGCTGTAATGCTTCACAAATCGAGCCAAATCCGACTTAAAACGCATCAGTGCTTCACGTTGCTTGGTGAACTCACTGCGTTGCGATTCCGCGTAGTTCGCCGCTTTCTCATCACCAGCAAGGTGCGCTTTGTTGTATTGCTGATCCCAATGGTTTGCAGCATCAACCAGCTCTTTGAGCTTAACGTTGAACACATCGGTAGGGCGTTGTGTGGCAGCAAGCAGCTTTTTGTGTGCGTGTGACTTTTTGTCGGGTGCCTGGCCGAGAATCGATTTACCACGCGCTTGCTTAAACAACTCTAAATCTTGATGGTTGTAGATGCTTTGCTCATCCAGAATCTCTTTGATGTCATAAATGACATTCACATCTTGCACTTCGTTAAGCTGCGCGCCGTTGTCGTACTTTTTGAACGCATTGAGAATGGTTTGCGGATCATTGGCAAAATCAATCACGTAAGTGGTGTCTTTGCCTGGGTAGGTGCGGTTTAGGCGCGACAGCGTTTGTACAGCTTCTACATCTGAGATCTTCTTATCTAAGTACATTGCAACCAGTTTTGGTTGGTTAAAGCCCGTTTGGAACTTGTTGGCGACTAACATGACGCGATAGTCGGTTTTCTCAAACTCATGGCGCAGGTCAGCCCCGTGCGTGTCTGGGTTTAAGTTGTACTCGGTGTACTCTTTGTCGAAATCAATCCCCAGCGGGTCTTGACTGTCTTCATCACCCAAATCTTTGCCGGGGACTTTGCCCGAGAAGGCAACCAAGGCTTGAATACCCTCGATGCCATGCTTTTTGATGTACTTATCAAAAGCGAGCTTGTATTTCACGGCCTGCGGCCTGCCTGATGTGACTACCATGGCTTTGGCTTCACCTTCCAGTAGGTGGGCGATATTGGCCTTGAAGTGCTTAATAATAAATTCGACTTTTTGGCTGACCGTGGTTGGGTGCAGTGACATCCAGCGAGCCAATGCACGGCGGGCTTGTTTGCTGTCTACACGCTTCTCATCCAGATTGTTCTCACCAATTTTGTAGGCTGTATCGTAGTGGGTGTAATTCTCTAGCACATAAAGAATAAAACCCTCATCAATGGCCTGGCGTTGGGTGTAGAGGTGGAACGATTCAGGAAAATTGTCATCTGACACTGGTTGGCTAGGGTCTTTTGGGCGACCAAACAGCATCTTGGTGCTGTGCTTGGGTGTGGCCGTGAAAGCAAAGTGCGAAACATTTTTGGGCATGGCACGCGCTTCTTGCACCTTAGTGAGAATCTCCTCAATGCTCATTTGCTCCAACTCTTGAGAGCTCAGGTTTAGCGTAAGCGCTGCGCGTAGGCCTTTGGCGGTAGAGCCTGTTTGTGAAGTGTGCGCTTCATCGATGATCACCGCAAAGTTACTTTGTGCCAAAGATTGATTGGTCAGAATCGCTTCTAACGCATACGGGAAAGTTTGAATCGTCACTACAATGATCGGCGTGCCAGTCAATAGCGCTTCAGTCAGCTGTTTTGATTTCGACTCGCTGCTCTTTTCGCGATCAATCGCCTTAATCACTCCATATTGATGATCGAGCTGTTGCACCGCATCTTGCAACTGTGAATCCAGCACGGTGCGGTCGGTGACAATGATGATGGATTTAAAGACCGCTTTACCCTCTGGGCTACGCAAGCGAATCAAATCATGGGCAGTCCAGGCTATGGTAGAGGTTTTTCCCGAACCGGCGCTGTGCTCACAAAGATACTGCATGCCTGCACCGTTCTTACGGGCATCATCAATCATCTTGTTGACTGCGGCTAACTGATGATAACGGGGGAAAATCTGTGTTTCCTTACGCTCAACCTTGCCATTGCTATCGGCAACCTCTTTGGTTTCGACATACACAAAGCTGTAGAAAATGCGTAGCCAATTATCTTTTTGGGCAATTTCTTGCCAAAAATAGCTGACCGGATACTCTCCATCTTCACCCGGCAAGTTGATGTGTACGGGCAAATCAGAGGTAGAACCATCATGGCCTTTATTGAAGGGCAGAAAATAGGTATTTTCTCCCGCCAGTTTGGTAGCCATGGCAATTTCAGTATCTGACATGGCAAAGTGCACAACTGCACCGCGTTTAAAGGTTAACAACGGCTCTTTGCGTTTGGTTTTTGGGTCAACGGGCAGACGATCCTCTTTGTACTGCGCAATGGCCGATTCTATCGACTGGGTAAAATCGGTTTTTAGCTCGGCGGTGGCTACGGGTAGGCCGTTGATAAAGAACACCAAGTCAATTTCCCACTCGCGAGTCGGGCAATATTTCAGTTGGCGCACCACACGCAAAATGTTGTGTTCATAACGGGCAATGCGTTCTTCATTGCGCGCATCTTCGGGTTTGCGTTGACCCATAGCAATGGTGCCGCAACCTGCTATGGTAAAGCCTTTACGCAACACATTAATGGTGCCACCTGTTTTGCTCGCTAGTGCTTTTTCCAAACGCTCCAGTAGCACCTGCTCGGCATTTGCACTAGGCGGTTTATTCAGCTTGTGCCAAACATCAGGCTGGGTGGCCCGCACCCAGGCAATGACATCTTGTGGGTAAATGGCACGTTGCTGGTCATAGTGGCTGGAATGCCCCTCTTTCCAGCCATTGTTCACCAACTGCTCGGTAATATATTGTTCAAAATGCACTTCATGATGTGCTGCCATACGCCGCCTCCCTGACGTCGATTTTCCCTGTGACTGCTGCGCTGATAAGCGATGTGCGGTGTTCTTTGAGCAAAGATATTGAGTGTTCTACTTCGGCAGATATTTCGTCTATTTTGCTAAGCGACTTGTCAAGGTAAGTCACACTGGATTCTTGTTCAGATAATGTTGGAAGTGGTATTTTCCAAGCCTTTATATGGGATTGAGAAATCTTCGCCATTGTCATGCTAGAACCTCTAGCATCCAATTTAATCTGAGATCTGGCGGAAGAGCTCAAGAACCAATACATCATGTAGCGATTAAAAACTTCATCTGAGTAAGATACTTTGTAGATCAAATCACATAAGATAATATTCCTATCACCAATATCTCCTACAACGCAAACATCCCCTACAAGCTCTGGCGTATTTGCCCGAGAAATTAAGAAGTCATCAGCCTGAACTTTTAACCCATTGGATGGATCATCCCCATCAAGAAGAGCTTTACATTCATCAGGGTAGAAAGTTCCTGATTTTACAGAGCTTAGCTTTGTAACTCCCCATTGTGCGCCTGATGGAGCGCGACTATCAGCTTGAGGACTCCAGCCTTGTTCTATTTTGTTAATTACATAGTTGTGAGTAATTAACTTCCAATGCTTCGGCACTTGACCAATCCACTCGATGCCAGAATCCTGCATTTCCACATTGGGGTTAAGCCCCTTAGTGACCACATGGCTGATCAGCGCTTGGCGTTTTTCTTTGAGCAGCTTAATAAAGGTCTGTTTTTCCTCGATCAGACTGTCGATGCGCTGGGTTTCGCGATCAAGGAATGTGGCAATGGCGTTTTGTTCTGAATCGTTTGGGATGTAAACAGCACAATCTGCGATATCTTTGAAAGAAATGGTTTGTCTGATCCCTGCACCCAATGTTTTCATATGGCGTACATCAAACAGATAAAGCAACCATCTGAGATAGGCTTTATCAACAACACCTAACGATTTGAGGACGATATAGCCTGAGCTAACAATAACGTCGATATCTGCCAATGCTGTTCGCAAACTCTTCAAGTCATAGTTCAGATTCAGAGGGTTGATGAGAAACTCCCCGGACAATACCTCTTGGTATGCAGCCTTTGTCTCCTCGCTTAAACGCTCTGAATCTTTGAACACGACGTGCCCAAAACTAATAGAACCACAAGGTAATTCTAAATTTTGTGTCTTCGGTTTTTCGTTAAGTAGGAACTTGAATTTGTTCTTGGCCCAATGCTTAGGAACCTTACCTAACCAACTAATATCACTTTGCTGATACTCAGTGTACGGACGCATCATTCCGCCACCTCATTGAGCAGTGCTTGAATGCGCGCTTCACATGCCTTTAGCTCGCTATCAAGTACACCCAAATCTCGTGGCGGCACATACTGGTAAAAATAGCGGTTAAAGTTAATTTCATAGCCGACAATGCCCACTTCGCCATCTTTTTCATCACGCACTGAGTGATCAATAAAGGCATCTGGCACATGTGGCAGCACTTCTTGCACAAAGTAATCTTCAACATCACGATCAAAGGGAATGCTTTCGGTGTCTTTGAGTTTCGGGTCGGCGATCACTTGGCCTTTTTCATCCAGAACAGGCTCGAATTGCGGATCTATCAACATAAAGTGCGCGATTAAAGCCGTAGCCAGTGCCTTCGGGCACTTACCAAAGTCACCCTTATTGTTATTTTTCTTCACGGCCAAACGCGCCCATTCATAAGGCTGAAGGCCAAGGTTATCTGTAAGGTATTGTGCCCACGCCGCTTGTTGCTCTGGTTTGAGCTTTTGGAACGTCGCTAAGTTTTTCAGCCGAGTGATACCATCCTCAGTGATATTGAGTTTGGCGCGCAGTGGACGCTGGATGGTGACTTTACGATAAGCAAAGTCGGTGGTATTGAAAATTTTGCAGTTGTCACTGGCTTCAAAACCATCGTACGCACGTACAATGTCGTTGATCTGCACATCACTGAGGTACTTACGCTTACTGCCTTGCGACTTACGCATTGGCGTCCAGATGTCAGCCAAGTTAATCAGTTGCACCTGATTCTTGCGTCTTGGTTCTTTATGGTTAGATAAAATCCAGATGTAGGTGCCAATGCCCGTGTTGAAGAACATATCGGTTGGCAGAGCAACGATCGCTTCGACTAAATCTTGTTCCAGCAGCCAGCGGCGGATTTCTGATGGGCCGGAGCCTGCATCGCCGTTAAACAGTGGCGAGCCTGAGAGCACGATGCCGACGCGGCCACCGCCGTTTTCAGGCGTTTCCATTTTTGATACCAAGTGCAACAAAAACAGCATGGAGCCATCAGAGATACTTGGTAGACCAGGGCCAAAGCGACCAGCGTATTTGAGCTGTTTGTGCTCACGTTCCACTTCTTTCTTGGCTTTTTCCCATTTAATGCCAAATGGCGGGTTCGCAAGGCCATAGTGGAACTTGTCGGCACGCAGCTGATCGTCTGACAGGGTGTTGCCTTGCTTGATGTTATTGGCATCAAACCCACGGATCATCATATTGGTCAGCGCCATGGCGTGGGTCGCCGGGTCGAGCTCTTGACCAAAAGGCACCACTTTGGCACTACTACCCATTTCTTCAATTTGGCTGATGGCATCGGAAAGGAAGCCGCCCGTGCCACAGGTTGGGTCATAGATGGTGCGGATCACGCCCTTTTCACTAAAGATATCTTCATCTGCCGCCAGCACCAGTTTGGTGGCAAGACGCACGGCATCGCGCGGAGTCATAAATTCCCCCGCCTTCTCATTAACCGAGCTGGCAAACTTAAAAATCAGCTCTTCATAGGCATCAGACAATACGCGATCAGACACCACATCAGGATGCAGATCGATGTTGGCAAAGTAGCTTACCATGCGGTAGAGCAGCTTGGCTTTTTCCAGATCTTCTATGGTTTGACCAAATTTAAACTCATCAAAGATAGTGCGAACGTTTTTGCTGAACTGGCTGATGTAGTGTTCTAGGTTGTCGCCAGTGTCTGATGCACCCAAAGTTTCGAGGCTATACTCACTAGTATTGTAAAAGGCAAAGCCAGCAACTTCTGGCAACACTAAACCAAGGTCAATGCCGGATTGTTTCTCGGCAAGATAGAATTTGCGTACTTCTTCACGGGTGGGTTCCAACACGCATTCAATACGACGCAGCAGCAAAAATGGCAGGATAATGCGCGCAAAGTCGGTGTGTTTGAAATCACCCCATAGGTCGTCTGCCATACGCCAAATGGCACTGGAGAGTTTGGCGCTTTGTTCTTTGTCTTGTAAGTTCATTGATACTGCCTAAATGAAGTTAAATCGTTAAAAATCAGTGTATTGTTTGGTTATTATTTTGCGTTCTAGCTAAAGATGGCTTGCCAACGACAAAATGCAGAACGATGTCTGTCTGTCCATTGGGTGCAAATAACATAGGTTTTTTGGTTTCGCTGAGCCACTTTAGTGGTGGAGTAGCGGTTGCGATCTTTAGCGTCTTTGGCCGCACTGCGAATGTCTTCCGGCCGGGGGGATTTAGCCAGTTTGAGCACGGGGAATGACAACCCAAAAATGTTGCGACAATAGGTTAGCTGCGTGAGGTTTTCTATTTCACTCAGTGGTAGAGCATGTTCAACCAAGTCTTGGATAGCTTCGGTTATCTCTGCATTGCTGATATTGTGTTGCGTTTGTGCAACTTCCCGAGTCTCTACTTCATTTTCAAGAGCAACAGAAAACGGAAAACCTTTGGCTTGAATGGATTTAGCTAAAAAGACGTTAATAGCCTGCTCAATAGGTAAGCCCAACTCAGCAAAGATGCTCGTGGCTTTTTCAAGCAGTTGAGGGTCTATATTGGTTGCCTTCATATGACTCACAAAACCTACAAATTGTAATTTTTGTATCCTATAGGCTTTGCATTTTCACGGCTAGCAATAAAGTCAAAAAATGAGAAATAATTGATCTTAAAAGACTTAAAACAGGCTAACAAATCAGCAGTTACACTTGTCATGCCCTGCTAGTGAGAGGATCTTATCACTTTCGATATTGATGCAATCAGGTGCCGCGAACACCCCAACATATCTTGAATGTCACTATAACTATGGCCAGTCTTCAGTAGGCTGGCTATGTGCTGGTGACGTTTGAGATCTGGCTGACGCCCATTATATTTACCATCGGATTTAGCCTTTGCGATTCCCTGTGATTGGCGGCGTCGCCGGTCATCATAATCTTTGCGAGCAACGGCAGCGAGCATGTCCAACATCATGGCATTCACCGCCTGTAAAATAGCACCGGTAAAGTCAGTTTCGCTATGTTGTTGCAAAGCCAGCCAACTGGTGGGAAGTTCTGGTGAAACAATGGCTAAGCGTTTGCTGGCCAACTTTTGTTTCAACGTGTCCCAATCGCTTTGCTTAAGCCGCGCCAGACGGTCGATTTGTTCAACCAGCACAATGTCACCCTCGCCTGACTCGGCAATCAAGCGCATCAACTCAGGCCTGTGCAACGTGGCCCCAGAAACATTCTCGATATAAAAAGCGGCGATTCGCTGGCCATGCTGAGTAGCAAACTGAATCAAGGACTCTCGAGCCCGTTCAGCATTTTGTTCTTTGGTTGATGCGCGAAGGTAAGCTCGAATGAACATCTAGGTCTCCACAGTCTGTTATAGGTGGTGCTTTATCTCTGGTCTGGTTTAGGTGGTTCTGTTGGTAGTAAAACCAGTCTGATGGCTAGTTCCGTTGATGTGTACTCAAAAGGAACCAGCTAAGGACCAAAAATCAATCATCAAACCTAATATGGTTTCGGTAGTCGTAATCAAAGCTATCAGGAATGCCAATACCAGTACCTAAATGCCCGCGTTTATCTATATCTATTGAGGTGTAATCACCATAGAACTCCGAATCGTGCTTACGACTTTTCACCTTTTTACGATTCTTTATTTGGTAATTACTATTTAAATCAATTGGATATTTAAAAATTGCAACCACTATATATCCAATCCAAAGCGCTAAAGACATTTGCCAACACAAATAAGTAAGTGCACACCAAAATGGAACGGCTAGCCACCATTTGCGTTGGATAAATGCGAAAGCTTTAAAACACCAAATAGCTAATGGCAAACCTGCAAGCAAGAATCCCCATCCAGAGTCTTGAGCCAGCATCAATCCGAATAGCAGAACACCAAGCAACATTATATTTACTAAATCATTTTTGAGATTTTGACTCATGTTTTCCCTCCCACTCTTCAGCTTGAGATTTGCCTTGGCCTGACAATTTCTGGTTGGCCCTATAGCTGTAAAGACACCAGAAGGTGACCAAACTAAAAAATAGGAATAGCCCAAGCATTCCCCACTCAAATGCAGTCATAGCAACCTCCGCTCACTCGAGTATCCAGTCCTTGCACACTGAATAACTTGGAAAACATAAAATCAGTCATTTCATCGAGTTCAGATGGTTCGAATTCGGGCACGGTAAGGGGTATACCGAAATACTGAAGGTTCCGGTAGGATGATGGCTCGAAAATGCCTTGCGGATAACGGTCGAACGTGTTGAAAGCCTGATTCAGTCTAAGATCAACAGTCCAACCACCTGAAAGCTCAATCCAACTATGGGGATAGACTAATTCTCCCGTGCTCTTGCATTTGACACATCCAACTCTAGGCTGATGAAACACCGAATTTCTCGTCAATAGATGACTGATCAGGTAAGTAAGAATTATGGGATCCGTTTGGACTTCATCCATCGCCAAAACAATATTGTCTAGATCCTGATATTCACTTTTCATAATGCAGGCTCCTTAAACAGCAGTTGTTCCCCTTGCTCATACAACACTGGATATGGGAGAGATTGGCCATTCTTCACCACATGGTTTGGTGGAAAATAGATCACCATCCACGATGGTAATGCAGCACTGACGGCTCTATAAAACTCATCAATTGGAAAGTCTTGTGATCCTGACTGACGGAACACAAAGCGAGAATAGTTCTTCAGGTGATTAGCGGCGATGTTATAGCTTTCGGACTCACCATCTTTAATGTAGAGCGGGCTCTTCCAGAGATAAGGAGTAGTAATGTTGTAAGCAACCACACATTGACCAATACCGCATCCATGCTCAGCGCTTTCAACAGACCAAAGAATCATAGGATGGCCATCAATTTCTGGCGTTTCTACATTACTCAGTTTAGTGACATTCAATGCCATATCATCGGCCACATGCTGGATAGCCTGATCGACAAGATGCACATATTTCTCATAAGCCTGAGATTCTGAGGTAACAGCAGATGCGGGCATCCATCCCATTAGACTTGGTCTAGCCGAGGGATTGTCTGGTGTAATCATTATATCGGTAGCGTTAAACGCGAACGTCTGCGTACCAGAAAGACGCAGAAGCGGATCATTAAATGAAGTCGTTAGCCTAGCGAGCCCAAGTAATGGAACCAACATACCTTTGCTATAAGAGTGGACACCATCGTGGGAATCTCTCAAATCCAAATCGTAGATGCCCCCGGCTCGCGCTAGATTTAAAGCCCGAGATTCATCTTGAGCATAATGACGGGGTCCGGCTGCACAACCTGACAAGGACACACATAAAGCAATTAATGATAAAGACGGGTATTTTTTCATGATTACCTCCTGCTTTATAAAGATTCGCATGGAGGAAGAAAAACGCAAGAGGATTTACTATTTTATTATTTAAAATCAATAGTTTGTACTGATAGAACAAACTTCAAAATGAGTAACAATAAAGATAATAATTTTGTCCCACTTTCCCAGATATCCCACTTTAAAAATGCTGCAAATCGCCTAGAATGGGTTCTTCCATGGCAAAACCTAACAAAAGGTTGCACTCCATATGTGCGCCAATAGCTTTCTAACACTTTGAGTGGTTTTACATTTTTAGTTTCTGTATCGGCAAATAATTTCGCTTTCGCGGTTAGTTTAACTAACCATAAAAAATCAGCCCACTAAGTTCGCTTAGGGGCTGATTTTTTATTTAAAGGCGCTTTGTCTTAAATGGTTTATCTAGACTTGGCGATAATGGTCCTGCATTTGATAGGACCTAGCATAGAGCGCGAAGATGACCGCTGCCAAGATCGCAAATCCTGCAAAGAAGAACATTTGGAATGCCGTCACACTCATCCCAGTTTGAACAATTTGTTCCGTCACCGCAGGGCTTTTTACGCTCACATTGGCCAGTAATACCCAAAGGTTACCGACGGTAACCGATAAGGTCCAAAAGCTCATAATCGTGCCCTTCATCGCTTTAGGTGCTTGGCTGTAGGCAAATTCTAAACCCGTCGCCGAAACTAATACTTCACCAAATGTCAGTAAGGCATAGGGTAAGATCTGCCAGAAGATAGACAGCGCCGAACCACCGTCCATCATCAACTGAATCGTCCCAACTACAATCCAGCTTAAGCCAGTTATCGCGATCCCCGCCCCCATTTTACGCAGCGCGGTTAATTTCACGCCCATACGCTCAATCGCAGGATATAAAACGAAGTTATTAAATGGGATCAACAGCATCACTAACAGCGGGTTTAATGCCTGCATCATCGCGGGTTCAAACCACGAAGGTTTAACCATATCGTTAGCCTGCAAAATCCAGGTCGACGCCTTTTGATCGAATAAGGACCAAAATGGCGTCACTAAGGCGAACAACACTAAAATACGCAGCACTGAACGTACACCATCCACGGCCGCATCAGGATGAATCCCTCGCGCGCGCTCAAGCTGTAATGAAGCTCCAAGGCCAACAAATCCCATCAGCAGCACCATAGCGCTACATAAACCTGCCACAATCCCGAGCGTCGGAATATTCACCAGCGCATAAGCGGCTGAAACACCACCAATTAAGGCTAACACTAAACCGATATTGGCCTTGCCTTCGACCTTAGTGAGCAAGGCGCTGCGGATCACGGGTAAAAATCCATGGGGGTCCTTAGGCTCTGGCGGCATATGCACATAACGTTTGCGACCTAACCAGAAAAATACCGTGGCGATAAACATCAATACACCGGGGATCCCGAAAGCCACTGCAGCGCCAAAGTTTTTGAGTAACAATGGCATAGATAATGATGCGAAGAAGGAACCAAAGTTGATCGTAAAATAGAACATATCGAAGGCTTTTTGCGCCAAAGACTTATTGCTCTGATCAAACTGATCGCCCATAAACGAAGAAACTAAAGGCTTAATCCCGCCCGAACCTAAGGCAATTAAAAATAAGCCGGTGTAAAAGCCTTGCACACTGTGCTCAAAAATCGCCAAGAACGCATGGCCCACACAGTAAAGTAAGCTTAGCCACAGAATAGTGTTGTACTTACCAAAGAATCTATCTGCAATCCAACCACCGAGTAAGGGGAAAAAATACACCCCAATCACGAACGAGTGGAACACATCCTTGGCCACAGCTCCACGAAGATCTTCGGGAATAGAGAGCAAAAGTGCCGTCATCAAGAATGGTGTTAGAATGTTGCGCATGCCATAAAAACTGAAACGCTCACACGCTTCACTGGCAATAATATAGGGTATTTGGCGTGGCCACTTTGGCGCATCAGCAGGAGTAGTCATCAGTTATCCTATTATAATTGTTATAAAAACCTTACGGCCTATGTATAAAACAAGGATTGCAGCCAAGGATACTAGCAGACTGCAAATCAATAGTGAGTAAATTTATACAGCAAAACACTGTAAGTAGATGTAAGCCCCAAAAATGATAGAAATTAACGACCACAGAGAGCAGTAACAATGACCAAGATCGCGATATTAGTCGGAACCACCCTCGGCAGCAGTGAATATATAGCGGATGAAATGCAGGCCCAGCTCACTCCATTAGGCCATGAAGTCGATACCTTTTTGAGCCCAACTTTGGATGAATTGCAATCATATCCCCTTTGGATCATCGTTTCGTCGACCCATGGCGCCGGCGATCTGCCCGACAATTTACAACCATTTTGTAAAGAACTGCTGCTAAACACACCGGAGCTGGCCAATGTTCAGTTCGCCTTATGCGCGATTGGCGATTCGAGTTATGACACCTTTTGCCAAGGCCCAGAAAAGTTAGTTGAAGCACTGGAATATAGCGGTGCAAAAGTCATTGTGGATAAGATCCAGATCGATGTTCAACAGGATCCAGTGCCAGAAGACCCAGCTTTAGCGTGGTTGGCACAATGGCAAGATCAAATTTAAGATCCTCTCTTGGAAAACATACCAAACCACCCACAGTTTAGATCTTATTTATCCACAAAAAGCTACTTAGATGTATATTTTTGTGGATAAACTATTATTTAGATCTGATCAACCTCTGTGCTATTCACAACCTGATCTGCTTAAAGATCCCCCTTGTGGATAAATAGCCGATCTATCCCCAACTTTTCTGGCAGTAGATCTCGGCTAGATCACAAGAATGAAAGTTCGTTACTGTTTGATATAAATAAGAAAATAAGCTTACCCACAGGAAAGTGCGATCCTTATAGTAAACATAATAAGAAGATCTATATAAAGATCTTAAGATCTATTAGTCCCGATCCTATGGATCCATTTTCTAAAAATGATCATTCACCTCATTCAAAGCAAATGCTAAAATGATCGGCTCACGTTGGGTCTCTTAAGTTACTAAAGGTAGGGTCATGCATTTTCATGAACGGTTTGATGTTATTGTTGTAGGTGGTGGTCATGCCGGAACTGAAGCCGCATTGGCTGCAGCAAGAATGGGCTCTAAGACATTATTGCTGACGCATAATCTTGATACTTTAGGCCAAATGTCATGTAACCCTGCGATCGGCGGTATTGGCAAAGGTCATCTGGTAAAAGAAATCGATGCGTTAGGCGGTGCAATGGCGATCGCAACCGACTATGCAGGGATCCAATTTAGAACCCTAAACTCAAGCAAAGGCCCAGCAGTAAGAGCGACTCGTGCTCAGGCTGATCGCGCTTTGTATCGTCAGAAGATCCAAAATATTCTGCAAAACCAAGCCAACTTACGTATTTTCCAACAAGCTGTAGATGATCTGGTTGTTGAGAACGATCACGTAATCGGCGTAGTGACCCAAATGGGCTTAGCTTTCGAAGCGCCTGCAGTGGTCTTAACCGCGGGTACTTTCCTCAGTGGTAAAATTCACATTGGTTTAGAAAACTACAGTGGTGGTCGTGCTGGCGATCCGCCATCTATCGCACTCGCCCACCGTTTACGCGAGTTACCAATCCGTGTTGGCCGCTTAAAAACCGGTACACCACCACGTATTGACGCCAACACCATCGATTTTACCCAGATGACAGAGCAGAAAGGCGATACGCCATTACCTGTGATGTCGTTTATGGGCGATGTGAGCCATCACCCGAAACAAATTTCTTGTTGGATCACCCATACCAATGAAAAGACACACGATATTATTCGTGGAGGCTTAGATCGCAGCCCTATGTATTCAGGCGTGATCGAGGGGATTGGTCCACGTTACTGCCCTTCTATCGAAGACAAGATCCATCGTTTTTCAGATAAATCATCGCACCAGATCTTTATCGAACCCGAAGGCTTAAACACCAACGAGATCTACCCTAACGGTATTTCCACCAGCTTGCCTTTCGATGTGCAGTTAAATTTGGTTCGTTCGATCCAAGGTATGGAAAATGCTGAGATTGTTCGCCCAGGTTATGCGATTGAGTACGACTATTTCGATCCAAGGGATCTTAAAAACTCGTTAGAAACCAAAACTATCAATGGTTTATTCTTCGCGGGCCAAATCAACGGTACCACGGGTTACGAAGAAGCTGGTGCCCAAGGTTTACTCGCGGGGATGAACGCTGCATTGCAGGTTCAGGGCAAAGAAGCTTGGTGTCCTCGCCGTGATGAAGCCTACATAGGTGTATTGGTTGACGATTTATCAACCTTAGGGACTAAAGAACCCTACCGTATGTTTACTAGCCGCGCCGAATACCGCCTATTGCTGCGTGAAGACAACGCCGATCTGCGTTTAACGGCAAAAGGTCGTGAACTGGGTCTGGTGGATGATGCGCGCTGGGCCTCTTTCAGCGAAAAAATGGAATCGATCGAGTTAGAACTGCAGCGTCTACGTAGCCAATGGATCCATCCAAATTCTCCATTGGTGCCAGTGTTAAATCCGCATTTAAACACGCCGATCTCCCGTGAAGCGTCGTTTGAAGAGTTGCTGCGTCGTCCTGAAATGGATTACAGCAAGTTGATGCAGATTGAAGGTTTTGGTCCGGGACTTGCCGATCCGCTCGCTGCCGAGCAAGTTCAGATCCAAGTGAAGTACTCTGGCTATATTCAACGTCAGCAGGAAGAGATCAACAAAGCGGTACGCAATGAGAACACAGGTCTGCCATTGAATCTTGATTACAAAGAGGTTCCGGGGCTTTCAAATGAGGTTATTGCTAAGTTAAATAGCCATAAGCCCGAAACCATTGGCCAAGCATCGCGTATTTCAGGTATCACTCCGGCAGCGATTTCAATTCTGCTGGTGCATCTGAAAAAACGTGGTTTATTACGCAAGAGCGCGTAAAAGCTAGCTTAATCGCCAGTTTGGTCGCAGAAGGGAAGCATTCAGGCTTCCCTTCGACGTTTCAGGGCTTCATAATAGCCAGCGAGTTTATAATCGTATCTTTATTGAGGTTGTTCAGTGTTATCTGCCCAGTTAGAGGCCTATTTAGCCGAAATTAATCTGCCCGCCACTGCTGAGCAGAAAAAACAACTGCTTGATTTTGTTGGCATGCTCAACAAATGGAATAAAGCCTATAACTTAACCTCGGTAAGAGATCCTGAGGCGATGCTTGTCCGCCATATCATGGACAGCTTAGTGGTGTCGCCCCATTTGCAGGGCGAGCGCTTTATCGATGTAGGTACAGGCCCAGGTCTTCCCGGCATTCCTTTAGCGATTATGAATCCAGATAAAACCTTTGTGCTGCTCGATAGCTTAGGCAAGCGTATCCGTTTTCAAAAGCAAGTGGCCTTTGAACTCGGGATCCACAATATTAGTTCGATAGAGAGCCGAGTCGAGGCCTATCAACCCGAGCAAAAGTTCGATGGAGTGCTCAGCCGCGCCTTTGCCTCAATCCATGATATGTTGACATGGTGCCATCACTTGCCTGCCGAGCATGGACAATTTTATGCGCTCAAGGGACTACTGAGTGATGAAGAGATGCAACAAATCCCCGCTGGATTTGTGGTGACCGAAACCATCGAACTCCAAGTGCCTAGACTCGATGAGCAAAGACATTTACTCAAAATAATCAAAGAATAACAGGCTTAAAGCTCCTCATTTCGCATGGATTTTTAAGTAGGCAATAAACCAGAATTTACATACAGGGTGACATTGTGGGTAAAGTAATTGCCGTGGCCAACCAGAAAGGTGGCGTAGGGAAAACAACAACTTGTGTCAACTTAGCCGCCTCTTTAGCCGCGACTAAGCGTAAAGTGCTGCTGATCGATCTCGATCCTCAGGGCAATGCCACCATGGGCAGCGGTGTCGATAAATACGAAGTCGAAAACACGGCTTACGAACTGCTGGTTGAAGAAAAGCCCTTCGATGAGATCGTGGTTAAAGACACCACGGGGAAATACGATCTGATTGCCAGTAACGGCGATGTGACTGCGGCAGAAATTAAACTCATGGAGTTCTTTGCCCGTGAAGTGCGGTTACGTAATGCGCTCGCACCGATAAAAGATCAATACGATTACATCTTTATCGATTGCCCACCTTCGCTCAACATGTTGACGGTTAATGCCATGTCGGCGGCGGATTCCGTGTTGGTGCCAATGCAGTGTGAGTATTTTGCACTGGAAGGCTTAACCGCCTTGATTGATACCATCACCAAATTAGCGGCGGTGGTGAATCCTGGTTTGGGGATTGAAGGGATTTTGCGGACCATGTATGACCCGCGTAATCGCCTGTCAAATGATGTGTCCGATCAGCTAAAACAGCATTTTGGTGATAAGGTTTATCGCACTGTAATCCCACGTAATGTGCGTTTGGCCGAGGCGCCGAGCTTTGGCGCACCCGCCATGTACTACGACAAATCGAGTGCGGGGGCTAAGGCATATTTGGCGTTAGCGGGTGAGATGATCCGCCGTTCCGAACAGAAAACTCAGGCTAAGCGAGCGTAAAGGATAACCATGACGTTAAAGAAAAGAGGGTTAGGTAAGGGCTTAGATGCTTTACTGAGTAACAGCCACGCCGCGAGTAAAAAACACACGGAAGAAGTAGTTGTTGTCGATAAAAAAGAAGAACTTATTCATCTGGATCTCGACCTGCTACAACCGGGTAAATACCAACCTCGTAAGGACATGTCTCCCGAGGCGTTAGAAGAACTCGCCCATTCCATCCGCAATCAAGGCATTATTCAGCCGATTGTGGTGCGTCCTGTTAGCGATAGCCAGTATGAAATCATCGCCGGTGAGCGCCGTTGGCGAGCGTCCCAATTGGCGGGTGTCGAAAAAATCCCTTGTATCGTTAAACCGGTTCCCGATGAAGCGGCGGTTGCCATTGCGTTGATTGAAAACATTCAACGTGAAGACTTAAATGCCATGGAAGAAGCCATTGCATTACAACGTTTGATGCAAGAATTTGAGCTGACTCACCAACAGGTTGCCGATGTTGTGGGAAAATCTCGCGCGAGTGTATCTAACTTGTTACGGTTAAACGGGTTAAATGAACCGGTTAAGCGTTTACTCGAGTATGGCGACATTGATATGGGCCATGCACGCGCTTTGCTCGCAATTGAGGGTGAAGAACAAACAAATCTGGCGAGATTAGTGGCTGCCAAGGAATTAACCGTTCGCGAAACTGAACGATTGATTAATCAAACCTTAAATCCGCCCAAACCCGTCGAAACTACGACTAAAGATCAAGATGTTTGTCGTTTAGAGCAGCAGTTAATTGAAAGATTAGGTGCTAAGGTTTCGATCGCTCATAGCAGTAAGGGTAAGGGTAAAATTGTAATTAACTATCAGAATCTGGCTGAATTAGACGGAATTCTTAGCAAAATTCGTTAATGTCTGTAGATTAACAGTTTTTAATGTAAATTTGTGACATATGTTAATTTTGGATTTTGACTGTTTTGGCGCTATATCACGTTAAAAGTGCTGTTTTTCCTTATCTCAAAGTTGCAATGAAGGCGTGAAAAGGTATACTTTCGCAAGCTTTTTGTGCATCGACAAAAATACGGATATTTGTCATCCGGTCATCGAAACAAAAAGTATGAATGCGGAGAGGATGAGTTGAGTAAGGTTTTAGCGCGTCGTGGCCGGTGGTCAGCCTATAAATTGGTGATGATGCAGGCGGCGGTGGCTGGGGGTGCTTCAATTCTCTTTTTCGTCGTGTGGGGAGTTCAGTTTGGCTATTCTGCGTTAGCAGGTGGTTCAATTGCTGTGCTCCCTAATTTTGTATTCGCAACCCTCGCTTTCTCTCATACGGGAGCAAGTTCAGCAGCAAAAGTGATTAAAACTTTTTACTGGGGGGAAGCGGTAAAGTTGCTGTTAACCATCGCAATGTTTTCATTGGTGTTTAGCAAGCTTGAGGTGGCATTTATGCCGCTTTTTGTTTGTTATGTGCTGACGTTAATAGTGCATTGGACAGCTCCTTTATACTTCAAGCAAAGTTAAGTGGGATGAATCATGGCTGCACCTGGTGAAGCGTTAACACCGCAGGGCTATATCCAGCATCACCTTACCAACTTACATGTTGGTGAAGGTTTCTGGACATGGCACATTGATTCGTTGTTCTTTTCGGTTGGTCTTGGTGTTCTGTTCCTGTGGATTTTCCGTAGTGTTGGTAAAAAAGCGACTTCAGGGGTTCCCGGTAAGCTGCAATGCTTTATCGAGATGATCGTTGAGTTCGTTGATAACAGCGTGAAAGAAAGTTTTCATGGCCGCAATGCCCTGATCGCGCCTTTAGCTCTGACCATTTTTGTATGGGTATTCATGATGAACTTCATGGATATGCTTCCTGTTGACTGGCTGCCTTGGTTAGCAAGTTTAGCGGGCGTTCCATACTTGAAAGTGGTTCCGACAACTGACGTAAACATCACCTTCAGCTTAGCTATCGGTGTGTTTGTGCTGATTATTTACTACAGCATTAAGGTCAAAGGCGTGTCTGGTTTTGTTAAAGAACTGACGCTACAGCCCTTTAACCATAAGGCAATGATACCCGTCAACCTCCTATTAGAGACTGTTACTTTAGTTGCTAAGCCAATTTCATTGGCATTGCGTCTATTCGGTAACTTGTACGCAGGTGAGTTGATCTTCATCCTTATTGCGCTGATGTATGGTACCAACTTGTTATTATCTTCCCTGGGTGTGACTCTGCAACTAGGTTGGTTAATTTTCCACATTTTGGTTATCACGCTGCAGGCGTTTATCTTCATGATGTTGACCATTGTTTACTTAAGCATGGCGCATGAAGATCATTAAGGATTGCTGAAGAAATTTTAAACTAAATCATCAACTAATTAGATTTAGATTTTAGATACTGGAGATACAGATGGAAACGATTTTAGGCATGACAGCTATCGCTGTTGCTCTGCTGATTGGTATGGGTGCTCTTGGTACTGCAATCGGTTTCGGCTTATTAGGTGGCAAGTTCCTGGAAGGCGCTGCGCGTCAACCAGAAATGGCTCCTATGCTGCAAGTTAAAATGTTCATCGTAGCGGGTCTGTTAGACGCCGTAACAATGATCGGTGTTGGTATCGCATTATTCATGCTGTTCACCAACCCACTGGGTGCAATGCTGTAAGAAAACGCTTCTGTCTTAACTCTAAATAGGAGGCTGTTGTGAATTTCAACGCTACCCTAATCGGTCAGACGGTCGCCTTTATCATCTTCGTGTGGTTCTGCATGAAGTTTGTATGGCCCCCTTTGATGAATGCCATCGAAGCGCGCCAAAAAAGGATTGCTGACGGTCTAGCTGATGCTGATCGTGCGGTAAAAGACCTAGAGTTGGCTCAAGCGAAAGCGACTGACCAACTAAAAGAAGCCAAGGTGACTGCTAACGAAATTATTGAGCAAGCTAACAAGCGTAAAGCTCAAATAGTTGAAGAAGCTAAAGCCGAAGCAGACGCTGAGCGTGCAAAAATCATCGCTCAGGGTAAAGCAGAAATTGAAGCTGAACGTAATCGCGTGAAAGAGGATCTGCGTAAGCAGGTTGCTACTCTTGCCATCATGGGTGCTGAGAAGATCCTTGAGCGTTCTATTGATCCAGCCGCCCACAGTGACATAGTTAATAAACTAGTCGCTGAAATTTGATAAGGGAGTTTGAGTTATGGCTGAATTAACCACCATCGCTCGCCCTTACGCAAAGGCAGCTTTTGACATTGCTGTTGAACACAATGCAGTGGATACCTGGGCAGAAATGCTCACGTTTGCCGCACTGGTTAGTGAAAACGAAACCATGCAGCCACTGCTAACTGGCTCTTTAGCCAGTACTAAACTTGCCGCACTCTTCATTAGTGTTTGTGGTGAGCAAATCAATGAGCAAGGTCAGAACTTGATAAAGGTAATGGCTGAAAACGGTCGCTTAAAGGTACTACCTGCTGTATCTGAGCTTTTTGCTCAATACCGTAATGAGTGGGCAAAAGAAGTGGAAGCCGATGTGGTTTCTGCAGCTGAGCTCAGCTCTGAACAACAGCAGCAGATCAGTAATTCTTTAGAGAAACGTCTCGCACGCAAAGTTAAGCTGAATTGCAGCACTGACGCCGCGCTCATCGCCGGTGTAATTATTAAGGCAGGTGACTTAGTCATTGATGGCTCTGTCCGCGGTAAGTTATCGCGTCTGTCTGAAAAGCTGCAGTCGTAATTGGGAGTTTGAGCATGCAACTGAATTCCACTGAAATCAGCGATCTGATTAAGCAGCGGATCGAGCAGTTCGAAGTCGTTAGCGAATCTCGTAACGAAGGTACTATCGTTGCGGTAAGTGACGGCATTATCCGCATCCACGGCCTAGCCGATGTGATGCAAGGTGAAATGATCGAACTGCCTGGTAGCCGTTTTGCAATCGCGTTGAACCTTGAACGTGATTCTGTCGGTGCCGTAGTAATGGGTCCTTATGCTGATTTAGCAGAGGGCGTAAAAGTTAAAACTACTGGCCGTATTCTGGAAGTTCCAGTCGGTCGTGGCCTGTTAGGCCGTGTAGTTAACACTCTGGGTGAGCCAATTGACGGAAAAGGCGCTATCGATAACGATGGTTTCTCTCCTGTTGAAGTTATCGCTCCAGGCGTTATCGACCGTAAGTCAGTAGATCAACCAGTTCAAACTGGTTATAAAGCCGTTGACGCTATGATCCCAATCGGTCGTGGCCAACGTGAATTGATCATTGGCGACCGTCAAACTGGTAAAACAGCTATGGCGATCGACGCAATCATCAACCAGCGCGACTCTAGCATCAAGTGTGTGTACGTAGCGGTAGGCCAAAAGGCTTCTACAATCGCTAACGTAGTACGCAAGCTAGAAGAGCATGGTGCATTAGCTAACACTATCGTTGTAGTTGCAACAGCTTCTGAAGCTGCAGCACTGCAATACTTAGCACCATACTCTGGTTGTGCTATGGGTGAATACTTCCGCGACCGCGGTGAAGATGCTCTGATCGTATACGATGACCTGTCTAAGCAAGCTGTTGCTTACCGTCAGATCTCGTTACTGCTGAAGCGTCCACCAGGCCGTGAAGCTTATCCTGGTGACGTATTCTATCTACACTCTCGTTTATTAGAGCGTGCTTCACGCGTAAACGAAGATTATGTAGAGAAGTTCACTAAGGGTGCTGTAACAGGTCAAACCGGTTCTTTAACCGCGCTGCCTATTATTGAAACTCAGGCGGGTGACGTATCTGCATTCGTACCGACCAACGTAATTTCTATTACTGACGGTCAGATCTTCCTTGAGACCGATCTGTTTAACTCTGGCTTACGTCCAGCGGTTAACCCAGGTATTTCTGTTTCTCGTGTTGGTGGTGCGGCTCAGACTAAGATCATCAAGAAACTGTCTGGTGGTATCCGTACCGCTCTAGCACAGTATCGTGAACTTGCTGCGTTCTCACAGTTTGCATCTGACTTAGACGATGCAACTCGTGCTCAACTTGAGCATGGTGTGCGTGTTACCGAACTGATGAAGCAAAAACAATATGCTCCTATGAGCGTAGCCGCTCAAGCTGTGTCAATTTTCGCAGCTGAAAAAGGTTACCTGAAGGGCGTTGAGCTGAACAAAGTCGGTGATTTCGAAGCCGCTCTGCTCTCGTACATGAACAGCGAGCATGCTGCTTTAATCAAGCTTATCAACGAGACTGGCGATTATAACGCCGATATCGAAGCTGAATTAAAAGCTGGCCTCGACAAGTTCGTAGCAACCCAAACCTGGTAACAATGATAGAGGTGTCTTAAGGCACCTCAGGTCCAGATTGGAGAGTAGAGATGGCCGGCGCTAAAGAGATTAAAACCAAGATCGCGAGTGTTAAAAACACTCAGAAGATCACGTCCGCCATGGAAATGGTGGCAGCTAGCAAAATGCGCAGAGCGCAGGACCGCATGGCTGCAAGCCGTCCATACGCGGAAAGCATGCGTAAGGTGATCGGTCACGTAGCGCAAGGTTCTCTCGAGTATAAACACCCCTACTTAGAGGTGAGAGAGGCTAAGCGGGTTGGTTACATTGTTGTAGCAACCGACCGTGGCCTTTGTGGTGGTCTGAACGTCAACCTCTTTAAAAAGGTTGTCGCAGACGTGAAAAGCTGGAAAGAGCAAGGTGCAGAATTTGAATTTTGCCCAATTGGTGCTCGTAGTGTTCAGTTTTTCAAAAGCTTTGGCGGTCATGTATCTGCCCATGCTTCAGGTTTAGGCGATGCGCCAAAGCTCGCTGACCTGATCGGGACAGTACGTGTAATGCTAGATGCTTACAACGAAGGCAAACTGGATCGTCTGTACGTAGTGTTCAACAAGTTTGTAAACACTATGACGCAGACTCCTGTGATCGAGCAGCTGCTACCTTTGCCTAAATCGGAAGAAGATGAGGTTGCTCATCGTTGGGACTATATCTACGAGCCAGATCCAAAAGCCCTTTTGGATACCTTATTGGTTCGTTATGTAGAATCTCAGGTTTACCAAGGTGTTGTTGAAAACATTGCTTCTGAACAGGCTGCCCGTATGGTGGCGATGAAGGCGGCAACAGACAACGCGGGTACACTGATTGACGATTTGCAATTGGTCTATAACAAGGCTCGTCAGGCTGCGATTACGCAGGAACTGTCGGAAATTGTTTCTGGTGCCTCTGCGGTTTAGGTTAGGTAACGAATACAAGTTTTAGAGGATTAATCATGAGCACAGGTACTGTTGTCCAAGTGATTGGCGCGGTTGTGGACGTAGAGTTTCCACAAGATGCCGTACCTCAGGTATATGACGCTCTGAAGATCACAGGTGAAGGCTCCTGTAATGGTTTGGTGCTGGAAGTTCAGCAACAACTAGGTGGTGGTGTAGTTCGTACCATCGCTATGGGTACTTCTGATGGTCTGCGTCGTGGTCTTGAGGTAGTAAACTCAGGTTCACCTATTTCTGTTCCTGTTGGTACCGCCACTCTTGGCCGTATCATGAACGTATTAGGCGACCCTATTGATGAAGCTGGCGCAATTGGCGAAGAAGAACGTTATGTGATTCACCGCAGCGCTCCTTCATACGAAGAGCAATCAAACACGACTGAACTGTTAGAGACTGGTATCAAGGTTATCGACCTTGTATGTCCATTCGCTAAGGGTGGTAAAGTAGGTCTGTTCGGTGGTGCGGGTGTTGGTAAGACAGTTAACATGATGGAACTGATCAACAACATCGCAAAAGCTCACTCAGGTCTTTCTGTATTCGCCGGTGTAGGTGAGCGTACTCGTGAGGGTAACGACTTCTACTACGAGATGAAGGATTCTGGCGTTCTCGACAAAGTAGCCATGGTTTATGGTCAAATGAACGAGCCACCAGGAAACCGTCTGCGTGTAGCACTGACCGGTCTGACTATGGCTGAAAAATTCCGTGACGAAGGTCGTGACGTTCTGTTGTTCGTTGACAACATCTACCGTTACACCCTAGCCGGAACTGAAGTATCAGCACTGTTAGGTCGTATGCCTTCTGCAGTAGGTTACCAACCAACTCTGGCTGAAGAAATGGGCGTTCTGCAAGAGCGTATTACTTCAACTAAGACTGGTTCTATTACCTCTGTACAAGCGGTATACGTACCTGCGGACGACTTGACTGACCCGTCACCAGCAACAACCTTCGCTCACTTAGATGCGACTGTTGTATTGTCACGTCAAATCGCTTCTCTGGGTATTTACCCAGCGGTTGACCCACTGGATTCTACTTCTCGTCAATTAGATCCATTAGTTGTTGGTCAAGAGCACTATGACGTAGCTAACGGTGTACAAACTGTTCTGCAACGCTACAAAGAGCTGAAAGACATCATTGCGATTCTCGGTATGGACGAACTGTCAGACGAAGATAAGATGACCGTTTCCCGTGCACGTAAGATTGAGCGTTTCTTGTCTCAGCCTTTCCACGTAGCAGAAGTCTTTACTGGTTCTCCTGGTAAGTACGTATCTCTGAAAGACACTATCCGTGGCTTCAAGGGAATTCTGAGTGGTGAGTTCGACCACATTCCAGAACAAGCGTTCTACATGGTTGGTTCTATCGACGAAGCTGTCGAGAAAGCTAACAAAAAGAAATAACTAAGTAGTCATACTTAGTTTTTTAAGGAGAACGGGATGGCAGCCATGACAGTACAGCTTGATATAGTAAGCGCAGAGAGCAGCATCTTCTCAGGTCGCGTAGCTAGCCTACAAGTGACCGGTTCTGAAGGTGAGTTGGGCATCATGCATGGCCACGCTCCACTGTTAAGCTATATCAAACCTGGCATGGCGCGCATCGTCAAACAAGACGGCAGCGAAGAAGTGTTTTATCTTTCTGGTGGTTTACTGGAAGTACAACCTTCTTCTGTTTCTGTGTTGGCTGATGTGGTTATGCGTGCCAAAGATATTGATGAGCAGGCAGCATTAGAAGCCAAGCGTCGTGCAGAAGCCCATATGGCGACTGCGGGTGCGGACTTCAATTATGACGCCGCTATGGTTGAGTTAGCGAAAGCAATGGCTCAACTACGTGTTGTTGAAACCATCAAGAAAAACATTGCCAGATAAAGGTTATTGTTTGTGATAAAAGGCGGTTATCGAAAGATACCCGCCTTTTTTGTTGGTTTTTTCGCTGCGTTTTGAGATCTGCCTTTCGCTTTGCTGCGCCTTTCCGTTAAAATTGTGCCATTAAATCGAGCTCAGTTTATCCCTTTGGGATGTTAATCAAGGATATGGCAATGGCATTAAATGTAGTGATCTTAGCGGCAGGAAAAGGAACTCGCATGCGCTCGGATCTTCCCAAGGTATTACATCCTATCGCCCACAAGAGCATGGTGCAGCATGTTATCGATACCGCCCACAGTATCGGCAGCGATGCCATTCAATTAGTGTACGGCTATGGCGCCGACAAATTAAAATCCGCACTGGGTGAGCAGCAATTAAATTGGATGTTGCAAGCCGAGCAGTTAGGCACAGGCCATGCGGTTGCTCAGGCGATTCCCAATATCGATGATAATGACACTGTGTTGATCCTTTACGGTGATGTGCCGTTAATCCAAGCTTCAACCCTCGAAGCTCTACTTGCCGCGCATCCTGATCAGGGCGTGGCGATTTTAACCGTTAATCTTAGCAATCCAACTGGCTATGGCCGTATCGTGCGCGAGCAAGGCAAGGTTGTTGGTATCGTCGAGCAAAAGGATGCCAATGCTGAGCAGTTAGCCATCAATGAAATCAATACCGGCATTATGGCGGTGCCGGGCAAGGCATTAAAAACCTGGCTTGGCCGCCTATCGAATAACAATGCTCAGGGTGAATACTACCTGACTGATATTATTGCCATGGCCCACGCCGATGGCGTTGAGATTAATACCGCTCAGCCACAATCAGCCATTGAGGTGGAAGGTGCCAATAACCGCGTGCAGCTTGCACAACTGGAGCGCGCTTATCAGTCTCGTGAAGCAGAAAAGTTGATGATTGCTGGGGCTAATCTGCGTGACCCAAGCCGTATCGATATCCGTGGCGAAGTGACAGTGGGTATGGATGTGATGGTCGACGTGAACGTGATTTTCGAAGGTAAAGTAGTGATTGGTAATAATGTGAGCATCGGCGCTGGCGCGATTCTTATCGATTGTGAAATTGCCGATAACGCTGAGATCAAACCTTACTCTATTATCGAAGGCGCTAAGCTAGGCGTTGCCGCCAGTGCGGGGCCTTTTGCCCGTTTACGCCCAGGTGCAGAGTTAATGCAAGATGCCCATATCGGCAACTTTGTTGAGATGAAAAAAGCTGTTTTAGGTGTGGGTTCTAAGGCGGGTCACTTAGCCTATTTAGGCGATGCGCAAATCGGTGCGGGTGTGAATATTGGTGCTGGCACTATTACCTGTAATTACGATGGTGCCAATAAACACTTAACCGTGATTGAAGATAATGTGTTTGTGGGGAGTGATACTCAGCTGGTGGCGCCAGTGACCATTGGTAAAGGCGCGACGCTCGGTGCGGGGTCAACAATTACCCGTGACGTGGGTGAGGATGAGCTAGTGATCACCCGTGTTAAGCAAAAACATCTGACTGGCTGGCAACGTCCGGTAAAGATTAAGAAATAACGGCGCTGTACCCAGTAAACATAAAGCGGCTTATTGCCGCTTTATGACTTTTTTGTCAAAGCTAAAAATCCCCTCCAAATAAAAATAAGCTAAATTAATGCTCAATTAATATTGTAATGTTATGGCTAATTCATTGTTTTTATTCAAAGTTGATCCAAGTCACGCTAGATTGTAAATTCGTGTAAAGATAGTTAAATAAAAACAATTCTTATTTATATTGCCTGCAATTCTAAGACGAAAGGTCTACTTGAGGTGTTGGCAATGGTATTTAAATATTCAGTGGTTGGTTTGGCCGTAGGGTCTGCATTAATGGCGATGCCTGTTATGGCTGAAGCGCCAAATGATGAAAACATTGAGCGCATTAATGTGACTGGCCGTACGTTTAACGACTATAAAGTCGGCAGTGCATCCGGTGCGATGCGTGGTGATATCAATTTAATGGATACACCACAATCAGTGAATGTTATCCCCGACTTTGTGACCGATGAGCAATTAGCGACTAACCTTGCGGAAGTCTTAGCTAACGACTCAAGCGTAACGGCGGGAACCACTCGTTGGAACCGCCAAGTCTTCAGTATTCGTGGTTTTGAATTAGATTCAGGCAACGGTTATCTGATCAACGGCCACCAGCAATGGTCTCACTACGTTCAACCTATCGAAACCCTGCAGCAAGTCGAAGTACTGAAAGGCCCTTCGAGCATGTTGTATGGCCAATCTGGACCTGGCGGTTTGGTGAATATGGTCACCAAGAAGCCCACCTACGATTCTATGCTCAACTTAGGGTTTGATACTGACGGTTACGGCTCTACCCGCGCACAGTTAGACGCTGGTGGCAGCTTAAACGAGGCTCAGAGCATTCGTTACCGCGGTGTGTTAGTCAAACAAGATACTAAATACTGGCGTGAATATTCAACGACCGATGAAAACCAAGAGCGTGATCGTTGGTTAGGTTATTTGAACCTAGAATTCGATATCAGTGATGATTTGTTATTGTCACTGAAATACGACCATACCCAAGATAAAACCGGTATCGATGCTGGCAGTTGGTTAGATAAGCAAGGCAATGTTGTCGGCCAGCGTAAAACCATCTGGGATGCGCCTTGGGCCTTTACCGATAACACGGTTTCAAACTTAGGTGCCGATTTAACTTGGCATATGAATGACGATTGGAAAGTTAAACTGGGTTATAACGATCAACAGTTTAATCGCCAGCGTTTCGATTCTGCGCCGCAATATAATGAAGATCCATTCACCTCGGGATACAGTATTAGGCCATTCGATCGTTACGATGATTGGCAACATAAAACCGCTTATGTCGATTTTACGGGTGAGTTTGCATTGGCGGGTATGGAGCATCAGTTGCTGATCGGCGCTAACTATCTCGATTATTTCTACCAGCAACAAATCGCTCGTGGCGCAGCTCAAACCGTTATTCCTGGTCAGCCGGTGATTCAGCCGGATCTTGATTACCATACAGGTAAAAAAGGTACTCCAAGTGAATACAAATACTATGGTTTCTATCTGCAAGATTTAATGACCATCAATGAACAATGGAAATTGCTCGCAGGGGTTCGTTATGACGAACAGAAAAAAGATGGCGAAGGTGAAAACAGTTATGCCGTATCGCCTAAATTTGGGGTGATCTACTCACCTACAGATAACGGCAGTGTTTATGTTAACTACTCAAAAAGCTTCACCCCGCAAGGTGCGGTGAATAATGAATACGATATCAATAATAAACTTAACCTAAAGCCTGAATACGGCATTCAATATGAAGTGGGAACAAAGTGGGAACTGTTTGACGACAGCTTGCTATTAACGGCAGCGGTATTTGATATCACACTTGAAAACATTACTATTTCAGAAAAATTGCCTACACCTATCGGTGATTTCACTGATATCACCACCCAAGGCGGAGAGCAAAAGCACCGCGGCTTTGAAGTAGGTGCCCAAGGTAAGCTAGGCGATAGCTGGTTTGTGACTTCATCTATGATGTACCTCGATGCTGAGTATCAAACGGGTGATGAGCGCGAAGGTAAAACGCCTATCGATGCCCCTGAATGGTCGGCCAATATCTGGACTCGTTATGAAGTAACCGATAACTTTGCAATGAACTTCGGTGCTATCTATGTTGGCGAGCGTTTTGCAAACGTGGATAACACTATCAGTAAAGACGGTTATGTCCGCTTCGATATCGGTGCTGCCTACACTATGGATATTATGGGTAAAGATGTAAGCATCCGCGCGAACGTGAGAAACCTGTTTGATACCGATTATATTGATGGCGGACAATACAATATGGTGACTCTAGGCCAAGACCGTAACTTTAGCGTGGCACTTGAAGCTAAGTTCTAACTTTACTTTCTACGCTTAAGTTTTAGCTCCCTTAAAGCAGTTCACCGATAGGTGGACTGCTTTTTTATTGCTTTTCATTAGGTTAATTTTAAAAACTCATCTATTTCATCACTTTCATTCCAAAAACACCTTTCGAATACTAGTAAAAATGTTTCGTTTCTCTATAATGTAACTTTCGAATCGAAAGTTAACTGAAAGGTTTTATGAATAAACGAAACACACAGCAACGACGCCACAGTATTATCAGCATTCTGAATGAACAGGGTGAAGTGAGTGTCGATGAGTTGTCATTACGTTTCGAAACCTCAGAAGTGACTATTCGTAAAGACTTGGCCGAACTTGAAAAAACCGGATTACTGCTGCGCCGCTATGGCGGTGCTGTGGCTATTCCCGATGAAGTGACACAGCAGTTTTCTGCCAAGATTGCCCCTAATAAGTTATCCATTGCTAAAGCTGCGGCGCAGCTGATCAAAGATCACAATCGCATCATTATCGACAGTGGCACCACCACTTCAGGTCTGATCGCCGAGTTGAATCACAAGCGTGGGTTGGTGGTCATGACCAATGCCCTGCATTTGGCCAATGCGATTCACGAGCTTGAAAATGAGCCAACCCTATTGATGACCGGTGGAACCTGGGATCCGCATTCAGAGTCGTTTCAGGGGCAAGTGGCCGAACAAGTATTACGCTCCTATAACTTCGACCAACTCTTTATCGGTGCCGACGGTATCGATTTAGCGCGCGGCACCACCACCTTTAATGAGCTAACGGGCTTAAGTAAGGTGATGGCAGAGGTTTCCCGCGAAGTGATCGTTATGGTGGATTCGGACAAAATTGGTAAGCGGATCCCTAACTTAGAACTACCTTGGTCGCAAATCAGTGTGCTAGTTACCGATGCTCGCATCGAAGAGAGTGCCCTTAACCAAATTACCGAGCAAGGCGTGAAAGTCATCTTAGCGCCCTACTCGTCTTAGGCATTTGCCCGTGATAAGCCAAAGCAAATGTCTCAAACAACTTCATTTTTATTTTTCATTTTATAGGTAAAAACTATGTGCGGAATCGTTGGCGCAGTGGCGCAAAGGGATGTGGCCGAAATTCTGGTCGAAGGTTTACGTCGTTTAGAATATCGTGGATATGACTCCGCTGGTGTTGCCGTTATCCACAATGGCGAACTTAATCGTACTCGTCGCGTGGGTAAAGTGCAGGAGCTCTCTGCCGCTCTCGAAACCGACCCGTTAGCGGGGGGCACTGGTATTGCACATACTCGTTGGGCTACCCATGGTGAACCAAGCGAGCGCAATGCTCACCCACATTTATCTGAAGGCGATATTGCCGTGGTGCACAATGGCATTATCGAAAACCATCATAAACTGCGCGAAATGCTAAAAGAGCTGGGCTATCACTTCAGTTCTGATACCGACACCGAAGTGATTTGTCATTTAGTTCATCACGAATTAAAAACGCACGACACCTTACTGGCCGCTGTGCAAGCCACGGTTAAACAACTTGAAGGCGCTTATGGCACTGTGGTTATCGACCGCCGCGATAGCGAGCGTATGGTCGTCGCGCGTTCTGGTAGTCCACTGGTGATTGGTTTTGGTTTAGGTGAAAACTTTGTCGCCTCTGATCAATTGGCGCTATTGCCTGTGACCCGTTCATTCGCGTTTTTAGAAGAAGGTGACGTGGCTGAAGTGACTCGTCGCACCGTGAGCATTTTCGATGTGCATGGTAATAAAGTTGAGCGCGAAGTTAAAGAATCAGAAATCACCCACGATGCCGGTGACAAAGGTGAATATCGCCACTATATGCTCAAAGAGATTTATGAGCAGCCATTGGCACTGACACGCACTATCGAAGGTCGCATCGCTAACAAGCAAGTGCTCGACACGGCTTTTGGTGATAATGCTGCTGAGTTCTTAAAAGATATCAAGCACGTACAAATCATTGCCTGTGGTACTAGCTATCATGCGGGTATGGCGGCGCGTTATTGGTTAGAGGATTGGGCCGGCGTTTCTTGTAATGTCGAAATCGCCTCCGAATTCCGCTACCGCAAGTCGCATTTGTTCCCTAACAGCCTGTTGGTGACCATTTCTCAATCGGGCGAGACTGCCGATACGCTGGCGGCGATGCGCCTCGCTAAAGAAATGGGTTATAAGGCGACGCTAACTATCTGTAACGCCCCAGGCTCTTCTTTAGTCCGTGAGTCTGACATGGCATACATGATGAAAGCGGGTGCTGAGATTGGCGTTGCCTCTACCAAAGCCTTTACTGTGCAGTTGGCTGGTTTGTTAATGCTGACGGCGGTGATCGGTCGCCATAATGGCATGTCGGAGCAAATGCAGGCGGAGATCACTCAAAGCCTACAGTCTATGCCAGCCAAAGTGGAACAAGCATTGAGCTTAGATGATGCGATTGCTGAATTGGCGGAAGATTTTGCCGACAAACACCATGCTTTATTCCTTGGCCGTGGCGATCAGTACCCGATTGCGATGGAAGGTGCGCTGAAACTTAAAGAGATCTCTTATATCCATGCTGAGGCGTATGCCTCTGGCGAGTTGAAACATGGCCCACTGGCGTTGATTGATGCCGACATGCCCGTCATCGTGGTCGCGCCAAACAACGAACTGTTAGAAAAGTTGAAATCTAACGTTGAAGAAGTGCGTGCCCGTGGTGGTTTAATGTATGTCTTTGCCGATGTGGATGCCGAGTTTGAATCTGACGAGACCATGAAGGTTATCCCGGTTCCACACTGCGATATCTTTATGGCACCGCTGATTTACACTATCCCATTACAGTTGCTGTCGTATCACGTTGCCTTAATTAAGGGCACGGATGTGGATCAACCGCGAAACCTCGCTAAATCGGTGACGGTGGAATAAATCGGAAGTCATAAAAAACCGCCTGAATGGCGGTTTTTTATTGGGGCTTTATTAGAGTATATGCTGGTGGCTAAGTGTGTTAAGCCGTTATAGCATTAAGTGCGTTTTGCTTTTTTTCTTCGAAACGCTTCCACACTTTATCGTGGAAATAAAACACTACAGTGTTTATTGCGGGTTCAACTAAGGCAACGGCACCACCGACCAAAACACTACCTGTTAATAGATAGGTAACGGTGAAGGCGACGCTGAAATGTAATACGGCAAAAGTAAATGTCTTGGTCATGATCTTATCCTCTAATGTAAGCCCCAATTGGGAATGATCAGATGATAACAGTTCTCATTAAAATTTAAACCCGTATTTTGAGATTAGTTTAAACGGTTTTTTCTATCTATAAGCGCTAAAAAATATAAAGCCCTCAAATGAGGGCTTTATATGGCAATCAGCTTCGATCAGTAATGCCATGGAAACGCTGAAAAGTCCTGATCGCGTTTTTCGAGGAAAGCATCGCGCCCTTCTTGAGCTTCTGCGCTGGCATAGGCTAAGCGTGTCGCTTCACCCGCAAACAGTTGCTGACCGACCATGCCATCGTCTGTCATGTTAAAGCCGTACTTCAACATACGCATCGCTGTTGGCGATTTGGAGTTAATCTCTTTGGCCCATCTTAATGCTTCGACTTCGAGTTCTGCATGGGGAACCGATTTATTGACCATTCCCATGGCAAAGGCTTCATCGGCACTGTAGTTAAAGCCGCAGAAGAAAATTTCTCGCGCGCGCTTTTGGCCAATCATCTTGGCAAGATAAGCACTACCATAGCCAGAATCGAAACTCGCGACATCGGGATCGGTTTGTTTGAAGACGGCGTGTTCCTTCGAGGCTAAGGTTAAGTCGCAGACAACGTGTAAACTATGGCCGCCACCCACCGCCCAACCCGGCACGACGGCGATCACCACCTTAGGCATAAAGCGGATCAATCGTTGGACTTCGAGGATATGTAAACGCCCCATTCTGGCTAAATCGGCTTTGCCTTCTTCTGCGCCTTCATATTTATAACCATCTTTGCCGCGAATACGTTGATCGCCACCGGAGGAAAACGAATATTGTCCTTTGGCGGAGGGGCCATTGCCTGTGAGTAACACACAACCTACATCGGACCATTGGCGAGCGTGATCGAGGGCGATATACAACTCGTCAACCGTCTTTGGGCGGAAGGCATTGAGGCAATCTGGACGGTTGATGGCGATACGCACTGTGCCGTGGGCTTTGGCTCTATGGTAAGTGATATCGTCGAAATTAAATCCGCTGACTTGATCCCACAGTGCGGGATCAAAAATATCTGATACTGGTTTAGTCATGATACAAGGCCTATGTAATTGAAGTTCAAAGGCTAGGCGGAATCATGTCTTTGGTCAATCGCCTAAGCGTCATGCTTAGTGATGGGCTGCAAAATTCCGTTTGCCTGTAAGTGGGATTAGAGGTTATCGCAGATAAAAAACAGGTTATCTCGGCTAAAAATGGGGTGCTCGGGCGCTTTAGTGCCGCAGTAGCTGTCTTTAAAATCGGCAATGCCGTCTTCGGTAAGTGGGATTTTATTAAATTCTTCGACTTCAGGAGCCGATAGTCGCTCCAAAATCTCTTTTCGAGCCTTAGTGCGTTTCTGCTCGATCTTAATAATTTGGGTGCCCGTCATCGAACCCATTTTATTTTCTATCTTCTGAACCATTTCCTCTGTTTTAGCTATAGGTGCATCTAATTTGTCTGTTTCGGTGTATAAGTAATATAATGCACCACACAGGAGCGCTAATATGATCCAACCTTTCATCTTTTAGTCCAACATAAGTGAATAACCATTAATAATATGGGTATAATAAGCCAGTTTTCGTCCAATATTAAAGCAGTAAAAGGCTGTCACGATGAACGCAGAATCTAATAACAAGGACTATTCGAAAACCAATCGAATTAAGATTCACCAGCCAGATGAAAATAAGGCTGATCGCTTTAACCCCCGCAATCGGATTTATGTCCGGGCAATCGATGGATTATGGAGTAGCGTACGCCGCCGTATGGGTTGGGTCGCAATGCTCTTCTTCCTTATCCTGCCGTGGATCCCTTGGGGAGACCGTCAAGCCGTTTGGTTCAATCTGGGCGAGCAGAAGTTTCATGTCTTTGGCCTCACCATTTGGCCTCAGGATCTCACCTTACTCGCGGCTCTCTTTATGATAGCTGCCTTTGCACTGTTTTTCGTCACAACCTATCTTGGCCGTGTTTGGTGTGGTTATACCTGCCCGCAAACCGTGTGGACGTTTATGTTCATTTGGTTCGAGGAAAAACTCGAAGGTGCGCGTAATAAACGCATCAAGCTAGATCAAATGCCATGGAACTTTGACAAACTTTGGCGCAAGACGGCAAAACACACGGCGTGGATTTTATTGTCGCTGCTCACAGCCATGACCTTCGTGTCTTATTTTGTGCCGAGCCGCGAAGTGTATGTCGATGTCTTTACCCTTAACGCATCAGGCGCAATCTACTTCTGGGTGGTGTTTTTTACCTTCGCAACATACGGTAATGCGGGTTGGATGCGTGAAATTATGTGTATCCATATGTGCCCCTATGCCCGTTTCCAATCGGCGATGTTTGATAAAAACACTTATATCGTAGGTTACGATGCAAAACGCGGTGAGACCCGCGGCCCGCGCTCACGCAAAGCCGACCCGAAAGAAATGGGATTAGGCGACTGCATCGACTGCGACCTCTGTGTCCAGGTTTGCCCAACAGGTATCGACATTCGTAACGGCTTGCAATACGAATGTATTAACTGCGGCGCCTGTATCGACGCTTGTGATCAAACCATGGAGCGGATGGGATATCCTCTGGGGCTGATTAGCTATACCACAGAGAATAAACTCGAAGGTATTAAAGAGAAGGTATTACGTCCTAAGCTGGTGGGCTATGGCGTGGTGTTGGCTGCCATGATCCTGATCTTTATCTACGCGAGCGCGACGATTGCACCCGTGCGTATGGATATCATCCGCGACCGTAACCAACTCTACAGAGAAAACAATCAAGGGCTGATTGAAAACACCTTCACCCTGAAAATTCTCAATAAGACAGAACAAGCCCACGAATACACTATGAGTGTAGAAGGTCTCAACAACTATAAATGGTATGGACCAACCTCAGTGACGATTGCGGGTGGAGAGGTGTTAACTCTACCTATCAGTGTCGGGGTCGATCCGGTCGAACTTTCGCGTTCAGTCACTAACATCGAGATAAAAGTGAAAACCCATATCGATGGTGAAGAAGTCGAAGTCGAGCAAGAATCGCGTTTCTTCAGTCCGTAGTAAGTTTTTTGTTAAGTAAATGCATTCAAAAAGGGGCTGTTTAGCCCTTTTTTTATTCATATTGCTGGATATCTAGGCGTCTAGATGATTAATCGAAACTTTCTGTCAAAAAGCCCTTGCTTAAAAAGTTCTGCTGCCTATAATGCGCATCCACTGACACGGCAGACAGCGAAAGCAAGCGCGGTGACAGTGCGAATCGAATGCAAAATTTGCAGTTGATTCGAAAGCCTCAAGAAGTTTGCAAAAACGCCTTGACGCGATAAGGGAAATGCGTAGAATACGCATCCCTGACCCGCTGAGCGGTAACGCGAAGTGAATGGTCAAATGCTCTTTAACAATCTAAACAAGAAATCTGTGTGGACACTCACAGGTGTTGAGTTAATCGAAATTACTCTGCCGTTTGGCGAGTAATCAAAGAATTAAATCAATGAATGAGTGTTCATAGCAATATGTACAACGACTTATTAAGTTAAGTCGATTCAGAATTCATTGAGCCGAATCTTCGGATTCACAAAACTTTTAATTGAAGAGTTTGATCATGGCTCAGATTGAACGCTGGCGGCAGGCCTAACACATGCAAGTCGAGCGGCAGCACAAGTGAGTTTACTCATGAGGTGGCGAGCGGCGGACGGGTGAGTAATGCCTAGGGATCTGCCCAGTCGAGGGGGATAACAGTTGGAAACGACTGCTAATACCGCATACGCCCTACGGGGGAAAGAGGGGGACTTTCGGGCCTCTCGCGATTGGATGAACCTAGGTGGGATTAGCTAGTTGGTGAGGTAATGGCTCACCAAGGCGACGATCCCTAGCTGTTCTGAGAGGATGATCAGCCACACTGGGACTGAGACACGGCCCAGACTCCTACGGGAGGCAGCAGTGGGGAATATTGCACAATGGGGGAAACCCTGATGCAGCCATGCCGCGTGTGTGAAGAAGGCCTTCGGGTTGTAAAGCACTTTCAGTAGGGAGGAAAGGTTGTAAGTTAATACCTTGCAGCTGTGACGTTACCTACAGAAGAAGGACCGGCTAACTCCGTGCCAGCAGCCGCGGTAATACGGAGGGTCCAAGCGTTAATCGGAATTACTGGGCGTAAAGCGTGCGCAGGCGGTTTGTTAAGCGAGATGTGAAAGCCCCGGGCTCAACCTGGGAATTGCATTTCGAACTGGCAAACTAGAGTCTTGTAGAGGGGGGTAGAATTCCAGGTGTAGCGGTGAAATGCGTAGAGATCTGGAGGAATACCGGTGGCGAAGGCGGCCCCCTGGACAAAGACTGACGCTCAGGCACGAAAGCGTGGGGAGCAAACAGGATTAGATACCCTGGTAGTCCACGCCGTAAACGATGTCTACTCGGAGTTTGGTGTCTTGAACACTGGGCTCTCAAGCTAACGCATTAAGTAGACCGCCTGGGGAGTACGGCCGCAAGGTTAAAACTCAAATGAATTGACGGGGGCCCGCACAAGCGGTGGAGCATGTGGTTTAATTCGATGCAACGCGAAGAACCTTACCTACTCTTGACATCCAGAGAATTCGCTAGAGATAGCTTAGTGCCTTCGGGAACTCTGAGACAGGTGCTGCATGGCTGTCGTCAGCTCGTGTTGTGAAATGTTGGGTTAAGTCCCGCAACGAGCGCAACCCCTATCCTTATTTGCCAGCGCGTAATGGCGGGAACTCTAGGGAGACTGCCGGTGATAAACCGGAGGAAGGTGGGGACGACGTCAAGTCATCATGGCCCTTACGAGTAGGGCTACACACGTGCTACAATGGCGAGTACAGAGGGTTGCAAAGCCGCGAGGTGGAGCTAATCTCACAAAGCTCGTCGTAGTCCGGATTGGAGTCTGCAACTCGACTCCATGAAGTCGGAATCGCTAGTAATCGTGGATCAGAATGCCACGGTGAATACGTTCCCGGGCCTTGTACACACCGCCCGTCACACCATGGGAGTGGGCTGCAAAAGAAGTGGGTAGCTTAACCTTCGGGAGGGCGCTCACCACTTTGTGGTTCATGACTGGGGTGAAGTCGTAACAAGGTAGCCCTAGGGGAACCTGGGGCTGGATCACCTCCTTACCTATACGACTAACTCGATGTTTGTTGAGTGTTCACACAGATGGCTTGTTGAACTTCTCGAAAGAGGAGGGAGAGCGAAATGCACCGCATGCCGGTAAGCATTGTTCTTTAACAATTTGGAAAGCTGATAGTAATTAATACAATGATGTCTGTCGTTGTGTTAATACGAAAAAAATTGAGTTCTTAAAACACTTTTTAAGTGTCTTGAATATTCAAGTCTAAGGCGAGTCCATCTTCTTGGTCGAAGATGAGACAAGTAAAACCAGCTGGTCGCAACAATTCAAGTGAAACTCATTTGGGTTGTATGGTTAAGCGACTAAGCGTATACGGTGGATGCCTTGGCAGTCAGAGGCGATGAAGGACGTAGTAACTTGCGAAAAGCGTTGGCGAGCTAGTAACAAGCATTTGAGCTAACGATGTCCGAATGGGGGAACCCAGCAGCATAAGCTGTTATCACTACATGAATACATAGTGTAGTGAGGCAAACGAGGGGAACTGAAACATCTAAGTACCCTTAGGAAAAGAAATCAACCGAGATTCCCCTAGTAGCGGCGAGCGAACGGGGATTAGCCCTTAAGTCAGAGGGGTGTTAGTGGAATGGTCTGGAAAGTCCAGCGACACAGGGTGATAGCCCCGTACACGAAAACTAACCTTTGATGAAAACGAGTAAGGCGGGACACGTGATATCCTGTTTGAATATGGGGGGACCATCCTCCAAGGCTAAATACTCCTGACTGACCGATAGTGAACCAGTACCGTGAGGGAAAGGCGAAAAGAACCCCTGTGAGGGGAGTGAAATAGAACCTGAAACCGTATACGTACAAGCAGTGGGAGCGGTACTTGAGACCGTGACTGCGTACCTTTTGTATAATGGGTCAGCGACTTACGTTTTGTAGCGAGGTTAAGCGAATAGCGGAGCCGTAGGGAAACCGAGTGTTAACTGCGCGTTTAGTTGCAAGGCGTAGACCCGAAACCCGGTGATCTAGCCATGGGCAGGTTGAAGGTTGAGTAACATCAACTGGAGGACCGAACCGACTAATGTTGAAAAATTAGCGGATGACTTGTGGCTGGGGGTGAAAGGCCAATCAAACCGGGAGATATCTGGTTCTCCTCGAAAGCTATTTAGGTAGCGCCTCGGACGAACACCTTTGGGGGTAGAGCACTGTTAAGGCTAGGGGGTCATCCCGACTTACCAACCCTTTGCAAACTCCGAATACCAAAGAGTGCTATCCGGGAGACAGACGGCGGGTGCTAACGTCCGTCGTCAAAAGGGAAACAACCCAGACCGTCAGCTAAGGTCCCAAAGTGTATGTTAAGTGGGAAACGATGTGGGAAGGCTTAGACAGCTAGGATGTTGGCTTAGAAGCAGCCATCATTTAAAGAAAGCGTAATAGCTCACTAGTCGAGTCGGCCTGCGCGGAAGATGTAACGGGGCTAAACATACCACCGAAGCTACGGGTGCAATCCATTAGGGTTGCGCGGTAGAGGAGCGTTCTGTAAGCCGTTGAAGGTGAAGGGGTAACCCACGCTGGAGGTATCAGAAGTGCGAATGCTGACATGAGTAACGATAAAGGGGGTGAAAAACCCCCTCGCCGAAAGACCAAGGGTTCCTGTCCAACGTTAATCGGGGCAGGGTGAGTCGACCCCTAAGGCGAGGCCGAAAGGCGTAGTCGATGGGAAACAGATTAATATTTCTGTACTTCCGCTAACTGCGATGGAGAGACGGAGAAGGCTAGGCTAGCGCGGCGTTGGTAGTCCGCGTTTAAGGTGGTAGGTGGAATGCTTAGGCAAATCCGGGCGTTCTTAACACTGAGAGCTGATGACGAGTCCCCAAGGGGATGAAGTAGTTGATGCCATGCTTCCAGGAAAATCTTCTAAGCTTCAGGTTAGCGGGAATCGTACCCCAAACCGACACAGGTGGTCGGGTAGAGAATACCAAGGCGCTTGAGAGAACTCGGCTGAAGGAACTAGGCAAAATGGTACCGTAACTTCGGGAGAAGGTACGCTGCTGTTGGTGATGGGACTTGCTCCCTAAGCTGACGGCAGTCGCAGATACCAGGTGGCTGCAACTGTTTATCAAAAACACAGCACTGTGCAAAATCGCAAGATGACGTATACGGTGTGACGCCTGCCCGGTGCCGGAAGGTTAATTGATTGGGTTATCGCAAGAGAAGCTCATGATCGAAGCCCCGGTAAACGGCGGCCGTAACTATAACGGTCCTAAGGTAGCGAAATTCCTTGTCGGGTAAGTTCCGACCTGCACGAATGGCGTAATGATGGCCACGCTGTCTCCAGCCGAGACTCAGTGAAGTTGAAATTGCGGTGAAGATGCCGTATACCCGCGGCTAGACGGAAAGACCCCGTGAACCTTTACTATAGCTTGGCACTGAACATTGACCCTACATGTGTAGGATAGGTGGGAGACTTTGAAGCGGGAACGCTAGTTCACGTGGAGTCGTCCTTGAAATACCACCCTTGTAGTGTTGATGTTCTAACTTGGGCCCCTAATCGGGGTTAAGGACAGTGCCTGGTGGGTAGTTTGACTGGGGCGGTCTCCTCCCAAAGAGTAACGGAGGAGCACGAAGGTTGGCTAAGTACGGTCGGACATCGTACGGTTAGTGCAATGGCATAAGCCAGCTTAACTGCGAGACAGACACGTCGAGCAGGTACGAAAGTAGGTCATAGTGATCCGGTGGTTCTGAATGGAAGGGCCATCGCTCAACGGATAAAAGGTACTCCGGGGATAACAGGCTGATACCGCCCAAGAGTTCATATCGACGGCGGTGTTTGGCACCTCGATGTCGGCTCATCACATCCTGGGGCTGAAGTCGGTCCCAAGGGTATGGCTGTTCGCCATTTAAAGTGGTACGCGAGCTGGGTTCAGAACGTCGTGAGACAGTTCGGTCCCTATCTGCCGTGGGCGTTGGATGATTGAGGGGAGTTGCTCCTAGTACGAGAGGACCGGAGTGAACGAACCGCTGGTGTTCGGGTTGTCATGCCAATGGCATTGCCCGGTAGCTATGTTCGGAATCGATAACCGCTGAAAGCATCTAAGCGGGAAGCGAGCCCCAAGATGAGTCATCCCTTGGACTTTAAGTCCACTAAAGAGCCGTTCGAGACTAGGACGTTGATAGGTCAGGTGTGTAAGCGTTGTGAGGCGTTGAGCTAACTGATACTAATGACTCGAGAGGCTTAACCATACAACCCAGATGGGTTTTACTCAGTAGTACTTAGACGAATACAAACACTTAAGAAGTGGTACTCAATCCAGCTTTCCGAATTCATTTACTGCCTGCATGAGATAAGATGGGTAAGTAAATAGCAAATTTGCTTGGTGACAATAGCATTGTGGTCCCACCTGATCCCATCCCGAACTCAGAAGTGAAACGCAATCGCGCCGATGGTAGTGTGGGGTCTCCCCATGTGAGAGTAGGTCATCGCCAAGCGCCTAATTAAACGATAAAGCCAGCTGAATAAGCTGGCTTTTTTGTTTTTCGTGTTTACCATTTCAACATGCAATTCTTCAAGTTTGCATTGAGTCTCGATTCCCAGCTCTTATCCCGTAGATTCTATTATTTAGTCTAAAATAGCGGCACTTATGTTAAGTCTTTTTGCTTAGTCATCGGTTTCCCGTTAGCATACGAGGCGTCCATCTCTTTATTGAAGATATTTGGCTACCCATGCTTCGCAAACTCTCGCTCGCCGTATTGATACCTGCATGTATGCTGGCACTGTATTTAGTGTTAGTAACGGCTGAGTATTTTTATGAGAGTGAGTTGGTGCGTAATGAATTAGCCGATCGCCAAGTCAGCCAGATCAAGCAGCAGTTATTGCGTATGCAAGCCGTGGTGCAATCGGCGCAAGCATTACAAGACATAGAACGGATCGAGCAGGAAGTCTCTCTGGCAACCTTAGATATGAACGTCATGGTTTATATCTTACTGGACGCAAATAGTCGGATCCGCTTTGCAAATCATACCGTTTGGCGTGATAGCAATGCCATCGAGGTTATCGATGGATATGATGTAGTTAAGCATCATGCGGTGGTGCAATCCGGTCAAGCGAGCATTTTGGTGAATCCTGAGCGGTTGTCTATTCAAGCTTATTATCCTGTGGAAGCTCAATATCCCGGCGCTACAGAGCTCGTCTATCTCGAGTCGGATTTAGCGCCTCTGGTTGCGAGGGCTTCAACTGAGCTACAACAACGATTTATGCGTGTCTGGGGGCTCGGTGCGCTGCTGCTAATCGGTTTTACCTTCGTTTTATATTATCTGTTGATCCGCCCATTCAAGATGTTGAGTCAATCGGCCAAACACGTTGGAACTCCCGAGTTTTCAACTCAAGTGCCTTGGAGCGCGTCCGAGGTTTTATCCCTACAGACAAGTCTGCAGCAGGTTCATGAGCGCTTAGCACGAGCCGTTAAACAGCTCAATGACAGTGAGCAACGTTGGTTGTTTGCGGTCGAAGGCTCGCGTAACGGTATTTGGGATTGGGATATTCGGACTGGCGAGGTGTTTTTGTCTGATCGCTGGAAGGAAATGATTGGCTATCAGCCTGACGAACTCGAAGGCGCATTCCAGACTTGGGAGAGCCGTTTGCATCCCGATGATAGACAAAGCGTGCTGGATTGCCTACAGGAATATGTCAGTGGCAAGACAAAAGAATTTGAGAGTGTGCATCGTTTACTGCATCGCGATGGCCATTATGTCTGGGTATTCGACCGTGGCATGTTGGTCGATTGGGATCATCTCGGTCGTCCCACTCGCATGATCGGTATTCATGTGGATGTGTCTGAGAGTGAGCGAAACCATGCCGCTATCGCCGAGTTGGTTAAGCAGTCTGAGTCTGACGATAGAATGCTGCCCGAAGCTTTTATGCAGCAGTTATCTCAATATCTCAGCCAACGACCCAGCGCAGGTCATTGGGGCGCGTTATTGTTACTCAATGTTGAAACTCATGCTGTTAGCGATACGCTCAGCTCCCACGAACTTGATCGCTTGTTGTCGCAACTGAATGCGAGGCTCTCAAGTTATTTTGCTGAAAATATCCTGGTATCCCATATCGAGCTTGGGCGTTTTGCCATTTTGACCAAAGAGTTGGCGGCTGACGCTACGATGGCCGGGCGCAGAGCCTTGGCGTTAGCAACCGAGTTAAGGCACATGACGACGCGTCCATTCCATCAAGGCGAGCAAAGTGTCAGCTTCAATGCCGATATTGGTATTTGTTTATTGGATTCGGTTGAAACCCTCGCTCCCGAAATCGCACTGCGCCGCGCCGAATTGGCGCTGCAACATGCTCATTCGCTCGAGCAGGCCGGTTGTGCCTTCTATCATCCTGATTTAGAACATATTCAAGATCCCGAATTGTCGTTATGCCAGCAATTAAAGCGTGCGATTACAGACAATCAGTTGTCATTGATGTTCCAGCCCGTTGTGGATATGCAAGGGAAGATAGTCGCTGCGGAAGTCTTATCCCGTTGGCATTTAGCCAACGGTGATATTATCCCCGTCGCTAAGTTTATTGGCCTCGCCGAGCGCCATGGTCTGATTGCATCACTCGATTTAAATGTGGCTACGCGCGTTTGCCAGTTGATTAAACAATTTAAACAGCAGGGCATTAGCCTGCCTCGTTTAACTTTGAATATCAGTACTTTATCTTTCTGCCAAGCTGATTTCGTCGAGCAATTAGTTGCCTTAACCCGTCGCTATGAATTGGATGACAATCAGCTGGGGATTGAGTTAACCGAGAGTGCATTACTAACATCAGCCTCCTTTATTCAGCCGAGGATCAGTCTGCTTGCGGAAGCTGGAATTGCGATAACATTAGATAACTTTGGTGCGGGACAAGGCGCCTTGAGTTGCTTGCGTCACTATCCCTTGAATGAGGTGAAGCTCGATTTACATTGTGCCGCTAACTTAACGACGGATACGAGCTGGGGCCAAGCGCTGATTCAGTCGGTACAAGCCTTTAACTTGTCTATCGTGGCCAAAGGTGTCGAGTCACCACAGCAACAACAACTCTTTAGCCAGTTAGGTTGCACCCACTTCCAAGGCTACAATATTGCGCGTGCCTTAAGTGTTAATGACTTTAAACAGCTTGTTTGTCCACGTCCCTTGTTGCGTAGCGTTTAAAAAAGTCGAGCGCGTAATTAAGCGCTTGATTACGGTAGCTATCTTTCTCCATAAAAATCTCATGGGCAGCCCCTGCAATCACCTTTAATTGGCAATTTGAGCTTACCGCCAGATTTTGTGCGGCATTATCGACGATCTTATCTTCACTGGCTTGCAGGATTAGAATAGGCGTACGGATATGTGCTGTGGCCAATACACAGGCATCGGCCGCGTCTAAGGATTCAGTCAACCAGCGGTTAGTGGGTGAGCCTAACTGCAGCTTTGGCGCCGCATCGTACAATTCTCGGTAGGCTTGATAACGACTCTGGCAATGGGTGAGATCATTGCCCTTAAAAGGAGCGGCCTTATAGTTTTGCCCGCTGAGGACATAGTTAGGCTCTCCGCCGTTGAGACTGGCATCGAGTTTACTCGCAAGCCAACGGACAAACCCTTTCGGCATAGGTAACTTAATGCCGTACATGGGGGCTGAAAATGCCGCCGCCGTAAACACATCCGGATGTTGTTTGAGATACAAGGTACCGATAGCGCCGCCCATAGAATGCCCGAGCAAGAATAATGGCGAAGTGGCATGTTTGAGTACAACGGTTTGCATAAACAGGGCAAAATCGTCGATATAGTCGTTGAACCGCCGCACGTGGCCTTGATGGGGATTGGCCGTCATGCGACTCGATAATCCCTGGCCACGGTGATCGATAGCAAATACCGAATAGCCTTGCTGGTACAAATCAAAAACGAGTTCTTGATACTTTAAGTAGGACTCAACCCGGCCACTGCTGATGACTATGCTGGCATGGGCCTTGGGGTGCTTGACCATCATGTAGGCCAAGGTTAATCCATCGGGCGTTTTGAGAGTGTCTTGGACAACGGTTTGCCAGAAGGCTTGCTGTTCAGAAGTATTTAAATCGTGTTCCGTTGAAAAAGCTACCTTGGAAAACTCTTCCCTTGGAAAGTTTTGGGGCGTTTGGCTCATGCTCTGTCGCACATCTCGGGCAAAAAGGTTTGCTAGAGTGTATCAGAGAACTGGGGCGGGCAGGAAAGGGAGCAGGAAAATACCCGCTCCCTTGGGATGAGCTTAAATCGCGGCTTTTTGCGCTTCGATAAAGTCGTTAATTTGCTGCTCCAGCACCGACATAGGCACAGAACCATTTTCTAATACCGCGTCGTGGAAGGCGCGAATATCAAATTTATCACCTAAGGCTTGCTCGGCTTTCGCGCGTAGGCGTTTAATAGTGAGTTCACCAATCTTGTAGGAGAGCGCTTGCCCTGGCCAGGTAATATAACGGTCAATCTCAGTCGTTACATTGTGGAGCGATAACGCCGTGTTGCTCGCCATAAATTCGATGGCTTGTTCTCGGCTCCAACCTTGGGCGTGCATCCCCGTATCGACAACGAGACGAGCGGCGCGCCACATCTCATAGGTTAGACGACCAAAGTTACTGTAAGGGTCTTGATAGAATCCCGCTTCTAAGCCTAAGTATTCGCTATACAATCCCCAACCTTCACCAAAGGCGGAAATATAGCTGTAGCGACGAAAATCGGGCAATGAGCTCAGTTCGGAGTTGAGTGAAATCTGCAGATGATGCCCGGGCACAGCTTCGTGCAGCGTTAGCGCTTCGAGTTCATAGAGCGGACGCTTATCTAAGGCGTAGGTGTTAACCCAGTAGTAACCCGGCTCGTCATCACGATTAGATCCTGAATAACGACCTGAGGTGTATTTAGGAGCGATTTCGGCAGGCACTGGCGCGATACCATAGGGTTTTCGTGGCAATTTACCAAAATATTTAGGCAACATGGCATCGGCTTTTTTGGCAATAAAGGCTGCTTCTTTCAGGAGCTGATCCGCACTAGTAGTATAAAACTGGGGATCGGTTCTTAAGAAATGTAAAAAGTCGGCAAAGCTGCCTTTAAAGCCAACAGACTTAATGACTTGCTCCATTTCCTGGCGGATACGTTTCACTTCTTTTAAACCAAGTTCGTGCACTTCGGCCGAGGTCATATTTAAGGTCGTGTAGTAACGAACGCGGTTCTCATAGAAGGCATCGCCATCGGGTAAGCTGTTGGCGGCAATATTTTCCCGAGTGTTGGGCATATACTCCCGAGTCATAAAATCATAAAAAGCCTGATAGGTCGGGAGCACATTCTGTTCGACCGATGTTCGGCCTTCTTGGGTCAGTTGCGCTTTTTGCGCCTCGGTGAAGTGGCTTGGGTATTGAGTAAAAGGTTTGAAATAACTGCTTTTCTCTACCGGTAAGATGTAAGCACTAATGCTGTTTTCAAATCCCTTAAGCGTGGCTTTAGGCGGTGTAATACCTTCCTTTAAGCCTTGTTTTAACCAATGGGTTTGCTGGGCAAAATAGGTCGGTAGTGCCTTGAGCTTACCTAGGTAGTTTTGGTAATCCTCTAGGGTATTGAACCGCCCTTGCGCAATGGAAGATATATAGGCGTGGAAGCCACTCTCTGCGGTGATCGGCAGGTAGTAATCCTTGTATTTATACAGGTCAACCTCGTTTTGGATTTGATCTTCGAGGATTTGGGCGTTGATTTTATCCTCTTTACTCAGCTTGCTGCGATCCAGTGCTTTCAATTGGGCGAGAATGGCCATTTGTCCCTGATTGAGCTTAGCTAAGGCTTCTGGAGACAGATCTTGCAGTTTACCCGCAGCACTCTTATCCCCCATTCCATAGGCCATTTCAGGGCTGGCACTGAGTTGGAGTTGCCAACTTTGATCCACAATCGCTTGCAGTGCAGGGGCCATAGTCTTGGCCGTGGACTGCGCAACGGCTACCGTTGTTTGTTTGGTGGATTCGATTGGGGGCTGAACCGCGCTACAGGCACTAAGTGCGCAAATCAGTAAGCTTGGGGTAAAGAGTTTATGCATGATTTATCTCGGATATTTTCGTTGTTATTGAACTCATTATGCCTGAGGTTTACCCCAGATTGTTGTACGCATATTAAGCAGAATTGTGACTGAATGTGAATTTAAATCCCGCCCTTAGCTAAGTGCCACCAAAGAATGCGTGTTAAACTTAGGGTCCGCCCTAGACCAAATAACAAAAGCATTGGCTGGGTAGTTCACATAGGGGTTAATTATGATCAATACATCCATTCCATTGGTGGATTTGCATCGTCACTTAGATGGTAACGTGCGAGTGAACACCATTTGGGAACTCGGACACCAACACGGCATTGCTTTACCTGCCGATTCTTTAGAGACTCTCGCGCCATTTGTACAAATTCAGGGGAAAGAAACCAGCTTAGTCGCCTTCTTGAAGAAGCTTGACTGGATGGTGGCAGTGCTAGCTGATTTAGATGCGGTAAAACGTGTCGCCTATGAAAACGTGGCCGATGCGGCGTTATCTGGCCTTGATTATGCGGAGCTGCGTTTTAGTCCATATTACATGGCGATGAACCATAAACTACCGATTGAAGGTGTGGTTGAAGCGGTTATCGACGGGGTGAAAGCGGGCCTGAAAGATTACCAAGTTAAAATCAATCTTATCGGAATTATGTCGCGCTCATTCGGCCAAGCTGCTTGTACTCAGGAGCTCGAAGGCCTGCTCGCCCATAAACAACATTTAGTCGCGATGGATTTAGCCGGCGATGAGCTAGGCTTCCCTGGCGAATTGTTTAACGAGCACTTTAAGCGAGTGCGAGATGCGGGCTTGGCCATTACCGCCCATGCGGGGGAAGCGGCGGGTTCACAAAGTATGTGGCAAGCGATTCAGGAGCTGGGCGCGACACGTATCGGCCATGGGGTGAATGCGATACACGATCCTAAGCTAATGGAATATCTCGCTAAACACCGTATCGGTATCGAATCTTGCCCAACCAGCAACCTGCACACGTCGACCGTGTCTTCCTATGCAGAACATCCCTTCAGAACCTTTATGGATGCCGGTGTGTTGATAAGCCTTAACACCGATGATCCAGGCGTGAGTGCGATTGATATCAAGCACGAATACCGCATTGCCAAGTCTGAACTGGGACTAAGCGATGCTGAGCTGGCTCAGGTGCAACGCAACGGGGTGGAAATGGCGTTTTTATCCGAGAGCGAGCGCAAGGCGCTATATGCGGCTAAAGCTTAAGTAAGCGGCTCTTTTGCCCAATAAAAAAATCCGACATTAGAGTCGGATTTTTTATTGGAGATGCGTCAGTGTTAGATCACACGGGAGAACTGTTGTTGACGCGCTTTTTGACGGTAGTAAAGGTCGAAGCACATACAGATATTGCGGATCAACAGACGGCCAGTGGGGCTGATAGTGATCTTTCTGTCGGTTACGTCGACTAACTTATCGTCGATAAAGGTTTGCAGCAGTTTTAAGTCTTCGGCGAAGTATTCCTCAAACTTAATACCTAGTTTTTCGTCCATTTTTGCCATATCTAAATCGAAGTGGCAGATCAGTTGTTTGATCACGACACGGCGAATTTCGTCGTCACGATTCAGGCTACAGCCTTTCCACAGTGCATGCCCGTCTTTGTCGATGGCTTCGTAGTAAGGACGAATGTCCTTCTGGTTTTGCGCATAACAATCGCCGATTTGGCTGATTGAAGACACACCAAGACCTAGCAGGTCGCATTCTTCTTGGGTGGTATAACCCTGGAAGTTGCGGTGCAGTTTGCCTTCGCGTTGTAACTTAGCCAGCTCATCATCGGGCTTAGCGAAGTGGTCCATGCCGATGTACTGATAACCCGCGCCAGTTAAAGTTTCGATCGTTTGATGCAACATCTCGAGTTTTTGTTTTGGCGAAGGTAAATGTTCATCTTTGATCTTACGCTGCGCGGCAAAACGCGCGGGTAAATGAGCATAGTTGAACACAGATAGACGATCGGGCGACAGGTCTAACACGCGCTGCATGGTGGCGGCGAATGTTTCGGGTGTCTGATGTGGCAGACCGTAAATTAAGTCGATATTGGTTGAGACAAATCCCATGGCCTTGGCTTTGGCCATTAAATCGAAAATAAATTGTTCGTCCTGCTCACGGTTAACCGCGACTTGTACTTCTTTATTGAAGTCCTGTACGCCGATAGAAATGCGGTTAAAGCCCGCTTCTTTTAAGGTATCGAGCATTGAAAGCTCAATCTCACGCGGGTCAACTTCGATAGAGAACTCACCTTCAGCGGCAAAGTTAAAATTAGCCTTGATTAAGTCGGTTAACTTCAGAATTTGCTCAGGATTTAAGAAGGTTGGAGTGCCGCCGCCCCAGTGCATTTGGGTGACTGTGTAGTGCTTAAACAGCGGAGCGCGCTTAATAATTTCGTGGCTCAAATACTCGATGTATTGATCGGCCTTGTGGGCGTGGCGAGTAATAACTTTATTACAGCCACAGTAGTAGCAAAGTTTGGCGCAGAAGGGGATGTGAATATACAGCGACAGTTTGTCACTCTTACTGTTTTCAATCGCCGTTAACAGGTTTTGTTCAGTGAATGAATCATCGAACTCCAGCGCCGTTGGGTAAGAGGTGTAACGGGGACCGCTGTAGTTATATTTTTCGATCATCGACTGATCCCAGCTTATCTGAGTGGGCTGCTTCAAGGCGTGTCCTCCGAGGGTAAATTAGCAACAAGCGAAGTATGCAAGGTTCTTAGCCAAATAACCTTGATCTAGGTTGTAAAAATGATGTCTGTCCTTTTAGAAGTTACGCAATATCTATGAAAAAGGAGCCAATGTCTGTTGTTTTTTGGAGGTTTTGTGCACAGGCTCACGTGAAGCCGTACTCTGTGTGGGAAAAGAAATGCGGGAGCGATTGGGCCTCAAAGCCAAGGTTTTGGCCTTGAGGTTAATGTCGTCAGCTTAATGTGGGGCTTTTAACTGATAATTTGAGAGCTTTTTGGCATCGGCAGTAATACCCTCGGCCAGTTCAGCTTCAGATTTCATGCGGACAAAATCGAGCTTCATCCGCTCTTGCTTTGGCAGGGCTTGGCGAGCTTCCATAATCGGGTGATCTTTAATCAGCTCAAAGTGTTGGAAGAATGCCGGGAATTCAGGTGCCACGCGCTCACTTAAGGATAAAATTTCAAATAAACGGCCAATCCTCACTACGCCTTCAGATATTTCGCAGCGGTCATCGATCATGGCTGTGGCGATATAACGAATATCTTCCAGTACTTGGGCGCGCTTCGCGTTAGCCGCCGCTTCACGCTCGGCTGTGAGCGCCTGTTGGCGTTGTTTCTGTTGCTTGAGCTTGAGGAGTAAGAAAGTGGCGTAACTACTGAGGGCAACAATGATGATAAAACCAAGCAGGATAAGAGTGGTAGACACGTAAACTCCTTGTTTAGACTGCATAAAAACAAAGGCTGAGCACTTTGTTTTTATGCATATTCTAAGATTTAAAACTTATCTTGATAATCTTTTAGCAGGTCGGCACCCGATTCAAAGCGATCGAACAGGTCATCATCTGAATCGGCTTTAGATTTTGCTGGCGCTTCATCTTCTAACTCATCGCTGATACCCAGTTTAATCATCAGGGCTTCAATCTTGTTCAGCTGCTGATCTAACCACTGTTGGTCGTCATTGCTTAAGTTACGGCCTTCTTCCAGCATATCGAGCAACTGGTTCAGTCTTGGATCTTCTTCCAGCTTCAGCAGTTTTTGCTCGTCGGTTAACTTGGGTTGCTTAACCTTTGGCGTAGCTGGCTTTTCTGTTGCAGTTGGTAAAGCCAATGCCACAGGCTTTTTGCTGCCATGGCGAGGATCTTTCTTCTGTGCAGCCTTTTTCTGTGGTGCTTGAGCCTGGATCAGCGCCTCATTATGACGGCTGCCAGACTTGTTGCCCTTTTCGGCGCGCTTGCCAGTGACTTCTGCACGATCCTGCTTTTTCACTCTTGGCTGTAATTTAGGGCTATTCTCGCCGCCCTTGCGTGTTTTCTTGCTACGAGACATGATTTTCTCAATTGTTTACAACGTGTGGCCTAGCCGATACGGGATCGACTCGGTACTAAATTCGGTCGGCTGTTATACCAGATTATGATGTTTTTTGCATCAAAACGAGGTCTTTCGCGGCAAATAATAGTTCAAAATCGCTATTACTCGCTAGGTATTCAAAGGTTTGTCTTTGGTAAAAACTCACGTGAGTGAGATTGTTTTTATAATGCCATTTAGCAAAGCCTTCTAAATCAATTAATAAGGGTGTGCTAATCGCTAACCAGCCACCCGATTTGAGTAAACGGGTCAGTAAACTCCATTCTCTACTGGGGTGCTGAAAATGCTCAAAGACTCGGTAGCAACAAATAAAATCATATTCTTGCTTAAGCGTTTCGTGGTCGGGCGCGAAGAAAGGATCATACTGCTTGAAAGTGTGTCCCGCCGATTCAATGGTCGCCAGACTGGTTTGATCTAACACGCGTCCAAAATTTAAGCCCGTGAGGCTCCCTTTCTGCTGCAATTGTATTTGTGTCAGTAGCGGTAGAATAAATTGCGAGAGTTGGCGCTGTTTGGCGGCAATTCGCGAACGACCATAACGCTGTTTTTCTGCCGCGGGAGGAAGATGGCTATTTGCGTCGGCAAAGGTGAGTCCGCATGTCTGGCAAACATAAAAACACCGTTTCTTGTCCTGAAGGAGCAACAGTGTTTGCGTGCTATGACAAAGGGAACATCTGCGCATTGAGTCAACTAGAAAAGTATTAAGGTCTTGATTGTAACAATTATATTGCGGAAGTGCACTTTCGGTGCTGGATGTATGCTGGTGGAGAATCACAAAGAAAAAAGGCGGCAGTTAAACTGCCGCCTTACAAACGGTGCATTTTGCACCCTATTCTGATTCCAAGTATCCTTACTTGCTATGCGACTTTCCCGGTCGGTATCCTTCTTTTTTTTACTGCTTTCCCTGCATCATTTTAGTTATCGGTCTTCCAGACACTTAATTAGTTTCTGTTGCCATCCAGACCACAGTTTCCGTAGATGGTCTCAAGACACATCTTTATTACAGCGTCATCAATGACGTTAAGTTAACCATCCATGTTGCTTGAAGTACCTTCCAGTGATAACAAGCTTCCAGCCAGTGCATCCAAAGCTATTAGCTTCCTTTGCTACAGTTTGAATCATTCAAACTGTGTCCTGATGGGGCAAGTTACCCTGAGTGTAAGGCGATTTGCTTATCGCAAATTGGCGTTATCGGCCATCCCTTACAAAAATGTACTGACCGGGATTTCAAGGCGAAATCACTGCTCTTATTATTATTAGAGAGTGGTCTTAGTTATATTATTGTTATTGAGAGTCTTTATTCTTATATCTTGAATGTTAATTATACCGAAATCTGCAAGTTATTATTAATTTATTTGTACAAACAGATGGGTTTATCTCGGTACGGGGCTTATTAAACCCAAATCTGTGATCTATGTCAAGCATGAATGTTTATCAGTTTACGTTAACGTAAACTTTGTGATAATAAAAAAGGGTGACAGTGCACCCTTTTTTATCGCTAAAACCTATTTCAGGCTAGCAATGTACTTAGATAATGCTTCGATATCACTGTCGCTTAACTTTTTCGCGACATCTTGCATCATGCCGTTGAGGTCGTTGTGGCGACCTGCATCACGGAACTTAGTCAGTTGGATCTTGATGTAGTTAGCGTGTTGACCGGCTAATGCAGGGAAACCTGCTGATTCAGCACCTTTAGCATCTGGACCATGACATGCCATACAAGCTGTGATGCCGCGTGATACATCGCCACCTTTGTAAAGTTTTGCACCTAGCTCAGGAACATCTTTCGCTTCAGCAACTTGGATTGCTTGGCTAGAGAAATAAGCGCTGATATCAAGAATATCTTGATCGCTTAGAGGCATTGCCATACCACTCATGATAGGATCCATACGACCATCTTTACCGCCAGATTGCGCCGCACTACGGAAATCATGTAGTTGCTTTTGGAGGTATGTGGCGTGTTGGCCCGCAAGCTTAGGGTACATATCGATCATACTGTTACCGTCCATGCCGTGACAGGCAGAACAAACGATAACTTTAGTTTTTCCCGCTTCAGCATTACCTTCAGCAATCGCAGGTGAAGATATGGCGGCAACTACAACAGACAGCGCAAGAGCTAACTTTTTCATGGCGTTCCAACTTCTGGTTAAGATTATTATCCTGAGCTTACTAGGGTGACCCGCAAGCGTGGTAAAATATGTTTAATGTGATCGGGGTAATATTTTACACGAAAACGTGGAAAAGTAAGCAATTCTTCATAAATTATGGTATTGCGCAGTAAATATATTGGAGTAAATAGTGACTGAATCTCATATAGATTTTCGCAGGGCGAAGTTTTTAATCAGTGCACCTGACATTGCACATTTGGATCAATATCTGCCCGGCGACGTTGGTGTTGAGATTGCTTTTGCTGGTCGTTCCAATGCCGGAAAATCGAGTGCGCTCAATGCATTAACTGAGCAGAAAAACTTAGCGCGTACCAGTAAAACGCCGGGCCGCACTCAGCTGATTAACGTATTTGAACTCGATGCGCAGCGCCGATTAGTCGATTTACCGGGTTATGGCTTTGCCCAAGTGCCTTTAGCCATGAAATTAAAGTGGCAACAATCCCTCGGCGAATATTTGCAGAAGCGTGCGTGCTTAAGTGGCGTTGTGGTATTGATGGATATTCGTCATCCGTTGAAAGATTTGGATATGCAGATGATCGAATGGGCGGTTGCGAGTGAAATTCCAGTACTCGCATTACTGACTAAGTCCGATAAATTGGCGCAAAGCGCGAAGATGAAAACCGTGAACGAAGTGCGTAAAGCGCTGGTTGAATTTGGTGATTGGGTACAGGTTGAGCCTTTTTCTGCGCTCAAAGGCACGGGCAAACCTAAAGTGCTGAGTATTCTAAATGAATGGTGTCATCCGCAATGGTTGGCCGATGAGTTAGAAAACCAAGACGACGCCGAGTAAGTCTTTTGCTTTATGGTCGGATGCCTTGAGTGCATTCGGCCATTTCTTTCTGCAATATCCCCTTATAAAACATCTATTTCACCCCGTAAATTTGGGGCAAAAAAATAGCCGATAACATTAGTCACCGGCCAAAATTTTAGCTCTTTTGGGGAGAAGCTAAATTCAACAAGACTCAAGCACCATCAAATTACCTTCAATGGTTCTCAATGAAGACAGCATACATCGAATTTACCTTTTATTAAAGTAAATACTCTAAAATTTACTCGCCTTTGTTGAAATCATCCCAACGCCGAAAAAAGAGCAAAAAAAAGCCCCAGCAAACAAGTTGCTGGGGCGCCAGAATTTGGCTCGTCACTATAAGTGAAATAAAGGTCTGAAAGATAGAACATCTTAACCTCTGTACCCTACGCAGAGAATAATACGCTATTTATCTCTAAATGGAAAACAGTTTTTTTGAAAAAGTGATAATTGTGTGCGGTAGATCTCAAGTTTTAGGTGAAAAAACCAGCGGTGTTTGATCTGATATTTTCACAAAAGACATTTAAACCACTGATTTCGCTAAATTGACCGTATTTTTAGTACAGAACTGATCAATTATTCAGATTTAATGTTTTTACTCTATTTTGGTGATTGTTCTTGGTTGTATCCATCAGCGAACGATTGTTTAGGCTTGTATGGAGTGTCACGCGGATAGCTGGTTGTGCTTATAGCGGTGTTGAAGCTGCGAGAATTGAGGAGGGATGCATTAGTGACGGGGTGCATTGTACGGTGAGTCAAATGCTGCTTCCCGCTCTTGAGGGGGTTTAGCCATCAGGGTATTCGCCTGAGTAAACAACCTTTCCTCATCTTGTTCTCTGCAGCGTTGATTTTTGCGACACCTAAGAGTTGCACCAAATATAAAGGCCCATCCTGTAAAGAATGAGCCTTAGTACGAGTCAGCAACGAGTGTTAGAAGTTAAAGTCTAGCGTTTGAATGCTAGTGGGCTTGGTCCCAGTTATCGCCAATACCAGCTTCTGCCAGAAGTTCCACATCCAGATTGGCTGCTTTTGCCATAAGTTCACACACCTTGAGCTTGAGTGTTTCGGCTTTATCGGCATCGACTTCGAATACTAATTCGTCGTGGACTTGCATGATCATGGCGATTTCACCTTGGGTATCGGTTTTTATCCAATCGGCAATGCTGATCATGGCTTTTTTAATGATATCCGCGGCGGTGCCTTGCATTGGGGCGTTAATCGCGGCTCTTTCTGCTGCTTGGCGGCGCATTGCATTGCGGTCGCGAATTTCGGGTAAATACAGGCGGCGCCCAAATAACGTAGAGACATAGCCAAGTTCTGCTGCACTGGCTCGTGTTTCTTCCATATACCTTAATACGCCTGGATAGCGAGCGAAGTAAGTGTCGATGTAAGTTTGTGCCTCGTTGCGGGGAATGTCGAGCTGACGCGCCAATCCAAAGGCGGACATGCCATAGATAAGGCCAAAGTTAACGGCTTTGGCGCGGCGACGCTGCTCCGAGGTGACGCTGTCAAAGTCGGTGCCAAATACTTCGGCGGCGGTGGCTCTGTGAATGTCTTTACCTTCAGCGAAGGCTTTGAGTAAGCCCGCATCTTGGGATAAATGCGCCATGATGCGTAATTCAATCTGCGAATAGTCGGCGGCCAAAATCTTACGTCCTTGAGGCGCAATAAAGGCTTGGCGAATACGACGACCTTCCTCGGTGCGGATAGGAATATTCTGTAGGTTGGGTTCGCTCGAGGACAAACGCCCCGTTGCGGCGTTGGCCTGATGGTAGCTTGTGTGTACCCGACCCGTTTTCGCGTTCACCATTAGAGGGAGCTTGTCGGTGTAAGTACTCTTTAGCTTGGTTAGGCTTCTATGCTCAAGGATCACTTTAGGCAGAGGGAAATCCAATGCCAACTCAACCAGTACTTCTTCCGCGGTAGAGGGGGCGCCCTTAGGGGTTTTTTTGATGACCGGATAACCCAGCTTTTCAAAAAACAGCACTTGTAGTTGTTTTGGTGAGCTTAAATTGAATTTTTCACCTGCAATATCATAAGCTTTTGTTTCTAACTCATCGATTTTGCGGGCAAGCTCATCACTTTGTTGGCCGAGCAACATGCTATCGATAAACACACCTTGGCGTTCAATATCGGACAGTATTTGGATCAGCGGCAGTTCAATATCGGTAAAGACCGAGGCTAATTCGGTCTCTTTTTCGAGTCTTGGCCACAAATGTTGATGTAGACGTAGGGTAATATCGGCATCTTCCGCTGCATAGGGCGCTGCTGTTTCCAACGGAATTTGGTTAAAGGTCAGCTGTTTAGCACCTTTACCCGCGATATCTTCAAAGGCGATATTTTTATGGCCTAGGTATTTAAGCGCCAACCCATCCATATCATGGCGTGAGGCGACCGAGTTAAACACATAGGATTCGAGCATAGTGTCGAATACCACTCCTTGGAGTTGTATGCCTGCATTGGCCAATACGCTGATGTCATATTTCAGGTTTTGACCGACTTTTTTGAGCTTGGCGTCTTCGAGTATCGGGCGCAGTTTTTCGAGAGCGGTTTGCTTGTCTAATTGTTGAGGCGCGCCAACATAATCGTGGGCTAAGGGCAGGTAGGCGGCTTTACCCGCTTCAACAGCAAAGGACAGGCCAACCAATTCCGCAACCATATAGTCGAGGCTGGTGGTCTCGGTATCTACGGCCATTAATGGCGCTTGCTTGAGTTTGGCAATCCACTCATCGAGCTGAGCTTCGGTCAGAATCGTATCGTATTGAGTTTCAATCGTGACGCTGGGCGTTGATTCTTCTTGGGTTTCGGTCGTTTCGACTTTTGCTGCGACCGTCGTCGGCGCCTTATTGTCTAAGACTTCGGCAAGCCAGCGCTTAAATTCCATTTCGCCATAGCATTTGATCAGCTCATCCCTGTCAGCGGGTTTGGCTTCGAGTTCATGCCAATCTTGTTCGAGCTCGACATCGGTTTTAATGGTAGCAAGCTCATAGGACAGTTTTAGCATGTCGGCATTGTCGATTATTTTCGCCGCCATGGTTTTTGCGCCCCTAAAGCCTAATTCGGTGACTTTTTCGGGCTCTGCAAGCAAATTGGCGACACTACCCGCCCCTGTGAGCATAGCTAATGCGGTTTTTTCGCCTACGCCGGGTAAACCGGGAATGTTATCTGCCTTGTCGCCCATCAACGCCAAGAAATCGATAATTCTGTCTGGGCCAACACCATATTTAGCCGCAACCTCTTCAGGACCCATGATGGTATCTGTCATGGTGTTGATCAGCGTGATATTTTCATCAACCAGCTGCGCCATGTCTTTATCACCAGTGCTGATGAGTACAGCGCGGTTTTCGCGGCTCGCTTGGCGAGCGATTGTGCCGATAACATCGTCCGCCTCAACACCAGGAATAGAGATTAAGGGCAGGCCTAAGGCACGGATAATACGGTGTAGTGGTTCAATTTGTGAGCGCAGGTCATCCGGCATAGGCGGGCGATGTGCCTTGTATTCTTCATATAAGTCATTGCGGAAGGTTTTGCCTTTAGCGTCGAACACCACAGCGATATGGCTAGGTTGATAACGGCTTAATAAACTGCGGAGCATATTCACTACGCCATAAACAGCACCAGTAGCTTCGCCCTTTGAGTTTGTCAGGTGAGGAGGCGCATAATAGGCGCGATATAAATAAGAAGATCCATCCACAAGGACAAGTGGGTTATTGGCTATGGTAGGCATAAGTAATTTTCGTTTATCGATGACTTAGATGGCGGTAAGCATGCCACAGATACGGTATTTCAGCCACGGCAAATTGACTCTCAGCCTGTGGATAACTCTGTGAGTGAAAAAGTCAACTGTGAATAATGGCGATGTTTACGGCTTGGTGCGATATTTTTAAGTTGTTGATTTTTATATTTTTAAAATATTTGTGTGAGTTCAATACTGTTTCTTGAAAAATCTTCCTGATTTGTGGATTTTTTCTTGACTCCGTAAAATACCTAAAGGCTGCGTTAATTTTCACCAACCCTTAGATTCGACGAACTAAGTTAGCATGATTTTTAAGCAGATCAACCATTTTGTTTACAGTTTGTTAAAACCAAATGACATAAGAAGGATATTTATAATGAAAAAAATCGCAGTATTGCTCAGTGGGTGCGGTGTTTTCGATGGAACAGAGATCCATGAATCGGTTTTAACGTTATTATCTCTGTCGAAAGCGGGTGCTCAATATCAATGTTTTGCTCCTGATATCAATCAGATGCATGTTGTTAATCACTTCACGGGCGAAGTAGACAAGACGGCGACACGAAATGTGCTAGTTGAATCGGCACGTATCGCCCGTGGCGAAGTAAAAGCAACCACCGAACTCGATATTACCGATTTCGATGCACTGATTATCCCTGGCGGATTTGGGGCGGCGAAAAATCTGTGTAACTTCGCCACTAATGGCAGTGAGTGTGAAGTGAATCCACTCGTTACTGATTTTATTAATGAATTTATTCTAGCGAAAAAGCCTGTCGGCTTTATTTGTATCGCGCCAATGATGATCCCGCGTTTATATGGACACGGCGCTAAGGGCACTATCGGTAATGATGTGGATACGGTAGCAGCCTTTAATCTGATGGGCGGCCATCATCAGGCGGCGACTGTGCATGATATCGTGGTGGATGAAGCGAATAAGATTGTCAGCACGCCCGCTTATATGCTGGCGGGGAACATTGCCGAGGCGCACTCTGGCATCGAGAAGCTGGTTGCCAAAGTATTAGAGTTGGCCAAGTAACGGCACCTAAATGCAGCAGGGTAAGCCTTTGGGCTTACCCTGCTTTTTAATCGAGCATGGAAGCAATCGCGGTGAATTAGCGAGTGGCTTTACTGCGACTATCGAACCAGCCTTGGGCGAGACCTATCAGTAATCCGCCAATATGGGCGCCATTTGCCACTGACACGCCTAAGAAATCCGTAAAGCCTAACACCAGCCAAATCAACATAAATCCCATGTAGGAGGGCGGTAAACCTATTCCTGCTGCGGGTTTACGGATCCCCATGACCCAAGTGTAACCGGCGACGGCATACACTACGCCCGACAGCCCGCCAAAGTTGGGGCCGCTAACATAGTATTGGACGACATTGGGTAAAGTACCGGCGACCAGTAGCAGGATTAACAGCGGGGCTGTACCTATGCGAGTCTCGATTTTTCCACCCAAATACCACCACCAGAGTAAGTTGAAGATGATATGCATGGCCGAAAAGTGCATCAGGCTTGGGGTAAACACGCGCCAGAATTGACTAACACTGGTGTCAGGCACCGCACCGAAATAGGAGAGCGTTTCATAAACCGGGCCGCCGAAGCCTAAATTCATCGCGGCATAAATCAGTACACAGAGGCCAAAGATGATAAGAGTAACTGGGCCTGCGCCTGTGATAAATTGCGCAAAAAGCTGTAAAGAAGGGGCGCCATAGTCGAGCTTAGTATGAGTATCACCATGCTCCCACGAGGCTTGTAAGTATTTGTTATCGTAAGGATGTGCGATAAAATGGGCGAATTCTTTACGGGCTTGCTCGGCATCTTGATCGCGGATAACCAGAATAGCGACTCCCTGCGGCAATGGCTGAATCTGGCAGTCTATCTGTTCACCTTTAAGGTAATCGACAAAGGCCTGCGCGGCTCTGCTGTTGGGGAGTCTGCCAATCTCTATCATGCATTGGCCTCATGCCAAGCGCTAAAGCCACCATCTAGGCTATAGACATCATCAAAGCCTTGCTCACACAGGTATTGCGCGGCATTTTGGCTGCTGATGCCATGGTAGCAAACCACCACTAAAGGACTGTCCATATCCGCTTGGCCAATAAAGTGCGCCAGATTCTCGTTATTCAAATTAAATGCGCCATCAATGTGGCCGTTGTTAAAGCTGTGACCATCGCGAATATCGACGATTTGCACTGGCTTTGACTCGGTCATTTGCACTAATTGATTAACGCTAAGGTGTTTAAAGGAAGACATAATAAAACCTGAAATAACTGAAAAGGGATGAGCGATGGGATAAGTGTGCAACATGGGGCTGCATGTGTACAGCCCCGTGATTGGCATAGCTAAGAGAATTAATCCCAGCTGAGGATGACTTTACCTGATTGGCCCGAGCCCATAGCGTCGAAGCCTTTTTGGAAATCATCAATCTTGTAGTGGTGCGTGATGATAGGCGAAATATCTAAGCCAGATTGGATCAAGCTTGCCATCTTGTACCAGGTTTCGAACATTTCACGGCCGTAAATGCCTTTGATGACCAGACCCTTGAAGATCACTTTGCTCCAATCAATCGCCATTTCGCCACCTGGAATGCCGAGCATCGCGATTTTGCCGCCGTGGTTCATGGTATCTAACATGGCGTGGAAGGCTGACGGTACGCCAGACATTTCGAGGCCCACGTCGAACCCTTCGGTCATACCGAGTTCTTTCATCACGTCTTTCAGGTTTTCCTGAGCCACGTTAACTGCGCGGGTAGCACCCATTTTACGAGCTAACTCTAAGCGGTATTCATTAACGTCGGTAATAACCACATGGCGAGCACCAACGTGGCGACATACGGCCGCAGCCATAATACCGATAGGGCCCGCGCCAGTGATTAACACGTCTTCGCCCACTAAGTCGAATGACAGCGCAGTGTGCACCGCGTTACCGAACGGGTCGAAGATAGACGCTAAATCATCGCTGATATCATCGGGAATTTTGAAGGCGTTAAAGGCTGGGATCACTAAGTATTCGGCAAATGAACCTTCGCGGTTTACACCCACACCTGAGGTGTTGCGGCATAAATGGGTGCGACCTGCGCGGCAGTTACGGCAGTGGCCGCAGGTGATATGGCCTTCGCCAGAAACGCGGTCACCAATTTTAAAGCCACGAACTTCTTGACCGATATCAACCACTTCACCCACATATTCGTGACCTACCACCATAGGTACAGGAATGGTTTTTTGTGACCATTCGTCCCAGTTGTAGATGTGCATGTCGGTGCCACAAATGGCGGTCTTTTTAATCTTGATCAGCAGATCGTTGTGGCCCATTTCAGGCTTAGGCGCATCGACTAACCAAATGCCTTTTTCGGCTTTTAACTTGCTTAGTGCTTTCATTTTGTAGGGTCCTAAATAATCGCCATTTCTTTAGCGATACGGGTAAAGGCTTCAATCGCTTTGTCGAGTTGCTCACGGGTGTGTGCCGCCGACATTTGAGTACGAATACGGGCTTGTCCCTTTGGCACTACAGGGAATGAGAAGCCGATAACGTAAATATGTTCTGCTAATAAACGGTTAGCGAAATCGCTCGCCAGTTTGGCATCGCCAATCATCACTGGGATAATCGCGTGGTCGGCGCCGCCTAAGGTAAAGCCTGCCGCTGACATTTTTTCGCGGAAATAACGGCTGTTTTCCCATACGGCTTCACGCAGTGCTTGGCCCGATTTGAGCATCTCTAATACATGGATAGAGGCCGTTACAATCGAAGGCGCCAATGAGTTAGAGAATAGGTAAGGGCGAGAGCGTTGGCGTAACCAGTCGATGACTTCTTTTTTACCTGAAGTGAAACCGCCCGATGCGCCGCCTAAGGCTTTGCCTAAGGTGCCGGTGATAATATCGACACGGCCCATCACGCCACAGTGTTCGTGCGAACCACGGCCGTTGAGGCCAACAAAGCCCACGGCATGTGAGTCATCAACCATGACCAATGCGCCGTATTTATCGGCTAAATCACACACGCCTTGCAGGTTGGCGATCACGCCGTCCATTGAGAATACGCCGTCGGTAGCGATCAGAATATTGCGCGCGCCAGCATCTTTTGCGGCGATCAATTGCGTCTCTAAATCCGCCATATCGTTGTTGGCGTAACGGAAACGTTTGGCCTTACATAAGCGCACGCCATCGATAATAGAGGCATGGTTTAGGGCGTCGGAGATAATCGCATCTTCGGCATCTAACAGGGTTTCAAACAAACCTGCGTTGGCGTCGAAGCAAGAAGAATACAGAATCGTGTCTTCCATGCCGAGGAACTCACTCAGGCTGGCTTCGAGTTGCTTGTGGATGTCTTGGGTTCCACAAATAAAACGGACTGAAGCCATACCAAAGCCGTGGCTGTCTAAGCCTTGCTGTGCGGCTTTAATCAGTTCTGGGTGGTTGGCTAAGCCTAAGTAGTTGTTGGCGCAAAAGTTAACAACTTCTTGGTGATTAACTTGAATGGCAGTCTGTTGCGGTGAGGCAATAACACGCTCGCTTTTATATAAACCTTCGGCTTTAACATCGGCAAGCTGTTGATTAATCTGTGCGTAGAATGAGGTAGAGGCCACCTGATATCTCCTTAGTTAACTTTATTCTGATTCTGGGAGTTGCGGCATTCTAACGCTAAACCCTATCGGCCTACAGCCTTTTTTTCATGCAGGTTAGCTAGATAAATTAGTTTAGGGCTAAAGGGGTTGTTACATTATAAAAACTAATGTGCAACATGGTCGGCTTGAGAGTTGCATCACCGCAGAGGGTATAAATTGAGCCCGCATTTAGCACCTTTAACCTGTTGAGTTTAGTGCTAAATGCGATGGCTTGGGGCAATTAGAGTGAATCTTGGGTCGCTAGCTCGTGGTAGTGCTGCTCTAAACGGCTGAAGGTCGCTTGAGAAGTTGGGGTGGCGTAGGCCTTAAAAATCATCAATACCCGCAGTACACCTTCGTACAGAATGCCTTTAGTGATGGTTGAAGTGCTGGATTGGGTGAGTTGATAACCAATCCAAAAACTCACAATCATCTTAATGGTGTCGGCAAGTTGGGTGATTTTGTCATTGTCGATATTTAAAAAACCATCCTGCTTGAGTTTATCCAGCACGTGGCTCGAACGCGTTAATACTTGTTGCTGCGCCTGCAGATAACGGCTTTTTAATTCTTCATCGCGGGCGAGAATATCAGCCAGATTGGCGTACATAAAACGGAATTGCCACAGGGTGTAAAACATCGCGTCGAAATAGCCGATCAATTGCTCCACATTGACTTGCTCACCTTCATAGGGTTGGAATCCCGATTCGAGGTGCGCCTCGTAGAGACTGAAGATCGAGCGGATAATGTCTTCCTTATTACGGAAGTGATAATAAAGATTCCCGGGACTCATATTCAGGTGAGCGGCAATATGATTGGTGGTGATATTTCGTTCGCCGTGCTCATTGAATAGCTCAAGGCTGGCATAGATGATTTTGTCGCGGGTTTTCATATATTTTCCAAGTGGCTAGTGAACGCTACAAATTGATTAAAGAAGGCTAACCAACGACCGCTACACTGCTGGTAAATTATCCCTAATTTAAAATCGTATGGATTCATCCCAATGAACAAAAATTCAATACGATTGATATCCCCAAACAATCTCAAGAGGCTGAAACTCGTATCTTGAGGACGCTTGGGGATATTATGCTAACATTGCCACTATTCATCAGGCAAAAACTCATAAGCACGATTTTTATGAATCGATTTTTTTACAGTGTGCTGCTTTATCTATTATCCCCTCTGCTCATTGTCTATTTGGCGTTCCGTGCCATTAAAAGCCCTGATTACCGTGGCCGCTGGGGCGAACGCTTCGGATTAACACGACTGGCACCAACGGATTTACTGATCCACTCGGTTTCTATGGGCGAAACGCTGGCGGCGATTCCGTTAATCCGCCAGATCCAACAGGCGCATCCACAGCTTAAGATTACGGTCACAACCTCAAGCCCGACGGGGTCTGCTGAGGTGCGTAAAGCCTTTGGTGATCAAGTACAACATTGCTATTTGCCCTTCGATTTGCTCTGGTGTGTGAACCGCTTTCTGCGCCAGTTATCCCCTAAATGGTGCATCATTATGGAGACTGAGCTGTGGCCGAATCTCGTGGCGCTGGCGGCTAAGCGCGGCGTGCGCTTGATGCTCGCTAATGCCAGGCTGTCGGCTAAATCGGCGGCGCAGTATGCCAAGCGTCCACAGTTGAGTCGCCCCATGTTGCAACGTTTAGATGTGGTTGCGGTGCAGACGCAAGCCGAGGCGCAGCGGTTTATCGACCTTGGGGTGCCTGCTGATAGAGTCACAGTTTGCGGCAGTTTGAAGTTTGATTTAACTATCACCCCTGAACGATTAACCCTAGCGCGAGAGCTTAGGCAGACTTGGGGGAAAGAGGCTGCGCCCGTGTGGGTGGCTGGGAGTGTTCACCCCGGTGAGTTTGATGCCATGCTGAGCGCCCATAAGCAGCTGCTCGCTAAATGGCCAGAGGCGTTATTGGTGATTGCGCCGCGTCATCCTGAGCAGTTTGCGGCGGTGGCCGATGTTGTCGCCAGCCAAGGTTTTGAATTTGTACGCCGTAGTGAAGCTCAAGCGATTACCGCCACGACGCAGGTGCTGGTGGGCGATACCATGGGTGAATTGTTAACCTTCTATGGCGCTGCCGATCAAGCCTTTGTGGGCGGAACGTTAATTGAAAATGGGGGCCATAATCCCTTAGAGCCCGTGGCCATGGGCGTACCTGTGATGGTGGGGCCGAATCATTGGGATTTTGCCCAAATTACCCAAATGTTGGCAGATGCGGGGGGCCTGCGAATTGTGAGTTCAGGCCAAGAGTTGGGTGAGAATTTAATTCAGTATTTTGAGCAACCTGCGTTACGCCAACAAGCCGCTGAAGCAGGCCTTGCTGTGGTAGAGGCTAATCGTGGTGCATTGCAGCGTCAGTTTGCTCTCGCCGAGTCGTTACTCTCGCGCCAAACAGCCTAACGCCGTTTAGGTGATTAGGCTTTGGGGAGCACTGAGTGATAGCCTGAGAGCAGAGCCGTCCAGTCGGCGGGCGTAAAGGCGAGCATAGGCTGTTTTCCTTGTTCTTTATTGAAGGAGCGTAGCAACCTATCAAGGTTCGCCTTCTGCCATTGGACATGGGGCGTTTTGATCTCACCCCGGTCAAAATCAATCAGATAGAAACGTTTTTGTACGCCATCCGCTTGCTGTGGTTGCCACAAAATATTTTTCGCGTTTAAGTCGGCATGGTAAACGCCGCGGCGATGAAATTGGGCAATGGTGGCGCCTAGTGTTTGCCACTGCTCTGGAGTCATAGCGTCTTTGGTTAACTTAGCGACCAAGTCTTCGGCGCCATCGACCCGCTCGATAATAATGTCGGCACGGTAGAACAAGCCATCGCGCACAATATTGGCGGCAATAGGTTTAGGAACCGCAAATTGCTCGCGGTAGAGCAGGTCGAGCAGCCTTAGTTCGCCCATGGCGCGGGTGTTTTCAAGCCCAGTATAGAAGTAGGCATCCTTACTGAATTTCTCCATCAGGCCACCGCGCCAGTAATGTCGCAATACCCAATGGCGCTCGTTAAAGGCCACAAACCAAGTGGTGTAACGTCCCTTGGATGATCCCACTACCGCGGCTTTTTCACGCCAGAAATCCACCGAAAACCAAGCTGGTGTTATGTCTTCAGGCGTATCTTGGCAAAGTGCCATATAGCCATCGGCGGTATTTATGATTTTGATTTGTGCGTTCATGGGAGATTTGTTGACTTAAGCGTGGCACCTGCGGCCATTCTACATTAAGATCCTTAGCTTGCGCCAAATAACCTTAAGAGCTATTCGCTTGAGTTTAAATCCCAACACCATGAATTCTCTCTGCCTGCTTAGGCTATCGGCTATCGGTGACGTCTGTCATGCCGTGGCTATGGTGCAGGCGATTCAACGCCAATATCCCCAGCTCAAAATCACTTGGGTGATAGGCAAACTCGAATACCAACTATTAAAGCACTTGCCCGGTATTGAGTTTGTGATTTTCGATAAATCCCAGGGCTGGCGCAGTTATTTCAACTTGCATAAAGCCTTGAAAGGCAGCCGCTTCGATGTCTTGTTGCACATGCAAGTCGCGCTACGTGCGACCTTAGCCTCCCTCGCGATTTCGGCAAAGGTTCGGGTCGGATTCGACCGTGCCCGCGCCAAAGAAGGTCAATGGCTGGTCACCAATCATAGAGTCGAACCTTTAGCTCAGCCCCATGTGCTGGATGGCTTTATGGGATTCGCCAAGGCGATAGGCGTTAGCGATATCACCCCGAGTTGGAATATTCCAGTCCCTCAAGCGGATACTGAATTTGCCCAGCGCCAGATTGCTGATGGCGAGAAGGTATTAGTGATTTGTGCGGCCGCCAGTAAAGCCGAGCGTAATTGGCTGCCCGAGCGTTATGCCGCCGTGGCGCAACATGCGGTGAATAAGGGGTATCGAGTCATTCTCTGCGGTGGCCCAACAGCACTTGAAAAGACATTGGCCGACGATATTGCCAATGCATGCTCTGCCAAACTCGATAACTTAGTCGGCAAAACCAGTTTGACTCAATTACTGGTTCTGCTGAAACGCGCCAGCCTAGTGCTAGCGCCCGATACGGGCCCTGCACATATGGCGGTCACGCAAGGGACGCCTGTCATAGGTTTATATGCCCATTCCAACCCAGGTCGCACTGGGCCTTATTTATCGCAGCAATATGTGGTGAGCGCTTATCAGGAGGCCATCGCCTCACAACAAAGCGGTGAGGTGAAATGGGGCACCCGTGCCAAGGGCGAGCACCTTATGGCGCTAATTAGTGTCGAAGCCGTGATAGAGAAATTTGATCAGGTTATTCAGCAGACACACAGTTAACCACTGTTAGCCTGTCACCCTGAGTTTTAGATTATCGTTTAGGAGAAAAATCATGCGGATAGCCATAGCCATCGACAGTTTAGCGGGTGGTGGAGCCGAGAAGGTCATGATTACCTTGGCAAAGCAGTTTATTAGCCTAGGGCATGAGCCGCATTTTTTGGTCATGGAAGATAATCGTTATTACGAAACCCCTGACAATTTACCTGTTCATCAATGTTTTGCCGACAAAGATAAAGATTATGATCACTTCGGGCGCTTAGGGGCATCGGTCGATAAGTTACGGGCAAAGATTGCCGAGATTGAGTCCCGAGTCGGTAAGTTCGATCTGTTTTTATCTAATCTTGATAAGACCAATTTGATGATGACCAAAACCGGGGTGACACCACTCTATGTGATTGTACATTCATCGGTTGAAGAAGAATTGAGTCGCCAGTTTAAGTTAGGCCCCTTCGCCTACTATAAGAAACTGCGGGCGAAAAAAGCGCTCAATGGCCAGCATTTGATCACTGTGTCCAACGGCATAGCTAAAGAGATTCGAGCTAAGGGACGTTTGCAGCCTGCATCCATGCGAACTATCTACAATCCATTTGAATTTAATGAGATTGTTGCTCAGTCGCAGCAAGAGAATCCGCAAATTCCTCAGGGTGACTATCTGATCCACGTGGGACGTTTTGCTAAACAGAAGCGCCACGATGTGTTGTTTGAGGCCCTTAAACAGACCCAAAATCAACTGCCTGTGGTGCTGTTATGCCATAACCACAAGAAGGCGATTAAAGCGGCGAAGAAATTCGGCATCGAGAAGCGCTTAATCATTCCTGGATTCCAGAGTAATCCTTTTCCTTGGATCAAAGGTGCGAAAGCGCTGGTGCTGAGCTCCGATTTCGAAGGATTACCGACGGTATTAATCGAATCCTTAGCCTGCGGCACGCCAGTGGTCAGTACCGATTGCCCACACGGGCCTAATGAGATTTTGACCGGAAATTTGGCTCCCTATCTCGTGCCCCGTCGCAATCCTGCGGCCTTGGCGAAGATGATTGACGCCGTGGTCGCGCAGCCGCCATCCCTCGACAATGTGGAGATTTTAGCTAAGGTGGATGCGACCGCGATTGCCGAACAATATCTCGCGCTGGCGAAATAATTTACCCGAGGAGAAAGCGGTGGAAGCGCGTAAATCAAATAAAAGACGTTATTTGTTCTACATCGCACAGAACTATTCCTATGCGATGCTAAGGCCGCTGCAGCAAGTGATTCTGGCGCGTGGCGATGAGGCGTGTTGGTTCCTCGAGGGCCGTGAGGTCGACCCCAAATTCCTTAAAGCGGATGAAAAACGCTTACCCGATATCGATGCCGTTAAGGCATGGAAACCCGATGCCGTGTTCGTGCCGGGTAACGTAGTGCCAAGTTTTATCCCTGGGGTTAAAGTGGGGGTGTTCCACGGTTTTAATGCGGGCAAAATGAATCATAAGGGGCGAGAAGATCACTTCGAAATCCGTGATTGTTTTGACCTGTATTGCACCCAAGGACCGGCGACAACGCTACCTTTCCTTGAGCTAGAGAAAAAAATCGGCACCTTTACTGTGGCCGAAACGGGCTGGCCAGCACTCGATCCTTTATTTATTGAAAATAAAGATAATCCTTACATTAAGCCCGATGATCCACGGCCAGTAGTGCTGTTTTGCTCGACATTCTCCCCCAGTCTGACCTGTGCGCCTGAGGTATTCGAGCAGATTAAAGCCCTGTCGCAAAAGAGCCAGTGGCGCTGGCTGGTACAATTCCATCCTAAGATGAAGCCAAGTATTGTTGAGCAATACAAGACTCTCGAAAATGAGAATCTCCAGTTTGTGGAAACCGACAACGTGATCCCGCTCTTGCAGGCGGGGGATGTGATGCTCTGCGATACTTCTTCGATTTTATTGATGTTTTTAATGCAGCGTAAGCCAGTGGTGACCTTTAAAAATCAGTCACCGAAGGCGCATTTAATCGATATTAACCGAGTCGAAGAGATTGAACCTGCACTCACGAGAGCGCTGAGCCGCCCCGATGATTTGATGGCGCATATCCATGATTATTGCAATCAAATCCACCCCACGGGAGATGGTCTGTCTAGCCAGCGTGTACTCGCGGCAACCGATGCTCTGATCGATAAGGGAACCGCTTGGCTGAAACCTAAGCCATTGAACCTACTGCGACACTTTAAAATGCGCCGCAAGTTAGGCTATTGGAAGTTAATATAGCTACTATTGGAATATCTTAATGAATATCAAAGAATTTTTTTCTAATTTTTTTACTAAATACACTAATGAATTTACAAAAATTGATGAGATTAAATGTAATCCAAATGTAATCGTTAATGCTAACTTACAGATTGGTGACTATATTTCAATCTCGCCAATTATTGACGCTGTGATTTACAGATGGCCTGCTTCAAAGATTTATGTTGTATGTTCGAGCGTTGATTATGATTTGGTAAAATGTGATCCCAGAGTCATTGCTATTAAGTATCCTCCAAAAAAGCAATCATGGAAGTATTATCGTCATTCTAAAATGTTGTCCAGAGAAATTGGTAGCATTGATTTATTAATTGAGCCTTGTAAGTTAAATCGTAGCTATAGGTCCATTATTGGTTTTTTGTTCAAACCAAAATTAACAATTGGTCTGTATTGGGATAAGTATTCTTGTATATCAAAACCAGTAATAAATCGTGATATTCTTAGGACAACCTCAATATCAAAACCTAGAATGTTTAGTTTGATGATGGAGTCGTATGGCTTTGTTGCAATCAATGATAACTATAAGTTGTTTGAAAGTGACAGGTCTATAACAAAAGTTGAGGGTTATTTAATTAAGCATAAGATATCTGATTATCTGGTGGTAAATCCGTTTGCTTCAACCTATAAGAGAACGTTGTCATTAGAAGCAGTAAGAGTTATATTGTCACATTTGGAAGATAATTTTGAAAATATATTAATATTAATCCCTCCATATATCAAAAATTTAAATGAATGGAAGAGTTTGGATGGGAATATCTATTTCCCAACAATAGAAAACTTTATGGACTCAGTCTCTTTTGTTAGAAGATCTTCAATAGTCCTTTCTGTCGACACCTCTATTGTGCATGTATCAAGTGCTTTTGATAAGCCTATAGTTGCATTATTTAGGGAGCAAGATATACAGACTTCAAACTGGTTGCCAAGATCTAAACGTCATTCAGTGTTGAACATGAATGCATCCGGTGAAAAGATAGCAAATAAGCTAATTACTATTAAAAGGAATTTTTAGTTCTTTATGCAATAATTATCCAAATGAGTACTCTAAATAGATTGAGTACTCATTTCTAAATTTTATTCCGTTAAGTTAATATATTGAGCTGCAATATATTGGCTGTCTACGGCCTTTAATATTTCTAGATTGTCTAAAGCGGGTGGTGAGGCCAAACATTCTAGTGCCTTTTGTGCCAACAGCGCGGGTTGGCGAACGGGGACGAGATATTGGGCTAAATGCCCTGTGAGAATTTCATTGGGCCCGTGTGGGCAATCGGTACTGACGACAGGTGTGCCACAAGCTAAAGACTCAATCACTACTGTCGGTAAGCCTTCAAAATCTGAGCTGAGTAACATCAACTCGGCTTTGGCAATCCAAGCGTAGGGATTGTGTTGAAACCCTGGCGTGATGATTCTGTGTTCGACACCGTATTTCTTAGCGAGTTTGCGTGCCTTTTTGGGGCGGTTGCACAGCAGGACAAGCTTAGGGGCCGTTGGCATATCCCTGAGTGCCTTAAATAAAATGTCGTGGCGTTTTTGCCGTGTCACGCGGCCGACATGGATCATATAAGGCTCACTTGGGAGCTCGGCAATTTCTTCCTGAGTCTTCTTGCGGATTTCTTCCAATCGAAAGGGATTGTAGATGGTCTGAACGCTTTGTGGCTTCAGCCAAGAAGTGGCTCTGAGCTCATCGGCAATCCCATTGGAAACCGTGATGATCTTTTTACCAATCAGTGCCTTGGCCTTTTTCCAGCGACGCCAGAAATGCACTGGACCACGCTTTAATTCCATCAAGAGTTCTTGCTTAAGGGCGCAGTGGCAAAAGTAATAGCAAGGATCGAAATCGCAGCCGGAAACAACGACATCGCAATCGGTCGAGTTACTTAAGAATAGCGAGAACTTACCCGATTGTTCCGCTTCGGCCACCTTGGCCTGCAGGCGTTGTCTTTGCTCCTGTAGGCTTGGCTTTTGACCGGCGTCATACAGGTAATGAATCGTCACATTTTCTGGTGGCATAAAATCCCCCTCTTTATGGAACACAAAGAGGTGAACATCTTGCCCGGCTTCTTGCAGCACTTCGGCCTGAGATAAGGCGACTTTTACTGTACCGTTAGAGAAAAAGTTATGGCAAAAAATGGCGATTTTTTTCATATAAGTGCTCTGATTACGTGGACTTAATCGGTTGTGGTGTGGTTTCAATCCATCGAGGTTGGACGAAAAGCCGCTGCCTACTTAAGCCAATATATAGCGAGTCGGCATTATATCAGTTCATGCCTTTACATGGGCTTAATCCGAGGAATTCTTGCCAGTATTTCAATTTTTAACGGGATTTTCAGCGGTTTTTATCGGGATGATTCACTCAAGTGGCTAAAACGAGTAGACTGGCGGCAATGATTTTTGGGTATCTATCTGAGTTGAGTCAGCAAAGTGCATACAAGAGCGATTTATCCTGGGACTTTCGATCCCATTACCAATGGTCATGCCGATTTGATTGAGCGTGCGGCTAAGTTGTTTAAGCATGTGATTATTGGCATTGCGGCCAATCCATCTAAGCAGCCAAGGTTTACTCTCGAGGAGCGCGTTGAGTTGGTAAACCGCGTCACAGCCCATTTGGATAATGTGGAAGTGGTTGGTTTTTCGGGCCTGCTGGTGGATTTTGCCAAGGAACAGCGTGCGAGCGTGCTGGTGCGTGGTTTGCGTGCGGTTTCCGACTTTGAGTATGAATTCCAATTGGCCAACATGAATCGCAGATTAAGCCCTGATCTTGAGAGCGTGTTTTTAACACCGGCTGAAGAAAACTCTTTTATTTCTTCCACCTTAGTGAAGGAAGTCGCGCTGCATGGCGGCGATGTGAGTCAATTTGTACACCCTGAGGTGGCAAGCGCGTTGACCGCCAAGCTTAACCTCGCAAAAGCCTGATAAGGCTGAGTATTTCCATAAAACCTTTGAGGCATCAGGCCTCGCGATGATAATGAAAAGGATGTTATGAAGGCTTTTTTGACCCCCACTATCCTCGCTGCTAGCGTTGCATCTGGTTTACTGTTTTCTGCTTCCGTTGCTGCCGCCCCTTGGGTGGATGCCTCGGACATTTATTTAAGAGCCGATATTCAAGCACTGGCCGATGCGGGCGTGATCCGTGTGCCAGTGAATACCTTTCCCTTGATGTGGTCTGGTATTGGTGGCGACTTAGCGAAAGTCGAACCCGAGCTATTGTCTCCCCGATTAGTGCAAGCCTTTGCCCGAGTTAACTTTTACTATCAAAATGCCGTCGATAATCGCGGCAATGCTAGGGTTAAACTCTCGGGGGCGACCGATCCCGCTCGCTTCCAGCATTATGGCTCCGACTACCGTGAAAAGGGTGAGGCTAAAGCCTCATACGAATACTTAGGCTCACGTGTGGCCTATAAAACCACAGTTGCTGAGACCTACGATCCGCAAGATAACAAAAACTTCCGTCTCGATGAGTCTTATTTTGCTGTAATCATGGGTAACTGGATTGCAACCTTAGGTACGGTTGAGCAATGGTGGGGGCCGGGATTTGACTCGGCATTGCATCGCTCTAACAATGCGCGCCCTATGCAGTCACTGTCGCTCAGCCGTAATAATGCCGCCGCCTTCGAAACGCCATGGTTATCTTGGATTGGGCCTTGGACCTTCAAGACCGGTTTTAGCATGGCTGAAAAAGAGCGTGCCGTGCCTAAAATGGCTGAATGGGATATGCGTTTCACCGCCAAACCCCTTCAGCAGCTAGAAATAGGCTTATCTTGGTCAACACTATTTTGTGGTGAAGGGCAGAATTGCGACTTCGATTCTTGGTGGGACTCGGTGGCAAGCAATGCGGTGTGCATCGACGGTTCGGATTCTTGCTTGGCCGATCAACGCCGTGATGCGGGCCATAGAACCCAGAGTATCGATTTACGTTATGCCGACACTTGGCAGGATATTCCCGTTGGTTTGTACCTTGAGCATAGCTGTGAAAACGGCAGCGATTGCGGCTCACTTTGGGGGATAGATACCCATTTCGGCACATCGGGTAAGCAGTTCAAGCTATTCATGGAATACTCGGATACCTTTGTCGAGTGTGATGGCAAGCCTAACTGCTTCTATGAAGATCCTGTTTACCTCAGTGGAGCGCGTTACTACGGCAGAGCCTTAGGTTCGACCTATGATAGCGATGCCCAAGTCTTTGTGTTTGGTTTGGTTGGTCAGTTCCATAACAGCCGCGGTTTTACCTCGCTCCTGCGTTATGCCAAGTTGAATAAAGACGGCATCAACGTGGCGACCACATGGGCGCCACAGCCACCGAAGGAAGACTTACTGATGCTGGAACTTTCTTACCGTATGCCGGTGTGGAAGGGCATGTGGAGTCTGGGCGGTACAGTATCGAGATCGGAATTTGATGTACAAGAAAACGATACTAATGCGACTTTCTTCAGCAGTTTTGAATACCGTTTTTAAGCGCTAATCCAACAAAAAGGCCTGCTAATCAACAGGCCTTTTTGTTTTCTCAGAGAGCTTACTTCGCATAAAACGTGCGGTACCACTCGACAAATCTGCCCACCCCGGTATTGATATCCACTTGGGGTTTATAACCCACCGCCTTGAACAGGTCTTCGGTATCGGCCCAAGTGGAATGCACATCACCGGGCTGCATGGGTAAGAATTGTTTGTTAGCCTCAATGCCGAGTGCACTTTCGAGTGCGGTAATAAAATCCAGCAATTGCACAGGGCTGCCATTGCCTATGTTGAATACGCGATAGGGTGCGCTGCTATTAGCAGGTGTACCAGTTTCTACACGCCAGTCCGGTGTGGGGCGAGGAGGTTTGTCTTGTACCCTGATGATGCCCTCAACGATATCGTCGATATAGGTGAAATCACGGCTGAGATCGCCATGGTTATACACATCGATAGAGTCGCCTGCGAGAATGGCTTTTGTGAATTTAAACAAGGCCATATCCGGTCGTCCCCAGGGGCCATACACGGTAAAAAAGCGCAAGCCTGTGGTGGGTAACTGATAGAGATGTGAGTAAGTGTGCGACATTAACTCGTTGGCTTTCTTGGTCGCTGCATACAGGGATATCGGATGATCGACACTGTCCTCGGTCGAAAATGGCATCTTTTGATTCAAACCATACACAGAGGATGAAGAGGCATAGACTAGATGCTCAATCTTATGGTGGCGACAGCCCTCTAAAATCGTGAGATGCCCAACTAAATTGCTATCTGCATAGGCGAGGGGATTATCGAGGGAGTAGCGCACCCCAGCCTGTGCGGCGAGATGAATAACTCGTTGAAAACCTTGTTCTGCAAACAATGCTGCTATGCCGTCTCTGTCTGCTAAGTCCAGTTTGATAAAACGGAAATTGCATAAGGCCTCGAGCGGTGCAAGTCGGGCTAGCTTTAGCCCAACATCATAATAGTCATTGAGGTTATCGATACCGACAACCTCATGGCCCTGTGCGCAGAGGCGCTCACTGACTTTAGCGCCGATAAATCCGGCGGCGCCTGTGACTAAGTATTTCATAGTAAACCTTTATATTTTGGACGCTTAGTCGTGATGGAACAGATCCCGGGTGTACACCTTAGCGGCGACATCTTCGAGTTCATTGGCCATACGGTTAGAAATAATCACATCGCACATGGCTTTAAATTCGTGTAAATCGCGGATCACCTTCGAGTTAAAAAACTCGTCTTCCTTGAGTACTGGCTCATAGACCACGACTTCGATGCCCTTTGCCTTAATGCGTTTCATCACACCTTGTACCGCCGAGGCGCGGAAGTTGTCTGAGTCGGATTTCATGATTAAGCGATAGATCCCCACTCGCTTCGGTTGCTTACTGATAATCGCGTTGGCGATAAAATCTTTGCGGGTCGTGTTGGAATCTACAATGGCGCTGATGAGATTGTTAGGCACATCGTTATAGTTGGCCAGCAATTGCTTAGTGTCCTTGGGCAGGCAGTAACCGCCATAACCGAAGGACGGATTGTTATAGTAATCGCCGATGCGCGGATCTAAGCATACGCCTTCGATAATCTGACGGGTGTTGAGCCCTCGACTCTCCGCATAGGTGTCCAACTCATTAAAGTAGGCGACGCGCATAGCTAAAAAAGTGTTGGCAAACAACTTAATCGCCTCGGCCTCAGTGCTGTCTGTGAGTAAAATCGGAATATCTTGCTTAATGGCGGCGCGAGCAAGCAGATCGGCAAAGGCTTGGGCGCGCTCGGAACGTTCACCCACTATGATCCGCGAGGGGTGCAGGTTATCGTAAAGCGCCTTACCTTCGCGCAAAAACTCAGGCGAAAATAAGATATTGTCACTGTTGAGTTTACTTCTCAGCCCTTCGGTAAAACCCACTGGCACAGTCGATTTGATGACAATGGTGGTGTCAGGATTCAGGGCGAGCACTTCCTTCGCCACCCGTTCGACCGACTGAGTATTAAAGTAGTTGGTTTGTGGGTCGTAATCCGTAGGAGTGGCTATGATGACAAAATCGGCTTCTTTAACGACGCTTTTGTCGCTCGTGGCACTGAGATTTAAGGCTTTATGCTGCAGGTATTCTTCAATCAGACTGTCGGCGACCGTTGGTTTACGCGCATTAACTAACGCGATGCGCTCGGGCATCAAATCAATCGCTACTACATGGTTTTGCTGGGCGAGTAAAACCGCGTTCGATAGGCCAACATAGCCCATTCCAACTACCACTATGTTCATAGGTTTTATACAGTTTGGCATTTTGTTTCTCAAACTAGCATTTTCTGCTGAGATAGAATACGTCATTTCAATGAGATCCACAGTTCCAAATTAAGTGCTCTTTTCTCGATTTTCACCCGTATACAATGCTGGGCTCGCGTTCCGTTTAATTCATAACATCCTATCAATGCAGATTTTTGTTTGCCACAATCCTATGTTACCGTACTCATGGTTATTAAGCTTGGAGCCTTAACGTGATTTCAGTCGTGATCCCCGCCAAAGATGAAGTGGGCAATATTGGCCCATTAATGAAAGAGATATGCCAAGCCCTGCAAGGGTTGACTGAGTTTGAAATACTTGTCGTTGACGACGGTAGTCAGGACGACACTTTTGGTGAGGTGATGCACACTGCTGAGGTGATGCAATGCGATGCCAAAGCCATTCGTCACGAGCGCAGTACGGGCCAAAGTACCGCTATTTCCACTGGCGTTTTACATGCCCGCGGTAAATACATCGTCACCTTAGATGCCGACGGGCAAAACGACCCTGCGGATATTCCCGCCATGTTGGCCCAATTGCCGCAAATTCATGCCGAACACTTTTGTATTGCAGGCTATCGCAAAAACCGCAAAGACACGGCGTGGAAGCGCTTCCAGTCCCGCTTTGCCAATAAAGTGCGTGATGCACTGTTACACGATGGCGTACCCGATACCGGATGTGGCCTAAAACTCTTCCCCCGTGAAACCTTCTTGCGTATGCCTTACTTCGACCATATGCACAGATATATCCCAGCACTGGTGCGCCGCATGGGTGGCGAAGTGTTTATTTCTGTGGTTAATCATAGGGATCGCCAAGTAGGCGTGTCTAAATATACCGCTTGGAATCGGGTCTGGGTCGGGATTGTCGACATCATGGGCGTCATGTGGCTCGGTCGCAGGGCGAAAATCGCTAAGGTCGCCCGTAGCGAAACCAGCTGGCACGATTAAGATGAAGCGACTCTATAAGGCGATTTTTATCGTCTTTATTTTGCTGGTGTTAATGTTTGCGGCCCAGCAAGGGTTATTCGAACATGTGACCGATAGTAATTGGGTGGCGCACTTTATTGCCGCCCAAGGGGTCTATGCGCTGGCGGTATTGCTGATGGTGGGCGCCTTGTTTACCGCTGTCGGAGGGCCGAGGCAGGTGATCGCCTTTGTATTTGGCTTTGCCCTCGGCGGTATCTATGGCGGTCTATTTTCCACCTTAGCGGCATTGCTGGGTTGTGTGCTGGCGTTTTACACCGCGAGATTAACCATTCGAAGCAGTCTGCAACGACGTTTTGGCAATCGTTTACAAAAGTTTGAGGCGCTGATCCTTCATCGGACTTGGTTAAAAGTCTTAATGATCCGTCTGTTGCCTGTGGGGAGCAATCTGCTGACGAATCTGTTTGCGGGGGCGACACACATCCCCGCAGGGGGATTTATGTTTGGCAGCGTGCTGGGTTATTTGCCGCAGATGCTGATCTTTAGCTTTGCGGGCGCGGGCATTGGCTTGTCTGATCATAACCAACTGGGGATCAGTATCGGGCTGTTTATTATCTCGAGTCTTATCGGCGCTTACCTTTACCGTTCTAGCCTGCGTAAGCAGGTGGATGAATTGGAAAACTAAATAGGGATTAGGAATGGATGCATTGAATCGTCGTTTCAATAGCGAAGATTATTACCAAGTACTCTGGCCGCTGCTGTTGATGAGCTTGCTGATCTTACTGGTTGGCATAGGTTTTCGTTCACCTTGGCCGGCCGACGAACCACGGTTTGTAGAGGTCGCGCGGGAGATGGTTGCCTCGGGTCAATGGTTATTTCCTACCCGGGGTGGGGAATATTATCCCGATAAGCCGCCAGTGTTTATGTGGGCCATCGCCCTGTTTTATCAACTCACAGGCTCGTTAAAACTCTCCTTCTTACTTCCCAATGCCCTCTGTGGCTTGCTGACGGTATTCCTAGTCTATGATCTGGGCGCCAGATTGTGGAATGTGCGGGTTGGCCGCAACGCTGCACTGTTGCTCCTTATCGTGCCGCAGTTTTTGATGCAGGCGAAAAATGCCCAGATAGATGCCATGGTGATGTGCTGGATAACCGTGGGATGTTACGGATTAATCAGGCATTTTATGCTTGGGCCTAAGTGGCATTGGTATTTTATTGGCTGGGCGTTTATGGGGCTAGGGGTGATCACTAAGGGAGTTGGTTTCTTGCCCCTATTGTTGCTCATTCCGATTGGGATTTACGCCTTCAAAGATAAGACCCGTTTTGAGGGCCGTTTAACTTGGCTTTGCCTCGCGGGGCCTTTGGCCATGCTGGCCGTGATTGCCTGTTGGCTAGTGCCCATGGTGATGACGGTTCAAGCCCATGGTACTCCTGAGATGGTGGCCTATCAAAATAATATTTTGTTTAAGCAAACGGGTGAGCGCTACGTTAATGCTTGGCACCATATCAAGCCATGGTACTTCTTCGTGCTGAGCGTGATCCCTTGGATGTGGTTCCCGATTTCGTTGCTGGTGGTTGCCTATTGGAAACAGTGGGTGCAAAAGGTAAAGGCCGACCCCACCATTGCGATTCTGCTGATTTGGGTCGGACTCGTGGTGCTGTTTTTCAGTATTAGTCCGGGTAAGCGCAACGTGTATATTCTGCCAGCATTACCTATGTTGGCCCTCGCGGCATCGGCGATATTAACGGGCGTTTCGCCAAAAGCTTGGTTTGAAAAACTGGTCACTGGTGTGCTGTGGTTCTTAGGCGCGCTCGTGTTAGTGGCAGGTGTGCTGGCGCTTATCCATCATCCTGCGCTCGTCAAAGCGTTGGCGGACTATACCGATGATCTAACTGGCATTGGTTACTTGTTTATTTTGCTCGGGGTGCTTTGGTTTGCCTTGCTGTGGCAGGCGCGTCGTCAGTTTGCATTGGTGAAGGTGGGGCTGGTTTCCGCCTTGGGCTGGGTGCTGGTGAGCACTTGGGGTTACGCTATGCTCGATGAGATGCGCACCCCCAGAAGCCTGATGTTACACACCGCCGAGGTGATAGGTGAGGATGCCGAACTTGGCCTAGTAAACTTTAAAGAGCAATTTATCCTGTTCTCGCCCATGAGTGTAACGCACTTTAGTTACCTCGCGCCGCTAGAAGAGCAAGAGCGTAACGCGTGGCAATGGATGCAGGAGAATAAACAGCGTTATGTGTTAGTGCCTAGCGGTGCCGAGCTGAGTTGTTTCGATATCAAAGGCGGTAAGAGCATGGGGATTGCCCACCGTGACGAGTGGATTTTGTTATCCGCTGCAGAGCTTAAGCCTCAGTGCCAAGCGCCAGAGCGTGAGTACCGTTACTTTACCGACCATCCAGGCCGTTGGTTAAAAGAGTAATCAAACACCATATCGAAGAAGCTAAAAATGCCTGCAATTGCAGGCATTTTTATGGGCGAGATTAACGCGTCTGGCAGATGCCGCAAAATACTGTGGTGCGTTGACCCAGGCGAATTTCGCTGAGTAGATTGCCGCACTGAGTACAGGTTTCGCCACCGCGGCCGTAAACATGCAGCTTTTGTGCGAAATAGCCGGGTTTACCCTCGGCATTGGTGAAGTCCTTAAGCGTGGTGCCGCCCTGCTTAATGGCGTGGGCGAGGATTTGTTTGACCTCGGCAACCAGTACCGTTAAGCGTTCAATATCTATCTTGCCTGCTTCTGCCTCGGGGTGTATTCCGGCGGCAAACAGAGCTTCGTTGGCGTAAATATTTCCCACACCCACCACAATATGGTTATCCATCAGGCAGAGTTTGATGGCCTTCTTCTTACCTGCCAGCGCGGCCGCTAACTGATTGACGTTAAAAGCATCGGTCAGTGGTTCTGGCCCGAGTTTTTCCAGCAGTGGATGGGCTTCCTCAGGCAATTGGCACCATAACCAGGCGCCGAAACGTCTTGGATCGTTAAAGCGCAGAATACGGCCATTGGCGAGAACGAGATCGATATGGTCGTGCTTCTCTACTGGCGTGTCATGGGGCAGGATCCGCAAGCTGCCCGACATTCCCAAATGCACTATGCTGGTGCCAGCATCGGTATCGATTAACAGATATTTAGCGCGGCGGCGCACTTGGCGTATGGTTTGGCCGATGATCTGTTTGGCAAGTTCGGGAACGGGCCAACGAAGTGAGGCGTTACGGATTACGAGGTCAACCACGGTTTGTTCGACAAGATGTGGGGCTATGCCCTGACGGGTGACTTCGACTTCTGGTAATTCCGGCATGATTGAGTTCTTTTAGGTAATAGATTAGCTGGTGGATTTGGCATCGAGGATTGGCTGTAAATCTGCTCTTAGGCTGGGGGGCACTAAGTACCAGTTGCCAGCGGGTGACTTGAGTACACCGTCCTCGGGGAAATAAATCCAACGTTGCGATTGGCGGATCTCGGCAATTTGGATCACCAGTTCCTGCGGCTTGCCCGTGGGTTGTGGTGTATCGCTGAGGGGCGAGACTCTTAGGCCTTGCCAAGCCTTGACCCATTGCGTGCAGTTGAGCACCAGCGGATCGCACTCCCAACCCGAGGCTTGTTTATGTAGCCACACACCATCTAGCTGCAACTGTGCCAGCGGGGCATTGTCATCAAATAATAGTTGGGCATCACTCGGCACATTATGGGTTTTCTTGTCCATAAACGTCAGCACCGCAATGATAAAAATGCAGGCAAGAATAATGATGTTATTCCACTGTTTACGAGTAAGCGCCATGGCAAGAGTGACACAAAAAAGGGGACTGATGCCTTGAGTGTATCACGGCAAAATAGAGATGCTAGCCCTATGACGAAGGGGTTAACCGCCAGTGCTATTCATAAAGCGCAGGATTTGCACGCCGTTATTATCGAAAACATGCTGCTTAGGTTTGAGCTTAATGCCTTGGAGAATCGCGGTTTTAAGGCGCTCAATGTCCCCGGGATATTCTCGCACAATGCTTTTTAAATCAATGGAGTGTTCATTACCTAGGCAGAGCAACAATTGCCCTTCTACGGTTACGCGCACCCTATTACATTCGTGGCAAAAGTTGTGGCTATGGGGTGAGATAAACCCGATGTGAATCGGACTATCCGCCATGGTGTAGTAACGCGCGGGGCCGCCAGTGCGTTTATTAGAAAGCTGTAGGGGATAATGCTCGCTAATCATGGTCTTAACTTCATCACTGCTACAATGACGCGCGTCTTTACGCTCGTCCATTTCACCCAGCGGCATTTCTTCAATAAAGGCGATATCTAGGTTTCGGTCACGGCAAAAATTAACCAGATCAATCACTTCATGGTCATTTTGCTGCTTAAGGATCACCGCATTGATTTTAATGCGCTCAAAACCTGCGGCGATGGCCGCATCAATCCCTTCGATCACACGTGCTAATTTGCCGTTGCGCGTCAGTTGGGTAAAGAGCTCGGGGTTAAGGGTATCTAGGCTGATGTTTAAGCGCTTAAGTCCCGCATCAAACATAGGTTTGGCAAACTTACTGAGCCTGGAACCATTGGTGGTCATCGATAAATCTTTGAGCCCTGGGAGTTTGCCCAGTAAGTGCACCAGTTGATCGCAATCGCTACGCACCAAGGGCTCGCCGCCAGTTAGGCGAATTTTCGTCACCCCCAGTTCAGTAAAGGCTTGGGCAATCCAAGCCAACTCTTCGAGATGCAGTACATGCTCCTTGGGCAAGAAGCAGGGATCTTCCGTCATGCAGTAGACACAACGGAAGTCGCAGCGATCCGTCACTGAGAGTCGTAAATATTCGACCTGACGGCCAAAGGCATCCACGAGTTGGCTCATAGGGACTCAGTGGCTCTTATAAAAGATCGGCAAAAGGTTGAATAAACACAGTTTCACCCGCATTCACTGCCTCAGCATCATCTCCAATGATGATAAGGCAATTGCCTTTGACCATAGAGCTGAGCATGCCCGAACCTTGGTTGCCAGTGCTGGTTACGTGCAGCCTGCCATCATTACCGAGGCGATAAATTCCGCGGATAAACTCAGTGCGGCCCGTGCGGCTACGCAGGGTTTCATCGGTGATCGCCGGGAATAACGGCGCCTGCCAGTTAGTTTCGCCAGCGAGTTTACGCAGCGCAGGTTGCACAAATTGCAGGAAAGACACCATCACTGCCACAGGATTGCCGGGCAAGCCGAAGAATAGGCTATCGCCGACCTTACCAAAGGCGAGTGGACGACCGGGGCGCATATTGATCCGCCAGAAGTCGATATTGCCAAGGCGTGCCAGCACGGCCTTGATGTAGTCGGCATCGCCAACGGAAACGCCGCCAGAGCTGATCACCACATCGGCCTGCGCCGCGGCTTTGGTCAAGGTGGCTTCGAGAGCGCTTTCGGAATCTTCGATAATACCTAAGTCAATGACGTCACAACCTAAACGTTTTGCCATCGCCTTGATGGTGTAACGGTTCGAGTCATAGATACAGTTTGGATTCAGTGCTTCGCCGGGTTGGCTGACTTCATCCCCAGTGGAGAACACGGCCACGGTCGGGCGGCGATAAACCGTCACACGGTCAAGGCCGAGGGAAGCTAATAAGCCCTGTTCGGCGGCGCTTAGGCGTGTGGCTTGGGTGAGGGCGACTTGGCCTTGGCCTATGTCTTCACCCGCAAGGCGAACGTGTTGGCCTTGCTGAATGCGACCATCGAAACTGACCTTAGCATTGGCCTCGTTAGCTAGCTCACGAGGTTGAACTGTATCTGCGCCAGCGGGTACGGGCGCGCCTGTCATAATGCGCACGGTTTCACCCGCTTTGAGTGTGCCCGAATATTGATGTCCGGCGAGGACTTCACCGACTAAGTCGAAGCTCGCTGGCAGCGGAGCTTGGTAGGCAAAGGCATAACCATCCATCGCCGAGTTGGTTTGCTGCGGCACATCCACGGGCGAAATGCTGTCGCGGGCGAGCACGCGGTTCTCTAACGCATCTAAACCTACATCTTCCACCTCTGTGACGGGGGCGACATGGGATAAAATCTGCGCTAAGCCTTGGCTCACGCTGAGGTTTTTATCGCTGCCCAAGGTGCAGGCATCGACAGTCGCAATCGGTAATGCTGGGTTAGGGGCTTGCCAGCTATTGGCGTATTCCATCACAAAGTCAGCAATTTGCGCGACATTGTTGAGGTCGAGTCTTCTTAGCTCGCTCGGCAGCTCAGTGTCATCACAACAGGCGATGGCGAGAATATTGTCGTCTTGGGTATAGATAAATGGCTTGCCGTGGGCGGCGCGGTGCAGCTCAATTTTCGGTAGCGTGAGTTTTTTAAAGCCTTCGACTAAGACGATATCGACTTTATCGGCTTCAATTTGCTTAAGTAGATGGACTAACTCTGGGTCGCCATCGCGGGCATCTTCGGTCATTAGCGCCCAACGCACATGGGAGGCGACTAACATTTGCCGCGCGCCGGCTTTGCGCATCTCGTAGCTGTCTTTACCGGGAATATCGACATCGAAATTGTGGTGAGCATGTTTGATCACCGCCAGACGCAGGCCGCGCTGATTCAATTCGGGGATCAATTGCTTGAGTAGGGTGGTTTTCCCCGTGCCGCTATAGGCACAAAATCCGAGAACGGGAATAGATAGCGGATTGACGAAGGGAGTACTCATTTGCACCTCTAATCTGGGAAATTTGAAGCCTTAGCTTTGGTTTATGTCTGCTGCCAGTCGTTGTTTTTGTTCTGGCGTGTTCACATTGACGAAGGCATTGGGTTGATCGGCAAAGGCCGCCACTGCAAAGCGATGTTTGGCATACCAAAAATCAATTTTACGCTCACCCGCTTCGAGAAAGGCGGTCATCGACTCGCGCAGGCTCGGCTTTAGTAACATCACCACGGGCTGCTCACGCTCACCATCGCTGGCAACGGCAAGTTCAGCATCGTTTGCTTCAATGGCGGCCAATAAGCGGGCGACTAAATCCCGCGGCAGCAGTGGACAATCGCAGGGCACCACGAGCAGATAGTCTGCTTGGGTGTGACCCATAGCAGTGATCATGCCTGCCAAGGGACCGAGAAACCCCGTATGCTCATCGCTCAACACCGTAAAACCGAACTCAGCATAACGTGTTTGGTTACGATTTGCGTTGATCAGGATCTCCTTAACCTGAGGTTTTATCCGCTCGATAGTGTGTTCAATCATGGCCTTGCCGTTTAGCTCGACGAGGCCTTTATCGTCCCCGCCCATACGGCGCGCCATACCACCGGCAAGAATTACGGCATCAATTTGCAACGACATATAAAGATCCCTGTGTGGAGTTTGTGGGCGTTTGCTGACGGGAGGTTATCACCTGTTGGTCTTCAATGTGCCACTGCTGCTCGCAAATGGCGGTGAGCGCACAGTTTTGGTGGCTGCTTAAGAGCATTCCCGTCCCTTGCTGTTTGAGCTGCTGGATCATTTGCAGCACTAAGGCTTGGGAGTCTTTATCCATGTTGGAGGTCGGCTCATCGAGCATCAGTAACTTTGGCTGCAAAATCCAAGCGCGGGCGATGGCGAGGCGTTGCCTTTCGCCGCCGGATAAATTGCTGGCTCTGGCCTGTAATAGCGAGCCTAGTTGTGCCATCTCAATTGCTTGGCCAATTCTACGTTTGGCTTCGGTTTTTGAGGCTGCAAAGGGTAAGCCGTAGGTCAGGTTGTAATTGACTGTACCATCGAACAGATAGGGATGCTGGTGGAGGTAAACGGCTTTGCCCAGCAAAGGGTTGCGTGTCCACCATGCGTCCTTTTTAAAGCCGCTGACTTCAATCTTGCCCTTAGATGGCGGCTGTAAACCCGCGAGGATCTTCATCAGGGTCGACTTGCCCGAACCGTTGTCACCCTGCAAATAAATGACGTTCCCTTGGCACAACTCTAGGCTATGGGCTTTGAATAATAAGCGCGGGCCAAAGGACATTTCCAAGTCACGGGCGATCAGTTTGGCTTGGGTCATAAGTTAATGGCTCCTTGGCGTTTCTTTGCCGCGTAAACTACCTAAGGCAAAGTTGAGGATCAAGGCCAAGATTAGCAGCACTAATCCGAGGGCGATAGCTTGGGCGAAATCGCCTTTACTGGTTTCCAGTGCGATAGCCGTCGGGATATTACGTGTTACGTTTAAGATATTGCCGCCGACCATCATAGAACAGCCGACTTCGGTGAGAATACGGCTAAAGGCCGCGACAATCGCCAACAATAACGGCATACGCAGTTCGCGACACACTGTCCAGACCGCGCTAAACCAAGAGGCGCCTAAGGTGCGAGAGGTTTCCCATGCCCGGCGATCGACACTAGTGAAGGCCGCTTGACTCATGGCAATCATCACGGGGGCGCAAATCATCATTTGGCCGAGGATCATCCCCTCTTGAGTGAACAACCACTTTAAATCCCCAAGCGGGCCGTTGCGGGTCAAGATGAGATACACCAGCAGGCCAATGACGACCGTAGGGATCGATTGCAGCGTTTGTACTAAGTTAGTGACAAACCACTTTCCGGGGAAATGGGCAAACGCCAACACAAAACCGAGCACCATAGAGGGGACTAAGGTGATGAGCAGCGCCGCGAAAGAAACCGAAAACGAGACAGAGATGATGGACCAAACGTCGGGGTCCAATGAAAACAGCAGGCTTAACGCCTGCTGTAACAGTGCTAGCCAGCCTTCGCTCATTCGCTATAGGTTGCCTTGAACAGTTGCTCGCCTTCAACTTTGAAGTTGTTGATCATGGCTTGACCTTCTTTGCTGATCAGCCAGTCACTGAAGGCTTTAGCGCCTTTGTGGTTCAGATCTGGGTATTTAGCTGGGTTGATCAGAATCACTTGATATGGGTTCGCCAGGGTTTTACCGCCATCGAAATCGACACCTAAGTCCAGCTTGGTTTTGTACGCCACGAAAGTACCACGGTCAGACAGCGTATAACCTTGTAATTCGTTTGCCATCAGCAGGGTTTTACCCATGCCTTGACCTACTGAAGTGTAACCTTTGAAGTCAGGAGTCACGCCTGCGGCTTTCCATACTTCTAACTCTTTGATGTGGGTGCCAGAGTTGTCACCACGAGAGACGAAAGGTAAGCCTGATTTGGCGATTTTTGCGAAGGCTTCTTCGGCTGTTTTGCTTTCACGTAGTTTCGCTGGGTCGTTTTTAGGACCTAACACCACGAAATCGTTTTCCATAATGCCACGTGGCTCAACACCAAAACCGTCGGCAACAAATTTTGCTTCAGCACTTGGGGCGTGGGTCATCACTAAATCCACATCGCCTTGCTCGCCCAGTTTCAGCGCTTTACCCGTACCCGTTGCGATAACTTGTACTTTGTAGCCTGATTCACTTTCAAACTTAGGCAGTAATTCTTTTAACAGACCAGAGTTTTCAGTACTGGTGGTGGTGGCTAACTTGATCACTTCAGCCGATTGAGCGGGTAAGACTGTGAGCATGCTGGCTGCAACAACCAGGCCCAGTAATGACTTCATATGGGATTTCACGTTTAGCATGGATACTCCTTGGCGAAAAATAGGGTTCCGACTCAATTGCCTACTGAGTGGGAGGTTCCGTAAATTGTAATGCGTTCGATTGAAAGCAAATAGGATGCCAAACCAACAATGACGCATTTACGTTCACAGCTTGATCTAAATTGTGACCCTGATCTCAGGCTCAACAAATAGTTTGCAGACAAATTGTCTCAGCGCATGCTTCTTATGGTTCATAGTGACCTATTTGTCTAGTTTCAATGCTAGAATTGGTCGCAATTGAGTCAAAATGTCCAGAAGTGAGCACTATGAGCCAGATAGATAATAACCTCAAGCCCCTTCCTTCCGCTGTGTCTGTCCTGATCGTCGATGACGAGCCCGGGATGCGTAGCTTTTTGAATAAGGCGCTCTCGAAAAAATTCGCCTTAGTCGAAACGGCGGGCAGTATTGAAGATGCTGAGCAGTTACGTAGTCGCTGCCACTTCGACCTATTGATTGTCGATATCCGTTTACCGGGTCGCTCGGGCATCGAGTGGCACGAAGCCTTAGATGAACAAGGCCGCCGCTCCGATGTGATTTTTATGACAGGCTATGCGGATTTAGAAGTCGCGATTAAAGCGCTGCGAGCTGGCGCCTCAGACTTTATTATGAAGCCCTTCCACCTCGAGCAGATGATGTCGGCGGTTGACCGTTGTATTGAACGCCGTTTGCTGCGCCGCGAAAACTTAATGCTGCGCCGTGAAGTCTCTATCGGCTATTCCTCCACCATTATCGGTAGCAGCGAGGCTATGAAGTCGGTCAAGCAAGTGATTGAGCGCGTGGCACCGACCAATGCCGTGGTGTTAATTCAAGGCGAATCGGGCACGGGTAAAGAGCTTGTCGCGCGCCAATTACACTTACTCAGCGGCCGCCAAGGGCCATTTGTGCCCGTTAACTGCGGCTCGATTGCCCCCGAACTACTGGAGAGTGAACTCTTTGGCCATACCGCGGGGGCATTTACCGGCGCTAAGGGAAATCGCGAAGGCTTATTCAGTTTTGCCTCCGGCGGCACTATTTTCCTCGATGAAATTGGTGAGATGCCCCTCAAAATGCAGACGGCACTGCTCAGGGTATTAGAGCAAAAGGCGATTCGCCCCGTCGGCAGTGAGAAGGAAGTCAATATCGATGTCCGGGTGATTGCGGCCACTAACCGCACACTGGTGGATGAAGTCGAGGCGGGTAACTTCCGTCGTGATCTCTATTATCGATTGAATGTGCTGGATATTTTAATTCCTCCCCTGCGTGAGCGTCCGGAAGATGTGGTCGAATTGACCCATCACTTTACTCGCCAGTTAGCGGCCGAATTGGGTGTGCGCGAAGTCGTGTGGAGCCATGAGGATATGGTGAAGCTGCAACAGCACGAGTGGCCAGGCAATATCCGTGAACTGCGCAATATGATTGAACGCTGCATTCTGCTTGGCAAGCCGCCAGCGGAATACTGGAAACAACAGGTGAAGACTGAGTCTTCGGCTTCCCAAGGTTATCCCTTAGATTGGCCGTTGAAAGAAGTCGAAAAACACCATGTGACCAGCGTGGTGGATCTGCACTCTGGCAATAAATCGGCGGCGGCGAGGGACTTAGGCGTTTCCCGTAAGACCTTAGATCGCAAGTATAAAGAGTGGTTTGACGTTAGCGACGAGCAGGAGTTCTAAGTGTCGTTTTTTACTCACTTTTTTGGTGTCAGTTGGCAGCAAATGCAGGCCAAAGTGCGTTATCGCATTCTGATCCTCACCTTGCTGCCGATTTTGCTCACCTTGGTGAGTTTAGTGTTTATCACGATTTACTGGAATATCAGTTACACAGGCAAGCAACTGTTTATGAAGGTAAAAGCCGATCTGGCTGTGGCTGAAAATACCCTGCAACAGGTGCAAGTTCGTCAGGAGAAACAGCTCGAGAGAGTGATGACCTCATGGACTTTTCAAAATGATTTTCGGCCCATTCTCACTGGCGAATTGGCCCACAGGGCGAGCATCGATGCCTTTTTAAATGAGCAAAAAAAGCAACTCGATCTGGATTTTCTAAGGCTTGTCAGTGTGGCCGAGGCCGCGTCTGACCCGGATTTACGACAAATTTTACCGAAAATGGGTGGTCTTTTACCCTATTCGGGGCTGATGGTGTTATCACCTGAACGTTTGGCGCGGGTTGATCCGGATCTAGCCCAAAGGGCGGCGATTCCCTTACTGGCGACATTGCGGGCGCAAAGCCCGAATAAACAAGTGGAAGACCGTGGTCTACTGAGCCGTAGTTTGCTGCCGATCCCCGATTTTGAGGGCAAAGTGGCTTGGTATCTCGATGGAGGCGTGCTGTTTAATCGGGATACGCGCATCGTCGACCATATCCGCGACCTCGTGTACGACAAGGGCACGCTGCCGGAGCGTTCCATCGGCACTGTGACCATTTTCCTCGACAATATTCGTGTCTCAACCAACGTGCCTTTACATTTTTTCCCACAGTCGAATGAACCCCAAGGGCGGGCACTCGGTAGTTTAGTGTCGGAGGAAGTGCGCGAAAAAGTGCTGAATCACGGTGAGTTATGGGTCGATCGCGCCTTTGTGTTTAACGATTGGTTTATTTCCGCCTACGCGCCCTTAGAGGATATCCGTGGGCAACGTGTTGGCATGATCTATACCGGATTCTCAGAGTCGCCCTTTATTCATAACTACCTGCTTAATATCATCGAGTTAGGCACGATTCTGATGCTGGTGCTGCTGATCTCCGGCTTATTGGTTTACCGCGGCGCTTACAGCTTGTTGCAACCGATTGAGCGCATTCACCATGTGGTGCAAGCGGTGCAGTCTGGTCGCAATGTGCGTATTGGCGCCTTGGGGCTGGACAGGGATAACGAATTATCGAATCTTGCCGAGCAGTTCGACCGCATGCTCGACTTATTGCAGCGGCGCAACGCGCAAATTCAAGCTGCCGCCGAACAACTCGAGATGAAGGTCGAGGAGCGGACTCGTAGCCTGCAGGATAAGACCTTAGAGTTGCAGCGCAACGTGGCGCTACTCAATGAGACTCGTCAGCAGTTAGTGACCAATGAAAAGTTAACCGCGCTGGGTGAGCTAACCGCAGGGATTGCCCATGAGATCAATAATCCAACGGCGGTGATCCTCGGCAATATGGAGCTGCTGCGTTATGAGCTTGGAGATAATGCCGAGTCGGTAAAAGAGGAAATCGACCTTGTTATCCAACAGGTTGGCCGTATTAGCACTATTATCCGCAGCCTGCTGCAATACAGTCGTCCTGGTGAGTTTAACGCTCCCTTAGAGATGCATCCAATTACGCCTATCATCGAGGAAATGCTGGTATTAGTACGGCACTCGATTCAAAAACAAGAAGTGGTGCTGATCACTGAACTGAACGCCAGTTGCCCAGTACAGGTTAACCGCCCGCAGTTGCTGCAAGTGCTGATTAACCTTGTGGTTAACGCCGCCCATGCGATGGATGGTAAGGGCAGGATTTGGGTGCGAACCTATGATTGGCTACAGCAAGATATGCCGATTGGGGTGAAAATTGAGGTTGAGGACGAAGGTTCGGGGATTGCGCCTGAGCAACTAGGGCGGATTTTTGATCCCTTCTACACCACGCGTAAAGACGGCACAGGCCTTGGATTATCCTTAAGTTACGGCATTATCAAGCGTATCGGCGGCACCATAGAAGTGAGTTCTGTACTGGGTAAGGGGTCTATCTTCACTATTGGTTTGTACCATGAGGCGAAGGAAGATCAGCAAAACAACCCCTACGATGGCTTACATTTTTCCGGCCAAAGCACCGAAATGTCATCTTAGAAGCGACTCTGCACGAAATGCTATGAGATTGATTCACGGAATAAAAAGCAAAAAAAAGCCGGATGATGAATCCGGCCACAAAAGAGTGTGTGTGAGCAATGTCGTGCTTGCAAACTCAGGAGCACTTTAACAACGTCAGATTACCAGTCATCCGTGTTAAAGATGAGTTTTGGAACGCAAGTTAACGATAATCATTCTCAATTAGCTTTGCAAGCTATTTCTCGCAAAAAATACACATTTTTATGTAAATCGCCTTTAAGCAGTCGCAATCGACTTGCTTAAATGCAGTTTATGGTCGATCAGGCTTTGCGGATCGGCCTTCAGTTCAGTAATCAAATACTGGTTTCTAATCAGCAGATTGAGCATGGCGGGGAAGCGGTTCATGGTCTTAACCTGGATCAGCTTGTAGCCTTGGCGGCTCGCCCAGGTTTCTTGGTATTCCAATAGGCTTTGTGCCAGACCTAAACGTCTAAAGTCGGTTACAACACCGCCTAACCAACTGTAAAACACGGCATCAGCTTGTTCGTATCCCAGCTTAAAGCCTGCCAATTCACCTTCCACATAGGCTAAGAGAATCAAGCAAGTCTTATCCGAGAGACGTTCTGCCAGTGTTTCGCTGGTCAGCGGACGGTCGAGTTCAGGGATTTGCTTGCTCAGTTCGATAAGCTGTGTGGTCAACTCAGGTGTCAGAGCTGTCAGTGCTTTGATTTCAATTGAATACATAATTTTCTCTCACAGAAAATCAGCCCCAAATGTGCATAAACACAGTGGGGCTGAACTAAAAACTGCTCAAATTATAACAGGTCTGGCCAGTTGAGTTAATCAGGAAAATGATTTTTGTGGACTGGTTTGCAAGATCTTGTCTTGTAAGACCTTCAGCAGGACGCCGTAGGCGGGCAGGAATAACCCTAAGCTCACGAGTAATTTGAAGCTGTAATCTACGGCCGCGATTTCGGGCCAGTTGGCTGCCATAAAGCTGTCTGTTGAGGCATAAAAAGCGACACTGAAAAACACTAAGGTGTCGACTAAGTTACCGACAATGGTCGATGCCGCAGGCGCGACCCACCAAGAACGGCTCTGGCGTAGGCGAGCAAAGACTGTGATATCCATCAGCTGGCCAATCAAATAAGCCGCGAAGCTGGCGAAGGCAATGCGAAACACAAAAGTGTTCCATTGGCTTAAGGAATCAATCCCTTGGAAGCTACCTTGATGGAATACCACACCCATGACATAGGAAATCATCAACGCAGGCACCATGGCCTTGAGAATGATGCTACGGGCAGGTGTTTGTCCAAAGATGCGCACGGTGAGATCGGTCGCCAGATAGACAAAGGGAAAGCTAAACGCGCCCCAAGTGGTGTGAAAACCAAACAATTGAAACGGTAGTTGTACCAAGTAGTTGCTGACGCAAATAATCAGTATGTGAAATCCCACTAATAGCAGGAGTGCGCGGCGAAGCTGCGCAGGGGTTAACACTAACATATGTGGCCTTTTTAGTTGTGTAGGGCGGGGTGAGGGAACCCGCTAAATGATCTGTTGTTATTTTACCCAATATCAGCGTGCTGAAATCGGGGTCGCCATTATAGTGACCAGGTTCGAAGATGCAAGCTTACTGTTTATATTCCAAGCAATTTAGCCTTGAGTTTCGAAGAGGAGTGATCGATAAGGTCACAGCACAGGCAGGGAAATTATCCTACACTGTTAAGAAATGGGAGGAGAACGCGATGCGATCATTTCTTGCGGCCTTGTGTTTTAGTTTATTGAGTTTGTGTACCTACGCGACACCGGCTAAGCCCGTGGTAATTCATCTGGTCACCGCTTCGTGGCAGGGTTTCTCCAATCCTGATGAGACGGGTTATTACTTCGATATTCTCCGCAAGGCGTTTCCTGCTCCCGATTGGCAACTCGATGTGCAGTTTATGCCCTTTGCGCGCACGCTTTATATGGTTGAAACCAGCAGAGTGGATATGATCCTCAGTGTTTACAAGGGGGATGTGAAAAACAGCCTACTGAGTGAAAACCCCGTTGAACTTGATTCTATCGATGCCGCCGTGACTCCACAAATTGCGGCGACTTGGTCGGGTATGGAGAGCCTATCCCACAAGAAAGTGCAGGCCATGCTGGCTTATCGCTATAACATGCTGACGACGATCCCGATGTTTTATGAGGAAGGCAGCGACATCTTAAGCATGCTAAATAGTGTGAATGCGGGCCGAACAGATGCCGTGCTGGATTATAGAAAGAATATGGAGACTCTCGTCCCCCAGTTGAAGGCGCCGCAGCAGTTTGTGATTATTCCTGGGGTGCTCACCGCCGAAACCTATTTCGCCTTTGCCAATACGGAAAAAGGGCGGATGCTAAAGCAACATTTTGATATTGAACATAAAAAGCTAATTGATTCCGGTGAGCAGGAGCGACTCTACACTGAGACTAAGGCCAATGGCTATTGAGCTGGCCGTTAGAGTTCGATCAAAATTGACATAATCGTCGCCAGCTTATTCTCCAGCTCCTGCCATTCCGCCTCGGGATCTGAGCCCGCAATAATCCCCGCTCCGGCAAACAGATTGATCTTACCAGGTTCAATCAAGGCGCTACGAATCGCCACCGAAAATTCACTCTCATACTTATTGAAATAACCACAGGCACCGGCGTACCAGCCGCGCATATAGCCTTCGCGTTCGCGAATAAAGCGCATGGCAGACTCGCGGGGAAGGCCACCCACTGCGGGAGTTGGGTGCAGAGCCTGTAGCAATTGGAAGTCATTCACGCCCTGCTTTAACTCGGCACGAATGGCGCGGTGGAGATGCTGAATATGGTTTAGCTTAAAAATCGTCGCTGTTTCTTCGGCGCCCACATGCTGGCTCAAGGGGGAGAGCATACTGACGATATGACGGCGAACCAGCTGGTTTTCTATGCTGTTTTTGTTGTCTTCGAGCAGCGCGTTGGCCAGTGCCGTGTCTTCTTCTTGGTTTAAGCCACGTACAGTGGTGCCAGCAAGCGCCTCGGTAAACAATTCCTGCTGACGACGGCGAAATAATCGCTCTGGCGAGCAGGAGATATAGGTGCGCTCAGGGCTAAATTGGAAGCCAAATTGGAAACTATTCGGATTACGCCCCTGCCAGCAGGCTAACACCATCCAAGGATCGACCTGTGCATTGACCTCAAGCTCAGTGTGGCGCGACAGCACCACCTTGGGCGTCTCTTGGTTAAACTTGGGCTCAACTACTTGCTCGATTAAGGTCTTCCAGCGCGGAAAATCGGGAATATCGGTGCGGCTCAATAGCGCGAGTTTATTGGGCGGTGCGAGCGGACGAGCGGGCAGCACGGCTTCTATCGCGGTAATGGCGAGGTCGATTTCCTCTTCGGGATGCCTATCGGCAAAGTTCAGATTGACCCGCAAACTGAACTGGTTCGCGCTGCGTCTAAATTCGATACGTGGCAACACAAAACGACTATTACCAAACTCAGGCCAGGACTCTATGCTGCGGTCAAATGCCACGCCGCCGTAGTAACGGATCTCGGGATTCGTGGTTAAGGCGCGTTGCTGCTGGTAAATTTCCGCTAAGGTGTCATCATCGACGCCGGTTTCAAACTTAAAGTCTTTACAGGCGCCAATCGCCGCCACTTCTTCAACCTTGTCACGTCCATGCCAGTAGATGCGCGGGTATTGGTTTTGGGATGCCAGCCATGAAATCAAAGGGATAGAAACAGTTGTTAAGGATAACTGCACTATCGGCTCCGTCGGTGGAACCTGCTTCAATTGAATGAGTTTGTCGATGAGAGACTTAAGGTCTTCAGACAGGGCGTGAGCGGGCAAATAAAACTCCAAAGGTAACGAGATGAAGGTGGTGGCTGAAGTTCCGGCAGTCAGCGGTAAGTTAATCCATTCTTTTTAAAGCTATTTACACCGAGTGGGTGAGAGCGTGTAAATAAGAATCTTTCGCTCAAATTAAAGGCCGAGGCCGTCAGTGTCAAGATGCAACCCACGAGTGTGTGACTTTTGCCATAGTCTCATTTTGCGGCGCTTAAAAATGTGACCTAGATGGGTCTTTTTGTCGATACCGTTGCCTGTGTTGGACATTTTGTCTCTTTGTGATGCATCGCATTTTCCATTTGTTGCAATTAGTCGATCTGGGTTGGTTTTTGATTTTTTTTCAGTTGAGACGGAAATTCCTCAGACCACAATAGGGGGCACATCTTAAATTTCCTGTATGACAACAATAATATGATTACCAGAAATACCGTCTTTAGAGTGTCGTCCTTAGCGCTGGCAATTGGACTGAGTTTTACCGCCTCAGCCGATGAAATCGCCCGCGATCCCCTGTTGAATGTGAATGAAGTCATTGTCGTCCATGGTGAAGGTGCCGATGCGGAGCAATTGGCAACCACCCATTGGAGCATCGACGAAGCCGAAATTCGTGCCTTGGGTGCACAGACCTTAGATCAAGTGCTGAAGAATGTACCCGGGGTTTATATCCGTGTGGGTGGCGATGGCACTCCTAGGGTCGATATCCGTGGTTTTAAGACCCGCCATGTCACTCTGTTGGTGAACGGCGTACCTATGAGCAGTGCCGATGATGGCCAGTTCGACCCAAGCGTGATCCCAACCAGCCAAATTGCCTCGGTTGAAGTGTCAGTTGGCCCGACTTCAGTGCTGTACGGCCCAAGCGGCGCCGGCGGTGTGATCAATATTATTACTAAGCAAGGCAGCACAGCACCCGCCTTGTCAGGACGCTTGGAAGCGGGTAAAGACAATACTTTTAATGGCGATATCAGCGCCGCTGGCTCGGGTGATGATTGGCAGGGATTGGTGAGTGTGAGCCGTCAACAGACCGATGGTTTCCCGATGTCGAACGATTTCGAGCCGACCCAATATCAAGACGGTGAGCTGAGAGTTAACTCAGATAAAGAAGTCACCAACGTCTATGCCCAAGGCAGCTATTGGTTATCGGATAAGACACAGCTGATCGCCAATATGGCACTGCGTAATGGTGAGTGGGGTAAACCCTCACGTGATGGTACTGGCAGCGGTAAGCTCAAGTATGAGCGTACCGACGACTATGATTCGCATACCTTCCAACTCGGCTTAGCCCATCAGTTTGACGATACCTTTACCCTGCGCGGATTTGGTTATCACAATCAAAGTGATACCTTAGAAGCAGCCTATGCGGATGAAACCTATCAAGCATTGACGCAAACCCAAGATGGCCGTTCCGTGGTGCAAGGGGTCAATTTACAGTTAATCACCGATTTTCATAAAGCAGGGCTGTTAACCACCTCTGTGATTGCTGAAGAGCAGAGCTGGAAGTCTGTAGTGGACACTTACTCCAGTAACGCTGGCAGCGGTACTGGCAATAACTCGGGTACCGGCACTGGTTCAGGTTCTGGCAGCGGCTCAGGTAGCGGCAGTGGAACAGGCTCTGGCGGTGGCACGGGTAGCGGCGGCGGAACAGGCTCTGGCGGTGGCACGGGTAGCGGCGGCGGAACAGGCTCTGGTGGTGGCACGGGTAGTGGCAGTGGAACAGGTTCTGGCAATGGTAGCGGTGGCGGTTCTGGCGGCGCTGAAAACCTAAATGATTCTGCATGGTTATATACTGCTGCGGCCGAATATCAGTATCAGTCTGAACATAACTATGGCTTCACCTTGGGCGGGGCTTTCCATTCACTCGATACCTCAGACGGTACAGATGATAACTACTCGGCGATGGCCTCTAGTTATTGGCAGATTGTGCCTGACTCTCGTTTGAGCCTGAGTGTGGCACGCAAAGTACGTTTCCCTTCTATGGTGAATTTGTACTCGCAATCATCGGGTAACAGTGAGTTAGAAGCGGAAGAGTCTAAACATGTTGAGCTGGGTCTGGATCAAAACCTACCAGCCAGTACCGACTTCTCGCTCTATGGTTTTTACACCGATGCGAAGAACTATATCGCCAAAGATACCGATGGTTTCTACCAAAATATGGGGCGCTATGAGTTCAAAGGGGTTGATTTCCAGATTAACAATCATGCGATTGAGCATTTAGATCTGAGCTTCTCTTACAGCTTCCTAGACTCGAAAGAAATGGAAGGCGACGATACCTTAGATGCACTGCAATACCGTCCTCGTCACCAGCTCCGCTGGCAAATGAGCTACGAATTCCCATTCGAGACGCAAGTCCACCTCAATGTGGAGCGTATCCTCGATCAGGTTTATGCGACTCAGGTGAAAGTGAACGGTCAGAACCAGTATCAACAGCAGTCGCTGGATAACTACACCTTAGTGGATATCAACTTAGTGCAGCCGCTGATCGCCGATAAGTTAGAAGTGTATCTGCGCGCCACTAACCTATTGGATGAGAACTACTACCAGAGTGAAGCATTGCCTCAGGCTGGTCGTCAGTTCTTCGTTGGTGTGAACTGGCAGATTTAAGATGAAATTACTCGAGCTCGACGGTGTCAGCTTTAACTATGGCAGCCAATTAGCCCCGGTTTTACAGGAGCTTAAGCTCTCGATTGGCGCAGGCCAATGCCATTGTGTGAGCGGGCCAACGGGCTCGGGGAAATCGAGTCTACTCAATCTACTGGCGGGCGTGCTGTCGCGCCCCCATGAGGGCGATATTTGGCGTCACCCAGAGCTGGTGACTGGCTTAGTGATGCAGGATCCTCAAACCCAGCTACTGAGGCAAACCGTGGGCGCCGAAGTCGCCTTCGCCTTAGAGAATCTCGGCATCCCCGCCGAGAATATGTTGCCTAAGGTGCAGTTAGCGCTGCGACGCGTCGGGCTGTTTTTACGGCTCGACACTCCTGTCAGTACCCTTTCCCTCGGCCAAAAATACCGTTTGATGATTGCCGCCCAGTTGGTGTGCGAGCCGCATTTACTCTTGCTCGATGAGCCATGGGCGCAGCTCGATGATCACGGTGTAAGCGAGCTATTGGCTGTGCTGCGAAATCTGATTGCCGAAGGTATGGCATTGGTGCTGGTGGAACATAATGCGGCGGCCTTTGCCGAGATTATCCAGCACTATTGGCAATTAGAGGCTGGCCGTTTATCCGAGGGAATATACACCGTTAGCGATGCCCCAGTGCAGGACGTGCCAGTGAGAGCTTGGGGAGGCGCACATCACTTAGGCAAAGTGCTGGTCAGCGCCGAAGCGTTTGATTTTTGCTTCGATGGTTGTCAGCCGTTGTTTAGCTGTCCGCAAGGGTTTCAACTGCATGCGGGCGAGATAGTGACCTTAGTGGGGGATAATGGCGCGGGTAAAACTAGCCTCTTAAAATCCCTCGCGGGCATGCTGCACTTAAAGCTGCGTTTGCCACTCAAGGTGCTAGGCCGTAAACCTAAACTCGGTGTGTACGGCGCGGAGTTAGGGCTATTGCTGCAAAGGCCGAGTCGACAACTGTTTGAAACCAATGTGCTGGCCGAGATGCAGTTTAGTTTGAATCGTTTCGAACTTCCGACTGCGCGTGCCGAGCAAATGTTACTCGATCTCGAGTTGAGCGCTCTGGCCGAACAGTCGCCCCATAAGCTGTCCTATGGTCAACAACACCTGATTGCCTTGGCATCCTTAGCCTGCTTGCAGCCTAAGGTACTGCTACTCGATGACCCGCTCGCGGGTATGGATAAAGAGTATTATCGCAAAGTATGGTTCCTGCTCAAGCGCCTCAGCGCCCAAGGCAGTGCGATTCTGATGACCAGCCACAGGTTGGTGGAACACAGTGCGGTGTCGCGGCAGTTAAGCCTGCGCCAAGGGCTGTTGGCAGAAGAAGCCATGGGAATGGAGGAGCGCTATGTGGGTTAGTTGTCGTCGATGGCGACTACGTGCCCGCCGGCGTTGGAGTCGCGAGAAGCAAGAAACCACCCTGTGCGCGCTGTCGCTGTTTTTAGTCTGCGTACTTTCCGCCTGCGCTTTTGTATTGCCCGCCGATTTACTGCTACCGCTGGCGGCCGTGAATGGCTTGCTCGTGCTCCATGGGTTAGCGCGCCGAGGCAGTATAATGGGCGTGGTGAAACTAGGCGTGATTCAACTGACGATTACCTTAAGTCTTTATCTGCTGCTCTATGGTGTTGATCACCTTGCCCAAGGCGCCGTGGTGGTGGGACGCATTATTTTAGCGACTATCCCCGGATGGTGGTTGTGTATCACGGCGGCGCCTGAGCGTATCGGCGAAGTCTTAAGTGCATTTTTGCCGAGCAAATGGGCCTTTGTGGTGGCTGCATCTTTGAGTTTGCTGCCCTATATGGCGGACGAAGTGCGCGAGATTTACCAGATCCAGTGTCTGCGCGGCGCACGTATTACCCCTAAGGCGTTGCGGAATCCTAAAAACTGGCCAGAACTGGTGTACTGCGTGCTGTTTCCTGTGTTAATCCAATTGCTTAAATTATCTCGCCAGATGGCGGTTGCGGCCCAGAGTCGCCACTTTGGTAAGAGTTCACGTGCCACCCATTGGCATTCACCCAGAGACAAAAAATGAATAAAAAACTCCCCCTGAGCTTACAGGATTCTTTGTTTATCGGCTTTTGCGCCACCCTGCTGGTGGCATTGACGGGCATGTTAAGGCTCAAGCTTGGGCTTTCTGGCCACAGCATGTTTTTAATGAGCTTCTTCTACTTGATTTGCTACGGCGTGCTTGGGCGTTTCGGCAGCATGATTGCCTGTGGCGGCATTGCGGGCTTAGTCGCCATGGCGCTCGGTGTTGGTAAGGGCGGCCCAATGATTTTATTGAAGTTTATCTTACCTGCCATAGCGATGGATCTGGTGGCCTTGTTGTTACCGCTCACATTAAGCCTGCATTGGCGCTGCGTGATTTTAGGCATTGTTGGCTGTATGGCGTGGGCGGTCAAAGTGGCGCTGACTAATGCGCTGGCGGGCATGGCGCTCGATGTCGTGCTGATCCAATGGGGCGCAAGCGTGCTTAAGGGCGGATTCTTTGCCACCTTAGGTGCCCTGTTGGTGCCTCCCGTGCTGCATCGGCTTAAGGCCCACGATCTCCTTCACCGCGACAAGTTTTAACTGTTAGGAATACCGATGAAAAATTGGCTTATTTGTATCGACGATACCGACGACATTGGCACTAAGGGCACGGGCGAAATTGCCGAGGAAATTGCACTCTTACTCACGCAAACCTCGGGGGGCAAGGCCTCCTTTGTGACGCGGCATCAACTGTTTGTGCACCCTGACATTCCCTACACCTCACACAACAGTGCAATGTGTTTTACGCTGCAGTCGCCATTATCGCAGGCGGAAATCCATCGTCTGGCGGTCGCACATCTGGTGGCCGAATCGGCGCCTAAGGCGGATCCTGGGATTGCGATTTTGGATGTCGATTCCGACTATGATGTGCATGCGCTGATAGACTTTGGACTCAGCGCCAAGCGTGAGGTGATTACCAAAGAAGCCGCCTATCAGCTTGCCGAACGGTTACAGATCCAACTCACCGAGCACGGCGGCACCGGACAGGGCGTGATCGGAGCCTTGGCGGGATTAGGGCTGCGTTTAATGGGGAGCGATGGGCGAGTGAAGGGTCAAATCAAACTCGGTCAACTTGAGGAAGTCTCCCTCGAATTAACTGTGGCAGAGATTCTCGAGCAGACTGGCCTCGATGCGGTCATTAGCACAGATAAAACCCGTTTAGCGGCGGATGAAAAGGTTCAACTCAAAGGCAAAGTGAAGGCCGTTTACCTTGAGCATCAGTTTGTATTGTTAGTCGCGAAGGACGGTGAGTTGTGGCGTAATGCGGGTAAGCAAGCCTTACAGGACTATTGAGGTGAGAATGGAGCAAGAGCTACTTCAACAGTTTGAATACGAGACGGAGCGCTGGATTTTTCGGGCGGGTTTACAGCAATATTCCGAGGCGAGACGGGTGGCACAACTGTGCCCTCGCTTTGCTCCCGACGATGAAGATGAGCAGGTCGATGATGAACTTCGCTCCTGTTATAACTGCCAATATCGTCGTTGGATGATGACAAGCTTCGAGTGTTTGATGCTAAAAAATACCGTATTATTAAATAATTAGCTTATATTTGAACCGAGTCCCATCATTTTGCTTGGTTTTTGCCTTGTTCTTTGAGGCTTGTCATCAAAGCATATGGTGCTTTTAACCTCCCCAGCTTAGAATGCAAGTTATACTGTCCTATACTACCAAGATAAAAATGGCTTCATAATGTGCTAAATTAGCATGGCGTGTTGCGTGGTCAGTAGCAGTAATCTTCTCTATGCCTTGGGGTTGCTAGAAATGAGTGAGTCGGCAGAATCAGTTGAGCTAATCAAATTACCCGTGTCGCAATTAACATTGGGTATGTTTGTCTGTGCAATAGACAAAAGTGATCAAGGTCGACTCGCCATTGCAAACGCTGGCCAAATCAAGCACAAGGATGCGATTGCCAAATTAACCAAGAATGGGATCAAATTTGTTTGGGTCGACACTGAACGTTCGGCCGAACATTGTGGTTTTAAACGTAAAGCCAGCAACAACATTCCGCCAGAACCGAAAAAACCGTTAGCGACCCGCGAGAATCAACAAAAGCAGGCGCAGGTCATTTTGACCGAAGCGAAAGACTTGATCCGCAAAGTCTTGTCAGAAACCTTTGAAGGCAAAGCGATAGAAGTCGCCCCCTTCGAAGCCTTAGCCGACAGCATGATTGAATCTGTCCTGTTGGATGAAGACGCGCTTAGATGTATGTCTGCACTGCGTTCAAAGGATGCTTATCTGCTTGAACATTCAGTGAATGTGGCCTTCCTGTTGGTGACCTTTGGTAAGTATTTAAAGCTCGACCGTTCGATTCTTCGGGAGATGGCGGTCGGTGGTATCTTGCACGATATCGGCAAGATCAAGGTCGATAACAAGGTGCTGCATAAGCCGGGTAAGCTGACCCCAGAAGAATTCGAACATATGAAGCTGCATCAAGTGTATGCACTTGAAATTATGAACGAAACAAAAGGCTTATCTCAGGTCAGTAAAGACGTTTGTCTGATGCACCATGAAAAGCTCGATGGCCGTGGATACCCAAGGGGATTAAAGGCCGAGGAAATTCCGCTCCATGGCCGCATGAGTTGTATCGTTGATATCTTCGACGCCCTCACCGCCACTCGTTGTTACAAAGAGGCTATGAGCCCCGCGGCGGCCTTTAAGATCCTACTGAGTTTGACACCATTCCATCTCGACCAAGAACTGGTATACGAGTTTATTCGCTGCGTCGGCGTGTATCCTGTCGGCTCTTTGGTTGAATTGTCCGATGGGCGAGTGGGCATCGTCTGGACCTCGAAGGACAGAGATGCATTAAACCCGATCGTAAAATGCTTTTATTCTTTAAAAGCAAAACGTTACACCGAGGTGGTTATGGTAGATCTGCTCAAGTCGGATCTGCATATTGAACGCGGAGTCTCACCTAGCTCGCTGGATATCGATCCTAAACCCTTCTACTAATGCGCGCCGTTGCGCCTGATATCTGCCAAGTTGTCAGGTGCCATTCATTGCCCCGATAAGGGGAAAGGCCGTACACTGGGCCAAAGTTTTTCTCGGGCCCAGTTATGAACAGTGTACGCAACTCTCTCCTTCCTATTCTCGTTATTCTGCTGTCTTTAGCGCTGTTAATTCCCGGCGTGACTCAACCCATTTTGAGCCTCAATGGCAGCATAGATAAGGCCAAACTCACCGAACAAGGGATTGAGCAGGTCGCACAAAGTTTCGATGAGAACTCGGGGCGCGACAGTGCCCGCGGCATGTTGAATATGGTCAGTGGCCTGTTGGGGCTGAACAATCTCAAGGGCGAGGTAGAAGTATTACAGCAAACCCGCAGTATTTGGAGCACAGTCACCGAATTATACAACTCAGGCAATGGCTTAGTGGCTGGTCTGGTGATGCTGTTTAGTATCATTATCCCCGCAGTGAAACTCAGTCTGATGTTGGTACAACAAAGCGTGAGTTCGGTTGCGCTGCAGTGGCGCATTCATCATCTAGTGTCTGCGCTGGCGAAATGGTCGATGGCCGATGTGTTTGTGGTGGCCCTGATTATTACCTTTTTGGCGGGTAATGCCTCGGGTGGCATGGGCGAAATGCTCAAGACCAAGGCGCAGTTTGAGAGCGGATTCTACTTCTTTACCGCCTACTGCATTCTCTCAATCGCCAGTGGTTACTTAGTGCGTCGCCCAACCCCGATTCTGTAGTCACTCACTTAAAGGGCGTACAGAAGGTTCCGTATGCCCTTATCGTTAGGAAAGCGTGCCGTTTTGATAGATGGGCATAATCCAATAACGGCAAGGGTTGTGTTTACAGACCTTTGCTAGTGCTTCAAGCAGGGCGCTTTGCTGGCTTGCAGGGTGCATAATCTCAAACTTACAAAATTCCCGATAACCTTCCACTTGTTCCTTGATATTGAAATGGCTGTGCTCGCGGCTAAATCCGCAAATATTGCCCAAGCTAAAGCCGGATAAAAACTCCAACTCAATCAGGGTGTCGACTATATCGTCCTTAATATCGTTTTGGGCGATCAGGACTAGCAGTTGTTCCGTGCTCATCGGCGTTTCTCCAGCCAAAAATACAACATGGGCAGTAAATACAAGGTCGTAATGGTCGATGTGAGCAATCCACCGATCACCACAATGGCCAAGGGTTTTTGGATTTCAGCACCTGGGCCCGTGGCGAACACTAAGGGGATCAAACCAAACATGGCGGTGGTGGCTGTCATCAGAATGGGTCTGAGTCGCCGCGCGGCACCCTGTTCGACTCGCTCCCTGAGGCTGCCAAATAAATATTTGGTTTGTTCGTAATAACTGACCATCACCACGCCGTTAAGCACGGTGACACCCAGCAGGGCGATAAAACCTACCGAGGCGGGCACCGAGAGGTATTCCCCCGAGAGATACAAGCTAACGATACCGCCCATCATGGCAAACGGGACGTTAGCGAGGATTAATCCCGATTTTGCTAGAGAGCCGAAGGTGGTGAATAAAATCAAAGTGATCAGTGCGATAGCTATTGGGATCACCAGTAATAAATTGCTGGTGGCGCGCTGCTGGTTTTCAAATTCGCCACCGAAGCTAACGCTATAGCCGCTGGGCAGTTTGATTTCCTTAGCGATTTTGCTGTTAAGCTCCTCCACAAAGCCCACAATATCCCGCCCTTGGACGTTGGTGGTGATCACCGAAAAGCGATTTCCCTGTTCCCGCTCGATAAGGATCGGGCCCTGTTTATAGCTCAATACCGCCACATCACTTAGGCGTTTTAGGGAATGATCTGGCATCACCAATAGCTGATTTTGCAGTTCGTTAATGTTACTGATCTGCGCTTGATTATTGGCGATAAGCACGGGCGTGCGCTTCTTCCCTTGCAGCACTTCGGTGACAACCACGCCTTCGAGCTGGCTCTTGAGGTAGCGGGCAAACTCCATAGTGCTCATCCCAAACCCGCGGGCGAGCTCGTTATCTAAGGTGAGATTGATAAAAGGGCTGCCCTCAATCATCGCCATCTTAACGTCGACACTGCCCTGAGTTGCAGTGACCAGTTGTTCTATTTCGCTAGTGAGTTTGCCTAAGGTCTCGATATCATTGCCGAATACTTTAATCGCGACATCCCCAATACTGCCTGTGAGCATTTCGGAGACGCGCATTTGTATCGGTTGGGTAAAGTTAAAGTTCACGCCGGGATATTTGAGCAGCACAGTGCGGATGGCATCGATAAGCTGCTCTTTGGTCGCAAAACGCCATTCGCTGCGGGGCGCCAGCTCTAAAAACACATCGGTTTCGTTCAGTCCCATGGGATCTAAACCAATCTCATCGGCGCCGGTGCGCGCCACCATCTGTTTGATTTCGGGGATTTGGCTTAGCAGTGTTTGCTGGATCTGTTTATCGATAGCGATGGAGGCGTCGAGGGAAATCGAAGGGGATTTCTCTAATTGGAGAATAATGTCGCCCTCATCTAAGGTCGGCATAAAGGTTTTCCCCACCAGACTAAACAGGCCGAGACTGACGATCAGCAAGCTAAAGGCGATGAGCATAAAAGGTTTTTGCCAACCAAAGCAGGCTTTTAGGCTGTCAAGGTAAAGATGCTTGAGCTTTTCGATGGCCTTAGGTTCTTTCGCGGCTTTTTCGTTAACGAGGTACGAGGCAATCACGGGGATCACGGTCAGCGATAACACCAGCGCCGACAGCATGGCAAACACTATGGTGATGGCAACTGGGGTGAAGAGTTTGCCCTCTAAACCACTGAGGGTGAGCAGTGGTGAGAACACTATGATGACGATAACCGTGCCCGATACTACGGGAATGGCGACGTCTTTGGTGGCGCGAAAGATCAAGTGCAAACGCGGCAAACGCTGTTTAGTGGCGATTAAATTCACCATGTTTTCAACCACTACCACGGAGGAGTCCACCAACATGCCGATGGCAATAACGAGGCCACCGAGACTCATCAGGTTAGCGGAGAGATTGAAGTGATCCATCATCAAAAAGGTGAACAGTGCGGCTAGTGGCAGCGATAGTGACACCACTAACGCGGCGCGCACATTCCCTAAAAACAGTGCCAGCAATACTATGACCAGCACAACGGCCTCGAATAGCGCATTGGAGATGGTCTCGATAGCGGTATTGATCAGGTTAGCGCGGTCGTAAAAGGTGTTTATCTGGCTGCCTTCGGGGAGAGTCAGGCTGATTTGCGCCAACTTTTCCTTAATGTTGTTAACCACTTGTGCCGTATTGGCGTCCTTGAGGGCAATGATTAAGGCTTCGGCAGTTTCGTTGCCATCCTTAGTGACGGCGCCGTAGCGCGCAAGGTGGCCAATCTGGATATCGGCAAGATCCTGCAAGCGATAGACCTTGGCATTATCGGTTTTGATCACTAGCTGTTTAAGCTCGTCGATATCATCGATGCGTCCCTCGGATCGCACTATGATGGTGTCTGTGCCTATAGTGAGCTTACCTGCACCTTCGTTGTGATTATTCTCCACAATCGCCTGTTGCAACGAGGCAAAGCTCACGCCCGCAGCCGCCATCGCCGCAGGATTGGGGCTGATGCTAAAACTCTTGGCATAACCGCCGAGAATATTCACATCGGCAACGCCGGGCACTGTGCGCAGCAGCGGCCGAATTTCCCACTCGAGTAATTGACGTCGCTCCAGCAGGGAAAGATTGGGGTTTTCGAATGAAAACATAAAGATTTCACTGAGCGGTGTGCTCATGGGCGCCACACCACCACTCACACCTTCGGGAAAACTGTCCCAGACCGCAGTGAGGCGCTCGCTCACCTGTTGGCGCGCCCAATAGATATCCGTGCCTTCTTCAAAATCGAGGGTGATATCGCTAATGGCGTACTTAGTGGTCGAGCGCAGAATCGATTGCCGCGGAATGCCGAGCAGCTCGGTTTCAATCGGCACCGTAATCTGGGCCTCGATTTCCTCCGGCGTCATGCCGGGAGCCTTGAGGATAATCTTCACTTGGGTGGGGGAAATATCCGGAAAGGCATCCAAGGGAATCGCAAACCAAGCGCGTGCGCCAGCCAACATGAGGATCAGCGCCACAATCAGCACAAAGAGTCGCTGAGTGAGCGAAAAACGGATCACAGAGGTGAGCATCTTATTCGCCTCCTAAACCGAGCATGATGCCTTTCACCGCGGCAACCGACTGGGATAGGACTTGCAGCTGACTCAAGTCTTGATCGCTGGCGACAATATATTGCTCTGGTGTCGAACCTAAAATATCTACCGTCAACGCATTGAGCTGGTTATCGGACAGAGTGAACACTTGGCTGTCTTGCCCCCAACTAAACACACTGTTTTTTGGGAGTAAATACACGGCTTTTTGATACTCGGGAACCACAGTCATTTGCTGACCTAACAACAGGTTACATTCCTGCGGCACCGCTGATGACCAAGCCGTAACAAAGGCGCCTTCGGCGATAGCTGACAGTGACTCAATCGCGATATGGCATTGATTAATGTTGATAGCCGATAGAGAGTGTGACTGCCCCGTCGGCACATTCACTTTTACGCGGATGCTGTTATTGGGCACCAGTGAAAACAGCTGTTCCCCGGCCATATAAGGGCCGCTGATGGCATTGAGTTTAACGATACCGTCGACGGGCGCGGCGATAACTAAGGAGTCGGTAGCCGCATCCGTGCTGTGGACGCGCTCCATAAAGTGCTGCATATGCTCGTATTCGAGGTGAGTCGTGAAATAGTCCTGACTGATCTCACGCCATTTTTCGGCGCTAATGCTGCCATTGGCGAGCAAAGGTTTGTTGCGCTCATAGCGACTCTTGGCGAGTTGATACAGGCTAGCCGCGGCCTCGACTTGGGCGAGGTAGTGGAACACTTCTGGCCCTGTGAGTTTGACTATCGCTTGGCCTTTACTGACGCGCTGGCCTTGGCCGACGAGAAAGTGCACCTGCTGGATATTCTCGGGCGTGCTGATCCAATAATCATTGCCGGGGAGGATTTCAACCTGCGCCGGCAGTGGGCTGCCCTCATAACTGGCGACTCTTTGTGGCTGGGTGTAACTGAGGTCGAGATTGCCTAAGGCGCTAATGGCTAAGCTTTCGGCCTGCGCCGAACCTACAACACTCGCGGATAAACAGAGAAGGCATGCGCCGTACTTGGCCATCATAATGAAATTCCTAAGGCTTGGAGTTGTTGAGAATGCAGTTGTTGCAAGCTGACGTGGTTGAGCGCCAAGCGGGATTCGGTGTCGAGCGCCTCCATATAGCGGCGCAGCCAGACTTCATAACTCACCTGATCTTGATCTTTTACCTTGGCGAGTTCCTCGGTAATGGTGCGACTGAGGGCGAGCGCTTGGGTGAGTAAGCGCTGTTGCTCGACGAGGTTAGTTTGCTGGCGGACTAATTGATCCCACTGGTTTTTAAGCTCGAGGGCGCTGCGATCAAGATTGAGACTTTGCTCGGTATTCGCTTGTTGCCATTGGTATAAATCGCTCTGGGACAGCGCCGAGCCCAAGGTTAAGGGAACTGACACGGCTATGCCTAACTGCTGATCATCCACGCCCGTATCCGCGGTATTTTTTGCTGTAAGTGAGACGGTCCAAGGATCGCGCTCACCCGCTTGCTGAGTTTGGATCAGCAGCAAGTGTTGCTGTTGTTGCAGCTTTAGCAATTGCCATAGGGGATGTTGTGCTAAGGCATCTGCGCCCTTGCCAAGCGGGCGGTCAGTTTCCTCAATCGCGCTCGGCATCCGTTCTTGGCCCGTTAGCTGTTGATACAGGGCTAAAGACTGGGCTTGTTGCTGCAGAATGTCGGCGCGGCTTAAGGCGATATCGACACTTTCCCGCTCCAGCAGCAGAGTGTTGGCCAGTGGCAATTCCCCCGCATAGGTCAGTTGTTTTTGCTGGCGATGGAGTTTATCGAGCAACTGCTGTTTGCGCTCAAGCTGCGCCAGTTTGACTTCGCTCTGGCGGTATTCCCACAGGCACTGCCTTAATAATCCCGAGAGATACAAGCCTTGCAACGCCGTTTGTTGTTGATGAATTTGCTCGGCGAGCTGTTTTATTTGCTTATCGCTGCTGTGTAGCGCGGGGGATTTAAATGGCAAATTGACTGAGAGTTCCTGCTCGTAGCTGTTACTATTATCCAAACTCCCGAGGTGACTTAAGCTGATGCTCGGCAGGCCTGTGAGCCAGGTCGAGCTGGTTAAATTGGCCGCTTGAGTATTCGACGAAGTGATATGAGTCAACCTAGCTTGGCTGCTCGAAAGCGCTTGGGAAAGTTCGGCTTCCGCCGCAAGACACAGGAAACTACTGCCGACTAAGCTGGTCAACAGACATAACTTGATACAAGACGAACTGACAGACATGAGATGATTCTGTGGTATTAAACAATGCTGTCAGTGTAGGGATTGACGGCTGAAAGTCGTCGGGGACCTGTATCATAAATCCGCCTATGGTACATATGTCCCATAAAATAATTGATTGATTTTGCTTTTATTTAGGAGTTTTAAATGAAGGATATTGTCATTATTGGTCTGCTGGCACTCATCATGTGCTTTAAGCTTTTTGACATTAGTTCCGACATTCAATTAGGCATTCCGCAATGGCATTTAGTGCAGGAAGCCATACTCTTAGTGCTCACCGCAGTCGGGGCCATCTACCTCAGTTACGATTTAATTCGCCGCTCGCGCGAAGTTAAAGCCTTAGCAAAACGCCTCGAGTACGCCGATAAAAAAATCGACAATATGTCGACCCAAATGCGCTCCGCCAGACAGGAATACAGCCAAGCCGTCGCAAACCAGTTTGATACTTGGGGTTTTACCAAGAGCGAGCAGCAAGTCGCGTTTTTATTGCTTAAAGGGCTGAGTTTTAAAGAAATTGCCGAAGTGAGACAGACAAAAGAGAAAACGGTGCGCCAACAGGCGTCGACCATTTATGGCAAGGCCGCCGTGGATGGCCGCCACACCTTTTGTGCTTGGTTTATGGAGGATTTTATTCAAGAACATAACCAAGAACTGGCGGCAAACGAGTCCGATAGCGCCCATAAAGCCGCTTAGCCTAAACTCTCAGGCTTAGTTGTTATAGCTATTTGTTATTGAAAATCGATATTGGCTGGCTTTTTGGTTCTAAACAATAATGAGCATCCCCTAAGTTTGTCGGAGGATGCAATTGAAAAACTCGCTGCTAATTGTGTTTTGCCTTATTGCCTTGGTTGCATCCACGCAAACCACAGGGTTACTCCGCTCGCTGATCGAATTTTCCGCCTTTTTAGGCGTACTGGGGTTGGCTTGGCGGATTAAACCCAACGCCGAATAAAGCTTCCTGCATTAGCACGTCAATCTGAACTGTTAAGCTCAAATTCAATCTATTGAAAATACAGAATATAACCTAAAGACGTTACCCCAATCGCTGCCCACAGAACCACACCCAGCAACAAAGGCTTAGGGCCGCTCGCCCGCATTTTTTGCACTGTAATCCCCGCGCCAATCAAGAACAGACACAGAACCAAGGTACGTTTCGATACCATAAACAGCGTGTCGTAGAGCGGCTGAAACTGCGGCAGCCAATGGGCGATTGCGATGGCTAAACAGTAAAATCCGATAAAATACGGTAGGTTAAGCTTACGTTTATCGCCGCCAAAGATCAGCGCACTGACAAGGGCGATAGGGATAATCCACAGTGCGCGCGCCAGTTTAATGGTTGTGGCGGTTTTAAGTGCTTCATCACCATAGGCAGAGGCCGCGCCGACGACTGAGGAAGTGTCGTGAATCGCGATGGCACTCCACACGCCAAAATCGTATTGGCTCATATTGAGCAAATGCCCGAGGGCGGGGAATAAAAATAAGGCTACCGAGTTGAGTACAAATACACAGGCTAATGCGGTGGCGGTTTGGTCTGGTTTGGCATTAATGGCGGGCGATACGGCGGCAATGGCGCTGCCGCCACAGATGGCGGTGCCAGAGGCGATTAAGTGGCCTGTGATCGGGTCAAACTTCAGGGCGCGAGTCACCATAAAGCCTAAGATCAGCGTAAAAATAATCGAGCCGACAATTAATCCTAGGTTATGGCTGCTGGCCTCAATCGCGGCGTTGAAGTTAATGCCAAAGCCTAAGCCGATAATCGAATAGGACAGTAATTTTTTGGTGAGGGCGGCGATATTCCAGTCGTTTGGCACCCAACCTAGGCTGGCCAAGGTAAAACCGAGCACAAGCGCCATGGGGGATGAGATAACAGGCGCAAGACACAGTAGCGCGGCGCAGATAAACACAAGGCGATGGGGTTGCTTAAGTTGCGAGACTATCGATGAAAAATTCATAACGCCTTAGGTTTGCGACTGAGTGTTATCGTGCCAATCTTGGGTTTTCAGCTCCATCCACATAGGCATGGATACTCGAATAAGCCAATCGAATAAGCATTGGGACGCTGACAAAGACGGGCATTATAACGATTGGGCTCAGTTTCAATAAAATCAATTTAATTTATTTCGTAAGTCAATTTTATTGAGTCTTAATGGGTAGGTAGGTTTGAAGTAAAAAAAGGAGAGTCGCCGACGGCAGCTCTCCCGTGAAAATATGCGGAATTTAGAGATTTACGATACGTTGCAGACTGTAGTCGCCACCATCTTTAGCGGTAAACAGCTTGTCTTGAATATCGTTAGCGCTTGGCATTCCCGCATGTAACAGGCTTAACCAGTGGCGCGAGGTGGTGCTGCGTGTCTCTGTGGGTTCGGTGGCTAACTCAACGGGCGCTTCAATTTGCACATCTTCCAAATTCGCTAAATCCCGTGCGCCTATCATGCCAGTGCGGTCGAAACATAACTCTACATGGCAGCCTTGGTCCTGTAACACTATGGCGCTTGGCGCATCTTTAGTGCCGTTGAAGGCAACAAACTGCTTGGTTTGGCGTAATCCGCTGTGGCTGCCGTCGGCAAAAAATGCCAGCAGATGTTGGTAGTAAACCACATAGCTGATCACATCCTGGTGCGAACCCGCATCCAGTGGGAAATGACGGTCGAGGAACTGCTTCGCCTGGGCAAGTTTTTCATGCTCGGCCACGTTCACTTGGGCGACGGCAAGCACTTCTTCTGCGATGAAGCTGTTTAGATTCGGTTGGATCTGGTGGCTATTGATAATTGACATATTCATCGCTGCATCCTCTACACATTCAAATTAAAAATTAGGGCCTTGATTTCACTTCTAATGGTTCAACGTTTGTCTTCAATTTGGTTTGTCCGACAGAGTTAATGGTTAAGCAGTGCCAGGTGGATAACCTGCCTCGATTGCTTAATTTGTAGTCTAGTCTTTTTTTCGCTACAATTTCACAATAAAAATTTTACAATGTGAATTTTACAAAATGCGCAATGACCAGAGCTTGATGAGAAAGTCACATTTCCTAGGGACAAAAATACGTAACCTACGGAAACGTAACAATTTAACCATGGAAGATTTATCCGCGCGTTGCATTCGCGTCGATGCGGGCAGTGCGCCCTCTGTGTCATATTTGTCGATGATCGAACGTGGAAAACGCGTGCCCAGTGCCGAAATGTTGGCCGTGATTGCCACGGTTTTTCAAAAGGACGTTGACTGGTTTTTAGACGACGTACCCGAGGAGAGCGCCATCACGCCAGACAAGGGCCGCCGTGGTGGGATCAGCGGCATGGCGCTCGAACCCAGCTTTTTGTTTTCAAATGATATTTTGCAAATAGCGATTCCTGAAATGCTATCCCAGACTGGGATCTCGGGTCGGCAATTCGCCCATTTGTTAATCCGCGCCCATCAGGAACACCATCAAAACCATTTTCCCGATCTTGAACGTGCCGCCGAAGAGGTTGGGTTAAAACGTATGCCCTTATCCCTTGAGGAGATGCTGGATATTGCCAAGGGTGTAGGCTTAAAAATCAAATGGATAGATAGCACGCCCCAGGAAGTGATCGACGAGCGCGGCGTAAGCTCCCACCAGTTAGTAACCTCCTTCTTCGAGCCACCCAGCACAATTTACATCAATAAAGTCCTTAAAAATCGCCCCAGCCGACTGAAGTATGACCTCGCCGCCCATATCGGCCATTGCGTATTGCACAACAAGGATGGGCTTAAGAGTGTGATGATTTCTGGCCGAAAATTGGAGATGGATGAAGAAGTGACGATGCAGTCTAATACCCTGAACGCGCAGGATATTTTGCATGCGTGGCGCGACTTTGAGTCCAGCTTCTTTGCCGGAGCCTTGTTATGTCCTAAGGTGCCCTATCGACAGTTACTCGACCGCCACGGTTACGAAATTGAGGTGCATAAACAACTGCAAGTGTCGGCCTCGGTCGCCATGCGGCGGATGACGGTCGTATCGCCTTATCCCCATTGGCATTATTTTGATGCCTATGCGCCGGGTAAACTCAAAGCCGTTTACCGTGGTAATGGCATTCCCCTGCCTTGGGGCAATATGCGGCTGGTGGAAGACCCTTGCCAGCACTGGGCGGTATTTAGAATGATCAGCGAACCTTCTGTTGGGACATCGGCGCAAATTTCGATTTTAAATGTAGGCAATGAGCCACGGATTTACTGCTGTGAGTCGATTAAGGTCGAAGACTCGGCGGGCAACCCCCATGTGCTCTGTGCCGGTATCGATTTGAATCCGGCCATTGAAGCCCAAGGCAAAGATGCACTCTCTATCGCCCATGATTTAAAAGCCGCCTGTGTGTCTGGCGGTGGCTCAGTCGCGATTCCTAAGCATATTAAAAGCGATCTAGTCAGCGTGGCTAAGATATTGAATATCAACTGGATTGAACGCGGGATTAAAAATGATGCCCGGCTTATCTGCTCCCGCGGTGCCGTCTGCCCACGGCAACCCAGCTGTTATCAAGCGGGGAAATCGCAGTGTGATGGGGCAACGTAAATCACTATTTGATTTACGTTGAGCTTTGCGGCCTTACGGCCGAGGTGAATTAAGGTCGTGGGTCTTCAACCCACACCCGACCAAGAGGGGATCAACAGCAATTCCCTCTTGGATCTCCCTTGCCGCCCCCAACGGAGTTGAATGCCCCTTGTGCTCATAGCCAAATTTGCTATCGCTTCCGAAGGATGCGTCCCTACACCTGCGAAAGCTAGTCGGTCATCCATGACCGAACTCACGCAATTTGCCTATTCGCCCTGCGGCAACTCCGAGGGGAGTCGTATTCTGCGGCATCGGGTGGTAAATCTATGCTTAAAGCAATCTAGCGGTAATTATTTTGAGGCGAGAATATTCAAGGAGTGAAATGTGAATAGGTTATGGATATTGCTGTTAGTTTTTGTTCTGGGGCATCCAATATCCATTGCTAACGCCAAAAACTGTAAAAAGGGTCAACCGTGCGGCAATTCCTGCATTTCTTGGAACAAAACTTGTCGTATCGGATCGGCAAATACAAGTGCTAGCACTCGTACCGTGGTGTCACAAGAGAAAAGCCATTTGCAATCGCCAAACGCGGACATTGCGAGCAATCCTGTTCTGGAGAATGGACAGCTATATGAAGTGACTATCGATAAGCTCAATATCCGTAATCAACCTAATAAAAATGCGGAGTTACTGGGTGCACTCTCAAAAGGTGAGCGCATTAGTGTGCTGGCTGCAAGCGGTGATTGGAAGGCCTTTCTATTTCAAGACAAACTCGCTTGGGTATTTTCGAAACATTTGAAAGCCGTATAAGAAGTATGAAGCTCTATTTCTATGACGAGCACTTAAACAAAGCCCCAAGGGAGAATACCTTGGGGCTTTATTACTTAGTTAATCACATCGTCTAAGTAATCGCTAAGCCCTAATTTGTCCTGTGCCTGAAACCAGATATTTTTCAGTGGTTAAGGCTTCGAGTCCCATGGGGCCGTAGGCATGTAGCTTAGTGGTGGCTATGCCGATTTCGGCGCCGAGGCCGAGTTCGCTGCCATCGGAAAAGCGTGATGAGGCATTCACCATAACAACCGAGGCATCCACTGCGCGTTGAAAGCGGGCGGCGGTGAGTTCATTGTCAGTGCAAATCACCTCGGTATGATGGCTGCCAAACTTAGCGATATGTTGGGTGGCGACCTCAAAGCTGTCGACTTGGCGAATGGCGATTTCTAAGTCCAAGTATTCTTGGCCAAAATCCTCTTCTGCCATATAAGTGCAGGCGTCGAAATACGCGGCGGCTTGAGGACATGCATTGATTTTTACTTGATGCTCGGCCAGTGCTTTAGCGACGCGGGGCAAGAATCGCGGCGCGATATCCTTATGCACTAACAAGCCTTCGAGGGCGTTGCACACTCCTGTGCGTTGGGTTTTGCCATTGAGCAGCAAATCCAAGGCGATATCTTGATTAGCGTCTTTATCCACATATAAATGGCACACGCCCTTAAAGTGCTGAATAACCGGAATGCTACTGTTTTCAGTGACGTAGTTAATCAATCCTTCACCACCTCGAGGGATGATCACATCGATAAATTCCCGTTGTTGCATCAGTTCGAGCATTAGGGCGCGGTCAGGATCAGGGATCACGCTGATTAGGGCTTTAGGCAAGCCATAGGCGGTCAGTACCGCCTGTAAAATGCTGGCGATCACTTGGCTGGTGTGTAGCGCTTCTTTACCGCCACGCAGGATCACCGCATTGCCGGATTTAAAGCACAATGCGCCAGCATCGGCAGTGACATTAGGGCGCGCCTCATAAATCATGCACACCACGCCGAGTGGCACGCGCATTTTACTGATAGATAAACCATTAGGGCGTTTACCAATAAAACGCTCGCGCCCAACGGGATCGGGCAGGGCGGCGATGGTTTCGATTCCTTGCGCCATCGCCTCAATGCGGTGTTGGTTTAGCGTGAGGCGATCGACCATAGCAGGGCTTAAGTTATCCTGAGTCGCTCGGTGCACGTCAATTAGGTTCGCGCTTTGGATTTCATAACTTTTCTCCCTTAATGAGCGCGCCATATCCAGTAATACGGTGTTTTTTAACGACTCATCGAGCTGGGCGAGTGTGCGGGCCGCATGGGCGGCATCGGCAGATACTTGTTTAATTAGGCTCATAGTTTCTCCACTCAAATGGATTTAAGAATGGCGATATTCTTATCGGAAATGATGGGGCCGGTTTTTTGCTGGAATTCACTGGCAAACGCCTGATCATCCTGCTCGGTAATAAAACTCAGTAGGCAACTGCTGTAGTTAGATTTGGCTTTCGCCAACTTAGTGCCATCACCTTTACGCACCAGAATGGTGTCGCCCACTGAGAAATCCCCTTTGACTTCAACCACATCATCGCTGGTTAATTGCTCGCTGTGCTGATCGAGTGCGAGGTCAAAATCATCCTCGACGATCACTTCACCCTGCGCTTGCGAGGTGTGGGTCATCCAATGCAAATGCTCCTGCATCGGTTTTTCGTAGGGGGTAAAGAGGGTGCCCGGATTTTGCCCCTTTAGCAGCTGGCTAAAGGAATCGGCATTAAAGCCATTGATAATAAAGGTCTCAATGCCGTGGGAGATGGCTTTTTCGGCGGCTTGGATCTTAGTGCGCATGCCTCCGGTGCCAACATCGCTGCTGGCGCCCCCCGCCATGGCATAGATATCGGCATTGATTTCAGTCACTTGCTTTATCAGCTTGGCATTGGGATGTTCGTGGGGATTTTGATCGTAGAGTCCATCCACATCCGAGCAAATCACTAAGGTGTCGGCATCGGCCGCAGCCGCCACCATGGCCGAGAGATTGTCGTTATCGCCAACCTTGAGTTTGTCGGCGGTCACGGCGTCATTCTCATTGATAATCGGCATTAAACCGTGTTCGAGCAGGCTAAAAATCGTGTCTCGAATACTGATATAACGCTCGCGATTACGTAAATCGCCATGGGTCAGCAGCAGTTGGGCGGTGGGAAAATCAAATAGCTTATTCCACGTCGCCATCATATCCGCCTGACCCGCAGCCGCCATGGCCTTTTTCACCGTGACACTCGGCTGTGCTTGGCCCTCAAAATGATGCCACCCAGCGGCAACCGAGCCGGATGAAACCAATACCACTTGGATACCTTGGACGCGGCAGTAAGTAATAAACTGCGCGATACCTAAGAGATAATGGCTACTGCAACCTTGCTTGTGGGGCGCGATTAAGGCGCTCCCCACTTTGACGACGATACGTTTACGGGGAGAGTCTGTCATAGCGCCTCCTTAGCTTTCCTCGGCCAGCACACGACTGGCCTGATGGAACTGCTTAGTGGTTTTAGCGCACGGGTCGTTATCGAACTTGCTCACCAGATAAATCACTGTGCTGCTGACAACAAAGCCAGGGATCATCTCATACACTAAGCTACTCAATGCCTTACCATCGGCAAGCACGGGAGTGTAAATCCAAAAGAGTACCGTGAGCGCGCCCGAAATAATTCCCGCAATCGCCGCTTTATGGGTGAGATTGGCTTTATACAAACTAAACAGCACCAGCGGACCGAAGGCGGCACCAAAGCCTGCCCACGCATTACTCACAAGGGAGAGGATGCTGTTAGAGCGATCAAGCGCCAATAGCGTTGCGACAATGGCCACACCTGCGACGCCATAGCGCCCCATTTTCACCATCTCTTGCTCGCTCGCTTGTTTCTTCGAGAGGGTGCGATAAATATCTTCGGTCAGTGAACTCGACGAGACCAATAACTGCGATGAAATCGTGCTCATAATGGCCGCGAGAATCGCTGCCAGCAGGAAGCCGCTGATTAAGGGGTGGAACAGTAACTCTGAAAACACGATAAAGATGGTTTCAGGGTCTGACAGTTTCATGCCAAATTTATTGGCGTAGGCGATACCGACCAAGCCCGTCGCTAAGGCGCCGATAATGGTCACTGTCATCCAACTGATGCCGATGCGGCGTGCGGTTTTAATGTCGGCGACCGAACGGATCGCCATAAAACGCACAATAATATGCGGCTGACCGAAATACCCGAGTCCCCACGAGAGGCTAGAAATTAAGCCTAGCAGCGTCACATTTTGCATCGCGTCGGTAAAATGCGGGATCGACTGATAGGCAAAGTTCATCATACGATCTGCGCTGGTAAATTCTTGATATGCCACGAAAGGCACTAAGACCAAGGCGACAAACATAATGCAGCCTTGCACAAAGTCGGTAAGGCTAACGGCTAAAAATCCCCCCAGTAGAGTGTACGACACCACGACGGCTAAGGTAACGACTAGGCCTATGTCGTAGTTCAGCCCAAAGGCGGATTCGAACAACTTGCCGCCCGCGACTAAGCCCGCCGAGGTATAGAGGGTGAAAAAGATCACTATGATGGCGGCGGCAATAATACGAATGCTGTTATCGGCCTGACCAAAGCGTTTAGCGAAGAACTCAGGAATCGTCAGCGCGTTATCGGCGACCTCGGTGTAGACCCGTAATTTAGGGGCGACTACCAGATAATTGATTAGAGCACCAATTAATAATCCGAGGGCGATATACAAGGTTTCAAACCCCACTAGGAACATGGCGCCGGGCAGACCCATCAGCATCCAGCCACTCATATCCGAGGCGCCAGCCGAGAGTGCCGTGACGTGCGGGCTCACTTGGCGGCCACCCAAAATGTAGCCAGAGACATCATCGGTCGACTTACGATAGGCGAACAAACCAATAGCGAGCATGGCAATAAAGTAAATTGCCAATGAAACGTAAGAGAGGGAATTCATCGATTATTTTCCTCCTAACGCTTTGTTATTTTGAATGAAGCTCGGTTTCAAAATGACAAAGAGATAGGTACTTAGAATGGCGAACAGGCAGAAATATTGTAGTGTTCCATGAAGGCGTTCCCGGGTGGAACGGATGATCTGTGAGATGGGGTTTTCATCTGCAGCATGCTGAGCTGACATAATGCCTCCTTGATTTATTTAGAGAGAATAATAGTTAGTGCTATAACTATGATAAGACCTTTATTAGTGAAATATCAAGTTGAAATGCCCAGTTTGCATACTTTCGGTTGGCGTAAAATAAGGGAAATTGATTTGAATACTGATAAATTTACCTGTGCATTTAATGGTAAATTGGGGCGAAAGAGCGGGATGTCGAGAGCGGATAAATAGGCTTGATTGCTTAGCGTTGAACATAAAAAAGCGGCGCTGAGAATATCAGAACCGCTTCTATAAAATGCAACATTCACAGGCTATTGAGCCTGATTTAAGGCTTGAGTCATGCGCTTAGCGCATAGTCACAAATTCTTCAGCCCCTGTGGGGTGGATGGCGACAACGGCATCGAAATCGGCTTTGGTGGCGCCCATTTTCATGGCGACGCCAAATCCTTGAAGGATCTCGTCCATACCAAAACCAATGCCATGAATACCCACGACTTTCTCTTCTTTACCCGCGCAGACCAGCTTCATTTTACAGGCCTGACGGTGGCTAGTGACGGCGGTATACATTGAGGTAAAGCCTGAGGTGTAAACCTTCACATTATCATCACCATATTGCGCGCGGGCTTCTGGCTCGGTTAATCCCATAGTACCAATCGGTGGATGGCTGAAGACCACGGTTGGGATTTGGCTGTAATCCATTTTGGCATCGCTCATGCCGTTGAATAGGCGCTCGGAGAGTAAACGACCGGCCTTAACTGCAACGGGAGTCAGCTCCACACCGCCCGCCATAATATCGCCCACGCAATAAATGCCTTTGTGGGTGGTATTTTGCTGCGCGTCGGTTACCACATAACCTTTGCTATCCAGTTGCACATCGGTGTTTTCTAAGCCGATATTGCCCGTTGCGGGTGAGCGGCCAATGGCCCAAATCAGGCAATCAACGGTCACGCTTTCGCCATTCTCCAGATTCAGAGTCAGGCTGTTGTCGGCATTTTTAACCACAGATTGAGGGACGCTGTTGGTATGCAGGGTTGGGCCTTCGGTCTTCATGGCATCGACTAGAGCGTCGATTAGCATAGGATCGAAGTTACGCAGCGGCGCATGTTTACGTACAAACAGGTGAGTCTCGCTGCCAAGTGCTTGTAACACGCCCGCGACTTCGACGGCGATATAGCCAGCGCCGACGACTGCGACACGTTTAGGTTGTTCGCGCAGGGCGAAGAAACCATCGGAATCAATCCCGTATTCCGCACCAGGAATGTTTGGGATAGTTGGCGCGCCGCCAGTGGCAATCAGGATATGGTCAGCCGTGTAGTGCTCACCATTTACTTCAATCGTGTTGCCATTAACGAAGCGGCCATAGCCATTCAGCAGGGTGACTTTGTTATTGGTAAAGCCGCGACCGTAGGCCTCGTGGATACGACCGATATAAGCTTCGCGGCTGTTTACTAAGGTGTTCCAGTCGAATTTGTTGACTGAAACATCAAATCCATAATCTTTGGCGTAGAGGTTCATGGCTTCGGCGATATGTGCGCCATACCACATGACTTTTTTAGGCACGCAGCCCACGTTTACGCAGGTGCCGCCAACATGTTTTGCTTCGATGAGTAGAACTTTAGCGCCACGCATGGCAGCTCGGTTAGCTGAGGCGATACCGCCGCTGCCTGCGCCTAGGCAGATATAGTCAAAATGTTGAGCCATGAGTTTCTCCGTCTAACTCTAAGAATGAGGTGCTTAATAGCAGAAGGTCATTGTAGGTTGGAATGGGTTTGCAGACCAGCCCATTAGGTTGCTTTGCTATAGACCTTGTTTTGCCGCCAAAAATCTCAGCAAAGCACCTACTTTATCTTTAGGCGGTTAGCTCAAACTTAACGGCGATATTGGCAACGATAGTGATCGTCTTGGTTTGGCCCTTCGGCGCCGCATTTGAGGCATTGCCATTCCTGCTGACGGGCACTGAGCTCATCGGTCTGATAGCTCGCGGCTTTGTCGGGGCGGTTGCCAATCTGGGTTTCGAGTTGTGACATGCGGGCATTGAGCCAGCGGCAACTGGGGTTGTTAGCGACTTTCTCTCGGCTGGCGAGTTGTTGCTTGCGGCTCTGCTTTTTCTTTTTCGATGACGTCGACTTTGCCTTATGGGTATTTGTTTTCGCAGGCATATTGTCAGTGTCTATGACGGGAGATTGGTAATCTAAGGCGCTTTGTTGAATCGGGATCGGGAGCGGTTTCCCTTCACTGTCGAGTAGGGTTCCTAAGGGTAGGGGCTCAGTTGTAGCTGGTTTGGATAATGCTTCTAATTCTGGCTCGGCAGCAAATGATGATAAGCCATAAAATATCAATAAGATAAATGCGTTAGACAGCCATTTTATATGATGCGTTAACATTCCCTGTTCCTCGCCCAAGCTGAGTCGTTCCATCGACTTCTTGAGTGTAGTTAGGGCGAGAAGAGTTTGCCAAACGGAGAAGCGTACTTAAAAACTTAGAAACTCATATTAAAGTGGACACCCGCATAGGTTTGATCCTGCGAGCTAAAGTCGCCGTTGACGGCCGCTTCTTGTTCAATATCGTCCTGGGCAATGCTGTGGCTAATATGGCCACTGAGACTCATATTATCGGCCAGATCATAATTGGCCTCTAAACCAAATTGGAGGTGATTACGGCCATTGTGTTCTTCTGTTCGATATTTAAAATCAATCCCTTGGGTTATATAAGGGGCGAGAGTAAAGCCTTCACTCAGTTGCCAATAACTGTGTAGACTCAATTCGACAAAATAGCCTGCGGCCTCGGTGGAATACACATAACTCACCGAAGGCACTAACCAAGGGGCGGCGGTGTAGGCTAATTCTGCGAACAGTTCGTTATCCTGACAGCGACTGCTGCTATAACCTTCAATCCGCTGATAACCCAGATTCGCCTCTAAGTGTTCGCTAAGGTTTAACGCGTATTCGAGACCAATGTTCCACTCGGTATAAGCTTGGCTATCGCCGCGTCCGACAAGGGCGTAGGTGGTGAGATTGCCGTATTGGACGCTAGCATTTAGCCAATAAATTCCACCCTCTGCCAGATTGTTACGTCCTTGGGACACATATTTGCTATCCCAACCTAAGTCTAGATTTGCGGCCCAAGGTGCTGTGGTTGCTGCGGGTAATACGCTGCTTGAGACACCTTCGGTTTGCACTAAGCTCTCGTTCGCCAAGCATGGGTGACTCAAGCAAATGACGCTAATCACGCCGACGGCACTAAGGATGGGATGAAGTGAAGCTGCCATATTTAAGCCAATCTGATAAAGATGCGGAATATGTGCAGATATTAACTCAGGCGAATATGATCGTTAATGAGAATGGATTCGATTTGCGATCAGCTCGTCAAGATTGAGTAAGTAAATTTGGTGTAAATCTTAATTGTGAACTGGTTCGCTTTTTTCTTTGTGGAATACGGCTAGGTGTATCTGCGAAGGGGGCAATCGGTTTTCTCGCCTTGATAAATAGCAGATAAGCCCTTATTTATTAGCTACACAGATTGTAGAGGAACCATTATGAGCAACCCTTTGCTTAACGGCGCAAAATTACCGCTTTTTTCCCAGATTAAACCTGAACACATTCAAGTTGCCGTTGAGCAGGCCATTGCTCAGTGTCGTGCCAAGATTGATGAAGTGCTGCAAACCCCTGGGCCTTTTACCTGGGATAACTTAGTCGCCCCGCTCGAGCAAGTGGATGATGAGTTAAGTCAGATTTGGTCGCCTGTCTCCCATATGAACTCAGTGGTGAGCACTGATGAATGGCGCGCGGCCCATGATGCTTGTTTGCCACTTTTATCCGAATACGGCACCTATGTGGGTCAACATCAAGGGCTCTATCAGGCATATAAATCACTACGTGCATCAGTAGACTTTGACCAATTAAGCCAAGCACAGCAGATGGTGATTGAGCACAGCTTACGGGACTTCGAGCTTTCAGGTATCGGCTTAGACGATGGGCAAAAAGTGCGTTATGGCGAAATCGTTAAACGCCTATCCGAGCTGACGAGCGGTTTTTCGAATCAACTGCTCGATGCGACCCAAGCTTGGACTAAGTTAATTACCGACGAGGCAGAATTAGCCGGTCTACCCGATTCAGCCAAGGCGGCCGCCAAAGCGATGGCTGAGGCCCGTGAATTAGAAGGTTGGTTATTTACCTTAGATTTCCCTTCCTATTTACCCGTGATGACCTATAGCGAAAACCGTAGCCTGCGTGAAGAGTGTTACCGCGCCTTCGTGACGCGCGCTTCGGATCAAGGTCCAAATGCGGGCGAATTCGATAATGGTCCCTTGATGGACGAAATCCTTGCGCTGCGCCACGAGCTGGCACAGTTGTTAGGCTTTGATAGTTTTGCCGAAAAATCCCTCGCGACGAAAATGGCAGAAACGCCTGCGCAGGTGATGGCATTCTTAAACGAATTGGCGCTGCGCTCTAAGGAGCAGGCCAAGGCCGAACTGGCTGAGTTAAAAGCCTTTGCGCTGGAGCAGTACGGTGTGAGCGAAATGGCTTCTTGGGATTTGAGTTTCTACGCCGAGAAGTTACAGCAACATAAGTATGAGATTTCTCAAGAGTTGCTGCGCCCTTACTTCCCCGAAGATAAAGTGCTTTCAGGCTTGTTTTACACCGTCTCGCGCCTATTTGGCTTAAAGATTGTCGAGCAAACTGAGTTCGACCGTTGGCATAAAGACGTGCGTTTCTTCGATATTTTCGACGACACGGGCGAACACAGAGGCAGCTTCTATTTAGACCTATACGCCCGCACGGGTAAACGCGGCGGCGCTTGGATGGATGATTGCCGAGTGCGTCGTCACACACCTGCGGGTCTACAAAAGCCTGTGGCTTATCTCACCTGCAACTTTAACGGCCCTGTAGATGGCAAACCGGCACTCTTTACCCACGATGAAGTGACGACGCTGTTCCACGAATTTGGCCATGGCATTCACCATATGCTGACCAAAATCGACGTGGCAGGCGTGTCTGGCATCAACGGCGTGCCTTGGGATGCGGTCGAATTGCCTAGCCAGTTTATGGAAAACTGGTGCTGGCAAGAAGAAGCCTTGGCGGAGATCTCCGGTCACTACGAAACTGGTGAACCTTTACCCAAAGCCATGTTAGACAAGATGTTAGCGGCGAAAAATTTCCAATCAGGCATGATGATGTTGCGCCAGCTTGAGTTTTCACTGTTCGATTTTAGATTGCACCACGAATATGACCCCGCCAAAGGGGCGCGTATTCAAGAGACCTTGGACGAAGTGCGTCGTCAGGTAGCCGTATTAATTCCGCCTGCATTTAACCGTTTCCAACATGGTTTTGCGCATATTTTTGCGGGCGGTTATGCCGCGGGTTACTACAGCTACAAGTGGGCAGAAGTGCTGTCGGCGGATGCGTTTTCTCGCTTCGAAGAGGAAGGCATCTTCAATCCTGAAACGGGCCGTAGCTTCTTGCACAACATTCTCGAAATGGGCGGTTCAGCCGAGCCTATGGACTTGTTCAAACAGTTTATGGGTCGCGAGCCGAGTATCGATGCGTTGCTGCGCCACTCTGGGATTGCTGCTTAAGCCAGACTCAATAGGAATGCTTGAGCATAAAAAAGGCGCCATTTGGCGCCTTTTTTGTGAGCCAGATCTCGCTTGCCCTCTGGTATGACCTCTGTTAGCCTGTGGCTCTTATTTTTAGGGCGACTGCATATGAATCTGTATTTCCGTTTGTTTTGGTTGTTATTTTGGCGCACGCGTCACTGCCGTAAGATTGATTTTTTGGGCACGAGCCGCATTACTTACCGGGCATTGCCTAGCGATTGCGATATCAACTTCCACCTGACCAACTCCCGTTATCCGGCGTTTATGGATCTGGCGCGCACTTATATGTTGGCCGAAATGGGGCTGTTGAAGCGTTTCCTTAAATTAAAGTGGATGCCGATTGTTAACGCCGCCGAATTTACCTATATCCGCGATATCAAGCCGTTAAAAAAGTTTGAGATTGAAACCAAAGTCGTGGGCTGGGACGAGAAATATTTCTATATTGAACAACGTTTTGTGAGTGAGCGTGGCCTGCACTGTATAGTGCATGTGCGTGGTGTGTTTGTCTGTAAAGGTAAGCAAGTTCCCTTGGATGTGTTAGTCAAAGAGGCGGGTTATACCGATCCTGCTCCTGAGCTGCCGCCAGAAGTCATTAAATGGAAAGCGTTTTTACAATTGAAGAAAGAACGCAATCGCTAGGGCGTGTTGACGTTTCGAGATTAGATTTTGTTCGTTCTGGCAAGCTCGTGCTCGCGAAACGAGGAATGACGTGTAGTTATTCTACTCAAATGACGAGTGGCAAAGAGAACGAGCTTGCTAGACGAACCCTTCGGGCAGCGTTTGGCTGACGTTTCTGCTGCGTTATCGTCCGTTTATGTAGAATAACTACACCGCACGGACTTCGTCTTGCATAAACGCCAGCCAAATTGCTGCAAAAATAACCCTGAAACGTCAACACGCCCTAATGTGTTGGCACTAGGGAATACTCCTGATCCCTGTGTCTTCCTCCATTTCGGCGAGTAGCACCTCTTCAAGCACCAGCATCCAGGCGCCGCGTAGCTGCGCCTGTTGCCAGTAACGTACTAACTCATCTAAATCCAGCAGATTTAAGTGGGAAAAACTGTAGCTTAAACAGGGGATAAGCGCGCAATCGGCCAAGGTAAAACTGTCGCCGCACACCCAGTGACTTTGGCTCAAATGGGCATCAAGGCGCTGAAACTGGATAAACATCTGCTTTTCTATCTGCTTGATCTCAAATTCATGCCCTTCGGGCGTATGCTTTAATTTTTCTAATTGAAATAACGGGTTATTGATATCGTTATCAATAATGCGATCGAATAAGCGCACCGCTAAATTGCGCTCGGGTTCGGTGGGCAGTAACTCGGTACCGTTTCGAAAATGCCTGTCTAGGTATTCAATAATAATGCTGGACTCGGGGAGCAGTTGGCCTTCGTGGGTTTTGAGTAACGGTAGTTTCCCGGGAGGATAAAATTGCTGGAATGCTTGACGCGCTAACGGGTCGCGCAAATCGGTGATCCGCGGGTAAAAGTTCGCTTGTTTTTCATAGAGAGCAATCAACACCTTCTGTGAATAACGTGATAACGGATGATAGAACAGCTCCATAGGTGTCGACCCCACAACCCCTGCATTTTTTGACTCTACGACTTAACTTTAGTCGCTATCAAGGCGCTTGCTGTAGGATTTCCCTTAAAAGTAGTGGAAGTGGCGTAAAAGTGGTTTGCCATGCGGAATGATCCGCTCGCGCTAAAATTCGGTACTATTAGCTTTAACACCGCAGTGAAATAGAGATAACCAAAGGTAACAGTATGAGCCAGTTAGAAAGTTTCTCATCCATCTATGCCAGAGCGAGTGAGCGCAAGGGCGGTAAAAAGGGGCTCGAAGCATTGTTGCCAAGCTGCCTGAGCAGTGCCGAAATTCGCCAGTATGATGATGCCACGCTGCTCTCCGCCATGAGTCGGCAGGTGTTTCAGAGTGGCTTCGTCTGGCGTGTGGTCGATAATAAGTGGCCCGCCTATGAGCAGTCTTTCTTTCATTTCGTGCCTGAAAAGGTATTGATGTTGTCGCCCGAGCAGATCCAAGCCCGCGCCGCGGATGCGACCTTAATTCGCCATTTAAAGAAGACCCAAGCGATTTATGACAATGCGCTGATGATCCATGATATTGCCCGCGAACATGGCAGCTTGGCTAAGCTGATTGCCGACTGGCCGACCGAAGATATCGTCGGGCTTTGGGCACTCTTAAAGAAACGCGGCGCTCGTCTCGGCGGCAATACTGGGCCGTATTTCTTACGTGGAATTGGTAAGGACACCTTTTTGTTAACCGATGATGTGCAAGGTTATTTTAAGGCACACAAGCTGGTAGATGCCGGTTTTAGCTCGCAAACGGCGCTAAAGCAGGTGCAGGCAGCCTTCAATCAATGGCAGCAAGAATCGGGTCGGTGTCTTGCGGATATTAGCCGCGTCTTAGCCTGTAGCGTGGGTGATAATCGTATTTAGATAAAAAAGGACCAGCCACATTGGCTGGTCAAGGCTCGATATATCAAGCAATTGGAGTACTGCAGGGAAGCAGTGAGATGAACGGGTAAGTCACATAACGATTAAAAGCTTTTACTGATCCCAATGACGACTCTGTCATCGAAGATTTGAGTTTGAGTGCCATAGACTTTATGGTCACTGTCGACAGTACTGCCGTGGTAGCGCAGGTCGAAGTTGAGGCCGTAATAAGCTTTGCTCAAACCAATGTTCCAGTGGCCCCAACCTTCGGCACCATCACCGCTGAGGTCTTGATAACCCACTGAGGCCGAGATTTTTACGCCATTGTCAAAGCTATAGCTTGGGTGCAAGGCATAGTTAACCCCGTGCCAGCCATCGACACCAAACCAATCATCAACCGTTGGGGTGACTTCGAGTTGCAGATTTGCGCGGCCAAATTGTTTGCCTACTTTTAACCATAGCTCGGTGTAGTTGGAGTAGGACGCACCGGGATAGAGGTATGAAAACAACATCACATCGTAGGTAAAACCTGAGTCGCCAAATTCCCCCGCTTTGCCAATAAAAGGTGCGGTAACGATTTCTAAGTTAGGATCGGCAAATTTGATGTTGGAGCTAAATACCCCTGCATACCAGCCTTGGTTGTGATTCCAGCTCAGCGTGCCTTGCACCACAGGAATATCGCCGTCTAAGGTTTCTGATTCACCACGAAACACATAGTCGGATGCAAAGTTAAGGTTGCCGTTAATGGTGCCGCCAAAGAGTTGATTATCTTCGGCGCCGTGGGAGCTTGCTGCCAAAGAAAGCAACGCCCCTGTCAGCAAAAATTTAGTACGAGTCTTCATAATCATCATCTCAAAGTATTGGGAATTGTTAGCGCACCTTTATCGTAAAAATAAGTTGTGAATAGCGGTGCAGCTTGGGATGAACCAATGACGAAAAGATATGAATGTGAACAAGCAGCGAAATAGCGCGATTGCGAGCAGCGTTTATTTTTTAAATACGTTTTTTGGGAAGCAGAGTTTCATTTAATGGGGTGTAAATCGCCATTTCGGGTTTGCCCTCAATTACACTTGGTCATAAAATGTCGCGTCCAAGGTTTTGGGCGTCTCTCATTTCCAAGATGTAGATTTAAAAAGAATTTACATAAGCCATATATTATTTCACGGTATCAAGAGTATTTTTCGCCTACGATTTTTCAACGCTTTAGTTGGATAACAAGGCGATATGAACCATCCTTGTTTATCAAGCATCTGCCGTTATTTGGGGGATATTATATGCGTAAAATCTTATTAATGAGAGGCGTGAGCGAATATATTGCATCGTTATCGATTAACTGTGTTCAGCATTTATGGTGACTAAAGCTGTGTTGCCAAACATGTTTGCAACATTTTTGATATAGAGTAGGCTGGATAAGTGCTTTGTATCGTATAACGCTAACAACCTTATCCACTATTAGCATATTCATTAAATAGGGTAACAATTTAATGAATAAGGTATTCGCTAGGGTGTAAACATTTTCATTAGTTTACATTTTAGTTGGTTTATCTTTCTTGTTCATCCTTATAGGGTATGCGATAAGTAGCAGATTTGATTTTAGTTATAATTACGGCCGTGAGTTCACCATTGCAGCGTGGCAAAACGGTAGCGTTAATATTTAAAGGAGTTCTCATGCGGCAGACAATTAAACTTGCCTCAGTAATTAGCGTGGCGTTGTGGATGGCAGCTTGTAGCCCTCAAGAAGAGAAGGCTGGTCATGCTGGCGCTGGGCCGCAGAGTGTTGAGGTGGGGGTCATCAATGTGGCGACCAAACCTCAGGTTATCCAAGTCGAATTACCGGGCCGTAGCAAGGCATTCCTCGAAGCCGAAGTGCGTCCTCAAGTGAATGGTATTATTACCAAGCGTAGCTTTGTTGAAGGCGGTCATGTGAAGCAGGGCGAGTCCCTCTATCAAATCGATTCTGCGCCTTACAAAGCGGCATTGGTAAGCGCAAATGCCGATTTAGCCAGAGCGAATGCAAGCCTTGCATCGGCTAAGGCGAAAGCTGCGCGTTATCAGCAGTTAGTGAAGACTAACGCCATCAGTAAGCAGGATTTCGACGAAGCTGAAGCGGCTTACAAAGAAGCGCTGGCGAGTGTGACTGTGGCTGAAGCGGCAATCAACACTGCCAAAATTAACCTCGAATACACCGAAGTGTTAGCGCCTATTTCAGGCCGTATCGGTAAATCGAGCGTGACAGCCGGTGCGCTGGTCACCGCTAACCAAAGCCAAACGTTGGCGACCATTCAACAGCTCGACCCTATCAATGTGGATATCGCGCAGTCGAGTGCTCAGCTGTTACGTCTAAAAGCCAAGCTGCAGCAAGGTAAGCTGCAGGCGGCTGATAATGCCGACGTGCAGTTAGTCTTAGAAGACGGCACGATTTATGGCCACAGCGGTAAGCTGCAATTTGCTGAAGTGAGTGTGGATGAAAACACTGGCTCAGTGATCCTGCGTGCAGAGTTCCCTAACCCCGATGGCATCTTACTGCCTGGCATGTATGTTCGCGCCGTATTGAATACCGGTACCGATCCTCAAGCCATCCTAGTGCCACAAAAAGCCATTAGCCGTAACGCTAAGGGTCAAGCCGTGGCTATGGTGGTGAACGATCAAGGCGTAGTGGAAGCAAAAATTGTTACCACAGCTGAAGTTATCGACAATCAATGGCGTATTACTGCCGGTTTGGAAGCGGGCGATAAGTTGATTGTGGAAGGATTACAAAAGATCCGTCCAGGTGCACCAGTCACTCCCAAAGTTATTTCTGAAACCCAAGCACAATAGGGCATAGCTATGGCACGTTTTTTTATTGATCGCCCCATCTTTGCGTGGGTGATCGCCTTAATCATTATGTTGGCGGGGGTTCTGTCGATCCGATCCCTGCCAGTCTCGCAGTACCCCAGTATTGCGCCACCGACAGTGGTGATCAGTGCGAACTACCCAGGTGCATCGGCCAAAATCGTTGAAGACTCAGTGACTCAGGTGATTGAGCAACGTATGAAGGGTATCGACCACCTACGTTATATCGCATCAACCAGTGATAGCTTTGGTAACGCTTCTATTACCTTGACCTTTAACGCAGAAGCCGATCCGGATATCGCGCAGGTTCAGGTACAGAACAAGTTACAGGGCGCAATGACTTTGTTACCACAAGAGGTGCAATCTCAAGGGGTTAACGTTAACAAGTCAAGCTCTGGCTTCCTGATGGTACTGGGCTTCGTTTCGACCGACGGTTCTTTAGATAAGGGTGACATCGCCGACTATGTGGGCGCTAACATCCAAGATCCTATGAGCCGTGTACCGGGCGTGGGCGAAATTCAGATTTTCGGTGCCCAATACGCGATGCGTATATGGTTAGACCCACTGAAACTGACCCAATACAACCTCACCAGTTTAGATGTGGTGAGCGCTATCCGTGCGCAAAACGCGCAGGTATCTGCGGGTCAACTCGGTGGCACACCATCACTGCCTGGACAAGAGCTAAACGCGACTGTATCGGCACAGAGCCGTCTACAAACGCCTGAGCAATTCCGCAAGATCATTCTTAAATCCGATACGTCGGGTGCGAACGTATTCTTGGGTGATGTGGCGCGTGTTGAACTGGGTTCAGAAAGCTATGCAGTAGAGTCTCTGTATAACGGCAAACCAGCTTCGGGTATCGCGATTAAGCTGGCAACCGGCGCTAACGCCCTTGATACGGCGGCAGCAGTTCGCGCTAAAGTTGAAGAGTTACGTCCCTTCTTCCCTGCTGGGTTAGATGTGGTTTACCCCTACGATACAACGCCATTCGTTGAGAAATCGATTGAAGGCGTAGTACACACTCTGCTTGAAGCTATCGTACTGGTGTTTGTCATCATGTACCTCTTCCTGCAGAACTTCCGTGCGACCTTAATTCCAACGATCGCCGTGCCTGTCGTATTGTTGGGTACCTTTGCGATTCTGTCGGCAACGGGCTTCTCCATCAACACCCTCACCATGTTCGCTATGGTGTTGGCGATTGGTCTGCTCGTGGACGACGCGATTGTGGTGGTGGAAAACGTTGAGCGGGTTATGGCAGAAGAGGGCCTAAGCCCACTCGAGGCGACCCGTAAGTCGATGGATCAAATTACTGGCGCGTTAGTCGGTATCGGTCTGACCTTGTCGGCGGTATTCGTACCTATGGCGTTTATGTCGGGTTCTACTGGGGTTATTTACCGTCAGTTCTCGATCACTATCGTTTCTGCGATGGCGCTGTCTGTGCTGGTGGCCTTGATTTTAACACCTGCACTCTGTGCGACCATGTTAAAACCGTTGAAGAAAGGCCATGGCCATATCGAAACAGGTTTCTTTGGCTGGTTTAACCGTGGCTTCGATCGCTTAACCAACCGTTACGAATCGAGCGTGGCTGGCATTGTGAAGCGTAGTTTCAGAGTCATGATGATTTACGCTGCGCTAGTCGTGGCAGTGGGCTGGATTTTCATGCGCATGCCAACGGCATTCTTACCTGATGAAGACCAAGGTATCTTGTTCACGCAGGCAATTTTGCCAACCAACTCTACCCAAGAAAGCACCATGAAAGTGTTAGAGAAAGTCTCTGATCACTATCTGGCAGAAGAGGGCGTGAGATCGGTATTCAGCGTGGCGGGCTTCAGTTTCGCGGGTCAAGGCCAGAACATGGGTATTGCCTTCGTTGGCTTGAAGGATTGGTCAGAGCGTGAAGCGCCAGGTATGGATGTGCAATCCATTGCGGGCCGCGCGATGGGCGTATTCAGCCAAATGAAAGAAGCCTTCGTATTCGCCTTCGTACCGCCTGCGGTAATCGAGCTGGGTACGGCTAACGGTTTCGATATGTACCTGCAAGATAAGAATGGCCAAGGGCACGACAAGTTAGTCGCAGCGCGTAACCAATTGTTAGGTATGGCGGCACAGAATCCAAACCTCGTGGGCGTTCGTCCAAACGGTCAGGAAGATGCGCCAATCTATCAGTTGCATATCGACCACGCCAAACTGAGTGCCTTAGGCATTGAGATTGCGAACGTGAACAGCGTGCTCGCAACCGCATGGGGTGGCTCTTATGTAAACGACTTTATCGACCGCGGTCGTGTGAAGAAAGTTTACGTACAGGGTGATGCGCAATACCGTATGCAACCTGAAGACTTAGACACTTGGTACGTGCGTAACAACAAGGGCGACATGGTGCCATTCTCGGCCTTCGCAACGGGCGCTTGGGAATATGGTTCACCTCGTCTAGAGCGTTTCAACGGTTTACCTGCCATGAACATTCAAGGCGCAACGGCTCCTGGTTTCAGTACTGGTGCGGCGATGAATATCATGGAAGACATGGTGAAGCAGTTGCCACCAGGCTTTGGTATCGAGTGGAACGGCTTATCCTATGAGGAACGTTTATCGGGTAACCAAGCGCCAGCGCTGTATGCTCTGTCGATTTTGGTGGTATTCCTCGTACTGGCGGCGCTTTATGAGAGCTGGTCTGTACCGTTCGCAGTAATCCTAGTGGTTCCGCTAGGGATTATCGGTGCCCTGCTGGCGATGAATGGTCGTGGCTTGCCAAACGACGTGTTCTTCCAGGTGGGTCTGTTGACGACGGTCGGTTTGGCGACGAAGAACGCCATCTTGATTGTGGAATTCGCCAAAGAATTCTATGAGAAAGGTGCGGGACTTATCGAGGCGACCTTACATGCGGTACGTGTGCGTTTGCGTCCAATTCTGATGACGTCACTCGCCTTCGGTCTAGGTGTTGTACCGTTAGCGATTAGTACAGGTGTAGGTTCTGGTAGTCAGAACGCCATCGGTACTGGGGTACTCGGCGGTATGATGAGTTCGACCTTCCTAGGTATCTTCTTCGTGCCGTTGTTCTTCGTGATTGTGGAACGTATCTTTAGTAAGCGCGAGAAGAAAGGTAAAGAAGAAAAGCCGACCTCGGCGGAGTAATCGAACCTAACACTCTTAAAGCCCTGCACATGCAGGGCTTTTTGTTAGCGTATCGTTACTACGATGGATAGCCAGCATTAACCAATTCAGGCATATTGGCGGAATCATAATGATGGGGAGCTTGGTATGTCGGCACAGGAACTTGCAGCGCTGGATAAAGCCATAGCCAAGGGAAAGTGGTTTTCTATCCTAGTGGTTGGTGTCTTGTTTTGGGGTTGTATGACTTCAGTCGTGGTCGCCACTATCCATTATTTGACCTCAGATACATCCTTTTGGGGTGAGTTAGCTCGGGCACTCTATCTTTATCCTGCGGCAGGGATTTTATTTGGTTGGTTTGACTGGGTGCGGCTACAACGTAAAAGAGATAGACTGCGCGCCGAATATTATCAGCCGCATAATGAGTAACAGTACGTTGGCTTTAGGAGCAAAGTGGTGTCATCGGTGAGAGGTTTTATGACCAAGCAGCTTATCATGGCAGTCGTTTGCCATTGTATCGCCGTGGGCACGGTCGCCTATGGCGCTTATGAGTTTTATCTTGAGCAGCTGGCCGTTCCTGAGCTGACTCGCCTCTTCGCCGTTGCTGTGTTTTTTATTGGCATGGGGCTCGACCCTAATATGTTTTTTACTCCCCTCAACCAAGTGATGAGTCAGGCCGAGGATAAATCGCCTAAGGCAAAATTACAGACTGTGGTGTTTAATCTGGGGGTTTTCTTGCTGATCTGTAGTTTTTTAATGGAATGGCTGTACGACTGAAGTCGTTAATCCTTGCATGAATTCGGACATCAAAAAGGGCGTCGAGCTTAGCTTCGACGCCCTTTTTATTAGGGATGGAGTTAGACCGGCTTAAGGCGTGTAGTAAGTGGCTGCGCCCGGTCCCACTGGCAGACCAAAGCCAAACACCCACAGGAAGAAGAACGTCGTCCAGCCAACGAAAAACACTAAGGTGTACGGCAGCATAGTGGCGATAAGCGTGCCTATGCCGAGGTTTTTCTGGTAACGGCAAGCCACGGCCAAAATCAGCCCAAAATAACTCATCATAGGCGTGACTAAGTTAGTGACTGAGTCGCCAATACGGTAGGCCGCTTGAATGGTTTCGGGCGCATAGCCGACTAACATCAGCATGGGCACAAAAATCGGTGCGGTAATGGCCCACTGGGCCGAGGCGCTACCCAGCATCAAGTTGATAAAGCCACAGATCATAATAAAAAACAGGAACAGGATTGGCCCAGTTAAGCCAATGGATTGCAGGGCATCGGCACCCAGTACGGCTAACACGGCGCCGAGATTACTCCAGTTAAAAAAGGCCACAAATTGCGCCGCAAAGAATACCAGTACGATATACAGCCCCATAGTGCTCATGCTGTGCGACATGGCATTGATAACGTCTTTATCGTTTTTAATGCTGCCAACGACCTTGCCGTAGACAAAACCGGGGATAGCAAAACAGATAAAGATAAAGGCGACTATGCCTTTGAGGAATGGCGAACCCGAGACCAGACCGGTTTTCGGATCGCGCAGTGGCGCACCTTCTGGCACGACGGACAGCGCAAGGAATACCGCTAGCACCAGCATAGATAATCCCGCCCACTTGAGGCCGCGTTTTTCCAGCTCGGTGACATTGCCCATTGATTGGTGCACGGTCTCATCGGCATCATCGCCTTGATATTTGCCCAGTTTCGGCTCGACAATTTTCTCGGTCACAAAGGCGCCGAGGAAAGTGATCACAAAGGTCGAGACAAACATAAAGTACCAGTTAACCTCGGGGCCGACGTTGTAGTCGGGATCGATCATCCGCGCCGCCGCCTCAGTGATACCCGATAACAGCGGATCGACAGTACCAAGCAATAGGTTAGCGCTGTATCCCCCTGATACCCCAGCAAATGCTGCGGCAAGCCCCGCCAGTGGATGACGACCTAAGGAGTGGAAGATCATCGCCGCCATAGGAATTAATACCACATACCCAAGCTCTGCCGCCGTGTTCGACATAATGCCTGCAAACACGATAGTTAACGTCACTAATCGCTTCGACGCACCCATAACGAGTGCCCGCATCGCCGCGGATAACAACCCAGAACGCTCGGCGATACCCACACCGAGTAGGGCGACCAGCACAGTGCCTAAGGGCGTAAAGCCGGTGAAGTTAGTGACTAAGTTGGACACTATCATCCGCAAGCCTTCGGCATTCATCAGGCTGACGACGTGGATAAGTCCATCGGCGCCTCGGCCGTGGGCGCCTTCGGGGCGCGGATCGGTCACCGTTAATCCAAAGTAGCCCGCAATGCCCGATACTAAGATCACGGCGACACAGAACAGGGCGAACAAGGTAATCGGATGGGGAAGTAAGTTCCCTAAGCGTTCGACAATATTAAGAAAACGGACAAACCAGCCGCGAGAACTCATGTCGTCGGCCTGTGGTGAATTGACGGGAATATCGTTGGATTTCGAGCTCATTCTCTTGCCTCTGTCGACCTTTGCTAGCGCATTCTTTACCCGTGAGCAGAATCGATGCGGCGTACTTGGCAGAGCTATGTCTGGCCCAAGTGGTTTGATTAACGCTAAGGTGAAAGTTAAAAAATTGGCCGAAAAGTATGATGGTTAAGCTTTAATTGAAACTTAAATGTTGCAACTGCGGCTGTGCGGCGGATTATGGGGGAAATGCGGGGTAAAAAAATGGACTCACTAGGAGTCCAGTATTCACGAGCAAAAAGGTTGCTCTTAACGTTGTGCATATACACTATAGCCTAGTTTTTCTGTATCCAAGCTGAATAATCTCGCTGGTCATTTTGTTGTTTAATGCTCTGACCAGAGTAGCTAAAGCTAATATTTCATTGCGTTAGCTATCGCTTTAGATGAAATTCTTGGCCATTTATGTTTAGCTGTACCCGTTGAGACTAAGAACAAACCCTAAGGATGGAAGATGGACAAACTGTTATTAGGATTAGCGCTGATTTTTATCGTCACCTACCTTTGGTACGTCAGCCTAGTCAAAAAGCGCAATACCGCCCTCGAAGCCCTGTCGGGAATCGATGTGCAGTTAGCCAAGCGCGCCGATCTTGTGCCCAATATCCTCAAAATCGCTAAGCGATTTATGGATCATGAAAAGTCATTACTCACTGAAATCACTGAGCTACGCACGCAATTAACCCGCAATTACAACAAGACAGATCCGAATGCGGTGAAAGAGCATATCGCGCAAGCCGAGAAGCTGAACGATAAAATGGGTGCCTTGATGGTGAGCGTTGAAAGCTACCCTGAGCTGAAGTCAGACAACACTATGCTCGAGGCGATGCAAACCTATAACGAGGTCGAAGCCCATATCTCTGCTGCCCGCCGTTTCTATAATTCGGCGGTGTCTGAGTTAAATACTGCCGTTGAGATTTTCCCCGGGTCGATTATTGCGTCGATGGCAAACATTAAGGTGATGCCATTCTACGAGGTGAATGAAGCCTCTAAAGCGCCGATAGACGCGGCGGATTATCTGTAATCCTTCGATATTTGCGGGGCCAAGATAGGCTCCGCAAACATATTAACTAAATGAATATACTCACCTTTATCTTAGGCAGTCCCATCAAGGCTCAGCGGCAGGCGGTAAGATTGTCGGCGGACGCTTCGGATAGGGCGTCGCTGCAGGAGTACTACGATACCCAACTGGCGCCGCTGGCCGCCCGCTATGAAACCAAGCGCGTCAACAGCCTTAAGGCCACGCGTAAACGCTTATATCTTAGTTTGGTGATAGTCGTAGGTCTCGTGCTGTTAGCGCTATTGGGACATAGCCGTGGACTCATGCTGTTTCCGCTGCCGTTTGTCGCACTATTGGGATTAGGTTTTTGGAGTTTTACACCGACTCGGCAGTTTAAGCGGCAAGTGCAGCAAGAAATTTATCCCATCATGTTTAAGTACTTTGGCGAGGATTTTATCTACAACCGCGAGATGCGCCTCGACATGAATCGTCTCACTGCGGCTAAGGTGCTACCCAATTACGATAAAGCGAGCTTTGGTGATTATATTCAAGGTCAGTACAAGGGCATCGAGTTAGTCGTCAATGAGTTAACCCTGACCAAAGACGTGCGAGTGGAGGAGTGGGACGGCAATAAACGCCGAACCGTAACTCGCACCGAGACTTGCTTTCGCGGCACTGTGGTTGAGCTGAGTAGCCATAAGCAATTTATTGGTCATACCGTGGTATTAAAGGATCGCGGCGGGCTGGCCAATTTCTTATCCGACAGCCACTCAGGGCTGCAAAGGGTTAAGCTTGAAGATCCCCTGTTCGAAAAAGAGTTCGATGTGTTTTCAACGGATCAAATCGAGTCGCGCTATTTGCTCAATACCGCCTTTATGGAGCGTTTGCAGCAATTGGCAAAGTCCTTCGATGGGGAGATTCAATGCGCCTTCTTTCGCAACCGTTTGATCTTGTTTTTGCCTAATCGCCGCAGTCGTTTTCAGATGCGCTCTATCTTCGACAGTGCTCATTTTTCGGCGGAATTTAGCCAGTTAAACCGTGAGATGAAGCAACTCTTTGCTATTATTGAAGTACTTAAACTCAACGAACACACGGGACTTTGATGCCAGCAACGCATTCTTCGCCACTTTGCCTTAAGTCGATAGCCATCGTTAGCCTTGGTTTGTGGTTGGCTTGGGGAAGTGTTGCGGCCGCGTTTGCCGAAGAAGCCAAGCCTAAGCCCCGTATTGTGGCCCGTTATTCTGAAAGCGGTATTGTGAGTAACACTGGGCAAGAAAAAGTCAAAGTTTATCAATATCTACAGGCCAATGGCGTGACGGCTTTTACCGATAAAGCGCCGACCACCAATGAGTATCAAATCCTGCTCTATGACTGCTTTGCCTGTCGTCCTGATTCTAAAATTGACTGGAATGGTATTCGGCTGTTTACCCGCAATTACGATAGCTTGATCAGTCGTGCGGCTCATAAACATCAATTAGACCCGGCACTTATCCGCGCCGTGATCCACGCTGAATCGGCCTTTAATGCCAGGGCCTTGTCACGTACTGGCGCAATGGGCCTGATGCAATTGATGCCCGAAACCGCCAAAGAGATGGGCGTGACCAATGCCTTTTTGCCGGAGGAGAATATTCTCGGCGGCAGTAAGTATTTGGCGCAAATGCTAAAACAGTTCAATGGAGATATTGCATTGGCCTGCGCCGCCTACAATGCTGGGCCAACCACAGTGACCCAATACAACGGTATTCCTCCCTATCCTGAAACCCAAGCCTATGTGGAACGGGTGCAAATTCTGCTAAAACGTTACCGCAGCGCCAAAGTCTAGCTGCTCTGTTGCATGCGGTGATGACGCAATAGGATTGGCTTATTCGCCAACTTCCCATTTAACGATGACATTGCCATCGGATTGGCCTAAGTTTTTGCCGAGATAATCGAGCATCTCAGTCGCGATTTCATCCAGTTGCCAAGGTGGGTTAATCACCCATAGTCCTGCGGCTGTCATGCCAAATTCATTGGAGTCCGGCTTGATTGCCTGTTCGATACGTAACTGGCGCTTAATGCCGCTGCCGGCTAAGCGGGAAAGCATTTCTTCCGTCTGCGCGCGGTTGACTACGGGATACCAGAGCATAAATACGCCCGTGGCAAAGCGTTTGTGTGCCTTGATTAAGGTCTCGGCGACCGTTTGATAGTCGGTCTTAATCTCATAACTGGGATCGACAAGTACCAGTGCGCGGCGCTCAAGTGGCGGTACCGCAGCAATCAATCCTTTAAGGCCATCGCCCTTGATGACTTTTACCTGCTTATCCTGCTCGAAATACTCATCCAGCAGCAGATGATCGGTACCGTGCAGCTCGTGCAGCAGCATACGATCCTTCGGCCCAAGCTCCATATCGATAATGGCAGGAGAACCTGGGTAAAAGTTGAGTTCTTCTGGATTGTCTTCATTAAAGTGACGCACCGCATCTACATAATCCTGCAGGGATTTTGGCAGATCGGTTTTATTCCAAAGCTTAGCTACGCCTTCGAGGTATTCGCCCGTCTTCTGAGCAAACTCATCCGTTAACGCATAACCGCCCGCACCCGCATGGGTATCGATATAGACTAAGGGTTTGTCTTTCTTATGCATTAACTGCAAAGTTTGCAGCAAAATAGCGTGTTTCAGCACATCGGCATAATTGCCGGCGTGATAACCGTGGCGGTAACTTAACATGGAGGATCCTAGTTATTTGCAAACAATGCAAAGGGAGGCAAACGCATGTGGGCAATTATACCTAGGATGCCTTAAAGCGTAAAACGAATGCCTCAGTTAGCCGTTTTTTTCTGTGCTAACCAGTGGGTTGGGGTTTGCATTTGATAGGTTTTTAGCCACAACGAGGCTGGTGCAGGTTTGCCAAATAAGTAGCCTTGGAATTGTTCACACCCCAGTGCTGTGAGCTGTATCAATTGGGTTTCAGTTTCAATCCCCTCGGCAATAACATGCAGTTTTAAACTCTTTGCCAACAGAATTGCCGCGTTGACAATTTGCGTGTGGCGCTCGCTAATGCCGAGCTGGCTGACAAAGTAGCGATCAATTTTTATTGTATCGGCGCTTATGTCAATCAGCTGGCTCAAGGAAGCATGGCCTGTGCCGAAATCGTCGATCGCAATGGAAACGCCCATTCTCGCGAGTGTGTTTAAGCGTCTGCCAGTTTCTTTGTGGGTGGAAAACACTGAGGTTTCGGTGATTTCAATTTCTAAAATTGGAATGAGTTCGGGATGGTTAATATATGTCTGGATCAGTACCTTGAAGAATCGATCCGATAAAATATCTTGTCCCGATAGGTTGAAGGCAATCTTAGTCATAGGGACATTTTTGGGCCAAGCACGGATCAATTGAAGTAATTGCCTAAACACTTTAATGGCGAAAATCGCCTGCAACTGCGATGACTCTATGATGGGGATAAAGGTGCTGGGCATGATCATACTGCCGTCTTTGTCGAACATTCTGGCGAGCGCTTCAAAGCTAATAATATGCCCATCTGCCAACACTTTTGGTTGCAGCCACATTTCCAGTCGGTTGTGTTTTAGCGCGTCGCGGATTTTGCTTTCTTGCGAGGATGCCTCAAGTAAATTGTTAATCAAGCCAACGTAATACACCATAACTGGGTTGGCTTGGGTGGTTTGTTTAATGGCAATCAAGCATTGCTCGGCGGCTTGCTGCGGAGCGGGTTTATGGCCAGAACTACAGCCAACGCGGCACTCTAAATGGTATTCAATCTGTTGTTCTTGCTTAAGTTTTAAACTTGTCGGAATGCGAAGACGTAATTGCGGTGCGAGCGTCTCTGGCGAGATGAGTGGCAGTTCGGTAAATTCCAGGGCAAAGGATGCACCTCTAAAACGATATATTTTGGCCTGATGGCCGAAGCGCTCTTTAAGTTCTAAGGCAAAGGCTTTGAGGATGGCATCTCCCACGCTGATGCCAAAGGCGGCATTAATTTGGCTTAGATTATCGATCTTAACTAGGGCGACTGTCATTTCCTGGTGGGCGGTACTTGGTGTCGGGTTATACCAGTGGTTCTCGTTGGGTAAGCCAGTGACTAAATCGTAAAAATGGGTACTGATATGGTGCTTTTTGAGTCGATTGAGTTCGAGCTCATGATTGGCTTGTGCCGTGATATCGTGGCAGTGAAACAGCAAGGTATCATGGTGCTCTAATGAGGCTTTTTGCAGTAGATATCGGCTGCCGCTATTGTGCCTTAAACGGGTATGGAATGAGGCGGCCAACAAATTCGTACTGGTATCTTGGTCCACTTCAAAAATATCACACAGGCGAGTGCGATTAAGTGTGACATCTCCTGCGATTTGTTTTGCCGCATTATTCAAGTTGAGGATCACTCCATCTTCATTACAGAAGAAGGAGGCCGTGCCATTATTGTCAAAGATTTCAGCATATTGATCTAAAGAGCGTTGCAGCGCGTGTTGATGCTGGATCATTTGCTGCGCATGGACTTTCTGGGTTTTTAACAACCGCATGGCTGACAACGGGATACAAATATTGAAAAACATAAACAACAGCCCGTTGAGGTAAGCGTGGGTCGCTGGCAGGCTAATATCTACATCGACAATAGGCGGGAGATTCTGGTTACGCAGTAGCAATAAGAAAGGCAGCACATTGAAGCACATCATCCAGAAGGCGACTTTTCGACCAAACAGGAAAAGCGCCATCAGCGGTAGCGTATACAGGAAGGTAATGCCTGCTTGCGACAAGGTAAAATCTGGAATAAACAACAGTATTGCCAAGCAGGCCGCGACCACCATGGCCAGCAAGCTGATTGAGCTCGCCAGCAAATACCGACGGGTAAACCATAATGCGAGAAATAAGACGGTTAAAAAACTGACCGTAATGCCAATAATAAAGCTGAGGTTGAGTTCATATGCGATCAAGGAGCTATGCAGCACTATGCTGGTGGTCAGAATGGCACCACTTAGCAAAATAATCCGCAATAAACTGGTTTTTAATATGGTTCTATCGGGGTTTAAAAAGTCTTGCTCCCTGATAAACAAAAAACCTTTCAGCCAGTTAAGCAAAAAATGTCCTTATTCCGTATGGAAGTCGCAAGGTTGGCTCGGAACAAAACATATAACACAAATCGCTAAACTGTTATATAAATAGATTTTTGCCTTTATCAATCAGTTAATTACACTGTGACTCATGTTTGAGTTTACCTAAGGTGGCTTAGACAAATTGACTCATAGAATAATGAGCATTAACAAGATGATTGACCGAGTTACATATTCACGAAGCAGATTTTTAGGCATAATAGCCATCATTTTGTTGCTTTGAAGATAGCCTGTGACTCCGATTTTTTTTAATCAGCAATTTCCAACTCTTGTGGACATTTGTGCCCGCTGGCAACTGGTTTTTGATGCCGATGCGCCGTTTGAAGTGCGTTTTGAATCAGACACCTTGACGCTACATAAGCGCGATGAGCCTAAGCTCGATGGCATAGTGGTGGATTTTGTCACTGGCGCGGTTGCCCATAGACGCAAGTTTGGTGGTGGTCGTGGGCAGTCGATTGCTAAGGCTGTCGGGTTAAAGCAGGGTGTTACCCCAAAAGTGGTCGATGGTACAGCGGGCCTCGGCCGCGATGCCTTTGTGTTGGCAAGTTTAGGCTGCACTGTGACTATGGTAGAGCGCCATCCTGTAGTGGCCGCATTATTAGAAGATGGCCTGCGCCGTGCCTATCAAGATGCCGAAATCGGCGACTGGATGCGTGAACGTATGCAGCTTTTCCATGGTTCTAGCCTCGAAGCACTCGCCAAATTAGAGCAAGAGGTCGATGTCGTCTACCTCGACCCTATGTACCCTCACCGTGACAAATCAGCCTTAGTTAAAAAAGAAATGCGAGTCTTTCAAACCTTAGTCGGTGCGGATCTCGACGCCGATGGATTGCTCGCACCCGCCATGGCTCTAGCCAGTAAGCGTGTAGTGGTGAAGCGCCCCGATTATGCCGAAGACCTCGCCGGCGTTAAGCCCAGCATGGTTATCGAAACGAAGAAAAACCGCTTCGATGTCTATGTAAAATCGGCAATGAAGTAGTGCTCTTCATCCATTTTTAACGCCCTCTTGTCCCTTAGTTATTGAGGATTAAGGCAATAAAAAAGCGCTAACCTAGGTTAGCGCTTTTGTTTTTGAATAAAGGTTATGTTTATCGCACTAAGGTAAACAGTGGGGTTTGACTGACCGCTTGAAAATCCAGCGCCATGGTTACACTGAGTGCTGTGATGGTAATAATTGAAAAACCAAACACTTGTCTGGCCCAACGTGGCATATCCACATCTTGACGATAACCTTTGAGGGCCATAGTTAGCCACCAGAGGCTGGTGGCACAGGTCACGGCCATAAAGGCGGTGCCTGTGTAACCTGCGAGTGGCAGCATGGTGCTGACCAAGGCGAACACTGCGATATAGAGCACTATATGGTGCTTCGCCTTGGCCATCCCTTCGGCGACTGGCAGCACGGGGATCTTCGCGGCTGCATAGTCATTAAAGCGGAAAATCGCGATGGCGTAGGAGTGTGGCATCTGCCAGAGGCTGAACATCAGCAATAAAATCACTGCGCCCATATCCATTTGCCCCGTTACGCTGCAATAGCCCACCACGGGCGGTACAGCGCCCGAAAAGCTGCCGACTAAGGTGCCGTAAACCGAGTTTCGCTTCATATAGAGGCTATAAATCCCGACATAAACGACATAACCAATAGCGGCAAACAGCAGGGCTAAGGCATTAGTGAACAGAGCTAAGATGCCAAATCCAAGCACGCCTAAGGCGATGCCAAACAGCAAGACATGGCTTAGAGGGATTTCGCCCGTGACGGTGACGCGTTTGCAGGTGCGCTGCATTTTGGCGTCAATGTCACGGTCAATACAGTTATTAATCGCACAGCCTGAGGCGACGACTAAGGATAATCCCACTAAGCTTGCCAGCATCAAGACCAGATCCACATCGCCCTTAGCGGCCAATAGGAAGCCGCCAGCAACGGAAATCAGATTCCCGAAAATGATGCCAGGCTTAGTTACCTGTACATACCCTTTGAAGCGTGCTTTCCATTGCGTCGATGTCAATCTAGCTTGTGTGTTCATTTGCTGTGTCTCGTTACATCATCAAAGCGTTAGCTTCGAGAATGATCCATACCGACAAGCCAACCACCATCACGATGATCAGTGCGGTAAATAGGAAGGAGAAGGTGTTGATCTTGCCTTCCTTAGAGAAGTCCAAGTGCAGGAAGTACTTAAGGTGTACCAAAATCTGCACCAGTGCCGTTACAACGACGATGGCAAGCGTCGTCGATTGCTCGAAGTGATGGGTCATTACCGCCCAGAATGGGATGGCAGTTAACACCACTGACAGCACAAAACCGACTAAGTAGGACTTGATGCTGGCGGCCAGATCGTCTGCGCCATGGCTATGATCATGCGAATGAGTATGTGCGCCCATTACAATGCTCCCAATAAGTACACAACGGTAAATACGCAAATCCACACGATGTCGAGGAAATGCCAGAACAAGCTTAAGCAGCTCAAGCGAGTGATGCTGCGGTTGCCTAAGCCCGTTTTGGCGACTTCAATCATCATGATTGCCATCCAAATTAACCCTGCGGTCACGTGCAAGCCGTGCATGCCCACTAAGGTGAAGAAAGATGACAGGAAGGCGCTGCGTTGTGGGCCGTTGCCATGTTCGATCAGGTGATGGAACTCATAGACTTCCATGCCGATAAACACACAGCCCAGTGCAAAGGTAATGGCTAACCAAGTAAGGGTTGCCGCCTTGTTGTGGCGCTTAGCGAAAATCAACGCGAAACCATAGGTAATACTACTGAGCAGCAGGGCTGCGGTTTCGATCAGCACAAAGTCCAGTTCGAAAATGTCTTTACCCGATACACCGCCGTCGGTGTTCATATAGAGCACGGCGTAGGTGGCGAATACCGAAGCAAACAAGATGCAGTCGGTCATCAGGTAGAGCCAAAAACCAAACAGGGTGTTGCCACCCGTATCATGGTGCTCGTGGTGCTCCTCGGCGTGAGCAACTTCTAAATCAGCTGGGATTGCAACACTCATATCAGCCCCTTACTACATTGTTTAAGTGAGCATTTTCAATGCGTGCCACTTCATCGGGTTGAACGTAATAGTCGACATCGTTGTTATAAGCACGGAATAAGAACACGATAAACGCGCCCACCATGCCCACAATCGCGAGCCACAGAATGTGCCAAATTGCAGCAAAACCAGCGGCAGTAATGCCCAGCGCCATTAAGATACCGCTCGGGGTATTTTTCGGCATATGGATTGGCTGATAGTGTTTGAGGCGTTGATAGGCGGTGCCTTTTTCTTTGGCATCGGTAAAGGCATCGATATCAGACACTTGTGGCAACTTAGCAAAGTTGTAGAACTGTGGTGGTGATGCGGTTGACCATTCCAGCGTGTGGCCATTCCATGGGTCACCCGTGGTGTCACGGTTTTGGTCGCGGTCACGGATACTCACGTACAGTTGCACGAATTGCAGAATGATACCGACCATGATGATGCAAGCACCCACGGCAGCGATATAGATCCACATGTTCCATGCTGGGTTATCAATGTGGTTGATACGGCGAGTCATACCCATAAAACCGAGTACATACAGCGGCATAAAGGCCACATAGAAACCAATCTGCCAGCACCAGAATGACGCTTTACCTAAACGCTCATTTAAGTGGAAACCCGTTGCTTTCGGGAACCAGTAAGCAAAACCAGCTAAGTAACCGAACACGGCACCACCGATAATGGTGTTATGGAAGTGAGCGATCAGGAACAAGCTGTTGTGCAGTACGTAGTCGGCACCAGGTACGGCTAATAGTACGCCCGTCATACCACCAATGGTGAAAGTCACCATAAAGCCTAAGGTCCACAGCACTGGCACAGTTAAGCGCAGGCGGCCGCGGTAAATGGTGAACAACCAGTTAAACAGTTTTACCCCAGTCGGGACCGCAATCACCATGGTCATCACGCCGAAGAAGGCGTTGACGTTGGCACTCGAGCCCATGGTGAAGAAGTGGTGTAACCACACGATAAAACCGAGGATCGAAATCGCGCCACTGGCCCATACCATTGAGGAATAGCCGAACAGACGCTTAGAGGTAAAGGTTGAAATCACATCCGAGAAGATACCGAACGCAGGTAAAATCAGGATGTACACTTCAGGGTGACCCCAAGCCCAGAACAGGTTGATATACATCATGGCGTTACCACCACCATCATTGGTGAAGAAGTGGAAACCCATGTAGCGATCGAGTGTTAACAGCGCTAAAACCGCAGTCAGGATCGGGAACGACGCCACGATCAGGATGTTGGCCCAAGTACAAGTCCAAGTGAAGATAGGCATTTGCATCAGCTTCATGCCTGGAGCACGCATCTTAAGCACAGTCGCGATAAAGTTGACCCCGGTTAAGGTTGTCCCTATCCCCGAAATCTGCAGCGCCCAGATATAGTAATCGACCCCGACGCCTGGACTGTAAGCCAGCTCAGACAACGGCGGGTAAGCTACCCAACCGGTACGGGCGAATTCACCTAAACCTAATGAAATATTGATCAGCACGGCACCAGACGCGGTTAACCAGAAGCTGAGGTTGTTCAAGAAGGGGAAGGCAACGTCGCGGGCACCGATTTGCAGTGGCAGCACTAAGTTCATTAGACCGATCATAAATGGCATCGCCATAAAGATAATCATGATCACGCCGTGGGCTGTGAAGATTTGGTCGTAATGTTCTGGCGGCAGATAACCTGCGGCGCCATTGGTGGCCAGTGCCTGTTGGGTACGCATCATGATGGCGTCGGAGAAACCGCGGATCAACATGATGAAGGCAAGCACTATGTACATGATACCGAGGCGTTTATGGTCAACCGAAGTTAACCAGTCGTGCCAAAGCACACCCCATTTTTTGTGTTTAGTGATCAAGGCTGCGACGTACAGGCCTATCACGGCAACAACCGCAAGGGTCACCATGATGATAGGCTCATGATACGGGATCGCATCTAAGCTTAATTTACCGAGAAAAGACATGATTACTCCGCCTCCACTTGGTGAGTGGATGAGTGTTCTGTTGATGAAGTGTCAGAATGGGTTGAGCTTTCCATGTCGGCCATCTTCTGTTCGCTCGCCATATGCGCCATATCGTGGTGCATGCCAGCCATATTGTGGTCGGCACTCATGTGTTCCATACCTTCATGGCCTGCCATGTGCTCGTTTGAGTCCATGTGCATGTATTGCATAACGATTTGATCGAACATGCCGTGACTAACTGAGCCAAAGTATTCAACAGGATTGTTTTCACTCTTCTGTGCTAAGGCTTGGTAAGTCGCAGAGTCTAAGGTCTTAGTCGCCTGTTGTTTTGCCTTGGCTACCCAAGCATCGAAGTCGGCTGCCGTTGGCGTGGCAATGGCTTTAAACTTCATGCCCGCAAAACCTGCGCCGCTATAGTTAGCGGAAATACCGTCATAGGTACCGGGTTCGTTGGCAATCAAGTGCAACTTAGTCGTCATCCCAGCCATTGAGTAGATTTGGCTACCTAACTGCGGGATAAAGAAAGAGTTCATTGCGGTATCAGAGGTGATCTTAAAGTTCACTGGTACGTTCGCTGGGAAAGCCAGTTCGTTTACCGATGCAACACCTTGTTCTGGATAGATAAACAACCATTTCCAGTCCATAGAAACCACTTCAACCGTAATTGGCTTGGCTTCGTGTTCGAGTGGTTTGTAAGGGTCGAGATCATGGGTTGAACCCCAAGTGATCACGCCCAAAATCAATACGATCACAATAGGCACAATCCAAACCACGGTTTCGATCGCGCTTGAATGGGACCATTTAGGGGCGTAAACCTCATGATCTCGGCCATCGCGGTATTTCCATGCGAAGAACAAAGTCATGAAGATCACGGGGATAACCACAATCAGCATGAGTAGGGTAGCGATGATGATCAGGTGCTTTTCATCGACACCGATCTGGCCCTTGGGATCCAATACGCCGCCATCACAGCCTGCGAGCATCAGGGCTATCGCCGCGAATGCTACTTTACTTAAATTTTGAATTAACAAAGGAAGATTCCTCTAACCCTAAGGTTTACAACTCTGCCCAGAGAGATTGGCAGTAGCATTGAGCGGCGTTATCCGAAGGCAAATCCGAAAGTGGCTCGAGCGCGGCACAAAAAATGCCTGCCACCCCAATGCAAGATTGAGGATCGACTTTCAGCGCTTAATGCTAAATTTGAATTTTAAAACAGAGAGTTACAATGGTGGGGCGCGACAACCGTGCGCAAGGTGCTCGAGGGATTTTAGCCTTGGGGGTGCTAAAAACTGGGCAGCATTAGTTAAATCTAAGCTGTTGAAAAACTTGAAGCCATTGTCGAACAGATTCCACAATTGCTTAATAATCTGGGGGTTGAGCAGTAATATGCTCAGCAGCGTGGCGCCGAAAAACTCGATTAAAAATCCATCGCTCAGGGTGATTAACTCACCTATGTCGATACAGCCACCGACCATCACCGACACTAAGTCAGCAGCGGGCAGCACAAACAGTAACCCGAAGATCAGGGCTAAGTTTGTCATACTGAAGTGGGAGAACCTCGCTACGAGATTCAATCCTTCAGCGATAAATTGGCTGAGTGCGAATTTCAATTAACAGGTCCGGCTGAACGAGAGGAAATTGTTGGCTGAATAAAAATTCAAGCTGCAACTTTTTTGTGCGGGCGGGAGGATAACAAGAAGCGGGGATTGATTGAAAGTGGATCCCAGGCTCAAAACGGCTTTTGCATTAAAAAAACCTTAATTAAAACCATAATAAAACAAATAATTAACAAAATTAACTGAATTTATACTCATTACACTCGCAAAAAATAGGGTTAATGTGAGCTGCGTCAGAAAACGCCTTGGGTTAAATGTAAACAATTTGAGCTGGAAAAATCACCTAAACTCGCTGCGCTTTCGCCCCTTTTCACGGAATTATTTTTACCGCATTGATGGGGGTTAACCTCCTCACTCGTTAATGCCCATCCTTTGGCTGCGCTTAAGAGTTGGCGTGAGTCTAGCAGATTTCGCCGCGGCAAACCGACCGTTAATGAAGCGTTTACGCTGGCGCCCGACAATAGAATTGATGATTAGCTTTTACTAAGCTTGAGATTGATTTGTAGATTAAGGCATTATGTGGCCTATCTGAGTTGCGGCTTAGTAATAAAAAGGGATTGGATATCAAAGCATTTGCTCACTACCTTAAGGTCAATCTACTCGTTGCCTTGGCTTACTTTGTCGTTGGCAAAATCGGTTTGTTGATTGCCTTACCTCCCGGTTATTCGGCTGCCATTTGGCCTGCGGCGGGTATTGCCATTGCCTCCTGCCTGATATGGAGCAAGTATTCGCCCTGGTTTGGTATCTTGGTCGGCTCTTGGCTGATTAACATCAATATCGGAGGTGAGATCCATCTCGGTTGGCTGCCCTTAGTGATTGCTGCGGCATCGAGTTTACAGGCCTATGTTTCTGCCAATGTGATCCGCCGTATCGACCCCTTAGTGACCTTAGATAGACCCAACACTGTCATTAAGTCCTGCCTCAGCCTCTCGTTAACCTGCATGATTGCGACCCTCTTTGGTAATGCCGCCTTGGCCGCCCATGGCACCATCCCCATCAAGGATGTCTTTGGCCGCACGATTAATTGGTGGCTTGGGGACTTACTCGGAGCGGTGATCTTTATTCCGCTGACGATGTTGATCTTCGATCAGCGCTCCATTTGGCGCTCAAGGCGGATTCAGACCGGGTTGCCACTGTTTGTCGGCTTTTTATTCTGTGTCGGCATTTATTACTACTCGGATATGAACCAGCGGCAGCAGCTGCAGGATAAATTTCAAATTCAGTCCAATGCCATTATTAGCAATGTTGAAAGTTTTCAGGTGTCGAATCTTCAGCAAGTGATTGCGCTCGCGAGTTTATTCGATAATAGCGAGCAGGTATCTCAGGATGAATTTATCCAGTTTGGTAAGCGCAACCAACTGCAATTAGATGGGTTTCGGGCTTGGGCTTGGTCACCACTGATTGCCGCGACCGATAAAGACAGTTTCGAGGCCGCCACCCGCGCCGAGATTGGCGAATCATACCGCATTCGATACTTAGCCAATGGGCGAGCTAATCCCGACGGTTGGTTAGTGCCGATTAAGTTTGTGCAACCGATAAACACTAGCCGTGCCGCCTTGGGTATTGACCTTAATGGCGAACCGACAAGGGCGGCGGCGATTGCCAAAGTCCGCGCCACACTGTCACCTGTCATGACCGGAAAAATTCAATTGGCGGAGGATCCAAATGGACCGGGCGGGACGCTGTTTATTGCCCCCGTCTTCGACCGCTTAGGCAATATTGAGGGCTTTTGCTCGGCGGTGATCGACCTGCAATCGATTATCAATGCGGTGGAGCAGGTCAAAGGCTTGCACTGGCGACTGACGGACATGAGTGCTGGCGGAGCCTTACTCTACGCCAATAGCCAGAAGATCTTCCCCCAGTTTCAGGGGAACATACAAAGCGACAAGATGGGCCAGTATTATCAGGCCAACTTAATGCTGGCCGATAGGCATTGGCATATCGTTATCTACGAGTCCTATTCCGAACTGATGGGCGACACCTTTAGTCTGTCGCTGCTGATGCTACTGCTGGCGTTTATCACCTGCGCGGTTGTCGGCGGTATGACCTTAGTGTCTTCCGGGGAGCGGCACCGCATCGCCGAAAAGGTGGCGGAAAAAACCATGGCACTCTCTAAGGAGATCGCCCGTAGCCAAACCTTCCAAGCGACCTTGATCGAGAGTGAACAAAGGTATCGCACTCTGTTCGATAAGGCGCCTGTGGGCCACGCCTTAAAACGGCTAGAGGACGGGCAGTTTGTCGCCATCAACCAAGCCTTTATGGATATTACCGGTTATACCCTCGAAGAGTTGCAGACACTCGATCCTTGGGAGCTTACGCCTATCCGTTATCGGGTGAGTGAAACCGAGCAGCTTGAACGCCTTAAGCAGACTCGCCGTTACGGCCCCTACCAGAAGCATTATCGCCATAAGGGCGGGCAAATGGTGGCAGTGAGGTTAAATGGCTCCTTGGTTACCGCAGCTAACGGCGAGCAACTTATCCTGTTTATTGTGGAGGACATTACCGAGCAGGAACGCACCGTGGCTAGGGTTAACCTGCTGGCTCAGGTATTCCAGCAAAGCGGTGAAGGCATCACCATCATGGACGCGAATGACATTATCGTGGATGTGAATAGCGCCTTCACCCAAATTACCGGTTACACCCGAGATGAGATCATCGGCAAAAACTGTCGCTTCCTCGAAGCCGAGCGGACCGACCGTAGCAATGATGCTAGAGTGCGAGCCGCCCTGGAACAGACCGGATTCTGGCAGGGTGAGGTGTGGGACAGACACAAGGAGGGATTTGATTTCCCTAAATGGTTGATGATGTCTGTCGTGCGGGATGAGACGGGGTCTGTCAGCCATTACATCGGTAGTTTTACCGATATCAGCGAACGCAAAGTTAATGAGGAGCGCATTCACTTCCTCGCGCACCACGATTCCTTGACTCTGCTGCCGAATCGCTTGAGTCTGCAATCGCGGTTAGAGACGGTTTTCAAAGAAGCCTTTGTCAGTCAGACCCAGATTGCCGTGATGTTTATCGATATGGATCACTTCAAAAATATCAACGACACCTTGGGGCACCATGTCGGCGATATGCTGCTGCTCGAAGTGGCGCGGCGGCTGAAGAGTATTGTGAGCAGCGACGATATCGTCGCACGTTTAGGCGGCGATGAGTTCGTGGTGGTGTTGTCCGATACGGACCATGACGAGGTGGCTAAGGTGGCAGAAGCCCTGCGCAGTGGTTTGAATCAAACCTATACCATAGATAACAAGCCGCTGCATTCATCACCCAGCATAGGCATTAGCCTGTTCCCAACCGATGGTGACAGTGTTGAGGCGCTCATGAAAAATGCCGATATGGCCATGTACCGCGCCAAAGCGGCGGGGCGTAATAACTATCAGTTTTTCACCGCCGCCATGAACACCTTAGTGACCGAGCGCCAACAAATCGAAACTGGACTCAGGCAGGCCATTGCCCGTGATGAGCTGCGGCTGCACTATCAGCCACAAATCGATATCAACACCGGGCAAATGGTCGGCGTCGAGGCGCTTATCCGTTGGCAACACCCCGAATTGGGCTTGGTGGCTCCCGATCGCTTTATCCCTATCGCCGAAGAGATCGATATGATTATTCCTATCGGCCAATGGGTGTTAGAGCAGGCGTTGGCGCAGCTAGCCGAGTGGCGTGAGAAGGGCGCCAAACGGCTGCGGATGGCGGTCAATCTCTCGGCCCATCAATTGCGTAAGGACACTATCGTTGTCGATATCATCAACGTGCTTGCCAAGCATAAGTTGCCCAAAGGGGCGCTCGAGCTTGAAATCACCGAGAGCGTGGCCATGCAGTATCCCGAGCAAAATGCCAAGTTACTGGCCGAGTTGCGCCAGCATGGGATCGAATTGGCGATTGATGACTTTGGCACGGGTTACTCGTCACTCTCTTACTTGAAGTTATTGCCCTTAGACAGACTCAAGTTAGACCGCTCTTTTGTGAAGGATATCGAGAGCGATCCGAACGATGCTGCCATCAGTGCGGCAACGATTTCAATGGCACATGAGTTGGGGCTGACCGTCGTGGCCGAAGGGGTCGAGAATGAGGCGCAACTGGTGCTGTTATCGGGCATGGGCTGCGATTTAGTGCAGGGTTATTACTTTAGTAAACCCTTGGCGGCCGAAGACTGTTCGCGTTTTATCGAGCGCAATTTTTAAGCCGTTTTTTATCCATTTAGAACTATACTTGGCTAAATCCGGCGATGGAAAGATGGATAAACTAAGGACGGCTTTATGCAAGTTATCTTCACCAAAGGTTCGAAGCGTTATGGACAATTACGTTGCGTGCGCATGGATGGCAGCGCAACCCAAACACAAATGCCCGAGCAGGGCATAGCTCCCCATGACATGATCCATTATGTCGTTGAAAAACGACTGCATATTCAGGGCGCATTTTTCGCCCAAGTGCGCGCAGGCGCCGATATCAGTTTTTCCCTTGAGCACAATGAAGCCTCCTTAGCCGTCGCGGATAAAACCTTAATTTGGCAAACCGAGTCGATTGTCGAATCCCTGCAATCTTTGCTGTGGTCTGCCGACACGCCGACCTATGCCGGGTTTTTATACCTGTTAGAGCAGAGCTGCAGCAACCGTAAACTCGCGCTGCCCGAAGTGTCTCAAGCGGACTTTGAACATATTATCAATGAGATAATGGAGCTGACCATCGAATGGCAGGGCATGGGAGAAGGCCAGTCCTTGACCCTCAAGTTTTAGCTATTTGAACATAAAGAAAGAGCGCGAATATTCGCGCTCTTTTTATTGGTTGAGATTATTCCCTGTGGCGGCGCTCTTGGCTCTGTGCCGATCTGCCTTGGTTATGCTCAGGGCTGCGGGCCATCTGCATATTTTGGCGTGAATCATTCTGCCTGATTCGATTCTCTTCCCGCTGTCTTGGCGGCGCTTGGCGGGGCTGCTCCATACGTTGCGGTTCGGCGCGTCTCACTTCAGGGCGAGCTTCCGGTCTCTGTGGCTGAGTTCGGGGCTCAAAGCTGCGTGGTTGCTGCTCTCGAGTCTGATACTGGCGCTGTGGACTGTCCTTGGTTTGCTCCCTCGTCGCTTTTGCCTGCGCTTGTCTTACTTGATTATCCTGACGGAAATTGTCGTTACGATCTTTTTGGTAACCTTCTCTTTTGGTTTGCGCCGAGTTTGTCGGTGCCACGCGGCGCTCTTTTAACTCGGCCTGAGTATTTTGGAAGCTAGGCGTACGCTCGCGGCTGTAGTGATTGTCGCGGCTTAGGTTGTTACTTCTGTCCTTATCTTGGCGCTTGTCATAGCCCTTGTTGTCGCGGTTATAACGTGCGTCTTGGTGTTCCCTCGATTTGGCATATTGGCTGGTAAAGTGCTGACCACTGCCACTGGAGTGGGAATCACGGCCACGGAACTTACTATCGCCGTAGTAGCGCTCTTTCACCACGGGATTGTGGTAAACCACGCCGCGTCTGTGCTCGGGTTTATGTTTCCAAGGTTGAGCACCATAGCTGACTGAGTACCGCTCCCTTGGGCGATAGTGGTGGGAGTGACGGTGATCGACAACGACGACTCTGTGGCTGTGCCAATGGAACGAGCTAAAGAAGTAGTTAAAGGAAATATGGATCCCGGGTGACCAGTAAAAGTAACTATGACTTGGGCGGTAAGGGTAGCCCACATAGCCACCAAACTCCCAATAAACAGGGGGATAGGCCACGCCCCAGCGCCAAGTGCCATAAACCACGCGGGGATCATAGTAGGGCACATACACCACTTCGCGCCTTGCGGGTTCTATGATGATCTGGTTGTTCGCACGGGTCACCGCCATGTTGTCCATATTGGCCAGGCTGTTGGCTTTATCCGCTTGTTGTCTGAGCGATTGAATGCCATCCATCACTTGGCCTTCATCGGCTAAAAAGGCTTCGCCGAGTTTTTGGGTCCAATCTAAGTCTTCGCTCATTTTCTCTAAGACGTTGGGGAAAGCCATAAGGGCTTTAACACTCGGATCCCAGTCCTTGTCTTCGGTGCGAGACATCACCTCGTCGGTCGATAACTTAGGGTTATCCTCTAACCAACGCTGCGCCTGCACTACTTCGAGTGGATAGGTGGAGGCGATCAAAATATGGCTCAATAAACTATCGGGGTAGAGTGCAATGGGCGCAAGCATCTGTTCGAGTTCGGCTTGGCTCAGTGAAGCACTTGAACCTTGGCTGACTGATACGCCTGCGGCTTGAGTTGGCGCAGTGAACGGCAGGGCAACTAATGCCGCCGATAACACCAGCCATTTCCATCGATGTAATCTGTTCATTGTTCGCTCCAATAATCCTATTTGAGGATGTTATTGGCATCATAGGCGCGTGAATATGAACATAAGCTGAAAGTATTTTGTGTGGTAAAAATGCCAATAGCAGCACAAATTTTAGCTAACTCATTAGGGCGTGTTGACGTTTCAGGGTTATTTTTGCAGCAATTTGGCTGGCTTTTATGCAAGGCAAAGTCCGTGCAGTGTAGTTATTCTACATAAACGGACGATAACGCGGCAGAAACGCCAGCCAAATGCTGCCCGAAGGGTTCGCCTGGCAAGCCCTTGCTCTTTGTCACTCGTCATTTGAGTAGAATAGCTACACATCATTCCTCGTTTCGCGAGCACGTGCTTGCCAGAACGAACAAAATTTAATCTCGAAACGTCAACACGCCCTAGTTATCTTGATGAAATAAACGCTTAAGCCGAGTGGGTGAAGTTAACCGTAAACTTGGCGCCGCCTAAGTTTTCTGAACGGGATACGGAAATGCGACCATTATAGCTATCCACTAGATCGCGCACTATGGCTAAACCTATGCCGTTGCCTTGGTGATAAGAGTCGGCGCGGATCCCACGCTCAAATATTTGAGTTTGCAGGGCTTCGCTGATCCCAGGGCCGTCGTCTTCGATACAAAGTTGGAGCTGATAGGCGTCGCCTGTGACGGTTAATTTGACCTGCGACTTAGCGGCCTTGCAGGCGTTATCGAGCAAGTTACCTAAAATTTCGGTCAGATCGGCCTCATCGCCTTTAAATACGGCATGTGGTGCCAGATCGCCGCTGAGATCTATCTGCGGCTCTCGATAAATCTTGGCTAAGGTTCGCAGCAGTTTGGCGGCGACCTCCTCCACCTTAATGCCTAAATTCCAGGAAGCGGCCGCCGCCGTTTGGGCGCGTTTAAGCTGGTGGCTGATGATACGACTGATATTCGACACTTGCTCGCTCGAGGCTTCGCTTAAGTCCGCCTGACTCTTAATTACCGCCAACGGGGTTTTCAGGCTATGGGCCAAATCCGCAAGGGCATTGCGATAGCGTTTACGCTGGGTCTGCTCGGTATTGAGCAGGATATTCAATTGCCGCGCGACTTCCTGTAGCTCACTCGGATACTGGCTACTGAGCTGGGTCGATTTACCCTGCTCAACATCGTGCAGTTCTTGGGTAAAGCGCGCCAGCGGCCTAATGGTCCAAATCAACCAACTTAACTGAAACACCAGCATCACTAAGATCAATATCAGCAACCAAGTCCAAAGCTGTTGATTAAATTGGGAGATTTGCTGTTGAAACTCCAATTCATCCTTAATGATATGGATAGTCACTGGCACGTTTTCATTCAGGCTGGCAAAGCTGACGCTAAAGCTGTAGATAAGGTGTGGCGCGCCAGCGAGGTCGATTTGATCGAAGGCACTTTTGCCCGTCGGCGGAATGGTGAACTGCGCCGGCGGCGTGATGCCCATAAAAGACTGCGAATGCCAGACTATGCTCTGCTGATGCTCGGCATTCTCTGTGGTGGCAATGGCATAGAGGCCTGATTGAATGAGGTTAAAGCGGTTTTCGAGCACTAATTCGGGGATAAAAATCCGTTTGTTTTCAACCTCAGTCACCGCTAACACCGAATACACATAGGCACTTAGCTCGTTTTTAGCAGCGCTTTTTACTTGCTCGGCAAAGGCGTCATTGAGGGCGACCCCAATCAGCGGCAGCAGCACCAAAATAAACAGCAGCGCACTGAGGACGAGCCGAGTTTTGAGGGAGTTTAATAACTGCCAGGCAAGCGCACGCTTACTCATCTGGGGAGATGACTCTTAAACGATAGCCTTGGCCGCGCAGGGTTTCGATCAGATTATATTGGTTATCAGGGTCGAGTTTTTTGCGTAAACGGCGGATAAAGACTTCGATAACGTTAGAGTCGAGGTCAAAATCCTGATCGTAGATATGTTCGGTGAGCGCAGTTTTTGATTTTACTTCGCCCTGATGCAGCATAAAAATCTCAAATAGCTTGTATTCAGAGCCGCTTAGAGTGACGAGTTCATCTCATTTGCGCACTTCTAAGCTACTGGTATTTAAGCTAAAGGGGCCGTTAGTAATCACTGGGCTGGCTTTACCGGCCGAGCGGCGGATCAAGGCTTTGAGCCGAGCCACTAATTCTTCGGGATGGAAGGGCTTAGTGAGATAGTCGTCGGCACCCGCATCGAGACCCTCGACTTTATCCTGCCAGCTATCCCGCGCGGTTAAAATCAGGATGGGGAACGCGCGCTCTTTTTGGCGCACGCGGCGAATAAGGCTTATGCCGTCGAGTTTAGGTAAACCGACATCGATAATCGCGGCATCATAATTATATTCAATGGCTTGATACAGGCCTTCTTCACCGTCGCTGGCAACATCTATGCTGTAGTGAGCATCGAGCAAGTGCTGTTTTAAGTTGGCTTGAAGCGCTAAATCGTCTTCAACGAGTAAGAGTCGCATATTAATTCCTCGAAACACGCCCAGTGGCGGCATCCACCGAAACAGAAAAAACTTGGCCATCGTTATTGAGGATTTTGACTCTATAGCCTGAGCCACTCGACTGCACGCTGAGCACTTTTCCTCGATATTGACGTTGCGCCATCGCCACGGCTTGATCTGGACTGTTGACCACAAGGCGGCGCTGTTCATTCTTCACACCTTGGCCGCGCGATTGATTACGATCATCGTGTTTATCATTGCCCGCCATGCTGCCAAAGGAGGTGCATAAGCAAGCGACTAGGGTCAGTGTCAAACCAAGTTTCATATCTGTTACCCGCGCATGTTCGGCGATCTTAAGTGAGTAGCTAGGTGGATAGCTTATCGAGTCGACTAAGAATACCTTATCACCATAACAAACACATAGAGATCAGCCAATTGGTAAACACAATTCCTTTAAAATTCACTGCGATTCGTGGGATTTTATCGAGTTAATCCCCATCGAACCTCTTTACAGAACAGGAGTCATATCCTGTGACATATTAGCAGTGTTAACCAAAACAGATGAATTGAGGCTGAACGGCTTTTTACTCCAAAAATCACGGTTTTTAATGTTCAGCTTATGTTCACCTTGAGTGCCCTCTAATGTCACCAATTTGAACGGATTATCCAATGGGGTATTCAAGATGAGCACACTCAATCAATCAGGTATCGTAAGCACAACTCACACAGCCTTTATCAAGGCAATGGTATTGGCAGGCGCATTACTGGCGCCGACCATGGTGAGCGCAGAGTCCTTCGACGAGTCAAACTTGGCCCCCTTTAGCGCGGCCAGTATTGGGATGGCGAAAAAAGCCGATGCCGAGCAGGCCGCAGAGCAAGAACAACAAGCCCTAAGCCTATTGCAGCAGTCGGCACCCGCTCAAAGCGTGGGTGAAGCCGCTGCGGCCGCCGTTAAATCCTTAGCGCCGTCGTTGTCGCCAAAGAGTCCGAGTGCTCATCGCGTGCAATTGATGGGCGCGACCCCCATGACCCGCGAACAAGTGATTGCTAAGCACACGAGTCAGCCTATCCCAAGCTCGAGTGCGACCAGTGAAGATCCCTATCGCGCCCCCGTGTATCACAGCTTTGCGATTTTTGATGCCAGCAGCCGTTTGTTTGAAGACTTTGATTATGATGGGTTTTATCAAACCTTCAGCGTGACCTTCGATGTGGATGTGTTTGGCTCATATCTTAATGAGCGCGCCGACCTGTTTGCCGAGTTATACCTCAGCCGTAACGGTGGTCCTTGGGTGCATTACTACACCACGGACGTGTTTACCATTTACGGTGACTCTACGCAGGACGATTACGAAGTGCTGACCACCCTCTACACTGGTTATCCAACGGATCACTACGATGTATTAATCGATGTTTATGAAGTAGGTTATAGCGATATTGTCGCCACCATTAGCGCCGATGACACCGATGGCTTATATGCCTTGCCGCTGGAAAGTAGCGACCGTGACCGTGTTGACGAAGTGATTGTGGTGGAAGAAAGCGGCGGTGCATTGTCTATCTTTGCCTTGCTTGGCCTTGGGTTGTTCGCTGCACTACGCAAGCGTGAAAAATGGGTTTAATACCCTGAAATAAACTCTTTTGTAAGCCATCAGGTTTTTACTAAGTCAGCGCCTATTTAGAGTAAACAGCGTGGCTAATACTAAAAGCAGCGTATCATTGATACGCTGCTTTTTTATTTCGCAATGCGGGTAACAAAAGCAACCTTGCGATTTATCGGCAATTTGCACCCTCTGCTACAAATCCCCTTTTTCTCTCTGTGTTTATCATTTCCGATTCGGGCTAGTATGGGCAAGTTACGTTAACTAAAGGAAGAGAGTCATGATTGCTCAAGGTCAAACATTACCAGCGGCGACGCTAAGCCAACTGACTAAAGATGGCATGGTAAATCATCAAGTTACCGAGCTGTTCGCGGGTAAAAAAGTGGTGTTATTTGCAGTGCCTGGTGCTTTCACACCAACCTGTTCTGAAGCGCATTTGCCAGGTTATGTGGTGCTGGCCGATCAATTTAAAGCTAAAGGCGTTGATTTAATTGCCTGTGTATCGGTAAACGATGCCTTTGTGATGAAAGCTTGGGGCGAAGCGCAAAATGCGTCTGAGTTATTGATGCTTGCCGATGGCGATGCCAGCTTTACTAAAGCGCTCGGGTTAGAGATGGATACCGCAGGCTTTGGCGGTGTGCGTTCACAACGTTATGCGATGATCATCGATAACGGCGTGGTGACGTTACTGAATGTAGAAGCACCTAAGTCATTTGAAGTGAGCAAAGCCGAAGTGGTATTAGCTGCACTTTAATGCCTGATTAAAAAACAAAATGGGAGCCTAGGCTCCCATTTTTATTGGCATCAAGCTTAAGCCGCTCGGGCAGATACTGTGTTGGTGTCGGCTATGCCTAGGCTAGTCTCAATATCTTCCACGCTTTGCTGTACTTCTTGGGCAATCACTTCGCTCTGCTGCGAACTGGTTTGCGCTTGGTCTTTTAGGTTATCCATGCTGCGAACAAATTCATCGAGGTAATCGACCTGTTCCTTGGCGTTAAGCGAACCCTGCTTGGCGGTATTGGCCATTTCACTCGCTTGATTTTGTACGGTTTGCGCCACATGCCATAGGCTCTGTGCCCGCTGTTTTTGGCTATCGGTCGCTTGGGCAATGCCATCGACACTCTCGCCGAGTGCGAGGTTCGATTGGGTGAGTTGATGCAGGATCTTCACGATTTCATTTAACGACACTTGAGTACGTTGACTTAGGCTTCGAACCTCATCGGCGACCACGGCAAAACCGCGACCTTGCTCGCCCGCTCGGGCGGCTTCGATGGCGGCATTAAGCGCCAACAGATTGGTTTGCTCGGCAATATTGCCAATAACATCAATGATTTTAGCGACATCTGCCACGGAGTTATTCAGGCTTTCGAGCGAGGCATGGCAAAGGCCAACCGCCGTCTGGGTTTGTTCTGTGGCACTCAGCACGGCTTCGGCCTCGGTTTGGCTCGACTGCATTTGACGCATGGTTTCGGCCGCGCTTTGTTCAACAAGGGCCGAGGTGTGGCTGACCTCATTGGCGAGGCTGCGGATATGCTCGGTTTGCGACTGAGTGTCGGCGACTATGGTCTGAGTGTGTTCGGTGTGCTGCGACAGTTGAGTAATGCGCGCGACCAACTGACTTAAGGATTGAGAAACCTTAGTCATTTGTTGGCGCTGGAGTTCGTCTTCTTGCTCGAATCTGTGCAGTAATTGGTTGAAATGGCCTGCAATTTGGCCGGTTTCGCAGCGGCGATTGATGTCCAAGCGTTCACGACTGTTGGACTCGCTTAATTGCATAAAGGCTTGATTGAGGCGTTTAAGGGGTTTAACCACACGGTTCTGTTGCAGGATTAAATAGCCGATAGCAAACAGCGCCATAATAGAAACCATCGCATAAAGAATGACTTGTAACTCATATTTGAGCTGTTGGTTTTTGGCGGCCTGCGCCTCACCGAGGGCGATAAGCTGCTGTTCAACTCTGCTAATGGCTTGAATTAACTGCTCTTGCATCTCCTGATTGACTTGCAGCAGTTGGTGGGTGTTGGCGACTTCTTTATTGTAGCGATTGGCAAGGCTTAACAGCTCGCTGCGATCATTTTCACCCACTTCAATCTGCTCTGGTTCACTCGCGCCGAGGGCAAATTCATCGGCTTCCTCCTGCTCGTACACGCCGATTAACGGCAGGGCGTTCAGTCGGTCACGCCACTGGTTTAGCTCCTTGCTGGTGCTGTCGAGAATATTTTTAAGTTGCTGATTTTTATCGATGAGATAGCCATCGGTAAGCTGCGATAATTGATAAACAATGCTGGGTAAGTCACGACTTAATTGCAGATATTGTTCGGCCACAGCGGCATTAATCGCTAAACCTTTGTCGGCGTAACTGCCGAGCCTGCGGTTATAGTCGAGCATTTCGGATTCGGCGTGGGCCAGCAGTTGTCTTGGGTTGCCCGCGAGTTTGCCTGCGGCGCGGTATTTAGTGTCTAAGTCTTGAATGAATTGGCTAAGGCCTGTTTGTAATTCCTCATCGGCACTGCCCGCTGCGGCGAGGTTGAGCTCGCTGAGCTCAGTTTTAATCTTGCTCAGTTTGGCTTTGGCTTCCTCGAGTTGGGTCGCGTTACCACTGGCTAAATAGCCATCGAGATCGCGGCGTACCCCTACGAGAAAATCCTGTTGTAGGCCTTGAAGTACTTGGGTTTGTTGCTCAATCTGTTGTCTTTGATCGCTGCTCCACAGCACCACGGCTGCTAATAGTCCAGCAAGCAATAACAACAGCGCCGAAGCTGAGAGTGACAGCGTTGAAATCTTCATGATGCAATCTTCATTGGAAACTTTAGGAAGTTAACTGCCTAGAGTTTATGAATTTCGCGTGACATAAATATGACAACACAAGTTGAATGTCAGCGTTGTCATGCTGAATCTTGGATTTACTCCAAGGGGAGCCAGACTTGGGCTTTTAAGCCGCCCTCTGTGCGGTTAGATAAGGTCACTTGGCCTTGGTGACGGTCGATAATCCGTTTGATAATGGCTAGCCCAAGGCCCGAGCCGACACTGCCGCGCGCAATATCACCTTGGGTAAAAGGTTGAAACAGTTTGGGAATTTGCGACTCATCAATCCCAGGGCCATTATCCTCAACGCTAAAACCGATACGCTTACCATCAAATTGCGAGCTTATCCGCACCCAGCCCGAACCATAACGGAAGGCATTTTCGACCAGATTACTGAGCACTCGCTTAATCGCCAGCCCTTGGAACAGCGCCTCGGGGCAGTCGCTTAGTACGACTTCAATTTCACCGTCGCGGTTGGCTTCGGCCTGCGCAATATCTTGAATGAGTTTATTAATTTGCCCTAGCTCGCGGCTCGCCTCCTGATCTTGGCGAATGTAGGCAATAAACTGGCTGATAATGGCGTCCATATCTTCGATATCGTTGACGATACCATCTTTAAGATATTGATCTTCCTCGACCATCATCTCGGAGGCGAGGCGAATCCTCGTCAGTGGCGTGCGTAAATCGTGGGAAATACCCGCCATCAACAGGGCTCTGTCCTGTTCGAGCTGTTTCATGCTGTGGGACATTTGGTTGAAGGCATTGGTCACTTCCACCAGTTCGCTCGAGCCTTTTAGCGGCAGAGGATCGGGAAACTCGCCGCGTGAGACCGAGATCGCGGCTTTTTGTAAGCGTCTAAGCGGCCTGTTTTGCTGGCGGGCAAACCACCATCCACCGGCGACACTGAGCGCGCCGATCACCATTAAGTACAAGGTGAGTGGCGATAAATCGGAAACGTTTTGGCCGATGAGCGGTACTTTAATCCATACCGATGGCGCCTGTGGCGGGCGGATCCAAATTTGTAGCACTGTGCCGTGAGTGACGCGAACTTCTGCCTCACCACCTAGGTATTCCGACATCTGCGATGACCAAAAACCGTAGTAGGTGGCCTGTTCGATTCCCGCTTCGCGGGCCTGTTGTTGGTTGTAGACTTTCATGCCATCGTCGCGGACTTTGGCATTGAGCGCATCGACTATGGTTAAGTGTTCACGGCCGATATCGATACCATCGACAAATAACAGATTGATTTGACGAGCAATTAACTGGTTGATTTGCTGATAACTGGGCTTTAATACATACACTGCCACAGTGACATAGGAAACCAGCTGATTGATCAACAGTAGGCAACCAATCAGCATAACGGTTTGGCTAAAGGCGCTGCGGGGAAGAAAGCGCCACCAAAACTTAGATTTCATCTTGATGCCAACGCACTGACGACTTCAGGCAAGAGTGGCTCATCGACGGGCGGCGCCATCGGGCACAAACACATAACCTAGGCCCCACACGGTTTGGATATATCTTGGGTTAGCGGGATCCTTCTCAATTAAACGGCGCAGGCGCGAAACCTGTACGTCAATCGAGCGCTCCAGCGCCGAATAATCACGGCCACGGGCGAGGTTCATCAGTTTATCCCGCGACAAGGGTTCGCGTGGATGGGTGACTAACACTTTTAATACGGCGAACTCACCACTGGTGAGTGCGATGGCCTCATTACCGTGGTACATCTCGCGGGTGGCTAAGTCGAGGGAGAACTCGCCAAAGCTAATTTCAGCCTCTTGCTGCGCGGGCGCGCCGGGGACATCTTGAATTTGGCGGCGCATTACCGCTTTGATCCGCGCCAATAACTCCCTCGGGTTAAAGGGTTTTGGCAAATAATCATCGGCCCCGAGTTCTAAACCGATAATCCGGTCGACCTCATCGCCCTTGGCGGTGAGCATCACAATCGGAATGGTACTACCCTGTTGGCGCAGACGACGGCAGATGGATAGCCCATCTTCACCGGGCAACATCAAATCGAGCACTATTAGGTGGAAGTTTTCCCGCTCCAATAAACGGTCCATCTGCTCAGCATTGGCCGCACTGCGTACCTGATAGCCTTGCTCCATCAGGTAACGCTCGAGTAGTGCTCGTAGGCGCATATCATCATCGACGACGAGGATTTTCGAGGTTTCTTGTCCCATGGGATGTCCTTAAATTGCTCGGATTATTGCTTTTATTCTTTATGCCGTCATACAACAAAGATTAACTGGCTGAAATTGAAAACGAATCTGCCAAGAATGTGCTTAATATAGCTGGATTCAACCTGAGCGACTAGCTCATGATGTGAGCCAATGTCGACCGAATACGGCTAATTGCCAACTCATGTTAATACTAAGCAAATGAAATTGCATGGGAATCGTCACATTTATCTAGTATGTAACTGAAATTGTAACTAAATTGGCATTAGCTACTTTTGATGCATTTGTTGAGTTAACTTATCAGCTTTATGGCAAAAGTATTTTGATTAGTCCAGAATCATAACTCTATGATTATCAATTATTAGGTGTATATGACCCTGTCGATGAGTTACAAGCAAGCCTCCAAGTGGGGATTTTTCGTCTTGCTCGTGGGACTTTTTTTTAGTGCCGTGCTCGCTTGGCAGGTGAGTCGTATCAATTCGCAAACCATTTCTTTGGCGCTCGAAGCGAGCGCGCAGCAGATTAGTGAGAATGTCACCAATAGGATTGCCCTCTACCAATATGGCTTGAGGGGCGCCCGAGGCATGATCCTCACGGCGGGTGAAGACCATATCAGCCGCCCCATGTTTCAAAACTATAGTCTGACGCGGGATGTGGATGAGGAGTTTCCCGGCGCACGCGGATTTGGCTTTATTCGGCGGGTCTCCAAAGAAAACGAAGCGCAGTTTTTAGCGCGGGTAAAGGCGGTCGATTGGCCTGACTACCATGTTCGTCAGCTCAACCCCAACGAGGGGGAGAAGTATCTTATTGAATATATTGAACCGCTCGAGCGCAATAAGGCGGCGGTTGGTTTAGATATCGCCTCAGAGGCCCACAGAAAAGAGGCCGCCGATCGCGCCATGCTGTCGGGAGAAGTGCAAATTTCCGCGCCGATTACCTTAGTGCAGGCCACGGGTAAGCCGCTGCAATCCTTCTTAATTTTATTACCTGTTTACCGAACGGGTATTGTCCCTCCAACTCCGGAAGAGCGATTGGCCCAAGGGTTTGGTTGGAGTTATGCGCCGCTGGTGACGACCGAAATTTTAACGGGATTATCGCTGAATCAGAAAATGACCAAGCTGATGTTAAGCGACGTGACGGACGATAAGCAGCCGATCAATTTCTTCGAAACCCACGCCAATGATTTAAGCCCGCTATCGGATTACAGCTACAAGTTAAATAAGACGATTTTTGGTAGGCATTGGCAGTTTGAGGTAATGGCCTATCCAGGTTTTATCAAGTCATTACATCTCAATAAACCCAGCTTAGTGTTGCTCAGTGGCAGCTTGTTCAGTGTGTTGCTGGCGGCGTTGATTGCTATGTGGTCCTTAACCTTGCAACGTAAACAGCAAGTGTTAGCCGAGCAAGCGCGCCGCGCCAGCATGTTGGAGCATTCCCTCGACGGCATTATCAGTTATGACCTCGCTGGCAATATAACCAGTTGGAACCAAGGTGCTGAACGACTCTTTGGTTACACAGAGCAGCAGGCGCTGGGCTTACCCAGTAGCGAATTGATTATTCCACCCAGCATAGTGCTGGAGGAACAGGCTCTTATGGCCGATGTGTTGACCGGCAAGACGGTACTCAATCGAGTATCGCGCCATCAACGCGCCGATGGCAGCAACCTGTCGACCTCGACCACTACCTTACCGATTTACGACGAACATGGCGACATAGTGGGTTTGAGTCAAACCATTCGGGATATCACGGCCCAGCAGGATGCCGAGCGACATATTCTCAACCTTAACGCTAGCCTTGAACGACAGGTGACCAAGCGTACCCATGCTCTGCAGCAGGCTTTACTCGAGAATCAGGCACTGCTCGATACCATCAACCAGCAGCTACATTACTCGGTCACCGACTTAGACGGGGTGATTTTAGATGTGAATGAGCACTTCTGTCTGATCAGTGGCTACGCGCGGGAGGAGTTAATAGGTCAAACCCACTCAGTGCTGAAATCTGGCGAGCACGATGCCGCGTTTTGGCAGCGGATGTGGCAACAGATTAAGGCCGGTAAATCTTGGCATGGGGAAATCTGTAACCAAGGGAAAGATCAGCAGCTGAAATGGTTCGATACTGTGATTGGCCCAGTCTTCGATGAGCGTGGCAAAGTGGAACGTTTTGTCGCGCTGCAAACCGATATTACCGAGCGTAAATTAGCACAGCTCGAAAAAAATCGGATAGCGACTCTGCTGACCAATGTGCTGGATGCGGCCTCCGAAATGACCATAATTGCCGCCGATCCACAGGGCATTATCACTATCTTCAACCGCGGTGCCGAGCGCATGTTAGGGTATTCCGCCGAAGAGGTCATAGGCAAAACCACCCCAGCACCTTTCCATATTGCCGATGAAATTGCCGCCCGCGCCACCGAGCTTTCTGTTGAATACGGCCAAAAAATTCAAGGTTTTGACACCTTTGTCCACAAGGCGCGGGAAGAGGGCTCCGAGACTCGTACTTGGACCTATGTGCGTAAGGATGGTAGCCAGTTACCAATCTCACTGTCAGTAACCGCGATGCGTGGTAATGACGGTGAAATCCTAGGTTACCTTGGGATTGGTGTGGATATTTCGCAAATTGTCGCCCAGCAAGAGGCCTTACTCACGGCGAGTAATCACCTCAGTAAGGCGGCGGAAGTGGCTAAACTGGGGATTTGGACCTGGAACCTGCTCGATAACTCGTTGCAGTGGAACGACCGCATGTTTGCCATGTATGACCAGCCTGAAAGCCTTAAACAGCAAGGTCTTAGCTATGAACATTGGCGGATGCGTGTCCATCCCGATGACGTTGAAGAGGCCGAAGAAAAGCTTAACCGCGCGGTTGAGTATGATGAACCTTATCATCCAATTTTCCGCGTGTTAACCACGGATGGTGCGGTGCGCTATGTGCAGGCGGGTGCCCAAATTGAGCGCGACAGGCAAGGGAATGTGATCCGAGTGATTGGGATCAACATCGATATTACCGCCCAGCGGCAGATTGAGGCGAATTTAAGGAGTGCCAAGCTGGAGGCGGATAACGCCAATGCCGCTAAGTCGGCGTTCCTAGCCAATATGAGCCACGAAATCCGTACCCCCATGAATGCGGTGTTGGGGATGTTGCAGTTGATGCAATATACCTCGCTCTCGGTGCAGCAGCAGGGCTATGTGAACAAGGCGCAAACGGCGGCTAAGTCATTGTTAGGGCTGCTTAACGATATTTTAGACTTCTCAAAAATCGATGCGGGCAAATTAAAACTCGATCCACACCCTTGCTCGATTGAGTTATTGATGCGGGATCTGGCTGTGGTGTTATCGGCGAGCCACAACAATACCGATGTGGAAGTGATGTTCGATCTCGACGCGGCGTTGCCTCCTTGGCTGCTGGCCGATCAATTAAGGCTGCAGCAAATTCTGATCAACCTCGCGGGCAACGCACTCAAGTTTACCCCTCACGGGCAAGTGATTGTCGGCCTAGAATGTATTCGCCATGAGGCCGATACCGTCACTGTGCAGTTTTCGATTGTCGATAGTGGTATTGGCATCAGCGAAGAGCAAATTGAGCGGATTTTCACTGGGTTTGAGCAGGCTGAATCCTCAACCTCACGCCGTTTTGGGGGCACGGGACTTGGGCTGGCTATCAGTAAACGTCTTGTCGAGTTAATGGGCGGACAACTGCAAGTCACCAGTAAAGTCGGGGTTGGTAGTCGCTTCTGGTTCGATTTGACCTTCCAAGTGATGGAGGTTGAAGCCCGCGCCCGCGCCGATTTGAGCCAATATCGCATTCTGGTGGTCGACGATAATCAAATCACGACCGAGATCTTATCGAAAATCCTCAGCGACTATGGCTGTCTGGTTGAAACCGCTTCTGGCGGTTATCAGGCCATTGAAAAGGTAAAACAGGCCAATGCAGCCGGACAGCAGTTTGATGTGGTGCTAATGGATTGGCGTATGCCGGATATCGACGGTCTACAAACCGCTGAAATGCTGAAAAACGCCGGAACCGGCAGTTATACCCCGCTGGTGGTGATGTTGACGGCCTACGGCCATGAAGTGATTGCCGAGAGTCAGCACATTAACAACGTTCCCTTCGTCAACTTCTTAACTAAACCTGTCACCTCGCAAGTGTTGGTTGAAGCCGTGCTCAATGCCATCGAAGGCAAGACCATGGACTCGAATCCTAAGCCGCGCTCACAGCGTCTGTTAGCGGGGCTCACTCTGTTAGTGGTTGAGGACAATCAATTAAACCGTGAGGTGATTGAGGAGCTGTTGAGTTATGAAGGCGCCACCGTTGTGCTCGCAGGTGGCGGTGTGGAAGGGGTGGCACAGGTACTCGAAAGCGGTGATTTATACGATGCCGTGATTATGGATGTGCAAATGCCCGACATCGATGGGTTAGAGGCGACGCGGCGGATCCGTGCCGATGGTCGATTCGCCCAGTTGCCTATCCTCGCGATGACGGCCAATGCCTCGCAAACCGATAAACAAGAATGCCTCGAGGCGGGGATGAATGCCCACGTCGGTAAGCCTATCGATATGCAGCTGCTGTTGCCGAATATTCTGCGTCTAGTGGGGCGTGATGTGACATCCCTCGAGCAGCATGAGTCTGCGCATCTCGACTCTCAACACAATCTCGAGGGCGAAACCCTGCTCGACGATATTCGTTTGATCCTGCGCCGTTTTGGTGGCAACCAAGTGTTTTTCGAAAAAATGGCGAGCAGTTTTGCCCCCGAAATGACCAAGCAGCTTAGCTTGTTCAAGCAATCTACCAAAACCTTTGATTACGCCACCACAGCTGCGATCAGCCATGCGATTAAAGGCATTGCCAGCAACTTTGGCGCGCGGCGTTTAGCCGTTCATGCGGCGTTTTTAGAAAAACAATTTAAACAAGAAGGCCTCGAGCTGCTGGAAATAAAACGCTGGACGGATACACTGGAGTCCTTAATACATCAAAGTATTGAACAGCTTGCAGGCTTTTTACCTAAGGGGCAGCTCAAACAGCCTCAATCGATTGAACCTGTAAACGGTACCGCCGTGGATATGCAGAGTGTGCGCCCCGAGCTGGATACCTTGGCTGCTCTCTTACAGGAAAATAATTTAGAAGCCGTGAATTTAGTCGACAAACTCGCAAAACCGCTATCACAGCACCCGCAATGGGCTGAACTCAATGGACTGGTTCAATCACTCGCATTTACACAGGCTTTGGAGACTTTGCGGGCGATGATGTTGGAGGATGTGTAGTGTATATAAGTGAACTCATGGCGACCCAGCAGGCCGTAAAGGGCAAGATTTTGATCGTGGATGATCAGCCTTTGAATATCAAAATCTTGCATCAACTTTTCCATGAAGAATATGAAATGTTCATGGCGACGAGCGGCGAGCAGGCTTTGCAGGTATGCCAAAAGATGCAGCCCGATCTGGTGTTGTTAGACATCGAAATGCCGGGAATGTCGGGTTACGAGGTCTGCCAACAACTGAAGGCCGAACCCACCACAGCTAATATCGGGGTGATCTTTATTACCGCCCATTTTGATGAGGTTGAAGAGGTGAAGGGTTTCCAACTCGGCGCAGTGGATTTTATTCACAAACCGATTAACCCCATCATCACCAGCGCGCGGGTCAAGAACCAATATCAGCTGAAGCGCCAATCCGATGTATTGCACTCTATCGCTTTACTCGACAGTTTGACTGGGGTCGCTAATCGCCGTCAGTTTGAGCAGCGCTTACCCGAAATCTGGCGCTTTTGCTGTCGGAATCAAGCCTACTTATCCGTTATCATGCTGGATGTGGACTTTTTTAAGCGTTATAACGACCGCTATGGTCATCAAGAAGGTGACCAATGTTTACGGCTGGTTGCCGATGCCGCTAAGGGCATGTTAAAACGCCCCAACGATCTTATTGCGCGCTATGGTGGCGAGGAGTTTATCTGTATCCTGCCTGAGGCTAAGTTATCTGGCGCCATGCGCCTCGCGCAGGCGATGGTGGATGCGGTGCAAGCCTTGCACATAGAGAATTTGGGTTCAGATTTTGGCGAAGTCACTGTGAGTGCTGGTATTGCGACGATTCAACCCTTAGCCGATTTAAGTTGGGAGTCGCTCGTCGAAGTGGCGGATCAACAACTCTATCTGGCGAAGCATCATGGCCGTAATCAAGTGGTTGGTGTCGATATCGAACCGGCGCAATAGTCTAGTTTGTGTGTCGAGTAAGGCTACTCGGCATGGTTAAACCCGTGGATAGTGAGTTATGAAAGCGCATTTGATCACCCGCCAAGGCTGGATGACCTTAGATAAAGAATTGAAATACCTGTGGAAGGAATATCGTCCGCAGATCACGCTTAAAGTGCAAGAGGCCGCCGCCCAGGGCGACCGAAGTGAAAACGCGGATTACACTTACAATAAAAGGCTTTTACGCCAAATCGATAGCCGTGTCAGATACTTAGTCAAACGCCTCGAAGAACTTAAAATCGTCGATTATTCTCCCCAACAAGAAGGCAAAATTTACTTTGGCGCTTGGTTCGAGCTTGAAAACGAAGCGGGCGAGCGCGTGCGTTATCGTATTGTCGGCAAGGATGAGCTCGACACTAAACTGGGCTATATCACCATAGACTCTCCCATGGCGCGGGCACTGATCGGCAAACAGGTCGATGATGAAGTGGTCGTGCAAACCCCCTCGGGTCCAAAGGAATGGTATATCAACGACATCCGCTATACCCCATTCGAGACGCCGCTCGAGGGCGAGCCAGAATAACCTTTAGTAGATCAAACTCTCGTCGATTTTCATGCTGAAATCGAGAGCATCATATGAAATAACGACTGCGCCTGTGGTATCTTGGGCGCAATTAGGATCAATCAAACCGTTAGGCACGATACTTTATTTATGCAGACTATTGCCCAAATTATTGCTCAGGAACTGAATGTTCAGGAGCATCAAGTCACTGCCACCATAGATTTGCTCGACAATGGTGCTACCGTTCCCTTCGTTGCCCGTTACCGTAAAGAAGCGACTGGGGGCTTAGATGACACCCAGTTACGTACGCTGCACACTCGTTTAGGTTATTTGCGCGAGCTGAATGACAGACGTCAGGTCATTTTATCCAGCATTCAAACCCAGGGTAAGTTAACGCCTGAATTGCAAAGGGAAATTGAAGGCGCCGACAGCAAGACCCGTCTCGAAGATCTGTACCTTCCCTTCAAGCCTAAGCGCCGTACTAAGGGCCAAATTGCGATTGAAGCGGGATTAGAGCCGCTTGTTGAAGCTTTACTGGCGGACCGTAATGCCGATATCGAAGCATTGGCTGCGGGTTATCTGAATCTCGAAGCGGGCTTTGCCGATACCAAAGCCGTACTGGAAGGCGCTCGTTATATTCTGATGGAACGTTACGCCGAAGATGCGGAATTACTGCGTAAAGTTCGTGAACACCTGAGCCAAAACAGTGTGTTAGAGAGCCGTGTTATCGCCGGCAAAGAGAAGGAGGGCGCTAAGTTTCGCGACTATTTCGAGCACAGCGAACCTCTGGCGAAAGTGCCATCACACCGTGCCTTGGCGATGTTGCGTGGCCGCAATGAGGGTTTCCTCTCCCTATCCATGAATGCCGATCCTGCTGCCGAAGCGGGTCAGGGCAGTTACTGTGAAGTGATCATTAGCGAGCACTTAGGCCTAAAACTCGGCGATAGCAGTGTTGACCAATGGCTTAAGACCGTTGTGACCGCCACATGGCGGATTAAAATTGCACTGCAGATGGAAACCGAGTTTATCTCGCAAATGCGTGAGCGCGCCGAAGCAGAAGCCATTAAAGTGTTTGCCCGCAACTTAGGCGACTTACTTATGGCCGCACCAGCGGGCGCTAAGGCGACTATGGGTCTAGACCCGGGTCTACGCACGGGCGTTAAAGTGGCCGTGGTAGATAACACGGGTAAGCTGGTCGCACATACGACTATTTTCCCCCATGCGCCACAGAATTTGTGGGATAAGTCGATTCGTACCTTAGCCAACTTAGCGCAAATGCATAAGGTGGAATTAATCGCGATTGGTAACGGCACTGCATCACGCGAAACTGACAAGTTAGCGGGTGAGTTGATTGCCAGCCTTAAGGATAGCCAACCGCAACTGACCAAGGTGATGGTGAGTGAAGCGGGTGCTTCCGTGTATTCCGCCTCAGAACTCGCCGCGCTTGAGTTCCCTGAGCTGGATGTGTCTATTCGTGGCGCCGTTTCGATTGCTCGCCGTCTACAGGATCCCTTAGCGGAACTGGTGAAGATTGAGCCTAAATCCATCGGTGTGGGTCAATACCAGCACGATGTAAGCCAAAGCCAGCTGTCTAGCTCGCTCGAAGCCGTGGTCGAAGACTGCGTAAACGGTGTGGGTGTGGATTTAAACATGGCGTCAGTGCCTTTGCTGTCGCAGGTGGCAGGGTTAAACAAAACCTTAGCGAAAAACCTGGTCGACTACCGCGATGCCAACGGCGCCTTCAAAAACCGTAAAGAACTGCTGAAAGTGCCGCGCTTGGGCCCTAAAGCCTTTGAACAAGCCGCGGGCTTTTTGCGGATCCGTGATGGCGACAATCCATTGGATATGTCGGCAGTTCACCCCGAAGCCTATGCGCTGGTCGAAACCATTGCTAAGACCAAGCAAGTGGAGTTGGCGAGCCTTATCGGTAATTCTGAGCTGCTACGCAATATCAAGCCGCAGGAGTTTACGACCCCTGAGTTTGGTTTACCGACAGTGACCGACATCCTCAGCGAGCTGGATAAACCGGGTCGTGACCCGCGTGGTGAGTTTAAAACCGCCAAGTTTAAGGATGGGGTTGAGGAGCTTAAGGATCTGAAACCAGAGATGATCCTCGAAGGCGTTGTCACCAACGTGACTAACTTTGGCGCCTTTGTGGATATCGGTGTGCATCAAGATGGTTTAGTGCATATCTCGTCATTAACCGACAAATTTATTACCGATCCCCATACAGTGGTCAAAGCGGGTGATGTAGTGAAAGTGAAGGTGATGGAGGTCGATGTCGAGCGTCGTCGTATCGGTTTGAGTATGCGTCTGGATGAGGCTATCGATCAGAGCAAGGCTCAAACACGCGGCCCATCTCAAGGTAAGCCACAGGCTCATAAGGGCAATGCCCAGCATAAGTCTTCGCGTCCTGCGCCAAAAGCGGCACCCGTCAATGCGGCCATGGGCAATGCCTTTGCCGACGCCTTCGCAAAGCTGAAAAAGTAATCTGACTCAGGTCGACTCGGATACACACCTGTGTTCGAGTCGACATTTTTTACTCGTTAGCCACAAAATTGTTGCATATATGCTGTCCTAGGTAATATAAAGTCGGCATTTAATGCAACGTTAAGCAAAATCGGTTGTCATACCACAACTTTTTCACCGATTTTTTTCAAATTGACACTCCAAAGCTGAGTGGAAGTTTAATGTTTTGGGGTTATACATGCAGTCAGGTTCATCCGCTCGTGGACGCCAGTCCGCCCATGGGCCATTTCGCGTCATTCTTGTTTTCAGTCTGTTAGTACTCGCTATTGCTACGGCAAGCCGTATCGGCTTAGGTCTGTGGCAGGGCGAACGTGTGGCCGCTGTTGACGGTTGGTCGCATCTGCTACTACAAGGTATTCGTGTCGATATCGCAACCCTGTGTTGGTTATGGGGCGTCGCCGCCTTAGGTACGGCGTTGTTTTCGGGTGAACACCTGCTTGGCCGCATTTGGCAATGGGTGCTGCGCCTATGGCTAACCTTAGGTCTGTGGGCCATTGTGTTCCTTGAGGTTTCAACGCCAGCCTTTATTGAGGAATACGGCATTCGTCCGAACCGCTTGTATGTGGAGTATTTGATTTACCCCAAAGAAGTGCTGTCGATGCTGTGGGCGGGACGCAAACTGGAGCTGATTTTCTCTGTGCTGCTTACCCTAGCGACGCTGTGGGGCGGTTGGATACTCAGCGGTAAGTTAACTAAAAATCTGCGTTTCCCACGTTGGTATTGGCGTCCGGTGCTAGCTGTCTTGGTGATCGTCGTGACCCTATTGGGTGCGCGCTCAACCTTAGGCCATCGTCCAATCAACCCAGCGATGGTGGCATTTGCCGACGATCCATTAGTGAACTCCCTCGTGATTAACTCTGCTTATTCGTTAGTGTTTGCAATCAAGCAAATGGGCAGCGAAGAAGACGCCTCTAAGGTATATGGCTCATTAGATAGAGATGAGATCATCAAGACCATTAGACAAGAGAGTGGTCGCCCCGAGAGTGCCTTTACCTCGAGCGATATCCCTTCATTGAGCTTTAACCAGGCCAGCTACAGTGGTAAACCGAAAAACTTAGTCATCCTGTTACAGGAAAGCTTAGGCGCCCGCTTTGTGGGGAGCTTAGGCGGTATGCCCTTAACGCCGAATATCGATGCGCTCTCACAGGAAGGCTGGTATTTCGATAATCTTTACGCCACTGGCACACGTTCAGTGCGCGGAATCGAAGCGGTCACCACAGGTTTTACGCCAACACCGGCCCGCGCCGTGGTAAAACTCGGTAAGAGCCAGACGGGCTTTTTCACCCTCGCCGAATTGCTGAAGAACCACGGTTATACCACCCAATTTATCTACGGTGGTGAGAGCCATTTCGACAATATGCGAAGTTTCTTCCTCGGTAATGGATTTAGCGACATTATCGACCAGAAGGATTATAAGTCTCCGGCCTTTGTTGGCTCGTGGGGCGCATCCGACGAAGATTTAATGCGTAAGGCGAATAGTGAGTTCGAGCGTCTTCACAGTGAGGGTAAGCCATTCTTTAGCTTGGTGTTTAGCTCGAGTAACCACGACCCATTCGAATTCCCCGATGGCCGTATTGAACTGTATGAACAACCTAAGCAAACTCGCAATAACGCGGCCAAATATGCCGATTATGCGATTGGTGAGTTCTTCAAATTGGCGAAAAATGCCGACTACTGGAAGGACACTATTTTTATCGTGGTCGCCGACCACGATAGCCGCGTTGGTGGTGCCGATTTGGTGCCAGTATCGCGCTTCCGTATTCCGGGGTTAATCATTGGGGATAATGTTGCGCCAAAACGCGATCACCGTATTGTGAGTCAAATCGACTTGCCGCCAACCCTGTTATCTTTGATTGGTATTTCAGACTCTTATCCTATGCTTGGTCGTGACTTAACTCAGGTCAGCGATGATTGGCCGGGACGTGCGCTAATGCAATACGATAAAAACTTTGCCCTGATGGAAGGTAAAGATGTGGTTATCCTGCAGCCAGAAAAAGCAGCGCAGGGCTTCCAGTACGATGAAAAGACCGAGCACTTAACGCCTTATGCCCCAGCGGCGCAGGCGCTGGAGAAAAAGGCCTTAGGTTGGGCGCTGTGGGGCAGCCTAGCCTACCAGCAAGAGCTGTATCGCTCGGGTAAATAACCGAATGAAAAATGCCGCTGATTAGCGGCATTTTTATTTTTAAACTTATCCTTAAACCAGCAGATTTTAAATCCAAGCTGACATAGCTGGTTCGGCTTCTGGCTGAGTTTGCTGCGCATAATATTGTCCAATACGCTGGCCAACCTGTTGATAAAACTGAGGGGATTCCCCTTGCATCGGCTGACGCGCGGCCGCAGTCGTGGTTTTCGCCGTGGTATTGGCGGGGCGGGGAGTATTTTGGCCGACCTTTAACCGAATATCCTTACGCTGCAGCGCCGCTGGGCCGCGCACTGGCACTTTAAGGGTTTTAGGCTGAGCACGATCGGCAGCAACTATGGGCGCTTGTTTCTCTTGCTGTTGCTGGCTCTGCTGCTGTGAAGACTGCTGCTGTTGCTGTTTGTCTTGAACTTGTTGCTGATTTTGCTCGAGCAAACGTGCCTGTTGCTGAGTTTGATCGGCGGTACGCTCATTTTGCGGATTAAAGGCGCGCTCTTCATGGCCCTTAGTCGCGGCCTGTGGCGGAATAACGACGGGCTTGAGCTGATTGTCGACCCGAGCCGAGTCCGTCGCGACATTGGTCGTCGCTATCGGAACTTGGGGGTAGTTACTGACAAGCAGCATGAAAAATTCCTTGTGGCCTTGATGGTTAAATACTAGCCACTTATTGCACAAAGATAAAGCACTAGTCCTTGAATTGCGCCAGCCAAGGTGTGATTGCCTGCAAGAATTCTTCCCTGTGGGACACAAACGGTGCGTGGGATGCCTTGGCAAGCATGACATCAGTGATGTGACTGGCGGTGGGCATTTGAGGTTGAACGCGTTTGGGCACGAGTCCATCGAGTCGACCCCAGATCCGCAGCCAAGGTTGCTGTATCGCCGACAGCTGTGGCCTAAGATCGATTTGATTCAACATATCCAAACCTTGAGTTAAGGCCGCTGCATCGGGTAGCGGGCGTGCTAGCACTAAATCCCGCAGCTGCTTGATATCGTCTTTGGCTGTTTCGCTGCCCATGGCCTGAATCGCTAAAAAGCGCTCAATTGTCTTCGGTAAATTTTGCCCAAGCTGCTCGCCAAACATGCTGAGCACCTGCGGTGGAATGCCGGGCCATGCTTCTTCCTCCCTTGCCATAAAACAGGGCGAGGAGGCGATAGTCATTAATCCTCTGACATGGGATGGATAGCTTATGGCGGCTTGAGTTGCCACTAAGCCACCCAGTGACCAGCCGGCCCAAATCGCATTGGCGGGTAAGGCATGAATTAGCGCATCCACCCAAGTCGATAAATCGCCCGCGATTGGCTGACTTAGGCCAAAGCCCGGCAGATCGACATAGTGGACTCTATACTCAGAAAGCTGCTCATAGAGCGGCGTGAAAACGGCGCTATTAACACCCCAACCATGGAGCATGACCAGATCCGGCCCTTGGCCTCGGGTGTCGATATGCAGTTGGGAATGATGGGCTGGCGTCGCAGAGTTCACTAAAATACCTCTAATAGGAAGTTGTATGTCGGGCGATAGCAAATGGACTTGGTCGCAACAGGGGGCGAAGCTGTTACGCATAGTTTCGCATTTGGGGCAGCGTTACTTGGCGGGCAGTTTACCTAACCGCTGCTTACTGTGCCACCAATCCCTCAATGCAAAGGAAGCCGGATTTTGCCAGATATGCCTGCAAACGGGCTTATATCACAGCCCAATTTGTTTAGGTTGTGGAAAATCCATGCCGCTTGAACTCGAATATTGCGGTGAGTGCCTAAGGCATCAACCGCGAAAAGTCATCGCACCTTGCAGTTATCATCAAGGCTTTGGCCCTTGGATAGCGGCCATTAAATATCAGGGGCAACTCGCCGCTTTACCCATATTGTGCCAAGCCTTAGTGGCGCGCATTGGTCAGCTCGAACAACAAGACTTAATCACTCTACCGCAGGCCATAGTGCCAGTCCCTTTACATCCGAATCGGCTGCGCCAACGTGGATTTAATCAAGCATGGTTAATTGCCCATGAATTATCGAAGCAGCTCTCGCTGCCACTCGTCAATGACGGATTAATTCGGCGGCAGGATACCCGCCCACAAGCCGGACTCAATGGCGCACAGCGACGGCGAAATCTACAGGATGCTTTTGAGTTAAACGCAGATTTTGCCTATCAACGGATAGCGCTGGTGGACGATGTGGTCACCACGGGGACCACTGTGGCAGAAATCGCCCGCTTGTTCGAGGCGCGATATATACAAGTACAAATATGGTGCCTCGCCAGAGCCGAAGCACCGGGTTTATTGGAAGCGTTTGAGGAGTAGGCAAGCGGCAATGCATTTTACCTTTGCTTACGTCAAAACAATGTCAAAAAAACGACAAATAAAAAATAAGTTTTATTTTTGGGATCAGATGTAAGTATATGTATCAATAGGTTTTGTTTATTATTTGTATTGAGATACCTTCCTTTATTATTTGGTTTGGGGGTATTTATGGAAGCTAAACAGGCTCTATCAAATGCAAATAGGGTATCGACGTTACAAGACGTTATTCAGGAAATTAGTGCTTCATTGAAACTGCACGGTTTTAGTGGTTTTTGGTTTCAGGGGATCCCACACTGTGCTTATGAAAACTATCATTTTCCGAAAGATACCAGTTTATTTTCCCCAACGGCATTGCGTAAACCGATCGCTAGCGTAGCTTCTTCACCTGTGGTTGCTCAATTACAGCGCTTTTATTTAAATCAAGTGGCCGCTAGTGATGCTAATTTTGGTTTTTCACTCGACACATCAAAACCCTACGCATATAAATTTATAAGTGAAAAAAACAATAAGGCAAGCGTACTGTTTAATAAGCACAATATTCAGACTGTCCTGAGTTGGCCTATTGCGTGTCACAACCAATGTCGTTGGACTGGTCGTTTTATACTACTGAGTCACCGAAATAATTCAGACCTAATGTTAGACGGATTAGCAGATACGTTAAAGGATGCGCAACACAAACTATTTGAATTCAACAAACCCCAATTCAATCCATTTTTACAAAGTCCCCTGATAAAAGAAAATGCCAGAGATATTTTGCAAATGGTTGCAAATGGTTTGCAAAACGATGAAATTTCTACTCAGCTCCCGATAAGTGTTAGAGGAGTTGAATATCATATGGAAACCATGCGGAAAAAATTTGGTGCAGCTAATAGGGCAAACTTGGTTCATTTGGCGCACCAATATGAGTTGATTTAAATATGTTGATATTACTGGTTGAGGATAATCGGCTGTTATCAAGTAACATCATTCAATATCTTGAGTTAAGTGGCATTGAGTGTGATTACGCATTTAATTTAGCCCAAGCAGATATGCTCATTAGCCGGCAACAATTTGACGCTATTATCCTGGATCTTAATTTACCGGACGGTGATGGAATAAAAGCGTGTGAACGGTGGAAAGCACAGTGCATTACTTCACCCGTGATTATGTTAACTGCACGCAGTAGCCTTAAAGAACGTTTGAGTGGGTTTGCGGTTGGGGCTGACGATTACCTAGTAAAGCCTTTTGCGATGGAAGAGTTGGTTGCACGACTAAAAGTGGTCGCCCAGCGTCGACCTGCACCTCAACGTCTCACCATCGGTGATCTCGAAATAGATTTTGGGAATCATCTGGTTTATCGCCAAGGACTATTGCTTACGTTATCTAAAACGGGTTGGCAGATCTTAGCGTTATTAGCGCGGCGCAGCCCAGAAACGGTCAGTCGAGAAGAAATTGAGCGATTGATTTGGCCTGATAGTATTCCGGATAGTGATAGCCTACGCAGCCATGTTCATCTTCTACGTAGAGTGCTCGATAAGCCCTTCGAACACCAATTGTTGCATACGATTCGTGGGGTTGGATTAAGTCTTAGAGATGTCACTGATGCAAGTTCCTAAGCTTAGCCTTAAGCGAAGCTACCAAGTATGGGGTGTTATTTTCCTATTAATCACATTAGCGGTTAATAGCTTTATCCCTCTTTGCATGATGTGTGCCGGGATGATTTCGATGCATAAAATCACGGTTCATAATGCGGGGCAATCTGCTGAATTAATATTAGAATTAGCCGAAAGCACTCAGTCGCATAAACCTTCAGTTAAACAACCCATTCTAAAAACGGATAATCTTACCGTCTATGCTAATTGGCATGAGCTCCCCTCGAACATTCGGGCACTGACTAATAATAAAGCCCTCTCTGATACTAATAAGATTGTATATGAGCATGCTGAAGGCCCCTATGTTGATGCATTAAGTGTGTATTACACGAAAGATAATATAGCTCTCTATATTTGGTTGCATATCAATGTAACTCATGATTTACAATTTGCACCCAAAAATATGACGGCAATTTTACTTTTGATACTAATTACTTTTTCTGCGAGTGCTGGTCTTGCTTTTTATATGCAAAGTAAAGTGATCACACCTATTCGTCAGATTAGCCATGCAATAAAGCAGCATGATTGGATTGGTGGGAAAAAATTAAGGTTACCCGAACAGGAATATGCTGAGTTAAGGGCAATTGTTGATGCCTTAGATAACTCGATATTACAACTCCAGGAAGCTCAGCAGCGAGAGTTAAATTTTTTACGCTTTGCTAGCCATGAGTTGCGTACACCCGTTGCGATATGCCAGTCATCATTTGAAATTCTTACCCTGCAACAAGGAGAACTCACTGGTGCAACTCTAAATGCTTCTCAAGCAACAGGGCAAATGAAGTCACTTATTGAAACATTACTCTGGCTAACGAATAAAGAATGCGTTGTTATGGAAAAGGAGGTAGTAGCTATCTATCCCTTGCTTTTTAATATTGTTGAGGAGCAAAAACGAGTGCATGGACTAGATCGAAATATACAGTTAGTGACAGATAGCACACGATTATTAGTACCGCTGCATCCGCTACGAATTGTTATCAGTAATTTGTTAAGAAATAGCATGGAGCATGGTGGTGCTAATATACATATCACTCAAAGTGGACATTCAATAGAGATAGTTAACTCGTATAGTGGACAAGGCAATAGTGGTTTTGGGCTAGGTTTACTGTTGGTCAGGCGGTTAGCGCAACAATTAGGGTGGATTTTTGAAATATCATCAGAAAATAATCTGTTTATATCAAGGTTAGAAATAAAATAAGTATATTTAAAGTGTAGTTTTACTGCGTAAAACCACACACATTTCCAAATCAAAAAACTTTTAAATCATAGATCACATAGCCTTTTACTTGATTGTAGTAAAAATATCATTAAATGGTTTCTCTACTAAAAAATCATTTTTATGGTGAGGAGGATTTATGTTGAATAAAAGTATGGTGTCCGCTTTATTAAGCACAATTTTCATTAGTGCTTCAGCCTATGCCGATGTTACTAAAACTAGTGTAGATCTGGGTTATAAGTTTTATACCGAGAGTACAAAAGATGATAACCCAGGGGTATTTAATCAACCATTTGTTAAATTAAATCATTTAGGGATTGCTGATTGGGGGACCTATTTTGCGAATATAAAATTAGAAAACCCTGCAGAACTGGCCGAGAATCAGAAAAATAAGGATGGGAAAACAACACTTAAGTCATTAATGATACTAGAAAATCAGCTAGGTGAATCTAACTTCAATTTTTGGACGCAAAACTTTATATCAGCTAGTGAAACCTTAGTCGAAGACAATCTTTATCTAGGTTTAACACATAATACAAAATTCAAGTCTCTATCATTAAATTATGGTGTTGGCTTTAATTATACCTTTGGCAATTTCTCTCCTACATCAGAGAAGTTTAACGATTTATCCGGCTACGCACTTGTTGTAAATGCAAAATATCCATTTGAACTATTAGGGGCTAAACATAGCCTTAATCTAAATTACGAGGCTCAGATTGATCGGGATAAGGCGCATCAGGAACTATTTTCTTATGAAAGTTATGGTCACCAAATTATAACTACGTTGCAGACGAGTTTGACTGATTCAATATACACCAAACTGCATCTTACCCATTATGACAGTTGGGGGGCACAATATAATGATGGAATTGAATATGGTGTGTCTGTCGGTTATCAGTTTTGAATAAAATAAGCTACTAAATATTTTAAATAAGTATATTACTTATAATTCATGTTGATTTTAAAATTTCTATACATTTAATACAGAGGGACTGTAATGCATTATAAACAATCCATCATAGGTCTTGCTATTACTGCACTCATTGTGGTCGCGGGTTGTCAAGTGACACATCAAATAGTCAAAAGCCAAGGCACGGCTCAAGGTAAGCATGGCGAAGTGCAGGTTGAAACCACATTTAAAGACGGTCATATCGTTGCGATTGATGTACTCAAGCAAAAGGAAAATAAAGTTCTTGCGGGAGCAGTATTTCGTGATGTGAAGCAAGCGATTATTGATAACAACTCTGTCGATGTTGACGGTATTACTGGGGCGACAGTGACATCGAATGCACTTAAAGAAGCCGTCAGTAAAAGTATCGAAGCCGCAGGCGTCACATTGGCAGCAGTTGCTGCCGCAAAAAAAACGGAAGCTGTGACACCGACCGAATATACCTATGACGTTGTGGTGATTGGTTCGGGTGGGGCTGGATTTAGTGCGGGCTTAGAGGCTATGGCTGCAGGTCGAACGGCTGTTATTATTGAAAAAATGCCGATCGTTGGTGGTAACTCATTGATTTCTGGCGCTGAGATGAATGTGGCCGGAAGCTGGGTACAGAAAAACATGGGTATAACTGATAGCAAAGAGTTGTTTATCAGCGATACCTTAAAAGGTGGGGATTTTAAGGGCGATCCTGAAATGGTGAAGACCATGGCAGACAATGCCGTCGAGGCCGCAGAGTGGTTAAGGGATTATGTAAAAGTTGAGTTTTATCCCGACCAATTATTCCAGTTTGGTGGACATAGCGTTAAACGGGCTTTAATCCCTAAAGGCCACACCGGTGCTGAAGTGATCAGTAAGTTTTCTATTAAAGCTGAAGAAGTTGGTTTACCCATTCATACCAACACCAAAGCGGAGCGATTACTTCAAGATCAAACGGGGCGGGTTGTTGGCGTCGAGGCGACTCACAATGGTAAAACCATCACTTATCATGCTAAACGCGGTGTGATTGTTGCCACTGGTGGCTTCTCATCAAATATGGAAATGCGTAAGAAATACAACCCTGAGTTAGATGAACGCTACGGCAGTACGGGACATTCAGGTGGTACTGGTGATGGGATTGTTATGGCGGAGAAGATTCACGCGGCTGCTAAAAACATGGGCTATATCCAGTCATACCCTATTTGTAGCCCTACATCAGGTGCGATTGCGCTGATTGCCGATGCACGTTTTTTCGGAGCTGTGCTAATTAACCAGAATGGTGAGCGTTTTGTGGAAGAACTGGACCGCCGAGATGTGATTTCACAGGCCATACTGGCACAGCCAGGACGTTATACCTATGTGTTATGGAATCAAGCTATCGAGGACGTTGCCCATACGGTTGAAATGCACCAAGGCGAACTGAAAGAATTTACCAAAGATGGGCTAATGTACAAGGTTGATACCTTAGAGGAAGCCGCTAAAGTATTTAATATTCCTGAAGATAAGCTATTAGCAACGATTAAAGACGTCAATCATTATGCCGCGACTGGCAAGGATGAAGCCTTTAACCATCGCTCTGGTTTAGTCGATTTAAGCAAAGGACCATATTGGATTTTAAAAGCGACTCCTTCTGTGCACCACACTATGGGGGGACTTGTGGTTGATACTCACACTCGTGTGCTAGATGAAAAAGGAAATATTATTCCTGGTTTGTTTGCCGCAGGTGAAGTGACAGGCTTAACCCACGGTACAAACCGACTAGGTGGTAATGCGTACACAGATATTATTGTGTTTGGTCGTATTGCAGGCCAAGAAGCCGCTAAGTAGAGTATGGTTTGTTGCAAGTAAAAGCGGCCTTTCGGTCGCTTTTTTGCCTTGAAAGAAGGATATTTTACTCATTTATTTGAGCCCTTTATCTGAGCCTGAAAGCGTGATGGATTTTGCAAAATTCCAGAACTTGCTACCCTAGGGACTACAAAGCGTGAGTGACTAGGAGTATCATACGCCTAATTCTTACTAAAACACTCAGGTATCCCCTGACGGAGCTGGTTTCCATGATTACGATTTCCGATGCGGCTCAAGCCCATTTTGTAAAGTTGTTAGCAGATCAACCTGAAGGCACTCATATTCGTGTATTTGTGATTAGTCCTGGTACCGCACAAGCCGAGTGTGGCGTGTCTTACTGCCCACCTGACGCCGTTGAAAGCGATGATATTGAATTAGAATTCAATGGTTTTAGCGCTATGGTAGACGAAAAGAGTGCGCCTTTCTTAGAAGAAGCTTCAATCGATTTCGTGACCGATCAATTAGGTTCGCAATTAACCCTGAAGGCGCCTAACGCGAAAATGCGTAAAGTCGCTTCCGATGCGCCATTGGCTGAGCGTGTTGAGTACGTGATCCAATCTGAAATCAACCCACAACTGGCAAGCCATGGCGGCAACATTATGTTGGTTGAGATCACTAGCGAAGGCGTTGCGGTATTGCAGTTCGGCGGCGGTTGTAACGGTTGTTCGCAAGTGGATATCACTTTAAAAGATGGTATCGAGAAGCAACTATTGGATATGTTCCCAGGCGAGTTGTCTGGTGTACGTGACGTAACCGATCATCAACATGGTGAGCACTCTTACGCTTAAGTTTGTGTTGAGCTGAATTAAAAAACGCGACCTTGAGTCGCGTTTTTTATATTTGGCTTTGATGCTACAACTGGGTTTTCAGATTGTCGGCTAAAAACTTATCCAGTGCTTTGAACGTGGTTAACCTGTGGTCATTGTTACTTAAATAATGGTCACCATTTTCAAGCTCAATATATTCGACGTTTTTCTTACGTGATTTCAGTTCGTCGAACATTTCGCGGCTATGTTGCACCTTGACCACTCGGTCCTTGTCGCCATGCAATAGTAATACTGGGATAGTGATTTTATCGGCCTTACTGACGGGTGAGCGTTCATAGAGGGCGCTAAAGTCATCGCCAATTTGTTCTTTAACGACTTCATAATTGGTAAAACGGCGACTGGATTTTACTAAGTAAGCCACGTCTGTTACGCCAGCCACACTGACCGCACAGCGGTATAGGTCGGGGGTCATCGCCGCGCCCATCAGCGCTGCATAACCACCATAACTCGCGCCGACAATACAGATACGTTGTGGATCGCTAATCCCTTGATTAATTAGGTAACGCGTGCCATCTTCCACATCGTTTTGCATTTCGAGTCCCCAGCTTTTTAGGCCGGCTTTCATAAACTCATAGCCGTAGCCAGCTGAGCCCCTAAAGTTCATTCGAAATACTGCGTAGCCTCGGTTAGCAAAAAACTGTGCCCAGTAATCAAAGTCATTACTGTCGTAACTAATGGGGCCGCCGTGGGGGAAGATGATGGTTGGTAAGTTTTTCGCCTCAAGGCCTTTAGGCACAGTAAGGTAAGCATCGATTTTGAGTTTATCCCGCGCTTCGTAGCTCAGATATTGAGTGTCGGCGAGTTGTTCGCTGCTGAGCTGGCTATATCTCTCGGCTATTGGAAACAGTGCCTTTTCATCCCGATCACCAAAGTAATAGGTGCCTGGCTGAGTTGAGCTGGTGGAGTAGACAATATAGCGGCGTTCATTGGCGCTAAATTGGGTGATGAAGTTGTGCGCATTGGGTAATACCGCTTTCAGCCCATTTTGTAGGCCCGCATATTCAGGATCCCAGAAGGTATACTCTTCGCCATCGCCCTCACTGATCCCAATGACTTTTTTCTTTAATTCTGAATAGATGAGGTCGCCTTCGACATCGGTATTTTCGTTGGCGTACACCAACTCTTTGCTGAGCTTAGGATCAGTCAAATTCACCTTAAAAATGGCTTCAAATCCTTGGTGATAGGCGCGTACGTACAGAATATTTGGGTCTGCATCAAACCCCAGTGGCCAGATACTGTCTTCAGAGAAGGCTTTAAAGGTCCAAAGTAAGCGAGACTCGGTTTTTTGTTCGGGCTGTTCGTAGATTCGGTACTCAGTGTCATCGTTATAGATGGAAATTCGGATCTTGTGCTGCCTGTCGGCAATCCAACCGATGACTTTACGCTTAGCGTTTTGAATAAAGGCGGATTTTCCCTGAGAGAGATTGACTCTAAGCACGCTATCTTCTCCCACTGCTTCGCCCATACCATCGAGGGAGAGCAAGATATGATCGGGATCATCCGGCATCATATCGATAATCTGTCCCTGATGTTGGGGGATCCAACTGAGTCGCTCCACAACACTGCGGGCAAGAACACTCGTCGTTTTTCGTGTGGTTAAATCGTACTTTACCAAGCGAGTTTCGGTCGTTGGTGTGCCGTAGCGGTTTGCCGGAAACTTAGCGCTAATCAGCAAAGTAGTGTCATTTGCCCACTGTAATGACAGCAGGACAAACTTCTGATTATCGGTATGAACTGCAACGTCTTTTGCACCTGTTTCTAAATCGAGGATGCTGACAACGGTACCCTTAAGTTTGGGCTGGTCTACCCGAACGATAGAGGCAATTTTTTTACCATCGGGCGACAGTTGGACTGAGCTGACATCGGGAATACTGGCAAAGGCCTCGACGGGTAGCTGAGGAACGGTTTGAGCAAGCAGTGGCAGACTTAGCCACAGGAGTAACAAAGGTAAAATCCTTTTCATAGCGCATCACAATTTCATTACAATAATGGCGCGTATCTTAATGGGATAACATTAAGTAAGCTACTGTCTTTACAGAACTAATTAAGAATAAATGCCTTGCTAAAGCGGTAATGTGTCGCTAGGGTGAGGCTGCGCGTTAGCATAAAGGCCGTCATGGCCGCCCATAGTGCATGGTTAGCTTGTTCGGAAGGCAACAGCGATTGCAGCAAATACCATGTTGGGAAGAAGGCGCCAAATGTGGCGATAATCATACTGTTACGCATCACTTTGCCCTGCGCTGCGCCAATATAAACTCCATCAAACAGATAGGAACTAAAAGACCAAAGCGGCAGTAATATCAGCCAAGGCAGATAAATTTGCGCTGTGGTTCTCACCTCATCAATATTGGTTAGCAGCCCGATGATACGGTCGCCGAAAAGATAAAATATCAGACTGAAACCCAATGCAGAGATGGCGGACCAACACCAAGCGAGGAGTACTGCTTCGCGCAGTGGTTGAGTGCGTTTTTGTCCGTAGGCTTTGCCCACTTCCGCCTCGGCATAATAGGCAATGCCATCGAGGGCGTAGGCGATTAATAACAGTAAATTCAATAACACCGCATTGGCTGCGACCGTATTATCCCCAAGGCCTGCGCCGTGAAAGGTCATAAAAGCGAAGGCGGTTTGCAGGCATAGGCTGCGGATAAAAATATCGGTATTGAGTTTAAGCAGTTTGCCGTAACCGCCAAAAGTTAGATGGACACGCAAGTGGTCAAATGTGAATTGAGACGACAGCTTAAGCTGTTGTAATACCATGTAGAGCGCAACGCTAAAGGCGGTGATATCCGCACATACTGAGGCGAATGCCGCTCCTTTAACGTCCCAGCCAAATCCTATTACAAACAGTACATCGAGGATAATGTTGGCTAAGTTGGCGAAGATAAGCTGCCACATGGCCGCCTTGGGTTGTTGTCTGCCAAGGAGCCAGCCGAGCATAACTAAATTGAGCAGGGCGAATGGCGTCGACCAGACTCGGACTTGAAAATATTCTCGGCAATAACGCTCCACCTCGACACTCGCCTCGGAGAGGCTAAGCGCTAAATTCAGTATCGGGATCTGCAATAGGATCACCGCGATACCCAACCCTGTCGCCAACATGGCGCCTTGGACCAGCAATTTTAATTGGGCGTTAACATCATTTGCGCCATAGGCCTGTGCGACCAATCCCGTGGTCGCCATCCGTAAAAAGCCTAATAACCAAATGATTAATGTGATAATCGTTGACCCGAGTGCAACGCCCCCTAAATAATAGGCGTCACTTAAATGCCCGATGACAGCCGTATCGACTAATCCTAACAGCGGAACCGTGATATTGGAGAGGATCATCGGCAGGGCAAGCGCGAGCAGCTGGCGATTCTTGGTGCCATTCAACAGGAGCGCGAGTGCGGTGGATTTTGCGGTAGTCATTGATTCAGAGGTATTCACATTATGGTTAAACGTGCGTTATTGGCACTCTTAGGGCTGATGACTTTCTCGGCCCATGCTGTGGTCATTTTACAGTATCACCATGTGTCAGAAACCACGCCGGCGGCGACGAGCGTCACGCCTGCACAATTTCGTGAGCAAATGCAGTTTCTGGCGGACGATGGTTTTAAGGTTATTCCCTTATCCCAAGTGGTTGAGGCGATCAAAAACAAGCAAGATTTACCCGCAAAAACGGTGGCGATCACCTTCGATGATGGTTATCGCAGCATTGCGACCACAGCGCACCCTATCCTAAAGGAATTTGGTTTTCCCTACACCCTATTTGTGGCGATTGAGCCGATTAAACAAAAGTTTACCGAGATGATGACCTGGGAAGATCTGATTAAGCTCTCCAAGGAAGGAGCCGACATTGCTAACCACAGCTGGGCCCATGAGCATCTGATCCGCAAACTTGACAATGAATCCCCAAGCCAATGGCTAGCGCGAATTAAAGCCAATATTCAGGACACCGAAAACGCGATTCGTGAGGCGACGGGGCAGAACTTTAAAATGCTGGCCTATCCCTATGGCGAATACAATCAGGCGATTCAGGATATGTTGACCGAAAATGGCTTCGTTGCCTTTGGCCAGCAGTCTGGTGCGGCGGGGCCGTACTCGCCACTCACGGCGCTGCCGCGCTTCCCTGTGGCGGGACAATATGCGGATCTAAAGAGCCTAAAAGCCAAGTTATACAGCCTCAATATGCCAGTGCTTGAGCAAACGCCTAGCGATCCTGAACTGAAGGGCGGGCATTGGCGCCCAGAGCTTAAGGTTAAGCTGGATATGAGCGATATTTCGGCCAAACAAGTCATGTGTTATATCCAAGGGCAAGGCGCTAAAACACCCACTTGGAGCAGTGACAATGAATTTAGTATTCAAGCCGATTTAGCCCTGCCAGCGGGTCGCTCGCGCTACAATTGCACGGCGCCAAGCAAGACGCGCAACGGCTATTACTGGTTTTCGCAGGCATGGGTGAGACCCAAAGACGACGGCACTTGGGTTAAAGAGTAACACGTCAGCGGCGGCTATTTAGGTTTGTAGCTTTTGACGATTTTATCGAAATCGCTGATCAAGGCTTGGTTGAGTACTTGAGGGGCTTTACCTAAGGCTGCCGTGGGTTTAAACACCGCGACCCGCGTGCCTTGGGGAGAAACCAGTACATAGCCAGCACTATGATCGACTTGATAATTATCCCCTTCGCCGACCATGGCATAGGTGAGCCCTAGGCTGCGGGTGAGGGGGAATATTTGGGTTTGTTCACCCGTCACCGCCTTAAACTCAGGATTAAAGAAATTCACATAGGTGAGGAGTTTCTCTGGGGTGTCCCGCTTCGGATCTACGGATAAAAACACGATTTGAATGGGGGCAATTTTTTTCAGCTCAGGATAGGCGGCGGCGAGCTTGTTTAAGGTGGTCGGACAGACATCGGGACAATAGGTAAAGCCGATAAAGAATAGGCTCCATTGATCCTTCAAATTGGCATTAGTAAAGGGTTTCTGCTGTTGATCTACAAGCTCAAAGGGCGCTAGCTCGAACGCCTCAGGAAACAAAAAACCACTCTCTAGCTCAACGGGCTTAGGTGGATTGAACTTCACTGCAAATAGTCCACCCAATCCTATTAACAGAATCGCTATCACTAAGATTTTGTTGGAGATTCTTGCTTGCATATTTTGTCCTTTGACCATGCTCGCCCTATTGCTCGTTGCACATTAAGCCCAAAGATAGTGGTCGAGCAGTAATGCCATGAATAACAACATTAAATGATAAATCGAAAAACGAAATACCTGCATCGCCAGCCCTTCGCAATCCTGATACTTTAATTGCCACGCTTTATAAATAAATCCCGTGCTGAGCAAACTTGAGCACACAAAGTAGAGCGGTCCACTCATCCCGACTAACACGGGCAATAGACAAGCTATCGCCAGTAAAATCGTATAGAGCAAGATACAGGTCTTAGTAAATTCTACCCCATGGGTCACGGGCAGCATGGGAATATCCACTTTGGCATATTCTGCGCGTCTGTGAATCGCCAGTGCCCAAAAATGCGGCGGCGTCCACAGGAATATGATGATGACGAGCAATAGCGCATGACCATGGAATTGATTCGTTACCGCCGTCCAGCCCAAGAGCGGCGGCATCGCGCCCGCTAAACCGCCAATGACAATGTTTTGTGGTGTGGCCCGTTTTAAATAGGCGGTATAAATCAAGGCGTAACCAATCAAGCTGGCAAAGGTCAGCCAAGCGGTGAGCGGATTAGTAAAAACATAGAGGATCACAAAACCTAGGCTGCCTAAGAGTGCCGCGAACAACAACGCCCTCGTCGCCGAGACTCGGCCCTTGGGCAGCGGACGGTTATAAGTGCGTGCCATCATGCCGTCGATTCGCCTATCAATCAGATGGTTTAAAGCGGCGGCCGATCCCGCCATCATGGCGATGCCGAGCAAACCTGCCACTAAGGGTTTGACTGGCAGTATGGTAGGCATGGCTAAACACATGCCGACTAAGACGGTGAGCAGCATTAAAGCCACTACTTTAGGTTTGGTCATCTCGAAATAGGCACGCCAAGCCAAATGGACACTGGGGTGACTGCTGATAGAGAGTGGTTTTGCCATGATAAATCCCCCGATGATTAAGGTGCCCTGCGCCAAAGGAAATAGTTAATCGCGACTAAGGTGAGTAGTAACAGCGCCGCGCCGCCATTGTGGGAAACGGCAATCCCCAGTGGTAAATGCATCACCACGTTTGAAATCCCTAAACTGACCTGCAGTATCACTAAGGCGACCAGCAATAGGCTAAGGGCCTTGAGCTGGGTGCTGAAAAATAACCGATAGGCGAGCAGCAACAATAGACTGGCGGTAATAATGGCGCCAACGCGGTGGGCGATATGAATGGTCATGCGGGCATGGTAATCCAATACGCCAAATTCAAAGCTTGGGTGTTGCCCTTGGAAAGGGGAAAACGCATCGGCAATGGCGAGATTATCCATCCAATTACCTTCACAAATCGGCAAAGCCGTGCAAGCGAGTGCGGCATAGTTGGAGGAGGTCCAGGCGCCAAGCATGATCTGACCTATCAGCACCAGCAGACTCAACAGCGCCAGTTTCGGCAAATGTTTGCTCTGGCCGAGAAATTTAAGGCTAGTGCCTATCCGCGAACCATGGGCGCCATTAAATCCTGCGCCCGCACCACGCTGACTGTGAATATCAGCGGTTTCGAAAATTCGCCTCGGACGTGTTCGCAGATACAGTAAGAGCAGGAGCGAGAGCAAGCTAAAGCCGCCAATTAAATGGGACATCACGACAATCGGCATTAGTTTCATCGTCACAGTCCACATCCCCAACGCCGCCTGAAAGATGATGAGTAGCACTATGGCAAAGGGCAGTTTCTTGGGGGCTTGGGATGTTTTCAAGCAAAGGATCAAAATCAGTAACACTAGTATGCCCAAGGCGCCTGCGATATACCTGTGGATCATTTCGAGCCAAGCTTTCTCGGGATGGATATCGTGGTCAGGAAATAGGGTTTGGGCATGGGAGATCTCATGGTCGTGTGTGGGCACTTTGATATGGCCGTAGCAACCGGGCCAATCTGGGCAGCCAAGCCCTGCGTCCGAGAGCCGAGTGTAAGCCCCCATTAAAATTACTAACAGAGTAAAGACTATGGTGACGCGTAGGAGCCAAGTCAGTTGCATTAGTCTACCCTCGATAGTTTTAATAACTTACGCAGATCCGCGACCAAGGCCTTACCCTGAGCTAAATGTGCCGCCTTGCCTTGTACTTGGGGGTAACGCAGCACGAGTGCGCCGAGTGGATCGACAATAATCAGCTGCTGTTGGTCAAGCCATTGGCTGAGGCTTTGGCTGGCGGGCTGAGTGTTGAAGTTAAAGCTGCTTAATGCGCTTAAGTCACTGTCTGGATTCACAAGAATAAGCGGTTCGACACGAGCCTGATCTGGCCCTAAGGCGGTATGGCTCTGACGCAGAATATACAAGCGCTCGCGGCAAGCTTCATCGCACTTTGCGGGCAATAAATACAACAGTTGCCATTCCTTAGGCTGAGGATTGTTAAGGCCAAGACTGGTATAACTGGTTTCTGGGCTGATGAGCTCACCGTGGTTGGTGGAGCCGCCTTGATACCAATGCATGCTCAGCACTAACTTAGCGATGACCACAGGCGCGATAAAGGCCAGTAGCAATAACCCCAATGCGCGGTATTTGGCTGTTTGTTGGGAGTCCATATTTGCTCCTCTTATTGTCCCTAATGCTTTGTTTTATTGTTTTTTATTAAAATCTTGCTGTTATCTGTTACTCGGTTTTAGTCGCTTCCTTATCGGCTTGATGCCGTTGTCGTGATTTTTTGAGGTATTTCATTGCTTGCCAACCCATCAGCCCCGCAAACACAGTTGCCATGGCAAACCATTGCAATGCATAACCCCAATGTTTTTGGGCCGAGAGCGGGAAAGGTTGCCAAGGGTGGGGTAAGGCCTGCGCGGGTTGTAATTGGGGTAAGGCATTGGGTTGTAACACCGCGGGCAGGATGGGATGTCCTAACATTTGTGCCATCTCGGGCAGATTGAGATTTTGAAACCGAATCCGTTCACCTTGTTCCGTGGTGAAGGGTTCTGCTAATAAGTGATGGCTCAAGGGATTAATCTGTTTTTGATAGAGGCGGCCTGTAAGAGCCAGTTCACCGACTATGGGGCTGACTTCGGGCAAGGCATCTCGGTGGGATTTAGCGGCAATAAAGCCGAGTTCGAGTAACAGCCAAGGTTGCTCGCGATTATCTGTATGATTTTCTGACGCTATTTGCAGTAATTGAAAGGCGAGATAACCCACTTGCCCTTGATAGACCTGATTGTCGAGTAACCAGATTTGTGGATTAACGGGGCTGGCTTGAACCTCAAGGCGATAGCCAGTAACGCCGCCTTTAGCCAATTCAGCGATGAGCTGCTCAGGATTGAGTGCGGCAGCGGATTGTCTGGCCTCCATTTGTGCGAGTAGTTCGGTTTTTTCCGCGGCCCTATCCATTTGCCACAAACCCAGCTTGACCAAAATCACGAATACCACCACAGTCAATATCAGCAGTAACAACATTGCCCTATGCACCCAAATGTATCTTGGCAACCCCATTAATTTGGTCAGCAAAACATAAGGATAGCGTATGAACATCCCGTTCATTTTTAAGTGTGTTTTAGTACTGCTGTTACTGTTTATCATTTTTAACCTAGGCAGAGCCTTAATCATTATGGTTAAAGGTGACGATCAAACCGCTGATCACCCTGTGCCTATGAGCCGGTATTTGGGCCGTAGGGTGATGTTTTCTGTACTAGTGATCCTGCTCTTGCTGGTGGCTTTGGGGACTGGACTACTTGGTCTTAATCCCACGCCTTAAGCTTTCAACTTATTGTTTTAATGAATATTTAAAGCACATAAACAAAGATAAATAGGCAGAGCCAAACTACGTCGACAAAGTGCCAGTACCAACTGCCCGCTTGGAAGGCAAAATGCTTATCCGCACTAAAGTGGCCTTTTAACACTCTGAAAAACAAGACTAATAGAAAGATAGTGCCCAAGGTGACATGCATGCCGTGGAAACCCGTCAGCAGGAAAAAGGTGTTGCCATACACGCCCGAGGTGAGCGTTAGCCCCATCTCATGGTAGGCATGGCTATATTCCTCCGCTTGCAAAGCAAGGAAGCTAATTCCCAACAAAATCGTGAGCCCAAGCCAGAGGGTGATGGCCGAACGCTTACCTTTTTCTAAGCTGACATGGGCAAAATGCAGCGTGACTGAGGAGGTTAGCAGCACTATGGTGTTGACTAGCGGTAGTCCATTCCATGGCATGGCTTCGGTTTTGGTGCCATCTGGCGTGGTGACGAGTGGCCAAACGGCTTCGAACTGTGGCCACAGGACTTCGTGGGTCATGGCATTGTTGGAGGCACCGCCTAGCCAAGGCACAGCGACCATACGGGCGTAAAATAAGGCGCCGAAGAAGGCGGCAAAGAACATCACCTCGGAGAAGATAAACCAGCTCATGCCTTGGCGAAACGATCTATCCATCTGATGGGAATAGAGGCCCGTCATGGATTCTTTGATCACGGTTCTAAACCAACCAACCAGCATAAACAGGATGACGGCTATGCCTGCCAGTAGAATATAGCCGCCACCCGAAGCGCTAGATTTGAGTTGATGTACAAAATGTCCCGCCCCAAAGGCAATTAAAAACAAGCCGATAGCACCAACAATCGGCCAAGCACTCTGGGCGGGGACGTAGTAAGTCTCATGTTTAGTGGTCATTTTGCAGCTCCTTGCTCTATGGCAGACGCTAACTGCTTGTCGGTAATGTCGTAGAGGGTGTAAGAGAGGGTTAAGGTGTGGATAGACTCGGGTAATTGAGGATCCACGAAGAAGATCAACGGCAGCTCGGCGCGACTCGCGGCGGCTAAGTGTTGTTGGTTAAAACAAAAACATTCGGTTTTATTGAAATAAGCCGCACCTTGTCCGGGCGAAATAGAAGGAATCGCCTGGCCAACGATCGCTCTGTTAGAGACATTTTGCGCCAGGAATGCCGTGTGAATGAGTTCTCCCGGATGCACTTCGAGCCGTTTCGTTTGTGGCTCAAATTTCCACGGCATGCCGGTCTGCACCTGCGAGATAAACTCCACCGTTACCACGCGGTTCTTGTCCACAGTGATCGCTTGATAACTGCTGGCAGTATTGGAGGTTTTGCCATTAATCCCCAGTTTTTCGCACAACACATCGTAGAGCGGCACTAAGGCGAACCCAAAGCCAAACATCCCAAGGCAGCCCAGCACCAGCAGGCTGATGAGCTTACGGTTGGACTTGATGTTGGGCTGATGGGGTTGGCCTTGCATGTTATTTCACCTCGGGTGGCGTGGTGAAAGAGTGGTAGGGGGCAGGGCTGGGTAGGGTCCACTCTAAGCCTTCGCTGCCTTCCCAAGGTTTGGCGGGCGCCTTTTCACCGCCCCGAATGCACTTAATCACCAGCACGAGGAAAATCAGCTGAGAAAGACCAAAGGCAAAACCCCCAATCGACACGATTTGGTTTACATCGGCAAATTGAATCGAGTAATCGGGAATACGCCTTGGCATACCCGCAAGACCTAAGAAATGCATCGGGAAAAACAACACATTGACCGAAATCACCGAGCACCAAAAATGCCACTGGCCGAGCTTTTCGCTGTACATATGGCCGGTCCATTTTGGCAGCCAGTAATAGGCCGCCGCCATGATGGAGAAAATCGCACCAGTAACCAACACGTAATGGAAGTGAGCCACCACAAAGTAAGTATCGTGGTATTGGAAGTCGGCTGGCGTGATGGCGAGCATCAGGCCAGAGAAGCCGCCAATAGTGAACAGGATAATAAAGGCCACCGCGAACAACATTGGGGTTTCAAAACTCAATGAGCCGCGCCACATGGTCGCTACCCAGTTAAACACTTTTACCCCAGTCGGCACGGCAATCAGCATAGTGCAGTACATAAAAAACAACTCAGCAAACACAGGCATGCCGGTGGTGAACATATGGTGCGCCCACACGAGGAAGGACAGAATCGCAATACTCGCCGTGGCATACACCATGGATGAATAGCCGAATAATGGTTTACGGCTGAAAGCTGGAACAATGGCGGAGATAATGCCGAAGGAAGGCAGAATCATGATGTAGACTTCGGGGTGACCGAAGAACCAGAAGATATGCTGGAACATCACAGGATCACCACCACCTGCCGCCTCGAAGAAGCTAGTACCGAAAAACTTATCGGTTAACACCATAGTGACGGCGCCAGCGAGCACAGGCATAACGGCGATCAGCAAGAAGGCGGTAATCAGCCAAGTCCAGACAAACAGCGGTAACTTCATCCAGGTCATGCCGGGAGCGCGCAGGTTGACTATGGTGACGATCACGTTGATGGCACCCATGATCGAACTTATCCCCATGATATGAATAGAGAATACAAATAATGCTGTGCTGTCAGGGCTATAAGTGGTCGAGAGTGGTGCGTAGAAGGTCCAACCGAAGTTAGGGCCGCCGCCTTCCATAAACAGTGAGCTCAGTAAAATAGTAAAGGCGAAGGGCAGGATCCAGAAACTCCAGTTGTTCATCCGTGGAAGCGCCATATCTGGCGCACCAATCATCATCGGGATCAGCCAGTTAGCCAGCCCTGTAAAGGCCGGCATCACGGCGCCGAATACCATGATTAATCCATGAACTGTGGTCATCTGGTTGAAGAAGTTAGGCTCAACGAGTTGTAATCCTGGCTGAAAGAGTTCGGCGCGGATCACCATAGCCATCGCACCACCGGTTAAAAACATTATGAAACTAAACCACAGGTACAGGGTGCCAATGTCCTTGTGGTTGGTGGTGAGTAACCAGCGCATGATGCCTTTAGGTGCACCGTGATGGTGTTCATCATGGGCGGCAATTTGATCTTGAGTCAGTGTGCTCATCTTAATCCCCTACTGTCCATGGCGAGCAATATCAGCGGGTTGCACTGTATCGCCAGTATTATTGCCCCACGCATTGCGCTCATAGGTAATGATGGCGGCAAGCTGTTGTGGCGTTAGTTGTGTGCCAAATGCCTGCATCGCCGTGCCCGGTTTACCGTGCATCACAATGTCGATGTGATTGGCGACCGGACCCGTTGCAATAGCGCTGCCAGCAAGGGCGGGGAAGGCGGGAGGCATACCTGCACCCGTTAGCTGGTGGCAGGCGGCGCAAATCGTGGCATAGGTCTTTTCCCCTTCGGCCATCAGTTCATCATGGCTAAGCGTGGGAAGACTCGCGGGGTCGACACTGGCGACGGGTTCTGTCGCTGGCTTTGGCGCATCGGTGGTTGCTGGAGGCGGAGTCGTTGCTACTGGTTCGCTATTGGTGCCTCCGGATTTATGGGCATCAACGTCTTTGGCTTGCACCGCATCCCCCGTGTTATTGCCCCACGCATTACGCTCATAGGTAATCACGGCGGCAATCTCTTGGGTCGTTAATTGTTTGCCAAAGGCTTGCATGGCCGTACCCGCTTTACCATTGAGCACTATTTCAAGATGGCCGCTCAGTGGTCCGGTCGCAATCGGGCTGCCTTTGAGGTGCGGGAATACTCCTTGTAGACCTTCACCGTTGGGTTGGTGACAGGCCGCGCAGTGACCAAGGTAAACTTGCTCACCCTGAGCCATCAGCTCTTCTTTTGTCAGTGTTTGCGATAACGCGGCTTGTGCGGCTTGCGCTGCGGCATTGGCGGCTTGTTTTTGTTCTACAACCCAAGCATCGAACTCGGCTTCGGGTAATGCCTGCACCACTATCGGCATAAAACCATGGTCTTTACCGCAAAGCTCGGCACATTGGCCACGGTAAATGCCGGGTTTGTCGATACGGGTCCATGCCTCGTTAATAAAACCTGGGTTAGCGTCTTTTTTAACCGCAAAGGCGGGCATCCACCATGAGTGAATGACATCCTCTGAGGTCATTAAGAAGCGGATTTTACGATTGATGGGTAATACTAGGGGTTTATCGACCTCGAGTAAGTAGTGCTCTCCCTTGGCTTCACTTCCTTCGATTTGAGGTCTTGGTGTTGCGAGAATGCTGTAAAAATCAATATCTTGATCGAAGTAGCTATAATGCCATTTCCATTGAGAACCTGTGACTTTTACCGTGAGATCGGCATTACTGGGATCTTCCATGGCAATCAGAGTTTTCGTGGCGGGAATCGCCATTAAGATCAGAATGACAAAAGGAATAATCGTCCACGCGATTTCGACTTTTGTGCTCTCATGGAAGTGAGACGCGACCGCGCCCTTGGATTTTCTGTGGTTGATCATGGCATAAATCATCACGCCAAAAACCACTAGGCCTATCGCGCAGCAGATATACAGAATCGTCATGTGTAAGTGATAAACCTTGCCACTGATTTCTGTTACGCCGGGGGTCATGTTGAACCGCATGTCCGCTGCGGCCAACGGTGGGGCGAATAGCACCACGAGTAAACAATACAACCATTGCTTCACAAGACTTCTCCTCTGCTAATTGCGAATAGCAACTACAAAGAAGAGCAACACAGTAAGTCTCAACTCTATGCAAACTCTTCAGTTCCCAAAAAAGCTTCTCTGACTTCAACGTGCGTTGGCGGCTTACTTTTGATTAAGTATTGTTACTGCTGGTATTAGCCACACTGGCACATACTGCTGAATAAACCCATTATTCTCGATTTTTGTGGGCAAGAGATATTCGATAAATCGTCGATATTTTTTGCCTAAATGGGCGATATATTATGCTCGCCTGAATCAAACATACTTGCTGTTTAAAAATTGATCAAGATCACTTCTTTTTCTAATTGTCTGAAAAATTGCCAAAAAAAAAGCCCCACATTCACAGGTGAGGCGGCTTTCAAGGCTAAATACGCAGTGCAAAAATTTTAATGAACAGAGCTAAAAAAACTACCTTGGGCAAAGTGAGCAGGTTGCTTGAGTGTCGCGTCCGTAGGTGAGTGATTTACGACACCTTCTAGCACGATTCCCATGGCGCGGGCGCTCTTGGCCACAATTTGCAAACGACGATTGTCGCGGGCATCGAGTGAGTGGATCCAAGTAATTACTGCGCTGGAAGTGCCGCTAGTTAAGGCTTTTTCCATGGCCCACAGGGTTTCCACTTCATCTTTCGCATGGACTAAGAGTATGCGATCCATACGCACGCCGGCGCTGGCCAGTAACTGCTTGTAGCCAATACTGGGTGGGTTGATGAGCACGACCCAGCGGCCTTGTTGGCTCAATTGTGCCAATTGTTTGCTAAGTTGCATTAGCTCTTGGCGCCCTTGGCTCTCGGTGGGCATAGTGATGATAGGCGTATGCTGCCAGTCTGTATCGGTTTCGCGTACCGCATCGAGCCATAAACCGGGGTGACGCGGGGCATTACCTAGTAGTTTGTTCATAGCCAATCTCCATTGCGGATCACCCCTACGGCGAGCCCTTCAATTGTTAGACTTTGGAAACTTAAATCGACTTTAATCGGGGAGTAATCTTCATTTTCAGCATGTAGATAAACGAGATTCCCTTTCTTTTCAAAGCGTTTAACTGTTACATCATCGTCAACGCGAGCAACAACTACTTGGCCATTGCGCGCTTGCTGTACCTTATGAACGGCGAGCAGATCCCCTTCGAGGATACCGATGTTCTTCATACTGTCGCCTCTGACGCGCAGCAAGAAATCGGCGGCTGGGTGGAACATGCTGGGGTCGACTTGATAATACTGTTCGACATGCTCTTGGGCGAGGATAGGTTCGCCCGCAGCCACTTGACCAATCAGTGGTAAGCCAGATTCGCTGTTATCTTCTTCCTCAACTGGGAGGCGGATCCCGCGGGAAGTGCCAGGCATGATCTCGATGCAGCCTTTTTTCGCCAATGCCTTAAGGTGTTCCTCGGCGGCATTTGCACTTTTAAAACCCAAACGGGTGGCGATTTCGGCCCGGGTGGGTGGCATGCCAGTCTCGGCAATATTACGTTTAATCAGCTCTAAAATTTCGGCTTGGCGTGGCGTCAACGGTCTCATGTTCTTTCCTGTTTTTCTATACAGTTACTGTTAGTATATACAGTATTATTCGTAGTGCAAGTATTAACCACTTTTTAACGCGATTGGAGAGTATTAGCGAATATTCCCTAGAATCTGGTATTCTATGGGGCTAATGAACGTACTTACATTGCATAAGAATAATGCCTAAACAAGACTCTCTTTGGTTGAAATCATTACGCTGGATCCAAAAACACTTAGTGCACACTATTGTTGTGCCGCAGGATCCCTTTGCCGATCTGAATCTGGACGCTTCCAGACCGCTTGCTTATGTAATGAAAACAGAATCCCTGAGTGATATTGCTGCGTTAAGCGAGATCACCACTAAGCTGGGTTTGCCAAGCCCCTATGAGCCGCTCGTGGTAAATGGCGTTGTCGCGCCCCGCGTCGTTTGCCTCGAAGGCCGTAAGCCTTTGTTTGGCGAGCGTGCCAGTAATGAGCCATTCCTCGAATGTTTTATGCGCCTGTTGGCCGTCCATAAGGAAAAGCCAGAGTTAGATATTCAGCTGGTGCCTGTGAGTCTGTATTGGGGCCGTACTCCGGGTAAAGAAGACGACACCATGAAGGCGGCTGTTCTTGAGCGCGAGAATCCAACTTGGTTACGTAAGTGCTTGATGATCTTATTTTTGGGTCGTCATAACTTTGTGCAGTTTTCTAATGCGGTATCGCTGCGTTACATGGCCGACGAACACGGCACCGATATGGGGATTGCCCATAAACTGGCGCGGGTGGCTAGGGTTCATTTCCGCCGTCAACGCAAAGTGATGACAGGGCCTGTGTTGCCGAATCGTCAGGCAATGTTCCACTCCCTGCTGAAATCCGAATCCTTACGCAAGGCTATTCAGGAAGAAGCGGCGAGTAAGAAGATTTCCGAAACCCAAGCCCGTGAAACAGCAATTGAATATCTTGATGAAATTGCAGCGAATTATTCCGACAGCCTAGTGCGTATTGCTGAGCGTTTCTTAACTTGGTTATGGAACAAGCTCTACAGCGGTATCAATATCAAAGGTGCCGAGCAAATCCGTCAGCTGCACCATGATGGTCACGAGATTGTTTATGTACCTTGCCATCGCAGCCATATGGATTACCTGCTGTTATCCTACATTCTGTATTACCAAGGCATGGTGCCACCGCATATTGCGGCGGGGATTAACCTAAACTTCTGGCCTGCGGGACCGCTGTTCCGCCGTGGTGGCGCTTTCTTTATTCGCCGTAGTTTTAACGGCAATAAACTTTATACTGCCGTGTTCCGTGAATACCTCGATCAGCTGTTTGCTAAGGGATATTCGGTTGAGTATTTCTCTGAGGGTGGCCGTTCTCGCACCGGTCGTCTATTGGCGCCGAAAACTGGCATGATCGCCATGACGATCAACAGTGTGCTGCGTGGTATCGAACGCCCTGTCACCTTAGTGCCTGTGTATTTAGGCTACGATCACGTGATGGAAGTGGCGACTTATCATAAAGAGTTGAGCGGTAAGAAAAAACAGAAAGAATCTGTATGGCAAGTTTTTGGTGCTATTCGTAAATTAGGTAATTTTGGCCAAGGTTATGTCAACTTTGGTGAGCCGATTACACTGCAAAACTTCTTGAATGAAACCGCGCCTAACTGGCGCGCTGAAGTGGCCGACGATCCCGAACAAAAACCGACTTGGTTAACCCCTGCGGTGAACGTGTTAGCGAATCGTGTGATGACCCGTATTAACGATGCTGCCGCCGCCAGTTCTATCACCTTGACGAGCTTAGTGCTATTGGCGTCGGAGCAAAATGCCCTAGAGCGTTGTTTGCTCGAGCGTCAGTTAGATTTGTACCTGACGCTGCTTAAGCGTGTGCCTTACACTTCGTTTACGTCGGTGGCCGAAGGTGATGGCAAGCACTTAGTGCAACAAGGTTTAGAGCTGAATAAGTTCTCCATCAATGCCGATCCTCTGGGTGAGATAGTATCTATTGACGCGAATCAAGCGATTTCAATGACTTACTATCGTAACAATATCATCCACTTATTTATTATTCCGTCGTTGATTGCTAGCTGCTTAACCAACAATAAGCAGATTTCAAGAGCCTATATCCTAGGGATTGTGAGTGACTTCTATCCGCTACTGAAGGCGGAGTTATTCATGGGTATCAAGGACCTCCCAAGTTATGTGAATCAAGTGCTGGATCTGTTTATTGAGCAGGGTCTAGTGCAGGAAAGCGATACGCTGTCGGTGGTGACCGAGCACACCAGCCAAATGTTGTTGCTGGCCGGAAGCGTTAGCGAAACCTTGCAACGCTATGCGATTATCTTCAATTTGCTGGCTCACAGACCTAAGATGGAGCGTTCGGAGCTGGAGTCTGAAAGCCATCTGCTTGCCCAACGTTTAGGGGCGCTGCATGGAGTTACCGCGCCAGAATTCTACGACAAGAAACTCTATAACACCTTGAGTGTTAAGCTTAAAGAGTTGGGTTATTTCTCCGAGAAGGAAGATAAATCCGACGTTGAACGCATTCGCGATCAAGCCAATAGCTTACTCAGAGCCTCAGTGAGACAAACCATAGTTGCGAGCGTGACCGCGGAGCATATCGTTTAATGGCTAACCATATGAATGCGGCGAAGAATAAGCCAGTGGGCAAGTCCTTGCTCGGTGGTGCCATGATTATTGCCGGCACCACAGTCGGGGCGGGGATGTTTTCTTTACCCGTTGTGGGCGCTGGCATGTGGTTTGGCTACTCGGTACTGATGTTACTCGGTATTTGGTTCTGCATGTTGATGTCGGGATTGTTACTGCTCGAAACCAACTTGCATTTCGAGCCGGGAGCAAGTTTCGATACCCTGACCAAGGAAACCCTAGGGCAGTTTTGGCGGATCGTGAATGGGGTATCGATTGCCTTCGTGCTTTACATCTTAACCTACGCCTACATCAGTGGCGGCGGCTCGATTGTTAACCATAGCCTACAGGGTATGGGGATTGAGTTACCCCAGAGTGTTGCTGGATTAGTATTTGCGGTTGTGCTGGCTTGTATCGTGTTGATCAGCACCAAGGCGGTGGACCGTATTACGACCATAATGCTCGGCGGTATGATTATTACTTTCTTCCTCGCGATTGGTAATTTACTGATCGAGATTGATGTGACTAAGCTGCTCGAACCGGATGGCAATCAAAGCTTTGTGCCTTATCTGTGGGCTGCTTTGCCCTTTGGCTTAGCAAGTTTTGGCTACCATGGCAACGTGCCGAGTCTGGTGAAGTACTATGGCAAAGATTCATCGACCATCATCAAAGCGATTTTCGTCGGCACTTTCATCGCGCTGATCATTTATGCCTGCTGGTTAGTCGCCACTATGGGCAACATTCCCCGCAGCCAATTTAGTGAGATTATTGCCCAGGGTGGCAATATGGGGGTGTTAGTAGGCGCCTTGTCGAAAGTGATGGAAAGTAGCTGGTTAAACAGCATGTTAACTCTATTTGCTAACTTAGCTGTGGCGTCTTCTTTCCTTGGCGTGACCTTAGGCTTATTCGATTATTTGGCCGATTTATTCGGGTTCGACGATACACGCTCGGGGCGGATGAAAACGGCAGTTGTCACCTTTGTGCCACCCACCATTTTAGGTTTGTTGTTCCCCGATGGCTTTTTGGTTGCCATTGGTTTCGCAGCCTTAGCGGCAACTGTTTGGGCCGTCATAGTGCCCGCTTTGATGGCCTATAAATCGAGACAGCAGTTCCCTAACCATCAAGGTTTTAGAGTCTTTGGTGGCACGCCCTTAATTATCCTTGTGGTGTTATACGGCGTGGTGACAGGGGCTTGCCATCTACTCGCGATGGCGAATTTATTGCCGCAGTTCTCCTAAGTATTTCGCCTACGAATCAAGCCCTCAAATTGAGGGCTTTTTCTTTATATTCATCTTTTTATCGCCAAAACTGGACAGTTGCTCAAACTCCAGCTTAACTCGAACACATTATCTGTTTGATTGGAGTCTGCAATGAGGATTACTCAGTACGCACAGGGACAGGCTTGTTGGGTCGAACTGGCGAGCCATGACTGGCAGGGCGCACAGGCGTTTTACCACGCACTGTTTGGTTGGAATGCGGTGGAAATGGCGATTCCTAATGGTCATTTCTCGTTGTTCAATCTGGAGGGGGACGATTTAGGGGCCATGTATCAAATCCCTGAGTCGGAACCACAGATCCCTAGCCATTGGCGGATCTATTTTGCGGTTAAGGATATCGAAGCGACGGTTGCCGCCATCCTGGCTGCGGGTGGGCAATTACACATGGGACCGCATGTGGTGGGGGATGCGGGCGTGATGGCGCAGGTGAGCGACCCCGAAGGCGCACGTTTTGCCCTGTGGCAAGCGAAAAATCACTCAGGCTCGCGTCGCCAAGGCGAAGAAAATACCCTGTGTTGGGTGGAGCTGGCCTGTCTCGAGCCTAGCGCCGAAGCCAGTTTTTACACTCAAGTGTTTCCTTGGACCGCACTCCCAAGTCATGTGCCCGGCATCAATTACACCGAGTGGCAAATCGACGGCCAGTCTATGGGGGGCATGATGAAAATGATGCCAGAATGGGGCGAGATCCCCGCCCATTGGATGCCTTATTTTGTGGTGGCGGATTGTGATGCCTTTGCCGCTAAGGCGCAGGGGCTGGGTGCGCAGCTATGCGTGCCGCCAAGCGATATCCCCGATGTGGGACGTTTTTCGGTGATTGCCGACGCGCAAGGGGCAACCTTCGCGGTCATCAAGTTGAATGCGCTATCTTAAGCTGGCGAGGTGATATTTCGGCATAAGCGATGATAAAACCTAGGTTTATTGAGTCATACCTAGGTTTTATAAGGTCTTATGTCGATGCGCTTATTTCTTTATCCGCTACTTGCTACACCTTAAACTCACTCACTAAACCATCCAACTGTTGACCTATCCCCAGCAAGCCATTGGCAGAGCTGGCTGCCTGTTTAACTCCCGTCAGAGTGCGGTTGGCGCTGTCATTCACGCTGTTGATCGACATATTAATTTCTTCCACCACGGTCGACTGCTGCTCGGCAGCGTGGGCCATTTGCGAGACCGAGTGGGTGATCGACATGACCATTTCGGTGATAGTCGAGAGAGCCGATTCCACCTGGGTTACTTGCTCGACCGTGCTGTTGGTCGCTTCTCGGCTTTGTCCCATCATGGTCGCCGCTGAGCCCGATCTATCCTGCAGTGTTTGGATGATTTGCTGGATTTGCTTGGTCGATTCTTGCGTTCGGCTGGCAAGTGAACGTACTTCATCGGCCACCACGGCAAAGCCACGTCCTTGCTCGCCCGCCCGCGCCGCTTCGATGGCTGCGTTGAGCGCCAACAGATTGGTTTGCTCGGCAATGGCGCGAATCACATCCAACACGGCACCAATCTTATCGCTGTCGTTACGTAACTGTTCTATGGTGGTAGCCGAGGCTTCGACTTTGCTTGCCAGTTCCCTCATCGAATGGGTGGCGCGGGTGACTGTCTCGCGGCCGAGGAGGGCTTGTGCTTTGGCATCCTCCGAGAGCTTATTGGCAGTATCTGCACTGGCGGCGACTTCGACAGCACTGGCGGCCATTTCGGTGATGGCTGAGGCGACGAGTTGGGTTTCATTCTGCTGCGAACTCATGTCTTGGGTCGCGCTGTGAGTCACACTGTTTAACTGGGTTGATGCGCTAACCATTTGAACCGTCGTGTCTTTGACTTCGGCCACTAACTGCTGGATCCGTAGCACAAAGCGGTTAAAGTTTTTGGCAAGTTGGGTCAATTCGTCATGGCCGTTAACGGGCAAGCGCTGGGTGAGATCGGCCTCGCCATCGGCGATTTCATTCAGTAGCGCCACTACTTCACGTATGGTGCGCAGCAGGCTTTGGGTCACTATCACGGTAATAAAGGCGGAAAGCAGAATCGCGATCAGCAGGATAATGTTGATAAAGATGATTTTTTGGCTGACTTCCTTGGCGGCGATATCGCCCGCTTCGGAGAGAGACTTCATGGTATTGTCTTGCAGATCTGAGGTTATCTGCGCCATTTCGATGCCGATATTATCGAGCTGCACTATGGCTTGATTGCGGTTGTTAATCGCCTCAAAAACCCCGTTGGCCGCTTGTTCATATTCACTAAGTAGTCCGGCGGCTTGCTTGACTTGTGATTGATAGCTCAAGTTATCGAGCGCGGCGGCAAGCTCATCCATAGTGGTATGAGTGTTAACGATTTCATCCCGAAAACGTTGTGCCTGATCGGCTTGGTTATCGAGGAGAAACTTGCTGACATAGAGGCGAGCCAAGAGCAGTTCACGCAGATTTTTACCGGCGAAGAAGGCGCCCTGAACATCGCCATCGGTAAAAGAAGACTGCATGATCTGGGAGATAATTTTCTCGATTTCTGGCCCTTTAACGTCGAGTATGCCGGTGACTAGCTTGGCTCTTTGCTGCTGATTAGTCACGACTTGGCGATTAAAAATATCCACATACTCTTTTTCATGGGCAATGATCTGCTCAAGCATTTGAGTTCGCTCAGGATTATCTATATGGGCTTTGGCCTTTGCCAATATGTCGCGGGTTTTGCTGTCTTGGGCGCTAAATTCGGCTGCCGTCTCGCTGGAGCCGGTTTTGACATAGGTTTTTACCGTGAGGCGCAGGCGATAAATTTCCTGTAGCAGGCTACTGGTGAGATCGCTTTCTGGGGCAAGATCTTCGGTAACGGCGCGCATCCGATTATCAATGTCGGTCAGGGCAAAGTAGCTTAATACCCCTAAAGTTATAAGCATGGCAACGAGAAAGACAGGAACGATTGCAAGCTTTTTAGTGAGCGTTAACTGATTGATAGAAAACATAGTTACCTCAGAGTGAACTTGTCTTCCATGGCTTGGATTAAAGCGCTAGCTCCTGTACTAGGCACGGCTTGTTTGAGTATAGGAGACATATCCTGAGGTAAAGGGACAGCTTAAATGAAGTTTCGTTAATATTGGGCGAGGGCGTTTGGGGGGGATAACCGTTTTTAGCCTCTTGGTTTATAAGCGGTTGCCAGTGGCGATATACCTCGCCACTGGCCGTACGCGGTTAGTTTGGGTTGTCGATTAACAGTGTGGCCGGGCAATTGGTTTTTTTCGCCTTCGGCGCCTTCGCGAGCAGACTCGGCAAAGAGTCGGAATTGTTGATGACTTGAGGCAGGTTAATGCGGATTTCACTCAAGAGTCCTTTGGCACAGTCTAGGGTTACTTTAGTGTGCGCACCTTGGCCAAAGCTGGCATCAAAGCTCTGATTTAGCTCCTGTTGAGTCACTTTTTTACCGATTCTTTCATGGATGAATTGTTGCACCCATGCAGAGGCATTCACTTCCTGCGTCAGCTGAGTCGCCAGTAAGAAGTAGTCATTAGGGTCTTGGTTGCGACAGGTGCCATGTTTCCACCATTCATGGCGCTCTAAACAGCTGCCGTAGCGGGCGCTTGGCATCACTTCCTCGAGATTTTTTTGGACGGAGGCATTGAGCGTCACCTCGGGATAATCACAAAAATCACTCGGTTGTTGTTTCACGCTGCTGCAAAAGCCGTAACGGGTGCCACATTGCTGGCGATTCGGCCAGAGGCCATGCAGGCTAAAGTGTTGCCACTGAGGCGCATCACTGTTCTGGCTTAAGGCACGGCACTCGGGTTTACGGCTACCATAGAGTTCGCAAAAGGTGCTCTGCCAACTCAGGGCGAGCACATTGGAGTCGTAGTTATCTTCGATTTGACACACATTGCCTTGGCGCTTCTCTGGCGTGCCACGTTCTTGCGGGTTTTCACTCTTAACCGCTGCACTCTCGCTAGTGAGGCTTGTTTGCGCGGGCTCGACATTCGCTGTGGGCTGAGCGGTCGCTATGGATTCGGCGGGCGCTGTAGCCGCGGCATTGTATTGTCCGCAATCACCTTTTATCCAACGCAGTGGCGAGCTGTTGGCATTAGTTCGCACCCGAAGCCAATCGGGGTTGGCACTGTTACCTAAAATTTCGGCAACGGGATAACGCTCGCCAATATTGCTCTGCCAATCATCGGGATTGGTTTGTTTATTTTTAGACTGAAACAGTTCGCAGCGCTTATTGGCGACAAACTCTCCCGAGGCAGGGGCCGCCTGAAGGGCGATGGGGGTAAAACCTATCAACAACAGCCCCAGCCAGCCAAAGCTATGGCGATAAATACCTGCGCGGTTGTGGATGGGAAGAGAAAATAAAGCTGTCATTCGCTGGCGTCCTTTCTGCTATGGCGGTGGCACAAACACATAGTGTTGCAAGCTGCTATTGTGCAGGGAAATTACCGAATACGCGAATAGGATATGGACTGAAAAGCTACTTCGAATTCAAAAAAACATAACCCCTAGCGTTAATCTCGCTAGGGGTTATGGTGAGTTAAGGCAAAGAGTTATTCTGCTTTATTGATTTGGCGAGCGTAGATCAACAGATACAGTGCAGGCAGAACAAACAGCGACAATATCGGTGCTGTCACCATACCGCCGACCATAGGGGCGGCGATTTTTTGCATTACATCGTTACCCGAACCCGCACCCCACATGATGGGCAAAAGGCCGAAGAAGATGGTTGCTACTGTCATCGCCTTTGGACGAATACGCATTACCGCACCTTCAATCAAGGCTTCTTTTAAGTCCTCGACTGTGTGGTAGGTGTTCTTCTCCTGCCGATGTTTAATGGCGTTATTGAGGTACACCAACATCACCACCCCGAATTCGGCGGCGACCCCCGCAAGGGCGATCATCCCCACGGCGACGGCGACCGAGATGTTGTAGTCGAGTAGATACAACAGCCAAGTGCTACCCACGAGGGCGAAGGGAAGGCTGAGCATAATAATGCTGGCCTGCATGGTCGAGCCAAAGGTCATCATCAGCAGGATAAAGATCACCCCGAGTGCCATGGGGATCACTTGCTTGAGTTTAGCGTCGACCCGCTGCATGTACTCGTACTGACCCGCAAAGCTGTAGCTGTAACGGGCTGGGACCACGAGTTCCTCATCCAAGGCAGTTTTGGCGGCCGCGATATATTCACCAATTGAAGTGCCTTCGATATCGATAAACACCCACGAAATTAACCGGCCGTTTTCGCTTTTAAGCATTGGCGCGCCATCGGTAATTTCGATGTCGGCCAAGTTACGCAGTGGCAAATAATGGCCTGATTTAGTGATCACCGGCAGTTCGCGCAGTTTCTCGATATTGTCACGCAGTTCGCGTGGGTAACGCAGGTTGATGGGGTAGCGCTCTGAGCCCTGTACCGACTCACCAATATCCATACCGCCAATCGCGTAACGTACTACATCTTGGATATCCTGTAGTGTCATGCCATAGCGGGCGGCTACATCGAGTTTGGGGCTGATATCAATATAGCGACCGCCACCACTGCGTTCGGCGTAGGCCGATTTGGTGTGCGGCACTTTACTTAAGATAGCCTCAATCTTAGCGCCTAGGGTTTGTAGCTCATTGACATCGGCGCCAGTGATCTTAATCCCCACGGGGGTTTTAATCCCCGTCGACAGCATATCGATACGAGTTTTAATTGGTTGCACCCAAGCGTTGGTTAGGCCGGGCACTTTCACCGTTTGCTGCAGCTGATTAATGATGCCGTCTAAGGTCATGCCCTCACGCCATTCGTCATGGGGTTTGAGCATAATCGTGGTTTCAAGCATGGTCAGCGGCGCGGGATCGGTTGCGGTTTCGGCGCGGCCGACCTTGCCGAATACGCGGGCCACTTCAGGGACGGTTTTAATCAAACGGTCGGTCTGTTGCAGCACTTCGGCGGCTTTACTGGCGCTGATCCCAGGCAGTGCCGTTGGCATATAGAGTAAATCCCCCTCTTCGAGGGCGGGCATAAACTCACTACCCATGCGCGTCATAGGATACCAAGCGCTCGCCAATGCCACTAAGGCAAGCACTATGGTGACTTTAGGGAACTTAAGCACCAGTTTTAATGCCGGTTGATACAGGGCAATCAGCACGCGACTGATAGGGTTACTGCGCTCGCTTGGGATTTTTCCACGGATAAAGTAACCCATGAGAATCGGCACTAAGGTAATAGATAAAAATGCGGCCGCCGCCATAGCAAAGGTTTTGGTGTAGGCGAGCGGTGCGAATAAGCGTCCTTCCTGTGCCTCTAGCGCGAAGACGGGCACAAAGCTTAAGGTGATGATAATCAGCGAGAAAAATAGCGCTGGGCCGACTTCAATCGAAGCCTCGGTCACAATACGCCAATGCTCTTTTACCGAAGGCTCACGGTCGTGCTCGGCTTTAAAATGCTCCAAATGTTTGTGCAGGTTTTCGATCATAACGATGGCACCGTCAACGACCGCACCGATAGCAATGGCGATACCGCCAAGGCTCATGATGTTGGCATTCACGCCCATTTTGTTCATCACAATAAAGGCGATGAGAATCGACAGTGGCAAGGTGATAACGGCCACTAAGGTTGAGCGCGCATGCAGCAAAAACAGCAGACACACTAAGCCCACGACCAGCATTTCTTCGACCACTTTGCTGAATAGGTTGTCGACGGACTTTTGGATCAGTTGCGAACGGTCATAGGTTGGAATGATTTCCACGCCGTCAGGCAGACCGGTTTTTAACTCTTCAAGTTTGGCTTTGACCGCATCGATAGTTGCGAGGGCGTTTTCACCGTAACGCATGACCACAATACCGCCCACGACTTCGCCTTCGCCATCTAGCTCGGCAATACCACGGCGAGAAGCTGGGCCTTTACGGACGGTCGCAACATCCTTCAGCAACAAGCCTGTGCCGGATGGGCTAGTGATCCCTAAAGGAATTTCACGGAAATCCTCTAAGGTTTGGCGATAACCCTTAGCGCGCACCATGTATTCGGCTTCGGCCATTTCGACCACAGAACCACCTGCCTCGCTGTTGGCTTTATCGATCGCTTGCTTAACGGCGGCGATGTCGAGCTTATAAATCGCCATTTTGTCCGGCTCAAGCACGATCTGATAGGTTTGTTCCATGCCGCCGACGGTCGCAACTTCAGAGACGCCGGCAACACTTTGTAGCTCGAGTTTGAGATACCAATCTTGCAAGCTTTTCAGTTGCGACAGGTCTAAGTTGCCGGAGCGATCGACCAGTGCGTACTCAAATACCCAACCCACGCCTGAAGCATCGGGGCCGAGAGAGGGTTGTACCCCTTGAGGTAAGCGACTGCTGATCTGGCTTAAATACTCCAACACCCGCGAACGCGCCCAATAGATGTCGGTGCCATCTTCGAAGATCACATACACATAAGAGTCACCAAACATCGAGAAACCCCGCACGGTTTTTGCACCGGGCACGGCTAACATGGCGGTTGAGAGTGGGTAAGTCACTTGTTCTTCAACCAATTTTGGCGCTTGCCCCGGATAAGGAGTCTTAATGATCACCTGCACGTCGGATAAGTCCGGTAGGGCATCGAGTGGCGTTTTACGCAGCTCCTGTATCCCCCAGACAGTGATCATCATGGCGATAATCAACACCATGAGCCTTTGTCTGATCGAGGACTCAATAATATATTTCAACATAATCCGCTCCTAGTGCTGATGGCCGCTGCTTAGACGCATTAAGCTGCCCTTGAGGCTGGCCTCGGAGTCGAGTAGGAATTGTCCCGATGTCACCACGCGTTCACCTTCACTGAGACCCGAGACAATCTCGGCCTTACCTTGGCTCATCATGCCGACCGTCACGGCCTTAGCGGTAAAGCTGTCGTCGGCCTGTTTCACTATCACGCGGTTTTCTTTACCCGTTTGGATCAGGGCTTCCTGCGGGATCACTAACACATCTTTATTCGGCCCGCCGAAGAGCGAGACCTTGGCAAGCGTCTTAGGTCTGAGGGAGACATCGGTATTATTCAGCACCACACGCACTCTTAAGCTGCGGGTGATGGGGTCAAGCTCTGGGTAGATATAGTCAATGGTGCCTTCGATACCGCTGATATTCATGGCGGGAACAGAGACTTCGGCTTTCTGCCCTAGGGCAATCCAGCTTTGTTCGTTTTCAAACACATCGGCGATCACCCACACTTTGGAAAGGTCGACAACCGACATTACCTCAGTAGAGGGTTGGATATACATGCCATCGCGTACATCGAGTGCTTTGACAATGCCATCTTGCAGGGCATAGAAAGGCACGCGGTACTGGGTCTGACGTGAGTCGGCAAGTTGTTGAATTTGCTTTTCATTCATTCCAAGTAGTGACAAGCGTAATCCCGCTTTACGGACTAAATCCTGATAACGGCTACCATTACCCGCAGACTTGGCGGTATCGAGCGCTAACAGATAGTCATCCTGGGCGTTAATCAGATCGGGTGAATAGATCTCGTATAACAGCTGGCCTTTTTTGACTGAGTCGCCAACGGATTTGATCATCAACTTTTCAATCCAGCCAGTAACACGGGCGTGCACATGGTTGATTTGGCTCTCGTCGTAGTCTATTTGACCGACGGTTTCGACAAATTTCCATAGGGTATCGCGTTTAACCTCGGCCACTTTCAGTGCAAGTGCCTGTTGCATGCTGCCCGAGACATTGAGGTTGATTTCTTGGGTATTACCGCCGGTTTCAACCTTTTCTAAATTCATGCCGCAGATAGGGCAAGTGCCTGGCACATCACTAATAATGTGGGCGTGCATAGGGCAGACGTATTTTATGGTTGCCCCTGAACTTTGATTCTTGACTAAGCTATTGGCTTTAGGCGTTGGTGTATCAAAGACTTGCGCCGCATTTTGGCTTGCGCCACTGGCTTGATGATCCGCATGTTGGCCGGCAGTGCTTGCCTCTTCCTCTTCTTCCTTCTCAACGAGGAACATATTGCACTTAGGGCAACGACCGGGTTCGTGACTTTCAACCTCGGGGTGCATTGGGCAAGTGTAGGTTTTGACTTGATTTGCGCTGTTAGTATCGTGCGCATGTTCGTGGCCCGCTTCAGCTTGTGTTGCGGCATTAACGAGCTGCGCTTGGGTTAACCAAGGCGTCCCCATCAGTAGGCTGCTGAGTATCAATACAGCCTTAGGGCCCGGCTTTTTTACTTTATTAAATTGCTTCATATGCCTCATCTCCAGCCTAGCTTAGTGGTGCGCGTGGTCTTTGTGCATTGCACCGTCAGCCATTTTCTCTTCAGTCGCTTTTGGCTCTAAATTCATGCCACATTTAGGGCAAGTGTCACCTTTGTTACCTGTCACTTCTGGGTGCATAGGGCAAACATAGGTTTGAGCTTGTTCCTGTGGCGCTGTATTGTCATGGTGGTGCTCATGGGGCGTTGCCGTAGCAAACACACTGGTGCTGGTCATTAAAAATGCAACTAAGGCAAGATTAGTTAAGGTTTTCATATTGTTCACTCCATCGGGTTTGGTAGCCGAATATGAGTGCATAAAACGTGACTGGTTTTATTCTGCGCCGATAACCTGCGCGAATAGGGCTGCCATAGCGGTCAGCGGGATCAGTACTACGCTTTTGCTTTACTCTGGGTGCTGAGTTATTAGTGCACCACAATAAACGGCGAAATAAATTGTTAGCTTTGTTCGCCCTGAAAAAAGGGCACAATGAGGCTAGGCTATCGGCGGTTTAAAGGCCGAAGACAGGGAGATAGAGTGGAAATGAGGCATAGGAGTGGCCACTGGGGTATCACTCAGTCCAACACTGGGCCAAAGGTGTGGGCTGAAAAGAGTGCCGGCAACTGAAATCGTTAAACAATGTCCACAGTCATTAAGACAAGATGTGGTGCCATCACAGCAGTGCTGCTTCGCGCCGGGAAGCATTTGATCGTTACAGCAATCTGTACTGGCCATTGCACCTGAATCAGCTCGGTTCTCTGTGTTCATCTGCATCATGGCGGCATGGTCCATTCCTTGGCTGGAAGGGTTATGAACCATAGCGCTCATTTCCATAGAGCGCATCACCAGCGCATGACCATTAGACGCAACACTTTGCCCGACGAGTGCGAGTAAAGTGAATATGACTAATAGTGAACGACCTAGTGTGTGATGCATAAATATTCCAAATAATGAACGGCTAGATTTTAACATAGAGGCATTATCCTGCAATGAGTTAACTCACATTTCAGTTAATGCCCCTGTTTATAAACTCCTACGGTTTAATTATTTTGAGGGATGGTTTTCCAACATATCCGCCATTAATTGGCTGTGGTTTTGCAATGGCTGTGGCTGTGGTGACGCATCATCCACACTTAATTGAATGCTGGGATTTTTAATAAAACGTCTCGCATCCGCCTCACTGACTAATTTAGGCGTGCTAATTTGGTAATTAGACTGAGATGCAACATCTAAGGTAAAGAATAAAGGTTCCGACTTCACCCAAGTGCCGCTGTCGTCCGCACGGTAATTGAATACATCTTGATATTTAACTTCAACCAGCACTTTACCTTCGGGCAGTTCAACGGGTTTAAACGCTTTAGTGGCTTGGCCATTAATGCTGACAACATTGAGTGTTTCTGTACCTTTTAGGGTTGCTGCGTTAGCCGTCATGCTAATCGCCAGAGTGCTCATGATTAAAGTCGCGCCAACTAAGGTTTTGTTGATTAAAGTGGTTTTCATAATAAACTCCAAAAATTTGCTATATCGCGTGAGCGCGCAATCGTGGCGTCATCATCGCGGAATATTGAATCGGTTTAATTGCTAAAACTTAAAACAGATCGGTTACAGCAAATTGGAGTTGGGAGGGGGTGTGGTTAACCCGAGATCAGCCGTTTGAATCGCCCAGCTTTGGACTGCAATACGCTTACTCGCATGATTCATCAGTGCGAGTTGGGGTTGTGACGTAGAGAGATAAAGTTGTGCGAGACAATGGGTTTTACAGTGGTTGGTGAGGGAGTCTTGGCAATGCAACATGCATTCGTCCGAAGGACAATCGGGCATAGTACACTTCATCTTGCCATCGACCATTTGCATGCTGGGCGTATCGTGGAAGTCATTCATCGCTGAAGTTGGCATAGCATTCACCATCGCCGATTGGGCGATAAGTGAAAATAACAGTGCTATGGTGATCCAAAACTTAGCCATAAAAACTCACTTAAAATAATGCCTACCTCTAATGACCTTTAAAGTTGGTGAAAAGTTTCATATTTATTTTGTTTTTTTATGTATCACACAGCGGCTTTGCAGGTTAAATGTCGCCTTGATCACATTTTTGTATTCTAAAAATGATTTCATTGCCTTAGCTTCATAAGGTAGTACTTAATCATTGGTCGCTTAGCATAATGATTAATGTATTAGCGTGAGTTGAAGTACCTTCAAGCTCTGCTAAGCTGGGTTGAGTGAGTTATGTATTAAGAGTTAGACCTAAGTCTCATTTTGCACTTTTAAGTTTAAATTAATGGGCATTTTTAGGCTTAAAATCAAATTTCTAATAAATGAAAAAATATAAAATAGTCTTATAAAAACTAATTTTGACAATATTTTTTGGAGATAGAGTGATGAACTGGCGTGCACTATTTAAACCAAGCGCAAAATATTCCATCCTGGCGCTGATCGTCGTCGGTATTGTTGTCGGTGTTGTGGGCTACTTTGCAACCCAGCAAACCTTACATGCGACAAGCGAAGACGCATTCTGTATGAGCTGCCATAGCAACCACTCGTTGAAAGATGAAGTGTTAGCTTCTGCCCACGGCGGTGGTCGTGCGGGTGTGACAGTACAGTGTCAAGACTGCCACTTACCACACGGTCCAGTGGATTACTTAATTAAGAAGATCATCGTATCTAAAGACTTATACGGTTTCTTAACGATCGATGGCTTTAACACTCAAGCTTGGTTAGACGAAAACCGCAAAGAGCAAGCAGACAAAGCATTGGCTTACTTCCGTGGTAATGACTCTGCAAACTGCCAACACTGCCATACTCGTATTTACGAGAACCAGCCTGACACTATGAAGCCAATGGCTGTGAGAATGCACAGCAACAACTTCAAGAAAGATCCTGAAGCAAGAAAGACCTGTGTGGATTGTCACAAAGGTGTCGCTCACCCCTATCCAAAAGGATAAGGTTTAGCGCTTCAATAGCTTAATATGAAAATTAAAAGCCCTCGAAAGAGGGCTTTTTGCTTCGCCGAGCATTAATTGGATTGGGATAAAACCTGTTTGCGAAAAGCCAAAAGGCTAAATACGCCGAAGATAAACACTTGCAGGTAATCTTGCTTGCGTAGCATCAGCAGGTTTTTAAACAGCATATGGAAGATGGCAACTTGGAAGCAATGCATCAGGCAAGTAATGCCGAGCAAGATATTGAGAATAATGCCGATATTACCTGCAAAAGGCATAACAAGGTTATAAGCCATCATCAGCCACGCGATTAAGGTAATGGCTTTGCCCATATTGATCAGAAACGACATGCTATTCCTCGGTGTTAGCCTGAGAGTCTTCGGCTTGGTATTGATATAAGCGATAGCTGACTTGTCCTGCGGTCTTATCCTTGAGCGGTTGCCAAGTTGCAGGGACTGCCATTTGAGTTAATTCCGACTCAATCTCCACATAAATTAGCGCGCCATCATTAAGCCAACCTTGGCTGTCCAATAGTTGAATGGTTTTTTCTGCCAAGCCTTTGCGGAAAGGCGGATCGATAAACACCACGTCAAACCCTTGCTCGCAGCCATTTTGCAGCACGACTAAAGTATCGGCGTTGAGTACCTCGGCATTGTCGCACTTGAGGGTATTGAGATTCGCTTTAAGTTGCATGGCGGCAGGACGTTGCAACTCGATAATCTTGGCGTAACTTGCATAGCGAGAGAGAGACTCAAGCGCCAAGGCTCCGCTGCCACCAAAGCAATCGAGCACCCTTGCATGGGCTATATCATTGGCAAGCCAGTTAAATAGGGTTTCGCGGACTCTATCTGTGGTCGGCCGCAGGCCGTCTAAATCATGGATGGGCAGTTTGCGCGAACGCCATTGCCCGGCAATGATCCGCACTTGGCCACTACCGGCTTTCTTATTGGCCGTTTGACTCTTGGTCACTTGCTTGTTGTTTGCACGATTATTAGCCAAAGTGCCCCCGTGATTTTGCCTGAAGAAAGAAAGTGGTAGACTATGCCACCTTAATAAAGGCCACTATTTTATATCAAACTCCTAGTAAAAGGTGAGAAGGCTGATAGAGCAGAACTAATTGCCGACTTTTTGGGCGTAATTGCCGCGGTAATCTGGTATAACGGCAGGGTCTTATTTTAAATTCAACACTGAAGTAGAGCGCTGGAATTACACATGGCAAAGAAAGGTTTTTTCTCCTGGTTTCGTAAAGATAAATCACAAGATGAGGTTGTCGAGCAAACCCCAGTCTCTACTCCATCGCAAACCGAGCAAGCCGAAGCATTAGCAAAGCAGCAAGCTGAAGAAGCCCGTCTCGCGGCTGAAAAGGCGGCTGCCGAACAGGCTTTAGCCGACAAATTAGCGACCGAAAAAGCAGAAGCGGAAAGAGTTGCCGCAGAACAAGCGGCAAAAGTCCAAGCAGAAGCAGAAGCCCAGCGTGTTGCTGAAGAGCAAGCAGCACGTTTAGCCGAACAACAGGCAGCCGAAGCCGCGCGTTTAGCGGCGGAGCAAGCGCAGTCTGAGCAGTTAGCCGCTGAAAAAGCACAAGCGGAAAGAGTTGCCGCAGAACAAGCTGCACGTTTAGCCGAACAACAAGCGGCCGAAGCCGCGCGTTTAGCGGCGGAGCAAGCGCAGGCAGAACAGTTAGCCGCTGAACAAGCAGAAGCCGAAAGAGTTGCTGCAGAACAAGCCGCAAAAGCTCAAGCAGAAGCGGAAGCCCAGCGTGTTGCCGAAGAGCAAGCAGCACGTTTAGCCGAACAACAGGCGGCCGAAGCCGCGCGTTTAGCGGCGGAGCAAGCTCAGGCAGAGCTGTTAGCCGCAGAAAAAGCAGAAGCCGAAAGAGTTGCTGCAGAAGCCCAAGCAGAAGCAGAGCGAGTTGCCGCTGAACAGGTCCAAGCTGAACACCCCCTTGAACAACAACCCGAACCTCAGGCAAAACCCGCCAAAGAAAGCTTCTTCGCGCGACTAAAACGCGGCTTGATGCGCACTAGCGAAAATATTGGTAGCGGTTTCATCGGGTTATTTCGTGGTAAAAAAATCGATGATGATCTGTTTGAAGAGTTGGAAGAGCAGCTGTTAATCGCCGACGTGGGTGTCGAGACTACTTCACGCCTTATCCAAAGCCTGACCGAACACGCATCTCGCAAGCAACTAAAGGATGCCGAAGCGCTCTATGATCTGCTGCGTGATGAAATGCAGAAGACGCTCGATCCTGTCGCTATTCCTTTAGTGCCTGAAAATGCTAACGGCCCCTATGTGATTCTAATGGTTGGCGTTAACGGTGTGGGTAAAACCACCACTATCGGTAAACTGGCGAAGCAATATCAGCGTCAGGGTAAGTCTGTGATGTTAGCGGCGGGCGATACCTTCCGCGCAGCAGCCGTTGAACAATTACAGGTTTGGGGTCAACGTAATAATATTCCCGTGGTGGCTCAGCATACGGGCGCCGACAGTGCCTCGGTACTCTTCGATGCGCTGCAAGCGGCCAAGGCCCGTAAGATTGATATCTTGATTGCCGATACCGCCGGTCGTCTGCAAAACAAGTCGCATCTGATGGAAGAGTTAAAGAAAGTGGTGCGGGTGATGAAGAAACTCGACCCAGAGGCGCCACACGAAGTGATGCTGACCTTAGATGCGAGCACGGGCCAAAATGCCATTAGCCAAGCGCAGCTATTCCAAGAGGCTGTTGGCGTCACCGGCATGACCATCAGCAAGCTCGACGGTACCGCCAAGGGCGGCGTGGTGTTTGCGATTGCCGACAAGTTTAAAATCCCGCTGCGCTATATTGGCGTGGGTGAGCAAATTGATGATTTGCGTACCTTTAATTCTAAAGAATTTATTGATGCCTTGTTCACTCAAGAGAAAGCGGATAGCTAATTTATGATTGATTTTCAGCAGGTCAGTAAGATTTATCCTGGTGGCCAAATGGCACTGGAAGAGGTGAATTTTCATCTACAAAAAGGTGAAATGGCATTCTTAACCGGCCATTCGGGCGCGGGTAAGAGTACCCTGTTGAAATTAATCACAGTGATCGAGCGTGCAACCACTGGCCGGGTGGCGATTAATGGCCACGATATTGCCAAAATCAGCCCTAAACACGTGCCCTATTTGCGCCGCAATATTGGAATGATTTTCCAAAACCATCATCTATTGATGGACAGAAGCGTATTCGACAACGTGGCCTTACCGTTAGTGATTGAAGGTTTCTCCCACGGTGAGATCCGCAAACGTGTCGCTGGCGCGTTGGATATGGTGGGTTTGTATGGCAAAGAGCGCCATAACCCCATTATGTTATCCGGTGGTGAGCAGCAACGTGTCGGTATCGCCCGCGCCATTGTGAATAAACCGCCACTATTGCTGGCCGACGAACCGACGGGCAACTTGGACCCTAAGTTGTCGATGGATATCTTGCGCTTATTCGAAACCTTTAACGATGCAGGCACTAGCGTGCTTATCGCTACCCACGATTTGGGGCTGATTGCGCGGATGAAGTACCGCACTTTTACCCTGAAACAAGGGCGTATGCTCGGCGCACAGGAATTACACCATGGACACGCGACTGCTCGAGGTGATGCGCAATGAGTGACAACGCTAAATTAACGCGCAGCAAGTTGCCCATCTCTGGGCGTATCGTGATGTTTTTTATTCGTCATGTGCAGCAAGCCATGGCGAGTATGGGTGAGTTGTGGCGCAGCCCAGTTTCTTCTCTGATGACGATGGCGGTTCTCGGTGTGAGTCTAAGCTTACCTGCGGCGCTGCAAGTATTAGTTAAAAATGCCGAGACCATTACTAGCTCTTGGAACAGCGCGGCGGAGATTTCACTGTTTATCGATGAAAATCGCAGCGAGCAGACAATTCAAAGTTTACTGACCCGCATCCGAGCCTATGCCGAAGTAGAAAAGGTGCAGTATATCGACCGCAATCAAGCGCTCGAAGAGTTTCAGCGTCTGTCGGGGTTTGGTGAAGCGTTAGCCTATCTCGATAAAAACCCGCTGCCAGCGGTGATTACCGTGACGCCGACTCAGCGTTATTCGACCCCAGTGGGTGCCCGTGAGTTGTTGTCTAAGCTGGAGCGCGAGCCTGAAATCAGTTTTGGCCGCTTAGATATCGAATGGCTAGAGCGTCTGCAAGCCGTAGTGCGCTTACTCGAACGTACCGTGATGGCGATTGCAGCCCTACTGGTACTCGCCGTGGTGTTGGTGATAGGTAACACCATTCGCTTAGCGATTATGAACCGTCGCACCGAAATTGAAGTGATGAAGCTGGTTGGCGCCACTGAGTCCTTTATTCAACGTCCCTTCCTTTATACGGGCATTTGGTACGGGGTCATTGGCGGCGTATTGGCATGGCTTATTATTAACTTATTGGTTTGGTATCTAGATTCTGCCCTCGCTGAGCTGCTCGGTTTGTACGGCAGTCAGTTAGAGATGAAGTCTTTGACCTTTACCGAACTGCTACAATTAGTGGGCTTAGCTTCCTTCTTAGGTTGGCTGGGTTCTTACCTTTCGGTAAGGCAACATTTAAGAGCGATTGAACCTTCTTAATGATCAATCGCTTATCGTTTGAAAATACGAGTAGACAAGGCAAGCGATGAACTTTTGTTCACTTGCAATGTCTATTCAACGGGGTTAAAAGTAACACCCCTGACGAGCGAAGGTTGACATACTCTGTCAATTAGCCGATAGTTCGTCAGCTCATCCTCAAGGTGTTTTGAGTTAAACCACAGGATGAAATCGACTTATATTTGATAAGTAGTAAGAGAGTAGGAGCGCGAATGACCTTTCAAACGCAATCAATGGCACTAACAGTCCCTCAGGGCAGCAGTAGTTTAGAAGCTTATATCCATTCAGTGACTAGCATGACAATGTTAGACGCTGAGACTGAGTATGAGTTAGCCAAGCGTTTGCAGGAAACGGGTGATCTGCAAGCGGCGAAGCAACTGATTATGTCGCACTTACGTTTTGTGGTGCACGTTGCTAAGGGCTACTCAGGTTACGGTCTGCCACAGGCAGATTTGATCCAAGAAGGCAACATCGGTCTGATGAAAGCGGTTAAGCGCTTCGATCCCGATGTGGGCGTTCGTCTAGTGTCTTTTGCTGTGCACTGGATTAAAGCTGAAATTCACGAATATGTGCTGAAAAACTGGCGCATTGTTAAAGTCGCAACCACCAAAGCACAACGTAAATTGTTCTTTAATATCCGTAAAGCGAAAACTCGCCTCGGTTGGTTTAGCGATGATGAAGTCGCAATGGTGGCAGAAAACTTAGGTGTATCTAAGGCCGATGTGACTGAGATGGAATCACGTATGGCGGCGCAGGATCCTGCGTTTGACCTCAGCAGTGATAACGATGATGAGCAGGATTTTGCCCCTGTGCATTATCTTGAAGATCATTCGTCGGATTTAGCCGAAAACATCGAAAACGATAACTGGGAATCCAATGCCCAAGGTCGTTTATTATCGGCCATCAAAACCTTAGACGAGCGTAGTCAGCATATTCTGCGTGCCCGTTGGCTAGACGATGATAAAACCACACTGCAGGAATTGGCAGAAACCTATCAAGTCTCGGCTGAGCGCATTCGCCAGTTAGAGAAAAACGCCATGAACAAGCTTAAGGCTTGTATGGAAGCCTAATTAGGCTCGGCGTGAGAACATAAAAAAACCTGCTGCGGCAGGTTTTTTTGTGCCTGAAATCACCTCTATTGCTAACTGCTTTTACTCGATAGATTTCAAAACGGTATAGATAATCGTTACCTATGGTGCATTTATTAAGTATTGAGGTAGGAAAATTCCTACCTGTTGATCATCCTTGTCTGATTTTGACTCCTGGTTGATATTGGTAAATTTATCTCCAGCGTCAGTTGGCATGATTTAAACAGTAATGTGGAAAGTAATGATCACCAGAGTGTTATTTGATGATTTCGATATTTTTGAATCAATAGTACCTCTAGTGCCTTAGCTTTAGATATGAGCAATGTCTAAGTCCCAATATGGCAGACAGTTAAGGCAATCTCGATGGTTTAGTCCACGTATTGAGTAATTTTGAACTGTTAAAGACTCTTGGTCGAAACGACATTGTTGTTAAAAACCTTGGTAACAGTTTACAAGAGTATTTGAATCTAATAAGGGGTTTTCGATGAAAGCAAAAATTTTAATGGTTGCAGGTTTAGTTACTTTGGCTATGAGCTCACAAGTGAATGCTGCAGATGGCAAGATCACTTTTAACGGTAAAGTAGTAAAAGCATCTTGTGATGTAAGTGCTTCGGCTAAGGATTTTACTGTAAACTTGCCAAGTATTTCTACATCGGCTATCGGTAGCACCTTAGGGGATAAAGCTGGTCATACTGCATTTTCAATCAAATTAGAAAACTGTGAATCTCAAACGACAGAAGCTGAGAAAGTACGCATTGCTTTCGTTGGTACATCGGATGAAAATAACGTCTATGTGCTAAAAAACACTGCTGCAAATAATGCTGCAATTGGTGTGGGTTTACAGCTTTTACAGCAAGATGGTTCTACTATTATTGATATCAATAATGGTTCTAACAAAGATAAGCAATATACCATTCCTGCTAAAGGTGAAACGCCAGCAGCATTAGAACTGCACTATAATGTAGCCTATGTGAATACTTCTGGTTCTGCAGTGACCACGGGTGATGTAACTGCCGTTGCAACTTATTCTGTCGAGTATAACTAATTAAATATTTATAAGGATAAGCGTAATGCTTATCCTTATAAAATAATTTAATTTCTGAATTATTGTTTAGTTTTATTTTGAATTAATTAATAGCTTAAATGTTAATTAAAATAATTATTTAAATAATATATCTAGTGATTTCCTACTTATGATTTAATATGATTAGAGTGCTATTTCTCTATCTAAAATTTATTGTTTTATTCTGTTTTATATTCCATTTCTAGATTTTTACCTTTATTCATCGCTTAGAATTTCTTAAGTTGATTCAGAGGAACCACAAGTGATTAGGCTAGTATTCATTTTCCCACTTTTTATTTCAGCCTATAGTCATGGGAGTATTGGCTCTGGTGAGTATGATTTAGACTTTCTTAGTGGGACATCTGAGTCTATTGGGGCTGATTGGTTGAAGTTTGGTCTTGAACCTGGTTATCATTCAGTTGGAGTTACGCTAGATAATATCTATGATCTTACGATGAAAGTCGAGTTCATTAGTGTTTATGAAGATGTTGTTCCATGTTTTACTAAGAAACAGTTAGCCATTCTTGGCATCATGAAACCTCTGGAGCCAAAATCCTGCTATATCATGGAAGACATTAGTGAGGACGCGGCTTTTGATTATTCTTCAAGTCGTTCCACAGTCACTCTCCATATACCTGATGTCAATAAAATAAAGCTTGATCGTAAATTTAAAGCAAACAAGGAATTATGGGATCATGGCATTAATCATGCAAAACTAAATTACAATAGTTATTTAGCTGCAGATACAAGTGGTGCTAATAATGGTTATATCGCTGTAAATGGATTAGCAAGTTTAGGTCGGTGGCGATTTGTAGGTAGTTCTTCATATTATAGGGCTGATAGCTTTTCTAGCTATAATGTAGGCGACCTATATACATATACCGACATTGATAGTATTTCATCACAATTAAGCTTTGGTGAGGTTTCAACATCCTCTAGAAGTAATGTTAATTCCTCTATTCCATTAACTGGAATAAGAATATCCTTATCAGAACAGATGTTAAACCCAAAGTGGAATTCATATGCTCCAATTATTAAGGATAGAGTTAATTCGGCATCGTCTAAGGTCACAATTATGGATGGTGATAAAGTCGTTTTCAGTAAAATATTTTCTACTGGTGAGTTTGTTATTTCAGATCTTGATATTCAAGCCGTAGGTTCTACATTAATTTTGGTAATTGAGGAATCAGATGGTACGGTCAGAAAGAAAGGGGTCGTTTACTCAAAACTACCAAATATGCTTAAGTCAGGTGCATATGACTATAGCTTCTCTTTGGGTAAGTATAGAAGCACCGGTTCATTTGCTGAGGAACCTTATCTAGTTACAGGTAAGTTTGCTTATGGCTTTTCGCGCTTTACACAAGAGGCAAGCTTTATTTTATCAGATGGCTATCGTTATCTAGAGTCAAATTCTACAGTTGACTTAGAAGATATTGGTGCATTTTCTCTTGGAGCAGGATTATCCAGTTCAGACGAGTTTAATGAGGGGTACATGTTGCAGGCATCTTATGCAAAATATATTGAAAATACAGATACTGGAATACAATTTGCTGGAACCCAATATCGCTCAAAAAACTTCACGACATTGCAAGAGTATCTTGAATACACAGGAAGTTATTTAAATATAAAAAATAAAATTGATATATCAATGAATCAAAAGATAGGAGATTATTATCTATATTTTGGATATAGGCGAAACTCATATCATGATCGGTCAGTAAGGGCGGATGAAAGTCTTTATTCATCTTTCAATTTTATGCTAGGTACTGCGACTGTAGGTATAAATATTAGTAAGGATTATTACAATGATAATGATTCAGAAATAAGTTATGGGCTTAATATATCTGTACCTTTTGGTGATAAAAATAGAACAACGGTTTCGGATTACTTGTCAGGGAATAACAATGGAAGCTTGAATAATACATTAGGCTTAACACATGCGAGCAACAATACAACCTATAACCTTTCAGTATTAACGAACTCTGGTGTAGATAATACTACATATGGAGTATCTGGCTCATTGAACAATAACTCGAAATATGGTTATTTTGGCGCACGGGTTGACCTCGCTGAAAGTAGTGAAAAGCTAACCCTATCTGGTTTTGGGGGAATTATTGGATATGAAGATGGTATTGTTTTAGCTCCTCAAGTTGGTGAAACTACTGCTATTTTTGATTTTGGAGACGGTGCAGAGGGAGTTATTTTGAACAATGATATTAACAGTCAAACTAATTCCAATGGAATTGGTGTTGTTCCCTATCCAGTTCCCTATGGATATAACCAAATAAATATTGATACCTCAAGAAGCCCTAATGTATCAGTTTCAAATGGGACCGGAGGGTTTGTCCCTAGAAGAGGGGCAACGATATTAGTACCTGTAAAAGCTCGTGTGGGTGTGCGTAAATTGGTATCTATTGACTCTAAGGTAGACTTCTTTACGCAGCCTGTATTTGAGAAAACAAGTGGTAATCGAATCTCTTTTGTTGGAACTGATAATATAGTTTACATACCGGGACTAAAGTCTGGTAAAGATAATTATTTTTACATTGGTGAAGATAACATATGTCATTTTAATGTAGATATGAAAAATAATAATGAAAATTTGAATGATCTAATAAATGTTTTGTGCGAGGAATAGTTTTGAAGGCGATATTGATAGCAAGTATTTTATGGCTAAGCTTTAATACTTATGCAAGCGTAAAACCTGTTTACACCCGTGAAGTGATTGGTACAGAAGGTGAATATAAAGTCGATATTATTAATACATCAAATGCTAATTACTTGGTTCAGAGTTGGCTTGAGGATTTGTCTGGTAACAGAAAAAAATTGCCTATTGTTATTACTCCTCCAATTTTTGAAATGCAAGGTATGGAGAAAGGAATTGTGCGCTTGGCGCCTATCACTGCCATGTTACCTAACGATAGAGAAAGCATTTTTTGGCTCAATATTCAAGAAATTCCAAGTAAAACAGAGTCACACAATACACTCAAAATGGCGATTCGTAGCCGTATTAAAGTAATCGTTAGACCAGAAAGTTTGGCGCGAGCAGGATTAGAGGAAGCATCAAAAAATTTAAGATTTTCATTACGTAAGAAAGATGATAAAGACTACTTAGTTGCATCGAATGATAGTCCTTACTATTTAAGTATGGGTGAACTAAGTATCTTAAATGATGAAAGATATGATTTTCCAGATAGATTTAATATGGTTCCGCCATTTGGAGAGCAAATATATCTTATTCCTGATGATATAAAAAAAGGAATAATAAGGGTTAAACATGGGATTATTAATGATTATGGTGGAATAGAATATGTATATGAAAATAATGTCAGATGATAAATTTAGGATGCACTTTAATATATTTGTAAAATTGATTTTGCTTATTTGTGCAAGTTTTTCTGCGACTACTTTTGCCCTCCCTACAAATAATGGAACATGCGAAGGGACAAATCTTAGATCCAGTTTCGAAGGAAAAGGTTTGGTATTCGGAAATAAAACGTCAAGTAGTAATGAGAGTCAAGGGATAATTTTTTTAGAATTTGATTATATTTGCAAGCCATTTTCAAACACAAGTAAAAGAATGAGCTTAGCCACGTACAATTTAAATAATAGCTATGGAGGAGGAGAAGCTTATAGGACAAATACTTGGGGGCTTGTTCATCAATCTTTATTGACGAGAGAAACTGTAACTGGACAAGGGAATAATGTGTATTTAAAACATTTTAATGCCAATGAAGTCTCAGAAGATGGCTTCTACAGAGGTTCTTTAAGAGTGCCACTGTTTATGGCTGACAAAAATGGTTACATAGGAAGTGGAGCGGGAGGTAGTTTTTCTGCCGGTTCGACTAGACGAGTAACTCTTGAAGACCCTTTTAATATTATTTTTACAGATGGTTCTGCAAGAAATAACGTATTTTCAAATTATAATCTTTGGACTGATATCTATGTTTATGATAGCACTTGTACTATAACAAGCGATACCAATATTAAGGTAGGTGAGATTTACTCTGGAAGAGTATTTCCAAAACCATTCTCAATTTATTTATCTTGTGCAGACCCTGTGAGTGTTAGCAATAATACAAAGACAAAATTTACTAATGCATCCAGCTCAAATGTTAACCTAGATCAAAATAACGAAGTTTTACACTTTTCAAATGAAAATGGCGTTAGAACAAATATGCGTATCACAGATACAGCAGGCAATCCTGTAATCTTTGGTATTGAAAATGAGTTAAAAATACAAGAATTATCTTCATCACATACCATCACTTATTTAGGATTGTTTGAAGCGCTAAGTGAATCAGCACAAGGTGATTTTTCATTTACTATTAATTATCAAATGACATATTATTAGATATTTGGTTTTTATTTAACCTTGTTATGTTAGTTATAAAGCTTACACGTCATGCTTGAGTGAGCTTTATAACTTTAAGGTTGCAATTATTCATAAGGATAAAATTTGTTTTTAACACTATCTGCATCAATTTTAGATGTTTACCATTCAGCATCAACTTCTCCTATAATCGTTACTTTATCATTAGGAGTCACATTTTGACCTTTCCCCTCATGATTATCTATTTCTATCTTAATTTCTCCACTATCATCTTTGAATAGATAATTATCCTCATATACTGACATAACAATATAGCCTGTAAGTTCTACATAGATACCATCTTTAGCTTATAACGCTGATTTCAGTGTAGACACCTTATTTACGCTTTGGCTGCCAAATCCTGCTGAGACCACCCCTGACATGAAAACAAAAAATAAATAATAATAGCAAACGTTTTTACTTACTAAGTTATATAAATCATCTTGCTTGCGTATAACGAAGAGTAATATTTTAAATATCTAATAATTACGAGGTTTAAATTAAATTACTGCTATTAAAATATAGGCGTGAAGCCCAGTTTATTTTGGAAATCACTAGCATTTAGTGATTTCCATTAGTTTGGTATTCTAAATAGGCTTTAATTTCATTTTCTAGGCTCAATATCGATTTTTTCATTTTATTAACATGGTGAGCTAGCTTTGTGTTATCAGCACAGCTTTCTAACATTTCACAGTCAAAGACAACCTTAGTTGCATTGATAATTTTGGCAGCTCCTTTAATCCGGTGTGCATGCTTTTTCATCAACTCTACATTCTCTTCAGTTAAGGCTAACTGCAAGCATTGTAGATCTTCTTGATTGGTTTTTAGCAGTTCGCTGAGTAACTTATAATCGAGTTCTTTATTATTGCCCGTGAGATTGCTAATCGTCTTAGGATCGAAACCCGTTGATGAACACTTATCCTGCTTAAAGGCTTTAATGGTTTTATCTAGGTCATTCAAGCTAATTGGCTTGAATATACAGTCGTCCATCCCCGCAGCCAGGCAGGCCTCTTTAGCCTCTTTCTGAGCATTCGCCGTGTAGCCAATAATGACTGGCTTAAACCTGCATTTATCTTCAATTTGACGAATTTCTTTGCTTAGTTCATAACCACTCATCACTGGCATATTGCAATCGGTAATTACGAAATGGTATTCACTGTTACTGAACATAGTTAAACCAACATTGCCGTCTTCTGCTTCTTCAACGTAATGTCCTAAATGCTGTAGCTGTTGCGATAGCAGTAAGCGATTTGAAGGATGGTCGTCAACGATCAGAATATTGAGTGCATCTGCGTTGTGGAGCTCGTCATATTCGACTTCGGTGTTTATATCGTAAGCTTGTTCTAGTTTTACGAGTGGGAGCCGCATATAAATGGTTGTGCCTTCACCCTCTATGCTTTCAAGTTTTAGACAACCATTCATCATTTCACATAGAGTCTTGCTGATCATTAAACCTAGCCCAGTTCCACTGCGCGTATTTTTTGTGTTACTCACTTGGCTAAAAGGTGCGAACAGTTTTTGTTGATTGTCAGCAGATATTCCAATACCAGTATCTTTGATTGTAAATAGAATCCTATGACCCTTCTCGCTATCAATTTCACTGGCAACATTAATGCTGACAAAACCCGTGTCGGTAAACTTTATTGCATTACCAATTAAGTTTGAAAGAATTTGCTTTAAACGCATGGGGTCAGCCAATACGTCATAGGTTATTACAGGATCGAAATTAAGCTGGAGGACAAGCCCCTTTTGTCGTGCTAAACCATCGAATACACGTACGACTGAGGTGACGAGCAATCTTAAATTTATGCGAGTAGGGGAGAGGGTTAACTGACCTGCCTCGATACGAGCAATGTCTAGAATATCCCCAATTAACTCTAATAAGTCATTGGCTGAATCATAAGCTATTCGAATGTGATTGATATCGAATTGCTTGGTATTGGCACGTGCTAACGCTAACTCTAACATGCCGATAATGGCATTCATTGGGGTGCGGATTTCATGGCTCATGGTGGCTAAAAAAGTGCTTTTGGCTTGGCTAGCACTGTCAGCGGCTTCCTTAGCTTCTTCTAATTCTTGGACGAGCTGTATATGTTCGGTGATATCAATCCAACCGCCTACAATTCCATGAAATTTTCCGGACTTATCGGTGTTCGACTTGATCCACTGATGTATATGGTAGTTTTTGCCCTCAATTAGAAACTCTTTATTGATAAAAATAGTTTCATCAGAATGTGCGGCATTAACATAGTCACGTTCGAAACTAGCTGGATCCACATGTGGACCGATACTGTCTTTTATTCTCTTATTAATAACTTGATCTTTTTCAACATTGAGAACTCTTAAATAGCTCTCATTACAGAGAGTTAATTCATGGTTTATATTTCTTACATAGAGTGGATGAGGTAATGTGTCTATGATAAGCTGCAAAAATTCAAGTTGCTGACTTAACTGTTCCTGAACCTGTAATTTTTCAGCATAATTTGAACGTGTATAAAAAGTCCAAATGAGAGAGAGTAAAATTAAAATAGCAGAGAATATCACTATAGTATAAATCGTATACTTGTAATCAATCCAGCTTTGATGGGTAGGAACAGCGTTTCGATGCCAGCGATTTTCGGACATCTGTATTTCATCTGGAGGTATAGTGCTTAAGGTTTTATCTAAAATATCTTTTAGTATTGTGTTTGATCTGTTTACGCCAAATGCCATTGATATATTCGGTACTTCATCTACAATTCTAGCTATTTTTAGAGTATCTTTGAAGTTGCTTGTGATATAATAATCGGCAAGGATAATGGGAGCGATTGTTGCTTCAGCACCATCTGTAGATATATTGTAAAAAGATTCAATATAACTATTCGATATTGTGATCTCTGCATGTGGGTCAATATTTTTAATATCTGTTTTGCTTAGCGTGCCATCCGGAACAACAATTGAATCAAATTCTATATTGGTTGTGTTTTTTTTAGTTACTAGAACATAAGGGGAGTTTGAAAATTCCTTAGTTGTGATAATATTTTCATTCATTACATGATTAGCATTAACAATTGCCAAGTCAACACTTTTACTAAACAGAGAGCTGATATGTTCTGAATATCTGTCTGTTAGTTGATAATGAAACTTTAACCCAGAGTAGAGTTGGATTAAGTCAAGTATCTCAATACCATAACCATCAATATTATTGGCATTATCCATGTAGGTCAGTGGCGCAGAGTATTTGTTGATGGATACTGTTAAATTCTTGTTTGTTTTGATCCATGCTTTCTCTTCATCGGTAAACATGGGAAGTTCAGAAGGTAGCGGGATTATGTTGCCCCCACCACTCCATTTTTTGCGTATGAGCATCTTTTTATCTAAATTAATGTTCCCCAATGCTTTATTGATGAGTGTGAGTAATTCAAGATTTTTCTCTGTAGAGGCAAATGCATTACCTTCAGGATTAAGTGCAATATTTGAGTCGAATTTAAGCTTGTTAGGGAAATGATTGTTGACTAGGTAATTTGCTGAAACCAGATCAATAATCACTGAGTCGACTTGACCAAAAACAACGGCAGCGATTGCTGCTTCACGAGTTGGAAATTTTATGAGTTTTCTTTTAGGATATAAATTTTTTATCGTATCATCAGGAAGGTACTCATATGCCATTGCCATTGTTTTTATTTCGGCACGAGGTCCTATATCACTACTACGGAATACTGTGGGTTTATCCTCAATATAGGGTTCGCTCAAAACTAGTCCGTAAAGCTTGTCAAAGGCATTTGCAGTGGTAATGATATCGACGTCACCACTTAATACGGCAGCTATAACTCTATCTCGTGATGGATAATATTTAATGTTGATATCCATGTCTAAAATATCAGAAATTATCTGTAAGTATTCTGCACTAATTCCTTGATAAAATGTTTTACCTTGATTTACAACATCATAAGGCGGGTAATTGTAAATTGATACGCCTACATTGATCTCGTTATATAGTGATTTTATATTTTCTTCATCGGCCGCTAGCGGAATGTTAAGTTCAGATTGCTCGTTGGGCTTTATTATTATTTCAGCTTCTTCTTTTATTTCATAAGCTCTTAATGATATTGAAAATATAAAACTTACAAAAAAGTAGGTAATGAGCAGGGAGTATCTCATACTAAGTTATTTCTCTTAGAAAATTCTATTATATCAACAATATTTCTAATGTTAAGCTTCTCAAATATTCTTGTTTTATATGTGCTTATGGTTTTATTGCTAAACAGCATCTTTTCAGCTATTTCATTGTTTGTTAGCCCAAGTGAAAGTTGCCTAAGTACGCTCATTTCTCGTGTAGATAGTTTTTTTATAAGGTCGGACTCATTGATATCTACTTGAGTATTTTTATTTTTCCTAATTAGAGGAAAATAAGAATGGCCTGAGATAACAGCATTTAAGGCGCTTGAAACTTCAACCAGATCTTTATTTTTTGAAATAAATCCAGCTGCACCAGCTGTAATACAGCGCAAAACAAAATGTTCAGATGGTTGCGCTGTTAATACTAGTATAGGTGGGCATAAAGGTATTTTCTGTGCTCTTTCTATAACCTCTAGACCATCGATTTGTGGGATATCTATATCTAGAATTATTGCATGAGGAGATAACTCTCTTGTGAGTTTGAGTGCATCAACACCGTTATTAGTTTCTCCGATGACTTCAAATCCACTTTTCTCAAGGAGTATTTTTAACGCTAGCACGACTACAGGATGGTCATCAACAATTAGTATTTTTTTCTTCATCCACGTACTCCATTTAAAATGAGAAACACTTTTATTTACCCTCTATAATTCTACCCTTTGTAAATATGAACCGCGAAATGATACAGGCATGTTCAGAACATTCCTACAGCATGTTCGGCAATTTTCTTTTTTTATTGCCATAGAATTAAGCAAATGGAGGTATTTGGTTGCAATCATTGGAGTTTATTCAACCATTTAAAATTTGTGTCATTTTGTATCGTGCACCTTTCTAATTTAGCATGTTATGTTTTAATTGTTTTTATCGAATCACGTGAAGAGAAATAATTTTTATTAGATTTAAGTAATTTAAAGGTTTTTAATATGAGTAAAATTCGGATAATTATTTTAGAGGAGCATTCATTTCAGCGTGCGGTTCTTGAATGTAATCTAAAATATTTTCCAGAAATTGATATATTTTCATTTGGCTCTGCTAAGGATGCAATGATTTGGTTTGATAATAATCATCAGGCCGATATTGTGATATGTGATCTGATGATGTCTGAAATGGATGGTCTATCTTTTCTGCGCAAGGCAAGTTCCAAATGTAATATCTTTTCGGTCATGTTGTTTAGTTGTATCGATATGGAGCTAAGGCGTGCTGTGTCACAAATGATTAAAATGCTTAATTTGGAATATCTAGGGGATTTGAACCAAAGTCCTTCTGTAGACAATTTACACACTATGCTTGATAAGTATGCAGAGTTGCGTGGTAAGAATGGAAATATAACTTTTCGCTCACTAGTAGAGAAAGCTCCTCAAGATGTTTCCTTAGAAGAGCTTCAAAATGGTTTGAAAAATAAGCAGTTTTCTGGCTTTTATCAACCTAAGTTTGATGTCGAGGGGTTTAGTCTCTCTGGGGCTGAAATACTAGCGAGATGGCATCATCCTAAATTTGGTCTATTGGCCCCCGCCACTTTTATTGAACCCTTAATATTTTATGGTTTACTCGATGAGTTGTTTTTGCAGTTGTTTGAACAAGGCTGTCGTTTGCAACAGAGATTGCAACAAGCAAATCGTCATATTTCATTGGCCTATAATCTTGATATATCTCAGCTTAATTGCCCTACACTAGTCTATCAAATCTTCGAAATTGTAAAGAGTTTTAATATACATCCTCGATTTATTACTCTAGAGATTACTGAGACAGGATTGTTAGCCGCTCCAGCATATAACATGGAAAATCTCATCCGACTCCGTATGTATGGTTTCGAACTTGCCATGGACGATTTTGGTGCTGGCTATTCCTCCTTAGCACGTTTGTGTGAGTTGCCATTCTCACAGATTAAGCTAGATAGTTGTTTTGTTAGAGAGTTAGGTGTTGAACCAAGGTGTCAGGCGGCTATTTCCAGCGTAATAGCACTATCACAGGCATTGAACATGGAACTTGTTGTCGAGGGAATAGAAACGAATTCACAACTGAGTCTATTACAGCAGCTGGGGTGCACTATAGGGCAAGGTTTTTGTTTTTCTAGCCCGATTGATGAGCGTACTTTTATTCAGCGTTTTTTCCCTCTTGGGCTTGAGCTAGTGGAATACAATGAGGTTAGTCTTGAGAGTTGTGACTAATACAATTAACTATTTGTGATCTATTCACCTTTAAACCCGTTTGCTCGACATGCTCTGGCCAAGGGTAATAGCGACGTGGTCGTTTAAAGCGAGCGATTTTGTCGGCGAGAAAGACTTCAAGTTCAGCCTCTATTGCGCTTATCTCTTGGCTTGTACTGCTGTGGATTGTCTCACCGAGAATAATATCACCACGAATAATGGCGGCGGGGAGTTGGCCAAAGGTCACGTCTGGCAGAGGAAAGACGATCGCCTCATCAATTAGTGGATGCAGTTTTAGCGCCGCTTCAATTTCCTCTGGCTGAATGTTTTCGCCACCACTGATAAACATATTATCGACGCGGCCCAAGATCTTAAGATTGCCGTTAGCATCCCATTCGCCCCTGTCTTTGGTATAAAACCAACCCTCGGCATCGAGTGGTTTTTCAATGCCATTATCCGTGAGATAGCCCATAAATAAGCAATCTCCTCGCACCCAAATCACCCCATCGACAATTTTGAGCTCACGCCCTGGGAGTAATTTGCCACTGGTGCCATCGCTTAGCGCTGGGCCTGTGGTGATTTGCGAGCCCATCTCAGTCATGCCGTAGCTGGTAAAGCTGGCAATATGCCGCTGTTCGAGCTGTTTGAGCAAATCGATAGAAATTGCGCCGCCGCCGAGCAGCAGGGCTTTAATGCTCTTGAGTGAAGCCTGTTTGTCGGCAAGTAGATTGAGTAACTGTGTCGGCACGAGGGAAGCATGCGTTAAGCCGTCGCGCTCGATTTGTGCCTGCAGCGGGAGAGTCTGATCCGGCAGCACTACCGTCGCCGCCACTAAGGCGCAGCGGTTGAGAATGGCGAGGCCGCCAATATGAAACAGGGGTAACGACAACAACCAAGCATCACCAGAGACCAGCGGGATCAGGCTGCGGGCGCCCTCGGCATTGGCAATATGGTTCGCAAGATTGTGCACGGCCGCCTTAGGAAAACCGCTGGAGCCAGAGGTTAAAATCACATTACTTGGACGATAAATATCAAAAGCTGTCGCGGCGAGGTTGGCGCTAGGTGCTGCATCGAGACTAAAATCCAGCGTGAGTTGATGACTGCCTAATAAGGCCGGCGCCGCTTCGCTCCAATAGAAAGGAATGTGGTGGCTATCGATAAGCCCTTGAACTTGCGCCAGCGGAAAACGGGGCGAGATAGGAAAGAAGATTGCGCCAATATCCACGCAGGCCCAATACAGGCAAATCATCTCTAGATTATTGCGGCTGATACATGCCAGTGGTTGCCCTTGGCCAACGCCGATGCGCGTGAGTTGTTCACCCAAGGCTTGCACCATATGGCTTAAGCGGGCGTAGCTGATGTCTTGCCCATTACACTTAACCGCCGTTTGTGTGGGCGAGGTGAGCGCCGCGCTATGTAATGGCGAGATACCTTGCTGTGCAATGGATTGGGATGGTGCCAATGTTTGAGATTCGGACATTGGCGATTAATCCTGCTGCGTACTGGCGACAAGTTTAAGTTGATGAAGCTTTAAGCATTGGGGCTTACCGCTTGGTACGATTAAGTCTTGGCTAAAGGCGGCTAACGTATCGAGCCCTGGGATTTCATCGGGCGTCAGTATGGCGGCTAAGTGGGCCAAGTCATTGATACCTAAGCTGGCCTCAAGGCTTGAGCTTAAGATACAGCGCACGCCATGGCTGTGTGCCTCGTCGATAAGGCGCTGAAGTTTTTCAATACTGCCAAGTAGCATGGGTTTGATGATGAGCGCCGTGAGTCCCTCATGCATCATAAATTGATAATCCGGCTCATTGAGGGATTCATCTAAGGCGTAGGGCAGAGGAATGGCGCGATACAGGGTTTGATTATCCTGCGGATGCTGGCAAGGTTCCTCAATATATTCAATGCTCTCTAGCGGTAAACAAGCGGCAAAATCGAGGGCCTGTTCTAAGCTAAAGCCGCGATTAGCATCTAAGCGCAGCTTGAGATCGGGTCTCTGGCCTAAGATGCCATAAATCAAGCTTAATTCATCTTCCACTGAGGTTTGCGCAACCTTCACTTTGACTGAGCGCACGCAGCTATCAAGACTCGCAATGTTAGCAATCAATTCAGTTTTAGGCGCATCCACTGGCTGATAAATCAACGGCACAGTGGCGGTAACTGGGCGCACCGACTCGAGTTTTCCGCTAAGTTTGGCGTGCAATAGGCTTAAGCCAAAGGCCATGGACGGATAGGGGCTCGCTTCGGCTTGCTCGAGTAAGTAATCGATAGGTTGATTTTGCAGCTTAGGCAACAGTGCCACTAAGGCCTGTTGTACTTCTTCTAGGCTCTCGCGGCTAAAACCGGACAATGGCTGCTGGTCGATATCAAACCCAGAGAGCGGCGCGATTTCAATCAGTTGCTCGCTTTCTTCGCCCTCAGCTTGTGCCTTTGCCTGCAATACTAAACCCGTTCTATGGTCGATACGCTGTTTCCCCACGGGTAAAAAGCGGTCTAAGGGCAGGCGATATAAGTACAAGCTGAGCGACGTTAAGATCATATTTTCCCTAAATTTATCTGTTTCAAGTCATCGATTTTTTAAGCTTTAGCGCGCTTAAGCAGGCGACTAATGCCGCGGGATTGGCCTGATGTATGTTATGCCCAGCCTGTTCAATCTGATGCAAGATGATGGGTTGTTGTGCTTGCCAATCCTTTGCTATTGCAGTGAATTTAGCATCTTGGCTGCCAGCAAAAAAATGGCATTCACAGCCAAGGTTTTCAGGTACATCCCAGAGAGAGGTTTGGCGAGCCAGCGATGTGGCCAAAAAGATCTGTTTTAGTGTCTGCTTGGGATGTTGGTCGAGCAGCGACGCACGTTTTGCTACCAAGGCATGCCGCGCCTTGTCGGACATATCGGCAAACACCGCCTGTTGATACCAAAGCTGTAAAAAATCCCGACTGCTTAAGCTGAGTAAGCGTTTGGCCCACAGATTGTCGTTTTTACTGCGTGCGGCTTGCTCTGCGGTATCGGTTAGCCCGGGATGACAGGACTCCAGCCATAAGCTCAAAACGCGCTGCGGATACGCCTTGGCAAGGTGCAGAGCGATGCGGCCGCCGAGGGAATAACCGTAGAGATAAAAGGATTCAATACCAAGGCGATCGAGGCGGCTGATAATGTCTTGAACACAATGCTCGAAACCATTGGCTAGCGTCGATGGCAGCTCGTGCTGATTATCGCCGTGTCCGGGTAAATCGAGGCAGATACAGTGAAAATGCTGGCTCAGTTCGGGGATAAGCGGCAGCCAATCGGCCTTAGTCCCTAAAAAGCCGTGAAGCAGGACTAAGTTTGGTTGCGAGACTTCCCCGTAACGGGCCACGGTTGGCATTAGCTTTGTTTCACCCATAAATTCAGCGCGGCGATCTGCTCGCTGGCTTGGTGTTGGCTTACACTGACTTCGATCACCGAGGCGCCCTGATAATCCAGCGCTTCGTGATAACAACTTTGGAAGTCGGCTAAATTATCCACTTGATTATATGGCAGATTAAACATGGCAGCGGCGTAACCAAACTCTAAACCATGGCTTAAGCGGTAGTAATCACTGCGCAGCTCCTCGTTAGGAACGGGCAAGAGATTAAAGATATTGCCGCCGTCGTTGTTGAGAATAATGATCACCAACGGGCTGGTTAAGCTGCGGGCAATGGCAAAAGAGTTGAGATCATGCAACTGGGATAAGTCCCCAATAATCAAGCTCGTAGGTTTGCCTTGATGCGCTGCAATGCCGCAGGCGGTGGCCAGTAAGCCGTCGATCCCCGATGCGCCGCGGTTGGTATAAGTGGTGGCCGTGCAACAACTCACTGGGGCGTACATATCGTATAACCGCACGGGCAGACTATTGCCGATAAACAATTGCTGCTCTAAGGGCCGCGTATTGGCAATGGCGCGGATAACCTGCGCCTCACCAAACTCACCTTGATCGATATTACGTACAAATAAACTATGTAATTCATCGTTGTAGGTGACTAAGGTGTTGGCCCAATTGGCCGAAGAGGAACGATACCAATTCAGTTGAGCAAATTGCGCGGCGTTGGCGTGCCAAATGTGTTTGGCATTATGGCTTGGGTCGAGCCTGTCCTGCTGTGGCAGCACTTGCCAGTAACTGTGCCAGTTTTGCTCGGCAAGGTAAGCAATCAAACGCTTGGACAATAAGCGCCCACCAAATACCAGCACGCGGTCAGCCTCTTGCAACAGATTGCGTGCCTTAGGATGTTGCAGTAGTTGGTCAATATTGCCCATCGCCGCAGGATGTTGCCGCAGTTGTGACTGCGCATCGGTCAGCAATGGCCAACCAATCTTTTGTGAGAGGGCGATGAGTTGCTGTGGATCTTGCTCCGGCGTGAGCGTACCCGCGATGATGACGCCCTTACCATGGACGAAACGCATAATGGCATCATCGCTCGGGCTGCTGAGTTGTTCACTCTTACCGTATTGAGTGTAGGGTCTGGCGTGTTGCAGCCAGGTTTGCAGTGGCCTCAGATAAGGTGATTCGCTATCGAGAATGGTGCCAGTCATCTCACTCGGATATAGAGGTTCGCGGTACATGCAGTTGATATGCACTGGGCGTGTTTGGTTTGCCACCGCCTCATCGAGGGTTGTGAGCAACATCTGTGGCGCAATGTGCGCATCTGGCGTGGGCAGGTTTACCTGCTGGGCATAATTGGCAAAAATCGCCGGTTGCACTATGGCTTGGTTGGCGCCGCAACCGAGTAACTCTGGTGGCCTGTCACCGCTTAGGACAATCAAGGGCACATGGGTCAACCAAGCTTCGACTATCGCAGGATAAAGGTTGGCGACGGCCGTGCCTGAGGTGGTGATAATCGCCACGGGGGCGCAGCTGGCTTTGGCTAATCCGAGTGCCATAAAACCTAAGCCACGCTCATCGAAATGCAAGTGACGTTTAAGCTTGGTTTGCTGAGCCGCGGCTAAGGTTAGCGGTGTCGAGCGTGAGCCCGGTGCCATGCAGACATGCTGCACACCAAGACGTGCTAATTCTTCCAGAATAAGTGCGCCCCACATCAGGTTCAGTGTGGCTGTGTTTTCGGTTCGCATAGCAAGATCTATCAAGATAAAGATGGGCTTAGTGTAGCGTGTTTGGCGGGTAAGATGTATGCCTGGCTTAACAAAACTTGGGTAGATACTGTGGGGGATGAGGTGGAGCCTAAGCTAAGGCAGAGTATGCCTATCACCTCGTATTACAAGATGAAAATACAGGATAAGGAGCCGCTAAATAATATGGTCGACAATTTTCTTTATCTGCCCGCTGAGCCAGAGCAAGTCTTCGTTCACCTTATTCGGTTGGTTTTTTTGTACGAGGAAAATCGTTGGCGCTTCGGTATGGGCGTACAAACGTTCGGCCTCCAGTTGTGACAGCTGGCAAGTGTGTAACTCGGGAATATCGCTCACCATCTCGTAGACCACTCGATAGGGCAGTAATGAAATTGTCTGGCTCTCGCCGAGATATTCGAACAGGCTAGAAATACTGGTAATGGTAATTTCAGTATTGAGTTTTATGCCATTTTTAATGCAGAACTCCTGATATGGGCTGAGGCGAGTGCTGGGGTTGCCAAGATCTGTATTGACATAGGGGTATTCGGCAATGCTCTCAAGCATGATTTCGCGTTTAAAAATCGGATGGTTACGGCTGGCGATGAGGTAAACCTTGTCCATGCGTTGCAGTGTCGTGGTTTGCAACTTATCACCAAAGGCCGCCACATCGGCGGTGCTCTTATTACAGCAAATGCCTAAGGCCACATCGCCATTGATGATGTCCTGTGTCGTGTGCAGCGACCAAGGGGTGATATTAATCTGCATCGGCTTTTGTTCTTCCTTAATGGCCTGCATTAAGGCTTTAGGAAACGCATAGGCAATGAGGCCCGGCGCTGCAATTTCAACATGGGTTTTGACTTGGCTTGCATTTGCCGCGCGCACCTTTTGAAATTTATCCGAGCATTCTATGGTTTGTTTCGCAATAGGATATAAATGAGTTACAAACTCATTTGGAAATAAACCGTATTTTTTACGAATGAAAAGTTCATCGCCAAATGTTTCCCGCAGATTTTTTAGGCTGCGACTTATTTTGGGGGCAGGGATATCTAACGCCTTTGATACATAGGTTGCAGATTTGTTCTCATATAATGAAACCAATATTTTCAAACTCAAAATATCGAGGTTGTCCATGTTATTAATATGCATTTTTTATATTCCTTAATATTGGGCAAGCACTAGATAAGCAAGGAATTATTATGGTGTTGGTAATTAAAATTAATGTGAAACCAGTCTCAAGTCTAGCACCTTTTTTCTATCTATGTGTAACAGGAAATTTAGATTTGAATTTTTTATTTTTCAAAAAACATCTTTAATTTAATTTGAAATTTTAGTTTGTGATATTTGACTATTTGAATTTCAATTTATTAATTAACCATTATCAATATGTGCATTTTAGATTTATGTTAAACGGTAATGTGTTCTGTATCTTAACTTGTTGTTTATATGTAATTTTGTATTTTTAAATGTGATCTATGTCAAAAAAATAAATGGGATTAACAATAATACTGAAGCTGCTTTAAAGGAGAAAACAAAAATATAATTGTGTTATTGGAGGCGTATATGAACACTTCAGTCATTCTCAGCTATGCGTTTATGTACTTTGTACTATTCGTCGCAGTTCCATTCGTGTTTGTAATGTTTGTCATGACTTGCATTAAGTTTTTTAGAGCAGTTCCTGATGACGCTCATCATGAAATGAAACTCAAACCAGTGTTATTTGATGAAGAAAGCTTCAGCTTTTTTAAATCACTCAAAACTGTCGTAGAAGGTAAATATGATGTCTGCTGCAATGTGCCGTTAGACACTGTATTTGATATGGACCAGCATGATGCTGATTTAAATCACGAATGCCGTCTCGACTATGTGTTGATTGACCATGACTCTTCTGAAGTCAAAATGGTGATCAGCGACGCTGGTAAGCAAATTAACTCACCCATGAAAAAGCTGTTCAGTAAATTCAATATTGGTTTTATTGAAATGAACCAGCATAAACAGTGGGATACCCAAAGCCTTAAGCAAGCTTTAGCCGTCTGACCACGACTGTCGGGTTCGGAGCCTTCCGAACCCTGACTTCCTCTGTATTTCCCCATCTATCAATATGAGGACTCGCTATGTCTACACGACAATGGCTGTGGTCATTACGCTTGGGTGTCATTGCTGTATTGCTCAGTTTTTCTGCTTCGAGTGCTGAGCCTGCTAGGCAAATTAACAGTGATGCTTGCATGAAGTGTCATAAGCGTAATGGTCAAATGTTAGGGCATCACGGCCAGGATGCCATGAAAATGACCTGTTCCAGTTGTCACGGTGAAAAGGGTGATCACCCTAAAAAACCAAATGATTTAGTGGTTTTTGGATTAAATGAGGCATCCGAAACCACAGTGCAATTACAAGCATGCCAAAAATGCCACAGGCCCGCCAAACTCAGTTCCCAAGAGTGGACGCATAATGTGCATGCGCAAAAAGTGGCGTGCGCCGCTTGCCATAAATTACATAGCCCAACTGAACCTATGGCCGACATGACGCCTAAGGTTCGCAGTGAGCTGTGCCGTAACTGTCATACAGGCCAGCAGGAGTAAGGTTATGGAAAATTCAAAAAGAAGATTTCTCAAAGGGACATGTGCCCTGTTGGCCGGCGCTTCGGGAGCGACCCTACTCGCGACTGTCAGTGCTTCGAATGAGGCCAAGGCCGACGCCAGTGTTAAGTATGCGCTGATCCACGATGAGACTAAGTGCATAGGTTGCAAGGCCTGTGAGGTTGCATGCCGTGAAACCAACCATGTGCCAGAGGGCGTGGCGCGGCTGAAGATAGAACAAACCGGACCTTACGGAGAATATCCAAACCAGTTTTATCACTTTAGTCGTAAGTCTTGCCAGCACTGTGAAGACGCGCCCTGTGTCAATGTCTGCCCGACTGGCGCCGCTTTTATCGATAAAGAAACGGGAATCGTGTCGGTGGATGCGTGGAAGTGTGTGGGCTGTCAGTATTGTATTGCGGCTTGTCCCTACAAAATTCGCTTTATCAATCCCGTTACCCATGCCGCGGACAAGTGTGATTTTTGCCGTGAGACTAATCTGGCCCAAGGTAAACAGCCCGCCTGCGTCGCGGCTTGTCCAACTAAGGCCTTAGTGTTTGGCAACTTAAAGGATCCGAGTTCACAGGTGGTACAAGTGCTGAAGGCTAACCCGACCCAAAGGGCTAAGGTTGACCTAGGAACGCGGCCAAAACTGTTCCGCATTGTGGCCAAATCAGGGGAGGTAGCAATATGAGCGCCCTACATTTTGATACGCTAGTGTGGCATTGGCCGATCGCGATTTACCTGTTTTTAGCCGGCGCATCGGCCGGTGCCATGTTCTTTGCGGTGTTACTCAAACATTTTGTGTTAAAGCATAACGCCTACCAGTCTGGCTTTGTACAAGCGGCCTGTATTGTGGCGCCCGTGGCTGTGATGGCGGGTTTGGGCATCTTAGTCTTGGACTTAACTAAGCCCTTCGATTTTTGGAAGATCTTAGTCTTCTATAATCCCAAGTCAGTGATGTCGATGGGGGTGTTGATTCTACTGATTTACCAAGTCTTTATGTTTATGTGGATAGGCTTGTTATTCCGTAAACCTATCGATGCTTGGTGTGAGAGTCGCTTCCCCATGGTGCTGAAGTTCACCGCCTGGCTGAGCCGTTTCGAGGCAACGATTACTGGTTTATTGGTAATCTTCTCCCTCGCGCTTGGGGCCTACACCGGCTTTTTACTGTCGGCCTTACCCGGCTATCCGATGTTGAAAAACCCCGTGTTGCCACTGCTATTTTTGGCTTCGGGATTGTCATCGGGCGCCGCATCTTCCCTCTTGGGTGGCGTGCTACTTAATGCCAACCCCAATGCCAAGGAAGTACACTTTATCCATAAAGTTGAGATCCCATTGATTTTGGTGGAGATAGTGTTGATTTTCACCTTCTTTATGGGGCTCGTCTTGTCGGGAGGTCAGAGTAAGTTTGCCGCCTTCAATGCGATAGGTTATGGCTTCTGGGGATGGGTCTTCTGGATTGGCATAGTTGGGCTGGGATTATCGGGACCACTGGCAATGAATCTGTTTATGACTGCCACTTCCAAACGTAAGTGGGCCTATGTGGCAGGCACCGCATGTTTGAGTCTTATTGGTGTACTACTGCTGCGTAACTTTATTCTCTACACGGGGCAAATGACGGTCGTTTAATGGGGCACGGTTTGCCCAAGTTAAAGATAAGAAGGAATAACGGCGGATGGCGAAGCGGTGCTTAAGGAATGCACTGTGAGTTAACCTCCTTTGATTACACTGGCTGAAGTAGTTAAAGGTGGGTTGCCTTGTCGCGATTTGCTGTCACAGGGAGGTTATTGGGAAGGGAAGCCATATTTTTGATATTGTTTGCCCTGCCTCCACAAGGGCCTCGCCACCTTTATTCCTTAGGGGTGGCGTTTCTTGTTTGAGGACAAAGCACGCCTATTCACCCGCGTTATTTATCCACTCGCTCATCACCACATGGGTTTTGATTTTAATGATATCCGTGTGGGTATCGATATATTCACGAATTTCATGCAAGCGGCGCATCGACGGGGCGTGCACATACACCAACAAATCCATATCGCCAGAGATACCGCGGCAAGTGATCACCTCGGGGATGGCGTGGAACACATGCACCACATCGGCGCAGCGCGGGCATTTATGCTGGATTTCGAAATAGGCCGACACGCCTTCCTTTTGCGATTCGCTCAGCAAAACCTGATAGCCGCGGATCACCCCAGTTTGCTCGAGTTTTTTAATCCGCTCGGCAACCGCACTACGGGAAAGGTTAACCTGCTCAGCGATACTGGAGACACTCTGGCGTGCATCTTGTCGCAGGCTGTGGATGATGGCGGTATCAAACTTATCCAACTTGAGCTCCGATAAAAACGGGTTGTAAAAAAGCGCGAGGCAAATCGCCAAGGCGGGCTAATATCAGTTAAGCACTTAGCGCTGGGGCTGCGCCGTCATTTTGCCGGAAATATGCATTTTTGCCGTCATTTTGCCGGTGTTTGCCATGAAGAACACTGAGATTGACGGCAGATTGCGGCGTAAAATCTCACTATACTGACGGCTTCAAAACCACTGAATTTTAACAGATGAACTCACATAGCGGAACTATAGGACGTTGGCAAGGCGCAGGCTTGATGGCCACCACTTTGCTGGGCACTGGGGTGTTTATTCTCCCGCAAATGATAATCGACAAAGCCCAGGCTGGCGCGCTTATCGCGTGGTCACTCCTGACCTTAGCCATTATTCCGGTGGCACTGATTTTTGGTCGATTGGCAAGTGTCTTTCCCCATGCAGCGGGTCCCGCTTATTTTGTCGAAAAGGCTTTTGGCCGCACCGCTGGCCGTACTATTGGGCTGATTTTTTTACTGGTGGTGCCCATGGGCGCGCCAGCCGCGATTTTGATGACCTTCCAATTCGTTAATGCGCTCATCCCCTTAGATGGTTGGTCTAAGGTTGGCGCTGAGGTATTAGTGATTTTCGGCTTATTCCTACTTAATCTGCGTGGCATCCAAGTCTCGGCCAAACTGCAATTTGGCTTAACCCTTTGTATTGTGGCGATTGTGGTGCTGTTATTCGGGGCGAGCAGTGTGCAACCTGGGCACTTAACCTCATTAGCGAGCTATGGCACGCCAGAAATCCCCACTATTATGATTGCCGCAGGTATCGCCTTTTGGAGTTTCCTTGGGATTGAGGCCATGACTCACCTCGCCGATGATTTTCGTCGTCCGCAGCAGGATATGATCCCTGCGATGATGATGGGTACTGTGCTGGTGGGCATTATTTATGTGGCCTGTACCTTGATTTTGCTGTTAGTACCGACCGATAAAAGCGTGGCCATGATTGGCGTGTTCGATGCGCTTTTGGGTGGCTATGGCGCACAAGTGATTGGTGTGCTGGGGATTGCCAGCGGTCTTGCCACGGTTAACGTGTACGCCGCCAGTGCTGCGCGCCTAATCTGGAGCTTTAGTAACGAAGGCATTTTGCCGCGCTGCTTTGCGGTAAAAAATCGTCACGGAGTGCCTATCCGCGCCTTGGCGGCGTTACTCAGCGTGATGGCGAGTGTGATAGTGCTGACCCACACCACGGGCCAAGAGCTCGAACATTTGATAGCCTGGAGTAATGGGGTGTTCGTGGTGATTTATTTAATGGCGATGTTAGCCGCGGCTAAGTTATTGCCCCGCAGTAACTTACCCTTAGTGGTATTAGGTTGTGGCTTCTGCTTGGCCTTAGGTATCGCGCTTGGGGCAAGTATGGCCTACGTGTTGGTGTTGATCTTGTTCGTGGCACCATTCCTGTGGTGGCAAAAGACGCATATCAGTCGCAAACAGAGCTTAGCGGTAAATAAAGCGTCTTAGTGGCCGAAGTGCTGAACTATCACTTAATGACGGACCAGAACGCCAAGCATCGTGCGTTCTGGTCCCTTGGCCTTAAATCTTCTGATCCAGTTTAAAGTCGAGCTGCACCTGTTGATTCAGCTGTGGCACGGCCTTGCCCGAATCAAACTTAGGTTTGTATTTCCAGTTTTGCACCGCTGACAGTGCCGCCTTATCAAACACCCGCTTCGGATTAGCATCGAGCACGCGCACATTGCTGACACTACCATCCGCTGTGATATCAAATCCCACGACTACATAACCTTCCTTGCCATTTTGCGCCGCATCAATGGGATAGCGAGGGGACACTTGCACCACAGGTAAGGCTTCGGCCGTCATTGCCGATTGGGTAAAGAGTGTGGTTTGGGTTGGCATTTCGGGGGTAAAAGTTTGTGTATTGAAATTGACGAGTTGATTGCTCTCACCGGGAGCGGTAACGCGCTCCCTAGCCGGAATGGGTTTAGGTGGTTCGGGTTTACGGCTTTCCTTCGGCGGAATGGGTGTTCGCTCCGTCATCAAAATATTGATCTGCGGTGCATCGCTCGCTTGCCCGCTCAAGGGCTGCGGATTATGGATAAGTTGCGCCATAAACACGAACAAACCTAAGGTGATCAGTGCGCTAACAAGGATAATACCAGTGCGATTAACGAGTGCATGTTGGCCCATAGTGCTTCCTTACAATGGATGAACAAGATTTAATCTATATCACCTATCACTAAATTTTAGAAATATTTATTTACAAATAAGCATAATTGTTGAGCAACTTTGACGGGCTGGAATGGCATAAAGCACGAGCCAATCGCGCTTGCCGAGCGGATTTGTAGCAATCACGGCCTGCTTTCAATATCGTTTGAAGTAAGACAAAAGTGCCAGACGCCATTGATATACGGCGATATCTTTGCAAGCGAGGCTAAATTCTGTGTTCTATATTTTGATCATTCATGTCGAAGGAGAATAAATATGGATTCTGCTGCGCTACTGAGTCGAGTCGATGACTTACCCCGTTTACCTAAAGCCATCAGTGAGCTGCTTGAAGTAGTTAACGATGATAATGCCACGGTCAAAAATATTGCGACTAAGGTGTCCCACGATCCCTTGATCAGCGCTAAGGTGCTGAGGCTGGCCAATTGCGCCCACTATGGCCACAGCCGCGAGGTGGGCAGTATTGACGAAGCCGTTGTGCGCCTTGGCATGCAGACGCTGCGGACGTTAGTCCTAGCGTCGGCGGTGATGGGCTCAGTGCCTAAATGCCAAGGGGTCGATCTCGCGCAGTTTTGGGGGCAGACCTTTGAAATTGCACTCTATTGCCAAGAGATGGCCAAACGTTGTGGGGTACAGCCCGATGAGGCCTTTACCTGTGGGATCCTCCATCGGATTGGTGACTTACTGATTGCGGCGATTTCCCCCGAAGATGCCGAGAAGATTACCGAAGCCGTCGCTCAGGGCAAAGATAAGCATACGTTTGAGCGTGAACTGCTCGGCTATGATTCGCCCGATATAGGCGCCTTGTTGGCCCAAAACTGGAAATTTACCCCAGCGCTGGTGCAGGGCATTCTGTATCAGGATCACCCCAAGGATTCGAATCCGTTTTCTAAATTGGCCGCCTTGTTGTGCCTCGCCTATAAAGTGCTGGAAGAGTGGGACAGCATAGATGATGACGATAAAACCAGTTGGTTATCGCAATTAGCGACCAAGAAGGGCTTAAAGATGGAAATGGGGGGATTGCGAGTCAAGTTAACCGAGCTTAGAGGCGCTGGATTCGAAATAGGTAAGGCCCTTGCTTAAGAATATTTGACCCGAAACGGCAATTTAAAACGTTAAACTCAAAGCATGAATGGCACACTGCGATTCATGCTTTTTTATTGGGCGCTTTTAGCGTGCCGCTTGGGTCGCTTCGATAGCCTGATTACGCATCTGGATCAGTTCGCTGTGCTTGAGGTACAGCAAATCGGCGGTGCGGCGAATAATTTGATCTTCGTACTGGGAGAGTTGTCCATCGGCATAGGCTAATTGCCACATAGCTAACAGCAATTGTTGTTTTTGCTCCAAGCTAAATTCGGCATTGATGGTATTGGTAAACTCAAACAGCGAGGTAGCATTACCTTGGGCTTTTTTCGCTTCTTCAATCAGTTCATTGGCTTCCTGCGCTGGCATCGACAATGTTTCCGTCAGCAAGGTCGGTAGTAATGCCATTTCTTCTGCCGCGAGGGTTTCATCGGCAAATACCACTTCGAGCAACATACTCGCGGCCGCCAACTTCAGCTGGTGGGCTTTCTCCTCGGGGGAGATGGCCTGGGTGTGGGATTGAAGGAATCGTTTCAGCTTAGCAATCATAAAAGGGCACTGCTCTGGCAAGAAGGGATAACTAAATAGAGTGATTTACGGCGCTAAAGTTCACCCTAAGCCGTGTGCTTAGGGTGAAAGCGAAGATTACAGCAGAGAGTTTAGTCCTTTCATCAGCAGATCTGAGCTGCCTTCTGCACCATTTGTCTCAAGATAAGACTTGGCGATATTGATCATCGGCATAGCGAGATCTTTAGAAATACCTAATTTTTCAAAAGCATCTAACACCATTGCGCTGCCTTGAAGGGAAGATCCAATATTACCCGCCTTAGACAATAGACCTGAAACGCCTGAGTTAGCGTCAAGCTTTGGCGCTGCGGCTAATAGGCTGTCGGCATTAGGAATGCTGGCGGCTAATTTGGTGTAATCATTCGAACCTAGGCTAGACTGGGCTAGGCCTAGCAGGCTGCCTAAACCGCCTTCGGCTTGGTTTTGGCTTAAACCGAGTTGCGACATCACGCTACCGACTAACTCGTTAGATTGAGTCGCGGTACCTGTGGCTACTTTTTCTGTTTTTGCTTGTGTTCCTGCGAGGTTATCTAACCAGCCTGCACTGGCGGGAGCCGCTAAAAGCGTGGCGCTGATCAGGATTGAGAGAGTGAGAGTGTGTTTCATGAGTGGCATCCTTTGAGGGTTTGCGCGCAATAAAGGCCCACAGTGTAACGGCTTTGCGACTTTTGTTGCAGTCCTTTTCTGTGATTTACGGTTCACTCAAGTGATTTGTGTTGTGCATTGGGGCGGGATTTTGGGTATCCTTAGCGGCAATTCACGGTGTTAATTTACTTCAATTATTTTGGAAAGGCGCATGTCACTATCCGCAATTTTGACCGAAGCTTATAACTTTTTCCGTAATCATCTCACTCAGCTTGCCATGCTGACAGTGCCATTACTGTTAGTGCAGGTGGGGATCCAGCTGTGGCTAGGTACAGAGATGAGCAAAGTTGATCTGGAAAACCCACAGTTTGGCGCGCCACATATGATCGCCATGATGCTACTGTTATTGATTTTTTCGGTGCTGATCGCCGCATTAACGCTGTTTTTAGAGCTGAGATCCCAGGGACATAATCCCCCGACGGGAATGGTATTGAAGGCCAGCTTACCTTTTGTACCGCCCCTGCTGTTGGCGGGTGTGTTTTCGGGACTGGCGATTTTAGCGCCTGTGATGCTATTTGCTGCGTTTGGTCCACTGTGGTTAGTCGGCCTCGTCATCAGTTTCTATCTGTTTGCGCGACTCGCCTATGTGAACTTTATGGTGGTGGTTGAACGTCTTACACCTCTGGAAGCCATTAAGGCAAGCTTTAGCTTTAGCGGTCCTATCGTACTGAAAACTATCGCCTTATTGATGCTTTACCTGCCGCTTTCTGTCGTGGGTGCTCAGCTCTCTGGCGCGGCTTCTCTGGGTGGCCTGCCAGTGCAAATGTTGGCGGATACCTTGATGGCATTTATTGGTCTATTCGTGAACTTAGCGCTGTTCCGCCTGTATATGGTGACGAAAAAGCCTACCGCGGAATAATATCAACTGAGTACATTTGAACTGAGGTAAGGATTTATGGGGACAGGGGCTGAGTTACTGGATAGCGAATTTATCCAAGGGTTTTCGGCCTCTCTCCTCGATGATTACCTCAACGCCAAAAACTATGTGCAGGATGTGCCCACCCAGTCACTGCTGCATATCCGCAGTTTTACCCACAGGCTGACCGAACTACTCGGTCAGGATAAAGCCGTCTCCTTCACCAGTCCTAACCTCTATGATCGTATCGAGCTGTTAAACCAAAAGCGGCTGATCGATGTGAAGACGACCAGAGCCTTGCATCGCCTGCGTGGCGATGGTAACCGTGGCGCCCACCCTGAAAAATACCATTTAACCCAAGAACAATTGCTCGCCTTGGCCCAAAAGGCCATCAAGGATGTGTTGGCCTTAATTGAGCACTTGTATCCTAAGGTGGTTGGGCGTGCGGCTCCCGCTTATCGTTACCAAGCCAGCGATGCAGTTACCATCAAAGATCTCTGTTACCGCGCGGTGATGGAAGACGACCCTAAGGCACAATATCTTGTGGGGATTTCTTTTAAAACCAAATCATTAATGCTTAAAGAACAAGAGCTTGCCTTGGCTGACCAATCCTATGGTAATGAAGATGAAAATGGCCCAGCGGTAAAGGAAGTGGCGCAAAAAGCCAGTGATACCTTTGCTAAAGCTGCCTATTGGTTTGCCCTTGCGGCGCCAAAACATTCGGATGCCCTCTATGAACATGGGGTGGGGCTTATCCATGGCTATCAAGGGCAGGCCGATGCCATTCAGGGCGAAGCGGCAATTGCCAAGGCCGCTCAGGCGGGTGTCGTCAATGCGATGGCGTTACTGGGGTATTTTTATCTGGTGGGCAGTGAGTCATTTAAGCCGGATTTAGTGCAGGCGAAGCACTATTTACAATTGGCGGCCGAGGGTGAGCAAACCGAAGCCATGGCGAATTTAGGCGTGCTTTACTATCAGGCGAAAGATCTGACCCAAGCCTATCATTTTATTAATAAAGCGGCGCAAGCGGGTTATCCCCATGCCCAGTACCATTTAGCCTTAATGCTCGCCAATGGTGATGGTTGTAAGCGCGATCCTATTGTGAGTGAATATTGGATGGCCGAAGCTGCTGAGCAAGGCCAACTCGATGCCATGCTTACCCGCGCACAACACATGTTAAACGATGAAAGTGGTTTGGGTGGCGATGTGAGTCAGGCGGAGCGTTACCTGCGTGAAGTGATTAAATACGGTCACAGCGTGCCAGCCATGATTGAGTTGAGCATGGCACTCGCAGACGGTATTTTAGGGCGCATCGATGTGGTGGGCTCTGCGGCGCTACTCAATCTCGCGCGTCGTCATGCTAATGCCAAAGAGGCCGAGATCATCGAGCCTCTCTGGCAATCACTCGCGCTGCAAATTGATACTGTGCTGGAGATGACTCAAGATCCCGGCGAGATTCAAACCCTTAAGCGCGCAAAGACATTACTAAGCGCCTAGGACGTGTTGACGTTTCGAGATTAGATTTTGTTCGTTCTGGCAAGTACGTGCTCGCGAAACGAGGAATCAAGTGTAGTTATTCAACTCAAATGACGAGCGGCTCTTATGACAGAAAGTAAGAGCAAGGGCTTGCCAGACGAACCCTTCGGGCAGCATTTGGCTGGCGTTTCTGCTGCGTTATCGTCCGTTTATGTAGAATAACTACACTGCACGGACTTTGTCTTGCATAAAAGCCTGCCAAACTGCTGCAAAAATAACCCTGAAACGTCAACACGCCCTAGTATTATTTCTCATCCTGTTGATGCTCGAAGGTGCGGCCACGATAGTGCTCTGCATGGGGTTCGCGTACCACATTCGCCGAGCGATAAAAGTCCGATGCTTGGCTTGCCGCCTCCTGTGCTTGCGCTTGGGCGCGATTAAACTTACTCATTTGGCGTGCGACATAAAAACGGCTAAATAGCACAACACAGCCGAGCGCAATCGCGCCGAATAAAAGCACAAAAGGTAATAAAAACAGAGATAAGCAGATTAGGCTGACGCTGATCGCCATGGCTAACCAAGCCCGAGCTCCTGAAATGCGTGGCTGAAATGGGCTCTGTTGAAATTGTTGATAGATCATAAGAACTCCTAATCAAAATGGGCGAGGCGGAAAACGAGTAAAGCCATATTGTAGAGTGGATGTCGCCAAGCTGGCGCTATCAATGGGCCTCTTTCCCAATGCTATGGAGGGTCAGTGTGCAATAAATAATCGGATTGGGTCACGTTAATTTGGGTTAATTTACGTTGTTTTACGTCTATGAAACCGAAATTGTTGTGCCTTTTATTTGGCTGTGATCTTTGTGTTTACCTGAGGTTTGTTTTTGGTGTTGTTTAGTTATCTTAATGTTTTTGCTTAATTATTTGTCATTCCGACTGTAACGTATTCTTTGTTTGTTGTGCAATATGTGCGAAAATTTAGCCGATATTTTGATTGGTTTTGGCTAAAACTGTAAATTTACGACGTTAACTGCCTGCCTCTCATCATTACCTTCCTTCAGTGCTGTGTAAAACCGTAGATACCAAAATGAACTCATATTCGCTTAAACAAAAGATCCTGATTTCGGTCGTGATCGCGCTCTCCCTCGTCATCGGCTCACTGTCATGGCAAAGCTATTCCAGTCAAAAGTCATTGTTGCTGCAAAATAGCCTAGAGCAAGTGCAGCGCTTGGGTGAACAACAGGCCGAGCGCATTCAGGAATGGCTTGCGGGACGCCAAGATATCGTTGGGGCATTAGTCTCTAAGGTTGAAGGTAATAGTTTAAGTGCATTACAGCAGGCGCAGGCCTCTGGGCGATTCCAGCTGACCTATTTTGGTACCGAGACAGGGCAGATGTTGGATTCAGATCCAAGTATCGACCGCACGGGTTACGATCCGAGAACGCGCCCTTGGTATAAACAGGCCATGAATGAGCGCGGTCTTATCCTGACAAAACCCTATGTTGACGTGGCCTATAACGTGTTAGTGGTCACTATGGCACAGGCGACCTCGCAAGGTGTGGTGGGGGGCGATCTCTCAATTGCGAGCCTAGTCGAGAGCGTGAATCGCATGACACTCCCCGCCAATGGCTATGCGATCATGATGCACAAAGACGGTACTGTGATTGCTTACAAAGATGCTTCAAAGGCGATGAAGCCTGTCGGCCAAATCGACAACGATCTGAATCATGATTTACCGCAGCAGAGCCGCCAAGCGGGAGCCTTGCTGCCCATGTATTTTGAGAATGAGGGCCGCGACAAGTTAGTCTGGGGCGTCGATATTCCCAATACCGATTGGGAATTGGTGATAGTGCTGGATAAGGAGACCCTAGAGGCGCCGTTAACCGATCTTCTGCTGACGCAATTTGGACTTTCCGCCGTTGTGTTACTCCTGAGTGTGTTGGCGATTTCTTGGTTGGTGAATCTATTGCTAGGTCCACTCGGACGCGTGTCTCAGGCACTGGCACGCATTGCCGACGGCAATGGCGATTTAACTCAACGCATCGAGGTCGACACACAGGATGAAGTGGGCGTGTTGGCCGATAGCTTTAACCGTTTTGTCGGCAGCCAGCATCAATTGATCAGCCATATTCGTCAGTTAGCCAGTGAGCTAGATGCGGATGCCGAGCGCAGTCTTAAAACCAACCATATTGCCGTGGCAGAGTTGCAACGTCAGCAGCAGGAAGTGGCTATGGTGGCAACGGCGGTGACCGAAATGGCAAGCGCGACCAATGAAATTGCCGCCAATGCGGAAAACACTGCGACAGCGGCGCAGCAGTCGGCCGCGAGCAGTTTCCAAGGCAAAGAGCTGGTCAATAAAACCCGCAGTTCGATCAATTCCCTAGCCGATGAAGTCGCTCAGGCAACGGACGTGATTGAAGATTTAAGTCGCCATGCACAGTCGATTTCTAGCATTTTAGCAACTATTCAAGGGATTGCGGAGCAGACTAACCTATTAGCGCTCAACGCTGCGATTGAAGCCGCCCGCGCGGGTGAGCAGGGCCGTGGTTTTGCCGTGGTCGCCGATGAGGTACGGGTATTGTCGCGTCGGACTCAAGATTCGACCCAAGAAGTACATGCGACCATTGAAACCCTGCAACGCACCACAGCAAAAGCCGTGAGTTTGATGGAAAGCAGTCAAATGCTTGCAGGCAACAGCGTGGAAGATGCGAATGCCGCCGCAAAGGCATTGGAGGAGATCACCCAAGCCGTGAATGTGATTTCGGATATGGCGGGCCAAATTGCCACTGCCGCCGAAGAGCAAACCCAAGTTACTGGGGAGATCACCCAAAATACCGTAGCGATCAAGGACGTGACCGACGAAATCACCGAGGCCGCGAAATCGGATCTGACTCAAGCCCAAGGATTAAAGGCGCGCGCGAATGATCTCAACGCGCAGGTAGCGACCTTTATTCTGTAAGTGTGTTGAGTTGAATAAGCCCAGGATACGCTTGTGCCCTGGGCTTTTTTATGGCTTTTATCCTAGGGTTGCATAAGCTTTTCAACACTTTGGCAGATGGTATCACGCATCCATTTATGGCCTTGGTCTTCATCGTTGCGCTGATGCCAGAGCAGAACATAGGCCATAGGGATAAATTCAAAGGGCAGAGGCAATAGCCTCAGTGGATACAGCTTGCATGCGTGCAGTGCAAAGCTCGACGGCAAAGTGAAAATTAAATCACTGTGGGCGCAGATGCTGGCCGCGCCATAAAAATCGGGTACAGTCGTGCTGATTTTGCGCCTGTGGCCAAGGTCGGCTAGAAAGTAATCCAGCGCCCACCAATCACTCCCTTCACAGCGAACCTGTACATGCGCCATATCTAAGTACATGGATAAATCCCATTGGGGCGAGGTGAGTGCAGTCATCAAAGGATGATCTTGGCGCACCAAACACACTTGCCTGTCGGTAAACAGGGTTTGGCAGCTGATGCCATCTGGGAGTCTGTCCGTTTGCGAGTCTGACAGTGGGTGTAGATCCCGCCCCGAGATCCCAAAGTCAATTTGCCCCTGCTGTAAATCGTGCATCGATTTCTCGGTCCACACATAGGAGTCGAGCTTCAGATTTGGTGCAGTGCTTAACAATGGGCCGATAAAATAGGGAATTAAGGTTTCGTAAGCGCTTTCAACCATGGCAAAGGAAAACTGCCTGTAACTGCTGGCTGGTGTAAACGTCGGTGGCTGAGTGAGTTGATATAAGTCCTGTAAAATATTCGGTAATTTAAGCCCAATATTGAGCGCATGTGCCGTGGGTTTTAGGCCGTGGGCAGTGCGCTGGAATAGGGGATCATCTAGAGTTTCTCGCAGGCGATTCAAGCTCTTGCTTAATGCCGACTGGCTAATATGTAATCGACTCGCTGCGCGGGTGACGCTCTGCTCTTCGAGCAAAACCTTCAATATCACCAGTAGGTTGAGATCGATTCTGGCTAAGTTGTCGAGATTCATAGATATTCCTTAAAGGAAATTCACTTTGGAAATTATACCATTTCTGTTCATACCTTGAGTTATTTAAAATAGCGCCCACTGAAATACTTTTTACTGTTTAACCGAGATAAGTTTTATGCGGCGCAATCTGTTACCTATTTTGATGTCTTTGGTGCTACTTAGCCCTCTGGCAATTGATATTTACCTCCCTTCTATGCCCACTATGGCGGCAGAGTTCGCCGTGTCTGCCAGTGAAGTACAGTCCACCTTAGTACTGTTTTTATTTGCTATGGGTGTGGGACAGGTATTGATTGGCCCCTTGGCCGACCGTTATGGACGTCGCCCCGTGGCACTCTTTGGTGTGTTGCTCTATGGCGCGAGCAGTTTGCTCGCCGCTGCCGCGATTGAATTTCACTGGTTGCAACTTGCTCGCGTGCTGCAAGGGTTAGCGGCGTGTTCAACCTCGATTGTGGTCTTTAGCGCTGTGCGTGACTGTTATTCGCCGAAGGAAGGCGCCCGTATTTACAGTTACTTAAATGGTGCTATTTGCGTTATTCCCGCCTTGGCACCTACCCTTGGCGGACTATTAGCCATGCAATTTGGCTGGCGCTCGACCTTTGTGTTTATGACGCTATACGCGATTTTGATGATGCTATTGGTGGGCTATCGTTTACCCGAAACCCGTCCGGCCAATACCGTTAGCACAGGCCCATTGTACCGTTGGAGTCGTTATAAACCTGTGCTGAGCAATACCCATTTCTTGTTCTATGCTTTTGCCTGTATGTCGGCGATGGCGGCAATTTTAAGTTATGTGTCTTACTCTCCCGTGTGGCTTATCGGCCATTTAGGGGTGTCTGAGTTAGCTTTTAGTGGTTTGTTCGGTTTGAACGCTGTAGTCAATATTGTGGCCTGTTTTGCCGCGCCAGTGGTGATCCGCAAATTAGGCAACCGTCCAACCGCCATCCTTGCCTTAGTGCTACTGGTGCTCTCGGCGGTATTGATTATCGCAACGCAAGCCTTCGGCCCGAGTGTTGGTATGGCCGCCGCCTTTGCCTTTATGCTGCCTATGATGCTGTTGTGTATTGGTTTTGCGCTGTTATTAGGCCCAGCGACCAGTATGGCACTGTCTGCCTTTGGCGAGCGGGCGGGTACCGCTACGGCGATGTTAGGTTTTATTCAGATGAGTGGTGCGTCTGTGGTGGCTGGCCTTGTGCAGCAAACAAACCTGACCGCACCCTATGCTGTGGCCTTAGTGATGGGAGTATTTTCTGTCGGATTACTTTCAATGATGGCGCTCAGCCGCTTTGACCACTGGCACCAAGAGCAATTAGCCGCAGAGCATTAATTCGCCCTAAACGGCTAACCAAAAACACCCTTTGCCCGTAGCTTATTTGACCATAACTACGGGCATTTTTTATCGATAATTCAAGCTGCTATACTGCTGGATAAACGTTTTATAGAGAGTTTGCTTTGAGTCGCCATTATTGTCCTATTTGCTGTTATCCGATGAATGCATGCCTCTGCGCCCATGTGCAGCCGATACAGCCGCAAACGCAGCTAGTGATATTGCAACACCCTTCCGAAGTCGAGCATAAAAAGAATAGCGTCAAGGTGTTAAGTCTAGTAATCCCTAATACCCAAGTATATGTGGGGGAGACTGAGGCGGATTTTGCCTTATTGCGCGAACAATTGATGAATGGCGGACGCCCGGTCTATCTTGTTTATCCCTCTGAGCAGAGTGTGAGTGTCGAACAACAGAAGCTTTGCGCCGATTGTGTGCTGTTGTTGATCGATGGCACCTGGCGCAAAGCCTTTAAAATCTTGCAGCTCAATTCATGGTTAGCTCAATTGCCGGCGGTGCACTTGGCCGAAGGTTATGCATCAAGATACAAGATCCGCAAATCGAGTCGCAGCGACAGTTTATCAACCTTAGAGGCGAGTGCTTATATGCTAAAAGCACTCGAGCCGGATTTAGATGTGTCGCCTCTATTGAATGCCTTTGATGCTATGGTGGAGATGCGCATTCGGGCGATGCCAGCTCAAGTAAGGCTGCGTTATCAGGACGGAGAATAAGTGTTTTTAAATTCTTACGTTTTTGAGACCCCGTACGAATTAAAATAGTTAAAATCTTATTCAGATCACGCTAACGTAACGTAAAACAAGGTTTAATAGCGGTGATTCATTTGCAGCGCAAATGATGAGATAGCTTTGCCAGCCAATTGCTTTGCAGGGGAGTGATTCCATTCTTAATGGCGTGCTGGCAGGGCTATCGAGCCAATGAGTCAATTCGTAAAAATCCACCCATAAACCAGTCAATTATCACCATGTTGTAGCTCAACCTTAAGCGATACACCTTTCGGCTAAAAAGGCTTGGGTAAACTGCTCAACCGAACTGGGATAGCCAAACAAAAAGCCTTGTGCAAAACCTTGCCCCATATGGGTAATGATGTCTTTTTGCTGCTGCGTTTCAATGCCTTCAGCCACAAAGTGAATGTCGAGAGCCTGCGCTAATTGCACTATGGCGTGGCAAAGTTTTTGTCCCGAGACATCATTAAGGCGCATAGCAAATTCAGCATCAATTTTGACACTGTCTATCGGTAAGGTTCCTAAACGACTGAGTGATGAGAGACCCGTACCAAAGTCGTCAATCGCGATGCCGACACCTAAGGCTTTGATGCGCTCAAGGGTTTGGCGCACTAACTCGGGTTGACGTAACAGCGCTGACTCTGTGATTTCTAAAATCAATGCTTCAGCGGGCAGGGCGACCATTTCTAGGGCGCTAATCACTTGGCCGACAAAGTCCACATGCTCCAACTGTAAGGGCGATACGTTAACCGACACTTTAAAATCAGGCTGATAACTCGCGCGCCATATGGCGGCCTGTTTACAGGCTTGCTCGAGTGCCCATTGCCCAATGGTAATAATCAGCCCTGTTTCCTCGAGTAAAGGGACGAACTCGGCCGCTTCATAATGCTCGTTGGGGGATTTTTGCCAACGCAACAGCGCCTCGGCACCTATGGGCTTATTGGTGTGTAAATCCACAATTGCCTGATAGGCAAGATTGAACTGTTTGAGGCTATGGGCATGCCTTAGGTTGTTGATAAGTTTTAATTTAAGCTCGGCAGCTTGGCTCATCGCCTTGTCATAAAAGACTAAGTGCGGCTGATTTTTCTTCGCGCTATACATGGCGGTATCGGCCAAGCTAATCAGCTGTCCCGCTTGATCGCTGTGGGTTGGGAACAGCGCGATACCAATACTGGTACCGAGAAAGAACTTTTGCCCTTCGATTTCAAATGGACTGTCGAATAGGCTCAGTATTTGCTCGGCAAATAATTGAATTTCTTCCTTACAGCTGCAATCTTGCAGCACTAAGGTAAATTCATCGCCCCCCATACGGGCGATATCGGCCTTCTCAATGCAGCCCGCTTCTAAACGCGCGGCCACCAGTTGTAACACCCTGTCCCCCATGGAATGACCAAAGCTGTCATTGATGTTCTTAAAACCATTGAGGTCTAAAAACATCAGTGCGCCGAGGGTGGAAGGATCATCCTTCAGTTTATCGAGGGCACTATTGAGTATTTGCTTGAGATGATAACGGTTCGGCAACCCCGTTAATGTGTCGTACATAGCGCGGGTGGTGAGCTGCGTTTCGAGCAGTTTTTTGGTGCTGATATCGCTGAAAATATTCACATGATACAGGGCATTATCATCGGTCTCGATTCGGCGACTGCTCTGCCATGCGGGAAAGTGGCTCCCGTCAGATCGCTGTTTAAGCGTCTCACCATGCCAAAATCCCCGAAGTTTCATGGCGGCTTGGCAATCGGTTTCTTGCCCTGGAGGCAGGAGTTTAGCCTCTAAAAACTCAGGGGTTTTACCGATCAATTGCTCCGCACTGTAACCGCAGATACGGCACATAGCCTTGTTTACGGCCAATATGCGATTATCAGCATCGGTGATGTAAACGGCCTCGGCACTCTCCTCGAGTGTGGTCGCCATAATCTCCCGTGGGATATGGGCAAAGCCATCGGAGATCGACGGCCGAACTTGAGTTCGACGGTTGAGGGCTTGTAGCTCAACGAGCACTACGGCTTGTTGCTGTAAATAACAAGGGTAGAGTCTTACCTTGGTGGGGAGTTCTTTACCCTGTTGGCTCAGGTGGAGCCAACTAAATTCGACATGGTTCCCCGATGCCGCCTCAATAATCATTTCCCGTGCAAATTCAACGCTATTGCGTCCAGAGGATTGGATCCTAGGTGAAAAGTCATAGGGCGTGGTATTCACTAAGGCATCGTATTCGGTACCAAAGTAATCGAGGGTGGCGCTATTTGCGCTAATAAAACTAAAGCCTTGGATCAGGGCGAGGGGAGTCTGGTACGGATCGGCTTGCCAGCATGACAGCTTATCTTGCAATACAGGGTCATCTGTACTGAGTTTATTGAGCAAGTGTTGCCATCTGATCATTTAGGATACTCCCTTGTGACGCAAATTAAGGTCACATCCTATAGCTAGGTACTTCGTTTATAACGAAATTAATTCAAATAGTACATCATTCCAGCGAGGTTAAAATAAACCTAATCGAGGTTTTGCTCAAATAACAACTAAAAACTGACAGTCTAAGATAGCTGATTTTCAGCGTCTTACACGAAAATCATTCTAACTCACCACTGCAAAATACGGTTTTATGCTATGTTTTGCCCTGAATACCCAGTTTGCCGTGTCAATCAGCCGAGGAAGGACTCTAAGGAACATAGGATGCAAAAACTTATCCCCACCATCGCATTAAGTGTCGTTGTCGGCCTAGTATTACCTTCCGCGCACGCGGCTGATCAGTCGAAACCACGGCTGACCTTAGAGCAACGGGCCGATAAGGCGCGTATCGACTCGCAGCGTATCGAGCAGGCGCAGCTTGAAAAGGCACGTCGAGCCGCCCAAGAGACCTCGGCACGGGAAGAAAAAATCCGCCAACAGTCCAATCCGCAGGATTGGGAAGCCCAACAAAAGCTTAAGGCTCAAAAGCAGTTCGATGAAAGGGAAAGCCGCGAGCAAAAATATCTGCAAGAAGCCAAGGAAGCGGCCGCCAAAGAGCGTAAAATCCCCAAACCTTAGTTATTTTTACATTAAGGGCAATATTCACCGTTTGCCCTTTGATTCTGCTAGGAATTGCCGTTGAACACCTGCCCCCTTTGCCACAGTGCCAATTTAGTGGCTTACCACCAAGATAAACGCCGTCGTTACCAACAGTGCCAGCAGTGTGCCTTGGTGAGCGTGCCTGCCGAATTTTATCTGAGTCCTGCAGCCGAAAAGGCTGAATACGATAAGCACGAGAATCACCCGCAGGATCTCGGTTATCAGCAGTTTCTAGACCGAACCCTCGCCCCCTTGTTGAGCCGCTTTGCGCCAACGGCATTGGGGCTCGATTTTGGTTGTGGTGAGGGCAAAGCTTTGAGTCTACTGGCGCAAACGCGGGGTTATCGGGTCGAAAACTACGATCTCTATTACGCCAACCACCCCGAGTTACTTACGCGGCAATACGATTTTGTTACCCTGACAGAGGTCATTGAGCATGTGAGCGATGCCGATGCGTTACTGACCTTATTAAACACCTTGCTCAAACCCAAGGGCATTTTGGCCGTGATGACGAAGCGAGTGCTCAATCCCACGGCCTTTAGCACTTGGCATTATAAAAATGATCCCACCCATATTAACTTTTACTCCGAAGCCACCTTTCAATGGCTCGCCGAGCATTACGGCTGGCAACTGGAAATCATCGATAAAGACGTCGTGTTTTTGCATCAAGCTAATTAACCTGAACTTAGGTTAATTAATGCGCTTGAGGCTTTTGCTGCCGCAGATAAGTTGGGATTTGTAAGTTTTCTAAATCGAACTTGGATGGTGCAGGGTCGGCGATGGATATTGCCTGACGCTTAATAAAATCATGCACATTGATATAGTTGTCATTGACTGCCTGGATAGGAGCTTGAATTTCCGGCGGCGCGAATCCAATCCCTGTTGCTATCACCATGATTTCGAGCTCCGATTCGAGGTTCGGGTCGATAGTGAGCCCAATAATCACTAAGGCATCCCGCGGTAATTGCTCATGTACAGTTGCGCCGATTTGGTTGTATTGACTGAGCTCTATCGTGTCTTTTGCGACAACACTGACAATTGCCGCTTGTGCTTGATTGAGTTCAATATTATCGAGCAAAGGATGTTGCATGGCGCGTTTAACCGCCGAGATCAGATCCTCGTCGCCCTGAAGGCAGCTCACGCCCATTGCGGCGCGACCTTGACGGCTGATAACGGAAATAAAGTCATTTAAATCAATATTGATAAGCCCAGCTTGGCTGATGGTATTGGCAAGCCCCAGTAACACATCCTGTAAAATTTTATTGCTCTCTTTGAATGCATTAAGCAGGGTCACTTTGGCGCCAAGCACCTCGGCAAGCTTATCGTTGGGGAGAACGATAACGGCATTGGCGCTCTCCAATAATTCCTGCAGTCCGGCTTCGGCATTGGTCTTTCTGTGCTGGCCCTCAAAGCTAAAAGGCATGGTCACAACGGCGATAACAGGTTTGGTTAACTCTCGAGCGAGCTTTGCCACCTGCGGTAGCGCGCCCGTACCTGTGCCGCCGCCTAATCCTGCCGTGAGAAACACGATATCGCTATGCTGCATTTGTTCAGTTAATGCCTGCGCCGACTCAATCGCTGCTGCGCAGCCGACATCGGGCTTGGCGCCTGCGCCTAAGCCTTTTGTCGTTTGTGAACCAATTTGAATGCGGTAATGGCTGCTGGTGGCTGCCATGGCTTGGGCATCGGTATTGACGGAAATTAATTCTACGCTGGATGGCAGATTGACTTGGCTGAGTTGATTAATGGTATTACAACCACAACCTCCGACGCCGAATACCGTTAATTTAGGCATGGCGCCAGCGGCGGTTTCATGAATTAGTTCAAACATAGCACTCTCACAGTTAGCAATGGTAAAGCAAGACTAACCTTGAGTTGCGACTCAGCTTGTCGCATCAATGCGATAAACGGTTTAACGGTATTTCGCCGCCATTTTTTGGCTGAGTGCAACAAAGTGCTCCCGCAGTTTTACCGGTGCCAGCACCTCCACGGTATCGGCCATTTCCCACAATGCTGCGCGCAGTTTTGGGGTGTCAGTGACTTCTGCTACTACATAAAAGCGGCCATCCTCGCGTAATTGCATGGTCTGGTTATCGCTAAACTTGGCTTCGCGCATGATAAAACTCGCCTTATCGGAGAGCAGCAGTTCGAGACGCATCTTCTCGCCACGCGAGCCCTGTGCGGTTTTATTGATATCAAAATCGGCACTCTTAACCGCCGCGCTGGGCAATAGCTGCGCGTTACGCAGTAATCCTATCGGTTTGTGGTGGCGGCGTTTATCGAAGCTGCCAATGGTAAAGGCGAGTAGCGCCACCCCATCGCGGATCAAAATACCTTGTGGATTAATGGGGTTGTAATGCAGCCAATGCATTTTGCCATTGATCCATTTTTTGATATCGCAGCGAATTTGTTTCTTATCCAAAATCGCTTGCTGTATGACCTCTAAGGACTGAGGTTGGTGCTGCGGCAGGATAAAGGGATAAGGCTCGGGAAGCTGTGCGACTCGGCACGCCCAATAGAGCCAAGGGTTTTCGGGATCGCTAGCCAGCACCTGATCGGCCCTGTCGAAGTAGGGCTGTAATTGCTGCAAGCTTTGTGGTGGCATTAACTGACTGGCACTGCGCTTTAAGGTGGTTAAAGCCAGCGCCATATGTTGGTCCATTAGATCTAGGTTCAACCCGCGCCAGCAGGACTCAATCGACCAACCATAGGGCTTGTTTCTATCATCGAGGCGTAAGCCAAAGGTGCCCATTTCATACATGGCCTTTAAATCCCTTTGCACCGAACGCTTACTGATATCCTGCGTGCGGTTTGCCAGCCGCTCGACTAATTCGTTCACCGAGATTTTACGTGGCGCCCGCGGGATTAAGCTCAGTAGTGTCACTTGGCGTTGAAAGTTAGGCTGCATGATGAATTTTTCGATGTTTAGCGGAATAACATTATATTAATCAAAGGCTGCGACAAAAGCTGTCGCAGGTTTTGTATGGTGTGTGAAAATCTTTCAAAATCCCGACTGACTCACCTTATGCGAGTAATCGCATTGTCTCGGCTTTTGATTTCATAAGACCATCAACAATGGATTGTCGGCATATTTTGCAAGCCGCGTGATTTACACTGAGTGTAGTAAAACATTCACTGCGTAATGTCTCCTTACTATTAAATCTATTAACAATTTCTCAATGTCCGTGTAGTTTAGATAGCTTATAAAAACAACAATAGGTTATCGCTATGACTGTATCCTCGGTATCGCGCGCTTTATCAACATCCTCTGTAGCAACATCCTGTGCACCTTATTCCAATTCGCTCGGTGTGAGTACATCCAAATTGACCAAGAGCTTACTCGCTTCCATCGTCACCATGAGCTTAATGGGTGCAGGGGTAAGCACTGCCTATGCGGCGCAGCCCGATGCGGCCAAGTTAGCGGCGGGTGTGGAGCAAAAGGTGATCGACTGGCGCCGTGATTTGCACCAACATCCTGAGTTATCTAACCGTGAGTTTCGCACTAGCAAGATTATCGAAAAGCATCTGAAATCCCTCGGATTAGAAGTGCAAACAGGCATCGCTCATACTGGCGTTGTAGGCATCTTAAAGGGCGGTAAACCCGGTCCCTTAATTGCGATCCGCGCGGATATGGATGCTTTGCCCGTGACCGAAGTGGTCGATGTGCCCTTTGCCTCTAAAGCGACAGATACCTATCGCGGTCAAACCGTTGGGGTGATGCATGCCTGTGGCCATGATACCCATGTGGCTATGTTGATGGGTGTGGCCGAAAATTTAGTGAAAGTGAAGGATAGTCTTGCCGGCGATGTGATGTTTATCTTTCAACCCGCCGAAGAAGGTGCGCCTGATGGCGAAGAAGGCGGCGCGGAATTAATGCTAAAACAAGGGCTGTTTGCCAAGCGTAAACCCGACCAAGTGTTTGGCATGCATGTAACTTCAAGTATGCCAAGCGGCATGATTGGTGTGCGTAGCGGCCCAGCCATGGCGAGTGAAGATTCCTTTACAATCAAAGTGAAAGGTCGCCAAACCCATGGTTCGCGCCCGTGGAATGGCGTCGACCCTATCGTCGCCGCGGCGCAAATTATTACCAATGTGCAAACCATTGTCAGTCGTCAGGTGGATATTACCAAAGCACCCGCCGTGGTGAGTTTTGGCGCAGTAAATGGCGGCATTCGCTCGAATATTATTCCCGATGAAGTGGAACTGATTGGCACCATCCGTACATTCGATCAACCTATGCGCGCCGATATTAAGGTGCGCTTGGCCGAAATCGCCGAGTTATCGGCAAAAACCTTAGGCGCCACCGCGACAACCGAAATCCATCAAGGTTATCCCGTGGTGGTGAACAATCCTGAATTGGTCGCCAGTATGCGCCCCGTGCTTGCCAGTGTGGTCGGCGATAATATGTTGATTGAGCCCGGATTAATCACAGGTGCCGAGGACTTTTCCTTCTATGCCCTAGAGTCTCCTGGGATGTTTTTCTTCCTAGGGGTAACACCAAAAGACACAGATCCTGAAACGGCGGCCAGTAACCATTCTCCCGCCTTCTATGTGGATGAAAGTGCGTTAAAAGTTGGTGTTGAGGCCATGACCAAGGTTGCCCTTACGGCACTTAAGGCGCAATAAACCGCTTAAGCCTTATTCCGTCAGCTTTTCGGTATAACTTGAGCTTACAAAAAATCGGCGCGGGAAGGCCTTCCTGCGCTTGATTTGCTAGGCAATTTGCCTTCATATGTGGATTTTTACAGCAAGGAGCGAACAAGATGAAGCGCACGCTATCGGCGCTGGTGTTGGCGATGGGGCTCTTTAATCCCTTGAGCCAAGCACAGGCCACAACGGCAGAAGACATCAAGAGTTTTACGCTAGCCAACGGCATGAAAATCATGGTGCTAGAGGACTCTTCTATTCCCAATGCCAACATGTATCTGTTTTGGAAAGTCGGTTCCCGCAACGAAGTCCCGGGGATTACCGGTATTTCACACTTTTTCGAACATATGATGTTTAACGGCTCGAAAAAATACGGCCCTAAGATGTTCGACCGTACCATGGAAGCCGCAGGCGGGGCTAACAATGCCTACACCACAGAGGATATGACGGTTTACACCGACTGGTTCCCAGCTAATGCGCTAGAAACCATGTTCGACCTCGAGGCTGACCGTATCGCCAACTTAGATATCAATCCCGATATGGTGGAAAGCGAGCGTGGCGTAGTACAGTCGGAGCGTTCGACTGGGCTTGAAAACTCCAACTGGAATACCCTCGAAGGCGAAGTTAAAGGCGTGGCCTTTTTAGCGCACCCTTACTCTTGGTCTGTGATTGGTCATGAGTCGGATATTGCCGCTTGGACTCTAGAAGATTTAGTGCAATACCATAAAACCTACTATGCGCCGAACAATGCGGTCGTAGTGATTGCCGGTGATGTAAAGCTGGCTCAAGTTAAGGCATTGGCGGATAAGTATTTTGCGCCCATTCCTGCGCAAACGCCGCCTAGGGCCGTGCGTACCGTCGAGCCTTTGCAAAAGGGTGAGCGCCGTACTTTCGTTCAAAAAGCCTCGGTCAGTACACCTAACGTGATGTTGGCGTACCATGTGCCAGCGGCGACCCATGCCGATTATTATGCCTTGGATCTGCTCAGCTCTATCCTAAGCCAAGGTAATAGCTCGCGTTTATATCAAGCGCTGGTAGATAAGCAAGTCGCGCTCGAAGCCGAGACTTATATGCCGATGTCGGTCGATCCTAACCTGTTCTATGTGATGGGCGTAGCCACGCCTGAAGTGAATGCTAACACCTTAGAGCGCGCGCTGATCGAACAAATTAATAGCATTGCGACCAATGGCGTGACCCAGCAAGAGCTAGATAAAGTCAAAAATATCAAGTTGATGGACTTTTATCGTGCGATGGAAACCATCAATGGTAAGGCCAACACCATAGGCACCTATGAAATGTATTTTGGTAGCTACGATAAATTATTTAATGCGCCAGAGGCCTATAACAAGGTAACGCCTGCGGATATCCAACGTGTTGCCCAAACCTATTTACGCAAATCGAATCGCACTGTTGCGGTATTGGCGGCAAACGAGGAGTCGGATCAATGAAATTCTCCTTTGTTAAATCATCCTTTATAAAATCATCTCTGCAGCCGACTAAGTTAATGGTCGCATTAGCCCTAGGCGCTAGCTTAGCCTTATCCGGCTGTGCCTCCACCACGGCACCAAAACGCGTCGATACCGGCAGCTTTGCCATGCCAAGTTACGACAAGTTAGTGCTAGATAACGGCCTAACCGTGTATTTAATGCCACAGCGCGAAGTGCCGTTAATCACCCTAAACGCGGTCGTGCGTGCTGGGGCGGTAAACGACACCACAGCGGGTATCGCCCAAATGACCGCCGAGGGTTTACTCCTTGGTGCGGCGGGTAAATCCAAGGCCGAGATTGAGCAGCAAGTGGATTTTCTCGGCGCTAGCTTAGGGGCCGAAGCCGACAAAGAAGGCAGTTATCTGGCCGCCGATTTTATGGCGAAAGATACCGATGTGATGCTCGGCCTATTCAGCGCCGCGCTATTAAGCCCAGACTTTGATTCGGCCGAGTTCGACAAGCTTAAGCAGCGCGCCATTGCGGGTTTACAGCAGGATAAAGAAAGCCCGCGCGCCGTGATTGGTCGCTACTTCGATAAACTGGTGTTCGGTGCCCATCCTTACGGTAATGCCTCATCGGGTAATCGCGAGTCACTTGAGCAAGTCACAGTGTCGCAGCTGCGCGCCTTCCATAAAAGCTACTATCAACCTGCCAATACCGCATTAACAGTGGTGGGGGATTTTGATGTGGCGGCGATGAAGGCCAAGCTAACCCAGACTTTTGGTCAGTGGAAAGGCAGCGAAAAACTCGTTCAGCCCGACTTAAACCAAGGTTTGCCAAAGTTAACTGAGGCCAAAGTGCTGCTGGTGGATAAGCCAGATGCGATGGAAACCACCTTTGTTATCGGTGGTTTAGGCATTAGCCGTGATAACCCTGACTATGTGGGGCTAACGGTCGTGAACACCATTTTAGGTGGCCGTTTTACCTCTTGGCTGAACGATGAACTGCGGGTGAATGCGGGGCTAACCTATGGCGCGCGCTCCGGTTTTAGTCCTTATACCGACTCGGGCGTGTTTACCATTAGCACCTTCACTAAGACGGAAACCACTCAAGAAGCGATTGATTTAGCGCTGAAAACCTATGCTCGCTTATGGGAGAAAGGTGTCGACCAAGCGACTCTTGATTCGGCTAAGGCCTATGTTAAAGGTCAGTTCCCGCCTAAGTTTGAAACCTCGGGCCAATTGGCTGGACTCCTATCTGGCATGTATCTCTACGGCTTCGATGATAAGTTTATCAATGAGTTCCAAGCCAAAGTGGATGGCTTAACCTTAGAAGAAACCCAAAGGTTAGTGAAAACTTACTTCCCACAAAAAGACCTGCAGTTTGTGCTGATTGGCAACGCCAGCAAGATAGCACCTATCGCGGCCAAGTATGGCCAAGTGCAAACCGTGGATATTAATGCGGTGGGTTTCGGTCAATAACCACTGGCGTTAGTCTATTTCGCCCAATAAAAAGGTCTGCTTAGTGCAGACCTTTTGTTTTTCTTTTCTAGGTGTTATTGCGCACCGGGCTTAGCGTAATGGGTCATCCAATCCTTCACTTGGTTATACCAATAGATGGAGTTGTTGGGTTTCATGATCCAATGGTTTTCATCGGGGAAATAAATCATCCGCGATTCGACATTACGGGTTTGCAGGGTGCGGAACAGCTCAAAACCTTGGCCGACGGGCACACGGTAATCGAGTTGTCCATGGCTGACTAAGGTTGGGGTGTTAAAGTTGGCGGCAAAGTAATGGGGCGAAATGGCTTTATACAGCTCAGGATTATCCCAGTAGTTACCAAAGCGAGTGCTGTGGACGGCAAAGTCCGCCGACATTTGGGAGTACATGTCGTATACCGCTGCGTGGATCAGCAGCGCCTTGAAGGGATGCGGCTGACCTAAAATAATCGAGGTTAAGTAGCCGCCATAGCTGGCGCCGCCGGCGACCATACGATCGCTATCGATCCAACTTTGTTGCTTAAACCAGTCTGCGGCTTTGAGCACATCTTCGAGGGATTTGTTTTTCCAATCTGGGTTAATGGCATCGGCAAACTCTTGTCCAAAGCCGCTAGAGCCGTGGAAGTTTGGCCAGGCGGTGACATAACCCCAAGAGGCGAAGGTTTGCGCGTTCCAGCGGAAGTGGAAACCATCGCTAATGGCGTTGTGTGGACCACCGTGGATCAACATAAACAGCGGGTACTTTTTGCTGCGATCGAACCCAGGTGGATAGTGCACCCACATTTGAATATCTTGGCCCTGGTAACCCTTGTAGGTGACCGACTCATAGGTGCCTAAATCGACATCCTTTAAAATCTCGTCGTTAAACTGCTCTAAACGCTCGGTTTTACCATTGCGGGGGTTGATGCTGACTAAACGCGCGGGATACAAAAAGCTTTGATTAGTCGCAATCAACTGGCCATCTTTAGCGATAGCAGGTTGGCTATAGTCGGTCGCTTGAGTGATGGCCTTGGCCTTACCGCTCTTGGCATCGATATGATAAATACGGTTTGTCGCCGCATCATCAATGCTGGCATAGAAGCCCTTGCTGTCATGTGTCCATTCAAATTGAGACACTGAGCGATCCCAATCCGCGGTAAGCGTGGTGAGTTTGCGACTGCTCACATCCAGCAGCATCAACCTTGCGGTATCGGCATAAAATCCGGGGATTTTTTGCCGAGTAAAGGCGAGGGTTTTGCCATTAGGGCTAAATGTTGGGTTCAGGTCCGGCGCTGGGTTATCTGGAGTGATATTTTCAGCCTTGCTGCCGCCTATGGTGGCGAGGAACAAGTCTAACTTAGGGTCGACGCGATTATCCGAACCATAGGCGCTAAAGGCAATTAAGCGTTCATCGGGGGAAATATCATAGCTTGAACTGCTTTGGCTTGAGCGTGGCAGCTCATGGCCTAAAGGCTGAGTCACGGCTTCAACCGCGCCGCCTGTGGCTGGGATCCTAAATACATGGGCCTGACGGCGCTCATCTAACCAATGATCAAACTGCGAATAGGGCAGCGCATTCCACTGGCGGGCGGAGACTTTATTATCTTTATCTGTCTTAAGCTGGGTCTTCATTTGCTCCCAGTTCTGCTCAGGGAAGATATTGCTGATAAAATACAAATGCTTGCCAACCCACTTGATGCCATTGACGCCAGTGGGGATATCCGTGAGTTTGCTGGCTTCACCCGGGCCATCCATAGGTAACAGGTAAATTTGGCCCGCGTCGTCATCGTTACGTTCGCTGATAAAGGCCAAGGTTTTGCCGTCTGGCGAAAATACTGGCTCGCTGACTTTTAAGCCTTTTGCGGTAATCGCACGGTTATTTTTACCTTCACCGTCGAAGCGCCACAGTTGGGTTGAGCCCTTGTCTTCCTTAAGGTCGTATTCAGTCACAGGCGCAATAATGTGCTCGCCCGTGGAGGACACCACAGGGCTACCTATGCGTTTGAGTTGCCAAAGTAATTCGACTGAGAGTGGTTTGCTGGCTTCTGCAAATGCCGTACTGAGGGGCATGAGCAGACTCAGCAGTATAATTCCTGCCTTCTTCACTAGATGTCTCCTTATCATTCAGAGTGTTATCGTTATTTTTCCCATTAAACCCCAAAGTATAAAAACCGAGCATGAAATCAAGCTGAGTCTGTGAAGGTTGAGGCGGACTTTTATGTAAGTAACTGTAACCACGGGCCACATTTTGATGACGAGGCATGACTGGCATGGCGCAAACTGTCGTGACGTATTTGTGGCTAAGGGGTTTTAACGCTAATGTATTGGGAGATTAAAATAGGACTTGAATATGGCGTTAATCATCCCGCAAAAACTGGGCAAGTTATTGATAAAAAATGTATTGATACTCGCCTTGGGCAGCTTGGCTCTCTTTCCTGCGCAAGCCGCTAAGATCAGTTTTAAAGCCTTTTGCCCACAAATGGTGGGGCAGTGGCAGGGCAATGCCGCTAAGGTGGGGGAAATCCCGAAGCAAGTCATAGTCAACGGCTTTTGCTCCCATGATCAGCGCCAGTTGATCCTCTCCGTAAGTGTCGGAACGCGCGCTCCCTACAGCGAGACATGGTGGTTTCGGGAGCAGGGCGAGCAAGTACTGTTAACCTACTACGACGGTGTCTCGCAGGAAAAGCAGCAACTCTTTAGTTTATATCAACAAAATGGCGATTATTCCCTGCTTGGCGAGGGAGTCGTGAATGCGCGCGCCGCCTTAATCCAACTGTTATTCGAAGCTAAATTGCCCCAAGGGGCATGGCAGTGGACGCAAAATATCCAATATTTAGACGATGATATCGACCGCTATCAGCTCTTTCGTGGGATAGAGATGGCGCCTGTCGCACCATCTTATTAAGCCGACTTATTCATACTCGACAATACGCAACTCACTTTGGGGACATTTTCGAGTTAAAGCCTTAACTCAAACGCGTTTGTTTCAGATAAAAATATCTATGGGTAACGCCCGCATTTGCGGCTGGTTTGGAGCGCAGCGGAAAACCAGTCCGACAACATGCGCTTGTTAGTTTCTTTACTCAAAATCACTTGCCTATTTTCCCCATTGCATCCATGTAGTTTTCTAGCTCCCCAATAGCATCTAACATTCTGAATGGATTATTTTGGGCAGCCTCGTCCTCATGAGCTTCAGTAATACTGCACCACGGGCAAAGATGGTCACCATTAATCAATGGTTCAGAGCATGATTCGCACGAGTTATTTGTTTGTGAAATACCTTCATCTTCAAATATAAAGATATCTCCGCGTTCATCTTTCATATAAGGTTTTGGATGGCTCTTGCCAATATGCAGCTTATACCAAGCTAAATCGTTTTCTTCCGCAAGAGATAGGGCCTCATCTATGCTTCCTTCAGGGAATTTGGGGCCAACAATAATAGATGTAACAAACTCAATAGGTATGAAGAGTATGCTATTTCCATTTATTTCTTCTGTTATATTCTTCATATCGACGAACCTGCACTCTCGCTCATAGCTCCATTCGTCATATTTCGTGAAGTAGGATTCTACAAATACAAACTCTTGAAGTTCATATGCATATCTTGGCTTCTTTAAAACAGCTGCTCTCTGAAGGATCTTCTTTAAATTCTCATGTGGGGCTTTTCGATAACTAACCTCCCATATAGGATTGCCTTCAAAATGCTTCTGCATCCCTTCTAAGTCAAATTCAAGAACAAAGCCGGAGTGATTGTTTGCATAGTGCGCCCACATTGGGGAAACAATAGGCGACTGTGAAAAGCAAGTCGTCGGATTTTGGGGAATACCTCCGACAATGTCGCTGTAGAATGCAAGCTGATCGGTTGGAGTGTTTAAGTCCATCCCCAGAAACAGCTCATAAGGGTCATTATAATCCTTGGGCAAGGAGCATTTTACGCCGCAGAATCCATCTCTATTAAATACCAATTCAAGTACATCATGGCTGAAATATTTATATATTCTACTCACAGGCTCTTTATCCATTTTTGATTTTTTCTTTTGAATGTCATTCAAGGCCTGCTTGAATCTCTTCATCTTTAATTTCTTACCGACTCTTCCCATAAGTCTCAACTATGCGAGGAAACTAACGCCCTGTTAAGGTGTGAGCAACGCAATACCGAAGCCCCTGCAAACCACCTTAAACACTAAACGCAACGCATAGTAAAAATGCCACGCGTTGCGAATCACTCTTAAACAGATTGTTATATGCCTGAACCCAAAGCCTGAGAGTCCCTTAGTGAGCACCCAAAGTAAGAACTACAAGCTATATAGCCTTTTGCGATCTTTACGATAGCACTTAAAAGCCAAGACCCAGAACGAAACTAAGGCAAACAATGCTACCTTGTCGTATCTATGTAATAGCTTCCCAACTATGGCATCTTCCAAAGGTTTCATTACCCCTTGGAACTCAATTTCAGCGATGTAGTATTTGCCGACCAATAAAATTACGAAGTGAAAAACGACGCCAAAAATCAATGCTAATTGAGTGCGTTTGGACAATGAAAGCACATATAGAAATTCATATACAAAGTTCATTTTTACTTCCTAGCTGTATTGGCATATAACATTTTATTCGTGCGCATGCGCGTTTACCTCGTTGGACCAGTGAAAACGCGCACGATTAACTATCTGTATGCAAAGAACTTATCAGCTTTCTTCCAAATACACCATCTGGGAAAACGCGCATGCGCGTTTTCCAAACCTATAAACTAAAAATCTGCCATCATAGTTAATTGATTTAATGGAATTTTATTTATTACAAATGGAGTTAGAGCGCACTGATTTTGTCTAAACATCATACAAAGATGCCTAAATTTAAATATGACTGTATACCCATACGTTGTTAGTCGATTTCTGGTAAGGCCAAACATAGGCAAATAGATAAAAATATGTATGGCAGCAGGAGTGGGAGTTTTCGATCGAGCTAACGAGCCGAAACATGGAATGGGGCAATTAGCTTTTTTGCCAAATGAACAGTGCAATGGCCGTCAAAATTGCCATTGTTGCAACAGTGACCGTTGGCGACATGGATGTCGCCGTCGAGCCTATAGGGACATATTCACGGCGTGTCACTGGGGAAACAATGACAATTCATCCTACACACCTGACGACAAGCTTATCTCGCTTTAGGGCAAAAGCTTTTAGCCAGATGAACAGTTCAATGGTCGTCAAAATTGTCACTGTTGCAACAGTGACCGTTGGCGGCATGGCCGCTCTTTCACAACTGACCCATAGGGATATGGGAAATGCCACTATGGTGTCGGGAACATCATTGGCCATGTGAACGCGGCATTTACACTTCCATGTGTTGCAGATGCCGTCGTCGAGCCTAGCGGGACAACTCTGTTAAATAAAACCGCGTTATGTCAGTGGGAAACAATGACAATTAATCCTACATACCTGACGACAAAATTACTGGCTTTCAGCCCGAATTGAGTTAAAGCAATCTTGCGGAGTTGATGACTTAGTGATTGGAAAATTGGCTGGTTAAGTCCAGCCAATTTAAATCAGTATTCCTACCTATTAAATTGCGCCTTCAAACCCGAGCTGACGCCAGGCTTCGTAGCTGATAATCGCCACGGCATTGGAGAGATTGAGGCTGCGACTGGTGGCCGCCATCGGAATGCGTAATCGCTGCTCGGTTGGGATCGACTCGATAATTGGCATAGGTAGCCCACGGGTTTCTGGGCCAAATAATAGCACGTCATCCTTGGCAAAACTGAGTTCAGTGTGAGGGCGGCTGCCCTTAGTGGTACAGGCCATAATGCGTTTGCCTGCCATGGCTTCGAGGAAGGCATCGAAGTTTTTATGGCGAGTCACATTGGTTAAATCGGCATAGTCTAGGCCCGCGCGGCGCAGTTTTTTCTCTTCAAAATCAAACCCTAGTGGCTCAATTAGATGCAGTTGGCTGCCGTTGTTTGCGCAAAGGCGAATGATATTACCCGTGTTGGGTGCGATTTCTGGCTCATAGAGTGCGATATGGAACATGCTTGCCCGCCTATAAAAAATGACGCCCGATTATACGGCAAACAAGCCTTAAGCGCAGCTCTGCGTGCGCATATCTAAAGCGGCATAAATGCGAATCCATTTTCTTTTCTCCCTATTAACCTTATCTCAGCACTTGCCTGTTTTATTCTCTCAAAGTAATATATCTCAATATCAAGATACTTTTTAAGAAGTCATTATGCCGTTTGTGATTGCGTTACTCGCTCCAGTGTTTTGGGGGACTACCTATGCACTGGTGAGTCTTTACTTACAGGATATGTCGCCTTACTGGGTGGCGGTTTGGCGTGCGCTGCCTGCGGGCATATTGCTGCTGATGCTGCGCCCACGTTTGCCGACGTTGGCGTGGTCTAAATTAAGCTTGCTGGCGTTTTGTAATATTGGCGCCTTCTTTGCGCTGCTGTTTATTGGCGCCTATCGGCTACCGGGTGCCGTTGCGGGCACGCTGGGTGCGACATTGCCATTAATCTTTTTGATCCTCGCTTGGCTGATTGATAAAAAACGCCCGGGGATGAAGTGGTTACTGCTCGGCTTAATGGGCCTCGGTGGCGTGATTTTATTGCTGAATCCCTCGGCGGATCTCGACCCGATTGGTGTCCTGTGTATGCTGAGCGCGACGACTCTGATTGCCTTTTCTTCCCGCTGGATGCAGCGCTGGGATGTGGGCGACTTTTTAGTGCTTACCGCTTGGCAATTACTCTTGGGGGGATTGATGTTGATCCCACTGGCTTGGTTTATGGCGGGACCGCCACAGATCCCGAGTATGGATGTGGTTCCCTCGTTAATCTGGCTAGTTACCGCCAATACAGCAGTGGCTTATTGGGCTTGGCTCTGGTCAATGCGAAATTTAGGACCAGAAATCATGGGGATGGTGGCTTTAGTCAATCCCGTGGTTGCCGTATCATTAGGCGTATTGATTGTGGGTGAAGCCTTAGATATGCGCCAGTGGGCAGGGATTTTAGTGATTTTACTGTCGCTACTGCTGATGAAGTTGCCGCAAAACTTGAGGTGGAATCCCTTAAAAGCGAGGGGTTAGATGCTAAAACACTTAGACTTAAACTTACTGCCCGTACTGGAAATTCTCCTCGAGGAGCAGAGTGTCACGGCCGCGGCGGCGCGGCTGCATTTAAGTCAGTCGGCGGTGAGCAAGCAATTGACCCGCTTGCGCGAAGTGTTTGATGACCCCTTATTCGAGCGCACCGCCTACGGCCTTAAGCCGACGCCCAAGGCGCTGTCGCTGGCGCCCGACTTGCGCCAATGTTTACAGCAATTAGCGCAATTTACTCGGCCAGACAGTTTTGAACCCGCCTTAAGTCAGCGCCAGTTTCGAATGCATCTGGTCGAAACGACCTATTCGCTGACCTTTCCACACTTTATGCCTTCGCTTTTAGCGCAGGCGCCCGGTGTGAGCATTAATTGCCAAACCTGGCGGCTGGACACCATGGATAGACTCCTGCGCTGCGATATCGATCTCGCCATAGGTTGCCGCGAATGGGATGAACGTTCGCCCATGCATGTAAACCATATTCCGGACGATATCCATTATGTTGAATTGGTTCAGGATTACACAGTTTGCCTGATGCGCCGTGACCATCCTGCACTTTCGCAGGAATGGGATCTCGATACCTTTTTAAGCTATCGCCAGTTACAGGTCGCCTTTGGTGGCTTGGAATATTGGTTGTTAGACGATGTGCTGCAAATCCAAGGGCGTAAACGGGATATTGCGGTCAATATGACCGACTTCCAGAGTGCGCTGGCCCTGTGTGAGCAGAGTGATTTGATTCTCTGCGCTCCTTCCCGTTATGCCTTAGCGATGATGAAGTCGTTTGATCTTAAGTATTTACCCTCGCCAATTAAACTGATCCCCGGTGCCTATCTGCTGATGTGGCATAAGCATTTCGAGCACGATCTCAGCCATAAATGGCTGCGGGAACTGATTATTAACAAAGTCAGCGCCTCGCTTCCTAACTGATACCTGCCCCAGTGTTTAGCCAAGCCTGTAACTTGGGCAAAATCGCCTGTCCATCGGCTAGGCCTTGGTGATACACGGCGGTCACTTTATCGATATTGCGGTCAAGCCGCGAGAGGTTAAGTGGCGCAGCAGGGCGGATCACAAAGGTATGGCCGCTGGCAACACTCTGGGCGAGTTCCTCGAGGGAGTGGTTATAACGTTGGTGGCGTACTTTGAGCGCGGCGGCCACTGCCGGATAAGCTTGATAACGCTTGCGTGCTAACCAGTTGAACTTCATCGGCGATTTTCGATAGTTTGCGTCCTGAGTCAGGATCACCACTTGGCGAGAGTAGCCCTCTTGCTGCGCCTTCGCTACCGGAATGGGCGCGGCGATACCGCCGTCGAGGTAGGTTTGCTGGTTTATCTGATAGGGATTGGCCATAAAAGGCAGGCTAGAGGAGGCGATAAGTACATCGAGCAATTTGTCGTGCTCTTGAAAATCGGCCATGCCAAAGTAATCGGTTTGTCCTGTCTGGCAGTTAAACGCCCCGACTTTAAACTCGGTTCCGCTGCCTAAAAAGGTTTTAAAATCAAAAGGCTGTAACTCATAGGCCATGCGCTTATAGGTAAAGTCGGTGTTGACATAATTGCCCGTGGCTAACCAGTGGCGTAGCCCCATGTAGCGCTTATCCCGCAGATATTGCTGCTGAATTTGTAAATTGCGGCCAAATTGGCGTGAGACATAAGAAGCGGGATAAATCGCCCCCGCCGATACACCTATCACATAGGGGAAGTGCAATTGTTGCTGCAAAAAGGCATCTAACACGCCGGCGGTATAAATTGCCCTCAGGCCGCCGCCCTCTAACACTAAGGCCACATCTTGCATTGAGTTACTGCTGTTTAATCGAATGGATAGAACAGCATACTCTAACTCACCTGATAAATGAAACGCATGCCTACAAGGGTTAGGCGGGTATGGCTAATCTTGGCGGGTGCTCGCAGGCGCTGGGTTTAGTCAGTAATGCTGGGGTCGGGCTAAAATCCATCTGGCTAAAATATTGGCTGAGCGCAGTGATGGCTTCTTTCACTTTGGCGGGCTGTTTATCCCGCGCCGAGGTCACGCTGTAAACACTGTAGGTGCGTAGCGACCAGTCGGGCAAAAGTGTTACCAGCTGCCCCGATGCAAGATATTGATGCACTTCTGGCTCTGGCAATACGGCAAAGCCTAATCCATCGAGGGTGAGTTGGATAAGCGTCTGCATATTGTTGACGTTGATGCGCTGGGCAGGGAGTTCTATTCGCTCTTGAGTCTGTGAATGGGTTAAGAACTCGGGCTTGGCATAACTGTGGCTAATACGGTTGAATCCTTGTAACTCGTGAGGATGCTGTAGGTGTTGATGCTGGGGAATATAGGTGGGTGCGACGCACAACAACATGCGCCAATCTGCCAAGGGGCGAGCGATAAGGTTCGAATCCGATAGAGGGCCGATGCAAATCGCCAGATCTATTCCTTCGTTAACTATATCGATTGGACCGTCCTGTAATTGCAGATTGAGGCTGATCTGCGGATGGGCGGCCAATAAATGGGCTAAAGGCTGGCTGAGTAAACCACTGCCAAAGCCGACTGGGGCGGCGATTTTAAGCTCCCCCGAAGGTGTGCCCTTCAATGCGTGCAGCTGATGTTCGGCACTTTCTACTATTTTTATGATTTTAATGCAGTTTTCATAAAATAATGTGCCCGCCTCTGTGAGTGTCAGGTGGCGGGTATTACGGTGAAACAGACTAATTCCCATATCCATTTCAAGCTTTGCGACTTGTTGGCTCACCGCCGATGAACTCAGATTAAGCTGTGTTGCCGCAGCACTCATCGAGCCTTTTTCCGCGATGGCGGCAAACACGATCATGCCCTTGACCATATTTCTATTCATTCTTAAGCAACTCTTACAAGTGATTACTCAAAGTCTAACTTGAGCCGATTGTAACATAGGGATACATTGCCGTATTGAAAATTATTATCATTTACGAAGGGTCAAGGGAGATTCGTTGGTTATGTTGTTACGTCGTAAAAAGATCCTCGCACAGCTGGTATCTACAGCTTTATTGCTACCGGCCACTCAGGCTTTGGCGGATGCCGCCCCTGAGCAAGACAAGATGATGGAAAGAATCGTCGTCACCGCATCGGGCTTTGAGCAGCAAGTGCGTGACGCGCCGGCATCGATTAGCGTCATCACCCGTGAGGACCTCGATACACGTTTTTACCGTGACTTAACCGATGCTATGTTAGAAGTCCCCGGCGTGGTGGTAACTGGTGGTGCCGACCGTCGGGATATTAGTCTGCGGGGGATGGGCAGCCAATACACGCTGATTTTAGTTGATGGTAAGCGCCAGTCTTCCCGCGAGACACGCACCAACAGCGATGGTCCAGGTGTTGAAGGCGCTTGGACGCCGCCGCTCGCCGCAATCGATAGGATTGAAATTGTCCGCGGCCCTATGTCATCCCTTTATGGCTCCGATGCTATCGGTGGGGTGATCAACATTATCACCCGTAAAGTGCCCAATGAGTGGCAGGGGGAACTGCGCCTCGACACCACGCTGCAGGAGAAGTCGGACTCGGGTAATGTGTATCAGGGCAACTTTTTTGTGAACGGTGGTTTGATTAAAGATCTGCTCGGCGTGCAGTTATACGGCCAATATACCCAGCGTGAAGAAGATAATATCTACGGCGGTTACCGAGGTCGCGATGCGGATAATCTCACCGCCAGATTTGCCCTCACACCTAACCAAGACCATGACATCATGTTAGAAGTCGGCATCGCCAACCAAGAGTTGGATAGCACCTTAGGGAAAACCGTTGCACCATTAGCGCCGGGAGCCAGTTGTGGCCGTAGCGGTTGCCCTGCATCGTCGACAACCGAATATGAAAACAGCACCATTTCGCTATCGCATACCGGGCGTTGGGACTTTGGCACCTCGGATACTTATATCAAGCACGAAGTGTACGATAACAAGTCCCGCAAGATGAAAATCAAGAATACCGATGCTCAAACCAGCCTGATCGCGACCTTAGGTGAAAGCCATACCGCTACGTTCGGCGCGGCCTTCAATAAGCAAGATCTCACCGATGAAACAGGCAATCAGGTCAGCGAGTTAACCGATATTAGTCGTCGCCAATGGTCGGTGTTCTCAGAGGATGAATGGCGTATCGTCGATAATTTTGCTTTAACCTTAGGCCTGCGTTTAGACGATGATGAAAACTTTGGCGACCACCTCAGTCCTCGGATTTACGGGGTATGGGGGCTGACCGAGCACACTACCTTAAAAGGTGGTGTGTCGACGGGCTTTAGGGCACCTAGCCTGAGGCAAACCGTGCCCGATTGGGGGCAGGTGAGCCGAGGCGGCAATATGTACGGTAACCCCGATTTACAACCCGAAACCTCAGTCAACTATGAGTTAGGGATTTATACCGACCTTACCGATTCTATCACCACCAGTGCTGGCGTGTTTTATAACGAGTTTGAGGACAAGATCACCCGTGTCGCTTGCCCTGCGACTCAATGTACCGATGGGCCGAATCAGTTTGGTTCTGACCCAACCACTTATGTGAATATCGATGAGGCGGTCACCCAAGGGGTTGAGTTCAGTATCGACTATAAAATCTTGAGCAACTTGGCATTAACCGGCAACTACACTTATACCGACTCGGAGCAGAAGACGGGCGCCTATAAAGGTAGTCCATTGAATCAGTTACCTAAACATCTAGTGCAATTGTCGGTTAACTATGAGCCGATAGATAAGTTAAGCACTTGGCTGCGGGTCAACTACCGTGGCGAAGAGAGCCAACCAACCACTGGGCCTTCTTCAAGCAGCTTGATTGCGCCTTCCTATACGTTGTTAGATTTAGGGGCGAACTATCGCGTTAATGACAGCATTAAGTTCAGCGCGGGCATCTATAACGCCTTCGATAAGGACATCACGGAAGAAGAATACGGTTATATCGAAGACGGCCGTCGTTACTGGTTAGGTATGACTTATAGCTTTTAATCGCCTTTTAAAATTAGTCGCTTAATACAAAAGCCAGCATTTAGCTGGCTTTTTCGATTATTCATAATTCGGTTTACGGATAAATAGGATGCTGAGATCCTGCGTTGGGGTGAATTGTTTTTGCTGAAACTCAAAGGTGAGTGGGTCGATTTTTTTAAGCTCGCCATCAAAACACAAGCTAATGAGATCTGTGGGTTTGGATTTTTTCAGCGTCAGTTTGAAGTCCTTAATCGCCCCTTGCCAGTTATTGGCCGTCACCAAAATATAGCTAAGATGGCTCCACTCGACGCCAATCTCCTGATCTTCACCGTCTTGTTTAACGATAAGGTTTCGCTTACGAATGCCTTGCTTGGCGCTTTCATCTAAACAGGCAAGTTCAGTGTAAGTATCGATAATACTGCTGGCGGTATCGGGCACGCCCGTTGAGAGGCTCGGGGTGTAACTGTGGCTGATGGCAACGGTTTTTCCTGCGGGAAAGGTTTGTTCCCATACAAAGTAATCGCTCAGGGTAAAGGCGATTTGTTGGTCCTCATCCAACCATTGGCTGGGGAGCGCGGGCTTGCCCTTGGGGACTTCGCCATATTCGGCAAAGTAAGCGACTTCTTCTACGCCCCAGCCGAGATTTTTAAGCTCTAGTGAAATATCCGTCTTATCGGCAAGTTGGGCGACGAGCCTGTGCTCGGTTGGTTGGTTTTTGCCATTTACTTTGAGGGTGAAGTTATCGATGCTGCTGTGATCGGCGGAGCCAAAAAACATCGGCGGCATAGGGAAGGCGATGGGGACGATAAGATCCTGCGAACTGGTGTTGGTAAACAGGTAATCGACCCTGACTTCGGCCTCGCTGATAAAGAGCGACTCCTTGTCCATGCTGATATGCGGCTGATATTTAAGGGTGATAGAACCATTAGCATCACCAAAACAGCTGTCATTGGCGAAGGCAGCCGTGCTCAGCAGCGCGAGTAAACCGCCCATTAGGGCGCGAATATGGATTGACATAAACATCTCAAAAGATAGCAATAAAGGATTAGGCGCGGCGGGCAAGCGCAATGGCTGCGGCGATGGCGTTGCGAGCCTGTGGGCTGTTTTTCCAACAAGTGGTGCGTAGCATGCTGGCGACGAGGTTGGCGATATCTTCGACCTCATGCTCGGCTAACTGGGCGAGTGAGCTAATACCGATTTCTTCAAAGCGTTTAATGACAGTCGGGCCAACGCCCTTAACGGCGAGTAGTGCTTGTTTTTCTTGCTCATTAAAACCCATAACGAATACTCCTTTATTACTGGGTGACAGACTCATGCGTGAGTGGTGGCAAGCGTAGCCTGAAATGGCGCTAACAAAAAGGCCCATCATGGGCCTTTTGTGGTTCAACCGATATTTACATATCGCAGGGCTTGAGTGGCTTACGTAACTGCGCGCGCACGTTATCCATGCCAGCGTAGAACTCTTTCATCATTAACAGACCCATCATCTTACCGTTATCTGTGATGATCAGATTATCGGGATCGGTGGGGTCGTTCTTGATGGCGCCAATCAGCTTCATCGAGGTCATTTCCTTAAACAGGGCTGTGTCTAAGTTAACGCCAAAGGTTTCGCGGAAGTATTTGCGTGATAGACGGCCGGAGAACATCCCCAGCAGGAAGCGATACTGCATCACATCCTTTTTACTGTAGTTTTTCTGTTGCTCGACGCCCATCTTGCCTGCGGCGATCCGCTCTTGGTATTTACGCAGCGAGAAGGTGTTGACGTATAAAGTGTCATTCAAAAAGCTAAATGAACCTGAGCCCACCCCTAAATACTCATCGTAATCGATAACATACTCGTCGAAGCCTTCGTCATTCGCCTTACCAAAGGCCCACGCAGACAACTGATTATATTGACCATTTAAACGGTTTAAGATCTGGCGATATTGGTTGGCCATATCCGCCTGTGGCGCTGCCAGTTTACCTTTAACACTCTTACGCGTTTGGTGCGTGATCATCAGCGGATAGGTGGTGATCTGTCTTGGGTCGAGGCGCGAGGCCATATCTAAGTCGTGCTGGATCACTTCATCGGTTTGACCGCGGAAGCCAAAAATCAGGTCGACGTTGATAATAGGGAACAGCTCTTTGGCCGCCATGATCTTGTCGAAGGTTTGCTGACCTGTGCCGAATTTTTCGAGGCGATCGGTCATTTTTAAAATGTCGTCGTTAAAGCTTTGTACGCCGATGGACATACGATCCACTAAGCCCTTGAGTTGCTTAAAGCCTGGGCTGTCTAAATGCTGTGGATCCGACTCGCAAGACACTTCTTTAATACTTGGGAATAGGGTCTTGGCATGCTCAATGGTACGGGCGAGTTCGTCTTCTAATACTGTGGTGGTGCCGCCGCCAATGTACATAGATTCAAAGTCATAGCCTAAGGCTTTGACCATCTCCATCTCTTTACGCAGAGAGATAAAGTAAGCGCGCGCCTTGTCTTCCTTAAACATAAAACGGTGGAAGGTACAGTAAGAACACAAGGTATGGCAGAAGGGCACATGGGCATAAAGCATGTACTTTTTACCTTCGACCGGAGCGGGCATGATGTCGGCGGAGAGCGTATCGAGGCGAAGATTCTTATCGACATAATACTGCATGACTCGTTCCATCGAGCTGAGCATCCAGTTAGGGACGGTAATATTCGCTTGATAAGGCGTTGCGATCGCGCCATTGAGCGTTTGAATAACAGAAGACATAACGATTCCTATCTGAGAGTGCTAACCGTAAACACCGAAATTGCTTTAGGTAATTCACGACCACCTAGCGCAATTAGACTACCTCGTATGGAGTAAGTAAAACGTGAACTGGTTATAAGTTACGGTTTCCTAACAAGGAAATCACTGGCTTTTTGTTAAGCAGATCATGTTTTAGTAAACATAGATGCATATTTACTGAGGTTTTTGGCTGTTTGTTATTGAATTTGAGCGATTAACTTCAGTGCTCAATCGAAAGTCTGAAATGATAAAAAGTTGAGCTTCTTACTTGTGGGCGCTTTGACTTGTACTGAGGGTATCTGGCTGTCATTATCCCTGCGGACATTGCTTAATCTCCCCAAACTGCCTGAAATCTTGGAGGATCCCCATTGGTTAATATCAACCGCTTTTTTCCGCTATTTGCCTTACTCGGGGCGGGTACGGCGTATTTGATGCCCGCATGGTTTAGCGGATTGAAAACCAGCATAGTGCCGTTGCTGGTGGTGATTATGTTATCTATGGGACTGACCTTAGATGTGCGGGATTTTGCCAATGCATTCAAACAGAAACGTGCCGTTATCACTGGCTTAATCTTGCAATTTACCCTGATGCCCTTAAGCGCCTTAGCCATTAGTTTACTATTAGGGCTCAATCGGGAATTGACCATAGGCATGGTGTTGGTGGGGAGTGTGGCGGGTGGTACGGCATCGAACGTGATTTGCTATTTGGCCAAGGGCGATGTCGCCTTATCTATCACTATGACTGCGCTATCCACCTTAGCGGGTGTAGTGCTCACACCCTTGATTATTGAGCTATTAATCGGTGAGATGGTCGCCATTCCTTTAATGGATATGCTAGTCAGTCTCGTTAAAATCGTGCTTATCCCTGTGACTGTGGGTGTGATGTTGAACCACTTCTTTAAACCGCAGGTGGCTAAACTTGCCCCCGTATTGCCCATCATTTCTATCGTGGCGATTGTACTGGCCATTAGCATTATTGTGGCCCTAAATGCAGGGCAATTTTCGCAGGTGGGGCCTGTGATTTTACTTGCTGTGTTTCTACATAATGGTGTGGGACTCGCCTTGGGTTATACCTGCTGCCGCTTGCTCGGCTTTAACCATACAGTGTGTAAAACCATTTCGATTGAGGTGGGGTTACAAAACTCAGGCCTTGCGACCGCATTATGCATCAAGTTTTTTAGCCCGCTCTCCGCCGTCCCCAGCGCGATTTTCTCGATTTGGCATAACCTTTCTGGCGCCCTGCTGGCAGGATATTGGGCGAGCTTAGAGCAAGATCCGGATGGTGTGAAAACCACCACCAAATAGTGAGAAACGATAGCAGCTTATTAATAAGCTGAAGTAACGTATATCTTAATATCGTAAATGAAATATATGAGTGTTTTATGGATAAGTGAGTATGTGGTCACTCGCTCATAAATGCGCATCACTTAATTAGCATCAACTTATGCCAGCCGATTAACTTGTTGTTAAATTATAGATACTTGTTGTTAACTTTTATTAATTCGGTAAAGTAGCTGGCAAATTAAAAATATGATCTGTTTTTGCTAGTTTAGGGAACGAATATGACCGCAAAAGGAATCTGTCTATTACTTGGCAGTACACTAGTCTTATCTGCTTGTGGCGGTGGCGACTCTACAACGCCCACATCACCCACCAATCCTCCTCCGACAACAACTTTTAAAGTTACTGATTACCCGACGGAAGTTGCTGTCACTTCGCTATCGTTAGCGGAGAGTGTGTTGCAAGTTGGTTTTTTTGCTAATGACATCTTACGCAATTTTGATATCGAGGCTAATGGCGCTGAAAAGTCGTGCTCTAATGGCGGTTTAGCGACGATTGAGTTGATTGATAAGGATGACTCAAAAGGCATTTCTGTCGGCGATAGTCTTAATATGTCCTATCGTGATTGTTACATTCAAGCACTCGACAGTACAGTGAATGGCGAAGGTTCATTAACGTTATCTGAATATCAACAGGGCACTAAGGCAAAAGGGTCGATTGATATTTCTAATCTGCAGGTTAATGGAGATGATAACTTCAATTTGGTTGGTCAAATGTTGTTCGAAAATAACATTTCACCGCTGCAAAGACAGTTGAACATTCAAAGCAAAAGCACTGTTAAATTAGTTGTAAATAGTAATTCGGAGTTAAGTTTTACTAATCTCTCTTTAACGAGAGTGGAAAACTTTTCCGATGCAACTTATGCGATTAGTGGTAAAGGCCAGATCTCGGTCGCACAATTTAATAATGGCTTTGGTTTTGAGTTTACTAAACCATTGAAAGGACATTTTAACGAATTTCCCCATGAAGGCTCGATTGTCGCCAGTACATCAGCTCAGGACTCAGTTCAAATGACGAGTAACTTCGTTACTGACTCTAAAATGCTCAATGTGAATACAGCTAAAGAAGCTTACATGGTTTATTGGAGTCAAATTGTTGAGGGAAGTTTGTGGCATCTTGAAGGTGGAAAATCCAACTCATCATTTGAGTTTCGCTCTGACAACTTTAACTATGTAGGCATGATTGAAGACCAGGATTTACAAGCATTTCCTGTGTCCGGCGGGACGATTCGATTACTCATGTCACGCCCTATCAAAGACCAAGTTTACGAAAGTTCTTTTGATGAGGATTCATGGCCATACCGAAAAGTTGCAGCCAAAATTAGCGTGAATGGTGCGATATTAAACATCACGCCAGAGACAGATTTAAAGGCGAATACGGTATATCGCTTTAATGGTGTTTTGCTTGAAAGCAAATTTGGTGCTGTGGCGAATACCATGTGGTCTGAACGTTTTAAAACCAGCGATGCAATCATTATCGATGTGGCTGCAAGTAGCTATTTATATAAAGCCAACGACACGCCAAAGCTCGATGCTTCACAAACTGTTATGAATAAAGGTAGCGTGCTGACATTTAAGTGGGTAGATGTGAATAATGTCGGCATTGTTTTTTCAAATCCGACTAGTGCCAAGACAGGTTTTACCGTTCCAAATGAAGTGACATCTGATGTCGCGATAAAGTTAGAAGTGTCCAATGGACAGGGATACCAAGTATTCCGAACTTTAACGATGCACTATTATGCTGGCAGTGACACATTCATGCACTATGTGAGCCCGCAAGGTGACTACATTGGTGGTGGGAAAACAGTGATTATGGATTCGAGCAGTGCAGTGTTCACGCCAACGAATTACGACAACAGCTTAAATGCAATCACCTTATCTATTGACGGAAATACTTGGTGGAGCTTTGATATTGCTGCACCCGCTGGTGAAAACCTGCAAGTGAAGAAATATATCAATGCTACTCGTTATCCGTTCCAAGGCCCCTTGACGGCAGGTTTGTCATTTACGGGTGATGGCCGTGGCTGCAACCAAAGTATCGGGGATTTTGAGGTGCTTGAGTTGAGTTATAATGCTGATAAATCTGTTAAATCTCTAGCAGTTAACTTTAATCAGCGTTGTGAAAATACCATGCCGCCTTTAAATGGTGTGATCCGTTATCACTCTTCGGTGGGAATTAACCACTAATCGATTATAAAGGCACCTTAGGGTGCCTTTATTTTTTTGATGTATTTAATGGCTCATTATGAATGAAGTGTATGAGCGCTGAGATTGTGATGTTGTCGCCAATAGTTGCTCGCCCTTAATCAAAAATGGCCTAACATCTTGCGATATTAGGCCATTGTAACGACTTAGCTGACTCGAATTAGAGTCTAAAATGCGAGACTACGCCTGTTAGCTGTTCTTTCGTGGCGGCCAAGGAGGTCGCGCTATTGAGGGTCGCTTTACCACTTTGATTTAATTCTTCAACCATTTCGCGAATGGTATTCAAGTTACGATTAATCTCTTCACTGACGGCGCTTTGTTCTTCGGCGGCGGTGGCGATTTGATTGCTCAATCCATTAATATCAAATACATAAGTGGTCAAGGTTTCCAAGCTTTCAGTCACCAACGTGGTGGTGTCCGCTGCATCTTGGCAACTCTGTTTAGTCTCATCCATCGCATTAACGGCGCTGTTAGCACCCGTGCGCAGGCGTTCTAGCATTTGATTGATCTCGGCCGTGCTCGCTTGGGTGCGAGCGGCAAGGGCGCGTACTTCGTCGGCGACGACGGCAAAGCCTCGACCTTGTTCACCGGCGCGGGCGGCTTCGATGGCGGCGTTAAGGGCGAGTAAGTTGGTTTGGTCGGCGATATCTCCAATCACATCTAAGATGGTGGCGATATGGCGGGTGTTTTCATTCATTTCCGCGATGGTGTGAGCGGCGGTATCGACCTTACCAACTAAGGCGACGACAGTATTTGCCGCCTGTTCGACAGCCTTTTTCGACTTATCAGCCTGTTCATTTGCCTGCTGGGTAAAGCGTGCGGCAGAGGCGGCATCACCGGCAACGTTATGGGCAGTTGCACTCATTTCGGTCATGGCCGTCACCACTTGGTCGGTTTCTACCGCGTGGGTTTGCAATGCATGGGTATTGGCATTGGACTGCACATTCAACTGACCAATTTGATCCGACATATGTTCAGAGGCCTGGGCAATATCGGAAATCATATGGCGCAAGTGGTCAATCACTCGATCAAGATCGGCGCCGAGCGCACAGAGTTCGTTTTGCCCACTGATTTGAGTCTTCTGGGTGAGATCGCCATCGGCAAGGTGTTCTACAACCCGCTTGATTTGATGAACGATATTGACTAAACGTCTGCTCATAAACAGGGCGCTTAGCAGGGACGCGACAATGGCAACTAGGATTAGGCCAAGGAGCAGCGCTTCGGTGGCATTGACTTTGTCTTCTGCCTGTTTGCCTAGTTCATGGTTGCGTTGGGTGATCAATTTGACTAATTGATTGATCTCATTACTGACTTTGGGCCCAAGTGCGCCGCGTTCTGGTGTGAGTTCAGGCTCGGTGCCCGTTTGTTTGGCGTAGGCTAACTCCTGCTGATAGAGACGCACATATTGCTCGATTTGCGGCAATAGTGTGCGGATTGTTCTAGCATCTTGCCCCATAAAATCGGTGTTAAATCCTGCGAGTTGCTCGACAAGCTGCTGCACATTGCGTTGCTGCAAGCTGATGGCGTCGCTGTTATGGACTAATGTGGCTAAGCGCAACTCGAAGAAAGCTTCACGCACATTGGTGAAGGTTTCGGCGAGTTGGGTGTTGTTAACTAGTCTGCTGCTGGTGTCATTGAGTTCAGCAAAGCCCCGATAGGAGGAAATGCCGATAATGATCAATAAAATACTCGCAAACACTGAAGGCAGCGCCGTCAATGTGCTGGTTTTTGCATTGTTAAACATGGTGGCCTACTGGGGTATTAATCAAGACGGGGTGTAATTAAATTACACATTGAACCCATTTTAACGCTTGGGTTTAGGCCGCGGCAAGGCGACATTTTGAGCGTTTTAGCTATAGTGGTATGTTTTAAAAGGGATTGTTTTTACCGTGTTAATTGGGAATGGTGCAGTGGTTGCCAGATGTTATGTAAGTAAAAATCAAAGTATTCTCAGTTGATTGATTTTCATGGTGAAAATAAAGTGATGTAGCAGTCACTCTACAGCCTATTAACAGTGCAAAAAGCGATTGTGAGGCAGATCGCAAAACTTACAAATGTTTATAAGTGTATCCATGGTGCTATCGCACGTTGGGGCTGAACAACCAAACGCCACGTGCTTTCGCTCGAATCAAAGCCCGCCAAATCTCTGCAAAAAACTGAGGCGTCAATGCGTCCTCGTCTGTCAAAGCGAGTGACAATTGTTCCTTGCTCAATTGTTTATCTCTCATTCCTACGAATTTGCGTTCGGTCACAAAGTCATAAGTAGAATGTAAATGATATTGGTTATCATCTGGATTTAAGGTTGTTTTAATGTAGATTGTCGGCATTTCAAGCTAACACCGTTTATCAATGAGTGCCGTCGAGGTTTTTATGGAATGCAGGGCGTTTAAGAAAAGTGCAATTGCAGTAATGGTTTCGAGTTTAGTGATGTCCTCAGCTTACGCTGCTGTGGACGCAGAATCTTCTGAACCGATTGAAAAGATAACTGTTTATGGTGAGAAAATCGAGCGTAGCCTTAAGGATACGACTTCCTCTATTTCGGTTATCGATAAAGACGCGCTCGACAGCGGTCAATATCAATCTACCTCGAGTGCCTTATCTGAAGTGCCTAACGTGGTGGTGCTTACGGGATCTGTGCCGGATATCCGTGGGGTTTCTGGTAATGGTTCTGCCTCTGGATTTAACTCTTTTACCGGCGGTGCTCGGGCGCGGGTATCCACCTTAGTCGATGGCGTTGCCGAACCTTTTGTGGCCGATCTTACTGGTGATACTGGTCTGTGGGATATCCAACAAATTGAGGTGTACCGCGGTCCGCAATCGACAATTAACGGTCGTAACAGCATTGGCGGCACAGTGTTTATTAAAACGGAAGACCCCACCTTCGATTGGCAAGGTGCGGCTCGTGTCGGTTATCGCAATCAAGATAACTTTATCGATAGCGCCGTTATGCTCTCAGGCCCGATTCTCGATGATGAGTTGGCGTTTAGGGTGAGCGGACAAAATGTGACAGGGAATACCTTCAATAAAGGCTTGGAATATGAGACAAATCCAGCCCCATTCGACCTCAATGAACTGATCACCAATCGCTGGCGCGGTAAATTCCTGTGGCAGCCGAGTGCGATTGAAGATCTCAAAGTGCTCTATAGCTTTTCATACAATGATGAGAAAGGTGACTCTGGGCGCAACTATTTTACCGGCGATGATCCTTGGGCGTTTAAGCCTATTTTCCAACGTTATATCGAGACTAAATCCACGACTCACTCAGTGAAAGTCGATTATGACCTCGGTGAAGGCCGCGCCTTCGATCTCATCGTCGCTTATATGGATTATGACTGGGGCTTTGAATCCTATGAGGCTCTCGCCACGGCGCAGCAATATGTTGATATGAATGACCAGAGTTACACCGTCGATGGTAAGTACAGCTTTGGTCTAAAAGATAAAGATTTCAACGGCTTTGTGGGTTTAGCCTATTTTAAACGCGATCAAGATTTTGGTAGTACTGGCAGCTCTGTTTACAGTGGGGATGACAGCACTGAATCCACCTCCATTTATGGTGAGATGACCTATGGCCTTGCCGAATCTCTCTGGGTCACATTCGGTGGCCGCGTGATGCGTGAGGAGCAATTGCGTAACTTCAATATGCTCTATCAAGGCAGCCAATTGCGGGAAAAACTCGATAATGCCAATACCGTTACCCTGCCGAAGTTAGTGCTGCAATATGCGCTGAATGACAGCACAACTTTAGCGGCCAGCGTGCGTCGCGGTTATAACTCGGGTGGCGGTGCGTTGTCGTTAGCCGAAAGTGAGTATTACTACTACGACGAAGAGTACGTTAATACCTATGAAATCAGCAGTCGCAGCGCGTTTATGGATGGCGATGTTAACTTTAGTGCCAACCTGTTCTACAACGATTTCGACGGTTACCAAGCCTCTAACAGCGCCCGCAAAATTACCAATATCGATAAAGCGGTCAGCTACGGTATTGAGGCTGAATTCAGCGCTATGCTCACCGAAAACCTGCAGTTTATTTCGGGCGTAGGTTTACTCGATAGTGAGACCAAGCAAGCGGATCCTAGTTATGGCGACATTATCGGCAATCAGCTGAACTCGGCGCCGCATGTGACCGCCAATGCGGGCTTAAAATATTGGTTGGGCGATGCGTTTTCTTTCGGTTTTTCAGGTAACTACGTAGGTGAGTATTATGCGGATATCAATAATACTGAATCACGGGTGGCTGGCGATTATGTTGTTGCCCGCTTAAGCCTCGATTATCAAACCGATAGCTGGAGAATCAGCGGCTTTGTAAACAACCTGTTTGATGAGCAAGCGTTGACGGTAAATGAACCCGCTAGCCGCAGTTATCCCGATGGTTATGCGGCGATTATCGACCCTAGAAATCTCGGTGTATCTGTGATGTACCGCTTCTAAGCGCTCGATTTGACGCACTTATTTTACCGATAAAAAAACCTCCACAGCATGCTGTGGAGGTTTTTTGTTTTCAGCGACTTTTACTCTTTATATTTCAAAGTGCCGTTGGCTTTGATTTCGTCGTACCACAGGTTGTGGTGTTGGGTTGCCCAGTTTTCATCACAATAACCAGACACCATACACTCCATACCGCCTTCAGACATTACCGTTGCCATAAAGATATGCACGATAGAGAAGGCGCAGATCACGATAGCGCTCACTGAGTGCAATACCAGCGCGATTAAGCTTAAGGTGCGGCTAGGTTCGAAAAGATTTGGGAACAGTAACAACATGCCTGAGGCTGAAATCACTAATCCAAACAGGGCAAAGGCCCAGAACCACATTTTTTCACCGGCGTTAGCAAAACCTGCGTCAGGGTGCTTACCTTTGAAGGGGCCAAAGTTGATGTAACCACCCACAACGAGGAACCACTTCACGTCGTACATTTTTGGCAGCTGGTTCTTCGCCCATAACACTGTCATCAATGCCCAGCCGATCATAAACGGAATCGCCATCACATCGTGGATTTGCTTGGCGCCATAAACGATGGCTTCCCAGATGCCTTCGCCCAACCAAGGTTGGAAGAAGAAACGACCCGCTAATAAGGTTAAGCCCGTTAAAATCAGCATTAAGCACGGGATCGCGCCTAACCAGTGGATTGAAACGTCAAACTTTGACCAGCGATACACTAGCTTGCCCGAAAAACCATGGTGTAGCTTGGAGATGCCGTTCACCTTGATAAATAAGACAAAGATAATGATCATGCCGAATAACGCCGCCATTAAGGCCGGCGCTAACCAGTCGCTACGCAGCTCCAGCACGCGCAGATCATAGGTATTGATCGGTTGTGCGTGGAACTCGCTTTGGGAGGTAGTGTATCCCGTGGCGCCGTCCTTCAGCTGTGCCCAAATTTGGGCATCAGAGGCTTGAGGTTGGAGCGCCTGTTCATCACCACCATTGGCTAGACACACGGCACTAAATAGTAGTGCAATGGCTAAACCTATGTGTTTGAACCATTTGTTCATCATACATCCTCTCTCGCTTAGTGGCGCCTGCTAGCAGGCGCCAAGCTAAGTCTGTGGACAGATCCTGTGACCTGAATTAATTCCAAGCCGCGTTTTTAGCGCCACGGTAAGCCACTCGCTCACGGAAGATGCTAGAAACCACTTCTGCATCACCCGCTAACAGGGCCTTAGTCGCACATAGTTCTGCGCACATTGGCAGTTTGCCTTCGGCAATACGGTTTGAACCGTACTTCTGGCGCTCTGCCTCTGAGTGGTTTTCTTCTGGGCCGCCGGCACAGAAGGTACATTTATCCATCTTACCGCGGCTACCAAAGGCACCTTTTTTCGGGAACTGTGGTGCGCCAAATGGACAGGCGTACAAGCAGTAACCGCAACCAATACAGGCATCTTTGTTGTGTAGCACAATGCCGTCTTCGGTTTTGTAGAAGCAGTTTGCTGGGCAAACTGCCATACATGGCGCGTCTGAGCAATGCATACAGGCGACAGAGATTGAAGCTTCACCGGGTTGACCATCGTTGATAGTCACGACGCGGCGGCGTTGGATTCCCCACTCGAGAGCGGAATCGTTTTCGTTTTTACATGCGGTGACACAGCCGTTACATTCGATGCAGCGCTTGGTGTCACACAAAAATTTCATTGTAGCCATAGTGGCAATTCTCCTAGCTTAAGCTGCACTTACGCTTTAACGATCTGACAGAGCGACGCTTTGGTTTCCTGCATTTGAGTCACAGGGTCATAACCATAGGTCAGTGCCGTGTTAGCGGATTCACCGATAACGTAAGGCACAGTGCCCTCAGGATAGTTAGGCGCTAAGCTTTCACCGTGCATCACACCCGCAAAGTGGTATGGCATAAAGGTCACACCTGGTTTAACGCGTGGCGTTACCATGGCTTGTACTTTAATGCGGCCACCTTCGGCGCCCTCTAACCACACAAACTCACCGTTGCGGATACCGCGGTCGGCTGCGTCACCAGGGTTGATTTCAACAAACATTTCCTGTTGAAGCTCAGCCAGCCATGGGTTAGAACGAGATTCTTCACCACCACCTTCGTATTCCACTAAACGACCAGAGGTCAGTACCAGTGGGTACTTGCCGCTGAAGTCTTTCTCTTGGATTGACTTGTACAGTGTTGGCAGACGATGAACTTGCATGTCGTCGTAGGTTGGGTATTTAGCCACTAAGTCACGGCGTGCTGTGTATAACGGCTCGCGGTGAACTGGCACTTGGTCTGGGAAAGTCCAAACAATACAACGGGCTTTCGCGTTACCAAATGGAATACAACCGTGCTTAATTGCCACGCGCACGATACCGCCTGATAAGTCGGTCTTCCAGTTGCGGCCTTCAGCTTCGGCTTTTTCTTCCGCAGTCAGGTCATCCCACCAACCGAGTTGCTTCAGCAGCTTGTCGGTAAATTCTGGGTAACCGTCTTGGATCTCGGCACCTTTAGAGAAAGAGCCTTCAGCCAGCAGGTTTTTACCATTGTATTCAACGCCGTAACGAGCGCGGAAGTTACCGCCGCCGTCTTTAACGTGTTTAGATTGGTTATACAGAATTTGGGTACCAGGGTGTTTAGCTTCTGGTGTGCCCCAACATGGCCAAGGTAAACCGTAGGTTTCGCCCTTCGCTGGGCCGCCGGCGGCTTCGAGCGTCTTGTTGCTGAAAGTGCCCCAGTTTTGGGTGTGCAGCTTGATACGCTCTGGGCTTTGGCCTGTCATACCGATGGTCCACATGCCGCGGTTGATTTCGCGGGTGATTTCTTCGATAACAGGTAAGCCGTTTTCTTTGGCGATGCGTTTAGTGTATTGCTCGGCGATACCGAGTTTTTGCGCTAAACGGTACATGATTTCGATGTCGGTTTTTGACTCGAATAAAGGTTGGATAACCTGCTCACGCCATTGGATAGAACGGCCTGAGTTAGACACTGAACCTTGAGTTTCAAACTGAGTCGCAGCAGGTAACAGATACACGCCATTCTTACGACGGTGCATAACACCCGCCATGGTTGGGAATGGGTCGACAACCACTACTGTGTCCATCTTGTCTAAGGCATCACGCACTTCACGTTGACGGGTTTCAGTGTTGACCGATTGACCCCAGAAGAAGGCCATACGGATGTTGTCTTTCTGTGCCAGCTTGCTCTTGTCTTCTAACACGCCATCGTGCCAGCGAGAACAAGGAATACCAGGGGTGGTCATTGGATCTTTGCCTAAATAGGCGTTTTGATCGAAGCGGCTCTTCACCCACTCCATATCCAGATCCCACACATGGGTCCAGTGAGTCCAAGCGGCTGAGGTTAAACCGTAGTAACCTGGCAGGTTGTCGAACAGCAGACCTAAGTCGGTCGCGCCCTGTACGTTGTCGTGGCCACGGAAAATGTTAGTACCGCCGCCAGAAACGCCCATGTTGCCTAAGGCTAATTGCAGAATACAGTAAGCACGAGTGTTAGCATTACCGACGTGGTGCTGAGTACCACCCATACACCAAATCACAGTACCCGGACGGTTTTCTGCCATCAGTTTTGCGGCTTGATAAACCACTTCTTCGCTCACGCCAGTGATATCCGCCACTTCTTTAGGTGGGAACTTTTTCACTTCTTCGCGGATGGTTTCCATCTCGAATACGCGTTGTTGGATAAAGGTTTTATCTTCCCAACCGTTTTCGAAAATGTGCCATAACATACCGTAGATAAACGGAATATCAGTACCAGGACGAATTGCACAGTGCAGATCTGAGTGCGCCGCTGTGCGAGAGAAACGTGGGTCAACAACGATGATTTTCGCGTTGTTTTTCTCTTTGGCGATCAGAATGTGTTGCATTGAAACCGGATGCGCTTCTGCTGGGTTTGCCCCGATCAGGAAGATGGCATTGGCATTCTGAATGTCGTTGAAAGAGTTAGTTTGCGCACCGTAACCCCAAGTGTTAGCAACACCGGCTACCGTGGTAGAGTGACAAATACGAGCAGAGTGGTCGACGTTGTTTGTGCCCCACATGGCCGCCAGTTTGCGGTACATATAGCAGCCTTCGTTAGAGAACTTAGCGCTACCCATGAAGTACACAGAGTCTGGGCCAGATTCTTTACGAATGTTGAGCATTTGGTCGCCCACTTCGTTAATCGCATCTTCCCAAGAGATTTTTTTCCACTTGCCATCAACCAATTTCATTGGGTATTTCAGGCGTTTTTCACCGTGGCCATGCTCACGCAGTGCAGCACCTTTCGCGCAGTGACCGCCGGCATTGAATGGGTGATCGAACGCGGGTTCTTGACCTGTCCACACGCCATTTTGCACTTCGGCATACAGACCACAACCCACAGCACAGGCACTACAAATCGTACGTTTAACTTCGATCGGCGCATCGTGTGGCACATCTTTGGCTTCTGCGCGGCGCATCATGCCAGTACCCATCAGAGAAGCGGCTGCGATACCACCAGTAGTAATACCTGCTTGCTTCATAAATTGACGACGGCTAATGCCTAACGTCGGTTTGTCGGCCACTTGGGCGACATCGGACTTGCGAGTTAACTTCATCGCTGACTTCTCCTAGATTAGCTACGCAGGCTATCGTAATAGCTGATAATGTGCGCAGTTTCGTGGTAACCCTTAGGCTCTTTGGTTGTTACCTTGCTGCTCTCGCTGGCTTGGGCTGCGCTCATGCCGGTAGCGGCAATTGCGGCGCCGGCAACGCTGCCAACGGTGAGTGCTTTAAGCAAAGAACGGCGAGATAAATCGCTAGGTTGTTGCTTCATGCTGACTCCTGAATGAGGGGTTATGGTTCTTGGATGGCGCGACTTTTCGAGGGATTAAACTTGTTATCAAAAAGTGAAGATTAGAGGTGGAAAAGATAATGAAATCATCTTGCTTGCCGTTAATCATCGCGCGTGAGGGCAATATAGTAGGAAAAGATTGAGTAGGATTTGATCTAGAACAGTTTGCAGCCGGACAGGCAGGCGTGCTGATGCAAAAGCGTTAACTCGCTCATGGTTTCAGCACTTGTGTGAACACGCAAAAATGGGGCGGTTTTCGGATAAAAATGAAACGCTTGTTAATGAGTTGTTGTTTGGAGTCTAGGTAAAAAAACACCCCGCACTGCGAGGTGTTTTTATTGGGGTAAAGCTTCAGGCTTTAGTTAGTCTTTATAACGCAGACTGCCGTTAGCTTTGATTTCGTCATACCATAAATTGTGGTGCTGGATAGCCCAGTTCTCATCACAATAGCCTGACTTCATGCACTCCATACCGCCTTCACTGAGTACGGTCGCCATCCAGATATGCACTATGGTAAAGGCAATCAGGATAACGGCACTGATCGAGTGGATCAGCAGCGCGCCCATCGAGGCTTCACGGGGTAGATCTAAGCCGGGTAATACCAACATGATGCCAGACACACTGATAAACAGTCCGAAGAGGGTCAGTGTCCAGAACCACATTTTTTCACCGGCGTTAGCAAAACCACTGTCAGGGTGTTTGCCTTTGAATGGGCCAAAGTTGATATAGCCACCGACCACTAAGAACCATTTAAGATCGTACATCTTAAAGGTTTGTAGCGGCATCCATTTCACCACGCAGACAATCCACGCCATGATAAAGATGGGACCAGCCCAGTCGTGCACGGTTTTACTGCCGTAGATCAGCGGTGCCCAGATGTCTGGCCCTAGCAGCTCTTGCACAACATGCTTACCGAGCATAATGGTTAAGCCGGTAAACATCAGCGTGAGACAGCTAATTGCCATGATCCAGTGGATCCACAGATCCGCCTTAGACCAACGAGCCACCATCTTGCCTGAAAAGCCGTGGCTGAGTCTTGAAGGACCATTCACCAAGTAAAACAGTAAGAAAGCACCAAACACACCCGTTACAGCCAAGGCCATAATCGGGGTGATGTATTGGTTTCTCAGTTCTTTACCTTGGTTACCGGCAACGTTAATCAACACCCCAGTTTCGACCCCTTTGGCTGTGGTATAGCCAGTTTCACCCGACTTTACCGCGCGCCACAGATCGGCTTCGCTGGTTTGCGCTTTCGCCTGTTGTTGACTCGATTGCTGATCACTTGCTTGTACTGGGCTTGCGCTCATTACTGAACCTAGGCCCAATCCCATCACGAGTACCATCAGAGCAAACAGACTGCGCAGTGATTTGTTTAACTGTTTGTTTAACATTTTCACTCCTTGCCAGAGGTTAGGGATGACTCCCTAACCTTCACTCTGCTTAGTTAATCTCACCGGTCTTTGGGTTGTAGCCCCAAATCACGTTAGGATTGCCTCGAGAGGCCATACGTTGACGGTAGATGTTTGATACTACTTCCGCATCACCCGCAAGCAGCGCTTTGGTTGAACAAAGCTCAGCACACATAGGTAGCTTGCCTTCAGCAATACGGTTTGCACCGTATTTCTTGTGCTCGGCTTCGGAGAAGGTTTCTTCTGGGCCACCGGCACAGAAAGTACACTTGTCCATTTTACCGCGGCTACCGAAGGCGGTTTTCTTCGGAAATTGTGGTGCACCAAACGGACAGGCATAGAAGCAGTAGCCACAACCGATACAGGTATCTTTGTTGTGTAGCACAATGCCATCGTCAGTACGGTAGAAACAATCTGCCGGACATACGGCCATGCAAGGAGCGTCGGTACAGTGCATACATGCTACTGAAATCGATGCTTCACCCGGTTGACCATCGTTAATCGTCACCACGCGGCGACGTTGAATACCCCACTCAAGTGCGGAGTCGTTTTCGTTTTTACATGCTGTGACGCAGCCGTTACACTCGATGCAGCGTTTGGTGTCACACAAAAATTTCATGACTGCCATAATGGCTTATCTCCTCATCAAGTAGGTTAGGCTTTGCTAACTTGGCAAAGGCTGGACTTAGTTTCTTGCATCTGAGTCACAACGTCATAGCCGTAAGTTAAAATGGTGTTTGCCGATTCACCTTGTACATAAGGTACTGTACCTTCTGGGTAATTCTTCGCGAGGTTTTCACCTTCGAAGATACCGGCGAAGTGGTATGGCATAAAACATTCACCCGGAACAACCCGTGGTGTCACCATTGCCTTCACTGTGATCTTGGCGCCTTCAGGACTATGAACAAAGACATTGTCACCGTCACGGATACCACGGTCAGCAGCGTCTGCCGGGTTCATTTCGATAAACATTTCTTGTTGTAGCTCGGCCAACCAAGGGTTAGAACGAGATTCTTCACCACCACCTTCGTATTCCACTAAACGACCAGAGGTCAGTGTCAGTGGGAAGCCTTGGGTAAAGTCCTTATCCTGAATTGACTTATACAGAGTCGGTAGACGCGCAACCATACGGTCTTCGTAGGTTGGGTATTTAGCGACTAAGTCACGACGAGGAGTGTAGAGTGGCTCGCGGTGCAGTGGGATATCATCTGGGAAAGTCCACACGATACAACGTGCTTTCGCGTTACCGAAAGGAATACAGCCGTGCTTGATAGCAACACGTTGGATACCGCCAGACAGGTCTGTCTTCCAGTTTTTGCCTTCGGCCAGTTTCTTCTCGTCTTCGGTTAAGTCATCCCACCAACCCAATTGCTTGAGCATGTCGGCGGTAAACTCAGGATAACCATCTTGAATTTCACTGCCTTTAGAGAATGAACCGTCGGCAAGAATGCTAACGCCATTGTGTTCAACACCGTAACGGGCACGGAAAGTACCGCCGCCGTCTTTCACTTCTTTAGATTGATCGTAAAGAATTTGGGTACCAGGGTGTTTCATTTCTGGCGTACCCCAACATGGCCAAGGTAAGCCGTAGACTTCGCCTTTAGCTGGGCCGCCCGGTGCGGTCAGACTGTTTACATCGAAAGTGCCCCAGTTTTCTTGGTGCATTTTCAAACGTTCTGGGCTTTGACCTGTGTAACCGACGGTCCACATACCTTTGTTGAACTCGCGAGTCACATCTTCAATTAATGGCTCTTCGCCATTGACTTGGATGTGCTTACAGAATTCTTTTTCGATACCCAGCTTTTTCGCCAGTTTGTACATGATCACGTGGTCAGGCAGAGACTCAAACAGTGGCTCGATGACTTTAGATCGCCATTGAATCGAACGGTTAGTGGCAGACACTGAGCCGTAGGTTTCAAATTGAGTCGCCGCAGGGAGTAGATATACCCCATCTTTACGCTGGTGCATCACACCGGCCATAGTTGGGATTGGGTCAACAACGACCACAGTATCTAACTTGTTCAGCGCTTCACGCACTTCACGGCCACGGGTTTCGGTGTTAACTGATTGACCCCAGAAGAACGCCAGACGGATATTGTCCTTCTGCGCGATCTTGGTTTTATCTTCGAGTACACCATCGTGCCAGCGAGAGCAGGGGATACCCGTTGAGGTTTGTGGGGTTTGACCTAAGTATTCGCCTTGGTCGAAACGGCCTGCAACCCATTTTGGATCTAAGTCCCAAACGCCAGACCAGTGAGCCCAAGCGCCTGAGGTTAAGCCGTAGTAACCGGGTAAGTTGTCGAATAACAGACCAAAGTCTGTTGCACCTTGCACGTTATCGTGACCGCGGAAAATGTTGGTACCGCCGCCAGACACGCCCATGTTGCCCAGCGCTAACTGTAAAATACAGTATGAACGGGTGTTGGCGTTACCGACGTGGTGCTGAGTACCGCCCATACACCATACGATAGTGCCTGGTTTGGTTTCGGCTAACATTTTAGCGATACGGTACATTTGCGCCTTAGGCACGCCTGCCACGTTTTCGACTTCTTCAGGGGTATATTTTTTCACCTCATCGCGAATACGTTCCATGCCGTAAACACGTTGATTGATGAACTCTTTATCTTCCCAGCCGTTTTCAAAAATGTGCCATAACAGGCCATAGATGAAGGGGATATCGGTACCTGGGCGGATATGCACGTACTCGTCAGACTTAGCTGCAGTACGGGTGAAACGTGGGTCAACAACGATAATCTTAGCGCCGCGCTCTTTTGCCACCAGAATGTGTTGCATGGCGACAGGGTGTGCTTCACTTGGGTTTGAACCCACGAACATGATGCACTTAGAGTTGCGGATATCGTTTAACGAGTTGGTTTGCGCACCGTAGCCCCAAGTGTTAGCAACACCGGCTACCGTGGTAGAGTGACAAATACGGGCTGAGTGGTCGACGTTGTTTGTGCCCCACAGTGCCGCGAGTTTGCGATATAAATAAGCCTGTTCGTTAGAGAACTTAGCACTACCCATGAAGTAGATAGAGTCTGGACCCGATTCTTGACGAATCGCAGTCATTTTATCGCCCACTTCATTGATGGCTTGATCCCAAGAGATCTTCTTCCACTTACCGCCTTCTAACTTCATTGGGTATTTCAGGCGTTTTTCACCGTGGCCGTGTTCACGCAGTGCAGCCCCTTTCGCGCAGTGGCCGCCTTGGTTAAATGGATGATCGAACGCGGGTTCTTGACCTGTCCACACACCGTTTTGCACTTCAGCATAGATACCACAACCCACAGCGCAGTGAGAGCAAATGGTACGTTTGACTTCAGTCGGTGCATTATGGGGGATATGTTCCTGTGCCTGTGCTTTACGCATCATACCTGTGCCAAGCATAGACGCGGCGGCGATACCACCAGTGGCAAGACCTGCAGATTTTAAGAATTGGCGACGATTAAGACCGAGGGCGGGCACTTTAGGCTCGACGACTTGGTCTGTTTTGCGGGTTAATCGCATCACACACACTCCTCTGGTTAGTTGTTCAACGACGCATAGTAGTTACGGATATGGTCGGTTTCGCGATAGCTGTCACTCTTAGTTTCGCTTGGGGCAACTGTTGGGGTCGCAGCCAGAGCTTGGCTACTGACAGTCGCAACCGCGCCAGCCGCACTGCCGAGTGCCAATGCTTTGAGCAATTGACGACGGCCCATGTCGGAAGCTTGCTTCTTCATAGTGTCTCCTTGTGTTACTGGGTGAGGTGATGCATACCACGACCACCTCGGTTACTGTGGAAGCCTAAGCTTCCTTTTTGTGGCAAAGGTGAACCTTAAGTCCACCTTTGCCTATCAAACTAAAACGCGACAGGCATTGAATCTGCGTATCGCTAACCGTTTTAAGTTTAGTTCATTAATTCCACTTGTTTTTCTAAATCGCTGGCGGCGGGTTGTAACTCCGCACTGCCGGGGCAATTGACGGGAATGTCTAAACTCAGTTGTTCAAATTCGGTGGCTTCCATCTCGAAAAACGCCTTAGCAAGATGGGCAACCGTGGCATAAAACGCTGCGCTCGGGGCTTTGCTGACGGCGTCGCAGAAGCGCTGAATCCAACTGCCCATGTGGCGTTGATAGAACGCCAGCTGGCGGTAGCCTGGGGCTTCAAGGATAAGCGTACCCATGACTTCGCACAGAGCGGCCACATGATCCTCAGGTTCTTTGACGTTTTCTTCGCGTTCAAAACCGAGTTGCATTAAGTCTTGGCGTAGCAGAGCCAAGGGCTTATCCATCAGTGAGCCTGTCATAAACCAGCTGCCATAGGGCAGGATTTCGCCACAACCCACACCGAGGAACAGGGCAAAATACTCATCTTCTAATTGTTCACTGCTGAACTGCTGCGCCGCTAATTGCAGGGATAACCAAGCCTTGGTCATCTCATTGTCTTCATTGGCATCGATTTCAAGATTGGCCAAAAATTGCAGTAGTTCAGGGCTTGGATGGCGACGCAACAGGGCGGCCAACAGTTGATAGATATCGGCTCTCAACTGATCGTTTTCTGATACTTGTCTTACTGATTCGGTCATAGCGGATCTCTTATCGCAGTTGCTTTTCAGGATCTTGAAGAATGTCTTCAAACATGTCTTTTACCCGGCAATCGCCACACATTTTCAGCCGTTCAATATTGGCTGAGAATGCGCTGTGCGCGCCGACCATATCCAGCATCCGATGCACCATAGATTGGGTCGCAAAAGGAGAGCCGCAGCGAATACATTCGAACGGGGCTTCTTCTTTCAGGGTTTGTAATTGCTGACGAGCAGCTTTATCAAAGTTAATTTGTGGCGTCAGGCTGATGACCTTTTCAGGGCAAGCCGCCTCACACAAGCCACATTGCACACAGTTTTGCTCAATAAAGTGTAGTGCAGGTTTGTCGCCACCATCTTGCAATGCCATGGTGGGGCAAATTGCCACACAGGACATGCACAGGGTACATTTCTCGACATTGACGCTGACGTTGCCGTAGGGAACGTTGTTGATACTCAAACAACTATTGATTTCACCCGCTTGGCTGTTTAGATGATCAATCGCATCAAACAGAGTGTTACGTTTGCTGGTGGACGCAAAAGCACCGGGCACAATCACTGGCCAATCGAGGCTGATGTCGAGCAGAGGCTCCAAATTCGCCAGCATGCTTGGGTCGATAAGACTCAAGCGCTGCGGTTGGCCCATTTCATCTAAAATGCTGTTGGCTAAAGCCAGTTCGCCTTTCAACATTTGTGTGAGCGTAGGGGCGGTTGCCTCGGTATTGAGGATTAACACTTGGCGTGCGCCCCAAGCCAGCGAAGCTAACCAATGGTCAATGCTGGCAACGGTGATTTCTTCGAGGGCGACAGGGAGTACATCCCCGGCTAAGTCGTCCCCTATCAAGCTTGCGCCAACCGCGTTGTCGTGGAACAGGATCACAGGTGCGGTTTGAGCTTGTTCACGATAACGGTTGATAATTTTGTTCAGGTAAGAATGCAATGCCTGTGGTGTCGGTAAGTCATAACCAATCGCACCCGTTGGGCAGGCGCTCGAACAGCTGCCAGCGCCGTGGCAGAGGTAAGGATCGACCTCAATTTTCTTGGCGACACTGCTAATAGCATCGGCTGGACAGAAGTTGAGGCAACGGTTACAGCCGTTGATGCCATTACGGTCATGGGCGCACAGGTCGGCATTGATTTTTACGTAACGGGGTTTATCAAATTGCCCCACTAGTTCTGGGAGTTGCTCCAGCGCATCGGCCAGTTTGGCTTCGTCTTGACCGACATAGAAATAACCCGGTGGCAGCATCTCTAAATTCAAGCAAGGCGTGCTGCTTAAATCGAGAATCAAGTCGAAATGAGGTTTACGAATGGCGACAACACTCAATTCCGCCGCGCCATTTTGATGTTCAACGCTGACCTGGAATTGACCTAAAAATCCTTTAATGCCAATGAGTTTGTTGTAGTAGCTTTCAACATCCGTCGCCGCAGCCATCACCTTTTCAAGGTGGGTTTCATCTTGGCTGGTAATCGCTTCGTTAGCCAAAATCACACGGCTCGCCATAGTGGACAATTTGTCCGCCGCGAGGCGTGCCAGATCCTCTGGGCCAATAATTAGCACTGTGCCTTCAGTGGTGTAGCTCACTGTTGGGGGGATCAGATTCTGTAAAATCTGCGTTTGGGCTAACACATTTTGCCGCGCTTGTTTTAGCGCAAGCTGGGTTTGATTGGTCATCAAATGAGTGCTCACATTGCGTTCCTGAACAGTACTTTGGCTGCTCTTTTATAGCTGTTTTGCTGCAGAGTTAGGCGGTAATTTGAGACTAAGTCATTGCCTTTTCTGCTTTTATCTAAGTTTTTATCCCTTAGTACAGCAATTCACATACCAAAGTTATGGACATAAAAATTAGCTAAACTGACATTAAACAACTGGCTTTTGCATCTGAGCGGCAGGCTCTGGTGCATTTTGGGGTAGGTCATCAGTCTCCCCATCCAAATTGTCCGTGATCTGAGTGTTTGCTAACTCGGTTTCGACATCACTGTTTTTTGATTCCATTGCATTTTCTGTATTCACCACCGCATCGCTAGGGATTGAGGCCAGATCTTCGTCTGACTCTTCATTCTCTTTGGTGATAAAACGGAATACTTTTTGGGCTAACTCAGCGGATACTTCAGGCGTCAGCTTTGGCTGATTACTGTAGTCGAGCGCATATTCCAACAGACCATCTATCTCATTGAAATGAGGCTGTTTCCACAAGGCTCGTAGCGCTGCTGTTTTGGCCGCGGGGTCAACATTGGCTCCCATAAACTTAGCAAAGCTGCCGCCAATCTCAATTTCTTCGGGATTGGGCAATTCCTCTGCGGTGAGGAGACGGTTAGGGTCCTCATCGGTTTTTGGGGGAGCATCTTGAGGTTCAGAAGTCGTCGCGGCAGGCTCTGCCGTGCTCTCAGGCTTTACTTCTGCAAGATTTTCGGCCGTAGTTTGGGCTGCAAGTGCGGCTTCTTCGGCTGCGACTTGCTCACGGCGCTGGCTCCAACGGCTAAAAAAGCCGTTAGCCTTCGGGGTTGAGTCAGTCATTAGTCCCTCCGCAATGGGTCGCGGCTAGGGCCTTGGTTTTTACGGTGGTCGACATGCTTGCGACGATAAGCGGCGATTTCAACTTCGCCGTATTGGGTGATAAAGGCTTCAATCCAGCAGGCTATGGCCTCAGGCATCAGCATATTGATAACGGGAGTATTGCCCTCAAGGCAGCCTGCCGCCACGTTTTGATCCGCCGAGAGTAGCGCGGGGACCCAAGTGCCATCTGCCATTTCATCGCAGACCAAATACAGCATGGCATTGTCCATGTCGAGGTTGATGCGATAACTGGCGCGTTCATCTTTGTGCAGTTCGAGCAGCACTAAGGTCGCGCCTTCGGGGGCGTCGTGGGTGGCGGGCAGCAGATGATCGATTTCCCATTGTACCGAGGTCCAACGGCCCATTTGTTTCTCTACTTTTTTGAGCGAAACGTACATTGGCCAAACACTAGTAGTATGTTGCATTGTCTCTCCGTTTCAGCCGAGAGGGGACGAACCTGAGCTAACGGTTCTCTTTCCCCTACTGATTGCGATAAAAGGTCACTGCAATATTAATGCCATTAAACAGGGGGTATTTGTTTGAGGTGGATCATCAAAATAAGGGTGAATTTAGGACATTTTGTCTAGTTGGACATTTTGTCTGGGACATTTACGCCCAGTGAAATATTCAGAATTGCGACGGATCACGCATTTAGCCCAGAGTTTCATACCTAGGTATAAATATTGCTATGCTGATGCCATCACACGTAACGCGGTAACATTATGATTTCTGATAATAGTTCTAATATTGCTCAGCAAGCACAGCCGAATGACCCTCCATCGCCAGCGAAGTCAGCCTTCACATTTGTGAAAACACAGGCTGAAGTGCCGTTAACGATCGCAGTCAAAGCCGTTGATGAGTCGGGCGAGGTGATTGATAAGCATGTTGCCTGTGAGAGGCCCTTAACGGTTTACCTTAACTGGCGCCCGATTGTGACTTTGATGACCTTAGGGGCAAAACCCGAGTCGCTGGCGTTAGGCTATCTTAAAAATCAGGGCTTTATTTCAGATGTCAGCCAGTTAGACTCTGTAATTGTCGACTGGGATGTGAACTCCGCCGCCGTATTAACCCGTGAGCAAACTGCCGATATCGAGCAAAAATTATCGGAAAAAACCGTGACCTCAGGCTGTGGTCAAGGAACTGTATATGGCAGTTTTATGCAGGATTTAGATGATATCCAGCTACCCACACCTAGCCTTAAGCAAAGTACGCTCTACAGTTTGCTTAAAAATATCAACGAATATAATGACACTTATAAGAATGCCGGCGCCGTTCATGGCTGTGGTGTTTGCGAGAACGACCAGATCCTTGCCTTTGTGGAAGATGTGGGACGCCACAATGCCGTGGATACCTTAGCGGGTGATATGTGGTTGGCACAGGATCGGGGCGATAACAAAATTTTCTACACCACGGGACGACTCACCTCGGAGATGGTGATTAAGGTCGCCAAAATGGGGATCCCCGTATTGCTGTCGCGCAGTGGCGTGACACAAATGGGTTTAGAACTGGCTCAACAGCTGGGCATCACAATTATTGCCCGAGCGAAAGGGCGCCACTTTTTGATCTATCACGGTAGTGAAAATCTCGAATTTGATGTGAATACCCCGTCAGGCAACTAATGCCGCGATAAATGGTATTGCTTGAACTCAGAGAGACAGGACGACAAGGACATAAGATGACATCCGCCAGTGAATTGATTTACATGAGCGCGAAGCAGGTTGCTGAGTATTTAGATCTGAACGAGAAGAAGGTCTACGCCATGGCGAATGACCGAATTCTGCCAGCAACGAAAATCACCGGTAAATGGCTATTCCCTAAGGTGCTAATTGATCGCTGGGTGATGGACTCCTGCCACAGCGGCATGTTAACCGATCGACTCTTGATCACTGGCAGTGATGATCCCCTGCTATCTATGTTAGTGGCGCGTTTGATGGCGCAGGTTGGTAGTCGTGAGCTGATCAGCTACAGCGCAACAGGCTCGCGCCTCGGGTTAGAGCTTTTAGCAAAGGGATATGCTGATGTTTGTACTCTGCACTGGGGCAGCATGGAGGATAGAAATATCCGCCATCCAGCCTTACTCAAAGGTTATCAGAACCATCAGCAATGGATCATGGTCCATGGCTATTCTCGCCAGCAAGGTTTGATCATGCGAACCGATATGCACCACAGATGCCAAGAAGAGGACAAGGTACTCACCTTACCCTGGCGCTGGGTCAGTCGCCAAGGTGGCGCAGGGAGCCAACAACATTTAGAACAATGGCTATTAAAGCAAGGGGCACGTTTAGACCAACTCAATGTGGTGCTCACAGCCTACAGCGAACGTGAACTTGCAGGATATATAGCACGGGGTGATGCCGACATTGGTTTTGGTTGCCAATCCGTAGCCTTGGAAAGTGGTTTAAGCTTCGTGCCACTCGTTAAAGAGTCCTTCGACTTTGTTATGCCACAAAGCATCTACTTCCGCAGACAACTGCAACAACTCTTTACTATGTTAAGCAGCGGGCATACACGCCAAATGGCGGCGTTGTTAGGCGGATACGATCTTACTGATTGCGGCCAGTTATTGTGGAGTGCTAACTAACGCCATAAGTGAGCCGCGTTGCACGGCCTTATACTTTTATTTAGCTATATAAGTATAAGGTCGCTACTTCGTCTCTTTGTTCTTCAATTCTAACTGCCGACTTTCATCTTTAATTCCTTTTTTGCTTCAGCGGCACGTTTCAATTGAGCGATGAACTGCTCTAATTAATGATTTTAATGGCATACAGTGGTGATAAATTCAGCGACTGTGGATAACTTTGGGAATAAGTAGTGGGTAGCTTGTGCCTAGTTTGGGTGTAAAAAGCGATTTGAAAAATAATGCAAAAAACCTGAAAAAAGCCCTTGCACAAAAAGTTCTGCTGCCTATAATGCGCATCCACTGACACGGCAGACAGCGAAAGCAAGCGCGGTATCAGTGCGAATCGAATGCAAAATGTGCAGTTGATTCGAAAGCCTCAAGAAGTTTGCAAAAACGCCTTGACGCGACAAGGGAAATGCGTAGAATACGCAGCCCTGGCCCGCTGAGCGGTAACGCGAAGTGAATGGTCAAATGCTCTTTAACAATCTAAACAAGAAATCTGTGTGGACACTCACAGGTGTTGAGTTAATCGAAATTACTCTGCCGTTTGGCGAGTAATCAAAATTTAAATCAATGAATGAGTGTTCATAGCAATATGTACATACAGTAATGTATGAATTGAGACGCGATGTTTCTTAGTGAGCAAAGCGAATCAAAACAGTAGAATTCATTGAGTCGTTTAACGCGAGTTAAACACAAAACTTTTAATTGAAGAGTTTGATCATGGCTCAGATTGAACGCTGGCGGCAGGCCTAACACATGCAAGTCGAGCGGCAGCACAAGGGAGTTTACTCCTGAGGTGGCGAGCGGCGGACGGGTGAGTAATGCCTAGGGATCTGCCCAGTCGAGGGGGATAACAGTTGGAAACGACTGCTAATACCGCATACGCCCTACGGGGGAAAGAGGGGGACTTTCGGGCCTCTCGCGATTGGATGAACCTAGGTGGGATTAGCTAGTTGGTGAGGTAATGGCTCACCAAGGCGACGATCCCTAGCTGTTCTGAGAGGATGATCAGCCACACTGGGACTGAGACACGGCCCAGACTCCTACGGGAGGCAGCAGTGGGGAATATTGCACAATGGGGGAAACCCTGATGCAGCCATGCCGCGTGTGTGAAGAAGGCCTTCGGGTTGTAAAGCACTTTCAGTAGGGAGGAAAGGTTGTAAGTTAATACCTTGCAGCTGTGACGTTACCTACAGAAGAAGGACCGGCTAACTCCGTGCCAGCAGCCGCGGTAATACGGAGGGTCCAAGCGTTAATCGGAATTACTGGGCGTAAAGCGTGCGCAGGCGGTTTGTTAAGCGAGATGTGAAAGCCCCGGGCTCAACCTGGGAATTGCATTTCGAACTGGCAAACTAGAGTCTTGTAGAGGGGGGTAGAATTCCAGGTGTAGCGGTGAAATGCGTAGAGATCTGGGGGAATACCGGTGGCGAAGGCGGCCCCCTGGACAAAGACTGACGCTCAGGCACGAAAGCGTGGGGAGCAAACAGGATTAGATACCCTGGTAGTCCACGCCGTAAACGATGTCTACTCGGAGTTTGGTGTCTTGAACACTGGGCTCTCAAGCTAACGCATTAAGTAGACCGCCTGGGGAGTACGGCCGCAAGGTTAAAACTCAAATGAATTGACGGGGGCCCGCACAAGCGGTGGAGCATGTGGTTTAATTCGATGCAACGCGAAGAACCTTACCTACTCTTGACATCCAGAGAATTCGCTAGAGATAGCTTAGTGCCTTCGGGAACTCTGAGACAGGTGCTGCATGGCTGTCGTCAGCTCGTGTTGTGAAATGTTGGGTTAAGTCCCGCAACGAGCGCAACCCCTATCCTTATTTGCCAGCGCGTAATGGCGGGAACTCTAGGGAGACTGCCGGTGATAAACCGGAGGAAGGTGGGGACGACGTCAAGTCATCATGGCCCTTACGAGTAGGGCTACACACGTGCTACAATGGCGAGTACAGAGGGTTGCAAAGCCGCGAGGTGGAGCTAATCTCACAAAGCTCGTCGTAGTCCGGATTGGAGTCTGCAACTCGACTCCATGAAGTCGGAATCGCTAGTAATCGTGGATCAGAATGCCACGGTGAATACGTTCCCGGGCCTTGTACACACCGCCCGTCACACCATGGGAGTGGGCTGCAAAAGAAGTGGGTAGCTTAACCTTCGGGAGGGCGCTCACCACTTTGTGGTTCATGACTGGGGTGAAGTCGTAACAAGGTAGCCCTAGGGGAACCTGGGGCTGGATCACCTCCTTACCTATACGACTAACTCGATGTTTGTTGAGTGTTCACACAGATGGCTTGTTGAACTTCTCGAAAGAGGAGGGAGAGCGAAATGCACCGCGTGCCGGTAAGCATTGTTCTTTAACAATTTGGAAAGCTGATAGTAATTAATACAATGATGTCTGTCGTTGTGTTAATACGAAAAAAATTGAGTTCTTAAAACACTTTTTAAGTGTCTTGAATATTCAAGTCTAAGGCGAGTCCATTTCCTTGGTCGGAAATGAGACAAGTAAAACCAGCTGGTCGCAACAATTCAAGTGAAACTCATTTGGGTTGTATGGTTAAGCGACTAAGCGTATACGGTGGATGCCTTGGCAGTCAGAGGCGATGAAGGACGTAGTAACTTGCGAAAAGCGTTGGCGAGCTAGTAACAAGCATTTGAGCTAACGATGTCCGAATGGGGGAACCCAGCAGCATAAGCTGTTATCACTACATGAATACATAGTGTAGTGAGGCAAACGAGGGGAACTGAAACATCTAAGTACCCTTAGGAAAAGAAATCAACCGAGATTCCCCTAGTAGCGGCGAGCGAACGGGGATTAGCCCTTAAGTCAGAGGGGTGTTAGTGGAATGGTCTGGAAAGTCCAGCGGCACAGGGTGATAGCCCCGTACACGAAAACTAACCTTTGATGAAAACGAGTAAGGCGGGACACGTGATATCCTGTTTGAATATGGGGGGACCATCCTCCAAGGCTAAATACTCCTGACTGACCGATAGTGAACCAGTACCGTGAGGGAAAGGCGAAAAGAACCCCTGTGAGGGGAGTGAAATAGAACCTGAAACCGTATACGTACAAGCAGTGGGAGCGGTACTTGAGACCGTGACTGCGTACCTTTTGTATAATGGGTCAGCGACTTACGTTTTGTAGCGAGGTTAAGCGAATAGCGGAGCCGTAGGGAAACCGAGTGTTAACTGCGCGTTTAGTTGCAAGGCGTAGACCCGAAACCCGGTGATCTAGCCATGGGCAGGTTGAAGGTTGAGTAACATCAACTGGAGGACCGAACCGACTAATGTTGAAAAATTAGCGGATGACTTGTGGCTGGGGGTGAAAGGCCAATCAAACCGGGAGATATCTGGTTCTCCTCGAAAGCTATTTAGGTAGCGCCTCGGACGAACACCTTTGGGGGTAGAGCACTGTTAAGGCTAGGGGGTCATCCCGACTTACCAACCCTTTGCAAACTCCGAATACCAAAGAGTGCTATCCGGGAGACAGACGGCGGGTGCTAACGTCCGTCGTCAAAAGGGAAACAACCCAGACCGTCAGCTAAGGTCCCAAAGTGTATGTTAAGTGGGAAACGATGTGGGAAGGCTTAGACAGCTAGGATGTTGGCTTAGAAGCAGCCATCATTTAAAGAAAGCGTAATAGCTCACTAGTCGAGTCGGCCTGCGCGGAAGATGTAACGGGGCTAAACATACCACCGAAGCTACGGGTGCAATCCATTAGGGTTGCGCGGTAGAGGAGCGTTCTGTAAGCCGTTGAAGGTGAAGGGGTAACCCACGCTGGAGGTATCAGAAGTGCGAATGCTGACATGAGTAACGATAAAGGGGGTGAAAAACCCCCTCGCCGAAAGACCAAGGGTTCCTGTCCAACGTTAATCGGGGCAGGGTGAGTCGACCCCTAAGGCGAGGCCGAAAGGCGTAGTCGATGGGAAACAGATTAATATTTCTGTACTTCCGCTAACTGCGATGGAGAGACGGAGAAGGCTAGGCTAGCGCGGCGTTGGTAGTCCGCGTTTAAGGTGGTAGGTGGAATGCTTAGGCAAATCCGGGCGTTCTTAACACTGAGAGCTGATGACGAGTCCCCAAGGGGATGAAGTAGTTGATGCCATGCTTCCAGGAAAATCTTCTAAGCTTCAGGTTAGCGGGAATCGTACCCCAAACCGACACAGGTGGTCGGGTAGAGAATACCAAGGCGCTTGAGAGAACTCGGCTGAAGGAACTAGGCAAAATGGTACCGTAACTTCGGGAGAAGGTACGCTGCTGTTGGTGATGGGACTTGCTCCCTAAGCTGACGGCAGTCGCAGATACCAGGTGGCTGCAACTGTTTATCAAAAACACAGCACTGTGCAAAATCGCAAGATGACGTATACGGTGTGACGCCTGCCCGGTGCCGGAAGGTTAATTGATTGGGTTATCGCAAGAGAAGCTCATGATCGAAGCCCCGGTAAACGGCGGCCGTAACTATAACGGTCCTAAGGTAGCGAAATTCCTTGTCGGGTAAGTTCCGACCTGCACGAATGGCGTAATGATGGCCACGCTGTCTCCAGCCGAGACTCAGTGAAGTTGAAATTGCGGTGAAGATGCCGTATACCCGCGGCTAGACGGAAAGACCCCGTGAACCTTTACTATAGCTTGGCACTGAACATTGACCCTACATGTGTAGGATAGGTGGGAGACTTTGAAGCGGGAACGCTAGTTCACGTGGAGTCGTCCTTGAAATACCACCCTTGTAGTGTTGATGTTCTAACTTGGGCCCCTAATCGGGGTTAAGGACAGTGCCTGGTGGGTAGTTTGACTGGGGCGGTCTCCTCCCAAAGAGTAACGGAGGAGCACGAAGGTTGGCTAAGTACGGTCGGACATCGTACGGTTAGTGCAATGGCATAAGCCAGCTTAACTGCGAGACAGACACGTCGAGCAGGTACGAAAGTAGGTCATAGTGATCCGGTGGTTCTGAATGGAAGGGCCATCGCTCAACGGATAAAAGGTACTCCGGGGATAACAGGCTGATACCGCCCAAGAGTTCATATCGACGGCGGTGTTTGGCACCTCGATGTCGGCTCATCACATCCTGGGGCTGAAGTCGGTCCCAAGGGTATGGCTGTTCGCCATTTAAAGTGGTACGCGAGCTGGGTTCAGAACGTCGTGAGACAGTTCGGTCCCTATCTGCCGTGGGCGTTGGATGATTGAGGGGAGTTGCTCCTAGTACGAGAGGACCGGAGTGAACGAACCGCTGGTGTTCGGGTTGTCATGCCAATGGCATTGCCCGGTAGCTATGTTCGGAATCGATAACCGCTGAAAGCATCTAAGCGGGAAGCGAGCCCCAAGATGAGTCATCCCTTGGACTTTAAGTCCACTAAAGAGCCGTTCGAGACTAGGACGTTGATAGGTCAGGTGTGTAAGCGTTGTGAGGCGTTGAGCTAACTGATACTAATGACTCGAGAGGCTTAACCATACAACCCAGATGGGTTTTGCTAAGAGAACTTAGCTTGAATACAAACACTTAAGAAGTGCAACTCAATTCAGCTTTCCGAATTAATTTACTGCCTGCATGAGATAAGACGGGTAAGTAAATAGCAAATTTGCTTGGTGACAATAGCATTGTGGTCCCACCTGATCCCATCCCGAACTCAGAAGTGAAACGCAATCGCGCCGATGGTAGTGTGGGGTCTCCCCATGTGAGAGTAGGTCATCGCCAAGCGCCTAATTTAGCTTAATGTGCAAACGTTAAGTTAAAGGAGCGGTAGTTCAGTTGGTTAGAATACCGGCCTGTCACGCCGGGGGTCGCGGGTTCGAGTCCCGTCCGCTCCGCCAACATTAAGAGATAAGCCTCTGCAGCAATGCAGAGGCTTTTTTCGTTTGAGCTGTTTCATTTTTGAGTCGCTCTTATCTCTTGTCTATCTATCTTCAGGCTAGCGCAAAATAAATCTTTATTTTCTGCTGTTGAAATCATGTTATTTGCCCCAAGATAATCCGAAGTGCTGCAATCTGGTGGCGTTTATCACAGGAGTTTATGTCATGCTTTATGATTTAACGGCTGTTCAATTTAGCAAGATGCTGAAAAACTTGAGTCTTATTCTGGAAAAGGGCGAGGTTTTTGCCAACTTGAAGAAGGTGGATATGGCGGTATTATTGAATTCCCGCTTAGCGCCCGATCAATTTAATCTGATCCGTCAGATCCAGATTGCCTGTGATACCGCCAAGATTGGGGTCGCGCGTCTGACGGGTAATTTAGATACAGTGCCTAAGCATGATGATACAGAAACGACTCTGCCTGAGCTGCAGGCGCGTATTGCTTCTGTTATCGAGTACTTAGCTCAATTTACCGAAGCAGATTTTGCCGATGCGGCGACAATTCACGTCTCTCAACCGCGTTGGGAAGGTAAGTATTTGACGGGATATGAGTTTGCGATTGAGCATGCTATCCCGAACTTATATTTCCATGTGACGACGGCCTATGCGATTCTGCGCCACAACGGTGTGGATGTGGGTAAGAAAGATTATCTTGGCCCTATGCCTTACAAGTCGTAATGCCCATCGCACAGCAGAGCATTTGCTTTGCTGTGCGCTTAATGCGGCTGAGGTAATAGTACGCTAACCTTTAATCCGCCAAGGTCTGAATGTGTAAAGCTAAGTTCCCCCTGATAACTCTCGACAATATCTTTGCAAATCGACAGGCCTAAGCCATGGCCTTGAATACTCTCATCGAGCCGAATCCCTCGCTCCGTAATCACAGCTAAATCGCTATCGGATACGCCTTCACCATCGTCGCTGACCTCAATCTGATACGCCTGCTTGCTGGCATGAGTCTGCTCAATACACAGCTTTATCTGTTGACGCGCATGCTTGCAGGCGTTGTCGAGTAGATTGCCAAGTAGTTCCAGTAAGTCGTCCCGGTCGAAGGGCATGACCAGTGTTTTCTCAAACTGATAATCAATTTGACGCTCGGGATAGATGCGCTGCATCACTTGGATGAGTGGCGGCAGATCGTCATTGAGCACGGTAAAACGCCCAGGCGTTGAAAGCCCGACGATTTTAGTGCGCTTAAGCTCTCGCTCAATAATATGGTGCAGATCCGCGAGCACCTTACTGCCTTCGCGTCTTTGCTGTGGCGCTAGGCTATCGAGGTAGGATTGTAGCCCTTGCAGTGGGCGTTTCATTTCGTGGGCAAGATTACCCAAGGCATTGCGTGAACGTTGCACCCTCTGGCCGAGTTGATTCATGAGGCGTTCGATTTCCTCAATCAAAGGACTAATCTCTGTTGGCGTGTGCTGGGTATCGATTTCTTGCCCTTGGAGCCGCAGTTGCCTGATTGCATCTGGCATTTGCTCTAGCGGTTTAAAGCCCCGTTTGAGCAACAGATGTTGGGCAAATAACAGGATCATAATGGTCAGCAGTACCACTACCGCGGCAAAGCCTAAAAAGCGTAATTGGGTTTGCTCGAGTGAGCTAATGTCTTCCGTCACCCAGAGGATAATGGTTTGCTCATTCTTAACGATTGCCTGACTGAGCATCAGCCAATGATGGTGGCCAACATATTGAGTGGCGAGTTGTTGTTCACCAACCTTTAGTGTTGGCAGGGTGACGTTATGATCGAAAAGCGATCGAGAGCGGAGTTGTTGCTCACCGATTTTGATCGCAAAGTAGTGGCCCGAATTGACCCTGTGATACACATTGGGGAGCCTATCGGCACTCAGTGCCCAAGTGCCATCGGCTTGCGGTTCGAGGGCGGAGATCAGACTATCGGCATCGTGTTGCAGGCGCGAGGCGACAAAGTCTTGGGTCAAGATTTGAATGCCTTGAAATAGCAAATACAACAATAGCGCCATGGCGCAGGTGAGGGTGATAAGCAGATTGCGGGTGAGGTAGGCTTTGAGTGAATACACGCTTATGCATCCTTGAGTCGATAACCTTGGCCGCGCCGCGTCTCGATATAGTCTTTACCTAGGCGTTGGCGGAGTCGGTTGACGTACACTTCAATCACATTGCTGTCTTTGATTTGTTCCTCTTCGTAAATGCGCTCGCTCAGCTCGGATTTGGAGACAATCTTAGTCGGGTTGGCCATTAAGTAATGCAGCAGGCGATACTCAATCTTCGTCAGCTCGATTACTTCTCCTTCGGCATTGGTCACCGCTTGTTTATCCACATCGAGGGAGACGCCCGCATGTTGCAGCAGATTATCGGCGCGGCCAAAGTGGCGGCGGATCAGCGCTTCTAATCTGGCGAGCAGCTCCTCAACATGGAAAGGTTTACCGAGATAATCATCGGCGCCGGCCTTTAGGCCATCGACACGTTCGTGCCAAGCATCGCGAGCCGTAAGAATTAACACTGGCATCAACAGGCCCTTTTGGCGCCATTGGCTCAGTACGCTTAAGCCCGGCTTTCCGGGCAAGCCTAAATCGAGGATCACCGCCTCGAAGGCTTCTTCCTCGCCCAGAAAAGCGCCATCGATACCATTATTGGCATGTTCAACCGTGTAGCCCGCCTTGTTAAGGGCGGGGATGAGGCGAGCCACTAAGTCAGTATCATCTTCAATTAGGAGTAAGCGCATCAGTCGACCTTTTCCTTAAGCCATTCACCCGTTTTGGCATCGATCTTAATCTCATAGACCACGCCATCGTCGCGCAGGATTTCGAGCTCATAGATGATGCGCCCGTGTTTTTGCTCGACCTCGAGGTCGAGCAAGCGCCCCTTAAGGCGCGACTCATAGCGTTGCATGATGGTGTCGAAGGGTAATACTTTACCCTCCTTCACCCATTCGACCACTTTGTTGGAGAGGTCTTCATCATGGGCTAGACAGCTTGGGCTGTTAATCATCCCAGCGGCCAAAGCCAGGAATATTAACGGTATCTTCATCGAATATGCCCTTCTCTGCGAGGTTATGGCAATTGCTGCATTGGCTGAATGAGCCGACTTTGGGGTTATCTTGCACCATGCGTCTTGGGATCTCATCGTGCTTACGGATAAAAAATGCCTGCTCGGTAATTTTCTGCGGCCCCATGCCAGCAATCAAAGGTTTGCTATTTTTCATCACCTTACCATTTTGCGCAGCATGTTGAACGAGATATTGCTCAATTCTAGCCGTTGCTTCAGGCGACAGACTGGCATCATCACCAAAGTGGTTGCTTAGGTTGCTGGTAATTGCCTGCCACTTTTCGGCGGGCAGTAAATTTGCGGGATACGCCATATGGCAGCTGCCGCATTCCGCTGAATATTCTGCATTTTGTGGGATGGCTTGATTATGTTCGAAGCCATCGTGGGCATAACCTGTGCCAGTAAAGGTTAAGCTGAGGCCTACGGCGCCTATCGCAAGGGCGAGGACGGTGAGTGTGGTTCCGGCAATCCAGCTTAGGGGGTGGGCTTGTTTAGTCATAGTATTTCCTTAAGTTTTACTGATTAAAATCGATGTGAATAACGCCGTTATTGCAAACTCAGCCACAGCAGTACGTCACCTTTTTCTTGAGGCGTGCACTCGCGTTTAAAGGTCCAGTTACAGTTGCGGGTAAACCATTTCTCAATCTTGGCCGCATCGGTTAAACGGTTACTGGTGAGCGATGGCGCCATGGCCTCGATGGGCTTTCGGGTGTTTTGATGCATACCTGGGTCTGTCACTTTGGCGGTGTGGCAGCTGGCACAGCTGCGATCCTCACTCTGCTGTAGCCACAGTGCTTGTCCTGCCGCGGCGCTAAATGGGCCTGCACCTTGTGCCTGATATTGTTGTAGTTGTAAGCCAATTCGCTCGGCGCTGAGTGGCAAGCTGGCGACCTTGGAATTGGCGGCATTGGCATTAACACTGCTGAGCAGTACCACAGTGAGCGCCAGTCCCATCAGGCTTTTATTCAGGTTGTTGTTCATCTCTAACTCCTTTGAACGGTCGGATTGTGACGGTTATTGATGTTCATCTTGTTGGATCAGCGGGCGCTGCTTTTTACCTGTCAGCATGGCTTTGACGAGGTTTTCCTTATGCAGCAGGCTGCTGACGATCACGCCGCCGACATGGGTGACGATAAGAAACAGGCTGAAGTTGGCGAAAAACTCATGCACTTCTTTCAGTGCGCCCTCGGGCCAAGAGGCGAAAAAGCTTGTGGCTAGTGGACCTTGGCCATCGGTGGCATAAAGCGCCATGCCGGAGAAGCCCGTGAACCCTATGCTGAGGATCAGGGCGACTATCATCAGCGCGCCTGCGGGATTGTGGCCGATGTAATCTTTAGCCTTGCCAGTGAAGAGTTCCTTCAGGTAAGCCCATGCGATGCTCGGACGGGTAACAAAGTTGATAAAACGCGCATGGTGAGTGCCAATCACGCCCCATAACAGGCGAAATACCAGCAGGGTTAAGATGCTGTAGCCAGCGTAACTGTGGATGTTCATCCATTCGTCTTCACCTTCGGTGAGGTAGGCTAAGGTAAAAAAGCCCACCAATGACCAGTGAAAGATACGGATCAAGGGATCCCAGACTTTGATGTTTTGCTGCATATTTGAGGACATGATCTGTTGCTCCTAAGATGGTGTGCTTGCAGGCTACTAAAGCCAAACTTAAACGGCGCTTAAATTTTGCGGAGTGACTTGCCCGCTGTTCTGGTGAGTGAAATGGGTAAATAGGAGATAAATCCATCGAACTAAGCTTGTTAAGGCATTGGTTTTAAGATAGATTTTGCCGCTTCATCTTCGAGAGGTAAGGGAGCAACCTGTTTATGCCAGTCCATCTTTTTAGCCGTCAGCCCGATCGAAAATCTTTTTTAATTTATGCGGTGCTGCTGTTTATCATCGAAGTGTTGATCGCGCGTTTTGTGCCTTCGGGGTTTATTCGCGGTTTTGTAGGTGACGTGTTAGTGGTGATCCTGTTGTTTTGCATGGCGCGCACGCTAGTGCCCGTGGTGAATGCAAAAGGGGAGTCAATCAATCGGTTTTGGCAAACGCCATGGTTGGCGCTGGCTGTGCTGTTGTTTGCCTTCGGTATCGAATTTGGTCAGTATTGGGGCTTAGTGGACAAGCTGGGGTTGGGCGGAAATCGTTTAGCGCGAATCGTGATTGGTAGCCATTTCGACCCACTCGACTTGCTGGCGTATTTTGTGGGATACCTGATATTGATGGGTTTGTATTGGAAGCGACATTAGCTATTTCAAGGCAAAGGAAGGATACCGCATGCAGCCGATAACAGCCTTCACACTGCGAGTGTCCGATACCGAGGCGCTCACTCAGCCTTTGTATTTCAATGAGCAAGCTACAGGGGCCAAGATTGCGGGAAGGCAGCTTGAGGCCCAGTACTGCTGCACTTTACCCAATGGCACCCAAGGCTATTTACTGCTGACCTCCTACGATTGTCCCTTTGAAGAATCGACCGAGAGCAGCCTGCTCGATGCAAATTTTAAATTAGTGGCGAGTCGCTCCCTCTCGCAGAGTTATCATTCATTTTTACTCTATGCCCATTGGCCTGTTGCGGATAATGGCCTGCGGCTGCATTACTACGATCAGTTAGTTTGGGATTTGCATATTCTGCCAAGCCGTTTAGGTAGGTTTGGCGGGCTGCGCCTCGAATTTAGCCCAGTAGCCAATCCTGAGTGCGATCCCCGCACCACAAGCTCGATGGCACAACTGTCGCAGCGGTTAGCGAATATCGAGACTGACCGTTAACGCGATACTAAAAAAGGCGTCAGCAATTCGGTCAACCAAGCCATAAATACCTGAAGGCGCTTTGAAAGATGGCGTCTATGGGGATAGAGCAAGCTCACAGGCATTGAGGGCGCTGGGTAATCTGGCAAGATCTCTATCAGTTCGCCAGTTTGGATATATTTTGCCACCCCAATATTCGGCGCTTGAATAATCCCTAAACCCGCCAGACAGGCCGCGCAGTAGGCATCGGCATTATTGACTGTGATTAGCTTAGGTAAGGCTAGGGCGCAGAGTTCGTGATTATCTTGGCTTAGATACTCAAATCCTGAATCGCTGCCGCCCAATTGGCCAACGTAATGAATAAGCTTATGCCCTTGGCTAAGCTCTTCTAAACTCGATGGTTTACCGTATTTTGCGATATAGCTTGGGCTAACGCAGTTCAGCATCTTAAAGTGGCCAATCTTCTTTGCGATAACGCCTTCTTGCTGCACGCTACCAACGCGGATCACGCAGTCAAAACCTTCGGCGACGATATCGACCTTGCGGTCGGTACTGCTTAGCTCCAACTCAATTTGGGGATATTGCTCAATAAAGTCAGGAAGATGAGGAAGCACTAAGTTTCGCGCAATCCCTGTGGACATATCGACTCTTAAGCGACCGGAAACTTGCGCCGCCTGTAGCTGGAAAAGGCTTTCTAATTCTTGATAGTCGGTGAGCAAGTTTTTGCAGCGCTCATAACAACTTATACCATCTTGAGTGAGGCGCACTGTGCGAGTGGTACGTTGTAGTAAACGTGCACCTAACGCGGTTTCGAACTGAGCTACGACATTCGACACATGGGTTTTCGACAGACCTAGGCTGATACTGGCTTGAGTAAAACTCTCTAATTCAGCCACCCGCATAAAAATTTGCATGGCTTGTAGTCTATCTTGCATCGCAATTGTTCTCTAATAGCTAACAGTCTTGCCATTTATAGTGTGTTTATCCCTCTTTGTGCAAGTAATAAGCTTTGTGATGTGGAATCGCCATGCTGTGTGGCGGCATTAACATAGATGAATGAAGAGGATACACAATGAACACAACTCCCATCGCGCTGATCACCGGTGCAAGTCGTGGCTTAGGTAAAAATGCGGCCCTGACTTTAGCCGCACAAGGTGTTGATATTATTATAACTTACCAAAGTAATGCCGCTGCCGCCGCCGAGGTGGTTGCGGAACTTGAATGGCACGGACGCAAGGCTGTCGCGTTACCGTTAGATGTGGGTGATAGCCAGTCCTTTAGTGATTTTTCTCAACGCGTTAAAACCGCACTCGAACAGACTTGGCAGCGGGATAGTTTTAACTATCTAGTTAATAATGCTGGGATTGGTATTCATGTGCCTATGGCTGAAACCAGTGTGGAACAGTTCGATACCTTGATGAATATCCATGTCAAAGGGCCTTTCTTCTTAACTCAGGCACTGCTGCCTCTGCTTGCCGATAACGGCAGTATTATCAATGTCTCCACGGGGTTAACGCGCTTTGCTGTCCCGGGGTTTGGTGCTTACGCCACTATGAAAGGCGCGGTCGAAACCATGACCAAGTATTGGGCGAAGGAGCTTGGTCCACGCGGCATTCGCGTTAATGTGCTGGCTCCCGGTGCAATCGAAACGGACTTCGGTGGTGGTGCCGTTCGGGATAACCGACAGATGAATGAGTTTTTAGCGCAGCAAACGGCTTTGGGGCGGGTGGGATTACCCGAGGATATTGGCGGTGCAATCAGTGTCTTGTTGTCACCCGCCGCGGCGTGGATAAACGCACAACGTATCGAGGCTTCTGGCGGTATGTTCTTATAGTTCAATGCGATAAAAACAAAGAAAGGGCCAATGGCCCTTTCTTGTTATCAAGGCAAAGTTGCAGCTGGGTTAGAAGAACCCGAGCGGATTGATATCGTAACTCACCAATAGGTTTTTGGTGTTTTGATAGTGATTGAGCATCATCTTGTGGGTTTCACGGCCGATGCCTGACTTCTTATAACCGCCAAAGGCCGCGTGGGCAGGATAGGCGTGGTAGCAGTTAATCCAAACGCGACCCGCTTGAATGCCGCGACCTAGACGCTGGGCGCGGTTCATGTCCCGAGTCCATACACCCGCACCAAGGCCGTATTCGGTATCGTTGGCAATTGCCAAGGCTTCGGCCTCATCCTTGAAGGTGGTGACCGAAATAACCGGACCGAAGATTTCCTCTTGGAAAATCCGCATCTTATTATGGCCTTTCATGATCGTTGGGCTGATGTAATAGCCTTTGCTTTGCTCGCCTTCGAGCTGGCAGAGCGAGCCGCCTAAGAGCACCTGCGCGCCTTCATCTTTACCAATCGCGAGATAGCTTAAGATCTTATCGAACTGTTCTTGGGAGGCCTGTGCGCCCACTTGGGTGGCGGTATCCAGCGGGTTGCCCTGCTTGATGGTTTGCGCACGGGCGAGCACTTTTTCGATAAAGCGATCGTAAATCGACTCTTGGATTAACACCCTTGATGGGCAAGTACAGACTTCACCTTGGTTGAAGAAGGCCAGCAACATGCCTTCGACGGCCTTATCTAAATACTCGTCTTCGTGGTCCATTACATCGGCGAAATACAGGTTAGGCGATTTACCGCCGAGTTCGACTGTCGATGGGATCAGTGATTCGGCGGCACATTTTAAGATGTGGTAACCGACTTCGGTGGAGCCAGTGAAGGCCAGTTTAGCGATGCGTTTGCTGGTGGCGAGGGCTTGGCCCGCTTCGGCACCAAAACCGTTGACGACGTTGAGGATGCCGGGCGGCAGCAGATCTTCAATCAGTTCGAGCAGCACAAGGATAGATACCGGCGTTTGCTCGGCGGGCTTGAGTACCACGCAGTTGCCCGCGGCGAGGGCAGGGGCGATTTTCCATGCCGCCATCAATAGCGGGAAGTTCCACGGAATGATTTGCCCGACGACACCCAATGGCTCTGGGAAGTGATAGCTGACGGTATTGCCATCGATGTCCGCGGCGCTGCCTTCCTGTGCTCGAATACAGCCGGCAAAGTAACGGAAGTGGTCGACAAACAGAGGCAAGTCAGCGTTGAGGGTTTCGCGCACCGCTTTACCGTTTTCCCAGGTTTCGGCAACGGCTAAGTATTCGAGATTTTGCTCAACGCGATCGGCGATACGCAGCAGTAAATTCGCACGCTCGGTGACCGAGGTTTTTCCCCAAGCATCCTTAGCTGCGTGAGCGGCATCGAGCGCCAGTTCAATATCGCGGTAGTCAGAGCGGGGAATTTTACAGAAGTTTTGACCATTAACGGGGGAGCGATTATCGAAGTATTCGCCGTTGACTGGGGCGACCCATTTTCCACCGATAAAGTTGGCGTATTTTTCTTTAAAGTTAACGATGGCACCAGCGGTTCCGGGTTGAGCATAGATCATAGTGTTTTCCTTCTGTGACTGCCGAATACGCTAAATGTGCAGCGTCTCAGCAAAGGGTCTTGTTGAAATAGGTTTTAGCACTGTTGTTATTTTTATCCTTTGCCAATCGAGTTGACTGACAAAGCTATTGATTAAGTTGATGTTCTCTTACGCAACACCTGAGTACTGCGTATAAACAGACATCGCAAGGACAGTGCCAAACTGGCAAGAGTTGTACACTTGTTGAGCTAACAGTATGATGAAAAGCTAATTTTGCAGATCCCAAACAATAGGGGCGCTCACGGAAAGAAAGGTGCCCTGTGGTCATTTTGTCATCCAACGACACACCATGGGTGTGCCGAAATGGAACAGCGCTCGGGGAGCATGGCTATGACAGTAAAACCGCATTTCCCAACCACACAGGCATGGTTAACCGATTCATGGCAGCGTAGCTTAGGTGCTGGCTTATCAGAGTTTCGTGCTGGTGAGGATCTCAGACTCACGCGCTCGGAGCTCAAACATAAACATGAGCAATATCAGCAGCTCATCGAATTAGTACAATCCCATGCCTTGCCGCTGTTTAATCAACTGATGGCGCACTCCAATAGTCGATTATTGCTCTCCGATGCCGACGGTTATGTGCTGAAACATTGGGGGGTGAGCCGCTATTCCAGCAAGCTGGCGGATGTGGCGCTCGATATTGGGGTCAACTGGCTCGAAAAGTATAAGGGCACCAATGCAATAGGCACGGCGCTCACGGCCAAGCAGGCGGTATCAGTGGTCGGTGAGCAGCATTTTATCCGCCAAAACCGTTTTATGAGTTGCACCGCTTGCCCGATTTTTTCGCCCCAAGGTGAGATGCTCGGAGTGCTCGATATTACCAGTGAGCAGCAACGGCATTCGCAGCAAACCTTGATGCTAGTGTCGAGCCTAGCGCAGCAGGTCGAAACGGCGCTGTTGTGCCATCTGCCCGATAGTCATTATCGAATTGATTTTGCAGCGCAGCCGAGTCTATTAAATTCTGGTTGGCAAGGCATAGTTATCGCCAGCAGTGACGGGCGAATTGTGGGCTGTAATCCCATGGCGAAACAGCTGCTGAGTCAGGCCAAGTTGGGTGACAGTTTAGAGCAACACCTCGGCGACAATTGGGCACGAGCGGGGGGCTTTCACCGCGATTCGGCGCTGCATGTGCAGACGCAAGCGCTGGCACTGATACAGACGAAAAGTACCAGAACTCTTCAAGATAAACCCTTGAACCAATTGGGGGTCAGGTTTCGCGATCCACTGCTTGAGCGGGCTTGGCAGCAGGCGAATAAGGTGATCACTAAGCAGATCCCCCTACTGGTACTTGGCGAAACGGGTGTCGGCAAGGAGCAATTTGTGAAAAAGCTCCACGCTCAAAGTGCCCGCCGCGCGCAGCCCTTGGTGGCGGTGAACTGCGCCGCCTTGCCTGCTGAGTTGGTTGAGTCAGAGTTATTTGGTTATCAGGCGGGGGCTTTTACCGGTGCCAATAGAACCGGTTTTATCGGTAAGATCCGCCAAGCCCACGGTGGCTTTTTATTCCTCGATGAAATTGGTGAGATGCCGCTGGCGGCGCAGAGCCGTTTACTCCGGGTGTTGCAGGAGCGCGAGGTCGTTCCCGTCGGCAGTAATCAAAGTTTTAAGGTCGATATTCAGATCATCGCCGCGACCCATATGGATTTAGAGTCGCTGGTGGCGCAGGGATTGTTCCGTCAGGACTTATTTTATCGCCTAAATGGATTGCAGGTGCGGCTGCCTGCGCTACGTGAGCGGCAGGATATTGAGCGCATCATCCATAAATTGCACCGCCGTCACCGCAGCAGCCCACAAACCTTGTGTACTGAGTTGTTGGTGCAGCTAATGCGTTACGATTGGCCCGGTAACCTAAGGGAGTTGGATAACTTAATGCAGGTGGCGTGTTTGATGGCCGAAGGTGAGGCTGTACTCGAGATAAATCATCTCCCCGATTACCTTGCTCAAAAGCTCATGAATCTGGCGTTTGAGCCCCAAACTTTAACTGAAGTTGTCGACGCCGAAACCACGGCGCATCCGCTCGAACTGTCCGAGTCTAGCTCCGCCACCATAGACTCGCTCCACGGAACCATAAATCTGAACGTGTTACAGGCTTACCGCGCCTGCGAGGGCAATGTGAGCCAATGTGCTAAGCGTTTGGGGATTAGCCGTAATGCCTTGTATCGCAAGTTAAAACAGCTAGGGATTAAGGACTAACGGCAGTTAACTGTTGATGATATAAGCCCCGCTAACTGTGTTAGCGGGGCTTATGTTTTTAGGTCGGTAAACTGATATTGACTTCGAGTCCATGAGGCTGACGATTCTCGGCTCTGATTTTACCTTTATGGGCGCTAATGGCCGCTTCGGTAATGGCGAGTCCTAGGCCCCAGCCACCGCTTTCCCGCTGCCTTGCCGAATCGGGGCGATAGAAGGGTTTGAAAATCGCTTCAAGCTCAGCAGGATCAATCCCTGGACCATCGTCTTTAATGGTGATCTGTACTTGGCCGTTGGTTTGGCTCGCGCGCAGGTGAATATCGCTCTGGGCATAACGAATGGCGTTGCGCAGTAGGTTTTCTATCGCACGGGACAGGGATTTAGGGTAATGGCTGAGCTCGATGGCTTCATCGATGTCGATTGTGATCTTTTTGCCCTGTTGATCGGCCTCAAACTCGGCGTCATCTAGCACTTGGCTGAGGGACTCGGCTAATCCGAGACGCACTTTAGTTTCATTGGTGCTGAGTTTGACCCGCGATAACTCCAGCAACTCTGCGATCAATTTCTCTAATTGCTCGGCCTCGTAGGCGATACGGTCGGTTTCAGTGGTCTGTTGACCTTTCTTGCGGGCCAGTGCCAGTGACAATTGTAGGCGTGTCAATGGGGTGCGCAGTTCATGGGAAATATCCCCCATCAAACGTTGCTGATTCTTCACCATGGCTTCAATCGAGTCCGCCATGCTATTAAACGCGGTGGCGAGTTGACCGATTTCATCGTTACGTTGAGTGGTCGCCTTATCGACACGGTTACTAAGATCACCTTCGGCGAGGGCATCGGCACTTTTCTTTAGTGAGCTTAATGGCTTACCTAAATGCCATGCGAGAATGGCGCACAGTAATCCCGAGAGCACTATGGCTAGACTTAGGGTGAGCAGCTTATTTTCGATAAAGAAGAAAAACCATGGGCGAGGGTGAATATCCGGCAAGCGACCATAGAGGTAATAGGTTTCGCCTTCGAGGCTAAATTGATAGGGGCCAAACACTAGCTCATCTTTAAATTGATGACTAATGGGTTGTTTTTCCTCATCTGTCATCAGCATAAAACTGCGTACGCCACGGCTCACTCGGCTGGTGTTAATCACTTGGCCTTGGCTGTTCGCGAGATAGAGTCGCAGGGGCTTGCCTTCCATATCGCCACGCCTTTCCCAGCGGCGCAGAAAATCGGACTTTATCAGCTCAGGGTTGGCTTGAATTCGCTGAGCTACGGTCGCGAGCATTTTTTGCATATGGGGTGGGATAGGCGCGCGGTCGTGATTTTGCTGCAGCAAAGGTAGCAAGCCGACTAAGGCGATAATCAGTGAGCTACAGATCCAAAATCCGAGCAGTAATTTGATAAATAAACGATTAGGCACAGTTGTTCCCGCCGTTATGGTAGCCAGATATAGCCTTTGCCACGGATGGTTTTCACCCTAGGTCTACCATCGCTGCGCTCGGGGAGCTTTTTGCGTAGATTCGACAGGTGCATATCTAGGCTGCGATCGAAGGGCATGAGTTTTTTGCCGAGCACAATTTCATTGAGCTCTTCTTTATTCATCAATTCTCCCGCATGCAGTGCCAGTGTGTGAAGCAGGGTAAACTCAGTCCCTGTGAGTATGATGAGTTGCTCATTGCAGTAAGCCTCTTGGCGCGAGGGATCTAAGCGTAAATCACCAAACTCCTGTGCCGGTGTTGCATGGATTTCTTGGGCGGTTAAGTGCGAGCGGCGAATAATGGCGCGAATACGGGCGATAAGCTCCCTGTCATTGAAGGGCTTAGGTAAATAATCGTCGGCACCGATCTCAAGCCCTACTACTCGGTCAATCTCGTCGCCTCTGGCTGTGAGCATCAACACCGGTGTTTGCTTGTGTTGGCGCAGGGCGCGTAGCACTTCAAAACCGTTTAATTTAGGCAGCATCACGTCGAGTAAGATCAGATCGTAATCCCCCGCGAGGGCCAGTTCTAGGCCTTGCTTGCCATCGTAGGCGAGGGTGAGTTTAAACCCTTCGAGTTCGAGTAATTGTCCGAGAAGTTCTGATAAACCAAGATCATCATCGATTAATAATATCCGACTCATAGTGTTCCTTAATCTGGGTGAACTGGTGCGAAAGACTCAAAGCGATGTGCTAAACCACAGACGGTTTGAGTATTTTGCCTGAGTATACCTCTTTTGGTGTCAATTGCTGTGTAGCAATGTAAGCCAAAGTAAAGAATAGGGAATTTGTATGCTCAAGCTGTTCTTAATACGCCAGTTTCAACACCTTAAGATTGTTTTGGGATAGTTCTTATCGCAACTTTACACTGATTTACTCAGGTCACGACCTCACTTACATAGGGTGCTTTAGACTGTAATCGTCGAAAGTGATTCGGCTTTTAAAAGGGTCGTCACTGTATACAACATAAGTTGAATATTGAGGTTAACATGATGAAAACATTATCTCCTTTAAAAGCTGGCCTATTTGCCATCTTAGCAAGCTCAGCAGTATTTGCGACGACAGTCAGTGCCGAACCAAGCCAGGGCTGCGATCATCCACGGAGTGAGTTCCACAAACACGGCGACCGTATGGGCCATGACGGTATGCACAGAATGTTTGAAGGTTTGGATTTAACCGATGCACAAAAGGCTGATATTAAGAAACTGTTCGCCGAGCAACGTGCCGCCCGCAGCGATAATAGACCAACCAAGGAAGAGCGTTTAGCGCACCGCGCCGAGATGCATGCGCTGATCACTGCGGCCAACTTCGATGAGGCGCAAGCTAAGGCATTAATGAGTGCCCAGCAGGAAAAACGCCAAGCTCAAGCGATTGAACGGATGAAGATGCAGAATCAGATCTACAACCTGCTCACGCCTGAGCAACAAGCAAAATTTAAAGCGCGATTTGAAGCACAAGCTGGTAAAGAACCTCGCGGTTAAGCTTGTAAGCTGATATACAATAGAGTCATAGCTTCCCGATATAGACCCCTATGACTCAAACTTCCCAATACGATTTTTGGGTCAAACTGGCTAGTCGCGCTTCCGTGGCTACCGCTTTGACCCTTATTATTATCAAGCTATTAGCTTGGTTATATTCAGGCTCGGCCAGTATGCTGGCGTCCTTAACGGACTCCTTTGCTGATGCGCTCGCCTCGATCATCAACTTTATCGCCATTCGTTATGCTATCGTTCCTGCCGACCATGACCACAGATACGGCCACGGTAAGGCCGAGCCGTTAGCGTCGCTGGCACAATCGGCCTTTATCATGGGCTCGGCATTCCTGCTGCTGTTTTATGGCGGAGAACGCTTACTCAATCCTGCTCCCGTTGAATATGCCACCTTAGGTGTGGTGGTGTCTGTCGTTGCTATCGTGCTGACATTGGCGTTAGTGGCGTTACAAAAGCGGGCGCTGGCGGCAACCAAGAGCACAGTGGTTGAAGCCGATTCGTTGCACTACAAGTCGGATTTATTCCTCAATGGCGCCGTGTTACTCGCACTCCTTTTGTCCCAGTATGGCTGGTGGTGGGCCGATGGGGTCTTTGCCGTGCTTATTGCCTGCTACATAGGTCAACAGGCCTTTGATTTAGGTTACCGCTCTATTCAAGCACTGCTCGACCGTGAGTTGGATGAAGAGACGCGTCAGCAAATTAAGCAAATCGCCAAGCAAGATCCTAGAGTGCAAGGACTACATGATTTACGTACGCGCCAAGCGGGTAAAACCATCTTTATTCAATTTCATTTGGAGTTGGATGGTAATTTGAGCCTGAACGAAGCCCACAGCATTGCCGATACCACGGGGCTGAGGGTAAAGGCCGCCTTTGAAGATGCCGAGGTGATTATTCACCAAGATCCTGTGCAGGTGGAACCCAGTTTAGTGGTTTAGCCCTCAACCAAACAACCAAAGGAATGGTTATGTCATGGATACAGCAGCAGGTTCATCCCTTGGCCGAACAGACTCGGCTGATCTGTCGTTATCATAAATTATCGACCCGCTTCGAGTTGATTGCCGAACATGCCCCCGCCGCGAGCGCGGGGCCTGATTCAAAACTCCCTGATCCGTATTTAGTCAATCCTCCTACGGGCGTTTGGAGCGAGCTTATCCTGCGCCAATCTTTATATTATTTGCCGAGAACGATCCCATTCAATATCGCGCAGCGGGGCTACCGACTGCATATTTGGCCCTTGTTGATGTGGCGCAGCCGTGTGACATGCGCGCAGTCAGGAAAGGTCATGATTATTGAATGCCTTGATGAACGAAAACGCCGTTCGATAATTCGTTGGTGTTATTTTGGCATCATGAATTTATTGCGAATAGTAAGTTAATACTTATTGTTTAATATTGAGTATTTCATTTAATACTTATTGTTTAATATTGAGTATTTCATTTAATACTTATTGTTTAATATTGAGTATTTCATTTAATACTTAAGTGCATCTAGTTTGTTATTGTTTAATTTAAAGCTGAATGCTTCCTGTATAAAGCGCATTTAGTTTTTACAAACTGTCACCCTTATTATTTGTTTGTTGTAATATCCGCAGCGTTTACTACTCAAGTTAACTCATTAGGAAAATATAATGAAAAAACTATCTTTAGTTGCGGTATCTTTATTATCAGCATTAGTGGCCGGCCAAGCTTCAGCGGCTGCCGATACTACTGGTTTCTATGTGGGTGGCGCACTAAACCGCGTAGCTGTGGATGTTTTTGATGATTCAGATACTGGCACAGGTTTCGGTGTTTACGGTGGTTACAACTTCAACGAGTGGTTTGGTTTAGAAGCCAATTTATTTGCGACGGCCGATTTGGGCGACAGCGATACGGATGTCACTGCGGGCGCATTAACTTTCACGCCTAAGTTTACTCTGCAAATCAATGATATGTTCTCGGCTTATGCAAAAGTTGGTGTTGCATCTATGGCTATGAATTTTGACGGTTTTGGTTTCGATGAAGATTTCACAGGCTTTGGTTGGACGTACGGCGTAGGTATTAATGCTGCCGTGACCGAGCATTTAAATGTGCGCTTTAGCTACGATGTCACCACAGGTGATTTAGATGCTGACCACAGCTATTTAAATGTGAACGATATCGACACCGATATGAAGCAACTAGCGATTGGTGTTCATTACCAGTTCTAATGATTTAGATTTAATCTAAATAATAAAAAAGGGATAGTTATATCCCTTTTTGCTTTTTAATGGATGGTTAATCCATAGACAATTCTTTGAGTTTTCGCGTTAAGGTATTTCTTCCCCAACCTAAACGTTTTGCCGCTTCTTGTTTATGCCCTTGGGTATGGCGTAATGCGGTTTCGAGCAAAATACGTTCAAAGGCCGGCTGAACCTCAGTTAATAAATCACTATTTCCCTCAGACAGTTTTTGGTCAATCCACTCTGTGAGTGCCGATTGCCAATCTTGGCTGCCTTTTGCCATAGGATTAATACTGGCGGGCTCTTTAAGTAGCTCTGGGGGTAAATCCTGGGGCAGGATTTCTTGCCCTGAGGCCATAACCGTGAGCCAGCGACAGGTATTCTCGAGTTGTCTGACGTTTCCTGGCCAAGGCAGTTGCGATAGCTTGGCGGCGGTCTCTTTGGTGAGGATTTTTGCCTCGACACCAATCTCCTTCGCGGCGGAGGCTAAAAAGTGGGTTGCCAATTGGGGAATATCCTCACGACGTTGTGACAGCGGCGGCAAGTGGACGCGGATAACATTGAGCCGATGGAATAGGTCTTCCCTAAATCCCCCTTTGAGTACGAGTTGTTCCAGATCTTGGTGAGTAGCGGCAATAATGCGCACATCCACTTGGACGGCGCTATGACCGCCGACTCGATAAAATTGCCCATCGGCGAGCACCCGCAGCAGGCGGGTTTGCACGTCCAGCGGCATATCGCCTATTTCATCTAAAAACAGGGTGCCGCCATTGGCTTGCTCGAAGCGTCCTTGGCGCACGTTTGCCGCGCCGGTGAAGGCGCCTTTTTCATGGCCGAAGAGTTCTGATTCGATTAAGTCTTTGGGAATTGCAGCCATATTCAAGGCGATAAAGGGCTTATCCTTACGTGGGCTGTGTTTGTGTAATGCGCCTGCAACCAGCTCTTTACCTGTACCCGATTGGCCGTTGATCAGCACGCTGATTGAGGAGCGTGATAATCGGCCGATGGCGCGAAATACCTCCTGCATGGCGGGCGCTTCGCCTATGATTTCGGGCGTTTTTACTTGCGTCTCCTGCGCCGCAGGTGCGGGGCTTTGCTCGGTCGCATGGGTTAGGGCGCGCTCGACTAAGGAAATCGCCTCATCAATATCGAAGGGCTTGGGTAAATACTCAAATGCCCCCGCCTGATAGGCGCTGACGGCACTGTCTAAATCCGAATGCGCAGTCATGATGATGACGGGAATATGCGGGTAGTGGATTTGTAGCCTTTCTAACAGGGTTAAGCCATCGGTGCCCGGCATACGAATATCTGAGACTATGACCCGTGGCTGGGAAATCTCTAATGCTTGCCAAAGTGATTCGGCCGCGGCAAAGCTGGCGGTGCTGAGTTTCGCGCCTTGTAGCGCCTTTTCGAGCACCCAACGTATCGAACTGTCATCGTCGAGGATCCACACTTGTTCACTCATTCGCATTTTGCTTCCTCATACGGTATGTGTTGGTTTGTCTTGATTATTTGGCGCTTAAAATCGGTAACGAAATGATAAATTCGGTATGCCCAGGGCTGGATACACAATCGATTCTGCCCGAGTGTAATCTGGCAATGTTATGGGCAATCGATAGGCCGAGTCCCGAACCTTGCTCACGACTGGTGACCATGGGATAAAACAGCGTGTCCATCAGCTCTGGTGGTATACCTGGACCATTGTCGATAATGGACAGGGTCAGCACGAGCTTGTGGCGCTGCGAACCGATAGTGACCTGATGTTGCGTGCGGGTGCGGATCAGGATTTCGCCCCCTGTATGCTCAAGGGCTTGCACCGCATTTTGCAAAATATTCAGCACGGCTTGTTGCATTTGGTCGGGATCCATCTCGATATCGGGAATCGAGGGGTCGTAGTCGCGCTTTAGCTGAATATTGGCGGGCAGAGCCATTTCCACCAGTTTATAGACCTTCTGCACCACTTGATGAATGTTGTGCAGGCTATGTTGGGTTGGTCGCTGCGGGCCGAGCAATCTGTCCACTAGGCTGCGCAGGCGGTCGGCCTGCTCAATGATCAGATTGGTAAATTCCTTTTGTGCCGGATCCTCTAATTCCCGCGAGAGCAATTGTGCCGCGCCACGCAGGCCACCCAAGGGATTTTTGATCTCGTGGGCCAAATTTCGCACGAGGAATTGCGCCGCCTGTTGCTGGGCATCTTGGCTGAGTTGCTGGTGGATCCGGCGTTGTTGGTCCACCTGTCTCAGTTCAAGTAGGCTCAATTGCGCTTCATCTTCGAGCGGGATCAGTGTTAGGTCGACGGTATGATGCTGGGCATCTAAGGTCACTAAGGTCGCCGTGTTAACTGTGAGGCCTTGGCCTGCTTTCACTGCATCACTCAGTAATTGGGCATCAACGCCAAGGACTTGATAATGCTCCGGCAGGGCTTGCTCGACTAACCTATGGCTACCGACACCTAATAGCTGCTCTGCTGCGGCGTTGGCATAACAAGGCTTAAGATCCTTATCGATGACAAGTACCGCGGTGACTAAATGATTAAGCAGAGTCTCTTTATCCATCTACCGTTCCTGAAAATGGGGTTGCACCATTATGTTGCACCGATTTGGTGCGGGCTGCAACTCGACTTCATCAAACGGCTAGATTGAATAAAAACGACCTAATCAATTGTTATTAAATGGTTTAATTGGATTTCGGTTGTTTTTTCGGGACTGGATTCATCGCCGCTTGATGAAGAAATATCTTTCGTGGAGAGCTAGATGCAAAGATTTTGCCGTTTTGAGTCATGGCATCGACAACAATGGTATGTTCACCTCGGTCGATGTTCTTAAGTTGGAAGATGCCACCCACTTGAGGCTGGCCGACCGTTTGACCGTCGAGTTTTAGTGCCATCAGATACTGGCTTTTGATCTCCGGGGTGACAGTGGCCGTGACCTGAAAGTCGCCGTTATTGTCTCTCACTGTTTCCTCTTCTTCTGGGGAGGTGATGACGACTTGATACTGGATTTGTTGGATCACTTGCGAGTCATCCGCGTCATTTTTTACGGGGGGAAGTGCAATTTGATTGAGGGTTTTCTCTTTTAACTCAACAACCTCGGCATTGGGATGCGGCTCATCTGAGTAATGGACTTTTCCATCCTTATCGACCCATTTGTACACTGTTGCCTGAGCGAACAGGCTGAGCAGCAATAAGCTGATGAGGGTGAATGCACGCATGCGAAAGTCCTTTTGCCTTGGAGATGAAGTTCTACAAGATTAGTCGTTTTTTCACCAAAAATCATGGTGTTTATTCAGCTCGGTTGAGGTTTAGCGTAGGAATAATCGCGGGATTGATTTTATGCCTTCAAATTTGTGGAGCGCGTGGTTCTAGCGGCAAATATCTTGTGGAGTGAAGGTGAGAGCGGTTTGGATGTTGAGGCGCAGGCGAGTTTGCCTCTTTTAGGGGAGTGTCAACGCACCACTATGGTGCGTTGACGACAGTAACGAAAGCTTAGAGCGCCAGGGTTAAAATATCGCGGCTCATAGCGGGATCGATATTGCCATGTTCGCCTAGGGCAACCATGCCATGCTGCTCAAGCTGAGTGACGACAGCATCGACAGCTTCTTTACCTAAATCGTAGGCAGATAAGTGGGTTGCAATGCCCATGGATTCGAAGAAGGCTTGAGTTTTCGCAATCGCAGCCTCAATACGTTCATCTTCCGAGCCAGTGTTGATGCGCCACACTCTGTCAGCAAACTGCAGTAGCTTTTCGCGCTTAGCGGCTTTGGTGCAGCGTAATAATGCTGGCAATACAATGGCTAAGGTGCGGGCATGGTCAATATCATATAAGGCCGTTAGCTCATGGCCGATCATGTGTGTTGCCCAGTCGTGCGGTACACCCGTCGCAATAGTGCCATTGAGTGCCATAGTCGCGACCCACATCAAGTTAGCGCGGATATCGTAATCTTCTGGCTGTGTGAGTGCCTGTGGCCCTAGTTCAATCAAAATTTGCAGCAAGCCTTCGGCGAATCTGTCCTGCACCGCAGCATTGACTGGGTAGGTGAGGTACTGCTCTGTGATATGCACAAAGGCATCGACCACACCGTTCGCCACTTGTCTTTCTGGCAGGGTGAAGGTCTTCGTTGGGTCGAGGATTGAGAATTGCGGATAAACCAAGTCGTTACGGAACGGCAGTTTAGCTTTCAAAGACTTACGGGTCACTACGCTGGCGTTGTTCATCTCTGAACCCGTCGCAGGCAAGGTTAATACCGAGCCAAATGGCATGGCTTTAGTCACATTCGCGCCCCAGTTGGTGAGGATATCCCAAGGCTCGCCTTCAAATACCGCTGCCGCCGCAACAAATTTAGTTCCATCGATCACAGAACCGCCGCCGACGGCGAGTAAAAAGTCGATGTTTAATTCACGAACTTGCTCGACAGCCTGCATCAGGGTTTCGTAGGTTGGGTTAGGTTCGATTCCCTCAAACTCGACCACGAAACGATTTCCAAGCGCTTGTTTTACTTCGGCTAAGGTGCCTGTTCTTCTGGCACTGCTGCCGCCAAATAACGCCATGACTCTGGCATCGCGAGGCACTAAGGTGTCGATTTCAGCGATGGTGTTTTTACCAAAGTGGATTCGGGTTGGGTTGTAGTAGGCGAAATTGAACATACTGCTATGTGTCCTATGGTTGGAAAATGATTTTAGTAGACCAGTCGTCTAGATTTGTTTGGCTACTAAATGATAAATCAAGCCGATGAGGCGATATTTCATTGTTCATTAACGGGTTGCGGATTAATTGGTGTGCCAGTGTTGTTGGCATTAACCCATGGTTTTGGTCTTTAAAATAGATTCGGTCATTGCAAGGGCGCGCTCTAAAGCTGCGCGGCTGTGGCCGAGTTTATTCATCAAACTGGCACCGAGCCACATGTGATACAACAACTCTGCTGTTACCTGGGCATCCTGTTCACAGATGGATTTATCGGCAATCCCCACTTGAATGCACTGGGTTAAGCGCTCAATGATCCCTGCTGACCCCTTTAAAAGCACAAGGCGCATGGCCTCAGAGAGATCGGCCACCTCTGCACTTAACTTAACGACTAGGCATTTTTGATCGACACAGCCGTCCTGCTGCACGTGCAACCACCTTTGCCAGTATTGCATTTGGCGCTCAAAGCCAGAGAGTTGAGTCTCGTTAAACAGGCAATCAAGCTCAGCTTGGTATTGCTCGAAATACCCCGCTAACAAGGCCTCACCGAATTGCTCTTTGGATTTAAAATAATGATAAAACGAGCCTTTAGGGACTTGGGCGGCCTTGAGTAATTGGGCTAAGCCTAGGCACGAAAAGCCTTGTTTGAGGATCAGTGAGTATCCAACGTCGAGAATATGCTGACGCGTCGATTGGGTTTCAGTTTTCATGGCGAAGGATCATAAAGTATATTAGACCAGTCGTCTAGTGGTCTGGTTTGCATCAACACTAAAGCGCTAACGATTAAGGAATGCCTAAGCTGGTTAAGCATTCCTCAGCAAGGGTCTTACTGGTAGCTACAGCAATACTCGGCTATTGCATTGTTGCGGATTTTAAAGCTGACGTTGGCCGCGAGCTCAAATTGACTGCCTTCGCTAAAGGTTTGCCAGGTTGTGTTATTTGGCAGTAACACCTCGAAACTGCCGCTGGTAACCTGCATGATTTCCCCTTGAGAGGTGGAAAACTCATATTCTCCAGGGAGGACCACGCCTAAGGTCTTTTTGCTGCCATCGCTGAAAAATACACTGCGGCTGGCAACTTTACCCTCAAAGTAAATATTGGCTTTTTTCGCGACTGAGACTTGCTCGATTAACTCCATGTTACGCTCCCATTTGTGCAGATGTGAATTTGTATTCAATTTGATGTGATTTTTATTCTTGCGTCAATGTGAAAATTTTCATCGTCAACGTTATGTATCACTTAACAACGCTATTTCTATTGCCTCTTATACATTTCAATGAAATATGCATAAAAGCGCCTGAGCAAGGTTAATGGTTATTTAATTAGCGAGTTGCGTACTGAATAAAAAAATGGCCTCACTTGGTTGAGGTTTCAATCTTCACCTATAGTTTTAACGGTAGTTGTTTTGCCAGTAATTATGGAATCTTGGGTGCGACAAGGAGTGTCTCCATGGGATTTACGCGTAAAATTCAACTGATTAGTCTGTTGATCGTTCTGTTACCTCTGATCCTATCGACAGCGATAGTGACCTATCTTGCCAAAAATGAGTTATTTGCAGAGGCTCAATCCCGTTTGGTGGCCGTTCGCGAGATTAAACAGCGGCAGATCAACGGTATGTTTCAAGATTTCTCAGATAACTTACAGTCCGTTAGCGCGGTGATTGCCAGCCAGCCGAATCTAGAAACCTTGAGCGATTTAGACTCAACGCTCAAATCCCTCAACAAACTGCTGGGTTTTTACGATCTGTTTATCATCTCCGATGATGGCACGGTTTTTTATACTGTGGCGAAAGAGCCTGATTACGGAACCAATCTGCGTACTGGGCCCTATCGTTCTTCAGGGCTTGCACAACTCTTCGATAAGGCACTTACGACATCGGACACTGTGTTTTTACAGGATTTTTCTGCCTATGCACCATCAAACGGACAAGCGGCCGCCTTTATTGGCCAAGGCATTCAATACCATGGGCAGCATATTGTGGTGGCGGCACAGGTTTCTATAGAGCGGATCAACCGCGTGATGCAGATCCGCGAAGGGATGGGGGATTCGGGGGAAACCTATCTCATCGGCCCTGATAATCGAATGCGTTCTGACTCTTTTCTTGACCCCATCAATCTCACCGTATCTGCCTCCTTTGCAGGCTCGGTCGCTAAAAATGGGGTCGATACTCTGGCGGTGGCAGCTGCGTTAGCTGGTAAAGAGGGGGTTATGCAGGTTTATGATTACAATCATAATCTTGTTCTCTCAGCCTACTCGCCTGTCATTGAAATGGGGCTCAAATGGGGCTTAATGGCCGAGATTGATGTGAGTGAAATTGCCGCGCCTGCCTACCATATGATGTATATCGGGCTGATGGTGTGTGCCTTGTCTGTGGTGCTGGCGATCGCGGCGGCAAAACTCGTGACCAGCTTTGTGCTTAAACCTCTGGGCGGTGAGCCCGAGGATATGTGCCATTTGACTAGCCTTATCGCCTCTGGGGACTTAACCCATAGTCTCTCCCACGGCCATGCTGATAATCATTTAATGAGCTGGCTGGCGAGGATGCAGACCAAATTAAAGGAAATTATTAGCCAATTGGTGGGGATGGGCCACGAGCTAGAGTCTGCCGCGGAGCAAAATTCTGCGGCTATGTGTCAGGCCGATTGCAGCATTCAATTGCAGGCGAAAGAGACAGATATGTTGGCCACGGCCGTAGAGGAAATGAGTTATGCCGCCGCCGAAATCAGTACCAATACACTGAAATCCTCCGACGAGGTGGCCTCTTGTACTCAATCGAGTGGCATTCTTTCACAAAATCTTGCGAGTACTCGCCAAAGCTTACAGGTGACGCTAGCAAGTTTTGCCGCCATTCATCAGCAGGTCGGAAATCTTGAGGCAGATAGCCAGAAAATCGGCAGCGTTCTGGATGTGATTAATGCGATTGCCGAGCAAACCAATCTGTTAGCCCTCAATGCGGCGATTGAAGCTGCCCGAGCAGGCGAACATGGGCGTGGATTTGCGGTGGTGGCCGATGAAGTGCGGCAACTTGCGGTGAAGGTACAAGAGGCGACGCAGGATATTGGAAAGGTATTGCAGGGGATCCAGCAGCAATCGGGTGTGCTGGCGCAGCATAGCGTGACTTGTTCGTCTGAGGCATCTAAAACGGCTGAGGATGCCGAAGGCATGCAAGCGGCGGTGGATGATATTGCTATGCGGCTCGAAACACTTAAAGCCTTAATGATCCAGACGGCAACTGCCGCAGAGGAACAAACCACAGTGTCGGCGACGATAGCCCAAGGCATTGCAGGGCTCAGCGCGGCGGCGGAGGAAAATAGCGCGGCCATCAGCCAAGTGGCCGCAAGCACCCGCAGCCTGTTAGGGCTAGCAAACCAACTTGGTTTAACAACGGCTCAGTTTAAGGTCTAGGACGCAGTGCCAAGCATAGGTAAGCAATGCCGAGCATTCGTCGTTCTTGCAACTGGATGACTATTATTGCTGCGCCGTTTGTTATGCATCCGCCAGAAGGGATTATCTGGCGGATTTTTTCTTTAGGGCGACGATTAATCTTGAAAACTAACGCTTACGCCAGATTGTCATCTCTGAAATCGAATGCTGGAATTTACGCTTGGTTTCGCGGATAACGAAGGGGATTTCTTTCACCGCGACCAGTTCAAATTGGCCTATCAAGGTTTCGGTTAACCCATCTAAAGTAGTGAAGTTCTCCCCTTTGACTTTAATCCCCCCGAGCCATTTATCCTTCGGCGTGTAGTCTTCGAGCCAAGTATAGGGCGAGGCGATAACCAGATATCCTCCTTGGTTGATGCGTTGCCCAATACTGGTGAGGAAATGTTGAGGGTCGTTCAATCTATCGATTAGATTTGAGGCATAGACCAAATCGTATCCTGTGTAGATTGGTTTGAGATTACAGGCATCCCCTTGGATAAAATTGACTTTTTTGGCTTCGCCAAGGTATCCCAGTTTAGCAAGGCTGGCGCTCTTGAATTCCTGTAAGTCTCCCTCGGTGCGAATGGTGTAGCGTTTTTCACCTTGCTCGGTCAGGGCGTAAGCCTGCTGGATAAAGCGCGCCGAAAAGTCGATGCCATCCACGTGGTCGAACACTTTGGCTAACTCAAAACTGGCGCGTCCGACTGAGCAACCTATATCTAAGGCTTTGGTGGTGTGCTCAAGTTGGATCTCGTTGAGTGCCTGCTGCACCCCATTTACGCAAAAATTCGGCACACCAAAGTACTCGGCGCCATAGTGGAATTCTAAATACTGGGAAATCAGTTCATCGGTTTCGTACACATTGACCTCGGCCATCTGTTCTGGATTTTGCAGCGACTCGACGTAACGGAATCCGGCATGTTGATAAAAGTGACGCCTAAAGGCGTAGCGTGAGGCGGCAATGGCTTCATTGCCCGTTGAAATCCACGAGCCGCCCTTAATCAGATTGTGCTTGCCATCGAAGGTGGGCGTCGAAAAATCATCGTAGAGCGGATGTACAGCAAAACCATTAAAACCGTCGATAGCGGTTTCAGTCCATTGCCAGACATTGCCGACAATGTCATAAAAATCATTGTGTTTAAAGCGGTTCACCGGGCACGAAGAGGCGTAATAAGCCAGTGAGATATTGCCTGGAACTTCATGCCAATCAGGGGCATCGCTCGGTACATTTTCCCGCAAGATATACCACTCGGCCTCGGTGAGCAGGCGAATATTGCTCTGGCTTTGGCGCGCCTTCCAATTACAAAAGGCTTTAGCTTCGAGTTGATTGACTTCGACGGGCCAATTGAGCGGCAAAGGGATTTCGCTGGTGAGGTTACGTTGCCACCATTTATCATCGCGGCGACGCCAAAAGCGCGGCATTTGGGCTTGGGTATACGCCAACCAAGCTTGTCCTTCCTCATTCCAATAGTCTTGAGTTTGGTAGCCTCCCGCTTCGACAAAGGCTAGGTATTCTTGATTGCTCACTAAGTACTTTGAGGCTTTAAAGTCGGCGACTTTAAAACTCTTGTTACCGTATTCGTTATCCCAGCCATAGGTGTTGTCTTGCTCTTTTTTACCTAAGGTGATTTTTTTACCCGCCACGGCAAGCAGCTGATTGGGTTCGGCGCTACCCACATCCTGACATTCTGGCCACTGGGAATTAGCACTCACATCCTCTAATGGAAGCTGGCGAATAATGGCGGAAGAGGTCTCTAAGTGAATGCGCTCGTGTTCTATGCCCATCAAGATGACCCAAGCGGGACTGTCTTGGCTGATCGGCAGAGTGATTGGCATGGTATCAATCAGTTGATTGGCGACCTGTTTGACTTGATCCCGATAACTCTTTACCTCTGCGACACTTGGCCATTGATAGTGGGTTTCATCGAGGTCATCCCAAGACATTTCGTCCACACCAATGGCAAACATAGATTCAAAGTGATCATTCACTCGTTCATCGAGATACTTCCCCAGCTTGAGTTTATTGATGTAGAAAGTGGCAGTATGGCCAAAGTAAAAAATCAGCGGATGGCGCAGCGGTTCGGCTTTAACGTAATAAGCCTCATCGTGTTTTATCAGCTCGAAAAGGGATTCATAGAGTGCCCAAGTTTGATTGAAGTATTGTTTAAGCTCTTGACGTTTCAGCGCCTCATTCTCACCCGTAAGTTTGAGTGTTTGCAAAACTGGCATATTCGATTTCTCCATAGGGCAAGCTAGTGCCATAGTGGTGGCTATGGGTTGTCAGGCTCAATACGTGGCGAGGGTTTATTGGATCACTCTATCAACAAAATGTGGCAGTTATTGAGCTGTTTTTTCAAGCTAACAGAAACTAGGTTCTAGGTGAAACTAGAGTTGTGTTTTTGTATCCGTATGGATGACCCATTAGCGGCCATTAAAAGAGGGTTTGTAAATAAAATGTTTCATCCATGGCGCGATTCAGTTTTAATAACAGTCGTGTTTGTTATGCCGTACTGAGGTCGTTCGTTATATGCAGCAGCTATTCATTCAATTATTAGAAGAACGTTTTTTCAATCGACTCCCTGAAAAAGTCGTACTGAAATTTGCTACAGAATCAGCTGATTTTGTTCGTTTTTGGTTAGTTCATTGTATGCGTAGTTCTGCTTCAGAAAGAGAGTTGGCGTTGGCTTTGTTTTTTAGTGCAGAGTGGCAGTTAGAAGAACTTTCTTGCTTAAAAGCTTTCTGGACCGATTATGTTGTGGTTGAGAATCTTCCACAAAATGAAAGTTTGAAAGCGCGTTTTTATGAGTTCATTCCTTGGCTCAAAACAATTTCACCTCATCATGTCGATGCTATTTGTATCTTCTCTGCTTTATTGGCTTTTGAGCAACGTCCTATATCTATTGGACAACAGCTACAATCGGCTAAATTGTTTTACTCCCAATTACCTTCGAACCTATTAGAAGAGGTTAAGCAATTCTCATTGCCTTATTTACAACCCATCACAGTTTATGGGCATCAAGGTAAGGGAAGTTTTGAAGCGGAGATTCGTAACAATATGCATTATCCGACCCCTATACCTAATGGATGTGTTGCACTAGCCTGTGTTGAAAGAGTGACGGCTAAATTTTCAGGAATAAAGCTCGCCCATGCAGAACCTATGGTGGTGTTACGGTACGAGCCAGGTCAGTTTTATCAATGGCATTATGATGCAATACATGCGCATACTTCTGAGATTCAAGCTGAATTAGAACGTTTTGGGCAAAGGTGTCGAACAGGTATTTTATACCTTAACGATGATTTTCAAGGAGGAGAAACCGAGTTTAAAGTGCCTTACATTCAAGTAAAGCCTCAGGCCGGTGCTCTTTTAGTATTCGACAATACAGACCAGTCTGGCAGACCAATACCTTCCTCTTTGCATCGCGGTTGTGAAGTAAAATCTGGGCAAAAATGGGTTTGTACGCAATGGTTTAGGGATAAACCATTTTGGTTAAGATCGGGATTGCTAACCTAACTTTAGGTATTTACTGAAATTGATTGCCGTTTTAAAGATGTCTGCAGAAGGTTAAAATTATTTTATCCCTGACCAGTATTTTATCTGCCAAGGTTAAGGCAGAATGTTCTCGTCCGTAAAATTATTATGCAGGATATAACGGGATGGCAATGAACGCATTATGGATACCCGCTTGGTATGAGCTTGATCCGTCGATCGTTGTGGGCGTGACTGAAGAGTTTGTATTTCATAAACCCGCTACCAATGAGGCACTGAGATTTTACAGCGGCGCGAAAGAAGCTGATGCAGTGAAAGCGACAGGCGCAATTTCAAGCATTCATCACAAAGTCTTGGGGGATATTGAAAGTGTTGATGCTCAAGGGCTTGATTATACGGTTGTGTTAAAAGATGGTCGTCGTTTATTGGTGAACGCAGAGGAAGATCCTGGCCTCATTTACGAATGGGTGGATGACAGCTGGCAACCTTCGGAGATGGTGATCCAAGATTGGCAACTGGATGTAAAGTTTACCTCGCTTTCTCCCTTTAAGATGATCGATTAACCAACATCCTATTGTTCGGAGCAGTTAGGCTCAAAGTGTTGAACCGACTGCTCCTCAAATAATGCCTTTAATAACTGATATTCATGCTGAATCTTCGCGACATAGGCGTCATGAAACTCCAACTCGCTAAACTCTTCTAAACATTGTCGATAACGACGTAGTTGCTCTTGTCCATCAATATCTTGATGTAGCCAGTCGATAAGCATACGAATTCCTTTCGTCTTTCATCCTTGAAGCGCCAGCTTAACCTTTTTCTAATCTAGTGTGGGATGGCATTTGATGACACTTTTATGAATAAATGTCTAAAAATCACACATTAAAGAATATTTTTATTATTTATCAATATATTGAGTGATTGCATTTAACGTTTAAGTTGCCTGGTGGGTTAACTCGCTGAATTCAAATATGGATAAAGTCTTACAGCAAAAACTGCGATTGGCTGCCGTGATGGGGTTCAACACCTTGATAGCTGCGATTGTGTCACCTGAGGTTTTGGTCTAGATTGAGGGCTCTTTTAACCGAGTCATCGCTGAGAGTTAGCGCGGTCTGTTCTTTCATTATGGAGTCCTGTCATGGCAAATATTTTGCTGGTGGCCAATCTTAACTGTGACCGAGTGTTGATCCTTGATAAACCATTGAAAACGGGCGGACGCTTTCATTATCAAGATGGCGGACAAAGGTTAGGTGGTGGTGGCGCCAATACTGGGCTCGGGCTGGTATGGGCAGGTCATAGAGTTGCACTGGTGAGCCAAGTCGGGCGGGATGAAATGGGCGACTGGGTCATCGCAGAGGCGAGTACTCAAGGGCTCGATTGTCGCTTAGTGCAGCGCCGCGCGGGAAATACCTGTGAAATGTTACTGGTGATGACGCCCGATGGTGAGCGCACCATCATTCGTCCGCAGCGGCCAGTTTTTGAATTATCTGTGCCACCCAAATGGCAGCATTGGGATGCGCTGTATTTTAATACCTCGGCAGAGGGTACGGTCAGTTGGGCGAAAACCGCGCTGGATCACTGCCTTGTGATCGCACAACTGGCGAAGGATGACAGGCCGCGCCCTTGCCACGTGTTGCTGGCTTCCGTGAGTGATATGCATGGCCGCTGTGATGTCGCTTCTTGGGATTATGGCGTGAGCATTGGTGGTGAATCATTACGTTATTTTGTTGTCACCGACGGCGTGCGTGGCGCAAAGGTGTATACCCGAGATGATGTGCAGCATGTCCCAGCTGTGCCTGCTGAGGTTGTCGATACTACAGGGGCGGGAGATGCCTATGCCGCAGGGCTTATCCATGGCTTATGTGCGGGAAAAACCATTACCGAAGCCATGGCCGAAGGCGCGATTTGGGCGGCATTTGCCGTGGCCACCGACAGCTCTATCCCCGGTGAGGCATTGAAACACTATTTAGAAGGTTAGAATGGCTGATTAGCCTCAATGTGACGTGCAAGGGAAGTCATCTTTCTGTCATCTAGGCTTGCTAGAGTGTGTTCAGTGACGAATAGCTCTTGTCCCTTAACGTTTTCTTGTGCTTTTCTCCCATTTTGTTGGTTCGCATGTTTGCCCCGTTTCCCCAACGGGGCATTTTTTTAGCTCGAATAATGTTATTCCGTTACCGAACATTCATATTGTGGAAATATTGTGCGGTTGGCGAGGGTTTACGTTAACATTCAGGCAACGCATCTCGTTGAAATAGAATAATAAGCCTGCCGTTGTTGGAGTTGGAAATGGGCAATCACGTTTGGAATGATAAAAAGAAGTTTATTTGGTTGCTGTCAGTATTGTTGCTGGTGGCCTTTTTAGTCACCAGTGGCATTAGTTATAAAGTAGCCCATGACTCCTTGAGTCAGCAGATTGAGAGCAATACTTTGCCCCTAACCAGCGACAATATTTATTCTGAAATTCAACAGGATCTGCTTCGTCCCATCTTTATCTCCTCGCTTATGGCGCAGGATACCTTTGTGCGTGACTGGATGTTAAATCACGAACAAGAACCCGAAAAACTGATCCGTTATCTCAAAGAAATCCAAGATAAATACGATACAGTCACCAGCTTTTTTGTCTCGGAGCAGAGCCGTAATTACTACCATTCTTCGGGAGTCCTAAAGAAAATCCAAGATATCGACCCAAACGATGCCTGGTATTTTCGTGTGCGCTCGTTACCCGAGTCAGAACATTACGAGATTAATATTGATTCCGATACGGCGGATCGGACTAAGACAACCGTATTTGTTAACTACAAGGTTTTTGATTTTGAAGGTAAGTTTATTGGCGTCACCGGTGTCGGCCTTGCGGTTGAAAAGGTCAAGGCGCTGATCGAGCTCTATCAGAAACGTTACAACCGCCGGGTATTTTTCACCGATAGGCAGGGCAACGTCACCCTCCATGGGGATGAATATGATGGTGCCGATTCTTTGCAGACTACCGCCGGACTCGAGCTGCTAGCTACGCGGATTTTAACCAGTCCGAGCGCGGCCTTTAGCTATCAACGCAACGGTAAAACGGTCCACTTAAACAGTCGCCTCGTGCCTGAATTCAAATGGTATCTTATCGTTGAGCAGGAAGATGTACCGCAGGAGCAAGAGCTGCTGAATACCTTTTGGGGTAACTTGGGCTTAAGTTTGTTGGTGACAATTGGGATTTTACTGATTTCAAACATGACCTTAGGTCGTTATCAGCGCAAACTGGAGGTCATGGCCTCAACCGATAAACTCACCGGCGCCGCTAATCGCCAAGTGTTTGAAGAGTATTTCCATCAGGCATTAGAGAAGGCAAAGCTGTCCAAGCAAGCGATTTCAATCCTCCTTGTCGATATCGACCACTTTAAAAAAGTGAACGATAGCTATGGTCACAGCATTGGTGACTTAGTATTAAAAACCGTCACTAACCTGCTGCGTAGTCAGTTAAAAGAGCAGGATGTACTTTGCCGTTGGGGCGGCGAGGAATTTATCGTGTTATTGCCTGAGATGGATCTTAGCCATGCCGCTGAATTGGCGGAGCATTTCCGGGATTTAATTTTCCAGCGCGAATTAAAAGTCAATGGCGTGCACATCGCTATCACTGTGAGTATTGGGGTTGCCGAATACCAAAAACTTGAGCCCGCGGAAGATTTGATTAAACGAGCGGATCTCGCCTTGTATCAGGCGAAAGAAGCGGGGCGCAATCAAGTGGTTCTCAATCAGTAGTATGCTGTTATGATGGCCAAATCTGCCAAAGGGATTGTTTGGGTTCAACGCCGCGTTTAGTGGCTGAGCCGTGCGGGTAGAGTTCGGTGACGGATAGCGAGAAGTAGGAGTAACAAATGTCGACCTTGTTGGTAAATAGATTATCGGGTTTGTATTTAGGGGCGGTTCTGCAAGAGATTGATGGTGTTTCTACTGGTATCGATGGTAAAAAATCGGCGCAGCAGTTGCGAGTGAATGTCGATCATGTCGAAGGCGATGCACAGGCCGATCCTAAGCACCATGGTGGACTCGACCGAGTGCTGCATCATTTTCCCCGCGAGCATTATGGTCAGTACCGTCGCTGGGATTTAATCACCCAACTCGAAGATGCGCCGAGCATGGGGGAAAACATCAGCACTGTTGGTTTGAATGAAACCGAAGTCAATATCGGCGATATCCTGCAAATCGGTGCCGTCACAGTGCAGGTGACTCAGCCGCGCTCACCTTGCTTTAAATTGAACTTGCAATTTGGCCATAGAGACTTTGCCCTCGCCATGCAGCAGAGTCAGCTATGCGGTTGGTTTTACAGAGTATTAACCCCAGGTGTGATTCAGCTAAACGACAGGATAGAATTAGTCGAGCGTAAAACCGATATCAGTGTTGCCGAGGCCATGGCATTGTATTTCTCACCCGAATACGATGCCAAAGCCTATGATAGACTCGCCTCCTGTGAAGGGTTGGCACAAAGCTGGGTGAATAGCCTGCAGCGGCGCTTAGCGACTCAGCAAGTCGAAGATTGGCAGATGCGTTTATATGGGCCAAAAGGTAAATAAACTTTATTTTTCAAACGATAATACAGGGAAAGTGTAATGATAGAGTCAGTGACTAAGAGTGAAAGAGATTTTGGCTTACTTGTGTATGCCTCTAGTTTAATCGGTTATTTAGTGCCATTAGGCTCGATACTCGGACCACTGATTATGTGGTTGATGAAACGTGAAGAGTCGGCTTTTGTCGACCAATGCGGCCGTAGTTGCTTGAACTTTAAATTAAGCCTGTTGATCTATGTGATTATCAGCGGGCTGTTAGCCTTTGTGGGCATTGGGTTTATCTTCTTGATCATCCTCGGCATTCTCGACTTAGTTTGCACTATCCTTGGGATCATTAAGGCGAGCGAAGGGCAAGTGTATCGTTATCCGCTGACGATTAAGTTCCTTTCCGACAACTAATTGCTTTTAAAGCGATTCAATAAAAACGCCTTAGGGAGAGATTCGCTAAGGCGTTGTTGTTTGGTTTCAACCCATCTTGGACTTACACCTTAAATTTCGCCACTAAGGTGTCTAAGCGGTGGGCGAGTTGATTTAGCGCTAAGCTCGCCTGTGCCGCAGCTTGTGCCGTGCTGGCGGTGCGCTGGGTGATCTCGTTAATTTCGGTCACGTTGCGGTTGATGTCTTCCACTACGGTCGATTGCTCTTCCGTCGCAGCAGCCACTTGAATATTCATATCGCTGATCAGGCCAATACGGTCACTAATGCCTACCAGAGATTGGCTCGCCTCATCGACAGCGGCCACCCCTTCGTGTGAGCGCGCACGGCTTTGGGCCATGGCATTCACCGCTCGACTGGCCTCGGATTGCAACTTGTCGATCATACCTTGGACTTCGTTGGTCGATGCGGCGGTGCGCGATGCCAGATTACGGACTTCATCGGCTACCACTGCAAAGCCTCGTCCCGCCTCACCAGCACGTGCGGCTTCAATCGCGGCGTTTAGGGCTAACAGGTTAGTTTGCTCCGAAATCGCGCGGATCACATCGAGAATGCCGCCGATAGATTTGGTATGAGTCGCGAGGGATTCAATCACTTCACCAACTTGTTCCACATCCTGAGAGAGCTGATTAATGGTATCTCGAGCACGGGTTACCACCACTTGGCCACTATTGGATTCGGTATCGGCATCTTTCGCAGCAACAGCGGCTTGGGCGGCATTGCTGGCGATTTCATTTACCGTGGCACCCATCTCATTGATGGCGGTCACTACCATCATAGTGCGATCTTTTTGCTCATGGCTGTCTTCAAGGGTTTGCTGCGCCTGATTAGACACATCCTTCGCTGAGAAGCCGAGCTGTTCACTGGTCTGCGCAACCTCAATCACTGAGTCTTGGATTTTGCTGATAAAGCTATTAAAACCTTGTGCTAGTTGGGCAATTTCATCTTCACCTTTAACAGGGAGGCGCTGACGTAAATCGCCTTCACCTTCGCCGATATCACGGAACATTGCCGCGACTTGTGCGATAGGGCGGCTTACTGAACCTGCCACCACAATCGCCAGCATGATAAAGCCCACGGCAATGATTAAGGTCCAAATTAAAATCTGGTAGGCGGCATCCGTTAGCAGGGCGAACACTTCGGCTTCGGGCACTTGTGCCACGAGATACCAATCCATGGAGGGAATATAGCTGCTGGCTACGAAGGTATTTTCACCTTGGATTTGGGTATCGATCAGGTTGAAATCATTACGATTGAGTAATGAGCTGATGTTGGCGCCAGAGTACAAGCTCTTGAGGCTACTCTTGCCAATTTGGCTGGCGTCGGGGTGCAGTTTTATCTCGCCTTTGGCATCGACTAAGTAAACAAAGCCAGTTTCTTCAATCTTAAAGGAGCCCAGTAGGCGCACCATATCATCGAGGGATTTGGCGAGGCCAACGAGCCCACGGCCATTAGGTTGCTGATAGTTGATAAAGAGTTTTACCTCGCCATTGGCTTCGGTAAAGACGTTAAGCATTCGCTCTTGGCCGCTGTCGCGATAACCAAAAAACCAACCGTCCTGCGCTGGGGTGAGTACACGTAAAAAACCATCCTGAGTGTAGTAGGCGGCGGTTTGTCTATCGGCGTAGGAGGCTTGGGCCAGATGATATTGGCGAGTGATGTCCTTCAGCTGGGCAACGACTTGCGGCTCTTGCTCCTGCGGACGACCGTTTTCAAGCCATTGCAGTAACATACGGCTGCTGGCGAGTTGTTCGGCGGCATTCATTAAGCTCGAAATATCTAGCTCAATCTTGTTGCGGATCTGCATCATTAGGCTGGGCATTTCCGACCCAAGCATACGCTGCTGTACCACGCTTTTTGCACTACGTTGGCTGAGGACGCCCACGAGTATGGTCGACAGCAGAACAGCAAATGTCACTGTCAGCAGGATTTTCTGCTTAATAGTAAGGTTATTCAATATCATAAATATCAATATGCCTGTGTTAGACGTTTAGAAATATCGGTCGACGTTTTCTAGCCAATAACAAGTATCGGACAGAAATGTAAAAGTTAACCTTTGTTTAGGTCGAATGCCGAATAAAACAGCGTACAAGACATTTATTAGGCCTAACCTGTTGCTCTTGCGGTAGATCTTGTTATGTAGAGTATAGATGGAAATGAGTTACTGATTTGGAGCGTATGATTTTTATGGCGCAATTGTGACCAAAGTGTGGCGTGAAGGCAAGCAAAAATAAGGCGCTCAATGAGCGCCTTATTCCGGTTGAGTTACATATTCGGGTAGTTTGGGCCACCACCGCCCTCAGGCGTCACCCAAGTAATGTTTTGGCTCGGGTCTTTAATGTCGCAGGTTTTGCAGTGGATGCAGTTTTGCGCATTGATGACAAACTTAGGTTGTCCTGCTTCTTCAACGATTTCGTACACACCGGCAGGGCAGTAACGCTGGGCTGGCTCGTTAAATTGCGTCAGGTTTATCCCGAGCGGGATGCTGTTGTCTTTTAAGCGCAGATGGCAAGGCTGGTCTTCCTCATGATAAGTGCTCGACAGGTAGACTGAAGAGAGCTTATCGAAGCTGAGTTTGCCATCGGGCTTGGGATAATCAATCTTGCTGTAGGCGCTGACTGGGGCCATTTGTGCATAGTCTGGGTGCTCATCACGCAGGGTGATTGGGAACTTACCACCGAACCAGTTTTGATCTATGTAGTTAAATGCGCCGCCGAGGAAAGTGCCAAACTTGTGCATTGCTGGGCCAAAGTTACGCGACTTATATAACTCTTCGTGTAACCAGCTTTCTTCCAGATGGGTTTGGAAACAATCCAGATCTTTACCGCCTTCGACCTCGGCCAGCATCGCTTTGGCTAAGGTTTCGGCCGCGACAATACCGCTCTTCATCGCGGTGTGGGTGCCTTTGATCTTGGCAAAGTTTAAGGTGCCTGCATCGCAACCAATCAGCAGACCGCCGGGGAAACTCATCTTCGGCAGTGAGTTCAGGCCGCCCTTAGTGATTGCGCGAGCCCCATAGGTCAAACGCTCGCCGCCGGTTAAGTATTTGGCGATAACTGGGTGAGTCTTATAACGTTGGAACTCATCGAACGGGCTTAAATGGGGATTCTTGTAGTTGAGGTCGATAATCAGACCCACGGCAATTTGGTTGTCTTCCATATGGTAGAGGAAGCCGCCACCCGATGCGCCATCGGTTAATGGCCAACCACCTGTGTGCACCACTTTACCTTGCTCGTGTTGTTCGGCGGGGACTTTCCAGATTTCTTTAAAGCCTAGGCCGTAATGCTGTGGTGTCTTGCCATTATCTAAGTGGTATTTCGCGATCAGCTGTTTGCCTAAGTGACCACGGCAACCTTCTGAGAACACGGTATATTTGGCGTGTAGTTCCATGCCGGGCATAAAGCTGTCCTTCGGCTGACCGTCGGCACCGACGCCCATGTCACCAATCAGGATGCCCTTCACGCTGTTATCTTCATTGAAGAGTAATTCGCTGGCGGCAAAGCCAGGGAAGATTTCTACGCCGAGCGCTTCGGCGCGGGTCGCGAGCCAACGGCAGAGGTTACCTACGCTGACAATATAGTTGCCTTCGTTGTGCATAGTTTTAGGCACAAACGCATTGGGCATCAGCTTGCTGTCGGTGGCGGAATTGAGTAGATAGATTTCATCGTGGGTCACGGCTGTGGTGACAGGAGCGCCTGAATCGCGCCAGTCGCTGAATAGCTCATCTAACACTCGTGGTTCGAATACGGCGCCAGATAGAATGTGGGCGCCCACTTCGGAGCCTTTTTCTACCACGCAGACGGTAATTTCTTTGCCTGAACTCTGTGATATCTGCATCAACCGACACGCAGTGGCCAAGCCAGCTGGGCCTGCGCCGACGATAACAACATCGAATTCCATTGATTCGCGTTCCATCAGTTCACCTCTTCCTTCGCATATCCCCGATTTTTACCGGGTGTTGTAGTTTGTTTGTAAACGGGCGTTTTATTGCTGATGTCCACCTTACCTCAAAATCACCGCAGGGCACAGGGGCTAAGCGGGCTGTTTAGCCTAAATAATGACAAATCTTTGGGTGAGCGCTGTCACAGATTGTTCACGCCCACTTGAAGCGGATCAAGAAATACCTGTTTGGGGGTATAGCTAGGCAATACTTTCGGCTTATAATCACGGTTGACGGTTCTCCGAGCTTGCCTACCTAAGTCAACAGATATGGGGGTGTAGCCGTGGCAATAAGGCCACTGGGGTGAGTAAAGAAATGCACTCGCCTCCCACACTTGGAAAGGTGATCATGTCTCAATTACAAGACAATTTTGGTCGTAAATTTCATTACTTACGAATGTCAGTCACTGACGTTTGTAACTTCAAATGCAGTTATTGCCTCCCAGATGGTTATCATCCGAATGGCAAACAACAGTTTTTATCTCTCAGTGAGATAGAAAACCTTGTGTCCGCATTTAGCCAGGTTGGCACTCAAAAAATCCGTATCACTGGCGGCGAACCCACGCTGCGTAAAGATTTTACCGATATCATTCGAGTGGTTGCCGACAACCCACGTATTCATACCGTAGCTACTACCACTAATGGGTATAGGCTCGAGAAGCATGCCCAAGAGTGGTTCGACGCAGGGCTGCGCCGTATCAATGTGTCGGTAGACAGCTTAGATCCTAAGATGTTTTACCAGATCACCGGCGAAAATAAGTTCGACGAGGTGATGCGTGGTATCGATGCCGCCTTATCCGCGGGTTTTGAGCGCGTGAAGGTCAATGCGGTATTGCTCAAGGGTATGAACGATAAAGATTTACCGCGCTTTTTGAATTGGATTAAGCACACGCCCATCGACCTGCGTTTTATTGAGCTGATGGAAACAGGCCTTGGCCGCGAGTATTTCCAAGCTCACCATTTGGCGGGTGCCGATATCAAAGCGCAGCTGCAAGCCGAGGGCTGGCAATTAGATACGCCTCGCGCCGACGATGGCCCTGCGCAAAACTTCAGCCACAGTGACTTTAAGGGCCGTATCGGCTTGATCATGCCCTACGCCACTAACTTCTGCGCGAGCTGTAATCGCTTGCGGGTCTCGGCCAAGGGTAAGTTGCACTTATGCCTCTTTACCGAGTCTGGCATCGATTTGCGTGATCTACTGCAACACCCGAGTCAGCAAGCGGAATTAATCGAGCGGTTACACGGTCAACTGGCGCAGAAGAAGGAAACCCATTATCTGCATCAGGGCATTACCGGCGTGACGCAACATCTGGCCTCGATTGGCGGTTAATCTAACTTAGGTCTTAGTCTGCTTATCGCGTTATCTTTCATTAGGTTAGATTTCGCGATGGCGCTTAACTTCCCTATGCTTGAATTTGGCATCAGTTTAAAGGATCGCTTCAATGAGCAATGTATTTACCCATATTAACGCCGACGGCAATGCCCATATGGTCGATGTGACCGAGAAAGCCGTGACCGAGCGCGAGGCCCGTGCCGAAGCCTTTATCGAGATGGCGAGCACGACCCTCGAGATGATCATGAGCGGCAGCCACCATAAGGGCGATGTGTTCGCCACCGCGCGTATCGCGGGGATCCAAGCGGCGAAAAAGACTTCAGATTTAATTCCGTTATGTCATCCACTAATGCTAACTAAGGTTGAAGTCGAGCTCGAGGCTCAGCCTGAGCACAATCGCGTGCGCATCACTAGCCTGTGTAAATTGTCCGGTAAAACCGGTGTCGAAATGGAGGCGCTCACGGCGGCCTCTGTCGCAGCGCTGACGATTTACGACATGTGTAAAGCCGTACAGAAAGACATGGTGATTTCACAGGTGCGCCTGCTCGAAAAACGCGGCGGCAAGTCGGGACACTTTAAAGCTGAATAACGTAAAGCGAGATAAGAATATGATTAACGTGTTGTTTTTTGCCCAAGTTCGTGAGCTTTTAGGAACTGCCCAGCTGAGTGTTGAAGCGAGTGAGCAGACACAAACCGCAGAAGGATTACGCGCAACACTCGCGGCCACCGACGATAAATGGGCCAAAGTGTTAGCCTCGGACAAATTGCTGGTGGCGGTGAATCAAACCATTAGTCAATGGGATACCCGAGTGAGCGATGGTGATGAAGTCGCCTTCTTCCCGCCTGTGACCGGAGGTTGATATGCGTTTACTGCCAAATGTGCGGGTGCAAACCGTCGATTTTAATGTGGCCGATGAGTACCACCAATTAGCCCAAGATAATAGCGATGGCGCCGTTGTCACCTTTGTGGGCAAGGTGCGCGACTTTAACGACGGTTCAGTGGTGACGGACCTGACCTTAGAACACTATCCCGGTATGACGGAGCGTGTGCTCGAGCAAATCGTGGCCGAAGCGCGTGAGCGTTGGCCGCTCAATAAAGTCACTGTTATCCACCGTGTGGGTACTATGGCGCTAGGTGAGCAAATTGTGTTTATCGGCGTCACCAGTGCCCATCGCAAGGCGGCCTTTGCGGCCTGCGAATTCTTAATCGACTTTTTGAAAACCAAAGCCCCTTTCTGGAAATTAGAAGCCGGGGACAAGGGCAAGAATTGGGTCGAAGCCAAGGACGCCGATGAGCAAGCGGCGCAATTGTGGCAACACAAAGACTAATGTAAGACTGAGTCAGTAGTAGGCGAGAGTGAGGGTGAGTTTATGCACAGTGTGACAGGGTTAGGCAAAATCTGGAGTTTAGTATTTGCTCTCGGCTTGTCGTGCTGTGTCGCCTTGATGCCTGCCGTTAGCCGCGCCGAGACTGTGCCAGCGATTGCGGCCGCCGCCAATATCAAGTTTGCCCTCGATGATATTGTTAAAAACTTCAGCGCCGAAACCGGGCTCAAGGTGCGAGTATCCTATGGCTCATCGGGTAATTTTGTGGCGCAAATTCAACATGGTGCGCCGTTTGAACTCTTGCTCAGCGCCGATGAGCGTTATATCCATGAGTTGCAAAAAGCAGGCTTTACCCGCGATGCTGGCGTGCAATACGCGGTCGGTCGCCTAGCCTTAGTGGCCCCAAATAAGTCACCCTTAACCTTAGATGCCGAACTGAACGGCGTAAAAAACTTGCTCGCCGCAGGCAAGTTGGAGCGCTTTGCGATTGCCAACCCTGAACATGCGCCCTATGGGGAGCGTGCCCGCGAACTCCTGCAAAAATTAGGTTTGTGGGATGGTCTACAAACTAAGTTAATCTTGGGTGAAAATGCCTCCCAAGCGGCGCAATTTGCCGTGAGTGGCTCCACCCAAGGCGGTATTATTCCGTTATCCCTTGCCTTAGCGCCACAGTTTAAGGCCTTAGGTCAGGCGATTGCCTTGCCCGAAGAATTGCATGGTCCACTCAATCAACGCATGGCCTTGATGCCAAAAGCGGGAGCAACCGCAGAGCGTTTTTATCAATATCTTCAATCTGATGCAGCCAGAGCCGTATTCCTGCAATACGGATTTGGTCTACCCGTTCGGTAAGGCTAGACATGGATTGGCAGGCACTCTGGTTATCGGTCAAGCTCAGTAGCATCACGGTATTGGTGTTGATCCCGCTGGCGATTCTGGCGGGGCGAGCCTTAGCCTATCGTCAGTTTGTGGGTAAATCCTGGGTTGAGGCCTTAATCATGGTGCCCTTAGTCTTACCGCCAACTGTGATTGGGTATTACTTGCTGGTGGGGCTAGGGAGTCAAAGCTGGTTAGGGCAATGGCTAGAGCGCCTAACCGGGCAGCAGTTAGTGTTTCATTTCTCGGGGTTAGTGCTGGCGTCCGTGCTGGTGAATATTCCCTTTGCGTTGCAACCGATACAACGTGCCTTTGAGGCGGTTCCCCACGACGTGCGCGATGCTGCTGCCTGTTGCGGCATGAGCAAACTTAAGATTCTGCTGAAAATTGAATTGCCTATGGTATGGCCTGGGGTGCTGACCGCCTTAGTGCTGTGTTTCTCCCATGTACTCGGTGAGTTTGGGGTCGTGTTGATGATGGGCGGGAATATTGCCGGCGAGACCAAAACTATCTCGATTTCCATCTACGACAGTGTTCAGGCCTTCGATTTTGGTGCAGCAGGCACTATGTCATTGGTACTGTTGTTATTTGCGATTACCGCATTGGCTCTTACTACCAGTCTATCGCGGCGTTTAGGAGGTCAGCGTGGCGCAAATCATCGCTGATCTGCATTGCCAGATCCAAAACCAAAAGCATATTAAACTGAGCGCCGAATTTAACTGTAAGGCGGGTGAGGTGTTGGCTGTTGTCGGGCCTTCGGGGGGCGGTAAGACAACGTTGCTGCGGATGATCGCAGGGCTGAATCATCCCGATGCGGGCAGTATTGTGTTTGGTGAAACGCCATGGTTCGACCATCAAAGTCGCACCGCACTGACGCCACAGCAGCGCCATATTGGCTATATGCCACAGCATTTTGGGCTTTTTCCTAATCTTACCGCGCTCGAGAACGTGGTTGCAGGGCTTGACCATATTCCCAAATCGGAGCGAATTGCGAGGGCGAAGGACTGGTTAGAACGGGTCAATTTGCATGGGTTGCCCGATAGACTGCCTATGCATCTCTCCGGCGGTCAACGCCAGCGGGTTGCGCTTGCTCGCGCCCTTGCCCGTGAACCGTCGGTGTTGTTACTCGATGAGCCCTTTTCGGCGGTGGACAGAGAAACCCGCGAGCGTTTATACCTCGAACTTGCTCGCCTAAAAGAGCTGCTGCTTTGCCCCGTGATTATGGTGACCCACGATTTAAATGAAGCGCTGTTGCTGGCCGATTCGATGATCTTGATTAGCCAAGGTCAGATGTTGCAGCAGGGCGCGCCGTTTGAGGTGTTATCGCGTCCACGTAACGAGGCGGTTGCGCGGCAGATGGGCTTAAGAAATATTTTCGATGGCGAAGTGGTGTTCCAAGACCGTACTAAGGACATTACTTGGCTCAAATTTGGCGAGCAGCTGATCGCCAGTGATTTTGGCAAAGACCGCAGCGTGGGCAGTAAAGTGCGTTGGGTGATCCCGAATCAAGGCATCAGATTTAACGCCATCTCAAATGGACGTTTATGCCGCAGTTTTAATAAGTTAGATGTCACCATCGACTCCTTGCTGGTGATGGGCGAGTCGGTGCGCGTGGTCTGTTACGCCACTGGGACTGAGTTGCAACTTAATACGGAAGTGTCGCTCCACCTTGCACAAAAGCTTGGTTTAACTAAGGGGATGCAAACTACGGTTGCGCTCAAATCTGAACAAATTCATATTTTAGAGTAACTAAGTTTTTTGCCTCATTTCGCGAAATCTATTCTCCATTAACGAATAACTCAGCTTGATTTGCGAAGCTGCGCTGCCGTTAAATCCCTAGATGATCAAAGCTTAATCTTGTTTCCATCGGTGTTTCAGTAGGTATTAGGTAAACTCAATACATTCGTCAGTGCTTGCCGAGCCTGAATCAATCGGATTGAGCAATCCACATGGGTGATGAACGAGGCGCCATCATGGGCAAACAGGGATAAAAACGATGGGGTTTTAGCACGCCATCGACATCTAACTGATTGTCTCATAAGATACAAACTTAGCCGATTTTTATGGAGGAGCCATGAGACTATGGTTGCTAGGATTCATGTTGGTATCTGGGATTGCCACCGCAGCCCAGAGCATGTATTCGATGCTTTCGAGCGGTGAGTATCAGCCGCCGTTAAGTGTGATGCAGCAAATTGAGAAGGATTTTCCTGGCGTGATTGCCGAGTTTGAAATGGAAATGCAGGAAGGCGAGTTGGTCTACCAGTTTGAGTTGATTAATCCGCTGGCGAATGCGATTACCCGTTTCGAATATCGGGCGCGAGATGGTAAGTTATTGAAACAAAAAGCGGGCAAAGTCACTGCCGACGATGTTGGTGAAGTGGAAGCCGCGCGCCTTATCAGCACTAAACATCAAACTTTCTCCGGCATTATTGCGATGGCGACTAAGGACCATAAGGCCTTTTTGACCGACGCAAAGTTAGATCATGACTTAGGTATCAGTTACTTAGAGTTAAAGTTGCTGGATGATACTGGTAAGTATAAATTGGCATTCGATATTGAAAATTTACGGCAACTACCTTTACTTAAGTGGGATTAGCACTGAGCATCACCGCTAAGTGAAGACAGGGGAGCGCAGCATACAGATGAAAATACTTTTAGTTGAAGATGATGCGACAACGATCGACTACATCGTTAAAGGATTTCTTGAGCAGGGGCATAATATTGAGACCGCCAGCGATGGTCATCAAGGCCTGCTGCAAGCCACGAGTGGTCAGTACGACCTCTTGATTCTCGACCGCATGTTGCCCCAACTCGACGGTTTGAAACTGCTGGCCGCCCTCAGAGCCACGGGCAATCAAACCCCTGTGCTTATACTGTCGGCGCTGGCCCATGTGGATGAAAGAGTGAAAGGCCTGCGTGCGGGTGGCGATGATTATATGACTAAGCCATTTGCCTTTTCGGAGCTGCTCGTGCGTGCCGAAAAGTTGATGCAACGGGGTCAATCCATCCCTATTACCACTGATTTAGTGGTCGGCGGCTTAAAAATGGAGCTGCTCACCCGCAATGTGACTTTAGATGGTCACGATTTAATGCTGCAACCCAAAGAATTCCAACTGCTTAAGTATCTGATGGAACACGCCAATCAGGTCATTAGCCGCACACTATTATTCGAAGCCGTATGGGATTATCACTTCGATCCCCGTACCAATGTGATCGACGTGCATATCGCCAAGTTACGCCGTAAGTTTGAAGAGTTAGGCCACGGTGAATTGATTGAAACCGTAAGGGGAGCGGGTTATCGCTTACGCCAAAGGCATTAAGCCTTACCAAAGCAGCGCCTGGCGCATCACTATTATCTTCTCGACCTTAGTGACTGTGATCATAGGCGCTTTGCTGTTTGCCCTTTATCGACAACTGATTATCGAACAGCAGTACCAAGTGACTCAATATCTCGAGTCAGAAACCCAACGCTATCAGCAACTTGCTCTTACTGTGGACCGTCGTAGTTTTGCAGCGCAAATCCGTGCCGCCGATCCGCAGACGGCGCTCATCGCCTGGCGCAACAGTTATGACATGGTTGGTGCCTTAAGCTTTATGCCAGAAGGTATGCCCATGCTGCCGCAAACTCGGGATTTCCCGATTTTAACTGGCGGTCCTGATAAGCTGCATATCCTTACCGGCGGCCTAGTGATGACCCGCTATGGCCCTGTGCTCATTGCCACCCGTACCGATAACTTAGCCACCTTGATCGATAAATTTATCAGTGCGGCGGCCACGGCCGTGATGTTGACCATAGTGTTAACCTTAGCGTTGGGCTATTTGTTTTCTAAGGCGATTTTGCGCCGCTTAGTGCAGTACAACCGCTTGAGTGAGCAAATTGAGCGGGGGCATTACGATACGCGTCTGCCGCTCAGTTGGCGTCAGGACGAGTTCGATATGCTGGCGCTGCAGTTTAATAACGTGCTGGATATTCTTGAGAATAACCTGATGGCGGTGCGCGGGGTGACAGATAACATTGCCCACGATTTGCGTACACCCTTATCCCATATTCGCATTGGTCTTGAGGAGTTAGCGGCCAAATCCCCCGATGAAATCAGCGAAGGTTGCGCGATTTTGACCGAAGAGCTCGACCACTGTCTTGCGACCTTCGATGCCATGCTCTCGTTAACACGCATCGAGGAAGGGCAGCAAACCTTAGACTTACAGGAGCTGAGTTTGGCGCAGCTATGTACCGATTTGTTGGACATGGCCGACGCGGTCGCCGAGTCGAATGAGCAAACCTTGAGTCTATCGCTCCTATCAGACCATAAGATTTATGGTGACAAGTATTTGTTGTTCCAGGCCTTATATAACTTGGTCGACAATGCGATGAAGTACTCAGGCCAAGGTGCTCGCATCGATATTATTCAATCTGGCGCCCAAATTAAGATTTGCGATAACGGCCCAGGGATCCCCGATGACAGCAAGGAAAGGGTGTTTGAGCGATTAGTGCGTCTCGACCCAAGCCGCCATTTGCAGGGCACGGGTTTAGGATTATCTATGGTCAAAGCGATCATGTCGCGGCACAATGCGCAAATTACTCTTTCGGATAATCATCCAGGCCTAGTGGTGACCATTCAGTTTTAGGCCAATATCCGCGTGACAGTGTTGAGAACCCCATGTACCGAATCATAGCCGACGAGGCTGATTTTCTTGTTATTTCTAAATCGCCGAATGTGCATTTTCACAGCCAAGATGGCACTGCGGGTGTCGTTGCGCAGCTGGAGCAGGATTTAGGGATAAAACTCTTTGCCGTGCATCGGCTCGATACGCCGACTTCAGGGCTGTTACTGTTAGCCAAACATCCAGCGGCGGCGCGGCAGTTGACTGAGCTTTTTAGCGCCCATCAAGTGCAGAAATACTATCTTGCGCTCGCCAAAGGCAAGCCGAAGAAGAAGCAAGGCTGGGTGATTGGCGATATGGCTAAATCCCGCCGCAGCATGTTTAAGTTGCTGCGAACCAAAGAAAATCCCGCAATAACCCAATTCTTCTCCACCAGTGTTGGCGAAGGGCTTAGGCTTTACTTACTCAAACCCCACTCGGGGAAAACCCACCAGTTACGAGTCGCGCTTGCAAGCCTTGGGGTACCGATTTTAGGCGATGCACTCTACGGCTCGGATGTCGCCGACCGCTGTTATCTACACGCCTATTGCCTGCATTTTCGTTATCAACATGAGGATGGTCACAGGCAGGACTATGCGTATCTTGATATGCCCGAGCAGGGCGAGGTCTTTACCTTGCAGGGTGTGACTGAGGCGCTTAAACAGTGGCAAGCCCCCGAGTCATTAGACTGGCCAGAGCGTTAGGCTTGTGGTGTTAGGGCTTGGCAGATCCTGTCTCGCCCCTCTGATTTGGCGCGATACATGGCATGGTCGGCTTCGATTAAGAGCTTGTCTGGCTCACAGCCTCGGTAAATGGTGGCGTAACCAATGCTGGCATAGAGTTGGATCTCCTGCCCTTGGCATTGAAGCGGATTTTCCCTCAACACCCTATGTAACTTATCAGCGACGGTTCTGGCGGCGGACGCGCTGGTGGCGGGCAGTAATACCAGAAATTCTTCTCCACCTTGGCGGCATAGGACGTCATGTTCCCTCAATACAGTGCTAAACAGCCTAGCGGCCGTAAGTAGGGCGAGATCGCCGACGGCGTGGCCATATTGATCGTTGATTTGTTTGAAATGATCGAGATCGAGCAGTATCAGGCTGTAGGGCTCAGCATTTTTTTGCCAGCGTTGATGGATAACCGTAAGCCGCTTTTGCATCGCCCGCCGATTCCACAGCCCAGTCAGTTGGTCTCGCTCGGCTAATACTCTGATTTTGCTGACAAGGCGTGTTATCGCATTGCCAATCATCACTATGTTGATGATAAGGGCGAGGACAACATAAAACCACAGCACGGGCGTCGCCTCCTCCCGATAGATGGCGATAAAGACATGGTTTTCGTTCGATGAAAGCAGGGCGATTAAGAAGCGAAGAGTGAAGATAATGACCATGGCGACTAATGGCAGCACCATTGCCGTGGCGACTTTGCTGCCAGCATCTGGCTTGATGGCAATAAAATTATCTCGAGTCAGCATCACAAAGGTAAGGGCGGCATTGGCAGAAAACAGCATGGCTAGCACTGGCTCTGAGTGAGAGCTCGGGGGAACCGTTAACATCAATACTGCGGTGATAGTAAGAATGGTTAGATCGAACTGAGTGCTGTGCTTCAAGCGAAACAGATACTGGGTCCCCCAACGCAGCATGATAAATCCCAACAAGATGATGATATCGGAGCAAAACCAATAGAGATAACTGTTTGATTCTGTCCGTTGGGTATTGAGTATGATACCAAACAGCACAAAAAGGTTGGCGAGGGAAAACCGCATGCTGGCTAGGGGGGCGATTTTTAACGGTTGAGCGATTAATCCCCAAGCAATAGCGGCGGTGCCTGTGAGCAGGCAGATAAACTTAATCAGTAAAAGGGCTTGAGGATCCATGGTTAGGGTTCATTTTTTCCTTTAACTATAGATGGCTTTTTCAGTTTGTGCGGACGTATATACGACTCAAACAAAACTGTGAACGATGAAAAAGTTGCAAACCTGCACACTAACTGCGAAGTTAGTTAAAGATATGGTCAATTAAGGACAGCCTGCTATGGATACAAACAAATTACTCTTAGTCATCATTGCGATTCTATTACCTCCAGTCGCGGTATTTTTAAAGGCGGGTGCGGGCAAGGACTTATTAATCAACATAGTGTTGTGTTTATTTTTCTGGTTCCCCGGTTTGTTGCATGCACTCTGGGTGGTGACGAAAGATTAGTAAATCCTCAATAAAAAAGCGCAACCTAGGTTGCGCTTTTTTACGCGGTAAATTGGGCGTGCTAATTAGAAAGCCACGGTATAACCGAGTGTTGCGGTGCGACCCATGCCTTTGAAATAACGATCATTAGTACCCATAGTTTGTGAGTAGTAGTTGAAATAATCCTTATTAAACAGGTTTTGCACGCCTAAGGTTAAGGTGCCAGTGTAGAGCGGCATTGAGAATGACGCATCGACAGTGGTGTAGCCATTAAACTCGGCATATTTCTCACCCGTGGCATCTTCGAAATCACGGTCCATAAAGTAGTTTGCCTGTACGCGCGTCGACATTTCGTTATCGAAATTATGGGTCCAGAACAGGTTGATACGATTTGGTGAAATGTTGGCACCATCGAGATCGGTATCTGTTTTGTTGTCATCATTCGAATCGTATTCACCGCGCTGAATCGCTAGATTCATGCCCAGATCGTCGTTGCTGGTCAGGTAGGCGGTGATATTGGCTTCGATACCGTCAATGACGCTCTTCTCACGTTTAACGTCGTAGAAGCCGTCGCTGTTTAAGGCTAAACGGGCGCCATAATCGGTGGCCGAACGGTAGTAAGCAATCTTAGCGCTCAAGAATTCACCTTGGTAATCGGCGCCAAACTCCACGTTATCCGTCACAATCGGTGCAAGGGATAGAGAGTCGCTGATACTTGGGTTTGCTCCGGGGAAGCTGTTACCGTCGCGCAGAATACGGCCGATGTCTGGCATACCAAAGCCTTGGTTATAGCTAGTGTAAACGCGGATATCTGGAGTGATCTTGTAGGAGACACCTATGTTGAATAGGGTCTCGTCGAAACTCGCTTCGCCCCCTTCGATTTGTTTATTCCCTGCACCGTAGAGCGTCTTGTAGTCATCGACATTGAGTTTAGCGTGCTCGTAGCGTACGCCGGTCGATAGGGTTAGATCAGTAATTAAATCATAATCTAACTGCAAATAAGGCGCGAAGTTGTCATAGGTGCTTTCAGGCACCCACGACAGACCCGTCTGCACTAAATCCTGCTCAGTGGTATCGCGGAACAGGTCGATACCATAGGCGGCGTCGATACCCGTATCGGCAATGTTTTTGGCAATTAACGAGGTTTTTAATCCCCATTTGACCGAAGAGTTACGCGATTGCTCATAGTACCAACTCTCGCCTTTAGGGCCTTCGCATTGTACTAGGTTGTCGTTATTGGCAAATGCAGGATCGTAGAAAGTCTTGTTACAGCCACCGCCATACACGGCCTCAAAATCTTGATTAAACAACTGAATACTCAGCTGTTGACCAGCAATATTCTCGTGGGTGTAAGTGAGGCTAGTCGTCGTGACTTGGTTGTTGGCCGCTTCCCAAGGTTGTTTTTCTTCGATTGCGCCCGTTGGTTTGCCAGTGGTGATATCGCCTTTCACCGGCATCCAATCGCCATTGTTCTCCATGTTGTAATGGTTAACCATCAGCTCTAAGCGCGACTCGGCAAAGTTATGGCCGAGTTTGATAAAGAAGTCTTTGCTCTGGCTGTCCATGGACTCGCCTTGCGTCGTGTCCACGCCAATCACATCGTGGTTTGCATCGTAGTACACGCCGTTATTGCGATAGCTCACCGAGCCCAACATATCGATCAGCTCGGATTCGCCCGAAAACGCATAGCTGGCACCAAAACTTACACCGTTCGATTTGAGCGAGTCGGGCACAGTAACATCGAAACTGACGACGTGTTGGTTATCGCCCGTTGGTTTTTTGGTGATGTAGTTGATGATACCGCCCTGTGCGCCTAAGCCGTGCATCGCATTGGCGCCGTGGATAATTTCGATACGCTCGATCATCGCAGGGTCGATAGTTTGTCCCGAACGACCACCACTACGCAGTGGGTTGGATTGGGGCACTCCATCGATCATTATTAATGGCGGACGGCCACGCAGGGTTTCGCCCGTGTTACTCATCTTCTGGCGGCTGGGTGAAAAGCTAGGTGCTAAGTTGCCGATAATGGTCGATAAATCTTTAGTAGTGCGGAACTGCTCTTCGAGTTGCACGCGGTCGATAATGGTCACTGTATTGGGAATGGAGCTTGGCGATTTATCCATGCGGCTCGCGGTGACAGTGATCTTTTCGATGTCTTTATTCTTATTCGTTCCCGTATCTGGGGCTTCTTGAGCCACTGCGGATTGGGTGAGGGCGGTAAATACGGCGAGGGCAACAAACGAGGTTTTGAACGTCATATAACTTCCTGCTAAGGGCGAGTGAATTTGCTACACCGATATCCTTGGCATCAGACTATTCCGTTAAACAACATTGCAAATGATAACGATTTTTATTGCCGCTGATTTTAAGGAAGTGAATTGGGCTTGTCTAGTCGAGTTGTAAATAAAATGCGTGGAAAAAGTGGCACTTTCTTGAACTTGTGACTCGGTTATCAATATAGGTGCATTTAGATTGAGGGTTTGCACGTAGGCTGAACCGCCGATTTGTTGCCGAGTCGAAGGAAGAATATAATGGCGACCTTTTTCACGCCTTAGTGCCGATATGAACCGTAAAAAGAAGATTAACCAAACGCTTAAACAGAAGGCGAAAAAAGCCAATGCCAAGTTGCATAGCAGCAATAAGCCTAAATACGTTTCTAAAGCCGAGCGGGCGGCGCAGGCCATCGCGGTAGAAACCGAGGTGACTCAACCCGTTGAACAACCCGCTGAAGTCGTTGCCAACAGGAATGCTTAACCGACCAATCCTTTACTTAGGGTCTAAATAGTCGATTGGATTTAAGTAAAACGCCTTTTTATATCCCTGGGTTGAAGTGTCGATTAACCAAGGTCTGGGTAACATGCTTAAAATGGAATAGTGCAAATGGGGCGGTTTGCCTTGGGCGTTCCCCGTCGTGCCGACAGTACCTAGCACATCCCCGCGTCCCGCAAATAACCCTGTCGATGCGTTAAGGCTATCGAGGTGGGCAAAATAGTGGATTTGCCATTTGGGGCCAAGTCCTACCACTACCTTGCCACCCTTAAAAAACTCCCCTTTATACAGAAGTAACAGCGGCGTTGGCGCGATTACGGGCGTATTGGCCGCGGCAAATATATCAATGCCTTTGTGGGTGCCTGAGCTGCCCCAGGGTTCATACCAAAAGGTTTGGCTATTCCAATCCTTATTGCTGGCGCCTTTGACTGGGATGACGGGCTGTTCTGGTACTAGGCATCCTGCAAGAATAAAAAGCAGCATGGCGACCGTGATAAATTTGAGCTTCATTTTGACCTCCGTATAACGCTGCTAGTGGAACTCACTGAATTCATGCCAATTAGTGGGGTACTGACTGCGCTCGGCCTCACTGAGTGATAACCAGTAAGGCCGCCAAAACGTATCGCACCAAAACTCAATATTGCCCTGCAGACTCCCGAGTGTATCAGGATCGACATCGGGAAAGCTTTCCCACGGTGCTGGTGGCGCAGCCTTAAAGCCGATTAGTCGTTGCAACAGCGCGATATCATTACTGATGAGTAGCACGCAGAACCCTGCAAAATCAGCATATTGATGTAGAAAAACATGGCTTTGCCCTTGGGCATGGTGCAACAGCTTACTCGATGCTGCATCCTTTTCAACAACAGGCGCGAATGCCATCTCGGCGAGCAGGGCATCGAGTCGTTGTTTATCTTGGTTACTCAACAAGCAATGTATTTGATAGGCGGCGAGATCGGGCTGCATCGCGGGGGTGACGATGGGATAAACTTGATGGCTGGGCAAAAGCAGGCGAGGTAAGGGCCCATTAAAAATCGCTTGGAGATCCGCAGTCTGTGAGTCCGGATTCGCCTTAGGGCCGAGGTGTCGTTTTAGCCAGTCGAGTAGTCCCATTTTTGTTCTCCTAACCTTAGCGTTTAAGTGGAGTCGCTTGTTGGTTTGCTTGGGGATTTCCCTCAGTATTTCCTTCAACACTCTCCCCTACGCTTTCCTCAACCTCTCCCGCCACAATCATGGCTGCGGGAGCTTCCCAGCGTAACCAACCCTTGGTGCGCGGGGTATCGATATACCACAGGCCTTCACGTTGCACTAAGGGGAAAACCTCCCGTGACGGCGCAAAAGGGCCGGGGTTTTGCTGGGCAATTTCGATACTGGTCTCCGTGACGCTGGCGACAATCGCGACATGGCCGTAGGGATTAAACATCCATGGCGCGAATACTAGTAAATCATCGGCCATAGGTTTGCTTTGGCTGCCATTGGTATATTGCCGTAGGGCGCGTTTTTCATTCCAGCTCGCATCGGGCAACAGGTCGTTGAAGAAGTCTTTGGCGTGACCGAAACTGTCGGGCATTTTGTGTTGATAACGCATGTAAAAGTAACGTTTAACGAACTCTACGCATTGGTATTTGATACCCAGGTTATAGCCGTCGAGGGAGAGGTTGCGCCCCTCGTTAGTGTTGACGCCGCCGTTATAATAAATCTCGACGCCATTGAGTGAGTCGAGTACATCACCCACTTGGTAGTCCGTATTTAAGTTATAACGAGTTAGCCCGTGGTAGCCGAGATAACCAAGGCCACAGACTAGGCTCGCTGCGAGTATCAATAAACGAAAACCTTTCACCATCTTTAGTACGACATTCTCAAAAGATAAATTGATTCAGCAGGATACAAGGTCGGATTGTATGCTGATGTCGCTAAAAACGTCTAGGCGTACTGACTGTTTGCCGGGAGCTTAATGCTTTCGTTGTACTTGGGGTGGGGAGGAACCTTAGCGGCGCACTGATTAAGCGCCGCTAAGGAAATACCTCTATGACTATTTGTTGGAGGCGAGTTTGACTGGAACTACTTCAAACTCCGGTCTGTCCTTGGGTAAGAATGACTTCCACCACCCTTGATTGAGTGCTGGGCTGTGGGCTAGCTCATTGAGGTTAATCCCTTGACCAAATTCAGGAGTCAGCAGGGGGACAGCATAGGCTTTCGCCGCCGCGGCAATTCGCTCTAAGGGTTCGTACCAACTGTGCAGCGCTAAGTCGAAACTGCTGTTGTGGATTGGGATAAGGTATTGACCTTGAAGATCTAAATGCGCCCGCAGCGATTGCTCTGGCTGCATGTGGATATCGGCCCACATCTCATCGTAGGCACCGGTTTCGACTAAGGTGAGGTCGAAGGGGCCCAGTTTATCGCCAATCTTTTTAAAACCATCAAAATAGCCTGAGTCGCCACTGAAAAAGATATTTAATTCAGGGGATTGAATAGCCCAAGAGGCCCACAGGGTTTGATTTCTGTCTTTCAGCCCTCGGCCCGAAAAATGTTGTGCTGGCGTGGCGGTAAAGCGCACACCTTGATGTTCGGTTGTCTGCCACCAGTTGAGGGCGATAATTTTTTCCTTCGGTATCCCCCAAGCAATCAAATGTTTATCGACACCCAGTGGCACAATAAACTTCTGAGTGCGCGAAGCGAGCGCCACTACGCTTTGCTTGTCTAAGTGATCATAATGATCGTGGGACAAGATAATCCCAGCGAGCGGAGGAATATTTTCGAGCTCAATGGGCAGAGCGTGAAAACGTTTTGGACCAAACCATTGGCTTGGTGAGGCGCGCTTTGAAAACACAGGATCGGTTAACCAATACTGGCCGTTTAGCTGTAACAGCACAGTGGAGTGGCTGATTTTATACAGCATAGGCGTTGCCTCCGCCGTGGCGGATAGTTGCATGGGCTGAATAGGTAGCGCTTGGCTCGGACTCTTATCGGGAATACGCTCGGTGACGTAACGCCATAAAATAGCAGGTAAATTACCTTCACCACTGTGAGTGTTTGGCACTTCATTACGAAAGCGTTGATCCTGAGTTGGGGCAGTTTGAATGGTGTTGGGATCTAAGGTCATAATAACACTCCCGAGTAACAGTATGGCCAAGGTGATTTTGAGTCGCATCGTAAACTTGATAAAAGTAAACTACACAGTGTAGTTTACTCAAGGCTGTGCAAAAGTAAACTCAATAGTGTAAAATCTCGGCAAATATTTTGATGGCATACCACAATGGCAGAAAAAGCAGTAAAACTGACACATTCCCAACTGAAGCGTTTGGCGATCCTCGACGCGTCACAGGAAGAATTTATGGTCAATGGTTTTGCCGGCGCCAGCATGGATAGAATTGCCCAGCGTGCCAATGTCTCCAAGCGCACTGTTTACAATCATTTCCCCAGCAAAGAAGTGTTATTCGAGGCGACAACCGGTGACCTGTGGGCGCGCACTAAGGAAGCGGCCACCTTGGCATTTAATCCTGAGCAGAGCCTCGAATCACAATTGCAACAGATTGCGCGTCGCTGCTGGGAGCTGTATCAGCAACCGGATTTCCTGCGAGTGGCAAGGGTAGTGATGGCCGAGTTTATTCGTTCACCGGTTCAAGCGACCGAGGCCATGGAACGATTAGCTAAGCAAGAAGGTGGATTAGAGGCGTGGCTTGCCGGAGCCGTGGCCCATAAGGCATTAAAAATCGATAATATTCCACTGGCGGCAACCCAGTTTTGGGGGATGTTTAAGGCCTTCGCCTTTTGGCCGAAATTGTTCCATTTGAAAAATCACGATGAGCAACGGCAAGAGATCATTGATGCCAATATCCGTATGTTCCTCGCCATGTATCGTACTTAACTTTCACTTGTTTCAAGCATAAGACCGATAACGTTTTCACGTTATCGGTCTTATGTGTTTTATCGCCTCAAACCGTGCTTACAGTAAGGTGGTCGCCAGCAGATAACCGACGGTCGATGCTGTGCCCACGCCTATCAATCCTGGAATAATAAAGCTGTGGTTAATGATGAACTTACCAATTTTGGTTGTCCCTGTTCGGTCGAAGCCGATACAGGCCAAATCGCTTGGATAAGTGGGTAGTACAAAGTAACCATAGCTCGCAGGTAAAAAGGCAATCAACAACTTAGGATCGACGCCTAAGGCCAAGCCCATGGGCGCAATAGCTGTGAGCGCCGCCGCTTGGCTGTTGACCAGTTTTGAGATTAAAAACAGCACTAAGGCATAGGTCCAAGGTTGGTTTTGCACCACATGGGAGAGGTTTTCCTTCAGTACATCCATATGGCTGATAAAGTAAGTATCACTCATCCAAGCCACGCCAAATACCGAGAAAATCGCTACCATGCCGGCCTTAAACACTGGGCCGTTGGCAATTTCTGTGGGTTTGACTTTGCAGCTCATTAAGATAAAAGCACCAGCGATCAACATCATCATCTGGATCACTAAGTTCATCGATAGCGGCGCCAGCTTGCCCTTCACCTCAAACACAGGGCGCAGTTCGCTAAAGGAGCCAAGTAATACCACGGCGGCGATAGCTGTAAAGAAAATCCCCGTCGCCCAATAGGCTTCCTTAGGAAAGGTTTGATCCAGTAGAGTCTCGCTCTTGTCGTAGATAAACGCCCTTTGTTCGGGATCTTTAATTCGCGCCTGAAACTCTTCGTCCTTATCTAAATCTTTACCACGACGCAGGCTCCAGAGTGCCGCCACTAACACACCGCAAAGGGATGCTGGTACAGACACCATTAAAATTTCTAGCATGCTGTAGGCATGGCCGACGCCATGCTGCGCCGCCAAAATCGATACCATAGAAACCACGGCGACCGACACTGGGGAAGCGCAAATCGCCATTTGCGAGGCGACTGATGCCACCGCCATGGGGCGTTCTGGGCGAATGTTTTTCTTCAGGGCGATATCGGAGATGATCGGGAACATGGTGTAAACCACATGGCCGGTTCCGCATAAAAAGGTTAAGGTCCAAGTGGTGAGCGGCGCCAGAATGGTGATGTATTGTGGATGGCGGCGCAGTAAACGCTCGGCAAATTGCATCATCACATTTAAACCACCTGCGGTTTGTAACACCGAGGCACAGCCTATCACCGCAAGAATGGTGAGCATCACCTGTACGGGCGGTTGTCCGGGGGCGAGACCAAACACAAACGTCAGTAAAAATAAGCCAATACCACTTATCAGTCCTAGCCCCATACCGCCATAGCGGGTACCGAGCAGTAAACAGCCGAGTACGACAATAAACTCCATTAAAATCATTTGATTCACCCCTGCGGAACCTGCCGCGCGATTGCATTAGGACTAGCTATATTTGGCGCTATTGTGCGAGGGGAATGGATTTGAGAACTTGCGCTGGCGCAAGGTGTAAATAAAAAGTGGCATTGGATTTTTCATAAATTTGAGCTAGCGCTAGAAACGTGCGAGCAGAAGTTGCATTCTTGTTAACTCGGATACGCTAAAGACGCCAGTAGCCAAGTAAAAACGCGTCTATCAGTACTTGCTCCGGTAAAAATAACCATAACAATTTCCAAGGATGTCCAAGTGAAACCTGCCACCTATAACACCGAAGCTTTCGATGAGTGGATCCGCAGTCGCTTTGTGGAACTTAACTCCCAGCTCGAACAGCTTTATTACCAGCAGACCGACCGCGCCAATGTGCAAGATATCGGCACCGAGCTTAAGCAAACATTAGAAAGTGAAGGGCGTGAGCTGATTAAGGCGCTGCTCGATGAAGGCAATACCGATGAAGGCTTCGACAGTGCCTTCGATCTACTAGGGAATGTCGGCCTGTATATGGCCGCCTGTCGTCGTCATGAGATTACCGAGCCGACGCGGGAAACCACTTCACCACTGGTCGAGGCTTCGGCGCTCGCTATGCATATCGGCGCCTCCATCGGTGTGACGCCACGCTTTGCTACTGCTCATTTAACCACCCATAACCGTGCCCACAATGGTATCTACAAACGCTTTACCGATCTGCCCGACGAGAAGCTGTTTGTGGATTACAACACTAAGGGCATCTTGGCCTATAAGCGTGCCAGCGATGCCTTATTAAAAATTCAGCCCTTGGGGATCTCTCATCCTATTAGCCACGATTTGCTGCGGGTCGCCAAGCAAGCATTGCAGGATGTGATTGAGTCAAACCAGCAGTTATTCAAACGGTTAGATACCGACCGCTTCTTCTATTGCGTGCGCCCCTATTACAAACCCTATCGGGTTGGCTCAGTGGTGTATCGCGGCGCCAATGCTGGCGACTTTGCCGGAATTAACGTTATCGATTTAACCCTAGGATTATGTTTTGCCAACGAATCGGCCTATTCGCAAATGCTGGTGGATAAGTTTTTATACATGATGCCAGAGGACCAACAAATCCTGCGGGAGTGTATGCGCCGTCCGAATTTGATGGATGACTTTTTACAGTCAAAGGCCTGCGTGCAGCAGGATTGGTATCAGGAAAACCTTAAGCTGTTTATCGAAGTCTGTGAGTTGCATGGCGAAACCGCCATTCAACACCACAATGAGTTGGTGACTAAATATATTGCCGAGCCTTCGGTGAATATGGAGCAGCAACATTTAGCCAAGGTCACCGCCAGTGGTCCACCATTGCATGTGCTGCTAGGCTCCCTCGAGCGCTTAAGGGATAGACGCGCCGCGGTGTTGCGACACGATATTCGTACCCGTTATCACGATCTGAAAAAACTCAAAGACAGTTTAAGGTAAGGCCATGCTGCTAAATGTAAAACAAGACTTTTGCCTCGCAGGCCCAGGTTATCTGCTCAACCATTCCGTGGGGCGGCCACTCAAATCGACCGAGCAGGCGTTTAAGCAGGCATTTTTTGCGCCTTGGCAGGAGTCTGGCCGCGAGCCTTGGGGCCAATGGTTGGGCGTCATCGATAACTTTACCGCGGCGCTGGCGAGCCTTTTTAATGGTCAGCCACAGGACTTTTGCCCGCAGGTTAATCTATCGAGCGCCTTGACCAAAATTGTGATGTCCCTCGATAGATTAACGCGGGATGGCGGCGCCGTGGTGCTGATGAGCGAGATTGATTTTCCCAGCATGGGGTTTGCCCTGAAAAAGGCATTACCCGCAAGCTGTGAACTGCGCTTTATTCCCAAGGGCTTAGATGTCACCGACCCCAATGTGTGGGACGCGCATATTTGTGCCGATGTCGATTTAGTCTTTGTCAGCCATGCCTATTCTAATACTGGTCAGCAGGCGCCATTGGCGCAGATCATTCCCCTTGCCCGTGAGCGTGGCTGCTTGAGTCTCGTGGATGTAGCGCAATCGGCTGGGATTTTGCCGCTGGATTTAACCAAACTACAGCCGGACTTTATGATTGGTTCGAGTGTGAAATGGTTATGCTCAGGCCCAGGGGCTGCGTATCTGTGGGTCAATCCAGCTATTTTGCCCCAGTGTCAGCCGCAGGATGTGGGTTGGTTTAGCCATGAGAATCCTTTCGAGTTTGATATCCATGATTTCCGCTATCACCCAACTGCGCTACGGTTTTGGGGCGGTACGCCTTCTATCGCGCCCTATGCGATTGCCGCCCACAGCATTGAATATTTTGCCAATATTGGCTCACAGGCGATGCGTGAACATAACTTGCGGTTGATGGAGACAGTCGTCCAGACATTGGAATATGAGTTGGTCTCGCCACGGGAAGTCGATAAGCGCAGTGGCACCTTGATCCTGCAATTTGGCGAGCGCGAAGCAACCATCATGGCGGCGTTGGCGGAGGCGAATATCAGTGTCGATGCCCGCAGTTTAGGAATACGCGTATCGCCACATATCTATAACGATGAGGCCGATATTGCGAAATTGCTGGAGGTGATAAAAGCCCGTCGTTAACGGATTGAATAGGGCTTGCTCGAAGCGGCTACGAATGGGGTGCGCTAAGGCGACCTAGTTGCACCCCTATGCCGATATGACATTACCCTTTAGCCTCAGGGTTGAGGCTAAGGTCATTTATGGCTGGCGAATGTGCTTAAATACTGTAGTTATAGCGGCAGAACATAGACCGTGGGGTGTGAAGCTCTGGATTGCTTGGGGTTATCGCCAAATCGACGGGTAGCATCACTGCATCAACTACCAGTGAGCCGCCCATATCCACCAGTGTCAGTGGGACAGTAAACAGCAGCAGAGGCGGGGCGGATATCGCGGATATCACCACACACTCCTCGCCATTATCTACAGCCGTTTGCACACTCGAAAATGAGTGACCCCAGGTTGAATCTGCTCCCATTCTCGACGTTACCGCGGCGCATCCACTGAGATACCCGCATACAACTAACCAAGCCAACCAACGCATAACCACTCCATTGTTTATGTTTGAAAAACCGCATCGCTTCCATGTGGCTGATTCATTTGCTCGACTCAGCGTTCTGGTACTGCGGTAGCATAGCGGATTTTACTCGGCACAAATGTGCTCTGTTTCAATGGTTTGGCATTCTAACCAGATGCGTTTCGTTGTCAATTATTCGGCAATTACAGCCCTATGGCTCAAGCCTTTTACGGTTGAGGCGTTCAACAATCTGGCTGGCATTTAGATCGTGGACGACGTTTATGACGGTGGAAGGAGCGTCGGTAATGGCGCCTATCACCACTAGAATGGGGATGGTTTCCATTGGTAATCCTAAGGTAGTGACGATAAAAATCTCCCCGAGGAAGGCGCCGCCCGGCACGCCACCAATGATGAAGGCGGATAGGACGGAGATGAGTATGGTCACCATAAACACATCGACCGTGAAATCTAACCCGAGCAGAGAGTAGATAAACACAATCTTCAGTGCAGTGATAATGGATGCGCCGCCCTTATTCAAATTCACCAGCAGCGGCAGGCTGATATCGGCGATTTCGGGTTTTATCCCCATCTTCAGCGCCGCCCTTAAGGTGACTGGCAGGGTTGCGAGGGACGAAGTCGTGCCTAATGCAGTCACTGCGGGTTCGAGGGCGTGGCGCCAAAATTGTCTAATTCCGTGCATGCCGCCGCCAAGCCAGGCATAAAAGGTGGAGCCGACGGTGAGGTAGATAAAACAGGCTACTAAAAATAATCCCACGGCGCGGGCAAAGGTCACCACAAGCTGCGGATCTTGACTCGCCATGGTGGAAGCAAAGTAAGCACCAAGGCCGACGGGGGCGGCCAGCATAATAATGGCGACTATCTTCATGATGACGGTATTAAAACTGTCGAGCAGTGCCGAGACTTTACGGCCATCTTCCCCCGATTGACCTATGGCGATTCCGGCAATCACCGACATGATGATAAGCGCCAAGATATTGGATTTGGAGAGTAATCCAGAAAAGTCATTGGTGGTCAGCAGCGCCACAAAATCCATCTTCCCCGAGGTGTCGCTAACGGTTTGATTAAGATCGAGGGTCACGCCTTGGGCAGGATCAAACATCAGTGCCAGTAAGGTGATGCCGACGGCGGGAATAATCGCCATCAGAATCGAGACGCCCATAATCGACACTAAAATCGCCCCAAGCTTTTTTAAGTCCGTCATGCGGGCTATCGATGAGGTCACGCTGATCGCTACTAAGGGCACGATAATCATAAACAACAGATTTAAAAAGATTTGCCCTAGGGGTTTGAGCTTTAGCGCCAAGGATGGCCAATAGATGCCGATCATGCCGCCAAGTAATAATGCACTGAGCAGCACAATAGAGTCTTGATAGGGTTTAAGTTTTTGCCACATAGCTAAGCGCCTATTGTTATTTTTATCATTGTGTTGGTGAGTCATTAGGTGCGCCCAAATGAGAGGAGTCAATCATGCAGCATGGACATGCTCAAGCTAGCGAGTCATTCGCATAAGCGCAAGAAGGGATTGGAAATAAACTCTTTTTTGGTTTTGGCTTGGGTTACGGGTAACAAGCGTGTTTGAGTCTCTTCTTCATCTGATTTCGTGTGATGTGACTCTTGTTAACATGATAGCTTCTGTTTAGGTGTATTAGCCGCACGGCGATTGCACGTCAGTAGAAAGGTGTATTTACCTAGTTAGGCTCGTTTGTAGCGTTGTGCCTCGTTCGTTTATTGATTAGCTTAACCACACTGGGTTGTATGCAAACACCCAAGGCCAATATCACTATTTAATCAGGGATGAATGAAATGCTAAAAAAATGGATTGCGATACTGTTACCCGTTGCCGTATTAGGTTTGAGTGGCTGTGCATCGGTCAGTGATACTGATACCGATTCGACTATGGCAAGCAGCGCCGAGAAGAAAGTTACCAAAAAAGATTGCGATAAAGTCACGACCACGGGTTCGCGCCTTGGTCGTTGCAGATAATCAGCTTGTTCCTGCATGTATCAGCATAAAAAACGGTCCCAAGTGGACCGTTTTTTGTTTGTGGCATTTGCTCAACCCGCCTTAAGGGAAGGCTGAACACAAGCGATTAATGCCTTTTAGCCTGCTATCACCAACTCAGTTGATAATTGAGGGCAAAGGTGCGACCGCGGCCATGGTAGTCGAACATAGACTCAGGACCGTAGGTCGGACTGTAGAAGTACACCGCTCTTTGGCCCCACAGGGTGCTGTAGTCTTTATCGAGCAGGTTTTCGATGCCGTAGCTCAAGGTGCCGACCGGTAAATCGATAGAGCCCAGTAAATCCAGCGTCGTGTAGCTACCAAGCTCACTCGCTAGGCCATCGTTGGTTTTGAAGCGATAGTCGGATTCGGCGCTGAAACTGTGCTCAGCCTGTAAACGTATCTTTTGTGTGTCGCCGCGCCAGCCAATAAAGGCAGTGGCCTTAGAGGGCGAAGCATAAGTGACGGTTTCATCAATCCAGTTATTCTCATCCTTCACTTCACTGCGCACCAGATGCAGGTTGGTGCCGACTTGCCAGTCGGAGCTGATATCAAAGTTCAGCTGTGCCTCTAGTCCATAGCTGCGTTTATCTTGGTCTTTGACATTGATGGTCAGATCTTTGCTGTTAACCTCAATGACCTTGTCAGACACGGCATAATAGACGCTGGCTTGCGCCTGCCAACGGTCTGCAAGATAACGCCATCCCAGCTCCATGGAGTCGGTCTTGATCCCGTCAAGACGGGTATCATTGATATTGATGCTGTTTTGCAGCTGTAAGTAACCGTCGGCATCGGCCTTGTAGGTGCCGCGGCCATAGTATTTCGATAGGTCTGGCAGTTCAAAGCCTTGGGAATAGGCAAGCCAGAGTTGTTGGTCTTGGCTTAACTTAGCCACCAAGCCGAGGTTGACTAACCCTATGTTATAGTCGGTGCTGCCGCCTTTAATGGCATCGGCTCCCTTGGCCTTGCCAGAGGCAATCGCTACCTGTTGGTTATAACCGATAAAATCATCAACGCTGTTTTCCATGTGTTGATAACGATAGCCTGCGTTTAGCACCAAAAAGCTATTCATCTCCCAACTGCTTTGGACAAATGCAGCAATGGATTCGACCGAAAAGTCGACATAACGGCCGGTAGTGAACAGTTCGCGCATCACTAAGCCGCCGTGTTGGTTGGCGGCATCGAGGTCGAAACTCATTTGGCTCGAATCAAAACTTTCTTTATCCCAATCCAGTCCCCAAGTGAGAGTGAGGCTATCGACGGGCTTGGATTCCACGACTGCCTTCAAACCATGGATGCTGGTGTTTTGAGCCGATGCTGAGAAGTTGTAGACGCCGCTGGTTTCATTGACATAGGGGAACGGGTGGAAATCCAGATTCTCTTTGCGATAAAAGCCTTGTAAATACAGGGTTTGACCAAGAAACCCATTCTGGGAGTAGGACAGATTCAGCAAAGTGCGCTCGGTGGCGGGGCTGCGGTCAGCGTCTAATCCATTACGGGTTTCTAGCACTGAGGCATCGCCAGTGACGCCGGAGAAGTTCTCACCCATGTACAGACCATGTTCATCGTCTGAACCGTTGCGATAGTATTGCGCCATGGCACTGAGGTTGGCGTCATTGGCAAGCTGCCAATCCATATTCGCCATCAAATCATAACCTTGGGTGTACTGCATTCCGGTTTGGGTAATGTCCAGCATCACAGGGTTGCTACTGCCATCAAACCATTGGCCGTTTTCCTGCCAAGCGGCACTAAAGCGCCCTTTAAGCGAATCGCTGCCTCCAGTCACCGCCAGCGCGGTGCGGTAATCTAAATCATCACTGCGATTAAAGCCGGACTTGAATCCCGCTTCGGCTTCGAAGGTATCACTGCTGTCAGCTGCTTTTTTAGTGACAATATTAATGGCACCGCCAAGTGCGCCACCGCCATAGATAGCCGACGCGCCAGCGAGCACTTCGATGCGGGCAATATTGAATGGATCGATACTGTCTAGCTGACGGCTGATACTGCGGGAGGTGTTCATCGACACGCCATCGATTAAGACCACCATGGCGCGACCACGAATATTTTGGCCAAAGTTGGTGCGTCCTTGGCTGGACACATCCATCGACGGCACTAAGGCGGCGAGCATTTCCTTAATTCCTTTGCCGCTATCGGTTTGCTCGCGAATGCTGGCTTCATCAATGATCCATACAGTGCTGGAGAGATCGCTGATTTGGGTCGGTGAGCGGGTGGCGGAGACCACCATGCGCTCCATATCGTTTTCAGCGGCTGTTGCCACATTAACAAGCCCCAGTTGGCAGATAACTGCGGCGGCGACTAGGCTTATCGGCCCCATAGACTTAGGCATAGTATTCTCCATCAAAAACAACAGGTACATGAGAAGCCAAAAGGACAGCACTGTGGTGCCTTTCCTCGCGACCCAGAAAGCGTTTTTAATGGGTAGAATTCAATGCGCTAACTGAATATGAATGGGGAGTATTCCGTGTTTAGCTCCAAAAAAGACGCATTATTATAGTTGTAATCGAGAATCGTTCTTAATTGAATTTACAAAGCCTTTACTTTTTTACGCACCCAAAATCACGAGGCGACAACAAATGGACAGATAACAACGAGAGGTCGGAGTGTATGCGTGTAGAGGTGTTGAATAGGCAGGGGAATACTTGGGAGTCACTGTGCGATAGAGACAAAACAGCCCCGACAGAAGACTGCCGGGGCTGTTAGATTTTGTGCAGCTAATTGATGCCGTTAGCCATTACAGGCTGTAATACATCTCGAACTCTAATGGGTGAGTTGTACGGCTTACACGCTCAGCTTCTGCAGATTTCAGTGCAATGTAAGATTGGATGAAATCTTCGCTGAATACACCGCCGCGAGTTAAGAACTCGTGGTCAGCTTGCAGGTTTTCAAGCGCATTTTCTAATGAAGTCGCTACTTGTGGGATTTCAGCCGCTTCTTCAGCTGGCAGATCGTACAAGTCTTTATCCATAGCTTCGCCTGGATGGATCTTGTTTTGGATACCATCGATACCCGCCATCAGCAGTGCTGCGAAACCTAAGTATGGGTTTGCATGTGGATCTGGGAAGCGAGTTTCGATACGACGGCCTTTAGGGCTTGGTACCACTGGAATACGGATTGAAGCGCTGCGGTTACGTGCTGAGTAAGCTAACATCACTGGCGCTTCGAAGTGTGGTACTAAACGCTTGTAAGAGTTAGTGCTTGGGTTAGTGAAAGCGTTCAGCGCGCGAGCGTGCTTGATGATACCACCGATGTAGTACAGTGCAGTTTCACTTAAACCAGCGTATTTGTCGCCTGCGAACAGGTTCACACCGTCTTTAGACAGAGATTGGTGAACGTGCATACCGCTACCGTTGTCGCCAACGATTGGCTTAGGCATGAAAGTCGCAGTCTTACCGTAGGCGTGAGCCATGTTGTGTACTACGTACTTCAGAATTTGGATTTCGTCCGCTTTCTTAGTCAGAGTGTTGAAGCGAGTTGCGATTTCGTTTTGACCCGCAGTCGCTACTTCGTGGTGGTGAGCTTCAACGACTTGACCCATTTCTTCGAGCACTAAACACATAGCGCTACGTAAGTCTTGTGATGAGTCAACAGGAGCTACTGGGAAGTAACCGCCTTTCACGAATGGACGGTGACCAGTGTTGCCACCTTCGTAGCTAGTGCCAGAGTTCCATGCCGCTTCTTTAGCGTCGATTTTCACGAAACAACCAGACATGTCAGTACCGAAACGTACGTCGTCGAACAGGAAGAATTCTGGTTCTGGTCCAACTAATACAGTGTCAGCGATACCGGTAGAGCGTAAGTATTCTTCCGCTTTTTTCGCGATAGAACGTGGGTCGCGGTCATAACCAGTCATAGTGCCTGGCTCGAGAATGTCACAGCGGATCAGGGCAGTGGTTTCTTCGGTGAATGGGTCTAATACAAACGTGGTTGGGTCTGGCATCAGCACCATGTCTGATTCGTTAATGCCTTTCCAGCCAGCGATTGACGAACCGTCAAACATTTTGCCGTCTTCGAAGAAATCAGCGTCTACCTGATGAGCAGGGATAGATACGTGCTGCTCTTTACCTTTGGTGTCGGTAAAACGTAAATCAACAAACTTAACTTCTAATTCTTCAAGTTGCTTTAAAACTGATTCAACTGACATTCTCAAGTCTCCGGTAGGGTAAAGGGATGTCCCTTCTATAATCTTTTAACTCAAGTCGCGCTTGAGCCAAACTTACAAGCTATATAGCGATATCTATGCCAACAATTTAAGGTGTTGATAATCAAAGGCTATATATTTTAGTGCACAACAATTCACTTCGTGCTGCACTATGTTGGTGCGTTTGCATGTGGCATTTTGGTGCATTAATCCATTTTGGTGCGCACCGTCACAACACCATTTTAGTGCAAGCAACTTGAGTGCAATCTAGCAACGCCTATTTATCCCGAACTCGTCGTCCCATTAAGCACAGAGGCAAGCCGGATTAATATCTCAATTCTGGCTTTTGACAAGATTCGAAACCAAACAAAGCACAACGAATTTAGCACATTAGTGTGGCGAGAGAACCGTGCAAGCTCACTATTTCAATCGCCCGCAATAATGTCACAAAACTGTGGCAACCTAAGCTGTTTTTCGCGGGGCGGTTATGGCTGGTTATATTGAATAGTGCTTAATTATCAGATCATTAAGATCGTTGTTCGCAATGTGGAATAGAGTTTGTTGAAACTGAGGCCAAAGGTATCCGCTGAAACCGCTAACTGATGCCTGCTGCGCTTATTTTTATGGCTCACTCTGGCGCATCACGGCTGGATGGCGTGGATTGACTATAATTATGGCGGCTTTGGGCCGAGCGATAAAAGTAGGACTGAGTGAAAAACAGTGAATTCAGCTGCTTAGCTTAGTTGATGGCAAGATAAACTGGCGAATCGCCTGCGCATTAACGGTGCATTTAGGCTATTTGACTTGGGCAAGAGAGTACCTTTTGAGCACTGTGCTCAAAAAATTGTTTTATAAGTGTTCAAAAATAATCCTGTGCGGCGAGGCCGCTCTGGAGTAGAATGTCACGCTTTTTTATGGCGACTCAACGTAGATTGCTATAACGAATATTGAAATATCCCTATTTTTGTTTGATGGTAAGAGGTTTATCCGTGCTAGAGAATTTACGTAACATCGCCATTATTGCGCACGTTGACCATGGCAAAACGACCCTGGTTGACAAGCTGCTGTCGCAATCAGGAACCCTTGCAACCCGGGGAGAAGCTACTGAGCGGGTGATGGACTCCAACGATCTTGAAAAGGAACGTGGGATCACGATTCTGGCAAAGAATACTGCCATCAAGTGGAACGACTACCGCATTAACATCGTAGACACCCCAGGCCACGCCGACTTCGGTGGTGAGGTTGAGCGCGTACTGTCTATGGTGGACTCAGTATTACTGCTGGTTGACGCCGTTGACGGTCCAATGCCACAGACTCGCTTCGTAACCAAGAAAGCGTTCGCCCAAGGCTTAAAGCCAATCGTTGTTATCAACAAGATTGACCGTCCTGGTGCTCGCCCTGATTGGGTTATCGACCAAGTATTCGACCTGTTCGACAACTTAGGTGCGACCGACGAGCAATTAGATTTCCCAGTTGTTTACGCTTCGGCGTTAAACGGCTTCGCAACGTTAGATCCGGATGAAGTTGGCACTGATATGACGCCACTGTTCCAAACTATCGTTGAAAAAGTATCTTCACCTGCAGCTGACGCTGAAGGTCCATTCCAGATGCAAATTTCTCAGCTCGATTACAACTCATACGTGGGTGTTATTGGTGTTGGCCGCATCAAGCGTGGTAGCATCAAGACTAACCAACAAGTGACCGTGATCGGCGCTGATGGTAAGACTCGTAACGGTAAAATGGGCCAAGTATTAGGTTACATGGGCTTAGAGCGTACCGAAGTTGACGTAGCAAACGCTGGCGACATCGTGGCTATTACCGGTTTAGGCGAGCTGAAAATTTCTGACACTGTGTGTGCTGCAGGTAATGTTGAAGCGCTGCCACCACTGTCAGTTGACGAACCAACACTGACCATGACTTTCCAAGTCAACACTTCACCTTTCGCAGGTAAAGAAGGTAAGTACGTGACTTCACGTAACATTCTTGAGCGTCTGCAACAGGAATTAGTGCACAACGTGGCACTGCGTGTTGAAGAAACTGACAGCCCAGACCGTTTCGCGGTATCTGGCCGTGGTGAATTACACTTATCTATTCTGATCGAAAACATGCGTCGTGAAGGTTACGAATTAGCGGTTTCTCGTCCAGAAGTTATCTTAAAAACCATCGATGGCGAACTGTGTGAGCCATACGAGACCCTGACCGTTGACGTTGAAGAAGAACATCAAGGTACAGTTATCGAGAAGCTGGGTGTACGTAAAGCTGAGATGAAAGACATGCAGCTTGACGGTAAAGGCCGCGTGCGCGTTGACTTTATCATCCCAAGCCGTGGCTTAATCGGTTTCCAAACTGAATTCTTAACTGCAACTTCTGGTACTGGTCTGATTTACCACTCATTCGATCACTACGGTCCGCACAAAGGTGGCGATATCGGTCAACGCGCTAACGGCGTATTGATCTCTAACGCGACTGGTAAGGCGCTGACATTCGCACTGTTCGGTCTGCAGGATCGCGGTCGTCTGTTTATCGGTCACGCTGCCGAAGTTTACGAAGGTCAAGTAGTGGGTATCCACTCACGTTCTAACGACCTGACAGTTAACTGTCTGAAAGGTAAGCAGCTGACTAACATGCGTGCTTCTGGTACTGACGAAGCTCAAGTACTGACTACGCCAATCACCTTAACTCTTGAGCAAGCGCTTGAGTTTATCGATGATGACGAATTAGTTGAAGTAACACCTAAGAGCATCCGTGTTCGTAAGAAACACTTAACTGAAAACGACCGTAAGCGCGCTAGCCGCGGCTAATGGTGGTTGTGGTCGCTAAAGTGACTGCCCAGTGAATGAATAAAGCCCCGCTAAGGCAACTTAGCGGGGCTTTTTTATCAGCCTTCAATCTTCAATCCTCAATTTGTCCCTTACGATATTGCTGTTGCCATTGCTTAGGGGAAAATCCTGTCCAAGCTTTAAAGTGGCGACTAAATACGGCGACTTCGGCATACCCGAGTTGCAGTGCGAGTTCGGTGATGGTTTGCGTGCCATAACTGAGTTGCTGCTGGGCGATGTTTTGCCTGACATCCTGTAGCAATTGGCGATAGCTTTGCTCCGTTTCTTTCAGCCTTGTTTGTAGGGTGCGTTCGTGTAAACCCAGCGCCGTCGATACCCGTTCGATACAACATTCTCCCGTGGGGAGCAACCGATGGATTAAGTCCCGTGCTTGGTCGGCAAGGTTGTCGGGGTAGCGGCTCTGTAAATATTGTAGGTGCGACTGGAGGTGGCGGTTAAGTGCCTCTTCATCGTGATAGTTACGCCCCAAGAGCTGCGAGGTTTTGAGCACCACGCCATCAAAGGCTTCGCGAAAACGCACTGGCTGGATAAAGCGTTGTGGCTCAGAACCGTTAGGTTTGTTCTGGCACAAATACAAAGGAATGTTGCTGATATTCATATTGAGTAGGCTCGAGACAAACATTGCCAGCTGCGCCACGCTCATTTGCATCAGTTGTTCTATGCCGCTAGGGCTGTGGACATTGATCAACAGCGCCAGTCGCACGATGTCAGTCTGTGGCTGTAGCTGCAATGACACCCCTGAGGCGTGTAAATACAGATAGTCATTCACTCGGGCAAGGGCATCGGCCACTGTGGCCGTGTGCGACACCAACATCGGCAGATCCCCAAGTACATGCAAGGTTTGTCGCTGTGCCAACATTAAGCCAAACAAGGGCTGCTGGCAGCGCTGTGCGGCAATTTCCAATAATTCGGCTAAGCGTGGATAGGCGATATAGGTGTTGGGATCGCGAAACTGCGCCTGCCGCAGCCCGGCTTGCTGGATCATTTCGATGGGGTTTTGCCCCAATTCTAGGACTAATTGCTCAAATTGAGCGACGGCACCACTTCGGACTAGGTACATGGGACGCTTAGTTCACTTTGTTATAAGACTCGTAAAATATCAAATTTGGCTCGTAAAAAGTCAAGATGCTGAGTAATTAAGCGTCTAAATTAACATCGTCTTAATAATTAAATGAATAAATACAAACAGAGGACAGCTATGCGTTTATTACATAAAACCGCCGTGGTGACGGGGGCTGCCGGGGGCATTGGGCAGGCCATCATTCGTAAATTGCTCGCCGAAGGGGCTAGGGTTGTCGCCGCCGATTTGTCCATCGATGCGCTCAAGGTGTTTAACGATGTTCCCAGCGACAAGCTCGCGACTTTTAGTGTCGATGTGACTGATTACAGCCAAGTGGAGGCCATGGTCAAGCAGGCGGCCAAGCAGTTTGGCCAACTCGATATTCTGATCAATAACGCTGGCATAGGTTTGGCTAAGCCGCTGTTACAGCATGATCCTATTAATGATTTTGAACCTGTCACCAATGTGAACCAAAAAGGCGTGTACCACGGCATCCTCGCCGGTGGCCGTCAATTCCAAGCCCAAGGCACTCGGGGCGTGATTTTAAATACCTCGTCAGTTTACGCGCAGCTCGCCTCGGAAATGACCTTCACCTACAACGTCAGTAAAGCGGCCGTCGACATGATGACCAAATGCGCCGCGTTGGAGTATGCGCCGCGTTGGAGTATGCGCCGCTTGGTGTGCGGGTCTGCGCCGTGGCGCCGGGCCGCGTCGATACGCCTATGCTGCGCCAATACGAAGCGCTCGGGCTGTGGGAACACATTCGCAAAGAACAAATGCGCCAAGAATTTACCCAACCGAATGAGATTGCCGATGTGGTGGCATTTCTCGTCAGCGACGAGGCCAACTGCATCAATGGCTGCACAGTGAACGCCTCCGACGGCTTTGAAAACTTTAAATATCCACTGCTGGGGTAGTGGTAGCTCGACCCAACAACACAATAACAACAATGAGGAATGCAAACATGGCTCTACCAGAAGTGATTAATCATCAAGACTTTTTATTAACCCTCAACACCAACGAAGAACAGATCATCAAAGATGCCTTACCGGGCGTTGATGTGTACCCGTTATTTTTAGACCCTGAAAACGGGGTTTGGGTGATCCGCGCTAAGTTTAAGCCGGGTATTACCTTACCTAAGCATTTCCACACGGGTGTGGTGCATTTCTATACCTTAGCGGGTCGCTGGAACTACCTAGAATATCCAGATCAACCGCAAACCGCGGGTAGTTACTTGTATGAGCCAGGCGGTTCTATCCACACTTTCCATTGCCCAGCGGATTCTGAAGGCGCCGATGGGGTGATGGTGATTACCGGGGTGAACGTTAACTTCGATGCCGATGGTAACTTCATGTTTATTATGGATGCAGGCTGGATTGAGCAGGCGCTCTTGGCGGCTGCAAAAGCGCAGGGAATTAAGCCGCGTTATATCAAACCCGGAGCCTTAGCCCGCATGAGCGATGCAGAATAGGAGCCCGCTATGAGCATGATGAATGCCATTGTGATGCAGGATGGAGACGTCAGCCTGCAACGGGTCGAGCTACCTAAACCACAGGCGGGCCAAGTGTTAGTGCGTAGCCTCGCCTGTGGGATCTGTGGCTCGGACATTCATATCACTCGTCACTACAGCGAAGTGTTTGATTTTTATCGTAAGCTTGGGGTAATGCCCGAAGGTGTTGATAATCATGCCGCCGTGATGCTCGGCCATGAGTTTTGTGCCGAAATTGTCGAGTTTGGTCCACAGACTCATCAAGCCTTAGCGCTTGGCACTCGGGTGACGTCTGTTCCCATTCTGATGAGCCAAAATGGTGCGGGAGTGGGAGTCACTCCTGGGGTGAATGGGGCCTATTCTGAATATTTCATTCTCGATGAAGCCCTATTGATGCCTGTGCCTGAACATTTGCCGCCGGAGGCCGTGGCACTGACTGAACCCTTAGCCGTGGGATTGCATGCGGTGAATCGGGGCGATATGCAGGCCGAGGATGTGGCGCTGGTTGTGGGCTGCGGCCCTATTGGTCTGGCGGCGATCTCCGCGCTGCACTTACAAGGCGTGACAAAGATAGTGGCGGCGGATTTACAGGGCGATAAATTGCAATTAGCCCGTGAATTTGGGGCGACTCACACAGTGAACCCCAGTGAGCAGGACGAAGTCGCCTTCGCCGCCGAGATTGCTGCGGGTAAGCGTTTGGTGATATTCGAATGTGTCGGTATCCACAGGCTTATCGAAGGCTTTGTGCAGCGTGCACCCGCCAAGGCGACGATAGTGGTGACGGGTATCCACACTGCCAATGCCAATATCAATTACGCCTATGCCACGGTCAAAGAATTGGATATGCGCTTCTCCTACTATTATCAGCCGGCGGAATTTGCCGCCTGTTTAGCGGAACTAGCCCAGGGCACTATTCCTTGGCGTAAGCTGCTCACGGGTAAAGTGGGTATGGATGGGGTATCGGGGGCATTCAAGCAATTAATGCAACCGAATCCACACATTAAAGTTGTGATAGAGCCTTGGCGAAATGGCGAGCTAGAGACGCTCAGCTAATCGTTCGACACTTAATCAAATAAAGCCGCACATTAATGTGCGGCTTTTTTGTTCATTGTTAGCGTTTTTGATATCCTCAATTGGCTAATTTTTAATCCTGCATGGGCTCACAAAATAGCGACTTTTAGCGGATTTCGATTGTGTTTTAGCGAATGTAGCCTAGGGTTAATTGTTAGGCCAATCCCTAGTGATGGCATTGTCTTTGTTACCAAATTTGTCTTTTCTGCTGTCACAAGATTGCCAATAAGCCTTGGCAAACTGTGAAGGCTCTCGTTTCGACCGTAGTGTGTCTAGCAAGAGTTTTAGGGCGCGCTACTCCCGTTAGTGCAAGCTAAGTAAAGGAATATTCAATGGACAAGACTCAAAGCTCCCAAGGTAAATGCCCCGTGATGCATGGGGCAAATTCAGCGGTCGCCAGCAACAATATGGATTGGTGGCCTAAGGCACTTAACCTCGATATTTTGCATCAGCACGATAAGAAGACGGATCCTATGGATCCTAAGTTTAACTATCGCGAAGCCTTCAACAGCTTAGATCTCGCCGCAGTGAAGCGCGACCTCAATGCCTTAATGACCGACAGCCAAGATTGGTGGCCCGCCGACTGGGGACACTATGGTGGCCTGATGATCCGTATGGCATGGCACTCGGCCGGAACCTATAGAGTCGCCGATGGCCGTGGCGGCGCGGGAACGGGCAATCAACGCTTTGCTCCACTCAATAGCTGGCCCGATAACGCCAACTTAGACAAGGCGCGCCGTTTACTCTGGCCGATTAAGAAAAAATACGGCAATAAACTCTCATGGGCGGATTTGATGATCCTCGCGGGCAATGTGGCCTACGAGTCTATGGGCTTAAAGACCTATGGTTTTGCCGGTGGCCGTGAGGATATTTGGCACCCAGAGAAGGACATTTATTGGGGCTCTGAAAAACAATGGTTAGCGCCGACGGAAAATCCGAACAGCCGTTATTCGGGCGAGCGTGACCTTGAAAACCCCTTGGCCGCCGTGATGATGGGACTGATCTATGTGAATCCAGAAGGGGTCGATGGCAAACCCGATCCCCTGCGTACCGCCCAAGATGTGCGTGTCACCTTTGCGCGAATGGCGATGAATGATGAAGAAACAGTGGCCTTAACCGCGGGTGGCCACACTGTGGGTAAATGCCATGGTAATGGTAAGGCACAGGATCTTGGCCCCGAGCCTGAGGGTGAAGATCTGGAGGCCCAAGGTTTAGGTTGGCTCAATAAAAAAGGCCCAGGCACGGGTGCGAATGCCGTGACCAGTGGCCTCGAAGGCGCTTGGACGACTCATCCCACCCAGTGGGATAACGGTTATTTTCACCTACTGTTAAATTACGATTGGGAATTGAAAAAAAGCCCTGCTGGCGCCTCGCAGTGGGAACCGATTAATATCAAAGAGGAAGATAGAGTCGTCTCTGTGGGCGATCCTAATCGCAAGTTTAATCCCATCATGACGGATGCGGATATGGCGATGAAGATGGACCCCGAGTATCGCAAAATCTCCGAGAAGTTTTATCAAGATCCCGCCTATTTCTCCGAGGTATTTGCCCGCGCTTGGTTTAAGTTAACCCATCGCGATCTGGGTCCGAAGAGCCGCTATTTGGGGCCAGAAGTGCCCAATGAGGATTTGCTTTGGCAAGACCCGATCCCAAGCGTGGATTATCGCTTAGACGCCAGTGAGATTGTCGACCTGAAGACGAAATTATTAGCGTCGGGACTCAGCGTATCCGAGTTAGTAGCAACGGCGTGGGACAGTGCCCGCACCTTCCGAGGCTCGGATTTCCGTGGTGGCGCCAATGGCGCGCGGATCCGCTTAGCACCGCAAAAGGATTGGCAGGCGAACGAACCCGAGCGGCTGCAGAAGGTGCTTAAAGTATTGACGGAGCTGCAGGCAAGCCTAAGTAAAAAAGTCAGCATCGCCGACTTAATCGTGCTGGGCGGCGCCGCTGCGATTGAAAAGGCCGCCCACGAGGCGGGAGTGAAAGTGACTGTGCCCTTTATCCCCGGCCGTGGCGATGCGACGCAGGAAATGACCGATGTGGAATCCTTTGCCGTGCTTGAGCCCTTGCACGATGCGTATCGTAACTGGCAGAAAAAGGATTATGTGGTTCAGCCCGAGGAGATGATGCTCGATCGTACTCAATTGATGGGGTTAACTGCCCATGAGATGACAGTACTGGTTGGGGGAATGCGGGTGTTAGGCACTAACTATGGCGGCACGCATCATGGCGTGTTTACCGACAAAGTAGGTGTGTTAACCAATGATTTCTTCGTGAATCTGACCGACATGGCCTACAACTGGAAGCCAGCGGGCAGCAATCTTTATCAGATAGTCGAGCGTAAAACTGGCGCGGTGAAGTGGACCGCTACCCGCGTCGATCTGGTGTTTGGTTCTAACTCGATTTTGCGTGCCTATGCCGAGGTGTATGCGCAGGATGATGCCAAAGAGAAGTTTGTGCATGACTTTGTGGCCGCTTGGACTAGGGTGATGAATGCCGATAGGTTCGATTTGGCTTAGTCACTAGCGCTTAAGCTTAGCGCGAACATAAAAGGTGCAGCTTGGGCTGCACCTTTTTTAAGTCTACTTAGCAACAAATCAGAGAATTAATGGCCCACTCGGTCAATCACTTGGATAAGCTCCATGCGGATACTGTCCGGTGTTTGGCTGTGCCAGAATCCAGCTAAATAGGCGCCGAGTGGCAGGGCAAAGAGTACCAATAATAACAAGACTAACAAGCCCTTATGGCTAACGCTGTATCCCGATTTAAGGCTAAAACCGAGCGCCGCCGATTTAGGACAGGCGGCGACGCAGCGCATACAGGCTTGGCACTCGTCGCTGCGAACCGTGGTTTTGGTGTGCACTATGATGTTGGCTGGGCAGGCACGGGTACATTTGTCGCACTTCATGCCTTTGGCTTCTATCAGGCAATGTTGAGTATTGCGGCGGATCTTGAGTGGGCTGGCAAAGCTTAAGATCCCAAGCATGGCGCCATAGGGACACAAGTAGCGGCAAAATCCTTGGCGACGCCACGCCGCTAAGGCGAGGATAAGCGCAAAGCAGGCTAAGGTAATGAGCCCTGGCGTGACAAAAAACAGTGCCATCTTAAGGTCGGCAATCTTGTGGTAGTTGCCCTGTAGATAATAGGGAATCGATTCACTAGGCATACCGATAACGATGTAAAACAGCCCCAGCAGCAATAAGTATTTCAGCATCCGCAGTGGCCAGTCTAACCATGCGGGCGGCGCCAGTTCGGCCTTGATAAAACGCTTGCGTAAGGCGTAGAGATATTCGCCAGCAAGCCCTAATGGGCAGGCCCAGCCACAAAAGGCGCGTTTGCAGAGTAGGCCCGTGAGTAGCACGGCGGCGAGCATGACTGCTGCGGCGGGATGGGTTTGGTCCCACAGGTTGAGCGTCACTATGGCTTTTAGCTCAATGCCGCCCGCGATAGGTAAGAAGGCATCGACGACATCGGGGCGCATCAACCAAGGCACTATGCCTTGTTTAAGCTGGATAGCATTGATGCAGTATTGGATGGCGACGATAAACAGTGAGAGCGCGAGCAGATGTTGGCAGCCTTCACGTAGGGTGTTGATTTTTATCTCGCCCTTTAATTCCTCAGGGACAAACTTGTTGGCAATCAGGCACAGCGGCAAGGCAATGGCTAGGGCGAGCACCAAAGGCCAGTAGAGGCTAATCGCCACGGCGCCTGCACTCAGGAGTAAGGTGGCCACTGCTCCCCATTTTTTACCGCTCCAATAGCTTAGGGATGCGATATACATCAGGGCCAACATCAGGGTAAGAGATTCAATAAAAGTCATGTTAATACTGCAAATAGAATACACGTATTCAGTCTGAGTCGAACTGACGGGATAAGTTTTTGAGCTAAAAGCGAAATTGTGCGGCAGATCCGATATTTACAGTATGCCGTGATAAAAGCGAGCGATAGCTCACAAAGCCGCTGGTTTACCCTATAGACCGAGTGAGCTTTGTAGAGTAGGTGATCTTGTAAGCCTTAGCTGCACAGGGTCAGTTAATACCTTCTTGCATCTCCAACAGATTGATTTTGCAGGATTGCACATTGTTACGGCCCTGATGTTTGGCGCGATACAGGGCATCGTCCGCCCGTTTGATTGTGTGCTCTAGGGGATGGGCAAAATCAACGGCCGCCACCCCAAGACTGAGGGTGACAGTAAAGACTTCTTGCGTCTCTGCCGTAAAGTTTAACGCCGCGACTGCGGTGCGGATCCGCTCGGCGCATTGGTGTGCCTCGGTGAGGGACACGTCATGCAGCAACATAATAAATTCTTCACCACCATAACGCGCCACAAGATCGCATTTACGGGCATGCTGTTTGAGTGTGGTGGCAATTTCGATAATGACCTGATCGCCCATCAGGTGGCCGTATTGGTCGTTGACCCGTTTGAAGAGGTCGATATCACAGATCATCACCGCCATCGGCTGTTTGGCAATGCTGGCCTGCATGTAGACCCGCTGTGCTTCCTTATGGAAATGTCCCCGATTAAATAGCTGGGTGAGCGAATCTGTCGCCGCTTGATGTTTAAGCTCCTCCTGCGAGGCTTTGATTTCTTCGAGCAAACGAATGCGATAGGCGATGATGAGGGCAAGCACTAGCGCCTCGAGCATTATGCCCACGCCAACACCGTGACTGGATAAATAATTAAACTCGGCGCGCCCTTTGTAAAACATCACCGCGAGACCACTAAAGCCGACGAACAGGCTGTGGCCGAGGAGAAAATATTTAGCGATGGGATGCCGTTTTATCACCAGCGAAATCGTGACCGAGAGGGTGGTAAACATCATCAAGGCGGCTAAGCTGCTGGAGTAATGCAACGCGCCTGTGATGTCGACCACCCCATAACAAAATTCGGCCACTAACAGGGCGAGCACAAACACGAGGGCGTAATGCTCAAACCGATAATGTTGCCGGGTCTCGAAAATATCCATCATAAATAAAATCAAAAAGATGGGCATAGTCATCAGGGTGAGGTGCCAATACAGGCTCGCCGAGCCATAAAACTCGAATACTTCGGCGACCAGCCCGTAGGAGAGTGCAATCCAGATCCCGCCTGAGATTAAGTAGCAGGCGTAAAACAAATTATCCCGCTGGCGGGAATACATAAATAACAATAGGTTGTAGATAATCAGCGCCAGCAGCATGCCCACCATAACCGCAATATCGGTAAAGCTGCCCAGCAGCGCCCGTTGTGAGTGTTCCTTGTTGTATAAATCGATAGAAAACCATTGGTGAGAAAAGGATACGCTCTCGACGTATAAGGTTTTCTTTTGCAGTGGCGCGAGCGTGACCTCAAACACCGCAGCACCGCCATAGAGCCAGCCATAGGTGCTGGGGTCGTCGAGGTCGAGTATTCGCCGCTGCGTTTCTTGACCATCGACCATCTCGTACAGGCCAACCTGACGGTTGTGATAGGCGTAAGGATGGTGCAGATACAGGGTTTGCGGGTTATCGCTGGTGTTGACTAAGGGGATTTTTGCCCAGGTTTTGATGGCAGCCGTGCCGAGGGATACGCTATTGGGGGAGTCGATAAAGGGTTGTTGAATCACGTCGGCAAAGGGCATGTTCTCCGAGGTATCGATAAAATACCCCATACGAAACTGAGTAAGACTGGCCGTATTCTCCTGCCATTCAATCTGGGGCGGCAGCGCTTTGGCCGTGAATGTCACCCAAGTGAGCAGCAAGGCCCCCAATGTGATTAAACGCATCCATGTCCCACGGCCCATACTGATTCTCTTTATTAACGTTGAGCTAACAAGTATGCCATAAAGTATCAGTGGCGTGCCGATAATGAAAAAAAATCAGCGAGGTTTGGGGATGTTATCGGGTTGAATAAAGCGGGATCAGATGGCGATGGACAAGAGTGGAAGTCGTGGCAAAGCAAGCGGCCTGCAGCAGGCGTAATGAAAGGTTTAGGAGGGTATCGACCTTGCCAGCCTTTGGGGCTGACAAGGCAAGATGACGGCGAGCATTAACCTTTCGAGTTTTCGAGGGCCTCGATAAACTTAGTCGACTCGTTGATCGACTTGTTCATCTCTTTGATAAGTCCAGAGATATCCGTCTGTAGGCTCGCAAATTCCCCTTTAATCGCGCCAATCGCTTGAGCATTCAAGTTATGCTTTAAATACAGCATGTTGTCTTTCATGGCGGTGAGAATGGGCGGCATTTTAGATTCAGCGCGGCGCATGGTTTTCATCAGTTGCTCGTAGGAACGGCGAGTTTCCTTGAGCTTGGTTTCACTGTTGCGGCGCAGGCTGGCTTTGCTGATCTCGCCGATTTCGGCTTGCCATTCATCGAATAGCGCCTCGGCGACATCTTCGACTTTATTGATGCGGTTACTTACGTCATCGGCGGCAGTTTGGGCTGACTCGTATTCATCTTTGGCCTTGTTGTAGGCCTTTTCGAGGTTGCCACCATCGTGGTTGAGCAGGGCTTGCATCTCCTCGAGTGCTGAACTGAACTCTTTTTGGGCATCCTCTTGGGATTCTTTTGCGGCCTTCACTCTGTCGACCATGATGTCGCGCTTGTGGTAGCCCACTTTTTCCATGGCGCCGTAATAGGCACTCTGGCAGCCCGTCAGCAATAGCGTTGCCGCCATCAGGCTTGAGGTGATCAATCTTTTCATTGGGTATTCCGTCACTGAGTCAAATGAAGTTAGTCGGCCTTAAAACGCGCCGCATCGATAATGCTCCAGAGGTGAAAGATAGCACCTATTACAGCAGGGACCACTAACCACCAGAGGGCATAGCCAACCACAGTGACCACGAAAAACAGCAATGCAGCCATAATTCGTCCCTGTACCAGTTGACCTAGGCCGGGAAAGAACAGACTGGCGATAGCGGCGATAACGTTGCCCGCAGATCCTTGTTGTGACATCAATTCACTCCTTAGACTTGTAAATTAAGTGTTTATTGTACGAAGATAACGAGTCAATACCAACAGAATCAAGAGAAACCCGTGACTAAGAAGATAGAACTGGCACAAATTCAAGTCTTATTCCTCGGGATCTGGCGCTTCCTGCTGCATTTACGTCAGCGTTTAGTGGAAGATCAAATCAATATTCGCGCCGGCCACTTGGCCTATGTCACTCTGTTATCCCTTGTGCCTATGGTGGCTGTGACTATGTCCATGCTGTCGGCTTTCCCTGTGTTTAAGGGGATCCGTGGTCAAATCGAAGCCTTTGTTTACGAGAATTTTCTGCCCGCGGCGGGCGATACAGTACAAGTCTATATCAATGAATTTGTTGGCAATGCCTCTAAGGGCACGGCCGTGGGGATCGCGGCTCTCGTGGTGGTGGCGATTATGCTGATCTCTGCCATAGATAAGTCGCTGAATAATATCTGGCGAACTAAGGACAAACGTTCTGTGGTCGTGGCCTTTTCCATGTATTGGATGGTGATTACCTTAGGCCCAGTGCTGGTGGGCGCGAGCCTAGTCGCGACCTCCTATGTAGTGTCGTTAAAACTGTTTGAGGGCGATACCTTATCTGGGGTTATGCCGCTATTTATCGAACGTTTGCCTATGCTGTTTTCGGTGGCAGCGTTCTTACTGCTCTATATGGTGGTGCCGAATCAAAAGGTGAAGTTTTGGCACGCACTATTGGGTGCTGTCGTGGCAGCCTTGTTATTCGAGCTGGGAAAAAAAGGTTTTGCCCTGTATGTGACTAAATTCCCAAGTTATGAGGCCATTTACGGCGCATTGGCGACCATCCCTATTCTGTTTGTTTGGGTCTATTTATCTTGGATGATAGTGTTGCTGGGCGCCGAAATTACCGCGGCCATGCCTGAGTATTTGGACTATGAGTCTAGCAGCAATATCAACGAAACCAATCTCGATGGTGAGCCTTTAGCGGCGCAGAATACACCCGCCGTGGAGCCAGAAACCATATCTGCCCAATCAAGCCAAGAGGTTGATACGATGGGTGAACTTGCCGCAAACGCGCCGCAATCGACTACACTGGATAAGCCGTAGCTAAGTTGTCATCCACCAAGACATTTAACGAGCCTTATCCCGCCAATGATCACTGACGCCCATCAGCTTGCTCCTTTTATCCGCCGTGATTGGTTGATGATGGGCAATGGGCAGCAGTTGCATCTTGCACAATATGGTAATCCGCAGGGTATTCCACTGCTGTATTTGCATGGCGGTCCAGGGGCGGGAGCTTCGGTCAGTGAACTGAGTTTATTTAACCCCGAGCACTACTGGATTTTACTGCTAGATCAACGTGGTGCGGGACAATCACTGCCTACTGGCGAGTTGGAGCATAATCATTTAAATGGACTTATCAGCGATATTGAGGCGATTCGCATTCACTTAGGCATAGAACGTTGGTGCTTAGCGGGTGGCTCATTTGGCGCCACCTTAGCTTTAATTTACAGTGGTTTATTTCCCCATCGAGTGATTGCCCAAGTGCTGTGGGCGGTGTTTATACCCTCAAAGGCGGGTATTGAATGGCTCTATGCGCCATCTGGCGCGGCGCAGTTATATTCGCAGGCTTACCGTGAATTTGCTGCACCTTCTATTGGTTTAGCGGATTTATTTACGCACTATCAGCTAGGATTTAACGCCCAAGATGAAGCAACCCGTCATGAATTTGCCCGCCGTTGGATCCAATGGGAATTAACCTTAGCGGGCGTGCCAATTGGCCTGCCTAAGCGTCTTGCTGCGCCGCTATTGGCCTTGGCTCAAATTGAATTGCACTATGCAAAAAACGATTACTTCAATATGTTCAGCATATTACAGCGGGTGACATCGCAAGTCACAGCGCGTACCCTGCTATTACAAGGCACGCAGGATGCTGTCTGTCCGGCACGTTTATTAGCCGCATTTTTGGCAAAAATCGACAACCCTAGGATACAAATTCATACCATTGTCGATGGTGGGCATTCGCTGAATAGTGACATACTCTCACTTGCCGTCACACTCGAGATCCAAGCCATGTGGACTTGGATAAAGCGACAGGAGCTAGCATGAAATTAGCCGTTATCATTGCCGCCGTTTTGGGATTAACTGCCTGCGCGGCCACCTCATCCTCTACCCCAGAATCTCAATCCTCATCTTCTGTGGTCGAGTCGGCCGAGGCTCGCGCTCCTGTGGCGCCTAAAGTGGTGCGGTTGGCGGGTATGACCAACGAGGCCGCCGCCGATACCTTGTATCAGGCCTTAATCAATGCCAACTATTTAGCCACCAAAGTGGGGGCGGATAAGGTTGCGGTGCAATTTGGCAATAATGATTTTATGCTCGAACCCAGCATGAATGCTGCGGGGATTGACCGTATTCTGATGAACCGCTTTTATGCGGTGCATCCGCAGTTGCAGGCCAATCCTGAACTGCCAGCGGTGATTGGTGAGCTGAATGCCAAGCTCAATTTTGCTAAATTCGTGCTGCGTGAGCAGGGCGCGGTGATCCAAATCCAAGGCACTGTGACCTTTGCCGATAAGGTCGAAATCGAGGAACTTCGCCGCTTTATGCTATGGACCGATGGCGGTTTAGCGGAAATTGCCCAGTCATTACCCGAAGGTGTGGAACAGTATCTGCGTCCTATCCCTTTGATGCCCCTCGTTAAGTCGTAATTTAAAGGAAAAGTTGTGATCGCGTTAATTCAAAGAGTGAGCCGCGCCAGCGTGGTGGTGGACAATCAAACCATAGGTGCAATCGATAAGGGCTTGTTAGTTTTACTTGGGGTTGAGCGGGAAGATAACCGCGAGAAGATGGAAAAATTAGCCACTAAGGTGATGAGTTATCGAGTGTTTTCCGATGAGAATGGCAAAATGAATCTCAACTTAACTCAGGCGGGTGGCTCGCTTTTAGTGGTTTCGCAATTTACCTTGGCCGCCGACACTGGCCGTGGCCTGCGTCCGAGCTTTTCGGGGGCGGGAACTCCTGAGCAAGCACTTGGCCTGTATGAAGACTTTGTCACCTTTTGCCGTGCGCAGGGGGTAACGACTGAAACGGGGCAATTTGGTGCCGACATGAAGGTCGAGCTAATCAACGATGGCCCAGTGACCTTCAATTTGCAGGTATAACCCACAGGACAGTGTGCCAACGGCAGTAAGGACATGCACATGGATGAATTATTAAACCAATTGCGCCAGACCTGGCACAGCACCATTCCCGTTAGCGAGTTTATGCAGATAGCGCCAGCTTCCTTTGTCGAAGGGGAGCTGCGCGTGAGTGCGCCACTGGCGCCGAATATCAACCTGCATAACACTATGTTTGCGGGTAGCATTTATACCATTATGACCCTCACGGGTTGGGGCATGGTGTGGCTGCAACAGCAGCTTCAACAGGTGGATGGCGACATAGTATTAGCCGATGCCCATATCCGCTACATGGCGCCCGTGACCTGTGCGCCCGAGGTTAAAGTGCGTTGGCCTGAAACGGATTTAAGCCCGCTGCAACGGGGGCGTAAAGCCAAAGTCAAACTCGAAGTACAACTCTTTTGTGACGGAAAACTCTGCGCCCAATTCGATGGCTTGTATGTCAGTGTGCCTAAAATGTAAAACCTTTCTAAAAAATCGAAATCAATCTCAAATTTTATCCGCTTTTTTTCTTTTTTATGGGCGAATAAACTAAGCCCATAGAGTCGAGAGCAAGTTGAAAGACTCTCAAGAATTTCAATTTTCGGAGCAGATTATGTCTAAAGTCCTAGTGTTAAAATCCAGTATTCTTGGCGGTTATTCACAATCTGCCTTGTTAGTTGACCACCTGATCGGTAAATGGGAAGACCAAGGCGCGACCATCACAGTTCGTGATTTAGCAGGTAAAGATGTGTTGCCAATGGTTGATGGTGAAATTGCCTCTGGCCTACGTGGCGGCGCTGAGTTAACTGCACGTCAGCAAGAGATGCTCGACCTGTCTAACGCCTTAGTTGAAGAGTTAAAAGCGAACGACACTATCGTGATCACCGCGCCTATGTACAACTTCAACATTCCAACCCAGCTGAAAAACTGGATTGATTTTGTGGCCCGTGCAGGTGTGACTTTCACTTATACCGAAAACGGTCCTAAAGGCTTAGTAGAAGGTAAACGCGCTGTGTTGATCACCACTCGTGGTGGCGCCCATAAAGATGGTCCAACGGATCACATTGTGCCTTTCTTAAAAACCTTCCTCGGTTTTATCGGTATCACCGACGTGGAAGTGGTTTATGGCGAAGCGCTGAATATGGGCCCAGAAGCCAACCAAAAAGGTATCAGTGAAGCGAAACAAAGCCTCGATGCGTTAACCGTTTAATCGTAAAGATAATAAAAAATGCCAGCGTAATGCTGGCATTTTTGTTTCTGCAGCAAGCGATTATTCGCACAGCTTGCAGCCAAGGGACATAGCGCTGGTTTCGATATAGCGCACCTTAGTGCTGGCTTGGCCGCGGTTGCGGCTCACGCTGTAGCGGGCTTCGCGAACCACTTTGGGCTCCGGCAGTTGTTCGCCGCTAGTTGGGCGTGGGCACTTTGTTGTCATCCGCACCTCCTCACGCATAGTTGGTTTGCTTGGCTTAGGCCTAGCTTGGCTGGCAGCAGACTAAATCTTTTAGCGAGCCACCGTTAACCACACATTCAAAACCATTGGCCCTTAAAATATCGCAGCCCTTTTGGGCACGAATGCCTGCGCCGCAGTAAAGTACAAAGGGATGCTGTTTATTTTCGACCTGATGTAACCATTGGTCGAGTGTTGGCAGCGGTACGTTGATGGCCTGAGGCAAATGACCCGAGGCAAACTCCTCCGGCGAGCGCACATCGATAACGCGCGCACCTTGATCAATCAATTGCCAACATTTTTCACCGTTGCTGCTACCAGATAATTTAGCCAGTAAAGATTGAAACATAGCTTTGCCTCTATGATTAGAAAATTTTCAATAAGTTTATTCTAATGAATTGATGGGCGCAAGCGACAATCTGTTGGGCGCTTGGCTTGTCGGTATTACTCGGTGGCTGGCGCTGCTCTGTGGTAGTGGATAAGATCATGAAACACCACGGGGTGATCGCTTAAGTTGCGGTAACCATGGGGTTTATCGGCGGCAAAGCGCACGGCCTCGCCCAGCTGTAATGGCTGCCACTGGCCATCGACTAACACTTCCATGGTGCCGCTCAGTACAATCACATGCTCGGTCACGCCCGCCTCATGGGGCTCGGAGAGACGCTCATAGTGCGGTAATAGGGTGAGTTCAAACATCTCAAAACCAAAGCGTGGCTCAAAGGGAAATAGCGACGCCACTAACATGCCGTCGGTTGCAGGCTTTTGGCGTAATGCATCGGCGTTACGAAAGAGGGCGCCTTGGCTCTCGGGCGTTGGCTCCAAAAAGGTCGAGAGTGAGGTATTAAAACCGCTGGCGATTTTCCACAGGGTGGCAATGGTGGGGCTGGATTCGCCGCGCTCAATTTGGCCTATCATGGCCTTACTTACGCCTGTCTCGAGTGCCGCTTTATCTAAGCTCCAACCCTTTTGGCTGCGCAGTTGTTTTAGGGTCGCGGCAAGATAGCTGTTGATGGTCTGCATGAGGTTATGACGCTTAAAAAATTATTTGTACGTTATAACGCACAGGTGCTATCTTGTCCATCTCGTGCGTTATAGCGCACGATGAGTGGCTCGATGATCAAGACAAAGGTAGGCAGGGGAGTAGGGATGATGTGGCGCGAGGCTTTGGGACTATCAAAAATATCGGCGGGCTTTATTGCCGTGCTGGTGGGCTACAGCAGTTCGGCGGTGATTATCCTGCAGGCGGCGGATGCCGTTGGCGCGACATCGGCACAAATGAGTTCATGGCTGTGGGCCTTGGGTGTCGGCATGGGGCTCACCAGTATTGGCCTGTCTCTCTACTATAAAAATCCGGTACTTACGGCATGGTCGACACCTGGAGCGGCGCTGATGGTCAGCAGCCTAGCGGGATTGAGTATCCATGAAGCCGTTGGTGCCTTTCTAGTGAGTTCGTTGTTGATCACCCTCTGCGGCTTGGCTGGCTGGATGGATAAGCTTATTCGTATCATGCCACCGTCAGTGGCAGCGGCCATGTTAGCGGGGGTTTTATTGCAGTTTGGCTTAGGGCTGTTTCAAGCCATGCAGACTCAACTGAGTCTAATCCTCTTGATGTTACTAGTCTTTGTTGTGCTTAAGCCCTGGGCGCCGCGCTACATTATGTTGCTTACCCTCGTTGCGGGGATTGGGATGAGTTATCAATTGGATTTATTGCAATTAGATAAGCTTGAGCTGCAATTCGCGGCCCCCGTATGGATAGCGCCTACGTTTTCTTTAGCTAGCGTTGTGGGCGTGGCGCTACCCTTATTTGTGGTGACTATGGCTTCGCAGAATATGCCTGGAGTGGCCGCGCTCCACGGCCATGGTTATCGTCCGCCTATCTCACCATTAATTACCGTGACGGGTCTGATGGGCGTATTGTTTGCCCCCTTTGGTGGCTTTGCTTTTAATCTCTCGGCCATTACAGCGGCGATTTGTATGGGAAAAGAGGCGGACCCTAACCCCGCAACTCGTTATTGGGCGGCGGTGTGGGGCGGAGTCTTTTATTTGATGACAGGCCTACTCGGCGCAACTGTGGTGGGGCTCTTCGCCGCATTTCCGAAGGAATTGGTGCTGGCGATTGCAGGATTAGCCCTGCTTGGCACCATAGGTAACAGTCTGACCGCTGCGCTCGCGGATAACGACGAGCGAGAGGTGGCTGTGATTACGTTTCTCGTCACCGCCTCGGGCGTGAGTATATTGGGGATCGGCAGTGCCTTCTGGGGATTATTACTCGGATTTTTAATGCATTACTGGCACAAGCATCGCGCCTTAACCACAGCTAAACAGGCAAAAGCTTAGCTGTGGTTAGGTCTAGATTGCGGTTCGCTACCTTAGTGGATTGATGTGTGCAGAGGCCTAGAGTCTTTTGGTCATAAACAGGCTATTGGGGTCGAGCACGTAATCGGCAAAGGGGCCGCACAGCTCGAAACCAAATTTGGCATACAGGTTACGGGCAGGCTGGAAAAAGGCCATCGAACCTGTCTCTAGGCTCAGGCGCTGCACACCTGCGGCTTTGGCATCATTGATCAAGTGCTGCAATACCTTAGAAGCGATCCCTTGTTGTTTGTAGGTGGCGGCGGTACGCATCGATTTGATCTCCGCATGCTCGGCATCTAACCATCTATGGACACCCCATTTTTTGCAAGAAAAATCAACCGATAACAAATGTGGTTTTGCAGCCATCTATTCGGATTCCTTGTAAGAGACTAGCTCTTGATCCCCGATGAACTTCGCTGACTTGGCTCTAATCATTTTATCGTTTTCTAAGAAACGATGTTAGGCACAGAGTTTCCAAGTCACGGTCTAACCTGTCTTGTCATCACTTGCTTTCACTTAGCAAAACTGGATGTACTTTTATTTACTTAATAGGTTCGTCCTGCGCTAAAACTTTCTTCTTTGGCTAATATGGCCCAAGAGATACGAACCAGTTTATTTGCTAATGCCACTATCACTTTGTTTTTATGCATTCTCTTGAGCAACGAGGTTACCCATTCAAAGAACGGTTTTCCTTCTTTTAAATGCCTAATCACCGCTCTAGCACCATGGATAAACATGCGTCTTAAGTAGGTATCTCCTCGCTTACTGATACCTAGCAGTAGTGACTTACCTCCGCTAGAGTGCTGGCTTGGTACTAACCCCATCCAAGCGGATAACTGACGCCCTGATGAAAACGCTTTTGCATCACCAATACTGGCAATTAATGCGGATGATGTTAAGCGACCAACACCTGGGATCTGCCTTACTTTCTGACACTCATTACTGACTTCACTCGTGAGATCTATCTGCTTATCCAAATATTCTGCATACTGTTCGAGCTCCCTCAAACGTGTTTGCATTAAACTAATGTGCTCAACTAGCAGCTTTGGCAACTTATGCTCGACCAAGCTAAAACCTTCTCTAAACCATTTTCTTAGCTGAAATCTTCCAGCAGGAACACTAACACCAAATTCTTGAAGGCTTGCCCTGATTCTATTGATTAATGCAGTACGGTCTCTGATTACGCCTTCTCTTTCTCGATGAAGCAGCAATAAAGCTTGTTGCTCTTCACTTTTAACAGAAACAAATCGCATCGTGGGGCGACGAACCGCTTCGCAAATCGCTTCAGCATCAGCCATATCGTTCTTATTTGTTTTTACATAAGGCTTAACATACTGAGGTGGCATGAGTTTGACTTCATGACCCAGCTTTTTTATTTCTCGTGCCCAATAATGAGAACTAGAACAGGCTTCCATTCCAATCAGACAAGGAGCAATATTGCTCAAAAATTTAATGACTTGGTTTCTTCTTAGTGATCTATTAATCAGTTTTTTCCCTGTCTTATCAAACGCACATAATTGAAAAACAGACTTTGCTAGATCAATTCCGATTGTATAAATATCACTCATGGCGGTCTCCTTTTAAACTGACTTCCTCAGTATAGAAGGGGTGTCCATTTCATTATTTTAGTGCACCGCAACCCGCCAGATTGCGGCCATCCCACAGTGTCCAAAAGCGAATATTGGGTTGGCGCAGGCCATCAAGGTCTAGTGCGTGCACACTTTCTGGTGGCGAGGTTGCCCGCATATCTTCAAGGTGCTCAGTTAAAAGTGCTGCAATTTCAGGCCCTTTTAGATCATCTAGTATTATTTTCATTGTTGCTCTCAAGATTAAAATTCCCTGTGTTGGCGCTTATCCATCATTGAGTTATCGCGTTTGGTTGTTTTTAGGGGTAAAACGCTGCGGTGATTAAGCAAAGGGTAGGCCAAGAGTTTTGATACGAGTTGGCGATTCAAAATACTAATCTTGGAATTGCGCCACTAATTTATAATCTTTAGGTTTCGCGCTTTTAAACTTATCTAATACTACAGAGGATGATAATTCTTCCATACAGATTACTTCGATGAACCTGAAAACACGTAACAATTTTTATTGTGCATGCGCACATAATCTTTCCTCTGGCTACTTGGTAAAATAATGTTCAACTAACTGATTTATATTTGGTTTATACGTTAGTAAAAATAATTTTTAGCCAGAATTATGCATTCGTATGATTTTTCTGGGTTTTTAAACGCATTTTTCATTGGTAAATTGAAAATTCATAATGTTTGTTACGTTAGTTTTAGAGCCATCACGAATATCGATAGATATCCAATTTCCAGCTTCAAGGTATGATCGTAGCTGAGGTTCATTACAGACTTTACTATTAATAATAGATTTGGAATTAGACTTTATCTTTTCTATATCAACATTGGGTTGATCCATTCCTTGTATTTCTAGTGCCAAGGATATTCCTGATGCGCTAGTTCTGAACCATGTCATTTTTATCTTTTCGTCATCGTCAGTAAAATACACTCGCATCCTTTCTTCTAAGCTTTTTTCAGGTTGTTCTTTTAAATATTCGACGTAATACATCCAGCCAAGGTTTAGTGTAAATGCCACAAAAATTAAGGTTTTTAGGGGGTTATTAAATTTCACAGCGTTCGACCGAGTGTATATGACATTTGCATAGTGCACATAAGCTCACATCCTATGATTTAGCAGAAAAACTTTCAACCAACTGATTTAAATATAATTTATTCGGTGCAAAGAATCATTATGGGGAGAACGGGTTCACTAGCATGATTTCAGAACATTTTTATACGTGTTAGTCATATGGCAAGCAGATTAGGTTAAGGCTTGAAAGGTAAATTATGGGAATTGGCGAGACGACTGTCCGTCCCATGACTTGCCTACAAATAAGATCAAAAAGCCGAGATGATTCTCGGCTTTTTGTTAACGCTTTTACTCATCCAAAGTGGATTAGTAGTACTTCTTCAAATAGCTCTCGGCGTAGCTTTTCAGCTTTTTGTTTGGGTTGTTGTTGGCAATATTTTCAATGACTTCGCGGTATTGCGTATTGCCCGATGCGGCGAGGGCCTTGGCCATATTGGCGTAGGTATCGATGGCTAACTTATCGTTGCTCATTAGGCGTGGATTTTTCAACTCAACGCTCAGACGCTCTAACAGAAAATCATCGTAGTTTTGATCGTCCATCATGCGTTTAGCCGCAAGGCGCATTAGCTCTAAGTCGTCGCTCTTTAACGCATTGGCATAGGCATTGTTTTTAGGGCTTTGTTCGGCCACATATTGGCTCTTGTCCGCTAAAATGGCGTTCCATTTTTTGTATTTATCTAGGTTCTCAAGTGCTTGGGTCGCGTACTTTTTCAGTTTCTTATGAAAGTTGCCACGCACTATGCTGTTGATGGTTTCGCTGTACTTATCGTTGCCCGAGTAGGCTAAGCCTTTGACTAACCAAGCGCTGTAGTCGATGGCATTTTTCTCGGTGGCGAGGGGCAGCGATTCGATCAATTTGGCCTCTAACACATCGTAAATGGCGGGATCGGATAATCCGGCAATCGTCAGGGCTTCGATGGCTTGTTTTTGCTTAAATTGATTGTCACCTTTAAAAATTTCTTGATAGGTTTCAACCGTGTATTCCTCTGCCCATAGGGGAGAGCTAAGTAAACTGATGCCGAGTAATATGCTTGCTACTAATGGTTTCATTGATATGTCCTTATGTCGTTTTCCAGCGTTTAAAAATCAGTGAGGTGTTGATGCCGCCAAAGGCGAAGTTATTGCTCATCACATAGTCGGTGTCGAGCGCTCGTGGCTCGCCACGAATGTAATCGAGAGCGGCACATTCTGGGTCAATATTATCGAGATTGAGCGTCGGGGCAAACCAGCCCGCATTCATCATCTCGATACTCACCCAAGCTTCTAACGCGCCGCAGGCGCCTAAGGTATGGCCTGTGTAGCTTTTAAGGGATGAAATCGGCATATCCGCACCGAAGACGGCATGGGTCGCATGGGTTTCGGCAACATCACCGCGATCGGTGGCTGTGCCGTGGGCATTTACATAGCCAATGGCATCGGGCGTGAGCGCCGCATCCTTAAGGGCTAAGCGAATGGCGATTTCCATGGTATCGCTATTGGGCTGAGTCACATGCTGGCCATCGGAATTAGTGCCAAAACCGACGATCTCGGCGTAAATTTTCGCGCCGCGCGCCATGGCATGTTCTAACTCTTCGAGTACCAGCGTACTGGCGCCTTCACCAATCACTAAACCGTCGCGATTGGCATCGAAGGGACGAGGCGTTAACTCAGGGGTGGCATTTTTAGTGCTGGTGGCAAATAGGGTGTCGAATACCACGGCCTCGGTTGGGCAGAGTTCTTCACCGCCGCCCGCGAGCATTAAGGTCTGTTGCCCGTATTTGATGGCCTCATAGGCGTAACCTATGCCTTGGCTGCCTGAAGTGCAGGCGCTGCTGGTGGTATGAATGCGTCCCTTTAGACCAAAGAAAACCCCCACGTTTACCGCAGTAGTGTGTGCCATCATGCGGATATAACTGGTGGCGGTGACGCCCGACATATCACCATTTTTGAGCATATCGCCAAAGGCGACCAGCGGATCAGTACTGCCAGTGGAGGAACCATAGGCAATGCCCATTTCCCCCGAGGTGACGATAGGATCGTCCAAGAGTCCAGCATCTATCAGCGCAAGTTCGCTGGCGCGAGTCGCCATAATCGAGACGCGTCCCATGGAGCGGATCTTTTTGCGGGAATAGTGGCTAGGCACCTCAAAGTCAGTAATGGGTGCTGCTAAGCGGGTGTTTAGTCCATCGTATTTGTCCCATTCCGGCATCGTCACGACACTGTTTTTTTGTGCCTTAAGGCTGCTTGCGATACTTGGCCAGTCATGGCCTAGGGCGCTGATGCCACCGATACCAGTAACGACGACACGTCTGCCTAGGGGATTGCGCTGGGTCATTTAGATCATGCCTCCATTTACCGAAATCACTTGGCGCGTAATATAGGCGGCATCGTCCGACATTAAAAAGGCGGCTAACGCTGCGATTTCATTGGGTTTACCCATGCGGCGCATCGGCACTAACTGCTCGACCATATCCTTAGGAATATCCGCTACCATATCGGTTTCGATTAAACCTGGGGCGATACAGTTGACAGTGATCTTACGTTTGGCCAGCTCTAAGGACAGCGCCTTAGTTGCGCCAATCAATCCGGCCTTAGAGGCGCTGTAATTGACCTGTCCACGGTTGCCCGCAATGCCTGAAACGGAAGCCAAGGTGATAATGCGGCCACCCTTGCGGCCTTGTACCATGGGCATGACGCAGGGATGAATCACATTGTAAAAACCATCGAGGTTAGTGTGGATCACGCTGTCCCACTCGGTTTCGCTCATCGCTGGGAAGGCATTGTCACGGTTGATGCCCGCATTGAGTATCACGCCATAATAGGCGCCATTGTCTTCGATATCGGCCTCAATGGCGGCTTTTACGGCGGCGCGGTCGGCAACATCAAATTTTAATAGGCTGACGTTCACCCCAAGGGCGCTAAGTTCTGCGGCGCTGGCATCGGCTGCGGCCTGATTGCTGTGATAATGCAGGGCGATATCGTAGCCCGCTGCGGCCAGTTTAAGGGCGATGGCTTTGCCAATACCGCGGCTCGAACCTGTGACTAATACTCTGTTATTCATCTTTATTTCTCCACCCGTGATGCTTGATGATGAGTTGTTTATGCATCAAAGGGCTAAATCCTTTTGTAGTGCGACTGACGTTGCGTCGGTTTAAAGCTTGGCGCTTGTGAGCGCTAGGCCAGACATTAAGCCTGACTGGAGGCGATATACGCTTGGGTGTCCTGGGGTTGGAACACGTTCACATTGGCCTCGGCCACGAGTTGTGGTGTTTGCTCCGCTCCCGCCTCGGGCAACAGATAAATCTGGCAATCGAATACCGCCAGTCCCGACTCTTCTTGATAGAGGCGTTTAACCTGAGTGCGGTAGCGGCGGTTGAGTTCGTACTGCGCTGTGTGTAAGGCTAATTTACGCGATCCCAATAAAAAACCCACTCGGATTTTATCGTGGCGCAGTTTGGCCTCAACACCGGCGAGGGCAGCGATGCTCTGCGCCATGTATTCGATACCTACATAATTGGGGACGGCCTGACGTTGCTCGTCAAAATAAGCACTCTGAGGGCTGATCTGCACTTCGGTTTCGAGCGCATCCTGCTGATGGCGAATGATCTTATCAATCAAGATCATCGGCGCGCGGTGCGGAATAAAATCGGCAATATTCTGCTCGGCTAATTGTTGCAGCCACATCGGCTTAGCGGGTGCCATTGCAGTGTCAGTAGAACTGGACATAAAACTTAAGCCCCTTTACGGCAAAAAATCAGGCTGGCATTGCTGCCACCAAAGGCGAAGGAGTTGCTCATCACATAATTAAGCTTGCCATGTTCGGCGCATTGCTTGGGCGCGACTAAGGCTATGCTGGGATCCTGTGGATCTGGCTGCCCATCATACCTATGGGGAGGCAGGGCAAGATGGTGATTATGGGGTGAGAGCAGTAAATAACAAAATGCGGCTTCAATCGCGCCCGCGGCACCTAAGGTATGGCCTACCAGAGGTTTGGTTGAGCTTGCGGGTGGTGGCGTGTCGCCAAATACCGAGAGTACGGCGCGGCTTTCCATCGCATCATTTTTAGGCGTTGCTGTGCCATGTAAGTTTATATAATCAATCTGTTGCGCCGAAATCAGTGCATCATCAAGCGCGGCCTGCATGGCGGCAATTGCCCCCGCACCTTCAGGATGCGGCGCTGACATATGGTGCGCATCGCTCGACTCGCCTATGCCTGCAAGCAATACGTTCGCTTGCGCTGCCCCGAGCGTTTCGTTTTCCGCTAAGGTCAGGGTGAACAGCGCGGCGCCTTCACCGATATTGATGCCATCACGATTGGCGCTGAAGGGATTGCAATGTCCCTTGGAAACCGACTCTAAGGCGTGAAACCCGTTGACCGTCAGTTGGCACAGGCTGTCGATACCGCCAACGATCACCATATCGCACAGCTTGGCCTCGAGTAGGCGTTTGGCGCTGGCAAATACCTTAGCGCTGGATGAGCAGGCGGTTGAAATGGTGTAGCAGGGGCCTTGGAGCGCAAATAACTGGCGTAAAAAATCGCTGGTGCTGCCCAGTTCCTGTTGGAAGTAATAGTAATCGGCGGGGAAGTGGCCGTGTTGATTGCGATAGGCCAAGGCGGCTTCGCCCTTCGAAATCCCCGAGGTGCTGGTGCCTAAGACTACGCCGATGCGGTCGGCGCCAAAGTCACTTTTGGCTTGCTCTACGGCGTCGCGAATTTGCAGTGCGGCAGCTAGGAGTAATTGATTATTGCGACAATCGAATTGCGCCAGTGCGGCAGGTATCGTCGGTAACGGCTCAGTGACGGGCGCGACCAGTGTCGACTCCCCAAATAGCAGGGTGTCACTGGTTTGCATGGCACTGGTATCGCCTGCAATCAAGCGGGCTAACACCTGCTCGGGCGTTTGCCCTAATGGGGTACACAATCCAATCTGTGTAATGGCGACTCTGTTGTTCATTGCTGCTTGCTATACCTATGGCCTTTGATGTGAGCAATGCTAAAAGCTCATATCGATTGGCTGTTAACGGGTGCCTATGGCATGGTCAAAAGACGATTAAATGGGTTGTATCTCTAACTCAAATTTTGCCTGTGGCATGGTCAAATTAATGTGCGCCTGCCAGAGTGCATCGTCGCTCTGTTGCTGATAACGGATCTGTATCACTTGAGTCTGATTATCACTGCGACTGATCAGCGTGTCTTGGCTATAAAACTGGCGACAGGGAATTGCGTCACACAGTCCTGTCACTAACTCGCCACCCTCTAAATGGCTTTTAATACTCTGCTCCGGCCAATAGATGAGTTGCATCATCGCCATCAGGTATTCGGCCTTAAACTCATCCCCTAGCAACAGACTCTGTTCACTGCTGAGTGTATTCCCATCGTAAACCAAGGTAAACAATGCCTGTCCAAGGGGGGCGAGCCCGACCAGCGTCATCCGTTCCCCTTCGAGTTCGAGCTGGGTGAGTAGCTCGTGGGTGTTATCGCCCACCTTAATGCTCACCTTCTGACTAAAGGACTGGGGTGAGGATACCCCAGCTTTGCTGTCGTTTTGCTGACTCTGGCTTTGAGTCTGGCTTTGGGGCGTATTTGTCTGAGGCTTGGTAAGCGGTTTCTCGATCGCTGGGCCAAAATCGTGGGGGAGTGGCGCTAAGCAGTAACGCATATCTTTCGCCAAACCGACACAGGTTTGCCGGTAGAGTAGCTCGCTGCATCCCATCAAGCTTAAGTTGATTAGGAGCAAGCAAAACGTCGCAATGGCTTTGGGGCGACCTTTGGCGTTAAGGCTTAAGCGCATCGAATTACACCTCGGCTAATTCGCTAATAGCGGGCTCGGCGCTGAGTTCGGCTTCCTGCCGACATAGCTCGACCACCATATTCAGGCGTCGCTCGGAATCTTTTACAAAGGGATTTTGCACATCCCAAGCATAGCCCGCCAAAATCGAGCAGATCATCTGTTTGATTTTAGGATTCGGATTTTCGTAAAAAATCACATCTTGGAAACGGCCATCGTACCAAGCCTGTACATAAGTGCGGAAGGTGTTCACCCCTTGCATTAACGGCGCCGAGTACTCGGCGGGCCAATCTACCGTGTCGCCATTTAGCTGTTTAAGCACGCATTTTGCCGCCATCGATGCCGATTGCATGGCGATAGTCACGCCCGATGAGAATACCGGATCGAGAAACTCACCCGCGTTGCCCAGCAGGGCAAACTTGTCGGTGGCGAGGCGAGATACGTTGGCAGAGTAACCCTTGAGTGTCGCACAGGGCTGGGCGACCTTGGCATTGGCCAGCAATGCTTTCAGGCCGGGTTCTTCTTTGACTATGGTCAGTAGCTGCTGCTCTAAATCGCCTTCGAGGCGCGCGAGTAACTGCGGCTCAGCCACTACGCCGAGCGAGCAGCGGCCGTTGCTGAAGGGAATTAACCAGTACCAAATATCCTGATGCTGCGGGTGCACGCTAATTAAAATCTTATTACGGTCAAAGTCGGGATCGCTGATGTTATCTTCCACATGGGTGAAGATAGCGCTGCGGGTCGGCAGCGACGACGGCGTTTCGAGGTCGAGTAGTCGTGGTAATACTCGGCCAAAACCACTGGCATCGAGCACATATTGCGCCTCAACTTGGTACTGCTCACCTTGCTCGTTACGCACGCTTAAGCGCGGGTTGGCGCTTAAATCGATTGCCTCAACGGTTTCACCGTAACGGATCTCTACCCCAAAGCTTGCTGCGGTATCGGCGAGCAATTTGTCGAAGTTTGCCCTTTGCACTTGGAAGGTTGTGCCCGGCCCTGGGGTAAATTTGTCGGTAAAGTCGAAGGTGGTATACACCCCATCGCGACGGAAGGCGGCGCCATTTTTATATTGGAATCCCGCCGCATTCAGCGCCTCTAACATGCCCGCTTCTTCAATAAATTGCATGCAGCAGGGCAGCAGGCTCTCGCCGATAGAAAAGCGTGGAAAGTGTTGTTTTTCTAGCACTAATACCCGTTTGCCTTGCTTATGCAATAGGCTAGCGGCAATCGAGCCCGAGGGGCCAGCGCCAATAATGGCCACATCGACGGAAAGGGAGTGGGACTGTGCGGAGCTTGCTGCAGTGGATGTGGACATTTAAATAACATTCCTTGTAGGTATCGAGACCTTGTTGGTGGTTAAAACCTGACTGGTGGTCAAAATCAATGGCGAAAGTACAAAGGTAAACCCTATGCCGAGGGACAGGGTTAATCCAAAATAATGAATAGCTTGGGTTTGGCTAAAGGCGAGTAAGCCAAAGGCCAATAGGGTCGAGCAGGCGGACATAAACACCGCCATCATCACTGCCTTGCCGTGTTGCGCTGCCGAGGCAAAGAACAAACTGTAATCTATCCCAATCCCGAAGACTAAAATTAGCGCCAGCGCATGAAACAAGCTTAAGGGCGAGCCGACTAAGCCTAAAATGGCCAAGGTGAGTAAGGCGGCCAGCGCGGGTACGGCGACCACAAGGGCGGCTCTTTTAACGCCAAAGCTCAGGCTAAATAGTAAGAGGGCGATAACGAGTGCTAGCCCCAATAACTTCAGGGTAAGCAGGCGATAGTGGCCCATCAGGGTGGAAATATCCGCGACCTTATCTATAAGCTGTACCTGCGGATTGTTAGCAAAGCGCGCCTTGAGGGCCGCAATATCTTCAATACCACCAAGCAGCACTATGGCGCCGTGGCTATCGTTCCCTAGGTTGGCATTATCTAGACTGGTCGTTGGCTCTGTTGAGTGCTCAAGCTGTGCGAATCCCTGCGGTGCAAGCCAGAGTGGGGCTAGCTGTTTGCCTAGGCCAAGTTCGAAAAAATGCGTCGGGGTGATATAGCTATCCTTGGCGGCAAGATAGGCGGCAGAAAGCTCAGGTGCTATGCCGTCATCGAGGCCAATGCTGTTTAGCACTGTGGTTAATTGCGATTGGTAAACCTTGCCCTGCAATTGATACGCTGCATCCTGCTTTTGTTTGCTTGGCAGATAACGGCTAAGGCTGACATAGTTGCCCAGCTCTTGCTGCTTAATGGCGGCATCGAGCTGCGGACTTAGGGCTTCGAGTCGTTGCAGTAAGGCTTCTTCGCTGGGGGCGCGCACCAATAAAAACTGGTTATCCGTGCCGCCACTGAGTAATTTTCTGAGCTTGTCTTCAGGTTCAGTCACGCTCGCAGGGCTTTGCTGTAAATGGCGAATATCATCATCGACGTTAAGCTTGCTGATCCCCAGCAGACAAACTCCCGCGAGCACTAAGGCAAACAGACTCAATCCCCATGGCGAGACCAGTTTATTGGAGAATCCGGTGAGTTTCGCAAGATAAGCCTGTGCCAGAGTTAACGGGCGTTCTCCCGAAGGCAACTTGCTGCCCGCCAATAATGGATAGGCGAGCACTAACGTCAGGTAGGCGCCGAGTAAGCCAGAGGCGCAGAAAATTGCCACCTGCTGCATGCCGGGAAACGGCGCTAAACCTATACCGACATAAGCCAAGGCGCTAGTGATAAAGGCGAGTGACACTGTGGGGAAGATATAGGCCACGGTCGCCTGCGCGCTACGCTTATTATCGCTTAACCGCTCGCAGTAAAAATGGAAGCTGTAGTCGATGGCAATCCCAATCAGGCTAGTGCCAAAGACGAGAGTGAGTAAATGCAGTTCTCCGAACACGCTTAAGGTAAAGGTCACCGCCAGTAGCAGGCCGCTGCCTATGGTCACCATTGCCAGCAAAAGTGGCATTACGGAGCGAAAGGCGAGCCAAACCAATAACACTACGCCAAGCAAAGAGGCGAGGCCGAGTACAGAGATTTCGCTCTTCGCGGTATTGGTGGCTTCTATGGCATGGAACAGCGCGCCCGCCTGTAACACTTTCACGCTGGCATATTGGGCGCTGACGGCATTCAGCGCCTGAGTGAGTGCCGCTTGCTGGCGTAACTGCGCATTAGGGTTAAAGGCGCTTTCGGTGCCCTTTGCCATCACAATGGCGGCCACGCCTTCACTGCTATTAACATCTTGTTTGGTATCAACACCTTGGTTGGTATCAACACTTTGTGGATGAGCAAGTAAAATCCCTTGGCTAGCGCTCAGCTTCGAACTAGGCGCAAGGGCGAGCAAATTGTCGGGAAACAACAGTAAAGGATCTTGGGTCAAGAGTTGGCTATTGGCATAACTAAAGGCGTTGTAGAGCTGCTGAGTGGCCGAGGCGATTAAGTGCTCGAGGCCATCATGGCTTAAGGCATCGGTTTGCTCGGGGGTGAGCAGTTTAAAGCGATAGGGGAAATAAAATTGCCCTAGGGCTTCACCCATCTGCAGATCGGCGCTGCGAATATCGGTAAAAGCGGTATGTTGAGTCTTAAGTTGCTCCATCAGGAGTGTTGCCGCCGCAACCGCCTGAGGTTCATCCTCGGCAATCAGGGCGAGATACACTTGATCGGCGAGTGTCGATTCCACTTGTTCGAGGGCGCGCGCCGTGAGTGCATCCTGCTGCAGATGGGGCAACATGGCGAGAATATCGCTTTGTACCTTAGCCCCATTTTGCCACAGTTGTAGCGTCCACAGGCTTGCCGCCAGCATCAAACACAACCAAATAGCGAAGCGCCATTTAGTCGAGGTTTGCATCAGGCTATGGCCAATACGCGTGGCAATCTTGGGCGCCATGATTCGCCTTACTCCCTTGAACCCGCGTCTTTAGGAATCGTCTGGCTGATGGCATATTGGGCTAACTCAGCCTCACTCAGTGGACCTTGGCGCAGCTCGCTAAAATCGATACGGGTGATATCCTGCGGACTCACACTTGGATTGGCGCTGAGTAGCACTAAGGCGTGTAAAGTATCACTGCCTTCGAGCACCATGTGGGCGATGGCCTTCTTCATCAGCGGATCTTTTGGGGTTAATCCCAACTGCCAGTTTGCGCCGCCTGAACTTGAGTTGTCTTGTGGCGACTTGTCTTGCGCTAAGGGTTCTTGGGCTAAAAAGTGCAGTTCGAAGTTTGCACTTAAACCCGAAATATCGCCGCCCAGCATGGCATTCACTAGACTCGGTAGCAAATCCCCCATGGCCGCCGCGCTTGCCGAAGCATCGGCTTGGCTGATTTGCACTCGCCCTTGGCTATCTTTTTGGATCAGTTGCTTATCTTTTAAAATCAGCAAGGACTCAAAGGGGCTAAGTTGTTGCCAGATCAGCCCTTGTACCTTGTCGAATACAAACTGGCCTTGGCTCACGAGGGGCTTTTTCAGCACTTTAAGCTGACGCGATTGCACAAAGTGGCCGCGAACCGTCTCGCCAAGATTGAGCTTTTGGCTAAGGGCGAGCAATGCAGCGTTATCTGCGCCTTGGGCAAATAGCGTTTGATATTGGCTCGAACTTGTGAGGTTCGAATCGGTGAGGCTCTGCGCCTGTACCGAGCCAAACAGCAGTGTGCAGCTTAAGAGTAGGCTTTGGCAGAACCCTTGCCACCACTTAGCTCGTGCGAGGAAGGCAATCATTCGCTATCCGCCTTTGCAAGCAGCGGGGCGATTTTGCTGCGGAATATCTCTGGCGTCACAAAGCACATTTCTTGGCTCGTCATATCCACCGCAGCCTGAATGGTATAGCCCTTGGTAATACGCTCACCGGTTGCCGTATCACGGATTTGATAATTGATTTTTAGACGATTTTCCCACTCGACCAACTCGGCGCGCACGGTAATGTTTTGCTCGAAGGTGCTGGCCTTAACGTATTTGATCTGCAAATCAATAATCGGCCAAGCATAGTTCGAGGCCTGCATTTGGCGATAGTTGTAGCCTAACTCGTCGAGTAATTTGCAGCGGGCAATCTCGAAATAACGCAGGTAATTACCATGCCAAGTGATCCCCATCGAATCCACATCGTGGAAGGGGATCTGCATGTCCATTTCTATGCTGAGCAAGGCTTTCATCGGCACACTTCCCATTCGCCCGCTTGGATTTTCGCAACGGTTTGGCGCAGCACGGCTTCGAGCGGTCTGTCTTCGACTAATGGCTCAAAATCGGCGCGCACTTGGGCGAGCGTGGTCGCCAGCGAAGGGGTCAGTGAGCTTTCGTCTAACTCGTTTTGTTTTATACGCAGGCCAATGCCTTGAGTCATGGCGAGTAGGGCTGCGGCGGCGACTTGCTCTGTTAGTTGCAATACGCGCATACAGTCACGGGCGGCGATAGTGCCCATGCTGACTTTATCTTGGTTATGGCATTCGGTTGAGCGAGAGAAAACACTCGCGGGCATAGTGTGCTTGAGCGCCTCTGCCGTCCAGGCCGAAACGCCGATTTGCACCGCCTTAAAGCCATGGTTGATGGCGCGGCGTGGCCCAGTTGAACCCGAAAGGTTAGCGGGTAAACCGTTGTTAAACTTAGGGTCCATCACTAATGCCATTTGGCGGTCGATGAGATCGGCGATGTTGGCGACAGTGTTTTTCAAGGAATCCATCGCAAAGGCAATGTGTCCGCCGTAGAAATGGCCGCCGTGGAGAATATGCTCGCCTTCACCATCGACTATGGGGTTATCGTTGGCGCTGTTAACTTCGGTTTCGATAAATTGGCGCATAAAGGGCAGCGCATCCTGCAATACGCCAATGATGTGCGGCGCGCAGCGGATGGAATATCTGTCCTGCAGACGATCTGAATTGCGGGGGTGAACATGGTGGTTCAAATCTTCCCTGATCCAAGTCGCGATTTGGTTTTGTCCCGGATGGGGTTTGGCGGCAAACAGAATATCGTCGAAATGGTTCGAGTTACCTTTGAGGGTTAACGACGCCATGGCGGTTATGCGGCTGGCTAAACGCGCTAAATATTGTGCACGATCAAAGGCTAAACAGGCTAATGCCGTCATCACCGCCGTGCCATTCATCAGGGCTAAACCCTCCTTGGGGCGCAGCACATGGGGCGTGATGTTCAGCTCGCGGTAAACCTCTTGGGTGGCTCTGCGCTCGCCGTTATAAATCACTTCGCGCTCGCCAACTAGCACGGCGGCGAGATAAGACAATGGCGTTAAGTCACCGCTGGCACCAACCGAACCTTCCTCTGGGATCACTGGCACTATATTGAGATTTAGTAAGGTTTCGATGCGCTTTAATAGCTCATAGGTCACGCCGGATTTACCGATGGCGAGGGAGTTTAAACGGCAAGCCATCACGGCGCGCGCCTGCATCACGCTTAAGATTTCGCCGAGGCCACAGCCATGGAAGCGGGATAAGTGCAGTGGCAACTCATGGACTAAGTCGAGACTCACGTTGACAGTGCAAGAGTCGCCATAGCCGGTGGTAACGCCGTATACCACACCTTCTTCGTGCAGCAGGCTGTCGATAAAGCGGGCGCCCTTTTGGATATACGCTTGGTAATCGGCATCATCATTGAGTTTGACTTTAGCACCCTTAGCAACGGCGACGACTTGCTCTAATGTGAGTAACTGACGGCCAAATTCGATTGGCAACTCAGCGGTTGTCGTGTGAGTAACTGCGTGGCTCATAAATGCTCTGTCCTGTCTGTAGTGCGCTCCTGCTCTGGGAGTGCTGCAGTCGTTTGTGGGGCGGGTGTCGCGCGGTTGACCTTGCTATCGTCCCGCCAAAAATCAAAAAAGTTAAACCACTGCAAAGGCTCACGCCTTGCGTAGTGTTCGAGGCGCTCGCTGTAGTTATGCACCGCCTGTTGTAGTCTTTCCATTCGCCCTGCACGCGGGCCCTTGAGGCTGTTGCTAAAGTGCTCTAAATGCACGCGATATCGCCCTTGTTCGCGCAGGCAGAACATCAGATACACAGGGCAATCCAAGAGGCCGGCTAGAATAAATGGCCCCTGCGGGAAGGCTGCCTCTTCACCCATAAATGGCGCGTATACCACGCGTCCTTGGGAGTGGGATGAGGTTCTATCGCCAGCAATTACCACTAACTCACCGTCTTCAATCTTTTGCTGCAGCAGCATAGAGGTGGCGGGGTTAAGCTCGGTCACTTGGATCAAATTCAGCGTGCTATCGGGGTTTAATTGCTTAAGTACATTATTAAAGTTTTCGGCATGGCTAGTTAACACCATGACATTCACTTTGACCTTACGCTGGTGGATTGAAATCGCGCGGCACAGTTCGAGATTGCCCAAGTGAGAAACCAATAACACCGCGCCTTTGCCGCTTTCTAGCTGATCGGCCAGCACTTGGCGGTCGGGAAAATCCACTTGGCTTAATTGAATGCGGTCGCACCAGGCATCGATTCTATCGAGTGCGGCATTACCAAAGGCGAGAAAGTGGTTCAGGCTATCGCGCCAGCCAACGGGCTGATTCAATTGGGGATGTTGCGGCTCGAGGCGTTGCACGCGGCGCAGAAAATCCAACGAGGCCTCGCGGCTGACTTTGCCCGTCAGGAAGAAATAGCAAATCACCGGATACATAATGGCGCGGCACAGCCAATGGCCGCCGAAACGGTAGCTTTCGACCAACAGTTTTATGCCCCAGTAACTGCCGCGCTCCTTCATCCCCGACCAATGGGTTGAGGCTTTATCGGCCTGGGGAGATTGAGCCTTCTGTTTACGGCGCAGCAGTTGTGGCAGGCGTTTTAACATGCCGAAAAATAATCGGGTGTGCAGCTTAGTGATGCGCACATTATCGGCCACGCCTTGAAAGTGGCTGACGCCGTTTTCGGGATAAATGACTTTAGTGGGGTGAAACAGAATTTCCACCCCTTGCCAGTAGAGTTTGACTAGGATTTCGATATCAAAATCCATCCGCTCCGTGAGGGCGTGCTGGCTCAATAGGCGCTCGGTGGCGGCTAAGGGATACACCCTAAATCCGCACATCGAATCTTGAATATCAAAGCTTAAGGTTTCGACCCATACCCAAAAGTGGGTGAGGTAACGGCCATAGAGTCGCCCCTTGGGGACGGACTCGTCGTACTCTGGCTTGCCCGAAATCAGCGCATCCGGCTTGGCCTGTGCCTTGGCGAGCATGGCGGGAATATCGCTCAAATTATGCTGGCCATCGGCATCGACCTGTAGCACATGGGTAAAGCCATCGCGATACGCACGGCGAAGCCCTGTCATCACAGCTGCACCTTTACCACGGTTGTAGGGGTGTTGTAGCAGGGTCACCCAATCGTGTTGCTCCGCCAAGGATTGCAGCAGATAACGGGTCTCATCGTTGCTGCCATCGTCTATCAAATAGCAGGGCAGATTGAGGGCGGCTAGCTCGACCAAGGTCTGGGCGATCGCGGCGCTATGATTGTAATTGGGGATCACCAGCGCCAGCTTGATTGGCGCCGTGCCCATTAAATCACTCGGCGGAACTAACATGGTGTCGCTCATACCGTCGCTCACAGGGATGCTCCATCATCTTGCTGACTAGCAAAGCTGATACGCCCGGAGGCATAGCGGTGGTCGCCATCGCTGTAGGCAAAGGTTAACTTCTCTTTGGCGGCATTATGACTAATGGCTAAGGTGACTTCCTGCCCTGGCAGAATAAGTTGTTGAAACTTTAGTACTTCTAAATTAGCCACCGCAGCGTTGTACCCAAAATGTTCGCAACCTAAGCGTACGGCCCAATCGAGTTGGGTCACGCCGGGGAGCACGGCTTGCTCGGGAAAATGGCCGTTAAAATATTCGAGATCGGCGGCGACAAAGAGGCGCAGTTCAATACTCTCTGGGCCGATCTCTGATGCGAGGATCGGCGGTAAACTCGACTTAATCATGGTCAAATAACTCAACTAGCTGGGCGACGACGCGCTTGCCCTGAGTGTTTAACGGTAAGGTTTCGGGGTAACGCCAGCGGCGCGGTAAAGTCACGCGCTCGAACTGAGTCAGTAGATGCGCTTTTAACGCGTTGTTGATACTCAGTTTTCCCTGCTCTTGGTGCACACTTCTGCCTAATGGCGACAGGGTGATCACCGCCCCTAACTGGGATTTAAACTGGGGCAATACGACCAAGGCAGCCTGCTCGACATAGGCATGGCTACAGAGCAAGGTCTCCATTTGCGCCAGTGAAAGACGTTTTTCTTCAATCTTAACGATGCGATCGAGTCTTCCCTTGAGCCTGAATTGGCCATTGGCCGTCGGCTCGATTTTATCTTCGCAACGTAACCATTGATCGTCGGCCAAGTAGGGTGACTTCAGCAGCAGGGCGCCATCGTCAGCGTCTTGGTCTATGGTAATTTGTTCAAACACTTGCCATGGTTCGTCGGCCTCGTGTTGGCGACGATAGGCGATACCGCCAGTTTCGGTGCTGCCGAATATCTCTATGGGTAAATGGCCATAGCACTGGGCAACCCCTTGGGCGGCGGTGAAACTTAACGGCCCGCCGGAGCTAAAGACTAAGCTAGGTGATCGCAGTTGGCGTTCGTGCTCTAGTGCCTTAGGCAAACGGGATAATTGCGCTGGGCTACTGATGAGGCACAGATTCGGCAACAAGGCGGTGTAGTAGCTTAAGGTCTCTGGGTATTCGATCTGCTCGCTTAAAAAAGGGCGACTGGCGGCTAAGGGCCAGAGGATTTTAAACAACAAGCCGTAGATATGTTGATGGGAAACGGTCGAGACCACACTGCAATGGGGCAAATGCTCGGCGAAGGTGTGCTCGAGCACTGTCACTTCGGCATCGAGCTGCCTTAGGCTCTTGCGAATCGCCTTGGGCTCACCACTGCTGCCCGAGGTAAAGAGCACTAGTTCACCGAAGTTGTCGCTCTCTGGCCAAGGTTTGGTGGGCAGGCTCAGCTCTTTATTCAGCAGGATAAAGGCGTGACTCTCGCACAGCGGTTTGTCTGACAATATGCCTTCAAACTGATGGGTCAGTTCACTCAAGGTGCCAGTTTGGGTGTTGGGCGGCAGAATAATTTCCTTGCCCGCCAAGAGTGCGGCACATAAACCCACGGCAAACAGATCGCTGGTATCACTCGCCAGTAACCATTTTTGTTCAGGCGCTTGGCGCAGCTGCTCGTAAAAATGCGCAACCTGATTGGTAAACAGGGCACCTGTGACTATGTCATGGTGATTAAAGCTGATCAGTTGTTGGGCGAATGGCCCTTGGGTTAACCAGTTTTTGAGTAGTTGTGTCATGTCTTCTTCAACCAAAAGCTGCGATATAACCATTCCCCACCGAGGAGCAGTCCCATGAGTACGTATGCAATCAAACCGTTATACAAGGTCCAAGTTGCTAGGCTGGTAAACGCGGCGGTATAGGCCGCCACAGTGCCGTTTAGGATAAATAAGCCACACCAAAGTAGGGTAACTTTTTTAAGATAACCTATGGCTTCATCCGGCAAGTCGGGCTCTTTGAGCCGTGCGAGCCGTTCAATCATGCTCGGGCCTTGGTATAGCGAGTAGCTAAACAGGGCTAACATGGTGAGGTTTATCACCACGGGGTAATACAAGAGCCAGTCGCTGCGTTTGGCGACAAAACTGCCCGCAGTGAGCGCAATCCCCACAAGCAAAGGCAATACTAAGGTTTTAACCTTTTGCTTTTGCAGCATTAAACGCACTACCAACAAGAGGCATAGCACTAGGGCTATGGTGCCTGCTGGCAGATAATTCAGTCCTAAATACACGGCGACTGGATAAGCAATCAGCGCGAGTGCGGTTAGTACTTGTAGCAGGACACGCATTAGTCTTTAACTAGGCCTTCAATGGCGTTAACGACATCGTTGACTGTGCGCACAGATTTAAACTCGTCGGGCTGAATTTTCTTGCCGGTGAGTTGCTGTAGCTTAATCACTAAGTCGACGGCATCGATGCTATCCAGATCTAACTCTTGATAGAGATTCGCCTCTGGCGTAATCGCATCGGCATCAATTTCAAACTCATCCACCAAAATCGTGGTCAACATAGCGAGGATTTGTTCGCGGTTTTGCATCTTCCTCTCCTACGGACGTTGTGATTCGATGAAGTTAGCTAGGCTGGCGACGCTGTAAAAATGCGCCTTAGTGCTATCCGAGTTGGCTTCGATTTTCACATCAAATTTTTTCTTGATGGCTAAACCCAGCTCGAGCGCATCGATCGAGTCGAGTCCAAGTCCTTCACCAAATAGCGGTGCATCTGTGTCGATATCATCAATACTGACGTCTTCTAAGTCGAGGCAGTCGATGATCAACTGTTTAATTTCGTTATGTAAAGTCATAATTATTTTCGAGTTGTTGTTGATAGTATTGTTCAAGGTCTCGGGTTAATTGCCGAGCCATTTTCGCATGCTCCCCCAAAGGGGCTTGGTAGCCTTGGTGAGAAATTGTGTTGCCGATTTCGACGGCCATTCCCATGGTTTGCCTTGGGATCTCATACCAAGGTTGTTCCTTTGTCAAACCACGCACATTAGTGCGCAAAACCACAGGTAAAATATCGGCTTGGGTGCGAATAGCAATATTGGCAGCACCGCGGGCAAATTCGTTAATGCTTGCACCAAATACGGTGCGTGTGCCTTCGGGAAAGATAATCAGATTCGTGCCGCGGGCGAGTACTTCTCGGCAATCTTCGAGCATGAGTTCGGCGCCGCGATTGGGAATGTATCCCGCGCAGGAGACGACGCCACGTAAGAAGGGATTGCGCCACAGGCCCTGTTTAACGATACAGCCTGCATTGGGCATCAAGCTGATTAATACCACCACATCGATCAGACTCGGGTGATTGGCAATCACTATCACGCCCTTGGCATTTTGCAGCAGCTCGGCATTATGGGTGCTTACTCGGATAACTCCTGCCCAAGTCAACATGGCCACAAAGCCTTTAAACATAGTGTGCACGGCTTTTTGCACGCGGATAATCCGCGCCTCGGGCGTGCCCGGCCAAAAACGCAGCAGAGGCAAGATGGTTAACGAGCTTAACAGTCCACCGAGACCAAAGGCGATGTAGCAACTGACGCCGCCGAGCCAACGGGGGATATAGTTGATTCCCGCTCGGCGTTTTTCGGGCAGCGTATAGGCGACATTAAATTCGGCATTGTGTGGCACTGGATTAGGCATGCGTTAGGCTCCAGTGCCAGTGTGACAAGCAGCCGTCAATATCCTGTGAGGTTGCTAGCGCGTGGACCAACATGCCATAGGATAGCGGCGTGGCGTTTTGTTGCTGCTCGGCTGTCAGTTGGCTTAGGGTGAGGGTGACGGTCGCACTCTCATCCGCGGGCGCTAGGGTCAATCCCAGGGCTAAGGGCAACTCAAACTCTTGAGTAAATTCATCATAGACTGGTGGGACGGGATCGTCGCCAAACACCAACAACAGTGGCTCGGGCGATTGGTGCAGCTGGGCGAACGCTTCTACCATGGCTTGGGAAAGGGTTTCTGTGCCCGCGGCAATCGAGGTCGAAGGGGCGGTGTTATTGGCTAAAATGCCAAAAATACCACTGCCAGTGTTATGCACCGACTGACTAAAACCTAAGGGGGAAAGCGGTTGTTTTTCAATAATATCTTCGAGCAGGCCAATGGTGCGGTGTAGCTCGCCGTGGCGAGAAGCAAATATCGAGCGACAGTTAGGCGCGGCCTCACATTGGAAGCTGACATCCAGCATCATCTTGGTTAAACGGCTAAAACGTCTGCGCTGCATGGCGGGGACTTGGGAAAGTGCAGGGGAAATCCCCTCTAGGTCATTTTCTTTGCTTGTGTCAGCCGAGTGCTTGCACCAAGTTTGCCAGTCATCACGCTGTGGATACTTTGGCGCCCATGCGCCCCAAGAAAGGATGCTGAATCTGAGTTGCACTACTTTGCCTCGACACTATTTAAAGCTGTCTTAGTTATCCCTAACTAAGCGAAAATTTTAATGAATTGATTGGCTTATCGCTATTTTCTCGCTGGATTGACGAGCACAATTCCCCCGTTTATTAAGTGGCTTATTCTACACTAAGTCCTTAGTTTTAATGAAGCCATTTGCATTGTGATGGTTAACAAAATGCAATCAAGTTCGAATTTATCACCCAAGAGTAACATTCGTTGCAGCTGAGGTATTGGGAGGATAGAGGATAAAACCTTGGACTGAACCTGAGTTGAACAAGTCTATAGGTAGTATTTTTAAGATACAAAAAAGGCGCACTAGGCGCCTTTTTAGACAAGCTTGGAGCATTATTGGGCGAGTTGGTTTTCCAATTTACGCAGCGCCGCTTTGACTTTACGGGTGTTTTCAGGACCCATGCGGATCATCAGTTTTTGCGCGCTCGGCAAGGCCTCTAAATTAGGATCCACAAAGCGGTAGTTCACGCTGATTGAACTCAGCTCGATAGGCTCTTCGATTATAGGGGCGGCAAGCATGATCTTAATGGCTTGCAGCATTCGGTCATTGAACTTGGCGTTGCTGTAACCTAACTCGGCAAAGGCCTCATCAAACAGCGGTGTGAGCTGTTTGTAAGTGTGCATTAAGCTTGCTTCATCCATGCTGGCAAGTACAGTCGCGTAGGCATCGTATCTGTGGTAACTCTCTGGATTTAAATACACTTTGCTAGTGATTTCAGACACAGTGAACAGCTTTTCTGGGCCTTTGACTGGGCTGACTTTGCGGGCGAGATCGCCTTGGGCCAAGTTGTCCACAAACACCACAAACTGACGGGCCAAATCTTGGTTCACTAAAGAGGAACCGACCACGTTGTTATTGATGATCGCTAGCGCTTTTTGATGCACAAAGGCATCGCTCTCGGGCAGGCTAGGAACGACTTCTTCAGGCATCGCAGGCTCGGTTGGCGTGACGACGGTGTCGGTTTCAGGCGTGGTCACTGCTGGTGTTTCATTTTCTACCGGCGCAGTTTCAGGCTCAGTGCCTGTCTCGAGCGTCATAGGTTCAGATGAAGGCGGCTCAGGCAGCACTATCGGCGCATTGGGGATGAGCTTGGGTGAGTCATCTTTCGTGTAGTAATAATAACCTCCTGCAGAGAGCAGCACGACGAGCACAATCGCAATCAAAGCAAAGCGATTACTGCTTGAAGAGGTTTCTTGAGGTGTAATTCTATCATCTTGATTAACTTGCATTTTACATCCTTCGCTTAAGTGTCAAGGTAACGGGGTGAATACATGCAGCTAACATTTAAAGTGCAAGTGCCAACGAGTTGTCGGTGGCAGGTTCATTGTGCAAGTTTCCACGCGCTTGTCCATAGCGGTGAGCTGAACAGGCTGAATTTATTTTACCTTGAAGGGGTTAGCTTAAGGTTTAGGCCTGAACGTATTGTTGCCTGTGTCCAAGCCAGCGATGAATAATGGCATCGACCGATTCTGGGGCCTGTGACATCACATGGCTCGCCAGTTTTTGGATATGTGGGATAAGCGCCTGATCGCGGACAAGGTCGGCGATTTTCAGCTCGGCCAGTCCCGTTTGCTTAGTGCCCAGTACTTCGCCCGGCCCACGGATCTCTAAGTCTTTCTGTGCAATCACAAAACCATCATTACTTTGCCTGAGCACATTTAACCGCTGGCTCGCGGTTTGGCTCAATGGCGCCTTGTAGAGTAACACACAATGGCTCGCCACGGCACCGCGCCCTACGCGGCCCCGCAGCTGGTGCAACTGTGCAAGGCCCAGTCGCTCGGGGTTTTCGATAATCATCAAGCTGGAGTTGGGGACGTCGACGCCGACTTCAATCACTGTGGTTGCCACCAAGAGATGTATGCTTCCCGCCTTGAAATCGGCCATAATCTGTTGCTTTTCAGCACTTTTCATCCGACCATGGACTAAACCTATGCTCAGTTCCGGCAGCGCTTGGCGCAGCTCTTCGGCGGTATCTTCCGCCGCTTGACACTCGAGAACTTCGGATTCTTCAATCAGAGTACAGACCCAATAGGCTTGGCGTTTATCAGTGACTACGCTGTTGCGGACGCGCTCGAGCACTTCATTGCGACGCGAATCGGGAATGGCGACAGTGGTCACGGGCGTGCGGCCGGGCGGCAACTCATCGATAATCGAGGTGTCCAAATCGGCGTAGGCTGTCATGGCTAAGGTTCGTGGGATGGGCGTTGCCGTCATAATTAACTGGTGTGGATGAAAGCCTTGGTTAATGCCTTTTTCCCTGAGTCCCATCCGTTGGTGAACCCCGAACCTGTGCTGCTCGTCAATGATGATCAAGGCTAGTTTGTTAAAGGTTACCTGTTGCTGGAAGATGGCGTGGGTACCAATCACTATTTGCGCCGCGCCCGATTCAATATCGGCTAAGGATTGCGCCCGCGCCTTGCCTTTAAGCTTGCCTGCCAGCCAACCCACTTTTAATCCAAGAGGTTCAAACCAGGCGGCAAAGTTTGCCGCATGCTGCTCGGCGAGTAATTCGGTAGGCGCCATCATGGCCACTTGGTAACCATTTTCGATGGCCTGCAGGGCGGCGAGGGCGGCGACTAAGGTTTTACCAGAACCCACATCACCTTGAACTAAGCGCATCATGGGGTGCGGTTGCTCTAAATCTTTACCTATCTCGGCGACGACCCGTTGCTGGGCGCCCGTCGGTTTAAAGGGCAATGAGGCGAGAAAGGGATTCAATAGTTGGCCGCTGGCGTGCATGGTTACGGCGGCGTCGAGATTGCTGCGCTGCCTGAGTCGGAGCATGCTGAGGTTATGGGCGAGCAGCTCTTCCTGCACTAGCCGTTGCTGCGCAGGATGCTGACCGAGCTCTAAGTCAAATTGTGATATTCCCGCGTGGGGGCGATGCAGGGTTTGCAGTGCCTGTTTCAAGCTCATGCTGTTGGGCTGCAAATTGGCGGGTAATAACTCGGTCAAACCCCCGTCTTCTAATAATTCGAGGGCTTGCTCGGTGAGCTTGATCCAACTCGCCTGCTTGAGTCCTTCGGTAGTGGGATAAATCGGCGTAAGGGTATCGCTTAAATGAATGTCTTCACCGGGATACACAATTTTATACTCGGGATGGACAATTTCTGCCTGATGATTACCACGGCGAATTTCACCGTAGGCGCGGATCATTAAGCCATTTTGCATTGCATTGCGTTGCGCTATCGAAAAGTTAAAAAAACGCAGGCTCATGCTGCCGGTATTATCCCGCACATTGCACACCAGCATGCGTTTACGGCCTTGAATGATTTGCGTCGACTGGATTTCGGCTTCAATGGTGCCGTAATTTCCCGGCATTAAGGCGGCAATAGGATAAATTTGGGTGCGGTCTTCGTAGCGCAGGGGTAAGTGAAACAGCAGATCTTGTACTGTTGTGATGCCGAGCTTTGCGAGTTTTTCCGCCACCCTTTTGGCGACGCCTTTGAGGTCGGTGATCGGAACAAGATCCAATTGCTGCAAGTCGTTAGCGCTCAATCACTGTGAATTTATACATATACTAACAGAGTATAAGCGTAAGGCAATCTTGGGCTTGGCGCTGGCCAAAGGATAAATGGCGATGGGTTAACTGGCGGAGAGGCGTTACAGCAAAAGAATGAACTTAGCCGTTAACATTTAAGTTATCTTATTAAAATTAAAATGAATATCCTATAATTGTTTGCGCTGAACTTAGGCAAAAATAAATATTCTTAGTTACCAAGTTCACTTTTTATTATTTTGTGGTTTAATCAAATAATTGATTACCAGCGACATGCTTTGGTAATTATGCGGTAACAAGGTTGTGAATCGAAATAATAAAGTGACCTCCAGTGACGGAACACATTTGGGGAAACACCGTCGAGGAGAACTCGCCTTTGCGTCTATGGTATTTGAGTTGTTTATTTATAGGCCTGCTGTGTTCCACATCGCCTGCATGGGCCAAATTAGAAGTGGCTTTTTTTAACCCTGGCGCCGCAACGGATAGCTTTTGGGGTGATGTCGATAAATTAATGCAAGTGGCTGCCACTCAACTCGATATTAATTTACAAATAACCCATTCAGACCGTAATCATTTTAAAATGATTAACCAATTAGAGGTATTATTAAGCTCTACCTCATCCATCCCTAGTCATATTATTTTGGTAAATGAGAAGCAGTCAGCAATAAAAATGTTGCAGTTGCTCTACCACTATCCCATATATGTGCAGCTGATATTGAATGATATTTCAGTGGCCGAGCGAGAAACCTTATTAGCGGATCCACATTGGCAAACCTATTTATTACCAGCCATTATTCCCGATAATTACGCGATTGGTGCCGAAACGGCCAAAACCCTATTAAGTGGTTTAAAGGATGAAAACGCGAAGGTTTTATTAATTTCGGGAGATAAGTCGACACCCGCCTCAGTACTGCGCACCCAAGGCGCCAATGACTACTTTTTTATGCAGCACAATGCCACTGTGACTCAAACCGTCTATGGCCAGTGGAGCCAAGATATTGCCTATGGGCAAACCTTAACTTTGCTTTCCCGCTATCCAGATTTAAATCTGATTTGGACGGCCAGCGATAATATGGCTATTGGGGTACTAAAAGCCTTGCGGGAAAAAGGACTTCAGCCCGGGCGTGATGTGTTGGTGAGTTCAGTGAATACCTCCGCAGAGATTTTACAGCTTCGCCAATCACAGCAAGTCACTACATTGGGCGGCGGGCACTTTTTAGCGGGCGCTTTGGGATTAGTACAGCTGAAGCGTTATCAAGCAACTTCGCAATATTATCCCTATGCGGACATACAACTTTTTAGTGTCCTTAATCCGGATTCGGAGTTTTATCGGCTGTTAGTCGCTAGGGATTGGGCGGGGATTTTTAAGACACAGATTTTGGATAAGTTGCCACAATCATAAATAGGTATCCATGAAGCATCGTAATCATTCCATCAGTCACAGAATGACGCTCACAATTATTGGGGTGAGTTCGTTTTTTGCTGTCCTGACTATGTTGGTACAGTTGATATGGAACTATCAGGAGAGCATAGATAAAACCACGGCGGATATTCGTGAATACTCCGAATCTATCTTACCCAGTGTGGCTAAGTCGCTGTGGGATGTTGACCATAGTCTGTTATCTGATTTGCTGTCTGGCCTTGGGATGATGCCCATGGTGGCGAGCGTTAATTTAGAGAGTATCGACGGCGTTGCTATGCAATTGGGTAAGTCGATTCATTTGGATAATCGTCGGCAAACCCTGTTTCACTATCCCATTAACTATCAAGATCAGCAGATTGGCATGCTGACGGTCGGTTTAGATACGGACACGCTCTATTACGAGTTGTGGCAGCAATTGATCATCATAGTATTAGGCAACGGGCTGAAAACGCTGCTGATGATTTACTTGATCCTCTCTTTGGTGCGCTTGTTAGTCACCAATCGCCTCTCGGCGCTAGAGCGGTTTGCCAACCAAATTAACCTGCACTCCCTCCCTAAGCTCAATGTGCCCATGAGTGTGATGCAAAGCCCCGATGAGATTGGCCATGTCGCCCAATCGCTACAGGCCATGTATCAACGGATCCGCAACGATTTGGCCATCAATAAACGCCAGCAACGGGCGCTGCAACAACAGCAAAACCAGTTGGCGAAGCTGGTCGATGAGCGGACTCAAGAACTCAATTGGCAATCCAAGGCAAACCAGCTGCTAGCCGAGATGTCGTTGCAATTTTTAACGACAGACACCACCCGATTAGATGAGTCCTTAGCCGAAGTCTGTGGCCGCATTGGTTGCCTATTTGATGTTGAACGGGTGAGCATTATTGAATTTACCGAGCAGCACGCCCGTTATCGGAGTTTTTGGAGCTGCGAGTCGCAGGCGGGCAAGATCCAAGATATTTCTATCGACAGTGTGGCTGTGCTGGCACAGAAATTTACCTCAGAGTCGACCTTAGTCATTGAGTCGGTTGCTGAACTGGCGGATGAATCACCAAAGGAATATCAAGCCTTGTGCTCGGTCGGCATCTGTTCCATTGCCGCCTATGCGATTAAAAATAGCAATCAACTCTTGGGATTGCTCTCGCTTTCTATGGTCAGTCGTCCATTAAACTGGAGCGTGCAAAAGAAGGTAATGCTGACGCAATTTGCCGCGGCACTGAACGAATTATTACTGCGTGAGGAAAAAGAGCGACAGATGCTCAGCCTGCAACAGGCTTTAGTGTCGGTGAATGCTCAGCTGCGGGTGATGGCCGACACCGATGAATTAACCGGATTAAGCAACCGTCGCCCCTTCACTCAAACCCTAGAAACCTTGCTCCAGCAAGACACTCCCTTCGGCCTGCTCATGTTGGATGTCGATTACTTTAAGAGTTACAACGATACCTACGGCCACCTCGAGGGCGATGCGGCGCTTAAGCGAGTGGCGCAGGCGTTAACTCTGTGTGGTATTTTGCCGCAGGAGAGTTTGCTTGCCCGTATTGGTGGTGAGGAGTTCGCGATTGTTCTGCAACAGATTTCACCCATCCAATTAGAGGCGATAGCCAACCAGCTCTGCTACCAAGTGGCCGCCTTGGAGATCCCCCATAAAAGCTCCCCAAAGGGCAAGATCACCCTGAGTATTGGTGGGGTGTATTTTCCTAAGGAGAGCCAGGATGGCTTAACGTTGTCGGAGGTGCTGCGCCGTACCGATATTTGTCTGTATCGCGCTAAAGATCAGGGGCGCAATACCGTGGTGATTGATTCGAACCATAAGTGACTGTTAATAGAGGCACGGCACCACAGCTTGTCTTGAGCACGGCGCGGCGCCGATTTATTTCTGCTTTTGGCCTGCTATAATTGCCGCCCTTTAATTTCTAACTCTAGGTTCTGGCGTGTCAAAACGGGGCAAAAATACGGCAAGTGCAGTGTCGATTTTCAATATCGATGATTTGTCCACTTGGCAAAAATATCGCAAAGGCTTGTGTGATAGCTGCCATGCAACCTGCTGTACGCTACCCGTTGAAGTCACTGTGAGTGACTTAGTGCGCATGGCCTTAGTAGACGAGTTTGAAGCCGAGGGCGATCTCAAGGCCATCGCTAAACGTCTGCAAAAAGCGCGCATCATCGACAACTTCAACCACAAAACCGCCATTTTTACCTTGGCCCGCATGGCGAACGATGATTGCCTGTACCTCGACAGTAAAACCCGTCGCTGCACCATTTATCATCAACGTCCCGAAACTTGCCGCAATCATCCGCAAATCGGCCCTAAAGCGAATCACTGCCCTTATCGTCCCCGTGAGTAAGCTTTTGGATATGAAATTGGTACAGGGCTTCGAGTTGATGGCTGTCTCGCATCGCTTGCACCTGCCGATTAAATTCACGCGCAATCAAGTCTTTATTGGCTGAACGTTTTGAGATCAGCATATAAAAAGGCTCCTGCTGCGTATTGGGTGACACCTTAGAGGTGAGCGTCTTAGGCAGTACGCCCGACAGGGTTAAAGCGAGGCTGCCAGCTAAAATTTCCTTACGTGCTAGAAAGAATTTGCATCTGTGTTTCAACAACATTTCAGGGAGATGTTGCAAGGAATTGATTTCGCTGATGGGCGTTTCTTTGCGCCAGCCAAAGTTGTCGTAATTGAAGCCTTTAATGCCGCAAACCGTGCCAAAATCAGCCAACTGATTGATATCATTTATATGAAATTGCGGGTCTAGTTCTGCTTTCAAATAAAAATAACTGGGGGTGAGGTAATAATAAGCAATAGATGGGATATAATCAGTCGCCCTTTGTCGGTTGAGCGATGCGCTCATTGCGGCATCTATGCTGCCATTTTGAACGTCCTTCAAACAGCGTAACCAAGGCAAAGCCTGCACTTCATAATCAATTCCAATGGGTTTAAAGGTGCGTTCTAGCAGGTCGATATCGTAGCCGCTAAGCGTGGAAGTCTTAATGCCATCTTGCCGAATAAAATAATTAAACGGTGGATATTCAGTCTCTTCGACACAAAAGCGTAACCTTAATGGGGAAAGCTCGTCTGCGCCATGGGCAGCAGGCGAGAGCAGAATCACGCATAACAAGGCGATTAGCGGATATAATAAACGCATCATACTTTTTAAGCGCAGTGGCGATTTTTTTAAAGTGTAGCAAAGGGCTTAGCGGCAGCAGGGTTCTTTTATCGCCACAGGCTTGTGCCGCTTTACGGGGCCAAATCCAACTGACTCGCGAAAATCACTGCGCGGGTTGGTACAAGTAAGTCTAGTGTGAAACAAAAGGTGTTACATGAGTCTCTTAGATAACGTGATGATTATATTGTGCTTAATTGGCGCAAGTTGTTTCTTTTCCATGTCAGAAATCGCTTTGGCCGCATCACGCAAAATCCGTTTACGTCAATTAGCCGATGAAGGCGATAGCCGCGCCGAAAAAGTGCTGCAACTCCAAGCCCAGCCCGGTAGCTTTTTTACTGTGGTGCAAATTGGCCTGAATGCCGTTGCCATCATGGGCGGTATTGTGGGTGAATCGGCGTTTCGTCCCTATTTTTACCAGTTTTTAAGTGCGTGGTTGAGCGACCCTTGGCTGAGCCAGCTGAGCTTCTTCCTGTCTTTCTTTGTGGTAACCAGTGCCTTTATTTTGGTCGCCGATTTAATGCCTAAGCGAATTGCGATGGCGATGCCTGAATCGGTTGCGCTAGTGGTTGTTGGGCCAATGAGTTTCTGCATCGCGATCCTGCGTCCATTGGTGTGGTTTTTCAATGGCATGGCTAGCGGTATCTTCAAGTTGCTGCAGATCCCTACCGTGCGTAACGATGAAATCACCCCAGATGATATTTATGCGGTCATGAACGCGGGGGCTGAAGCTGGGGTGCTCGACAAGGGCGAGCAACAAATGATCGAAAATGTGTTTGAAATGCAAACCGTTTCGGTAACGTCCGCCATGACGGCCCGCGAAAGCTTAGTGTATTTCCTGTTGCAAGACAGCGAGGAGGATATCAAGCGTAAGATTGCCGAAGATCCCCATACTAAGTTTTTGGTCTGCGATGGCCAATTGGATATGGTCAAAGGGTTTGTGGATGCGAAGGAACTGCTGATCCGTGTGATCAACGGTGAAAAAATTACCTTAAAAGACAACAGTCTTGTGCATACCTCGCTGATTATTCCCGATACCTTAAGCCTGTCTGAGGCGATGGAATACTTCAAAAATAGCCGCGCCGATTTCGCGGTGGTGATGAACGAATATGCTCTGGTTGTGGGGATTGTCACCACCAACGATCTGCAGCGCGCGGTGATGGGGGCCTGGTCGCTACACGAGAGCGAAGAGCAAATTATTGCCCGTGATGGCAATTCTTGGTTAGTGGATGGGGTGACGCCGATTACCGACGTAATGCGTGCCTTCGATATTGAGGAATTCCCCCATAATCAAAACTACGAAACCATTGCTGGCTTTATGATGTACATGCTGCGTAAGATCCCCAAGCGCACCGACTTTGTTAACTATGCTGGCTACAAGTTTGAAGTGGTGGATATCGACGCCTACAAGGTCGACCAATTGCTTGTAACTCGTATCGATGGCAACGATAAGTTGATGTCGCCAGATACCTAATCTTATCAACATCATAAAAAAACGGGACTCAGTCCCGTTTTTTATATTGCTACTAAAATTTAGATCGCTTCTAAAAACGCATTCACTATCGGATCGTCCAAGCGTTTGACCTTGCAACAACAACCCAGCTCAAAGGGGGCAATGTTCACGGGGGAGGCTAATAGCTGGATCCTATCCCGTACCGGACTGTTATTGATCACTACCTCTGGGGTGATACTCACACCACACCCGAGCGCCACCATGGACGCAATCGCTTCTTGCCCCGACACCTGCGCATAAATATTGGGGCTTATTCCCATCTGTTTGAACCAATTATCGGCGCGGCGTCGCCCTGGGCCATGGTCGGGAATGATAAAGGGCACCCGCGACCAGTCGATGGGGGCTTGGCTTATCTGTTGCTGCACCGCGCAGCGCATGGTTGGCGCGATTAAGGACAAAGGCACATCGTCAATCTTGGCGAAATGCAAGGTGGCAGGGAAGGGATCCGGCAGCGCGGCAATGGCAATGTCGGCGCGATTTTGTTGCACTTCGGCCAGTGCATTGGCAGCATCCCCTGTGGTGAGGGCTATCTCAACAAAGGGATGCTCCTGCCGAAAACGTTCCAGCAATTGCGGTAAATGGCTGTAGGCGGCGGTCACCGAGCAATAGAGATTTAAGGTGCCGCGCAGTACATCCTGCTTGAGATCGATACTGTGCCGCAGGTTGCGCCAATGGTGCAGGGTCTGCTCGGCGAACAATTTAAACTCGCGCCCCGCATGGGTTAAGGTCACGCTGCGATTATCCCGTTCGAATAACTTGGCGTTCACTTCTTCTTCGAGCCGTTGCAAGGCGCGACTTAAGGTCGAGGGACTGACGTGCATCTGCTCCGCCGTCTTGGCGAAGTGCAAACTGTCACATAAGTGTAGGTACAATTTGAGGGTGCGTATGTCCATAACCTCGTCCTATTGGCCGCTTATCAAGGCTGTTGTAACCGAAAATGACATTGCATAAAACGCAATATGAGGTTTCGAATATATCATTTTAAGCAACGATAGCCATAGGTTATAGTGATTTCAATCACAACCAGTTATTAACAAAAAGTTGATATTGGTTGAGTCCCAAATTCCCGACTGAAAGGTGGTATCTCAGATGGCTAACTATTTTAACTCTCTGAATTTACGTCAACAATTAGCACAGCTTGGCCAATGTCGTTTCATGGACCGTTCTGAATTCAGCGACGGCTGCAATTACATCAAAGATTGGAATATTGTTATTTTAGGTTGTGGTGCTCAGGGTCTTAACCAAGGTCTGAACATGCGCGACTCTGGGCTGAATATTGCCTACGCTCTGCGCCCTGAAGCCATTGCTCAAAAACGTGCATCATGGCAAAAAGCCACAGATAACGGTTTTAAAGTAGGTACTTTTGAAGAGCTGATCCCAACGGCGGATTTGGTATTGAACTTAACGCCCGATAAGCAGCACTCCAATGTGGTTAGCGCTGTGATGCCACTGATGAAACAGGGCGCAACACTGTCTTATTCCCACGGTTTTAACATCGTTGAAGAAGGCATGCAGATCCGCCCCGATATTACAGTTGTGATGGTAGCGCCTAAGTGTCCAGGCACCGAAGTGCGTGAAGAATACAAGCGTGGTTTTGGTGTACCAACACTGATTGCCGTGCACCCAGAAAACGACCCTAATGGCGATGGTTTAGAGATTGCCAAAGCCTATGCGAGTGCCACAGGTGGTGACCGCGCTGGCGTGTTGCAATCTTCCTTTATCGCCGAAGTAAAATCGGATCTGATGGGCGAGCAAACCATTCTGTGCGGTATGTTGCAGACTGGCGCTATCTTAGGTTACGACAAGATGGTGGCCGATGGTGTTGAACCTGGCTATGCCGCTAAGTTAATTCAACAAGGTTGGGAAACCGTGACCGAGGCGCTTAAGCACGGCGGTATCACCAATATGATGGACAGACTGTCTAATCCAGCCAAGATTAAAGCGTTTGAAATTGCAGAAGATTTAAAAGAAATTCTGCAACCCTTATTCGAAAAACATATGGATGACATCATCAGCGGCGAGTTCTCCCGCACTATGATGCAAGACTGGGCCAATGACGACGCTAACCTGCTGCGTTGGCGCGCCGAAACCGCCGAAACGGGCTTCGAAAATGCCCCAGTGTCGAGCGAGCATATCGACGAGCAAACCTATTTCGACAAGGGGATTTTCCTGGTTGCGATGATCAAAGCCGGTGTCGAATTAGCCTTTGATACTATGGTGTCGGCGGGTATTGTTGAAGAGTCAGCCTATTACGAATCACTGCATGAAACGCCGCTGATCGCTAACACCATCGCCCGTAAACGTCTTTATGAGATGAACGTGGTGATCTCGGATACCGCAGAATACGGTTGTTATCTGTTCAACCATGCTGCCGTGCCTATGCTGCGTGACTATGTAAATGCCATGTCGCCAGAGTATTTAGGTGCGGGTCTGAAGGACAGTTCAAACAACGTCGATAACCTGCAGTTAATCGCCATCAATGATGCGATTCGCCACACCTCAGTTGAGTATATCGGTGCGGAACTTCGTGGTTATATGACTGATATGAAAAGTATTGTTGGAGCTTAATCGATAGAGGCCGAGCCCCTAAGGATGTGGGGCTCGGCGTGACAAATTTATTCCTGCTTCGTAGGTTGTCGAGCGGGCAAAACCGACATGGGTTAGTTGGCGATAAGGTTCACTAACGCGCGTTTGTTAACGTTTCACTTTGTTGTTTTGCATTGTCTCGGCAGGGAAGCTGAATTTTTTTGACATTAGATATTTTTTTATTGTGTTTGGCTGTCGCTTTATGGTAAAGCTAATAACTCGCGGCGGGACAAGGTTCCCAAAGCAAACATCGCTCAGGCTTAAAAGTGAGGAGCGATAAGAATTTCAGCGATACACATACAGAACACCGATTAGGAACCCATATTGATGTTTAACCAAGCTGCCAAGCTCATTCTCGTGATTATTACCGTAGTGATTATTAAATCACAGCGGGGGCGGCGCATGGCAAACTGGTAGACCTAAAAGGTTAAAAGTTTCGAAAGAACCCCCCGCTCCGAAAGGACCGGGGGGTTCTTCGTTTTCAGGCCCTAGGTTTTGGAAATGAGGTTTCGAAATAGCACAAATTACGAGTCGATTTTCGGCAATTTAGGATCAAGGTAGCGAGAGAGAATATGGAACCAGGGCAGATGATTAGAGGCGCAGACGCAGTCATAAAAGTGTTGGCAGCACATGGTGTTACCACAGTATTTGGTTACCCAGGTGGTGCCATTATGCCAATCTACGATGCCCTCTATGGAAGCCCTGTCGAACATCTCTTAAGCCGCCACGAACAAGGCGCCGCCTTTGCCGCAGTAGGTTACGCTAGAGCCAGTGGTAAAACCGGCGTATGCTTTGCCACCTCTGGCCCTGGCGCCACCAACCTAATCACTTCACTTGCCGATGCGTTATTGGATTCTGTGCCTGTTGTCGCTATCACAGGTCAGGTTTCAACCGCCGTGATTGGCACAGATGCGTTCCAAGAAATCGATGTATTGGGCATGTCCTTAAGCTGCACTAAGCACAGTTTTATGGTGACGGATGTAAACGATCTGATCCCGACCCTGTATCAAGCCTTCGAAATCGCGGCATCGGGGCGACCCGGCCCAGTGCTGGTGGATATTCCTAAGGACATCCAAATCGCGCAACTGGAATATCGCACTCCCTTGTTAGCGGTAACCAATGAGCCACAGGCGAGCGCCAGTGAGATTGACGCGGCACGCGCCCTGTTAGCTGAGGCGAAGCAGCCTATGCTGTACGTGGGGGGGGGCGTCGGGATGGCGGGCGCGGTCGATCAACTGCGGGAATTTATCAAAGCCACGGGGATGCCATCGGTCGCAACGTTAAAGGGCTTAGGCAGTATTGCCCACGGCACCCCAGGTTATTTAGGCATGTTAGGTATGCATGGCGGAAAGGCGGCCAACCTAGCGGTGCAGGATTGTGATTTATTAGTGGTTGCCGGTGCGCGTTTCGATGACAGGGTCACAGGACGTTTAGCGACTTTTGCCAATAAGGCTAAAGTCATCCATTTAGATATAGACGCCGCCGAGTTAGGCAAATTGCGCCAGCCCGATGTGGCCATCGCCGGTGATTTACGCCAGATTTTCCCTGCTTTAGCTATGGCGCTGAACATCACGCCTTGGCAAGCAGAGGTTGAACATCTTGCCCGTAAACATCAATGGGATTATCAACATCCCGGCAGCTTAATCTACGCTCCCGCCATGCTGCGCCGCCTTGCTAATAAACTGCCCGAAGACAGCGTAGTGTGCTGCGATGTGGGCCAACATCAAATGTGGGTCGCCCAACATATGTGGTTCCGTCGCCCTGAAGATCATTTATCCAGCGCAGGTTTAGGCACTATGGGCTTTGGTTTACCCGCCGCTATCGGCGCCCAAGTCGCCCGCCCGGATGCAACTGTGGTCACAGTGTCTGGCGATGGCTCTTTTATGATGAACGTGCAGGAGCTGACCACCATCAAGCGCCGCAAATTACCGGTGAAGATCCTACTAATCGACAACCAAAAACTGGGGATGGTGAAACAGTGGCAACAGCTATTCTTTGAAGAGCGCTACAGCGAAACCGATCTGTCAGACAACCCCGATTTTGTGCAACTCGCTTCGGCCTTCGATATTCCCGGCCGAACGATTTTCTCTTCCGACGAAGTGGAAGAGGCCTTAACCGAAATGTTAGCGGCTAAGGGTCCCTATTTGTTACACGTAGCAATTGACGATGCTTTTAACGTTTGGCCACTGGTGCCCCCCGGCGCATCAAACAGCGATATGATGGACGAAATGGAGAAACAAACATGATCCACTCCCTAGAATTAACGGTTCAACAACGCCCAGAAGTGATAGAACGTGTACTACGGGTGACTCGTCACCGTGGTTTTACTGTCACCCAAATGCAAATGCGGATGAACGACGATGCGAGTCTGTCGCTGGATATGGAAGTGGACAGCGAGCGCGCCATCGAGCTGCTCAGCAATCAACTGAATAAATTGATTGATGTCACTCAATGCAAGGTCTTGTTACCGCTAAACTTGCAACAACAAAAAGTACACGCATAAGCATCCAGTGGCAGCGGTATTAGCACTGCAGCAACGCCCTAAGGGCACGATTTTCGATTTGAGATAAGGGATAGAGTCAATGCCAAAGTTACGTTCAGCAACCAGTACCGAAGGCCGCAATATGGCGGGTGCCCGTGCGCTATGGCGCGCCACAGGGGTGAAAGACAATGATTTTGGTAAGCCGATTATTGCGATTGCCAACTCCTTTACTCAGTTTGTTCCCGGCCATGTGCACTTAAAAGATATGGGCTCTCTGGTGGCGGACGCCATCGAAGAGGCGGGCGGTATCGCCAAGGAATTCAACACCATCGCTGTGGATGATGGTATCGCCATGGGCCACGGTGGCATGCTCTACAGTCTGCCTTCGCGGGAGCTTATCGCCGATAGCGTTGAGTATATGGTCAATGCCCACTGCGCCGATGCGCTGGTCTGTATATCTAACTGCGACAAAATCACCCCCGGCATGTTGATGGCGGCGCTGCGCCTCAATATCCCCGTGGTGTTTGTGTCGGGTGGGCCGATGGAGGCGGGTAAAACCAAACTGTCGGACAAGCTTATCAAGCTCGATTTAGTCGATGCTATGGTGGCGGCGGCCGACTCGAGTGTGAGCGATGAAGATAGCGCCAAAATTGAACGCAGTGCTTGCCCTACATGTGGTTCCTGTTCGGGCATGTTTACCGCCAACTCGATGAACTGTTTAACCGAAGCTTTAGGTCTGTCGCTGCCGGGCAACGGCTCCATGCTCGCGACCCATGCCGATCGCCGTGAGTTGTTTTTAGAAGCGGGCCGCCGCGTAATGGCGCTGACCAAACGTTACTACGAACAAGATGATGCCTCTGCACTGCCACGCAACATCGCCAGCTTTAAAGCCTTTGAAAACGCCATGGCGCTAGATATCGCCATGGGTGGCTCCTCTAATACAGTGTTGCACTTATTGGCTGCGGCGCAGGAGGCGGACGTGGCATTCACTATGGACGATATCGACCGTATGTCGCGCCAAGTGCCGCATCTGTGTAAGGTGGCGCCGTCGACCGCTAAATACCATATGGAAGATGTGCACCGCGCCGGTGGTGTGATGGGTATCTTAGGCGAGCTAGACCGCGCCGGACTGCTACATACCGATGTGCCACACGTTGCCGCCGATGCGGGGGGCAACCTCAAGTCGGTGCTCGCCAAGTACGATGTCATGCAAACCCAAGATGACAAAGTAAAACAATTCTTTATGGCGGGACCTGCGGGTATTCCTACCACTAAAGCCTTTAGCCAAGACTGCCGCTGGCCATCGCTGGACGATGACAGACGTGAAGGTTGTATCCGCAGCCGCGAATTTGCCTTCAGCCAAGAGGGCGGTTTGGCCGTGTTATCGGGTAATCTGGCCGACAATGGCTGTATTGTTAAAACGGCGGGTGTGGATGAATCGAATCTGACCTTTATCGGCAGCGCTCGGGTGTACGAAAGCCAAGACGATGCAGTCGCTGGTATCTTAGGTGGCGAAGTGGTGGCGGGTGATGTGGTGGTGATTCGTTACGAAGGGCCAAAAGGCGGCCCAGGCATGCAAGAAATGTTGTATCCCACCAGTTACTTAAAATCCCGCGGTTTAGGCAAGGCCTGCGCACTGATCACCGACGGCCGTTTCTCTGGTGGAACTTCCGGTTTATCCATCGGCCATGTGTCGCCTGAGGCGGCGGCGGGCGGCACGATTGCCTTGATTGAAAACGGCGATCGCATCGAAATCGATATTCCTAAACGCAGTATCAAGCTTGCGGTGAGTGATGCCGAGTTAGCGGCGCGCCGTGAAACCATGCTCGCCCGTGGGCCAATGGCGTGGAAACCGCTTTCGCGTCAGCGTTATGTGTCGATGGCGCTCAAAGCCTACGCCATGCTTGCCACCAGTGCCGATAAGGGCGCGGTGCGCGATCGCAGTAAGTTGGAGGACTGATATGTTATCTCTCGCATCGTCGCAAACGGAGCAGGCTGAGGCGCAGGCCTCTCAGTCGAAGCCGGGCACTTCTGCCTTAGAAAAGAGTCAGCTTGCGCAAAGCTACCTGCAAAAAATCCTGCTGTCGTCGGTTTATGACGTTGCGAAAGTGACGCCACTCTCGAGCCTGAATAAACTTTCGGCGCGTTTGGGCTGCCAAGTATTTTTAAAGCGTGAGGATATGCAGCCAGTGCATTCCTTCAAGTTGCGCGGCGCCTATAACCGTATCGCCCAGTTAAGCCAAGCCGAATGTCAACGCGGCGTAGTGTGCGCCTCGGCGGGTAACCATGCTCAAGGCGTGGCCATGTCGGCGGCCAGTCGTGGTGTGGATGCTGTGATTGTGATGCCCGAAACTACGCCGGATATCAAAGTCGATGCTGTGCGCCGCTTGGGCGGCAACGTAGTGTTGCACGGCCAAGCCTTCGATCAGGCCAATGGCTTTGCGATGGAGATGGCAAAGCTGGAGGGTCGGGTGTATATCGCCCCCTTCGATGACGAAGCCGTTATCGCAGGCCAAGGCACTATCGCCCAAGAAATGCTGCAACAGCAGCGCGACCTTGAAGTGGTATTTGTGCCCGTGGGCGGCGGTGGCTTAATTGCTGGGATTGCGGCCTATTACAAGGCGGTGATGCCACAGGTCAAAATTGTTGGGGTGGAGCCTGAAGATGCGGCTTGCTTAAAAGCGGCGATGGAGGCGGGCGAGCCTGTCACACTTGCGCAAGTTGGCTTGTTTGCCGATGGGGTCGCGGTTAAACGTATCGGCACAGAGCCATTTCGCTTAGCTAAGTGGTTTGTGGATGAAGTGGTGACGGTAACGTCCGACGAAATCTGCGCTGCTGTAAAAGATATTTTTGAGGATACCCGCGCCATTGCCGAACCTGCTGGCGCCTTATCCCTTGCGGGGCTTAAAAAATACGTCAGCACCAATGCCGCAGGCGAGAGTGGCAAGGGGGAAAAAGTCGCGGCGATATTAAGTGGCGCGAATGTGAACTTCCATAGCCTACGTTATGTATCGGAGCGCTGCGAGTTGGGTGAGCAAAAAGAAGCCGTGCTGGCGGTTAAAGTGCCCGAGCGTCCCGGCAGCTTCCTGCGTTTTTGTGAGTTGCTCGAAAAGCGGGTGATGACCGAATTTAACTATCGCTTTAGTAGCCGCGATATGGCGGTGGTGTTTGCGGGTATTCGTCTGACCAAAGGCCATGGCGAATTAGAGCAGATCATCAATACCTTAGAAGATAATGGCTTCGAGGTGCAGGACTTATCCGGTGACGAAACCGCGAAATTGCATGTGCGTTATATGGTCGGTGGTCATCCGCCAGAGCCGTTAGAGGAGCGCCTATTTAGCTTCGAGTTTCCCGAGCATCCGGGGGCGCTGCTGAAGTTTTTAACTACCCTGCAGAGCAAGTGGAATATCAGTTTATTCCATTACCGTAATCACGGCGCGGCCTTTGGGCGAGTGCTGGCGGGGTTCGAAGTTCCCGAGGGCGATGCCTTGCCGTTTCAGCAGTTTTTAACTGAGCTGGGATTTGTCTATCAAGAAGAGACGCAAAGCCCTGCTTATCAACTATTTTTGAATGCTGGAAAAGGAAAAAAGAGCCTGCCTTTGTAATCACTTAGCTTTAGGTTACAACTTAGGCTAAAGGAGGGGCGCACAGGCGCCCCTTTTTGTGGTAGTTTGGTTTAACAAGTTAAGAGTGAATGCTCTAGTCACACAATAATCAGACCTCGACCCTACGCATTAAGGAGACATGATGTTACCTGCACCGCATTTTTCTGCCTTTAATCCGCCTCGCCGCATTTTGATGGGGCCAGGTCCATCGGATGTTTATCCTGAAGTATTAGCCGCGCAGGCAAGGCCGACCGTTGGTCACCTAGACCCATTATTTGTTGGCATGATGGATGAGCTTAAGAGCCTGATCCAATATGCGTTTCAGACCAAAAATGAAATGACGATGGCAGTGTCGGCCCCCGGCAGTGCGGGCATGGAAACCTGTTTTGTAAACTTAGTCGAACCCGGCGAAAAGGTGATTGTGTGCCGCAACGGTGTGTTTGGTGAGCGTATGCGCCAAAACGTCGAGCGCGTCGGTGCGATTGCGGTGCTGGTGGATAACGAATGGGGTACGCCAGTCGACGCTGCTGCCGTTGAAGCGGCGCTTAAGGCCAACCCCGATGCTAAATTCCTCGCCTTTGTGCATGCCGAAACCTCAACAGGCGCATTGAGTGATGCTAAAACCCTGTGCGCGCTGGCAAAACAATACGGCTGTTTATCGATTGTCGATGCGGTCACATCCCTCGGCGGCGTGGAATTAAGAGTCGATGAATGGGGAATCGATGCCATTTATTCTGGCAGTCAGAAATGTCTCTCCTGCGTGCCGGGGTTATCGCCTGTGTCTTTCTCGCCCAATGCGGTGGAAAAGCTTAAAAACCGTAAGACGCCGGTGCAGAGCTGGTTCCTCGATCAAAGTCTGGTCATGGCCTATTGGACCAGCGCTGGTGGCAAGCGCAGTTATCACCATACCGCGCCCGTTAATGCACTTTATGCCCTACACGAATCGCTGCGTTTATTGGCCGAAGAAGGTTTAGAAAATGCGTGGAAACGTCATCAAGACATGCATTTAGTGCTGCGCGCCGGCCTTGAAAAACTCGGCCTGAAATTTGTGGTCGCCGAAGCTTCGCGCTTGCCACAACTTAATGCCATTTATATCCCTGAAGGCGTTGACGATGCCGCCGTGCGTGCGCGTCTTCTCAAGGATTACAACCTTGAAATCGGTGCCGGCCTTGGTGCTCTAGCGGGTAAAGCTTGGCGTATCGGCTTAATGGGCTTTGGTGCCCGTCGTGAGAATGTCGCGCTCTGTCTGCGCGCCCTAGAAGAGGTGCTGAACTAATATGTCTGTTTCGCGTATAAGGATGTTACGCAGAGTGAGTGTGCGCTCAGTGAGTTCACGTTTATTGATTGGCGGTTTGATTCTGATCTTAAGTGGTTGTGCCTCCAGTAATATGAGCAATACCAGCTGTGATTTTGTGCGAGGTACAGCAGGCAATCAGAGTCAACGCGAGGCCAGCGGTGATGATAGCAATGCCCGGCAGATGGATGTGGGCATTGGGATTTTAACCGCCATCTTCGGCAGTATTAGCCGAGCACTATCCTCCGATGATAAATCGGATGAGAAGTGTGTTTAATCGGTGAGTTTTAGTCTTCTTTGATAGTTTATAAATCCCCGTAATGCGGGGATTTTACTTTTCAGCTGGTTGCACTTAGCTGATATTTTCTGAACTCATCCAAAATAATGTTCAACGGACTATAGAGGGGTCTCGGTTTTAAAGTTGTATTTGATTAAACATACTTGCGGCCTAACGGCCGAGGTGAATCAAAGTCGTGGGGCTTCACCCCACACCCGACCAAGGAGGACTGCTCGTCCTATCCTCCTTGGATTCTCCAAGACGCCCCAACGGAGTTGAAAGCCCCTTGTGCTCATTGGCAAATTTGCTATCGCTTCCGAAGGATGCGTCCATGCACCTGCGAAAGCTAGCTCGCCATCCATGGCGAGACTCACGCAATTTGTCTATTCGCCCTGCGGCAACTCCGAGGGGAGGTGAACTTCTGTAGTTTCGGTGTTGGCAGTTAATGTCAAAAGCGCTTTGCATATCCGAACTTTTGATATTTTGCTAGATTTTGTTCTGGTGTGAGGGTTGGAGGCTAGACACCTCAGGCTACCTGGTTAAGCATCTTTTTGTTGATTAGAACAACAGCTTGCATATAATAAAAGTCCCTGACATTAGGCGACAGCGTCGTCACCCTTCATAGATGTCACAATGTGATGCTTATAGGATTACTAATGGGGATTATTGTTATCAATATTTCTCATAGTTGTCCTAGTTAGTTAATTTAAAGTCGTGCGCTCGCGCTAGGCATGTCGGGGTGATATGGAGGGTTATGTATGGATAAACAATCTAAACATAGCCGAGTTAAAGAGCGTATCAATTTGCTAACGTCTATCATGGGCTTTGTAGTGATGCTACACAAGTTCGTGCCAGTTGCAATTGAACTCTTTAACATGGCTTTTAATTACCCAAACACTAGAACGAAAAATGATTTATAAAGCTAGTTGGTTAAATCGATTTGAAGTAAAGCCAGACCGTTGGGTCTACAACCCGAGCACTGAAAGTAGAACGTTAGGGCAACAAATCAACAAACTACTGAATAAGTCGTGGAAGAAGCCCTCCTATTATTACCATTTACGTAATGGTGGTCATGTAAAAGCTTTAAGCATACATTTAGAGCATTTGTATTTCGCAACCATCGATATTTCAGACTTCTTTGGAAATATTAGTCGCTCTCGTATTACAAGGTCATTGAAGCCAATCATCGGCTACGATAATGCTAGAAAAATCGCAAAGCTTTCTACGGTTAAAGCTAGTGAAAACTACCCTCATAGTCACCATTTACCCTATGGGTTTAACCAGTCTCCAATACTTGCATCGATTTGCTTGTTTGATAGCACATTAGGAAGATATCTGGACAAGCTTAGTAAAAGCAAAGACGTTCGTGTTTCTGTTTACATGGACGACATCGTTATCTCTGCACAAGACGATGAATTACTAAACAAAGTATTTGATGAAATATTAGTTGCCGCAGAAAAGTCTAAATTCGTACTGAGCGAAGAAAAAACGAAGACAGTAGCAATGCAAACAGAGGCTTTTAATATCGTGGTAACTCATGGAAACATGAAAGTTGAATATGACCGTTTCATCAAGTTTCAAAATGCTTACTCTGCGAGTGATTCTGAAGCTCAGAGACATGGCATTGGTTCATATGTTGGCAGTGTAAACAAAGCGCAAGCGAAATTGTTGATTTGATGCACAACGTCTTAGTATTTATGCGCAGTTTTTCTAGGTTAACAGTACACAGATTGGCTACAGAAGTTCATCCTCCCCTGCGAAGTTGCGAAAAGATAGGACAAGCATTATCACGATAATGGTAGTGTTAATGACCTTTCTAAAGCGATGCCTGCTGAGGTAATACTTAGGCATTTGGTTTCGGAGTTCTGGCGAGCAGAATACACTTTTGTTAAAGGGATTAAACACTTGTATGTAAGTGACCGTTGGCGGCATGGCCGCTCTTTCACATCCTGTGATCGCGGCATTCGCATTTCCGTATGTAGCAGATACCGCCGTCGAGCACACAGGGATGTGCTTGCTGCGTGTCACTGGAATGATGGTGCTTAATCGTTTATTGGGGGAGTAATAGCGGAATGTATGTGTTCCTTGATAAGTCCTTTATAAGTCATTAACTGGGAAATTTTTATATCTGTAGTATTAGCCGCATTGCTGTTGACGGATATCGTGGCATTTACGCCTGGCTGAAGTGATTGGTCGCTTAGACGCTTCCTGATAAAAACGGCATCTACATAAGTTGCAGATGCCGCCTGTCGCACTGAATTAGCCCTAGAGCTGGTTTTATGCTTTTGAACCGTTGGGCTGCTTTTTACTTCTTGGCCTGAACTTTTCCACTAAAAATACACTTAAACTGCTGATGATGGCGGCTAGTACGGTGGAGAAGAGCACATCCTGCGGCCAGTGCATGCCGAGTAACATGCGGCTGAGGCCCATCAATAATCCCCAAGTAAATAACGCGTTGGCAAATAGCGGCAAACCCGCGAGTAGCAAGTAATAGCTGGCGGTGAGCACTAAGGTGACTGCGAAAATCGTGTGTCCCGAGGGGAAGGAATAGCCGATTTCATCTTCCCAATGTTGGTGAATGTTAGGGGCGAGTTTTACCTCGGGCTCCATGGTGTGTAGCTCGGTTAGCGCCTCGGCGATGGCCTGTGAACGCTCAGGTTTGGCTAATTGATAAAAAGTGTGTGGATTGAGTTGCGCTTCCTCAGGGAGGCCTTGGTCGGAGAGATACACTAGGTTTGGCCTTGGCTCTTTAAAAAAGGCTTTAAGGGTATGACTGGTGCTCAGGCTGATGACTTGGCTGAGGCTAATGGCTAAAAACAGGCTAATAAACAGCGCTTTTGGCATGTGGCGATAGGCGAGTGCTAGTACCACTAACACGGTCGCCACTCCATAGGGCGCCGTGCCTGTGGTGGTGAGCCAATATAAGGCTTTGGCTAAGGGCGATTGCAGGTCGATCAGCGGAAATAATTGATTTTGAGTGAGTAACAGTAAGCTTGGTATGGTTGCCAACAGTAACCAGACAAGGGTTAAACGACGTAGAAGATAGGCTGTATGAGTCAAAATATTCGCCTCCGAGTAAACCACATAGGCTACATGCCACGTTTGGGCTTGCCAATAAAAAAATCCCGACAGCAAAAAGTGCGCTGTCGGGGGTCTTCAAGGGTGGAGCGGTAGGTGCTATTGCACCGTATTCTTGGGTTGATGGCGGGTCACGAACATCAAAATCAGTAACACTACGAGTAACAAGCCTGTTCCCATCAGTAGGGCGTAATCTTCTAGTTGCAGTATTGAGTACAGCACCGCATACAAGCTCACCAGCATAGTGCCGACAATCGCGCCACGCTTAAGGCTGGCGGTGGCACTGCCCACATAGGCGGATACCGACAACACTGGAATACAGGCGGCGATCAAATAGGCTTGCAGGAAGGCAAGGTGCTCCGAGAGTGACAATAACAGCAGGTAGAACAGTGCCATGGCGCTGCCAACCAGCATGTATTGCACTGTGCTTAGGCTGGTCTTTTGACCCAGCTCGAAAATAAATAACATGATAAAAGTCAGTACGATAAACAGCAGGCCGTATTTAACTGAGCGCTCAATCTTGCCGTAATGGGTTACAGGTTCAAACAGCATGGCATTGGCGACGACTTCCGTGAGTGTCGACTGGTTACTCTTAATAAATTCTTGCGGATAGTTACGGGTTAAGTGACTGATATTCCAGCTGGCAGTAAATCCATTAGCAGTGATTTCGCGCTCTGCCGGGAGTAAGCCTTTAAAACTTGGGTGCGGCCAGTCGGCATGGATTTTTAGCAGGGTTTGTTCGCCTAATGGCAGGGCGCTAATCGACTGTGAGCCGCGCAGTGTCATGGCAAAGTTCACGCTAAAGTCACTCGCTTCGCCGACTTGGATCCCTTGATTAAAACCTTTCTCTAGACCGCCAGTCGTCAGGCCTGTGCCTGACATCAGCGAGCCAGAGAGTAGGACTGCATCGCCTGTTACCTCAATTTTTTCCACCTTATCAATTGCTTGATTAGATGACACTCCAAAGACTAAGCGGGCATTTTTATTATCGAAGGCGATAAGGTTAGGAATATCGTAACGGTTTAAGCGAAATTCCGCCTGCCCATTAAGTGCAGCGTTATACACTAAGGATTGATAAATGCCGCGGGTGCGGAAATCATGTTTTAAATCTAAATCGAGGCTGAGTTTTTTCGGCAGGATAACCAGCTCGTCCTGATAGGTGCGCTTTACTTCGTGGCGAGTTTTGCCGTCGTTACTGACTTCTTCCTGCATTACAAAATAGCTGTAGGGGATCACCAGCGCTGGGCCTGAGAGAGTTTGTTGTTCGCCCCATGAGCGGCCGATTTCATCGACCACACTGTGGTACAGGGCTTCGCGATCGGACGTCATGTCCATGATGATCCCAAGCGGTAGCAAGGCCACAATCGACAGTATGCCAATAGTTAAGGCTTTTAATAGCGTGGTGTTTTTCAATGCCGCTCCCTTTGCTGTGGCAGGCTGTTCCTGTGCTGACATATCTGTTCCTTGATCACGATTGAGTTTTTTAAGGAGTGCACGCGCCACTAAATAGATGGCGCCGCCAAATAGCGCCAAACTCAGTAACGTGAGCACCCAGAAAATAATGTTAAACATGGATTTCATTCCCTATGAAATACGCGCGAGTCGCCACGGTATTCTGTGGTGCTAACTCGATATCACGGTGGGTATTAAAACAGATTTGCCCGCAGGAATTGCGGGCAAGTTGCTGATCAATAGTGGCAAAATTATGGCAATCGCCCTGATTCGAGCTAAATCCTAGGTCGCGGCTTGGGGCTTTTTGCCAAACTTGGGGTGTTTTGCCTCAAAGTCATCTTCCTTACGGATATGTTTGAGTAAGGTCTCAAGACATTCCTTAAATATGTCGGTTTGCTCCGAATAGACGGCTGCATGGTGTGAAAACCATTGGTGTTTTTCACGCTCACGATTATTGGCGTCAGGCCAAATACGTAGCTCATACTCATCGCCAATCACAACAATCGCATAGTCGATGGCGCCATTGGTAAAAGTAATGCATTGGGGTAGATATACGGGCGCTTCACCTTTGAATAGCTCGTACCAAATGGCTTCGCTACGCCAAGAGACTATGGGCAAAGGTGCTTTGATGGAGCAGCCAATCGATTGATGCTGGTTAAACAGGACTGCCTTAATATCCTCTATGGCAAAGGGCTGTAAATCGCCATTCTTGTCAGCAAGTGAGTACAGCATATTCATCAAAAATGGCAGCTTAGTGCCATTGCCCGTTTTGCGGCCGCAGAGTTTAGCTTCGCGGTAATAGATATTCATTCATCAATCCTTAATGAGGGGCTAACCTTGGAGAGTGCATTGCTCGCCTCGAGGTAAAGCGATAGCCCTTAGCCAGGAAATGCCTTATGTTAACCGAAGTTGTCGGCAAGCTGGCAAATTGGCGCCAAGTTTGCGAAATATACGACAAAAGTGAGACAGCTATCCCTTTGATATTTAGCCGATAAGGGTATCCATTTGAGATAGCTATTCGCTTTTAGTACCTTTGGAGAGTGCATGTCGAACCCTTTTTCACCCCGCGAGTGGTTACAGCTGAATATGCAGCAGCAAGGTTTACTGCAACCTCACTCGTCGGTGAGCGAACTGATTAGCCGCCTTGGTTATGTGCAAATCGACTCCATCAATGTGGTCGAGCGGGCACATCACCATGTGCTGCATAGCCGGATGCCGCAGTATCAACCGCAGATGCTAGATACTGCGCTGGCACAGGGGGAGATTTTTGAATATTGGTCCCATGCGGCGGCCTATTTGCCGATTGCCGACTACCGCTTTAGTTTGCAGCGTAAACAGCTGCTACAAAATGGCGGCAAACATTGGTTTGAGCCAGACGATAAGGTGATGCAGGAAGTGCGCGCCCGCATTCGCGCTGAAGGGCCACTTAAAGCCAGTGACTTTGAACATACCGAAGGTAAAAACGGTGCCTGGTGGGACTGGAAACCCGCCAAAAAAGCGCTAGAGCAGTTGTTTATGCGCGGCGAGCTAATGGTGGTGCGGCGGGAAAAATTTCAAAAATGTTATGATCTTACCGAACGTGTGCTGCCAGAGCATATCAATACCCAAGCGCCGAGCGAGGCCGAATTTGCCCGCCATTTGATTGAGCGTTACCTCGATGCCCATGCCTTTGGCTCGGCGGCGCAAATCGCTTATCTGCGCAAAGGCATAAAAGCTAATGTGAATGAGCAATTAGCCGCAATGCATTACCAAGGTGAATTGGCAAGCTTTAAGGCGGAAGGGCAATGGTATTTTTATCGCCCCGAGCTGCAAATAACCGCTGCAATGCCCAACCGAGTCTGGTTACTCAATCCCTTCGATAATCTATTAATTCAGCGGCAGCGATTAAAGCAATGGTTTGATTTTGATTATCAAATTGAAGTCTATGTGCCCGCCGAAAAACGCCAATATGGCTATTACTCCCTCGCGATTTTGTGGCGTGACTGCTTTGTTGGTCGAGTGGATGTGACGGTTTATTGCAATTACAGCAGCTGACCCTAGAAGCTGGATTCGATGGCATGGATGATGACTTTTGTGCGGCATTTGAGGCGGCAGTCACTGAGTATGCGCGCTTTAATGGCTGTAGCCGTTGGAAATTGATGAAGGCTAACCATAAGGCATTTAAACAAAAATACGCACGGCAGCAGAAGATCTAATCGGGATCTTTATCGTTATCTGGGCGCTTGTCTTTAGTTGGTACATCCATCCAGTGAAAGCACAGATACAGCAGTGCTAAAAAGAGCAGTGGCAGACTGGCATAGCCCAAGGATAATACACCGTTCTCCCCGCGCGCGAGCCAATAGCAGGGAATGTACACTAAGGGATAAGCTAGGGTTCCCCACAAAAAGCTTTTATTCATCAGCCGGTAAAACCAATGCACTTTAATCGTGGTTTGGCTGGCAAGCCCCATTAGGCTTGCGAGAACCACAAAGGGATAACTGAGCAGTGGCAGGCCGCCAAGGAGTAACAATCCCCAAAGGAGATAGTCCTGATAGAAAGTGGTGCTTGCGGTATCCATTGTCTTCTTCCCTGACGATTCGAACTCGAGCGCTTAAGTCTTGGCGCCCACAACTATTTTCGCTCGGTAAGCCCTTGCTGCATCTTAAGCCAAAAGCCTTGTTGGCACAGATTACTAAAGGACTTTTGCTGCGGCGAAATCGCGATATCGGCCGTCACGAGGCGATAGCTGAGCCAATAATCGGCACAAACCGCGTCTGACTCATCAGCCTGTGTATCTTGCTCGCTTAACAGGCTGACCACAACCCCGTTGTCGAAGTGATACAAGGTCAAGGATTCGCAAATTTCAGCATTATCGTCCCGATAACTGTGCTGCTCTTGGGTGTGGCTCACCACTGAAACCGGGCTAGGATAACCTTGAATGGCGAGAATGTAGCTGGCGAGTTGTTGCATTATTTCCCTAAGTGACTCAATGCTTGAAGTGTTAAAAACAAAAAAGCACAGCTGCGCTATCGCTAACTGTGCTCTTTCACACATGCATTATCAGTTAGTCCGCGGCGTTCAGCTTTTTCTCAAGCTCATTAACTTGCGCCTGCAGAGCTTCTAACTTCTCGCGGGTTTTCAGTAGTACATGCTGCTGTACTTCAAATTCTTCACGGGAAACCAGATCTAACTTGAGCAATTGATTTTGCAGCACTTGCTTGCTGCGCTCTTCAAATTCACCGGCAAATTGCTTAAGACCGCTGGGCAAACTATCGCTCAGTTGCTTCGCCATTTCTTCGATTTTCTTTGGATTGATCATAATCTTGTCCGCCTCTTTGCTGAATGGATGAATTGTAACTCAGTACGTTAGCTTTCAAAAGTAAAGCCGCGGATTGGGCCGTGCTCATCGCCACGATTGCGCGCTTTGTCACGGCGGTGTGATAACGATTGCAAGGGGATTTGTTGGCCTTAAAACCTTAGCTTCTGCTATGATCCCATCCCCCTTCTGAAGACTTGTTTGGATATTGCGCGAAGATGAAACTCAATCCTGCCCAAAATGATGCCGTTCATTATGTTTCGGGTCCCTGCTTAGTGTTAGCGGGCGCGGGCAGTGGCAAAACACGCGTAATTATCAACAAGATTGCCTACCTAGTGCAAAAGTGTGGCTACAATGCGCGCAATATTGCGGCGGTAACTTTTACCAACAAAGCTGCGCGCGAGATGAAGGAGCGGGTCGCTCAGTCTATGGGGCGCAAAGAGGCTAGAGGGTTGTGGATTTCGACCTTCCACACCCTGGGGCTTGAAATTGTAAAACGTGAGCATAAAGTGCTGGGATTAAAGCCAGGGTTCTCGTTATTCGATGATCAAGACACGCTCGCGCTCCTTAAAGAGCTGACTCAAAAAGAATTACAGGAAGATAAAGACTTACTCAAAGCCCTTGCGGGGGCGATTTCCAACTGGAAGGGTGGGCTGATTATTCCCGACCAGGCGCGCAAGCTGGCAAAGGATGAACAACAGCAGTTGTTTGCCATGTTGTATCAGCGTTATGCCCAGCATATGAAAGCCTACAACGCCTTAGATTTTGATGACTTAATTCTGCTACCGACCTTATTGCTAAGGCATCACGAGGAAGTGCGTACGCGCTGGCAAACCAAGATCCAATACCTGCTGGTGGACGAATATCAGGATACCAATACTTCCCAGTATGAGATGGTCAAATTACTGGTGGGTGAGCGCGCGCGTTTTACCGTGGTGGGGGACGACGACCAGTCCATCTATTCATGGCGCGGGGCTAAACCGCAGAACTTAGTGTTGTTGGGCAAAGATTTTCCCACGCTTAAGCTGATTAAACTCGAGCAGAATTATCGTTCTAGCCAACGTATTTTGCGGGCGGCTAACATCCTTATCGCCAACAATCCCCATGTGTACGATAAGTCGTTATTTAGCGAGTTGGCTTATGGTGAGCCGATGCGGGTGCTGTTTGCCGCCAATGAGGAGCAAGAAGCCGAGCGTGTCGTTGCCGAAATCATTCGCCACAAGTTTGTTGGCCGTACCCAATTTGGTGACTACGCGATTCTGTATCGGGGAAACCACCAGTCTCGCCTGCTCGAACGGGCGCTGATGACTAACCGTATCCCCTACAAGTTAAGTGGCGGTACCTCGTTTTTTGCCCGTGCCGAGATTAAAGACATCATGGGCTACCTCAAATTAGTGGTAAATCCCGACGATGATAACGCCTTTTTGCGAGTGGTAAACTTGCCTAAGCGCGGCATTGGTCCATCGACCTTAGAGCGTTTGGGTAACTTCTCCAACGAGAAACATATCTCCATGTTTGAGGCAATTTTTGACCCTGAGCTGAATCATCATTTACCGCCTAATGCCATGTCGGCCTTGTATCAATTTGGCCGTTTTATTGTCGATACCGGGGAGCACGCCGAGCGAGGCGAGCCCGTAGAGGCGGTAAAACAATTGATCCGTAAGATTAATTACGAAGACTATTTATACGAGACCAGTACCAGTGCCAAGGCCGCTGAGATGCGGATGAAAAACATCTCCGAGCTCTATCGCTGGGTGACTGAAATGCTCTCGGGGGATGAGTTAGAAGAACCCATGACCTTGCCTGAGGTGGTTAACCGCCTGACGCTTAGGGATATGATGGAGCGTAACAGCGAGGATGAAGGTGGCGATCAGGTGCAGTTAATGACGCTGCATGCCTCTAAAGGGTTGGAATTCCCCTTCGTGTTTATGGTGGGGGTTGAGGAGCGCATTCTGCCGCATCAAACCAGCATAGATGAAGATAACGTCGACGAGGAGCGTCGTCTGGCGTATGTGGGGATTACGCGTGCCCAGCGCGAGCTGTGGTTTACCCTCTGCCGTGAGCGTCGCCAGTTTGGTGAAACCATGCGCTGCGAGCCGAGCCGTTTTCTGCATGAGTTACCGCAGGATGACCTTATTTGGGAGAACCGTAAACCGCAGCAAACCGAGCAGGAGCGCATGCAGACTGGCCGCAGCCATATCTCAAATTTAAGGGATATGTTTAAAAAGCAGTAATCACAAGATTCATCATGTGATTACTGCATTCAGGCACAGACCTGTTGTGTGGTGTCTGACAATAAAAAAGGTGAGGCTAAGGCACCGCCTTGGCCAAAGCGATAACCTAATGCGTGGAAGATTTTTATCTGCTCGGCGGATTGTAGCCCGTCGACAAAGGTTTGTAAGTCTAAGGTCGAAGCCGCTTTCTGGTAAGCCGACATCAGCTTAATGTGTTGCTCATCCTGCAATTGTTTGGTGATGTTGGCATCGAGCTTTAAGCCCTTAATGGGTAAGAATAACAAGCTATTTAATGAGCTGTGGCCACTGCCGTAGTGGCTGATCCCCAAGTTCACGTCCAGCTTTTTCAACAACTCAAAGCCATTAATGTGATTCTCTGTTTCCAGCACTAATGCCTTTTCATTAAAAAACAGCCATAGCTGTGGCAGTGCAAGCTTAGTCTGCTTTAGGGCGTTTTTGAGTCCACGTAGCGCGTGCTTATGCTTTAGATGTTGGCTCGACAGCATAAGGTGTAATTCAACTTTATCCCCTTGGTTGGCAAGTAGTTGATGATAACTCTTATCCAGCAAGCTAATCGTATACTTATCCAGTTCGACCATCAGGTTCGCTTGTTCGGCTAACTGGCTGAGGATCTCCTGTGGAATGGTGCCCCACTGTGGATGTTCCCAAGTCAAACGGCATTCTAAAGCTTGGGTTTGCTGTGTCTGTAAATCGACAATCGGCCAAAACTGCAGTTGTAACTCACCGGTTTGCAATGCCTGCTTAAAATCATTTTCGAAGGCAATGTCCTGCATCTTTTGCTGGGAGGCGCTATCGTCGAAGATAACATAACAGCCTTTGCCATTCGCCTTGGCTTGGTACATGGCAGTGTCGGCATTGCGCAGCATGGATTCACTGGTATCTAGCTTATTGCCACTGATGGTGATGCCTATACTGGCGCCCGAATGAAACTCGATTGCCCCTAAGGTATAGGAGAGTGAGATTTTTTGAATTACTCGCTCGGCAACATCACGGGCATCGTTAATACCATTAATGCTATCGAGCAGGATAACAAACTCATCGCCACCAAGTCTGGCTAAGGTATCGTTACTGCGAATACAGGCGCGTAGGCGGGTAGCGGTTTCAATTAAGAACCTATCCCCCTCTAAATGCCCCATAGTGTCGTTAATTTGCTTAAAGCGGTCGAGGTCGATAAAGAGCAGCGCAAACTGCTCTAGGCTATGGCGCCGTACGTGCTTTATGGCTTGGTTGAGTCGCTCCATAAACATGGCGCGATTCGGTAGCCCTGTGAGCGCATCGTGCTTGGCATCATGCACTAGCTTGGCTTCCATATTGCGGCGTTGGCGGATTTCTTTTTCAAGATCCTTATTCAACTCGGCAAGAGCCGTGGTGCGGGCCGCGACTTTTTCTTCTAATTCTTCATAGCTGCGGCGCAAAGATTCTGCTGTTAGCTTTTTCTCGATGGCCGCACCGATATGCTGGGACACAAAAGTCAGCAATTCCAAATCTTTAGTTTGGTAGTTTTGGGTCATGCTGAAGCTGTAAATGGTCAAGGCGCCACGCACTTCATCATGGATAAACAGTGGAATACCTATCCATTGATGCATTGTTTGGGTGTGGTTTAGTGCGGGGGCTTTAGCGTAAAGTTCGCCAGAGGTGATTAAGTCATTGATATCATTTTGGTCGAGTAATAATGGGCGCTTGTGTTTAAGCACATACTCGGTCAATCCATCCTGCAAAGGCCTTGAACCTGGATGTTGATTACCTAATTGCGGCACGTAAAACGGGAAGGTTAAGTGAGTGCCTTCTTCATTCAACAGAGCGATATAACAGTTATTGGCGGGGATAAGATGGCGAATCACATTATGCAACTGGGCATAGAAGTCAGGGTTATCTGAGCCTGAGCTTGCAAGTTCAGCAATCTCAAATAACGACTTTTGTAACCGCTCGGCTCTGCGGCGCTCATACACTTCTTGCTTGAGTTTATCGTAGGCTTGGCTGAGTTCCTTAGTGCGTTGCTGAATGGCTTGTTCTAGTTGTTCTTGATGTTTAAGCCTTTCCATCACGCCGGCAATGTGATGGCAAATAAAGGTCATTAACTCGACCTCGATATCGCCGTAACTCACGTTGGTATCATAGGTTTGCACTACGAGTACCGCGGTCACTATGCCTTCATGTTTAATGGGGACGCCTAGCCATAGGTGACAAGGCGAGCCGAGATTGACTATCTCGCCCGCTTGAACCAGTTCGTCAACTTTAGCCTCATCGCACAATACGGTTTCGCCAGTGCGAAAGACATAGCCCGTTAAGCCCTGTTGTAGCAGGGTGGATAGCGATTGCTCGGGATAGAGTTGGGCGGGGTGGGCGTCTTTTTCATCGGCGAAGAAGGGAACAGAAATGTCCCCGCTATTCACATCTAGAGTGGCAATAAAAAAATTATCGGCAGAGATTAGTTGCTTTAGGTGTTGATGCACACCTAGATAGAATTCTTCGAGGGAAGAAACCTGAGTCGCGATATGGGATAATTCGAGTAACGCATTTTGAACGATTTCGGCACGCTTATACTTATGCGCCAAATATTTGAGGCGATTAAGTCTCTTTTTTAAGCGTTCAACCTCATGAGCTCGAGGCGGGGTAGTTCCATCTTCATCCCTAAACATGATACTCACTAATCAGTTCTGCGTTAATTGTTTACCAAACGTTATATTTAACATGAAATACCGTAACATCCAAGCCATATTTACGATGGAGTTTCGTCGAAAAAGCATGCGAATGTATCAAAACTTGAGCAGTCAGTAAAAAAAGTGCAAAACAGCTATAGACTCAAAGGCTATTTGTCCATACTATATGCGGCGCTAACCAAGGCGAGCGCCCATAGCTCAGCTGGATAGAGCGCACCCCTCCGGAGGGTGAGGCCGAAGGTTCGAATCCTTTTGGGCGCACCATTTCTCCGAATGAGTTGTGAGCTTGAAGGTTAGCAGTAAAGTGAAAGTCAGTGGTGATTGTAGCTCAGTTGGTAGAGTCCCGGATTGTGATTCCGGTTGTCGTGGGTTCGAGCCCCATCAGTCACCCCATTTCATTTACATCTCGGTGATTAGCGCAGTCCGGTAGCGCATCTGGTTTGGGACCAGAGGGTCAGAGGTTCGAATCCTCTATCACCGACCACATTCTTCGCATAACTAGCGCGCTTGATTTTTCAGGCAAATAGTTAACAGTTACGGTGATTAGCGCAGTCCGGTAGCGCATCTGGTTTGGGACCAGAGGGTCAGAGGTTCGAATCCTCTATCACCGACCAATTACATTGAAGCCTCAGAATTCCTTAGGAATCACTGGGGCTTTTTTGTATCTGTCTCTCGGCTGTATGCCTCTGTTTAAGCCTTGCGAGTAGTCGTTATTGCACGACATAGCCAAGTAGCCATTCTCCCCGCTCAAATAATTAAGGCTCCCGTAGGAGCCTTAATGCAAAGATATTCGACTTAGTCGATATTCTCTGGCGGAACGATAAAGCCTTGATAGGCGTCAGTTTTAAGCTCATCAAAGCGTTCTAACTGCGCTTTTTCTTGGATACCTGTCACTATCACCTGAATATCCAATCCTTTGGCGACATTGATAATGGCGCGGCAGAGCTCGCTATTATGTGAGGCCTCGTCATAGTAGGAGAAGGATTGGTCGAGCTTGACGTAACTTGGTCTTAGCTCTTGAAGGTACGACATTGAGCCAAATTGGCGACCAAAGTGGTCGATACCAAATTTAGCGCCATTATCACGAATAATATTGCATAACAGCACACAGGACTCTAAATCGCTGTAGACACCTGCCTCGGGGATTTCAAAACAGATACGCTCGACCTGTGGCATGCTGCGCAGGAAGTGATTGAGCCAGTCATGGAACAGGGTATCACTAATACTCTGATGCGTCAGGTTGATTGCCAGTGGCTCATAGTTACGCTCAAGTAGTTTTTGCTCATACACAGTCTCAATCAGGCACTTATCGAGCAGAGAGCCGAGTGATAGCAGTTCAATATAGGGCATAAACTGGCCAGCGTGGGCCACCTTATCACCCAACTCAAGTTGACAGTAAAGCTCTCGCTGGGCGACACCATCACCATTACAAAACTGGATAGGCTGCCAACGGAACTTAAACTTCTTATTGCTGATGGCATGGCTTAAGTTGTCGCGCCACTGTTCACGGGTAAACAGCTGTTGCTCTGTTGTTTCGAACCAATGGAAGGATTTATGTTCCTTCAGGGCTTTTTGCAGCGCGTTATCCGCCTGCGCCAGAATGTCTGACACCTTCATCTGACCAATGCGTTCAGCGACACCGATGGCAAAGTTCTCATTGGGCTTACAGCCTGCTTTAGATATTTCTTGGTTGATGGTGCGGATCAGGGTTTGCAGGTACTTACTGATTTGGTCGTGTTCGACATCGGTAACGAGGAAAGCAAATTCAAACGCGGCAATACGCGCTATCACGGATGGGGTGATCTCATTGAGTTGCTGAACCAGTTTTTCGGCTAATAGGCGAATGGTTTCATCCCGAACTTGATAGCCATATTTGCTGTGTACTTCTTCGAGCCAGTCGAGCTTAGCTAAGAATAGGGCACCACTGCTCGGTTCGCTTAGCCAACCATTGAGGCGACTGACCACATATTGGCGATTAGGCAGCCCAGAGGCGGGATCGGTGAGGTTCTTTTTGCGTAAAGAGCCGACTTCTTCATCGAGTGATTGGAACAATTGCTTGAGCTGGGCTGACATGCTGTTGAATGCGGTAACCAAGTCCTTGAGTTCAGTGGTTTTAGGCAGCGGCATATCGGGGCCAAACTGGCGGGCGGCAATCTTTTTGGCATGATCAGATAAGGCATGCAGTGGTTTTAAGATCCAGGTTAAGCCTAATCTCGCGGTAAAAATGGCGACTAAAAAGAGTAATGAGAAGGCGATAATGGTATTAGACATAATTCGCCACAATTCATGGTAACCAAAACCTGGGTGCGCGGTAATTTCTAGCTGAGCGAGCTGTAACCATCCTGAGGTGATAGTGCTTTCTTTTTTGATGGTTTTAAATAGATTGAGATTGATGAACCATTGAGGCACGTCTTCAATTTTGAGTGGGTTGTTCCATTCTTGTTGTTTGCCATCAACCATCCAGGTCAGCTTAATGTTTTTGTAATAGCCGCCCTCAAATATCACATTAACTAAGGTTTCGGCTGCGGCGGTATCGCCTGCTTGCAGTGCTGGAGTAAGCATGAGTCCAAGCGAGGTACTGGTATTGTTTAGATCCGATTCCATTTGCTTGGTCAAAAAGCTTTGTGTCTCAGTAAATTGCACATAGCCAAGGCTTGCAACAACCAGCAAGAACAGGCTAAAAAGCAGCGAATATATCTGTCTAAACAGTGTCATCTTTGGTGCTACTCCAGTTTTAATTTGGGCTGCCTGAGTCGGTCAACCCCTAACCTATGGTTAAGGTCATTCCATTTTTCGAGTCGTGTCGACGAGCCTGCTAACACACCTCGTCCCTGTTCTTTATTTAGCCATAACTGTTTACCGTTAAAGCTGTAAACAGGGATGAGATCTTTACGCTGAGTCGCAGGTTTAATGACATGGTCTAGGTTATCGAGAACTAAAGGGACTGACGAAGGGGTGTCATAGTAAGCCAACACCATATGATACTGATTCACGCTCGTGGCCTTAACCATAGTGATCCGCATCTTATCTTCGGGCACACCTAATTGGAGTAGCGTGAAATATTTGGCAATGGAAAAGTCCTCACAGTCGCCACCATTTACGCCAATAAACTCCATTGGAGTCGCCCAGTAGTTTGATTCTCCCCATAACTTGATGTCATCGACGAAGCGGAATAAGTTAAAAAAGTTGTTCACTTTTAAAAGTTTATCTTTTTCGTCGAGCGTGCTGGCCTCTGCCACCACTTTAAACCAAGCTCTTGCACGCATACCCGCGCGCTCACCATAACGCTTCTCCAGCGTTGAGGTAATTTTGGCTTCATCCAGCTTTTGGGTCGGGCTGGCATATAAACAGCCGACCGCAAGCGCAGACGCGATTAGGCTTAAGCGACAGGCCCGCAAAAACGAATTGTAATCCCTTAGCCTGCCGTTCATAGCCTAGTCTGTTAGCCTTTATTTAGTGGGTTCATCGACAGAGTAAATCGTCCATTTCATATCTGTCGTCGTATCATCACCGGTCACTTCCGCGACTACGCGGCGGTTACGGGTTTCAGCATCAGGCGTATGCTCGAGTACCAATGGACGGCTAGAGCCGTAGCCAATGGCTGTGAGTCGAGATCTGTCGATGCTGAAACGGTCTGCTAGCACCGCGGTGACGGCATCAGCACGTTCTTGAGAAAGTACGGCGTTTCTTTCATCTGTCCCAGTGCGGCTAGTGTGACCTTCGATAGTCACTTTAGTCGTGGGATATTGACGTAAAAACATCGCAATTTCTTCAATCTGTGGATAGTACTCTGGTGCAATATAAGCTGAGTCGTTTGGAAATAATACATTGATTTCCTTACGCTCATTAATTGCTTTTATTTGACCGCAGCCATAATTATCCGTACCAGCGCCTTTGGCGGTGTCGTTGCAACGCTCACGCGCTTCAATCACGCCATCACCATCCTTGTCGGACAGATCATAGGCCTGAGTCGTGGTCATTTCTTCAATATTAACGGTATCCCGCATGGAACAACCAGCTAAAAGTGCCACGCTCATAAATAGGATTACGGTTTTCATTGGTTAGCTCCTCCCTCGTAGTTGCGTTCACCACGCCATGCTTCTGGGCGAGTGACTTTTAAGGAGTCAAGCAAACGTCCAGTAGAGTTGAGTACGCGATATTTAGCAATGATTTCATCGTATTCGGCTTGTAAGTAATCTTTACGTGCCTCAAACAGCTCGTTTTCGGTATCGAGTAAGTCGAGTAAACTGCGTTGACCCAAGTTAAACTGTTGGGCGTAGGCAGATTGGGTATCTTTTGCAGCCATCACATGGTCGCGGATATATTGTTTCTGTGGGGCCAGCATTTCATAGGCGTTCCACGCTAAGTTCACGCCTTCAACCACTTCACGCTGCGCGCGTTGACGGATTTCTTTGGCCTCACCTAACTTGTAGGCTGTTTCTTTTTCGCGGGCGAGATCTTTACCGCCAGCGAACAGGTTGTATCTCACTCTCACCATAGCAACGATATCATTGCTATACCCACCGACATTTTGGCTCGCGATAGCACTTACACCATCCTCACCACCCACATCATTATTCCAGCTACCGTTAAGTTCTAACGAGACTTGTGGATAATAATTGGCTTGGGCCGATGAGCGTTCATTTTCAGCGGCACGAATGTCATTTGCTGCAGATTTGAGAATAGGATGATTTTTTTGAGCGTCTGCTAGGCTGCTGTTTAAATCCTTAGGCAACATATCTGCATCAGGAACGGGTTGAATTAAGTCAACGGGTTCAGCGGACACGACACGGATAAACTGGGCTTTAGCATCGAGTAAATTATTACGTGCCGAAATTACGTTAGCGTTTGCACGGGCAAGACGACCTGAAATCTGTGATAGGTCGGCGGTTGAGCCTAAACCTGAATCGGTACGTTGCTTGATTTGGTCATAAATTTCTTTATGGCTATTGAGATTTTTTTCAGCCAACTTCAATACTTCATCAGTACGAAGGTAGTTTAGATAAACTTTGCTGACATCCAATGCCATATCTTCTGCTGCGGCAAGAAGGGCCCATTGGTCTGCACTGGCTTCAAAGCTATAACGGTCAACTTCACTGCTGGTATAAAAACCATCGAATAGCATTTGTTTAAGGCTAATACCAAATTCACCACGGTTTAGCTCAGCAACACCATTGCTATCAACATCGCCGACATTTTTGCGTCTGCGGGTTGAGACACTATCGGTTTGCTCATAGCCATAACCACCAGTGATATCTACTGTAGGCATATAACCAGCAATAGCTTGATTCACTTGCTCTTCTCTAGCTTTAAAGCGATTAAAAGCCACGCGTAGATCTGGGTTGGTATCGAGTGTATGCGCAACCGCTTGCTCTAACGTTTGGCTTTGAGCTGATAGTGGAAGCAAGATAGCTGATAACAACACAGCTATTTTTGAACATTGAAATTGTCGTCTTACTAAAGTCTTCATTGCAAACCTCCCGGTTTATAACAGGCTTAACGCTCTCTGAGCGCTGTGTCCTTAGCCCTTAAAATTGGATTTAAAATGTACTCAAGAATGGATCTTTGTCCGGTTATGACATCAACGGTCGTTAACATCCCCGGTATAATTGGCATCTGCGTGCCATCGTCTTTGATTAAACTTGATTCTTCGGTTCTCACCTTTATAAGGTAGAAGCTATTTCCCTCATCGTCCTGTGATGTATCGGCACTAATATGTTCGACTGTACCTTTAAGACCCCCGTAACGAGTAAAATCATATGCCGTTACCTTAACGACTGCAGGTAAACCTGTGTGTAAAAACGCAATATCCTTAGGAAGGATTTTGGTTTCTATCAATAGTTGATCTTCGGATGGGACAATTTCAATAATATCAACACCCGGTTGGACAACTCCTCCTAACGTATTGATATGCACAGTTTTGATCGTGCCATTTACCGGCGATGTAATCACCGCTTTGCTTACCTTATCCTGGGCACCAACTTGGGCTTCGTTCATTCTTGATAATCGAGTTTGTGTTTCGTTTAGCTGTGCACGAAGGTCTGCGGCATAAACAAACACCGCCTCACGGCGTTTTAATATGGCTTCATCTAATGCTGCTTTCAGTTTTGGTCTAAGCAGTCTCAATGAGTTTAATTCCCCTTGGGCATCGTTCACTGCGCGTTCGAGTTTAAGTAATTCAACTTCGGGCACAATCCCTTTTTTAGCCAGAGGCCTCGTAAGCTCTAACTCCCTAGAAATCAACTGCATACTGGTTGTTAAGGTCGTAGTTTTTGAGGCAAGGTCATCGATTTCTTGTTGTCTTTGTTGTATCTGACGAACCAGAATCTCCAGTTGGTTGCTCAGATTGTCTAAGCGCCCATTATATTCTTCTTGCTGCCTCCTAACTAATGCAGGCTCTGCTTCTGTAATGCTATCGGGGAATACCAAAGCTTTTTTGGTTATTTTTACTTGCTCACGCCAGTCAGAAGTCATATCAGAGATTAGAATGCTATCTAATTCTGCGCGCATGCGAATTGCATTCGTTTTTAAACCTAAAACCTCTTGCTCCTGTTGAGCAAAGTCAGAACGAAAACGTGTATCATCAATCCTAACAAGGGGTTGCCCTTTAGTGACAATATCCCCTTCTCTCACAAAGAGTTCTTGCATGATACCGCCGTCGAGACTTTGAATGACTTGAACTTGAGAAGAAGGGATAACTTTCCCAGAACCCGTTGTCACCTTATCGAGTTTGGCAAAACCTGCCCATAACAAAAAACAGGCGACCATGGCAGCTAAAGCCCAAATAATTAATCTGTGCCCACTAGGAGCATCAGTCATAATTGCGCCATAAACATCATCGACCATATCTAAATCATTTGCCGTGAGGTGTTTGCTCATTTTCTGGCGCCTCCATTAACTAGGCCAAAATTGAGTTTTTCTAACACTTCGGCTTTAGGACCGTCGGCAACCACATGGCCGCGTTCCAGCACAATAATTCGGTCAACCAATTGTAATAAATGCATTTTATGAGTGATTAGTAGCAAGGTTCTATCCTTGCTAACATTTTGCATTGAGCGGATAAATTGTTGTTCCGCTCGGGCATCCAAACTGGCTGTGGGTTCATCCATTAACAGTACTGGTGGATCGTTAAGTGTGGCACGGGCAAGGGCAACGGTTTGTCTTTGACCGCGGCTCAGTGACATGCCGCCTTCGCCCACCTGCTGATCCAGACCCTCTGCTTCTAAGTGAGTGAACTGGCTAACACCGGACAGTTGTACCGCACGGATCAGTTGATGCTCAGTCACTTGGCGAGTACCAAATAGAATGTTGTCCCTGATTGTTCCATGGAATAGGGTGACATCTTGAGGTAAGTAGCCAAAGTTACGGCGCAAATCACTGGGATGGATTTGGGCAGAGTCGACACCGTCGTACCGCAGGCTGCCTGTTGTGGGTTGGAAGAGTCCAACCAGAAGTTTAGCTAAAGTACTTTTACCTGAACCATTGCGGCCAATAATTGCAACTCGCTCACCAGGATTAATCGTTAATGTGAGCGGATGAAGTACCGGTTTTTCAGAGCCAGGATAACTGAAGCCAACATGATCAGCGTTAATTTTCCCGATTAACCGCAACTTACTCACCAGATGACCTTTATTTTCAAATTCATCTTCTTGGGTCATAAGTTCGTTGAGCTGTCGTAGAGCACTGGCGGTGTGATTGGCGCGTGTTAACAATCCCGCGAGTTGCGCCATTGGAGCTATCGCCCTACTTGATAACATCACAGCCGCAATAATGCCGCCCATGGAAATTGCATTATCCGACACACGGTAAACACCTAAAATTACCACGCAGACCACGGTAAATTGCACGATAAAGTTAGCGAAATTCGAGACTGAATTTGAGAGCTTTTTCGAGCGCAATTGCCAGTTAGCACTATGGCCAATCATCTGTTGCCAGCTTTTTTGCACAATTCCTTCTGCTCCGTTAGCCTTAATCGATTCAAGTGCAGAGAGACTTTCAATCAAATGTCCATGTTTTAAGCTGGAGAATTTATTACCTTCTTCGATAGCCGCTTTTAACTTGGGCTGTGTATACAGCGTAAAACCAAGAATGATCAAGCCTCCAACAACTGGAATAACGGCTAAATCCCCTGAAACGATATAAATGACAATCAAGAAAAATAATGCAAAAGGAAGATCAACTAAGGTTGTAATAGTCGCAGAGGTTAATATTTCCCGAATACTATCAAACTCCCCAAGTTGTTTTGCCATGCCTCCAACACTCGGAGAGCGTTTTTCTAATGGAATCCCAATTGCCTTCGCAAATAGACGAGATGAAACAATGATATCTACCTTTTTACCTGCCACATCAATTAAATAGCTTCTTAGTTGACGCATAACAAGGTCAAATAAATACGCAATGGATGCACCAATTGCTAATACCCAAAGTGAATCAAATGCAAGGTTAGGTACGACTTTATCGTACACATTCATGATAAACAGCGGAGAAACCAACGCGAAAATATTCACGAGAATCGAGGCAATTAAGGCATCACGGTAAATGGGGGCTGAGTCCTTGAGAGTTTGGACTAACCAGTGGGTTTTGTTGTCGTGTAAATAGACATCGAACCCCATGTCCCCACGATATTCTTGTTTAACGAGAAATAGATAGCCAACATACAGAGTTTCAAGCGATTCTATTGTGAGTATTTCCTCGCCCCCTGTCTCGGGCATTTGAATGACAGCTCGATCGGATTCGATGTCAAACTCCCGCAAAACACAGGCTTTTTTATCCTTTAATAATAAGATGCAGGGTAGCAGTATTGGCGATATCTCATTTAAACCTTTACGAGATAATTTTGCCGCTAATCCTGCGCGTGATGCTGCTTGAGGGAGCAGATCGGGTGTTAGTACCGCTCCAGACAAAGGCAAGCCTGCCGCAAGTGAATCACTTGAGCATGGATTCCCAAAATGTTCAGTAAGGAGCACTAAACAATCTAACAGTGGGTCTACTATTACTCGCTGTGAAGCGGAAATAGTCCACTGTTCAACTTTTTCAGAAGCTGTAACAGGCACCTCTTATCTATCCTTTGATTTTTATTTGATTATCAGAAGTATCGGTCATGATGGCCTATATTTCTATAGGCCATCCGAACTGATTTTATTAAGGAATCATAGTGCCATTATTATGAGGGTCTATCAGTGGCGTCACTCCTTGTGGTGCATCTGGTGTCACGGGCGCTGCATCGATAATGAGTGGGCCATTACCATTAGTACCAAGTAATCCATTGATAATCCCTGCATTATCTGTCGCACCATATTGGCTATAGAGATTAACCCCATCGAGCACGATATGCTGATCAAATACACCATCCTTGTTAGCATCGATATCGATAACGGTAGAACCATTGCTATCTAAGCTAAAGTTCAGATAGCTTTCTAACGTGCCAGCCGTTTCTCCTTGGAGTAAATCACTCAGATCGAGCTTATCTTCACTCACATTGAAGTCCATGATGTGGTCTGTGCCTTTGTCAGCATCCGCATAGCGCCATACGAAGGTATCATTACCACTATCACCACGTAGGACATCATCACCAAGGCCACCGATCAGAGTGTCGTTACCTGCACCGCCAATCAGAGTATCGTTACCTGCACCGCCAATCAAAGTATCGTTACCATTGCCACCATAGAGAGTATCTTTACCAGCACCTCCATCCAAATAATCATTGCCGCCCTGACCGAATAGAATGTCATTACCAGCACCACCCAAAATGATGTCTGCTTTGTCGTTTGCACCAGATTGGTCAAACTCGTCACTATGTTCACTGATGTATCTGTGAACTTGGGCATCACTAGCATCAGCTATACCTAGCTTATCGGCAACGTAGGCTTTAATAGCGGCGAAGCCTTGGCCACTAATGCCAGTAAAGTGTATCGCATCACCAAAGATGACATCATCTCCAGCACCACCATCAAAACGATCTGCGCCTGGTATGGCGTTAACTTGGTCGCCAAGAATTGCATCGGCTAGATCATCAGCATCAACATTCGTTTGAACATTATCATCAGAGTCATAAGGTAATAGGTCATCCTCATCGATGTTCGAACCCATGCCGATGGCTTGAACCGTGACGCCTAGGCTTGAGAGCAATGCAAAGCCTGCTTGGGAATTTGATATAGTATCCGCGCTGGAGTCTCTACCATTACCAGCTAAAGCATAGTACTGATAGTTACCTTGGGCATCGGGTCGCATTGCTCCAACAGGGCTCCGGCTCACGCTGTAGAAGTCCTCTTCTACGCGGAACACATTACCATTTTCATCAATCACTACATGCCCGTTAACGGTATAGACTTGGCCGAATACGTAGCCAGTGCCGATGACTTGTGACAAGCTACGATCATTATTGTTCGGCCATGTGTCGTAGACCTTTGGGTTACCACCCGCATCAGCATTATAGTAGGTCGGTTTGCCGTCAGTGATAAAGAAAGCAAGATTAGTAGCCCCACTATTATTTTGGGCATCACCATTGGCGAACCAGTTGGCCGTAGTTGTGAATACATCCTCATAGTTGGTGCCGCCGCCGCTGCTCATATCATCTAAGGCATCTTGAAGAATATCTAATGCATTGGGGTCACTAAGATCTACACTGATGCTGCCCTTGGCGTGAGTATCAAAATCAACCAAGAAAATTTTCACCGTACCACTTTGTTGGCCGCTTGCACTGTCTTTGAGGGTTTCCAATACCTGAGCCAACTGCAATTTCATCGTCTCTAGCGTATCAGCGTTAATACTGCCTGAGCTATCGACCATAAAGGCAATATTGTAGTTTTGACCTGGCAGAACAATGCTACCGTCAAGGTCTCCCACAACAATATTGTGTTCGCTGCCAAAATTGACATTTTGGTCTCCTGGCTCACCTTCTGTGCCCTTGAAGTAATCAAGACGGATGGTATCTTCACCCGTTGCAGAATTAGTGAGATCGGTCCCTTTCTCTCTGGCAACCGCTTCAACTACCAAGTCAACCTGACCTGCACTTGTTCCTGGAACGCGAATTGTGACTCCAGTCAACGTAGCGTCCAGTGCATTTTCAGCCCAGAGATTGCCACCAGTCCAGCCATCAGGGCCGTCGTAATCTAGCAGTAGCTTGCCATCATTGTCAGCTACACCGAGTAGTTGTCCGTTGTAGAACACTTGTGTGCCAGCAGGCAAACCACTCAATTCAATGGAGTCGAGCAATTCGCTGCCGTCACGATCAGTTAGAGATGCATGGATTTCAACTGGGTAGTCAACATAGGTTGGCTGAACCATGACGAGCTCACCAGTGTTCTTGTCCAATTCATAAATGCCGTCATCAAATTGGATATATTCGATATCGTGCAGTGCTTTTGTTATTGTTTGTCCGTGCTCAATTGTTGTGAAGTTGAACCAGTTGTCCCACTGTGAATATCTATAGTCTTTCGTGATGATATAATCAGCGCGATTGCCCATAAGGACGGCAATATCATTCCCTTCGCCACCATATAAGCTATCTTGGCCAAGTCCTGCAACTAAGATATCATTCCCAATACCGCCATTAATTGTATCACCTTGAATAGCATCTCCGCCGACTAGCACATCATTGCCAGCATAACCAAGCAAGTGATCTCCACCGCCATTCGTGCTAACTATGTGATCGTTTCCATTCGAACCATATACTGTATCTTGGCCACTGGAAGCATCTGTTTGTTTAGCTCCAGTATTGAATGGTTGGTGAGTAAAATCGCCATTGCGGAACTGTTCAGTTGTAATTCCTGAGCTGATGAAACCACTGTAAAGTGGTGTGCCATTAGCGGTCAGTATCACGTCAACCAATGGCTTATCGGCAACTGGTTGTACTGTAATATTGAGTGTTGCCGTATCTCCCGTATTAGTCGTGTACGTAACAGTGGACACATCGCCTGACCAGTGTTGATTAGGTATAAATTTGAACTCTCCATTAGCTTGTATTAGCAAGCTACCTATGGAAAGGGCCACAGTTTGACCTGCATTGAAGCTTGTTAGTGTGCCGTTATACATGACGGTAAAGCTGACGATACTTGTATTACTTGAATGGTCGTTAGTCAAAAGTTGACCTGTTACTAACTGATCTTCTTGCTTGGTAAAGCTATCGTCACTCGTATAAATGACAGTCGCTTGGTCGCTGCCCTTGTCTGAGGTGTTACCTGCCTTGTCGGTTTGGGTTGCTTCCACCTTCAGCAGTGCACCGTCCGCCGGACGCGTTTCCGTCCAGCTGATCACGCCCGTGGTGGCGTTGTAGCTGTAGCCAGTCGCAGGATTGCCATTGGCAAACTGCAGCTCGCCATTCACCAGCTTTAATTCCACATTGGTGGTCACGCCAGCATTGACGATAGTCAGGTTCACGTGACCGCCAGCACTGAAGTCCTCGGCATCGATGCTCACGGTCAACTGTACACCTGCACCATTTCCGTCGATTTCGCCTTGCGTCAGCAGGCCATCATCTGGATTAGCGTCATCGACAATTAATACGGTCGGTGCAGTGGGTGCTGTGGTGTCAACCAGAGCCGTGTCAGAACCTTCAGCAGAAGTGTTACCCGCCTTATCGGTTTGCGTAGCGGTGACCGTGATGCTTTGACCGTCAGCTGGGGCAGTTTCAGTCCAGCTGATAACGCCGTTAGCGTAGGTATAGTTACCATAGGTCAGGGTACCAGTGCCATTGTCAGTGAAGTCAGCAAAGCTCAGTTCAATTGCTGCGCCACCGTTGATGGTGAGCGTGACATAACCGCCTGCTTCGAAATCAGTGCCGTTGATTGATACGGTAAGCTGCACGCCATCGTTGCCCATTTCGGCTGCAGTTAACAGGCCATCATCTGGATTAGCGTCATCGACAATTAATACGGTCGGTGCAGTGGGTGCTGTGGTGTCAACCAGAGCCGTGTCAGAACCTTCAGCAGAAGTGTTACCCGCCTTATCGGTTTGCGTAGCGGTGACCGTGATGCTTTGACCGTCAGCTGGGGCAGTTTCAGTCCAGCTGATAACGCCGTTAGCGTAGGTATAGTTACCATAGGTCAGGGTACCAGTGCCATTGTCAGTGAAGTCAGCAAAGCTCAGTTCAATTGCTGCGCCACCGTTGATGGTGAGCGTGACATAACCGCCTGCTTCGAAATCAGTGCCGTTGATTGATACGGTAAGCTGCACGCCATCGTTGCCCATTTCGGCTGCAGTTAACAGGCCATCATCTGGATTAGCGTCATCGACAATTAATACGGTCGGTGCAGTGGGTGCTGTGGTGTCAACCAGAGCCGTGTCAGAACCTTCAGCAGAAGTGTTACCCGCCTTATCGGTTTGCGTAGCGGTGACCGTGATGCTTTGACCGTCAGCTGGGGCAGTTTCAGTCCAGCTGATAACGCCGTTAGCGTAGGTATAGTTACCATAGGTCAGGGTACCAGTGCCATTGTCAGTGAAGTCAGCAAAGCTTAGTTCAATTGCTGCGCCACCGTTGATGGTGAGCGTGACATAACCGCCTGCTTCGAAATCAGTGCCGTTGATTGATACGGTAAGCTGCACGCCATCGTTGCCCATTTCGGCTGCAGTTAACAGGCCATCATCTGGATTAGCGTCATCGACAATTAATACGGTCGGTGCAGTGGGTGCTGTGGTGTCAACCAGAGCCGTGTCAGAACCTTCAGCAGAAGTGTTACCCGCCTTATCGGTTTGCGTAGCGGTGACCGTGATGCTTTGACCGTCAGCTGGGGCAGTTTCAGTCCAGCTGATAACGCCGTTAGCGTAGGTATAGTTACCATAGGTCAGGGTACCAGTGCCATTGTCAGTGAAGTCAGCAAAGCTTAGTTCAATTGCTGCGCCACCGTTGATGGTGAGCGTGACATAACCGCCTGCTTCGAAATCAGTGCCGTTGATTGATACGGTAAGCTGCACGCCATCGTTGCCCATTTCGGCTGCAGTTAACAGGCCATCATCTGGATTAGCGTCATCGACAATTAATACGGTCGGTGCAGTGGGTGCTGTGGTGTCAACCAGAGCCGTGTCAGAACCTTCAGCAGAAGTGTTACCCGCCTTATCGGTTTGCGTAGCGGTGACCGTGATGCTTTGACCGTCAGCTGGGGCAGTTTCAGTCCAGCTGATAACGCCGTTAGCGTAGGTATAGTTACCATAGGTCAGGGTACCAGTGCCATTGTCAGTGAAGTCAGCAAAGCTCAGTTCAATTGCTGCGCCACCGTTGATGGTGAGCGTGACATAACCGCCTGCTTCGAAATCAGTGCCGTTGATTGATACGGTAAGCTGCACGCCATCGTTGCCCATTTCGGCTGCAGTTAACAGGCCATCATCTGGATTAGCGTCATCGACAATTAATACGGTCGGTGCAGTGGGTGCTGTGGTGTCAACCAGAGCCGTGTCAGAACCTTCAGCAGAAGTGTTACCCGCCTTATCGGTTTGCGTAGCGGTGACCGTGATGCTTTGACCGTCAGCTGGGGCAGTTTCAGTCCAGCTGATAACGCCGTTAGCGTAGGTATAGTTACCATAGGTCAGGGTACCAGTGCCATTGTCAGTGAAGTCAGCAAAGCTCAGTTCAATTGCTGCGCCACCGTTGATGGTGAGCGTGACATAACCGCCTGCTTCGAAATCAGTGCCGTTGATTGATACGGTAAGCTGCACGCCATCGTTGCCCATTTCGGCTGCAGTTAACAGGCCATCATCTGGATTAGCGTCATCGACAATTAATACGGTCGGTGCAGTGGGTGCTGTGGTGTCAACCAGAGCCGTGTCAGAACCTTCAGCAGAAGTGTTACCCGCCTTATCGGTTTGCGTAGCGGTGACCGTGATGCTTTGACCGTCAGCTGGGGCAGTTTCAGTCCAGCTGATAACGCCGTTAGCGTAGGTATAGTTACCATAGGTCAGGGTACCAGTGCCATTGTCAGTGAAGTCAGCAAAGCTTAGTTCAATTGCTGCGCCACCGTTGATGGTGAGCGTGACATAACCGCCTGCTTCGAAATCAGTGCCGTTGATTGATACGGTAAGCTGCACGCCATCGTTGCCCATTTCGGCTGCAGTTAACAGGCCATCATCTGGATTAGCGTCATCGACAATTAATACGGTCGGTGCAGTGGGTGCTGTGGTGTCAACCAGAGCCGTGTCAGAACCTTCAGCAGAAGTGTTACCCGCCTTATCGGTTTGCGTAGCGGTGACCGTGATGCTTTGACCGTCAGCTGGGGCAGTTTCAGTCCAGCTGATAACGCCGTTAGCGTAGGTATAGTTACCATAGGTCAGGGTACCAGTGCCATTGTCAGTGAAGTCAGCAAAGCTTAGTTCAATTGCTGCGCCACCGTTGATGGTGAGCGTGACATAACCGCCTGCTTCGAAATCAGTGCCGTTGATTGATACGGTAAGCTGCACGCCATCGTTGCCCATTTCGGCTGCAGTTAACAGGCCATCATCTGGATTAGCGTCATCGACAATTAATACGGTCGGTGCAGTGGGTGCTGTGGTGTCAACCAGAGCCGTGTCAGAACCTTCAGCAGAAGTGTTACCCGCCTTATCGGTTTGCGTAGCGGTGACCGTGATGCTTTGACCGTCAGCTGGGGCAGTTTCAGTCCAGCTGATAACGCCGTTAGCGTAGGTATAGTTACCATAGGTCAGGGTACCAGTGCCATTGTCAGTGAAGTCAGCAAAGCTCAGTTCAATTGCTGCGCCACCGTTGATGGTGAGCGTGACATAACCGCCTGCTTCGAAATCAGTGCCGTTGATTGATACGGTAAGCTGCACGCCATCGTTGCCCATTTCGGCTGCAGTTAACAGGCCATCATCTGGATTAGCGTCATCGACAATTAATACGGTCGGTGCAGTGGGTGCTGTGGTGTCAACCAGAGCCGTGTCAGAACCTTCAGCAGAAGTGTTACCCGCCTTATCGGTTTGCGTAGCGGTGACCGTGATGCTTTGACCGTCAGCTGGGGCAGTTTCAGTCCAGCTGATAACGCCGTTAGCGTAGGTATAGTTACCATAGGTCAGGGTACCAGTGCCATTGTCAGTGAAGTCAGCAAAGCTTAGTTCAATTGCTGCGCCACCGTTGATGGTGAGCGTGACATAACCGCCTGCTTCGAAATCAGTGCCGTTGATTGATACGGTAAGCTGCACGCCATCGTTGCCCATTTCGGCTGCAGTTAACAGGCCATCATCTGGATTAGCGTCATCGACAATTAATACGGTCGGTGCAGTGGGTGCTGTGGTGTCAACCAGAGCCGTGTCAGAACCTTCAGCAGAAGTGTTACCCGCCTTATCGGTTTGCGTAGCGGTGACCGTGATGCTTTGACCGTCAGCTGGGGCAGTTTCAGTCCAGCTGATAACGCCGTTAGCGTAGGTATAGTTACCATAGGTCAGGGTACCAGTGCCATTGTCAGTGAAGTCAGCAAAGCTCAGTTCAATTGCTGCGCCACCGTTGATGGTGAGCGTGACATAACCGCCTGCTTCGAAATCAGTGCCGTTGATTGATACGGTAAGCTGCACGCCATCGTTGCCCATTTCGGCTGCAGTTAACAGGCCATCATCTGGATTAGCGTCATCGACAATTAATACGGTCGGTGCAGTGGGTGCTGTGGTGTCAACCAGAGCCGTGTCAGAACCTTCAGCAGAAGTGTTACCCGCCTTATCGGTTTGCGTAGCGGTGACCGTGATGCTTTGACCGTCAGCTGGGGCAGTTTCAGTCCAGCTGATAACGCCGTTAGCGTAGGTATAGTTACCATAGGTCAGGGTACCAGTGCCATTGTCAGTGAAGTCAGCAAAGCTTAGTTCAATTGCTGCGCCACCGTTGATGGTGAGCGTGACATAACCGCCTGCTTCGAAATCAGTGCCGTTGATTGATACGGTAAGCTGCACGCCATCGTTGCCCATTTCGGCTGCAGTTAACAGGCCATCATCTGGATTAGCGTCATCGACAATTAATACGGTCGGTGCAGTGGGTGCTGTGGTGTCAACCAGAGCCGTGTCAGAACCTTCAGCAGAAGTGTTACCCGCCTTATCGGTTTGCGTAGCGGTGACCGTGATGCTTTGACCGTCAGCTGGGGCAGTTTCAGTCCAGCTGATAACGCCGTTAGCGTAGGTATAGTTACCATAGGTCAGGGTACCAGTGCCATTGTCAGTGAAGTCAGCAAAGCTCAGTTCAATTGCTGCGCCACCGTTGATGGTGAGCGTGACATAACCGCCTGCTTCGAAATCAGTGCCGTTGATTGATACGGTAAGCTGCACGCCATCGTTGCCCATTTCGGCTGCAGTTAACAGGCCATCATCTGGATTAGCGTCATCGACAATTAATACGGTCGGTGCAGTGGGTGCTGTGGTGTCAACCAGAGCCGTGTCAGAACCTTCAGCAGAAGTGTTACCCGCCTTATCGGTTTGCGTAGCGGTGACCGTGATGCTTTGACCGTCAGCCGGTGCGGTTTCGGTCCAGCTGATGACGCCGTTGTTGTAGCTGAAGCTGGTCGTTGGGCTGCCATTAGCGTACAGCACGCCATTGACTAAGGTCAGTTCAACCGTGGTGGTCACGCCAGCATTAACGATGGTCAGGCTAACATGGCCGCCTGCACTGAAGTCGGTCGCATTGATGCCGACGGTTAACTGAACGCCTGCACCATTACTGTTGATTTCACTTTGCGTTAGTAAGCCATCACCTGGGTTGCCGTCATCGACGATTAATACGGTCGGTGCACTTGGTGCGGTGGTGTCTACGGTTGCAGTGTCAGAGCCTGGTGCAGAGGTGTTACCCGCCGCATCGGTTTGTGTTGCTGTCACCGTGATGCTTTGACCGTCAGCCGGTGCGGTTTCGGTCCAGCTGATGACGCCGTTGTTGTAGCTGAAGCTGGTCGTTGGGCTGCCATTAGCGTACAGCACGCCATTGACTAAGGTCAGTTCAACCGTGGTGGTCACGCCAGCATTAACGATGGTCAGGCTAACATGGCCGCCTGCACTGAAGTCGGTCGCATTGATGCCGACGGTTAACTGAACGCCTGCACCATTACTGTTGATTTCACTTTGCGTTAGTAAGCCATCACCTGGGTTGCCGTCATCGACGATTAATACGGTCGGTGCACTTGGTGCGGTGGTGTCTACGGTTGCAGTGTCAGAGCCTGGTGCAGAGGTGTTACCCGCCGCATCGGTTTGTGTTGCTGTCACCGTGATGCTTTGACCGTCAGCCGGTGCGGTTTCGGTCCAGCTGATGACGCCGTTGTTGTAGCTGAAGCTGGTCGTTGGGCTGCCATTAGCGTACAGCACGCCATTGACTAAGGTCAGTTCAACCGTGGTGGTCACGCCAGCATTAACGATGGTCAGGCTAACATGGCCGCCTGCACTGAAGTCGGTCGCATTGATGCCGACGGTTAACTGAACGCCTGCACCATTACTGTTGATTTCACTTTGCGTTAGTAAGCCATCACCTGGGTTGCCGTCATCGACGATTAATACGGTCGGTGCACTTGGTGCGGTGGTGTCTACGGTTGCAGTGTCAGAGCCTGGTGCAGAGGTGTTACCCGCCGCATCGGTTTGTGTTGCTGTCACCGTGATGCTTTGACCGTCAGCCGGTGCGGTTTCGGTCCAGCTGATGACGCCGTTGTTGTAGCTGAAGCTGGTCGTTGGGCTGCCATTAGCGTACAGCACGCCATTGACTAAGGTCAGTTCAACCGTGGTGGTCACGCCAGCATTAACGATGGTCAGGCTAACATGGCCGCCTGCACTGAAGTCGGTCGCATTGATGCCGACGGTTAACTGAACGCCTGCACCATTACTGTTGATTTCACTTTGCGTTAGTAAGCCATCACCTGGGTTGCCGTCATCGACGATTAATACGGTCGGTGCACTTGGTGCGGTGGTGTCTACGGTTGCAGTGTCAGAGCCTGGTGCAGAGGTGTTACCCGCCGCATCGGTTTGTGTTGCTGTCACCGTGATGCTTTGACCGTCAGCCGGTGCGGTTTCGGTCCAGCTGATGACGCCGTTGTTGTAGCTGAAGCTGGTCGTTGGGCTGCCATTAGCGTACAGCACGCCATTGACTAAGGTCAGTTCAACCGTGGTGGTCACGCCAGCATTAACGATGGTCAGGCTAACATGGCCGCCGGCACTGAAGTCGGTCGCATTGATGCCGACGGTTAACTGAACGCCTGCACCATTACTGTTGATTTCACTTTGCGTTAGTAAGCCATCACCTGGGTTGCCGTCATCGACGATTAATACGGTCGGTGCACTTGGTGCGGTGGTGTCAATTGTGACACTGTCGCTGGCGCTATCGGTATTACCCGCTGGGTCAGTGACGGTGGCGGTTAAGGTTAGGGTTTGACCGTCTGCAGGGGCATCGACGGCTAAGCTCAGACCATTATCGAGCATGGTTTGAGTGACGGCGCCATTAAACAGCACATTACCATCTTGGTCGACAATCACTAAGGTGTCGCCGATGGCGGTACCCGCACCGAGGGTGACTTGGTAGTTCACTTGACCGCTGAGTTCAGCACTGCTGAGCAGACCATCATTGTTAGCATCTTCGGTGATGGTGAGGCTGACGGCAGGGGCGTTTAGATCAATCACTACATCTTGGGTGACGGTTTTGCTGTTGCCGGCCACGTCGGTGACGGTGGCGACCACGGGGTAGGTGCCGTCAGGCAGTACGGTGCCGGTCAGGTCCACACTCCAGTTACCTTGCGCATCAATCACTAAGCCGTTAGCGGTGGTGTAAGTCACTCCGTTGATAGTAACGGCTAAGGTGCTGTTGTCATCCAAATCGACGGTGCCGTGGAACACCAAGGTGTTGTCGTTGGTGATAAAGTCGCTGCTGGAGCTACCGGTGTCTTGGGTGATGCTGGTGATGGCCACGGTGTTGCCGTCGCCGTCTTGATCAATCTTGGTATCAATCACCACATCTTGGGTGACGGTTTTGCTGTTGCCGGCCACGTCAGTGACGGTGGCGACCACAGGGTAGGTGCCGTCAGGCAGCACGGTGCCGGTCAGGTCCACACTCCAGTTACCTTGCGCATCAATCACTAAGCCGTTAGCGGTGGTGTAAGTCACTCCGTTGATGGTGACGGCTAAGGTGCTATTGTCATCCAAATCGACGGTGCCGTGGAACACCAAGGTGTTGTCGTTGGTGATAAAGTCGCTGCTGGAGCTACCGGTGTCTTGGGTGATGCTGGTGATGGCCACGGTGTTGCCGTCGCCGTCTTGATCAATCTTGGTATCAATCACCACATCTTGGGTGACGGTTTTGCTGTTGCCAGCCACGTCAGTGACAGTGGCGACCACAGGGTAGGTGCCGTCAGGCAGTACGGTGCCGGTCAGGTCTACACTCCAGTTACCTTGCGCATCAATCACTAAGCCGTTAGCAGTGGTGTAAGTCACCCCGTTGATGGTGACGGCTAAGGTGCTGTTGTCATCCAAATCGACGGTGCCGTGGAACACTAAGGTGTTGTCGTTGGTGATAAAGTCGCTGCTGGAGCTACCGGTGTCTTGGGTGATGCTGGTGATGGCCACGGTGTTGCCGTCGCCGTCTTGATCAATCTTGGTATCAATCACTACATCTTGGGTGACGGTTTTGCTGTTGCCAGCCACGTCAGTGACGGTGGCGACCACGGGGTAGGTGCCGTCAGGCAGCACGGTGCCGGTCAGGTCCACACTCCAGTTACCTTGCGCATCAATCACTAAGCCGTTAGCGGTGGTGTAAGTCACTCCGTTGATGGTGACGGCTAAGGTGCTGTTGTCATCCAAATCGACGGTGCCGTGGAACACCAAGGTGTTGTCGTTGGTGATAAAGTCGCTGCTGGAGCTACCGGTGTCTTGGGTGATGCTGGTGATGGCCACGGTGTTGCCGTCGCCGTCTTGATCAATCTTGGTATCAATCACCACATCTTGGGTGACGGTTTTGCTGTTGCCGGCCACGTCGGTAACGGTGGCGACCACGGGGTAGGTGCCGTCAGGCAGTACGGTGCCGGTCAGGTCCACACTCCAGTTACCTTGCGCATCAATCACTAAGCCGTTAGCGGTGGTGTAAGTCACTCCGTTGATAGTAACGGCTAAGGTACTGTTGTCATCCAAATCGACGGTGCCGTGGAACACTAAGGTGTTGTCGTTGGTGATAAAGTCGCTGCTGGAGCTACCGGTGTCTTGGGTGATGCTGGTGATGGCCACGGTGTTACCGTCGCCGTCTTGATCAATCTTGGTATCAATCACCACATCTTGGGTGACAGTTTTGCTGTTGCCGGCCACGTCGGTGACGGTGGCGACCACGGGGTAGGTGCCGTCAGGCAGCACGGTACCGGTTAAGTCGACGCTCCAATGGCCATTTGCATCGATCACTAGACCATTACCTATGGTGTATTCCACGCCATTGATCGTGACAACCAAGTTACTGTTGCCATCTAATTCTACGGTACCTTGGAACACTAAGGTGTTGTCGTTGGTGATAAAGTCTGTATTGGAACTACCTGTATCTTCGGTGATACTTGTAATTGTTACAGCGTTATCTCGTCCCAGTCCTATCTGTGTATCGACAATCACATCTTGCGTTGCACTAGTGGTGTTACCTGCAATGTCGGTGACAGTGGCGACCACAGTGTAAATGCCGTCAGGCAGTACGGTGCCGGTCAGGTCCACACTCCAGTTACCTTGCGCATCAATCACTAAGCCGTTAGCGGTGGTGTAAGTCACTCCGTTGATAGTAACGGCTAAGGTGCTGTTGTCATCCAAATCGACGGTGCCGTGGAACACCAAGGTGTTGTCGTTGGTGATAAAGTCGCTGCTGGAGCTACCGGTGTCTTGGGTGATGCTGGTGATGGCCACGGTGTTGCCGTCGCCGTCTTGATCAATCTTGGTATCAATCACCACATCTTGGGTGACGGTTTTGCTGTTGCCGGCCACGTCAGTGACGGTGGCGACCACAGGGTAGGTGCCGTCAGGCAGCACGGTGCCGGTCAGGTCCACACTCCAGTTACCTTGCGCATCAATCACTAAGCCGTTAGCGGTGGTGTAAGTCATCCCGTTGATGGTAACGGCTAAGGTGCTATTGTCATCCAAATCGACGGTGCCGTGGAACACCAAGGTGTTGTCGTTGGTGATAAAGTCGCTGCTGGAGCTACCGGTGTCTTGGGTGATGCTGGTGATGGCCACGGTGTTGCCGTCGCCGTCTTGATCAATCTTGGTATCAATCACCACATCTTGGGTGACGGTTTTGCTGTTGCCGGCCACGTCAGTGACAGTGGCGACCACAGGGTAGGTGCCGTCAGGCAGTACGGTGCCGGTCAGGTCTACACTCCAGTTACCTTGCGCATCAATCACTAAGCCGTTAGCAGTGGTGTAAGTCACCCCGTTGATGGTGACGGCTAAGGTGCTGTTGTCATCCAAATCGACGGTGCCGTGGAACACCAAGGTGTTGTCGTTGGTGATAAAGTCGCTGCTGGAGCTACCGGTGTCTTGGGTGATGCTGGTGATGGCCACGGTGTTGCCGTCGCCGTCTTGATCAATCTTGGTATCAATCACTACATCTTGGGTGACGGTTTTGCTGTTGCCAGCCACGTCAGTGACAGTGGCGACCACAGGGTAGGTGCCGTCAGGCAGTACGGTGCCGGTCAGGTCTACACTCCAGTTACCTTGCGCATCAATCACTAAGCCGTTAGCAGTGGTGTAAGTCACCCCGTTGATGGTGACGGCTAAGGTGCTGTTGTCATCCAAATCGACGGTGCCGTGGAACACTAAGGTGTTGTCGTTGGTGATAAAGTCGCTGCTGGAGCTACCGGTGTCTTGGGTGATGCTGGTGATGGCCACGGTGTTGCCGTCGCCGTCCTCATCGATCTTGATATCGACATTACCATTATCAGTGGCATTGCCCGTATTGCCAGCTGGATCTGTCACTGTTGCGGTTGCAGTATAACCACCATGAGGAATTGGATTAATGACATCAACAGCATATGTACCGTCAGGATTCACCGTGGTGGTAAGAGTTTGCTGCACACCATTGCTGTCAGTAACAACAATAGTGATGACGCTACCAGGGGCGGCATCTGTTGTACCTGTGATGGTTGGCGTGGTATCTCGGGTATCATCAGGCGCGCTGACGGTAATAGTGGGGGCCGTCGTGTCGAGTAGCGCGGAATCACTGCCTTCAGGCGAAGTATTACCCGCTGGATCGGTAATGGTTGCAACTACAGTGATAGTTTCACCTTCAGCTGGCGCAGGAAGTGTTAAGTTTACATAACCATTATTGATATCTTCTTGTGTCAACACATAGTCAACACCATTAACTGTCAGGGTATCGCCTGCATTCGCACCTGTGCCGCCTAAGCCGATGGTCACACTGACGTCTGTTGCCCCGCCGAGCTCTGCATTACTGATAAAACCATCATCGTTTGTATCAGTGGTAATGGTAACGCTTGGTGCGCCATCGGCCACAGGAGTGACATTAATGGTTAAGGTTGCAGTTGAACCGGTATTGGTGGTGTAGGTAATTACTGGAACTTGGCCATTCCAGTTTTCATTCGGGGTAAAGCTGTACGAGCCATCGGCATTGAGTACTAAGCTGCCGCCTTCGAGAGTGACGGTTGTGCCTGCAGCAAAGGTGCTGCCCGATACTGTAAAGCTCACCACACTTAAGCTGGAATCGACATCGGTGTCGTTGTCGAGCACATTGCCTGTGGCGACGGTATCTTCAGCAACAGTATTGGTGTCGTTTGCTAATACCGATGGATCATCAACTGGGGTGACATTAATGGTTAAAGTTGCAGTCGAACCGGTATTGGTGGTGTAGGTAATTACTGGAACTTGGCCGTTCCAATCTGCATTAGGGGTAAAGCTGTAAGAGCCATCGGCATTGAGTACTAAGCTGCCACCTTCGAGAGCGACAGTTGTGCCTGCAGCAAAGGTGCTGCCCGATACTGTAAAGCTCACCACACTTAAGCTGGAATCGACATCGGTGTCGTTGTCGAGCACATTGCCTGTGGCGACGGTATCTTCAGCAACAGTATTGGTGTCGTTTGCTAATACCGATGGATCATCAACTGGGGTGACATTAATGGTTAAGGTTGCAGTTGAACCGGTATTGGTGGTGTAGGTAATCACTGGAACTTGGCCATTCCAGTTTTCATTCGGGGTAAAGCTGTACGAGCCATCGGCATTGAGTACTAAGCTGCCGCCTTCGAGAGCGACAGTTGTGCCTGCTGCAAAGGTGCTGCCCGATACTGTAAAGCTCACCACACTTAAGCTGGAATCGACATCGGTGTCGTTGTCGAGCACATTACCTGTGGCGACGGTATCTTCAGCAACAGTATTGGTGTCGTTTGCTAATACCGATGGGTCATCAACTGGGGTGACATTAATGGTTAAGGTTGCAGTTGAACCGGTATTGGTGGTGTAGGTAATAACAGGAACTTGGCCATTCCAGTTTTCATTTGGGGTAAAGCTGTAAGAGCCATCGGCATTGAGAATAAAGCTGCCACCTTCGAGCGTAACAACTGTGCCCGCCGCAAAGTCGGTTTCGTTGATATTAAATCCAACCACACTTAACACATTGTCGGCATCGCTGTCGTTATCGAGCACATTGCCAGAAGCAACAGTATCCTCATCGACCGTAATACTGTCGTTAACTAATACCGAAGGAGAGTCGGTTGCTACGGTTTGCTCTGGTGTGGCAGTTGTGGCTGCGGTGAGCGTTTGTCCAGAGGTTGAATAACCAGATGTCGCTAAGGCTTCTGTACCATCACGGGCTAAGGTGACATAGCCTGAGTTACCGTCACGGCCAGCTGGGGTATTACCTGCGGCGGTTTCTGGTAAGTTTTGGGTTGGATCCTCACCAGATGCAATGAGATCTTGTAGTGCTTGGATTTCGTCTTGGGTTGCTTGGCCGCCGGCGTTGGGGGTGGCAGCAATGCTAGGCTCAACCTCATTGGATAACTTAGTACCATCATCAAAGGTGATTTCGTAGGTCGCATTTTCACCGATATGAAGCACAGCACCTTTGGGGAGTTGCTCGCCATCCTTAGCGGGTTGATTTGAACCATTAACCTCGACTTCGATCTGCCCTTTGACCAGTTTGAGCAAACCTTTCTTTGTTGTAATGATCGATCCCATAATAAGCTCCCAACACCTGATTGTGTTAATCCAAAGATGCACAAATCCAACAAATGTGTTGGATAGTGATACAAGTGATGAAATTTTAGCTTGGCACTAATAGGAAGTCAATTTTTTGACGCGACGCGATAACTTGCTATGACTGGGTTTTACGGAGAGTGGTGCGAAAAATTGGCGTTTAAATCTGCCTTAACTAGATGTGGTATCTTAAAGCAGAATAGACGCTGCATCTAGTACCTTTGTTTTATATGTAGAAACATATTTATAACAAATCGATCTGTGTATAGACATTAAAATTTTATGAATTCTGCGAAAACGGCGTGCAGGCAAGCTAAAACGGAAGTGATTGGTTAGATTTGAGGGGCCGCAACTCCGATTGGGGGGCTGCGGCTATAGCAAATTACAAGTTAACCGCCTGGCGATAACTTTGATTGGCGTTACCTTGTTCGCCGAGTTGTTCTTGAATACGGGCAAGCGATAACCAAGACGCTTGGCTTGGGGCGAGACGACACACATTCTGCCAGCAGGTTTTAGCTTCTTTCATGTCGCGGGTTTGTTGATACAACAGCGCTAAGCACTTTTGGTAATCAGCATTATTCTCATGGGTTATTTCATGCTTGAGTAATTGCTTGCGGATCTCTTCGTCATGGGCGGTGACTATTTGTGGTATCACTTCTAACAGTGCCGACTCAGGCGAGCTACGTAGCTTTTTCGAGAGTAATTTAAGCGCTTGGTCTTTACGATTAAAGCGGCATAAGCCCATGGCGTAAATTGCTAAAAACTCAGACTGGTTACGTTCATCACGTGAAAGCCATTGCCAGCATTGCTCTAGGGCATCTTCCCCTTTAAGACTCGCTGCTTTTAACAGGGCGCAATGGGTTTCAACGCTGAGTGCATTTAGCTTGGCATCCTCTAAGATCTGACGTTTCTTCAGTATTGGGAGCAACAGCTTAAGCGCTTCCCAATCTTCTTGCGTCCGGTACAACTCTAGGGCGAGTTTCAGCACTGGGGCTTTGCTCTTGCTGGTTGGGGTTAACTTATCAAGTTCCGCTCTGGCTAAGGCGAGTTCCCCTTGCTTGAGCAAGTAACGTGTACGAGTAGTCGCTACCGCATTGGCCGTCATAGGTTGGGCTTCAGCGCGGGCAAGGTATTGATCTCGCTCGGCGATTTTATTTTGATGTTGCGCAGCACGTGCAGCGGCTAACAAATTTAATGCTGGCAGTTCACCGTTGTCAGCCCCTTTAATCATGGCGCGCTCTGCTGCTGGCCAATCTTCTTCGGCAATGGCGAGTGCGCCGATTAGGGTGTGTTTCTTGGCGGAGCGGCGACGCCAATGCTGCGGGATAAAACGGCTGCGAAGCAGCAAATTAATCACAGTGATCACTAGCCATTCCAGCACTTGGAACAGGGCATAGAACACGATTAACATGATGATCCCAAAGACTAAACTGGTCTCAAGCTGATAATCGCCAGCGGCAATATACACATAGCCAGTATTGCCGACAATCCAAGGGCTGATACACAGGCCTATTAATATGATCCCAAGAAATATCAATGCCTTAATCATAGCTGTGGTTCCTCTGAAGAGGTGAGTTCACCATAGCTGGTTAACTGTAATAACAGTGGTTTAGCGGCAAAGGATTTCAGCGTAATAGGGTCAAGCTCCAATGTCGCCAGTTTGTCTATCTCGGCGATGGCTTCGCTGGTAGGGTGGGCTTGAACATCAAAATAGGTTTGGATCCACTGGCGCGCCATCATCAGTGATTGATGATAAGCCGCTCTATCATAGCGATAGAGTGCCAGTTGAGATTGCAGCAGTTTATGGCGAATATTCTCGACCAAATACCATTGTTGCTCCGGTGCGAGCAGGGCAGGCGCATCGGCGGTTTTGTGGCGAATGGTAACAAAATCTTGGGTTAACGCCTTCCAAGTTTTACTTAGGTTACTTTGCCAATCATTCAGATCGCCAGAAATGGTAGTATCTTCAGGGGCGCTTGCGTCAGCATCCGCGCGGCTAAGGGGCAACTTATCGAGTTGGTCGATTAAGGCATCGAGAGCTAATACGCTGCCTTCAATATCCGCACTCTTAATGTTGGTGGTCGCGGCAATATCCTTGGCCAGCGCCTTACGGATTGGCAGTAAAGCAGGGTTATTCATTGCGGCAATGGTTTCGTCGGCTGACTTTAGTAAGTCGGTTGCCGTGCGTGGATCTTTTTCGAGCCAAAGCTTACGCCCCGCCATATTCACTAGGTATTCTGCTTCCGAGGCCATCCAGTGGGTTGGGCTACGTTGGGCCAGCTTATTTAACCTGTCCTGCAACTGACTTTGGTCCGAGGCGAGTTTGGCGAGCTCTTGGAAGGTTTTGGTATTTGACAGTTGTTGTTGCTCAAGCTGCGCAATGCGCTGATTCGGGGCGAGTAAGGCTTGTTGTAATTGATCCTGCAAGGCCAGATTTTTGTTGGTTTGCACTTGGATTTGTGCTTGAAGCTGTTGCTGCATTTGTTGATACAGCAAATAGCCACCACATATGGTGCAAACGGTTAAGCCTAAGGCCAATAGCACACCAAAACGAATCGCCCTGGAGCTGCGATTCACTTGCACCACTTGGCGAGTCGCTTTGGTCGATTCGGGTTTGCTGGCTTGCGGCTGAGTATCGGCAGGTTTGACGGCTTTATCTTCGAGCTGATTGACCTGCGGTTCAGACGCTTCGGTCTTTGCTGCAACGTCATCGGTATTGACCGATGGAGCGAGAACTGGGGTAGCCTGTGACTCTGGGCTTTGGGCGTCGTGCTTGTTGTTATCCATTTAACAGTCCTTAAAATCATGCTACTGCCGAAATTCGAGTAAAATCGGGCTAAATAGCGCTTAGAGTTTAAGGGCGTTTAGCACGGCTTTGCTGTTGGCGGCATTGGCATTGGTGACTTGGGTTATACCAAAGGCATGAGCTTGAGCTTCTACTCGGTTACTGGGGACTATGATATGACATGAGCGCAGCCATGCAAATAACTCTTTTGGCACTAGATTAATCAGATTATCCAGTACTTCACCACTCGTTATGACGATAGTATCTATCCCAAAGTCATGCCACTGTTGGCTAACAGCGGCACCATCGAGCGGCGGGCAAGCGCGTTGATAGACTTCCCAATAGCGCACCTTCGCGCCTCTAGCACTCAGTTGCTCGGCGAGGGCTTCACGACCACCGACGCCACGAATGATAGTGATGTGTTTGCCTTGGATATCTTGTAGCGCAGACAGGGTCAGCAAGCCTTCCGTTTGCTGGCAATCATCCGGTGCTTCGAGAGCCTCAATTCCCTTTTCTTGCAGCGCTTCCCAAGTCGCATGACCCACGGCGAAATAAGGCACGCTTGGCCAGTCTTTAACTTGGGCTGTATCGACGTTAAACGCAGCATCAGCAAAGCTCACCGCATTGGCGCTGATACAGATAACCATATCGACATCGGCTAGGGGATGTGAAGTGTCAGGTGGCAGCACAGGCGTGGCCTCAACACAGAGGAGCGGGGTAACGCAGTGGTCGATACCCTTTTCAGTTAAGGCATCGACCATGGACTGATTGCGCCCCTCGGGGCGCGTCAGTAAGACTTTCATCGTCTTAGGCTTTTGCGTAAACAGCGTCGAGGATGCTTTTGGCGCCTTTGCTGAGTAGTTCTTCAGCCAGGGCCACACCGAGTTTCGTTGCTTCGGTCTTTGGACCTGTAATCACGCCTTCGATGATTTCGCTACCATCTGGGTTACCTACGAGGCCGCGCAGTGTCATCTCATCACCGTGGATTTCGGCAAAAGCACCAATAGGTACTTGGCAGCCGCCTTCGAGGCGAGTATTCATGGCGCGCTCGGCGATCACGCGGTAGCGAGTCTCTAAGTGTTCTAAAGGTGCTAGGAGTGCTTTTACGCGTTCATCGTTAGTGCGGCACTCGATACCGACAGCACCTTGACCGTTGGCGGGTAAGGATTCTTCCGCAGAGATAAAGCTGGCGATACGCTCAGACAATTTCAGGCGGATTAAACCTGCAGCAGCCAGGATAATCGCATCGTATTCGCCGTTATCGAGTTTCGCGAGGCGAGTACCGACGTTGCCACGCAGATCTTTGATAATCAGGTCTGGGCGTGAGGCGCGCAGCTGGCACTGACGACGTAGGCTTGAGGTGCCGACTGTGGCGCCAAGTGGTAGCTCACTGATTGACTTATAAAGGTTAGACACAAAGGCGTCGCGCGGATCTTCGCGCTCACAAATCACTTCCAGTCCTAAGCCTTCGGGGAAATCCACTGGCACGTCTTTCATCGAGTGCACAGCGATATCGGCTTGGTTTTCCAGCATGGCGACTTCGAGTTCTTTTACGAACAGGCCCTTACCACCAACCTTAGCTAATGGGGTGTCTAAGATAACATCGCCCTTAGTGCTCATTGGCAATAGCTCCACCACGATACCTGGGTGAACGCGTTCTAATTCTGCTTTAACAAATTCTGCTTGCCACATGGCCAGCGGACTCTTGCGGGTAGCGATACGTATGCGGTTTTCAGACATGCCTAGTTTCCATCCGAGATCTTAGTTGCGCCAATGCTAACATTGGCTATTCGTGAATGTAAGGAAGGCGTATCGATTCTTTGAAGTCGGCGGCGTTCTAAATTGACTTAAAGTGTGACGAGCTTCTCATTTGGTTGCTCAACTTTGCAAAAGTGTTAACATGAGCACACTTCTTACTCGTGCTTAAGTGTCGTGGTCTTGGATGGATCAGCAAGGTCAATTTCCTGATATTGCAGAAAGACTTAATCAAGTTCGTATCGCACGAGCTTTAGCCTTGTTGTCGCCGCTTCAAAAGCATTTGTTCCGTTTGATCCCTTTCCTTATTCAGCAGAATAGCGTCCAGTATCCTGGCTTTGTTGATGCCGACACTCCGTGCGGGATCCAAGGTTATCGTCCTGATTCACTTGAGGCGCAGGCCTGCGATGTATTTAAGCTCCCCTTTATTGCCAGCGAGGCTGAAAATCCAGCCTTTGAAGGCGTTTACGCTATGGGCAGCACGGCCAGTTTTGGCCAGAATGCCAAAAGTGATGTGGATGTATGGCTAGTGCACCATGCACAGCTGTGTGATGAGGATTTAGCCTTAATCAAATTAAAAGCCGAGCGTTTAACTGCTTGGTTTGCCGAATATCAGTTTGAGGTGAATTTTTACTTAGTTCACCCGCTGCAATTTTCCGGCGATAAATCGCAGCGTTCCGGTTGCCAATCGTCGATGGCCCATGAGCACAGCGGCAGTACGCAACACTGGTTATTGCTTGAGGAGTTTTATCGCAGCCAAATTCGGTTAGCGGGTAAAACCATCGCATGGTGGCCCGATGCCAAGCTTAATCCTGAGCTGCTGTACCTAGGTAATGTGCACGAGCTGCCGGCGAGTGAGTACTTTGGGGCGTCGCTGTGGCAGCTCTATAAAGGCCTCAATAAACCCCATAAGGCGTTGATAAAAGTACTGCTACTGGAAGCCTATGCGAGTGAATATCCACATTCGCAACTGTTGTGCGACAGGTTGTGGCAAAAGACCTTAGCGGGGGATTTTTCCACCTCTAATGATGCTTATTACGCGATTTATGAGGTCATCGAAGCTTATCTATTAAAGCAGAATGATAATCGTCGACTCGAGATTGTGCGCCGCTGTTTTTATCTCAAATGTGGCGTGTATTTGAGCGTCGCGGACCAAGGCAAAGACTGGCGCTACGCCAAAATGCAAAAGCTAGTGCAAGAATGGCAGTGGCCCGACAGCTTAATTTCGACCTTAGATGACTGTGAGCATTGGCACAGCGGACAATTGAACTGGTTCAATGAACAGCTCAACGAGTTGTTACTGGCGAGTTACCAAACGCTGCTGCGCTTCGCCTCGACCCATGAATTGAATGAGGGGCTCAGGATTGAAGAGTTAGGGATGCTCACTCGCAAGCTGCACACTTACTTCAGCCAAGATGAAGATCAAATCGCTAAGTTAAATCTGCTCTGGAGCCGCTCGGTCGCCGAATCTGAAGTGACTATGGTGTCTAGTACTAAGGAAAACCAATATTACCTCTACCGCCAGGGGCCCAAACCGCAAAATCTGTTGGGTGAATCGGCGATATGTAAGGGGAAAACTCCCTCGGCATTGATGATCTGGGCCTGCTTAAATGGCGTGTCGACGCCAGAAACCAAATGGTATGAGTTTGGCCAGAGTAAGGTTAAGTCTCGTCGCTTAACCGAGGCGGCGCGGCGGTTACTGAACTTTATCGACCACGACTGGCGGGTATCGAAACTCGACCTATGTCAGCCCTGGCATTTTAGAAAGCTGATTTTTGTTCTTAATCTCGACTGCGACCCTACCGTCCACTGGCATGGGCAAGAGATGATGGTCGATGTGATGAATGCCAACGTGTTTTCATTAGGCCGTAAGAAGGAAAATATGCTCGGCGCCCTGGATGCCATCTGCCTCAATAGTTGGGGAGAGTGGCAATGCCACCGTTTTGAGGGCGAAACCGCAGTATTGCAGGCGCTATCGTTTGTCACGCCGGGATTAAGGCGTGCGACCCATCCGGTGGATATGGATGTGATTAGCTGCTCACAAAAACTCAGGCCTCAGCTTAAGTTAGCGGTGAAAAACCTGCTGAAACAAACCGTGCGCCTATGTCAGCAGGTGCAACAATCGAGCACTTTAGTGCAGCCGCTGCAAATCAGTCATACCCGTTATGGGATATTCTTTAACCCATTGGGGATGGCGTATCAGGACTTGAGCGATGCCAAATCCTTCTATCAGCAGCTGTCACGCAGCCATCTGGTGCAATTGCCTCGGCCCGAGTTGGGCGACGATCCCTTTTCGAGTATGCCAAAAATTATTCAGAACTTTGCGGCTAAGGGAGCGATTCAATATTTCCTGCGCCAGCGGCCCGAAAGTTTGGATGTGTTTATTCTCGATGAAGATAATCAGCTTAGCCATTATGTGCAGCCGGGCTCGAATATGATGGAATTGGTGAACAAAGTGAGTCATCACTATGTATTTGATGAGTATTATGCTTCGAAGGCGAGGTTTAACATTCCGCAGTTTTTCCATCTAGTGCGGGTAGCGGGCGAGTTGACTGTCATGCCCTTTGGGGTCGATATCAATAACGCTAACGTGGAGTTTTAAGCGGGAATCGCTCCCGCTTGTTAAAGCTGCACGCGCTTATATTAGAAGCTCAGTGCGATACCGCTCTGGCGAAGGATAGAGTCCTGTACAAAGGGCATAAACTCGCCACCATTACGGCCATCAATCCATTTACCATCAACAAAACCAAAGTGATAGCCACCAAAACGGGTTGCAACCCAAATCTCATGCAAAGGCTCTTGTTTGTTGATGACAATTTTCGAACCATCGACAAATTCCAGCTGTAAAACGTTACCGCTGGCATCAATATCGACATCGGCGTCTTGTTCATCAATTGCGGTTTCGATAGCGGTCTCTATCGCTTGGAACATGTCATCGGCGAGCTGGTGAAATTCTGTATCTGTCATGGCCATGCATTTCTGTCCTTTGCTTTCGTCAAGATGGGTGCGATTATAAGGCTATTAGTCACCAGATGCACAGATGTTGAGAAAAATGAGACTGTTTTTATTGTTATTGCTTGGTAGCCTATTCATTACAGCATGCGGTCAAAAAGGCCCCCTGTATAAATCCTCTCCCGCAGAGGTGAGTCAGCCTACAGAAATTAAGGCGCCGAAGAGTGAAGCGACCCCTGCCGACCCGGCGGAGCCTCAAGCTGAAACTGAAAAAACACAATAATAATCAGCATAATTACAACAAAGCGCAGTAAGGAATCGGACATTGGATCACTTTCTCTACCAAGACAATACCCTGTACGCCGAAGGCTGTCGGGTCAATGATTTAGCCCAGCAGTATGGCACGCCACTGTATATCTATTCCCGTGCGACGCTCGAACGTCACTGGCATGCGTTTAACAATGCGGTGGCCGACCATCCACATTTAGTGTGTTATGCGGTGAAAGCCAACTCGAACTTAGCCGTGCTAAACGTCTTGGCTCGTTTAGGCAGTGGTTTTGATATTGTCTCGGGCGGTGAGTTAGCGCGGGTGATTGAAGCCGGTGGCGACCCTGCCAAAGTGGTATTTTCGGGCGTGGGTAAAACCGTTGCCGAAATGGAACAGGCACTTAACCTCGGTATTTATTGCTTTAACGTCGAATCGAGCGCCGAGCTTGAGCAGTTAAATCAGGTTGCAGGCCGCTTAGGTAAAGTTGCCCCCGTGTCACTGCGGGTGAATCCCGATGTCGATGCTGGTACGCATCCTTATATTTCAACTGGCCTTAAAGAGAACAAATTTGGTATCGCCATGGATGAGGCCGAAGTCGTATTTGCCCGTGCCCATGCGCTGCCACATTTGCAGGTAAAAGGGGTCGATTGCCACATTGGTTCACAACTGACTGAGATCCAACCTTTCCTCGATGCGATGGACAGAATGTTAGCCCTTATTGACCGTTTGTCCGAGCAAGGCATTGTGATTGAACACTTCGATGTGGGTGGTGGTTTAGGGGTGACCTATGATGATGAAACTCCGCCGCATCCTGATGTTTACGCCGCCGCACTGCTCGCACGTTTAGGCGATCGCAAGCTCAAGTTAATTTTCGAGCCGGGTCGCGCCATTGCCGCTAACGCGGGGATTTTCGTCACTCAGGTGCTGTACCTTAAAGAAAACAGCGATAAACGTTTTGCGATTGTCGACGGCGCGATGAACGACTTAATTCGTCCTGCACTCTATAGCGCTTGGCAAAATATCATTCCGGTAAATCCAAGGGATGAACAAGCGCAAGTATTTGATATCGTAGGGCCAGTGTGTGAAACCGGTGACTTTTTAGGTAAAGACAGACAACTCGCGATTGCGGAGGGGGATTTACTGGTTGTGCGCTCGAGCGGCGCTTACGGTTTTGCCATGGCTTCCAACTATAACACTCGTCCCCGTGCGGCCGAGGTGATGGTCGATGGTGACAAGGCTTATCTGGTGCGTGAGCGAGAAAAATTAGCGCAACTCTGGCAAGGTGAGCAACTCCTGCCGTAAACTAGAAAATTATATTGATTCAGGCGCTTGGCTAGTTAATGGCGGCGCCTAGGCTTAAAGGATAAGTATCTTGATCCAATTCACTAAGATGCACGGACTGGGCAACGATTTTATGGTGGTCGATGGTGTCACGCAGAACGTGTTCTTTTCGCCTGAGCAGATCCGCCGTTTAGCCGACCGTAACTTTGGTGTCGGTTTCGATCAACTTTTACTGGTTGAGCCGCCCTATGATCCCGATTTGGATTTTCACTATCGTATCTTTAATGCCGACGGTGGTGAGGTCGAAAACTGTGGCAATGGCGCCCGTTGTTTTGCGCGCTTTGTTCGTAATAAAGGGCTGACGAATAAGAATAAAATTCGTGTAAGTACCTCTGCGGGTAAGATGACTCTACGCCTCGAACGTGACGGCACTGTCACTGTGAATATGGGCGTGCCAGTGCTCGACCCTAGCCAAATTCCTTTCAAAGCCAAGAAGGCCGAAAAAACCTATCTGCTGCAAACGTCGCAGCAAACGTTTTTATGTGGCGCGGCGTCCATGGGCAACCCCCATTGCGTGCTCGATGTGGAAGATGTTGCTAACGCTAATGTCGCCGAGATTGGTGCACTGCTCACTAAACATGAACGCTTTCCGCGCCGGGTAAACGTCGGCTTTATGCAGGTAGTGAACTCGGGCCATATCAAGCTTAGAGTTTATGAACGCGGTGCGGCCGAAACCTTAGCCTGTGGTACTGGGGCTTGTGCCGCTGTGGTCGTAGGACAAATCCAAGGCAAACTCGATCAACAGGTACGTGTCGACTTGCCGGGTGGCACCTTAACCATCAATTGGGAAGGCGAAGGCAAACCCCTGTGGATGACGGGGCCGGCGCAGCACGTTTACGATGGACAAATTCAGTTATGACCGAGCCTTTGATGCCGCAGACCGATCTTCCCTTCGATGAGTTGATTATTCGCGAGTACCTACTCGATAACCCAGACTTTTTTAATCGTTATCCCGAGCTGTTACTTGCGATGCGTTTACCCCATTCGGAGCGCGGCGCGATTTCCTTAGTCGAGCGTCGTCAAGAGTTACTGCGCCAACGGGTTGGGCAACTCGAAGAAGAAATCACCAGTCTGCTGGCGATGGCAGCGCGCAATGAAAAGATATTCCTCTTTAATACCGAGCTGTCTTTTAAGTTACTCAATTGCGTTAATTTAGAAGCCCTCAAAGAAGTGCTGGCCGATAGTTTAAAGACGCAGTTTAATTTTACCCATGTGCGCCTGATCAGCGTGTTAGATGCCGATGTGGAGATGCAAGCGATTTGGGCTCAGCGTCTGCGCAAGGATTACTACTTTGGCCGGTTAACCCAGCAGGAAGCGAAACGCCTGTTTGGTAGCGAAGTGGGCTCTGTCGCGTTAGTGAAGTTAGCCGATGAGATCCCGATGATTTTTGCCGTTGCTAGCCAAGATGCGGCGCATTTCCATCCCGATATGGACAATATGTTGCTCGAACAATTGCGCCGATTACTCGCACATATGCTGGCCAAGCTTTAAGGTACATGGTTCGCCTTGCCTCAATTGCGTAATGATGAGGAGATGGAGATGACCCCGCAGTGTCAGTCCTATTTGCAGCAGTTTGAAACCTATATGCAGTCTGAGCGCCAGTTATCGGCGCACACGGTTCGCAATTATATGTACGAGTTGCAGCGGGGAAGCGAGTTACTGCCAGAGGGCGTCGATCTGCTCAATGTGAGTCGTGAGCATTGGCAACAGGTGCTTGCTAAGCTGCATCGCAAGGGCTTGAGCCCGCGCTCGCTATCATTGTGGTTGTCGGCCATCAAACAGTGGGGAGAGTTTTTATTGCGCTCAGGCGTGATTGAACTTAATCCTGCCAAGGGGCTGAGCGCGCCCAAACAAGCCAAACCGTTACCGAAGAATATCGACGTCGATTCTATCTCGCATCTGCTTGCGATTGAGGGCAATGATCCGCTGACCTTGCGTGATAAAGCCATTATGGAGCTGTTCTATTCCAGTGGATTGCGCTTGGCTGAACTGGCGGCGCTGGACTTATCCAACGTGCAATACGACCAGCATGAAGTGCGCGTTTTGGGCAAAGGCAACAAAGAGCGCATCGTCCCCGTTGGGCGTTACGCCATAGAGGCCATCAATGCTTGGCTCAAGTGCCGCAAACAAATTTCCTGTGAAGATAATGCATTGTTTGTCACGGAGAAGGGCAAGCGTTTGTCCCATCGCAGTATTCAGGCGCGCATGAGTAAATGGGGTCAGGAGCAGGCGCTTTCTATGCGGGTGCATCCCCATAAGTTACGCCATTCCTTTGCGACGCACATGCTGGAATCCAGTGCCGATTTGCGGGCGGTTCAGGAATTATTGGGTCACGAAAACCTGTCGACCACGCAAATTTATACCAGTTTAGATTTCCAACACTTAGCTAAGGTGTATGATAACGCCCATCCTAGAGCGAAAAAACAACAGGATAAATAATGCGTTGTTATCTTAGACCCCAGAATATTCGTGCGATCAGCTTCGATCTCGACGATACCTTATACGATAACGAGCCTCATATTCTGAATGCCGAAGCTGAGCTAACACAGTTTTTGCATCAGGCTTTTCCGCTGACTCAGGCTTGGCAACCGCAGCAATGGCGACTGCTCAAGCTACAGTTGCTACAGCAAAATCCCGCCCTAGCCCATGACACCTCGGCGGCGCGAATTGCGACTCTGCATAAAGGCCTTTCGCTGCTCGGTTATAGCGAGTCGGAGGCAAAACGGGGCGCACAGGAAGGTTTGGATTGTTTCTATTTCCATCGCAGCCATTTTCAGGTTTCAGACGAAGTCTTGGCGCTGCTCACGCGCTTATCGGCCCATTTTCGGTTGATTGGTATCACCAATGGTAATGTGGACGCACAGCGCATTGGCTTGAGTGAGGTGTTCGAATTTGTGCTTCATCCTGGCAGTGGTGTGCGGATGAAACCAGCTAAAGATATGTTTTCACAGGCCTGCGAAAGGTTAGATATCGGTTTAGACGAACTGCTGCACGTGGGCGATAGTATGAATGCCGATGTTCGCGGTGCGCGCTTAGCGGGGTGTCAGTCGGTCTGGCTGAACCCGAGTTTTGGCCGCGTGGCGTCGCTGCCGATTGCTGCACTGTTACCCCATATGGAAATTGCGACCCTCGATGCTCTGCTGGAGATCTTGCTGCCTTAATTTGGTCTAGGAAAGTTGAGCTAAGTTATCCGCTGAATTAAGCGATAGCTTAAGGTGATAAGGATCAAAGATTGCTTTACGGCTTTGCCGTAGAGTGTTCGATATCTTTCACTCGGTTGTTACGCCATCACTGTCAAGGAACTGCTATGGTGCGTTTAAGTCTGTTGCTCCTCTTGAGTCTATCGTTTATTGCCCCTGCGTCGGCGCACGAAATCCACTCCGGTGGTGGTTTTATGGCGGGCTTTAACCATCCCGTTTTAGGCTTTGACCATCTCCTTGCCATGTTGAGTGTGGGCATGCTCAGTACTCAATTGGGCGGCCGCGCCATTTGGACTGTGCCTTTAGCCTTTGTGTGTTTTATGTTGGTCGGTGGCATTTTAGGCCTGTATGCGATTCCGGTGCCCTTTGTCGAAATTGGCATTGCGCTATCTGTCTTATTGCTTGGGCTAGCGATAGCTTTTGACCGCCAACTTCCGCTGTTGTTTGCCATGGCCTTTGTGGGCGTGTTTGCGATTTTCCACGGCCATGCCCATGGGATGGAAATGCCCGAACTCGCCAGTCCCATACTCTATGCCTTCGGTTTCTTGTTTGGCACTGCGGTCATTCATCTTGGTGGGGTCATGTTAGGATTAGGCATGCAGCGCGTGACGGGCCAGCGCAGCTTAATGCGGGTATCGGGCGTAGCGATTGCCGCTATGGGTGGATATTTACTCGCTGGCTTTTAATGGCTTAATGGCTTAACGCGCCTTGAGTTGCTTAGTGCAATGATGGGCGCGGCGCAGCATTTGCGTGACTTGTCTTCGGCTGGCGTGCATGTCGGCATCCCCCACGCGAAAATAAGTCCCCGCATAAGGATCTGTGCCGATAAACACGGGCTTTAGGTGTTCTGGCGCGAGTGGCACGCGAATCCTTATCAGCTTTTTATTCATAATTTCAATTAGCTGCACATCAGAAATCGCTAGGATATTATGGCTGGTGCGGCTTGGATCATCGAGGATTTCCCAAAACTCCTGCAACACGGGCAGGGGATTCGGAATGCCTTCAATGGTGAAATGACCATGTTCTTCACGTACCCCGAGGATAATCTCGCCACCTAAGGTGTTAGCGAAGGAGCTATAGGTCGCCCAAATATCTTCGGGGAGCTGACCTTGACCATCGCGGCCCCGCGCGAGTTTGAACTCCACTTGGGCGGACTCATGCAGTGAACCAATATCATCGAGTGCGAATGTTGGGTATGTCATGGCGGCGGCTCCTTGCGTAGCACACCACTTTTTGTAACACGCCAAAATAACAAAGGCCAGCAGTTGTGCTGGCCTTTGTTGTGAATCAGCAGTCTGTACTAGGCGAGTTGTAGCGCCTTAGGGAAGAGAATGTTGTTCTCTAAATGGATGTGTCGGTGCAAGTCTGCCTCAAATTCGACCAGAGTCGCGTAACAAACGCGCCATGTGGTGCAGGCGTATTCCGGCGGCGTAAAATCATTGGTTAACTCGTGTAGCTTTTGCAAAATTTGCCCAGCTTCTTCGTGCTCGTATTGCATCGCATTGATGGGGTTGCCTATGTGCCCAAAACAACCTTGCACTTGTTCACCTTGGCTCATGGCGCGGATCGCGGGGAAGAGGATATTTTCTTCCTTCATCAAATGCGGCATTAAGTCTTCAATTAAGGCGCGCACCCAGCCAGCGAAGGGAATAATTTCCGCATAATGCTCACCATGGGCGCGTACCATTTTCTCTGAATATTCGAGCAATAATGGCGCCTTAGCGCGAACGTATTGATGGTGGGTGCGCTCGATATAATCGATCAACTGGTCGAGTGGCAATTGATTGAGTTCATCTTCTTTGGCTCCCGAGTGGGAAACGGCCTCCAATGCGGCGACGACTTGCTCAGGATTGGCCTCTGCTCGCTCGCAGGCATTGGCGAGTGCTCGACCACCCCCGCAGCAGAAATCGATACCAAATTGGCTAAACACGTGGGCGCGGCGAAAATCTTCTGCGACCAATTCCCCCACTTTGCGTTCAAGCCATGGGGTGATTGAGGCTGACAGTGCTTCAACTGGGTTTTCGGATGAGAGATGGGCAGATAACATAGCAACACTCCAAAGCGAGAATAATTTTACATGCATAATATTTGCAGCTTTATATTCGCGCAACAAATCCTGACTAAATTAGTCGGGCATATCACATTTCATGCTGTGAAATATCTCTAGGGGAGTAGCAAAGTGGCCTTAAGGTCAGCGCAATTCAATTACTTTGCTGTGGCGGGGAATTGTCGCTAAGAAAGCAAAAAGGCGAGTCATTGCTGACTCGCCTTTTCAATACAACAGCTTAATCCTTGCGGATTAGTTCATGCCGTAGGATGTCATTCGTTGTTTTTTGGTGTTTTAGTTTAGTCGCATTAGATAATGTAACTTATTTAATATCAACAAATTAGTTTGATTTGTTGTAATGTGTCGTTTCAGTTTGTTTTGGGTTAGACTCTGATATGTGTGTAACTCGGTGTGTAACTCAGGAATGGCTGTTAGCGATATGACTGCGAAAAAGAACATTACCAATACAGTGCTTGATAGCCTTGTAAACAAATCACTAAGCAAGCCTATCAGCCTGAGTGACAGTGGCGGTTTGGCTGTCAGGGCGACTCCTGCCAAGAATGGCAAAGGCAATAATGTACTTTGGATCTTCCGCTACCGTATGGGGGGTCGAGACACACCTCAAAAGACCATCGTGTTTGGTAAGTACCCAGATTTAAAACTGGCAGGCGCTAGGGAAAAGCGAGAACGCTGCAAAGGTTGGATAGCCGAGGCGAAAGATCCTAAAACTCAATTAGAACTCGAACTGAATGAAGCCGTAAAACCGCTAACCGTGGCCGAGGCACTGGATAATTGGATCAATGATTACGCCGCAGCCAAGCGCGTAAATGCCGTCAGGCATAAACAACAGTTTGAACGCTGGCTGGTGCCACAGCTTGGCAGCCTACCATTGGCAGAAATCAAAAAACCGCATTGGATAGCCGCATTTAAAAAACGCTCCCCTAAGTACCCTGTGGCGGCGGGTTATGTCCTAAGAAATTTACAGCAAGCGCTTAAATGGTGTGCCAAATCAGGCCATGAGTTCGACAGATCGGTGTTTGACATTGATCAGGATGATATTGGAGCAAAGCAACAGGCTAAACGGTCGCAACGGCTGGTTGAAGATGATTCATGGCAACGTCTGATTGATCTATTGCGTTGGATCGATGCAGGCAAAATGCAGCCTTATTACAGGCATTTGTTGCAATTGCTTATTGTATTTGGTGCCCGAACGCAGGAATTGCGCTTAGCTAAAACAAGCGAGTTCAACTTTGACACGGCTATTTGGACGGTGCCAGCAGAACACAACAAAACCAAAGATAAAGACCAAGCGCGGGGCGACAGTGGCGAGATAAAGCGGCCAATACCCGACAGTATCAAGCCGTTGCTGGTGGCCTTGTGTGAGGCTAATCAAGGCGGGTATTTACTGGGGGAACTCAAAGAGGCAACCGCAGTATCGGCTTGGGGTGGCAATGTGTGGAAAAAGTTGGGGCATGAGCAAAAATGGAGCTTGCATGATTTGCGCCGTACAGTGGCAACAGGGCTGAATGATTTAGGTGTTGCACCGCATGTGGTAGAGGCTTTATTAGGGCATTCAATTCAGGGAGTGGCAGGCATCTACAACCGCAGTCAATATCTTCCAGAGAAGCGCCAAGCGTTGGAATTATGGACTCAGCGTTTGCAACTATTAACAAGTAATAAAGATAGTAACGTTTTAATTGGGAATTTCGGTCATGGATGAAAATGAAGAGTGGAGACTTTATTGTTTGGAAGCCAATAAAGAGATAAGGGAGTATCGCACTAAACAAATGCGGGATGAATTTGGTTTGCCAGTACTGGTATGTCATCCAAATGATTATTGGGATTCAGAAAAGTTTCGAGAAAAAATGTATTCCATTCATGCGGTTTTGCATAATGGAGATGAGCCGAATCTTGCTGAGATTTGTAGGGAGGGTATTAATGCGAATACTGACCATGAAACGCTAATGGTTGCCGCAGCCATACATAATCAGTTCGAGAATAATGGAAATTACTCCCCAGAAGAGATTCTCAAATGCGCACAATTGATTTTTTATGAGCTAGGTTTTGATGGACTGGCGAGTAAGTTAGAAATTCTAAAAGCGCTGCAACAAATCTCTATGACAGATGTGCAAGCTCAGCAGTTGAAGGGAAAGAGAAAAAAAACAGCATTGTCAGATTTTCATAAAAGGTATCTCAACGAGTACGACAATTGCCGTTCTCATACACCCAATGCTTCTCATAACGAGTTGGTTAAGATAGTCAATCAACAGCTAAATGTGAAACATGATCCTAAGACAATAAAAAATTGGTTATCAAAACTAAACGAATAAACCTTTTGTAAGGTGAGATACCCGTATCTCTCCCAAGCCTTATTTTTCTTGGACATACAATCAGAACCATAGACAAACAAATAGGAGATTCGTCTATGGTTAAGTTTTTAACAGTAAAAGAGATTTGTTCTTCATTAGGCGTTAGTCGCACTTGGCTCTATCTGGCCGAGCGTGACGGACGCTATCCCGCAGGCATTCGCCTTACTCCCCGCTGTGTGCGATTTCGCGCAGATCTGCATGAGCTATTTGTCAATGGTGAATGGCAACAGGAGGGCAATCTATGAATAACCGCATGACTTACGTCCAACAGCGTTTGCTTGAGCATAAGCGCCGCTTTACAGCCAAAGAATTTGCCGGATTATGGGAAATTGCCACCGCTGAATTGGATTACAGGAAGGTAATTGAGGCCGCTGGGCGCATACCCTATGTGCCGTCATTCCGGCAAAAGGTTGAGCCTAAGCTGAATGCGATTGGGTTAACACTTGAATCCAGACCCGCTAATGATGGTTCTAGGCGCAAGTTGTATGCGATTAGGCCAATAAAAGAAAACGCCCCTAGCTAATTGCTAAGGGCATTCCGGAACTTGCTGGTGGACAGTCTCGCCAAAGCATGACCACCAGCAAAACTAAGGGTACCTCCAAATGAGAAATATTAACAGTGTTAGTCCCTGTGCTTGTGTTCAAAACCTTGGGAAATGGGCATGGACAAGTCTTATAAGCAATTTCTTAAGTAGTAGACAAAAGTTGACATTTTATCGACTCGGTAAATGTTTTAGCGCGACTATGAGCAGCGTTCATGTGGGCGATTTTGCAAACGAAAGAGGGGCGTAACATGAACGAACCAAAAGAAGCGTTAAGCCAGTTGGATAAGGGTGAATTAACCGAAATACTGCAAGGCTGCAAATTGGTCGATGTGGCACTAGATATTGGCGCGGTTGTCAAAATGCCAAGAGATACCGCAATTATGACCATGTTAGGCGTGGTGTCTGCCGCCGTGTCCATGTTGTATCGAACAGAATATCAGCATGGAGGCAAGATACCCGTTGGCCTTTATGTTGCCTGTGAACAGCCTCCTAGTACGGGCAAAAGTGGCTTAGTCTCAATGATGCAAGCGCCACTATTTGAAGCCTTAAAAAGCTTTAGAGAAGCTCATATTCCATTTACAGGCTTTCTAACCGATACCACACCCGAAGCGATGGAGAGCACGTTAAGTAACGCTGGTGGGTTATTTATGTTAGCTAGTACAGAGCAAACGCTAATCAACTCATTGTTAGGGCTGAGCTATAAGGAAAATAGCAGTCATAACAATAACAGCCTTATTTTAGAGGGGTACTCTGGGGACTGGCATTCATCGGCTCGCATTACTCGGAAGGGATATGTAGGAAACGTACACGGAGCTATTACTTTGATTAGCCAAAACGGCACTATCGACAAGATCCTATCGAGCAGTAACGGAACGGGCATATCTGAGCGTTTTTTTCTGTTTACTGAGCCAGACATGCTGGGTATGCGAGATCATTTACATGCTCATAAAAGATCACCTGAATTACAAAATGATTATGCCAACGCCATTAAGAAAATTATTGAGCAGGTTATCGTTAACAATGGCTACGATAGGGAGAGGATCGCCCATTCGCTTGATTTGGTGTTAACGGGTGATCCCGCCCAAGATATTGACGTTCAAAAGCAAATTGATGAGCTAGTTGTTCCGCTTAGAAATTTCACAGAATTGGATTGCCTCCATGCTTCCCATTCAAGCTGGGAATACATCAATCAACAAAAAAATGAAGTTGAAAAACTCATGGGGGGCGGCTCAGCTTTTGACTCAAACTTAATGAGAAGTTATGCGGGTAAGTTAGATCAACGGGTGTTAAAAGTCGCCAGCGTGTTGCATGTGATGGAAGCGCTTTTGGCTGATAAGGCAGTAGGCAGCATCATTGGCCACCAATACATTGTTATGGCGGTAAAGCTCGCACGATGGAGCAATAAGCAGGTGTATCATATTGCTACGACTAAAGGCTTTATTGGTAAGCCTGCGGAATATGATGCCATTCTAAATTACATGAGCAAAAAAAATAGACCACTTAGGGAAACCGAGATTAAACAGGGCTGTAAAGGATTAGCTGTATTTAAGGAAAAGCGTGGCGGTGCTGGTAATGCCATTGCTGAGACTCTTAAGGTGATGGCTAAGGACAAAATTTTGATTGTCACATCAGCGATAGGCCAAACTAGTCGCCCTTATAACGTTTATGTCATTCAATAGGGGAAAACCATCCTAATCTTACTAATTTCTAGCAAATACAGGTGTGGTAAGCGTTACAGCTAGGTAGGGGGGAAGCTATTACCTTCCTAATGATCCTAGGTTTTCAATTTAGGTAGATTAGGATTGACTAGGCATGATTCCTTCCTTGCTGAAACCCATAGAGAGCCTAGCTTTACAATGAATTAGTCAGATTAGGCATGTGCGCTACAGAGACTGAAATTCGAATTTATGGAGTCCCTAAAAGGATACCTCATTCGAGTTTCTTTAGTCCCTAAAAGAGACCCATTTGAGTTTCTTTACTCCTTAAAGGGCGTGTGAAGGTAAATTTAATTTCCCTTCTATAAAAAGGAGCAGGGCAAGGTTAAGGTAAGGTTTTAGCTAAGGTTGAGCTAAGGATTTGCCACAGGAAACTGAGGCTATCTTGGCTAAAAACCTGATAAAACCTGACATTTATTGATTGGTCGCGTTAATCAGTTAATAATGAAAATCCTTATAATCATTATGTTAGGGAAAACAGTATGAAAAATTTATTGGTAGGGATATTCGTGTTCTTAACTGTTTGTGGATGCGCTGCCTCGGTTGCAAGTAAATACAACACTTCCACAAAAGTTGATCAGTTTGAAAATCGCACCACAATATCTATGACTGGTGGAGTTATTGACGCTGATTACTTAGGTATCGTGTCTAACCCAGCAGAATTAAACCCATTCGTGATAAAAGACTCTGCAAATAAGATCATCGCTTTGGGTGTGAAATTCTCAATGGAACAGCTTTCAACAGCTGCTAGGGGGTCATGGTTGAATATTGGGAAGGGAAGCACTGCCACATTTCTGTTAAACAATGGCAATGACAAATTAGTGTTGGTTGCCGATGATGGTGTAATTGATTACTCGGTATCATCAGGCCAGAGACAAGTTTACGTCAAAGAATTTGATAATGGTGTGTTTGGCATATCACCAGAACAGCTTAAAAAACTAGCAGATGCGCAGTCAGTCGAGATTAGGGTTAAAGGTTTAAATTCAAGTATTGATTTTCCCCGTAGGCCGAACAACAGCATTGTTAAAGCCTTTCTTCCGAATCTGAATAAATTCTACTATCAAGAAGTCCAACCATATTTGTAACTTTGTTCTGACCCCTCATTTTGCGCTGCATCTCACTAAAGGGTGCAGCAAATTTTCCTATTCCTATCCAACAAATCCCCAAGCTTTAAGGCGAGTTTTTCTAATGCACTTTGAGGCGATGACTTTTGAGTGTGTGTAACTCGGTGTGTAACTAGAAGCAAAAAAGCCAGTCGCAATGACTGGCTTTTTCTTTAAATACAATATGTTACTGATTCAATATCAGTTCATGCCGTATTTCTTTAATTTTTTACGCAGAGTACCACGGTTGATACCTAGCATGTTTGCTGCGCGGGTTTGGTTGCCGCGAGTGTGTTGCATGATGATGTCAAGCAGAGGTGCTTCAACTTCACTTAGCACCATTTCATACACTTCTTGTGCTTCCTGACCGTCCAACTGTGCGAAGAAGTTAGTTACGGCACGCTTAACAGCGTCACGTAATAACTGGGGCTTGATAGTGCCGTTTGCGGTTTCGATTTTGCCAACGGTAAGCTGGTGAACTTCTGTGTTAGTTGTCTGATCAAACATTCTATTCTGCTCTTTATTAATTCTGTACTAATTCATCAAAATAATATTCCACCAGGGAATACTGTTCTGCAGCGGTTTCCAGCTGATTAAAGTCAGCCCGGAACTGGCGCTGATCCTCTTGGTCTAGGTACCATCCAATATGCTTTCTGGCGAAGCGGATACCCTTATATTCACCATACAAATCATAAAGTTTGGTGAGGTGTTCCAGCATCACTTGACGCTGTTCAGCCACCTCAATGGGCGCTAGCTTATTACCCGTATCCAAGTAGTGCTGGATTTCTCTGAAAATCCAAGGCCGTCCTTGAGCACCCCGTCCTATCATCAGAGCATCGACACCGGTATAGTCCAGCACGAAGCGGGCTTTCTCCGGACTGTCGATATCCCCATTCGCGACAACAGGAATCGAGACATTCTGTTTAATTGCTTTGATCGTGTCGTACTCGGCGTCGCCTCTGTACATGCATTGTCTCGTGCGGCCGTGAACGGCGAGCGAGGCGATACCACAATCCTCAGCAATCTGGGCGATTTGAACACCGTTCCTGTGTTCAGGCTCCCAACCTGTGCGAATCTTTAACGTGACAGGCACCTCTACTGCAGCGACCACGGCTTGTAAAATTTCTTTCACTAAGGGTGGATTTTGCATTAGGGCAGAACCTGCCAGCTTTTTATTCACTTTTTTTGCCGGGCATCCCATGTTGATATCAATGATGTGGGCACCTTGTTCGACGTTGAACTGGGCGGCCTGCGCCATTAACTCTGGATCTGCACCTGCAATTTGCACTGAGCGAATACCTTCCTCGCCGGAATGCGTCATACGCTGGCGGCTCTTATCTGTGTCCCAAACTTCAGGATTCGATGAAAGCATCTCCGACACCGCTAAGGCTGCACCATAACGAAGACAGAGATTACGGAAAGCTTGATCGGTGACACCTGCCATTGGTGCCACGATCAGCTGATTCTTCAGTTGATAGGGTCCAATCTGCATTTACTGTTTCACCTTAGCTCTTCAAAGGGGCGCTATAGTAGCCCTTTTTATTGGCCGTGAAAAGGTCAATAAATGACCTAGGAGCAATTTTTTTTCTTGACTTTTTAGCCTTGAGAAGTCATCGACAAAATAAGCCTAAGCCAGTGGTGGCGCATGTTGCGCCACCCTTTAGCGTTATTTGCGCTTACCTGTCAAGCGGCTCCAATCTTCTTTGTGAGCCGCTTCGTCCATGTCGAACCATTGGCTATAGAAGTCAGAGATTTCTTGCGCTTGCTCTTTAAGCAGTCCAGAGAGGGCTAGTTTACCGCCAGATTTGACGCGCTCGGCGATAAGGGGGGCAAGTTCACGCAGTGGGCCTGCGAGAATATTGGCGACTAACACATCGGCCTTAAGATCGGCGGGTTGATCTTCTGGCAGATAAAGTGCCAATTGGTCGGCAACATCATTTCGCTCGGCATTGGCTTTAGAGGCTTCGATGGCTTGATAGTCGATATCGATACCTGTGACCTTTTTTGCGCCCAGTTTCAGCGCTGCCACGGCGAGAATGCCTGAGCCGCAGCCAAAGTCGATCACTTCTTCGTTGCTGAGATCTAAACTATCTAACCACTCTAAACACAGTGCTGTCGTTGGGTGAGTGCCTGTGCCGAAGGCCAGGCCCGGATCTAAGATCACGTTCACTGCGCTCGGATCGGGAACTTCACGCCAGCTTGGGCAAATCCATAGACGTTTACCGAATTGGATTGGGTGGTAGTTATCCATCCACTCGCGAACCCAGTCTTTATCTTCAATTTGCTCGATTTTGTGGCTGAAGTGCTCGTCTAAAAACGGTAGGGTTTTTAGCATCTCGATAGTCGGTGCGAGATCTGTGTCAGCCTCGAACAGGGCAACCACAACGGTATCTTGCCACAGAGGGGTTTCGCCCAGTTTAGGCTCAAAAATCGGGGTGTCTTTACCATCTTCAAAGGTAATAGAAACGGCGCCTTCTTCCATAAGTAAGTCGCTGATGGTTTCAGCATCGTCACTGTTAGTGTTAATGCGAAGTTGGATCCAAGGCATGGGTAAAATCCTGTGGCTAGGTTTAAAAAATATCGCGCTATTGTATACCCAAACTGCGCTAATTTGCAGAATTCGATGGCAATTAAACGTGAGTGATGGTGAGGAGGTGGATTGAGGGATTCGTGCGAACAATCTAGGGGGGTTTGGGTAGTAAACGAGGTTTATTTCAGCATGGACAAGGAGTTAGCTTGTCAGCTTTTGGTTGTACGCAAAATCGAACCGCTCGTTTCGATTTTTAATATAAAGCCATGAAATATAATGGTTAATTGGTTTTACCTTTGTTTGGTTTTTACGACTTTTTTGTGATCCTCTTCTAAGAGTTGACGCTTATCCCGTGAGTTGCCTCACGCTTTAAATCTGTGACACTCAGCCGCGTTTTTTGTTGCTGCTATGGTGTAGTTTGCAAAGAGGCGTCAACAAACCATTAAAGGGTAAAAGCAAGATGACAAGCGTAACGCGCGTTCACACTAGCGTGAAAACACAGGGGATAGGTCACCCTTGGTCGGCTAAGGCCGATAGATTACAGAGCGCGACTGGTATTATGCTGGGCTGCTTTCTGTTGTTACATATGCATTTCGAGTCGAGCATTCTGCTGGGTAAAGAGGCCTTTTACCATGTGGTGCAGTTGCTCGAAGGCGGTATGTTTAGTAGTACGGGCCATGGCTTTCCGATTGTCACTAAACTCTTCTCAGTGTTTATGCTGCTGGTGGTGATTCTACATGCTGCCGTTGCTCTTAGGCGGTTTCCGGCGCAGCTTGGGCAGTGGCGAGCGTTGCGATCACATTTAGGTGGCATTAAACATCGCGATACCCATGCTTGGTTTTGGCAATTAATCACGGGTTTTATTTTGTTTTTCCTAGTGCCTGTCCACCTCTTTACCATGATCTTAAATCCTGAAATTGGTCCACATTTATCGGCCGAGCGCGTCTATCACGATAATGCTTGGTTGCTCTACGCCCTGTTGCTGCCCGCAGTCGTCATCCACGCCATGATTGGTTTATACCGAGTGGCGGTTAAATGGGGCATCACGACCCAGCGCTCCGGCTTACGTAAGCTTGCTAAAGTATTGATTATCTATTTGTTGTGCCTAGGTAGTGCGAGCTTGGTCTCCTATATGTTTATCGGTAGTGAGCTAAGTGTGCCGGTGCAGCCTTACGTGCCCCATTGATTGAAATCCAATTCTGCTGCGTTTATCCCTGATGGATTTGGGCGCAGCAGGATTTTGTTTCGCTGCTAATATTTAAGCATTCGATTAATTATTCGCCTCCTAGTTGATCTAACTCAGGTTTTTTGATGGATTTGTGAGCGATATTAATTTTCGAGGACAACTTATTAAGCAGGGCTCTCAGGAGCCTGCGGCGCGAGGCAAAAGCAATGGCAATCAAACTAAGTATAAAAAAATGGAGTGCGTGGCTGGATTTAAGCCAGAGTTTGTCGGGTGTCATTCTGGCGGTGTTTTTGTGGACCCACTTAGTGCTGGTGTCATCCATTTTATTGGGTGGCGATGCCATGAACTGGGTGGCTCGCACTATGGAGCTGAGTTTTCTCTCCAGTGACGGCCATGGCTATCCCTGGGTGGTGACTTGTATTGCCGTCGGTATTGCCGCCCTTGCATTGGTGCATGTGATTGTTGCACTGCAAAAGTTACCCATGAGTTTGCGCCAGCAAAGAGCGCTAAAACAACAGATGCAAGTGATCAATCACAGTGATACTCGCCTCTGGCGTTGGCAGGCCATTACGGGTGTGGTGATCCTGTTATTGCTGCCGGTGCATCTGTGGCTTATCGGCTCGGCGCCAGAAACCATAGGCCCGCAGGGCAGTGCAGAGCGGATTTGGAACCAAGGCGTGTGGATGGTGTATCTGCCGCTATTGCTGACGGTTGAGTTACATGCTGCTATCGGAATTTACCGCGTAGCACTGAAGTGGGGCGCTGCGCGGGATCTCAATAGTCGCAGCCGTTTACGTAAGATTAAAACCATTGTGAGTATCGCGTTTGTCACTGTAGGGATTGCCTCCTTATTGGCATTTTTACCCCACGCGAGTTAGCGAATATAACAAAAGAGTGTTGTCCTAAAACAATAACAGCAGTACCCGTTAAGGAGCAGGCGTGAAACTGATTTATACCGATTCATTAGTGGTTGGTGCCGGATTGGCTGGCCTGAGGGTGGCCATTGCCTCTAAAGAGCGCGGGTTAGATACCTTAGTGCTATCACTTATCCCCGCTAAACGTTCTCACTCTGCGGCGGCGCAGGGCGGAATGCAGGCAAGCCTTGGTAATGCAGTCAAAGGCATGGGCGATGATGAAGACGTGCACTTTCAAGATACGGTGAAAGGATCGGACTGGGGCTGCGATCAAGAAGTCGCCAGAATGTTTGCCCATTGTGCGCCTAAGGCGGTGCGTGAATTAGCCAACTGGGGCGTGCCTTGGACACGTGTAACCGCAGGCCCGAGGGACGTCATTGTTAACGCACAAAAAGTCACCTTGCAGGAAGCCGAAGAGGCTCACGGTCTGATCAATGCCCGCGACTTTGGGGGTACCAAAAAGTGGCGCACCTGCTACACCGCCGATGGTACCGGTCACTCCTTGCTCTATGCCATGGATAACAAAGCGATTTCGATGGATATTCCTGTCCACGAACGCGTCGAAGCGCTCTCTATTATCCACGACGGTCAACGTTGCCACGGGGTAATTGCCCGCTGTTTAATCACGGGCGAGTTGCGTGCCTATGTCGCGAAATCGACCACTATCGCCACCGGTGGCTATGGCCGCATTTATGAAGTCTCAACCAACGCGATTATCTGCGAGGGGATAGGTCAGGCGCTGGCGCTCGAAACGGGGGTCGCGACCCTTGGCAACATGGAAGCGGTACAGTTCCACCCAACGGCAATTGTGCCCGTGGGGATTTTAACCACAGAAGGTTGCCGCGGTGATGGTGGCTTGCTGCGGGATAAAGACGGTTATCGTTTTATGCCGGACTATGAGCCTGAGAAGAAAGAGTTGGCGTCGCGGGACGTGGTGTCTCGCCGCATGACCGAGCATATGCGTAAAGGTAAGGGCGTCGATAGCCCCTATGGCCCACATTTATGGCTCGATATCACCTTGCTTGGGCGCAAACATATCGAAACCAACCTGCGTGAAGTGCAGGAGATTTGCGAGAATTTCCTCGGGATCGACCCAGCGAAGGATTGGATCCCCGTGCGCCCGACTCAGCATTACTCCATGGGCGGGATCCGCACTAAGGCAACGGGCGAGAGTCCGCAGCTTAAGGGCTTATTCAGCGTGGGTGAAGCGGCCTGTTGGGATATGCATGGCTTTAACCGCTTGGGCGGCAACTCGCTCGCCGAAACCGTAGTTGGTGGCATGATTATTGGCAAATATGTCGCTGATTTTTGTGAAAATAATAGCCTTGAAATCGACACTCAGCTTGCCGAAAAGTTTATGCAACAGGTACAGACTGAAATCGACACCTTAGTCGATGGCGAAGGCCACGAAAGCCCCTTCGAACTTAAGCGCGAAATGCAGCGAATTATGATGGACTACGTGGGGATTTTCCGTAATGGCCCAGAGCTTGATAAAGCGGTAACTGAGCTAAAAGCCCTGCTTGAGCGCTCACGCAAGCTCGGGATTAAGTGCAAGAAACGCCACGCAAACCCAGAGCTAGTAGAAGCTCTAAGGGTGAAGCGCATGCTGAAGGTGGCGCTAACAGTGGCCTGTGGCGCGGCGGCGCGTACCGAAAGCCGTGGTGCCCACGCCCGTGAAGATTATCCGCAGCGTAATGACAGAGATTGGCTTAACCGTACTCTCGCCAGTTGGCCCGATGCCGAGGCGTTGGCCCCCGTTTTAAGCTACGAGCCGCTGGATGTGATGAAGATGGAGCTGCCGCCGGGATATCGGGGTTACGGTATCGACAATGCCATTGCTCACCCCGATACCGCCAAACGCGAGCAGCAAATTGCCGAGATTTTGGCAGGGCTGGGCGACGATGCCGATCGTTATCAACGCCAGGCGGCGCTGATGCCCTTTGAACTGCCGCAGAGCCTGCAAGCTAAAAATGAACGTTTAAGCGATACCTTACAAAGACCATCCGCCAATGCGCTAGGAGAAAAATCATAATGAGCCAAGGTCGCCAGCTAACCTTTAATATTTTTCGTTATGATCCGCAGGAGCCAAACGATAAGCCGAAGATGGTGCGTTATCATCTCACCGAAACGCCGGGCATGACGGTATTCATCGCCCTCAATAAGCTAAGGGAAGAGCAAGATACGTCGTTGCAGTTTGACTTTGTCTGTCGGGCGGGGATTTGCGGCAGTTGCGCCATGGTGATCAACGGCTTCCCGACTTTGGCATGCCGAACGCTCACCGCCAAATATCCCAAAGGTGAAATCACTCTGATGCCATTACCGGGCTTTGAATTGATTGGTGATTTATCGGTTAACACGGGTAAGTTTATGCGCGAACTCGCCGAGCGTTTAAAGCTGTGGTTACACCCTAAAGCGAATGATATTAGTATCCATCGCCTTGAGGAGCCGATGGCGCCGGAGGAAGCAGCGCGGCTCTATGAGTTAGAGCGCTGCGTCGAGTGTGGGGTTTGTGTGTCTGCCTGTGCCACTAAACAAATGCGTGAAACCTTTGTCGGCGCTGTGGGGATGATGAAAATCGCCCGCTTTGAACTCGATAGTCGCGATGCGCGCACGGCTGAAGATTTTTACCATGTGATTGGTAATCAGGACGGCGTATTTGGTTGTATGACCTTGCTCGGCTGCCAAGACAATTGTCCGAAGGATTTGCCCCATATGCAGCAGATTGCCTATCTGCGCCGCAAAATGGCGATGACCTTAGTGTAATTCTGTGAGCTGTTTGATTAAAAAAGTAAAGCGCCTTTTTAGGCGCTTTACTTTTGGTCGTTAACAGGCATAGGTCTTATGAATATCAACCTGCTTAACGAGTTCTTCTGATGCTGTTACAAAAGCACTAAAGTGTGGACTTGCCATATGTGCCTCCAGGGCTGCTTGAGATTGCCACACTTCATACATCCAAAACTGATTAGCATCATCTAAGGCATTGTGAAGCGTATATTCAATGCAGCCAGCCTCTGTGTGGGTGTCCCTCACTAACTGTTTGAGCAAGTTAAACAGCGAATCTGTTTGGCCAGGATGTGCTTGGATTTGCGCAAAAACCGTCACTTTCATTGGCTAAATCCTTCCAACACAATTTTACCTATGGCCTTACCCGACTCAATTTGTGCATGCGCTTTAAGCAAGTTTTGTGCATTGATAGTGCCGTAATGCTCACCAAAAGTACTTTGCACTGTGCCTGCATCAATCAGCTCGGCGATACGGTTGAGCAAATGGTGCTGGGCAATCATATCTTCAGTTTGATACAGGCTGCGGGTAAACATAAGTTCCCAATGTAGCGACAGGCTTTTACGTTTAAGCTTCATCACATCCAGTGGACCGACTGGATCATCAATTAGCGCCAGTTTTCCTTGGGGTCTAAGCACTTTTACGATTTCGTCAAAGTGCTTATCGGTTTGGGTTAGGCTAATCACATGGGTAACGTCGGCAATACCCAACTGCGTTAGCTCCTCCGAGAGCGGCTTGTTGTGATTTATGACCGCATCGGCACCCAAGTTTTTAACCCAAGTTGCGGATTCAGGACGTGATGCAGTGCCAATCACCTCGGCGCCAGTTAGCTTGACCGCAAGTTGAGTGATGATAGAACCTACGCCGCCAGCGGCACCGATAATCAGAATACGTGCATCCGTGGCTGAGCCGTCCTGCGGTAGACCTAAACGGTCAAACAGCAATTCCCAAGCCGTGATACTGGTTAAGGGGAGCGCTGCTGCTTGTGCATTGCTTAGGGTTTGAGGTTTACGGCCCACGATACGCTCATCGACTAACTGATATTCGGCATAGCTGCCGCTGCGGCTAATATCGCCGGCGTACCAGACCTCATCACCTACTTTAAACAGGCTCACCTTGTCCCCCACGGCTTTAACGACTCCGACCGCGTCCCAGCCGAGGATTTTATATTCCCCTGCGGTTGCAGAGCTGGATGCGCGGATTTTGGTATCAACAGGATTAACGGATATGGCTTTCACCTCGACCAACAGGTCAAAACCCTGTGGTGTGGGTTCGGCTAGTGTAATGTTTTTTAATGCATTTGGAGCGTCGATTGCCCCTGCGGCTTGATAACCTATGGCTCTCATATTTATTCCTCACTGGCGACTCGTGTCTGTCACTTGTCATTGAATGCCATTGTGTGAAATATTAATTCCTAGATAAACGGGGTAAAGTTTGTAATTTTTTCAAAGGAAATTTGATAATCATGCTGCTGAATGATCTCGCATTATTTGTTCGCGTTGCCGATTGCGGCAGTATTTCTGCGGCGGCAGCCGAGATGGAACTCTCAGCAGCATCGGCGAGTGCTGCGATTAAACGCCTTGAAAAACAACTTGATACTAGTTTGTTTGTGCGTACGACTCGAAGTCTGAGATTAACCGCTCAAGGTGAGCGCTATCTTATCCATTGCCGGCGTGCCTTAAGTGATCTCGCCCTCGGAGAGCAGGCGATCGCCAGCGATAAAGGCAAGGTCTCTGGCACCTTAAGCCTGTCGGTTTCATCCGATTTTGGGCGCAACTTATTCGTCCCTTGGCTCGATGACTTCCTCCTTGATTTTCCACAGCTGCAGGTACGGCTGCATTTGGGCGACAATATCAGCAGCTTTTACCACGACAAAATTGATGTGGCGGTGCGTTACGGCAAGCCGCAGGATTCTAATCAGGTCGCCTTCCCGATTTGTACTGCGGACAGAGTGTTATGTGCCTCGCCTGAATATCTTGCCAAATTTGGCAAGCCTGAAACCTTAGAGCAACTCACGCAACATAATTGCTTGTTTTATAAATTAGATGAGAGAACGCACGACCAATGGCAATTTGAGCGTGATGGTCAGGAATATAAAATCCGCGTGACGGGCAATCGCAGCGCTAACGATGCGGAAATTGCGCGCCGCTGGGCGGTGGCTGGTAAGGGCTTAGTGTTTAAGTCGAGCTTAGATCTGGCGGAGGATATTATGGCAGGGCTTCTTGTGCCCTTGCTGCCCGAATATCGGGGCGAGCCGGTTAATTTATACTTAGTCTGTCCTGGGCGCGAGCATGTCACTCCCGTGGTGCTGCTGCTTCGTGAAATGCTTAGGCAACAGACTCAAACCTTAAGCCGCGCCTTGGCGACGTACCTCAAAACTGAAACGCAGTTTTAATAACCATTGAATGCGGTAATCTAGGATAACTCGCTTAGTCTTGGTGAGTCGACTGTGTGTGCTATTCCTCGCTCCTCGCGGAAGATGATCCATCGTTCTGCGATTCAATAGGGTGAAATGCCTAACTTAGGCGCAATAAAAAGCCGCATTAAGCGGCTTTTTTGGAAGATTGACCCTAATCTAGGATTAAGACTTAGCGCGTTTCATCGCGGTGAAGAATTCTTCGTTGGTCTTAGTCATCGCCAGTTTGTCGATCAGGAATTCCATTGCGCTGACTTCATCCATTGGATTTAAGATCTTACGCAGGATCCACATCTTTTGCAGCTCATCAGGCGTAGTCAGTTTTTCTTCGCGACGAGTACCACTGCGGTTGAAGTCAATCGCAGGGAAGACGCGTTTTTCAGCGGCCTTGCGTGACAGATGCAATTCTTGGTTACCTGTACCTTTGAACTCTTCGTAAATCACTTCGTCCATTTTCGAGCCGGTATCAACCAGAGCGGTAGCAATAATGGTTAAGCTGCCGCCGTTTTCGATGTTACGAGCCGCACCGAAGAAGCGCTTAGGACGGTGTAGGGCGTTTGCGTCCACACCACCGGTTAACACTTTGCCCGATGATGGGATAACGGTGTTATAGGCGCGAGCCAAGCGGGTAATAGAGTCGAGTAGGATCACAACGTCTTTCTTGTGCTCAACTAAACGCTTGGCTTTTTCAATGACCATTTCAGCCACTTGCACGTGACGGCTGGCTGGTTCGTCGAAGGTTGATGCAATCACTTCGCCTTGAACTAGGCGTTGCATCTCGGTCACTTCTTCAGGACGTTCATCGATCAGCAGTACCATCAACACCACTTCAGGGTTGTTGTAGGTGATTGACTGAGCAATATTTTGCAGTAATAAGGTTTTACCCGCTTTTGGTGGCGCGACGATCAGACCGCGTTGACCCTTACCGATAGGAGAGCATAAATCCAGAATACGGGCTGTGATGTCTTCAGTAGAGCCATTACCACGCTCCATACGCATACGTTCTTCTGCGTGGAGTGGGGTTAAGTTTTCAAAGAGGATTTTGTTGCGAGAGTTTTCAGGTTTATCGAAGTTAACTTCGTTAACTTTTAGCAGGGCAAAATAACGTTCACCTTCTTTTGGTGGGCGAATTTTGCCAAAAATGGTGTCGCCCGTTCGCATGTTAAAGCGGCGAATTTGGCTTGGTGATACATAAATATCATCCGGGCCAGCTAAGTAAGATCCATCTGCACTACGTAAGAAACCGAATCCGTCTTGGAGGATTTCTAATACACCGCCACCGAAAATGTCTTCGCCGCTTTTGGCGTGGGCTTTAAGAATAGAGAAAATAATGTCCTGCTTGCGAGCGCGGGCCATATTTTCGAGTTTCATGTTTTCGGCTAGCGAGACTAGGTCGGATATCGGCGTGTCTTTTAATTCAGTTAAGTTCATGTTGGGGATCTTGTGTTACGCGACAAAGCTTACCGCAATCAATCAGTAAAGTTTGTGATTCAGGATAGTGATTGACGAGCGAGAAGTGGTTTAGTTAGAAAGAATCTGGTTATTAAAGTAGCACTAACAAAGCGGGGCGTCCAGAAATTTAGGGGGATTCCGGCACAATTAATTAAAGCTTGTGCCGGAGGTCACTCATAGCGACAACAAATTAGATTTGTGCGTCGATGAACTCTTTTAATTGAGTTTTAGACAGTGCGCCAACTTTAGTCGCCGCTAATTCACCGTTCTTGAATAACAGTAAAGTTGGGATACCACGAACGCCATATTTCGCTGGAGAAACGTTGTTTTGGTCAACGTTTAATTTAGCGATAGTCACACGACCTGCGTACTCTTCGGCAACGTCGTCAAGAATTGGAGCGATCATTTTACATGGACCACACCATTCAGCCCAGAAGTCTACCAATACTGGTAAATCGGCCTTTAATACGTCGTTTTCGAAGCTGTCGTCGCTCAGGTATATAATTTTATCGCTCATGATGTTCTCCAGTTTGGTTGCCATTGCTGGTTTGTTAATGGCTTACCATGTATATTGGGGCTGAAAAATAGCTTTTCAAGTTACCTTTTTACAATGTGGCTATTTCAAACGATCGAGTATCTTATTGCAACCCCAAATGGTATGCTTGCGCTATGAGCCAAACACATTTATCTAATCAAAAATTTGCCGACCTTCCTCTACATCCAGAGGTTAAACAGGCACTTGCCGAAAACGGCTTTGAATTTTGTACGCCGATCCAGGCGTTATCATTACCCGTATTACTTCAATCAAAAGATATCGCCGGCCAAGCCCAAACGGGTACGGGTAAGACAATGGCGTTTTTGGTTGCCACATTTAACCATTTATTATCGACACCAGTCCCTGAGAACCGTCAGCTAAATCAGCCGCGCGCCATCATTATGGCTCCTACCCGTGAGCTGGCGATTCAAATCGCCAAAGACGCAATTCTCCTAGCCAAACACAGCCACTTAAAAGTCGGCATTGTCTATGGCGGTGAAAGCTATGATGTACAGCGCAAGACGCTCGACCAAGGTGTAGATATTCTGATTGGTACGACCGGGCGCATCATTGATTATGTTCGTCAAGGCATTATCAATCTCGGCGGTATTCAAGCTGTCGTGTTAGATGAAGCCGATCGCATGTTCGATCTCGGTTTTATCAAGGATATTCGTTTCCTATTCCGACGTATGCCCAGTGCCGATCAGCGTCTGAATATGCTGTTTTCGGCGACACTTTCGATGAAAGTGCAAGAACTCGCCTACGATCATATGAATGATCCTGTGAAAGTCGAAATCGCCCCCGAAGAAAAAACCTCCAAGAACATCAAAGAAGAAATTTTCTATCCTTCCCAAGAAGATAAAATGCGTTTGCTGCTGACGCTGATTGAAGAGGATTGGCCAGAGAAAGCCATTGTTTTTTCAAACACTAAACACAGCTGTGAAAACCTATGGTCTTGGCTTGAAGGGGATGGCCACCGTGTAGGTTTGCTGACAGGTGATGTGCCGCAGAAGAAGCGTATTCGCATTCTCGAGCAATTCACTCAAGGCCAATTGGATATTCTGGTCGCGACCGACGTTGCGGCGCGCGGACTGCATATCTCCGATGTTTCCCACGTCTACAATTATGATTTACCTGATGATTGTGAAGATTACGTTCATCGTATTGGTCGTACTGGGCGTGCGGGTAACAAAGGTGTATCGGTCAGTTTTGCCTGTGAAGAATACGCTCTGAATTTGCCTGCGATTGAAACCTACATCAATCACTCTATTCCTGTGAGTAATTATGACCGTGATGCCTTGCTGGAAGATATTCCGCCGCCAGTCAAAATTCATCGCAAGCACCCTGCGGGAGCACGTAATTTACGCGAACGCTCAGGTGCAGGGCGACCACAAGGTGCCCATCGTAGTGGTGGACGTCCACCTCGCCATGACAGGACGCGTAGACAGCCTTAAATGCCAACACCCGCTTATGCCGCCATTACTTTAGGCTCTAATAGCTTTAATATGCTGATCGCTAAGACAAAAGGCGGTCAGCCACAGATTATTGCTAAATACAAACGTAAAGTAAGGTTAGCCGAAGGCATTGGCGAAGATGGTCATTTAACCGCAGAAGTGATGCAGCGTGGCCTAGATTGTCTAGCGATGTTTGCCCAGATGTTAGCGCTGCATAAAATCCATCCTAATCATGTCGCTGTGATTGCCACCGCGACACTGCGCTGTATCCATAATGCCGATGAGTTTAATCAGAAGGCGATTCCGCTTTTGGGTCATCCGATTGAGATTATCTCAGGTATGCGTGAAGCTGAGCTGATTTATCAAGGTATGGTGGCGACTACTTGCGGCCAAGGTCGACGTTTAGTGATCGATATTGGTGGCGCCAGTACCGAGTTTATTATTGGTGATGGCCACCAAGTTCAGTTTAAGACCAGCTTACCCATGGGTAGCGTGACCTTTAACCGTCGCTTCTTTAACAATGCCCCGTTGCAAGAGCTCGATTTTGACGATGCCAAGCAGGAAGTGTTGGAAGTATTAGGTGAACATAGGCAAAGGTTAAAAGACTTAGGATGGCACTGTGTGGTGGGGGCTTCTGGCGCGGTGCAATCTGTGGTCGAAGTCTTAATGCACCGTAAGCAGTCTGAAATCATTACCTTAGCTGTGCTGAATCAGCTTAAAGCGGAAATCCTTGCTGAAGAACATGCCAGCCTTATGGGGATTATCGGCCTAAGTGCCGAACGCGCACCGACATTTGCCGCTGGAGTGGCGATTTTACTCGCGCTCTTTGAATTCTTGGGCATTGAACATTTGTCACTATCGGGCGGCGCACTGCGTGAGGGCGTGTTAGTGATGCTGGCACAGCGAATTTTAGAAGAAGCGATTTAACCTCAGCTCCATTTTAAAAAGATAAAGGCCGCCAAGTGTACACTTAGCGGCCTTTATTATTTAGCGACTCGAGATTACTTTAAAATCTCGACTAAATCTTTTTCGAGTGAAACGGTTGGACGTTCAACGATGCGGCCAATTTCTTTACCCTGTTGTAGCACGATAAAAGTGGGAATACGTTTGAATTCGTATTTTGCCGCCAGTCCTTCGGGATCTTGCTTGCTGCGATCAACGCCAATATATGTCACTTTGATATTGGGGTTAGCCACTTCTTCCATAATGCGAATAAAGCGTGGGGTTTCGCGATGGCAGTCTGGGCACCAAGTGCCGATGATGACCACGATTTCGGTTGGCTCAGCGATATTTTTAAGAGGGGCTAAGGATGCGGTATCCACCTGATAGCTCTTGTAGCCCTCAGCAAACTCATTGAGATCTTTTACTAAATGTTGCGCTTCAACTACACCAGTTAAAATCACTTCTTGTTTCTCCTCGCTGCAGGTGGCAATCAAGCCCTGTTGTTGCTCTTCAAAGCCACAGCCGCCATTTGCTAGTACTTGGCAACTAAAAAATAACGCGGTCGTGGCGAGTAATGCTTTGACGTTATTGTGCATGATATGCCCTCGAAATCGAAGAAGAATAATGAGATTGCATTCAAACACTAATTTGCGCTTTCTAAAAGTTGCGGATGAATTTGCTGCAACCCAGATCACGTAACGCTAATGTAAAACCTAAATCTTGCCTGCAAAATAGCGGTTTTGTTACTCGGTTTGTGCCAACAATTTACTGAGAATGGGTTTATTGGCTTCTGGGAAGTCGTAACGACTTAGCTCATGTTTATTGACCCAAGCAATCTGTTGCCCTTCAAGCCCTTGCGGTTCTCCCGTAAATTCACACACAGTGTGAATATCGAGTAGCACTTGTTTATCGGGATAATCGTAGCTTAGCGACATAAAAGGCTCGCTTGCACTGACGATTAGCGCGACTTCCTCTTTTAGCTCACGAATTAAGGCTTGGGTGACAGTTTCGCCCTGTTCGACTTTGCCTCCTGGGAATTCCCACTTACCGCCTTGATGTAAATGCTCAGGGCGCTTAGCGAGTAAGATTTGCCCGTTAGGGTTGAGGATAATGCCGACGGCAACATGAATGCGTTTTGTCATAAAATTCTGCTTATAAAGGGCTGATTATTGAGTATTACTCTTTGAAAAAGCTTTCTTCGTCGTAACCGAGTTCATCTAATGCGTCGAGGTCAAACTCAGATTTGACCGGAATAGCATGTTTTTCGGAGGCCCAATCGCCGAGGTCAATCATCTTGCAGCGCTCGCTACAAAAAGGTTTGAATTCCGATTGTGGAACCCATTCTACTGGGGTTTTGCAAATTGGACAGTTGACGGTTAACGGCATAATAGACTTCTCCTTAGCAGTCGACTGAAATAACAAGGGAATCGCTGAGAATCGCAAATATGCCCTGTAGGCAAAATTGGCTTTAACTCGGCAGCAGCTTAGAGGTCGTTAGTGTAAAGGCTTCAGGCACAGGTCGCTAGTAGGAATTCGATGCTGCGGTCTGAGTGGCGCTGTTGGTCGAATTGCACAAAGTGGATGGCGTAGCGATTGCGATGACCACTGATGGTGGGGTAGCAGCCGTGGGCGGCATCGACTTTGACTCGCACTAATGAGAGCGCTTGAGCACTATCACCTTGGTAAAAACCGGCATGGGCGGTGGCGTTATCGAAATGGGCGGTACTACGAGTTAACTGAAGCAAAAGCGTGATGGGAGTGAGAAGGGGATCAAAATGGCTGATCCAAGCTTGGTAATCTTGCTGTCTTTCTTCCCAAGGTTTGGCGAGCCAAAAATGCAGCTGGGGAAGGTCGAAGTTGCAGCAGGCACCTGGCATACCAAAACGCTGTCGCAGAGCCGATAAAAATCGGTCTTGTTTGAGTTGGCTGCCGCAGCGCTCGGGACGCTGTAGTGGCTCTCTGGCTTGCATTAATGCTTGAATGTAAAACTCAATCTGTTCGCTATCGACATGGTCGAGCTCTTGCCATTTACTCAGTTGTAGCAGATTACGTTCGATATCTTTAAGGACTTCGTTGCGATAGTCGCAACGCTCCGATAATTCGCACAGGGAGAAAAGAGGGTAGAAACATCTATGCTGGTGGTCGTGATTTAGGTTATTACTGAGCTGTTTATTGAGATATTCGAGCCGCAAGTAGCTACGGATTTTCTCATTTAAAGGCTGTTCATAAACTAAGTCAGTCATGGGCGTCGTGATTACCGGATAATTGTAAATAGCGCTGGTGCAATGCTTGCACCTCTTGTTTTAGTGTTGATATCTCTCCCTGATTATCAATAATGTCGTCGGCTCTGGCGAGCTTGTCACTGCGACTACATTGGCTATTAATGATGTTATTTACCTGAGTGGCGTCCACATTGTCCCGTTTTACGGTACGGCTGATTTGCAACTCCGGCGAAATATCCACCACTAAAGTCCGATTGACTAACCTATCTAACCCGTTCTCAAATAGCAAGGGTACGACCATAATTACATAGTCAGAGGTTGCATTTTCGACTTGTGACAACATTTCTTGGCGGATCATAGGGTGGAGTAACTGATTCAACCATTGGCGCGCTTGTTCATCGCTAAATACTCGTTGTCGTAGCTTTGCTCGGTCAAGCTCACCAGCCTCGGTTACTATTTCAGTGCCGAAGTGAGTGATAATGGCTTCGAGCCCTTTTGAGCCTTTTGCTACCACTTCGCGAGCCACTATATCGGCATCGACTAAATCGACACCTTCTTCGGCAAATAAGTTGGCAACGGTAGTTTTACCGCTACCAATGCCACCCGTTAGACCTACGACAAACTTGGACATAAGATTCCCATCTAGATAAGGCACTTAATCGATTTGGACTATTCTGCACGATATTGAATGCTAAACACTGAAGAAAGATACTGACAGTGTTTTTATAGCGTACTTAGATACCAATCGACTATAGGTTGTCCCCAGATCAGAGCTATCCAACCAGCTGCGGCAATATAAGGCCCAAAGGGGATTGGATTGGCTAACTGATTGCGTTTGAGTACGATGAGCGTGATGCCAACAAGGGCGCCAACTAAAGAGGACAGTAAAATGACTAGGGGGAGCATTTGCCAACCTAGCCATGCACCAAATACGGCGAGCAGTTTAAAGTCGCCATAGCCCATGCCTTCTTTACCTGTGAGCAGTTTAAACAGCCAAAACACCGACCAGAGGCTCAAATAGCCCGCTGCAGCACCTATAACGGCATCGGTTGGAGTGGTAAAGGTCTGGTTGAGGTTAATGAGTAATCCTAGCCATAGGAGTGGAAGGGTCATTTGGTCTGGCAGTAGCATCTCATCCAGATCGATACCCGTTAATGCAATCAATACAAAGGTTAATACTGCAGCAAACACAAATTGCCAGCTAGGACCAAAATGCCAGGCGAGCGTTGCTACGAGTAATCCTGTTACAAACTCAATAATCGGATAGCGAGAGGAGATCGATGTATTGCAGGCGGCGCATTTTCCCCTGAGCATTAACCAGCCCACAATCGGCAAATTATGCCAAGGCTTGATTGCGGTCTTACATTTAGGACAGGCGGAACCTGGCACCACGAGATTGTATTTTTCAGGGTAAGTATCTATCGGCTTATTGAGCTTTTCAATCCCAACCTGCTCTACTACATCTGCATGATATTCCTGTAGATATTGATTGCACTCCTGTTGCCACTCGCGCTTCATCATTACCGGAAAGCGGTGAATGACGACATTTAAGAAGCTGCCAATAGTGGCGGCAAACACAAAACTTAATGCAATAAATAGCCAAGGACTCTGAGCTAGAGAGTGGCTTAAAAGAGATATAAAGTCTGACATTGGTAGTTCTTATTCTTAATTATTCAATCAGTTAGTTGGGTTCACTATGTGAAGCTTAACCCACGACATTACCCATTTGGAAAATCGGCAGATACATACCGACAATTAAACCGCCGACCAAGGTGCCAATGACTACCATCATAATGGGCTCGATAAGGCTTGATAAGCCATCAACCGCATCATCGACCTGCATCTCATAAATATTGGCTACTTTATTGAGCATATTATCGAGTGAGCCAGATTCTTCACCGATCATCACCATTTGGATCAGCATATCGGGGAAAAGCCCTGTGGTGCGCATGGCGACGTTCATCTGCATCCCCGCCATCACTTCTTGACGCACTTTTAGCAATGCCGCCCGATAAACCGCATTACCAGAGGCTCCAGCAGCTGACTCCATACCGTCAATTAAAGGCACCCCTGCGGCAAAGGTAGTGGCTAAAGTACGGGAAAATCGTGCCATCGCTGCTTTATGCAATATCTCGCCGATAACGGGAATTTTAAGCACAAGCTCGTCTATTCGGTCCCTAAACATTTGCGAATTGCGGTGGGCGCGGACAAACAACCAAATACCTATAACTATTGCTGCGAAGAAAATATACCAAGAGCTCTGTAAAAAGCGTGAAATACCAATAATGAATTGGGTAAAAGCGGGGAGTTCGGCACCAAAGCTTTTAAAAATATCTTCGAATTGAGGGACAACGAATAGTAGTAATAGTGTTGTCACTAATATTGCCACCACTACAACGGCAGCAGGATAAAACATTGCCTTTTTAATTTTGGATTTTAAGGCTTCGGCTTTCTCTCTATAGGTTGCGATTCGATCGAACACTGCATCGAGGGAACCTGAATGCTCACCAGCAGCGACTAAATCGACATAGAGATCATCGAAATAGCGTCTATGGGGGCGTAGTGAGTCTGATAATGGTATGCCCGATTGTACTTCTGCCAATATAGTACCTAGCAGTTCGCGCATTTTTTGCTTTTCATGGCCACGACCGAGCATTTCTATAGTGGTCACTAAGGGGACACCTGCTGCCAGCATAGTTGCAATTTGGCGGGTCACCATGGCGATATCCATAGGTTTGATATCGGGATTTCGAGCGAAAAGAGGAGATGCCTTTTTGCGGACAACTTTAGGATTAACCCCTTGGAGTTTTAGTTGGCTTTTAACCTCGGCGACACTGGCGCCTTTTAATTCGCCACCGGTTTTTTTGCCGTCGCGGTTTAAGCCTTTCCATTCAAAGGTATAGATCTTAGGTTGGCTTTTTTGCTCGTTCTTTTTGGCACGAGGCTTTTTTACTGTCGTTGCCGTCGCCATAGATAGTCCCTATTAGGCATTAATTAGCTATAAGTTTATTATCACTAGATTAGTATATATAGCGAAACAAAAAGTGGTTATATAAAACCGTTAAGCGAGCTATGTCGCGTAGCCTAAAACTATGTGTTTTAAAAACTTGTGACTCGGTTTACTTCGGCAATACTGGTAACCCCTTGAATAACTTTAAGTAGGCCTGATTGACGAAGGTCACGCATCCCCTGTGCTTTGGCTTGCTCGGCAATTTGTAATGAATTGCCGCCTTCCATAATAGTGCGGGCGATTTCATCGGACATTTTCATCACTTCGTAAATACCGACCCGTCCTTTATATCCGCCAGAACAATGCTCACAACCTACAGGTTTATAGGTGGTAAATCCTTGAGCGATTTGCTCATCGGTAAAGCCTAAACGTTGTAATTCATGTTCAGGGATCTGTTCGGGTTGCTTGCATTCAGTGCAAAGTCGTCGTGCCAGTCGTTGAGCAATAATAAGATTAACAGAGCTGGCGATATTATAGCCGGGTACACCCATATTGATTAAACGGGTTAAGGTTTCCGCTGCCGAGTTGGTATGCAGCGTTGATAATACTAAGTGGCCAGTTTGCGCGGCTTTAATGGCGATTTCGGCGGTCTCAAGGTCACGGATTTCCCCCACCATGACCACATCGGGGTCTTGACGCAAAAAGGAGCGTAGCGCCGAGGCAAAGGTTAAACCTGCTTTTAAATTAATATGAACTTGGTTTACACCTTCAAGGTTAATTTCTACCGGATCTTCGGCGGTAGAGATATTGCGCTCGGCGGTATTGAGGATATTTAAGCCTGTATAGAGTGAAACCGTTTTACCCGAACCTGTTGGGCCTGTGACTAGAATCATTCCTTGGGGTTTGGCAAGCATCTCAAGGTAGAGCTTTTCTTGGTCAGGCTCATATCCTAGTTTTTCAATGCCGAGCTGTGCGGAGGAGGAGTCTAATATCCGCATTACAATTTTTTCACCCCAGAGCGTCGGCAGCGTGCTCACCCGAAAGTCAATTGACTTAGTGCGGGAAAGCTTCATCTTAATCCGCCCATCCTGAGGGACGCGGCGCTCGGCAATATCGAGTTTTGACATTACCTTTAATCGAGCAGATAGGCGTCCCGCTAGGCTAATTGGCGGTTCGGAGACTTCATGCAAAATACCGTCGATACGAAAACGAATGCGATAACGTTTTTCATAGGGCTCAAAGTGAAGGTCGGATGCTCCCCTGCGAATGGCGTCGGTGAGGATTTTATTGATATAAATAACAATTGGTGCATCGTCGCTGCCATCACCAGCGTTTTCCTCTTGGCGCTTATCAGTATCGGTAATCTCAATACCCGCTAAAGCGGCCTCGTCCATACCGTCTAGATCTAGGCCGGTGATATCTTCTTCTAATACCTTTTCAAGGGCTTTAGCCAGCTTATCTTCTTCAACTAGAATGGCTTCGGCATGCAGCCCTGCACTGAATTGAAACTCTTCGAGGGCGGCAATATTAGTTGGATCTGAGGTGGCTATATAGAGACGATTACCGCGTTTAAACAGCGGTAGACAGCGATGTTTTTCAATCAGCTTTTTATTAATAAATTCTTCGGGAATGGCACTAATATCAAATTCAGCTAAATCGAGTAGTGGAGTGCCATACTCTTCATAGCAAAGCTCGGCAATAGCACGTGCAGATAAAAACTTATTGGTAACCAAGGTGGCTACCAATGAAGTTCTATTTTTTCTAGCTAAAACAACGGCCTCCGTCATCCTGCTTTCATCAAGCAGACCTTTTCGGATAAATAGAGTTGATAAGCCCAAGTGGAGGGCCGTTGTTGGCATTGTTTTTACAGTTTTTACTGATCTTTACACCAGCCTTTAGTTAGACAACTGGGAGTGGTGGTTGATGTAATAGTCCAAGACGTCACTGTTGCATTTGGAGTTGCAATTAAATTAGCGCTATCAACAGCACCTGTTCCTGCTGCGGTCACAACGCCATCAGCAACACTTAAAGTATCCAAGTTATCAAAAGTACCTGTAGTTATTGCAGCGGAAAGCCCATTAGTACCTGAGTCACATAGAGTTAGATCGTTGGTTTCTTGAAAACAAATAGTTACTTGTGTTCGAGCTGCGCCAACAGCATTTACCACTTCAGAGAATCGAGATTTCTTAGTGTAATCTTGGTATGCAGGTAGTGCGATTGCAGCCAAAATACCGATAATGGCAACTACAATCATTAACTCGATCAAGGTGAAACCTTGAGCTTGCTTGTTTAAACCTTTATTCATTGCTTTCATTTCTTTCTCCAGCTTACGCAGTATTAATTAACAAGTTAACTTGTAGTCACCCAATGATAAGTAAAAATGTTTATTTTACAATCACTTTCGCTTATCTGTTTTACTTTTTAGCTTTAGTCACTGTGTACAGTGCTTACAACCGTTAAGCCTATACTATGTTGGCTGATAAATCGATTTAAACTGTAACAATTTACCAACATATCATCTTGTATAGGTCATCGTTTGATGTATCGTCAAACATTTTGCATCTATCAATGTGCTCTTTAAATGTGGCTAACATGCTATTGAGGTCGCAAGCCATACCAAATTGCACTGGTTTCGCATAGTTAGGGGTAAATTATCCTAAAATCATCTCACCCGTAACAGACGCTAAACCTAACTCGCTATACTTAACTCTTTTGGCAAGAAGCTATGTGTCATGAATAAGCACTTCACATATCCCTTGCGCCAATCCTTTGCTGCCTTTCTGTATCCCTTCATACAGTGAGTGAGATACAAAAACTCCATGTCTTTAGTGTGTCTAGCATGCCGCTATTTCCACTCCAGTAAAAGTTAGTACAAAGTTAAAAAAAAGGGAACTGCTTTTGGGTGAAAAACACTAATAAAATGATTATTTTGTCTAAAAAGTTGACATTAAAACGTATTGCGTTCTAACAAAAAAATGACAGTGATACAAATGTTGGCGTTATTTAACTTTGTGTCAAAACTGCGACGTAATTTTGATGATAATTGAGTTAGGTAAAGTTTGGCGATAGACGCATTAGTTTTAGTAGTCTTTGATTAATAAAAAGGAATGAAAATGCTTTAAAGTATTTTAAATCAGCTAGTTATTGTTTTTTGCATTGTATCCAATGTCTGATTGTGGACAGTCTAAGACTAACGCTTTGTCTTTATTGTTTATAATTTAGCGTAATATCGAAGCTATTTTAGCCAGTATTTATGAATTAATAGCGAAAGCTGTCCTCAGTGAGCGATTCATAACTACCAAGGCAGGCGTTTTTGTGATTTAAAAAATGCGTAAAACGAAAATGTTATAGCAATATGCCATTTTACATATTGAGAAAATAACACAACAAATGGCGAGAGGGCTTTGAACAAAATTAGGAAAGAACAGATAAAAAACGCAGGCAAAACTGATAGATAAAAGCGGCTTAGTGTTAAGCCGCTTTGGGTTAGGTTGCTTGAAGGTGGGCATCTAGTGGATCAGAGTGCTATTGATAGCCCAAGCTTGGATCTAATAAGACTATGACTTGAGTCTGAGTGAGAGGTCGAGGGCGCGAACGTGCTTTGTTAGTGCGCCGACGGAGATATAGTCAACCCCAGTTTTGGCAAATTCTGCCAAGGTATCTAAGGTGACATTGCCTGAGACTTCCAGCTTGGCGCCGCTACCTTTCGCTTTGTATTGATTATTCAACTCAACAGCCTCAACCATCATGGTGATGTCAAAGTTATCTAACATGATGATATCTGTGCCTGAATCTAGCGCTAATGCGAGCTCTTCTAAGGATTCGACTTCAACTTCTACGGGTTTATTCGGGTGCAAGCTGCGTGCAGCATCCACCGCTTGGCGTATGCCACCGCAGGCCATAATGTGGTTTTCTTTAATTAAGAAGGCGTCAAACAAACCGATTCGATGGTTTTTACCACCGCCACAGGTCACCGCGTATTTTTGAGCCGTGCGTAGCCCTGGGATGGTTTTGCGAGTATCGAGTAAGCGTGTGTGAGTGCCCGCTAACTTATCCACATAATGTTTTGTCAGTGTCGCTACTCCTGACAAGGTCTGAATAAAGTTCATTGCAGTGCGCTCGCCCGTAAGGATAGTGCGGGCTGGGCCTGATAGTTCACATAACACTTGGTTTGGTAGCACCAGATCGCCATCATCAACATGCCAGTGCAGTGCGACTTCGCCACCTAATTGATTGAAGACTTGTTCGGCCCAAGCTTTTCCGCAAAAAACACCTTCTTCGCGGGTGATTAAGGTCGCTTCGGCATATTTATCAGCAGGAATAAGTTGGGCGGTAATATCGCCGTAGGCAATGGTTTTGCTGTGCTCGTTGATCTCGGTGCCACCAAGGTCTTCATTGAGGGCGGTTTTTACGGCGTGGCGAATATCGTTCTCTAGCATGATTGGGTCCTTGCATTCTTGCATGCCACAGATGGCGTGCTTGAAATTGCTTGCTTGCATTTAGGGCTAAGATTACCACCTAGTGCGAGTGATAAAAAGTCACAGGAAGTGTGCCGATTGAGATTATCCTGCTAACTGATGATGGTTTGGGGCGTGGCTGGTTATTTCACCTTTGTCATTGAATTGCATATATTCAGTCACTTAATGCTGTTAGAGTAGTGGCATTATGCCTGTAATATAGGAAGAGCTTATGCGCTTTGATGCCGGATGGTTTTCCTTGGCTCGACGCTGTGAGTCACCGCATTTTAACCGTCGCCCATTTGGGGAAATTAGCTTGCTGGTGATCCACAATATCAGCCTGCCAGCGGGATGCTTTGGACTTCCCTATATTGATCAATTATTTCAAGGGTGTTTAGATACCAAAGCAGATGAAAGTTTCGCCGATTTAGCGGGGCTACAAGTGTCAGCACATTTTTTAATTCGCCGCGATGGTGAATGTGTGCAGTATGTCAGTTGCGAAGATAGAGCCTGGCACGCAGGCGTATCTCGTTATGGCGAAAGGGAAAATTGTAATGATTTCTCTATCGGTATCGAGCTTGAAGGCACAGATACTGAGCCCTATACTGCGGCCCAATATCAGCAGCTCACAGAGTTGACTCGGGCCTTATTAGCGCAGTATTCCGCATTAACAGCACAGCGGATTGTGGGGCATTGTGACATTGCACCGATGCGCAAGACGGATCCAGGCCCAAGCTTCGACTGGGAAAGGTATTTAACCGCGTTAGGCTAGAAGCAAAGAGGAGCAAGCGAAGGGGAGGATTTCTGATAACCCTGAGCGTTTCCGGCTTTTTTACAAGGAGTATTACCGATGGCATTATTTTCATTACTGGTCGCCATTCTTGTGGAACGATTGAAGTTCCTTCCCGCTTCGTGGCAGAGCGATCGCGTACTGCAATCCTATCAATCCACTTTCTTTGGTGACAAAGCCTCGTTAACCAATACCAGTATGTTGCTCGCCTTAGTGTTGCCAGCCTTGGTCGTGCATGTTTTGGGTTGGGTTGCGTCTGGCATGTTTTGGGGGTTATTAACCCTTGCCCTGTGGGTGGTGGTGGCAATTATTTGCTTTAATCATCAAAAACAGCGCGATAGCTTTAAAAAGTATATGCAGGCGGCGTGTCGCTCCGACGTGCAAGCCTGTTACCATTATGCCGCCGAATTAGATTGCAGCGAGTGTTTAGATGCGGTGTCTGAAAAAGACTTAGGCGCCAAGGTTGGGCAGAGTGTTGCTTGGATTAACTATCGTTATTATGGGGCAGTGGCATTGTGCTTTATCTTCCTAGGCCCGGTTGGCGCAGTTTTATATTGCACCGCGCGTTTTTATGCCGAAGAGAATGTACGTAAATCCCTTAACCTACCGCTTATCGAAGATATTATGTTTGTGCTGGATTGGATCCCAAGCCGGGTATTTTCCTTTGGCTATGCGCTCAGCGGTCAGTTTAGTGAAGGGCTATCGGCGTGGCGTGATCATGCTTTAAATATTCATGCGAGTGCGAGACAAGTGGTGACAGAAACGGCGTTAGCCTCTCAGCCGCTGCCAGAGGAGTCGAGTGCACCAGTTTGTGTACAATCGACCTTAGCATTATTAGTCTTAAGTAAACGCAACTTTACGCTGATGGTTGCTGTGCTGTCGCTATTGACCATTTTTGGCCTAGTGACTTAAGCCGTCGTCGCCACGTGACATTTTATAGAAGGAATGGGTGAAGGTGATTCGCCAATTCCTTTTTGTTTTTAGGGCGTTTAAACCGACATATCTGCTACGTCACAGAATGCTATTTCGCCACTGTCTTTTGGAATGATTTTCGGTGAAAATGCCTTTTACTCAGAGGCTTATTTGGCATTCATTTACTTATGTCAAATGGTCTGACCCCATAGTGACATTTTTAGGCTATGCTCTCACATCGTGAGCGGTTTTGAATGGGATCACCTTTTAAGGTCGATTTTCAATCTAGACATCAAAAGTGTGATTTGATAAAGTGCGCTCACTCATAAAAATTGGTAAGACCAATTTACAACGGAGCTGAGCGCCTAATGGCCTATAGTAAAATTAATCAGCCAAAAATTTCTGATGTGATCATGGCGCAACTCGAGCAGATGATCCTCGAAGGCAGTTTACAGCCGGGTCAGAAATTACCGCCGGAGCGCGAACTGGCCATCCAGTTTGAAGTGTCTCGCCCTTCACTGCGTGAAGCCATTCAAAAGCTTGAGGCGAAAGGGCTATTAATGCGCCGTCAAGGCGGCGGTACTTATGTCAAAGAACAACTCTGGCAGAGCCTTGCCGATCCTATCGTTGAATTAATGACTGCCGATCCAGAAAGCCAATACGACTTGCTGGAATTCCGTCATGCGACCGAAGGCATGATGGCCTATTTTGCCGCATTGCGTGGCACTGACGCCGATATGCAAAATATCAAGCGTATGATCCTTGAGGTGGAAGCCGCCACCAATATCGAACAACAAGCCGCCGCGATTGTGCGTTTCTATCGCGCCGTCGCCGAAGCGTCACACAATGTGGCTATGTTGCATCTCGTACTCAGTTTAACCCCTGTGCTGCATAAGAATGTGGCGCAAAACTTGGAGCTTTTAAGCCGCCGCGAAGAAGCCTCCACTATGGCCAACGATCACAGACGTGCTCTGCTCGCTGCTATCGTTCGTCGTGATCCTGAAGCCGCCAGAGAAGCCTCGAATGAACACTTAAGTTACATCGAAGAGGTGATGTTATCTGTGCGGGAAGAAGATAGCCGGTTGCAGCGAAGTTTGCGCCGTTTAAAGAGTGGCGCTTAAGTTCTCGACTTTAGCACTCGCTAAAGCGGAATATGCCGCAAACACCATTCATCATCATGTATATAGAGAAGGACAGTGTCATGTCTGAAGATATGCTACAAGACTTAGATCCGTTAGAGACTCAGGAATGGGTTGACGCCCTGCAAGCTGTATTAGAACAGGAAGGCCCTGAACGCGCCCATTTCTTATTAGAGAAACTGATCGATAAAGCCCGTCGCAATGGCACGCACTTGCCTTACACTGCGACCACGGCCTATTTGAACACCATTCCAGCGGGTCAAGAGCCGCACATGCCAGGCAACCAAGAGATGGAACGTCGCATTCGCGCCATCATCCGTTGGAACGCCTTAGCTATGGTTCTGCGTGGTTCTAAGAAAGATTTAGAGTTAGGCGGCCATATTTCGAGTTTCGCGTCGAGCGCAACCATTTATGACGTGTGCTTCAACCACTTCTTCCGCGCGCCAAACGAGAAAGACGGCGGCGACTTAGTGTATTTCCAAGGCCATATCGCCCCAGGTATCTACGCGCGTTCATTCTTGGAAGGTCGTTTAACGGAAGATCAACTGGCTAACTTCCGTCAAGAAGTGGATGGCAAAGGTTTATCTTCTTATCCGCACCCTAAGTTGATGCCTGACTACTGGCAATTCCCAACGGTTTCTATGGGCTTAGGTCCAATCCAAGCGATTTACCAAGCTCGCTTCTTAAAATACCTGACTGACCGTGGTCTGAAAGATTGTTCTGATCAAACCGTTTACTGTTTCTTAGGTGACGGTGAGTGTGACGAGCCAGAAGCCTTAGGTGCTATCGGTTTAGCTGCTCGTGAAGAATTAGACAACTTAGTCTTCATCATCAACTGTAACCTGCAACGTCTGGACGGCCCAGTACGTGGTAACGGTAAGATCATCCAAGAACTGGAAGGCGAATTCCGCGGCGCTGGCTGGGAAGTGGTGAAAGTGATTTGGGGTCGTTACTGGGATCCATTATTGGCCCGCGATACCAGCGGTAAGTTGCTGCAGTTAATGGAAGAAACCGTTGACGGTGAATACCAAAACTGTAAAGCCAAAGGTGGCGCTTATACTCGCGAACACTTCTTCGGCAAATACCCAGAAACCGCCGAAATGGTCGCGAACATGTCAGATGATGACATTTGGCGCTTAAACCGTGGTGGTCATGACCCAGTTAAAGTGTACGCGGCATTAGACCATGCGCGTAAGACTAAAGGTCGTCCAACTGTGATCCTAGCGAAAACCGTTAAAGGTTACGGCCTAGGTGATGCGGGTGAAGGTAAGAACATCGCGCACAACGTGAAGAAAATGGGTATCGAGTCTATCCGTTACTTCCGCGATCGTTTCAATATCCCCATTCCAGACGATCAATTAGAAGATCTGCCGTTCTACCACCCTGGTCCAGATTCGGAAGAAGTGAAGTACATGATGAGCCGTCGTGCCGAGCTGCATGGCAGCGTGCCACAACGTCGTGAGAAGTTCAGCGAAGAGCTGGAAATTCCATCACTGAAGATTTTCGACTCGATTCTGCAGGGTTCTAACGGCCGTGAAATTTCGTCAACGATGGCGTTTGTTCGCGTACTGACCGCACTGTTAAAAGACAAGAAAATTGGCAAAAACATCGTGCCAATTATTCCTGACGAAGCGCGTACCTTCGGTATGGAAGGTCTGTTCCGTCAAGTGGGTATTTATGCTCACGAAGGCCAAAAATACGTTCCGCAAGACTCTGACCAAGTGGCTTACTACCGTGAAGATAAGTCAGGCCAAGTACTGCAGGAAGGTATTAACGAATTAGGTGCTATGTCATCTTGGGTATCGGCAGCGACCAGCTACTCAGTGAACGATGTGCCAATGATCCCATTCTACATCTACTACTCAATGTTCGGTTTCCAACGTATTGGAGACATGGCTTGGGCAGCGGGTGATATGCGTGCACGCGGCTTCTTAGTCGGTGGTACGTCTGGCCGTACAACCTTAAACGGTGAAGGTCTGCAGCATCAGGACGGTCACAGCCACGTACTGGCTAACACCATTCCTAACTGTATTACCTACGATCCAACTTACGGTTATGAAATTGCTGTTGTGGTACAAGATGGTATTCGTCGTATGTACGGCGAGAATCAAGAAGATATCTTCTACTACCTGACCACAATGAACGAAAACTACGAGCAACCAGCCATGCCAGAAGGCGCAGAAGTTGGCATCGTTAAAGGTATCTACAAGTTAGAAACCGTTGCCGGCTCGGGTAAAGGCAAGGTTCAGTTAATGAGCTGTGGCACCATTCTTGAGCAAACCCGCAAAGCGGCTCAAGCACTGGCAAAAGACTTCGGTATCACTGCCGACGTATTCAGCGTAACCAGCTTCAACGAACTGACTCGCGATGGTCAAGCGGTTGAGCGTTGGAACATGCTGCACCCAACTGAAACGCCAAAACAAGCGTATATCAGCCAAGTGATCTCCAGTGATGCGCCTGCAATCGCAGCGACTGACTACATGAAGATCTATGGCGAGCAGTTACGTGCATACATGCCAACCGATTACAAAGTGTTAGGTACTGACGGTTTCGGTCGTTCAGACAGCCGTGACAACCTGCGTCACCACTTCGAAGTGGACGCTAAGTTCATCGTTATCGCGGCACTGAAGTCACTGGTTGATCGTAAAGAGCTGCCTGTTGATGTGTTAGCGAATGCCATCAAGGAATACGGCATCGACGCTGACAAGATCAATCCACAGTACGCGTAAGAGGCAATAAAAATGGCTGAATTAAAAGAAGTTTTTGTTCCTGATATCGGCGGCGATGAAGTACAGGTTATCGAAATCTGTGCTTCTGTGGGCGATACCTTAGCAGCGGAAGAGTCGATTCTGACCGTTGAAAGCGACAAGGCGACCATGGACATTCCTGCGCCTTTCGCGGGTGTGTTAGCCGAATTGAAAGTGGCCGTCGGTGACAAAGTCAGCGAAGGTACCTTAATTGCGATGATGCAAGCAGCGGGCACGGCTAATGTTCAAGCTGCGCCTGTTGCTCAAGCTGCCGCTCCTGCGCCAGCCCCAGCAGCACCTGCTCCAGTACAAGCGGCTCCAGCCCCTGTGGCTGCCGCGCCAGCGACGGGCGCAACCCAAGTGGTTGAAGTCACTGTGCCGGATATTGGTGGTGACACCGATGTGTCAGTTATCGAAGTCTTAGTTGCCGCTGGCGATAAGATTGAGGTTGACGCTGGCCTTATCACGCTTGAAACCGACAAAGCGACCATGGACGTACCATCGCCATTCGCGGGTGTGGTAAAAGAAGTGAAAGTGGCAGTGGGTGACAAGGTTTCTCAAGGCTCATTAGTGATCATGCTCGAAGTGGGCGGCGCGGCACCTGCTGCAGCGCCACAAGCGAGCGCGCCAGCAGCCTCTGCACCTGTCGCTCAAGCGGCTCCTGCTGCGCCTGTTGCTCCAGTAGCCGCTGCAGCACCAGTGGTTGCGGTTAAAGAAATCCAAGTGCCTGATATTGGCGATGCAAGCAATGTCGATGTGATCGAAGTGCTCGTGTCTGTTGGCGATGACATCACAGTTGACCAAGGTTTAATTACCCTTGAAACCGACAAAGCGACCATGGAAGTTCCTGCGCCATTCGCCGGTAAGCTGTTGTCGTTAACCGTTAAAGTGGGTGACAAGGTTTCTCAAGGTAGCGTGATTGCGACGATTGAAACTACTTCTGTTGCAACAGCAAGTGCAGGCAGTGCGCCAGCGCCAGTAGCTCAAGCCGCAGCACCTGCACCAGTTGCCCAAGAAGCTGCACCGGCGCCTGTTGCAGCCGCTCCTAGCCGTCCACCAGTTCCACATCACCCAAGTGCGGGTGCGCCAGTGGCAACCGGTGTGGTTCATGCGTCTCCAGCGGTTCGTCGTTTGGCCCGAGAATTCGGTGTGGACCTCACTCAAGTGACGGGTTCTGGCCGTAAAGGTCGCATCATGAAGGAAGACGTACAGGCGTATGTGAAGTACGAACTGTCTCGTCCTAAGGCGACAGCAGCAACTTCAGTTGCAGCGGGTAACGGTGGTGGTCTGCAAGTGATTGCTGCACCGAAAGTGGATTTCAGCAAGTTTGGTGAAGTGGAAGAGATTCCATTAAGCCGTATCCAGAAGATCTCTGGTCCAAACCTGCACCGCAACTGGGTAACCATTCCTCACGTGACTCAGTTCGATGAAGCTGATATCACCGAAATGGAAGAGTTCCGTAAGCAGCAGAACGACGCGGCGGCGAAGAAAAAAGCCGATTATAAGATCACTCCGCTGGTCTTTATGATGAAAGCCGTGGCGAAAACGCTGCAACAGTTCCCAGTGTTCAACTCAAGCTTAAGCAGCGACGGTGAATCACTGATCCAGAAGAAGTACTACCACATCGGTGTGGCGGTTGATACGCCAAACGGTCTAGTGGTACCTGTGGTACGTGACGTGGATAAGAAAGGCATCATCGAGTTATCTCGTGAGCTGGCCGATATTTCTGTCCGTGCCCGTGACGGTAAGCTCAAATCTGCCGATATGCAGGGCAGCTGCTTCACTATTTCAAGCCTAGGTGGCATTGGTGGTACTGCGTTTACCCCAATCGTTAACTACCCAGACGTGGCGATTTTAGGTGTGTCTAAATCTGAAATTAAGCCTAAGTGGAATGGTAAAGAGTTCGAGCCTAAATTGATGTTGCCACTGTCGCTATCATACGATCACCGTGTGATCGATGGTGCTATGGCTGCACGCTTTAGCGTGACCCTGTCAGGAATTCTGTCCGATATTCGTACTTTGATTCTGTAAACAAATAAGGCTGCTCATCTTGAGTGGCCTTTTGTTTATTGTGATCAGTATCAAACACAGGTTAAAATGCGCCCACCTTACGCGCTGGCGCATTTTCGGTTGGCAGGATTACTCTCCTCCAACGGATTGAATGAGAATTAGAGGAAAACATGAGTAACGAAATCAAAACTCAGGTAGTGGTATTAGGTGCAGGTCCTGCGGGATATTCTGCTGCCTTCCGTGCGGCTGACTTAGGTCTGGAAACCGTTATCGTTGAACGTTTTAGCACTTTAGGTGGCGTGTGTCTGAACGTGGGTTGTATCCCATCTAAAGCCCTGTTACACGTTGCTAAAGTTATCGAAGAAGCCAAAGCCGTTGCTGCACACGGTGTTGTGTTCGGCGAGCCAACAATCGACTTAGACAAGTTACGCAGCTTCAAGCAAAAAGTGATCAGCCAGTTGACTGGTGGCTTAGGCGGCATGTCTAAAATGCGTAAAGTAAACGTTGTTAATGGCTTCGGTAAATTTACTGGCCCTAACAGCTTAGAAGTGACCGCGCAGGACGGTACTGTGACTGTCGTTAAGTTTGACCAAGCGATCATCGCTGCGGGTTCTCGCCCAATCAAACTGCCATTCATTCCCCATGAAGACCCACGTATTTGGGATTCGACCGACGCATTAGAACTGAAAGAAGTGCCTGGCAAACTGCTGGTAATGGGCGGCGGTATCATTGGTTTAGAAATGGGTACTGTTTACTCTTCTCTGGGCAGTGAAATCGATGTGGTTGAAATGTTCGACCAAGTGATCCCTGCGGCTGACAAAGACGTCGTTCGCGTATTCACTAAGCAAATCAAGAAGAAATTCAACCTGATCCTCGAAACTAAAGTGACTGCAGTTGAAGCCCGTGAAGACGGTATCTATGTTTCGATGGAAGGTAAGAGCGCGCCAACTGAGCCAGTACGTTACGATGCAGTGTTAGTTGCTATCGGTCGTACGCCAAATGGCAAGTTGATCGACGCTGAAAAAGCGGGCGTTAAGATTGATGAGCGTGGTTTCATCAACGTAGACAAGCAATTACGTACAAACGTACCGCACATCTACGCAATCGGTGACATCGTTGGTCAACCAATGTTGGCCCACAAAGGCGTGCACGAAGGCCACGTAGCGGCTGAAGTGATCGCGGGTATGAAGCACTACTTCGATCCAAAAGTCATCCCATCAATCGCTTACACAGACCCTGAAGTGGCCTGGGTTGGTCTGACTGAGAAAGAAGCTAAAGAGCAAGGTATTGCTTACGAAACAGCGACTTTCCCATGGGCAGCCTCTGGCCGTGCAATCGCTTCAGATTGCAGCGAAGGTATGACTAAGCTGATTTTCGATAAAGACACTCACCGCGTTATCGGTGGTGCTATCGTGGGTGTGAACGGTGGCGAACTGTTAGGTGAAATCGGTCTGGCAATCGAAATGGGTTGTGATGCTGAAGATTTAGCATTAACCATCCACGCTCACCCAACGCTGCACGAGTCAGTGGGTCTAGCGGCTGAAATCTACGAAGGTTCTATTACTGACTTGCCAAATCCAAAGGCAAAGAAAAAGTAATTTAGCCTAGCTACAAAAAGCGCCTTAAGGGCGCTTTTTTATTGTCTTGCGAAAATTGTAACGCTAATGTGAATAAGCGGGTGAATTGAGGCTTTTGAACTGCTACAGTACATTTATACCCAAGCGACCTCAAAATACGAGTTTCAGAGCGCCTAGGGGGCTTCGATTCAAGGCGCATCAAGGAAAAAATGTCGGCCACCTTTTGAATTGATGCAACACGGAAGTGGAGTGCCCTAGGCGCTCCGTCCCGGCGGGGTTTAACGCACTTTATGCCGTGTTGGCTATTTTTGACTTAGCCCACTAGGCCTACAAATAGCCGCCTTGCTTAAAGTGCGTTAAATTCCCGCTGAATTCTGCATTTTGAGGTGGTTTGGGTATATGTATGAAGTAAGCCATCAAATGCAAACAAGAATAACTAAAACACTTCTGGCATGTTTCATCCTTTTTGTCTCTGGTCTGAACATGGTTTGGGCTGGTGGATTTGTGCAACGTATTTTCACCGACCGAGATGGATTAGCCGCCACCAGTATCCGTGGCTTGACCTTAGATGACCATGGTTTTGTCTGGGCGGCGACCGAGCAAGGCTTATATCGCGTTAGTAATTCTAAGGTCAGACGCATAGACAAAACGGGCAGCGAGTCCCGCCTTGCGGATGATTTCCTCAACTCAGTGGTTAACGTCGGGCAAGACAAGCTGCTGGTCAGCACCAACGCAGCGCTGTATCTCTACGATATCCGTGGCAATCAATTTACGCTGTTTGGCTCACCCGATTTGTTCCCGCACTTTCCCGGTGGCGCCATGCTGTCAGCGGCGCGGATGGATGCCCAGCGTTGGCTATTGCTGATTGATAATGGTCAGATTTATCAATATTCCCCTGCGACTTCTGAACTCACTCTGGTGACTCAACTGGCGGTTAATCGCGATCTGCCTTGGCGCAAGTTATTGGTGCTCCCCAATGAGCAAATCCTGCTGGCTGGGCAATTTGATTTATTGCTGCTGGATAAGTCAGGTAAAACCCTCAGCAAATACCCATGGACTGAGTCTATGGGAAGCATTCTCGATATGCTTGAGGATACGAAACACCGCGTATGGTTGGCGACGAGCCGTGGCGTGTATCGTTTCGAGCCAAGCACACAACAACTTGAGCCCGTGCCTGAATTACCCGATTGGAGCACTGTGATTGTTGAAGACCCTAAAGGCTCGCTATGGTTTACCAGTCGTTTTGGCCTATTGAAATGGTCGCCAGAGACTCACCAGATTGAGAATTATCAGGAGGAGCTGAAAAAGCAGGCCAATATGGAAATCCTCAAGGCCATGCTGTTCGATGATTCGGGTTTGATGTGGGTGGGTGGTTCTGGCGATGGCTTGGCGCTGCTGGCATCGCGGCCCGATTTTATCTTAGAGACCTATACCGCCGATAAACCCTACGCACTGGGCGATGCCATGATTTGGTCGGTGTTTGCGGCACCTGAAGGGCTCTGGCTTGGCTCATCTAATGTGATGTTTATTGCCAAGGATACACAGCAAACCATAGATATCCCGATTGAAGGTTTACTGCCCCACGAGAGCATTTACGATATCAGGGCATTTGCCGAGCATTACTTGTTGGTCTCAAGCACGGGTGGCCTGTTTGTGGTTGATAGAACAAGCTTTAAGGGCGAGAGCTTTGCAAAGTGGATCAATGGGCAAGATGAATTTAAAAACAAGCTGGTTTATCGCACTTATGTCGACCCGCAGCTAAAAGGGCGGGTGTGGATCGCCAGTTCCACCGGCCTGTATTTTTGGGAGGCCGATTTAAAAGCTCCGCAGGCCTTCAATATCGACAAGCCTGCTAAAGATGCGGTGGAACCCAAGCGTCCGGCGATTAGAACCTTGTATCGCGCCTCCGACGGAAAGCTGTGGATCGGCGGTAAGCGAGTTTTTGGCTATTTGGATGAGGCGAATGAGTTCCACGATCAGCGAAGCCTATTCAATGGCTTGAGCGCCATGCCCACCGTTAGTCATATCGAGGAAATGTCACCTGGGGTGATGTGGTTTGGTTCCTACGAAAAGGGCTTATTCGAGTATCACCTCAACAGCAGTGAACTGGTTTCGCTGACTGCGCTGTGGCAAGTGAACTGCAGCTCAGTGTTTTTTATCCAAAAGACGCCTAAAGCTAATCTGGTGGCCTGCGCTGATTCACTGATCCGCCAAGATGTAGCAACCGGCCATATCGCCATGTTTAACCAACTCGATGGGCTGATTTCCGATGAAATGAATGAAGGAGCTTACTTCTATTCGCCCGAGTTTGGTCTATATCTTGGCACCCCGGAAGGGGTTATGCACTTGGATGTAGATAAGCTGGTCAACCGGATCACCGATGACCATGTGATGCTCGAGTCTGTGTCTGTCTATTACGATAACAGCACCGAAGTTTCCCTATTACCCCAGCCCATGATGGTAATTAAACCCGATGCCAACATGGTGAGTTTACAGATCACTAACCTCGATTATCTCGATGATTCGCCAATTCAATTTAAATATCGACTGCGCTACCAAGGGGAAGAAGATAACTATGTACTGCTGCAAGGCGAGTCGCAGATAAACCTCGCTGGACTGGCGGCGGGTGAGTATGGGCTGGAGATTTTAAGTCAGGTGAATGGGATCTGGTCGGATAAACCCTTCGCTTATCCCTTCTATGTTGAGCAGCATTGGTGGTTGACTCAAGGCTTTAAGGGCATCTTGCTACTGATCTTTTCGATCATCGCATTGAGTTTAGCCTGGTATCGTCAGCGCCAAGTTCGGACCTTTATGACGATGAACCAAGCGTTGACCGAGAGTGACGACCGTTTGCGTCAGTCCCTGCGCGGGAGCGATTCCGATCTCTGGGAATGGCATAGAGATACCCAGAGCTTTTACCTCGATAACCGTGGCGCCGTGCTAGGTAACCATGCCAATGAGATTGTGGTTACCCTCGAGACTCTCCCCGTCCACCCAGAGGATAGGGATAAAGCCTTAGGTCAATGGAACAGTATGTTAGCGGGTGAAGTTGACCGCTTTGAGGCGGAATATCGTTATCAACGCCGCAGTGGTAATTGGGGCTGGTTAAGAGTGAGGGGCCGCCCTGTGTCGCGCAATCGCACGACCCATGAGATTGAACGGGTAGCGGGGATTTATAGCGACATTACCCTGCAGCGTCAGCTAGAGGATGAAATCAATCTCCTCGCCCAAGCCTTTGAAAACACTTCAGAAGGGGTGTTGATCTTAGACGTGGATGAAAATATTCGAGTGGCAAACCATGCGGCGCAACAAATCATTGGTTCTGAGCAGCATGATCTCGTTGGACAATCTTTTTCTCAATTCGTGCAAATGAAGGATGGTCTCTCGACCGAAGTGCATCAGTTACTCGGCCAAGACAGTTCGTGGACGGGTGAGCGTGAGTTAGTGGGGCAGAATGGGCTGATTTGCCCCGTATGGCTTAACGTCTCGGTGATGCAGTCGACGAGTGATAGCTCAGTACACTATGTGATTGTCTTTTCAGATATTACCGAACGAAAACGTACCGAGGCTGATCTGAGGCGATTGGCGAATTATGATGTGTTAACTGGGCTGCCAAACCGCTCACTGTTTTCGAGCAGGTTATTGCAATCGATTCAGACCGCGCAGCAGACTGGTGAAAAGCTGGCGCTTTTATTCCTCGATCTCGATCGCTTTAAACATGTAAACGACTCCTACGGCCATAGCATGGGCGATGCCTTGCTAGTCGAAGCCTCCAACCGCTTGCAGTCTTGCATCGGCAGTGAGCATTTGCTGTGTCGTTTTGGCGGCGATGAGTTTGTGATCCTGCTGAGAAATGCCAATAACTTAAACGAGATAAACCACATTGCCGAGCGGTTACTCGCGCAAATTGTGGCGCCATTTAAATTGTTTGGTCGCGAGTTTTATATCTCCACCAGTATCGGTATCAGTATTTGGCCCGATGATGCGGTGCAGCCCGAAGCCTTTATTAAAAATGCTGACCTTGCCATGTACCACGCCAAGGAAGAGGGGCGTGGCAACTTTAAATATTATTCATCGGAGCGTAATGCCCAAGCCTTATACCATTTACGCTTGGAAGCAGATTTACGTAAGGCCATCGAGCGGGAAGAGTTTGAACTCTATTATCAGCCGCAGATTGATATTTTGCGGGGCGATAAATTTATTGGGATGGAAGCCTTAATTCGTTGGCGTCATCCGAAGGAAGGTTATATCCGTCCCGATATTTTTATTAAGGTAGCCGAAGCCTGTGGTTTAGTGGTTGAAATCGACCGCTGGGTATTCCGCCGAGCCTGTTCGGATGGTGCTAAATGGGTGAAACATTGCAACACTCCGTTCAAATTGTCGGTGAATATTTCGGCGGTGCATTTCCGTCAACCCGACTTTATTGATGGGTTAAAGAAAATTTTGGCCGATACACAAATGCCGACCTCATCCCTCGGGTTAGAAATCACTGAAGGAGTGTTGATGAAGGAAGTGCAAGCGGCGAAAACCCATCTGACTCAGCTTAAAGAGTTGGGAATTGAAGTGGCCATCGATGACTTCGGTACTGGGTATTCTTCGTTGGCTTACTTACGTCATTTTGATGTGAATACCTTGAAGATTGATCGCTCTTTCTTAATTGATATCGCCACCAACTCAGCGGATCAGGCCATTGTCAGCAGTATTATTGAGTTGGCCCGCAACTTGAAATTAACCGTGGTGGCCGAAGGGGTCGAAACCGTTGAGCAATTGGAGCAGGTCTTTAGCCGCGGTTGTTACATTGTGCAGGGCTATTACTTTGCCAAACCTATGTCTGTGGTCGAGTTCGAGCGCTATTTACTGAAAAAGAGTGTGCTTGGCTCTTAAGAGATTGTGTATTTCATCGGGCCCGTGGGTATTTTTACTTGCGGGCCCTTTGTTGTTATTTTGAGCTGCGTTTGCCGTATTTAGCCTGTGGTTTCACTCAAGGATTAGATGATGCGGTTTATTTTGTATCCCTTAATCACTCATCGGTTCAGATAAAATATCGCTGACGGTTAAATCAATAAATTTGTTAAGATAAGTTGAATTTTTTATCCAATAAAAAGTAGCCCACTATGATGCGTCGAATATTCGCCTCTGTCTTTTTATGTTTACTGTTAACGCCCTTGTATGCGGCAGAACGGCCTAAGGTCGGACTGGTGCTCAGTGGTGGTGGCGCTAAAGGTGCTGCCCATGTTGGCGTGCTTAAAATCCTAGAAGAACATCATATCCCCGTGGACTATATCGCCGGCACCAGTATCGGGGCCTATGTCGCCGGCATGTATTCTTTGGGTTACAGCGCCAGTGAAGTCGAAGCCATTATGATGGGTGTCGACTGGGATAGTGGTTATTCGGATACCATTCCGCGTAACGTCTTGAGTTACCGCGATAAACAGTTACGCGATCGTTACAATATTCCGCTTAATATCGGTTATACCGAGGGCGAAGTCCGGGCGCCGAGTGGCTTGCTGCGCGGGCAAACCATGTCGCAGCTATTACGCCAGTCCACGGATCTGGTGCAGCAATTTGGTGATTTTGATGCGTTGGCCATTCCCTATCGAGCGGTGGCAACGGATTTAGAAACCAGTTTACCCGTCGTCATCGACCACGGCAGCTTAGTCAAAGCCATGCAGGCATCTGCAACTGTACCTGGGGCGCTGCAGCCGACACAGATTGATGGCAAGTTGTTAGTCGACGGCGGGATTGCCAACAATATGCCCGTGGACGTAGTTAAGGCTATGGGCGCCGATATAGTGATTGCCGTGGATATCGGTTCGCCACTGGTGACCAAAGACAAGCTCGACAGCACGATTGCGGTGCTCGATCAGTTATCTAACTTCTTGACCAATGCCAGTACCGAAAAACAAAAACAGCTGCTTAGCGAGAAAGACGTATTGATCCGTCCTGCCATCGACGCCTTAAGCACCACGGACTTTACCATCATGCCTCTGGCGTTGACCTTGGGCAAAGAAGCCGCCAATGGTCAGCTGGATAAATTACAAGGCATGAGCGTCAGCGCCGAGGAATATGCGGCCTATGTTGAGGCCAAGAAGGCCAAAGGTAAGCAGCTGATGGCGGATGTGGCGCATCCAATCCAAGAAATTGTGTTCGATAATCAGTCGAAGGTGAGCCTTAACTTATTGAAGGAAACCTTAGATCTCAAAGCCGGCCAAGCCGTGACTAAGGATGAATTGAACGATGCCTTAAAACGCATCTATTCCCTGAATAAGTTTGAGCGCGTGGATGCCGAGTTTGTCGAGTCTGAAGAAGGCCGAGTGCTGACGGTGACCACCCGAGCTAAATCTTGGGGACCGAATTACTTCCAACTCGGATTTAACTGGGAAGACGACTTTAGCACCGAATCGGCCATCAGTTTCGATATGGCCTATACCATGACCGACTTAACCTTTAACGGCGGCGAGTGGCGTAACGAAGTCAAATTAGGCTTTGAAAAACTGTTTGCGACCGAGTTTTATCAACCCTTGGATAGGGATCAGGATTTTTATAGTCGTGCCCGTTATCAATACGATGTCCACAACTGGGATTTATACGATAACAATAACCGTGTTTTTGTCTTTGACAAGAAAACCCACACTATTGAATTAGGAATTGGTTATAACTATGTCTTGCAAGGGTTTATTGAATTTGGTTTAGTGGGGGAGAAAGGCGTTATCGTCAATGATGCCTGGTTGCTGAAGGATTTTGATTTTAACTCCTACGGTGCTTACTTGAGGGTTGGTTATGACAGCTTAGACAGTATTAGTTTCCCGACTTCGGGTAACCGCATCACCTTAAATGTGTATGTGCGTAATGAAGATTTTGACGATGTCGTTGATAACAATAAAAACGAATTTAGTGTTCAGGTTGAAGCCGATTGGAAAGGCGCGCTCAGCGTTGGCAATCATGCCTTTGTGGGTAAAGCGTCGCTTGCGACAAATAATAATGACGGACTTAATACGTTACACTTGTCCGATTTGGGCGGTTTCTTAAACCTTTCTGGTTATCACAAGGACTCGCTCACAGGGGCGCATAAGCTCTTTGGCGCCTTTGTCTATCAGTATGATCTGGGCCGAGATGCCTTATTAGGTATGAGAGATTACCCACTCTATTTAGGGCTAAGTTTAGAGGCGGGAAATGTATGGTATGAACGCTCAGAGGTATCCCTCTCAGACCTTATCTATGCTTCTAGCCTTTACATAGGTACAGATACTTCTATGGGGCCGGCAGCACTGGGCTTTGGTATTACAGATATGGGTGATAAATCCTTGTATTTATTTGTCGGTAAAGCCTTCTAAATCGATCGAAGGGCATAACTAAGGTTATGCCCTTCGTTTTTCCTGCTGAACACTATTCCCGCATAATCTAAAAATCGCGTTTATACTGGTTTGCGCAAATATCACTAAGTGTCATAACCTTTTACAAAATCTTGCTACAGCCAGACAGGGCAAAATGCTAAGGTTTTGCGGGAAAAAATAACAACTTTAAACGGAAGCTGGGGAAAACAATGAAGAAGATTAGCACACTGGCGCTGGGGATTGCCCTGAGCCTAGGTTTAGCCGCTTGCAGCAGCGAGCCTAAAACTGAAGTCGCCGCGGTTTCTGGCATTGAATTACAAAACTTTGATGCCTCAGTTCGCCATCAAGACGATTTCTACTACAGCGTAAACGGCAAATGGTTAGCGAATACGCCCATTCCAGCCGACAAATCTAACTATGGCGCATTCTCTGTGCTGTACGATCAAAGCCAAGATGCATTGAAGAAAATCATCGATGCCGCCGCTGCGCAAAAAGATGCCGCCCCTGGCTCGAATAATCAAAAAATCGGTGACTTTAACGCCAGCTTTATGAACACCGATTTGCTCGAAACCTTAGGTGTGACCCCGCTTAATCCACTATTGGCGGATATCGCAGCGGTGAAAACCCATGGCGAATTACCTGCAGTAATGGGCAAATTACTCACCAACGGTTCAGGCATCCCCTTTGGTTTTTACGTGAACAACGACGCTAAAAACTCTACCCAATATGCGGTGTATTTAAGCCAGTCTGGCTTAACCCTGCCAGACCGTGATTACTACTTAAAAGATGACGCTAAGTTTGTCGCTAACCGCCAAGCAATGGCGAAATATGTGACCGATATTCTGACCGAAGCGGGCTACAAGAATGCCAAGCGCGCGGCGAAAAACGTGGCCGACATCGAGATGATGATCGCTAAGAGCCAGTGGAGCCGTGTTGAATCTCGCGATGCGAACAAAGCTTACAACAAGCTGAGCCGTGCTGAGCTGCAAAAGCTGACCGGCAAGTTTGATATCGATGCCTTTGCGACCAGTGCGGGCCTTGGCGATAAAGTGACTGACATCATCGTGCGTCAGCCATCTTATTTCGAAAAATTAGGCGCTAACTTTGATGCCTTCCCCGTTTCTGCTTGGCAGGATTACTTAACGTTCCACTTAGTAGATAGCTATGCTGAGCTACTCAGCAAAAACTTTGTTGACCTAAACTTTGCCTTCAAGAGCAAAACCTTGATGGGTATTGAAGAGCAACAACCACGCTGGAAAAAGGCTGTGGATGGCGCCGACCAAGTGATTGGCGAGTTAGTGGGTGAAGAGTATGTGAAGCAATACTTCAAGCCTGAAGCGAAGGCCCGTATGGAAACCATGATCAAAAACCTGATCAAGGGCTTTGAAGTCAGCATCAATGAACTCGAGTGGATGACGCCTGAGACTAAGGTCGCGGCACAGGAAAAACTGTCTAAATTTACCTATAAAATCGGCTATCCAGACAAATGGAAAGACTACACTGCGCTAGAGATCAAGCCTGATGAGCTGGTGGGCAACTATATGCGTTACGCCCAGTTTGAATATCAAGACATGATCAACAAGCTTGGTAAGCCAATCGATCGTACCGAGTGGCATATGACGCCACAAACAGTGAACGCCTATTACAGCCCTGTAAGTAATGAAATCGTGTTCCCTGCCGCGATTCTGCAACCACCATTCTTCAATATGGATGCCGATGATGCGGTGAACTACGGTGGTATCGGTGCGGTGATTGGCCACGAAATCAGCCATGGTTTCGACGACCAAGGCGCTAAGTACGATGGCGATGGCAACCTGCGTGACTGGTGGTCGGATAAAGACCGTGAAGAGTTCCAAAAACGTGGTAAGCAACTGTCTGCGCAGTATTCTGGCTATGAAGCCCTGCCAGGTAAGTTTGTAAACGGTGATTTAACCTTAGGCGAAAACATCGGTGACTTAGGCGGTTTAACTGTAGCGGCGCGTGCCTACGCGATGAGCTTAAATGGTAAGCCTGCCCCTGTGCTGGATGGTTTAACGGGCGAGCAGCGTTTCTTCGTCGGTTGGTCACAGGTATGGCGCCGCAATTACCGTGATGAAGAGTTAGGTCGTCGTCTGCTGACTGACCCGCATTCACCTAGCCACTATCGCGCTATGGGTACGCCTCGCAATATCGAAGCCTTCTACAAAGCCTTCGAGATGAAAGAGGGCGACAAGATGTACTTAAAACCAGATGAGCGCGTTAAAATCTGGTAATCCATAGGATGAAAACGAAAAAGCCAGACGGATGTCTGGCTTTTTTATTTGCGTCAATTGTTGCTGTGATTAGCCCAAGATAGCCGGTAAATCTAACAGGCTGTCGGCTTGGTGATGGGCGATAATCCATTTGGTCTCGCCACGTTGCTCCGGTGCGGGAATGGCGACGGTCTGCATATTGGCAGCGCGGGCGGCGATAAGGCCATTGAAGGAGTCTTCAATCGCGAGGCAATAACGCGGGTCGACTCCTAAGGCGGCGGCGCAATTTAAGTAAACCTCGGGATGGGGTTTGCCATAGGTGAGAGCCTCTGCCGATTCGACTGCCATAAATTGCCCTTCAAGCTTAAGCCTTGATAATACTGCATTAATCAAAGCAGTTGGTGAAGAGGTGGCTAAGCCTATCTTCAAGCCTTTAGCTTGGCAGTAATCAATGGCTTGTTGAACGCCTTGCATGGCTTCGCCCGTTCGCAGGATTTCCTCTGCGACTTTATCGACGATGGCGGTGCTGACCTTGGCATTGTCGTAATCGGTCCAAGGTGCTTTGTGATACCAATAGTCGACACATTGGTCGATACGTAAACCTGTGGTTTGTTGAATCGTTTCGATAGTGACGGGCACGCCAAGTGCCGATAAGACTTCATACTCAACCCGTTGCCAAAGGGGTTCTGAATCGATTAACACACCATCCATATCAAAAATAACAGCTTGAATACTAAGGGATGTCATTACTACTCCAAGGGATGGGAAGGATTACTAAGCGCTATGCTCTGGGAACTTGAGTGTATGGTTAAGCTCGGCATCTTCAAAGTCTAAAAGCACAAAGTTTAAAAATATTTACGCTTAACCTGAGGTTGTGAGCAAAAAAATATTCGTTCGATTTTAAATTGATTAACTTATGTTAACTATTTGTCACTTATGGTTTTTTGTCTGTTTTCAAACTATTGTCTAATTTCCCTTGTTTTATTCTTGCCGTAAGTTGAGCTGCACCTCCGGATTTAGCCCTTATTTCGTCTTTCGCCGAGTGTGACCTGATTCATACTTTTGCAAAGCTGTAGTATACTGCTGGCCGGAAATACGGGTCGATCATGTCGGACTGTCAGCTTCAATTGAGAAGACGTGCAGTTTCGTTGTTAGAGCGCCAAACAAAGAGGAATGTTGCCGTGCTAGAAGCATATCGTAAACACGTCGCAGAACGTGCTGCAGAGGGCGTAGTCCCTAAGCCATTAGATGCACATCAAGTGGCTGAACTGGTTAAATTGGTTCAAAATCCCCCCGCTGGTGAAGAAGCCGTTATTCTTGACCTGCTAGAAAATCGAATTCCCCCCGGTGTTGACGAAGCCGCTTACGTAAAAGCCGCTTTCTTAGATGCGGTTGCCAAAGGCACTGCAACTTCACCTATCCTGTCTGCCGAACGTGCGACTGAGTTATTAGGCACTATGCAAGGTGGCTATAACATCGAGCCGCTGATCGCTCAGCTAGATAACCCAGCTCTGGCGCCTTTAGCCGCTAAAGCCTTATCTCACACGCTGCTGATGTTTGATTCTTTCCACGATGTGGTTGAGAAAATGGAAGCGGGTAATGCCTATGCTAAACAAGTCGTTGAAGCTTGGGCAAACGCAGACTGGTACTTAAGCCGTCCAAAATTAGCGGACAAAGTGACCCTGACCGTATTCAAAGTCTCAGGTGAAACCAACACCGACGACCTGTCACCAGCACCTGATGCTTGGTCACGTCCAGATATCCCATTGCACGCTTTAGCTATGCTGAAAAACGCGCGTGATGGTATCGAGCCAGATGTACCTGGCAGCGTAGGTCCAATCAAGAAATTAGAAGAGCTGAAAACCAAAGGTTTCCCATTAGTTTACGTGGGTGACGTTGTAGGTACAGGTTCATCACGTAAGTCTGCGACTAACTCAGTACTGTGGTTCATGGGCGATGATATCCCATTCGTACCTAACAAACGTGCTGGTGGTTTCTGCTTAGGTGGCAAGATTGCGCCGATTTTCTTCAACACTATGGAAGATGCGGGCGCACTGCCAATCGAACTTGACGTCAGCAAAATGGAAATGGGCGATGTGATCGACATTTATCCATACGCTGGCCAAGTGAAGCGTCACGGCTCAGACGAAGTGATTTCTGAGTTCAGCCTCAAAACTGACGTACTGTTAGACGAAGTGCGTGCTGGTGGTCGTATTCCATTGATCATCGGTCGTGGTTTAACTGACAAAGCTCGCGCGGTATTAGGTTTACCCGCTTCTGACGTATTCGTACGTCCTCAAGACGTCGCTGATAATGGCAAAGGTTATACGCTTGCACAGAAGATGGTCGGTAAAGCCTGTGGTGTTGCTGGCGTACGTCCTGGTCAATACTGTGAGCCTAAGATGACTTCTGTGGGTTCTCAGGACACGACCGGTCCTATGACCCGTGACGAGCTGAAAGACTTAGCCTGTTTAGGTTTCAGTGCCGATTTGACTATGCAGTCATTCTGCCACACTGCCGCTTATCCAAAACCAGTAGACGTTAACACTCACCACACTCTGCCAGACTTCATCATGAACCGTGGCGGTGTGTCTCTGCGTCCAGGTGACGGTGTTATCCACTCTTGGTTAAACCGTATGTTATTACCAGACACAGTAGGAACTGGTGGTGACTCACATACGCGTTTCCCAATCGGTATTTCATTCCCAGCAGGTTCAGGTCTAGTGGCATTCGCTGCCGCGACCGGTGTGATGCCTCTGGACATGCCAGAATCAGTTCTAGTGCGCTTCAAGGGCAAGATGCAACCTGGCATCACTCTACGTGACTTAGTACACGCGATTCCATTAAAAGCGATTGAAATGGGTCTGCTGACCGTTGAGAAGAAAGGCAAAGTGAACATCTTCTCTGGTCGCGTACTGGAAATTGAAGGCTTAGAAACCCTGAAAGTAGAACAGGCATTCGAACTGTCTGACGCTTCTGCAGAACGCTCTGCAGCGGGTTGTACTATCAAGTTAGACAAAGAGCCAATCATCGAGTACCTGAACTCGAACATCACTATGCTGAAGTGGATGATCGCCGAAGGTTACGGTGACCGTCGCACGATAGAGCGTCGTATCAAAGGCATGGAAGAGTGGTTAGCGAATCCTGAGCTGATGAGTGCAGACGCCGATGCTGAGTATGCAGCGGTGATCGAAATCGATCTGAACGAGATCAAAGAGCCAATCCTGTGTGCGCCAAACGATCCAGACGATGCAGTATTATTGTCATCTGTTGCACAAACTAAGATTGACGAAGTGTTCGTAGGTTCTTGTATGACTAACATTGGTCACTTCCGTGCGACCGGTAAGATGTTAGACAAGTTCGCTAAGACGCTGCCAACACGTCTGTGGATTGCTCCACCGACTAAGATGGACAAAGACCAGCTGACCGAAGAAGGTTACTACGGTATTTTCGGTCGCGTTGGTGCACGTATCGAGATCCCAGGCTGTTCACTGTGTATGGGTAACCAAGCACGTGTGGCTGAAGGTTCTACTGTGGTATCGACTTCTACCCGTAACTTCCCGAACCGTTTAGGTACAGGCGCTAACGTTTATTTAGCCTCTGCGGAATTAGCGGCAGTAGCAGCCCTGTTAGGTCGTCTGCCATCGGTTGAAGAATACCAAGAATACGCGAAAGAGTTAGATGCAACTGCAGCTGACACTTACCGTTACTTGAACTTCGATCAAATCGATTCTTACACTCAGAAAGCATCACAAGTGATCTTTCAATCAGCTGTATAATCGATTGATATGATAATGAAAAAGCCAGCGAAAGCTGGCTTTTTTGTTTGTAAATTCTATCGCTAATAAGCTGTTGATTAAGAAGTGACTGCCAATCTCAAACTCATTGCTCAAGGGTGGCGACTTGCCTCCATTGACGCGCAATCATGCGACTCACGGTGCATAACGGTTAGCGCTAATTAGGCTTGCTGGGCGTGCTCTGAATACTGGTTATGTAGCACTTCGAGCAATTTATCTTCTAACTCGAAACGGGTTTCCATGGTATGGGCCAGTTCGGAAAGATCCTTATCGAGCTGGTATAACACTTGGTCATCCTGCGCTTCGGCGTACTTATCATTAAAGTCTAACGCCGCGTTGGTCGTTGGGGTGATCTTTGGCAGTACTTGCTGGGCTAAGGTTTTGCTCGAGGCGCCAAACTTTTCACAGGCATTGACCACTTGGTCATAGACTTCGAAATGGCCTTCGGAGACGTAATCGACTAATAAATCACAAAAGGATTTCACATGATCGAAGGAGGGAAGGGATTTTTCGGCTTTCCCATAGGGTGGAAGGCCTGCTATCTGGCAGTAATGCACCAAGAGTTTACGACGATTTTCTAGCCATTGATCTATAAGCTTATTTGAACCGCCCCACTTTTGTTCTGCTTTTTCGAGTTCTCTCAGCATGATGCATTCCATTTAAGTGCCAGGACATGACTCTAATGTAGGGGAGAAATAGCTCTTGGATCAACCCTTTTTATCGGGATTTGCGAGAATTGGCAGATGGACAAACCAGCTGTTTTGTATAAAAAAATGCGGAAATAAAAAGCCCAACGATAGAAATCTATCGTTGGGCGAGTAATGTATATAGCAGGCTCGATGCGACGAGCTTCTTGATTGTTCTTGCTAGCGCAAACTTTTTATACCAAAGGCAGGAAACCAGCGCAACTTTTTTCTGTCTTAGTGTGACTTTGGGTTCGATTACTAAACAGTATGTTATCTGGCTAGCATTTTGACGATAAGTGCTTAAATGGACAGCAATGATGGGGAATAGCTCACATAAATTTGCACTTAAAGGTTACATTATCCGCGTAAATGCTAAACTACCGACCCAGCGGATCTCAATAAGTCTAGGAATCAAGCCAAATGGCAGAATTAAAGAATGATCGTTATTTACGCGCCCTACTAAAACAGCCTGTTGATATGACCCCAGTGTGGATGATGCGTCAAGCTGGCCGTTATCTCCCTGAATACAAAGCGACTCGCGCTCAAGCGGGTGACTTCATGTCTTTATGTAAAAACCATGAATTGGCCTGTGAAGTAACGCTACAACCGCTGCGTCGTTACGAGCTGGATGCGGCGATTCTGTTTTCCGATATTCTGACTGTTCCCGATGCGATGGGATTAGGTCTGTATTTTGAGGCGGGCGAAGGCCCACGTTTTGAGCGCCCAACAGACACTATCGATGCCATCAAAAAATTAGCCGTTCCCGATCCAGAGGATGATCTGGGTTATGTGATGAAAGCGGTTAGCACTATTCGCCGTGAACTGAATGGCCAAGTGCCATTGATTGGTTTCTCTGGCTCTCCTTGGACACTCGCGACTTACATGGTTGAAGGTGGTTCGAGCAAAACCTTCGAAAAAATTAAGAAGATGGCCTACGCAGAGCCTGCGGCGCTGCATATGTTACTCGACAAGTTAGCCGATTCTGTGACTTTGTACCTGAATGCGCAGGTTGCTAACGGCGCTCAATCGCTGATGATCTTCGACTCATGGGGTGGCGCGTTATCGCACACGGCTTATCGTGAATTCTCACTGCGTTATATGCAGAAGATTGTCGATGGCCTGACTCGCTTTGCCGATGGCCGCCAAGTCCCAGTGACCTTATTCACAAAGGGCGGTGGCTTATGGTTAGAAGCCATGGCTGAAACTGGCTGTGATGCTTTAGGTTTAGACTGGACTGTCGATATTGCCGATGCCCGTCGCCGTGTCGGTCACAAAGTGGCGCTTCAAGGCAACATGGATCCTTCTATGCTGTACGCGCCAATTCCACGTATCGAAGAAGAAGTAGCCCAAATTCTGGCGGGCTACGGTGAAGGTACAGGCCATGTGTTTAACTTAGGTCATGGTATTCACCAGCACGTTGACCCAGAGCATGCGGGTGCCTTTATCAAGGCGGTTCATGCTCAATCTAAGCAGTATCATAAGTAAGCGATACTGAAGAAAAAACGGACCTTAAGGTCCGTTTTTTTATGCTGTTACTCTGTGCTAAACAGTACCGGCTTAATGTCAACTCGGCTCGAGTTATGTCTTTCTCCCCAAACCTAAAGCCGAGGCATTACAAGGTGTTTACAAGCGGCTTTAGAACATAGGATATTGATTAACATCTAACTTTTTAAAACTTATTTAGCGAATAGCTGCGCTAAATCAAAGGCGTTTAACACAATTAAATGCATGCTATTGCTTACTTTAGCAACGGATAAAGCAAAGTGATATTTAATACTATTTGCAAATGAGATATGTTGCATGACGCTATAAGGGACTATGTAAAGCCGTTTATCTATTCAATGACAAAAGCCGTGGTAAGAGATGCGCATTGGCAACAAAATATTGGTATTTATTGCAGGATTCTGTTTACCAGCGGTTGTGCTCGTGTCCTATTGCCTCGGCTATTGGTTCGACCATCGGGTCGAATTGCTGCGCCAAGATAATGTGCAGCATGAGCTGACTAATATCCAGCAACAATTTCTCATCGATATCGACCGTTTAAGTTTTCTCACTAATATCTATGCCTCCCCGCTGTCTCGGGTCGATGGCGAATTACTGCAATCCATCGAATCATCATGGCTTGAGAGCGCCATGTCCGCCAATTTACACTGGTTTATTCTGCAGGGCGGGCAGCTGCAAAGTGTCCTCGCCAATACCTCCAGTATTGCCTTAGCGACACAACAGCAAATTGCCGATGCGGTACTAGCTGGTGGTAAACCTAAAGTGGCTGGGGTGTATCTTGCGGGGGATGTTGGGCTTGTTGTCACCGCAGCAGCCGTCGCCCCCGAAGAATACGTGCTCTTGGTGCGCCAGTTATCGACGCAGGATTTATTAGAATATGCCCAAGCGCCATTAGTCACTCAGGTGCAGATGAGTCGCAGCAACACCGCGGCCGCGAAAGATCGCGTTAGCTTTGTGCCAGTCCCGAGTTTGCTGGAAAACTCGCCATTGTATCTGCAGGTACAGTTCTCTTCTGAACCTTTCCAAGAAGTAAAGCTCGACCTCGATTGGGTTTCTGTGGGGATTATTCTACTCGGCGTGTTAATTGTGGCGCTGGGGTACATTTGGCTGCGCGCTGGCCTGTTAAAACCCTTTAAAAGCATGATGAAGCAGCTGGCATTAGTCGACCCGGCGGCCAGCGTGTATCGCCCAGTGAGCGGTGAAGGTAACGTCGAGTTAGAAGTGTTAGCCAGTCGAGTTAACAGTTTACTTGCCCGCATATATCAGCAGAAAGAACGCGGTAAGACTACCCTAGAGTCGATTGCCGAAGCGGTGATCCTGACCGATATCGATGCCAAAGTGATCTATATGAATCCCAAGGCCGAATCTTTGCTCGATGTTGCCAGTTGTTACGCCGTTGGCCAGAGCCTAGCGTCGTTATTAAAAGCGGGGGAGCAGTTAAATCAAGCGGTATTCCATTGTATGCGTTTGGGGGAGACCACACCGCAAGTCGCCAAAATCAAGCTATTAACCGCCACGCCGCGGATTATTGAGCGCAGCATCAGTAACGTGTTGAATCATGATAAAGAAATTACCGGCACTGTGGTGGTGCTGCGGGATATTACCCAGGAAGAGCTACTTAAGCACCAGCTGCAAAAACGCGCCAACTTCGATAGCGTGACAGGTTTGCTCAATCGGCAAGCCTTCGAGGAGCGGTTGCCGCAGTTTGCCAGTCAGGCTAAGCGCCTCGCGGTATGTTATCTGGATTTAGAGCAGTTTAAGCTGATTAACGACAGTTGTGGTCATGCCGCCGGTGATCGCATGTTGGCTATAGTGGCGCGGACGATTCAATCTTGCCTTGGGCCGCAGGCATTATTGGCTCGCTTAGGTGGCGATGAATTTGGCTTAGTTATTTGCGATAGTACGGCTTTGGCCGTGGCCCAGCAGTTAAAACAAATTATCGCTCAGGTTTCGCTGCAGGTACTGCACGATAAAAACAGTAGCTATAAAGTCGGCTTGAGTATTGGCGTCGCCTTTGGCCGTGCGCCCTATATCAATGCCTTGGAGCTACTTAAGGATGCGGATATTGCCTGTATTGCCGCTAAGGCCAAGGGAACAAACCAAATCCATTTTTACGATGATAAAGATAAAGAGTTGACCTACCAGCGCAACGCGCCCAAGTGGGCGGTGCGTATCGCGCAAGCGATTGAGGAAAATGAACTGCTGCTCTACTACCAACCGATCCGCGGTTTAGGGGCGAGTTCTAAACGGCAACGGATGGAAATCCTGCTCAGGATCCAAGAACCCTGCGGCCGTATTTTAGCGCCAGCACAGTTTATCGCAGCGGCGGAGCGTTTTAAGCTCATGCCTGAAATCGACAAAGAAGTGATACGTAAGGCCTTCTTATGGCTATCCTTAAATCCACAGTTGTGGCCGGATCACTGTATTTCAATCAACCTTTCAGGCAATAGCTTAGGTGCCGAAGGCATGGTGGAATATATCGCTTTGCAGCAACAGATTTTTGATATCCCAAGCCAATGTGTGTGCTTTGAAATCACCGAAACCACGGCGATTCAAAATCGTCACCGCGGCATGGAAATGCTCAGGCAGCTGCGTAAACTCGGGTTTTCTTTTGCGTTGGATGATTTTGGTAGTGGCTTTGCGTCCTATGGTTATCTGCGTGAACTGCCGGTGGACTATGTCAAAATTGACGGCTGCTTCGTGAAGAACCTTGCGGTCAACGCCAAGGATTACGCTATCGTCAAATCCATTCAGGACGTATGCCGAGTTATGGGGATTGAGACTGTGGCCGAGTTTGTCGAAAACCAAGAGATTATCGATAGATTACAGGCGATTGGGATTAATTACGCGCAAGGTTATGCGATAGGACGACCGCAACCCCTGAGCAGTTATTGCGAGCCGCTTGGCGTGCCGCACGCACAACGCGCATAGGGGATTGCGCTTTTAAGATGATTATGCCAATTTACTTCGGAGCATAATTAACACATTGGTAACAAGGGAATAGTTATGGATGGACTGACGGGTAAAGTGGTCATTATTACGGGCGCTTCGGAGGGAATAGGCCGTGCGCTGGCCATCGCCATGGCACGGGTGGGTTGCCAACTGGTGCTCAGTGCCCGCAATGAAACACGTTTAGCCTCCCTTGCCCTCGAAATCGCTAACTATGGTCCGACTCCCTTTGTATTTGCCGCCGATGTCAGTAGCGCCTCCCAATGCGAAGCCTTAATTCAAGCCACGATTGCCCATTATGGTCGCCTCGATATTCTAGTGAATAACGCGGGTATGACCATGTGGTCGCGTTTCGATGAGCTTAATCAGCTGTCAGTGCTCGAAGATATTATGCGAGTCAACTATTTAGGGCCAGCGTATTTAACTCATGCCGCCTTACCCTATTTAAAATCGAGCCAAGGTCAGGTGGTGGTTGTGGCCTCGGTAGCTGGGTTAACGGGCGTGCCGACGCGCAGTGGCTATGCCGCTTCTAAACATGCAGTTATCGGCTTTTTTGATTCGCTGCGGATTGAACTGGCGGATGATAACGTTGCCGTGACTGTGATTTGTCCCGATTTTGTCGTATCACAGATTCATAAGCGTGCCCTCGATGGCGAGGGTAAGCCGCTTGGTAAATCTCCAATGCAAGAAGCCAAAATTATCACCGCCGAGCAATGTGCGAACATGATGCTCCCTGTGATAGCGACCCGAGGTCGGCAGCTTATTACGTCGCTACGTGGCCGACTCGGGCGCTGGCTAAAGCTGATTGCACCGGGATTAATCGATAAAATTGCCCGCAAGGCGATTGCGTCGGGCCATTAATGCTTATTTGCCGCGATTAAGGTGTTTCACAATGGCTTGCTCTGCCTCGCTTTGGGTCGCCTTATCGCCATCGGCCTGAATATGGGCGGTGGCCTTGTGGCCAGTGAGATCCTCTGCGATATGTAACCAGTCTGGATGCCAGTAAAAATTCTGTCCCGATAGCGTCTGCCAATTGTGCACGCCAGACTTTTCTCCTTGATAAATAATGTCTTTGATTGAATATCCCATAAATAACCCCTGATATTTTTGTTGGGTCTAGATAGTGCGCCCGCCAAAGGGGGACTTGTGTGCGTCAGCTCACGCTTTAGGGCAAAAATAAACCCCGCATAAGCGAGGTTTATTGGGATTAGGTTGAGGCTATCGACATCTATGACCCATTAAGGTTTAGCGCATTGGCTAGGTGAGCCAGTGCCTTTCCACAGAGTGCTGCCATCGCTAACTGACAGAGGGATAAAGCTTAAGCTTTGGCTCATGTTTGCTGGTGGCAAATCGGTTTCAAGCTCATACATACCCATAGGAACCGCACCTTGGCTGGCGTTTGCCGCTACCTGCGCCGCGGCGAGGCTTGAGTAACGCAGGCCCAACATATCAAAATGGCTGCGCCAATCTTTGCCTGTGAGCTTACTCAGGGATACCAGCATAAAGTCATTGCCCGGAATATCCCTCACTGTTTTGCCGCCGTAAACGCTATGCCCCTCGTATGGGAAGAGTTCAAAGCCGAGTTTGCTGCGGTTAGCCTCCCAGTCGCTGGCATTATTGGCATATTTGCCAAAGATGCGGCTGTGCTGATATAGCAGGGTGAAGATATTGAAACCATTGCTTAGGCTGGTACCGTCGTTAAGCGTCATGCCATGAGCTTTTAGCGCCATTTGGATGTAAAACGCCATGCGATAGCCGTTGTGTATCGCGTAGGCATTGCTGGCCCAAGGGGCTGTGTATCTGTCTTCACCCACATCGAGCACTTTACAGTTGGCACCAAAGACCACGCGTTTGCCACTGGTATCAGTGGTGCCTGCCGCATCGGACATAAACACATAGAAGAGATCTTTGTGATTCATATGACCATCGGTGATGCTGCTCGTGTTGCCGTCGCGCAGATAATGGGTCTTCCACAACACCACATAGGGGAAAATATTGTTGGAGTTTTCCCCCGCGCGGCTACCATAACCAGTCCAATTATCGCGATTGGCGGCAGTAGCGTATTGCACGTTTAGGCGGTTGGTTTGCAGATTGTGGCCGAGTTCGTGGTTATCTCCCCAACCCGTTGGCGAAATATTCCAAGCCGCATCCCATGGATTACCGCTACAACCCGAGCCACAGTGGGCGTTTTGGTCATAGTTAGCGTGTTGGATGATGCTGCGGGTATGCAGGCTAGCATCGGTGCAGTCTGCGCCAAAGAGTGCCTGACAGCTTGAAAGCACATCCGAGGGGAGAGATTCACTTAAGCTCTTGCCTTGGATTTTCAGCCCCGCGAGGGTATACACGCTGTTGATATGATCCTCGACAATGCTCTTGAGCAACGCATTGACATCCGGGATCTTACCGCCAATCGCATTCATAAAACGGTCACGGCGCAAATGCTGCTCGGCGCCATCGGTACGAAGATCCACATGGGGTAACTCAGTATTTTGGATCTTATCGTTAAAGGCCGTGATTTCAGCGGGATTAGAGAAATCCATGATGCTGGGGTGCTTGGCCACATTCTTGGCTTGCACATCGACACTGAGCGCACCTTCGCCACCACTGATATAGAGATAAATAGGGCCGCCATAGGGGGTTGAGAATTCAAGACTTTGCCCTTTGGCGAGCTTGAGGCGTTGCTGGGCGAGTTCCAGTGGCGCGCGGTAAACCTTTTGCTCATAGGCGCGGTTAGTATTACGTCTATGATAATTCAGCTTAATTTCAACATTAGCATCAGTATTATCTAAGCGGTTGAGGGTGATGGTCTGCCCGGGTAAGGCGTACCAGCCCGTTGTTGTCCACTGGCCGGAGTAAGGCACTGTGATGCTTTTACGTTCCGACACCGTTGCAGGGTAGGTGTAATGGGCGTTGCTGCCCTTACTCAGATTGGTCCTGTCGGTGACATACTCACCTAAGTCAGCTTGGGCGAGGTTGTGGGCGCGGGCATAGCTAACACTCCAATCGGCAAACAGGGCTTGCTGCCACTGGGCGGATTCGCTGTAGGCGATGGGATAATCGATTTCACTGCGATACTTGTCGGCGAGGAGTAATCCTGCTTTCATCAAGCTAAAATTAGGGCTGTTAAAAGCATCGATATCATTGTTATCTAAAGTTTCTGCATTGCTGCGATACCAATCCGCACCCGCCTTAAAGGTCTCAACAAAGGTGCTGCTGTTACAGCTTAAATAGTTGCCGCTGCAGTCATTGAGCACTTGAGTATCGAAGCGTTGTTCGCGCAAATTTGCCAGCAGGGTGTCGACATCCGCGAGCGCCTTATCTTGCGCTAGGATAGTGTCGATACTCAGGTTATTGGCATTGAGTTTCGACCAATAGTTTCCAGCAGTAGAGAGCCCCATCTCAAGATAGAGTGGCGAGAGCATAGCGCTTTGTTCGCGTCGATAATTCGAGAGCAGCAGCGGGATCCCTGCCGCCTTGGCTTTAGTGATGGCCGCTTGAATGCCCGCGTAACCTAGGTTGTCGCGGTCAATATCGCTGATAACGATTAAATCGGGTTTTAAGGTATCGATACAGCTGGCAAGGGCGGTGTAATCACAGCTATTGGCGTCGTTGATGCTGTGGGCATCGGGGTAGTACTTGCTTAGCCAAGTGCGGATCCCTTCGTTATGGGGGAAATACCAACTGTCGGCGCGACTTGGCATCTGTGCCGTGACTATGCTCAGGCCATTCTGCTGATCGCCGCCTTTGGTCAGCCATCCGATAAGGTTTTTCAGCAGCTTATCACTCTGATCCGAATTAGTAACCGCAAACAGGTTGCCACCCATGGCGGCATAACGCTGGCCTTGTTGTTCGCCCGCCATCACTAAGCCGCGTATGGCACTGTCACCGCTGCCATCAACATTGGATGGCAGTAAGGTAAAAGTATTTTCCGGCATAAAGCTCGAAAAGGTGATGGAATCGTGGGTCGGATGCCAAGTGATGCTGTTACCCACACCTTGATAGAGTTCGGTGATTTTCGCTTTGCGGGCGGTCTCTATGCTCGCCAGTTCGGTGGTGCTGAAATCAATCAGTTCGTCGGCGCTAGCAAGGGTATGGTCTTGATGGCGAATGGCATTTTCAGCATTGCTGATAAAACTTGGGGTGATAGTGCAATCTGCGCTTATCGTCGCAGTGATATAGGTCTGTTCGGTCAGCGCACCGCCACAGCCGCTAATGCTATCCAGCACGAAACCGTTGTCGGCTTGAATGCTAAAGCTGGCACTTTTACCCGCATCTACCTTTTGGCTGCTAGGGATGAGCTTACCACCCAAGACTGGACTAGTACTCGCTGTATATTGAGTCACCGCAGGAGGTTGGACTGGCGGCTCCGGCGGAGGGGTTGTGCTACCCGAGTCCTCTGAGCCTCCGCCACAACCCGCGAGTATCAAGGCGATGGCGGCAGAAATGAGTCTAATCTCCATGGAGAGTCCTTAGCATTTGTAGGTAGTTAACATTTGCGTAGCATTGTATAGGAATAATGCGGGTGAAAGTAGGTTTTGATTTCTTAAAATTGATATAAATCATTAACTTAAAATTGACGTTCGTCAAATTTAAGGCATAAAAAAACCGGCGCATAGCCGGTTTTTTTAAATGAATTAAAGCTTAGCCCTGTTGTTCGCGGGCAATGGCGCGATAGCCGATATCGGTGCGGAAATACACGTCATCCCAGTGGATTTCATCAACCAGCAGATAAGCAGCTTTTTGTGCTTCGGTCACAGTGTGTCCTAGGGCTGTAGCGCATAGAACGCGGCCGCCGTTAGTAACTACATGACCGTCTTTCATCTCAGTACCTGCGTGGAAGACTTTGGCATCGTGATTACCTAGGCTTAAACCTTGGATCACATCGCCCTTGCGGTAGTCATCTGGGTAACCGCCTGCGGCTAATACAACACCGACTGCGGCGCGAGAATCGTACTCGGCGGTAACTTTATCCAGCTCGCCACGGGTTGCGGCTAAACACAGCTCAACCAGATCTGACTTGAGGCGCATCATAATAGGTTGGGTTTCTGGGTCGCCAAAGCGGCAGTTGTATTCCAGTACTTTGGCGCTGCCGTCTGGTGCGATCATCAGGCCCGCATACAGGAAGCCTGTGTAAACATTGCCTTCAGCCGCCATGCCATCAACCGTTGGGCGGATAACGTTAGCGATGGTCCAATCGTGCACGCTTTGGGTGACCACAGGCGCTGGTGAGTAAGCGCCCATGCCGCCAGTGTTTGGACCGTGGTCGGCATTATCACGGGCTTTATGGTCTTGGCTGGTCGCCATGGCGAGGATATTTTTACCATCGACCATAACGATAAAGCTGGCTTCTTCGCCTTTTAAGAATTCTTCGATAACCACGCGAGAACCAGCATCGCCAAACTTGTTGCCTGCGAGCATATCTTCGATGGCGGCATCGGCTTCAGCTTGATCTTGGGCGATGATTACGCCTTTACCTGCGGCTAAACCGTCGGCCTTGATTACCACTGGGTAACCCGTCTTGCCCGTCAGTTCACGCACGAAGGCTTTAGCGTCTTGGATTTCGGTACAGTTTTTATAACCCGCCGTTGGGATATTGTGGCGTGCTAAGAAGTCCTTAGTGAACGCCTTAGAGCCTTCTAACTGTGCTGCCGCTTTGGTTGGGCCGAAAATGGGTAGACCCGCAGCATTAAAGGCATCGACCACACCCAATACCAGCGGCGCTTCTGGGCCAACGATGGTGAGTTCGATCTGATTGGTTTGAGCAAAATCGAGCAGGGCAGGAATGTCCGTCGCGCTGATGTTGAGGTTTTCTAACTTCGGCTCGAGGGCCGTGCCCGCGTTACCCGGTGCAACATAAACCAGCTCTACCTGTGGGGATTGTGCCGCTTTCCAAGCTAGGGCATGTTCGCGGCCGCCGCCACCAATAACTAATACTTTCATGTTAAGTCATCCCTTTGAGTTTTAAATTCTTGTGGTTAGATTTTTAGCGCTACAGAGTGCGATAAATGAAACAGCCAGCACATGGCTTGCTGGCTGTAGGTGGCATTAGTGACGGAAGTGGCGCATGCCCGTCATTACCATGGCCATGCCGTGCTCGTCGGCCGCGGCGATGATTTCAGCATCGCGCATTGAGCCACCTGGCTGGATGATGCAGCTGATGCCCGCCGCCGCTGCGGCATCGATACCGTCGCGGAATGGGAAGAAGGCATCGGACGCCATCACAGAGTTAACCACTTCTAAGCCTTCATCGGCAGCCTTGATACCAGCAATCTTAGCGCTGTAGACGCGGCTCATTTGGCCGGCGCCGACACCGATGGTCATACCGTCTTTAGCGTAAACAATGGCGTTAGATTTAACGAACTTAGCCACTTTCCAGCAGAACATTAAGTCCTTCAGCTCGCTCTCGGTCGGTTGACGTTTAGTCACGACTTTAATGTCATCTAAGCCAACCATGCCTTGGTCGCGGTCTTGCACCAGCAGACCACCGTTTACGCGCTTATAGTCTAAGGTCTTGGTCTTAGTATCCCATTGACCGCACTCTAACAGACGCACGTTGGTTTTCTTGGCCACTACATCGCGGGCACCTTGGCTCACGACTGGCGCAATAATCACTTCAACGAATTGACGCTCAACGATAGCGCTAGCGGTTGCTGCATCTAACTCGCCGTTGAAGGCGATGATGCCGCCAAAGGCTGACGTTGGGTCAGTTTGATAGGCGCGGTTATAGGCATCGAGTAAGTCTTTACCCAGTGCAACACCACATGGGTTAGCGTGTTTAACGATAACGCAAGCGGGTTCGCTGAACTCTTTCACGCACTCAAGGGCGGCATCGGTATCGGCGATGTTGTTGTAAGACAGTGCTTTACCTTGCAGTTGAACTGCCGTTGCGACTGAGGCTTCGTCGATCTTAGTGTCAACATAGAAGGCTGCAGTTTGGTGGCTGTTTTCACCGTAACGCAGATCTTGCTTCTTCACTAATTGAGTGTTGAAGGTGCGTGGGAACTTAGAATCTTCGAAGCACTCATCAGTGCTATGTGCAGGAACCATAGTGCCGAAATAGTTGGCGATCATGCCATCGTAACCGGCAGTGTGTTCGAAGGCTGCAATCGCTAAATCGAAACGGGTCGCGTGAGTCGTGCTGCCATTGTTGGCGGCCATTTCGGCTAATACGCGGTTATAGTCGGCCGCATTTACCACGATAGTCACGTCTTTATGGTTTTTCGCCGCAGCGCGCACCATAGTCGGGCCACCGATGTCGATGTTTTCAATCGCATCTTCTAAGGTGCAACCGGCTTTAGCAACGGTATCGGCAAAGGGGTAGAGGTTAACCGCAACCAGATCGATTGCATTGATGTTGTTGGCAGCCATGACATTTTCATCAAGACCGCGACGCGCCAAAATGCCGCCATGCACTTTAGGGTGCAGGGTTTTAACGCGACCATCCATGATCTCAGGGTGTCCTGTATAGTCAGATACTTCGATAACAGGCACGCCGTTATCCGCTAACAAGCGAGCGGTGCCGCCCGTTGACAGCAGTTCAACGCCTTGGGCGTGTAATGCTTTGGCGAATTCGAGAATTCCGGTTTTATCTGAAACGCTTAACAGCGCGCGACGAATGGGTCTGGCATTATTTGCAACAGTCATTTGGGTACAGGGTCCAGTTATTTTAGTTTCAAGGATCTTTCGGAAAACAGAACAACTTCCATCGGATTCTGCTTTCCAAAAGCCCCTTGGTCCTACTTATATTTTTTGTCCCAGCGTCAGGCGCGCGTATTCTACCGTAAAACTGGATTTACGGGTGTTTTTTCTGCGCGATTTCACAATATTGATATCAGAACAAAGTGCCGTGTTTTTTGACTGAGGTATAAATTTAAAAATAGCCCTTGACCTTGGAGTAGGCTCTAAGGTTTATACTCGCACCATGATGTTGATTGTCAGCGAAGGTTGGCATGAGGCAAGCTAAGCTGCAAAGGATAGAACTATGTACCGCATTGGTGAGTTAGCCGATTTATGCGAAGTGAAAGCCGATACCCTCAGATTTTATGAGAAACACGGCCTGCTTTCGCCTTCGAGCCGCACCGACTCTGGCTATCGGGTCTATACCGATGCCGATGCCGCACGGCTGCGTTTTATTCTACGGGCGAAGGCGGTAGGTTTTAGCTTGAGTGAAATTAGCGAGCTGCTTTCTATCGAGTTGGATAAATCCAATTGGGCCTGTGCCGATGTGAAGGGCATGGTCGACGTTAAGTTGGCTCAGGTGCAGACTAAGATTGCCGAGTTACTGCATTTTCAAACCAGTTTGCAAAAACTGTCGGATGCCTGCTGCGGCGGGCCGCGCAGCGCCGAACATTGCTCGATTTTAGAGGCGCTGGAGTCGAGCACAGAGCGAGTGCGTGTGGAGCACGACCATGGCCAAACTCCAGATGCGACAACCCTAGATAAGTCAGGGAATTAACTATGTTATTGAAGAATTTTATCGATCTGTTTTTAGATTCCGCCCCTTGGCTGCTGCTCGGCTTGATTCTGGCGGGCCTACTCAAAGTGTTTGTGCCCATGGCTTGGATGCAAAAACAGCTCGGCGGGCATGGCTTTAAAACCGTGGTGAAGGCGGCGTTATTGGGCGCGCCATTACCTCTGTGTTCCTGCGGGGTGATCCCCGCGGCCGTTGGGCTGCGCCGCTCTGGGGCATCGAAAGCGGCAACGACTTCCTTTTTAGTCTCGACTCCAGAAACTGGGGTCGACTCTGTAACGGTTTCCTACGTTTTGCTCGGCCCTTTTATGGCGATAGTACGGCCGATTGCGGCGATCACCAGTGCTATTGTTGCGGGCCTTTTAGTCGGGCGAGATGATGACGATGGCAAACCTGCTGCTAAGGCCGAGGCTCAGTTAGACAAGGCTCAGTCAGACAAGGCATTCGCTAGCGCTACTCCTGTCGCTTCATGCTGTGCTTCAAAATCCCCGTCGGCGGAGAAAGTGGTCAAAGCCGAAGCGGTAAAAAGCTGCTGTGCATCGACAAACGCGCCAGCAATCACGCCAGTTAAGTCTTCCTGCTGCGGCAGTGATAACGCGAAAGCGCCAGCAGCCGAGCCAAAAATCAAAATGACGCCGATGGCGGCGCCAAGTCTAATGGCAACTGGCGGCTCAAGCATGGGCGCTGTCGGTATGGTTAATGTGGCTAAAGTTAGTGCGGTTAAGATTGAAAATGCTGGTTCATGCTGTGGCACTCAAACTGCCGCGCCTGAAAAAATAGTCGTAGTGAAGAAGGGCGCATGTTGTAGTAGCTCAAGCGCGAAAACGGCTGATAGCCATCAAACCGAAGGCGAGAGCTGCTGCGCATCTACACAGGATATGGCGACCGAGCTTAAGTCGGAATCTGTGATTGCACGTGTAGGCATAGGTCTTAAATATGCGGCGACGGATCTGGTGCGTGACACCACACTATGGTTGCTGGTGGGTTTATTCTTCGCTGCCATAGTACAAACCTATGTTCCTGATGACTTTTTAGCTAAGTGGGGCGATGGATTGCTTGCTATGTTGGTGATGGTGCTAGTGTCTGTGCCTATGTATATCTGCGCTACAGCTTCAACGCCGATTGCCGCCGGCTTGCTACTGGCGGGTGTCTCCCCCGGCGCCGTGCTGGTGTTTATGATGGCAGGTCCTGCAACCAATATCGCCACCTTAGGCGTGGTGACTAAGGAGCTGGGTAAGCGCGCGCTCTATGGTTATCTTGGCGGCGTCTTGGGTGTTGCCTTAGTCGCTGGTGCTTTAGTGAATTACCTGGTTGCTAACTTTGGTTTTGAGGTGATGCCACAGATTGGTGAGCAACATCAAATGTTGCCAGAGTGGCTAGTCGCGACCTCAGGCATAGTGCTCGCATTGCTGATGGCGAAAGTGGTATTCGAGAAAATCCCAAGAAGCTGGCTGCGCCGCAGCGACTGCTGCTCATAGTGCTAACGCTAACTAAAAATCCCCAGCAATGACTGGGGATTTTTTTATTGTGACACTTCAATTGTACCGCTCACGCGGCAGGGTGACGCGTGACGCTCAGTCGTTTATTAGTTCGACTTTTTAGCATCGATAAACGGCAGAGTGCCCGTTGGCAGCACTGTGGTGGGCAGCTTGCCATCCCACTTCTCGGCTTTGGTCAGTTCGACAAGGTTTTGATTTTGTGCCAGAGCCTCGGCGCGGCTCTTAATGGCAGACGCCTCTGCATCCCCTTTAATCCTAATACTTTCGGCCTCAGCCTTAGCGCGGGCGAGTTGTGAGTCGGCTTCTGCTTGCGCTTGGGTCACGGCGATTTGTGCGCTGACTCTTTCTTTCTCGAGGTTTTGCAGCTGGGTTTGTACCTCAACTTCGGCGCGCATTCTGTCTTCTACAGACTTTTCATAGGCGTTGGAAAAGTCGATATTTTCAATCTGCACTGAGGTGATTTCGATGGGGCCTTTGACCGAGTTAGTGATGGCGCTGGTGACATCTATACCGAATTTGATCCGCTCCTGCACGACCGAAATCGCAGTGTATTTACCAAAAATGTTCTCAACTTGCGTTGGCACTTGGCGGTCGAGTAGGCGAGCCACCATGGCATCAATACTCTTAAAGTTGGCATACACTTCTTCGACACGATCCGGCGGCACGTTGAAGGTGACTGAAGCGTTGAGGGTCGCGGGTTGCTGATCGCGGCTATAGGCTTGTAATGAGCTGTAGCTGGTGGTGTGGGTTTGGGTTGAGATTTTCACTACTGTATCGAACAGTGGCATTTTAAATCCAAGCCCTGGCTCGGCGGTGCCGATGATCTTACCGTTACGCAGAATCACTCCGCGCTCACCTTGGTCGACCGTGTACCAACTGCCAAAGAGTGAAATAAAGAGGATCAGTAAAATCACTAGGGGGATGATTTTAGAGAGGCCAATAGAGCTTGGCAGGTTAAGTTCAGTTTTTATCATGTCGCTTCCTTTGCTGATATGTTGCGATGGCGAATTTATTGGGGCGGAATACGGTTTAGTTTTAATCACTTGGCGTTACATTTTGCAGCAAAATGTATCTTAATGGTTAACATGAGGCAACAAGACTGCATTGGACTTGTCGATGTGTGACCCAGATGTCATTGCTTATCCTTACAGTGTAAATGTTATTGCGAACTATTCTCACTAAAGTTAGAGTCCCGAAATTAACTCAATTTTCTATCATTTCGCCCGTTAGTGCTTTGTGGGTATCAGGCGAAAAGGCGATAGATTTCAGTGAGTTTAATTGTGCTAACACTTTGTCGTGAGAGGATAAATCCCGTGTTGCAACTTATCTTTTTGTTGTCGACGCTGACGGCTTGCCTGTTGTGTTATCTGGCCAATAAGCAGCAAAAACGATTAGCTCGCCCTTTGCCTAAGCGGCCTTGGCGGTTACTCGCCTATGGGCTTGCCCTCGCCAGCTTGATTGGTTGGCTGAGTCTGTTCACCTTCAGTGCCGCAATGTTTCTCTGGATAGCCCTGTTGATGTTGCTCTCGGGCTTAGTGCCTTTTATCTCTCTTATCGGTCGGAAATAAGCCATGGCGCGTATAGCTGAACAGGACAAGTTACAACCCGACTGGTGGACTAAGTCACTGGCAGGGTTAGTGTTAGGTTTTACCTTAGCCCTAGGGCTAGTGGGATTATTTGCCTGGTTTGGTCCGGGCGGAATAGATGCCGATACTAAGGTGCAGGTCAATATGTGGTTGATCGCGCCCATTTGGTTATCTGTCTTAAGTTTGAGTTTTCTCTTTAAAACAGGACTCAGGGCCATTGGCTATTTAGGCCTGCTTAACATTTTGACTTATATAGTTTTATATACCTTTAGGTGATAAGGGATGAAAGTTCGCAGTGATGTGTTACGGGTGTATCAGTCTATCCATATTTGGACTGGGATCATCGCCGGAATAGTGTTGTTTATCGGTTTCTATGCCGGATCGCTCACTATGTTTAAAGGTGCGATTGACGCTTGGTCAATGCCGCCCTCTGTGACTTTGCCGCAAGTCTCTGCTGATAGGCTCGATGAGTTAGTGTCGCAGGTGTTAGCGCGGGACGATAAGGCGAAAAATGGCTTTAGTTTGCACTTGAATGATGAACATCAGTCGCCGATGACTTGGTTTGAGCAGGGCTCGGAGCGTGAACTCAGCATGAGCAACCAGCTTTGGCATGCTAGCCTCGACGAGCAGGGGCAATTAGTGACTCAACTGAGTACCCCAAGCGAGCTGGCCGAGCTGATTGACCAATTACACCGCACTGCGGGGATTGCCGGTGAAGTGGGTCACGATCAAGCGGGCGTCTATGTGCTCGGCGTCGCCGCCTTCTTATACTTCTTGGCGCTGGTTTCTGGAGTGATTTTCTTACTGCCTACCTTAACTAAAAGCTTTTTCGCCCTACGTAAAGATAAGGGCGAGAGTCGTTTCTGGCTCGATGCCCACAACTTAGTCGGCATCACTAGTTTGCCATTTCATCTGGTGATCAGTTTGACCGTGATAGTGTTTGCCTTCCATGATCAGCTTTACGATGGGCTTAAGCAGGTGGTTTACGGTGAAAAACCGCTGTTTGCCCAACCCGCCCCCGATAGAACGCCCTATACACTCGCCGATTTGCCTAAGGTCAGCACGGTTCTGACTAAGGTGCAGGAGCTCGCCCCCGAGTATCAAGTGCATGAAATGACCTTTATGAACTTGAATAATCCCCGTGCGACCTTGCGTTTAGGCCTGTACAACCCTAACGGCTTTATGCGCGGGCCAGTTACCGATTACTTATATTTGCATCCCTATAGCCTCAAGATAACCAACAGCACCATTGACCAAAGTGACAAGGGCATTTGGGCCAGAACGGTGGCGGTATTCTTTGGGCTGCACTTTGGCAGTTACGGGGGCGATCTTGGGCGTTGGGTGTATTTCTTTTTAGGCTTGAGTGGCGCTTTTTTATTTTACAGCGGCAACTTGCTTTGGCTGGAAAAGCGACGTAAAAAACAGGCGAGTGAGCAGACGCGTGCTTGCCGATTAATGGCGAGCGCCACCGTGGGGATTTGCTTAGGTTCGGTTGCCGCTCTGGCGGTGAGCATGTTGCTGGGCAAATGGTTCTACTCACAGGTGAGCAATATTAATCATCTCTATCTGTGGTTGTACTATGTCGTCTTCGCCGCCTTAGTGGCCTATGCCTTTTGGCGCGGCGCGGCGAGGGCGGCACTGCTGATTTTACCTCTGTGCGCCTTGGCGACTCTGGCCATGCCTATTACCTCTGTGATTGGGCTGTTAGTGCCGAGTCTGGGTTTATGGGCGCCCCATTCGGCGGCAACGCTTGGGGTCGAGCTGGTGGCGCTCGGCTTTAGCGGGCTGTTCTACTATGGATACCGACTCACGCGCCATCGCGTATTCAATGGCCCGCAGGACAGTGTCTGGGCTATTCCCTGCAAGGAGCCTGTGGCCGAAGAAGCCAGGTTAAAAACAGTCTAAAAAAATGGGCGCCCTTATCGGCGCCCTTTTTGTTACTTAGTAATAGGCCTTAAGCTTTTGCCGTCGGCAAGCGAGGTTTGCTTCGCACCAGTAAGTGCGCGCCAAGGTAACAAGAGGTCAGCACAAAACTGGCGGCTAAGTAGAGTAACAAGCCATGCTCGATATGATTAAAGCGACTCGCTGCAACCGGGCCGATAACCGAACCTACGGAATAACTGAGCAACATAATCTGAGTTGCAGACACAATTTGGCTGCTGGGCAAATGATCGCAGGCCAGACTGATGGCGATAGGGTAGAGGGCAAAGGCGCAGGCGCCCAGCAACACAAAGCCTAACCAGAGTCCAACGAGGGATTTCTGTGTCAGTAAAAAGAGTGCCGCTGCACCAATTAAGCTGAAGGCGGCCATTAATGCACTCTTCTGGAAGCGTGGAGATAAATAGCTCACTAAGGGCTGGACTATCATGCCGCCCATTATGATCAGCGCCATAAATTGCCCCGTCTGCTGGGCAAATCCCATGTCCTGCGACACATAAACAGGCAATAGGCCGTAAATAGGGCCGAGCAATAATCCCGAGACTAAACAACCGACCACGGCGGGTTTACTCAGGTTTTTAAGATCCGAGAGGGCAATCGAGTGTTGCTCGCTCGATTGCGGCTGACCGCGTTTAACTAAGAGCGCGGGTAAACTGGCGGCGGCCAGTAAACCTATCACCACTAAATAGGGAAGGTTGCCCGTGGTACCTAAGTAATCGACCGCGAGTTGTCCGATTGCCGTGCCGCCGTAGAGGGCGGTCATGTACAGGCCTAAGCGTTTGGCCCGTTGTTTTTGGGTGTCGGCCATCAGCAACCAAGATTCGACGACCACGAAAATCCCTGCCACCGCGACACCAGCAACGAGTCGCGAAGCGAGCCAGATACCGCCCTGTGGCAGCAGTACCATGACCACAACGCTGCACAATAAGATATTGAGAAATAAAATAAAGGCTTTGCTGTGGCCAATACGTGCCACGATTGGCGCGATGCAAGGTGCTCCCAGCAATAAGCCTAGGTAGAAAATACTCGCGAGCCATGGTGCGAGATCGGGGCTGAGTTCAAAGTAACTGAGAGACAGCGGGATCAAACTCATCAAATAGCCCGAGGCGAGGGCAAATAGGCTTAAGCCAGCAACAGGCACAAACAGCCCTGGCTTTTGAGTCGATTGAGTTAATGCACTATTTTCCACAAGCGGTACCAAAATGGACAAATTATTAGCGGGAGGTGAGATTACGGGCGCGACTTTAGGCCGAATTTTGTGCAGGGTAAAGTGAGTTAGATTGACTGAGATGGTGAATAATATTTGTGTTTATTATTCATAGAGATAATGAGCTTCAAATGTTACAGACTTGCGATTTTGTTGTGCGTTTTTTCGGCGTTGAATGAATGATTCTTAAACATATCGGGCAATTATACTTGAGTGCTGTTAAACATCACTACACGATTTCTCCCCGCCAGTTTTGCCTGATACAGCGCCTTATCCGCGCGGCGCAGCAGGGATTCTGGCGCCTCATCTAATGCGCTCATCGCGGTAAAGCCGATACTGACACTGACGCTGAGTTGTACATCATCATACTCCATGGCGGCCTTGGCAATGGCTTCCCTGATATCGTTAAAAAACTGCAGGGCATCATACCCAGTTTGCTCGAGGAAGATTATCGCAAATTCCTCACCGCCGATCCGAAAGAATTTTCCCGGACTTGTCATCAGCGTTTCTGCAATTGCGACAATCCGCTGAAGCACATAGTCCCCTGCGGTATGGCCAAATTGGTCATTGAGCATCTTAAAATGATCTATGTCCATCAAACCAAAGTAAAAGGCTTGCCCTTGTTCATGGTACGCCACTATGGCTTGCTGGATTTTTTGGGTAAACACCCGTCGATTGGCCGCGCCTGTTAAATGATCCGTTGAGGCAAGGTATTCGAGTTCTTTCAGCTGTAGACGCAGGCTGATGTTCAGGCCAATCCAATTGGCTAAGCACTGTAATTCTAAAGCGTGTACATCGTTATAGTAGCTGGATTGGTGGTGGGCGACATTTAGGGTGCCTAAACAAATATCCCCATAGAGTAATGGCGCGTTCATGCAGGTATTCATGCCGTGTTGCGCCAGCATGATGCCATCCAAGGTGGTGGAGTTTGTCAGGTCATCGCAAATCAGTACCGTCTTTTCAGTGAAGACGCGCCCTACAAAGGTGTTAGCAATCGGGACTCTAAAATCGAGTGGAATAGCCTTATCGCCACTGATTGAATAGACCTTTAAAAATTCGGCATCGTCCTTCAATGTGATGCTGGCTCGTTGTGCATCAAAGAGTTGATAGATCCATTGGGAAACCGTATCGAGCACTTCTTGGAGTGAGGTCGCCACGGTAAGCGCCTGCACAAAGTCCACGGGGAAGCTAATCTGATGTTCCTTGGCACTATCAGATAAACTCAAGGGGTTAAAATATCTGTCCATCGCTATCCCCTCCCTTAAACGCCTTTGGTCATTTAAAGCAACATTTTAAATGCCTAAATAAGGTTCTAGCTGCAATATAGAGTGAGTTTGCACGCTCTGCAATCTTTGTTGGTTTTAGGTTAAAGAATCTCTTGTTTGCATTCAAGCTGACACAACTGGGTAGCGCCATTCGAAGGGGGAGATAGCTTGAAAATCGGCGTCATCTCGGGGCTCTGACGGTTGTTGTTCGGCGAGCCGTTAAATTGAGTGGTTGTTTAAATGTGAATAAATTGGAAAATATGCAGTGATTGTCTTTGGTGGGATCTTTGGTTGTAAAAGTGTAAATGATTTAGATATTTTAGTTTTAACTGCTGCTTTTAAGATTAAATTCAGCCTTTATCACCTGGCTGAAAACTAAAGTTTGATGCGCGTCACAGTTTTAAACATTTGTTCAATTACAGCTTTGGCAAACTTTTGCGGTATTTTTGTGCGTTTGAAAATTTTGTACATAAGTTCAGATCAAAAACAGGTGATTTTTATCTCGAAAATGGCATTTTTGCGCCTTTTGTCTGCAGTGTTTGTGGTTGCTTGGTGGCAAAAGCACAAAATAAACTGCTTTGCCAAGTGTGACCTATGCCCTAAATTTGCCTAAAAAAATAATGGTATAAAGGTTGTCACCATGTCCTTAGAGCAATCAACGTCGGTTCCCCCCAATCATTCGCCCGCGAATGCCGGGCTTGAAAAGAAAAAAATGCTGATCTTAGTGGCGGATATTCTGCTGCTATTCGCGCTGTATTACGGTTTACCCTTTGACCAAGGGGTCAATACAGGGCTGGCTATCTTAGTGTTTGCCGCCATCTTGTGGTTAAGCGAAGCGATTCACATCAGTATCACGGCGATTTTAGTGCCGATTTTGGCGGTATTCTTTGGGGTGTTTGAAACCAAAGAAGCCATGAGTAACTTTGCCAATCCCATTATCTATCTGTTTTTCGGTGGTTTTGTATTAGCTGCGGCGCTGCACCATCAAAAGATCGATACTTTAATCGCGCAAAAATTATTGCTGGCTTCCAAGGGTAAACTCAGTATTGCCTGTTTAATGCTGTTTGGCGTGACGGCGCTGCTATCTATGTGGATCAGTAACACAGCAACCACGGCGATGATGTTGCCACTCGCGCTGGGGATTTTGCAGCAGCTCGATCGCAAGATGTACCACAGCACTTATGTGTTCTTACTGCTTGGGATTGCCTATTCCGCCAACATTGGTGGCATTGGTACCTTAGTCGGCAGCCCGCCAAACGCGATTGCCGCAGCGCAGGTCGGCCTGAGCTTTAGCGACTGGCTGAAGTTTGGTATTCCAACGGTGATCTTGATGTTACCTATGATGCTTTTGGCACTCTACTGGTACTTTAAGCCGGATCTATCAGCGCAATGTAAGTTGGATGTTGAAGAACAAAAACTGACTTTCCAAGGCAAACTGACCTTAGTTATCTTCCTCGCGACGGTTTGTTGCTGGATTTTCAGTGTGCCGCTGGCAAAAGCGCTCGGTGGGATCTCGCAATTTGATACCGTCGTCGCCCTTGGCACTGTAGTGTTGCTGGCAGGACTCGGGCTCGTGGGTTGGAAGAAGATCGAATCGACCACTGACTGGGGCGTATTGATCCTGTTCGGTGGCGGTTTAACCTTGAGTGCCGTGCTCAAAAGTACCGGTACCAGCGTGTTCCTCGCGCACTGGATGACGGATATTTTTGGTAGCACCCATATGTCGCTGTTCGTGTTCGCGGTAATCGCTTTCGTGGTGATGCTGACCGAGTTTGCCAGTAATACCGCGAGTGCCGCGCTGTTAGTGCCTGTATTTGCGGCGATTGCCGAAGCATTAGGGGTATCGCCAGTGATGCTCTCAGTGCTGATTGGTATTGCGGCTTCCTGCGCCTTTATGTTGCCTGTGGCGACGCCGCCTAACGCCATTGTTTACGGCTCTGGCCATATTAAGCAGTCGGAAATGGTGCGAGTGGGCATGATAGTTAACTTCCTCAGCATGATAGTGCTGGGCATTATTGCCCACACCTTCTGGGAAGTGTAAACGCGCCTGATTCATTCAAATAAAATACCCAGCTAGGCTGGGTATTTTTATGGGCGAAACTATAGATTCTAGCAATAACTCTGCAGCCATTGGTCGAGCGCCGACTTGGGTAAGGCGCCCGCTTGCTGGGCGATAACATGCCCCTGTTTGAATATCATCAGCGTAGGGATAGAGCGGATCCCAAATTGCGCCGCCAACGCCTGTTGCTCCTCGGTATTAATCTTTCCGAAGCGAAATTGTGGTTCCCATGCTTTGGCTGCCGCCGAAAAGGTGGGGGCAAAGCTTTTGCAGGGGCCGCACCAGCTCGCCCAAAAATCAACAACGAGTGGCAACTCTGACTTGTGAGCATGATTGATAAAATTGGCGCTCGTGAGCTCAATGGGCGCCGCCGTAAAAAGATTCTGTTTACATTTGCCGCAGGTAGGCTGCTCGGTTAACCGCTCTTGGGGCACGCGGTTCAAGGTGTCACAGTGGGGGCAGGCGATAATCATGGAATGGCTCCTTAGCTCAATGCATGCTGTAGATATGGGGACGCCGTGGCAAATTTAAAGGGAGGTAAAGGCGTATCGAAACCTGCACCACAAAATGGGTGAGCTGCACCGACAAGCTCGGTTGGCGATGTTAGAATAGACACTTTGATGGATCACTTGTATGTAAGTGAAGACGAAGAGATTAATTTAATGACTGAATTAGAAGTTGTCGATCTGGTAATCGGCGAAGGAAAAGAGGCCGTAAAAGGCGCGTTGATCACCACTCAATACCGCGGTTTTTTGCAGGATGGCACTCAGTTTGATTCCTCCTATGACCGTGGTCAGGCATTTCAATGCGTGATTGGCACTGGCCGAGTGATTAAAGGTTGGGATCAAGGACTGATGGGCATGAAGGTTGGCGGTAAACGTAAGTTATTCGTCCCTGCGCATTTAGCCTACGGCGAGCGTCAAATTGGTGCCCATATCAAGCCAAATTCTGACCTCACCTTTGAGATTGAATTGCTTGAAGTGCTCACCCGCGATTAAGCGTCAGCTTGGTGGAGTCAGCATCTGGCTGACTCCTTTGTGCGGCTTGCCAGCTCCCTTTGGCTTTATCCTTTTTACTATGTCCCTTCGGCTTTAACTGTTTTACACTGGACGAAAATCCCCCAACCTAACAACAGAGACTTTTCGTGGTAGCGGATTCTGCAGCACAAATAAAGCAACTTCAGGCCGAAATCGCCGAGCTTAAACGTGAAAATGCGCGGTTAACGGCGCTCAATAATCGCGCCGAAGAAAAACTGTTTGCCGCCCTCGATGGCAATGGCTTGTGCTTGTGGGAGCAGCATGTTCCCAGTGGCAATCTCACCCTGTTCAATGTGAAGTGGGGCGAACTGCTCGGCTTTAGCCGCGAGGAGCTTCGTGCCCATGTCGACAGCTGGAAAAGTAAACTTCATCCAGAGGATAAAGACTGGGTAATCAAAGCCTTTGAAGACCATGTGAATGGCAAGGCCGATTATTATCAGGTCGTACATCGCATGCTGCACAAAGATGGCAGCATCACTTGGGTCTCGGATCGTGGCCGCATTGTTGAGCGTCTACCCGATGGCACGCCGCTGCGGATGATGGGCAGCCATATCGATATCACTCAAGAAAAGCGCTATGAGCTGGATTTAGCTCGGTTAGCCCATAGCGATCCTCTCACCAACCTGATGAACCGCCAAGCCATCACTAAGGCCTTCGATGAGTTATTGCAACCTGGCCAGCGCGGGGCGTTATTCTTTATCGATCTTGATGGTTTTAAAGCCTTAAATGATCACCATGGTCACAAGTTTGGCGATAACTTATTGGTGCATGTGGCGCATTCCTTAGTGGAGCATTCGGGCGTGCAGGCGAAGATCGCGCGGCTCGGCGGGGACGAGTTTGTGATTGTCCTGCCCACTTCGGATATCGAAGCCTTAAGTATGCTCGCACAATCCTTATTGGATGTTTATCGACAACGTTTCTTACTCGATGGTTGCGAGGTGGCGATTAGCCTGAGTATTGGTATCGATATTTTTGAGTACGGTGATCGTTTTGCTCAAAGCTGCGATCGCGCCGATGCCGCTATGTATCGTATTAAACACCAAGGGAAAAACGGCTACAGTTTCTCTCGGAATGAGAGCGCTATTGACCGTTAATCGACGGCAGACGCGCCTTATTTGCGCGCCTTATTTGTGCGTCTTTATAAAGCGACATTTCACAGCTTACAGCCCCACACCTCTACGGCAGCATCGTGTGTGTTCGGCGGGCCAATCCAATGACTCATGGCTTGGCACTGCGTCTCCCCCGAAGCTTGAGTGAAGCACAGCTCAAAATCCCCCGCCTCGGGTGTGCGCCCTAGGCGTAATCTCGGCAGCACGGGCAACTTAGGTTGATAATGCCAACTGCCATTGCTAAACACCGCATCATCGGGGATTTCCATTCCCGCCCCCGTGCCTTTGACTCTGGCCTCAGTGAGGCGTAATCCTTGAGTGGTGACTTGATAGTCTTCTTCCCAGCGGATTTTTTCTATGCTGTGGTTCCACGCGAGGGTGAACTGCTCTGTGGGCACTTGCGCCCACAGAGTGCCGGCTAGGCCTAAACATAGACCTAGCATCTTATTGCCTTACCTTTGCATACACTCAAAACCTTACCCCTGCTCGGCAAGACGTTTCAGTTTGCGCGCTCTAAGGCTGTGCTGCACGATAAAGAGTAGCGCCAGACCAAAGCCGATTTCATCACTGAGCGGTGTCGCAAGGATTAAACTGGCACCGGCGAGGAAGCCGATAACCCGTTCCCACCAATAGAGTTTTTGCAGTAAGAAACCGGTGAAGATCACGCCCCAGATACCAATGCCCACGGTGGCTTTTAACATCACAAAGCCGATGGCAAGCCAGCTATCGCTTTGTAGCATAAGCGCCGGATCGTAAACCGCCATAAAGGGGATCACAAAGCCAGCGATAGCGATGCGAATCGCCCATAGACTGATCTTCAGCCCCGATTCTTTTGCGATTGGCGCGGCGGCAAAGCAGGCCAAGGCGACGGGAGGCGTGAGGTCGGCCATAATCCCGAAGTAAAACACAAACATATGGGAGACGATCAGCGGCACACCTAAGTCCAGCAGGGCGGGTGCGGCAATCGAGCTAGTAATAATGTAGTTAGGGATACTCGGGATGCCCATGCCCAACACCATGCAGGTGAGCATAGTTAACACCAGCGAGAGGAAGAGGTTATCTTGACCCACGGCGAGGATGTAACTGGCGAAGGTTGAGGCTATCCCCGTCAGCGAGACGATACCGATAATCACCCCAACTAGGGCGCAGGCAATCCCCACGGGCACCGCATGGCGAGCGCCATCGACTAAGGCGTGCAGGCAGATGGTCAGGGTATCTTTGCCCCCTTTGATAAACCAGCAGACAGCGACGAGTAAGGCGATGACCCCAAAGACGACGGCGATTCCCATCTGGAAGAAGCCGGCACACAACACCCCAAGGGCAATCCAAAAGGCGAAGCGCATCGCATTAGAAGGTAGGCGCAGCACAATCGCAGAGCCTAAGATCACAATCGAAGTCAGTGCTAAACCGACCATGCCGGAGAACAGTGGCGTGCGTCCTGAAAACAGCAAGTAAATCAAAATAAACAGTGGGATCAGCAGATACCAGCGCTCCTTCACTGCCGCCCAGGGATCGGGACATTGATCCTTAGGCAAACCACAGAGATTGGCGCGTTTGGCTTCCAGATGCACCATCCAGAACACTGAGCTGAAATACAATAACGCGGGGATTAACGCCGCTTTGGCGATTTCAATAAACGGCACGTTAATGGTTTCGGCCATGATAAAGGCCACCGCGCCCATGATGGGCGGCATAATTTGGCTGCCCATACTGGAAGTGGCTTCTACACCGCCGGCAAAGGCGGGGCGGTAGCCGAAGCGTTTCATCAAGGGAATGGTAAATTGCCCCGTGGTCACCACGTTGGCAACGCCCGAGCCCGTAATTGTGCCCATCATCGCCGAAGAAACCACGGCCACTTTCGCCGGGCCGCCGAGTTTATGGCCGAATAATCCCATGGCAAAATCGGTAAACAGACGGATCATCCCCGCTTGTTCTAAAAAGGCACCAAAGAGAATAAACAGGAAGATATAGGTAGCCGACACATAGGTTGGTGTGCCGTAGAGCCCTTCGGTACCGAAAGATAACTGGTTGATAATTTGGTCAACGCCGTAGCCACGGTGCATTAAGTCACCGGGGAGATATTGGCCGAATAAGCCGTAGGCCAAGAAAATACAGCAGATAATCGGCAGTGCCCAGCCCATCACCCGTCGCGCAGCTTCAAACACTAAGACAATCAACACCACGCCAATTACCATATCGGCATCGGTGAGTTCACCGGAACGCTGGATCAAATCGGCCTCAAAAAACCATTGATAGGCGGCCGTTGCCATGCCCGCAAGGCCAAGCACCCAGGCTAAGGGTTGCCAAGGGCGAGACTTGCCCACCGCCGGATAACTTAAAAATACGATTAACAGTAAAAAGCCTACATGGGTTGCCCGCAAAACTTGGGTCGATACGGGATGAAAGGCGGCGGTAATGATTTGAAAAATAGAGAAAAGTAGCGCGGTGTAAAACAGCGCCTTGGGCCAGTCACTGGTCTTAGCGCCTAGTCCTTGTTCGGAATCGCTCATATTTATGCCTCACAGCATTAGACTACAGAGGGCGACGCAGCACTTGAGTGACGCTATCACTCAAGTGCTTAGGTGAAAAATGGGTCGCACAGATTGAGGTTACACCCTTAGAGTGCGCCAACTTCTTTGAAATAACGCTCAGCACCTGGGTGCAGTGGCGCAGGCAGATTTTTGGTTGCCTTGTCTAATTGAATGGCTTTCGCCGCTGAGTGGGCGTTGCCGAGACGGTCTAAATGCTCAAACATCAGTTTAGTCATCTGATAGGCTAAATCGTCAGACACACCGGCTTGAGTCACAAAGAGGTTTTGAATCGCAACCGTAGAGACATCGGCGGTTTGGCCTTCGTAGGTGGCTGCTGGGATCACCCCATGTTGATAGGCTGGGTTATTGATTTTGCCGATCACATCTTCGGGAATTTCCACAAAGTTGATTGGCATAGTCGCGGCTAAATCGCGGATAGCTGCCATACCTAAGCCCGAAGATTGTAAGGTCGCATCTAACTGACGGTTTTTAATCAGCTCGACCGATTCGGCATAGGGTAAAAATTCCACTTTGCCCATGTCTTCGTAGCTTAAACCCGCGGCTTTAAAAATGGCGCGCGCGTTGAGTTCGGTGCCTGACTTAGGCGCACCGACAGAAATACGTTTACCTTTCAAATCGGCTAAGGTTTTGATGCCAGATTCCTTATTGGCCACAATTTGAATGTAGTTAGGGTAAGCGGCTGCGAGCACGCGCACCTTATCTAATGGCTTTTTAAAGCCTGCATCGGCATCGCCTTGATAGGCAGCAGCCACTGAATCGCCTAAGGCTAAGGCCAACTCACCACGGCCCGCTTGCAGCAAGTTAAGGTTCTCAACCGAGGCTTTAGTGGCTTGCACTGAGGTTTTGGCGCCTTCAATGCCTGAGCCATAGAGCTGCGACAGTGCCACACCAATGGGGTAATACACGCCACTGGTGCCGCCAGTTAAGATATTGATAAAGGCAGGTGCGGCCGCCATTGAGGCTGCGCTGAGTGAGAGCGTTAATGCTGCGCCAACGGCGATAAAACGTTTGTTGATTTTCATGCTGAAATATCCTTATTTTTTATTGTGTTATATAGGGTAAGGTAAATCGGACTGTTTGATTGCTACTTTAGTATCACTACTTATATACCCAAATCTGCTCAAAATACAGGCTTTGTCACGAGTTTATATGCAGTCTAAATCGTGATTTATTAGGCGTATAGCCAATATTCCAATAGGGCTAGCGAGCGTCGGGTGCTGTGATTGCTAAAATGGAATAAGCTGATAAATCGGTAACTTAGCTGCGATTGTGGTTCTGGGTGATCTAGGTAAATAAAACCTTAGCAAAAGACTCAAGCAATGTGCATGTTGCTTTAGTCTAGGTGACATTTTCAGTTAAGGGCTTAGGCTAATTAAATCATTACCTTATTGATAACTTAATCTGTGTTGTTTGCGGGATAAATAACCAAAAACCGAGATCGAGCCAATAAAAAGGGCTAACCGCAGTTAACCCTTAATTGTCGATATTGGAGGCGCACCCTAAAGTGCCACAATATTATTTAACGTTATCGAGGAGACCTTTAGACGCGTTTTTGGCGTGTTTTGCGGCACGTTTTTCCTTCATCGTCATTAATGGCTTTTTCTTGGCCTCTTTGCGATTTTTTTGCTCTTTACTCATAGTTAACTCCATGTACTTTCAGTGGTTGTTCATCAGGCTAATCATGTAAGCCATTTGCGTAAAACCCGTTCCATGATGTCCTGATTAAAGCGAAACGATTAAACTCGAATTACACCATTTTTAAATCACAACTATTTAAAACTATTGGTAAATTACTTGAATTTATTTGCCTCTCTGAGCGGTACTCGCAAAATAATCTTATCACCTAAATCCTAACTAAGATCCACTCACTACTTAGAATAATTCACGCTAATGGTAGTGCCAATGTGTATATAAAATATGCGGTTTAGCGCACGATTTTAGCCTTGCGCCATTACCTGCGGGTCGACTTGCCGAGTATGCCGCCGAGTAGTCCGCGCAATATTTGTTTGCCGAGTTGATTACCCACGGTTCGCGCCGCTTGTTTGGAGAGGGTTTCGGCCAATCCTTGGCGGCGTTTATTGCCAAAGATCAGTTCGCTAAACCAGCCTTGCTCCGCTTCTTGGGCGGCGGGCGTATTTGCGGTTTTGGTGTTAGTGGCGCCATTGGCCGCTTCGGCGTGCCGTTGATTGAGCCGCTCGTAGGCGGACTCTCGGTTGATTAAAGTGTCGTACTTGCCGCCAATGGGACTCTTGGCACGAATGGCGTTTAACTCCTCCGCACTTGCGGGCCCCATGCGACAGCGGGGCGGTGCAATCAGGGCGCGTTCCACCATAGTAGGCACACCTTTCTCGGCGAGTGTCGAGACTAAAGCTTCGCCCACGGCAAGTTGTGAAATCACCTCGCTGACCACCAATTTAGGGTTGGGCACAAAGGTCTCCGCCGCGGTTTTAACGGCTTTTTGATCCCTTGGGGTATACGCCCTGAGGGCATGCTGAATCCGATTACCGAGCTGACCTAAGATCTCGTTGGGAATATCGTCAGGAAACTGCGAGCAAAAATACACCCCGACGCCCTTGGAGCGGATAAGCCGCATAATCTGCTCTATGCGTTTAAGCAAACTTGCTGGGCAGCCTTCAAACAATAAGTGTGCCTCATCGATAAAGAAGACTAACTTGGGTTTATCGAGATCGCCGACTTCGGGCAGGTTTTCAAAGAGTTCTGATAGCAGCCAGAGTAAGAAACTGGAATAGAGGTTAGGGGTCAGGATTAACTTATTAGCGGCTAACAGATTGATAATGCCGCGCCCTTGCAAGTTAGTGCGCATCAAGTCTTCGAGTTGAAGCGCTGGCTCGCCGAAAAAGTCTTTGCCGCCATCGCGCTCTAAGCCGAGGACCGAACGTTGAATGGCGGCGAGGGACTGGGCGCTGATAAGCCCATACTTGGCGGAGATATCTTTGCGCTCATCGGCGACTAAGTTGAGCATAGCGCGAAGATCGTCGAGATCGAGTAACAATAAACCTTGGTCGTCAGCCAGTTGAAACACTATGTCTAAAATACTGCTTTGGGTGTCATTGAGTTCGAGAATGCGCCCGAGCAGGGTCGGCCCCATCTCGCTCACGGTTGTGCGTAAGGGGTGTCCTTGCTCTCCTGCCAAATCCCAGAAAACCACCGGATTGGCCTCGGTTTGATATTCCTCAATCCCGATTTCGGCGGCCCGCTGGAAGAGTTTGTCGTTTGGTGTGCCCGCGACGCCAAGCCCAGAGATATCACCTTTAATGTCGGTGATAAATACCGGCACACCTTGGCGGGAGAAGCCTTCGGCGAGGGTCATCAGCGAAACGGTTTTCCCCGTCCCAGTAGCGCCTGCGATCAGTCCGTGGCGGTTGGCATATTTAAGATTTAAGTGAACCTGTTGCTCACCTTTACCTAAGAGTAGAGTATTCAAGCGCAGTCCTTGTCTTAATTAGCCCCGTGATGAACCAATGGGGCGTCGGTCATGGGTGGATAAAAAAACATCACTCAGTGTTTGCCTTTCGTGGATCTGTGTCAATATCGTTGAGCACATAATCGATACAGCTCAAGTAAAGCTTGCCAATGTTAGCTTGGTTAAGTGTAGCTATTTTGTTGAGGAGCCGAAGATGAAAACCCCTTTGATTATGTTAGTCTTGTCCGCATCACTGTTGACCTCTGCCTGTGCCGAGTTAGCCTGTTCTGCCCGGACGGATGTCGACCCCTATGAACCCATGCTAGATAAACAGCGCTGCGTGGCCGAGGCGGATAAACAGTTAGCAGCCCACGAGAAAGCCAAAAAGGCTGCAGAGGACCAACAGCTTAAAGAAGCTGTCGACAAAGCGATTCAACAACGTCAATAGAAAAGGATTGGTATGAAGGGAGCGGGAGGAACACAGGGCGGTATTGGCCAATTTTTTATTGGGCTTGCCATGATGTGTGCAGGATTTTATCTGTTATTCAATGCGATACAGGTAAGCTCCAGTTTTGGACTGGGTTATGGACTCTACCGCATGAATGCCTTTGGGCAGGGATTCTCGATCACCACAGGTATGGTGATGCTGCCGTTTATCCTCGGGATTGTGATGGTGTTTTTTGATGCCAAGACCAAGCTCGGTTGGCTGCTGACCTTAGGCTCCTTAGTCGCTTTAATTGTCGGCGTGATAAGCTCGATTCAGTTTCACTTTAGGGCCATGTCGGCCTTCGATTTGATCGTGATTTTAGTGTTAGCCTTTGGTGGGCTAGGGCTGTTTTTACGCTCGTTAAAAGCGGCGCCCGCCGAGCAGAATGATCCCAAATAACGGCTACACTGAAATCTAGCTCCCATACCCATAGCCTAGGAAATCCAATGCGTTGGCGTGACAGTGACCGCAGCTCCAATATCGAAGACAGACGTGACCAACAGATGGCGTCCGCGGGCGTGCCCAGCGCGCTCCTGCTGCGCTTGCTGCCTTTTTTACTTCGCACCAAAATCGGCCGAGTGATATTGCTGCTAGGCGGATTGTATTTTGCGTTTCAATATTTTACCGGTGGATTGTCCCTAGACCCGAGCCATCAAGCGGGGTTCAGCCAATCACAATCGGCCAGCAATACGGCCGCTCAAGATGAAAATGCCCAGTTTGTGGCGGCGATCCTCGGCACCACCGAAACCGTCTGGAATCAATTGCTGCAGGGGCGATATGTCGAGCCCAAACTGGTGCTCTATCGCAATATGACCTCAACGGGATGCGGTATGGGACAGGCGCAATCTGGGCCTTTCTATTGCCCCGCTGATAGCAAAGTTTATATCGACTTGAGTTTTCTTGAGGAGCTGAAAAAACTTGGGGCACCGGGGGATTTTGCCTTCGCCTATGTGATTGCCCACGAGGTGGGTCACCATGTGCAGAACCTACTCGGGACCAGCACTAAAGTGCGTCAGGCGCAGCAAGCCGCGGGCAAGGCGCAGGCCAATCAACTGAGTGTTGCCCTCGAATTGCAAGCCGACTGTTACGCTGGCGTGTGGGGGCATTATGTCGACAGGCAGCTCAATCTGCTCGAAGCCGGAGATGTAGAAGAGGGCATCGCTGCTGCGAGTGCCGTGGGGGACGATCGCTTGCAAAAAATGGCTGGCCGAGCCGTTCAACCCGAAGCTTTTACCCATGGCAGTTCGGCTGACAGGGTAAAATGGTTTAAGACGGGTTTTGCCTCAGGCAAGCTTGCCAGCTGCAATACCTTTAATGGCAAATAGCGAACCAGTAATCGCGCCAACGTAGGATGGGTCGATGGCATTTGAAGATAGATTTCGGCTCAGTAGCCATGGGGTGATCACTAACGATGCGGGCCAAGTGTTGCTCCTTAAGGCAAATTACGGCAATTGTGCCTGGGGCTTACCCGGCGGCGCCTTAGAGCCCGGCGAAACGATTCACGAAGCCCTGCTGCGTGAATGCCAAGAGGAACTGGGGCTGGCGGTGAACGTCCACTACCTGAGCGGTGTGTATTATCACAGCGCCTATCAATCCCAAGCCTTTATCTTTCGTTGTGAGTTTGCATCTGCCGATGCGGTGATTCGCTTAAGCCATGAACACTCAGAGTTTGCCTTCCATGATATCGACACGCTTAGCTCGGTCCAGCAGCAAAGAGTTAAAGATTGTCTTAATTTCAACGGTGTTGTCGTGAGTGCAAAGTTTTAAGGCTTTGTCAGTAAGCATGGGTGGTTGCTTTTAAAAGCAAAGTCAAAGTCGTGGGGCTTCACCCCACACCCGACCAAGAGGGGATCAACAGCAATTCCCTCTTGGATCTCCCTTGCCGCCCCTAACGGAGTTGAAAGCCCCTTGGGCATTAAGCGCCCTTATGCTATCGCGTCAGACGCTCGTCCCTGATTCGACTGACGCTATCTCGGCATCCATGCCTCGCTCACGCAACGACCGCAAATGCCCTGCGGCAACTCCGAGGGGATGGTGTATTCCTTTGATTGTTGAGCTGTCTGTTGGTCACTAAAAGCATTAAAGATTTAACCCTTTGGAAACTACATTGTTACCCAAGAACCACTGCCTTCAGCATAAAGTTGAATATTATTACCAATGCACCGAAACTTGAATGCTTTGCCAAAATCATTTAGGTACACAATTACAACGTTACCTGCATCAGAGCCTATATAGTTAAGCCTTTCTTTTTTATATAGGGTCGCTGAACTAATATTATCCCTACATTGAGTAATTAAGTATTGAGAAGGTTCGCTATTGATAACTTCCTTTTTTTGGATTTGAGTACTGTTAGTTTTAGATTGGTCAGGAGTTTTATTACCAGAAATAACATATAAAACTAAAATTCCTAAAAGTACGTAAAACCAAAGTTTGTTTTTATTAGTTACTGTATTATTTTTCCATGGATCTTTTTCCACTGTCTCACCTTTTTCAGCCAATAAATCAGTCAACCAAGATAAAACAAGAACATAATGTGCTTTCTTTTTGCATGCAAGTAGCTAAAAGTCACTTAGTCTCTAAAAAAGCTAGCTATGAATGGCCAAAATAATGTTCTGACATGATATTCACTATAAAAATTCCAACCTTTTCTTTGGTATTCCAATAATTCAGGATTTAGTTACATAGTGTCGAAAATAGTTTTTTGCCTTGATGATTTACTGGCTTCAGATATACGCAAAGGTTAATAGGATTAAGCACTGTCATGAAAGTGACCGTCCGTGACATGGATGTCACGGTCGAGCACACAGGGATGTGCTTGCTGCGTGTCACTGGAATGAAAGTGCTTAATCCTTATTGAACATGCTTTGAAATAAATCTGGTTATATATGGCTCGATTTCAAACGGTTCGATAGGCAATAGCTGTGTTCACGGGTTCATGGTTTTTAGCATAAAAAAATGCCGGACTACGGAAGAACATAGCCCGACAAAGGGAAGATAGCTTTAGCTATAGGGCGGCAGGGGTTAACTCGACTAACCAAAGCGATTGGTTATTGCTGGTATCGGTTAAACTCACTAAGGCGCGTTGATTGCCTTGGCAAGATTTGCCTAACAAGGGGCTGATGGTCATCGTCTGACTGCCACTAAAGGCAAAGTGCAGTGTGCCAGCGGTCGTCATATAAAAATCGCTGTTCACTTGGGCATTGCTGGTGACTTCGTTCAGGCTGATTTCACCAATCACATCCCCCATATCATTCTCGGACACATTCTGCACCAGCATGTTGTAACGTGCGCCGCATTGGCCATTGGCGAACTCAGTGGTGCAGCGGTTTTGTGTGTCCGTGGCAAAGATTAAGTCGAATTGCAGCAGGCGATTGACGGTGGCGTCGTAGCTAAAGCCTTCGATGTCCCGCACTGAGGTGATGCGTCCAAGGCTGGTACCTGCGGCGGATGAAGGCTTATCGACCAACTCAGTCACAAAACTGCCGACCTTATCTAAGGTGAAAGTACCGCCGTCTGGGCCATTTTCAGTCGCCATCATCTCGCCCCATTGGCTGGTGCTGATGGATGAAAACTGATGGGCGTCGGCTGACTGGGCATCATAGAGACCATTCGGGCCGTCGGACTCGACACTGGCGGTAAACTTATAGCCACTGGCATCTTTGACGTAATGACCAAATTCTCCCGATTGCGCTTGGGGGGATTGTCCCTCATAGCTGTCGGAGTTGGCGGTATGCACAATGGCATAGGCTTGATTGGGCAGGAAAGTCACAAAGCTGTCGTTCTCGGTTTCGGGGTCGTACACATGCCAAGTGCCGATTAACGCATCGCTAGCATCTTCGATACGAGTGAGTGTGATATTGCTGGCGCCATTATCCGTGAGGGTCAGCTTGAGGGTCGTTAAACTGACCTCAGCCTTATTGACGACACTGCTGCCATCGTACAGGCCGCCGGAGCCGTCAGATTGGCCGATAAGGCTGACACTGAAGCTGCCTGTCACACTGTCCCAAGTGTAATTACCGTATTCGACCGAGGCCGCCGCTTGGCCACCATCGCCAGAACCTTCGTGGATCAATAGGTAACGGTTATGGTCGATAAAGGTCAGAATATTACTTTGGCCTTCTCCCTCCGACAGCAGCCAGCTACCCAGCAACAGATTACGATTCGAATTATCGAAATGGCTGAGGGCCTGGGCTTCACCGATAAGACTCAAGCCCGAGCCGAGGCTGGCAAAGGCGGTGTTGAGTTGGGAGTCAAAATCGGCACTGCTGATATCCAGTACGGTATTGGCGAGCAGATCATGGTGTGAGCTTTTGATCTGAATGCCATTTTCGACATCGCAATCCTGATCTAGGGTTTGCAGCAATTGCAGGATATTTACCTTTGTGACCTCATTGCCCGCTGCAATTTCGGTGGGAGTGACGAGTGCGCTGGCAGCTGTGCTGGGAAACTGAATCGCGCCGACCGAAAAGGTGACTTGTTCCCCCTGTAAGTATTGAAACTCACCAATATCGCTGGTGGTGCCATCGGTTTGGCTGTCGGTTTGATAATGGATCCCGGCTACTGGGCTGTCCCTAAAGATCCCGGTTAATTCGGCATTAGCATTGGTTTCACAGGTGACGAGGGCTGTTTCGGCATTGCTTTGGCTTAAGGTGCCGCTGCCATTGGTGACGGTACAGGTTTGTGCCGTTGGCTGCGTATTAACGGTAATGGCAAAGCTAACGCCTTCATTCTGCATATTCGAAAATGCAAAGGCCTTATCTGTGCCATCACTTTGAACAGAAAGCGTTTCTACTGTCTGGCCATTGGTTTGTAGGGTGAGTTTTAGGGTGTTGGTCAGTCCTTTTACTGTCCCTTTAATGGCAAACTGCTGGGATTCAATGGGGTTAGGATCTTCATCGTCATCATCACTGCCGCCACAGGCGCCGAGCATGAGACCTAAGAGAATGGGAACCGTAAGTCGATAGATTGGCTTCATTATGTAAATTCCTTTTAGGCTACTGAGCAAATATCAGCAACAACTCGCTATCCCACATAGCGGGATGGTCGTTAGTCATCATTGGGGCTCGGGCGATAGCGATCGGCAGAAGGGTTCAGGTGCTGAACCCTGAACAAGATATAAATCCTCGGGAGGGATTTTGTCTTTGAAACTTATTGAATGTTTTTGAAAGTGAATAATATCAATAGATTGAAGTAAAATTTGCTGAGGTTGAGCGTGGCTTTACTCCACGCCTTCGTCGGCATAACGGATGAGTGGCATCAAGTGTTGATATAAGTCTTCGGCTTCGACGGCGATGTCCTGCGCGCCATGTTCTTGGGCTTTTTGCCGCAGCGCCTCGGAGGGCATGATGGTGTAGAGGTAAATGGGCGTGTTAATGCCGCGCTCGCGGATTGCCTGCATCAGTTTCAGGCCGGCGAGGGGATCCGTGCCCCGGCCCATGTCGGTAATAATGGCATCGTAGCTATACAAACTCAGCAGTGTGAGTGCATCGCTGCTGGTTTTGGTGGTGTAAACTCCAATCTTTTTTTGCTCTAAAAACTGGCGCTCGGCCTGATTATTTTCTGGGTGATCATCGACCCACAATATACGTGCTTTTACGTTTTGCGGCTCGGCCAACACTAATTGGCCGTTGCGTTCGGCTTGATTGTGATAGAGCAGGGCAAGCACTGCGCTCGACAAGATACCAATCAAGACTAATCCCGGCAGGGTGAAATAGGGCTTTTTTTGAGCGGGTTGAAGTGTATTCGAGTTGGCTGCGCTGGTGGCGTAATCTGTTATTACGAGTGAGTGGTCTTGAGCGGCAAAACTATTAGCGACGGCATCGGAGCGAATAATGGCGGCGATATCGGGGGAGAGCCGATACCCTCGGCCATGCAAGGTTTGAATTATGGGTACCTTAAGGCCCGCTGCCTCGAATAATTTGCGGGTATCTGAGATTAATCTTGCGACGGACCAACTGCTCACCACGGTATTGGGCCAAATATGTTCGAGCAAGCAGGCCTGATCGCAATGGGTGGGATAGGCGTCGATTAGCTTTGCGAGTAACAGGATAACGCGCTCGTCGCAGTGGAGCCTTTGGTTGTTGCAGAACAAGGTTCGGTTCTGGGTATCCAACACAAAAGCGTTAAAACAATAATGCATTCAGGTCCCTTGGCATCGAGTCATACTTTAGTTGTTAATAAATTGTATAAATCAATTCAAGCCAAACTTGGCCTTTGAGTCAAATGAATTGTCTGTGATTGAGCTCAAACTCGTGGCATGCCTTGGGCGCTTCTTCTGTTATACTGCCCCCTCGATTTTTTGGAGGCGAGAATGGACGTATTTTCTTTACTAGACGGCCTGAATGATAAACAGCGCGAGGCTGTCGCGGCACCGCAATCCAGCATGTTAGTGCTTGCGGGCGCAGGCAGTGGCAAAACGCGAGTATTAACCCACCGTATCGCGTGGTTAATGCAGGTCGAACAGCAGAGCCCTTACTCAATTTTAGCCGTGACGTTTACCAATAAAGCCGCAGCCGAGATGCGTGAGCGGGTGGAGAAGGTCGCTGGCACCAATATGGGGCGGATGTGGATTGGTACCTTCCACGGGTTAGCGCATCGTCTGTTACGCACTCACTTCCAAGATGCGGGATTACCGCAAAGCTTCCAAATTCTCGATTCGGACGATCAGGTGCGCTTGCTGAAACGCATCCTTAAAAGTTTGAATCTGGATGAAAAACAATATCCTCCCCGTCAGGCGCAGGCCTATATCAATGGCAAGAAAGACCAAGGTTTGCGGCCCAAGCATATCGATGCGGGTGGTTTTCCGATTGAGCAAAACCTGCTGAAGATTTATCAGGTTTATCAAGAGTCTTGCGACCGGGCAGGTTTAGTCGACTTTGCCGAAATCCTGCTGCGTGCCCACGAGCTGTGGCTCAATAAACCGCATCTGCTGGCGCATTATCAGGAGCGTTTTAAGCATATTCTGGTGGACGAGTTCCAGGATACCAACGCCATCCAATATGCGTGGATCCGTGTGTTGGCCGGCCAAACTGCCAACGTGATGATAGTGGGTGACGACGACCAATCCATTTATGGTTGGCGCGGCGCTCAGGTTGAAAACCTGCACCGTTTCCTGCGGGATTTCCCGACGGCGACTACGATTCGCCTCGAGCAAAATTATCGCTCCAAGGGCAATATTTTGAAGGCATCAAACGCCCTTATCGCCAATAACCCCGAACGTTTAGGCAAAGAGTTGTGGACCGACGAAGCCGATGGTGAGCCGATTTCCCTCTACTGCGCCTTTAACGAAATGGACGAGGCGCGCTTTATTGTCGGCCGTATCAATGATTGGTACGAAAAAGGCGGTAATTTAAGTGACTGCGCGATTTTATATCGCTCGAATGCCCAGTCGCGTGTGCTCGAAGAAGCCTTATTACACAAAGGCTTAGCCTATCGTATTTACGGTGGCCTGCGCTTCTTCGAACGCCAAGAGATTAAAGATGCTATGGGTTATATGCGTCTAATCAGCAATAAAAATGACGATGCCGCCTTCGAGCGCGTGGTTAATACGCCGCCCCGTGGCATTGGCGATCGCACCTTAGATATTCTGCGTTCGACCGCCCGTCAGCAGGAACTCACCCTGTGGCAGGCTTGTTTACGTTTGCTGGATGAAAAGGTGCTCGCTGGCCGCGCAGCCTCTGCGGTACGTGGCTTTATGGATCTTATCGTCACCCTGCAGGAAGAAACTCAGGATATGGCGCTGTACCGGATGACGGACACAGTGATCCAAGCCTCTGGGCTTAAGGCCATGTACGAGGCGGAAAAAGGCGAAAAGGCCCACGCCCGTATCGAAAACTTAGAGGAACTCGTTACCGCAGCGCGCACCTTCGAAATGCCAGAGGAGCTTGAGGATATGGGCGAGCTTAACGCCTTCCTATCCCACGCTGCCTTAGAGGCGGGCGAAGGTCAGGCCGATGCCTTTACCGATGCCGTACAGTTGATGACACTGCACTCGGCCAAGGGGCTTGAGTTTACTATGGTGTTTATGGCGGGCGTCGAGGAGGGGATTTTCCCGAGTAAGATGGCGCTCGAAGAGGGCGACAGACTCGATGAGGAACGCCGCCTCTGTTACGTGGGCATGACCCGCGCGATGGAAAAACTCTATATCACCTATGCCGAATCCCGCCGTATTTATGGTCGCGAGGATTATGCCCGTCCATCGCGTTTTATTAAGGAAATTCCGCCGCAATATGTGGACGAAATTCGCTTAAAAGCGCAGGTGTCAACGCCGATGGCGAATAATCGCTTCAGTGCGCAAAAGTCTGCGGTCGCCAACGATACTGGCTTTAGCGTCGGCCAAAGGGTGCATCATCCAAAATTTGGTGACGGTAAAGTGACTAACTTCGAAGGCAGTGGCGCACAGGCGCGAGTGCAGGTGAATTTTAGTGATTTTGGCAGTAAGTGGCTGGTGGTCGCCTACGCGCGTTTAGAGGCGCGTTGATTGACGCCAATGTCATGATTTTGTGACAGCTTGAGTCTGCACAAATTCGCTTAAAAGGTGGCTAGGGTATATGATGCTTAGCCTAGCAACCGAGATAAAAAATTAGGTTTGGGAGTAGCTAGTTAATGAATCTAAAGCAGAAGTGGGACGTGTATTCCCGCCTGACTCGACTCGACCGTCCTATCGGCACCTTGTTATTGCTCTGGCCCTGTTTAATGGCGCTGGTGTTAGCGGCGGGTGGAATGCCCGATATTAAAGTGTTGATTATCTTTATTATCGGTGTGGTGATCATGCGCGCATGTGGCTGCATTATTAACGACTATGCCGACCGCGACCTCGACTCCCACGTTGAACGCACTAAATCCCGTCCCCTCGCCAGTGGCGAAATCAGCACCAAAGAAGCGCTATTGCTGTTTGTGATCTTAGGTCTGGCCGCTTTTGGTTTAGTCTTACTGCTCAATGGGTTAGTGGTTAAGCTCTCTGTTGTCGGCATTATCCTCACCGTTATCTACCCCTTTACTAAGCGGGTAACGAACATGCCACAGATGTTTTTGGGCGTGGTGTGGAGTTGGTCGATTCCCATGGCCTATGCGGCGCAAACTGGTGAAGTGCCCATCGAAGCTTGGTGGTTATTTGCCGCCAATTGGTTCTGGACTGTGGCCTACGACACTATGTATGCCATGGTCGATAGGGATGATGACTTAAAAGTCGGTATCAAATCGACCGCCATTCTGTTTGGCCAATACGACCGCCAAATCATAGGGTTATTTCAATTTGCCGCGCTGCTGTGTTTTATCGCTGCGGGTTGGAGTGCCGACCGTGGCCTACTCTATGGTCTAGGATTACTGACCTTTGTTGGTTTTAGCACTTACCAACAGATGTTGATTTTTGGCCGCGAAAGAGCTCCTTGCTTTAAAGCCTTCCTCAACAATAACTGGGCGGGATTAGCACTGTTTGTTGGTTTAGGCGCCGATTACCTGTTTTAAGTTTTCCTCTCCGCTTATATGAGTGCTATCAGGCGTGTCGCCTGATAGCCGCTCAAAACTCATTAAAAGCCTGCTCAACGTTCAACTCATTGACTCGATACGCTATTTATCTGCGTCGGCAGACTTGTTGAATCTAGAGCGTCAGAAGCTTTGGTCTCTGAAGATTGAGTCTCTGCACATTGGTAAGCATTCCCCATCATAGTCACTGAGCCTAAAAACTTAAGCGGTTGATAGAGGTAAACCGTATCTGCGCCGAGTGCATGGCTTTTGATACGCAGCTCGTTGAGTGTGCCCCACACCATATCCCTATCACTGTGTAACCAATAGTCATAGAAATGTCCCTGTGAACCAATGACAGTGCCTTTATAGGTACAGTTTTCGATGGCGACAGAGTTTTCCCATAATATTTTAACCTGTGCCGATTCTGGCGTGGGAAAGGTGACACACGCCGTTAAATTTAAACCGATTAATAACAGCAATATTGCACGAAAGATCATTTATTGAGTGCTCGCATTCACTATTTCATCAAATCGAAGTTAATGGGGGAACTATTAATTCATCACTACTTTTTGCCGATGACTTTAATTCCGGCTTTACTGCGGTCTGAATTTCCATATACCTCAATTTTTTTCACACAGCGGCGCGCACCGAGTGATTTCCACTCCGAGTGTTTATCCTTTTCGATATCGGTATCAAAGCGGACGGTGCGGGTTTTATCATCCCCATAGGTCACTACGACGCGATCCACGCTGACATCTCTTTCTGCCTTGATTTTAATGTACTTTGCTTGTCTACAAATGATAAGCGGGATGGTGGCAGGATGATCACCTATGCCGAGTAACAGGGTTCGGCCTAGGGTGATTTCATCGTCCTTATCATCTTTTGCGTGGGCAACGGATGTGGTGAGCGCGAGTAGTAAACAAAGAATGAGTCGATGGATGATGGTCGTCGAAAATAGACTGGATTTTAATAACATTATGGCCTCCAAAAAATGGGGGCGAATCATAAGGGATTTAACTATCCCTAAATAGTTTTTTAATTGGTGAATGCGGCGAATATCACGTGATTTTTTAGGAAGTTTCGATAAGTGTTTTTTACTTTGATACAAATGTCATTGTTATTTTGGTTATATTATTTTTGTTTTTAATTAGACTGAAATATCCATTAAATGATGACATTTTATCATCCTATTTAAAGGGCAGATTCAAAGTGCCGATTTTTCACTGTCGGCCAAATGCTGTATGTCGTATGCATTTTTCTGGTAGATTGTGACAACTCGTACTCGGCTCGCTCGCTTATCGCAGTATGCGCGGTAAGCAAGACAGGCGCGAGTCGCTACAGGATTTATTCAATGGAGGTGAAGTATGCCGTGCCGACTAACACAATTGTTTGGGATCCAGTTTCCGATTATTCAAGCCCCGATGGCGGGCGTGCAGGGTAGTGCACTGGCGATTGAAGTATCGCAGGCAGGTGGATTGGGCTCCTTGCCCTGCGCCATGTTATCCCTCGAGGCGCTTGAGGCTGAGTTAACCGAAATCCGCAGCAATACCACTAAACCTATCAATGTGAATTTCTTTTGCCATAGTGAGCCTTTACCGCAGGCGGACAAGCAAGCGGCTTGGCTCGAACAGCTCTCGCCCTATTTCACTGAATTTAATCTCGACCCGAATGCGCAGCCTGCTGGCGCCCAGCGCACTCCCTACAGCAAGGCGCAGGCCGAGGTGTTAGCCAAATTTAAGCCCGAGGTGGTGAGTTTTCATTTTGGGCTGCCCGATGAAGAATTGCTGCTGGAAATCAAATCCTGGGGCTCAAAAGTTATCTCCACGGCGACCACAGTCGAGGAGGCACTTTGGCTCGAGGCTCGCGGCGCCGATGCGATTATTGCCCAGGGCCTTGAGGCGGGTGGACACAGAGGACACTTTTTATCCGAGGATTTAACCGAGCAGTTGGGGACTTTTAGTCTATTACCGCAGGTGATTGCGGCGGTGGATATTCCTGTTATTGCCGCCGGCGGCATTGTCGATGCCACCACAGTGCGCGCTGCCATGGCGATGGGCGCTTCGGCGGTGCAAGTGGGAACAGCCTATTTACTCTGCCCCGAGTGCAATACCAGCAGCATTCATCGTGAGGCGCTGCAAAGCGACGCCGCTCAGCATACGGCACTGACTAATTTATTTTCCGGTCGACCCGCTCGCGGCATAGTGAACCGCTTTATGGCCGAAATGGGGCCGATGAATGAGGCTGTGCCAGATTTCCCCTTGGCATCCTCAGCCGTTGCGGGCTTAAGAACGGCGGCGGAGCGGCAGGGATTTGGCGATTTTAGCCCGCTATGGTGCGGCCAAAATGCCAGTGGTTGCCGAAACATTCCCGCAGCCGAGCTGACGCGCCAGCTGGCTTTAGGGGTGATGGGTTTATTATCTAGCTGATTATTTCTCACTCAACCTTGTCTCCATGACCGTCACTCCCCATATCACTACTAAGCCAAGTGAGGAGTTTGGTGTTCATTATCATGGGGATGAGGTGTATCGAACCACATCCCAAAATTGAATATGCTCGTTGATAGGGATGTTAAATGCTAAAAATCCGACTTAGACGCCAAGCTAAATACCGCATTGCCTTTCTGGTGCTAATGATTGCGGTATATGTCCTAGGCTTTCATTTGCTGCCGGAGCAGCTTACAAGCACGCGCGAAGCCTTATCCTTAGCCGTAGTGACGGCCCTCTATTTTGTGTTGTTGCCAGTGCTTTATTGGTATTGGATTATCAAAATAGGTGCGCAAAAGCCGTGGAAGATGTTGGTTGTGTTAAGTTTGAGTAGCCTGATGGCTAGGCTTAGCTATCCACATGAAGTTGCTGAGTATTTCGAGTTTGTCGCTTGGCTACGTTACCCCATTATTGCGGTATTACTCATTATTGAGCTGTACTTGATGGTGAGCATTATTAAGGGCTTATGGCAGGCGAGAAAGGCATCTGGGGATCCAAGATTAACTATCGCTGACCAGTATGCCGCAATGGCGCAGCCTGAGCCGAGTGCTGAAGCGGAAAAAATAGAGTCAATTCATCCCGGCAAGCCGTCAGGGGCTGGTTTGCAGCCAAGTGCCGACGAGAAGAGGTTAACATTGGGTTTGATCCTCGCCACTGAGCCCGCCAGTTGGTATTACGCTATTCCTTACTTTTCCCGTTGTCACCCTGAGGCTATTGGCTCACTCAACTTGCTCAGCGCTAAGCCTTGGCATGCCTTGGTTATCATCGTAGGGTTAATGGCCGCCTCAGTGGTGAGCTACAGCTTACTCGATGGAATAAGCCATATTGCGGCACTATTTGTTTCGGGTTTGCTTTTGTATTCCATCCTATTAATGGCGGCAAATTATCGGATCAGCCGTTATTACTCGCTCTACCAAAGGGCGGATAAGCTCATTATTAATAACGGTATGTGGGGCTTTATTGCCGTTGATTTCACGCAGATTAGTGAACTGAAATTAGGGTACTTTAGCAGTCCTGTGTCGCAGACCTCACAGGGGGACCCCACGCCTAGTGACGCACCCGAAATCTTAACCCTAGGTCGTGGTGAGGCGAATGCGCAGCTGATATTTAAACGGCCACAAGTTTATTACGGCGCTATGGGGCAATTACCTGAGTCATTGACTGTGGTTAACTTAGTCGTCGAGGACCCTCAAGCGTTAGCCGATACTTTAACCCCATGTGTTGTGCTAGATAAGGTATCGTAGCGAGAAGAAAAAGAGTTCGCGGCCTTGGTGCAATCGGCGCGTCGCTTCTGCTCAAATAGGCTTATATTTTACATGGCTAAAATATAAGCCTATTCATTTATACTTGCGGCTGAGCGGCTCAGTCCTGCAATGCCGCTCTGTTTCACTTGGTATTTGTTCTCAGTAATTGCTTATGTCACTGGCTGAATATCACGACCAACCCTTGTGGTTGCGAGCGATCTCCACCTGAAAGGATAACGCTAATGTTGTTACGTCGAATCATAGTTACCTGTCTCGCCCTTATCTGTTTTTCTACTTTTGCTGCCGATAAAAGCTATCAAGATATAGTGCTAAAAACCTATCCAGATCAACAGCAAACCTCCTTAAAAAACATCGCTGGCGATAAGCCGATTTACCTTAAGTTTTGGGCAACCTGGTGTCAGCCCTGTATGGAGCAGATGCCGCATTTTGAGGAATTGCAGAAAAAGTATCAGGATAAGGTCAATATCCTCGCCCTGAATATTAATATCAACGAAGAACAGCCTAAGATAGCCGAAGTCATCTCCCGCTTCGGTCTGACTATGCCTGTCTGGCTAGATAACGAGGGCGAATTGGGTGTGGCCCTTGGCTTAGTCGGGACGCCCTATAGCGTATTAATCAATCGCGCAGGCGAGGTGGTTTACACTAGCCATGAGTCGGATGCGAACCTCGATAAATTTATCGATATGTTGGCCAATGGCCAAGAGCTCAGCGCGCAAACTACAGATGCACCAAGCCCAGAACAAACGGCTAAGCTGCTGAAACCTTGGGAACAAGGTGAGCACTTACTGTTTTTTACTGCTACTTGGTGTGATTGGTATTTGGCAGAGAGTCGCCCTGAAATGTCTCAGGCCTGTGTTGCCGCCCAAAAAGATTTAGACAAGCTAGCGCAAGAGCTGCCGAATAAAGCCTGGCATGGGGTGGTGAATCATCTGTGGACGGACGATAAAGCCCTCGCCGATTTTAAACAGCTCTATCCTTCACGCGTCGATTTTAGTATCGATGAATTAGGTGTGCTATTTAATCACTTTAGTATCCGCAACATCCCGACATTGCTTTGGGTGAAAGACGGTAAAGTCATTGAGCGTATTACCGATTTTAGCCAGCCAGAGCAAATTGTCGCTAAGCTCAAGGCCGCGCCATAGGGATTTTCAATCATTTGGCCTTCGAGACATTCGAAGGCCTTTGGCGATGCCAGCAGCACTGATACACTACTCACGCTTTAGTTAAATGTCGTTGCCCATGGAAAGCACTGCGCAATAAACTGGCTCACAGAATGGGGAACACCCAAAGGCTGGTTGTTGCTTGGCACTCTGCCAAGTTTTCCGCCTTGTTGTTGGATTCTATTGTGGGAGTATGTGGATGGCACAGATTATCAGTAATGCTGCGGTGGGTCGTACCCTATTGATTTTATTGCTGTGTGCTGGTGTTTTCTTTTTTATCGATTTTTTAGTTCCCGCCTTGGCCGCCCTGATTGTCTGCTTCTCCAGTTGGCCGTTGTATCAAAAATTAATGGTTAAATGCGGTGGTCGCTCGGCATTGTCTGCCACCATAGCTTTAGTCTTGATTATTCTTGGGCTTATCACGCCGCTGATTTTTGTATTTTCCTATGCTTTACAAGAAATTAGAGCCTGGGTGGAGTGGCTGGTGTATGCCAACCAGCATGGCGCTCCCGTACCGTTGTGGATTAAGGATTTACCTTGGATTGGCGAGTGGCTCACCCTGCAATGGCAGCAGTTTATCGGTGAACCCCATGAGCTGGGCAAGATAGTCAGTGCGATCAGTGGCCAGAATCTGAGTGGTATTTCCCGCTGGGTACTGCAATTGGGCTGGAATACCTTGGGCCTGTTGCTGACCTTGCTGTTTATGCTGATCACCTTGTTTTTCTTATATAAAGATGGCGAGTCGGTGGCTAAACAGCTGGATATTGTTGGCGAGCGCATTCTTCCTGCCCGCTGGCATAGGTTCTCCCGCGTGGTGCCTGCGACTGTGAGTTCAACCGTTATCGGCATGACACTTATCGCTATCGGTGAGGGTATAGTGCTGGGGATTGCTTACTGGATTGCGGGTGTGCCTTCGGCCGTAGCCTTTGGGGTGTTGACCGCGTTTATGGCCTTAGTGCCCGGCGGCGCGCCAACCATGTTCACCTTGATCTCACTGTACTTAGTCGGCACCGGCGATATGACAGCGGGGGTGGGCTTATTCCTCTGGGGCAGTATCGAGCTGTTTATTGTTGATAAAACGCTGCGACCTAATTTGGTTGGCGGGCCAATCAAATTACCCTTCCTGCCGACCTTTTTCGGTTTGATTGGCGGGGTGAAAACCATGGGGTTCGTTGGTCTGTTTGTCGGCCCTGTGTTGATGGCGTTGCTGATTGCCATTTGGCGCGAATGGTTAAGGGACGATCCCAGTACCGAGCCTGACTCACCAGAGGTTCTGACATCAACATCCCAAGAGATACTGCCAAAGCATGCAGATTAAAGCTGGCCGTATGTCTGTTTGCGCTCTTCGGTGTAATACCACCAAGGTTTAGGGTCATCACCCGCCATAAAGCGGGTGATAGACAGAAACACATCCAGTACGCAGGGGTCGTGTCTTTGGCCGGTTTTGTCGCACAGAGTGCGATACATTTGGTAGGGATTTTGCCCCAGCAATTGCGCCGGTGTCTCTATGCCGAGCAGGCGTAAATCCGCCGCGCTCGCTTTACCAATATTCGGTAAATCCGTTAATTGCATAACCTTAGCGCGTACCACTTTTGCAGGATTCATTTGTTATCCCTATCCGTTGCACCCATGTTTTAGGAGTCTACCTCGTTCTGAAGCACTTGGTCAGACTTTCAATGGGTGACAGTGGTCGCTGGCTCGGCAAAACGTCGCTGCACTTGCAGTATTTGCTCCTTGCAGGCGATAAAGGCCTGCGCCAACTGAGGGTCAAACTGAGTCCCTGAGTGTTCTTGGATGTAATCAAAGGCCTGCTCAGTACTCCACGCCACTTTATAGGGGCGGTCTGAGGTGAGTGCATCGAACACATCGGCAACCGCAGCAATACGGGCGCTCAATGGAATGTGCTCGCCTGCCAGCCCATGGGGATAACCAGTTCCGTCCCATCGTTCATGGTGATGGAGGGCGATTTCCTGCGCAAGGGATAGCAAGGGATCGTTTTCGTCATCGAGGATCTGCGCGCCAAAACTGGTATGTTGCTGCATTTGCTGGCGCTCATCATCGGTTAACTTGCCCGGTTTCGATAGGATCGAATCTGGTATACCAATTTTGCCGATGTCGTGCATCGGTAGCGCCGTAAAATACATCTCACACCAAGCTTGGGAGTCGCAGACTTGCTCGGCCAGAATGCGCCCATAATGGCTCATGCGGGAGATATGTAATCCCGTTTCGTTATCCCGATATTCTGCCGCCAGCCCAAGCTTTTGAATAATCTTATGGCGAGTCGATTCAAGCTCTTGGGTTCGTTGCTGAACCAGTGCTTCGAGCTGCCTTGCTTGATTGCTCAAGGCTAAATGGGTTTGAGTCCGAACCTTGAGTACCGCAGGGCTGATGGGTTTGGAAATATAGTCCACGGCGCCGAGTTCAAATCCGGTTTGCTCGTCTATGGTATCAGTCTTGGCGGTCACAAACACCACGGGGATCTTGCTGGTCACAGGATCGCGTTTGAGCCTGCGGCAGGTTTCGAAGCCGTCCATCTCAGGCATCATCACATCGAGTAGGATTAACTCTGGTAATGGATGGGTGCTGGCCAGTTTTAACGCTTTCTCACCCGATGTTGCGGCGCGGATCGTATAGTGCGCCGACAGGATCCCATGAATGATCTGAATATTGTCAGGAGTATCATCCACTACTAATAGGGTGGGCTTTGTTACAAATGGAGTCATGGTTTCGCCTCAACTGTGTCGGTTGGTTTCCCGTATTAATCCGGCGACGATGCTGAGAGAGCCTCAATTCGTCCCCGTTAATGCCAGTGCCAAACTAGGCGGTTAATGCTGCTTAATTCCATGAAGAATCAATATAACAATATGAAAATCATCATAAAAATATGAAGTCTACATTTTCATTTTTCAGGTTATATGATGGCGGTAGCTGTAAGCTTGACGGAAAAAATATTGCGGATTTAACGACTGGTTAAATCTTGTGCTAACAGGATAATACCCCAAAAAAATGTATCATGTTGTATCTTTTGGCCTGTTTTGTTCACACTTTTAGGGATTGATACTTTTTAGTCTTTGCGGTTTTTTTTACAATTGTTGCCTGTTTTATGAGCGAAAGCGCCTTTGGCCCAGTGGATAAGCGGGCTAACTGTGCTCCATCCATGATCTCGGATCCCATAAGATCCTCCGTGTTTTAGCTGTTCGCATTTCGTCTTCTGATTCTTAATACACCATTCATACCAACGGGACGGTAAGAAACTTAACCTAAGAGGAAAAGTTATGGCCGTTTTTGGCATTTCATCGGGTCGTATACACAGGACTATTCGACAAGGCTTGGCCGCCATCGGCAGGGGTCACCACCAAGCGCATCCTTGTAAGCCACTCGCTTCATTGGGTTATTTTGCGGGTCTCTTGCTGTTATCAGCTGCGCTACTGTCTGTATGGCCCAATGCTGCGCTGGCCAATGAATCATCGACGCTGCAACATCGTCAGGCGCTGGCCCAGTTAACGCCGGCGCAAAAACTCGCCCACAGCCATAGGGTGAGTCTGATCTTGGAATCCGATAGACCCTTTTGGCACCAAATTGCTAAGTTCGCCAGAATTGCGGCGATGGATCTCAATATCCAATTGGATGTGGCTTACGGCGATGGCACGCCCGACACTTTGCTCAAGCTAGGCCGTGAGGCGATAGCTAACGATGTTTCTGGGATTATTTTTGTCCCCGTTGCAGGCAAGGGGCAGGCGCTCTTAGCCGAGGCAAATAAGCAGCATATCCCTGTGGTGACCATCAATTCTGAATTTAGCCAAAGCTCATTGTCTCTGCGCACACAAAATGCCAACTGGATTGGCCGAGTGGCGATGAATAACAACAACCTTGGGCAAAACCTACTCGAAAAAATGTTTGAGCAGGAAAGCGCTGCCGAGCGCATGAATGTGCTGTTACTCGCGGGGAATAAAGATAATCACGATGTGCAAAAGCGTACAGCTGAGCTGAAAACTGCAGTGAAAAAGCAATTTGCCAATGCCAAACTCAAAGTAGTGAACACCGACTGGACGGCGCCTGCGGCGCGTGAGGCTTATCTTAAAGCCATACAGCAGGATCCTAGTATCAATACCGTGATAGCCATGAATACCACTATGGCATTGGCGGTAAGCCATGAGGCCGAAGCCAATCCGCAGCGGCCCATTCCCCATATTGCTTCGTTAAGCTGGGATCATCAGCTCGCCCAAGGGATCCAAAAGGGGGCTATTGCCGCCGCTGTCGGTGGGATGGAGTTTCAGGGCGCATTTGGTCTGGTGCTGCTGTTCGATTATTTAAATGGGGTGGATATTCGTTCCAAGGGGGCGGAGTTTTTAATCACACCTTTGATCATCAGCCCTAATAACTATAACGATTACTATGAGTTACTCGACTTTGACTCACTGCAGCCCGATTTCGCCCGAGTCTCGTTGGCGCTCAATAAAAATCTATTTCTGGTCGATTTTCGCTTAGGCGCGCTGATCCCCAATATGGATGTACACCGCTTTATGAGCATGCTCACCGTAGAGGAAAGGGCCTTTATCAACAACAATCCCATCGTCAGGGTGGGCGTGGATCCCCATTCAGCGCCGATTGATTTTATTGATGAAAACGGCATTCACCGCGGCATGATGGCGGACTATCTTGCCGAAATCAGCCGTGTGGTACCGCTAATTTTCCAGACCTATAACGAAGGCTCCTGGCAACAAGCGCTTGAGGAATTTAAGCAGCATAAAGTGGATATGTTATCTCTGGCCTCGGCGGGTTCAGGGCGTGAGCAGTGGATGTTATTTACCGATGCCTTAAATCAGTATCCGCCGGTGATAGTGACCCACGTCGAAGGCGAGCATCCCAACAGCCTAGAGAGCCTTAAGGGCAAATCGGTCAGCGTAGTAGCTGGTGATATTACTCACACACAGCTACTCGAAGACTATCCCGACATAGTGCTGATCCCCGTCAGTAACTTGGAGCAGGCCTTAACGGCGGTGGATAAGCGTCAGGTCGATGCGGCATTCGTTAATTTCCCAAGCACTGCGCACTTACTTCAGTCGCCTCCCTTTAATCACCTGCAAATTGCGGCGGCCAGCGACTACCGCTTTGGGATTTCGATGGGGGTACGTAAGGACTGGCCCGAACTGCAAAGCATTTTAGATAAAGCCTTTGCACAAATCCCGCAGGATAAGGCGCGCGAAATTCAGCACCGCTGGGTGAATGTGCAATATGACCTAGGGATAAAGAAGCAGAAAGTATTCGACTGGGCGGTGCGGATTGCCGTGGCGGTTTTGCTGGTACTGTTTCTTTTTAGCTTGCGCAACAGACGGTTAAACAAAGATATCGTGCAGCGGATCCACACCGAGCAGCAGCTAAGCCTGAGCATGCATAAGTTTCAAGCGCTGTTTGATTCGGCGGTCGATGCCTGTGTGATAACCGATAGTCAGGGGGTGATCATCGAGTGCAACAGTGCACTGCTGTCATTGCTCAAGTATCAGAGTAAACACCAACTAATTGGGCAACGCACCTTAGTCTATTACCCCGAGCAGGACGATGATGCCGCTAAACAGAGCGTGTTTGAGCAACGTCTGCAAACCGTGTTAGACCAAGGGCAGCTTAAGTTTGAGGCCGACTTTATTAACACGGCCGCCGAGGTTATTCACGTAGACGTGACACTCAAGCGCATCGAGCTCAATGGCGAGCTATTTGTGCTGGGGTCGTACCACGATTTGTCGGAGCGAAAGTTAATGAATGCCCTGCTCGAGCGTGAGCGGGATTTACTGAAACACGTGTTAGGCAGAAGCCCGATCGGGGTCTGGATCTGTATCGAAGGGGTTTGCCGTTACGTGAATGAGCAAATTACCGAGATGACGGGGCTAGAGGTGGGGCAATCGGTTTATCGGATTTTTGTGCAGCCCGATGACTACCGTTGCCATATCCGCGAATTGGATTTAAGCCAAGACAGTACCGTATTTGAGACGCAACTGTTTGATGCCCATGGCCAGCGCCGCGATGTGCTGCTGACCTCCTATCACACAGTGCAGGATGGCCAAAATGCTAACCTCTGTTGGGCCTTAGACATTACCGACACTAAGTCGATTCAGGATGAACTGGCCATTGCCAAAGAGGCGGCCGAGGCGGCGAACCACGCCAAGTCGGACTTTTTAGCGAATATGTCCCATGAGATCCGCACGCCGATGAATGCGATTCTGGGGATGTCATATCTCGTGCTACAGACAGAGCTGAACAGCAAGCAGCGGGATTATGTGGGCAAGGTGCATCAAGCCGCAGGTTCGCTGCTGGGCATACTCAACGATATTTTGGATTTTTCCAAGATAGAGGCCGAGAAGATGGATATCGAATGCACGGTATTCGATCTCGACGATGTGCTGTCTAACTTGGCCAATGTGGTGAGTTACAAGGTCGAAGAGAAAAACATGGCATTTATCTTCGATCTGCCGCCCGAGCTGCCCCGTTATTACCATGGTGATGGCCTGCGCTTGGGGCAGATCCTGATCAACTACTGCAATAACGCGGTCAAGTTTTCCCATGATGACAGCAGTGTGGTGTTAAGTTGTCAGAGTACGCAACAGGGGGATGAGGTAGAGCTGACCTTCTGCGTGGAAGATTTTGGCATTGGTATTCCCGAGCAAAAACAAGGGATGCTATTTGGCTCATTCGAACAAGTTGATGCCTCGACCTCTCGGGAATATGGCGGCACCGGGCTTGGCTTGGCCATTTGTAAGCGTCTCGCCCATTTGATGGGCGGCGAGGTGTGGTGTGAGAGTGAGTTTGGCGTGGGCAGTCGCTTCTACCTCAGGATCACACTCAACTGTGCAGATACCTATGAGCCTAAGTCGCTATTCGATGCCTTAGTGGGCGAAACCGCTAAGTTAGTCGGGCTGCACCCTAGATTAGAAACGTTACTCACAGAACATGGGATATCGGCCCAAATGCAGGTCTCAGTGGCCGACCCTGATAGCGTGATTGAATCGCTTAACCACTCAGACTCACGCCAGCTTGTGCTCTGTGATTACAGTGCATTTAGCCCAGCGTTACTGGCTGCGCTAATGGCCAATCCCGATTCGCGGATGCTGTTGATTGGTAACCTTAGCGACCAAGATACCCTAAGGCCGCTGATTGAAAATAACCCAAGGGTGCTGTCACAAACGAAACCACTGACGCCTATTGCCATAGGTAATGCCCTGTTATCCCTGCTGGGACACAACAATGAGCATGGCAGACAGGTGCAGCAGGACCATTCTCTGCACGCCCTGAAAACTCAGTTAGCGGGGGCTGAGGTGTTACTGGTTGAGGATAATCAGCTCAATCAGGAGCTGGCGGTAGAGCTATTACGCCAAGCGGGCGTGAATGTCACAGTGGCGAATCATGGGCTTGAGGCCATTGAGCGCATCGAGCAGCAGTACTTCGACTGTGTGCTTATGGATTGCCAGATGCCAGTGCTCGATGGTTACGAGGCGACTCGCCGGATCCGCGAATTGCCTGAATTTGCCAATCTGCCGATTTTGGCCATGACGGCCAATGCCATGTCCGGTGACATTGAAAAAGCGCTGGCGGTGGGGATGAATGACCAAATCACTAAACCTGTGCATGTGAAGGATCTCTACACTGTGATGGCGCGCTGGATAACGCCAAAGCAGCGTAAACCTGTGCCCTTGGTATTAAAGCGAGCGAGCACAGGCCATGGCCTGCCGCAGCTCGATGGCTTACAGACTCACAATGGTCTCGCGCTTTGCGATCATAACGAGTCGCTCTACAGTCATTTGTTGGGGTTATTTATCAACACCAGCAAGACACTGCTCGGGCAGCAACAGCGCGCCTGGCAGGACGAAAATGCCGATGAGCTGCGCTTAAGCTTGCACACCTTAAAGGGCGTTGCCGCCAATGTCGGAGCGGTGGAGATCAGCCGCCAAGCCGGTGAACTCGAGCAGCAATGCCACACGGCGCAGCAGAGTTTTACCGTGGAGTTACACGATCAACTGTTGGCGCTACAAACCGAATTACAGTGTTTGGTCAATGGCTTGGAGCTTTGGCATCAACAGCTCAGCACTAAGGATGAAAGCTGTCTGGATGATGACGCCTTAAGTGGACTGATGGAGCAATTAGAAAACAGCCTGCTGGAATACAACACCAATGCCTTGGAATGGGTGAATAAGCTTATCCATGCGCCGCAGTTTCAGTCCCAGGCGAGTGTGCTTAAACAGTTAAAAATGGATGTTGAACTGTTTGATTTTGAACAGGCATTAACGCGACTGCACACACTTAAATTGGCGCAGGAGGAAGTATGCAGTTAGGTCAGATGCAGTGTTTGATCGTCGAGGATATGGATGCCCTGCGTAAAATTATGGCTGAGCAGCTGCGGCAACTCGGTTTTGGTCAAGTATTACAGGCCGATTGCGGTCGCCAAGCCTTGGATGTCTTACAGCGTCATCAGGTCGAGTTGTTGCTGCTGGATTGGAGCATGCCCGATGGTGATGGCCAAGAGTTACTCGAGAGTCTGCGCCAGCAGGAAAAATGGCGGGACTTACCCATTATCCTCGTGACGGCCAATGCCCATCGAGGTTTAGTGGACGTGGCAATGAAATACCATGTCGCAGACATTATCGCTAAGCCTTTTAACTCTAAAACCTTGCAGGGCAGAGTGTTACAGGCGCTCACGCGTCGGCATAAACGCCCTCAAGTTGCGCTATCTTCAGCGATGGCGGCTAAAGTAGAAACAACGGCGACAGCTGAAACGACGCCTGCCTTAAATGTGGTGCTGGTGGTCGATGATATGCCGGATAATTTGGCCTTTATGGCGGGGCTCTTAAATGACGAATATAAGGTGCTGTTTGCCAAGGACGGTAAGGCAGCGCTAAAAATTTGCCAATCGGCGACGCCGCCCGATGCGGTGTTGTTAGATGTGATGATGCCCGAGATGGACGGGCATCAAGTGCTGCAAGCCTTGAGATCTGAGCCTAAATCGGCGCAGATCCCAGTGATCTTTGTCAGCGCCCTCGGCGAGGTTGAGCATCATCTACAGGGGCTTAGAGGTGGCGCGATAGATTACCTCACTAAGCCGGTACAGCCAGAGATCTTAAAGCTCAAACTGGCGAATGTGCTAGCACAAATGCAGCGCCAGCGGGCATTACAGCAAGAGTGCGACGAGATGCAGCGTCTGGCACAACTCAAAGACAATGCCGATGGCATCATGAGCCACGATCTTAAAAATCCGCTGGCGACCATCAGCGCGCTGGCGCAAAAGCTCGCGCAGGATAAAAGCTGTCCTAAGGAGTGGTTGCCCAAGATTAATTTGGTCGATGAACTGGCATTACAGTCGATCAATACCGTGAATTTGACCTCGGATATTCTGCGTATCGAGGCGGGGCAATATGCCTTGGATGCCGAATGGTTTTCGGTGCATGAGATGCTTAAGCAGCTGCTGCAGGCGGCGCAGCTAACCTTTCACAGCAAACAGTTAGTGGCGTATTTGTTACCCGACGAAGACCCCTGCAGCAGCTTCGATGTGATGGGCGATCCTAAGCTCTGCCATCCTATGCTGTTCAATCTGCTAAAAAATGCCTTCGAGGCGGCGCGCCCTAAGACTAAGGTGGCGATTTCGCTATCGCGCCAGGAAGGTGATGTACTGATCGCTATCGAAAACACAGGCGCCGTGCCCGTCGATATCCGTGAACAGTTTTGGGAAAAATATGTCACTCAAGGCAAGGCAGAGGGGCTAGGCATAGGCACCTATGCGGCGCGTTTGTTTGCTCGGGCGCAAAAGGGCGAGGCTAATCTCGTAGTGGATGATACTAAGTTACTGACTCGAGTTGAGCTCCGTTTACCCGCCGCCGTCGATGCCGTGGTCGCCGAGTGATAAAGACACAACAAAAAGGGCAAGCCTTAGCTTGCCCTTAGCGCGTTAGAGTTTACTGATATCGACGTTTAAACCGTCCAAGTGTTTTAGGATTTCAGGATTCACATTGGTGTCGACACGCCCACCTAAGTGCTCTGCAAAAAACTGCTCGGTGGCGACAATCGAGGCCAGTTTATTGGCTCGCTTACTGAATCCATGTCCTTCATCTTTTGCCAGTATGTACTTAACTGGTAAAGACTTTTGATACATCTTCTTAGCGATGTTGTCCGATTCTATTTGGGTGACGCGTGGGTCATTTGCCCCTTGGATCAGCATCAATGGCGCCTTGATGTTATCGACATAGTTAATTGGCGAGCGTTTTTCCATATCTTGCTTCTGCTCGGCAATTTGTGGGTCACCCACCGACTCAAACCATTGGCCTAAATAGGGGCGCCAGTAGTCGGGGAAGGAATTCATCAGCGTCACTAGGCTCGATGGTCCCACATAGGCGATCACCGCTTGGTACAAGTCAGGCGTAAAGGTCGCGCCAGACAGCGCCGCATAGCCGCCGTAGGAGGCACCGAAGATCCCTAAACGTTGTTTATCGGCAATGCCCTGCGCCACTAAGTAGTTGGCTCCATCGGTGAGATCGTGCTGCATGCTGCCAATCCCCCAATTATTGTTACCTAAGTTTAAGAATTTCTTACCGAACCCCGTCGATGCACGGAAGTTAGGTTGCAATACCGCATAGCCACGGTTGGCATAAAACTGGGCAATGGCGTGGAAATAACCCGAGTCGAGCGTCCAAAAATCCCGTGCCCAAGGGCCGCCGTGGGGCAGGATAATGGTCGGCAGCTGCGTCTGTTTACCCTTAGGCAGCGTTAAATAGGCTTGGATTTTCACCCCGTCCCGCGCGGTATACACAATCGATTGGCGTGGCGAGAGTTGATCTGCTGGAATACTAGCCGGAATGTCCACTAACAGATGGATATCCCCTGTGGCGGCATTGTATTGATAGTCAGCTCCAGCTGCTCTGTCGCTGGCGACATGGATTTGCCACAGATGGGTTTTCTCGTTCATCTCGCCAATCGTGATTTCAACATCTTGATTAAAATGACGATTAATCACATCCCAATGGCGGGCAAACTCGGCATCTAAGGGATAAACCCGTAAGCGACCACCGTAGTAAGCCACGGCTAATGGCTCGCCCGCATCGTTAAATTGCACCGAATAGACATCGGCCTCGTTATCAGGATCCTTGTGCAGCGTCTCATATTTACCCGTCATCAGATCGACTTTCAGCAATTCCTGCTTATCGCGATCACCGATATTGGCGCTGATATAGGCGAGTTTTTTGTCATCGTTCACTTTAAGAATATCGATGCTCTCGCCCTTGGCGCTTTGGATGATCTTGCGCCAGTTGCCGTCGATCAACACATACAAGGCATTGGTGTTATCGAGATTACTGCTGCTGGCAATCACAGGGTTACCCTGCTTGTTAAACTTCACTTGAGTAAAGCTCAGTTCGTTCTTCAGGATTGGGGTTAACTTGCCATCGTGGATGTTGAGCAGATAAATATCCATACGGCTCGAATCGTCGTGGTTGGCTTGAACAACCAGCAAATCAGGATTGTCTTTTACCTGCTCGAGCACGCTGTATTGCACATTGTCTTTATGGGTTAAGCGTTGCTCTTTGGCGGTGATCTTGCCCGCGTGTTCTTCAAAGCTCAGCTTGTAAATCTGGGTGTTCTCATTACCGCCTTTGTCCTTCATAAAGAACAGGTCATTGCCCTTGGCGGACCATTCGAAGTCGCGAATAGGTTCGGCGGAGGTGGTCAGTGGCGTAGCACTGGCAAGGTCGGCCTTATCGGCCATCAGGAAGATATTACTGGCCCCTTGATACTCCTTCACAAAGGCGAGCCACTTGCCATCGTCGGACATTTTTAAATGGCGAATGCTCTGCTCGTTAAAGAAGTTTTCGATAGGAATTAACGGCGCTTCGGTTTGCTGCGTCGCGGCAACTTGAGGTTGTGCATTTTGGGTATCAGCGGCGCTGCAACCCGTCAGTAGCAGTGCGGCGGCAATGGCAGCACTGCATAACTGACTCGTGAATGGAAATTTTTGCATTGTCGTCACCTGAGTGTGTTGAAATTGAAAACATGCTAATACGAAAATTAATTATCGTAAAACAATAAATTTATATTTCTTTGTAATATTTTTTGTCGAAGGATTATACTGGTGCTCGTTCGCTAAGAATTATCTAGGGTGATGTTTGGGTGAGTTGATGAATCAAAATTTTAAAAAATTAATAAAAATCAGTGAGTTTTGCCGCTGGCTGGTGCTCTTTTCTGCGGTGGCCATTGTCGGCTACCTGTTTTATTGCTATTGGGCCTACGACGATATTCGCTTCAATAGCAGTAACACCCTGTTGCTCGAGTTATGGCACCTCGCAAGCGCCAACAGAATGTTGTTGCTTGCAATGCTAACCCCATTATTTATCACATTTTTATTAGGAGTCTATTGGCTGCAACGGCTCTTATCCTGCTATCAGCGCGGCCTGTTTTTCAGTGATGAGAGTATGAAATGTTACCTATGGCTAGTGTGGTTAAAGGTGGCGGCCTTAGTGTTCGAGATGCTGCAAACCTTAGGGATAGGTATCTATCATCAGTCGTTTTTTGAAGAAGGTCGTATCGAACTGGTGCTCGATTTTGGCAATATATCGACGATTTTACTGATGTTGCTGATCGTGTATTTGCTTAAAGCCGCCCGCGATTATGAGGCGGAAAACCAAGAGTTTGTTTGATTTTGAATATTATCGTTAATTTAGACGTCATGATGGCGGTACGAAAGGTGAGCTCTAAGGAGCTGGCCAAAGCGGTGGGCATTACCGAGGCTAACTTGTCACTGTTAAAACGGGGCAAAGTCAAAGGGGTGCGTTTCGATACCTTGGCGAGTATCTGTGAATACTTGGCCTGTCAGCCGGGGGATATTTTGGAATACCGCAAGGATGCCGAACAAGACGCGTCGGACTAAGGGAAGCGGCCTAGGCTGCATGCTGTTTCTACATGCTGTGCAGCCTAGGTTTGCGGTTTTACGCTTTAACTAATTGAGTTAAATCCGCAGGGCGATAGTACACCGACTTTAATACCTTGCCTTGGCGCACGACTTTACCGGCCATTTCCACATCCTTAGCGCATTTGGCGATGATAAACTCGCCTTTTTTGCTGCCAACGATTTCAACGCCTTGCTCGGCATAGAAGGCGATAGTCTCTGTCAGTTCCTGCTCATTGCGGCACACTTTGCTCATGTTGCTCGAATGCACTTCATCCCAGCAGGCGATAAAGTCGATTTCACGGTTTTTAGCCACACACAGCAGCAAGTCGATAAGGTAGCTGATCTCTAGGCGGTCACTCATTTGGGCCGCGCCTAAATGCACTAAACGCCCCATTAATACATACACAGAATCGACAATGGCATCGGCCTGCTCGATACGGCTATCGGCTTCGGCAAGTTCAGTTAATTCTTCAATAATCAGTGAAGTATGTAGCGTGTCGGCCTTTTCATCCAAGGAGCTAGCATCGTTGACGGCGAGGTCGAAGGTGCTGCGAAACTCACTGATATCACGGTACAAGTGGTCATAAATAGGTTGAGTTAAACAAGTGAGTTTCATCGGGAAGCCTTAGATTTTATCAATGGGTTTTACGAATGGATTTGCAAAATCGATTCATGGATAACAGCGGCAATTCTAAAGAAAGGTGGCGCAGAATACAAAGCGAGTCCGCCTTGGGGTAAAAATACCCGCTGCCAAATCGGGGAGCAGCGGGCTTCGGCAAAGATTTAGGGTGGGGTACCGAACGGAGATTTGATTTCATGGATTGGCTAAGTCAAAACTCACTTAGCCCTTCAGTGCTGTGCTAATGAGTGCCGAGCGAAATTACTGGGCATATTTGGCGATAAGCTTATCCAAATAGGGCGCAACCTCTTTATCGGTCCAATCGAGATAGCCACGGACAAAACCGACTAGGTTGCCTTTAGCATCAAACACATAGGTCGCAGGGACAACGTTGGCAGGGATGATCTGCTCGATGTTTTTGTCTGGGGCGAGCCAAGTGCGGTAGTTGCTAAAGCCATGCTGATCCAAAAATGGTCGTACATCTTTTACTTCTTCATCAATCGAGATGGGCACTATGGCGATGTTCTTATCGATATATTGTTGCTGGAGTTTTTGCAGCTCAGGGATTTCCCGTAAGCAGGGCACGCACCAAGTCGCCCACAGATTCACTAAGGTCAGTTTGCCTTGGTGTTGTTTTAAGCTGTGTGTCTGCCCAGCTTCATCGATAAAAGGCACTTCGGGCACGCCGCGGGCATGCTGCATCTCGATAAAACCAGTCATGACTCTGGGTTTAGGAATGGGCTCACCCGTGTCGTAGAGTTTGTTTTGCAGTGAATGGGCCTGAACGGCGCAGCTCAGCAGCCATGCGGTGCAAAGGAGAGCGAGCTTGGAGGTGTAAGATTTCATGGAATTATCCTTCTATTCAAACTTAGCAATAGGGTAAAAGGGGCTATCTTCTAGGGCTATGCGTTTGGGACTTGTGGCCTGCGCTTTAACAGCGCAAACCCTAAGCCAAATCCTGCGGCTAACAGCACTAGCGGGCCGAGCCAGAGTGCCAGTGTGGCGGGCTTAAATTCGGGCTGATAACGGATTTTTTCGCCATAGCGCTGCACCATAAAATCGAGGATCTCATCCCGCTTATAGCCTTGTTCCAAAAGTGAAAAGATTTGTCCTTTAAGCTCATGGGCAATCGGTGCTTGCGATTCAAATAAGGTTTGATTAGTTGCCATAGGGCAGCGCAGCACTTTACTGATCTCTATGGCTTGCAGTTGATAGGAGGCGCCAAGGTTGGGAGCCTCCTGCGCCGTGGCGAGAAACGTCGCGCCGCCAAAGCACAGGCTTAGCGACAGCAACCAAAATAAGAGGCTCAAATAGGGCGAGCGAAACAGTGGGTTCATAAGGTCATTGTCTCCCGTGGTGAGCGACTTACATTCTGCGCCTTTGTTTGTGCGACTCTGTGGCCTTGTTTGATTGGCCAAGCGGCAATCGCGCCCGCAAGAATCATCAATAAAGCGCCCAGCCAAATCCAGGTCGCCAAGGGCTTATAGCTAATGCGGATCAGGTATTCGGTGTCGCTCAGTTGTAGCCCCATAGAGACATAGAGATCCCGCCAAAAACCATGGTCTATACCCGCATGGGACACTTCCATGCCATTACTATTAAAGGTTTGTCGCTGTGGATGGAGGTAACCCAGCACTACATCATCCTGCTTAGCATCGCGGATGCTGATATTGGCTTGAATCGCGCTAAAACTTGGGGTTTCAACAGGTTCTGTGCTTTCGTACACCAGCACATAATCGGCAAGTGGTTTACCTTGGCCAGGCCCCATACGCAGCAAGGCTTCCTGCTCGAAAAACGATACCGAGGTCGCGCCGATAATGCTGACTGCCACACCAAAATGGCCGACTAGCATGGCTAATCTGGCGCGCTTTGATGTTGTCGATATGGCGGGCTTAGGTGTGGTCAATGCTTGGGATTTCACTGTTACACTCACCCCTAGACAGCAGAGCAAAAACAACGCGCTGGCGCAGCCAAGGAATAGGAAGAGAGCACCATCGGTTTGGGTTTGATAACTCATCAGTGCCGCGATAATCACAATGGCGATAGAAGGCAAGGCTAATACCTTGAGTGGCTTGCCGCGCGATCGTCCCCAAGCAATTAACGGTGCTATGCCCATTAGCATCACCGCGATAAAGGTCAGTGGGACAAAAATCGCATTAAAGTAAGGCGCGCCGACTGACAGAGTGCCTAAGCCTAACAACTCGTAGATCAGGGGATAAAAGGTACCCAGCAGAACGGAAAAGGCTGCAACCACTAATACTATGATGCCAAGCAGTAACAGTGTCTCTTTGCTCAATAGGCTAGGGCTTACCTCATGTTTCAAGGCTTGGGCTTTGAGTGCAAAAATCAGCAGCGCTGCGCCGACAAACAGCACCAATAAACATAGGATTGACATGCCTCTAGTGGGATCCGCCGCGAAGGCATGCACCGATTGCACTATGCCGGAACGCACCAAAAAACTGCCTAATAAGCTCAGCGAAAATGCCAAGATGCACAAAAATAGCGTGGTGAGGGCAAAGCCTTGGGTCTTTCTGGTCAGCACTAAAGAATGCACCAGCGCTGTGGCGACTAGCCAAGGAATAAAAGAAGCATTTTCAACGGGATCCCAAAACCACCAACCGCCCCAACCCAATTCGTTATAGGCCCACCAAGAACCAAAGGCATTGCCTCCCGTGAGGAAAATCCACGCCAATAATACCCAAGGCCGCAAGTATTCGAGGTGACGATGCACTAATGCGCCATCCAGTAGGGATGACAGCGCCGCGGCAAAACATACCGTCAGCCCGACATAGCCTAAAAACAGCATAGGTGGGTGCAGTATGAGGCCAATGTCCTGCAATATGGGATTGAGGTCGCGCCCTTCAATCGGAATGTTAGGCAGTAATCGGGCAAAGGGATTGGAGGTAAAGAGTAAAAACAGATTAAAACCGAGGATAACGAGCGCGAGAATCGCCAGTAGCCGGGCAAAGTAGGCTTTATCCGTCTGCACATCGGCGTTATCTAAGTCGACGAATTTACCCGCTTGGCGGCAACTGATGATGGCACCCCATAACGCGATGGCGAACACCCAAAACAGCATAGAACCTTCATGGCTGCCCCACACTGCGGCAATTTTATAACCGAGGGCGAGTTGGCTATTGGAATGATTCGCCACATAGGCAACCGAAAAGTCATCGCTAATAAAGCCATAAATAAGGCATAAGAGTGCGCTCAATAAGCTTATAAACATGGCATTAAATAATTTATTGCCGAACTCGATTAAATAAAACTGTGGTTGATGAATGCCAATAAAGTGAATGATTGTGGAGAATAATGCCAACACAGTACTTATGATGAGCAATAGGTGACCTATTTCTGGGATCATACTTATCATAGTGATTTCCTGTGTTGCATGGTTAATCTGATTTATTGGCTATTCATTAATGGTGAAATTTAACGTTGATAATGTTCGAGCATTTTAATTTAAGCTTTATGTCAATTCTCGCTGGATTATTTTTGATGCATCTTATTTTTAATTTTTGAGTGCTTTTAAATATCTCGAGCATTTCACCGTTTAGGATTGACAGGCAGGGTAGCGGAGTTTTTCGGGCAGGAATGTGATCTGTCTCGGCATTAAAATCGTCACTTTTCCCTTTGGTGATTTTTGAAAAATAAAACCATTTTTTAGGTCTATTTAGATCTCAAAAACCACGATTTATTTCTAAAATATTTTTCCTGAATTGGTATTAAGTTATTAATTTTATTGTGTTTGATTATTTTTATTTCTATTGATTTTTGAATCAAAATTTAATGTGCTCTAGCTCAGGTTTTTAGGCGTTTAGCTGCTTCATCATGCCGCCACTGGTCAATTGTTTATGTCGTTCAGTGAACAGTTAGGTTCAGTGGAAAATATAAAACTAATGATAAATTAGGAGTGAATGATGAAGCGATGGAAATCCAAAGTAGCATTAAGCGTGCTATTTTGTTTAGGTTCTGCCGTAAGTGCTACCACAGTCGCTGCCGATGCTAAGTCGGAGGGGAAGGTGGTACCTGGAGTGGGTAATAAACAACAATCCCACTATACTCAAGATATTCTGGCTAACCCCAATTTAAATGAAAATTTAATGGAGAAATCCCGCGGTGTGAAAACACTGCAGGATTATATTGTTCAAGAGCAAGAATTGTTTGATTTTCTATTTGAAAATCACCCAGTTTTTAAATACGACGCTGAAGGTCGATTAAAGGGCACTTATAAAGTCAGTGACCGTGGTGAAGAATATTTACACGGTGGTGACAGTGTTGCTTACAGCAAACACAGTAAAGAAGTGAACCCCACTGATGGCACCGCAGTGCGTTACAGCTCCTATAACGATGGCCAGCGTCCTAAGGCACTGCAATACCGTTTAGGGGCGAAATCGATTTTAGATTTCCCGAACAAGTTTGTCGGCCCAGAAAAATGCGGTGAGTGTCATGGTCCGCAATACGAGAAGTGGAGACGTTCACGCCACTCTAAGACGATTCGCTTCCCTGGCGAGCATCCTGAGGTCGATAACGACCTGAAGAAAACCATGTATGGCACTAAGGATACCTCGATTCTGCCATCGGGTATTACCGCCGATGCCATCTACGCGACTGTGGGTACGCCACGGACTAAATATGGCTTTATCGACGCCTACCTAGTGCGCGGTACTTACCACGTGAAAGACGGTCTGTTGAAGGATGGCACTGGTACTATGGTCGCCGGTGGTAACCAGTTCTCCCGTGGTTGGGCTGAGTGGTTAACCCCTGAAATGGCAGCCAAAATCAACAAAGCCATCCCAAGCTTCCCCGTCAAAATGGAAGACTTCGGTACTAGCGGTTCACACCAATGGGGCATGAGTTCATACGGCGCTAAGTACGAGAAGGAATTCCTGTTCCAACCGGCTAGCTCCTATTGCGAAATGTGCCACACCTTTAAGTTTGACTTCCAAACCAAAGATGAATTTTTCGCGGCTTTAGGTAACCCGAAAGAGCTGCAAAAGCACACTATCGCCAAAGGGATTACCTGTGAAGAGTGTCACGGTGCGGGCGGCCACTTAGACGGTGGTATCGGTGGTGGCATGCCATCTAACTGTGAACGTTGCCACCAACGCTTTAACTTTGTTGAAGAGTTAGCCGACACGCCACAGGGTAAAGAGAAGCTGGAATACGCCTTCAACGTGAAGATGAAGTCTTCTTGCCCATCCTGTGGTACTGAAGGTTCGCAAATGTTTGCCTCAGCTCACTATGACAAAGGCATGCGTTGTTCAACCTGTCACGATCCGCACGAAGTCACCGACGGTGATTGGACTACGGGTATGACTAAGCCAAAAATCATCAAAGAGTGTACTGACTGTCACACGGCCCAAGCCGAGATCGCCAAGAACACTAACACCCACAGCAACCAAACCTGTCAAAGCTGTCACATGCCAAACATGGGAAGTTGTGAAAACTTCACGGCGATCCAATTCCCTGATATGGCGGGCTTCGACAACGTGCGTAAGTCACACATGTGGAAGATTGATGTCGACCCACTGCGTAAGACCCTCAACCCACCTGAAGGCAAGTCTCGCGATGCGACCACTAAGGGCTGGACTGTGGCGAAAGACGAGAACGGCTACAACTACCTCGACCTGATGTGGACCTGTGCCCGTACATCGGCCTCAGACCATGATGTGGTGGATAACAAAGGCTGTCATAGCCAGTTCCAATCTGAGCTAGAAGTCGGCCTGCACTTCGAAGATCAGCTGGAAATCTACGGCGAAGTTCAGAAGTGGCAAAAACCCGTTAAGGATACTTTTGCTCAAGTAGAACAAGCCCTTGCCCGTATCGACAAGCTGTTAGAAGTCACCAAGCTGTCGGTAGAAGACAAGACTCAAGTGTTGATGTTGACCGACAAAGCCCAAGACGTTGTTCGCCTGATCAAGGCTGACGGCTCATGGGGTGTCCATGGTCCACGTTACTCACTGAAACGTCTCGACGCTGCCTTGACCTATGTTACTCAAGCCCAAGCCATTATCGATGGTAACGGCCTGAGCGCACAGAAAATGTAGTTCGACTCGAGTCTAACTTGTCCCCGGCACGCGAGTGTCGGGGGCTATACGAGGCCAAATGATGAATAAAGTGATTCGACACAGCCTATTAGGCGGCTTACTGGCACTGGGCTTGGGTGGCATGAGTTTACCCGTCGTGGCTGGTGGTGGCTCTGAGATCTCCGAGGCGCCCTATAACGAAATTCAGTTGAATCCGATTTCCATGCGGGAAGCCGAAACCTTAGTCGGCAAACCAGGGGTGTATTTTTTCGATGTAAACACGCTGGAAATCTGGGCGGACGGTTTTATCCCCGGAGCGGTGTTTTTCAATGTGCAGAATTGGCGAGAGCTACTGCCAAAGAATAAAGACGCTGTGATGGTGTTCTATTGTGCTAACCGTCTTTGCACCGCCAGCAACATGGCTGCACGGGAAACCATGAAGCTAGGTTACACAGGTGTGCGCCATATGGCCGATGGCATCTTCGGCTGGCGTATGTCAGGCAGAACAACAGAAAAACCATAGTAATCAAATAAATATTTTAATCGGTTATGGGGTTGCCCATACGTTTTCGGCTAAAGCACTAAAGCCCAAGGGCTAAATTGTAGAGAACATAAAATGAAAATATCTATGCCAACTTCTTTTATCCCAAAAACCCTCACAGTGGCGACCTGCGCTGCATTGTTTGTCTCTATGGCGAGCTTTGCTGCCCCAACGCTTAAAACCGATGCGGATAAAGCGTCTTACAGCATCGGCGCCTCTGTGGGTAACTACATTTCTGGCCAGATTTATAACCAAGTCGAACTGGGCGCCGAAGTGAATGTGGACTTAGTGGTACAGGGCTTTGTCGATGCGCTGAAAAAGCAGCAGCAATTAACCGATGACGAAGTGCTGACCTATCTTAACCAACGCGCCGAAGAGTTAAACGAGGTACGTAAGGCTAACGCCGAGAAACTCGCCGCTGAAAATGCCACAGCGGGAGCTACCTATCTTGCTGAAAATAAGAAGAAATCAGGCGTAATCGTTACAGAGTCAGGCCTGCAATACGAAGTGTTAACTCAAGGTACAGGCAATAAGCCCAACCCAGAGGATGTGGTCACTGTCGAGTACGTCGGCAAGCTTATCGATGGCACCGAGTTTGAAAATACCGTCGGCCGTGAGGAACCCACACGTTTCGCCCTGATGACAGTGATTCCGGGTTGGGAAGAGGGCTTAAAACTCATGCCTATGGGCTCGAAATACCGTTTTGTTATCCCGGCAGAGCTGGCCTATGGCAATGAATTTGTCGGTGAAATCCCGCCGCAATCCACCTTAATTTTTGAAATCGAACTGAAAAATATCGAAAAGCCCAGCGAGAAAAAAGAAGCCCGCATGATGGGCATGATGCCAGCCCACTAAGGGCTAAGCATTGGCTTAAGTTCAGTGAGTGATGAACTTGGATAGGCGAGCGTCGAGGTAAGGCATGGCAAGTTTAGGATTCACCATAGCACTCCTATTAAGCGGGTTTGTGGCTTGGATTTTCTGGCAGCACGCACGTTTAAACCAGCGGCAAACGCTGGGGGGAGAGTCTCAAGTCTCCCATGGTGTGCCTGTGTTGTGCAGTGCGCTTCTGCTATTGCTCACGCTCGCCATCTATAGCCAAACGGGGCGTTATCAGGATTGGAACACAGGCAAGCTCGATGAAAACATTGACTATTTAGTGGCTGCCGACATCACCAAAGCCCTGCGCCTCGTGGATGAACAACCGCAAAACCCGTTGGCATTACGGGCGCTTGCCGAGGCTTACAGCGCCGGTGGCTTATATGCCGATGCGGTGCAGACCCTAGACAAACTGCTTGCGTTAGTGGGGGAGGATGCAGAGGTGCTCGGCGCTAAGGCCAATGCCCTCTATTACCGCGATGGCCGCCAAATGACCGCAGAGACCCAAGCACTGATTGCACAGACGCTTGCGCTCGCGCCCTTTGAGCCGCAGACGCGGATGCTACAGGCCAACGATGCCTATCTCCATGGGCGCTACCAAGAGTCGATAGACCATTGGCAAACATTACTGGCGCAGCCAAGGGCAGAGATTAATCGTGAGGCCCTGTTAAACGCCATCGGCAAGGCCCAAAGCAAATTGAATGAAAGTGGATATTAATCAAGTCGCTAGCCATTTTCAGGCATGTTGGAACGATAACGATATAAATAAAAACGTCGGTATAAAACCGATAGATGGAGGATGTTGTGAGTGAAAATATAGAGAGACGGAGGTTCCTTAAAAGCGCTGGCATGTGCTCTTTGATGTTAACGCCTTTAGCCGGGTGTTCGGTCAAAGAAGAGTCCGACGGCGCCCATAAGCCCCATTACGTCATGGTCTTTGACCAAAACAAGTGTGTCGGCTGTGGCGACTGTAAAACCGCCTGTAATCAAGCCAACCTGTTACCCGAAGGCAAGTCACGGGTGTTGCTCGAGCAGCAGAGTGGTCGTGTCGAAGGTCAGCCTTGTCCGCACTGCGGCAAGATGAGTTGCGACTGTGAACGTAAGTTTGTGCGGGTTTCCTGCCAGCAGTGCAAGAACGCCCCCTGTGTCACTGTTTGTCCGACGGGCGCGGCGCACCGCGACGCGAAAACCGGCATTGTGACTATGGACGCGAGCAAATGCGCCGGCTGTAAATACTGCATTGGGGCTTGTCCTTACAACGCCCGCTACATCAACAGCGATACGGATGTGGCCGATAACTGCGATTTCTGTTTGAACAGCAAGTTAGCTAAGGGCGAATTGCCCGCCTGTGTGCAGAGCTGTAAATACGATGCGCTGATCTTCGGTGATGCCAACGATCCTCAATCCTACGTAAGCAAACTCTTAGCGGTAAAAGACTCAGTGCGCATTAAGCCGCAGTTTGGCACCGAGCCGAGCTTACGTTACATACCAATCGTCAAACTGGGAGTGTAAATATGGATACCAGTATGGAATTTACCTTAGGCCTCTCCCAAGGCGTCGCTTGGCCTTGGCCGATTGCGGTGTATTTGTTCTTCGCGGGCATCTCGGGCGGGGCGTTAACCATTGCGCTGGCGCTGCGGTTTTACTTAGGTCAGGTTGAAAATACCGCCTTCTTAAAAGCGGCGACCCTGCTGTCGTTTGTCACTATCAGTTTAGGGATGTTGTGTCTGGTGCTCGACCTGACTAACCCCTTATTCTTCTGGCGAATTTTGGTGTTCTACAACTTAAATTCTGTGATGTCGATTGGTGTGATTGCCCTGTCGGTGTATATCCCGTTAGTGGCTGTGGTCGCGCTATTGGCCCTCGAAAAAGAGCTGATGGCCATCCCGCAATTGCAGTTCCTCGGCCCCATCATCACTAAGTTGAAGGGCTTTAGACGCCCGATGGAAGCACTGGTGTTATTACTGGCGTTATCCGTCTGTGCTTACACCGGCTTCTTAATCTCCGCCTTGATCCGCTTCCCGCTGATCAACACCTCGGTATTGCCTGCACTGTTTATTGCCTCAGGGCTTTCAGCGGGCGGCGCCTCGGCCAAAATGCTGGCGGTGTGGTTGTTTAAAGAGCCTTTACACAGCGGTGAGATGAAGATCCTACACGGCGCCGAGTGGCCGATTATGTTCGCCGAAGCCCTGTTTATTTTTATGATCGCCACCGCGCTGTTAACCGGTAATGCCGGGGGCCAGTTTGCCTTTGCCGCCTTCCAAGAAGGGATCTGGGCAAGCGTATTCTGGATTGGTGTGGTCGGTATCGGTTTTGGTGCGCCGCTGCTCCTTAACTTCGCCACGGGTAAGCATTTTAGCCATTCGGCCAAAGCGTTTTATATGTCGGGCATGTGTGCGGTAGTGGGCATGATGTGCCTGCGACTCTTCATCCTGTTGGCGGGGCAAAACTACGCGATTTAATCCAGAGCTAAGGCCAAGAGCCTGAGCTAAGAACCATTTTTGTATCAACCCTCGTCGCAAGAGGTCTGTCCCTGCAAGGTGCCTTGGCGAGGCGTTGATATTTTTTAAGGAATAACAGGATGAAAAAGTACTTAAGTTTGCTACTACTCGCTCCTTTGTTATTGGGCTGCAATAAGAGTGAAGCCACTGATCATCAACATAAAGCCGAGATGATCCACGAGCATGACCGTTGCCATCTCTGCGGCATGGTGATCACTAAATACCCTGGGCCTAAGGGACAAGTGCATTTGAAGGCAGAGAAGATGGTGCCTAAGTTTTGCTCCAGCCGCGATATGTTTAACTTTGCCCTACAGCCTGAAAACAAAAGACAAATTGAGTACATGATGGTGCATGACGCCGCATCGACCGACTGGGAGCAACCAGACGATGGCGCCTTTATCGATGCCGCCAGCGCGTTTTATGTCTACGGCACCAGTAAAAAAGCCGTGATGGGGCCTGCTGTAGCGCCTTTTAGCACCAAAGCCGCCGCCGAGGCCTTTGCTCAAGAATACGGTGGCCGCGTGCTTCGTTTCGATGAGATCACCCTCGAATTACTGGCCGGCGATAAATAGGCGATTGCTATGTGGCGCAGCTTGCTGCTCGGTTGGCTCTGTAGCTTATCCCTTGTTGGGTTGGCGCAGGAGTTTAGGGTCACAGATACTGCGGCTTTGACCCAAGCCCTCGCGCGGGCGCAGGATGGCGACACTGTTGTGCTCGCCACCGCCGTTTACGAAGGTAATTTTAGTGTCAGCCGCACGATTCATCTTAAGGGCGAAGCGGGTGCAACCCTAGATGCCTTGCGTCAAGGTAGCGCCTTAACCATTGCTGCGCCCAAGGTGATAGTCGAAGGGCTGAATATCCGTCACTGGGGGCGGGATCTTTATTACCAGAATGCGGGGATCTTGCTGCAACCCGGGGCTGACGAAGTGCTCATTAAGGGCAATCGGCTGGTGGGTGATGGCTTTGGTATCTATGGCGAGCAGCTGAGTGCACCCCGCATTAGGGAAAACAGTATCAGCGGTAATGGCGCCATTTATGTTTTGGATAGGGGCGATGGCGTCTTCCTCAAGCATGTGAGCGCGCCGCAAGTGCAAGATAACCATTTTATTTTTGTCCGCGATGGTGTGTATCTCGAGTCGGTGACAGACAGCCAAATCCACCATAATCAATTCGCTAAGCTGCAATACGGCATCCATTACATGTACACCCGAGGCGATGAAGCCTCAAACAATCAAGCCATTAGCGTCGATGGCGGTTATGCCTTGATGAACTCGCAGCACATCTTTCTACACCACAACAAGGTCAGCCAAGCACGGGACTTTGGCATTCTGCTCAATATCACAAACGATGCCCATGTTCAGGCAAATGTCGCGACAGAGGTGGTCAATCCCCAAGGTTCAGTGGAGCTTGGCAATGAGGGCAAGGGCATTTTTATCTACGCCGCGCAGAATAATCGCATCGAGGCGAATGAGTTTAGCCATAGCGATACAGGGATCAGCATGGCCATGGGCGGCGAAGCAAACCGCCTCTGGCATAACCGCATTGTCGCCAACCAAACCCAAGTCAAATACGTTGGCGAGGCGCAACTCGAGTGGAGTTATCAGGGGCAGGGCAATTACTGGTCCGAATATCAGGGTTGGGACACGAATGGCGATGGCGTCGGGGATATAGTCCATCGGCCCAACGACAGCTTAGACAAACTCTTTTGGCTCTATCCCGAGGCAAAACTCCTGATGGAAAGCCCTGTGGTCTTACTGCTGCGTTGGGTGGAGCGGCAGTTTCAGCCAACGGCTGCAAGTGGTGTGAGTGACAGCTTTCCCTTAATGGGATGGAAAACCGAGGGAGATGGGCAATGAGCCATTTTAGCAATGATGCAAGGCATAAACAGGCGCTTACCTTGATGAAAAACGAGGCTTCATCCCAAGGACAAGTGGCGATTAAGGCCATTGGGCTTTGCAAGCGTTATGCGACGTTTGAGGCGCTCACGGATCTTCATTTTGAACTGCACGCCGGCCAAACTTTAGCGCTACTCGGCCACAATGGCGCGGGTAAATCGACCCTGATTAAAATGATCTTAGGGCTTGTCTCCCCAAGCCAGGGCGAGCTATTTGTGCAGGGACAACCTCTGCATACCAAGCGAGCCAACGCCAATCTGTCATTAGGCTATTTACCTGAAAATGTAAGCTTTTATGACAATATGACGGCGCAGGAAATCTTAAGCTATTTTGCCAAACTTAAGGGGGTAGCCCCCAAGCGCGTATCCATTTTGCTGGAAGAATTTGGCCTGATGGCCGCTAAGGATAAACGCCTAAGCACCTTTTCCAAGGGCATGCGTCAACGTTTGGGATTAGCTCAGGCGGTATTGGCCGATCCTAAGGTGCTGCTATTGGATGAACCGACTGTGGGCTTAGACCCGCTCGCATCGGCATTTTTATATCAGAAAATGGCGCAACTGAAGGCGCAGGGTTGCGCCATCATTATCAGTACCCACGAGTTAGGATTAGTGCAAGATCAAATGGATAGTGCGCTGATCTTAGGCCAAGGTCGGCTGCTCGCCGCAGGTGATTTATCGCAGCTTAGGGCAATCAGCGCGCTGCCAAGTCAGCTTGAGTTGCACCGCGTTTCGCCTTGGCAATATCAGCAGCTAATGGCTCTGCCACTGTTCGCCTCACTGCGGAATCACTCAAGCGCAAACAGAGTGTGCTTTAGTGTGCCCGATGCGCTTAAGCCCAAGGTTATCGAGCAATTACATCTCCTTAAAATCCATGAGTTTTCCATTGCGCCACCGAGCTTGCAGGATATTTTCCATCACTTTATGGCAGGGCTGAATCGCCCTAATGCGTCAACCGTGCGCTCGGCGGTTGAAGACGAGCAAGATCAAAGGGAGTTAGTGGCATGAGTCAGATAAGTATCGAGCAAGGAAATGCCCAATATTGCCCTCCACGGGCGCTAACACTGATTCAAGCCGTTGCTGTGAAAGAGTTTAAGGACAATTTACGCAACCGTTGGCTAGGTTTGATGGCGGGTATCTTGTTGATTTTGTCCCTGTGCGTGAGCTTTATGGGCAGCGCCGTGTCGGGCACTGTAGTGCTGCTCGAGAGCGCACAAATCTTCTCGGGCTTAGTCACGCTCGCGGTGTTTATCTTGCCCTTGGGCGCGATTTTACTCAGCTACGACAGCTTTGTTGGTGAGCGCGAGTCGGGCACGCTATTGCTGCTACTCACTTATCCCTTGGCCCGTTGGCACTTGGTATGTGGCAAGTTACTTGGCCATGCCTATGTGATGATTGCAGCCTGTATGATGGGGTTTGGCGCGACAGCATTGTTACTGCTTACCTTTGTTGAAAATCAATCTAGACACGCCTTAATTATCGGTTTTATCCACTTGATTAGCAGCGGTATTTTGCTGTCGCTGGTGTTTGTGCTTTTGGGTTATTGCGTGAGTCTGTGTGTTCGCGAAAAGGCCAAAGCCCTAGGCATATTACTGCTGCTGTGGTTTGTGCTGGTCTTAGTCTATGACTTAGTGCTACTCACGGCGCTGGTGAGTCTGGCGGAAGTGTTCAATCGCCAGCTATTTAACCTATTGATTTTAATTAATCCTACCGATCTTTTCCGTGCCTTGAACCTGCTGGCCAATCCCGCCGATACCCTGTCGGCTAAGAGTAGTCTCGCCCTGATTGCCCAAACGGGGATGGGGCCTGTGCTGATGTACGCAATGCTGGCGGCTTGGATAGGGCTGTTAGGATTACTAGCCTGCTGGATTTTTGCGAGGCAAGAGGTTTAGTTTTTTCTGCATTAGTTTAAATTTATGCTTTATAAACAATGGGTAAACTGAGTATAGGGTCACAGTATTTTATGTTGTTAAGAAGTAAAATAAACCCTCTTGATTTAGTAGCTAGGAATCACGGTTGCTCTCGGGTGAGACTGAGTTTCACTGTGTTTGCCCGTTGTTAGCGCAATCATAGTCTATTGTGTTGGCTTAGTTTGGGCGCTTAACATGCATAAAATCACTTCATACCTAATGTTAGATGAACAGGCCAAAGAGCTTGTTGACCATGTTCATGGAACCCAGATCGGCCTGACTTTTTCAGAAACCGCCGTACTTGTATTGCTGTTATCTGCCCCGAACGCCATTTTTACCAAGGAAGAATTGCTGCAAGTCGGCTGGCCAGAACGTGTGGTCGCGCCTACCTCATTAACCCAGTGCATCAGTACCTTACGTAAAAAGTTAGAGCCTTATACCGAAGTGCAGCTCAAAACGGTGGCGCGCCGCGGTTATCAGTTGCATGTGTCCGAACAGTCCCATGTGAAGATGTTGGCGATTAACGACGCCGATGCGATCCGCGATGCCATTGTCGGTGTCTCGGCGTGGACGAAACTGGCAGGCATCGTCATGCTGGGGTTAATCCTTATCTCTGTGTGGTACTGGAGCGATCACCATGCCGTGGTCAAACAGGTCGCAAAATGGAACGCCGATAAATATATCAGCCTCAATATTGGCGGCACCTTGGGCACGGCACAGGTGCTGTATATCGACGATGAAGAACATTTACATCCCTCGTGGTGGCAAAAGCATCTAGCGCCAGAAGGTAACCATATCAGCGGCTTGCCTTATTTCAGCGCCTTCGCCGCAACGGATGGTAAAAACTATTCGATGGCTATTTGCCCCTCGCTCGATGCCAAGGATTGTAACGGCAAGGGCATCATCAATATCACCTCGATTGATGCAACGCCGGCGGGCCTTAACATGGCCGAGTTTATCCCGCTGAGTAAGACGATGGAGGAGCGTATTCGCTACAACCGCATCGTGCTGCCGATTGATGATAAGGGGGCGGGGGAGCTGCTGGAGCATAACTACCACGCGGATATCTATTTTCCAGTGGCGGGCGAGCTGCTGGTGCGCACGGATCTCAGCATGTCGCTGGTGTACGAAGGGGAGAATCGGGGTAAGTTTTACTCCACCTCCTGCATTACCGATCAGGACTGTTTAACCACGCCGATTAAGTACACTATCCGTGGGGAGTTTGAGCAGTATCAAACGCAAATTGATGATCTGAATGTGGATGTATTCCATGTCAAAGTGTCGCAAAAGGAGCTCACCAAACCCGATGAGGTGAGTGGCTCTGCCATGCAGTTTTACCGCGCGATCCGTAAGCACGATATTCGCGATGAAGATCTGTTTTACTATCGGGTTTATCAAAATAAGGGCACTGCGGTGTGGATAGTTCCACAGATGGGGCAATTGCTGGCCTGGACCCAGTACACTCAAGTCAAACTCTAACCTAGTGTGTTATGCAAACAGCCGATAGCCATCGGCTGTTTGGCTTTTAGCTAGCAGCATCTGTTTGCCAGAAATGTCTCTTTGCAGATATATAGAGTGTATTAAAGACTTTGCATTAACTTTCTATCATAAAGCGTGAGTTTCTTTTACATCCCACCATATCGCCAGTTACACTGCCTCGCCATGCTGGAAAGCATTCGAATAGCCAAAATACCAAAAATACAAGAATAACAACGGAAGGAGTCTCTCATGTCGGACCGCCTGATCCCCGCCATATTACTGTCGACGACAGTACTGACAGGGTTAACTGCCTGTGGTGATAACACCAAGGAAACCGCCGCTGCCGCCAGCGACAATGCAGCAAAAGTACAAACCAGCGCAGCGCCTGCTGCTAGCCAAGCCGCCACGCCAATCGGCATTAACCTCGCGGCCATGTCGCCTAAGGTTAAACCCGGCGATGATTTTTATACCTACGCCAATGGCGAGTGGATGAAAACCACAGAGATCCCCGCCGATCGCTCAAGCACGGGTGCATTTCTAGTGGCTTTCCAAGAGACGGAAAAGCATAAAACCAGCCTGATCGCCGACTTAGTCAAGGCCGAACACGCCGCTGGCAGCGATGATGCGCGCATTGCCGATTTCTACAAGGCGTACACTAACACCGCGGCAATCGATGCGGCGGGCATGAAGCCAATGGAAGCCGATTTAGCCCGCTATCAAGCCATTGCGGATAAACACGCCCTATCTGCGGCGCTCGGTGCTAACCTGCGTGCCGATGTGGACCCTCTCAATGCCACCGACTTTTTCACCGAAAACCTCTTCGGTATTTTCGTGACTCAAGGTCTGGCGACGCCGGGTGAAGTGCTGCCTTACTTACTGCAAGGCGGTTTAGGCTTACCCGAGCGCGAATATTATCTGTCGGACGACCCTAAAATGGTCGAGATCCGCACCGCTTACCGTGCCTATATCGAGACCCTGCTGACCGATGCGGGCATCAGCGATGCCGCTGCCCGTGCCGAGCGCATTTTTGCCCTCGAACACAAGATTGCTAGCGCCCACGCCAGCCGTGAAGACAGTGAGGATTTCACTAAGGCATCGGGTGTGTGGAGCCGCGCCGACTTTGATGCTAAAGCCCCTGGCATCGACTGGACAGCCTTTTTAGATGCCGCCCAGCTTGGCAAGCAAGACAGATTTGCCGCCTATCACGCCAGTGCTATTACTGGGCTGTCGGCGTTAGTGGCCTCTGAGCCGCTAGATGCGTGGAAAGACTGGTTGGTGTTCCACCATATCAACAGCCACGCCGATGTATTGCCTTCGGCTATCGATAACGCTTCTTTTGCCTTTAACGGCACTAAGCTATCGGGCACCCCTGAGCAGCGCAGCCGTGATAAACGCGCCTTGAGTGCCTTGGATGAATACCTGGGTGATGCCGTGGGCCGCGCCTATGCCGAGCATTATTTCCCTGCCTCGGCCAAGGCCGAAGTCAGCACTATGGTGGATAACATCGTCAGTGCCTTTGGTAAGCGTGTCGAAAAACTCGAGTGGATGGACCCTTCAACCAAGCAGGAAGCCTTAGCTAAGGTTGCGACCATCGCCGTGGGCGTGGGTTATCCCGATAAATGGCGCAATTACGATGCCTATGCGGTATCGCCAACTAATGCTTATGCCAATGCTATCAATGGTGAAAAGGTGGAATACGCCCATCAACTCGCCAAAATTGGTAAGCCAATGGACAAGGGTGAGTGGTGGATGACGCCGCAAGTGGTTAACGCGGTTAATCTGCCGGTGCAAAATGCGCTTAATTTCCCAGCGGGGATTTTGCAGCCACCATTCTTCGATGCTAAGGCCGATGCCGCCTATAACTATGGCGCGATTGGCGCTGTGATTGGCCATGAGATCAGCCATAGCTTTGATAACAATGGTGCGGCGTTCGACTCGACTGGCGCTATGCGTAACTGGTGGACGCCAGCGGACTTTGCTCAGTTTGCTAAGCAGGGTGAGGCATTGGCAAAACAGTTTGATAGCTATGCACCATTCCCGGATCTGCATGTAAACGGCAAGCTGACCTTAGGGGAAAACATTGCCGACGTGGCGGGCTTAGCGGCCGCGCTCGATGCCTACCATGCTTCGCTTAACGGCAAACCTGCGCCAGTTATCGATGGCTTTAGTGGCGATCAACGCTTCTTTATCGGCTTCGCGCAAACGTGGGCGACTAAGATGCGTGACGAAGCTTTGCGTGCCCGCGTGGCGACCGATGGTCATGCCCCTGGCATGTACCGTGCGCTGACCGTGCGTAACTTAGACGCTTGGTACACAGCCTTTGATGTGAAGCCCGGCGATAAGCTGTACTTAGCTCCAGAGGATCGCGTGAAGATCTGGTAAGGTTAAGTTGATAAAAAGGGAACCCTAGGGTTCCCTTTTTTGTTAGCGATTTTGCAGTCGATTGTAGTCCAGCCAACCGCTCTCAATCGGATGACTGTCGAAAAAGGCTTGGTTCAATTTATCGCTAAAGGCCCAGAAACGCGGATCGGTACGGCGCACCGCCGCCAAATCCAATAACGCTTCGTAGTCTTTTTCGGTTTGCATGCTTTCGACCTTAGCCACGACTTTGGCTAAATCTTGCTCCTTAATATGCCAGAAGGCTTCGGGGTAACTGCCCAAAAGTCCGCGCACTAGCGTGACATCATCCTTGGCAGGATCGCGGTTGCTTTCCTCATTGAATAGGCTCGAAATATTTCGATGGGCACTGTTACGTACTAAGGTAAAAATTTCCGCTTTGCCCGTTTTTTCAGGCTCAATCATGATCATCGTCAGCTCGGGCAAAAGGGTCGCTTGCGTGCCTTTGACTCTGCCTAGCGCCTGCAACAATGCCTTGCTGTTAGGTTGCAACTGACTGAGTGCGATTTGATAGCGTTGGGGCTGAACCTCACCGACCTTAGCGGCCAATTTTTGGTAGAGTTCGGCCTTAAGATCGTCCGTGTAGTAGAGTACGCCCGTGGGTTGATTGAAGGTATTAATATCCCCCGCGATAAAGGCGGTCAGCTGGGTGCCCGCATCCTGATACCAATCTTTAAACTGCTTACGGCGCTCCTCTTGGGGTAATAAGGTCAAGAAGTTAGACTCGCCCTCCATCCGTAAAAAATCCATATACAGGCGGGTGAGTAGCTGGTGGCCATAGTTGCCATACACATCGAAACCCGCGACTAAGAGGTAGTGAATCCGCTCCAGCAGGGCATAATCGATCACCCAAGCCGTCTTGGGAGATTCTCCCACTAACCCTTTGACCACAGTGGCATTATCGAAATGCCTAAATACCGTCAGGCTAGCATTATCATTATTGCCGTCGCCATCCCATAGGCCGTCGATAGTAAGGTGGCGACCATTTTTAAATTTATGATTTAAAAACTGATTTCGCGCCCGCATATACTCGCCCTGTTTGGCGGCGTATTTCACCCAGGTCACGGCAAGGGCGGTGCTTTCTTCCTCGGCGGGCATGCGTAGGTTCTCGATTTGGCCCTGATAGAAGTCGGTAAAGTCGCTATCGTCCATATATTCAGGGGTGACAAAGTAAACCCAGAATCTATCGTTGATCACATTGAGGGCGACCTGACCACGGCACACCGGCCCCTTGATAAAGCCCATAATAGTGTCTTGGGCGCGGGTAAGCATAAAGCGATAACGCGAGCCTGCGGGCAGTTGAATAAAGGCCTCGAAGGGATTGGCCGCCACGCTCGGTGCATAGCTTGGCAGCGAGCTGACTTGGTACTTGGCATCGATAAACCACTGCTGCCAGTTTTGCAGCACAGTGTTATTTAAGGCGTAGGGAATATGGGTCTTATCGACGATCGTGGCGTGATAGGGCTTAAAGCGGTAATACACCCGCGACACTTGCGGATCGTCGAAGGGGCGACGGCTGGCAATCAGATCAATCGGTTTGCCCGGCGGCGTGCGTGAGCGCACTAACTCGAAGTAAGCCGCGGGAGCATCGGCTGCGGTTAATGACTCAAAATACAGGTGAAAGGCAAATAAGTGCTCGTAAATATAACGGGCGCTCAGTTGCGCCTTGAGGCTGTCGGCATTTAAGAACTGCTCCCAGCGGGCAATTTCTTGATTAAACTCGGCGCTGAGCGCGGGTGGCGTCGGCAACACTGCACCCTGTTCGAGCCATTGCATCAATACCTTATGTTCCTGCTGATTGAGCGCAGGCAAGCCGTAGGGCATGCCCGCAAGCGGTTGGTATTGCTCGTATTTGTCCATTTCTTCAATGCTGGCGCATTGCTGAACCCGATCGAGGCTAAAGTCGAAACTTTTATCGAGCAGTTTAGTGTCAGGCAGGGGATGGGCCTGTTTTAGCGTTAGCATCCGCGCCAGCACTGAGGCCTGGGTATTGGCCTGTGGGGTCTGGGCGCGCTCATTGAGCACGGGATAAAAACCGCGTTCGCGCCAAGCTTCAGGCGTGTGGGCATCGACAAATAACCGATTCGGCGTTGCCGCCATCAAACGGGTGCCCTGATAGACTTTTTCCTTGTTCGCGCCCCGTTCAATGCCCTCACTGGAAGTCATTTTAAGCTGACATGGCGCATCGTAACAGGCATGGCAAACCACGCAGCGACTGTTGATGATAGGTTCAACAGCCGAATGATAAGTCTTTGTTTGTGCTGTGAGTTCACTCTGGATTGGCTGATTATCGGCCCGCATCTGCGGCGAGCTTTTACCGTAAAGACTATCAAAATCCACTTGGGCGACGCTGGCACAACCTGTGACCGCTAACACTAGGGCCAATAGCCAACGTTTCCAGACTGCATTTATTGGATTCATATCCACTCCTTTGCCCGACTGATGAGCTTTATCCATGCCTAATCTGCAACACTCTAGCAGAATAGTCTGAACAAGTTGAATTTACGGCGTATTTTTATGTTTTTTCTAGAATTATCGCCGTCGCCAACAAAATACTAAATGTTTAATTTGTGTTTTGCGCAGGTTACATAATGGTACGCATTTTTTTGCGGAGTTTTGTTATATCTAGTAGCGCACCTCTGTGCGCAAAAAAATAACTATATAATTCTGAAGGAAATGCTATGAACAATCAGCAGTTCAAACGTACCGCTATCGCGAGCCTGACTGCGCTCTATGTTAGTGGTGCTTGTACGTTTGCATTGGCCGACCCTGGAATGGAGAAGGTTGCAGGGAGCAGTTTTTATACTCCTACTTTCACCGCCGAAGATGTCTTAAAAGTGACCAATGAGCGCAAGGCTGAGTTAAGTGGTGACATTTATGTCGGCACGCCCGGACAGCTCAACCGCGTTAAAAAAGCCCGTTCCCCACAAGAGATTTTCCAGCCTGAAGCCAATTCACAGGGCGTGCAGACCTACATAGTGCAGTTAGAGGCCGAACCTCTGGCGACCTACGAGGGTGATATCCCTGGGTTCGCCGCGACTAAGGCGCCGGTTAACCGTTCTATCATCGCTAAGGGTCGTGTCAGCGTAAACACGGCGGCGGCTCAGTCCTATAAGAGTTTCTTGTTAGGCAAACAGGACAAGTTTGTTTCGAGTGTACGTCAAGCGGGCGTTAACCTGAAAATCAACAAGCAATTCACTATTGCCAGCAACGCTTTAGTCGTTGAGATGACGCAGGAAGATGCGATTCGCATGTCGCATCAGGCTGGGGTGAAGCGTATTTCTCCTAACCGTATTTTTGAACTGCGCACCGACCGCGGCCCAGAGTTCATTGGTGCCGACCAAATGTGGCAAGGCACCGCGACGCAAGGCGGTTTGCCCGTGAAGGGCGAAGGCATGGTTGTCGGTATTATCGATACGGGTATTAACACCGACCATGTCGCCTTTGCCGATGATGAAGAATATGCACGCTTAAACCCATACAAAGGTCAGGCGATAGGCGATTGTGGCGCCTTCCCTGAGCTATGTAACAACAAGTTAGTGGGCCTGCATTCTTACCCTGAAATCACCGATGTGTATGCCGCCCCTGAGTTCCAAACCTCTAGTGGCGCGAAAAAGCGTATTCGCCCTGCCAACGCAGAGGACTACGCTGGCCACGGCTCTCACACGGCCAGTACCGTTGCGGGTAACACTTTAAAAGATACACCACTGCAAGGTTTTACCGGTGATAAGGTCAGTGATGGTGTGGATGTACCTTTCACCTTCCCTCAGACCAGTGGTGTCGCCCCACGCGCGCACATTATTGCCTACCAAGTGTGCTGGCCAGGCAGCAGTGGCGACCCTTATGCGGGTTGTCCTGAGTCGGCCATCTTATCGGCTTTTGAAGATGCGATTGCCGATGGTGTCGATGCAATTAACTTCTCTATCGGCGGCGCTGAGAACATGCCTTGGGGTGACCCAATGGAGCTGGCCTTCTTATCGGCCCGTGAAGCGGGTATTTCAGTGGCAGCTGCGGCGGGTAACAGCGGTGCCTATTGGACGGCTGACCACTCATCACCTTGGGTTACCACAGTCGGTGCAACCACCCATGACCGTAAGCTGAAGGCGGGTATTAAGAGCCTCACAGGCTTCGAAGGCACGGGGAAACCAACGACGGCGATTCAAGGGACTAGCTTCTCTGGCGCGATTACCGGTGAAGTGGTGTTGGCGGAGAAATATGCCGATCCTAACACCAAAGATAGCTACACAGCGGCAAGCTGTAACGTGCCTTTCCCTGCGGGCACCTTTACATCGGATCAAATCGTCGTTTGTGAGCGTGGTGATATTGCCCGTATCGAAAAAGCGAAAAACGTGGCTGCAGGCGGCGCCGGTGGCGTGATCCTGCAAAATATGAGCTCTTCAGTGGATAACCTCGAAGCGGATATGTACGTGATCCCGGGTATCCAAGTGAAGTATGCCGATCGCCTTAAGATCCGTAACTGGGTACTGAAAAACCCAGGTACTGCGCGCGCGACCATTACCGACTTTACTAACGAGTACAGCTTCGACGCGGCAGCGGGCAATAACCTAGCGACATTTAGCTCCCTAGGTCCAAGTAAAACTAACAACACCTTAGTGCCAGATTTAACGGCGCCGGGTGTGGATATTTATGCGGCCAACGCCGACGATCAGCCATTTACCAATAACCCATCTGCGTCTGACTGGACCTTTATGAGCGGTACCTCAATGGCCGCGCCGCACGTTACTGGGGCTATGACGCTATTGACCCAGTTACACCCAGATTGGACTCCAGCTGAAATCCAATCTGCACTCATGCTGACCGCTGGTCCTGTGGTATTGAATACCGGTTATGAGTTGGTTGAACCTTACTACAACTTCATGGCGGGTGCGGGGGCGATCAACGTGGCGCGCGCAGCGGATACGGGATTAGTGATGGATGAAACCATCGACAACTACCGTAATGCCGATCCGACCAACGGCGGTGTAGTGAACTGGTTGAACTTGCCTTCTATGGTGGAAATGGAATGCGAGAAAACCTGTAGCTGGATGCGTACCGTTAAGGCGACCCGTGATGGCACTTGGACGGTTGAAGGTGTCGGCAAGGAAGAAGGTTTTGAGGTATCTGTATCGCCAGCGTCCTTCAGCCTGAAGGCGGGTGAATCGCAAAGCATTATTATCACTGCGAAAACGCCAAATCTTATCGAACATAAGGTGGAGCCAACAGATGCTTCGGCGCCTTGGAGCGAAGTGCTCAATAAGAATGCTTTCTTCAATGGCCAAGTGTTACTGAAAGAAATCAATGGCAGCTCACCGGATGTGCATATGCCAGTGGTGGTGGCTAGCGTTGCGGACCAGTTACCTGTAGCGCACCGTTTTGAAATCACTCGCGATCAAGGCACTGAGTCTTTGGTGGTGAACACTGACTCTTACAGCCAACTGACTCCACGTTTCTATGGCCCAGTGAAGCCAGAGATCAGCTCAAACAAATTAACCGCAGTGAGCGCGATCTTAAGCAAAGCGAACATCGACAAGGGCTGGGATATTCGCCCTGTGGTGGTGCCTGAAGGCACTAAACGCTTCGTGGTAGAAGTTCAAAAGGCAGAGTTTGTCTCGACGCTGGAAAACTTGAACCCACGCTATACCGAGATGCACCCCTTTATCATGGTGGGTCTAGATAAGAACGGCAGCAATACCTTCGTACCAGAGGGCGATAACCCAACGAGTTCTGCGATTCGCGCGGAATATATCGATGAGTTAATGTGTATTTCGAGCAGTCAGTCTGAGCATAACTACTGTAGCTTTGAGAATCCAACCCCAGGTACTTACTGGGTAGCCACCGCCATGGCCTATGGTGCGGGTCAAGGCGATGTTGCTGTTGAAACTGGCTATGCCCTAGTGATGGAAAACGATGACAAGGGCTACCTGAACATGTCAGGCCCGGCATCCCACGACGGTAATGGTAACTATGAGATTGGTCTTCACTGGAACATTCCTGAAACCAAAGCTGGCGATGTTTACTACGGTGGTTTCGACCTTGGCAATATGCCAGGTGCCGAAGGCACATTAGGCTTTACCGCGCTGGATATTCGTCGTGCCGACGATGCGGTAACTTGGTCTGTGAGCCAAGACAAGGCCCGTAGCATGGATGTCATCGACGTTAAGCTCAACATTGCGCCTAACTTAGAGACACAGGATCGTAACTACAAGTTCGAGATGAAGCTGCCGGAAGGTATGCGTCTCGCGACGGGAACGATCAAAACCAATAACGATGATGTGACCAAAGCGATCGTTGCCGATGAGCACAACCTAACCCTGAGTGGTTTACAGTTGTCGACACGCAACGTTGGACGTGAGTACAAGGTCAGCACCAGCTTAACCGATAAGATGTGCCATACACCGCTGATCGATGAATATTCGAAAGGCGGCTATATCGACCTGTGGGGCGAGTTCCGCATCCAGCCTAACGCAGACTGGTTTGTCGGTGACTTTAACAACGCATTCGATGTGCCTATCAATTGGCTGTTCTACAAACAAAACGCCAAGTTTGAAGTCTACAACCAACCTAACGCGGGGTACATGCGTATGCATACCGTGGGGGCGTTGCAGTTCAACACAGGTTATTGGTACATGTCACAACACCGTGGTCCAGGATTCTTGAACGAAGCCTTGGCACCATTCTGGCGTGGCACTTTCACCAGCAAGTATCGTCGCGATCCTTCTGAGCCATGGGGTTTAACCATTGCAACTCAGTATGCTGAAGACCGTCCAGATTTGGGTGATCTACTGTTCCTCGAGTTCGACAATGTTACCGACAGTAAAACAGGTGAAGAGTTTGACTTTGAAACCATTTTACGCAGCGGTATCGACGATCGTCCTGGCCAATACGAAATCATTTACGCCTATAGCAACTTAGGTGCAAATGTGGCGAAAGGCGCGGTATTTGTGGAAGGGTTTGACTCTCCATGGTCACGAACCGTAGGTCCAAAAAATGGCAACCTCTACGAAGTCTTAGGTTTCGATGACTTAGACGAAAAACTGCAAAACGATCTGGTGGTCTGTTATGACTATGTGGGTCCTGAGCAGAGCCGTATGGAAGTCAGCTTTAAAGTAGCCGTTCAACCGGAAGCTACGGGCAAGACGCTGAATGTTGAGCTGAACTATGACCTAGAAGGCGCAGCACCTACCACGTTAGTGCATACAGTGAATGTGAATGGCAATATCAAGTTAGCGCCAATTGCTAACCAAGTCGTTGCCGAAAACACCCGTCTCGAAGGACTGAGTGTCTCCTATGTGGATGCGAACAAGGTTCCGAACACGGTTGAAGTCACGGGCGAGCACATTAGTGCCGAGATCAAAGGTAGTCAGTTTACCCTGATCCCAGAAGCAAACTTCCACGGTGACACCTTAGTCACAGTGACTGTGCGTGATAACGAAATCAGCTCCGATGCCGCCAGCACTAGCTTTATGCTGACGGTAGAGTCTGATGGTGTTGAACCTACGCCAGTCACCCCAGTGACTCCTGAGACTCCTGAGCCAGAATCTAGCTCAGGCGGTGCCTTAGGATGGAGCTTACTCAGCTTGCTTTCTATGGCATTTATTCGCCGCGCTAAAAAAGCCACTCGTGCTTAATTAGCTTCATTCTCCAGTCAAAAAGAGGGACGCATGTCCCTCTTTTTATTGTCATCCCAAAACCACCGCCTCTGGCGGTGGTGATTGTCCCTTAAGGCTATAGCCTGAATAACGCCCATGTTAAAAGAGACCTTCTTATTCACCACAAGTAAGAGGAAACGAGAAACATGGGCGATTACAGAAGTTCATCACATGTTTACTGGCGTTGTAAATATCATATCGTTTGGACGCCTAAGTACAGATTCAAAATTCTAAAAGGTAACCTTGGTAAAGAGCCCTACAGGTCGATTTATATTCTATGCAATATGAAAAGTTGTGAGGTCTTAGAATTAAATGTCCAGATAGATCATGTGCATCTAGTCGTGATAATTCCCCCAAAGTTGTCAGTATCCACATTAATGGGGATATTGAAGGGTAGGAGCGCAATAAGGCTTTTTAACAAATTCCCTCATGTTCGCAAGAAGTTATGGGGAAATAGCTTTTGGGCGAGGGGTTATTTTGTTGATACGGTAGGCGTAAATGAGGAAATCATAAGACGCTATGTTCGCCATCAAGATAAGCAAGATCTAGAGCATGATGCTCAATTGTCGCTACAGATGAAGTAGGTGTAAGGAAATAGCCCCTTCCAGGGGCAAATCAAAGCCGCCTTCTAAGAAGGCGGATTCTTTACTGGGTTAATATCTTCCTGTTATTCGACCTGTTCACGGGTTAAGATGAATGACATGCGTGAATGCTAAGGTTTATTGGGCACAAATCGATAAGGGAAGAAGATGACTACAGAACGCTATTTTTACGAGCCGAGCAAGGGACATGGACTATCGCACGACCCCTTAAATGCGATTGTCGCCCCCAGACCTATAGGCTGGATCTCCTCGCGCAGTGCCCAGGGGCAACGCAATCTCGCGCCCTATAGTTTTTTCAATTGTTTCAACTACAAACCACCGATCATTGGCTTTGCCAGCACGGGCTGGAAGGACAGTGTCGCCAATATCGTCGACACCGGCGAGTTCGTCTGGAACCTCACCACCCGCAGCCTTGCTGAGAAAATGAATCAAACTTCCGCCATGTTACCCCGCGGGGAGGATGAGTTTGCCTTTGCCGGACTCACCCCCAAGGCGGGCACTATCGTCCAAGCCGAGTTGGTGGCCGAAAGCCCGGTAAACTTTGAATGTAAGCTGTCTCAATGTATTCAATTAACTGCCGCCAATGGGGACAAGATTGATACTTGGCTCGTCTTAGGTGAAGTCGTTGCCGTGCATATCGCCAAGCATTTGCTCAATAGTGAAGGTGTGTATCAAACCGCCCTCGCCGAACCCGTGCTGCGCGCCGGCGGCCCATCCGCCTACTATGGGATCTCCGAAGATCTGCGTTTCGATCTACATAGACCACAAGTGTAGGTGGTGGTACTCAAACTTCGTTTGAGTTTTTAAAGCAAAATCAACGTCGTGGGGCTTCACCCCCTATTTTTTATAAAGAGCCGACCAAAAGGGGAAAAGCGCCTGTTCCCCTTTTGGAAATCCCTCGGCGTCCCTAGCGAAGTTACATGCATTGGTTAGTGGTCTCATACTCCAATAAAAATTGCCTAACGGCTCAGATGGGACATCCATGTCTCCCCGAGCCTGCGCCATTATCTATGATGTCGCCACGGCTCAGCTCAAACAACTAAGTGCTATCTGTGTATTTCGACAACTTCGCAGCGGAGGCTAACTCCATTATTTTTGGTGTTGTTAGTTAGCCCGAAAAGTCAGAAGAATTGCGGGCGTCTCCATTCTTACTTTTATCTGTTGTACAACCTTAATAATTGAGGCACACAGCAGGTGGCAGTGGGGTGCCCTCTTTTGCGATTAACGTTGGGAATTGGTTGATGATTTGAGTGTATGACTCAGGGAACTTCAAACGTATCAATGACATTAAACGTTGATGATGAGGGTAGACCTTGGGTTCAAGTACCATTAGTAAGGATAAGTACTCCAATAGATGCTCAGGGTTAAATTCGTAATGGCTAGTCTCCAATAACAGATACAGTGGATCTCGTCCGCTTTCCCTATATGGATAGCTAATATGCTGATTAACCAAATAATTGAGCAGTGGAAGATCGCGATTCACTATCGCAATGTCGAGCCAACTTTTACCCGTATAATCTAGCTTGTCGATATCCAAACCTTCGGTCATAAGGGAAATCGTTTTGGAATTTGCCATGCGATACAAGGCATCGTAGTCGAATGTTTCTTGACGTAATTTGCTGAGTTGTAACTCAGTGAAATACTCGGGGTTATAACCTAATAGTTGATAGAAAAATTCACGATTTACATCCTCTTCTAACTGCGCGTCCTCAACCATTTTAATGGCTTCATTAATGTTATTCTGAGCCGCAAGCCTGTATATAGCGCTGTCTAAGTTGTGATCGCCACTTTGCCGTCTAGAAAGAGGTTGCCATTGTTGATAGTTAAAGCAATCAGCTAATGCTGGATCAATTTGATGGAGATGGGTGGCTGTGACTTCCTTGCCCTCTTTGGTTAGTTTATCGATAAAGTAAGAAAGACTACGTGGCTGCCATTGAGAATCTATTTTGTGAACGAATGACTGGCAATCAGCAACTGCTTCAGGTGTAGCACTGTTTGCATCTAGTTGTGCAAAATTGGCGTTAAGTTCTTTTAATAAAGGGGAGCTAGGATTAAAAGTTAATACTTTTTTAGGGAGTATATCTGTGAGTGTGAGGCCATACATTTGCTGTAAATTTGTTATTTGTTGTGCATCGAAGCTATAAATATGGCGAGGAAAGAAACCCACGGCTTTTTGATCTGACTGAATGCTAAAGTTGGCAGTGCTATTTAGTCCGTGAAGCGCTTTAATTATTTTGACTTGTCGTACAATTAAGTCATCTTCTAATGGAATATTCATTTGGAAATAGTAATCCAGACGAGCAAGGGCATAATCCATGGTTGTGCCTAGGTATGCATCATCACTGAGAACACTGTTCTTTTCTAGCAGAGTGGTTACGATCTGATCCCTGCCATAGTAGGCTGCGGTATCGATAAGATGTAGAGTTTCATTCTCTTGGATTCCGAATCCTATAATCTCATCAGTGTTATCAATTTTTTCAATGGCTTGTGACAATAATTGCTGGCTAAGTGAATCTTGTTTAAGCAACCAATCAACATCATCGATGCTGAGCTTCGTTTCTTTAATGAGTGCTAGTGCGTCAGCTGGACTGAGTGTGGCAATATTTTCTATTTGAGATTGAGGTATGCTTCTCTCGATTCGTACAAACGAGGGGAGATCAGGTACTAAAGCCTTTACTTGTTCGACTAAAATTTGATTCTGTTGATTAAGTTTTGAGTCTTTTTTGAGTTGCTTTGCCCGCCAATTAGCCGCGAAATTAGAATTTAAAAAGTGATCTATAGCCAATGTAATCTCATCGATAGAATACCCCTTGTCTAACCATTGATCCCATTCTTGTTTTTTAGCCCAATTCCAACGTGTTTCTTTTTCCGATGTAATAAGTTGCTGACAACTATAGTAGTTGTTAGGAGCCTTCAGTTTTTTGTGGGCGACTTCTTTCCCAAGTGCTACGGATGATGACGAAGTTGAGGGCTGGGCTGTTTTTATCTTGTCATTGGAATGCGATGAGCTGTTAGAGTTTTTTTGGGTAAACCAAAATAGCGCGGCAATACAGGCGAGTAAAGCGACAAGGTACTTCTTCATTTTGTTTCAATCCTTAAAACGAGCATAGAATTATAATGATGTTTTATAAGGGGATAATATCATTGGAGTTCGTCATAATATGACATTTTATTTAGTCAACGATGGTTAACATCATTTGATGTGTGGTTGTAAAAAATAGAATTAAGATTTCGTAAGGGATGGAATAACAGTGCTTAATCCTTACAGTTAATCAAGTTGCGCTAAAAACAAAACCCCAGTAAAAACTGGGGTTTATTGTTTGAGCCTATGTTGGCAAAGGTTACTCAGCCAAACTCACAAATCAACGCGTTATTTGATAAACGCGAAGGCATCGCCGTAGAGATGGGCTTCATCGACACCCATTTCACGGAAGATTTCGCGGGCGGCGCCGACCATATCGAAACGACCTGCGATATAAATGTCATAGCCATTGAGGCTGATATAATCTTGCTTGATTTGCACGAGCAGGTTAGCGGTTTTACCCTGCCAGTTAGCTGGAGCTTCTTCCACAACGGGCACAAAGTGTAACCAAGGGTGAGCGTCGTGCCATTGGCGGGCGATGCTTTCGTAGTACATTGCATCTTGGGTGCGGCAACCCCAGTAGAGGGTGGTTTCGACCTGTTGGCCGAGGGCGATTTGTTGCTCGACAATACTCTTAATGTAAGAGAAGCCAGTGCCACCGGCGATCAATAAACGTGGGCGCTGGCTGTCGTGGCGTAAGTGGGCTTCGCCGCCGGGAGCTTCGATGTCGATATGCGTGCTATTACGCAATTTTTCAACCACTTGCATTGGATAGCTTTCGCTGACGGCCGCGCCAATATGAAGCTCAATCACTTCGGCATTGGGGGCGGACGCGATAGAGAAGGGACGTTTATCTTTTTCACCCATCACAACACACAGGTATTGTCCCGCTTGAAACTCCAAGGGGGTGTCGGGCTTTAACCACACCTGATATACGGCGTCGTTAAAGGGGGTTACTTTCTCTATCTTACAACGTATGGTTTTCATCAAACTTCCTTTGCACCTTTCATCATTTGTTGTCGTTAGGTGTCACATTAAGGCCGCTGGCGGCCTATTCTCTTGGCTTAAGTGGGTACGAGAGTCGTGCTTAAGCTGAATTATAGGGTTGGGCTGTCGTCTATGCCTAACTCATCCCAGATTGAGTCGATCTTTTGCTTAACCTTAGGATCCATCACAATCGGCGTGCCCCATTCGCGGTTGGTTTCGCCTTCCCACTTATTGGTGGCATCGAGGCCCATTTTGGAGCCGAGGCCCGCCACGGGGGAGGCAAAGTCGAGGTAATCGATAGGCGTGTTATCGATCATCACGGTATCGCGCTTAGGATCCATACGGGTGGTAATGGCCCAAATCACATCGTTCCAGTCGCGGCAATTCACATCGTCGTCGACCACCACAATAAATTTGGTATACATAAATTGTCGCAGGAAGGACCAAGCGCCCATCATTACCCGCTTCGCATGGCCAGGGTATTGTTTGCGAATCGAGATCACCGCCATCCGATAGGAGCAACCTTCGGGCGGCAGGTAAAAATCAATAATTTCAGGATATTGCTTACGCAAAATCGGCACAAACACTTCATTGAGTGCCACACCTAACATGGCGGGTTCATCCGGTGGACGGCCTGTGTAGGTGCTGTGGTAAATCGGATCCTTACGGTGGGTAATATGGGTCACGGTAAAGACTGGGAATTTATCCGTCTCGTTGTAGTAACCCGTGTGGTCGCCGTAGGGGCCTTCTTCGGCCATTTCGTCGGGATCGATATAGCCTTCGAGGATGATCTCGCTGCTGGCGGGCACTTCTAAATCACAGCTTAATGCCTTGCAGACTTCGGTACGCTCGCCGCGCAGCAATCCTGCGAAGGCGTATTCGCTCATGGCATCGGGCACTGGCGTTACTGCACCTAAAATGGTCACAGGATCAGAGCCTAAGGCAACCACCACAGGGTAACGCTCGCCGGGGAATTGTTCTTTAAAATCGGCAAAGTCGAGGGCGCCACCACGGTGGGACAGCCAGCGCATAATGAGTTTATTCTTGCCGAGCAACTGTTGACGGTAGATCCCAAGGTTTTGACGACTCTTACGCGGACCTTTTGTGATAGTTAAGCCCCAAGTGACCAAAGGTGCGACATCGCCCGGCCAGCAATGCTGAATCGGCAACTGGGTTAAATCGACTTCATCGCCCGTTTTTACCACTTGCTGACAGGCGGGATTACGCACCGTCTTAGGCGGCATATTCAAGGCTTGCTTGAACATGGGGATTTTTGAAATCGCGTCTTTAAAGCCGCGTGGTGGCTCGGGTTCTTTTAAAAACGCCAGCAGCTCACCTACATCGCGCAGCGCGAGCGGGTCTTCTTTGCCCAGCGCCATGGCGACGCGTTTTGGGGTACCAAAGAGGTTGGCCAGCACTGGCATTGAATGATTCGTTGGATTTTCGAATAGGAGTGCAGGGCCTTTGGCGCGTAGAACGCGATCGGCGATCTCTGTCATTTCTAAATGAGGATCAACGGGGTAGCTAATGCGTTTGAGTTCGCCATTGGCTTCCAGATGATCAATAAAGCTGCGTAAATCCTTAAAACTCATGTGGAAATAGCCTCTGCAGTGGAAATCCGTGTGGCGCGCACTATAGCATTTTTCTGTTTTAGGGTTAACCTATTCAGTGATCTTCCAGCTTTGGAAGCGTAAAATGCTTGTCCTAGGTCGATGTTTATTTGACCAGTGCCCGGTATTTCGAGGTTTATATGACACTCTTTCCATGCCTTGTTAAAGATAAATATCTTCAACTTCAATCAGTTTGCTTACCTAAGTCGGCTGAGCCTTGGCATAAAACAGGCTTTAGCTTGTCTTTACTGGGTGCCTTACTGATTTGCAGTTTAGCCGTGCCGAATCTGGCGGCGGCGCGCGATCGTGGTAATGATCGCCATAGCGAGAGTCATGATCGGTACGACAATCACTACAATAATCACCATAAACATGGGGATAGCCACCGCCACTATCGTCCCTATTATCGTCCTTATTATCCATGGGGATTGGGCCTAGGTGTCGGCTTAGCGACGGGCTGGGGCACGGGTTGGAATCTCGGCTACGGTTGGAACAATAACGGTTGGAACGATTGGGGCTGGAATAGCTCGCGTTATTGGAATTCACCCTATTCGGGCATAGGCTTGTCTATTCCTATGGCCTATGATGATACGCCAGTGGCAGTTTCGCCCCCAGTGCGAGTCACAACGAGTATGCAATATTCGCCGAGTGAAGGCCGTATGGTGTCGAATATGCCAACGAATAGCGCGACTGTGATATCACAGACAGGTGCATCGACGGCTAGGGCATCCACAGCCTCGGCGGAGCAAATTGCCAATGTGCCCCGGGCACGGGCGGCGCGCAGTGTGTCGAGCCTGCCGAGCAATGCCAGAATAGTGCAACAGGATGGCCGTACCTTATATGAGTGGCAAGGTACGCTTTACGCCTTCGATTGGAATAGCCAAACCTATCAAGAACAGTTAGTGAAGTAATCTTGTTTTAGGCCTTATCGACGGGAGCCCCGAGTGGGCTCCTATTTTTTTCTTAGCCAGTTGTCGTTTTATAGAATCGCGGAGAAATCGTTTGCAAGCAGTTCAACCCCAGACTCAGGCTCAAAGCAGCGCGCTTTGGGTGTTACTCGCCTTGGCATTAGGCACCTTTGCCCTAGGCACCACAGAATTTGCCGCCATGACCTTAGTGCCTTATATCGCCAGTGATTTAAGTGTTGATGTCGCTCATGTGAGTTATGCCATCAGCGCCTATGCCCTTGGGGTGGTGGTGGGCTCGCCCATTATCATGGTGCTGGGGGTGAGGATTAAGCGGCGCACGCTGTTAATCGCCTTGGCCGCCATGATGGCGGTTGCCAATGGCTTAAGCGCCCTGGCACCTAGCTTGAATTGGTTAGTCTTTTTCCGCTTTTTAAGCGGCTTGCCCCATGGTGCATATTTTGGGGTGGCTATGTTACTGGCGGCGTCCTTAGTGCCTCCCGAGATGAAGGCTCGAGCGGTTTCTCGGGTGATTATCGGCTTAACCTTAGCCACTATCGTTGGCGTGCCCTTCGCGACTTGGATGGGGCAAACCGTCGGTTGGCGCTCTGGTATCGGCATAGTGGCGATTATTGCCGCCGTGACTGCTGTGATGTTGTATTTTCTCGCGCCGAATGTCGCCGTACCGCAAAATGCCAGCCCGAAAAAAGAGCTGCAAACCCTGAAGAACCGTGAAGTTTGGCTCACGCTCGGCATTGCGGCTATCGGTTTTGGCGGGATTTTCTGTGTGTATACCTATCTGGCCGAGACGCTGATCCAAGTCACCCAGGTCGAGCCCTTTAAAATCCCGGTGATGATGGCGGTCTTTGGAATTGGCGCCACCTTAGGCACCTTAGTCTGTGGCTGGGCGGCGGATAAGTCGGCGCTGGCGGCGGCATTTTGGTCGCTAGTATTAAGCACCTTAGTGTTGGCGCTGTATCCGAGTTTGACGGGCTCTTATTGGGCATTAATGCCGATCGTATTCTTTGTGGGTTCGGGGATTGGTCTAGCAACCATAGTACAGGCGCGATTAATGGATGTGGCCCCCGATGGGCAGGCCATGACGGGCGCCTTAGTACAATGTGCCTTTAACCTTGCCAATGCGATTGGCCCTTGGGTTGGCAGCTTAGTGATCTTATCAGGCCAAGGCATCGCCGCGACTGGCTATGCCGCAGCGCTGTTATCCCTCGGTGGTTTAGTCATGTGGTGGTTAACCCATAGGGAGAGTCGCCGCGCTGATAATCTTTGTACTGCAAACTGCATTGATTAAGCTGACCATGACGGCGCAGATCTATATCTGCGCCGCCTTTAAGTAAACTTCTTAACCTCTTTGTATGGTGATATCGGCGATATAACCATGTTCAGTGGCGAGCAGTGCTTGTTTTAGCATGCCTGCGGCCTCATCGGCGGACATAAAGCTTGAGGTATCTAGACTCTTACCACTACTAGGCCAAAAGCCGGTATCCATACCGCCGGGATAAACCGCAATCAACTTCATCGGACTCTGTTTGAGCTCCAAACGTACCGATTCGATAAAGCCTCGCACCGCCCATTTGGCGGCGCAGTAGGTCGACTCACCCGCTTTGGCGGCGAGGGCGGCGGTAGACATAACGATCACAACCTGAACTGCTTGCTGTTTATAGCGTTTCACCAATTCACGTACCAGCAGAATCGTCGAAGTAACATTGTTATTCAGCAGCGCTTGGATCTCACTCGCGCCTTGGGTTTCCAGTGCGCCGAAGTAACCACTGCCAGCGCAGTGGATAACCGTGTTGGGGGTATCGGTGAGGCCATCGAATAGCGCTTCGACACTCGCTTCGTCCGCTAAATCGGCACTGATGGCGCTGATGCTTTGGGTCGAAAATGGGCTGAGGGCATTGGCCACGGTATGCAGGCGATTGGCATCGCGCCCCGTCAGTGTAAGTGCTTGGTTATCCTTGGCATACAGGGCGGCTAACGCCGCGCCTAAGCCACTGCTTGCGCCAGTAATCAGTATCATCTTTACCTCTTGGTGTTCTCTGGATGTTTAGGCTTAGATTAAGGTAAATAGCGGCTGATCGAAGGCGACATCGTCCCCATTTTTCACCCAAATAGCGCCGACTATGCCGTCACGCTCGGCCTCGATGGGATTTTGCATCCGCATGGCTTCGATGATGCAAAGCGTGTCGCCGCGCGCCACCCTTTGACCTATGCACACCAAGGGCGCTTCGGTTTGGCCTTGCGAAGCATGGAAGGTGCCGACCATGGGCGATAGCTGCACAAAACCTTCAATCACAGGCAGGGCGTCACGGGCATTGGTAGGCTTTGGCGTCAGTGCAGAAGAGGGCGCAAGATGATGCGCGCCTTCAGGTGCGCTTGCGGTGTGCGGGCCGTAGCGAGTGATACGAATGGACTCTTCCCCTTCGGTAATCGCCAGTTCTGCAATCCCAGATTCCTGCACTAATTCAATCAGTTTTTTGATCTTTCGAAGGTCAACCGCCATGGCTTGTGGCTCCCTGTACTCACGCTAATCGCGTTTATGCCTTCAATCTCTTAATCGCCGCCGCGAGGGCAAACTCATAGCCTTGGGCGCCGAAACCACAAATCACCCCAATGGCCTTATCGGACAAATAGGAGTGGTGGCGGAAGGGCTCGCGGGCATGGACATTGGATAAATGCACTTCAAAGAAGGGAATATCTACCCCGAGCAGTGCGTCACGCAGGGCCACACTGGTGTGGGTAAAGGCTGCGGGGTTGATAATGATCATCTGCGCATCGGTGGCATGGATAGCGTTGATCAGCTCAAATTCGGCATTCGATTGAATATGTTCAAGTTCAACACCTGCTGCTTGAGCTTGCTCACTCAAAATGGCAACGATATCGGCTAAGGTTTGATGACCGTAAACACTGGGCTCACGGCGGCCAAGGAGGTTTAAATTGGGGCCATTGATGAGCAGAACTTTATGATTCATTACGCTTTCCTTTTACGACATACCTTAACGGGTTGAATGCCATTAACTTAACCTGTTCGGGCGGATTTTGCATTATGAATGTCACCGCGTTGTCGGCAGGGTTAATCAAACTTAATCTGTCGCATGGCTTTAGTGGCGCCACGTTGTTTTTTCGCATCTAAGCGTTTGGTTTGGCTGCTTTTGGTCGCGCGGGTTGGAATGCGTTTTTTGGGCACTTCGGCCACGCTGGCAACTAGAGCGATAAATTGCTCCAACGCAGTTTGCCGATTCGCCTCTTGGCTGCGACTCGCCTGACATTTGATAATGATTTTGCCACTGGCGGTAATCCGATGATCGGCTTTTTGCAGTAGGCGCTGCTGATAAAACTCGGGTAATGAGGAGTTTCTGATATCAAAAATCAATTGGGCGGCGGTGGAGACTTTATTGACATTCTGCCCGCCAGCGCCGCTTGAGCGGATAAATTGCCACTCGATTTCATTTTCCGGAAGTTCCACACGGTTTGAGATTTTTATCATGGCAGACTTAGGGTTTTGTCCAATTGCTTTGAGAAGCGAGCAATAACTGCTTATGGCTTTTCAATAGATTTGTTATCATCGGCGCATTCTTGCTGGGCAGGCGTGTTTGCCCGTTTGCAAAATAGTGTTCTCGTTTCGGAGTGCCTTTATGTTATGCCAAATCCCCGATATTGCTAAGGGTGTTATCAGTCTTTTCGCCAGTGGTCGACTCTCATCAACCGATTATCGTACCCGTTTACAGCCGGCCATTAAGAGTTACCGCAAGGATTGGGGACAAGTTTGCCTATATATCGAGGCGGATGTTTTACTCGAAGGCTGGGAATTTGAATCGCTAACGGGCAGCGGCGAAGTCCAACTCCCTAATTTTGAAGCCTTAGTATTTGTTGGTGGCCCAGATTGGGTGGGTAATGCTGTGCGCTTACTCGGCCCCTTTATGCAGGGCGAAGTGGCTTGGTTCCCCTTAGAACAAAAAGCCAAAGCTATCGACTGGATTGCGAAACGTTCAACTTTTTAACGGCCCATGGTGGGTATTACTTATAAGGAATTAACTATGCCTTTGTTGAAAACTATGACTGCCAAACCGACCGCTAAATTAGGCGCTATCGCCTTAGTGTTGGCCTTTACCGCAGGCTTAAGTGCCTGTGCGCCAGAGGTGGGCAGTGAAGCTTGGTGTAAGCAAATGAAGGATAAACCTTCTGGCGATTGGACGGCGAACGAAGCCGCCGATTACGCAAAACATTGCGTGTTTAAATAAGCTTTTCAAGCTAGTAGCGTCACAGCTTGGCTTCTTTTTAGTTGCAAGCTGTGAACTTATGCTTAGAATCCCTGTCTGAAGTTGCACAAGCTATTGCTTAACAACCTACTGAATTGTCCAAAGGTGATATTTGATTTCGACCGCCAAGCCATTCTTTAGCCGAATGGTCACCCTACTGATAGCCATTATCGTGCTGCAATTTGCGGGCGCGAATTTGGGTGCGCATCAGTTACATGCGGGTAATGGTGCCGAAGAAGCCGAGAATCATCCCCATCTCCAATTTAGTGCTCCCGTGACCACCTTGGCCCAATGTGTGGATTGTGCATGCCCCAATGAGCAGACACTCGGATTCAGTGCCGAGGCGTTTGGCGAAACTGCACTCAAGTCGGGCATAGCAACGGCGAGCGTGAGTGGCCATTCACACTTAGTGCAAACCACTGAAATTCAAGATTTTGACCTCTGCCTCGATTGCCAATGTCACGGCGGTCATGTGGCGTTGTTATCCCATACTGAGAGCCAAACGACAGTCGCGTTTGATATGGCCTATGTGCCGGCTGATTTAGCTTATTTCTCGGCAGATCAATTACCTAAGTACCGCCCTCCCATCGCTTAACCTTCAATATCTGCTTATCGCGTATCGCAGCGTTTTTGCGCTGCCATAAGCCCTTTATTTATCCCCACAGCATCGATGATGGGTCTAAAACGCCCATGGCTCGCGCTAGCGCTTTGAGCTTATTCGATATTTAACGCCTCTGGGGAGTGTTCGATTGGTATCCGTATGCCTATGGCGTGGGGCCAATCAATATTAGATATTGTTAGGAATTGCGATGAATAAAACCATTATCGCCCAGACCTTGTTTGCCCTCATGAGTAGCTTAGTGCTCGTCGGCGGACAGGTTAACTCTGCCGTTGCAGCAACTTCAGCCCTCGAATCCAAAGTGCTTAAGGACGATTCAATCGCCTCATCGGTTGAATTGGCACCAGACAACTTATTAGCCACTGAGACTCAAGCCTCACTCAATCAGTGGTTGCCTGAGTTACTCAAGCAAATTAATCAGTTACCCGAAGTGCAGGCGCAAATTGCTCGGCAGCAACAGGCAGAGCTTGCCATTGCGGCTGCGGATCGCGCCATCTATAACCCTGAGCTTGGACTCAATTATCAAAACGCCGACACTGATACCTACAGCCTAGGGCTGAGCCAAACCCTAGATTGGGGCGATAAGCGCGGCGTGGCGACTCGCCTTGCCCAGCTCGAGGCGCAAATTCTGTTAGCGGATATACAGCTAGAGCGCAGTCAGATGTTGGCCGAGCGGCTATTGGCACTGGCTGAGCAGGCGCAGAGTAATAAGGCGCTGACCTTCGCCGAGCAGCAATTAAGGTTTACGCAGGCACAGCTCAATATTGCCGAGCAGCGCTTTGCGGCTGGGGATTTATCCGATGTTGAATTGCAACTGCTAAAGCTCGAATTGGCGAGTAACACCGCCGACTATGCGCTGGCTGAACAAGCGGCGTTAGTGGCCGATGGCAAAGTCATCGAATTACTTGGAGTCGATAAGCTGGGATTTAGGGAGTTTATCCCCGAGATCGGCCAATGGGTGTCTAAGATGACCCCGAAAGTGGATTTACCCGCATTGACCAGTGCCCATCAACAGGTGTTGCTGGCGAAGGCCAATGCCATGAAGGTTAAGGCGGACACGGCGGCCGATCCCACCATCAACCTCGGTGTTGAAAAGGAAGGCGATGACAACAAGTTTGGCGTCGGCGTGGCGATCCCTTTGCAGGTGCGGAATAACTACAGCGAGTTACAGTCGGTTGCCGATAAAGGCATCGCTATCGCAGAGCAGAACTACTTAGCCCGTGAGCGCGTACTTACGGCCAAACAGGCACAATTTGCCAATGCGTTACCCCGTTTACTGGCGCGCTACCAAGATTGGCGCGAGCGAGTCGCAGCCTCGGGGAGTAAAGCCGCTAAATCCTTAAGTGAGCAGTGGCGTTCGGGTGATGTGAGTACTAGCGAGTATTTGCAGAGTCGACGTCAGCTCGCGGCCAGTTATTTGGTCGGTTTAAACCTCGAAACGGCAATTTATCAGAGTTGGTTAACTTGGATGGGGGACAGCGGTCAGCTGCTGCCCGTGGTTGACACATTCGCCGACAAATCAAGTTCCACTTCTTCCACAAATGCCGTGCCAGCAAAGTAATCGTGAGGTAACACTATGAATTCATTTACTCAAAAATTGTCTTTCCATACTTTGGGCACAGTGTCTGCTGAAGGCTTAAGGTCGTTATTTACTCCTTCTCGTTTAGCTTTGGCCTTGATGCTTGCCTCCTTAACCCTGACGGCGCCAACCTTCGCGGGCGAAGGCCATGATCACGACGCTGAAAAGGTCACCAATCAGGCGGAAAAGAGCGCTTCCGCGACAGAAGATGACCATGGTGAGCAGGCACTTACTTTTACACCTGCGCAGCTGGAACTCGCTGGCGTGCGCCTGTTGCCCCTGAGCAGCGACAGCTTAAGTCTTAGCAATCTTAATCTCGATATTCGGGCGACGGCGACCTTAGTGGTTGACCGTGATAGAACCGCGACCTTAGCGCCACAGCTGGATGTGCGGGTGCAGGCGCGCCATGTGGTGCCCGGCCAAGAGGTGAAAAAAGGTGAGCCCTTACTGACCTTAGGCGGCGCAGAAGTCGCCAAGGCGCAGGCGGAATATATCAATGCCGCCGCCGAGTGGAGTCGAGTGCGTCGGATGAGCGAGGGCGCAGTAAGCGTGAGCCGCAGAATGCAGGCGCAGGTCGATGCCGAACTTAAGCGAGCGATTCTGGAGGCGATCAAGATGACGGATGCACAGATCCGTACCTTAGAGTTGACTCCAGAAGCTATCGGCAGCTATCAACTTTTAGCGCCTATCGATGGCCGTGTGCAGCAGGATATTGCCATGCTAGGCCAAGTGTTCACCGCTGGCACACCATTAATGCAGTTAACCGATGAGTCGCACCTGTGGGTGGAAGCGCAATTAACTCCTGCACAGGCGGCTAATGTGAATGTCGGCGGCCCGGCGTTGGTGCAAGTGGGGGATAAAACGCTGGCGGGCAAGATTATTGGCCGTTCCCATGAGCTGGATAGCGTGACCCGCACCGAGCAGATTTTAGTCAGCATGCCCAACCCTGAGCATGTGTTGCACGCGGGGCAATTTGCCGAGCTGTATTTTGCCGATGCGCCTAAGGGCAGCGACTTATCATCAGGCTTTTCTTCAGGAATCGTCTTGCCCGATGCGGCGCTTACCCGCAGCGGGGATGGCGATTGGCAGATCTTTATTCAAGACGAGGATGGGTTTGAAGCCATTGAGGTGGAGCTGGTGCAGCGTCAGCGTGGCTTAAGCCTAGTGCGCGGCGACAAGTTGGATAAGGCAAGACAGGCACAACTAAAAGTGGTAGTGGGAGGCGCATTTTTCTTAGCGTCGGAGCAGGCCAAAGCTGGCTTTGATATTCATGCCCACTAATGCCGATGAGTCGAACCTTATCAAGCCCTATTTTTACGCCTTTTTAAAGGCTTAGGGCGAATGCACGAGGAATTTATATGTTGCAAAAAGCAATCGAAGCCGCGATTAAAAATCGGCTATTAGTAGTGCTGGCACTGCTTGCTGTAGTGGTCGCCAGTGTCGCCATGTTGCCTAAATTGAATCTGGATGCCTTTCCCGATGTGACCAACGTACAGGTGACCATCAATACTGCGGCCGAGGGCTTGGCCGCCGAAGAGGTGGAAAAGCTCATCAGCTACCCGGTCGAATCGGCCATGTATGCCTTGCCGGCGGTGACCGAGGTGCGCTCATTATCGCGGACTGGCTTGTCCATTGTGACCGTGGTATTTGCCGAGGGCACGGATATTTACTTTGCCCGTCAGCAAGTATTTGAGCAGTTACAGGCGGCGCGGGAGATGATCCCAAGCGGAGTGGGCGTGCCAGAAATTGGCCCTAACACTTCAGGCTTGGGGCAGATTTATCAGTATATTCTGCGGGCCGATCCTAGCTCTGGCATTAATGCCGCCGAGCTGCGTAGCCTTAACGATTACCTCGTTAAACTGATCATGATGCCGGTTGGCGGCGTGACCGATGTTTTATCCTTTGGCGGCGAGGTGCGCCAGTATCAAGTGCAGGTCGACCCTAACAAGCTGCGAGCCTATGGTTTGTCGATGGCGCAGGTGAGTGAGGCGCTTGAGAGCAATAACCGCAACGCTGGTGGCTGGTTTATGGACCAAGGCCAGGAGCAATTGGTGGTGCGGGGTTATGGCATGTTACCCGCAGGTGAAGCAGGGCTTGCCGCGATCGCCCAAATTCCGCTGACTGAAGTCCGTGGCACGCCTGTGCGAGTGGGCGACATTGCTAAGGTCGATTTTGGCAGTGAGATCCGTGTTGGGGCCGTGACTATGACGCGCCGCGATGAAGCGGGTCAGGCGCAAGCCTTGGGTGAAGTGGTCGCGGGCGTCGTGCTAAAGCGCATGGGCGCCAACACTAAGGCGACGATTGATGATATCGATGCGCGGATTAATCTGATTGAGCAGGCACTGCCCAAAGGCGTGTCCTTTGAGGTGTTTTACGACCAAGCGGATTTAGTGGATAAAGCCGTTACCACAGTGCGCGATGCGCTGCTGATGGCCTTTGTGTTTATCGTGGTGATCTTGGCGCTGTTCCTCGTGAATATCCGCGCGACCTTGCTAGTGCTGCTGTCTATCCCTGTATCCATTGGTTTGGCGCTAATGGTGATGTCTTACTATGGCCTGTCTGCCAACTTGATGTCTCTTGGTGGGTTAGCGGTGGCCATTGGTATGTTGGTCGATGGTTCTGTGGTGATGGTTGAGAATATTTTCAAACATTTAACTCAGCCAGACCGTCGCCATTTAGCCCAGGCGAGAAGCCGCGCCGATGGCGAAGTCGACCCATATCATGGCGATGAGGATGGCAGTGCTCACGCTTTAGAAGCGGATAACAGCATGGCCGTGCGCATCATGCTGGCGGCGAAGGAGGTTTGCAGTCCGATCTTCTTCGCGACCGCCATCATCATTGTGGTGTTTGCGCCGCTATTTGCGCTGGAAGGGGTTGAGGGCAAGTTGTTCCAACCTATGGCGGTCAGCATTATTTTGGCGATGATTTCCGCTTTACTGGTGGCCTTGATTGCCGTGCCTGCTCTGGCGGTTTATCTGTTTAAGCGTGGCGTCGTGCTCAAGGAGAGCGTCGTCTTAGCACCTTTGGACTCAGCCTATCGCAAGCTGCTGAGTGCAACCCTTGCTAGGCCAAAGTTGGTGATGATCAGCGCGTTGCTGATGTTTGCCATGAGTATGGCCTTGCTGCCAAGGCTGGGTACCGAGTTTGTGCCCGAGCTAGAGGAAGGCACGATTAACCTAAGGGTGACACTGGCACCGACCGCGAGCCTTGGCACTTCTTTAGATGTAGCGCCAAAACTTGAGGCCATGTTGCTGGAATTCCCCGAGGTGGAATATGCCTTGAGCCGTATCGGTGCGCCCGAATTAGGCGGCGATCCTGAGCCTGTCAGCAATATCGAAGTCTATATCGGTCTTAAACCCATCGAAGAATGGCAATCGGCTAGCTCGCGTTTGGAGCTGCAACGGCTGATGGAGGAAAAGCTCAGTGTCTTCCCTGGACTGCTACTCACCTTCTCACAACCGATTGCGACGCGGGTCGATGAGTTGCTCTCTGGAGTAAAGGCGCAGTTGGCGATTAAGCTTTTTGGCCCCGATTTAGATGTCTTATCAGAAAAGGGACAAGTGCTCACCGATCTGGTGGCGAAAATCCCCGGCGCCGTGGATGTGTCCCTCGAGCAGGTCAGTGGTGAGGCGCAGCTGGTAGTGCGGCCAGACCGCTCGCAGCTTGCCCGTTATGGCATCAGTGTCGACCAAGTGATGTCGCTAGTCAGCCAAGGGATAGGCGGTGCCAGCGCCGGACAGGTGATCGACGGTAACGCGAGATACGACATCAATTTGCGCCTCGCAGCCGAGTATCGCAGCAGCCCAGATGTGATTAAGGATTTACTCCTTAGCGGCAGCAATGGTGCCACAGTGCGTTTAGGTGAGGTGGCCAGCGTTGAGGTGGAAATGGCGCCGCCGAATATTCGCCGTGATGATGTGCAGCGTCGCGTGGTGGTGCAAGCCAACGTGGCGGGGCGGGACATGGGATCTGTGGTCAAAGATATCTATGCGCTGGTGCCTCAGGCCGATTTGCCCGCAGGATATACTGTGATTGTGGGTGGTCAGTACGAGAACCAGCAGAGGGCACAACAAAAGCTGATGTTGGTGGTGCCTATCTCTATCGCTTTGATTGCCTTGCTGTTGTACTTCTCCTTTGGTGCGCTAAAGCAGGTCTTATTGATCATGGCAAACGTTCCTTTGGCATTGATCGGCGGTATCGTGGCGCTGTTTGTCAGTGGCACTTATCTGTCGGTGCCGAGCTCCATTGGTTTTATCACGCTGTTTGGGGTGGCGGTACTCAATGGCGTGGTGTTAGTGGACTCGATTAATCAGCGCAGGCAGAGCGGCGAGTCGCTCTATGACTCGGTTTACGAAGGCACGGTTGGCCGTTTACGCCCCGTGCTGATGACGGCCTTGACCTCTGCCTTGGGCTTGATCCCCATCTTAGTGTCGTCGGGTGTGGGCAGTGAAATCCAAAAGCCGCTGGCGGTGGTGATTATCGGCGGGCTGTTTAGCTCTACGGCACTGACGTTATTGGTGTTACCGACCCTGTATCGTTGGTTATATCGCCACGATAAGTCGCCCGCCTAATGGGATGTTGAGCCTTGGCCTCATTTTGTGGCAAGGCTCAATGTTAAAGTTAAAAATCAGTGAGCTATAGTGCGCGATCTAGGCTAGGCTTAGCTCTGGTATTAAGGATTACTATCTCTGGAGAGCATTATGATCGCAGTCATTTTTGAAGTCGTGCCCACGAAAGAAGGCAAGGAAGAATATCTGCACGTGGCAGCTGAGATGCGCCAATATTTAGAAGGGCGTCAGGGGCTGATTTCAATTGAACGGTTTCAGAGCTTAACCGACGATGGCAAGGTGCTGAGCTTATCGTTTTGGGATGATATGGCCTCTATTACCCAATGGCGTAATCAAATGGCCCACAGCATTGCGCAGCAGACAGGTATTGTGCCTTGCTTATTTAACTCTTATCGCATCCGTGTTGCCGAAGTAGTGCAAGACTATAGCGAAACAGTGCACGACGTGCCCGAGTAAACTAAGCGCTTGAACAAAAACAAAACCCATCGAAGTCGATGGGTTTTTTATTGCAATCAATCAGTTAAAATTGGCGTTAGCTTATTTTTCTTGCTGCGCTTTAAGCAGATCGCGGATCTCTGATAACAGCTCTTGATCTTTGGTCGGTGCAGGTGGCGCTTTCGGCGCTTCTTCCTGTTTGCGTTTTAGGCTGTTAATGGCTTTTAAACCCATAAAAATCGCGAAGGCGATAATGGTAAAGTCGATGATGGTTTGAATGAATTTACCGTAAGCAATCACTACCGCTGGCGCATCGCCCTGGGCGGCTTGCAACACTATGCTCAGATCGCTGAAATTCACGCCACCTAAGATGATCCCAATTGGCGGCATAATGATATCGGCTACAAAGGATGAGACTATCTTGCCAAAAGCGGCCCCGATGATAATACCCACCGCCATATCTATCACATTGCCACGGGACGCAAAAGCCTTGAACTCTTTTATTAAGCTCATTAGGTTTCCTCCGAAATTAAAAATGAAATGTTAAATTTTATTGTGTTATCTGTATCAGGAAAACCTAAGGGTCTTTTGCTGCCTGTTACCTTGCCAAGCTTATAGGGGCTTAAGGATTAAGGCAATTCTGACATTCGGGATTTATCCTTCGTCGACTGATTTCACCCTCTGAAAGTTACAATTGTTAAGTTTGGCGTGGGGAAGGCTGCTCTTGCTGACCGATAAATTCTGGCACTTCTAATACCTGTGACCCCCAGCGTTTGAACAGGGCGGTATAGATAAATTCGATAAAGACGCGATATTTTCGTGGTAAATACGCCCGTTTGGGATAGCTGAGCACCACTTTGGTTTGCACCATTGGATAATCGTCGAGGAGCGACACTAAATAGCCTTTCTCTATCGCTTCCTGCGCAATAATCGACGGCACGGCCGTAATGCCAAGCCCAGCAATGGCGGCTTCGCGGGCAATGGTGACATTGTTTACGGTTAGTTGTGTGACGGGTTCTATCACCACCCAAGACTGGCCATCAAACAGCTTCCACGCCCCTTCAATATGTGCCGACTGTAAGCGAATCGCTTTATGCTTGGCTAAGTCCTGCGGCACTTTGGGTGTGCCGTGTTCGGCTAAATAACTTGGGCTTGCCATCAATGATTTGTAGGCGTTAACTAAGGAATAACTCTGCAGACGCGTATCGCTCGAGTCGGCGATTTGGAATAACAAATCGATGCCTTCTTCTATCACATCAACCTTGCGGTTAGTGAGCTCAGCCTCAATGGTGATATCGGGATAAAGGGTTAAAAACTGGGCGAAGATCGGCCCGAGAAACAATTGGCCTAACTCGATGGGGCACACTATTTTTAGGTTGCCTTTAATCAATTGCTGGTGGGCGCTGAGCTGATTTTCGGCGCTCTGTAGATCGCTCAAGATCTTATTGATCCGATTGTAGTAACTCGATCCCGCCTCGGTGAGTTTGAGGGCGCGGGTCGTTCGGAATAACAATTGGGTGCCAGTATCTGACTCCAGTTCGGCAATCTTGCGACTGACGGTGGCCTTAGTTAAACCCAGGGCCTTGGCGGCGCCAGTAAAGCTACCTTGCTCGACCACTTGGGCAAATATCTGCACACGATTGAGATCCATGATTGTTACACCTGTGAAACAGTGGGTTGATTTTTAACTATCTAATAAACGTGATGAGACAGTAGTACACTAGCACTCACTAATCAAGGAGTCATTCATGTCCAAAAGTAAGCTCATCATCGCCGTTCCACTGATACTCGCCGCTGTCGCGGGGGGCGGCTATTACTGGTGGACGCAAGTACGTTTTATCGAAACCACTGACAACGCCTATGTTGAGGCCGATATCTCCCATGTGAGCGTTAAGGTCCCAGGTTATGTGGTGTTATCCGATGTGACCGATAACCAGCATGTGCGTAAGGGGGAGTTATTGGCGCAGCTTGAGGATAACCAGTTTAGCGCCAAAGTCAGCCAAGCCGAGGCGTCACTCGCCAGTGCTAAGGCCGATCTGCAAACCTTAGCCGCTAAAGTGGAATTACAACATGCGTTGATCAGTCAAGCGAGTGCGGGCGTGGTCGCAGCGCAGGCCGACAAACTGCGCGCCGAGCAACAGTTAACTCGTGCTAAAAAGTTAAAAGTCAGCAACTACAGCTCACAGGACGATGTCGACCAATTGCAGGCAGGTTTTGATTCTGCCGCCGCTGGGCTGGATGAAGCCAAGGCATTGTTAGTGGCTAAAGAGCGTGAGCTTGCCGTGTTCAATGCCCAGCTTAATCAAGCTGGCTCTGTGGTAGAGCAGTCGAATGCGGCATTGGAGCTGGCTAAAATTCAGCTTAATGATACCCGCGTGACCGCGCCTTTCTCTGGGGTGATTGGTAAACGCGGCGCCATGGTGGGGCAGTATGTACAGCCCGGCCAGGCACTCTACAGTTTGGTTCCGGATGGGGCTGTGTGGATCACGGCGAACTTTAAAGAAACCCAAATCCAACACATGCAACCTGGGCAGTCGGTGCAGGTCAGTCTCGATGCGTTTCCCGACAAAACCTTTACAGGTGTTATCGATAGTCTGTCGCCGGCGTCCGGAGCCAAATTTAGTCTGCTGCCCGCCGAAAATGCCACGGGTAACTTCACTAAAATCGTGCAACGAATTCCGGTGCGGATCCGTTTAGATCTCTCAGAAGAAGAGGCACGTGTCGTCCCCGGTTTAAGTGCCGTGGTCAAGGTCGATACTGCGTCGCATCCGACGACAGCCATCGCTGCTAACGTCGGTCGCTAAGTAGGTCGTTAACATGAGCACAATTGCTGCGGCACCTGAGGCTATCGCCGCGGGGGCTACACCGAGCGAATATGAGCGTGGTAGTCGCCGATCGTGGATTGCTGTTTTCGGTGGTTTGATTGGCGCCTTTATGGCGATCCTCGATATTCAAATCACTAATGCCTCGATGAAGGAAATCCAAGGCAGTCTCGGCGCGACGCTGGAGGAAGGCAGTTGGATTTCAACGGCTTATCTTGTTGCCGAGATGATTGCGATCCCGCTCTCGGGTTGGTTAAGCACAGGACTGTCGGTCAGGCGATATCTGCTGTGGACCACAGCTGCCTTTATCTTTGCCTCTATTCTGTGTTCGATTTCGTGGAACCTCGAGGCCATGATCGCCTTTCGGGCGTTGCAGGGCTTCTTTGGTGGCGCGCTGATCCCGCTAGCCTTTCGGTTGATCTTAGAATTTTTACCCGAGAATAAACGTGCCGTGGGGATGGCGTTATTCGGGGTGACGGCGACGTTTGCTCCCTCGATTGGCCCAACCTTAGGTGGTTGGTTAACTGAGCATTTTAGTTGGCATTACCTGTTTTATATCAACGTGCCGCCCGGATTGCTGGTGATGGCGATGTTGGCCTATGGTCTCGAAAAGCGCCCCGTGGTGTGGGACAAGCTGAAAAATGCCGACTTAGCGGGCATTGTCACTATGGCGCTGGGTATGGGCTGCCTCGAAGTGGTACTTGAGGAAGGTAACCGCAAGGATTGGTTTGGCTCGGATTTAATCCGCAATCTCGCCATCATTGCCGCAGTGAATTTAGTGCTGTTTGTGTGGATCCAGCTTAAACGTAAAGATCCTTTAGTGAATTTGCGCCTGCTCGGTAAACGCGATTTTGTGCTTTCAACCATAGCTTACTTTTTGCTGGGGATGGCACTCTTTGGTGCTATCTATTTGATCCCACTTTATTTGTCTCAAGTGCATGATTACACGCCGCTGGAAATCGGCGAAGTCATTATGTGGATGGGCTTCCCGCAGTTGTTGGTATTGCCATTAGTGCCGCGGTTAATGCAACGTTTCGACGGGCGTTACTTAGCCGCCTTCGGCTTTTTTATGTTTGCCCTCAGTTATTACATGAATAGCCAAATGACCGCCGATTACGCTGGGCCGCAGATGATTGCCTCCCAAGTGGTGCGCGCCTTAGGCCAGCCCTTTATCTTAGTGCCCATTGGTATGCTGGCGACGGCCCATTTAAAGCCCCATGAGAATCCTTCGGCTTCGACCGTACTGAACGTGATGCGTAATTTAGGCGGTGCCTTTGGTATCGCGCTGGTGGCGACCTTAACTGATAACTTAGCCCGCAGCCATTTGGCCCATGTTAAGGAGTCTTTGCCTGCGGTCAGCACACAGGCACAGGACTATTTGAATCAGAGTGCCAGCATGTTGCAACAGGGGGGCTCGGATCCCTATACCGCCTCCATCCAGGCCAAGGCTCTGTTAGGGCAAACCATGAGTCAGCAGGCTTATATTCAAGCCTATAACGATGTGTTTTTGATTATGGGTGCCCTGTTGTTAATTGCCGTTGTGGCTGTGCTGCTTATCCGTAAACCTCAAGGGCCAGTCGCCCACGATGCGGCTATCGAATAAGACTGACTCATTTCGTTTTCGCAATGCGTAACCCTTGCGCCTTAATTCCCCCAGGATTAAGGCGCTTTTTTATGCGGCGACCGCTGTGGTAGACTCGGGCTCTTTTCCGGTTGTACGCAGAGCCTTTTTATGTCGATACCAGATTCAGTCAAGTGGCAAAATCTTAAATTTAATCAATTAACTGCTAACACTTTGTATGAGATTCTTAAACTGAGAGTCGATGTGTTTGTGGTCGAGCAGGCCTGTGCTTATCCAGAGCTTGACGATAAAGATAGACACCCTGAAACCCAGCATTTAATCGGCCTATCGCCAGCGGGTGAGTTACTCACCTATGCCCGCATCTTACCTCCTGGGCAGAGTTATCCCGAGGCTAGTATTGGCCGAGTCGTTGTGTCTCCAGCGGGACGAGGTAAAGGGCTGGCTATGCCCTTGATGCAACGGGCGATTGATGCCGCTCTTAGCTCTTGGCCTGCTGCAGGTATCCAAATTGGTGCTCAGGATTATCTGAAAAGCTTCTACCAAAAACTTGGGTTTAACGCCTGTTCCGACATGTATTTGGAAGATGGCATTCCCCATATTGATATGCGCTACCAGCCTAAGTGATCAGGTTTTAACTAGCTGAATTTACTTTATTAAGGAAATCAAATGACGACAGTTACGGACTACAAAATCAATCAACAACAACTCGTTTGCGTCGCGAGCTTTTTAGCGAAAGAAGGTAAAACCGAGGCCTTGATTGCGGCACTCGCTTCGCTGATCCCCGATACGCGCCGCGAAGCGGGCTGCATCCGCTATGAACTCAACGTCAGCCGTGATGAACCGCGCCGCGTGACCTTTGTGGAGAAGTTTGTCGATATCGCCGCGTTCGATGAGCACTGCGCTAAGGATGCCATTCAGCATTATTTCCATCAGGTGATGCCCGAGTTAGTCGAGTCTTTCCATGTGGAAACTTACCATCAAGTCATCGCTTAATTTATCTGGCTTAACAGGAGTTTGCAGTGTTAATTAACTACATTGAACCTGTATTTAGACCGCCATCAGAATGGAAGTCGTTAATACTGCAAGTGACTAACGGTTGTAGTTGGAATCAGTGCAGTTTTTGCGATATGTACACTCAGCCGCAAAAAGCCTTTAGAGCACAAAAACTCGATAAGATTGAAAAAGATATTCTCGCAATTGCCCAAACTGGTATGCCAGTATCGCGGGTGTTTTTGGCCGATGGTGATGCTATGAGCTTACCCTTTGCACGGCTAGAGGCGATTTGCGAGTTAATCCATAAGCACTTACCACAGGTTACGCGGATCAGCAGTTATTGTTTGCCGCGTAACTTGAATAATAAAACTCCTGAGCAGCTCGCTCGGCTGCGGGAGTTAGGCCTAAGTCTACTGTACGTTGGCTGCGAAAGTGGTGATGACGAAGTGCTGACCAAGATTAAAAAAGGCGAAACTTTCGAGTCATCGCTGGCGGCATTACAAAAAATTCGCGCGGCGGGAATGAAGTCTTCTGTCATGATCCTCAATGGCTTAGGTGGCGTAGCATTATCGCAGCAACATGCCATCAACTCGGCCAAGTTGATGAATGCTGCCCAGCCCGATTATTTATCCACATTGGTGGTTACTTTGCCGCTCGGTACAGAGCGGATGGATGCCGTGTTTGATGGTCAGTTTCAGTTGCCGGACCAATTGGGATTATTCCAAGAAATGCAAACCCTGCTTAGCCATTTAGAGCTGGAGCAAACGATTTTTCGCTCCGATCATGCCTCTAATTACCTTGTGCTAAAAGGAGTATTAGGTAAGGACAAGGCCAAATTGCTGGCACAGGTTGAGCAGGCGATTAACGCGCCGCGCAGCATTCCCTTAAGGCAGGAATGGCAGCGGGGTTTGTAATTGAGGCCGAGTAAAAAGCCCCAGGAAGATGCTGGGGCTTTTTTATTGTAAACGGATCAGCAGTGCTTAGAAATTATAACGAACGCTGACTTTGTAGCTGCGTGGCTCGCCAGGCATAGTCCACATCGATGAATAAGAGCTTTGATAGTAAACTTCGTCGAATAGGTTAGTGATATTAAATTGCAGGCTAACATCTTGATTTAACGCGTAGGTACTAAATAAATTCACTAAGGTATATGCCGGCAGTATGTAGTTTGGATCAATGGTTTCACCTAAGCGATCGCCCACATAAAGCACTGTCGCTCCCGCGGAGGCATCGGAACCAAACAATGAAGTATCATGTTTTAGCGTGAGATGACCATTGTGTTTTGGAATGTTGATTAAACGACTGCCTTCGGGAATGCTCACGCCCCAATCTGCGTTGAGAATATCGTTAGCTGTCTTGGCATCGGTATAGGCGTAGGATAGCAACAGCTGAGTATTGGCTGTTAGGTAGGCAGCCAAATCCAGCTCAACCCCTTGGCTATCGGCTTTACCTAGTGCCGCTGAAAAAGCTGAATTCACAGGGTCTGCAGTTAGCACATTACTCTTTTCGGCGCGGAAGAGGGCGATAGAGCCTGTCAGATTTTCTAACTCAAACTTAGTACCTAGCTCATAGGATTTACTCTCTTCGGGTTCGAATGCGACACCGCGATAATCAGAACCGGTGTTAGGGCGAAAACCTTCAGAGTAACTGCCATAGAGGCTTAACCAAGGTTGCCATTCGTAAACGATACCAGCTCTTGGACTAAAGACATTTTGGGTTTGATTGGATTCTGTCTGATTTTTATGGTTTTCAATGCTTTGCTCGAAACTGTCAAAGCGGCCACCTAAGGTGAGTTTCCATTTTTCGCTGAGATCGAGTTGATCCTGAAGATAGATCCCATAGTTATCCTGAGTCTCTACTTGGTTGTAGAGCAGGGCGCCTTCGGGCGCAATTTGTCCATAGACTGGATTGTAAACATTGATGCTGTAAGTGGTATCGCCAGCTGCTGGGCGGAAGCGCTCCCAATATTTGTCAAAATGGAAGTGATAACCGTCTGCGCCAATGAGAAGGTGGTGGCTAATATCGCCAGTCTCGACTTTACCGCTTAACTCAATGCGGCCCGATAAGTCCGTTGAGGTGAAGTTACGGTAGTTATGTTGACGGCTTAGGGTTTCACCGTCGATATTGAGCATTTGACGACTTTTCACCAGCTCTGGATCGCTTGAGTAGCCTTCAAGTCCAGTGTCGCGGTAGCTAATACCCGATAATAAACTCCAGTTACCAAAGTCATGTTCTAAGGTAAATTGGTGGGCTAACAAATCTATTTGGGTTGCACCATCGCTGGCTTCACCTAGATATCTATCAATGGGTATGGCTTTAATGTCGCCGTCAATAGCCACAATCCCGCGGTCGAAGGGGACTTTTTGGTTTGCATATTCCAGTTCATAGCTTAGGCGCGTAGTATCGCTGGCTACCCAAAGCAAAGAGGGGGTTAAAATCCGTTTTTCCGAATCAACAGGATTGCGAAAGCTCCCCTTATCTTCAATTGCACCATTAACCCTAAAGGCTAAATCGTCGGTAATGGCGTTAGTATAATCCCCCTCAAGACGGTAATTATCCCAGCGACCAGCACTGGCTTGCAGATAGCCTTCTTGGAAGAATTTAGGTTTTTTGGTGATGATATTGATGGTGCCGCCAGGTTCTGCACGGCCATAAAGAGCAGATCCTGGACCTTTCATAATCTCGATACTTTCTACGTTCGCAGTATCACGGGTACCACCAAAACCACGTCCCGCATCATAACCATTAACTAGATAACCCGAGGGAACGTTTTCATCGCCCACAAAGCCGCGCACGGCGAAACTATCCCACATACCACCAAAATTATTTTGACGATTGACTGAGCTCGATAAATCCAGCGCATCCATAAGCGTCGATATACCTGCATCGCTAATTTGCTCCATCGACAGGCTTTCTACCGCCTGTGGCTGAGCTTTCAGTGGCACATCCCCTCGAAATGGTTGGCGAATACCTTTGACTTCGAGGTGTTCGATATTGGGCGTGGACTCTTCGGCATAAACTGTTTGAGTAAGCACACTTAAGATGGCGATTTGAATAAGGGATACACGAAAAATGCCTCTAGTAGACATATGGATTGGCTCCGGAGTTTGGCAATTATCTAATGTTTTTATGATTACAGAGCTTTGGTTTGATGATGTGGTAGAGGAGAGAAAACAACATATTGCACCATAACTTTTAGCTTAGTACGGATTTTAATGGCAACTATTATCATTTGCAATTGATGGTTTTTATATCCATTTAGCTGATGTGATCTTGTTCAAACAATATCCTTCTTAAATTTAAATAGGCTATAGACAGAATTTATTTTGATTATGATGATTATGTATATATGTTTTTTCATATATACTTTATTCCATATGTAACCTGATTGTTTTGGGAGCACTCGATGCAACCCGTGGCATTTTTTAAGGCTCTTGCCGATGAGACTCGGCTGAAATGTTTACTGCTAATCCAGCGGGAAGGGGAGCTGTGCGTCTGTGAATTAATGGCCGCGCTGTCGGAGATCCAACCTAAGATCTCCCGGCATTTAGCGCAGTTAAAGAAAGCAGGGATCTTAGTCGATAGGCGCCAAGGTCAATGGGTGTTTTATCAAATTAATCCTGAGCTGAGTGCTTGGTGTCAGCAAGTATTAGCGCAAAGTTGTGAGGCTAATAGCCCGTTTTTAGCTGAAAGTATGCAGAATCTGTGCAGCATGGGGGCTCGTCCCGAACGTGCTAAAGCCTGCTGCTGAATCGCAAACAATGCAATTTGTGAGTCGAGGTCGTGATGGGGATCTTTGAACGTTATTTAAGTGTCTGGGTTGGCTTGAGTATTCTTGCTGGAGTCACGCTTGGGAATCTGGCGCCAGAGGCATTTTCCGCTATCGCGGCTGTCGAGTTGGCCCATGTGAATTTGATTATTGCGTTATTCATCTGGGTGATGATCTATCCCATGATGGTGCAGATTGACTTTTCGGCGGTTAAACATGTCGGTAAAAACCCCAAGGGGTTGTTGCTGACACTCACTATTAACTGGCTAATTAAACCCTTCACCATGGCCTTGCTCGGTTGGTTGTTCTTCAAATGGGTGTTTGCTCCTTGGGTCGACCCGCAAACGGCGGGTGAGTATATCGCGGGGATGATTCTGCTCGGCGTCGCCCCTTGCACCGCCATGGTGTTTGTTTGGAGCCAACTGACGAAGGGCGATCCTAACTACACTTTAGTGCAAGTCTCTGTTAACGATATCATTATGGTGTTTTTGTTTGCGCCGCTCTGCGCGTTGTTGCTGGGGGTGAGTGATATTCAAGTGCCGTGGGAAACCCTGCTGCTTTCAGTGGTGTTGTATGTCTTATTGCCCTTAGTCGCAGGCGTGTTGACTCGAAAACGCCTCGAGGCAAGCCATGGTGCCAGCGCGGTGCCGCAGTTATTGGCTAAACTCAAACCTTGGTCTGTGATAGGGCTACTGGCGACGGTTGTGCTGTTATTTGGTTTTCAAGCCAAGACTATAGTGACACAGCCACAAAATATTCTACTCATAGCTATTCCTTTGATTATTCAGACCTATGGCATTTTTATTTTGACTTACTGGTTGGCGCTAAAGCTCAAATTGACCCATGCCATTGCCGCGCCCGCGAGCATGATAGGTTCTTCTAACTTCTTTGAATTAGCCGTAGCCGTGGCAATTTCGCTCTTTGGTTTGCATTCGGGGGCCGCGCTGGCGACCGTGGTGGGCGTGTTGGTTGAAGTGCCAGTGATGTTGTCTTTAGTTTACTTTGCCAATCGCACTCGCCATTGGTTTACGACTTAATCTGTTTTCAAAATAATTATATTTTAAATCAACAAATTGTAATTTAATTGGGTATTTATAAATCATGGCAATTAAAATCGGAATTAATGGATTTGGGCGCATGGGGCGTTTGGCTCTTCGTGCGGCGTGGGAATGGGATGATGTTGAGTTTGTGCAAATCAACGATCCCGCTGGGGATGCGGCTACCTTGGCCCATTTGCTTGAGTTCGATTCAGTCCATGGTCGCTGGCGTTATCCGGTAACGGCGAGTCAGGATGGCATTCAAATCCAAGATAAAACCATTCGCACCACAGGCAATAAAACGATTGCCGAGACCGATTGGTCGGGATGCGATGTGGTGATTGAAGCCTCCGGGGTGATGAAAACTAAAGCCTTACTGCAAGCCTATTTAGAGCAAGGTGTGAAGCGGGTGGTGGTAACGGCGCCAGTTAAAGAGGAAGGTGTGTTAAATGTGGTGATGGGCGTGAATCATCAGTTATACGATCCGGCTATTCATCCGATTGTGACCGCGGCTTCCTGCACGACCAACTGTCTTGCACCGGTAGTGAAAGTGATCCATGAGCAGATTGGCATCAAGCACGGTTCCATGACCACTATCCATGATATTACTAACACCCAAACGATTCTGGATGCGCCGCACAAGGATCTGCGCCGCGCCCGCGCCTGTGGGTTAAGTTTAATCCCCACTACCACAGGCAGTGCGACGGCAATTACCCATATTTTCCCTGAGCTTAAGGGCAAGCTGAATGGCCATGCGGTACGGGTGCCGCTCGCCAACGCATCCCTCACCGATTGTGTATTTGAGCTTGAGCGCAGCGTGACCGAAGCGGAAGTGAATGCACTGCTACAAACCGCCGCCGAAGGTGAACTCAAAGGCATTTTAGGTTATGAGGAGCGGCCGTTAGTCTCGGTTGATTATAAAACCGATCCCCGTTCGAGCATTGTCGATGCGCTCTCGACCATGGTGGTGAATGGTACTCAGCTAAAACTTTACGTGTGGTACGACAATGAGTGGGGATATGCCAACCGTACGGCAGAGCTCGCCCGCTTAGTCGGCCAGCTTGATTTGCCGCGTTAGGAGAGCACAGTGCCTGCCGCCAAGCTATTTGAACAACTGATGCAATTGCCCGCAGCTGTGCGGCAATATTTGCTGATCACCTTCAATTATTGGAGTTTTACCTTAACCGATGGTGCGCTGCGGATGTTGGTGGTACTGCATTTTCACGATCTCGGTTATACGCCATTCGCGATTGCGATGTTGTTCTTGTTCTATGAGATTTTTGGTGTCGTAACTAATCTGGTGGGCGGTTATCTCGGCGCTCGCCTAGGGCTAAATCGCACCATGAATCTAGGCCTTGGCATGCAGGTGTTGGCATTAGGGATGTTATTGGTGCCAGCGGCCAGTTTACCGCTGTGGCTCGCGGGCGTGCCCTGGGTGATGGCGGCGCAGGCGCTTTCTGGCATTGCTAAAGATCTCAACAAGATGAGCGCCAAAAGCGCGATTAAATTGCTGGTTCCAAAGGGGGAGCAGGGCAAGCTTTACCATTGGGTTGCCCTGTTAACCGGATCTAAAAATGCCCTAAAAGGGGCGGGTTTTTTCCTCGGTGGCGCCTTGTTAGCGGGATTAGGTTTCAATATGGCGATTGCCGCCATGATGGCCGTGCTTGCACTGGTGTGGTTAATGAGTCTGGCCTTGCTGAAAAAAGATCTGGGGAAAGCGAAGAACAAACCTAAGTTCACCGAGATTTTTTCTAAAAGCCGCAGCGTGAATATTCTCTCGGCGGCGCGCCTGTTTTTGTTTGCCGCAAGGGATGTGTGGTTTGTGGTGGCTTTGCCCGTGTATCTGGCGAGCCAATGGGGCTGGGATCATTGGGCCGTGGGCGGCTTTTTGGCGCTCTGGGTGATAGGCTACGGCATAGTGCAAACCTTAGCACCGAAGATTACCGGTGCGAGCAAAGGGGAAGCTGGCACTTCGCAGCGTATCCCCGATGGTTATACCGCCTTAGTTTGGTCGACCCTATTAGCTTTTATTCCCGCGTTAATCGCACTCAGTTTGTACCTGGATTTCTCACCACAGCTCAGTCTGATCTTGGGGCTGATGTTATTTGGCGGACTGTTTGCGATTAACTCTTCACTGCACAGCTATTTAATCGTGAGTTACGCCAGTGAAGAGGCGGTATCCCTCGATGTGGGATTCTATTATATGGCCAATGCCATGGGGCGTTTAGTCGGAACCGTGCTCTCGGGCTGGGTGTATCAGAGTTATGGGTTGGTGGCCTGTTTGTGGATTTCGACGGCCTTTATTGCAATGACGGCACTGATCTCTATCAAGCTGCCTCGACAAGGATAGGAATAGGATGCTCTCGGAGTTAAAGCGTTTCAAAAATCATGGTGTCATTGGTTTAATCGCCCTGTTTTTGCCATTCGTTATCGTGCCCGCGAAGGCCGCGAACGATTCGACACCAAGCGCTGCGATAACGTCCGATGCAACACTTAACCTGGTGCCAAAACCTATTCGAGATTGGAAAAATCCCGCCTATATTATCCAAGCCTTCGATGAGATAGCCCTTAAAAATGAATACGATAAAGATAAACATCGGGTTCGGAAATGGCGTCAGCCCGTGCGTGTCTTTGTCGAGCATCAAGTGGGCGATAATGGGTTGCATGCACAATTGGTGCAGATGCATTTAAGCCATTTAGCACAAATCACCGGCCACAGTATTGTCAAAGTGGATTCGCTCGAAGAGGCCAATTTACACTTAGTCTTTACCCGTCAATCCCAATGGGCCGATGTGGTGATGCGTCTTATGGGGGCAAGTGCGGCCAGTAATATTCATGGCTCTGTTTGTATGGGCAAATTTGCGCTTAATTCCCAGAATGAAATTGAGCGTGCTTGGGTGGTTATACCCGTCGACCAAGCGCAAATGCATGGCAAATTGGTGGCCTGCGTGGTGGAAGAAATCACCCAAGTGCTGGGCCTACCCAATGATTCGGTGAAAGTATTTCCTTCCATTTTTAACGATAAAACACCGCAGGATTTACTCACAGGGCTGGATTATATTTTGCTGAAACTGCTCTACAGTGCGGATATTCATGCCGGCATGACGGCCGCCGAAGTGCAGCCCATATTGCAGAAACTGCTGGAGCAATGGCTGCGGGATGGCACGCTGACACAAGCCGATAAAGCGGTTCGTCAGGGCCAGTTGTACCCACTGTTAGGTTATTGATCCCCAAGGTTTTACATCGAAAGTTGGCTTTGATCATGCTTTACCAATTATTCCTTTTTCTTTTAGGAATAAGGGCATAGTCTATCTTTAAAAGAGATAAACATGCTGGAGGCAGGCTATGCAGATGACATTGCAGTTTTTGGGCGCGACCGAGGAAGTGACTGGCTCGTGCCACTTACTCACAGTGGCAGGTAAGCAAATGCTGCTCGATTGCGGCCTCATCCAAGGTGGCAAGGCCGATGAGTTACGTAATCACGAACCTTTTAGCTTCGATCCCCTTGCGATTTCAGCCGTTGTTTTGAGTCATGCCCATATTGATCATTCGGGCCGCTTACCCCTGTTGGTTAAGGCTGGCTATACCGGGCCGATTTTTACCCATAAAGCGACGGCAGAGCTGTGTGCCATCATGCTGAAAGATGCCGCCATGTTGCAGTTGCGCGATACCGAAAGAACCAATAAAAAGCGCGCTAAGCATGAGTTGGAGCCTTTAGAACCGCTATTTACAGTAGAGGATGCGGAGCAGGCTATTACTCAGTTTGTGTCGCTTGAATATGGCCAAGTCACCCAAGTGATCCCCCATGTGGATATTTGCTTATCGGATGCGGGGCATATTTTAGGCTCGGCACTGGTAGAGCTTTGGTTGGGAGAAGGGAAAGCGCAGAAAAAACTGGTATTTAGTGGCGATCTTGGCCGTGCTGGCATGCCGATATTACGTAATCCCACCTTAGTCGACACCGCCGATTTAGTGCTAATGGAAAGCACCTACGGTAATCGTTTTCACCGCAGTTGGACCGATACTCTGGCCGAGTTAAAGGCGATTTTCGCCAAGGCGGTGACCGAGAGCCACGGCAATATTCTGTTGCCGGCCTTCTCCGTGGGGCGTGCGCAGGAGCTTTTGTATCTATTTCATCTGTATGCCAAAGAATGGGATCTCTCCCGCTGGAAAGTCTGCCTCGACAGCCCTATGGCGATTGAGGCAACGCGGGTGTATGTCAATAACTATCCCTTAATGGACGATGATTTTAAGCGCTTTACGCGCCAGCATCCGGGGCAACATCCATTATTGTCGAATGTAGAATTTATCCAAACGACTGAGGAGTCTATCGCCCTTAACGATGTGCACAAAGGGTTGATCATTATTGCAGGCAGTGGCATGTGTAACGGTGGGCGCATTCGCAGTCATTTAGAGCACAATCTATGGCGCCCAGAATGCGATGTGATTATCTGCGGCTATCAAGCACTTGGTACGCCGGGACGCGCCTTAGTCGATGGCGCCGAGGAACTCACTATCCATGGTAATAGCATCAAAGTTGCCGCTAAATTGCACACTGTCGGTGGCTTATCGGCCCACGCGGATCAGGCGGAGTTATTACGTTGGTATCGACATTTTGAAGCGCAGCCGCCCTTGGTGCTTGTTCACGGCGAACCCGAAGCCCAGCAGGGATTAGTCGCTGTGATGAATCAAGACACGAAAACCAAACCTAAAGCGCTTGCCATCGCCAGCCGTGGCGATATGTTGGATTTAAATGCCTTACCCAAATTAGTTTGGGTGACTAACTAGACAAGATAACGTTCTTAATTAGTTAATTTTGTTGCATTATTGACATTGAAGCATGCTTGGTTTACACCTTTAAGCACTTTAGTTATAGCTACTGTATCTCGCTGTGATAGACAGGCTCAATGGAATGAAATAATGATAATTCGAAAAAGCTATTTGCTCGTATGTATTCTTTTACTTGCCGGATGTAGCGGGGCAACGTTTAGAACCAATGTCGGATCTGTGGCGTTAAATAATGCGATTGCTGGCACTGTGGAAGTGTACACAATGGCGGAGTTATCGCGACATAAATACGTAGGATTGGGTGAAGTGTCTGCAACCTATTGTAAAAGTGAGATCGACCCAACGGTAAAAGTTGATATTGATGATTTGAAAAAGGATTTAAAGCTTCAAGTACAGAAATTAGGTGGTAATGCGATTATTTTCTACGAGTGTGGCAAGGGGATCTATCCTGCTTGCCAGCAGTATTTAGAGTGCAATGGTGAAGGATTCGAAATCGAAAACTAAACCTTAAAAACTCTGTCTTAACATTGAAGGCTCACATTGTTTGTGAGCCTTCAATGTTAATGGGGGTTTAGTCAGAGTTATTATCAAATTCAGTGTCGTCGAGTAACTCGAGGCTTGGGTCGATACTGGGCACGTCTTTAAATAAGCGGGTGAAGTGACGTTGCACCCCTTTCAGATCGATTCCTGCTAATCCTGAGGCGAAACCAAACCAAGCATACAAGCCGCTGAAGTTGTCGAACATCGGCGGCAAATACTTAGGTGGCGTCAGAATTCCTTCTTGGCAAGCTTGATAGAGCACGGGGATGTCCTCAATGGCGAGTTTGCCTAAAAACAGCATAGGGATCAGTTCGGGTAAACCCGATGTGATGGCGCTGCGGATAAAGTTGATGTTTTCGACATAACCACGCACATAGGAAATATCTTTGGTAAAAAAGCTGCCACCTTCGACCATGCCGCCACGAAACACCCTTTGTGTGACTCGATAACTATCCTTAGCGCTAAGATTTAACTCTCTAAAATAGTTAAATACTTCAATAAAGTTTGCCCCATTTTCCGCCATATCTACCGCAGCAACACGGTCGCTAATACGGCGGGCGCGGCCTGGGTTAGAACTTAGGGTGAGCATTTCAAGTAAGACGGCAAGCCCTTCTTGGGTGGCTGCTACGCGGGGAGAACCGACGCTGAGCCAAGTCGCATGGGGTTGAGCCCGACCATTGAGGGTGGTGCCTACATGTACCCAGCCTTCATGGACTTCGTACACATTGAGATCTGACTCGCTGAACATGGCTTTGCTGTTGAGTTTGACCGTATCGCCACCCACTGCGGCGTCAGACACAATCCCGTCACTCAAACGCACCCGCATATCATCACTGTGAAAGTATTTTTCCAATCGCTGGCTCAGCACATTCACGGCTTCGGGAGCACTGATGATTTTGGGGTGATGCTTATTCATATGCCGCGCGGCGGGCAGGGAGAAGATATAACTGAGTTTATCGCCCAATTGGCGCAGGGTGTGGCGATCGCCATGTAATCTGTGGCTGGCGCTGCCGTAGAGTTCTTGGCTCAGCTGACCAAAGACAGGGGTTCCTCGATGACCCAGCATATCGACAACTAAGCGATATTGGTCGACGTTAGCAACTAAGATCTTACCCAGCTTGTCTTTTTTACCCAAACGGCGGTGGATTTCTTGTTTTAAGGCAAGCAGTTCGGCTTGGGTTTTAACGGGATCGAAGGGCAAGGCAATTTTTTGATAAAAATCTTGGCTAATCGCTGGCAGAACCGTGCCTTTACTGGAGAGAAAGCGCTCTTCCATTTCCCGTGGCCATTTGATGGCATCTAAAATTTTAATCGGCGTTTGGATGCGGATAAGCTCATCGGAAAGGCGGCGTAAATCTTCTTGATACTGGGCTAACGACTCTGACATTCCCGTAATCCTGTTGCTACTTGGACGATAAAAATTAGCTTAATCATAGCGGTAAAGCCGCTGTATTTATAGGTTTCTTCCCCCAAGCAATTGAATATTGTCGATTAAATACCTTAAACACTATCGATTTAATGAATCATTTTGGTGCAACGCGGCTTATTTTAGCGCGAGACAGCGTTAACCTAATCTCATAACCCACTGTTAAACATTAACTTATTTAGCTGGCATCAAAGCTGCTTTGCGTGTTTGAGCAATGGGATAACGTCGAATGGAGAGAGTTATGGCTGCAATGAGCTATTTGAGTGTGATTGAGCGTTATCACGAATACGAGGCCACAGTGCATGAGCTGATGGAGTCCATTTTAACGGGGATTGCAGATGCGGATTTGTTTCACCAACCTAAAGTCGATATCAAGGCCATGAAAGGCATTGCGGGCAGTTACCCCTTTGTCGAGCTGATGTATTTGCTCGATACCCAAGGAGTGCAAATAAGCCAAAATATCACAGTGGTCGATCAGCAGATCAAGTTAGTGCCCCTTGGCGGTAATCGTGATCGCAGTCAGCGGCCTTATTTTACTAATCGGGATGAGTCCGATGGCGTCAATATCACTCGCCCTTACCTATCCAATGCCAGCGGGAACTTATGTCTATCAGCCTCCTTAGCGATTGTGCAGCAGGAGCAAAAGCTGGGTTATCTGGTCGTCGATGTGGATTTGACGCGAATGATTGAGTTTATGATGGGCGACAGTGCTCGTCGGCGAGTAACGCCAGCCTTTAAAGCCGTGTATGGCTTGATAGTCGCAGGGCTTTTTGTGCTGGTGATGGTGCTACTTTGGACGGCGCTTAGGGATATTTATGGGTTATTTGTGGTGGATCATGTCGGGCAAGATCCATTGCAACCCTTTGGGATCATAATCTTTATGACTCTAGCGTTAGCGATCTTTGACCTTGGTAAAACCATTCTCGAGGAAGAAGTGTTAATGCATAAGGATATTTTTCGCCACAGCTCCACCCGCCGAACCATCACTCGCTTTGTTTCAACGATCTTGATCGCCATTTCGATTGAGGCGTTATTGACCATGTTTAAGGCGTCACTGGGCGAGAAACAATATATCGAGCCAGCGATTTGGATGATGTTGGCCGTGGTAGGGTTATTAGTCGGTTTAGGGGCTTATGTGTATCTCGGGGCAAAAGCAGAATGGCTGCTGATTAAAACTCAGGCTTATAAGAGTGGTAAAAAGTAGCATCAAAAGAATAGTAAATTGTACACCCAGCCCCTAGGAGCTGGGTGAGGCTTTTAGAAAAACGTCGGGTTTGAGTCACCTAACGCCTTAAGGGAACGGGCAGCTTAGAAAAAGTCGTCATCTCCTAATGCACGTCTTAACTCGGCGCGTTCAAGGTAATCTTCTAAGCGTTTCTTAATTTCGCGCTTATGTTGCATTGCCTCGGCTGCTTTGCTGTTTCTAGGGGTGGTCATTGCCTCAATTTCAGTATCGTTGGGCACGACTTCAGTAATATGAGCCATAACGAATTCCTCATGTTGTTCCTAACGCCTTTCTATCTAAAAAGAGTGTGGCAGAAAAGCAAAAAATTTTGCGAGTCAACGTAAAATTTTCTTCCCGTGGTGCCGAAACGCGACGTCGTAGGCTTGTCATATTATCGCGCTATTTTGGGCTATTTCAGCGAATGCTGAATTTTGTGATTAAGCGCATAACTCATTATTTTTATTTTCTAAGTTAATTCCTACTTAAATGGTCGGATTGACTTGAATTTGCCTAAAACACCAACAACACTTGGAGAAGTCATTATCATCAACTTGGTGCTAGGGATTTAGCGTGTATGGACATGGATAGTTTCCCCGATTCTTTCAGCCCCTCAAAAAATGTTTATGCCAGCGTAATCAGTTCCAGTTGGTTGATGTTACTCGCCGCCGTTTTTTTTATGGGGATATCCTGGTATGTCCTCGAAGAATATTTACGAGACCGGGGTGAAGAGCGTTTTAACAATAATGTTCAAGATCTTATTGCTGCCGTCAGCAGTCGTATGACCGCCTATGAGCAAGTATTACGCGGCGGAGTTGGATTATTTCTAGCTTCTGATGGGGTGACGCGCCATGAATGGCAACTCTATGTTTCTAATGCCCGCTTAACCGAGTATTACCCAGGAATTCAAGGTCTAGGCTTCGCGCAGCTCTTAACTCCAGCCAACTTAGATTCCTTTACGCAAGAGGTGCAACAGGAAGGTTTTAGCGATTATCGAGTCACTCCCACAGGTGAGCGGGAGTTCTACTGCGCCATCAAATATCTAGAGCCATTTGACTGGCGCAATCAAAGGGCATTTGGTTTTGACATGTGCTCAGAGCCTACCCGCAGAACGGCCATCTTACATGCCATTGCCACAGGGCTTCCTACCGCATCGGGTAAGGTCACCTTAGTGCAAGAAACCCCGGATGATGCTCAGGCTGGCATTTTAATGTATGTCCCTTTATACCGTGGTCAGCCGATGACGGAGGAAGAGCGTAAGCAGCAGGCTATCGGCGTGGTGTACGCCCCATTTCGTATGAATGATCTGATGCAAGGGATTATGGGGAAACGTTTCTCGGGATTAAAACTGGCGATTTACGATGGTATGGAGGCCAATAACGAGAGCCTGATGTTTAGCAGTCATAAAGCCTTGCCCTCTACAAATGATGTGTTTTATCAATCCCAGCTAGAAACCATGGAAGGCCAAGTTTGGCGTTTAGAGGTGTCCTCCGAGTCACGCTTTATCTCAAGTGCAGAACAAACCCAAAGTGTGTGGCTTCAGGTGATTGGGAGTGCGTTTATCTTAGCCTTGTTTTACTCAGTGCTGACGATGGCGCGAAATCGCTATCAAGAGTCGCGATTAACGGCAGAGTTAATTGCCAACGAAAAACGCTTCCGCCTCGTGATTGAAGCTTCACCCAGCGCGCTTTTTATGGTGGATAGAAGTGGCGTCATTACCTTAGTGAACACCCATGCCGAACGCCTATTTGGATATGCACGGGATGAGTTACTCGGTCGTTCAATCAATATGTTACTGCCCGAAGGGTTGAGGGAAATACATCAACAGCATATGGGCGCTTATCTTGCCCAACCGATCGCGAAAAACATGTCGTTGCGGGATGACTTGTTCGGATGCTGTAAGGATGGGACGCGGCTGGCGATTGAAGTCGGGCTAACACCAATTCACTTCAGTAATGGCGTGTCGATATTGGCGACGATAAACAATGTGTCGGAGCGTAAGCGGATAGAAGCGCAGCGCATTGAACATACTAAGGAGCTTGAGCGTATCAATAAGGAACTTGACCAGTTTGCCTACATTGCCTCCCATGATTTGAAGTCACCACTGCGCGGCATAGAGCAATTAACTAACTGGCTCAGTGAAGATCTGTCCGAGAACACCGACGAAAATGTTCAAAAATATTTAGGTTTAATCCAAAGCCGTATTCAGCGGATGGTGTTGCTACTCGACGGATTACTGATGTTTTCGCGTATTGGTCGAGTCGATACCGAGATTGTTGAAGTCGACACTCGGCTGCTTGTGGAAGATATGTTTGCCTTAGTGGCCCCGCCACAGGGATTCTGTTTAGTGCTTGAAGGGAATTTCCCAACGCTTAAGACAGTGAAAACCTTGTTAGAACTGGTGATCCGCAACTTAATCAGTAACGCGATTAAACACCATGATAAAGGTGAAGGTGTCATCAAAGTGATATGTGAAACCTCGAATCATCATTATTGGTTTAGCGTCATTGATGATGGTCCTGGGATTGCCAGTAGTTTCCATGGAAAGGTGTTTCAAATGTTCCAGACCCTTAGACCAAGAGATGAGGTTGAAGGCAGTGGTTTAGGCCTGTCATTAGTTAAAAAGACAGTAGAAAGTCTTGGCGGAAAAATTCAACTAGAATCAGAAGGGCGAGGATGTTGTTTCCGGTTTAGCTGGCCAATGCACATAGTCAACAAGGAGGGGATATGAGCAATCGTCATGACTATAAACAAGTCACCATTTTATTAGTGGATGATGACGATGTGGATTATATGGCGGTACAGAGGGCGATGAAGCAGCTGCGCTTACTGAATCCGCTCGTTCGGGCGAGGGATGGGCTCGAAGCGCTCTCTATTCTGACTCATTCGGATGCCATTAAAGGATCCTATTTAATTCTGCTCGATCTCAATATGCCCCGCATGAATGGGTTCGAATTTCTCGAACATATTCGCTCCAATCCGGTGTTGTCCTCCTCTGTGGTTTTTATGCTCACGACCTCGAGCGCTGATGAAGACAGAATGAGGGCGTACAGTCACCACGTTGCAGGCTACATGGTGAAAACGGATATTAAAGACGGTTTTAATAACATTTTTAATATGTTGGAAGGCTACTGGCGCATCGTGGAGCTTCCAAGCGTATAGGGTGTGTATATGGATTTACTACTGATCGATGATGATGAAGTCGATAGAACTGCCATTATTCGGGCGCTGCGGCAGTCGAAATTAGCCTTTAATGTCATTGAGGCTAATTGTGCATTTGATGGTTTAAATCTTGCGTTAGAGCGTCATTTTGACGGTATCTTACTCGATTATTTGCTGCCCGATGCTAACGGCTTAGAAGTGCTGATCAAGCTTAACTCTATGACTCAAGAGCAAACCGTAGTGGTAATGCTGAGTCGCTACGAAGATGAAAAACTGGCGCAGCGCTGTATCGAGCTGGGCGCGCAGGACTTTTTACTGAAGGATGAAGTCAATTCAAGAATTCTAAGCCGTTCAATTCGTTACGCTAAGCAACGGGCTTCTATGGCTCTGGCTTTACGCAACAGTCACCAAAAACTCAAAGAACTCGCCGAGCACGATTCGCTCACCAAATTAATGAATCGCTATGGATTTGAGTTGTGCCTCAATCGCGCCATCGCGAGGGCGAAACGCAGCAACGATTTTTTAGCGGTGATCTTGCTAGATCTAGATGATTTTAAAGCGATTAATGACACTTTAGGGCATCAAACGGGTGATATCTTACTCGTAAAGGTGGCGTCGAGGTTAAGTTCGGTATTGCGCGATGGTGACGTGATTGCCCGCTTAGGTGGGGATGAGTTTGTGGTGCTGGTGACCGACAATGACTACAAATATTTTCCCATGATAGTGGCTAATCGGCTGCTCAAGGCCTTTGAAGACGTATTTGAGCTTGGGGATAACGACGTGATGATTGGTGCCAGTATTGGGGTGGCCTTTTATAACGAGGCCGCATCCGATAGCTCTGAGCTGATGAAATGCGCCGATATCGCCATGTATCGCGCGAAAAAAATGGGCCGTAACCAAATTCAGTTTTATTCCGAAGCCTTAGACCGTGAGGTGCGCTATCGCAATCATATCGAGTCTAGCCTGAGAATGGCGTTGAGGCAGAACGAGCTGAAAGTTTACTATCAGGCACAAGTCGACGCTCAAACCCACAAAGTGATTGGTATGGAAGCGCTGATCCGTTGGTTACATCCCCAAGATGGACTGATTTCACCGGATCAGTTCCTCCCCATTGCCGAAGAAATCGGACTGATGGAGGAGATTGGGGATTGGATCCTGCTTGAGGCGTGTCGACAGGCGCAGCAATGGTTGAGCCTCTTAGCGCCGACCGGGCGCAGTTTTACTATGGCGGTGAATCTGTCCGCCTCGCAAATTGGTCATATCGACTTATACGAGAAGATAGTGAAAACTCTGGATGCAACTGGGCTTGCCCCCACGGCGCTGGAGTTAGAGATCACTGAAAACTGCTTGATTGAAGAACCCCATGAGCATGCCAAGGTGCTGGATAAGATTGCGCAACTTGGGGTGCGCTTTGCCCTCGATGACTTTGGCACAGGTTTTTCATCATTAGAGCATATTAAACTCTTTCCAATCAGTGTATTAAAAATCGATAAGAGCTTTATTGCCTCCTACGATAAGGACGAAAAAGACACTCGTTTACTCGCCGCATTACTCAATTTTGCCTATGGTTTTAACGTCACCGCGGTAGCGGAAGGGATTGAAACCGTCGAGCAAGCCGAGTTTTGCACCGAAAGGCATTGCAATGTGTTACAGGGATATCTTTTCTCACGCCCCATAGAGGCGAGTGAATTTGAAGCTAAGTACATCACTCCCTTACTTCCTAAATAGCGAACCTAAATTGTGAAGATTATCTTACGTTTGGCTAGTGCCGAGGTTTTCGTCTGGTGAGGAATATTTTCTTGCTTTACACTCAGCAATAGACAAATATCTGCGCCCCTTTCTGATGCAGTGTGCTCAGAGCTTCAATCACAGTGTTTAATTTGGTCATTTGGCAATGAAAATAGGTATCTTATCCCAGTTCCCTGAGTTGTATTCCACCCGACGTTTAGTGGCGGCCTGCGAGAGCCGTGGCCATGAAGCCGTGGTTATTAATACCTTGAATTGCTACATGAATATCAACTCCATCAAGCCGAGCATTCATTATCAAGGCCAAGAGTTAACGGGATTCGATGCCATTATTCCGCGGATCCACGCGAGTGTGACCTTTTACGGCTGTGCCGTGGTGCGCCAGTTTGAAATGATGGGCGTATTTGCTGCCAATGACTCGATTTCAATCGCACGTTCACGGGACAAGTTACGCGCACTGCAATTGCTGTCCCGCAAAGGTATCGGCATGCCAGTGACGGGGTTTGCCAATAAACCCAATGATATTCCCGACTTGATTAACATGGTGGGCGGTGCCCCTTTAGTGATTAAGTTGTTGGAAGGCACCCAAGGGATTGGTGTGGTGTTAGCCGAAACTAAAACCGCCGCCGAGAGCGTGATTGAAGCCTTTTTAGGGCTGAAAGCCAATATCATGGTGCAGGAATATATTAAGGAGTCCAACGGCAGCGATATTCGCTGTTTTGTGGTCGGCGATAAAGTGGTGGCTTCGATGAAGCGTCAAGGGCCCGAAGGGGATTTTCGCTCTAATCTGCACTTAGGCGGCTGCGGCGAGAAAGTAAAAATTACGCCCGAAGAGCGCAAGATGGCGGTTGCCGCAGTGAAGGCTATGGGGTTAGTGGTGGCGGGGGTTGATATTTTACGATCGAATCGCGGCCCCTTGATCCTAGAGGTGAACTCGGCGCCCGGTATTGAAGGCATTGAGCAGACCACGGGGATTTCGGTGACTGAGCCTATCGTGGAATATATTGAGAAGATGGTATTGGCGCGTAAATCGAACCGCGCCGTGATAGCCTAACAAAAACGCCGCGATTATCGCGGCGTTTTTTTAGCGTTTAATTTTATAAATCAAAGCCGTAGGAATAGCCTAAAACAACCTTGGCATCATCACCCTGCAGATCGGTATCCGACACCATAAATGAGACTGTACCCATGCTGGTATCGGCACTGAGTGTGACGTTGTAATCTGCGTAGTTATCCTCATCGAACCAAGATTCGACGACATCGCCGCTAGAATAACCGTAGTGTAATGACAGACTCAGTTTATCCGTCAGTGGGAAAGACGCAGTGGCCGCAAGATAACTCATATCTTTGTTATCTAATGGCTCGGCCGCGACATCATCACCAGCGTTGATCACGTGGGAATAACTGAGTTCAAACCATTTCCAAGTGATTGCACCGTGCAGTTCACCAAAATCGATGCTGCCTTCGGCATCGGGGTAAGCGTAGTAGAGGTAGCCAATATCGTAGCTTAGGTCTTCGGTGATGTTGCCGCCGTAGCCTGCGTAGAGATCCAACTCATAGCTGGTATCGTCGCCAAAGTCGACATTTGAGGCCCAAGTGCCGGCATAGAATCCGGAGTCATGGCTATAGTCAATGCCTCCTTGGATGGCGACCGCATCATTGGTTTGAGTGACCCCGCGCCATAGATAGTTTGAGGTGCCGCCAATATTGCCGGACACCGCCGCAAAGGCGTTGGTCGTTAATAACAATCCCGTCGATAATGCCAAAACGCTGCACAGTGATTTTCTCATTCTCATCCCCTCGATTGACTTATTTATCGATTCACTCACGTCACCACAGGGTGGGTGACATTGGTGCATCATGGTTTTTTCTGATAAGGGAATTGCTAATCACATGCCATTATTTGAACATCTTTAAAAACAATTGGTTACATAATCGATGTTAATTAAATGTTTTAAAGTGCTCAAAAATTGAGCGGTGAACGCACTGTGTTTGTGCAAAAAATCATCTTTCATGCTTTCGTGAGGGCAAAAAAAACGCCTCACAGAGGAGGCGTTTTATAAAATCAATGTCGAGCGAATTAGTTCACACTATCACGCAAGGTTTTACCCGCTTTAAACTTAGGCACAGTGGCTTCAGCGATCTGAATTTCTTTACCTGTCTGTGGGTTACGGCCAGTACGAGCTGCGCGAGTGGAGGTTTCAAAAGAGCCAAATCCAACGATAGAGATCTTGTCACCGTTTTTCATTGATTCAGTAATAGCTGCTTCGAAAGATTTCAATGCACGTGCTGCTTCAGCTTTAGTGATATCGGCATTTTCTGCAATCTTGGCAATAAGTTCAGTTTTGTTCATCTTTATTGTCTCTTCTTTCCGTAGATTTATTAAGTCAGCGTGCCTAACATGCCACAAGGTTTAGCCATTGGAAAGCCCTTTGCTACGGGCTTGTGTCCTATAAGTAACAAAAATGCAGAATATTTACCCCATTCGTGACTTAGGTTTTATTCTTCGAGCAGTTGATATAAGAGCTGCTTCACCAATTTAGGTTCGAAGGGTTTATCGCACAGGGCATTGACTCCCGCCTGAGAGACATTGCTCAGGTGAGCATCATTCGCTTCCGAAGACACCATGAGGATAGGTACATGGGATTGCTGGCTTTCATTGCGGATAAATTGAGTGAGTGCTAGGCCATCAACACTGGGCATATTGTAATCGGTAATGATCAGGTCAAACATATTATTACGCATTAACTCAATGGCTTGAGCGCCATCTTCCGCTTCGGTGATCTGCTTGATCCCAAGGTTGCCAATGGTACGTTTTATCACATTGCGCGCCATGCGGCTGTCATCGACCACGAGCACACGCACGTCATGCACATCGAAGTGACTTAGGTCGAGTTCATCGTGGCTGAGTAAATCGATGGTCGCATTCAGCGCCTTGCCTAAGTGTTCGGCATTAAAAGGTTTTGGCAGTATCGCGACTACGCCAGACTGGCGGAAAATTTCCAATTGCTCGCGGCGACATTCGCTCGAAACCAACATAAATTGAATGTCTTTATATTCGCTGTTGGTGCGCAGGTAGCTTAAAAACTCGGTCGCGGTGCCATCTTCAAAATACATGGCGCTAGCGATGAGATCCGGTTTGTGGCGGGCAATCAACTCCCTTGCTTGGGTCAAACTTGCGGCATTTTGGATGCTGATAATGCCTTCTTGCTGTAAACGCTTGATGATTATGCGGCGCTGGGTTTCCGATGGCTCAACAATGAGAATCGAGAGTTCGCTAGGCGATAAATGAGTCATAGTGGCTGGCTTTATCAGGTCTTTTAGGGAGCCGTTAACTTAGGCTAGAAACAAGGGCTTAGCAATAAACAAGCTTACGCTTTTACCTTTGCGGTTAAATAATGATGGGTGATGCGGGAAAAGGCTACCCAATACTGCACTAACAATAAGGCAATGATGCTTAAGACTAAGGGCAACATAGGGATGTTGTGGCCTTCAACCACCACTTTGACGTCTTGCGGGGTAATTTGATAGGCGATAATCGCGGTAATCCCCAGTGCCGACAAACCTAAGGTCTGTAATCCAATATAAATTTTCAGCACTAAGCTAGACCAAGGTGCCTGCGTGAGTATGCCAAACAAAACCGGCAATACACCTAAGCTAAAGAGGTCGAACGAACCGGTAGCAACGGCACGTAGTAGTGCTGCCACAGCAAACAGGGTGTAGAGGGCAATCAGTAGAATAAGGCGTTTAGGCATAGGGTTAGCGTTTATGGCTGATTTTAAGTGGAGCAAGTGTAGGAAAAGCCCTGAACTGAGTCCAGCATAACCGTATTATCATGTAGAATACGCCTTTGCTTAGGCATTCAATATTAGGTTAAGTGATGATAGAAGTAGAATTTTGGGACTTAGTGACCCGCAGTGAACCCGCGCAATCCCAGGAATCTTTAGCGCAGGCATTAAAGCAAAAGTTGGCAGAGCTGAGTGACGAGGAGTTAAAAGCCTTCGATAAATTGTTTGGCCAACAGATGCGTCGTAGCTACTTATGGTCGGTATGGGGAGCGGCTTATATCATCACTGGCTGTGATTCCGATTATGCTTTTGCTGAATTTCGCGCGTTTCTGATCTCACTTGGACAGGCCCGTTACGAGGCGGCGATTGCCAATCCAGACACTTTGGCGCAGTTAACGGCATGGCCTGAGAAGGACGGCTACGCCTATCCTTTTATCGAAGATTACGACTTGATCGCGGGTCAACTATTTGAAGACAGAACAGGTAAGGAGTTGCCTTTTATGCCTTCAGGTAAGGCTACGCCAGCGGGTAAAAAATTTAGCACTAAGCCCAAAGATTTAAAGCAGCAATATCCTGAACTTAGTGCGCGTTTTCCGTTTTAATTCGGTTTAAGAGCGTAAGCAGGCATTGCTGCTAATATCGAAGGTCATACCATAGCGAGGGCAAGCTTGGCGCATCAGCTGATGCTCTTGCTCCGCTAATTGACGGCTAAATTCTTGATCGAGCTGCTCAGTCATGCGCTCTTCTGCCTGCTGTTGTGACAGAGCCAGTTTATCAAAGTGTGACTTTACCACTTGTTGCTGCGCAGCACTGAGTGTGGCGGCATGGCTAGGTAAACTGATAAGTGTGCCTAGGGTGAGGGGCGCCAGTAAGGCCAACTTTGCCATTAAAGGTTGCTGTAGATTTGCGGTTGTTAGTTTCATAGATAACTCCAAATTAAAATCACCGGAACTCGGTCGATTGTTAAATCGTCGTTTGGCTTTCATCGTGCATCCATGACAAACAAAACCAAAGGTATTGCTGAAAAATTAAGCTTACCGGAGGGATCTTGAACCTTGGCTGAACCGCTATCTTACTGCTCGTTTCGCATTTCTTGACATTGAAAGCCCTGTTTACGGGCATCAAAACCGCATTTTAAACCGCATTCCCAAGGCACATCATCGTAGAAGGAAGATTGCTCTTTGGCATAGTCTCGGCAGGCTTCGTAGCTGTCGAAATTATCCATTTTCTTATACTTCCCAGAATCATAACCATGGGTATAAATAAAAGATGACCAGGTTTCGGGGCGTGTGTCTTTCTCTCCCGAGGAGATAAACCAAATAGCGCTGGCAAAACAAGTGAACAGGATTAACACAAACACAGGTACAACGGGGAATTTCATTTTTCATTCGTGGTCATAAAATAGTGTGCGAAGGATAATACTTTTTGGCGTAATATGCGCGTTAAATGATCACAAATTAATAACTTTATCCCTTATGGGGTATTGGATACAAAAAGATACGAGTTTCCCTAACATTATCTAAAGTATTTACTAATCTATACAAAAGCTTACGCTAGTGATGCTGTATTGAGTTTTGTTTTACATTAAGCTGAAGTTCAGGTTAGATTTTGTACGGTATATGGCAGAAACAATTAGGCCTAGGAGGCAAATATGAAAGTTCAGTTCTTATTACTCGCCAGCGTGTTGAGTTGCAGTGCTGTATGGGCCGCAGACGAGGCGAAAACCGACCCAGTGACAGAAGATGGGGTGGTTAAGATTGTTTGGCAAAATCCAAAGGATTTCCGTGATATTAAATCATCGGGTGAAATTCAGTCCCGTTATGAAAAGCGTTTATTCGATACCTTAACCACCAATATCAATAAAGAAGCGACAAAGGTTTTAAAACCGAATCAAAAGTTAGAGATGACAGTGACCGATGTCGACTTAGCCGGTGATATGCGCCCAACCTTTGGTGCTACAGCCGATGATTTACGGGTGATCAAAGAGATTTACCCACCGCGCATGACCTTTAGTTATCAAGTGCTTGAGAATGACAAAGTCATCATCACCGGGGACGAAAAGCTGTCAGACATGGGCTTTATGACGGGCATTCAACCTATCACTGACAAGCCATTTATGTATGAGACTGAAATGCTGCGCGATTGGTTAAAGAAAACCGTCGCACCTAAACTCTAGGCGCATCTGTCACGACTCTCGCCTAAGCGCTTAGGGCTTGGGTTATATTGAGTTCTTCTAACAGGCAAAATCCGTTACTCGCGGATTTTGCCTGTTTTTTTGCCTTGGCACTTAAGGTCGATAGGCTATGTTCATTACAGTTATAGGTATGGGCGGGAGTAAGTACGCCGACACAGAGGCTGATTAACTTGTGATAACAGGCTTGTCCTTGCCTATCATCGGCGAGCATTTCTTGGGCTTGCCAATGCTCTGCACTATAAAAGAGCGACTTATTGGCCTCAAAATCCGTCAATATCCGTAGGCAGCGGTCGATGAGTTGCTCACAGGTGCTGATCACCACAAAGTCATCGCCACCGACATGGCCGATAAAGCAGTTGTCAGTCTTGTATTTCACTAACAGATTGGCGACCTCACAGATCACCTCATCGCCGCGGCAAAAGCCGTAAATATCGTTATAGGGCTTGAACTGACAGAGATCAAAATAGGCCAAGTAGAAAGGTTTTTGTTGGTTTCTGAGGCGTTTGAGCTCTTCCTGGATTGGTACATTACCGGGTAAATCGGTTAACGGATTGGCATGCCTTGCCATCTTGATCCTGTGCTCGGTGATCCGCTGTAGCAAATCTTTAGTGTGGCCAATGCCGAGCAACTTGCCACGGCGCAGAATGATAAATTGCTGGGCGACGGTATTGGCGCTCTCCGAGGTCAGTAATTGACTCACAATCGACAGGGGCTCGTTGGCTTCAATCTGCAACACTTGCGGGTCCATCACTTCACTGACGGCGTGGTTTTCATGCAGGGCTCGACCATAGGGCGTGCTAAAAAGCTCCAGCAAAGTCGCTCTACTAATAATCCCCAGTGGCAGTTGATCTTGCACCACAACCACGGCTTGTAAGGCGGGTTGAGAGCTAAAAGTGTCGCTTAAGTGCTTAAGCTTAAGTGTTGGTACCACAGTAATGGCGCTGGTGCAGAGGCTTTCGGCGGATTCGCTGTATCTGGGCTGAACTTGGGTATTGTTTGGCACTAAGGTCGCTTTCATTGCGCGGCTTGGCTGCGCCTCGGGGCGTCCGAGCAAATACCCCTGACAATAGACTATGCCTAGCTGTTTGAGTACGGCGAGTTCTTCTTGGGTTTCAATCCCTTCGGCAATCACTTTGCAGGTGAGGCTCTGGCACAGTTCGACAATCGAGCGCACAAATTCTTGTTTAACCGGGGTCGAATCGATTTGGTGAATAAAGTGGCGATCGATTTTCACATAGTCGGGCGATAACTCAGACCAGAGCCGTAAACCCGAATAGCCCGCACCTAAATCATCGATAGCGGTCATAAAGCCTTGGCTGCGATAGTGATTTAGGCAAGATTTCAGTAAGTCGATATCGTCGGCGGGATATTGCTCCGATAACTCAATCACCACCTGTGAAGGTGAGATCCCAAGCTGCTGTAACAGTTGCAGCGTCATGCCCTTAGGATGGGTGGGATCGAGCAGGGCCTTAGGGGAAATATTGATAAACAAACGGCCTTGGAACTGGCGCAGTTTAAATTGTTCCAGCGAAATACGGCGGCATAAGGTCTCAAGCTCGCTCAATTTGCCCTGATGCTCCGCGGTTTTAAACAGCGGAATGGGTGAGTAGAGTGGGCTGTGCTCTGGCCCACGGCTCAGGGCTTCAAATCCGTGGATCTTGTGTTCCAAGATATTGAATATGGGCTGAAAAAGCGGGCTGATTGCCCCCTTTGCGATTATCTTATCAAGCTCTTTTGCCAGATCTAAACTCGTCATTACTTCAGCCCCCACGACAATGTTTGCGGAGTCTATGACTTAGAAATGACAAAATGATGACAATTTTGTTTGCCGAAAATCCGTAGGTTGGAAATGAGAGCAAACGCTGAAATTGATGATATTTCAGCGTTTATTGAATTAGCTCTGCTTTTTAAAGGCGTGCAAGGTTTTGAGTAGGGTGGCCAGTTGGCGCACTAAGGTTTCTAGGGCGGCGGGGTCTAGGCTGCTCTGTTGTTGCAGCTTAGTGAGGTCATCCACTAATTCTTGCACATAGGGCAAAAAGCGGTTGCTCGACACCATAAAGCCTTGTTCGGCTGTGAAAATACTAGTGAATTTCCCATGGCCCGCTTTTTTCAACTCATCTAACTTAGTGTCAGCGTCTATGGCTTGGCGATAGGCGATTTGAAGGTTTTCTTTCAGTTGCTCTATAACCTTAGTGTGTGGCATAACAGCGTCTCATTGCAAAATTTGCAGGAATTATAAGGGGCAAAGGATATGGCAACAAGTCGGTGGCGACTATTACTGGCACTGTGTGGCGTCGCAATGTTTACCTGCGGGCCGAGTTGGGCGGCGCAAACGGATAAACCGCCGTTTTATCAGGTGCAATGGCAGGGGAAATCCGCTTACCTTTTGGGTTCAATCCATATTGGCCGTGCCGATTTTTATCCTATGCCAGAGCAAGTGGAGGCGGCATTTACCAAATCAAAGGGATTAGTGGTTGAAATCGATACTAATAAAATCGACAGCCGCGCCCTATTGCAAAAGTATGGTATGGCGACTCATGAACAGGGGCTCGATTGGCAGAGCCGAGATAAGCAAACGGTAGAGGTGATGCGCCACTATTGTGAAGACAAGGCAAGCTTATGCCAGTCGATTCAAGCCTTTGCGCCTTGGTTGCAGGCATCTCAACTTAATTTACTACGTTACAATAGCTTAGGATTTAGCACCGACTATGGTGTCGATATGCAGTTGCTTGGTCGTGCGGGTAAGCCTGTGTATCAGCTCGAGACGGCAGAGTCGCAGTTCCAATTGCTGGCCTCCTTCGATAGCCAAGCACAGTGGTCTATGGTGCGCGAAGCCATTAATGCCTCAGATGCCGAACTACTCTCACTGGTTGAGGCGTGGCGCTCCGGTGATGAAACTGCGCTAGATGCCTTGATGCAGGAGCAGCTCGGCGGTGAGGGCGATACCCTGATGCTGGATAAAATTCTTTGGCAGCGTAATAAGGTCATGGCCGATGGCATGATGAGATTGATGACCGCAGAAGCCGCCAGCGAGCCATTATTTGTGGTAGTAGGCGCCGGCCATGTGGTGGGTGATAAGAGTGTGGTGCAACTGCTTAAACAGAAGGGCGCCACCGTAATCGCCTGTTGGCGTGAGCAATGTGATTGATATCGCTGTGTGACGGATGATTGGGGTTGGCACTCTGGTGTTGAAAGCACAGGTGTTAAACGCACTGGGGGTGAACACACTTAGTGCGTAGAGCTAGAGTCTAATCAACGGCTTTTAAACAATAAAGGACGCCTTGGCGTCCTTTATTGTTTCGCGAGCTTATGCGGATGTGTCGGTTGCGGCGCTTTGCCCCAGAAAATGCACATATCGGCCGAGCGAAATATAGGGCTCGCGTTGGGAATATTCGAGCTCCATCGTCAGCAACTTTTGATAGTCAAAATCCGCAGGCTGATGTTTTTTCAAATAGTCGTGAATGACTCGCACGCCAGATTCGCGCAGCAGGGTCATGTGCCATTCGGCAAACCATTGTTTAACATCATGAATATAAAGCGGGTGCGTTGGCGTGAGGCGCACCTTCTTCTTCACCTTTAGATCGGCGGCAACATAGTCGAAATTACCCGATACTAACGCATGGAAGCGCATAGCCTCTTTATTGTAAAACATCAGTGAAAACAGCCCATTGGGCTTAAGCATGGTCAGTAAACCTTCCATGGTGGTTTTCGCATCGGCCAGCCATTCGACCACGGCATGGCAGAGGATAAGATCGAACTTGCCATGTTCGTCGACTGATAGATCCTGAATCGGTGCATGAACCAAACGGATTGCCAATGGGGTGTCGCTGGCATCGATTTGTGCTTTCGCTTGGGCGAGCATTTCGGCGGAAATATCGCACAGCACCACTTCATGGCCCAGACGTGCCAGCTTTTGGCTGAAATAACCAAAGCCGCCGCCTGCATCTAAAATCCGCAGTTTTTTATCGCCCAATTGCGCCAAGGCGGGAGCGAGATCGCGCCATAACACGGCAGCACGGATTTCACCCTTAGGGGTGCCATAAATGTTCTTCGCGAACTTTTGCGCGAGTTTATCGAAATTCTTATCTTGCACGGGTTAACTAAGTTAAAGACTGGGGGCGATAGTGTGGCACAGGCGTAATATTTTCGCACTCGCTGTGTGGATAAGGCAAAGTCATGCAGGGCCATGATTTTATAATATATTGATTTTTAATAGGATAAAAAATCACAGTAAAGTTGGGGATATCCAGAACTCTATCCGCTGGGGTATAATCACGCCGTTTTCGATAAACCTGACTCTAATATACCCAAGCGACCTGAAGATATGAGTTTCAGAGCGTCTAGGGGGCTTCAATTCAAGGCGCATCAATGAAGGAATGTGAACACCTTGTGAATTGATGCAACACCGAAGTGGAGTGCCCTAGGCGCTCCGTCTCGGCGGGTTTTAACGCTCTTTATGCTGTGTTGGTTATTTTTAACTTAGTCCACTAGGTCCGCAAATAACCGCCTTGCCTAAAGAGCGTTACATTCCCGCTGAATCCTCATCTTCAGGTTGTTTGGGTATAATTGTCCATTCGGTGAGTCAGCATCAGCCCTTTTTAGACACAGTTTTGCCTGTTTTACACTCGTGAGCTTTTTGATTTTTCAGATGTTATGCATCTGTACGGGGTATTTCTGGTTATTCGTGCGTAGGGATAGTTAATTAAAAGGTACTCAGACTTGAATAATGCATATTGTGTTGAATTGAACGCGATGCCCTCGCTGTTTTCTCTTTATCGCAAGATTTTCTTTGGTCGTAAGCCCGGTTGGGATCAACAGCCCTTACCTTATATCAAGGTGTCGGCGCCCAATGTGCAAGTGTCCGAGGCCAAAGTTAGCCAATATGCCCAAGTGTGTGGCTTTAATTTCGACGGTAAAATATTACCGCCAACCTATTTGTATGTAATGGCATTTCGCCTGCACGCGGTGATTTTTACCCACGATGGTATTACCTTCCCGCTGCTGGGGATGATCCATTTAAAGAACCGTATCCAAGTCTATCGTCCGACGACAGTCGATGAAGTGTTCTCCCTCGAATGCGCGTTAACGACCAGCCGTGAAACCGATTCAGGCTTAGAGTTTGAATTTGTCTCTAAGGCCTTTGTGGGCGAAGAGCTGGTGTGGGAATCGCTGTCGACTTACCTCTATCGTATCGAGACCGCGGGCCGCCGTGTTCGCCCTCCTAAGGCGCTCGAGATGGCTTGGGACTCACCCCAATCATGGGAATTGAGTGAAGATTTAGGTCGTCGTTATGCCAAAGCATCAGGCGACTATAACCTGATCCACCTGCATCCCGTGCTGTCCAAACGTTTCGGTTTTGACCGTGTACTGGCCCACGGTATGTGGTCTAAGGCGCGCTGTTTAGCGGAATTAATGCCTGAGATTGGTGAGCGTCCCTTCGTGGTCGATGTGGCCTTTAAGCTGCCGTTACTGATGCCCGCAGAAGTGGGATTTGGTTACGAAAAATCACAAGACAAGTGGGTGTTTGAGCTGCGTGACAGTAAAGGTCGTAGACCGCACCTCAGTGGTGAAGTGCAGCTTTAAGCATGATGAGTAACGGCGCCTAAGGCGCCGTTTTTGTTGGTGTTGTTTGCAGCGCTAAGGCACGCTGTGTCCGGTTGATGCTTGCCAGATACTAAACCATTGCTGCCTGTCTAGGGTGAGTGACTGTGCGGCCACCGCCGTTTTTATCCTCGCGATATTGCCACTGCCGATAATCGGCACGGGCCGACTCGGTAACATCCGTACCCAGGCATAAATCACTTGGCTGATATCTTGGGCACCAATCTCATCGGCGATGACCGCTAAGGTTTGTTGCAGGCGAATGGCCTGTGGATGGTTATTATCAAAGATCTTACCGCCGCCCAAACATGACCAAGCCATAGGCCTAATGCGCCGCTCCTGACATAAATCGAGAGTACCATCGTGCAAACTCGCCATTGTTAGCGGTGAAATTTCGATTTGATTGGTGACTAAAGGCTCAGCTAATCTCGACTGCAATAATGAAAACTGCGCGTTGGTGAAGTTAGATACCCCAAAGTGTTGCACTTTTCCGGCCTGTTTTAAGTCAGCAAAAGCTTCGGCCACTTGATCGGCGTCCATTAAAGGATCGGGTCTGTGGATCAGCAACAGATCTAAATAATCAGTTTTCAGCTGCTTTAGTGATTGCTCAACACTGGCAATAACATGCGCCTTGGAGGTGTCGTAATGGTTTACATAGCGCTCGGGACGACAATCGAAGGCGGGCTTAATGCCGCATTTGCTGACCAATTGCATCTGCTGTCTTAAGGCGGGTTTTAGCGCTAACGCCTCGCCGAACAGGGTTTCGCACTGGTATTGGCCATAAATATCGGCGTGATCCATAGTGGTCACACCTAGGTCTAGGTATTGTTCTATCAGGTTAAGCCGCTCGGAGGGTGACATTTGCCAACTGTGCATTCGCCAAAAGCCAGCAACAAACTCTGAAAAACTAAAAGGGGATCCGCTCATGTTGTTTCTCTTTTGGGAATCTGTATTTTGTAGGGGAAAGGACCCGAGTCGATTTATTTGATGCAGATTAAGGAATCGCTCATTAACCCTTTCGATGGCTATATATCTTAAAGCTAATCACCTAATATCCGCCATATTCAATCAGCCGTTGCTGATACCAACCGATTTTGCATACCTATTTTGTATTCCTTGTCTAGAGAGCAAGGTACTCAAGGGAGAGATGACCCCATGCTAACCGATATGGATATTTCGCGCCGTGCGCACCTAAAAGATATCGCAGCGCTTGGCGCCGAGTTTGGGTTATTGCCCGATGAGATGCAGCTCTTTGGCAAGACTAAAGCCAAGGTCGATTTACGTGCGCAGCAGCGCTTAGCCGAGCAGCAACAGGGCAAACTGATCATTGTCACCGCCGTGACACCTACGCCCCACGGCGAAGGCAAAACCGTCACCACCATTGGCTTAACCCAATCCCTCAAAGCGCTCGGTAACAAGGTGTGCGCCTGTATTCGACAGCCCAGTATGGGCCCGGTTTTTGGGGTGAAAGGTGGCGCTGCTGGTGGCGGTTACGCCCAAGTGGTGCCCATGCAGGAGCTGAATCTGCATTTAACGGGTGATATTCATGCCGTCAGCAGTGCCCATAATCTTGGCGCGGCGGCGATAGCCTCTCGGCTATATCATGAAACACGTTTAGGTAAGGCCGAATTTGAGCAGCAGTCCGGGCTGAGTTACTTAGATATAGCGCCAAATGGGATCCGTTGGCACAGGGTGGTCGATCATAACGATCGCTGTTTACGTGAGATTGAAGTCGGGCTGGGGGAAAATAATGGCCCAGCTTACACCTCAGGCTTTGATATTACCGCCGCCTCTGAGTTAATGGCGATTCTGGCACTCAGTCGTAATCTGGCGGATATGCGCGCGCGTATTGGCAAGCTTGTGCTGGCAGTCAATCGCCAAGGTGCGGCGATTAGCGCGGAGGACCTTGGGGTTGCCGGCGCGATGACGGCGATCATGGCGGATGCGGTAAAACCCACCTTGATGCAGACTTTAAACGGTGCGCCTTGTCTTATCCACGCAGGGCCATTTGCGAATATTGCCCATGGCAACTCGTCGGTGATTGCCGACGATATCGCCTTAAAACTGGCCGATTTTGTGGTGACTGAAGGCGGTTTTGGCTCCGATATGGGGTTTGAGAAATTTTGTAATATCAAGGCGCGCCAGTCGGGATTGGCCCCGAGCACCGCGGTGTTAGTGACCACCTTAAAGGCACTTAAGGCCAATAGCGGCTTAACTTCGGATGCGGATATCAATGCGCCCGACCAAGCCCGTCTCGAGGCGGGATTTGCCAACTTAAACTGGCATATCAACAATGTGGCGCGTTACGGTATTCCAGTTGTGGTGGCTATTAATCGCTTTGCAAGTGATACGGATGCCGAGCTTAACTGGTTGATTGAGGCCGTTGCGGGCACTGCCGCCTTTGGCTGCGAGCTTAGCGAGGCATTCAGCCAAGGTGAGGCGGGGGCATTGGCCTTGGCGCAAACCGTCATGCGCGCCTGTGAGCAGCCAAGTGAGTTTACCCTGCTATATCCCGATGACATGGCGCTTGAGGCGAAATTATCGACCTTAGCTGAAGTCGGCTATGGTGCTGCTGGGGTGAGTTTATCCGAGGCGGCTAAGCTGCAATTACAAGAACTCAGTGCCCTTGGTTACGCCCATTTACCCGTCTGCATGGCAAAAACACCCTTATCCATTAGCCATGACCCTCAACTTAAAGGCGTACCGCAAGGTTTTATCGTGCCTGTGCGCGAGTTAGTGTTAAATGCTGGGGCCGGATTTATTACCGCGCTGGTGGGGAATGTGATGACTATGCCAGGGCTTGGATTAGTTCCTGGCTATTTAAAGATTGATATCGGCGCCGATGGTGAGATTACCGGTTTAGGTTAATCGATTAGCAGTTCGAATATCATGAAAAAGGCGCAATCTAGGATTGCGCCTTTTGTTTACTTCTCGCCTTGGCGAAGCGTTATTTACTGGTTTGGTAAATATGTACATCGTGCTGCGGGAAAGGAATGCTGATGCCCTCGGCATCGAAGCGCATTTTCACTTCGCGGGTAATATCCCAATACACATCCCAATAATCTTCGGGTTTAGCCCAAGGACGGACGATAAAGTCGACCGAGGACTCCCCTAAAACGTGCAGCTTAATGAGCGGTGCAGGGATTTTTTGCACCTTAGGATGCGCCTCAACAATCGACTTAAGCACGGCTTCGGCGTGCTCAATATTGTCGCCATAGCCAATGCCGAAGGTCATGTCGACGCGGCGTTGGTGCTCGGCGGTAATATTGTTAATGGTATCACCCCAAATCTTGTTGTTTGGAATAATAAGCCTTTGGTTATCTAAGGTTTTAATTGTGGTGGAGACTAGGCTCATATGGCTAACTCGACCAGTTACGCCAGCGGCGCTAATCAAGTCACCCACATCGTAGGGACGATAGATCAAAATCATCATGCCCGAGGCAAAGTTCGAGAGTGAATCCTGCAGGGCGAAACCTATGATCACACCGGCGATACCAAAGCCTGCCAATAACGGGCCTAACTCAATGCCAAGCTGGGAGAGGGCAATCAGTACACCGATAGTGAAGACCGCTTTGCCCGAGAGCGAGGTAAAGAAGTCTTGCAGTAACTTACTGAAATTTAACTTAGAGTTACTGACGGTATTGCTCACAATCTTCTTCGCCAGTTTGCCCGCAAGGCTTGCGACAAACAGGATCATACAGAAGATAAATAGCTTAAAGATTAAAGTCGGGCCATGGTTGATGGACTGTTCTTTGGCCGTATGCAGCCATTGTTCGACTAAGCTTGAGGCCACATCGATACTCAAGACATCCTGAGTGATATCGCCTGAGATACTGAACAGGGTCTTTTTCAGCGAGGCGGTGTTTTGCTCGAGCGCATCGAGTAAGTCGATATCTATGCTAAGGCTCTGGCTGTTGAGCGCCAATCTGTCCTTTAGCTGCATGACGCGACTGGTTTGCGCGGCGGTCACATCTTTACCGGCATTAGTGGCGGCGTTAACTGCATTTTGTAACTGCTGCTGGGTAAAAGTGACAAAGCTATCGAAGTTATCGGCGCGGCTTAAGAGAATTTGGGTCAGCTCCGCTTTCTGCGCTGCGACATCTTCGCCCATTTGGCCGAGCCAGTTTAAGGTCTCGAGTCGTTGTTTGTAGTTGTTGTCCTTATCGAGCTCACGTTTAGAGATTTCGAGTAAGGTCGACTCGTCATCCGCCGAGCCGAGTTTATGGGACAACTTGGTGACGATATCATTGAAGTAGTCGTTGATTTTAAGATTAAATGTCAGCTGCTCTTGCACCAATGCCAACATAAAGGCTTTATCGTAGTTCTCATCTTCTAACAGCACTTTAATCTTATTGCGTAACTGCAATGTCTTGTTTTGAATGCGATATTCAACAATGGTGCGCAACTCACCTTGGGATTGGGATAAGCGCGCAATATCCTCTTTAATCGCTGACTTTAGCGTAATTAATTCGTTTTGGGCTTCGTTAGGGACGGTAGCGGTTTGAGTGGCTGCAACGGGTTCGGCTGCATCCGTCGCGAAAACCTCGGTACTCAATAGCAGGGGAAAGCTGAGGGCGAACATGAATATGAGTGAGCGGCGCATAGGCGTTATCTTCAATAAAAATAGGTAGGTACATAATAGGAGCTGCGCTAAACACTGTAAAATTAGAACCGCATAAAATGCTATCTGAGTATAAAATTTGTGCGCTGGTTTGCAGCTTTCGCTATGGGAGTGAGGTTTTAAACCGCTGCGCTAATTAGTTCGACTGAGTGGCGGGAAATTCTGATAAACTTAGCGCCCCATGTCGAGGAACCTACTCTAAATGCTGTGCTCCCATTGCCATCAGTCGATCAAAATTGCCCAAATTACCCAACAGCGCGGAAAGGGCTTTCACGCTCAAGTGCAATGTCCTCATTGTTCAGCGTGGCTGGGACACAATCCTAAACTGTTGAAATTAAAATTATTTGGCTTTTATGCGAGTGTGCTCACGGGCTTATACAGTTATTTCGATGCCTCGACGCGGCATTTTTTGATCCCAGTGATGATCTTCTGTGTGATGTTGCTGCTGGTGAGCCATTTTATGGATCAACTACAAACGATTGAGGCGCCAGAGAAGCAAGACGATAGTGATCAACGGCAGAAGTATCGCTAGAGGTGAGGGCGTTAGATTAACCGAGTCGAGCCGCGCAGGGGTTATCGCACTGGCTCAACTTGGTTTAGGCTAGGGCTGAGTTATTGGATAACCTGCTCTTGGCTCTCGAGTGAGTGTTCTACGTAATAAATCCCGCCCAAAATTACTGCGCCGAAAATCACTATCCCTAAGATTAATCCTAAGTTTTCACGAAAGAATGCTAGCATTTTGGTTGCCTTTTGCTGGATTGAATAGAATGACATATTAGCCAGTATTACACTGGGCACATCATAGTTTTACTGACTTAAGCTAATCTTAAATAACTCTTTTTGCCAACTTGAGCCGGTTTTTTGTTGTGCGTTTTTCATCCTAAAGTTGCAATGGTAAATATCTTGTAACGCATTGGGCGCCTATTACCTTATTGCAACTTGCTAGTGGCCTGACTTAAACTTGTGCCACTTTTTTACTATGGGGACGACTGAGTGAGACTGCACAGTCACATAAGACGCACAATTTCGATATGGCTTGCCGCCGTATTGGTGTTGCTGTCTTTTGTTGCCTCAGCCCATAGTGTGACCCACCTTGATGATGGGGCAAAGACGCACTGTACCCTGTGCTTCCATCAACATCAGCTGAATAAAATTCTGCTCACCCAACCGCTTAAGCTCGATTTAGCGGTACAGCGGTTCGATGTCTGTGAATTTGTCTTACCCGTTAGCTTCTCCAAACACGTCAGTGTTTACCTAAGCCGCGCGCCACCTGTTCTCCGCTAAATCAACTTTTACATTTTAACTTATTGTATTTCTTGATGACTTGGATGAGTCATCGAGCGCTAGTTGTATTTTGGAGATATCATGACTGTTTTTAACAACCGAATTTCTTTGGTGGCTTTGGCGTGCGCATTTGCTTCACCGACGTTATTTGCCGCTGACTCAAGTTTAACTAATCCGGCGATCAGCGCAGTGCTGAATGGCTATTATCAAACGGCCGAGCGTCCATTGGCCGAAACCGCCGAAGGATTTGGTTTAGGCGAAACTGAGCTGGCGATGAGCGCCAACATTGACGACATGTTCTACGGCAAAGTCACTGCCGTTGTTGAGATGCACGACGGTGAAACTGAGCTTAATCTCGAAGAAGCCTTTATCCAAACCATGGCGATGCCAGCGGGCTTTTCTATCCGTGGTGGACGTTTCCTATCGGATATCGGTTATTTAAATAACCAGCATTTGCACACGGATTCATTCACCGACCGTCCTATTGCTTACCGTGCATTTTTCGGTGGCCATTACTTTGACGACGGTGTGCGCTTAAACTTTGTTGCCCCTACGGATCTGTATTGGACCTTAGGCGCCGAAGCCTTCAAGGGGGACAGCATGCGCGCTGCCGATGAACACGGCGAACGTGAGTTTAAAAATGTGGGCGTATACACCTTTTACACCAAAATCGGTGGTGACATTGGTGATAACAGTTCATGGCAGGCGGGCCTAAGTTACCTACGTAACGAAAATGGCCAAGTCACAGCCCATGAAGAGGGCGATGAGCACGAAGACGAAACCGCCGAGGAAGGCCATGACCACAGCCATGCGGCATCTTACACTGGTAAAAACACCTATGGTGCTGATTTTGTGTATAAATGGGCGCCAAATGGCAACTATAAATACCAAAACCTGACCCTGAGCGGCGAGTATTACCGTGTGACTGACTTTGTGCCGAGCGACCTTCATCCCGAAGATGCACCGAGCAAGGATTATCATCAAGGTTGGTATCTGAGCAGCGTATATCAATTCACGCCTAGCTGGTCTGCGGGTGTGCGTTACGGCGAGGTGGATACCCAAGAGCTCCATGGCGATCATTTCCATGGACAGAAGTTAAAGGAATCTGAGGTGAGTCTGGCGTGGCATTCGAGCCATTTCTCGACGGTACGTTTCCAGTACACCAATCAGAAGGGAACTAACTTCGATGGAATCGAAGACGACAATGTTTTCACTGTTCAATACATTATGTCTCTGGGGGCTCACGGTGCGCATCAATTCTAATTTTGTTAAAGCGGCCGCAGCGGCCCTGTCTTTCGCCTGTTCAGGCTTTGCCCATGCAGAGCTGAATGTGTTTGCCTGTGAACCCGAATATGCCGCATTGGCAAAAGAGTTGGCTCCAAACGCCAGCATTTATTCGGCAACCACGGCCTTACAGGACCCGCATCAAGTGCAGGCGCGTCCGAGTTTGATCGCCAAAATGCGCCAAGCGGATCTGGTGGTCTGTGCGGGCGCCGATTTAGAAATCGGTTGGTTGCCAATGCTGCAAATGAAGTCGGCTAACGCTAAGGTTCGCTCTACCGATCAGGGGCTGTTTTTCGCCGCCGATCAAATCGATACCTTAGATAAGTTAGCGAGTGTGGACCGCAGCATGGGTGATGTGCATGCTCAGGGAAATCCGCATATCCACTTCGATCCGACGCGTTTGCTAAGCGTGGCGAATGCGCTCAGCGCTAAGATGAGCCAACTCGACCCGAGTGAGGCGGCAAATTACCAAAAGGCATTAGCGGACTTTAGCACTCGTTGGCAGGCGGCGATCCCCCGCTGGGAAGAGCAGGCCAAAGCGTTAAAAGGCAAAAAGGTCATCGCCTATCACACCAGTTTTAGATATCTGTTCAACTGGTTGGGGATTGAACAAGCTGCTGATCTTGAGCCTAAACCCGGTCTGGCACCGACTAGCGGCCATTTAGCCAGTTTGCTGAGCCGCGCTGAGCAGGGCGATATTCTGGCGGTAGTTGTGGCGTCCTATCAGGATGAGCGTGGTGCTAAGTGGTTGGGTGAAAAGGCCAATCTACCTGTGCTTATGTTGCCAATGTCGGTAGGTGGCAATGATGCGAGTCAAGATCTCTTCAGCCTCTACGACAGCGCGATTGCCCTCTTAAACGGGGTGAAATAAGCCTATGTTGGATCTGGAACTGATGTCGATCCTGCTGCCAGCATTGGCGGCGGGGATCTTAGTGCTCTCAACGCATATTGTACTTGGCAAACAAGTGCTTAAGCGTGGGATCATCTTTATCGATTTAGCCATTGCGCAAGTCGCCGCGTTGGGGGCGATTGTGGCGCACATGGACCACAGGTTAGAAGATATGCCATTTTCTAATGTGTGGATGCCGGCCTTATTCGCCCTTGCGGGGGCGGGTTTTATCGCTTGGTTATCTAAGCGGATGGCGGGTGAGTTAGAGGCGATGATAGGGTGCTTTTACGTATTGTCGGCGGTGGCGGCCATGCTATTGTTGGCGAACGATCCCCACGGGACTGAACTGTTAAAGCAATTGATGTCGGGCCAGATCCTTTGGGTGAGTTGGTCGCAATTAGTGTTGCCGACCGTGGTTTATGCGGCTGTGTTAGCAGTGATTTTTCTGCGGCCGCAGATCTTAAATGGTGCGGGATTCTATCTGCTATTTGCGCTGGTGATCACCTTGTCGGTAGAGCTGGTTGGGGTCTATTTAGTGTTTAGTACACTCATTTTGCCAGCACTTGCACTCAACAAGTACCAAGGTAAGAACGGCCTATTTTACGCTTATCTGGTCGGCCTTATGGGTTACTTGCTGGGGCTGGTGCTCTCGGCAACGTTGGACTTACCGAGCGGCGCGGCAATTGTCGCGACTTTGGCCCTTAGTGCCTTGGTCTTCCGTTTAGGCTTAAGTAAAACCGCGGCAGTGCGCCAGGTCGCAAACTAGGTTTTTAGTTTAGCTGTTTAAGCTTAGATATTGATTTAAAAGCCCATCGTCGTGCATGATTGCGCGAGTACCGATGGGCTTTTGTTTGGATTGTTAGCAACTCAGCTTACAGATGTAAACATTATATTGAGTCCCTAGGGCTGGGTGGCTATACTGTCGCCACTTTCATCCTTGGAGTATGTCGTGCTGTTACTCGTCAGATCTGTGTTGTTGGCTGTGTCATTGTTACTCGCGTTTATTTTTGGTGGATTGGTCTGCTTGTTGCGGCCCCGTCACCGTGACAATGTACATATGTTCGCCAAGATCTTCTCATCCGTCGCCCCTATTCTAGGGCTTAAAGTCATAGTGCGTCGGCATAAAGAAATTCAGGATGGCCCTTATATCTTTTTAGGAAACCATCAAAATAACTTCGATCTGTTCACTCATACTAAAGCCGTGCCGAAAAGCACCGTCAGCTTAGGCAAAAAGAGCTTAGTGTGGATCCCGCTATTCGGGCAGATCTACTGGTTATCGGGCAATATTCTGATCGATAGAAAAAATCGCAACAGTGCCTTCGATACCATGGCTAAAACCGCCGAAAAGATTAAACAGAATCGTTTATCTGTGTGGATTTTCCCTGAGGGGACCCGCTCACGTGGCCGCGGTTTGCTCCCCTTTAAGGCTGGCGCGTTCCATACGGCGATTGCCGCAGGGGTGCCGATAGTGCCAGTGCTTGCCTCTTGTCAGAGCCATATTAATTTAAACCGTTGGGATAACGGGGTGGTGATCATTGAGATGATGGCGCCTATCCCGACCGAAGGGTTAGATAAAGCCGATGTAAAGGCCTTTTCTGCTCAAGTGTATGAGACTATGTCAGCCAAATTTAACGAGATAAATCGTGAAGCGGCAACATTAATGGGTAAAACTCTCGAAGGCGATGACGTATAATAGCGCCAATTTGAGCCAGTTTTACCTTAACGGAGACAAATCCATGTCTATTGAAAGTCAATTAAAAGCCCAACTTGCCGAGAATCGTGACATAGTGCAAGCCCTGCTTGACGATGGCTCAGAGCCAGATGCGGAATACACCATTGAGCACCATTTCTCATCTAGCAACTTCGACCGCTTAGAAAAAGCCGCCGTTGATGCATTCAAACTCGGTTTTGAAGTCAACGACGCCGAAGAGATGGAGCTGGAAGATGGCTCAGTGATTTTCTGTTTTGATGCTATCGCTTACCACAAGCTGGAAGTGGCTTTACTGGACAAAGCGACCGAGCAGTTGCTGCAACTCGCGGCTAAACAGAAAGTGGATTACGACGGTTGGGGCACTTACTTCGTTGGTGACGATATCGACGATGAAGAAGGTGACGACGAAGAAGATGACGGTTTCCCGCACTAATTCGCGACCATTGAGATTTCAGTAACAAAAAGCCCATCATCGATGGGCTTTTTGGTTTTAGTAACCACTAGTTTGTGCGGTGTGCAGGACGCTACAGTTACGTCCCTTTTGCTTGGCTTCGTATAAGGCTTTGTCTGAGCAAGAAATCCAGCCAGAGCTGCTGGTGATATGTTTGCCGATTTCACACACGCCTAGGCTTACTGTGACTTTTATCTTCAGCCCTTCGTACACTATGGTGGAGTCGGCAATTCTTTCCCGCAAACGCTCGGTAAAGTTGAGGGCATCGGCGCCACAGGTATTAGGCATAACCACCGCAAACTCCTCACCACCATAGCGGCCGACACAATCGGTCTCCCGTAATGAATGGCTTAGGATATGGGCGATATGCTGAATTACCTTATCACCCGCGACATGGCCGTAGGTATCGTTGATTCTTTTGAAATGGTCTATGTCTATCATGACCAAGCTCGACATTCCCGAATAACGGGCGTGGAGGTCAAACTCATGCTCTAAACATTGTTGCCAATGGCGGCGATTGTGGAGCTGTGTTAGGCCATCGGTCTGGCTGAGGCGTTCTAACTGCTCGTTGGCGGCCTTGAGCTGTAACTTGTTAACGGCGATGTCGGTGACATCATAAATAATCACGCTGATATGGGTGATTTTTCCGGTTAATGAGGCCAGAGGCAACAGGGTCACGTTCTGGTACATAAAATCGGCCCGTCCGGTAATGGGGCGGTAGTTTTTAAACTGAAACACGTAGGGTCTTTGTTCCCAGCTGATAAAGGCTCGATTTTTCAGCATAAAAACCGATTCCATCTTTTGCTTTAACCAAGTCGCAGGCAGCTCAGGAAAACGGGTGAACAGGTTTTGCCCTTTAATCGAATTAGGGGATACGCCGCTATGATTTTCCATAAAGCCGTTCCACAGTTGGATATTATAATCGCGATCTAATACCACTAGACCCACTTCGATGGTTTGCACCATATCGATAAGCCAATGGAGTTCGTTCATTGCGCTTTGATCGTTTGACATAAGGTAAAATCCAACTGATTAATCGAGTAAATAACCGAGCTTATAACTGAGCGTCGGAATAGAGTCTTCGGTAAATAACAGTAACAAATCGCATTGAACATTATGGTTTTCAATACGATAGTTAATCTCCATTGCTAAGGTTCTGTGCCATTTTTCCGAGTTATCATGGATAAGATCATTCACCGTACAGTGGCGGCCTAGCACTACAGGGTGAGCCTGGCTGAACTTCATGTCGAGCTGCTCTGAGATCCCGTTTAGGAAGGCGCCAATCAATACGTTGCCTGTGTCAATCAACACTTCAATCTCGGTGCTAATGTCCTCTGGATTGGCTAGCCCCATGAGTTTTGCCATGTCTTGAAAGCTCGAATCGTGGAATAGCAGCAGGGCTTCACCCGCCACGCCCGCACCAATAAATCCTTGGCAGAGGGCTGATACCGTGGAGCTTTCTTCCGTCGCTTTGAGCGCCATCGTCAGCTCACTGACTTCGAGCACGTTCACGTTTGGAATAGGTAAGAGGACAAAAACATCGAGAAGTTTGGCTAACAGATCGGCGGCGCGCCCCATGGCGACGTTGGCGATCTCTTGGCAGGCGTCACGCATATCGACTTTGAGCATCGGCGTTTCTTCCGCCTGATCTTTCTGCGTTAAGGTGAGGATGCCGTATTCCTGCAGGATATTACTGATGGCGTCGGCACTGACGGGCTTTTGAATAAAATCCAATGCCCCTAAGGCTTTAACTCTTTCATGGGCTTTGATCTGAATATCACCCGAGACCATAATAATCAGCGCGGGAAGATCGTTTTGCTGCACGGTTTGCAGCACTTCATAACCATCCATGACTGGCATATTAAGGTCGAGGAAGACAACTTCGCCTTTACCTGCGCGAATGGCATCTAAACCTTCGGCGCCATTGGTAGCGTAGGTGATCTCGACATCCCATTCTTTCGGTAGGGTACGAGCCATTTGTTTGCGCGCCATGGCGGAGTCGTCACAGATGAGTACAGAGATTGTCATGCTGACTACTGATCCTTAATTGCCCATTTATTGAAGATAACACTAATTCTAAATCTTTGAATGACGAATTAAGCTCTTCGGGCAAGTTTGATTTATAACATCTATATGTAACCTATAGATTTTATTTGTTAATTCAATTTATTTATCTCTCGAGCGCGAGGCGCTGGCAGTAAAAAGCCTTGGAGAATTAAATCAAATTTCGCGAATTTGTCGTAAGCAGGGCATCGATTTTTGCGAATAGCTCGATGCTCAATCCTGCAATAGGCTGTTTCCCCACGGGACCCATCTCGACACTATTATGCAAATTTGTGGGTAAGCCGCGCCGTTGGTGATGCAACCGATGTTCAGAGAAGATGACTCGTTAAAACGACAAGTTGCACCCATGGTTGAACATAAGGGGTTAATACTTTTGAGGTTCTCATGCTTCAGCGCAAGCCTAGCATACTCACCTATTAAAACTTAATGACAGTCGACAGTATTTTGACGTATGTCAAAATTTAGGCTTATGTTACATCCTTTGGTGAATTATTCCAAACGTGTTAACATTTGTTCTGGCCTGACCAGTAACGGAATATTTCATGAGTGAGCCTTGTGTGCAAGTAACGATTGAGAATGGCATTGCATATGTCCAGCTCAATCGACCAGAAAAATATAATGCAATTAATTATTTAATGTTTAGCGAGTTGGACAGAGCGATCAAACGTATTAAATCAAATACTCGGATTCGACTGGTTATTTTATCTGGAGCTGGAGGCCATTTTAGCTCGGGGCTGGACGTAAAGAGTGTGATGTCGGCACCGATGCAAGCATTCAAATTGCTGTTTAAATGGCTGCCTGGCAATGCCAACTTAGCGCAGAGAGTCTCCCTTGGGTGGCAACGTTTACCCGTGCCTGTCATCGCGGTGTTAGAAGGCTGCTGCTATGGCGGTGGCATGCAAATCGCCTTAGGTGCTGATTTTAGAATTGCTTGCCCTGACAGCAAGTTATCTATTATGGAAGCCAAATGGGGGCTAGTGCCGGACATGGCAGGCTTAGTGGCGCTGAGGCAAATAATGCCCAAGGATCAGGCGATGTTACTCAGCCTTACGGCCAAAGTGTTGTCGGGCGAAGAGGCGAGTCGCTTAGGGTTAGTGACTCAGCTAAGTGATCATCCGATGTTAAGCGCGCAGCAATTGGCTCAGGAGCTTCTCAATACCTCCCCCGATGCCGCAGCGGCGATCAAGTTGAGCATCAATCGTAGCTGGACGGCTTCGATTCGTGCACTTCTTTGCCGTGAGTCGTGGAGCCAAGTCAGACTGTTACTTGGTAAAAATCGCGCGATTGCAGCGACGCGTCAGCTAAAGGATCCCAACAAAGCCTATCAAGATCGCCAATCGGGTTGGTAGCAGCGTAACTCTATTTCGATAACGCCCCATAACGGATTACTTAAGCTTTAGAAAGGCTTGCACCTCAATTGGCGCCGCTCATACGGGCGGCGAATCCCCTTATGGCGCTCAAACAGTTCTGCCATGCACTCTCGTTATCCAGATTTAATGCTAATGTCGTTTGCCGATAATTCGGCGCCTCTAACGTCACGGCGAGGCTTTTGCGTTGCTCCGCCGTTTCTAACGATGCGGGGTGACCATCGGGTGATTGAATATCGAGTATTGGCATAGTGAGCTTGGCCAGTTTCTCGGCAATGGCTTGGTTACGCGCCTCATCTTCGCTGTAGGGGTTGATGACGATTAATACATCGGGATCGGCAATTTTCTTTTGGCTTAATAGACTTATCAATAATCCCGCACTTTGATCGGCGGTGATCAGTACCCTTTTACCGGGAAAGTCGGTGCCTACGCTGTCGAGCTGTGACATGCTTTTGACTAAAAAGTCTTCCTGCTCAAGCAAATGCTTATTGCTCTGCTCGGGTTTCACTTTTTGGCTCGGTTTATTCGAAGGACTGCTTAACTGCGCCGCCCCTGCGGAGGTCACTTCGGTCGCCGGAGTGGCAAAGTTGGGGGCGGGCGGCTCTGCGGGCGGGGTAAGGCTTAAACTGGCCCAGCCAGCAGCATTGATATTACGTCTGACAAAAGCCATTAATCCGGGCGCATCGGCGGTGCCATTGGTGGCGGGTAAGATAATTGCGGCGCCGAGTTTTTTGCGGCCTTCCCATGAACGGACTAAGAGTTCGAGCGGTTGATCATCTATGGTGATCTGCTTGATTTCACTCGCGGGTAAATAACTGCTCGTTCTTTTCGCCGCAGCTTGCCCATTGGGCGCTTTGCTAGCTTGGTTCGTCTCGGCGTTCTGGGGAGGCGTCTCTGGTGCCTGCGGGCTGGATTCAGGTGCAGATTCAGGAGCTTGAGTATTTGTTTCTGGCGCCTGAGTGCTGGGATCGGCGGCGAATAAGCTCGCACTGGCGAGAGCTAAGGCTAGGCTCAATACCGAGGGGATAATACGCGCCATAGAATTGATAACCACCTGTGTAGTCTCATAAATTCAATTAGCTAGAGTATAACCTGAAGCGGCGTAGCAGAAGCAATTTTTGCTTGAGCTCGTGACGGCGACCGCGCACAGCAGTGTCTAGGCTCAGCCTACAGCCATACTTATCGTGAAGACAAAATAAAAACGCCCAGCATTTGCTGGGCGTTTGCATATTCGCTTAAGCGAACCTAAGGAGGCTCTTGCTTACCGTCATTGCGGATTAGACATGGCTAACCAAAACCATACGAATCGCGTCGAGCTGTAGCTGACTTGCGTCGAGGTAAGTGCTCAGTTCCTGCATTTGATTACGCAGGTATTCCAACTCTTCCTCACGGATATTCGGGTTAACCGCTTTCAAGGACTCTAAACGGTCTAATTCGCCCGTCAGTTGGCTGGTCATTTTCTCACGCGCCTGCGCCACTAACTCGTTCACTGCGGCTTGGGCATATTCTTCACCCTTAGCAAATAACGGATGCAGAATCGGTTGGGATGCTGTGACTAACTTGCTGCCAATATGGCGGTTAACCGCGCTTAACTGTTTGTCAAAGCTGGTGTAATCCACCTTAGCAGATAAATCGTTGCCGTTTTTATCCAGCAGTACGCGGATAGGCGTCGGTGGCAGATAACGATATAACTGGCTCGATTTAGGTGCCGAGGCATCCGCCATGTAGATCAGTTCTAAGAACAGGGTGCCTGCGGGTAAGGCTTTGTTTTTCAAAATCGCGACGCTCGTCGTGCCTGTGTCAGAGCCAGTGATCAGATCTAAGCCTGTCTGCACTAACGGGTGCTCTTGGGTGATCAGGGCGATATCGTCACGGGAGAGCGCGGTATCACGGTCGAAGGTGACCGTCACGCCATCTTCATGTAGACCCGGATAGGTTGGGAACATCATGTGTTCGCTTGGACGCAGGATGATAGAGTTTTCACCTTTATCTTCTTGATCGACACCGATAATGTCCCACAAGCGGATCACCGAACCAATCAGCTTAGTGTCCTGATCGCTTTGGGCTAAACGCTCGACAATCGCCTTAGCTTTATCGCCACCGTGGGAGTTGATTTCCAGCAGCTTATCGCGGCCTTGCTCCATAGCGTGTTTCAGTTCTTTGTAACGGCTTTGGGTGTGGTTGAGCAGATTGGTTAGCTCATCTTCATCCCCACCGACGAGAACATTCAATAGATCTTCGGCAAATTCACTGTACAGCACATGGCCACTTGGACAGGTCAGCTCGAAAGCATTCAGACCTTGGTGATACCAGTTGAGCAGACGCTCCTGCGCCGTATCTTGCAGATAAGGCAGGTGAATTTGGATATCGTTCTTCTGCCCGATACGGTCTAAACGGCCGATACGTTGCTCTAATAAATCTGGGTTTAATGGCAGATCGAACAGCACTAAGTGGCTGGCAAACTGGAAGTTACGACCTTCGGAGCCGATTTCTGAACAGATCAGCGCTTGGGCGCCGCCTTCTTCTTGAGCGAAGTAGGCACCCGCCTTGTCGCGCTCGATGATCGACATGCCTTCGTGGAATACGGTGGCTTGGATGCCTTCACGGGTACGCAGGGCTTCTTCTAAGCTCAGGGCGGTATCGGCGCCACTGGCGATGATCAGCACTTTCTTGCTGCGGTGCGACTTTAAGAACTCGATTAACCAATCCACGCGAGGATCGAACTTCCACCAACTGGCGCTGTTATCTTCAAATTCTTGGTAGAGTTTTTCAGGGCTAAGGGCTTGAGCCGCTTTCGCTTCTAAGGTCTTACGACCACCCATCATCTCATTTACGCGGGCAGCGGTAAGATACTGCTCAGGCATTGCATGGGGATAGGCGTTGAAAATACGTTTCGGGAAACCTTTTACCGAGGCGCGGCTGTTGCGATACAGCACGCGACCTGTGCCGTGGCGATCGAGTAACTCTTGCAGCAGTTCGCTGCGGGCCGCTTGTTGCAACTCGCTGTCGATATCTTCGGCTTGAATTAACCGAATGCTCGGCGCTATGTCTTTCTCGCTGAGTAATTCGGTGAGGCTGTTGATGGCAGCATCGGATAATTTTGCGTCGCCCGCTAAGGCTTCGGCGGCAACGGCGACATCTTTGTAGCTGTTTTCTTCGGCGAGGAAGGCATCGTAGTCGTAGAAACGATCTGGGTCGAGCAAACGCAGGCGCGCAAAATGGCTCTCATGGCCGAGTTGATCCGGCGTTGCCGTTAATAACAATACGCCAGGTACTACTTCGCTCAATGCTTCAACCACTTGGTAGGCACGGCTCGGGGCTTCTTCGGTCCACTCTAAGTGGTGAGCCTCGTCGACAACCAGCAGATCCCAGTCGGCATCGAGTGCTTGGTCGAGACGTTTCTTTTTACGCAGTAATTCGAGGGAACAAATCACTAACTGCTCGGTGTAGAAAGGATTGTCATGGTCGGCAAAGGCCTCGACACAACGGTCTTCATCAAATACCGAGAAGCGCAGGTTAAAGCGGCGCAGCATTTCCACTAACCATTGATGGCGCAGGGTATCCGGCACAATAATCAGCACCCGCTCGGCGCGGCCAGTGAGCAGTTGTTGATGGATTATCAGACCCGCTTCGATGGTTTTACCTAAACCCACTTCGTCGGCCAGCAATACACGCGGCGCATAACGGCGACCCACTTCATGGGCAATCCACATCTGGTGGGGGATAAGGCCGACGCGTGGACCTTGTAAGCCGAGTAAATCTGAGGTCGCCAGTTGATGACGCAGTAACTGGCATTGGTAACGAATACCGAAACGGTCTAGGCGGTCAATCTGACCAGCAAACAGGCGATCTTGCGGTTTGTTAAAGCGAATGTTGTGGTTTAACAGGGTCTCGCGCAGGCTGACTTTCTCACCTGTTTCGCTGTGGATACCGTGGTAGACGACGAGGCCGTCTTTTTCGGTGAGTTCTTCAACCGAGAGGCTCCAGCCTTCATGGCTTTCAACCGTATCGCCAGGGTTGTATATGACACGGGTCAGGGGGGCTTCGTTGCGCGAGAACATACGGTTCTCACCAGTCGCAGGGAATAACACTGTGACCATACGGCCTTCAACTTGTACGACTGTTCCTAAACCAAGTTCTGACTCGGTATCACTTATCCAACGTTGTCCTAAGGCAAACGGCATCTTAAATTCTCATCTCTGGGCGGACTCTAACAAAGGGCGCGTATGTTATATCAATACTAGGGATATTTGAATCGCCCTCTCACCCGTTAGAGCCTAATTCCCCACACACTAGATTACAAATTGAACAGTGAAGAAAAATCTCTATAGTCGTACGATGATTTGTCATGCTACTGTCATATCGAGGGACCTACACTGCCCTCGAGTCACCGACTTAAACACAGGTTCGTTCGGTTGGCATTCAGAGAGAATGGTGCCAATATTAGTTTAAGCCGCTAGCCGTCTTTATTAAGTAGAGGCTTGAACTTTAAGATCATTCTTTACCTCGCCAACTGACATAGGAGCCATATCCACTCACCGGGAAAGAGATGTAGCATAAAAACAATCGAGCACTCTGGAGGCGCCATGGAACAAGACGACAGAAAGTTGTTTGTACTGGATACCAATGTGTTACTACATGAACCTTTGGCGATCTATTCGTTTAAAGAGCACGATGTGGTCATTCCGATGACAGTGCTAGAAGAGCTAGACCAGATTAAAGATCGAAAGAGTGATGTGAGTCGGGATGCTAGGGTTGCCATACGGGCGCTGGAAGATACCCTAGGCGGTGATACAACACCGGAACAAATCATTAATGGTGTCCCTTTACCGAGTCGAGAAGGGCATGCCGATGCGATAGGGGCGCTGTCTATTTTCCCTGACCATCTTGTCGATTTTACCCTAGGCGCCCTGCCGGGGGATGGCAACGATAACCGCATTATCAATACCGCTCTGCACCTGCAAAACCTCCACCATCCACGTACCGTGGTGTTAGTTACCAAAGATATCAATATGCGTCTTAAGGCCAAGGGCGCGGGCATTCAATTGGTTGAGGATTATCGAACCGACCAGCTGATCGATGATATTCGTTTCCTCAGCAAGGGCTTTTATCAATTCGAAGGGAATTTTTGGGAGCATTTAAACAAGGTATCCACCGAGCGCCATGGTCGTCATACGATTCACGAAGTCCCACTGAAAGATTTAGACAACGAACCCTTCTACATTAATCAATACCTGATTGATACCGAATCTGATTTTTGTGGCCGCGTCACCGAGCGTAGCGATACCCATCTGCATATTTTAGATCTGGGCCGTGAGCGCTTAAAAAACCTCGAGGCGTGGGGCGTTAAACCTAAGAATGTTTACCAAGGTATGGCGTTGCAGGCGCTGCTCGATCCCGATATCGATCTGGTGATCTTAACGGGACCCGCGGGTTGCGGTAAAACCTTATTAGCAATGGCGGCGGCGCTTGAGCTAGTGGTGGAGCGCAATCGTTACGATAAGGTAATTGTGACTCGTAATACGCCAGAAATTGCCGAGTCCATCGGCTTCTTACCCGGCACCGAAGAAGAGAAGATGATGCCATGGCTGGCGGCGATTACCGATACCTTGGAAGTGCTGCATAAGAATGATGTGAATCCGACTGGCAGTTTGAACTACATCATGGAGAAGGCGAATATCCAATTTAAGTCGATCAACTTTATGCGCGGCCGCTCGATCCAAAACTCCATCGTGCTCTTGGATGAATGTCAAAACCTGACGGCGTCGCAGATCAAAACCATGATCACTCGGATGGGAGAAGGCACAAAATTGATTTGTTGCGGTAACTTAGCGCAGATCGATTCGAATTATCTCACCGCGGTAACCTCGGGGTTAACCTACATTGTTGAACGCTTTAAAGACTTTGAAGGCAGCGCCAACCTGTACTTGAATGGGGTGGTGCGTTCACGCTTGGCCGAATACGCCGAAGAACATCTCTAGCTATTTACTTTATTGTTACAAAAGGTCTCACTCGTGGGACCTTTGTTTTTACGCATTTCTATGATTTTTCAAGCAACTAATCATAGACTTTGACAGCCTTCGTACGGCAATTATTTGATGCGACTCGGGGTTTCTTCCTGCTAATATATGAAGCCATAAATGTACTCAGTCACTTTTGCCACCGATGGCTAAAATCAAGCGCTGCAATCAAGGGTAGTGGATGAAATCGAGTGAGCCGGATCTCCAGCTAAAATCGCCGATCCAAAAGAATTATAACCGTGCTGTTTTTTATACTTATATCGGCGTGATTGTCCTGTCGTTGCTGACGGCGTGGATGTTTTTCGATCGCCAGAAAACCCAGCAGATGGAGCAGCGCGAAGAGCAGGTTGAGCGCCACGTATTGCAAATCGACTTGCTGTTGGAATCGAGCATCCGCGCGGTCAAGAGTCTGCGGGATGTGGCCGTGGATCACCTACGTTTAGGTGAACTAGTGCGTAAGGAGCGTTTACCGCAATACGGCAAATTTAACGAGAGTGGTCAGTATTTTACCTTAGAGCCTAACTACGCCAAGGGTGGTAAACCCTTTACCAACATGGGGCGGATCACGGGCGCGGGTTCCCTCGATGGTCGCAGCGATAAGTTCTACCAAGAGCTGGAAATGCTGTTCGAGTTGTCGCTGTCTTTCCCCGTCGCCAAAGAAGCGGCACCTAAAGCCTCGGCGATTTATTATTTATCGCGCCAACGGATGATGTCCTACTTCCCTTGGACCAACGGTGACCAGCGTTTTAGGGATGAGCTGCTCAATAAGAAACAATTCCAATACGCTACCCCGGCGATGAACCCGCAGCGCAGCGTGTTTTGGAGTGAGGCCTATGTCGATTCGACGGGTAAAGGCTTGCTGACCACCTTAGGTGTGCCCGTTTATCTTGACGATGAGTTTATGGGTTCGATCAACCTCGATATGACCTTGGCCTCATTGGCGCGGCAAATTCGGGTGTACTTCAAAATGCCTGGGACTGTGATCCTGCTCGATCAGCAGAACAATATTTTGTCCCACAGCGACTTCGATGGCTCAGATATCAATCGGGTATATCACATCAGCCAGCGTATTCCGTCTGAGCTGCATTCGCTCCCCGAGTCCGAATTGTTCGATGCCCATGAAGGCATTATTCGTAACGGTTATTATATTCACTCGGTCGCGCTGCACAACGCGCCGTGGCGCTTGTTGTATCTGCAAAATGAAGACGACCTGTTCCAAGATTCGGTCGAAAAACTGCAGCTGACCTTTATCCTCGTTGTCATCGCTCTGTCGGTGCTAGTCACCATAGTGCACTGGCAAACGCGCCGCTCCTTCGTGAGCCCTGCATCGCGTCTGTTGTCGCACTTAGAGGGCTGCTCCCAAGAGCCGCGTAAACCGCCGGAAAAAATCACTCCGGGGTGGGAACCTTGGTTCCTGCTGGTGAGCCGCATTTTTGAGGAAAACAAGCAATACACCCATCATTTGGCCGAGCAAAATAAGCGACTCGACAAACTGGTGGCGCGCCGCACCGAGCGCTTAAAAGATGCGACCGAGCGGCGCGAGCGGGAATATGCGTTGTTGCGCTCCTTACTCGACTCCATCCCAGAAGCCATTGTCTTTAAAGATAAAGAAGGCAATTACCTCGGCTGTAACAAGGCCGCCGAGCGGATGCTGGGTTACACCGAAAGCGAGATGATTGGTCTGTCGTCGGAGGATTTAACCTCGCCGGAGATGGGCATTCGTATTCGCGCCGAGGATGAGCAGATCTTAAAAGATCGCACGCCGCTGCGTTATCAAGAGAAGGTTGAGTTAGCGGGCAAACCTGTATTGCTCGACACCTTGAAACTGCCTTTCTATAACCGCCGTGGCGAGCTGCAAGGCTTGATTGCCGTGTGGCGCGACGTGACGCGTGAGTACGAATCCGCCGAGCAGTTACGCCTATCGGAGGAGCGTTACCATTTAGCGATGGACGCGGTAGAAGACGGTCTGTGGGACTGGTATCTGGATTCAGAGCATATTATTTGCAACCCATCCTATTATTCGATGCTGGGCTATAAACCCAATGAATTCCCTGCGTTAGTGTCGGCTATCGACCAGCTGACGCATCCCGACGATAGAATTCGGGTCGAAGAATACCGTAATCAGTATCTGCAAAATCCCGTCGATGCCTATGAGATCGAGTTTAGGATCTTAGGCAAAAACGGCAGCTATCACTGGGTGCTTTCGCGCGGTCGGGTGGTGGAATTTACCGCCGATGGTCAGCCTAAGCGTATGGTCGGTACCCATAAGGACATCACGCGCCATAAGAGTAACGAAGTGGCACTGCTGGAGGCGAAGCAGGACGCAGAACTGGCGAACCTGTATAAGAGTGAGTTCTTGGCCAACATGAGCCACGAAATCCGCACGCCAATGAACGCCATTATCGGTATGTTGCAGTTAGCGCAGCGCACCTCGCTGACGGCGCAGCAGAAGGATTACCTCGAAAAGGCCGGGTTCTCGGCGCAGTCGTTGCTGCGGATTATTAACGATATTCTCGACTTCTCTAAGATTGAGGCGGGTAAGTTAGAGCTGGAGCGGGTGCCATTCCCGCTGGATAAAGTGCTCGACCATGCCCTCGATCTCAATGCGCTTAAGGCGCAGGAGCAAGGTGTCGAGTTATTACTGTATGCGCCAGTCACGGCAGGCCTCATTCTTAAGGGCGACCCGCTGCGTCTAGGCCAAGTGCTGATTAACTTATTATCGAACGCGGTGAAGTTTACCCAATCTGGTGAAATTGAACTGGGTTGCGAAGATGTGGGCGAGCGCGACCATCGAATTACCTTAAAATTCTGGGTGCGGGATACGGGTATTGGGATCAGTAAAGATCAGCAGGAAAAACTGTTCGATGCCTTTGCTCAGGCCGATGGTTCGACGACCCGTAAGTACGGTGGTACGGGATTAGGTTTATCGATCAGTAAGCATTTGGTCTCCATGATGGGCGGCAAGATGCAGGTGCAGAGTGAGTTAGGCGTTGGCAGCACCTTCAGCTTTACCATCAGCTTTGAGATTGCTGAAGAGGCCAAGGTTGAACCCTTAGTGGTGCCTGAAAAACTCAATAATTTACGCACACTTGTGGTGGATGATAACCCAACGGCACTGCAAATTTATTCGGCATTGATGCGCGATTTCCACTTCGAGGTGGATACTGCTGCAAGCGGCGCCGAGGCGCTGTATAAGTTGTCGCGGGATCCTATTGATTTATTATTGCTCGACTGGATGATGCCAGAGATGGATGGTGGCGATGTGATCAGCGCCATCGATACCATGGTGGCCGAAGGCCGCATCGCGAAACGGCCCATTATCATCATGATGACCGCCTATGCGGCGGAACCTTTACAGCACGAAGTCGACAGTGCCAATGTGTTTGCCGTGTTGCAAAAACCCTTTAAGGCATCGAGTCTGTTCGATGAGATTATCGCCGCCTTTGCCGATGAGCCAAGACTTAATGTGGTGCAGCCTATTGATGAAGTGCCGGTAGAAGAGGGCGAACATACAGGGCTTGTGCTCTTGGTGGAAGATAACTTTATCAACCAACAGGTGGCGACTGAGCTGCTAAAGAGCGCAGGATACGAAGTCGTTGTTGCAGGGAATGGCCAAATTGCCCTCGATATTATCGACTCACGCCCCTTCGATGCGGTATTAATGGATATTCAAATGCCAGTGATGGACGGGTTAACCGCGGCGCGGGCACTGCGTGAACGCTTTAGTGCCGACGTGCTGCCTATTATCGCCATGACGGCCCATGCGATGTCGGGCGATCGAGAAAAGAGTCTTGCGGCAGGGATGAATGCCCATATCACTAAGCCGATAGTGTTAACTGAACTGTTTGAAACCTTATCGCATTGGATAAAACACAAGAATAATCATCATTAATTGTTTGCCCGGGGCCAATGATGGCCCCGCGTGGTTTAGTTTTGTGTAACATGACCACGTAGACAGCCCTGTCAGGAGGAAAGATGAAACCCCATAGCCTAGCCCTCGCCATCCTACTCTTAGGTTTACCCGCGCTGAGTGTCGCCGCGGATCTGCCGAGCACTAAAGTCGTTAAGCAGAGCCAAGCCGCTAAGGGATTTCTTAATCTTTACTATGAGCCAAGCGAGGGAGAGTTATACCTCGAGGTGAGCCGTTTAAATCAGCCTTTTTTATTGGTGACTAGCTTGCCTGAAGGGGTCGGTTCTAACGATATCGGTCTCGACCGTGGTCAATTAGGTCAAACCCGCATGGTGCAGTTTGAGCGCCAAGGTCCTTACATTCAGCTTAAGCAACTAAACACCCAGTATCGCGCTAATACCCAAGACGCCGCCGAAAAGCGCGCCGTGGATGAGGCCTTTGCCGATTCGGTATTGTGGCAGGGTAAGTTACTCGATGGTAAGCCAGATATGGTGGCGATCAGCGAGTTGGTACTCAACGATCTGCACGGGGTCGCAGATGCTCTCCTGCATCGCGGACAAGGGAATTATCGCCTCGATTTAACCCGCTCGGCGATTTTACCCGCCGGGGTGAAATCCTTTGAAAAGAATAGTGATGTGGATGTGCAGCTTACCTTCAAAGCCGATGCGGCGGGTGAGCAAGTGGCTAAGGTCACGCCCGATGGCACCTTAATGTCGGTGCGGATGCGCTACTCCTTTGTCGAGCTGCCCGATGAGGGCTATCAACCCCGCGCTTATCATCCTATGAGCGGCTATTTATCCGATGAGTATCGCGACTATGCCACGCCGTTTTCGGCGCCATTGGTGCAGCGGTTTATTTTGCGCCACCGCCTGCAAAAGGTGAATCCTGGCCCGGCGCCGAGCGAAGTAGTCAAGCCCATCACCTATTACCTCGACCCAGGTGTGCCAGAGCCAATCCGCTCGGCGCTACTCGATGGCGCACGCTGGTGGGAAACGGCCTTCACCCAAGCGGGATTTATCAACGGCTTTAAGGTTGAACTCTTGCCGCCCGATGCCGATCCGCAGGATATTCGCTACAACATGATCCAGTGGGTACACCGCGCCACGCGCGGATGGTCCTACGGCGCGGCGCTAACCGATCCGCGTACTGGCGAAATCATCAAAGGCCAAGTGACCTTAGGTAGCTTACGAGTGCGCCAAGATTACTTGATTGCCAAAGGCTTAACTGCAGGCTGGCGAGATAGAAGCGCCGCCGAGCAAGCGGCTAATGACTTAGCCTTGGCGCGTATTCGCCAACTTGCCGCCCATGAGGTCGGCCATACCTTAGGCTTAGATCATAACTTTGCCGCCTCGACAAATCAGGATGCCTCAGTGATGGATTATCCCCATCCTAAGATCATGCTGAAAGGCAATGACATCGATATATCAGCACCTTATGGCGTAGGTGTCGGGCCGTGGGATAACTTTGCTATCGCTTACGGCTATAGCGATGAAGGCGATGCAACGGCGCAGCAGGCGCTGCAAAATCAGTTACTGGCCGAAGTAGCTCGAAAAGGGCTGCGCTATATTGGCGAAGCCGATTCGCGCCAAGCGGATGCCAGCCAAGCCTATGCGAGTTTGTGGGACAGCGGTGACGACCCTATCGCGCAGCTGCTGGATTTGAACCGTATTCGCGCTAAGGCCATCGAAGGTTTTAGCAGCACAGCACTGTTGCCGGGCGAGCCACAGGGTGAATTAGCCGATGCCTTTGTGCCTATCTATTTGCTTAACCGTTATCAAATCGATGCGGTCACTAAGTTTATTGGCGGCACTGACTATAACTATCTGTCTATCGGTGAGGGCAGTCGCTGGAGCTATATTGCGCCGCAGTTACAATTGTCGGCCCTCGATGCGCTGCTCAGCACCTTAGATGCGGCCAGTTTAACGGTTCCGCAAACCTTGCTCGATACGCTGGTGCCTAAAGCGGGCAATTATCAAGCGACGCGGGAGTCCTTCGAGTCTGGGCTTGGAGTCGTGAGCGATCCCCTCGGCATGGCGGAAGTGTTAGCGCGCCATACTGTGGGTCAGTTATTAATGCCACAGCGCTTAAATCGCGTCAGCCAAGGGGCAATGGCAGATAATGAACAGCTCTCGGTTGAAACCTTACTCAATAAGCTGTTTGCCGCGACCCTTTATCAAGAAGATAAGCTCGCTCTGATTGAAGGTGTGTGGATGCGGGTGAATGCGGTGGTGATTGATGAACTCTTGTCTGCGTATCACAATCCGCAAACCTCAGCAGAGGTGAAGGCGGCAATTTACGAGCGCGCCCAATTCGTGATTAAACAGCTTAAAGCCAAAGCGAATCGGGCGAATGCTAAGGTGGCCTCCCACTACACTTGGTTGCAACAGGGGCTGAGTGCAGGGCTTACTGATGCCAACAGCAAACTGATCCCTAACCCCTTGAAACTGCCACCGGGTTCACCTATCTAGGTTTAGTTTTCAGCATCATAGGCGCTAACGAGGTGATTCGTTATGCGCCTATTTCTTTTGGGTTTCTAGGATAAAAATGTTCGGCTTTACGCTCAATATGGGTAAAGCGGCGAGTATTTTTATAGGGCAGTTTCATAAAGCCCGATACCCCATGACCTTGAATTTTACCTACATAATGCAAAATGCGGTCGAGGCTAGCGCGAAACGCCGCCTGTTTACGTGGATTGAGCAGTTTTAAGTAACTGTGGATCTTTAAGTGATTCGGCAGCGCCTCGAAAATGATGCAGCCCGTGTGGTGGATTTGATTGATACGCGCCAATTCCTCCATGATTTCACTCGGTAATTCGAGGTTTTCATCTGGATCCTTACCGTCTTCAAAGTAAGAGTGCAGCCGAGATTTATCTTCGAGGGTCGGCACATCTCCGACTTCGAAGGGCAGTTGGAGACCGGCGCTGGCGACAAAGGGTTCGCTGGTGTTTTCGCGCTCGATATGCAACGTGTCCCTAGCGTTAAAGAAGCAGGCCTTAAACACCCCGATACGCTTAATTCCCCGCGCGAGTGTCACCATATTATTAACGGCGATGATAAGCGCACTCTTTTGTTTAGCATCGTAGATGGCGAGGTTGGAGTCGATAAACACGCCCGTTTCCTGCCAATGGATAGCAAGGCCACCCACGATAGGGTATTGACCGAGGCGACCCACGGCGGCGATAAAGCCCTTTTCGGTATCGCCCATGCCGGCTAAGAAGTTGCGATAGTATTTTTCGAGTTGAATGTCATCCATCTTAGCGATGGGATCCTGCGCGTTATGTTCCTTTAAGAAGGATTTACGCGAGCTGTAACTGACGGTTTCGACATCTTTTTCGCGGGATTGCACCCAGACTGGGATTTCACCCAGCAGTTCGGTTTTAGGCAGCTCGGGTAAGTGTATTCTATGGCTGTGGCGCATACTTTTGAGAAAATAATCCCCCGCCAGATTGCGCTGCACTGCATCACTACTGAGCATGCCTTCCAAGGTGCGCGCCAACTCCATGGGTAAGCCTATGCTGGTGGGCGGGATTACCTGTGCGCCGAAGCGACTTGCCTGTCCTGAGGCCAAGGCATACAAGGTCGCTGCCACGCCTTGCTCGTCGAAACGCGGGCTGGAGAGCGCGCCATTTAGCTGTTCTTCACCGATAAAATACACGTCCCCCATGCGGGCGTTAGTATGCTGTTGATCGCTCGACATCAGCGTCATTACATTGTCTTCAACGGCCTTGTTATATTCATCCCGTTGCGCAAATACCGCCGAGCCCCAGTCGATTAAGGATAAATGTTGGCTTTCAATATCATAGACAAGGTTTGAAGGCTTAATGTCGCCATGCACTAAGGGTTTGCCCGTTCGCAGATAGTAGAGAATATCGGCCAGTTGGCGGGCAATACTCATCACCATGGCGGGGGGGAGGGCGCCTAAGCGGCGGCAAAGCTGTTCGAGATCTTCGCCCTTAGCACGCTCCATCACTAAGATCCCTTGTTTGCCGACCCGCTCAAATTTGATCGCCCCCGGAATGTTAGGGTGTTTGAGTAAGGACAGCATAAAGGCTTCTTCCTCTAAGCGATCTTGAATATGCTGCGGCAGATTAATTCTTGAGAATTTAAATACATGGGCTTCGTCGGCCTGATTAATCCCCGCAAACACAAAGCCGTAAGCCCCCTTACCGATAAACTCAATGTCGCGATAACCCAACTTACTTAACTGCTGTTTACATAAACGGATCCACGCCTTGTGTTTACGGGCATCGTTGGCTTTGAGCAAGTAAATGGATTGCTCTTCGGAAATGTAAAAATGTTGTAATTGGGGTGTTTGCAATGCGCGACTCCTTGTTTTGGTTATTTAAACAGTAAGCGAGGCTGATAAGCAAATCGGCTTAGGATGCTGTGGCTGGTGTTGCCTGCGATAAACTTGTGATTTTTAGGGCTTACCTATCCCATCATTTCGTCGCTGACTTTGATTTATATCAAGTTAAATCGTATGGAGTCTAGGTAATCTTAAGCACATTGGATGGGATACATTTTTGTTAAATTTCCCGTGGACAAAGTGGATGAAAGGAGGGCATATGCCCGCCCAAGATAAGGCTTTATTGATCGAGTTGTTAGAGTTTCCGCGTAAGCGAATTTTGCAGTCAATGGAGGTGACCCATTGTCCACATGCGGTATTTTTTAATGATCGCGATGAGCAGTGTCTCACTTGCCACCAGGGCATGGAATGTATCTGGATGAACCAGAACGATGAGCTGGTAGCCGTCGAGCAAAAATCCGTCGCCGAGCTTAAGCAGCAGTTGCTGATCGCCGTCGACTTTATTGATTCATCCCTAAGTCCGCATCATTTGTCGCGCCGTCAATGCCAGTGTGAGAATTGCGTTTGGCTCCGCCGGGTACAAACGGCACTGGCTTAGTCATTAACTGTTTACATCTCTATGATTAACATACGGTATCTGAGATTTTGCATCCACCCGTGAATGCCATTAGAGTAAGGATAACTTTAGTCATTTGAGATATACCTATGGAACCCGGTTTTTGGCATGAGAAGTGGCAGCAACAGCTGATTGGTTTTCACCAGCAAGATATCAATCCCTTTCTCGTAAAGTATTGGCATACCTTGGCATTGCCCGCCGAGGCTCAAGTCTTCGTTCCCCTGTGTGGTAAATCTTTAGATATGTGCTTTTTAGCCGAGCAAGGGCATCAAGTGATTGGTTGTGAGTTAAATGAACTCGCAGTGCAGCAGTTTTTCGAAGATAACCAATTACCTATGCAGCAAAGTGTGCTGGGCGAGCATCAGCATTACCACACTGAACAGGTTAGTTTATATCAAGGGGATATCTTCACTTTACCCCAGTCGATTACGGCCAAGGTAAGTGGTTTTTATGATCGCGCGGCCTTGATTGCCTGGCCTGAGAGTATGCGGGCGAAATACGCCAAGCAATTAGTGCAGTTATTGCCTTCGGGCAGTGTGGGTTTATTGGTGACTTTAGATTACCCGCAGGACGCTTTAAGTGGGCCACCTTTTGCGGTGTCGCCAACTTGGGTTGAAACACATTTAAGTGACGATTTTGAAATCCAACTTTTGGATTGTCAGGACGTGCTTGCGGACAACCCGAGATTCGTTAAGAAAGAAGTCCCTTGGCTGAATGAAGCCGCGTATTTATTAACACGCAGATAATTCGCCGATAAAAATATGCATCCCATTGAACTCAAAGAATTAATGCTTTGGGGGACGTGGGATGTGTCATTAAGGGGTCATACAATTATCGCAAAATAGGCATCTGCGCTGAGATTTGTGACAGCCCCTTTAAAGCGATGGCATAGCTCAAGGAACAAGCATTGAAATACAGGTTTAGTTTGACAGAAAAGGAGCTGGAGGCTCGAAGTTAAGCCACTTCGTAGTAATTAGGTTCAATTTCTAATTGGTTCTGAATAATTTGTACGGCCATTCTTGCGCACTTGCCGCATTGATCGGCAACGCCTAAACGCTTTTTAACGTCAGCAAGGCTAGAGTCACCCTGACTTACTGCGTTTTTGATTTGCGTATCTGTGATGGCATGGCAGAGACAAACGTACATTTTTTGGACTCCAAAACGAATTGAGCTAATTCTAAATGAAAACGCTTATCAAATGCAATCCTAGTAGTAAACTTGTTGTGCTGGTTTCCTGTTTTGTTACACATCGCACATTTTCTAGTCTATGCTCAGTGCTCAGGAGACAAGAAAAAGAGGGATGATTTAGCGATTACGGGTAGTTGGACGCGATCAAGGATGGATAACTCATGGACGATGGAATAATAAATTTACAATAGATCCAAGGGTTATCATGAGAAAGAATTTGCCAGTTACACAGCGGGAATACGACTATCCAGCCGATTGGATTTTATTGTCTACGACGGACACTAAGAGTCATATCACCTACGCCAATCCATCGTTTTGTACCGTTGCGGGATACGAGCTGAGTGCCATGTTGGGACAACCTCATAATATGGTGCGCCATCCCGATATGCCTCCCCAAGCATTTGAAGATCTTTGGAAAACCATCCGTAAAGGCGAGCCTTGGAAAGGCATAGTCAAAAATCGCTGCGCCAATGGCGACCACTATTGGGTCGACGCTTATGTGTCGCCAATTATGGTTAATGGTCAGGTGGCCGAATTTCAATCGGTACGCACTAAACCCAGCCGTGACCAGATCAACAGAGCAGAAGCTGCCTACGCCGAATTGAATAAAAGCGGTAATGTTAAAGCGTTAAAACGCACCTTAGAGATGCCGACTAAGTTGATGCTACTCGCCTTCGTTGCCCTGTTGCCCATGTTATATTTGGCGTTGCAGATTGGGGCAGTGGGATTTGTGGCGCTTGCCATCAGTGCCCTCGTGCTGTTCATCGGCGGTAATTTGGTCTTAGGGCGTTATCGGGCGCTGGTTGCTAAGGCAAAGAAAATCTACGATAACCCTTTGATGGCACATATTTATACGGGGCAATCCGACGATTTGGGCGCTGTCGATCTGGCGCTGCAAATGCAAACCTCAGAGTTAAAGTCAGTGTTGGGTCGCGCCCGCGACTCCTGCGATAAAGTGAGTAAGCAAGCCAAGATTTCTGCGGCGAAAGGCGAAGAAATTCAAGGAACAAGTCAGTCACAACTCGCTGAGATTGAACAGGTTGCCACGGCTATGCAACAGATGACGGCGACGCTTGGGGATATGTCCTCAAACTGCGCCGATGCGGCGAACGCTTCGCAAATGGCGTCGCAGCAGACAATCAACGGCGATAAAACCGTCGTCACCACCATTCAGTCGATTCAGACCATGGCGCAGCAGTTACAGGAAACCTCGCAGGTGATCACTGAGTTAGAAGGGCACAGCCGAGACATAGGCACAGTGCTGGATGTGATCCAAGGCATTGCCGAGCAAACGAATTTATTGGCGCTGAACGCGGCGATTGAAGCGGCGCGGGCGGGGGAGCAAGGGCGAGGTTTTGCCGTAGTTGCCGATGAGGTGCGGGCATTAGCGCAGCGCACCCATGATGCCACCAAAGAAATCCACACAATGATCAATCTGTTGCAGCAGGGCACTCACAAGGCCGTGCGCAGTATGCAGGAGGGCGTTGATGCGGCTGGCGAATGTATTACCACGGCGGATCTTGCGGGCGCGGCGCTGCGTACCATACGTGAAGCTATCACTACCATCACGGATATGACCCACCATATTGCCAGTGCGGTGGAGGAGCAATCGAGCGTGGCGAACGAAATGAATCGCAGCGTAGTGAATGTGTCGCAATTTACCCATTCCAGTCATCAACTCGGCTGCGAAATGGTGAGTCTCAACGATGAAGTGATAGGTGAAATGGACTCTCATACTGTACTGGTTGGGCAGTTTTTAAAGCGCAGTTTTAAAGTCTAACTTTTATCGCAAGAATCCTTAATCAAAAGGCAATCAGCAGTCTGATTGCCTTTTATTTTTTTTCCTGCAAGAGTTGGGATTTGCCGCTTTTCATTCAACCGCCAAACTCGCCCATAAATTAATAACCCTGAGTAAAATTAACCTGATTTTGCAGTGGCTCGGCTGCAATATAGCGGCGATAGTTGTCACTAAAAATACGCACGATTTGTTCAGGATGACTCGGCGCCGAGATATGGGGCGTGATGATGGCGTTGGGTCTTTCCCAAATCGGATGACTCGCAGGGAGTGGCTCCTGCGTGAACACGTCGAGAACGGCATGTTGTTCTCGACGCGCAATCAACTGGGTATTGAGGGCATCGAGGTCGAGCACGTCACCACGGCCCACATTCACTAAAATGGCATCGGCTTTGAGCGTGGCGAGCATGTCTGCATTTAGCTGCAAACGTGTCTCAGGGGTGCTGGGCAGTAAATTGGTTACCACATCGCTTTGGCTTAAGCATTGCGCGAGCTGCGAGAGCGGCTGGATCGCATCAAAGCCTTCGACCTCACGGCCGCTGCGGTTTATCCCAGTAACATGCATGCCGAAGTGCTTAGCTGTCTTGGCCACATGCTGGGCGATAGAACCTGTGCCTAAGAGCAATAATCGCATCCCTTGCAAGCTGCTGCGCGTAGCACTTTGCACTTGCCAAGATTTTTGCCTTTGCTGCGCTTGGTAGAACTGGTGTCCTCGCACGTGGGCAAGTAGATAACCAAACAAATACTCACTCATTAAGGGGCCGAAAATGCCTTTAATGTTAGTGAGTTGATAATCTTTTCTTGCTCTTGGGCCCATTAGGGAATCAATGCCTGCAAAACTGGATTGCAGCCATTTTAGCTGTTTGGCATGGGGCACCAGCGGCGCGGCAAGCTTAGGTTCGGCAAGCCAAATATTGGCCTGTGCAATATTCGCGGGATTATCATCGAGCAACTCAAGACCTGGTAACTGCTGCGCCTCAATGAGCTGGCGATACTGCTCATTCGCCTTGGTCAGTAAGAGTAACTTGTGCCCCATGTCGTCTCCCTTTATGCTTGGTTGTCGTTATTTTTCAATACGCTGCTGTAGTTGTTTTGATTTTGCAGCGTCATTTTAGGTTGAGTGATTATGTTTGATCAGTTAGTCGCCATTATTGGCCATTTAGGAAATATGCTTCGCCCTTGGTCCTTCGATATCGCCACGGCCATGGTCGTGTGTTTGATTTTAGTGTTTTCAGCCGATGTGAATCGTATCCTCAGACGGCATTTACTTGGCCATTCGTTTATCCTGCGAACCTTTGTTTTTATTATTGTGAATGCCTTTGGCTATGGGCTGCTTATCGTTAAAGCTACGCCTTGGGTGGCAAGGCAAATCGTTGCCATGCCATCCCATTGGATGTTTTTGCTGATCGTCGCCATGTTCATTTTTATCGGTTATTGGGCGCAGCGAAATAGCCAAGCCTAAGCCGCTAAATCCACGCCATGGGGTTATTCGAAGTAGCCGCAATAATCCGTATTGCTGGGTTGTAACAGCGCCTGCATGGCACGGTCGGGGTAATTGCTAAAGATCCCATCGACCCCTAACTGCTTAAGGGCATGGATATCATCACTATGATCGACAGTGTAAACATACACCTTAGCGCCCCTCTGGTGGGCGTCATCTACTAGGGCCTTGCTGATAAAACTCACGTCTAAATGCAGGGAATAGGCGGCTAACTCGCTCACCACCGCCGCACCATCGAGGGGAATACTGGCAAGTAAGGGCGCCACTAATGCCTGTGGCAACGCCTGTTTGACTTGCTGTAAATAGGGGTGATTGAACGATGAGATCAGCAATTGCTCCGCGCTGAATCCCAGCTCGGCAATCGCCTTAGGATAAAGCTCGAGTAGCGGCGCTACCGTATTCACCCCTTTAAGTTCAATGTTGATTGTGGCGCGGCCAGCAACCAGTTCGAGCACTTGCCAGAGTGTGGGAATAGGCTCACCTTTGACTGTGACCTTGCCTAAATACTCTTTGTTGACTAAGTGGATGATACCTTGGCCCGAGCTCTTACTGTCGAGTCTGCGGTCGTGAAATACCACTAACTCCCCTTCGACATTATGCACATCCAGCTCAATGGCTGTGGCACCTAACTCGATGGCTTTGGCCATGGCGGCTAAGGTATTTTCTGCCACATAACCGCTGGCACCACGGTGAGCAAAAATAAGCATCTGATTATCGTCCTATTAACTGCGGATTATGCCGACCTGATCGCGATTCTGGCCATTTTTAAGATGGATTTCCATTTGCGGATAGGCGAGTTCTAAGTTGTTTTCTTTAAGCTTACGGGTGATGCGTTTATGCAGATCGTGGCGTAGCGGCCAACGGGCCGACATCTCTTTTGCATAGGCACGAACTTCGTAATCTTGGGTATGTTTGCCAAAGCCTGCAAACCAGACTTCAGGCTCTGGATTCGGCAGCGCATCTTCGCATTCCTGCACCGCTTGATACAGGGTCGCCTCGACTTTGGCTGGATCTGAGTCGCGGGCAACCGACACATGCACTATCACCCGCGTGATGGGGTCTGATAGTGACCAGTTAATCAATTGCTCGGTAATAAAGGCCTTGTTAGGAATGATAATTTCCTTTCTGTCCCAGTCGATAATGGTGGTAGCACGGATCTGGATTTTACTCACGGTTCCCGTCAGATCGCGGATCGTCACCGTATCGCCAATCCGCACTGGCTTTTCAAACAGAATAATCAGGCCCGAGATAAAGTTGGCAAAAATCTCCTGCAAACCAAAACCTAGACCCAATGACAAGGCGGCAATCAACCACTGCAGCTTTGACCATTCCATCCCAAGATTCGAGAAGCCAATCAGCAGGCCTAAAAACACCACTAAATAACGGCTTACCGTGGTGATGGCAAAGCCGGTACCGGGTGTCAGATCGAGCCGTTGTAGGATCATCAGCTCAAGCAGACCGGGTAAATTGGTCGCAATCATCAGTGAGAAGCCAACGATGACTAAGCCCAATAACAGCGATTTCATGGTGATAGGCAGCTGCTGCTCGACACCATTGACGCTGGTATTTGTCGTCCAGAGGGTGATGCCATCTAAGAAGGAAAATAGCGCCGTATGGGTTTGCGTCCACAGGCCAATCAAGCTCGCTAAAAACGCCAATAGCAATAGGGAGCGCACTAACCCGAGTGACTGACTCGAAATGGTTTCGAGGTCGACGACTGGCTCTTCGTAGGTATCTAGGCCATCGCTAGATACATGGTGAGTCTCGCCCTTTTCCCGCTGCGCTAACCGTTCGGCCCGTTTGGCCTTGGCACGATCGAAGGCAATACGGCGGCGCTCGATCAACATCCAACGCTTAATTAATTGATAAAGCAGTAAGAAACTTAATCCCAATACGATGGAAAGCTGTAACTGCAACAGCATTTGGAAGGCGGTGAAGTAGTAACCCCTGAAGGCGAGTCCGGCACTGAGCAGGGGCACAGAGATCAATAGCGCCCAGAGCATTTTTTGCAGCAGTCGTTTGTTTTTGCCATCCTTTTGGGTGTCGCTATTTTGGCGGCTTAGCACCAAGATATCCTTGTATAACAAGAATAAAACCACGCAAAAACAGATAAATGCACCGCGACCAATGCTATTGCGGATTAGGGATGCGTCGAGGACTTCGGTAAAACCCATAATGCCGAGCAGGGGGCTGGCGACAAACACAAAATGTTTGAGTCTGAGCTGGCCTGCTTGGATGAGTTTTGAGGGGCGTTTGAAATGGCCAACCAAGACCCCTTTGTCGAGGGCGAGAATAAATATCAAGCGATACAATAGGTAAACTAATCCTATCGCTAAAATCCCCATGCCGACGGCCTGCACAAAGTTACGTTCGGATTGATAGAAAATCCATCCCGCCGCCACTATGGGTAGCGGTTTGATCAGGGCATAACCAAGGCTCAGGACTAAGGATTTAAAGGTGTAGATAAATTTATCCTGCGTCACATTACCCACATAGGTGACATAGTGGGTGAGTAAGCGTTTGAACTTAGGACGGATTAAATCTTGGATGACCAAGCAGAGCACTAACAGAATGATCCACCAGGACCAGTAGTCATTTTGCTCCTGCCAGGCTTTGCCTAATTGTCCCCACTGCGCCTCTTGGATGAGCCACAGAGCGCTGCGCTGCACATCGGTGAGCCAGAGTTTGTTCATGCTCGCGGCGTTGGGGACCCAAAACAAATGCTCGTTGAGGGTGTTTTTTAAGGTCAGGTGTTGCTGGCTAAGTTGCTGATAATTGACTTTGAGTTTGCCAAGCTCACTCAAATATTGGTCATAACTCTGCATCAGCTGCGTCAGCAGCGCTTGTTGTGAGCGCAATAGCTTAATTTGTCCCTCGTTGTAGAGGTTGGTTTGCTCTAACTCTTGTTCGTTGAGCGCCTGTTGTTGCTCGAGGTGATACCTATCGAGGCGAGCATCGGCGATTAGAGTTTGTAGCTTCTCATGGTTTGGCGGCTTAGGCAGAGATTGCAACATCTGCAAAAAACGCTCGCCAAAGGCGGAGTTCATTTTGACCCAAGTGATTTGCTCTTGGATATTCGCTAGCTGTTTGGCTTGGGATTGATATTGCAGTTCGGCCTGCTCTTGCTGTTCAACCACATTGTTGATTTGCAAGGTTAAGGTTTGGAGTTTTTGGCCGTAGATCTGGTTTGTGTCGGCAATATTGCGGGTCACGGGATCCACGACCTTAGCGGTATCCACTAAATTCTTCGCCAGGGTTGCATCGGTTTGTTGTTGACGCTGTTTATTCATCGCCTTATTGATGGTTTCAATAAAGGCTTCCTGTTGGCTCAATTGCTGGCGAACCAACTGTAACTGCAACTGAGTGAGTTCGATACGCTTTTGGCTGCTGGCCAGCTCGGCCTCGTTAGTGGCGAGGCTTTGTTCGAAGAAAATCCGCTGTGTTTGCTGTAACTCGCCCGTTGGCGTATCCAGTGGGGCTAAGTCGGTTTTCTTATTTTGCAGCACATTCTGTCTTGCGTTGGCGATGACGGAGGGCAGCTGATTGTGGCGTTGCAACAGTTCGCTGACTTGATTGCCTAGGGCCGTTTCGCTCTCTTTTAATTCCGACAGTCGTAAATAAGCCATTGAGGCTTGCTGGTTGAGATCCGTGGCTTTATCCAGCTTTAAGGGCTTGGCGGCTTCTTTTAAGCCGTGGTCGATGACCTTTTTGTTTTCTTCAAAATCTAGCTGAGCCTGCTGAAAACTGCTCGCATTCGCTGCCAATCTATCAATGTTGTTTTTAAGCTCAACAATTTGATCGTCAATGCTAATATTTTGTTGCTGATTTTGGTTGTTTAAGCCAAGGCGCTTGTCCAATTGCAGTGGCGAATTGGCATGGAGAGAAAAAGAGAAAAAAGCAATAACGAACAATAAAATACGTGGCATATAAGCAAAAGCAATTAGGGGCGAAAGACGCACTCATCTTAGCCAACTTAGGCCAAGATTGGTATGTTTCAGGCGTTCTTTTTTCGCCGTTGTGACTGGTGGGATTGATGGGTTTCGAAGATGGCGGTGGCGACTATGATGGTTCCGCCTATCAGGGTGTTGAGATTCAGCGCTTCGCCTAAGATCACTAATGCCAACATGGCCCCGTAGAAGGGTTGTAGGCAGGAGACTAACCCGACAGTTTTAGCGCTTAATTGGCGCAATGCCGAGGTGAAGAGTGCATGGGGCGCCGCGGTAAATACCACCCCGAGCAGCACAATCAAGCCCCAGGTCTCGAGGGAGATAGTCTGTAACTCGGTTTGATGCCAAGGCATAAGAAACACCGCAGCCACTAAGGTCTGATAAAACATGGCATGGGGGCCGCTATATTGAGAAAAATAGCGTTTTTGCAGTAAGTTACGGGCGGTAAATAGCATCGCCGAGACAATCCCGACCACAATCCCTAAGGTTGTATCGTTGCCAAGATTGGCTTCGGGGATCAATAGCACTACGCCTATCAGCACTAAAACACCGCTGATAATATCCATCAGCTTGATTTTATTGCCAGTTAATAACGGCTCGGCAATGACTGTCATCACCGGATAGGTGAAGAAGGCAATCATGCCGATGGCGACCGATGAGAGTTGCATCGCGGCAAAGTAGGTGACCCAGTGTAAGCTGACTATCACACCTAAGCCGATAGCAACCAGATAATCCTGTTTGCTGGCAAGGCTTAAGTATTTACCACGGAATTTGATGAGTAATGCCAAGACCAAGGCCGCGACAACACATCGTAGGAAGGTGATATCGAGTGCGCTTAAAGGAATTAACTTTGAAAACAAAGCTGTGCCGCCAAACATCAGCACAGCTAAATGTAATTCGATTAATCCCGAAGGTTTAGCGGTCTGGCTCAATTGGGTAGCCGTAGTTAGTCGGCTGACGCCTGATTGTTGAGATTAGCAAAGGCTTGACCCATACGCGTTACGGCTTCTGGCTCAACGCCTTCGGCGAAGGTGTCGATAGCATCTTTAGCAAACAGCATGACGACGGTACTGCCAAGCTTGAAGCGGCCCATTTCTTCGCCTTTATCTAAGGTAATGGCGTCTGGACCTACTGTTGGGTATTCCCATGTGAACACTTGCTTACCCGTTGGCGGCGTAATAGTGCCTGCCCATACGGTTTCGATACTGGCCACAATGGTCGCACCCACTAATACCATAGCTAGCGGGCCAAGCTCGGTTTCAAAAATCGCCACAACACGTTCGTTGCGAGCAAACAGGCCTGGCACATGGCGCGCCGTTAAGGGATTAACGGAAAACAACTCACCTGGTACATAGGTCATCTTCGACAGCGTGCCCTTTATCGGCATGTGGATGCGGTGATAATCCTTGGGAGCCAGATAAATAGTCGCAAAATCCCCGCCTTCGAAGCGTTTGGCATCTTCGGCTTGGTCGCCCAGCAAAGTGAGTGAAGAATAGTGATGGCCTTTAGCTTGGAAAATACGGCCATCCTTGATGGGGCCAAGTTGGCTGACGGCGCCATCAACGGGATGCACCATGATGTTGGCCGCAGTATTAATTGGGCGAATCCCCGGCTTTAGTGCGCGGGTAAAAAAGTCGTTAAAGCTTTTATAGGCTTCGGGTTCGCTCTGAGCCGCTTCGCTCATATCGATTTTATATTGCTTGATAAACCATTTAATCGCGGCAGTCGTTAATGCGCCAGCTTCGGAAGCGGCAAGTTTACCGACTAAACGAGATAACAGGTGCTTTGGCAGCATGTACTGCAGCGCAATTTTAACTTTATCCAATTTATGTTCCTTTCCTTTATGTTGCTCAACTTAGGTTGAGACTTGTTTTACGTTAATTTTATGCGAGGCGATGGCGTTAGTTATTCATCGCTTTGGGCGCGAAAATGCCGTGCGTGGCGCTGTTCATCAAGGCTTGCGATAATACGATGGTAGTTATTAAAGCGATCTTCGCTAATCTTACCAGCATCGACAGCGGCTTTTAAGGCGCAGCCAGGGTCATCGCCATGCTTACAATCGCGGAATTTGCAGCCACCTAAAAAGTCTCTAAATTCGATAAAACACCAACCGACACGTTGGGCGGGTAAGTGCCAGAGTGCAAATTCGCGCACACCGGGGGAATCAATTAAATCACCACCGCTAGGTAAATGCAGCAACTTAGCCGTGGTGGTCGTGTGTTGACCCAGCCCCGAGTTGTCGGAGACATCGCCCACCAATAATTCGGCTTCGGGCAGTAAGGCGTTAACCAGTGAAGATTTACCTACACCGGACTGGCCTGCAAATACGCTCACTTTATCTTTCAGAAGGGCTTTAATGGTATCTAAACCCTCGCCTAATTTACTGCTGACCTTATACACGGGATAACCGATATCTTCGTAACGTTTTAAGGCGGCTTCGATGGCGGGGGCTTCTTCTGGCGTTAGCAGATCAATTTTATTCAAAATGATGATCGGCGGAATATCCGTGTCTTCGGCTGCCACTAAGTAGCGGTCGATAATCTGGGTGGTAAAGCTAGGCAGCACGGACGACACAATCAAAATTTGGTCGATATTCGAGGCGATAATTTTCACGCCATCGTATAAGTCGGGACGCGAGAGCGAAGAGCGTCTTGGGTGTACCGCTTCTACAATGCCGGCAATGCCACTGTTGGCTTGGGTTTCAATGGCGAGGCGTACAATCACTTTATCGCCGGTAACTAAGCTTTTAATGGTGCGGCGAATATTGCAGCGCACGATTTGGCCATCTTCGGTTTCAATATCGGCATGTTGGCCAAAGCGGGAGATCACGGTTCCGCTCTGTTCTGGGCCGAGTGAGCTATCCTGTAACTCAGGCGCATTTTTATCACCATTGTCACGATTGAGACGTTTCTCGTGATTGGCGCGCATACGGCGTAATTGGCCTTGGCTTAGGGGTTTCTTTTTACTCACTGATTTGTCTTCGTCAATTAGATGATTTTTTGTGTCTGAAAAAAGCAGTATGATACACGCTCTTGAATAAAAAAGCCTGAATTTAGGCTAACTGACATGATAAGGCTGAATTATGGCGGCGGACGCGAATAATCTCATTTGGATCGATCTCGAAATGACAGGGTTAGAACCCGATGTCGATAGAGTCATTGAAATTGCTACCTTAGTAACAGACCAAGAACTCAATATTATCGGTCAGGGGCCTGTAATTGCTATTCATCAATCGGATGATGTGCTGGCGGCCATGGATGATTGGAACCAAAAACACCACGGTGAATCGGGTCTGATCGATAGAGTGCGTGCCAGCCAAGTGAACGAAGCACAGGCCGTTGCGCAAACCATCGCATTTTTAGAGCAATATGTACCTAAGGGCGCCTCACCTATGTGTGGTAACAGTGTGGGCCAGGACCGTCGTTTCTTAAATCGTTATATGCGTGAACTGGAGGACTACTTCCATTATCGTAATCTCGACGTGAGCACGGTAAAAGAGTTAGTGAAGCGTTGGAGCCCTGAAACCATGGCGGGTTTCAAAAAGCAAAATACTCACCAAGCGCTGCAAGATATCCAAGAGTCGATCGCGGAATTACAGTATTACCGCAGCAAAGTATTTAAAATTTGACCGATCAGCAGATAAATCTGCAAGAAGGGGTTGCAGCCGCATAAATTTTTCATATAATGCGGCCTCAACTTTTGATGCGGACACGAAGCGCTGCTCATATAAGTGATTTAGTGATTGCGGCATTAGCTCAGTTGATAAAGGTTAGGAGACGATACCTTTGTGAATGTTCAAGGCAAATGTGGCAGCGATACAAAAGGCGACATTAGCTCAGTTGGTAGAGCGATACCTTGCCAAGGTATAGGTCATCGGTTCGAACCCGATATGTCGCTCCAAATTTCAGACGGTTACAGTCTTAAAATGTAAATGCGACATTAGCTCAGTTGGTAGAGCGATACCTTGCCAAGGTATAGGTCATCGGTTCGAACCCGATATGTCGCTCCAAATACAAATTTAGTGATTCACCAAGTCATTAAATACAGAATTATGCGACATTAGCTCAGTTGATAAAGGTTGATAGACGATATCTTTGTGAATGTTGAAGGCGGATGTGACAGCGATAGTTATGCGACATTAGCTCAGTTGGTAGAGCGATACCTTGCCAAGGTATAGGTCATCGGTTCGAACCCGATATGTCGCTCCAAATACAAATTTAGTGATTCACCAAGTCATTAAATACAGAATTATGCGACATTAGCTCAGTTGGTAGAGCGATACCTTGCCAAGGTATAGGTCATCGGTTCGAACCCGATATGTCGCTCCAATTTTCTAAATCTCCCCATAATCAAGTACTCAATTAGCATTAGCTCAGTTGTGCTTTTGATATTGCGATACCTTTCTTTTCCACGGTATAGGTCATCGGTTCGAACCCGATATGTCGCTCCAATTTTTCTCGTCATTCCCTCATAAAATCTTCTCTATTTCAAACAGATATATCGCAACTTACGCAGTGCTATTTTGCTTTTCTATTTGCTTAGCATGCCTGTTTCGTGCTTGATTACTCCAAGCGTTTTTTAGCTCTTTCATCGCTGTAATTTATTAACCTTTGTTTGCACGGTTATTTTTAATGCTAATGCGGTGAAGTATGGCAAACTTTGCCTGCTCTACGGCTGTTGTCGCTGATGTTTTCTATTTTGTAAAAAATAAAACAGCAAGGTTAATGCGTGATCTGCGCCTTGTTTCTTCAAGATTTCCTAAATTAGATGGCGTTGCGAAAGTTAAATTATGACCTTGTTCAAATATTCGCAACGCTTTTACTTACATAATGAATCCAGACAAAGTTAATAGCGCCAAGTAGTTGGCTTAACACTGGAGTGCATTATATGCGTATTCAACAATTGCGTGATTTACTTGAGTATGTGGCGAACTGCCGCTTAGATATGGCGCAACTCTATGGCCGACTGAACAATCAGGCCGATTCTGCCCGCGTGAAGATGATGCTGGAATATTTTGAGTCTCACCAAAAACATGTGGCTGAAAAATTGCGTGATTATATGGATGAGGCGCCCGTTAGAGTATTAGATACTTGGTATAAAGACTTTGTATTTGAAGACTTTACTAAGCGCTGCCAAGACACCATGTTGCCTGCCAATATGACCGAAGATGATGTGCTGAATCTGCACCTCGATTTAGAAAATCGACTGATTGGCTTATTGGAAAAAACCGTTAACTCAACTACTGCCGAAGATGCTCGCACCGCATTAGAGGGCCTGATTCGAGTAGAGAAAACTCAGCAGCAACGTTTGGTGCATAGCACAATTCGGATGGACGATATCTAATTCGATTCAGAATGACCTTTCAAAGCCAGCGTAATGCTGGCTTTGTTGTCTTTACCGGATGAGTATTTTTCACTTTGGACGCTTTTTGCATGGCAACTGATTTACGTCATAATTTTTTGGGGCGGTTTTTGCTACTTTCTTGATCTCATTGGTTGATTTGACCTTGTAATGCTTGGTTCTCACCAATCACAGGGTGTGTTAGGTGAGCAGTCCTTTTGATTATTTGTCGCGCAGGAGATCCTCTATGGCACAAGATTTATCGAGTTTACCCACGGCGCTTTATACGCAGCAGCAGGTGAGAGCCGCCGAATTGCTCGCTGTTTCAGAAGGGGAAACCACTTTATATCAATTAGTTGAACGTGCTGGTCGTGCGGCATTTGAATGCTTTACTCAACAGAGTGAACGGCATCCTCAGCTTGAAGGAATGTCTTTACTGGTATTAGCCGGCAGCGGCAATAATGGCGCCGATGCGCTAGTCTGCGCGCGCCTAGCCTTAGAAGCAGGTCATCAGGTCAAGGTGTACTTGCTGAAGACCCAAGGTACAGCTGAATTCGAGCAGGCACTTTCTGCCTATCTAAACCTGGGCGGTGTTATCGATTCCCCAAGTATCGAAGCGATACAACAGGCGCCAGTCATTATCGATGGTCTACTGGGCACGGGAGTTAACGGCGCCGTGCGTGAGGATATTGCTGCACTGATCCATGCCATCAATCAGAGTGAAGCTTGGGTGCTGAGTTTAGATCTGCCCTCGGGGATCGTTGCCGATACTGGTGTTGTCGCTCAGGTTGCCGTGATGGCGGATGTCACTCTGTGCTTTGGTGGATTAAAACAGGGGCTTTTGACCAGCAAGGCGAGACACCACTGCGGCCATTTAGCCTTTGCCGATCTGGGATTAACGCCATTTTTCGACGCAGAGAGTGCAACGCGAGTCGGCGGTGAAATGTTAAAAAGCCATTTTGCCGCAAGAGCACGGGACAGCCACAAGGGACAATCGGGTAAGGTAACGCTGATCGGTGGTGACTTTGGTATGGCTGGAGCCATTCGCCTCGCCAGTGAAGCCTGCTTACGTGCGGGCGCCGGATTGGTGACAGTGATCAGCAGGCCAGAGCATCAACTGACAGTCAACGTCTCGCGCCCCGAATTGATGTTTTGGGGCTGTGAACTGGTCGATATGGAAGTCTATCTGCGCCTAGGTTGGGCACAGGTGGTGGTACTTGGCCCAGGTTTAGGAAAACACGACTGGGGTTATAACTTGTTTAAAGCCGCTGGCTTAAGCGATAAACCCTGTGTGCTCGATGCCGATGCCCTGAATCTGCTCAGTCAAGAACCGCGAAGGCAAACTAACTGGGTACTCACACCTCATCCTGGGGAAGCTGCGCGGCTCTTGGGATGCAGTGTCGCCGACATTGAGCTGGATAGATTCGCTGCCGTGCGTGCTCTGCAGCAAAAATATGGTGGCGTAGTGCTGCTCAAAGGCGCGGGCACAGTCATTTTTGATGGAAAACAGATGGTCGTGGCACCTGTTGGAAATCCTGGGCTTGCGAGTGGTGGGTGCGGCGATGTGTTATCTGGTATTATAGGCGCACTTATGGCTCAAGGAATGGATAACATGCAGGCGACCGTTGTTGGGGTTGTCGTTCATGGCTGCGCGGCGGATCTGGCTGCAGTGCAGGGTGAACGGGGTATGTTAGCCAGCGATTTGATGCCTTTTATTCGCCAATTAGTAAATAGTGATTTACTCTAGGCGCTGTAAAACTTAAGCGCAGGACATTTCCGCGCTTAAGTTGCCTCCTCCATCCATAACAGCAGTGATAAAAGCGGAAATGACAGAGTTAACCTTTCAATTAAATAACGAAGACGAGACTATTGCGGTTGGGCAAAAACTGGCCCGCCATATTCAAGCGCCTTTGACTCTGTATTTGACGGGGGATTTAGGGGCGGGTAAAACCACTCTGAGCCGCGGTTTAATCCAAGGATTAGGGCATAAAGGAGCGGTAAAGAGCCCGACCTACACTTTAGTTGAACCTTATGAGCTAGATGGTGTCGAAGTTTATCATTTTGATTTGTATCGTTTAAACGATCCTGAAGAACTCGAGTTCATGGGGATCCGTGATTACTTTACCGATAGCAGCCTGTGCATTGTGGAATGGCCCGACAAAGGTCATGGACTCTTGCCCGATGCCGATATTCACCTGCATTTAAATTATGTTAACCAAGGACGTGAAATCCAAATTCGAGCCTTAACAGAATCAGGTAAAAAGCTATTAGCCGCAATAAAATAAAAACAAAGATGACTAAAAATAAGCATTACTTTCAAACTATTACTTTTTTCCTGTGCGCTTTTTTTGCTGTAGCAGCCCACGCGGCTAACCAGCTTGAGGGCGTGCGTATTTGGGCTGCCCCCGAGTCGACTCGGGTGGTGTTCGATTTGAGCGAAGCGCCTAATTACACTTATTTTTCCCTCGAAGGACCCAATCGTTTAGTGGTCGATCTGAAAAAGGCTTCGACAAAACTGAGCCTGAAAAATATCGATAACAACAGTAAATTGGTTAGAGGGGTTCGCGTCAGCAAATCACCCACTAAAGGTGATTTACGTTTGGTGATCGATCTGGTTAAGCCATTAAATGCTAACCTGTTTTCCCTACCAGTGACGGCGCCATATGGTAATCGTCTGGTGGTCGATCTCGAGGATAAAACCTTAACCACGGCGACCGCTGTCGTCAGTTCAACTCCCGTTAAAACGGTGACTCAATCGGCGCAATCGTCCCGCGATATTGTGGTGGCCATTGATGCGGGTCATGGTGGTGATGATCCTGGTTCTATTGGGCCTTCAGGTGTTTACGAGAAAAAAGTCGCACTGGAAATAGCAAAAAGAGTGGCCAGTAAGATCAACGACACGCCGGGTATGCGCGCCGTGATGATCCGTACCGGCGATTACTTTGTGAATTTGAACAAGCGCTCCGAGCTTGCCCGTAACAGTAAAGCCGATTTACTGATTTCTATCCACGCCGATGCCTTTACCTCGCCCCAGCCAAAGGGGGCGTCAGTGTGGGTATTGTCGATGCGCCGCGCGAACAGTGAAATTGGTCGTTGGTTAGAGCAAAAAGAGAAACACTCAGAACTCTTGGGTGGTGCAGGGGAAATTATCCAAAATACCGATAATGAACAGTATCTTGCAATGACTCTGCTCGACATGTCTATGAACAGTTCGATGGCTATAGGTCACTCTGTTGCTGGGGATATTTTGAAGGATCTCGGGTCTGTGACTGAGCTACATAAGAGTCGCCCTGAGTCTGCTAGCCTTGCTGTATTAAAATCCCCCGATATTCCCTCCATTCTGGTGGAGACAGGATTTATCTCGAATCCGAAGGAAGAGCGCTTGCTCAACAGCAGTCGCCATCAGGAAAGTATCGCAACCGCTATCCATAAGGGCGTTAGCCGTTATTTCCACAATAACCCGCCAGCAGACACCTTGCTCGCGAAGCGTAATAGCGGTGGCACAACGGCCAGCACGAGCGCGAAATCATCCTCGGGAAATATTAAACACAAGGTGAGCCGCGGCGAGTCGCTTTCGGCAATTGCTCAGCGTTATCAAGTGCCTATGGCCAGCATTAAGCGCGCCAATGGCATGAAGACGGATGTGGTACAACTCGGGCAAACACTCGTCATTCCTGAGAGTTAATAGGATGAAGTCTATGGGGATCCAGATCCTTCCGCCGCAACTAGCCAACCAAATCGCCGCCGGAGAGGTGGTCGAACGGCCTGCTTCTGTGGTGAAGGAACTTGTCGAGAACAGCCTAGATGCTGGGGCGACGCGTATCGATATCGAAATCGATAAGGGCGGCAGCAAGCTGATTAAGATCCGCGACAATGGTTCGGGGATCCCAAAGGATGAGCTGGCCTTAGCCTTGTCGCGCCATGCTACCTCGAAATTGCATTCCCTTGACGACCTTGAAGCCATCCTCAGCTTTGGCTTTCGCGGCGAGGCATTGGCGAGTATCAGCTCTGTGTCCCGCTTAACCTTGACCTCGCGTACGGCCGAGCAAACGGAAGCCTGGCAGGCTTATGCCGAAGGCGTCGACATGGCGGTTAAGGTGATGCCGGCCGCCCATCCTGTTGGTTCAACTATCGAAGTTGTCGACCTGTTCTTTAATACGCCCGCCCGTAGACGTTTTCTTAAAAGCGATAAAACCGAATTTACCCATATCGATGAATGGTTAAAACGCATTGCGTTAGTGCGTGGGGATATCCACTTTACCTTGACCCACAATGGCAAAACCGTACGTAACTATCGTCCGGCGATGAATGAGCCGCAGTATTTGCAGCGATTGACTCAGGTTGCTGGACGCCAATTTGCCGATGAGGCGTTGCGGGTAGAATGCCAACACGACGACCTACGTTTAAGTGGTTATTTACAGTCGCCTTGGTCAACGGTGTTAACCGACACCCATTACTTTTATGTGAATGGCCGCTTAGTGCGCGACCGTTTAGTCAATCATGCGGTGCGCCAAGCATTTGCCCAAAAAGCCGAGGTCGAACAGCCGGGTTATGTGTTGATGCTGGATATCGATCCCCATCAGGTAGATGTGAACGTGCATCCGGCGAAACACGAAGTGCGCTTTCATCAGAGCCGTTATGTGCATGATTATATTCTGCAGGCACTGCAATCGGCGCTCGAAGAAGCGGGTGAACTGGGTTTTGAGCATCCTTTCGAGCCAAGTTCGCCACAGGTTAGGGATGAGGTCTCTCTCTCCGAATCTGGGACGCAGACACAAACAGAGCATCATGCCTTCGAGCTGCAATCGCCTGAGTCTAAAACGCATTCAACTAGGAATGAAGCTTCACGTGTTGATACTTCTCGCGTCGAGATATCACGGGATTCTCAGCTTACTGAGCGTACTCGGGATATTGCTAGCGCGCGTCCGTATTCTGGCGTGCAAAGCAATGCCTACGGCAGTATGGCGGTTCCGCGGGAGTCTCGCAGTGGTTCGACAGGGGAAAATCGTGCCCGAGCCGAGCTTCCTTCTAAGGCGGCTATCGCCAGTTACGGCGAATTATTGCAAACGCCATCCTATAGCGTGCAGGACAAGCCGTATCAACCCGTGCTTGCAATGCCCGCCATACTCAATGGTCAATATTGGGTATTAGCGCAGGGGCAAAACTTGAGTCTGTTGCCGATTCAATCTGTGGCGTTAGCGACACGTAGCCATGAGATAGAAACAAAGCTGGCAACTGGTTTGATAGGTCAGCCATTATTGATGCCAGTGTCGATAGCCGCCGATACGGATTGGCCAGCATTACTCGAAGAACATGAAACACTTATCCGGCAATTAGGATTAGAACTAACAATTCGCTATCAGCAGTTGATAATCAAAAAAGTGCCCCCATATCTCAGGGATAGCCAGTTAGCGAAGGTGATCCCCGAGTGGTTGCAATCGCTACGTTTTGAAGCACCAGCACCTAATGCATTGGCTGTGTGGCTGGCAGAGCAGAGCTTAACTGGATTTACCTCGGCTGCGGATATTTGGGCGGCCTATAGTCAGTTAACTGAAGAGAAAAGACAGCAAATTGCCGATAAAGCAGTATCCTTACCTTGGCAATCGTGGCTAGAAGAGCAAGCAATTGAATAAAGAATTACAGCCAAAAGTGGTTTTTTTGATGGGACCAACGGCGTCCGGAAAAACCGCTTTAGCACTCGAATTAGCCGAAAAGCATAATTGTGAGATTATCTCGGTTGATTCAGCATTGATCTATCGTGGCATGGACATTGGCAGTGCTAAGCCCTCTGCCGAGGAATTAGCGCGAGGTCCGCATCGACTGATCGACATCCGCGATCCGGCAGAGAGCTACTCCGCCGCCGATTTTAGAGCCGATGCGCTGCGCGAGATTGAACAGATTATTAGCATGGGAAAGACCCCCGTATTAGTGGGCGGCACCATGATGTACTTTAAGGCGTTATTAGAAGGATTATCGCCGTTACCGAGTGCCGATGAGGCGATTCGGGCCGATATTCAAGCCGAAGCGGACGCAAACGGATGGGAAGCACTGCACGCGCAATTAAGGGAGATAGATCCCGTATCGGCAGAAAGAATTCATCCTAATGATCCACAAAGGCTTTCAAGAGCGATAGAAGTATATAGAATAAGCGGTAAGAGTCTGACCGAGTTAACTCAAACCAAGTCGGCTCCTTTACCCTACGATGTGGTGCAATTTGCCATTGCGCCCCGTGAGCGCAAAGTGCTGCATGAGTTAATCGGGCAGCGTTTTCGGATAATGTTAGAGCAAGGTTTTATTGATGAAGTCGCCCAGCTGAAAGCGAGAGGTGACCTACATTTAGATTTGCCCTCAATGCGTTGCGTGGGATATCGACAATGTTGGCAGTATCTCGATGGTGAATTTGACTATGATACTATGGTCGAAAAAGCCGTTGCCGCTACTAGGCAATTAGCTAAGCGTCAATTAACATGGTTGCGTAGTTGGCCAGAGTTGAATTGGCTTGAAAGTGGTGCTGAGGGGAATTTAGTTACACTTATGCGTCAATGCCGCTAGCTTATTAGCCCTTGCTGTATAATACTAAAACTAAACAAAAAACTTCACTGATAACGATTTATTTTTATATAAATTAAAAAGGAAATAATAAAATGGCTAAGGGGCAATCTTTACAAGACCCATTTTTGAACGCACTACGCCGCGAGCGCGTTCCTGTATCAATTTACTTGGTAAACGGCATTAAACTCCAAGGACAGGTAGAGTCGTTTGATCAGTTTGTCATTCTGTTGAAAAACACAGTGAGCCAAATGGTTTACAAACACGCTATTTCTACCGTAGTACCTGCTCGTCCATTTAACGTTGCTGGCCATCAAAATGCCCAGGGCGGTTATGGCGCGCAAGACGATATGCCAAGTGGCGAATAAGTTTTAGTTTGAGGAGTTTGCTTCTTGTTTGATCGTTATGAGGCGGGAGAAACAGCGGTTCTTGTCCATATCGACTTTTCCGATGAGGAACGCCGAGAAGACTTAGTCGAGTTACAGCTATTAGTAGAATCAGCTGGAGCACGCTCAGTCGGGGTCATTACTGGAAGTCGACGCTCACCAGACCGTAAGTTTTTTATTGGTTCTGGTAAAGCCGAGGAGTTAGCTGCATTAGTGGCTGCTACTGAGGCTAATGTGGTTATTTTCAATCACGCCTTGAGTCCTGCTCAAGAGCGAAACCTTGAACAGGTGTGTCAGTGCCGAGTATTGGACCGAACCACGCTGATCTTGGATATTTTCGCTCAACGTGCTCGGACCCATGAAGGTAAGTTACAGGTGGAGCTAGCGCAATTGCGCCACATGTCGACGCGTCTTGTGCGTGGTTGGACTCACCTTGAGCGCCAAAAAGGCGGTATCGGTTTACGTGGTCCGGGTGAAACCCAGCTAGAAACCGATAGACGTTTGCTCAGGGGCCGCATTAAAAATATCAATAAACGCTTAGAGCGTGTTGATAAACAACGTGAGCAGAGTCGCCGCGCCCGTAAGCGTAGTGACATGCCAACAGTCTCATTAGTGGGTTATACCAACGCGGGCAAGTCAACGCTGTTTAATGCCTTAACCTCATCTGATGTTTATGCAGCCGACCAGCTATTTGCCACACTCGATCCCACATTGAGAAAGTTAGATCTGCCCGACGGTGCCGTGATTTTAGCGGATACTGTAGGTTTTATTCGCCATTTACCACACGATCTGGTTGCCGCGTTTAAGGCAACATTGCAGGAAACGCGTCAAGCGGAATTGCTGCTTCATATTGTTGATTGTGCTGATGAAAACATGGCGGATAACTTCGAGCAGGTGCAAAACGTGCTCGAAGATATTGATGCTGCCGAAGTGATGCAGTTGGTCGTTTGTAATAAAATCGACCTGCTTGAGGATGTTGCGCCGCGCATTGAATACGATGAACGTGGTAAGCCGGTACGCGTCTGGCTTTCGGCACAAAAACGTTTGGGATTTGATCTGCTCCTGAAGGCGATCACCGAGTTAATTGGTGAAGTCATTCATGAGTTTACACTTAAGATTCCGGCAACTGCTGGACATTATCTTGGCCAGTTTTATCGACTGGATGCGATACAGCAGAAAGAGTACGACGATCTGGGGAACTGTATTTTGTCTGTTCGTTTATCGGATGCCGATTGGCGCCGATTAGCTAAACAGAGTCAGGGTGAGTTAGAAACCTTTATCTTCGATCCGTCGACAGAAAAGGCTGTTTGTTAATAATCTAATTTATTTCATCCACTTATGGAGTGCTAAATGGCTTGGAACGAGCCCGGTAACAAGGGTAATGATCCTTGGGGAAATAAAGGTGGTAACGACAAAGGACCACCAGACCTTGATGAGGTTTTTCGTAATCTTTCAAAACGCTTTGGCGGCAAAGGCAATGGCTCATCAGGCCAGAGCTTTAGTTCGTTCAGCTTAATCATCATTCTTGCCATCGCTTTTGTTGTTTGGGGACTCTCGGGTTTTTACACCATTAAAGAAGCTGAGCGTGGTGTTGCGCTGCGTTTTGGTCAGCACATTGGTGAGGTGGGACCTGGTCTGCATTGGAAGGCTACGTTTATCGACCAGATTTATCCCGTTGATGTGCAGTCTGTTCGCTCCATTCCTGCTTCTGGCAGCATGTTGACCTCAGATGAAAACGTCGTGAAGGTCGAGTTGGACGTACAGTATCGTATTCTAGATGCGTACTCTTATCTGTTCAGTGCCGTTGATGCGAATGCCAGCTTACGTGAAGCCACAGACAGTGCGCTGCGTTATGTCATTGGCCACAACAAGATGGACGATATTCTGACCACAGGTCGTGATGCGATTCGTCGCGATACTTGGAAAGAACTCGAGCGCATCATTGAGCCGTACAAATTAGGCTTAGCCATTGTTGACGTTAACTTTTTGCCTGCTCGTCCACCTGAAGAAGTGAAAGATGCTTTCGATGATGCGATTGCGGCGCAAGAAGACGAACAACGCTTTATCCGTGAAGCCGAAGCTTATGCTCGTGAAGTTGAGCCTAAAGCGCGCGGTGAAGTTGAGCGTATGGCGCAACAAGCGAATGCCTATAAAGAGCGTGAAATTCTTGAGGCTCGCGGTAAAGTGGCTCGTTTCGAGTTGCTGTTACCAGAGTACCAAGCGGCACCTGAAGTGACCCGTAAGCGTTTGTATCTCGATGCAATGCAGCAGGTGATGACAGATACCAACAAGGTGCTTATCGACGCCAAGAACAATGGCAATTTAATGTATTTGCCTTTAGACAAGTTAATGAAAGAGAAGCCTGTGACTACGCCAGAGGTTGAGCATAAGGCTCAGCAGAACGTCAATTCTTCATCTATGTCAACGACTCGCATTGGTGAGCCTTTGAGTGGACGCCCTTCTCGCGAGGACCGTGCTCGCCAAGGGAGGGAGTAATCCATGGGTAGATTAGGTATTGTTCTGATTGCCATCGTATTAGGCATAGGTCTGTCATCTGTGATGGTGGTTAACGAAGGCGAGCGAGCGATTGTGGCGCGTTTCGGTGAAATCGTTAAAGACAACGTTGACGGCAAACCAGTGACCCGCGTTTTCGCCCCAGGCATACACTTTAAAGTGCCTGTGATCGATAAAGTGAAGTTACTCGATGCGCGTATCCAAACCTTAGATGGTGCGGCCGATCGTTTTGTTACCTCTGAGAAAAAAGATTTGATGGTCGACTCCTATGTGAAGTGGCGTATTTTCGACTTCGAAAAATACTACCTCTCCACTAACGGCGGGATTAAGTCGAATGCTGAGACCTTACTACAACGTAAGATCAACAACGATTTACGTACCGAGTTTGGTCGTCGCACTATCAAGGAAATCGTTTCTGGTAAACGCGATGAGTTGCAAAATGATGCGTTAGAAAACGCCTCTGAAAGCGCTAAAGACTTAGGTATTGAAGTGGTTGACGTGCGTGTGAAGCAAATCAACCTACCCGCAAACGTGAGTAACAGTATTTACCAACGTATGCGTGCCGAGCGTCAAGCGGTTGCCAAAGAGCATAGAGCACAGGGTAAAGAGCAGTCTGAAATCATTCGCGCCACGATTGATGCCAACGTGACCGTGAAGATTGCCGAAGCCGAGCGTAAAGCTTTAACCATCCGTGGTGAAGGTGATGCGCAAGCTGCGAAGATTTACTCTGACGCTTACAGTAAAGATCCTGAGTTCTTCAGCTTCTTACGTAGCTTAGATGCTTACCGTGCGAGCTTCTCCGGTAACTCTGATGTGATGGTATTAGAACCAGATAGCGAATTCTTCAAATATATGAAGAGCACTTCACCTAAGAAGTAAGCAATCAGAAATGTATTGAAATGGGTCCTGAAAAAGGGCCCTTTTTTTTATCTGCAGGAAAACGTAAAGTTGCAAAATGAGAGTTGGAGTTATATTAGCGATGCATGGATTATGCCGACCTCACAGACCATTTGCTCAAAAAGTATATCAAAACGATTAAAATCGCTTAATAGTTGTGCTTTTTTTGTCCGTTTTATAAAAAACACGCAATCTCCCTAACTTAGTTGAGTGTTTTCACTATGATCTGCTTCTAATTTTTAGCTATAATGAGCCCCGCTTCAAACTTCGATTTTTGCCCATGGTGATAACTAGGGGGCAGAAAGTCTTTGAAAAACAAAAATTCCAACACCCTCTGGGAGATAAGTGGATGAGCAATGCGCCAGTCGATACCGGACGTCGCAGATTCCTGACAGCCGCAACCGCCGTAGTAGGTGGTGCTGGTGCCGTCGCTGTAGCGGTTCCTTTCATCAAGTCATGGAATCCGAGTGCCAAGGCGAAAGCTGCAGGTGCGCCGGTAGAAGTAAATATCAGTAAAATTGAGCCAGGTCAGCTGATCCGTGTTGAATGGCGTGGAAAACCTGTATGGGTTGTCCGTCGCACAGAAGCAGTGATTAATGAACTGCCAACACACGACGATAAGCTAAGAGATCCAGCGTCTGCAGAAATGCAACAACCTGAATATGCAACAAATCCTCTGCGTTCTATTAAGCCAGAGTATTTTATTGCCGTCGGTATTTGTACCCACCTAGGATGTTCACCAACTTATTTACCAGATTCATTTGGTGAGCAAGTTCAAGGCGTGACTTCTGGTTTCTTCTGTCCATGTCATGGTTCTAAGTTCGATATGGCGGGCCGCGTATTCCAAGGCGTTCCAGCTCCATTGAACCTAGTTATCCCTCCACATCAATACGTTGATGATGGCACCGTTATCATCGGTGTAGATAAAGGAGTGGCGTAATGGTTAAGAATTTAATTAATTGGATCGATGCGCGTATCCCAATGACGGCGACTTATAACCGTCACGTGGGTCAGTATGCGACGCCAACTAACTTTAACTTCTGGTACTTCTTCGGTTCATTAGCCATGTTGGTATTGGTTAACCAATTACTGACGGGTATCTGGTTGACCATGAACTATGTACCAACAGCAGAAGGTGCGTTCGCCTCTGTTGAATACATCATGCGTGACGTAGAGTACGGCTGGTTATTGCGTTATATGCACTCAACTGGTGCGTCTGCATTCTTCGTGGTGATCTACTTACATATGTTCCGTGGTCTGATTTACGGTTCATATCAAAAGCCTAGAGAGCTACTGTGGCTATTCGGTATGTTGATTTTCCTCGTGCTGATGGCTGAAGCCTTTATGGGTTACTTGCTTCCATGGGGACAAATGTCTTACTGGGGCGCGCAGGTAATTATTTCTCTGTTCGGTGCTATCCCTGTTATTGGTGATGACTTAACCCTGTGGATCCGTGGTGACTACGTGATCTCTGGCGCGACACTGAACCGTTTCTTCGCTCTTCACGTTATTGCACTGCCATTAGTGTTAGTGGTTTTAGTGTTCTTACACTTAATCGCTCTGCATGAAGTGGGTTCAAACAACCCAGACGGTATCGAAATCAAGAAGAACAAAGACGAAAATGGCTGGCCAGTTGATGGTATTCCATTCCACCCATACTACACAGTTAAAGACATTATGGGTGTTGCGGGCTTCCTGATCGTATTCTGTTACGTACTGTTCTTCATCCCTGAAGGCGGCGGTTACTTCCTTGAGAAGCCAAACTTTGAAGCGGCTAACCCAATGAAGACACCAGAGCACATTGCACCTGTATGGTACTTCACTCCGTTCTACGCCATCTTACGTGCTGTTCCCGATAAATTGGGCGGTGTGGTAATGATGGGTCTGTCGATTGCAGTACTGTTTGTATTGCCTTGGTTAGACCGTTGTAAAGTGAAGTCAATTCGCTACCGCAGCACGCTGCACAAGTTGAACATCGCTCAGTTCGCTGTATCGTTCATCGTCTTAGGTTACTTAGGCGCTGTACCTGCAACACCAGAGCTGACTATTGTTGCACGTATCTTCACTGTGACGTATTTCGGCTACTTCTTATTACTGTGGTTATACAGCAAAAATGAGAAAACTAAGCCTGTTCCAGCGAGGTTGACACACTAATGAAAAAATTACTGATTGCATTAGTTACATTGATCCCGACGCTGGCAATGGCCGCGAGTGGACACAATGTACATTTAGAAAAAGCCAATGTTGATCTGCATGATAAGGCTTCTTTAGAGCGTGGTTTGGATATGTTCCAACACTATTGCTCTGGTTGTCACAGCACTCAGTATCAACGCTATGAGCGTGTGGCGAACGATCTCGGTATTTCTGCCGATGATATGCGTAGCAAGTACATGTTTACCGATGCCAAAATCGGTGAGCTGATGCAAAACGCGATTCCACACAAAGATGCGGCTAAGTGGTTCGGTGCAACTCCACCAGACTTAACCTTAGTAGCACGCGTTCGTGGCGAAGATTGGGTGTATTCATACCTCAAAGGCTTCTACAAAGACCCAAGCCGTCCATTCGGCGTAAACAACACTGTCTTCCCATCTGTGGGCATGCCACATGTTCTTGAAGAACTGCAAGGCACACCTGTTAAGCAAGAAGATGGCACTATTGTGGTCTCTGGTGGTAAGTTAAATGCAGAAGAGTACGACCAAGCAGTTCGTGATATCACTGGCTTCTTAGTCTATTCGGCTGAACCTGTTAAGTTAGAGCGTAAAGCGCTAGGTTGGTGGGTACTTGGATTCCTGTTTATCTTCTTTATTGTGGCCTACCTCTTGAAGAAAGAGTACTGGAAAGATGTACACTAGGCACCAATAACGGGTAAAATATAGTATCCGCATAGTGTAAACGGGGGGCATTGCCCCTCGTTTACTTTTGTTTTATTTCGACTCTGGAGGGTATCAATGGCTGTTGCTGCCAACAAACGCTCTGTCATGACACTGTTTTCAGGTGCTGATGATCTGTATAGCCATCAAGTGCGTATCGTGTTAGCTGAGAAAGGGGTTACTGTTGATGTTTTACAGGTCGACCCAAACGAAATGCCTGAAGATTTACTTGAAGTAAATCCTTATAACTCAGTGCCAACCTTGTTAGATCGTGAGCTCGTTCTGTATGAATCACGTATCATCATGGAATACTTGGATGAGCGTTTTCCTCATCCACCGTTGATGCCTGTTTACCCAGTATCTCGCGGCCAAAGCCGTTTGATGATGCACCGCATCGATACTGACTGGTACTCACTCGTTGACCGTATTCGCAAAGGCGATCGCGCTGAAGCTGCCCGTAAAGAACTGACTGAAAGTTTACTTTCAATCGCTCCAGTATTTGGTGAAATGCCTTACTTTATGAGCGAAGAATTCGGTTTAGCGGATTGCTACCTCGGCCCATTATTATGGCGTTTACCTGTACTAGGTATCGAGTTAGACAGCCGCGTAGCGAAAGACATCAAAGCCTACATGACACGTATTTTCGAGCGTGAATCATTTAAAGCTTCGTTGACTGAAGCTGAACGCGAAATGCGCATGGGAATGTAATGAAAGCGTTGACTCCAAATCGTCCTTATTTACTCAGGGCTTACTACGATTGGTTGATGGACAACCAATTAACGCCTCACGTTGTCGTGGATGCCTTTGTGAAAGGCACCCAAGTACCACAGCAGTACGTGAAGGATGGCCAGATCGTATTAAATATCGCGGCCAGCGCGGTGGGCAATTTGCAAATTGGTAATGAATTTGTGGAGTTCAATGCGCGTTTCGGTGGTGTACCTCAACAGGTATTATTGCCAATGGCCTCGATTGTGGCCATTTACGCCCGTGAAAATGGCGCAGGGACTGTCTTCGATATTGAAGATGCATACTTAGTCGAAGAGGAAGCAGAATCGACCTTGTCTGTTATCGAGACAAACGAGAAGCCAACCGAACCTACCGATGAGCCTCCTAAGCGTCGCAGTCATTTAACCTTAGTTAAATAGGTTAATTGCGCCCTGTTCTATACTCTTGAAAGCCAGTCTGTCGACTGGCTTTTTTATTGGATAAAGGTTTAATCCGCGCAAAGGCCTGTGGTAGCATTTGCGCCGCATTTCAGCCGTGGAATGCATCGACTTACCATTTGAGCCAATGGATTTTGTATGTTGCTAATGATCGACAATTACGACTCTTTCACCTTTAACTTAGTGCAGTATTTTCAGCAGTTAGGGCAAGAGATCGTGGTTAAACGCAATGATGAAATCAGCTTAGCGGAAATAGAGGCGCTGGCACCGAGCCATTTAGTCATCTCTCCCGGGCCTTGTTCGCCCAATGAAGCGGGGATTTCCCTCGCGGCGATTGAGCATTTTGCTACGCGTTTACCTATCCTAGGGGTGTGTTTAGGGCATCAAGCCATGGCGCAGGTGTTTGGTGCTAAGGTTGTGCGAGCGCAACGAGTGATGCATGGCAAAGTCAGTGCGATTGGCCATACAGGCGAGCGTCTGTTTAAAGGGTTAAATCAGCCATTAACGGTAACCCGCTACCATTCATTGTTGGTCGATGCTGTCCCTGAGGGATTTGTGTTAGATGCTTGGTTTGACGACCCAATCCATGGACGCGAAATTATGGCCATGAGTCATAAGCAGCTGCCACTCTTTGGTGTGCAATTTCACCCCGAGTCAATTTTGACCGAGCAAGGCCATGAATTGTTGGCAAACTTCTTGTCGCAATCGGCTTTGGCTTAATCGAAAAGATCCATTCAGTTCTAGGACGTGTTTACGTTTCAGGGTTATTTTTGCAGCTATGTGGCGGGTGTTTATGCAAGGCAAAGTCCGCGTAGTGTAGTTATTCTACATAAACGGACGATAACGCAGCAGAAACGCCCGCCAAACGCTGCCCGAAGGGTTCGTCTGGCAAGCTCTTGCTCTTACTTGCGGTAATTAGAGCTGCTCGTCATTTGAGTAGAATCACTACATTTCATTCCTCGTTTCGCGAGCACGAGCTTGCCTGAGCGAACAAAATTTAATTTCGAAACGTCAACACGCCCTAAGCTTTGTTACAAGATTTCTCCTCCTTTTAAGCAAACATGTCGCCTAAGTGTGATATAAATGCCGCCAAACTACGTCTAGCTGCGAGCGTTGTGGGGATAGTCCGCTGCGTTTGCAGGATTGCGATAACAATAAAAGGAAGGACTAATGAACAGCGTAATGCGAAATTTGGGTTTAAGTGCGTTAGCCGTTGCGGTATTGACGAGTTGCGCCGCCACCTCAACTGAAACGGCGACTCCCGCGACCACACCACAGGCTTATCAAGTCCCTTTAGCTCAGCCTCCCCAAGTTTCACAACCCCTTACGCTGAATCAAATTATGGCGAACCCCGATTGGATGGGGATTTTCGCTAAGGAAGCTTACTGGAGCGATGACAGCCAGAGCGTTTTCTTCGCCCGCCAACCTAGCGCATCGCCGCTACGCAATTATTATCAGCAGGGTATTAATGACAGCCGCGCCGTTGAACTGGCCATAGATAAACTACACGCGGCGGACCAACAGTTTGGTGTGTTAGACAGTGCTAAGGCCAATAAGGCGTATCTCTACCAAGGCAATATTTTTGTTAAGCATTTAAGCTCTGGCAAAATCACCCAGCTTACCCGCCAGCGCACTGCCATCAGTGGCCTGCGTTACCTTAACAATGGCGATATCGCCTATTGGCAAGGGGATAATGTTTTCCAAATCCATCAAGACAGTGGATTAGTGGAACAGCTGGCTGAAATCAAAATGGCGAAAGCGCCCGAGGGCGTGAAAGAGCCAAGCAGCTACTTAGCCAAGCAGCAGCACAGACTCATCCAATATGTGGCGTTGCAGCAAGAAAATGCTAAAGCCAAAGAACAGTTTAAGAACGAGCTGCAAAAGAGCGATCCAACCCTCGCCGCTAACACTTGGTATCTAGGGGATGCCGAGGTGGTGTCTGAGCTAAGTCTGTCGCCAGACGGTCGCTATCTGTTTGTCGCCCTTACCGATAAAAATTACACCGGCAGTAGTGAGCATGACATTATGCCAAACTACCTCGGTAGCGAAGGTTATATCGATCCTGTGCCCGTACGCGCCCGTGTTGCAGAAGATACGCCGCCTGGCCAACGCTTTGTGGTACTCGATCTCAATGAGCATAAACAGATTGATGTGACTATCGAAGGTCTAGCTGGCTTCGATGAGGACGTTTTAGCTAAGGTTAAGAGTGAAAACGCTAAGGCAAAAGGTGAGTCGTATCAAAGTACTAAGGCTCCCCGTAAAATCCAGCTGATGCAGGATTGGGGCTGGACTCAAAGCGCGATTCAATGGCATGAGTCTGAGGACAAGCTGGCGGTGATGGTCGAAGCGACCGATAACAAAGACCGCTGGATTGCCAGCGTCGATCTGGCAAAGGGCAAGTTTATTACCGAGCATCGCCTGCATGATGATGCTTGGGTGAACTACGACTATAACCAATTTGGCTGGTTACCAGGTACGGACACTCTGTACTATCTCTCTGAAGAAACAGGCTATTCCCAGCTTTATATCAAAGCCCGCGGCGAAAAGCCCCGCGCTTTGACTCAAGGTAAGTTTGTGGTGAGCGATATTACTCTCTCGCCCGATGCAAACTATATCTACTACAAGGCTAACCAAAGTCACCCTGGTATTTACAACGTTCACCGTGTGAATATCGCCTCGGGCAAAAATGAGCAATTAACCCAGTGGGACGGTAACTTAGATTACAGCTTAAGCCCCGATGGCACTAAGTTGCTGCTGAATGCCTCTCGCCGTACTCAGCCGAATGAGCTGTATGTTCAACCGATTGGCGGTGAGTTAAAACAACTCACGTCATACACCAGCGATGCTTTTAAGCAATATCCATGGCAAGCGCCCGAAGTGGTCGCCGTACCTTCTAACCATGGCGCTGGCCAAGTGTATGCGCGGGTTTATTTGCCGCAGGGTTACGACAAATCCCGCGCCGATAAATACCCCGCCGTTATCTTCAACCATGGTGCGGGCTACTTACAGAATGCCGATTATGGTTTCAGTGGTTACTTCCGTGAGTTTATGTTCCACAACCTACTGACTCAACAAGGTTATGTGGTGATGGACATGGATTACCGTGGTTCTAAAGGTTATGGCCGCGACTGGCGCACGGCGATTTATCGCAACATGGGTCACCCTGAAGTTGAAGACTTAAAAGACGGTGTAACTTGGATGGGCCAAAATGCCAACGTGGATATTAAGCGCGTCGGTACCTATGGCGGTTCTTACGGCGGCTTCTTAACCTTTATGTCCTTGTTTACTGAGCCGGAATTATTCCAAGCAGGCGCGGCACTGCGCCCTGTGGCGGATTGGGCACATTACAACGCGCCATACACCTCCAACATTTTAAACACACCGGATGTTGACCCTATCGCGTATGAGCGTAGCTCGCCTATCGAGCATGCCCAAGGTCTGACTAAGCCACTACTGATTATGAGTGGCGTGATGGATGACAACGTGTTCTTCCAAGATAGCGTGCGCATGGTGCAGCACCTTATCGAGCTGGAAAAACCTATGTTCGAAACCGCGATTTATCCGGTTGAGCCCCATGGTTTCCGTCAGCCATCGAGCTGGTTGGACGAATATCGCCGTATTTATAAGCTGTTTGAACAAGAGCTTAAGTAAATCTCGCGACAATATGAAGGCCTCAATATGAGGCCTTTTTGTTGTGTGGATTTCAGCGTCTGTGAATCCAATCTGGACTGTTAAATAGTAAGCGGTTTGCTTATTGCCAAGATTTAACCTATATGCTGAAATTGTCATGTTTTTAACGATTTTAGCGTATGCGCGCCACTTAGCACGGGCGAGATAGGAAAGATAAACTGTGGCGATATCGGTAGCGGGCGGCGTTAGACCCGGCAAAATTATAGAGATAGAGCATAGGCTCTATCAGCAACTTATTCTCGGTAAGCAAAAAGCCGGTCCTACCTTATTGGATGATTTAGACCGAGAACTTGAGGCCGATGCCAATAAGCTCGATGTCGAGCGAGAGGCGATTCTGTCGCGGCTACTCAAACAAATTCAGGCCCGCGAAGTCTTTGAGGCCATCTCAAATCAACTCACCGAAACGGTCAATAACGCCATTGAACATCAACTGGCATCCCCAGAGTTAGTGCTGGCGAAGTCGGAGATTAACGAATCACAGATCCTGTTGCTCGAGCTTTTACTAGCCAAAAATCTAGATGCGACGCGGTTAAGGCCTTTAATCAGTAATTTAAGTTGGTTATGCCGCGATTTAACCAATATGGTCAATAGCCCGGCATTTCGGGCGCGTCGCCCGCAAAGTTCCGATGTGCGCGTTACTGATATCAAATTAGTGATGAATTACATTGGCATCGAAAACCTGCGCACCATTATTCCTTACTTTTGCCTGCGCAATTGGCTGCCCAGTGGCAACGCTAAGTTACTCTGGACCACCCGCAAGCTGTGGCGCTACAGCATCGTCAGCGGAATAGCAGCGAATGCGTTAGCGCAGCTTCATAATACTGACTCAGCCCTAGTTTATAGTGCTGCATTAATGAATCAGTTAGGCACCTCGGTTGTGCTTAGTTTGAGCGCGCGTTTATTTGATAAGACTTGGGGAAATTGGATCCGCGAGGCCAGCTCGAGTCGCGATAAAGAAGTGTATGATGCGGTGATTGCCACTGAGTTTCCGGCTAAGGCGGTGTTTGAGCAAGTGCTGGCTCACGGGCACAAACTCAATTGGCAGCTATTAGAGTTACTGAAATTTGAGCATAACCCCTTAACCCTGTTGTTAAAGGAACTAGACCAAACCTTAACTTACCGCGAACTCTCGATGCCAGCCGCCATAGTGGCACGGGCGAATTGTTATGCTAAGGTGCTGTTGCTCGAGGAGATGCGCCAAATCGAGCCGCAGGAAAAACGCTTAATGTTCGATTATTACGAGCTGAGCGAACAGGAAGTGCTGCGCCTAAAAGCACAGAATTATCGGAAGTTGGATCTGCTGTGATCTGCACGCCGTTCCCATCGGTGTCCTATTGCGGCACTGATGTGGAGGACGGGAAATGCCAAGCTGGCAAGCATCTGTATTAAATACTATTTTATCCTATGTGGCACGGCCATCCATCAGCCGTGGTAAGGCTAAACTCCCCCTAAATCAAGTGCGACAACGCTTATTAGAGCTGGATAAGCGCTGGTTGCCGTGGCCTGAAAAACTCGTTACGGCCTCGATTCCCTTACAACATTCCACCCTGTTGCATTATGTGCTGCTGAATGACACGCCGCGTTTGGGCAATCTGTTTTATATTCGTGGCGGCGGATTTTGTTTTAAAACTCCCCATGCCCACGCAAGACTGGTGGCCGATATCAGTGAGCGTTGTCGCCTCGATACTTTTATCCCTGATTATCGTTTAGCGCCGGAGCATCCATATCCTGCGCCCTGTGACGATGTGCTCGAGGCTTACCTGCACTTAATAGCGTTGAAAGGCAGCGATAATCTGGTGTTGATGGGCGATTCTGCCGGCGGCAATTTAGCCTTGAGTCTGCTGCTCGAACTGAAAAAGCGCCATCAGCCCATGCCTAAAGCCTGTGTGTTGTTGTCACCCGCGCTTGATTTAGCCATTACCGGCGATACCGAGCTGATTTTAGGGGCGGACGATCCGTTCTTTACCATTGAGTCGCTTTTGCGGCTGCGCGGCGCTTATCTTGCTGGGGCGAATCCTATGTCTGAACGGGTTTCGCCTTTGCAGGGGAACTTGGCTGACTTGCCACCACTCTTAGTGATTGCCGGTACGCGCGAGTTGCTTTTACAGGACTCAGAACGACTGGTTATGCAAATTAAGGCCTGTGGTGGTGCGGTAGAATCGCGCTTTTATCACAACATGCCCCATGTTTTTCCCCTGTTCCATCTGTTGCCAGAAGCGATTGAGGCGAGGGAACAAATTGCAGATTTTGTGCTTTCACAGCTGATTCGTTAAAATTGTGTAGTTATTCATATTCAGTGAATAGCTAGCAAAAATAGGGGTAAATAACTTTTTTTCTGACTAAATATGCTAAAGGCCTCTGGCGTAAACGCTTGTATAGTTCTTAAACTACAATCTTTATGCACTTTGACCCAAAGCATGGCGAATGTTGTTTGTGAAAAACTGGTATTTTGATCACAATTTCGCTAATAATGGCTATTAATAGACACAAGCATACCCTGTATCACTAACTCAAGATAAAGATACGTTGGGGACTCAGACGGCTCCCGAGGCCGTTACATTTAAACAAAGGATGAAGAAGAATGAGCGTTGATATGAAGTTGAATCGTGCCCAGTTTGATGCGGTTATGGTGCCTAACTATGCGCCTGCTGCCGTGATCCCTGTACGTGGCGAAGGAAGCCGAGTATGGGATCAAGAGGGTAACGAGTTTATCGATTTTGCCGGCGGTATCGCGGTAAATTGCTTAGGTCACTGTCATCCCGCATTAGTGAATGCCTTAAAAACGCAAGGCGAAAAATTATGGCACCTGTCTAACGTGATGACCAACGAGCCAGCGCTTGAGCTTGCAACTAAGTTGGTTAACAGCACGTTTGCTGAGCGTGTGTATTTTGCTAACTCTGGTGCCGAAGCCAACGAAGCGGCACTGAAATTAGCTCGTCGTTACGCCTTAGAAAAATTCGGCGTAGAGAAAGATGAAATCATCGCCTTCGATAAAGCCTTCCACGGTCGTACTTTCTTCACCGTGAGCGTTGGCGGTCAAGCGGCCTATTCAGATGGTTTTGGTCCAAAACCACAAAGCATCACCCACTTACCTTATAACGATGTTGCGGCATTAGAAGCGGCCGTATCGGATAAAACTTGCGCCATTATGCTTGAGCCACTGCAGGGTGAGGGCGGTATTATCGATGCCGATCCTGCATTCTTAAAAGCGGTTCGCGAACTGGCCAACAAGCACAACGCACTGGTGATTTTCGACGAAGTACAAACTGGTGTCGGCCGTACTGGTGAACTCTACGCTTACATGGGCACCGACATAGTGCCGGATATCCTGACCACAGCTAAAGCGCTGGGCGGCGGTTTCCCTATCGCTGCTATGTTGACTACCGCTGAAATTGCTGAGCACCTGAAAGTGGGTACTCACGGTTCAACCTACGGTGGTAACCCATTAGCTTGTGCTATCGGTAACGCGGTATTAGACGTAGTTAACACACCAGAAGTCTTGAACGGTGTGAAACATCGCGAGCAGTTATTACGCGATGGTCTGAACAAAATTAATGAAAAATATCATGTTTTCTCTGAAATTCGCGGTAAAGGCTTGCTGTTAGGGGCGGTTCTAAACGAACAGTACCAAGGTCGTTCACGTGACTTTTTAGTAGCGTCTGTTGCAGAAGGCTTAATGAGCCTGATGGCGGGTGCTAACGTGGTACGTTTTGCTCCTTCACTGGTGATCCCTGAGGCAGATATTGCAGAAGGCCTAGCACGTTTTGAGCGTGCTGTGGCGAGCATCGCTGCTGCCTAAGCGACCAAAGGAGTGCTGAATCTTATTCGCACTCCTTTTTTGTCAGGGAATACTTGCGTGCATCCATCCTGTCTTTTTCAAGATAGGCGCCTTGTTGCACAGCAAGCTTAAGTGAGGAGACACTAAGATGTTAATCATACGTCCTATTCAGGCAGGCGATTTTGAATCTCTATATCAAATCGCCGAAGAATCTGGCCATGGCTTTACCTCATTGCCAGTCAATGCCGATTTGCTAAGGCATAAAATTGCCCGCGCAGAAACCTCATTCGTTAAGGTGATTGATAAGCCCTTCGATGAAGGCTATTTGATGGTGCTCGAGGATACTGCGACCCGCGAAGTGGTCGGGACCTGTGCCATTGAAGCTGCCGTGGGTATGGAAGATGCCTTCTACCACTATCGCCTCGGGACCGAGGTCTATCATTCTGAGCAAATCGAAGTTCGCAACGAGGTGGAAACCTTAACCCTGTGCCACGATTACACTGGCGCTGCCGAACTTTGTACCCTGTTTTTGCGTGAGGGTTATCGCAAAGGGAACAATGGCCGGATGTTGTCCCGCAGCCGTTTTCTATTTTTGGCACAGCACGCTAAACGCTTTGGTGAGACAGTGATTGCCGAAATGCGTGGCGTTAGCGATTCCGATGGCAATTCTCCCTTCTACTGCTGGTTGCAGAAAAACTTCTTAGGCATTGATTTTATTCAAGCAGATTACTTGTCGGGTCTTGGCAAAAAAGCCTTTATGGCGGAGATGATGCCCCGCAATCCTGTGTATGTTTGCTTGCTGCCCGAAGAAGCGCAAAAAGTGATTGGCGAAGTGCACACCAATACGCGTCCGGCCTTGAGTCTGTTGCAGGCGGAAGGCTTTAGATGCCGTGGTTATGTGGATATTTTCGATGGCGGTCCAACGGTGGAATGCCGTCTCACGGATATCCGCGCCGTGCGAGAGAGCCGTCTGCTGACCGTAGATATTGGTGAAATGCCTGAATCCGATAAGCAATTTATTGTCTCTAACACTCAATTAGCCAATTACCGTGCGACCTCCGCTTGTCTTGCTGTCGATGACAAAACTGAGCAGGTGGTAATTAGTCCAGAACTCGCCGAGGGTTTGTTACTCGCAAAAGGCGATCAAATCCGTATTTTGGCAATGTAGGAATAGCAAATGACACATTTTATTAAAGGCCAGTGGCAAGCTGGCAAGGGTCATGATGTGACCTCTAGCAACCCAGCAAATAGCGAAATCATTTGGCGAGGCCAAACGGCAACGGCTGAGCAAGTCAACGCCGCCGTCGATGCCGCCCGTGAAGCTCAGTTCGATTGGTTTATGTTAGGTTTTGATGCGCGTTTAAAGATAGTCGAGGCCTATCGCAGCCAACTCGAAGCGAACAAAGCCGAATTAGCTGAGACGATCGCTCAAGAAACCGGTAAACCTCAATGGGAAACCGCGACAGAAGTCGCTGCCATGATTGGTAAAATTGGCCTGTCGGCCACCGCTTACAACAAGCGTACCGGCACTGAGGCCAATGACACGCCAGCAGGGCGTGCGGTACTGCGCCATAAGCCCCACGGTGTGGTTGCTGTGTTTGGGCCTTATAACTTCCCGGGGCATTTACCCAATGGTCATATAGTGCCAGCGCTGCTCGCGGGCAATACCGTGGTGTTTAAGCCCTCAGAATTGACTCCAAAAGTGGCCGAGTTAATGGTCTCTCTGTGGGAAAAGGCGGGTCTGCCTGCGGGTGTTATCAACTTAGTGCAAGGTGAAGTCGATACGGGTAAGGCGCTGGCGTCGCACCCACAACTCGACGGCCTGTTCTTTACCGGCAGCTCTCGCACTGGTCACCTGTTACACCAGCAATATGCGGGTCATCCGGGTAAGATCCTCGCCTTAGAAATGGGCGGTAATAACCCGCTGATTATTAAAGGCGTTGCCGATATTAAAGCGGCAGTGCACGATATTTTGCAATCGGCCTATATTTCATCTGGCCAGCGTTGTACCTGTGCCCGCAGGCTTTATGTTGAGCAAGGCGAGCAGGGCGATGCCTTAGTCGCCAAGCTGGTTGAAGCGGTGAAGCAGATTAAAGTCGGTCCTTGGAACGCGCAGCCACAGCCATTTATGGGCTCAATGATTTCCGAAGGCGCAGCGAAAGGTATGGTTGCGGCGCAGGCTAACTTGCAGAACTTAGGCGGTGTGTCGCTGGTTGAACTCACTCATTTGCAGGCGGGGACGGGCTTAGTCTCACCTGGGCTTATCGATGTGACTGCGGTGAGCGAGTTACCCGATGAGGAATACTTCGGACCATTGCTGCAATTAGTGCGCTACAGCGATTTTGATCAGGCGATTAAGCTTGCTAACCAAACCCGTTATGGCTTATCCGCAGGTATCTTGGCCGATAGCCATGATGATTATGAGTATTTCCTCGCCCGCATTCGTGCGGGTATTGTGAACTGGAACAAGCAGATCACTGGTGCTTCGGGTGCTGCGCCCTTTGGTGGCGTAGGTGCTTCGGGTAACCACAGGGCGAGTGCATTTTATGCCGCCGATTACTGTGCGTATCCCGTCGCCTCCGTTGAGGCGGATGCGGTGAGCTTACCCGCAAGCTTAAGCCCAGGGTTAAGTTTAGAGTGACATCATTGAGGAAGAACCTAGGTTCTTCCTTTTTCATCACAAGCAGTAACGTTACTTGGGCTACTACTGAGCGCCGTTGTGCAGCAAGTGGCTAGGGTCGTTACATTGAGTGCGAGCGGCAAAACAATACGCACTATAGTCGCAGCACAATAAAAGGAGTTTTTATGCATACAGATATCAATGCGTTATTTGCCGCCCTCTGGCAAGACTATATTCAAATGACCCCATCTGCGGCCAAGGTGCACGAGCTACTCGGTCACGGCAAGCCGATTATCAACGACCATATCGCCCTGCGTACTTTTAACATCGCTAAGGTGAATTTAGCCGTATTGGCCGAGCACTTTACCTCTTTAGGTTATGTGGCTTGTGGTGATTATAAGTTTGAACAGAAAAAGCTGGTGGCTAAGCATTTTGAGCACCCAGATGCGACTCAACCTAAGGTGTTTATTTCTGAGCTTTTGGTGGAAGAATTTAGCCCATCACTGCAAAGCACCATCCAAGGCTTGATTGCCCAAGTGGATGAGCAAGCGACTAAAGCGGATAACTTTATCTATTCGGGTCGCCATTGGTCACTGGATGCTAAGACCTATGAGACGCTGCTCGAAGAGAGCGAATATGCGGCTTGGGTGGCGGCTTTTGGTTACCGCGCCAACCATTTTACAGTCTCTATCAATCACCTCGAGGGCTTCGAGACATTAGAGTCCGTAAACGATGCGCTTAAGCAAGCCGGCTTTGTGCTCAATAGCTCAGGTGGCGAAATCAAAGGTTCACCAGAGGTGTTACTGGAACAATCATCGACCATGGCCGATAAAATCGCTGTAGAATTTAGCGATGCAACGGTTGAGATCCCAAGCTGCTTCTATGAATTTGCCCTGCGTTACCCCAAGGCGAATGGCGAGCTGTACACTGGGTTCGTGGCCGCATCAGCCGATAAGATTTTTGAGAGCACCAACGCGAAAAAGGCCTAATGAATTAAGGCGGTTGCAGACTCATTTTAAACAAAAACGCCATCGTTCGATGGCGTTTTTTATTGTCATCCCAAAACCACCGCCTCTGGCGGTGGTGATTGTCCCTTAAGGCTATAGCCTGAATAACGCCCATGTTAAAAGAGACCTTCTTATTCACCACAAGTAAGAGGAAACGAGAAACATGGGCGATTACAGAAGTTCATCACATGTTTACTGGCGTTGTAAATATCATATCGTTTGGACGCCTAAGTACAGATTCAAAATTCTAAAAGGTAACCTTGGTAAAGAGCCCTACAGGTCGATTTATATTCTATGCAATATGAAAAGTTGTGAGGTCTTAGAATTAAATGTCCAGATAGATCATGTGCATCTAGTCGTGATAATTCCCCCAAAGTTGTCAGTATCCACATTAATGGGGATATTGAAGGGTAGGAGCGCAATAAGGCTTTTTAACAAATTCCCTCATGTTCGCAAGAAGTTATGGGGAAATAGCTTTTGGGCGAGGGGTTATTTTGTTGATACGGTAGGCGTAAATGAGGAAATCATAAGACGCTATGTTCGCCATCAAGATAAGCAAGATCTAGAGCATGATGCTCAATTGTCGCTACAGATGAAGTAGGTGTAAGGAAATAGCCCCTTCCAGGGGCAAATCAAAGCCGCCTTCTAAGAAGGCGGATTCTTTACTGGCGGCTCTAGAGCAACACTCAGAGCATATAGTTGGCTCGCTAAGCACTTGTTAGCTAAACACTAATTCAATGCTGAGACCGGATAAATGGCTGCTGTGCTTAAATTTAAGCTCAATGCCATATTGCTCGGCAATCTCTTTCACTATCGATAACCCTAGGCCATGACCCATAACGGATTCATCGAGGCGTGTACCTCTTTGGGTGAGTTTATCGAGTTCATCGTCAGCAACACCTGGGCCATCATCATCAATGCTAAGGCAGAGTTTGTTTTGCGCCTTCCACAGTTTGACCGCGACTTGGCTGCCCGCCCATTTAAAGGCGTTATCGAGCAGATTCCCTAAGAGCTCCATGCCATCTTCCCTATGGATGGGCAGGCGCTGGATACTGGGGTCGAGCTCAAAGTCGCAATTGATGCTTTTGCTTCTATGCACTTTGTTGAGGGTATTGGCGAGGCTGTGAAGATCCCTCGGTACTACTAACTGGGCGGCAGGTAACATATCACCGGTGATCCGCGCCGCAGCAAGTTTACGCTCGACCATTTTATGGATAGCGTCGAGTTGCTGTTGCAGCGCCATGGCGGTGTCGGGATCTTTCAGCCCCAAGGCTTCAACCTGTTGCTGCATCACCGCCAGTGGGGTTTTTAACCCATGGCTTAAGTTGCCTAAGTTATTGCGACTACGCTCAATTTGCTTGGCGGTGTATTCCAATAACTCGTTGTAGGTCTTCGCTAGCGGTTGCACTTCGGGCGGAATGTTATTCAGCTCTAAGGCGTTAATCTCGCCTTCCTGCAGGCGGGAGAGCGCATGTTGGATTTGTTTTACCGGTTTAAAGGATTGACGCAGGATCAAGAAGATCCCCGCGATCATGGCCACTAACATGGCGAGGTTAATCCCAAGCTTAGTGCCATAGACCTCACTAAACACGCGCCGGCCGATACTCAAATCCTGCGCTACCGTCAGGGTGGCAGTGACATTGGCGCTGCTGGAGTTTAGCCCTAGGGATAATAGCTGCATATCATTGTTTTTCGGCCCTTTTGCCTGCCAGACGCGGGTCTGGTTTGGCGCCAAAGGTTCGATATCGAGCTGCATGTCCCACAGAGAGCGGGAGCGGATCACTTCATTGGGGAGGTTGAGCTGGAAATAACGCCCCGAATAGGCGGGGCGGTAGAAGCTCGACAGTTGGCTCTGATCGATATTGATCTCCCCATTATTGATATGGGTCGCCAACATGATGTGCTCAAGATCTTCTTCTAAGCGGTTGATAATGGAGTCGTGAAACGCTTGGCGCAGCATGGACTCAAACAATATGAGTCCAATCACTGTGCCTAACACTAATAAGCTCGTTAACCATAAACTGAGCTTAGTGCGAATGGAGATCATGCAGTCAGGCCGTGGAAGATGTAACCTTGGCCGCGGCGGGTTTCAATCGCGGTTTTGCCGAGTTTTTTACGCAGGTGAGTCACGTAAACTTCAACCACGTTACTCTCTTTCTCGTCATCAAACTGATAGAGCTTGTCCGTCAGCTGTGCCTTAGATAACAGCTTCTTAGGCGACATGAGGAAGATTTTTAACAGCCTGAACTCCATGGCGGTCAACTCATACAAATGCTCACCAACGCTCACCGTCTGCTCGGCTTCATCTAAGGTGACGCCACCATAGCTCAACTGTTTACTGGGATTATTTAATCGGCCGTGCGCGCGGTGGATAAGCGCTTGGATACGCGCCAGTAATTCCTGTGCATGGAAGGGTTTACCTAAATAATCATCGGCGCCAGCATTAAAGCCTTCGACCTTTTCATGCCATTGGCTGCGGGCCGTTAGCATGATAACCGGTGTGCTAATGCCTTGATTACGCCAACCTTCGAGTAATTCCAGTCCATTGCCGTCGGGGAGGCCAATATCTAAGATCACGCAGTCGTATTGGGTTTCTTTAACGAGGTAATCGGCTTCAACTGCTTTGTCAGTAATATCGGTAACGTAGCCAGCCTGTTTGAGTTGCTTCTCCAGTTCGGAGACCAACATCGGATTATCTTCAACGAGTAGCAGTTTCATGTTTTCGACATTCGCTCGGTAGTGCGGTGGAGTGTTCGAGCTGACCATTGGTGGCATCAATACTCAGATTCACTATTTGGCCGCGTTGCACTTTGATTTGTAAATCATAGCGCCATTTATGATCTTCTTGATAGAGATGGGCGTCAATTAGTTCGCCTTGGCAAAATTGATTCACCACGGCAAGGGTGCCATTGAGTGATAAAATTTGCCCGGAGTTGACTAAAGCCTTGGCTTGATAATGTTCTAATTCAATCGGTTCGGCGTGAATTATTGTTGGATGCACCAGCGTAAACAGACTGAAAAAACAGATAAAAAACAGCCGTTTCATTTATGCTCCCCAATAAAAAATGGCCTAGATTTTATGCTAGGCCACTTTAATGAAACAGGCTTAAATCAAGCTGAAGTCTATCTTAACGGGTACCATATACCACAATGGTTTTACCGTGTGCTTGGATCAAATTCTGCTCTTCAAGCATCTTTAAAATACGACCCACAGTTTCGCGGGAGCAACCGACGATCTGGCCAATTTCTTGGCGAGTGATCTTAATTTGCATGCCGTCTGGGTGAGTCATGGCATCGGGTTGCTTAGCTAAGTGCAACAATGTCTGGGCAATACGGCCAGCCACATCGAGGAACGCTAAATTACCCACTTTCTGGCTAGTGCTTTGTAGGCGGTATGCCATTTGAGCCGATAGCTTCATCAGAATTTCGGGGTTAACTTGAATTAATTGCTTGAACTTCTTGTAAGAGATTTCAGCAATTTCACATGCTTGTTTCGCACGAACCCAAGCAGTACGTTCAGCTTGTTCTTCGAACAATCCTAACTCACCGATAAAGTCGCCTTGATTAAGATAAGAAAGGATCATCTCCTTACCTTCTTCATCTTTAATCAATACCGCTACAGAACCTTTTACGATGTAATAAAGGGTATCTGAGTCTTCACCAGCATGGATCAAGGTGCTTTTAGCGGGATACTTGTGAATGTGACAGTGTGATAAAAACCATTCCAAAGTTGGGTCTGGTTTTGGCTTACCAATCAGAGCCATGTCGATGTTCCTCGATTGATTAAAACGAAAGTAAGAATATTCTAAATAAGCATTTTACGTCAATTACACTCATAAAAACTTGATACACCTCTTAGTTTAGAATGAGTGAATAAATGCAATTAACCACCTAAAATTAGAGCTTATTTTGCTACTTTAGTGATATTAGTCAACTAAATCGGTGCCAAACTCACTGGATTCACTTAACTCTGTAGAGTTAATCACATCTTATAAAGGCTTTTAAGGTTTTTTGCGAAGAAAATAACCTCAATTGCGACTAATGAATCAAAGGAATGGGATAATTGCTGCCCCTTAAGGGTTATTTCTATTTAATATAGGTTCGATTACGCCGATTTAGGCTCGACTTATGGGAATAATTCAGGCTAACTTGAGGGCGCGGTTGTTTTTCGTAAAGAGGTTACCAGGTGAAATACAGACAATGGGTTTTAGGCGCCGGATTCACTTTATCCCTAGGGATGAGTGCTGCCGCGCACGCATTTTCTATTCCACAGCCAGCCAATGAAGTTGCGGCGAGTAAATTTGTGCACATTCAAGTGCAGGCGGAGCAGGGCGATGCCGACGCACAATTTTTACTGGGGCTGATGTTTCTCTCTGGACGTTATGTACAGCAAGAAGTGCCGACCGGATTACATTGGATGACCCTTGCCGCTGAGCAGCAACACGAAAAGGCGCAGCAAACTTTAGCGGATCTCTCCTTTGAGGGGCAGCTAGTAAAGCGTGACTTAGCCGTGGCCGAACGTTGGTATAAGGATATGGGCGAGCGTGGTAATCGCTGGGCGCAGTTCCGTTTAGGCTTTATTTATGCCTCGGGTGGCGATGGCATTGAGCGTAACTGCGGTAAAGCCGTGGAGCAATTTACCCGAGTGGGGGATGATGTTGCCCTTGGCAATGTGGCGTGGATTTTAGCGACTTGCCCCGAAGCCGAATATCGCGATGGTAATAAAGCGCTCGAATTATCCTTGCAGCTGCTGAAAGTGAACGAGAACGATCCCACCAACCTCGATAACTTGGCGGCCGCCTATGCCGAAGTCGGTGATTTTGGCGCCGCGGTATCGACCCAGCAAAAAGCGATAGCTGCCTTAAAGATGACGGCCGAAGCCACTAAGACTGACGAGTTTCAGCAGCGCCTGCACAGCTATGAGCAAAAGCGCGCTTACCGTGAGACCTTGCGTTTACTCGATTAACCTCGTCTGTGGTTGCTTGTCTTGTTATCAGCCCGAGCCATGCTCGGGCTGATTGTTTTTTAAGGATTATTTTTACTGATTACTTCTAGTGCATCGTTTATTCGCGTTAGCGGATTGGGCTTATGCGAGCGGCCAAGAATGTAAGATTTGATATTCCACGCCGCGTCCGCCACTGGCGGAAAGATACAAATGCAGCTGCTCGGGTGCGAGCGTGAGTTCAAGCATCGAAGCTTGGATGACGTTCTGCTGGACCAACTCCTTAAGCGTTCGCTCACTCGCCAAGATGCCTGACGGCTTTGCCTTTCTAAACAAGCTGATATGGGGCCGAAACGGATGCTCACTCAGATGCAACTGTAACTGTTGGGCTAAATTCTGTGCCTGAGATGCTAAGAGAGCTAACTCAGGGCTGATGCTATCGCCCTTTAAACAACAGACCTGCGCCTTAGGCCACACGGCGATGTTATCCAGCGTGACACTGAATCTTGGTTTAGCCAGCTTATCGACACCGTCGAGCAACTGCGCCACTTGAGTCGGATTGGCGAGCCCTAAAAACGCGAGGGTTAAGTGTAAATTGCTTTGGGTGACGGGTTTAGCATGTGGCGCTAAATGCGGTGCCAAGCTTTGCTGCAATTGCAGCAGTTGTTGACGCTGTATGCTTGTGGGGGCAAACCCAAGGAAGAGTCGTTGTAACACCTGTTTATCTCCATCAGCTGCTCAAATGCCAAACATAAGCTATGCTTTTGTTTGGTAATACAGACATTTCTGCGGTAGTCCCCATGATGGACTTCGATGACTTGAGTTTATCCGAGGTCAGCGTAGAAATAATACCTTAAATGGAATTGTAGGTAAGGAAATCCCTTTTCATGTCAGATGGTTTAGCAAATCCACTCCAACAGGCATTAGTGACGATTTTTAGCGAAACGCCGCTAGAAACCCTAGAGCAAAATGTTGATCAAGCCTTAGAGGCCATCACGCTGCAGTTGCATTGTGATGGTGTATTTGTGCTGACGGGCAGTTTAGCCCTAGACCATCTACGTACCCGTAATCTGTACTTAAAACCGCAATTTAGCCAGGGCCAACAGACACGGGTCTGGCCGCTCGCGCGTATGCCGTTTTTTCGCTCCTTAGTGAGAACCCCCACACTGCTGAATCTTCCCGATGTCGATACCTTGCCCGCAGAGGCCCAAGCGGAGCGGGCGTTACTTCGTGATTGGAACGTTAAAAGCCTATTGGTGTTACCGCCTGTGGTGTTTGGCGAAACCCGTATCGCCCTCGGCGCGGTCAATTGTTCCGAATGCTGTGAATGGAGTGCGGAGTTTATTCGGGAGTTTCAACATGCCGCCGTGATGATTGGCTCGGCGATGGAACTGACCCGTATCGCCCACGATATGTTGGCCAGTGAGCACAAATATCGCGAAGTCTTTAATCAACTGCCTTTAGCCTGCGCCCTGCTCGATAAACAGAACCAACTGACCATGCTGAACAAAGTCGCGTTGCAAACCTTGCCGGTGCAGCATGGATACGATTTATTCAGCATGGTGCGCGAAGAGGAGCATGCCATGCTCACCGACACGCTGCACATGGTGCGCGAAGGCGTATTGGGGCAAGCCTGGTGTGAGTTACCCTTAAAATCCAACCTGCAGTTGGATTGGCTGAGGCTGAGCTTTAGCCAAATTCACGGCAATAAAGACACCCTAGTGATGATTGCCGAGGATGTTAGTGAAAAATATCGCCTCGCCGATGAGCTGTCCTTCCATGCCAATTATGATGCTTTGACTGGGTTACCGAACCGGCTGCATTTTGAGGCCTTACTCGAAAATCTGCTGCAAACCAAAGATGAGATGCCCACCTGCGTTGCCTTTATCGATGTCGATCAGTTTCAGGTGATCAACAATGTGAGCGGCCATCAGGCCGGTGATAAATTACTGTGCCAGCTTGCATTACGTCTCAAGCAATTGGTGCGTAAGGGCGATATTGTCGCGCGTTTGGGCGGCGATGAGTTTGGGATTTTAATGCATTATTGCAATGTGGATTCGGCGCAGCATATCGCTAATCGGATCTGCACTCAGTTAGCGACTCACGAGTTTATTTGGGAAAACCGTTGCCACAATGTCAGTGTCAGCATGGGGATCGCTAAGCTCGAAAAGTCTGCGACGGATATTTACACTGTGATGAGTCAGGCCGATGCGGCCTGTCGTCTCGCCAAGGATAAGGGCCGCAATGGCTGGCATTTGTACAGTGCCAAAGATCCTAAAATGACCCGCCTCTATACCGAGATGATGGCCTCTGTCGATATCGTCAGCGCCCTCGCGCTAAATCAATTTGAGCTGTATTTCCAAAGAATTGTCCCGTTAAGTCGCGAAGAATCTGGCCTGCATTTAGAGGTGCTACTGCGGATGGTGCAGGCCAATGGCACTATTGTTTCGCCGGCGATCTTTCTCCCCGCGGCGGAGCGTTACAACTTGGCGGCCAAGGTCGACCTGTGGGTGATCGATAATCTGCTGAAATGGGGCAGTAGCCATTTGGATATTTGGCAACAGCTAGAGTTGGTCTCGGTCAACCTGTCGGCGACCTCGTTAGGTGACAGCGAGTTTATGAATTGGCTCGAAATGCGCCTGATGACCGAACCTGAGCTGGTGGATAAGCTCTGCATTGAGATCACCGAAACCGCCGCGGTGAGCCAATTAGATCAGGCCACTAAATTGATTGAAGTGCTGAGGCCATTAAATTGCCAACTCGCGTTGGATGACTTTGGCGCGGGATTTTCAAGCTTTGCCTACCTTAAACGCTTGAACGTGGATTATGTCAAAATCGACGGCCAGTTTGTGATTAATCTCTGCGAAGACGAGGCTGACCAAGCCATCATCAAAGCCATTTGTCAGTTAGGACAAGATATGGGCTTCGATGTGGTGGCGGAGTTTGTTGAATCCACCGAAATTGCCACTAAGTTAAAAAGCCTAGGCGTGGATTATGCCCAAGGTTATGCCATCAACAAGCCTATGCCGTTACTGACCTTAACCTCTGGCTTGGCCGAACCTTGGTTACGCTAACTTAGGTTATCTTGCGCTGAGTTTTCGCAAATCTGCAATTCTTAAGGGCTAAGCGACTCATTTACCACTATTTATTTAATTGTGATCCCTCGCCATTTGGGCTGCGACAGATTGTCGCGCCCAGCCGAGTTTTGATTGCGCTTCCCTCGCCAGTAACAACAATACCCCCACAAAAATCATTAAAAACAATATGTAGGGGAATATCGTGCTGTATCAACCTATCAAATTAGCCGTTATTTTAGCGGGAGTGCTGGGCACCGCTGTACCTCAATTAAGCTGGTCTTCTGAGGCGAGCGATTGTGGTGAAGATAAAAAATGTAATGATTATCTGCGGGTATCTGGCGATGTAATGCGCCAGCCTGTTCATCTAGTGAGCGATCCTAAACAGAACCGTTTGCCATTGCCAGCCTACGATGGCTCGGGATTTTTACGCTCTATTCCTGGATTTAATATCACCCGCAAAGGCGGCTCCGGTGGCGACCCTATGTTTCGGGGGCTGGGCGGCTCGCGTTTAAACATAGTCGATGATGGTCAGCATGTGTATGGCGCCTGTGGTGGACGTATGGACCCACCGACAAACTATATTTATCCCGAAAGCTACGATCAGATAACGGTAATCAAAGGGCCACAGACGGTGAAGTACGGCCCCGTTGGCACTGCGGGCACAATTCTATTTGAGAAAAACCGCCATCGTTTTAACCAGGCGGATCTTGAAGGCCGAGCCAGCGCTACGGGCGGCAGTTTCGATAGACGAGATGCCATGGTTGAGCTGAGCGCTGGGGATAAGAATTACTACCTTGATTTCGATATGAATCAATCCAGTAGTGACCATTATGAAGATGGAAATGGCAACAAAGTACAATCGAGTTACGATCGCCAAAACGCCAATCTCGCCTTGGGGTGGACACCGACAGAGCGCACTGTACTTGAACTGGCCTACGGTGAGTCGAGCGGCGAAGCCGAGTATGCCGACAGGTTAAATAAGGCGCGTCAAATCGATAATCGTGATGCGGCGCTACTGCTACAACACGAGTTTGAATCGAGCTGGTTAACGGCGGTCGAACTGCAAGCCTTTAGCAATAAAAACGACCACATTATGGATAGGTTCGATGAAGGGGTTAATTCAGGTGCCAATGTGCGGCGGATGACAGAGGGCGGCCATTTGTGGTTCGAGTTAGCGCCACTCGATACTCTGGATGTCACTCTTGGGCTGGATTATATGTCGAGCAAACACGATGGTCGCAGCATGGCGCCCGGCGATGTCGGCTTAGACGACTTGCTCAATAAACCCTTTAAAGAGGATATGCGCTATCAAAACTATGGGCTGTTTGCCGAGTCGCGCTATCGTTTCGAAGAGAGTGACCTAGGCAGCAGTAGCTTGCACGCAGGATTGAGGCTCGACGACTGGAATAGCGAGCTCTTGATTGCTCAGCAGGGCGAGCGGGACGATACCCTCTACAGTGGATACCTGCGTTATGAGTTTCAAACCGCGCAGCACCAATATTATGCAGGCTTTGGCTCGGCGCAGCGGATGCCGGATTATTGGGAGATTATGAAGGCCAGCGCCGATAACCCCGCACAAAAAGCCTTTGACCTGAAAGCGGAAACCACCAATCAGTTCGATATAGGTTGGATTTATCAGGGGCCTGTCGAGGCTGCGGTGTCACTCTTCTATGGTGAGATTGCGGACTATATTCTGATTGATTCCAGCGGCCAAGCCACCCTTGCCCGTAATATTGATGCGAGTCTCTACGGTGGTGAGGCCAGCCTAGATTATGCGCTGAATGAGCAATGGTCGAGCCAACTCACGGTGAGTTATACCCATGGCGAAAACGATACCGACAAGGTCGCGCTTGGGCAAATATCACCGTTAGAGGCTAGATTAACCGTTAACTACCAATGGAAAAGTTGGACCATGGCGGCGCAGTGGCGTGTGGTGGCCGCGCAAGACCGTTACACCTTAGGTCATGGCAATATCGTTGGCCAAGACTTAGGCCCGAGCAGCGGTTTTGGTACCTTGGCGCTCAATGCCTCTTGGTCATACAGCAAGGATTTATCCTTAATTTTGGGTGTCGAAAACTTGTTTGATACCGCCTATGCCGAGCATGTGAGTAAGGCGGGCACGGGGAACGATCTGCCGGGCAGTGAGGCCATGTTTAGGGTCAATGAGCCGGGCCGAAATCTGTGGGCTAAGCTGACCTATCAGTTCTAACTCGGCTTATTTGTACTATTGGCGCCCCGAGAGCCTTGCTGTCGGGGCGATGCTATTTTTAGCAAGCCAATGCCAAACTGCGACGTGCTAAAGCTAAGGCCGCGGGAGGGACACTGCCTAAGGCCTATGTTAAACTTCCCCATCATTTTTCCCTGTTGATACTGTTGCATTGAACAATCTACCCATTCATTCCTTATTGCCATCCCTGCGCGATGCCTTTGCGAAACATGCGCAAGTTATCCTCGAAGCGCCAACGGGGGCGGGTAAATCGACCGCATTGCCCTTAGCCATGCTGGATTGGCCTGAGATTTCTGGGCGGATTTTAATGCTGGAACCTCGACGTGTTGCTGCCCGTAGCGTGGCGCAATTTATTGCCAGTTGTCGGCAACAGGCGGTAGGGCAAGAGGTAGGTTATCGCGTGCGCGGCGAGTCAAAGGTCAGTGGTGAAACTCGACTTGAGATTGTCACCGAGGGGATTTTAACTCGCATGATCCAGCAAGATCCTGAATTAACAGGCATCGAGATGATCATTTTCGACGAGATCCACGAGCGGCATTTGACCACTGATCTCGGTTTAGCCTTGGCGCTCGAAGTGCAAAGCTCGCTGCGGGATGACTTAAAAATCCTCGCCATGTCGGCAACCTTATCTGGCCTGACATTGGCCGAGTTGATGCCCGATGCCGCTCTGCTACAGAGTGAAGGGCGCAGTTTCCCGGTCGACATTCGCTATCGCCCCGTTGCAGGGCAGCAGCATTGGCTCGATCATCTGAGCCGTGTTGTGCTCGATGCCGCGACATCCGTAGGCGATAAGGGCCCGCAGGATATTTTGGTGTTTTTGCCCGGTAAAGCCGAAATCCTCCGAGTGGCGCAGTATCTAGAAGAGCGCCTCGATAGCAGCAGTGTGGCAGTGTGCCCACTCTATGGCGAGCTATCGGCGCAGGAACAAGACAGGGCGATAAAGGCCGACAGCAGCAGGCGCAAAATAGTGCTCTCCACTAACGTGGCCGAGTCGAGCCTGACCATCGAGGGCATTGGCCTTGTTATCGACAGCGGTTATAAACGCCAAGCCAGTTTTAATCCTAAAACTGGGGTGACACGTTTAAGCCTTAAGCGCATCAGCCAAGCCTCGGCAACCCAGCGTGCTGGCCGTGCGGGGCGTTTGGCGGCGGGCGAGTGTATCCGTTTATGGGGCCAAGAGGAGCATCAACGTCTGTTCAAGGCCGATGAACCCGAAATCAGCCAAGCCGACTTAGTCGCCATGGCCCACGACTGTGCCTACTGGGGCGCGAAATCCTTCAGCGACTTACTGTTATTGACTGCGCCGCCCACGGTGAACGAGGCATTAGCTTGGCAACTGCTTCAGCGTTTAGGCATGGTCGATGAACAAAACAAGCTAACGGCGCATGGCAAAGCGGCCTATGAGCTGGGGTGTCATCCGCGCCTCGCCCATATGTTATTGGTGGCCAAATCTCGTGACGAACATCAACTGGCGGCCTTAGCCTGTTTACTGGCGGGGATTTTAGAGGCGCGGGGATTGCCGCGCAAAGGCGCCGATATTATGAATTATTTGCACTTTGCCACCCAAGGCAGTGCGGGGCAGCAGGCCAAACAATGGCTTAAAAAGCTGGCGCTAGATAAGCAATGTACTCAGGCCGATTTAGTGGCCGTCGCCTCCCATTCCCATCATCAGGATGTCGGTTTGCTGTTGGCGCTGGCTTATCCCGACCGGATTGCCAAATCCCGTGGCGTTGAGGGGTATCAATTGGCCAATGGAACGGGCGTGGTGCTCAACGCCGAAGATGCCTTAGCGCAAACGCCTTGGTTGGTGGTGGCAGATTTTCAAGAAACCGAAGGCAAGAATGCCGGGCGGATTTATCTCGCTAGTCCATTATCGCCAAGTCAGTTCGATGAGGAGTTGGCCGAGTTGGTGGAGCGTTATGACCAATGCGGCTGGGACGAAGCTAAAGGCCGCGCGGTGGCCGAACGCCAAACCAAAGTCGGGCAGATTTTACTGAAATCAGAGGCTATCGCTAATCCGAATCGCGGCCAAATTGTGGCGGCATTACTGAGTTACATTCGCCAGCAGGGGTTACAAATCCTCAATTGGCACTATAACTTAGCGCAGTTTCAGGCTCGATTACAGTTAGCGCGCGATTTAGATCCGAATGCTGATTGGCCGGATATGAGCGATACCGCGCTGCTGGCAAACCTTGAAACATGGCTGGCGCCCTACCTTGAAAATGTGAATAATCTGCCGCAATTACAAAAACTCGATTGCTTTAGTTTGCTGGTAAACCAATTAACTTGGTCACAGCAACAGGCACTCGATGCGCTGCTGCCCACCTCATGGCCGTTAGCCACGGGCACCTTCGCGCCGATATTGTACGATGCTTCGGGGCGAGCCTTGCTGCGGGTACGTTTGCAGGAAACCTTTGGCATGGCAGACAGCCCGCTACTGGGCCAAGGTAAGCTGAAGGTGACGATGGAATTGCTGTCACCGGCGCAGCGCCCCTTGGCGCTGACGGCGGATCTCGCCAGTTTTTGGCAAGGGCCCTATGTGGAAGTAAAAAAAGAAATGCGTGGGCGTTATCCTAAACACCTGTGGCCGGACGACCCCGCCAATACGCAGCCCACAAAATTTACCAAGAAGAAAACCTTAGGTTTATCTCAGTCATAGCCTTTAGACTGCTTTGATTTACAACCTTGTGTTGTGCCTGTGACTGATGCCGTTAACGCATAAATGATGAAGTAGATATGACAACTAAGACGACAAAAAAAGCGAAAGCGAAGCGCAGCCGTGGCCTGTTTGGGCAAATTTGGTCGCTCACTTGGAAACTAGCCTTAATCGGCCTAGCCGTTGTGACCTTCTACAGTATTTACCTCGATCAAATTATTGCCCGTAAGTTTGAGGGGCAAAAATGGCACTTACCCGCACAGGTATTTAGCCGCTCGATGGCCTTATATCCCGGCGCAGCCGTGAGTCATCCACAGTTAATGGCCGAACTCAAACTCTTAGGTTATCGCAAAGTCGCCAATCCCCGTGAGGTGGGTGAGTTCTCGGCATCCAGCACCAAAATCGAATTATGGCGTCGTCCCTTCTTACATCCTGAGGGCGATCAGGCTGAGCAGCGGGTGATGATTAGCTTCGACAGCGATGGGATCAGCTCGATTGCGCGTATGTCAGATAAGCGCCAGTTGGCGGTATTCCATTTAGAACCCGTATTGCTCGACCGCATTATTGCGGGTGACGGCGAAGACAGATTGTTTGTCCCCACAGAAGAAATGCCTAAGGCGATTGTAAAAGCCTTGCTGCTGGTGGAAGACCGCAGTTTTTACGAGCACCATGGGGTCAACCCCTTCGCGATTCTGCGCGCCGCTTTTGTGAATATCAGTGCGGGTCGTACCGTACAGGGCGGCTCGACACTGACCCAGCAGTTGGCGAAAAACTTCTTCCTCTCGAGCGAGCGCTCTTTGCTGCGTAAAATTCGCGAAGCCTTAATGGCGGTGATTATCGATTTTCGTTACAGCAAGGAAGAAATCCTCGAGGCCTACCTCAACGAAGTGTATATGGGGCAAGATAAATCCCGCGCCGTGCATGGGATGGGGCTGGCTTCACAGTTCTATTTTGGTCGTCCCATCGGCGAGCTAACCACGGCGCAGCAAGCGTTTTTAGTGGCGGCGATTAAGGGGCCTTCCTATTACAACCCATGGCGTTATCCTGAGCGCAGCCAAGAGCGTCGCGATTTAGTACTGCGTCTCTTGATGGAGTCGGGTGAGCTGAGCACTGCGCAATACAAGGTTGCGGTAGAGTCGCCACTAGGCTTGCGTAATCCCAATAAACCCGTGCATCAAAAGCTACCTGCGTTTTATGCCTTGGTTAAACAAGAGCTTAACGAGCGTTATGGCGATGCGTTATTAAAGCAATCTGGGGTGAAGATTTACACCACACTCGATCCAATGGCGCAGGAAGCCGCCGAAATCGCCGTGACTCAAACCTTTAAGAGCTTAGATAAAGGCAATAAGTCGTTGCAGATTGGTATGGTCGTGACGGACAAATACACTGGCGGTATCGCAGCTATGGTGGGTGATAAGACGCCTGGCTTTGATGGCTATAACCGCGCGGTTGAGATCCGTAGACCCATAGGCTCGCTCATCAAACCATTCGTGTATGCGACCGCATTGGCACCGAATAGCCAGTTTACCTTGGCTTCGCCACTTAAAGATCAGCCGATTACCCTAAAGAATGAGCAGGGCAAAACCTGGTCACCGCAGAACTTTGATAAGAAGTTTAGCGGACAAGTCTCCTTGTTAACGGCACTGAAAAAGTCGATGAACGTACCTACGGTGAACCTCGGGATTGCCGTGGGTGTGGATGCAGTGGCAACCACGCTGGCGAAATCTGGCTGGCAAGAGCCGCTTAACGAATACCCGTCTATGCTACTGGGCGCCGTGAATGGCTCGCCGTTAATGGTGGCGCAGGTTTATCAAACGCTGGCCGATTATGGTGCCTATCGCAAACTCACTACAGTGACGGCGGTGCTCGACAGTCACAATCAGCCGTTACCAGTGACTCGCTCACCGAAGGAGCAAGCTATTACGCCGGATACTGATTTCTTGGTGCAATATGCCATGCAGCAAGTGGTACGCTCGGGTACGGCAACGCGCTTAGGCAATGCCTTCCCAGGCGTTGCTCTGGCGGGTAAAACCGGTACCAGTAACGATAGCCGTGACTCTTGGTTCGCCGGTTTTGACGAGCGTAACGTCGCGGCGATTTGGGTCGGACGCGACGATAACGGCAAGACCAGCCTCTACGGTAGCAGTGGCGCCATGGCGGTGTATCAAGCCTTCTTGAAGGAGCGTCCACCGATTGGGCTGCGCTCGATTCCGCCAACGGGTGTGATCCAAGGTTACTTTGACCGTGATACCGGTGAAGCTAAGGAGGCGGGATGCCGCAATACCGAGGCATTGCCAGCCCTTAGAGGTACCTATAATCCTGCGAAAAACTGCGGTGAGCCGTTGCAGTGGTGGCAGAAGATTTTAGGTCAGTAATACTTATTCTTGATAGGTAAAGCGATAACAGCGGTGCCGCAAAATGGCACCGCTGTCTTTTAAAAAGAGAGTACCAGATGTATAAAACCGCAGCCGCAGTGCATATCCTTGTTAAACACAAAGAGCAGGCGGAAGATATTATTAAGCAATTGAATAAAGGCGCGAATTTTGGCGCGTTAGCCAAGCGCTATTCCTCATGTCCGTCGGCGAAAAAGGGCGGCGATCTCGGTGAATTCAAGCGTGGGCAGATGGTGCCGCAGTTCGATAAAGTCGCTTTTTCCGGTGAACTGCTGGTGCCACATCTCGTTAAAACCAAGTTTGGTTGGCATGTAGTGAAGGTGTTGTATCGCACTTAATCAGGCTGCGTTGATTGAGTCAATAAGCTACTTATCGACGCATTAAACTGCATCTCAACACCAATCTAAACGCTTATTTTCAAAAAATAGTTCACAGTGCGCGTTTCCAGTGTTCTCACGGATAAACGCGCATACGCACTAATAAGACGTTAGCTTCTGGTATGTATAAATGGATTTAAAACAAACAAATTTGCAGAGCATTCTCGACAGGCTCTATAAGACTGCGTTGACACTACTCCTCCCACAATTAGGATTACTCACCATCGTTGGTTCAAAAAGTGATCAATATACTTTTTTGCTAATGTTTATTGCTTTTCTAGCTTTGAATATTCTCATTCCCGTATGGTTACTTATCTTCAATACTGGGAATTCAAAAATTGATTCATTTTCAATCATAATAGACGACCAGAAAATTCTTGTTTCGACCTATGAAGAAGTCCAGAAGATAGATAAAGCTTCATATTGTGGCTATAAAGTTACCTCGCAGTATCCAAAGAAAATACAGCTATTAGAGGCTAACGGCGAACATATAGAGTTTAGTTACTACGCGTTAAATAAAGAGCAAAGGAACCGCTTGTTTGATTATTTGGGACCAGCCAAAAGCTAACAATCTGATCTAGTCACTCCCTTCGACGCAGGGACAAAATATGGGGCCGCATGGTGAATACGGCTCATATTCTTACCCTAAATTTTGGGTGTTATCCATAAAAGTCTAAAGCCAACGACTTAGAGTAAAAATTAACGCGTTTTTGCCCCATTCGGCGGTACGAACACTGTGAGCTTGTCGGTTATAACTAATTCACAAGGCAAAATTTTTGTAATGTCAAAGACTGACTGCTCCAACTATTATGTCATTAGCAACCATAGTTTGAACATGCGCACCAAGCTCATTAAGTTTCAAACATTGATGAGCTGATTTCTTCGTTATCGGTGATATTACATTCTCAAACTGCGACTGAACGAAGGAACCTGTTCTACGCAGCATGATATCCATTGTCGATATTTAGCTCCCTCAAATGTATATAGCTTCCGAAGAAGGTTAGTTCAATACTATAATTTCGAAAAGTTGTAAAATTCGCAATTTGAACTAGAGTTGTTTGTGGGAAACACGCCTGAATTTAAGTAATCAGATGTACTTTTCTGCAATACACTGATTATTAATACACCTTGTAGTTGGGTTGTAAGGGAATACCGTTATTTATATGGAGGAAAAACTATGAGTCATAATTACATTCTATGCACTCGCGCAACAAAAGATGGATTTTTCATTCCTGAACCTGGTCCTACTAAATATCTAAAGGTCCCTAAAGGGGAGCTTCCTAAGCCTGAGCATGCTATGGCAAGGACTCAATGGGTCAAAGAGTTAAGGTTAGCAGCAACTTGGGATACGGATTCTAGACGAGATTACCACGAACGAGGAGATTTGCTTGTTTTTGTTCATGGTTATAATAATGATCTAGAAATAATAACAAAACGGCACGAATGCTTAGAAACCGATCTGAAAGCTATCGGTTTTAAAGGGGCGGTCATGACATTTTGCTGGCCAAGTAATGATAAAACTCTTAACTATGTAGAGGACAGGCATGATGCAAAAGCCAGCGCAATGCGTCTTGTCACTGATGGTATCAAGATTCTCTCTGCACATCAGAAGCCTAATTGTACGCTTAACATGCATCTTATAGGACATTCCACAGGAGCATACGTTATACGAGAGGCATTTGATGATGCAGATGATACCGCGCTACCTAATAACTCATGGTCTGTGAGCCAGATTGTATTTATTGCTGCAGATGTGTCTTCAGGGTCAATGGGTGAGGGTAATTCTTCTACAGACTCCCTATATAGACATTGCTATCGACTTACAAATTACTCAAATAAACATGACTCCGTTTTAAAATTATCAAATGCTAAACGACTTGGCGTTGCTCCTAGAGTGGGTCGCGTAGGTCTACCTGATAATTTTCCTTATAAAGCTGTCAATGTTGATTGTTCGAACTATTTTCTGCAGTTAAAGGATGATTCGAATACTAAAAAAAATGACCAAGCTTTTACTTTTGGAACTTTTGAACATTCTTGGCATATTGGAAATAAGTTATTTACAGTTGATCTTTTTGAAACATTAAAAGGAGATCTTGATCGTGAAGTTATTCCAACTAGAGAACCTATCAAGAATGGATGGTTAACACTGGTTCGAAGGAAAGATTTTGGAGCCTAATTGAATAGTGTTAATTCAGATAGCTGGGTAGGCGAGTACTAAAAATTGCTTGGGTAATGCTAATGCCAATTAGGATAAGAATTACTCAAGATTCAATAATAATCACTGAATGACCACTTCTTTTAGCTAGGTAACTAAGGTATTGATAGCATCTACCAATCTTTAGATAGCTTCATTATTGGTGCACTATTTAGTTAATAGGTTTGGTAAACGCACATGCGCACTAATAAAATAATGAAATGGACACCCCTTCTATACTGAGGAAGTCAGTTTAAAAGGAGACCGCCATGAGTGATATTTATACAATCGGAATTGATCTAGCAAAGTCTGTTTTTCAATTATGTGCGTTTGATAAGACAGGGAAAAAACTGATTAATAGATCACTAAGAAGAAACCAAGTCATTAAATTTTTGAGCAATATTGCTCCTTGTCTGATTGGAATGGAAGCCTGTTCTAGTTCTCATTATTGGGCACGAGAAATAAAAAAGCTGGGTCATGAAGTCAAACTCATGCCACCTCAGTATGTTAAGCCTTATGTAAAAACAAATAAGAACGATATGGCTGATGCTGAAGCGATTTGCGAAGCGGTTCGTCGCCCCACGATGCGATTTGTTTCTGTTAAAAGTGAAGAGCAACAAGCTTTATTGCTGCTTCATCGAGAAAGAGAAGGCGTAATCAGAGACCGTACTGCATTAATCAATAGAATCAGGGCAAGCCTTCAAGAATTTGGTGTTAGTGTTCCTGCTGGAAGATTTCAGCTAAGAAAATGGTTTAGAGAAGGTTTTAGCTTGGTCGAGCATAAGTTGCCAAAGCTGCTAGTTGAGCACATTAGTTTAATGCAAACACGTTTGAGGGAGCTCGAACAGTATGCAGAATATTTGGATAAGCAGATAGATCTCACGAGTGAAGTCAGTAATGAGTGTCAGAAAGTAAGGCAGATCCCAGGTGTTGGTCGCTTAACATCATCCGCATTAATTGCCAGTATTGGTGATGCAAAAGCGTTTTCATCAGGGCGTCAGTTATCCGCTTGGATGGGGTTAGTACCAAGCCAGCACTCTAGCGGAGGTAAGTCACTACTGCTAGGTATCAGTAAGCGAGGAGATACCTACTTAAGACGCATGTTTATCCATGGTGCTAGAGCGGTGATTAGGCATTTAAAAGAAGGAAAACCGTTCTTTGAATGGGTAACCTCGTTGCTCAAGAGAATGCATAAAAACAAAGTGATAGTGGCATTAGCAAATAAACTGGTTCGTATCTCTTGGGCCATATTAGCCAAAGAAGAAAGTTTTAGCGCAGGACGAACCTATTAAGTAAATAAAAGTACATCCAGTTTTGCTAAGTGAAAGCAAGTGATGACAAGACAGGTTAGACCGTGACTTGGAAACTCTGTGCCTAACATCGTTTCTTAGAAAACGATAAAATGATTAGAGCCAAGTCAGCGAAGTTCATCGGGGATCAAGAGCTAGTCTCTTACAAGGAATCCGAATAGATGGCTGCAAAACCACATTTGTTATCGGTTGATTTTTCTTGCAAAAAATGGGGTGTCCATAGATGTTGGGCATTAAATGGTAAACCGGTCGCAACTATACAAGTATCGAGGTAATCGCTGTTCTCAATGTGGAAAATCCGTTGAGGAAATGGTGGCGCGTTATGGCACGTTTAACCGTATGTTCGAATTTCACCATGTAGATCCATCTGAAAAACATCCTCAATACTCGGCGCTGATGAACAGAACGTTATCAACTGAGCAAATTGAGGAGGTTGATAAGTGTGTTCTTCTATGTCGAGAATGTCACGGCATTGTTCACGCGCAAAATATTGATGGATCTATTGAAATCAAATCACGAATTGATAAACGTGAGGTTGTACAGAATGTCACCGGTTGGTTCGTTGTTGACGGCGTTGATAAAACCTTAACGTTTATTTCTAACGATAGAATTTTACTACAGCCATGCCTCGTTACAATTGGTACTAGTGAACCAGCAGAATATTTCGTGCTAGAACTCATGCAGGAAGACCGCATGTTAAATTGGCTACGTGACCTCGAAGCTCATCATAGAATCGAGGTGATTTCAGCTGCTGATGGCACCTTATTACTTGAAATTGTGTCTGTTGGTGAAAAGTTGGCTAATGTACACATGGCACTGGGTTTTCCACTACTGGCGATGGATTTTGACGTCACTGAGGGAGACTCCTCCTATCTATGGCTTCGGAACGGTATGGTGCTGACCAAGGAGGGTGAGCTGTACTCTGAAGGTGAAATCAGCTTCCCTCTGAATATTCGGATATAGACAACATGCCTAACAAAAACGTCAACTACGCCCCTGCGGCGCCGGACGCTCCTCCGTCGCGCCGGTTACGTTGGCGTTATCTCCATAGAAATTTTAATCCGAAACTCAATAATTAGAGTTGGGAATCTAACATGCTTTTGTCCCAAAGCATGCTTCATATTTCTTTAAAACTTACAGACCACGCTAATGCTAAACAGGTGAGCCATGGTGATTAGCGAAACGACCGTCCGCCCCATGGACGGGGCGGTCGAGCATCCAAGGAAGGACTTGCTGCGTGTCGTTGAGCAAATACCATGGTTCGCCGTTAATAAGGTCTGCATTCAATAACCAAGCAATGATATAAGTCTTTCAATATTTAACACTCTTCTGTCCACAAACGAGTTACTAATGTTCCTTCAAAACAAACAGGCGACATCGATGTTAAACAGGAGAACCATGGTGATTAGCGAGACGACAGTCCACCTCAAGGCTGCTTCTGGCAGCCATGCTATCGTAGCCTTTAAGATACTATCCGACGCATTAAAAGCGCAGCCAAAGTAGCAACAATGGGTGATATTTTACGGGTTATGATTTGCTTATTCGATGTGCGGCTATGATGTGCCGTGAAATTACAGGGAGGCGAGATGAGCTTTAACTTTGATACCTACCGTTTTAACACTGAAGATGCGATTCAAGTCTGTGTCGGTGCCTTTGCGCTTGCTGTGCCTATTGGGTTTTCGGAGGAGGCATGGCAACTCGGAGAGACCTTGCCGCTACTGAATCTGCTGATGTTATTGAGTTTGTCGCTGCTGTTCCTTGGGGTATTTACTTACCAGAGTGTGTTCCAACAAAACATTCGTCACCGCCTGCCGGTATTTATTTTTCGGATTGTTATGGCCTATCTGATTAGTGCCTGTGTGGTGAGTTTGGTGCTCCTTTGCCTCGATAAGCTGCCCTTTATTGATGATCCTCTGACCTCCATTAAACGGATTATCGTGATTACCATGCCCGCTTCTATGGGGGCGATTGTGGTGGATAGTTTCGATAAGGAATAGCGTGGACTTGATAAAGAGCCGCTCAACTGCTTGGTGACAACTCATGACTTTTGTCACTGGTGCATTTAGGTTATGTTGCACATACTGGATTAAGAGAAAAATTCGAAAAGGACCCGTTATGAACGCAGCAACGCTTGCATTACTTATCCCTATTTTTGCCATTGTCGGCGGATATACAGTCGCGATTATGAAGATCCGCGAGCGCGGCAATTCGGTCAGTACTAAGCTTCAGGCCGAAAACCAACTGTTACGTATTGAGCTTGATAAACTGCGCGAACGGGTAGAGGTGTTAGAACAACTGGTGACCGACGAGAGTTTTCAGTTAAAGCGCGAATTTAAGCGAGTTTAGTCGCAGTGATTGCTGACCGATGATTTACAAGGGCAAACTGGGTTTGCCCTTGTTCGTTTTACGAGGGATTAAAATTTATAGCTGTAACCGAGTGTGACCGTTTGAGGTTTTCCGGCAAAAATAGAGCCGTGTACTCGCGTCGTCATATAGGTTTCATCTAAGAGGTTGTCTACGGTTAAGTACACTTCCTGACTGTGGGTGACAAAGTAACGCGCCGACAAGTCTACTAAGGTTTTGGCCTCAATCACTTCATCTGCGGGAATAGCGCCTGCACCTGCTTTTGTTCGCATCTCATCGGTATAACGTGCCGCCACTGTGATTTGCCAGTGTTGCGATTGCACACCTGCTGAAATATATAATTGGTTTTCAGGTAGATAGGTTAACTTGTAACCCGCCTCAACCTTATCCCAAGTTTCAAACTCAGATTCGAAACTATTGCCAAACTCGGCATCCGTGTAGGTGTAGGCGAGCTTGACTGGAAAACTCATCGCTCCGGCGCGGTTAAACTCGTGGGCGAGGCTGAGTTCGAGGCCTTTAACTTCTACTTCGCCTGCGTTGTACTGATTGTCGAGTTTAGTGTCATCACAACCCTGCGCCGCCGTGCAATTGCCGTGCATGTTACTGTAATCACTATAGAAACCGATTAACTCTGCATTAAATGCATCTTGATGGTAGCGAACGCCAGCCTCATAGTTCCAGCTCTGTTCTTCTTGCCCCTTAGCATTGCCGGGCGCGGCGGGCGAGAAGCCTTTTTGTACTCCAGCCAGAAGTAATACTTGCTCATTAATCTGGTAAGTTGCTGATAACGAAGGCAGCAGTGCATTGAACTGGCTTTCAACCTGTTTATCGGGATTCCCCTCGCGGCCCGGATTCTTCTTACCCCAATCGCGGCGTTGGGTTTCGACATCTTCCCAGCGCAGGCCAGCGGTAATGGTGAGCGCGTCTAGGCTGATTTTATCCTGCACATAGGCCGCAAATGCCGTGGCGCTATCGACACGGTTAGAGTCGGTGCCCGGGACACCACTCTTAGTGCGTAACATGACACTGTTGGCGTCCATGGCATAACTGTCGGCCCATTGGTATCTGTCCATTTCATCTTCATGGTAGCGAAGACCAAAGGCGAGGTCGTGATCCCCGAGTAACCAATTGAGTTCCGTTTGTATCCCTTGGGCGAGGTAACTGCGATTATTGGCTTTGACATTGACCTCAAGCTCAGAGAGCAGACCCGCATCAAAGTCGGCAGCATTTTGGATCCCTTTGCCACTTAATGACTCGCCACCCACCTTGTCGGCCTTATACCAATTTCGATGAAAATCATTGTAATAGCCAATGCTGCTAAGGCTTAGCGTGTCGCTAAAATCGATAATATGGTTGAGCAGCACTTGCTTATGCTCTGTGGTCATCTGATCTTTTTGCGAGGCCGAATAGCGACTATAGGGCGAGGCCTGATAATCCGCATCGGTCAGACCCATATAGGTTTCGTTAGAGGTCTCATCGGCAAATTTCAATTTGAGTTCAAGGGATTGCTGGTATGCGGCCGTGCTGTCGGTGTTCACTCTGACCTTGGCTAAGGCATCATTTTTAGTAAAGCCAGTGTCGCCGCCGACCGTGTTTATCTCTCGAAATCCGTCGGCTTGATAGCGATAAATCTCGGCCACAGCGCCAATGCGTTCGCCTTGTCCGCCCGCATAGGTGTGTAATTTACCGAAGCCATCTTGGCCTAAGGCAAGATCAATTTTGCCGGCTAATGCCTCTTGAGGAATTTGCCGAGACAGCATGTTAATCACCCCACCCGTGGTGCGTGGGCCATACTTTACCGTTGAACTTCCCTTAAGTATTTCAACCGATTGCATTCTACCTGAGGTGGGGAAGTAGTAAGCCGCTGGGGAGGCATAGGGGGTGGGAGCGGCGAGAACACCATCTTCCATCACGGTAATCTTTTCAGAACGATTCTGCCCCGTGCCACGCATACCAATGTTCGGGCGCAGGCCATAACCATCTTCTTCTTGAATATAAACGCCGGGCACAGAGGCCAAGGTGCGCATAATATCGGAATATTTAAAGGTTTCTAATTCGGCTTCGGTAATTTGATGGGCGCTACCTGGTGTGGTATCGAGGGGATTTTTACTGCCGAAAATACTGATCTGTTCTATTTTTGCGGGGGCTTGGGTGGGCGAATTGGCTTGGGCATTGAAGGCGGTAGTTAATGCGCAGGCCAATAAGGTAAGGCGCATTGGGCTAAGTTGGGTCATTGGGCTCTCCGAATCGGACATGGTGCTTGTCTTTATTTTTTTTGCAAACAGGAATTGTTCTCGTTTGCGGCCGCGGAGCTTAGTTTTATTAACTTAAAACCAACTTAAAATTCTTTATCTTTACAAATGTAAGTCAGATGTTACTTTGTTCGTTACCCTAAGAGGATAAGTCATCGGGTGAGTGAAATGCCGAAACTGAGGTAGACTCGTTGCACCTTTGTTATTCGCCCAATATTGAGCCAGTTAAGATCGAGTTTATATGTTCCTATCGCCGTATTTTTCTAAGCAAAATCAATCAATTTCTGTTTCTGCACAACAAGCCAGTGACTTCGCCAAGAAAATCGCCCAAGACTTTAACCCTATCCACGATGTGGGTGCTAAGCGCTTTTGTGTGCCCGGCGACTTGCTGTTTGCCCTCGTCTTAACCCAGTACGGTTTAAGCCAGAACATGAAGTTTACCTTTGCTGGCATGGTCGGTGATGGCGTCGAGCTGCAATTTCCCGAGCAGGTGAGCGACAGTTTTTCGATTTGCGATAACCGCGAAAAAACCTATTTGCAGGTGAGTCGTCATGGCGATGTGAGTCGCTGCGACGCGCAAACCGAATCCTTTATTCGCAACTATGTGGCGTTTTCGGGACACAATTTTATCGATATCTTGGTGCCTTTGATGAAACAGCATCAAGTGATGATTAACCCCGAGCGTCCCTTAGTGATCTACGAGAGCATGTCATTCGACTTAACCAGCCTCGACTTTGTGGAAGTGAAGTTATCGCTTGTACAACAAGAGCTTAAAATTGATGGTAAGCGTGGCGATGTGACGCTGCACTTTGAGCTGCATAGCGGCGATACCCTCGTTGGCACAGGGATTAAAACCTTAGTCATGAGTGGCCTGCGCCCCTACGAAGAGGCGCAAATGCAACAAATGTGCGCCGCCTATGAAGGGCGCAAAACCGATTTTTAAGCGGTATTTTGAGTCGACATGTTTCGAGTCAGAACTATTTCGAGTAAAACCTGAGTGATTTGGTAAGTAAGGCGCCGAGGGAAAACCAAGGCGCCGATAACGGCTAAGACTCAATTCAAAACACTTGGAATAACAACTGCTTTAAAGCCCGTAATCCCAAGGGTTTAGCTTGGCTCTACAACTTAACTGTCTAACCATTGAAGCTTGCTAACTTAACTTTCTAATCGCTTAAGCTTGCTCATTCTTGCCGCTTAAGCCTGCTAACCTCGCTTCCCAGCAGTTTTCATACTTCACTTATTAACTCAGCCATGCAATTTAGCCTTTAGGTTAAGCATCACGCTTATCCCTTAACGCTTGGCCAAAATGGGTTAATCAATAGAAAGTTGCGAGACTGTCTCGGCGACATTCTCCGCGCCGGTGCGAATATCGCCCATTACGGCGGTGACTTCTGCTAATTGCTGTTTGCCTTCCTCGGCGATGCGCTCAACCTCATTCATCATGCTGGTGGCGCTGGCGGTCAGTTGGCTGTTCTTATCAACCACAGCGGCGATTTCGCCGGTCGATTTACTGGTTCTCGCCGCTAACTGGCGCACCTCATCGGCCACCACTGCAAAGCCTCGGCCTTGTTCGCCCGCGCGGGCAGCTTCGATGGCGGCGTTGAGGGCCAGTAGATTGGTTTGATCGGCAATCGCACTGATTGTTGCCACAATTGCTTGAATACTTTGGGATTGCTCGTTGAGCTTCAACATAGACTCAGTGGTTTTATTGGTCTGCGCCGCAATCGCGTTTGAGGTGTTTACCGTCGCATCGAGTAACTGCACGCCGCGGTTAGCCTGTTCCACCGTGCTCTGCGAGGTGGCATGGGCGATATTGGCCGCATCCCGAATCGCATGGCTCTTGATAATTCTCTGGGTAATGTCGCTGGCAAACTTGATCACCTTTACCACTTTGCCGTGATCATCCATCACAGGGTTGTAAACGGCCTCAAGCCAAATCGAATCCCCGTAGGCATTTTTACGTTGGAATAGGCCTTTCTTGTATTGCCCGCGTCGCAGGTCATCCCAAAAATGCGGATTATCCTGATAGAAGTTATCGAAGCAGAACAGGCGGTGATGCTTACCCTGCAGTTGCTCCTTGCTATACCCCATGGTTCTGAGGAAGTTAGCATTGGCATTGAGGATATTACCCTCGGGGCTGAACTCGATGATCGCCTGGGATTTTTGCAGGGCGGCAAATAGCGCCGCCTGAGCATCTAGCTGGTATTTATCCTCGGTGATCACCGCCGCAGTTTTCATGATCTTAGTGATTTTGCCATCCTGCTTGATGGGAAAATAGGTCGCCCTGAGCCAGATCTCTTGACCATTCTTGTGTACGCGGGGGAATTTGCCTTCCTTCGCCAGTCCTTGTTTTAATTCGCGCCAAAACTGTTGATACTCAGAGGTATTTACATAGTCTGCGGCGCAAAATAATTTATGGTGTTTACCGACAATCTCGTCCAGTGAGTAGCCTACAGCCTTCAAAAACAGGGGATTGGCATCGAGGATGATGCCATCGGGGGTAAACTCAATCGTCGCGATACTCGCCTTGATTGAATCGACAACGGCCTCGGCTTCCCTGCGTTTGGTTTCGCTTTCTGCGAGGTCTTTACGTAGTGAAGAATTAAACACTGAATACTCCTGATGAGTGGGTTAACTCAAAGACGGCGTTAATAGCCTAAGCTGAGCATTAGGCACATAGCATTAGGCTCTTAGCGTTCGGCATAGTGCAATATAGTGTAACTATAGCCATGATTTTACTCGTAAGAGGTATTTCAACGAAACTTAATGCTGCGAGATAGATACCAATTATCGTCAAAATAAGATCACGCTGAGGATAAAAAAGAGCGACATGTGTCGCGCTTCAAAGGCGGGTTATTTATCCAAGGCGCCGCTGCAAGCGCCTTGGATGGCGAGCCTAGGTTAAGCGATTTTCTCTATCTTGGCGGGCAGTCCTTGCCGCGCCGATGCGCCGCTGGCCCAGTCCACCAGCGGATAGCGCCCATGGCGGCTTGGATCGAACAGATTCAAGTCGTTCATATTGACCCCGACGCGGATCAGCAGATTGGCGGCAATCTTTTTATCATCGATGATTATGTCCCGCGCGCCTAACTCCTTATGGCCATAACCGTGTTCGATGGCAATGCAGTCTGGATGCACGCCCGCCACACATTCCACCAAGGCCACCACACTGCCATTAGGCGTGCTGATCTTGACCGTATCTCCGGTCTTGATGCCAAAACGTGCGGCGGTTTGCTCATTGATGCGCACCGGATTATTGGGGTGCACCTGGCGTAAACGGTCCGAACCTATGCTCATCGAACTCATGGTATGCGACTTATAACTGCTGATCAGCAGCGGCCACTGTGACTTATCGAATGCTTGCTCCAAGGGCGTGCTGTTGGCGAGCGCAGGGTGATAACGCCGTGGACAGCCGCTCATATATTCACCGCTTAAGCTATTGCGCCGACTGCCGACCTCTGGGTTCCACAACATTAAAGGTTTTGGCCAAACCTTGCTGGGGTTGCCCGCCTCATCGCGTCCCGCGCTGATATTCTCAAAGCGGCCGCCACGGGCAAATAAGTAACTGACTTTTTTGGCCTCTTCGGGTTTGAGTCTGGCATTGAGTTCCGCTTGAATGCGCCCAACACTACTGAAGTACATATCTTCGGCATTGATATCGGCAACGGGTTTACCAAGGTAAGCCACGTTTGCCGCGCCGTAGAGCGAGAAATCGGCCGCGCGGCTCAGGGGATGCAAACTGCCATCGGCGGCCTTGACCGCATTGGCGCCAAAGCCGGGCAGATTGAGCTTTATCGCCACTTGGCTAAGGAAGGATTCCATACAAATCACATCGCCATCGGCGGTTTTGGCGACCCTCGGCTCGACAATTGGCCAGCGCCCGGTGGCTTCTTTGGTGAGCGTGCCATGCCAAGCGGCGCTCCAGCCCCAAGATTCATAGGTTAAGGTGTCGGGCACTATGTAGTCCGACAGCGCCGAGGTCTCATTGATAAAGCTGTCGATGCTGATAAATAGCGGTAATACTTTGGGATCTTTTAATTGTGCACCAATGGCTTCGCCGAGACCCGCCTGACCATAAATCGGATTACCCATATGGTTGATCCACGCCTTGAGTCGATAGGGATAACCATGCACCGCCGCAGTCAAGTGCTCACCGAGCAGGGGCGATGAGATGGGGAACCAAGGCTCCTTCGACGGATAGGGCGACTCTCCCGCCTCGACTTTACGGCGGTATTCAGAGGTTTTCTCGTAGGGGAACTTAGAGCGGGAAAGGAATACGCCCTTAGGTTCGACCATGCCGTCAAACTCCTGCAAATTGTACCTTGGACCAGCCCCAAAGGCGGGGAAGGTGCCGCCCTTAGCCATTGCACCGCCCTTAAGATTTAGGTTACCTATCATGGCGTTGAGCATCATGATCGCCCATGCGCTGTAAAAACCGTTGGCGCTCATGGTGCCGCCGTGGGAGATCACCGCCGCCTTAGTGCCGTGGCTAGTAAACTTGTGGGCGAGGGCAGCAATTTGCGCCTCGCTGATATCGCACTCCTTGGCGTAGTCGGCCATCTCGACGATGCGCGCGGCTTCACTGAGCAGCTGAAAACTCGATTTCACGCTCAGCTCGCCCTTTGGCGTTGTTACGCTTTGTTCCACCTCAAGTTGCGCCTTGGCGCATTGTCCGGCTGGTAGGATCTGCCCTGTGGCGGCATCGACAACCAGTGGTGAATCCTGCTCGCTGTAGGCTTTACCTTCGAAGGGCAAGCCGAGATCACTGGCATACAAATATTGGCCGTATCTGGGGTGATTTGGCGTGCTGATGATTAAGAAGCTGGCATTACTAAAGCCGCGATAACCCGCAGCTTTCGCCGCCTCGGCATTGGGTGCGGTTAAAAATGCACTGGCGTAGCGCTGGTTATCGATAATCCAGCGCAGCATGCCCATGGCGAGGGCGGAGTCGGTTGCGGGGCGAATGGGCAGCCAAGTATTGTTGCCCGCGCAGGCTTGGTTTGAGGTGTTGGGCAACATGGGCGACACCACCACATAACTGAATTCTCGCCCGTCGACCCGAGCGTTGGCCAACTGCCGCGCTTGGCGTTTAAAAGGATTGCCCGACTGTTGCGGCGAGGTGCCGATAAACAGCAGAAACTCGCTATTGTCCCAATCGGGCTTAAGGTGAGCGTACTTTTTTAAATCGTCGAGCAGGGCACCTGCACCTGCGCGATAGGTAAAGCCGCAATAGGCGCCGTGGTTGGCAAAATTTCGTGTACCGAAACTATTGAAGGTAAAGCGTTTAATGATGACGTCTCGGCCCTCATCCGAAGCGTTCGACACCAATAGCTGGTTAGCCTTGGGGCCATACTCAGGATTATTGGCATCGAGTGGCGTGCTGATATCGCGAATCGCTCTTAAGCCTTCGACATGGCCTTCGCCAAATAAGTCACCGCCATCGACGACCTCGGTCAGCAGTTGCTCGAAACTAATGCTTTGCCATTGACCACTGCCGCGTGGCCCGACCCGTTTAAGGCATTGGGTAACGCGATAGGGGCTATCTAGTTGTTCCAACATGGCATTACCACGGGCGCAGGCGGTTGAACGTCCCTGTAAGCCTTGCTCTTGATAAGCACTCAAGCCCACAAAGGCGGTTTTGATCGGCGTATCGAAGTCGATATGTTCCCGCGCCGAGAGCGGATGATAGGGATTACCGCTGATGCGAAGGATTTTATCTGTCTTATTATCGATACGGGCGCGCACGCCACACTTGGTCCAGCAGCCGAGACACATGGTATTGGCGATGCGTTGTTCATCGTTGCCAATCAGCTGGCCTGAGGTTAAATCCACTTTATATTCAGGGGCTAGCGAATTGCCATGGATGGGATCTTGGGTGGTTTTGCCTGAACTGCCATTCACGACCCCTTTGCCCATTTGCGCTAAGGTATGGCTGTAACCTGCGGCAAATAATCCCACGCCACCCGTCACAGCTGCGCCTTTGATAAAACGACGTTTACTCTTATCCATTACTGACTCCTTAATGCGGTAACTTTTCTTAATAGGGACGGTGCTGTGGCTCAAGAGGACAACTGAGTTGAGCGTGGTTGATGGCGAATAAATTCAGACACTAATACCATCAGTGCGAGCCAGAGGCCGAAGGTGCCAGCGATACCCAATAGGCCCTCTGGCCCCCATGGCAGTTGGTAGAAATAAGTGCCCGCGCCGTATTTAGGGTCGGTTTGCGCTTGGATAAGTACAATCCAGCGAAATCCCCATGCCAGATGCACCGCCGTTAAACTGACGACTAACATCAATACCGAGGGGAGGCGGCGCACTGCTAATACCAATGCCTGCAGGGCTAGGGTGACCAATACCCAGATGGCGGCGAGTTGCCAGCTTGGGCTGGTGTCTAATAACAGCGCCGCTTCGTGCGCAGAGCCTTTATCGAATAAGGCCCAGCCGATAAGACACAGGGCGAAGAGACCAAAGCTTGCTCTGACCCATTGCAGCAACCTGTCTTGGGTGCTGGCTTGATAACCGTGCAAAACACGATTGAGCAGGGCGAGAGTGCCGCAGGCGGCGAGTAGGGCACTGGTCGCCATCAATGGCGGCAACCAATAGGTATGCCAGAGCGGCCGCGCTTTGATCGCCATGGTCTCCATTCCGGTGTAAAGCGCAATACTGCAGGCGCTTAGGCTAGCAATCAGTGCAATTGGCTTGATCCATTTATCACTATCCCAGTCTCCTAGGCGGATAAGTTGGGCAATACGCCTCACCCAATCTTGGGATGACTCCCCTTGTGTCGAGGCTTTAGTTGGCAAGTATTGGCGCAGTAATAGCCAAGCAAAAAGGGCACTCGCACCGGAAAATATCGGCAGTAAAAAGGCGCCGTACGACATCCACGAATGCGGTCTGATTTGGGCATAGAAATGCCATGCCCGCAGCGGTTGGTGCAGGTCAGCAAGCAGCGCAATCGGCGCGACTATGCCAGCGGTAAGCATCAAACAGGCGCAGAGCTTGAGCAGTCTGGCATCGGTTTGCTTCGCGCTAAATAAATGGATGGTCGCCACCCACACACTGGCGTAGGCCAAACCCATCAAAAAGAAGTATTGCACCGCCCAGGGTAGCCAAGTGATGGCGATATCTGGGGTAAAGATTTCTTTAATGACCATGGTGGATCTCCTCGCCAGTGTCTGTCAGTAGGGTGCGAACGGGGGCTTGGCCGCTGATCCTGTGTTCGAAGGCGCTGTTCATGCCGATGTAAAATACTCTAGGTGCTGTGTTGGCATCGGGCTTGAGCACCTTGATATCCGCTTGATTTGCTTTGAGTAGCTGGCTGATGTGGCTGTGAGGATCGTTCAGATCGCCAATCACCCTCGCTTCGCCGACACAGGTTTCGACACAGGCGGGTAACAGTCCTGCTTCTAGCCTGTGGGCACAGAAGGTGCATTTATCGGCGGTGTTGGTCTCATGGTTGATAAAGCGGGCATCGTAGGGGCAAGCTTGTACACAATAGCCACAACCGACGCACCATTCGTTGTTGACGACCACTATGCCATCAGGGCGTTGGAAGGTGGCACCCGTGGGGCAAATCGGGATGCAAGGTGGGTTTTCACAGTGATTACACAGTCTTGGCAACATCAAAAATGCGGGCGGCGTAACAGCATCCTGTTGCGACACTTCGTACTGCTGCACTGTGGTACGAAATTGCCCCAAGGGCGGCAGGTTTTCGAAGGTGCACGCCACGGTACAGGCCTGACAGCCGACACAGCGACGCAGGTCAATTACCATGCCGTAGCGTTTGCCCGTAGCTGCAGTTTGAGTCGGTTGGGCTTGCACTTGCACGACGGGAATGAGCGCGGCGCCGACGCTCACACTGGCCATTTTTCCGAGAAACTGACGTTTACTCTTGTCCATAGGAATTTCCTTCACTCTTACAGATAAAACGGGTCGAAAGACTTAAGGTTTAGCGTTAGGCGCATTCTGTAAAAGGCGGGGTGGCATCTCTATAGTGGTTTTCCACATATCGGATAGGGACTTGATCTAGCGCAACAAATATCAGTTAGAATGACCTCTCAAAACATAGGGTTTATGATTTAGCAACAAAATGGATGCAATCCTAGGGCTAAGGAGTATGGGCACAGTGTTGAGTGTTGTCGTATCAACTGTCGTATCCGTTTCAAGCAATGGCTGGAGCTGGGGCAGACTATCGAAAGTAAGGCTCATCATCGCCTTAGCTGGTTTGTTGAGTTTGAGTGTGGTGGCCGAGGAATCGGTCGCTCAAATGGCGCAGACTGGTGTATTAAGCTTAGCGCCTGCCGCGCAGCAGATGGATGACGCCGCGAACTATCAAGTGGTTGATGTGGGTGTATTGGCCATTCGAGGCTACAAGGGCACCATCAATCGTTGGCAACCGCTGATGGGATGGCTTGAGTCACAAATTCCCAATAGTTACTTTAGGTTACATCCATTAAGCCTTGAAGAGTTAGCCAGAGGGGTTGAAACCGAGGCCCTCGATTTTGTAATCACTAACCCTGGACAATCTGTGATGCTGGCGCGGCAGTATTCCCTGTCTTGGCTCGCTACCCTACGAAGCCCTATCAATAATGGTGCGGCCATGCAGGTGGGGTCGGCGCTGGTGGTCAGGGCCGATTCCCCCTATCAGACCTTAAAGGATCTCAAGGGCAAGCGCCTTGGTATAGTCTCCAAAAATGCCTTCGGTGGTTATCTCACTATGGTCTACGAGGCGCAGCTAAAGGGCATAGATTTAATCCATTTAGTGGGAGATATCATTCCCTTAGGATTTCCACTCGATAATCTGGTGTATCAGCTTGGCGGTACAGGTCAGCAGGGTGGGACAAATGAGCTTAGTGCTACAGATGAGCCAAGCGGTAAAGCACCAAGCGTTAAAGCTCTAGGCTTAGATGCGGCGATTGTGCCCGTCTGCCAACTTGAGCAAATGCAGGCCGAAGGCTTGATTAACATAAAGGATTATCGGGTGCTCGATAATCAGGCGCCCGTTGGGTTTCATTGCCAAGTGTCGAGTCGGCTCTATCCCAACTGGTCGATGGCTAAGACCAATCGTGCGACACAAACCTTAGCCAAGCAGGTGACTCAAGCCCTACTGGCCTTACCCGAAGACAGTCCCGCTGCCAGAGCCGCCGAATCCGCGGGTTGGACCACGGCCGTGAGCCAACTTGCGATTGATCAACTGCTCAAAGATCTCGATATGCATCCCCTGCAAACTCCATGGTGGCAGCGAGCATGGCTATGGGTGAAGCTGCATCAGCATTGGGCTTGGCTAGCGTTGGCGATTTTAGTGCTGCTCAACGTGTACCATTTCTGGCTCGAATATCGCTTTAGCCGTCGTGGCCGCGAGTTGATAAACACCCAGCGACAACTCAGTGAAAACCGTGCCCTGTTGGAACATGCCCAGCGCATCGCGATTGCCGGGGAGTTAGGGGCGAGCCTATCCCATGAACTCAATCAACCGCTGGCGGCGATTGGCCATTATTGCCATGGCGCCGAGGTGCGTTTGCAGCGTGGAACCCGTCCTGAAGAATTACAAGCTGTGCTGAACTTAATTCAGCAAGAGGTCAGCCGCGCCGACAGTATTATCAGCCGTTTGCGTAACTTATTGAAAAAGCGGCCAGTCTCTAAACAACCCTTATATTTGCACCAGCTTGTGAACGACACTGCGCCGCTACTCGCCTATGAGCTGGAGCAGCATCAGATCCAGCTTTCCACCAATATCAGTGGCGAAGCCTATCAATTGCCTTTAGATGAAGTCGGCATGCAGCAGCTACTGCTCAACCTATTGAAGAATGCCGCCGATGCCTGTGTGCAGCGTCAGCAGGCTGAGCTTGACCCAGCAAAACCTTATCTGCCCACTATCGATATCGATCTTAGGTATCTTGAGCGTAAGATACTGCTCACGGTGACAGACAATGGCACAGGGCTGACCGAGGATGCCAATCTGCTGATGCAGGCATTTTATTCGACTAAGTCCGAGGGATTAGGACTGGGGCTGGTGATCTGCCGTGATATTGCCGAGAGTCATGGTGGCCGCTTTAGCCTAGAAACCGCTCTCGGTGGCGGCTGCCAAGCACAGGTTTCTTTACCCCGTAAGCTAGATGGAGCGCCAGCATGAGCCACGAATTGCCCGTGTATTTAATCGATGACGATGAGTCGGTGCGCCGCTCGCTGCGGTTTATGCTCGAAAGCTATGGCCTGACTATCCACGATTTTGATAGTGCCGAGGCGTTTTTTACCGCCATCGACTTGAGCGAGCCGGGCTGTGCCTTAGTCGATGTGCGTATGCCGGGCCTTAGCGGGTCGCAGTTACATGCGCAATTAGTGCAGCACAATAGTCCGCTGGCGGTGATTTATTTGACTGGTCATGGCGATGTGCCCATGGCGGTGGAGGCGTTAAAACTCGGGGCGGTGGATTTTTTCCAAAAGCCCGCCGATGGCGCCAAGTTGGCCGATGCGGTAGTCAAAGCGCTAGAACATGCCAAGGCGCATTATCAAGATAATCAATATGTAAAAACCTATCTGGCGCTTACGCCGCGGGAGCGGGAAATCCTCTCTCTTATCGCTAAAGGCTTTAAGAATCAGGAGATTGCCGATGCGTTGTGCATCGCTATGCGCACGGTCGAGATTCACCGTTCCAATCTCATGCGGGGCATGCAGGTCGGCTCGCTCGCCGAGATGATCTTAATCTATGGTCGTATCGCCGAACATTTAAAGACCTTGGACTCTGATTAATGGCGCGAAAATAAGCCCTTTTCCCCAAAGATTAGACAGGAAAAAGCGCATCGAAAGATGCGCTTTTTCTATCATGCTTAATCATTCATACCGAATTAGTTCTTTCGACACGATTAATTCAACTGGAGTGTGCGCCACGCGAGGAGTGAGCCATCGTCATTTTGGCTGGTATTAAATAGAAACGCGCTGTAATTGCTACCAAAAATATTGTCGCGACTGAGGCTGGTATCTTGCTGGCCACGGGTCAGATATTCGGGATGGCTGGTGCAAATCTCGGTCGTCAAACTCTCGCTAAAGCCCAGTTGGGAGACCAACTGGTCGTTATTGTTGTTGCGTATCCGAAAGTGCACATGGATAGTGCGCCCCGAGTACCAGCCCGGAAAGCAGGATTTAAAATTTACTCGCCCCTCGCTGTCAGTCACTTGGGTGCCCCTAAACCACTGGGATTGCAGGGCCTTGCTCGAGTTTCCGGTGCAGTAGCCACTGTTAAAGCGGCTCTTATCCGCGCTGCCGCTGGTGTCGCCTGAGTAAACGCCAGCGACATTACAATGCCAGACTTCCACCTCTAATCCGCTTAATGGATTGCAATCTTTATCAATCACTTGAAAACAAATCTGCATAGGCAAACCCGATTCTGCGTCCGAAATATCATCCCGATTATCGACTTGGAAATAGCATGGCCCTTCCACCGCCGATTGGGTTAATGCCAAGGCACAGGCACCACTGGCGGTGAAGAGGCTGGTATCGGGGAAGTTGACCGTCATGCTGGCGGTGCCACCACTGGCCCAATCGCTCGGGGTCGTCACATCGGCACCTGAGCCGGTATCCGTGTTGCTATTGCTACTGTCGTTGGTACTTTCTTCGGACTCCGAGCCGCAGCCGACTAAGCCGACCAAGGGACTTGCGACCAATGTCCAGCCGATGGCTTTGAGTAAGGTGCGGCGTGGGGCGTTGTCTATCGTGGTGTTTAGCGCCGTCTTAAGCGCTGAAGGGGGGCGGGTATTTTTTGTCATTTAGGCTACTCACTTAGCTGGGTTTTATTGTTAACGCTTGCTGTGATTAGTGAATGAAATGTGATTTTGGTTCGGCTGCGAGGCCGAGTCTTTCACTGTTTTACCCAAGTTGACAGTTACTGAAAATGTTAACGGCGGCCAATGCCCCAGTATTAGCTTGGAGCGCCGACATCGGCCGTTTTCCCCTAAGCTTTTATGCCCAATTGTGATCTACTGACGTTTTGTTAACCGTTAAATGGACGGGAATTGAGGTAACATTGAGCAGACTTGTTTCGTGGAGGTGAAAGACTCGGGTGCTCGATTGCTTATGCCCCCTATTTACCTTATTTTAGGGGCACAAAATGGGATTTTACCTCGCAACTTTCGCAAAGATGATTTCGCAAGGATGATTACCCGTCACACGCTTTTGTCCATTGAGACTGACCGCCCCTTTATTGTGTAGATCTTAGGTGTGTTGAGCTTAGGTTGTACGCCTCGGCGTTTAATCTTGAGTTATGGTCTCGATTTGGGCTCGATTTATCTGGGTTAGCTTTGACCCCGTTTGGATAAGGAATGAAATGCCAAGCTTGATTCGTATTGTGCTGATTGATACGCACCTTCCGGGCGTTGTGGAACTCGCCCTCAATGGCCATACCAATATTTGTGGTACTAACGCCTCGGGCAAAACCACTCTGCAACGTTTAGTGCCTGTATTTTATGGCGAATATCCTAGCCGCGTGGTGCCTTCAACCCGTGATAGTTTCGAGCGTTGGTACTTGCCACACGATTCAAGCTACATCATTTACGAATATCAAAAGGCCGATGGCTTGCTCTATCAAGCCGTGCTGGCGTCTGCGGGCGATGGCAAAGGGGTGAACTACCGCTTTATCGGCAAAGGTTTCGAGCTAAGCGATTATATTAAAACCCAAAATGGTGACACCATTTTATGCCACACCATGGCAGAACTCGGCCGCGAATTAAAACGCCAAGGCGTAGCCACCACTAACTTGCTGAATACCCGCGAATACCGCGCGATTATTCAAAACGATCGCACTTTATTAAGCACGGGCAGCAACCGCAGCGAACTGCGAGCCTATGCGCACCAATTCGCCCTGTGTGAAGGTGAGCATTCACTGCGCCATATCGAGAAACTCGCCAAGGCGGTGCACTCCAAAGAAGGCAAAATGGAAACGGTCAAATCCATGATCGCCGCCATTTTGGAAGAAGACGGGGTGAATCCACCTAGCTCACGCCTCAATCCACAACGTGTCGAGGCGTGGATCCGCGAGAGTCAATTAATCCAAGGCTTTGAAGTGATCCGCCCCGAGTTTGAAAAGCTCGAGCAGGAATTTAACCAATTACTCAGCGCCGAGATGCGTCTCTCGAGCTTGTCCCGTGGTTATCGCAACGATGAAAGCCTAGAGGCCGATCGTTTAGAGATCCAACAAACCCTGTCTAAGGAGCTGAATTTAAAGCTTCGGATGTTGGACGACGAATGGAAAGAAGTGCGTGACGAGCTTAACCTCGACCTATCCGCCGCCAAGGGCGACGTGGCCAAGTGCGAATACGAACTCGATGCGATCGAAGATCAGCACGGCGCCTTTTTAGATGCCAATATCGAGCAAGCCAAGGCCGACTTGGACATGCTGCCAAACTGGCGTGCGGACATGGAAAACTTAAGCGAGCGCCATAAGTTACAAACCGAAAAACACCAAGATATTGAAGCGGCTTACAATGCCCGCCGCAGCAAAATTGGCGAGCAGTTAAACCGCGAGCTGGAAGGCTTACACGCGGATCAGGACAAACAACGCGAAGCGCGCGACAAACAGCGTGAAGTGGCAAGAGCCGATCTCGATGCCCTCGAAGCCCAATGGCGCAGCCAAATGGATGCGGGCAAGGCGAGCTTTAGCGAGCAGGAATATCAATTCAAACTCAATGCTGCCGAGCTTAAATTACGTGTCGATGGCGTGACCTACACCGAGGAAGAAAAGTTAAGCCTTGCGATTTTCGACGAGCGGATTCACCGCGCCGACGAAGAGCAAGAAAGCTGCAACGCTAAGGTGGAACGTTTAAGTAGTGAAGAGCGTAAGCTGCGCGCCAAACGCGACCAAGCCAATGAAGCGTTGCGTATCGCCAGCCTGCGCGTAAACGAGCGCCAAACATCGCTCGATGAACTGCACCATATGCTGTTCCCTCAGTCCCATACCTTGCTCGAATTCCTACGTAAGGAAGCCCAAGGTTGGGAGCAGAGTCTGGGTAAAGTGATTGCGCCCGAGTTGCTGCACCGCACCGATTTGCATCCGAGCGTGACGGGGACGAGCGACACCCTGTTTGGGGTGCATTTGGATCTTAAAGCCATTGATGTGCCTGAATATGCCGCCTCCGAGCAGGAGCTGCGTATTCGTTTAAGCAAGGCCGAAGAAGCGCTGCAAGGCGCGCAGGAATTACAGGCCGAGGCCGAATCACAGCTGGTGGCGATTAACGGAGAGCTGGATAAACTCAGTCGTGAACTGACCTTTGCCCGCACGGCTTACAAAAATAGCCGCGATGATTTACGTCGTCTGTTCGATGAAAAACGCAGTGAGCAGGACAAGATCAACAAGGCGCTGGCCGAGCGTAAAGCCTTTGCCCAGCAGCGCTTAACTCAACTCGATGGCGAGCTAAAGCAGCTTAAGCATCAACATCAGCTCTGGCTCGAAGAGCAAAAAGAGCAGGCGCTCGAAGCGCGGATGGAAAAACAAGCCTACTGGCAGGAAGTCATTGGCGCGCTCGACAATCAACTCGGGCAAATTAAGGCCACTATCGACGCCCGCCGCGAAAGCGCTAAGGCCGAGCAGAAAGCCTGCGAAACTTGGTACAAAAACGAGCTTAAGTCTCGCGGTGTGGATGAGGATAATATCCTTAAACTCAAGCAACAAATCCGTGAGCTTGAAACCAAAATCAGCCGCGCCGAGCAGCGTCGCAGTGAAGTATTGCGCTTCGACGATTGGTATCAACACACTTGGTTGCTGCGTAAGCCTAAGTTGCAGACTCAATTGAGCGACGTGAAACGTGCCGCCTCAGAAATCGATCAGCAGCTTAAAGCCAAGACCCAAGAAGTGAAGACCCGCCGTCAACAACTCGAGACCGACCGTAAGGCCTCGGATGCGGCGCAGATTGAAGCCTCTGAAAACTTAACCAAACTGCGCGCCGTGATGCGTAAGTTGGCCGAGCTGAAACTGCCCGCCAACAATGAAGAAGCTCAGGGCAGCCTTGGTGAGCGCCTGCGTCAGGGCGAAGATTTACTGTTAAAACGCGATTATTTGATGGGCTCGGTTAAGCAATATGTGGAGCATTTCGACTCTGTGATTGCCAGCAAGTCAGGCTCAGGTTTAGCCGAGACTTGGGAGCGCGCTCGCGAAGAGTCGAGCTTTATCAACGACAAAGGTATTCGCCTGCTGGATTACCGTAAGCTAGTGCCGCAGCTAGAACAGTTACTCAATGTGATTGTGCCGCAATCCATTATGGCGCTGCGTGAACAGGGGCGGATCTTCGGGGTTGACTTAACCGCCTTCTATGATGTACTTGCCGATATCGACCGTCGCATCGCCTCCCAGAGTGCGCGCATTACCCGCGAAGTGGGCGAAGAGTTATTCCTCGATGGCGTATCCGAGTCTGCGGTTCGTATTCGCTCTAAGATCAGTGAATTAGAGTTTTGGCCTGAGCTTGAGCAGTTTGTTAAAGCCTTCAAACAGTGGAAGGCCGACGGCTTTAATGGTCTGCCCGATGAGGAATACACCAACAGTATGCGCCGCGCCTTAGACATTATTGGCCGCGCGGCCTTAACCGGCGGCATTGCTAAGTTGCTGGAAATCGAGTTGCGCCTTAAAGAGGGTAATAGCGACCTGATTATCCGCACCGACAGACAGCTGAACGAATCCTCGAGCCACGGTATGGCTTATTTGATCCTGTGTAAGTTCCTGTTGGCATTCACGCGCTTGTTACGTGGCCGTGCCGATGTGACCATTCACTGGCCGATCGACGAGCTGGGCACGCTGCACCACACCAACGTGAAGAAGATTTTCGATGCCTGTGGTAACAACAATATCAGCGTGTTAGGCGCCTTCCCGAACCCTGAGTCAGAAGTGCTGAACCTGTTCGAGAACCGTTACATTATTAATAAACAAACCAAGAAGTTGCAGGTGGTGAAGCCCAAAGCCAATCCGATTGCCGATATGTTGAGTAAACGCCTGAGCAAGGAGGCCATCTAATGAGTGCTGCCATGAATGAGTCAAACCAAACTGTATTAGTCGGCACGGGCGCCATTATCGAACTCTTGCTAAAAGGTGAGTTTATTTGCCGCACCACCAATGAAGATGGCTGGCGCGCATTAAAAAATAACAGCACCCGCGAGCGGGTCGAGGCGTATCTCAATCAAATCAACCGCACCGTGGCCTCGGCCGCCGAGGGCGATGTGTTTTTCTGCGGTTATTTGCAGTTAGGCGAAAGCGAACGCAAGGTGATTTCATCACAATTTAAGGATATTTGTCAGGCACTTATCCCTATGGTGGAGTGGCTGGTATTAGTGCAAGAAGCCAGCGGCCAAGATGCTCCCTTAAGCGAAGGCGCGCCAGTGCGCTTAACCGAGTTGCAAAGCCGAATTGAAGATACGCCCGCGTTTCGTGAGCAGTTGGCTAAACTCAGCCAATACCGCTTATTCGGTTCAACCAGTACCAATAGCGATGCGCAAATTAAGTTAGTGTTCAAGCGCTTAGTGGAGCTTGGGTATCTGGTGCGCCCCAACGTGGAAAAACAAATTTATATCGCCACTGGCAAGTTGGATTATCTGTACGAAGTGATCCGCTTTATCGACGAGACCGAAGGCCTCAGCCTAGAAGCGCAGGCGGAAACGGCGACGCAGCGGGATTTACTATGATGCCTTGGACGATAACGCACAGCATCAACCAAGGAGGCCGTGATGAGCAGTAACTTACATCAGGCTGGGGTAAAGCTACTCAAGCAGTTAGGTCGCCATGCTGACATCATTATGGACGCCTATCTGGCTGGCTCACTCAAGGAAGAGAGCCATGACCCCGCCGTAGTTGAAAAACTCAAGCTGGCAGGGATTTTATGGCGCCCAGAGCCAGACCAAGAGCTGCGCCTTAAACGCTCGGTGCGTGCCTTGCTCGAAGAGGGCCTAAGTGATGAACGCAATCGCCAAATCGACTCCAACATCGGCTCAGCGCTCGCCACCATTAAGACCTTGGCCGACCATTATAAAGAAGCGCGTCACAGCTCAGATTACAGCGCCGCCGAGGCGTATCTGTCTGATTTAAGTGAGCATGTGTATAGCTTTGCCGACAGTTTACGCTACTCCATCCGCGTGTTGTGGGGGCGCATCAACAACGAGTTCGGTTATGTCGGTACCATTAACGCTAAGATCCGTGAAAACGAACTCGCCCAAAGCCAAGTGTCAGAATTGCTTAATGGTTTGGAGATGTTCCAGTTTAGCGAATTAGGTGAAATCGCCGGTGATATCCGTGAGCTGCGTAAGCTGCTGGTGACGACTTTGCAGGAAACCATGAGCGACTGCGCCCAGGAACTCAGTGTGGTGCAGGGCAGGTTGCTGGAACTTCTCGGTCGCTTTAGGCAAATTCGCGGCCGTACCCGCTTGCTTAAGGGGTGGTTACTGTACACCGATTTGCATCCGGATTATCGCCCTGCGGACCATGTGTCCCACAAGGATATCCCGAGTCTATTCAATCGTGCCGAAGTGCTGTTGGCCCCAGCGTCTGTGGATGTGCATAACGCCAGCCAAGAGTTTGAGCTGATGAACATCGTCGCCCATATCAAGGCGATTAGCCGTCAGGGCATAGTCGAGACTGTGCGCGAGCAGGATGTGGCTGTGCCGCTGACGCAGAATGAAGACTTTGATATTCCTGATAATCCACTCAAGCAAGCGGTCGACACTTACTTTGTCGATGTGATTGAGTCGGGCTTACGCCAGTCGGCGCTCGATTACTTAGCCGAAAAAGCCCTGCCATGGGATGCCGAAAGCTGGATTTATCAAGTGATTGGCGGCTACGAAGGTTTACCCGATGAGCATAAGGCTTACTTTGAGTTAGAACCCTTAGGCGAACCTCACCCCATCTACAGCGGTAACTTTATTATCCGCGATGTGGAATTATGGCTCGCCTAGGCAAGCAGCAGTTGCAACTCTTGGAGGGCGTTTATCTTAATCGCTCTCCAAGGGTAAAACTCAGCCCGAATTGGCGAACGATTTACCGCGAGTTAGAAGTGGGCGAGCTGGATGGCGCGGAAAAATATTTGTGTTTTGCGCCGCGAGATTTTGAGTTGCTGCGCAAAGGTGTATTGGCAAAAGAGGGCGTGGATTTACAGGCGCTGGACTTTAATCTAAACCGTATCGCCATGTCCGCCCAAAGCCAGAATGAAAAGCTGGCGAGTATCCGCCCCGAAGCCGAGTATGTTTTGTTGAAGTATCTCGGTTTTGAATCGCCTCCTATGGGGATGTCTGCGCGTTCTGCGTTACGCACTCCCTTAGATGAAGCAGAGCAGCTTTGCCATGAGCTTAATGTTAACGCCATCTTAGTGGTTGAAAACCTAGATATATTCGATGCAATAACCCAAGCGCGCTTACCCGCCGAACTTAGCCGCGTTATGGTGATTTACCGTGGTAGCGGCCACCATTCACCCATTGGGGTGCGCCAGTTTTTACAGGCGATGGCGGGTAAAATGCCGATCATTGCCTTTACCGATCTCGACCCCGCAGGGCTGCAAATTGCCCATACCTTAACGGGCATGACCCATTGTATCGTGCCGCAGTTAGCGCTTTTTGCGCCCAGCGAGTTACTCGCTATCTCCCAGATTAATTCCGCTGATGACTTTGCCAAGCAAGCGCTTCAGGCTAAATATTTACAGTCAGCCGACTTAAAAAATTGGCAGCAATTAAGCCTTTGGTTAATTCAGCAACGCATTAGCATTAAACAGCAGCACCTGCTGGCGCATCGGCTTGAGCTAGTGCTACTGGCATATTGTTAGTCGTAATTCTTCCCCATCTCTCTATAAATGCATTAAAATGTGGTTTTTAACTCTAATTAAAATGTTTATTTGGTTTTTAAATCTAGCATTATTCAAGCTGAATCGATTAATTGTGTTTATTTGGTTTAAATACTGTTTAAATTTTGATTTTTTAACTTGCATCTAGATAGCGTAATTATTAATCGATAATTTTATTTTTAATAAAAATCATATGAATACAAAATTTTTGTGATGGGTTTGGCTTAATTGAAAATGAAATAAGTAAATTTATTCATTGAATTTACAGCCAGCATGTTTCACTATCCCCGCCTGAACCGAAAAGGGAATGGCGATTTTGCTCATCAAGGAAGATGAAGAATAAAAGATGAGCTATTTGGGGAAACCATAAGCATGATTAAATCACTTTCGACACGGATCTTTATCGGTCTGTTTGCGGGACTTATTCTCGGCACCTTAGTGCAATATTTTCTAAACGATATTGGCTTCTTTTCTGGCAATTTAGTCGAACTGGCTGGCGGCGTCGGCACTATGTTCGTCAATATGATCATGATGCTGGTCGTGCCTCTGGTGTTTGTCAGTATCGTTTGCGGCGTGTGTGAGCTGCAGGACTTAAAAAGCTTTGGGCGCCTTGGCGGCAAAACCTTCGGCTTTTACATCGTTAATACCGTGGTCGCTATCTCAACCGCTCTGTTAGTGGTGCTATTGCTCGACCCTGGTAAAGGCGTCGATATGAGCAGCACCGATGGTGTGGCGATTACCGCGACCGAACTCCCCAGCTTAATGGCGCTGCTGATTGATATAGTGCCGCGCAACCCGGTGGCGGCTTTTATGTCGGGCAATATGCTGCAAGTGATCTTTATGGCGCTGATGCTCGGCGGGGTGATTAAATCCCTTGGCGAGCATGTGGCTGGCGCGGTACAAGGTTTTCAAACCGCCAATAAAATCATGATGAAACTGATTTCTGTGGTGATGAGCCTTGCGCCTTATGGCGTGTTTGCGCTGATGTTTAAGTTAGGCGCTACCTTAGATGCGGCAGTATTTATGAGTGTGCTCGAATATGTCGTGATCATTCTGGCGCTGTTATTACTGTGGATTTTTGTGGTCTATCCGCTGGCGGTGGGGTTCTTTACACCGATTTCGGCCAAGAGCTTTCGCGAGAAAACCCAAGAGCAAGTGCTGTTTTCCCTGTCTACTGCCAGCTCTAATGCCACGATTCCTGTGACTATGCGCACCCTAACCGAAAAGCTTGGGGTTAATCGCGCCGTTGCTGGTTTTGGTGTGCCGCTTGGGGCGACCATGAATATGGGCGGTGTGGCGATTTATATCACGATTGCGATTTTCTTTGTCGCCAATGCCTTCGGCATGCCAATCACCAGCGAGCAATTGCCATCGTTGCTGTTTAGTATCTTCCTGTTATCCGTTGGCGCGGGCGGTGTGCCCGGTGGCGGCATGGTGATGATTGGGGTATTAATCCATCAAATGGGCTTGCCGATTGAAGCCTTTGCGATTGTGGCCGCGCTGGATCGCATCATCGACATGGTGCTGACCTCCTGCAATGTGGTGGGGGATACGGCGGTGTTGACCATAGTCGACCAAACCGAAAAGACCCATCAAGTCGAGCTAGTCGATAGCGAGTCTTAAATCGCACAACTAAAAAAGCCACTGATTACAGTGGCTTTTTTGTATCAGGACGAGACATGCCCTTACTGGCTACACTTCTGTTTTAGCTGGCTGACCGCTTCACTAAATCCCACGGCCACTAAGGTTGAGCTAGTGTATTTGCTTGAGCGAAACGAAACGGCCTCAAGGCTTAGCTCTTGAGTTTGCAGCTGAGCTAACGCCTGCCACAGATCGTCGTCAGCCTTTGGCAAACTGGTAAAGTTCATCAAGGTCGCGGTGCCGCGAAATTTCACACTGTGCTGCTTGTCGCTGCGAATAATTAGCACGCTCGGATCGCTACCAAATGCAAAGGATTCACCCATAGTGACGTTTAAAATGGGTTGGGTTTCGCCAACGGAGCAGCTCAAGCTCAGCTTGAGGCCTTTATCAATAAAGTCGATGCTATGGCTTTTAGGGGCGGGCTCTGCGGTGTCTAAGCTTGTGGCTAAATCTTCCTTGGCATATGCGTAGCCTAAATGACTGACGAGCATGAGGGCCAGTAACTGTGTTTTCACTTTACTACCTTGTTAATTGTGCGGACGAATACAGGTGATGATTTGTGTTGCTACATTGTCAAAATGTTGGCGATTATAAAGAATATTGACGCATTTTAATAACCCTTTTGGGTTAATTGGTCTTGAATTTGATTCAAAAGGTTAGCCTTTGGTATCAAACGCCGTTTAGGTTGAAACTCGGGCTATTATCTCAAGCAATAATTTCAATTCAAACATGCACTTATGCAATGCCGACTAAATTAATACCAAAGTGCGAGGCACATTTTTTGTTCAGAAAATAAAAAAGCCACTATTATCAGTGGCTTGTTTTAATTTTTGGCTCTCGGCATTGTTTGGCAATGACTGGTTTAGTGACGCTTAGCACTCACTCTCAAACAGCAATGCCGCTTACGGGGCGACGTCGCTGTTTATTTACGAGTCATCTTATCCAAGTAGCCCATGGCAAAGGCCGACACCACGAAGGTGATATGGATAAGCAAGTACCACATGATTTTGTCGTTATCGATATTCTTCACATCCATAAAGATTTTCAGCAGGTGAATTGACGAAATCGCCACAATGGAGGCGGCCACTTTGTTTTTTAGTGAGCCCGAATCCAATTTACCCAACCAGCTGAGCTTCTCACTGTCTTCGCCGACATCCAGCTGCGAGACAAAATTCTCATAGCCAGAAAACATCACCATCACAATCAGACCGCCCACTAGGGTGATATCAATTAAGGACAGGGTGACCAGCACCAGATCCACTTCGGTCATCTCAAAAATAATCGGCAGAATATGGAAGATCTCCTGGAAGAATTTAATGCCTAAACCCAACAACACTAGACTCAGTCCCAAGTAGATGGGCGCCATAATCCAGCGTGATGCGTACATTAGCCTTTCAAATATTTTTTCCATATGGAGCAAATCCTTAGTGGTTAAAGCTTAATAATCGAATCTATGAAGCCAAAACAATAACATACTGGGTTAATGCCGCGCTATCGGCCAATCGCAAAGGCGTGAGGTATATGCAGGTTCGCCTGTATAGGCTGATATGTTTTGAACAACACTAGATTTGCGGTTTAGTGAATCAATTTAGTGGTTATCTAATGCGGCCTTATGGCCGAGGTAAGTCAAAGTCGTGGGTCTTCAACCAACATTTGATAATAGTGTTGGTTTGTTTTGTGTTTTAATTGGCCGGTTATCGGAGTGAGTATGTGAGTCATTGCGGCCTTACGGCCGAGGTGAATCAAAGTCGTGGGTCTTCAACCCACACCCGACCAAGGAGGACTGCTCGTCCTATCCTCCTTGGATGCTCCAAGACGCCCCTAGCGAAGTTACATGCATTGATTACTAGCCTTGGTCTTATGGATAAATTGCTATCGCTTCCGAAGGTAACGTCCTTGTACCTACGAAAGCTAGCCGGACATCCATGTCCGGACTCACGCAATTTATTCCAACGCCCCGCGGCAACTTCGCAGGGGAAGGTGAACTTCTGTTGCCTTGGTGTTAGCTGTTAGTCCAAAAGATTTGTGCCTGCCTATCTTTCCCCTCTCCTGTTTTTTGAATGACATTTGTCATCCGTATTTGCTGACAACTCACACTGCCGTGATTTAGCGGATGCAGGGATACTTAAGCCATACCAACAAGGAGGCTTAATCATGCAATATCAATCACTGGATCAACAACTTATCGAATACCGCCAAAAACGTGCTTTAGCTATGCCCTTATCTGGCATGATGGTCTGGGGGCTATTGTTTATCTTGAGTTTTATTCTGCCAGTATCGCAAATGGTGATGGCAACATTTATCGGCACGGGTTCTATTGTCTATCTTGCTATGGGAGTCTCGCGTCTCACCGGTGAGAATATCTCCTTTAAGAAAAGCACTGAGCGTAATTGGTTTGAGACAGTGTTTTTGGCTGCGATGGGGATGAGTTTTTTAACCTTTAGCATCAGTATTCCCCTTTTTATGGAAAACTATTTAGCCTTGCCCTTCGCCCTTGCTGTGCAAACAGGATTAATGTGGTTGGTTTTCGGCGTGTTAGCGGCGCAAAAGGTGGCGATTGTGCATGCAATAATGCGCACTGTGGCTTGCGTAGCTGCCTTTATGTTGTGGCCTGAGTTGAGTTTTCAGCTTCAACCTTTGATTGTGGTGGTGTGTTATGGGTTCTCGATTCCACTCATGGAACGTCGTTGGAAGATTCAGCAAAATCTTTGTGTTGCTAGTTAGTTGTTCGTCAGTTTAGCGGCCTTACGGCCGAGGTCGGCTAAAGTCGTGGGGCTTCACCCCACACCCGATAATAATGCTGGTTTGTTTGGCGTTTGAATTGGTAAGGTTATCGCTGTGGTTATATGAGTCTTGCGGCCTATCGGCCGAGGTAAATCAAAGTCGTGGGTCTTCACCCCACACCCGACCAAGAGGGGAAAAACGCCTGTTCCCCTTTTGGATATCCCCCGGCGTCCTCAACGGAGTTGAAGGCCCCTCGGGCATTAAGCGTCCTTATGCTATCGCGTCAGACGCTCGTCCCTGATTCAACTGACGCTATCTCGGCATCCATGCCTCGCTCACGCAACGACCGCAAATGCCCTGCGGCAACTACTCCGAGGGGAGGTGAACTTCTGTTGGAAGTGTCAGGGTAATTAAGCTATAAAGAACAGCACTTGCCACGTCATTCTAGTATTTTTGTTCTGAGTTTAGTGTATAATTTCATGTAAATTTCCATTGAATTCAATAGAGAAATAACTATGGGATATGTAAAAAAGATATCAATTAAAGGCTTTAAGTCGATTTTAGACCAAGATATCCAATTAGGTAAATTAAATGTTTTTATTGGTACTAATGGTGCTGGTAAAAGCAACCTACTCGAAGCAATTGCCATGTTGTCAGCCTCCATAGAAGGTGGAATTGATTATGAAAGGCTTTCTAGAAGAGGGGCTCGGTTATCATCCCCTCAAATTTTTAGAAGCGCATTTAGAAATAAAAACAGAAAAAATACATTCTCAATAGAAGCGTCAACAGATTCAATTACATATAAAATGAGTGTTAATGCTGTTGATGGCTTTTCATATAATGCCGAATCACTCAAAAGATTTGGGAAAATAGTCTGTGGAAGATCAAATAGTGGTGCAACTATTTTTGGAAGCAACTTAGGAAATAAAATTGATCGTGAAAAAAGTATAATACCTCTATACCAAACATTTAAAAGTGAAGTGGATGAATTATTCAATTTAGAAAACTTTTCGATTTATGCGCCATCAACGCCGATACTAAGAGGTTTTGCTTCTGATAATAGTAATAAGTCTCCGGTTGGCCTTTATGGGGGGCGATTAGCTGAGGCGCTTAGAGAAATAATTTCTGACGAATCTAAAAGAAATGAATTACAGCATTTTTTTAAATTATTAGATTGGTTTAAATCTGTAGGAACAACTGACAAACCAAGCTCTGAGTTAATTTCTGAACATGTTAGTTTAGGACGAAGAGTCGTAACATATAAAGATAAATTTATGAAGACTAACTTCAATGATCTATATGCTTATGACGTAAGTGAGGGGGCTTTGTATATTTTATTTGTATTAGTATTACTTGCACACAAAGATTCTCCTGATTTTTTTGCATTAGACAATGTAGATAGTGCACTAAATCCTGGCTTGGTTCGAAATTTAATGGTACACATATCGGAGTATATTGATCGCTACGATAAAAAACAGATTTTATTAACAACTCATAACCCAACAACACTAGATGCCCTAGATATTTTCAACCCCGAGCATCGTTTATTTGTTGTCAGCCGTGGTACTGATGGTCAAACACTGATAAACCCAATTTTACCACCTAAAGGAATGACGAAATCTGATTGGGAAAATCAATATTTTGGTTTGAAGTTATCAGAAATCTGGTTGTCTGGTGCACTGGGTGGCATAACTTTGGGTTTTTAATATGAAAGAAAAATATAAATATTTACTTGTCTGCGAAGGCCCTACGGATATAACTTTTTTAAAACACTTAATAAATAAACTTGGTGCAGATTTGGGGAAATCTGTAGAAGTAGTGGAGTTGGCACCTCAAAGAGATGCTACAACAGGCACTTGGCCAGCCCATGGATGGACAGAGGTTAGATCATGGTGCAAATCTTGGAAGATTAAAACTCAGGATGATTTGAGCAAAATTCAAAATCATTTTATTGAATTAGCTAAAAGACGTAATTGGAAAGCTCTCGTTGCGACTAGTGGTGCTGATGGCTTGATTATACAAATGGATACTGATATCGCTGAGCAAATTAGCGATTTACCAATTAAATTTACTGAAAGTGATGAAGAAAGAAGAAATTATTGCCAATCTGCTATTTATTTTTGGATAGGGGAGTCAGATGAAGTGGCTGATAAACCTTTTCTATTGTTACCAAGTTTTTCAATGGAAACATGGTTATTAGCGACACATGCTCCGGAAGTCAATGTGTTTGATGATTTAGCTAAGCCATTTAATTACGAGGAAATTATTGACTTAGAGCAAAGACTTGTTTCTATTGGGTACTCTTATAAAACAAAAAAAGGAATTAAAAAGTTAGCTAAAAAAGAGTCAGAATATATTGGTTATGCTGATAGGGTTCATGCGAATTTTATTGACGTAGCCACACGATGCAAAGAAGCTAATCATCTTCAGTCCTTCTTAATAGAAAAGTTAATTTGAAAGTGTTTCACATGGGATACACAAATCCTTCAAAGCTAAAATACTTTTAATAACTTTCTTTAGATGTTGTTAGATAAAAAGATATATTGGCATATACAACTATTTCTCGATTTACAACCAATACACTGACGACAGAAGTTCAATTTATTGCAGTATCAATTGTTAATTTTTAGAATGATGGAGTGTTGGTTAATAGTTCGCACTGTAGTGACAGGAATACACGCTCCCCTGCGAAGTTGCTGAAGGGCGTTGAAGGAAATCGCGTGAGCGAGGCATGGATGCCTCGCTAGCTTTCGGGCTCTCTGTTTAACATCAAGGGGATGTACCATCGGAAGCGATAGCAATTTATCCATAAGACCAAGGCCAGTCTTCTAATGCATGTAACTTCGCTAGGGGCGAGGCTGTTCATAATTCTGTGTCAGGTTAATTTCACAGATCGATATGGTTTTCTAAGCGCCCCTCAAAATGGATTGAGAGCTGTGATAGCGTCAAATTCCAATTTTGGATGGGGTGAGTCCAGCGCTCAGAGGCCTTCAATATACCCGCGTAAAGCAGCTTGAGTAAACTGTTCTCGTTAGCAAAACCACCTTTGGTTTTAGTTAACTTTCTGAATTGGCGATGCACGGCTTCAACCGCATTGGTGGTGTAGATGGCGGTCCGAACGTAGTCAGGGTATTTGAAATAAACCGATAGCAGTGCCCACTTGTTGCGCCATGACTTAATCACTACAGGGTATTTATCACCCCATTTTGTCTCCAGTTCATCCAGTGCCATCTCGGCCGCATTCAAGGTGGCAGCCTTATAAACACACTTTAAATCGGCCATGAAGGCTTTTTGGTGCTTGGACGCGACATACTTCATTGAGTTGCGAATTTGATGGATGACGCACAGCTGTACTTCCGTCTGTGGATATATGGTTTCAATCGCTTCAGGAAAGCCTTTAAGGCCATCCACACAGGCGATGAGGATGTCTTTCACCCCACGGTTATACAGGTCGGTTAGTACGCTTAACCAATGGTGAGCCCCTTCATTATCAGACAGATATAAGCCTAATAGCTCTTTCTTGCCTTCGACGTTAAGGGCCAGAATGGTGTAAACCGCCTTGCTGATAAAGCGACCATTCTCTTTGATTTTATAGTGAATCGCATCGAGCCATATGACGGGGTAAAGCGGCTCTAGCTCGCGTTCCCGCCATGCCTGAAGCTCAGGTAGTAACTTGTCAGTAATGGCGTTCACCGTGCCGTTGGACACCGACATGCCGTACATGTCTTCGATATGTGCACGAATATCTTGATAGCTGGTGCCTAATGAAAATAAGCCAATGATTTTACGCTCCATTTCATCGGTAAGCTGGGTTTGGTGCTTTTTGACTAATTGAGGCTCGAAGGTGCCCGCTCTGTCTCTGGGCGTGTTCAACTCAAAGTTACCAATGGGGCTTTTAACTGTTTTAGTGGTTTTACCGTTTTTACGATTAGCGCCTTCAGTGCTCGCCAAATGGCCATCCAACTCTGCGGCTAAGGCCGCTTCAGTGAGTTGCTTAATCAAAGGGGTTAAGATGCCATCCTTGCCGGTGAGGTCTTTACCTTCACGCAGCGCTTGAATGGCAGCATTGATATCAAAAGTAGGTGTGGTCATAAATCATCTCTTTTTGGTATAGCTTAAAGAAATGACACAGAAATTTGAACACTACCCTAGGGGCGTCTTGGAGCATCCAAGGAGGATAGGACGAGCAGTCCTCCTTGGTCGGGTGTGGGGTGAAGCCCCACGACTTTGATTTATCTCGGCCGTTAGGCCGCATAAACTCCAAATGTGAAACCCATCGCTAAAACTTTACTGATCCCTGATTTCGCAATCAAAACCCAAATGTCGCATTCAGCGACAACAAAAAAGCCACTGTGGTCAGTGGCTTTTATCATAAAAAAATCAAAGCTTAAGCGATTCGGCTTAGTCTAGACTGGGTTCTTCGCTGTAATCCAAACCATGGTAGCTTAGGCAAGCGTCCACTTCATTGGCGCTACCTAGGATAACCGCAACGCGTTGGTGAATTTGCGTCGGTTGAATATCCAAAATGGTTTCATAACCGGTAGAAGCTTTACCGTCGGCTTGCTCGACTAATAAAGCCATTGGGTTGGCTTCGTACATTAAACGCAGCTTGTATGGCTTTTTCGGATCTTTATTGTCGGTTGGGTAAGTAAAGATACCGCCGCGAGAAAGTACGCGGTGCACATCACCGACCATGGCGGCAATCCAGCGCATGTTGAAGGATTTTTCGCGCGGGCCAATTTTGCCTAGCAGTAAATCGGCGATATAGGTCTGCATTGGCGCTTCCCAAAAACGTTGGTTCGACATGTTAATGGCGAACTCTTGGGTGTCTGGGCTGATGCTCATGGCCGCGTTGGTCAGTAAAAATTCGTTGGTTTCTGGGTGCAGGGTAAAGAGTTGCACGCCTTGGCCTGTGGTGAGGGCGAGCATGGTTGATGGGCCGTAGAGCACATAACCTGCGGCTAACTGATTGCGGCCCGATTGCAAAAAGCTGGTTTCAGTCAACTCGCCAGCAGGGGCGGGAAGAACAGAGAAAATCGTGCCGACCAGCGAGTTGATATCGATATTCGATGAACCATCTAGAGGGTCGAAACACACCAGATATTGACCATTGGCGCTGACTTCCACCACATGATCTTCTTCCTCAGAGGCTAAGCCGCGCACTGTGCCGTCGGCTTTTAATGCATCTTTGAGCATATCGTTGGTGATGATATCCAGTTTCTTCTGGGTTTCACCTTGCACGTTTTCCTGTTCGGTCGCGCCTAACACGCCAGCTAAGGCACCGTGGCGCACGGCATGGCTGATGGCTTTGGAGGTGTCTGCTAAGGTCAAAATCAGTTGCGAGAGGGATTCGTTCACTGCCTTTGAGGTTAAGTGCTGGGCAAGAGTCTGCATGTTAGGTCCTTTAGGGGTTCAACATTGAGGTCAATTTCATTATTTGCCGCGAATAATAACTCAGTTAGTCGACAATTTCAGCGATGTTGCTGTGGGTTTTAATCAATTTAAGCCAAGAGGGTTATCCCTTTGTGTCAGACTGAGTGGGTTATCTTGAAAATTGAGCGAACTTAAGGAGTTTGCCAGCTAATTTGTATCTGTATATTGCCTGCGCTTTTTATTTAGGCTTTGCCTTGGCACAATGACGGCAGTTTTTGATCGCCACCTTAAGGCGAATGTGCTTCCAAGGAATAATAATGACTAAAAATGGGTTAGCTTCTTCCCTGCGCTCGGTGACATTGGGCGCCTCATCCCTACTGATAGCGAGTCAACTGGCCATGGTTTCTAGCGCGATATTGACCCCCGCCTATGCGCTTGAAGGCGGCACAACGCCGCTGACTATCGAGCGCATGAATGCTTCGCCTGCCTTGGCGGGCACGAGTCCCCGTGGATTAAAGTTATCCCCCGATGGTCAAAGAGTGACCTATCTTGCGGGACGTAAAGACAACCAGAACTTTTACGATCTCTGGCAGATGGACGTGAAGACGGGCGAATCTAGCCTGTTGCTAAACGCCGATAAGCTGGCGAGCAATGAGTTATCCGATGAAGAAAAGGCCCGCCGCGAGCGCCAACGTATTTATGGCGAAGGCATTATGGAATATTTCTGGGCGGACGATAGCAAGGCGCTGTTGATCCCTGCCTCGGGTAATCTGTATTACTTCTCCTTAGCGGATAACAGCGTCAGCCAACTGCCGATAGGCGAGGGCTTTGCCACCGATGCGCGCCTATCGCCCAAGGGCAATTTTGTGTCCTTCGTGCGGGACCAAAATCTGTATGTGCTCAATTTAGCGACTAAAAAGCTTGAGGCCATGACCACAGACGGTGGCGGCGCGATTAAAAATGCCATGGCGGAATTTGTCGCCCAGGAAGAAATGGATCGCATGACGGGTTACTGGTGGGCGCCCGATGAGTCGGCCATCGCCTTTACCCGTATCGATGAGTCTGGCGTTGAGTTAGTCACCCGTAATGAAATCTACGCCGATGGCATTAAGCTTACCGAGCAGCGTTATCCGGCGGCGGGTAAAAACAATGTCGAGATCCAACTGGGTGTTGTGACCCTTAATAATAAAGCCATCAATTGGGTCACCTTAAGCGATGATAAAAATAAGGATATTTACCTGCCTCGCGTCGATTGGTTACCCGACAGCAAGCATTTATCCTTCCAGTGGCAGAGCCGCGATCAACAAAAATTAGATCTGCAACTGGTGGCTCTCGATGCGCTGACCAAGCCGAAAACCTTAGTCAAAGAGCGCAGCGATGCTTGGGTAAATCTTAACAATGACCTGCACTTCTTAAAGCAGCAATCGGCGTTTATCTGGGCCTCGGAGCGTGACGGCTTTAATCATCTCTATTTGTTTGACCTAAAAGGTAAGCTGAAGACGCAACTGACCAAGGGCAATTGGGCAGTCGATGAGCTGGAATATATCGATGAAACCGCAGGCTGGGTGTATTTCACCGGCCGTAAAGATACCCCCATCGAAAAGTATCTCTACCGAGTGCCGTTAGCGGGTGGCAAGGTTGAGCGCGTGAGCAGCGAGGCGGGGATGCACAATCCGGTATTTGCCGATAGTCAAAGCGTGTATCTGGATTATTTCAATAGCTTATCTCAGCCGCCACAGATCAGTTTGCACGGCGATAAGGGCCAGCATTTGGCCTGGGTTGAGCAGAACCAAGTCAAAGCAGGTCATCCTCTGTATGACTATGCTGGCCTGTGGCAACTGCCTGAGTTTAAAGAGCTTAAAGCCGAAGATGGCCAAATCTTACAAACGCGCCTCTTTAAACCTGTGCCCTTCGATGCGAACAAAAAATACCCTGTGGTAGTACGCGTTTATGGCGGCCCACATGCGCAATTGGTAACCAATAGCTGGAGTGAGCAGGATTACTTTACCCAATACTTAGTGCAGCAAGGTTATGTGGTATTTCAACTGGATAACCGTGGCAGCGCCCACAGAGGCACTCAGTTCGAACAGGTAATTTACCGTCACTTGGGTGAGGCGGAAGTGAACGACCAAAAGGTTGGCGTCGATTATCTGCGCAGCCTTCCCTTTGTCGATAGCGATAATGTGGCGATTTATGGCCACAGTTACGGCGGTTATATGGCCTTGATGAGTCTGTTTAAGGCACCGGATTACTTTAAGGCGGCGATTTCGGGCGCGCCCGTCACCGATTGGCGCTTGTACGACACTCACTACACCGAGCGTTATCTTGCCCATCCCGCGAATAATGAACAAGGTTACGAATCCAGTAGCGTGTTCCCCTATGTGAAAAACTATCAGTCGGGGCTATTGATGTACCACGGTATGGCCGACGATAACGTGTTGTTTGAAAACAGTACTCGCGTGTATAAGGCGTTGCAGGACGAAGGCAAACTGTTCCAGATGATTGATTACCCTGGTTCTAAGCATTCGATGCGCGGTGAGAAAGTGCGTAATCACTTATATCGCTCGCTGGCGGATTTCCTCGATAGACAGCTTAAAAGCGGCAAATAACCCGCAGCAGGGCGCTGTTTAACCAAGCGTATGCAGTTAAACTAGCGCATGCAATTATCCAAGAGTGAGGCTAACACCTCACTCTTTTTTTACACTCGGTATTTGGCTAATACTTTAGCTACCACCTTAGCTAGCACCTGAGTTAAGGCTGTGGATAGCACTTGGTCAAGTGCTCCATTCCAATCGATGCGCTTAAGGTTTGTGATGGCTATTTAAGCTCGGTTATTCAAGTTTAGCGATTCAAGTAGCGGGGCAGAGGATTTGCCATATTGCAGAGATAAAAAAACCAGATCCGAGGATCTGGTTTTTTATTATTCAAACGGACTGAGAAGATTAGTCTTCTAAGTTACCGCAGAAACGGTAGCCTTCACCGTGGATAGTCGCGATGATTTCTGGCGTATCTGGCAAGCTTTCGAAGTGCTTACGGATACGACGGATAGTCACGTCAACAGTACGGTCGTGTGGCTTTAACTCACGGCCAGTCATCTTCATCAGCAGATCGGCACGAGTTAAGATTTTGCCTGGGTTTTCAACAAAGTGCAGCATAGCGCGGAATTCGCTACGTGGCAGTTTGTAAGATTCACCCTGTGGGCTCACCAGAGAACGGCTATTGATCTCTAGGCTCCAATCGTTGAAACGGTAGTATTCGACAGAGCTCTTTTCTTCGACTTCGTTACCAGCGCTATTCACACGAGTCAGAAGGTTGCGAGCACGAATCGTCAATTCACGTGGGTTGAACGGCTTGGTAATATAATCGTCCGCGCCAATTTCAAGTCCAAGGATTTTGTCGACTTCGTTGTCACGGCCTGTCAGGAAGATCAGACCGATGTTGTTGATTTCACGTAATTCACGCGCCAACAACAGACCGTTTTTACCTGGTAGGTTAATGTCCATAACCACTAGGTTAATTTTGTTTTCCTGCATAGCCTTATGCATTTCTGCGCCATCATTGGCCTCAGTTACCACATACCCTTCTGCCTCGAAAATACTTCTCAGCGTGTTACGGGTAACGGCTTCATCTTCAACGATCAGAATGTGCGGATTTTGCATATTAATTACCTAAATTTTAACCAATTTTATTCTAACCATAAGGACCGCTTACATCGGATCCTTATATTCATAAAATGTTGATACTTCCTCTAACTGCTCTGTGCTTCAAAGGAAAGATCTTTACGGCGACACATCAGGATGTATATAAAGTGCACGTTTAAAGTGTAATACGATAAAACGTAACCAGTATCAACTTCGATAAGCAATAGTTATAAATAGTTCCTTAACTATTGTTTTTTTTAAAATGTTTAAATGATAACTCAAATGTAGAACACATTTTAAAAGATGTCTGGCTAGCCTTGGGTGATTTCACAGAGGAATCTAACAAACCCTTGTCAAGATTAAGCAAACTTAATGTTATCTGCTCAACTAGCCAATGGCGTCATTGTACTCGTTTTAGGCATTTGTTAACAAATGAAATGTTAACAAATTTCTGGATGAGGCCCTGATTTACCATGATATTTACTTTAGTCATTGATTAGTATAACTAATGTATTTTTAATTCTTGTGACCTAGTTCACGCCTCTTTGGATTTTGGAGGCGCTCTGCTACACTAGCTCGGGTTCATTTTTCGACTAGACTACCAATGGACAACATGACTCAAGATTTGTGGCAGCATTACCAGAAGCCGTTGTTTTTGCTTACTCAAGCATTATCCTGTGATTTTTCCTTTGCTGTAATTACCGCCCATAATCCCGCTTCAACCCTCCTCAGTCCCAGCCAAAACCGCTTACTCGACCGCCAACTTCTCCGTGATATTGAATTAATCGGCAGCCCCTATCGTGCAATGGTGGGCGCATCGCCAGATTTATCCCATATGGAAAAGAGCTGGGCGGTGTTTGTCGATAGAAGCATGGCGCTGCAGTTGGGGAAAAAGTTCAATCAATACGCCATCTACATGGTGGAAAATGGCGAGGTGAGTTTAGTGCCTTGCACCATCACCGGGCATGATGAAGTGTGTTTAGGCCTGTTTAATGATCACGTGCGTTTGGTTTACGAACTGCCCGATCTAGCGACCTAACTCGCGCGAGTTTATTGCTATTTTTCTTATCCGGCTTTGCCCGTAAAGGGCAAGGCTAGGTCAGTTATTTTTTAATCCTGTTAATGCCTGCATGATACCTCGCCGCCATTTTTTGCTTTGGCTTTACCGCTAAATTGCTCATTGTTTTTAAAAGCGTTTATTGAATTTGTTTATGCGATGTGAAATTAGCATTGACTTCATTAGGGGTTTATTGCTACTTTTTTCGTCCCTTTCCGGCGGAAAGGAACAGAAGAGGAGCGTTAACTAGGTAGTCAGTCAGAGGAGCACAAACTCCAGCGATGATTGATGAGGGAGATTAACGCCGAGGCATAGATGTGGTTGCTGCATGTTTATGTCGGTCGCTTAGGCTGAATCCTAACGATTGTCACCTGTAATTGGTGGAGAGCTTCTGGTGACGATTGCTGTTTCCCTTCTTTTGGGGTGCGTATCATTGAGCACCAGGCTCTTCGAACGAAGTTGGTTCGGAGCGTAATCATGTTAGTTAATCAAGATCTTATCCTAGTTTGTGCCGTGTCTTCTGCTTCTGCGGAGGTACGATAATGTCTCTTGTTGTCGCAAAATTTGGTGGTACCTCAGTCGCCGATTACGGTGCAATGAATCGCTGCGCCGATATCGTACTGGGCAATCCCGATTGCCGTTTAGTAGTGGTTAGCGCCTCCAGTGGCGTGACTAACCTCTTGGTTGAACTTACTCAAGAGTCGATGAACGACGATGGTCGTTTACAGCGCTTAAAGCAAATCGCCCAAATTCAATACGCTATCTTAGATAAACTGGGTCGCCCCAACGATGTAGCTGCGGCATTGGATAAGCTGTTAAGCCGTATGGCAGTATTGAGCGAAGCGCTTGCATCCCAACGCAGCAAGGCCACCATGGATGAGTTATTGTCCCTTGGTGAGCAGTGTTCGTCGGCATTATTTGCGGCGGTATTGCGCGAAAAAGGCGCCAACTCGAGTGCCTTCGATGTGCGCCGTGTGCTGCGCACCGACAGTCATTTTGGCCGCGCCGAGCCACAGGTTGAGCAAATTGCGCTTCTATCACGTGAGCATTTACTGCCGTTGTTGTCTGAGCAAGTGATTGTGACTCAAGGCTTTATTGGTTCAGATGAGGCCGGACAAACCACCACGCTTGGCCGTGGCGGTAGCGACTATTCTGCGGCATTGTTAGCCGAAGCCTTAAAAGCCTCTGCGGTTGAGATTTGGACCGATGTGGCCGGGATTTACACGACCGATCCGCGCCTTGCGCCAAACGCCCATCCTATTGCCGAAATCAGTTTTAACGAAGCCGCCGAAATGGCGACTTTTGGTGCCAAAGTGCTGCACCCTGCGACGATCCTGCCTGCGGTGCGCCAACAAATTCAAGTGTTTGTCGGTTCGAGTAAGGAGCCTGAAAAGGGCGGCACTTGGATCCGTCATCAGGTTGAAGATGCGCCTGTGTTTCGTGCGGTTGCACTGCGCCGCGACCAAACGCTACTCAATTTACACAGCCTGCAAATGTTGCATGCACAGGGCTTCTTGGCTGAAACCTTTGCCACACTGGCAAGGCATAAGATCAGTGTGGATTTGATCACCACTTCAGAAGTTAACGTATCGCTGACCCTAGATAAAACCGGCTCTGATTCAAGCGGCCAAGGGCTGTTGAGCGAGGCGTTGCTGCAGGAATTATCACAGCATTGCCGTGTACGTGTTGAAGATGGTTTGGCACTGGTGGCGATTATCGGTAATCGCATTGCCACCACAGCCGGTATCTGCCGCCGGGTGTTTGAAGTACTTGAGCCCCACAATGTGCGCATGATCTGCCAAGGCGCCAGTCCGCATAACTTGTGCGTATTGGTAGCCGAATCAGAAGCGGCGCAAGTGGTTAAAGCACTGCACGAAAACCTGTTCGAAGGCGCGTAATATGCAACCGACTGCGTCGTATTTAACCATTGGGGAGCTTGCCGCAGGGCAAGCACTCACTCTGCCGATTTACCACTTCAAGCCAAGTGGTCATGCTTCTGGCCCTAAAGTGTATATTCAGGCCAATGTCCACGGCGCTGAGGTGCAGGGGAACGCGGTGATTTTCCAATTGATGAAGCAGCTTGAGCGCTGCGACATCTTAGGGGAAATTACCTTAGTGCCCTTGGCAAATCCGCTGGGGATAAATCAAAAGAGTGGTGAGTTTACGCTGGGGCGTTTTGACCCTATTACAGGGGCAAACTGGAACCGCGAGTACTTAAATCACTTGATTGATTTACCCACTTGGTACCGTGAACATGCCGAGCTTAGTGATAGCGAACTTATCCAAGCTTATCGCAGTACCTTAGTCGAAGCGTGTCAGCAGCGATTGCGCAACGAGTGGGGCGTGACCACGGGCCACAGATTAGCGGTTAACCTGCAGGCCATGGCCCACGAGGCGGATATAGTACTCGATCTGCATACTGGGCCTAAATCCTGTAAACACTTGTATTGCCCTGAATATGACCTTACGGCGGCGCAGTTTTTCTCGATTCCTTACACCTTAGTGATCCCCAATAGTTTTGGCGGTGCTATGGATGAAGCGGCATTTTGCCCTTGGTGGCAATTGAGTGAAGTCGCCAAAGCACAGGGGCGAGAACTTAAGATTGCCGTTTCGGCCTTTACCTTGGAACTGGCGAGCCAAGAACGCATTTGCCTTGAGGATGCTTTAGTCGATGCTCAGGGGATTTTGGCCTACTTGAGTCATCGTGGGGTGATCGCCGAGCGAGTCGCACCCGCAAAGATGCCACGTTTTGGCTGTTATCTTAAGGATTACAAAAAGTACCATGCCCCCATGGCAGGATTGGTGGAATATGTGGCGCCCGTGGGAGAGCCACTGGCGGCGGGTGAGACCTTAGTCAATCTGCTGCGGCTCGACTTATATGGCAGTGAGCAGGAGTTGACGGCGCTAAGCTTGCCGCAGGATTGTGTGCCCATACTCCATTTTGCCTCGGCGTCCGTGCATCAAGGCACTGAGCTTTATAAAGTCATGACAAATCTGTTTGAGTTGCCACAGTAACGGCAATGGGTAAAACGAAACGCCAATCATAAGATTGGCGTTTTTTATTCCAGTCTACAACCACTTAAAGCGATAGAAGAGTGCCATTTGCAGGGCGACCAGAGAGATAAGAATGCCGCAGAAGGTCGCAAAGGCCCAAGTGTTATCCGCACCGGGAATGCCGCCAATATTCACCCCTAGCAATCCGGTTAAAAAGCCTAGCGGTAAAAAGATCGCCGAGACTAAGGATAAGAAATACAAGCGCTTGTTTAGCTGCTCCGATTGTTGGCTGAGTAGCTCTTCCTGGGTCACATTGGCTCGGTCACGCAGGGCGTCTAAGTCTTCAATGGTGCGGATCAGCTTATCCGTGGTTTCGCGCATCTTGAGTCTTTCGGGCTCGTTAAACAGCACAAATTGTTCTGCGAGCATCTTGAGATAGGCTTCTTTCTGCGGGCCTAAGTAGCGGCGCAGTGCCACGGTTTGCCTGCGTAGCTCGGCGATATCAGTGCGTAAATCTTTCACATTGCCAGAGACCACTTGTTCTTCTAACTCAGATAGTTGCTCTTCGAGTGTGTCGATAAAATCCACTTTACGGGTGGTGAGTCTTTCACAAACGGCGACGATAAAGTCCCCCGTGGTGGTGGGGCCTGCGCCTTCCATGATGAGTTCGGCGACATCTTTGACTGAGAGCAGCTCGCGATCGCAGGTAGAGATAATCCGCTGTTTATCGGCATAAATACGTACCGCGACCATGTCTTCTGGGGCCGAATTAGGGTTTAAGTTAACCCCGCGCAGTGCTAGCAAGACGCCTTCGCCAGCCAGTACGGCCCGCGGGCGAGTATCCTGAGCGAGCAGGGCGTCGCTTTCGACTTTATTCAGGCCGCTATTTAACACCCAGTGACGGGCCTTTTTGTGGCGATAACGTAGGTGTATCCAGATCAGCCCATCATTGGGATCCCAGTTTTCAAGCTCTTCTGGGCTTAAGCTTGAACCCGCCTTCGCGCCGCTAAGCACTAAACTGTAGATAAATCCATCGTGCATATCGCATTCCATCTCTTGCTAAATCATGGACTCAAGCTAACTGATTTCGTTGTGAAAATGAAGTCTAGGCGACGTTTGTGCTGACAATTGCGACGGTTAGCGGGCCTAAATTGCTGGCCAAGCAACTTACGATGAAATAGATTAAAATTAGCCTTAGTTGTAATGCATTGAGAAGATAAAATGGAATATGAATTTCGGCGTAACAGTTTGACGGGCACTTATTTAGCCAGCTTTAGTATGGACCATGAAGTGCTGGGCCAATGGTTTTCGGAAGAGTTGGGGCCAGAGTTAGCCAAAATTCAACAAGTGCTCGATATTATCAAAGATATTCAAGCGGGTAAGCGTGATTCTTGGCGGTTAATCGGCGGCGATCTCACCCTAGATCTGGATGAAGAGCAGGCACGAATTTATGCCAATGCCTTAGGGTTTGAGCAGGAATATGAACTCGAAGAGGCAATGTCTCTCTACGATGCGGAATCGGAAGCCTATTGCGGTTTAGAAGACTTAGAGGAAGCATTGCTAAGTTGGTATGAGTTTGTGCAAAAAGGGCGATAATACCGATTTAATCTAAGCATAAAATAAAGGCAATCGATTGATTGCCTTTATTTTTTGAGCTTAGTGCTAAATCACTAGGTTTGAAGTATTAGTTGTTCAAATACCTGACTGCCATTTCGGTTCTCGACTTGGCATTGGCCTTACGCAGCAGGTTTTTCACGTGTACTTTTACCGTGCCTTCACTGATATGTAAGTGCTCTGAAATCATCCGGTTGCTTAACCCTTCTGCCAGCTGTTGCAGGATCTGTAGCTCCCTTGGGGTGAGGCTTGAAATCCATTCCTGCTCATCGGCGGCATTTTTAAGCTCGTACAGATATTCTTCAACCTCATCGCTGATCACTCTGTGGCCCAACATGGCATTTTTGAGCTTATCGAGCAGCAGATCCGGCTCGGTATCTTTCAGCAAGTATCCGTCGGCGCCAGCACGCAGCAGTCGGATCACATCTTGTTTGGCATCCGAAACGGTGAGGATCACTATCCGTGAGGTAACGCCTTCTTGTCGCATTGCGTTGAGGGTATCGAGTCCTGTCATTCCCTTCATATTCAGATCGAGCAGTACAATATCGGGCTCATCGGTGGCGACGGCGCTTAAGGCATCCAAGCCTCCGCCGACTTCACCGAAGAGACTAAAATCCGGATCGGAGGCGATCAGTTGGCAGATCCCTTTGCGAAGGAGAGGATGGTCATCGACCACGAGGACTGAATAAGGCTTACCCATGTGTAGGCTCCTGTTGGGAAGGGAAAACTAAAGTAACTTTAGTTCCCTGTGACAAATGTGATGCGTTATTGGACTCTGAGGGAGTGCCTGGGATTTGTTGATCTTGTTCTGCAATTCCCTTGCTATTAGTGTGCGTATCATTACTGCTAAATACAACAGTGCCCGCTAATTTACTGGCACGCTCGTGCATGATCCCTATGCCAAAGTGTTGATCTCGCTCCTTAAGATAACCAATTCCTATGCCGTTATCGCTCACACTGATATTGACCATGCCATTGTCATCTTTATAACAGCGAATATTGATCAGGCTGGCATTGGCATGCTTGATAGCGTTGAGTGTGGCCTCACGGGTGATCTGCAGAATGTGAATATGCTGTTTCGCCTCGAGCCATTGGGGCGCGAGTTTGTAATCGAGATGGATCTTGATATCGGTATTGGCCCTGAGTTGCTCGAGCATGGCTTCCATCGCGTTCTTCAGATTCGGTTCCTTAATGGTTAATCTGAAAGTGGATAATAACTCCCTGAGCTGTACGTAGGCTGTACTGACGCCTTCATTGATTTCCGTCAGTTGACTCTCTACCGCGGGGCTGCGGCAACTATGGTCTAAGTTTTTGCGTAGCAAACTAATTTGGATTTTGAGGAAGGACAGTACCTGACCGAGGGAGTCGTGTAATTCTCTGGCAATCACTCCGCGCTCCTCCATCAAGGCCAGCTGCTGGCGCTGCTCAGTGGCGTTATGGATAACGATGGAGCGAGTGAGCATGATGGCGAAGTTTTTAAACAGCGGCGTATTGGTATCCTGCGCCGAAATCAGTTCTAAGTAACCTAAATCGGCCTGCTCAAATTGCAGCGGAAAACGGGTGCTGTGCTGGGCATCTTCCGGCCAACCACCATCGGCTTCAACCACTTCTAACTCTTGCTCTGGGTACTGAATAATGAGCCGTAAATAGTCGATAGACTCATAATCTTTTAATTGATTTAACGCCGCTCTGAGTGCCTTGTAATCGAGTTTATTCGCGTTAAGCGTCAATAGGTTATCATATAAAAACGCGAGTTCATTATTTGCCCTAGTGAGCGCTAGGGTCTTTTCGGCGACTTGGGATTCTAAGTTGCCATACAGGGTCGCGAGCTCGCGGGCGGTTTTTTGCAGCGCATGGGTTAGGGCGGTGAGTTCAATATATTCGGTCTCGGGCATTTCTATCTCGAAGTTACCCTTTGAAATGGTGTTGGCCGATTCCATTAACTGCTGCAAGGGCACTACGACTTTTCGCTTGGTAAAACGTACCGCTAAAAAGGCGATGGCGAGCATCAGTCCGAGTCCAAAAATCTGACTCGCGGCAAGCAGGCGCAGCTTAAAGGCAGCGTGGTGCTCCATTTCTAACACCAACAAATCAATGGTATCGACAAAGTCTTTAAGCGAGGCGGCGTAATCGCGGGAGTTTTCCTGCTCAATGTAGTACTTCATCACCAGCCATTTATCGATAACGAGTTGATACTGTTCGGCGATCTTTTTCGGGCTAAGCCAACCCGTGGAGGGTTGCAATGCCTCGGAATGCAAGGTATTTTCAAACTCGGTAATTTTCTCTTGGGCGGCGTCACTGCCGGAATTGGCATAAAACATCAGCCGGTAACTTTGCATCCGCAGTGAACCCGAGGCGTTGATGGCCTTTGCATCGCCTAAACTGTAAGACAAATTGATGATTGCGAAGATGGCTAGGCTGCTGGAAAGTAAAATCAGTACTAACATTAAACCCAAAATTTTTGAGGTAAGGCTGCCTCGTTTCATATGTCCATTACCTAATATATGGCCGTTGATTTAATAGCACTTTAGTCGTGTTTTACATTAGAAAATAATGTACTACATTAACAAAAACATAAAAGTGTGAACAACAACACTATTACATTTTGATCTAGCCCAAACTTCGCTCCAGATACCTCCTAAGGGGTATGTCTTTGGAGGGGTTAAGCCACTAACTTTGGCGCTGGAGATGTCGTGATTTATTAAAATAATGCAACACGGAGATGAGATGATGAAGAAGATGACAGGTAAGTCCTTTGCACTGAGTGCATTGGTTGCCGCGAGCTTCATGGCGGCGAGTGCGATGGCGAGTGATAAAACTGAGCCTCGCAATGAAGTTTATAAAGATAAATTTAAAAATCAATATAATAGCTGGCATGACACAGCAAAGAGTGAAGAGCTAGTTGATGCGTTAGCACAGGATCCTAATATGGTTATTCTGTGGGCGGGTTATAGTTTTGCTAAAGATTACAACGCGCCTCGCGGCCATATGTATGCCGTGACTGATGTGCGTAATACGCTACGTACTGGCGCCCCTGCCAACGCGGAAGACGGCCCAATGCCAATGGCTTGTTGGAGCTGTAAGAGCCCTGACGTACCTCGCCTGATCGAAGAACAAGGTGAAGACGGTTACTTCAAAGGCAAGTGGGCTAAAGGTGGCCCGGAAGTGACCAATACTATTGGCTGTGGCGATTGCCATGAAAAAGGTTCGCCAAAACTGCGGATCTCTCGTCCTTATGTAGACCGCGCAATGGATGCTATCGGTACGCCATTTGATAAAGCCTCGAAGAAAGACAAGCAATCAATGGTTTGCGGTCAATGTCACGTTGAATACTATTTCGAGAAGAAAGAAGACAGAAAGAACTTCGTAAAATTCCCTTGGGATATGGGCATCACTGTTGACCAGATGGAAGTTTATTACGATGGTATCGAGTTCTCAGATTGGACTCACGCGTTATCTAAGACGCCAATGTTAAAAGCACAGCACCCTGAGTATGAAACTTGGAAACTGGGTATTCATGGTAAAAATAATGTCAGTTGTGTTGACTGCCATATGCCTAAAGTGACTAGCCCTGAAGGTAAGAAGTTCACTGACCATAAAGTCGGTAACCCGTTCGATCGCTTCGACGAAACCTGTGCAACTTGCCATAGCCAAACGAAAGAATTCTTAGTTGGCGTTACTAATGAGCGCAAAGCTAAAGTTAAAGAAATGAAACTTAAAGCGGAAGAGCAATTAGTGAAAGCGCACTTCGAAGCCGCTAAAGCATGGGAATTAGGTGCTACCGAAGCTGAGATGAAGCCAATTTTAACTGATATTCGCCACGCTCAATGGCGCTGGGATTTAGCCATTGCTTCGCACGGTGTTGCAGCTCACGCGCCTGAAGAAGCACTACGAGTGTTGGGTACGTCTGTTAATAAAGCCGCTGATGCTCGTGTTAAGTTAGCACAGTTGTTAGCGAAAAAAGGTTTAACAGATCCTGTTGCTATCCCAGATATCTCTACTAAAGCTAAAGCACAGGCTGCACTGGGTATGGACATGGACAAGATGAATGCAGAGAAAGAAGCATTCAAGAAAGACGTGTTACCTAAGTGGGATGAAGAAGCGAAAAAACGCGAAGCAACTTACAAGTAAACATCCTTGAATATGAGCTAACCCCTCATAGCAAAGCCCCCGCAATTTAGGTTGCGGGGGCTTTTTATTTTAATGGCCGATTTGTTTGTGCTTATTCAAGCTAGATGCTTGTTTGTTTGGTATTAACAAGGCATGACGGCATCAAGTCACAGTGCTTTCTTTACAAAATGAATTTAAGCCTCTGGCTTGCGGATAAAATCCCGCTCAAACTGCGCTGGCGTCATGGGTTTGCCATAGAGATAGCCTTGGCCTAAATCGCATTCTTCACTGCGGATAAAACTGTCCTGATGGGTGTTTTCAACTCCCTCGGCAATCACCTTAAGTTTGAGCTTTTTACCTATGGCGATAATGGCCTTAGTTAACTCCCTGTCCTGCTCGCTGTTTTCGAGTTTGCTGATAAAGCAGCGGTCGATTTTTAAGGTATCGAAGGAATACTTTTGCAGATAGCTTAGGGAAGAGTAGCCAGTGCCAAAGTCATCGAGTGAGATGCGGATCCCCAGTTCCTGCAATTGCTGAATAGCGTTATGGGCTAAGTGCTCGTCCTGCAATAGCATTCCTTCGGTGATCTCGAGCTCCAGTGCCGTGGCAGGTAATTGGTGCAGGGTTAGTAGCTCGGCAATATGTTCGGCAAAGCGGGGATTACGCATTTGCACGGGGGAGATATTGATGGCGATTTTAAAGTCCCGTTGCAGTATTCGGCACCAGTCGGCGGCTTGTTTAATGGCGCTGTGGAGCACAAAGTTACCTATCTCCATGATTTGCCCATTACGTTCGGCCAAGGCGATAAATCGGTCGGGGGGAACTTGTCCTAGCACGGGATTGTGCCAACGCAGCAGGGCTTCTGCACCAATCACTTTGTGGGTCTTGAGTTCGATAAAGGGTTGGTAGTGCAGGCTTAATTCATTGTTTCTCAGTGCATCGACTAAGTGGGACTCGAGCTGATAACGCTGGCTCAGCGCTGTTTGGGTATCTTGATTAAAAAAGCTATAGGGTGTGCCTTCGGCCTTACTAATGGTCATGGCGGCACCTGCTTTTTGCAGCAAGGTCGCGGCATCGATACCGTCGCTTGGTGCCTGCGCTATGCCGATTGACGAGGGAATAGTGATCACGAAGTCGGCGATACCAAAGGGCGAATTACAGCAGTTGATGATCTGATTCAGCAGTTTGTGGGTCTCGCGCTGCGAGGGCTTATGGGCTTGCACTAGCACAAACTCCGCCCCTGCGATGCGGGCAATAAAGGTATGGCCGTCTGTGCAATGCTGCAAGCGCTGGCTCAAGATAGTGAGTATCTTATCGCCGATAAGATAACCGTAGCTGTCATTAATGGACTTAAAGTTACGCAGCCCTAAGTAAAATACTGAGATTTTTTCTTTACGATTAATCTCTTCCAGCATATTCGCTAGGGTATTGATGAGATTGAGTCTGTTGGGTAACCCCGTCAGCGGATCGTAGCTCTTATGATACTCAAGCGAGCTTTCGGTCGTCGTACGGGTTTCAATTTCACGGATTAACTTGGCACTGAGTTCTGCCAGTTCATGGGTGCGTTGCTGCACTTTCTGTTCGAGTTGTTGGTTATGGAGCTGCAACTTAGCCTGTTGGAACAGAGTGATCAGATTGGTTTCGATAGCATTTTGAAATCGTGCCAATAAACTGCGGAACTGCTGGCTGTAGTTGCGCTCCTTACTGTCGAGCATACAAATGGTGCCGAAGGTGCTGTTATCGGGCCAATGCAAGGGCAGCCCACAATAGGCAATCATCCCCAGTTTTATGTCGGGATTTTTATCCCAATCGGTATCCTTCAAAGCGTTGGGGATGTGGAGCTCGCGGCATTCTTTCATCACGGTTTCGCAATACAGGCCATGGCCCAAATGCTCTTTATCGTGGGGCTTGTAGGGATTTCCCTGACTATGGCTTGAGGCAAATACTTCAATCTCGGTAGGGTGAACGCGCATGATAAGCGCAGCCGGCGTATCCACTATCTCGGAGAGTAGATCTAAGGTTTGTTGCCAATTCTCTAGCATCTCAGGCGGCACGGTAATCTTGCCTGTATCAATAGCGATATCCGCGAATAAACGTTCTTTTTGAGATTGTTGGAGGGCAAACTTGTAGGGCATTTGAGGCTCATCCAAAAAGCACTTTGTTATTTATACACTATAGCCTTTTTCTTCGTTTTCGAGTTTTCCAGCACGATTAAGTTCGCCTTATTTTGTAAAAACTATGTTAATTTCCGTGTTTTGGTTTCCTTAAGCTTTTGATAAGAATTCGCCCGTAGTCTGGTGCTGGGTATTTTGGCGAGTGGATAACTAAGTGCATTACATTATGAAAAGTAATGTTAGGACGACATTTTTCAGTTTTGCAAAGGGACATTTGCTCACACCTTGGCTTGTGTTTGCGGTGATTATTTTTTGGCTCGAACTGACCCATGCCGATATGCGGTTCGCCAGCTTGTTATTTCACTGGCAGGGTGGGGTCGATTCTTGGCCTTTGCGTGGCCATTGGTTGACAGAGGGGCTGCTGCATGTCACTGGGCGAAATCTGGTGATTCTGCTTGCCGTAGTCGTCGTTAGTTGCATTGGCTTAAGCTTTCGCGTCGACAAACTGCGCCCCTACCGTAAAGGCTTTATCTATTTATTCTGCAGTGTGATGGCCAGCGTGGTTTTAGTGCGCCTTGGTAAGAGTCTTACTCATATGACTTGCCCTTGGGATGTGCTTGAGTTTGGCGGTCGCATGATGCATTCATCCTTGTTTGCTCGCTTGCCTGAGGGCGCTGAGTTTGGTCAGTGTTTTCCCGGTGGACATTCGAGCGGTGGTTTTGCTTGGGTAGCAAGCTATTATGTGCTGAAGGAATATCGCCCTGCTTATGCCAAAGCGGGACTCATCTTTGGGATAGTATTAGGTGCGGTGTTTGGTTTCGCGCAGGAGCTTCGTGGTGCCCATTTCTTGAGCCACGACCTCTGGAGTTTGGCTATCGCTTGGACATCCGCCAGCTTGCTCTACTATGGCTTCTTTCTTCGTGTGCCCAAGGTCAAAAAGATTAAAGTTGCCAACAAAATCAGTATTATCAATACCAAAGAAGCCATCTCTAAGTGATAGCTGATCCCTCAAGCCATTGTTATCCCTCAAACTAGCCTGAGGCGAAAGCTTAGAAGCGAAACTCAAAGCGGATATCGCCTTGGCGCAATCTGAGTCTTTCGTCGAGGAGATGGTTTTTCTCGTTCAATAGGATGTTCTTCTGCCGCAGCAGATCGGCTTTATCGGTGAGATTGTTCAGCTTGTTGTTGATGCTGCTGATTTCGATATCGATGGCATTTAGGCGGTCGGCAATTTCAGCCAGACGCTTATTCACCAAATATTGCTCGTGTCCTTGGTTATAACGCTCAACAAACTGATTGTTGTTACAAACGCCGTAGTAACTTTCTCCAGCTAAACCTACGCGGTAGCCATTTTCGGGCAGACAATAGCTGATAAGCCCCTGCTGATACCCCTGTTGCCATTGGGCAGCATCCACCTTGAGGTTAAACTCATGACAATCCTGCTGATATTGATTGAGCAGACTCGCGTTGGCGCCTCGATTACCGTCGGCTAAGCCCGTGGCGTACCAGTCATTATCTCGGCATTCCTCGAGTGAGAGACTCGTGCATTGGGTGAGGGAGAGGGCGGTAAGAGCCAAAGCAAGATTAAGATAGCGCATTTGAAAATCAGATCAGTCACAAAAGGGCATCAGCATAAAGCTTAGGGGAGGGGAGAGCCAGTGCAATATTGCGCCCGCAATACGGTTATCCGGCACAGCGCTTTGGCTGGCTTTTCCTATCTGAGTCACAACTCGCGCGATGCAATAATGCTAAGGCATTGAGTTAATGTTAGTTTTAATTTTTAACCCATTGTATTGGATATGCTTATGCAGGTTTTGCCACCTTCATCAGATAGCTCGCCCTTGGGGACAAAACGGTCTGTGCCACACAATGAGACGGCTTCTGTGCCAGCAAAAGAGCTGAAGACGGAACTTAAGAGTGGTACAGGACCTCAAGAGTCGAGCGATAACAAGACTCAGACTGAGGTCGGCGCCCTGCAATCCTTTGCCCATGGCGCGCTTGGTCTGGCTGAGCCGCAGGGGTGTGAATCAGTCCATGAGCCGAAAGCATCGTCCCAAGAGAATGTTCAAGGTTATTACAAAGCCGGACAGTTGCTCAAGGCTGCGGCAACGGTTGGCAGTGTGATTGCGCTCTTCGTATAAATCACGATGGATTTCATAGCCTTGTTGCTTGAGTCAATCGATGCGCTCGTTAAGCCAAGGTACAGGCAATCAGGGTTAATTTTCAGCAGCTTTACTGACGGTAAATCCACTGCGTTTTGCTATTGTGTTCCTGCACGAGGTGCTTTAGTTTTTACTGAAGTCAGGTATCTTTAACTGAATCTTTTTATCTATCCTCTTTATAAGGCTGCTTTTATATGAAGATTTGCCCGGCACATTCCATCTTACGCCTAAGTAAGGTATAAGGTCGGTATGAAAACTCCTAAACGAATCCAACCTCTGGTTGATGAAGGGCTGGTTGACGAAGTCATTAGCCAACTGATGAGCGGTAAAGAGGCTACAGTGTACGTGGTACGCTGTGGTGAGGATATTCGCTGCGCCAAGGTGTATAAAGAAGCGGAGAAACGCAGTTTTAAGCAGGCGGTGGTTTACCAAGAGGGACGTAAAGTCCGTAATAGCCGCCGAGCCAGAGCGATGGAAAAAGGCTCCAAGTTTGGCCGCGAACAAATGGAAGAGGCCTGGCAGAGCGCTGAGGTCGATGCGTTGTTTCGTTTAGCCGATGCGGGCGTCAGAGTACCAACGCCCTTTGGCTGTTTCGATGGCGTATTGTTGATGGAACTCGTCACCGACAGCGAAGGCCATGTCGCGCCCCGTCTAAATGATGTGAGTTTCAGTGCCGAGCAAGCCATCCACGACCATGGGTTAGTGATGACCTATGTTAAACGTATGCTCTGCGCAGGTTTAGTTCACGGCGACTTATCCGAGTTTAACGTCCTAGTGGATGCTAATGGCCCTGTGATTATCGATTTGCCTCAGGCTGTCGATGCTGCGGCCAACAACCATGCGAAATGGATGTTGGAGCGTGATGTTAACAACATGACGCAATATTACGGTCAGTACGCCCCAGAGCTGCTCAAGACCCAATATGCCAAAGAAATGTGGGCACTGTTTGAAGCTGGGCAATTAAAAGCGGATACGCCGCTCACGGGTAAATTTACCGAAGTATTAGTCGATGCCGATGTGAATTCTGTCTTGGATGAGATCCAAGCCGCCTATGATGAGGCGCAGGAGCGTAAGCTGCGACTGCAAGAGGCTAACGAAAACTATTAGCTGACATCCCAATAAAAAAGACGCCAGATAGGCGTCTTTTGTATTGGATAAATCCTTTCGATGCAGTCATCAAAACAGTGGCATTGCCGTCCTTGGCATGGGCACTCAGTCCCTTCCTTTCCATTGAACCACTCAATAAAAGGACAAGACCTAAGGGAGAAATATATTGATGGGTCACAGAGCCCTATCGACATATTAATCTTTGGGGGAGACAACTCCCTCGAGCCTTGCCGAAACCTTTGGTGTTGCAAGCAACACAGCCATCCATGGCGCGCTATCCTAGTCTAGCGCTGGATCGTCTTTGATCCGTGAATAAAAGGACAAGACCCAAGAGGGTAATATGTTCGTGACTTGGGGGAGCACAATTCACATATTTGATCTTTGGGGGAGATAGCTCCCTCTAAAGCCTTGTCAAAACCTTTCCTCTTTTGCTATTGCATACCCTTTAAGCATTAAGTTGACAGAGCCGGATAGTAAACTGCACAGTTATTATTGTTATTTGTACGATTTATATCTTAGGTCGTTGGGGAGCGATAATAGATACCCATCCGACCCTGTCTAAACTGTTATTGATCACGCATTCTCTTCATTGGATGACAAGGCCGGACGTAAAAGGGCGCTGTTATTATTGTTTTTAGCACAACTTTCATACCGCGTTAGACCTACAGGGCAATATGCAATGGGGTCCGGCCTTGTCGATAAGGGCACTGGGCGAGGTTACCTCAACCTATAGTGCGTAATTCACTGTTTAGCTGTTTAATACGTTTCTGCAACTGCGCAATTTCAGAGATTAAAGCGCACTCCCTTTGCTGCGGCTGTTGCTCACTTTCCCTTACCCATTGGTAAACCGCTTTAGCCGAAATACCGTACTGTCGTGCGACATCAGAGAGTAATCTGCCTTTGACTTTTACTTCAAAAATAACGTCAGGTTTAAGACTATGATTGGCGATTCCCATGGGTTATCCCTCTTACTCTATGTTCTGTCTGCTTGCTGGTTCTTTCGGTGCTTTCCTTGGTGATTAGTGACGCTGTTCTATATCCCACTGGCTATGTCCTAGGTGGCGCAGGGACAACCATTCGTGGCGACAATGACTAATAAGTTTCATCAGATGTTTCATCTCTATTCTCCTCAATCCACTTAGGGATTGTGCTTCGATTACATGCCTCACAACGGGCACTTAGATTAACGTCCATTGATGTCAAACAGCTTACATAAGGTGTTGAGTGAGTGGCTTTGAGCGCCTCTGCTCTTCTACCTATTTATTAGTATGTAAAATCCGTGCCAACATTTATAAATTTATATTTATATTAAAAATCATAGTCTTACTAAAATGTTTCAAACGGTGACTTTTTTAAGCCATGTCTGAAACGGTGCAGCTTGCACTATTTCAGTGCTTTTACTCTAAATGTTGAGTAGATGATCTTAAGATGTTTTTATTTGGTGTTATTTTCGATTGGATCAGTCATAAACTGAGCAAAGAAGCGATTAAAGATTGTCTCAAAAGAGAATGCTTATATACTGCGATTTTTTATGGTGTCCTTTGGCGACTTGCCACGCCCTTTGCCTTTTGGCGGGCAAATACCATCATCAATCATGTTATGAGGTCATAAATGATGAAGCCTTCTCTGATCAAATCACTGCCAGCATCTAAGCTTGCGATTGTTGTGGTGACAGGCGCCTTGATTGCGTCTGGCTGTTCTACAGTCAATCCCTATACCAATGAGCAACAAACGGCAAAAGCAACTACTGGCGCCTTAATTGGTGCGGTTGCCGGCGCGGCTGTTGGGGTTGCGTCCTCAAGCAAGAGCGACCGCGGTAAAGGTGCCTTAATTGGTGCAGCTTCAGGCGCCGCCGTCGGCGGTGGGATTGGTTACTACATGGATGTGCAAGAAACCAAACTGCGCCAACAACTGGCTTCGACAGGCGTGAGTGTGACCCGCGACGGTGACAATATTATTCTAAATATGCCAAACGAAGTGACCTTTGGTGTAGACCAAACTGAGCTGAGTGATAGCGCTAAGCGTGTACTTAACTCAGTGGCGCTGGTGGCCAAGGAATACAGCAAGACTCAACTGAACATATTAGGTTACACCGACAGCAGCGGCTCAGATTCGTACAACCTACGTTTATCACAAGTCCGCGCCAGCGAAGTGGGCAATTACCTGATGAGCAAAGGTGTGGCTTCTGCTCGCGTTAAATCTAAGGGCATGGGTGAGGCGAGTCCTATTGCATCGAATGCGAATGCCGCAGGTCGCGCGCAAAACCGTCGAGTGGAAATTGTGTTAACCCCAACGGGGCAATAATTTCCATAAAATAAGAGTCGCCTACGGGCGACTTTTTACTCTCTGCACTCGGTGACTCTTTGCATTAGGCAACAATTTGCATTCGGGGACAATTTGTCCATTCACCTAAAAGACTTAAGTGATCTTGGCCACAATCGTCCCGATTTGAATTTATCCAGCAGCGGTAATACTTGATCCGCTAAAGGTTTTGCCGTCTTGTATGCACTAGGACATTTTCCTGTGCAAACGGAGATAACAGCATGGCAAAACAGGGTTTAGTGTTAGCAATCAGTTTAGGGTCGACATTGATGGCGGGAATGGTACAAGGCGCGCCAATGAGCGCTGAGGTGACAACCCCTATTGAACTGAGGGCCGCAGGCAGTTTAAAGGCGGCGATGAACGATATTATTGCCGCTTATCAAGCGAAATCCGACGCTAAAGTCGCGGCGCAATATGCGCCTTCAGGCCTACTACTCAAGCGGATCCAAGAGGGTGAGCGAGTGGATATCTTCGCTTCGGCGAATATGAAACACCCGCAGGCCTTAGTCGATGCGGGAGCGGGTCAACAGGTGCAAATGTTTGCCCGTAACCAGCTCTGTGCCATTGCCCAGGCGGATGTACCACTCACCAGTGCGAACTTATTAGACACCCTGCTCGTGCCGCAAATTAAGCTTGGGACATCAACGCCAAAAGCCGATCCCGCGGGGGATTATGCTTGGGCCGTGTTTGCGAAAGCCGAGGCCTTAAAAGCTAATGCAAAAACTACATTAGAAACCAAAGCATTGCAGCTAACGGGTGGGCCTGAGAGTGCTAAACCGCCCAAAGATCGCAATCCCTATGCTTGGGTGATGGAAAATAAGCAGGCGGACGTGTTCTTAACCTATTGCACCAATGCGGTGCTGGCACAAAAAGAAGTGCCGAGCCTCAAGATTGTCGATTTACCGCCAGAGTTAGCCGTTGGCGCCGACTATGGCCTATTGGTGTTAAAGGATGCCAATAGTGCGGCCGCGCCTCTGGCCGAGTTTATTTTATCCCCTGAGGGACAGGCGATTTTAACGGGCTATGGCTTTCAGCCGCCTAAAAAATAGTGGTAATCGTCTATTAAAAATGGCGCCATATGGCGCCATTTTTGTTGCTCGTTTTAGTAAGGCTTAGGTCTGTGCTAGTGCATTAAATACAGGGTCGCTAATCCTAAGAAGGCAAATAAGCCTATGACATCGGTGACTGTGGTGAGTACCATACCGCCCGCTAACGCCGGATCTACTTTCAAGCGTTTTAAGATTAGCGGAATACTGGCGCCAGCCAGTCCGGCGACTGTCATATTGATGAGCATTGCGCCGCCAATCAGGCTGGCAAGTGCCATATCATCTTTCCAAACTAATACCGCGATAAACACCAAAATCGACCACATGAGGCCGTTCAAAAAGCCAATGGCGAGTTCTTTGCCAATCAGCCAGCGAGCATTGCTCTGGCCAATATGGCCTAAGGCAATCCCGCGGATAACAAGAGCTAAGGTTTGATTACCCGCGACCCCGCCCATGCTCGGTACAATCGTCATTAAAATCGCAATAGTGGCGAATTGTTCGATTGTGCCTTCAAACATATTGCTGACAGAGGCCGCCAGCAGGGCGGCAAACAGGTTAATCGTCAGCCAGAGTGAGCGGCGGAAAGTACTCTTTACCACAGGGGCGAAGGTGTCTTCATCATCGTCCATCCCCGCCATCCCCATCATGGAGTGCTCGGCGTCTTCACGGATAACATCCACCACGTCATCGATGGTGATACGCCCGAGTAATTTGCCCTCACTGTCGACCACTGGCGCAGATACCCAGTCATGGCGCTCGAACAGCTGCGCTACTTCGCTGTCGGACATGCCCACGGGAATGCTCTCGATATCGGTATCGATAATGCTACTGATATGAGTATTGGGATCGCAGGTGAGCAGATCCGCAAGTTTTACCCCGCCGAGTACGCGATCGTGCTTATCCACCACGTATAAGGTGTCAGTGGTGTCGGGCAGATTGCCCCGTTGGCGCAAATAACGCAGTACCACATCGATATTCACATCGGGCCTTAAGGTCACAGTATCTGTGTTCATTAGGCTGCCCGCGGTTTCATCGGGGTAGGAGAGCGCTTGCTCCACCCGCTGGCGGTTTTGCAGGCTCATAGACTGCAATACTTGCTTATAGACGGTATCCGGCAAGCTTCGCAGGATATAAGCGAGATCGTCCGTATCCATACTGGCGGTCGCCTTGGCGACCCGTTCAGGGCTCATGGCGCGGATCAACGGATCTTTTAGCTCTTCACTGAGTTCATCGAGAATATCCCCGAGCTGATCTTGATCGATAAGTTGCCATAGCACTTGCCGCGCTTTAGGGGGCGAGGACTCTAAAATCAATGCGATATCCGACGCCGCCATGTTTTGCAGCATTTGCCTGACATGCACAAACATACCGCTATTGAGGGCATGGCTCAGTTGGTCGAGACGTTGTTCGACTTGTAAGCTGTCTGAGGCTTCTACAGGCATGTTTCCTCCAAGGTGGCGACGTGGATGGGGCGTTTGGCTGTTGAAGACTTAAGCCAAAGGACTTAAGCCAAAGCGCAGCAGTATATTGTAATTGAGCGCACGGGAGGGCGTCGAGTCACAAATGTGTTTTACTGGTATAAGGTGCTGAAATCAAAACCAAACAGGGTACTGAATAACGGTAGGGGGCATCGAGATGAGATGTCGAGGCAATTAGCAGGCTTCGTCGAACTTAGCGTCGATAAGCGCGCAGATGGCATTGAGCGCAGGCTCCGCATCTGGACCTTCGGCAATCAGGGTAATGGTTTTACCCATACCCGTTTCCAGCATGAGTAGCCCTAAAACACTGGCGGCAGAGGCTTGTTTTTCACCTTGGATCAGCGTAATGCTGGCATCAAACTCTGAGGCCAACACCACGAGCTTTGTCGCGGCGCGGGCATGTAAGCCGAGTTTATTGCAGATGGTGATTTGGCGCTCAAGCTTTGGCATGGCTTAACTCTCGGTGGCGGGCATTCACTTTGTGTTTGCCATTGCTAAAGCGTTTAGCCAGTTGCTCGGCCACGTAAACCGATCTGTGTTGACCGCCGGTACAGCCGATGGCGATGGTCAGATAGCTGCGGTTATTACGCTCTAAGTGGGGCAACCAAGTCTCGAGTAAATTCTCAATTTGCCAGATGAACTTGTTAACCAGCGGCTGGCGATTTAAAAACTCGGCAACGGGTTCATCTAAGCCGGTGAGAGGGCGCAGCTCGGGTTCCCAATGGGGATTGGGTAAAAAGCGCACATCAAACATAAAGTCGGCTTCGGTTGGCATACCATGCTTAAAACCGAAGGACTCGAAGTTGATCACCAGTTCCTTATCGACACTGCCAAGCAGGATTTGCCGTACTTGGTCGCTGAGTTCATAGATATTCAGATTTGAGGTATCTATGTAGTGATCCATCTGCTGTGACAGGGGCTCGAGCAATTTGCCTTCAAGTTTGATGGCTTCTTGCAGTGATACTCGGCTCTTAGATAAGGGATGTAAGCGCCGAGTCTCGCTGTAGCGCTTTAACAGTACTTTATCGCTGGAATTTAAGAAGAAGCTGGTAAGTTCAGTGCCCTCTGGCAGGCTTGCGAGCTGTTTGACGAGTACCTTGTCTTGCTCCGGCAGGTTACGTACGTCAACGCTGATGGCGACGAGATCGTTACTGCCCTTGAGCTGTTCGAGTAAGCTGCCAATCAGCGGCAACGGAAGATTATCGACACAATAATAGCCGAGATCTTCAAGCACTCTTAGTGCGACCGATTTGCCTGAGCCTGAGCGCCCTGACACTATGACCAGTTTCATCCAGTGATTACCTGATAGAGTTCCGTTTCATCATGCGTCTTGCGCAATTGCTTCAATATTTGTTTGTCGCTGAGCTTTTCAGCCATGCAGGACAAAGTGCTTAAGTGCTGTTGACATTGGTCAGCAGGCACCAGCAGCGCAAATAAAATGTCGACAGGTTGTTTATCGATAGCATCAAAGGCTATCGGCTCCTCACATTTCACCAATATGGCTATGGGTTGTGTTATATCGGTTAATCGGCCATGTGGAATGGCGATGCCGTTACCTATACCTGTGCTCCCCATCTTTTCGCGCGCCACTAGGCTTTCGAAGATCTCTTGAGATGAGAGGGTGGGGTACTGGGCAGCGGCTAAGTCGCTGATAAGTTCCAGTACCTTTTTCTTACTGCCCGGAGTGGCGCAGGTCGTGCATTCCGGCCGCAGTATGGTACGAAGTTCCATTGCTAGTGTTTTGTTAACTTCTCTTTGTGTTTAATAACCTGACGATCAAGCTTGTCGATCAGGACGTCTATGGCAGCATACATATCTGCATGCTCTGAAGTCGCGAAGACTTCACCACCGGTGAGGTTGATTCTCGCTTCGGCAATTTGTTGCATTTTCTCAACATTGAGCACAACGTGCACATTATTGATCTGTTCGAAATGACGTTCAAGTTTTGAAAACTTTTCCTCAACATAAGCCCGTAACGATTCAGTAATCTCGATATGGTGTCCACTCAGGTTTATTTGCATATAAACGTCCTCCGATTTCCACTTTAGGCTATAAACTTTTACGCTGATTGGAAGGGGGAATAAGCATCGCTTCTCGGTACTTCGCAATGGTTCTGCGCGCAACGTTAATTCCCTGTTCTGCCAGAAGCTGTGCCATCTTGCTGTCGCTTAATGGTTTTTTCTGGTTTTCCGCTGCAACCAGTTTCTTAATGAAGGCTCTGATTGCCGTGGATGAGCACTCACCGCCATCATCAGTCCCGACGTGGCTTGAGAAGAAATATTTTAGTTCAAAAAGTCCCTTTGGGGTATGCATGTATTTTTGTGTCGTCACCCGTGAAATGGTGGACTCATGCATCTCTACCGCCTCGGCGATATCGTTCAGGACCATAGGTTTCATGGCTTCTTCACCGTATTCGAAGAAGCCCTGTTGATATTGCACTATGCAGTTTGCCACCTTGAGCAGTGTTTCGTTACGGCTTTCAAGGCTTTTGATAAACCACTTGGCTTCTTGCAGATGCCCGCGGATAAATTGGCTATCGGCTTGGCTTTTGGTGCTACGCGCCATGGCTGCATATTGCTGATTAACATTGATTTTTGGCATGTAATCTGGATTTAACTCGACCACCCAGCGACCGTTTTTCTTCGATACCGATACATCGGGGATGACATATTCTTCATCAACAGGGGTGATGAGCAAACCGGGGCGAGGGTTTAAGGTTTGGATCAGCGCTATGCTGTCCCTTAACTCGTCCTCTTTAAGTTTGGTCTTACGCATCAACAACCTAAAGTCGCGGGCAGCGATCAGATCTAAATGATCTTTGATCAACATGCGGGCGTTTTCGAGGTGTGGGGTATCCGGCGAAAAATGGGAGAGTTGGATAAGCAGACATTCGCTTAAATCCCTTGCGGCGACACCAACGGGATCGAAGTGTTGAATACGCTTAAGTACTGCTTCGACTTCATCCAGTTCTATCTCAGGATTGCCCATGGCCTCGAGGATATCTTCAGTACTTTGAGTGAGATAACCTTGATCGTCGATGGCATCAATAATCGCGGTGGCGATGGCTAAATCGGTTTCAGAGAAGGGCGTGAGGTTTTTCTGCCATTCTAAATGCTCGTACAGGCCTTCACTGGTTTCCCCTTGGAAGGGCATGTCATCTTCACGGCTGGCGCCAGAACCTGAGTTTGGCGAGGCGGTAAAGACTTCATCCCAGGTAGTATCCATGGGCAGTTCTTCGGGCAGGGATTCTTTGGTCAACGACTCGGCAATGTCCACGGTGGAATTGTCTTGTTCCTGTGGCAGGGCCGTTGTTTCGCTAAAGTCGGTATCGGCGATATCTTGCTTACGTTCGGTAGGCGCGTCGAATTGCTCCTCTTCCAGCTCGAGAAGAGGATTAGAGTCTAAGGCTTGCTGGATCTCTTGCTGCAGTTCCAATGACGACAATTGCAACAGACGAATGGCCTGTTGGAGTTGTGGCGTCATGGTTAACTGTTGACCCAGTTTGAGCTGGAGTGACGCTTTCATGTTACCGCTGATCCCTACGTTATTATTTTGAATTTAGGCCGCTTGTTATCATATTGATGGCGCTTATAAGCCAAAATTCAAGGCTAATTGGCTCTGTTTCAGTAACTATAGCCTGAATTGTTCACCTAAGTACACAGCCCTAACTTGCTGATTGTCTAAGATCTCTGCGGGAGTTCCTTCGGCAATCAGGTTTCCGTGACTAACAATGTAGGCATGTTCACAGACGTCTAAGGTCTCGCGCACATTGTGGTCTGTGATCAGTACCCCAAGGCCTCGGCTCTTGAGTTGTTCGATGATTTTCTTGATATCGATAACCGAAATCGGGTCGACACCGGCGAAGGGTTCATCGAGCAGAATAAACTTAGGATTGGCCGCTAAGGCGCGGGCAATTTCGACACGGCGACGTTCACCGCCCGATAACGACATGCCTTGGCTATCGCGAATATGGGTGATATGGAACTCTTCGAGCAGATGTTCCAGCTCTTCTTCGCGTTGATCGCGATTGAGCTCTTTACGGGTTTGCAGTACCGCCATGATATTGTCGTGCACGGTCAGCTTGCGAAAGATACTGGCTTCCTGTGGCAGGTAACCAATGCCTTTACGGGCGCGCAGGTGCATGGGATCGGCGGTTAAATCATCATCGTCGATAAAGATATGGCCTTTATCGCTTTTAACTAAGCCCACGACCATATAAAAGGTGGTGGTTTTACCCGCGCCGTTTGGGCCGAGTAGGCCGACGACTTGACCCGTTTTCACCGTCAGGCAGACATCTTTCACAACCTGACGACTCTTATAACTCTTAGCGAGATTCTGTGCTTTTAAGGTGATTTGGGTCATTTAGAGTCCTGTTTTTTCACAGGTTTGTCCGCGGGCTGGTTCTTGATCTCTTCCTGATAGTTATCAGGTTGAATAATGGTAATCACGCGATCATCACCGCTACCCGTACTCTCAGCGATCAATTTTTGCTGAATAATATCGTAACGGATGAGGTTACCCGTCACTTGGCTACCCGCTTGGTCTAGGCTCGCTGAGCCCGTCAAAGTTAGGGTGCGGGTCGCCATTTCGTAGCGAATTTCTTTCGCGCTCGCTGAAGCTGGGCGTCCATCGTCGAGGATCTGGCTATACGTCGCAGGATTACCGGTTGCCACTAAAATCTTGCTGTTTTCCCCTTCGGCAGAAAATGCACGTAGTTGATCTGCATGGATTTTGATCGATCCTTGGGTGACTTCAACCGGACCGAAGAAAATGATCTGGTTGTTTTTAATGTCCGCAGTTTGGCTAACGGCTTTAATTTTCACTTCTTGCTGTAAGTCACCAACCTTGGCGAAGGCGCTCATGCTGGTGATTAGCATTAGGCCGGCAAGTAATATGTTATTTTGCTTCATAGGTTCCTACTACCTGACTGGTCAATTGCACTTCCTGCGCGTTAAGGTCGGCATAAAGGCCTTGCCCTTGAATATTAAAATCTTTCCCTGTGACGTAAATGATGCGGTCAGAGGTCATTATCATAGTGTTGAGATCGAGTTCTAAAAAACTGGTGGACAATGTCTGTATGGGTTCACCAGGGCTGATGGCATCGATAATAACATTATTTTCTAATACAACCTTGCCGGTATCTTTATTGAGTCGACCTTGGTCGGCTCGGATCTGCCATTTTGCTTTACCTTGGTCGGGATAGACAAGATAGACGGGCTCAGTAAAGTCGGTTTGGTTTTTCAGCTCATAGTGTTCCATGTGCTTTGCCGTGACGCGACTGTTAACTTGCCCTTGCTCATTAAACTCAATGCTGCGCAGATCTTCGATAATGTAATCGGGTCTGTCACTGACGTTCAAGCTGTCATCCGTATCGCCACCGCGTTTTTGCTGCACTTGCCAATATAGCACCAGCGCAGTACCAAAAAAGGCGATAATGGCGAGGGTCACACGACTCATATGCTCATCCCATGGGCGGAAGTGAACTTATTTTGGCTCAGCAAGAGCAGATCCGTGAGTTCCCTGAGTGCGCCATGTCCACCATTCAAGTGAGTCACAAAATGGGCATGTTGACGGACATAGGGATGACCATCGGCAACACAGACGGCCAAGCCGACCACATTCATCACCGGCAAGTCGACAATATCATCACCGATATAGGCGACTTCTTCTGGGGTGACATTGTAGAGCGACAGCAGCTCTTCATAGGGAACGAATTTATTATCCACGCCCTGATAAATATGCGTCACACCCAGAGCCGTCATACGGTTTTCGACAATTTTAGACTGACGGCCAGTGATCACCGCCAGATTAAAACCACTGGTCAATAATGAGCGCACGCCATAACCATCACGGGTGTGGAAGGCTTTGAGTTCTTCCCCTGAGTTGCTCAAATAAATGCGGCCGTCGGAAAACACCCCGTCCACATCGCAGATCAGCAGTTTAATTTTTTGCGCCCTTTGCCAAACATCGTCGCTGATGGGGCCATAAAAACCTTGCAGTGGCATTAAATCACTCCCGCTTTAACCATATCGAGCATATTGAGGGCTCCGACAGGATGATGTTCTTTATCTATCACTATCAGGCCGTTGATATTTTTGGAATCCATTACTTGCAGCGCCTGCGCCGCTAAAACGTTTTCAGTAATTGTGACACAGTTTCGCGTCATCACATCGGCAATCGGCGTGGTGCGTAGATTGACTTGGGCATCGATAACGCGGCGCAGGTCGCCGTCGGTAAAGATACCCACGAGTTTGTTTTGTTCATCGATAACCGCGGTCATGCCAAGGCCTTTCTTGGAGATCTCATACAGGGCATCGGTGATGCAGATATCGTGTTTAACCAGTGGTAAATCATCGCCGCTGTGCATCACGTTGCTGACTTTAAGCAGTAGCTTACGACCTAAGGCGCCGCCCGGATGGGACATGGCGAAATCTTCCCGGGTAAAGCCTTTGGCTTGCAGCAGCGCAATGGCGATGGCATCGCCCATGACTAAGGTTGCAGTGGTGCTTGAGGTTGGCGCAAGCCCAAGCGGGCAGGCTTCCTCTGGTACTTCAATACATAAATGAATTTTAGATAGACGCGCCATAGTGGATTCTGGCTTGCCTGTCATGGCAATCACAGGGATGGCTTTACGTTGGATAACTGGCATCAGCGCGAGGATTTCGCTCGATTCGCCCGAGTTTGAAATCGCAAGAATCACATCATTGTCAGAGAGTACACCTAGGTCACCATGGCTGGCTTCGCCTGGATGGACAAAAAACGCTGGGGTGCCTGTGCTGGCGAGGGTGGCCGAGATTTTATTGCCAATGTGGCCTGATTTCCCCATCCCCATCACGATCACTTTGCCGGTGCAGTTGAGAATTAACTCGCAGGCTTGGGCAAATTCAACGGAATCGACATATTGATAAAGATTGTCGAGGGCCGATTTTTCAATATCGATGACTTTACAGCCCCACTGGCGCAATTGTGATTGGTCTACCATGTCTATCTCTCTTCTTGCATTGTCTTTGTCGCCCCGTTCTGGGATTGGAATAGCACAATTTGGTACGCGATAAAGATGATAAAATTAACGGCTTCTTACTCGGAGTAGCGTCTTATTGTTCTGCCATTGCCTATAGGGTTTGCGGCAATAGGGCAGGATAACCTGTTTAGCGATTGAATGCCTTGAGCAAAATCATCGTCTTGGTTGTTTTGTGCTGCCACTTTTACTGCTATGGCCGCCATGATAACCAGTTTGACATTCAATATGGCTTTTGAGTTAAGTTGTCATGCCTAGTTCAGTGTTATTTCGCTTATCTTATTAGCCTTAACTAAACAATCCTGCTGATTAATCAACAAGGATGAAAACATTAAGTAACACTTTATCTTCACAGAGCGAAAACTTAGGGCGCATTCTCGCTGGAAATGAGGCAAATTGAAAGTATCGCAGGACGATAGTGTCGATTCTGTTGTAGGTTAAAGCGCAATTACGTACAATTTGCGGCTCTTCGATTGGTCTGGGCAGGAAGCGTAGGCCACCTCTTTTCAAATATCGGAATCAAGCATGACTCAAGAACAAACGCCGTTGGTTGAGATCCGTCATTTGGGCTTCAGCCGTGGCCAGCGTGTCATATATGAAGATATTAGCCTGTCTATCCCTCGGGGCAAAGTGACCGCCATTATGGGCCCCAGTGGTATAGGTAAAACCACTTTGCTTAAGCTTATCGGTGGCCAATTAACGCCCGATAGCGGCCAAGTGTTGTTCGATGGTCAGGATGTGCATGCCGCGAGTCGTAGCCAATTATTCGAACTGCGTAAGCGCATGAGCATGTTGTTTCAAAGTGGGGCCTTATTTACCGATATCAACGTCTTCGATAACGTCGCCTTTGCGCTGCGTGAGCATTCGGGCTTACCCGAAGAGATTATTCGTTCAATCGTATTGATGAAACTCGAAGCCGTTGGCCTGCGTGGCGCCGCGCAGATGATGCCAAGTGAGTTATCCGGTGGGATGCAGCGCCGCGCTGCCCTTGCTCGTGCGATCGCCCTTGAGCCTGAAATGGTGATGTATGATGAGCCTTTTGCCGGACAAGACCCGATTTCCATGGGCGTGCTGGTGAAGCTTATCCGCGAACTCTCCGATGCGTTGAATCTGACCTCGATCGTGGTGTCCCACGATGTGGATGAAGTGCTCGGCATTGCAGATTATGTGTATGTAGTGGCCGATAAAAGAGTGATCGCCCATGGCACGCCTGAGGAGTTAAAGCATGCGGATAATCCGCAGCTCAAACAGTTTATTCAAGGCGCGCCTGACGGCCCTGTGCCGTTCCACTATCCGGCGAAGGATTATCAGCAAGAATTAATGGCTAAAGGAGCTGGCAAGTGAAGTTATTCGACAGTATTGCCGACCTCGGCCACAGCGCTATCGAGTTAGTGCTCGGTTTTGGCCGTGCTGGCCTGATGCTCTGGGGCGCGATTTTTCGCTGGCCTCGGGTGCGTAAAGGTTTTCCATTATTAGTGCGCCAAATCTATGTGGTCGGCGTACAATCTATGGTCATTATTGTGGTCTCGGGCCTGTTTATCGGCATGGTGTTGGCGCTGCAGGGCTACAACATCTTAGTCGGTTTCGGTACTGAGGAGAGCTTAGGCCCCATGGTGGCCCTGAGCTTACTGCGTGAACTCGGTCCTGTAGTCACAGCGCTATTATTTGCGGGCCGCGCGGGCTCGGCGCTGACCGCCGAAATCGGTCTGATGAAGAGTACCGAGCAATTATCTAGCTTAGAGATGATGGCGATTGACCCACTCAGGCAAATCATTGCGCCACGTTTTTGGGCGGGGGTGATCAGCATGCCACTGTTGGCGCTGATGTTTACTGCGGTAGGCATTTATGGCGGCCATTTAGTGGGCGTGGAATGGAAAGGTATCGATGGCGGGGCTTTCTGGTCGATTCTGCAAGCCTCGGTCGAATGGCGCCAAGACATAGTGAACTGCCTGATTAAGAGCGGCGTGTTTGCCGTGGTGGTGACTTGGATTGCTTTATACCGCGGCTATCAAGTGGTGCCCAATCCTGAAGGGATCAGCCGTGCAACCACCTCAACCGTGGTGCAATCGAGCCTAGCCGTACTGGCATTGGACTTTTTACTAACAGCCCTGATGTTTGGCCGCTAACGGATTGCAGCGCCAAGGATACAGATAGACGGATTAACAGAGTGGTAACTGAGCATGTTGACACGAAAAATTGAATTATTAGTGGGTATGTTTCTCTTAACGGGCTTAGCGGCCTTTTTGGTGTTGGTGTTTAAAGTCGCCAATATCGAAGTGCAGACCAGCGACAGCAGCTATACCCTCACCGCCAACTTCACCAATATCGGTGGCTTGAAGGTACGCTCTCCGGTCAAGGTCGGCGGCGTTGTGGTTGGCCGCGTGAGTAAGATTGATTTAGACCCAGTCAAACTGGTGGCTGTGGTGACGATTGTGATGGACAAGCGTTTCGATAAGTTCCCTGAAACCAGTAGCTTAGCTATTTTAACTTCAGGTTTACTCGGTGAGCAGTTCCTCGGATTAACACCGGGCTTTGTCGATGATGACGTGAGTATGCTTAAAGATGGTGACAAGATTGACGATACTCGCTCCGCATTAGTGTTAGAAGATCTGATTGGTCAGTTCTTATATAGTATGGGTTCAAAGGATAAATAGGGGTTACCGCTATGTTGAAACGCTTATCGCGCTTTTTACTGCCGTTAGTATGGATATTTACTGCAACGACCGCACTGGCGGATGATGCCACGATTAACACTATGGACCCGTATGCCATGGTGAAATCCGTTGCCAACAAAACCTTCGACCGCTTTCATCAAGATAAAGCCTTGATCGATGCCGATGCAGATCATCTTAAGGTGATCGTGCGTGAAGAGTTGATGCCTTACATCGACTATAAATACGCCTCATACAAAGTGTTAGGCCAGTATTTAAAAGAGTCGACCGAAGATCAGCGCAATCGCTTCGTCGATGCCTTCGAAGGCTACTTGGTCTCAACCTATGCTCAAGCTTTTACCGAATACACTAACCAAAAAGTGGAGTTTTCTCCCGGTAGTGATTTCAGCAATGAGAAGATTGTCGACGTAAACGTACAGATTATCGAAGCGGGTCGTCCGCCGATTAAGCTGTTGTTTAAAGTGCGTCGCCTCAAGGATGACTCTTGGAAGGCGTTTGACTTAGTTGCTGAAGGCGTGAGTTTGCTGTCCTCTAAGCAATCTGAAATCTCGAATCTTATCCGCCAACAGGGGATTGATGCCGTGATCAAGATGCTGGAAGAGCGCACCAAAGACAAAGTGACTAAACAGCCTAAAGCAGGGAAGTAAGCGCCGTGGTTGAATTTGTGCAACAGGGTAAAATTTGCCACCTAAAAGGGCGTTTATCACAGGAACAAGTGGCCGCGTTATGGCCGCAAAGGCAAAGCCTGTTAAGCCAAGAAACCCAAATCTTGTCGCTCACTGAGCTGGAATACAGCGACAGTGCTGGCGTGGCTTTTTTGCTGGCGTTAGTGCGCCAGCATGGCACGCCACTGCAGCTATGCTCAGCGTCGGAACAGCTAAAAAAATTAATCGATTTATATGATTTACAGTCCTTCTTCACCGAAGAAGCGAATTGAAAAGGTACCGAATTTCATGGAATGCAGCTTAATAGAACAGATTTTACGTGACGCGTTAGCACTCGATGAAGTGCACGCCAGCTCCGATGGCAGCCACTACAAAGTGATCGCGGTCGGTGAATGTTTTGACGGCATGAGCCGTGTAAAACAACAACAAGCCATTTATGCACCCCTGATGAGCTATATCGCCAGCGGTGAGTTACATGCATTAACGATTAAAACTTTCACGCCGACTCAATGGAAACGCGAGAAAATTTTCAACAGCTAGTAGTGAGGAAAAGTGGATAAATTAGCGATTCAAGCAAGCCCTCCGCTTGCTGGTGATGTGATTATTTCCGGCGCTAAAAACGCCGCGTTGCCGATTCTGATGGCAGGCGTGTTAGCCGAGACTGATTTTATTGTGTCGAATGTCCCCAATTTGCGCGATGTGAGCACCAGCTGTAAATTGCTGCGCTGCCTAGGCGCCGATGTGGATGAATTAGGCAATGGTCAAATCCGTATTTCGACCAAGAACCTTAACGAGTTCTGCGCACCTTACGATCTCGTTAAGACCATGCGTGCCTCTATTCTGATCCTTGGCCCGTTATTAGCCCGTTATGGCACCGCAGATGTGTCATTACCCGGTGGCTGCGCCATTGGTGCTCGTCCAGTAAACCTTCACTTACATGGTCTCGAAATGATGGGCGCCAAGATTGAAGTGAAAGAAGGTTATATCAAGGCCCGTGTCGATGGTCGCTTAAAGGGCGCCCATATTTTCATGGACATGGTGAGCGTGGGCGCCACCGAAAACCTGTTGATGGCCGCGGCACTTGCCGATGGCGAAACCGTGATTGAAAACGCGGCCCGTGAACCAGAAGTGATTGACTTGGCTAACTGTTTGATTGCCATGGGCGCGAAGATCACAGGTGTGGGCAGTGCCACACTACGTATTCAAGGCGTTGAGCGTCTACAGGGCTGTGAGTACCGCGTGATGCCAGACCGTATCGAAACTGGCTCCTTCCTTGTGGCTGCGGCAGTGACTCGTGGTCGTATCCGTTGCTTAAAGGCAGATCCAGCTTCGTTAGAGTCTGTTATCGCGAAACTTGAAGATGCGGGCGCCAAGATCACTACAGGTGAAGATTGGATTGAACTCGACATGGAAGGCAAACGTCCAAAAGCGGTAAATATCAAGACGGCGCCATACCCAGGTTTTCCAACCGATATGCAGGCGCAATTCTGCGTGCTCAACGTATTAGCCCAGGGCACGGCGACCATTACCGAAACCATCTTCGAAAACCGTTTTATGCACGTGCCAGAACTTATCCGTATGGGCGCGAACATGGAGCTTGAAGGCAATACCTGCATCATCCAAGGCATTGAGTCTTTGAGTGGTGCGCAGGTGATGGCGACCGATTTACGCGCTTCGGCAAGTTTAGTGATCGCAGGCTTAGTTGCCGATGGTAAAACCATCGTCGATCGTATCTATCACTTAGATCGCGGTTATGAGCATATCGAGCAGAAGTTCCAAGGATTGGGCGCACATGTAGAACGTGTTCAATAACATTTGCGTAGGACTAGCTCCCAATAAAAAAACCAGCCTAGTGCTGGTTTTTTATTATATTCATTCAGCTGAAAAGACAGGGGAATAATTAGAGTCAGTTAGAGCGTCTTCCCAACTAATTTAGGGATACATTCCAAAATTGCATCGAAGGGTTCAATGCTTTGGTATCCCCGACACATCACAACAGCGCCTTCAATGCAGGCAATAATGCTAAGTGCCATGGCATTGGCAGAGGTCTTTGTGTGACCTAATGACTCAAAGTGTTGAGCTAATAATGACTGCCAGTCACTGAATACTCGTGCCACTGCCGCTTTTATTTCTGAAGCTTCATCCTCTTCTGGCAGTTCTATCGCTGCTGCAACAATCGGACAGCCATGACGATATTGTGAACCAACAAGACGTTGGCGCCACAGTGATAAAAACAAATTAATGCCGTTGTTTGGATCTTTATCAAGACAAGCACTGAGTTGTGCGGATGCTTGAGCGCCTGCCCAAATAATGGCTTCGGTAATTATCTGCTGTTTTCCACCGGGGAAGTTGTGATACGCCGAACCTAACGGAGTACCTGAAAACTTGACCACTTCACGAATGCTTATGGCCCGTAAACCGCTTGAAGCAAGCATGATTGCGGCGGCTTCAATGACCCGCTGACGACCCTCATTAGAGATTGTGCCCATGAAAATCCCACTTGTTATAACAGTTGTTATAGGCTAGCATCAAAAACACATTAAGACACTCGTTATAATTAGTGAGCGCTATGATCTCAACATCGTTTTACACGGAAGATCATTATTTACTCCGTGGTCAGCTGTTTTGCACAGAAAAGGCTATGCAAGGTCGAGTCATTGTTGCGGGGGCGACTGGTGTGCCGCAGGCGTTTTATCGCCGCTTTGCTCAATTTGCAAGTGAACAAGGATTTGAAACATTAACCTTTGATTACCGTGGAATAGGGCAATCCAAACCTGAAACGCTAGAGGGTTTTGAAATGAACCTTCTCGACTGGGGTAAACAAGATCTCGCTGCCGCAGTCCAGTTTATGAGTAAAGATGACGCCCCACTCTTTATTGTTGGCCATTCCTATGGTGGTCATGCATTTGGTTTACTGCCAAATCATCAAAAAGTCACAGGTGCTTATATATTTGGTACAGGCGCGGGGTGGCATGGTTATATGCCCTTGTTTGAACAAGCTAAAGTACTAACGATGTGGAATATCGTTCTGCCGATCCTGACATGGTGGAAGGGATACTGCGCTTGGAACCTATTGGGAATGGGCGAAGATCTGCCAAAAAACGTGTTTAAGCAATGGCGGCACTGGTGTCGTTTTCGTCATTACTTTTTTGACGATCCCACTATGGATGGAATTGAAAAGCTCTTCCAATCGGTACAGACCCCTATGGTTGCAGCCAATGCGCTAGATGATCTTTGGGCTATGCCTGAATCGCGAGATGCGTTTATTCAGCACTACAGTAATGCGCCATTAACCCGTCTTGATCTCTCTCCAAAGATCTTAGGCGGCAAGATTGGGCATATGGGGTACTTCCGTAAAAACGCGATTCCTCTATGGCAAGCCAGTTTAGATTGGTTCACGGCGATTAATAAGGAAAATAAAGCAATATGAGCACATCGAGACCATGGATAATTCCCCTCAAATGGATACTGATTGCTACGTTTTTGAGCAGTGTTCTGCATTACGTCGATAACATACTTTTTTTTGCCCATTACCCTGAACCAAACTGGTTAAATCCTAAACTTGTTGATCTCTTTTGGTTTGTTATGACTCCTCTGGCGCCGTTAGGATTCTACGTGATTAAAAAAGGGCATCATCATATAGGCGCCGCGATTCTTATCGTTTACGGGGTATGCAACATACTTACGCTTGGGCATTACAACTACGCTCCGATAAATAGCATTGCGATGAAAATCCATTTGTTTATCGCTTTAGAAGCAATAATGGGATGCATATTAATTGGTTACATCTTGCTGCTTTATAAAAATTCGCTTCGTATTGTTGCTCGTTAATTCACTCTGCATTATTTATTACAAGGATAAAAATTGAATATCTCTCATCTCAGCGGATTGGAACATTTAAGCGCTATCATCAACGGCGACATACCACCTCCAACGATTTTTGACACTATGGGTATGTTTAATCTTCAAGTGAGCCCCGGCGCGGTTGTATTGGGTTGCTGTGCAACGGAACAACATTGTAATCCTATGGGAGGCGTACACGGAGGGTTTGCTGCAACGATATTGGATTCTGTCACCGGATGCGCTGTACATAGCCTGCTAGAAGCCGGTGTTAGCTACGGGACTGTGGATTTAGCCGTTAAAATGATGAGACCTGTCCCCATGAATGAGCAGCTTATTGCTGAAGCGAAAGTGACACATATTTCTCGCTCGCTGGGCATTGCAGAAGGTACGATTCGTAACAGCGAAGGTAAGCTACTTGCGAGTGGTTCTGCCACTTGTTTTATCAAGAGACCAAACCTCTAAAAGCGATAACAAGAGTCACTGTTTGAGCAAAGTCGGTGAAAAATCGCAGTGCGAGATAAATAGCTCTGCCATTTGAGGGATAAGGTAATAGGTGATTTGGACGATGACTCAGAATGAGGTTTTATACATACCTCATTCTGAGATTAACAAGGTCAGTTACTGAGCTTAATTATCGACGACGACTTTTTCATCGATAATCACCGGCAGTACTTGCTCTTTGCCTTGGCGAATAACCGTCATCATGATTTTCTTGCCGGGCGTGGTTTCGGCAATTCTATCCATCAGCATTTCGACCCCAGGCACATCTTCACCATCGTATTTGATGATCACATCCCTTGGTTGTAGCTGCGCCCGTGCTGCGGGGCCATTGGGATCGACACCTGTGACTAACACGCCGCGTAAATCGGGCAGGTTGAGGATTTGCGCCACAACTGGGTTAATCGGCTCGCCAGAGATCCCAAGAGCACCACGGATCACCCGACCATTTTTAATCAGTTTACCCATGATGCTGTGGGCCAGTTTAATCGGGATCGCGAAGTTAATCCCGTGGCCGCCACCTTCGCCGCCCACTTGGAAGGCGGCGGTGTTGATACCAATCAGGCTACCATTAGTGTCGATTAAGGCGCCGCCTGAGTTACCGGCATTAATTGCGGCATCTGTCTGTAAAAAGTCTAAATAACCAGAACTTAAGCCGTTACGACCCGTGGCGCTGATAATGCCTTGGGTAATGGTTTGGCCGAGGTTATAGGGGTTACCAATAGCTAATACCACATCCCCAACCTGCGGTGGGCTGTCGAGATTGACTGGCACTGTTGGAAGATTATCGCCTTCGATCTTAAGCACTGAAAGATCGGTTTCGGGATCAAACCCTACGACTTCCGAGGTGAATTTGCGGCCATCTTGGAGTGCCACCACAATTTCATCGGCTTTTTTAATCACATGATAATTCGTGAGAATATAGCCTTCTTTACTCATGATCACCCCTGAGCCTAGGCCTTGGAGGGAGCCAGAGTTCAGTGGACGGCTCTGATCGATACTTAAGCTATAAATATTGACTACGGCAGGGGCGGCGCGGCGTACGGCCTTAGCAAAGGAGAGTTCGACCGTGTTATTACCCCGGTTTTGCAGTAACGAGCTGCCGAGATTTTTATTGTCGAAGTAGTGTGTAACTAACAAAAACATGGCCGCCATGATAAGGCCGAAGAGCACGGCTTTACCGAGATATAACAGGGTTTCTTTTATTGTCATGGCAGGCTAAGTATTGAAAAAGGTGAGTTAGATTAACATGTTTAACAAGTTAAAGCATAGGGAACCCGCGTTCCCTATGCTGATCCGCATCTGATAATGGGATAAAGATCAGAGCGGCGTACCGATTAACGCAGCACTAAGTACAACAAGCTCTTACCACGGAGGATCTTCAGGGCGACAGCGCCTTCTTGATCTTTGAGCTGCTCCTTGAGTGATTTCAGATCTTTCACCGCCGAACGGTTAATGCCGACAATCACATCGCCTTTTTGTAAGCCGCTCATTGCTGCTGGCGAGCCTTGGGCCACCTCAGTAATTTCCACCCCTTTCGAAGCGTTTTCTAGCGAGGCACCTTGTAGCATGGGGTGCACAGCACCTGCAGCTTTTTCAGTGGTTTGGCTTGCTTCACCTAAGGTGACATTCACGGTTTTCTTATCGCCATCGCGGATAAGTCCCAGTTCAACCTTGGCACCCGCGCCCATAGTCGCGACTTTAGCTCGCAGCTCTTGGAAGGATTTAATCGCACGGCCATCGACGCTGACGATAATATCACCCGCCTTGATGCCGGCTTTTTCGGCGGCGCTGCCCGCGGTGACTTCATTCACAAACCCACCGTGCTGGGTATCTAAACCAAAACCTTGGGCGAGTTGGCTATCCAAGTCGCGGCCAGAGATCCCGAGCACGCCACGGCGCACTTCACCGTGCTCGGCAATTTGTGCCACTAGGTTTTTCACCATATTGGCAGGGATCGCAAAACCGATACCCACGTTACCACCGCCTGGCGCTACGATGGCGGTGTTAATACCGATGAGTTCACCTTTCAGGTTAACCAGCGCACCACCCGAGTTGCCGCTGTTAATTGCTGCGTCGGTTTGGATAAAGTTTTCAAGCATTTCAATGCCTAAACCGCTACGGCCTAGGGCACTGACGATCCCTGAGGTGACGGTTTGACCTAAACCAAAGGGGTTACCGATGGCGACGGCAAAGTCACCCACACGCAGTTCATCAGAATCTGAGGTTTTGATCGCGACTAGATTTTTCGCTTCAATTTGCAGCAAGGCAATGTCGGACTCTGAGTCGGTACCAATCAGCTTGGCTTTGACTTCGCGGCCATCGTGCAGACCGACTTGGATATCATCGGCACCGTCGATCACATGGTTGTTGGTGACGATATAACCTTTATCTGCGTCGATAATCACACCTGAGCCTAAGCCTCTAAAAGGACGCTCTTGCACTTGTTCCTGCGGTGCATTGGGGCCGAAGAAATAACGGAACACATCTGGTACACGTTGTTTAGAGACGTGCGTGCCAGATACCGCCACGGAAACCACGGCGGGCGTCGTGCGCTCTAACATAGGCGCAAGACTTGGAATGGATTGACCCTCAACAGATTGCGGAATAGCGGCCTGTGAGACAGCGGGCATCATTGTCAGAGTTGCGGCTAACATTGCGGCTGAAAGTACAGATAGTTTCGTTTTCATCTATTCATAACTCCAAATAAGGGATCAAGGATCTGGATGTAATGCGTCGTGAGTTGTGTCCGCACCAGATCGAATCTGTATCGGTACCGGCTATTTGCCTAGGTAACCATTCGGACACGCACCTCATTGAAAAAGTTCATCAATATTAACAAAGGTTAATATCTTAACGGTTATTTTATCAGCATTTTATGGGCTGTAACTTAAGTGAAACCTGTGGGCTTTTAAGGCCTTTTTCAAGTCTTAAAATGTTTCAATCGTCGAGTGAAATAAGTTAACAGCATAGCGCTTTCTAAATAAGTTTTTATCCTTTTGTGCCTAATTTGGCTTTTCCGTCATCGAGTGCCTAAAAATGGAATCCAGCATCCTTAGCTTGTTGGGGGATAAATATATGCCCTGTGTGAGAGGCCGTGGTAATATCGACGCAGTTTTTCCAAAGGATAAAAGAGAATTATAACGTGCCCCAGTTAAGCCCTTGGCAGCATTACCAAAAAGATCTTACTCGTGATGGTTTTTCCCATGATCCCGCGCAGGAAATGGCCGTAAAGGCACTGCAACGCGTCTACGAGGATTTAACCGCTGCCGAAGCGCCCAGCTCACTATTTGGCAAGTTACTGACCTCCTTTGGCCTTAAGTCTGCGCCTGTCGCGCCTAAGGGATTGTATCTTTGGGGCGGTGTCGGTCGCGGCAAAACCTATTTGATGGACACTTTTTTTGATGCGCTGCCAGGTAATCAAAAACTAAGGGCGCACTTTCACCGCTTTATGCATCAACTGCATTTAGATCTGGATGCGCTCAAAGGTACGCGCGATCCTTTGTTAGTGATTGCCAAACAGATGGCGGCTAAATACCGAGTCATTTGTTTTGATGAATTTTTTGTCTCTGATATCACTGATGCCATGTTACTTGGCACCTTATTCCAAGCCCTCTTTAAAGAAGGTGTGGTATTAGTCGCTACCTCAAACATTATTCCCGATGATTTGTATAAAAACGGATTGCAACGGGCGCGATTCCTTCCCGCGATCGCCTTGATCAATCAGCATTGTGAAGTGCTCAATGTGGATTCGGGCATCGACTATCGTCTACGCACACTGGAGCAGGCCGAGATTTATCACCATCCACTCGATGAAGAGGCAGATACTAACTTGCTGCGTTATTTCCGTCAGTTAGCCCCCGAGGCCGAAGTATCAACCGACGCGATAGAGATTGAAGGACGCGCAATCAGCATACGTCAACAGGCGCAAGGCGTGTTGCTCGCGGATTTCAGGGCCCTATGCGATGGTCCCCGTAGTCAGCGAGATTATATGGAGCTGGCGCGGATTTATCATACTGTGTTGGTGAGTGGCATCGAACAAATGGGCGCGTTTTTAACGGGTGATGATATCGCCAGACGTTTTTTAGCTATGGTGGATGAGTTTTACGAGCGCAACGTTAAGTTGATTGTTTCCGCGCAGGTGCCGCTGGAAGAGATTTATGCAGATGGCTTATTGAGTTTTGAATTTAGACGCTGCCGCTCTCGCTTAATCGAAATGCAATCCCACGATTACTTAAAATCAGAACATTTACCATAAGTTAGCAAGTGAGTTTTATCGGAGGTTAGCGCGTTTTTTGCGCAAACCTCCTGTGACTCATCCATCCCAGTGAAAATCGGCCTCACCGATCGATTTTTTATGATTTTTGTCAAAATATCAGGTGATTTTTAGCTCACGTTTGTCTATAATCCGCCACCTGCCCACGTTACTCCACCAAACTAGGTGGAAGTTGTACGCCGAGTTAAGTACTCGAAGGGGTACTGAAAGGCAATTTTGTGTTGTTTACCATTGTAGGCAACATGTGAGACAGAAATTAACTTTGGGTTTTTGTAATAATGAAGACTTTTACTGCTACACCAGAAACTGTAACTCGTGACTGGTTCGTCGTTGATGCTGACGGCAAAACTTTAGGTCGTATCGCTACCGAAATCGCTCTGCGTTTACGCGGTAAGCACAAGCCAGAATACACTCCTCACGTTGACACTGGTGATTACATCATCGTTATCAACGCTGAGAAAGTTACTGTTACTGGTAACAAAGCGCAAGGCAAGACGTACTACTCGCACTCAGGCTTCCCTGGTGGCATCAAGCAAATCAGCTTTGAAAAGCTGCAAGCTCACAAGCCAGAAATGATCATCGAGAAAGCAGTTAAGGGTATGTTACCAAAAGGTCCTCTGGGCCGTGCCATGTTCCGTAAACTGAAAGTTTACGCTGGCGCAGAACATAACCACGCTGCACAACAACCTCAAGTTCTTGATATCTAAACGGGATTAAGCAAATGGCTGCAACTCAGTACTACGGCACTGGCCGTCGCAAAACCTCTACAGCACGCGTATTCGCTAAAGCTGGTAGTGGCAACATCGTTGTAAATCAACGTCCTTTGGACCAATACTTTGGTCGTGAAACTGCTCGTATGGTTGTTCGTCAACCATTAGAACTAGTTGAAATGACTGACAAGCTGGACATCTATGTAACTGTTAAGGGCGGTGGTATCACTGGCCAAGCAGGTGCAATCCGTCACGGTATCACTCGTGCTCTGATGCAATTAGATGAAGCTCTGCGTCCATCATTACGTTCTGCTGGTTTCGTAACCCGTGACGCTCGTAAAGTTGAGCGTAAGAAAGTGGGTCTACGTAAAGCACGTCGTAAGCCACAATTCTCTAAGCGTTAATACGTTTTGGAATCTCAAAAAACCCAGCTTATGCTGGGTTTTTTATTGCCTAAAATTGGCTATGCTCGCGTTAATGAAAGTGTTTTGCTGACTGTTCGAAGAGAGGGGAAGATGAGCTTACAGTTATTTATGCTGGCCGTGGCATTGGTGCTGATTTTAGAGGGCGTGGGGCCTTTGTTATTTCCCAATAAATGGCGCCGATATTTAAATGAGCTTTCCCATCAAAATCAGCAAGTTTTACGCCGGATTGGCGGTTCTTTAGTCACCGCTGGGCTGGTCATTTTGATTATTTTTTCATAAATGCCTTACCACTTGCGGTTTAAAATCTGTTAGAATTCTTTTTTAACCACAACCTTGCAGCAAACAATGGGCAAAAACGTAGTTGTTCTCGGCACCCAATGGGGTGACGAAGGAAAAGGTAAGATTGTCGACCTTCTAACAGAACAGGCAAAATATGTAGTTCGCTACCAAGGCGGTCACAACGCGGGTCACACTCTTGTGATCAATGGCGATAAAACCGTACTTCATCTGATCCCATCAGGCATCCTACGCGACAATGTGAAATGCATTATCGGTAACGGTGTAGTGCTTGCACCTGACGCCCTGATGAAAGAGATCAACATGCTTAAAGAGCGCGGCATTCCGGTTGAGGAACGTCTGCTGATCTCTGAAGCATGTCCGCTGATCCTACCATTCCACTGTGCCTTAGACATCGCTCGCGAAAAAGCGCGCGGTAACAAAGCGATTGGTACTACGGGTCGTGGTATTGGTCCTGCGTATGAAGACAAGATTTCCCGTCGCGGTCTGCGTGTTGGCGATCTGTTCAATGCTGAACTATTTGCTGAAAAGCTGAAAGAAGTTATGGCATATCATAACTTTATGCTGACAGAGTACTACAAAGTAGACGCCGTAGATTACGAGCAAACACTGAGCGATGCGTTAGCTTTAGCTGACTACCTGAAGAGCATGTGTGTTGACGTAACCGAACTGCTGGATAACGCGCGTAAAGCGGGTGAGCCAATTCTGTTCGAAGGTGCACAAGGTACACTATTAGACATCGACCACGGTACTTATCCGTTTGTAACTTCGTCAAACACTACCGCAGGTGGTGTGGCGACAGGCAGCGGTTTTGGTCCACGTCATTTAGACTATGTTTTAGGTATCATGAAGGCATACACCACTCGCGTGGGTGCTGGTCCTTTCCCGACTGAACTCTTGTGTGAAGTGGGTGATCATTTAGGTACTAAAGGTCATGAGTTTGGTGCGACTACTGGTCGTAAGCGTCGTCCTGGTTGGTTAGATGCTGTGGCAATGCGCCGCGCAGTACAAATCAACAGTGTAAGTGGCTTCTGCTTAACTAAGTTAGACGTACTCGATGGTCTGAAAGAAGTGAAGATCTGTGTGGGTTACCAACATCCAGATGGCACTATCTCTAAGGTTACGCCATTAGCGGCTGAAGGTTATGAGCAGGTCACGCCTGTTTATGAAACTATGCCAGGCTGGAGCGAGTCAACTTTCGGAGCGACCTCTTTAGAGCAGTTACCGCAAGCAGCTATCAACTACATCAAGCGTATTGAAGAGTTGTTAGAAACGCCGATCGACATCATTTCTACCGGTCCAGACCGTAATGAAACGATGATTTTAGTTAGCCCATTTAACTAAAATCGTAGAGGCCGTGTTTCACGGCCTTTTCTTCCTTTGTTGTTCCTTCCTGTTTGTTTTCTGTGGTTAGAAATTCGGCTTGAGCTCAAGAAATAGGTTATACTGCCGATGCAAGTATTCACCCTATTGTCATTGAGAGTCGTTATGCTACGTACTGCCTTAGTTGCGCTGCTGCCCTTAGTATCTTCAATGTGCTTTGCTGAAACACAGGCGGTGGATATTTATTCTCAAGATCAATTACTTGAAATGATCCGCGGCGAGAAATATCTGGCAAGAGTTAAGCAAGATGACTGTCAGTTAGTGCAAGATATCGAAGCGCGCGCTGAAGTCTTAAAGCAGCCCCTGTATCAGTTTCTGTGGGGGGAAATGCTCAACCATGGCACCTGCGTAAAAGCCAATGCAGTCAAAGGGATGGGATTATTGCAAGAGGCGGCCGAGCAGGGCAGTCCCGAAGCCATGGTGAAACTTGCCGAATATTATCAAAATGGTAAGTTTGTTATTCGTAATAAAGACCGTGCGGTCAATTATTTATTGCCAGCGGCGGCGAGCGGCAGTTTAGCCGCGCGGATGATGCTGGTTCGTTTATACGGTGAAGGTTATGGTAGTCCAAGGGACTATGAAATGGCCTATAACTGGTTATACAACAATGTTTTTACCGATGAGGCGACCAAGAAAAAAGCCTTGTCATTACTGCAGGTGTTAGCCGCTAAAATGCCCGCCAGTGCAGTGGCGCGGGCCCAGCAAGAGCACTTGCGAACCCGTTGAGTTGTCTCTACTGATTGAGACAGAAATATTGGATATTGAATGATCAAAGACCCTCATTTCGAGCGTGAACAGGATAAGTACGAAAACCCTATCCCAAGTCGTGAGTATATTATCGAGTACTTACGTTCTCAAAAATCACCTATTACCCGTGACAGCATTGCTGTTGCACTGCAGATCCACGATGAAGAACAGTTAGAAGCCCTGCGTCGCCGTTTACGGGCGATGGAGCGTGACGGTGAACTGGTATTTACCCGCGGTCAAAGCTACGGCTTACCTGAAAAAATGGATCTGATTTCCGGCACTGTCCTTGGGCACAGAGAAGGCTATGGCTTCTTTAAACCTGACGAAGGTGGCGACGATTTATTTATCTCAAATCGCGACATGCTGATGTATTTCCATGGCGATAAAGTACTGGCACAAAAAGCCGGTATGGACCGTAAAGGCCGCCGCGAGGCCCGTATCGTTCGCTTGATCCAACCTCGCAGTGCCGCCATTGTGGGGCGATTCCATGTCGACAGTGGCATGGCATTTGTGATTGCCGATGATAAACGCATTACCCAAGAAATCTTAATCGCCACCGAAGATCGCAATGGCGCCCGTCAAGGCGATGTGGTCGTGGTTGAATTAACCCGTCGTCCAGGCCGATTCGTTAAAGCTGCCGGTAAAGTCACTGAAGTGCTCGGCAAGCAAATGGCGCCGGGAATGGAAATCGAAATTGCCCTGCGTAATTACGATTTACCCCACACTTGGTCGGCGGTGATTGAGAAAAAACTGCGCCGGATCCCCGATGAAGTGACCGAAGCCGATAAAGTTGGCCGCGTCGATCTGCGAGATCTGCCCTTAGTGACCATCGATGGCGAAGATGCCCGCGACTTTGACGATGCGGTATATGCTCAAGTCAAACCTAGTGGTGGATGGCGTCTGTGGGTGGCGATTGCGGATGTGAGCTACTACGTGCGTACCGATTCGGCCTTAGATACCGAAGCCCGTGCCCGTGGTAACTCTGTGTATTTCCCGTCGCAAGTGATCCCTATGCTGCCGGAGAAAATCTCTAACGGCCTGTGTTCGCTTAATCCCCATGTCGACCGCTTGTGTATGGTCGCAGAGATGACGATTTCGGCCCGCGGTAAGCTTTCTGGTTATAAGTTTTATCCCGCGGTGATGCATTCACATGCGCGCTTCACTTATACCCAAGTGGCAGCCATGCTCGAAGGTGGACCGATTGCGCCAGAGCATGAGGCGCTATTCCCGCATCTGCAATGTTTGCAGTCACTCTATTTAGCGCTCGATGAACAACGCGCCGAGCGTGGTGCGATTGCCTTTGAGACCTTAGAAACGCAGTTTATTTTTAACGACCAGCGCAAGATCGATAAGATTGTGCCAAGAGCGCGTAATCAAGCTCATAAAATCATTGAAGAATGTATGATTTTGGCCAACGTATCGGCCGCTAAGTTTGTGAAAAAGCACAAGGGTGAAATCCTCTATCGCGTGCATGAGTCGCCCTCTGAGCAGAAGCTGGCAAACTTTAAAGAGTTTCTGGCCGAACGTGGTTTAAGCATGGGCGGTGGACTTGAGCCAACGCCTGCGGATTACCAGAATGTGATGCTGCAAATCGCCGATCGCCCCGATGCCGAGCTTATTCAAGTGATGTTGCTGCGCTCAATGCGCCAAGCTATTTATACACCTGATAACGAAGGTCATTTTGGTTTAGCACTCGAAGAATATGCGCACTTCACCTCGCCTATTCGCCGTTATCCTGACTTAGTGCTTCACCGCGTGATCCGCTATTTATTGGCGAAGGAAAAAGGCGAAGCCAATGAAAAGTGGACATCCGATGGTGGCTACCATTATCAGCTCGATGAGTTGGATCTCTTAGGCGAAGAATGTTCGAACACCGAGCGCCGTGCCGATGAAGCGACGCGTGATGTAAGCGACTGGTTGAAATGTGAATTTATGCAGGACCATGTGGGTGACACCTTCGAGGCGGTTATTGCCTCTGTCACTAACTTTGGTTTATTCGTTCGCTTAAATGACTTATTTATCGATGGCTTAGTGCATATTTCTAGCCTGGGTAGCGATTATTACCAGTTCGATCCTATGCGTCAGCGATTGATTGGTGAGCACACGGGTCAAATCTATCAAGTGGGTGATCCCGTCACGGTAAAAGTGGCCGCGGTAAACTTGGATGATAGACAGATTGACTTAGTCATGCTCGGCGACAGCGGAAAAGGCGGTCGCCGTAAGTCTGCGCCAAGTCGAGAAAAACCGATGACGGCACGTGAGCGGGTAAACCGTGAAGGCGCCAAAATGGCTAAGGCGGCTAAATCGACAGGCGCGAAATCGAAAGCCGGTTCAGATAAAGCTGGGGCGAGTAAGTCCAAGTCTAAAGCAGGCGCTAAGCCTAAGAAAAGCGTAAAAAATTCGGCGAAAAAGCCAAAGGCCGCGAAGCGGAGCACGAGAAAGAAGTAAATGAAGAAACAAGATATTATTTTTGGGATCCACGCAGTTGAAGCGCTGTTAAAACATAGCCCAGAGCGCATTATTGAACTTTGGCTGTTGCAGGGCCGTGAAGATGAGCGTCTAACGCCGCTGATCCGTCAGGCCAAAGCTTTTGGCACTAGTATCCAAGTGACCTCACGCAAAGTGTTGGATGATAAAGCCGAGAGTGCTCAGCACCAAGGCATTGTTGCCCGTGTTAAAGCGGCTAAAATCCTTGGTGAGCATGACTTAGATGAGTTGTTAGCTAAGACCGACTTACCATTCTTTTTGATTTTAGATGGTGTTACCGATCCGCATAACCTAGGTGCTTGCCTACGTAACGCCGATGCCGCGGGTGTGCAGGGCATTATTGTGCCGAAGGACAATTCAGTTGGCTTAACGGCTGTGGTAAGCAAAGTGGCCTGCGGCGCCGCCGAAACTGTACCCTTATTCCAAGTGACTAACCTTGCGCGAACCATGCGTCATCTGCAGGAAAAGGGCGTGTGGATTGTCGGCACGGCGGGCGAAGCGGATTGCGAGCTATATCAAGCGGATCTTAAAGGGCCACTGGCGATTGCGATGGGCGCCGAAGGCAAAGGCTTACGCCGCCTAAGTCGTGAATGTTGCGATACTTTAGTGTCGATTCCGATGGCGGGGAGCGTTTCTAGCTTAAACGTGTCGGTCGCAACGGGCATCTGCCTATTCGAAGCCGTGCGTCAACGCCGTAGCTAATCGATAGCTTTCCATAAAAAAGACGGGCTAGCCCGTCTTTTTTATTGTCTCTGACCCGTCCTAAATAGCGTTGACACTTTTCAAACTCATTTTGGAGAGTGTAATGACTTCAACAATTAAACGAACTCAACGCGATTATTCCCTCGCTTTTAAATTGGCGGTTGTCGACCAAGTGGAAAAAGGCGAGCTGACCTATAAGCAGGCGCAAGACAAGTACGGTATTCAAGGTTGCTCCACCGTGTTAGTGTGGTTACGCAAGCATGGCAAACTGGATTGGTCCCTAGGGACGCCGCCAACATCAATGCGAGGACAGTTGATGACTGAACCCACCACGCTCACCCCCGAGCAAAAGATAAAAGCCCTCGAAGCCGAACTGGAAGATACCCGCATGAAAGCGGCGTTCTTCGAAGCCATTGTCGAAAAACTCAGAACTGACTACGGGATATCCGTCGTAAAAAAGCCACCCGCGAAACGCTCCAAGAAAAAACGGCCATAGGTTATGGCGTCACCCAATGCTGTCGTTACCTTGGCATCAGTCGCCAGGCGTATTATCAACAATGCCAGCGGCAAACAGAATGGGAGCAAAGGGAGCAACAGGTGGTGCAAATGGTACAATATGAACGGCTACTTCAACCGCGAGTCGGTACGCGTAAACTGCAGTATTTACTCAACAAAATGCATCAAATAGTGATAGGACGAGACCGGTTATTTCGCTGTCTTAGGGCGCATCGTTTGTTGGTCACGCCTAAGCGGGCGTACCATAAAACGACCCATAGCCATCATCGATTTAGGTGTCATCCCAACTTGCTTAAGCCCAGCGAGCAGCAAGTAGACATCAGCCGCTCAGAGCAAGTCTGGGTGGCGGATATTACCTATCTGCCACTGCAAGATAATGAAGCCTATTTAAGCTTGGTGACCGATGCCTGGTCACGAAAAATCGTGGGCTATCATGTTGATGATAATCTTAAAACAGACGGGGTGCTAACGGCCTACAAACGGGCGCTGAAGCAGCGACAAGATAAAAGTAAACCGCTGATACACCACTCAGACCGAGGGATACAGTACTGCTCAAACGCGTATCAAGCGGTTCACGCACAACATGGCGTGACATGCTCAATGACAGACGGATATGACTGCTATCAAAATGCCTTAGCAGAGCGAGTGAATGGCATCTTGAAGCAGGAGTTTTTAACACATAAGCCCGCAACGCTGGAGGAGGCGCGACAAATGGTGACAGAAGCGGTAGCCATCTATAATCAACGGCGGCCACATTTGGCCTTAAAATACAAAACGCCCGATGAGGTTCATCGAGCGTTTTAGGTGGAAATAAGTGTCAACTTATTTCAGGACGAGACACTCTAATTACTGAAATCCCTCTTAAGCGGTTTTCACCGCATCGAGATTAGACTCTTCTAAGTCGTGACTTTTTGCCTCAACAAAAGTCGGCTCTGGATTAACGTCAAACTCGAATGTCAGCTGTTGTTCGTTGTCAGTGTCATCATCTTCGAGGGCATCGGCACCTAAATCTTCTTCATCGTCGCTGGGCGTTGGGGTCATTTGCTCCTGCACCGATTCGACATCAACCCTTGGGTCGAGCGCGGCCGCGAGTGGGGATGAGACTAAGTCACCAGTTGCCATGATGTAGTCTTGAGTCACATTGGTTTCGGCCTTTTGTTGTGAGTGAACATAACGCAGGCGTAAAAACAGAATTAAGGTACAGGCCGACATAAAACCATAGAGCATGCTGTTGCCGAGCCATTGCATTAGGGTGGATGCGATAAGCGGACCGATACTGGCGCCAAGACCGAAGGTCAGTAATATGGTGGCCGACAGACCGACCCTTTCGCTCTGCTCGACACGGGAGTTGGCCAGTGCTGTTGCCAAAGGGTAGAAGGTAAAGCCAAGAATACCGAACAGAAACGTCATCACCAGTGAGAGTGTGGGATGGTAAGGCGTGAGGGCGATAGCTAACGCTAAGATCCCAAGCAATACGCAGTTAATGCGGATAAGCCGACTGCGGGACATGATGTCGGATAATTTCCCCATCGGCCATTGCGCTAGCAGACCCGCGAGAATGGTGGCCGTCATATAGGTGGCGACTTTCTCGGGCGGTAAACCTAAGTTACTGGCATAGGCGGGCGCCAAGCCGTAAAAGGAGCCGACAATCATGCTACCTATCGCAATAGTCGTCAGTGCTTGCGGGGCTTTGCGCCAATAATGGGCGATTTTTAAGGGCGCGGGTACCAGTGGCGCAGGGTGAATACGGCGGGTCAAGGAAATGGGGACAATACACAGGGCAAAACAGATGGCGATCAGTAACAGCGGCTCTAGGCCGAGTTCAGGATAGAGGCTGATGGCACCTTGGCCCAATATCAAACCGAAATACGAGACTATCATGTAGCTGGCGAACACAGTGCCGCGTTGGCTGCTTTCGGCCTGCTCATTGAGCCAGCTTTCAAGCACCATGTATTGGCACATCATGCCCATACCGACGATAAGCCTTAAAAGGATCCAAACCGCTAACTCATCCACTAAGGCGTGGCCGAGTGCGGAGGCGGCCACTATCCCTGCACTGGCGACAAAGGCGCGAATATGCCCGACTTGGGCAATCAAACGGTGACCTATCTTAGAGCCCGCCACCAGACCGACGTAATAGGCCGACATCATGCCGCCTATCCATAGCTGTGGAACGTGCATCACCGACAGGCGCAGGCCTAAATAGGTGGTGAGTAAACCGCCTGCCAATACAGTTAATAGAGTCGTGCTATATAAAGAGGCGAAAGTGCGTAGCGGATTTGCCATTAACTACTCCTTGTATGGTTGCAGGGAGAGTATATCAGGAGTTAGTGTTTATTCCGTGTTGCAATATGTTGGGATTTAATGACTGAGTTATCATTTTTGTGTGTGGGTCACTCAATTCGACTGAAATGGGATTTGGCTGAGAGGATGAACCTGTTTTCAGCCAAACCACTGAGTACCTCTATTATCTAAAGGTGTAGAGCAAGTTAAAGGTGGTGACAGTGTCAGTCTGCTTACTGCCTTCGGGAACCACTTCGGTGTACTTGACGTTCATGCCGATTTTAAATGCCCAATCCTGGAACACTAAGTTCTTGTAGTTCATGTCGAGGGTGAGAGTATTGTTATTCTCGCCCACCTCGGCGGTGAGATCGGCATTGATACTGGTGTATTCTTGCAATTTTTGCGAAAACTTTGCCGCAGTACGTAAAATCACATCCTTTTCGGCGGCGGGATCGGGCTCAGCTACCGATTCTGCAGGCAGGTTGTATCGATAACCCGGACCGACTTCGAGGCTGAGTTTGGTCTTATAGGTACTGATGGCATTAAAACCATAACCCGAAGAAAGGGTTGAGATTTGGGTATAACTACCGAACTGATCCCAAGTAAAGTCACCACGGCCAAAGATATAACCCTTAGTGAGTTTATAGTTGCTCTGCAGCTGGAGTTCGTACTTCTCTGAGGTGGTTTGGTTTTTCTCTGAAGCAAAATACGCTTTTAGCGTGGCTTCTTGTTTCGTTTGCTTGGCATCGTAAATCAGCTGGGTGCGACCATTAAAACTGCTCGACTCGGTATTGCCCGTGTTCAATTGTAAGCCGGCTTCGACTTCTGCAGTAAAATCGCTTGGCGGTTCCTGATAATCGGGAGGTACAAGCGCAAGTGCCGGAAAAGATAGGCAAAACAAACTCAAAGGGGCGATAACTTTTAGCATTGCTCGTAACATTAGTCTGGGTTCTTGAGTGGCTGATGTTTGATATCCGAATAGGGGTGAGGCGTCATCATACCCGTATTGAGGGTTGAGGCAAAGTTATTGCTTGAGTTTCGCGTCTGCTTTCTGTACTATCTCGCGCTCGAATCAGTCACTATTTTCGTTCCTTGCCTCCACTTGGTCTGACTGAGCCAATAACGAGGCTACATAACCGTAAGGAGCAATAAATGCGTCATTACGAAATCGTATTTATGGTTCACCCAGATCAAAGTGAACAAGTACCAGGTATGATTGAGCGTTACACCGGTGCAATCACCGAAGCTAACGGCAAAATCCACCGTTTAGAAGATTGGGGCCGTCGTCAACTGGCTTACCCAATCCAAGACCTGCACAAAGCTCACTACGTTCTGATGAACGTTGAAGCACCAGCAGAGACGATTGAAGAGCTAGAAACTGCTTTCCGTTTCAACGACGCAGTTCTGCGTAACATGGTAATGCGTACTAAAGTTGCCGTTACTGAAGCATCTCCAATGGCGAAAGCTAAAGATGAGCGCGATTCACGTCGTGGCCCAGCTGGCGACCGCTCATATGATGAAGCTAACGCTGAAGAAATCGCTGAGTAAGTTTATCTGTGACCACCAATAACTTGGTGTTGTCAGGAACCATAACCCGTTCCAGACGCTTTAAAAGCCCGGCAGGCATCGCACACAGTGTGATAATGCTAGAACACAAATCGCAGCGTTATGAAGCAGATATGCTCCGCAACGTCTACGTACAAATACAAGTGATATTGAGTGGCCCACGCTTTGAAAGCGTGGCAGACAATCTGAAAGCAGGTGTGGAAGTACAAGTTCAAGGTTTTATGACGCTTCAACAGGGGCGAAATGGCCAAAATCGCTTAGTCATCCATGCCGAAAATGTCGAATTGAAAACTTAGGAGACTGTCAAATGGCACGTTATTTCCGTCGTCGCAAGTTCTGCCGTTTCACCGCTGAAGGTGTTGCAGAAATTGATTACAAAGATATCGTTACTTTAAAGAACTACATCACTGAAAGCGGCAAGATCGTTCCAAGCCGTATCACTGGTACTAGTGCTAAATATCAGCGTCAACTAGCTCGCGCAATCAAGCGTGCTCGTTATCTTTCTCTACTGCCATACACTGATTTACATCAGTAATTGCAGTATTCCTAATCGAATATAGAGGATTTGATAATGAACGTTATTCTGCTTGATAAAATCGCTAACCTGGGTAACCTGGGTGACCAAGTTGCAGTTAAAGCTGGTTACGCTCGTAACTACCTGCTGCCACAAGGTAAAGCTGTTGTTGCTAACGAAAGCAACGTTAAAGTATTTGAAGCTCGTCGCGCTGAATTAGAAGCTAAATTAGCTGCTGATCTGGCTGCTGCTAACCAACGTGCTGAGAAAATCGCTGCTCTGGAAGCTGTTGTTATCGCTTCTAAAGCTGGTGATGAAGGCAAATTGTTTGGTTCAGTTGGCACTCGTGACATCGCTGATGCAGTAACTGCTGCTGGCGTTGAACTGGCTAAAGCTGAAGTTCGTTTACCATTAGGCGCTCTGCGTACTACTGGTGACTTCGAAGTTGAAGTTCAGTTACACACTGAAGTTAAAGCTGTTGTTAAAGTATCTGTTGTTGCAGAAGCTTAATTACCAACTGCTTTAAACTAAAAAAACACCGCTTCGGCGGTGTTTTTTTATGGGCGCGATTTAGCTCGAATTGCTGGGCAAGTGGTTGTTTGTCAAGCATCAAGGATAAACAGGCTTAGCTACTTCATTGCAGCCAAGCCTGACGCTAAGGCTCAATACTTTATTACTGAGAACTGCGATTAAAAGGCGCAAGCACCCGTGGCAGTACGCCCTGTAGCTTTGAAATTGCAACTCCATAATTAGTGATAGGTACACTACGACGTTGGCATTCGTGGATGCGACGGAGCATTTCATTACGATTAAACATACAGGCACCGCAGTGGATGACGAGGGCATATTGCTCTAAATCATCGGGAAAATCGTGGCCGGATGTCACGATAAATTCGAGTTGCTTACCCGTGTAGCTATTTATCCAGTAGGGGAGTTTGACTCGGCCGATATCATCTTCCTGTACATTGTGGCTGCAGGCTTCGGCGATGAGCACTTTATTGCCATCTTGCAATTTATCCAACGCCTCGGCGCCTGCGGCAAGGGTGGCCAAATCCCCTTTAAAATGCGCAAACAGGGTTGAGAAAGTCGTGAGTGGAATTGATGCTGGCACTAGGGCGGCGACTTGTTTAATCGCCTGAGCATCTGAGATCACCAGTTTGGGTGTGACGACGGATAATGCCTTCTCTAATTCTGTTTCTTTCACCACCATAGCGATCGCGCTGCGATCCAATGCTTCCCGAAGGATTTGCACCTGCGGCAGGATCAAGCGTCCTTTCGGTGCCGCCATATCGATAGGTACGACGCAGAGAATAACGTCCCCCGCTTGATAGAGATCGCCCGCAAGCATGGGTTCTTGCTTATATTCCGCGGGCGCTAAATCGATAATCAGCTGCTTAAGCATTTTGGTCGCAAGGCCTGTGGTGGCAGAGACCACAATAAAGGGCAGGGATTGCTGTTGGCAGAAGGCGATATCCTCGGCTTTAGGCGTACAGATATCGGCTTTATTGAATACCACCAGTATCGGCATTCGCATCTGCCTTATTTCGTTCACTAAGGCGATATCCGATGGATAAAGCCCTTGTTCGTCCACCACTAAGAGTGCCATATCGGAGCGGAATAACACTTTGCGAGTCGCCTTTACCCGCATAGCACCTAATTCTCCGCCATCATCGATCCCTGCCGTGTCGTAAAAGGTTACTGGCCCTAGGGGCTGCAGCTCATAGGCCTTGGCCACGGCATCTGTCGTAGTGCCCTTAATATCGGACACAATGGAGATTTGTTGTCCTGCGATCATATTGAGCAGAGAAGATTTACCTGCATTGCGTCGACCGACTAAGGCAATATGGTAACGCATGCCCCGTGGTGCTGATTGGCTCTGGGAATGCTCTTGTGGATTAATGCCTTGACACATATTGGCTCCTTTTGGAATCACCGCGGCTAAAGGAGGGGATTAGCCCATGGCTTTGAATTTGCTGGCAGACTTGATTAAGTCGCTCTGCTGCCGGATGTTGTTGCTGGTTTTTTCCCGGATAAATGCTGTAATCGGCACTCACTTGTGTTGGGGTGAAGGAGGGCATAATCACATTGCAGCCTCGCTTTAGTGCCTGTTCTCGAGCGCCTTTTTCTAGGGCATCGAGGGAGCTGGTCGCAGGGATATTCGCCCCAGGATTCATCAGTCGCAAAATAGCGCTCACTCGATGACTCTTAAGGGCGCTGCCATTGGGCGATGTGGCAAATGGAGTTTGCGCATGGGCGATAAAGGGGCCGCAGGCTAACATATCGAGCTGTAGTTCAGTTAAGCATTGAATATCGCGGGCTAAGATAACATCTGTCATTCCTGGCAAATCGATAATGATGCCGGAACCTGTCTGAAAGCCGAGTGACTTAAGGTGTGCAAGTCTTGCGATGCGCTCATCGAAATGGGCTTTCGGGCGACAACGAGCAAAGAGGGCGCGGTCGAAGGTTTCCATCTTGAGTAAATAGCGATCGGCTCCCGCCTCTCGCCAGTTTTCCAATTCATGATGTTTGCGATCGCCAAGGGAGAGGGTGATTGCCAGGTTATGGCGCTGCTTAATTTCACTGATAAGGCTACTGATGCGCTTGCAACTGTAGCTAAAATCATCCCCCGATTGCAGCACCACAGTGCCGAGGCCGAGTGCAGCTATGTTATTCACCGCGCTGAGGATTGCTTCGTTCGAGAGCCGATAACGCTTTACCTGCCTATTTTCGCTACGCAGTCCACAGTAATGGCAGTGGTTACGGCAATGATTCGAGAATTCAACAATGCCGCGTAAATAAACCTGTAGCTGAAATTCGAGCTCAGTGGCGAGCTGCGCGCGGCTAAACAGCCATTCATCGTCCTGGCCTTGGAGTAGCTCAAGGATTTGCGCATAACTGAGCGCTATAGGTTTGAGCAAACTGGGTTGCGTGCAGGAAGGTGTTTGCTGAATGGTTGGGATATGACAGGCATGCATCAGTGACGCTCCTTATCCAGCGCAATCACACTTTGATACCAGAGATCGCCTACGGCGCGGCGACATTCTTCCACGTAACGGCCAAGGGTTATTGCCACCGGCGAGTCTTGCTCTGTGGTGACGCCGGAATAAAACCAATCGATTAAGCTGTTGGGTGTAAGGCCTAAAGCAATAACATCAAACCCTATCCAAAGCCCCTGAGCCGAAGTGGTATGGCTATGGGCGTAGTGACCGACAAAGAGTCTATCGCCAATCAGCAATATAGGTTGCAGTGGCAGTGCTTGGGTCGAGACTAAATTGACAGTTTCAGGAAATTGTCTCTTTAGTTCGGCGCACCAGTGGCGGGAGTTTTCATAGAGTCGTTCCACTTCCCAAAGCGGCATTTCGGGACGTAGGATAGTGGCGAATTCATCCCGCCAAGAACCTGTGGGCTCAAGCTTTATAAGGGTGAGTTGCTTGAAGCTTGCGCTTTGTAAGCGCTGTAAAAGTAATTGCCCCACGGCATTATCGGCAAAATTACTGTAAATGGCCGCGTGCAACACTATGTCATTGGCTTGTGCTATTGCCTCGAGTAAGGCGTGCGTATTCAAACCAAAATGCAATTTCACGCCGGGCTTTGAAAGTAAAGAATGGGTCATTTATAGATAGATATCCCGCTCACCCGCATCGGTTTTTTTCAGGCAGATGCGTACGTTACGTTCCCGTGATGGACTCATTTTGGCGAGCTCTCGCTCTATCAGGGCGTTACCTGCCTCACGGGTTTTATCGCTGGCGTAGTCGTTCAGATATTCTCTAAAGGTGATCAAGGCATTGGGCTGGCAGAATTTGCCAATAAACTGCTGTTTGGCTAATCCCATAAAGTGATCGCCTGTGCGCCCTTTACGGTAACACCCCGTACAGAAGGAGGGGATGGCATCCGAATCTGTGACTAATTCATAGATGATCTCATCCATGGCGCGATGATCGCCAAGGCTAAATTGTTCTGCATCATGTTGATTTTGTTTGCTATCTTGATAGCCTCCTGGGGCGGTACGTGAGCCTGCACTGATCTGTGAAACACCGAGCTCTAACAATTCTTTACGCAGCGCAGCGCTCTCCCGTGTGCTCATAATCAGCCCGGTATAAGGTACGGCTAGGCGAGTGATAGCAACGATTCGCTTAAAGCACTCATCATCAACCTCATAGGGGGGCTTTTCACTAAGGGCAGAGCCATGGGCGGGTTCTATCCGCGGGAAGGAGATAGTATGCGGGCCAACGCCACAGTCTTTTTCGAGTTGCTGAACATGGGTGAGCATGGCGAGCAGCTCAAATCTATGGTCATACAGGCCAAAGAGCGCACCGATACCAACATCGTCGATTCCTGCTTCCATCGCCCTGTGCATGGCGTAGAGGCGGTATAAGTAGTCGTTTTTTTTACCTTTTAGGTGCACTTTACTGTAAGTGTCTTGATGATAGGTTTCTTGGAAACATTGATAAGTGCCTATCGCCGCCGTTTTTAGCTGTTTAAAGTCTTCCACACTCATTGGCGCGCAGTTGACATTGATTCGGCGAATTTCACCGCCTTTGCCCTGCTTAACGCTGTACATGGTTTGAATACTTTCAACAATGGCTTGCACATTGTTGCGTGGATGCTCGCCATAAACGGCCAAGATCCGTTTGTGGCCCATTTCTTCGAGGATGGTGACCTCTTGGCGGATCTCATCCTGTTTTAAGGTCTTGCGTTTCAGCTCATGGTTATCGGCGTTAAAGCCACAGTAACTACAACTGTTGGCACAGTGGTTGGACACATAGAGCGGTGCAAACATCACTATACGATTGCCGTAGATGGTGTTTTTTATTTCACGGGCGACGGCAAAGAGTGCTTCATCCAGGGCTTTATCTTGATTTTGTAGCAGGAGAGCGGTTTCGCGAATGCTTAAGCCTTCGCATTGGCGCGCCTTTTCGAGAATGGCTTGGATTTGGTCGCGACTCGGATGACTTGCGTCTTCAATGGCCTGCCAAATCGCCTGATCGTCAATAAAGCTGACGTTGGGATTATAGTCAGAGACGGTAATGGAATGATGCTCGTGTGTGCTCATGGTTATCTATGCCCTTGAATATGAATGCGAAAATGCGACAGTTGTTGAGCAACTGCCGCAGGAGACCTTGCTATTTGCTGGTCAGTTGTTCGCCGTTAGTGGCGACGGGGGCAATTTCATTTTTGACCCATAGCGGGGTGTACTCGGCGGCATCATGGTAGGGCACATTACCGTGGATCATCATGGCTTTGAAATCATCGAAGCGGTACACCGCGAGGAATAAATGCACGGGTAAGAAGGCGGTTAACACTAGGCCTGAGACCAAATGGGCTTGACCTAAAAACCACACTGTATCCCGCGGCGCAGCGTGGGGGGTAAGCCACAGCACTAAACCGGAGAGGATAAGCACTGTGCCGCCAATCAGTACGCAGGCACCAAATAGCTTTTGGCCTGAGTTGTATTTATTCATTGGAGGGATTGGCACTTTTTTACCCAGTAAGAATTTCTGTGGGTAACCGCCTAACACCATAAACCATTTCACGTCGCGCCCTGAGAAGCTGAACACTCGGGCGATAAATAGCACCACTCGGTCGAATGCCATGACGGTAAATGCCACGGCATCGAGGGCCATAACAATCCCCGCAATGATGTGCACATCATAGGTTAGTTGCATGCCTTCCTGGGAAAGCGGTTTAAAAAACAATAACAACCCCGTCGCGGCTAACGGCAAAAAGCTGAGCAGCAGAATGTAGTGGAAGATCCTGATGTTTAGCGGATGTTTTAAAATGGGTCTCATATCATGTTCTTGATGCATTTTTCATCTCCAATCAAGAGCTTAATTTGGTGCGGTCGACAAAGTGGGTGTGCAGCAGCTCATGGGACATATGTCCTAATGGCTCGCCACCGAATTCTTTGTAGTATTTCTCTACCGCAGGGTTGGCGTGGCTGACACGCTTTTTCGCTAGGCTGTCGTCCTTATATAACCCTTGGCTTCTGGCCTTAATGTACTCATTGCGGCGCTCAAGCTTGCTGGTAAACCAACCAATAGGAATGGCTAAGGCGGCGACAAAGGCAGCGCCTACGGCCATAAACTTACGGCGTGACAGAAAGAAACTGTCCTCGGCAAATAGGTGTTTTTTCTTGTTCATTTTTGTTTCCTGTTAAATGTTACCAAGCCAAGAAGAGCCTTTACCTTCAATAGGTTGACCTCCACCGTTGACGCAGCCGCCAGCGCAGTTCATCACTTCGATAAAGTGATAGGGCGAAGTACCAGCCATTACATCGCGCAGCACGGGTTCGATGTTGTTGCCCATGTCGTGTACTACAGCGACATTGACGGTTACATTCTGGTTGAGTTGTGTATCAAACAGGCTGACGGAAGCCGATTTGACGCCTTTTAGCCCGCGTACGGGTTCAAATTCCAACTTAGCCATTTCAGTTCCTGTAAGTACCTTATGGGCGGTACGTAATGCCGCTTCCATTACGCCACCAGTGGTACCAAAGATAGTGCCCGCGCCAGTGTATTCAGAGAACAAACTATCGCCTTGATACTCGGGGGTATTAGCGAGATCGATATCGAGCAGTTTGAGCAATTGAGCCATTTCTCGGGTGGTCAACACTGCATCAATATCTTGGTACGAAGGCGTGTTAGCCCCATGTTCCTGATGGTATTGCCAAGCCGAGTTAAATTCGGGGCGTGAGGCTTCGAGTTTTTTCGAGGTACAAGGCATCACAGAGACAGTGAAAATATTCTCTGGCTGCATTTGATACACTTTAGCGCCGTAGGTTTTGGCGACCGTTCCAGCCATTTGTTGGGGAGATTTAGCGGTGGACAGGTTAGGCAGTAGCGCTGGATAGCGGGTTTCGAGGTAACGCACCCAACCAGGGCAGCAGGAGGTGAACTGCGGCAGCGCACCTGCATTTTCTTCACCTTTGACATTGGCATGGAGGCGATGAATAAACTCACTACCTTCTTCCATGATGGTGAGATCGGCGGCAAAGTTACAGTCGAAAATCTTAAAGCCTGCCTGATTCATCGCGCCATAGAGCTTACCCGTCACGAGTTCGCCCGTGCCTAGACCGAATTCTTCACCAATTGCGACCCGTACGGCAGGGGCGATAATACCGACGACGGTAGTATTTTTATCGGCGAGCTTTTTAATGACGGTTTCAAGGGCGCTGTGGGTTTCTTCAATGGCGCTAAAGGGGCAGTTAATTAAACATTGGCCGCAGCTTAAGCATTTATCTTCATCGATAGAGTGCACAGCACCCGAGGCGCCATTAATGGCGTGGGTTGGGCAGAACTGTTTACAGGCATCACATCCTTTGCATTTAGATGCATTTATCTTGATCAGCCCTTGGATTTCTCCCGGTTGATAAGTTGTCGCTGTCATAGGATTTCGCGTTCCTCATTTTCAACCTGAATTATATTTTCAGTGTTATTTAATGTATTTGTTTGGCAGCTTATGCCTATGGCAAAAGCGTATTGGTAAGTTTTAGACGGCTGGATAATAGGAAATTGATTCTGGAAAAAACTTGAGAACGATCAAGTTTTATTCTTTTTGATAAAACAGGCGTTTTTAATGGTTTTATTAGACGTTTTTGATAAATTTTTAGAAATAAAAATAGACTTTTGTGTTTGTGTTTTATCAGGTTATATTTAATTTGTTCTTTATATACAGCGCGTTATGGTGACGTCGTCGGTCGCCTAACACTGTTTGTTGTATTTTAAAGGCTTGCGGTGTGATTTATTGCATTATGAGGATGTTATCACTCGTTTGGATTTTGTGTTTGGACAAATTGTCCATAAATGCTCTTGGTTTAAATAATGCTAATTAAGATAGCTTAGGAATGATTATGGCGAATGGATAATGTGATAGATCACAAATTAGCAAATTGCTTAAAATAAAAACCGTCCAAAGAATATTCTTTGAACGGTTTTAAAAGATGCTTAATTTATGTCGATTAAATTAATAGAATAAATATCAGCTAATATTATTATAAATTAATTCTGAATATTAATTAAATATTAATTTCTCACTAAATCGAGTTCTTTAATTAAATTATCGGCATGGTCCACTTCATCCATCATCCACAGGATATATCGAATATCTACGTGTACGGCGCGGGTGATAGTGGGGTTGAAGAACCAGTCCTTAGTAATGGCTTCATAGGTGGAATCGAAGTTCAGGCCGACTAGTTCGCCTTTGCCGTTAAAGACTGGTGAGCCAGAGTTACCACCCGTGGTATCGACACTCGACAGAAAGTTAACTGGCACAGAGTTAAATTCTTCAGGCTTGTCCAAGCAAGAGAACAGACGGCAAATCCAGCCGCGTGGATCTTGGTAGACAGATTTCACTAAGTGATCGCCAAAACGCTGCTCATGGATTGCATCGAGCAGTTTTTTCGGAGCGTTATAGGGCTCAACACCTGTGTGCTTAGCTACGATGCCATCGAGGCGAGTAAATGGCTGTTTGTACAGAGCGTCACGGGATTGATAACCATCGACCATTCCGTAGCTGATACGTAGGGTACCGTTTGCATCGGGATACACAGGCCAGTTGTTGGCTTTGTAGTAGTCGATAACGGCGGCCATATACGCAGGGCGAGCGGTAGATAGTTTACCCGCTAGAATTTTTTCTGCCTTTTCCTGAGCCATATTAGTGTCGTACAACGCGACAGCGAGGCGGATAAATGGATCGCTGCTGGTTTCAAAAGCTTTCGCATCGGCATCCATCCACGCCAGACGTTGCGCTTGGTCTGTCAGCGTCGTGAGCGAATACAGGCCGTCGAGTTTTGCTTCTAGACTGACGTTTTTGTCGTCTAGATTCAGCATATTGTCTAAGGCTGCAACGCGGTTGGGTTGTGACAAGTAGGCATTTAAGTCCTGTAACCACAGGGTTTTATCGACTTTAACGTCAAAGCTGGAGTCGATACGCTTCAGGCGCGAGCTGAACATGGCAAGATCACGCTCTTGGTAACCGATTTCACGCTCGGCGTCGCTCTTTTGCTTTTCCTTGGCTAAGCGATAGAGGCTATTGGCCGCAGTGAGCAGTGTGCTTGATTGGGCATTGGTGAAGTAATAATTGGTTTGGGTTTGCAGTTGCTGCTCGGCCAATAAAACTTCTAGCTCGCTGATAAGGTTTTGATTAAGGCTAGGGTTTTTCTTTAACCAAGCCAGAAAATCATCTTCGCGTTGCTGTTTAATACCAACGATATCCGTGGCTTTAAAGCCAGCCAGCAGACCGTTGAGTTTTTTCATCCGGTTCGCCATCGACGCCATATTGCCTGCATATTTAATAGCGATATCGGCATCTTCCTGACCCATGGCTTCGATAGTATCAATCTGTAATTGATAGCGTTTTGCCTGAGTTGGATACAGCCAGTCGCTGGCAAATTTAAGCTCGCTGGTGAGGTTATAACGGCTGGTGGTGCCAGGGTAACCCGCCACAAACACGCCGTCGCCCGCTTTCACACCATCGGCGTTCACTTTCAGGTAACTCTTTGGCGTGTAAGGAATGTTATCTTCACTGTAGGCCGCAGGCTTGCCATCTTTACCTACATAGGCGCGCAGGAAGGCAAAATCGCCCGAGTGGCGTGGATACTCGTAGTTATCAATATCACCGCCGTAAGCGCCAACGCTTTCTGGTGGCGCATACACCAAGCGCACATCGCGGATCATCAATTGCTTGATGAGGTAATATTCCAAGCCATTGTGGAAGCTGCGCACGTTACAGCGGTAGTTATCATCGGCCTCACAGCTTTTGATTAAGGCTTTGCTGTGGTTTTCAATGTCTTCGTAGCGTTTGAGCGGATCTTGACTTAGGTCTTTGGTGACATCGCTGGTGACATTGGTCACGGCTTCGGTGATGTATAAACGCTCGTTCGGACCTGCCGACGGTTCTTTATCCATCGAGGTGGCTAAAAAGCCCTGTTCGAGATAGTTATGTTCTTTCTTAGTGTTATATTGTATCGCCTTGTAGGCACAATGATGGTTTGTCACAACTAGCCCTTGGGGCGAGACAAAACTGGCGGTACAATAGCCCAGCCCAACAACGGCATTCATTGGATAACTGGTGAGATCGGCTAATTTGTCAGCGGGAATATCGATTCCACGCGCGCTGAGTTTGTCTGCAATTGAAGGCATTTGATAAGGTTGCCATTGTCCTTCATCGGCTGTTGCTACGCCAGAGGTCAGTACTAAGGCTGCAACCAATGCAATACGCATGTTCTTTCCTTATTTTTAGTTAGAGTGTCCGTTGGAATGAAGTAACAGGCGAATGTAAACGGCCTGTTTGCTTGACGCGGGTTTTATATCATATTTTGTTAAGTTGTTGGAAATCGGGAGTGTTAATGTCACAACAAGGTGCGTTTAAACCTAAGAATAAGCCGACAGATGTGCAGGTCGATAGCTTAAAGCTGCCGCCGCATTCGATTGAGGCTGAACAATCGGTCTTAGGTGGCCTAATGTTAGACGCCGACGCTTGGGATAAAGTGGCCGAGACTGTGGTGAAAGAGGATTTTTATTCCCGCTCCCACCGAATGATTTTTGCGGCCATGCACCGTTTGGTCGAAAGTGGTCAACCCATCGATTTAATTACGGTTTCTGAACAACTTGAAGTTGAAAACCAACTCGAAGAAGCGGGCGGCTTTGCTTATTTAGGCGAGATTGCCAAAAACACTCCGAGCGCAGGTAACATTGTTTCCTATGCCGAGATTGTGCGCGAGCGCGCCGTGGTGCGGGAGATGATCCGCGTCGCCCATGAGATTGCCGATGCGGGTTACAATCCCGAGGGACGTGACTCCAGCGCCTTGCTCGATTTAGCCGAGAGTAAAGTTTTTAAGATTGCCGAGCAGCGCACCAATGCCAACGAAGGTCCCGAAGGCATTAAAACCATTCTCGAAAAAACCGTCGATAAGATTGAGCAGCTATATAACAACCCGCACAACGGTGTGACAGGGGTGTCGAGCGGTTTTAGCGATCTTGACCGTATGACTGCGGGCTTCCAATCCGGCGACTTGATCATCGTCGCAGCGCGTCCTTCTATGGGTAAAACCACCTTCGCGATGAACCTCTGCGAGCAGGCGGCGATGAATGAAGACAAGCCTGTGCTGATTTTCAGTCTCGAGATGCCCTCAGAACAGATCATGATGCGTATGTTGGCTTCCTTGGGCCGCGTCGACCAAACCAAAATTCGTACCGGACAGCTTGATGATGAGGATTGGGCGCGGGTGTCATCGACCATGGGGATCATGCTCGAGCAGGGCAAGATGTATATCGACGATGGTTCAGGTTTAACCCCGACCGAAGTGCGCAGCCGTGCCCGCCGTATCGCCCGTGAACATGGCGGCTTATCGATGATCATGGTCGACTACTTGCAGCTGATGCAAGTGCCGGCGTTATCGGACAACCGTACCCTAGAAATCGCCGAAATTTCTCGCTCTCTCAAGGCATTGGCTAAAGAGTTAGAGATCCCCGTTATTGCACTTTCCCAGCTTAACCGCTCGCTCGAACAACGTGCCGATAAGCGCCCCGTAAACTCGGATTTACGTGAATCGGGTTCTATTGAGCAGGATGCGGACCTCATCATGTTTATTTACCGTGATGAGGTGTATAACAACGATTCTCCCGATAAGGGCACGGCGGAAATCATCATAGGTAAGCAGCGTAACGGCCCCATTGGGCGTGTGCGCTTGACCTTCCAAGGCCAGTTTTCCCGTTTTGATAACTACGCTGGCCCGCAGTTTGAAGAAGATTAATTTCTGGTGTTAGAAGCTAAGCACTGCTTATGTATTCTTTTTTATTTCCCGACTTTTCAAATAGACAAGGCAAATTTTGAAACCTTTTCCCCGAGCAGAAATTAGCAGTAGTGCACTGCAAAACAATCTCGCCGTCTTGCGTCAACAGGCGAGTCGCAGCCAAGTGATGGCGGTGGTGAAAGCCAATGGTTATGGTCATGGATTATTAAATGTCGCCAACTGTTTACACACTGCCGATGGCTTTGGCTTGGCCCGTTTAGAAGAGGCCTTAGAACTGCGCGCCGGTGGCGTGAAGGCGCGCCTGTTATTACTTGAAGGCTTCTTTCGCAGCACTGATTTACCTCTGTTGGTGGCCCACGATATCGATACTGTGGTGCACCACGAGTCGCAAATCGAGATGTTAGAGCAGGCGACGCTATCAAAACCTGTCACCGTATGGTTGAAAGTGGATTCTGGCATGCATCGCTTAGGTGTGACGCCTGAGCAATTTACGCAGGTGTATGCGCGTTTGATGGCCTGTGAAAATGTCGCCAAGCCCATACATTTGATGACTCATTTTGCCTGTGCCGATGAGCCTGAAAATCATTACACCCAAGTGCAAATGCAAACCTTTAACCAGTTAACCGCGGATTTGCCAGGATTCAGAACCTTAGCCAATTCAGCGGGCGCCCTCTATTGGCCTAAGAGCCAAGGGGACTGGATTCGCCCAGGGATTGCACTTTATGGTGTCTCACCTGTAACGGGGGATTGTGGCGCCAATCATGGCCTGATCCCGGCGATGAATTTAGTCTCGCGTTTGATTGCGGTGCGCGATCACAAGGCGGGACAACCCGTTGGCTATGGTTGTTATTGGACGGCGAAACAAGATACTCGCCTTGGTGTCGTAGCGATTGGTTACGGCGATGGTTATCCGCGCAATGCGCCAGAAGGTACGCCTGTATGGGTTAATGGTCGCCGAGTGCCGATTGTTGGTCGTGTCTCTATGGATATGTTAACCGTTGATTTAGGCGCCGATGCGACAGACCAAGTTGGCGATGAAGCCCTGCTTTGGGGCGCCGCCTTGCCCGTTGAGGAAGTCGCCGAACATATTGGCACCATCGCCTATGAGTTAGTGACTAAACTCACCCCAAGGGTGGCGGTGTGTCTTGCATAAGCCATCAGAGTAGAAATAAAAAACGGCGCATTTGCGCCGTTTTTTATGCCCTAAGAAGCGGGAGATTGAGTGGTTTGCTGCCCGCCATTCTGCACTTGGTTATTAAGCCTTTGAAGCGATAATCAAACTTGCAGAGCGACATGAACGATATGAATTAATTCTCGAAGCAGATTTCAATAAAGGCGTTACCGAATGGGCTGCTGAAGGGCATGATAATTTTGGTGCCGTTCGCTTTATGGGAAATGGTATGCCCTTTACCCGAGACCACCATAGGGGTTGCCATTTCGAACTCATAACCCTTTTGCCCTAAAAGATTTTTTGCCCCACCCGTGACCATATTGGTAATTTCACCCACGAGATCGGTGACTTCTTCGTTTATCTTACCTGGGTTTTCCCCAAGCATATTTTGCATGATCTGTAGTGCCAGCTTTTGTTCAAAGGTAATAGATAACGATCCCTTAGTCTGCGGCCCAACCATACCAATTAACCCCGACACATCACCCTTGGCTAAGTTGTCAGTTTTAATTTGGGGCTTGCCCGGAGTGAGATCCATGCTTGCCATCGTCGAAATGACATTGAGCAGGGATTGCAGAAAAGGGTTAATAAAATTGACGTTCATGCTTCAGTGTTTCCTCTTATGAACTTAAGCCTTATGGTCACCATGTCATTAAGGTTAGACGAAAAGTGGCTGAACCACAGCAATCTTAATCACACTCTATCAGCTTAGATGACACAAATGGAAATGTGAGGTTAATTTCACGATTTTATTGTTGTTTATCCGTGCAGAGGCTCAAGACTCTGTCCTTTAATCTTGCGCTTCTGAATCCATCTGCTTAGCGCAACGGCCGTTGATTTGGGTCCATTCGGCCTCTTATACCTTTCCAATGATTTAGCCATCATTTTTCGAGAGAAGCTTGATTATTCAGCACTTTGCAAGCGCAGCATTTCCCATTTATTACTGAATTTCTTTTATTTTCATATTGTTAAATTCAATTCGTGCAAATGTTTTTCCTCATATCTTGCTAATTGAGACCTAGCACTCAATCGCTGTTGATAATGTGATAAAGATTAAATTGTAATGTAAATGATAATAATTATTGATTGCAAATTGTGTTTTGAATATATTAGCGGCGATTAACAGGTGGGGGACATCTGTTACAGGTTTAGTCCGCAACAGGAATGTTTTTGATGAAATTTGCAAAACGTCGTAATGGCCGAGTCGCACTCGGTGCTCATGTTTTAGGTTCGTTAACGATTGGGATGGCGGTATCGGCCACTCCCGCGATGGCAACGGAAGGGCAAACGCAAGTCGTTGATAAGAAAGTCGAGCATATTGAAGTAAACGGTGAGTACTTAGGTTACAACACCCGTAAAGTGCAATCGGGTAAATTTACCGAAGACCTGCTCAATACCGCTAAAACCGTTACCGTTATCAATCAAGATTTAATCAAAGACATGGGCGCCCAAAGTTTTACCGATGCGCTACGTGCAACTCCTGGTATTACCTTAGGTACAGGTGAGGGTGGCAACCCCTACGGTGATAGACCTTTCATCCGTGGTTATGATGCCCAATCTTCAACCTTTATCAATGGTATGCGTAATGTGGGCTCTCAAAGCCGCGAAACCTTTAACATTGAACAAATTGAAGTCCTGAAAGGCCCAAGCTCTGTTTACAACGGCCGTGGCGCCGTTGGTGGTAGCATCAATATTGTGACCAAAAAAGCGCAATCCGAAGATTTTATTAATGCCGACGTTGCCGTTGGAACGGATTCCCTTAAACGCGCCAGCGTCGATGTTAACCATGTGATTGCCGATGAGGCTGCGGTCCGTATTAACATGATGGCCCACGATGCCGATACCCCTGGACGCGATGAAGTCACGGGTAACCGTTGGGGCGTAGCACCTTCGGTGACCTTTGGTTTAACCACGCCAACGAAAGTGACGCTCGAATATTATCACTTTGAAAATCATGACATTCCTGATTATGGTATTCCCTACGATCAGGCCTCGGGGGAGCCTGCCGATGTCGACCCCGACAACTTCTATGGTCTGTTGTCTCGAGATTTCCGCGACACTATGGATGATACGGCGTCAGTGTTGATAAGCCATGATTTTAATAACGACATGCAGTTCACTTCGACCTCCATCTATAGCCGTAACAGCAATTACTATATTGTGACCAACCCGGACGACACTACGGGCAACGTGGCTAATGGTTATGTTTGGCGAAACACTAAGTCGCGCCATTCGGTTACTAAGACACTAGCCACTCAATTACAACTCTCGGGTGAAGCAAAACTCGCGGGGATGACTAACCGTTTTGCCGTCGGTACTGAACTCAGTAACGAACGTACTAGTAATTTAAGTTACACCGTCGATACGGGTAATGGCCGCAACGCGGGTTGTGATCAGGCGATGCTGGACAACTACAACTGTACGCTGCTGGATAATCCAAATCCGCACGATCCTTGGGTTGGTACTATCACCCTCGGCACCGATGCGACAGTTACAGAAACCGATACTCGCTCGCTTTATGCCTTTAACACCATTGAGTTAACTGAAGCGTGGATGGTGAACGCCGGGATCCGTTGGGATGATTACAGCACCAGTGCTGAGAACTCGACTTCTCAATTTAGCAATGATACTGACTTCTTTAACTATCAATTATCGGTACTTTATAAGCCCGCTGAAAACGGCAGTATTTATGCTGCGTGGGGCACTTCTTCTAACCCTCCGGGGACCTCAAATGGTGATGGCGCGGATCGTCTCGGCAGTACCAACGCCGATCTAGAGCCAGAAGATACTGAAAGCTATGAGTTAGGCACTAAGTGGGACTTCTTTGCCGGACGTTTATCTTTGAATGGTTCGGTATTCCAAATCGAGAAAAACAACGCTCGGGTCGCGACCTCTGGCGATCGTAATTCGCCGCAGGAAAACGTCGGTGAGCAAAAGGTGAAAGGTTTTGAACTTGGCTTCTCCGGTGACTTTACTGAGCATTGGCATGGTTTTGGCGGTTACACCTATTTGGATGCGACCTTGGAAAGCAATGGTTATAACCAAGCACAAAATGGTAACCGCTTCCCTAATACCGCTAAAAATAGCTTAAGTTTATTCACGACTTACGATGTGACTGAGGATTTTACTGTTGGTACGGGCGCGTACTACATGGGTAAAGTTTATGGTAATACGGCTAACACGCTGTCGATTCCATCCTACTGGCGTTTTGATTTGACTTCATCTTATAAAATGAGTGAATTCTTGACCTTACGCCTGAACGTGCAAAATCTAACGGATGAGCGTTATTACGATAAAGCGTATACCGCGCACTTTGCCAATATGGCCGCTGGTCGCTTAGTGATGTTAAGTGCCGATATGCACTTCTAAGCAATATTAATCGAGATCTGAATGGCAGCCCTAGGGCTGCCTTTGATGTTTATGCTATTCCAATAGGATATTGAAATGCTTATTGAAATTCCGAATGTTTTTTCTAAAGAAGAAGTCAATCAGCTAAGGCAAGAGCTCGATGCCCGCACTTGGATTGATGGCAATCAGACCTCGGGCGTGATGGCGAGTACCCGCAAACGTAACCAGCAGTTAGACAAAGATGACCCTGTTGCACTGCAAATCGGCGAGCTGATCATGGCGCGTTTGTTGGCCCACCCTTTATTTGTGTCGGCGGCGCTGCCATTACAGTTTTATCCTCCTTTGTTTAATCGTTATCAAGGCGGCGAAACCTTTGGCTATCATATTGATAACGCGATTCGCTCGACGAGCGAAGGCATGGTACGCACCGACCTGTCAGCAACTTTATTTTTAAGTGAACCAGACACTTATCAAGGTGGTGAGCTGGTGATCCAAGATACCTATGGCCAGCAAAGCATAAAGCTCGCGGCGGGCTCATTGGTGTTATATCCGTCAACGAGCTTGCATCAAGTCACTCCTGTTACCTCGGGTGAACGCACCGCCGCTTTTATGTGGCTGCAGAGTATGGTGCGCGATGAGGGGCAGCGCCGCTTGCTATTTCAACTCGACCAATCGATTCAAGCGCTGACGGCACAGGCCGCGCCAGAACAAGAGTTGTTTAATCTGACGGGGGTTTACCATAACTTGCTAAGACGTTGGAGCGAGTTGTAGTAATTCTAAGCTAGGCTTCTGTCCCTGCTTCATCTCCCCAAAGCGGGCGGTTTAGGGTATAATCCCGCCAGCTCCGAGGGGCAACAAAACAGTAAACGTTAACTCGTTTACTGTTTTTGTATTTTTACGCTGGCGCTGCATGGCTCATCTGCAGCTTAAATTAAGGCGCTTTATCCCTCAAAGCATGAACTTACTGGCAAATTCTAATTACTTGAGTCGATAGTCACGTGTTGAAAAATAATCTTAATGATGGTCTACAGCTCGACCGCACCTTTTCCATTGCGCCCATGTTGGATAGGTAAGATTTAAATTTAACTAATTGATTTTGTTTAATACGTAAAACGTGTGGTTCCCTATTGGTTCCCCGATTTTAAATAGTTGTTTCATGGTTCCCCGCTGATGATATGATGGTTTTATCAACGTTGAGGTGATCTATGGATAGAAAATCTCTAGCTGTACAGGTTGCTATTCTTGTAACAATCGCGACGCTAATCCTTTCTTTTTCGGTGAATGCCGAAGTCTACAAATGTGCCGATGGTAAATACTAGGCAGACCCTTGTGATGATTCCTGTAAACAATAGAAAAGTAGCTTTATCGACAGACAACGGGTAGGGCGAGAGATTGCTAAGCCTGAGAGTGAGCGCAAACGGGTTATTGTTAGACGCTAATAGAGGTTCCGTGATCTGCAGAATGGTAGGCGATATGCCAATAACAATTTAGCTGGCTCGACTTGGCAACAAAGTTTGGCACTGGAAATGCCAGTGGTTGCACTGCAAAGCCGCTGCTCTGGTGGCCTCGATTAATAGGCTGATTGAGCTCCTGCGTGAAGATATTAGATAACAAGTCAGTGCATACTACTTAAATTACAATGTGTTATTTTTGCTTGAATTTTGAATCGCAGGCGTTAACCTTGTGTAAAAATTGTGTGATTTACCTTGGCTGTTTGCATATGTTCTTAAAACTGCCTAGAATTCACGTTCGAAAATCAACCATTATGGTTGATATTGGAGATAGCTAGTGCCACACTATGATTTAAATACAGTAAAAGCATTGGCTATTTCCACGCTTAACATAGTCATGAGCCGAAGTAGCCGAAGAGATAGGACAAACCTTGGCTATGAAATGATTGATGTCCAAGCGTGTATACTTGGTCTAAGTGAAGACCAGTTTCACAAGACATATGACTATGAGCCGCATCCGGCCGACTCCTACAAAATTTCTTATTTACTGAATGGGCAGGAACATCCTGATGATCTGTATATCAAATTTTATATAGGTTCAAACCAACAGTTGATACTTCAAGTGTTGTCATTTCACAGTGACAGATAAACGGGCTAGATATGAAAACGTGCACCTGCATTTCTTGTAACTCTAAGAATTTGAAAGAGTTATCTGAAGAACTGCCAATGAGATACAAAAATTCTCAACTAAATGTCATAAGTAAGTTCACTGTATGCGAAAGCTGTGGTGAAGAATTTGAACTGCCTGAACAAGCAGCTGAAAATGACATTGCAATGCGTGAAGTAAAGAAGGAGCATGATGGTTTACTAGGAAGGCATTTTCTGAAAAACATCAGGATATCTTTAGGGCTGACCCAACAACAAGCTGCCATTGTTTTTGGCGGCGGAATTAACTCATTTTCTAAATACGAACGAGGTGAGGTTACTCAAAGTGACAGCTTAGATAAATTAGTTAGGCTTTGTTACTCTGATAATAGTATTTATATTAAGCACTTAGAATTAATTAACCGACTTGATCTCGCTCCACCAAAAAAGAACATGCGGTTAATTGTGCGTAATGTTGGAAGTTCAGCTAAAGAAATTGCAGATGTGTTTATATCAGATCGTGAAATTCCTGATTTCTCTACAAAGATTGCTGGAGTTAAAGGTGTTCGTAAAGTTGTTACTTTTGGTGATTTGCAATACGGAACTTAAAAATGGATATGGAAGCTGTAAAAGAAGCTATAGATAATCTTGAGCTTTTGAACATAAAGCTTAGGAGTTCTGAGTTCCAAGTTAAAGATGCGATTGATGGTGTTGTCAGAACTGATATGCAACAACAAAGTTTGTGGCATGTGGAAGCTGAAGTGGTAAGTTTTGCAGGGGACATAGTAACTAATTCAACTGCTGAAATGCTGCAAGTAGAAATTACTTTTGGCACTCGATATATTCAAAAATCACCAAATGAAAAATCATCACAAAACACTAATGAAGATGCTGTTGAACTAGCAAAAATTGGTGCTACATACAGACTTGAATACCTAATAAAGAAGACTATTCCAGAAGAATCTATTAAAGCATTCTGTGAGTTTAATGCTGTGCATAACTGTTGGTCATTCTGGAGAGAACATGTTTTTAGCACTTGCCAAAAAGCTCAGATTCCTACATTTGCGATTCCATTTTTTAAAAGCCCTACTAGATAGATTGCCTTTACCATTTTATAAAAGGCACCATGAAGGTGCCTTTTATGTTTCTGGGTTAAGCCGTTTTTTGTGAGCATGGTTTAAGCAATTCCTGAGTTTGCTCCAACCCAATCGTAGCTCCTATTTTGGTAAAGGCAGTCGGCCCCGTGTATAATACTTTACCTTTTTCTTTAAAGCGTATTGAGTAGTGATGGTGAATTGAACCGTCTCTTTTCTTGCGTGTTTGCATGCTATTTGGTGCTTTTTTATTGTTTTTTAAACCTTAAAATCCAATTTTTTTGGGATCACTATTGGTTCCCCGATGCAGTAAAACGACTGCAGAATACTTAAAAATAAGCAAAAATTAGTAAGAATATTTGATTAACGGAATTCAATGAATTTAGAACAACCCATTGAAATTAATAAATTTCAAGAGAAATCAATAGATAGAACCTTTTCCATTGCGCCCATGCTCGATTGGACGGATCGTCATTATCGTTATTTTGCTCGCTTAATGTCGGCCAATGCCTTGTTGTATACCGAGATGGTGACGACAGGGGCGATTTTGCATGGCCGTGGTGATTATCTTGCCTATAACCAAGAAGAACATCCCCTTGCATTACAATTGGGGGGCTCGAATCCTGCTGAACTTGCTCGCTGCGCCAAACTTGCCGCCGAGCGCGGTTATGATGAAGTGAACCTCAATGTGGGCTGTCCTTCCGATCGCGTGCAAAATGGTCGCTTTGGTGCCTGTTTGATGGCTGAACCCGAGCTGGTGGCCGAGTGTGTCGATGCCATGAAGCAAATGGTGGATATTCCTGTGACAGTAAAAACGCGTATCGGCATTGACGAGCAGGATAGCTATGAGTTTTTGACTCACTTTATTGATACTGTCATGGCTAAAGGCTGTGGTGAGTTTATTATCCATGCGCGTAAAGCGTGGTTACAGGGCTTAAGTCCGAAGGAAAATCGCGAGATCCCGCCCTTAGACTACGATCGGGTATATCAGCTTAAGCGTGATTACCCGACGCTCAATATCAGCATTAACGGTGGCATAACGAGCCTTGAACAGGCCAAAACCCACTTGCAGTACTTAGATGGTGTGATGGTTGGACGTGAGGCTTACCAAAATCCCTATATTCTGGCGCAGGTTGACCAACTGCTCTGCGGCAGCCAGAAGGCGGTGATTAGCCGTGAAGCAGTGATTGAGACCATGTTGCCCTATATCGAGGCTCACTTGCAGGCTGGCGGGCGCTTAAATCATATCACTCGCCATATGATAGGCTTATTCCAAGGCTTACCGGGTGCCCGTGCGTGGCGTCGTTATTTGAGCGAGAACGCCCATAAAAATGGTGCTGGCATTGAGGTGGTCAAGCAGGCTTACCAAAGTATTCAGAGTGAAATATCTGCTCAATAATTATTCGATTTAAAAAGTGGTGAGATTGACTAATGCTTGTAGTATTTTTCACCACTTTACCTTTCCTAAATATCCCGCTTATCTCGTTATAGCTTAAAATAAATTTTTAAATCTAATTAAATTAGTGTGTTAAGAGTGATTTGATAAGTTGGCACGCCCTTTGTAATAGTCCCTATGTCAAGTTAATCAATCGGAAAGGGACGACATCATGTTTACTTCAAACGTTAAAAAATCAGTTCAAGCGAGTGTGTTATTTGGTGCATTAATGGCGAGTGTTTCTGTACACGCCGAAGCTGCACCTGTATCTGATGTAGTGGGTGCCATCGAGCAAACGCTAAGCACCCAAGCGCAGGAGTTGTTGGTTAACACTAAGCGTGAACTGGTGTTATCACTGCAAACACAATTAGCTGAAAGTATCTACGACTTCAATAGCCAGCTAACACTGAGCGCGGATAACCAAGGTGAGTCTGTCACCTCAGGCGAATACAGCGCAAACAAGTAAGGAGCTGCCTATGTGGTTTGTAGCGCCTCTTATGACTCTGCTACTGCTACCAGTGATTAGCCTCGCGTTGTTTTCAGGAATTATCTGCTGGTTTCAGTGGCACAGTGTCAGCGATAAATAAGTTATTCATCGATTGGAGTTCAAAATGAAACGAGCGCAAATGCGAATGGACAATTCAGAACGTTTAGTTTGTGGTGTTGCCTCCGGTATGGCGTGGCAATTTGATTGGTCCTGTTTTTGGACTCGTGTCGTGTGGGCCGGCGCGATTCTGTTTATGCCGGGTGTGAGTCTGCTGGTTTACTTTGTGTTGGCCTTACTTGTGGACCAATGGAAAAGACCGATTTAACCCACGTTTTACTCCCTCAATCTGGGGACGTGAATGGAATTGCCGATGCAAGTTTATGGACACAGTCTTTATCGGGATGCTATCAACAAGAGGGCACATCGACCCTCATGCCAATAGTGAACACTGTTTAAGTGAGCATCACTTTTTAAGAAAAGCCTGAAATCTGGCTTTTGCTTCATCGCTTTTGAGTCTTGCACTAAATTGTTCTAATTCTTGATGCATCTGGTGTTGCACGCGGTTTTTATGTGGTCGCATCAACTGACGGGTGATTTGCAGTGCTTGCGGTGGCTGATTCGCCAATTTCTTGGCCTGACTCAGGGCGTAACCGAGTAACTCTTCTTGGGCGATCACATCGTTAATGATATTCAGCCTGTGTGCAGTATTTGCATCAAAACTTTCGCCGAGTAATAAGAGCTCCGCCGCCTTTTGATAACCCACCAATTCGGGTAAGAGTAAGCTTGCGCCAGCCTCGGGCACTAGGGCCAAATTCACGAAGGGCAGTTGGAATTTAGCTGTGTTGTCGGCATAAACCAAATCACAGTGAAGCAGTACCGTTGTGCCTATGCCAACGGCGGCACCAGAGACGGCGGCAACCAGCGGTTTTTTGAGTTCCAATAGGCAAAATAGGAAGCGCACCGCAGGATGATTTGGACCTAAGTCACTATTTTTCAAAAAGTCAGCAACATCATTGCCCGAGGTGAAACAATTATCTTCGCCATGGAGCATAAAGGCACGAATGTCGTTGTCTGCTTCACCTTCGATCAGGTATTCTGTCAGTTGTTTATACATATTAAGATCAAGTGCATTGCGTTTATCTGGGCGATTAAAGCTGATAATACGAACGCCCTGATCATCCCGAACCTGTATATGACTCATGGGTTGTTTTCCTTTACGACGACATTGGGTAGACATGGAGTTTAAGACATTGAAACCGATATTCAAACAGATGTTTAATTTTGTCGCATTATCCTGTGCCTCATTTTCTGTTTTCGCGAACGTAGTGATGACCGAAGGTCATGTCCGTGCAATGCCTGATACAGTACCAAATACCGCCGCTTACTTTACGCTGGAGAACCATAGCGATAAAACGGTTCGCCTCACCGGTGTGACGACTGAGGTCGCGAAGGAAGCACAATTACATACCATCATCGAAGAACAAGGCATGGTAAAGATGCGCCATGTTGAAGGTTTCGATATTCCCTCCCACGGAAAATTAACCCTCTCGCCGTCTGGAGAGCATGTGATGCTCATCGGACTCAAAGCCCCATTAGCCCTAGATCAGCAAGTTAAACTGCAGTTAGCGTTTGACGATGGCGAGAATCTAACGATTACATTGCCTGTTGCTAAGCAGGCCGAGAATGCTGCTGAACATGAGCATCATCACCATCATTAAGGAGTCACTTGATGCAAATAACATGGAAGAAGGTCACCGGAGTTGGTTTATTTGTTGTTTTAATTGGTTATCTAGTTAGTGTGTGGTGGAGTATCGAACCTGATACCCTGACTCCACAACAGCTGACGGCCACAGAGAAGAATGTCGTGGGTTATGCCACCACCACGTCGTTGATCCTGACCGTTGAAACATTGCTGGATAAGCAGGGTGGTTGGTTATCAAACGATGTGATGCCCCCTTCAATTTTTATGGATAACATGCCCGCGTTTGAGTACGGCGCTTTAGAGCAAGTTCGTGATTTAGCACTGATTATGCGTAAAGAATTTAGCCGCTCCCAGTCCCAATCCGCTGCGGATAAGGATCTAAGTGAAGCGCAGGCTAAGCTAAACATCGACCATACCAGTTGGTTAGTGCCTAGCGCCGAGAGCGAATACCGCGATGGCGTTAAGCTGCTCAAGCTATATCGCGCGCGTATGATGGATCCAAACAATCAGGATGCTCAGTTTTACGCCCGTGCCGACAACCTCAACGAGTGGCTCAAAGAAGTCCAAAAACGTTTAGGTAGCATGTCTCAACGTTTATCGGCGAGTGTCGGGCAGGAGCGATTAAATACCGATTTAGCCGGCGACAATGCTGCGCGCCAATCGACCCCGAATTTAGCCAGCCATCAGGTGAAAACCAGCTGGTGGAAAATTGATGATGTGTTCTATGAGAGCCGTGGTGCCTCGTGGGCACTGCTGAATTTTATGCGTGCAGTCGAAGTCGACTTTGCTGACGTATTGAAAAAGAAAAATGCTGAGGTCAGCCTGAAACAGATCATTCGTGAGCTGGAGGCAACTCAACAAACGGTTTGGAGCCCTGTGGTACTTAATGGCAGTGGTTTCGGTCTAGTCGCTAATCATTCATTGGTTATGGCTAACTATGTGTCCCGTGCAAATGCCGCGGTGATTGATTTAACGAACTTGCTATCTCAAGGTTAATTATGAAAAAAACACTCCTCGCCAGTGCGGTATTAGGATGCTTAATGGCCACTTCAGCCCAAGCGGCTACTGTGGTTGGATTCAAAATTGGTGGTGATTACTGGCGCGCCGATACCAGCGGTACTTTTGCCGAAAAAGGTCAACCACAACAAGGTTTTGACTATAGCTCATCGGCACAAGGCAGCTATTGGGTTGCGGTTGAGCATCCGCTACCATTTATCCCGAACCTTAAAATTCGTGAAAATAGCTTAGATCAGAAGGGCAGTCTGACGAATGCAGACTTTACCTTCAATGGTCATGATTTTACTGGCAATGTGACCAGCTATACCGATCTGAGCAATACCGATTTTGTGCTGTATTACGAGTTGCTGGATAACGACATTCTGTCTTTGGATCTCGGTGCCGCCTACAAGCTGATGAACGGCTCTCTGCGCGTTCAAGACGCAGGTCACCCTGAAGAGAAAGACGTCGATAGCGGCATTGTGATGGGTTATGCCAGCACGCATGTGAGCATGCCAGGCCTAGGCTTATTCGGTTTTGCGGATTTAATGCTTGGGGTAAACGAGTCTAACGTACATGACTATGCCATCGGCTTAGGCTGGGAGTTTGACGGCGTGGCGGTGGATACCCGTGTGCGCGTTGGTTACCGTGAGTTTGCCTTTGATGTGAATAATTTCTCTGGCATCAGCGCCGATACTAAGTTTGACGGTTATTTCGCGGGTGTAGAAATTGATTTCTAAGCGTTAACGCTAATGAATCAGCCATAAAAAAACCGCCATTTAGGCGGTTTTTTTATGGGATGTATCGCTATCTTATTCGGCTTTTAGACCGTTGTTGATAGAGATAACATCGTCTTCATTTAAGGTGCCTGCAGCTTGTTTCAACGCAATAATTGAGTTGATGTAGCTATAGCGTGCATCCGACAATTTACGTTTTGAGTCGTACAGGTCACGGGTACGGTTCAGTACGTCAACAATAGTACGAGTACCGACTTCGAAGCCCGCTTGTGTAGCCTTTAACGCACTTTCAGATGAAATCACTGACTGCTCATAAGCACGGATTGAGCTGATAGAAGCGCCTACGTTGTTGTAGTTATTACGAACGTTTTTCACCACACTACGGTAGGTTTGCTCTAACTTCTCGCTTGCTTCCACGTATTGGAATTGTGCTTCTTTGACCTGTGAGGTGACTTTAAAGCCTTCGAAAATAGGAATGCTTAAGTTCACACCAACGTTCACATTGTCAAAATCAGGCTCATTGACGTCGCCCGTTTTTTGCTCTAACCCTTTGTTATAGCCAGCGTTTAGGCTAAGAGATGGCATATGGCCCGCTTTGTAGAGGCTGATGGTCTCTTGGGCGATATCTTTACCGATGCGTTGAGTCATCAGATCGACGCTGTTGGTTTCAGCAATCTTTAGCCACTCACTCGATGAGGTAGGTGCTGGTGTTACCGCAGAGAAACGGTTGGTGTCGAGCACGTTAATGGTCTTGTGATCGATACCTGTGATTTCACGCAGGGCTTCGTAGCTGTTGGCTAACGTGTTTTCAGCCAAAATTTCAGTAGCCGAGGCTAAGTCATACTGAGCTTGCGCTTCATGTACGTCGGTAATCGCAGTTAAACCTACGGCAAAACGTTGTTTAGTCTGCTCGAGTTGACGTTCAATCGCACGTTTCTCTGCGCCTTGGAACTCGTAGTTATCTTTTGCCGTTAACACATCAAAGTAGGCTTTAGTCACACGAGTGATTAAATTTTGCAGGGCAGAAGCGTAGTTTGAATCGGCTTGAGAAGCGGCTTTTTCGGCCAGACTTAAACCAACCCAAGCGCTGTGATCATAGATCACTTGGTTCAGCTTTAGGCTACCGGTTAATCCACTGGTATCGCTCTTAGGATCATTCCATGCTTTGTCATAACCCACGTTAGCGCTGATTGTCGGTAACAGTGGTGCACGGTTTTGTTCGATCTTTTCAAACAAGGCATTACGTTGAGCTTGTGCTTGTAATACTAGCGGGTCGCTCGTCAGTGCTTGTTGATATATTTGCAGTAAATCATCTGCTTGAACCGCTTGAGCGGAAGCCGCGAGAGTTAATGCTGCGCATAGAGAACGGATCTTAAATTTCATTTGCTGTCCTTATTAGACAAATTCTCCAAAAGGAGAAATATGTAACTTCGTTTAGACTAAGTAATGCCTTTACCAAGGCGGTTTGCGCTTCCCGACGCTTCCCGATACAGCTAAAACTTAATGTCGTAGAGTCTAAAAACTCCCACACGTTCAAGTCAACTGCGAAGTGTAACAGATTTTATTTTAAAAATGCGCCAAATTGCCTTGATAATAGGCGAAAATTTAACGGTTAAGGATTGAAATATGAAGCCTGCTGGTTTTTCGAAAACAGATGTTGAAATTCTCGAGACAAAGTCGCTGTATCAGGGCTTTTTTGCCTTGGAGCAGTTTACTTTCAAGCATAAGCTTTTTGCCGGTGGTTGGAGCCAACCTGTGACCCGTGAAGTGTTTGAACGCGGCCATGCCGTGGTGGTTCTTCCCTATGATGTCGCGCGTGACAAGATTGTTTTGATTGAACAAATTCGTTTTCCTGCATTAGCGACCTCTAAATCTCCTTGGCTAATGGAGTTGGTCGCGGGTATGATTGCGCCCGACGAAACGCCACAGGATGTCGCACACCGCGAACTGCTCGAAGAAACAGGCTTAACCGCTCGCAATATGCATTTTGTGAATAGTTATTTGGCAAGTCCAGGTGGCAGTACGGAACGTTTCTATTTCTATTGGGCCGAGGTGGATTCATCCCAGGCGCAAGGTCTGCACGGATTAGCTGACGAACACGAAGATATTCGATTGCATGTGTTAGACCGTGAGGATGCCTATAATGAGGTCGTCAACGGGGCAATAGACAATGCTTCGACCGTAATTGGATTGCAGTGGTTGCAATTAAACTATCAGCAACTGGTTAAAGTTGGATAAAGGTTTGGCTACTTCAATATCGCACCGAAAACCGCGCTACCAACCTAACGTGAGCGACTTTTTAGCGCTATGCGGGCGTAACTACGGCTATATGCAGAAGTGGTTACCGCTCGATATTGAGGTGGGGCAGTCTTGGCAACTTGAAGGTGAAGCGGGTGTATTAGTAATCCGTATTTTAGAAAATACCAAATATACTCAATTAGTTGAGATCTCACGACCAGTTAAAATCATGGAGTTTATTAATACTCCCAAGGTGTTAGTTAGAATTTATCATGATGCTAAATTAGCAGAAGTGTTAACTGGTCAACAGATTTACCAATTGCGCCCAGTGTATGATTATCCCAATTTACGCATGTATCATAGCGATGAAAAGTACCAGGTTAATGCATTCCTGGGGGAGTTATTGAAGATTGGCTGCCAACAACGTTTGGTGTGTCAGTCTTAGAATTGGGTATTCAATGTGCTGAAAGAGGCAGTCTCTTACTCCATAGCTGAAGAAGAAAGTGTGCGCATAGTGCAAGTCACTGATCCGCACCTTTTTGCCGATCCTGAGGCTCAGTTATTAGGGGTCAACACCAGTAAAAGTTTTGCTGCTGTGCTTAATACGATTCGTGCTGTCGACTATCCAGCGCATCTGATGTTAGCCACGGGCGATTTAAGCCAAGATTATTCCCCCGAATCCTATCGTCAATTCGTGGCCGCGGTGGCGCCACTCAACTTACCTTGCCATTATCTTCCGGGTAATCATGATGATCCGCGGATTATGTTTTTGCATATGCAGGGTGAGCGGATTTTCGGTCAGCAGCGTATCTTGGTCGGAAAGTGGCAAATCTTGATGCTGGACTCCACCGTTCGGGGAAAGCCCGGCGGCAATATGGCCGAGAGTCAATTCGAACTCATTGAACAGGCCATAGCCGCACATCCAGACCGCCATACCTTACTGGTGATGCACCACAACCCTATTTTGGTGAATTGCGCGTGGTTAGACCAACATTGCATGGATAATGGAACTGAGTTTCTCAGACGTGTCGCCCAATACCCGCAGGTTAAAGGGTTACTCTGGGGACATGTGCATCAACAGTTGGATACCGATTACGATGGCCCCCATGGCGCGCTGCAATTAATGGCAACGCCTTCCACTTGTATTCAGTTTAAACCGCAATCGCCTTATTTTGCCCTCGATGGACTGCAACCCGGTTATCGTTTGCTGGAGCTGAAGGCCGATGGTAGCATCTGCACTAATGTGTATCGCGTGCCGGGAAATCTGTTTTCCCCCGATAAAGATTCCAGCGGTTATTAACGCGAGTGACCGCAGCTTGAGGAACTATGCTGCTCTATATTCACGGATTCAACAGTTCACCTTTCTCCGATAAAGCGGTGATGACGGCGCAATATATGGCCGAGCATCACCCTTCCTTAGCATTAGCATTAGCATTCCATCAACCGCAATTACCCAATACTCCCAAGGCCGCCATGGCTTTGCTGCTGCAATATGTTGAGGCTGCCAAGCAAGCGGGCGAGCCACTGAGCTATATCGGCTCATCCTTGGGGGGATATTTTGCCAGTTACTTGGCAGAGCACTATGGTGGCCGCGCTGTGTTGGTGAATCCGGCCGTTAAGCCCTTTGAGCTGTTTGATGAGTTTATGGGACCGCAATTTAACCCTTATACTGAAGAGCATTATCAGGTATTGCCGGAGCATAAGCAGGAAGTGGCTGAATTTAATACGGCTGTTATCCGCAATCCCGATCGTTTTTTGGTACTATTGCAAACGGGCGATGAAGTGCTGGATTATCGTGAAGCACTGCATAAGTACCACCATTGCCAATTACGCATCGAAGCCGGTGGCGATCACAGTTTTGTGGGTTATGAGCGATATCTGCAAACTGTAAGCCAATTTTTACACTTACCTTGACAAATAGTCATCCAGAGCCGCAACATGGCCGGATATAACAACTTATAGCGTACACTATGACGAATCAATACACCTCTGACGCCATTGAAGTTCTTAACGGACTCGACCCAGTTAAACGCCGTCCAGGTATGTATACCGATACCACCCGACCTAACCACTTAGGCCAAGAGGTCATAGATAACAGCGTGGACGAGGCTTTAGCGGGCCACGCCACTAAAATCGAAGTTGTGCTCCATACCGATAACTCTCTGGAAGTCACCGACGATGGTCGGGGGATGCCGGTAGATATTCACCCAGAAGAAGGCATTCCTGGGGTCGAGCTGATCCTCACTAAGCTGCATGCGGGCGGTAAATTTTCGAATAAGAATTACCAATTCTCTGGCGGTCTGCACGGTGTGGGGATTTCGGTGGTTAACGCCCTGTCTCGTCGCGTCGAAGTGACGGTACGCCGTGATGGCCAAGTGTATGATATCGCTTTTGAAAATGGCTTTAAGGTTGAAGAGTTAAAAGTCACAGGTACTTGTGGTCGTCGCAATACTGGTACTCGAGTACATTTCTGGCCAGACGCCAGCTATTTTGATTCGGCCAATTTCTCCAACTCCAAACTCATCTATTTGCTGCGCGCTAAGGCCGTGTTGTGTCCGGGCCTGAGGATCAAATTTACCAATAAACACACCAACGAAGTCCATGAATGGTACTACGAGAGTGGTTTAACGGATTATCTCAAGGCGGCGGTTGGCGATAACCTGATGCTGCCAGAAGAGCCTTTTATCGGTAGCTTTAAAGGACAAATTGAAGCCGCGGATTGGGCCATTACTTGGCTGCCCGAAGGTGGCGATGCGATTAACGAAAGCTATGTTAACTTGATCCCAACGCCCTTGGGTGGAACCCACGTGAATGGTTTCCGCCAAGGTTTGTTGGAGTCGATGCGCGAGTTCTGTGAGTTTCGCAATCTGATCCCCCGCGGTATCAAGTTGTCGCCTGAGGATATTTGGGATCGCGCCGCCTTTATTCTCTCGGTGAAGATGCAAGATCCGCAGTTTGCCGGCCAAACCAAAGAAAAACTCTCGAGCCGTCAAAGCTCTGCCTTTGTTTCTGGCATTGTGCGTGATGCGTTTTCATTGTGGCTAAACTCGAATACCGAATTGGCCGAGTCGCTGGCGGAAATGTGTATCAACAACGCCCAGCGCCGCTTAAAAGCCGCGAAAAAAGTCGCCCGTAAAAAAGTCACTTCTGGCCCGGCATTACCGGGTAAATTGACCGACTGTAGCGGACAAGATCCAATGCGCGGCGAACTCTTCTTAGTGGAAGGGGATTCTGCGGGTGGCAGTGCCAAACAGGCACGTGACCGTGAATTCCAAGCCATTATGCCGCTGCGCGGTAAAATCCTAAACACTTGGGAGGTCGATGCCTCGCAGGTGTTGGCCTCGCAGGAAGTGCATGATATCTCGGTGGCGATTGGTTGCGATCCCGACAGCAACGATATCTCCGAGTTAAGATATGGCAAGATTTGTATTCTCGCCGACGCGGACTCCGACGGGCTACATATTGCAACTTTACTCTGCGCTCTGTTTCTGAAACATTACCGTGTGCTGGTCGAACAGGGCCATGTATATATCGCTATGCCACCGCTGTTCCGTATCGATATAGGTAAGGATGTTTACTACGCCTTAGATGAGGCTGAAAAAGAAGGTATTCTCGACCGTATTACTGCCGAGAATAAAAAGGGTAAGGTCCAAGTTACACGCTTTAAAGGTCTGGGTGAGATGAACCCACTGCAATTGCGTGAAACGACTATGGATCCCAACACTCGCCGTTTAGTTCAGTTAACCATTGATGATGTAGAAGAAACAGACTCACTGATGGATATGTTGCTGGCTAAGAAACGTTCGCCCGATCGTAAAACTTGGCTCGAGGATAAGGGTGACATGGCGGTACTTTAATGTTGTGCACTATTGCCGATAACAATAAAACTTAGGCATAAAGAAAATTACCATGTTGTATATAAAAACTAATAATTATAAATATTTAAGGGTGTTCTCTGCCTTCTGGACCTTACTGGCGAGTCTGGCGTTATTAACAAGTCAGACGGCGATAGCGGGGTCTCAGTCGATCATGATTACCGTGTCGAAGGGATTTGGTTTATCCCTTTATGCCTCCGATCTCGGGGATGCAAAACAGATTGCCATGGGCTCAAATGGCACGCTATTTGTGGGTTCCAATAAGAGTGGCACAGTGCATGCGCTCGTTGATAGCAATCAAGATGGTCGTGTCGACAAACGTTATGTGATTGCGAAAGGGCTCGAATCCCCCGACGCGGTAGCCTTCCATAATGGCGATCTTTTTGTTGCAACCGAAAACCGTATCGTACGTTTTATTGATATCGAGCAGCGTCTGCGCCGTCCGACTCGCCCGAAAGAGATCTACAGCGATCTGCCTGAATCAGATAAGAAAAGTGCCCGCGCGATGAATTTTGGTCCCGATGGCCGCTTGTATGTTTCCATCGGTGCACCGTGCAACGTGTGTGAGGCGAGTGCGCCCTACAGCAGCATAATTGCGATTAATGTCGATACTGGGGCAAGTGAACAGATTGCCCTCGGTGTGCGTGATGCGACCGGATTTGACTGGTCTCCCCAAGATGGCAAGTTATGGTTTGCCGACCAAGGCCGTGATTGGATGGGGGATAATTTACCGCCCGATGAAATCAACCGCGTCGATGTGATTGGCAGCCATTATGGTTTCCCGTATTTGCACGCTTCGTCCGTGGTCGAGCCTGCCTACGAAAAACCTAAGAATTTAAAAATTACCGTCCCAGTGTATGAACTGCCAGCCCATGTTGCACCGACTGGCCTCGCGTTTTACCGCGGTAAGCAATTCCCTGAGATCTACCATAATCAATTGTTTGTTGCTGAAAATGGTTCTTGGAACCGTTCAAGCAAAGTGGGTTATCAGATCGTCATGTTGAAACTCGATAATGAGCAAGTTGTCAGCCGTGAAACCGTAGTGAGTTTTCTTGATGGCGAGTTTCCCGTTGCCCGTCCCTATGCCCTGTTATCGGGGGAAGATGGCGCAATGTACATCTCGGATGATTTGAAAGGTAACCTGTATCGGCTGTTCTATAAGGATGGCGATAATACTGAAGAACCACAGGAACTAGAAGAAAATGAGTGACGCGATCAAGTTAAGCTTAGATGGCGTAGAGCAGATGCCCCTGCGGCGCTTTACCGAAGAAGCTTATCTGAACTATTCCATGTACGTCATCATGGACCGAGCCTTGCCCCATATCGGTGACGGGCTTAAGCCGGTGCAGCGGCGGATTATTTATGCCATGAGTGAGCTCGGGTTATCGGCTCAGTCAAAACATAAAAAATCAGCCCGTACCGTTGGTGACGTATTAGGTAAGTACCATCCCCATGGCGACAGCGCGTGTTATGAGGCTATGGTGCTGATGGCGCAGCCATTTTCTTACCGTTATCCGCTAGTCGATGGTCAAGGTAACTGGGGGGCGCCAGACGATCCTAAGTCCTTCGCCGCGATGCGTTATACCGAGGCGCGCCTGTCTAAGTTCTCCGAAGTATTATTGTCTGAGCTGGGACAAGGTACGGTCGAATGGGGCGCTAACTTCGATGGCACCTTGAAAGAACCTAAAGTGCTGCCTGCACGTTTGCCGCATATTTTACTCAATGGCATCACGGGTATCGCTGTCGGTATGGCAACGGATATTCCGCCCCATAACGCCAGAGAGTTAGTCAATGCCTGTGTGGCACTGCTTGACGATCCTAAACTCGAACTTGAACAGTTGATGGGTTATGTGCCAGGGCCTGATTATCCGACCGAGGCCGAGATCATCACGCCTGCGGCTGACATTGCCAAAGTCTATGAAACGGGCCGTGGCTCCTTAAAAGCCCGCGCTGTGTATAGCGTCGATGCCGGTGAGATAGTGATCACCGCGCTGCCGCACCAAGCCAGTAGTGGTAAAATTTTAGAGCAAATCGCCGCCCAGATGCAGGCGAAAAAGCTGCCTATGGTAGCCGACTTACGTGATGAGTCTGACCACGAAAACCCTGTGCGACTGGTGGTGGTGCCGCGTTCAAACCGCGTCGATTGCGATCAACTGATGGCGCACTTGTTTGCGACCACAGATCTCGAGAAAAGCTTTAGGGTAAACCTGAACGTATTGGGCCTCGATGGTCGTCCACGCGTCAAAGGATTAAAAGAGCTATTAACCGAATGGTTAGAGTTCCGTGTCGATACCGTAAGACGTCGCCTCGAGTATCGCCTCGATAAAGTCTTAGCAAGGTTACATATCCTCGAAGCCTTGATGATAGCTTTCCTCAATATCGATGAAGTGATTGAAATCATTCGCTTCCACGATGAGCCAAAGGCCGAGTTAATGGCGCGCTTTAACCTGACGGATAGGCAAGCCGAAGCCATCCTCGAGTTAAAGTTACGCCATTTAGCCAAGTTAGAAGAGTTTAAAATCAAGGCCGAGCAGGATGAGCTTGAGGCCGAGCGCGAGAAATTAGAACAGTTATTGAGTTCTGAACGTCGCTTAAAAACCTTGATTAAGAAAGAATTAATTCAAGATGGCGAAACCTATGGCGACGATCGCCGCTCACCGATTGTTGAGCGCCATGAGTCCCGCGCCTTAACCGAGCAGGAGCTGACGCCGAGCGAGCCAGTGACTGTGGTGTTATCTGAAAAAGGCTGGGTGCGTTGTGCTAAGGGCCATGATATCGACGCCGAGTCCTTGTCCTATAAGGCGGGCGATCAATATCTATGCAGTGCGATGGGGCGCAGTAACCAAGCGGCGGTATTTATTGATTCATCGGGACGCGCCTTTGCGACCGACAGTCACAGCCTGCCATCGGCGAGAAGCCAAGGCGAGCCCATCACCACGCGCTTTAATATGGCGCCAGGTGAAACCATGCAGCATGTGATTTTGGGTGAAGACGAGCAATGTTTCCTGCTCGCCACCGATGCTGGTTACGGTTTTATCTGTACTTACAATGATATGGTGTCACGTAACAAGGCGGGTAAAGCCCTGTTAAGCTTACCGACGAATGCCAAGTCTTTGCCGCCGAGACCGATTGACCGCAATCGCGAGATGTCGATTCTGGCCATCACCAATGAAGGACGTATGTTACTGTTTTCATTGGAAGCATTGCCACAGTTGTCTAAGGGTAAGGGTAACAAGATTATCGGTATTCCGAGTGAGCGCGCTAAGAATCGTGAAGAGTTGATGACCCACTTACAACTTGTGCCAGCAGACACTTCGGTCACCCTATGGGCAGGTAAGCGTAAACTCACCTTAAAACCGAGCGATTTAGAACATTATCGTGGTGAACGTGGCCGCCGTGGCGCCAAGTTACCACGCGGGTTACAACGTGTTGATAGCGTGGAATTAGGCGAAGGTGCAGAGGTTTTACCTAGCATTTAACGCTCATTTGAGCTTGCGTAAGAGTTAGTCGCAACAAGTTAATCAAAGCCACTTAAGTGTCACTTGAGTGGCTTTTTTATGACAATCACTCAGTACTTTGTACTAAATTTGGGGTATAAAAAAACCTACCGCAAGCGGTAGGTTTTTTTCGCTAATATCTTTTAAGGATATTAGAAGTCGTAACGTACACCTACAGAGAATACGTTGTCGTCTTCTAAGTCAAACTTAGCACCAGTAGTGTCTTTGTAGTCGCCTTTGTACATTGAGTACTGGCCATACACCATAGTTGATTTAGATAAGCGGTAGTCAGCACCTAGGTTAACGTTTTGTACGCTGATATCATCGGCGCCAGCTTGACCTAATGCTTTGTAGTATTTACCGAAACCAGCTTCATCGTAGCCGTATTCAGCTTTCAGGTTCACACCGTTCAGATCGTAAGATACGTTCACGAAGTAAGTGTTACCGTCGATAGCGCTATCAGTTACTTTTTCAGAGTTTTGGAATAAACCACCGAGTTTGAACTGACCTAATTTAACTTGAGCTACACCACGGTATGCATCAACTGCATCGATACCTTTGTTGTAAGCAACAGCTACGTAGTAGTTTTGTTCTTTGAACTTGCTATCACCCAGAGTCGCGCTCAGAGCGTATAAGCTTTCGTTAGTTTTAGCTGTAGTGTCGTTATCGTCGAACAGGTAAGTTGCGTTTAACGTCACTAAGTTAGCGATTTTTGGAGAGTAGTACCAAACACCGTCAGCGCTACGAGTTTGAGCGCTAACTAAACGGTCGATATCCGCGTTGGTGTTACCGAAAATATCTACGCCGCCTTCAGCTTGCTTGAATACTGTGTCGTTACGACCGACTAATACAGTACCTGCATTGGTTTTTAAACCTAAGTAAGTGTTACGAGCTTTGAACACGTCACCTGAGCCAGAAGTGTTTTCAACTTGGAATTCCATTTGATAAACAACGTCATAGCCATCAGCAATCTTCTCAGTACCTTTAACACCTAATAAAGAGAAGTTGTTTTCTAAGTAAGTGCCGCTTTCACCTAAATCAACACCGTTTGTGCCAGATTGTAGAGTTGCACCTGTTTCAGTATTAGTTACAGCAAGCTCTAAACGACCGTAGAAGCTTGGGCCTTCGGCTAGCGCACCGAATGAAGCCAGCGCTAATACTGATGCAACTGATGCAGAGATGAATGTCTTTTTCATGTTTTGTGCTCCCTCGAACCTAAGTTCTTATCCATTTTTCATGGTTTTTGTGTGGTTTAACACATTTGTTACTGGAATCGGTAACAAAGTTGCCGCCGATTTTTACAGTTTTACGACTTGCAGGCTGTGTTGCAGATCATGTTTTTGGCTCTCCTTGTCCATATTCGGGGTTTTTTAGGATATTTCCTTATATCTCAACCGCAAATTGGAGTGAAAGTGGTAAAACAGTATTTTTCACTTACTACTAAAGAGGTAGGTAAAGCGCTGTGGCTTAAGTGAGTCGGCGAGGCTAACTGTAGCATATACTAATGTTGTCGCAAGTTTGTCATAAATGGGGCGGGAGAATGCTATTTAGTATGAGATACAATAAAAAAGCGGCCAAAGCCGCTTTTTTATCAAATATTATCTGTTTCGAATTAGAATAATACTATTAAAAATCAATACGTAAACCTACAGTAAACACGTTGTCGTCTAGGTCTTGTTTTGTACCTGCTAGCATAAGGTCGCCGTCGAAGCGAGTGTAGTGACCATAGACCATAGTCTTAGTGCTAAGTCGGTAATCTGCGCCTACTGTGAGCTGTTGAAGGTCGACATCACTCACTTGTTCGAGGTTACCGCTGTCTTGGCTGCCAACAAAACGGCTGACATATTTACCTAAACCAGAGTCATCTTTGCCGTAAACCAGCTTGAGTTTCAAATCATCCATCAGATAAGCAGCATTCACAAAATAGGTCTCACCCGAGAGATTTGAGAATCTGTCGTCAATATGCTCGCTGTGTTGATAAATGGCACCAAACAGGAAATCGCCAAATTTTGCTTGGGCAACACCACGGTAGGCTTCGATATTTTCGATGCCATCGTTATAGGCCGCCGCAACATAGTAATTATGGGTTTTAAAGGTCTTGTCGCCTAAGGTGGCGCTTAAGGCATACATTTGATCTTGGCTATAAACTTCGTTGCCTTGGCTATCGCGTTGATCGTAGTTGTCACTCATCAGATAGGTGGCGTTGAGGGTGACAAGATCGGCGATCTTAGGGGAATAATAGGAAATACCATCGGCAGAGCGCGTTTGGCCTGCTAATAACAGGTCGATGTCGGCGTTGGTGTTGCCGAACAAATCAAAACCGCCTTCAGACGCTTTAAATACTGTATCGTTACGGCCCGCTAAAACGGTACCCGCTACACTTCTCACCCCGAGGAAGGTGTTACGCGCATTGAAGGTTTTATTCGAGTTATCAAAGTTTTCTACGCCAAATTCCATTTGATAGATGATATCAAAGTAGGGGCTTACGCTTTCAGAGCCTTTGACACCCACCCAAGAAAAGTTGTTTTCGAGTACTGTGCCATCTTTCTGATTTTGAGCGGCGTAACCTTTTTCTGAGTCGGTGATACTCAGGTCGACATGGCCGTAAAATTCTGGGCCATCGGCCAGGGAGTTAAATGAGCAAAATGCGAGACTAGCGGCAATCGCTGTAGTGAGCAGATTCTTTTTCATCTTCATTTTCCTGTACTTATATCATTATTTTATGCAGCAAGAGTTATCTCTTTTTACTGCGGAGTGTGGAGCTTTGGTGCTGCGCAGTGTGACAGGCAAACGAATTAAAAATGTGATATTGATCACTTGCTTTTGAAATGGCTATGTTTTTAACACTATGTTTTACAAGGTTAAAACGAAATTTTAATCCGAGTTTACCTAATGTATGAGCCTATGATTCAGGAAAGTGCCAATGACTACATTTGCCGCACTTTTGTATCTGAGTGCAACTCGGCACACCTAGGCCGAGATAGATTTCGGTTTTTGGCCCAAATCGTATAAAATCCACGGCGCATTTTTATTGCGTTACGCTGCTGTAGATTGTCTTTCGCATCCTCTAAGGGCGGCCATTGTTAGTTAGATATAAGGTAAGTATTGATGACTGAAGCCTATCAGAATCGCTTTGGTGGCATTGGCCGCTTGTACGGGCAAAAGGCACTCGCTAAATTTGCCGCTTCCCATGTGGTGGTGATTGGCATTGGCGGCGTTGGCACATGGGCGGCGGAGGCGTTGGCACGCAGTGGTATTGGCCAAATTACCCTGATTGATTTGGATGATATCTGTGTAACGAACACCAACCGTCAAATTCATGCTCTGTCATCGACAATTGGCGAGTCTAAAGTGGCTGTGATGGCGCTGCGGATCCGTGCGATCAATCCCGATTGCCAAGTCAATGAAGTGGAAGACTTTATTACGGTCGATAACCTTGGCGAGTATTTGCTTGGGGCAAAGGCGGGTGGCAATATTGATTATGTAGTGGATTGTATTGATGCGGTTAAGCAAAAGGCGGCGCTGATTGCTTGGTGTAAACGTCAAAAAATTAAGATAGTGACCGTTGGCGGCGCGGGCGGCCAAACCGATCCAACGCAGATCCAGCTTACCGATCTGGCTAAAACCTACCAAGATCCTTTGCTGGCCAAAGTGCGTAATATTTTGCGCCGCGAATATAACTTTTCCAAAAATGTGCAGCGCCGTTTTGCCGTCGATGCAGTGTTTTCCAGCGAGCAATTAGTTTATCCCCAAGCCGATGGTTCAGTGTGTAGCAGCAAAGCTACGGCTGATGGTTCTATGCGTATGGATTGTGCCTCTGGCTTTGGCGCCGTCACTATGGTGACTGGGACTTTTGGCTTTGTGGCGGCTAGCCGGGTACTTGCTAGACTCGCCCAAATTGCAAATGAACCAGCGGCGAGCGAATAATTTGCGAATCAATAAGATAAAGACCCATCTTTAACAACAAAAATCCACAGCCATTGCTGTGGATTTTTGTTTAGTGGCGCCAGTGTTTGCTTTACTCGCCTCCTACTCGCGCCACTTGCCATCAAACTCGTTATCAAGCGCACCATCAAATTGTAAAGTCATGGTGTGTGGTCAGTTTAGGCGCATCACACTGGGTAAGGGGAATACGGATATTGAATTTAGCGCCTCCCAATGCCGAGTCTGCTTGGTAGTTCATGGTGCCCTTTAACAGCGTGGCGGCATTAAAGGCAGCGGATAAGCCTAAGCCTGTGCCACCTTTACTCCTGTTGGTGGTAAAGAAGGGCTCAAACATATGCTCTGCCACTTCGGGTGGAATGGCGATACCATTGTTTTCAATGCTGATATTGACATAGTCTTGCTCTAAATTCGCTGTGATCTGAATTTGGTTATTCTGCCTATCCTGGAAGGCATGGGTGAAGGCGTTGGAGAGAATATTACTGACAATTTGATTGAGCAGGCTGACATTGGTCTGAATATTGAGTGTTGGCGTAACCTGTAGCTGGGTTTGTACACTGACCTTGGGATACATGATTAAGGTCGATTCTAGGATCTCCTTAAGCTGGTTTTGCAGATTAATACACTGATGTTCTTCGTGGCTACGATCGATGGCGATCGTTTTAAATTTTTGGATCAGGCTGCTGGCTTTGGTGATATTACGGACGATTAGCTCACAGCTTTCTTGATACTCATCTAAGATGGCGTTGATTTCGTCGAGGGTGGCGTGTTCGCTGTGAATGAGGTCAATTAGCTCTTCGATATGGTTCAGTTGAGTGCTGGCCGCCGTCAAACAAATGCCGATCGGCGTATTGATCTCATGCGCAACCCCAGAGACGAGCCCACCCAAGGCGGCCATTTTTTCCTGCTCGACTAATACTTGCTGCGCCCGTTTTAGCGCCGTTAATGACTGCTCTAATTCTTGGGTTCTTTCTTTGACTTGTCTTGCGAGCTCTTCTTTATAACTCCGTTCGAGTTTCAGCAACCGTTCTCTGTCTTCTAAGGCGGTTTGCAGTTCGGCTTTAGAGCTTTTCAGTGCCTCAAAGGAGCTGCGAAGCTGGTCCTGCATGCTGTTGATGGCATCGGCGACTTGCTTAAACTCATCGACCTTGTCTTTACGTTCAAATTGCAGCGGTTCAAAGTCGGTATCTAAGTCGATGCGTTTGCAGTAATTGCTGAGTTTGTCGAGATGTTTAGTGATGTTGTACCAGACGAGAAACAGGATAAATCCCGCGACTAAGAAGGTTTTAATGCCATTGGAGAGCAGAATGAGGATCGCTTTATCGTAAAGACGTTGATAGATAGCATCCATATCCACTTGTACTTCTAAACTGCCGACATTGATATTATCCGTGGGCGACTTATACACCAGAGGAAAGGTTTTACTGAGCGTGTGGTTTTGCTTTTGCTCGCCAGAACTCCATGACTGACCACTGTCATCTTTGATTGAAATGTAATTGATATCAGGTAGTTGGATAAGGCCATTTAGTTGAGTATTAATCAGTCTTTCATCGATAACCCAAATGCTGGCGGCGAGGACATCGAGGTTAGCTTTTTCAATATTGGAGAATACACGGTCGATGCGAGTGACATCGCCACGGTAGTCGCTGATCAGTTGGTAGGCGGTCGTCATTAAGGTAATCAAAGAGCTGAACAGCACGATAGACAAGGTAAGATGCCTGCCTATCGGGCTTTTAATAAATTGACTAAAGAATGTCAGCATCTAAATAGTCTTTATCTGATAGCGAGTTGGATGCTTATAAGCATAGACTCAAGCATCCAGATTGTGCATTTTATCCCCATGAAATATCCCGCAATTTTGACTGATACAGTGGCATCAAACTTGCTTGATGCCGTCTAAGTTCAATTTTTTGTCGCTGGGATAACATTATGATTAAACTCAAACTGGATTCAGTGAAATTGTTTAGCCCTAAAAAGATGATGTTTCGAGTCATGTTATGGCTAATGGTCAGCTGCGCTGTGTTATTGGCGATCCCATCGAATGTGCTCGCCTTGTTGGCACTGGATAAATTCGTCCCCGAGCATGCCCATTTCGTTGGCCTAGGACTGATCATTTCAATTGCTTATTTCTTAACTCAGTTATTAAACCTTGGCTTAGATGAGTCGATTCGTCACTTAAGTGATAAACGCGTGACGGAAACGATTGAAGCTAAGGTCAACCTGATGGACCGTGCTGAGCGAGCCCTCTTGCGGGAGTTCTTTTTACAGGGCGCCACCATTTTGACATTGCCGCAAAATGAACCTGCAGTAAAAAGCTTACTGAATGCCTGCATCCTCGAATGTTTAGGCAATGAGCGCCATTATGCGATCCAAGGTCCTACGGCGGATTATAAAATTTCGATGAAGGCACGCATGTATCTGAATCGTGGCGTACTGCGTTTACCCGCGGGAGAGCCGAGCCAGGAAGAAATGCAGCACTTGATTAAAGCGCGTCCGCAGTTCTTAAATGGGGTAGTGCAAAGCCGTAAACACGCCGCTTAATGCGGGTTGTGTACTAAAGCAGAAATCACAGGCACAAAAAATGGGGGTTAGATTAACCCCCATAACAACGTGCAATTTTTACAATGAACAGAATAACAATTTGGAAGCAAAAACTACGATTGTTGCGCGGACTTCACAATAAACATCCAAGTGATATAAGAAATTATCCCTATAGTGCTAAAGATAACGATCATTGAGAGTAAACCAATTGGGTTACCGAACATTAAATCTAACCAAAATGCCATGATTGAAATCCTCTTTCCTGTGAAGTCCCCCTTACACTAGCGCCCTTAGCGGCTTTAAATACTGATCTCGATCAATAAAAAATCGACATCTTAAAACAATGTTGTAACTACAGATTAACCCTGTGATCTGGCTCAAATTTAGCACTTGGTAAAATACAGCTAAAGTCATTCCTTCGGGCTTTGTTTCTTGTTTCATTCGCGACTAGTCTTAAGAGTATCGAGTACGAAAAAATCATTAAATGATACAAAGATCTGTTGGTTACCAACGAGTTTGTTCTCGCAAGCAAAATAGCATTTTTGAAGGAGACAAGAATGGCTGGCATCAGTGTCCAAAAAGGCAGCATGGGCTACGGTATTATCTTTGCGCCCATGGTCTTACTCTTATACCCACTCTATTGTTTAGCAACCAGCGCCCACTGGATTGCGGCGCTGTGTTTAATTGCCCTTGCAGTGATTCTCTTTTTAAATATTAACAAGTTGATCCGTAACTTACGGCACTTAGAGCGTGCGGCCCATCACTTAGGGGATGGGGATTTAAGTTATCAGCTCGATGAGAAAGATGCGGGTGTGTTTATCACGGTTGTCCACAGTATCAACCGCATGGGCGAAGATGTTAGTCGCACTATTCTCTCCCTCGTCGATACGAGTGAGTGGATGAAGAAAGTCGCGACCGATATTAAAGCGATCAGCGAACAGGCAAAACAGGGCGTGCTCGAGCAGGAGCGTCAAACCGAGTTGGCCGCAACGGCGATGACGCAGATGGTCTCCACCGTACAAGAAGTCTCACAAAATGCCGCCAGTACGGCGCGTGCGGCGGATATTGCCCAAGGCTCGGCGAAACACGGTGATGATTTAATTGGTACTATCGTTAATAAAATCAGCGATATGAAATCGCAAATTCACCAAACTAAAGGCGTTATCGAGCACCTTGCCGCCGATACCAATAGCATTAGCAGTATCATTGAAACCATTTCCCAAGTCGCGGAGCAAACAAACCTATTGGCACTCAATGCGGCGATTGAGAGTGCGCGCGCCGGTGAACATGGCCGTGGCTTTGCGGTTGTCGCCGATGAAGTGCGTAACTTAGCTAAACGTACCTCAGAGGCTACCGCCGAAATTCAGCAGCAGATTACCACGCTGCAAAAGGGCGCGCAGCAGAGCGTAGAAGTGATGCTTAAGAATGTCACCATTGCCGACGAAACCGCCGTGATGGTGGAGCAAGCCCATCAAGCCCTCGGTGACATAGTGACTCAGGTTGAAAGCATTACCGATATGTCCCACCAAATCGCAACGGCTTCGGAAGAGCAACATGCAGTTGCCGAAGAAATTAACAAAAATATCAGCGTGATGGCCGATCTTGCCCTAAAAAATGCGCGCCATACCAACCACACCAACTTATCCAGTCTTAAGGTGTATAACATGTCGCAGGAAATTGGCTCCCTGCTGCATCGATTCCATGTCGATGGCAAGATGTTTAATTCGAGCCAAGCCCAAAGTAAGTTATTCGTGAAATGGGGGCCTGAGCTTGATATTGGCATGCCAGAGATTAACCGTCAGCACCAACGCTTAGTCTCATTAATCAATGAATTACACCGGACGTTAAGTGAGGCATATGGGCTTGAGGCGATTAAGCGTATCGTCCAAGGGCTGGTGGATTACACCGCGAACCATTTCTCCTATGAAGAAGAATTGTTTGCACGTTTTGGCTATCCCCAAACCGTGGCCCACAAGGAAAAGCATGCTCAGTTGGTTGGTCAAGTGCTTGATTTTCAAAAGAGGGTAGCTAGAGGTGAAGATGTCGCCGATGAACTCATGGCATTTTTAAAAGCTTGGCTAGTCAATCATATTCAAAAGAGCGATAAGGAATACACCCAATTTTTACTCGCCCATGGCGCCGAATAACCAGCCTTGGTTTATCAGAGTTGGATTTTTGAGCGGTTAAAACTAATTTGCCACCCTGCCTTTGAAAAGGGCTTGCCATTGTCAAAGGCAAAGGTATAATTCCCAGCACTTAGAGCCAGCTGCTTGTTTTTGTTAGCTCTAATTTTGATAATGCCAGAGTGGTGAAATCGGTAGACACAGCGGATTCAAAATCCGCCGCCCTTAAAAGCGTGACGGTTCGAGTCCGTCCTCTGGTACCATCCCTTCCAAAGGGACACAAACCGACCTAGAGTCGGTTTTTTTGTGTCTAAAATCTGCTCCAAATATTCAACTCAGTGGGATTCGGCAATATCCATTTGCGTCATTGTCACGCCTTTGATTTGGGCATAGATATTTTTGCCGGGAGTTAGTTGTAACTCATCTCGAGCCCATGGGGTGATGTTGGCCCAGAGTTCGTCTTTACCTAGGGCAATTTTAAGTTGAATTTGCTCGCCATTATCGCTGGGGTAGAGCTCTTTTATGTTTCCTCTGAGTAAGTTACGAATACTCGAGCCTTTAGGTTCCTCTGTGCAAACGGAAACATGGTTCGCTTGAATGCGCACCTTTAACTGCTTATGGGTGGGGGGCAATTGGCCGCTGACCCAGAGCTGATTGCCATCGTCCATCAACAGCCTTGTCATTGGATAATCAGGATGTCTGTCGGCGATTCTGGCGCTCAGCAGAGAACTCAGTTCCTGCAATGGCACCCAGGGACGCATTTGTTCACTATTCCATACCTGTGTTAGCGGTCCCTGGGCGATCATTTTTCCTTGATGCAACACCAACATATGGTCGGCAAGTTGTAGGATTTCATCCAAGCTGTGGCTCACATAGACGATCGGCAGCTTTAATTCCTGCGCTAGGGTTTGTAGGTAAGGCAACAATTCGCGTTTTCGTGGTAAATCGAGGGAGGCTAAGGGCTCATCCATCAGCAGCATTTGTGGTGAGGTGAGTAGGGCACGGCCAATGGCAACCCGTTGTTTTTCGCCGCCGGAGAGCGTGCTGGGATAGCGGTTTAAGAGCTTTTCTATGCCCAGTAGCGAGACCACTTTATCAAACAATTCAGGCGTTTTATGACGCATCCCATAGGTGAGATTGCCCTTCACACTGTAATGGGGAAATAACCTAGCTTCTTGAAATACATAGCCAATTCGGCGTTTTTCAGGGGGCAGATTAACGGTTTTATGCTTGAACAATAGTGTGTCGCCAAGGCTAATCTCGCCTTTATCCGGTGTGGTTAATCCGCCGAGTAAATTCACTAAGGAGGTTTTGCCCGCTCCCGAGCGGCCGAATACGGCGATGACGCCCTGTAATGGTAATTGGGTGTTCACCTTGAGTTGTAGTTGGCCGAGTTGTTTTTCAATATTGATGTTTAACATACACTTGCCGTTCTTTTGAGGGCCTTTTTAGTGAGCCATTGGGAGGCGAGTAAGGAGGCCAGCGCTATCACTATCGAGATGATACACAGGCGCATAGCCTGATATTCCGCTCCCGGTGTTTCGATAAAGGAATACATGGCCAGCGGAATGGTGCGAGTTTCGCCGGGAATATTGGAGACGAAGGTGATGGTCGAGCCAAATTCCCCAAGGCTGCGGGCAAAGGCTATGATCATTCCTGAGACTATGCCGGGCGAGGTGAGTGGCAGGGTGATGGTCAAAAATACTCGCCAGCGACTACTTCCCAAAGTGCGCGCCGCCTGTTCGAGGCGAATATCAACGGTTTCGAAGGATTGACGTATGGCTCTGACCATTAAAGGAAAGGAGACCACTGCGGCGGCGAGTGCCGCGCCGCGCCAGCTAAAGCTAAAACTTAACCCAAACCAGTTGTATAGCCACTGCCCGATGACGCCCTGACGCCCCATGCTGATGAGTAGCAGGTAACCCACCACCACGGGCGGCAACACCAATGGGAGATGCAGGATACTGTCGAAGATAGCCTTACCGGGAAACTCCACGCGCGCCAGCAACCAAGCGCATAAAATGCCTAAGGGTAAGCTGGCCAGCACGGCAACCGCCGAGACTTTGAGGCTCAGCAGCAGCGCGGCGGTTTCGTATTCGCTGAGCAGTGGCCCGCCAAACAGCGAACCACTTAATAAAACATCACTCAGCACTAGTTCACTCCAAAGCCATATTTTTCAAATACTGCTGTGGCGCTAGGGCCTTGAAGGTATTGATTAAAGTCTTTAGCGCTGGCGGTGGATTCCTGCTTCGTTAAGGCGCTGGGATATTCTATCGGGCTATAGCTAGTCGCGGGGAAGGTCGCCACAATTTTAATCTTTTGAGCGACTTTGGCATCGGTCGAGTAAACGATACCGAGCGGGGCTTCGCCCTGTTCCACTAATGCTAGAGCGGCGCGGACATTGTTTGCTCTCGCCAGTAGTGGCTCGGCGGTTTTCCAAAGATTCAGGTTTTCAAGCGCTTGCTTGGCGTATTGTCCGGCTGGGACATGGTCAGGGTCGCCCACCGCTAAACGGCTGCCATTGACCGCGGCCTTAATATCCCAATCGCTGTTCAGTGTGACTTGGTTTACTGGGCTGCTCTTTTCTGCAATCAGCACTAAGGTATTTTTTAACAGGGTAATGCGGCTATCGGCATTGACCGCCTTGGCCTCGACGAGGTAATCCATCCATTTTTGGTTGGCGGAGATAAACAGATCGGCGGGCGCACCATTAGCGATTTGTTTGGCGAGCGTTGAGGAGGAGGCAAAGGAGAAAATCACTTTCGTTTGATGTTCTTTTTCGTACTGCTGGCCAATCTCATTAAGCGCATTCGTGAGGGATGCGGCGGCAAACACCGTCACTTGTTCTTTGTCTGCGGCAAAGCTGATGCTGCAACTGAGGGCTAAGCCAACGACTGAGGCTGTGGTAAAACGCAAAAAGTGTTTGAGCGAGCTCATGGTGTTCCTCCGTGATAAAAAGTGATCGTTATATACCAATCTATATATCGATCATTCAAGTCCCGATGCGTAAATTAGTGATCTCGGCTCGGTTTATTGGCGAAAACGCTAATACCTCGGCGGAGAATTCCGACCGTACGTATTGGTATCTCAAGATTGATCGGGGACAATAGCATTCACTTAAGCTAAGGCGCGCAGGAACATGGACTTACACGCACTACTGACATTGTCATTGGGGGACAAACCCTTCGCCAATCCTCGGCGGATAGCTTTGCTGCGCCAAGTGGCTAACACTGGGTCTATCAGCCAGGGCGCGAAGTTGGCGGGGATCAGCTATAAGGCCGCGTGGGATGCGATAAATGAGATGAATACCACTATGCCCGAGCCCGTCGTCAGCAGCGAAAAGGGGGGTAAGGGCGGTGGTGGTGCCAAACTGACCGAGTTTGGTGAGCGTTTACTTAAGGTGTATTCCATCACCTCGCAGGTGCAGGAAATGGCGCTGTCTGCGTTGCTGGATGATTCGGTCGATATGCACAGTTTGTTGGATGTGATGGCGCATTTCTCCCTTAAAACCAGTGCTCGCAACCAATTAACGGGACGTATCCACAGCATTGAGCCACTCGGTTTGAATGACAGCCTGAAGGTGACATTGGCGGGTGGGCAACAGATCCAAATCTCAGTGACCCATGCTAGTTTTGAGCGTCTGCAGTTAGCCTTGGACCAATCGATTCTATTGTTGTTTAAGGCGCCAGCGGTGACGGCCAGTCGTGATGCTTGCCAGAGCGCGGGGCAAAACTGCGTCAGTGGGCACTTACTGAGTGTGACCGAACTGGCCGATAAGGCTGAGTTAGCGATAGAGATTGGCGCTAAAGAGATTATCTATTCGGTGATGCCACTGGCCGATATTCAAACGCTCAAAGTTGGTGAGCCTTGTTTTGCCTGTTTTGATGCCACACAAGTGATTGTTGCCAGTATGAATTAAAGCTCGCAGCGAGGGTGCTAGGCATCCCGTGGTAAGCCTTTTTGAATGACCCGAACCAGTCGCTCCGTTTTACGGTTATTGGCTTGTGAGCCGCCCGCATGTTGCCGCGCTAGGGCCCAGTCGATATGTTCTTTCACCATTTCATCGACATCTGCTTGGGCTTTACGTTGTTCAAGGGCGGCGATGATTTGCGGCGAACTCGGCGCATTGCCTAGGGCGACGGCGATATTGCGTAGCCAGCGCTGATGACCAATACGGCGAATGGCGCTGCCTTCGGTCTGTTTAAGAAACTCGGTTTCGCTCCACGCAAACAAGGTGAGCAGTTCAGGCTGCTTGAGTTTAGGTCGAATGTGGAAATCACTCTCCTGAGTCAGCGGCGCCTCGCGATTGACCGGGCACACCAACTGACAATCGTCACAACCGTAAATGCGATTTCCCATTAAGGGGCGAAACTCCTCGGGAATGGCACCCTGCAATTCGATTGTCAGATAAGAAATACAGCGCCGTGCATCCACGGTATAAGGCTCGACTATGGCGCCTGTCGGGCAGGAAGTGATGCAGGCCACGCAGGTGTTGCAGTCTTCTTGGATTGGAATGTCTACGGGTAAGGGTAGGTTGATCAGCAATTCCCCAAGGAAGAACCAACTGCCCGCATCGTGATTAAGGATAAGTGAGTGCTTACCAGTCCAACCTATGCCGGCTTTTTCGGCGAGTGGACGTTCCAGCACTGGGGCCGAATCGACAAAGGGCCTGAAGTCGGCGGCATCAAACCCCAAGGCGACAAGCTCGCTACTGATTTGATCGCCCAGCTTTTTTAAGCGGGCACGGATGAGTTTGTGGTAATCCCTGCCGCCTGCGTAACGCGAGATATAGCCCATATTCGGCGAGGCTAAGTTAGTGGCAAACCCCGCCTCCGGCGGCAAATAATCCATCCGAGCCGAAATCACTCGAACTGTGCCTGGGTGCAACTCGTGGGGGCGGGCACGCATCATACCGTGTGTGGCCATGTAACCCATTTCCCCGTGATACCCCTTATCTAACCAAGTCTGCAATTTAGCTTCTTCTGCGGTTAAGTCGGTGTCGCAAATCCCTATTTGGGCAAATCCGAGCGCCTTTCCCCAATGCTTAATTTGTAAAGCGAGACGGGATAGGGTGGCGGCATCGGGAATATTGCTAGGAGTGGTGATCGACATGGAAGCGGCATTGGGCTTAATAAGATGGCGCTATGATAGCAGTTTTATGCCACTAGGGACGAGTGTCGTTCCAAGGGGATTTAGCCAAATCCTTAATTTGCTTTCTTCCGTGTGTAAATTAGATCTATGATGGATAGTAAGTTTCCTCTTCGGTCTTGCCTATGTTGTCCACCCTCAGCAAACACTGTTATCGCCTGCTACTGTGCATGGGCTTAGGCTATTCAGGGCTTAGCTTTGCGGCAACAGAAGCAGCAACCGAGACGGTGCGGTTAGTGACAGAAGCTTGGCCTCCCATGAGCTTCGAGCAAGATGGGGTGCCGACAGGCTTTGGGGGGGAACTGGTTAATCTGCTGCAGCCCCGCCTTGGACAGCAGGAGAAAATTGAGGTGCTACCTTGGGCGCGAGCATACTCGATTGCGAGCTCTGCGCCGAATGTGTTGCTTTTCGCCACTTCCATCAGTGATGAACGGGAAAGCCATTTCGATTTTATTGGCCCCATAGCGACCAGTAAAATTACCCTCTACGCCAGAGCTGACGATCCTATTAGCATCAATCAATTATCTGAAGTGAGTGCGGCGGGGATTGTCGGTGTTTATCGGGAGTCTATCGGCGCGCAGCTGCTGCAACAGCAGGGTATCGATGCGTTATTAGTGGCGAGTTTTCCGCAGCAATCGGCAAAACAGTTGTTGTTTTCACGGGTGCGATTCTGGTGTCAGGCCGATTTGGCGGTCAAGCATATACTGCAAGATATCGGTGCTAAGGAGTCGGACATCAAACCTGTGTATGTCATCGCCGAAATCCATCTTTATCTGGCATTCTCAAAAGGAACCTCTGCCGATACTGTGCAACGTTGGCAAGCTGAGTTAGAAAAGCTCAAAGAATCGGGGGATTTTGCTCGGCTATATCAAAAATGGTTTGGCGCTTTGCCGCCGCCCCTCGAGCATCACATCTTTTGGCACCGAAAAACCGTAGGTTAGTCGGCCATTTTAGCGGCTTTAACGCAGTTTCTTCCTGCGTTTTTGGCGTCGTAAAGGGCGTTGTCCGCACGCTTAAGCAAGCGCGCAAAGCTATCATCTTGTTTGCCTAATTCGGTATTTAAAGTAGCCACTCCGGCACTTACAGTTAGCTTTAACTCTACGGGCAAATTAATGGCACCATAACGAGTGATTAAGGTTTGTAACTCGTGTGCCAGCTCCCAAACGCGCTCTGCGTTGGTATTGGGTAAGAGGATTAAAAACTCCTCACCGCCAATCCGGCCGATGAGATTGCGGTCCGCGGTTAATGCTTGGCTGGCTTGGGCTATGGTCAGCAAGGCTTGATCACCAATTTCATGGCCGAAATTATCGTTAATCTTTTTAAAATGATCCGCATCGAAAATGATCACAGAGAATGGTGTTTTTTGTTTTATCGCCTGCTGAAAATACAGTTCCGCTTGGGCATAGATGTGCCTGCGATTGGGTAATTGAGTCAGATAATCGGTTAAGGCTATGGTCTGTAGGTGGCGGTTACGGTGCACTTGCTTGTAGGCAAAGAGTGACACAATTGCCAAAATACAGCCCGTGAGCAGCAGGATAATCAGTTGCAATGATTTATTTTTCTCGAGCAGTGCTAACTCTTGCTCCTTCAATTTTTGATTATCGAGCAAGCGTTTGTTTTCAGATTCGATCCAACTAGTATCAAACTTTACCTTTAATTCAGTCGTTTGGTGTGCTGAGGAGCTATCATCCACCTTTTTCGTCAAGGCGATAAATTGCTGTAGCTCTTGGTAGGCCGAAGGTAGATCGCCCATGGCCGCATGGATATCACTCTTAAGCTGTAATAGTTGGATGAGGCCGCGATCATTGTGCATCACACGGAATGCAATTTCTGCGGCGGCGAGTTCATCCAGCGCTTCTTGATAGCGTCCCTGTTGATAACGAATTTTCGCCATAAACAGCTTCATAAAGCTGTAGGCGCTCGGTTCTTTATCGGTAATTTCCTGCGCCGCTTCCTTTAAATAGGTTTCGGCTTCATTGAGGCGATTTAACTGAATAAGGCTATAGGCAATATTGGTCGCGTTGATCGCGGCAATAAGAGGGTATTTGTGTTCTTTAAAATACTGATAGCTAAAACGAAAGCTTTCAATCGCTCGCTCATGTTCGCCCATTTCATCTAAGGCAATCCCAATGTCGGAAGTGACGTTGGCAACTTGTTCCTTATTGCCTTTTTGGGAGTAAAACTCTTTGAGTTTATTGTAGTATTTAATCGCACTCTCAGGGTCGCCATAACGCCTAAAGCTGGTGGCAATATCCGCTAAATTGACATTTGCCCAACCCGTTAAGTTCAAGGACTCGTACAGCCCCTGTGCGGTCACTAAATCGTCCAGCGCCTCAGAAAAATCCCCAATGTAGGAATATAAGGCTCCACGCAGACTGCGAGCATCGGCAATGAGTCTAATATCTTCATGCTCATAGGCGCTCTGAATACTTTTGGTATAACCCGACATGGCGCCATTAATATCGCCCTTTTGCTGTAAAAACCAAGCATGGCAGAGAGTAAAGTCGGTAAGAAAATGCGGTGATGCGTTTGGCGGGATCTGTGCCATTGTCTGTTCAATGTGCTGAAGCGAGTGCAACACATCCTCTTCGGTCTCAAAAGGCTGATTCCAGCATTTGAGCAGATTCAGTTTTTCGATGCGCTCAACATCATCACTCGAAATGAGCTTTTCCAGCAGTGATAGGTTTTGCTCGATAGATTCACGGGTCATGGCTTCACCGCTATCGAATAATGCAAAAATCTGATCGACCTGTGCTTGTCCCTCGGCAATAGCAACCCTATGCGTGCCTATCAGCAGCATAAGACAAATGGCTAAATATCGAAGGTAATGTTGCAAGTATGAGGTTTCCCGTTAGCGCTGAAACAGATAGCTAATCATTATCTTAGCATAAACTTTTTACGTATTGTTTACATGTAAAGTTTGCAATTTTTGCATTCATTCCGCTATCAAGGTATAAACGTCGCCTTGGATCTCACCCAATAAGGAAAACCCTTGAAAAAATTACTCTGTGCCGTCCTGTTGCTGTTTACGGGAGCGAGTTGGGCAAACTCGGATGATATCGAAACCTCGGGCGATGTGGTTCATCTACTCCTGCCTGCGACGGCTTTGGGCGCGACCCTATTCTATGAGGATGGGAATGAGGGATCGTGGCAATTACTTAAGGCCGCCGTCTCGAGCCGAGTCATAGTCGAAGGGCTTAAATTGGGTGTCAGTAAGGATAGACCCGATGGCAGTGGTGATGATTCTTTTCCGTCAGGGCACACCTCGGACAGCTTTATGGCGGCCACGTTTATTCAGCAGCGTTATGGCTGGCAATATGGTCTGCCTGCCTATCTTGCTGCGACTTATGTGGGCTACACCCGAGTCGAGAGTGATAAGCACTATTTAGAAGATGTGCTCGCAGGCGCAGCCATTGGCGCACTGGCGGGTTGGTATTTTACTGAGCCCTATAAAGGGATCACAGTGACACCTTTGGCCCATAATGGGGTCTATGGTTTATATATTAGTGGCCAATTTTAAGCCGCTTAGGATAAGAGAGTAATTATGGCTGAAGTATCAGTTGAGTATCGTGAAACCGCCGAGCGGATTTCCCACAATGTTGCCAATAAAGTGCTACCTATGGCAAAAATGCCAGAGAGCCTGTTAGCGGCTTACCAAGGTTTATGTGCCGAGTTGTTACTCGATCGCGAAGACAAATTTGCCACCGCTTGGGAAGCATTACCCGCCAGTGCGCGTAATTTAATGCCGCAGGCTGAGTTCCACGGTTTTTATATTGCCAATGCGTGGTTGCAACTTAGCCGTGTCGCCCAGGAGATTTCTGAGCAGGCCGATACCGATGAGGCCATCAATGAGAATGAGTACAACGGTATTTTCGGTCGCTTAGCCGATGAGTCACTGAAAGAGTGCGTGCGGAAATTAAAGAAAGCGCGTACAGACCGTTCTATGCTCAACAGCTTTAAACAGGTGATGGCGCCTTAAGCTGTGAGTTTGACTCAATAAAAAGCCCGTCGATTGACGGGCTTTTTATTGGAATAATGTCTGATATTAGAAAGACGTACGCTTATAACGACGGTACTCTGGCTTCCAGAAATTATCTTCGATAGATTGCATCAGCAGCTCATCACTCGCAGGCAAGGATAATCCTTGCTCAATTGCCACTTTACCGACGGCAAACGCAATGTGCTTACTTACTGAGTGAATATCTTCCAGTTTTGGCAGGAGTGGTCCTGAGCCATTAATGGCTAACGGTGAGCATTCGGCGAGCGCGCGGCTCGATGCCATTAACATCGCATCGGAGACATGGCGAGCACCCGAGGCGAGTACACCTAAACCAATACCTGGGAAGATAAAGCTGTTGTTACATTGTGCGATTTCATAGGTCTCGCCATCGACAACAACAGGTTCAAACGGGCTACCCGTTGCCACTAAGGCTTGGCCAGACGTCCAGTGCAGAATGTCTTTTGGCGTCGCTTCAACACGGCTGGTGGGGTTCGACAGTGGGAAGATAATTGGACGTTCGCAGTGGCTATGCATTGCACGAACAATTTCTTCGGTAAACAGACCCGGTGCGCCCGATACGCCAATCAGCACCGTTGGCTTAGCGTTATTGACCACATCGAGCAGTGAAATATTGTCGCTGAAGTTATTCCAGTTGCTGATATCTGCACATTTTTGAGCCAATTTTTGTTGGAATGGCAACAGGTTAGGCATGTTGTCGAGCAGCAGACCCCAACGGTCAACCATGCAGACTTGGCTGCGTGCTTGCTCGTCGCTGATCCCTTCAGACACCATTTGTGCAACGATAGCTTCGGCAATACCGCAACCTGCGCTACCGGCACCTAAGAAGGCGATGCGTTGTTTGTTGAGCTCAGTGCCCGCGGCTTTACAGGCGGCGAGTAACGAGCCCACAGTCACGGCGGCGGTACCTTGAATGTCATCGTTAAAGCAGCAGTAGCGATCCTTATAACGCTCAAGGATTGGCATCGCATTCTTTTGGGCAAAGTCTTCGAATTGGATCAGTGTATCTGGCCAACGTACATGCACAGCTTGCATAAAGGCTTCGATAAACTCGGCATACTCTTCGCCGCCAATACGTGGATGGCGCCAACCCATGTACATAGGATCTTCCAGCAACTGTGGATTATCGGTACCTACGTCTAAGGTAATTGGCAGTGTGTATGCGGGGCTGATCCCACCACAGCTGGTGTAGAGCGACAATTTACCAATCGGGATCCCCATGCCGCCAATACCTTGGTCGCCTAAGCCTAAGATGCGCTCACCGTCGGTCACAACGATGATTTTTACTTTTTGGCGAGTCGAGTTATTGAGGATGTCGTCGATTCTATCCTTATTCGGGTAAGAGATGAACAGACCACGGTTACGGCGATAGTTTTTCGAGAAGCGCTCACAGGCCAAACCTACCGTCGGGGTGTAGATAATTGGCATCATTTCGCTGATGTGGTTTTGCACTAAACGATAAAACAGGGTTTCGTTGGTGTCTTGAATGTTGCGCAGATAGATGTGCTTATCGAGATCGTTATTGAAACTTCTGAACTGATCGTAGGCGCGTGAAGCCTGTTCTTCAATGGTTTCAATGGCGTAGGGTACTAAGCCTTCGAGGTTAAAGAAAATACGCTCTTCTTCCGAAAATGCACTGCCCTTGTTAATTAAGGGAGCTTCAAGAATGGCAGGTCCTGCAAACGGAAGATAGAGGGGGCGTTTATTATCGTCCATGGGTAACCTTTGAGTTATTGTTTAATGGTTCGGTACGTGCTTGAGACGTGCTGTAAGTCACGTAAGGTTATCATGAAATGTGATCTTTGTTGCCTGTGTCGTGCGCTATTTGTGGCTTTTTTTGCAGCAGGCGCCAATCTGGCCGTTTAAAACATGCTTCTGTTAATTGGTTGTAAATGCTTTTGCCGTGTAAATGGCTGTTTAAGGCGCTATTAAAACAAAAAACGCAGCCTAGGCTGCGTTTCTGGGGTTAAGCAATTTGGGAGATTAAACACCGCGATATTTTAGTGATAAGCCACGGATAAAGTTACGCAGGATCTGGTCGCCACAGGCTTTGAAGTTTTTATGATCTGGGTTGCGAAACAGTGCGCTTAACTCAGACTTAGACATCTGCACTTCGGCGAGCGCTAAGGTGGCCATAATATCTTCTTCACGCATTTCGAGGGCAACACGTAACTTTTTGAAGATTAAGTTATTGTTTAATTTTGATACTGGCTTTGGGATTTCAGCCCCTTCACGTAGACCGCGTTTTTCGATGATAAGACCATCTAAAAACTGACATAGGGTCGTGTCGTTACAGGCCTTATAGCCTTCTTCCTCTTCTTTGCGCAGCAGACTAATCATCTCTTCGGTAGGCACTTCTCTTCCAACTTTGGCAAAGATCTTAATCATTTTGGCATTGTTGAAATCAAACACGAAGCGCAAACGGCGCAAAATATCATTGTTAATCATGGTCATCTCTAGGCGCGGCTGCGCTGTCTGGTTTAAGAGCAGACATTATATACTCAAAGTAACAGAAAAGCAGGAAAGTCTAGTATGGATGAGCAAGTGGCACAGTAGAGCATGAGCCCTCGCTGAGGGCTCATGCTTAAATGAGTAAAACTAAACGTTAACGGCTAGATACCAGTAAATAAAAAGCACTGCAAAAATAAGCAAATAGCTTAATCCTATCCAAGAGAGGCCTTTCATTTTTGTGCCATAACGATGAGCCGCTGGCAGTTGGGTGCTAGTCATTAAGCGATAGTTTAGCCATGCAAAAACAACTGTAGTCATAAAAGCCAAAATCATCACAAATTCCAGCAGTGGCAGCAGGGCGCCCTTGAAAAACAGGATGAGCAATAATCCTAATGCGCTTACGCTGAGCATGATGCCCGTTAGGCGTTTGTCCGATTGGGTTTCGCTGACTGCTGCGCGTGAGAGCAGTTGCCAGCCCATGTTCAAGGTTCGGCTATAGCCATCGATGACAGTGACAGTGGTGCTGAAAATACATAAAAACGCCACTATGCCTATCAAATAGCGGCTTTCACCACCCATGACTTGGCTATATAAGTTGATTAATTGGTTCGCAAATTTGGCACCAGAGTCGGAAAAGTGCTCACCACTGCCATGCATCACCAGCGCACCTAAGGCCAAAAAGACCACAGCTAACAGGGCGGTGACGATATAGCCTAAGTTGAAGTCTAAGATGGCTTGGGCGGGGGTAACGGGTGATGTCTTTTGTTTTTCCAATAACCACAGCGAATTCCATGCGCTGACTTCAATTGGTGCTGGCATCCAACCCATCATGGCGACCAAGAATCCCACATGGGCCCACTGCCAAGGTGAGTGGGAGACAAACTGGCTTTCAAGCGGTTTTACATGATCCAATGCCAAGGCGACGGCGATTAAGGTGGTGAGTGTCAGGGCGAACATGATGATCTTCGTCAGCCTGTCCAACAATGAATAGTGCCCTAAAATCAATAACAACAACGAACTTATCAGCACCAATAACGCCAACACATCAATAGGCAGAGGGATAAACTGGGTGAGCATGGCGGCGGTTAACATGCAAACCCCCGCGGTGCTGGCGATGGAAGCAATCACATTGAGGCCAGTGAATAACCACAGATAACCTCGGCCCTGTTTAAGATAACCATGCAGCAGGCTTTCACCCGTTGCAGCGGTGTAACGTGCACCTGCGGCAAAGAAGGGGTATTTCAGCAAGTTTACTCCCAGAATCACCCAGGCGAGTTGCCAGCCAAATTCTGCACCGGCGCGGGTGGATGACACTAAATGTGAAGCCCCAATCGCGGCGGCGGCCATTAATACACCGGGTCCCATGGCTTTTATGCCGAGGGCCAGTTGGGCTGTCCAATTCATGGGGAGAGGTTTTACTTGAGAAGTCGCCATAATACGCTGGGTGTTTCCTTATCCGTTGGAAATGGTTTGCTCGATACTGAGCTATCTAAGCCGTTAAGTCGCGATGTTAACTGTTAAGAATTGTATTTTGAGGCGAGTAGGGCTTCGATGCGTTTTAAGCTTGCCGTCATTTCCACAAGTTGGGTCAACATTGCGTTATCTTCTGTGGGAGCGCTCGTCTCGCTGGTGGTATGTGCCTCACTTAAGCGTTCTTTTTGCTCCAAAATCTGCGCCCTAAAATCGGGGGCGTTGACTATACCAACCAGACTAATTAAGGCGCCAGCGCCCGATTGTCCTGCGGTTTCTACAGTGAGTTTATGTAATCCCATCAGGCGCATAATCGGCCCCTGAATGAGGGCGATATCGGTAATTTTATCTAAGGGAACCGTATTTTCTGTGCGAGTTAATATGCCTCTGCGCACGATCAGCTTTTTGCTGGTTAAGCGTGCACTCATATTGCTGATGTAGCGGCGAGTCCCCCATAACCCAATAGGAAACCAAAGTAATAACAAGGGAATACCGACAATACTTAAGGTGAAGTAAGCGGCCCCTGAGAGTAACCAGTACAAACCTAAATTATCTTCAAATTGGGCTTCATGAATTGTTTGTTCTTGCATGTTCTTCCTCAATGCCAATGTTCCATTTCGCTATCTTGAGAGATCTCTGCAGGAAAATACATGGTTTTTGTTAGTAACAAAAGTTTAACTTTTTTCAGTCCCCCATTGACTTTGTTTTACAACCGATTACCTTGGTCGTGTTAAAAATTAGTTTAATAAAAGTAAAATAAATTTAACAAATGAAGATTAGGGAATGTAAATGAAAAGACCTCAGATTCTACCCAGTGCTTGTGCTATCGCGATCGCAATGGCATTTGCCCCGAGTATTAGCTATGCAGCCGATAACGGCGCTGACAAAGTTGAACGCATTGAAGTAACGGGCTCTCGTATTAAGCGCACTGATATCGAGGGACCGTCACCCATTCAATCCATTGGCAAAGAAGATATTGCCAACATGGGTTTTGACAACCTGCAGCAGTTACTCGAACGTATGCCTGCCAACGGTGCTGGCGCTTTCTCTACCCGTGGGAACAGCCAAGACTCGACCGCAAACGGTGGTGCTTCAATCAGTTTGCGTGGCTTAGGCCCTGACGCCACTCTGGTATTGATTAACGGTCGCCGTGTTGCGGCAAGTGCCTTTGCCGAAGGTATCACTAACTCCTTCGTCGACATTAACAACATTCCGGTCTCGGCAATTGAACGCATTGATATTCTGAAAGATGGTGCATCGGCGATTTACGGTTCCGATGCGATTGCGGGCGTAGTTAACATCGTCTTGAAAAAAGACATCGAAGGGATTGAGGTTAACTTAGGTTACGGCGACACCCCGGGTACGGGTTACGATGAAACCACGGCAAGTATCGTTTGGGGCGTGAAGTCCGAAAAGGGCAGTGCGTCGGTTATTCTCGACTATTTTAAAAACGATACCTTAGCGGCAACCGATTTGGGCCGTTTTGGCACAGCCGATCAAAGCCCTTACGGTGGTGAAGATTTCCGTTCCTCACGCGGTTTCCCCGGTTATTTTTATGTTGATGGCGTGAAGACAATCGATCCATCCTGTCCGCCCGATCGTGCAACGGCCAGCGGCAGCTGTTTATTTGACTATGGTCCATACAACTTAGTGATCCCTGAGGCTGAGCGTATCGGGGCTATTGGTCAATTCGATTACCATTTCAATGACGATTTAACCGCGTTCCTCGAGTTAGCCGCGCAACATAACTCTTCAATTGCGGGTGGTGCGCCAACACCTTTGGATGAAGATGCGGCCTTAACTGTGCCAGGCACTCACCCAAATAATCCTTGGGGCAAAGATATTGAAATCGGTCGTTTCCGTACTGTGGATGCGGGCGCACGTCGTTGGGATATCGAGTCCGACACCCTGCGTTTAGTAGCGGGTTTACGTGGCACGATTAAAGAGTGGGATTGGGAAGCCTCGGTACAACGCGGCCGCAGTGAATCGACTCAAACGGGCGATCGTACTCAAGGTTGGGTCAGAACCGATTACCTGCAAGCTGAGATCGATGCGGGTCGCTACAATCCCTTTGGCGGCACCATGAACTCGCAGGATGTGATCGATGCGATTACCACTAGCCTAGTTCGCCAAGGTTTATCGAGCATGACGTCTTACGCGGCGAACATTTCTGGCCAAGCGTTCACGCTGGCGGATCGCGATATTATGATGGCTGCGGGTGTGGAATACCGTGAAGAAAGTGTCAGCGACGTGCCGGATGAACAGTTCCAACGTGGACTGATTTTCGGTACTGAAGCGGTTTCAGCTGCGGCCTCCCGTGACCAATACGCAGGTTATGTGGAGTTCTCTATTCCTGTCACGGATAACTTTGAGCTGCAACTCGCGGGTCGCTACGACCACTACAGCGATTTTGGTTCAACCACTAACCCTAAAGTGGCGTTCCAATGGGGCATCACCGATGAGCTGACGAGCCGTGGTTCTTGGTCAACGGGTTTCCGCGCGCCTTCATTAGCACAAATCGGTTTAGGCCCATCACGCGAAAGTAGCTTCTTTATCGATACTTATCGCTGCGCCGCCGATGGTGTGGATTGTGAAGCGCTCGACTATAACACTGAATTCCAAGGTAACTCTGAGTTGGATGCCGAAGAGTCAGAAACATGGAACCTTGGACTTATCTGGGCGCCAAGCCAGAAGTTTGATATCGGGTTCGATGTTTACAGCATCACGCAAGATAACAAGATCGATAAGCAGCCATTGGGCGATATCTACACTGCAAACTGTAACGATCAAAACAGCACAGTGTGTGAGCGTTTAGCACCGCAAGCGGGTCAAACCTTAGGTCCCATCAGCATTATTCACTCAAGCTTTATCAACTTAAGCTCGCAGGATGTGCAGGGTGTTGACCTGTCAACCCACTATGGTCTTGAGCTAGATAGCTTTGGTGATTTGAAGTTTGGCCTAGAGTACAGCTACCTACATAACTTCGAAAAAGACGGTCTCGATTACACAGGCGAGTACAAGTTCCCACAACATCGCTGGTTACTCACCACGAATTGGACAATGGATAACTTCGCCGCCAACGTAAACCTGAGCTACATCGGTGAGTTCGAAGATACTCCGGATATCGACTTTGACGGCGTATTAGACTTCGAAACTAACAAGTCTCGCATGGTTGATGCGCAGTTATTAGTTGATATGTCAGGTAGTTACCGTTTCAACGAGATGTTTAAGCTGACATTAGGCGTGAACAACGTGTTCGATGAAGAGCCACCGTTTGCGATTGGTGACGGCGATACCGACCTCTATGGTTATGTGATTTCTGTACACAACCCAATGGGACGTTATATCTACACCAAACTGACAATGAACTTCTAACGAGTCATTGGCTGAGTCATTGGAAACGGCGCTTCGGCGCCGTTTTTGTATTTTACTCTGCCGCGACACAGTGTATCTTCGTTCTCGTTAATCAGTCATCACTAAAAGGACGTTAATATGATCACCTTATATGGCATGCCCCGTAGCCGTGCATTACGAGTCGCTTGGGTGTTAGAAGAGTTAGACGCAGAATGGGCCTTTTCGTTTGTGGATATGAATAAGGGCGAGCACCGTAGTGCCGCGTTCTTAGCGCTCAATCCCTGCGGCAAAGTGCCAGTGTTAACCGACGATAATCTTGTATTGTCTGAGTCTGCGGCCATTTGCCTGTATCTGGCGGAGAAGTTTGGCAACTTGTTACCTGAAGCGGGCAGTGCGGGATCGGGTCTGCATCATCAATGGGTGAGCTTTATTATTACCGAACTCGAGCAGCCTCTATGGACCCTAGGTAAGCATAAATTTGCGCTGCCGGAAGCGCAGCGTCATCCTTCTATCATGCCCTGCGCTGTGTGGGAGTTTGATAAGGCGGCGGCCTTGGCTGAAGCTATGCTGCCCGATAGTGACTTTTTACTTGGCGACACCTTATCGGTTGCCGATATTCTGCTGGCGCATACACTGATGTGGGGCACCTTATTTGAGCAGCAGATCCCGCCTAAATTGGCGGCGTATCGCGATAGAATAGCGGCGCGTCCTTCGCGTAAATCGGCACTCGCCAAAATGGAAGCCGTGGCCAACGCAGCGCAGGCGTAATTGGCACTAAACGATAAAAAACAAAAGGGCAGAAGATTTACTTCTGCCCTTTTTGCTTAAGTCGTTTAGCGTTTATAGCTGAGTCGCCGCCCATTTGGCGCGGCTTTCACGGCTTTCGCTTAACCCATTTTGCTCTCGGAATGCCTTGTAGGCTTCGACATCGAGATTGACTAAGCTAACATCCACTTCGAGCACCAGTTTACATTCTTTCTTAATGCGCCATGCCGCCGTATTGTACAGCTCAGTTAACGGCAGCGAGCTTAAAAATTCAGGGTTATATTGGGTGTAAACGGCTTGGGTTGGATACACCACGAAGGCCAAGTGACGCTTAGGCTCTTTCTTAAATAAGGCTTCGATGCCGTCAGTGGTATTGAGCACTTGCATCTCGATAATATCATCGAGATCTAATAGCTTTTTCTGCGCCAGTTCAGGTGCCTGTGTTTCAGCATTTTCCCAGGCTAATACATCGGCTTCGCTGTGGTTGGTCAGTTGTCCTACTTGAGCCGCACTGAGGCTGAGTGATTGGCGTAAGTAGCTCATTTCGATGGCGTTCAAGCCAATATTTTTAGACATAATGCGGTTCTCAAGTTGATAAAAATAAAATCTTGGTAAAATCAGTATTTGTTTTTAAGCCAAATATCTTCGACCCATTCCCAGAAGGATTCCCAATAAATATCGGTAAAGTCACCGTTTTGCCAGAAGTGAACTTGGCCATCCTGATCGATACAGTAAAAGTCATCGCCCAATTGGCAGATGGCGATTAAGTCCCTTGGCAAGCCGATTGACCAAGCATAGCAGGTGACTTCGGGTAAATAGGTGTGTGAATAGGGATCGGCTGCAGTCACAGGCTCAATCGCGCCATAAATCACATCACTGGCATGGAGTAGGTATTCCTTTAATTCCCGTGGCAGCGGGATCAAAATCTGTTCCTCAACCTCCACTAACTGCTCGAATGTCGGTAACTCGAGTGGTACAGGCACGGTTTCGCTGCGTTCTTGGAGTTGCTCAATAATGTCGTGCATGGAATTTCCTTAAGGGTCGCCTTATGGCGCGGGATTATATAGGGAAACAAGGCTGGATGCGAGGGAAGGGCGGTGAGCTTGTAGTAGGGATAGTTCGGCTTTAGTTTGCGTATTTGCAGCAGTGACGCTTCGGGTTGAGTCTGGTGTTACGCCATAAAAAAGCGCTGGCATCTGTTTTCACAAATAGCCAGCGCAACAGTGGAAGTGGTACAGAGCTAAACGGTAAAGCGATTAAACAATTAAACAATTAAACAATTAAACAAACAGGTGATTAAGCTACTGAGTTAGTGAGCAGTAGTCCTTCATCGACGCGTTTATAGTTAAGCCAAGCTTTGTGATACAGCTTATGTGACTCTTGGTGCAGCTTAGCGATCTGCGCGGTTTCAAACTCACTTAACCCCCGTTGCTGTTTGATCGCGTTCGCCTCAATCTGTTGAACCTGTTCGTAAACCTTGTGTTCTGGGCCGCTTTTGATGTCGGCAATATCCTTAAGGTGTAATTGGACCTCAGCAATCATGCCGCTTTCGGGCAAACGTACCAGTAAGTTAAGGTCGCGATAACCTGAGGCTTTAGGCTCGGCGAAACGGTTTTTCTGTTTCACGACCTGAGCTTGCTCGCTTAAGGCGTAATAGCTTTGCATCAGCTCGGAGATACTGTTACTGACGATGCTGGCGCGGGCAAGGTCGGTGATCTGGCTTGCATCCCCATTAAATTTGGTGGCGACCTTCTCGGCGGCGCGTTGATAACTTTTTACGTCAGGCAAAATCACCTGCGCCTGTGAACTGGCGGCCACTGTCTGCAGCAGGCTTGCGAGTTCATTTTGGGCCGCGTGGGCATTGGAATATAAGTTGTCTAAACAGGCCGAAGCTTGACGTGGGGTGTCGAAGGTTTGAGTGTTTAGCGCATAAAGACCATGCAGATCATGGCTTTGAGCCTGTCTTGCACTGTAATTACCGCGTTCGGCTCTGCTGTCATTGATATCTAAAGGATTGGCTACGCCTGTGCGGGTCGATAATAAGAGTAGAAAGATAAAAAAGGTACGAAATAACTTATTCATAACGGCCTACTTCCTTATGGGAGTGATACACATCACTGGGATACCATAGGCTGGAGTGGCTTAATTAAAGCTGAATCAATAATGAAGACTTGTTCATTTTTGGGGCTCACATTTTTCGCGCCTAAAAAAATAGCGCCGCTCTTGTGAGCGGCGCTATTGGGTTTATTTACTACTGTCTTGAATTAATTTGGGATTACCAAATTTTCACGCGTTTCTCTGGTGCTATGTACATAGCATCACCTGGTTTCACATCATAGGTGGTGTAGAACTCAGGCATGTTAGATAGCGCACCCAGTGCACGGAATTCCGCTGGTGAGTGTGGATCTGTCGCTACGCGGTTACGCAGGGCTTCTTCTTTGGCTTTTGCACGCCAAATTTGCGTGAAGCCGATGAAGAAACGTTGGTCGCCAGTCAGACCGTCGATAACCGGTGCTTCTTTACCATTTAGCGACTTTTTGTACGCACGGTAAGCGATAGTCACGCCCGATAAGTCACCGATGTTTTCGCCTAAGGTCAGGCTGCCGTTCACGTGCAGATCGTCAAACACATAGTAACCATCGTATTGTGCGATCAACGCCTTACCACGGGCAGAGAATTCTTCTAAGTCTTTCTCTGTCCACCAGTCACGCATATTGCCTTCGCCGTCGAACTTAGCGCCTTGGTCGTCAAAACCATGGCCCATTTCGTGACCGATAACCGCACCGATACCACCGTAGTTGACGGCATCATCCGCTTCCATGTTGAAGAAAGGTGGTTGCAGAATTGCAGCTGGGAACACGATTTCGTTCATGGTTGGGTTGTAGTAGGCGTTAACCGTTTGTGGGGTCATGTGCCACTCGTCTTTATCGATTGGCGCGCCTAACTTAGCCAGTGACTTAGCGTGCTCAACTTCGCTTGCGCGAACCGCGTTACCAATCAAATCATCGGCTTTGATGGTCAGCTTGCTGTAATCTTCCCACTTATTTGGATAACCAATTTTAGGGTTGAATTTTGCTAATTTTTCAGCAGCAGCTTGCTTCGTTGTATCGCTCATCCAAGTCAGATCTTTGATGCTGTCACCGTAGGCGCCGCGCAGGTTTTCAACCAGTGCTTGCATGCGTTCTTTGGCTTCTGGTGCGAAGTGACGCTTCACGTACACTTTACCTACCACTTCACCTAATACGCCGTTGACTGCCGCAACACCGCGCTTCCAACGTGGCTCTTGTTCTTCTTGACCGTTCAGGGTTTTAGAGAAGAAGGCAAAGTTCTCGTTGTCTAACTCTTCGCTCAAGTTGCTTGCCGCGTGGGTCAGCACTTGCCATTGCATGTAGGTTTTCCAAGTGGCCAAATCGGTGGTTTTAAGCACTTCGTTCAGGCCTTGGATATAGCTTGGTTGGTTAACGATAATGTCGGTTTGCTTGTCTGCACCTAATGTCGTTAAGTAGCCTGTCCAGTCGATATCTGGCGCTAAGCTTGGCAGATCTTTAACTTGGTACAGGTTATAGGATTTAGTGCTGTCGCGGGTTTCAACCACATCCCAATGTTTAGCGGCAATCGCAGTTTCGAGTGCGAGGATAGATTCTGCGCTGGCTTTTGGATTGGCAAGACCGGCTAGAGTGAACATTTTTTCGATATGGGCAAGGTAAGCCTTACGAATATTAACGAAACGCTCTGACTCGTTAAAGTAGTAGTCTTTTTCTGGCAGGCTTAGGCCGTATTGATACAGGTGAGTCGCGTAACGGCTAGAGTTCTTTGCATCGATATCGATGTAGAAAGCCATTGGCGTACCCGCACCCATGATTTGGCTGTGGGCGAAGTATTTTACCAGCTCGTTTTTATCTTTTAAGGCGTTGATGGCATCAAACTCGCCTTTCAGTGGCGTCACGCCTAGCTTGTTTAGCGTTGCTGTGTCCATAAATGAACGGTAAAGGTCAGCCACTTTTTGCTCGTCAGTGCCTTCGACCAGATTTGGCGTTGCAGCGACTTCTTCGATAATGGCTTTAACGTCATCACGGGATTTTTCACGCAGATCGTAGAAGGCACCAATGCTAGTGCGATCGGCTGGGATCTCGGCTTTCTTCAGCCAAGCGCCGTTAACATATTCATAGAAGTCGTCCTGTGGACGCACTGATTTATCGAAGTTTTCAAATTCGATACCTGAACCTAATACTTTAGTCACAGCGGCAGCAGTGGCGGTTTTAGTGGTTTCTGGCGCTTTAACTTCAGCGGGTTTGTCATTACAGGCAGTGAGGCCCGCGATGAGTGAGGCACACAGTCCCCCAATGAGTACTTTTCTCATGTCGTTTCCTTCGAATTTGTTATTGTGCCCATCTCTGGGCCTGTTTAGCTGCAAAATGGGATTGCTTCAGGCGCAACGCTACGTATGTTAATGCTTTAGTGGGAATCTAAACAAGGTGATTACACTTTTTCAGCCGGATTTATTATCCGTCAGTTGTAACTAAAAATTACCATGGTTGAATTTGGCCTAAAAACCGCCAAACATACCGTACGCAAGCTCTGTCAAGTAAGTAAGCACTTATGTTTGCACTGCGTAACCGAGCACGCGTTTGGGTAATTTGATTGGCTAGGCTTTGCCCTTTCGTCCGTAGGGCCTCATAATACGGCGGTTTTCATTTATTGAAGTTGAGTCGTCCCGTGCGTTTAGACAAATTTATCTGTGAAAGTACCTCGCTTACCCGTTCTTTAGCGAAAAAAGCCCTGCACCGTGGTGACATCACCTGTGATGGGGCTGTGATTAAAGATGCTGGCTTTAAAGTGCTCGAGGGGATGCAAGTGTGCCTCGAAGGTGAGCCTATCTCCCTCCTCGGTGAGCGTTACCTGATGCTCAATAAACCCGTGGATACGATTTGCTCGACCATAGATGAAGTCTACCCTTCGGTATTGAGCCTATTGGATATTGAAAAGCCCGACACCTTACACATTGCCGGCCGTTTAGATGCCGATACCACGGGCCTAGTGTTGATCACGAGTGATGGTCAATGGTCGCATCGGATCACCTCGCCGAAAAAAGAATGTGGCAAGCGTTACTTAGTGACGTTAGCCGAGCCTGTGGATGAGAGTCTGATTGGCGTTTTTGCCGCTGGAGTGGAGCTGAGAAACGAAGACGGCCTAACAAAACCCGCAGTGCTTGAAATTATCGAGCCGCAGTTGGTGCGTTTAACCATTACCGAAGGTAAGTATCACCAAGTGAAGCGGATGTTTGCCGCCGTAGGCAATCATGTGGTTGGCTTACATCGAGAAAGCATTGGCAAAATTGAATTAGACGCAGAACTTGCCCTAGGCGAATGGCGTTATCTGACGAGCGAAGAAATCGCCTCGATTTAACACCGTTTGGCTAAAAAAATGCCGCTCCTGATGAGCGGCATTTTTATTGCTATTTTTTATCGCCAATTAGCGTTTTCTGATAAGGCTATTGTTTTTTCAGGATCAGATTACCGCTAATGGTATCCATCTTCACACTGGCGCTACCAGAGCCCGTTTGGAAGCTTAAGGATTCATTCGGCACGTATTTTTGTCTTTGTGGCACATCTTGGCTCAAGCCATTTTTGATTTTGCCGCCTGGGCCGCCATTGAGCTCGAAATTGGCATCGGGTGTATCAGCAAATGTCACAATAATATCGCCACTGACGCTCTCTAGATTGGCTTTATCGAAGCTTTTTGCCAGTGACACTTGAGTGTCGCCACTCACTGTGCGGACATTGACTTCTTTGGCGGTATTTAAGTCGGCTTTGATTTCCCCCGAAACCTGCTCGACTTTCACTTTATCGGCTAAGGTTTGGCTGTCGAGATCACCGCTCACTAAACGGTATTTGATTTCGCCTTTGCTTTGGGTGTCTTTAATCTCACCGGAGACGGTATCTAACATCACTTTACCCGCTAACCCCTTAGTGGTGATATCGCCTGACACAGTGTGCAATGTCGGTGTGCCATCCAGTGCCTCGGCGGTGATATTTCCGCTAACGGTATTGAGTTCGAGCTCGCCTTGAGTCTGGCTGATTTGCAGATTGGCTGAAATCGTATCGGCGTTCAGTTTGACGGTTTTAGGCACCTTAATGGTGAGTTTTGAGCCGTTATTGTCACTGCCGTTATAGTGGCGTGGCATTTTATCTTCGATATTCAGGTTGTTACCTTTTTGTTCAAAGACAAAGCCTTCGCTCAGCTCATCGAGAGTGCCCGTCACGCTGACTTCATTTTTATCCCAGCTTTGAATTTGCACTTCGCCCCGTTGGACTTTGATTTGCAGCAGGGTATCGCTGCTCATCGGCAACTGTTTATCCACACTTTCAGCGGCGAACACACTGCCCATAAGGCCAAAATAAAGCGTCGACACTAAGATACTGGTTTTCGTGAGGGTAAAATGGCTCATATGCTATTTCCTTGTGTTGAGTTTTGAATCGGAAGTTTTTGGCCTTGCTGTAGCAAATCGAGTTCACGTTGTTGCACCCAAAGCCAGAGTTGCCAAAGTTGTTTGTCGGTTGGATTAGCTTGTAACGCTTGATAAATCTGTTCGCCGGCACGGCGTAATTCCGCTAAGCCTTGCTCTAATGGCGCGCTAAAGCGACTGGTTTGCCAAGCCACAACCGTCGGGGTTTGTTCAAGGCTCGTCACTTGGGCTTGATGTGTCTGGGCAATTTGGCTAAGCAGAGTGTGCAGTGCTTGTTCATCATCCGCCGGTTGGCTGACGATTTGTTCAGGGAGCAACGTTTTTACCGGAGCTTGAGTGTAAAAACCGAAGAACACCGCCAGCACCACAGTTGCGGCAATCGCCCATTGCACGCCTTGCAGTCGCGGCGCTTGGCGAACCGCCGTTTGCGACGCCAATGGCTTATCCATACGTTTTTCTATGCCTTGCCAAAGATCCCGCTTGGGAGTTAATGCTTTGGGGGCATCATCAATCAACTGTTGGAGCTTGGCCTCGCGGGGATCGTTAGATAAGGACATTACAGCATCTCCTGTAGTAATTGCTTGGCTCTGTGGTACTGGGTCTTGCTGGTTCCCACCGCAATCCCAAGTAATTGCGCAATTTCTTCATGTTGATAGCCTTCAATGGCGCAGAGCACAAACACGATGCGCGCCCGCTCTGGCAGTTTGAGGATCAACTTGTCTAACCCTTGATAATGTTCATCCGCGCTTGAATGTTCTTCGTCACTCTCCATCGGTATAAAACGTGCCCAAAATGACTTTTGCTTACGGATAAAACTCAGTGCTTGATTCACACAAATGCTGTGTAACCAAGTGGAAAATTGGCTCTCCCCCCTAAACTGCGGCAATTTCTGCCAGACCAGAATAAAGCACTCTTGGGTGATTTCTTCCGCCTGAGAGGCTTGGCCGGATAACCGCAGTGATAGGGCATATACCCTTGGATGATGGTGTAAATACAGTTGCTTAAATGCGGCTCTATTCCCTTGGCTGGCCAAGGTGATGAGGTCAAATTCTGACATTGCATCGTTGAGTGGGAGTCTCCCTGCCGTCACTGTATTTTCCTGTCATCAAGGTGAATGGTTACTGATTGGACGCTTTGAAAAGCGCAAAAGGTTTGTATCCAATAAAAATATATTCAGTTTATTTTTAGATATTGCGTAACTCTTTGCGTTGTTGTAGTAAAATTAGTGGTGTATTTTGGCGCTAACTTTATGAAGTTATTAATTTTATACCAAATGGTATTCAGGTGTGATCGCTAATACAGCAGGATAAATCATTCGCGATATTCAGCCTAATACTGGTGTTGCAGTTAATGGTGATGGTGTGAAGAGGAGCATTGCTCGACCAGTGCACAATAAATAAAAGATAAACTTTGTATATCAGGGATATTTTGCTGTTAAAGGCCTAACTCCCAGCTATCTTTTTAAGAGATGTTATTTATTAGGGGCTTTATATGTTAATCCGCTCAAAGTTGTTACTCAGTGCCGCTGTATCCGTGACGGCCTTGATTGCCATGTTTGGATTGCAGCTTCATTCTAATTCGGTTGAGTCGGAACTCTCCCACGCCGCGCAAACCGTTCTCGAGCTAGAACGAGACGTTTTGCTACTGCGTAAAAATGAAAAGGACTTCTTTGGTCGAAAAGATATTCAATATGTTGAAAAGCATAAAGAAGTACATGCAAAGATTGATGAGTTAGTCCCGAGTCTCGAGAGTATTTTTAAAAAATACAAGGTTTCCACTGCGTCACTCGAAAGCTTTGATCGTAACCTCAATCAGTATCAAGTCGCCTTCAACGAAGTCGTTCAGCTCCAACAAGAAATTGGTTTAACCCCTAAAACGGGTCTCTACGGCACCCTAAGAACGGCAGTGCATAATGTCGAGTCCATGTTGAAGGAATACGACCAGTTATCCCTCGAAGTCGCCATGTTGCAGCTACGCCGCAACGAAAAAGACTTTATGCTGCGCCGCGAGATGAGCTATGTCGAGACCTTCGACGCTAACATCGCCAAGTTCAATGCTAGCCTCAGAGCATCGAGTTTAGACACGGATACCCAAAATAAAATTGCGGCCTTAATTGAGCAATATCAAAAGGATTTTAAGAGCTTAGTTAATAAAGAGCAGCAACTGGGTCTCAGTGAAAAAGATGGCACCATGGCAAAATTGATCGCCGCGAATAAGTTGACCGAAGCCAGTGCCGACGAGTTGCATAATCTTGCGTTAAAAGCCATCGATGATACTGAAAGCAGCAGCGTGAATATCGGGATTTTGGTCTTCGTGGTTATCGCCCTGATCCTTGCTGTGATTACCTACCTCATCATCCGCAGTATTATCACCCCAGTTGAGCGTATCACTCAGGTGATTTCACGTATCGAGGTCAGCAAGGATTTAACCCTCAGATGCGATGCCTCGACCCAGGATGAGCTGGGTGAAATTGCTCAGCATTTCAACAGCATGGTGGGAAGCTTCCAGCAGCTTATCGAGCAGGTTATTGACTCAGTCGCCACGATTAACACCTCCTGTAAGAGTGTGTCAGAGAACGCTATGCTCGCGTCCGAAGGCGTTGCACAGCAGCTTAATGAAACCGATATGGTGGCGACGGCGATTACCGAAATGGGCGCGACCATTGATGAAATTGCTAAAACTACCGAGCTTGCAGCCCTCAAAGCGGGTAAAACCCATGATAACGCCCAATTAGGGCAAACTGAGGTTGAGCAAACCATCCTTAAGATCAGACAACTGTCAGATCAGATTAACAGCAGCGCCTCTGTGGTGGATGAGCTCGAGCGTGACAGTGAAACCATTGGTAGCGTGCTCGATGTGATCCGTGGCATTGCGGAGCAAACCAACTTACTGGCACTCAATGCGGCGATTGAGGCTGCTCGCGCGGGTGAGCAAGGCCGTGGTTTTGCCGTGGTTGCCGACGAAGTACGCAGTCTGGCGATGCGAACTCAGACATCGACACAGGAAATTGCCAACATTATTCAAACCCTGCAAAGTCGAACCCGCGCCATAGTGCAATTAATGGATGCGAGCCAAAAGCAAGGCGCCGAGAGTGCCGAGCAGGCCGCAGCGGCGGGAGAGTTGCTGAAGCTTATCAATACCGATGTGCATAATATTATGGATATGAGCACACAGATTGCCGCAGCGATTGAAGAGCAGAGCATGGTTGCCGCCGAAGTGAATAAGAACGTGGTCGTTATCCGTGATATTGCTGAGGATTCTTCTCGGGCTGCCGATGCCAATGCATCGGCTTCGGATGAACTTAAATCCCGCGCCGAATATCTGGTCAGTGCTGTGAGTCACTTTAAGATCTAGTCGCACTTTTGTCAGTCAGAAACGCACCTTAGGGTGCGTTTTTTTATGGCGAAGTTAAGCGCTGAGGTTTGCCTTAAGATGGCTGCGTGAGTGAATTAACGTGAATAGCTCTAAATGAAAACTGCGATAAAACCCACCAACAAAAAACGCACCCTAAGGTGCGTTTTTTATGCAAAGCGCCGCGATTAGTGGCTGAACATTGCAGAGATAGACTCTTCGTTGCTGACGCGGCGAATGGCTTCTGCCAATACGGCCGACATCGTCAGTTGAGTCACTTTAGCCACTTTAAGCATTTCAGGGCTTAAAGGTACAGTATCGGTCACGATAACTTCATCGATCACTGAGTTTTCGATATTTTCAGCCGCTTTGCCAGAGAATACTGGGTGAGTCGCGTAAGCAAATACGCGGTTTGCACCGTGTTCTTTTAAGGCTTCAGCCGCTTTACACAGAGTGCCGCCTGTGTCGATCATATCGTCAACGATAATGCAGTCACGGCCTTGAACGTCACCAATGATGTGCATCACTTGCGCTACGTTTGCCTGTGGACGACGCTTATCGATAATGGCCAGATCAGAATCATCTAATAGTTTTGCCACTGCACGAGCGCGGACAACACCACCGATATCTGGAGAAACAACCACTGGGTTATCTAATTTCTTCGCCAGCATATCTTCGAGCAGCACAGGGCTACCGAACACGTTGTCTACTGGTACGTCGAAGAAGCCTTGAATTTGCTCTGCGTGTAAATCACAGGTCAGAACGCGGTCAACACCGACGCTTGACAGGAAGTCAGCAACAACTTTTGCAGTAATAGGTACACGTGCGCTACGTACGCGACGGTCTTGACGAGCATAACCAAAGTAAGGAATAACGGCAGTGATACGACCGGCTGATGCACGGCGTAGCGCGTCAACCATAACGATAAGTTCCATTAGGTTATCGTTGGTTGGGGCGCAGGTGGATTGGATGATAAACACATCGGCACCACGTACATTTTCGTTAATTTGGACACTGATTTCACCATCGCTGAAACGACCAACCACTGCGTCTCCGAGTTTACAAAATAGACGATCGGCTATCTTCTTAGCGAGACTGGGGGTGGCGTTCCCAGCAAAGAGCTTGATGTCGGGCACTGTATGAACCTCAGGCGTTTGCTTTATATTTTAGTGGCTAGAGCAACGACGATGCGGGGACGGGAGCGGAACCCGTGGGCTATCGTAAAAAGTTGCTCTAGAAGAAAGTAGTTTATGGATGATTGAGTCGCACTATGAGCGGCGAAATATTCATCCCTTTTGCAACAAATCCTTGCATATCAGACGGTAATTTCGCCAAGGCTGCGAGAGCTTGCTGCTGCGAAGAAAACTCCCCAAACACGCATGCGCCCGTTCCGGTCATTCTCGACGGCGCATATTCTAGCAGCCAGCCTAAGGCCTTGGCAACTTGAGGGTATTTGGAAACGACTAGATCTTGGCAATCATTTGCCCAAGGTTGGCTCATTAACGTGTCGATGCCAAGCTTAGGTGTATTGCGGGGTAGCAAAGGATCTTGAAACACAGCTGCGGTGGAAACATGGGCATCGGGCGCTATCACTAAATACCAAAATTCAGTGGGCGTCACCGCCTGTAAACGTTCGCCAACGCCTTCGGCAAATGCCGCGAAACCGCGAATAAAAACAGGGATATCGGCACCGAGTTTTAAACCAATTGTGGCTAATTCATCGTTAGATAATTGGGTGTTCCACAACTGATTTAACGCCACGAGTGTGGTGGCCGCATCGGAGGAGCCGCCGCCTAAACCGCCGCCCATGGGTAAACATTTTTCAAGCCAGATTTCGGCGCCGCCGGGATAGCCTGTTGCTTGCTGTAATGATTTTGCGGCTCGCAGAATTAAGTTATCGCTATCCGCGACAACGGACGACATGTCCGAGTGCAATATCAGCTCAGGCGTCTGCGTCACCCTAAAGTCGAGTAGATCGCAACAATCGATAAATTGAAACAGGGTTTGCAACTCATGGTAACCGTCGGCGCGGCGTCCGTTGATATGCAGAAACAGATTTAATTTGGCGGGCGCGGGCCAATTGCGCGAAATCTCATTCGACATGCTAAGGTTTTTCTCCGAGCATTATTGAGGGTTTACCTAAGGCTTGCCATTGATTGAGTTGCAGCTTGAGCTGTAAATCACCACGTTCAAGCTTTAACTGATAGGGTACCTCGGCACCGCTTTGGGATTGCCAACTTAAAAATGTGACGGCCCAAGGCGGCAAGGTTTGCGAGTTTTGAATTTGTTTGGTTTTGCCATTGCTATCGACGGCAAGCACACGGTCTAAAGCGCCGACTTGGCCTGTGATCCAAAGGGGTAAGTCGTTAATCGGGATGGACCAGCCGCTGACTCGCTCGAGTAGTGCTTGGGCGTTGCTATCACGAAAATCTTTGCCATCGACATGCAGATGAGCAGAGTTAGGCGTAGCATCCAAGGTCAACACTGTGGTGCCGAGCATAGTGGTGAGGGTGAGCTCGTCTCGCTCCTCACTGTGGCGCCAATAGAGATTGGCACTGAGCTTATCCTGCGGTGTGCGGATAGCGAGTTTCCCCTGTAATTCCCACGCCTTGGCTTGCGCGGCATTGTCAACCGTTATAGGGCTGAGATCTGTCGTTGGTGGCAGGGTCTCACAGCCGCCTAAAAACAATAGGCCGCTCAAGGCGATACAAGAGAAAATGGATTTTGTGAAGCGCTTCAAATTATTCATCTATAACTGATATACCAAAGTCCTTATGATACGAGGGCTTGTAAAGAATACCAATGCCAATCGTAAAATTTCCATTGGCGGTCACTTGGGATAACTTCGGTCGCGATAATCTGCATTTGTCTATCATTGATAGAAAATTTAGGTAAGAAGTTAGACCTTTATTCGGTTTTGTTAAGCGTATTCTGTTTTTAGTTGGGCCAATTCAGTAGAATGCCCTTATTAAGAGAGACGCCAAGAGTCTAGAAAAGAGTCAGATGAGCCTTGTAGCAATCGGTATTAACCATAAAACAGCCACGGTAGACCTGCGTGAGAAAGTTGCCTTCTCTCCGGACAAAATTCATGATGCCATGAAGAGTCTGGCCAGTCGTACACGCTCGGGTGAAGCCGTTATCGTCTCGACCTGTAATCGCACTGAATTGTATTGTAACAATGGCGATGAGGCCGACATCATTGAGTGGCTTGAAGAATATCACGGCCTAGATCATCAAGATGTAGCGCCGTGCCTCTACAATTACCACGGTCAAGCGGCGGTAAAGCATTTAATGCGCGTAGCCTCCGGTCTCGACTCGCTGATCTTAGGTGAGCCGCAAATTCTGGGGCAGGTTAAGCAGGCTTTTGTGAAAGCTAAAGAAGCGGGTACCGTTGCGCTGACCATTGACCGCTTGTTCCAAAATACCTTCTCCGTGGCGAAAAAAGTGCGTACCGAAACCGAAATCGGTGCCGCGGCTGTCTCGGTGGCCTTTGCCGCAGTGAGCATGGCAAAACATATCTTCTCTTCGCTGTCGACCACTAAGGTGCTGTTAATTGGCGCCGGTGAAACCATTGAGCTGGTGGCTAAACATCTTAAGGATAACGGTGTTGCTTCTATGGTCGTGGCAAACCGTACTCTTGAACGTGCCCAAAGCATGTGTGAAGAGTTTAATGCCACGGCAATTACGTTGGCACAGATACCAGATTTTCTCCCTAAAGCCGATATCGTGATATCCTCTACCGCCAGCCCGCTACCAATCCTTGGTAAAGGCATGGTAGAAAAAGCGCTAAAGCAGCGTCGCCATCAACCTATGTTATTGGTTGATATAGCAGTTCCCCGGGATATTGAGCCGGAAGTCGCCGATTTGGACGATGCGTTTCTGTATACAGTGGACGACCTGCATAGCATTATTGAACAGAATAAGGCTTCCCGTAAGGAGGCCGCCGAGCAAGCTGAATTAATTACTGAAGAACAATCCTACCTCTTTATGGATTGGGTGCGTTCTTTAGAGTCGGTCGACAGTATTCGCGAGTATCGCAGCCAAAGCATGGCGATAAAGGATGAGTTAGTGGAACGCGCCCTGAATAAATTAGCGCAGGGGGGCGACACTGAGCAGGTATTGATTGAACTAGCCAATCGCCTGACTAATAGACTCATTCACGCACCAACCCAAGCCCTCACAGTGGCGAGTCGTCAGGGTGATTTGAATACCTTAGGTCAGTTAAGAACAGCGCTCGGATTAGATAAAAACTAAGGTTAGCGAGTTAAATGAAGGAATCCGTTATCCGCAAGCTGGAAGGCTTGCTCGAGCGCAATGAAGAAGTCTTAGCTTTGCTTGGTGATGCGTCCGTTATCGCCGATCAGGAGCGTTTTCGCGCGTTATCCAAAGAATATTCTCAGTTAGAAGAAGTGGTTGCAGGCTTTAAAGCCTACCAGCAAGCACAGGCGGATCTCGAGTCTGCCAAGGAAATGCTGGAAGAAGATGACGCTGAAATGCGCGAAATGGCGCAGGAAGAAATCAAGGCGGCTAAAGCTGAACTCGAGCGTCTCGAAGCCGAGCTGCAAATTCTGTTATTACCAAAAGATCCTAACGACGATACCAACGCCTTTATCGAAATTCGTGCCGGTGCGGGTGGCGACGAAGCCGCAATCTTCGCGGGTGATCTGTTCCGTATGTATAGCCGTTATGCCGAAGCCAACCGTTGGCAGCTCGAGATCATGAGCTCGAACGAAGGCGAACACGGTGGCTTTAAAGAAATCATCGTTAAAGTCAGTGGTGAAGGTGCCTACGGTAAACTCAAGTTTGAATCCGGCGGTCACCGTGTTCAACGTGTGCCTGAAACTGAATCTCAAGGCCGTGTACACACTTCTGCCGTAACTGTAGTAGTCATGCACGAAGTGCCTGAAGCGGAAGCGATTTCAATCAACCCAGCCGATCTGAAGGTCGATACCTTCCGTTCATCGGGCGCCGGTGGTCAGCACGTTAACAAAACCGATTCTGCTATTCGTATTACCCACATTCCAACTGGGATTGTGGTGGAATGTCAGGACCAACGTTCACAGCATAAAAACCGTGCTCAAGCGATGAGCGTGTTAGCGGCGCGTATCCAAGCCGTTGAAGACGAAAAGCGCCGCAGCGCTGAAGAGTCGACTCGCCGTAGTCTGGTGGCCAGTGGTGATCGCTCCGAGCGTGTGCGTACCTATAACTTCCCGCAAGGCCGCGTGAGTGAACACCGTATCAACTTAACCTTATATCGCTTAAACGAAGTGATGGAAGGCGACTTAGATGCGATTTTAGGACCGCTGATGCAAGAGCATCAGGCCGACCTATTAGCCGCTCTGGCTGATGAGCAGGGGTAATTTTGGCTGATCAATCGAGTATCGCCGAGGCCCTGCAATGGGCCTACGTACAGCTAGCGCCTACCTCTGAATCCGCCCATCTGGATGCAGAGGTTTTTCTGCTGTATTGCCTCAATAAAAACCGTGCATTTCTCTACACTTGGCCAGAAAAAGCCTTAACGGTGGAGCAGTGGAAACGTTTCCAGCAAATGGTGCAACGTCGCCAGCAGGGCGTACCCGTGGCGCATATTGTGGGTGAGCGTGAGTTTTGGTCACTGCCGTTTATCGTGAATGACACCACGTTAATTCCCCGCCCTGATACCGAAATCTTAGTCGAAACTGCCTTAAACTTGCCCCTTGAGAGCAATGCTAAGGTGCTCGATTTAGGGACTGGAACCGGTGCAATTGCGCTGGCGCTGGCTTCTGAGCGGGCGACTTGGCAAATCACTGCCGTCGATAAGGTGGAAGATGCGGTGGCCTTGGCCAAGGCTAACCGAACTAACCTTAAGCTCGAGCAGGTTGAGATCCTCCAGAGTGACTGGTTTAGTGCTATTAAGGCCCACGACTTTGATTTAATTGTCTCAAATCCGCCTTACATTGATGAGGCCGATGAGCATTTACATCAAGGGGATGTGCGTTTCGAGCCACAAAGTGCGCTCACCGCCGCTGATGAGGGCTTTGCCGATCTTTACTACATCGCCAAAACCGCTCGGGATTATTTAAAGCCCAACGGCTATATTCTGCTCGAGCATGGTTTTGAGCAGGCGGTAAAGCTTAGAGAAAAACTGACCGAGCTGGGTTATCAGAATGTCGCAACCGTGCGGGATTTTGGCAGCAACGACAGATGTACTATGGGTAAGTGGATGGGCTTGATTGGCATTTAAAATTTAATCTAGTCCTGCCAAGCACTAAAACAACGCCATTGATTATTTATCAATGGCGTTTTTATTTGTGTATCGGTTGAAATGCTTCGCTTTCGGCAAGTGCCCAGCCGAATATCTTCAAAATCAGTTTTAAGCTTAGGGACAAGCTATAACACTTTGACCATAAAAAATTTACTGCCGGTTTCGGGATAGGCTTGTTGTACCCATTGCACGCGATATCCGTGGCGCTCATAGAAAGGTTTGGCTTGAAAATCTAAGGTATCGAGCAGGACAAATTGGCAGCCGCGTTGTTTGGCTTTGCTTTCGGCCTCGAGTAATAAGCGTGAGCCGATGTTTTGCTGGCGTAATGCGGCATCGACCCAAAGGTAGTCAATCAATAGCCAATTACCAAAGGTTTTGCCGCTTAAGCCCGCGAGCAAGCTGCCATCCTCATCCTGTAATTTTAATCCTAGGTTTTGGCGTTTCAGTGTTTGCCAGTGCAGTTGATTAAATTCGACAATTTTTTGCTTTACTGCATCGGCAAATTCGGCGGACTCATCGTCAATTATCATTAAATTCATTGTGGTTTCCTGCAAACTGAGGGACGGGGTTTAGTCTGTGAATCTCGCGCGTTAGGCATTGGTCTGGCGTTATGATTAGGGTAAACTAGCGCCTTTGTCACTGGCCATAAGTATCACAATGGAAACTTTTTACAGTCTTTATCCTGCTGTTAAGCACCTGCATTTAACCTTAATTGCCGTGAGTGTGTTGTTTTTTGTCGTTCGTTTTGTGTTGCACTTACGTCAGTCAGCACTGATGGGCAAGAAAGTATTCAAAATCGCGCCCCATGTTATCGACACTTTTTTACTGCTGTCGGGCTTAACTCTGTGCTTTATGATCAAGCAATATCCTTTTGTGGACCCTTGGTTGACCGAAAAGATTGGCGCCGTGCTCGCGTATATTGCCTTGGGCGTGATTGCGATAAAAGCGAACAGAAACAAATTGTTCAAAGTTTTTGCCTTTTTAGGTGCATTAGGTTGGTTAGTTTACGCCGCCAAATTGGCGCATTTTAAACAAGCGGTATTATTGGGTTAATGGGTAAATACAATCTGCAAGATGGCATTTCTTTGCCCGAGTCGGCATTGGATGTAGGTGCTCACCTTGGATTTTCAAACCTCGAAGCGGCGAAATGGGCTTGGTTTGAATTGGCGGGAGCCGTATTAAGTCATTACCTGGTGGATCAACAGCAACGCTTAAATGCGTTGCTGCATTGGTTTTATGAGGACTTGGGTTTTTGTGTCCGCGACAATTACTTCAGTACCGAAGCGGCGGACTTAGGCACTTGCCTTATCACTAAACAGGGCAATAGCACCACACTGTCGACGGTTTTGATGCTACTGGCCAAGCAGCTCGATTTAGAGCTCGAAGCCTTACTCTTACCGGGTAATACCGTGCTTCGCAGTCATGTTGCTGGTGTTGTGCGTTATCACGACCCACTGACGGGCAAAGAGCTAACGAAACACCAACTCCATGTGTTAGTGCGCGGTGAGCTGGGTAACGCGGCTGAACTTAAGCCAAGCTACTTAAAGGCTGCGTCGGTGAAGAAGCTGATTTCACGCATGCTGCATGAGCTTAAGGCGGGGTGTATCGTGTCGCATCAATTTGAGGCGGCGATGGAATGTTGCAACTTACTGCTACAGTGGCACCCAGATGATGTGCACCTAAATCGGGAGCGCGCCTTTATCGCCCAGCAACTGGGGTGTATCAATGTCGCGGCGGCCGATCTGCAACACTTTGTCGATAACAGCCCGCATGATCCTGTTATCGAAATTGTCAAAATGCAGCTCAAAGAGCTCAGTGAACACGCTGAAATCTATCACTAAATCTTAAAGGAGAGCCTAGCAGGCTCTCCTTGTTTTTCTAAAAAACAACAATAAATCGGGCGAATGGGAAGTTTGCCCACTAACTGCAAACGGCAGTTTTTAGCATAAATACAATAACAACTGTACCAAACAGGGAGAATACACATGGCAAGCACGGCATTAGTCACCAATGACGCGGTGGCGCTGGGAATATTGGCAACGATTCTGGGATTTGTGTTTTATACCAGTAGTAGTAGCCATCCATTTTGGCAAAAGTTTTACCGTTTTATCCCAGCGTTATTACTCTGCTATTTCTTGCCATCGTTGTTGAATACCTTTGGGGTGATCGATGGTGGCACATCGCAGCTTTACTATGTGGCCTCGCGTTATCTATTGCCCGCCTGTTTGGTGCTACTGATTTTAAGTGTGGATTTAAAAGCCATCTTAGGACTAGGGCCTAAGGCGGTGATCATGTTTTTAACTGGGACTGTCGGTATTGTGATTGGCGGGCCGATTGCACTGCTCGTGGTGTCCTTTATCGAACCCTCATTGATTGGTGTCGATAGTCCTGATGCTGTGTGGCGTGGCATGACGACCCTCGCGGGGAGCTGGATTGGCGGCGGTGCCAACCAAGCTGCGATGAAGGAAATTTATGAAGTGGGCGGCAATATCTTCTCCGTGATGGTGACAGTCGATGTGATTGTGGCCAATATTTGGATGGCGGTATTGTTGTTTATGGCGTCAAAAGCCAAAGAAATCGATGCCAAGACAGGTGCAGATACCACAGCAATTGAGACCTTAAAGAACAAGGTTGAGCAGTATCATGCTGAAAATGCACGTATTCCAAGCCTGCGTGATTTGATGCTGATTGTGGCCGTCGGTTTTGGCATCACGGGCGTGGCCCATATTGCCGCCGATTTCCTCGGCCCTTATTTTGAGGCCAACTATCCTTGGACTGAGGATTACAGCTTAACCTCTAAGTTCTTCTGGCTAGTGGTGATTGTGACCACCATAGGTTTAGCCATGTCCTTTAGCCCTATGCGCCATTTAGAGGCGGCGGGGGCTTCTAAGGTGGCGTCGGCATTCTTGTATATTTTGGTGGCGACCATTGGTTTACATATGGATGTAAGCAAGGTCCTTGATACGCCGCTATATTTTTTAGTGGGCATTATTTGGATGATAGTGCACGCTGGTTTTATGTTATTGATTGCTAAGTTAATTAAGGCTCCTTTGTTTTATATGGCCGTGGGCAGTCAGGCAAACGTAGGTGGAGCGGCATCGGCGCCAGTTGTGGCGGCGGCGTTCCACCCAGCTTTAGCCCCTGTTGGGGTATTGTTAGCCGTATTTGGTTATGCGCTAGGCACTTATATGGCGTGGCTCTGCGGTCAGTTACTGCAAGCCGTCGCGGTATAGTTGCCTTAGCTCCTGTTCAGCGCTGGTAAGGTTCCAGCATTTTAGAGAGAAGTTGCGATGAGTAATAAAATCATAAACCTAGGTTCAATCGAGATCGCTAACGATAAACCTTTCGTGTTGTTTGGTGGCATGAACGTGCTTGAGTCTCGCGATCTCGCTATGTCGATTGCTGAAACCTATGCCGAAGTGACGCAAAAACTGGGTATTCCCTATGTTTTCAAGGCGTCGTTCGACAAGGCTAACCGCTCTTCTGTTAACTCTTACCGTGGTCCTGGCATGGAAGAAGGCTTAAAGATTTTTGAAGAAATCAAAAAGACCTTCAATCTGCCATTGATCACCGATGTGCATGAGACTTACCAATGTGCGCCTGTTGCTGAAGTGGTTGATATTATTCAGCTCCCTGCTTTCTTAGCGCGCCAAACAGACCTCGTAGTCGCCATGGCGAAAACGGGCGCTATTATCAACGTGAAAAAGCCGCAGTTTTTAGCACCACACGAAATGCGCCATATCATCACTAAGTTCAACGAAGCGGGTAACGACGAGATTATCCTGTGTGAACGTGGTTCATGCTTCGGTTACAACAACCTGGTAGTTGATATGCTGGGTATGGACGAGATGAAGCAATCCGGTTATCCGGTGATTTTCGACGCTACCCACGCATTACAACGTCCAGGTGGTCGTGCCGATTCGGCGGGCGGCCGTCGTGCTCAAGCGACTGAATTAGCCCGTAGTGGCATGGCGTTAGGCTTAGCGGGTCTGTTTATTGAGGCTCACCCAGATCCAGATAACGCTAAATGTGATGGTCCATGTGCGCTGCCACTGCATCAGTTAGAAAACTATCTGAAGCAGATGAAGGCGATTGATGATTTGGTTAAATCCTTCGACCCGATTGATACCAGCAAGTAAGCTTGGTTTAACCTTATCAACTAAAAAGCCCCGAATCGTTCGGGGCTTTTTATTGGGTGAAATTTTCTCCATAGCGATATCAAAACCTTGTGTTTATGATGTTGGCTCTAATTAGCGCATAACCCATGTCAGAGTGCAGTCTGGCAGTGACAGGATGGCTCGGATGTGGATTTTCTTTACCTTATTAGCCGCATTTATGCAGGCGTGGCGTAATGCCTTTCAGAGCCAACTGAGTAAAGAGGTTAAGGTGGCAGGCGTCACCTTAGCGCGGTTTATTTGGGCAGGCCCGATTGCGGCCTTGTATCTTGGGCTGTTATATCTTTGGGACAATGTGGGATTACCGCATTTTACGGCAGAGTTTATCGGCTTTATTGTCGGCGCCTCCATGATGCAGATCCTTGCGACTGGCTTGATGGTTAAGTTGTTTCAACAACAAAATTTTGCCATCGGTGCCGGGCTTGCCAAGAGTGAGGCCATTGTCGCCGCGATATTAGGTACCTTCTTTTTTGGCACGCATTTATCGTTACTCGGTTGGATTGGGGTGATTTTAGGTGGCATTGCCGTGTTTTTATTGAGTGCCAAGCAAGGGCTTAGGCAGTTATCCCTAAGCACTGTGCTGCTCGGCATTGCTAGCGGTAGCGCCTTTGCACTGACCTCTTTATGGGTGAGGGAAGCAAGCCTGAGGTTAAATGTCGGCTTTCCCCATAGCGCCGCTTGGGTATTGTTATGCGTGATCTGTTTGCAAACCTTAGTGTTAGTGAGTTATTTAGTCCTAAAGGATAAGGAAACGTTAATCGCCTTAATCCAACGGCCTAGGTTAACCTTGCTGACGAGTACCGCTAGCTGCTTTGGCTCCATTGGTTGGTTTAGTGCCATGTCTTTGCAGGCCGTACCCTACGTGAAAACCCTAGGCCAAGTAGAAATCTTCTTTATGATGTTGATTTCGGCATTCTGGCTCAAAGAGAAAGTGAAAATTAAAGAGTTGCTCGGCCTTATCTTAATCGCCTTGGCGGCGATATTAGTGATGTGGGAATAATGCGCAATTGATGGCAAAGTCGGTATCGATTAGTTAAGTTGCGCAGGCCCGATAATCGATTAATCAAAACATAGGGCAAGAAAGACCAAATCGGCTATATCTTTGATTCTTTAAGTGGCTAAGATACTGTCGATACAAAAATTAACAATCGATTCAACGGGGATTTGTTACTATGCCAGTCCGTACGATTCTTGCCCAAATTTCGATGCGTCACATCTTCTCCTTATCCGAATTGACATTAAAACACTGGTTAACCTTACTTCTGTTGCCCATCTTTTTAGCTTTGCTATTGAGTTACTTTATCGCAGGCTATTTAAGCCATAATAAAGCCGCGGAGATTGGCCGTTTCAATTTGGAGCGTCTAGAGGCAATCTTAGACTTATCGGATGAAGTGGGTGAGTTTGCCAAGGACTTAACTGAACAAGATTGCGGCAAGTTAACCGAATATATGCATTTTCAGCCTTATTTTCGGGGCGTATTACTCTTCAATGCAAACGAGTTTTACTGCTCGTCGACTACGGGCGGGGTGAATCTCCCCTTAAATACCTTACTTCCAGCGAATAGTTTGCAAGATGGCGCGCAATATATCGTGCCTGAGACGCCTGCTCGGCCGGGCGTACCAGCGATCATCACGATTTATAAGAATGAGAATACGCAATACGGCGCCGTGGTTGTTTCCGAAGGCCAATACCTGATCGATAGTTTTATTCAGCCGGATGTCTTTCCTCGCGCGGTGAAAACCGTTGTGCTTGGCTTACATGGGGCGACGTTGCCCTCAAGCCCGCAGTTTAGTGGTAACCAAGTTATTAGGGTATTGGCGAAGGATCAGTTTGATGTGCATCAGGATTTTGTCATCCTGCTGGAGATCTCTAAGGGATTGTTTTGGCATTTTTATTGGATTGCCTTTGCATTATCACTGCCGCTGATATTTACCCTGATCATATTGTCCAGCCTATTGCTGACAAAGCGTCGTGGGCGTCACTCCCTTGCGGACGATATTAGAAGCGGCATTGAAAATAAAGAGTTTTTCCTCGTATACCAACCTATTGTAGGCAGTGAAGATGGCAAAGCCAAAGGCGTTGAAGCACTGGTGCGCTGGCAACATCCACAAATGGGCTTAGTTCGTCCCGATTTGTTTATTCCCATCGCCGAAGAAAGCCAATTAATCGTGCCATTAACCAATTATATTTTTGAACGGGCCTTGGCAGATTTTAGCTCGATGCAAGTGGAACCGGGTTTTAGGGTCGGTTTTAACGTGGCGCCCGAGCATTTTATCCAAAGTGATATCGAGGCTAAGTTTCGTTACCTTAGGGATGCGTTTGCCGAAATTGGTGTGCAGCCGTTAATCGAAATCACCGAGCGGCAATTATTAACGGCGGATATGTGTGAGCGAATTGCGGCGCTACGTGAGCTGGGGATTCTGGTGGCGATTGACGATTTTGGCACTGGGCAGACAACCTTGTCGCTGCTGCAAACCTTTACCTTGGATTACCTTAAAATCGATAAATGCTTTATCGATACCATAGGACAAGATTCGGTGACCTCCCATGTGCTCGATACCATCATCGAACTCTGCCATAAGATGAATTATGTGGCTGTGGCCGAAGGGGTGGAGACCCAAGAGCAGGCGGACTATTTAATCAGTCGTAATGTGCACTCTTTGCAGGGCTATTTATACGCTAAGCCGATGAAATTAGATGAGCTTACGCAATGGCTGAAGGAGCATTAACAAGCGGTATCAGTAAACTTGCCATCAGGACGTGAGTCCTGACGGCAAGTGTAGTCATCGAGCTACAGGCTATAGCCTGTTTCTTCATGTTCGGAAAGGTCTAGGCCATTCACTTCCTGCTCTGTGCTGACGCGAAGTCCACCGAGGATTTTGCCAATCACCACAAACAATAACCAAGTTACAATCGCTGTATAGGTGAACGTAGCGATAACGCCAATGGCCTGTGCCCCGAGTTGGTCAAGCATAGTGTGGTTCACACTGGCAAAGCCATAACCGCTGAAGATCCCAAGCTGAGTCGAACTAAATACTCCCGCCAGCAAAGTACCGAGAATACCGCCGACACCGTGCACTGGGAACACATCGAGTGAGTCGTCAATCTTAAGCTTTTGTTTAATGTACACAGTTGAAAAGAAGCAAACCACGCCGCCAAGAAAACCGATAACTAATGCGCCAGCAGGGCCGACATAACCCGATGCTGGAGTGATAGTGCCAAGGCCTGCCACCATGCCTGTGACTATACCGAGCGCACTGGCCTTACCGAATTTATACCACTCGATCCCTGCCCACGTGATGGCGCCCATCGAGGCGGCTAAATGGGTCGCGAGAATCGCCATGGCCGCAGTGCCATTGGCGCCTAAAGCGCTGCCGCCATTAAAGCCAAACCAGCCTACCCACAACATGCCCGCGCCTGTCACTGTCATGGTCAAGTTATGGGGCATAATGGCCGAGTTTAAGAATCCCTTACGCGGCCCTAACACTTTTGCTGCCACCAGTGCCGCCACCCCAGCAGTAATGTGTACGACTGTACCGCCTGCAAAGTCATACAGGCCAAGCTCGGCCAACCAGCCGCCGCCCCACACCCAGTGGGTGATAGGTGCATAGACTAACAGCAACCAAGCGCTTGAAAACATCAGTACAGCGGAGAATCTCATCCGCTCGGCAAAGCCACCGATGATCAGCGCTGGCGTGATAATCGCGAAGGTCATTTGGAAAAGCATAAATAAAGGTTCGGGAATATCCCCACTGACACTATCGCGACCAATGCTGGCTAGAAAAGCTTTGCCCAGCCCGCCGATAAAACCGTTGCCGGTATCGAAGGCGATAGAGTAACCCACCACAAACCACAGCACGGAGGCGATAGCGGCGATAGAAAAACACTGCATTAAAATCGATAGCACGTTTTTACTGCGCACCAGACCGCCGTAAAACAGTGCCAGCCCTGGGAGTGTCATCAATAGGACGAGGGCTGATGAGCTTAAAATCCATGCCGTGTTGGCGCCGCTGAGCTGCGCCTCATCGGCCAAAGCCGTGCCCGCAAAGCCGCTAGCGAACAGCGCTAATAATGCCTGATAACCCAATTTTGAATAATGGGCGTTTGGCTGAACGAACTTAGTGTGCTGGCTGATTTGGGTATTCGTGCTGCGCTCGAGCGTAGCGTTAAGTGCGGTTGTCTGTTGGATCATATTGCATCACTCCCTTCCTCAGCGGTGCGCACGCGGATCACTTGCTCGAGTGGAGTGACGAATATCTTACCGTCACCGACTTTACCCGTGTGAGCCGCGGCAACAATGGCTTCGATGACCGCATCTTCCTGCTCGGAATGGATGGCAATTTCAAGCTTCATTTTGGGGAGAAAGTCGACCGCATATTCGGCGCCGCGATAAAGCTCTGTATGTCCCTTCTGGCGACCAAAACCGCGTACTTCGGTCACTGTCATACCTTGGATACCAAGTTGCGTCAGTGCTTCACGTACATCATCAATTTTAAAGGGCTTAATAATAGCGGTGATGAGTTTCAACTTTATTCTCCAACGAACTTCAGACGTAAGTGAGGTGAACAAAGCAGGAATCAGGCCATAACAATAATGTTTTTATTATCATTATGTTAACAATGTGGCGCACTCAAATAGACAGCGTTTTTGCCGCAAAACAGTGCAAAAACAGGTGATTACGCCCCTATTTGGTGCGCTGTGATGGTGCATTTAGTATCAAAATGCCAATTCGAGTGCATTTAAAAATGCTGGAATATCACCGAGTTTTATTTAGCTCGGTTGGATAGGGGTAAATCCATTTAAAATCAATTAATTATATTGATTAAGCTGGTGACGTTATTGCCGACAACTGTTTAATGGATTGGCACATTTGGGCATTGGTGGCTGCACTTAAACCGTGCGCGCTGGCGCGGTCGCAAATATAACCATTAATTTGTTCAATCTCGGTTGGCCTATGGTGTGCTACATCTTGGTGCATCGACGAGAAATTCGCGGCCGTGAGTTCAATCACCCGGTACACGCGCTCTTCAAGCATTTGTCTATCCAGTGCTATACCATCGTGGGAGGCCACCTCGACCAGCTCATCTAAGATACTGGTTATGGTCTGGGTAAATTGTGCTTGAGCCAAGGTGCCATTGGGGCATTGATGCAGGGCGGTCAGGGGATTAATCGCGGCGTTTACCGCAAGCTTTTGCCAAAGACTCGGAATAATTGCCTCAACCCATTCACTGCTCGGGATAGCGTTGAGCAGGCCATCACGCAGTGTGTGTGGTAATGCGGGTCCGGTAAAATGGCCAAACTGGGTCAAGCCTTGACCGGTTTGCTTGACTTGCCAGCGGGACTGTCGCAGCACGCCTTGGGAGGTGGTACCAAGGCTTAAGCCGCGTCCCTGTAATTTGGGCGCGAGAGCCAAGTGTGGACCCATGCCATTATGCAATAACAGGATATGACACTGGGGCGAGAGTTTGTCGAGTAAAGGGCTAATAGCATCAACGACTTGATAAGCCTTAACGCACACAATTAGCAGCTTAACCTGCTGTAAGCCTGTGCTGTCTAAACTAACTTTAGGCACTCGGTATGACACTGAATCGGCACTTGCATCTGTTGATGGCAGAGGGCAAAACACAAGGTCTTGCCAATCCGTCGCCTCAGAAGTGGATACTGATTCACGCGCTATCAGGCCTACGGCTAATCCTGCCGAATGCAGTTGATGGCAAATCAATTGCCCCACGGCGCCAGCCCCTAAAATCGCGATATCGGTGATTTGAGGCTCCATAGCGGATGACGCACCTTGGCCGAACATTATTCTTCCTTGAGTTGGGCGGCGCTAAAGTATTTTCGATAGGCCCAAAGACAGAAGTAAAACAAAGCGATACCAGCAAAGTCCGCTAACACATCGCCCACAGAGGCGCTGCGGTAGGGTAAACGCGATTGCACTAGCTCAATCAAAATCGCGTAGGCAGCGAGTACCAGCGAGAGCCAGTACCACTTAGGGCGAAAGGCGAGAAAGGTCAGATAAGAGAGACAGAAGAAGCTCCCAAGATGGCCTACCTTATCGATATTGGGGATACTTTGCGAATAGGTTGGTCTGGAAAACACCAGATAACTGATCACGACAAAGGCTACGGCTAAAGCCAATTTGAATAGGGTGTTTTTAGTTATCACAAATACAATTTGATTATCTTAGTGTGACGCCATAATAGGAAAATGTGCCGCCAAAGTCATCCATAACCCGAGTTTTATCTTGCTTGGGTAAAGTTAACCTTCAACTTGGGGGAGGGAGTCGGTAAACTATGGGCATTTACAATCACCTAAGGGGCGGCAACTATGCCTTCATTTGATATTGTGTCTGAAGTGGATGAGGTTGAATTACGTAACGCGGTCGAAAACTCCCGCCGTGAACTCAGCAGCCGATTCGATTTTCGTGGTAAAGATGCCAGCATCGAATATAAAGATCATGTGGTGACTCTCACCGCGGAAGATGATTTTCAGTGTAAGCAGTTGGTCGATATTCTGCGTACCCAATTGAGCAAGCGTAACGTTGAGCCTTCGACTATGGATGTCGACGAAAAGTCGGTTCACAGTGGCAAGACCTTCTCCCTGAAAGTACGCTTTAAGCAGGGGATCGAGACGGATATCGCCAAGAAAATCGTTAAGATGGTCAAAGATAGCAAGATTAAAGTGCAATCTCAGATCCAAGGTGACACAGTGCGTGTGACGGGAAAAGCCCGTGATGATTTACAAGCTGTGATGGCGTTAGTGCGTCAAGCGGATCTGGGTCAGCCTTTCCAGTTCAATAACTTCCGCGATTAATCGCAAAGCCTAGCCAGCATTTGATTCACCTCGAGTCACTGTGCTGATAGAGATTCAAAAGCCCCTCGCTATTAAAGGCGAGGGGCTTTTTTATTGCTTAGATTCAGCGTTATCTTTGCTGCCATGGGGCACGTATCTATTCACTAAATGAATAAGCAGCAACACGGGAAAACCTATCACACTGGCAGCGACAAAGAAGTTCACATAGCCATAGGCATCGACATAGGCGCCCGAGAAGCCGGCAATAAACTTAGGGAAGAGCAACATAATTGAGGAGAGTAGCGCATATTGGGTCGCACTGTAGCCGCTGCTGGTGAGGCTCGAGAGGTAAGCGATAAAGGCGGCGGTGGCAATACCGGCACTAAAGTTATCGACTGAGATCGCGAAGGTTAAAAATTGGACGTTGTACCCAATCATCGCCTGCCAAGCAAACAGCAAATTGGTGACGGCGACCAAGAGGGCGCCAAGGAATAAAATCTTCATGGTGCCGAAGCGGGCTAATAGGATACCGCCAAAGGCTGCGCCAACTAAGGTCATGATAAGGCCATAGATCTTACTCAGATAAGCAATTTCTTCTTTGCTAAATCCCATGTCCACGTAGAACACGTTGGCCATAATCCCCATCACGATATCCGAAATGCGATAGCAAGAAATCAGCAAAAGAATCAAAATGGCGCTACGGCCATAGCGGTTAAAAAAGTCAATAAAGGGCAGTATGCTGGCGGTATAAATCCATGAGAGACTCGCCGCAACGGGCTTGGGATAACGCTCGCTCAAGCGTTGTTTTACCGCTAATTCGGTCTCATCGGCGGCGCGGGTATCGACCTGTGGCTCGCGGCTAAAAAGCGTTGTTAACACCCCGACAAACATCAGTCCTGCCATCACCAAATAGGAAGTTTGCCAAGCGAGCAGGTTATATTCGGTATTGCCTGGCTCAACCCAAGCGGCGATGCTGAGCGCACCAGCGGTTGCCACAATCATGGCGCTGCGATAGCCCACCTGATAGGCGGCAGCAAGCGCGGCCTGCATTTTTTCGGGGGCAGATTCGATACGAAAGGCATCAATCACAATATCTTGGGTGGCGGATGCAAAGGCGACCATCAGGGCAAATACGGCCAAGCGTTCGAGATCTTGCAGTGGGTCGCTAAAGGACATACCCAAAATCGCGCCGACCAATAGCAGTTGGGCGAACAACATCCAACTGCGCCGACGACCTAAAAAGCGCGTCAGTATGGGCAGAGATAATCTGTCCACCAAGGGCGACCAGGCCCATTTGAAGGCATAAGCCAGCGCTATCCAACTGAAATACCCGATAGATGTACGGTCTACTCCTGCTTCCCGCAGCCAAAAAGACAAGGTTGAAAAGACCAACATTAATGGCAGGCCAGCAGAAAAGCCGAGTAACAACAGTATCAACACGCGCTTATGGTAGTAAACGCTAAAGAATTCTAAGATGCGCCGATTTAAACCGATTACGAACATAAGCATGAGCCGAGGAGTCGAATCCGCCTAGCTTACGGGTAAGATGCGGTGGGATTCAAGGATTAATACGTATCCTTATGATGCTCGATGGGTTTCTGTGCGGCAGAGGGAAAATAAAAAGACCCAGCAAGCTGAGTCTTTAGAGAGTGTATTACTCAAGGTCGAATACCAACGCACCCTGAGGGCATTTGGCCTCCTAAACTAAGGAAGTCACAGCACGCATGTAACTGCTGACACAGGTACTGATTGCCGCGGATCATCCAGTCTGGCCACTTGTTAAAGCTATGGAGCAAATGCCAAAACACGGTTTCTGTTTCTGTTTGCGCTTCACTACTTGGAATGAGTAATTGCCATTCCTCGAGTGTGTCCCAAAGATAGAGCTGGATTTCATGGAAATCGAGCTCGTCACTCAAAAATGCTTTGCCATACATAGCAAGTTGGGGCGCTTTATTATCGATAAATTCTTCAATCGTCACCCTTGCCTCCTTTCTGTTGCCTTTTGAGTATAGACAGAGGATTAGGGCTTTTGCTCAAATTATTTTCGATTATTTTTTCGGCAGTAATTTAGCTGTTTTCAATATGATAGGCGTCACTGGCACATCGGGCCAATTGAGTTTCGCATTGGTCGTGGTCTCGACCACGGCCATGGCTTCCAGCACTTGTTTGCCCTCAATCACTTCACCAAATACCGCATAACCCCAACGACGTTTGGATGGATCCAGCTTAGTGTTATCCGCCACGTTGAAGTAAAACTGACGGGTAGCCGAGTGGGGATCGTTGTCGCGCGCCATCGCAATAGTCCCCATGCTGTTGGATAAGCCGTTGCCAGACTCGTTAAATATCGGCTTACCTGCGGGTAATTCTTCTAATTGCGGGTTTAGTCCGCCACCTTGAACGACAAAGTCACTGATAATGCGATGGAAAATCGTATTGTTGTACTCGCCTTTGACCACATAGGTCAGAAAGTTATCGACGGTAATCGGTGCGCGGGTTCTATCGAGTTCAACCACAATCTTACCTAGGCTGGTATCAAACTCGACTTGGGGATACAAGGTATCGGGTTGAATGTCGATTGCTGCCCAACTGCTATAGCTGGCACACAGAACTAAGAGTGCAGATATCCAACGAAACATTATGATTTCCTTATTAATTATCGATTAGCACTATTATTGTTGCAGGAACTGGTTTAACTCAGGGTCATTCAAAATTTCCCCGGTGAGTTGGCCGAGTAACTTGTTCATATCCAGCTCTAGAGTGGCAAAGTCTGGCGTTAACGGGCCTTTTAAAGTGCCCTTGGCTTTGTAGCGTTTGACCAATTCTTGACTGGAATTACGGGCTTGCACGGCAATCAGCACGCTGTGTTTGGCTTCATAACCGAAGGTCTTTTTGGTGACATCCATTTGCAGTTCTTCTAACTGAATTTGCACAGAGTTGGTCGCGCTTGGATCAATCTGGTAGCCCGCTTGGGTAAAACCGTTACGGAAAACTTCATCGAGCAATAATTTTGGTGGCTCACTCGGGCCGACGAGGCGAGTCTTAGTGCCTTCTTCGATAAAACGCGCCACGTACTCGACGTTACGGGTATCAATGGTATCCAATGAGATCTGTACGGGTCTGTTGGTCTGTTGGCTAATATCGGGAACCTGTGGGCTAAATGCCATATGAGTTGGATTTTGGCTCGCGCAGCCCACGAAGAGCAGGGGGAAAGTCAGCGTCAATAATAACTTTTTCATGGGGGATCTCATGCAAGTAAAAAGTGGCTACAGCATACCAGAAATCCCCCCCGTTACCACAATGCACTCGGGTTCAGTCCTTATACAGGTGCAAAGGTTATGATGTGCCAACATCTGCAAACTGAATTTAAACAATATGAAATACTTAACAATTAATACTTGGCTGTTGTCGTTCGCGCTGTTGGCGGGCTCTGTTGTGGGCAAGGCGAATGCCGGCGATTCTCCCCATGTGTTGGGTGGCAGCTTAGGCTACGGTACTCAAGAATTTGAAACTAAGAGCGGCAAATATGATGCGGGCGATACCTTCACCAGCGACTTGTATTATCGCTATATGCTTAACGACAACTTTGGCGTTGAAGCAGGGTATTTAACGGGTTCTGGTGGTGTGGCAAGTGCGCTCGTTAGTACATTCAGCGAGATAAAAGATTTACGTTTCCAAGGTGTTAGAGCTACCGCCTACGGCGAATATGCGCTCTCCCGTGGTAATAGTCTGTACGCCAAACTCGGCGCTGCTTACACCCAAGTGAGTTATGAGATGGATAAGCAAGAGATGGATTCGGACGATGTAGGCTTTTACGGCGTGGTCGGTTGGCAATATCGGTTTCAGTCGGGTTTTGGGCTAAACCTTGAATACCAATATGTGCCAATGAAAGAACTCGAGCTACAAGGGGTAAACTTCGGCATGAGTTATCGTTTCTAACGACTTAGGTTTACGGAATCATTCGCTATCAATTTGCGGATAAGTTTGTGTCGATTAAGCGCCTTAGGGCGCTTTTTTTATAATTCGCTGGTGGGATTAAACCGAATTCTTGCCGGCAACAAAATCACAACAATTTGAGCTTGCACTCTTTTAATGCAATGGGCGACAGGTTAGAGTAAAAATTCAACATTAAATAAGAGAGCATAAATGCTCCTTCGACTGCACAAGCAAAGGCGAGTTTATGTCTAGGATTATTACCCAAATCGCCCCCGACAGTTTAATCAATGCCAAAGGTCAGCCACATTTCGGCCATTTCGATGGCATAGTCGGTAGCTTAGGTTTAGCGGATTTTGCCTATTTCGATACCATGGACAAGCCCGCATCGGCCTGGGCAAAACGGTTTGATTTTAAGCAGTTCCAGTTTATTTCGATTATCACGCCGCGCTACATCATTGGAATTGCACTGGCGGATATCGCTTATCTCGGGAGTGGTTTCTGTTATTTATATGACATTAAAAATAACAGCTTAACTCAACAGGACTGGCTAAAACCCTTTGGGATTGGCTACCGGATGACGCCTTCACCCGCCAATGGGGTTGCTACAATCGGCGGTAAAGGCGCTAGCGTGACCTTTAAGATCCAAGAGGGTAATTGGCATTTAGTCATTGATACTAAAAGCATTCAAGCCGATTTAACCCTGCATGCCTTACCCTTAAGTTTACCTATGGCCATGTGTAGTCCCACGGGATACAACGGCTGGACCTATACCCAAAAACACAATGGCTTATCGGTCAAAGGACAACTCACCATAGACCATGAACCGCAACCATTGAATTTTGCCCTCGCAGGTTATGATTTTTCCGCGGGCTTTATGCGCCGAGATACCAGCTGGCGCTGGGCATCCATCAATGCCCAAATTGATGAAGGGGTGATTGGATTAAATCTTGCTGCGGGTGTTAATGAAACCGGTGCCAATGAAAACGTGTTTTGGATCAATGGCGAGCGCCATTTACTCGGACCTGTGCAATTTGAGTTTGACCGTCATGGTCAGCAGGGCACAGATCTCTGGCGTATTCATAGTCATGATGGCCGCGTCGATTTAGAGTTTACGGCGCGAAATTGCCGCAGTGAGAAACGCAATTTTATCTTGCTGAAGAGTAATTTCCGTCAATATCTGGGGCTTTTTAGCGGTTTTATCATTGACAATCAGGGACGTAAATTCCAGCTCAACAATGTGTTGGGATTGACCGAGGACCACTACGCACACTGGTAGGCGATTTACGCTTTAATACAATAATAACAATAGGATAAAGGTATATGGATATCGCCGCGTTAATTAATCACCCCGAGGTGTTGCTGCTGGTATTGGCTCCACTGTTTTTTGTCTGCATTTTGCTGGAATGGTATTTCGGCGACAGAAGACAAAAACTGCCAGTGAGCGCCCGTTACCACACGAAGGAAGTGCTGTGTAATTTTAGTCTCGCCGCCATGCACCAAGGCGCGGATATCCTCACGGGTTTGCTGATCGCTAAGTTGTACCTAGCGGTATTTGGATGGAAATTATTCGATATTCAAATGGGGCCACTCAGCTTTGTGCTGCTGATGATTGCCCAAGATTTTTGCTATTACTGGTTCCACCGTGCGAGCCATAGAGTACGGTGGATGTGGGCGGCCCATGTGGTGCACCACAGCTCGGAAAATATGAACTTCAGCACCGCCTTTCGCCAGAGTTTGATGTATCCCTTCGCTGGCATGTGGGTGTTTTGGTTGCCGCTGGTGATCTTAGGCTTCGATCCTAATTGGGTGGTTTTTGTGGTGCTGTTGAACTTGGGATTGCAGTTTTTTGTGCATACCCAAGCGGTGAGAACACTTGGCCCCTTAGAATGGCTGTTTAATACGCCTTCCCACCACAGGGTGCACCATGGGCGTAATCCACAATATATCGATAAAAATTATGCTGGTATTTTAATTATCTGGGACAAACTCTTCGGTACCTTTGTACCCGAGGGCGAGACAGTGATTTACGGGATCACTAAACCCGTCAACAGTTTTAATCCACTCAAAGTGACCTTTAGCGAATGGCGCGATATGTTCAGCGAGGTGATGGCGCGGGGGCTGACATTCTCGGAGCGCTGTAAAATCCTCTTCGCGCCTCCAGCCAGTCAGCAAAAGGATGAGTGATTTAGCTCAATACGCGAATCAGCAGCGCTCAACGAGTGGTTAATCTTCACTAAATAGTGCAAATGGCTAATAGGAGTCTGACCTTAGCCTTGCTAGCCTACTTTTCTTTTTTTGCAAATTTATAGATGAAAAAATGTACAGTCTCATGCTTTGGTGGTAATTTTTTATACAAGGGATTCATCTGAGTAGGTTGCAGTATGGTTGATGAGCCGCATTTAACCTTAGAGGAATTAGCTTGTTTTAGAGAGCTATTTTCTCCTAATCGCATAACCCATAACGTCGAGGATGCTCATCCTGAGCCCTTGGTTAACCATGTATTAACGGTCAAAACCGATGTGCCGCAAGCGCTAGCCTCGCTTTTGGGTAAGGCCAAGTTGACACTGCTGGCCGAAGTTGGCCCCTATAAACTTTGGTTTCCCTTAGAGATGCGCCTCGATGATTTTGGCCAATTGCAGCCCACCTTAGGTGTCCCCGAAGTGTTCGACGCCACTGGGGCGGAGCGGAGTTGGCGTTTGACTCAGCCAGAAGATGTGTGGATCTTCGACCAAGATCAGGGTGAACAATGGTCAGTGGTATCTTTGTCGAGTTCTGGCATGGCGATTCGTGCTAAATCCCAGCAGCAGTTTGAGCAGTTGGTCGATAGCCAAGAACTGCAGTTACAGTTACCCGATGGTGAAACCATGCGGGTTAAAATCGAGCCTATTCGCCACGAGCAAGGACTAGCGATTGTCAGGTTTCAGGCCGAAGCCGAAGAGCGAGAAGCCCTGCGTCAGTTCCTCTTTAATCGCCATCGCAGTCAATATCCAAAGCTCTATGCCAGCTTGCGCGAATAAGTGAGCTTGGTGGCACAATTCTGTTAGCTAAACTTAATTCAATTGTAAAAATCCCTTTCTCTATCAGTATCTTTGCCAAACAGGTGGCTTTTCCGAGATCCTAACCTGCCAATCTGCGGTGCTATGGATTAGAATAGCCTTGAATTCAAAAACATCAGAGCGAGCGGTATGCACGTACATATTTTAGGAATTTGTGGAACCTTCATGGGTGGCCTAGCACTCTTGGCTAGGGCAAAAGGGCACAGAGTGACAGGCTCGGATGCCAACGTCTATCCACCGATGAGTACGCAGCTTGAAGAGCAAGGTATTGAACTCATTCAAGGTTTTGATCCAAGTCAGTTAGGTGAAGCGGGTAGTTATCCCGATCTTGTGGTGATTGGTAATGCCATGAGCCGAGGCAATCCTTGTGTCGAAGCGGTATTAAACCTTGGGATCCCTTACACCTCTGGACCACAGTTTTTAGCCGATCATATTCTGCCTGAGCGTTGGGTGTTAGCCGTGTCTGGTACCCATGGAAAAACCTCCACTTCAAGCATGCTGGCGTGGATTTTAGAGGATTGTGGTTATCAACCCGGTTTCTTGATTGGCGGTGTGCCGCAAAACTTTGGCGTGTCGGCCCGTTTAGGGGAGTCGGCGTTTTTTGTGGTCGAAGCCGATGAATACGACAGCGCCTTCTTCGATAAGCGTTCTAAATTTGTGCATTATCATCCCCGTACGCTGGTGATCAATAACCTCGAATTTGACCATGCCGATATTTTTGCCGATTTAGCGGCGATCCAAAAACAATTCCATCATCTGATCCGTACCGTGCCAGGACAAGGCAAAGTGATTTGGCCTGCCGATTCCCACGCGGTAAAACAAACCATTGAGATGGGCTGCTGGAGCGAGCAAGAGACCTTCCACACCGCTGAGGTGACTAAGGGTTGGCATGCTAAGGCCTTAAGTGATGATTGCCACGAGTTTGAGGTCATCTTCGACGGCGAATCCCAAGGCGTGCTCGAATGGGCGCTGATTGGTCAGCACAATATTGAAAACGCGCTAATGGCCATCGCCGCTGCGCGCCATGTTGGGGTTAAACCGAGTGCTGCTATCGCGGCATTAACTCGCTTTGTACCGCCGAAACGTCGTCTGGAGCTGCTGGGTACTGTCCACGGCGTGAGTGTATACGATGATTTTGCTCACCATCCAACGGCGATTGCGACCACCATTAAGGGCATGCGTGCCAAGGTCGGTCAAAGCAAAATCACTATCGTATTAGAGCCACGCTCGAACACGATGAAGAGTGGGGTACACAAAGACACGCTGGCTCATTCCATGCTGCAAGCGGACGAAGCCTTTTTATATCAAGCCGATACTATCGATTGGAACATGAAAGAGGCGATGGAAGCGGCGGTGATCCCTGTGACTGTCCTACATCAAATTGATGATGTTGTGGCTAAAGTGGCTGCCTCGGCAAAAGCGGGTGACACTATCGTGGTGATGAGTAACGGCGGCTTTGGCGGCTTACATAAGAAACTGTTGGCGGCGCTCGAAGTCAGCCCACAGTTTGTTCAGCAGGCGGACTAATATGGCCTATGCCAAATCTGATAAAGCCATTAGCTTAGCCTGGACCGGTGCCTCGGGCGCGCCCTATGGTTTGAAATTATTAGAATGCTTGTTGGCCTCGGGCTATCAAGTGTTTTTAATGATCTCAAGCGCCGCCCGTGTTGTGCTGGCCACTGAGCATGGCTTGCAGCTTAGTGCGAACAGCGATAAAGCCAAGGCACAATTGCTCGAGGTGCTGGCACAAAAGAAGATAGCCTTATCTGGCGAGTTAGTGGTATTAGGCAAAGATGAGTGGTTTTCGCCGCCAGCTTCAGGCAGTGCAGCCCCTAAACAAATGGTGATTTGCCCTTGTTCGACGGGGACACTGGCGGCTGTTGCCACTGGTATGAGCAATAATTTGCTCGAACGGGCGGCGGACGTGGTATTAAAAGAGCGCGGTCAGCTGATCTTGGTTCCGCGTGAAACTCCGTTTAATGCCATACACTTAGAGCATATGCTAACCCTGTCGCGCTTAGGTGCCACTATTATGCCGGCGGCGCCGGGCTTTTATCATAATCCCAAATCCGTAGAAGATCTGGTAGACTTCATGGTCGCTCGAATCCTCGATCATTTGGGCGTTGACCATGCATTAACGAGTCGCTGGGGCTATGACAAACACTCCCCCAATGACATCGACAATTGAGACTGATATGAAACACACCACCGAAGTGATGATCTCCGCCGAAGAGATCAGCCAAAAATTGGATCAAATGGCCGAGCAAATCAATGCCCACTATGCCAACAGCGAGCGTTTGCTGATGGTGGGATTGTTAAAAGGTTCAGTCGTATTTATGGCTGATCTGTGCCGCCGTATTAAAGGCCACGTTGAAATCGATTTTATGTCGGTTTCGAGCTATGGCAATGCCATGACCAGCTCACGGGATGTGAAAGTGCTGAAGGATGTGCAATCGGATATCGCGGGCCGCGACGTGCTGATTGTGGAAGACTTAATTGACTCGGGCAATACTTTAAACAAAGTGCGCGAAATGCTGTTATTGCGTGAGCCAAAGAGCTTAGCCCTGTGCACTCTGTTGGATAAACCCGAGCGCCGCGAAGTGGATGTTAAAGTCGACTTTATCGGTTTTACGATCCCAGACGAGTTTATTGTGGGTTACGGCATCGATTATGCTGAGCAATACCGCAACTTGCCTTATATCGCCAAAGTGGTGCCGCTCGAATAAGCCCGATGCGTTATGACTCAAACTCCCGCCTAGGCGGGAGTTTTGTTTTGTGCCGAAAGTTGGCGACGCAAATGTTATTTGGGGTCACGTATCCGCGTTTGGTGATCTATTAGTTATTTTTAATAAATTAATCTGTATTGATTCAATCAACTAGAGCCATAATTCGTTTTTATACAGCCTAGCGTGTTGCATTTGCTGTTTTCGACACCATCTTATTGTTTTATTCATTCTTTCAGGATCAGGTAGCACTATGGCCAATCATGCCCATGCTCTCGTACTCGAGGGGCTAAAAAAAACCTACAAAGGCGGTGTAGAAGCAGTAAAGGGGATTAGCCTTACCGTTGAACAGGGAGACTTTTTTGCTCTACTCGGCCCGAACGGCGCAGGTAAGTCGACCACTATTGGTATTATCAGCTCCTTGGTGCAGAAAACCGCTGGCTCTGTGCAGGTGTTTGATTTTGATATCGATAAGCAGCTCGAGGAAGCCAAGCTGTGCATAGGTTTAGTGCCACAGGAATTTAACTTCAACCAGTTTGAAACGGTACTGCAAATCGTCGTGAATCAGGCGGGGTATTATGGTGTGCCTAAGGCCGTGGCTCTTGAGCGAGCCGAAAAATACTTAAGCCAGCTGGATTTGTGGGATAAGCGCAATAGCCAATCTCGCACTCTCTCTGGGGGAATGAAGCGGCGATTAATGATTGCCCGCGCCCTGATGCACGAACCTAAGTTACTGATCTTAGATGAGCCAACGGCAGGGGTCGATATTGAGCTACGCCGCTCAATGTGGGAATTCCTCAAACAAATCAACCAGCAGGGCGTGACTATCATTCTGACGACCCACTACCTTGAAGAAGCAGAAATGCTCTGTCGCAATATCGGCATTATCGATAAGGGCGTGCTGGTGGAATGCACGAGCATGAAGGCCTTGCTGAGTAAGCTGAATCTCGAAACCTTTATCCTCGACCTACGCCGCGACATCGATGTCGCCCCCACTCTCGAGGGTATGGTGTGCCGTTTAACCGATCCGCATACCTTAGAGGTGGATGTGGCAAAGGATCACAATCTCAATGATGTGTTTACGCAGTTAACCGCCGCTAAGGTAGAGGTTTTGTCTATGCGTAACAAATCCAATCGTTTAGAAGAACTCTTCGTCGAGTTAGTGAAGAAAACCCAAGGAGCTAAGGCATGAAACAGCTGTATTTTATCGCCTTCAAAAGCATATTAACCAAGGAAATCAATCGTTTTACCCGGATTTGGATCCAGACTCTAGTTCCGCCAGCGATCACTATGACCTTGTATTTTTTGATTTTTGGTAACTTGGTCGGTAGCCGCATTGGCGATATGGGTGGCGTATCTTATATGGAGTTTATCGCGCCAGGTTTAATCATGATGTCGGTGATTACTAACTCCTATTCGAATGTGGCAAGCTCTTTCTATAGTGCGAAATTTCAGCGCAATCTCGAGGAGTTAATGGTTGCGCCCGTGCCTCACTATGTGATGATTGCAGGCTATGTGGGTGGCGGTGTCGCTCGGGGCTTATGCGTTGGTTTAATCGTCACGCTAGTCGCCATGTTCTTTGTCGACATCAGCTTGCACCATGCAGGCCTTGTGGTCATGACGGTATTTTTAACCTCAGTGCTGTTCTCCTTAGGGGGATTAATTAATGCGGTATTTGCCAAGAGTTTCGATGATATCAGCATCATCCCGACTTTTGTGCTCACGCCCTTAACCTACCTCGGCGGAGTATTCTATTCACTGTCGTTGCTGCCATCCTTTTGGCAAGGCGTTTCAGCACTGAACCCTGTGGTCTATATGATCAACGTCTTCCGTTACGGTTTCTTAGGTTTTGCCGATATCAGCATCCCGCTTTCTATTGGCATTATGGTGGGCTTTTGTGCCGTACTTTGGGGCGTTGCGTATTACCTCATCTCGCGGGGAATAGGGCTGCGTTCGTAATCCGGTTCTTGTTGATACCATCGAGATCCTACGCATCTACACAATAAAAAAGGGAGTCATATAGACTCCCTTTTGTTTATAGATTGACCCGTCCTAAATAGCGTTGACACTTTTCAAACTCATTTTGGAGAGTGTAATGACTTCAACAATTAAACGAACTCAACGCGATTATTCCCTCGCTTTTAAATTGGCGGTTGTCGACCAAGTGGAAAAAGGCGAGCTGACCTATAAGCAGGCGCAAGACAAGTACGGTATTCAAGGTTGCTCCACCGTGTTAGTGTGGTTACGCAAGCATGGCAAACTGGATTGGTCCCTAGGGACGCCGCCAACATCAATGCGAGGACAGTTGATGACTGAACCCACCACGCTCACCCCCGAGCAAAAGATAAAAGCCCTCGAAGCCGAACTGGAAGATACCCGCATGAAAGCGGCGTTCTTCGAAGCCATTGTCGAAAAACTCAGAACTGACTACGGGATATCCGTCGTAAAAAAGCCACCCGCGAAACGCTCCAAGAAAAAACGGCCATAGGTTATGGCGTCACCCAATGCTGTCGTTACCTTGGCATCAGTCGCCAGGCGTATTATCAACAATGCCAGCGGCAAACAGAATGGGAGCAAAGGGAGCAACAGGTGGTGCAAATGGTACAATATGAACGGCTACTTCAACCGCGAGTCGGTACGCGTAAACTGCAGTATTTACTCAACAAAATGCATCAAATAGTGATAGGACGAGACCGGTTATTTCGCTGTCTTAGGGCGCATCGTTTGTTGGTCACGCCTAAGCGGGCGTACCATAAAACGACCCATAGCCATCATCGATTTAGGTGTCATCCCAACTTGCTTAAGCCCAGCGAGCAGCAAGTAGACATCAGCCGCTCAGAGCAAGTCTGGGTGGCGGATATTACCTATCTGCCACTGCAAGATAATGAAGCCTATTTAAGCTTGGTGACCGATGCCTGGTCACGAAAAATCGTGGGCTATCATGTTGATGATAATCTTAAAACAGACGGGGTGCTAACGGCCTACAAACGGGCGCTGAAGCAGCGACAAGATAAAAGTAAACCGCTGATACACCACTCAGACCGAGGGATACAGTACTGCTCAAACGCGTATCAAGCGGTTCACGCACAACATGGCGTGACATGCTCAATGACAGACGGATATGACTGCTATCAAAATGCCTTAGCAGAGCGAGTGAATGGCATCTTGAAGCAGGAGTTTTTAACACATAAGCCCGCAACGCTGGAGGAGGCGCGACAAATGGTGACAGAAGCGGTAGCCATCTATAATCAACGGCGGCCACATTTGGCCTTAAAATACAAAACGCCCGATGAGGTTCATCGAGCGTTTTAGGTGGAAATAAGTGTCAACTTATTTCAGGACGAGACAGATGAACTGCTTACTTCATACGACGACGCATTGCCGCCAGAGGTAATAACAAGGCAGTTAACCAACCCAGAGCACCACCAGAGGTACCACCGGCGTTGTTTGCTTTGGTTGTTTTCACTGTCACTGTTGATGTACCAGTATTACTATCATCTACCCCATCAGATGCAACAACGGTAAAGGTATAAACGTTGTCACCAGAAGGGGCTGTAAATCCTAGTTTATCTGAGCCGTTAACAAAACTAATTGTAGGACCAGATGTTTGCTTCCAAGTGTAAGTTAAAGTATCACCATCAGCATCTTTACCATTTGCGAGTAATGCAACGTATGAGTTCTCTGTCGCATTTGCACTCGTTGGGGAAACTGTTGGTTTAGTGTTATTAATCAATACAGTGACTTTGGCTGGTGCTGAAGTGTTACCCATAGTATCTAGGGCTACTACTTCAACTTCCATTGTCTTGCTGTCTTGATTAATCACTGCATCGTCACTTAAGCGAACAGTTCCATCTTTCTCAACGAGTACCATACTGCTGTTAGAGTTAGTTGTTACAAACTCAGAGAACGGACTAGTCAACATATCTGGATCTGTGGCTTCAATCTGTCCTAGTACAGTGCCGCCGGCAGTGCCTTTATTCACGGATAGGGTGACGTTTGCTACGGTTGGAGCTGAGTTACCTTCATCTGTGGTATTAGCCACAACAGACATAGAGCCTGAGTCAGATAGGAACATAAAGCCTTTAGCGTTATCACCAACTTGCGCTTCTAAAATTGCACTTTCACCTGGTTTAAGTTCAGTGACTTCTTTGCCATCAGCATCGACTAACATCGCTGATGTACCTGAGCCATCTAGGACAAGCGATGCAACAACACTGTCTTCATCACCTGAAGGTGTTGGAGCCCAATCACTGTCTTCAACACGGTAGCGAACTTTAATGGTTTTACCTAAGTCAGCTTCAGCCAAACCAATATCTTCAAGACATACTTTACTGGTCAGGAAGTCATTACCCGTGACATGGAAAACAGGTTCTAAGGTACCTGATGAAGTACCGTATTTAGAAACTAAACCATAGATAGATCTTGGGTAGTTGTCATTAAACCAATTGAGGTTTGCAGTCGCAGCTGTGTAGTCCCAAACACCATCGTTATTAAGATCATAATCGACGTCATAACTTGCCACTAAGGCATGGACGATTGGATCGCGCATTTGGAAGGTGTTGTAAATTGCGATGCCCGCATCACATGAGCTGCTGAGTAACAGTTCACTCGAGGCATTTAACAAGTCGTGGCGCTTAGATTCATCGACTGGACTTGTGGCAATTAATGGGGCCGTGAATGGATCGGTAATTGAAGTTGCACCAACGTTTGTCAGTGTGCGTACTAAACCATCTTCCGTCGCTTCTGTAGCAACCGAAATCGCTGCAGCCGCTTTAGGTAACACGTGGTATACCAAGTGCAACGCTTTTTCTTCACCATCCATAAACTGGATAGCACCATCGTATTCGGATAGTGTCAGTGCGGCAGAAGCATCAGCAGCCGTGCCGTCAAGCTCATAGGATGAAGTTAAAGTCCATTCTGGTAACTTGGTTGGATCAATTGTCGCTGTAACATCAAAATCAACGGTTTGTCCGGCCGGGATTGTGATGCTAGCAGGTAACGCAAAGCTTAAGGCGCCAGAGTCGATATCGTTTTGGAAGCGTTGATCGACTTTTAACGTATAGGTTTTTTCAGCAGTAGAGAAGTTTTTAACTGTGACGGTTTTTGTGATTGACGTCGTTTTATTAAGGGCTAATAAACCAAATGCCAATGCCGCTTGTTTAGTGTCTTTATTCCAAGCTGCCACTGGGAGATTTACAGCTTTTTCTACATCCACTAAACCAGAACCGATATAGCTTATAGGCGCAAGCTCTGTATCTGGGTTGATTTCTTTTGGCTCTAAGGTTACATCCAGATTGGCTGCGTTCATGATCGTGGCTTTAACCTCAAACGCATTGCGATGCGGTAATGCTTCACGAATGATACTGACAGCACCTGCAGTAATTGGGCTAGAGAATGATGTACCACTGATTGGCGTTAAGCCATCTCCTAAGCCTGGATGTGCGGTAAGAATATCTGTTCCAGGAGCGGTAATTTCAGGCTTCAGGGTTCCGCCAATAGATGGACCCCTTGAAGTAAAGGTCGCAATCGCGCCAGCAGTAGTTACTTCTGTCGATGAAATGCTAAATGGAACATCGCCAGCAGCTAATGCCGCTTTAATGGCGTCACCATCTTCTTTCGAAACCATTACCGAAGGAATGGTAATATTGTCGTCGGTACCACCCATCACAATTGCACCAGCATTGGCTGCGTTGTTGGCGACAATCACAAATGATGCGCCTTTCAATTGAGCATTCAGTACTTTAACAACGAAACCACAGGTACCACGGTCAATTAAAACAGTTTTACCCGTTAAATCTTCAGTGTAAGCTGCGCAACCATTTTTATTGGCGGCAGGATAAACAATTGGGGCCACAGCATTTGTGAAGCTATAGGCATTGGATTTATTGAAGCCTGCGGCAACGGCAGTGACTGAATTACCGGCAATTGAAGCTTCAACTTTGCCTACTTTGGTTGTTGGGTGAGTCATAGCGCCAACAGAAAGTGCACTGTTAGTAGTACTTGGGCCACCAACAACAAAAGGAGTCGGACCATCGTTACCCGCAGAGATCACTAGGTTTACACCTAGTTTTACCATCTCATTGATCATGACTTGAACTGCGCCGTCTTCGACGTCACCAAAATCACCACCTAATGACATGTTTACCGTATCGACGCGATCGCTAATGTCACCATCGCCGTTAGGATCCATCGCGGCTTCGAGAGCATTTAATTGTGCGATACCAGAACAACCTGAGTTACATACTGAATATACTAGTAGCTCTACATCCGGAGCGGTTCCAACAACTGAATGGCTTACATGGGTACCATGGTTGGTTGTGACATCAATTGGGTTCGGGTCATTGTTAACAAAGTCCCAACCACCGATAACTTTACCTTGTGGCCAGTTTGGCATCTCGCTTTTAGCGGCAACGGCCGCTTGGTAGTCAGCAACTAACCCTGAGCCACCTAAAGCCTTATGAGTGTAGTCCACACCAGTGTCGAGTACGGCTACGCGTTGACCCTTACCTGATGCGATACCTGCATCAATAACGGCTTTTGCTTTGATGTATTCAGCACTTGCAGCGACATCAAGCTTGTAGTCATAAATTGGCAGAATGGCTGCTACTTCAGAATTGTTTAGTAATGAAGCGAGTTGCTTATGATTGCCTTCAACAATGATTGAATTAACCAGCTTTGAAGTTGTTGCAACGATTTTTAAATCAGCATCCATGCTGTTAATTGCATTTTTAACTTTGGTTTGTGAGCTCTCAATTTGGCTCATAACCGATTGCTTGTTGAATCCCTTCAATTGGCTCTGTTGTGAAAGAGAAGGCGCCTTTAGTTTTACCATCCAAGCTACTGCTTGTTTTTGTTCGTTACTCTCATTCTTAGTAACGCTTAAGCCGGCATACTTGTCCGTTGTTTGATTGGTTGTATTGTATTGAGCTGGTGTACCTGCAACTGCTGCACTTGATAATAGTGCCGCCGAGATAGCGATAGATAATTTTGTCTTCACAACTTCATTCCTTGTCAATTAATGCTTTTGGTACTGACAACAGTACCGCGTAGCTAAATTGTTATTGTTATGCTGCGCATTTAATGGCTAGCAATGAAGTTGTAACACAAAAGTATCGTACGGTTAACACTTTTGGTGGAAAAAAGACTTAAGTCATCATTTTGCGATATAGCATTCTGTTTGAAGGCTTTTTTGTGAGAGCCGTAACTAAGGCTTCACCGCTCTTGTGATAGGGTTTTGCAGGCTAATAAGGGTTTCAGTCGATTGAATTTCGTCGATTGATTGGATGCGGTTAATCAGTACGTGTTGCAGGCCATCGATGGATTGGCACATGACTTTGACAAAAATGCTGTAGTTGCCTGTGGTGTAGTAGGCTTCTACCACTTCTTCTAGGGCATTTAGCTTGGCGATGGCGGCGGGGTAGTCGCCGGCACTTTTGAGATTAATTCCAATAAAACAGCAGACATCGTACCCAAGGGCCTTGGGATTGATGGTGATCTGGGCACCGGTGATAATCCCCGCTTGTTTCATTTTCTCGACACGCACATGGATAGTACCCGCACTCACGCCGAAACGTTTGGCAAGCTCGGCAAACGGGGTGCGTGCGTCTTGCATTAAGGCTTCGAGGATATGGTTATCAAGCTGATCGCGCTGAAATGCGGTTTCCATAAATAAACTCTCTATAACATAATGAATTGTCATAAAGTTACGTTCTTTTATGGTGAATGGCTACTGCTTTTAGGTGTTTTTATTGTTTTTAGTGATCATTGCTCACCTTCTGGCTCACAAAAGGGGGCATCGGCACTGAACGTCATGCTCTCACCCGTATAAGGGTGTTGAATGGTCAGTTCTGCGGCGTGGAGTAATAATCGCGGTGCTAAGGATTTTGCCAGCGGATCGGCATAAAAGCCGTCGCCGAGAATAGGATGCCCAAGTGCCATCATATGCACCCTGAGTTGGTGTGAGCGTCCAGTAATCGGCTTTAGCTTAACGAGAGTCGAGCGTTTGGCGCGGCTTAACACCTCAAAGTGAGTTAATGAGGGTTTACCTATTTCGTGGTCAACCTTCTGTTTTGGGCGATTGGGCCAGTCACAGATTAGCGGATAATCCACGCTACCCGTCGCATTTTTAACATATCCCGCGACTCTGGCGAGATAGGTTTTGCTGGTTTCTCTATCGTGAAATTGGCGTTTTAGCTCGCGCTCGGCGCTACGAATGAGCGCAACCACCATGACACCTGAGGTCGCCATGTCGAGGCGATGGACGATTTGGCAATGGGGATGCTCGGCTTTTACCCGGGCGTAAACACTGTCGTAATGGGCGGGATCGCGACCTGGCACGGACAATAATCCCGAAGGCTTGTTGACCACGATAATGTCTTTATCTTGGTAAAGCACATCGAGCCAGGGAGTTGTCGGTGGTTGGTAAATAAAATCAGTCATAATCGCGCCTATTAAACAATGCGCGGCAAAGATACTCTGCTCGGCTCTGGGGTGCAAGTTTGTTGTCTCAGCTCCTTATCTCGCCTCGCTTTAATCCAGCGAAAAATGATTTGCAGATAGAGCTGGATTTGAGTTTTTGTTATACTCGTCACCTTTTTCGTGATTGTTCATTTTGAGCCAGTGAAGTATGAGCCAGCCAGAGATTTACACACCTGAGACACTTTCTCACGTTAATAACCGCTTAGAGTTATTGGCGCCTGCAAAAAATGCCGATTATGGCATTGAAGCCATTCGCCATGGTGCCGACGCGGTTTATATCGGTGGTCCCGCATTCGGCGCGCGTGCGACCGCGGGTAACAGTGTGGAAGATATCGCCCGTCTGTGTACTTTTGCTCATAAGTATCATGCGCAAGTGTTTGTGGCCATTAACACTATTCTGATGGACGATGAGCTCGAGACCGCTGAAAAGCTGATTTGGGATGTGTATAACGCGGGCGCCGATGCGCTGATTGTGCAGGACATGGGCGTATTGCAACTTAACCTGCCGCCGATTGCGCTGCATGCTAGTACGCAGATGGATAACCGTAATCCCGAGAAAGTCGCCTTCTTAGAGCAAGTGGGTTTTTCACAAGTGGTATTGGCGCGTGAGTTAGGCTTAAGCCAAATCCGTGAGGTTGCGGCTCACACCAATATGCAGATTGAGTTCTTTATCCACGGCGCCCTGTGTGTGGCCTACAGCGGCTTATGTAACTTAAGTCATGCCTTCAGTAACCGCAGTGCAAACCGCGGCGAATGTTCGCAAATGTGTCGTCTGCCGGGCAATCTTAAGACTCGCCAAGGGGATGTGTTGGCGCAAAATGAGCACTTACTTTCATTAAAAGACAATAACCAAACCGATAACCTCGAAGCCTTGATTGATGCCGGTGTGCGCTCCTTCAAAATTGAGGGGCGTTTAAAGGACTTAAGTTACGTTAAAAACGTGACCGCCCATTATCGTCAAAAGCTCGATGCCATTATGGCGCGTCGCCCTGAGTTTGTGGCGTCATCCCATGGCCGTACTGAACATACTTTTACTCCGGATCCTGAAAAAACCTTTAACCGTGGCAGCACAGATTACTTTGTGAATGAGCGTAGCCAAGGGATTAAAGACTTCCGCTCGCCAAAATATATCGGGCAAGATGTGGGTAAAGTGGTCGCCATCGGCAAAGACTTTATTCAAGTCAGTTCAACCCACGAGTTTAATAACGGTGATGGTTTAGCCTATTTCCCGCCAAACTATGCGATGGCCAAACAGTCCGATGACAAATTGCAGGGACTGCGTGTTAACCGTGCCGAAGGTCATAAGCTGCATGTATTGCAGGTGCCGCGCGATCTGCGTGTCGGTATGACCTTATACCGTAACCATAACCAAGCCTTCGAGACTTTACTTTCTAAGGAGTCAGCCAAGCGTATTATCGGCGTCGACATGCGTTTAACCGATACTGCTACGGGCGTGGCGCTGACCTTAACGGATATTTACGGCCTAAGTGCAACGGTTGAGCTTGCAGTCGAAAAGACGCCCGCCACCGACGCTGAAAAAACCTTGCAGACTATCCGTACTCAATTGTCGAAACTGGGAAGTACCGATTTTACAGCGCGCCAGATCAGTATCGAAACCGCCGAGCCTTGGTTCCTGCCTGCATCTGTGCTCAACGGCCTGCGCCGGGATGCGGTAGCAGCATTAGAGCTTGCCCGTGTTGAAGGGTACCAGCGTCCAAAACCTTGGAAATATAACCAAGATGCCGTATATCCATTCAAACACTTAAGTTACTTGGGTAACGTGGCAAACGAAAAGGCGAAGGATTTTTATCAGCGCCATGGCGTGATTGAAATTCAGGACACCTACGAGAAAAACGGCGTGACTGAAGACGTGCCGTTAATGATCACTAAGCATTGCCTGCGATTTAACTTCAATCTCTGTCCTAAGGAAGTGCCGGGCATTAAGGCCGATCCTATGGTGCTTGAGATAGGTAACGATGTGCTTAAGTTAGTTTTCGATTGCCCCAAATGCGAGATGATGGTCGTCGGTGAAAACCGTCAGGTTCGCGGTCAAAAAGCTGTTTAATTCAGCTTGAATGGTTATCAAGGGAGCATTGAGTATTCAATGTTCCCTTTTTGTTTTTAGGGCCGTTGCCGCTCTCTATGTTGCCACTTGGTTAACTACAGGATATTTTATTGAAAAATTTCAATAATAAAGGATGTCAGCATGGGATTGTTAGATGGGTTACTGGGGAATGCGTCTGAGGTCGATTTACAGGAACTGGCCGAAGAGTTGCGCCCAATTATGGGGATTCAGGAAGAATTAAAACTGGCCTATAAAGTGATCCGCGATCTGTTTGTATTTACCAACAAGCGATTGATTTTAATCGATAAGCAGGGACTAACGGGCAAGAAAACCAGCTATCACTCAGTGCCCTATAAATCCATCACTCATTTCGAAGTGGAAACCACAGGCCATTTCGATATGGATGCCGAGCTTAGGATCTGGATCTCTGGCCAAAGTGATCCTCTGGTCAAAGAGCTTAAACGCGGTACCGATGTGGTGGGGATCCAAAAGACCATAGCGACGTTCGCGCTCTAACTTCTAAGAGGTTTGAATAAGATACATGGATGTAAAAACATGGCGTTTTAATAAGCTATTATTTAGCTTTGGTTTTTTAGGGATAATTTCAATTATCCCTTTTGTTTCGAAACTACTCGAAACACATTCTACTCAGTTAGCAATTCCCGTTTTTCTATTGGTTTTACTAACGGTAATGCAGTCATCGTTGATGTTAGTACTGATGATGTTAATCGGTTCTGTTTTCTCATCCAAAGTTGGCTTGTATGCACCCGTTATTGCTGCTTATGCAGAGGGAAAGGATCCCTACAGTATTCTGAAATCGCAGGTGATTCCAGCCGTGATCGGCGGAGTATTAGGGGGACTGTTTGTTTTGGGGTTTATGGCTGTTTTGGTTGGCTATCTACCTGAAGATTTTATTCGTGCAGCAGAGAAACTTACCCCTCCTTGGTATTCGAAAGTTATCTATGGTGGAATAACTGAAGAGATATTAATTCGATGGGGATTAATGTCGTTCATCACTTGGTGTTGCTATCGATTAACCCAAGCAAAAGACTCTGTTATTCAATCTCATAATTATCTATTCGCAATAGTGTTATCTGCTTTTCTGTTCGGAGTTGGTCACTTACCCGTTGCCTTTGCGCTTAGTTCTGAGGTTAATTTAGCCTTAGTTTTGTATATTATTTTTGGTAATGCTGGCTTTGGCTTGATCGCTGGCTACCTGTATTGGAAGCGAGGTTTAGAGTGCGCAATTGGTGCCCATATGATTGCACATTTAGTCATCCTTAGTTTTCTGTAAAACTAGTTAATTTAAACGAATGGTATTTGACTCTGTTGTGTGTTCTATCGGTTCACCATTCATCGTATAGGTTTCGGATAATTCGAGTCGGCCTTGTTTATCGTACTGATTGTGGATCCCCACCCAAAAGTGCTCTTGTCCCCGAAAATGTAAGTTGCCTTCTTCGGCGATTTGACGATTCGGATGATAGCGTTTCATGGCATAAAGTTGGCTATCTGGGTCAAATTTCAAATGGTAACTAAGGATTGGCGCCGACGTTTGTGGCTCCTGAGTATCGTTAGACTTAGCCATTGCTTCGACAATGTTATTGTCATCGACCTTGGTTTCCGCTGCCATCGTTTGTTGCTGCTCGGCGGCATCAAAATAGTGACGGGTTTCATTGAGCTTGCCATCGTCACTGAGCCAGGCTTCGCGCTGCAGTTGGCCTTGCGGTGTAAAACGTTGCCAGTGGCCGACATCCTGATAATCGTTATCTATCACTTTTACAAAGCCAGACTCGAGCAATTCGCCTTGTTTTGAAAAGGCTTTTGAGCTGAATAGGTTCTCGTCTAGGCGAGTGAGCAGCCAACGGATAGCCCCATCTTCATAGTATTCGATGCGAGTGTCAGGGTGGCCCGTTTGATAATATTCCCGTTGATTATCCTCAAGAAGATAGCCACAACGGGTATTGGAGTGGCTCTCAAAGGATTCGAGAACACCTTGCTGGTTATAGGAGGAGCTTTCCTTAAGGTAACCTTGGCCGTCGCGGACAAAATATTCAGCAATCGTCTTGATAGTACCGTCTTCATAAAACCAGCGGGCCGTGCCATCGCGATTGCCTTGAGTGTGGGGCAGATACATTTGAATTTGCTGGTTTTCATAGTATTCGATAAAGGGCGCGACGGAGAGGTTACGCTGATATTGGCCCTCGGCTGACAATACGCCGCTTGCATAATAGCTGCGGAAAAGGCCTTCTCTTAGACCCTTTTCAAGGTAAATCTCAAGGGAGAGTTGACCATTTTCATGGTACCAAGTGGCAAGCCCCTGCTCATGGCCATTCTCAAAGGGGATGCATTGTTCAAGCTGTCCGTTCGGATACCATTTCTCGCTGTTGCCATGGGCAACACCATCAACAAAATTGAGTTGATTTGCCAGCACGCCATTGGGGTGCCATTCCTGGCGTAGACCGCAATTTAACCCTTGTGGATTGAGGCGTTCTCGCCAGGCGAGTTGGCCATCTTCGTAATAGGTTTCGAGGCTTTTGCCCGCTGCATCGAGATGGACTTCTTGCTTAAGATTGCCGTTGGTATGGTACCAAAGCTCGTTAACCAATTCCCCCATGTCATAGCTTAATTCGGCCTGTAGCTTGCCATCTTCATAGTAGATATGCTCTGTGCCATGGATTTTTCCCGCCTGCATGGGGCGTATTAGCCACAGGGCGCCTGATTCATAATAGCGAGTTAACTGATTGATATAATTATCTTCGCTATCCTTTTCGGCGGTTTCTTTTATCTGACCATTGCTATAGTAGCGGGTCAGTAACATTCCCTCGGCGTGGCGCTCCTCGACTTGATTGATTTTGCCCTCATTGTCATACCAAGTCTGGCGCCCGAGCTGTTGCTCCTCAATAAAATGCCCTTCGAACTGCAATACACCTAAGGCATTGAATTGGCGAGTGATGCCGTTGCGCTCACCAAAGTAATTGCAATCGACGGCCTGAGTGAGGTTGGGGGATTGGGTGACAATTCTGAGTAGATTCTGACCTTGCTCAGTCTCAATCTGATGAAATGTCCGTTGCAGTTTGCCAGTGAGACTGCCGAAGTCCTGCATATCGCCTTGTACTCTGTACCTAGCATCGATATAAAAACGGCAGATCACTAATTCCTGCGGGTTTACCAATGCCACTTGCCAACGGGCTTGAGTTGTCGCTGCATCAGAATCCAGCGCTAGGCTACAGGTCTTATCCTGACCGAGATAAAAATCTTGCACAGGGCCGTGTATCTCGATGCGGTCAAATTGGGTCTCGTGAAAGGTGCAGGATTCATGCTCTCGCTCCCAACCGAGCAGTTCAATCGTTTGCGGGCTGTCGAAGTCGTGGCGGGTAAATTCTTCGTGGGTTTCTGAATGAGTGGCTTGCGCCGGAGTCGCTTGAATGGCAAGACTAAAATAGGGTTTGAAGGTACTGGATGGGAGTGGAGTGGGATTGGGAGAGGTTTTAAGAGGTATGTCTTGATGGGCGCAGCTTTTTTCTTTGGTATTAAATAATTTAGCTTTAAACGCGCGAAACAACGACATAGGTCAACTTCTCCATATCCATATGATACAACTGTCTTATCTTGTCATCTCATAAGGCTCTTAGCCCTAAGAGCGCCTATGATAACGGTTTATACTTTGGTTTCTCAATAGATTATCTTGCTCTCGAGCCATGATAAGGATTCAAGATGCTACAAAATTTTTATCAGTCACTCCCCGATGATTTATCACAAGAAGTGTTCGAAACCCTTGCTAGCAATGGCAAGGTGAAGATAGAGCGCATTATCTCGCAAGGCCATTCGACGCCAGTGGAGGAGTGGTACGATCAATCTCAATATGAGTGGGTGATGTTGCTCAAAGGGGAGGCGCAGCTCGAATTCGAAGATGCTCAGTTAGTTACTCTTAAACCTGGGGATTATCTCACCCTAGCGCCGCATCAAAAGCACAGAGTCGCTTCGACCAGTTCAGAGGGCGAAACCCTATGGCTGGCAGTATTTTACGATGCTGAAACGGTATGATGCAAAGACGCTATATCTTAGCAGCTATTTGAGTTGCCATTGCCAGCTCGGCGTATTGAGTAAATCCTGCCCCACGATTTGGGTTTGCCCTAGATTTTTATCCAGTGCCAAAGTATTGCAGTGCTCAAACTGGCTCAAGGCATTAATCAAGCGGTTAGCGTGGGACACGACCCAAAGTTGACAAACCTCGGAAGCCTTGGCGATAAGCCGAGCCAAAGCGGGCAATAAATCGGGGTGCAGGCTGGTTTCGGGCTCGTTTAATACCATTAGCTCGGGTGGCCTTGGGGTGAGTAATGCGGCGATAAGCAATAAATACCTCAGGGTGCCGTCGGAGAGTTCACTGGCATGCAGTGGCCTTAATAAGCCCTGCTGGTGAAATTCGAGTTGGAGTATCCCACCCGCTTGGGGCGTGATACGCACCTTAGCCCCCGGAAAAGCATCGGTCACAGCATGATCGAATGCGGCTTTATCGCCAATCTCAAAAATGGTTTGTATGGCAGAGGGGAGATCTCGACCGTCATGGTGCAATACGGGCGTGGAGGTCCCGAGCTGTGGACGACGCGCCGGGGCTTCGGCATCGGTTCGAAAATGATCGTAAAACCGCCAGGCGCGAATGCTGTCCCTGAGCGTTAATACTTCCGGGCTACGTTCAGGATCGGCAAGTTCGGTAAAAATACTGTCACCGCTTTGCAGATGGGCGCTCAAGGTGAGCCAACCTTGTCCCTCAGGGCTGCGACTCTTCACCATAGGACCGCGCCGCTCCACCAACACGCTGGCGGAGCGATATTTGGGGCCATTCCAAATCGCCTCACGTTTAATTTGCGGATCTAACCCAAACAGGGTGGTGGAGTCGGGTTTGGGGAGGCCAAGCTCAATCAGATAACTAAAATCTTCGCCCGCAAATCCCAATTTTAGGCGTTTTGGCGCTTGTCTGACTGTAGCTTCAATTGGCGTATCGCCCGCTAACATACCCTTGGTGAGATTTTCTGGTCCTGCCCAAAAACAGGAGTCTAAGCCGCCTTCCTGCGCCAAAGCATTAACAACGCCACCCTGCGCTGTTTGAGCGAGTAGCCGTAAGGCTTTGTATAAATTGGATTTGCCACTCCCGTTAGCGCCGGTCACTAAGTTTAAGCGCCCAAGGGGTAAGACTATCTCCCGCAAGGTACGATAGTTAGAGATCGCTAGGGTGGTCAGCATGACGGTCCGTTTTCTCGAGTAATTTTTCGCAATTTAACCCTGACTGAGTTAGCGCGGGCTTAGATGAGTACCTGATTGAGCACTCTTTGCCAGTTGCCGCCCATAAAGCGGTCGCGATCGGTCGACTTAAAACGGGCCTTAGCTAAGGCATCGTCGATACGGCTCATACGCTCGATATGGTTTAGTTCGGGAATGACCACATGCCTTGGCTCTGCATCAAAACCTAACACTTTTTTAGCCCTTAGGCTGTACCACCATTCCTGATATTCCTTCACGCCCTGGGCATTGTCGTTATTCAGGGCTAGCAGATTTTCTTGGCCTCTGAGCGGATAATCATTGGCGATGGCAACACAATCGACCCCGCCGACTCGGGCGACATATTCTAACTGGCGGATATAGTCATCGACAGTTGGAACGGCATTATTGGTGAGCCAAAAGCTCATCATAAAGACCCCGAATACGCCGCCTGAGTCAGCAATGGCGCGGATCACTTCATCGGGGCTACAACGGGCATGTTTGACAATGCCCCGCGCCGCGCCATGGCTTTGGACTATGGGCGCGCGGCTGAGTTTAGCTACATCTAACGTGGTTTGGGCACTCGAGTGGCTGACATCGACTAAGATATTGGCATGATTGAGTTTTTCAATCAGTGCACGGCCATGGGCGGTAAGAGGTTTATTGAGCCCGCCATCGGCATCGTTATCGAGGGCGCCGCCCGCAAAGGTATTGCCGTAATGGTGGGTAAGTTGCAGTGCTCGCAGACCTTGGCGATGAAACTCATCGACGCGGGCCCATTGGTTGGCCTCGCTATCTTCTTCAACGCAATCTGCGCCTTGGATTTGGAAGAAAACCGCAGTGCGATTGCTCTCACGCGCCAATTGGATATCGCGTCCAGTTAAGCCTTGCAGGAGGATGTCTGGGTGTTCGCTGACACGTTTCGCGGCTTGTTGGATGCTTTCAATACAGGCCTTGTAAGTGCGTTTGTAGTTTAAGGTGCCATCGGCTTGTTCAATGGTTTCGATGGCTGAGATATCACACAGAAAGGCATCGAGTCCCGATGCCGGAACATCGGCTAAGTCATCGGGCAGAAAGGATAAACCATCGATATATAAGCGCCGAGAGCGCGGCGCAGCAAGGCTGGAGAAACTGGCAAAGGGGCAAAGTAGCGTGGCGGCGCCAATCCCTTTTAACAGCGTTCGACGATCTTGATTAACAGCCTTCATGGGCGTGCGCTCTCCTTCAGATGAAGCTAATTTTTACTTCTTTATACCCTGTTAAGGCGTAGAAGTCTTTGATTAAATCCCTCTTTTACCGATTTAACCCGCAGATTGATTTAGGGTTTTACCGCATCAATCATTGCCTTAGCCAAGGCATGTAAGCCATTGGTGCGCGAGGGGCTTAATTGACCCTCTAGCCCTAATTGTTTGAAATAGGCGGAAGGGTCGAAGGCGAGTATCTCGTCGCTCTGTTTGCCGTGACAGGCACTCAATAGTAAACCGATCAACCCCTTCACAATGCGCGCATCACTATCGGCCAGAAAATAATGCTTAGCGTCTCGCTCTAGATGGTACAGCCAGGCATCGCTCTCGCAGCCTTTGACTTGGGCGGACTCAAGGCGAAACTCATCCGCTAAACTCGGTAAGGTTTTACCTAATAACATGATTTGGCGATATCTTTCCTGCCAGTTTGGTGCTTGCTCAAAACGGGCTAACAGGCTTGATGCCTCCTCAACGGAGTAATCAAACTCGGTGGCAGCGGGCATGATTGGCAATGTCATGGCGAAAATGTCCTCTTCTTAAGCGTGTTGCCTGATGGCGCAATGATGTTAGCCCTTAGCGAGCAGATTAGAGCAGCAACTCTTTGACTGAGGCTAAGGCGGCAATAAAGCGGTCGATATCGGCTTTATTGGTGTAGATGCCAATCGATGCTCGGCAGCAGCCCTTTAAGTTAAGGCTTTGCATCAAGGGCATGGCGCAGTGATGGCCGCAGCGCACGGCAACGCCTTGTTGATCTAATAAAATCCCGACATCTTGATGATGTTCATCGCCCAGATTAAAGGCAACCGCACCGAGATTATCACTATGGGCAGCATAGAGATGCACATCTCCGAGGGCGCGCAGCTGCTGCTGTAAATATTGCAGCAGCTCAGCCTCATGGGCCTGAACCTCTGGCGTGAGGTATTGTTGCAAAAAGCGGATAGCGGCGCCTAGGCCGATGACTTCACTGATGGGTGGGGTGCCAGCCTCTAAGCGATTGGGTAGGCTGCCAAATTCGGTGCCATCGAAACTCACTCGTTTAATCATCTCGCCGCCCGTTAACAGTGGCGTGAGCGTATCTAACTTATCGAAGCGGCCATAAAGCACACCAATGCCAGTCGGGCCATACATCTTATGGCCTGAAAAGACGTAAAAATCACAATCGATAGCGGCCATATCTAAGCTTAAGTGTGCAACCGCCTGCGCCCCATCGACTAAAGTGATCGCCCCCTGCGCCTTGGCTTGTTGCACTAACTCGACAACAGGATTCACTGTGCCTAAGGCGTTCGACACATGGCAAAGGGTGACTACTTTGGGCTTGAGGGCGAGCAGCGCTTGATAGGCATGGCGATCGAGCCTGCCATCCCGATCGAGAGAGATAGGTTTAATGATGGCGCCCGTGCGTTTTGCCAATTCTTGCCACGGCACTATGTTGGCGTGGTGGGCGGCGGTATCGATCAAAATCAGATCGCCCGCAGCTATCTGTGGCGTTAAGCCATAGGCAACTAGATTGATCGACTCTGTGGTGCCGTGGGTGAAGATGATTTCTTCGCGGCGCTTAGCATTAATAAACCCTTTTAACTCATCGCGGACTTTCTCGTAGCTAGAGGTCGCGCGCGCCGATAACTGGTGCGCCGCACGGTGCACATTGGCATTGTCGTTCAGGTAATACTGCGCCATGGCATCTAACACGGATTGCGGCTTTTGGCTGGTGGCCGCGGTATCGAGATAACACAGGGGATAGTCGCCCAACATTTGCGAGAGGGTTGGAAATTGCGAGCGGATTTGGCTATGGCTATCGGGCAATGTTGTGTCGGTCGAGGCTGAGTGTGTCATCTGGGGCTTAACGCAATAAAAAGGCTTTTGGATCTTCGGTTATCTCTCACTTGAATGCAAGTTTTCATCGGTTGCGGGCGTGTGGTTTGCAAGGGGACGCTAGGGCCGGTAAGGGATTGACCCTCAGTTGCCTACTTGGATTAGGTGAATCGGGGATGCTAAAGGTTTTATTTTTCGTTTATAAGCGCTTAGCCTAAGCGGCAAAGCGTAAAACTCCAACTATGCTAAATACAGACAAAGGGATCCTTGGTAGTTGGAGTTTAAAGCTTATGCTTGGTTTTTTAAAAGATTTACGGATCAAATATAAGATGGGCAGCCTTATCGGCATCATGCTGCTACTCATGCTGTTATTAGCGGCTTTTAGCCTACTAAAGATGAAGCGGGTAACGGATGAAATCCACACTATTACCGCTGAAAACCTCCCCCTAGTGAAGTTATCGAGTGAGGTCACTATTTTGCAGCTCGAGAGTTCGATTAGCCTTGAAAAGGCTTTTCGCGCTTCAGAGATCCCAGTCTCAGCCCAGGAGCGATTAATTGAAGGCTTTATTGGTGAAGTGATTCAACATAAAGAGCGAATTAACGGCGAGTTACTCTCCACACAGACCATGCTAAATGAGGCGTTAACCCTCCCTCAACCGCCTGAACTACGTGATAAAACCCAACAATTGATCCAAGAAGTCACCGACATTATTCGCGTTTATCGCGACTATGATGCCCAGCTAGCGACAGTGGTGAATGCGATACAGCAACATACTCAGGCCACGGCGTTGGTGCAGCAGGTGAGCGACCTTGAGCGCACTCAATCCCAATTCAACACCCAGCTCAGCCAATTTGCGCAGCGTTTAGAGCAAATGACCCAAACCGCAGTATCCATCACCGAGGATGAGGAGAAAAGCGCGATTTACGGCCTGATGGTGATTTCGTCGGTCGCCCTCATCTTGGGATTAGGTATAGGCATGTTATTTAGTCAGTACATAGTGCGGTCTATTACACGCTTGCGTAATGCCGCCGCCATGATGGAGTCGGGCAACTTTAGCCGAGTGCTTCAAGCAGAATCTAAGGATGAACTTGGCGAGTTAACCTTGAGCATGAATCAAATGGCCTTGACCCTAAGCCAAACCGTGGGGCATGTGATTGGGCGCAGCGAAGAAATCGCCTCTATGGTGACAGAGCTCAATGCTGTGGCAGAAAATAATCGCAGGGCAATACTCAGCCAACAGGAAGATACTGACCAAGTCGCCGCCTCGATGACACAAATGGCGGCGACTATTACCGAGGTTGCAAGCAGCGCCGAAACGGCATCCTTTTCGGCTGGCCAAGCGGAAGGTCGAGCCAAGGACAGTTGCGCCGTTGTGGAGGCCAGCGAGCGGATCACTCAGCAACTAGTGGAGAGTGCCCAGCAATCGAGCCAACTTATCCAGCAACTCCAAGCCAGCACAGGCAAAATTTTAAACTTTGTTTCCGTGGTGGATGCCATTGCGGGGCAGACAAATTTACTGGCGTTAAACGCCTCCATTGAGGCGGCTAGGGCGGGCGATCAGGGACGGGGTTTTGCCGTCGTTGCCGACGAGGTGCGCGCCCTCGCGACGCGCAGCCAAACCGCCACCCAGGAAATCAGTCAGCTTATTCAAACCTTAGTGCTTGATGCCCAGTCGGCCGTCGACTCATTTGGTAAAAATGAGCAGCAAATCAATGAGTCATCGCTCCAAGTTAAGCAAATTAAACAAAACTTGTTTGAGATCTTAGATGCCTTAACTCAGCTCTCGCAGGCCAATGCTCAAGTCGCCACCGCCAGTGAGGAGCAGGCAGTGACCGCCGAAGATATCAGCGAGCGTTTAAATACCATTCGTGACTCGGGAGAATCCGTGCTTAATAGCGCATTTGAAACGGCTAAGGCCAGCGAATCCCTCTCGCAGCAGGCCAACACCCTACGCGAAGCCATGCAGCAATTTAAGGTGCGTGAAGCCTAATAACTTCAAGATTGTAGATAAGTTAGTTCTCAAACAAAGATGCCCTGCACTCAGTGCTGGGCATCTTTTTTACGCATCTTATTACGGGGCTTTGGGGCTCGAAATCGAATTAGGATTTTACGCGATTAGGGCGGTTATCGGGTCGATGCGAAGGCTTTTTGTGCTCACCGTTGGCGGAATTAGCCGTCGACTGAGCGCGGCCTTGGCGGCGTGAGTCAGAATGTTGTTTCTCGCTGCGAGCTTGTGGGCTAAGTTGTTGCGCCGCTGAATGAGGCTGGCCTTTGGCTTTATGTTCGCTATTAGCCGGGCCTTTGCCGCGTTGAGGACGTTTATCCTGTGGTTTGGGCGTGCGGCCAGCTTCGGTACCTGAGTGCGTATTTTTATGCTCAGCGTTTTTTGCCGCTTGAGGACGCTTATGCTGGCCTTGATTATTGCGCTGGCCTTGGTTTGGATTTGAGTTCTTTTGCTGCGCAGCGCCGTCGCTGCTGTCTGGCGTTTTACGACCATCGCGGCCTGTACCGGCTCTTGGCGAGGGTTTACCCGCGCTGCGATGCTTACGTTGGCTCGCCACGGCTTTGATTTTGTTCTCTTTACCATGGGCATTCAAGGTCGATTCGGGGAGCGCATGCACAGGGCTGAAGCCTTCAACCTCCTGCCTTTCAAGCACGCGATTGATCAAACGCTCGATGTCCCTGAGCAGCTTAGTTTCTTCGCTACTGACTAAGGATACGGCTTGGCCTAAGGCGCCAGCACGGCCGGTGCGGCCAATGCGGTGTACGTAATCCTCGGGGACATTGGGCAGATCGAAGTTCACTACTTGTGGTAATTGGTCGATATCGAGCCCGCGCGCCGCAATATCGGTCGCCACTAGCACGCGCACTTCGCCACTCTTAAAGTCGGCTAAGGCTTTGGTGCGTGCGCCTTGGCTCTTGTTGCCGTGGATAGCGGCGGCGCTGATCTCGGCTTGAATAAGACTCTTAGCCAGTCTGTTGGCGCCGTGTTTAGTGCGTGAAAACACTAAGACTTGCTGCCAGTTTTCCTGCTTGATGAGCTGAATTAGCAGCGCCGATTTTTGATTCTTATCGACGGGGCAAATCCATTGTTTGACTGTGTTTGCCGCGGCGTTGCGTGGCGTAACTGAAATTTCTACTGGTTGATTCACTAGGCCTTTGGCCAGCTCGCGGATTTCATCGGAGAAGGTCGCCGAAAACATCAGGTTTTGTCGTTTAGCGGGCAACATGGCGAGGATCTTTTTGATATCGCGGATAAAACCCATGTCGAGCATGCGATCCGCTTCATCCAGCACTAAGACTTCGAGTTGATTAAACTTCACCGCTTTTTGCTGCTCAAGATCTAATAATCGTCCAGGTGTGGCGACCAGTACATCTACCCCGTGGCGTAGCTTTTGAATTTGGGGATTAATTGGCACGCCACCAAAGACGACCGCTGAGCGCAATGGCAGATATTTACCATAGGTTTCAACGCTTTCGCTTACTTGAGCCGCTAACTCGCGCGTGGGGGTTAGCACTAGGGCGCGGATTTGTCCCGCCTTGGCTTTATTGCCTTTAGAGAGTAATTCGAGCAACGGCAGGGTAAAGCCTGCGGTTTTTCCTGTCCCCGTTTGGGCCGCAGCCATCACGTCTTTACCCGTCAGTACGGCGGGAATCGCCTGTGCTTGAATAGGAGAGGGTGTGTCATAACCTTGTTCAGTCACGGCTTTTTGGATCGGTGCAGATAAACCTAGGGAGGAAAAACTCATTAATGGGTCTCTTGTGGCAGCAAAGTGTCGCAGCAGTAGTATGGCCGAATTGGCGGGCGTGCAGCTTACATGAAGAGGCGCTAGATCGCCATGTTTGAAAGTGGTTTGTTGTCTATCTGGCGCAAAAGCCGATTCAGGAGTGGCTAATTTATCGACCTATCAGTATCTTGTTCAGTATTTAGGGAAAGATCACGCTTGTGTTAATTTCATTGCTTCTAAGTAATCTAACTTGGGGTAAAATTAACAAACATCCTCAATAGGTTGCAAAGACGTTAGTCATCAATCGGATTCGTAAAGATAACTGGGAAATTTTCCCTATGTAGCTTGAATTCAGCAGCATTGAATTCTTAGGATGAGTCCTCTTAGGCATATTGACGCTCCATGGCAGGTGGATTATGACAGCAATACAGCATATTGAACGCCTCGCACGTGGTCGAAGTGAACAGGCCGTGGCGGTTATTCGAAACGTGCAGCAGATGTCCAACATTCCCATGCAGGAGATGCAAGCGGCGCTGAAGCAATTGTTACACTGTGGCCGAGTCGCACTGCATTTTCATCCCGACAGAATCGATAGCCGCGGTATCACAGTGGCCGAAGGATTATTGCGTGATGGTCAATACCGCAGCCAATTCGAAACCCATATCTCCAATGGACAGTTATCCCCCGAATTAGGTGGGCCAAGGGATCATTGGGAAAATCAACTCTTTGGCGATGCTTACAAGGGGACTAAGTCACGGCCTAAGTATGGTGCCTTGGATTTAGGCATGTGGCAGGATGGTCCTGCCCCGCGTTTTGGCAGCTGTTATTTGCTGACCCATTCGCAGTTGCTCACGCGCTCGACGTTCACTTATTTAGATTCCTACCGTAACCCGAAGGAAAAGGGCACTTTATCCTGCTTTGATGATGTATTAGCGGCGCTGCTCACCGAGAGTTTTGAGCGCCACTATGCCTTGGGGAAAGTGGATTTTAAACCGCTCAATGTGATCCAATATTTGGCGCATCAACTGAACTCCTCCTTGCTGTCGCGCTTTGAACGGCCGATGTCGAACAATCTCGACCATTATATTGAAGCGCAGATCCACGGTGATGTGTCCCTCGATGAAGACATTGCCATGCTGGTGGCAGACCCTAGTTTTAAAGGGACTGAAATTGGTGCCACCTTGAGCAAGCTATGTGATCGCTATGATATCGAGCTGCAATATCATAATGGTTTTAGCCTGCACACGGCGCAGATCCCCAGTGATTTCCGTGGACCGACTATGCCATCTTTGGCGAGTCGAATTGCTATCGACGAGCGTGTCGATGCCTATGCCATTGGCGTGGCGGCGCGGGATTTATACCATTCGCCCCAGCATTGGCGCGATCGGGGGAACCGCGCTCAGGTGGCACACGAGCTCAAGCTGCTCTGGCATGTGTTAGTCAAATACGGCGCTCAGCAATAATTAAGGCCGATTGATTAAGCTGGCGACGAGAGTTGGCTCTGGGTTCCCGCACTTTGGGAATTTATTGATCTTTATCTCATTTTTGTGAATAGGCTAACAAAAGCTTCCGCTAAGGTTTCATCTACCTTGGATGCCTGCGATACTGCGTCCCTATCGAACCTTTTCAACACTTGCAAGCCCCTCGGGGTCACTCAGTGTTTAGCCTATTTCTACAACCTACTGCTTTGCTAGTTTCTGTTGGAGCACCATGGATAAGTCGTTAGAAAAGTCCCTTCTCGTTTGGCTCAAGTCGCAAAAAAAAGCCTGTGGCTGGTTTGTTAAGCTCTCCGTATGGTGTGGAATGTTAAGCGCTATTGCATTGATAGCACAGGCTTATCTGATAGCCACACTCCTCGATGGCGTCATTGTTGGCAATGCCTTGCAGGCATTTACTGATGGAGTGAATAGCACGCCAATTCAGCCGGCTGTGGGGGCAAGCGATTATCTGCCACATTTTATGGCCTTGATTGGCTTAATGTTATTGCGAGCAATACTCGCCTATGGCCGCGAGCGCGCCAGTTTTGAAGCGGGCAAACGCTTACGCCAACAAATCCGCAGTGCGGTAATGGATAAGTTAACTCGGCTTGGCCCCGCGTTTATTAAAGGTAAACCCGCAGGCAGTTGGGCGAGCATAGTCTTAGAGCAAGTGGAAGATTTGCAAGATTTTTATGCCCGTTATTTACCGCAAATGACCCTTGCTGGTGTGATCCCCTTATTGATCCTCATCGCAGTGTTTCCCATCAACTGGGCGGCGGGGCTGATTTTGCTATTAACCGCGCCACTAATCCCGCTGTTTATGATCCTCGTCGGTATGGGCGCGGCCGATGCTAACCGTAAAAACTTCAATGCCTTAGCCAGATTAAGCGGCCACTTTATGGATAGATTAAAAGGGCTTTCGACCTTAAAACTCTTCTATCGGGGTGATGCTGAACTCAAGGTTATCGAAAAAGCCTCGGAGGAGTTCCGTAGCCGTACTATGTCTGTGCTGCGAATGGCCTTTTTAAGCTCGGCGGTACTAGAGTTTTTTGCCGCGGTATCGATTGCCGTATTGGCGGTTTACTTTGGTTTCAGTTATTTAGGTCACCTCGATTTTGGCTACTATGACGCGCATGCTCAACTTGGGCCTAATGCGAATGAAGGCTTACCTTTTAGCCTGTTTGTCGGCTTGTTTATCTTAATTTTGGCGCCTGAGTTTTATCAGCCCTTAAGGGATATGGGCACACACTACCATGCTAAAGCGCAGGCGATTGGCGCGGCCCAGGCATTGATGACACTGCTGGAACATCCTGAGCCAGACTCTTCGCAGGACAAGCTCGGGCAGCAAATTCGGCTCGATAAGCAGACTCACCTTAGCGTAAAAGATCTAGAAGTCTTTAGTACCGATGGCAGCCGTTTACTTGGCCCCATCAGTTTTGAGTTGAAGCAGGGCGAACACTTGGCTCTGGTTGGCCCAAGCGGCGCCGGTAAAACCAGTTTACTCAATGCCTTATTAGGATTTTTGCCCTATAAAGGCAAGCTGCTAATCGATGGGGTTGAGCTCGCAAACCTAGACCTTGCCCATTGGCGACAGCAGTTAGCATGGCTTGGGCAGGAGCCGCAGTTATTCCATGGCACAGTGCGAGAAAACGTCGCCTTAGCCAATCCCGAAATGACGGATGAGCAGGTTTGGCAATTGCTGGAGCAGGCCAATATCCATGAGTTTGTCCGCAGCCAACCCCTAGGTTTAGCTACGCCGATAGGCGAGCAGTCATCGACCTTATCGGTCGGGCAGGCGCAACGTATTGCGCTCGCGCGGGCATTGGGACAGGCGGCGCAGGTCTTTATTCTCGATGAACCGACGGCAAGTTTAGACAGTGTCAGCGAACAACTCGTTAGCCGCACCTTAAAAGCGGCGATGGCGGGTAAGATGGGCATTATGGTAACCCACAGAGTCGATCAGCTGGACCATATGTCGTCCATCCTAGTGTTCGATAAAGGCGAGATAGTCCAGCGGGGGGATTTTGCGACGCTGTCTACTGAGGTGGGGTTATTCCAAACCATGTTGCATGAAAATACTGAATCAGTAGCCGATATTGGGCTTGAACCGTCAATGCCTAATACCCACAGCGATATTGCGTTAGGGACAACCGAAGGAGCCGCACAATGAAAATACTCCTTCCCTTTATTCGGTTGTTCTCCCACCAATGGTTGATGATGGCCGTTGGGCTTGTGCTCACCTTAACCACACTCATGGCGGGGATTGGTTTATTGTCGCTGTCGGGCTGGTTTTTATCGGCGACGGCGGTGGCGGGATTAACGGTTATCGGCTCCCAATCCTTTAACTTTTTTACTCCCGCCGGTGGCGTGCGTTTCCTTTCTATCGCGCGAACGGCCAGTCGTTACGGGGAGCGTCTCGCGACCCATGAGGCGACCTTTAAATTACTGACTGAACTCAGAGTTTGGGCGTGGCGAAAACTCTTCCCACTCAGCGCCAAAAATCTGCAGGGGCTGCGCCGTGCGGATATGCTCAACCGCCTCGTGGCGGATATAGATACACTCGACCATCTGTATTTACGATTGTTGACGCCGATGGCGGCTTCCTTGCTGATGACGGCATTGTTATATCTGTTCCTCGCATGGTTTGATGCCAAGCTGGCCTTAAGTTTATGCCTGTTTTTAGTGGTGGTTTGGCTGCTGCTACCACTACTGTTTTATCGGCTTGGGCATGAACCAAGTCGCAATATGTTGGAGACCAAACGCCAATATCGGGTGCAGTTGCTTGAGATGCTGCAGGGCCAAGCTGAGCTGAGTTTATTTGGTGCGAACGCCAGATACAGACACAAGCTCGATGAGGCAGAACAGGCGTTATTTGCCAGCCAAGGGGCGATGGCGAATATCACCGCCTTGAGCCAAGCCATGCTGATCCTAGCGACAGGCTCGGCACTCATCATGATGCTATTTTTAGCCGCCAATGGCGTGGGCGATACCGTACCTCCCGGCCCTATGTTCGCCTTGATGGTGTTTGCCACTATGGCCTGCGTCGAAATGATGATGCCAATCGCGGGCGCTTTCCAACATTTGTCGGGCTGCGTGCTGGCGGCGACACGAATTCACGAAATCACCGAGCAGGAAAGCGATATTCGTTTTATCGAAAATTCAACGCTTAAGGCGACATCGGGCGGGCTGCAGATGACGGATATCCATTTTGGCTATCACGACAATCAGAGCGTTCTGCAGGGCTTATCCTTAACGGTACAGCCTGGGCAAAAGGTGGCGTTATTGGGCGCAACGGGCTGTGGTAAATCCAGTTTATTGTCCTTAATCACCCGTGAATGGCAGGCGCAGCGTGGCCAAATTTGCCTAGATGGTCAGTCGCTGACGAACTATAGCGAGGCCGCCTTAAGATCGGCGATGACAGTCGTGAGCCAGCGAATTTACCTGTACGCGGGCACGCTGCGGGAGAACCTTGCCATTGCCTTGCCTGTGCCAGAAGGGCAAAAGCGTACCGCCAATGACGAGCGTTTTATCCAAGTATTACAGCAGGTTGGTTTAGGCGAATTACTTAAAGGCGACAAGCCTCTCGATATGTGGATTGGTGAGGGCGGCCGGCAGTTATCGGGCGGTGAGCAGCGCCGTATCGGCGTGGCAAGGGCATTACTGCGTGATGCGCCTTTGTTACTGTTAGATGAGCCAACCGAGGGCTTAGATAAACGCACCGAGCGGGAAATCCTAAGTTTATTATTTGAATTTGCGAAAGATAAAACCCTGCTAATGATCAGCCATCGATTAACGGCGATGGCCAAGATGGACCAAATTCACCTCCTCGCCGAGGGGCAAATTGTGGCATCGGGCGATCATCAGCAGTTACTTCAAACTTGCCCCGCCTATCAGGCGCTCTATCGTCGCTTAGCTTGAGTCTGGATGTTGAATGGGTGAGAAATACGCGCAGCAGGAGTGAAGCCTTTATATGAATAACCCTATGCCAGCAGACATGGCGCCTAAAGAATTCGCTCCGCAAATTAACGCCCATTTTAACGGTAAGTTTGAGGTAGAGCTTAAGTATCGACTCACGGACCGAGAGGCCTTTTGGGCGCGTTTAAGCGCCAAATCCCCCGAGGTGATGCTCGAGGATAATCTTGAGCATGACTGCTATTTTGATTCACCAACAGCATCCTTAGCGGCTGAGCATAAAAGCTTGTGTATTCGCGAGATGCAGCCCTCTGGCATCATGCTGTGGATAGTGAAAGGGCCCGAGAAAGACCGCTGTGAGGCGGTTAATATCACGAATGCCAACAAGGCCAAAAGTATGCTGCGGACTTTAGGCTATCAATGTGTGCTTGAGATTAAAAAACGTCGCAGCGTGTATTTTCTTGGGGAATTTCATTTAACGCTTGATTGGCTCGAAGGCTTAGGTGACTTTGCCGAGCTTGCTATTATGACTAATGATGAAGCTAAGCTGCCAATCTATGAGGCGCAGCTCCTCGCCTTAGCCGCAGAGCTTGGGCTAGAGGAATCACAGCGGGAGTTTTTATCTTACAGACAGTTACAGATGGCTATACAAGGATAAGCGAGGCATCCCAAGTCCATTTGGGGATGAATCGATAAAAGGCGCGGCGGCTTATCTTCCTAAGCGCTGCGAAAAGGCTAAGTAACGTTTGACCTCTTCTTCGGGGAATCGCAATTCTTCACCGTCTTTCACACTGCTGAGCAGGTTTTCCCGCGCATAGCGTTTGATCGTTGCCGGACTCTTATCCAGCAACTTGCACACTTCATCTACAGTTAACAGATTATCACTCATGGTTCACTCCCATTATTGATTGGTGATTAACCCAATGAGTATAGAACAAGAATAAGACTGCGCTTTGGCTGGCACAGTCTTAGGTTGGCTGGGGACTACTTGGATTGGCGCTGGGTTTCTCGCACCTGATATTCGCTGCCTAAATGTGCCTTGGCGGCGGTAATGGCTATTACGGCGCGGGATTTAAATTCGCGGCGATACAGGGTGACCACCACAAACAGGCTAGCCAAAATAAACAGTATCGGGTGCACAAACCAGCAGAGTACAGCCATCGAAAAGTAGTAAGCCCGCAGGCCATAGTTATAGGAGTGGGCGGCTTGGTCTTGCACCGTTGCCATTTGCCGCGCGTAGGCTTTGAGGTTGTCATTGGCGCCTTCGCTATCCATGGGGCCTGCGCCTATCATCACGTTCACAAAGCCATATTGGCGCATCGACCAGGTAAATTGGAAAAACGCCATCACGAAGATCACCACTAACAGCGCCAATTTCACTTGGACTAAGGAGTGGTTAGGCGGCGTAGCATAGGGAATAGTGGCGATCACGGCTTCGAGGCGTTCAACCTGGGCAAATAAGGTTAATACCCCCGCGAGCACGAACAGCGTGGTCGAGGCAAAAAAGGCAATATTACGCTCAAGATTCGCTAATAACGCTGCATCGCCAACCCGCACGCCTCGGGTCATCAGCTCGAGCATCCAGTAAATTCGATGTTTATGCAGGCCACGGGCAATACAGTCGGTATCCTTCGCCTTACGTCGGGCAAAAGCGGTATAGCCAGCCCAAGAAACGATAAACCACGTCAATGCAGAAATATCTAATAGCGAGAATGTCATAGTTGCCTTGAGAAAGTGACTTTGAGAAAGTAAAAAATCGGTTGATTGAATGGCGATTATGAAGGTTTTTATCTCTTAGGCGCAATCCCCTCATATCGCTTTCAAATCTCGCCTATTCACAATTTGAAGCCGCTCACATTGGCTTTGAAACCTCTTGCTTGGTGAGACTCTGTTTTGAGGAAATTCATGTGAGGTAAGTGAGTGAGAAAAATGTGTAGGGGTTGTGTCACGAATCTCGAATCATGGCCTTTCGGCCGAGGTGAATCAAAGTCGTGGGGCTTCACCCCACACCCGACCAAAAGGGGAAAAACGCCTGTTCCCCTTTTGGAAATCCCCGGCGTCCCTAGCGAAGTTACATGCATTGATGAGTGGCTTCGTGCTTATTCGAAAATCGCTAACGCTTCCGATGGGGCGTCCCTTCCCCCCGAAAGCTACGCAGACGTCCTGTCTGCGTCACACGATTTTCTTCAACGCCCTTCAGTAACTTCGCAGGGGAAGGTGAACTCCTGACGCAATTGTGCGAGCTATTAATCCCCAAAGATCTGCGCATGTCCTGTTTTTTGCTGTAGCGGTTTTTATGTGTTTCAAGTCAATATAACGTATTGATATATATTTTTATTTTTACACTCGCGTATTCATGGAGGGATAGTCACCACTCTCTTGGGATTAACTGTTAACTCTGAAGTAACAGAATACACCTCCCCTCGGAGTTGCCGCAGGGCGAATAGACAAATTGCGTGAGTTCGGTCATGGATGACCGACTAGCTTTCGCAGGTGCAGGGACGCATCCTTCGGAAGCGATAGCAAATTTGGCAATGAGCACAAGGGGCTTTCAACTCCGTTGGGGCGTCTTGGAGCATCCAAGGAGGATAGGACGAGCAGTCCTCCTTGGTCGGGTGTGGGGTGAAGCCCCACGACTTTGATTAATGAAGTAAAAAAGGCCAGACAATGTCTGGCCTTAACTTTATGGAATAGTCTTAGCTTAAAGCTGAAGATGTGAGCAAGCTTAGGCGTCGCTATCACCCAGTGACAACAGGGTCGCATTACCACCGATAGCGGTGATGTTATTAGTGCGAGTCTTTTCAGTCACGAAGCGAGTTAAGTAGTGTGGACCACCGGCTTTTGGACCTGTGCCCGACAGACCTTGGCCGCCGAAAGGTTGTACGCCAACGACTGCGCCGATTTGGTTACGGTTGATGTACACGTTACCTACGTTAACCTTGTCAGCTACTTCGAGGGCATGGCCTTCGTTACGGCTGTGGATACCTAAGGTTAAGCCAAAACCTGTGCTGTTGATTTCATCGATCACATGGGCAAGTTCAGCTGCCTTGTAACGGATCACGTGCAGGATTGGACCAAAGTGTTCTTTTTCAAGCACTTTGATTGAGTCAATTTCAACGGCAGTTGGCGACACAAAGTGGCCATTCTCGGTACCCGCTGGCAGAGACATTTGCTTGATCAGCTTACCAACCTGCTTGATGTGGTCGATATGGGCGTCAAGGTTAGCCTTCGCGGTCGCATCGATAACTGGGCCAACGTCTGTTTTCACTGAACTTGGGTTGCCAATCACTAACTCATCCATAGCACCTTGGAGTACGTCGATTACGCGGTCTGCAATATCTTCCTGTAGGAAGAGTACACGCAGCGCCGAGCAGCGTTGACCCGCACTGGTGAAGGATGAAGACACTACATCGTTAACCACTTGTTCTGGCTGAGAAGTAGAGTCAACCACCATAGCGTTTTGACCACCGGTTTCGGCGATTAATGGAATAATTGCGCCTTCACGGTTTGCCAGTGTGCGGTTGATGAGTTTGGCTGTGCCAGTTGAACCGGTAAAACATACGCCGCCGATGCGCTCATCAGCCGTCAGTGCGTTACCTACGGTAGCGCCTGTACCTGGTAGATATTGCAGTACGTCTGTTGGAATACCTGCTTGGTGAGCGAGCTGCACTGCACGGTAACCAATGATAGAAGTCTGTTCAGCAGGCTTAGCCACAACAGTGTTACCCGCAGCGAGGGCTGCCGAAACTTGGCCTAAGAAGATAGCGAGTGGGAAGTTCCATGGGCTGATACAGACGAACACACCGCGACCTTGGAGGAAGAGTTCGTTTAACTCACCCGTTGGGCCTGGGAGCAGTTCAGGTTTTGACATCAGCTTCTTAGCTTGCACCGCGTAGTAGCGGCAGAAGTCTACGGCTTCACGCACTTCATCGATACCGTCTTGAATGCTCTTGCCCGCTTCACGGGTACAGAGGGCAATCAGTTCTTCGCGGTTTTCTTCTAACAGATCCGCCAGCTTTTGCAGGGCTGAGGCGCGCACTTCAACTGGAGTACGAGTCCAAGTTGCAAAGGCCGCATCGGCAGAGGCGACAGCTTGTTCGATAGCCGCTTTGTCGGCAAAGGCCACTTGACCCACGGTTTGGGTGGTATCGAATGGGCTCACCACGGTTTTGTGCTCGCCAGTTAAGGTTTGACCATTAACCAGAGGGCCCGCTTGCCACTGCGTCGATTTGAATTTGTCTAAGGCCGCGAAGAATGGCTCTGCTTCTGAAATGATGTTCATATTGAGTCCCTTGGAATTTTTGCGATCGCTACCGAAGATGTCGGTAGGTAAAACGATTTTGTTGTTAGCCAGGGTTTTGTAGCCTGTCAGGGTTTTCAGTGGGTGAACCACTAAAGACTCGATAGGGGTTTTCGGGTCGACCAGCTTGTGTACGAACGAGGTGTTAGCACCGTTTTCCAGCAGGCGACGCACTAAGTAGGGCAGCAGATCCTTATGGGCACCGATTGGAGCGTAGATACGTACCGCTTTCGCGCCAGCTTCCGACAGAATAGTGTCGTACAGCTCTTGTCCCATGCCGTGTAGACGTTGGAACTCGTGGTTACGATCGCCCGCCATATCGGAAATCGCGGCAACGGTTTGCGCGTTGTGGCTGGCAAATTGTGGGTAAATCGCGCCGCGGGTGGCGTCAGATAACAGGTAACGCGCACAGGCTAAGTAAGATACGTCGGTACCGGCTTTACGAGTGTAGAGTGGGTATGCAGCTTCGCCAGCTTGTTGTGCCCATTTCAGCTCGCTATCCCAGTAAGCGCCTTTCACTAAGCGAACGGGGATTTCGTCACCTTGTTCTTTCGCTAGGCGGGTTAACCATACCAGCACCGGCAGGGCGCGCTTAGAGTAAGCTTGCACCACGATACCGAGTAAGCCCCAACCCTTAGTGGCGTCAGCGTTAAACAGTTTTTGGAACAGTTTTAATGACAGTTCGAGGCGGTCAACTTCTTCGGCGTCGATAGAAATACCGATATTTAAGCCACGGGCTAACTTAATTAAGCGAATAACTGTGTCATACAGCTCGGTCAGTACACGGTCTTCGTTAGCGACTTCGTAACGTGGGTGGAGTGCCGACAACTTGATAGAAATGGTTGGGCGTGGAGATTCGTTTTCGTTATAGCTTTGCGCGCCTAACTCGGTAATCGCATTGGCATAATCGTTAAAGTATTTTTCGGCATCTTTACGCGTCAGCGCGGCTTCACCCAGCATATCGTAGGAATGGGTGTAACCTAATTTACGCTTGTCTTCGCTGTTCTTGAGCGCTTCTTTCATGGTGCGGCCGAGAACGAACTGCTTACCCATGATCTTCATCGCCGCCATCATGGCTTGGCGGATCACAGGCTCACCTAAACGATTCACTAAACGGCTTAACAGGTTGCTTGGCGTACCATCGATTTTTTTATCGAGTTTGACGATTTTGCCAGTGAGCATCAGGCCCCAAGTGGAGGCGTTAACCAGTACCGAATCGCTCTTGCTTAAGTGTTCATCCCATTTCGCGCCTGAGAGTTTATCTTCAATCAAGGCGTCGGCGGTGGCCGCATCGGGAATACGCAGCAGGGCTTCGGCTAAACACATCAGGATAATCCCTTCCTGTGTTTCTAGGCTGTATTGCTGCAGGAAGGCATCGATGCCAACCATTAAACCTTTCTTATCGAATTGACGAACTTTGTTGACCAGTTCGTGGGCACGACGAGTGACGCGCTCGATGGCTTCATCACTGGAGGGCACTAGTTTGATTAGCTCTGACAAGTATTGTTCTTCATCGACAATGTAGTTGTCGGTGACGGCTTTGAACAGTTCGTCGAGATTGGCAGAATCGTAGCGGCCTGCCAGCACTTCACTCGCTTTGAACATAGTAATCGCTTCCATCTTGGCCAGTTGTTTTCGGCTCTATTGTTGAAACAAAAATGGGGGGCGCGAAACGCATTTGATATTTTGTATACAATATGAAGCTTTGCGCGCGCAGATTATACAACCAAAATGTGACGGACAACACTATAGCGTGAAAGAATGTGAAGATTGTTTGATTAGCTTGTTACGCGCCAGATGTAACGCTCAATTGACAAAAAAGCCAGTGTTTGAAAACACTGGCTTTTGATTTTACTTTCAGCGGATTCGCGTAAAAATTTACATCCAACGCTTTTTATTACGGCGTTGCGGTCTTGGCAGATAAACTAAAATCACCCCGACCACTAAACCGGCGGCGGCGATCAGTCCACCTTCACGCCATAGGGCAAATTGTGCTTCCTGAGCGCTGCGATCCACGGCCACTTTCAAGCTGTCACGCTCTTGGGTAGTTTTGCTGAGCATCGTTTCGGCTTCGGTCAGCTTGGCTTTAAGCTCGGCCACTTCATCGGCATGGTTATCGGTTGAGCTCATCACTTCGTCCAGTTTAGCTTTGGCTTCAGCCAGTTCACTGGTGAGTGACGATACTTGCTCGCGAAAACTGGGTGCCGAGCTAATCATGTTAGTCGGTATCCAACCTTCACGGCCCTTGTGGTCGACAATTTTGGAGTAATCGCCTTGGGTTTCGCCTAATAAGGTAATTGGTTGACCCGCTTCAATTGAGCCTAAGATACGGTAGTCTGTACTCGGACCATTGAGAATATAAAGAAACACGTTGTCCGAGATATAGCGGGGTTGGCCTTCGGCCAGCAGGTTGGGGGAGAGTAACATCATTCCCACCAGAGTCAGCATTCTTAACACTTTTGTATTCTCATCAACGAAATAGTGACCACATGCTAGGGATTTGAGGCCTGCAATGCAAGAGGGAAGTCATAGACTTCCCTCAACTTTGCCGCATCCATGCTAGCGATTCCTGTGTGTTTGTGCGTTTCTACGGCAAGCTTGCCATAGTCACCTTGGACTTCTTAGTTAAAGATACCTTTAATCATAAAGAAGAAGATGATCGACAGACCCGCACCCGCAGGTAAGGTGACCACCCAAGACACAACGATATTACGCACTACGCCGATATTGATTGCAGCAATACCGCGTGCCATACCCACACCTAATACCGCACCCACTAAAGTTTGTGTGGTAGAGATAGGTAAACCAGTACCAGAAGCAATAACGACAGTCGAGGCAGCGGCTAATTCGGCAGCAAAACCACGGCTTGGCGTTAAGTGAGTGATGTTTTTACCAATGGTTTGCATCACGCGCTTACCGAAGATTGCCAGACCCATCACGATACCAACGGCACCTAAAGGCAGGATCCACCAAACTAACGGAGACTTAGACGCAATTTGACCGCCACTGTTTACCACAGAGACAACCGCCGCTAATGGGCCAATCGCGTTAGCTACGTCATTTGAACCGTGGGCGAACGCCATACAACAGGCGGTGAGCACCATCAGGATAGCAAACACTTTTTCAACGTTAGCGTACATGGTTTTGTGGGTGGCTTTCTCATCCATTTTTAAACGAGAAATCACCACTTTACCCACGATACCCACGATCAGCGCAATCACACCAGCTAGCATGTATGCTTCGGCACCTTTTAAGTGAATACCAACGTGTGATAAACCCTTAAGGATAGTGACTAACGACATGATAAAGCCCGCAAATGCCATATAGAAAGGCACATAGCGTTTCGCGTTAGCGAGTGGGTTATCTGTGTTGAAAATCAGTTTTTGCGTGCTTTGGAACAGAATGAAAGCCATAAAGCCAGAGATTGCAGGAGTGATGACCCAAGAGCCAACGATACCACCTACTTTTTCCCAAGCGACTGAATCAGTGCCAACACCCACAGCCGCGAAGCCGATAATCGCACCCACGATTGAGTGAGTGGTCGATACTGGCCAGCCTAAGGCTGATGCGACAACTAACCAAATCCCTGCGGCTAACAGCGAGCCAATCATGCCGTATACCAGCAATTCAGGGGTTTGGGTAAAGTAGCTTGAATCAATAATACCGTTACGGATCGTACTGGTGACTTCGCCGCCGGCTAAGTAAGCACCAGCAAATTCGAAGATCATTGCGATAATAATCGCTTGTTTAATAGTAATCGCGTTGGAACCCACAGAGGTTCCCATTGCATTGGCCACGTCGTTCGCACCAATACCCCACGCCATTAGAAAACCAAACGCGGCCGCAATGGCAATAAGCCACGGCCCATTAGTGGCTAAGACGTTAGCCACCTCCATACCTGCATCAACCATATTGATACCTTGATAACCTTATTTATTAAACGCGAGCCAGCATAAGCTCAAGACGCGAACCGACTCGTTCGGCAAGATCTGCAAGACCGCCGACCCATTCAATCGTTTTATAGAGGAACATCACATCGACAGGATTCAATTCTGATTCCAATGCAAATAGTTGACGACGTAATTGAATTTGCAGATCGTCAGTATCTTCTTCGATGATATCGAGTTCGTTGATCATTTTAGCCACTAAGTCGACTTCACGACCGCGGAAACCAGCTTCAAGCAAATCTTCGAGTTCGTTAATGACTTGTTTTGCAAGACCTACTGCGTCGATACAACGTTGTAGATACGCAATAAATGGCACTTGCATGACCTGAGGGATTAATAATTGACGGCCGATAACACGACCAGAGATATCTTTTGCTTTGTTAGCGATTTTGTCTTGTTGAGTCAGTAGTTCCAATAGATCTGTACGCTCAACAGGCATAAACAAGCCGCTTGGCAGAGTGAGGCGAATTTCACGCTTGAGTGAGTCACCTTGCTTTTCCGCTAAACTGATTTGCTTACGAAGTTGAACTGCGCCATCCCAGTTACCTGTGATGGTGGCTTCGAAAAAGGGGACCAGTAACGATGCGCAATCGTAGACTTTGTCCATGTGCTCTTGAAGAGGCTTGATTGGCGATTTTGCAAACACGCCCAAAATAGAGTTTACTGGCATTGCCGTTTACCTATTTAGATTGTTCCATGATTGGAAAAAGCGGGCGCATGTTACCCTATGCGTCCGCGTATTGAAACTGTGTTTTTTGAGAAAAAATCACAGCTTTATTCTAACGGGTTATATACCAACTTCAAAACCAAATCCTACGGGATTTTTATGACACATTTGTGACATTATGAACTAAAAGTGACGCATCAATGAATATTTGATGACAAAATGAGCGGTGCCGCAATGAATGCTGAGATAGAATTAAAACTGTTTTTCCTCCCTAAGTTTCAAGAATCCTTGATAAATAAGTTAGATAGCCTGCCAAACGCCGCTCCGCAGGGAAAGCGTCGCTTAAGCAACGGTTACTTTGATACCCCCGGATTACAATTACGCCAATGGGACATGGGGTTAAGGGTACGCGGGTTTGATGGTCACAAAGAGCAAACCATTAAGACGGCGGGGCAAGTTGTGGGCGGGATCCATTCGCGTCCCGAATATAACGTCACCATTGAAGCCGACAGCCCAAATTTAAGCCTCTTTCCGGCCAATATCTGGCCCGCGAATGCCGATTTACCCTCAGTGCAAGCGGCGCTTGGCTGCGTATTTCATACCGATTTTTATCGCCGCGCCTGGCATGTGACTCTCGAAGAGAGCCTTATCGAGGTTGCCTTGGACACGGGTGATATTACCGCTAATGGTCAGCATGAAGCCCTCTGCGAACTCGAATTTGAGCTATTGTCAGGGGATGCCAGTGCCTTATTAACCTTGGCGATGCAAGTCGCCGATAGCGTTCCTGTTCGTTTAGGTAAAGCCAGTAAGGCGCAGCGCGGCTATCGACTCGCGGGGCAATCTAAGCCGTTAACCTTGAGTGCGCTGGAGTTTTTACCGCTGCCCGTGCCAGAGGATCTCAACCTGCATCAGCCCCACCAACAGGATTTAACGGCTACCTGCCAAGTGCTACTGGAAACTGCACTCGAACGTTGGCAGCTGCTCGAAGCTATGATTGTTGAAGAACAAGACAACGAAGCCGTGATTGCACTGTGGTGGCGGATGCGCGCCTGTATCCGTTTATTACGGATGACGCTGAGCCAGTTTGGCCTCGATAATGCTACTTTGATGCAGCACTTTAATTTGATTGAATCGCAACTCACCTTTATTGAAGAGGCACAGGCCCTCGCAGCTTTGCTCGGTAGTCAAAAAGGCTTATTGACTCGGCACGACGCCCGTCAAGCTTTGATGCAACAACTACAGCGGCAATTTGAGGCCATGGATATCTCTGAGCGATTAGACTCACTCTGGCAAAGTATTGAATACGGCCAATTGCAGTTAGCGATTGTCGAGATCCTATTGGCGCTCAGCGCGGGAAACATCGAACTGCCCGCAGAGCTTGGGTTATCCCAGCATGCTGATCATGCGCAGGAAACCTCATGGCAGGCGGTTCTCTCGGCCATGCCTAGTGATAAGACCATGACAGCCGAGGATTATTTACAGTGCGCGGCGTTACTGGATGAGAGTATTCAAGTAGGGCAAGCGTATGGGCTTTTGTATGAGGCAAAATCCCGCGATGCCTTTAGGGCACCTTGGCAGGATTTAGTGTTAGGGATTAGAACCTTAGCCTGTTATCAGCAATTGACGCTGGCGGCGCAAATCCTTGGCATCGACTTAAGCGACTGGCTTGAGGCTAAGCAGCAAAGCTTACTCTTTGCGATGGATGCGTCGAGACAAAACGCGATGACGCAAATGACCTATTGGTAAACGGCCGATTGGTCGAGACCCCATTGAACGAAGCTTAGGAGGGCCATGCCTTCCTAATTTTTTTGGGCTTCCAATGCCTGTTTTAACTCGGCAATTTTGGCCAGCATCTGCGCTTGATTTTGCTCCATCTGCCGCTGGTTTTCTTCCATTCTGGCAAGAGCCATTTCGAGTTCGCTTTTAATCTCTGCCTTATGGGCGTCTTGACGTTCTTGGCGCTCGCTTTCATCGGGGGCGACAAATACCGAGGCCATATAACCCGAAATCACCCCGAAAAAACTCACGCCGCTGACAATCACTATGCCGCCCACAATATGCCCTGCGGTACTGACGGGATAAAAATCGCCATAACCCACGGTCGAAATCGTCACTAAGGCCCACCAAATGGCTTGCTCGGCGGTTTGAATATTGGCGCCCTCTGTGCCACTTTCGACAATCAGAATGATGATAGAAGCGAAGGTTAAAATGGTCACCATAGCGACCAGTAAGCTGGCGAGGGTTGCTTGTTTGCGCTGCTTTATCAATGGAATAAGGAAAGAACGGCTCATGCGAATTAGGCGGATTACCCGCAGAATTTGGAACACCCTCGCGATACGCAGTGCCTCGATGGCGGGAATACTGGCGATAAAATCAATCCAATGATGGCGCAGATAAAAAACTTTATCGCGAGCGCGAAACAGGCCAACGAAAAAATTAACCATAAAAATCATGCAAATCGTGGTATCGATAAAAAACAGTAACCTGTAGGTTTCTTTATCGAGTCGGCCAAAGGTCATCACTAACACTATGATGACTGAGAGCAGCGACAACAGCATCATGGCGAATTCGAAGGGAGATGGATTACCCAAAGAGCGGAGCGACCAAGGGGTTTTATCTGTCATGCCTAACATGATCCCTGTATTTTAAGGCGAATGTCTAAGGTAAAAGAGTTTACGCTATGAGTAAATTAACTTTGTGATAAATCGCCCGACTTAGGTTTGTCGGGCGCTTAAATGCTTAGAGGCGTAACTGCGATTAATCTTCGGCGACAAAGCGTACTAAGTCTTCAAGCACGCGGCGTTTAATCTCAAGCTGAGAATCGGCGCTAAGACCATATTTTTCAGCTAGTTGTACATAATCTTCGGCGTTTAGAGAGACGGTTAAGCGGGGACGAGTCGGACGTTTTGAAACACTTAAGCCTAAAATGGTACGGATTTGATCGGAAGGGCTGACACCCGCATCGAGCGCGGCTTTACGAATAGAATATTGAAACTTTTCATCGAGATCGAAGGCCACTTGCGTCGCTTTTGCGGCTTGCTGGTTCTTTTGCCATTGCTCTGGGAGAGGGTGTTTCGTTTTACTCATTAGGCGTTACCTGTTGCTATCAACCGTGCATTTCGAGCGAATTCAATTGGGATTGTAATGGCTTAAGCGATAAAGTGCGAGTCGCGCACTTTATCGTATGCCAAACTTTATTGACCGGGCCAGTAGTCGCGAATGTCCGACACGGGGCGGTATAAGGTCAGTACCACATCGGTATCGCCACCTTCGTACACTTCGACTTCTACCGCGCGGCTTTCGTCATCATCGAGCAGTAAATAATATTCGAAGGGCTCGCCGGTTGCACCATTGGCATCCTGCGGTGGTTTTAGGCCGCGGTAGTCTTCACGGTGAAAATAGCCAAACAGCGCAAAGGTTACTTGATGATATTGCTTACCCAGCCATTGTTCGAGCTGCTCGGCTAGCTGTGGCGATAACTCTTGGGTGGTGAGTTCGGCGTGGCCTGGTTCATCGAACAGAGTGCTGAATTGCTCTAAATCGAATAACTGTTCCACCTGTGCGCGGGTAATTTTCATAGAGAAGGCGAGGTAAGTTTCATCGTCTTCTTCAAGACTCAAAAATAGCGTCTCGCTACCATGACCTTTTAACACCCACTCGGTTTGCTGATTGCGTTCAAACTCATAGGTATTCACCGCTTCGACTTTCAGTTGTTGACCGCGCAATTGTGGCGGCAGAGCAAAACTATTGTCGATGGAGATCATATCGCCGATCTTGAGCGCAGAGGGATGATTGAGTTCACGCGCTGGCGGCGTCTTTTTTCCAAAAATACTGTTAAAAAATCCCATATTCGCTCCTAAACAGTGCGCACCATGCCAAAGCTCACGCCATGAGTGGCTGATTGGACATATCCGCGTGTCTAAAACAAAAAACAAAAAAGCCGAGCACAATAGGGGGTGATGGTCCCATCGGTGCTCGGCGTTTGGTCAATCATTAATTAGCTTTTACGTGCCTTGATACGTTCGAGCACGGCGTTGGCATTAGATTTTTGTTCACCAATGCCTGCCTCGGCTAATTTGGCCTGCAATGATTTATCGCTGCCTTCTTCGGCTAAGGTTTCAGCGGCTTTCAATCTGTCGTCAAACTGTTGTTGACGCGCCTTGATACGCTCTAATGAATCTTTTGCATTCAGCAGCTTAGAGTTGCTTGAGGCAAAAGAGTCGGTAATGGTCGCTGTCGCCTTTTGCACGCTTTCGGTGGTTTTAACCATGCTTAACTGACGTTGATAATCAGACAGTTGACGCTCGGTTTTCTTCACTAAATCTTTTAGACGTACTGCATGGGCGCTGAAGCTATCATTGGCAGTTTGCTGCTCGGCCAGCTCTTGCTCTAATTGAGCAATTTTTTCAGCCACTTCAATGGCTAAGGCTTCATTGCCTTTGTCTAATGCTTGCGTTGCATAGCCTTCGTGTTCGGCAATTGAGCGCTTTAAGCGGTCAACTTCGCGGCTGGCTTGCATTTCTTTCGCCATCACGTCGGTCAGTTCGCGCTTGGCGTTGGTTAAGTGTTTCTCGGCATCACGGATTTCCTGTTCGAAAATTCGAGTCGAGTTTGCGTCTACGATGCTTTGGCCAACTTCGGTGGCACCACCGCGAAACGCTGTTAAAATTTTGTTCAGAATGCCCATAATTGTGGCTCCTTATTTCAGATAGTCGACCATTTCATCGATAACTTCTAAGCAGTTATCGGATAAGACTGCTAACTCTTGCTCGATTTCGAGCATGCTAGATTGCAGAGACAGCGCGCCGTAAACCACGTATTTGTCATCAATTTTGGCAAAGGCTGACAATGGCATTGGAATGTTTAATTCGAGCATGGTCTCAAACATTTCGCTGCGACGTTCTTGGTTTACTTCGTTCTCGCCCCACAGGTAGCTGATGCAGAGAATTTGGTTGTCCGTAACCGATACGAATACCGGGATTTCTTCACGGCCGACCACATTCACTTGCAACACTTCGACTTCACCATCAATTGGATAGCAATCGAATTGGAAGCCGGTCTGGCTATTATTGCCAAGGCTGTTGAGGTGATTAGCAAGAGTATGGATATTCATATTTGTCCTTATTGACATATTATGTCTGTGTTCAAAGATAGCACTGAGACATAATATGTCAAGCACTATCTTTATCCGTTAAAAAAGATCCAGTCCTTGGGTTTCGGACCATGCCTGTTGATGATAATGGTACAACTGCAACGAACCGAGTTCGTTAGGCTTAATATTGGCGGCGTCCTGATAAAAATTGGCAGGAAATTCAAAGGCGCCTTTGACTAAACCTAAGGTTAACCAGTCATCCGCTATCGGCAGTGCTGTCAGCTCGCCTAGGCGATGCTGGGCATCTTTTCCCGATAGGGTGGCAATGCTCCAGCCCCATTCTCCAAAGCTTGGGACGTTATGGTGATACTGTTTTACGTCAAACCCCGCTAAAGCCAAGGTTTTCGCGACCGAGATAAAGGCCTTTTGCGCGTGATAGGGCGAGGTTGACTGTACAGTCAGAGCGCCATCACTGCTCATTAGTTCCTTGAGCTTGCGATAGAAATAATCCGAATAGAGCTTATTTAAATCGGGATGGCTAGGATCGGGCAAGTCCACAATAATGGCATCGTATTTATCCCCTGCGGCAATCAATTTATCGACTCCGTTAAAGGCGTCGTCGTGGATCACCTTAACGCGAGGATCGTTAAAGGCATTGCCATTGAGGGCTAACAGGGCTTGGCTTAGACGCTTAGGCATATCCGTATCGGGCGTTTTAAAGAGTTGCACCAATGCGGCATCCAGATCGAGTAAGGTCACTTGCTCAGGTTCCCAACGCAGCACTTGCTTTAGGCCCAGTCCATCACCACCACCAATGATTAATACCTTGTTGTGGCGAGCGCTGGCCGCAAGCGTTGGGTGAACTAAAAACGCATGGTAGATATGCTCATCGATACTCGAAAACTGTAATCGGCCATTGATATACAAAGAGTATATGGGTGAGAGGCCATTGCCACGTAAGCGCTCGGTAAAGGTGAGTTGTTGAAAGCGCGTGGCCTTAGCGTAAACCACTTTGTCTTTATAGAGCAGATTGTTGAACTGTTGCTCCCAGCTCGGCCCTTGAATGGCGAGCAGCAATAATACGCCCGTGACCACAAAATGCCCCGCGAGCAATAATTTCGCCCTTTGGATCTTGGGCCAAAAACGCCAGATAAACACAAAGCCAGCGAGCAAGTTAAAGCTGGCGGTCAGCGCGGCGGCGAGTTGAATATCGATGGCCAGCATAAAGCCGACCCAAATGGCCGCGCCAATCCCTGCGCCAATATAGTCGGCGCCATAAATGGTACCGGCATTATGCAGTAAGTGTTCATCTGATAGAGATTGTCTTACCCTCGCGATCAGCGGAATTTCCATCCCGATCATCAAGCCGAGCAAAACGCCCCAGACATAGGGCAGATATTCGCTCAGCTTTTGCAGCGAGCCAATCATGCCACCCTCGGGCAATTGATCCGGTGGTAAGCCTAAGGTGGAGGCGATAAGCATCGGCAGCTGCTGACCAAAACCTATTACGGCTGCGGTAATTAAAATCGCCAGCGAGCCGCAGAGCGCGACCGTGAGTTCGAGCACCACAAAGCCAGTAAAGGCATCTTTAATTTTGCGAGCGGCAAAGGCACCAAGACCCATGGAGACGATCATCAGGCCGATCATAGTGTAAATGGCGGCTTCTAACGCGCCTAAGATCCGGCCTGCGTAGTGGGACAACAGGTATTCGTAGATCAGGCCGCACCCAGCGAGTACGGCCATAATGCCCAATAGTAGGACATCATCGAACCAGCTTAGGCGACTCGTTTTTACCGTTTGAGTCGCAGAGCCGGTTATTTGGGATTCGTGCATTGGATTACGCCATTAGGGCCGTGAGAATAAGTGCGATAGCAATACTGATGGCCATTTCTACGGCAGCGATACCAATGTTGTGCTGTCTTTCAACTTCATCCGCTAAATCGATTCGTGCCAGCACTAGCTTTTTGATCACAAACAGCAGCAGTGTCAGTACTACCAACATGATGATGGAGAACACTAACCAGCCGATGATGTTGGTCACATAGGCGGTTGGGTTGAACAGGATAAAATGACTCGCGGCATTAAAGCTAAGTGCCATGGCGATCATAAAGCCTGCGTGGCGAATGGCTAATGCTGTGTGGCCTTGGGCTAGTGCTTGCTGCATGGAAGAGTCTTGATTACGACTCGCGAAGCGTTTTTCGCGTAGGCGGGTCAGTAGCACTAGCATCAACTGTGAAATCGCAAAGGCGCTGAAGATGGCAATAAAGGTATCGAGTGTTAAATCCTCAGCCCATAGCAGTACGGCGCGAATAATGATCGCGGTAGCGATGGCGGCGCTCGCATCCACAATGGCGACAGACACATTGCCTTTAAGGATTTGCTGATTCTTATCTAACTCATTTAGCGCGATTTTGTCGTGTAAAAAACGTCCGAGTTTAATCAGCACTAAACCAAATAACCCGTAGGCGCTCATGCCGATAGCTTCGGTTAAATAGGAGGGTGCAGCAGCGCCAGTAATAGCACCGGTCAGCACTATGCCGAGCGCGGCAACGGCGCCGGCGGTGCTGATCCCAAAGGCAAAGTTATCGCGTTCAGCCAGCTCTTTACTGCTATTGACTCTGACGCTCCAACCCTGCAAATAACGCATTAATGTCAATAAGATAACCGCAATCGTGAGGTCAATTGCCAGTATGGTGACTAGCTCTGGTGTGATACCGAAATCCTGAAATAATGTCATGGGAGATCCTTTAGTTTACTTGCCTCGGCGCACACTGCGGGTCGTGCGGTTGCTGGAATTACGGAAACTGCTGTCTTTAGAATAATTTGAGCGGAATTTGCTGCCCGACTGCGCGCTCGACTTATTCGCTGTGGTATTGGTTTTAGGCGCGCTGCTGCTCTCACGGGAGAGAGCCGTGGCACCCGTGCGCGATTTTGAATAAGGGCTGTCGAAGCGTTTCCCTTGAGAATCGAAACGTTTTTTGGTCTGCTCGAAGGTTTTTTCCTGCGCCTGTGCTTGTTTTGGCGAGGTATAGCGATAGCGACCTACGTCGTTGTAATAGCTGTAGCCACGGTTACCCGACCAACGGTCGTAATAAATGGGGCGGTGGAAGATATTCGAAAACATCGAATACATGCCGTACCAAGCCCAGAAGGACATGCCGCTCGAGTCTGTCTGCCAGCTGCCGTAGGCTGGGTTACCCACCAATTGGCTACCAGGGCCAAAATCTTCGGCATTATTGGCAAGGGCCGCCGCTTCACGGCTGATGGCATTAACGCGGGCAAGCTTGCCATCCGACATATCGGCAATCACGTTGACGGGATCGGAAAGCATGTCGTTATACAGGCTGGGATCGGCCGCTTGATAGAGATTCTCAACCTCGGCGAGTTGCTGGTCGAGATCGGTAAAGTTAGCAGAGTTTTTGGCATCGTCTAAGCGGCGCTTCAGCGACGTATACATTGGCCCTTCGGCGGTTGAATCCTTGGCTAATTCATCCAAGAGTGGCGCGAAATCGGGCTTTTGCTGTTTGAGCAAACTGCTATATTGCTTGAGCAGATTGGCGTTACGTACTTGACCGTCCTCGAGCATGGTATTGAGTGTCGAGAGGCGCTGCTGAGTGAGTTGTTGATACTTCTCAATTTTCTCTGGCCTATCATCGCCACAACCCGTAAGCGATAAGGTCGCGGCCAAAATGAGTATCGACGTGAGAACCCGCATTAGCATTCCTGCCATGTTTTCTCCAAAAGTGCTGAAATAAAACTCAAATATGGGCGGACAATAATAATCTACTTGCCCAATATGTTTGCCTCACAGGTTATAGTACCCTAAACAGCCAAGAAAGAGGGGGCCACTTTCTGTTGGGCTGAGCTTGCATTTGCCATGGAGGGAAATTTGCCTTGAGGCATGGCAATGGCATCAAACCTGATGTGGCTTCATTCTATATCATTTATGACATAATATGTCGACGTTTAAATTTGTTAGGGATTATTATGGCCGTACAAAAAGACAGTAATAAGTCATTGTCTCCCCTCGTTACTCAAGCCGCAGAGCGGCATTGGGCACGCCTCGCCGAAGTATGGTCAGAAGGACTGGCAAATTTAACGCCTGCGCAGCAGCAGGAACTGAAAAACGTTTTAGGATTAAGCGATTATATCGCAGCGCAGTTAACTCGGTCACCCGAGTGGATTAACACTTTATTCGCAGGCGATCTGCAACAAGTAGAGCGGCAGACCTTTGATGCCCAGCTACACGAACAGTTAAATAGTGCGACGACTGAAGACCTCGCAAAACGTCAATTACGCCGATTTCGTAACTATCAAATGGTGCGTTTAGCCTGGCGAGATTTTTTAGATTACACCAGTTTAGAAGAGTCACTGTTAGACCTCTCGGCACTCGCCGAAGCGTTAGTGATAGGGGCAAGGGATTGGCTCTATAAAGAAATGTGTGCCCAATATGGCACGCCTATGGATAAGGCGGGCAATCCGCAGCCTTTGCTTATTTTGGGCATGGGCAAGCTCGGTGGGCGTGAGCTGAACTTCTCCTCCGATATCGACCTTATCTTTACCTTCCCTGAACATGGCGAAACTGTGGGTGGGCGCCGAAGCCTCGATAACCAACAGTTTTTCATCCGTATGGGGCAGCGGCTAGTTAATTTACTCGACCAAATTACTGTCGATGGGTTTGTGTTCCGCGTCGACATGCGCCTGCGTCCCTACGGCGAGAGTGGTCCATTGGTGGTGAGTTTTAGTGGCCTTGAGGATTATTACCAAGAGCAAGGACGGGATTGGGAACGCTATGCCATGGTCAAAGCCCGTTCGCTCGGACCGTGGAATCATTTTTCTGACGAATTACACAGCTTGCTGCGCCCCTTTGTTTATCGCCGTTATATCGACTTCTCGGCGATTGAATCCCTGCGCAAAATGAAACAACTCATTGCCCAAGAAGTGCGTCGCCGTCAGTTAACCGACAATATTAAACTCGGTGCGGGTGGGATACGTGAGGTGGAGTTCGTGGTGCAAAGCTTTCAGCTGATCCGCGGCGGCCGTGAACCCGCCCTGCGCCAGCAGAGCCTATTTGGAGCCATGGACACCCTTTACAGCCTAGGGCAATTCGAATACTTGGCGGTCGATGAGCTAAAACACAGCTACTTATTACTGCGTCGAGTCGAGAACCTGTTACAGGCGATTGATGATAAGCAAACCCAGACTCTGCCAAATAATCCCCTCGATTGGGCAAGACTTTGCGCAGTGCTGGATATGACCAACGAGACCGATCTTCGCACCCATATCGAGGCGGCGATGGCGAAAATTCATCGTCATTTTAAAGCCACAGTTGGCGGTGAAGAAGGCGAGGAGAAAGCCGAGCATTGGACTGCGCAGCTGTGGAATGTGCAGCAGGACGACCACGCGATTAACCTCCTCGCCGAGCAGCAGATTGATGACGATAAACTCTGGCCGCTACTCAGCAGCTGGCGCGACACCGTGACTAAACGCTCGATTGGTCCCCGTGGCCGTGATACCCTCGATAAATTAATGCCAAGGTTGCTGGACGAGTTACTCAATCAGCCGAGCCCTTCAGCGGCCTTTGAGCCTGTCTCAAAGGTGCTAGAGCAAATTCTGACGCGCACCACCTATCTTGAATTGCTGTGCGAAAACCCCGGCGCACGGCAACAGCTTGTGAGCCTGTGCTGCGCCAGTCCTTGGATTGCCGCGCAGCTCGCTAAATTCCCGATGTTGCTCGATGAGCTTATCGATCCCGCGCATCTGTACGACACAACCTCGCTCGATGATTATCCCAGTGAGCTGCGCCAATATCTGCTGCGAGTACCTGAGGATGATATGGAGCAGCAAATGGAGGCGCTGCGCCAGTTTAAGTTGTCACAACAGCTGAAAATTGCCGCCGCCGATGTGACAGGTGTTTTACCTGTGATGCAGGTGAGCGATCACTTAACCTTCTTGGCCGAAGCCATTATCGAGCAAGTGGTGATGCAGGCATGGCAACAAGTGGCGGTGCGCCATGGTGTGCCCAGTTATCTTGAGGAAGGCAACGATACCGGCTTTGCGGTCATAGGCTATGGCAAATTAGGCGGTATCGAACTGGGTTATGGTTCGGATCTGGATTTAGTTTTCCTCTACGAAGCGCCCGAAAATATGGCCAACAGCCTTACCAATGGCGACAGACCGATAGAAGTGGGCCATTTTTATTTGAAACTGGCTCAACGTATTCTGCATTTATTCTCGACCCGAACCACCTCGGGTGAGTTATATGAAGTGGATATGCGCCTGCGTCCGTCTGGCGCATCGGGCTTAATGGTGAGTGAGATTGCGCGCTTTGGTGAGTATCAAGCGCAGGAGGCTTGGACCTGGGAGCATCAAGCCTTAGTGCGTTCACGTTTTGTTTTTGGCGATAATAGTTTAGCGGCTAAATTTAGCCAGATCCGCGCCTCTGTGCTTGAGCAACCAAGAGACAAGGACGAGTTGAAAAAGGCCGTGCGTGAGATGCGTCAAAAGATGCGTGACCATTTACTTAAAGTCAGCGAAGGTGAATTCGACTTAAAACAGAGCCCCGGCGGGATCACGGATATTGAGTTTATCGCCCAATATTTAGTGCTTGCTCACGCACATGAGTATCCCGAATTGTCGATTTGGTCTGATAATGTGCGTATTTTTGGTGTGCTGGCCGAGCTTGAGCTTTTGCCGCTCATGAGCGCGCAGCACTTAACCCAGAGTTATTGCTGGCTAAGGGATGAAAATCATCGCCTTACTCTGCAACAAAAAGCCGGTAAGTTGGCCTTTGATGATGTGGCGGCCCACGCGGAGCGAGTGGTTGTGATTTATCAGGCAATCCTTGAGTAAATCAACGTGAGCCTTGCAGTTAGTCTAAGCTTGTTAGAGAGCCATTAGCGGAGTGTACTATGCAACTACCTCCCATTCCTGAGAATGAGTTACAACGTTTAGCCACCCTAAGGGCGCTGAATGTACTCGATACCGATGCCGAGGAAAGATTCGACAGGATCACTCGGCTAACGCGGCGGATCTTTGCCCTGCCGATTTGCGTGGTGACCCTAGTCGATGCGAATCGTCAGTGGTTTAAGTCTCGCCAAGGGTTAGAGGTGACTGAAACTTCAAGGGATATTTCCTTTTGCGCCCATGCTATTAACCATGATGGTGTGTTTATCGTTAACGATGCCCTCAAGGATCCCCGTTTTTTCGATAATCCCTTAGTTACAGAGCCTCCGCATATCCGGTTTTATGCGGGTTATCCTCTTACCATTCAAGGGGAATATCGGGTCGGGACGCTGTGCTTAATCGGCAATGAGCCGCGGGAATTTAGCGACGATGACATTGAAACCTTAACGGATCTGGGGCAAATGGTTGAGGCCGAGCTGCTGTTTATCGCGCAAAATACCTTAGATCCGCTCACCATGATCTCTAATCGGCGTGGGTTTGAACTGCTGGCCTATCAATCTCTTGCCAGTTGTCGACGTACTAACGCAAAAGCGGCGTTAGTGTTTTTTGACCTCGACTTTTTTAAAGAAGTGAACGACAGCTTTGGTCATCGTAAGGGCGACCAAGTGCTCTATGATTTTGCCCATATTTTAATGGCGGCGTTTAGAGAGTCCGATGTGATAGCCAGATTGGGCGGGGATGAGTTTGTGGTGCTGCTCAGTTTTGTGCAGCCTGACACCGTCGGTTTTGCCATCGAGCGTTTTAAGTTATTGCTTGAGCAATATAATCAGCAACGTCCGCAGCAGCGCCCGTTAGAAACCAGTATAGGTGTTGCCCATTGGTCGCCAGAATCCGATATGAACCTTGAGGATTTACTCGATACCGCCGACAGGGCTATGTACGAAAACAAAGCCTTGCACCACTTAGATAAGCCCTAGTAGATTGGGCGTTGGTTCAGTCATAAGCAGATTGAAAAGCTAAAAAGGGAGACAGTAGTCTCCCTTTTTTATGGGCGAAGTTTAAGCGGTAATTTGTAGCACCCAGTGCTGATACAGGGGCAAACCGATTAGCACGTTTACCGGGAAGGTAATCCCCAGCGATGCCAGCATCGCCAAGCCGATATTGGCCTCAGGGATCGCGGCGCGGATAGCGGCAGGCGCTGCAATATAGGAGGCGCTAGCACTTAAGGCGGCAAGTATTAAGATGCTGCCTTCGGGCAATTCCAACCATAAACCGACACCGATACCACACCATGCCAAGATAAACGGCGTTACGGCGGCAAACACTAACAGACGCCATTGTTGCAGTGGCAGTGGTAAACAGACTTTCGCCGTGACTAAGCCCATCTCCAGTAAAAACAGTGCTAGTAGGGTTTTAAAGCCGCCGAGCAGCACTGGTGTGAGAGGAGCTAGTCCCGTCGGGCCATAGAGCCAACCTATCACGACACCACCTACCAGTAGCACGACGCCACGGCTGGTTAGCGCCTCATGCAACACACTGGATTTATGGGCCGTTGGCGCAGCATCTTGCCCCGCCTGTTTTGAGCTTAAGTATCTGTGCAGCCAGAGCATGACCACAATCGCGGGCAGTTCGAGCAGCACTAGGTATAGGGTGGTTTCGGGCCTTAATTCCATTCCTGATTTTTCGACCATGGCGAGAACCACAGCAAAGGTGCCCGCGCTCACCGACCCATAATGGGCGGCGATGCTAATGGCATCGGTTCGACCGAGTTGCACTAAGCGCGTCAGCACAGGGTAAAGCACTAAGGGGATCAGTAAGCCTAAGGCGACAACGGCAACCAATTCGGTGATCACTAGGTTTTGGGTATGACCGTGCAGCGCCATACCGCCCTTAAGCCCTAAGGTCAGCATTAACAAAATCGAGAGGGTTTCGTAGATGGCGGGGGGGACCTTAAGATCGGATTTAACCAAACCGGCGAGTAAACCTAAGGCGAAAAACGCAATGACAATATCTGGCATAAGTATCTCATTAATAACGACATCAACAGAATAATGCGCCGAGAAAGTTCCACGGGCATCGATGGCTGGAGATTCTGAACCCAATTCGCTATATTGAAAAATAAATTGTTTGCAGATTAGGTATAGATAATCGTCTATGAATAAATCATCCCAAAGCCAACTTAAACTTCGGCACTTAAGCTTTCGTTTGCTCGAGGTATATGTGCAGGTCGTCAGGCTTGGCAATATCTCGGCCGCCGCGCGCGCCTTGCATCTCACTCAGCCGACGGTCTCGCTACAACTGAAGAAATTGGCGGATATTTTGGGTGAGCCTCTATTGGTAAGCGTAGAGGGGCGAATGCAGCCGACCTTAGTCGGGCAAGAGCTCTATCGGGTCGCCTGCGATACCTTGAGTCGTTTCGAAGACTTCGATGCCTTTATCCAGCAGGCGAGGGGCGGCAGTGTGGGCCATATCAATATTGGTCTAGTGACCACGGCAAAATACGTGATGCCTCGGATTCTTGGGGCATTCTATCGCCAATTTCCGCAGGTCAAAGTCACCTTAAATATTGGCAACCGTGCGCATATTTTGGGGCGATTCGAGCGCCAAGAAGATGATTTATATCTCTTTAGTCATCCCCCAAGTGGTGAGCATGTGTTATCGGCGCGGATCATTAAAAATCCGCTGCAACTGATAGCCCCTAAGGACCACTGGGCGGTTAAGTGCCAACATCTCAACTTTAGCGAGTTGAAACAAGAGCGCTTTATCATGCGCGAACCTGGCTCAGCCACACGGCTGATGTTTGAGTCTTGGTGTAGCGCCCAAGGGATTGCCTTGAGCGACACCATGCAAATTGAGAGCAACGAGGCGATTCGGTTGAGCGTGGCGTCGGGCTTAGGTTTATCGGTGATTTCGGCGCACACTCTGCAAGAGGGGCGTGAAAAACCCGCAATCTTGTCGGTGAACGGATTTCCACTGGAGAGTAACTGGTATCTGGTGGGACGCAGGGACAGGCGCTTACCCTATGCTGCCATGCAGTTGGTGTCGTTTATGGCGAGCCAACTTGCCGACTGTATTGAACCTGAGTGGGTTGCTGCGGATATTCAGCAGTTAAGTCAGCGATTTAATGGGTGACAATACTGCTTAAATGCTAATGTGTTTTTACAGGAGAATGTCTCTTAATCCATCTCTTACATCCAAAGTGGCGCCGTTTCCCTGTCGTTTTACCGCAATTTATCAATATGGATATAGGCATAGTTGCTACTCTGCGGTAGATCTTAGATTTACTCATAAGTGGTCTCACGACCTTAAGTGCACCGTGGAGGTCATTTTTATTATTATCACGGTCTAGAAGAGTACTGTGATAAATATTCGCTTTTTTCTGATGTTAATCGTGACCATGGACGTTTCCCTCATTCTACTCTTTGCTGGCTCATCTCAATGAGTCGACTATAGGTGCGGCGAAACTCAAAACAGAGGGCGCCGCCTTGGTAGAGTTCGCTCAGTGGCACGTCGCAACTTAAATATAAGCTCACCCCTTGATCGTATAACTCATCGATAAGGCTGATAAAACGCCGCGCTGGATCATCATTAGCGGCGTATGCCAGTTGCCGCTCTCCCGTGGTGGCCGCTTGATTGTCGCCTGTGCCATCTTCAGTGCCGCGGGCGCGGATCCAACCTTTTACTTCGCCCCCGAGTCTGGGCACATTACTGAGCATTAACACCTTAAATCGGCTCGCAATTTCAATATAGTCGAGTTGCGAGCGCGGGCCATCGCACAGGGCATGAAAATCAAACCAAGCGACCGAAGGCTGCTGGTTTTCAGCAGTGGCGCACACGACGGGAATATTCCGCTGACAGATACGTAGCGTGCTGGCTTCAAGCACGGGTGCGCCATGCGTCAGCGCCATGAAAATGGCCTCGAAATCCAGTGCGCCAGTTAGCCCAATATTCTTTGAAGTGGCGGCAATGGCCTCTGCCGAAGGCTCGTGATTCAAGGCGTGCAACCTGTGGTCTTGCTCGCCATTCAGATGCAGTATTTGGGTATGGGCTTGGAGCAGAGCAATGCAGGGTAAAAATCTGTGTCTGGCGAGGCCATTTTCATATAAGCGCTCGATGGGAATGTTGGATGTGGCGACAAGCACCACCCCTTGGGCAAACAAGGTTTCAAACAAACCGGCGAGGATCATGGCATCCCCTATGTCTGAGACAAAAAACTCATCGAAACAGAGTACCTTGCACTCCTGCGCTAGATTTTTTGCGATCAGCTTAAGCGGATCGCGCTGCCCCGCATGTTCCTTTAAGGCTTGGTGCACCCGCGCCATAAAGCGATGAAAGTGCAACCTAAGCTTTCCCTGTTGTGGCAGGGCATCGAAGAACAAATCCATAAGAAAGGTTTTACCCCGGCCGACATCACCCCATAGATATAAGCCTTTGATTGGCTGAGCGTCTGTTCGACCATTAATCTGCTGATACAGCTTATCTAAGGCGAGTACCGCCTGTGCCTGCGCGGGATCCTCAATCAGCTCGGTGCCGATTTTTGCCTGATAAATGGCCAGAGGTGATTGGGGGGCGGTTGCCGTTGTGAGCGGGTTTAAGACCATGGAATTTGTCATCAATTGAGCCAGTGTTATCCCTTTGCGGCAGCAAACTTGGGCTTATTTGGTGTGAGGTGCTAAGCCTAAGTCTGCTGAAAAACCTTGCCAGCCTAACACAGTTAATTAGCGGACTAAAATCTTACCTAAAATCGACTCAGGTCAAATATCAAGGGAATCCAATGCTTTATTCTTCAGGTATTTTCACTTAACATCTTTTTCACAAAAATAATGATATGGAATTAAACCTATGGGTAGCAAAGGTAATGGTGTCACTTTTATCAGTGCCTCAACCTCCATTGAGGGCGAGATGCAACTGGCGGGCACGGCATTAGTTGCGGGGAAATTAGCGGGAAATATCCGCTGCGCCGGACAGATTAAAATCGAGCTTGGTGGCGAAGTTTCGGGTGAGCTCTGCTGTGATGAACTGAAAGTCTGCGGAGTTTTTCGCGGCAAGGTGCGTTGCAATAAATTAGTGATTGTCAGCTCTGGCACGGTCGAGGGCGAAGTGCTTAGCCACCAATTAGAAATTTATGAAGGCGGGCAATTTATCGGTCAGCGTGTTATCGGCCAAGAGTTGGAACATCTACCCGAGCTATTACAAACCTTAGCGCCAGAGGGCGCAGCCAAAAATACCAAAACCGCTCAGACTAACGCCTTGTATGCTCGGGATAATCAGCCTAGTGCGCGCAAATGGTTACCCTATGGCGCCGCGGCCGCAGCCGTCATTGTGCTGGTCAGTGTTATAACACCTGCAAAATTAACCACTTGGCTAAGCACCCTTAGTCAACCAGCGGCCATTACAGCAAATACTGCCAAGGGCGAGGCACAGAATCGTGAGAATTTGCGCGCGCAGAATGAGGGCGGTGAAACTCTGCTGCCATCACCCGTGAAAGATGACTCGCTCGTCAATGATAGCGCCGCAGCAAGCGATAACGACACGCAAACGGCTTCAGCCATGGGATTAGATAATCACGATGGCAGCAATCCTGAACATCAAGGTGAAGCGCATCCTAATATGGAGTCTGGCGCCGCCATGGAAGACTTAGCGCAAATGGAGCAAGGCCATGCCCAGATGTTACAACAGGGCACGGCGAGCGATGTACCTAGCGGTAAACTCTAAAAATTAATCGTTTACTTTGACCACCTCTAGCTGCCAGCCCGGCAGCTTGTCGGTGAGATCGGCCGTTATCCTATCGACATCCCCCCGTAAAATCACCAAGGGTTCGCCGCTAAAGGCTTGCTGAGTTAATTGCTGCAACTGAGTGGGCGTCAGATCCTGCAGCTTTGCGTTCATCGCTTGGCTTGACTGGGGATCTAATCCCAACACCAGTTGATGAATAAACTGGGTTTCGCGCTGGCTGGGATTGTCTTGGGTTAACAGTGCTTCGCCAATCAGATAGGTTTTAAGGGCGGCAATTTCCCCTTCGCTTGCGGGCGCCGAGGCCAGCAGGTTGAGATGATCTAAGATCCCCACCACAAAGGCGCCCGTGTGTTCTATCGCCGTACTGCCATAAAACTTGATGCTGGTGGCGAGCGGCGCATTAGCGCATTGGCCGTAAATGCCATAGGTTAAGCCGCGCTGTTCACGTAAGTCGTAATAGAGTCGACCCGAAAAACTGCGTCCCAAGATGGCGGCCAAACTGCGGCAAGCGAGTGGAATATCCTGCGCTGATAAGTGTTTATCGTCGAGGGCATAACCGATTCGTACCTGAGTTTGCACGCTCCCCGGCGCATCAATCAGATAGATAGTGTGGGACTGCTTTATCGACGAAGTCGCTTGATTAAGCGGCTTTGGTTTAGTTGATCTTGTGGGCAAGCTTGAGTTTGTAGCACTCGGCCACAGGGCGAGGCTTTGCTTGAGATCAAACTCGGCTTCTGCGGCCTCTGTGCCTTCTAAAAACAGGTGCCACTTTGCTTGGGCAAACGTGCGCTGCTGCAATTGCGACAGTTTACTTAAGGTGAGAGAGTCGTACAGTGCTTGATTATTGATGCTCTGATTATAGGGATGTGCTGCCCCAAGGAGTTTATCGCGCCAGACTTTATCAATTTCGACGCCACTAAAGGCATTTAAGTGCTTATTGAGTTTCAATTGGCGGCGGATATTGTCGATATCGACTGCTGCCACTCCATGTTCGCTAAACGCATCGGCTTGCCAAAATTGTATCAATAGGCGGTAGAGATGATTAACCGGCATGGGGCAGGCTAGACTCAGATTGATACTGTGCAGGGTAACGCGAGTCTCAAAGGTTTCAAGGCAGGCATCGGGTTGGTTGAGCGCCAGACTGCGGGCTTTTTCCTGCAAGGCAAACTGTAAAATATCCGGATTTTCGAAGGGCATGCTGGGACTGATGGCGACGAGGCTCACCCTATTACTCAGCCCTTGGCTGCTGTGTACTGTGTGGAGCTGGTAGGGGAGTGTTAAGCCATCGGGCACCGCATCGATAAAAGCCGATTCCGTGGGCAGGCGGATCAGCCCCACCTCCGGTAGCTGAGTTGGGGTATCGAAGCTTGCCAAGCTGGGCGCTTGGGTGGCGGTAAAGTTAAGCTGGGTCTGTTGGCAGGCCATTAGCGAGATACCGATAAGGCCAAGGCTCATGGCTTTTAGGCCTTTAAGGATATTTTGCACTATTGCCAATCTAGTGAATGGAATCGTTTTTATCATAGTACGGCATCCTCAAGGCTATCGCTCACACCCGATGGCAGCCACTCCAGCAATGTCTTTCCTACGCGGATATACCAAGGCGGTAACAGGTCTACCCTGACCATATCGGTGGTAAAGTATCGCGTGGCAACCCGTTGAATATCCTCTGCACTAACGGAGTTAATCCGTTGCCACTGGGCCGTTAAAGGATACATTTGGTCTTGTTTCGCCGTGGCGGATAACAGGGTGGCGAGCGATTGAGTGTTATCGAGCAGCGCTAACTGATTGTTCAACCAGCTTTGTTTAAGTTGGCACAGTTCTGCGTCGCTCAATGGTGTCTGCTGCACTTTAGCAACCACGCTTAAAACCTTTTCCGTTAAGTCATCGAGTGAGGTTTTGGCCCGAGGCACTAAGACCAGATTGGTTATGCCATGATTTTCCAGCTCAAATGGCAGTGAATAACTCAACATTTGTGCCGGATCATGCTGGCTGATTTGCGCTATGGCGCTGCGGGTATTTTGGAATAAATCGCCTTCGAGCAGGCGAATAGCTGCGGCGTCGGGATGATTTTTACCCACAGTATGCCAGGCGAGCAGTAAGCCGGGCCAAGGACCCCGCTCATCAATAAGCTCTGCATGCACGGGTTTGGGAGTGATTTTCAGCTCATCAAATTCGGCTATGGGCTGACTAGGTGTGGGCCAAGCATTAAAATTTTGTTCTATAAGCGACTTAACGTCGGAGGGAAGCTTGCCGACTAAGGATAACTGCATCGCATCGGGACGATAATGGTCGCGATGAAAGGCGATTAAACGCTCGGGACTTGCCTCGGTAATATCCTCGCGGCTGCCGATAATGCCGTGGCCATAGGGCGTATTCTTAACCTGCTCTAGTAAAAATTCCATCGCACTGCGCACATAGGGCTGGTTATCTATGGTTTGCGCCATTTCTTGGAGCACGGTTTCCTGCTGATTTTTCACCGTTGTCTGGTTCAAATCGGGGCGAATAAAACGATCGGCCTCGAGGAACAGCCCTAAGCCGAGGGCTTGGCTGGGTAGAGTGACGTAATAATTGGTGTAATCGAAGTGGGTGCTGGCGTTAAAACGCGCCCCAAGGGCACTTAACTGCTGGGCATAGCTGTCGCCGGGAGCCTGTTCACTGCCCTTGAAGAGCATGTGCTCGAATAAGTGTGCATAGCCAGTTTGGCCCTTGGCCTCATTGCGCGCGCCGACATTAAACTGGCTGGCAATGGTCAAGGTATGCATATCTGCTTGCGGCAAGAGGTGCACCGTGAGGCCATTGGCCAAAGTGTAAGTCTCAATTTGCGACTCGAGTTGATACAGTCGCTCGGCGCCCGTTATCTGGCACTGCGCCTTAAGTGAAGGGCTAAGCAACGCGATAACTAGGCCAAAATAACCGCTAAGGTATGGTCTCATTTAGCATCCTATCTAAATTACCCGCTGAAGGCTTTCATCCGTGTGGTTGGTCAGCAGGCTAACCCACTCGTCTGATTTCATCTAAATCAGTTGAATAGCATTCAGTTTTTTAAAAGAACTGCTATGATGGCACAGTTCTTTTTCTGGCATAAGTACAAGATATGGTAAGCAGATCTCCGTTCGAATCCTTTCAGTGGAAAAGCGATATTTTTAACTGTGAAAGCACTGATATCGATAATTTTTATCTACAGCTTGAGCAGGAAATGTCCCGTTTGGGGATGGTTGAGAAAAAACTCGGTGAAGTCGGCAAGTACAGCGTTAGTCTGTATCAATCTCCCGCCGCCAAATCTGGCTTACCTTCGTTATTGATCAGCGCAGGGTTTCACGGTGAAGAATCGGCAGGCCCTTGGGGCTTACTGCACTTTTTAAGTGAGGCATCGGCCGATTTATTCGAACGGGTGAATTTGAGCATTCTGCCCCTGGTGAATCCAACAGGCTTTAAGCGTGGTCATCGATTTAACAAGTTTGGCGAAAACCCTAACCGTGGTTTTGTATTTGAAAATGGTAAACCTAAGGCCAATGAAAGCACCTCGGTAGAAGGTAAACTGCTGTTAGACCATGCGCAGTTACTCATCGCGGCGAGCCGTGACGGTATTTTAACCTGCCATGAGGACGTGCTGAGCCGTGATGCTTATGTGTATTCCTTCGAGCCAAGCCAAGTGCCGGGACGTTTTAGTATCGATTTACGCGATACCCTAGGAGGCTATTTCCCTATCGCAGAAGATGGTGAGATTGATGGTTGCCCGGTTAAAGATGGCCTCATTTTCAACCACTTCGATACCTCATTTGAGGCGTGTTTAGTACGTAGCGGCGCGCGTGTCGGTGCCTGTACCGAAACGCCTGCACTGCAAAACTTCGACCAACGCGTCTTGGCAAATAGCGCGGCAATGACCCATTTCTTGGCCCTTTGCGCACCATTATGCGATTGATTCGATAAGTTCTATTTCGATTGAAACAAAAATACCCGCCTAGGCGGGTATTTTTATGGGCGCAGCTGTATCAACCGCTGCTGTATTGATTCGCTTATTACTGATTAATAATCGTTGGCACGCCAGTACGCTCATCGAGCAGCTTTTTAATCACTGCTGAATCGGTATCGGCCTTAGCAATAAACTTGGCGATTTCTTTCGGTAAGGTCAGAGAGACTGGCTCTGCTGATTCAAACTCGGCAATGGTGCGTGACAGTGGCTGGTGCACGGCTAAGTAGCGCTTACCATCTGGCTCTTCGGTCGCTTTAATCGGTTGGTTCACAAATTGTACTCGGGTACCTACTGGAACCGTTTTGAATAAGTGTTCAATGTCATCGTGGCGTAAACGCACGCAGCCTTGGCTGACACGTAAACCAATACCGAAGCTGGCGTTGGTACCATGGATGGCATACAAGTTACCAATGTAGAGCGCGTAGAGTCCCATTGGGTTATCGGGACCCGCTGGCCATACCGCAGGCAGAATTTCGCCCCTTGCCGCATATTCTTTACGAATACGTGGTGTCGGTGTCCAAGTTGGGTTAGCGCGTTTACGTTGAACACTGGTGACCCAGTTTTCAGGGGTATCTTTACCAATCTGACCAATACCGATTGGCAGCACTTCAACGGTGTTCTTACCTTTTGGATAGTAATACAGGCGCATTTCGGCGACGTTGATGACAATGCCTTCACGCGGCGCATTTGGCAGAATGAGCTGTTGAGGAATTAATAGCTTGCTGCCTGGTGTTGGTAGGAAAGGATCCACGCCAGGGTTTGCTTCCAGCAAGTTGCTTAGACCGAGTTGGAATTTAGCGGCAATATCTTCGAGGGTGTGTTTACCCTCTGGCACTGTGTAATACAGGTTCTCGCCAACTAACCGACTCTTCGAAGACGGTAAAGGGTATTCCGTTGCTAAAGCGGAAAGACTCGGAAAAACCAGAGTCAATAATAAAGCTGTGGTGCGAAGCATACTCATAAGCGGATACTACGATTCCTGTTAATAAAATAACCTGTTTTACGCGGCTTTTTCTCCCCAAAACAGGGCGGCAAATTGTCGGGCAAAGTGCACTGGCGCGCGAAGCTCGCATCCTTCCTTATTTTGGCCATTATTTCAACTGAAATATGATCCGTACGGCGTATTTATCACTTATTTTAGCCTTAAGCGTTTTGCGAGGCGATGCAGATTGCCTGGGTCGAGTCCTAAGGCTCTGGCCGAGGCGGCCCAATTGCCGTTTTGCGCCGTGAGCACTTGTTTGATGTAGTCACGCTGAAAGGCGTCGGTCGCTTGGGCTAAACTGGCACCTTCTAACGGGCGAAGCTGGGTTTCGTTTACGCTTAAGCTTGTCGATGCGTTTGTCTCTACAGAGCTTTGTTTAAACGGTAAATCAAAATGTTGTGGCGCTATGGTGCAGCAGCCATCCTGTGCCGAGACGCGCGCCAGCACGGTTGCCCTATGAATGGCGTGCTCGAGTTCGCGCACATTGCCCGGCCATGCATATTGGTTGAGCAACATTAAGCTACTGGGGCTGAAGTTAAGCTGCTTCATCCCCAGCTTTTGCCGATATCGCTCGGCGAAGAATCCACTTAACAAGGTGATGTCCTGCTCGCGCTCCCGCAGGGGCGGCACCAGCAGGGGGAATACACTTAATCTATGGTAGAGATCGGTCCTAAAGCGGCCAGCCAGCACTTCTGTTTTAAGATCTTTATTGGTGGCGGCAATGATACGCACATCGACTTTAAGACTGCGATCATCGCCCACTTTTTGAATATCGCCATATTGTAATACCCGCAGCAACTTGGCCTGAAGCGTGAGCGGAAGCTCACCAATCTCATCGAGAAAGAGTGTGCCCTTATCGGCCATTTCAAACTTGCCACTGCGATGGCTGATGGCGCCGGTAAACGCGCCTTTGATATGGCCAAAGAGCTCGCTTTCGGCAACCGATTCAGGAAGCGCCGCGCAATTGAGATAAACCAAGGGTTTGTGCTGTCTCGCGGACTTTTGATGGATTGCCTGTGCAACTAATTCTTTGCCTGTTCCAGTCTCGCCTAAAATCAGTACGTTAAGGTCGCTATGGGCAACAACTTCTATCTCTCGATTCAAGCTTTGCATCTGGGGCGAGTTACCGATGATTTCGGCATCGTGGTTAAGGTTGGGGCTTTTTTCCTGCACATGGGTCGAGTGGCTATTGAGCGCCATGCGCTCCAACTTTTCAACCAGCAGGGCGTTGCTTAAGGATGCGGCGGCAATCGCACTTAAGCTGCGAAGCTCAGTGTTGCTGAATTGGTCGAACTGTAGGGGATTAAAGGCATCGATAGTCACGGCACCGATAAGCTGCTCGTCGGCAAATAAGGGCAGCCCGATACAGGCATGGACTTTCAATGCCCCAGTTTGATTGGGGATCAACCCATCGTAGGGATCGGCAAGTTCACTGTCGGCGGGAAAACGCACTATATCTCCCGCACGGGCAATGGCCTCAAGCCTTGGATGCTCATTCAGGATAAAGCGTCTGCCGAGCACATCCTCGTTCAAACCGTCGATGGCCAGCGGGGTAAAATAGTGTCCATGGAAGGTGAGGAGCGCAGCCGCGTCACAGTGCAGGTTAGCTCTCACCGTATCGAGCAAGCGTGAGAAGCGGTCCCTGTGGGCTAAACCAGAGGTGATATCCAGAGCGATACGGGTAAGGTCGGTTTGACTAAGGGCCATAAAAACTCCTGCAGCGAGGCTTCCCTGATTTATACCATTGATTGTTATATTGACACAGGTTATTTAGACACTGCTAACCATTAATGCGGTATGGCTATAAAAGTGTGGTGGACGATAAACGGCGCAAGCTATAAAAAATCGGCAACCAAGGTGCCTAAACGACACCTTGGTCAGACCGGATTAATCGCTGTGGTTAGTGATTTGTTTGTAAGACTTCCTGTTGCAGTTTGGCAGGTTTATTCAGGGCTTTTCTGATCAAATCGAGCAAGAAGGTGCCCATTAAGAGACCACCGATACTGAAGATGACATCCCCAAACATGCGCATCCAAACCAGTCTTTCAACCAGCGGACTATGGATCACTTCTGGCGAGCGGGCGAACCAATATCCATGGTCGATGACCGCAAAAAACTGCGTAATCCCCACGGGTAATAACGACATGAACACCATAGCCGCTAGGCCAATATTGAGGCTCCAGAAGGCGCCTTTGAGCATTTTGTCATTCCACTGCATATTGCCGGTGAGGCCCCGCAGACAGAAGAGCATCAAGCCCATACCGAGCATACCGTAAACCCCCATAAAGGCGGCGTGACCATGGGTGGCCGTGGTGTTTAATCCTTGAATGTAATAGAGCGAGATTGGTGGATTGATTAAGAAGCCCAGCATACCGGCACCGACCAAGTTCCAAAACGCGGTAGCCACAAAGAACATAATCGCCCAGTGATAACGTTGCATCCAGCCACTGGCTTTACGCAGGCGGTAGGTTTCCATGGCTTCAAAACCAATAATGGCGAGGGGAACAACTTCTAAGGCGGAGAAGATGGCGCCCCAAGCGATTACCGAGGTCGGTGTGCCAGTAAAGTAGAGGTGGTGTAAGGTGCCAATCAATCCACCGGTTAAGAAGATCACCGTTGTAAATAACACCGCACCGTTGGCACTGCGGCCGCGGATTAACCCTAAACGTACTAACATCAAGGCGATAACAGCGGTGGCAAAGGTTTCGAAGAAGCCCTCAACCCACAGGTGTACTACCCACCAACGCCAGTATTCTGCAATCGCTAAATTGACGTGTTTACCCATAAAGAGGCCGGCGCCATAGAACAGACCAATCGCCACGCAGGAGGCATAGAGTACCCAAATAACAGGGCGCATCTCGCCTTGAATTTTGAGTGCGGGTTTGATGGCTGCAGTGACTAAGGCAAGCCAAATCAATAATCCAACGAGGAGTAAGATTTGCCATACTCGGCCAAGATCTATGTACTCATATCCTTGATGACCAAAGAGGAAGTTCATATCGAGGTCAAAATACTGCTGTACCCCAATCCATTCGCCCGCCATCGAGCCAAGCACTACGACCACTAAGGCAACCCAGAGTACGTTAACGCCAAGACGTTGATATTTCGGCTCATAACCCGATAAGGCGGGAGCAATATACAGCCCAGTGCCTAACCAGGCCGTGGCAATCCAAAACACTGCTAATTGGGTGTGCCAGGTGCGAGTGACTGAGTAGGGCAGTATTTCTGAAATCGGTAAACCATAAAATTCTTGGCCTTCTACCGCATAGTGGGCAGTGATCCCGCCGAGTAAAATTTGCAGTAAAAACAGGCCAATTGCCGTGATGAAGTATTTGCCGACGGCTTTTTGTGAGGCGGTTGGTTTAGTGAAAAACAGCGGATCTTGCTCCGAAGGCTTGGGCAGGCTTTCGTGTTTACCGCTCGCATGGTGCCAGATCAATCCGCCAATCCCCGCAATTAAGGTCACAATACTGAGTATCGACCAGACGATATTATCCGAGGTTGGTGTATTGCCTAACTGGGGATCGAAGGGCCAGTTATTGGTGTAGGTATAGGGGGCATCGGGGCGTTCAGTGATTGCCGCCCAGGCTCCCCAAAAGAGGAACGCATTGAGTTGTTCGCGGCGGGCAAGATCGGGCACTGTACCCTCTTTCATGGCGTATTGTTCACGAAGATGACTAAGCTCCGGATCGCTCCCAAACAGGGATAGATAATGCTGCTCGACCCTGTTAATCGCTTCGATACGAGTGCTAGACAAGCGAATAAGCACTGTGCCATCGGCCTGTGGTTCGACGCTGTTATGGCGTAAATCTTCCCTTAATGCCTGCTCAAGCCCAGACTTTTGTTGAGAGTTTAATTGGGCGAACGGCGTTTGATATTGCTGCTCTGCGCGAATATCGAGCCAAGCTTCGGCTTCTCTGTGTAACCAGTCGGCGGTCCAATCTGGGGCGACATAAGAGCCATGTCCCCAAACCGACCCCAGTTGATGGCCGCCCATGGAGCGCCAGACCAATTGGCCCTGTTCGATATCATTTTCGCTAAACACAACCTGACCATTTACATCCGTAAATGCATTGGGTATCGGCGGTTTTTCCCGATAAATTTCACTGCCTATGCTCAGCAGGACAGTGAATGAAGCAATCAGCACAACTAACAGTGCGATAGCGGTGAGTTTTTGTTTGCTCATAAGTCTCCTTGATGCAACGTCATTTTGATACGTTTCACCTGCTATTGCGTAATACGTGCCAAATATTTTTGTTGTTGAAAATAAAGGGAAATACAAGTTTTGTGTTATGGTGTATTGTCTTTTTGATACTGAATTTTATTGTCGATATGACACTTGTTGTCTTTATGACAGCTTTAAGGGCTTGAATGTCGATAACACAATGAAAAAGGGGATTTTATCTATGCTTTCAAGTTATTGCGGAGTTAATGGGATTTAAGTCGGCATTGGGAAGATACAGTGCATTTTTATATGGTTATCCCCACCATTTAGGCTATATGCGGTGAGTTTGTATGGAATAGGTTTTTAAAATGTATTGATAAATAAAGATTTTATCTTGTTTATGGGGATTAGGTTATGTTCAGTAGGTATTTTTGCTTGTACTGGTTTTTATATAAAAGTTAGTCAAAATGGCCTATTACTGAGGATTTTAATGTAGATGTTTGAAATTTAATATTTAAAACTCCATTAATTTGCATTTTTTATGCTAGTATAGAAACACAAAAATTTTCAACTGAGTCATTTTTAATCTAGGTGATTTCTTTATCGTTTAACTAAACACTCTTGTATTTAAGGAGGCATGTGTGGATGCAGATTCCATCAATAGTTTTTTTCTGATCGGTGCCTTGCTTGCCGCTGTGAGTGTTTTGTTAAGTCCCGTGTCTTCGCGCTTGGGTATCCCTATCTTATTAATTTTCCTCGCAGTAGGGATTTTAGCTGGGGAAGATGGTCCCGGCGGCATTCTGTTTGACGACTACTCAACCGCTTATCTTGTCAGTAACTTAGCCTTAGCCATTATCTTGCTAGATGGCGGTATGCGCACGCGGGTTGCAAGCTTTAGGGTGGCACTCTGGCCAGCATTGTCGCTGGCGACCTTCGGGGTCGCTATCACTACCAGCATCACAGGTGTGATGGCCGCGTGGTTATTTGATTTACACTGGCTACAAGGTTTGTTGGTGGGGGCAATTGTCGGCTCCACCGATGCGGCGGCGGTATTCTCACTATTAAAGGGGCGTAGCTTAAACGAGCGTGTTGGCGCGACGCTGGAAATTGAATCGGGTAGCAACGACCCTATGGCGGTGTTTTTAACCGTAACTCTGATTGCCATCCTCGCGAATGTGGACGCCGAGCTATCCGCAAGCTTTATGCTGATAAGCTTTATCAAGCAGTTTGGCTTGGGGATTTTCCTCGGCCTCGGTGGCGGTTGGCTGCTGTGGAAGTTGGTTAATTTAAGCAAACTTGCCGAAGGCTTGTATTCGATTTTAGTGCTCAGTGGCGGCCTGATGATTTATGCCGCGTCGAATAAACTGGGCGGCAGCGGCATCCTGTCGATTTACTTAGTCGGTTTATTCCTTGGCAACAAGCCTACCCGTGGTCGCCATTCAATCTTAAACGTGTTGGATGGCATGACCTGGGTCAGTCAAATCGGTATGTTCCTCGTATTAGGGCTACTGCTCACACCGTCTGACTTGTTGGATATTTGGCTGCCGGGTTTGGCATTAGCCTTTGGAATGATCCTGTTTGCCAGGCCGTTAGCCGTTTGGCTCAGCTTGTTGCCCTTTAAGAGTTTTAGCAGTCGTGACCGTTGGTTTATCTCGTGGGTTGGGCTTCGCGGCGCCGTGCCGATTATTTTAGCCGTATTCCCTATGATGGCGGGATTACCGGGCGCTCAGCTGTACTTTAACTTGGCATTCTTCGTGGTGTTAGTGTCACTGCTAGTGCAAGGGGCGTCACTCACCACAGCGGCGCGTTTAGCTAAGGTGGAGTTGCCGCCTAAGCCATTACCGATTTCACGCTCTGGGGTCGAAATTTACCCGAGCAGCGAGTGGGAAGTGTTTGTGTACCATCTGAGTGAAAACAAATGGTGTATCGGCGAGCCGCTTAAACGTCTCTCTATGCCGGATGGCACGCGGATTGCGGCGGTATTTCGCCAAAACACACTGTTGCATCCATCGGGCAGTACCTGTCTAGAAGCGGGGGATATTTTGTGCGTGCTCGGGCAAGAGAAGAGCCTAGAGGCCTTGAGTAACCTCTTTAGTCAGGCGCCCGAAACCAAGGAAGTGCCACGTTTCTTCGGGGACTTCTTTATCGATACCGAGGTTAAGCTGCTGGATCTAGCGCCGATTTATGGTCTGGAGTTAGACGAAGCAACAGGTGATATGACGGTCGCGGATTTAGTGGCGGCAGAATTAGGTTCACATCCGGTACTTGGGGATCAGTTCCTGTGGCAGTCACTGCATTGGGTGGTTGCAGGGCTTTATGAAGGCAAAGTCACCAATGTGGGTATACGCTTACCGGCGGAGGCATAATCAGTGCTTAAGCCTGCTATGCTGGGCTTAAAGGATATGATGCTTAGGGTTTCAAGCCCTCAACCCTCAACAATGTCTTAAACCAACAGATCTAAGATAAAAAATGCCAAGCGATTGCTTGGCATTTTTTATTCGCGTTTAAGCGCTTATCTCGAACAGATTGAACAAAAGCTTATTTATATAAGGACTTGTCCGTTGGATCTGGGCGAGTCTTAAAGCGGCGGTGAAGCCACATATATTGGGCGCGATTTCTATCGATAATCCCTTCGATAATGTTGTTACCGCGAATGGCATCGGTCAGTTCATCTTCGCCGGGGAAGTTATCCAGCGGCGGCATAATCTCGATATGGTAACCCTTATCGCCTTCGGTGCGCTCCACGAAGAAGGGGAGCACTTTGGCCTTGCCTAGTTTGGCCAGTGTGGTGGCGCCAGTAATGGTCGCGGCATCGGGCACAGCATAGAAGGGAATAAATACCGCACTCGAACGCCCAAAATCCTGATCGGCGGTATACCAAATCACGTCGGGATTGCGTAAACAACGTACCATCTGACGTAGATCGCGTTTAGGTACTAAGGCTTTGTTTGAGCGTAGGCGGCCTTTGACCTGTAGGTATTCCATCACCGGATTGTTGTGTGGGCGATATACCCCAACACCGGGTTGGAATTGACCAAAAATACGCGCGCCCATTTCCAGTGGTAAGCAGTGCACTGCAAACAGAATCACCCCATGGCCAGCGTTCAAGGTGTCTTGAACGTATTCTTTGCCGGTGATCTGCATATGTTGTTGGATTTTTTCATCTGACCACCACCAGGCATTGATGGTATCGAAAATCGCTTTACCTGTTTCTTCAAAGTTGCGGGTCAGCAGGGCTTCACGCTCCGACTCAGGCATATCGGGGAAACAGAGGGTTAAATTGCGGCGCGCGGTATGGGTTCGACTGCCTGCAATAGCCTTGACTAATCGGCCTAGGCCTTTGCCTAACTTCATCTGCCACGAGAGAGGCAACACTTGGGTAATCCGCATCACTAACACCCCAAACCACATGGGCCAGTGCTTCGGATGATATAAGGATGATGAAAACTCAGCTTTCTCGACCACAAAAATACTCGCTACTTTTGAAAATTACTGCTTATTCTAACTCATATTTTGCCGAAAATTAGGTACAATCCCGGTTTAATTTCTGCAATAGATAAGAGCGCTATGAAGATTTCTCTGCCAGCATTTGAAAAAGCCAAAGTGTTAGTTGTCGGCGATGTGATGTTAGATCGCTACTGGGTTGGGCCGACGGGACGAATCTCGCCCGAAGCGCCAGTGCCCGTGGTGAAGATTAACCAAGTCGAAGACAGACCGGGCGGTGCGGCCAACGTGGCGCTAAATATCGCGACCCTCGGCGGCCAAGTGCAATTGGCGGGGTTAGTTGGCGAAGATGATACCGCTAAGGCGTTAACCCTTGATGTGCAAGCCCTCGGTGTTGAGCCACAGTGGTTGAATATTGCCGACAAACCGACCATTACCAAGCTGCGGGTATTGTCGCGTAACCAGCAACTCATTCGCCTCGATTTTGAAGAGTCCTTCGATAAGCAGGATAGTGCGCGTTTACTCAAACAGTCTGAAGCCTTACTCGATTCGGTCGATGTGGTGGTGCTGTCGGATTATGCAAAGGGTGCTATCGATAAGCCGCAGGATTTTATTGCACTGGCTCGCGCTAAAGGCGTGAAAGTGCTTGTCGATCCAAAGGGGTCCGATTTTAGCCGTTACCATGGCGCTTCACTCATCACACCCAATATGAGTGAATTTGAAGCCGTGGTTGGCGCGGTAACCTCTGAGGCCGATCTGCTCGAAAAGGCCCGAGGCTTACTCAATAAACATCAGTTCGACGCTATCTTAGTCACTCGCTCCGAAAAGGGCATGACCTTAGTGACGGCCAATGCCCCTGAGTTACACATTCCCACGGTGGCCCGTGAGGTGTATGACGTAACAGGCGCTGGCGATACCGTGATTTCAGCTCTGGCGACGTCACTCGCGGCGGGCGCAGAATTGCCGCAGGCATGCGCCATTGCCAATACCGCCGCAGGGGTTGTGGTGGGTAAATTGGGCACTTCAACCGTGTCTCGTATCGAGTTGATTGAAGCCTTAGCCCTGCACCACGGTGAGTCGGGTTTTGGGGTGGTGAGTGAAGATCAACTTGCCTATGCCCTAGAGCAAGCCAAATTGCGTGGCGAGCGAGTGGTCATGACCAACGGCTGCTTCGATATTCTGCATGCGGGGCACGTCAGTTACCTCAAGCAAGCCAAAGCCTTAGGCGATAGATTGATTGTGGCTGTGAATGATGACGCCTCAGTCAAACGCTTAAAAGGCGAAGGTCGCCCTGTCAATCAAGTGGATAGACGTATGGCGGTGTTAGCGGGATTAGCCGCCGTCGATTGGGTGGTGCCTTTTAGTGAAGATACGCCACAGCGGATCATCGCCAGATTGCTCCCGGATCTTCTCGTCAAAGGCGGTGATTATAAGGTTGAAGACATCGCCGGTGGCGCCGAGGTGATTGCCGCGGGCGGCCAAGTCCAAGTGTTGGGATTTGAAGACGGGATATCAACGACGGCCATTATCCAAAATATCATGGCAAAACAGTGAGTCTCATTGCTCTGACGCTGATCTCTAGCCTGACTTGGGTGCCTATTGGCGACAAGCAGGCGTTAATTTGCCCGTTAGCGCAATTGAGTCAGTGTCTTGCAAGCTTTCCAACCCAGGTCCGTGAACAACTCCCTCGCAGTGAAGCCCAGTTCCAAACTGAGCTTGGGCTTCGCAGTGCCATGGTGTTACCCGTCGAAAATAGTCATTTCTCCGGTTTAATCCTGGTAAATGAGCGAGAAACACCAGAGTTTCAACTGCTCAATATCGATGGCACAACCTATCAATATGACCTCAAAGAACAGGCATTATTGACCCTGTGGCATGAGTTAGGACACCTTGAGAATCTGGCCTTGCAGGGCAGTTTATTGCCAAAAGAATTAACAGCTTACCAGCATGAATGGTTAGCGGATCTCTACCTGATTTGGCGCGTTGCTAAGGCCAAAGGCAATTTGGATTTAGCCTGGCAGCAATACCACAGACGCAACCTTGCAGCATTAACAAGTTCGCAGTATATGTCTCACTGGACTAGTCCTATGATGATACAAGTGTTAAAAAAGTATCAAGTGAGCCAGATTGCCCACTACAGCCAATATCGTGATTTTGTCGCCGATTTTTATCCTAAAATAGTACAAATAGAACCAGAGGTATTTCGCGAATATTCGAGTTTAATGCAGCGTACTTTTGGTGAGACTGTGCTGCAACCCCTGCCAGCATACCTATCTTGGCGTAAGCCAGATCTTGGACGTTACCTTAACCCGACACTGACATTGCTGATGGGGGAGGCAAAGGCCCACGACTGGTTAGTACAAAATTCAATGTTGTGAATATGTAAACAGAATCGATAAATCTCCCTGTTTCAAACTGAACCCTAGCTGAACAAAAGCGAAATACACTTGTTTGGCGTTTCCAAACAGCAGTAATCCCTGAAAGGCTTTGGTAAGCTCTACCCCAGAAAAAGAACAACGGGAGACTTTACTATGGCTAAGCGCTCGCGAGTACAGACTGAGCAGACCATAAATCAGATTATGGATGAAGCGTTAAGACAAATTTTGACTATTGGCTTTGAGACTATGTCTTATACCACGTTATCTGAAGCAACGGGGATTAGCCGCACCGGTATTAGTCATCACTTTCCGCGTAAAAACGACTTCTTAATCCGTTTAGATAGTCGTATTGGCAATTTATTTGTTGCCGCACTCGACTTTTCTAGCCAAGAAGCCTTAGAAGCCTCTTGGATGAAAGCGATGCAAGAAGAGCATTACCGCGCAGTGTTAAGATTATTCTTCAGCCTCTGTGGTGGCGCGAATAATGAAATCACCCTCTTCAGAGCGGTCAGTACAGCACGTCAGCAAGCCATTGCTGAATTAGGATTGGTCGGCGATCGCACTATCAATCATCTATTAGGCCGTACTGCGGTTATGCTGCTGTCTAATTTTGATGTTGCCAAAGCGGCATAATCTCAACGAATTACTATCAAAAGGAGCCTTCAGGCTCCTTTTTTGTTTCTATAGTTTGGCTCGCCGATTACGTGCTCGCGCTGTTAAGTTAGTTAAGCTGCAATGGGGGAGGCAGCTGCGCTTGTTTTAACTTTTGTTGGGTAAGATAAACGCCGACAGCCATAAAGGTCAGCGCCGCAGCGATCAGGGCGCAAAGCGCATGATGGAACACCAAATGGCTGATAAAGAAGGCTGGAATATCCTCAATACTATCGATAAGGAAGAGTTTAACGATAAGCCCAAGGTACAAGAGTAAGTGCAATATCGCTCCTGTGATAAAGAGGCGCTTAAACTTTTGCACCAAACGAGCGGCGAGATTGATGCGGTAATAGCGGCAAAACAGATAACCGCCGGTGCCAATGCCAATCGATATCCAGCCGAGCCCCAGCAATGAGGTTTTAATCAAAATTGCCGACAGCATAAATAATCCAAGCAGCATCAAGCTATCCTTTCAATGAATGGGGCTACCACAAGTAAGTTGCGCAGAGACTAGCTGAGCTGGCTTAAAAACGTGTGAAAACACATCCCTAAGCAGGGGAAAAGATAAAGGGAGCCAGTGGCTCCCTTTAGGATTAATACGCAAACTTAAGCATTACAGCGCTTTTAAAATCGCCTCAACGCTGGCCTTAGCATCGCCGAACAGCATTTGAGTATTGTCTTTAAAGAACAGTGGGTTTTGTACACCCGCATAACCCGTATTCATTGAGCGTTTAAAGCCAATCACGTTTTGCGCTTTCCACACTTCGAGCACTGGCATGCCTGCAATTGGGCTGCCTGGATCTTCCATCGCCGCAGGGTTCACCGTATCGTTGGCACCAATGACGAGTACTACGTCGGTATCGCTAAAGTCCTCGTTGATTTCGTCCATTTCGAGCACGATATCGTAGGGCACTTTGGCTTCGGCCAAGAGTACGTTCATATGGCCTGGTAAGCGACCCGCGACAGGGTGAATACCAAAGCGTACCTTCACGCCGCGATCACGCAGTTTTTGGGTGATTTCAGCCACAGGATATTGCGCCTGCGCCACTGCCATACCATAGCCTGGGGTGATAATGACAGAAGTTGCGTTTTTCAGCATATCCGCCACATCTTCAGCGTTGGTTTCGCGGTATTCGCCCATCTCTTCATCGCCAGATGAGGCCACACCATCGGTGCCAAATCCACCTGCGATAACCGAGATAAACGAGCGGTTCATCGCCTTACACATGATGTAAGACAGAATCGCACCCGATGAGCCCACGAGCGCACCTGTCACGATCAGCAGATCGTTTGACAGCATAAAGCCCGCCGCCGCAGCCGCCCAACCTGAGTATGAGTTCAGCATTGAGACTACAACTGGCATGTCCGCACCGCCTATTGAAGCCACTAAATGCCAGCCAAAGGCGAAGGCGATAAGTGTCATCAACAGTAGGGCTGGCATAGTGCCACCCGTTTGTACGAAGTAAACCAATAGCGCCAATGATACCAATACCGCTGCGAGGTTCAGTTTATGGCGATGTGGCAACATCAAAGGTTTTGAGGAAATTAATCCACGTAACTTACCGAAGGCCACGATAGAACCCGTGAAGGTCACCGCACCGATAAAGATCCCGAGGAACACTTCCACTAAGTGAATGTTAAGCATAGCGCCAGTTAAATGGGCTTTCTCGGCGGCTTTGGCCGCTTCGCTTAGCGCATCCTGCACTGCGGCTAAGGTGGAGTTGATATCTCCGCCAACGGCCACAACCACTTGCGATACTTGCTCTGGGTGTAGGTCGATAAAGCTGTTAAAGCCCACTAATACCGCCGCCATCCCCACAAAGCTGTGGAGTACTGCGACCAGTTCGGGCATTTCCGTCATTTCGACTTTAAGTGCTAAACGCACGCCGATGGCACCACCAATCACCATGGCGACAATAATCCAAGCGACGCCGCTGGTGTCAGGATTAAAAATGGTCGCCAGTAGGGCGATGGCCATACCTGTGATACCAAATAAATTGCCGTGTTTGGCCGTTTCTTGCTTCGACAATCCTGCGAGACTGAAGATAAAGAGCACGGCGGCAATAATGTAAGCTGCTGTTACCAGTCCTTGAGACACGTTATACCCCCTTAATCTTTACGGAACATCTTCAGCATGCGCTGAGTGACGGTGAAACCGCCGAAGATGTTAATACTGGCGATCAGCACCGCGATAAACGCCAGCACAGTGACCAAGGTTGAACCCTGACCAATTTGCAGCAAGGCGCCGACCACGATAATGCCCGAAATCGCGTTAGTCACTGACATTAAAGGCGTATGTAGTGAGTGGGATACGTTCCACACCACGTAATAGCCCACCACGCAGGACAGGACAAAAACCGTAAAGTGGGATAAGAACTCGGCTGGCGCAACCGAGGCAACCGCGGCAAAACCCGCAGCACCAAGGGCGGCGAGAATATACTTAAGCTTGGATGGCTTTTTGGCCTCAGCCGCTTTGGCTTCAACCTTAGCCGCAGGTTTGGCGGGCGCCGCCGACACCGAAATCGCCGGTGGCGGGAAGGTCACTTCGCCTGCTTTGACCACTGTCATATTGCGCATCACCACATCATCGAAGTTGATGCTGGCGACGCCATTTTTCTCTTTACACATTAACTTCATCAGGTTGACTAAGTTAGTGCCGTAAAGCTGTGAAGACTGCGCGGGCAGGCGGCCGGGAAGATCGGTAAAGCCGATGACTTTTACGCCATTCTCGGTCACGAATAGCTCACTTGGCTGAGTGTATTCACAGTTGCCGCCCGCTTGCGCGGCCATATCGACAATCACAGAGCCGGGTTTCATGCTGTCGACCATCGCCTTAGTAATGAGCTTAGGTGCTGGGCGACCTGGGATCAGCGCTGTGGTAATGATGATATCGACTTCTTTGGCTTGCTCGGCAAACAGTGCCATTTCGGCGGCGATAAACTCGTCCGACATGGTTTTAGCGTAACCGTCCGATGAGCTGCCATCTTCATTGGTGAAGTCCAGTTTGAGGAACTGGCCACCCATGGATTCGATTTGTTCGGCCACTTCTAAGCGCGTGTCGAAGGCGCGTACTATGGCGCCTAACGAACCTGCGGTACCAATGGCGGCAAGACCCGCCACACCGGCGCCAATCACCAGCACTTTTGCCGGAGGAACCTTACCCGCGGCAGTAATTTGTCCGGTAAAGAAACGGCCAAAGTGGTGCGCGGCTTCAACAACGGCGCGATAACCGCCGATATTGGCCATAGAAGAGAGAGCATCGAGGGATTGGGCACGGGAAATACGTGGCACCATGTCCATCGCCATCACATTGATGTTGCGTTTAGACAGTTTCTCGACCAGCTCAGCATTTTGAGCGGGCCAGATAAAGCTGATTAAGGTCGCGCCTTCTTTAATTTGCGCAATTTCAGCATCGGTCGGTGCATTGACTTTAAAAATCAGATCCGCTTGCCAAACTTCTGCCGTGATCTTCGCCCCTGCGGCTTCAAAAGCGGCATCGTCAAAGCTAGACAGTAAGCCAGCATTGGCCTCAACAACAACTTCAAAGCCGAGCTTTTTAAGTTGTTCGACGGTGGCAGGGGTCGCGGCGACCCGAGTTTCACCGGCGAGACTCTCTCTCGGTATTCCAATCTGCATGATTACTCCCTGGTGGTTTATATAATCGTTCCGCCTGAGTGCTTCCCCTGAGCTAAACCTAGGTAGGGCTAGGCCGCGATAAGAATGAACTCGTTTATTCAGTTGTGGCAGTTAGCGCATTCAATCTTGGTATGAAATTTGTGCTTGAAAACAAACTTCTTTGCGAGCAACAGAGGTCACTGTACAGCAGGCTCGTCACCATTGTGGCAATACTTTGGTTTGACACAAGCGCATATTGCTCAAGCTGGTCGTTTCTGAACTGGTCGTATCAAAAACTTTTAACCAGTGCACACTTTTGTAGCTTAAATTTTGCACTTTGTATATTCCAAAATGGAATTAAAAATCAAATATTATTCTTTTTTGCTTTTCTAAAACCACGTTAATCTGCTGGACATTACACTGTCATAGGGCCGTCTCATGTTGTTAAAAGAACTTTCATCACTGGCTTCACCCCTGTCGCAACCGCAGGTCGAAAAGCTGAAACAACTCACCGCTGAATTAAACGCGGTGCAACTTGCTTGGGTGAGCGGTTATTTAGCCGCAACGGCCAATGCGGGCAATCAGGCCCAGCTCGCGCCCGTGTCAGACGCACAGGCGGCGCAGACAGTGACCATTCTCTATGGCAGCCAAACCGGTAATGGCCGTGGCATTGCCAAAGCTTTGGCCGAGAAGGCAAAAGCACAGGGCTATGGCGTGAATTTAGCCTCTATGGGTGAATACAATGTGCGCCAGCTCAAGCAAGAAACCATGTTACTGCTGGTGGTCAGTACCCATGGTGAAGGTGAAGCGCCGGATGATGCGATTGAATTACACAAGTTTTTAGCATCGAAACGTGCTCCTCAATTAAACAACTTACATTATTCAGTGTTGGCACTGGGCGATTCGAGCTATGAGTTTTTCTGCCAGACAGGTAAAGACTTCGATGCCCGTCTGTCGGCATTAGGCGCCAAAGCGTTGCTGCCTCTAGTTGAGTGTGATGTGGACTATGAGGCTGCGGCCGGACAGTGGCACGCCGATGTGCTCACCGCCGTGAAGCCACTCATTCAAACCACGGCTAACGTGGTGGCGCTCAATGATACCGGCTCGGCACAAGTTGCCAGCGAAAGCGAATTTACTAAGCAAAACCCTTACAGTGCTGAGGTGTTGGTGAGCCAGAAGATCACTGGACGCGGTTCAGACCGAGACGTACGCCACGTTGAAATCGATTTAGGCGAGTCAGGCTTACGCTACGAAGTGGGTGATGCCCTTGGAGTATGGTTTAGCAACAATGAAACTTTGGTCGATGAGATTTTAGCGGGCTTAGGGTTAGCGGCCGATGCCACTGTGACCGTCGGTAATGAGTCAATCAACCTCAAACAAGCCTTAATCGAGAAGAAAGAGCTGACACAGTTATATCCTGGTTTAGTCAAAGCCTGGGCCGAGTTGTCCGCAAGCCCTGAGCTGCTTGCTATTAGCGAAGATAAAGAACAGGTTCGCCAGTTTATCTTACATCATCAATTTGCAGACTTAGTGGCGAACTATCAGCTCAAGGCCGATGCTAATCTGGATGCAAACAAGTTAGTGGAGCTATTACGCCCATTAACGCCAAGACTCTACTCCATCGCTTCGAGCCAGAGTGAAGTCGATACCGAAGTGCATCTGACAGTGGCCTTGGTGGAGGATGAGCACCAAGGGCAAGCCCGTTTTGGCGGCGCATCGCATTTCTTAGCCTCGGCAGAGGAAGGCGCCGAAGTAAAAGTGTATGTTGAACCGAACAAGCATTTCCGTTTACCTGAAGATCCACAAACGCCTGTCATCATGATTGGCCCAGGCACTGGTGTTGCGCCGTTTCGCGCCTTTATGCAGGAACGCGTGGCGCAAGGCGCTGAGGGCGATAGCTGGTTATTCTTCGGTAATCCTCACTTTGAGCAGGACTTCCTGTATCAAACCGAGTGGCAACAGTATCTGAAAAACGGCGATTTAACCCGTATCGATGTGGCATTTTCGCGCGATCAGGCTCATAAGATTTACGTGCAGCACCGCATTAAAGAGCAGGGACAAACCCTGTGGCAATGGCTGCAAAATGGCGCGCATCTTTATATTTGTGGTGATGCCGAGCGTATGGCTAAAGACGTACATCAAGCCCTATTAGCGGTTGCGGTGGAGTTTGGCGGACTGTCGAGCGAGGCGGCGGAAGAATATTTCGAGACTCTGCGCAGTCATAAACGTTACCAAAAAGACGTGTACTAATTAATCGATCCCAAAGATAGAGAGTAGTATCCACTGAGATACTGCCGCCGAACGAATTTTAAGAGGCAGTTGCCATGAGTGAGCAAAAGTTAGCATTAAACGAATACCTAAAGACCGACAGTGATTATCTGCGTGGCACCATTAAAGAGGGATTAGATTCCTCGGTGACGGGCAGTTTTAGCGATGGCGATCAGCAATTGATCAAGTTCCACGGCTTCTATCAGCAGGATGACCGTGATTTACGTAACGAGCGTAAAGAGCAAAAACTCGAACCTTTATATAGCTTTATGTTACGTGCCCGCGTGCCAGGCGGTGTGTGTACGCCTAAGCAATGGTTAGGCGTGGATGAAATTGCCTCGACGCTCACCAGCTCTAACAGCATTCGTTTAACGACGCGTCAGACGTTCCAATACCACGGCATTCCAAAGCGTAATCTCAAGACCATTATTCAAGGCTTGGACCGTGAGGCGCTCGATTCAATCGCCGCCTGTGGTGACGTTAACCGTAACGTGATGTGTAACCCGAATCCGGTCGAGTCTAAGCTGCATGCGCAGGCCTATGAAGTCGCGAAAAAGCTGTCTGATCACCTGCTGCCCCACACTCGTGCCTACGCCGAGATTTGGTTAGATGAAGAGAAGTTACTGACCACAGAAGACGAAACCGTTGAACCTGTATACGGCAAAACCTACTTGCCACGTAAGTTTAAGATGGCCGTTGCCGTACCGCCGGATAACGATGTTGACGTCTACACCAACGATTTAGGCTTTATTGCTGTGGCTGAAAATGGCGAATTAGTCGGTTTTAACCTGACCGCTGGTGGCGGCATGGGTTCGACCCACGGTGAAGTGGAGACCTTCCCGCGCTTGGCCGATGACTTTGGTTTTATTAAAACCGAAGACGTGATGAAGTTTGCCGAAGCTGTGATGACAGTGCAGCGTGACTGGGGTAATCGTACCAACCGTAAGCGTTCGCGTCTTAAGTACACTATCGTCGACCATGGCTATGAGAAGTTTAAGGCCGAAGTGGAAGCCCGTGCTGGCGTCAAGTTTGAGCCGAAGCGCGATGTGGTGATTGGCGATCGCGGCGATCGTTATGGCTGGGTCGAAGGTGTCGATGGTAAGTGGCATTTAACCCTGTTTATTGAAAGCGGCCGCATTAAAGACGTGCCAGGTAAGAGTTTGCAAACCGGTATGCGTGAAATCGCGAAGATCCACAAGGGCGATTTCCGCATGACCTCAAACCAGAATATGATTATTGCGGGAGTGGCTCCCGAGGATAAAGCGACCATCGAAGGCCTTGCCCGTAAACACGGTTTACTCGGCCAAGTGCTAACCCAAACTCGCGGTCATTCGATTGCCTGTGTGGCCTTGCCAACCTGTCCATTGGCGATGGCGGAAGCCGAGCGTTATTTCCCTGAGTTTATCGACCATATCGATGCGCTGCAGGCGAAAAATGGCATTAGCGATCAAGCCATAGTAGTGCGTATGACGGGCTGTCCAAACGGTTGTGCGCGCCCATTTGCCGCTGAAATCGGCTTAGTGGGTAAGGCGCCGGGTCGCTACAACCTGTATCTTGGGGCGAACTTCGAAGGCACTCGTCTGAATAAGATGTACAGAGAGAATATCCAAGAGGCTGAGATCCTTACTGAATTGGATGCATTATTTGCCCGTTACGCGGTTGAGCGTAATGCAGGCGAAACCTTTGGTAACTTCACCGTCCGCACGGGCGTAGTGAAGGCGGTTATCGATGCCGCTAAGGATTTCCATGGCTGATCTTGATTCTGGGGTGACGGGGTCCGGCTTGCCGAACGCGTTGCAGAGCGTGGTAAGTCACAGCGAACTGAAAGCGCTGCTGACGGCGCCTAAGGATGTGCAGCGAGCGGAACTGGAACGCATTAATCGCTTCTTGGCCGGATTGACGGCTCAAGAGCGAGTGCTCTGGGGCTTAGCCTATTTGCCGGGTAATCACGCGCTGTCATCCAGTTTTGGGATCCAGGCGGCGGTGATGCTGCATATGGTGAGTCAGGTGCAATCGGATATTCCGGTGATCTTAACGGATACTGGGTATCTCTTTCCTGAGACATATCAGTTTATTGACCAGCTCACCGAGCGCTTATCCTTAAACCTCAAGGTTTACCAAGCGCCGATGACCTCGGCATGGCAGGAAGCGCGTTTTGGCAAGCTGTGGGAGCAGGGCTTAGATGGGCTCGAGCGTTATAATCGACTGAATAAAGTGGAGCCGATGCAACGTGCTTTGGCAGAACTTGAAGTCGGCACTTGGTTTGCGGGACTTCGCCGCAGTCAGTCGAGCACTCGCGAAGAGTTACCGATATTGGCTATCCACGGTACTCGCTTTAAGCTGCTGCCGATTATCGAGTGGTCGAACAAAGATGTGCACTTGTATCTGACGCAATTTGACTTGCCTTACCATCCGCTATGGGATCAAGGGTATGTTTCTGTTGGGGATACCCATTCGAGTAAACCCTTAGAATTAGGGATGACTGAAGAAGAAACCCGCTTTAATGGTCTAAAACGTGAATGCGGTTTGCATTACGAAATATAGTCATCTATTTGATTTAATAGATAAATGCCACAGTATTCCCTGTGGCATTTTTTATTTTACACCACCAAAATGGTATTTTGCTCAATTTTAAAGCGGTTTGGCCGTTAAAGTATTTTGTGTGTCATTCTGGCGTCATCAAAGTCAGATAGAGTTTATTTTCATAGAGTTAGTTTAGACTTTTTTATCGGTAATAAATTTTTTGTACATTTTTACTCACAGAGTTATGCACATTAGAATGTTCTGAGCTATATTACAAAGTTCCCGTAGATGGTTTTGAGGAAGTTTACTGCGCAGATATGCCTTAGTCGGTATTTTGCCAAGTTAAGTTGTTGAATATCGTTATTTATGGGCTTAGTTTGCTGTGTAACGATATAACGAGACGGAAAACAGTAGCACTTCCAAAAGACCTTGCTCGCCGCCGCGAGTATCAAGCAGTTTGATTGACTTGCTAGCCCTCGTTAATCTGCCCATTTCACCTCGGTCAGCTGTCGTCAAAGCTGCCGAGGTTGAGCCAACATAGTTAACATCGTTTATTTCGCTAATTCATCAATTCAGCTCGGTTTTTGGTGCTGTTTATGACAATATTATCATCAACTTACACTGTGCTATTTTATGCGGTGTGGCCAATGCCACCGCAAACGGCCCCTTTGGTGGAACTATTGATGAGGATTACTGGATGACCGCCCCTATGTATGCCATGCGCGATCATGTCAATCGTCCTCAAGGGAACAAATCCAATCGCCCAGCACCCAGACCTAAGTCGCGCGGCTTTAAGCGCATAGTCGCTTGGCTCGTTAAACTCATCTTGGGCTTATTACTCGCCTCCGTTCTAAGTGTGGTGCTACTGCGTTTTATTGACCCGCCGATGTGGACTTGGCGGATTGAACGGGCATTATTCCCGCCTGCACCAGTGACAGAGGTGCGACATCAATGGCGCTCACTCGAGCAAATTTCCCCTGAATTACAATTAGCCGTGATTGCCGCAGAGGATCAAAAATTTGCCAGCCACACGGGGTTTGATTTAGCCGCAATAAGTTCGGCTATCGAATACAACCAAAAGGGCAACAAGGTTCGCGGTGCGAGTACCTTAAGTCAGCAAGCGGCGAAAAATTTGTTTATGTGGTCGAGCCGCAGTTTTATCCGCAAGGGAATTGAGGCCTGGTTTACCCTGTTGATGGAATTGATTTGGGATAAGTCGCGGATCCTCGAAGTGTATCTCAATATCGTCGAATTTGGCCCCGGAATATATGGCGCCGAAGCGGCATCGAAACATTATTTTGGTAAGAGTGCCGCCAAATTAACCCGTTATGAGGCGTCATTATTAGCGGCGGTATTACCCAATCCTTGGCGATATAAAGTCTCGCCGCCTTCACCTTATGTTGAGCAGCGCTCCGCTTGGATCCGTAAGCAAATGCGCCAGTTAGGGGAAGTGACGCTTAACCGTGTTCATAACGCCGATTAAAGGGGAAATAAGGCGATAACCTTCGTCTTATTAATATGTCATGCGCTTTATCGCTGCGATGAACTTTATCTTTAATATGAATTAGGCGCTGAATATGAAATTAATTTAGTTTGCTAAGCGAATTCGCCTTAATAGAGCAGCTTGATTCGCATCCTAGGTTAATTAATGGTAAATTAGCGTACGAATTTCCCCTTCAAATACACTCTGTCCTTGGGCTATTCCCCTCGCTAATGCTTAGCTTGTGTCGGATGTTGGTGTGCCATGACGCGTGTAAAAAGGAATGACAACAGGTCAGTATTTAAATACCGAAGGCGAGTGCTTTCGGTATTATTTTTGTCACTTTGACGGTTATTAAATGGAGTTTTAGATGAAGAAGATTGTTATTGCTGCGGCAATTATTGCAGCGGGCGCAGGTGCTTATTGGTACACTCAGCATGGAACTAGCTCGAGTGCTTCGGCCAATCCTTTGCTTGATTATATCCCTGCCGACACCCCAGTATTTTCAGGCCAATTAAAACCTTTCCCACTGAAAAACTACCTGCAATCCATTTCTAGCAATTACCAGCAATTCTCAACGGATTCGTTGGCCGAGTTAGGTGCATTAGATAGCCCTATGGCCAAGTTCTTTGTCAGCATCTATACGCAGTATATGGATGGGATGAAAGATCCAACCCAATTGCTTAAGACCTTTGGTTTACCAAATGAAGTCGAGCCTTTTTTCTATACCTTAGGTGTGATCCCTGTTCTTAAAACCAATGTGGATCAAATTGATGCATTCTGGGCCGTCTTGGATAAAGCCGAGAAAGACAGCGGCTTCACCCATGAAAAGCGCACCTTAGCGGGCGTTGATTATCGCGCTTATTCACTCGCTGAAGAAGGTTCTACTGAGAAGGTTGACCTGTTATTTGCCCATAAAGATGGCATCTTAACTGTGACCTTATCTGGCACAACGATTGAGCCAGAAATCTTAGAAATGGCCTTTGGATTAAAGAAACCGACTCAATCCTTAGCCGCTTCAGGCATGCTGAAAGACATCATCAAAACCCATGGTTTTATGGAAGACAGCATCAGCTTTATCAACCACGTTGAGATTGTTAAAGCGATTACGTCTCCCGATGGCAATATGCTAGGCAAACAGCTCACTCAATTCATGGCTGAAGAAAACCATGGTGAAGATCCGTTAGCGGAAATCCGTACTCCTGAGTGCAAAACTGAGCTAACCGCCATTGCGGCGAACTGGCCTCGTACGGTTGCGGGATTAACGGCATTTAGTTCGACCGAAAAAGAAAGCCATATGGCGGCCTCTTTTGTGGTTGAAAGCAAAAACCAAGCAATCTTAACTGCGCTGCAAAAAATGCGCGGCTACATTCCAACCCACTTAGCTGACATTAACAGCACTATCTTCTCGATGGGGCTGGGGATTGACGTTAATGAAGTTGCGCCTTCACTGACGGCGATTTGGGACGATCTGCAAAAGCCACAGTTAACCTGTGCGCCGCTTGCCGAGTTACAAGCCGAATTAAGCCAACAAAGCCCTGCGATGCTGGGTATGTTTACTGGCATGGCGAACGGCGTTAAAGGTGTGAGCCTGTCATTGCTCGATTATAAGATGAGCTCTCAAGACCAAGAGCCTAAGCTTGAAAGCTTAGATGCCTTAGTGAGCTTAACGGCCGATAACCCATCAATGCTGTTCAACATGGTGAAACCTTTTGCTCCTATGCTGGCTGAACTGCAAGTTGCAGATAATGGCGAGCCTACCGATTTATCACCACTGTTAATGTTGCCGCCTGAGATGAACATCAAGCCGATGCTGGCCATTAAGGGACAACACTTAGTGGTTTACTCTGGTGATAAAGGCTTAGCGTTAGCCAATAAACTGGCTGGCGAAAAGCCATCGGCCAATGGGCTTTACAGCATGTCGGCTGACTACGGTAAGATGTTTACCCCAGTGTTAACCCTATTAGAACTGACTGGCGAGCCGATTCCTGAAGAGCTGCAAGCGCTGAAAGATTACAATATGCGCGTCCAAATGAGCTTCGATGTGAATAAGCAGGGCTTAGTGTTTGGTTCAGTGATGAACTCAAAGGCGAGCGAGAAGAAGTAAGCTTTATGCCAATCGTGCATTAATCGAAAAGCCAGCTTATTGCTGGCTTTTTTGTTAATTGGCTTGGGCTAACTTAGGTTGAGGACCAAGGGGCGTATCTGTGGGTTTAGGTTTAGCTGAGCGCACTAAACTGACTAGCCCTTGCCATTCAATATCGTTGTTCTGTGGCAGCCAAATATCCGGCTCAGTGCCTTTTCCTGAAAGCAGCTCGCCAGCGGCGTCATAGGTGAGTGAGCTGCTAAAACGAACATCTAAATCACTGTTAGGTAAGGTGAGTTGATACTGTCTGGCAAAATCCCCCGAAGTCTTCTCACCAATCAGGTTCACTCTAGACCAGGCTTTTGTTCGGTAGGCTATCCACTCGCACTCTTGTTTACACAAAGGGCTGACGAGTAGCGCAAGGCGATTATTACCTTCGGCGAGCACTTCGGGTTTAGTGCGGACAAACCAAGGGCTGAATCGGCTCTCATCTATGCTGGGCAAGCGCCGAGTTAATACATTCAGCCGTGGCGAACTGAGTTCCAATGCTTCGAGCGGCCTAAAATTGAGGGGCCTTAAATAATCATTCCTCAGTTCCGGCGAGCGGCGATAATGGGCAAAGCCCATGATTTGCTCTAGCGCCGAATGATATTGCTGGCTTTTGGGTGACATATCTTGATAACGCGACAACATGGTCAATAACTTAGGGCTAAATCCCTTGGCTTGCCTCAAATCGACAATCAGTAACGGTTGCTGCATTCCCTGTCGAAGCGCATCCTGCTGGTTTTTATCGAGTTCAAAGGCGTAGAGATCATCAATCTTGAGCTTAGCCGTGGTTGGATTGACCTGTTCCAGTAAATAATCGGGCTTGATTGGCGCCGTTGGGGCCAAATTATCGAGTTGGGTAATGAGGCTTTCAAAGCTCAGCTCAGTCTCATCTTCAATCGGTTTGACTATGGTTTTTGACGGTTGCGGTAGGGCGATAGTCACTTGCGTGGTCTGCAAATCATCATTAATCAAGCTGATAAGCACATGGGGTTTGATGCTTAAACCTAAATCCTCCCGCAGTAAATTGAGTCGCTTGAGCCAAATCAGCTGCATCTCTTGGCTGTTTTTCGCAGGCTCAGATAAATAGGCTTGGCTGGCCGAAATCCACTTGCTTAAGGGGATGCCATCAATATGGGTAATAAAGGGAAAATCGGCGCTGATGGGGTTATTTTTGTTGTCCAAGGCGAGCCATTGCTCGTTGACAGGCCTGAGCGTTAAGGGCAGTTCACCGCTGCTATTTTCGACTTTCGCGACCTGTGTCCCTGGATCTTTCAAGGTATTGAGCAGTTTGGTGAGCTCGGCGGCGAAACGTTCTTTAGGGATAACATCTTGATATTGTTCTGTGATTAATCCAGCTAATCGTTTGAGTTGCTGCCCATTCGCCTGTGGGTCCAGTGCGTAAAATGCCGAGTGTTGTTCAATTTGATCGAACAGAATATAGAGATCTTGGCGAATATCTTTGGTCGTCAGCGTGGGTTGGGCTTTTTCAGGAATAGCGAAAAACGCGAGCCTGATGAGGCTCGCGCAAATGATCACGCTCAGCAAAGTAACGACAGTGCGATAGCTAAAATTCATACTCCTCCATGATCACTTTACTTTATACCGCTAAAAAGGTACGCGACTATCGATGTAAATGCCTATTTTGGCAATAAAAATCATCATTCGGTCCCTTTTACTCCTATCCATTTGGGCAATTTAGCAGCAGTTTTGGCAAGTCAGCATAGAATTATGGCTATTTTTTGTGCTCTGTCACGGTTAAATCGTTAGAGAATATCGTTGAGTGATACGCCGATACCGATGCGTTGGTTATGGTAATTATAGTCGATAAGACTCTCGCCATAGCCGTTAAAGTATTGAGTATAAAGGCGTAAATTGCCGATGATTGGGTAGCTCCACGTAAATTCTGCTGAGCCTCGATCAATATCTTTAAAGTTAGTTTTTAGGGTGAGGGTGAATCTATGGTCATCAATCCCATACACACCCACAAACTCGGCTTTGCCTATGTATTCATCGATATCGGGGTTATCGTCACCACGGGGTTGATGGATATCGGTTTTTTCGTCCTCAGGAATACGCCACCACACCTTGGTTGAGAAGGCCAATGGGCCTGCATCGAAGATCATGGTGCCGTAGATACGGTTCCAGCTTCGGGATAATAGCCCTGATTTTCCATTGGATTGATGCACAGCGCCAAAGCCCCAGAAAGAGTTAGTCACGCTGCCGATTTTCCAATCATTGTTAAACAGCATAAAGATTTCGGGTTCGTGGTTAGTCTCACGGAAGGGAGAAGAAATATCTTTGTTATACAGCTGCCAATAGGATTGGTTCGTGTAGGCAAAAAACAGGTGGCCATTGTCGCCAAAGACGTTGTACCAAATAGGAAACTTAAAACTTATCTGGAACTTAGCTTCCATCTCGTCCAGAGTGTAGTTGTTCTCCGCCGCATCTTGAGCAAAGGGGGCCATGTTGGGATCGGGATTGTAGGTGGCGGGTAAAATGTAATTCACTTTATGTGGCGTGATCACGAAGGGACGTTCTGAGGTGGCAAGCTCGTCCTGCACGCGCCCTTCAACAAGGGATTCTTCCGCCTGAAGCCCTGTACAAGTTAACAGTCCAATTAATGCGATACCTTTATTAAATCGGGACATCGGCCCTCCTTGATGTGTCTGTTTGCCTTACGCTTTCTCGTTGTTTGCCCAGCTTAACATTAGTTTGTGGATCTATTGTGAGAAATCCTGCCAGAGAGTGACGCAACTGGCGCGAGCTTGCGCCCATTTTTATGTGCTAAAGAGACGCTTGAGTAGAATTTTTAGCAATAACATAGTGCGGTTATGTGAGGTGACGCAAGTTTTGATTGCCGATATATTCGGCATGAAATCCTGTTTTATTTAATTATTTCATTTGCTTAAACGATTTTTCGGCCATTGGCGTTTTGGTTACCCTCACTTATAGTTAACAGGCTTAATTCGCAGCGCTTTTGTTATTTCTTTTTGGTATAACAATTAATGATTTTATATTTATTAAGGAATATAACTAGGGCTATATTGCTACACATTGATCTCATATCGGGGAATGTGATGGAAATTTTATCTTTACCGGGCCAAAGGGCGAAGGGCAAAGTCTGGCTTGTTGGCGCAGGCCCCGGAGACGTTGAGCTCTTAACCCTCAAAGCCTGGCGCATTCTCAAGTCCGCCGATGCAGTGCTATACGATGCGCTTGTCAGCCAAGATATCCTCGATCTGATCCCTAAGGATGCAGAGAAGATTGCCGTCGGCAAACGTGCTGGTAAGCATAGTGCTGCGCAAGATGAAATTAATCAGTTACTGGTGACAAAAGCCTATACCCGTAAAAACGTGGTACGCCTCAAGGGCGGCGATCCGTTTATTTTTGGCCGCGGTGGTGAAGAATTACAAACCTTAGTCGAAGCAGGCGTCGAATTTGAAGTGGTTCCTGGCATTACCGCCGCCAGTGGCACTTCGGCCTATGCGGGCATTCCATTAACTCACAGGGATTATGCCCAAGGGGTGACCTTTATCACTGGCCATTGTCAGCTCGAAAGCCGCCCGATGGACTGGCAGGGTTACGCTAATCCAAACAATACCTTAGTTGTGTATATGGGGATTTTAAATGCAGGCATTATTCGTCAAGGATTAATCGATGCTGGCCGTAGCCCACAAACTCCAGTGGCGATTGTCTCTAAGGCGACCACTCAGTCGCAGCAGCGTTTTATTGGTCAATTAGATTCACTCGAACAGCTTGCGGCCAATCCGCAACTGCAAATGCCCGCCCTGATGATTATTGGCGAAGTGGTTGCGCTGGCTGACAGCTTAAATTGGTTCCAACCTAAGGGTGAAGGCGAGTCTGCGCTCGATACCGCAGATGCCGCCAAGATTGTGGCAAAAATTTAGTTAAATCAGTTAATTTTTAATAGTTAAGTTAAATCCAGCTGCCTGTTGCAGCCCATTTTAGGTAAACGGAGAAGAGTATGGCCGGGCGTGAATTAAGCCACTTACAACAACTGGAAGCCGAAAGCATTCAGATCATTCGTGAAGTCGCTGCCGAATTCGATAATCCAGTAATGTTGTATTCCATCGGAAAAGATTCTTCGGTGATGTTACACCTTGCGCGTAAAGCTTTTTATCCCGGCAAGATCCCATTCCCCTTGTTGCACGTGGATACGGGCTGGAAATTCAAAGAGATGATCGCCTTTCGTGATGCGCAGGCGAAAAAGTTTGGCTTTGAATTATTAACCCACACCAACCCAGAAGGCGTTGCACAAGGGATTAACCCCTTCGACCATGGCAGTGCCAAGCACACTGACATCATGAAAACCCAAGGCTTAAAACAAGCCTTAAACCAATATGGTTTCGATGCCGCATTTGGTGGTGCACGCCGCGATGAGGAAAAATCCCGTGCGAAGGAGCGGGTGTATTCGTTCCGCGATCGTCACCACAGATGGGATCCTAAGAATCAACGCCCCGAACTGTGGCGCACCTATAACGGCGCGGTGAATAAGGGCGAAAGTATTCGTGTCTTCCCTTTGTCTAACTGGACCGAACTCGATATTTGGCAATATATCTACCAAGAAAACATTGAGTTAGTACCACTGTATTTTGCCGCCGAGCGCCCAGTGGTTGAGCGTGGTGGTCAGTTGATTATGGCCGACGATGAGCGCATGAAACTCGAAGAAGGCGAAACCATCAAGCATGAGGTGGTGCGTTTTAGAACCTTAGGTTGCTATCCATTAACGGCGGCGATGCATTCGCAGGCAGATAATCTCGAAAAAATCATCGAAGAAATGCTGTTAACTCGCTCGAGCGAACGCCAAGGGCGGTTAATTGATTCGGATCAGAGTGCATCGATGGAGCAGAAGAAGCGCCAAGGTTATTTCTAAACCAAGGCATTTCTAGCGCAGGTTGAGAGACAGATTAAACCGATTTCGTGAATGTCCCGATGAAGGCTTTTAGAGCAATCAAGTACCAGCGACTTCACGAACAGTTGAGCAAGATAAGAGTGAGATAAAGATGGATAAAGCGGTCAATAAAACCAATCGTATGGCGGCAGAAATTAGCCAGCACGGGGTTAAAGAATATCTAGCCCAGCAACAACATAAAGGTTTGTTGCGCTTTTTAACCTGCGGCAGCGTAGACGATGGCAAGAGTACCCTGATTGGCCGTTTACTGCATGACAGCGCGCAGATTTATGAAGACCAACTCGCCAGCTTAAAAAATGATAGCGCTAAGATGGGCACAACGGGTGAAGCCATCGACTTGGCTTTGCTGGTAGATGGTCTGCAAGCCGAGCGCGAGCAGGGCATTACTATCGATGTAGCTTATCGTTATTTTTCAAGCGATAAGCGTAAGTTTATTATCGCCGATACCCCAGGCCATGAGCAGTACACCCGCAATATGGCGACTGGTGCTTCAACCTGTGATTTAGCAGTGATCTTAGTGGATGCGCGTTACGGCGTGCAGACTCAAACTAAGCGTCATGCCTTTATTGCCTCTTTGCTGGGTATTCGCCACTTTGTGGTTGCGGTCAATAAGATGGATTTACTCGGGTTCGATGAGCAAGTATTCAATCGTATCCGTAATGATTTCAGTGAGTTCGTAAAAGATTTTGGTGACTTAGATATCCACTTTGTGCCCTTATCTGCACTCAATGGCGATAACGTGGTTGAGCCGAGTTTGCATACGCCTTGGTATCAGGGCGGCACACTGCTGGAGCTACTCGAAACCATTGATACTCAACGTGAACTGAGTGCCTTACCCGTGCGCTTCCCTGTGCAGTATGTGTCGCGTCCAAATCTGGATTTTCGGGGTTTTGCCGGTACTTTAGCCTCTGGCGTGATTAAGGTGGGGGACGAGGTGGTTGCGCTACCTTCGGGTAAGCGTAGCAAGGTTGAACGTATCGTGACCTTCGATGGCGATCTCGCCGAAGCGACGGCTGGTCAAGCCGTGACTATCACCTTGGAAGGTGAAATCGATATTTCCCGTGGTGACTTACTGGCTCTGCCAGAGAGTGCGCCACAGGTTGCCAACCAAATCGTGGCTGACCTAGTGTGGATGGATGAAAAGCCATTACAACTCGGCCAGTTATACGACATTAAAGTCGCGGGTAAGAAGACCCAAGCCTCTGTTACGGCCATCGACTATGTGGTTGATGTGAACACGCTTGCGCGCAGCAGCGCCGACACTTTAGGGCTCAATGCCATCGCCCGGGTGACCTTAGAGCTGACCGAAGATATCGTCTTCGATGCCTATTCTCTGGTGCGTGATACCGGCGGCATGATCCTGATTGACCGTTTATCCAATGCCACTGTGGCGGCGGTGATGGTGGTATCGGGTCAGCATGTGAACAAGCAAGTATCTTCACAATTTAGTGCCTTTGAAATCGAGTTTAATGCACTGGTGCGTAAGCACTTCCCGCATTGGCAAGCGATTGATATTTCAAAGCTTGGAGCCTAATACGTGAGTGACTTGTGGCTATTAGCTATTGTGTTGTTTGGATTAGTGGCTGGCTTAATCGCCGGCCGCATTAATCCCGCTGTGTTGTTTTTATTTGCTTTTTTACTCTGTTACCTCCAAGGAATGGTATCACTCGACACGGCGCTCACTAGCTTTACCAACACAGGTTTAGTCACACTGGTGTTATTGGTACTGGCGGCGACGGCGCTGGAGAAAACCTCACTGCTGGGCAAGTTAAGCCAAGTGATTGGTAACAGCTCGCTTGCGGTGACGATGGCAAAACTGGGATTTTCAACGGCGCTGCTGTCCTCTTTTACCAATAACACCGCCGTTGTCGCGTCTTTGATTGGAGTGGTGCGCCGTAATCAGGCTCACGCTCCAGCTAAGTTGTTACTGCCACTTAACTATGCGGCGATTTTGGGCGGCACGCTGACCTTGATTGGCACTTCCACAAACCTTATCGTCAACTCGTTTGTCGAAAACGCTGGCTTGCCAGCACTGGGGTTCTTTGAGTTCACCCCTGTGGCCACGCTGATTGTGCTCTTAGGCATAGTGCTGCTGATTGTACTGGCCAATACCTTGCCCGACAGGCGGGATGAATCGACTGAGGAAGCGTTGCCCTATCTGCTAGAAGCGCACGTAGCCAAAGGCTCGTCTTTAGTCGGTCGCAGCGTGGTGGATAACAAATTAAGAGCCCTGAAAAAACTCTATTTAGTTGAGCTTGAGCGAAGCGGCATTTGTATCTGTCCTGTTCCGCCCCAGTTAGTGTTACAGGCGGACGATGTGCTGCGTTTCAGTGGCGCGGTGGAGTCGGTGGAGTTGTTGCATCAATTCGATGGTCTCGATTGGTTTGGTAAACATCAAGCTAAGGGGCAAAATCTGGTCGAAGCCGTGTTAGCGCCTTCGTCGAGTCTGGTGGGCAGCACCTTAAAAGAATCCCGCTTTCGCGAACAGTTTGATGCGGCGGTGATGGCGATTCGCCGTGGCCATCATCCGCTAAAGGGCGGCTTGGGCGATATCGTATTACAGCCTGGCGATGTGTTGCTGTTGACGCCGGGTGATGGGTTTAGTGCTAATCCAAAACTCGGTACCGAATTTGCGGCGGTGAGCGGACTCGATTTGAATGTGCGTTTAGACACTAAGCGTAGTCGTATCGTGTTAGCCGGATTTGTGTTGACGATTGGCCTGAGTCTGGCGGGGATTTTACCTTTAGCCAAAGGACTCGTGCTGTTATTACTCAGCTATTTTGCCATTGGCGCCGTGACCTTATCTGAACTTAAGCGCCGTTTTCCGCTGGAATTAGTCGTGATTGTGGGCAGCGCTTTGGGACTGGCAAACCTGATGATGAGCACAGGTCTTGCCGATGGTTTAGCACAGGGGCTGCTTGGTGCTATCAATGGCTACGGGGTGTTTGGTGCCTTTGTGGGCGTCTATTTAGTCACATTGCTGCTGACAGAACTCGTGACCAATAATGCCGCAGCGGCCTTAGCCTTTCCGATTGCCTATGCGGTAGCGCTGAATTATGGCGTCGATCCTCGGCCATTTATCATGGCCGTGGTGTTTGGTGCCAGCGCCAGCTTTATTTCGCCCTATGGTTATCAAACCAACTTGATGGTGTTTAATGCGGGGAACTATCGTTTTAGTGACTTTGTGCGTTTAGGGCTGCCCTTATCCCTGCTGTATTCGCTGATCGTGATTTTTATGGTGCCAGTTATCTTTCCGTTTTAATGATTTTTTGTCTTAGGTTGTTACTCAACCTAAGGTTTGAGGAGTGTTTATGAGCAATATTGTGTGGCACCAACATAGCGTTGACCAAGCGGCCAGAGCCAAACTTAAGGGACAAAATCCGGTATTACTCTGGTTTACTGGGCTGTCTGGTGCGGGTAAGTCGACTTTGGCTGGGGCGCTTGAGCGTGCACTGTTTGAGGCGGGCTTTCACACTTATCTGCTCGATGGTGACAATGTTCGCCACGGTTTATGTAAGGATCTGGGCTTTAGCGTTGCCGATAGGGATGAAAACTTACGCCGCGTCGGCGAAGTGGCAAAACTCATGGTGGATGCGGGCTTAGTGGTGTTATCGGCCTTTATTTCACCGACCCGTGAGGAGCGCGATAGCATACGTGCGCGCTTCCCGACAGGGCAGTTTATTGAGATCCATGTGTCAACACCGCTTAGCGTATGTGAGCAGCGCGATCCTAAGGGCTTGTATGTTAAGGCTCGTCGCGGTGAGATCAGTAACTTTACTGGTATTTCATCTCCCTATGAGGCGCCGCTCTCGGCGGAGCTGACGATTGATACCAGCAAAGGGGATTTAGCCTCGCAAGTACTCGCCTTGATTGACTATTTGACCGCGATTGAAGTCATTAATCCAGATAAAGCCAAAGCCTTAGCCTAAGGTCATTTTATGGGATTCGGGGGCATTTGTTGGTAGCGTTAGCGTAAAACAAGTGCCTTTTCCCTGTTCACTCGTCACCTTGATATACCCGCCAAGTAACTGCGTCACCAGTTGATGCGCCAAGTGTAATCCTAAGCCTGTGCCGCCTTTACCTCGGCGAGTCGTAAAGAAGGGATCGAAGATCTGCTTCAAGGTCGCATCATCCATTCCACAACCATTATCGGTGACGGTAATAGCAATGAAGGCATCTTCGAGACTGTAGGCCGTGATGTAAATCTGGCCGTTAGTGACGTCGTCAAATGCATGAATGAGGGCGTTGGACACGAGATTTTCGAGCACTTGGCCAAGGGCGCCAGGGTAGCTGTTTAATTCAATCTCAGGCGCAATATCGATGTTTAACTCATGGGATTGTTTCTTCATCCTCAGCCATGAGGTGTGCAGCATATCTTGAACTAAGCCTGTGAGTTTAAAGACGCGCCGTTCTTCCCCAGTACGGTCGACCGCTAAGCGTTTAAAGCTTTTGACTAGCGAGGCGGCGCGCTCCAAGTTGGCTCTGACTATCTCTGCGCCTTCATTAAAGTGCTCAAAATACGTATCTACATCGGAACGTTTAAGGCCGGTCTCGAAGGCAGACTGTAATCGAAGACATTCATTCTTCATGCTCGATAGGGTCATTAAAGATGCGCCCACAGGGGTATTTAACTCATGGGCGACCCCCGCGACCATCATCCCGAGTGAGGAGAGTTTGCCGGTTTCAATTAATTGCTGCTGGGTGTCGTGCAGGTGTTGTAAAGATTGTGCCAGCGCTTTATTGCTGCTTGCCAGTCGTCGCTGTTGCTCGGTTAAATCGTCGTGGAGTTTATCCCGTTCATACATAGATTTAGCCGCGCGCCAACAGACTATGCTGCCGAGGATTAACAGCAAGAGCCCAACACTTGAGGCTTCGAGGATACATTGGAAGGTTATGTGATCTAACACAGCAGGAGAAATATGGGCAACCAGATGCCAATTGGGCAGTGAGGTATGACCAAGTTTTTGCACATTTTCATAGTCCCAGAAGCCTTTCGAAGTGGTAAAGGCAAGTTCGGTATTTTTGCTGATGGCTTGCCACGCTTCGGGATAGTTATTGCCAAACTTTAAATCTTCTCGACCATACATAAACCCCCATGCCATTTGTGGCTGCGGCGCCAATAACCAGTATCCGTCGGCGTTTAGCATCGACAGTTCGACTCCGCCTTTAGCTGTGCTGGCAATGGCGTCTAACAGGGTTTGGGCGAGAAAATTCAGCGCAATAAATCCTTGCCTTTCCCCGGAGGCTAAAAACACTGGGGTGGTGATACGCAGCATAGGTTTAATCGGGGTTTCAATGACTTTGTTTTCAACGTTTAAGTCTAGGGGGGAGAAGTAAAACGTATCGGGTTCAAGCGCCAGACTCGGTGCTATGTAGTAGCGCCCCTGTTTAGATTGTAACTCTGTCTGCGGCACAATTTGGGCGACTTGGTTGATGAGATTAATGCGTACCTTTTCCATGGCGTCGTTATCGAGCCAGCGCACTTGGTCATATTGCTGTGACGCCTCACTGAATGCCTTAAAAAAGTGTTCGACGGTACTGAGATCGGTATTTTTGCCCGAAGCGGTATCGAGAAGAAGTTGATATTTAGCGAGAAACAGCGCATCCCGTTTAAGGCTGCCCAAATAGTAGGCTATGGTTTGGTTGGCATCGGCCAGCACCATCGCCGCCTGTCGCGCTAAAGGCGTCATCGCTTCTTCATGGCGTTTTTGATAAAGCACGAGACTTAGCAAGGGTACCAAGAGTAACCAAGGCAACATCAGTTTTAGCCAGTAGCGACTAAGCAGTTGTAAGGGCGTCATGGTTTTGCTCAATATCATTCGATAATGCGTTTTTGGAAGTTGGCCAACCAAATGAGTAGTTCTTTGAGTGGCATTGGTTTCGCGTAAAAATAGCCCTGGGCATCGTGGCATCCTCGATGTTTCAGCCAACGTGCTTGCTCTAGGGTTTCAACACCTTCGGCGATCACATTCATCTTAAAGCGCTCCCCGAGCAGGATTATGCTGTCGACAATCGCCGCGGCACCATCATCCGTGGTGACATTATCGATAAAGGATTTATCAATTTTAATGCGATCGAAGGTGAGTTTGCTGAGGTAGGCTAGCGATGAAAAACCAGTGCCAAAATCATCGATGGCGACGTTAATATTCATATTACGCAGGGCTTTGAGTTGCTTATTAATTACCTCAAAATTCTGCATGGCAATCGACTCTGTGACTTCAATTTCAATCTGATCACTGGCAATTTGTGCCGCTTGGATATCGGCATTGAGCTGATTGACGATTTGCTCTTGCTCAAACTGCATCGCCGAGAGGTTAACGCCAATCCGCAGATTCGGGTAACCCGCCTCGGTTAAGGCATGCATGGCTTGGCAAGATTGCACAAATAATTGTTTACCAAGTTTTGTGATCAGCCCCGTAGCTTCGGCGATGGGAATAAAGCGCAAAGGGGGTACGCTGTCGCCATTGGGCAAGGTCCAGCGCGCCAGCGCTTCAACACCCACGACTTCCCCCGTTTGTAACGACACCTGTGGCTGCAGCGCGATATTGATATCTCCTTGGGTGATACCAAGTTGTAAGGCCTGCAGTAATTCAAAATGTGTTGCGACATCATCTTTAGATGGTTGATACGTCACATGTTGACGTATCCCGAGGCTCTTGGCCTTTTTCAGTGCCATATTCAGCTGGGTGATGGCGGCGACAGCATCCCCTTCGGCGAGTTCCAAAGGCAAGGTAACTGTACTGATATTGACTGTAATACAGGAGGTACCCTGTTGGTAGGGGGCGACAAACAACTGCTCAATTAGAGCGGCTGAAACTAAATGTTTAGGGCCTAAAATGGCAAATTTATCATCCTTTAAACGGCTGACCAGCACGCTGGCGTCGAACTGATCTTTTAGACTATTTGCCACATGCTTGAGCATGTTGTTGCCATGCTCTGAGCCAAATACATGGTTGAAGTCTGAAAACTTATCTATGTCTATGAGTAGTAAATTAAATTTGTCGCGAATGTCTTCCTTCAAAATGCCATCCAGTGTGCGGATAAGCACATTGCGATTCGGAATTTTCAGTAAGGGATCTTCAAAGGCGATTTTATCCAGTTGGCTCATTAGCGATACGCTGTGCAGGCCACCGCAAATGTTCATGCTAAAAACACGGATAAGCTCGGTTTCGGTCGCATCGAGTAGTCGCCCCGTGGCGAGGTAAACGGCATAGTCATTACCGGCAAGCTCGCCGGGGAAAAACAGGCAGGTATATTGCGACTCGATTCGGGAGTGTTTGCTGCTTAGACACAACTCGAGTTGGATGCGGATATGTTGCTGTTCGAGCTGCTGTAAGGCTTTACCGTAGTAGGATTCAAACTCTCCTGAAGCGCCAATGATTTGATGCATATGGCCAAATTCATGCAGATCGTTAATGGCTTTAACACAGACTATGCCGCCCGAGGGTAAATTTAGCAGAATTGCCAATTGTTGAAGCATTTTGCTCGACAGTTCTTTGATATTGCGCGAGGTGTAGAGGGCACCGCTGGACTCGGCAATTAACTGCAACCCGCGCTTTGCATTAGCGATATTACTGATCTGCTGATAGGAGCGCAGGTTAGTGGTCAAGATGGTTTGCAGACGGTCGGCGGAAAGCTCGGATTTAGTCCAATAGTCATTGATATCATAATCACGCATCACGTTAAACACGGGCGCCATACCGGGTTGCCCTGTGAGCAGAATAATGCGGATTTTCTCGTTACCGAGCACTTCCCTGATGCCACGCACGAGTCTGAGGCCTGCATCTTCGGTTTCCATCACCACATCGACTAAGGCAATGGCAAAGTCGTCTTCATTGGCGACCATCTGGCAGGCTTCTGCGTAACTAAATGCTTGGGTTAATTCTATTTTTGCGCCAAGAATGGTGAGAGTGGACAAGGCGAAAGCGGTAGAGCGTTGGAAGTTAATATCATCGTCTACCGTGAGAATTTTGACCGCTTTCGCCGCCTTTACCGTGGTACTGGGTTCGGGTTCATCTAAGAAGATAATGTCTTGCGATTGGCTGACCATATTCTCTTTCCTTGAGATGTCGAAACATCCTTATTTACCCAGTTTAGAATTGAGTGTTTTTTATACTCAAAGTATTTGCGAGACTCAGGGGTAATTCAAGAAAAGATTTCGTGGTCAGACATATAAGTCTGTTTAAGTGATTACTCTATTTTAAAATCCTTCGCAAATAGCGCCTGTAGCGCCTTCAGGTAATCTTGGTCTTGTTTGGGTAGCACTAGTTGCGCCAGTTCATCACCAATCGGGGTTAAGCGATAGTAGCTAAACAGCAAGTTACCACTCTTTGGGGTGAGCTTCATTTGGATGCCGGGTATGGTGAGTTGGATGGGGGTTTTACTGTTGAGTAGGCCAGTTTCAAACTCGCTGCTGTGCAGGATCCCCGCATCGACTAAGGTGAGAATGCTGGAGTAGGGCAGACCAAATTGGGATAAGCCTAGGGTGACACTGGTATTCTTACGAAAATATTGGCCGAGTCCGCCCGTGAGCCGATAGCCGCTGATCAGCTTTAAGCGCTGCTCATTATTCACTTTGGCTGCCATACCTAGGGCTTTCTCGAGGATTTGCGCTTCCCTATGGGTCAATTGTTTTAATAGCGCTAGGGTGCGCAGGCTAAAGTTGCCCGGGTTGACGATTTCACTGGAGAGGATACGGGCCCACAGATCCTGCATTTTGCGGTTGTGGATTTGCTCCGCCATCAAAAAAAATTGATGGCTCCAGTCGGGATCCAGATCGACCCCAGTGACATCCGACGGGGTGTAACTCAAGGCGAGGGCGAAAATGGTTTCGACATTGGCTTGATACTGGCTGGCGAGTTTACGCTCCCTATGTTGCGCGCGTTCGGCAATTGAGGCATTGGCGGGGCGATATTCCTGCTCACTGGCGAGCCCGAGTTGGCGACCCAGTACCAGCGCTTTTTTACGGGCCGAGACCTCGGCTGCGGGAGCCGCTTCATCCGCAAGCATTAAAATATCTGAATCCTTCATGCCTTTATCCTGTTTGACCTATTTGTGTTGGCCCTATTTTTGTTAGCTCGTGGGATCAAGTTGACCCCACGAAATGCTTCCAGCTTAGTCGATTGCAATCCTTAAGTCTCTGCGCTGGATTGCTTTTATTACGCTGCGGGCACTTTTTAACTGTCGAGACTCGGTTTTTCGATAGATTTAGCAGACCAAGCCCAATTGGTTTCATTCCCAGGTGACGGATGGCGCGGCACGTTGAGTGCCAATACTAAGGAACAGACCGCAAATCCAGCGCCAATGTAGAAGACGAGGGCGGGATCGCTCAGCCACAGCAAGCCCAAGAGCACAGGGATAATCACCGCAGCGATATGGTTAATGGTAAAACTGACCGACATGGTGGCCGCAATATCTTTGCTATCGGCAATCTTTTGAAAATAGGTTTTCATGGCAATTGCCATCGCAAACAGCAAATGATCAATCACATAGAGGGCGGCGGCCATATGGGGTTGCTCGACAAGCGCGTAGCTGACAAACACAAAAAATAACCCAATGTATTCCACCGTGAGGGCGTTGCGCTCGCCAATTCGGCCAATTAGGCGACCAATGGACGGCGCAAACAGTAGATTGACCACATAGTTGATCAGGAAAAGTGCGGTGATTTCACTCACTGTATAGCCGAATTTCTCGACCATCATAAAGCCTGCGAACACCATAAAAATCTGCCGACGGGCGCCAGAAAAGAAGGTTAACAGGTAATACAGCCAGTAGCGTTTACGTAGGATGATTTTTTTGTGTTGCACTTCGTGGGTATCAAACTGTGGGTAATACAGACTCATGCTGATCACCATCAGCAGGCCTAAAACACCAATAATCAAATACATATGCCAGTAATCGAGTTTAAGCCAAGTCATGACAAGCCAAATACTGCCATAGCCGACTAAGGCCGCTGCCGAGCGCCATGCCAGCGCTTTACCCATAAAACCAGCGGTATCTTGCTTCGCGACCCATTGCAGGGTGAGGGATTGGTTAATGGTTTCAAAGTAATGGAACCCAACCGACATCAATACTGTGGTGAGGTATAAGCCCAATACCTGCGGGAAAAAGCCGGTAATCGCCACGCCAATGCAGAGAAGGGCTAATGACAACAGGGCGAAGGCCTGCTCGCGCACTAACAGCAATACAAAAATAGCGGTAAAGGCCAAAAAGCCGGGGATTTCCCTTAGGCTTTGCAGCATACCGATTTCAGCGCCAGTGAATTGGGCTTTTTCAATCACGAAGTTGTTCAGTAGGGCTTGCCAAACGGCGAAGACGAGCGACATAACAAACGTCATCCACAGCAGCAGTGCTTTGGGATCTGCGTTTTGAGTTGTTTTCATGGGTAGGGTACTCAGGCGATAAGTGAACAAATGCTAATGCTTTTGCCTTTTATGCGCTAGCGCTAAGGATTGGCACTTATTTCTGATTTTGTAACATTTTGATCCCAGAGATGCGGATATTTATTTTTGTGAGCAAGCTAGAATTACCGTATATCCAGCGGCCATTTGGCGCTAAGCCCGTGATCTATTTCATGTAAATCGGTGACTAAATCACCTAGTATGCAATATCGTAATAGGCAGTTTGCTTTTTGCGTGGTAAACCTAAACCGCCTCTATTTGACTCATGCACCATAGATGCGCTTCGCAGGCGCTTGATTATCAAAGTGGTGAATTGTGTTATAGGGGCTGAATTTATCGGTTTGTTTAGGTCAACATAAAGCCGCCGTTCTTTGTCTTTCTTCTGGCCGCTTTTTCTTATTTTTGTTGAGATAATCGAGGCTTAAGTGAAAAAAATTCTGATCATCTTCTCTAGTGTTCATGGTCAAACTCGCAAAATCACCAATCAATTGGCGCAGCAACTCAAAGAGTTAGGTAATTCTGTGGTGATTGCGGATATTAAGGCTGTGCCGGCGATGGAGTCCTTCGATAAGATCGTTATTGGCGCCAGTATTCGCCACGGAAAACATAATCCGGCATTGTACGAATTTATTCAAAAGCATCAAAAGATCCTCACGCAAAAGGTGAGCGGTTTTTTCTCCGTCAGTTTAGTCGCCCGTAAACCTGAGAAAAACACCCCAGAAACCAATCCTTATATGCAGGCGTTTTTAAGCAAAACCACTTGGCGCCCAACCCTGTTGCAAGTGTTTGGCGGTAATCTAAATTACCAAGGCTACAATGCCTTCGATAGAAATATCATTCGCTTTATCATGTGGTTAACTAAGGGGCCGACGGATCCTGTGACCAATGTTGAATACACGGATTGGCAAAAAGTGAATTATTTCGGCCTGTTGATCCACCAAGCCTGAGCGAGCCCGTCGCTTAGTTCTTAAGGGGAAACCCACTATGTCGGCAAAAGTAACCCAGATATTCGATTTTGTGTTGGCGCGTCTACACCTGTGGATTGTGCTATCCGTGGGGCTACTCGTCTGCACCAGCCCATGGATTTTTATCGGTAGAAGCCTGCGCGCCAATGCCAGTATCTGGGATTATCTGCATGTTTATCTTGGATTAATTGCAGCTGCATTGGGGATCTTATTTTTACTGCGCAACAGTATTCAAGGCAAATGGCATCAATACTTCGCCTGGCTGGTGGGGGATTGGGGGCAACTCATACAGGATATTAAAGGACTTTTTAAGGGAAAACTGCCCGTTGCCGGGGGCAAGGGCTTATTCAGCACGGTTGAAGGCATTGGCATGTTGCTGCTGGTCGCAACGGGTGTGACTGGGGCGGTGTGGTTTTTCTATCAAGGTACCCCGCTGGCGATGACATGGCGTGGTTACCATCAAATTTGCGCCGATGTATTTATTGGCTTTTTAGTGGTTCACTTGGTTTTAGCGGCATCTCACATCATTGAATTTATTAGGCAATAAGTCGAAATTACGCGCGGATGCACCTAAGGATTTGGCTTTGCTCCGCTCGAGTCCTGCGCCTTCTTACTTCCACCGTTGAACGGATTTTCACCGTTCAGCGTACGTTCATCGACAAGCTGCACACTCAGCCCTAGACTTATCTCTACATGCCTACCCAGCCCGTTTGAGCCGTTGTTTTCATGCTTTGGCGTTACGATGTGTGCTCATGGGGCGAGGTATGACGATGTTGAGAATTTTGTGGAAGACTAATGAAGGTATCCTATGAATATTCAAAAAAGTGCTCTAGCGATAGCGTTAACAGGTTTGCTGTTTGGTTGCGGTGGATCTGACTCGGGCGAACCTGCCACCCAAATGGCGACATTCAGCCTAGGCGTATCCGATAATCCCGCCGATGCCAAATCGGTCACGATTGCATTCAGGCAAGTGGTATTAAAGAACGACACAGGTAGCTACTCGTTCAATGTCACCCCAAATGGCGAGCTTAAATTTGTCGATTTATTGGAGTTTCAAGGCAGTGCGGTAGATACCCTAGTGAGCGGTCAATCGATTCCCGTGGGCGAATATCAAATGTGTTTGTATATGAAAAACAGCACAGTAGCCAATAGCGACAGCTCACGCGTACAAACCTTAGACGACACTCTCTATGGGCTAACGACCAACAGTAACGGCTCATGCGGCGGTGTGGGTGCCGATGAAAGCGATACGGGCCGATTGTTTTTCAATAAGAAATTCACCATTGCGGCGGGCGTCAATAGCTTTGTTGCCGAGTTTGATTTAAGCAAAGGTTTGCAGGATCCCCACGGTAATAAAGATTACTGGACGCTAAAACCGACTTCAGTGCAATTATTTAATCAGTCCGAAGTGGGCGCGATTAAAGGCACGGTTGGCGCTACTGTGATGGAAGGCTGTGAAGTCGCCGCGGGTGGCTCAGTGTTCTCGCCAGCGGTTTATTTGTATCCAGCCAATACCACGCTGGAGCAGATGAAGGATTTCAGAACCGAGGCCGACACGGCCACTGAGATTGCGCCTATCGCGGCGGCTCGGGTGAATGAAGTCACCGATGCAAACGGCCAAGTCATCGGCCACGATTATGAATTTGGCTTTGTGGTCGCAGGGGATTACAGCTTAGGTTATACCTGCCTAGCGCAAAATGATGATCCAGATGTGAGTAACAATCCCGATGATGTGGAATCCCCTTTCTTTATTCACGCCGCAGAAACTGGGGTGACAGTGACGGCCAAAGGGGTTGCCGAGCGTAACTTCCCTTAGTCGTTAACCGGACAAATAAAAAACCAGCATCACTGCTGGTTTTTTTATTGGCTGCTCGTCAATCGAGCCTTAGCTCAAACGCTTTTGGCGGCCAAGGGCGATAACGGCTGCAAAGGCTAAGAATAACCAGTTTAAGCTGCCGCCTGAACTCTTAGGCGCCTGAGCATCCTTCTCGACGGCCAGATAGTTAATTAAGCCAATCAGCTCATCTAAGGTTTTGATACTGCTTAAGTTAACTGCATATTTATCGTTAACGATAAAAGCAGGCACGCTTTCAACGCGGAATTGATTTTGCTGGGCACGCCACAGGGCCAGCTTCTCATCTGTGCTTTTACTGTCGGCGAGTTGGTCGTACTTGGCCGCATCGATACCAAACTTGGCAAAAATTTGCTTAATGTCGTCACGGCTGTTGATTTGCGGCTCGTGCTTATGGCCTGGCGCACTGTGGTCGTGGCCGTTTGCGCCTGCTTCGCCTTGGATGGCGGCGAACATCGCATGGGTTAACGCATCCTTATTATCTAACTCATGAATGACTGCCAGTGAGCGCATCACCTCGGTGCCAATGTCGCTATTCATAAAGTCGACATGCTTAGTATCAAATGCAATACCTTTGTTTAGATTGGCTTTGATATCAGGCAGATAGTTGGTTTCCATATTGAAACAGTTATGGCAATAGAAGGAGAAAAACTCGGTGAGTTTTGGCTCGCTGCTCGGTGCTTTGTCAGAGATTTGCGTGAAGTGCGTGCCTTCGACAAAGTTGGCGGCAAAGGTGCTAAATGGTGCAACGATTAAGGCGACAGTCAAGGCGATTGGTTTGATCATAGAACCCTCAAATTCGGTTAGAGTGAACTCACCGCATCAATTGCATGCGCTGTACCTACCTTAGTGGGCTAAGGTGGCTCAGGTGATTTCAGTCTCGAAGTTACGCTCGCGTTATACCAGCGTGTATATGGTTTTAGGTTAGTTTGGGATGCTTAATTATCGCTGAAATGGGCGGTAGATATTGGACTAAATCTGTGATCCCGCGGGAGTTTAGCTCGATAACTTTGTCAGACTGCAAAGGGGATCACAGATATAAAAGGAAAAACTTAAGCAATATCGCGCAGGGATTGCCAAGCCTCACAGACCTCGCGGAAACGCGCCGCATCGCCTTCGGGTCTATCGGGATGCCATTTCAGCGCTAAACGGCGCCATTGTTTGCGGATGTCCCTTGGGGTTGCGCTCTCATCTAACTCGAATACTCTCAGGGCGTGGCCCTTGTGCATCAAGTTCACGTTCAGGCCAATATAGCTCTTATAACTGCTCCAGAAGGCTTCCAATAATTCGCGTACTACGTTTTCACTGGTGTCGTAGTTATTCCAGTCAAGATAGTATTCCCGCAGGGAAGTATCTTCCATTATCAATAGGTTAACGTTGGAAGGCACGAGGCGGAAAATCTGGATCTCCATCGCTTTGACTTGCAGCCATTGCTTTGGCATCAGGATCTCTTGCAGTTCGAACAGGGCATTCATCAGTAAAAAATTGCGTTTAAACAAATCATTACCAGGGTTTTCATCTAACGGATGGATTAGCCCGCGATTTTGCAGTTCGGTGGCGAGGTGATGGATTTTCCAGCTTTGATTAGAGGCTTGTAACACGGATAACACGGGCCAGATTAACGGGTTATCGCTCTTAGTGGTCGAGAGCGTTGCCGATTGAGCTTCTGCACTGAGTGAAGGTTTAGCGAGTAGCATACTGACTGTCCCATCCTAAGTTGTTATCAAGCGAGTGTGATTAAAAGTAAGGTTTCACTATCTATAAGATTTTAAATGCTTTTATCTTATTGTGATGCGAGTCGTTAGTGAGCTTGGAATACACTATGCCATAGAGGAAAAGTGTAGGCAAAGAAGGATTCTAGAGCAATTTACCCCGAGGTCACTCCGACTTTGGTTGGTTTTAACTGCGGCAATGGGATCTGGCTGATGCTGGAGAGCAAGCGATAAAAATGCCCTTGTTTGCAATCACAAACAAGGGCATATGCAAACTTAGCGAATGAGGTTTAGATCTCGGTAAAGATAACCTCTTGCGCTAAACGTGACTTAGGTAACTTAGCGTTGAAGTCTTCTTCGGAGCGATAACCTAGAGCGACCACCACTGATGCACAGAAACCTTTTTCGCGTAGGCCTAAGACTTGATTGAGTTTAGTTGCATCAAAACCTTCGATTGGACAGGCATCGATATCGAGTACACTCGCACCTAACATCAGGGTTCCGAGAGCTAAATACACTTGTTTTTCCATCCAATGTTGGGCGTCTTTTAACTCATTCTTATGCATATTGGCAAAGAAAGAGCGGCCGTTGTGCTGGCCTTGCTTGGCTTCTTCATTGGCAAAACGGCCATCAGCAGCCTCTTGCTCTAATACTTGCAGTAAATGGGCTTCATCGAGTTGAGTACGGGTACACAGCACGACTACATGGGAAGCATTGAGAATTTTTTGAGTATTGAAGGCGTAGTTTTCGGTCGATTGTGCGATCAAGGCTTTGCCTTCCGCCGTGCTTGCTAACACAAAATGCCAAGGCTGCGAGTTAGTCGATGATGGGCTGAACTGCAGTAACGTCTTGATTTCGGCTATCTTGTCAGCAGGAATCGTCTTTGTTGGATCAAAGGCTTTAGTGGTGTAACGCTTTTTAGCGAGAAAACTTAAATCACTCATGTAACAGCTCCAAGTCATCGAGGAATACAAAATCAACGACAGCATTTTAAGCGGGTTTAAGTAAAAAACAATGTGATCAAAACGGCTATCAGTTTCAAAATATTTTTGAAATTAATAGCCGTTGTGCGCAATGAATGCTGAGGGACGTTTTGTGAAAAGCAGTGAATCGAGAGTCACCTCATGGCGTAATAGCTGGTTAAACAAATTGCCTGAGTGCGGTTTTGTTGTGGCTAGAGAGATGAGCTAACTCAAAAATACTGAGTGAGATCAAAAGTCTTCCAAAATACCGTTGTCGCTCGTATGGTTTAATCTATTCCTTTGCTACATTTTATTAAGTCGAGCTTACTGTTTAGGGGAATGTATGGCGAGATTATTGATGCTGCTGATTGCATTTAGCCTATTACCGCTGTCTTGTGGCTACGCAAAGGAGCTTAAGTTTGCAGTAGTGCCTAAATTCTATAGTGTTTTTTTTGATCAAAGCAAAACGGGTTGTGTTGACGCCGCCGCACAAATTAAAGGGGTTGAATGCATCTATCGGGGACCCGAATCAAGTAGTGTGAGATTGCAAGATCAAGTGATAAACCAGCTGATTGATGAAGGTGTAGATGGAATTGCCGTCGCGGTTACACAATCTAAGTATCTTGCCGAAAATAGCCTAAAGAGGGCAAAGGAGGCTGGTATCCCCGTTGTTACCTATGACTCAGATTTTGATGCTTCTATCGATGAAGATCCTAAAAATTTACGTTTGGCTTATATCGGCACCGACAATTTTGCACTAGGTCAGTCGTTAGGGGAGGAGCTTAAAAAGTTACGGCCCAATGGGGGAACTCTCATCATGCAATCGGGCAGGCCCGATTCTCCGAATCTGAATTTAAGACTGATGGGCGTGCGCTCCGCGTTATCTGGCAAAACCTACAATGCCCCTCCAGGAGAATTGCTCAATAATGATTTGGGCTGGACTGAAGTTCGCGAGCCTTTGTTTAATTTTGACCAACTTAGTCAAGCGGTTAAGCAAATGGAGTCCGTGATGAAAGGCAAGCCAGTGAAGGCCGATTCCTTCGTTGCCGTTGGTGGTTGGGCGCAAAATGATGCGGCCCTCTACCGTGAAATGATGGCTCCCTATCAAGATAAAATCGATAACAAGGACATCGTCATTATTATTACCGACACCTCTCCAGAGCAATTAGCTATGTTGAAAGACCGCCTTGCCCATATCAACATTGGTCAAAGTCCCTATGAAATGGGCAGGCAAGCCATTTTGACCTTATATAAAATTGTCACGAAACAAAAATACGACGACATTATTTACACACCAGTGATCTTTTGTACTCAACAGAACTATGAGACCTGCGAGAAACCTACGGGAATGTAATGCCATAGAGGTTATGTTCTAGAGACCGTTTTGGAGAGTGCAGCTCCAAAAAAGTCATAAACAGATGTTTGCACAGTCTTTTATATCCATCTTTTATATCCATAAGTCGGTGATAAAAGATCATTGGTAATTAGTTGCTGTATTAATTTGGAATTACCCTATCAATATTCAAACGTGACAGTAGATCAGACTTGCCTAGTCTGGTTAAGTGCAAGCGGAGATTTGGTTGAATGGGCGGACTTTATATTCGTCATGCAAAAGACTCATATTGATAATTAATATAATAAAATCAAAATCTTACTTCACAATTAAAAGCTTGTGTGCCTAGATATACTAGACAACTATGACCGAATGGATCCCGAACTTATCCGGTAACAACAAAACAGAGTGACCAAACATGTTCGCTTGCGATAGGCCATATAACAAGAAAATGTAGCCGCCCGCTACGCGTCGGCTGAGTTAAGTATTAATTTTACAGAGGTAAACGATGTTCCAGATTGATATTGATGAGTCTGATCGTGGCTGTGTGATTATCGCAGCTGCAAATATTGAAGAGTTCTTAGAGCGCATGTTACAAGCCATTGTCGAAGGTTCTCCAGTATCGAAAAAGAAAAGTCGTGCGATGTTCGATACCACGGGCCCATTTGGTAACTTTTCGGCGAAGTATTTGATGCTTGCCGCTTTTGGATATTTGTCCAAAGAAACGTTTGATGATCTCGAAAAACTGAGAAAGTTACGAAATATGTTTGCACATACAGCAAAAACTGTGAAGTTTGAAGATCCTGAAGTCTACCAGGTTATTGTATCCATGAGATGCTTTAAAAGTGCCAACAAACAAATGAATAAGCACCTTGGCTTGCCACTTGATAGCATGCCAAATATTGAGCTGGACATGACCGATAATGAGGCACAATACAAAGGTTTGGTTAAACGTGTAAAAAGTGATTTTGCTATAGGTATGTCTATGTTAGCTAATTATATTATCGAAGACATAGAACAACGTTTGTCAAAGCAACAAGACTAATAAAACATTTATGAGTGATTTGCAAAGCTTGCCCTTTTCGCTTCGTTTAAAGTATAGGTAAGCGCTGCTCACACCTTAATGCGGTGTTAGGCGACTGGATAAGTAACGAGTGTGCAATAAGGAAATTGAAGAATGATTTTATATGATTATTTATATGTGGATTTGGAAAAATCCATTTCACTATATAGCCAACTTACAGGTGGAGTTGTTGAGTTAAAAGAAACTCAACAAGAAAAAGGCTCAACATCAGACAATAAAAGAAATTATGACTTCAAAGTATTTAAACATGATGCTGGTGGTGTAGAACATGAAAAAGAACATAGTAAAGCTACAATCAAGCCTCATCATGCATTGTTACAAGAATTGGAAAAGGAGCTTTCTTCTAATGGTTATCTTTTAGATTTATCAAAGATAGGCGAGTCGCAAACGTTAAAAAGCCCAGAAGTGAGAAATATTCTTAAAAATGCTCTTTGTGTTAAGTGCACAGGTAGGGTTGTTTTCGAAGACTATGAGAGGATGAAGAAAATTGGTCAAGACTTCCCATCAATAGTTGAATTAATTAATAAGAGCTCAACGAATACACTTGAATCCTCTCCAGAATATCAAGTTATCTTACATAAAATCAAATCTTTACAAAATGCTAGCGGTGATACATATAAAAAACAGTTGGCTAAAAAACAAGCTAAAGAGCTTCAGTTGACTCTTGAACAACTAAAAAAATCTGTCACAGGTGTTGATATAGTTCCACAGTGGATATTAGATGGAATGAAAACATGGATAGATGCTTTTCTACCAAATATTATAAATATAAGAGTTTATCCTTTTAGTAGTGAAATGGATGAACATCTATTCGGGCACTTAGACTCATCTAATTTTTCTATTCAAGATCCTACAGCTTTCCATTTCACATACGGCTCTTTCCCAACAGAAGAATTTACTATGATTGGGGTTGTTACTTCTGTCCCAAGTAAAGAAGATGAAGAATTCAAGCCGTTATTTGAATTTGAGAAAGATGAACTTGAAGATCATGAAAGAGTTGAAAGTGCATTTAGAGGAATGTTTAGAGGTTTTGATGGTATGGAGGCTATGGTGAGAACTTGCAGGTATCCTCGAGTTTTAGTACACCCAATTCTTGTTTATCGTCAAACGTTGCCTAACAAGTCCATCAAGCAAGACTATAAGTAGTTTGCTGTTTTTGTTCCTCAACATTTTAGCAGACAATTTTTAACCTAATATTGAGGCGTTACAAAATCGAGGTATATCATGAAGCTTGATGGTGGATGCTTGTGCGGAAAATTACGATATTCAATTGATGCAATGCCAATTGATGCTGGATTTTGTCATTGTAAAATTTGTCAGAAAGCCAATGGCGCTCCCGTGGTTGCTTGGTTAACAATACCCTTTTCTGGTTTTTTATACACAAGTGGTGATGCTGCTATTTATGCTTCAAGTAAAAAATATCAGAGGGAGTTCTGTCGTAATTGTGGTTCTCAGATAGCTTTTAGGTCGACAGTTGAGCCAAAAACTATAGATATCACAATATGTACGCTAGACGAGAGTTCAAAAGTCGAGCCTCAGTATCACATATGGTGTCAAAGCAAAGTGAACTGGTTACATTTAAATGATGAGCTCCCACAGTTTTTGGATGCTGGTCCAGACGGCCCCTAAAAACTCAAAAACGACTCAAGAGAAACTTTAGTACAGTAAATAAAACGCCCACTATTTACATCAACAATGGGCGTGGAAGATGAAGCTTGACCAATATGCAAGGCTTAAATTACCTCAGCACCTTACTTAAAAAGCTTTGGGTTCTGGCTTCTTGGGGGCGAGTGAATAATTCCTCGGGAACATTAGACTCCACCACATAGCCGCCATCCATAAAGATGACTCTGTCGGAAACATCGCGCGCGAAACCCATTTCGTGGGTCACAATCACCATGGTCATGCCTTTTTGCGCTAAGTCCTTCATCACATCCAGCACATCGCCGACCATTTCGGGGTCGAGTGCAGAGGTGGGCTCATCGAATAGCATAAGGTCCGGCTCCATCGCCAGCGCGCGGGCAATGGCAACCCTTTGTTTTTGTCCACCCGAGAGACTCGAAGGATAGGCATTGGCTTTATCCTGCAAGCCCACTTGAGTAAGCAGCGCCAACGCCTTGTTATCGGCTTCGGCTTGGGTCATTAACTTTAGGCTCACTGGCGCTAAGGTAATGTTTTGCAATACGGTTTTATGGGGGAATAGGTTGAAGTTTTGGAACACCATGCCCACTTTTTGCCGCAATTTATCGACACAGGCATCCTTAGCGGTAATGGATTGCCCTTCGATTTCAATATCTCCTTGGGTGGGTTTTTCTAATAGGTTGATGCAACGTAAAAAGGTGCTTTTACCGCTGCCGCTGGGGCCGATCACACTCACCACTTCGCCTTGGCGAATATGTTCGTTGATGCCCTTAAGGACCGCATTATCGCCGTAACTTTTGTGTAGGTTGGTTATGTTAATCACTTTGCTTCAACCTCTTTTCGAATTTCGACAGCATAAACGTGAAGCTGTAGGTCAGGAACAGGTAAATCAGTGCACAGGTAAAGAGTGGGATACTGTCTTCAAAGGTACGGCTACGGATAATCTCACCCGCCCGCATTAAATCCACGCCGCCAATAAAGCCAATTACGGCGGTTTCTTTGAGTAGCACGATAAACTCATTGCCTAAAGCGGGCAGAATATTCTTAATCGCCTGCGGCAGAATAATCAGCTTCATGGTCATTGCTTGCGACAGGCCGAGCGAACGTGCCGCTTCGGTTTGACCTTTATCGACGGCTTGGATCCCTGCGCGAATAATCTCAGAGATATAAGCGCCGCTGTTTAAACCAAAGGCGATGATGGCGGCGGTGACCTTATCAACATCGAATGCGGCCAGCACGATGAAGTAAAGGATCACTAACTGCACCACCACTGGCGTGCCGCGGATCACGCCAACATAAAGCTCGGCGGGGAAGCGGATATACCACTTAGATGACATCTTCATCAGTGTGGTACCCACGCCTAATACTGCGCCTAATAACATGGCGAAGAAGGTCACAATCAAGGTGACTTTTAAGCCGTTTAGGATCAGCAGTATGCCTATCATGCCGTCGTCGCCAATGGGACTAAACAGCGAAGTATTGATTGCTTCTAACATAGGGATCACTTGATATGGGCTGAAACGAGCGCCTGATATTGGCCGCTTTCTTTCAAGTTTTTCAGCGTGTTATTAATGCTATTGAGAAGTTCAGGCTGCTGCTTTGATACCGCAAAGCCATAAAACTCAGGGGGAAAATCCAGCTTGATCAGTTTGAGATCGGGGTTTTTCGCCAGATAGTTTGCCGCAGGCTCGCTATCGAATAGCACTAAGTCGACTTTGCCATTCTTCAGTTCCATGATGGCTTCGAAGCCGGTGTTAAAGGCGGTGACATTTTGGGTGTATTTTTTAGACATCATATCGGCGGTTGAGCCGAGCTGCACCGCAAAGTGTTTGTCTTTAATGTCATCAAGGGTATGAATGGTGTCGTTATCTTTATTCACGAGCAGCACTTGAGTCGCCTCATAGTAGGGCTCCGAAAAGTTAACGCTGGCCTGGCGCTCTGGCGTGATGGTCATGCCCGAGGCGATAAAATCAATCTTGCCTGAGTTTAGCGCGACGATCAGTGAATCGAATTTCATATTTTCGACTTTGAGCGTCTTGCCGGCATCTTTAGCGATTTGTTTGGCAAGCTCAATGTCGAAGCCTTTGATCTCGTCGCCACTTTGTCCGCCAACATATTCAAAGGGCGGGAAGGCCGCATTGGTTCCAACCACTAAAACATCGTTGCTTTTCCCACATCCAGCTAACAACAAGGTGGCAGTGAGGGCTAGGCCGCCTAATAACATGGATTTTTTCATTTAAGACTCTCTTTTGAATGACTCGCAATGTGGCGACTATAGGGATGTGATGCTCTTGTGTCAATAATTATGCTTTAGAAATGATTAAAAATGCATTCAGGGTCGCAATTGTTGTATGCCTAAACACTTGTGATTACAACGCTGGCTGTGTTTGATATAGATACGTTTTTAAAGCATTAGTGAATTGTTTAGGATGACCGTGAATAGCAATTTTCGGCTTTCACTTGTGCGGGATATATCATTTTTTATTCATTTTTACGGCTAAAATAGTTAGCGATGAACGATTTCTAACAAAAATTGTAAAAACTTCATTAAATTATGCCCAGTTAATCTAATCTTAATGCAGGATCAAATAGCAATTTATGGAGCGAAATGTGAGATACCTAACTCTGGCACCAGCGGCACTCCTTTTGGGTCTAGCAACTTCGGTCAGTGCAGAAGAATCGACCCAGTGGCATTACACCATGGGGATACACGATTTTATTGTGGAACAGGAGAGTTCACATACCTTTGGATTTAACGGCAATATTATGATTGAACATACCACGGCGTCGGATATTTACCTGTCCGCCATGCTGGATATGTTTATCGACATTGATACCGACGATCTCGACCCCGACCATATTCCCGTGTGGTTTAAATCGGACTATGTGGCCTCGGGTGAGTTCTACCATATCGATCCTCGCTTCTTCTTCGGATGGCAAGTGGACCTACAGGGTAAACGTAACACTGTGAGTTCTATCGAAAAGCAAGCCAAGTTATTTCCTGGATTAACCGCCAATTATAAGGGGCAGGAATCGCAGGCCCAGTTAAAGGCGGGCGCGGGCTATTACTATCTAGAAATCGATGACGACGTGCCCCGTACCCGTGGTTACGACCGGGGCGATTTTGGTAATGGCGAGTTCGCTTACACCTTAATGGGCAGTTTTGGTTTTGATATCACACCCAAGTTAAACATGAGTTTTGCCGCGCAAAACTGGAACGACGGTGATAAATGGCTTGAAAATCAATATCGCTTCAGCATGAGTTACGATACGGATTATTGGGAGAAGGGCAGCCAGTGGTTACTGTATGTGGAGCATACCGAATACAACCTCGACCACTATGCCAAGGAGAGTGTGCACTCACCCGACTACTTGCCCATCCTGCCTTGGGATAACGATACCTTAGTGCGCTTTAGCTTAGTCGTGCCTTGGTAGTGAGCTACTTTTGCGTTAAGTGTTTCTCCACTAACGCAATCATCGCCTGCGCCGCAAAGGACAATACTTGTTCTTTGCGCCAAAACAGTGATAACTCCCAGCGCAGTTCATCGCTTGCCAATGGAATATTCACCACCCCAGATACGCTGTAACGCCGCGCGATAGAGCGCGGCAGTATCATCACACCCGTGCCCGCCGCCACAAGGGCGATCCCGAAGTCGGCTTGGCTGACTCGAGTGATGTTTTTAGGGGTAAATCCGGCGTGTTGGCAAGCGGTTAACACCAGTTGATACAAAGTATATTCGGTTTCAAACATCACTTGTGGCTCGTCGACTAAGTCGTGGATCGACAGCATTGGTCGTGAGGTGAGGGGATTCTCCTTGGGCAGCACCACCACCATGGGATCGTTAAACACCCGAATGCCGTGGTAACCATCGTCGAAGTTGATAATCCCGGTGGCCAGTTCAATTTCACCCTTTTGAATCGCTAAGGTTTGCTCCACGCCGCCGCGCACCAGCAGGTGCATATCAATTTGCGGATATTGCTGGCGATATTTGGCAATGATAGGAGCAAAAATCTCAGCACTGCCGAGTGGCGCAAGACCGAGTTTCAATTCGCCTGCGGTTAAACTGCGCTGGGCACTGAGTTCGGCCAGCATGCGTTGTCGCCCAGCGAGCAACTCCTTGCCATGGCGATAGACCACTTCTCCCGCTTGGGTGAGCTTAACCTGAGTGCCACGTTTGCCGCGCTCGAGTAGTACCAGATCGAGTTCTTCCTCTAATTGGCGCAGCGCCTTGGAGAGGGCGGGTTGGGTGAGGTGAACCTTTTCGCTGGCCTTACCAAAACCGCCGGCATCGATGATCTCGATAAAATAACGCAGCACTTTAAGATCCATTCTCGCCTCGATAATACATTCTTAAAATTCATGGATTACATGCTTAATATTCATTTTTTTTATTGAATAGACAAGCCTAAAATATTCCCATAGCAACTTTAGTGTAAATCGAGAAACCGCATGTCTTTCCTACAAGCCGCAATACGTCGATGCCGTCATGGGGCTTTATTGTTAACTCAAATTGGCCTCTTTTGTTTATTGTCTTTCGCCTGCCATTGGTTCGCCACTTGGGCGCATTTACCTGTGCCTGGTAGTGTGTTGGGATTAGGTATCTTACTGATTTTACTCGCGACTAAGTTAATCCCTGAAAATGCGGTGCAGCTTGGTGCCGCTTGGTTGATTGGTGAGTTACTGCTGTTTTTTATTCCGCCAGTGATCTCTGTTATCAAGTACGAAGGCCTGTTTGAGCAATATGGGGTGAATATTCTCTTCACCTTAGTCATGGGCAGTGTGTGCGTGATGGTGGGCACGGGATTTGTGGTTGACCGAGTATTTCGTTTCGAGCGTCAACTCAATATCAAAAAGCATGCTCGTCGCCATGCTAAGGCCGCCTAATGTCGAGCCTTAACTTAAGCCCAGCAGCGATTTCTGAATTACTGTTTTCGCAGACGGGATTGGCACTTATCAGCTTGTTATTAACGCTATTCTGTTACTTTGCGGCCAAGCGTTTATATAGGCTACACCGTGTGTGGTGGTTGGCGCCGATTGTACTTGCACCCGTGGTGATCACGCTCTTGGTGTTTAATCTCGATATTCCACTGCCGACTTATTTTGAATACACCCATTGGTTAATGGCGATGTTAGCACCTGCGACAATCGCATTTGCCTTGCCTATTTATCGGGAGCGTAAGCTCATTCGCCAATATCCGCTGACCATTGCCCTTGGGGTGATAGCAGGATTGTTGCTCGGCATGATTTCTAGCTGGCTGTTAGTGAAATTTGTGCCACTGCCGGTCGAGCTGTCTAAGAGCTTGTTGGTGCGTTCGGTATCTACGCCCTTTGCGATGGAGGCGACAAGCGCCTTTGGCGGTGTGCCAGAACTGACCGCCATGATGGTGCTCATCACCGGGATTATCGGCATGTTGGTATGTGAGCCGCTGTTCAAGCTGATGCACATTCGTACGTCTTTAGGTAAAGGCGTGGCATTAGGTGCTTCGGCCCACGGTGCGGGCGCCGCAAAAGCCAGTGAGTTAGGCCAGCAAGAGGGCGTTATTGCCAGTTTGACCATGATTTTTATCGGAATCGCCATGGTGCTGGGCGCGCCCGTATTTGCTGTGATCTTCAGTTAGTGTTCGAGAGTGATGTGCTGAATTTGCGTTAACCCTCTCCACCTTAATGTGATTTTGTTAGTTTTAATGATGTTGTTTTGCCTCTTAGGGCGCTAACCTCTGCTTGGGTTATGCGCCCATTTTTTTAGCTAGCGGCGAATGTCAAAATAAAGTGGCACTAAATTAAATCGAATAGGGATATAGGATGGATAAGCAAACACGAGTATCGAATGTGACATTGAGGCCCATAGGACAAGACGATCTGGAGTTGATCTTCACCCATCAACAGGATCCGATAGCATCCCAATTGGCGCAATTTCCCTCTCGGGATCGTGAGGCATTTTACCTTCATTGGCAGCAAAATATTCTCGGACAGGCGTCGGTACTGGCACGGGGGATAGAGGTCGATGGCTTGCTGGTTGGCAATATTGGCCATTGGCATATGGATGGTCAGGCGATGATTGGTTACTGGATTGACCGCGCATTTTGGGGGCGTGGGGTCGCAACCTTAACCTTAAGTACCTTTTTACCTTTAGTGACCTCAAGGCCGCTTTTTGCCCATGTAGCACAGCATAATCTAGCGTCCCAGCGGGTGTTGCTGCGCCATGGGTTTGTAAAGATGGACAGACTCATTCAAGAGGCAGACGATGTGGCGCCTTTGTTGGAGTTTGTGCTGCGCTGATGCTTAAACCGTCACGCTAACCAAAGGCTTAAAGCCCTTAATCTGAGATTTTGGCATATTGAGAGCCGATACATTATTTAATAAATCTATTTAGATATACGTGTTTTATCGTAAATTTAGATTTATCAACCCGACTTTAGTCTAGTACCTGATGGCTTGACCTCATTGGCTAACTCAATGAAACTCTCCATTTAATCACCTCCTACTAAAGTATGGATAATTAAATAATGTTTATTTTCTTCTTATGCCTTGCGCTCTTAGTGCTGGCATACAAGTTTTATAGCCCATTTGTTGAGCACCAAGCAGGGATTGATCCTAAAGCGCAAACACCCCAAGCAAGATTCGAAGACGGTGTGGACTATGTGCCCGTTCACCCCGCCAAAGCGTTTTTGATTCAATTCTTAAACGTAGCCGGGGTCGGCCCGATTTTTGGTCCTATCCTAGGTGCTTTATATGGTCCAGTCGCCTTACTCTGGATTGTGTTAGGTAACATTATTGGCGGCGCGGTACACGACTATTTCTCGGGAGTGTTAAGCATTAAAGAAGACGGTAAGAGCCTGCCAGAAATCGCTGGTCACTACTTTAATGTCTACTTTAAAGGCGTGATGCTGCTGTTTACTGCGATGTTACTGTTCTTCGTGGGCGTGGTGTTCATCATGAGCCCTGCGGGTCTGTTAAGTAACCTCGACTATTTTAAAGATACCATTTTTGGCAATAACACCTTCTGGGTGTTAGTGATTTTGGCTTATTACTTCTTAGCCACTATGCTGCCAATCGATAAGATCATCACTAAGCTGTATCCCGCTTTTGGTCTGTTGATGATCGTTATGACCACTTCGATTGCGGTTGCTCTGCTGATCAGCGCGCCACAGTTACCCGAAATGGGCGATGTGTTTGCTTACTTCAACCACAGCCATTACAACAATGACTTGCTCGAGCCAAACCCAGACGGTTTACCGATTTGGCCATTGCTGTTTGTGACTATTACCTGTGGTGCTATCAGTGGTTTCCACTCGACTCAAGCACCTATCATGGCGCGCTGCCTGACCAACGAGAAATACGTTCGCCCTGTTTACTATGGCGCTATGGTGGCTGAAGGTGTTGTGGCTTGCGTGTGGGCAACTGCGGGTATTGCGGCCTTCCCGGGTGGTTATGTTGAGCTTAAGAGCTTACTCGACCAAGGTGGTCCAGGCCTTGTCGTTAACCAAGTGGCTACTAGCTATCTTGGTGTATTAGGCGGGGTGATGGCAATTATTGCGGTGGCTGTATTCCCTATTACCTCGGGTGATACTGCGTTTAGATCGCTGCGTCTCACCATTATCGACGCCTTTAACATCCCACAGAGTATGCGTAACCGTTTGTTGGTGGCGGCGCCTATCCTGACTATCGCTTACTTTATGACTAAGATCGACTTCTCCTTGATCTGGCGTTATTTTGCCTTCTCAAACATGCTGTTATCGACAAGCGTGCTGTGGTTGGCGACTAAGTATCTGTTCGATAGAGGCAGCTTCCATTGGATTGTGAGTTTGCCTGCGATTGCCGGAACCTGTGTCACCATCTCTTACATCATGACGGCGGGTATTGGTTTAGGTTTGCCTCAATCACTGAGTCAACCCGTGGGGATTGCGGTCGGCGTGGTGTGTTTAGTGGCCTTGATTATTGCCCATAACAAACGTAAAACAGTGCTGAATACAAACTCTTAACCTCATTGGTTTTATGACTGCTAAGGGCTGCATTTTGCAGCCCTTTTTAATACTATTTTCATAAACTGGCGTCAGTATTGAATATTGTCACTGTGACATATTCCATTGCGTCGAAATTATGTTAGATTCTGGCGAACTGATGGAGATAGAGGTATGGTTATCACTGTCATCAACAGTTCTCCACAGGGCAGTCACTGCAATATTGCTTACTTTTGCAGAGAAGTGTCAGGAAGTTACACCAAATCAGAGTCTGCTTATGCAACCCAATTTATTTCCCGAACAAAGACATTTAAATCGTGAGCCGATGGTGATGCCGTCGGTGGAAGCTCAGTCTACCCGTAGCCGTTTACAACGCATGGTGGGCAGTGTGCTACTCACCTGCAGCGTGTTGTTAAGCTTATCTGCTTGTGCAGCGGGTAAGGCGAGCGCACCGCAGGAAGAAGAGTTTAGCTACGCCTGGTTGAAAGGCTATGCCCATACGTTGGCGGCTGAGTCCTATGTGAGCCATAAGGGCGAGTTGCCAAAAAGCTTACAGGGCATGAGCTGGGATGATTACCAGCAGTTTCATTTCAAGAAAAAAGCCGCCCTGTGGCGTGAGGATGATTCGGAGTTTCGCGCCGAGTTATTCCACTTAGGTCTGTACTTCGATACGCCTGTGCATATTTACCAATTGGAAAATGGCAAGGCAAAGCTGATCGAATATTCGTCTTCCATGTTCGATTACGGTAAATCCAAGGTAAAGGGTAGCCAGCTACCAAAAGACCTAGGTTTTGCTGGGTTTAGAATGCAGTTTAATACCGACTGGCAGCGTGACGTGGTCGCCTTCTTAGGTGCCAGCTATTTCCGCGCCGTAGGTCAAGAAATGCAATATGGTCTATCTGCCCGTGGTTTAGCGGTCGACACTGCGCTGCCTAAGCCTGAAGAATTCCCTATGTTTACCCGTTTCTGGTTAGAGAAGCCACAACCGGGTTCTAATATTGCGACTGTGTACGCTCTGTTAGATTCACCAAGTGTAACAGGGGCTTACCGTTTTGATATCGAACCGGGCGAGCGTTTAAAAATGAAGGTCGATGCGGCAATTTACCCGCGTAAGGCCATTGAACGTTTAGGCGTTGCACCACTGACCAGTATGTACATGGTGGGTGAAAACGATCGCCGCACCGGTTACGACTGGCGCCAAGAGATCCACGATTCAGACGGTCTTGCCATGCACACGGGTAACGGTGAATGGATTTGGCGTCCGCTGGGTAACCCAAGCAACCTGCGTTTCAATGCCTATAGCGATGAGAATCCAAAGGGTTTTGGTTTAATGCAGCGCGACCGTAACTTCGACCATTATCAAGATGATGGTGTGTTCTACGAGAAGCGTCCAAGCCTGTGGATTGAGCCAACTGGCAACTGGGGTAAAGGTTCGGTGCAGTTAGTGGAAATTCCAACACTGGATGAAACCTTCGACAATATCGTGGCGTTTTGGAACCCTGCAGAACCCATTCAGCCGGGTCAAGAGTTACTCTACAGCTACAACATGTACTGGGGCGGCATTCCACCCGTGCAATCACCCCGTGCCCGCGTAGTCGATACCTTTACTGGTATTGGTGGTGTGGTTGGTCAAAAGCGTAAGTACTATAGCAAGCGCTTTGTGATTGATTTTGCTGGTGGTTCCTTACCTATGCTGGGTAAAGATACCCAAGTAAAAGCGGTGATTTCGACCTCTCAGGGTCGTGTTGAAATCGAATCTGCTCGCCCACAACATGCGATCAACGGTTACCGCGCTATGTTTGACCTAGTGCCGCCAGAAGACAGCGTTGAGCCGATTAACCTCAGAGTTTACTTAGAGGTAGATGGTCAGCCATTAACTGAGACCTGGATGTACCAGTGGACACCACCACCAGTGAACGAGCGTGAGCTGCATAACGCCGGTCATCTGCAGTAAGCCGTGACTCAGTTTTAAATCTTAAAACGCCAGCCTTGTGCTGGCGTTTTTGCATTAGCGGATTTGTTAAATGCAAGCCTGACACGGAGTTATTGAGGACTGATTCACTTTTTGCAAATCTAAATAATTTTTCACTGTCAAAGAGGCCAACCTTAGGCGTAATCTGTGGCGTCCTCGTTATAGGTTAGCGATTCATGTTTGAGATATTGACTTCTATCGACCTGGGTTGGTCGGTAGCTTTAGTGCTGGCGGTGTTATTTGTGCTGGCCTACGAATTTATCAATGGTTTCCACGATACCGCCAATGCTGTTGCCACAGTCATCTACACCAAGGCTATGCCTGCCAACCTCGCGGTGATTTCTTCAGCCCTGTTCAACTTTGCCGGAGTGCTGCTCGGTGGACTTGGCGTCGCCTACGCCATAGTGCATCTCTTGCCCGTCGATTCTTTACTGGGAATGGATTCAACCCAAGGGCTGTTGATGGTGTTCTCACTGCTCTTTTCGGCCATTATTTGGAACTTAGGGACTTGGTATTTTGGCATTCCGGCCTCCAGTTCCCATACCCTGATTGGCTCGATTATGGGTGTTGGCGGCGCATTCGCCTGGATACACAATGAACCTGTACTGCACGGCATTAATCTTACTAAAGCCACGCAGATTATGCTGTCGTTGATCATTTCGCCCACGCTGGGGTTTGTGCTGGCGGGGATACTGTTGTTGCTAATGAAGTTCGTGTGGCAAAAGCACAAGATCCACCGCACCCCCGATGAACAGTTTCAGATTAATGGCAAACGTCACCCGCCGTTCTGGGCGCGCGTCAGTTTGATAGCCTCGGCCATGGGGGTGAGCTTTGCCCACGGTTCTAACGATGGCCAAAAGGGCATTGGTTTAGTGATGCTGGTGCTGATCTGTATGGCGCCGGCGTATTTTGCCCTCGACATGAGTAGCCAATCCTATGATTTAGAAAGAACACAGGATGCTAACCGCCGCATTATGGCTATCTACAGTCGCAATCAAGCTGTGATTAGCGATCTGGTGGATATTAAAGCACAAGTGAATGTGACTGATACTTTACTGAGCCACTGCTCGGCACAAACCGTATTACCGGCCATGTCGCTACTCGATCGCCGTTTAGATAAGGCCAGCAGTTTTCAAGAGATGAGTGTCGAAGAACGTCGTGAAGTGCGTCGCTTGCTGCTGTGTATCGATGATACTGCGCGCAAAGTGGCAAAATTAGACTTACCCGCCAAGGAGTTAACATCACTCAATAAATGGCGTAAGGACTTAACTAAGTCAACCGAATACGCGCCTTTGTGGGTGATAGTAGCCATTGCGACGGCCTTGGGCTGTGGCACCTTAGTGGGTTGGCGCCGCATTGTTTATACCGTCGGTGAGAAGATAGGCTCCTCGGGGATGACCTACAGCCAAGGAATTGCGGCGCAGGTGACGGCGGCGGCATCGATTGGGATCGCCAGCGTGACGGGAATGCCGGTTTCAACCACCCATATTCTGTCTTCGGCGGTGGCGGGCACTATGGTGGCCAATCGCTCAGGCTTACAAAGCCAAACCATTAAGCAGATTTTATTAGCTTGGGTACTGACACTGCCGATTACCATGCTCTTATCTGCATTGGTGTTTATCTTGGCTAACGCGCTCTGGGGTTAAGCTAAATTCCTTTTACCACGTCAGTTGCATCTGCGCGGCAGACTCTGCCAACGCTTTATGCAACTGAATAGTGGGCAAGCTGATTTCATCGGCCAGTTGTTGCTGCAACTGCTGGTATAAACGTACCGCTAATTCGGGCGCGGTCTGGTTATCGGGCGTATGAATAAACAGATAAGGCTCGCGCCCCTCTTTTATCCAGAGTGCGAGTTGCCTTAGCCAGTTGTTAAAAAAGCTATCGTTATTCTTCACCTGCAATTTATCGTTACTCGCCGCCAAGGCTTCAATCGTGCCATCCGTTTGGCCAATAAAACGCACCACGGGCGTATGGGCGGTCGCGATAGCGTGAACGGGCACCTGTGGCTTTTTCTTATGGGCATCGATGATCGCTTCGTTGGCGGGCGGCAAGGCAAACAGTGGCCGACTGTCCATGATGATGCGATTGATTTGTCTATCCATCAACAGGCGATTTAGCGCTCGCTCGGCGTCTCCCTTGGCAAAAAAGGCTAAATGGCGAACCTCTACGCCATAGCTTAAACCTTGCGGTAAAAGATCAAAAAAACCTGCTAACACCGGCAACTGTTCGGGGCCGAATGAGGCGGGGAGCTGAATTTTCCACAAGCCGGTTTTTTCAACCAAGGGTGACATCACTTGGAAGAAGGCCAATAACTCCTGCTGACAATCCTGCAACTGCTTTTGATGGGTGATGGTTTGTGGCAGTTTGAAGGTAAAGCGAAAATCATCGGGAGTAGCGCTGTGCCAATTCATCACTGTTTGCGCATTTGGCGTCGCGTAAAAGCTGGTGTTGCCTTCCACTGTATTGAAGATACTGGCATAGCGGGCAAGTCTTTCAGCTTGTTTAGTGCTTGAACCATAAACACTTTCTTGCCAATGGTTATGCGACCACATGGCAAGCCCGAGACGTAATTGTCGCGCGCTATGGGGAGGGGACTGGAACGACGTCAAACATACTCCTACTTAACTGGCTAAACACTGGAATGAGGCATAAGTGGGCGACTTATGCCATCGCCCTTTAGGGTATTGTGCTTAAATCGGTTTGTGTCCGTCAAATCCACCGCTGGCTTTTATCAGTATGCGGGCGAGATTGCGCTGGATTTAGCTTGGAACTGTCATGGTAATTAACCTACTCTAATAGTATGTTATTCTGTGTTTTGGACTTTAATGGCGGGGATTTCCCCGGTTTGTTAATGGGCCTCATGACGTAAATAAACCCTCGGCATAGTTGGAGAGTTGTGTGAAAAACGATGGTTATACTTCCCTAAGCCAATTTGTTGATTTGTTATTAGATGCTATCTGCGTCGTCGATAAAACCGGGCGCTTCGAGTTTGTCAGTGCGGGCGCCGAGCGTATTTTTGGTTATACCCCAGATGAAATGCTGGGGATGCAGATGTTAGATCTTGTGTATCCAGAAGATAGAGAACGCACACTGGCCGCCGCCAATGACATTATGGCGGGCAGTTATAAGCTCGATTTTGAAAATCGTTATGTTCGTAAAGATGGCTCACTGGTCGATATTCTCTGGTCTGCCCGTTGGTCTGAGGATCGCCAGCAGCGGATTGCCGTCGCTCGCGATATCACTAAAAGCAAAGCCGCCGAGCGGCGCCAGGCTGCGCTGTATGAGATTTCTGAGGCGGTGCATGTTACCGAAGATCTCCTCGCACTGTATCGACGCATTCACCAGATCCTAGCCAAACTGTTACCGACGGATAATTTTGCTATCGCGCTGTATGATGCCGATCTTAATGAGTTAGATTTTCCCTATCGTGTGTTGGCGGGGGAGCAAAATCCGGCGCAATCCGCCAGTTTCGATCATTTTACCGAGCAAGTGATCCAAAGCGCAGAGTCTATGCTGCTTTGCCCCATGACTCGGCCTGTTTCTGCGGTTGAAAGTGAGCTTTGTTATTCGCAAGTAGGCCCGCAAAAAAATCAGCAAGAAAATCCGCAAGCCATAAGTTGGCTTGGCGTGCCGCTAACATTGCAGAAGGGCATTATCGGCGCCTTGATTATGCACAGTACCCCTGATTCTCGGGCTTACACTCAGCAGGATTGTGAGTTACTGGAGTTTGTGTCGACCCAAGTCGCTTTTGCGATTGAGCGGCGGCAGATGTTGGCGCGGTTAGAGCATATTGCACTTTATGACCAACTCACCCATTTGCCTAATCGTGAGTTGTTTTATGACAGATTCCAAAAGGCGCTATCACGCGCGAATCGTGAGTCGAGCTATTTCTCCTTACTCTATTTGGACTTAGACAAGTTTAAATGGGTGAATGATACCTATGGTCATGGTGTGGGCGATCTCCTGCTACAAATCACCGCCCAGCGGATCTTGGGATGCGTGAGAAACTCGGATACGGTTGCCCGTTTTGGTGGCGATGAGTTTGTGATCCTGCTTGAGCGTGTCGATTCGGCGCAGAATACCTTGCTCGTCGCCCAAAAGATCCTAGAAGTGCTTAACCAGCCCTTTGAGCTGGTTAATCAACAGGTCCATATTTTGCCGAGCATTGGAATTGCCCTCTATCCCGAGCATGGCAGGGATGAAAAACAACTGTTGTCCTGCGCCGATACGGCGATGTACAAGGCGAAGCGTAATGGCGGTAATCGGATTGAAATGGGTTATCAAGGCTTAAAGACCAGCTATTTCGAGCCTTTAATCCAACCCCATCGAGAGGCGTTGAAGCGCTAGTGTCATCTTTATAAAAAAATCCCCGATAAGCTCAAGATTATCGGGGATTTTTTATCGCGTGGCGATGCGTTATTAGGGTATAAGCCCTTGGCGCATTTATAGCTTAAAGCGGCCGACTTCCTGTTGCAGCGAGGCGGCTAAATGAGCCAATTCCTGCGCTTGTACCATAGAGCTTTGCGCCTCGATGGAGAGGTTTTCAGAAACTTCGCGAATCGACTCGGTATTACGGTTAATTTCGCTGGTGACCGAGGTTTGTTCCTCTGCGGCGGTGGCAATCTGACTCGCCATATCTGAGATCTCATTAATGGCTTTGCTGATCTGTAGCAGGCTCTCACTGGCCGAGTTGGCGTCGGCGACACTGGTTTCAGCCATATCATGGCTTTGAGTCATAGATTTAACCGCCTTACCCGCAGTTTGCTGTAAGGTTTCGATCATCGCCTGAATTTCTTGGGTCGAGGAGTGAGTTTGCTGCGACAACACGCGCACCTCGTCGGCCACCACGGCAAAGCCGCGACCTTGTTCACCGGCGCGGGCGGCTTCAATGGCGGCGTTTAACGCCAACAAGTTGGTTTGTTCGGCAATGCCACTGATGGTGAGCAGGATGCTATTAATTTTTTGCGAGTGTTCGTTCAACTCGCTGATAATACGGCCCGCGGTTTCGACCTCATTGGCTAAGTTGCGAATCGATTGCTGACTCTGCATCACTTGTTTTTGGCCGTGGTTCGACAAACCAACCGCGTCTTGTGCCGTTTGCGCGGTATGCTCGGCGTTGCTAGCAATCTCTTCGGTGGCGCTAGCCATCTCAGTGACAGCGGTCGCCACCATGGTGACTTCATCCTGCTGCACGGCGATGCGCTGGCTATTATCCGTGGCAGATGCACTGCTGCCCTGGGCTTGATATTCCAGTTGACCAGCAATCTTGTGCATTCTGGAGATCATGCCATGCAGGCGCTCGACGAAGCGGTTAAAGCCCGAGGCCAAGATACCAATCTCGTCGTGGCTGTTGGCTGTGTGAATTCTCACTGTCAGGTCGCCATCCCCTTCGGCAATATCATTGAGTGCCAAGGCTACGCGTTCTAGGTCTTTAAATTGAATTTTGAAGATAGCCACGAGGACCAAGCCGAAGAGGACCAGTAACGCGGCACCGACGGCGGACATCCACCAAGCGAGTGTGGTGGCCTGCGACATGATCTCCTCTTTGTTCATCACGAAAATCAACTCCCAATCGGTGGACGGTATTGCTGCCACATAAATGAGTTGAGTTTCGCCGCCGAGTTCACGCTCTTCTAAGGTATTGGCATTTGCCCGTTGGGATAACCAGCTGGGGGTAAAGTCTTTATCTATGGTGTTCAACTGTTGATTGTTGAGCTGGCTATTGGGATGGCTGATGATAAGTCCTGTCTTGTCTACCATTAAGGTGTAGCCTTTACCTGGGACTTGAAGGCGCTGAACCGCATCGGTGAGCTGGTCTATCGTGAGGTTTGCTGCGGCCACCCCGAATAGGCTACCCGAGACCATCACAGGCTCGGCAATGGTTACCACTTGTTTTTTCAAGGTGGCGCTAACATAGGGCGCCGTCATCACCATCGCATTGGCGGCTTTGGCGTCCATATACCAAGGACGAACTCTGGGATCATAGTTAGCCGTGTTTAGCGCGGGATCTTGGCGGTACATGTTGCCTTGTTCATCGCCAAAATAGGTCAGCGCGAATCCCATGCCATTATGGGCTTGTAATAAATAGGGCGTGATCTGCACATTGGGATCGGCTTCAATGGTTTTTTTAAGACTGGTAATCGCCATTTTGCGATCTTGCATCCACAGGCCTATCCCTTCGGCAAAGGTGTTCGCCAGTTGATCAATTTCATGTTGGGTATTTTCTAAGGCGTTATTGCGGATGAAATAGCTTGAAATGCTTACCAGCACTGCAACAGTAATGAGAACGGCGAAAAGACTACTAAAGAGTAGGCGGGTTTTGAGTGTTGATCTCATATGTAATTCCTTTAAATTCCGTTAGCTGTCTAACGTCAATAGAGTATAGCGGCTGAAAATGTGAAAGCATGAATTGATAAGTCACCAATTTTTTTATGTGTTTAAATTGGTTACACCTCGGATTGGCTGTCATCTTGGTAAATTGGCGATATTGCCCAAATAGGAGTTTACTCCTGTAAGATGACTAATTTGATTTGTTGCACAGCTTTCAGCGGATATCAGGCATACTCTGATATAACAGTAAGTTAGTACAAATCAGTGCTGATGAATGCAAATGAGCGGAATAATATGAAATGGAATTTTCCTCGCTGGAGCCTTAATCCCTGGTTACATACCTGCCTTATCTTTATTTTGCCCATACTGCTGGCATGTGCGATGCAACCTTGGTTGACCCGTTACAGCATGGAAAAAAGATTCAGCGATGATTTAGATATTATTGCGACTTCGTTTGCCAATGGGCTCGATGGATTTGAAGCGACAAATGTCGCGCAGGCCTTCAGCGAATTATCTTTTACCTGCGATACCGACGATATCGCGCTGCTAAATAGCCCATCCTTAAGCCCCGCGATCGTTCGTTTCATTCAGTTAGAATTGGTAGACGGCAAGCAATGCTCCAATATAGGGCCTCCGGTTAATTATCAGTTCGACCGTTCTCGAAGTTTATATTTCGATTCACATCGAGTGGATATTGCCACGACAGTGGCGGCTAACGATAGGGCCCGCAGCATTGGTTATGTGTTCCATTTGGGCGAACAAAAGTTAGTCGTGCTCACCAATAGCTCTGTCTATAACGAAACCCTGTCAAATCTGTGCCTAGGTTGTTATCAACTATTGGTTGGTTATCAAGGCCTTTCTTCCCTAGAGCGGGGCGTTGAGCGGCTAGAAACAGAGAACGTATTTATTGAGGACTCTCGTTATATCAACGTGTTAGATGTGACCTTGACCTTAAGAGCGGGGGATACACTTTACTGGCGAGAAGCCTCACACGTAGCCGTTGTGCTATTTGTGGTTGCCTTGATAGTATCTTTCCTTGCGGTGATTTTTTATTGGAATTGGCAATCGGCGCGGGTGTCGCTGGGGATGCTCATCCAAAAAGGCATCAGCCGAAAAGAGTTTATTCCTTATTATCAACCGATTATCGATTGCCGCACCGGAGAGGTGGTCGGCCAAGAGATGTTAGTCCGCTGGCGCCGATTCGATGGCGTGCTCGTTCAACCGAACCAGTTTATTCCCTACGCCGAAGATTCGGGCTTAATTTTGCCGATCACCGATCTTATCCTCGAGCAGGTATATCAGGACTTGCCTCAGCTCAAAGGCTGGGTCAGCGTTAATATCGTCGCCCAGCACCTCGAGTCGGGGTTATTGAGCAAATGGTTCTCCAGCCATAGCGACCACAGGGTTAAACGTATCGCCTTTGAGCTGACAGAGCGTAAGCCCATCACCCAATTTGAGCTGGCCCTCGCCGAAATGAAGGCGGTATTACCCCTGTGCCATGACTTTAAATTGGATGATTTTGGCACTGGCTTTGGTGGTTTTAGTTATTTGCAGCGGCTAGGGATTAACAGCATCAAAATCGACAAGATGTTTACCGATACCATAGGCACGCAGGATTTAAAAGGCGCGGTACTCGATGCCATTATCGCCTTTGGCCGTGAGTCGCATATGGATATGGTGGCCGAAGGCGTTGAAACTCAGGCGCAAGTGGAGTACTTAGCCGCGAAAGGGGTTTATCAACATCAGGGATATTTTTACGCTAAACCTTTGGCGCTCGAAGAGTTGCTGCAGTTCTACCAAGAATTGCCTTCTCGGCGTATCGAGTAACCCGATCAAAAAGAGGCTCAATTGAGCCTCTTTTTATGAGCTATTATCAATGGGTCATTTTATTTTTGATTAGTACGCAACGTTGCTCGGTTTGTCGGGTTTCTAACAGCGTACGGCGCGTTAGGTTAGATAATCCTGTTTGGGTATCTAATACCTTATCCAAGGCGGCAATACTGGTGTAATTACAGTCGGTTGGGATAAGGTTGCGGCTGTAGCTACGCATAAACACTGGGCCTTTCTTATCCATGTCCGCCAAGTTAGCGAGGCGCTCTTCCGCGGTGGCGGCGCTTAGCAGTTTCTGTTCAGCAGGATAGAGGTTTTCCATAATAATCCGCTGTTTGGCAAACGGCAGGGCGTCGGCGTGCACTTTGCTCAACCAGCGGCGTTTGGCAGCAGCCTCTGGACGGATAACCTGTGCGGCCAATGCGGCCTTTTCACCCGAATCCGAGTTATCGCGGGCGGCTTCCTGGGTAATACGTTGCTGCGCATTCGGGAAGTCATAGCGATTCAGCTGAGTGATGATGGCCCAGCGGAGATCTTGGTCTAGGGTTAAGCCTTTGATTTTGGTTGTGCCATCCAGTAATTGCGCTAAGTGGCGCAGACTGTCGCGATCGCCCGCTAACTGAATATAGGCATTGAACCAGCGGCGCTGGAAGTCATTGTCGCCTCGGCTCTCCATGGTTTTGCGAAGGCTCATTTGCGCTAAGCCTTTGACAGCATTTTCAGCATAGTTTTGCTGAATCGGCGCGATTTGCGCGAGGTATTCTTTGCTGCGCAGCAGAGTCGAAATAATCTGGCCGACCACAGTGTAGTCATTTTCCGCAGGGGCGTTGACGAACACTGTGCTTAAGTATTGATCTAGGCTCAGGTTGCCTTCACGCACGCTGTCCCACAGGCTTTGCCAAAGCATAGAGCGCAGCAATGGATCTGTAACACGGCTTAACTGTTGCTTGGCGGTGTCGAAGGATTTGTCATCGAGTTGCACCTTTACAAAGCCCCAGTCATCGTAGTTGGGGTAAACCAAATCCGGACAACGCTCGCCGACTAATTGCTTCACCTCGGTGCGCTCACCCTTGTAGGTGACGGCTACCGTAGTCTCATGTCTTAAATCGAAACGTCCCTTAGTGAACAGGGCGATTTGGACTTTTTGCTCCCTGAGTGTAGGCAACTCGCTGCTTGCAGGATACTGCAACAGGCTAAAATCGCTGATGCGGTTACCGTCACAGCGGTATTCGGCCTTAATAGTGTTAACCCCTGCGCTGTAGAGCCAATCTTTCGTCCAGGCGCTTAAGTCACGGCCCGCCGATTTAGCTAGGCTATTGATAAAGTCATCTAGCTCGGCATTTTGATAGCTGTATTGCTTTAAGTAGTTACTCACGCCTCGCTGGAACACTAGATCGCCGAGTAAATGGCGCAACTGCTTGAGGGTCGAGGCGCCTTTTTGATAGGTGATGGCATCGATATTATCGAAGGCGTTTTGCGTGGTCGCCACGGGCACTTCGATAGGATGTGTGGTCACTAGGCTGTCTTGCTCATAGGCGCGTTGTTTGCCTTGAGCGTAAAAGCTGCGCCAGGCATTGGTGAACTCGGTAGCCTCTTGAGTCGCGAGCGTACCCATAAAGGAGGCAAAACTCTCGTTTAGCCACAAACCATTCCACCACTTCATGGTGACCAGATCGCCAAACCATTGGTGCGCCATTTCATGCATGATAACGCCGGCTAAGCTTTGTTTTTGCTCGGCGGTCATAGCGGCTTTGTGGAGGAAACGATCTTCGGCGAAAGTGATGGCGCCAGCGTTTTCCATCGCGCCGTAGAGGAAATCAGGCACTAAAAGTTGGTCGTACTTCTTAAAGGGATAAGGAATACCGAAATAGGCATCAAAGAAGGTTAAGCCTTGTTTGGTATAGGTAAACCAATCCTCAGGCGTGACTTGGTTAGCCACAGATTGGCGCGCGAACAGGCGCATCGGATAGCGGCCAGAGTTGTCCTGCCACATATGGTACGGACCAGCATGCATCGAGAAATTATAAGGGCTTAACTTAGGCGTTTCAGGAAACTCCCAACGATTCATAGCCCCAGCTGGTGTGACTGAGGACTCGCGCATGGTACTGATCACTTGCCAGTCCTTCGGCGCGGTTACGCTGATTTTATAGTTGGCTTTCAAGTCGGGTTGGTCGAACACCGCAAACATTTGCTGCGCAGCGGCAGGTTCGAAGTGTGAATACAGGTAGACCTTGCCATCGACTGGGTCTTGGAAACGGTGTAAGCCTTCACCGTTGGTGCTGTGGGGGCGAGTAAATTGCACTTCAATGGTGTTGTCACCCGAGGACAGCAAACGAGTATTCAGGCTGATATAGGCGCCGTTGTAGTTGGGGTAAACCGCAGTGCCGTTGATCAAAAAGCGCTTAATTTGTGCTTTGTTCAAATCGAGGCTCAATTGCTTGGGCACTTCGCTGAGATTGAAGTTGACCTTAGTCGTTGCACTAAACTCAGTGTCGCCAGTCAGTTGAAAATCCAGCTCATAATGCACATTCGAAATCACCTGTGAACGTAAGCTCGCCTGATATTGGCTGATATAGGGGCTTGCATCCCTTGGGCCCGTATTTAACGGACTTTGGACGGCGCACGACATGAGTGCCGAGCAGGTGATGGCAACTAGGCTGGCTTTGAACAAATTCACGACTTCAATCCTTCAACGATTTACTTTATTTGTGGCTTGGATGCGGCGCAGGCTGGCAAGTTTAGGCTCTGTGGCCTAGCAAACTTATCCCCATTTGAAAGCGGCACCCATGCTGGGTATTTTGGCCGAGTACACTACCTTATTTAGCAGGGATAACCAATGTTAAAAATGTAAAAAAAAGCCAGCGAAAATGCTGGCTTTTTTTGAGTATTTCGGCTTTAGCCCATGGGGCTTAGCGGGATTACATGCCTAAGAAAGACTTAGACTTAGTCTTACGGATTTCTTTTTCGTCAGACCATTCGATCAGGCCTGTTTCTAAGTCCATCAGACGCATAGTCATCTTGTAGTAAACGTCTTTGGTGCTGCCATCTTGCTTAACGATGCTAGACAGGTTGCCATACAGCATGTATTGGGCGCCGATTTGACGGCCAAACTTGATGGCGGTTGATGGGTCAACCATACCGGTATTGTTTTGGTAATCCAGTTGCTTACGAACTGAATCTACTTTTGTCATGTCGATAAAACGGAACTTACCTGAGCGCAGTAACTTGTTGCTGATAGAGTCGGTTACAGACTCAGTGTCGATATGCTCAGAGGTTTTGTTTTTGATGCTATCGACAAACAAAATTGGGCGGTTGTTCGCCGTCATGGCCACGATAGGTGGGAAAGTCATCATGCTATCGACCATCTTAGCGGCGATGGCTTGCAGATCCGTTGAGCCAAAGTTTTCGTTAACGGTTTCCACTTCTGTGGCATCGCCATACTCGACTTTCGATTGACATGCAGCCAGACCCATTACGGCAGCCAGCACAAAAATCAGTTTAAATTGTTTCATAGTCAGTTCCATTTTGTGATTGTAAAAACTTAATGACACTCGTTTTATTCAAACATTCACCGCTAGGTTAAATGATTATTGAATAAATTCGGGTGTAATTACCAGTATCAATTGCCCAGACCAAGGTGGTCTTGCCTGCGGCAACTTCAATTTTGGCCGGTGGTGCCTTGTCCAACTGCAGCGTGTATTCCCCAGGATTGAGGTAACGTCTGCCAATTTGCGCCTGCTTTGGCAGGGTCAACCAACTGCGGCGATCCGCCTGTTCGCTAACCACGTTAAAAATCTGCATGGCGATACTGCCAATATCGGCGGCATTGTTGCCGGGCTTACCGCTTTTTTCGACCTGATAGGCCATTTCCGATTTGGCATACACCCGCGCGACTTGGCGAACTAAGGTGCCGGGTAAATCTTCTTTGAGCGCGTTAATCGCTAAGGCATCGATATTGGCGATGGGCTCGGTTTTGAGCACTGTACCTAAGCCTTGTACTTGGGTCTCGGCGACAACACTATTATTCGGCCCATAGGTGGCCAGAGACACGGTTTGCCAGTTGCCATGGATAGTGAAGGGCACTGTGAGCGCTTGTTTTTCAGGTACAAAGCCCTTTTCGACCATTAGGATGACTTGGCCTTCGCCCGCCTTGGGAAACTTGGCATCGCCCCAGCGCTTTTTAAACTCATCATATTGTGGCATGCCGAGTTGCTTGGCAAGACGCACTAAATCCTGTTGCAGATAAGTGTTATCAGGGCTGATTTGCGCCGCTTTACGATAGTCGATAAAGGCATCGTTTGGCTCGCCCAAAACCTCGTGAAGCAATCCCGTCGTGTAGTAGCTGTAGGCGTTGAGGAAGGAGCTGGTTACCGTACCTGCGGCTTGGCCGAGCTTATTCATTTCGGCATCTATAGTGCCATTGGCCATGGCCTGCACGGATTTTTGTGATTTCTGATAACGCTCCTGCTCAGAACCTTGCAGCTCGTTACTGCGGCGAACTTCCACTAAGGCGCCTTGATAATCACCGCTGAACAGGTAATTCAGGGCTTGATATTGGTGCAGCATAATGCGCTCGTAGCCTGGGCCACGGTAGGGGATGGCATTATCGTTTAATACCAAGCTTGTGGCGGTTGCGCCTATGTCGCTGGCGCTAATCTTGGCTTTATCATCGAAGGCTGTATAGGCCTCGACCGCTTGCTGGTAGTACTTACGGCTGCTGGCAAAGTCTCCGGCAACCTGCGCCACACGTCCCGCTTCTTGGGCGTAGAGTAGGCCATCGTTACCTTGGATATTGCTGGCTAATTTCTCGATATCCGCCATGGGCGTTGCGGTATTGAGTTCTTGTTTTATCGGTGCAATTTGTGCCGGATAATTGATAAAAATACTGTTATAGGCACAACCGCTCGAGCCTAAGATCGCGGCGAGCATCAGCGTGCTGAGTGTGGGTTTGATTAAAGAGTGAATGAAGGTGCTATTCATGCCTGTGGTTTACCTTCTCGCGCCATGTGTTTTTGTTCTGGCATTTGTGAACGCTCAAGCAAAGTGATCCCCTGAAGATGATCAAACTCATGTTGAAAAATACGTGCAATAAAACCTGTTAACTCAGAGCGTTGCCATCGTCCTGCCAGGTTTTGATAGCGCACCACTATCTGCTGGTGGCGCCAAATTGTAAACCTTTGTCCGGGAACCGATAAACAACCTTCTTCACCGCAAACTAAATCCGCAGAGGCTGACAAGATCTCTGGGTTGACCACCACAACGGGGTCCATCAGCGGCGCATCGGGATAACGCTCGTTCGGCCGTGATGCCATGATAAACAGTGCCAGCGGGCTGTGTACTTGCGGTGCGGCAATGCCAACGCCTTTCGCGGCCGCCATGCTCACTGCCATCTGCTCTGCTAATTGACTCAAGGCCGTATCGAAGTCGCGAACTTCAATGGCTTGCTCTTTTAAAATGGCTTCACCCACCACGGCAATAGGCAGTGGCTGACTGGGTGTGGGTGATATCGCATCTTTAAACATCGCATTCCTTGGATATTTATGGGCCATTGTGTCGTTAACGGATGGGGTTATCCGCTATCACATTAGTAATGGGGTGGCGGCGTTTCTTCGGCTTGGGTCGCAATATTGCTGGGTTCCATCGCTTTTAATTTACCAATCAATAACTGAATTTGATGTTGCTGATGGGCGATGAGCTGGTTCAGCTTAATGACCTCTTGGTTTAACTCTTCGACCGTGAGCTCTTGAAAAGCCATTTTCATTTGCAGCTCTTCAATCTGTTCTTGTACGCCTTGCATGACTAACCTCTACTCCTGCCAAGTCTCGATTAAGCCTTGGCTACTGATACTAACCACTTTATTGGTATCTCGAATTGCCACAGAGTATACAACGGCTCCTCGGTTTTGGCTGTTTTTAGTCAGCGCAATTTGCCACTTAGCAATAGGTTTACCCGTTTGGCGTTGCCAGAGTATGACTTCGCGTGCGGGCGTGCCTGTGAGCAGCTGGCTGTCTTGCTTAGCGAAACGCACCGCCGAGAAGGTCATTTGCCTGCGTTTAATCTCTAATTGATTTAACAGCTTACCATTGGTGTTATCCCAAATCTTCGCCTCATTGGTACTGCCATTGGTAAAGCTTAATGTGCCACTGTCGTTGAGTGCCACCTTAGTCACCCGACTCCCTATATCCCAAGTGTGGATCGGCTGCCCCGTTTGTGCTTGCCACAGGATAGCCTGCATGTCGTTAGAGCCTGAGAGGGCAATGCGTCCATCAGCGGAAAGCGCAACGGTATTCACCCTTTCCTTATGGCCTAAAAATTTAATCAATGCCGTTTTGGCCGCATTGAGTGACATCACACTGCCATCGTTTAGGCCTATGAGCAGGGCGCCATTATTCGCCACGGCGACACTCTCACCCGAGGCGGGCAGCGACCACCATCCTCGGGATTTACCGTCGGCTATTGTCCATAGGGCAACTGAATCGCGGCTTAACGATGCGGCGAACTCACCGTTAGGGGAAATGGCGGTGGCCGTGACGCCGGTATTCAGGTCGCCATGCACCCATTGGTACTTGAGGCTGTGGGTGGTTAAGTCCCAACATTGCACCCCTTGGCTTTGGGTGGCGACAATGGCGATATTGCCGTCGCTAGAGAGGCTCGCGCTGTATGAGGGTTCCTGTGAAATAACTCTAATATCATCGGCTTTGGGCTGACATGCTGCTAAAAAAAGTGTGCAAAATACCAGCAGTAGGGTTTTCTTCATGAACTTGCTCCTAAAGTTGGTGTCTCTAGTCCGGTAGAGTGAGATTAATCACAGTTAACACATAACAGAATCTAGTTGGTATAACCCAGATAACTAGTATACAGTTGTCGCGCTTAGGTTATTGTAACCGCTTGAGGATGCTGAGGAAGCTTTAATGAAATCGATTTATAAATTATCGTTAGTTGCATTGGCTGTTATTGGCCTATCTGCTTGTAATCAAGAAGAAAAAGCAACAAACGCAAGCACAAATGTTGAATTAACGACTGAAGCACAAAAAGAAGCCTACAGTGTTGGCGCTTCAATCGGTCGTTATATGTCTGGCCATATCAAAGAGCAAGAAGAATTAGGCCTGCCAGTTGACCGCGCGCTGATCGTAACTGGTTTTACTAACGGTCTGAATGATCAACTGAAATTAACCGAAGAAGAAATGCAAACCATTCTTCAAGGTTTAGACAAAAAGTTAAACGACAAACGTACAGAACAAGCTAAAGCCATTGCTGCGAAAAACATCGAGGATGGTAAAAAGTTCCTCGAGGAAAACAAAGCTAAGCCTGGCGTAGTGACCACTGAATCGGGTCTGCAATACGAAGTGTTAACACCAGGTTCTGGTGACAAGCCAGCGGCTGAAGACACTGTAGAAGTGGATTACGTAGGTACACTGCTTGACGGTACTGAGTTTGATAGCTCATACAAGCGTGGTCAAACGGCTAAGTTCCCATTAAACCGCGTTATTCCTGGTTGGACTGAAGGCGTACAGTTAATGCCTGTGGGCGCTAAGTACAAGTTTGTTATCCCTGCAAACTTAGCTTATGGCGACCGCGATACTGGTACTATTCCACCAAACTCAACCCTGATTTTTGAAGTTGAACTGAAATCAATTGAGAAAGCACAAGCGGCTCCTGCTGCTGAGCCTGCTAAAAAGTAATTTACCGTGATAACGGCTTAACTCGGGTTAACTCGTTCACTCATAAAATACCGCCCACACAGGGCGGTATTTTTTTGCACTCGAAATGACTAAGCAGTGCTGCAATCGATACAAATAAAATCATGGAGGAGTTTGTTTACCCGTTTTATACCATCTCGCAAATGACCCACCGCCAAGCTTTTTAAATCGAGCTAGCGTTTAAAAGACGGATAAGGAGTATTCGTTTTTCAACGAATAATATTTCAAAATAATGATCGAATAATTAAGTTTTAAATAAATTGCGATGATTTAAATTATCGAAAACGCTTATATTATTCAGGATGGTGCACTTAAAAATATCATCAAAATATCACATTTATTTTTTGATTGTTATTTGTTCGATTTCACACTGGTATATCACTGTGATGTCTTTATCTTACTTATTGTTTTCTTACTGCTTAATACTTTTGTGTTATATCACTGTTCTGAATACAAGACAGTTTATTTTGTAAAATTTCATTTCCATCAATATCTTATGCATGCATAGTGAGATCTTCCCCTCTTTTTTTAGCAATTCAACTCTGGAATAATCCGCCCGCACGTTAATAAAAATTAGCGGCGATATTATAATAATGGGGTTGATAATATGGATAATGTTAATAAGTTAACGGCTATATCTTTAGCTGTGGCCGCAGCTTTGCCAATGATGGCAAGCGCTGATGTGATGATCACTGAATATGTTGAAGGTAGCTCAAACAACAAAGCTATCGAGTTATATAACAGCGGTGATACGGCAATTGATTTGGCGGGTTATAAACTCGTTCGTTATAAAGATGGCGCCACTGATGCCTTAGATATGCAGGTATTAGATGGACAAAGTATTGCGCCAAAATCGACAAAAGTTATTTTAAACTCAAGCGCAGTCATTACCCTTCCTCAAGGTGTCGACAGTTTTTCGGGTTCTTTAAGTTTTAACGGTGGCGATGCGGTTGCCTTAGTTAAAGATGGCGCTGTGGTCGATATTATCGGTGATGTGCCAACGCCGACTGGGTGGGGGCTCGATGTCACCCTTAAGCGTAAACTCGACGCATTAGTCGCCAGCACTGTCTTTAATCCTGCCCAGTGGGAACAATTACCTAAGGACACTTTCACAGGTTTAGGTTCGTTAGATACGCCAACTGAGCCTGAAACGCCAGTCTTTAGCTGCAGCGGCGCTAAAATCGTTCCGATTTATCAAGTCCAAGGCGCGGGTGAATCTAGCCCTTATGTGCCTGAAGGTGCATTCGAGTCTGAAAGCGAAGTGACGGTTCGCGGTGTGGTGACTGCCCGTGGCGAGAGCTTATTCAAAGGTTTCTATCTCCAAGAAGTGAAGGGCGATAACTCGCCATACACTTCCGACGGCGTGTTCGTGTTTTTAGGTGAGAATCCACCAGAAGCGATTCAACCCGGTGTTGAAGTCTGTGTTCAGGGTAAGGTGAAGGAATACTTCGGCCTAACCCAAATCGATATCAAAACCGATAAGAAATTCGAAGTCGGTGCTAAGGGCGAAGTCCCAGCTGCGGCGCCATTCTATGTGGCCGATGGCGAAACTTTAGCGCAGGCTTTAGAGCGCTACGAAGGCATGAACGTGAAACTGGATGCTGGTAGCGATCTGAAGATCAGCCGCACCTTCAGCTACGATTATGCTGGCCGTCGCAATAACATGTTGGTGTCTTACAAGGCGCCATTGATGAAGCCAACTCAGCTTTATCCAGCATTGTCAGCAGAAGCGACTGCTTTAGTTAAATCTAACCTTGAAAATCAGCTGTTTATTGAATCTGACTACAAGCCAGCCGATGGTGTTATTCCTTACTTCCCTGACTTTAACGTCGAAACCGGTTATATCCGTGTGGGTGATCAGCTGACCAATCTCGAAGGTGTGATTGGTTACAGCTATGGTGCTTACCGTTTAGTGGCGACCAACACTATTACCGCTGGTGACTTTATCCGCGGTGATGACAGAACCGACGCACCAAGTGTCGCCACTAAGGGCGATATCCGTGTCGCCAGCTTTAACGTGCTGAACTTCTTTAACGATGTTGTTGGTGGTGATACTAACCCATCGGGCAGTAACCGCGGCGCCTTGACCGAAGAAGAAATGTTGCTGCAACGCGCAAAAATTGTCAGCGCCATTACCGCCATGAACGCCGATATTGTCGGTTTAATGGAAATCGCTAACAACGGTTTTGGTGAAAAGAGCGCGATTAAGAACTTAGTCGATGCCTTAAACGAGAAGCAAACTGCTGAAAATGCTTACAGCTTCGTTGAAATCACCGACGAAGATAAATACGACGGTAAGTACTTCGGTAGCGATGCTATTACTGTGGGTATGCTTTACCGCGCGGGTAAAGTGAGCCTTGCGGGTGCGGCTCGTGCGATTGATACCCCAGAGCAACACGCGACTGCTGGCAGTGTGACTCGTATTAAAGATGGCAAGACTGAAACGAACCCTGGCAACGATGCGTACCAACGTCACAGCTTAGCGCAAACCTTTAAGATCCATGATCAGAACTTAACAGTTGTTGTTAACCATCTGAAATCAAAAGGTTCAGGCTGTTTAGAAGATTGGGTCAACTTCGAAGAGTCAGTCGATCCGGCCGATCAACAGGGCAAGTGTAATGCCTTCCGCGTATCGGCTGCTAAAGTGCTCGGCGAAGCCTTAAAAGACGTTAAAGGCGATCTGCTGGTGATTGGCGATATGAATGCCTACGGCATGGAAGATCCTATCCGCGTATTGACCGATTACGATGCGAGCAAGTCTGAGCGCGATATCATGACCGCCTCATGGACCACCTTAGATGGCAAAGTGTTTGAGCGCCAAGGTAGCAAGATTGAGAAGGGCTATGGCCTAATCAACCTCAATACTCAGGCCCACGGCGCTGGAACTTACTCATACAGCTACAACGGTGAGTTAGGTAACCTCGACCATGCCTTAGCAAACACCAGTCTTGCCAAGCGTTTAGTGGATATCGAAGATTGGCATATCAACTCGGTGGAATCTAACCTGTTCGAATACGGCAAAAAATTCTCTGGTGAACTGGCCAAATCTGAGAATGCTTTCTCAGCATCTGACCACGATCCCGTTATTGTCGCACTTAGCTACCCAGCACCTGTTGAGCCACCAAAACCTGAGCCAAAACCAAAGGATGATGGTGGTGCGTTAGGATACTTGGGTCTAGCCTTGCTATCTCTATTCGGCTTACAACGCCGTCGCCGTTAATCGAGTGATTGCACGCTCACAACTGAGTTTGTGAGCTAAACTCAGAGCTAAGGGATGGTTTTACCATCCCTTTTTTATGGCACTGTTGTTGTGGGACTTTATGTACCTTGATGACAAGGAGAGCGGACATGGCAGCAACTGACTCCGACCATGCAATCGGCGTGGCAAAAGCGCCACTGTGGTTTTATTTTGTCGCATTCATCAGTTTGTTATGGAACATCATGGGCTTATTGGCATTTGTTATCCAAATGACCATGACGCCTGAGGCCATGGCGCAAATGAGCCCAGATCAAATAAAGCTCTATGAATCGACACCCGCTTGGCTCGACTGTGTGTTTGGGTTTGCGGTGGTTTCTGGCGTTATAGGTTGTCTGTTGTTACTCATTAAAAAGCCTTTTCTTATAAAGTGTTGCTCGCGTCTCTTGTCGCCGTATTGGTGCAAATGGGCTATGTATTTGGTATTCAGCAGGCGGCTGCGGTATTGGGTAGCGATGCCCTTATGATGCCGAGCGTGGTGATCCTGTGGGGAATGTTCTTAGTCTGGTTTAGTCGTTTTGCTGTCACAAAGCATTGGTTAACTTAGGCGTAGCGACTCCTTGCCATTATCTGGCTGTTATTAGCCAATGCTTATGTGTTGAACTTCAGTCACTTCTTAGTAAACTGCTAGCTGGTTTTCTTTACTAGGATGTTGAAATGAGTATTTGGTTTAGACCTGTCACCTTAGAGGATTGTGCCCGTTTAGATGCTGGTATGGGGGGCAAAGGCACCCTGATGCAGACCCTAGGGATTGAGATCAGCGAGATTGGCGATGATTATATGAAGGCAACTATGCCTGCCACGCCCGCCATACATAACCCCTTAGGCATTGTCCATGGCGGCGCGAACGTGGCACTGGCCGAAACCGTGGCCAGCTATGCCGCAAACTTTGTGGTGGATTTCGAGCAATATTATTGTGTTGGACAAGAGATTAACGCCAACCATTTACGCGCTTCGCGTAATGGCGTACTGACCGCGACGGCTAAACCAGTTCATTTGGGGAAACGCAGTTCGGTGTGGGAAATCTTAATCCATAATAGTGCAGGGGAGTTGACCTGTATTTCAAGGATGACGGCGGCGGTAGTACAACGCTAAGAAGGCTCAACCAACCTGTTTTAGTTGTATCAATCGATAAATAAGGACGTGATATGGATAGTGCAATGATGTGGGAATGGGTTGGTTATTTGGCGTCTGTGGTGGTGGCCATCTCTTTGATGATGTCTAACATCAAAAAGTTACGCTGGTGGAACTTGTTGGGGTCGGCATTGTTCGTTGCCTATGGGGTTGCGATACAAGCTTATCCGGTGGCGGCGGTTAACTTTTTTATCGTGTTAATCGATGCCTATTACTTGGTCGTTATCTATCGCGAACAGGCGAGTTCTGTCAATGAGTAATATGTAGCACTTTGAATCAATTGAAGTATTTTTTAAGTTTGTCTTAAGCTCGAGTTCTCATTTTTGCCAAGTCGGTTTGCGTTGCGGCAGGTAAACTCTTTATTCTGTTGCTGGCTATTTCATCACATACGGGGAGTGAAATTTACTCCCTGAATGATCTAAGCACTCTTCGTTAATCTGAAATGTAGATTATTTGAATCTATATTAATCGTTTTATTGAATTCGTATTTTTGCCTATTCTAACTCCATCGACAACACGTCGCCCTGCCAAGGAGAGAAGCCATGGCCACCATTTACGATTTAATTGAATCTTGGGTTAACACCAATCAAGAATGAGGAGCAAGATATGAGTCAACAGTATTTAACAAGCCAAAGCGGTTCTCCAATTGCTGACGATCAAAACTCATTGTCAGCGGGTGAGCGTGGTCCCTTACTACTGCAAGATTGGCATTTAATTGAAAAACTTGCCCACTTTAACCGTGAGCGTATTCCTGAGCGTGTTGTGCATGCGAAAGGGACTGGCGTATACGGTACTTTCACCCTGACTAAAGACTTAAGCGAATACACCATCGCCGATCACTTTAACGGTGTGGGTAAGCAAACTGAGACCTTCGTGCGTTTCTCTACTGTGGGTGGTGAAATGGGTTCTGCCGATGCCGAGCGCGATCCCCGTGGTTTTGGTCTGCGCTTCTATACCGCCCGTGGTAATCACGATATCGTGGGTAACAACACGCCGACTTTCTTCCTGCGTGATGGGATTAAGTTCCCAGACTTTATCCATACTCAAAAGCGTAACCCATTGACGAATTTGAAAGATCCACAAGCGATGTGGGACTTCTGGTCATTAAACCCTGAAGCCATGCATCAAGTGACGATTCTGATGTCTGACCGTGGTATTCCGGCAAACTACCGCCAAATGCATGGTTATGGTTCGCATACTTTCTCGTTCTGGAATGCTAAAGGTGAGCGTTTCTGGGTGAAGTTCCACTTCAAATCGCAGCAAGGCGTGGTGAACTTAACTAATGAGCAAGCCGATAAGTTAAAGGGTATCGACCCTGACTCATCCCAGCGCGATATGGTGGTAGCTGTGACCGACGGTAACTTCCCTCGTTGGACTGTGAACGTACAGATTATGCCTGAGGCTGATGCCAACACTTACCATATCAACCCATTCGATTTGACTAAGGTGTGGCCACATGGCGATTACCCGTTAATTGAGATTGGTGTGTTAGAGCTAAATCGTTTACCGCAAAACTACTTTGCCGAAGTCGAGCAAGTGGCATTAGCACCGAGCAACTTAGTACCAGGTGTGGGCGCATCGCCCGACAAGATGTTGCAGGCGCGTTTATTCGCCTATGCCGATGCGCAGCGTTACCGAATTGGGGCGAACTACAACCAGTTACCCGTAAACTGCCCACATGCGACTAAAGCTAACCATCACCAACGTGCGGGTGCCATGGCGGGAACACAATGCCCGTACCACGGTAGTCAAACCGGTGGCGATGCCGCGGCTAACTATGGCCCAAACAGCACAGCGGGTGCTTTAGTTGAACCGGCAAACTTTGCCGAGCCACCACTGCGTTTAGATGGCGAAGCAGCGCGTTACAGCCGTTACAATCAGGATGATTACACTCAGGCGGGTAACTTGTATCGCATCTTCAGCGAAGCCGAGAAAGCACGCTTAGTGGAAACGATTTCTGGCTCACTGCGTCAGGCAAGTGTAGAGGTACAGCAACGTATGCTGGCACATTTCCACAAAGCCGATGCTGATTACGGTCAACGTATCCAAACTGCACTCGGGTTATAAGTTAATTCGTTAACCCCATAAAAAAGGCCAGTGTTATCACTGGCCTTTTTGTTTATCTTCATTTTATCAATCAGTTAACCATTAAGGTTGCTACGCCGAGCAGGGCAAACAAAATTGCGCAGCCCCTGTGGATCCACTTCATTGGTAATTTTTCGGCACTAAAATGTCCCGCAATAACCACTGGGACGTTCGCTAGCAACATACCCAAAGTAGTACCTGCAACCACCATGGCTAAGGCATCGTATTTAGCGGCTAAAACGACAGTTGCGATTTGGGTTTTGTCGCCCATTTCGGCGATAAAGAACAGAATAAAGGTCGCAACAAAGGGTCCCATCTTATAGAAACGGCTCTCTTCGGCGTCCACTTTATCGGGGATCAGTACCCAGAGTGCAATCGCAAAGAAGGAGGCGGCAACCAAGTAGCGTGCTACATCTGGGCTCACCCAGTTAATCGCCCATTGGCCAAGCCAGGCGGCGGCAAAATGGTTAAACAGAGTCGAGAGTAAAATACCCATGATAATCGCGGTTTTATTTTTAAATCTTGCAGCGAGTAATAGGGCAAGCAGTTGGGTTTTATCGCCAATCTCGGCGATGGCAACCGTAAAGGTTGAGGCGAGTAACGCTTCCAAGTGTGATCCTTTTAGGGGTGGTTTTTGACATAAGCACAATAGACCGTCCACCCCTAGGTGCGGTTACTGTGCTCAGGTCTTGCAGGACAAATCGATGATTTGCTGTGAACACCATGGCATGCGGCCAAGTATGTTGATGTTCACCCTGAATATCGATGGCTCGAAATCCAGTTAGCTACTCCCCCGAAGCGAGGTGGGCATTATACCCAAGTGCAACAGGGTTTCAAGATTAAACTCATCGAGTCAGAGGGCAAATAATCTGACAGGTGCCAATAAAATACCGCTCAGTGTTTTGTAACGCATTGAATTGTAATAATTTAAATTTTGACAACGCTGTCTTTTGTTGTTAGGTTAGCCGGGTCTCAATGTTTAAGTTACATACTGTTAACTTAAATGGAGATCCACCGTATTTGGCAAACTAATTGAAAAATTAGGACGCAAAGCCTCCGGTCTAAGGTTGTAAAGGGATGTTGAAACTAAGATAGCGGGGTTGCCTCAGAATTGAGCTGATGCTTTCAATTCTTTGAAAAATAAACGGCTTTGCTTAATGCTGTTTTGCCTAAATACCACTTTTATACCTATGCCAATCTCGTCGAGAAAGGCGCCCTACGGAGTACAATAAAGTGGCACATCTAACTGCTTTTACATCAATCACAAATGCTAACCGTAAACACCCAAAACTGGCTCGTTTAAGCCTGATTGCCTTGGCCCTAAGCGCTACGAGTGCGCTAGTTAGCCAAACGGCGTCGGCCCACGGTTATGTGGTTTCACCTGAATCACGTTCATATGCCTGTAAAACTGGCAGCAATTTAAACTGCGGCGCCGTTCAATGGGAACCGCAAAGTGTTGAAGGCCCATCAGGTTTTCCTGAGTCAGGCCCTGCCGACGGCAAAATTGCCAGTGCAGCCAACGCGGCGTTTTCTCCCTTGGATGAACAGAGCCCAAGTCGTTGGTCTAAGCATGACATTAAGTCGGGTTGGAATGACTTTAGCTGGCAGTTCACCGCTAACCATGTGACCCGCAATTGGCGTTACTATTTAACTCGTCAAGGCTGGGATCAAAACCAAGCGTTGAGCCGTGCAAGCTTTGACTTAGCTCCCTTCTGTGTGGTCGACGGTGGCATGGTTCAGCCGCCTAAGTTAGTGACACATAACTGTTATGTGCCTGAAGACAGAAGCGGTTATCACGTGATTTTGGCCGTGTGGGAAGTGGGTGATACCACCAACAGTTTCTATAATGCTATCGATGTGAACTTTAGCTCAGGTGTTGTGGTGCCGGGCGAGTGGACCGATATTGGCGATATCAATCCGTCACTCGATCTTAAGGCGGGCGATAAGGTGATGACGCGGGTGTTTGATGCTAATGGCGAGCAAACTGCCAAGCAAACTCAGATAACCATTGCCGACACCACTCAAGGCGCCAAGCAAAATTGGCCATTCCTGTTAGCCAGTGCCATTAATGCCCAGCAGCCACAACTTAAGGCGGGGCAGAAGAATGCCTCAGGGGTGATCTCGCCCGTCTACGGTAAAAATGAGATTTATGCCGCGCCTAATTCGGGCCTAGAGCGAGTGGAAGTGAGCTTTGATATTGCGCCTGCGCCGGGCAATCAGCTCGATGTCACGTCACTGGCCGATGATTACACCATTGTCGATGGTGCCGCAAAGGTCAGTTTCGATGTCAGCACTAATGCGGAAATGCAGGTCTCGGCTTACCTGTTTAGCCACGATGGCACGGCAGCTGGATATGTCACGCAAGCGGTCAACAATACTAGTGCGAGTCTAGTGCTTGATGTCGTCGCGCCAAAGGCTGGCCATTATCACTTACAAGTGAAGGGCGAGCCGAAGCAAGGCGAAGTTATCCAGCAAAACTTCGATCTGTTCTTAAAAGATCAAACCACAGCGCCGGATGCCGATTTTGTCTTCCCCGAGGGAGTTAAAAACTATGTGGCGGGCACTAAAGTGCTGCAACCTAAAACTGGCAAGGTCTATCAATGTAAACCTTGGCCTTACAGCGGTTATTGCATGCAATGGTCGCCAACTGCAACTGGGTTTGAACCGGGTGTCGGCGGCTCTTGGAATATGGCTTGGACTGAGCTGTAATCGGTTAACTGGGGAATAAGCGGATTGTGAGTCGCGTTAATCCGCTTTAGCGCAATCCCGTATCCCCGTGAGCGAATCGCTAAACTGATTGATAAACCCTGCAATGCCACAGGTGTTGCAGGGTTTATTGTTTTGATAACAGTTCCGCCTCGATTTTTTATCTTTTACTCACATTTCCCCTTCGGATAGCCAAAGCGGCGTCATCTTTGTCTATAACTGGCTTGCCCGCTGGGGTTGGCTCTGTTAATGTCCAGAGCTATCTTCTTTTACGCGCGATGTCGCTGCTTTGCTAAGGCAATCACGGTTGAAATTAATGTCACTTTTCTGCAAACGATTTAGTTAGCCTCAATGGCGACTGGGTTGAAATATTCAAAAGCTATTGGGGCCAATTGATCTGCTCTTTGAGATCGGATTGGATGCTTTAAGTTTAGTGACGCTTTTCGTTTGAGATTGCTGTTGGCTTAATCACAGAGTGCGCAAGGCTTTATCCTTCAAATCTACTCAAAAAACCTTAAAAAATAATAATTAATACTTGAACAGGATAATTGTGTGAATTCAAAAATGTTAGGCTCGATAGCCATTGTCGCGGGGACCGCCATTGGCGCGGGAATGTTAGCCTTACCCTTAGCCACGGCCGCTTTAGGCATGGTGCCAGCCATTTTGTTAATGGTGGTGATTTGGGGCTTGTCAGCCTATACCTCATTGTTAATGCTTGAGATTAACCTACGCTCAGGCGTCGGTGATAACGTCCACGCCATCACGGGCAAACTCCTCGGCAAGAAAGGCCAAATGGTGCAAGGCGCCTCCTTTCTCAGCTTACTCTTTGCCTTAACGGCGGCGTATTTGACAGGCGGCTCATCGCTGTTAGTGCTTAAAGCCAAAAATATGTTCGACCTAGTGTTAGACAACCAACTCGCGGTCGTGCTGTTTACCTTAGTGCTGGGTGGATTTGCGGCCTTAGGGGTGGCTTGGGTCGATAAAGCCTCGCGCTTCTTGTTTTCGCTGATGATTTTATTACTGATTGTGGTTGTGCTGTTTTTATTACCCGAAGTCAGTATCTCGAGTATGGCAACCAGTGCGGTGGCCGAGTCCATGACTAGCAGTTGGATGGCGGCGATTCCCGTGGTGTTTACCTCCTTCGGTTTTCACGTGTGTATTGCGACCTTAGTACGTTATTTGGATGGCGATGCCGTGTCGCTGCGCAAAGTATTATTAATCGGTTCAACCATTCCGCTCGCGTGTTATATCTTCTGGTTATTGGTGACCTTAGGCACAGTGGGTGGCACCGAAATCAGCAGCTTTAATGGCTCTTTACCTGCGCTTATCAGTGCATTACAAGAGATTGCCCACACGCCTTGGATCAGCAAATGTATTTCGCTGTTTGCGGATTTAGCCTTAATCACCTCTTTCCTCGGGGTCACCTTAAGCCTGTATGATTTTGTGGCCGAACTGACCCGCGCGAAGAAGACCTTCCTCGGTCGCGCCCAAACCTGGTTGTTAACCTTTGTGCCGCCGCTGTTGTGCGCGCTCTATGTCCCCGAAGGTTTTGTTGCGGTATTAGGCTTTGCCGCTGTTCCACTGGTGGTGATGATTATCTTCCTGCCGATCGTGATGGCACTGCGTCAGCGCCAAGCCACGCCGCAGGGATACCAAGTGTCTGGCGGCACATTTGCCCTCGGGATTGCGGGTTTGCTCGGCGCGGTGATTATCGGCGCTCAGTTGTTTGTCGCGCTGTAAGTTAAAGCCGCTGAACGTACTCCAGTGGCAGAGTTAAACCGATAAATATGATGAATGTATTTGCTTTGTAAGCGAATTTTTCTAACTCTGTTATAGAGTGCGTGCGATATGCTAAAGTCAGGCCTAGTGCCTGACTTTTTGCTTTTTAGCGTTAACCAAAGCGGCATGTAATCCCAATAAATATAAGAAATGGCCTCGCAAGCGCTCGGCTTTCTTCACCTAAAACGGACTTAAGATAATGAAAAAATGGTTACTCTCAGTTGCCGTGGCGGCGAGTTTTGCCTCCCATGCCGATGAAGGTATGTGGCAGCCACACCAATTGCCCGCAATGGCCGATGAACTCAAAGCGAAAGGCTTAGAGATTGATGCGAAATCGATTTCCAAACTGACCGAATTCCCCATGAATGCTGTGATCAGCCTAGGTGGCTGTACGGCATCTTTTGTTTCGCCAAAAGGCTTAGTGGTGACAAACCATCACTGTGCCTATGGTTCGATTCAATATAACTCGACTGCAGAGAAAAACCTGTTGCAGGACGGTTTTTTAGCTAAAACCTTTGCCGATGAATTACCCGCCGCGCCCGGTTCTCGCGTTTATGTCACCGAAGAGGTGACCAATGTGACTGAGCGCGTCAACGCTGGGCTTGAAAACAAAGCGGGCCGTGAGTTTTATCAAGGCGTTGAGAACCAAGAAAAAGCACTCGTTGCCGAGTGTGAAAAGGATGAAGGCTACCGCTGCCAAGTGTATAGCTTCCACGGCGGCTTAGAATATTATCTGGTAAAACAGTTAGAAATCCGTGACGTACGTTTAGTCTATAACCCAGCGGGCAGCGTTGGTAAATACGGCGGCGATGTCGATAACTGGATGTGGCCGCGCCACACGGGCGACTTTTCCTTCTACCGCGCCTATGTGTCTAAAACCGGTAAACCCGCCGAATTTAGCGCCGACAACGTGCCGTACGAGCCAAAGAGTTTCTTAAAAGTCTCGGCCAAAGGTGTGAGCGAAGGGGATTTTGTGATGGTGGCGGGTTACCCCGGCCGCACTAACAGATACCGCACCGCGAACGAAGTGCAAAATCAGTTCGAATGGGCTTACCCAGAAGGCAAGATGCTGCGCGAACGTTTTATTGAAATCATCAAAGAAACGGCACCAGAAGGCAGCGACGAGCGCATTAAGTACGAGAGCCAAATCGCTGGCTTAGCGAACTACGCTAAAAACTTCACCTCGATGATCGAGTTTTATGGCAAATCCACCATGTTAGCCGACCGCAAGGCCCGTGAAGCCGAGCTTGCCGCATGGATTGCCAAAGACAGCAGCCGCGAAGCCAAATACGGTAAAACCTTAAGCGAGTTAGACGCGCTGATCGCCAAAAGCAAAGCCCATCAAGAACGGGATATGATCTTAAGCTACATTGGCAACACCACTATGGTGCCAACGGCGACCAATCTGTACCGTTTAGCCCATGAGAAGCAATTGCCTGATATGCAACGAGAACCCGGCTTCCAAGACCGCGATATGACACGTTTCAAGGCGAGCATGGAACGTATTGACCGCCGTTATGCGCCAAGTGTCGATAAGGCTGTTCTCTTGGATATGCTTAAACGTTATGCCGCGTTACCCGAGGCGCAGCGCTTACCAGCAATGGATAAAGCCTTTGGTATCGATAAAAAGGTTAACGAAGCTAAACTTGCGAAAACCTTAGACAAAATGTACGCCAAAACCGAGCTGGGCAACAAAGATGTGCGTTTAGCTTGGATGGAAAAATCCGTCGATGATTTCAAAGCCTCTAAGGATCCTTTTATTCAATTCGCCGTGGCCATGTATGACACCAACATGAGCGAAGAGAAGAAAGAGAAAGAGTTAGATGGCGAGCTGATGAAAGTGCGTCCGCAATATATGGATGCCATCATCGCCTATAACCGTGAGCAAGGTAAGCCAGTGTACGCCGATGCGAACTCTAGCCTGCGCGTGACCGTTGGTCATGTTAAAGGTTATGAACCTAAAGATGGTTTAGTGGCTAAGCCCTTTACTCGCCTCGAAGGCATAGTGCAAAAAGACACTGGCGTTGACCCATTCGATGCACCGAAAAAGCAGTTAGAGCTTATCAAGCAGAAGCAATACGGTGATTTCTATGTGAAAGCCATCGATTCTGTACCAGTAAACTTCCTGTCGACCTTAGACACAACCGGCGGTAACTCAGGTTCTCCAACCTTAAACGGCCGCGCCGAATTAGTGGGTTTGCTGTTCGATGGCGTGTATGAAAGCATCATAGGTGACTGGGCGTACGACGACAATATCAACCGCTCAATCCAAGTCGATAGCCGTTATATGCTGTGGGTAATGAAGTATTTAGATAATGCCGACAACCTGTTAGCCGAGATGGAAATCGTTAAGTAATCCATCGCCGCATCAGCAATGGTGCGGCCTATAGTGGCCGGATTATCAGCATTTAAGCGTGATATAAGACTGCAATAGCAACGCATCAAAATAGCGATAAACTAAGTAAGTTTATCGCTATTTTTTTGTGCAATGACTACTGATAGCTGTTGAGATAGCAGTATTGCTAGGCGAGCCATGGTATTCGCTCACCGACACGCAGCAAGTCCATCCGTGGATGCTCGACCGCCTCGTCCTTGAGGCGGACGGTCGTCTCGCCAATCACCATGACTCACCCTTTTAGCATCGGTGTAGCTTGCAGGTTTTAAAGAAACACACAGCATGCTTTGGGACAAAAGCGAGCTAGTGCTAAGGCTCTAAATGTGAGTAGTGGGATTAGGAAATGTATGGTGTTCGAATAATGTTTACACTGCCCCACATATCATGACTTACTTCAGTGGCTTGGTACATAACATCCTAGTTATTGCTCTTTTCTTTCTGAAACAGGCCGGTCAAATAACACTTGGCAAGGCTTAAATCGGTCACTCTGTACCAGTTGTTCGATACCGGCATTGAGTCGCTTACTGGCTTCAAATTCACCGAGTTCTTCCATGTTACTTAACCAACCTTTGGCTAACTTTTCATTGGTAAGCAAGAATAGTTCTGCATAAGGGGAGCTACTACGTACAGAATCCTGAATCATCTCTTCGCTTTGTTGTTGCAGTTCACGCGCTGCTTTTACGTTATTTTCATTATCATACACACCTTTTTGTATTCCAAAGCCGAACATCTGATTCATAAGAGTGCTAGGCCTTGTTATCAAGTTCCGCCCAAGTGTAAGGCAGGCGTTGGACTTTTTATCGTCATTCATCTCATTCTTGCACCACTTAGCTATTGGCGAATATAAAGAAGTATTTGCAGCTTCAATACCAATGGCGTTGACTAAATTGGTGCCAAATTGACCGAATTGATTGTTCTCTGTTACCTGCATAAAAAGCTTGATACGTTTGGCATAGTTGTTAGCAAAGTATGCACTTTCATCTAATTTGGTAATAGCGTCATATACTCGGTCATCATCTTGAGAGGCGAAATAGGCCGTTGCGGCTAACCAAAAAGAACCATCATTTCTAATGGTCGGAGCCGCGCGATCAATCAACTCTGCATTACATATTTGATTTTCTATACCACTTGCGCATTCAGTTATAAGCGCTATCAGAGGTAATGGCGCATCAGGATGGTTCAGGCTAAATTGATTCAAGGTTTTTAACTTGGAATCATCTGATGGGTTTGAAAATAATGCGTAAACAAGTTGCTCTTCAACCAGACTAGACCCTACTAACCCGTCTACCATTGATTTAGGATGATTCTCTTGACTACCATTCAATACTTCAGCATCGATACCGCACTCCGCCAACAAACCTTTAACTTCCGATTCTGATAACTGCTTATATTCAGTTCTCTTTTGGGGTGCGTCTTTGGTTTCCTTTATGGCATGCTTTGTTAAGCTTTTTCTAGGCTGTTCGGCATAATTTTGGGGGGTAATTTCGGTTATATTAACCTTGTTCTCTGCAGGATGAGATTGATGGTCAAAATAGTTGAACAGCATAATTGCCCCAGTAACTATGATGACTATTACTGGTATTAAAGTTTTCATTTTCACAGCGAAGCTCCATTTCGACTAAAATAAGCATTTAAATAAAATACCTCACCTTTAAAATCAAAAGAAGCAGAGACATTCATTTCGAGTACTTCAAATTTGTTCATTACAAAAACTTGGTCAAGCCAGAGAAGTCTGAAACGTGAAATGGGGCAAAAAGCTTTTAGCCAGATGAACAGTTCAATGGTCGTTAAGATTGCCACTGTTACAACAGTGACCGTTGGCGGCATGGATGCCGCCGTCGAGCCTATAGGGATATATTCACGGCGTGTCACTGGGGAAACAGTGGCAATGCATATAACGCAATATCCGATTCGACTGTCTTGTTTGGGGGCAAAAAGCTTTTAGCCAGATGAACAGTTCAATGGTCGTTAAAATTGCCATTGTTGCAACTGTGAGCGTTAGTAGCATGGCTGTTCTTTCACATTCATATGAACATGGTATCTCTACTTCTGTGTGCTATTTAAAGATGGGGTTTCTATATTTTTCTTTATTTCTTCGCAGTATTTCCCGTATTTCCTTTTCAATAAAAAGTATTACTTTTATGTCGTTTAATACCTAGGTAAAAAATTTTATCGTATTATCCCGTCACTATTTTTATCTATTTAATTGCTTCGCGAGAGCTAGATTCCCCACAGAAAAGGATTTTTTATGGGACATAAGATGTTATTGAGTGCTGTACTTTTGACTGCGACCTGCGGTGTCGCTACTTTTGCGGTGAATGCTGAATTGCTGTTTACTCCCTTTCCTGACGCCAAATCGCCTGAAGAAAAGCGCATCCACTTTACGCCCTTTGAACTTATTACCGCAGTGGATGGTGATAAGTTCACTCTGTTGCCTGTATCGGGCAAATTGACTCGACAAAGCGTTGAGTTGCCAGAGGGGTATAGTCCTGAACATGTGATCAATAACTATTTGGCACAGCTTAAAAAACTGAATGCTGAAGTGTTATTTAGCTGTCAGGCCGCCAGCTGCGGTGATGGTCAAGCGATGCAAACTCAGCTAAAGCCGCTTAAGAGCGTGAATGCCGATTATCACAGTGCTTACGTGGCGGCAAAACTGAAAGGTACTCGTGGTGAGGTTTACACCAGTGTCTATGTCGTCAATCGCGAGGACAGATACACCTATCTACAGGTCGATATCCTCGATGCTATTCCTGAGCCGCTAGATTTGATCCAAGCAAATGGTGACTTTTTACAGCAGGCGCCGAAGCAGATTGAGATTAAAGATAGGCGTAGTGACGATGCTCAAGGCGCGACCGACCATCCTTTATTGGGGCGCATGCCCGGCAGTTATATTACCAGTTACAAACAAACTAACTTTATCCAAGTGCCTGTATTGGTGGGGATCTCGGGCGCCGATTATCAAACCAAATCGCTGGATGCCAAGCTTACCCAAATCAGTTATCAGATGCCTGAAAGCTATTCGTTGTTTGAAATCAACAGCAATTATGCCGCAGCTGCACAAAAACTGCAGGCTGAGCGGGTATTCCATTGTAAAGGCACGGCCTGCGGCGACGATGATAACCTGATCAATGCCATCAAATTAATCAAGGACGATAAAGAGGACGAATGGCAGGAGTATCAGCTGTTTAAGCTGAGCCACGCCAAGGGAGATGTTTACTTCGATATCTATTCCCAAGGATATTTTGATGGCACGCCAGCCGATACTACGCTTAGGGTAATGGAGCTCTCTACTCTGAAGGATGATCGTGTGGCGATTAATCTCGATGCCCTGACCGATGCGATTAGCCAAACAGGCAAGGCAACATTAGAGGGATTGTTGTTTGATTATGATAGTGAGCGTTTGTTACCTGAGGCCAAGCCTGTACTCGAGGTCCTCGCGAGTTATCTTAAGCAGAATCCGACGTTGAGTTTTTATGTGGTCGGACATACCGATGACAAGGGCGAGCGGAGTTACAATCAAAGCCTGTCGGAGCGCCGCGCCGCCGCAGTGATTATGCAGTTGAGTGACGGGTTTAAAATTCCGTCGGCCCAATTGACCGCCCACGGAAACGGGGAATACAGCCCTGTGGCCAGTAACACTAATGACGCTGGACAAAAGTTGAATCGCAGAGTGGAGTTAGTGCTTCGTTCCGATAAAAAGTAGCTCAACGCATCAGCTTGAAAGGCTATCTTCGTTCCATCAAAACGCCTGAGATGACTCAGGCGTTTCTATCTTCATTGGCGCTCTTTGGCAGATATTGTTCGCGCAGGTATTTGTCTCAAATTCAGGCTAGCAACTTGAGGGCATTCGCCATTTGTCTTCCACTAAATTGCCACAGCGGCTTTAAGCGCTGTAACTTCCTCTGGGCTGAGTGGGCGCATTTCGCCTTCGGCTAAGGAGCCTAGCGTTAATGTCATTAACGCGACGCGTTGTAAGTCAATCACCTTATAACCTAAGGCGTTGGACATGCGCCGAATTTGGCGATTTAACCCTTGGGTAAGCACAATTTCAAAACTCACATCACTTAACCGCGTGACTTGGCAGGGGAGTGTGCGCACCTCTTTATATTGCACGCCGCAGGCCATTTGTTCGATAAAGGCATCGTTGAAGGGTCTATCGAGTTGCACATGATAGGTTTTACTGTGGGCAAAACTGGGGTGCATCAGTTTATGGGTGAGTTCGCCATCATTGGTGAGCAGCAATAAGCCACGGGAATCCTTATCTAATCTGCCAACAGGGTAGAGTCTTGGCGTGGTTGGCAGTAAATGCAGCAAACTGGATTTATCGGCGTCTAACAAACGGCAATCTGTGCCTATGGCTTTATTGAAGATCCAATAGCTGAGCGCTTCGGCGCCAGAAATGGGCTTTTCATCTAAGCAGAGGCTATCAAGGCATAGGCCGTCAGCATCGACATGCACGGCATCGGTATGCTTGGCTATCTTGCCATTGAGGCTGATGCGTCCGGCCTCAATCAAGCGGCAGGCTTCACGGCGTGAACTAATGCCGCATTGGGCAAGGTATTTGGCGAGACGCATAAATGACTAAGCTAAAACGGGTGATGGACTTGGGCGCGATAATACAGGATTTTGGATAAACGGCGCATGGCAAATGCAAGGCTGATGCACCAAATAATATTGAGGTTAGTTTGCAGCCACATATTGGCGGCGACAAAACAGAAGTGAATGTTTGTCTCGCAGGGCGGGAAATCTAGCTGGCTCCAGTCCAGTTGTAAGCTCAGACAAACGGCACTGATAAAGCTTAATAAGCTTAAGTAAAACAAAGGTCTTGGGCAGATCAGTTTAGGCACGATTCCCGCAATAATCACCAAGGCATGCAGGGTTAACGTGCTTAACAGATAGCTAGTGGAAACCAGTCTGTGCATGGTTAAAAAGTTAATCGGAAAGATACCCATCAAAATCACTGAGGTGCCAACCCAGGCGCCGGTGAGCGCAATATATTGGCTAAAGCTGTCGAGCTTAAGTAAGTAGAGCCCGGCCATAGAGAGCAACATACAAATCCCTGCGGCTAATAATCCGAGGTTAAACACATAGGCGAGGGGCGAGTTGATATAGTCACCAAGAAAATCGGCACGCATAAACAGGGCTGATGTGCCGACGACTTGATATTCGGCGTAGAGCGCGATGATAACCCCTGTGGCACTTAGCATCGCCGCGCCCACAATCAACCAAGTGATCAGGCGATGTAAGTCGTAAAAGCTGGGTTCATGCTGCGGATTCATATTGTTATGGATGCATTTTGGGGTGAATGACTATGCCGTAAATTAAGGTTAATACCGCGCAAATAACCCGCTGTAACTTGCCTTAATCCGAAACTGATGGCAAGTCTTGAGCTAATTTGAACCTTAGGCAGATAAAAACAAAGGGAGCGAATGGCTCCCTTTGTGTTATCGACAGTCGAATAAGATTAGTGGCGCTTACGGAAAATCACAATCGCAATCGCGACAGCCGCTAGGATCATGCAGTACCAAGCGTGGGAGACGGCCGCCAGCGGTGTGATGCTAAAGGTTGAAGCAATCAGCAGTGCTTGGGCGCCATAGGGAATTAATCCTTGGATAATACAGGCAAAAATATCGAGTACACTGGCCGCGCGTTTAGGGCTAACACCGTGTTTTTCTGCCAGTTCTTTAGCAATATCACCCGTCACAACGATAGACACTGTGTTGTTAGCAACGCAGCTGTTGGTGACGGCCACAATCCCTGCCATGCCTAATTCAGCCGCGCGGCATGAGGCTTCGCCTTGAGCTTTTGAGAAACGGGTGATGAGCTTTTCAATCTGCTTGCTTACAAAGGCTAAACCACCTTGTTGCTGCATCAGCGCGGCTAAACCACCGACTAGCATCGAGAGGATGAAGATTTCCTGCATATTGCTAAAGCCCGCGTAGATATCCTTACCAAATTGGATAACGCCATAGTCCATGGTCAGGAATCCCGCAGCGCCCGCCAGCAGAATGCCTAAGGTCAAGACGACGAACACGTTTAACCCTGCGACTGCTAATACCAGAATCGTCAGGTAAGGAATTACCTTAATAAAGTCGATATCTTGAGCGGCTAGATCGGCTTGGCCTTGGCCTGCAATCACAAAGGCGATAAAGGTCAACAGTGAAGCCGGGATAGCAAAAATCAGGTTCTCGCGGAATTTATCTTTCATATCACAGCCTTGAGTACGAGTGGCTGCAATAGTGGTATCGGAAATAATCGAGAGGTTATCGCCAAACAGTGCGCCAGACATCACGGCGCCCGCCATCAGGGCATAATCAATTTGTGCCTGATCGGCAACGCCTAAGGCGATAGGTGCCACGGCGGCAATAGTGCCCATTGAGGTGCCCATTGCGGTGGCAATAAAGGCGGCAATCACGAAAAAGCCGGGCAGTAATAGGTTTGAAGGAATAAGTGATAAACCTAAGGCGACAGTCGCATCAACACCGCCTGTGGCTTTCGCGACTGCAGCAAAACCGCCTGCTAGCAAGTAAATCAAACACATAGCAATAATATTGCTGTGGCCAATACCGCCGATAAAGGTATCAATCGCTTGATTGAGTTTTTGTTTTGATAATACCAAGGCCAGAATAATGGCTGGCAGAATGGCAATCACACTCGGTAATTGATAGAAGGCAAAGTCCACACCTTGGCTTTGGAAATAGACGCCTGCGCCAATAAACAGACTTAGAAAAACGAATAAGGGTAACAGGGCAATAAAGGATGCCGGGCTACTCGGTGCAGTGGTTTGGGCTGATTGACTCAATGTAATTTCTCTTTTACTCGGCGGGTTGTCCGCGTGATCCTTGGCAGTCGAACTCGCTTAAAATCTATGCCGCTTTGGCATCATATCCTAGCAACTTGGTGCCAAGCATATTGGATTGCCATTTTACTGTCAATCTAGACGTCTAGATGTTTTTACTTCCGTTGTGATCTGTTCGTTAAAAAGAGGTTTAAATCGTGGTTTTTACTCAGTTTAGCCCTTATTTATCAGTTGGTTAATTACCACTATTTTGTTGTCCCCACGCAATGAATGAACCCTGTATTTGTGTGAGTAGGGTGGCTGTGAGCCGATTCACGGCTGTGGTGAGTATAGTCATTGAGCAGAAATGCGCGATGACCTGAGCAGATTGATTTGCATAGCAAAAAAATATTAATTGAATATTAATTTGTAACATCATGTTTTAAATGAAATATCCTTATTATTTGGTACTTTATCTGATAAAACACTAATGATAATGATTTGCGTTGTTTTTGTTGCTCTACTAGAATCGCCTCCAAATTATGTTAATAACTCTTTGGAGCTTTGTTTAAATGCGCACATCTTCTCGTCATCGCCTGAGTGTCGTCGCTGCCTCTGTGCTAACACTCGGTATCAGCCACACAGCCACTGCGGGTGAAGATTTATTTGGTTATGTCAAAGGCGCTGAGGCTATGCCTAAAGAAGCCATTGAACTCTATCAAAAAGTGACGTTGCGTAACGACAAAGGCCAAGGCACTTACCGCGGCATCAATTACGAAACTGAGCTGGAATACGGTGTGACCGATAAGTTTGCGGTATCGGGTTCGGCTAAGTTTATGTCTTTAGATACCAGTGGCTTAATCATCGATGGTTACCTGCCGAAAGAGAAAAACATTGGTTTTGCCACCTCTGGCGCTGAAGTCGGCTTAAGCTACATGTTTTTAAGCCCTGCCAAGGATGATATCGGTCTGTCTATGACCGCCTCGTTAGACTATGACTGGATTGATGTGCACTCTGGTCAAGACAAAGACACCCTGTCACTCGATTTAGGCTTACAGACTCAAAAGTACATGCTTGAAGGCGAGTTAATTTGGGTTGGCAACCTTGGCATGGAATCGACCTATGCCGACCGCGCACCAATTGCGAATTTGCCTGAAGACTTTGACTGGTCAACCGACCCTGAGATGGAACTGGAGCTGAAAATGGGCACTGGCCTGAGCTACCGTTTCGCGCCTAACTGGTTTATCAGTGCCGAAGTGTTATTCGAGACCGAATTTGAGACTGAGATTGGTCAAGAGCGTTGGTCATTCTTCGCCGGCCCTTCATTGCACTATGGTAGCGCCGATTGGTGGGCGACCCTCACTTGGTTACCTCAGTTAAGTGGTGGCGGTGAGCAGTACGAAGGTCAAAAGGACACCAGTCTGCATCTGATTGAAAAAACAGAACAAGAAGTCAGATTAAAAGTGGCATTTAACTTCTAATTTGTATTTTACTCATAGGCAGGGCAGAGTGGCTCTGCCTGCGATGAATCAAGCTTTTGCTTTAACACTAGGTATTGAAATGGCGCATACATATCTGAATAGCTTGTGGTTTATGCCAATGGTCATAGTTGCCGCCCCTGCATTTTCTGCGGATTATTTAACAGTGGCCCAAGCGCAGGCGTTGATTTTTGATAAGGCAGCGGTATTTAGTGAGCGTCCAACCTTACTGAGCTCCGATGCGAAAGATCAGATCAAAGATTTATCGGGCGTTCGCCAACGCCAAGATCAGCAACCGATCTGGAAAGTTGAAAAGGACGGTCAGTTTCTCGGTTGGTTTGTGGTGGATGATGTTGTCGGTAAACATGAGTATATTACCTACGCCATCGGCATCAGTCCGCAGGGCGAAGTGCTCGGGTTAGAGGTGCTCAGTTATCGTGAAACCCACGGCGGCCAAGTGCGTGAAGCGAGTTGGCGCGATCAGTTCCACGGTAAAACCCTCAAAGATCCCTTTAAACTCGATGAAGATGTCAGCAATATTAGTGGGGCCACATTAAGTTGCCGTAATTTACTCGATGGCGTAAAACGGTTACTTGTTATCCATCAACTCTTTTTGTCGCAGTCAGTCGCATAGTGATACGTAGAGCCAAACCCTTACTCGGTACCTTAGTCGAAATTGCCGCTGAGTCCGTTGCCGAGCACAACGCTCATCCTTCACTGGATGAGTCTGCCCTTCAAGCCGCTATAACAGCGGCTTTTTCGCGTGTGGCCCATATTGGCCGCTTACTCAGTTTTCACCAGCAGGATAGTGAGCTTAATCTACTGAATCGCCAGCCGGGGCACTGGATATCCTTAAGCCCTGATAGCCTGAGGGTGTTGAAGCTCGCCAAGTGGTTTGGCAGGGCCAGTGACAACCTCTTCAACTGCACTGTGGGTGGCGAGATGATGTCCCGCGGCGCCTTGCCTGCTTATCTCGGAATGCCGCTGCTGTTGCAGGGGGATTGGCGAGATATTGAAATCCAAGCGGATAAAGCAAGGTTAGCTCGCCCGTTAATTTTGACCTTAGACGGTATCGCTAAAGGCTATGCGGTCGATATGGCGGTCACTGAATTGCGACGGGCTGGCGTGTGCGGCGGCTGGGTGAATGCGGGTGGCGATTTAAAGGTGTTTGGCAGCGCTTCATTAAATGTGTTGTGCCGCGGTCCGAACGGATTGAGTCAAAAGATCAACGTCAGTAATACCGCCCTTGCCAGCTCACGGGTTTCCCAGCATTTAAGCCATGATTACCCCGCGTTATTGTTACCGACGGGCAATTTAGACGAGCAGCAGTGTGCCAGCGACCAAGAAAGGGTTGTGAGTGTTCGCGCACCGTTTGCCTGGCGCGCCGATGCGTTAACCAAGGTCGCGGGTTACCTTGACGATGCTACCGCCGCAGCAAAAATTCAGCAGTTGGGTGGCGATTTAGTCAACTTCGCGCCCTAAGATTTGTCGATAACGCTTTCATCATTCTTGAGTATTTTTGACGATATAAATAAAAATGAAAAAATTAAGTGGTTATCCCAATTGGTTTTTCTGGTTGATCATCCTTGCCATCACAGTGACAGGTCTTACGGGCTTATTTATGTTGCCTTGGGTGATGGAGTTTAAGCTGCAGTGGGATGTGGACTTTGGCCTGAGCGGGGATCTGCGCTTACCCGCAGTTGTGATGCATGTGCTGCTGGGCTGGTTGATGCTCATGTTGCTCGGCGCACTGTGGCATAGCCATATCCGAGCTGGCTGGCGTAAAAAGCTTAATCATAAGAGTGGATTAGTGATGTCACTCAGTCTATTGGCATTAGCGTTAACGGGTGTTGGCTTGTATTACTTAAGCTCAGAATCGGCGCAGTTGGCCGCGAGTTTATTACACACCTTTTTAGGGCTGTTACTCTGTGGCGGCTTTGGTTGGCATTATTGGCACGGCCGGCAAATTCGCCAGCAATCCTTAACGCGCCAGCGTATCCTCTAATCAATAAAAAGAGTGCCTAGGCACTCTTTTTATTGGTCTTTGAGTCACGCTAAGTCTGGTACATCTGGGCGCGTTACTCTCCTTAAGCGACTTTAAAGCGTGACACTTCTTTTTGCAGATTGCTGCAAATGGTTTGGGTGTTGACGACGATTTGCTGAGTCTCTTGGATAACGGTATTGCAGTAGCGGGTCTTGTCAGACAACTCGGTCAAGTTACGATTGATTTCTTCGGTCACATGGGTTTGCTCTTCGGTGGCCGTGGCGGTTTGTGTCGACATCTCACTGACCTTAGAGGTGGAGTTCAGGATCTCATCTAAGGAATCCTGTGTCTGGCTGGCGAGGGTCACGGTCGAGTTCGTGAGGCTGGCGCCCGACTCAATGCTCTTCACCGCATCATTTACGCCCCGTTGTAACTCTTCAATCATTCGCTGAATATCTTGGGTCGAGGTTTCGGTGCGGCTCGCCAGTGTACGCACTTCATCGGCAACCACCGCAAAGCCCCGTCCTTGCTCACCCGCACGAGCCGCCTCAATGGCGGCGTTGAGGGCGAGTAGGTTAGTTTGCTCTGCAATCGAGCGGATAACATCCAATACGGAGGCGATATTGGCGGAATTCACTGAGAGTTTTTCGATAACCGCTACGGCTTGTTTCACCGACTCCGACAGCTGCTGAATATGGTTGACCGACTGGGTGAGAATGTTTTTACCTTCAATGGTTTGGTCATTGACCTTAGTAATTTCGGTGGCGGTATGCAGGGCGTTGCTGGCCACCTCTCGCACCGCGGCACTCATCTCATTCACCGCCGTGACAATAGTATCGACAAACTGTTCCTGCTCGTAACTGATGCCTATGGTGGTGGTTGATTTTGTCGCGAGGTTTTCAACGGTTTGGCTGACATCTTTGGTTTGGCTGATAATCGCGATAACCATTTGCTGCAGTTGGGCAACGAACAAGTTAAAGGCATTGGCCAGCTCACCAATTTCATCTTGGCGGGTGATGGGGATACGCTGGGTTAAGTTTCCGTCGCCATCGACAATATCCTTGATCCTATCGGTAATATCGCGAATAGCATTGACTATGATTTTGGGGCCAAAGTAGGCAATCACTAGGGCGACTATGGCGACTAAGGTGGCTATGGTGACCGAAATTTGGGTTTGCGTGGTGGCCTGCTCTGAGGCCTGTAAATCGAGTTCTTTAACGCGGTTATCGGCGGCTTCACCGGCGGCGTTGTAGATACTCCTCAGGGCCTTAAACTCTTTTTTTGATTTGTTTTCATGGAGTTGTCTTGCCAATTCAAAATCATTATTTTTCACCGCATTGATCACTTCCGATGAGGCTTGATACCAGAGCGAAAACTGCGCTTCAAAACCGCTGGTGGACTTTATCACCTCTAAATGGTCTTGCAGATAATTTTTAAATTCCCCCATGCGGTCGCGCGCTTGGTCGACGTTTTCCTGCCAATTGTCTATCTCACTCTTACGGTTCTCGCTGCTGAGTTCGGGTCGAAGCAAAACTTCTTCACTCAGTTGGGCCTGATAGAGATCGCGGTCGGCGTTAAGAATGGCCGAAATTGCCGGATTAAATCGTTGGCTAAATTCCTGCATTTGCTTAAGGGTGGTGCGGTTTTGCATCGCATCCGTCACGGCCATCACAATTAAAGCTGTCGCCATAATGGCAAACATCAGCGAAAACTTTACTCTAATGCTATTAAACATGGGACTCTCCATAACTCTCTGACAAAACGACTTATTAAATAGCTTAGTCGCTATTTGGTTGTTTGCAGCAGTCGGCGAAAAGTCTGTATTTGAAGCGATGATAAAAAACGCCCCAAGGCTTTGGGGCGTTGAATACAGCAATTTATTCGGTACAAGCGATGGGGGCTATGGGTTTCATCTTAGGTTTTACCTGCACTAACATCACCCCAATGATGACCATAGCGCCGCCTAAATAGTGATAAACGGCTAAGGTTTCATTCAAAATGATCGCCGCCAAGATAGCCGCGAGGATTGGCAGCAAATTGAAGAAAATGCTGGTGCGCTCGGCACCTAACTTGCTGATGCCATTAATCCAGGCCCAAGGTGCAATGAGTGAAGCCCCCAGAGCGGCATAGAGTATTAACGGTGCGGCTTGGCTGTTAATGGCGATACTGGGCGCGCTAAATAGCAGTGGGGTTAACATCAACACCGCAATAAGCCCTTGAATATACACTGACTCCCACGTCGATATCGGCAATTGCCAGCGTTTAAGCAATACTCCATAAAGCGCATACACAAAGGCGCTGATGAGTAACAGTAAATCCCCTTGGGTCACGCCGATGGCAAGATTGGCCATATCGCCGTGGCTTAACATAAACACTAAGCCCAAGAGCGAAATCACAGTGCCACCAAAGACCAAGGGCGTCAGCTTTTGTTTAAGCAGTGGTACGGCTAAAAACAAGCTCACCATAGGCACCAGCGAGTTGATTAGGGCCATATTGGTGGCAGTTGTTGTTGCCGCCGCAAAATAGGCAAGGCTTTGGTTTAATACCATGCCTAAGGCGGCTAAGGTGGCGAGTTTGGGCAGCAATGGTGCAATCGTTTTACGCTTGCGCCAGACGGGTTTTAGCATAAATGGGGTTAACACTAACATGGCAAAAAACCAGCGATAAAAGGCTATCGCTTCGGGTGCGATTATCCCAAAGGAGAGTTTGTTAACAATGGCATTGCCCGCCCAAATCACGACGGCGAGCAGGGGAAATAAATACAGCATAGAATTAGTCTTAATTGGCGTGAAGACGGGGTTAGCCGAAAGGGCATAAACCCGATGTCATAGGTTGGTTGCTATTATCTCTGGTCTTTTATGATATAAATATCGCTTAAAAGACAATGTCAGTTCGTCGGCGGACAATCCTTTTTCGGCTAAAGCCCCTGTATGCGCCCCGAATCGACTCGCAATTATGGAGTACAGTGGAGTACTGATGCGCCCCGTTTACCATCCGCTCAGGGCGGAACAAGCACCTGTTGCCGATATCTTCTTTAACTATGAAGCTTTTCTCCCTAATACCATCACCCCAAAACACAGCCACGTCTGGGGGCAATTGCAGCTGATCAGCGGCGGTATTATGGAGCTGCATGCCGCTGGGCAGCGATTTTTATCGCCATCCCAATATGCGATTTGGGTGCCGGCGGGGATTGAACATGAGAGCTTTACTCGTCGCAGTATCCATTATTGCTCGATGAATATAGTGGCAAATCGTGCGGGTGTTTTTCCAGATGAGACCTGTCTGCTGGCGGTCACCCCCATAGCGCAGGCGATAGTGAACTATCTAAGGGAGCGGCAAGTCCGAGTGGCCGAGAGCGAAGCGGATAAACGTCTGGTTGAGGTGTTAATCGACCAGTTGATTTTAGGTCAGGCACAGCCGCAATTTTTACCCTCGAGTCGCGATAAATTATTACAGCCCATTTTGCAGCAACTCGAACTCGACCCCGCCAGCCAAAAGAGCCTTAAGACCTGGGCGAGTGAGCTGCATACCACAGAGCGCACTTTGGCTCGGCGTTGCCAAGACAGCCTTGGGATGAGTTTTACCGAGCTGCGACAGCGGCATAAGTTTATTTATTCGTTACAGCTATTACGTGAAGGATTGGCAATCAAGGAAGTGGCGCTGACCTTGGGCTATAACCAAACCTCACCTTATATAGTGATGTTTAAAAAATATGCCCAATATTCGCCTGAGCAATACCGCCGTCAACTGGGATAAAAAAGAGGGCGCGGTAGTCACCACGCCCTCTTACAAATAAAGAGAGGATTTAAGGGATTTTTTACACAGGGATTAATCGGAGTTTTTCTGTCGATTCCGTTTATCCTGACGTTTCTCTTTTAAGGTTTTCATCGGCGGTTTTTTCGCTTTTTCTTTACTCATGACAAATACTCCTAACTGAACTTAAACTCAGCAAAGTGATACTCAGTAAAGTGAAACTTCATAAAATGAGACTATCGAGTGTAGCGCCGCATTTCCATCGATAGTTTATTCAACTCTATCCGTCGATAAAGTTAAATGGTAAAAGTCGATGACCCATAATTTACTTTCACCCCTTGATGATTTTTACATAAGCGCTGCCATACTCGGTAAATAGTCAAGAGGTTCTGATATTGGGCCATCGGCTTTAATTCATTACGCGGCCTGTTAATAACTTCAAAATAATGCTCTCCTGCTTTTATATTATGCTTATGCTAAATGCCGCCGCAAATAGCGATTTAAAAGCATGCTGCCACTGAAATTTGAACATGCTTTATTCTGAAAATGCTATTTTTCCCTCTGATTTATTTCTTGCCGAGGGAGATATCCTTCACCATAAACAGTACGGGTTTACCTAGAATATTGACTTCGGCATATTCGCCCTTAGTGCGTCCGAGTAGGCTGACGCCGAGATCTGAGATCACAGAGTAGCGTCCTGCTCTGGGTTTGTGTCTTGGTGGATACACCAGCTCGATGCGATATTCCTGCTGGTCCTGTTGATTAACCAGTAAAATTTCTCGTCCAACCGTCACTTTATCTAGGGTTTCTTCACTTTTGAGTTGATCCAGTTTTGCAATCACTGCGGCTAATGAAGTCGGGCGCAGTGAGGCATTAAAACTGTTTTGCAGGTAATAGGTTTCAGTTTTCAACATAAAAGACTGAAATAGATTGCTAAAAAAAGAATAAAACATAACTACCCCAAAATATGAGCTAGATAAAATCCATGCCCCAAATAAACATGGAAGCGATAAAATTAAATGTGGGTATTAGATGCCGAGTGCGAGTGGCACTCGGCTTAAACTGGAAATTTAAGTGACAGGCGTACAGGATTAGCTAAATAAATTGCATGATTCAGCTTTAAAGAGGTTGGCTTAATTGTGAATAATGAAAATGCATTTTTTAACATAGCGCTACATCTCCATCTAAAATTAAGACTAAATTAATCATTCATGGCTTGATGATTAATCACTAATTAATGACCCATACCATAGGCCAACTAAAAAAATAAAGCAAGCCTGATAATATTTAAAATAATGATGAGTAACCAGTAAAAGATTATTGAATATTTAGTGAATGGTAGACCTTCTTTTTTGGCATTTGTCGCACTTCTTAATGCTGAACTGAAAATTATTTAGACTTCTAGATGTCCATCTGTTAGCTTGGATACAGTGCACAAATCTTGTGTGATCGGAGCATCAATTTGCGTAGCACACACCCTCGATTTGCCTTGGGGAGTGGCTATGTTTGAGGAACGGCTTGGGGAATTTATTGGGGAAGGACACAAAGATGAAACTTGAATCACTGGCGTTACACCACGGATATGAATCAGAGGCGACCACGAAAGCCGCTGCGGTACCTATTTATCAAACCACTTCCTACACCTTCGATGATACCCAACATGGTGCTGATTTATTTGACTTAAAAGTCGCAGGCAATATCTACACGCGGATTATGAACCCGACGACCAGCGTGCTCGAGCAGCGGCTTGCGGCCATTGAAGGCGGCATAGGTGCACTCGCACTAGCCTCGGGAATGGCGGCCATTACCTATGCGATTCAAGCCCTTACTCAGGTGGGTGACAATATTGTCAGTACCAGCCAACTCTATGGCGGCACTTATAATCTATTTGCCCATACGCTGCCGCGCCAAGGAGTCGAAGTGCGGATGGCAGCCTTCGATGACTTTGAAGAGCTCGATGCCTTAATCGATGCCAAGACCAAGGCACTATTCTGTGAGTCCATCGGTAACCCCGCCGGCAATATTGTTGACCTTAAACGTTTAGCCGAGATAGCCCATAAACACGGCGTGCCTTTAATCGTCGATAACACTGTCGCCACCCCTGTTTTATGTCGCCCGTTTGAGCATGGCGCCGATATCGTTATCCATTCGTTGACCAAATACATTGGCGGCCATGGTACGACGATTGGCGGTGTGATTATTGACTCGGGCAAGTTCGATTGGGTGGCGAACAAAGAACGCTTTGCTTTGCTCAATCAAGCTGACCCTTCCTATCATGGTGTGGTTTATACCGAGGCCTTTGGCGCCGCAGCCTTTATTGGACGCTGCCGCGTGGTGCCGCTGCGTAATACTGGGGCGGCGCTTTCACCCTACAGTGCATTTTTGCTGCTACAAGGGCTGGAAACCTTGAGCCTACGTATGGAGCGTCACTGCTCGAATGCCTTGGCATTGGCCGAGTACTTGATACTGCACCCTTCGGTCAGTTGGGTAAAATACGGCGCTTTGCCGAGTAGCCCTTACCGTGAAAATTGCCAAAAAATCACTGGCGGTAGAGCCTCTGGGATCATCAGCTTCGGGATTAAAGCGGCCACTCCCGAGGAGGGGAAAATCGCTGGTGGCAAGTTTATCGACGCGCTGCAGATGATTTTGCGTTTAGTAAACATTGGTGATGCCAAGTCGCTGGCCTGCCATCCCGCGAGCACCACCCACAGACAGTTGAACGCGAATGAACTTGCTAGAGCCGGGGTGTCTGAGGACTTGATCCGAATTTCCGTTGGCATTGAACATATCGACGATATTATTGCCGATGTGGCGCAGGCGCTAGAAAAAGCCTTGGCTTAACGTAGCCGATTGATTATTTGAATGAAAAAGGCCGCTATTGTTAGCGGCCTTTTACTTTGCATTACTGGCGACTTATTGGTTTGCTTCTTGCAGGCGATTACGCGCCTTTTGATAGAAGTAAGATACGGTCAGTAAGATCACCCCAATCACCATAAAGGCGATAACCTTTTGCACTAGCTCGAAGGATGCCATATCCAGCAATAACACTTTCAGTGTGGCTAAGGTAAAGAGTCCGGCGGCGAGGCGGATCATATCCGCATGCTGGGGTTTTAGGCTGATAAACATCAACACGCTGCCATGCACGACGAGCAGAATGGCACTGAGTGGCGCGGCAATAATATTATCGAACGTATAACTCCAGGTGAGATAACTCAGTGCGAGCAACCCGTGCCAGCCCCATTTGAGCCACTGCAGTGGTAAGAAACGCTGATGCAAACGAATAGCGACGCCGCGGCGCAAGATAAGTAGCGCGAGCAGGGCTAATGCCATCAATTCACAGAGTATTAATAACACGTTATTCAGATCGAGTCTTAGCGACAACTCAAAGTGCAGCATTATCGGCAATAGCGCGAGCCCCAGACAAAGCCCGTAGGCCATGCTGTAGCTTGAGCGCACTGCGGCTTGGGTTTCTATGGCTATGTGCGCTATTAATCCCGTTTGCACTGAGCCATGTTTGGTACGTCTTTGGATCAAGAGGGCAAAGTAGCCACTCAGCGCCAAAGCCGTCATCGACCATGCCACTACATCGACGCGGTTAAATCCATAGACCAATACGGCCAGCACTAGCGCGAAATAATAAGGGCTAAGTTGCCATTGCAGGGTTAGCAGTGATGCCCAAGGTTTGGCAAGCTTGCGATAACGCAGCAGTACAAAGCCCATGACTAGGGCGCCAATTAGCAGTGCGATAAGCCCTTGCCAAACTTCAAACAGGCACAAACTGGCGGTGGTGAGTATCGCCAGCCAAGTCAAAATCTTGGTTTCAATCTCAAGGGCTTTATGCTTGATAACATAGGCAAGCCCGAGGCTGAACAAACTGCTGAGCCAGAGTGCAACCGCGGTAAATTCCCAATAACTGCGCATTACCTTAGGCAATAACATTAGAGGTAACAGCAGATAACAGCCGAGCTGTATCTGCTTGGCGGCTTGGGCGAACAGCGAACTTGGATAATGCTTACGATACCAATAGTGGGCCAGCAGCAGGGCGGCGAATAATTCAATGCGTGCCAGCTTGGCTATCAGTGGCTGCGCACTAAAGCTCAGGCTGTCAGTAAGGGTCACGCCTTCGACCACAGTAAACAAGAGCGGCAGTAGCAAGAGCCAAGCGGCAAACTCGCTGACCATCAACTTGTCTTTAGCACTTAAATGCAACAGCAACAGACTCACGAGCGGGATGATAGCGAGGTAATAATCGCTGCTGACAAGGTAAGCCGCCAGCAAAAGGGTTGCTGCATAAAAGCCGCTGAGTAATTCTTTGAATAAATAACTCAGTTGCCGCTCAAGCCGCGACAGTGGTAACTCATCACTGTGGATTTGGCGGATAACAAATAACAGGGCCGCCGCGCTTAAGGCTAACGCGAGCAGCGGGAATCCAAGCGCCGCCACTGGCGTTTGCTCGCCAAGTCCGAGTAAGGAAAAACCTGTCAGCACCGCATATAAATTGAGAGCCAGTCCTGTCAGCAATAACACGTAGGCTTCGGCACGTACCGAAATCAGTTTCTCCTTAAGGCCAATCCACAACAGGAGCAATGCTTCGAGGATAAGCACTAATCCAAGGAAATCATGGCTTAATAGATAAAGAGCGGCAAAGGCGGCAAAACTACCGCCAAAGACTAATAAGAGACTGCTCTGGGACGGCTTGAGTCGAGACTTGAGCTTAACGTATAAGCCCGCACAGATGAGTGCGTTGGCGATAAAAATCTCCCCAGCGAATGGTGTAAATTGGGTGATTTCGAAGAGAGCAAAGGCCAGCAGAGCAATCGGCAGAATCAAGGCTCTATGGCTGAGTGTATTCGTGGAGGAATTAACGATAAACCCAAATAGGCCATAGAGATAAAACAGTGCGTTAATGCTCACTAGGGCGAGCACCGCTGCGCCGCCCCATTGAGTGAGCGGTAAATCGACAAAATAACTGAAGGCTTCTATGCAGGCGATATGCAGGAAGGCGGTGATTTCCAGCAGTAATGGCCAGTGTAATTTACGGCTTTGGGCGAGGGCGCCCGCACCTATCAATAGCAGATAGGGAATATACAGTAGCGGCGCATAGCTTTGGGATAACAACATCATAGGTGCCATCGAGCCGCCGACTAAGGCTATCACGGCAATGACCTTGGCATCGAGCCGCATCGAGAGGCCATAGCCCGATAAGGTAATCAATAGCAGCAGGATAAAGCTGGCACTATTGGGGATAATCTCAAAGTAGGGGCCAATAAAATAGGCGCAGAGATAGTTTAGGATAAGGCCTAATCCGACAATCCCAGAGCCAAAGTCGGCCATGCCCGCCCTTTTTTGGCGGATAAAAATCCCGCCCGCAATAATCGCATTGGCGCAGCCAAAACCCAGCAGGGCTTTGCCGAGTTCTGAAAACCAATGGTTGATGGAATATTGTAGTAGGTAGCCAAAACCTAGGGTGAGGGTGATGATGCCCGCGACCGTCATTAAAAACACTGGGCCTAAGCCCTTGGCTTGATAATGTTGATAGAAACCTTTGACCTGTTCTGTGATGGCCGCAAATGGCGCCATGATGGCGGCAAGGCCTTGGGATAATAAGGTCTCTAATTGGCTTGCGGCCTGCACACCCACTTCAAGTCCGGCTTGCTGAGAAAAGGCCTTATCTTGCTGCAAATCATCCTGCTGCGAATACACCGGTGAATCTACGGCTGTTGAGGGGGATTTCGCATGGCGCTGCCAAGGATCGTCTTGCCAAGGATTTGCCTCGGGCGCTTGTGGTTGGATATGGGGAGCCATTTCTTCAGATTGCAGCGGGGCGATCTCATCCCTTGGATCAATCGTCGTGCCGTATGGCGCTATGATATCGTTCGTGCTGGTGGATGCGGTGGTGAGAGGGCCATTGCCTTGCTGCTCAAGCTGAAGACTGATGCTATCGAGCTTGGCTGAAAATTCTGCCAGTTGGCGGCTGAGTGAAGATTGCTGCGACAGGTGCTGCAGTTTTAATTGCGCCAATTCTGCCTTGAGTTGGTCAACGTCGTCCTTTAACGGCATCTCAATATCCTAAATATGCTTTCCATATCCATGGGGCATAAAAGTCTAAGTGACTCACTTTTATGCTTTTACTGTGAAAGATTGTACTGACAACTAGGCATAACGGCTAGTAAAAAGCCGTTACTCAGTATGTGCGCATGCGAAAGTGGAGGAGATGAGGCAAAGATAGCACAATAATTTCGCCCTATCTTTGCCGTATGAAAGTGGTTATTTCTGCGACTGCAGGATGACAAATTTGCCGTTGGAGGCGACTGTGGTGCAGTTTTTAAATAAACGCTGCAATTTCACGTGGTAAGCCAAGTGGCGATTCCCCACTATATGTAAAATGCCACCATTTTTGAGTCGGCGCCGCGCATCTAAAAACATCTGCCAAGCAATGTGATCGGTAATCGCCTCGCCCTGATGGAAGGGCGGATTGCAGAGCACTAAATCGGGTTCGACTCCATCGGGCAAATGGGTCATGCAATCATCCCAATGGAAATGGCCTTTATCTGCGGGGAGTTGATTACTGGCCCAATTGGCTTTGGCTGAGGCCACCGCCATTTCGGAATCATCAATAAAATGGATATCGGCATTAGGGTATAACTGGGCCGCACGCAGACCGAGCACTCCATTGCCACAACCTAGGTCGACAACCGTTTTAAAATCGCCCTGAGGGAGATTATCCAACATAATGCGCGCGCCGATATCGAGTTTATTGGCGGCAAACACATTGCTTAAATTACTGATGTGGAGGTTAAATTCAGGAATATCCCAGGTGACTTCCTTCGGTAAGGCGCGTGGCTTGCCGTCGCTAATACAGGTGATGACGCGGGTTTTCTTCCACGCGAGGCTGGCGCTCGCTGGCCCTAAGTGTTTGGCGAATACTTCCAATAAGCTGGCGTTGATAGACTTGGCTTTTGCGCCAACCAACACTTTGCAGCCAGCGGGCAACACTTGGGACAAGCGCATCAGTTGGTGGGCAAAGTAAGTGAGGTTTTTGGGCAGTTTCATCAATACGAGGGCGATATCGCCTGGCAAGGTATCGCGACTGGTAAACCAGGTTAGGTTATCCATAGGTAACTGATTGCGATGATGATTTTGCTCTGCACCTAAAAAACTGGTTCTGGCATCGGTTTCGACATTCAGTGGCCAATCGGAGTTGAGCCGCGATAGGGCGCAACTTAAGGCGCCAAAGCTGTCGTTGATAATGGCCGTTGGCACCGCGGTCTGTCCGCCCTCGACTAGGGTGTTAATCAAATGCTCGTCTGCCGCATCCCAAGCTTGGAGATTGGATTCCTGCGAAGCGGGGTAGCGAAAGAGTTCAAGCTCAATCCCTGCCACTGAAAATTGTGTCGTCATCTTTGTGCTAAGCCAATAAAAACGGTGCGAATAAAAACACTGCCATTAAAACAGCGCCAATTAAATAAGGCGCAGATTATCGCAGATTTCCCCTTATCGTGCGATGCTTGCCTGAGGTTGTGTATCCGCTCATGCATTTATGGGGGATTGGATGGGGCAATCACAGTCGTCAGTGGTATAAGGTGCTGTATGAAACAAGTCGATTTAGGACTCGAAACAGAGGTCAATCTTGAAGCTGATAGCGGCATCTCTTGCGCCTATCATCAAGGTGAGGCACAAGTCGAGCCGCCTGTCACTTTAATTAGGGATTATTTGAATGTGGCGCAGCAGAATGCCCTACTTAAGGAGGCCGAATCTTATCCTCTGAGCCGACCACAAATTCAAGTGTTTGGCGAATATCATGCCATTCCAAGGCAACAGGTTTGGTATGGCGATGTGGGGTGTGACTATTTATATTCAGGGCTATTTATTCGTGCTCTGCCTTGGCCTAAGTATTTGCTAAAGTTGCGTGACAAGTTGCAGCGGGATTTTGGCCTAGGTAGCAATGGCGTGTTAGTGAATCGTTATGCCGATGGTCAAGATTGCATGGGCGCCCACAGCGATGATGAGCCCGAGATTGCGAGCGGCAGTGATATTGCCTCTATCAGCCTTGGTGCCTCGCGGGATTTTGTGATTAAACATAAACACAGCAAGGTGAAATACACGATTAGCTTACACAGTGGTGACTTACTGATTATGCACTGGCCAATGCAGCAAGATTGGTTACACAGCGTGCCTAAGCGCTTAAAGGTTAAGGAACCCCGCTGGAACTACACCTTTAGGCAATTGATTGTTAATTATCATGGCTGATTGAAAGCTAAATCATTTCATACTGTTACTAAATTTGCAGAGTTTTACGCCAAAAAGCCGGTGCTGAGATTTGATCTTTTGTACTCGAAGCAGTACTCTGCGGCCACTGGATTTTCCCATGTTGAGATTTGAATATGTCCAATAACCATGCGCAGGGCACTGTGGCACAGTCCATTGATCAGAAGCTGACCGCGAGCTTCTCGCCAACTCATTTAGAAGTCCTTAATGAAAGCCATCGTCACCATGTTCCGCCAAATTCAGAGACTCACTTTAAAGTGGTTGTTGTCAGTGATGAGTTTGATGGGCTTCGTTTGCTTGCCCGCCATCGTTTAGTAAACAACTGTTTAGCTGATGAATTAGCTAATGGTGTGCATGCGCTGTCTATTCATACTTTCACTCAAAGTGAATGGGCCGCAGATGTTGAAGTGCCTAAAACCCCTAATTGCCGCGGTTAGCCCAAATTAAGTCTTTATTTAAAAGCCACTTCCAGAAGTGGCTTTTTGTTTTATGTCAATTTGAAGACATTCTACGGTTTCCCTGCTGAAAATTCTGTGTTAACAATATGTTTTCATACAGAGTTAAGCGCTCATCGTTCAATAAAAAAGAGTGCTATTTATCAGAGTGTTAATTGTTTTTTGCATGTGGGGAGTGCGTAATGCGTTATTTTTTGGGGCTATTTGCTGCGGTAGTGTTTTTGGGGCTTAGCGGATGCAATCCTTCATCCAAGAACGTTGAGCCAACTTCTGCTGCCCCCGACTATAACGCAATGCCAGTCCAAGAGGTGATTGAATGGCGATTGGCCACTTCATGGCCGAAGAACTTTCCCGGTTTAGGCATGGCACCAGAGCGCTTTGCGAAGCTGGTGAACGAGATGTCCCACGGCCGTTTGCAAATTAAAGTTTATGGTGCGGGTGAACTAATGCCTGCTTTTGCCGTATTTGACGGTGTTAGCCAAGGTAAAATTCAAATGGCCCACGCCGCCTCCTATTATTGGAAGGGGAAAGCACCCGCGTCACAGTTTTTTTCTTCGATTCCCTTTGGAATGACTGCCCAAGAGATGAATGGTTGGCTCCATTATGGTGGCGGCATGGCGCTGTGGGAAGAAGTCTATCGTCCCTTTGGCATTATCCCATTAGCGGGTGGCAATACGGGAATGCAAATGGGTGGCTGGTTTAATAAACCCATCAACACCATTGCCGACTTTAAAGGCTTAAAGATCCGTATGCCAGGTTTAGGTGGTGAAGTGCTCAAGCGTGTCGGTGCCGTCCCCGTTAATATGGCGGGAAGGGAGCTTTATGGCGCCTTGCAAACAGGTTCGATTGATGCAGCTGAGTGGGTTGGGCCAGTGAACGATCTCGCCTTTGGTTTACATAAAGTCGCTAAATATTACTATTATCCCGGTTGGCATGAGCCAGGCTCCAATATGGAGTTTTTGATCAACAAAGCGGCTTTTGAGAGTCTACCTGAAGACTTGCAAGCCATAGTCAAAACGGCTGCTCGCGCCATCAATCAAGATATGTTGGATGAATACACTACACGTAATGTTTCAGCCCTTGAAACCTTAGTTAAGGATGAGGGGGTTGAACTTAAAGCTTTTCCGCCCGAAGTGCTCACTGAACTTGAACGTATCTCGCTGCAAGTGATAGAAGAGCAGGCAGAGCAGGATCCTATGATGCGTAAAGTGTATCGTGCTTACCATGCCTATGAGCAGGGTGTTCGCGAATATCATAAAATTTCTGAAGATGCCTACAGTCAACAAAGGCAACATTAATGCGGCTTATTTGAACAGAATGTTCATATTAGCGTCTGATTGATATGAGATGATTTCATCTTACATTAACTTGTTATCGACCTAATCCATTTGATGTTATGCTTTCGGCCATGAACCGATAGCGGTTGTATCGCCCTAAGAATTTGGAGATCCCTATGCCACTACTAGATAGTTTTACCGTTGACCATACACGGATGAATGCGCCTGCTGTTCGTGTTGCCAAACATATGAGTACCCCAAAAGGCGATGCGATTACCGTATTCGATCTGCGTTTCTGTACTCCAAATAAAGATATTCTCAGCGAGCGCGGCATTCACACATTAGAGCATTTGTTTGCAGGCTTTATGCGTGATCATTTAAACGGCAGCGATGTTGAAATTATTGATATTTCGCCAATGGGATGCCGCACTGGTTTCTATATGAGCCTAATTGGTGAACCAACCGAGCGCCAAGTGGCCGATGCATGGCTTGCATCGATGGAAGATGTACTCAAAGTGGTTGAGCAATCTGAAATTCCTGAGCTTAATGAGTATCAATGTGGCACGTATCAGATGCACTCTTTAGAGCAAGCACAGGATATCGCCCGTAACATTATCGCCGCAGGTGTGAGTGTTAACCGCAACGATGATTTAAAACTCAGCGATGAGATCTTAGGTAAACTTTAAACTTTGATGGGGGCACCGCAACATGCGATGTCTTGATTCGAGGCTTTAGCGTCAAGAAAGCGACATTCGTCGCTTTTTTTTTCAAATAAATTCAGCTATTTTACAAAATAACAACAAAAACGCCGTACGCTAACAAACACTTTTGGGAGCTTGGTATGTCCAGTCGCTATTTTGTGATATCGATGACCGCGCTTGCGGTTTCCTGTGTTTACACCAATCCACTCAATGCAAATCCTCTTTATTCTCAGACGCTTGATCTTATTGAGCTCAATAACCAGTATCACTCCAGTGATGATGGGATGCAGTTAAGCTACTTAAATAGCTTAACCTTGCAGCGGGGTGATCACAGTGGCAATACCGCGAATATCAGTATGCGTTCCGCCAGCCAAGGTGTGGCAGTGATGCAAGATCGGGTATATTTCTCACCCGCACCTTATTCGGCGCCGCAGTTACAGTTACTACCCAACCTTTTACTACAGCAAAATGTCACTAGCACTCCACTGGCGGATATGACGGTAGGCGGGCAGGGCGCTTTCGGTGTGGTGAATTATCAAAGCCTTGATATCGAAGACCGACCTCAATCAGGCCGTTTTACGGTTGAAGGTTCGACGGAGTCTGATGTCAATGCGGGTATGAATTGGGGACTTAAACAGAAAGAATATGGTGTCTTACTAGCCGCAAATTATGCAAAAGAACAAGGTGATGCGAATTTTTTAAATGGCAGTGATGCCGATAGAAAAAAAACTGACCTGCTGTTTAAGGTCAATGCCGCCAGTTTGCTCGGGGCTCGTAGTCCGCAGCAAACAGAATTTACTTACCAATTTATCGATGATGACAGCTATCGCTCGCAACTTGGTATCACGGCAGCGGACTGGCAACAGGATCCCTTACTCTTATATTCGGCAACGGCACAAGATAACCACCAGGGACGGCAGCACAAGTATCAGCTATCACACCAAGTGGATTTAGGCGGCAGTAAAGTGATCACTGACTTTTACTATCAGTCCTATTCACAACAACAGAACCAACTTGGCTTGTTTAATGGGCAAGAGATTGACGCTGCAACGCTTGCGGACATCGCCGCCTTTGACCGTGCGCCAACCGCGGATGTTAATGATGTCGCTCTGCTCGTCCAAGACAACGATTACAGCGCCTTTGGCGCCCAGACCCAAGCTATAAACCAATACGGCGAACATCAAATTAACTATAGCGCTCGTTATCATACCGATAAAGCCGAAATGCGCTTTGGTGAGCAAACGGCGTTATGGCAAGCAGATAGAAGTATTGTCTCAGATGAATCAAGTGCCGTATTAGCTTATACAGATGATGCCACGGCATTGACGTCAGCAATCGACTCTTTATGGCGCTTGCTGGGAATGCAAATCAAGTTAGGGCTCACTTACGAGCATGTCAGTGTCAATCGTGAAGTCACTCAATCCGTTGCTGGGCTAAATGAAGCCGATTTTTCTGATAGTGATTGGATGCCGCAATTTGGCGTGCTCTATGATGCGGGCGATTGGCGTTTTAGTACTGATATCCGTCGAGCTTGGACTGCGGCGAGTGCGGGAAATTCTACCCAAGAGGCTCAGGTGTCGCTCCACTATCAAGTGAACGCCCAATATGCGCGTGAGGGGATAAAAGCCGATTTACGGGCGTATGTGCAAGAGTTTGATAACATGCATGTGGATTGTGATAGCTACTCGATGTGCGCCGATGCACGTTTGTTTACTCAAGAGAATATTCCCGATGTGCTTAGCTATGGCGTAGAACTGGGCCTTGGCTATCGCTGGCGTTTGGGGGAATTTGAATTACCCTTAGGGCTAAATTATCAATATCTTAGCGCCGAGTATCAAAGCAACACTTGTACCGATATTCAAGGCTGCGTCCTAGAAGGAGATAGATTAGCTTGGTTACCCGAACATCAATTGCAATTGAGTGCGGGGATTGACTATGGTGAATACCAATTAAATCTTGAGGCGGCCTATCAATCGGAACGGAATTTCAGCCAATTTGGCAGCGAACTACAACAGGTTTCGGACCAATGGCGGGTTGATTTAGCGGCAAACTATGATTTTGATAAACACCATAGGCTGTATTTTAGGGTCGAAAACCTGCTGGATGAGTCCCTGGTTGCAGCAGCATCTAATAGCGGAATTCGGACTGAAAATGGACGGATCAGCTATTTAGGCTATCAATGGCGTTTCTAAACTGAATTAAATCTTGTTTAAAGATTATTCAAGAAGAAAGCGAAAGGATTGATATACTCGTCTGTACAAAGAGGTATCGACCTTTCGCTAAATTAATTCTTTAAAAATTAATGTTATAGTATTTGACGACCGTAATATTTTCTCTTTCTGCGCCCTCACTCGGTCGGAAGGTGAACGCTGTAGTGCATCATTCTTTTAAATCCTCATTTGAGGTTTGAAATCACCTATAATTTTCGTGGCGATGCCTCGGTAATTGGGGTAAAATGCGCGCGACCAGCGTGATTGCGATCGCATTTCTGTGATAAATCTGCGCTAGCTCAATGCAGTAGGTTTTGTTTAAAACCTCAGTATTTAGCAGGAACGCGGCGCATTGTCTTTCCTTCAAAACGTAGTGCTTGTGGATATGATTACAATTAAGAAAGGATTGGAACTGCCTATAGCAGGCGGACCAGAGCAAGTTATCCATAATGGCCCAGCCATTAAACATGTAGCTACTTTGGGTGAAGAGTATATTGGCTTACGTCCAACGATGAAGATCAAAGTGGGCGATAAAGTACAAAAAGGTCAGGTGATTTTCGAAGATAAGAAAAATCCTGGCGTAAAATATACGGCTTTAGCCAGTGGTACTATATTAGACATTAACCGGGGCGCCCAGCGTGTGCTGCAGTCTGTTGTTATTCAAGTAGAAGGGAACGAAAGCGTTGCCTTTGCTAAGTATGACGCCACTGCTCTCGATACGCTTGACTCGCAACTGGTCCGTGACAACCTGATTGAGTCAGGCTTATGGACTGCATTGCGTACACGTCCTTTCAGCAAAGTGCCTGCCGTAGACTCTTCTGCCGCTGGTATTTTTGTAACCGCGATTGATACACAACCCCATGCTGCCGATCCTGTTGTAGTGATCCGCGAGCATAAAGAAGATTTTGCTAATGGTCTTAAGGTCTTAGCAAAACTTACTGAAGGTAAAGTTTACCTTTGTAAAGCGCCTGGCGCCGATATTCCTGCCGCTAATGCCCAAGTTGAAGAATTTGCCGGTGTTCACCCAGCGGGTCTAGTTGGTACTCATATCCATTTCCTACTTCCAGCTTCTGCAAAACGTACTGTTTGGCATGTCGGTTACCAAGATGTAATAGCCATTGGTCAGCTATTTACTACTGGTCAACTAAATACCGAACGTGTGGTTGCGATTGCCGGTCCTAAAGCGGCTAAGCCACGTTTGGTTCGCACTGTTTTAGGTGCAAGCATGACTGAACTGACCGCGGGCGAAACCTTAGACGGTAACGTACGTGTTGTTTCAGGTTCTGTGCTCAATGGCCGTACTGCGGTAGGTCCTCAAGGATATTTAGGTCGTTACCACGCCCAGGTCAGTCTGTTAGAAGAAGGCACTGAAAAAGAATTCTTTGGTTGGGTGTTACCAGGCTCAAACAAATACTCTATTACCCGTGCATTCCTAGGCCACTTAAGCGCTTCTCGTCTGTTCAATATGACAACGAGTACAGGTGGTTCAGACCGCGCTATGGTGCCAATTGGCAACTACGAGCGTGTAATGCCATTGGATATTCTTCCTACTATGTTGCTGCGTGACCTGATCTCAGGTGACTTTGATGGTGCTGCCGCATTGGGCGCGTTAGAGTTGGATGAAGAAGATCTCGCACTGTGTACGTTCGTATGTCCAGGCAAATATGACTACGGTTCATATCTGCGTGACTGTTTAGATACGATCGAGAGGGAAGGCTAATGAGCTTGAAAGATTTTTTCGAACGTATTGAACCCGACTTTGAAAAAGGCGGTAAATACGAAAAGTTTTATGCCCTCTTCGAAGCGGCATACACCATTTTTTATACGCCAGGTAAAGTGAACAAGGGCAAAACCCACGTTCGCGACAATATCGACCTGAAACGTATGATGATCACGGTTTGGGCCTGTGCCTTCCCTGCGATGTTCGTGGGTATGTACAACGTCGGTCTGCAAGCACAACTTGCGTTAATCGCGGGTTTTGCAACGCCTGACGTATGGCAAGTGAGCCTATTTGGCATGTTCGGTACCGAACTGACCGCCAACTCTGGCTGGCCTGCACTGATGTGGTACGGCGCCTGTTTCTTCCTACCTATCTACGCGGTGACCTTCGCCGTCGGTGGTATCTGGGAAGTGCTGTTTGCTGCTATCCGTGGCCACGAAGTTAATGAAGGTTTCTTCGTTACCTCTATCCTGTTCGCGTTAACCCTGCCTGCAACTATCCCATTGTGGATGGTGGCCTTAGGTATCACCTTCGGTGTGGTTGTGGCTAAAGAAGTGTTCGGTGGTACGGGTCGTAACTTCTTAAACCCAGCCCTAGCTGGTCGTGCCTTCCTGTTCTTTGCTTACCCACTGAACATGTCTGGTGACACTACTTGGGTGGTGGCTGACGGTTACTCTGGTGCAACGGCGCTGAGCCAAGCGGCTGCGGGTACCTTAGATTATGCCTTCAACCAAAACTGGTGGGATGCGTTCTTCGGTTTCATTCCAGGCTCTGTGGGTGAAGTATCGACTCTGGCGATTCTGTTAGGTGGTCTGGTTATCATCTATACCCGTATCGCTTCATGGCGCATCGTTGGCGGCGTGATGGTCGGTATGATTGCTATCTCTACACTATTAAATGTGATCGGTAGCGACACTAACCCAATGTTTGCAATGCCTTGGTACTGGCACTTAGTGTTAGGTGGTTTTGCATTTGGCATGATGTTTATGGCGACTGACCCAGTGTCTGCGTCATTCACTAACCAAGCTAAATGGGCATACGGTATCTTGATTGGTGCAATGGCTGTGTTTATCCGCGTGATTAACCCTGCATTCCCAGAAGGCATGATGTTAGCGATTCTGTTTGCTAACTTGTTCGCGCCATTGTTCGACCACTTCGTGGTTCAGGCAAATATCAAGCGGAGGATTGCTCGTGGCTAGTAATAAAGATTCGTTCGGCAGAACGTTATTTATCGTCGTTGGCTTATGTCTAATTTGTGCGATATTCGTGTCGACTGCGGCAGTATTACTGCGCCCAACTCAAGCAGAAAACAAGCTGCTTGATAAGCAAAAGTACATCCTCGAAGCTGCGGGTCTGATTGACACGAAAGCGGGCAAAGTAACCAAAGCTCAGATTTTGGATACTTACAGCAAGCACATCGAAGCTAAGTTAGTTAACTTAAAAACCGGTGACTGGGTTGAAGGTGTTGATGCCAACACATTCGATCAACGCAAAGCGTCTCGCGATGTGAAAACCTCATTTGTACCTCAAAACGACATCGCTTCGGTTAAGCGTGTTGCTGAAGATGCAGTGGTTTATTTAGTGCGTGACGAACAAGGTAAGTTAACCAGCGTGATCCTGCCAGTTCATGGTTATGGCCTGTGGTCGACTATGTATGCTTTCCTCGCGTTAGATGCTGATCTGAACACGATTCAAAGCTTAGTGTACTACGAGCAAGGCGAAACCCCGGGTCTTGGTGGTGAAGTGCAAAACGCTCAGTGGAAAGCGAAATGGCACGGTAAGAAGTTATTTGATGAGCAAGGTAACATTGCTATCAGCGTAACTAAAAACCCAGCTGTTGCTAGCACTGAATACGGTGTGGATGCATTATCCGGCGCGACTCTGACCAGTAACGGTGTTCAACACTCTCTAACATTCTGGTTAGGTAAAGAAGGTTTTGCGAGTTTCATTGAAAAAGCACGCAATGGAGGTCTCAGCTAATGTCTGACGCTAAAGAACTGAAACAGGTTCTGACTGGACCTATCGTCAACAACAACCCGATTGCATTACAAGTCCTTGGTGTATGTAGTGCGTTAGCGGTAACGAGCAAGCTCGAAACTGCACTGGTAATGGCGTTGGCATTAACTGCGGTAACAGCGTTTTCTAACCTGTTTATCTCAATGATCCGTAACCATATTCCTAGCAGCGTACGTATTATCGTACAGATGACCATTATTGCCTCTCTGGTAATCGTGGTTGACCAATTGCTGCAGGCTTATGCTTATCAGATTTCTAAGCAGTTATCGGTATTCGTGGGCCTTATCATTACGAACTGTATCGTAATGGGTCGCGCTGAAGCCTATGCGATGAAAACACCGCCAATGATGAGCTTTATGGATGGTATCGGTAACGGTTTAGGTTACGGTGCGATTCTGTTAGCCGTTGGCTTCGTGCGTGAACTGTTTGGTAACGGTTCTCTGTTCGGTGTTCAAATCCTGCACAAGATCTCTGAAGGTGGCTGGTATCAACCAAACGGTCTGTTATTACTGCCGCCAAGTGCGTTCTTCCTGATCGGTATTCTGATTTGGATTATTCGTACCTATAAGCCAGAGCAAGTTGAAGCAAAAGGGTAATTTGAGATGGAACATTATATTAGCCTGTTAATTCGCTCTGTTTTCATTGAAAACATGGCACTGGCCTTCTTCTTAGGTATGTGTACTTTCTTAGCGGTATCGAAGAAAGTGACTACCGCGATGGGCCTAGGGATTGCGGTAGTTGTAGTGTTAACTATCTCTGTTCCTGCTAACCAAGTTATTTACCAAGGGCTGTTAGCACCTGGCGCACTGGCTTGGGCTGGTGCACCTGAAGCTGACCTTAGCTTCTTGAAATTCATTACCTTTATCGGTGTGATTGCAGCTTTAGTTCAAATTCTGGAAATGGCACTGGATAAGTACTTTCCTCCTTTGTACAACGCGTTAGGTATCTTCTTACCTCTGATCACTGTGAACTGTGCGATTTTCGGTGCGGTATCATTCATGGTTGAGCGTGACTACAAGCTGGGCGAAAGTGTGGTGTTTGGTTTCGGCTCTGGAGTAGGTTGGGCATTAGCTATCGTATTGATGGCCGGTATCCGTGAGAAGCTGAAGTATGCCGATGTGCCGAATGGCCTGCGTGGTTTAGGTATTACCTTTATTACTGCTGGTTTAATGGCCTTAGGTTTCATGTCGTTTTCTGGTGTGTCTCTGTAAGAGACACCAAACGGCTTCTTGAATTGGACCTTCTAAGGATAAGTTAATGGATATTCTTGGTATTTTTAAATCTACTCCGCTCGAGGTTTACCTCGGTGTGAGTATGTTTACTGCTATCGTCCTGGTCTTAGTGTTAGTGATTTTATTCGCTAAATCTAAGCTAGTGTCTAGCGGTGACATAACGATCGGCATCAACGACGATCCTGAAAAAGCGATTACAACCGGCGCCGGTGGCAAGCTGTTAGGCGTGCTAGCGAACAGCGGTATCTTCGTATCGAGCGCCTGTGGTGGCGGTGGTTCTTGTGGCCAATGTCGCGTAGTGGTGAAGTCTGGCGGCGGTGATATTCTGCCAACAGAATTAGATCACATCAGCAAGGGGGACGCCCGTAAAGGTTGCCGTCTGTCTTGCCAGGTGAACGTTAAGAACGACATGGAAATCGAGCTTGACGAAGAAATCTTCGGTATTAAGAAGTGGGAATGTACTGTTATCTCTAACGATAACAAGGCGACCTTCATTAAAGAACTGAAGCTGCAAATTCCTGATGGTGAATCTGTTCCGTTCCGTGCGGGTGGTTACATCCAGATCGAAGCGCCTGCGCACCATGTTAAATATGCTGATTTCGACGTACCTGAAAAGTACCGTGGTGACTGGGAACACTTTGGCTTCTTCAAGTTAGAATCTAAAGTTGACGAAGAAACGATCCGTGCTTACTCAATGGCTAACTACCCAGAAGAGTTTGGCATCATCATGTTGAACGTGCGTATCGCAACGCCACCTCCACGTAACTTGAGCTTACCATGCGGTAAGATGTCATCTTACATTTGGAGCCTGAAGGCTGGCGATAAAGTGACGATTTCTGGCCCATTCGGTGAATTCTTCGCGAAAGATACCGATGCAGAAATGGTGTTTATCGGTGGTGGTGCGGGTATGGCACCAATGCGTTCACACATTTTCGACCAACTGAAGCGTCTGAAGTCTAAGCGTAAGATGAGCTTCTGGTACGGTGCACGTTCTAAGCGTGAAATGTTCTACGTGGAAGACTTTGACGGCCTAGCGGCTGAAAACGACAACTTCGTATGGCATGTGGCCCTGTCTGATCCTCAACCAGAGGACAACTGGGATGGTTACACAGGTTTCATCCATAACGTACTGTATGAAAACTACCTGAAAGACCATGAAGCGCCAGAAGATTGTGAGTTCTACATGTGTGGACCTCCAATGATGAACGCGGCCGTGATCGGTATGTTGAAAAATCTTGGTGTCGAAGACGAAAACATCCTGTTGGATGACTTCGGCGGCTAATGTGAATTAGCCCAAGGTGAGAAGAGTTGCAGATGTGGAGTAAAGCTCTCATCTGCAACTTTTGCATTAAAGGGCATCCAAAAGAGTTGTTAGTCACTATGTTTAAAACCCTAGCGTTAAAAACCCCCGTGTTAAAAACCTCAGTGTTAAAGCATTCAGTGAGCTGGCTGGTCCTTGTAGGTCTAGCCTTTTTTATTTCAGCCTGTAGCAAACAGGATGAGGTTATCTCCCTCGCGGGCAGCACAATGGGCACGACCTACCACATTAAAGTGGTTCCCAATGAGCAAATGCCGACGGCCCAGCTGTTGCAGGCCGAAATTGATTTAGCCCTAGAGCAAGTCAATAACCAAATGTCGACCTATCGACCCAATTCAGAACTGTCCCGTTTCAATCAGTTACCGCTCGAGCAGAGCGTTGAAGTATCGCCGGATACCATCAAAGTGGTTAAAGAAGGCATGCGTTTATATAACGTGACGGACAAAGCCTTAGACATTACCTTAGGGCCGCTGGTGAACCTATGGGGATTTGGCCCCGATAAACGCCCAACCAAAGTGCCGACTCAAGCCGATATCGATGCGGCTAAAGCCAAAACGGGTATCAGTGAGCTTTCTATCGAAGGCAATCGCTTAAGCAAGCACAATGCGCATTTATATGTGGACTTGTCTTCAATCGCCAAAGGTTTTGGTGTGGACAAAGTGGCCTCGATTTTAGATAAGTACCATGCAAGCGGTTATTTAGTCGAAATTGGTGGTGAGCTGAGCATTAAGGGTACTAAAGGCGATGGTAGCTCGTGGCGCGTCGCAATAGAGAAACCGACCGATGATGGCATGGCGGTGCAGCAGGTGATTGAGCCTGGCACTATGGCGATGGCAACCTCGGGGGATTATCGCAATTATTATGAGGAAGAAGGTCAGCGATTTACTCATATAATTGATCCACGTACCGGTTTGCCGATTAATCATAAGCTAGCATCTGTGACCGTTTTGCATAAAGAATGTATGACGGCCGATGGTTTTGCGACGGCGATGATGGTTTTAGGCACAGAAGCGTCATTGGAGCTTGCCAAGAAAGAACACTTGGCGATAATGCTAATAGAAAAGCAAGGCGAAGGATTTAAAGTCTACTACAGTGACGCCTTCAAGCCTTTCCTTAAGTAGTTGGAGTTAACATGAGCACTTTTATCGCGGCATTTGTGATTTTATTACTGTTCTTTTTGCTTATGTCGATAGGTTATCTCATCAAGCGCAAAGCCGTTGAAGGAAGCTGTGGCGGTTTAGGTGTATTAGGGATTGAAAAAGCCTGCGATTGTGATGATCCCTGCGACAAGCGTAAACGTCGTATGGCCGCAGAAGAAGCGCGCCGTGAGAAGTTAACGAAAGACAGGATCATTTAATCATTCGCTTCAACAGAAATAGCCTCCTCTGGAGGCTATTTTTTTGCCTTGATTTTAGCGCTGCAGAGGTGTTGAGCGTCGATTTCGTTCTGGGAAGCGCAAGTTCACGAAGGGACGAGTGACGCGGGTTATGCTAATCAGTTAACGAGTGCCTTTTATAACTGCAAGAAAGAGAATTTACTTACCTGCTGAGCGTACCCATAAAATTAATCCTTGATATATGAGGAGGATAGCTGGCTAATCTAAGCGATAATGAGAATGCTTTTTATCTTTAAGTTTGTGAAAAATAAAGAAAATTTGAGTTGGCTTGAAAACTGTACTAGGCTAGAAGCTTGATTTAGATCAATCTTTCACTCATATCAAGGATAGTTACTTATGAAAGGTCATCCTAAAGTGGTGGGACAACTCAATCGGGTGCTGACCTGTGAGTTAACGGCCATTAATCAATATTTTCTCCACGCCAGAATGTTCAAACATTGGGGTCTTGAGAAGCTAGATCACGTCGAATACAAGAAATCCATCCAAGATATGAAACACGCCGATAAACTCATCGAGCGGGTATTATTTTTAGAGGGATTACCGAATCTGCAACAGCTCGAAAAACTGCGTATTGGCGAGCACACCCAAGAGATGCTGGATTGCGATTTGGCCATGGTGCAAGAACAACTCACACTGTTACGGGATGCCATTAGCCTTTGCGAGGCGGAGCAGGATTATGTGAGTCGCGATCTGCTCGAAGATATCCTTGAAGATGAAGAAGAGCACTTAGATTGGCTCGAGTCACAGCAGGAGCTGATCAGCTTAACCGGCATTCAAAACTATCTTCAATCGCAAATTAGTGAGTCATAGGAGCTGAATATGAAAGGTGATAAAGAGGTCATCGACGCGTTGAATCGACTCCTAACGGGAGAGTTATCGGCGATGGATCAGTATTTTGTTCATGCCCATATGTACGAAGACTGGGGCCTGAACGAACTCTATGAGCGTATTGCCCATGAGTCTGATGATGAAAAGGGCCATGCGGCCAAACTGGTACAGCGCATTTTATTCCTCGAAGGCGTACCTAATGTGGCCGCGCGGGAAGCGCTCAACATTGGTTCAAACGTTGAAGAGATGCTGCGTAACGATTTGGCCTATGAATATAAGGTCGCCGATGATTTGCGTAAGGTGATTGCCCTGTGTGAGTCGAAAAAAGATTATCAAACCCGTGAGATCTTAGAAGTGTTACTCGACGACACCGAATCTGACCACATGTATTGGTTAGAAAAACAGCTCGGTTTGATTGACCGAATTGGTTTACCGAATTATCTGCAAACTAAGATGTAACCACTCCAGCTTACGCAGCTTAAGCACAAAGGCCAGTCACTAAATGACTGGCCTTTGTTTTTGGATTTTGAGTATTTAGTCTAACACTCTGTAAAAAATCGCTATCGCAATGGGATCTTCTGATGGATGCCGATTGTTTAGCGATTCCTGTTATTTTACTATGTCTATTCTTTACAAATACTTGTTTACATTTTTTCTCACATTTCCATCTGTTGTTGACTGGTAAAAATTGTTACCGTGTGAAACTGTTTTTGCATGATTTTTTGTTAAGTGGTTGGTCAGCCAGACGGGAAGATGAATGAGATATATAAAACGTTCTCTAAGTTTGCAGTTAGTGGTCACTATCGTCGGTGCCCTTGCTGTACTTCTTACTTTAGTTGCCGCTTTGCTCGTGAATAAAGAAAGTAATAACACACGTAGGCAAGTGGATGCGGACATTTCGGCGCTCGTTGCCTTAAAAGCCAATGAGATTGGTGGTTATTTTGTGGCTAAGGGGCAAGTGATCCACTCGGTATTTGCCGAGCCTGGGCTTATCAACTGGTTTAGCCAATACCATGCCCGTGGCAGTAATCTAGCCAATGATCAGCAGTACCAAGATATTATTCGTTATTTCCGCTCGTTTTCCGACCGTGATACCGATGTGAAGTCAGTGTTTTTCGGCTCGGCAAATACCTTCGAATATTTCGACCTCAATGGCCGTTTCGATGGCGATCCAAACTATTACACTAATAAACGTCCTTGGTGGCAGGAGGCTATCGATCAGCGCGGCCTATTTGTGGGCGATCCTGCGGTCGATGCCAACGATGGTTCAATTTCGGCCACAGTTAAAACCCCAGTCTATGGTGCCAATGGTGAGCTGATTGGGATTGGTGGTATGGATATTCTCATCGATACCATTGGCAAAACCCTGTTAGCGCCAATCAAATATCGCAATTACGGCCAAGCTTTCCTGATGACGGATGAAGGTAAGCTGGTTTATTTCCCTGGATTCTCGGATAAGTTCCCGCCGGGCTCACTTGCGAATCAAATCGATAGCCAGTTTAAGGACTCCTCAGGCTTTACCGCCTTAAGGCAGCAAATGCAGCGTGAAGCGCAGGGCTTTGCCGAAGTCACCTTTAACGGTGTGCCGCAGCGGGTAACCTTTGTGTCTGTGGGCGGTGATTATCCTAAGCAGAAATGGCACTTAGCCTTTATGTTGCCCCATGAAGTAATTGAAGCGCCTGTTACCAAAGCCTTTTGGAATGCTTGTTTTGTTGCTTTGGGGATTATGCTTTTGGTCGGCATTACTGTCTGGTTGATGTTATTGCCTTTTAGACGCCAGCTCAGCAAATTACTCGATGCGATGGAAGATATTGCCGAAGGTGACAGTGATTTATCCCAACGTATTTTGATGGAACGGGAAGATGAGTTAGGTAAACTGGGTGATGCCTTCAACCGCTTTGCCGAAAAGGTGCAACAGATGTTACTGCACACTCGCAACTTAACCCAAGAGGTGGGCACTGGGGTGATGGATGCGCGCCAAGTGTGTGATTTAGCGGTATCTTCGGTGTCATCGCAGAAACAACAAATCGACTCAGTGGCCACGGCCGCCACCCAAATGGCACAGACGAGCCAAGAAATGGCGATTAGCGCCCAGCGGGCGAATGATTTTGCTGAAAAGGCACAAACCCAAGCCCATGACGGTACTCAAATTGTGTCCCGTGCGACCGAAGGTATGAAGGCATTATCGGTTCAAGTGATTGAAGCGGCCAAAGTCATCAAGGAGTTACGTAGCAGCTCTGAGCAAATTGGCGAAGTGTTAAGCGTGATCCGTAACATTGCCGACCAAACCAACTTGCTGGCGCTCAATGCGGCCATCGAGGCGGCGCGGGCGGGTGAGCAGGGCCGAGGCTTTGCCGTAGTGGCCGATGAAGTGCGTACTCTCGCGTCTCGTACCCAAGATTCTACCGCCAACATTCAAGGCATTATCCAAACCCTGCAACAGAGTGCGCTACAAGCCGAGCAGGTGATGGAATCAGGGGTTGAGCAGGCAAGGGTCGGGCAAGACTTGACCACACAAGTGGAGCAAGCTTTAAGTGATATCGCCAGTGCGATTGTGTCGATTCAGCAGCAAACGGTGGAAATTACCGTCGCGATTGGCCAGCAGGCCGTTGTGGCTGAAGAAGTAGCACAGAACGTGGTTAGCGTGCGTGGTTTGTCCGATCAGTCTTTGCTCTCAAGCCAAGATTTATCCCAAAGTTTGCAAGGATTTGAGCAAGCGACTCACGAACTCACCCGCAACATTGGGCAATTTAAGATTTAATTCAAAACGTTGCAAATCAAGGGAGCCTTAGGGCTCCCTTTGTTTTTTGAGCGCTTATAATCCAAGCGCAAACAGCACCGCGGCAAATTGGTAAGCGGCACTTGATTACTGTTTTTATATACAGTATTTTGAGTGTCGGAGGAATGCAAGGTGCGAAAAATCATTCATATCGATATGGATTGCTATTTTGCTGCGGTGGAAATGCGGGATTTTCCCGAATACCGCGGTAAACCGCTGGCTGTCGGCGGCAGTCGGGTGCAGCGTGGCGTCATCAGCACTTGTAATTATGAGGCGCGCAAATTTGGCGTGCGTTCGGCCATGGCGACGGGCTACGCACTGAAATTGTGCCCCGATCTTATCCTCGTTCCCGGTCGTATGCAGGTCTACAAAGAGGTCTCACAGCAAATTCGCGCCATCTTTTCCCGATACACTGAGTTAATCGAACCACTTTCCCTCGATGAAGCCTATTTAGATGTCAGCGATTGTAAGCTGTTTAAGGGCTCAGCCACGTTAATTGCCGAGGCGATTCGCCGTGATATTTTGGCCGAAACTGGGCTGACGGCATCGGCGGGCGTGGCGCCGATTAAATTTCTCGCCAAGGTTGCCTCTGATTTAAATAAGCCCAATGGGCAATGTGTTATCCCACCCGATGAGGTGCCCGAGTTCGTTAAAAGCTTATCCCTGCGGAAAATACCCGGAGTCGGTAAAGTGACCGCTGAGAAACTGTCTTCGCTAGGCTTAAATACCTGCGCCGATGTGCAGGCTTATCCAAAGCAAGAGTTGATTGCCCGTTTTGGTAAGTTTGGCGCCGTGTTAGTCGAGCGGGCCCATGGCATCGATGATCGCGGGATTTCTGTGAGCCGCGAGCGCAAATCCGTAGGCGTTGAGACCACTCTCGCTCAGGATATTTACACGCTGGAGCAGTGCCAACAGGTGATGCCGGGATTAATCCAAGAGTTGTCCAGCCGTTTAGGGCGAAGTGCTAAGGGGAGGCAAATCCATAAGCAGGTGGTCAAACTTAAATTTAATGATTTTAAACAGACCACCATCGAGCATCGTAGTGACGAGGTCTCCGTGGTGATGTTCTATGAGCTACTGAGCCAAGCAATGGCTAGGCAAGAGGGCCGTGGAATTCGGTTACTCGGGGTTTCTGTTGGACTCGCCGAGAGTAAAGACACGCTTTCGCCGCTCATGGTACGCGAAACGAAGCAGTTGGATTTTGTGTTTTAGTGTCAATTTAATCTGAGCGGATCTGGCTCAGCGCCAATCTAACCTAGTTTAGTTTAGATAACGCGATAATCAGCTTTACGCAGTGCGCAAATAGAAGCAACAATAAGGCCGCATTGGTAAACCCTCTGCGGCCTTTGTTATTTAAGTCTGCTTAGCGACTATTCACCTAGAGTGATTATTCACCTTTAGCGGGAATTCGTTCTAGCACAGCAAGGAGCAGATCCCAGTATTGACCTACTGTGGTGATATTGACCATTTCATCCGGGCCGTGTGGATAGCGGATGGTAGGGCCAATCGACACCATGTCCATTTCTGGATAAGGCTTCTTGAACAGACCACATTCAAGACCCGCGTGGATCACCATGATAACCGGTTCTTTATGGTAGATAGACTCGTAGGTCTCACGCACAATCGCCATTACGGGTGAGCTGTTATCTGGCTTCCAACCTGGGTAAGCGCCACTGAATTCAATTTCAGCGCCAGCGAGATTAGTCAGCGCATTGAGCATGCCTTCAACTTGGCTGCGGCCCGAATCGATGAGCGAGCGAATTAAGCACAGAATGCTAACTTCTTCATCGTTAGTGCTAATCACGCCTACGTTGAGTGAGGTTTCTGTCACGCCAGCGACTTCATCGCTCATACGCATCACGCCATTAGGGCATACATGCAGCAGGTCGATCAGCGTGTTTTGGCTGTTTTCACTCATCACGCGTTTTGGCGTTGGGATTTCGCTCAACACTAAACGCATATCAGGGTCGGCAATGGCCAGCTCGGCGCGGACTAAGGCTTCAAAAGCGCGCACTTTTTCATTCAGTGCATCGACATTTTCAGCGGGTAACATAAAGCTGATATTGGCTTCGCGTGGGATGGCATTACGCAGTGAACCACCGGTAAATTGGGTTAATTCCAGCGCTAATTCATCGGCATTTTCAAACAGGAAGCGTGCCAAGAGTTTGTTGGCGTTACCACGACCCAAATGGATGTTAACCCCAGAGTGACCGCCTTTTAAGCCAGATAAATGCAGGCTAAATGATGCGTAACTTTGCTCCGACGCTTGCCATACCATAGGCAGTGTGATTTGAGCATCGACACCGCCAGCGCAGCCCATGTAGATTTCACCTTCTTGCTCTGAGTCGGTGTTTATCAGGATTTCAGCATCGAGCATACCCGCTTGCAGGCCAAAGGCGCCTGTCATGCCCGCTTCTTCATCAATCGTGAGCAGTACTTCCAGTGGGCCGTGTTTGATATCGTCGCTACCTAAAATCGCTAAGGCTGACGCCATGCCAATACCATTGTCGGCGCCTAAGGTTGTGCCTTTGGCTTTTACCCAGTCACCTTCAACATAGGCTTCGATAGGATCTTTGATAAAGTCATGCACTTTGTCGGCATTCTTTTGCGGCACCATATCGATGTGAGCTTGGATCACGACGATTTTGCGATCTTCCATTCCGGCCGTTGCGGGTTTGCGAATGATTAAATTGCCGACCGCATCTTCCACGACATCGAGTTGTTTACTCTTAGCCCATGCTTGGATGTGTTTGCTGAGTGCTTGTTCATGTTTGGAAGGGTGGGGAATTGCACAGATTTGTTCGAACCATTGCCATAAAGGCTGTGGGTATAACTGACTTAACGCTGTCACAGGAGGTCCCTCATCAGGTCTTGTGGGTATAGGGCAAATTTGGCTTGATCCTACCACATTCTGCTCTGCCGATTAATCTTCTCGATCAGCCTATGTGTGCTTGTGGCAGCGAAAGTTGCCACCCTCAGTCTTTTCGATGGGGACAAAGGGATTTTTTGATTGGTAATTAAGCGTTATAGCGGGAATAATGCAGGCACAATAATGAAAAAGGATGGGTCATGTTTCAAGTTAACTTTGTTGATGTACAAGCAGAAAATGCCATTTTTGATGGTGAAGGTTGGGATGCGGTTGTGGTCGTCACACCGGATCTTGGTGCTATTGGAATTGATGAGATCAGTTTATTGGCCGAGCATGGCGCTAAGGTCGATAAGCGTGTCGGTAAGAGCCCGACGTTATTGTTTGCTCCCGGTTTAGCTGGCGGCCGTTTAATCATAGCGCCGGTTACTCAAGTGACTGATGATTATGCCGATGTGCGTGTATTTGGCGATGCGGCAAGAGCTGCTATTGCTATTGCTAAAGACGCGGGCGCTAAGCGTCCCCTGCTTTATGTGGTGCCTTCTACCACGCCCAAGTTTGGTTTTGCGACTGAAGTTGCGGCGCTCGCCTGCGGTCAAGAATTATGGCAAACCTTAGAATTGCGCGAGGCAACGGGCTTAACGCCAGCCTTTGAAGCCATAGGGTTACTGTCTCTATCAGCTAAAAAGAGTCAATTGCTCAACGCATTAGAAGCTGGCCGTGTGTTGGCTCGGGATTTATGTGGCACTGAACCTGAGCGTATGTCGGCAAAAGCCTTTGCCGAATATTGTTTGCAAGCTTTTAAAGGCAGTGTGATTAAAACCGCAGTCGTGGAAGATAGGGATATTCTCGAGCGCGATTATCCACTGTTAAGTGCGGTGGCGCGTTCTTCCTTTGCCGTTGGGCGGCATCAACCGCGGGTGGTGAAACTCGAATATCTGCCAGAAGGCGAGATTACTCGTACCTTCTTATTTGCAGGCAAAGGTGTGGTCTACGATACGGGCGGTGCCGATCTGAAAGTCGGCGGCGCAATGGCGGGCATGAGCCGCGATAAAGGTGGCGCCTCTGCCGTGGCCGGGTTATTTAAAGCTTTGTCTATGCTCAAGCCTAAAGGGATCCGAGTGATCGCCGAACTGGGCTTAGTGCGTAATAGCATTGGCAGCGAAGCCTTTGTTACCGATGAAATTATCACTAGCCATGCGGGCGTGCGGGTACGAATTGGTAATACGGATGCGGAAGGGCGCTTAGTATTGGCTGACCTGTTAAGTCATCTGCGTATTAAAGCGGTTTCGGCGGTGCAACCAGAGCTATTCTCGGTCGCGACTCTCACGGGCCATGTGGTACGTTGTTATGGGGCGTATCCTGCTGCGGTTGAAAATGCGGTCGCCAGTGGCGCCAAGTGTGCGCAGACACTCGCGTTACAGGCAAGCCAATGGGGCGAACCCTTTGAGGTTTCTACATTGCGCCGCGAGGACTTTGCCAAGATCCGTGAAGTCTCAGGGGCGGCTGATATTTTATCTTCTAACAATGCGCCATCTTCGGTAACGGCCCGTGGGCATCAATATCCGGCGGCGTTTCTGCTTAAGGCTTCGGGATTGTTTGAACATGGCATAAATGCCGCAATTCCTTTAGCTTACACACACTTAGATATCGCTGGCAGTGCAACGGAGGGCGATCCACTCTATGGAAAACCCACTGCGAGTCCCTTGGTCGGTCTGTATCAATATCTGATCAATCGTTAACAATTTAACGTAATAAATAGAAATAATTCTGTAATATCTTACTTATTAGGTGGTTACAGGGTTATTTCTGTTTTTATGTGATGCAGGTCGCCAAGATTTTTGGTTGTTTTACGTAATAAAATTACATTAAAAAGCCTTAATTAAAAAAAATACAAATAAAGCTTGTAATAAAACTACGAAAACATATAATAGTTTTCGTGGACAGGGCAATGCGCCCATCCCCTCTAGTCTATCCAGGATGGATATCCTTCTCCAAGGACCCGAGTGACAAGTCGTCTCAACGGATTTGAGAATCTCTAGTTCCAAGGAACCGAGCCAAGCTTTACTAGAGTACTTAATCTCAACTTTACTTAGGAGTAATTGACTATGTCTTATACAGGCAAGAATCACTTTGTTTGGCAAAACACTTGGATTAACTCTGATGTTTTGCGTGGCGGTTTATTCGCTATGAGCTTTAAGGGCTAACTATCCCTTTAAACCTAGTTTCCATCATCCATCAACCTTTGTATCGCCTTTTTGGCGTGTTTAGACTCAAGTAGCATATCGGTGTTTTTGCATGGGTATGCCAGGTTTCTTCCGCTAGCGCGGTAATGTACTTCCCCGAAAGGGACGCTTGAAATATGTCTTGCCTGCTCATTGAGCAGGCTTTTTTTTAGCTTTTTTCTGTCGTTACGGCGCAATGCCCCTTATTCCTTCCCATAATCGTAAAATTTTTTGCAGCCATCTCAAGATGACTGCTTTTATCAAGAGCTAATTTAATTATCTGTTTTTAAAACATAAAACTTTGTCATCAATCTATTCATCTTTTTGTACGACTTAAGAATGATGAATTTGTTACATTTGCCACATAAAATACAAATGCAAATCGTTCTCAATGGTGTTACCGTATGCACACCTTAACGAAACTTGCTGAACGACTATGCGTTTTAATCTACTTCCACTTGCTGCTGCAGTAACCCTAGCTTTGAATCCTTTGGCACTGATGGCCGAAGAACAAACCGCTTCAACAACAGAGACACAAGATCAAAATATCGAGAAAATCACTGTGATGGGTAAATACACAGTGAGTCGTAATATTGATACCGCAACGGGGTTAGGACTCACGCTGCGGGAAACGCCACAGTCGGTCAGCATTATGACGGCGGATCGGATTGAAGATCAGGCGCTAAATACCGTAGTCGATGTGGTCAACAACACTGTGGGGTTATCATCCTCAAAAACAGATAACGTGCGTAACGGTTTTTCGGCTCGCGGTTTTACCGTGCAAAACTATCAAATTGATGGTGTGCCTTTATCTTGGAGTTTAGGCGGTGATGCCGGTGAAACGGTATCGGATGTGTCTATCTACGAGCGAGTTGAAGTCGTACGTGGTGCTACCGGATTATTAACGGGTGCAGGCGATCCTTCGGCTTCGATTAACTTAGTGCGTAAGCATGCCGACAGTTCTGATCTTAAAGGTTATGTCGATGTCGCCACTGGAAGTTGGGATAAAAAACAAGTCACCGCGGATGTATCCAATGGTCTGAATGAAGACGGCAGTGTGCGTGGGCGCTTGGTCGCTAAGTATGTGAATAGCGACTCTTACCAAGATCTGTATCAAGACCGCAAAACCATTCTCTATGGTGTGGTCGACAGTGATATTACGGCCAACACCTTGCTGCGTGTTGGTGGTAGCTATAACCACAACGATCCCAAAGGGGCGATGTGGGGCGCGTTGCCCGCCGTCTTTAGTGATGGTTCTGCCACTGATTGGGATACATCGGCCACCACAGCTGCCGATTGGAGCCGCTGGGAAACCAAAAATATCAACTACTTTGCAAACCTGAATCACTACTTCAGCAATGGTTGGCAGCTGGTCGCTAACTACAACCGCATGGAGTATGAGACCACCACTAAGATGATCTACATGTCGGGTATGCTCGATAAAGACACGGGGGCGGGACTCAGCGGACAGCGTTATCACAGCCATGGTGAAAGTAACTCGAATAACTTTGATGTGCAGCTTAAAGGCGACTATGACCTCTTTGGTCAAACCCATGAGTTTGTGACGGGCGCTTTGTATAGTAAACAAAAATCCTACGCCGATACCTATGAGCCTATCCGTGACGATATGACGGGTTGGGACTCACAAGTGGTCGATAACTTCTACGAATGGCAACAAAATCAGTTTGCCGAGCCTGAATGGTCGAGCAACGCGAACCGTCAGCTCAATATGGATACCGAGCAAAAAGGCTTTTATGCGGCGACTCGCTTAACGATTACCGATGATTTTAAACTGATTGCCGGTGGACGTATCTCAAGCTGGAACCGTGAAGGCGTGAGCTATGGTACCGATACTAACTTTGGTGATGATGGGGTGTTTGTGCCCTATGTTGGCGCCTTGTACGATATCAATGACGCGCATCGTATTTACGCCAGTTATACCGGAATTTTTAACCCGCAGAATAATTTCGATGCCGATCAAAATTACCTCGACCCATTAGAAGGCAAAGCCTACGAGTTAGGTCTAAAGAGTGCTTATCTTGACGATCGTCTACATACCACTGTGGCGGTGTTCCAAATTGACCAAGATAACTTGGCAACCTTAGCCGGAACGATTTATATCGGTGGTAAACCCGTGAATTACTATGAGGCCGCACAAGGCACTAAGAGTAAGGGTTTTGAGCTAGAAGTTGTGGGTGAGCCTGCCGATGGCTGGAATATCTCTGCAGGTTACTCGCAATTTAATGCCGAAGATGCAGAGGGTAAGCGAGTCGCAACTACCAGTCCGCAGAAGCAATTTAAATTGTTTACCACCTACCAATTTGTGGACTTATTGCCTGAGTTAACCATAGGTGGTGGGGTGAATTGGCAAAGTGACAGTTACTCAGATGTCAGTGATGTGGCAATCAAGCAGGATGCTTACTCCCTAGTGAATCTGATGGCGCGCTACGATCTGGCTGAGAATATGGATCTGCAGGTTAACGTAGAGAATCTGTTGGATGAGAAATATTATGCCTATATGACAGCATCTGGCCTAGCTTACAGTGCGTATCACTACGGTGCGCCACGTAACTTTACCGTCAGCTTTAACTATCGTTTTTAAGCTGTTTCCCCGTTGAACTCAAAAAGCCGGTGCACTTAAGGGCACCGGCTTTTTGCTATCGACTTCACTCCCATTTGCTGCGCAGATGCGACCGAATATGCCTGCATGGGATAAGCATTGTGCTGTTTTGTGATTATTTCGCTTTAAAAACAATGTGCTGTTCATCCTGAACGGCATTCAAACTTTCCCGAGATTAAGATTGGCTTGCTAACCCCTATTTAGCATGAGCTTTAATGTAAATTAAGCGCGGTGGTTTTTTGTTCTGTTTAGCGATTTCTATCAAGAAAATCTCCATCAATTTTCTGGCCTGACCAGCACAAACTCCCTATAATCCCCTGCGAAAAACACGACTACATAGTGTTTACATTTTTGACCCTACCTACTTTAAAAGAAAAGGAACCCAGTTCCATGTTAGAAAAGCTGTTCAAACTGAAACAAAATCAAACGAGCCTCAAGCAGGAAGCGATAGCAGGTTTGACAACATTTATGACTATGGCCTACATCATTTTTGTGAATCCAATGATGTTAGCCGATGCGGGTATGGATCATGGCGCTGTGTTTGTGGCCACCTGTTTAGCGGCGGCGGTGGGCTGTATTGTGATGGGTATCATGGCGAATTATCCCATTGCACTGGCCCCAGGTATGGGACTCAATGCCTTTTTTACCTATACAGTAGTGGGTGAGATGGGTTATAGCTGGGAAACGGCACTTGGTGCAGTTTTCCTGTCGGGAATTTGCTTTTTAATCCTGTCTCTAGTGCGCATTCGCGAGTGGATTGTGAACAGTATTCCTATGTCGCTGCGTATCGGTATTGCTGCGGGTATTGGTTTATTCCTCGCGCTGATCGGTCTTAAGAGTGCCGGCATTGTGGTCGCAAGCCCTGCAACTTTAGTGACTATGGGCGATATTACCGCCTTCCCAGCGGTGATGGCCGTGTTAGGTTTCTTCCTTATCATCGCCATGGTGCAACGTGGAATGAAATCGGCGGTGATTTTAAGCATCCTTATCATCACTGGGCTTGGGTTACTCTTCGGTGATGTGCATTACAAGGGTATCGTTTCTATGCCGCCTTCTGTCGCGCCGACCTTTATGGCGATGGATTTATCCCAAGTATTTGAAGTGACAATGCTATCCGTGGTATTTGCCTTCCTGTTTGTGGATCTTTTTGATACCTCGGGCACCTTAGTTGCGGTTGCGCAGCGCGGTGGTTTCCTCGATGAAAAAGGCCGTTTACCTCGCTTAAACCGTGCCTTAACCGCCGACAGTTTAGCGACGATTGCGGGCGCTGCATTCGGTACGTCAACCACCACCAGTTATATCGAAAGTACCGCTGGGGTGAGCGCGGGCGGCCGTACTGGCTTAACCGCTGTTGTGGTCGGCTTACTGTTCATCTTGGCCTTATTCTTATCACCATTAGCTGGAATGATCCCCGCCTATGCTACGGCTGGTACCTTGTTCTATGTGGCGATTCTAATGATGGCTGGACTGGTTCACGTTGAATGGGAAGACTTAACTGAGGCTGCACCTGTGGTTGTGGTGTGTATCCTGATGCCGCTGACCTTCTCGATTGCCACAGGGATTGCGCTGGGGATTATTTCCTATGCTGTCATCAAGCTGTTAACGGGCCGCTTTAGCGATTTAAATATCGGCGTGCTGGTGCTCGCAGCCATGTTTATTGCGAAATTTATTTACGGCTGATACTGAGCTAGCCGCCTATTCGCGGCTATTTTTTGAGGGTCGTCTAATCGATGGCCCTTTTTTATGCGCGATCCCAAGCAGAATTGAAAATTTCTACCAACATCCTGCCCACTAACTACCAATTGCTCTGCGGATTAGGTATAAGGATTATCCGGTTATTTTCTACATATGAATAATGAATTTAAGTGAGATAGCGTATCGCCGCGTGGTAGTGAAGTTAGGGACGAGTGTGCTGACTTCTGGCAGTAAACAGCTGGATAAAGCCCATATGGTTGAGCTTGCTCGTCAAATGGCCGCACTGATGAGATCAGGGGTCGAAGTCGTATTATGCACTTCTGGCGCAATTGCCGCCGGACGCGAACATCTCCAATACCCGGTATTGCCCGACACTATGGCCAATAAACAGTTATTAGCCGCTGTCGGGCAGAGTCAGCTTATTCTCGCTTGGGCACAACTCTTTAGCATCTATGGTTTGCATGTGGGGCAATTGCTACTGACCCGTGCCGATCTACACGATAGAGAGCGCTATTTGAATGCCCGCGATACGCTTAATGCCTTGCTGGCAAACAATATTATCCCCATCATCAACGAAAACGATGCCGTCGCTACTAATGAGATCAAAGTGGGCGACAACGATAACTTGTCGGCGCGTGCTGCACTGCTGTGTGATGCCGACCTGTTGATTTTGTTGACGGATCAAAAGGGCTTATTCGATGCCGATCCGCGCACTAACCCGAATGCTAAGCTGATTTCTCAGGTCGAGAAAATTGATGACAGTCTGCGTCTGTTAGCGGGTGGTTCGGTGTCGGGCTTAGGTACGGGCGGAATGTCGACTAAGCTTGAAGCTGCGGATATTGCTCGCCGTGCGGGCATCGAAGTGGTGATTGCCTCGGGTCATCATCCCGATGTGATTAAAAAAGTCGTCGGCAAAGAATCTGTCGGCACACATTTTAGTGCCATCGAAAATCCGTTAGAGAGCCGCAAACAGTGGATTTTAGCGGGACCTGCCGCCCAAGGATCACTGGTGCTTGATGCGGGGGCGGTGAAAGCCGTGACCGAAAAAGGTCGTAGCCTGCTATCGAAGGGCATTATTGGGGTTAAAGGGGAATTTGAACGTGGTGCAACCCTGCAATTGGTTGACCAAAAAGGCAAAATCATTGCTAGGGGCATCACCCGCTACTGTGGTGAGGCTTTAGGGTTAATTGCGGGTAAACATTCCGACGAAATCGAGTCTGTGCTCGGTTACGATTATGGTGACGCAATAGTGCACCGCAACGACATGGTCGTCTTATAAGCGAGGTCTGTTTTGAGTCAAACTAATCAAGCGCAATATTTACAACAACTGGGCAGTCAGGCTAAACAAGCCAGCTATGCCTTAGCAAATCTTAGCGCCGCACAGAAAGCGGATTTACTCGAGGCGATTGCCGAGGCCCTGACGCAGAATACTCAGGCGATTCTCGCGGCTAACGCCAAAGACGTTGCAGCCGCTAAGGCTGAAGGCTTGAATGATGCGATGATCGATAGATTGTTGCTTAACGAGTCGCGTCTGGCTGGGATTATCGGTGATATCGGCGATGTAGTGCGTCTTGCCGATCCCGTTGGCGAAGAGTTTGGTAGCCGAGTGTTGGACAATGGCTTAAGGCTCACACGCCGCCGTGTTCCACTTGGGGTGATTGGGGTTATCTACGAGGCGCGGCCGAATGTGACGGTCGATATTGCTGTGTTGGCACTTAAAACCGGTAATGCTGTGATTTTGCGCGGCGGAAAAGAGACGCTCGAATCTAACAAACTGATTAGCGAAGTGATCCGTGGCGCAATTGCAAGCCAAGGTCTGCCAGTCGATGCGGTGCAGCTGATTGATTCACCCGATAGAGCCTTAGTCACAGGGCTACTGAAGCTCGACCAATATGTCGATATGATAGTCCCCCGTGGCGGACAAGCCTTACAGCGTCTTTGCGCCGAGCAAGCGACGATTCCGGTGATCTTAGGTGGCATTGGGATCTGCCATTTGTATGTCGATAAACATGCCGATCTTGAACGTGCACTCGAGGTGATTGCTAACGCAAAAGTGCAACGCCCAACGGTATGTAATGCATTAGATACTTTGCTGGTGGATAACGCGGTTGCCGAGCGTTTTGTGCCGCAAATTGCCGAGTACTTACATCGCTTAGGTGTGCGTTTTTCGGTGTGTGAACAAAGCTATGCGCTGCTTGATGGGCTGGGGTTTGATATTTCCCCGGCAACTGAGCAAAGCTTTGCGACCGAATGGTTGTCTTTGACCTTAGGCATTAAAGTGGTGAATGACATAGATACAGCTATTGCCCATATCCGTAGCTATTCCAGTGGGCACTCGGAGGCGATTCTCACCGATGATATTCACGCCGCAACGCATTTTATGAACGAAGTGAATTCGGCAGCTGTGTATGTGAATGCCAGCACCCGTTTTACCGATGGCGGCCAATTTGGCTTGGGTGCCGAGGTGGCCGTAAGTACGCAAAAACTCCATGCCCGTGGTCCTATGGGGCTTGAGGCGCTGACCACCTATAAGTGGTTAGCATGGGGTGATTACACCAGCCGCGCATAGTTCACTCGCCAACGAGGGGCCATCTCGCTCGGTAACATCGTTCTATTAAAAAAGCCGCAAAAGCGGCTTTTTTGTTGGCAAACTTATTTCAGGACGAGACAAACATCTCGGTTAATGGATGAGTGGAGTGTAAGTGGCAATCAACCACAGACACAGAAATGCCACCGACATTAGGGTCGTGAATTTACGAAAGGCCCTGATATATACCAAGGTATACAGGAAATACCTTTCTTGCACTCTACGAGTGATCAGTACCGAGGGGAGTAAAAAAGTGCAGTAGAGCATCACCACCATGGTCGTAAAACCATTTCCCCAAAAATGTTCGTAGATAAAAAGGGCAATACAAATGAGCATGGCGACCCAACTGATAGGGCTTAAGCCATCTTCTTGATTCCATTGAGTTGATTTTTCCATCTGACTATCCTTAGTCGTCTGTGTACAGTTCAATTTATAGTCGGATATGTCTCTATTTTCAAATCAATTTGGGATAAATACTGTGATGCTCTGAACATATTTTAGAAATATCTGATATTTAGCCTTAAAGCGTTTTAATATCCGCAAAAGACCCGCGGCACAATTTCGCTAAGTCATTCGCCGCAAGGCAGATTTCAAGGCCACGGCGGCCAGCACTCACATAGATTTTATCGAATTGCTGAGCCGTCGCATCGATTAGCGTTGGCAGCTGTTTTTTCTGGGCGAGGGGACTAATGCCGCCAACGAGGTAGCCTGATGATTTTTGTGCTAAATCCGCATCGGCCATTTGCAGTTTCTTCTGGCCTAAACATTTAGCGACGGCTTTTAAATTGAGTTGATGGTCAACGGGCACCAGAGCGACGGCCAGTGGTGGATGGGCTTTATCGGTCGCAACCAGTAAGGTTTTAAATACCTGCGCGGGGGCGAGCCCTAACACATTGGCGGCTTCTTCGCCGTAGGCGGCGCAGTGTGGGTCGTGGCTGTATTCTAAGATTTCAAAGGGAATTTTGGCTTTCTTTGCCATTTGTACGGCTGGTGTCATGCTCTCGTCCTCGCGCCCCAATTAGCTGCAATAACAGTCTAGGGGCAATAAAAGTCCGCCATAGTAGCCCTTTCTGCGGCATTAAAATGTTAGCTCGGGCATAAATTGCTTATGCCCGAGAGATACGCCTTATTCAATCTGCAAGCTTGGCATTGAGCTTGGTTTTGCGCTCCAGATAGCGCGGGAATAACTGCTGCAACATCATGCCACTCAAAATAAAACCTAACCCGATATAAGTCGCGGCGGCGATAGTCTCTTGCAAAATCCAGGCAATAAAGCCAATCGACATCACAGGGGATAAAAATACTAAGGTACTGATATTGGCCGTGCGAGTCGCGGTTTTTAGTGCCATTAACCAGAGCACGAAGGTAATGCCCATCTCAAATAAGCCAACATACATGCCCGCCATCATGGCGCTCAAACTAAAGCTGGGCAGGGTATCGGTCAGCAGTAGTGTCACGGTAATAAAGGGCAAACCTATCAAAAAGCTTAATAGCAGGCTGACCACAGGGTCACCTTGATCTTTAGTGTTCACAATCCAATATAGGCACCAGAGCAAAGTGCTGGTTAATGCAAGCCCAATCCCGAGTGGACTGTCGAAGCGAAAACCGCTGACATCGCCGCCGGTGGCGATAATAAATACCCCTGAGTAGGCAATCAGTGCCGCAATCATATCGCTCTTACGCAAATGTTGTTTCAGCAGCGGCGCGGCTAACAGCGGCAGCAATACCGCCCAAGTGTAGTTGAGTGAGAGTGCCTGCTGGGCGGGTAATAGTGAATAGGCTTTAAACAGCACTACATAATACAGAAACGGATTAATCAGCCCCGTAACCAGATAAAACGCCGGGCGACGCAGGAGCTGCGCTTTAAGGAGTGGCAGTTTTTTCTGCCAAGCGAGAATGGCACCTAGGGCGATGATTGAGGTGAGTACCGCCACAAACACCAGTTGCAACGGGCTATAAAATCCGAGGGCAATCTTAAAGGCAGTTGCCACTGTCGACCAGAGGAAAACCGCGGCCATGCCGTACACATACGCCAAATTTGAAGATTTCACACTATTACCCTATGCGCTTAAACATCACTCAATGTGCGCAGATTGAATAACAGCTATTGCTGATAAGCAAGCGGATTTTGTGGTTTTGAATATTTTATACAGCCGTGCCTTTTGAAAAGATAAATCAGAAAAATTTTTTATCGGCCCTTGTAATTAAATTCCCTGTCCCAATATAGGTGTTAAGGCAGAGAAGGTGGCCAACAGTGGACTTGAAAAAAAACCGTCCGGCCCCATATCAAAACCAACTTATAAATTTAGTTAGACAGAAATTTTTCGGAGGACCTCATGGGTAAAATTATTGGTATCGACTTAGGCACAACAAACTCTTGTGTAGCTGTCCTCGATGGTGGCAAAGCACGCGTATTAGAGAATGCTGAAGGCGATCGCACAACCCCGTCTATCATCGCTTACACCGATGATGAGACCATCGTGGGTCAGCCAGCAAAACGCCAAGCTGTAACTAACCCAAATAACACTTTCTTCGCGATCAAGCGTTTAATCGGTCGTCGCTTCAAAGATGACGAAGTTCAACGTGACGTGAACATCATGCCATTCAAAATTATCCAAGCCGACAACGGTGATGCTTGGGTTGAATCACGTGGCAACAAAATGGCTCCACCACAAGTTTCTGCTGAAATCTTGAAAAAGATGAAGAAAACAGCAGAAGACTTCTTAGGTGAAGAAGTGACAGAAGCGGTAATTACCGTTCCTGCATACTTTAACGATTCACAACGTCAAGCCACTAAAGATGCGGGCCGCATCGCAGGTCTTGAAGTTAAACGTATTATCAACGAACCAACAGCTGCAGCACTAGCTTACGGTATCGACAAGAAGCAAGGCGACAACATCGTTGCAGTGTACGACTTAGGTGGTGGTACATTCGATATCTCTATCATCGAAATCGACAGCAACGACGGCGACCAAACCTTCGAAGTATTAGCGACTAACGGTGACACTCACTTAGGTGGTGAAGACTTTGACAACCGTTTAATCAACTACTTAGCTGACGAATTCAAGAAAGAGCAAGGCTTAGATCTGCGTAAAGATCCATTAGCAATGCAACGTCTGAAAGAAGCGGCTGAAAAGGCGAAGATTGAGCTTTCAAGCACCAACCAAACTGAAGTGAACCTGCCATACATCACTGCCGATGCAACAGGTCCTAAGCACTTAGTGGTGAAAATCACCCGTGCTAAGTTAGAGTCACTGGTTGAAGACTTAATCATTCGTACCTTAGAGCCATTAAAAGTGGCACTGGCTGACGCTGACTTATCAGTATCAGACATTAACGAAGTGATTTTAGTGGGCGGTCAAACCCGTATGCCTAAGGTTCAAGAAGCGGTTTCTAACTTCTTCGGTAAAGAACCTCGTAAAGACGTAAACCCAGACGAAGCCGTAGCCGTAGGTGCTGCGATTCAAGCGGGCGTACTGTCAGGCGACGTGAAAGACGTTCTGCTGTTAGACGTAACACCACTGTCTCTGGGTATCGAAACCATGGGCAGCGTAATGACCAAGCTGATTGAGAAAAACACGACTATTCCGACTAAGGCACAGCAAGTGTTCTCAACAGCCGATGACAACCAAAGTGCAGTAACCATTCACGTACTGCAAGGTGAGCGTAAGCAAGCGAGCGCGAACAAGTCATTAGGTCAATTTAACTTAGACGGTATTGAGCCAGCACCACGTGGCATGCCACAAATCGAAGTGATGTTCGATATCGACGCTGACGGTATTCTGCATGTTTCTGCCACCGACAAGAAAACCGGTAAGAAACAAAACATCACCATCAAAGCTTCTTCAGGCTTAAGCGAAGAAGAAGTGGCGCAAATGGTACGTGATGCTGAAGCCCACGCTGAAGAAGACAAGAAGTTTGAAGAGTTAGTGCAATCTCGCAACCAAGCTGACGGCTTAGTTCACGCAACTAAGAAACAAGTTGAAGAAGCGGGCGATGCACTGCCAAGCGAAGACAAAGCTAAGATTGAAGCGGCAATGAGCGCGGTTGAAACTGCTGTAAAAGGCAACGACAAAGAAGCCATTGAAAAAGCGACTCAAGCGCTGATTGAAGCGTCTGCTAAGCTGATGGAAATCGCTCAGGCTAAAGCTCAAACTCAAGGTGGCGCACAAGAAGGTGCTGCTAAACAGTCTAACGCGACTGCCGATGACGTTGTCGATGCTGAATTTGAAGAAGTGAAAGACGACAAGAAATAACATTTGCTCTCAATCAAATTGATTGATTTCAAATAGTTAATTTCTAGGCGGGCGTTACGGGGAAACCCTAACGCCCGTTCGTTCAACTTAAGCTGAGAAGCATGAGATTATGTCAAAGCGAGATTATTACGAAGTATTAGGCGTTGGTCGTGACGCCAGCGAACGTGAAATTAAAAAAGCCTACAAGCGTTTGGCGATGAAGTTTCACCCCGATCGCAACCCTGGCGACAAAGCTGCTGAGGCGAGCTTTAAAGAAGTTAAAGAAGCCTACGAAATCCTTACCGATGCCAACAAAAAAGCGGCCTATGACCAATTTGGTCATGCGGGTGTGGATCCGAATCGCGGCGGCGGTGGTGGCTACGGCGGCGCGGGAGATTTCGGCGATATTTTCGGTGATGTCTTTGGCGATATTTTCGGCGGTGGACGTCGTGGCGGTCAACGCCAAGCGGCCCGCGGCTCAGATTTACGTTACAACCTAGAGTTATCACTGGAAGAAGCCGTAAAAGGCCTCACCAAAGAACTGCGTATTCCAACCTTAGCTAGCTGTGATGTGTGTGACGGCAGCGGTGCGAAAAAAGGCACTTCGGCGACCACTTGTACAACCTGTCATGGTCAAGGCCAAGTGCAAATGCGCCAAGGTTTCTTCACCGTACAACAGCCATGTCCAACCTGTCATGGACGCGGCAAGATCATTAAAGATCCTTGTACTAAGTGCCATGGCGATGGCCGTGTCGAAAAAACGAAGACATTGTCAGTTAAGATCCCAGCAGGTGTCGACACTGGCGACCGTATTCGTTTAGCGGGTGAAGGTGAAGCGGGCGAGTTTGGCGCGCCAGCGGGCGATTTATATGTTCAGGTCAGTGTGCGTGAACATGCTATTTTCGTGCGTGATGGCAACAACCTCTACTGCGAAGTGCCGATTTCATTCAGTAAAGCGGCGCTCGGTGGTGAGATTGAAGTGCCAACACTGGACGGTAAAGTCAGCTTGAAGATCCCAGCCGAAACGCAAACGGGCCGTATGTTCCGTCTGCGTGGTAAAGGGGTTAAATCGGTTCGCAGCCATGCCGTTGGCGATTTGCTCTGCAAAGTCGTGATGGAAACGCCAGTTAACCTCAACGAGCGTCAGAAAGAATTACTGCGTGAGTTTGAAGCGACCTTAACCGGCGAATCAAAGAAGCACAGCCCAAAGGCTGAAGGCTTTTTCGATGGCGTGAAGAAGTTCTTCCAAGACCTAAATAGCTAATTAGGTTGGGTGGTGCAGCTGTTATATTAGTTAGCAGCGCACTAGATAAATAAAGCCTCGCAGTGTTTAACACTAGCGGGGCTTTTTTATATCTCAAATCGAGTTTGAGATTTCGTTGGTTTTAAACCAAAGTCAAAGTCGTGGGGCTTCACCCCACACCCGACCAAAAGGGGAAAAGCGCCTGTTCCCCTTTTGGCCCCAGCATCCCCAACGAAGTTGAAAACCCCTTGGGCATTAAGCGTCCTTCTGCTATCGCGTCAGACGCTCGTCCCTGATTCGACTGACGCTATCTCGCCATCCATGGCGAGACTCACGCAATTTGCCTATTCGCCCTGCGGCAACTCCGAGGGGATGGTGTATTCCTTAGACTCTAATTGTAATCTGTAAATTGTTCAGGCATAAAAGTTATGCCTGTCCGATTTTTATTTATAGAGTTAAAATTGTATATTACAAAAGCTAAATAAGTTCTTGTTTAGCACATGCTACATAAGCATATTGTTTTAGGTGACTAGGTAATTTAACTGGGCGATTGCATTTCATCATGCTAAAGCCAATGCCTCCCATCACAGATAAACCTTTTAAAGCTAAGCCATATCCATTACCTATACCTATTTCAGTTAGCATGGCAGAGGTAAAGCCGACTACACCTTCAACAGTTAAAACATCTACAGCACATCTGCGTATAGAGGGAAACTTAGTTTCATCAATTAATTGATTTAGCTCTGTAATATCCTTTTCAACTTTTCTTTTTTTTCGTTGAAGAGCTTCTAGACTGTTTTGAGATACACATATGCTATCTTTGAGTTCATCAATGCTATCTCGTAACTCAAGCAGCATATTCTGACGTTTTTGTTTGAATTCAAGTATTTCTGGAAGTGGGACTTCAGGAGTAAACACTTTCAGTGCATCAATTAGGCTAAAACATAATGCTTCTTGCTTGCTTTCTTTTAATGTATTAAGTTCTAGAATCCTAATGTTAGATGCTAAACTCCATTCAATATTTTTATCAGTTAGTAATTGTTCAAAAGCTTTATCCTCTAAAGCTCTCCAAAAAGCTGAACCAGCATTTGTTCTACCACTAAAATTTACGCCTACATATTGTGCTACGCCAGCATTCATCAAATACTCAAAATCCTGTCCCATACCAAAATGGAAAAGATTACTCTGAGGACAGACGAGATGATCCCAAAAAAGAAGGTACTGTCTAAGATTTTGCGCATCTATTCCTCCATTTAAAGTAAATCCAGATGAGTTAGCATCAATATTTTGTGTAATCATTAATCCACGAGGAATCATTGCATTTAACCTTATTAAGTTCTTTCAAGAGAAGAATTCAATTCGCTATTTAATTTTCAAGTCTAATACTAGCAATTAGATCTTCAAAGAAATATCGAGCATATTTTCACCTCTAATTTGCAATAAAAAATAAGACAGAATTCTTTCGTGATCACCATTTCAAGTTACTGTTTCAGGTGTTCACCTTCCCCTGCGAAGTTGTCGAAATACGCAGATAAAAATGCAGTGGCGACATCATGGATGATGACGCAGGCTCGGGGGTACATGGATGTGCCATCTGAGCCGTTAGGCGATTTTTATTGGAGTATGAGGCCACTAACCAATGCATGTAACTTCGCTAGGGCGGCAAGGGAGATCCAAGAGGGGATTGCTGTTGATCCCCTCTTGGTCGGGTGTGGGTTGAAGACCCACGACTTTGATTTCAAAACCTATAACTCAATGATTGCTTGTCGATAGTTGGTAATCCGATACGTCACTGGATATGACGAAACAACTACCCCAAGGCTTTAGTCAAAGCCGAAACAACATTGGTATTAACTGCCAACTCTGCGTAAACTTTCGCTCCCATGTTTTTATTGGTGTTGCGATGATCATTCCTAAGCCTTCTCCTTCCACAGAGTCTTCCCCTGAGTCGTTTACCTTTACTGAGCTTGGCGTCAATGCGGCGTTATGTTCAGTATTGCCTACCGCGCTCAAGCATCCGACACGGGTGCAGCAATTAGCGATTCCGGCGATTCTTGCGGGGCGGGATGTGTTAGCGCTGTCGCAAACCGGTAGCGGTAAGACCTTGGCTTTCGGTTTACCTTTGCTGCAAATCCTCTGGCAACAAATTGCTGAGCAAACGATGGCTAAATCCGAGTCTGTGTCTAATCCACTGGCATTAGTGTTGGTGCCAACGCGTGAGTTAGCGCAGCAGGTAACGATAGCGTTGCACGCGCTGGCGAGTAAGTTATCGTCTTCTTTGAATATTCAGCTCCTCTGTGGCGGCATCGCGCAGGAAGAGCAATTAGCCGAACTTGCCGCTAATCCGCAGTTTGTGGTGGCAACCCCTGGGCGCTTATTGGATTTATGCACGCAGTCCTATATCAGTCTCGACTCGATAAAATATCTAGTGCTAGACGAAGCCGACCGCTTACTGGAAATGGGATTTTGGCCCGATGTGCAAAAGCTGATGGCAATGATGCCTAAGCGTAAGCAAACCTTACTGTTTTCAGCCACCTTGCCAGAGGCGTTGGATTCCTTGGCGGGTAAATTGCTGAGCAATGATCCCCTGCGGGTTGAGGCCAGTACACGCAATGCTGTCGCCGCCGAAATCGAAGAGCAACTGTATTTAGTCAATAAGGGCAGTAAGGCACAGGCATTGATTGCGTTACTCAAACAATATCAATGGCCGCAAGTGCTAGTGTTTATCAGTGCCCGCGATGATGCCGATGCGATAGCGAAACGACTCGTTAAGGCGGGGATAAATGCTGCTGCACTGCACGGTGAAAAAGATCAAACCGTGCGCAGCCAAACCTTGGCCGACTTTAAAGGCAATCGTATTCAAGTGGTGGTGGCGACGGATTTAATGGCCCGTGGTATTCATGTTGATGCCTTACCAGTGGTGATCAATTTAGATTTACCCACCAGTGCGCCTGTGTATGTGCACCGTATTGGCCGCACCGCAAGGGCGGGCGCCAAAGGGCTCGCTATCTCTTTGGTGTGCCATGGTGAAATGCCAAGCTTAACCGCGATCCGCAACTTGACGGCGCGTGAGTTACCGTTAGCATCATTGGCGGACTTTCCTGTGACCGATAAGCCGAGCGAAAGAGCTAGAGAGGATGGTGCTGAGCATAACGTTGCGCCTAAGCGTCCACCGCGGGATAAACAGGCGAATCGTCGCAGTATTAATAAGCACAGCGTCAAAGCCTTTAAAGGCAAGCGTTGAGATAAGCCCGCGCTGCTATCCATAAACTGCTAGCACTTATTGGTACTGTTTACCGGTTTCCGCTGGGTGAACTATATAGTTAACCTCGGAACGTGGATTACTACATTTACAGGATCAGGCATGGCGTCGACATTGGCGATAGGTAACGCACTTCACCACATGGTAAATCACGGTTTAACGACCCAACGTTTTACGCTTCGGCCATTTCAGCGAGCGGATCTTGAAGCTTTTACCGCTTATCGAGCCAACCCTAAGATCGCCAAATATCAAAGCTGGACGGATTACTCTTATAGCGATGCTGTCTCGTTATTCGAGAACATGGATTACGCGCAATTTGGCGCGGCAGACACTTGGTTTCAATTGGCGATTGTCTCTGAGGCATCGCTTGCGACGCCTGCCACCTTAGTGGGCGATTTGGCGCTGCATTTTATCGATGAGCAGCAAATGGAAATCGGCTTTACGATTGCGCCTGAGTATCAAGGCCAGCAGGTTGCGTTTGAGGCCGTCAGCGCATTGCTGGGTTATCTCTTTGTGGAATTAAATAAGCATCGTGTTATTGCGATAACCGATGTAGACAATCTTGCCTGCTGTAGATTACTCGAAAAACTCGGCTTTCGGCGCGAAGCCCATTATGTGAAAAACATCTTCTTTAAGGGCGTATGGGGCGATGAGTACCTCTATGCCATGTTAAGGGAAGACTATATTGCACGTTAACTGGCACTTGGCTCACTCGTGCTACTAGGCAAGATTCTGAATCTCGTTTGGCTTCTGCTTGCTATCTCAGTAAAATCTTAATCATTATTAGTTGAGTCTGCTAGCTTCAGCCTCGTTCGGATTAAGGAGTTCCCTATGAAATCAATAACACTTGCCTTAGTGGCGGTTGGACTCACGTTAGGATTATCGGGCTGCGCGACCACTAAATCGCCTACGGGGCGTGGCCAAACCTTGCTGTATTCGGCATCGCAAATGCAGCAAATGGGGGATGCTTCTTTTGAAGAAATGAAAAAGCAGCAAAAGATCAGCAGCGATAAAAAGCTCACTCAGTACGTAAATTGCGTGGCGAATCGCGTTACTGCAGCGCTGCCCGATCAAAGCCAGAAGTGGGATGTCGTCTTGTTCAACTCCGAGCAAGTTAACGCCTTTGCATTGCCTGGCGGACACATTGGCGTGTATACCGGGTTACTTAACGTCGCGAGTACCCCGGACCAACTGGCAACCGTATTAGGCCATGAAGTGGCTCACGTATTAGCCCAGCATGGTAATGAACAGGTCTCTCGGGCGCAGATGACGGGCATGGGGATGCAAATCGCCGATGCAGCCCTTGGCGCGAGTGGTGTCTCAAACCGTGACTTATATATGTCGGCCTTAGGACTGGGTGCGCAGGTCGGGGTGATTTTACCCTTTGGTCGCGCTCAGGAGAGTGAGGCCGATGTGATGGGGCTGGAGTTGATGGCGCGGGCAGGGTTCGATCCAGCGCAGAGCGTGGTGCTGTGGCACAATATGTCGAAAGCGGGCGGTAGCCAAGGGCCAGAGCTGTTATCGACGCACCCATCAAACAGCAGCCGCATCGCCCAACTCGAGCAATTACAGGGGCAAATGCAGCCTTTGTATCAAAGCGCAAAGGCGAGTATTAAAAACCAATGCGTGTTACCAAAATAGCGATTAGGGCTTGGCGCTCGTTTAGATGCCGTTCTTATCTTGCCGCAATTAGGCGCTATTGCTGGATAAATACGCATCGGTTACGTAAAATCGCCGCCAAAGTTAAATAAGCAGTCAGTTTATCAGCATAGGGCGTGGAACTATGGTAAACTGGCGCGCAAAATTCCATTGAACATTGAGAGTCGTTAATTATGTCTGATAAATTCAGTACTGTTGAACAGCAAGCAAGCTATGGTGTAGGTCGTCAAATGGGCGAGCAACTGGCTGCTAATTCTTTTGAAGGTGTGGATATTGCTGCCGTTCAAGCAGGTTTAGCCGATGCATTTGCTGGCGTTGAAAGTGCTGTATCTATGCAAGATATGCAAGTTGCATTCACTGAGATCAGCCGTCGTATTCAAGCGGCTCAAGAGCAAGCTGCTGCTGCGGCTTCTGCCGAAGGTGAAGCCTTTTTAGCTGAAAACGCTAAGCGTGCAGGTGTGATCGTAACTGACTCTGGTCTGCAATACGAAGTATTAGTTCAAGGTAGCGGTGCAAAACCAACCTACGAAGACACTGTTCGCACTCACTACCACGGTTCTTTCATCAATGGTGACGTGTTCGACAGCTCTGTTGTTCGTGGCCAACCAGCTGAATTCCCAGTATCTGGCGTTATCGCTGGCTGGACTGAAGCCCTACAACTGATGCCAGTTGGTACCAAGTTGAAGTTATATGTTCCACATCACTTAGCTTACGGTGAGCGTGGTGCAGGTGCTTCTATTCCTCCATACTCAACGTTAGTATTCGAAGTAGAGTTATTAGACATCGTCTAATGTGATTGAAACGCCTAAGCCAGTCTTAGGCGTTTTTGTATGGAAGTGATGAACAGGTTTGAGGAGATTGAAATGGGTGGACAAGTGAGAGTTGCAATTGTCGGTGCGGGTGGACGCATGGGACGGACTCTTATTGAATCGGCTTATCATCAAGAGCACATTCGCTTAGGCGCGGCTATCGAGCGTCCCGGTTCAAGCTTAGTTGGCGTGGATGCAGGCGAGCTTGTTGGTGTGGGTAAGTTAAATGTCATTATCATGGATTCGCTCGACTATGCGACCGATGACTTTGATGTGCTGATTGATTTTACTGCGCCAGAGGCCAGTATTGTCCATTTAGACTGGTGTGTACGCCATAAGAAAGCCATGGTGATCGGCACAACTGGTTTCAATCATGCTCAAAAAGAACAGATCAATGCCTTTGCCGAGCAAACGCCGGTAGTGATGGCGCCGAACATGTCTGTGGGTGTCAATCTGATGTGGAAATTGCTTGAGTTGGCCGCAGAGGTCATGGGCGATTACACCGATATCGAAATTATCGAAGGTCACCACAGATATAAGAAAGACGCGCCATCTGGCACGGCGCTAAAAATGGGTGAAGTGATTGCCAAGACCTTAGGTCGTGATCTTGAAAAATGCGCCGTCTATGGCCGCGAAGGGATCACTGGCGAGCGTGACCGTGAAACGATTGGTTTTGCGACTGTGCGCGCGGGCGACTTAGTCGGTGAGCATACCGCCATGTTTGCCGATATTGGTGAGCGTTTAGAGATCACCCATAAAGCCTCTAGTCGTATGACCTTTGCTAATGGCGCTATGCGTGCCGCCCATTGGTTAGTGGAGCAAAAACCGGGTCTGTATGACATGCAGCAGGTATTAGGTTTGAATTAACAGAAAAAACGCCATATTGGCGTTTTTTTTTGCACTCAGATACCAAGGTGTAGACGAGTTTGAGTTTATCCTGTAAACTCGCTGGAATTTGTCAAAATTTCGTAAATAAGCGGAAATTGGTATCTTAACATAGCATAAAAACATTATATTTCAGTGGCTTGGCTCTTTATGGAGGTCGCGTTGACAAAGTCTGCCTTACTCGTACTCGAAGATGGAACCGTATTCACTGGCACAGCGATAGGTGCCGATGGTCTCTCTGTTGGTGAAGTTGTTTTTAACACTTCCATGACAGGATACCAAGAAATTTTAACTGATCCCTCTTATTCACGCCAAATAGTAACTTTAACCTACCCCCACATTGGTAACACTGGTACCAATAATGAAGACGTCGAATCCAATGGGGTTCATGCTTGTGGTTTAATCATTCGCGATCTTCCACTCGTAGCAAGTAGTTTCCGCAATCAGCAAACCCTCAGTGATTATCTCAAAGCAAACAATGTTGTTGGCATCGCAGATATCGATACTCGTAAATTAACTCGAATCCTCCGTGAAAAAGGTGCCCAAGCGGGTTGCATCATGGCGGGTGCTGACTTAGATGAAGCGAAAGCACTGGCTGAGGCTAAAGCCTTCCCTGGTTTAAAGGGCATGGATTTAGCGAAAGAAGTCACGACTGAGAAAGCTTACCCATGGCGTAAAGGTAGCTGGCGTTTAGTGGGCGGTTTGCCTGAAGATACTCCAGCAGAAGCGCTTAAATACAAAGTGGTTGCCTACGACTACGGCGTTAAGCAAAACATCCTGCGTATGTTGGTTGACCGTGGCTGTGATGTGACGGTTGTTCCAGCAAAAACACCCGCTGCTGACGTGTTAGCGATGAACCCAGACGGTGTGTTCCTCTCGAACGGCCCTGGTGACCCAGAGCCATGTGACTACGCGATTGAAGCGATTCAACAAATCCTGAAAACCGATACGCCAATTTTCGGTATCTGTTTAGGCCATCAGTTACTGGCATTGGCATCAGGCGCGAAAACCTTAAAGATGAAGTTTGGTCACCATGGTGCTAACCACCCAGTGAGCAATATCGAAAAAGGTAACGTGATGATCACCAGCCAAAACCACGGTTTTGCTGCCGATGAAGCCACATTACCTGCCAATATCAAAGTGACTCACAAGTCACTGTTCGATGGTTCACTGCAAGGTATCCATCTGACGGACAAACCTGCGTTCAGCTTCCAAGGTCACCCTGAAGCGAGCCCTGGTCCGAACGATGCGGCCCCACTGTTCGATCACTTTATCGAGCTTATTGAACACTATCGTCTTGTAACGAAAAGTCAGAACGCTAAGTAATACGCAAGCTAGGAGAAGAGAGAAGCAATGCCAAAACGTACAGATATAAAGAGTATTCTTATCCTAGGTGCTGGCCCAATTGTTATTGGTCAGGCGTGTGAATTCGACTATTCAGGCGCTCAAGCCTGTAAAGCCCTGCGTGAAGAAGGTTACCGCGTCATTCTGGTGAACTCTAACCCTGCCACCATTATGACCGACCCTGAAATGGCCGATGCTACTTACATCGAGCCAATCCAATGGGAAGTGGTGCGTAACATTATCGCCAAAGAACGTCCTGATGCGATTCTGCCAACCATGGGCGGTCAAACCGCGCTGAACTGCGCCCTTGAGCTTGAAGCCAAAGGTGTACTGGCTGAATTCAACGTTGAAATGATCGGTGCAACCGCCGATGCGATTGATAAAGCAGAAGACCGTAGCCGCTTTGACAAAGCGATGAAGAGCATTGGCTTAGAATGTCCACGCGCGGGCATCGCCCACAGCATGGAAGAAGCCTATGGCGTGCTTGAACAAGTGGGTTTCCCTTGTATTATCCGTCCATCATTCACTATGGGTGGTTCGGGCGGTGGTATCGCCTATAACAAGGAAGAGTTCGAAGAAATCTGTTCTCAAGGTTTAGATTTATCGCCAACCAAAGAGCTGCTCATCGACGAGAGCTTAATCGGTTGGAAAGAATACGAGATGGAAGTGGTTCGTGACCGTAACGACAACTGTATCATCGTGTGCTCTATCGAAAACTTCGACCCAATGGGTGTGCATACTGGCGACTCTATTACCGTTGCACCCGCGCAAACTCTGACTGACAAAGAATACCAAATCATGCGTAATGCCTCTATGGCCGTACTGCGTGAGATTGGGGTTGAAACGGGCGGTTCGAACGTACAGTTTGGTATCAACCCGAAAGATGGCCGTATGGTGATCATCGAGATGAACCCACGGGTATCGCGTTCATCGGCATTGGCATCAAAAGCAACTGGCTTCCCAATTGCAAAAATTGCGGCCAAGTTAGCGGTGGGGTTCACCCTCGATGAGCTGATGAACGACATTACTGGCGGCCGTACGCCAGCGTCGTTCGAGCCTGCAATTGACTATGTTGTGACTAAAGTACCTCGCTTTAACTTTGAAAAGTTCGCTGGTTCTAACGACCGCTTAACTACTCAGATGAAGTCTGTAGGTGAAGTAATGGCGATTGGCCGTACTTTCCAAGAGTCACTGCAAAAAGCACTGCGCGGTTTAGAAGTAAGCCGTCACGGTTTAGACCCGATTACTGACATGTCTAAGCCTGATGCGTTAGCCCGTATCCGCCTCGAGCTAAAAGAGCCTGGCTGTGACCGTATTTGGTACATCGCCGATGCGATGCGTGCGGGTTTAACCCTGGATGAAATCTTCCGTTTAACCAATATTGACCCATGGTTCTTAGTCCAGATTGAAGAGCTGATTAAGCTGGAAGGCCAAGTGGCCGAAGGCGGTTTAGCCGGTCTTAACGAAGAACTGCTGCGTAAGCTTAAGCGTAAAGGTTTTGCCGATGCGCGTCTGGCGGCGGTCCTTGGCGTAAACGAGACTGAAGTCCGTAAATTGCGTGACCGTTTCGACATCCACCCAGTTTACAAGCGCGTAGATACCTGCGCGGCTGAATTTGCGACTGACACCGCTTACATGTACTCAACCTACGAGGAAGAGTGTGAAGCGAACCCATCTGACCGTGACAAAATCATGGTGTTAGGTGGTGGTCCAAACCGTATCGGTCAAGGTATCGAATTCGATTACTGCTGCGTGCACGCGGCATTAGCCCTGCGTGAAGACGGTTATGAAACCATCATGGTGAACTGTAACCCTGAAACCGTTTCTACTGACTACGACACCTCAGATCGTCTGTACTTCGAGCCTGTTACCCTAGAAGATGTGTTAGAAATCGTCCGTATCGAGAAGCCAAAGGGCGTTATCGTGCAGTACGGTGGTCAAACTCCGCTGAAACTGGCTCGCGCCCTTGAGGCGGCGGGTGTGCCGATTATTGGTACTAGCCCAGATGCGATTGACCGTGCAGAAGACCGTGAGCGTTTCCAGCAAGCGATTCAACGCCTGGAAATGAAGCAGCCTGAAAATGATACCGTCACCACGGTAGAAGGTGCGGTAATTGCCGCCGAGCGTATCGGTTATCCGCTGGTGGTGCGTCCATCCTACGTACTGGGCGGCCGCGCGATGGAAATCGTTTACGACCAACAGGATTTACTGCGCTACTTCAACGAAGCGGTAAGCGTATCTAACGCTTCACCAGTACTGCTAGACCACTTCCTAGACGATGCTATCGAAGTAGATATCGACGCAGTCTGTGACGGTGAAACTGTGGTTATCGGCGCGATTATGGAGCATATCGAGCAGGCGGGTGTTCACTCAGGTGACTCAGGTTGTTCGCTGCCTCCTTACACCCTAAGCCAAGAAATCCAAGATCGCATGCGCGTGCAAGTCGGCAAGTTGGCGATGGAGCTGGGTGTTGTCGGTCTGATGAACGTGCAGTTTGCCGTGAAGAATAACGAAATCTATATGATTGAAGTTAACCCACGTGCAGCGCGTACCGTGCCATTTGTGTCGAAAGCTACTGGCGTGCCGTTAGCTAAGATTGCCGCCCGTGTGATGGCGGGTCAAAGCTTGAAGGCGCAAAACTTCACTCAAGAAGTGATCCCACCTTTCTACTCAGTGAAAGAAGTGGTACTGCCATTTAACAAGTTCCCTGGCGTTGACCCACTGTTAGGCCCTGAAATGCGCTCAACAGGTGAGGTGATGGGCGTGGGCGATACCTTCGCCGAAGCCTATGCTAAGGCGCAGTTAGGTGCGACTTCTGAAGTGCCTAAGTCTGGTCGTGCACTCTTGTCTGTGCGTAACAGCGACAAGAAACGTGTTGCCGACTTAGCCGCTAAGTTGATTGAGCTGGGTTATCAAATCGATGCCACCCACGGTACTGCGGTTATCCTAGGTGAAGCGGGTATCAACCCACGCTTAGTGAACAAGGTACACGAAGGCCGTCCACACATTCTTGACCGCATCAAGAACGGTGAGTACACCTACATAGTGAACACCACCGAAGGCCGTCAAGCGATTGAAGACTCTCGTCAATTACGTCGCGGTGCACTGCGTTACAAAGTGAACTACACCACGACCATGAACGCCGCATTCGCCACTTGTATGGCACACGCTGCGGACGACCGCACTAACGTGACGTCAGTGCAAGAGCTGCATCAGCGCGTATTGGCAAAATAAGCCATAAGCCTCTGCCATCAAAAGGCCGGATAACTCAGTTATCCGGCCTTTCTTTTTACACTCAACACCTTGTACTAAAGATTTATTGTCCAACTCGCTCAGTTTCCATTGGCGGCGCCTCATTGGGCAGCCAGCGGTGATAAATTTGTGCAAAGGTGCCATCGGCCTTGATGTCGATAAGCGCCTCTTTCCATTGTTCTATTTCTTTGTTGGGGGTTCCCTTCGAAAATGAAATGTACAGATGATTTTCGCTGATCGTGTAGAGGGATTTTACGTCATCCATACTTGCGCCCGCTTCGGCGAGAATACTCGGTGCGGTGAGATTAGTATTGCACCATAAATCGATACGCTTTTTCATCAGTTGCTTCGCGCTCAGTAACGGCGTGGTAGAAGGGGCAATATTGGTAAACTGATGCTCCATTAATAATTGATCTTCCACGGAAGAGCGATACACCCCCACGGCTTTAGCCTGCTTGGCATCATCAATCGAACTAATGTTGAGTTGGCTGTCTTTTAGGGCATAGAAGTTAATGGTCCCCGTGGCGATAGGGCCGATCATGCTGAACAGTTGTTCCCGTGCTGGCGTTCTGGTCATGGCAAACAGCACCGTATTAGGCTGTTCTGTCATGATTTTCCAGCCGCGAGCCCAGGGAACGACCTTGATGGGATCCTGATTCTTCACGCGCTTTTGAATTTCTTGCACCACTTGTACCGCTAAACCATCGGGTTTGCCGTCGACGGAAAAGCTAATGGGAGCCCATTCTTCGGTATAGATACTGAGGGCGGCAAGCGCCCGGTACGGAAGAATACACAGGCACACTGCCAGTAGTAAGTGTGTGACAAACTTCATTAATCACCCTAAAAATGAAACGGTTATCGGCAAGTCTCACTGCATGCTCTCAATGAAGTAAAGTTGATAAGCCCTAGGCTATCAAGGCGGCTCTGGGGTATTTGTAGGTTGTGATGGCGGGGAAATGCCTTTCAGAGGCAAAGCAGGTATAGAGGGAATTTACCCAACGAGTGCAGGAGCGGGAAGGGAAAAGAGATTTAGCAATAAAAAGAGCGCCCAAGGGCGCTCATCTCTGCTGACACTTGCGAGTTACTGGCGATACACATCTCGCAGTAGATTATCGAGGCAAGCCACAACCCGCATACTCGAGTCTTCCATAGCATGTAACTGCTTTACCATGTCTGCTAAGTTGCCTTTCTGTTTTGCTGCCAGCGCCGCTTTACCCGCATCGTGCACTGCTTTATGGGGAGCGTCGAGAGCTTTAAAGTTGCTTAAATGCTGATAATTTTCCGCGCCAAATCCTTTGAAATACCATTGCCCCAAGCGGCACTCTGTATGGGAATTCACACTGTGGTTATGTTGATTCTTCTCAATTAATTGATACACATGGCTCTTCCATACTGCGTGGTCGAGTTTAGTGGTATTTAAAAAAGAAGCTGTCGCCGCATTGTGGATCACCTGCTGCATTTTGTGGGAGCGTTGGAGTACATCTTCAACCACTTGGCCGATTTGAGTCGAAGAGGAGGCGACATCTAGGGCACTGTTTTGATTGTTGTGCACAATTTCTTTGATATTCGACGCCTGTGCCACAATCTGCTTTACCAGTTTTTCAATTTGGCTACTGGCCTCGTGGGCTTTGCTGGCGAGTTGTCTTACCTCGTCGGCGACCACGGCAAAGCCTCGGCCAGCTTCTCCCGCACGAGCCGCTTCGATGGCGGCATTGAGGGCGAGTAAGTTGGTTTGCTCTGAGATGCCTTGAATGGCGGAGACAAACTGATTAATCGATGAGGTAGTGTTATTCAGCTCGGTTACGGCATCCATACTGTTGGTGGCTTGCTCGTTGATGTCAGTCGCGCGGCTACCTAAATTGGCAATTGCGACCCGTGTTTGATCAAATATTTTATCTAATTCAGACAGCGCTGCCTGTTCTTCGGTGAGTAATTCAGCGCTGCTGGCTAGGCCTTCTCTCACTGCATTTAGCATCTCGCCGCCTTGGTTTTGGCAGGCAATGACTTCGCTATACAGATCAATATGCTGACGGGACTGTTGCTGCATGGCCTCGTTTTCTCTGGCCATGTTTTTTAACTCTTCAATTTCCAATTCGTGTCTGTGTTGTTGATCCATCAGCCGCTGTTTAAGCGCTTCGTTTTCTGCTTTGAGTTTGGAATGAAACCACATAAAAAACCTCTAAACCTTTGTCGATATTGTTATGGCAGCAGCTTGTTCGCCGATTAATGGGCGATTCCTGTGAGGCAGGTGTTAAATCAAAATGCGGCTAGTAAAAGCGTAATCTACCCCAGCATTTTATTCTTATCATTTTCTTAATAAACAACAAATTTATGAACTGGCGCAAATAACGGACCTCAACCAGAGGGGAAGACAGAGCGATAAATGCCTTTGCCTTCCCATGGTGGTTTTAAGCTATGACACCAATCTGTGCGTCACAGCGGCATTTGACTGCAAACGCTGTGACGATTTGTTAGATGACAATCGACCTATGCCGTTGGTAAGTCGAGTATCAGAGTGGCAATACTAAAGTAAACCAGCACACCAATGATATCGGCTATTGAGGTGATAAGTGGCGCGCTGGCTGAAGCTGGATCCATTTTTAACTTGCTGAGTAAAAAGGGCAGTGACATACCAATCAGGCTGCCAATGATCACCACAATTTGCATAGTCAGTGCGACGACGAGGGCAATTTCAGGGCCGCCGCGCCAGAAACCGAGCAAGGACACCGCCAGCGCCATGCTGGCACCGAGTAATCCCGCAACCCCTAACTCGCGCCCTAGCAGTGAGAGCCAATCCTTGAGTATCACTTCGCCCGTGGCTAATCCCCGCACCATTAGGGTAGCGGATTGCGAGCCTGCATTACCGCCGCTGTCGATAAGTAAGGGCAGGAAGAAGACTAAAGACACATAGCTCGAAATTGTATCTTCGAAAAAGGCGATACCCGCCCCCGAGAAGATATTGCCAAAGACCAAAATCACCAACCAGACCACACGCTTACGGTAGAGTAGTCCTATGCTGGCAGTCTTTAAATTGTGTTCGATATTGCCGATGGCCGCGGTTTTGGTGAACTCGAGATCGGCCTGTGAGCTGGCAATATCCATCGCATCGTCATAGGTCACAATCCCCACCAATTGCCCCTTACCATTGATGATGGGCAGGGCCAGCAGATCGTAATGGGCGATCATCTGCACCGCTTCTTGGCATTGGGCGTTGGCATCCAAGGCAATGGGGTTGGGCTTCATAAAATCGACCACCAGTTCTTCTGGCTGGGCCAGCAGTAATTGCCGTAGTGAGACGGTACCAATTAAGCGCCCCAACATATCAACCACATAGGCTTGATATATGGTTTCTTTGTCGGCGGTTTCCGTACGAAGCATATCAATCGCCTGGGCGGCGGTATGTCGACTATTGAGCAAGGTGTAATCCGATGTCATCGCCGCACCGACCTTGGTCTTATCGTAGGCGGCTAAGGTACGCAGATCTTCCCGTTTAGCCTGCGCTAACACTGGCAGGAAGAGTTTTTGCTGCTCAGGTTCGAGCAGATTGTAGAGATCGGCGCGCTCATCCGCCGCCATCGTCAGTAAGAGCGACGATAGTGTTGTTTTATGAAGCTGTTGCACTAATGCGGCTTGCTGCTCATCGCTTAAATAGCGCAGTAAATCGGCGGCAACTTTTGCCGGTGCCAGTTGCAAAAACACTAATTGCTGCGACTGACTAAAGGTGCTGAGCGCGGTGGCAATGTCCGCGGGATGGCGCTCTTTGGCCAAGGCGACCATGCTCGTGCTGTCGCGTTGTTCTAGGATGAGTTGCAGGGCTAAGATGATTTGCTTAGTGTTTTTTTGGTTATTGTTCATGTTCATAGGTCATTCTCCCAACGAGCTATTAGCCAAAGAAAAAAGTGATATCTGCACCGAATTGCTGGGCGTTTCCCTTAAGGTCATTGCCTAGGCTGAACTCGAGTTGCAACTGTCTTTTGAGTAACCATTGATAGGCAAGACGGTAGGCGTGTGCCTCGGGTGCTTTGCGATAAATTTCGCCGATCCATTGCTGGTCTTCGCTCGGCGCTAAGGCAATGGCGATGCCTGCGATCAGTTGCGGCGACTGAGCCGCGTGTTGATAAAAGCCCAAATTGCTATAGAGGCGTAAATCCAGCTCCGCCATCTGATATCCCATAATGCCGAGCACTTCTGCGCTAATGGGATGAGGATCTTGATGATGGTGTTGCAGATTAATGGCCAGCGCGCTCTGCCAAGGGCCAGTGTCGATAGGCAAGGGCAATTTAATGCCCAGCTCGGTTTGCTGTTGGTTCTTGCTGCTGTCTGCTTGTTCTTCAACGCTTAGATGTTGATGTTCAAGCCCTAAGTGCCATTCCCATTGTCCTTGGTTGCAGGTTGCCGCCGTTTTGAGTGCTGTCGCAGAGTGATCCGATCTAGGTTGTTGCCAGCCGAGTTGCAGCTCGCAACGCTCGGCGATGCCGGGATCATCAACGTCCAGTAAAGAAGCGTTCGCTGTGACGCTAAGACATAGCCCAAAGAGCGCCAAAGGTTGCCGGGCAAAGGTGGATGTATGTTTGATATAAGCCATAGGTAAACTCCCAAAGTAAGGGAGGCCTACTGGGGCAAAACATGGGTGAAGATGTATTCAATGGTCAGCACTTTCCCTCCAGCCAAAGGCCGGATAAAACCAATAGCCGAGCGCAAGCATAAGCTGATTGGCCATGGGTAAAGGCTTAAATTGAATATACGGGAGTGGAGTGAGGAAGCGTCACGCTACTACCCTGCCTAGCAGGTAGCAGCAAAAACATTGCGGGCTAGTGCTAGGTGTTTAATCCTGTCACTTGGACAGGGCATCTACTGTCACTTATGTGTGTGCCCACAGTGGGTCTCCGCAATGATAAAAGTGGCTAGATTCTAAACCGCGAAAACGCAAAGTCAAACCCGAGTGCCAATTCACTATGTTTATGTTTGAATATGGTTTTTATTCTTAAGTGAATTGGGTTGGTTGGTTTTAATCTTGTTGCGCCTTGGTGGTTAAGTGTTCTCAGTGAGTGGGTTGCTTGTTGGTTTTATGGGCTTTCTTGCCTAGGTCGCTGGTGGCAATGAGCATGCTGTGATTGATGAGCAAATCGATTTAGGTATAACCTTGGGTATCACGCCTTAAAATGGCATCTCTTGCCTAAGTCATTGGGGAAATAGGCCATTTTGATGCGTAAATCCGTTAAAGGCGCTGTAGATAGCATGATTTGGCTAAAGAGGAATAATACCGTGGCGCAGCATTCCCCAGAATGGTCGAGTTCGACCGAGGCGACGCAATCGAATATTAAAATTGCGACCGTGAATCTATTTAACTTTATCGAGCCTCCCTCAGCCTTTTATGATTTTGAGAATATCTATAGCCACGGCCAATGGCAGAAAAAGTGCCAGTGGTTTAGCGAGTTATTGAATCAACACCATCCGGATATTGTTGGGTTTCAGGAGGTGTTTAGCCCTGAACCGTTACGCCAGCTTGCGCTGCAGCAGGGACTCACTCACTTTGCGGTGGTCGATAGTGCGACCTTAGTCAGTGACTATATCTACCAAAGCCCTGTGGTGGCGTTGGCGTCTCGCTTCCCTATCTTAGAGGTACACGCTATCGAACCAGAGGCGCACTTAGTGGCGGCAATGGGTCTGTCGAGCGAATTTAGCTTTAGCCGTAAAGTGTTACGGGCGACGGTGGCGGTGCCGCAGATAGGCCCCTGTGATTGCTATGTGGTGCATTTTAAATCTAAGCGGCCGGGATTGGCTTTAGAGCCGCATCCCTTGGGCTTGTCGTTAAATGCGCCGTCGGATCTAAAGTTACACGCCGAGACTAAGTTATTAACCGAACAAGCCCTCGGGCGCTGGGCCTCGACCATGCAGCGGGGCGCCGAGGCGGCATTGCTGTTCCATGCCATACTCGCCAGAAGACAGAGTGCCAAATATCCGGTGATCCTGATGGGGGATTTTAACGATAGTTTGTCCTTAGGCGCGCTGGATGCGTTAACCCTCCAAGGCGAAGCGCTGCACAGTAACGATATAAAGGCAGCAGGACTTGGGCATTTATCCGATGCGGCGTTAGCGCAAGTGTTTGCCCACTATCGATTACAAGATGCCTATGAGCTGTTTATCGAAGCCAATGTAGCCGATAACGCCGTCCATTACCGTGAGCATAGGGCGCCCACCCATTACTATGGTCCTAAAGGATCAGTGCTGGATTATGTGTTGCTCTCCAATGAGTTTGATGCCAGCGATAGCCGCAGTTTGGCGCAGGTGGTGGATTATCAGACCTGCGATAGACACTTAGTCAGGCCCGAATATGAGCGCGATGCCTATAGTACCGACCATGCGCCCGTGATGGTGGAATTGGCACTGCGGCGTTAGCGGTTCGAGCCGCTGCTTGTGTATCGAGCGGCTGATGCCTTAATCATTCGGCTGAACACTCAATATCAAACCTAATTGAAACCAAGCTTGCAGTGCTTGCAACAGCTGCTGCATGGCCTCTTCTGGCGAAAAAAACGCCAACATCAATTCGCATTGCTCGGCAATATTGGCGCCATGAATAAATCCTTGAATCAAGGTTAATTGGTATTCAGCGAGGGAGATAAACTCCGTTAAACGGCTCTCGCCGCGCCAGAGTAACCAAGCGCGTTTACCTTGATAATCGGGCGCGGGCGGGACTTGTTGATGCTTTAAGGCTTGCCAGGTTTCGACCGCATTGCTGGCACACTCAAAAAGCTGCACGCTAGGGTGAAAACGCAGTTGGCAATAGGGCCAAGCGTCGGCGGGTAAGGATTGCAGCGCTGCAAAGCTTGCGCGCTGTTCATCTTTGGCATCGAAGGTGTTGAGTAGGCGACGCTCGAATCTCGCAATATCGCTGATAATCGGATACTGGCTAAAAAAAGCGTCGCTGGCTAAGTAGTCGGGCAGGGCATCGGCAAATTGGCGTAACGAGGTAAAACGTGAGGGCTGGTGGGCGATATAGCCATTGGCCATGCGCGCGAATAAATCATCGCCTAAATACAGACCGAGTATTTCATGGTCGGTATCGAGGACTTCGGTTAAGCGAATGCGATAGGCATTGGCGTAAATCTGCATGCGGATATCGCGCCCCACGCCGCCTTGCTCGGCAACTTTGTCACTAAAGGGTTTCTCTATGGTTTCCGGTATCGGCGTTTGGGCGGCGCTTGCCAGCAGATAATCCATAAATTGCTGTTGGATCTCGCGAAGTTGGCTCATGCCACCGTCTCCTGCCGCGGTCTGTAAACCAGAGGATGTGACTCGCCTAACGTGGTGCGGGCGATGTTGCGGGCAATCGCCAACTCGGCTTCTAATGCATTAAATTCGGGGATATTGGCATCGCGCTCAATCATAGTGCTGACGCTGCCAAAGCGGGTTAATGCCTGCCGATACAGCTCCCAGACACTGGGACAAACGTCGTGGTCATGGGTGTCGATAACATAGTCGCCGTAATCCGAGTGACCCGCTAGGTGAAATTGTTGCACCCGATTAGGCGCGATTTGCAGCAGATAATCCTCAGGGGGGAACTGATGGTTACGGGCGCTGACATAGATGTTGTTGATGTCTAACAGCAATAGGCAATCAGCCTCCTCGGCTACTGCGTTAACAAATTGCCACTCATTCATGGTGGAGCCTTGGTAGGACAAATAGCTGGAGACGTTCTCCATCAGAATGCGGCGACCTAAAAAGTCCTGCACTATGCCGATGCGCTCTGCCACGTGTCTTACGGTTTCCTCGGTGTAGGGTAGGGGCAGTAAGTCATGGCTATTGATACCGTGGATGGAGGTCCAGCAAATATGATCCGAAATCCATTGGGGCTGCACTTCATTCGCGAGTTGTTTAAGCGCCTTAAGATAATCCATATTCAGTGGATCTGTGCTACCGATGGATAAAGAAACGCCGTGCATCACCAGCGGATAACGCTCGGCAATCTCACTCAGGTAATAGCGGGGTTTTCCGCCCGCGACCATAAAGTTTTCCGAGAGTATCTCGAACCAGTCGACCTCGGGCTGATGCCTAAGCACATGGTCGAAGTGCTGGGTTCGCAGCCCTAAACCAAAACCTAGGGTGGGGTGAGTGAGACGCTGTTTATCCATGTATCAACCTCATGATGACTGAGTAGCTGAAGCGGTCCAGATTCCGACCGCTTCTTCCTCTGTACCAAGCTTGCGGGCAAGCCTTAAGCGCCGACCTTGCCACCTAAGTCGCCACAGGCTTTCGCTGGGGTGGCCACAAAACCACTGCCTTTGCAGCTGGCGTGTCCGGCGCAGGCATTGTCTGCGGTCTTGCAGTCGTTATGGCCTTTACAGGTATTGATGCCATAGCAGTGTACTAGCTCGGTATTGGCGATTTTGCCCACCCAATCATCGGCCACTTTGCCACCGACATCGCCACAACTCTTGGATGGCATAGCCACAAATCCACTGCCTTTACAGCTGGCGTGGCCGGCGCAGGCGTTATCTACGGTTTTACAGTCGTTATGGCCTTTACAGGTATTCACGCCATAACAGTGGACGAGGTCGCTACTGTCAGCGCTGGTCATAGGTTCTGCTGCATTCACTTGGCTTGCCATACTGGCCATGGCCATAGCAAGTGCTGCACCTGAAAGTGCGGTTTGGGCTTTCTTATTCATGGTCTCTTCCTTCGCATTCTGACTACATGAGTCATCTTGTTGATTAGCTTGCTTTTATAACGACAGCACCAATAGGCAGCATATAAAGCGGATGGATAAACACAGGAATAAGCCTAGTTGCTTGTGCAGCTTTTGCTTAAGTCCTGTTACTGGGATAAGACCTTAAGGGGCGAGAATATCTTTCAGCGCAATCCTGTTTATCTCGTCGAAAATCGTGCTGGCTTACCAAAAATCGGCTGTGGTAAGTGGGTTTTGCGGCGAAAACTAAGCTATGATCGCCATCACTTAGCGCGGCACCATCATGTGTTGTTTACTGTGGATGGCTCGCGCTCAAACGATATTAGGTATATTATCCGCTTCCATTTTTTGAAGACGGCGCCTGACGAACTTAACGCAGTTTGTTGTGGCGGTTCAATTTAGCAAGGCGGTACTTTTTTAAGGCGGTACTATGGCAGTCAGAATCAAACTTAAACCCGGTCGCGAAAAGTCCCTTGAGCGTCGTCATCCTTGGGTCTTTTCCAACGGGATCCACAACGTTAAAGGTAAACCCGAAGCGGGTGATACCGTCGATGTGGTTGCCCATGATGGCCATTGGTTGGGCCGTGGTGCTTGGTCTCCTGAGTCTCAAATCCAAGTACGGATTTGGACTTTTGATCGCGAAGAGGAAATCGACCGTGAGTTTTTTAAGCGCCGTATTCTGCGTGCCCAAGCGGGACGCGACGATCTCATTCGTGAGCAAGGCTTAACCGGTTACCGCTTAATTGCCGCCGAGTCCGATGGTCTGCCCGGTATCACCATTGATAAATACGCCAATGTGTTGGTCTGCCAATTGCTGAGCATGGGCGCCGATGTATGGCGTGACACTATTGTCGATGTGCTCGCCGAGCTGTACCCCGACTGCGCGATTTACGAGCGCTCAGACGTTGATTCCCGTAAGAAAGAAGGCTTAGCTTCTACCATGGGTTTACTCCATGGCACACTGCCTGAAATGCCCGTCATTATTGAAGAAAACGGTATCAAAATCGCCGTCGATGTGACTAAGGGTCATAAGACTGGTTTCTACCTCGACCAGCGCGACAACCGTGCTATGGCGGCGCGGTTTGTGAAGGGCAAATCGGTGCTGAACTGTTTTTGCTACACGGGCACCTTTGGCCTGTATGCCGCTAAGGCGGGCGCCGCCCGCATTGAAAACGTCGACGTGTCGGCGCTTGCCCTCGATACCGCGCGTTTGAACATGCGAGTCAATGGCTTAAATGATGACAATGTGCATTACAACGAAGCCGATGTGTTTAAGTTGTTACGTCAGTATCGCGATGAGGGTAAAACCTTCGATGTGATCGTACTCGACCCGCCAAAGTTTGCCGACAATAAGTCGCAGCTCAATGGCGCTTGTCGTGGCTATAAAGATATCAATATGATTGCGCTGCAATTATTAAATCCGGGCGGGGTGCTGTTGACCTTCTCTTGCTCGGGATTAATGCCAGCGGATCTGTTCCAAAAAATCGTTGCCGATGCGGCACTGGATGCTAAGCGTGAGATCCAATTTATCGAGCGTTTAAGTCAGGCGAGCGATCACCCGATTGGCAGTGCCTTCCCAGAAGGTTTTTACCTCAAGGGCTTAGTGGCTCGAGTGTGGTAATCGCTTAATGGCCTTAGTGTTATAAAAAATGAGGGTCATAAAAAATGCCGGTGCAGTTGCATCGGCATTTTTGTTTCTCGCATGGGAGTCTTTCGACTCAGTCAGCCCTTAAGCGGTAAAGGTTTTCACGCCTTCAGGGGTGCCAACCAATAACACATCGGCACCGCGTTTCGCGAACAAACCGTTAGTCACTACGCCGACGATGGCGTTGATCTTTTCTTCTAATTCCTTAGGATTGATGATCTTAAGGTTGTAAACGTCGAGGATTACGTTGCCGTTATCAGTCACAACGCCTTCACGGTATACTGGGTCGCCGCCGAGTTTGACGAGTTCACGGGCCACGTAAGAACGCGCCATTGGGATCACTTCAACGGGCAGAGGGAATTCACCCAAAATATCCACTTGTTTAGTGTTATCCACGATACAGACAAACTTTTCAGCCACAGCCGCAACGATTTTCTCACGGGTTAATGCCGCACCGCCGCCTTTGATCATGTCCATATGGCCGTTGATTTCATCGGCACCATCGACATACACAGATAATTTATCGACGCTGTTTAAGTCATAAACTGGGATGCCAAGGGCTTTCATCTTTTGGGTTGAGGCTTCTGAGCTTGATACCGCACCTTCAATATCAGCCTTCATGGTGGCGAGGGCATCGATAAAGTGATTGACGGTTGAGCCAGTGCCTACACCCACAATGCTGTCTTTCTCAACGTATTTGAGAGCAGCCCAGCCAGCGGCTTTTTTCATTTCATCTTGAGTCATGTTGACATCCTGTAATGGCAAATGAGTAAAAAATTCTGGGCTTAGTATACTCTTTTCCATCAAAGTGTGTGGTGCTATTGCACTGTAGCTGTGATCTTGGGCGGTGATCTTATGCCGTGTTCGGCTTAACGTGCTTAAGGATTTAATCGCTAAGCGAACTCGTTAAAATAAGTGATGTGCCTAAGATAAAGCCCATTTCGCTATTGACGATTCGCTAGGCGGGCTTAATCTAACTAAGTTACTATGGCAAAAGCAGAATTGATAAAAACAGCATTATTTGTTTAAGGGAGCATGTATGGCAGGGGCGAGTTTATTAACCTTACTCGACGATATTGCATCCATTTTGGATGACGTGGCGGTGATGAGTAAGGTCGCGGCCAAGAAAACCGCCGGGGTATTAGGGGACGATTTGGCCTTAAACGCCCAGCAAGTCACAGGCGTGAGTGCCGACCGTGAATTACCCGTGGTCTGGGCGGTCGCCTTAGGCTCGTTTCGCAATAAATTGATTTTAGTGCCGGCGGCCATGTTGATCAGCGCCTTTATTCCTTGGGCGGTGACGCCCTTGTTGATGTTCGGCGGCTTGTTTTTATGTTTTGAAGGCTTTGAGAAATTACACCACAGCTATAGCCATCGCAAAGACAAACACGCGGAGCAGGCCGAATCTGACTTACCCGAGATAAGCGATCTAGCGGCCTATGAGAAGGAAAAGGTGAAGGGCGCAATTCGCACCGACTTTGTGCTGTCGGCAGAAATTATCGCCATCACTTTAGGCATAGTTGCGGATAAGTCGCTGACGACGCAATTTTTTACCCTCGCGATTATTGGTATTGTGATGACCATAGGCGTTTATGGTTTGGTGGCGGCGATTGTCAAAATGGACGATGCGGGTCTGTATCTGAGCCAGCGTCAGGGCGAGTCGAGCTTTACTCGCTTTAATCGTAAGTTGGGTTTTGGCTTGCTTAGCGCGGCGCCCGTGTTGATGAAGAGCTTAACCATTATTGGTACTGCCGCCATGTTTATGGTGGGCGGCGGCATTCTAACCCATGGATTACATTGGGTCGGCGAGCAAATCCACCATGCCGAGCAATTTGTGGAAACCATTGCCGTTGTCGGCCCTGTGCTTGGGTTACTGACGCCGAGCATTCTTAACGCGCTCTTTGGTATTGCGGCGGGCGCGGTGGCGGTGCTGCTGATGACAGGATTCCAAAAGCTACGTAGCTGATCCGTTTTTGATCCTTTATTGCTGACCATTATAGAGTCAGCTAACCCGAGTTGCGCGAGTGCTAAGGTGCTCGCGGCGATTATTTCAGTGCTCAAGGACGAAGTATGCAATTAATGCGTTATTGCCTTTCTCCCAATAAGTTGGCTTGGCTGCGTCAGGAATTAGGCGAACATGCCGACGAGCTTATCGCGGCGATGGATGCTGCAGGGAGTCAATATCTTGCAGGGTTAGCCGAGTCACAAGCGGGGGACTTATCGGCAGCCGATTCGCAACTTAAGTTCCAATGGTTTCAGCAAAAACTCGCCCTAACGACGCGATTAACCGATGCAGAGCTGGCAAACCTCGAACCACTGTCGCTGGTGGATATAAAGGGCGAAATGCGAGTGGAAATGCGGGTCGAAATGCGGGTGGAATTAGTCACACCCGATACGCTTGCCACCGCATTACAACAACTTAGCAGTGAGTCTGTGCTGGGGTTTGATACCGAAACGCGGGCAAGCTTTGAGCCGGGTGTTCAACATCCATTGAGCTTAGTGCAATTGGCGACCTCAGATACCTGCTATTTATTTCAGCGGGCGGTATTGGGTGAGAGGCTCGCCGAGCTCAAACCTTTGCTCGAAAATGAACAGATCCTCAAAGTGGGGATTGGATTAAGGGGCGATGGCCAAGCACTGAAACGGGATTGGGATATTCAGGTCTCCCCTAGACTCGATTTGAATTGGGCGATGGCGCAGCTCGGCGCTGGGAAGGAAATGGGTACGCGGCAATTGGTGGCGGCATTACTGCATAAACGCATCGATAAACCTAAAAAAATTACCCTCTCGAATTGGCAACAGGTGCCTTTATCCCAAGCGCAAATTCAGTACGCCGCCCTCGATGCATTGGCGGCGAACCTCTGTTTTTGGCAGTTAATCGACAAGCTACAAGGTTTTTATGGCAAAACGACTGTCGGTAATAAACCCTTATTGCCGCCGAGTTTAGCCGCACGACTCGCGAGCTATTTTCATCCAGCTTAAGACTTGAGATAAGGTCGTAACGATAAGGATTAGGGGGCAAGAGATGTTGGATGCGATTTGTGTACTCACAACCGAGGCTGCGGCAGAGCACGCTTCGTCGCCATTACGACTCAATCCTCATGCTCAGGCTGGTGTCACCTACAGTGTGTTCAAGTTTCAGCAGCTACCCGAGGCTGAGATTGAGCATTTACGCCAGCATTTATATTGCCCCGCCTGCTACGGCAAAGCCTATTTTCGTAAAGCATCTAAGGATGGTAAGGCCGCCTGTTTTGGCTCCCGTTACCATGAGCTCGATTGCATCGAATTTAATCCGTCGGCGCAAAAATCCCGTGAAGAACAAGATGCCCTCGAAGTGCAGCAACAACTGCTCGACGCCGATGCCTTGGTTATCGATTTTTCGGTTAATCCCAGTAATAAGAGACCCTCTAACTCAGCGCACAAAATCAAGGCTTCCCAAGAGCAAGAGGTAGGAGCCAAAAGTGAACTTGAAAATGATACCGAGCCATTAGCGTCAGTGCAGGAGCCTAAAGCTGACTATCAAGTGGCGGCCGATAAGCCCGATATAGCCATCACGGCAAAGCGAACTCCGAGCCAAGGGCTAGAAAAGTTGCTTCATAGCCTGCTGCGCGGCTCCGAACTGGCGACTTCGGATCTTTGGGTTTACACCGATGATGAGCGAAAGTACCGCTGGCGGGCGAAGAATTTGTTTGTGAATTTTGCCGATGCGGATCCTACAGATAACAAACCCCATATGTACTGGGGCACTATCTCCCACAGCGACCCGACGTTATCTTGGCTCAATCCCGCCGACAGTAAAGACATCGGCATTCCAATTGAGGCCGTCAAAACTAAACTGTTTAAGCGCTTTAATATCGAAGATAAACGGGATTTAGAGGGCGCAGGACTTATCCTGTTTGGTAAGTGTTTTTGGAATAAGGACAAGACCCGTAAGATTATCCAGCTTTGGGACAATGATTTGCGGCGAATTTTTATCTCAACCCTTGATGATTAACCATTAGCGATGAGATTTGCCAGTGAGAGCGTGGTACGCACTGAGCTTAAATTTATCTTTTAAGGCATTTTCACGACTCTTTTGTTAGTTTTTTGCCATAGACAGAGCATCGTTTCTTAATGTTTGCTCAGTTGCAGGCGGGTTTTTAACGCTCAGCACTGAGCTTACATGCTGACTTTTTCAGCTTTATGCCAATTAAATCAACAGTAGATGGCAAACTTGTTTGAAAATTCCTCAGTTAATTAAGTTTGTCATAAAAAGTCCTTTACCTTTGAGAGTGCTTTTAGCATAATGCCCCACGTCAACAGGGGTGTAGTTCCAATTGGTAGAACAGCGGTCTCCAAAACCGATGGTTGCGGGTTCGAGTCCTGCCACCCCTGCCAAATAAAACAACGGCTTGCATAGAAATATGCGAGCCGTTTTATTTTTCGCGCGATAAATTTTCTCACCGCATTTGCTTACATTTGTTAAGTAAAGGTATTTGCAACTTTCGTAGTGTCTAACATACAATCGCAAGCCCTTTGGTTTGAGGATGTATGGTTTGAGTTCTGTGATGCAAACAAGGCGCAGATTAGCACTATGGCTTGCCGCCATCTTAGTGTTGCTGTCTGTTGCGTTTGCGGTGCACAGTGTTTCCCACCTCAATGATGATACCAAGGCCCACTGCGCGCTGTGTTTGCATCAGCATCAATTGCAGCATGCCCTCTCATACTCTCCGTTAGATTTTCAAGTTGCTCAACAGGGTATCATTTCGGTTGAGTTTGATGTTATTTCCTTTAAGACGCCATTTAGGCGCCACTTCCATAGCCGCGCGCCGCCGCTAACAGCCTAACTCCTGCTTTTTTATCTATTTCTCTTATTTTTCGAGCGCCTTGGCTTAACCAAGGTGCCCGATGCTGTTTATTTTTGGAGTAAAAATGGCTGTTTATGTGAGCCACAAGCGCTCGGCATTAGTGCTGGGCGTGGCGTTATTGGCGTTGGATGCAAGTGTTCCCCTATTGGCCGCCGAAGCTGTGCCAACTGATACCGCTGGACTTAATGACGATATCGAGCGTTTAAGTATTCATTATCGTCAGGCCTACCGCGGCAATGTGCCGGCGACTGAGTTGCCCCAAGCGATTACTGTGCTGGATGAGCAACTGATTAAAGATACTGGGCTGACGCGTTTTCAAGACTTATTGGATTATTCCGCCAGTGTCGCGCGGCAAAACAACGGTGGTGGGCTATGGGATAGTTTTTCGTTACGGGGCTTTCCTGGGAATGAAAACATGCCATCAGGCTATTTAATCAATGGTTTTAATGGTGGTAGAGGCTTTAGCGGCCATAGAGATCTATCGAACGTAGCCTATGTGGAAATCCTCAAAGGCCCGGGTTCGGCACTTTATGGACGCTCGGAGCCGGGCGGGACTGTGAATATTGTGACTAAAAAGCCGCAGTATGAGGCGCAGGGCTATTTAAAAGCGTCTGCGGGGAGTTTCGATCAATATCGGTTGGAAGGGGATTTTACCTCGGGGCTGACCGATACCTTGGCCTTTAGGATTAATGGCGCTTGGCAGGAGCATGACAGTTTTCGCGATTATGTGTTTAGCGATAAAAAGATCGTCACACCATCGCTGCGCTGGCAATTGTCGGATAGGTCATCGCTCCTGTATGAGGTTGAATATCTTAAGCAAGAACAGTTATTTGATCGTGGCGTAGTGGTGCTCAATAACGACTTTAATACCGTACCCCGTTCGCGTTATTTGGGCGAGCCCAACGATGGGCCAACGAAAGTGGATGCGACTGGGCATCAGCTTACCTATGAGTATGAATTAAATGAGGATTGGTCGCTTACCGCGGGTTATAACTATCGCGATTCGAGTCTGAATGGCTACTCATCAGATGCCGAATTAGCAAAGGGACGTCAATCCTTATATGACGATGGCCGTACTCTGACGCGGCAGCATCGCTATCGCGATTACGCTTCTGAAGACCATTCAGTGCGTGCCGAACTCAGCGGCCAGTTTGATACTGGCAGCATAAGACACAATCTGCTGCTCGGGACGGATGCCTATCATTATCGACTAAAAACGGGACTCTATCGTTATCGAGGCCAGAAGGGCGCTTATGCCATCGATATCTTTGCGCCGCAATATGGCGCGGCTCAGCCAGAGGTCAGTCTGCTGTATGAAAACCGAGAGACTCAAGATGCCTGGGGCGCCTATTTACAGGATCAATTGGAGTTAACCGAGCGTTGGAAACTGCATTTAGGGTTAAGGTTTGACCGTTATTCACAAGAAATTGCAGAGCAGGTCAACGCGAGTCTGTCGGATCAACGCGATCACAGGGTTAGCCCGAAAGTCGGATTAGTTTATCAATGGTCTGAGGCGTTAAGTGTTTACGGCTCTTATTCGGAAGGGTTTTTACCGCTTTCTGGCACTGATTATGCGGGTAATCCCTTCGAGCCAGAGGAGAGCAAATCCGTCGAGTTAGGGGTTAAGTTCAACAGCACTTGGTTTGAGCTACCCGTCAATGGCTGTTTGGCTTGGTTTGATGCGCAAAAGAGCAATATCTTGACCTCAGATCCCGTCAATGTCGGCTTTTCGGCGACCCTTGGTGAAGCCAAGAGCACGGGGATTGAGTTGGATGTCGCGGCCGAGTTGACCGAGAGCTTACAAGCGACCTTGTCCTATGCCTACCTGAATACCCGCACGGCGAACGACAGCCTGAATCTGGATTGGGGCGTGTTAATTCCGGCGGGAAGTCCGTTGGTCAATGTGCCAAAACACACGGGCAGTATCATTCTCAAGCAGGACTTAAATGATCTATCTATCGACGGTCATTTAGGGCTGAGTTGGCGTTATGTGGACTCACGCTTGGGCGATTCGGCCGATCCGAGTTTTCAATTACCGAGTTATCAGTTGCTTGGAATGTTCTTTACTACTCGGCTTGGTGAAAACCTCAGTCTCGCGCTCAATGTCGATAACCTGCTGGATGAGCACTATATCGCCAGCAGTTATTCGGCGCTGTGGGCCGTGCCGGGTGAGCCACGTAACGTTAAAGTGAGTATTAGCTATGAATTCTAATACCACTGTGACACCCGCCGCTTCGCCTGAGACACCTCAGCTGCAAGGGCGTCAGCGGATCAATAGCATCGACATGATGCGCGGCTTAGTGATGTTGATTATGTTGCTCGACCATGTGCGGGAGCGATTTTTCCTGCATATGCAGGTGAGCGACCCAATGGATTTAAGCACAACCAACTGGGCGCTGTTCATCAGCCGTTTTGCGGCGCACTTTTGTGCGCCAGTCTTCGTCTTTTTAACTGGGGTCTCGGCTTGGCTTTATGCCAATCGTGGTTATGGCGAGCCGCGCTCTGCGCGCGAGTTTTTAATCAAGCGCGGACTATTTTTAATCGCCCTCGAAGTATTGGTGATTAATGTCTCATGGATGGGCAATTATCACACACTGTGGTTGCAGGTGATTTGGGTGATAGGACTGAGCATGTTGGCCCTCGCGGCATTAATCAAGCTCCCAATACTGTGGATGGCATTACTCGGGCTATTGATTGTTTTTGGCCATAACCTATTGTCGCCTATCCATTTTACGCCGGATGAGTGGGGTTATAGTCTGTGGACGATATTGCATGACCGAGGTTATTTGATTGCTGAAGGCGAGCTTAAGCTGAAGATAAGTTACCCTGTGCTACCTTGGATTGGCGTGATTTTATTGGGCTATGTAGCTGGCCCCGTTTTTGGCCGTGGGAGTGATACGGGGCTACGTCAGCAAAAATTAATACTGTTAGGGCTTGGCTGTATCGTGCTATTTGGCTTGCTGCGTGGGTTCAATCTCTACGGCGAGACACTGCCTTGGCAGTTTGGCGATACCTTAGGCCAAACCTTAATGTCGGTATTTAATCTAACTAAGTATCCGCCATCACTGAGTTTTTTGTTGGTGACCTTGGGCGGGATGTTCTACGGCTTAGTAGTGTTTGAGCGCTATTTTGCGACAGGCTGTGTATTAGGTTGGATGGGGCAGAGGTTAGCTGTGTTTGGTTCGGTGCCTATGTTCTTCTATATCTTGCACTTATATGTGCTGCTGTTGCTGTATTCGCTGGCTAAATGGGTATTTGGCGCAAACCATGGCGAGCTTTTTGGTGTAGCGCATATGGGGGGGGTATGGCTGATAAGCTTAGTGTTGATCCCTTTACTCTATTATCCCGTGCGCTGGTTTAGCCGTTACAAAGGACAGAGTCAGCAGGCTTGGCTTAAGTATCTCTAAATTAGCTTTAGCATCAATAAATGCCCAATAAAAATGGCCGAGCGTGTGACTGCTCGGCCATTTGGCTTGGGGATGATGAAAGGATTATTCGCTTAATAAGCTACGTAACATCCACGCATTTTTCTCATGGAGTTGAATGCGCTGGGTGAGTAAATCTGCCGTTGCCTCATCATTGGCTTGGCTAACCAAGGGATAGAGCGCACGAGCGTTTCTGATCACTACTTCTTGGTCGCTTAACAGTTCACGGATCATGGTTTCTGCTTTAGTGACACCTTGATCTTCACGGATTTCAGTCAACTTGGCATAGGCCGAATAGGAGCCTAAGGCTCTTGCGCCCAATGCACGAACTCGCTCGGCGATTAAATCGACCGCTAAGGCAAGCTCGGTATATTGCTGTTCAAACAATAAGTGCAAGCTCGTGAACATGGGGCCTGTGACGTTCCAGTGGAAGCTGTGGGTCTTAAGGTAAAGGCTGTAGCTGTCGGCCAATAACTGATTTAACCCAGCAGCGATTTCTTCTCTGTGACTTTGGTTGATGCCGATGTTAATCATGGAAATTCCTCCTATTGTCCTACTCAATGGAGATAGCTTATCAAATGAGCTAAACATCTAAAGCGGTTAAAATAGATATTATAAATCGAATTTGCAGATTAAAGTCTGTGGCTTAATTGGAATGTTGAGATGGATTTGTATGAGGACTTGCCTCGAGACAATAACATTCAGCCTATTTAGCTGGTATCCTTATTCGGTGTCAGTGCCTAATGAAACCCCAATCACCCCATGAATAAATCAGCCTATTTAGCCGCAATGGAGATTACTCCCTGGCAGCTTCGCGATACTAAAGTGCGACCTTATCAAGTGGTTTGGGATGCAGATGAGATGACGCCTGCCGCCGAGCCTTTAGTCGAAACTGTGCTCGGATTAATCGGCATCAGTAAGGACGACTGTGAGTTCAACACTGAGCCACATAAGGGCAAAACCATCGTCTGGGATTTACGCCGCCACAGGGCTAGGCCCAGAGTGGCTTGGTTAGTGTCGGATCCCTTAGCGGACTTACTGTCTCGCAGTGAGGCAAAGCGTGCCTTATGGACGCAGATTTGCCAGTGGCGTGAGCAGCAATTAACGGCCTAAGTCTCTATTGGTCGTGCCCTGTATACATTATCTTAAGTTGCCTTTTAATTTGGATTGTCCCGTGAGTCATCAAGTTCTTAAAACCCTTAGTGAATCGTTGCAAATTGTGCTCCTGACGCCAACGGATGTGAGCCAAATGGCGCGCATTGAAGCCAGCGCCCATTCCCACCCTATGAGTGAGAATAATCTTGCCGACTGTTTTGGTCACTTGTACCGCGTTATTGGGTTAATGCAAAACGATGGCGAGTTGCTCGGTTTTGCGATTGTGCAGCAGATTGTCGATGAGGCAACGCTGCTGGATATTTGTTTGCCGCCGGAGCAACAAGGGCGAGGATATGGGCATCTGCTACTCACGGCGGTTATCGACGGCGCTAAGGCTGCCAAAGCTGTGGTGCTGATGCTGGAGGTTCGCGAATCAAACCTTGCGGCGCGCGCGCTCTATCAGAAGAGGGGTTTTATCGAAACCGGGCATCGCAAAGGCTATTACCCTTTGGCTGATGGCAAAGAAGATGCGATTTTGATGGATTTAGCCTTAAGCGAAACGGCTTAAGGTTTTAGAACAAGATAAGAAAACAGCGCCTTAGCGCTGTTTTTTATGGGGTTAATAAAGCGAAAGTTACTTCACTTCTTTACCCTGAGCTTGCAGGTCGGCATGGTAGCTTGAACGTACTAATGGACCACAGGCGGCGTGAGTAAAGCCAAGCTCATCGGCAAGGACTTTAAGCTCATCGAACTCGGCTGGCGACACGTAACGCTCAACCGGCAGGTGGAACTTAGACGGTTGCAGATATTGGCCTAAGGTTAACATTTCAACCTTGTGCTCACGTAAATCACGCAGCACTTGTGCGATTTCTTCGTTGGTTTCACCTAGACCCATCATCAGTCCCGATTTTGTCGGCACATTGGGGTGACGCTCTTTAAAGCGCTTCAGTAGGTCGAGTGACCATTGATAGTTCGCACCCGGACGCGCTTTACGGTAATGCATAGGCGCAGTTTCGAGGTTGTGGTTGAACACATCAGGCGGCTCGGTCGACAGAATGTCGAGAGCGGCGTCGATACGACCACGGAAATCGGGCACTAAGATCTCAATCTTAATTTCAGGATTGAGCTTACGGATCTCACGAATACAGTCGGCAAAGTGCTGGGCACCGCCATCACGCAGGTCATCGCGGTCAACCGAGGTGATAACCACGTATTTCAGCTTCATATCACGAATGGTTTGTGCCAGTTTGACCGGCTCTTCCGCATCAGGCTTGAGTGGACGACCATGGGCTACGTCGCAGAATGGGCAGCGGCGAGTACAAATTGCGCCCAAAATCATAAAGGTCGCAGTGCCGTGGTTAAAACATTCTGCCAAGTTAGGGCAAGAAGCTTCTTCACAGACCGAGTGCAGACCGTTCGAACGTAATGCTTGCTTGATCTCGAGAATACGTTGGTTAGAAGCGGGCAGTTTGACCCTTAACCAATCGGGTTTGCGTAACATGGTTTCGCGCTCAGAGGGCACGATTTTAACCGGAATGCGCGAGACCTTATCGGCATCTCTTAATTTGACTCCGGGTTGTAAACGTTCAGGCCTATTCATGACGCTGCTAATCCTTGATGATGAACTAGTTGTTGGTAGCCCAATAGTTGGCTAAGGGTAATAATGAGTTGGTCGCCTGCTTCTATCACGGTTTGTGGGCCGCCCAGTTCCTTGCATTGCACCATTTCAAGGCCAGCATAACCGCAGGGGTTAATACGGCGAAACGGCGCTAGATCCATATCGACATTCAATGCTAAGCCGTGGAAGGAGCAGCCTTTACGAATGCGAAGCCCTAAAGAGGCAACTTTGCGCTCATCCACATACACGCCCGGCGCATCGGCCTTGGCGTAGGCATTGATATCGTATTTGGCGAGCATATCGATAATGCTTTGCTCGATATGGGTCACGAGCTGACGGACGCCAATCTTGCTGCGTTTAATATCGAGGAGAGGGTAGACAACTAATTGTCCCGGCCCGTGGTACGTCACTTGGCCGCCACGATCCACTTGGATCACGGGAATATCACCCGGATTCAAAATATGTTCGCTTTTACCTGCTTGGCCTTGGGTAAATACGGGTGGATGTTCAACGATCCACAGTTCGTCTGGGCTATCGCTGTTACGTGTGTCGGTGTAATGCTGCATCGCATGCCACACAGACTCGTAATCCTGTTGTCCCAGATGCCGAATATGCAAAGTGGTGTCTTGCAAGGGCAACCTCTCCCCTAGAATTGAGTGGCGCTATTATACGCCTCTTGACCATAAATGTAAGACAGATCACATTTCATGGCCTTGAGGAATACTTATAGTACGCGGCGTACGCCTTCGATACCGGCAAGCTCAGTGTACAGTGTCTCAATATGATCTTTGCTGGTCACTGTGACGCGGATAGTCACTGAGTAGTAGCTACCTTTGCTTGAGGCCTTAACCGTGGGTGAATAATCACCAGGGGCGTGTCTTTGCACTACGGCAACGACTCTGTCGGTCAGGGCTTCGTGGGCATCGCCAACCACTTTGAAGGGGAAGGCGCAGGGGAACTCCATGAGTTCATCAAATTTCGTGTTTAACATAGTCGTGCTCTATAACCATTTTAATGGGAACTATATGGTGACGATTATACCCGATTCAAGGGCGATACTCCCCCAAAAACAACTAAGCCACCCGAAGGTGGCTTAGTTTTTGTGATTCGGATTAGCTAAACCAACCAGAAAACAGTTGCTTAAAGTAATCAACTAATTTGCTGAACCAGCTGCCTTCATTGACTTCTTGCAGGGTAACCAGCGGGAATTGCGCAATATCTTTGCCATCTAACTGGAAGTATAAGCGGCCAACGGTTTCACCTTTTTTCAGTGGTGCATCAAGTGGCTTAGTCAGTTCGAAGTTGGCTTTTAAGTCTTTTGCACGGCCACGGCTGATGGTGATTGGGGTATCAGTAGCAACACCTAAATCGACAGTGCTCTTATCGCCGTACCAAATTTGTTGGGTCACGAAGCTGTCGCCAGCCTTGTAAGGGGTTACGGTTTCGAAGAAACGGAAACCATAGGTCAGCAGCTTTTTACTTTCGGCTTTACGGGCGGCTTCACTCTGGGTGCCCATGACCACTGAAATTAAACGCATACCGTCTTTGGTGGCAGATGCAACTAAGTTATAACCCGCGCCAGAGGTGTGGCCGGTTTTGATACCGTCGACATTCATGCTGTTATCCCACAGCAGACCGTTGCGGTTATATTGCTTGATACCGTTGAAGGTATAGTATTTTTCGCTGTAGACACGGTATTCTTCGGGCACGTCACGGATAAGTGCAGCACCTAATAACGCCATATCGTAGGCAGTTGATTTGTGGTTTTCAGAGTCTAAACCGTGGGAGTTTTCGAAGTAGCTGTCACGCATGCCAAGCTGCTTCGCCCATGAGTTCATCATGTCGACGAAGGCGCCTTCGGTGCCAGCAATGTGTTCGGCCATGGCCACACAGGCATCGTTACCCGACTGGATGATGATGCCGCGGTTTAAGTCGGAAACCTTGACGGTTTTACCCACTTCGATGAACATTTTTGATGAGTCAGAGAAGTTCTTCGACCATGCATTTTTACTGATGGTCACATCATCATCTGGCGATACGTTACCGGCTTTGATTTCTTGACCAATCACATAACTGGTCATCATCTTCGTTAAGCTGGCTGGGTTTAAGCTTTCGTAGGCATTTTCTTCGGCAATGATTTGGCCCGAGTAATAATCCATCAAGACGTAAGCCTTGGCGGCAACTGTAGGTGCATCAGGGGTAACAATCGGCTGCGCAGCATAAACAGGAAGAGAAACACTCGAAATTAGCAGCAATGTTTTAATGGGACTTTTTACAAAATTCATCATTAACTTAGCACGTCTTTTTGGTTGTATTGAAAGAAAAGGCAAAATAGTTTCGCGAGTATACCATCCTTCGACAAAGGTTTTCAGTGAAGGTTCCTTCATCTGGGGTATTTTTAAGCTAAATCTATATCTTATAGTGAGCGGTCACTACTCCAAAACCATATAGCCTTCGGGGTAACCGTCTTGTTTCACTTTATTAAGTAATCGGTCGGCCAGTTCGGTTTGGCCAATTGGACCGAGCTGTAGTCTATACATATTGTTTGCCGGTTGTACACGGGTCTTGACCTGATATTTCTTCTCCAGATCCTTCGCCATTTTGTTCAGCCTATGCTGATCCTTTGAAGCCAGCAATTGTATGTAGTGATTGCCAGAGGATTGAATACTGGCGATAGCCGATTGTGTCGCGGCTTGGGTGCCAATATAGATCACATCCAGCTTAATCCGAGCGGTACCTGTGCCTAACATGCCCAGCTTATAAGCGGCGGCGTAGGATAAGTCCAAAATCCGGTCCGAATGGAAAGGGCCGCGATCGTTAATCCGAATAATGACCTGCTTATTGTTATCTAAGTTAGTGACGCGAGCATAGCTTGGCAATGGCAAGGTCTTGTGTGCACCAGACATGCCATACATGTCGTAGGGCTCGCCATTCGATGTCTCATAGCCGTGGAATTTCTCACCATACCATGAGGCGCGGCCAGTCTCTGAAAAGCCTTGGCCAGAATCTAACACCGTATAGGACTCACCATAAACCGTGTAAGGTTTATTACCGCGACGGCTGTAAGGCTCGTATTTTGGAGTCGCGTTTGGCACATGATCCACATTGGGTGGATTGATGGGCATCTTATCGTTTTTTAGCGCATAGCGGCCCTTGTTGGGATCCATGTTCTTGTTCTTCTCGCTGGCCGAGCCAGAATTAGAACTCGAGCAGGCCGCGAGCGCAAAACAGCAGCCGAGCATCAAGAGCTGTAAAAGATTATTTCTTAGCGTCATGTTGTTGCTTCAGTTGTTGGCTAAATTGGTAAACGGCCATGGAATACAAAGGGCTACGGTTATAACGGGTGATCACATAAAAGTTATTGAGCCCTAACCAGTAGTCCTTGCTATCCACTTGTTCCAGTTCGATAAGCATGGCCTTTTGCGAGGCATTTAAATCGCGGGCGGTGGCCAGCGATAAACTTGGGGAGAGAATATCTGAAACCTTGTACTGCAACTTCTCGCCGGCCCACACTTTGGCTTTAGGCGCATTGGCACTGCTGTTCACTAAGGGGAGCACAACGGGCGCGTGCAATTGCCAGCCGTGTTCATGGAAATAATTGGCAACACTGCCAATGGCGTCCTCTGGACTCTGGAGTAAATCACGGTTGCCACTGCCATCAAAATCCACGGCATAGTGGCGGTAGCTTGACGGAATAAACTGACCAAAGCCCATGGCGCCAGCGTAAGAACCCTTGAGGCTATTGATATCTAAGTGTTCTTCTTTTACCAGCTTCATCAGCTCGCCAAATTCCTTGCGAAAGAAAGTGGCTCTTGGCTCGTAATAAAACCCTAAGGTATAGAGCGCGTCTATTACTGGATAATTGCCCGTGTACTGACCATAGAAGGTTTCGATACCAATAATGGCCACAATAATTTGTGGCTCGACTTGGTACTGAGTGGCGGCTTTGGCAATCGTTGCCTCGTGTTTTTTCCAGAAGGCTAGGCCCGCGTTGAGGCGTTTCTCGGTGAGGAAAATCGGATAATACTGGTGCCAAGGCTTAGCTTCCCAAGGGCGAGAAATCGCATCGATAACCGCCTGGTTGTAATTGGCTTTGGCCAAGAAATTTTCCACTTCGGCTTGAGTAAAGCCTTGTGCCATTTGGGTTTTAATAAACTCTGCCTTTAAGGCCTCGGGCAATACAGGTGTTGGCGCCTGTGTGGTGACGGCCGCGCTTGGTGGCGGTGTCGTTGTTGCTGGCTCGTTCGCGGTCGAGCAGCCAATGAGGTATGAACTGAGGCAAAGCACTGCCAGTGGAGCCAAACAAGCTCGAAGAATAGGCATTAAGAAGTCCCTAAAAATTATCTATCTACAAAACGTCTATGGGTATGAATGCTCATAAGAATGCCAAACCCTGTCATCAATGTCAGCATGGAAGTGCCACCATAACTGACAAGGGGTAAAGGTACACCCACCACAGGCAGGATACCTGAAACCATACCAATATTCACAAAAACATAAACGAAGAAAGTCAATGTGATACTGCCGGCAAGGAGTCTGGCAAAGCTGGTTTGCGCCCGAGAGGCGATGACTAAGCCGCGTCCGATGATGTAGAGATACATCAGGAGCAGGATAATGCTGCCTATCAGGCCAAACTCTTCACCGATCACCGCAAAGATAAAGTCGGTGTGACGTTCGGGGATAAATTCTAATTGGGATTGAGTGCCATCGAGCCAACCTTTACCCCAGAGGCCACCAGAGCCGATGGCAATTTTCGATTGGATAATATGGTAACCCGCACCTAAGGGATCCTGCTCTGGATCGAGTAGGGTCAATACGCGGGTTCTTTGGTAATCGTGCATCAGGAAGTACCAAAGAATTGGCAAGAAGGCCAATACGGCGGCAATAAATCCGCCCACAATTGCCCAGCTCATGCCCGATAAAAACAGCACGAAAATGCCCGATGCGGCAACCAAAATCGAGGTGCCTAGGTCAGGTTGTTTGGCAATTAAAAGCGTCGGCACTAAGAGGATCACCGCTGCGCCCGCAAGGTAGCGTTTCTTCGGCGGCAGAGGGAACTTACTGATATACCAAGCCATAGTAATGGGGAAGGCGAGCTTAATCAGCTCCGAAGGCTGAAACTCCATAAAGCCTAAGTTCAACCAGCGTTGTGCGCCTTTATTGATTTCCCCAAAAAAATGCACACCAAGCAGTAGCACAATCCCCGCAAGGTAAATCGGTAGGGCCCAGCGTTTGAGCGCCTCGGGATTGATCTGCGCCATGGTAAACATAATGCCTAGGGATAAAAACATCCTAAACAGTTGGCGCTCCATCATGCCAAGATCTTCACCGCTGGCGGAGTAGATAACAAACAGGCCAAAGCCCATGACGGCAAACAGGCCGAGCAGTAAGGGCAAGTCGATATGCAATCGTTGCCAGATGTTTTGACGTTGATGGGCACTCATGGCGTTGGTTTCCAAGTGTCTCTTAGCATGTATTCATCGAGCATGGCGCGGGCGACTGGGCCTGCGTTTGCGCCACCCCAGCCGGCGTTTTCCATTACCACAGCGAGGACGATTTTAGGATCTTCAAAGGGCGCGTAGGCGACCACGAGGGCGTTATCGCGGAAATGCTCGGCAATCTTATTGGCATCGTACTTAGTGTTTTCGGCCACGCCAATGACCTGCGCCGTACCGGTTTTCATCGCGGCCGTGTAACTGGCATCGGTGAAGCGAGACTTATGAGCCGTTTGGCGCATAGCTTCGTTGATGATTTTCCAGTTACGCGGGTTCTTAAGTTCAATCGGCGGTAACTCGTTAATGGGTGAGTCAATTTTAGCCGTATTATCCTTAATCGACTTTAACAAATGTGGTGGGAAGCGGCGGCCATCGTTGGCGAGAATGGCGGTGGCGCTGGCCAATTGCAATGGCGTGGCGGTCCAGTAACCTTGGCCGATACCGACAGAAATGGTGTCACCAATATACCAAGCTTGATTGTATTTTAAGCGCTTCCACTCTTTCGACGGCATATTGCCCGCCGACTCTTCGAAAATATCGACACCGGTATTTTGTCCAAAGCCGAATTGCTCCATAAAGCGGGCGATAGGATCGACACCAATTTTATAAGCCAATTCATAGAAGTAGGTATCGCAGGATTCCACGATGGCGCTGTAGACGTTCACCCAGCCATGGCCCCAACGTTTCCAGTCGCGGTATTTACGCTCCACGCCGGGGATTTGCCAAAAGCCAGGATCCCAAATGCGAGTGTGTTCGGTGACGGCTTTTTCATCCAATCCCAGCAGGGCAATAATGGGTTTGACTGTCGAAGCTGGCGCATACTGGCCTTGGGTCGCGCGGTTAATCAGTGGGCGAGATTTATCGTTTAATAAATCACTGTAATCTTTGCTGTTAATCCCTTGAACGAACTGATTCGGGTCGTAACTAGGGCTTGAGACTAGGGCTAAGATGCCGCCGTCCCTCGGGTCGATAGCGACAATCGAGCCACGGTGACCTTGGAGTAATTCCACGGCCTTTTGCTGTAATTGCAAATCGAGGGTCAAGTAAATATCTTGCCCAGGCTCCGGCGGCACGATTTTAAGGGTACGGATAGTCCGGCCGCGGTTGTTCACTTCTTCTTCGAGGTGACCCGGCGTGCCGTGCAGCAGAGATTCATAAAATTTTTCAATGCCTTGTTTACCAATATCCTTGGTGGCGGCATAGTTCTTCCATTGATCGTTACGCTCCAATTGGGCGCGATCGCGGGTGTTGATTTTGCCCACATAGCCCAGCACATGGGTGAGCTGGCTCGCATAGGGGTAGTTACGCTTTAAACCCGCCTCAACGGAAATCCCGGGAAAGCGATGCTGATTCACGCTAAAAATCGCCACTTGCTCTTCAGTCAGCTGATTTTTAAGGGTAAGCGGCTTAAAGCGGCGGTGAAACTTTAAGGCGTCGGTAAAGGTTTCGCGCTCATCTGGGGTGATTTCGATTAACTTGCCTAGCTCGTCCAAGGTCTCGGACATATTGGCAATTTTCTCAGGCACCAGATCGAGGGAGTAAAAGGGTTGGTTTTCGGCGAGGAGTACGCCGTTTCTGTCGTAAATCAGGCCACGGCTTGGGGCGATGGGCACGACACGAATACGGTTGTCATTAGAACGTGTTGCGTAATCTTTATAGGATTCAACCTGAAGGTGATAAAGATTGGTCACCAACACGCTCAGGAGGGCGACAACACAAAAAAAAGTGAACAGCGCACGGCGCTTAAACAGTGACGCCTCGGCGGCGTGGTCGTGCATGGTTATCCGCTTTTTTGGCGACACTTAGGCTATCTCCAGCTGATCCCATCCGGGTGGTTGACACTCGTTAACATCAAGATCCCGCTATTCTCTGTGGTAAGGGTGATTGGTGTTCACGCTCCACGCGCGGTATAAGCTTTCGGCAACCACAATCCGCACCAGAGGATGGGGCAGGGTCAATGCCGATAGGCACCAACTCTGATGGGCGGCTTCCTTACAGGCGGGCGCTAAGCCTTCGGGGCCGCCAACCAGTAAGCTCACATCACGACCATCGAGTTGCCATTTGTTCATGGCGGTCGCCAATTCTGGCGTAGTCCAGTTTTTGCCGGGAAGATCTAAGGTGACAATGTGATTGCCCTTAGGGATTGCCGCTAACATTTGCTCGCCTTCCTTTTGCAGGATACGAACGATATCAGCGTTTTTTCCGCGCTTGCCGGCAGGGATTTCGATAAGTTCCAGCGCCATATCTCGGGGGAAGCGGCGTTGGTACTCTTCAAAGCCGCGGGTGACCCAATCGGGCATCCGTGTCCCTACTGCGATAAGTTGCAACTTCATTAGGCTTGCTTTTCTGACCAGAGCTTTTCAAGCTGGTAGAAATCGCGGGTTTGGTCTTGCATAACATGCAGGATCACGTTACCCATATCCACCAATACCCATTCGCTGCTGTCGCGGCCTTCGATACCGATTGGTGGAATGCCAGCGGCTTTCGCTTCGAGCACGAGGTTTTCGGCGATCGCTTTCACGTGAGTTTTAGATGTACCTGAACAAATCACCATATAGTCGGTGATGTTAGATTGGTTGCTGACATCGATAACCACGACGTCACGGGCTTTTAAATCGTCGATTTTGTCGACAACAAACTGCTTTAATTCGGCGCTCTGCACGCTGATGTACCTCATTCATTTTAAATAGCGCGCTAGTATATCAGTCTTAAGCGGGGGAATACATTCTCTTAGCGATCTTAGCGGCTGAGTTTGTACTCTTAGCGCTTGATTTTCAGCCTAAGAAAAATAAAGCCGTTGTTTTTGAATGTAATTTAGAGTGACGGGTAGGAGGGCGTCCTGTGGAATTTCCCCCATGGCCAGCTGTGAGCGAATTTGAGTGGACGAAATATCCTGTGGGCTGATATCAACGGTAAAGATGCGCCCATGTTGCGGCGCGCTTGAGTGACTTAAGGTTTCAAGCGTTGCCTGACGTGCGCTTAGCTCATGCTGCATTGGGTGCCCTTCGGCTAAATGCCAGCCCGGGCGCTGACATACCACAATATTGGCTAATTCAAACAGTTGTTGCCATTTGTGCCAGCTTTGCAGGTGAATAAACGAATCCATCCCCATAATAAAAAACAGTTCGTCATCGGGATAAAGTCGACTTAACTGCTGAAGGGTGACAACCGTATAGGATGGGCTGTCGCGTTTAGCTTCGATATCACACAGCTCAAAACCTGTTAATGCCTCACATACCTGCGCGACCATTTCGAGCCGCTGCGCCGTGCTCGAATGAGTGGTGTTTTTATGCGGCGGAATATGGTTGGGCATCAGCAGGATGTTATCCAGCTTGAGACAGGCTTTGACTTCCATTGCGGGGCGAATATGGCCGTAATGTATGGGGTCGAAGGTGCCGCCTAAAATACCGATACGCATTCAGTCAGTGCCTTAATCTAAGCTGATATGGGCCAAATGGCCGTGGGCCTTAGGATCGAATAATAAGCACAGGTGGCTAAGCCCTGTCCAATCTTCATGGCCTAATTGCTTTAGGTTCAGCTCCAGTTTAGACGCGAAGGCAAGCATATATTCGATTTGGGTAAGGCTTAAGCGCTGCATCGCGGTCTGGTACAAGGGTTTGCGTTTATCCCAAATTCGATGTTTACCAAACAGGCTATTTAAGGGCGCGCCTTGGGCTTGTTCACTCTTGAGGCTAAGCAGTAACTGCAGCTCTTTGAATAAGGCCCAGAGTAAAATCGGCATGGCCGTGCCTTCGCCGTTGAGTTGGGCCAGCATATGCTGAGCACTGTCTTGGCGATTATTCAGCAGTGCATCGGTGAGCTGAAATACGGTAAAGCGGGATTGATCTTCAAAGTAATGGCTTAACTCGTCGGCACCGATAGGCTGGCTTGGGCTTAACAGTTGTAGTAACTGCATGGCCTGATCGGCGGCGAGTAAATTCCCTTCGTAGAGGCTGTAAAGCATAGCGCGCGCATCGGGCTGTAAATTCAGCTTAAAATGCGCAATGCGTGAGTCGAGCCAACGTCTAAATTGGTCGCCCTCTGGCGTAGTGCAGGGCAAATAAATCCCTAAACTATCCAAGGTTTTGAACCACTTGCTATTGGTTTGCTCGCTGGCGAGTTTTGGGCCTTCGAGGATCAGCAGCACATCTGGATTTGGCGTTTGCAGCAATGCTTGTAGCGCCGCCGAACCATCTGCACCGGGTTTTGCGTTGGGCAGTGTTAGCTCAATGATGCGCCGACTAGAAAACAGGCTCATGGATTGCCATTCTTGGGTCAAGTCACCCCAGTTAAAACCCGTTTCTTGAATTAACTGAACGCGCTCTTCAAACCCTTGGCGTTTGGCTGCTTGGCGGATCTGATCCTTGGATGTTTCGAGCAACCAAGGATCATCACCAAAAATCAGGTAGCAAGCGTGAAGCGGATTGAGATGGCGGGAGAGTTGATCAGGATAAACACGCATTTAAACCACTCTCCACATTTTATTGCAGTGCCACATTAATTTGGACCCTGCATTAATTCACCTCTGTGCTGGCCATGGATTGCAGGATCCTGTCGGCCGCTTGAATACGCATTTCTTTGACTAACAGTTCCATCTCACGGCTTTTCGCCAGTGCGGTGCGAGGGTCGTCTAAGTAATCGCGGCGAATTTCAATCTTGAAAGGCTGCGCCTCTTTGCCCGGCAAGGCCACGGCAAATTCGACGAAATAGATAAGCTCATACTCAGCCACATTGCCCGTAGGGTAAAGTGACAGGGTAGAACGCTCTAAGGAGTCGGTGATGAGCCTTAACACTGGCACATCATTGGCAGCATCGACAATCTTGACGTTGTTCAAACGTAACCGCTCACGCACCAAACGGGTGAGTTCGCTGTATTCGTCCGAGCTGCTCAAACTGAGTTGATTGAGCTGCTCGGGGATTTGGTAGCTACGTTGAAGCTTAAAACCGCAACCTGCGCTGGTCATAATGACCAGCGCCATGATTGCGAAAGCTAAGCGTTTAATTAGCATAAGTTTTCGCGGTTTCCTGTTTGTCTTGTGGACAGCATCCGTTTATCACAACAACGATGTTAGTTGGCAACGATGCTGAGCAGTTTACCGGGTACATAGATAACTTTACGAACCGTAACACCATCTAAATACTTGATGACTTGCTCGTCCGCCATACCCAGCGCTTCAACAGACGCTTGGTCAGCATCGGCAGCGACAGTGATCTTAGCGCGCACTTTACCGTTCACTTGTACCACGATGAGTTTGCTGTCTTCTACCAGAGCAGATTCATCCACAACAGGCCATTGGCTGTCTTCGATGCTGTTGGTGTTGCCCAGTTCGTTCCACAGGGTAAAGCTCACGTGTGGGATGATTGGGTACAGTAAACGCACTACCGCAGTTAAAGCTTCGCCGATAATGGCTCTGTCTTGACCTGTGGTTTGTGGCGCTTTTTGCAGGTGGTTCATCAGTTCCATCACGGCGGCAACCGCAGTGTTGAACATCTGGCGACGGCCGATATCATCGGTCACCTTAGCGATGGTCTTGTGCACTTCACGGCGCAGCGCTTTTTGCTCGCTAGTTAATTTGCTAACGTCTAAGGCTTCGCTGTTGTCCTGCGCCACATAATCGCTGGCCAGTTTCCACAGACGTTTGATAAAGCGGTGCGCGCCTTCAACGCCAGACTCTTGCCATTCCAGGGTTAATTCTGGTGGTGATGCGAACATCATAAACAGACGCACAGTGTCGGCACCGTATTTCTCTACCATCACCTGTGGGTCGATACCGTTGTTTTTCGACTTAGACATCTTGCACATACCGGTGTAAACCAGTTCGTTACCGTCTTTATCGATGGCTTTGGTGACTCGGCCTTTATCGTCTTTTTCTGTGGTTACTACATCCAGCGGAGACACCCATACACGGGCACCCTTGTCGTTGGTGTAGTAGAAGGCATCGGCTAAAACCATGCCCTGAGTCAGCAATTGTTTCGCTGGCTCGTTAGAGTTAACCAGACCCGCATCACGCAGCAACTTGTGGAAGAAGCGGAAGTATAACAAGTGCATACAAGCGTGTTCGATACCACCAATATACTGATCCACAGGTAACCAGTAGTTAGCCTTAGTTGGATCTAACATTTGGTCTGCTTGTGGGCTGCAGTAACGTGCGTAATACCAAGAAGATTCCATAAAGGTATCGAAGGTATCGGTTTCGCGCAGCGCATCTTGGCCGTTAACTTGGGTTTTCGCCCACTCTTTGTCAGCCTTGATTGGGCTTTGGATTCCGTCCATCACCACATCTTCTGGCAGAATAACTGGCAGTTGATCTTCAGGCGTTGGAATAACAGTGCCGTCGGCTAAGGTCACCATAGGAATAGGTGCGCCCCAGTAACGTTGACGTGATACACCCCAGTCGCGCAGACGGTAGTTGACTTGGCGTTTGCCTTTACCTTCAGCCACTAACTTGTCGGCGATGGCATTGAAGGCGCCGTCAAAGTCTAAACCGTCGAACTCACCAGAGTTAAACAGTACGCCTTTTTCGGTGTAAGCCGCTTCGCTGATGTCTAACTCGCCATCAACAGGCTTGATAACTGCTTCGATGGGCAGATTGTACTTTTTAGCAAATTCGTAATCGCGTTGGTCGTGGCCAGGGACTGACATCACGGCGCCGGTGCCGTAGTTCATCAGTACAAAGTTCGCCGCCCAAATAGGCACTTGTTTGCCAGTGATGGGGTGAATCGCGTAAAGGCCTGTTGCTACACCGCGTTTTTCCATGGTGGCCAAATCGGCTTCTGAAGTGGTGCTGTTTTTGCACTCTTCAATAAATTGAGCCAGCTCTGGGTTAGTTTGAGCCGCTAATTCTGCTAATGGATGACCGGCAGCAATCGCCACATAGGTTACGCCCATCAGGGTATCGGGACGCGTTGTGTAGATATCGAATGACTTGTCGCTACCTGCCACACCGAAGGTCATTTCCACGCCTTCACTGCGACCAATCCAGTTGCGCTGCATGGTCTTAACTTGCTCAGGCCAGCCGTCTAAGGTGTCGATATCGTTTAACAGTTCTTCGGCGTAGGCGGTGATCTTAATGAACCACTGTGGAATTTCTTTTTGTTCTACAGGGGTATCACAACGCCAGCAGCAACCGTCTTGTACCTGCTCGTTGGCCAGTACGGTTTCATCGTTAGGGCACCAGTTAACAGAAGCTGTCTTCTTGTAAACTAAGCCTTTTTCGTACAGTTTAGTGAAGAACCATTGTTCCCAGCGGTAGTATTCTGGGGTACAAGTGGCGATTTCACGGCTCCAGTCGTAGCCAAAACCTAAGAGTTTTAGCTGATTCTTCATGTACTCAATATTTTGATAAGTCCATGGTGCTGGGGCTGTTTTGTTGTTGATTGCGGCGTTTTCTGCAGGCAAACCGAAAGAGTCCCAACCGATAGGTTGTAGCACGTTTTTGCCTTGAAGACGCTGGAAGCGGGCAACCACATCGCCTATGGTATAGTTGCGAACGTGTCCCATGTGGAGTCGACCTGAAGGATAGGGGAACATCGAAAGGCAATAAAACTTTTCTTTGTTCGCATCTTCAGTAACTTCGAAGGTTTTGTTGTCGTGCCAGTGCTTTTGCACTAAGGCTTCAATTTCTGAGGGATTATATTGCTCTTGCATCACGCTATTTCCGGCAGTGCCGCCTATTTATTTGATCTAACGCCATATCGACGCGAATAAGATCTGCATAGAATAAACTAGAAGCGATGCATTAAAAAGGTTCTATGAAGGAGTATTGGTTATGAATGATAGAAGTAGTGCGCTACTAGGACTGTATCAAGCCTTAATTAACGAAGTGAAAGCGCAATTTGCGGAAGATAACTCGCTGACTGCAAAGAATTTATTTAAGTCTGTCACTCAAGGGAAGGAGTTTTTACGCCTCAAAGAACAAGCGGGGGAAGATGAGCTCGCCTTAGTGGAGCAATTCTTAAAGCGTGATATCGCCAGCTTTTTGCGTGAGCAAAATGCCGACAGCTTAAGCCACAGCCCGACGGTGATCACCCTTGAAAACACCCTTTGGCATTGGTTAAGTGAAATCACTGACCGCAGCCAAGTGGAGTGGCACGAGTTGACTCAAGACTTCAAACACCACGGCTATTACCAGAGTGGCGATATTGTGAGTCAAGGGGTGATGGTATGCACTAACTGCGGCCATGAAATGAGTATCGAGTTCCCGGGGGTGATCCCAGATTGCCCCGAGTGTGACCATGAGGAGTTTACCCGTGAGGCGTTAACGCCTTAAGGGGATTGCTTCAACGTGCATAAATAAAAAACGACGCTTAGCGTCGTTTTTTTGTGAGTCATTAACAGCCTTGAACATTGATATCGTAAAGCGGCGGAGTGCTCGAATCTGCAGCTTGGGTGTAGCGGAAATAACACTGATCGTCGTCGACGATAGAATTGTCATTTAAGTCGTAACCAATATAAGTAATATCAATGCCTTGGTATTGAATAACGAGTTTATCGTCTTTCGTTATCCATTTTTCGATATCGGTATTGTCCAAATATCCCCACTTGAGACGGGTGTCGGGGTCGCCATCACCATTGAGGTCGATGTCGATAATATCGTCACGGCCCACAACGGCTTGGCTTTGCAAACTCGGCATTTGGGTCTTGGAATAGGCCAAGGTATTGGCGGTTTTTACGCTGGCTTGAAGTTGCAGCAGACTTTTCTCCCGCGCCTCTTTGCTCATACCGATAAATTTCGGCGCTGCAACAACCGCTAAAATCCCGAGCACTATGATAACGACGACGAGTTCGATTAAGGTAAAACCTTGAATGCGTTTCTGATTAATCAATTTCTAACTCTATTGTTATTTTTTACGACGAATAAACCCGACTAACAGCAGCGCACCACACAGCAATAGCAGCGGTGTTTGACCGATTTTGGCAAACCAAGTTTGGCCTGTAACCAGTGGAATCGTCGCGCTTAGCACGCCCGTTTCAAATTGCGGCAGTGCAGCTGTGATATTGCCTTTCTCATCAACAACCGCGGTCACGCCGTTGTTGGTGGCGCGCACCAGAGGACGGCCCAATTCGATGGCGCGCATTTGGGCGATTTCCATATGCTGCAACGGCCCATTTGAGGTGCCAAACCATGCATCGTTCGATACGGTTAACAGCAGATCGGTGCCGAGGTTAACACTGTCACGCAGCTGCTCTGGGAAGGCGATTTCATAACAAATTGCCGGAGCAATTTTATGGCCTACGGCGCTCAAGTTCGGCTGTTGATAATCGCCCCGAGCGAAGGAAGACATCGGCAGATTGAAGAAAGGCGCAATCGGGCGCAGTAAGGCTTCAAAGGGCACAAACTCGCCGATAGGCAGTAGATGGTGTTTCTTAAACTGGTTGCTGCCATCGCTCTCATAATCCGGCGTATCTTGCTGCTTCTGATTATGGTTACCTAGAACTATCAAAGAGTTATAAAACTCGTCATGCTGACGGCTAATAATCCCCGTGATGATTGAAGTGTGGTTAAGGTTGGCAACCTTGTTAGCATTATCCAAAAAGTCTTGCACCATGGATTCTGGCGCCGGGATAGCAGCTTCTGGCCAGACGATAATGTCAGCGTCGAAGTGCTCACGGGATAAATCCATGTATTTCAATAGGGTTGGCCAGAGCGCCTCGGGTTCCCATTTCATACTCTGGGGAATGTTTCCCTGCACCAATGCAACTTTAACTGATTCGCCTGTCGGCTGGATTTGCGTTAGCTTTGGGGCAACCCAAGCCGCAGCTGCGATGATTGGCAGTAAAATTATCAGGCTTTTGTAGCGCTTGCTAAAACACAGGGCTAAGGCGCCCGCGAGCATCGCAATTAAGAAACTGAGTCCTAGGGCACCAATAATACTTGCGAGTTCCTTTAATGGACCTTGGGTTTGGGAGTAGCCGGCCCAGATCCAGGGAAACCCTGTCATCACCCAGCCTCTAGCCCATTCGGTTAAGACCCAAAGCGCGGGGAAGAGTAATAGATTGCGCCATAGCGACGGAGTATTAGTGCGGGTCAACCACGCTAAACCTAGACCCGTTAAGGCCGGATAGAGGGCTAAATAGAGGGCTAACAGTGCCATTAGCCCCACTGACGCGGCTAAGGGGAGGCCACCGAAGGTGTCCATACTGACATGTACCCAACTGATCCCAACGGCAAAACAGCCAAAACCAAAGCTTAACCAATGGAAGAAGCTGGCTTTAGGAGTCAAGGAGCAACTCAGCCACAGGGCTAAGGCCATGGCGACGGGATAGATAATCCACAAGGAATAAGGGGCAAAGGAAAGCGCCGTACTGGCGCCTAAAATAAACGCCAGCACGAGCCGTAACACGCTCAGTCGGGACTTTTGTTGGGCAAAAGCCCGAATGTTAGTTAGCACGGATAATTCTTCTTACACTGAGCGTTATTCTTACGCAGAGGGTTATTCTACGTCTTCACCGATATTGGGATCGGGGAGTTTAACTCTGAGTTGGATTAAGCGTCTGGTATCGGCATTGATGACTTTAAATTCAATTCCTTCGATCATAATGCTCTCATTACGCTCTGGTAGATGACCAAAGGCATGGGACACTAAACCACCGACGGTATCAAACTCTTCATCGCTGAAGTGAGTATTGAATTCTTCGTTAAAATCCTCGATAGGCGTCAACGCTTTTACCATGTAGACAGTGTTGCCGACCTTGCGGATCTCAGTGTCTTCAGGGCTATCGTGGTCGAATTCGTCTTCAATCTCACCGACGATTTCTTCGAGAATATCTTCAATGGTCACTAGACCCGATACTCCGCCGTATTCGTCGACGACAATCGCCATATGGTAACGCTGGGAGCGGAATTCTTTGAGTAATACGTCGACGCGTTTGCTCTCTGGCACAACGACGGCGGGGCGGATCACGCGCTCGAGGGAGAAGGGTTCTTCACTGTTTGAGAAACCATAAGGGATCAAATCTTTAGCCAGTAAAATGCCTTCGATATGGTCTTTATCTTCGTTAACTACAGGGAAGCGAGAATGGCCTGAACCGATAACAGTTGCGAGCAATTCTTCGACAGTATTGTCGATTTGAATCGCGACAATTTGAGCTCGTGGGATCATAATATCCCGAACACGCATATCAGAAACTTCTAATACACCTTTGATCATTTCGCGGGTGTCTTCGGTGATTAACTCGCGCTGCTCAGCGCCATCAATCACATCGACTAAGTCTTCGCGATTTTGAGGTTCGCCCTGAAATAACTGACTTACTCTGTCAAACCAGCCTTTCTTTTGGGCGCTCGTACTCGGGGGGATATCGTCACTCATAGTTTTCTCATTAACTTTGATGCTTGGCACCGCGGTTAATTATTGTTCCTTATATGGGTCAGTAAAACCTAAGCTTTCAATGAGTTGAGTCTCTAACGACTCCATCTCTTCAGCTTCTTCGTCTTCAATGTGATCATAACCTAGCAGATGCAGGCAACCATGTACAACCATGTGTGCCCAATGGGCTTCTAGGGTTTTATCTTGTTCACGCGCTTCATTTTCAACGACTGCGGCACAAATGACAAGATCTCCAAGCAGTGGAAGTTCAATTTCTGGCGGTGCTTCAAAGGGAAACGACAACACGTTGGTCGGTTTGTCTTTGCCTCTGTAGGTGCTGTTTAGCATTTGGCTTTCACGGGCATCGACGATGCGGATTGTCAGCTCCGCCTGTTCCATGCTGTTACCAATGGCGGTTTTTACCCAGAGGGCAAACTGCTCTTCGCTCGGCAGATAGTCACTCGCCGTGGCGTATTGCACATCTAAGGCTAAATCAAGACTCATGCTTTAAAACTTCCGGTTGCGTTTATGGATGCGCTTGTTGATAGTCGCGGCGCTCTTTTTCGGCCTTTAATGCCTGCTCTTTACGATCGTAAGCATCATAGGCTTCGACAATCCGAGCAACCACTGGGTGACGCACTACGTCTTGAGACACGAAGAAGTTAAAGCTGATTTCCTCGACTTGGCTCAGGACTTCAATGGCGTGGCGTAGACCCGACTTAACATGTTTGGGTAAGTCTGTCTGGGTGATGTCACCCGTGATCACCGCGCGTGAGTTAAAGCCAATACGGGTTAAGAACATCTTCATCTGTTCGACCGTGGTGTTTTGGCTCTCATCGAGAATAATAAAGGCATCGTTTAGGGTGCGACCACGCATATAGGCGAGTGGCGCCACTTCGATGACGTTTTTCTCGATCAAGCGTTCCACCTTTTCAAAGCCGAGCATTTCGAACAAGGCATCATAAAGTGGGCGCAGGTAAGGGTCGACTTTCTGGCTTAAATCACCGGGTAAGAAGCCGAGTTTTTCCCCTGCTTCAACCGCAGGGCGGGTGAGCAGAATACGGCGCACTTCTTGACGCTCTAATGCATCAACGGCGGCGGCCACTGCTAAGTAGGTTTTACCCGTTCCCGCAGGGCCAATACCAAAGGTAATATCATGGCGCACAATGTTGGCCACATAGGTGCTTTGGTTGGGGTTACGCGGTTTAATCACACCACGGCGGGTTTTGATAAATAAAGATTTATCGTCACCGCTGTCGTCCTGTTCGAGAGCTATGGCTTCTTGAATTGCCAAATGCACCTGCTCAGGATCGAGGTCCGGAGTGCTGCCCTTGACCGTTTGGGTCTCGATATAGAGCTGCTTAAGTAAGTTATTGGCACTTAAACAGTTACGCGGCAGTCCGGTAATTTGAAAATGGTTGTTCTTACGGACTATCTCAACGCCAACGCGACGCTCAATCTGTTTGATATTGTCATCGAAGGGACCGCACAGCGAGGCCAAACGGCGGGTTTCTGCGGGTTCGAGATACAGATTCATTGTGGTTAATTTACTGGACAAATAGTACTCCTATTGTCAAATACCAAGCAAAGTGCTGAGTGAAAAGCCAAGTGCGATGCCTGTTCGCTATCGCAGTCTCTAATCAGAAGATAATCTCAGTTTACGAGCCATAGCGGATAATTGCTAACGGAAAATCGTTAAGCCCAAGGGTTTTGAATGACTGCTCTATAGAAGGCAAAAGTACACAAAACAAAAAGGGCGACACTGAGGTTAACTAAACCATGTCGCCCTGATATAGGTGCTGCTTACTCGATTTTAAACCCTTAAGGTTTAAATTGTGTCACACCGAGATCGTCATCCTGTTTGTGTTTGGCCAGAATATCTGATGGGCGTAGGTTGCGGCGCAGATCCATTTCATCTTCACCACGGATAAATTTACCTCGCAGCGAGTTAGTGTAAACGTCAACAATTTCAACATCCACAAAGCTACCAATGTGCTTCGGCAGACCTTCGAAGTTGACTACACGGTTGTTTTCGGTACGGCCGCGCAGCTCCATAGGGTTTTTCACCGATGGGCCTTCAACCAGAATACGTTGTACAGTGCCCATCATATGGCGGCTGTAACGCATGGCTTGTTGAGTGATACGGTCCTGCAGAATCGCCAGACGTTGTTTTTTCTCTTCCATATCAACGTCATCGGGTAAATCTGCCGCAGGTGTACCAGGGCGCGCACTGTAGATAAAGCTAAAGCTGTGGTCAAACGCCACATCTTCAATCAGCTTCATGGTATCGGCGAAGTCTTCTTTGGTTTCGCCTGGGAAGCCAATGATAAAGTCAGAGCTGATTTGGATATCAGGACGAGCTTTGCGCAGACGGCGGATGATTGACTTGTATTCAATCGCCATATGGCCACGCTTCATTGCCGTTAGAATGCGGTCAGAACCTGATTGCACAGGTAAGTGCAGGAAGCTGACTAATTCAGGAGTATCTTCGTAAACGTCGATAATGTCCTGCGTAAATTCAATCGGGTGACTGGTGGTGAAGCGAATACGGTCGATGCCATCGATAGCGGCAACATAGCGTAATAGCTCGGCAAAGGTACAAATGCCGCCGTCGTGGGTTGCACCACGGTAGGCGTTAACGTTTTGACCGAGCAGGTTGACTTCGCGCACACCTTGTTCTGCCAGTTGGGCAATCTCGAGGATGATATCGTCCGATGGACGGCTGACTTCTTCACCGCGGGTGTAAGGCACCACGCAGAATGAACAGTACTTGCTGCAACCTTCCATGATAGACACAAACGCCGTTGGGCCTTCGGCGCGCGGTTCTGGAAGACGGTCAAATTTCTCGATCTCAGGGAAGCTCACGTCGATCACGGCCTTTTCGCCACGACGTACTTGGTCGATCATATCCGGTAGACGGTGCAGTGTCTGTGGTCCAAAGATGATGTCGACGCACTGAGCACGGTCTTTGATCGCCTTACCTTCCTGCGATGCAACACAACCACCCACACCAATGATAAGATCGGGATTTTTATCTTTGAGGGTTTTCCAACGACCTAACTGATGGAACACCTTTTCCTGCGCTTTTTCGCGGATAGAACAAGTGTTTAGCAGTAGAATGTCCGCTTCTTCTGCTTCTTCAGTCAAGGTGTAACCTTGGTATTCGCCTAAAAGATCCGCCATCTTGGATGAGTCATACTCATTCATTTGACAGCCCCAAGTTTTAATATGGAGTTTTTTGCTCATCAGTTGTGTTGCCCTACGCTGCCCAGTAAATATGTGCCCAAGCTGCCTTTGCCCTGTTACAGACAAATCCGGCCGCCCAGTAAAAATAGCGCGACATTTTACCCGCAGTTATGGCTGCTGACCAGCTTTGTCCACATTTTTACTCGCTAATCCCCTGAGATTGTGATACCCACAAAGAAGCTAGGTTTATCTCGGCTGATGGGTTTTGTGCGAGGGATGGTTGGTTAAATTGGGCTGCATTTGCCATTTCTAACAAGCTATTACGGGCTTGAATGCTAATGTCTTCACGGATTTCTAGTCGAAATACGCTCAACATTTCCGTGGTATGTAGATATAGGGCATAATCGAGCGGGTCGCGGTAACTGACCGTGATGGTTTCCATCACGGGTGTTGCCGCCAAGGCATGACTAAATGGGATCGCGCTGCAAATCAGTAGACTACTGGCTATCTGCAAATGGATGAGTGTTTTCATGACATCCTCACTAACTCTATTAAGTGGATTCACTGGTAACTCGTCCCGAACGGCTAGGGCTCGCTAAGTGAGAAGCTAATCGGCTTATCCCGCAGACCGCCTGAGATTCCTGCGGGGTTGCCTTAGAGTGTAGTGGCTTTGCCAAGGCTGAAAACTTGCCTTTGTAAGCAACTGTGAGCAAATGCGCCCCTAGCAACATTTGCTCACCTTTGAGCTGAAATTGACATGCTTTTGATACAATGCCCGCGATCAGAGTGATGCGCTTTAAGCTTGAGCCTCAAGTTCGAGTTTAGATAAGAGTAAAGTGCGTCAGATAAATGGAAAGAATTCTAAAGAGTGGTAACTAAGATGAGCCAAGCGATAAGCCAAACACAGCAACCAAGCCAGACAACCACAGATACTCAACAATTTGATGTGATTCTTGTCGGTGGCGGTATGGTGGGCGCGGCAACGGCTATCGGGCTGGCGAAGCAAGGCTTACAGGTGGCGGTGATTGAATCATTTGCCCCCGAAGCTTATTCCCCCGAGCAGGCATTAGATGTCCGCGTGTCGGCGATAAGCGTGGCCTCTGAACAGTTACTCGAGCAGTTAGGCGCGCTCGAGAGCCTGCTTAACATGCGTAATGTGCCTTATCTGGGCTTGGAAACCTGGGAGCTTGATGGCTGCATTACTCAATTCCATAGCTCACAAATCGGCGCGAGCCATTTAGGGCATATTGTTGAAAACCGTTTGGTGCAACTTGCCCTGTGGGAGCAAATGCAGCAATGGGATGCGATTAAATTGTTTTGCCCCGAACGTGTGGCGACATTTTCACGCCTCACAGACGGGGTAAGCGTGCACTTACAATCCGGTATTCAGCTTGAGGCCAAGCTGCTCATTGGGGCAGATGGCGCCAACTCGCAGGTGCGTCAATGGGCGGGGATTGGCATCTCTGGATGGGACTATGCCCAAGCGGCGATGCTGATTAATATCCAAACCGCCCAAGGTCAGCAAGATGTTACTTGGCAACAATTTACCCCTAACGGCCCGCGCTCGTTATTACCTTTACCCGGCAATCATGCGTCGTTAGTCTGGTATGACGATGCCAATCGCATTAAACAGTTAATGCAGCTGAATCATAAGCAGCTTGCCGACCAAATCCGCCAGCATTTTCCCGCTCGTTTAGACAGCGACTTTACCGTTGAGGCCAAAGGCAGTTTTGCCCTGACGCGCCGCCACGCGAATGCCTATTTTAAGCCGAATGTGGTGATTTTAGGGGATGCGGCGCACACCATTAACCCGTTGGCGGGTCAAGGGGTTAACCTCGGCTTTAAAGATGTCGAGGCCTTACTGGCGGTAATCAAGACTGCATTAACCGAGGATAAACCTTGGTGGTCTACCGAGGTATTAAATGCCTATCAAGCCAAACGTTATCGCGATAATCAACTGATGATGACGACCATGGATGTGTTTTACGCAGGCTTTAGTAATGACATTTTGCCACTTAAATTACTGCGTAACGGCGCGTTAAAACTGGCCAATATTAACTCTCCCATCAAGCGAACCGTGCTGAAGTATGCGATGGGCCTCAATTAGGCCACATCATTAGTGCTGACTCACTCGGCATTTGTTGACTTACGCATTGAGTGCTAAAATGCCGCGTTTTTAACGAGCATAAGCGGCATATTAACTCAAGATGGTCGTCCTGTGCGCTTTGCCATCGACCAATTAACACAGTATTGAGTGCCATTAGTGAGTGTCATGAGCGAAATTAAATTAATCGTAGGTCTTGCCAATCCGGGCGCCGAATATGCGCAGACTCGCCATAATGCGGGTGCTTGGTATGTGGAAGAATTGGCCCGCATCTGTGGCGTCAGCTTAGTGCCGGATAGCAAGTATTTTGGCCTCACCGCCAGAGCCGTATTGCATGGCAAAGATGTGCGTTTACTGATCCCAACGACTTATATGAACTTAAGCGGCAAAGCCGTGGGGGCCTTAGCGAATTTCTTCCGTATTACCCCTGAAGAAATTCTGGTGGCCCACGATGAGTTGGATATGCCGCCCGGTGTGGCTAAATTTAAACTCGGTGGCGGTCATGGTGGCCATAACGGTTTAAAAGACATTATTGCTAAACTGGCTAATGATAAAAACTTCTACCGTTTACGGATTGGGATTGGCCATCCCGGCGATAAGAATAAAGTAAGTGGTTACGTACTGGGTAAGGCGCCAGCTAAAGAACAAGAGCTGATCAACGCCGCCGTAGATGAAGCCGTACGTTCCACTGAAGTGCTATTTAAAGAGGACATGGTGAAAGCCATGACTCGCTTACACTCCTTTAAAGCGGAGTAAGCCCAGTGCTCGCGGCCTGCGAAAAGGACGGCGAACACCTGGACAATAGAATTAATCAATGTACTGCCTAAGGGCAGGCTGACTATAAACTTGCTGGTGAGTGTGACTCGCCAGCCTATCATCGAGAGAAAGGTAAGAATATGGGTTTTAAATGCGGCATTGTTGGTCTTCCTAACGTAGGTAAATCAACGCTTTTTAATGCGTTAACTAAGGCTGGCATCGAAGCGGCAAACTTCCCGTTTTGTACCATCGAGCCAAACACTGGCGTTGTACCTGTGCCGGATCCACGCTTAGACGCGCTGGCGGCGATTGTTAATCCGCAACGTGTGCTGCCAACCACGATGGAATTCGTGGATATTGCCGGTCTAGTGGCGGGTGCGTCGAAAGGTGAAGGCTTAGGTAACAAGTTCCTTGCCAACATCCGCGAAACCGATGCTATCGGTCACGTGGTTCGTTGCTTTGAAGATGACAACATTGTCCACGTGGCTAACCGTGTTGACCCTGCGCGCGATATCGAAGTCATCAACACTGAATTGGCATTAGCCGACTTAGACAGCTTAGAGCGTGCGGTGATCCGTCAACAAAAACGCGCTAAGGGCGGCGACAAAGACGCTAAGTTTGAAGTGGATGTTCTCGAGAAGATGCGTCCAATCCTCGATGAAGGCCATATGTTGCGTTCTATGGATCTGTCTAAGGAAGAATTAGAAGCGGTTGCTTACTTAAACTTCTTAACCTTAAAGCCAACCATGTACATCGCTAACGTGGCTGAAGATGGTTTCGAAAATAACCCACACTTAGATGCTGTACGTGCCATTGCTGAAAAAGAAAACGCCATTGTTGTGTCTGTGTGCGCCGCCATTGAGTCAGAACTGGCTGAAATGGAGGCCGAAGAGCGTGATGAGTTTATGGCTGACCTCGGTTTAGAAGAGCCTGGGTTAGACCGCGTTATTCGCGCCGGTTACCAATTGCTGAGCCTGCAAACTTACTTTACAGCGGGTGTAAAAGAAGTGCGTGCTTGGACCGTTTCTGTAGGCGCGACTGCACCACAAGCGGCGGGTGTTATCCACACCGACTTCGAACGTGGCTTTATTCGTGCTCAAGTGATGGCATTTGACGACTTTATTACCTATAAAGGTGAAGCGGGCGCCAAAGAAGCGGGTAAGTTACGTGTAGAAGGCAAGACATACATTGTTCAAGACGGCGATGTAATGCACTTCCTGTTTAACGTATAACGGGTTTGATAAAGGGCTAAGCTTTAGAAAGTAAGGCAAAATACGGGCAACAGAGGTCGATTTAGCGCATCTGTTGCTCAGTTTGGTGAAGTAATAGCCGAACGGTTTGTCTCAAGGAAAATAGCGAAAAAAAGCTGTTGACCTCGATACCTCGAATAAGCATAATACGCCCCGTTCCTCGCTACGAGGGGCGCGCAATAACGAAGTGGCAATGTAGCTCAGCTGGTTAGAGCACAGCACTCATAATGCTGGGGTCGCAGGTTCAAGTCCCGCCATTGCTACCATTTCGTTATCCTAGCGTTTGCTAGCATCAATTCAGGATGTCAACTTGAAGCAGTGCGGGAATGGTGAAATTGGTAGACACGCCAGATTTAGGTTCTGGTGCCGAAAGGTGTGAGAGTTCAAGTCTCTCTTCCCGTACCATTATTTTTAAACATCGGCGTAAGCGGATGTATGAAACAAGTTAGTGATGGGGTATCGCCAAGCGGTAAGGCACCGGGTTTTGATCCCGGCATACCTAGGTTCGAATCCTAGTACCCCAGCCATCATTTCATGTTTCTCAGTTTTTGGGGTATCGCCAAGCGGTAAGGCACCGGGTTTTGATCCCGGCATACCTAGGTTCGAATCCTAGTACCCCAGCCATGGCAATGTAGCTCAGCTGGTTAGAGCACAGCACTCATAATGCTGGGGTCGCAGGTTCAAGTCCCGCCATTGCTACCATATTTAAATCCACGTTAAATCAATTTGATTTATCTGGTAAAAATCCAGAGACGCCTTTGTTTGCCAATCTGGTACATTTTGATGCGGGAATGGTGAAATTGGTAGACACGCCAGATTTAGGTTCTGGTGCCGCAAGGTGTGAGAGTTCAAGTCTCTCTTCCCGTACCATCAAAGTGAAACCTTCTAGGTTGATGAAAAGTTAATTGGGGTATCGCCAAGCGGTAAGGCACCGGGTTTTGATCCCGGCATACCTAGGTTCGAATCCTAGTACCCCAGCCATAGTTAAAAAGCCCGTCCTACGACGGGCTTTTTGCTTTCTGTCTTTTGTGATGTGTTTATCGAGTCACTCCCTCATTACTTTGTTATTTTTCAATCTTCTTCTCTATTGCTTGGCTTTACTCGAGCAAGCCTTGTGCTTGTACTTTGGCTATGTGCGAATTACTAAGATGCGCTTTGGGGTTGGAATGGGTGCGTCATCGAGATAAAAAAGCCACAGTGCTTAATAAACACTGTGGCTGAGACCGACAAAAGTGATGTGTGACTAAAACACTCGCCGAGCGTAGATCAGTCGTTATTGTACGGGGTTAACTTCTTTAACCGCTGCGGGAGCTGCGACTTCGCTCACTGCCTTTTCAAGCACCGCTTCCTGTGTCGCTTTTACATCGCCTGTGGCAACGGCTTTTAGGGGCGTTGCCGCAGGGATTTGTTCTTGCAGCTTTTCCGTGCCAGCATCTATCGCCTTTTGCTGTAGTTTTTGCGGATCTGTATAGTCAGCCAATTCTTTAGGCCAGCTTGGTACCAGTTTCTCAGCCTGATCGGTAAATTGCTCAGAGATAATTTTTGGCGAGCCACCCGTAAGCAACATCACCGCCATTTGGTTGGTTTCTGAGTTCCACACAAAGCCTGCTTTTTCGGCCATTTCCGGCACAGGCGTATAGGTCGATACCATATAAAACAGTGGACCTTCCTGCTGGATTTTATCGGCGGTTTTTAGCAGCGATACAGTGGTCTCGTAGTTGTCTCCGAGCAGAGCCTTCATTCGATCTTTAACCAGCGGTTGTTCGAACAGCCCCACGTCGTTTGGATTTAATCCGACAAGGGGTTTTAGCAGTGCCCACATGAGTTGGCCTTGGGGTGACATCAATAGCAGCGGGGCAACACAGGCATTAAGCATTAATGCGAGCCAAATAATGTTAAGGCAACGCATTTTTTTGAGCAGAGTTGTACTCAAGATGATATTTCCTTTGGAAGTACCAGCAAGTCGCCGGCGGCGGATTGTAGCCGATTGCGATTCTGTAAACGAGAGGGGTGAATAAGTAAATTTTTACAGGGATTAGAGGGTAAAAAGTTAAGTTTTATCTAATTGAATTTGTATTGGTTTTACAATTATTTCTGTTTTCTCCGCCTCAATTCTCGCTCTGTGAGTTTGCAATATTTCCCATCAACTTTGCCGTTATACCGTACTTGTGATGTAAAGAATGTAAACCTGGGTTTTGTTGATAATAAATATCATTTACTCTCTATCCCATTAACTTTCGTTAATACAGGCTATTAGCTAACGGTTGGTGGCGATTTAGGCGCTCGCCTAATATCCCTTCTTGAGAGTCAGTCATTGAAATTAAAAGTTAGTAAATCATCGCTTTCCTTCGCTCGGATTATTCATGTTTATGTCTCTATGGCACTGCTGCTGTTAATGCTGTTTTTTGCCGTAACCGGGATCACCTTAAACCATCCCAATTGGTTTTCATCAGCAGATCAAGAACCGCGACGTGAACAGTTTGATATTCCTAACTACTTGATACCAGCTGCGCCACAGGAGCCTGAGTGGCGTTTAGCGGCGGGGCATTGGTTAAAAAGCCAATGGGATATGGATATCGGTACTGCCGATATTGATGAGGATGAGATAAGCCTCGTGAATAAAGGCCCGGGCACGTATCGCACCGTTACCTTAGATCTGCTCGACGGTAAAGCCTATGTTGAGACCTTAGATTATGGCGTTGTTGCTGTGCTTAACGATCTGCACAAGGGGCGCAATACCGGGATAGTCTGGGCTTGGGTGTTAGATCTCTGCGCCTTGCTGATTATTCTCTTTTCGCTCACCGGCGCTTATTTGCTGCTGCCTCAAACTAAACGACTTAAAAAATCCTTGTTTTACATGGTGCTCGTCAGCTCAGGCTGTGCACTTGTGTACGTCTATTTTGTTCCATAGGGAGAACCGATTAATGATGCGTCAGCTTATTCGCACCAGCGCCATCGGTGCGTTGTTTGTGAGTTCAGCGGTATTTGCCGCACCGAAAATGACCGTTGATTTGACCTTGCCTGAAATTACCGAAGGCCAGTATCACCGCCCCTATGTGGCTGTGTGGGTTGAGGATGCCAAGGGCCAAACCGTTAAAACTTTAAGTCTATGGGTATGGGACGAGGGCCATAAATGGCTTAAGGACATTCGCCGTTGGTGGCGAAAGGCGGGGCGTGAAGACATGAGTTTTGTCGACGGTATCGCCTCGGCGACCAAGCCAGCAGGCCATTACAAAATTGATTGGGACTTAACGGATGACGCGGGTAAGCCGCTGACTCCTGCCTCCTACACAGTGTTTATCGAAGTGGTGCGCGAGCACGGCGGGCGTGACCTCGTGAGACAAAATATTGATTTAACGGCGGGGGATTTTACCGCCCAACTACCAGCGACCACTGAAACTGGCGTGATTGATATTCGCTTAAGCGGTATGACTCGCTAAGCCCTGCACTTTACTGAAAGGATATGAAGATGAAACTACGTTTACTTGCCTTAGTTAGCGCGCTCTGCATCAGCCCATTGGCGAGCAGCCATGACCGCTGGATTCTACCCAGCCACTATAATGTCTCGGCTGAAAGCCAAGAGGCGGTGTGGATCACCTCGGATGTGTCTGCCAGTAACCAAGTCTTTATGTTTGATAAACCGGTCACCGCCAGCGATGTACGAGTGTATTTACCCGATGGTAAGCCAAGCTCCCCAAGTTCAAGCTACACTGGTGGTCGTAAATCGGTTTTCGACGTGCAATTACTGCAAGACGGTACCTATAAGTTTGAAAAGGAAGTCACGCCGAGATACTTTTCTGTTTATAAAATCAAAGATAAAGAAGGCATGGTTCGCAGTCGACTCGATAAAAAAGCGACAGCGGCCGTGATGCCAAAGGATGCCTATGAGCTAAAAGGTTCATTAAATGTGGCGCGGGTCGAAACCTATGTGACCCGCAACAAACCCACTGATAAGGTATTAGCACCGAAAGGTGAATACTTGGAATTGGTGCCTATTACCCATCCCGCTGATATCGTTGAAAATGAACCCGCAACACTGCAGTTTGTTTACGATGGTAAACCTGTCGAAGGTGTGAGTGTGGCGATCATGAAGGATGGCAGCCTGTACCGTAATAAGCCGGAAGAAATCAGTTTAACTTCGGATAAAGAAGGTAAAGTGGCGATGACGCTGCCAGCAGCTGGTCGTTATCTGCTGCATGCTTCAATCGAACGTCCAAGTCCTGATAAATCTCTTGCCGATAAAACAGTTAGTGAAATCTTTTTGACCTTCGAAGCAGGGCTTGAATAAGCGCATGCTTTAACGCTCCCCATGCCCACAAATTCATTTGTGGGCATTTTGCCCCACTTAAGTTCGCACTATTATACTTTGGCACTAGCATCTGAGCGTGAGCTTCAGTAAGCTGCACTGGTGCATAGTTCTTGATGCATCCCAAGCGCATAACGATTAGAATAGCGCAATTCCACCCTGATTTTACTGTGTTGACCTTTAGCGTCGGCACGGGTTGCTTTTGTTTTAAAGGAGACGAAAGAAGTTATGACTAAGGTTCCTATGACAGTTGTCGGTGCAGAACAGCTGCGTAAAGAGTTAGATATGCTCAAGTTTGAACGTCGCCCGAAAATCACTGAAGCGATTGCCTCAGCGAGAGAGTTAGGCGATCTGAAGGAAAACGCGGAATATCATGCAGCCCGTGAAGAGCAAGGGATCTGTGAAGCGCGTATCCGTGACATTGAAGGCAAACTTTCTAACGCGCAGATCATCGATGTGACTAAGATGGCGAACAATGGTCGTATCATTTTTGGTACCACTGTGACTATCCTCAATCTGGATACTGATGCGGAAGTGACTTACCGTATCGTGGGCGACGATGAAGCTAACATCAAAGAAAACCTGATTTCAGTCAACTCTCCGATTGCCCGTGGTTTAGTGGGTAAGAATGAAGGTGATGAAGTGTCGATCGCAACCCCAGGTGGCTTGACCGATTACGAAATTATTTCGGTGCAATACATCTAAGTCTTGGTCTCACCAGACTCGATTATTTACCGATAAGAAGCCGCCTAGTGCGGCTTTTTTTATGGCCTTTTTTATACCAAAGGCACTGCAACATCAGTGTCCTTGGCGCATAAATAAGCAAGATGGATAAAGTTTAATTTGCCTCTGAGGCGGCGGTTACCTAAGCTGCATGTTTGGAGCTTTCTATGCATTCATCAAGGTTCTTTATGAAAGCTATCCAAAAAAGTGTTGTTTCTTCTGCAAATATTTCATCACGTAAAAGTTGCGTGTATCCAATTAGGAACGGAGTTTGATTAAGCACTGGCGCCAAGGATTAATGTTACTCTGTGTGTCGATCATCTTGATCGCCCATGCGGGTGGCTATGCGCCGCGCAGCTTAACCGCCCAGCAACTGCATCTGGCGCCTAAAACGGTAGCGACAACGGTACTAACAACTGCGTCTACCGCGGATACGCCGTCACTCACTGCACAACAGAGCACTGCATCACATCACTCAACGGCACAATCGACGGTGAGCGATAGCCAAGCTGTCTGTGCTGCTGATAAGGCACAGGCCACCGATTGCTCCGAGTCTGAATTAGTTAGTCACTCGGATGATTTTAATTTTGCTCCGGCTAACTCCCAGCGTTTTATCAATCTTGTTCAGCATGATATGCGTGAGGTGAAGCCTGTTTACCTGTTGGCCTTTGAGTTTGAACCAGAGCCTGCGCCCGCATTAGGGGAAAATATTCGCCTCGATGCTCGCCCAGATTGGACTCTCTTAGCCGAATCTTCACCAGCGCGGATCTCCGGCTGGAAAGTCTCCAACCTCCAATATCGTTTTAGTCAGCAAGCCGCTTAACTCACCGCTCCCTGTAGCAAGTTAGCAAGGCTTATCCATAACGATACCGTTTGAGTTCATCATCTGAACCAGAGGTCGTTAGGGATGTCTTTGATTAACTTTGCATTTTGTCATCCGAAACCTGTACCCGATAACCTAGCATCAAAGCCTGCGGTGTGGTCGCCGAAGGTGCGACTAAATCGCATGGGATTTAAATCCATTCGGTTTAGACGGATTTTAATCGGTTATCACCACTGAGTTTGCTCGCGTTTAGCGTACTCCTTGTGGGATCCGTGTTTACAGGTTTCACCGTAATACAGTGATTGTTCGCTCATGTTTATTAGCACTATTTGCGCTGCAAATAGCTATTGGAGCGGGCAATATCATGCGAGTGATATCTATGGATAAAATTCAGAGTAAAAAGCTGCTAAATCATTATTCAGCTTGGAAATACGTTGTGCTTATCGTCACGATTATCGTGATGTTATTTAGTGCCTTACCGACTTGGTATGGAGAAGATGCCGCCGTGCAGGTGGGCGCTAAAGCGGGGCTTAATTTAACCCCCATCGAACTGCGGGATAAATTAAAGGCGCAGGGCGTTGATGTTAAGCGTATCGAAGTTAAGCATGCCCAACATGGCAACGCCAACAGCTCAGAAGACGGGCAAACCCTTATTGTACTCAATGATGACAGCGAGCAAACCTTAGTGAAGACCTTAGTGTCATCCATGGTGAGTGAGCCGAAAGAGCTTACGCTGGCACTGGTGAGTGCTGCGCCAAGTTGGTTGCAAAATATGGGCTTTGAACCGATTAAACTCGGGCTCGACTTACGCGGTGGGGTGCAATTTTTGCTGGATGTCGATGTGCAGCCCGTCTATCAAGCCCAAGCCGATGCATTAGTAGAGTCCCTTCGACAGTTTTTGCGTGAACAGCAAATTCGCGGCGCCAGTGTGCGTATTGATAGCACGCGCGATGATGCAGGGTTGCAAATTGCAATTGCATTAAATGAAGCGGCTGAATCCACTAATAATGCGCGCTCAGCCATTCGCCAATTTATGCAACAAAGCTATCCGACTTGGCAATTAACCAATGCAGATAATGGCTTAGTCGTAAAGCTCGCTCAAGAAGAGCAAATCAAGTTACGTAATTTAACCGTGCAGCAAAACCTGCAAATTATGCGTAGCCGGATTGAAGAGCTAGGTATCACTGAGGCTCTAGTGCAGCGTCAGGGCGAACACCGTATCCGCATCGAGCTACCTGGTGTACAAGACCCCGCTGCCGCGAAAAACGTGATTGGTGCGACCGCAAGCTTGGCCTTTTTTGAAGTTAAAGAATCGGGCTCAGTGAATGCGCAGGTGCTGAAGGATAAATCTGGCAATCCTGTTTATGTGGCCCGCACGCCGGTATTAGGCGGCGATCATATTGTCGATGCCCGCGCTAATATTGGCGAAATGGGCATGGCCGAAGTGAACATTCACCTCGACCGAATAGGCGGCCAAAAAATGTCGGAGTTTTCCCGCGCCAATATCGGTAAACCGATGGCAACGTCTTACAGCGAATATAGCCGAGATGAGCAGGGCAAAGCCAAGCAGACCCAAGAGATTATTAGTGTCGCGACCATTCAATCGCAGCTGGGAGATCGCTTTAGAATTACGGGCGCAGGCACCTATCAAGAGGCGCAGCAATTAGCCTTGTTGCTACGTGCGGGCTCCATGACGGCACCTGTGACTATTGTTGAAGAACGCACCATCGGCCCGACCCTAGGCGCCGAAAATATTCAAAACGGCTTTGCAGCGCTCGGCCTTGGTATGGGAATTACCTTGCTGTTTATGGCGCTCTGGTATCGCCGTCTCGGTTGGGTGGCCAATGTGGCCTTGATTGCCAACATGGTGATCCTCTTTGGTTTGCTGGCGCTGATCCCCGGTGCTGTACTGACCTTACCAGGCATTGCCGGTCTGGTGTTAACAGTCGGCATGGCGGTCGATACCAACGTACTGATCTTCGAGCGGATTAAAGACAAGTTGAAAGAGGGGCGCAGCTTCGCTCTGGCCATCGACACTGGCTTTGACAGTGCATTTTCAACCATTTTCGACGCTAACTTCACCACTATGATCACCGCGGTTGTGCTCTATTCCATCGGTAATGGCCCCATCCAAGGCTTTGCTTTGACCTTAGGTTTAGGTCTGCTGACCAGTATGTTTACCGGTATTTTTGCCTCAAGAGCCTTAATCAACCTAGTGTATGGGCGTGATGCGCGCCGCCATGTGAGGGTATAACTATGAAGAATCTTAATCTGACCAAATGGCGTTATGTGTCGAGCGCTATCTCTATCTTTTTAATGTTGGCCTCTCTCACCATTATTGGTATGAAAGGCTTTAACTGGGGTTTAGACTTTACAGGCGGTGTGGTAACAGAGGTTCAGCTTGATAAGCGGATCACCAGCAGCGAGCTGCAACCGCTATTGAACGCGGCTTATCAGCAAGAGGTGACGGTGATTTCGGCCAGTGAGCCCGGACGTTGGGTATTGCGCTATGCTGATACGGCACAAAGTAATGTCGATATTCAAGAAACCTTAGCGCCACTGGGTGAAGTGCAAGTACTGAACACCAGTATTGTCGGCCCACAAGTGGGTAAAGAATTAGCCGAGCAGGGCGGTCTTGCTTTGTTGGTGGCCATGCTGTGTATCTTAGGTTATTTGAGTTATCGCTTCGAATGGCGTCTCGCCTCCGGTGCGTTGTTTGCACTGGTGCACGACGTGATTTTCGTGCTCGCGTTTTTCTCATTAACCCAAATGGAGTTTAATTTAACCGTGCTCGCCGCCGTGCTGGCGATTTTAGGCTATTCGCTCAACGATTCGATCATTATTGCCGACCGGATCCGGGAGTTATTGATTGCTAAGCCAAAGCTTGCTATCCAAGAGATTAACAACCAAGCGATTGTCGCGACATTTTCCCGTACCATGGTAACCTCGGGAACCACCTTAATGACGGTGGGAGCGTTATGGATTATGGGTGGCGGGCCGTTGGAAGGATTCTCGATTGCCATGTTTATCGGCATTTTAACTGGCACATTATCATCAATATCGGTCGGGACTTCATTGCCCGAATTTTTGGGATTAACGCCAGAGCATTATAAAGTGCAAGTCATCACAGATACGCCATAAGTGCTAAAAACAAAACGGCCACTCGCTTGAGTGGCCGTTTTGTTTAAGGCTGGAAAATTACTTAGCTCTTGGCAGGGCAATTTTCATTTCAGGCGATTGACGATAAATCACCAGAATATGACCAATAAGTTGCACTTTTGCAGATTGAGTTTCACGTACTATGGCATCAACGATGGCATTTTTTAGCTCTCTATCGGTAGAGGCTACTTTCACTTTAATCAGTTCATGATAAGCGAGTGCGCTTTCAATTTCAGCGAGTACACCTTCAGTCAATCCATTGGCACCAAGCAGCACCACTGGCTTTAAATTGTGCGCCAGACCTTTTAAATGCTGTTTTTGTTTGGTTGTTAAGTTCATTTCTACCAACTTTTGCTGAGTTACTGTTGAAAAATCGCTATTCTACCCTTATATAGCCCTTGTGTAACTCTCAATTGTTGCGGATTTTAAATGTCAGGTAAAAAACGTACGGCCAGTTCTACCCGTTGGATGCAGGAACACTTTGATGATCATTATGTCAAACTAGCACAGAAACGGGGATTGCGTTCTCGCGCTGCGTTCAAGCTTGAGGAGCTCCAGGAGAAGGACCAATTGATCCGCCCAGGTATGACTGTGGTGGACTTAGGTGCGGCTCCAGGTGGTTGGTCTCAAATAGCCGTCAAGCTGACCGGAGATAAAGGTAAAGTTATCGCCTGCGATATTTTGCCAATGGATCCCATCGTCGGCGTGGATTTCTTGCAAGGGGATTTTCGTGAAGAGAAAGTGCTCGAAGCATTGCTAACTCGCGTCGGTGCGGATAAGGTTGACGTTGTATTATCTGATATGGCGCCCAACATGAGTGGTTCCGATGGTGTCGATCAGCCGCGCGCCATGTATTTAGTCGAACTGGCGTTAGATATGTGTCATCAAGTATTGGCACCTAACGGCAGTTTTGCGGTCAAAGTCTTTCAGGGGGAGGGGTTTGACGAATATATGAAGGCGGTAAAAGACGCATTCAAAGTAGTAAAAACACGTAAACCGGACTCGTCGCGGGCACGCTCCCGTGAAGTCTATCTTGTGGCGACAGGGTACAAGTTGTAGTACCCTAGCGTTAATCATCGCAAGACTTTATGAGGTCTAGTAATTTGAGTGACATGGCAAAAAATCTAATACTCTGGGTTGTCATCGCCGTTGTGCTGATGTCAGTGTTTCAGGGTTACTCCCCCTCTTCTTCGTCATCGCAGAAGATGGATTATTCTACGTTCCTAGACAATGTTCGTGATGGACAAGTCGCCAGTGTTGAAGTGAAAAGTGACCAACGTACTATCGAAGGTTCTAAGCGCACGGGCGAAAAATTCACGACCATCATGCCACTGTATGACCAAGATTTAATTAATGATCTTGACCGTAAAGGCATCACCATGAAAGGCCAAGAAGCCGAAGAGTCGGGTTTCTTAACCCAGATCTTTATTTCTTGGTTCCCGATGTTGCTGCTGATTGGGGTATGGATTTTCTTTATGCGCCAGATGCAGGGCGGCGGTGGCAAAGGCGCTATGTCCTTTGGCAAGAGCAAAGCCAAGCTGATGAGCGAAGATCAAATCAAGACCACTTTTGCTGACGTTGCAGGCTGTGATGAAGCCAAAGAAGAAGTGAAAGAGCTGGTCGATTATCTGCGTGATCCAACCAAATTCCAAAAACTGGGTGGCCGTATTCCAACGGGCGTGCTCATGGTTGGCCCTCCAGGTACAGGTAAAACCTTACTGGCTAAAGCGATTGCGGGTGAGTCAAAGGTACCTTTCTTTACCATTTCAGGTTCTGACTTCGTAGAAATGTTCGTCGGTGTCGGTGCATCTCGCGTGCGTGACATGTTCGAACAAGCGAAGAAATCAGCCCCTTGTATTATCTTCATCGACGAAATCGATGCCGTAGGTCGCCAACGTGGTGCTGGCTTAGGTGGTGGGCACGATGAACGTGAGCAAACCCTTAACCAAATGCTGGTTGAGATGGACGGCTTCGAAGGTAACGAAGGGATTATCGTGATTGCGGCAACCAACCGCCCAGACGTATTAGACTCTGCGCTGCTGCGTCCTGGTCGTTTCGACCGTCAAGTGGTTGTGGGTCTACCGGACGTTCGCGGTCGTGAGCAAATCCTTAAAGTGCATATGCGTAAAGTGCCACTTTCTGAAGATGTGAAAGCAAGCGTCATTGCTCGCGGTACGCCAGGTTTCTCCGGTGCCGATTTAGCCAACTTAGTCAACGAAGCAGCACTGTTTGCGGCGCGCGGTAATCGCCGTGTTGTCGGTATGGAAGAATTCGAGCGTGCAAAAGACAAGATCATGATGGGTGCTGAGCGCCGTTCTATGGTGATGTCAGAAGCCGAGAAAGAAATGACGGCATACCACGAAGCAGGCCACGCGATTGTGGGCTGTTTAGTGCCAGAGCATGATCCTGTGCACAAGGTAACCATCATCCCGCGTGGTCGTGCGCTGGGTGTGACCTTCTTCTTACCTGAAGCCGATGCGATTAGCCAAAGCCGTCGTAAGTTAGAAAGCCAGATTTCGGTTGCCTACGGTGGTCGTTTAGCCGAGGAGCTGATCTACGGCAGCGAAAAAGTGTCTACAGGTGCTTCGCAAGATATTAAATACGCGACATCGATTGCCCGTAACATGGTGACCCAGTGGGGCTTCTCCGACAAACTCGGTCCATTACTCTATGCCGAGGAAGAAGGTGAAGTGTTCTTAGGTCGTAGCATGGGTAAAGCCAAGGCAATGTCCGATGAAACCGCGACAGTTATCGATGCCGAGGTGAAAGCCTTTATCGATAAAAACTATGGCCGCGCTAAGCAAATTCTGCTGGATAACATCGATATTCTGCATTCGATGAAAGACGCGCTGATGAAGTATGAAACCATTGACTCACTGCAAATTGACGATTTGATGAACCGTCGTGAAGTGCGTCAGCCTGCCGATTGGCAAGCGGATGACAATGGTTCAAACGACAAAGGCAATGGCAAAGGTGAACCTGCCGTTAAAGTCGACGAAGTGGTAAAGGCCGCTCCCGTTGAGGCAGAGCTGAAAGATGCCGATGAGTCACCCGTTAAGTAGCGGTTGTTAATTGAAAGAGAACCCCGTTAAGGGGTTTTCTTGTTTTATCTTGCTAGAAAATTGACTGCGCTGTCATTCAATATAAATCAGTCATATGAATGAACCCGCGCAGTAAACGGATGAAACGCGCTAGCAAGCTGTCCCATATGGAGTCAATGCGTGTTTGAATTAATTGCTGGAACCAAACGCTTATCCTTAGCTTCGCCCGTCGTGATGGGCATTCTGAATGTTACTCCCGATTCTTTTTCCGACGGTGGAAAGTTCTCTTCCTTTGAATTAGCTTGCCAACATGCCGATGACATGGTGGCCCAAGGTGCGCTTATCATCGATATCGGCGGTGAGTCGACAAGGCCGGGTGCGGCCGATGTGACGGTTGAGGATGAACTTGCCCGTGTGATCCCTCTGGTGGAATATGTCGCTAAACATCATGATGTGTGGATTTCAGTCGATACCAGTAAACCGGAAGTGATGCGCCAAGCGGTGAATGCTGGTGCGCATTTAATCAACGATGTGCGAGCCTTGTTAGAGCCAGGGGCATTAGAGACAGCGGCTCAGCTAAATGTACCCATCTGTTTAATGCACATGCAGGGCGCGCCGCGCAGTATGCAAACGGCGCCGGAATACCAAGACGTGGTTGCCGATGTTACTGAGTTTTTGTGCGAGCGTATTCAAGCCTGCATCGATGCGGGGATCCCGCGGGAGCTATTGTTAATCGACCCAGGCTTTGGCTTTGGCAAAACCTTAGAACATAACTATGAACTACTCGCGAAGTTAGAGCGTTTTGAGCAGTTTGAGCTGCCGATATTGATAGGTTTATCCCGTAAGAGCATGATAGGAAACCTTCTCGCTAGACCGACCTCCGAGCGTCTAGCGGGGAGCCTTGCTGGTGCCATGATAGCGGCCCAGAAAGGGGCACATATCATTCGTGTCCATGATGTCCCTGAAACTGTTGATATGCTGAAAGTGTTACAAGCGACACAGGCATATCTATAAAGGCTATTTTTGTTAAGTATTTCATTAATATTATGATCCCAACCGAAGGGACACATTGAAGTTTGTGGGGCGATATGAGCGAACGTAAATTTTTTGGAACCGATGGTATTCGTGGCAAGGTGGGTTCAGGCCAGATGACTCCCGAGCTGGCATTAAAGTTGGGTTGGGCTGCGGGACGAGTGTTATCCCGCAGCGGCACGAAAAAAGTGATTATTGGTAAAGATACTCGTATTTCGGGTTATATGTTTGAGTCAGCTTTAGAGGCAGGTCTTTCAGCAGCGGGCCTCAATGTGATGTTAATGGGACCCATGCCAACACCCGCTGTGGCATATCTTACTCGCACTTTCCGCGCCGAAGCGGGGGTGGTGATCAGTGCATCCCACAATCCATATTATGATAACGGCATTAAATTTTTCTCCAATGATGGCAGCAAGCTCGACGATAACTTAGAGCTAGAAATTGAAGCCGAATTAGAAAAGCCCTTAGAGTGTGTCGAGTCGCATTTATTGGGCAAAGTGTCACGTATCGAAGATGCGCGTGGCCGTTATATCGAATATTGCAAGGGTAACTTCCCTGCGGATCAAACCCTCACAGGGTTAAAAATTGTCGTGGACTGTGCTCACGGTGCAACCTATCACATTGCACCTGCGGTATTTCGTGAGCTAGGCGCAGAGGTGATTGCCATTGGTGATAAGCCCAATGGCGTCAACATCAATGACAAAGTGGGCGCCACGTCCATGGCGAAAATTTGCGAAACCGTATTGACCGAGGGCGCCGATTTAGGGATTGCACTCGATGGTGACGGTGATCGTATTATGATGGTCAACAGCCGTGGTGAAGTTATCGATGGTGACCAAATTCTCTATATTCTGGCCTGCGATGCTAAAGCCCGTGGCGTGCTGCGTGGTGGCGTTGTCGGCACGCTAATGTCTAACCTAGGCCTCGATTTAGCCTTACAAGCCTTAGATATTCCTTTTGCCCGCTCTAAAGTGGGTGACCGTTATGTGATGGAGTTACTGAAAGAACTCGATTGGCGTATTGGCGGTGAAAACTCGGGCCATATCCTTAACCTTGACCATGGCACGACGGGAGATGGTATCGTGGCAGGTATCTTGGTATTGGCGGCAATGCGTCGACAAAATGCCACATTAGAGCAACTCACAGCCGCGATGGAGATGCTGCCACAGGTGTTAGTGAATGTGCGTTTTGAGGGGGAACACGACCCATTAAGCTCAGATAAAGTCAAAGCCGCTCAAGCTCAGGTTGAATCACAACTGGGTGCCCGAGGTCGCGTATTACTACGTAAATCAGGTACTGAACCGTTAATTCGCGTAATGGTTGAAGGTGATGATCACAATACTGTGTTAGCGCACGCCAATTTGATTGCAGATGCGGTAAAATCGGCGAGCTAATCAAACCAATCTTTAGTCGAGTGCAGCTGATACCGATTAAAAATGAAGGTGTTAGCTGCATTAATGAGCAAGAGTAGGGTTTGGCGTGTAAAAAGTAAGCATTCCAACCTAATATCTGAAAAATTTCGAATTTAGCTATTGTAACTTAATAAGTGGTTCGCTATTATTCACGCCGCTTTCAGAGGAGACAGTGATGGCATTCAGACGTCCTATGGTAGCTGGCAATTGGAAGATGAACGGCAGCGCGGCATTAGCCCAAGAGTTGTTCAAGAAATTTGCCTCAAAGCTCCAAAATGATTCAGCTGAAGTGGTTTTATGCCCGCCTTCTATCTATCTAGAAAGCGTAAGGCAACTGCTAGAAGCAAACAAGGAAGCGTTAGACGGTTCACTTGTTAGGATGGGCGCTCAAAATTTAAGTCAACATGACTTTGGCGCTTATACCGGAGAAGTTTCGGGCCAGATGCTTAAAGATTGCGGATGTCGATATGTCATTATCGGGCATTCAGAACGTCGCCGTATGTACGGAGAGACGAGTAATATCGTAGCGGAGAAATTCGCCGCTGCACAAAAGCACGGTTTAACCCCCATTTTATGCGTGGGTGAGTCGGGTCCAGCACGTGAAGCAAGACGTACCTTCGAGGTGATTGCGGAAGAGTTGGATATAGTGATCCAGAAAAATGGCACTATGGCTTTTGATAACGCCATTATCGCTTACGAGCCGTTATGGGCCGTAGGGACTGGTAAGAGCGCGACACCAGAGCAGGCACAAGAAGTACATGCGTTTATACGCAAGCGTCTCTCTGAAGTGTCTCCGTTTATCGGAGAAAATATCAGGATTTTGTACGGTGGCAGTGTGACACCGAGTAATGCGGCAGATTTATTTGCCCAACCTGATGTTGATGGTGGACTGATTGGCGGTGCCAGTTTAAACTCTACCGAGTTTTTAAGTCTGTGTACCATAGCGATGAGCGCATAATATGTATGAAGTTTTAGTAGTTGTTTACTTGTTGGTTGCATTAGGTTTAATTGGCCTGATCTTAATCCAGCAAGGCAAAGGAGCTGACATGGGGGCCTCATTTGGCGCCGGTGCATCAGGTACCTTATTCGGTTCAAGCGGTTCAGGTAACTTCCTGACACGTACAACGGCGATTCTGGCCATTGCGTTTTTCACGTTAAGTCTGCTGATTGGCAACTTAAGTGCAAACCACGCAAAAAATGAAGATGCATGGAAAAATTTAGGTGCTGATGAACAGGTTACTCAACCAGTTGATCAAGCAACCGAAAAGTCAGAAACGAAAATTCCTGACTAGTAAAAGGTGTCGCCGAGGTGGTGAAATTGGTAGACGCGCAGCCTTGAGGTGGCTGTGTCCTAACGGACGTGCGGGTTCAAGTCCCGCTCTCGGCACCATAATATAGCTAAGTGAGACGAAGTAAGCGCTGACTTAGTTATTGCAAGCAAAGACGATAGTCAATATACTTGCACACAGTTGACGCGGGGTGGAGCAGCTTGGTAGCTCGTCGGGCTCATAACCCGAAGGTCGTCGGTTCAAATCCGGCCCCCGCAACCAGCTCCTAGTAACGAATAGTGTTTGAATTCGTTATGGTTTACAGGTTCTTGAAGCTAATAACCTCGTCATTACGGGGTTTTTTGTTATCTGGGACTTTTAAATTTGTCGTATCCGATGCGACGTTTTACTAGGGCTATTAAGCCCTTTTTTGTTTTTTCCGGGGGTCAATTTTGGCAACATTAGAATCCAGACTGGCAGACATGCTCAAAGTGTCTGTGGAGGCATTAGGCTTCCAACTTTGGGGCATTGAATATGTACAAGCGGGTAAACATTCAATCCTGCGCGTGTTCATTGATGGTGAGAATGGTATCAATATCGAAGATTGTGCCAACGTAAGTCGCCAAGTCAGCGCTGTACTCGATGTTGAAGACCCTATTTCGACCGAATATACCTTAGAGGTTTCTTCACCAGGTGTAGATAGACCGCTGTTCACTGCTGAACAATATGCGGCCTACGTCGGTGAGGATGTCAAGCTTCAACTGACTATGCCTGTCGCGGGCAGTCGTAATTTAAAAGGCGCCATTACACAGGTTGACGGCCAAATGCTGTCACTCAATGTGAATGGTAAAGAGCTGGTTGTCGCCTTGGATAATATCCGTAAAGGCAACATCATCGCTAAGTTTTGATGGTTTCAAGGTGAACGAGGCAAGACGAAATGAATAAAGAGATTCTGCTAGTCGCTGAGGCGGTTTCAAATGAAAAGGCCGTTCCACGCGAGAAAATTTTTGAAGCGCTAGAAACTGCGCTGGCAACTGCAACCAAGAAAAAATACGAAGGCGATATCGACGTTCGTGTTTCTATCGACCGTAAAACTGGCGCCTATGAAACGTTCCGCCGCTGGATGGTCATCGATGATAACGGTGTTGCGTTAGAAAACCCATACCGCGAAATCACCTTGGAAGCTGCGCGTTACGAAAACCCAGAAATCCAACCTGGCGATTACATCGAAGATCAGATCGAATCTGTCGCCTTCGACCGTATTACGACTCAAACCGCTAAGCAAGTGATCGTACAGAAAGTACGTGAAGCCGAGCGTGCGCAAGTCGTTGAACAGTTCCAAGATAAAGAAGGCGAGCTGATCACTGGTGTAGTGAAAAAAGCGACCCGTGAAAGCGTGGTGGTTGACTTAGGTAACAACGCTGACGGCGTATTGTTCCGTGAAGATTTAATTTCACGTGAATCTTTCCGCCCTGGTGACCGTGTCCGTGCACTGCTGTATTCAGTACGTCCAGAAGCCCGTGGCGCGCAGTTATTCTTAACTCGCACTAAGCCAGACATGCTGATTGAGCTGTTCCGTGTTGAAGTACCTGAAATCGCCGATGAGCTGATCGAAGTCATGGGTGCTGCGCGCGACCCAGGTGCACGCGCTAAGATCGCCGTGAAGTCAAACGACCGTCGTATCGACCCAATCGGTGCTTGCGTAGGTATGCGTGGTGCACGTGTACAAGCAGTATCGAATGAACTCGGTGGCGAGCGTGTGGATATCGTGTTGTGGGATGATAATCCAGCACAATATGTGATCAACGCAATGGCGCCTGCCGATGTGGCTTCTATCATCGTTGATGAAGACAACCACTCAATGGATATCGCCGTTGAAGCGGAAAGTCTGGCACAAGCCATTGGCCGTAACGGTCAAAACGTACGTTTAGCGACTCAGCTGACTGGTTGGGAACTGAACGTGATGACAGTGGAAGACATGAACAAGAAGCACCAAGCCGAGAGCGCTAAGGTGAAGAGCTTATTCATTAACGCACTGGATGTAGATGAAGATTTTGCTCAAGTACTGGCTGACGAAGGTTTTACTTCTCTCGAAGAAGTAGCTTACGTGCCTGTATCTGAATTATTAGCAATTGATGGCTTCGATGAAGATATCGTTGAAGCATTACGTGAGCGTGCAAAAGCGGCGATCTCAACTCGAGCTCTCGCCACTGAAGAAGCACTAGATGGTGTGGAGCCAAGTGAAGAGTTATTAGCACTTGAAGGTGTTGAAAGACACTTAGCCTATGTTTTAGCAAGCAAAGGTATCGTGACTCTAGAAGACTTGGCTGAACAAGGCATTGATGATTTGATCGAAATTGAAGAATTGACAGAAGAAAAAGCAGGTGCGCTGATCATGGCTGCCCGCAACATCTGTTGGTTTGGCGAAGAAGCATAAGTCGATCAACAGGGGGATTTAACTGATGGCAGATACTACCGTAGAGAAATTGGCCACGGAAGTGGGTAAAAGTGTTGAACGTCTGATTGAGCAATTCTCTCAGGCCGGAATTAAGAAAGGCCAAACTGATAACGTGTCTGAAGCTGAGAAGCAACAGTTACTGGATTATCTGAAGAAGCAGCATGGCGGCGAAAGCGCACCGACCAAAATGACACTGCAACGTAAAACCGTATCGACCCTGAGTGTGGCCGGTAATGGTGGTCAATCTAAAGACGTTAAAGTAGAAGTACGTAAGACCCGTACTTTCGTTAAACGCGACGTGAGCGAAGCGGTTCTGAAAGCTGAAGAAGAAGCCAAAGCGAAGGCAGAAGCTGAAGCTCAGGCAAAAGCTGAAGCAGAAGCCAAGGCCAAAGCGGAAGCCGAAGCTAAGGCTAAAGCAGATGCCGAAGCAAAAGCAGAAGCCAAGGCGAAAGCGGATGCTGAAGCAAAAGCTAAAGCCAAAGCGGCGACTGATGCGAAAACCACAAAAGACACTTCGCCAGAAGCGGAAGCGGCACGTGTTGAAGCTGAGCGTTTAAAAGCGGCTCAAGCGGAAGCGACTAAGCGTAAACAAGACGAAGAAGCGGCTAAAGCGGCTGAAAAAGCACGTCTGTTAGCGGAAGAAAACTCTAAGCGTTGGGACGAAGAAGAGCGTCAACGTAAAGAGGCTGAGCGTTACAGCGATCACCATATCACTACCTCTAAAGTGGCCCGTGCCGCTGAAGATTCATCGGATATGGATGAAGAAAAACGTGGTCGTCGTGCACGTAACAAAAACACCGCTAAGACTAAACGTGGTGGTAAAGATGCTCGCGATGGTCGCGAAAAACACATGCGTAACCGCAGCACAGCGCCAGAATCAATGGCGCACGGCTTTAACAAGCCAGTAGCTGCAGTTACCCGTGACGTACGTATCGGTGAAACCGTTACAGTGGCAGAACTTGCGCACTTAATGGCTGTTAAAGCGACTGAAATCATCAAACAAATGATGAAGATGGGTTCAATGGTGACGATCAACCAAGTGTTAGATCAAGAAACCGCCCAGCTAGTTGCCGAAGAAATGGGCCACAAAGTGGTACTGATCCGTGAAAACGAATTAGAGCAACAAGTACTGTCTGAGCGTGATGAAGAGGGTGGCGTTAAGCTTGAGCCTCGTGCGCCAGTTGTGACCATCATGGGTCACGTTGACCACGGTAAAACGTCTCTGCTCGACTATATCCGCCGCGCGAAAGTCGCTGCGGGTGAGGCCGGTGGTATTACTCAGCATATCGGTGCATACCATGTTGAGACCGAAAACGGCATGATCACTTTCTTAGACACCCCAGGTCACGCCGCGTTTACCGCAATGCGTGCCCGTGGTGCTAAAGCGACTGACATCGTTGTACTGGTTGTTGCAGCCGATGACGGTGTAATGCCACAAACCATCGAAGCGATTCAACACGCTAAAGCCGGTAACGTGCCATTGATTGTTGCTGTCAACAAGATGGACAAACCAGAAGCCGATATCGACCGCGTGAAGAGTGAATTAGCGCAACACGGCGTTATGTCTGAAGATTGGGGCGGTGACAACATGTTCGCCTTCGTATCTGCTAAGACAGGTGCTGGCGTTGACGACCTACTCGAAGGCATTCTGCTGCAAGCTGAAGTATTAGAGCTTAAAGCGGTTCGTGACGGTATGGCGGCAGGTGTGGTTATCGAATCACAACTGGACAAAGGTCGCGGCCCTGTGGCAACGATTCTGGTTCAAGAAGGTACACTGCGCCAAGGCGACATCGTTCTGTGTGGTTTAGAGTACGGCAAAATCCGTGCGATGAAAGACGAGAACGGTCGTTCAATCACTGAAGCGGGCCCATCAATCCCTGTTGAGATCTTAGGTCTGTCAGGTGTGCCATCTGCCGGTGATGAAGCAACTGTTGTTCGCGACGAGCGTAAAGCCCGTGAAGTAGCGCTGTACCGTCAAGGTAAGTTCCGTGACGTGAAATTAGCACGTCAGCAGAAGTCTAAGCTGGAAAACATGTTCGCGAACATGACCGAAGGCGAAGTGAAGGAACTGAACATCGTTCTGAAGGCAGACGTTCAAGGTTCACTCGAAGCGATTACCGACTCCTTAATGGGTCTGTCTACCGACGAAGTGAAAGTGAACATCATCGCTCGCGGTGTGGGTGCTCTGACCGAAACCGACGCGACTTTAGCTGCGGCTTCTAACGCGATCATGGTTGGCTTTAACGTCCGTGCCGATGCACAGGCGCGTAAGACTATCGAAAGCGAAAGTGTTGACCTGCGTTACTACAGCGTTATCTATAATCTGATTGATGAAGTGAAAGCGGCGATGACGGGTATGTTGTCACCAGAATTCAAGCAACAGATTATCGGTCTGGCTGAAGTACGTGACGTGTTCAAGTCACCAAAACTGGGCGCAATCGCCGGTTGTATGGTGACTGAAGGCACCATCAAGCGCAGCGCACCAATCCGCGTACTGCGTGATAACGTGGTGATCTTCGAAGGTGAACTCGAATCGCTACGTCGCTTTAAAGACGACGTTAACGAAGTTCGCAACGGCATGGAATGTGGTATCGGTGTTAAGAACTACAACGATGTCCGCGTGGGTGACCAAATCGAAGTATTCGAAACCGTCGAAGTGGCACGTACACTGTAACGATAAAGAGGGCGGCATTAGCCGCCCTTTCAATTTAATACATTAGCTATGGTAACTCTATTATGGCAAAAGAATTCAGTCGTACACGTCGCATAGCCCAGCAGTTGCAGCAAGAGCTGGCTGTTGTGTTACAACGCGACATGAAAGATCCCCGTATTGGTTTTGTAACCGTTAATGATGTCGATGTGTCCCGCGATTTAAGTTACGCCAAAGTGTTTGTGACTTTCTTCGAAGAAGACAAAGAGCTGGTGCAAGAAAAGCTCAATGCCTTGATTACAGCTGCGCCTTATATCCGTACTTTAGTTGCGGGTCGCATGAAGCTGAGAGTCATGCCTGAAATCCGTTTCGTGTATGACAGTTCATTGGTTGAAGGTATGCGTATGTCTAACCTCGTCAGCCAAGTGATCAACAGCGATAAAGCCAAGCAGCAACAGTTTGGTAGCGCCGAAGATGTGACTGAGAATGACATCGACGAAGCCGATGACACCGAAGGTAAAGCGTAATGGCGAGACGTTCGAAGGGCCGCTTTATCGACGGTATTGTGTTGTTGGACAAAGCCACTGGCATGAGTTCCAACTTTGCATTACAACGGGTAAAGCGCTTTTTTAATGCCAATAAAGCGGGACACACGGGCGCACTCGATCCCTTAGCAACGGGCATGCTACCTGTGTGTTTAGGCGAAGCGACTAAGTTTTCGCAGCATTTGCTGGATTCGGATAAGCGTTATCTGGTTACCGCAAAACTGGGGCAACGCACTGATACCAGCGACTCTGACGGTGAAGTGGTGCAGACTCGCCCGCTCGAATTCACTGAGGCGCAGTTAATGTCTGCCTTAGAGCATTTTCGTGGCGATACCCAGCAAGTGCCCTCCATGTATTCGGCGCTGAAATACCAAGGCCAGCCTTTGTATAAGTATGCCCGCGAGGGGATTGAAGTGCCGCGTGAGGCGCGTCCAATCACTGTCTTTGAACTGAACTTCATCGGTCTAGAAGGCGATGAGCTGACCTTAGACATTCATTGTTCTAAGGGCACTTATATTCGCACTATCATCGATGATTTAGGTGAGATGCTCGGTTGTGGCGCCCATGTGATTATGCTGCGTCGTACTCAAGTCGCGCATTATCCCTACGACAAAATGGTCACCTTGGAGCAACTCGAAGCCCTAGTTGCTAAGGCGCAGGAAGAGCAGCTTGACCCAAGCAGTTTGCTGGACTCGTTGCTGCTACCAATGGATACGGCGGTTGCTGACTTTCCCGAGGTCAATGTGCCAGATGCAAGCGCAGCTTACTTAATGCAAGGTCAGGCGGTACGAGTCTCAGGACTCGTTGCAGATAAATTGATGCGCATTACGTTGGGGACCGAGCGTCGTTTCGTCGGAATTGGCGAGATGAACGAAGATGGCTTACTGGCACCTAAGCGCTTAGTTGTGCTCCACGACTAAGCTAAAGCATCTTAATTGATTATCTTGGGTTATTAATCCATCGCATTTATTGCGCGCGCCAAGGATTATGGGTAGAATAGCGCGCCCTCTGGCTGAGTTAGTGATCGGCTAGAGATTCACATTTTATATTTGGAGAGACACATGTCACTAAGTACTGAAGCGAAAGCAAAGATCCTGGCTGAATTTGGCCGTGGCGTAAACGACACTGGTTCAACTGAAGTTCAAGTTGCGCTGTTAACTGCTCAAATCAACCATTTGCAAGATCACTTCAAAGAGCACATCCACGATCACCACTCACGTCGTGGTCTGTTACGCATGGTTAGCGCTCGTCGTAAGTTATTAGCTTACCTGAAGCGTACTGAAGCAGCGCGTTACAATGAGCTGATCCAAAAGTTAGGTTTACGTCGTTAATCACGCGTTTACTGACATAAAAAAGGAGGCTAAGCCTCCTTTTTTATTGCCTTAAATTCAGTATGTTACACTCTCTCTTCGGTGCGTTAGGCGCCACGAAATCCATCAATATTGCTAATGGTTGCGGTTTGGTTGGCAATATACAGCGCTTCAAACTCTGCCTGTGGTAACGGCTGGCTAAAGTAGAAGCCTTGGCCAATTTGACATTGATTACGCTTGAGCCAATCGAGTTGCTGCTCGTTTTCAATCCCTTCGGCCACAATCGTAAGATTCAATTGTTTACCTAACATCAAAATGGTCGAGGCAATCGCGCTGTCCCCTGGTAAGTCGGACACGAAGCAGCGGTCGATTTTCATGGTCGTGATCGGCAAATGGCGCAGATAAGACAGGGAAGAGTAGCCTGTTCCAAAGTCATCGACGGCAATACCAAATCCGGCCGACTTGAGCTGTTCTAACTTGTTGATCGCAAGCTCAATGTCATTCATCAACGATGTTTCGGTGATTTCAATTTCGAGCAATTCCGGTTGAATTTGGTAACGCAGCGCCATTTGCTTAATGTCCGACACTAAGCTGGCATCGGCAAACTGTTGTGACGCGACATTAATGGCAATCGGTATCGCATAGTTATATTTCTTCTGCCAGTCGCGCAGTACGCGGCAGCTCTGTTCTATAACCCAACGTCCAATCGGAATAATAATGCCGGTTTCTTCCGCCACCGGAATAAAGGAGATGGGGCTGATTAAGCGGCCATCTTTTTGCCAACGGATCAGGGCTTCACAAGCGGTTATCTTACCGCTTTGTAAATCCAATTTGGGCTGAAAGTAGAGCAAAAATTCATTGTTTTTCAAGGCATCATGTAGCGATGCTTCGGTACGGAGTCGCACCGCCGCACGCTCGGTCATCTGCTGTTTGAAGAAGGCCCATTGATTCGATCCTGCGGCCTTGGCGCTGTACATGGCGATATCGGCATGGCGGATAAGATCTTCGGCGCTGTTGCCATCTTCTGGATAGATGGAAATCCCAATCGATGCCGCTGGGTGAATCGCATGTTCATTCAGCTGAATCGGCACATTCAGCTGCACTAACAGTTTATCGACAAAGTCGGCGGCTTGATCGGGGGAGTGGACTGAGTCGGCTAGAATCACGAATTCATCGCCGCCTAGGCGTGATACTGACCCTTTATCGCCCACGACGCGTTCTAAAATACGGGCGATGCGGGCGAGGAATTGATCGCCAAGGGCGTGTCCGAGGGAGTCATTGATATTTTTGAAACGGTCTAAGTCGATAAACATCAACGCAAAACTGCTTTTATGAACCCGTGAGCGCTGGATAGTCACGGCAATGGTTTCGAGTAATAGGGTTCGATTAGGAAGGCCTGTTAATGGGTCTCGGGTGGCCATTTTACGCAGTTTGGATTGGGTCTGACTGAATTGAATAAGGATCTGGTTAAACTTCGATGTCACTAGACCTAATTCATCATCCTTATGGGCGTTGGACATGGGCAGCAGGTTTTCATCGGGCGAATCGGGGGAAATCTTATCAATGGCCTCGCTGATCCTGGCTATTGGCTGTGTCAAGAAGCGGTGGAATACGACAGACAGCACTAAGGTGAGTAACAGCGCGCGGGCTAAGGTGGCAAAAAAGCTGAAGCGTAACTGGCTAAAGAGGGTGTTGGTCAGTTCCTGCGTATCGTAAAAAATGGTTAGCGTGCCGATAAGCTGCTGTTTTTGAGTGCCTTCAAAGTAAAAGGGTCGATACAAGGGCCGTGAAATTTCTTTTAAGTCATCAAAGAGTTTGTTGCTGAGGCTGATAAAGGTTTGTGAGTTGTTTTTTTTATTATTGCTCACGGAAACAAACATCGAGCCGTCATCGAGTTCAATCACCGCAGAGCCCACATGCTCTACTTTAATCGCCCCCTCTAGGGTTTGCCTTGCCAAATTATCATCTAAAGCCCAAACGGCGTTGGCGGCGGGTTGTTCTACAGAATCGAGTAATTCTTGTTGAGTGGTAGTGAGTTGCTGCTTGGTGGAGACGACGACGAGGGCGATTTCAACAATGAAGATGGCGATAGCGAAAAAAAGCGCTGTAAAAACGACGAGATTTGTTTGTTTCCAAGTTAGGGATTTAAAGCGACCCGTCATTCAACACATCCTTTATTATTGTTTTCGCTATGGGGATCTTGCGACATTAAGTTACAGCATAACTCTTTGTTCGTTTACCCACTTTAGTGAAAAGATAGACCTTTGTCATCATTATCTGCTCTTTATCTATTGTGGATAATTGCAGTATACTTACGCGCGTAATTCAAGGTCATTAATTAAGGAATGGGTCACGTGAATCCAATTGTAAAGAGTTTTGAGTATGGTCAACATACAGTCACCCTGGAAACAGGTGTTATTGCACGTCAAGCAGACGCTGCCGTTTTAGCTAGCATGGGTGACACGACAGTGTTGGTCACTGTTGTTGGTAAAAAAGAAGCTGAAGCAGGCCGTGACTTCTTTCCTCTGACTGTTAACTATCAAGAAAAGACCTACGCAGCAGGTAAAATTCCTGGTGGTTTCTTTAAGCGTGAAGGCCGTCCTTCAGAAGATGAGACATTAATCGCTCGCCTGATCGACCGTCCAATTCGTCCTCTTTTCCCTAATGGCTTCACAAACGAAGTTCAAGTGATCATTACTGTTGTATCTGTCGATCCACAAATCGAGCCGGATATTATTTCAATGATCGGTACTTCGGCTGCGCTTGCTATTTCGGGTATCCCATTCAGCGGCCCATTAGGTGCAGCGCGCGTGGGTTACATCAATGGCGAATACGTACTGAACCCAACTGTGACTCAGTTAGAAAGCAGCCAACTGAACCTAGTTGTTGCCGGTACTGAGAGCGCGGTATTGATGGTTGAGTCAGAAGCTCAAGCATTACCAGAAGAAGTGATGTTAGGCTCAGTGGTTTATGGCCATGATCAACAACAAGTGGTTATCAAAGCGATTGCTGAATTCAAAGCCGAAGCGGGTAAACCAGCTTGGAATTGGACTGCACCAGTTGCCAATGAAGCCTTAGTTGCTCAAGTTAAAGAATTGGCTGAAGACGGTTTAGCGCAAGCGTATCAAATTCAAGTTAAACAAGATCGTTATGCTCAAGTTGCTGTGGTTAAAGCCGCGGCTAAAGAAGCACTGTTGGCTGCAAACCCAGACGTCGATTTACGTGAAGTTGATGGTCTGCTCGGTAGCTTAGAGAAGAAAGTAGTTCGTGGTCGCATCATCCGTGGTGAGCCGCGTATCGATGGTCGTGAGCCAGATATGATTCGCGCATTAAGCGTATTGGCAGGCGTATTACCACGTACTCACGGTAGTGCACTGTTTACCCGTGGCGAAACCCAAGCGCTGGTGACTTGTACTTTAGGTACTGAGCGTGACGCACAGAAGATTGATAGCATTATGGGCGAGCGTACTAGCCGCTTCATGCTGCACTACAACTTCCCTCCTTATTCTGTTGGTGAGACAGGTATGGTGGGTTCACCTAAGCGTCGTGAAATCGGCCACGGCAAGTTAGCATGGCGCGGTATCAACGCAGTAATGCCTTCTGCTGAAGAGTTCCCATACAGTGTACGTGTGGTTTCTGAAATCACTGAATCTAACGGTTCAAGCTCTATGGCATCAGTCTGTGGTACGTCTCTTGCGCTGATGGATGCGGGTGTGCCTATCAAGACTTCTGTAGCGGGTATCGCTATGGGTCTAGTGAAAGAAGGCGATGACTTTGTGGTTCTGTCTGACATCTTAGGTGATGAAGACCACTTAGGTGACATGGACTTCAAAGTAGCCGGTACCCGTGACGGTGTGACTGCACTGCAGATGGATATTAAGATCGAAGGTATTACCAAAGAAATCATGGAAATTGCACTGCAACAAGCCTATGGCGCACGTGTACATATCCTAAACGTGATGGATCAAGCGATTGGTTCGCACCGTGATGATATCTCTGACCATGCTCCACGTATCACAACTATCAAGATCAACCCAGAGAAGATCCGTGATGTTATCGGTAAAGGCGGCGCGGTAATTCGTGCACTGACTGAAGAAACCGGCACTACTATCGAGCTTGAAGATGACGGTACAGTAAGAATTGCTTCTTCTAATGGTGAAGCCACCAAAGAAGCTATCCGTCGTATCGAAGAAATCACTTCAGAAGTTGAAGTGGGTCGTATCTACAACGGTAAAGTTATCCGTATCGTTGACTTCGGTGCCTTCGTTAACATTCTGCCAGGTAAAGATGGTTTAGTGCACATTTCGCAAATCAGCGATGAGCGTGTTGCTAACGTCTCTGACCACCTTGAACTTAACCAAGAAGTCACCGTTAAAGTGATGGAAGTGGATCGTCAAGGCCGTGTAAGACTGTCAATCAAAGAAGCACAGACTAAAGAGCCAGCTGCTGAATAATGGTCTAAACAGACATTATCGGTGTCAGTTTCGACGTGACGTGACTAAAAGGAGATCAATTGATCTCCTTTTTGTTTGTTTGGGTTTAATAAAGTTGTGTTTAATGCTATTCCTCAATAGCAGTCCAGTTGTGGGATTGCTATCATGAACATTCTTCTGCGTGAGTTGGGAATCTAAAAAGGTAGAAATGGATGAGTCTTAAAATTAGAACCGCTGTTGTTGCTGTGCTGGCGGGTGCCAGCTTGATGTTGGCTGGATGTGCGACCACTCAATCCCCCTTAGACAACCAAAATGACGTTGAAGGTAAATTGGTTATCGCCCCGGTGATGACTGATTATAAAGTCGAGGTGACCCTTGCTAAGCTCAATGAGATTTTATCAGCTGTTGAATTGACCAACGAGCAGCGCGCTCGTTTCCATTACGATCGTGGGGTAATTTACGACAGTGTGGGCTTGCGTTTAATGGCGCGCATCGATTTTATGCAAGCGCTAAAATTGCAACCCGACTTAGCCGATGCCTATAATTTCCTTGGTATTTATTATACCCAAGAGGGGGAATACGATAGTGCCTATGAGGCGTTTGATGGTGTATTAGAGTTATCGCCAAACTATGATTATGCCTACTTGAATCGTGGTATCGCGCTTTATTATGGTGACCGTAACGATCTTGCCTTAAAAGATATGCAATCCTTCTATGCTGCCGATAATAAAGATGGTTACCGAGCATTATGGTTGTATTTGATCCAATCAAAGGATAATGCCGTTGAGGCTAAACGCCAGCTACAGGAACACCGTAAGGGGCTTGAAGCGGATGCATGGTCAACCGTGATTGTTGATTATTATTTGGGCGTTAAGAGTCGTGAACAGGTATTTGCCGATGCCAAGTTAGGCCTCACTCATCCTAAAGAATATGCTGAACGTTTATGTGAAGCTTATTTCTATCTTGCCAAAATGGCCATTGCCAATAAGCAATATCAAGAGGCTGCAAATTATTTCCGCCTCGCTCTTGCGACTAATATTTATGACTTTGTTGAGCACAGATACGCGCGAATTGAGCTGGCAAAGGTCAAAGGGTTGCTCGAAGGCACAAAATAAGTCTTATCGCCTGAGGCTCATCTTGGGCTTTGCCTAGCCAAGCACGCACTGAGGCGCTATAATTTGCGCCTTTTTTAGCGATACGAGTGCATAGGTTAAATGTCAGACAATAAAGTAGAGGTCGATAAACGTCGCACCTTCGCGATTATATCGCACCCCGACGCGGGTAAAACCACCATTACCGAAAAAGTGCTGTTATTCGGAAACGCGCTGCAGAAAGCGGGTACCGTTAAGGGCAAAAAGTCGGGTCAGCACGCTAAGTCTGACTGGATGGAAATGGAAAAAGACCGTGGTATTTCGATTACAACGTCTGTCATGCAGTTTCCCTATGGTGGCGCGCTCGTTAACCTACTCGACACCCCCGGCCACGAAGACTTCTCGGAAGATACTTACCGCACCTTAACGGCGGTCGACTCTTGCTTGATGGTTATCGACTCGGCAAAGGGTGTTGAAGATCGTACCATCAAATTGATGGAAGTGACCCGTCTGCGCGATACACCTATCGTGACTTTTATGAACAAACTCGACCGTGATATTCGCGATCCTATCGAACTGATGGATGAGGTCGAGAACGTACTTAATATCGCCTGTGCGCCTATTACTTGGCCTATTGGCAGCGGTAAAGAATTTAAGGGTGTTTACCATATTCTGCGCGATGAAGTGGTGCTATACCAAAGCGGTTTGGGACACACGATTCAAGAGCGCCGTGTGATTGAAGGTATCGATAACCCTGATCTGGATAAAGCGATTGGCAGTTATGCCGCTGATCTGCGTGATGAAATGGAACTGGTTCGCGGAGCATCAAACGAGTTTGATCATCAAGCCTTCTTAAAGGGGGAGCTTACACCAGTGTTCTTCGGTACCGCATTAGGTAACTTCGGTGTTGATCATATCCTCGATGGTATTGTGGAGTGGGCGCCTAAACCGCTACCTCGTGAAAGCGATGTGCGGATGATCATGCCTGACGAAGAAAAATTCACCGGTTTTGTGTTTAAAATTCAAGCAAACATGGATCCTAAACACCGTGACCGCGTTGCCTTTATGCGTGTTTGCTCTGGTCGCTATGAGCAAGGTATGAAGATGCACCATGTGCGCATCGGCAAAGATGTTAACGTCAGCGATGCGTTGACCTTTATGGCGGGCGACCGTGAGCGCGCTGAAGTGGCGTATCCTGGTGATATTATTGGTTTACATAACCACGGAACCATTCGTATCGGCGATACGTTCACTCAAGGTGAAAAGTTCCGCTTTACCGGTGTACCTAACTTTGCGCCTGAAATGTTCCGCCGTATTCGTCTGCGCGATCCGCTCAAGCAAAAACAATTACTTAAGGGCTTAGTGCAATTATCTGAAGAAGGGGCTGTGCAGGTGTTTCGTCCCTTAGATACCAATGACTTGATCGTCGGTGCCGTGGGTGTACTCCAGTTTGAAGTGGTTGTAGGCCGCTTAAAGAGCGAGTACAACGTTGAGGCGATTTACGAAGGTATTAGCGTTTCAACTGCGCGCTGGGTTTATTGTAAAGATGAGCGTAAGCTAGAAGAGTTCCGCCGTAAGTGTAGCCAAAACTTGGCGCTCGACGGTGGTGATAACTTAACTTACATTGCGCCAACTATGGTTAACTTAAATCTTTCAATGGAAAGATACCCTGATATCGAGTTCGCTAAAACGCGCGAACACTAACAGGTAAGTGACTCTAGGGTTAAAGGCGGTGATTCACCGCCTTTTTTGTATCTAAAATTTGTGGGGTGATTGATGATAAGTTGGATAACTCGGGCGTGGCAGGCTTATATCCGTTGGTGTGACAAGATGGGACTCACGCCCGAGAATCGTCGTTGTTGCATGCCAAGATTAGAAGATCCGCCACTAATTCGAACTAAAGCTGATTGTCGAATAAAAGCGCAATCATCGAATGGAGACACAAAAACGGAGTGACAGATTGATGATGCTAGATACTCACGCGCACCTCGATTTTGTCGAGTTTGATAGTGACCGCGATCAAGTCATACAGCGTATGCATCATGCGGGCATCGATAATCTGATTATCCCAGGAGTCTCACCACAACACTGGACTAAACAATTGGCCATTGCTGAGCAATACCAGTGTTATTTTGCCTTAGGGATCCACCCTTGGTTTTGCCCGGGAGATGTTGATAAGGCCATCACAGAATTAACATTACAGGTTGCTCAGTTACGAGAATGTCCCCGTTTTGTTGCCATTGGTGAGTGTGGGTTAGACAAACTTTATGCTGACAATTGGAGCAACCAGTTAGCATTTTTTGACGCTCAGTTGGCGCTTGCTTATGAGCAGAATTTGCCCGTTATCGTCCATGCGGTAAAGGCACATCAAGAGGTGCTATTCCATTTAAAGCGCCATAAACTCCCAAAAGCGGGCGTAATACACGCCTTTTCTGGTAGTCCTGATATTGCACTCGAATACACTAAGCTAGGTTTTAAACTAGGCATTGGTGGTTTAGTGATGAATCCGAATGCGAAAAAACTGCTCAAAACTGTCAGTCAATTACCCTTAGAAAGTTTCCTGCTTGAGACTGATTCTCCAGCCATGACTCCGCTAAATGTTACAGAAAAACGCAATCAACCCGCTAATGCTGTACTTTTTATAGACAAAATTGCAACTTTGCAAAAAAAATCTAGTGTTCTAATATCAGAACACTTGGTGTCGAATGCAATGCAACTGTTTGACCTTTAGTTGTTTTTGGTTAAACAGGTGTATGTCGCAATAGCATTTTGCTCTAAGCGATTGAAATTAAACTCCAAAATTTTGATCAAAACGACGATTTTCGACTTTCTCTCGGGTATAATCTGACTCGGAAATAGGTTGATTAACAACATAATTAAAAAGTGTTAACAATAGGGTGATGGTTAATGAATATATTGATGAGCTTAGTAGGGGTGGTCGTCCTACTTGCGATAGGTTTCCTCCTATCGAATAACAAAAAAGCAATTAACTTGCGTACTGTGGGTGGTGCATTAGCCATCCAGGCCGCCTTCGGTGGTTTTGTACTGTACGTTCCTGTCGGTAAAGATATCCTGAAAAGTGTATCTGACGCGGTTTCTAGCGTTATCGGTTATGCACAAAACGGTATCGGCTTCCTGTTCGGTGATTTAGCTAACTTCAAACTTGGCTTTATCTTCGCGGTAAACGTGTTGCCAGTTATCGTGTTCTTCTCTTCTCTGATCGCCGTTCTGTACTACCTAGGCATCATGCAGTGGATCATTCGTATCATCGGTGGTGGTCTGCAAAAAGCATTAGGCACAAGCCGTACTGAATCTATGTCAGCGACTGCTAACATCTTCGTTGGTCAAACTGAAGCGCCGTTAGTGGTTCGTCCATTCATCCCAACTATGACTCAATCAGAACTGTTTGCGATCATGGTGGGTGGTTTAGCTTCTATCGCAGGTTCAGTACTGGCTGGTTACGCACAAATGGGCGTGCCTATTGAGTACTTAGTTGCTGCGTCATTCATGGCGGCACCAGGTGGTCTATTAATGGCTAAACTGATGCACCCAGAGACTGAAGTTGCTAAAAACGACATGGATGAATTACCAGAAGATCCTGATAAGCCAGCTAACGTATTAGACGCTGCTGCTGCGGGTGCTTCATCTGGTATGCACTTAGCGTTAAACGTTGGTGCAATGCTGTTAGCCTTCGTTGGTTTGATCGCAATGATCAACGGCATCATCGGTGGTGTAGGTGGTTGGTTCGGTGTTGAAGGTTTAACACTGGAACTGATCCTTGGTTACATCTTCATGCCTTTAGCTTTCTTAATCGGTGTACCTTGGAACGAAGCACTGGTTGCTGGTTCTTTCATCGGTCAGAAGATCGTTGTTAACGAATTCGTAGCTTACCTGAACTTTGCTCCATACCTAAAAGACATCGCTGATGGCGGTATGATTGTTGCTGACACTGGTTTAGCAATGACAGACAGAACCAAAGCGATTATTTCGTTTGCACTGTGTGGTTTCGCTAACTTGTCTTCTATTGCGATTCTGCTAGGTGGTTTAGGTGCTATGGCTCCTAACCGTCGTCACGATTTAGCTAAGTTAGGTATCCGTGCTGTTATCGCCGGTTCTTTAGCTAACTTAATGAGTGCAACAATTGCAGGTCTGTTCTTAGCTATCTAAGCATAGACGTGTAGGGGAGACGCTCCCCACTAACTGGGTCCTAACCATGCAGGGCGGGACCTAAGTTAATTCAACCATTTTCCAGTAGTGAATATTTCCCGATTGTATAGGCCAGATTACAACTAGACTTTAGCTGTGATGCTGTCTTAACAGTCGTGACGTACGGTTAAGTTAATTAATCGTAAACAACAAGTCGCGACTTTGTTCACAATTAAGAATTTTGTGTTCGTGATTTTACGCCAGATTATTGAGATTTTTTTTAATCGAGGTAGAATGCGAGCGCCACAAAAAGAACGCTACCCTTGACGGTAGCAAACAAAATAATGGGGTTGATGATGAAAAACGTTAAAACTTTAGCTTTAGCTGCTACAGCAGTAGCTGCAATGTCTGGTAACGCATTTGCTGCAGACCGTACAGACCTTCACGGTTCTGACTACAAGTGGATGCAGTTCAACGCTATGTACTCTATCGGCGAAAAGCCTGATAACCCAGCTTCTGGCGACCAACACAACTACTTAGAAATGGAGTTCGGCGGCCGTTCTGGTATTTTCGATCTCTATGGTTATGTTGACGTATTCAACTTAGCAAACGAGAACACCAAAGACGGTGACAAGAACCCTGGTTCAGGCACCAGCAAACTGTTCATGAAATTTGCTCCACGTGTTTCTATCGATGCATTAACCGGTAAAGATTTATCTTTCGGTCCAATCCAAGAAGTTTACTTCTCTACTCTGTTCAACTGGGACGGTCTGAACGGTGAAGGCGTTAACTCTACTTTCTGGGGTGTTGGTGCTGACGTAAACGTGCCTTGGTTAGGCAAAACAGGTATGAACCTGTACGGTTACTACGACATGAACGCGAAAGAGTGGAACGGTTACCAATTCTCTGCTAACTGGTTCAAGCCTTTCTACTTCTTCGACAACAAGAGCTTCCTGTCATTCCAAGGTTACATCGATTACCAATTCGGTGCTGACGAAGACAAGACTGCTTTCGTACCAAAAACCTCTAACGGTGGTAACATCTTCTTCGGTCTATACTGGCACTCAGATCGTTACGCTCTGGGCTATGGCCTGAAAGGCTTCAAAGACGTTTACCTGTTAGAAGACGGTGCTGGTGCACTGGCTCTAGAATCAACAGGTTGGTCTCACTACCTGTCAGCTACTTACAAGTTCTAATTTCTTGTAAGAGCCGTTGGAGCCGCGATGGCGGCTCCATCTTTTATGTGTCATGAATCTTTATCTAAACCCATTTATAATTTGAGCAGTGCGTTTATATAAAGGTTTGTGTTTTTCTCGCGCTAAAACGGATTTTTCGCGGAAAAGTAGGAACAAGACATTATTCGTATCCTCTCTTCCGGTCTTCAAGGATTCAAGTCGTGATCACTTATAGTTCATTTAAGTGTCAGGATGCGTATGTGTTATGCATAGGCAAGATTGAATACCTAATAAAAATGTAATTTGCCCTACACAAATTACTCGGCATCGCCTGAAGGCCCGGCCATATAAAAATAATCAAAATAATGCCAGCTCTGAGCGTTGCGTATAAGCGACTGATTTCTATTTATTTGTTTTTTCTTTTGGAGAGCTATTATGACTGATTTAAAAAAAGCAGCACAACGCGCCATCGAACTTATGGATTTAACCACCTTAAACGATGACGATACCGATCAGAAAGTGATCGACCTGTGTCACAAAGCCGTGACGCCAGCGGGTAATACTGCTGCCATCTGTATCTATCCTCGCTTCATTCCTATCGCACGTAAAACCCTCGATGAGCTGGGCGCAGAAGACATTCAAATCGCGACAGTAACCAACTTCCCACACGGTAACGATGATATTGCTATTGCAGTATTAGAAACCCGTGCTGCCGTTGCCTATGGTGCCGATGAAGTTGACGTGGTATTCCCTTACCGCGCGCTGATGGAAGGTAACGAAAGTGTCGGTTATGAGTTAGTCAAAGCCTGTAAAGAAGCCTGTGGCGATGTATTACTGAAAGTGATTATCGAATCTGGTGTATTAGCCGATCCTGCGCTTATCCGCCGCGCCTCTGAACTGTCTATCGATGCGGGTGCTGATTTTATCAAGACCTCTACCGGTAAAGTACCTGTCAACGCGACCCTTGAAGCGGCCGAAATCATGCTGACTGTGATCAGTGAAAAGAACACCAAAGTGGGCTTTAAGCCTGCTGGCGGCGTACGTGATGCTGCTCAAGCTGCAGAGTTTTTAGGTGTAGCTGAGCGTATTCTCGGTGCGGATTGGGTTTCTCCACGTACTTTTAGATTTGGTGCTTCAAGCTTACTCAACAGCTTGTTACACACATTAGAATTAGCCGATGCGCCTAAGCCGACTCAAGGCTATTAATCGAACATTGCATCTCGATTAATACCAAAATCGTATATCGAAACTAATTAAGTGTGACCTAAATCTAGTTGGAAACATCAAAACTTCTATAGCATGTAATTGTAATATTGCTACAGTTTTGATGTTTCATTGCAAAGCTAAATAACGGATATGTTGTATTAGTATTTAGCTTGGAGGCAGTATCATGTTTCTAGCTCAGGAAATTATACGTAAGAAACGCAATGGGTTAGCCTTAAGCACCGAAGAGATCCAGTTCTTCGTTAAGGGCATAACCACTAATGCAGTGTCGGAAGGTCAGATCGCCGCATTAGGCATGGCTGTGTATTTTAATGACATGAATATGGATGAAAGAATCGCTTTGACCACGGCAATGCGCGATTCTGGCACTGTACTCAATTGGCAATCACTTGGTCTTAATGGCCCTGTCATCGATAAACACAGTACAGGTGGTGTCGGTGATGTGATTAGTCTCATGCTCGGCCCCATGGCTGCAGCTTGCGGTGGTTATGTGCCGATGATTTCGGGTCGCGGACTCGGACACACAGGCGGTACGCTCGATAAGTTCGACGCTATTCCCGGTTATCAAACCGAACCTTCGAGTGAATTGTTCCGCAAAGTAGTTAAAGACGTTGGTGTGGCGATTATCGGCCAAACTGGCGATCTGGTTCCCGCCGATAAACGTTTTTATTCCATCCGTGACAACACTGCGACCGTCGAATCCATCTCCCTCATTACTGCCTCAATTCTCTCTAAGAAATTAGCTTGTAGTCTCGATGCATTGGCGATGGACGTCAAAGTCGGTAGCGGCGCATTTATGCCAACCTACGAAGCCTCTGAAGAACTTGCTCGCAGTATTGCAGCAGTAGCCAATGGCGCAGGTACTAAAACAACGGCCTTACTCACCGACATGAACCAAGTATTAGCCTCATGTGCGGGTAATGCGGTTGAAGTGAAAGAAGCCATCGACTTCTTAACCGGTGCTTACCGTAATCCTCGTCTGTACGCTGTGACTATGGGTCTTTGCGCCGAGATGTTACTCCTTGGTGGCCTCGCGACCGATGAAGCGGATGCACGTGCCAAGTTAAACCGCGTATTAGATAACGGCCGCGCTGCCGAGATCTTTGGCAAGATGGTTTCAGGCCTCGGTGGCCCCGTCGATTTTGTCGAAAACTACAGTAAGTACTTACCGCAATCGCAAATTATTCGCCCTGTCTTTGCGGATACCCAAGGCTATGCCCACAGCATGGACACCCGCGAACTCGGTTTAGCCGTGGTTACCTTAGGTGGTGGTCGTCGCAAGCCTGGCGATGCACTCGACTACAGTGTTGGTCTGACGCAAGTCTGTGCCCTTGGCGATAAGATTGATGCTTCAACGCCGATTGCCGTGATCCACGCGCAATCCGAAGATGCTTTTGCTCAAGCGGAAGAAGCCGTGAAAAAAGCGATTCGTATTGATGAAGTCGCTCCAGAAAAAACACCTGAGATCTATGCTTATATCCGAGCTGCGGATCTTTAAGGAAGAATTATGAAACGTACAGTTATAATGATGTTGGATTCCTTTGGTGTTGGCGCCGCTGGCGATGCCGCCAAGTTTGGGGATCTAGGTTCTGATACTTTTGGCCATATCGCTAAAGCGTGTGCCGAAGGTAAAGCCGATATCGGCCGTGAAGGTCCGTTAACGCTGCCAAACTTGGCGCGTTTAGGTTTGGCCCATGCGGCGATGGAAAGCACGGGGGCGTTTGCTCCAGGCTTTGCGGACAATGTTGAGCTGATTGGTGCCTATGGCCACGCTCAGGAGTTAAGTTCGGGTAAAGATACTCCGAGCGGCCACTGGGAAATGGCGGGTGTGCCCGTATTATTCGACTGGGGCTATTTCAGCGAGCACCAAAACTCGTTCCCTAAAGAGCTGACAGATAAGATTCTCGCCCGTGCAGGACTCGATGGCTTTTTAGGTAACTGCCATGCTTCTGGTACTACGATTCTGGAAGAATTAGGCGAAGAGCACATGCGCTCTGGCAAGCCGATTTTTTACACTTCGGCGGATTCGGTATTCCAGATTGCCTGCCATGAAGGCACATTTGGTTTAGAAAATTTATATCGTCTTTGCGAAATCGCCCGTGAAGAGTTAGAGCCTTACAACATTGGTCGCGTGATTGCGCGTCCATTCGATGGCACAGGCCCAAGCGACTTTGCTCGTACTGGTAACCGTAAGGATTACTCCCTCGAGCCGCCTGCGAAGACAGTATTAGATAAGTTAAAAGCCGCCGGTGGTGAAGTCGTGAGTGTGGGCAAGATTGCCGATATTTACGCTTACTGTGGCATCACCAAAAAGGTGAAGGCAAACGGTTTAGAAGCGCTATTTGATGCGACTTTAGCCGAAGTGAAATCAGCGGGTGAAAATACTATTGTATTCACTAACTTTGTTGATTTTGACTCCCATTATGGTCACCGCCGCGATGTGGCAGGTTATGCGAAAGGGCTGGAGTATTTCGACTCGCGTTTACCTGAAATGCTCGCGCTGCTGGATGAGGACGATCTGTTAATCCTCACCGCTGATCATGGTTGCGATCCAACATGGCAAGGTACTGACCATACCCGTGAATATGTGCCTGTATTGGCCTATGGCGCAGGGCTAAAAGCCGGTTCACTCGGTCGCCGTAACAGTTTCGCCGATATCGGCCAATCTATCGCGAGCTACTTCAAGCTTGAGCCGATGGAATACGGTGAGTCGTTTATCTAAGTAAACGTGCAAGATCTCGATTTGGCGGCCAACATTGGGCCGCCAGTAAACAAAGACTTAAGTCTTAATAAAATAAACAGGGGTTATTTCGATGGCAACACCACACATTAATGCTGTAGAGGGCGCATTCGCTGAGACAGTTCTGTTTCCAGGCGATCCATTACGTGCAAAATATATTGCTGAAACATTCTTAGAAAATGTTGAGCAAGTGACTGACGTTCGAAACATGCTAGGTTTTACAGGTACTTACAAAGGTAAACGTATTTCTGTTATGGGTTCAGGCATGGGTATTCCTTCATGCTCAATCTATGCAACTGAATTAATTAAAGACTACGGCGTTAAGAACCTGATCCGCGTGGGTACTTGTGGCGCGATCAGCACTGACGTTAAAGTGCGCGATGTGATCATCGGCATGGGTGCTTGTACCGATTCTCAAGTTAACCGTTTACGTTTCAAAGGCCAAGATTTCGCTGCTATCGCGAACTATGAGCTGATGAATGCCGTGATCGAATCTGCCAAAGTGAAAGGCACTAAGATCCGTGTTGGTAACGTTTTCTCTGCCGATCTGTTCTACACTCCTGATCCACAAATGTTTGACGTGATGGAAAAAATGGGCGTGTTAGGCGTAGAGATGGAAGCCGCTGGTTTATACGGTGTTGCCCATGAATTCGGTGCCCGTGCACTGTGTGTGGTAACTGTATCTGACCATATCCGTACTGGCGAAAAAACCACTTCTGATGAGCGTCAAACCACGTTCAACGATATGATCGTGATGACATTAGACGCTGCAATTACGCTGTAATGTGTCGCTAATCTCGTCATAAGAAAAGGGTTCGCACTGCGAACCCTTTTTTATTGCCTCGTTATCTTCAAGTTCAATCGGTTTAGCAGTGTTGCAGGCTCTTGGATGGATAATTTTGTAAGGCGGCGCTAAACCTAAGATGCTTCAGCTTGAGCAGGCACGCCTCGATTAACCCGTAGAATCGGTATCTAAATCGCTCGGTTGAGCCGGGGCTTTTTCAGTGGTAGATTTCGCTGCATTGGTTTTCACTCGGCGCACCGATTTAACCTTAGGTTTATTTGGCGCGGGCGTTGAGCTTGGCGCCTCGGTGACTGAAGCTTGAGTCGGCTGTTCTTTGGCATCCGTTTTAGACTGAGACTGAGGCGTTGGCTCAGATGATGACTCATCCTTTGTCTCTTTCTCTGGTTTTATCTCTGGTTTAAGCTCTGGCTTCGCATCAAGCGCTTTCTCTGCTGCTTGCTCTGATACTGGTTCTGGCGCAAGTGCAGCTTTTGTTTCTGCGCTTGTTTTGGCTTTCTTCGCTTTAGGTTCGGCAATGGCTTGATTACTGTCTTCATTCTGCGCCTTGCTAACGGCCGATTTCTCCAAGGGCGGAGTGTCGAGAGCCTGTGCTTCTTTGCTTTCTTTGGCCTTTTTAGCTTCTGCTGGCTTTTGCACTGCCTCAGTGTCACTTGCGATAATGGCATCCTGCTGGGTATCTTGATTATCTGATGGTTTTGCTTCCTCGGCCGCTTCGGGGGCTTTTATGGCTTTATTCTTCTTAGGGTTTTTACGCAATTTGGCGCGGGTGCGACGGCGGTCAAAATCGGCGCGCTTAAAGGACAAGGCGCGGGATAACAACATGCCGATAAGGCCGGCAACCAGCAGCATCATTTGCTGCTGCTCCATATTTAGGTTATGCGCTTCTTTGATTTCATTAAAAAATAGTTTGGTATCGAGTCTAACCTCGACATAGCCTAAATTTTTTCCATCTTGGATCACGGGTTCGACATAGGGCGGATATTTGCTTAGGAGCAAACTCATGTCTTCGGATTCTGGATCTAAGGCTTCATTGGTCAGGCTTTGGGCGAAGGCTAAGCGTATACCTTGGTCGCTGAAAATGGCTGCCGACATCACCTTAGGATCCTCGACTAAGGCGCTGGCCAGCCATTGGAGCTGCTCATCGTTTTGCAATTGTAGGGCGGGCGCCGCGCTGTAGGCCGTTTGTTGTACCAGTAATCTGGCCATCTTTTGCGTTTGGGACTTTAGAAGCAGCTGACCTTGTAGTAGGCTTGTCTGCCACAATTGCACTAAGCCGACCATCAAGGTCAGGGCGATGGCGATTTGGAGCAGTCTACTGATTTTATGGCTTTTCTTTAGCCCTTTAAGATATAACACTTTGACCCTTAATAGTTAGAGCGCTTGCCTAATCATAATTGATTCTGAGTGAGCCCGATAGTTGGAGAACACGAGTCCTATGGAAAGCTTGAACCAAAATGCGCTGTTTGTATGGTTAGCTGCTAGCCCTTCACCTCGCTTTGAATATCAGGGGCTCAGTTTCGAGGCTTATCAGGAGTCGTCTACGCGGTCATCCCCAAACGGATTTGCTATGCGTCTGATTTACGAAGATTTAAGCATTGAAGACTCATTAGCGGCTTGGATTGTTTCTCTAGCTAAAAGCCTTAAATTAACCTCGCTCTCCATCGCACCTATTCGCCGTCAAGTGGCGCTGCATTGTGTTGAATTAGCGCTTCCCGTTGAGCCGAGTGCCGAGCTGTTAGCCACCTGTCCATCACAGGTGGAGTTACACCTTATTCGCGGCCCATTACCTAAACTGAGCGAGCCCGGTTTACTGGTGATGGACATGGATTCTACCGCGATCCAAATTGAATGTATTGATGAACTTGCCGCGATGGCAGGGGTCGGCGAGCAAGTGGCGGCGATCACAGAGCGCGCGATGCAGGGCGAGCTGGATTTCGAGCAGAGTTTGCGCCAAAGGGTTGCCCAGCTCGAGGGTGCCGATGCCAAGATTATTCAAACCTTGTGTGACACTTTGCCACTGATGCCGGGCCTTGAGGCCATGCTGACCGAGCTTAAGTCGCACCATTGGCGCCTCGTTGTGGCTTCAGGCGGCTTTACGCCGTTCGTTGGTCACTTAAAACAGCTGCTGAATTTAGACGCAGCCTTTGCCAATGAATTAGTGATTGCGGACGGCAAGCTTGCGGGAACCGTCACGGGGAAAGTCGTCGATGCCCAGTTTAAGGCCGATGTGGTGAACCGTTGTAGCCAAGACTGGCAGCTCCCTGCTGGCCAGCGTGTTGCCATCGGTGACGGTGCAAACGATATTCCTATGGTGCAGGCGGCGGACTTTGGGATTGCCTTCCATGCTAAGCCTAAACTTGCGGCGGCGGCTGATGCGCGGATCCGCAGTTTAGATCTGCGGGTATTGCCTTATCTGCTGCAGTATTAATTTATCCGCTGTTTCCGAGTCGTTAACATTAGAGTAATGACTCTTGTTTTTTGACGCTTAGCTGGTAGTTTAGTGTTTATTAATGGACTACCAGCGACTGACTTTGACTTCCTCTTCATCCCAACACTCGGCGCAAACGCCCGCACAAACTTCCCTCTATATTCCGTACCGAGATGGGCTGCTGCACCTGCGCCAGTTGTTGCCTGCTAATGCGGATTTTTCAAAGCCTCCGATCTTGATGTTGCATGGTGCTATGTCCAATGGCCGGGTATTTTACAGCCAGAGTGGCCGAGGCTTAGGATGCTTTCTCGCTCAGGCGGGCTTTGTGGTTTATGTGTTGGATACGGCGGGTAGAGGTTTGAGTTTACCCAAAATTGCGCGTGGGTTTACTCTGGGGCAAGGTGAGGTGATCCGCGAGCAACTGCCATTAGTGCAGCAGCATATTTTGAAGATACATCAACAGCGTTGTCAGGAACAGGGAAAGTCGGCGCCATCGCAGCTGCATTGGTGCGCGCATTCTTGGGGCGGCGTGTTGATGGCAAGCGCCTTAGCGCGTTACCCCGAACTGCAGCAGAGTGTACGTTCACTGCTAACCTTTGGCAGTAAACGCACGATTCGAGTGAAGTCCTTTAAAAAATGGTTGATGGTCGATGTGTTTTGGAATCGCCTCGCCCCGAGTTTAGCCGTGGGGCAGGGGTATCTCGCCGCCGATAAACTGCGTGTCGGCATGGATAACGAGAGCCGCGCCTCATTAACTCAAAGCATAGATTGGGTGCGTGGAGAGTGGCGTGACCATGACGATGGCTTCGATTATGGTAAGGCGGCGAAGGCGGCCCACTGGCCCGTCGCGTGGTTTATTGCTGGGCAAAACGATACTGTGCTTGGGCATCCCGAAGATGTCGCCGATATGATCTCTGAATGTGGTTTTCGCCAAGTGAAATACACTCTGCTCTCAAAGGCGAATGGCTTTAAACACGACTATGGTCATGCGGATATGCTGACCCATATGGATGCGATGAGTGACCATTTTCCACTGATCCGCGATTGGTATCTCGGGTTTGCATTGGCGGTGTTAAAAGACTAGGGCGATGCCCCCTAGTTTATTTTTGCAGAGCAGGATAGCGCAGCTCCACCTCTTGGGTGATATCGAGTAGCTCACCTACACCGATAATCCGCCAAAGTTGTTCCTCGAGTTGTTTCGCCCTGTGGTTTGCGTGGATGTTGATGTATTCCAATTCGCGGCGCAGGTAACCCATATCCGGTTTCTCGGTCGCACCACGGTAAATCCGCAGCGCCATAAAGCGTCCTGCTAGTTTACTTTGGTTGATAAAGGCGATTTTAGCCTGCGCATCTCCAAGCTCGGTGGCGGGAACACATTTTAAATGGAATTGACCGCGGGACTGGCGGGTCAATTGGATAAATACCTCAATAAAATCCATATCCTGCTGCGGCTTCATTTGGCGGATAGGATCGAGAATATCCCGTTTAAAGAATCCATCTTTTAATAGCGGCGCGAGATTATATTGCAGGGTATCCGAGGAGCCTGCGGCAAAAATATCGCTGATTTCATCATGCTCTGTGCTGACCCCTAAACAGGTGACCTGTGCCGATTTTGTTGTTTTTTCAACAAAATAGGGGACCGAATGCAGCTCGCGCAATAAAATGTTTTTTAAACCATCGGCGAGCTCTTTTATCTCGCTGTTGTTCTCGGTCAGCTGCTCGAGTTTTTCACGGTTATGGGCGATCAGTTTATTTAAAAACTCCACCCCAACGTGGGGCGTATGACCCATGACCGCAGCTAAATGGAGCGTCACGCCATTTTTACGGGTACGCACTAGACGGTAGGGTAAATTATCCAGCTGAGTCTTACCGGCAATGGTCTGCAACTTAGGCAAACTGATCATTATTGGCTTGTTGGTGGCAAACTCAGTCGGATTATCAAGCGTCAGCTGCATACCTCGGCCTGAAATATCTAAGGTTATCCCCGTCGCTTTTAGGGCTCCCTGTGACACATTGACTAAGGTTTTGAAGGCAAAACGAGCCTCCTGTCGACGCTCACTAAATTGCATCGAAACTGGCTTGATTTGGTGTGCCGTTAGGCGCTGTTGGCCAAAGGCTTTGAGCGCATTGGCATTGCTATCGTCCTGCCAGGCTTTGTAGCTGGCCCTTTCATCCTCATTGGTGAGGTCTATAAGTTGCAGCATATGGCTGAACTGGGACAATTGCTGCTCCACCAGCGGACTGTACTTGGCATCATCCCCCGGCAAGGTCGCACGGCGATAGCCTTTAGCATGGTAAATCTTATCTGGGATGAGTTTGAAAATACGCCAGCTCGGTTTCGTTGAGGCAAAACCGAGGAATAAAGACGTCATGCCCTTGGCTTTTAATTCGGCTAAGGTGGCCGAGTAAAAATACAGTGAGCCTTGGGCGTTGTAGGTAAAACTAAAAAACAATCCGTAATCGGGATTTTCGGGATGATTGACTAGCGCAGAGAGCCTTGCCGGCGTCAGCATGGCGGGCAACTGGCTGATATCATTCTCATCCTGAAAATAATGCACTATCTGCTGATTGTCGCGGCTCAGCAGCATATGGGTGATGGATTGGGACTGCTGATTGAGAAACAAAGGCAGATGCGGCAGGTGCGGTAGGTAATGACGCTCGAACCCCAAACCCGACGCCGTCACTAAGACATCATTCACATCCAGCTTATAACGAAGTTTATAACCACGGATTAAGTTGCCCAGCATTTCACCTAAAGCATCGGTACCACCAATTCGGCGCAAGCGTAACCAAACGAATTCACCATTGGTTTGGCTATCGACAATCTGATAATCGACCCCGAGTTGTAAATCGGGGTAGTAATATTCTTCACTCAGCTCGAGCAGTTTGACCTTAAGGGGCTTATCGAGGTCGAAGGGATGATTCGCCGCCAAGCGAATGCGCGCACCGCCAACCGATAAATCGACGGTGATCCCCGGCATTTCCGTCCGTCCGGGTTGCGACACCGCAATGCGGATACTGTAATTCATCCGCTCTTCGGCGCGGTTAAAATAACTGCCGAGCACCACGCCGGGCACCATAAACGGCTCGGGTTCTACGCTATCGGTTTGTTGTGTTACCTGACGCAGTTTTTGTCGCCGCTGTTGATGGGCGGCGATGACATATTCATACACCCCTAAGGTGTACTTATTGCGGTATAAAGACATGGCCGCTTGCAGACTATGCTTGGCGGGCTCATCGAGAAAATGGCGCTGTTGGCCGAGCATGACTTCGGTGCAGGGCAACTCAGATTTGTCCCTAAGATCGATAATCCGGGTGCAGGGCGAAGCCAAACGATTCAACTCCATTTTCAATAGAAAACGGGTCGAATTGTTTTCATCGGCAGTCAGCTGCTGAAAAATCTCTTGGAAATTAGGTTCCATGAGTAGCGGCTTGAGCTGTTCTATGAGTGCATTATGGTTATCTAAACTCATGTAGGGTCTTTTCTAATGCTGATTTTATGCCGTGCTGTGTTAGTCTAATGTCGGCAGTATTCACAGTTACTTAAATTGATTTTATACAGATTTTAATAAGTTATGGCAAAGAATAAAACCGCGTACGTGTGCAATGAGTGTGGACAGGATTTTCCTCGCTGGCAAGGGCAGTGCAGTGCTTGTCAGGAGTGGAATACGATAACCGAAGTGCGCTTAGGCGCAGCCTCGCCCGGACGGGGAACTAAGTTTGCGGGTTATGCCGGTGCTGGTAGTAGCGAAGTCAAAACCTTAGACCAAATTGACCTCAATGCGTTACCACGGATTGTGAGCCATTTTGGTGAGCTCGACCGCGTGCTCGGGGGCGGTATAGTGCCAGGTTCCGCGATTCTGATTGGCGGTCATCCTGGTGCCGGTAAGAGTACGCTGTTGCTCCAAACCCTGTGCCATTTAGCCGAGCAAATGCCTGCGCTCTATGTGACGGGTGAGGAGTCCCTGCAGCAAGTCGCTATGCGCGCCCATCGCTTAGGGTTGCCGACCAATAAACTGCGGATGTTATCCGAGACCAGTGTGGAGCAGATCTGCGAAGTCGCCCTGCAAGAATCGCCAAAAGTCATCGTCGTCGACTCTATTCAAGTCATGCACATGAGCGATGTAGCATCGAGCCCCGGCAGCGTGTCGCAGGTGCGTGAATCGGCCTCCTATTTAACTCGCTTTGCTAAGCAAAACGGTATTGCCGTGATTATGGTCGGCCATGTGACCAAAGACGGTAGCCTCGCCGGGCCTAAAGTGCTCGAGCACTGTATCGATTGTTCTGTGATGTTTGAAGGGGATAGCGACAGCCGTTATCGCACCTTGCGCTCCCACAAGAACCGTTTTGGGGCGATTAACGAGTTAGGCGTCTTCGCCATGACCGAGCGTGGTTTGAAGGAAGTGGCTAACCCTTCGGCGATTTTCCTCTCCCGGGGGGAAGAAGAATCCTCTGGCTCCTTAGTGATGGTGGTGTGGGAAGGTACGCGTCCGCTGTTGGTAGAACTTCAGGTGCTGGTGGACAATTCGGCGATGTCGAACCCACGCCGCGTTGCTGTGGGCATGGATGCAAACCGTTTAGCCATGTTACTGGCAGTGATGCATCGCCATGGTGGGTTACAAATGTCGGATCAGGACGTGTTTGTGAACGTCGTTGGTGGGGTTAAAGTGACGGAAACCAGTGCCGACTTAACCTTACTGCTGGCCATGGTGTCGAGTTTCCGTGGCGATATTTTACCGAGCGATTTAGTGGTATTTGGCGAAGTGGGTTTATCTGGGGAAATTCGCCCCGTGCCCAATGGTCAAGAACGCCTCGTTGAAGCCGCCAAACATGGCTTTAAGCGGGCGATTGTGCCCCGTGCCAATGTGCCGAAAAAGCCGCCTGCGGGCATGGAAGTGGTGGGCGTGGCAAAATTATCCGAAGCCCTCGAAGCGATATAATGATCAAAACAAAAACAGCGCCTAATGGCGCTGTTTTTTATGGTGTTATCGGCGGTGAAGCCTGTGTCGCGCTGAGCTTTCGCTTAATCGGCGCTGTTGTGTTTTTCGATAAATAGAGCTAATTCACGATTCAGTATCGACGCATCGCCTAGGTTCAGCTCAACGATGCGTTTGAGGTGGCTGATGCTGTCAACATCGATAAAGTTACATTTCAGGCCCAGTTGCTGGTTGCGTTGATGCACTAACTCGGTTTCCATTTGCAGCTCAATATCCGAGCCCGGCAAGGTAAAACTGAGGGTGATAGGCTCACTTGAATGGCTAAATCCGGCAGGTTCGTCCACCAGTGCGCCATTTAGGCTGAGGTCGAGTATGGTGGTTTGCCACTGTTTATCGCCTTGGTGTACCGATGCGCTAGCGGCAAAGAGGATCCGCGAGAACTTTCGTCTTTCATCAATCACTACTTCTTTATTGTTCATAGTTTGTTAGTGCTCACCCCAATCAATATGCCTAAGCATATGTCATATTGATGTTACTGTAAAAGTTCGGCAGTTTTTTGTGCGAGAAAGTAACGGAGATCGCATATTTTACCTTTTCCTCATATGCAAATATGAAAAAGTATGAATAATTCAGTTAAGCAAAATAAGAGATGTAGAACATGGCCTATAGTGTGCTCGTTGTCGATGATGAAGCGGTTATTCGTGCTCGATTGAAAGGGTATTTTGAAAAAGAAGGTTACCGCGTTGTCGAGGCGGCCGATGGCGAGCAGATGTGGCACGAGTTTAATCGTCAACATATTGATTTAATTATGTTAGACATTAACCTGCCCGGGGTGGATGGTTTAAGCTTAACCCGCGAGTTACGTAGCCGCTCCCATGTGGGGATTATCTTAGTCTCGGGCCGTGATGAATCGATTGATAAAATCGTTGGCCTTGAGATGGGCGCCGATGATTATGTGACTAAGCCCTTCGAGCTGCGGGAGCTATTGGTTAGGGTTAAAAACCTTCTGTGGCGGATTTCTCTGGTAAAACAAGCCGAACAAGCGCTGGTGCAGGAATTATCCGAGCCCGATGATGTGATGAGTTTTGAAGGCTATCGGCTTGAATTAAACAGCCGTAAGCTGCGCCAAGGGGAGGAACTTATCAAGCTCACTAAGGCCGAATTTGAGTTGTTAACCGCCTTTGCTTTGCATCCGCAGCAGGTACTTTCCCGCGAGCGCTTAATGCAGCAAACCAGTCATCGCAATCAGGATGTGAATGACAGAACCATAGATGTCATCATCCGTCGCCTGCGTAATAAGCTTAATCCCGAACTCTTTGTTACTGTCCATGGTGAAGGCTATTTGTTTGCCGCTAAGGTGGATGACTAATCGCTAACTTAAGTCCCTGATTTTAGACCTATATTAAGCGCAGCGTTAATCGCTTTGTTAAGCACTCAGGGGCGCACTTGATACAGGGGATAAAAATCCGCTTCGGCGAGACTAAAGCTAAGATCCGATAAGGTATTTGGTGAGGTCGTGCGCTCAACGATAGCAGGACCTATATCGCCAAAAGGCGCGGCGCCTTCGAGTTGTTTTACCGTGACATCGATGGCGAGTTTGCCCTGTAACACGACCAAGTCATCATTGCTGTAGACCACTTTTTGTCGCTTTAAGCCGCGCAGAATCGCGGGGGAGAAGTAACTGCTCACCAGCTTGATGTCTTGCGTCAGCTGTTTTTGTTTGAGGGTACTAACAGCGGCTTCTATCGCCACCGCACTGCCGAGAATATAGTCGGGGCGCTGGGCCTTAAGCAGAATCTGTAATTGATCGCGGTAGAGATTGCGATTGTTATCGGCATGCTGAATCGCACTGATGCTGACATTGCTGCCCTCGAGGGCATGACGAATGCCTTGTTCGACTAAATCTGTGCCGCCGAGGTTTTCAGGGCCCGCTAAGAGGGCCAAGGTGGTCGGCTGGGTGGGCGTATGTGCCTTGGCATCTGCCTTAATAAAATTGCCCGCGCTGAGCCCCATTTGATACCAGTTAACGCCGATATGGGTCTGCACTTGCTCAGCATTGAGCTTATTCACTAGGGCGAGTACGGGTTTAGTTAGCGGCTCAGAAAACTGTTCGAGCAGATTGGGGCTCACGGCGCCAAGCAAAATCGCGTCGTAATCTCCCTTCATGCAGGCGCTTAATTGCTCGAGCTGTTTATCTTGATGGTAGTAGCTGCCCGCTTCGAACAGATCCAGCGACACACCGAGGTGTTTCGCCTGTTGGATCAGGCCGTAGTCGATGCCAATCCAATAGGCATCCTTCAGGTGGGGGACTAAGGCACAAATGCGCCAAGCCTGTTGTGCTTTACTCAGGGGATGATAATCGAGTGCCTGCGCCTGTTGAATCTTGGCATTAAAGGGATGGCGTTGCTCTAATGGCCAAGTTTGGCTGTTGGCACCAGCTGCAGATAAACATGACAGGCCAAAAGTGGTGAGTGTGAGCAAAGCTTGCCAAAATTTTCCCATTGTCTCGTATCATCCACAGTGATTATCTCGAAGGCATTGTAACAGAAGGAACAAGTGTGGCGCCTTTATCTTTATCGCGAAGTAGTTTAACTGGCAGACTCATGCTCGCCTTCGGCGTGCTTGGGGTATTGCTGTTGCTACTGGTTAGCTTAGGTAGCCTGAGTTTGCATTGGCTCAAACAGGCCGACAGTTATCTGTATGAAGAGTCCTTACCCGCCTCTCAAGCCGCGCGCCAATTAGTGCAGGCCTCTAATGCCTTATCCGATGGTGTGACCCAATTAGGCCAAGTGGAGGACGAGCGGCAGCGGGAATTTATCGGCCGTAAGCTCAGCCTTGAAAGCGCCACAATGTTAAATAGCATCAAAGTGTTACTAACACTGGATGTGAACGAAGATAATCATCTATCCGTATTAGCAGGGCAAATCATCGAGCAACTAACCTTATTGGGTAAGAGTGTCGGTCAGCGTATTACCTTAGGCGATGAGTTACAGCTTAGGGCCCGCGAATTATCGGTTGCCGCAGGCCGCGCCTCTGAGCTATTACAATCCGAATTGGCGGTTGTGGACTCGGCGATTTTGGCAAAACTCAGCCAGGCCTATCCGGATATGGCGGGGGATAAACGCAGTGGCCAATTGCTCGATGATGTGATTGAGCGAGAGTTAGATGTGCAGGAGCAGCTCAACCGCGCACTCAAGTTAGTGCATCAAATTGCGCTGCTCAGTCAGTTATTTGAGGCATCCGAATTACAGTCCGAACTGCAATTGAGTGTTCCCCGTTTATTGGCCACCTTTGCCAGCACTGCGCCATCGCACCCCATGGCACAGAATCATCCAGATCATCCAAAACAAGGGACGGCTATCGAGCTGGCGACCACTGAGGCGCCAACGGCAGAGGTGGGTATCGATTTAATGGCGCTCACCACAGTGGCTGAGCTTATCCGTGACCCCGGCAGGCTCAATGCGCTAAAGACGGAGCTGGCTATCCTTCTTCATACCCCAAAAATCATTAAATTACAGCGAGAACTGAGCCAAAGCCTGCAGCGCCAACAGCGTCAGCAGCAGGAGTTAGCGGAAAAACTCTATAGCCTCAACACGCTGGTGGACAGTGCGCTTAATCAACAGCAACAGCGGGCAGAGCTGGCCCGCAGTGATTATTTAATGCAGTTGTCTTACGCCCGCTTGGGGCTGTGGGGCACGGGCATATTAATGTTGGTTATCATGGCGGTCGTGGTCTATCGAGTGATCTATCGCGGCATTGCCTTGAGGTTAAATCAGGCGACCGAGGCCATGTCGCGCTTAAGTTTAGGGGACACCAATGTGAGCCTCGATGCCCACGGCGACGATGAGTTGACCGCCATGGCCAATGCCATCGAGGCATTTAAGCGAAAAACCGCCCATAACCTGAAATTGCAGACGGATTTACGCCAGGTCGCCGATGAGCTGACCGAACATAAAAAGGCCCTCGAACAAACCGTGGCCACGCGCACGCAGGAATTGGCCGAAGCCAACCTGCGCCTCGATGCGGAGGCAAAAGGCCACGCTAAGGCAAGAATCGTTGCCGAGGAGGCGAGTCAGGCGAAATCCCAATTTTTGGCGACCATGAGCCATGAAATTCGCACCCCGCTCAACGGTTTACTCGGGACACTTACCCTGCTCGGCCATAGTCAGTTACCGCCCGCGCAGCAACAGATGCTCGCGCTGTCGCAATACAGCGGCACGCTGCTGCAAACCGTGCTGAGCGATATTCTCGACTTCTCCCGCCTCGAGCAGGGCAATTTAACCAATGAGCCGCGGCCAACGGATATCAACGCCCTGCTCGATGAAGTGCTGGCAATCATGCTGGCGGGCGCCAATTTAGCGGGATTGAGCCTAAGGCTGAATCGCCCCCAGTTACCTGCGTGTATTCAGATCGATGGCCCTAAGCTGAGGCAAGTGCTGTTTAACTTGATTGGTAACGGCATTAAATTCACCCCCGAAGGCGGCGTGAGTCTCAATGTCAGCGTACGAGGCGATAAGTTGGCCTTTGTGGTGGCCGATACCGGCGTGGGGATTGCGCCCGAGGTGCGCGAGCAATTATTTATGCCTTACTGCGTATTGCCTAATCAGGGGCGCAGCCGTGGGACAGGCTTAGGGCTTGCCATTTGCAAACAGTTAGTTGAACTGATGGATGCACAGGGGCCTGGCATTTGGGTCAAGAGTGAGCCTGGCAAGGGCAGCGAGTTTGGTTTTGAGCTGAGCTTTACCCAGTGTGATAGGGCATTGGATACGCAAACTCAGGTGCAAAAACGGGTTAATCCCCAACGGGTGTTAGTGATTGAAGACAACAAGGTCAATGCCATGGTCGCGCAGGGATTTTTGGCGCATTTAGGCCACAGTTCCAGTTTGGCCATCAGTTGTCAGCAGGCGATAGCACATGTGAGTGGCGATAAGGCATACGATGCCGTGATGCTCGATATTCAGCTGAGTGATGGCTCAGGACTCACATTATTACCCCAGTTAAAAACCTTATTCGCCAATGACAAAGTTAAGTTTGCCGCCTTTACCGCGCAGATGCAGACGGAGGATCTTAGCCTGTATCGGGAGGCGGGGTTTGATACTGTGTTGGCTAAACCCTTGAGCCTGCAAACCCTGACAGAATGGTTAGGGGTTGCGCGTGTGCCTGCTTCACCGTATGAGTCATCGCCGCAATCACTTCAATCACCGAATAATGCCGAACCTACCCGCCAGAGCCATCAAGCTGAAACCTTGTTAGATCTTAATCAGTTAAAGCAAGATCTTGAGGTCTTAGGCGTGAAAGCCGTGAGTGATATGTTGGCGCTCTATCGAAGCTCCAGTGCCGAGCAAATTGAGCGACTCTCGGCGCTAAGCGCTGTGGCGCATTTCAGCGAGGTCGCAAAACTATTGCATGCGCTTAAGGGCAGCAGCGCCAGCATGGGGCTAAAAGCACTGACCGAGTGTTGTCAGCAGTGGGAGAAAACACTCAACACCACTGGGGAAAATGGATTGGATAGCAAGGCCGTGGCTGAATTAACCGCCTGCTGGCAGGCGTCGATAACAGCGCTTGAGCAGTGGCTTGCAAGACAGAATTAGTAACACAGGGCTAGCAACACTCGATTAGCTGCACGGGATTAGCAGTAAAGGATTGGCGACAGGGCGTGAACTCTATAAGTGAGTCGTCCTTTCCTACTCGTATTTCTGCTTAACCAATGCAAATCGAGGAATAAAAAAGCGGCTCCCTTGGGAGCCGCATTTCGTTAACTTATTTCAGGACGAGACATGAGTCATCACCTTGAGTCTTATTGCGACTCAGGTTTAATGCAACTTGGGTTTAACGCTACTCAGGTTTAACGCTACTTGGGTTTAACGCTACTCGGGCTTTAGGCTGGTGGCGATCAATGCATTGCCTGTTCTAACTGCTGTTTATCTTGCTGCACCCAAGCTAGGGTGAGTGTGGCGAGAGCGCTGTAAAAGCCATTGCTGTGTTTGCTATCGCACTCAACGACCTTGGCGACAAACTTGGCTAACCAAGAGTCTATACAAGCATTTAGAAAGCTTAACTGGGCAGCATCTTCACTGTGACAAGCTAAGTGCCCCATATAGGCGAGTATCACGGCTAAGTGATCGGCAGGTTCAGGGAAGTGACTCTGCACTTGCAGTTTGCTCTGGTGTAAAAACTCGCTCATTTGTTGATGCTGCTGCCCAAATAGCAAGGGTTCTTCCTCGGGACTCAAGTACAGGCTGGCATAGGGCGAGGCGCTGTGCTTTGTGCCTACAAGGAATAAACCGCAATAATCGGCGGCAAGTTCGAGCAAGGCTTCATCGCTCGTTAAGCCATTCATCACCTTCTGTATGCTGACAACTGGCGCACTAAACTCGGGTGCATAACCCAGTTGTGTCCAGAATTGCTGCGCTTGCTCACTGGTGAGTTGCTTAAGGCGCTGCTCATCAATTTCACGGGCAAACAGAGAAGACAGCAGCTGATACACTAAGGCTCTGGCATGATTGATATCGACGTTGCTCATCGCATGTTCCTCAAGAATAACAGTGGAATGCGCCTAGTTGACTAGGCGCATCGCCTTGTGGGCTCGGTTAGATTTCGACTTCGATAGGACCATCGAAGGAGCTGACCTTAGGGACTTTGCCTTGGTATTTCTCAAACTCGACCAGACAAGTATAGGCTGAGCAGGCTTGAGCCAACTTAGAGGTGCCAATGTCTAAGGTCAGAGTATTCGGGTCGCCATAGCTGCACAGGGCACCGATTTCGGCGCCGCCTTCGACGCTGCCATCTTTACCCACTGGGCCATACCATGCGCCTTCATGAATTCGCACTACGCCTTTAGGGAAGCGATCCGATACCACAGCGCCCGCTAACAGTTGGCCACGGTCGTTAAAGACGCGCACAATATCGCCATCTTTAATGCCGCGCGCTTTGGCATCCACAGGGCTGATATAGATGGGTTCGCGGCCGTTGACTGTGTAGGTTTCGCGGTATTCCTTCGACTCACACATCTGTGAGTGCAGACGTTTATCTGGGTGGCAAGATTGTAGCCACACAGGATATTTGTCCGAACCCGGGCCACCATGGCTACGCTCGGCTTTTTCCATCCAAATCGGATGGCCTTGGCAGTCGTCATAACCGAACTGTTCAATCTTACGGCTGAAGATTTCAATCAAGCCAGAAGGCGTACCTAATGGATTGATTTCAGGGTCGTTTCTAAAGTCGGCGTGGCGTGTCCACAGCTCGCCATCACCAAAGTGCACATAACCTTGCTTCCAGAAGGTAGCAAAATCTGGCATCTCATACTTACCCGCGTTCGCGGCTTTACACTCGTTATAGAGGGTTTCTATCCACTCCATCTCGCTCATATTGCGGGTGTATTCTTTCTCTTTACCCATCAGCGCGGCAAAGCGAGTGAATATTTCAAAGTCTGACAAACTTTCAAACAGCGGCTCGACCATCTTCTGCATCGCTAAAATACCGCGGTTAGCATAGGCGCCGTATACGTCGATATCGTTGCGCTCATAGGTGGTGCAGGCGGGCAGCACTATGTCGGAGAAGCGGCAAGTCGCCGTCCAGTTCACATCGATAGTGACCACGCATTCCAACTTATGGAAGGCTTGCTTCATGCGGTTACGGTCTTGATGGTGGTTCCATGGGTTATTACCCGAGAAAATCATCATCTTAATATCGGGATACACCACTTTCGAACCGTTGGCATCAATGGTTTTGCCGGGCTCGAGGATTGCATCAATCCAACGTGCGACGGGAATGGTGCTGCTCGCGCCTTTAAAGTCGGTGCTGTCGAACAGGGGTTTTTGGTTCTCGTCTAAGTTACGGGGGAAGGCGCCGGGCGCCGCCGCATTTGTTGCAGGCACGCCAATACTAGAGTAGTGGTGACCATAGCTGATGCCACCGCCGGGTAAGCCAATTTGGCCTATCATGGTCGCGAGTACAGCGGCCATCCAGTAAGGTTGCTCACCATGTTGCTGGCGCTGAATACACCAACCCATCATGATTTGGGTACGGCCCTTAACTAAGGTTTTCGCCAGATCGCGGATGATGTGTGGCTCAACCCCGCAGATTGGCGCTGCCCACTCTGGGGTTTTGGCGATACCGTCTTTAGTGCCCATTACGTAAGGCACAAACTCTTCGAAGCCTAAGCTATAGCCTTGGATAAATTTATCATCGTAAAGTTTTTGGGTGATCATCTCATGGGCGATGGCCAGCATCAGCGTCACGTCAGTCTGTGGGTTAACATACAACTGTTCACAGCCAAGGTAAGCCTGAGTTTTGGTGACCACAGGGTCGATACTGATCACGCGGATCTTGCCCTGTTTGACCTTCTCTTTTAACTGCGCGAGGTAAGCGAAGGCCTCATGGGTTTCGGCGTTCCAACCCACTTGCAGGTTTTTGTAAGGATCGTTTGACCAGAGCACGATAGTGTTGCTGTTTTCTAAGATCAGCGGCCAAGAGGTACCTTGGGCATACACTTCGGTTGAACCTAATACATAGGGCAGAATGGTTTGGCCTGCACCTGTGGAGTAGTCACCGATTTTCTTCACATAGTTGCCGTGCATCCCCACCGCACGCTGCATATGGCTGGTGCTGGAATGCAGTTGCCCGGTTGCGCGCCAGCCGGTTTGCCCCGCGTGTAAGCCCGATGGACCGTATTTGGTTTGGACTTCATCGAGTGAGTGTTTAAACAGCTTTAATGCTTTATCCCAAGTCACGCGAACGAAGCGGAAATCCCCTCGTTGCTGGGTATTGCTCTTATGGCCTTTCAGTAAAAAGTCTAAGCGGACCATAGGGTAACGCACGCGGGATGGGTTGTAGACCATACCACGGATACCGTTAATCATATCCGTTGGATATTTATCTAAATCGAAGGCTTTGACTTCGGCAATCACACCGTTTTTACGTTTGATTTTAAAGGCGCCAAAGTGTGAGCCCGTGGTTAGCCACTCGTCTTCATTTAAGCCCGTGCTGGCTAGCGCGTTTAAGGGCGCTAACACTGAGCTGCCACCTAAAGCAACGAAAGAGGTTGAGGCTAAGCCTTTTAAAAAGTCTCTTCTGTTCATGGTATTACTCCCGAATTAGTGCTCTTTTTTCACGAAGGTTGACGAATGTTCCTGCAGGTATTTCTGCACCAGCGCTTGGGTGTCTTGGTCCATGTTCACGAAGGCCAACATGCCTTGGAACATGCCTGGCCAGGTATTGGCATCGAAATGCGCTTCATCTGGCTGGGTGTGGCACACGCTACAGCTTGAGCGGAACGTATCGCGGGCATAGCCCCAGAGTGGTTGCAGCTCGGTGAGCAGGTAATCCTTATCGGTCCAGATTTGGGCTTCAACCCGTTGCCATTTCAGGCCTGTCATTGGGTCTTCTTTCTCTTCAAAGGTTTGGATAACACCTTCGGTTTCGGCGGCATCTTTGCTTAACTGCGCCGACAGAATGTTTACCCCAAAGTCCATGTAGATCACGCGGCCTGCGCCGATTTTCTTACGCCAGCCATCGATGCCAATTTTGATGCGTTTACCTTGGGTTTCGAGCACTTTGACTTTAGTGGCCACGTTTAAGGTACCGGCTTCAACGTCACCTTTTTCACTAAAGAACAGTGGCTTAGTCAGGGCGCTGTAGTAGGTTTGGTTGGTTTCGACTGAGCTGACGCCAGCGCCCACTTCGGCGATGAGTTCGGGTGCCCGGGCCGTGCCCATTTCAGGTAAATGGTGGGCAATACCTTTGTGGCAATCGATACAGCTTTGGTCGATTTCGGCGGCGCGTTTCATCTGTTTTTGCGCCAGTGGTGACATGCTTTCCCACTTCATCGAGTTGTAGTTGTGGCAGTTTTTACAGGCCAGTGAATTGTCGCGATCGAAACGTTTCCATTCGCGGCTCGCCATTTCGAGGCGTTTAGCTTCAAATTTTTCAGGGGTGTTGACCGTGTTGAATAACCAGCCCCAAACATCGTGGGAAGCTTCCATCTTACGGGCAATCTTACGGCTCCAGTTGTGGGGCACGTGGCAGTCGGGGCAGGTAGCGCGCACGCCAGAGTGATTCGACCAATGCACAGTTTCCTGCAACTCTTGGTAAGGCTTGCTTTCCATACTGTGGCAGCTGATACAGAAGGCTTCGGTGTTGGTGGCTTCCAGTGCGGTGTTAAATCCGCCCCAGAAGATGATGCCCATGATAAAAGCACTGATGCTGACAGCGCCTAAGGTGAGAGCTTTTGTGGGTTTGTTTAGTGTGCGCCAGAGGTTGGTTAACCACTTCATAATAGCGTCCTCAAAGTATCAGTGAATTAGTGGCCGACAACGCCGCCGAAGGCTTGGATCATCCAAATGATGAAACCGTAGAGACTGATCCCCGCGACAGTCAGTGCGGGAAAGAGTATGAAAATGATGAATCCCAGCGCCTTTAACTCATTGCTGCGTGAGGACTTATCCGATGTTTGCATAGTGGGCTTTGTCATTGGGAAGAGCTCCGTTCGAAAGCGATTTTTGATGGGAGCACTATAAAGGGCAGATGTGAATGGACTTGCCTGCAGGCATGAATGGGCTTTGACAATATATGAAAAATTATGAAAATTTTAAAAAACCGATGACTTTTTGTTTTACTGACAGAGAGTTAATCTAATTTCTGTGATCGAACTCGGCAGTTTGTTGTGCGGTTTAGGCGTTTTTTTAAACACTGATTTTGAATTTTTTCGCTAATTATTTACTGAAGTGCAGGCGAGGTCTTAGCTATCTGGCGGCGTTTACAGTATTATCCGCGCCCAACAAAGGCTGCGTTTGTCTCGTTGAAGCCATTTTAACGATGCAAAGCGTCACTGCTTGCAGATCATGGATTTTTCCCGATGTAGGAGAATGATGTGGATCTCTCACCCAAATCATTGGATTTGGGGCTCTAATCTGCCGCAGCCAGCGTCGCCAATGGTTAAGCCAATTGGTATCGACCCTATTTTAAGAGATCACAAGGTATAACAAGATATGTCTGAGCAATTGAGTTCAACAGCCGTACCCTCTGGTTCGTTTCTGGACCGTTTTTTTTCAATTCAACAACGTGGTAGCACAGTTCGCCAAGAAGTGATTGCAGGGTTAACCACCTTCCTCGCTATGGTGTACTCAGTGATTGTGGTACCCAATATGTTAGGCAAAGCGGGATTCGATCCCGGCGCCGTGTTCGTCGCCACCTGTTTAATTGCCTCCTTCGGCTCGCTGCTGATGGGACTCTGGGCGAATCTGCCTATGGCCATTGGTTGTGCGATTTCACTCACCGCCTTTACCGCCTTCGGTTTAGTGTTAGGTCAGGGCATGAGTATCCCTGTGACATTAGGCGCCATCTTTTGGATGGGCGTGATTTTTACCGTTGTGAGTGTCACGGGCGTGCGTCAATGGGTGCTGGCTAACCTACCCAAGGGGATTGCCCATGGTACAGGTATAGGTATTGGCTTGTTTTTACTCTTAATTGCCACTAACAGTGTGCAGTTGATTGTGGCCAATGACGCGGGTCTGCCAGTGAAGTTAGGCGACATTAACAGCCTGCCCGTTATCGCCACCGTGCTAGGCTTAGCGGCCACTATCGGTTTAGAGCGTCGCGGTGTACCCGGCGGGATTTTATTGGTAATTATTGGCCTATCCCTGTTCGGTTTAGTGTTTGATCCAAGCGTGACATTCCAAGGTTTCTTCGCCGTGCCTGATTTTACCTCTGAGCACTCGCTGATTGGTCAAATGGATATTATGGGCGCCTTGAATCCTGTGGTATTGCCGATTGTACTGGCGCTGGTGATGACGGCGATTTTTGATGCCACGGGCACCATCCGCGCGGTAGCGGGGCAAGCTAATCTGCTGGATAAAGACGATAATATCGTCGGCGGTGGCAAGGCGCTGACCTCTGATTCGGTCAGCAGCATGTTTGCGGGTATCGTTGGTGGCGCCCCTGCGGCCGTGTATATCGAATCGGCGGCGGGTACGGCGGCGGGCGGTAAGACGGGTTTAACCGCGACTATAGTCGGTGGATTATTCCTGCTGATGGTGTTTTTAGCGCCGCTCAGCTATTTAGTGCCAGCCTATGCCACGGCGCCTGCGCTGATGTATGTGGGGCTATTGATGCTCAGCAATGTGACTAAGTTGGACTTTAACGACAAGGTCGATGCGATGGCGGGATTAACCTGCGCCGTATTCATCATCCTCAGCTGTAACATTGTGACCGGTATTATGCTTGGCTTTGTGACCTTAGTGGTTGGCCGCATTTTTAGCGGTGAAATCCGTCAGCTTAAGTTAGGCGTGCTCGCCATTACGCTGGGCCTTGTGGCCTTCTATATGGGCGGCTGGGCAATTTAGTTTGCTACTTTCTCTATAAAGTCGAAAGCGAGTGCCGTTAGCACTCGCTTTCATTGACCTCATTGTGTTCACAATAGGCTCGCAGTAAATCCTTCCAAGTCACTATCCCTACCAGATCGCCATTATCGAGCACGGGCAAACAGCCAATATTATGTTCTAGTAGGGTGTGCGTCGCAGCATCGAGCGATACATGCGGCGCAACAGTAACGGGATTACGGGTCATCACCTGATGGACGCGTTTTTGTAGGGTCTCGAGATCCTTAGCGGTTTCGGCGCTACTGCCCAGATTCGGGCTGATGGCACGGAGTAAGTCGCGCTCCGACAATACCCCTTCGAGTTTATATTCATCCACCACCAGCAGATGGTGGAAGTTTGCCTGATCGAAAATATCCTTCGCCACGGTTAAGCGATCGTCCATTTCGACCGTGACGACTCGGGTACGCATAATATCGGCGATAATGATCGGCATGATAAACCCCTTCCTAGGACGTGTATCGTTAATACACTGTATTACAGATACTTATAACAGACCGATGTTTATTTAGCCAATGTATTAGGGCGGATTTGTGCCTAATCCTGCTCGTCGGTTTCGTCCTCCGCCATCAAGGGGTTGCGTAAGTCTTCGGGTAAATGGGCGCCGATATAACGCTGGTACTTTTTCCCTTTCAGTTTATGGGTATCGACCAAGACTAAGCCATCGACACAGTCGCCAAAATCGGCATCGATCCCAAAGGCGAGAAACTTCACCCCATCTTGCTTACACAGCTCGCCGTACTGCTTGTACAGGGTTGGCACCGCGGCGCCCATACTCGCCAGCATTTGTTTGAGTTGCTTAAAGTGGCTTTGGTAATCCTCGCCCGAATAGAGTTCATCCAACTGCAACTTACGCTGCTTGGACAAGCCAAAGGGCGACATTGACACCGCTAGCTGCTGTGCTGGCGCAAACTCCTTGGAGTAGAAATGCACTAACATCTCCCGCGCGCTGCCAGGCAGTTGATTACTGATAGAAACTGGGCCAAATAGGTAGCGGTATTCGGGATGTTTGGCGAGGAAGGCGCCAATACCAAACCAGAGGTAGTCGAGACTGCGTTTGCCCCAATATTTTGGCTGCACAAAGCTGCGGCCAAGTTCTAAGCCTTGTTTGACAAAGGGCATAAAACCATCGGCATATTGGAACAGGGATTGGCTATAGAGGGCGTTGTCGCCGTAGCGATTTAGCACTTGCTCGCCGCTAGCGAAACGATAGGCGCCGACAATTTCAAACTGCTCTTTATCCCACAGCACCAGATGTTGGTAGTAGGAATCATATTTATCGATATCGCGGCGTTTACCCGTGCCTTCGCCGACGGCGCGAAAGGCGATTTCCCGCAGGCGCCCAATTTCGCGCATGATGGGGTTGCTGTCCTGATGCTGATACAAATAAATCAGCTTGTTATCTTGGGTTTCGCCGAGGAGTTCACATTGTTGCAGCGCGGCCTGTAGCTCTCGGCGCGACTCCGGGTGGGCGATGGCGCTTTGGGTGATAAACAGTGGGTCTTTATCTTTACCGATACGATACAGATGATTTTTAAGCAGTTTTATCTTGGTTTTTAGCGGAAAGTCCATCGAGCGTACGGCTTCGTTCGGGATAAGCTCGCCGATACGAATGGGCATATTGCGTTTGGCCTGTTTAAACATCTCCTTGACCAGTAGCAATGTGGCTAAGGGTTTGTAAATCATCGAGGCGCCGTAGAAGGTGGCCGAGTTTTTAGCATCCAAAAAGATTGGCAGCAGCGGTGCATTACAGGAAATCGCCATCTTCAAAAAGCCCGAGTGCCACTGTGTATCGCGCACGCCGCTCGGGCGCAGGCGAGAGACTTCCCCCGATGGGAAAATCAGTACCGCGCCTTCATTGCGCAGATGCTGGTGGATTTTTTCGAGGTGCTGTTTCGGCGTGCCGCCCGTCATATTGCGCACTGGCAGCAGGATAGAATGCAAAGGTTCGAGCGCCATCAGGAGCTCGTTTGCTACCACCTTGATATCGGGGCGAATTTCGCTGACGAGTTTAATCAGGGCAAGCGCATCGAGGGAGCCAATCGGATGATTGGCGAAGATCACCACGCGGCCCTCGCAGGGAATATTTTCGACCTCGTTGGCGGGCACGGTAAAGCTAAAATCGAAGCTGGCGAGCACTTGCTCGACAAAATCGACCCCTTGCAGATAGGCAAACTGATTGGCTATGTCGTTACATTGTTTTTCATTCAACAGGTAACGCAGCATGGCCTTAGTCGGCTTGGCTAGCCAAGGTTTATCCTTGAGGGCGGGCAGGTTTTGCTCCACCACATTATCGACGGTAAAGATCATCGAACTGGCTTTTAAGGCGGGCAGTGGCATGGCTGCGTCCTGCGTTAATGCGTTGGCGCTTAATGTGTTAGGGCTTAATGAATCAGCGTTTGGGGTATGAGGGGGTAATGGGTTCATGATTAGGCAACATCCCTTGGTTGGATTTCTGCTTGTTTGGGGCTGTGTGTGGCCGTTTGTGGAATAGGTTTTGGGGCGTTAACAGGTGCTTTGGGCGGCGTTTGCGCCAGCACAATACTGCTCAGAATATCGAGGTTTACGCTTTGCTCGTTCCAGCGGCAGAGTTGTAATTCACCGTTTAAGGTTTCGGTGATCAGGCTGCAGTTTTCGACCCAGTCGCCATCATTGGCATAGACTATCTGGCGCTTATCCGGCGTGCTGTATTGGTTATCTCGAGCGTGAACCGATAGCTCCGGCTGGTGGATATGGCCGCAGATCACGCCATCCACATCATAGTGCTGGGCATAATTCACTACGGCCTGGCGAAAACGGGCAATAGCCGTCTGTGCCTTGCCAACGCGGGATTTGATATAGCTGGCGAGTGACCAATACGGGTAGCCTAAACGCTCTCGCAGGCGATGGAGATTGCGGTTGAGGAACAGCAACAAGTCGTAGAGATGATCGCCCAAGATGGCGTAGAAGCGGCCAACGCAAACATCGGCATCGAACTGATCGCCATGCAGCATTAACAGTTTGTGGCCGCCAATCCCCTGATGAATATGTTGGCGAGCTATCTTGATATTCAGTAGTGTCAGTTCGGCATAGAGCTTGATTAACTCATCGTGGTTACCCGGCAGGTACATCACCTGAGTGCCGTTTTGTGCCAGTTCAATCAGCTTTTGCAATACCTTATTGTGGCTCTCGGGCCAGTGCAGGCGGCGTTTGAGCGCCCATAAATCCACAATATCGCCGACCAGATACAAGTGCTGACAACGCACGGTATTTAATAGGCTTAACAGATAGTCGGCTTTGCAATCCTTACAACCTAGATGAATATCCGATAGCCAGAGGGCGTTGACTGTGATGGTTTGGTTATTTGCGGCGTTGCTGGCGTTGGCAATATGTGGGGTTGAGAAGGAAGTGTCGTAAACACTGGATGGAGCATTGTCGGAAGAGTTGGAAGGAGTGTTACGGGAAGAGTTTCGGGGAGTCTTGAGTGCGTCGATAAGCGTGCGATCAAGTCCCCTGTAATTAGCTCCAGTCATCTCATATTCACCCTATGCAGCTGTTGACTGCCTTAGAGATTAGTGACGGGCTTTGACTGAATGATGAAGCTTAAGTGACGTGCAGATGACAGCAAGGTGGATTAGGCTGGAGTTAACCCATCAATATTTGCTCTGGATGCAAATATAACTGACAGTTTGATGGTTCAACTTAGAAGTTATGTGTCTCACCTTTTTCATAGTTTGAATGCTTTAACCAAAATCAAAGTCGTGGGGTTTCACCCCACCCCCGACCAAGGAGGACTGCTCGTCCTATCCTCCTTGGATGCTCCAAGACGCCCCTAACGGAGTTGAAAGCCCCTTGGGCTCATTGACAAATTTGCTATCGCTTCCGAAGGATGCGTCCCTGCACCTGCGAAAGCTAGCTCGCCATCCTTGGCGAGACTCACGCAATTTGTCTACTCGCCCAGCGGCAACTCCGAGGGGAGGTGTATTCCTTGGCGTTTTGAGTCGTTAGATAGCGATTTATCAGCAAAAAATAAGCGTGAAAGAACAAGAAAGGTGAAACGATATCAATTGATTACCCATCAAACTGTATAAAAACCGCTACCACAAAAAAGCAAATACCTATAGCATCATTTATATCATTTTACATGGATGTGGCTGCGGCCATATTTGAGATTTGGTGAACAAGCGGTTTATGCTCTGCAAACAGCGCATCGCATATTTACTAATAAGCTAACCCTATTTGACACTGAGCATTATCATGGAAGCAAGGATACTTGATAGGCCACCATTATCAGGAGATTTTGAAGAACACAATTTTTCAAAGTCTGGAAACACTTTGTGGGTAAAGTTCTTCGACGAAGAATATATCGAGTGGGTGGGCGTATTTAGTCAAAGTGGTTGGAGTTCCTATAATACCGTCTTTCGTGTTCCCAATGAGAAGCTATTTTTGGTTGTTGCAGGTGGTCAGGGATATTTTGTTGATCCAAATAAAAGAGAAATAGTTTCAACAACTGAATGGGACGGTATCGACAATATTATCTACAACAAAGCAACTGGGTTTCTAGTTGCAACAGATGGTCTTTGTTTAGCCTTATTCAATGGGCCTCGCTTAGAATGGTCAGGTGAAAGAGTATCTGCTGATGGCATTAGCTTTACCGAGCAGTCCGGTCCTGTAATAAAAGGGGTTCTAAATGACCTTACTGATGAAGGTTGTGAATTTACATTCAATGCAAGTACCCGTGAGTTTAATGCGGCATGGGTGTTTGCCAAAAACTGGGATTAACAAGTCAAAGCCGTGGACTTGGTAAAGCTGTCACTTTTTTGCGTGCGCAAAAAAGCCGCCAACTTCACCAAGCCGGTGTTTGAGGCGTTATGTTTTCTGAGGGAATATGCGAAAACTTCTAATTATTCTTACTGCAATATCGGGATTGGTAATGGCAAAAGAATACCCAGAATCTTATGATGCAGTTTCTGAAAAGTATGAGGCTGTTGGCTTTTCCAATCTGTCTGAAAAAGAACAGGCAATATATACGATTTGGTGGTTGGAAGCAGAGGTAAACAATGGTGGGTTCCATCAATATTTCTGGAACTCTTCTGGGGAACATGCTGTGTTTGCTCTGAAATCACTCAATAATATAGGTGCCACTAAAACTGCCTCATTGCTCCAACGGGCTATAGATGTGGCTTTCAATGGTAAGTTACCGGAATCTCGTCTTGAAAGACAAAACCATTTAAAAATAGATGAAGACTCAAAGATGGGGAAGCTCGGAAACCTAGATTCAGAGTTTTACGAGTATTCGGAAAACTTTTATGAAATGCTTGATGTTTATGTGGCGAAGTAAAAGCATAACAAACGCGTAATGGGCGGATTTTCCGCTAGTGCTTCAAACCAGCACATTACGCGGGCGTTAATCCATATAAATTTTTATCCGAAATTTACCAGATGCAACCGATGTCCTGACACGCTTTTGTCCCAAAACGAGTCACATACCTACTTTAAAACAAACAGCCTACACCGATGTTAAACAGGTGAGCCATGGTGATTAGCGGGACGACCGTCCGCCCCACGGACGGGGCGGTCGAGCATCCACGGATGGACTTGCTGCGTGTCGGGGAGAGAATGCCATGGCTCACCAAAAGCCAGCACTTAAAGAATTAAACGGCCAAACTTTATCTTTCAGCAGTAGTATCCAGAAATTCTAAATGACTTCCTGTAAAACTGAGTTATATGGTTACGAGTGGAGTTTGTACGACTAACCCACACTCAACGAAGTAACCAAAACTGCCTGTTCGTGTATGAGTTTGTGTTTGAATCAGTATAAAAAAGGGGAGTCAGTTAATCTGACTCCCCTTGATATTTAAGGTTATGTTGCGCTTAGAACAGCAGGTGAGCCACGCCGGCAATCACTGGCAGAGTCACTAAGGTGCGCAGTACGAACACGACAAAAAGTTCAACAAAATTCACTGGGATCTTACTGCCAATCAGCAGTGCGCCCACTTCACTCATGTAAATCAGCTGCGTTACTGATAAGGCGGCAATCACAAAGCGGGTCATATCCGATTCGATAGAGCTGGCTAAAATCGACGGGATAAACATATCAGCAAAGCCAACAACGATGGTTTTAGAGGCTTCGGTCGCTTCAGGGATATGCAGCAGTTCCAGTAACGGAATGAATGGCATACCTAAGTAATTGAAGATAGGCGTATGCTCGGCGATGATCAGCGCGGTGGTACCAATGGCCATTACCACTGGGATAATGCCAAATACCATATCGATAACGTTTTTAATCCCTTCATTTAAAACGGCTTTGACACCACCAGCACTGGCGGCTTTCTCGAGTGCTTTATCAAAGCCCCATGAGAGTGCGCCGTGTCCTGCGGGGATCATCTCATCGTCGGGTTGACGTGGCGTATCGTCGATATAGTTATCTTTTTTCCACGATAGCGGTGGCAGCTTAGGCACAATCACGGCCGCCGCAAAACCCGCTAAACATACGGTCAGGTAGAAGGGCACAAACATTTGCTCCAACTTCACCTGCGAGATCACCACTAAGCTGAAGGTAATTGACACCGCCGAGAAGGTGGTACCGATAACCGCGGCTTCCCTTTGGGTGTAAAAACGCGCTTCGTATTGCTTGCTAGTCAACAAAATACCAACGCTACCATCACCTAACCAAGAGGCCATACAGTCGATGGCACTGCGACCTGGCAGGTTAAACACGGGGCGCATTACCTTGGTCAGCAGGGTGCCAAATAGCTCTAATAGACCGAAGTTTAACAGCAGCGGCAGTAACATACCGGCGAAGATAAACACCGAGAAGAGTACAGGTAACAGGTCGTTCAGTACTAAGGCGCCAGTGCTTGAAGAGTTAATAGCTTCGGGGCCAATGCCAAAGTAGGTCAGCACGATAAAGACGGCGCCGACGACGCGCGTCGCAAGCCAGAGCGGGCTGATGTTGAGTAACCCATTGAGGAAGTGATTGTTCAGCACAAACTTAGGTTTGAGTAACTTAGTCAGCAACGAAGCCAAGGCCATGGCGACAACAATCACAGTCACGATTAAGGTTAATACATCGCTTAACACGCTTTGTAGTGCTTTAGAGATGATTGCGATAGGAATAGTAATCGCATCGTTGTAGCTGATAGGGGTCATAAACAGCAGCAGACCGATCAGCGAAGGGACGATAAAGGTGAGTATCGTCTTAATGTTGCGGTTTTTATGTTCAGTAGCCAATGGTGTACACCTTAAAAGTACGAGTCGCACAAATAAACTTGAACAAATTGCCCCTCAAAGCCGCATGTTAGGCGGATGTTAGGTGCATTTTCATTCAACTCAAAATCGAGAAGGGGGAAGATTACTCGCTTAGCGGCCCTATGTAAAACGATTCGGAAATTTGTTTGAGATAAGCAGCAAAATAGCATAGTTATTTGGGCCATTTCTGCATGCTTATCTTGGCGAATATTGCGTGCTGATAAGGTATTTGATTAACTAAATCATGCAATTAAATCTGTGTGTTGCAGCGTGTTTATCGAGTTGTTTTATTCTTGATGTTGTTAGCGGTCGAGGGTGATTTTGTACAAATTTTTCCCTTAGATTCTTCGAATATTCCGCTTTTGCGGTTTTTTTATCCGTTAATGCGATTAGGGCTTCAGTCGCTCACCATACAATGTGAAATAGTTAACCCAAATTGTAATGGCGAGGTTATCGCTGACAATAAGCTCGGCCATTGCTGAATGGGTTGTGCATTTTTATGCAGTTTTGACTCGGTATTTGCATATTTTAAATTGAATATTGACTAAGGGCGGGAACTGCGCGCGAGTGACTAAATAAGCGTAAATAGTGGTGAAATAAAATATTTCTCCTAAAGAGGATGGACGCCGCTTTAATTATTTTCAATTCCATGTAAGTTAGTACTACTTTTGTTTAGCTAAATTATCCATGACTGTTACAAAAATGAACGTCGCGACAAGAGGTTTTGCGCTCGCCACTAAGTTTGGTTTTATTGGTATTTTTGGATTATTGCTTGGGATAGCGGTGGCGGTGTTAGGCTTCGATCATACCGAGACTCGAGCCTTCAACTTTTTGAATCATACCTTGAGTGAATTGGGCACCTATGGGCATTCATCCCTGGCGGTGGTGCTCAATGGTGGGTTATTTTTTGGCAGTTTAAGTATTGTGTTCTACTGCCTGTCATCCTTACAAACCGTGGGTGGTTTTTGGGGCTATCCCTTTTACTGCGCGCTGGCGTTAACCTTTTTAGCCTTGGCCTGCGTGGGTTTGTTTCCGGTCAATGTGTATCATCTGCATATCCTTGCCCTGAAATGGTTTTTCTATTTCGGTAGTTCGAGTGCAATCTGTTATCTGCTGTGGGCTGGGCTTAATTCACAGAGGCGGCAACCCTTAACGCTATTGTTAGCGCTGGTGGTGTTGCTGAGCATGATGACCTTTCTCTACGCCCCCTTATTAGAACTGGGTTTAACCGAGGGGGACAGACCCTTCTATCAAGAAATGGTGTTGCAACTGCCTAGACCCGATTTGTGGTGGCCGGCATTGCTGGAATGGATTGGGCTTGGGAGTTTATTAAGTTGGACGGCGGCGCTGCTGTTCACACCACAATCACTCGCTCAGGAGCAAGCTCCCGAGTGAGTGATTTGAGTGATTAACCCATAAAGCTATCAGCTTAAGGATTTCAGTCCCGCCTCGCCAAACCAGTAACCGTTGCAGTGCTCATCGCTGCGAGGAAACTGAGCATCCGTTGCCCCAGTCTTTAACGCCTCGACCAGTGCATCGGCCTTACTGATGCAGGCTAAGCTGCTGGGTGAAACCCGAAATACATCGACGCCCATCTCTATCATTTCATGGAGTTCGCTGCGCAAATCGACACAGTTGGCCGACTGGGTTTGGATGCCATTTAACCTGAGCAAGGGCTGCGCCTCTTGCGTCTGTGCCAGTAAGCCCTTGCTGTATTGGCGGCAAACGGTTTCGCAGCTGTCCTTCGACAAGTGTTGATGTCTTGCCGTAAAGCAGCGCGCCGAGTGGGCGAGTGGCAAATAGCCATGGCCGAGCACTTCGACTTCGAATGTAGGCTTGTGCGCGACCACTTGGCTAAGCCAAGTCTTCGACAGCTCTACCGGCATTACAAAGCGCTGCATACCAAAGCGCTGCAAAATATCTAAACTGGCGCGGTTGTAGTTGTTGATACTGGCGCCGCAGACAAAGGGCAGCTTGTGCTCCTTAGCAAGATACACGGCCGCCATGTCGTTGGCCTCAATGCTAAATTCGCCATTGTCGACCTGACGTTTAAGCTCAGTGTATTCAGAGGGCGCTTCGATAAGGGCGAGCGTCGACAGCACCACCTCTTTACCCGCAGATTTAAGCATTTTGGCCAGTTCGAGATAGTCGCCAAACTTGAGTTCGCGTCGACGGCTACAAACGGCTTCACCCAAATATACTAACGGGATCTGACTGTTGGCCACTTGCTGGTAAAAGTCGATGACCTGTTGTTTTTCCCAGCAATAAAGCAGTGGGCCGAGGGAAATTTTCATAATCGTTTCTTCTTTGTGGTTATCGCTAGGGCTATTGCCAGTCACGCTCGTAGGCGCCTAAGGTGGTAATTTGGCCTTCGGAGACTTTCGCGAGGGTTTGCTCCCAATGGGCCTGAGTCTGGAATTTATCTGGATGATTAAGGTAAGTATCAATCGCTTGACGCCAAACCTTGGTCACCTGTTCCACATAGGCAGGGCTGCGCTGACGCCCCTCAATCTTGAGTGACACTATGCCCGCCTTGGCAAGCTCAGGCAGCAGGCTAAGGGTATTTAAACTGGTGGGAGATTCGAGCAGATATTGCGGTTTATCATCGTCTTGGGTGAGATAACGGCCTTTACAGACCACTGGGTAACCCATTTGTTCATCGAGCCCTGACTTATCAATCAAGACCTCATTGAGCCGAGTCAATCTGTCTTGGCCCTGTTCCTGCCAACGCACGTGTTTCGCTGGCGAGCAAGAGCCACCAGTATTTGGCGATTGGCCAGTGACATAGGAGGATAAGTGGCAGCGGCCTTCGGCCATAATGCACAGACTGCCAAAGGCAAAGACTTCCAAATCGACCGGGCTGACCTTGGCGAGGTCGCGCACTTGTTTCATCGACAGTACTCTGGGTAATACCACTCGCGCGATATTAAAAGCCTCTTTATAAAAACTCAGTGCGCCCAAGTTGGTGGCGCTCGCCTGTACCGATAAATGCAGCGGAATATGCGGATATTGCCTATGGGCATAGTCGAGCAGTGACAGATCGGCGACGATTAAGGCATCGACGCCAATGCTGGCCGCCAAGTCGATGGCTTGATACCAGCGGTGTTCCTCATTCGGCTTAGGAAAGGTATTTAAAGTGAGGAAGATTTTCTTGCCCCACTGATGGGTCAAATCGGCGGCTTCCTGTAATTTTGCGGGGGTGAAGTTTAAGCCCGCGAATGAACGTGCATTGGTATCATCCTTTAACCCAAGGTAGACAGCATCGGCTCCGGCCTGCAGCGCCGACTTTAGCGAGGCCAGGTTTCCTGCTGGACACAACAACTCCATAATGGTGCTCCCGATAAAATAACAGGGGCAGAGTGTAGGGAAGATTGAATGGCGGTGAATTGATTTAAAACAGGTTTAAGATCATAAAATCTCGGTAAACTGGGAGATATAGTGTTTTTTAGCCTTAGGTAACCGCTTATGTCCGCTGTTTTTTCAGCTAATCTTGCAAAACAACTGCTCGAACTCACCCCAAAACTGATCCGTTTGCCACTCTCCAAAGTGCCCTTTAGCCTCAAGGCCAAGGTACTTAGCCAACTCTTAACGCAGCTGCTGGCGCCGCAGGCCGAAGATGGCGAGTTAGATTTCTTGGCAGATAAATGGGTTGCGATTCGGGTTGAAGATTTAAATCTGTATTTTGAAGTGAGTTTCGATGGCCGCTGGCAGGTGCGTGAGCTGACCGATGCCCAGGTCAGCTTTAGTGCTAATTCCGCCGAGCTGTTATTGGTCGCTGCGGCAAAAGAAGACCCTGATACGTTGTTTTTCCAACGTAAACTGAGTATCGAAGGCGATACCGAGTTAGGGCTTGAGGTGAAAAACCTACTGCTGAGTATCGAGTTTGCCAGCCTGCCGACACCCATTCGCTTAAGCGTTGAAAAGCTGGCCGATGCCATTGTGCGATTGCAGCTTGAGGCAAAACCGACGGTGATTTTGGCTAAATCCCCAAGCTTAAGCTGATGCGAACTTGGCTGTAATCAAGTGATAAACAAAAGCCCCGCTGACATTGCGGGGCTTTTTTTTAGCTTGGATGGCCGATGCTCACTTAAATTTTTTGCGTGAGTATGGCAAATTTGACCAACAGCTCATCGTGGGACTCGACACGGTTAGGGTCGGGGTCAATACAATCAATCGGACAGACGGAGACGCAGGTCGGCTTATCATAGTGGCCTACGCATTCGGTGCAGCGGTCTGGGTCGATTTCGTAGATTTCTTCCCCCATGGTGATGGCCTGATTTGGGCATTCAGGTTCACACATGTCGCAATTGATGCAGCTGTCGTCGATCAGTAATGCCATGCCTTAGCCTGCTTCGTGTGGGTTGCGGGTATCCTGACCTTGGGGCAGGTTACGCAGTAAAATGCCGTGGTTCAGATCAACCTCTTTCGGCACGGGCAAGTAAACGGTATGGCCCGAACCTAATCCCGCTTCAACCGATTCGGCTTTGCGGTTTTCGAGTTGCTCGATGGTGAGGCTGATATTGCCCTGCGGCGTCATTAATTCAACACTATCACCGACAGAGAATTTGTTCTTCACTTCGATTTCGGCAAGGCCAGCCAGATTGCGTTTACCGGTTAATTCACCCACAAATTGTTGGGTATCGCTGACCGAGTAACCATAGTCGTAGTTTTGATATTCATCATGTACGTGGCGACGTAAGAAACCTTCGGTATAGCCGCGGTGGGCTAAGCCTTCGAGTTGGTTCATCAGGCTGCGATCGAAGCTCTTGCCTGAGGCGGCATCGTCGATGGCCTGACGGTATAGCTGGGCAGTACGGGCCACATAGTAGAACGACTTAGTACGGCCTTCGATCTTCAGCGAGTCGATGCCCATTTTCGCCAAACGCTCAACGTGTTGGATTGCGCGCAAGTCCTTAGAGTTCATGATATAAGTGCCATGCTCATCTTCAAATGCTGGCATGTATTCGCCGGGGCGATTGGCTTCTTGCAGCAGGAAGATTTGGTCGGTCGCAGGACCCGCGCCTAAGGTTGGCGTCTCGATTTGCACCGCATTGAGGGTGGCAATGATATCGCCAGAGTCAGTTTGCTGCGCTTCGTGCACGTCGTATTTCCAGCGGCAGGCGTTTGTGCAAGTGCCTTGGTTTGGATCGCGCTTATTGATATAACCCGACAGCAAACAACGACCAGAGTAAGCCATACACAGGGCGCCGTGGACAAACACTTCTAGCTCGATATCGGGGCAGCGTTGACGGATTTCTTCGATTTCATCTAAGGACAATTCACGGGATAAAATCACCCGTTTAATGCCTTGGGTCTGCCAGAATTTGACCGACGCCCAGTTTATGGCGTTGGCTTGCACCGATAAATGCACCACCTGCTCAGGGAAGGCCTCACGCACCATCATGATAAGGCCAGGATCTGACATGATCAGCGCATCGGGCTTCATCGCCACTACCGGTTCCATATCTTTGATATAGGTTTTGAGCTTGGCGTTGTGGGGAGCAATGTTACTCACCACATAAAGCTTTTTACCCAGCGCATGGGCTTCTTCGATACCCGTTGCGAGGTTTTCCATTTTAAAGTCGTTATTACGAACCCTCAGGCTGTATCTCGGCTGACCGGCATACACGGCATCTGCACCATAGGCAAAAGCGTAACGCATGTTTTTCAGCGTCCCAGCGGGAGATAACAACTCAGGTTTAAACATAATGACTCTCGAATTGGTTGGTAGATGGAGGCGCAGTGCGCGGGGGCGGCATTTTACACAATCAAAGTAGGGTTATGCAAATCACCTCGTCTAAGATTAGGTATAGTTCGCATTTTACGAATATACCCCTAAGCTAGGTGATGGCGGGCGATGACACTTGTCTGCGTATTGGCGACGTCTTGTTTGTTTAGCGCGATTTCGCTTAAGCGAATCAAGGGATAGCCAAGAAGTTTCGTATGCCGTTCTGGGTGAAATTGATAACAGCGTCATACAAATAATTAACGTCTGTTGCTTTTTTCTGCCCATCAATCGGTGGGCAACTGATATACTCCAACTATTGAAGATTTATGTTTGCAGATTGATGGGAGCGAAGATGTCTACTGAACATCTACTGTTAGTCGGATTACTCAAAAAATTAAAAGATGATGCTTTAGTGTTGCCAACCCTGCCCGAAGTGGCCATGCGGGTGCAAGAAGTGGTGAGTCGCTCCGATGCGAGCCTAAAGCAAGTGGGTGAGGTGATAGGTCAAGACGCGGCGATTTCGGCGCGTATCATTAAAGTGGCCAACAGTGCCTTATATAGCCGCGGCATTCCCGCCGAGAGCATTAGTAGCGCTGTGTCTCGCATTGGCCTCATCCAAATCAAGAGTATTGCGACCTCAGTGGCGATGGAGCAGCTATTTATTTCCACCAATGAAATGGTTTGGGAAGTGATGGATGAAGTGTGGCGCACCTCGATTGAAGTAACGGCGGCCGCCTGCGCCATGTTGCAAATGTATAATAGACGTCACCCAGGGCAGCTCAATTTAGATACCTTAACACTGGCAGGTTTAGTCCATAATATCGGTGCATTACCTGTTTTGACCGAAGCCGAAGCCCATCCAGAGTTATTCACCAGTATTGATCAATTGCGCTCTTTAGTACGTAAAATGCAAGGCCCATTAGGACGCGCAGTATTAAAGAGTTGGGATTTTGCGCCAGAGGTGATGGAAGTGGTTGAGCGCTGGGCGGATTTACCTTATCTGCCAGACCATGTGACCTATTTAGATTTTATCCGTGCCGCAGCCTTTTACACCGGTGAGTTACGTGCCGGAGCCGATTTCGAGCAACGGATGGAAGTCTTTGTGAGTCGTGGTTTACCCGTCTCGGCGAATGATTTAGCTAGTGACGAATTTATGGATAAATTCCATTCAATCAGAGAGAGTTACCAGTAGTCGTAGGGCCTATAGGGAAGCCATTCTTGCCCTGAGTCAGGGGATAATGGTGGTTAAGCTTACGTGGTAAGATTGAGGCCAAATTATGGTTATTCTGGGATTTATCGGTTTAGCACTGGGTATCATCTTGATAGCCGTGCTTTATATATTACTCGCTAGATACCAAGCGCTGCGGTTACAGCAGCGATTTTTGGCGCAATTATGCCCGCAGCTCGATCAGCAAAAGATTGAACGCCGTCCTTTGAATGTGCCTGTGGTACCGCAGGAGTTTGCACCGCTTTACCATTCCTTAAACGAGATGCTCGCAGCGCTGCCTGCGGGCATGGGTAAGGATAAACTCACAGGGTTGAATAACCGTGTCGGGCTTAAGCGTTCACTGACCGCATTGATGCCCATCACCCAAGGCACTTTAGTGCTTATCGATATTTATCGCTTTCGCTATGTAAATGATCTCTTTGGTTTTGTGTTTGGCGATATTCTGCTTAAACAGTTTGCCGAGCGCTTAACCAGTCTAAGCCTTAAACCTAAGTTGATTGCGCGCCTAAACGGCGATGAGTTTTTCCTCTATTACGAGCAAAGTCTGTCGGAGGAGCAACTGCTGCATTTACGCGGTCGACTACAGGTGCCCTTTAAAATTAAAGATACCCCCGTCAGTGTGCGGATGCAGATTGGTTGTCTGCAACTTGCTAAGCATCATGCCGATGTCAGCCATATGCTCAGAAGGCTGGATCTTGCCCTTAAAAAGGCCCGCGCGACCCGTAGCGCCATCGCCTGTTACAGCGAGAATGACGATATCCGCCAATTGAGGGAGCTTAAGATTATCGACAGCCTTCCCAGTGGTTTACAGCGAAATCATCTGTATATGGTGTATCAGCCTAAGCAGGATATTCACACGGGCGCCTGCACCCAAGTCGAAGCCTTGATCCGCTGGGAGCATGAGGAGCTCGGGTTTATTTCCCCCGGAGAATTTATTCCTCTGGCAGAGTGCGCTGGGATGATCGATTTAGTGAGCCATTGGGCGCTGGAGCAAGTGTTACAGCAGCAGGTAAAGTGGCGTGCGGCGGGCGTGTCTGTGTGCGTGGCGCTTAATCTCTCGACTCGAGATCTCGACAGTGAAACCTTGCCCCATGATATCGCGACTCGCCTCGAGCATTATAAATTACCGCCAGAATGCTTGATGATTGAGATCACCGAGAGCACTCTGATGGCCGATTTAAACAAGGCCGTGGATACCTTAGAACAAATCCGTCGTCTTGGGGTGAAATTGGCAATCGATGACTTTGGTACGGGCCATTCATCGTTGGCGTATTTAAAGCATTTACCCGCCAATGAAGTCAAAATCGATAAAGCCTTTCTTCGGGATCTTGAGCCGAACCAACCTTCAGAATATATCCTTGAGGCCAGCATTAATATTGCGAAAAAGCTCGGCTATGAGGTGACGGTCGAAGGTGTTGAGACTGTAAATATCCACGATATGTTAGTGAAGATGGGCGTCGACCGTATTCAAGGGATTTTTTATGCCAAGCCGATGCGGGCCGCAGAGCTTGAAATGAACTGGAACCAGCTAAGACCCAGACCCGAAATGCTCTGCGTTAATGGTTCACATCCTTAGACTTAGCTTTACATCCCTTGGCTTAATTGGGCGATTAAGTCGGCGGGCATGGGCGCAAGTTGACGTGCCTGATTCATACACACCATTTCAATGGTGGCGGTGACCGCGGGTTTTTTACCATTTGGGCGCCAAATTTCCTGATGCCAGACGGTGCGATATTTACTCTCAAAGTAGAACTTAGTGCGGATATCGATGATATCGGCAAACTCCACCCCTTCGTGGCACAACATGTCGCTGCGATACACCGCAAAACCCAATTGCTGCTGTTGCCAGAGGTCGCGCAAGCACTCGGCGCCAATCACATGCTCACGGGCGCGCTCGAAGTATTTCAAAAAGTTCGGGTGATACACCACGCCAGAAAAATCCGTATCTTCATAGTAAATTTGCACAGGGAAAGAATAACTTGGGCTAAATTGCGGCATGGCGTTTTCGATATGAAGTATGTTGATTGAGCGCAGTCTAGCGGTTTATCGGGCTAAACAAAACCCAAGGTGCGGGTAAATTAGGTGGTTAGGATTGAGAATATCTAGACGACACAAAGTAAAAAGCCATATTCGCCGAAACGAATATGGCTTTTTTGTAGGGTAATCGGTGGCTAAAGCCTAGCGCTTAGCGAATGATCATCTGGTCGCGTTCAGGTCCTACAGACACCATGCTCACACGCACACCCATTAAGGCTTCGATGCGTTCAACATAATGTTGCGCCGCCTTTGGCAGGCTTTCGAAGGTGCGACAGCCAGTAATGTCTTCGCTCCAGCTTTCCATTTGCTCATACACTGGGCTTAATGCCGCAGTCTGTGGCCAAATTGGGTTTTCAGTGTGTTCGCCTTCGTAGGCAACACAAATCTTAAGATCATTCATGCCAGTCAGGCAGTCAATCTTGGTCAGGGCGATTTCAGTCGCAGCTTGCAGTTCAACACCGTTACGAGTTGCAACCGCATCGAAGTAACCCATATCACGTGGACGACCCGTAGTTGCACCAAACTCGTTGGCGTTTTTACGAAAATCATCCTGCTCTTCCATTGCAGTCACTAAGGTGCCAGTACCAACAGATGAGCTGAAGGCTTTCGCTACCGCAATCACACGCTCTGGGCGCAGTGCTGGTAAACCACTACCCAGACCTGCGAAAGCCGCCGTCACGTTAGAAGAGGTTGTGTAAGGATACTCACCGTAAATCAAGTCACGACCCGCACCTAATTGCGCTTCAAATAACAAGTTAGCATCTTGTTTTTGTAAGGCTTTTAATGGCTCTGTGACGTTGCAAATAAATGGACGCCATGGGGCGGTCACATCCAATAACCATTGGGTCATTTCGGCAGCCGTTTGGCTAAAGTCACAGCTTGGGTACAGTGCTTTTAACTGGGGCAGTTTCCAGTCGAGCATAAATTGAATGCGTTCTTGCAGCACTTCGGGTTGGTTTAACCAGCCAACCAGAATACCTTTCTTCATTACGCGGTCGCCATAGGCTGGGGCAATCCCTTGACGGGTTGAACCATAGGCCAGATCGCCTAAACGTTGTTCTTCTAAGGTATCTTCCAGTGCATGGATAGGTAAGCACAGGGTCGCACGGTCAGAAATGCACAGTTTAACTTCAATGCCAGCCGCTTCGACTTCAGCGATTTCAACACTGAGTTTTTCAGGGCTGATCACCATGCCAGGGCCAAGTACTGCAACGCAGTTTGGATTGAAAATACCGCTAGGTAATTGGTGTAATTTAAAGGTGCCAAAGTCGTTAACGACCGTATGGCCTGCGTTGTTACCGCCTTGGAAGCGGACACTCGCTGCAGCATCTGCGGCTAAATAATCTACGATTCGGCCTTTGCCTTCATCACCCCAATTTGCACCAACAACTACGATAGACGGCATAACATCATCTCCACAGGAATTAAGCGATTATGCTAGACCTGCTTAATGAATAAGAGAAATTAATTATAGTTATCGTCGTGATAAGGAAATCATATATCATAGGGTGAGCTGAATTGATGGATGGAGATGAATGCGATGCTCGAACTTCATTGGTTAAAGACCTTCGTAACCTTAGCCGAGTGTAAGCACTTCGGAAAGGCGGCAGCGGCGCTGCATATGACGCAGCCCAATGTCAGCTTGCATATCAAACAACTGGAGCAGAATACTCGAGTTAAGTTGATTGAGCGCAATCCGTTTAGGTTAACTCAGGCGGGGTTTCGTTTACTCGAGAGCAGCCAGAAGACCTTGATGGAACTGCAAGTGTGTCAGGCGGATCTCAATGCTATCAACGATCTCAGTCAAGGCACCTTGACCATAGCAGCCAGCGATATCATTTCGCGTTTGCTGCTTATTCAGCCATTTCAGTTATTTAAAGCGGAATTCCCCGGGATTGATTTTTCCCTACTTAATACTACGTCTTCCCAAGCCTCTGAATTGGTGACTAATGCCGAGGCGGATTTAGGCTTTGTGATCGCGCAAAAGGAGAGTCAGCCGCTGCATTTTACCGAGTTACAGCAAATCAAATGGTGTGCCCTTGGGGATAATTTGCAGCTGTGGCAGCAAAGCCAAGCCAGCCATGATACGCCCCATGCGGAGCGGCCAACCTTGATTCTGCTCGGCCATGATACCCGTACCCGCGAGTTGCTCGATCCCGCATTACCGACCTTAAATTTACCCCGTTATCGGATCATGGAAGTCGGCAGTGTGGATGCGCAAATCGATTGGGCCGAAGCGGGCTTTGGGGTGGCGATTGTGCCTGAGTTTTCGATTTACACTAAGACGCACTTAAAGAGTAAAGTCACGCCATTGCCACAGTTTCCGAGCACGAGTTTGGGTTACATAGTGCGGCAGAATCAGATCCTATCGAAGGCGATTAAGCAGCTGTTACATTGGGTGAATCAAGAGATTATCCGTACTCAAGGCAGCTAATGGCGGTTTGAAAGGTTACTTAGTGCTAAGCAGTTGTTGATACTGTCCATTGGCTTTTAACTGGGTTAAGCCCAGATCTAGCTCTTTAGCGAGTTGTGCGGCTTTGGGGTTTTCCTTCGAAAAGGCCAGATAAATCTCGCTGCTGTGGTTGTTAAAGGCGGGGATCACATCGTCACTGACGCCCATTTTTTGCAGGTTTTCCTGTGCGACTAAATCGAACATGACCGCCGCATCGACTCGGCCAATCATCAACAGATTAATCAGTTGCTGTTGGTTGGCGACCGTGATGACATTCAGTTGGCGCTGTTTCACCAGTTCGGGAAACTCATCGCCATACTCATAACTTTTTATGACCCCGACTATGCTGCCCTTAGGAATTTCCCATTTATTGGCGGCGATGAGCGGGCGTTGTTTACGTTGATAAAAAGAGGCTTTCGCCACAAATAGCGGCGTGTTACCAAACACAAAACGTTGCTCGGTACTCGCCTCGCGGGTCACGTTAAAGACTCCATCGACGGCACCTTTTTCGGCCATCATAAGGGCGCGGCTATAGGGCACGACTAGGCTGTTGACTTCCACTTGAGATTGTTTGAATGCCGCCGCGATAAGGCGATGGGAGATCCCTTGGCCAAACTGATTGGCAAACGGTGGCCAGCTGTCTTCGGCGGCTAAGGTGATGCTATGGCCTGCGGCTTGTGGGCTACTTTGGCTTTCTTGGGCAAAGGAGGAGTGGGTTGTGGCAGAGAATAAAAATAAGCAAGCCGCAGTCAACAACGTCAGCGGGTTATTTATTACACGCTGAAATTCATTCCTTGTTGGGCTGCAAACACGCATCTTATTTCCGTATCATCCTATTCCTAATCGGAAATTTATATCATAAGTGCCTATAACGAACCTAATGATTTTGCGATTTGTGATGTGGCCGAGATTGTTTATGACAAAACGAGTTAGGCCATAAAACTGTGATCTTAAGTTGTGACTTTTGGTTTTTTAATTATTAGAATAATCTGATTGAAAAAAAACTAATAGAGTAAGTCATGGCGGATAAAGTCGTTGAAGTCACCACACATATGGGAAGCGGTTGGAAGGTTACGGCGCAAGTACGTGAGCATTTGCTGATTATCGATCAACCCAGCGCGACCAATGAAGGCGCTAATCCCTTAGAGACCTTTTTATTTTCGCTCGGAGGCTGTATCTCGGCGATTGCTAAGATGGTTGCGCGTGAGCGAAATATCACCATTCGCCAGTTCGATGTGCATGTCAGAGCCGTGATGAATTCGGCGGGATTACTAGGCCAGCCTTCGGATGATCCTGTGGGATTTAAAGAAATTGCCATCAATGCCAGCATTGATGCTGACTTAACCAATGCACAAAAGAGCGAGTTTTTAGATACTGTGTGTAACCGTTGCCCTGTCCACGACAATCTGCTGCGCCCAAGCTTAGTCACTCACCAAGTTCAGCACTAATCTCAAGATTAATTTCGATAGCGGCTTAAAAGCATAAACCCCAGAGTTTGCTGGGGTTTATGTCAATGGTTATCAGCTAGTCGCACTATCACGCATTATTTTTCGGAAAGTTGGCTAACACTAGCTCGGCGACTTTGCGTAATTCTCCAGGGCATATGCCATTGGTGGCTTGCACTGCCATGCCTTGCAGCACTGTGCCTATATATCGAGATAGCAGCAGCGGATCGGCATCTGCGGGTAAATCGCCTTCATCCTTTGCCCGTTGCAGACGTTGGCATAGTGCCTGTTCACCGTCACGGCGGCGGGTAATTAAAGTATCTTTGATCGCTTGTCCGGCTTCGCTACAGGCGAGGGCGCCTTGAACAATCAAGCAGCCTTGGGGGTGACTCTCATCCACTAAAGATGATGCTGCGCCATAGAGCATGGCCTCAACCACTTGATAGGCGGTTTCTTTTTCAAGCGAAGGATAGAAAAATGCACAGGGTCGCTGCTCGTATAACTCGATCGCTTTCAGAAAAAGCTGCTCTTTATTACCAAAGGCGGCATATAGGCTGGGTTTGTTGATGCCCATGGCCTGAGTCAGATCGGTTAACGATGTACCTTCAAAACCTTTTTGCCAGAAGACTTCCAAGGCTTTGGCCAATGCATCGTCGGCGTCGAAGGCTCGTGGGCGACCTACGCAGGGCGTCTGGGTGACGGTTGACATCATTAGGCTCCTCAATTCTCAATTGCCCCTAGGATAGACATGGGTTTAGTTCATGTCCAGCCACTCTTGCCTGCTGTCTGCGGGTTAGGTGAGTAACTCACCAAAATATATCGTCCATTCAAGCCCACATAGCACGTTCGCTGTGGCTAATTACCTCAAAGGCTTAACTACATAGTTTCAAGCTGTCACAAAAAATTAAATACTCATCGGTACAAAATAAGTTGACAGGGTCATTTTACACTATATATTACCGCTCAGTACATAATATTTTTTACCAGTCGGTATTTATTGGTTTTGACCGAGTGCCCATCACTGATGTCTGTCTTAAACGAGATAAATGCCTGCCACATGAGGATTGTAAGATGAAAAGTAACCAACCTTTACGGATATTGATGTTGACTGCCGTGGCGGCTTTTGTCCTTTCGGCCTGTGGTGAACCCGAAGCCCAGCAGGGGCAAGCACCGGGTGCACCTAAGGTTGATGTTGCGCAGGTATTGCATGAGCGCGTTACCGAGTGGGATGAATTTACTGGCCGTTTGCAGGCGCCAGAGAGTGTGACCTTAGTGCCACGCGTATCTGGGTATATCGCGTCGGTAAACTTTAAAGAAGGCGCCTTAGTGAAAAAAGGCGATGTGCTATTCCATATCGATGCGAGTGTGTTCGAAGCGGAAGTGGCCCGGTTAAGAGCAGATCTTGCTAGCGCGCTCTCTGCTGAGCAACTGGCCACTAACGACTTAGAACGCGCCCGCAAACTCTTTGCCCAAAAGGCGGTATCTGCAGAATTACTCGATACCCGTGAGTCTAACAAACGTCAAACCACGGCGGCCGTAGCCTCTGTAAAAGCGGCGCTGCTGCGTGCCGAGTTGGACTTAGATTACACCCAAGTGCGCGCGCCGATTGATGGCCGAGCCTCCTACGCCAATGTCACCGCGGGTAACTATGTGTCTGCGGGGCAGAGTGTATTAACCAGCTTAGTGTCGACCGCCAGCATGTATGCCTACTTCGATGTGGATGAGCAAACCTATCTGAAATACGTCAAGTTAACCGCCGAGAAAAAGCGTAAAGACCCTCGTGCCGGCGACAATCCCGTGTATATGGCGCTGGCTAACGAGCGCGAATATCAACACATAGGCCTAGTGGACTTTGTCGATAACTCGATGGACAGACAGACGGGCACTATTCGAGTACGTGCCACGTTTAGCAATGAAGACAACAGCCTGCTCCCTGGTCTGTTCGCCAGATTACGTACCGCTGGTAGCGGCGCCTATGACGGCATCTTAATTGACGATAAAGCCGTGGGCACCGATCTGAACAACAAGTTCGTCTTAGTGGTGGCAAACGATGGCACCGTGGAGTATCGCGGCGTCACCTTAGGTGAAAAAGTTCAAGGTTTACGCATCGTTAAGCAAGGTTTAGCGGCAGACGACAAAATCGTCGTCAATGGTATGCAAAGGGTTCGTCCTAAGATGCAAATTGAGCCACACCTGGTTGATATGGCCGACAGCGAACAGCTAGAGGCGCTTCGTCAAGCTCAATTACTGCTTGATAAACATCAAGAAAATATCACCACTCCAGACGTTGAAGTAGCGAGCCGCGGTTAAGGAATCCAACAGAATGTTGTCGCAGTTTTTTATTAAAAGACCGATATTTGCAGCCGTTCTCTCGCTGCTGTTTTTTATCACCGGGGCGATTGCCGTCTGGCAATTACCCATTACCGAATACCCTGAAGTGGTGCCTCCGACGGTCGTGGTGACCGCCAATTACCCTGGCGCTAACCCTAAGGTCATCGCCGAAACGGTTGCCTCGCCCTTAGAGCAGGAAATCAATGGCGTCGAAGACATGCTGTATATGTCATCGCAGGCGACATCCGATGGACGCATGACCTTGACCATCACCTTCGCCATTGGCACCGATGTGGACAGGGCGCAAACCCAAGTGCAGAGCCGGGTTGACCGAGCTATGCCTCGTTTGCCGCAGGAGGTTCAACGCCTAGGGATTGTGACCGAAAAGTCATCGCCAGACTTAACCATGGTGGTGCATTTACTGTCGCCGGATAACCGTTATGACATGCTGTATTTGTCTAACTACGCGGCGCTCAACGTAAAAGATGAGTTAGCACGCATCAAAGGCGTGGGCGCGGTGCGTTTATTCGGTGCGGGCGAATATAGTCTGCGGATCTGGCTTGACCCAAATAAAGTCTCGGCGCTTGGCATGTCGCCAGCTGAAATTATTGCCGCCGTACGTGAGCAAAATCAGCAAGCGGCAGCGGGCAGTTTAGGGGCGCAGCCTAGTGGTAATGCCGACTTCCAACTCTTGATCAACGTTAAGGGTCGTCTGACTGAACTGTCAGAATTCGAAGACATTATTATCAAGGTTGGTCAAAACGGTGAGGTGATCCGTCTTAAGGATGTGGCACGCGTCGAACTCGGTGCAACCAGCTATGCACTGCGTTCATTGCTAGATAACAAGGACGCGGTAGCTATTCCTGTGTTCCAAGCATCAGGCTCGAATGCGATTCAAATCTCCGATGATGTGCGCGCCGAAATGGCAAGACTGGCTAAGTCTTTCCCCGAAGGGCTGCAATACGAGATAGTGTACGATCCGACGGTGTTTGTGCGTGGCTCTATCCATGCGGTGGTGAAAACCTTACTCGAAGCCGTGCTCTTAGTGGTGCTCGTGGTGGTGCTGTTCCTGCAGACTTGGCGCGCCTCGATTATTCCGCTGGTGGCCGTGCCTGTGTCTTTGGTGGGTACCTTCGCCTTTATGCACTTGATGGGCTTCTCGCTCAATGCGTTGTCGCTGTTTGGTTTGGTGCTGGCCATCGGGATTGTGGTGGACGATGCCATCGTAGTGGTAGAAAACGTGGAGCGAAATATCGCCTCGGGTTTAAGCCCCATTGCCGCAACACAAAAAGCCATGAAGGAAGTGACTGGGCCGATTGTGGCAACCACCTTAGTGTTGGCCGCGGTGTTTATTCCGACCGCCTTTATGAGCGGATTAACGGGGCAGTTTTATAAGCAGTTCGCCCTGACTATCACGATTTCGACCTTTATTTCGGCCATTAACTCGCTCACTTTGAGCCCAGCGTTATCGGCGCTGTTGCTCAAGGGCCATGATGCGCCTAAAGATGCGCTTACTCGGTTAATGGATAAGCTGTTTGGTGGTTGGTTATTTACGCCATTCAATCGCTTATTCAACCGTGCATCAGAGGGTTATGGCTATTTAGTGCGTAAGGTGATCCGTTTTGGCGGCATTATCGGACTGGTGTATCTGGGGATGGTTGTGCTTACGGGCGTGCAATTTGTAAATACCCCAACGGGCTATGTGCCAGGACAGGATAAACAGTATTTAGTGGCATTTGCCCAATTACCGGATGCGGCCTCACTCGAGCGTACCGATGCGGTGATCAAGAAAATGTCCGACATCGCCTTAAATCATCCCGGTGTGGCGCACTCTATTGCCTTCCCCGGTCTGAGTATTAACGGTTTTACCAATAGTCCTAACTCGGGCGTCGTGTTTGTTGCCCTAGATGATTTTGAGTTACGTAAGAGTCCTGAGCTGTCGGCGAATGCGATTGCTGGCCAATTAAATCAGCAATTTGCTGGTATTCAGGATGCGTTTATTGCCATCTTCCCGCCGCCACCTGTGCAAGGCCTCGGCACTATTGGAGGGTTCCGTCTGCAAATTCAAGACAGAGCCAACCTTGGTTATGAGGCCTTGTATCAGGTGACCCAACAAGTGATGTACAAGGCGTGGGCCGATCCACAATTAGCGGGGATTTTCTCTAGCTATCAAGTGAACGTGCCACAACTTGAACTGGATATCGATCGGACTAAAGCGAAACAGCAGGCAGTGTCGCTCGATCAAATTTTCCAGACATTACAAACCTATATGGGCTCGACCTATGTCAACGACTTCAATCGTTTCGGTCGAACCTATCAGGTGAATATGCAGGCCGACGAAGTATTCCGTCAAAGCCCGCAGCAAATTAGTCAGCTAAAAGTGCCTAATGTGAATGGCGATATGATCCCACTCGGCTCCTTTATTAATGTGAGTCAGAGCGCGGGACCCGATCGTGTAATGCACTATAACGGTTTCACCACGGCTGAGATTAACGGTGGCCCAGCATCCGGTGTGAGTTCGGGCCAAGCGCAGGCAGCGATTGAGAAAATCCTCGCCGAGACTTTGCCGATAGGCATGACCTACGAGTGGACTGAGCTGACCTATCAGCAGATCCTCGCCGGTAACACAGGCTTGTTAGTGTTCCCTCTGGTGATCCTGCTGGTATTTATGGTGCTGGCGGCGCAGTACGAGAGTTTGAGTTTACCATTGGCGATTATCTTAATTATCCCAATGACCTTACTCTCAGCGCTCAGTGGTGTGCTTATCTATGGCGGCGATAATAATATTTTCACCCAGATTGGTCTTATCGTCCTCGTGGGCTTAGCGACCAAGAACGCGATTCTGATTGTCGAATTTGCCAAGGAAAAACAAGACCATGGTATGGAAGTCATGGAGTCGATTCTTGAGGCGGCACGCTTACGCTTACGCCCCATCTTGATGACCTCGATTGCCTTTATCATGGGGGTGGTGCCTATGGTGTTTTCAACGGGCGCGGGCGCCGAGATGCGTCAGGCCATGGGGGTTGCGGTATTTGCCGGTATGATAGGAGTGACACTGTTTGGGTTAATCCTGACGCCGCTATTTTACTATGCCCTTGCTAAACGCGGTCGCCGTAAAGCGGAAGCGCTAACGGCACAATAATTAAGCCAGTTCAATCTGTTATCTCCTTAAAAGACCTGCAAATGCAGGTCTTTTTTTATTTTTGCGGGTAAATATCGACGGAGTAACTATAGTTAGATCAGTGCGTTAAATTAGGAAAATACGATGAATGCTTTTCAGCCCCAGGAAATCAGCATCAAAATTGATGTGCGGCATGCGCTGTTAGCCGTGGCGACGGCATTGGATTTTGTCGGCGTGGATGATTTACACCACGGTCATCGAGTGGCCTATATGGCCTACGAATGCGCCAATGTGCTGGGCTGGTCTGATGAAAAGAAGCAGTTTGCCTATTTTGCGGGGCTTATCCATGACTGTGGTGTGTCTTCCTCCGAGGAACATCTACGCCTACTCAAATTAATGCAGCCAGAAGATGCAACTTCTCACAGCCGCCGTGGGTATGAGGCATTAATGAAGTGTCCTATCCTAGATGTCTTTGCCCTCACAGTGCTTTATCACCATACACCTTGGCTAGAGTTACAAACCGCGGCAATCTCTGAGTTTGACCGTGACCTTGCTGCGTTGGTGTTTCTGGCCGATCGGACCGATTTTCTGCGGGCGCGCTATACCCATGGTTGTCACCAAGAGCTAATCACCCTCCACGAGGGGTTAGTTGCGGATAATTTGCTAGCCCACAGTGGCGTGCTCTTCGAGCCTAATATGGTGGCGGCCATGTGCCAATTAGTCAGCAAAGACGGTTTTTGGTACAACATGGAGGCTGCCCATATCGAGCAAATGGCCCTCGAGTTTGAGGCAAATCAACTGTACGACAAACAGCTGGATCTCGAAGGCGTTAAGCAGATATCAAGATTTCTGGCGAGGATTGTCGATGCCAAGAGCCCCTTTACTTTTCATCATTCGGACAAGGTTGCACTGCTGGCAAAACTGGTCGCTAAGGATTGTGGCATATCGGATACCGATGCCGAGTTATTGTATGTGGCTGGGCTGTTACACGATGTTGGCAAGCTCAAAACCCCCGATTTATTACTCCATAAGGAAGGCAAGCTGACTAGGGAGGAATACTCGATTATGAAGCGCCACACCGTCGATACCGACCACACCTTAAAGAGCTTTTTCCCAAAGTCTGTGATTGGTGAGTGGGCGTCAAACCACCATGAGCGTCTCGATGGCTCGGGCTATCCCTTTAGAAAAAGACAAGAACAGTTAGATTTACCTTCGCGTATCCTTGCACTCGTCGATGTATTTCAAGCCTTAACCCAACATCGGCCTTATCGAGGTTCTATGTCCTTAAGTGAGGTGCTGGAGATTATGTTGCCTATGGTTCAACAAGGTAAGTTGGACGCGAACGTTTATGATGTGTTGCTAGCCGATGCCGATAATTTCTACCAACTCTCAACGCAAGAGTATGAGGACATCAAGTTATAAAGCGGAGCAAATGGTGACTCTAGATTAGTCACTGTCGGGGCTTTAGCAGTATTTAAGTGTGGTGTTTTCATCTTTCTACTGCCTGTTAGCACAACGGCCGTTGGACGATAAGCCATACTCCTGTTTTAATTCTGCTAGATTGGGGCGGATTTTCGGTAAATGAATGATTTTCAACACCACACAGATCCAAATCCTATACTGATATCGTATGACTAGATATGCCTATGTCTTGTTGCACTCTTGCCGTCACCTTTCGTTTGGGGTAACCAATGATATTAAATCGCGCTGTATTTACCTTGTTAGTCTGTATGGTGGTGCCCATGAGTATGGCCGCAGACCTCCAGATTCAGGTGGTAGACTCGCAACAAGTGGCGCTGGCCGATGCGGTTGTGGAACTTATCCCTGATGTGATGCCCGATAAAACGACCATTACTGATCATTATGAAATGTCACAAAAAAACCGTACCTTTATCCCCTTTGTGCTGGCAGTTCCTAGAGGAGCAAAAGTAGATTTTCCTAATCTGGATCGTACCCGCCACCATGTGTATTCCTTTTCCGAGGCCAAGCCGTTCGAGTTGAAACTCTATGTGGGTAAAGCCGAAGCGCCTATTCTGTTTGATAAACCTGGCCTAGTGGCGCTTGGCTGCAATATTCACGATTATATGCAAGCCTTTATTTATGTTGCAGATAGCCCCATTGTGGCGGTGGCGAACGAACAAGGAGAGATCCAATTCAAGGCACTTACGGCCGGTCATTATAAAGTCAAACTTTGGCATCCATGGCAGAAGGCCATGTCTGAGCCTAAGGACCTCAATTTGGCTGCCGAGACTCAAACACTCACGCTGGCATTAGATGTCGAGCGTCAGGCAAAACCTTCGGCTCCGCCATCGGGGTTTGGATCCTTTGATGCTAAATAGTTTCCGTGCTCGACTGATTTTAGTTTTCTTTACTGTGCTGACTCTAGTGCAGTTAGCCACGGCATTTTCAGTGTTGACGGCAACACAGAGAGATAACTTTTTACAGCAACAAAAGAGCCTTGAAATCGGCGCGAATGTGTTTCTCGAAGTGTTGTCGAATCGCGGTGCTCAACTCAGTCAAAGCTTATCTGTGCTCAGCGCCGATTTTGGTTTTAAGCGCGCGATTGCGACAAGAGAGCAAGAAACGATAGAGTCGGTTTTATCCAATCATGGTGCCCGTATCGGTGCTGATGCAGCCATATTATTGTCACCCAAGGGGGAACTGTTAACCTCAAGCCTGCCAGGGCTTACGCAGGATGATATTCAATCCCTATTTGAACTGGCCACCAGCAATACCAATGCCTTGGCGATTCTCGATTTTGACCATGCGAGTTATCAGTTTGTCCTTCAACCAGTCAAGGCGCCCACTCTGATAGCCTGGGTTGGTATGGGCTTTTTGTTAGATGAAAAAGTGGCTAGCCAAGCCAAAGCCATCACAGGGATTGATGTTAGCTTTGTTAATCAGACCAATGGCCGGACTGAAATCGCCTCCACCTTATCCAGCGCCGAGCAACAGAGTGTGCTTGCGCAGAAAAACCGATTCCCCAGCCTGTTAACTATGCCCAGCGAGTATATTCCTGCGGACTACTTATCCATGGCAATCAAGCTGTATGAACATAATGGTCGCCAGTTGGCGCTGCTGCACCAGTCAAACCTCAAGTGGCAGCAAAGTTATCTGCATTTACGCAATAACATGCTGCTGATCTTTGCGTTGACGCTGGCATTGGCGATTGCCATTGCCATTTGGTTGTCGGGCAGTTTGACCGAGCCCGTTCATCGATTGGTGCAGTATGCCCGTAAAATTGGTCAGGGGCTGCAGCCTGAGAGCATTCAGGGGGCGCCTGCGGAATTGCGGGTATTGGCCAACAGTTTGTCTTTGATGCGGGAGGATATTGAGGCTCGCGAAAAGGATTTACTGTATCAGTCGCGCCACGACAGTTTGACAGGCTTGCTGAATCGTTTCGCGGCAAAACAGCATTTAACCGATCTTAACCAAGATCTCTCCGGCACCATCGTATTGCTGGATATCAAGCATTTTCGCCATATCAACGACATTATCGGTTTTGCTAACGCCGATAGCTTATTACTGCTGTTTGCCCGCCGTTTGGAACAGCTGGCGCCCACGGCCGATATGCTGGCACGATTGGATGGTGATTCGTTTTTGCTCTTGTATCGCCAAGGGATTGGGGGCGATCAATTACTGAAATCCTTGGATATGCTAGAAGCTCCCTTTCCTATCCAAGGTTCCAATATTTCGCTGACGGTGCGAGCAGGGCTGCTCGAAATTGATGGCAATGGTGCCGACATTGATGTGTTGCTGCGCCGCGCCGAAATTGCCCTCAACCAGGCCTGCCTTCAGGAACTGCGAATCGTTAGTTATCGTGAGGGCGACGATGAAAAGTACCAGCGAGAACTCACACTTATCCGTGATTTGCCTATCGGTTTGGCGCAGGACCAGCTCTATTTGGTGTTTCAGCCCAAGGTTAATTTGCCGCTCAATCAATGTACTGGTGCCGAAGCACTTATCCGCTGGCAACATCCTACTCTGGGTTTTATCCCGCCGGATGAATTTATTCAACTCGCTGAAAACTCAGGCAACATTGATATTGTCAGCCAATGGGTATTGAAGCAGGCCATCAAACAGTTGGTGACATGGCAGCAGCAGGGCCTAGCGCTGAAGTTGGCGATTAACCTGTCTGCCCACGATTTACTGGATACACGTTTACCAAATCAAATTGCCAACTTGTTAAAGGACAATCATCTGCAACCCGGTGCACTCTGCATCGAGGTCACTGAAGGCGCCGTGATGAAAGATGCGCAAACCGTTGTGGGGGTCTTGCAACGATTCCGCGATATGGGCGTCTCGGTTGCGATTGATGATTTTGGCACCGGACATTCATCACTGGCGTATTTGAAACTATTACCCGTTGATGAAGTGAAGATTGATCGTAGCTTTATCCAGAATATGCACTTGAACAGTCAGGATGCCATGATAGTCAATACCAGCATTCAATTGATCCATGGCCTCGGCTTTAGCGTTGTGGCTGAAGGTGTTGAAGAGCGAGAAGGTGTTGATATTCTTCGTCATCTCAACTGCGATCTGATCCAGGGCTATGTGTATTCCAAGCCGTTAAAAGAGGCTGAGTTTGACCAGTGGTTTGAAGCATTTAACAGTAGCAGCAAATAAGAAAACGCCGAATGGCGTCAGGCGTCATCATCGCCCTCTAATGCAAGTAATCGCGTATTGAGTGAGTATGTCCATGAACACAATGAAGTTGAGCTTATCGACTCGGCGCTATACTAGGGCGCTGCTTTGTCTGTTTTGCCCGCTTTGGTTAGGGGGCATTGCGCCAGTTGTGGCTGAGGCTAGCCGTGTGATCGCCACTGGCGGCGCGTCAATGATCGAGGGCAGTGCTGGCGGTGGCATAGTGCCTTGGGCCGTGATCAACGGTTATGGTAGCAGTGATGAGTGGTCGGCAACGGCCATGGTCACGGGTGTTTATGTCGATGATTTTACGCTAAAAGTGATGGGCGCCTCGTTAAGTTATGACAATCGGTTTGAGCTCAGTTTGGCAAGGCAAACCTTTGATTTGGATACTCTGGGCGGTGAGCTTGGCCAGGATATTGTGGGGTTCAAATACAAGCTTGCCGGCGAGTTGTTATATACCGCCATGCCACAAATCACCTTGGGCGCACAGTATAAAAAAGTGGATGACTTTAGCCTTCCTCAGGCGGTTGGCGCGCGGGATGATTGGGGTTTAGATATATATGCCGCAGCCAGTAAAGTGTTTTTTGATGCGGTAGCGGGTCGTAATTTGTTACTCAATGCCACAGTACGCGCGACCAAAGCCAATCAAACTGGCTTATTAGGGTTTGGCACTGAGGCCAGTAACGATTACCACTTTATGTTGGAAGCCTCTGCTGCGTTACTGCTCACCGATAATCTGGCACTGGGTATTGAATATCGTCAAAAACCGAACGAACTGGGATTTGCTCGAGAGGATGATTGGCAGGACATATTTTTAGCTTGGTTTATCAATAAGCATCTGTCAGTGGTCACTGCCTATGCCGATTTAGGCAGCATTGCGGGTTTTGAGCATCAGCAGGGCTGGTATCTGTCGTTGGAGGGCGCGCTATGAGTCATTTACGCAAGTTTCTCGCACACTTAACCACGGCACTTTTAATCACAGCACTTCCAATCTCGACAGTTTTACTTGCTGGCTGCGCCCAATCTGATCCTAACACCCCATCACCTAGTGCGAGCGCCAGTCCTACAACCCTGTATCAGGCCCTCGGTGGTGATTCGGGCGTTTCGGCTATCGTTGATGGCTTGCTTGCGCGTATCGCGCGAGATCCCCGCATTGTGCACCACTTCGATGAAACGGATATTGCCATCTTTCGCGAGCGTCTTATCGAACATTTGTGCGCTGTCACGGATGGTGGCTGCGTCTATCAAGGCGAAAACATGGCAGACAGCCATAAAGGTTTGAATATCACTCAGGCCGATTTTGATGCTTTAGTCGGGCATTTGATTGAATCGATGAAGGAACAGCATATTTCAACATCGACCCGCAATGCGCTGCTGAAGCGCCTTGCGCCCATGTATTCCGAGGTGACGTATCGGTAACGGCTTGCTAACTCGTTCGTGCGGCTGATGCAGTTAAGGCTGGGGATATACTGGCATTAACGTAACAATGACTCTTCTATCGGATGAAAGCAGCTAGCCGCCTCCATCAGAGATTTTGCCGTGAGGGAGGGCACGCCATACACCTCAGCCTCGATGGCGTATTTTTGCCTTATCTTATCGAGCAAGAGGGCAAAGTCCCCATCGCCAGACAGCAAGATCACAGTATCCACCTCGGGTGCCATTTCCAGCACATCTATGGTGATGCCCACATCCCAATCCCCCTTTGCTGAACCATCACTGCGCTGAATAAAGGGCTTAAGTTTTAGCTCAAAACCAATATGTCTCAGCGCATCTTGAAATTTTAACTGGCCATCGTCCCCGCGATGAATGGCGTAGGCAATGGCGCTGACAATCTCACCCTGCGCACTTAACTGTTGCCAGAGTGTGCGATAGTTAAACTGGCGCTGATAAGCCTCACGGCAGGTGTAGTAGATGTTTTGCACGTCGACAAAGAGGGCGATTCTTTTCAAGGGATTATGGCTATCAGTTGGGTGACTCTGCGCACTATAGCACAGCAAGGCGGCGAATGGCGCGAGCAGGCAAAACTGCAATGGGTCTAAAAGGGAGTAGCCGTGTGTAGCTGCGCTTAATGGATTTTTAGCTAGGTTAACGGATTGATTATCTAAAGTATTGCGCCGGGGTGATGCCGGTATATTGTTTAAAAAAGCTGATAAAGGCGCTGTCGCTGGAAAACTGTAAGTTAAATCCTACCTGCGCCACCGAGGCGCCCGCAGCTAATTGCTCAATGGCCGAGAGCAGGCGCCATTGCTGTCGCCACGCCTGATAAGCCATGCCCGTTTCGTTGCTAAAGATACGGCTGATGGTGCGTTCGCTGGCGCCGATTTCAATGGCCATGTCCTGCAAGCTGGCGGGGATTTTTTGCTGTTGTTGCAATTGCTTAAGCCAAGTTCGTAGCCGTTTGTCCTTGGGCAGGGGTAAGCTTAAATTCTGTGCATCCGCATGGAGTAACTCTTCAATTAGCAGTGCAAAGGCATTGTGCTGGCTGTGTCTGGGTTTGTCCCAAGGCCAAAAGGACATAGTGTCGATTAACGCTTTGAGTAACGGATTCACATGGAAAATCGTGACTTTATCCGGCAAAGACGCCACGGTTTCAGGCTCAAAGTAGAGTGAACGATAGGCGACTACATCGCGCATTGTGACTTGGTGTACCACACCTGCGGGCAGCCAAGCTGCACGGGTTGGCGGCAATACGACTTGAGTATCGGCTAAGGTAAACCGCATACATCCCGCCGATGAGTAGAGCAGCTGAGCCTTGCGATGCTGATGTACACCTGAGTCATGCTCGCCAATTTCGGCGGCAATGCCAATCACTAGGTTGTCTAAGGCATCGGGATTAAATTGCTGCTCGGGTTGAATAAAGGCCATGTTGTCTTATTTTTGATGTTTTTTGTCTAAGTGTCGTTAATTGTCACTTGGGGATCCTATCTATACTGCGCCCTCTTTGACAAGTATGGAGCGCCGTTTTGGTTTATCGGTTAACACTGAAAGGCTAAAACGTATCTAAAATCATGAAAATAAAACCACCACTCTGGCTGTGTGTGCTGTTGATGATGTTTCCGCAAATTATGGAAACCATCTATAGCCCGGCTTTGCCAAATATTGCAGAAAGCTTTGCGGTGTCTGTTGCCAGCGCCTCGCAGACTTTATCCGTGTACTTTATCGCCTTTGCTGTAGGCGTATTTTGCTGGGGGCGTTTAGCCGACATCATTGGTCGACGCAACGCCATGCTTGCGGGATTAGTCTGTTATGCCATTGGTTCAGCCTTCGCGTTGATGATTAGCGACTTTACTCTGTTGTTGCTGGCGCGCGTATTATCGGCCTTTGGTGCGGCAGTGGGGTCTGTCATTACTCAAACCATGATGCGTGACAGTTACAGCGGGGAGGAATTGGCCAAAGTCTTTTCGGTGATGGGCATGTCTCTTGGGATTAGCCCCATTATCGGATTGCTATTGGGGAGTCTCCTCAGTGCTTATTGGGGATATCAAGGGGTGTTTGTCGCCCTGATGGTTTCTGCCATAGTGCTGTTGTTTTTGTCGGTAAAATCTTTGCCCGAAACGAGGCCTGCACATACCCAAAAAATCGCGATAGTTGAGTTAGCTATCAAGATGCTTACCGACAGCGGGATAATTAAAAACACTTTGCTGGTGGCCTCATTTAACTTGATGTGGTTTAGCTACTTTTCATTGGCGCCATTTATGTTTGAGGCGCAAGGATTGTCGACGCTTGCCTTCGGGATGAGTGGGTTGTTATTGGGCTTTGGCGCATTCCTTGGCAGTTATTTTAATAAACTATTACTAGGCAGAGGTTACTCCAGTGCGCTATTGGTGCGGTTAGCAAGCCTTATTGCACTATTCGGAGGACTCGGTATTTGGCTCATCCAATCGACTGATATTGGCTTGAACAATGTTTACTTCTTACTACCCATGCTGTTGATTGTGATTGCTTATGGGATCGCTATTCCCAATATCCTAAGCTCGGCGCTGGCAAACTACCGCGCTTATGCAGGTTCTGCTGGCGCGCTGTTTGGGCTGTTTTACTACATTCTGTTGGGGCTAGGTTTAGGCGCTGCGGGCATGGTTAGCCATCTTGGGGGCGTGATTAGCTTCGCGGCGCTGCTTTGTGTGGGGCTTGGTTTGACGAGCTTGACTAACTTGACGAGTTTGACTGGGCGAAGAGGGAGCGGTTCTCAGACTTAAATAAAAAAGCCAAGGGGCAATGAGTCCCTTGGCTTTATGGTTTTAACAAACACCTTATGCCGTTTCGCTTTACTGTATCGCGCTAGGCTTTGGCTGTTTGTTCCTGTTGTTTGGCTGCCTCTTGCGCTGCTAATTCTTGCGCTTTGATGGCCGCCTCGAGTTTGGCCTCAACATAGCCCGGTGAATGGGTCGCGGCCGAGATTAAACGGTACATGGCCGGGATCACGAACAGGGTTACAAAAGTGGCGAAGGCCATACCGAAGAACACTACAGTACCCACGGCAATCCGGCTCTCAGAGCCCGCGCCCGATGAGAAGATCAGCGGCACAGCGCCCACTAAGGTGGTGAAGGCTGTCATCAAAATGGGGCGTAAGCGACGAGTCGATGCGTCGATAATGGCTTTGTCTAGGGCTAAACCTCGGTCACGCAATTGGTTGGCAAACTCGACAATTAAAATACCGTTTTTAGTCACCATACCAATCAACATGATCATCCCAATCTGGCTATAGATGTTAATTCCCTGACTGGTGACCAACAGGCCGAGGAAGCCACCGAATACCCCCATAGGCACGGTAAACATCACCACTAAGGGGTTGATAAAGCTTTCAAATTGCGCCGCGAGAACCAGATAAGCCACTAGGAGCGCTAAACCGAACACGATTAAGATGCTGCTCTGGTTTTCTTTAAAGTCCTTAGATTCGCCGGTATAACCGATGGAAATATCCTTAGGTAATAACTCAATCGCCTTATTATCCAAAAACTTCAAGGCTTCGCCCAAGGTGTAGCCTTTACTGATGTTGGCCTTGAGGGTGATGGATTTTTGCTTGTTGGTATGGCTAAGTTTTTGTGCCGATGCGACTTCTTCGATATGGGTTAGGGTATCGAGCGTCACTAATTCGCCCTTGGCCGAGCGCATATAGATTTGGCTCAAATCGCCGACGTTGTTAAAGCTGTTTTCATCGCCGCGCAGATACACATCGTACTCTTCACCTCGGTCGACATAGGTGGTTTCTTTACGACCGCCGAGCATCACTTCTAAGGTTTGCGAGACTTCATCGACGCTGATCCCAAGCTCCGCCGCCCGCTCTTTATCGACGGTGACGATAAGCTCCGGCGTGGTTTCGGCATAATCTAAATCCGCGCCTTCCATCATAGGGCTGGCATTGGCTTCTTCTTTTAATACCTGCGCCCATTTAAACAGCTCGGCATAATCTGAGCCGCCGAGGACGAATTGTACTGGCTCACTCGATTGGCCCCTAAAGCCTGGCATCATAGGGCGAACCATCACGTCGGGAATGTCTTTTAAGGCGTTGCTGATAATGCCAAGGGCTTGCTGCGCCGTGACATGGCGATGCTCCCAGTCCTCTAACTGCATGATCACAAAGCCAGTTTGATCGCCAGCGCGGCCACCGAAGGCGGGGGCTTGAACGCTAAAAGAACGTAACACGCCTTGGCCGAGCAGGGGCATTAGTCGGTCTTCGACTATGTCCATGTTCGCTGTCATGCGGTTATAGCTGGTGCCTTCGGCGCCTTTTACGAAGGCGAACAGTACGCCGCGGTCTTCCTGCGGTGCTAACTGTGAGGGCACTTGTTGCATTAACCAGGCACTGCCGCCAACGCAGGCGAGAATCACCAGTGGCGCCAACCATTTAAAACGGATAGCCTGAGTCACGCCAACACGGTAAACCTTTTCCATGCGGGCAAAACCACTGTCGACGAAACGGTTAAAACGGTTCGGTTTAACATTGGCTTTGAGCAGTTTGCTACTCAGTACTGGCGTCAGCGTCAGGGCGATAAGTGAAGAAAACAGCACGGATACTGCCAGCATCACCGAGAACTCGGTAAAGAGTAAACCGACCATGCCCTCCATAAAGGAAATCGGCAGGAATACCATGACTAACACGGCTGTGGTGGCCACAACCGCAAAACCTACTTCCCGCGTGCCTTTGTAAGCGGCGAGCAGCGGCTCTTCACCGCGCTCAATATGGTGGAAGATGTTTTCTACCACGACGATGGCATCGTCAACGACAAGACCAATAGCGAGAATTAATGCCATCAAAGTCAAGAGGTTAATCGAGTAGCCAAACATATTGGCGGCGATAAAAGCCGAGATCAGCGACACTGGTACTGTCACCGCGGGGATGAGGGTCGCTCTGGCTTGACCGATAAAGATGTACAGCACTAATACCACAAGGGCGCCAGTCACATAGAGAGTGTTGTATACCTCGTTAATTGAGCGGTCGATAAAGACGGTCGAGTCAAAGTCCACCACTAGGCTTGTGCCTTCGGGGAGAAAGTCTTGAATTCTATCGACTTCTTTATGGACTTCCTGCGCCACAATCAAAGGGTTAGCATCGGACTGAGTGATAACGCCTAAGCTTAAGTTAACGATACCATCGCTCTTAAAGGTGGAGTTTTCGTTCTGGGCGCCAACGGCCACATCCGCCACATCCTTAAGATAGATAGGCGTGCCATCGCTGGCGGTGCGAACCACTAAATAGTCAAAGTCCTTCGGGGTGTAATAGAGTCGCTTAGTGCGCACCGACATCACAGTGGTATCGTTACGTACTTGACCGCCCGGGGTTTCGACGTTTTCTTTACGCAGTGCGTTAATAATGTCGGTGACTGTGACATTGCGTCCCGCCATTTGCTCGGGTCTGAGCTTAACGTACATCACCTTGTACAGACCGCCCGAGATGCTGATGGAACTCACGCCGCTGATCAGGCTAAATCTGTCTTCTAATACGCGTTGGGCGTAATCGGTCAGCTGAGTTCTGTCCATTACGCTGGAGCTTAAGTTGACATAGACAGAGGGCTCGCCAGAGCCATTGTCCTTAGAGACCACAGGATCGTTGGCATCTTCAGGCAGGCGGCGCTGGGCACGGGCCACTGCGTCACGCACATCACTCACGCCTTCGGTTAAGTTCCAACCGAGGAGGAATTTCACTGTGATCCGCGAGCTGCCATTACGGGTGGTTGAGGTGATTTCATCGATGCCGCTGATCCCCGTAAGTTCATCCTCGAGGGTCTTAGTGATTTGGCTCTCCATAATCGCGGCCGAGGCACCTGAGTAGCTGGTACTGACTGTCACCACTGGGCTTTCGACATCGGGCATTTCCCGTACCGACAGTTTAGTGAAGGACACTAAACCAAAGACGCATAACAATAAGCTTAAAACGATCGCGACGACGGGGCGCTTAACGGAAACATCGGACAGCCACATTATTTCGTCTCCGCGGTGTTGACGTCTGATTTAGCGGCAGGACCTTGAGTCTTGTTATTGGCTTCGAGCACGACTTCATTGATCTTTAAGCCATCGCGCATATTCACTAGCCCTTGCACTACCACTTTGTCGCCAATCTTGAGGCCAGAATCGATCAGCACTTGGTCGCCCACGCGGGCGCCTAAAATCACTTCGGTGCGATGGGCGATATGGTCCTCGCCAACCACATACACGTAGCGCTTAGTGCCTGAATATTCTAAGGCTTGTACTGGCACAATTGGGGCGGAAATCGGTGGGAAGGTGATGGTCGATGACATCATCATGCCGGGCTTTAAGCGGTTTTTCGCGTTTTCAAATTGCACGCGGATCTTCAAGTTTAAGGTTTCTTCATTGACGCGGGGATCGATAGCAACCACTTTGCCGATAAAGGTTTCCCCCGGCCAAGCGCGGCTGGTCGCGGATACTGGCATACCAATGCTCAGCTGTGACAGAAAATGTTCGGGGACTTGCAGGTCGAGTCGCATGCTGGATAAATCATCCAAGGTCATCAACTCAGTGCCTATGCTGACCATTTTACCTTCGCTGAAATTAATCAGACCGGTTTTGCCGGCAAAGGGGGCAATCAGCGAATGGTAATGTAAATCCGCCTGCGCCGAGGCGAGTCGTGCTCTGGCGATATCGACGCTGGCCTTTTGCGCATCGATTTCGGTTTGGGTGATGGCATTGCGGCTGATGAGTTTTTCAAATTCCCTGAGTTTACGGGTTTCATCATTTAAAAAGGCATTGGCTTCGGCCACTGCGGCTTGGGCTTTCATATCGTCGAGTTCGATAAGTAGCTGGCCCTTTTTGACCGCTTGGTTTGATGTCACTGCGATTTGCTTAATTTTTCCTGTGACTTGCGGCGCAATGACCACAGCGCGATCGGCGGCGAGTTTACCTATGAGTGAAATCGATTGTGCCAGCGGATGTTCAATCACTTCTCCGGTTACCACAGGTACAGTGCGCATTAAATGGGGTGCGCTTTCGGGTTTGGCCGCTTGCAGTACATCACTAAAACTCACAGCGGCGGCAACCGCAGCGACTAAGGCAATGGCTATTATGGTTTTTTTCATTGGAATGATTATCTCGCACAAAGACGGTTAACAGGCGTACGCACTAATGGCGCTATTCTAGTGAATAACCGTCATCAGGTGGGTAAAAGTTTGTAAAGTTAAGCACTCGAAAGTGAAAGAAATTGTGTTTTGTGTCGAGATACCCCATGGCAATCTCATCCATCCCGTTCGAAGTGGCTAAGATAGCCGAGTTATCTTGCTAAGGATGTGCTTGTGTTCGTATTTTCTCTATCGGATCTAAGCTGGATTGAATTTGCGGATATTGGCTTAAAATCGCGTCAAGGCGGCCATCCTGGGCCATGCTTTCAAGGCCTTTATTAAACTCATCGACTAAGGTGGCCTGATCGGCAACCGCTAACGATACCCCTAAATGGAATACCTCAGTTGCTATGGGTTCGCCAACTTGTTCAAGGGCATTGAGATACTCATCGCCATGTTGCTTGATTAAATATTGGGCAAGATTGTAACCAATCAGCACTAAGTCTATGCGTTTTAGAAACAATTTCTTAAGATTCATCTCATCGGAATTGCCTTCCTCTGTGGTTAACCCTGCTGCGGCAATCTCGGGCGGATTGGCGTAGCCGCGACCAATGCCTATGGTGAAGGGCTTAAGCTCACTCAATTGACTAAAATGTAAGGGGTTATCTTTACGTTTAAAGAACACTATCTGTACGGCTTGTATGGGATCGGAATAGTGCGCCCATTGCTCACGTTCTTTACGATACCAAAGGCCGATAATGCCATCGGCTTGGCCGGTTTTGACTAGCAAGGCTGCCCGCGCGAAGGGATAGAATTTTACACTGGCATGGTAGCCGCGACGTTTAAAGGCTTCTTTGACGACGAGAGCGACGCCGCCTTGATCGGCTAACTCACTGGTATAAAAGGGAGGATAGTTAGTTGCGACCAGTGTTAACTCTCGCCCCGCTAAACTGGGTGCGGACAATCCTAAGAGCTGTAATACAAGGCTAATCTTGATTAGCGACTTGAAACCCATACTTATCCTTTAAATAGACAGAGCCACTTTGCTGAGTATAGGGGCTCTTTAGGCCTTGAGCGGGAATTTTGTGTAATGGTTCTGCTGTGTTGAAAACGGTGGAAGCGAATGGTGGCAACAGCGATGACTAACGTTAGGGGATAACTCTTAACGAAAGGGGAAGTGAAGTTATTGCTTTGACCAATAAATAGGGCTTATGGGGAAAGCCCATAAGCCCTTAATCATCTTGTTCTGTGCTTATCTTCGAGTTGTGCTTATTTTAAAGCTTGCTCTTATTTTAAAGCTTGCTCTTATTTTAAAGCGTTACCTGTTCACCTTGGTACAGACCACGGGTGAGCTTGTCTTGATCTATCAGTAATAGCTCACCCGATTGACCATTCTTAATGCTGCTATCAATCGCAATGATTTTATTATGATAAAGCCCAAGAACCCGATCCTGCGAGGTGTGGCCAACTATGATGTGGTCAACCTTAAAGTAGTTAAGGATCTGGTCAATTTCTTGTTCGTTAAGCGCGTCTTTAAAGTAGCCACGGTACCAAGTCGGGCCGTTGGTGAAGAACAGGAAGTTCAGTAGATCGTTTTGTTTTAAATCTTCTTTTTTATCGTCTAAATGTTGGCGAAATAACTGATTGGCATCGCTGATATTGAGTTTACGCTCGACCCATTCTGGGCTTATTCCGCCGTGCATAAACAGCAGATTATTGATTTTCACCAGCGTGTTTTTACTGCGAAGCCAACGGCCGATTTCGGTGTCTTTGTTGTAGAGCGCATCATAGCTGCGATTGAGTAATTCCGCCGAGGTTTGATAGCGCTCATTCACATAACGTAAGTCGCCGCGAAACACCATTTGCTCGTGGTTGCCCATGAGTAAATGTAATCGACCACCAGCAGCTTGGGCTTGCTTATCTAACTCATATAAAAACCACAGAACTTCGTTAACTTGATGACCGCGGTCGAACATATCGCCCGTCATCACCATATGGCCATCACCGAAGGCCCAACGATTTTGGTCATCGATAATTTTGTGCGCCTTGAGCAAGTTAATCATCACATCAAATTGGCCATGCACATCGCTCAAGGCCACTATTTTACCCGCATGGGTATAAGTGTCGGCTTCAACTTGAGGCGCTTCGCTATGACGTAAGGGCTGTGGCAAGTTGCCGCAATCATTCGGGCGAGCTAATTGATTGTTTGCGATAGGAGTTTGTTTTAACTCACTCTGGCAGATCCAATAGGCGGTATTTTCTTGCCCTTGGTTGAGAAACACATAGGGGCCATCAGTGACCGGGGAGCTTGGCTCTGCACTATAACTGGCAACGGAAAATAAGCTGAGCAGGGTGAATAAAACTCCCTGAGCGGCGAGCGTGCGACGTTTTGGGGTTGATTCGGACGAATACACATCCTGCGATGTGCTGTTGGCATGGGGGAGGCCAGATTCAGAGACTAAGTGCATTCGATGTTCCTTATATCGTTTTACGCCGCCTAATTTAGGGCTGGTTAGCATAATGTTAATAATTAGATGCAGCAAGGGGCATAAAGATGGGATATTTTCATGATGGACTCACTGAATGCCTAAAATACCGCTAAAGGGATAGCGATAATTGAGCATCGAAATCGGATATCAAGATAGATAGTTGAAATATTCTGAACATATTTTATGCATATTTAAATGCGTTATTTTGGAATTGATTTTAAACGGGAGGTATACGGTTACTTTTAAATAAATTATTTCTGACACCTTTTGAATGATGACTTTTAAGTGATTATTTTTAGTGCGCATCATTGTGATCTTGTTGATACATATTTATCAGTTTAAATAGTTTTGTTTATTTATTGCCAAAGAAGTGTTGATAATGGTAAAAGTCAGTTAGTGTTACCTAATGCTATGATTTTACTGGTTTCCATTCGGTAATGGTGTTGGTCGTTATGGCATCGGCTTTATTGTTAATCTGTGGATTAATAATAAAGCGCTAGGTGAAAGTGTTTTTATCTAAATAACAGATATGCGTACTGTATGATTCCGTCTTTATTAACATGCCAGCCTAATAATAGGGTGGCGTCCTCTCTTGCTCGTGCTTCTTCACTGATATCCCTTAACGCTCGACCACAAAACGTTCGCCATACGTTAACGTCAGTCATTTCTCTTATTCTGTCGAGTGTAATTGTGAGTGCGGCCAGTTTATTTATGGCGCCGACTCACGCCGATGACACAGAGCTTTATGTTTTCGAAGCGTCCGCCCGTAATGGCTCGCGTCCGCAGGTGCTGATTATTTTCGACAACTCGGGCAGCATGAGCAGTCTCGCCTATGATGTCGAGGCGCCCTACGAGAATAAGCGCGATGTAAATTATGCCCAATCGGGTAATTTATTCTATAGCCGAGGCTCATCGGAAAACGCGGCTGCGCCCAACCCTAATTCAGGGCGGGAAAAACGTAAGTTCAAAGGAAATCTCAATGGCTGCGAAAGCTCATGGGAATATCTGAATCGTTACGGCACCTTTACGGGGTTCTTTAGGGAGTATGGTTTTTCGGGAAGCTCGGGGTCTTGGAGAGAGTTTTCAGAGCTTAACGGCAGTTCCATTTCCGCCGTCGATTGTTTTGAGGATATTCAGGAAAACAAGTTCGGTAACGCGGCAGGTGAAGCCCAAGGCTTACCCGTGGATAGCCTAGGGACGGCGAGCAAACCGGTTCGTTACACTAAGGCAAGTACTAGCTCGTCAGACAGTGTAAAGTCCGCGGCCAAGGCGAAGGCGGAAAAAACCGCGTTTGGTACTGGTAAAGTGGTTACCGTCTATACCGAAGATTACTTAAACTGGCTGCATGGTCCTAAAACTAGGGTCAATAAAACGCGACTGGCCTTGGCTAAAGATGCGATTGAAAGTGTGATTTTAACCACGCCGGGTGTGGATTTTGGTCTAGCGATTTTCAATATGAATGGCCCCTATGATGGGCAGCGTGACGGTGGGCGGATTATCTCTGGGATTAAGCCGATGTCCGCTGCAGCTAAAATTGATCTGCTTAAAGGGATTAATGATATTAACTACGCCCAAAATACCCCCTTATGCGAAACCCTCTATGAGGCGTACCGCTATTTCGGCGGGCAGAGTCAGTATTTTGGTGACGACGACAGCGATTACCATTATTACGACCGCTGGGGGCGCTATCAGGGAACTTACGAAGCGAAAAGAAACCCTTTTACCGATCCAGAGGCATTAGTCGTGGGGACCAATAACTATAACTCGCCCTTCAAACGTTGCCAAAATGAAGCCTATATCATCTATATCACCGACGGTGAACCCACGTTGGATAACGCGGCCGATGGTTTGGTTGAGCAGTTAACCAAAGGTGTGGGAAAACATACCTCAAGCCCCGTCAGTTACCTCAGTGCGCTTTCGGGCTGGATGAGAAACGAAGACGTCAATCCTAATTCTGCGGGTAAACAAACCGTTAGAACCTTTACCATCGGCTTTAGTGAAGGTGCCGCCAGTGCCGAACATTTGCTGAAGCAGACCGCCGAAAATGGCGGAGGTAAGTATTTCGATGCGACCGATGCCAGTAAATTACGTTCTTCATTACAAACGGCCTTGAACAATATCCTCGAAAAAAATGCCAGCTTTACCTCTCCCTCGGTGGCAAGTAATAACTTTAACCGAACACAAACCTTTGATTCCGCTTATTACTCTATGTTTTTGCCGAACAAAGGACCGAGATGGTTAGGCAATATCAAGAAATTCAAAGTCACCAGTGATGGTGATGTTGTCGATAGCAAAGGCAACAATGCGATAGGCGAAGATGGCAACATCAAAGCCGAGGCCTGCTCCTATTGGACCTCGGCCGAAGAGTGTGGTGCTAGTGGCGATGGTAACGATGTGAAGCGGGGTGGAGTGCTAGGTGCAATGCAGCAGGCGAGCAGTCGCACCTTGTACAGTAATTTAGGCACGGGATTAAGCCCGTTTACCCTGTCGAATGCCTCTCGCAAAGCGGGGGGCGATGCACGTTTGGCCTTGTATATGGGGGTCGATGAAACTGAGCTTAGCGAGCATTTTGATTGGGCCAAGGGCATCGATGTCGATAATGACAAGAATCAGGACCTCAGTGCTGCGAGTGGCGCAACCCCCAATTGGCGCGCCGATATTATGGGGGATGCTTTACATTCCAAACCCTTAGCACTCAATTTTGGCTCTGAAGACCAGCCAGATATTCGGATTATCGTGGGGACAAACCATGGGTTCCTGCATATGTTCAAGGATGAAGGCGATAGCGTGTCTGAGACTTGGGGTTTTATCCCCTATGAGTTGCTGCCGAATTTTCGCGATCTGAAGGCGAACGCGCCAACGGGCGTGCACTCGGTATACGGTATTGATGGCTCGCCAGTCGCTTACACCAAAATGCAGGGCAAACGTATTGAAAAAGCCTGGGTCTTTGTGGGGATGCGCCGTGGGGGAAATGCTTATTATGCCCTCGATATCACCTCCCCCGATAATCCTACTTTTATGTGGAGGATTGATGCCAGCTCACCGGGAATGGGCGAGTTAGGTCAATCCTGGTCTACGCCTGTCGTCACCACGATTCCGAGTGCCACTGGGGATAAACCTGTGCTGATCTTCGGTGCGGGATATACCCCCGCGACCAAGGATGGCGCCGAGATTGGCAGTGACGATAGCCAAGGCCGAGGCGTGTTTATTGTCGACGCCGAAACAGGTGCGTTAATCCATCAATTTGGTGGCAGTGGCGCCAACACCCAATTGCCGGGGATTGCCAACAGTATTCCGAGCAGCGTTGCCGTGTTAGATGGTAATGGCGATGGCCGAACGGATAGGATCTATGCCACAGACACACAAGGGAATGTGTGGCGAATGGATATGCCTACGACAAATACCTCGACCTGGTCAGGATTTAAATTTGCCGCATTAGGGGATAGGAGTTCGGTGGCAAGTGACAGACGATTCTTCTCCGGCCCCACGGTCGCGCAGACCATTATCACCAATACCTTCGAGTTGACTCAGGTGGTCAACGGAAAATCGACCAAGACAGTGACGACACAGAATATTCCCTACGATGCCGTAGTGGTGGGCAGTGGTCACAGGGCAAAGCCTAGTGATGTGTCCCGTTCGGATATGTTTTTTGCCTTGCAAGATAGGAACATAGTGACTCAGTCATTCCAAGGTAAACCTAATCAAAAGCCTGTGCCGAGCGCCTTAACCTTAAGTGACTTATACGATGTGACTACGGCGGCGCCAAGCAACCAAGCTAGCGAAATTGCTTTTGGTCAAAAACGGGGTTGGTACTATGACTTCTCCCGTAAAGGTGAAAAGAGTCTATCGTCTGCGACCATAGTTCAGGGCGAAGTGTATTTCACCAGTTTTGTGCCTGGTAGTGATGCTTCGGTGAACCAATGTTTAAGTTCGGGGAAGGGCTACCTCTATAAAAAGAATTTACACAAAGGCACGAATGGCTACAGAACCGATTTCTTATATGCCGGTGAACTGGTTTTGGATACGCCGCAATTGGTCATCCCCCCGGCTGCGCAGCCCGATGACCCCAATGCTAAGGCTCCCACTCCAGATATGTTTTTGATTGGGATTGGTAAGGCAGTGCCTGAGGAGGCGACTTGTGAGAGTGGTAATCCTAAATGTATCGGCAGTGGGCCTAAGGCAAATAAGATTTACTACTACGTAGATCAATGATGCAAAGCCTTAACAAATCAAGATGAGTGATAGCGTAATGATGAAATATGGTGCCATTCTTTTATTGCTGTTATGGGGGATTCAATGGCCTGCAATGGCGGCAGAAAAAGAGAAACGACAGGATTACAAATGCTATTTAGAAACGAATCAAGGAGCTAAGTTGATGCGTTTCTCTTGGTTTGAATCTAAAGCCGAGCAGTATCAACTGTCTTTACCCGGAACAAAATTACCCCGTTTACCACAGGATAAGCCGATAGCACTCTATGTTAAGACGGTGCTGGAATGCGTGAAAAAGACGGAGAGTTTTACCCTCGAAGAGGCCAAGCAGGCCGAGCTTGCTCCTGAAAATCAAGGTTGACCGATTTTCTAAGTCTTTAAAAAGATTTAGATAATCGCTTTGTGCTCAGGACTAAAATATTACGCCTTAGGTAGTAAACTTCCTAAGGCGTATGCTTTTAAACACCAACGTGATAAGAAAGCTGCCGATTAGGATAGCTGCTCATTCAGATATTCAAGCCACTTCGAGGGTTGACCGTAAAAGCGGCTGTGATTGAGAAGCTTTAAATGACCTTCACTGGTCTCTAGCGCCACGGAGGGAAAACCTTGGGCGCCGAGCTGATTCATTAATGCTCGTGAAGCGACGATATGTTGATAAAGGGCTTCTTCATTTTCGGCGTATTCTCGGGCAAAGGCGGCGCCATCTATGCCCAATTTTTCCGCTAAAAGATGCAGGTTATTTTCATCGCTTGCGCACTTGCCATCACGATAATGGCCGAGCTGCATCGCATGTAAGTATGCTAAATCATTGCCACCTAAGGCAGTCACTGCGAGTAACGCCCTGATGGGCAGCGCCGAATCCAATAGGATACTCGTGTCACGCAATAAGCCTTCGTAGTAGTTTTCACCAAAGACTTGTCCGGTTAGTGCGGCAATACGTTGATCATGGGGCATGACATAGTCGCGCCATTGATTATCAATCTGTTTGCGTCTTGGGCCTGTGAGCATGCCGCCCGCGTGGAGTTTGATGCTAAATCCGGCAGCGGCTGCGGCATCAAACAGCGGTGCGGCGGCATAACACCAACCGCACAGAGGGTCGATAATGGCATGTAAAACGGCCTGTGGATTTTCATTGGTATTCATGGGGACTTCCTATAAAACGGGCTGAACTGAGTTGTACTGAGCTTTGGCTTGAGTGCTAACCAAGGCTTACATCAGAATGAATGGGGCAGGGAATACCGTGCCCCGATGCGTTTACATGGGCCAGCGCATTTCGCCCATAATCACTTTGGCGCTGATCTCAAGGCCCACATCGCTGGGGATTTGTGAGTAGAGTGCAAGCATCTTGGCAATTAAGTCCGCAGAATTTTTTGCTGTTTTAGCTGCATTTTCAAAGGCATGAATATAGTCGCGGGTAAAGCTAATCGCGCGCTGATCAAATCTTGCCTTGCCAAGATAATGGCCAGGGATCACTGTTTCGGGGGAGAGGGCGCTCATTTTATCTAAATGGGCTAACCAAGTCTTGCGAGACTCGATACTTTGGGTATCAGCTATCCAAACATGGGTATTATCAAATACTTCAACTCCGCCAGTGATGGTCTTAGCCGAAGGTACCCATAGGAAGGTATGCTTAGGGTGAGCATCTTCTAGACCTTCAATCAGCACTTGTTCACCATCGATACTAAAGCTATTGGTTGTCACCACCTTTGGCAGCACTAATTGGCTCGGCGCATTGTCCTTTAAAATCGGTCCCCAGTAGGCGAGTTTGCCTTCCATCGAGGCTTTAATATCATCGACCGTGGTTTGGGTAGCTACGATTTCTACCTCGGGGAAGTTTTGCTTAATCACATCCAACCCAAAGTAAAAGTCTGGATCGCTGTGGCTGATATAAACCAAGGTGAGTTTTTTACCGCTGGCTTTAATGGTATCCACTAAGGTTTGGGCATCATTTTTTTGGAACTGAGCATCGACCAACATCATTTCATGCTCACCACTGATAAAGCTGGAGGACACGGCAAAGATGCTGTTTTCACCCGGATTAAAATGGCTCACTTGCAAAGGTGCGGCCTGCGCCGTAGCCATTCCTGCCACAAGCATTGCAGCGGCGAATTGGGGTTTGAAGCTGGCCAAGCTCAGGTTATTCAATAGTGTCATTTCAGTTCTCACTTATTCATTCAAATAGGCATTCGGTGATTTGCACTGCTGCAAAAGTGAACTTAGTTTAGGTTGCAAAAAACGTTAGATAAACACGGAAAACTGCGCTTATTTGTTGCATAATTCGGATGAATTGGCGTTGAAAGCCGGGAATCTAGTGCAAGCTAATCAACAAGGGGAATAAACCATGGATAGACTCGAAGCAGCAAAGGTGTTTGTGACTATTGTCGAACGAGGGAGCATGATTGGCGCCGCCGAGGCGTTAGATATGTCGCGCTCCATGGTGACCCGTTACTTGGCAGAGATGGAAGAATGGTCAGGCGCCCGTTTATTGCACCGCTCTACAAGACGTTTGAGCCTGACCGATGCGGGTGAACAGGTGCTCGATTATTGTCAGCGTTTACTTGAGTTGGCGCAGGAAGTCCCTGCGGTCAGTCATGCTCAGAGTGCCCAGCCCCGAGGGCTATTGCGGATCAGCTGCTCGCAATTTATGGCGCATTTACTCCTCCCCAGCGTCGTGCGCCCTTATTTAGCCCAATACCCGCAGGCGAGTGTGAACTTTCATGTGACGAGTCAAACCGTTGATTTAGTGGCTGAACGAATCGATCTTGCCATTCGAATCACCAACGAACTCGACCCTACGCTTATCGCCAGACGTTTAGGCGAGTGTGAGTCTGTGGTGTGCGCTGCACCGAGTTATCTTGCCAGCCATTCGGCCATCACGCATCCCGAGGATTTAACTCGGCATAACTGCCTAACCTATTCCTACTTTGGCGATGTGATGTGGCGATTCACTCAAACGACTATCGCCGCGAAGGCAACGCCAACACAGGAAGTCGGGCAGATATTTAATATTCCGGTGAAGGGCAACCTAAGTGCCAATGACTCTATGGTGGTGTTAAACGCCACCTTGGCGGGGGAGGGAGTTGCCATGCAGCCCCTGTGGGCGGCAAAACCGCACCTCGATTCGGGGGCATTAGTGCCATTGCTGCGGGAATTTAAACCTCAATCCCTAGGCGTGTACGGAGTGTATCAATCCCGCAAACATATGCAGCCCGCATTAAGGGCGATGATGGATATGCTAGTACAGCATTTTAATGGGGCAATTTGAGGGCGTGATCTTGAATGCGCGACTTGCAACTTGCGCTTGCATTTCTATGAGATAGCGGCGACTGGATTGCGTTGTTCGTTCGACTCTGTCCCTCGGTTAACGTCACTTTGGAATCGTTATACAGCCCCAGCTCCTTCCTTCGATTTATATTTTGCGCCAGACGCTTAAACCCCATTGCGGCTATTTTCTGTTCAGCTATATTGGTTGGGATATTTTTGTTTTAAATGTGCAACTTAGGTCCCATTCTCCCTTGCTGAGCAGACGATATGAGCGAAGATATTAAAGATCACAAAGAAATTACCCGCGCGAATATTCGCGTCAATGCCCAGCTCGATGTGCCCTTTTTGGCAATGAACACCCTAGCGGCCATCATCGCCAGCTACGGACTCTTGGCCAACAGCGCTGCGGTGGTCATTGGCGCCATGATTGTCGCTATGCTGTTTTCCCCCATTTTAGGCTTGGCATTAGGACTGGTTGAAGGGGAAAAGTTGCTAGTTCGCCATGCCATTAAAAGTTTGATTGTGGGGAGTATTCTGGTTTATCTCACCGCCTTTTTAATTGGCTTTCTGCATTCCGATATTCCGATCACGCCGGAGATCATGGCGAGAACGGCGCCGAACTTTCTCGATTTAATGGTCGCGTTTGCGGGCGGTGCGGCGGGCGCCTATGCGACTATTTCGCCGCGGCTAAGTACTTCCTTTGTGGGGGTAGCGATTGCTACTGCATTAGTGCCGCCCCTGTGTGCCTCGGCGATATTGCTAGGTCATGGTAATTTTGAACTCGCCCGGGGTGCCTTCTTACTGACGTTTACCAACATAGTCGCCATCCAATTTGTGTCCTCCGTGGTGCTGTGGTTGAACGGTTTCCACGGATTTTATTTTTGGCAAAAAAGCTCGCTGTGGGAGTTGCTGAAACGTAACTTCATCACATTGATTCTGCTGGTCATTTTGATTATTGCCCTCAGCGTGAATCTGCATAATGTGGTGGCAAGGCAACTGTATGAAAGCAAAGTGACTCGCATTGTGAGTGAGCAGCTACTCAAGTTCCCCAATATGCGGTTGATTAAAGTCGGCATTGAGGAAGAGGCGAGCCAATGGATAGTGCGGGTCACGGTTGGTGGCATTAAAAAACCAGATGCCAGCTTTGTACGGCTACTGGAGAGTGAGTTGACACAGACGGGGCAAGTAAAACCGGCGACCGTGCGCGTGCGTTACTTTCAGGTCGATGTGATTGACCGCGATGGTGATGTGAAAGCGATTCAGGAACAGGATTAGTCGGCATAACCTTTTGTGCATAAAAGAAAAGCCCCGCAATTGCGGGGCTTATTTGTACCTGTAAACGCATCGCGCTTACTTAGTCATACGCTTGTATTTTAAGCGGTGTGGTTCAACCACATCGGCACCATAGGTGTTCTTCAACCACGCCGAGTATTCGGTGTAGTTACCTTCGTAGAAGTTCACTTGGCCTTCGTCGCGGTAGTCCAGAATATGGGTCGCGATACGGTCTAAGAACCAACGGTCGTGCGAGATCACCATAGCGCAACCTGGGAATTCGAGAATCGCTTCTTCCAGTGCGCGCAGGGTTTCAACGTCTAAGTCGTTGGTAGGTTCGTCGAGGAGCAGTACGTTACCGCCAGCCTGTAGCAGTTTAGCTAAGTGAACACGGTTGCGCTCACCGCCCGACAGTGTGCCAATCACCTTTTGCTGATCCGCACCACGGAAGTTGAAGCGGCCCACATAGGCTCGGCTTGGGATTTCCATGTTGTTGATACGCATGATGTCTTGACCACCGGAAATTTCTTGCCAAATGGTGTTCTTGTCATTCATCGAGTCACGGAACTGTTCAACCGACGCCAGTTGCACGGTTTCACCCAGCTCGATGGTGCCGCTATCAGGCTGCTCGCTGCCAGACAGCATGCGGAACAGGGTCGATTTACCTGCACCGTTGGCACCGATAATACCGACGATCGCGCCCTTAGGAATGGAGAACGACAGGTTATCGATCAGAACGCGGTCACCGTAGGATTTGGTTAAGTTCTTAACTTCGATGACTTTGTCACCTAAACGCGGTCCGGGCGGAATAAACAGCTCGTTGGTTTCGTTACGTTTTTGGTAATCAGAGGTATTCAGCTCTTCGAAGCGCGCCATACGGGCTTTGCCCTTAGACTGACGGCCTTTCGCGCCTTGGCGAACCCATTCTAATTCTTTCGCGATGGTCTTTTGACGCGCGCTTTCTGCGGCAGATTCCTGCTTCAAGCGAGCATCTTTTTGCTCAAGCCATGAAGAGTAGTTGCCTTCCCATGGGATACCCTCACCACGGTCAAGTTCTAAAATCCAGCCAGCAGCATTGTCGAGGAAGTAACGGTCGTGGGTAATCGCCACAACGGTGCCCGAGTATTCCTGCAGGAAGTGCTCGAGCCAAGCGACTGATTCGGCGTCCAAGTGGTTGGTGGGTTCGTCGAGTAGCAGCATCTCTGGTTTTTCCAGCAGCAGACGACAAATCGCCACACGGCGACGCTCACCACCCGATAAGACTTCAATCTTTTCATCCCAATCTGGTAGACGCAGGGCATTCGCCGCACGCTCGAGGATGTTGTCCAGATTGTGAGCGTCCTGTGCCTGAATGATGGCTTCGAGTTCACCTTGCTCTTTGGCAAGCGCGTCGAAGTCTGCATCGGGATCGGCGTAAGCCGCATAGACTTCGTCTAAGCGTTTGAGGGCATTTTTGGCTTCAGAAACCGCTTCTTCAATCGCTTCACGCACGGTTTGCGTCGGATCGAGTTTCGGTTCCTGTGGCAGATAACCAATCTTCAGACCTGGCATTGGGCGAGCTTCACCCTCAATCTCGGTATCGATACCGGCCATGATGCGCAGTAGGGTGGATTTACCTGAACCGTTAAGACCTAACACACCGATCTTAGCGCCGGGGAAAAAGCTTAAGGAAATGTCTTTAAGGATCTGCTTCTTAGGAGGAACAACCTTGCCCACCCGCAGCATGCTGTAAACAAACTGAGCCATTTTTCTGCATCTATAAGTGACTAATGATGCGGCTAATTCTACTCGATTGCGCGCCGAACTCAACTCGGCATTGAGGCGAGTTCAAGGTAAAACTGTAGGATTTTCATGTTTCAGAGACTGGGATTGTCGGCTAGTTACGAGTAGAATACCGCGCAACCCTACCTACAAGAATTGGCAGCTGGAGTAAGCAATGCTGAAAAAAGATATGAATATCGCAGATTATGATCCGGAACTGTTCAACGCAATTCAGAACGAAACTCTGCGTCAAGAAGAGCATATTGAGCTGATTGCTTCTGAAAACTACACCAGTCCACGCGTGATGCAAGCGCAAGGTTCACAATTAACCAACAAGTACGCCGAAGGTTATCCTGGCAAGCGTTACTACGGTGGTTGTGAGTATGTGGACGTAGTTGAAACCTTAGCGATTGAGCGTGCAAAACAACTGTTTGGTGCGACTTACGCAAACGTGCAACCTCACTCAGGTTCTCAAGCAAACAGCGCCGTTTACATGGCATTGTTAAAACCAGGCGATACCGTTTTAGGTATGAACCTCGCTCACGGTGGTCACTTGACCCACGGTTCACCTGTAAACTTCTCCGGTAGACTGTACAACATCATTCCTTACGGCATCGATGAATCAGGCAAAATCGACTACGACGAAATGGAACGTCTGGCGGTTGAACATAAGCCTAAGATGATGATCGGTGGTTTCTCTGCTTACTCAGGCATCGTTGACTGGGCAAGAATGCGCGAAATTGCAGACAAAATCGGTGCTTACCTGTTTGTCGACATGGCGCACGTTGCGGGTCTTATCGCCGCTGGTGTGTATCCAAACCCCGTGCCACACGCGCACGTTGTGACCTCTACTACTCACAAGACCTTAGCCGGTCCTCGTGGCGGTATCATTCTGTCTGCTGCCGATGATGAGGAGCTATACAAGAAGCTGAACTCTGCGGTATTCCCAGGCGGTCAAGGCGGTCCTTTGATGCACGTTATCGCGGGTAAAGCGGTAGCCTTCAAAGAAGCTTTAGAGCCAGAGTTCAAAGCTTACCAACAACAAGTGGTTAAGAATGCTAAAGCCATGGTTGAAGTGTTCTTAGAGCGCGGTTACAAGATCGTTTCTGGCGGTACTGACAACCACTTAATGCTGGTGGACTTAATCGGTCGCGACCTGACGGGTAAAGAAGCCGATGCCGCTTTAGGTAGCGCGAATATCACAGTAAACAAAAACTCTGTGCCTAACGATCCACGTTCACCTTTCGTGACCTCTGGTGTGCGTATCGGTACGCCTGCGATCACTCGCCGTGGCTTTAAAGAAGCTGAAGCGAAAGAGTTAACCGGTTGGATCTGTGACATCCTCGACGATGCCCACAACCCTGCGGTTATCGAGCGCGTAAAAGGCCAAGTATTGGCACTGTGCGCCCGTTTCCCTGTTTACGGTTAATTCGTTAATTTATCTGAATATGAAGGCTGAGTTCACAACTGTTTAGGGTGTTACTCTCAGGTGGTTAACCTCAGCCGATAAATAGGATAAAATCCCATGGCCGCATTAAGCGGCCATTTTTATTGCTAAAATCTTAGACTTAAACCCGCTCGGTTTAAGCGAGAAACAGCGAAAGCCATAGGCTTTATTCCATTCACGGCAGGAGGCTCAATGCATTGTCCATTTTGCAGCGCGACAGATACTAAAGTGATCGATTCCCGATTAGTGGCGGAAGGCCATCAAGTGCGTCGTCGCCGAGAATGCACCGAATGCCACGAAAGATTTACTACCTTCGAAGGGGCAGAATTAGTCATGCCACGGGTGATTAAACGCGATGGTACGCGCCAACCCTTCGATGAAGAAAAGCTGCAAGCAGGTATGTTACGCGCGGTCGAAAAGCGCCCCGTGTCCATGGATGAAATCGAGCAGGCCTTAAGTAAAATCAAGTCAACGCTGCGGGCTACTGGCGAGCGCGAAGTGCCATCTGAGATGATAGGTAACTTGATGATGGAACAGTTAATGAGCCTAGACAAGGTTGCCTATATTCGTTTTGCCTCGGTTTATCGCGCCTTTGAAGATGTCTCCGAATTTGGTGAGGCGATTGCGAAACTGCAAAAGTAACGTGGGTTATCTTAGGTTAGTGCTTAGGTTAGCGCCTCGTTATGCGCCGCATTCGGGCACGCTTCCTCAAGATTTCATAGGGTTTATATGAATTGGTCAGAACTCGATAACCAGATGATGAGCCGAGCCATACAACTGGCTCGCAAAGGATTTTATACCACTCGCCCCAATCCTAGTGTGGGCTGCGTTATCGTAAAAGATAACCAGATTGTTGGTGAAGGTTATCATCAAAAAGCTGGCGAGCCCCACGCCGAGGTGCATGCACTGCGGATGGCTGGCGAGTTTGCCCGTGGCGCGACCGCCTATGTCACCTTAGAACCTTGCAGCCATTATGGCCGCACACCGCCCTGTGCCTTGGCGCTGATCAATATTGGTGTAAAACGTGTAGTGGTGGCGGTTGAAGATCCCAATCCGCAAGTCGGTGGCCGCGGTATTCAAATGCTGCGCGATGCGGGCATTCAAGTGGATGTTGGCTTGCACCGCGACGAAGCTTACGCTTTAAATCTTGGTTTTATGAAGCGCATGGAGTCGGGCCTACCTTGGGTAACGGTAAAGCTTGCCGCGAGTCTCGATGGTAAAACCGCGTTATCAAACGGGGTGTCCAAATGGATCACTGGCCCCGAAGCTCGCCGCGATGTGCAGCGCTTACGTTTACGCGCCTGCGCGCTAGTGACAGGGATTGACACTGTGCTGGCCGATGACCCTTCGCTCAATGTGCGTTACTCAGAGCTTGGCTGTCTTAGCTCACAATTGAGTGAAGCGCAGATTTTACAACCGCTGCGGGTGATTTTAGATAGTCGCTGCCGCATGCCGATTACGGCAGCCTTGCTTGCGATTGAATCGCCGATGTTATTAGTCTCAACAGTGCCTTACTCGCCAGCCTTTATGGCGCAGTTGCCCGCCCATGTGACTTGTCTTCAATTACCGGCGATTGATGGTCGAATCTCGCTGCCTGCACTCTTAAGCTATTTAGGCAAAAGCTGTAATCAGGTGCTTATCGAAGCGGGCGCGACCTTAGCCGGCGCCTTTATCGGTGCAGGATTAGCCGATGAGTTAGTGCTGTATCAAGCGATGAAAATCCTTGGCGCACAAGGGCGTAATCTACTCGAATTACCCGATTATCAAATGATGGCCGATATTCCGACCCTCAAACTGGTCGATGAGCGTAAAGTGGGCGCGGATACGCGTTTCACCTTGAGGCTCACGTCCAATCCATCTTTAGCGAATAAGTGAGTTAACCATGTTTACTGGGATTATTGAGGCCGTTGGCACGCTGCGAAAGCTTGAACGTAAAGGCGATGATATTCGTTTGACGGTCGCCAGTGGCAAACTGGATTTAAGCGATGTGCGTTTAGGCGACAGTATCGCCACCAATGGGGTGTGTTTGACTGTGGTTCAGCAATTAGCCGATGGCTATGTGGCGGATGTGTCGGCTGAAACTGTCAGTCTCACAGGCTTTGCTAACTATAAAGTCGGCACTAAGGTTAATCTTGAAAAAGCCGTCACCCCGACAACTCGCCTCGGCGGGCATATGGTCAGCGGCCATGTGGATGGCATTGCCACCGTAGAGCAGCGTCTTGCTCGCGGTCAAGCAATCGAATTTTGGTTAGCGGCGCCAGCGGAGCTGGCTCGCTATATCGCCCATAAAGGTTCTATCACCATCGATGGCGTGAGCCTGACGGTAAACGAAGTCGATGGACACCGTTTCCGATTAACCATAGTGCCTCACACCGCGGGTGAAACCACGTTGGTGGATTTGAAAGCCGGCGATAAGGTAAATATTGAAGTGGATTTAATCGCCCGCTATTTAGAGCGTTTAATGCGCTTTGATACTAAAGAAACTCAAGGCGGTGGGGTGACCATGGAAATGTTAGCCCGTGCTGGCTTTGTGCGTTAGGGCACTGGCACTTAGCTCACTTAGGTATAGAATTTCATAACAACAGTAAAATCATAAAGGTCCTACAATGGCGCTGCACAGTATAGAAGAGATCATCGAGGATATTCGTCAAGGCAAAATGGTTATTTTGATGGATGACGAAGACAGAGAAAACGAAGGCGACCTGATTATGGCGGCCGAGCTGGTCACGCCTGAAGCGATTAACTTTATGGCGAAATACGGTCGTGGACTCATCTGCCAAACGATGACTAAGGCCCGTTGCCAGCAGTTAAATCTGCCCTTGATGGTGACTAATAACAATGCGCAGTTCTCGACTAACTTTACGGTATCGATTGAAGCGGCAGAAGGCGTAACCACAGGGATTTCGGCCCACGATCGCGCCGTAACGGTAAAAGCTGCCGTGGCTAAAGATGCCAAGGCATCGGATTTAGTACAGCCTGGTCATATCTTCCCATTAATGGCGCAGGACGGCGGCGTGTTAACCCGCGCAGGTCACACGGAAGCTGGTTGTGATTTAGCCCGTTTAGCAGGGCTTGAGCCATCGGGCGTAATTGTGGAGATCCTCAATGAAGACGGCACTATGGCCCGTCGTCCTGATTTAGAGATTTTCTCTGAATTACATGGAATTAAAATCGGCACTATTGCGGCGCTTATCGAATACCGCAACACCAAAGAAACCACAGTCGTGCGCGAAGCCAAATGTAAACTGCCAACCCGCTTTGGCGAGTTTGACATGGTGACCTTTAGGGACACTATCGACAATCAACTGCACTTTGCCTTAGTGAAGGGCGAGGTGAAGCCAGATTGTTTAGTGCGCGTACACTTACAAAATACCTTCAACGATTTACTCCACTCAGAGCGCGATCAGCAGCGTAGCTGGCCACTTGAAAAAGCGATGGAGCGTATTTCTGCCGAAGGTGGTGTGTTGGTGCTGCTGGGCAATCAAGAGCATACCTGTGAAATCCTCTCTAAAGTCAAAGCCTTTGAGGCAGAAGATCAAGGTCAAGCGCCTGCCTCTGCAAAATGGCAGGGTACTTCACGCCGCGTGGGTGTGGGCTCGCAAATCCTTGCCAGCCTTGGGGTGACCAAAATGCGCCTCTTGAGCTCGCCTAAGCGTTATCACTCGCTATCGGGCTTTGGTCTTGAAGTGACTGAATACGTGGCGGAGTAACAGGCTGAGCTTGTTAGACGTTGCACTAAGGTAAAATTAATCATTTGTATAATTTGCATAGGGCTGTGGGCGATTGACTGTGGTATCATGTCGCCACTTTTCGCCCAAGCCGGGTGCTTTAGCTAAATTAGGTAAGAAAATGAACGTAGTTCAAGGTAATATCGAAGCGAAGAATGCCAAAGTTGCGATTGTAATTTCGCGTTTTAACAGCTTTTTAGTTGAGAGCTTGCTTGAAGGTGCACTTGACACGCTGAAACGTTTTGGCCAGGTCAGTGATGAAAACATCACTGTCGTCCGTGTACCTGGTGCGGTTGAGTTACCGCTGGCTGCACGTCGTGTTGCCGCAAGTGGTAAGTTTGACGGTATCATCGCACTTGGTGCTGTGATCCGTGGTGGTACCCCTCATTTTGATTTTGTTGCAGGCGAATGTAACAAAGGTCTAGCTCAAATCGCATTAGAGTTCGATCTGCCCGTTGCCTTCGGTGTATTGACGACAGATACCATTGAACAAGCCATTGAGCGTTCAGGTACTAAAGCAGGTAACAAGGGCGGCGAAGCTGCACTAAGCTTGCTTGAAATGGTCAATGTTCTGCAACAGCTAGAACAACAGTTGTAATAGTAGGAAAAATAATGAAGCCTTCTGAGCGCCGCAAGGCCCGCCGTTTAGCCGTACAAGCCATTTATTCATGGCAACTAAGCGGGAATAATATTGCCGATGTCGAGCACGAGTTTTTAACTGAACAGAGCCTCGACGGTGTTGATGTAGCTTATTTTCGTGAGCTATTTGCAGGCGTAGCAACTAAGAAAACCCAACTGGATGAGTTGTTCATTCCACACTTAGACCGCCCCATTGATGAGGTGTCGCCAGTGGAGAAGGCCATAGTTCGCTTAGCGGCCTATGAGCTGACTTTCCGTAAAGATGTGCCGTTCAAAGTCGCGATTAACGAGGCGATTGAACTAGCTAAAGCTTTCGGTGCGGATGAAAGCCATAAGTTTGTTAATGGATTACTCGACAAACTGGTTGCACGTAAGTAATAAGGACAAACGGTATCTTATGATACCGTTTTTCATTGCTAACAAAGGTGGCCGATGTGAGTCGCGCCAAACTGTACAGTGAAAGAATTCCAACTTATTGAATGTTATTTCAATCACCGCGGCCCCACGCGCCGTGATGTCAAACTGAGTATTGGCGATGATTGCGCCCTAGTGCAGCCCGCCGAAAACAAGTCGATCGCCATCTCCTGCGATACCTTAGTCGAAAACGTTCACTTCTTCCCCGATATTCCCCCTCAAGCCTTAGGTTACAAAGCCTTAACCGTGAATCTGTCGGATTTAGCCGCTATGGGGGCAGAGCCTGCGTGGATGACGCTTGCGCTTACCTTACCAGAGATTAACGAAGCCTGGCTGAGTGGGTTTAGTGAGGGACTCTTCGAAGCGGCTGAATACTATGGTATTGCCCTCATTGGCGGCGATACTACCCGTGGCCCTAGAGCCATTAACATTACCGTGCATGGGCAAGTGCCGCAGGGTAAGGCTTTGACGCGTCACGGTGCAAAAGCAGGTGACTGGATTTATGTGACCGGTACGCTAGGCGATTCAGCATTAGGGCTGGATTTGATCCGCGGCGTGCAGCATGCGCGTGCGGAGCATAAAGAGTTCTTAATCAATCGCCATTATCGTCCAACACCTCGAGTGTTAGCGGGTCAGTCGTTACGGTCTTTAGCATCCAGCGCCATCGACTTATCCGACGGTTTTATCTCGGACATTGGCCATATCCTCAAAGCATCGCAGGTAGGCGCGGTTGTGGATGTGGGCACGATTCCGTTGTCCCGTGCCATGCAGGATACCGTGAGCGAAGAGCATGCCTTAGGTTATGCGCTAACGGGGGGCGAGGATTATGAGCTGCTCTTTACCGTGCCTGAGGCGCAAAAAGGTGCGTTAGAAACAGCACTGAGCCACGCGGGGACTAAGTTTGTGCGGGTTGGACAAATCTGCGCGGGCAGTAAACTTAAGTTGCAACTCAATGGTGAGCCCTTTACGCCGCCATATCATGGTTTTGAGCACTTTTAATGAAGTTGTTATCCCAAGATCAGGCGCTGTCGCGCCTGTCTCTTAAAAATCCAGTCCATTTTTTAGCATTAGGCTTTGGCAGTGGTTTAGCGGCTAAGGCGCCCGGCACCTTTGGTACCTTGGCGGCAGTTCCGCTCTATTTGTTGTTGGCTCAATTGCCCTTGAGTTGGTATTTAGTTGTGACCTTAGTATGCGTACTCGCGGGGATTTATATCTGCGATAAAGCTGCTAAAGACATGGGCGTACATGACCATGGTGCAATCGTTTGGGATGAAGTGGCGGGTCTATTAATCACTATGATTGCCGCGCCAGCCGGAGTGCTCTGGTTAGTCGTTGGTTTTGTGCTGTTTCGTCTCTTTGACATCATCAAGCCTTGGCCAATTCGTTGGCTCGATGCCAAGGTCGAAGGCGGCTTTGGCATTATGATCGACGATGTATTAGCTGGCATTTTTGCGCTTATTGGTGTGCAGGTCCTGGCGGCTTTTATCCAATAATGAAACCGATTGGTGATAATCAAGCCGCCGTTAGTGAATACTAAAGGCGGCTTTTGTTTGTGTCGGTGTTTTAATGTGGATGTCGCGGTTTGACAATAAAGAGATCAGTTCGCAGTTTGTTAATGATATTTCGCGCTGCATTACCTTTGAATGCGCTCAACATGCCTTTGCGTTCGGCGCTGCCCATCACCAGCATATTGACGTTGAGCCTGCGGGCCTCATTGGAAATCGTATCTTCGGGCAAGCCTTCTTCAATGTGTAAGTTGCGTGTGTTGAGATTATGCTGCCGTGCCACTGTGGTGAGCCTCGCTTTATATTTTTCCCGCTCAGAAACAGGCTCCTGTGGTTGCTGATTAAAGCTCATATAGAAGGGATCTGGCAAGTAACTGTTAATTAAGTGCAGATCATTTGATAGCAAGGTTGCAATCCGTTTACTTTCTTCTATTAGGGTTTCATTGAACTCGAGGTGAGCCATATTTTCATTGTCGAGTTCCAGTGCGGTGAGTACATGGCCGTTCTCATGCCAATCTTCAAGATCGACAAACATCACTGGAATATTAGGCAATCTCAGTAATTGCCATTCATCTGCAATTAAAAATTCACTAAAGAAAGGTGGATAGAATTTATGACTGACGATGATGAGATCGTAATCTAACTGGCTACATTCATTGACGATAGCATTGTGAATTGAATGGGAAAGACATTCCTTTATACGGATTGGATATTGTTTATCGGGATAGGCCAAGATAGGCTTTCGCCTGTCATCAGGCATTACCTTTGACTTATCTCTATGAAATAACAGATTAAGATTAAAATTGTGGGTTCGTTTCACTTTTAGGATAGTTAACGATGCGTGGCATTTCCTGGCCAATACGACGGACTTTTTTAGAACCGCGTTGGGGGGAACTGATTCATCCACCGCCGCGAGAATATGCTGGAAAGGCATGCTAAAACTCCTATTGACCTGAGAGGTAATTAAGTCTAGGAAAATAGGGCTCATACGGTAATATTAATTATCGCTATTAAATTTGCAATCTAGCCAATAATAATCTAACTAAAATTAATAAATAAATTTCATGTGGTTACCTTAATCTACGATAGTGCTTTCGAATATTTTTTTATAATCATGCCTATTTATATAAAAATTTATTCATTCCCCCTTCACTAAGGGTGATTGTTATCATCAGAAGGTATTTGGTCTATAGTATTTAGATATTAGGTTGTTTGAATATTCTAACGTATTCTAAAACTTAATATTATTTATGCTTTAGCTTGGATAATTATTCTGCACAATAAAAATGAAGGCTCTCTCAGAACCTTCATTATGTGTACACCTTCATTTACAGGATTAAGCGAATGACTACTGTAATAACTCCCGTGCATTGGCTAAGGTGTTGGTGGTAATCGTATCGCCACCGAGTAATCTGGCGAGTTCTTGGATACGTTGTTCCCTATCTAAAGGCGTCATAGTGGTTTCAGTACTTCCTGCCTTGTTGAATTTATTCACAAACATATGTTGATGACCATTACCTGCAACTTGCGGCAAGTGGGTCACGCACAGCACTTGGGTCGATTCGCCAAGGCTACGTAGCATACGTCCAACCACAGCTGCTGTGGGGCCTGAGATCCCAACATCCACTTCGTCGAAAATGAGTGTCGGAGTGGCAACCTTTTTCGCGGTAATGACTTGAATACCAAGGCCTATACGTGACAATTCGCCGCCTGAGGCAACCCTAGATATAGGTTGTAATGGCTGGCCTGGGTTGGTGGTGACCATAAACTCAATATTATCGCTGCCATTCATCGACATGATTTCTGGGTTGAAATTCACTTCAATGGTGAACTTACCCTTAGGCATATTGAGTTCGTGAATGGATTGAGTCACCAATTTATCCAGCTCTTTCGCATAACGGGCGCGGCTCTGACTCAGCTTTTGCGCGTTAGCGAGGTAGGCTACTTTACTGGCCTCCACTTGGCGTTGGATATCTTCTAGCTTATTTTCATCATCATCGAGTGTGGTGAGTTCGGCCCTGAGGGCGAGATGATGCTCGGCTAATTTGTCAGGGCTAACATGGTGCTTACGGGCCAGTTGCATGGCTTTAGTGAGCCTTTCCTCTAAATAGGCAAAATGCGCGGGATCGAGTTCAAGTTTACTTAGGTAGTGCTGCAATTCGCCAGCGCTCTCTTGCACTTGAATAAGCGCCTCGTTCAGCATAGTGCTGACATTGGATAATGCGGGGTCATAGCTTAGCAAATTCTCTGCCAGGCCAACGGCTTTATTCAGCAGTGACTCGATATTGCTCTCTTCACCATCGGTGAGCAAAAACAGGCTGGCTTGGCAGCTATCGACCAATTCGGTGCCGTTTGCAAGACGCTTGTGTTCCTGTTCAATCTCTTCAAACTCTCCCACCTTGAGATCAAACTCATCTAACTCTTCAACTTGATATTGCACCAGTTGTTTACGGGCGATACGTTCCTGCTGTGAGGCTTCTAATTGCTTGAGTTCTGCTTCGATTTGTTTACAGCGCTGATAGCTTGCCGCCACAGTGTCTATCAGTAGTCTGTGATTGGCGTAGCTATCGAGTAAGGTGAGCTGGTGTTCACTCTTTAACATTGCATGGTGGGCGTGCTGGCCATGGATACCCACAAGTAATTGCCCCAGTAATTTTAACTGAGTCAAAGGGACGGGATTGCCATTGATATAGGCGCGTGAGCGGCCATCACTGCCGATGGTTCGACGCAGAATGCACTCATCATCGAGTTCGAGATCGTTATCTTCGAGCCAGCGTTTTGCCAGAGGCACATCCTCGAGTGAAAATCGGGCACTGACTTCGGTTTTGCTCGCGCCAGGGCGAACGCTGCTGGCATCGGCACGGTTGCCTAGGCACAAACCTAGGGCGTCGATGGCGATGGATTTCCCCGCGCCAGTCTCACCGGTAATGCTGGTCATTCCGGGGCGAAAGTCCAATTCAAGGAAACGTACGATAGCGAAATTGTTGATGCTGAGTTGGCAAAGCATAGTGAGTTCCTGTCGAAAAACTTACCAAATCACTGTATTGATAAACAGTATATACTGAATTTATATACAGTAAAGTGGCTTTGGGTGAATATTCGACATGTCGCTATGTCATAAAATCTAATTATTTGTTTATGAATAGGTTTTAACGAGCTGTTCCAGAATGGGTAAGCTGAAAAAGGTCACTATGGTACCAAAGAGTATCCCTTGGGCACTGCTGGAGGCCTGGGTGTTATAGCGTTGAGCCAACAGATAGACGCTTGCCGCAGTGGGTAAGGCGCTAAGGATAACGCCCATAACGAGATAGTCGCCCGTGACCCCCACGCCTTTCAACATGAAGTAAACCAAGGCAGGTTGCAGGATAAGTTTAAACAGGTTGATCAGGCTCAGTTCGATAAAGTTTGTCAGGCTAAAGACTTTGCTATCTTTTTGATAGCGCATGGCTTTAGCCAATACCATGCCGACGGCAAAGAGGGCGCAGGGACTGGACGTATTGCCTATCTGCTGGATCATCATTGCCAAGCCTGAGGGGAGAGTTATCCCTAATGCCGAGATGGCCACGCCAATAAAACAACCTATCACAATTGGGTTTTTCACCACGGCTAACAGCATGATCACCGCGGCGTGATGTTGTCGCTGTTTATTGGTGGCGAGTTCTAGCGAGACCAAGGCCACGGCAAACATGAGTACGGACAATAAACTGGCAATCGCAGCGGCAACTAAGGCGCTTTGTTGCTGGGGGAATAAGATGATAAGGAGTGGAATACCAATAAATGCGGTATTACCAAAAGTGGCATTTAAGGCGCGCACGGCGGCAATTGCATGTTGTTTAGGATTAACCAGCAGGGAGATGCCGATACAAACGAGGTAAATCACCAGCATGGCTGCGCTGTACCCGGCGATAAATCCCCACTGTAGGATCTCTTCAATGGGCTGCTGCGCCAGTGCTATCAAGAGGATGGCAGGAAACGCAATATAGTAAACATATTGATTGAGTACTTGGTCTGTTTCTACTGGAAGAAAGCGCAGCTTTTGCACTAGTGTGCCCAGTAGCATGATTCCGAAGACGGCAAACAGAGGGGTTAAAATGTTCATGACCCTCACTCATCCTTTTGTGTTGCTTATCCCACGAGATAGCCTTAGTGATGCTTGATTTCATTCAAGCCGCCAAGGTGAGATCGGTTGGGATGTTATTTCAGCGAATTGACGATAATCGGCGCTAGCGCAGTAAATCTGTTAGCAAAATAGCATAGCATTCCCCCTAGAGGCTATTGCGCTATGGTCGTAGAAGTGAATAATTCTACGTTTAAAACACAATGAGTTAGTGCATAGTCTGAATGCAAGCACTCACATAAACAATTGGGATAGAAAATGGCTGATGATATAGGCGCCGAGCTGCAGTTAATTTATCTGTTTGTGCATTTAGTGAATGCGGGGAGTTTTTCCCAAGCGGCTAAAGAGCTCGATATGCCCATCGCCACTGTGAGCCGCAAGCTGGCCAAACTTGAGGAGAAACTCGATAAGCAATTGTTTATGCGTAGCACTCGTAAGCTGCGGTTAACCGAAGAAGGTCTAGCTTTATTTCAACGCTACCAGAGTGTCATTGCCCAATTTGATGAACTCAGTGGTGTTGGCAGTGATAAGCCCGAAGGAACATTGCGAATAGCTGCGCCGATTTCGATTATCTCCATCATCTTTATCCGTGCACTGAACGAATTTGGGCGTTTATATCCCGATATTCGCCTGCATATTTCCCAAAGCAATGAGTTGGTGGATTTGATCGATAAAGGGATCGATGTGGCGATTGTGGGCGGTGCCCAGCCCGATTCCTCTTGGGTGTCGAGCACCTTAGGCGAACTCGATTACCGCCTGTTTGCGACGCCGGAATATTTAGCCTCGGCGCCTAAGTTAACCCATCCCGATGATCTTGAAGCCCATCAGTTAATTAAAGTGTGGCCACTGTTTAACTGGCACTTAAAGCACTCGAATGGCGAGTCGTTTTATTTTAATGGCCCGACAAAACTCACGCTCACGGATCTACACGGGGCGATTCAGGCGACTCTCGATCACGGCGGCATTCTCTATGGCCCAGAATTATTTGTAAAACAGCAGATTAAAGAGGGACAGTTAAAAGTACTCTTGCCCGAATGGATAGGTGAGCAGCGCAGAATATCGATTTTGTATCACCAGCGGAGTCAGCAGCCGCTAAAGGTAAAAGTATTTATAGAGTTTATGCAGTCTAAGGCGCCCGAGCTGTTTTCGATGATTTAAGCTCGTTAGCGTTTGCGGGGTTTTAGCGGATTTTTACTCATGGAGTTTTGGGTCTGTTTCGCCTCTTGTAGGCTAGCGCGGGTGGCGGGCACAATCCCCAGCTCAAGGTAGTAATTGACTAAACGGCGCAGTTCAAACAGAGAACCAATACGGCTTTGCTGGCCTATGGTGAGTTTCCAGGTATCGGTGCGACCTTCGCTATTGGTTAAGATAAATCCTTGGTAAACGAGTTTTTTCATATTGAATGGATGCTCGGCTAAATCCTATCCCTCGCAGTGTTATCCCTTGGCTAATACCAATCACATTAAATATCTAATCAGTTCAGAGCCTCACAGGCGTCTCAATCCAAGGCGCATTGACGAAGAAATGGTTATTCCCTTTTAAGTCAATGTAACACGGGAGTGAGACGCCTGTGAGGCTCCCGAAGGGCGGGGTTGAACGGGCTTTATACTGCGTTTAAGGCTTTCGACAGAGCGCCACTATGCCTTCAAGCCTTCGCCTTGTCTAAAGCCCGTTTAACTCCCGCTGAATAAACAGATATTTAATACGATTGGTATAAGATGCTACCTAATAGTGAACCACTCTTAGGTAGCAGGGCTCACTTACGCGACGCTAATACCGATATTCGAGACACCCGCTTCGATAATCTCTTTGCGTAAACCTTTCACCAATTCTGCGGTGATCTTAGGATTCTCTTCGATAATTTCCAGCAGTGTATTCTGCAGTTCACGCTCTTCTTCCATCACTTCATGGGCGAAGACATAGTCATCTAAGGCATCATCGGTTAAATCCACATCGCTGATGGTCTCAATGTAGTTCGCCACAGTGCTTGAGGATAACTTGCTGATATTGGTGATATCTTCTTCAAGATCGGTTTGAATCGCACCGAGTAACGTAGACAGAGCAACCACGGCATCCATCGCCGGGTATACGCCATAGTTATCAAAATCGGCGGGTTCCGGGGTGTTATCTTCTAAGCGCTGCAAATGCACATCAATGTTGAATTTCAGCTTATTGTCGTACTGGGATTGCCAAAGAAGATCGAGCACAGTGCTTAATACCGCAGGATCGCCAAACTCGCAAACCTCTGAAAACAATTGATAGTTAGGTAACATTCGTTGGCAAAGGGCAATGGCAAAGAGTTTTTTCTGTGGTAGTTCTAGCGCCTTTAAACGCTTAAAGAAGCCCGTTTTTTTGGTCATCTGTTATTTCCGCTGATAGCTGTGATAGCACTTGTTTTGCCGCCGATTCTACCTTAGTTAGCTCATCAAGTAACTCTAGTATTTCCGGTTCGAGATCTTCGACACGAGCATCTCGTTTCAATGCCGATTCAATCTCTTGGCATAATCGCTGTGTGGTCGGTACTCCGCAATAGCAACTGGCTCCATGGAGTTTGTGGATAGTGGTGAGCATAGTCGCTTGATCGTTCTGACTCAGCGCCGTCTCAATTGCCGAGACCGTTTGTGGCAAGGAATCCAATAACATGCGCAACATATCTAAGGCTAAATCCGACTTATGGTTGGCTTGGGTTAAGCAAAGATCCCAGTTGAGGGTGTGTAAATCGAAGTGGGTGAACTTGGGCCGAGTGATCCAGCGGTTTATTTCCGCTTTGAGGGCGGCTTCATCTATGGGCTTAGGCAAGTAACCATCCATGCCGCTGCCTAAAATCAGCTCTCGTTCCTCGGCAATCGCGTGGGCGGTCACGGCAATAATGGGCGTGTTGCGGTTCATCGACCCTTGGCGGATTTGCTTGGTGGCGCTGATGCCGTCGGTGCCCGGCATCTGGATATCCATAAAGATAAGGTCAAAGGTGCGACTCTTGGCTTGTTTGACGGCTTCTTCACCGCTGTTAACGGCGATGACGGTCGTCACTAACTCGTTAAGCAGCGTATCAATCAGTTTTAAATTGGCAAAGTTATCATCCACCGCCAACACCGTAAGGGATTGGCGCGCGGCGGGGACGGTAATCGCCACGGGAGGTAAAATGTCATATTCCATTGGTGGATAGAGCATATTACGCGCCAATTGATGTTCACTCACCGGCAGTGACAACACCACATCGGCATTGGGGCGAATAAACTGGCTTAGTACTTCCTGCTCTTGGCAATCGAACAGCACGATCAAGCAATCTGTTTTACTCTTAGCTTGATTTAAGGTGCTGACCAATTGATTCGGATTGCTAAATCCATGGCAACTCAACAGCACATAATCGAACTGATGCTCAGTGGTCGAGAGCGTCGTCAGCAAGCTCGGAATGTGTTGATGGTGAGTGACTTTTGTATCCCACTGTTTTAGCTGGCGACTAATAACCGAATGGGTGAGTACTCTGGGCTCATAAAACAGCACGGTTTTATCTTTAAGCTTTTCAAAGGGTAGCGAATCGCCAATCTGGAATTGACCTAGGCCCAATGGCAGAGTGAACCAGAAGTTAGACCCTTTATCCACCGAAGAGGTAAAGCCAATTTGGCCACCCATTTGGTTGACGAGGCGCTTAGTGATGACCAGCCCTAGCCCTGTTCCACCAAAGCGGCGAGAAATCGAGGAGTCCGCTTGGCCAAAGGCTTGGAACAGGAAGTCCTGTTGGTTTTCATCAATTCCAATGCCGGTATCAATCACATCACAGCGCAGTACCACTTGATCATCGGTCTGGTTTTGTAACTCTAACTTGACTAACACGCTGCCCGAATCGGTAAACTTGATGGCATTTCCCACTAAGTTATTGATAATTTGGCAAACACGCATAGCATCGCCGTTAACATTGTCGGGGACGTTGGGTGCAATATCGACCACTAACTCCAGCCCTTTCGCCTGCGCGCTGCCGGAGATTAAAGTGATTGTCTCACCTAGGGTTTCCCTTAGGCCGAATGGCATGTTTTCTAGCACCATTTTACCGGCTTCGAGTTTAGAGAAGTCGAGAATATCGTTGATAATCGCCAGTAGGTTAGTCGCGCTGCGCTCGATGGTATTAATGTAATCGACTTGGCTCGAGTGTAGCGGGGTTTTAACGAGTTGACGGGCAAAGCCTATCACGCCGTTTAATGGTGTGCGCAGCTCGTGGGACATGTTCGCCAAGAATTCCGACTTAATGCGGCTGGCCTCCAGCGCGCGTTTTTTGGCTAAGTCGAGCTCGACGTTTTGGATCTCAATCTGCTCTAAGGTTTCCCGCAGATCCGAAGTTGCCTGATCGATATTTTGCTGCATCTCATCGTGATATTCCGATAGCGAGCCCGCCATGGCGTTAATACCGCGTTTGAGTAAATCCAGCTCTCCGATAAGATTACCCTCGAGTCTGGCATCGAGTTTACCCTCGCGAATTTTGGCGACCACCCGCACCATTTCGGTAATCGGCTGGGTGACGTTTTTAACCAGACGAAAGGTAAACAACAGGTTTAATTGCACCCCAATCAAGACGATAATAAAGGCGGCCACGGCGGCCCTGTGTTGTTCGAGTAGCGCGCGTTCTTTATTGATAATCACCGAAATATAGCCAAGCAACTCGCCATTATCGGTTTGGATATCAAAATTGACGGGCGCGCCCGGCGCAGGTGGTGCGGTGGCAAAAATCGGTGTGCGTAGGATAAGGCTGTCGCCCACATGTTCGATTTCGGTTTTGTGCAGATTAGTCAGCGCCTCTTTATAGCGCATGATTTCGAAATCTTTGTGGTAATGCGATGTGACAAACAGTTGATTTTGAATGTCAAAAATAGCGATAGATTTAACGAGCGTGGATTTATTCAGTTGGGCTGCGGCAAGGAGCCGTTTCGTCGCTTCCCTGTCATTGCCCACGAGTCCCACTTCACTGGCAATCGCTAAAGGTTCGATAATATTGCTGCCCTGTTCAATCAGCGTATCTTCGAGTTCATAGAAGCGATTTATGGTAAAGTAGCTGCCCAGCAGAATACCGACTAAGATCGTCGGCGCAAGCGCAAGCACCAGAACCCAGGAACGTAAGCTGTATTTGGTCATGTTGTTGACAGGGTTCATAGCAGCAGCGCAGTTTCCTAAATTCTAGGGACGATATAATTTTATAAGACTGCCAGAAAAAGGGCGGTCTTTACCAGTTTTTTATTGATTTAGAGGCCGAAATGGCACAATTTTTTAAAGCAAAACCAAATAGTTCCAAGCAATTGTCCGCGAAGCAATCCTTTAGCGTGCACCAGCTGGATCATCTAGGGGCAGGTATAGCACAACATCAGGGAAAAGTCGTATTTATCCCCGGCGCCTTGCCGAATGAAACCGTGCAGGCGCAGCTGACCGAACAAAAGAAAAACTATGCCCGAGCCAAGCTGATTAAAGTTGAGACACCGAGCGCTGAGCGAGTCACGCCGCTATGCCCACATTACCAAAGCTGTGGTGGCTGCGATTTACAGCATATGTCATTAGCAGGGCAGCGCGAGCATAAGTCCGCGGCCTTGGTTGATATTATGGCCAAATTTGCTGGTGCCGAAGGCAACTCAGTGCCTGCATTGACGGGCGAAGGTTGGCACTATCGTCGCCGCGCCCGCCTTGCGACCCTATTTGATAAAAATACCAAGCAGTTGAGCCTAGGGTTTCGCGCTTCGAGCAGCAACCAAGTGGTGCCTATTGATACCTGTTTAGTCTTGGCGAAACCCTTAGCGGATTTAATTGCCCCATTTGCTAAGTTGCTTAATCAACTGGCGGCCAAGTCGAGCCTTGGGCATGTAGAATTAATTGATGCCGACAACGGCCATTTTGCGGTAATTCGGATCACTAAACCCTTAAATGATAAGGATATGGCTAAGCTGGCGCAGTTTGCTGAGCAGCATCAAATCCATATTTGTCTGCAAGACAACAACGGCGAGTTCCATGGAGTGAATGGCACGCTGTTATTGCCCGTTTACCAGTTACTCGATGATAACGCCGATGCAACGCCTGTGAGCCTCACCTTTACCCCTGGTAACTTTGTGCAAGTGAATGCGCAAATTAACAAGACCATGGTGGCGCAGGCGTTAGAATGGTTAGCACCACAGCCGGGTGAGCGAATTCTCGATCTCTTCTGCGGTATGGGGAACTTCAGTTTGCCTTTAGCTAAACTGGGCGCCGAAGTGATTGGGGTTGAAGGGGTGCCAGAAATGGTCAGCCAAGCCCGCGAAAACGCGGCGGCAAATGGCTTAAGCAATTTAACCTTTTACCATGGCGACTTAAGCGCCGATTTATCCTGTGAGCCTTGGATGGGGAAGATTGATAAGTTGCTACTCGATCCTGCCCGCGCGGGTGCGTTCGAGAGTTTGCAATGGCTTAAGAAGATGAAACCCCGCCAAGTGGTTTATGTCTCTTGTAATCCGGCGAGCTTGGCCCGCGACAGTGCTGTGTTGCTCGAGCGTGGTTACAAGTTACAAAAGTTAGGTTTAATCGATATGTTCCCGCAGACACATCATATCGAAGCCATGGCCTTGTTTGAGCTTGCAAAATAAGGCTTATCGATTGGGCAAGGTTTCCTCACTTGCCCGCGTTATTCGAGTGTAAAGTAAGCAAAGCGTTTGAATAACGTAAAAAATGTGAAGTTTCGTCTCGTTGGGTTTGACAAGTCCGTGCCAATGCTGAAGATAGGAGTGCCGAGGTGGTGCCACTTTTCTCTGAGCACGAATAAGGAAATAAATTAGATGGTCTCTGTTCGCGAAGCGCACTTTAATGATCCCGATTTTCATCTTGAAGATTGGGTGGCTCGCTATGTCAGTCATGTCGAGGAGGCCCAGACCTTACTCACCCTGATTGCACAGGTGGAAGCCTTACCCGCTAAGAGTCCTGCCGCGAAAAGAGAACTGCTCGAACGTGCCCGTGAGATGATTGAAATCCTCGCGCCATTGAACATGGATATCGAGACGCTGCAAGCGGCCATTCTGTTTGTGGTGTTTGATGCTGGCTTACTAAATGAAGAGGCGATCAAAGAAAAATTTGGCGAGCCGCTGGCGCGGTTAGTTGCCAGCGTCGTGACCATGGATGCGATTGGCGCGTTAAAAATCAATCCCAATAGCCGCTCAAGCGAGCCGCAAATCGACAATATCCGCCGCATGTTGCTGGCAATGGTCGAAGACGTGCGCGCCGTGGTGATAAAACTAGCCGAGCGTGTTTGTTTGCTTCGCGCCGTGAAAAATGCCGATGAAGAAACCCGTGTCTTATTGGCCCGCGAAATTGCCGACATCTATGCGCCGCTCGCGAACCGTTTGGGTATTGGTCAGTTAAAGTGGGAATTAGAAGATATTTCCTTCCGTTATCTGCATCCAGATACCTACAAGGACATTGCGAAACAGCTAGATGGTAAGCGGTTAGACCGCGAAGTCTATATCGAAAAATTTGTCGAGCAGTTGCAGCAGCGCCTCGATGAGGATCATATCCGCGCTAAGGTCTATGGTCGTCCAAAACATATCTACAGCATTTGGCGCAAAATGAAGGGCAAACACCTCAAGTTTGATGAGTTGTTTGACGTGCGCGCCGTGCGGATTGTCACCGAACGTTTGCAGGATTGCTACGGCGCCTTAGGGGTCGTGCACACTCTTTGGCATCATATTCCACGCGAGTTTGATGACTACGTGGCCAACCCTAAACCTAACGGTTATCAATCCATCCATACTGTTGTGGTGGGGCCAGAAGGTAAAACCGTTGAAATTCAAATTCGTACCCAAGATATGCATGAAGATGCAGAGCTGGGTGTTGCCGCGCACTGGAAATACAAGGAAGGTAATCACTCCGGCAAACAGAGCGGCTACGAAGAAAAAATCAATTGGCTGCGTAAAATTCTGCAATGGCAGGAAGACGTGGTCGAAAGCGGCAATTTGGTCGAAGAAGTCCGCAGCCAAGTGTTTGAAGATAGAGTCTATGTCTTTACTCCAAGTGGTGAAGTCGTTGACTTGCCACTGGGTTCAACCGTGCTCGACTTTGCCTACTATATTCACTCGCAGGTTGGCCATAAGTGTATCGGCGCCAAGGTCGATGGCCGGATTGTACCGTTTACCTACCAGGTTGAAACGGGCGAGCGCATCGAGATTATCACCTCGAAGCACCCCAATCCTAAGCGCGATTGGCTCAATCCAAACTTAGGCTATATCCGCACATCGCGGGCGCGTTCGAAAATTCAGCATTGGTTTAAGCAGCAAGACCGCGATAAAAACATTATCGCCGGTAAAGAAATGCTCGAAGCCGAGCTGGCGCGAGTCAGCCTTAAAATCAAAGATGCTGCCATCGCCGTTGAGCGTTTTAATATGGCGAGTATGGACGACTTGCTTGCCGCCATCGGCGGCGGTGATGTGCGTTTACATCAGGTTGTTAACCATATTCAAAGCAAGTTGCGCCTCGATGAGGCGAGCGAAGAAGATGCGGTTGAAGAATTAGTTAAGAAGAGCCAACCTAAATCTGGCACCAATAGCCGAGGACAGGTGGAAGTGAATGGCGTGGGTAATTTACTTAGCCATATCGCCCGTTGCTGCCAACCCGTGCCTGGGGATGAGATTTTAGGCTTTATCACCAAAGGGCGCGGTATTTCTGTGCATCGCTCCGACTGTGAGCAGGTGAAAGAGTTAATGCGCGTTCACCCAGAACGCGGCGTCGATGTGGTTTGGGGCGAAAACTATTCAGGTGGTTATCGCATGCGTCTGCGCGTCTTAGCCCATGATCGCAGCGGATTATTGCGGGATCTCACCTCGGTACTAGCCGCCGAAAAGTCCAATGTGCTTGCCATGAGCTCCTCATCGGATATTAAGAATCAGACGGCAGCCATTGAGCTGGAATTAGAGCTTTATAATCTTGATGGTTTATCGCGGGTGTTATCTAAGCTCTCCCAAGTCGATAGCGTGATAGAAGCGCGCAGATTGTAATTCTCGATTCTGTGATTATGCGTTGTAAAAAAGCGGTAGGGCATAAAGCGCTACCGCTTTTTTATTTTCAGCCCTAAACCACCTTCTTCAGAAGGTGATTTCTTTACTTGATAAATAATACATCCATGTATTCGCTCATGGTTTCGCCACGTGAGTTTATCTCCATCATACAAAAAAGTACTTCTGACGTAGCGATTAATTAGATGATAAATGTGCGTTTATTGGCACCTACTATAAGTATTCTTCTATCAGAGGTCATCACCCGCTCTAAAATAGAAAAAGTGAAGGAAATCTAAAGACTAGTATGAACAGGGCTCGAACCACAAAAGATATGGCCGCACCCAATAATCACTGAACTGTAATCAGAATTATTCTCGTGCGTCTTTTAAATATGAACTATGCTTTTTTTGATTGGTCAAAAGGCGAACTAATTCCTTATTATTCGTCAATACCTATCGATTGTTTTCTATCTCATACCTCTCGTGTATACCCAATAGCTCGTTAAGGAGTGACGATGAAATTTAAAAATTTCAAACAGTTGTCTGTGAGTTTTTTGGCTTTTGTCATACTGGCAGCCTGCGGCTCTGATGACTCCGATGAAATGCCAACGGTAACCGTTGCGAGTTCTGTTGCGCTTAAAGAAAACCGAAGCGTCGATATTATTTCGGTCGGCCAGGACGATGGCAGCTCGCTCAGCTATCTATGGACTCAAGAATCTGGCCCCACGTTAACGCTGGCCAACATCACCAGCGCCATCGTTGGTGTGACCGCTCCGAGCGTTGATGCTGATGGGACCGCAGTGCTTCGGGTCACTGTTACTGACAGCGCCAATCAAACTGCCAGTGCCATGGTTTCGGTGCTGGTGGCCAACAATAAGTTACCCACGGTCACAGCCGTCTTTGAAGGTGTAGTTGAAAAGTCGGCCGTGACCTTAACAGCCTCAGCGACTGATCCGGATGGTAGTATCAGCTCATATCTTTGGACCCAAACCTCTGGCTCCCCGGTAACTCTGGCCGGTGAAACCACGGCTTCCTTAAGTTTTACGGCGCCAAGTGTTTCGGTTGATACTGACCTAGGCTTCAGTCTGATGGTTACTGACGATGATGATGAATCCGCCTCAGTAGTCGGAACTGTCATCGTGACCCCAGTCATGGTGACTTATACCGTCACGGGGAATGTTACTGACGCAGCCTTTGCCAGCTCCGAGGTCAGCGGCACCGTGGCTGGTACCAGTTTTAGCACCACAACTGACAGCAATGGTGCTTTTAGCCTGCCACTTAAAGCTGACGATGATGAAACCAATCTGTTTACCAATCTCATTGTTAAATCAGCCAGCACTGCCGGTTTGGAGTATTACAAGTTTGTCCCCCAGCTGACAGCGGATCCGGTACAGACGGCTGTGGTAGGCAAAGTGACCTCCAGAATTCAGGTTTCGCCAACTGCTACCAAGGCAGAAACTCTGGCCGATGAGGTCGCCAATACTGTGTCTATCAATGCAGTTTCAACCGCTTTGTATTCGCTGATAGTCTCAGCTAACAATGGTGAGGTTCCAGCTGATTTAGACCAATTCACTCTGGTTGAAAAATCAGTTAGTCCGGATGAGTTGATAGAGGCAGCCGCTGTGGTGAAACTGATTACACAGGGGGGGGCGTTTGCCTTGCCGGAAGGGGTCAGTAATGTGCTGGAGTTGCTGACCAATACCGAAGCATACAACAGCTACGTGACAGCGGCCGAAACCGCCACGCCAGGTATTATTAGTGCGACCGTCGATGATATCATCGCTGATCCTGAACTGACCCCCCCGATTGCGCCAGACAGTCTCGCCAGCACCTACTATGAAGTGTATCCAGCGGCGGCAGGCTTTTTGTCCCGCGGCGGTGGCCGATTTGAATTCCACCAGAACGGCAGCGGGATTGAAACAACTGGTCGTGTAGAGAAGTTCAGCTGGGCACTCACCGATGGCATCTTAACCCTCACCTATTCCGATCCCATTGGCTCCTACAGTTATCCCGCCGTCGAGGAGGGCGTTGCCGGATTAACTATGGCGCAGGTTAACCAGCTGCATAATGCAGGAGTCAACCAGGTGGAGGTGCTGCGTAAACCGCAAAGCACCACTATGAAACGGGTAATCGAAGGCGAGAAAACTGACACCTTCCGTATTGTCGCATCGGTAAAAGAAACCATGACGCCGGTGACGTTGGATGGTGGTGTGGTGATTTCGACCAGTGGAAAGTTGAATGAGTCCACCACCGATCAGCTGATGCGCAATGGCGATAAACTGAGTGAACTTAAACTCACCGCCGACGAGGTAGTCAGCGACTGGATTATCGAACATTATTACTACTTTGGTGAGCCAGGACTCGGTTACTCTGATATGTTTGCCGACTTGTTTGAGGTTAGTGCTGATGGTACAGGTATAGCTAGGGTACTGGAGCGGCCTTTCACCTGGAGCATTAATGAGCATGGCACCTTTATTGCCCGATTTGAAGATGGCAGTAGCGTGCATATCAGCAAGCTTGACCAGTCAGGCAGCGATATACAGGTATTCAGTGAATCCTACGATGCAGAGGGTAACTTACTTGCCGCAGATACAGACTATGCATTGGAGCTTGAAAACGGTGTGATTGGGACCTTTGACTTGACCAACGCAGAGGGCAAGTACTGGAATACCACTATCAATCAATGGCATAAATCGGCCTGGGATAACGGTAATTTGTTATGGGATAACGGTTTCGCCTATTTTGGTTGGCAGTTCAATGCCAATGGTGAAGGTTATCAGTTGGGCAGTTTCCAATCCTCACCACCTGATTTTGCGCCCATATTTAACACTCCCATTAATTGGATAGTAGATACCGAATCGGATGATGTGGCATTCCAGTCAATTTACCGCTGGAAGTGTGGTGATGTGACCACCGAGGCATGCGCTCGCCGTGATTGGTATGTGCTTAAAGAATTGGAGTTTGGCGTTTTGGGCCCACGTATTTATGTATTTGAATTTGAAGAACGCAGAAATGACAGCCAGTCGCCTTGGTATGTTGCCCGCGGTTTGGGCCCCAGACTCAATATCTATGAAGAAATAGCCTTTGATTACTGGAACCAAGCAGCAGCACCGGCTGCATCCAGTCGAGGTATACAGGCCAGCAGGCCTTATGGTGCAGGCGTCACTGGTGTTGCCCGTTTGGTGTTGGAACCCAGCCAAACCCCGGCACTTGGATTTTAGTATTTGGTGCCTAGGCGACTTGTGTAAAGTTGCCATATAGCTATTTGGGGGGGCGGTTACTGAGTGTTTGGCGACTGAAGGTGAATAGTTGTAAAGAGAAGGTCAGCAATCCAGCTGGCCTTCTTTTTTGGGGATTGCAGCCCAGAAGAACACTGTACCTCAAGAATCGTGTTGATGATGTAACTGAAAATGCTGTCTTAACACATGCTATCGTATTTCCTGCCCATGGGCAGTCTCGCTCTAGTAACGAGCTTCGAAAACAAGGGATATTTGTCTCCGCCAGTGGCGTGAGCTCCATTTGGTTACTGCATGGCTTAGAGAACTTCAAAAGCGATTAGAAGCCCTCGAAGCCAAAGTCGAGCCAGAAGGGATAATCCTTTCGGATGAACAAGTTGCCGCCCTTGAGTGTAAACGGCAAAAGGATGAAGCCTATGATGGGCATATCCTCTTCGTTAAAACCTAATACCAGACTCTAAATAGCACTTTGAGCTTGGCTACTTTATCATTAGCGCTTTATTGCCCTTATTACAGCCTTAGTTGCGACTCAGCTTGAGTGTATTCCTGTTTACGCATCCTGCACCTGTGTCGACTCTCTTGAAAGGATATCTGCATGACTTCCCATATCACGCCTTCTATTACTGAGCTTCCCGCAACAGCACTTTCTGCAACCGATGTTGCGCCGCTACTGAAGATTATGGAGAAGCTGCGCGATCCGCAAACGGGTTGCCCATGGGATAAAGCCCAGACTTATCAAACCATAGTGCCTTTTACCCTCGAAGAGGCCTATGAGGTGGCTGACACGATTGAACGTTTAGCCTTAGACGAATTACCTGATGAGCTGGGGGATTTATTATTCCAAGTGGTGTTTTATTGCCAGCTTGGCAAAGAGCAGGGCAGGTTCGATTTCAGCACTGTCGTTAATAAAATCACCGACAAACTGACCCGCCGTCATCCCCATGTGTTTGGTAATGAAGTATTCGAGGCCGATGCCAGTAGTCAGCAGATGAAGGCCAATTGGGAAGCAATCAAAGCCAGCGAGCGTGAACAAAAGGCATTGGCGGCTGGGGGGGCTTCATTAAGCGAGGTTTCTGTGCTTGATGATATTCCGCGCGCGCAGCCAGCGTTATCCCGTTCAATCAAAATTCAGCAACGGGTCGCGCGCGTTGGGTTCGATTGGCCTGAGCTTGAGCCTGTTGTCGCAAAAATCCATGAAGAAATTGATGAAGTGTTTGCGGAGGTGAATCAGCCAACGCTCGACCAAGCCAAAGTGCAGGCCGAAATGGGCGACTTATTATTTGCAGTGGTGAATTTGGCGCGCCATTTAAAGGTGGACCCAGAACAAGCGCTGCGCCAAGCCAATGTTAAATTTGAACGCCGTTTTAAAGGTGTTGAGGCATTTGCAAGACAAAATAATAAAGCATTAGAAGAACATAGCTTAGAAGAGTTAGATGTCTATTGGGATAAGGTTAAACAGGGCGAGTCAAGATAAAGGGCAAATTATCCGGATTGGTGTTTGTCGAATGGCAACACCTTTGGTATACTACTGCCCCGTCCTAGTGCTTTCTTACAAGCACGTATTTTCAAACTCATTTTCTCAGGTTCAGCATGACTACAAGGTATATCTTCGTTACTGGTGGTGTGGTTTCATCACTAGGTAAAGGCATTGCAGCCGCTTCATTAGCCGCAATTTTAGAGGCCCGTGGTCTCAATGTAACCATCATGAAACTGGACCCATACATTAACGTTGATCCAGGTACCATGAGCCCAACGCAACATGGTGAAGTGTTTGTGACTGAGGACGGCGCAGAAACAGACCTTGACCTTGGCCACTATGAGCGTTTCATCCGTACTAAGATGAACCGTCGCAACAACTTCACTACGGGTCGTATTTACGAGGAAGTACTGCGTAAAGAGCGTCGCGGTGACTATTTAGGCGCGACGATTCAGGTGATCCCACACATCACTAACGCGATCAAAGAAAAAGTGATTGCAGGCGGTGAAGGTCACGATGTGGCTATCGTTGAAATCGGCGGTACTGTTGGTGATATCGAATCACTGCCATTCCTTGAGTCTATCCGCCAATTAGGCGTTGAACTGGGCCGCGATCGTACCCTGTTTATGCATTTAACCTTAGTGCCATTCCTTGGCGCCGCGGGTGAAGTGAAAACGAAACCGACTCAACATTCAGTGAAAGAATTGCGTTCTATCGGTATTGCACCGGATGTGCTGATCTGCCGTGGCGACCGCGCGATTCCTGCCAACGAACGTGCGAAGATTTCGTTATTCTGTAACGTTGAAGAACGTGCGGTTATTTCATTAAAAGACGTCGACAGCATCTACAAGATCCCTGCGCTGCTGCGTTCACAGGGTTTAGATGACTTAGTGGTTAAGCGTTTTGGCTTAGAATGCCGCGAAGCTGACTTGTCTGAGTGGGAAAACGTCATTTACCAAGAAGCCAATCCAAACGGCGAAGTCGTGATTGGTATGGTCGGTAAATACATCGAACTGCCAGACGCCTATAAGTCAGTCAACGAAGCATTAAAACACGCGGGTCTGAAGAACCGTGTATCTGTGAGCATCAAGTATATTGACTCACAAACCGTTGAAGCGAAAGGCGATGAAGTTCTGCAAGGTTTAGACGGTATCTTAGTTCCAGGTGGCTTCGGTGAGCGCGGTGTGGAAGGTAAGATCCTAGCGGCTAAATATGCCCGTGAAAACGAGCTGCCGTACTTTGGTATCTGTTTAGGTATGCAAGTGGCGCTGATTGAATTCGCTCGTAACGTTGCTGGCATGACCGATGCTCACTCAACCGAGTTCAATAAAGCAACGCCATTCCCTGTGGTTGGCTTAATCACTGAATGGGTTGATGAAGAAGGTAACGTTGAACAACGCCATGAAGCTTCTGATTTAGGTGGCACTATGCGTTTAGGTGCGCAGTTATGTCACCTGCTGGAAGGCTCAAAAGCGGCGCAAGCGTACAAAGGTAACACTTGTGTTGAGCGTCACCGTCACCGTTACGAAGTGAACAACAAGTACAGAGAACGTTTAGAGCAAGCGGGTCTGGTATTTAGTGGTTTATCTTCGGACCGTAAACTGGTTGAGATGATTGAGCTGAAAGATCATCCTTGGTTTGTAGCGGGTCAATTCCACCCAGAATTCACTTCGACCCCACGCGATGGTCATCCATTGTTCGAAGGTTTCGTTGCTGCCGCAAGTGCACATCAAAAACGTGATCTGAAGAAATAAATTTTAAGGCCGGACCCGCGACAGTGGGCCCGGCCTTTTGTTACACTCAGGCCGCGTAATCATGAGTCAAAACTCATACCCATGTGTATAAACGACATGCGTATAGACGGAAATAGTAAACGGAATTTAAAGATTTTGGTCGTACTCTACATCTGTTAATTCCCATTGGTATTGGTTTTTTCTTTTCTCTTTTAAACTTAAATCGAGGGTAATATGGCTAAGATTATTAACGTGATTGGTCGCGAGATTATGGATTCTCGTGGTAACCCAACAGTTGAAGCCGAAGTGCATTTAGAAGGTGGTTTTATCGGTATGGCGGCTGCGCCATCTGGTGCTTCTACCGGTAGCCGCGAAGCGCTGGAACTGCGTGATGGCGACAAGAGCCGTTACTTAGGTAAAGGTGTATTAACGGCTGTGGCTAACGTAAACGGCCCTATCCGTGCGGCGTTAATCGGTAAAGATGCGACTGCACAGGCTGAGCTTGATCAAATCATGATCGACTTAGACGGCACTGAAAACAAAGACAAGTTAGGCGCTAACGCGATTCTGGCTGTGTCTTTAGCGGCGGCTAAAGCGGCTGCAGCATTCAAAGGCATGCCTTTATACGCTCACATTGCGGAATTAAACGGTACTCCTGGCCAATACGCTATGCCAGTGCCTATGATGAACATCCTCAACGGTGGCGAGCACGCTGATAACAACGTTGATATCCAAGAGTTCATGGTTCAACCTGTTGGCGCGAAAAACTTCCGCGAAGCTTTACGTATGGGCGCTGAGATTTTCCACACACTGAAGAAAGTACTGCACGGCAAAGGTTTAAGCACTTCTGTGGGTGACGAAGGTGGTTTCGCACCTAACCTGTCTTCTAACGCTGATGCATTAGCGGTAATCAAAGAAGCCGTTGAATTAGCAGGTTACAAGCTGGGTACCGACGTGACTCTGGCATTAGACTGTGCGGCTTCTGAGTTCTACAAAGACGGTAAATATGACCTGTCTGGCGAAGGCAAAGTATTCGATTCAAACGGTTTCTCTGACTTCCTGAAATCACTGACTGAGCAATATCCAATCGTGTCTATTGAAGACGGTCTGGACGAGTCAGATTGGGATGGTTGGGCATACCAAACTAAGATCATGGGTGACAAGATCCAATTAGTGGGCGACGATTTATTCGTAACTAACACTAAGATCTTAACCCGTGGTATCGAGAACGGCATCGCTAACTCAATCCTGATCAAGTTCAACCAAATCGGTTCATTAACTGAAACCTTAGCGGCTATCCGTATGGCAAAAGCGGCGGGTTACACTGCGGTGATTTCACACCGTAGCGGTGAAACTGAAGACTCTACTATCGCTGATTTAGCGGTAGGTACTGCGGCTGGCCAAATCAAGACGGGTTCACTGTGCCGTTCTGACCGTGTTGCTAAATACAACCAATTGCTGCGTATCGAAGAGCAATTAGGTGAAAAAGCGCCATACCGCGGTTTGAAAGAAATCAAAGGTCAGGCGTAATTTAGTCGTCTGATGTAAAAAGGCCACCACTTGGTGGCCTTTTTTGTTGTACTATCTGCAGTATATTTTTTTAATTCAAGATACTGACGCTAATTCCTCCATGAAATTCTTTGTCATTGCACTCATAGTGCTTCTCGGTTTGCTGCAATATCGGCTGTGGTCGGGTGATAATAGCCTGCCCGAATACTTTGTTCTGCAAAAACAGATCGCGGCTCAGCAAGAAGGTAATGCAAAACTCAATGAGCGTAATCAAGTGCTTAAAGAGGAAATTATCGACCTTAAGAGTGGTACCGAAGCGATTGAAGAGCGGGCGCGTAACGAGCTAGGCATGGTGAAAGAAGGCGAAACCTTCTATCGCGTGGTGGGCGGTGACCGTTCAGTATCGAGTCCCTCGCAGTAACGGAGCGCCTATGGATACCGTATTAGAGGCCGCGCCGCAGGTCGAAACCCAAGTTGCAGTTCAAATTGATCCTTTCTCGCACCATGTGGTGGCGATTGTGCCCGCCGCGGGGATTGGCAGCCGCATGGGCGCGGGCAAACCCAAACAATATTTAACCTTGCTGGGACAAAGCATTCTGGCTCATACCTTAGATAAGTTATTATCCCATCCGCAAATTAACCAAGTGATTGTGGCGCTGCATCCTGAGGATACCAAGTTTGCCGCGTTGCCGCAGGCCAAGCATCCCAAGCTGGTAACTGTCATTGGCGGTTCTGAGCGTGCCGACTCGGTGCTGGCGGCACTCGATAAGGCGCCTGATAATGGTTGGGCTTTAGTTCACGATGCGGCCAGACCCTGCCTGACGGCGCAAGACATTGATAAATTGTTGGCATCGCGGGTGCACTTTCCCCAAGGGGCGATTTTAGCCATGCCTGTGCGGGATACCATGAAGCGCGCCAATAGCTTAGGTGAAATTAGCTCGACTGTTTGCCGCGATAATCTCTGGCATGCGTTGACACCGCAGTTATTCCCAACCTCCTTGTTGCGATTACATTTAAAAGCCGCGCTTGCCGCGGGGGCTGTCGTGACCGATGAAGCCTCGGCGATGGAGTGGGCGGGCATTTCCCCTGGTTTGGTCGCGGGGCGGGCGGATAACATTAAAGTCACCCATCCCGATGATTTGGAGTTGGCAGAACTTTTTTTACTGCGCGCGAATGCTTGAAGCCAAGCAGAGTGAATTGCGCAATCTATTAAATACGTTAGGAAATAAGTAATGAAAATCCGAATCGGCCATGGTTTTGATGTCCATAAATTTGGTGAAGCGCGCCCGTTAATTTTATGTGGGGTCGAAGTCCCTTACGAAACTGGGTTGGTGGCTCATTCCGACGGTGATGTGGTGTTGCATGCCATCTCCGATGCCATTCTAGGGGCGATGGCCCTTGGGGATATTGGTAAACATTTCCCCGATACCGATGCCGCCTATAAAGGCGCCGATAGTCGCGTCTTGCTGCGACACTGTTATGCGTTAGCGCGGGCGAAGGGATTTGAGCTGGGTAATCTGGATGTCACTATCATTGCCCAGGCACCAAAGATGGCGCCGCATATCGAGGATATGCGCCAAGTGTTGGCGGCCGATCTTAATGCTGACATTGCCGATATCAACGTTAAGGCTACCACCACTGAAAAACTCGGGTTTACCGGCCGCAAAGAAGGCATTGCGGTCGAAGCCGTTGTATTACTCAGCCGCCAATAGCTTGAAACTTTAAGAGATAAGAAAGACCCATGAGCGAACTACATTACCTGTACGGCAAACCGACGGCCACCGCCGATTTAAGAACCGTTAACAGCGACTTTATCGTGAAAGAGATTTTGCCTTTTAGCCCGTCGGGCGAGGGCGAGCATCATTTAGTCCACATTCGTAAGGATGGGCTGAATACGGTGCAAGTGGCTGAAATGCTGGCCAAGTTCGCTAAGGTTCATCCCAAAGAAGTGACCTATGCCGGACAAAAAGATAAAAATGCCATCACAGAACAGTGGTTTGGCATTCGTATCCCAGGTAAAGAAACCCCGGCGTGGAGCGAGCTTAACAGCGAGCGCTTAACCATTTTATCCAGCAGTCGCCATAGCAAAAAACTGCGTATTGGCGCGCTCTTGGGCAACCGTTTTATTCTTACCCTGCGTAATGTCACAAACGTGGAAGACATTATCAGCCGCATCGAAAAAGTCAGCCAAATTGGTGTGCCTAACTATTTTGGTGAGCAGCGTTTCGGCCACGATGGTAAAAACCTGGTGATGGGTCGGCAAATGCTGGCGGGCAAAAAGGTGAAAGACCGTAATAAGCGCAGCATGTACCTGTCTGCGGTGCGCTCCAATCTGTTCAATACCGTTGTCTCCTATCGTTTGGCGAATCATGGCACTAAACCCTTAGCGGGGGATTGCGTGATGCTGGCGGGCAGTAAGAGCTTTTTCGTCACGCCAGAATGGGACTTAGTGGTATTGAAACGCTTGATTGAGAAGGATATTCAGCTTTCTGCGCCACTTTGGGGCCGCGGAAAAATGTTGCCGCAGGGCGAAGCCGCCGAGGTTGAAACCCTCGCCATGGCAGAGCTGAGCGAAGATTGCTACGGCCTTGAGCACGCGGGGCTTGAGCAGGAGCGCCGTCCATTGCTGCTTGAACCTCAAGGCCTTAAATACGAGCAAACCGAGGATGGATTAGTGCTCGAATTTATCTTACCTGCGGGCAGCTTTGCGACATCGCTGTTACGAGAGCTGGTTGATTATCAAGATGTGAAAGAGCTGCAATGGCAAGCGACAGTCACGCCTGATGCAAACGCAGCTGAAACAAACACAGCATCAGAAACCGATTCAGCAGAGGCCATTACAACCGATAAGGGCGAGTCAGCTTTATGATCCGCATCCTAGTCAGTAATGATGATGGTGTGAATGCGCCGGGGATCAGAGCCTTAACCGAGGCGCTCGCCGAAATCGCTACTGTGATGACGGTCGCGCCCGATCGTAATTGCTCCGGCGCAAGTAACTCTTTAACCTTGACTAACCCATTAAGAATTAATAGGTTAGATAATGGTTATATTTCGGTTCACGGTACACCCACGGATTGCGTTCACTTAGCCATACGTGAGCTTTGTGATGGTGAGCCGGATATGGTGGTATCGGGTATCAATGCTGGCGCGAATATGGGGGATGACACTTTATATTCGGGCACGGTAGCGGCGGCGATGGAGGGGCGGTTTTTAGGTTTCCCCGCCGTTGCGATTTCGCTTAATGGTAAGGCATTAAAGCATTATCACACCGCGGCTGTGTATGCGCGGCGAATTGTGCAGGGGCTGTTAGCGCATCCAATTGCGAGCGATCAGATCCTCAATATCAATGTGCCCGATTTACCGCTCGATGAGATTAAAGGGATCAGGGTGACGCGCCTAGGTGCACGGCATAAGGCCGAAGGCATAGTGCGAACACAAGATCCTGCGGGGAAAGAGATTTTTTGGCTCGGTCCACCGGGTGTAGAACAAGATGCGAGTGAAGGAACGGACTTCCATGCGGTAGCCCATGGTTATGTGTCGATCACTCCCTTAACCGTGGACTTGACTGCGCATAGACAATTATCGGTATTGCAAGATTGGGTAGATAAAATATGACTCGGGTTGCCTTAACATCGGCGGTGAATTTAGCTAAAAAGCTTCAGGAGGCGGGGATCCGCCATCCAGCCGTTCTTAAGGCAATATCCCGTACCCCGCGCGAGTTGTTTCTTGATAATGCGCTGGCCCATAAAGCCTACGAAAATACCGCCTTGCCTATAGGCCAAGGACAAACGATTTCTCAGCCTTATATCGTCGCGCGTATGACAGAATTACTGCTGCAACATCAGCCGCAAAAGGTACTTGAGGTAGGAACGGGCTCTGGCTACCAAGCGGCGATCCTCGCGCAATTAGTGCCAGAACTGTGCACCATTGAACGTATCAAAGGGTTACAGATCCAAGCGAGACAAAGATTAAAGCGACTCGATCTGCATAATGTGTCATTTAAATATGGCGATGGCTGGCAGGGCTGGCCGAATCGCAGCCCCTTTGATGGCATTATGGTCACGGCGGCAGCGGCTAAGGTTCCCGAAGCCTTATTGTCCCAGTTAGCTGAAGGGGGCGTGCTGATCATCCCTGTGGGGGAAGAGACGCAGCAATTGATGCGCTTTACCCGCCGCTCGGACCGTTTTAGTTCTGAAGTGATCGAAACCGTCAAATTTGTTCCCTTGATCAATGGCGAGCTCGCTTAAGTTTTTAGCTTTAGGTCACTTCGTTAAATACTTGAACTTTATAATTAGGTAAAACAGTAAGATAGCCCTAAAGAGGAGTTTTTATTGTTGAATGTGGGTTTACTCTTAAACCTCAGTTTAGTGTTGTTGCTTGCGGGCTGTAGCTTTCAGGCGAGTCGCCCCGCACCTGTCGAAAGTCTTTCCCACAGTTATTCCAAACATAACAAAGGCCACATTAAATCTAATTCATATAAAGTTAAGAAAGGTGACACCCTTTACTCGATCTCTTGGGCTGCAGGTAAAGATTTCGCCGAAATTGCTAAAATTAATCAATTAGATAAATCGTACACCATCTACCCTGGACAGATTCTATATTTAACGAATGATCGCGGGCAAAATGGCAAAGGCTCTACAACTTTAGGTGGAAGTAATTCAGCGTCTAAAGGACAAAATAAAGCTAATTCTGTTGATAAACAATCAGCTAGTAACAATTCATCCGCGAAAAACTTGTCAAGTGAACAGCAGAAAAAAACACTTGATCAGAAAGCCAAGCCTGCGTATTCTGCAACAAGCTCTCAACAAAGTATTAACCCTTCGATCGTCGCCCCGACATCAACACTGCCAGACAGTGTGAGTCAGTGGCAATGGCCAGTAAGAGGTAAATTGATTGGGACATACTCTGCCAATGAGCAGGGAAATAAAGGAATTAAGATCGCAGGAAAACGCGGAGATATCATCAAAGCCGCTGCAGATGGGCGGGTGGTATACGCAGGTAGTGCTCTTAGGGGTTATGGTAATTTAGTGATTATTAAACATAGTGACGATTACCTTAGTGCCTATGCTCATGCAGATCAGATCTTAGTCGAAGAAAAGCAACATGTCCTCGCTGGACAGACAGTTGCAAAAATGGGCAGTACAGGTACTAATCAGGTAATGCTTCGCTTCGAGATCCGTTACCACGGTCAGTCTGTTAACCCACTTAACTATTTACCTAAGCAATGATTGTTTAGGGCCTTGTTGGCATGGAGGATAAAAAATTGCAGTAATTCAAGCAGTTTACATTAGGTTTGGGAGATTTGATCATGAGCCGCATAAATAGCACTGCCGCAGAAGAACTAGTAGATTTTTCCGTAGATACCGCAGAGTTTGATCTCGATAAAGAGGATATTGCCGCTGATTTAGTTCAAGAACTAGGACTCGAACAACAGGTTCAAGATGACCTGCAAAAAAATCTTGATGCCACTCAGCTCTATTTAGGTGAAATAGGATTTTCCCCACTGCTTAGCGCAGAAGAAGAAGTTTACTTTTCCCGTAAGGCCTTAAAAGGCTGCGAAAAATCCCGTAATCGCATGATTGAGAGTAACCTGCGACTCGTGGTTAAAATTGCCCGTCGTTACAATAATCGCGGCCTAGCGCTGCTGGATTTAATCGAAGAGGGTAATCTTGGCTTGATCCGTGCGGTGGAAAAATTCGATCCAGAAAGAGGCTTCCGTTTCTCAACCTATGCGACTTGGTGGATCAGACAAACGATTGAACGTGCCATCATGAATCAAACCCGCACGATTCGCTTGCCAATCCATGTTGTAAAAGAACTCAACGTGTATTTACGTACGGCTCGGGAATTAGCGCAAAAACTTGACCACGAACCTACGGCAGAAGAAATTGCCGAAAAACTGCAAGTATCCAGTGTTGACGTCAGCCGTATGCTGAAGCTCAATGAGAAGATCACCTCTGTCGATATCCCCTTAGGTGGCGATAACGACAAGGCGTTACTCGATGTGCTGGCCGATGACGACAACGTAGGCCCTGACTACAAAGTACAAGATGAAGACATTTCAAACTCAGTGGTGAAATGGCTTAATGAACTCAATACCAAGCAAAGAGAAGTGTTAGCGCGCCGCTTTGGTTTGTTAGGTTATGAACCCTCAACCCTTGAAGACGTCGGTGCTGAAATTGGCCTCACCCGTGAACGTGTTCGCCAAATTCAAGTGGAAGCCCTAAAACGCCTACGTGATTTGCTGGGCGCTCAAGGTCTCTCTGTAGAGGCACTCTTTAGAAACTAAGGTTCAGATATTTAGCCTTCCACCAGTTAAACAAGTCATAAAAAAACGCCCAATTTTGAGGGCGTTTTTTTATGCTTTCACTTTTATGCTATCGCGAGTTTTTCACTCTATGTGTTAACTCAAGCGTTTTAGCTCGTAGAGTAAATCCAGCGCCTGTTTTGGGGTCAGGTTATCGGGATTGATATCTTTTAATTTGCTGACGGCGGGATTCTCCACTGGCTCAGGCAGGGCGAGCAGGGTTTGGATCGGTGCCCTAGTGCCGTTAACATTAGCACCTTCCACTTGATGATCGCGGCTCTCAAGCTGATGTAACTTGTGTTTTGCCGCCTTAATCACCCGTGCAGGTACCCCGGCAAGGGCCGCAACTTGCAAACCATAACTCTTACTGGCAGCACCTTCTTGCACCGCGTGCATAAAGGCGATGGTGTCTTCGTGCTCAATTGCATCGAGGTGCACGTTATAGACGCCAGCCATGAGTTCCGGTAATTGTGTTAACTCGAAATAATGGGTCGCAAACAGCGTCATTGCGCCGACTTGCTGCGCTAAATATTCCGCTGCAGACCATGCTAATGACAGACCATCGTAGGTTGATGTGCCACGGCCAATTTCATCCATCAAGACTAAACTCTGTGCGGTCGCATTATGGAGAATATTTGCCGTTTCAGTCATTTCTACCATAAAGGTTGAGCGACCAGAGGCGAGATCGTCTGAGGCGCCAATCCGAGTAAAAATCCGATCGATAGGGCCAATGATGGCGCGATCTGCTGGCACAAAGCAGCCAATATGGGCCATTAGCGTGATAAGCGCCACTTGGCGCATGTAGGTTGATTTACCGCCCATGTTTGGACCGGTAACAATCAACATCCGGCGTTGATTGTGCAGGGTGACAGGGTTGGCGATAAAAGGCGTTTGACTCACACGCTCGACCACTGGGTGGCGACCTGCTTCGATTTTTACCCCGATTTCGCTGCTCAGTTCTGGGCAGGTATAGCCTAAGGTTTCGGCACGTTCGGCAAAGTTACTCAGCACATCGAGTTCGGCTGCGGCTCTGGCGAAGGCTTGTAGCTCATGCAACTTGGGGAGGATTAAATCAAATAATTCGTCCCAAAGTTGTTTTTCAAGGGCAAGCGCCTTACCTTGGCTCGACAGCACTTTTTCTTCGTATTCCTTAAGCTCGGGCGTGATGTAACGCTCCATATTCTTAAGGGTTTGACGGCGCTGGTAATTTAATGGCACTTGCTGTGATTGCAGGCGACTGACTTCGATGTAGTAGCCATGCACTCGGTTGTAGCCAACCTTCAGCGTGGCAATGCCGGTACGCTCTTTTTCCCGCGCTTCGAGCTGAACCAGATAATCTGTGGCTCCTTCACTTAAGCCTCGCCATTCATCTAACTCGGCATTGTAGCCTTCGCGGATCACGCCGCCATCACGGATAAGCATGGGAGGGTTATCGACAATCGCGCGCTCAAGCAGTTGTTGCTCTTCGGGAAACTCACCTAAGAGTTGGCCTAGTTTCACCGTATGGGGCGCACTTAACTGCGCGAGTGACTGCTGCAATTGAGGCAATAGGTTTAATGCTTGGCGTAGGCGGGCAAAATCCCTTGGACGAGCTGTACGCAGTGCCAGTCTTGCCATGATACGTTCAATATCGCCTAGGGCTTTAAGCTGATCATGCAATGACTCATGGGCCGTGGTCTCGAGTAATTCATTGACCGCCGTTTGGCGAGCAAAAATCTGCGCATGGTCTCTCAGCGGCTGATGGATCCAGCGTTGCAACATCCGGCTGCCCATCGCTGTGGCTGTATTGTCGAGCACGGCTGCTAGGGTGTTATCTCGACCACCACTCAAATTTTGTGTCAGCTCGAGGTTACGGCGCGTTGCTGCATCCAAGACAATCGTATCGGTTTGATTGAAACGGGTAATGGCATTGATATGGGGCAGAGCAGTGCGCTGAGTGTCTTTCACATATTGCATTAAGCAGCCCGCCGCTTGCAGCGAAAGCCTCGCATCGGTAATCCCAAAGCCGTGCAAATCCTTAGTGCCAAATTGTGCCAGTAGCAGTTTAATGCTGGTATCGTAATCAAACTCCCACTCAGGGCGGCGACGCTTGCCTTTAAAATGATGCAATAACTCCATCGCGCCAAAATCTTCGCTATAGAGAATTTCGACCGGATTGGTACGTTGCAGCTCGGCTTCGAGGGACTCTTTTGTCTCTAATTCGGCAATCACGAAACGGCCGGAAGACACATCGAGGGTCGCGTAGCCAAACCCAACTTTACCTTGGTAAACCGCGGCTAACAGATTGTCTTGTCTCTCCTGCAACAGGGCTTCATCGGTCAAAGTACCTGGGGTGACGATGCGCACCACTTTTCGCTCAACTGGACCCTTTGAGGTGGCGGGGTCGCCAATCTGCTCACAGATCGCGACCGATTGACCAATTTGAACTAGTTTTGCTAGATAGCCTTCAACCGCATGGTAAGGGATACCCGCCATCGGGATCGGATCGCCACCACTTTTGCCGCGGGCCGTAAGGGAAATGCCCAATAATTCTGAGGCTCGTTTAGCGTCATCATAGAAGAGTTCATAGAAGTCACCCATACGATAAAACAGCAGCATGTCGTGATGCTCTGCTTTCATGGTCAAATATTGACGCATCATAGGGGTATGTTTTTCTAAATCATCGGTATCTATAGGATTCATTAAATCGTTTTCGTCCGTTATGCCGGCCCAAAGCGGGGAAATAAGTCGTACAGTAATGGGATAAAAAATCAGTGGATGTGCACTATTACTGTCTAAAATAAATTGACGCCAATCTTAGCAATAATTTTCTGAAAATTGACCCTTAAACCATGGATATTCACTGATATCCTGACAAATCTGCAGCACGAGTCGGTAAAAGCTTGTCTCAACGGGAAAATTTTCTGACTTAAAAATAAATCATTCACAGGTCTTGATACTGTATGATTGTACAGTATACTAGTCAGCAGATTATGACAAAGAGCCTCGCTTTTTGTATTACCCGCTTTATTAAATTGAATATCACTTTTGACAGTACTGATACTGTCTAGATGAGGGAACAGGAATGAAAGTCGATCCAAACAAAGAGAAAGCACTTGCTGCGGTATTGAGCCAAATTGAAAAGCAATTTGGTAAAGGCTCCATCATGAAGCTGGGCGAAGACCGCTCTATGGATGTTGAGACTATTTCTACTGGTTCACTTTCCCTTGACGTCGCCTTAGGGGCTGGCGGTTTACCAATGGGACGTATCGTTGAGATCTATGGTCCCGAATCATCAGGTAAAACGACGCTGACATTAGAAGTGATTGCCGCTGCTCAGCGCGAAGGTAAAACCTGTGCCTTTATCGATGCCGAGCACGCGCTAGACCCTATCTATGCTAAAAAGTTAGGCGTAGATATCGATAACTTACTGTGTTCACAACCCGATACCGGCGAACAAGCCCTTGAGATCTGTGATGCGTTAACCCGTTCTGGCGCGGTAGATGTGATCATCGTTGACTCGGTTGCGGCATTAACACCCAAAGCAGAAATTGAAGGTGAAATTGGTGACTCACACATGGGCCTAGCGGCGCGTATGATGAGCCAAGCGATGCGTAAGCTCGCGGGTAACCTCAAGCAATCGAATACACTATTAATCTTCATTAACCAAATTCGTATGAAGATTGGTGTGATGTTTGGTAACCCAGAAACCACAACGGGCGGTAACGCGCTGAAGTTCTACGCTTCTGTTCGTCTCGATATTCGCCGTACTGGTGCTATCAAAGAAGGCGATGAAGTGGTGGGTAACGAGACGCGCGTTAAAGTGGTTAAAAACAAGGTTGCCGCGCCGTTTAAACAAGCTGAGTTCCAAATTCTTTACGGTCAAGGTATCAACCGTACTGGTGAGTTAGTCGATTTAGGTGTTGCCCATAAACTGATTGAAAAAGCCGGTGCATGGTACAGCTACAAGGGTGACAAGATTGGTCAAGGTCGTGCAAATGCCGGTAAATATCTGACTGAAAACCCAGCAATTGCCGCTGAAATCGATAAAACACTGCGTGAGTTACTGCTGAGTAACCCAAGCGCTATGTCTTCATCTTCATCTGATGATGAAAACAGCGAAGGCAATGTTGATTTCGAAACAGGCGAAGTATTCTGAGCCAGTCAGCCCGTCAAATCGCGGTCGCGCTGTTAGCGCGCCGCGACTATTCCCGCCAAGAAATCCGCTCCAAACTGCTCGAAAAAGGCTTTGAGGTCGTTGATATCGAGCCTGTGCTCGATGATTGTGAAGCGTCGGGTTTCATCAATGATACGCGTTATGCCGAGCTTCTCGTTCGCAGCCATATTGCCCGTGGCCATGGGTCTATCCGTATTCGCCAAGCCATTGCTCAAAAAGGGCTTTCAAAGGATTGTATCGAAGCTGCCTTATCAGCCAATGAGCATGATTGGTTTGAGCTAGCCAAAGTCAAAGCCATCAAAAAATATGTAACCCCTAAAGTCACCGAGGTTAAAGGCTCGCAATCCCGGGAGTTAGTGGCAAAAGAAAAAGCCAAACGGGTGCGGTTTTTACTGAGCCAGGGCTTTAATTACGAACAAGTCTCCTACGCCTTAGATTACGACCCTTTGGCAGATAATGATGACTAACGTCATGGCATAAACTCGTAGCCCTTGGCTTGTCTGGTCATTGTCTTTTTCGTTCGGCCGACGTGCTGATCCGGCTTATCGACTCCTCTTTACCGCTTGGCTTTTGTGATAAGCCATGTCTTAGCGGCAAACTCACCGAAAATATGAGATTCCTAAGCCTATATCGCTATTCAAGGCTGGTCGTCTTTCCTCAGTCTGCTTATAATGCTGGGCAAATAGAAATACGGCTACCTTATGGTGTAGCTGGTCATGCTTACCCAATTCAGGACGATTTCATGTATCAAACGACAGCAGCGCTTAGAAGTGCTTTCCTCGAATTTTTCCGCAGCAATGGTCACCAAGTTGTGGACAGTAGTTCTCTTGTACCAGGCAACGATCCCACGCTTTTATTCACCAACGCCGGTATGAACCAGTTCAAGGACGTGTTTCTTGGCATGGACAAACGTAGCTATACACGTGCGACCACTGCCCAACGCTGCGTCCGTGCGGGTGGTAAACACAACGATTTAGATAACGTTGGTTACACCGCGCGTCACCATACTTTCTTCGAAATGTTGGGTAACTTCAGCTTTGGTGATTACTTCAAAGAAGATGCGATTCACTTTGGTTGGACCTTCCTGACCGAAGTATTGAAGCTGCCAAAAGAGCGTCTGTGTGTGACTGTGTACCAAACAGACGATGAAGCCTTTGAAATTTGGAATAAAAAGATTGGTGTTGCCGCTGAAAACATTATTCGCATCGGCGATAACAAGGGCGCGCCATACGCTTCAGATAACTTCTGGCAAATGGGTGATACGGGTCCTTGTGGTCCATGTACCGAAATTTTCTACGACCACGGCGACCACATTTGGGGCGGACGTCCTGGTAGCCCAGAAGAAGATGGCGATCGTTTCATCGAAATCTGGAACATCGTATTCATGCAATACAATCGCCAAGCCTCTGGTGAAATGTTGCCGCTGCCAAAACCTTCAGTCGATACCGGTATGGGGATTGAGCGTATCGCTGCAATTATGCAAGGCGTGCATTCAAACTATGAAATCGATATTTTCCGCGCCTTGATTGCCAAAGCGGCTGAAATCATCGGTGTGACTGACTTATCTAACAAGTCGCTGCGCGTTATTGCCGACCATATCCGTTCATGCGCCTTCTTAGTTGCCGATGGTGTGATGCCATCGAACGAAGGTCGTGGCTATGTGCTGCGTCGTATTATTCGCCGCGCCGTGCGTCATGGTAACAAGTTAGGCGCCACCGAAGCCTTCTTCTACAAGTTAGTTCCGACGCTAATTGAAGTGATGGGTAATGCTGCTAAAGGTCTTGCCGATACCCAAGTGATTGTTGAAAAAGCCCTTAAAGCCGAAGAGGAGCAGTTTGCCCGTACGCTTGAGCGTGGTTTAGGTATTCTGGATAGCGCGTTAAACGAATTGCAGGGCGACACCTTAGACGGTGAAACTGTGTTCAAACTGTACGATACCTATGGTTTCCCAGTGGATTTAACCGCAGACGTATGCCGTGAGCGCAACATTATCGTCGACGAAGCGGGCTTCGAAGTCGCGATGGCTGAACAACGTAGCCGCGCTCAAGCTGCGGGTAACTTCGGTGCCGATTACAACGCAGCACTGAAAATTGATGCTGAAACCGCATTCTGTGGTTACTCAGAACTTACTGGCAATGCCAAAGTCACAGCACTTTACCTAAACGGTGAGTCAGTTTCTGCAATCAATGCGGGTGATGATGCCGTAGTGGTGCTCGATGTGACGCCATTCTACGCAGAATCAGGTGGTCAGGTTGGCGATAAAGGTGTTCTGGTAGCCGAAGGTGTTGAGTTCGTTGTAAACGACACCCAAAAATTCGGTCAAGCCTCTGGTCATAAGGGCACATTAACAGCTGGCACTATCAGTGTTGGTCAAGCCATTGAAGCCAAAGTGGACAAAAAACTGCGCCACCGTACTCAGTTAAACCATTCTGTGACTCATTTATTACATGCTGCACTGCGTCAAGTATTAGGCACTCACGTTACTCAAAAAGGTTCGTTAGTTGACCCTGAGCGTTTACGTTTCGACTTCTCTCATTTCGAAGCGGTCAAGCCTGCTGAATTGAAACAGGTTGAAGAGTTAGTCAACACCCAAATTCGCCGTAACCATGAGCTGAAAGTCGCTGAAATGGCGATTGATGAAGCGAAAGAAAAAGGCGCGATGGCGCTGTTCGGTGAGAAATATGATGCCGAGGTGCGTGTTGTCACTATGGGCGATTTCTCTATCGAACTGTGTGGTGGTACTCACGTTGGCCGTACCGGTGACATTGGTCTGTTCAAAATTACCTCTGAAGGCGGTATTGCTGCGGGCGTTCGCCGTATTGAAGCGGTAACCGGCGCAGCGGCGATGGCCTATGTGGCACAGCAACAAGCGCAACTTGAAGAAGCAGCAGCTCTGCTGAAAGGCGATACTCAATCGGTTGTGGCCAAGCTGAAAGCGCAGCTGGATAAAATGAAGCAGCTTGAAAAAGACATGCAGCAACTGAAAGATAAGTTAGCTGCGGCCGCGAGTGCGGATTTAGCCGGTGATGCGGTTGTGGTTAATGGTGTAAATGTGCTGATTAAGAAGCTAGAAGGCGTTGAAGCAGGTGCACTGCGTGGCCTGCAAGATGAGTTAAAGCAAAAGCTGAAATCCGCCGTTATTCTGCTTGGTGTGGCTCAAGAAGGCAAAGTGAACCTGATTGCGGGCGTGAGCAACGACTTAGTCGGTAAAGTGAAGGCCGGTGAACTGGTTGCTATGGTTGCTGCGCAGGTGGGTGGTAAAGGCGGTGGTCGCCCTGATATGGCCCAAGCGGGTGGTAGCCAACCAGAAAATCTGGATGCGGCACTGTCTCAAGTATTACCTTGGATTACTGAGCGTTTAGCTTAAGAGGTTGCTGTGCTCGAAAAACGAAAGCTTAGTGGTAGCAAGCTTTTTGTGAAGAAGTTTGGTGGCACTTCGGTGGGTTCGATTGAACGCATCGAAGTGGTTGCCGAGCAAATTGCAAAGTCCGCTCACAATGGTGAGCTGCAGGTCTTGGTGCTTTCTGCGATGGCAGGGGAGACCAACAGACTATTTGCGCTTGCGGCGCAAATCGATCCCCGCGCGAGTGCGCGGGAACTCGATATGCTGGTCTCGACGGGAGAGCAAATCAGTATTGCGTTAATGGCGATGGCGTTACAACGTCGTGGCATTAACGCGAAATCCCTGACTGGCGATCAAGTGCAAATTCATACAAACAGTCAGTTTGGTCGGGCGAGTATTGAGCGTGTCGATACGACATACTTAACCTCTTTGCTAAACGACGGCATCGTGCCGATTGTGGCTGGCTTTCAAGGTATCGATCCCAATGGTGATGTCACAACCTTAGGGCGCGGTGGCTCAGATACTACGGCGGTGGCACTTGCTGCGGCGTTAAAAGCCGATGAATGCCAAATCTTTACCGATGTACCCGGTGTCTTTACTACCGATCCGAATATCGACAGCAGTGCTAGGCGCCTCGATGTGATTGGTTTTGATGTGATGCTAGAAATGGCAAAACTCGGCGCTAAGGTGTTGCATCCCGATTCGGTTGAATACGCACAACGTTTTAAAGTGCCATTGCGTGTATTGTCGAGCTTTGAGGCGGGCCATGGGACATTGATCCAATTTGGTGACGAATCAGAGCTGGCGATGGCCGCATCCGTGCAAGGTATTGCGATTAATAAGGCGCTCGCGACCTTAACCATAAAAGGGTTGTTTACCAGCAGTGAGCATTATCAAGCACTGTTAGCCTGTTTGGCACGACTTGAGATCGATGTTGAATTTATTACCCCGCTCAAACTCAATGAAACCTCAGCAGCCGAATGTGTCAGTTTTATGCTGGCCGAAGCCAAGGTCGATATTTTATTGCATGAGCTAGAGCTTTTAAGCGAAAGTCTTGATCTAGGCCAATTGATTGTTGAGCGCCAACGTGCAAAAGTGTCTTTAGTTGGCAAAGGTTTACAGGCAAAAGTTGGATTATTGACTAAGATGTTAGATGTATTGGGTAATGAAACAATCCATGCTAAGTTACTTTCGACATCGGAGAGTAAATTGTCAACTGTGATCGATGAAAGGGACTTGCACAAGGCGGTTCGGGCGTTACATCACGCCTTTGAGCTAAATAAGGTGTAATTAAATAACTGTTTGAGTATTGAATACTATTAATTTGTACTCAGCTGACCCTATAATATGCCCATCTACCGGATGAGTGCCGTGTGTAAGCTGAATTAAGACATAAAGGAGCTATCGAATGCTGATTTTGACTCGTCGTGTTGGCGAAACACTGATGATTGGTGATGAAGTCACAGTTACAGTGCTAGGGGTAAAAGGCAATCAAGTGCGTATTGGTGTGAATGCACCGAAAGAGGTTTCTGTCCACCGTGAAGAGATCTACCAACGCATTCAATCTGAAAAATCAGGTACACCTTCAGAAGGTGGTAACTTTTAATACGGCGTTTAGGCGAGTATTAACGACATAGAAGAGTCAGTTTTTTAACTGGCTTTTTTATTTTTTGAACCGAAAGATTGGCGCAAATCAACACATTGGATTGATATAACAGCAATGTGATTAAAAACGCTTCAAACAGAAGTTGTTTCAGAAAAAGGGTTTGACTTATTTTTGTCAAACAGTAATATGTGCGCCAAGAAAACGGAGAGGTGGCCGAGTGGCCGAAGGCGCTCCCCTGCTAAGGGAGTATGGGCTTTATCTCCCATCGAGGGTTCGAATCCCTCCTTCTCCGCCATTTCTTACCGATAAAAGTGCGCGTGTAGCTCAGCTGGATAGAGTACCTGGCTACGAACCAGGCGGTCGGAGGTTCGAATCCTTCCACGCGCACCATTTTATTGAAGCAAGATAGATACAAGTCGCGCATGTAGCTCAGCTGGATAGAGTACCTGGCTACGAACCAGGCGGTCGGAGGTTCGACTCCTTCCATGCGCACCATCTCTGCATTAGTTATGTTTAACTCATCAGGTTTGAATTTCAGACGAAATTTTGTAATCAATGCTTCAAGTAAGTGTTTTTAAGCGCGTGTAGCTCAGCTGGATAGAGTACCTGGCTACGAACCAGGCGGTCGGAGGTTCGAATCCTTCCACGCGCACCATATTCAATCTTAATGCGAATGTGTTGAGATAACAGTTAAAAATGCGCATGTAGCTCAGCTGGATAGAGTACCTGGCTACGAACCAGGCGGTCGGAGGTTCGACTCCTTCCATGCGCACCAATTAGCCGGCAAAGCCTTAGCTTTGTTAGCAAAACGCAAAAATCGCGCGTGTAGCTCAGCTGGATAGAGTACCTGGCTACGAACCAGGCGGTCGGAGGTTCGAATCCTTCCACGCGCACCATTTTAGTAAGCATTAGCTTACAAATGCAGATTTTGCGGAGAGGTGGCCGAGTGGCCGAAGGCGCTCCCCTGCTAAGGGAGTATGGGCTTTATCTCCCATCGAGGGTTCGAATCCCTCCTTCTCCGCCATTCTATTCCTAGTGAATAGATTTAATTTGCGAGACTTAAGTGCTTCTTCTAGACTCAAGTCTGTCGGTAAGGTAGCAACTTACCCAGTATTTAAGCGCGTGTAGCTCAGCTGGATAGAGTACCTGGCTACGAACCAGGCGGTCGGAGGTTCGAATCCTTCCACGCGCACCATCTACTTAGTTAGATTTAGATAAGCCCTGCAAGCAATTGCAGGGCTTTTTTAATGGAATTTTTCCGCATAATCTCGCTTCAATCCTTATCTCTTCCTATGCTTTCGCGCCTTGATAATCCGCCTCTTACGCCACGTTATGGTTAATCCTGTACCTATGCCTTAAGCGGTAATGTTTATCGCGCTGGCTTGCTGTTTAGCACCTGATAAAGGGATAGCTGTAAGGGTTATCTTGACTCGCAAGCTGAGCTGTAAAAGAGACGAAGAGAAAAGCACAGAACAAGGATTAATGTGTTTCTTTGCTTCTCGTCTTAGGAACGAGTCATGAGAGAGGTTTGAAGAGTGTTAACGCGATTTAGGATGGAGCAATTTAGGATGGGTCAGGGGAAATAAAAAGGGCTGTAAAATACAGCCCTTTTTAGCGTAGATGCCGTGATTAGGCTTCTAACTTAGCAAACTCGGCTTTTTGCTCTTGTAGTTTGTCCATATCGCGGCTCAGATCGGCCATCTTGGCGCGCTCTTTATCAATGACGGCTGGCGGTGCTTTCGCCACGAAGCCTTCATTCGATAATTTACCTTCGATACGGCCAATCTCTTGAGTCAGCTTCTCAAGCTGCTTGTCGATGCGAGCCATTTCGGCCGCGACATCCACCAGACCTGCCATCGGAATTAATAATTCCATTTCGCCAATCAGACCTGTGGTCGACATAGGCGCTGTTTCACCTTCGCCAAGAATCGTCATGCTCTCTAAGCGCGCAAGCGTTGTGAAGAAGGCTTGGTTAGCTTCAACACGGGCTTGGTCTTGGGCACTCACGCCACGCAGCAGGGCATTTAATGGCTTAGAAGGCGCGATATTGAGCTCTGCACGGATATTACGTACTGCAACAATCACTTGCTTAACCCACTCGAGGTCGGCCATCGCGGTCGCATCTACTTTGGCTGCATCATAGCTTGGGAATGGTGCCAGCATGATGGTGTCGCCTTGGGCGCCTGTCAGTGGTTTAACGCGTTGCCAGATGGTTTCAGTGATGTATGGCATCATTGGGTGCATCAGACGTTGCATTGCTTCTAACACATTGACCAACGTATGGCGGGTGCCGCGCATTTGCGCTTCATTGCCGTTTTGCAGTACTGGCTTAGTTAACTCTAAGTACCAATCGCAGAACTGGTTCCAAGTGAACTCGTACAGCGTGTTCGCTGCAAGGTCGAAACGGTAGTTTGTCATGTGGTCGTCGTAGGTTTTCACGGTTTGGTTGAATAAACCGATAATCCAGCGATCTGCCAGTGACAATTCCATCTCACCGCCTTGGTAATCCGGTGAGTTCGGGCCGCAATCTTGGCCTTCGGTATTCATCAGCACGTAACGTGATGCGTTCCAAAGCTTGTTACAGAAGCTGCGGTAACCGTCTAAACGCTTCATGTCCCAGTTGATATCACGGCCAGTTGAGGCCATAGCCGCTAGGGTAAAGCGTAGGGCATCGGTACCGTGGGCTTCGATGCCATTTTCAAATTCTTTACGGGTGCTCTTTTCGATCTTGGCGGCGAGTTGAGGTTGCATCATGTTGCCAGTGCGTTTTTCAACTAGGGCTTCTAGATCGATACCGTCAATCATATCCAATGGGTCAAGTACGTTGCCCTTAGATTTTGACATCTTGTTACCCGCTTCATCGCGGATAAGGCCTGTCACATAAACGGTTTTAAATGGTACCTGTGGCTTACCGTCTTCATCTTTGATGAAGTGCATGGTCATCATGATCATACGGGCAACCCAGAAGAAGATGATGTCAAAACCCGTTACCAACACGTCGGTCGGGTGGAAGGTTTTTAAATCTTCAACATTGTCAGGCCAGCCTAAAGTCGAAAAAGTCCACAGGGCTGAGCTGAACCAGGTATCCAGTACGTCTTCATCTTGGCGCAGGGCAATTGAATCATCGATATTGTGTTTCGCACGTACTTCAGCTTCGTTACGGCCAACATACACCTTACCGTTAGCATCATACCAAGCGGGAATGCGGTGACCCCACCATAATTGGCGAGAGATACACCAATCTTGAATATCACGCATCCAAGAGAAGTACATGTTTTCGTATTGCTGTGGCACAAACTTAATGTCGCCATTTTCAACGGCCTCGATAGCGGTTTTCGCCATAGGTGCAACGGCGACGTACCATTGGTCGGTCAGCATTGGTTCGATTACTACGCCTGAGCGGTCACCGTAGGGCACTTTTAGGCCATGTGGCGCGATTTTTTCGAGCAGACCCAAGGTTTCAAACTCGACCACGATAGCATCACGGGCTTTGAAACGATCAAGGCCTGCGAAACGCTCTGGCAGGCTGCCATCTAAGCTAGTGTTGATGGTGCCATCGGTATTGACGACTTCAGCGGATGCACGAATGGCTGCATCTAAGGTCAACACGTTGAACATAGGAAGCTTGTGACGTTTACCGACTTCATAGTCGTTAAAGTCGTGGGCAGGAGTGATCTTCACACAGCCTGTGCCAAACTCCATGTCTACATAGTCATCGGCAACGATAGGGATGCGACGATTAACAATAGGCAGCAGAATAAATTTGCCGATCAGCGCTTGATAACGCTCATCGTCTGGATGAACAGCAACTGCGCTATCGCCCAGCATAGTTTCTGGACGCGTGGTGGCGACTTCGAGGTAATCTTTACCGTCGGCAGTCAGCTCGCCATCGGCTAATGGATAACGTAGGTGCCACATGTGGCCTTGCTTTTCTTTGTTTTCCACTTCGAGATCAGAAATCGCGGTATGTAGTTTAGGATCCCAGTTCACTAAACGTTTACCACGGTAAATCAAATCATCTTCATAGAGACGGACAAACACTTCTTGAACGGCTTTAGACAAGCCTTCGTCCATGGTAAAGCGCTCACGGTCCCAATCCACAGAGGCGCCCATACGACGCAGCTGCTTAGTGATGGTGCCGCCAGATTGCGCTTTCCATTCCCATACTTTCTCCATAAAAGCATCGCGGCCAAGGTCATGGCGGCTCTTGCCTTCTTCGGCTTCAAGCTTACGCTCAACCAGCATTTGAGTCGCAATACCCGCATGGTCAGTACCGACTTGCCACAGGGTGTTTTTACCCTTCATACGTTGGTAGCGGATCAGTGTATCCATGATGGTATCTTGGAAAGCGTGGCCCATGTGCAGACTGCCCGTCACGTTAGGTGGCGGGATCATGATGCAATAGTTGCCCTGTGAGGCATCGCCGTGGGGCTTAAAGTAACCTTGCTCTTCCCAGTTTTGGTAAAGAGTCTGCTCAATGGACTGAGGATCGTATGTTTTTTCCATGGGAACGTATCTGTCTCAAGCTAAATTAAGTGGATGTGTTGCTAAATTTTGGGTTGTTAATTCAATCCCTAAGCCACGATATTGGCGGTAGCGTTCACGTGCTATCGCTTTATGTTGGTCGTCATTAGCCACAAAATCGAAGATTTGACCAAAGTTTACCGCAAACGGAGGCACTTGGTCTGCAAGATTAATCAGAAGTTGGCGACTTTTGTTTGGGCCGAGTCTGTCAAAACCGATTTCAACAGGTGAGCCAGTAGTGGGGCCTTCACCTTTGAGGTTATGGGGGACAAATGCACTGGGTTCAAACTGCCATAGTAACTCGTCGATTTCGAAGGCGATGTTCTTGTCCTGACAGTGAATATAGACCTGCTGCTGGTTTATAAATCCCTGTTGGGCTAGACGGCAAGCCAATTGATACATGTCATTAAGGGCCGTGTTCACGCCCATCGGCGGCAGTAAATAAAACAGCGCTTGAGTCATGATTTCAATGCCTTGCTTTAAGTTATAGACGAACGGGTAAGTCTACACTAAAACTCAAGCAGGGTTAACGCTTAGCATCGGGGTTTTTCGCAGGAGATTGAGCTGCGGGGACAGGGGTTGGCTTAAGCCGTTACTGTGCCAAATGTGCACAGCTTAAGTACTCGCTTAAGGCTAAGAGTCATGGTTAAACGACTATGGGGTCTGGGGATATAAAAGCAAAGCGCACCCGAAGGTGCGCTGGTTGAAAGACTGGTCAAACAAACTATTCCTCCTAGGTTATTGAGCATTGTTATTAAAGGATTTATTGACGCTTTGTGAATAAACAACACATATCGCATTAGATTTTGTTTATTCAGCAGGTTAACTCACTTTCAACTTACAATTTTCACTTACGATTACACTACAGAATATAAATAAAGGAATCTGGCTGATATTAGTACTCAAAAAGGTACTGGGTATTTTGCTGTTAAGCAGCTCGCCTTGTTCCGTGTTATCTAAATTCTTTTTTACTCACTATTTGTAATATGCCCACTTGCTCATATTACCGATAACGCTATTAACCTCCTCATATTGTTTGACTGTTAAGAAGCTAATTCACCTAAAGTGGTCTTTCATGGTACCTATGGTGGCTCTATTGCTGACGTCCTCCTCTTGATTGTTACATTTGGGCTCAAAGAGTGTGTAAGACTAAAATTGGCAATATGATGTAGTAGGTTACTCCTTAATGATCGACTCGTGTGTTAACACCCATTTAGTGCGTTTGTCGTTAGTTGTTGGTCATCGGTCTCTATTTTTTAGTAACCTCGCATCTCATTTGATCATCAGAGGGAAAACGCATAAATATTACAGCTTGGCGTTACTTAATTTATGTGGCCGTCTTAATATGACTGCCTGTGTCACTGTTTTTGAGTGTGAGTTTCGTGTGGCGGCGTACTCCTTCTTATGGTGATATTTAACGCTTTTAAGTTGAAATTCACATCACTTCGATTCTGCTGTCACTTAGTAAAGTGTAGTAGTTATTTAAAGGTTCACACTCTTTTTACTGACCATTAGGATGGTCTATCAAACTTTTGCTAAAAATGTGACCTATTAAACCTTATCTACTTTATGCTCTCGAAGTGATGTGGTCTCGCACTAACATCGAGTAACTTAAGCTGCATCTTCCTCCTCATAATCATCCTCGACATTAACAGCATCTTCGGGATGAGCAATGGATGCGAAACGTTGTGCTTCAGGTTTATGGGTTAATCGATTGAGTTGTTTCTCTAATTTTTGACCCATGGCCGTAATGGCTGCATAAAGATTGTCGTGTTTTGCTTGAGCAAAAAGTTCTCCATTTGGGATGCCAACCGATGCTTCAATTTTGAAACCAGGTTTCTCCTCTGTGATGATGACATGGGGATTAATCAACTGCACATCGTGCCTAGAAAGTTTGTCAAAACGGCTTTCAATGCGTTCACGGATTGGGGCAGTGACTTCTAGTTGTTTGCTCGTAATCTTTAGCATATGTTGCACCTTCTATTTGTTTCCTTCGATTTCAGATTACCAATCTACACCCTTAAAAACGAGATCTAGATCACATTTCTTACCCTGTTCAGTTCTGTTCGTTGGTTATTTGATCGCTTAGACAAATCTCGAGGATTCTTGGTCGAAAAGGCTTGAATTGGTTATCGGAACAGGCCATATTTGATTGGATAACTACGCAGTCTTTCCCATCATTTACCTATCTTTACTTTAAGTTTTTCATTAGATCCCGATAAAATACCTTCACTTATTTCATTGCTCAGTCGAGTGGCAGGTATTATGGAAACCGAACATATCAAAGTTAAAGTCTGGGATTTACCCACACGCTTTTTTCACTGGGGCATGGTGGCCCTCATGGCCTTACTCTGGTGGAGCGCCGAAGTGGGCGAAATGCAATGGCACCAGATCTTTGCTTATAGTTTGTTGATCTTGATTGGCTTTCGGCTTTTATGGGGCTTGATTGGCAGTGATACCGCGAGGTTTAGTCACTTCGTGCATCATCCCAAGGTGGTGTTTGAGTATTTGAAAGACGTTCGCGCAAAGGGCGTGTCAGTGGTTTTAGGGCATAATCCGATGGGCGGTTATATGGTGATTGTGTTGATTGCCATTATTAGCTTACAGCTAATCACTGGACTCTTTGCTACCGATGATGTGTTTACCGAAGGTCCACTGTACAGCTATGTGAGTGCTGATACTGCTTCGTTTCTCACTTGGTTGCATAAAATGAATTTCAACCTCATCTTAGCCTTGAGTGCCGTGCATGTGTTGGCTGTCGTTGTACACGCGCTTAAAGGTGACAAGTTAGTGGGAGCCATGCTCAGCGGTTACAAACGGGTGTCTAAGGTTGAGCACGCCAAATCTGAGACTCAGTTGGTGTTTAAATCACACTGGTTGGCTTTAATTGTGCTGTTAATCATCGCTGGAGTGGTGTTTACCTATTTGATGTGGCCCATAGTACAAGTGCTCTAGCAAGTGCTGAACATTAAAAAAGCCTGCATGTAGCAGGCTTTTTTATTAGACATTACAACGCGTAATTAGTCTTTTTTGTACACGTCGTGACAGCCTTTACAGCTCTTGCCTGTGTTCATAAAGGCTTGCTTGATTTCAGCTTGGTCACCTTTTTGAGCCACAGTCGCTAAAATAGCGGCATTTTCTTGGAAGGTTTTCATCTTAGCGTCGAAGTCAGCCTTATCTTGCCATACTTTGGCTAGCGCTTCGGTATCGCCTTTATCTGAACCTTCAATAAAGCCTTCGAAAGGAATGTGCGAAAGAGCAGCAACATTGTTGGCGCGCATCGCGAAGGTTTCAGCTTCGAAAGGTTTCTTGCCTTTCATCATTGCGCCCATATCGCCAAAGTTATAAGCAATCAGGCCAAATGCAGATTGGCGATATTCAATCGCGTCCTTCGCATCTTCAAAATTGTGTGCTTGTGCAGTTGAAGCCAATAAGGTACCGGCAACGAGAGTCAGGAGTAATTTTTTCATCGTATTCTCACAAATTAGCGTCGAAGTGTGACATTGCGCTCCTATTGTACACAAATTAACTCAATGTACTAGAAGCATTTTTGTCAGTTTTTGTCTAGGCAGGAGGGATAAACGTAACAAGTTATTTGTTGGTTGAGTAAATCTGCTAAACTGCCGTTGTAATGCTTAAACAATACTACTGGGGCGATTATGCGAGCCAATTGGGACTTAGTTTTAGAGAAAATCTTGAGCCATGGAAACTATGAAGAACTCTCAGTGTTGTTTCATTTATTGCTGACAGAAGAAGAGCGCAGTGCGATCGCGGGACGATTAAAGGTATTTCAATTATTACTCGATGGTGAGATGAGCCAGCGGCAAATCGCGGCGGAATACGAGGTCAGCATCGCCACGATCACACGCTGTTCAAACTATTTAAAGAATATGGCACCTAGCCATAGAGAAAAAATTCAACAGCTCATCAAATAAGGTCGCTGTGGTGCCTTTATCCTTAATAGCCTAAAACATTGGGGTGACAGGCAACTTATGACGACGATAAAGCGTACGTCTTACTAGAATGTAGAAGCTGTAGCTTAAGAGTAATATGGCTAATAATGGGTAAAACTTTTCGGGTAAAAACTTAAAGATGGACAATGCACCGAGCAAGTATAGGAAGGGTAATAGGTCATAAATCATCTTAGGGATCCCGCCTGATTTCCTACGTTTGATAGGGTCGGTACGACGGTTTTGGGAGCGCATAGTGTAAATTCTTGCGCCAAGCACAAAGATGACTGCTGCAGCAATCAAAGCATAATTGGGTTCGAGCAGCATAAAGCTTGTGATGCCTGATGCCATATAACCATAAGGTAAAGCTTCATATACCGGTTTTGTTAACATATGCACTCCGTCGCATGATATCGAAATAGGTTTAAAATCCTAATATTCCAGTTAAAAATGCTAAATCTATCTAAAACTTCCGTGTTTACTTTTGGATTATAAACATTTGTTGATAAAAAAAGCACCTCCTTATGTAAGGAAGTGCTTCATTATCTTGCTCGGGTTAGTGAGCTTTAGGCGTTACGGCCTAGATTAGCCGCGGCAACCGCAACCGCCATTGCCATCACAACCTGTTTTTGGTGTGTCGCACGCTTCATGCTCGTGGTCATGGTGATGATGACCATGATCATCAGAACCGCCACAACAGCCACCAGTATCTTGGCTTGAACCACCACAGCATCCGCCGCCGTGGTCATGATCATGGCTGTGTCCATGGCTACCACATCCGCCGTGGGCATGGATATGGCCATGGGCAACTTCTTCTGCAGTTGCAGCGCGAACATCGATAATTTCAATGTTGAAGCTCAGTGCTTGTCCCGCTAAAGGATGGTTGCCATCAACGATGACTACATCATCTTTGACTTCGACAACTTGCACTGGGCGTTGACCCATTTCTGTCTCGGCAATAAAGCGCATACCAGGAACGATATCTTCGATATCACCGAATGCTTCTAATGGCACAGCTTGACGCAGACCATCGTGGTAAGGACCGTAGGCTTCTTCGGCACTAATAGTCACATCCAGTGTTTCGCCCTTGGTTTTACCTTCTAATGCAGCTTCTAATCCTGGGATCAGGTTTTCTGCACCGTGCAGATAGAGCATAGGTTCGGCATCAAAAGAGTCTTCTAAAAGTCTGCCGTCTTGATCTGATAAACGGTAATGAATGGTTACCGCGCTGTGTTGGGTGATCTTCATATCGCCTCCGGTTCGGAATGTGCGCGCATAATAACGTGCTTTTGGGGCGCTGGCGATAATTTGAAGTTGCTTATGTTAGATATCGCACAGCTTTTTGTTGATGCGATGAACAGCCATTTGGAGAGGAATTTACGCCAAATTGTTGATGGATATCGCTTGCGGTTTGTTGGCCTCGAAAGTGGGTTTACATAGCTTAATCTAAAGGCATTACGACATGCTTGATATAATTGATTGAATTTAAATGTTTAAAAATAGATGTATTTGCGCGGTATTACGTTTACGTCAACAGTTTTCTATTGATGAAATCGCATTTTTACCCTAGGAAAACTTGATATTAATGAATGTTAAGAAGCGAATTTGAGGCTGTGAAAGATTTGTTCATAAATAATCCAGTTTGGGGGTTGACAAGGTTAGGTGAAAAAGGCAATTCTGTTTAACATCACATTGACATAGATAAGTCTAAACGTATGCATAGCCTTGGTTTCGTAGTAATTACCATTATTACAACCACCACTACAACCAGAGTGGGGGCGGGCTGATACACCCTAAAGAATTTTAACGACGAGCCCGCTTCCCACAAAGAAGCGGGCTTTTTTGTTTTTAGCTTATGTTTCTTAGTCGGGCGCGGTACAGGAGATCAAGATGAAAGTGATGAAATTTGGTGGTACCTCGCTTGCAAATTGGCAGCGATTTTCAATGGCGGCGGATATCGTGGCCAAGGCAGCGAAAGCTGAGCCAGTCGCGACAGTGCTCTCTGCGCCTGCAACAGTGACAAACGCTCTGCTTGAAATGGTCGATGTGGCGGTGAAAGGGGAAGATTATTCACCAGTCATTCAACACGTTGAGCGGGTGTTTACCTCGCTCTATCAGGATGCGGTTAGTTCTGGACTCTCTAGTAGCCAGAGCGAAGTGCTGTTCGCCGGACTAAGCGCGCAGCTAGCACGTTGGCAGGACAGATTACGCGGTATTACGCTGTTGCAGGAATGCCCTGACGGGGTGCGCGCCGAGATCGTGGTTGCGGGTGAGCGTTTGTCTGCTGCGTTGATGGAGCAAGTCATGCTGGCAAAAGGCATTACTTCGGCGCAGCTAGACCCACGTGAACTGTTTTTAGGCCGTGGTCGTCCGCTAGAATCCGTGGTCGATATTGCCGTCAGCAAACCGCGATTTAAAAATCTTGCCCTCGATGAGAAGCGGGTTTGGGTGATGCCCGGCTTTACCGCCGCCGATGAAGACGGCAAGGTCGTGACCTTAGGCCGTAACGGCTCTGACTATTCCGCTGCCGTGCTGGCCGCTTGTTTAGATGCCTCAAGTTGCGAGATTTGGACCGACGTTGACGGCGTATATAATACCGATCCTCGCGTCGTCGTCGATGCTAAGTTGCTATCGCAGCTAAGTTATCAGGAGGCGATGGAGCTATCTTACTTTGGGGCTAAGGTGCTGCATCCTAAAACTATTGCACCTATCGCCCAGTTCCACATCCCCTGTTATATCAAAAACAGCTTTAATCCTGATGCGCCCGGCACTCTGGTATCGAATCAGACCGATCAGAGCGGTTTGCAGGTTAAAGCCATTTCAAACCTCGATAATCAAACCATGTTTGATGTATCAGGCCCTGGCATGAAAGGCATGGTCGGCATGGCGAGCCGCACACTGGCTGCAATTTCCCGTAGTGGCGTTTCTGTGTCACTCATCACCCAGAGTTCTTGCGAATACAGCATCAGTTTTTGTGTGGCGACCAGTGAGTCCGCCAAGGTGAAATCGGCGCTAGAGCAGGAATTTGAGTTAGAAATCAAAAGTGACTTACTCGAGCCAATCGAAATGCGCCATGACTTGGCAATCGTCTCCTTGATCGGTGATGGAATGCGTACCCATAAAGGTGTGGCGGCGCGGTTTTTCCAAGCATTAGCACAGGCGAGTGTGAATATTATCGCGATTGCCCAAGGCTCTTCTGAACGTTCTATTTCAACTGTGATTGAGCAGCGAAAGACCAAACATGCGGTTGCAGCCTGTCATCAGGGCTTTTTCGATGTGCAGCAGTATTTAGATGTGTTTTTAGTGGGGTGCGGTAACGTTGGCGCAGGCTTACTGGAGCAGATCAAACAACAGGCGAGCGTGCTAAAAGAGCAGCACATTAGCATCCGTGTCTGCGGTATTGTCAATTCAAGCAAAATGTTACTCGATAGTGCAGGTATCGATTTGAACAATTGGCAAAACCTGCTTGCCTATAGCCAGCAGGCAAGCGATTTACCTGCGCTATTGGCGTGGGTGAAAGAGCAACAGTTATTAAACCCTGTGCTGGTGGATTGTACTTCAAGCGATCAAGTATCGAACCAGTATTTAGAGGTGATGAACGCGGGCATGCACGTGGTGACGCCCAATAAAAAGGCTAACACTCGCGATTACGCCTATTACCAAGCTTTGCGTCAAACAGCATTAAAGCAACGTCGGCAGTTCCTATACGAAACCAACGTGGGCGCAGGATTACCCGTTATCGATAACTTGAAAAAACTGTTATTCGCCGGTGATAAATTGCACAAGTTTAATGGCATTTTATCAGGCTCCTTATCCTTTATCTTCGGTAAACTCGATGAGGGTATGTCACTTTCTGAGGCGACTAAACTGGCACGGGAAAAATGCTTTACTGAACCTGATCCTCGCGATGATTTAAGTGGCATGGATGTGGCGCGTAAGGTACTGATTTTGGCCCGTGAAGTGGGTTTGAAACTTGAACTAAATGATATTGTTGTCGACTCAGTCTTACCCGTAGGTTTTGATGATTCAGGCGATGTGGAAAGTTTTATGGCGCGTTTACCCGAGGCAGATGCGGCGATTGCGGCGCGAGTGGCTGAGGCGAAAGCGCAGGGTAAAGTGCTGCGTTATGTGGGGCAGATTGAAGAAGGCGCGTGCTATGTGCGTATCACCGAAGTCGATGCTACCGATCCACTTTATAGCGTAAAAGGCGGTGAAAATGCCTTGGCATTCTACAGCCGTTATTATCAGCCGATTCCCTTTGTGCTACGTGGTTATGGTGCGGGCACAGAAGTGACTGCGGCAGGTGCCTTTGCCGATGTATTAAGAACCTTAAATTGGACTCGTGAGGTGAGTGTATGAGTTTGACCGTTTACGCTCCCGCCTCTATGGGTAATGTGGGTGTGGGCTTTGATTTATTGGGCGCAGCACTTGCGCCTATCGATGGCAGTTTACTCGGCGATAGAGTCACAATTGCGGCTGCGGATGCGGGGGTGAGTCTCACTCAAGTGGGAGCTTGGGCGCATAAGTTACCCAGCAATCCCGAAGAGAATATCGTCCATCAATGCGCGGTGTTTTTCTTAAAAGCCCTTGGGAAAGAAAACCAAGGCGTGGCATTAACCCTAGAAAAAAACTTGCCCGTCGGCAGTGGCTTAGGCTCGAGCGCCAGTTCAGTGGTTGCAGCGCTTTACGCGCTTAACGAGCATTTTGAGCGTCCATACGATAAGCAAGCACTACTCGAACTCATGGGCGAATTTGAGGGCAAGATCAGCGGTAGCGTGCATTACGACAATGTCGCGCCCTGTTATTTGGGCGGTATGCAGCTAATGCTCAATGTGCCCGGCGCTATCTGCGAGCCGATCCCCAGTTTTAAACAATGGTATTGGGTGGTGGCGTATCCTGGGATTTCACTCTCTACGGCCATGATGCGTAAACTCATGCCAGAACAATACGATAAGTCAGTGGCCATCGATTTTGGGCGTTATTTGAGTGCCTTTGTGCACGCCTCTTATCAGCAAAACGCCAAGCTTGCGATTCAAGTATTAAAGGATGTATTGGCTGAACCTTACCGCGCAGCGGCGATTCCGGGTTATGACAATGCCAGAGCAGCGCTCGCCGAATTAGGCATGTTAACTACTGGCATCTCGGGCAGCGGGCCAACGCTGTTTTCTGTGACTGACGATCTCGCGATCGCTAACGCCGCTAAGGCGTGGTTAGAGGCTCATTATCTGACCGAAGCGGGGGGCTTTGCCCATGTTTGTCGCCTCGATGAGCAAGGCACGCGCCGAGTCGATTAATTTTCTTACTTTTAAAAGCATTAAGCCCAAGCCTTAAAGGTTTGGCACTGATAAGGTCGAGTGAGCATGGAACTATATAATTTAAAACACCCTTCGCAGAAAGTGAGCTTTAAAGAAGCGGTGCAATTAGGACTTGGTAAAGACAGAGGGTTGTTTTTTCCTACACAAATTCCAGTATTGCACGATATTGAGGCGCTGCTGGCGATGCCTTTTGTCGAGCGTAGTAAAAAAGTGCTCGGTGCTTGGCTCGCCTCTGAATTGGGTCAAGATAGGGTCGATCAACTGGTTGAGCGTGCCTTTAATTTCGATTTGCCCTTAGTGGCAGTCGATGACCAGCGCTCGTGCCTCGAACTTTTCCATGGGCCGACCTTAGCATTTAAGGATTTTGGCGCGCGCTTTATGGCGCAATGCATCAATGCCTTTGCTCAAGACTCGCGCTTAACCATTCTAACCGCGACCTCGGGTGACACTGGGGCGGCAGTGGCCGATGCCTTTTATGGTCTAGATAAAGTCAATGTTGTGGTGCTTTATCCTAAGGGCAAAATCAGTGAGCTACAGGAAAAAATGTTCACTACTTTAGGCAAGAACATCCACACAGTCGCGGTTGAGTCAGATTTCGATGCCTGCCAGCACTTAGTCAAACAGGCATTTGAAGATAGCGATGTGCGTGATGGTTTGCATTTAAACTCAGCTAACTCTATCAACATCAGTCGCTTACTGGCACAGATTTGTTATTACTTCGAAGCGGTCGCCCAATCGAAACAGCGCCATGAGGCCGATCCTGTTATTGCCGTGCCCAGTGGTAATTTTGGTAATCTCACCGCGGGTTTGTTTGCTAAAGCCATGGGGTTACCCGTTAAACGTTTTATTGCTGCTACTAATGCGAATGACACAGTGCCACGCTATTTAGAGAGTGGCGATTGGCAGCCTAATCCCACTCAAGCCACTATGTCCAATGCGATGGATGTGAGTGAGCCAAGCAACTGGCCGCGCGTTGAAGCTATTTGCGAGAAACTCGGTTGGCCATTGGCAGACTTAGTGGGGATTCGCCTGTCAGAGGTGCAAACCTCGGAGGCGTTAGCAGATCTTTATGCTAAAGGTTATGTATCTGAGCCCCATGCAGCGATTGCGGCTAAAGCGTTAACCCTTAACTTAGTGCCTGATGAAGTAGGGATATTTTTAGGTACGGCCCATCCCGCTAAGTTTAAGGATGTGGTCGACAGGGAGCTTGCCCTTAACTTACCCCTTCCGCCTGAATTAAAAGTGGTAGAGCACAAAACAATATTATCGGCTGAATTACCAGCTGATTTTGCCCAGCTAAAAAACCATTTATTTGCGGTATTAAACTAGGGTGTGTTGACGTTTTGTGATTAAATTTTGTTCGTTCTGGCAAGCTCAAGCTCAAGCTCAAGCTCAAGCTCAAGCTCAAGCTCAAGCTCAAGCTCAAGCTCATGCTCGCGAAGCGAGGAATGAAGTGTAGTTATTCTACTCAAATGACAAATGACAAATGACAAGTGACAAGTGACAAGTGACAAGTGACAAGTGACAAAGAGCAAGTGCTTGCCAGACGAACCCTTTGGGCAGCACTTGGCTGAAGTTTCTGCTGCGTTATCGTCCGTTTATGTAGAATGCTACACAGCACGGACTTTGCCTTGCATAAACATCAGCCAAATTGCTGCAAAAATAACCCTGAAACGTCAACACGCCCTAATCTTGTAAACGACGATAAACAGTAACTTGATGAAATACAAAGGGAGTCGTTTGGCTCCTTTTGTATAGATGTTTTTATTATTGTTCACGCTAGTTCGACCAATGGACTGTACAGAGCAACTTGATGGCATCAAGTTGGGATGCCGACTAAGCTTAGATCGAGTCATAAATAAGCCGTAGTAACTTACAGAGCATTAAGCCGTAAAAACTGAGTATTAAGCCGTAAAATCATCGAAGAATAACTCGCGACGAGGCAACGATAATGCCAAAGTGCATTTTTCAGTTTAGCCATATCTTGCTGTTATGTATTTTTATTTTCCTCGCTTGGAGTGTTCCATCCGAGGCGAATTCTCCTGCTTGTTCGAATCCCATTAAAGTCGGTTATAACGATTGGCCTCCCTATGCCTGGCAAGATATGCAGGGGGAGGCTCAAGGACTGGATGTTGAATTACTGCGTGCGTTTGCTGAGTTTTTGGGATGTGAGATTAACTTTATCAATGTCCCTGCGAAGCGTTCACATCAAATGCTGAAAAGTGGCTCACTAGATATAATGATGGGGGCTACAAAAACCGTCGAGCGCGAAGAATATTCATTTTTTTCAGATCCCTACCGTGATGAAGAAGTGCGCTTATTCGTATTAGATGAAAACAAAGACAATGTTAAGTTAGAACAATGGCAGGATATTTTTACTCAAAAGTTGCGGCTCTTAGTGCCAATCAGTGGTTGGTATGGTGCGGATTATGAGAACACTCGAGAACGTTTAGCACTGGAAAACTTATTGATACTGAGTCCTGATGTCGACAAATCAGTGCAAATGCTCACTTATGACAGAGCGGATCTGATGATTGGGGATGCTATAGCGATGCCCTATATTGCAAGTCAACACCAAGGGGTCAGGTTATCAGCACTTAAACCGATATTGGACCATAATCCAATACACTTAATGCTAAGTAAGCAGAGTATGTCTCCCCTACTGTTAGCGCAATTTAATCGTGCAATTAAGGCGTTAACAATCAATGGTGAAATTGCGCGAATTGTCTATAAATGGCAGCAAATTTCGCTGGCACAGCAATCGAAAATCAGCAATCAATATGGCCCATTTTATCGCTTGTATGCTGGGTTATTAACGTTTGATATAGCAAGATAAGCGCTATTCTAATGAGTATGCAAAATGGTAAGTCTATGACACATTTGCTAAAACATCTCTTATTTTAAGTTACTGCTCTCTCTATCAATTTCTGCTAGCTTGTTGGGTTACTGGGTTAGACTTTGGGTTATTATTGGTGAATTTTGCCCACTAGAAAGTCCATTGCTAACAATAACAATAGGATAGAGATTACACATGAAACTTCGTCACTCCGTTGCCTGCTGCATGCTCGCCCTTGGCACTTTGTCTGCAGCGCAGGTATTTGCAGCACAATCGACTAGCAATCAAGGTTATTACCGCGCGCCAGCGTTGCATGACCAGACCTTAGTGTTTACCGCTGAAGGGGACCTGTGGACGCAAACCCTAGGCCAAAAGGCGGCGACGCGCTTGACTACCTTGCCAGCTGAAGAACTGGGCGCGGCAATGTCTGCCGATGGTAAATGGGTGGCTTATGTGGCCAATTATGAGGGCGCGAGTGAGGTTTATGTGATACCTGTGGCTGGTGGTGTGGCCAAACGCGTGAGTTTCGAAAACAGCCGAGTACGCGTGCAAGGGTGGACCAGTAAAGGAGAGGTGCTTTATTCCACCGACACTGGCTTTGGCCCAGCGAATAATTGGATGCTGCGTCTTGTCAATCCCGAGAGCTTAACCACAACCAATCTGCCCTTAGCCGATGCGGTGGAAGGGGTGATCGATGCCAATAATCAGTATGTTTATTTTACCCGTTTCGGCCTGCAGGTGACGGGCGATAATGCAAAGGTATATCGCGGCGGCGCTAAGGGCGAATTATGGCGCTTTAAACTGGGTGCTAAAGACGAGGCACAATTACTTAGTAAGCAGCACCAAGGCTCGGTCCGCCAACCTATGCTATGGCAAGACAGACTCTATTTTATTAGCGATAGCGATGGTAACGACAATCTCTGGTCAATGGCGCTTGATGGCAGTGATGCTAAACAGTTGACTCAGTATAGAGATTGGCAAATGCGCGCTGCCCGTATGGATCAAGGCAAAGTGGTGTTCCAGTTGGGCGCAGATATTCATGTTTTTGATATCGCCTCCGCCAAAGACTCATTATTAGATATTGAATTAACCTCAGATTTTGCCCAACGTCGCGAACATTGGGTAAAAGATCCGATGGATTATGCGACCTCCGCTAATCTTGCCCTTGCTGGCGATAAAGTGGTGATTACCGCCCGCAGTCATGTGGCGATTGCTGGGACTGATGGCTCGCGGTTAGTGCAAGTCGCGCTTCCTGGCACTTATCGAGTACGCAATGCCATTCTGAGTCAGGACGGTAAATCGGTTTACGCCATCAGCGATATGAGCGGCCAACAGGAAATTTGGCAATTTCCTGCCGATGGCAGCAGTGGTGCTAAACAGCTTACTAAAGATGGTCATACTTTTAGAATGTCGCTGAGTCAGTCAAGCGATGGTCGTTATCTTGCCCATGACGATAACGACGGTAATGTGTGGCTATTGGATTTAAAGAAAAATACAAACCAAAAAATCATCAGCAACGGTGAGGGACTTGGTCCCTACGCTGATATTCGCTGGTCTAGTGACAGTCGTTTTATCGCGCTAACCAAAGCTGAAATCGGCAAGCAAAGGCCACAAATCGTACTCTATTCGGTGGATGAGAATAAGGCCCAAGCACTCACCAGTGACAAGTATGAATCCTATTCACCGACTTTTAGTAGTGATGGCCAGTGGTTATATTTCCTCTCCAATCGCCAGTTTACCGCAACGCCAAGTTCACCTTGGGGTGACCGCAATATGGGGCCAGTGTTTGATAAGCGCAGCCAGATTTTTGCGATCGCCTTAGTGAAGAATGCCAAGTTCCCCTTCAGTAAACCAACGGAATTAGTGGCAAAGGCGGCAGAAAAAGCTGACTCAAAAGATAAACCGACGCCTGTAAAAATTGATTGGGCGGGAATTAGTGAGCGTTTATGGCAAGTACCTGTTGATTCGGGTAATTACAGCCAGCTATCCGCCATTGATGGTCGTTTGTATGTACTCGACCAAGCGATTGGTGACGAAAGCCAACCTAATCTCATGACAGTTAAGTTCACTGAACAGCGCCCTAAAGTCGAAGTGTTTGCTGAAGATGTGGCTAACTACAGTGTCTCTGCTGATGGTCAAAAGTTGTTGCTGCGTAAACAAAGTGATGAAAAGTCGCTGATGATTGTTGATGTGGGCGATAAACTCGGCGATACCGACAATGCCAAGGTACAGACTGACCAATGGCAATTAGCGATTTCGCCAAGCTTAGAATGGCAACAAATGTTTGAAGATGCGTGGTTAATGCATAGAGATTCCTTCTTCGATAAAAAAATGCGCGGTCTCGATTGGCAGGCAACCAAGGCTAAGTACCAACCATTACTCGCACGTTTAACGGATCGTAATGAGCTAAACGATATCTTTATGCAGATGATGGGCGAGTTAGATTCGTTGCACTCGCAGGTGCGTGGTGGTGATTTGCCGAAGGACCCTGATGCAGCTAAGGGCGCGAGTTTAGGCGCTCGATTACAGCAAACTAGCGACGGGGTGAAAATTGCCCACATTTATCGAAATGATCCCGAACTGCCGAGCCAAGCATCACCTTTGAGCCGTATTGAAGTCGATGCGAAAGAAGGCGATGTGCTACTCGCCATCAATGGCACGCCGGTGGGCAATGTGGCTGATGTGACCCGCTTATTGCGTAATCAACAGGATAAGCAAGTGTTACTGGAGCTTAAACGTGGTAGCCAAAGCCATAAAACCGTGGTGATGCCTGTGAGCACTCTGGTCGATGGCCAATTACGTTATTTAGATTGGGTTAATCATAATGCTGAGGTCGTGACCAAGGCGAGCCAGGGCAAGATGGGTTATCTGCACTTATATGCCATGGGCGGCGGCGATATTGAGAGCTTCGCCCGTGAGTTTTACACCAATTATGATAAAGACGGTCTGATTATCGACGTTCGCCGTAACCGCGGTGGCAATATTGATAGTTGGATTATCGAAAAACTGTTACGCCGCGCCTGGGCATTTTGGCAGCCAACCCATGGCACGCCTAATACCAATATGCAGCAAACTTTCCGTGGGCATTTAGTGGTGTTAACCGACGAGCTGACTTACTCAGATGGTGAAACCTTCTCGGCGGGGATCAAGGCGCTGGGGATTGCTCCGCTGATAGGTAAACAAACCGCAGGTGCTGGCGTATGGTTATCGGGTCGTAACTCACTCACAGATAAAGGGATGGCGCGGGTCGCCGAATATCCGCAGTATGCGATGGATGGTCGCTGGGTACTCGAAGGTCATGGTGTAACACCGGATATCGAGGTGGATAACTTACCCTTTGCGACCTTTAACGGCCATGATGCGCAGCTCGAAACGGCCATCAGCTATCTTAAGGATGAGTTGATTAAGCAGCCTATCCCCGCATTGAAGGCGCAGCCCATGCCAGCGAAAGGAATGGCAGAAGACATAAAAGCTAAGTAATTAGCTTAAAAAATAGAAATTTAACTAAGGTTTAAGTTAGCCGAGTTAAGCTGGCTTGGTTCAATGTTAGGGTGTTGTCTTGTGGTTCCCGAGACAACACCTTTTTTTATGCCCACTCATTAATGTTTTCGCTGGCATCAACATAGGCTTGCAGGGTGTTGACTTGTTGTTGATTCGCCATTTGCTCCACAGTTGCGGTTCTAGCCGGATCGTTGTGACTCAAATAGTAAGCCGTGGGAGCCGAAATCCCATCGTTCGTTCCCATCGCGATATTGACCATGTCCGATGCGACCTGATACTTCATTTTGGTTGCTTGAATATGAGCATATTGCTCAACACCCGCCTTCACTTTGCTTAAGTCTGGCGCATGAGGTTGTGGGATCGGGTCCACCTGCGACAGTTGTTTCGCTTCATTAGATAGGGTCACAGTGCTCGCGCTGGCGGGTGCGGCTGTTGCCGTACCCGTCGTGGCTGTTGCTGCTGGCTGTTGATAGGGGGTTGCGGTATTACGATAGGCTTGGATTTGCATAGCTTACCTCGAGTGTGGGCGTGCGATATGGCGTTATCATACGGTAACCGAGCTTGAGCTAAGCTGAACGGGTGGGAAAATAGGTCATCGGAGAGGGCAAGTTCATCGCAATAAACTTGCCCCAAATCGTTAAAACTTAATTTGAATGTCTGTCGCTAACGTATTGGCGATAAAGCAGTTTGCGTGTGCTTTTTCGTGAATTTTCTCAAGAGTCTCAGCAGAAACCTCGACACCTTCGGCAAACACTACCTTAGGATTTAAGATCATTTTTGTGACGGCAAGCTTACCAGTCTCGTTTTTACCCAACTCTGCCGAAGCCTCGTCGACATAGGAGGCGACAGGGAGACGTTTAAGATGAGCAATGGCGAGGAAGGTCAACATATGACAGGAGGATAAGGCTGCAAGCAGGCTTTCCTCTGGATTAACCAAGTGTTCATTGCCCTTGTACTCGGGGGCGGAAGATGCCTGAATCGTTTGACCGCTGCCAAACGTAATGCTGTGGTCACGGCAGAATTCGCCTTCTTCGGCTGGAGAGGTTTGCCAATTCACCGTTAAGTTAAAGCCCATGTTTTTCTCCTCATAGCAGGACATCAGGGCACTATAGCTTAGCTAAAAAGACTTCTCCAGCATGGGGCGCACAGTTTAGTGCGCCGCCTTTGAAACGACTTAGATCCCACCCGTTAACAACAAGCTGCAAGTCAGTACACTGCCGGTGACTATACCGATGGGAAGATGGCGCGGGCTGTAGCTTAGGGTCAAAATCACTAACATCGCGGCCAGCGAGATGATCCCCATAAATAAAATGCTGCCATAGGCCCAACCTTGTCCCTGAGCGCAGGTGCTTAGGCTGATGATTAATAACAGCCAAGCAAACAGGGTTAACAGACGGCTCTGCCACTGCGATGGTGGGCGCTTAAACACATCCTTAAAATGGCCAAACTTGGCTAACGCAAACAGCGCAAGGGAGAGATAACTGAGCCCGAGAATGCCGAGCACTGGGATAAATTCTGGCATCATGATTTTGCTTCCTCCAAGGGAGACGACGAGGCAAGTTCGTTAGCATAACTCGGATCAGGTTGTTTTCTCCTGACTTTTTCAACTGCTGTGGTATTTTTTCGACTCGGCTTTTGCAGTGTTTTCACCACGGCCGAGAGTCGAGTGCTCGCAAAAAGCATGGCACAGCCCAGTAACAGCGCGAGCACATCAAACCCCACCAGTGCCCATTGTTGGCTGCGGATATTATCAATTAAGTGGCTCGGAGACGTGGCCGCATTTAACAGCGGCAGTGCGCAATAAAGCGCTCCGATAAGCATCAAGGCGAATTGCCAATGGCGTCGGCTTCGACCGAAAAATGCCCATACGCCCATCACTCCTAAGGCGATAAAGAAACTGTGTACTTCCCAGGCTGATCGGGCGGCAAAATCCGTTGGTAATAGGCGGTTTGCATAGAAAAATGCCGCCGCGCCCAAGGGCAAGCCTAAGATAAACATGAAGTTTAATCCTTCGACTAAGCGCAGGCCACGGCTTGCTTTCTCGCCTTTATCGATTGCTTTTTGCTGTTTCTGGCGCAGACGAATCGCCCACATTAAGGTGCCCGTTGCGACCATGGCGCAGCCGAGTAAGCCACAGAAGAAGAACAAAATACGTAGCAGTGGCGCGGCAAAACGCGCAGTGTGCAGTGACATCATAGTGTCGTAGGTCACGACGGTTGCCGACATCTCATGGGGGCTGGCGTACTTGAGTTCACCCGTGACACCGTTAAACACTAAGAGTGTTGATTCGTCGGTGACGTCTTTACCGGTATTTTGGTAGAAGGTCACTTGGCTATTTTGATCTTTCGGATAGGAAACAATCACCTGCTTGATAGGTGCATCGCCCCATTCTGCCTGAACTTGCGGCAACAGTTGGCTCAAGCGCACTTGCTTTGCCTGAATGCCCGAGGCTTTTTCTGTCTGTCTTGCCGGATTGAGTTCTTTTAAAAAGGCTTGATTATCCTCAGGATAAGCCGTGCTTACCGTCCATGGGATATAGATCAGCATTAAGGTGATTAAGCCAGTATAGGTGATCATTAAATGGTAGGGCAGGGCAATCACAGAGCTGACATTATGGGCATCTAACCAAGAGCGAGCGCCCTTGTTCTGACGAAAGCTAAACAAGTCTTTAAAGATACGCTTATGGATAACGATGCCGCTGATAAGGGCAATCAACATAAACATAGTGCAGACACCCACAATGTAGCGCGCCGTAATGGCTGGCATGTAGTGCAGGTCGAAATGTAAACGGTAGAAGAAGTCACCGCCGCGGCTATCGCGGACATCGGTGATCATGCCACTGCCATCGGCCTTGGTGACATGCTGCTCGATTTTGCCACGGCGTTGACCCTTTTCAGGCGGCAGTTGCCACGCAAAGCTCAGCATGGGGCTTCTATCGGTTGGGAAATTGATTAACCAGCGTTGGGTTGTCGCAGCGGAATGCGCTTCAATATAGTCTTGACCTTGGTCAAGCTGACTCGCTACTTGATTCGTTTGATAGTCTTGAAAGGCGCCGCGGTGGAGTTCTGGCTCGGCCCAAAGGCTCATTTCATGGCGAAAATAACTCAGGCTACCAGCAAAAAAAATCAGCAGTAATACCCAGCACACGAGCAAACCCGCCCAAGTGTGCAGCCATGAGAGGGTTCTAAAAAAAGTTTCTTTCATCTTACTGTCCACACACCTTAAGCAGAGCAAAACATAGGAGGCTAAATAGGCTTAAGTCACGCCACGCATGCCAGGTTTTACGCACACAGAAGGCGTAAATGATGGCGATGGCATAAAACAAAAAGGCCAGCATATTGGCGGTTAAGGTGCTTTCAAATCGAGACATTGGCAGGACTTGGGTCAACATACAGGCTAGTGTTGCCGCAGCGATATAACCCGCTAATAAAGCGGCAGTGGCGCGCACAAACACCTGCAAACCAAACTGGGTCTGGTCTTGCTTAATCCAGCGAATGACGGCGTGATAATAACTCGTCACAGCGGAAGCTGAGGCTGCCGATGTTGGTGTATTGGAAACTGGGATATGAGACATAAGTGCTGCTTATTTCAGTCAATATTAAAACCGTTATGGCGATGTGCCATATCATGCATACCACTCCATTGATTGTTCTTATGCCTAACCCAGTCCACTTGGGTGCATGAGCAAAGGAGAGTCGCTACTCGGCTTGGAGTATAACCTAGTTTACTTAAATGATAAACAATATCATTTGCGTTTATCTGTGAGATCCCTAACGAATTTGTGACAGCGTAAACATCACGCTGGAGTCGTTTAAGCGGCAAACATTTCATAATGTGCAATTTGTCACAAATGTTTGGTTTTATTGATGTGATTGATCTTGCTTGTTTAGAATTTGGTTAATTTTTATGCTGTCACTGTGAGCTTAATCAAAGCAGGCGTTCTGTGCTTTTGGCAAAATGCGGCGCAACTTTCACATGGAATCCGTTAGTGCGCCCTATGCAAACACATTCAAAAAATGGTGAAAAACACCTATCCGAAAACGCTATTCTCCTCTCGACGACCGATCTCAAAGGCAACATAAAGTATGTCAATCAAACCTTTTCGCAGATCAGTGAATATAGCGTTGCCGAGTTGCAGGGGAGCCCGCATAACATAGTGCGCCATGGTGATATGCCATCAGCCGCCTTTAAAATGCTTTGGGAACGGATAAGAAGCGGCAAACCTTGGATGGGGATTGTCAAAAATAGAACAAAAAACGGTGGCTATTACTGGGTGAATGCCTACGTCGCCCCAGTGTACGAAAATGGCAAAATTCATGAATATCAATCCGTTCGCCGCCAAGCAACGCCAGAACAAATCAAGGCGGCTGAGGACATCTATCAAGGGATCAATCAAGGACAACAGCCCAAGGCGCTGAAAAAAGACCGCTTAGGATTTCGCGGAAAAATACTCATGGCGATGTTGTTTACCATCGCTCTAACCGCGTACTTGGCAACGTATTCGCCCATCTTAGCCGCCCTTGCTGGTGGACAGCTTGCCTTGGGTCTGTGGTACATGCTCATGCAGCCCTTACAGGCATTAGTGCAGGTGGCCAGCAATATTATCGATGATCCCGTTGCTATGGGGGTTTACACCGGCAGGCAGGATGAAATCGGTAAGCTAGATCTGGCGCTGCGATTTTTGATCACCGAAATTGGCGGCGTAGTGGGCCGAATGGCGGACTCTGCCAGTGAGATCCAAGAGCAGAGCGTGAATCTTAAACAAACTATCACCAATACATGGGAGCATGCCGATAGCCAGAGCGCGCAAACCACGCAGGCGGCAACGGCGATGGAGCAAATGAGCGCCAGCTTTGCCGAGGTAACGGATAATATCCATCGCACCGCATCCGAGATGGTTTCTAGCCATGAGGCGGCGCAGCGTGGTCATTCACGGCTTGAAACTGTTATCGAGGCGATACATCAGCTGAGTGTGCAGGTGAGCCATTTCTCCGATGTGGTGCAAACGATTGAGCAGGACAGCCAAGCGATTCATCAAGTGCTAGAAGTGATCCGCGCTATTGCCGATCAAACCAATCTGTTAGCGCTGAATGCCGCGATTGAAGCGGCGCGGGCGGGGGAAAGCGGTCGCGGTTTTGCGGTCGTTGCCGATGAAGTCCGGCAGTTATCTAGCCGAACCAGTCAGTCGACCTCACAAATTGAGCTGATTGTAAGCCGCTTTAAAGACAGCACACAAAAAGCAACCTCAACCATGACGGCCGGACAGGAACAGGTTAAGCGCTCTGTGTCCTTGGCGCAGGATGCCAGCATAGCTTTTGGCGAGTTGTTATCTTCTATAGCTCGCATCAACTCCTTAAGTGATGACAATGCCGCAGCCATGACGCAGCAGGCATCGGTGGCGGCGGAAATCAGCCGAGCCATCCATGTGATCAGCGATTTGGCGCAGCAGAGTTTAGAGCAGACACAGGATGCGGCGGCGAGGGGCGATCAGGTTTCGCGCTTATCCACTAAAACCCACCATCTGTCGCAGCAATTTTGGCAGCAGAGCGTACAACGTAAGTATTAACCCTTGTTATTTGACTGGTTGGTTTATATTTTTGTTGCTGATTGTAAATCAACCAGTTAGCTGTTTTTTAAGTTCCCTTCGCGTGTCATTTCTTTGATAAGTCTCACATTTAGCGACTGTTAATACCCGTTTAGCTCGAAATATTTGTCTAGGGGGCTTGTGTTTTATTTGCCATGCCCCAAGCTCTAATAGTGAAGCGAAAAAAAGTAAAGACACTAAAAGGGACACCCTATGAAAATTAATCTTTCTGGTCACCATGTCGATGTTACTGATTCTGTAAAAGAACACGTTAACGAAAAGTTTTCTAAAATCGCCACTCATTTCCCCACACTCATCGGCCTCGATATCATTATTGCTAAGGAGCATGGCGAGTTTCAGGTTGAAATTCGAACAAATTACGAAGGTAGTCGCATCTCAGCATCGGGTACGGATGAAATCATGTATCCCGCGATTGCCGCCGCAGCCAAAAAACTGGATGCAGCACTAAAACACCGTAAGGGTCAGTTGAAGGCGGACTTACATGAAAAGCCAACCTGCACCACGGCACCTATCGCCCATGAAATTATCCAAGAGATGGATTTGCGCTAGGATTAAGCCGTAGGATGCAATAAAAAAGGGCCAGTTGGCCCTTTTTTATTGGCTGCGATTTGGCTTAAACCAAATGGTTAAAGGCAGAATATTTAGAGCCTGGCATTTATAAGCCAACCCTTAAACTTGCCGCATTTCTTAAATCAAAGAGAGCTGCAACCCCTTAAGCACGGCTTGGGTGCGGTCACGGCAATCGAGTTTAGCCAGTATGGTGGAGACATGGTTTTTGACCGTGCCTTCGGCCAAAAACACTGCATTGGCAATTTCTTTATTGGAAAATCCCCCCGCCATAAAACCTAAGATCTCCCGCTCGCGTTCGGATAATAAGTCGTGAGTCGGGCCGCTTTGCGCTGTTGCAGAGGATTGCTGCATCTGTTCTAACACTGATGGTTCAATCAAGTGTCCGCCCTGAGCCACGGTTTCGATGGCCTCAAGTAATTTATCCAGAGAGACATCTTTCAATAAGAAGCCATTCGCGCCCGCCTGCAGGCTATTTAAAAACAATTCGCTGTCATCAAAGGTGGTTAACATAATGACTGGTATGGAATTTTGTGCAGCGCGAAGCTGTTTTAGCAGACTGATACCATCGAGCACAGGCATGCGTATATCGCTTAAAAGCACATCTACGGCATCGGTTTGCAGTCGTTTTAGCGCCTCTTGACCATTCTCTGCCTGCCAGCTCACCTCGATATGCTGTGAGATGGCAATCAAGCTGGCGATACCCTGACGTACAAGCTGTTGATCTTCCACTAATCCTACTCTGATAGTGCGCGCCGTGGGCTGACCATAGGTTGTGACTTTATGCTGAGATTCCATGGGGGATTCATTCCTTGATTAAGCGTGTCGGTTTACATGGCGCATTACAATGCGTTGCAGCGCGGCAGACGAATCATTAGCGAGCAGCCTTGAGTACGCGAACTATCTACGCCTGCGTGATTAGCTTGCAAACGCGCACTGCCGTGAAAGGGGGATAACCTTTCTTGCATGCTACTTAGCCCAACGCCCTGAGAGGGGCTTTGGCTAATTCCTTGGCCATTATCTTTAAGGCAAATGATAAGCTCCGCCTGCTCCTCTTGCATCGACAGCGTGAGTTGATTGGCATGGCCATGGCGCACTGCATTACTGATCCCCTCCTGCAGCACGAGCAATAAGGCTTGTGCCAGTTCAGTCGACTGGAGCGGCATTAACGATTCGTACCGCAGGCTAACATTGGGCAAACGGCTTGCAATGGCATCGAGCGGCGGCGTTAAATCGAGACCAATATTCACCCGCTGCGCCCGAACTACGGCGCGGATGCTCTCTAATAATTCCTTGGCAAGCGATTTACTCTGATTGACTGTGGGTTTGAGCTCCGAAGGCGCTTGATGACTTAAGAGCTCAAGTTGCAACGATAACGCCGTGAGCTGGTGGCCGAGAATATCGTGCAGATCCCGTGAGATCCTCAACCTTTCTTGCTGCTCGCTCGTTTGGCTCAGCAAGGCTCTGGTGGCGATAAGTTGTTGATTAAGATGTTCCTGTATCCGGCGAGACTCGCGCTCGGATAATCTCGCTTGGCTACTGCTGTAGGCAAACAGTTGAAACCCCATATAAATAAGCACATTAATCATCACATTGTTTGAGGTTTGGGTGTGCAGGATCAGGTAATAACCAAGATTGGCCAATAAGATCTGTGCTATTGCGACGCGGCGATTAAAAAATTCTGGCAAGAGCGAGGCCCAAATTACCAGCAGAATGGGGAGCAATGGATGTTGACTCAACAGCATCAATCCGAAGACGCTGCCGATGAGTGCGGTACTTAACAGCCTGCTCAGATTGAGGTTTTTTCGGGGAAAGTCCTGTGTCGTTAATAACAAGAAGAGCAAGATAAACAAGGAATACAGGGTGATATGGCTAAAGGTCGCGAGCGTGGGGAGCTTTGCTTGCATATCCTGATTGAGCCCTAGCCAAGCAACGAGCGCCCAGGTGAGGCTGCCTGCGCCAATCAGCATAGTTTCTGCTCTGATTAATCGATTTCCCTGCACTGATTGGTTTCCTTTTATTCATGTTGCACCCATTCTAAGGCAAGAATGCAATAAGTCACTAAGTCACTAAGTCACTAAGTCACTCAGTCACTAAACTAACTAAGTGTCACTGTGGCAAAGGTGGCACAGTGTCAGTGGCTTCATAAGCAATTTGATTTATTTCATTAAATTGTCATCAAACTTGGCTTGATCTTCTTAAGCGGCTGGCATAATTTGGCCTTATGCACAAATTTGCCGTTTACTTCACCCACACTACGACCACAACTGCTTCGGCGGTGCGTGCGTAGCGATTTGTGCTTAAAAGAATCGATTACTCAACCCCGCCCAAAGTGGCGGGGTTGTTTTTTCCGTCTTTTGGGCAATAATGCTGGAGAATGTGATGGATAACATGAGCTTGCCTAAAACTGCGCTGTTAATTATTGATGTGCAGCAGGGACTGTTTTACGCCGATGCGCCGCCCTTTAATCGGGAACAGGTGCTAAATAATATCAATCTGTTAATTGCCAATGCCCGCGAGGCAGGAGCACCGATTTGGGCGGTTCGCCATACCGGGCCGGAAGGTTCACCCATTGCTGCCGGAACGGCAAATTGGCAATTGATTGAATCCTTAGCGATTAATCCGCAGCTGGATAATATCTTTGATAAAACTAAGCCAAGTTGTTTTTATCAAACCGGATTTGCAGAGGCGTTAACCCATGAGGGGATTACCGAGCTGGTGATAGTGGGGATGAAAACCCAGTATTGTATCGATACAAATTGTCGGATTGCGGCTGAACTTGGCTGGCAGGTGGTGTTAGCCGACGATGCGCACACTTGTATGGATACGGCGCAGCTCTCGGCAGAGGCGATTATTGCTCACCACAATGCCACGCTCCAAGGCGCCTTTGTGCGTTTAGCCAAGAGTGCGGATATCGTATTTCGTTGATGTCCAAAAACAAAAACGCAGCCCTTAGGCTGCGTTTTTTGATATCAGAATCAACTTATTCTTGAATGTCTGCGTTGTGATACACGTTTTGTACGTCGTCACAATCTTCTAATGCGGCGATAAACTTATCGAAGGTTGCAACATCTTCGCCTGACACTGGGGTCATGTTTTGTGGTACAAAGGTGATGTTTTCCACTTCGAAGTTGATGTCTGGCATCGCATCGGTCAGTGCAGTTTTCACTTTGAAGAACTCAGTGTGCGGCGCGATAACGCTGATCATGCCGTTTTCCACTTCGACGTCGTTTACATCGGCATCGGCCATCATCAGGATCTCGAGGATGGCATCTTCGTCTTCACCTGGGAATACGAAAACGGCAGATTGGTCAAACATGTGACCTACCGTGCCTGGTGTGCCGAGTTTGGCATCGTTTTTCACGAAGGCTTGGCGTACTTCTGTAAAGGTACGTTTTACGTTGTCGGTTAAGCAGTCAACGATAACCATGCAGTTACCTGGACCGAAACCTTCGTAACGCGCAGTATCATAATCTTCACCGCCACCACCTTTGGCTTTATCGATAGCACGTTCAATAACGTGTGCTGGCACTTGGTCTTTCTTAGCGCGTTCGATTAAACGGCGAAGTGATAAGTTGCCGTCTGGCTCAACACCACCTTGTTTGGCGACTACGTAAATTTCTTTACCGTAGCGCGAATATAGGCGGGTTTTCTGGCCAGCTGTTTTCGCCATGGATTCTTTACGGTTTTGATATGCTCTGCCCATCTTGATCTCGTTAGCTCAAAAAAATTGCGCCGATATTAGCAGTTTTAAGTCTGATTGTGCAGTCACTCTCGCGGGAATTATTGCGGATAAAGCGATGGATACCACATTTTAAGATGGCATTTATTGCTGACACTTTTGGCTTGGGGAAATAGGCAATTCGGTTATATCTATACTAAGGTCTAATGCCATAAGCGCGATAGAGTGCTGATGATAGCAAGATAGTTTATATTTCCTATGGGCGAATAGTTCAATTTAGTCAGAGGGATAGACTCACTTTATCGTTCTCAATCTTGCCTATTTCGCAAAGCTTTGCGAATCGAATGGCAAAGGATAGCCAGTGAATGTCCGCTTCTCTCACTCCCCTAGTGCGTGTATTCAGTGAGAAACATTATGGAATTACAACATAAAGTCGCCATTGCGCTCAGCTTTGTTTTAGTCGTACTCAGTAGCCTCCTTCTCAACGCGATAGCACTGTCTGGTTTCACGCAGGCGCTGATCTTGGGGGGAATTGTCTGTGCTTGGGTGCTGTGGATAGTGCAGCGCTTAGTAAGCCATTCCACGCCAAAATCTGAGCAAGTGACGAAGGCATTCAAATCAGTTAACTCGCCAGAGCATGAGATCAGCGTGCAAACCAGTAAGATTGCGATTGGCTCGGCCGAGGTGTCGCATTTTATTGACCTATTGAATAAATCCATCGAGTCCAATGGCGAACATGCCAGTGCCATTGCGGTGGCGGCGTCACAGTTAAGCCATACCACGGCGCTGTTAGGCGACAATGCCACGCATATTTTAGGGCAAACTCAAGAGGCGGAGCGTTTAAGTGTGCAGGGGCGTACCCAAGCACAAAAGGGCGTATCGGCGATAGAATCCCTCAGTGGCGACATCAATACCGCCGCACAGCAGGTGCAAGCACTAAAATCTAAAGCCGAACAAATTCAAAAAATTACCGAGGTGATTAACTCTGTTGCCGAGCAAACGAATTTACTGGCTCTCAATGCCGCCATTGAGGCCGCTCGGGCGGGAGAGCAGGGGCGTGGCTTTGCCGTGGTCGCCGATGAGGTCCGCAGCCTTGCGGGCAAAACGGCGGGCGCAACCAAAGATATTGGCAAGATGTTGCTCGAGATCCGCGCCGAAACCGATAAAACCTCGGGACTGATGGAGCGGGTTGTCTCGCAAACCGCCGATGTGGTGATGGCAATGGGTACACTCGATGGCCACTTTACCGACATTTCTACATCCGTTACCCATTCGGCGCGGGCTCTGGGTGATATGGAAGACTCACTCAAACAATATAACCACACCACCAATGAGATAAGCGGTTCGGTGAGCCAGATCCGCGACTCCCTTAACGTCACAGGCAAGCAAAGCCACAAACTCTCGGAGCAGGCGTTTACCCTGTCTTTAACCACTGAGGGTATTTTCAGAGCCCTAGCGAATTGGGATACCCACACCTTTGACCAGCAAGTGTTATTACTCGCCAATGAAGCGGCTAAAGCCTGTGGCGAAAAGCTCTCCCAGGGATTAGCTAATCGTAGTTTTACCGAGACTGAATTGTTTAATCCACAATATCAACCAATTGCGAATACTCAGCCACAAAAATACAGCACGGCCTTTGACCGCTATACCGATCAACATTTTCCTGCCATACAAGAGCCAATCCTCGCCAAGCACAGTGAGATAGTGTATGCCGGCGCCGTGGATAGAAAAGGTTATTTCCCAACCCACAATAAGCGCTTTAGCCAAGCCTTAACCGGTAAGGTGGAAATTGATATGGTGCATAATCGCACTAAGCGTTTGTTTAACGACCCGACCGGAATACGCTGCGGCGCCCATACTGAGCCTGTGCTGCTGCAAACCTATAAGCGAGATACCGGGGAAGTGATGCATGATTTGTCCGTCCCGATTTATGTCAATGGCAAACATTGGGGCGGTTTTAGGGTTGGATTTAAGGCGAAATCTTAATTAGTGTGTTTATTCTAAATTTGTTGCATAACGACGCAGAATAAAATGTTGACTAGTTGTGATCTTTGGCGCGTATTTGCTTAACAGAATAGAAATAGTTTGGCATCTATTTGTCGAAGTGCTTAAATAACTGGATATTCATGGCGCTAAGATTTTCCTAAGGGTTGTATTTAGGCTTGTCGCATGATGTTTTTATAGTTTTTTGATTTTAAAAGGTAAAATGCATCTTGGAGTTTTGTTGTTATAAGAGATGAAGGGAGACTCTTGCCACTTTGATCGATAGCAGTAGATTCTGCTTAATGTGAGTTAAAAGTTATGCAAGCAACACAAGCGACAGTTACCGTTTTGTATTATGACGCGCCAGTCGGGTTAATTATGCACAACGCGGTGTTAGAAGGTTTACCTGTGAGCGATTCCGGTCGTGTGATGATACCTGCGAGTTTTCGTAAGGGAAAATCCATCATCGCCGTGCTTGAAGGTGAGTGTAAAATATTGAACTCACTCGGTGAGCGGGTATTTGCGCAGGCTAATATAGGTTAATAAAAACGAAAAATAGCACTGGCAACACTTGAAACTTAAAGGACGATAAGTGGATTTATCGTCCTTTTGCGTTTTTGGGGCGGCTTAACTAAGCACGCCGCTTTTATCTGCAGACATCATCAAACAACTTATCGGCCAATTGCTGTAGGATTTCCGCCTGCGGATGGGTATGGGCAAAGGTTCTTAACCCATAAATGCCCATCATCAAGTATTGCGCCCGCTGCTCACTGTTAAGCTCGCCATGCAACATCCCTTGGGAGTCCGCTAATTCAAATTGTGCCGTCAACGCATACTGCCAAAGCATGAGGTTTTGACTGATAATGTTTTGGATTTCATCATCTTGCTCTGCAATTTCATTTAAGGCTTTAGTGAGCAAACAAGCTTGCTGGCTATCGCAGCTTAAACATTCGACCACGATATTGTCTAAGTAGGTCTTTAAATTACCCAGCACGGGACGGCCATTGGAGAAGATAAGCTTGAACTGCTCGTCTCTATCCTGCTGATATTGCTCGATAGCGGCGATGAGCAACCCACGCTTATTACTAAAAGCGCAATAAATGGAGCCGGGATGTAATCCCGTTGCTTGGGTCAGATCCTGCATGCTGGTTTTGGTGTATCCCTTGTGCATAAAGGCGGCCATCGCTCCCCTGAGCACCTGCGCCCTATCAAACTCTGCGTTTCGCATTGCAATGTCACCTCTCACCGATACTTGTGCTGATTCTAACTAATTTTGAACAAACATTCAAAAATGTTCTTGAATGATCGTTCAAATAAGAATATCTTGAATGCACATTCAAGAATGGGGCAACACCAATGACGATTGAACATGCAGCGAATTCCGTGGGTAATTTATTCGATACCTACAAACTTAATGACACTATTACCTTAAAAAACCGTATCTTAATGGCGCCATTAACGCGCTGTATGGCCGATGCGGATTTAGTGCCGACCGATGACATGGTGGCTTACTATGCTCGCCGCGCCGAAGCGGGATTGATTATCTCCGAAGCGACGATCATTCGCCCTGATGGTCAAGGTTACCCAAATACGCCCGGCATTTTTAATCAAGCGCAGATCGCCGGTTGGCGTAAAGTAACGGATGGTGTGCATGCCAATGGCGGCAAGATTTTTGTGCAGTTATGGCATACCGGCCGTGTCGCGCACCCACATTTCTTCGGTGGCGGCGATGTACTGGCGCCTTCGGCAGAAAAAGTAGAGGGCAGTGTGCCCAGAATGCGTGAGCTGATCTATGTCACTCCAAAAGCGGCAACTCTTGAAGATATTCAGGGCTTAGTCCGCGATTATGCGAAAGCGGCTGAAAACGCGATTGAAGCCGGATTCGATGGGGTTGAGATCCACGGTGCAAACGGATATCTAATCGATGCATTCTTACACCATGACAGCAACCGTCGTACCGATGAATATGGCGGCACACCTGCCAATATGTCACGCTTTGCCTTAGAAGTGGTTGATGCGATTGCGGCGCGTATTGGTAAAGACAGAACCGGTCTTCGTATTTCTCCCGGCGCCTATTTCAATATGGCTGTCGATAACCGTGACCGCGCCGTGTTTGACTACCTATTACCTGAGCTTGAAAAACGTGAACTGGCCTTTGTGCATATCGGTATCTTCGACGACAGCATGGAGTTTGATTACTTAGATGGCCGTGTTTCAAGCTATGTGCGTGCTAACTATGGCAAAACCTTAGTGGGTGTAGGTGGCTACAGCGCCCAATCGGCAAGTGAAGCGATTGCCGCCGATAAGTTTGATTTAATTGCGATTGGTCGCCCCTTTATTGCCAACCCTGATTATGTGGCAAGAGTGCGCCAAGGTCATGAATTGGTGACCTATAGCGATGAAATGCTGGCAAGCTTGGTGTAACTCAGAGCAGCAATTACCGATAAGAAAGGGTTAGCTTAGCTAACCCTTTTGCTTTTGGTTCAACGATCAATTGGCTTTAGGGAGCGCCCTCAGGGCATTGAGTTTCTGCTGGGCAATCCCAAATACGCACTCTGGGGCATAATGGCCTGCGTGTTTCCCATCATCGCCTCCTAAGGTCGCCGCCGTTTTACCTAGGAGTAGTGCCATCGCTTGGGTAACATGGCTAATCGCCCAAATATGGAATTCTCCACGCTCAACCGCTTCCACAATGTCTTGGCGTAACATGAGGTTGGCGATATTCGACTCGGGAATAATTACCCCTTGGCTCGATGAGCGGCCCTTAATCTTACACACATCGAAAAAGCCTTCGATTTTTTCATTTACGCCGCCGATGGGTTGCGCCTCACCAAACTGATTCATCGATCCGGTAATGGCAATATCCTGCCTTAAGGGCAACTCACTGATGGCGGAGATGATGGCGCAGCATTCGGCCATCGAGGCGCTATCACCATCGACACCGCTGTAGGATTGCTCGAAGGTGAGATAGGTGGTGAGGGGGATTTGCGCGGTTTTACCAAGGACCGAAGCCAAATAAGCCGTCAGGATTAACACTCCTTTAGAGTGAATGCGCCCACCGAGCTTAACCCTATGCTCAATATCCAGCACTTCACCCTTACCGAAGGCGGTGGTTGCGGTAATACGATTCGGGAGACCAAATTGATGATCTGAGGTTGATATCACTGATAACGCATTGATTTGGCCGACAACTTTATCGTGGGTATTGATTAATGTCGTGCCGTTGATAAAGCTCTCCATAATATTGTCGTGCAGGCGTGAGACCCGTTGCTCTTGGTTTTTCAGTGCCTGCTCAACGTGCTGTTTTTCAATACATTGACTTGCGGCGGCCTTAGCGCAGAAGTTTGATTCCCTCAGCAGATTGGCGATGTTTGCCGAATGCAGCGACAGCTTTTGTTGGTCCTGCGCCTCACGGGAACTGTATTCGATGATGCGTGCGATGGCACTGCGGTCACAGTGCAACATATTGTTATCGTGGACTATGCTGGAAATAAATCGTGCATATTGCGCCTCTGAGATATCGGTTCTGTCCATCACATCTTCAAAATCGGCCGTGCTCCTAAATAACTCACTAAAATCAGGATCATAATGCTGTAAAAGCTGATAGGTTTCGTGATCCCCAAACAGAATGATCTTCACATCTAAGGGAATAGGTTCCGGCGCCAATGAGATAGTGCCCGACAGTGAGACTTCCCGCTCTAAGGAACTTAAATCTAACTTGCGTGAGCGCAGTGCGCGTTTCAAGCCGTCCCACACATAGGGGCGCTCCAGCACTTTGATGGCATCCATCAACAGCACGCCACCGTTGGCCTTGTGTAAGCTTCCTGGGCGGATGAGTGAGAAGTCGGTAAACACTGTGCCCCTAAAGGTAGCGTTCTCAACATAGCCAAACAGGCTGTGGTAGCTTGGGCTTTCTTCGACCACAATCGGGAATTTTTGCTCCCCTTGGCATACGATGACGTTGACCTGATAGCGGCGTGGCATTTTCTTTTCAAGGGAGGCGTAGGCGAGGGCGAGTTGCTCTTCACTCTCCTCAAGGAAAATATCTAAATTACTTAAGATATCCGACTGCATCCCCGTTAAGAAGGCTCTGACTTCGGGCTGATGTTTGTATTTGTCTTTCAAGGGTTTGAAAAAGTGCACCAGCACATCTTTAGCGACTTGTTCGTCGTGTTCCTGTTGGGTATCGCTAAACTCTTCTTCCCATTCGGTATTTTGTCGAATGATGCCGCGAAGTTTAACTTCGAGCCCATTGATATTGCTTTCAAACTGGGCGCGCTCGGCTTCGGTTAAGGCGCCAAAGGAGACCTCGTCATGGGGCTCTTCGCCATTGAGGGCAACCATTTGATAATCGCCCTGCAGGGTTAAACTGAGGCTAATGTTTTTCTGTTTGGCTTCTTCACTCAGCTCTGTCAGCGCGGCTTCTTGTTTTTGTGCTAGTTGGCTTTTGAGCTTTTCAGCTCGGGCATAATACATTTCGTTATCGAAGGCTAAGGGCAGCGCTTTGACCAGTTTTAGCATGAGTTTTTCGATGGACTTTTTAAACTCTTGCCCCGTTCCTGCGGTCAGCTTGAGCACTTTAGGACTGCGGGTATCGTCAAAGTTAACCACATAGCACCAGTCAAACAGTGACGGTTCAATGGGATCATGGCGATTTAGGTAACGCAGCATCATAGTACGTTTACCTAAGCCGTTTTGGCCAATCGCATAAATGTTATAGCCCTTTTCCTTGATCCCCATGGCGAATTCCACCGCCTGTTGGGCACGTTCTTGACCGACAATATCATCGAGTGGCGTGAGCTGAGCGGTAGACTGACACTCAGGGTTAAGCTGTTTAAGTTCGGATTTACGATAAAGCTGTTGACTCGTTAACGGGATGGCGGGTGTTGCTGTGGGCACGGTAGGCATAGAGATCCTTGTTTTTCATCCTGATTATTTCCATTGTAGACAATAGGATAATGTTGTTGTCAATCAAAAGGCGGTAATTTGTCTTTAAATCAGTGTTGTGGCTGATACATGGTTTTTTGCAGAACGACAAGATGAAAAAGCATTGCTTTTCATTGTGTTAGATTTGCTGGTTTCCTCGGAGCGTTATTTGAAACAAAGTAATCGGCGATTGAGTCAAATATTTATGTATTAGTGAATGACGATGATTGAGTGTCTGCGGTAATATCTACCCAGATGCTGTGCGGGTTAGCGCGTAGAAACGCTTAAAGCGATGAATCTAAGCTGGTGGCTATCAAGGCTGGATTGCGGCGTGTGAAGGTGAGGGCGAGTGATGTCCTCAATAAAATGGAATTGTAGAGGCTACAGTAAGCAAGCTTATGATTGATGTTGCAATTTCACAAAAACAGTTGACGGATTGGGCAAACGACTTGCAGTTGATTGCCGATATAACGCAGTCGCATGCGGTGATTTTACAAGCCAGCGCGGCGGGTGACTATCGCGTACTTGTACAGTCAGCACAATGCAAATTGGCTGATATTGAAGCCCTTATTAGGCATTTTAATCTCCAAGCGCATTTAACCTTACATCAAAATGCCACCCCTAAGGTCAAAGTCGCTTCCTCTGTAGACGCTGCTGATAACCCCTTTAATGAATCACGTACTTTTAGCCACCATCAGGTAAATCTGCCTGAGGATATCCGCAGCGGCAGTGCCTATCAGCACGCCCTTATCCAAGATATCAGCGCGAATCAGCAATGGTGCGACACTGGGCTCGGGAGCTTAATTTACCTGCCGATCCTCTGGACCTCGGGGGCACATTTTGGCGTCTTATGTGTATATCACAGCGATCCTCTACATTTAGGGGATAGGGCGTTGCAACTTGCGTCTCTAACGGTCAATAGCCTGCAACTTAATTTGAGCGAGTGGTTAAAGCAGCAAAAACAGGCGTTGGATATGCAGCGTGGGCAAGTTTATGCGCCCGATGTGATTGACTTACAAACCTTTATCGATAGTTTTGAAGAGCATATTTGGGTCAAAAATTCCCAAGGTGTTTACACCATCTGCAACCACAGTGTGGAGAAAGCCTGGGAGTTGCCCCGCAGTGAAATTGTTGGCAAGACGGATGAAGACCTTTTTGGTAAAGAAATCGCCGAGATTTTTCTCAATGGTGATAGGCTTGCCATTGAAGCGGGGACACCGATTATCGTCGCCGAGTGTTTAGACGGTGAAAAACAGAATAAACACTTATGGTTAGAAACCCTTAAAATTCCAGCAATGACCTCTGAGGGCGCACTTGCCGGTGTCATAGGCATGACCCGCAATATCTCCAAGCATAAAGAGGTTGAAGAGCAGCTCACGCTGGCGACCAATGTGTTTAAACATACCCTCGAAGGTGTGGTGATCACCGACAGGCATGGCAATATCACCGATGTGAATGGTGCCTTCTATGAAATCACTGGCTACTCTCGGGAAGAGTTGCTCGGTCAAAATCCACGATTATTTAACTCGGGTCGCCACGAGAAAGCCTTTTTCGATGCCATGTGGAATCACTTACTCGAGACGGGTAAGTGGAATGGCGAAATTTGGAATCGCCGCAAGGATGGCACTATCTTCCCGCAAAATATCACCATCAGCACCATTTATGATGAGTTAGGTGATGTGCGCTATTTTGTGGCGGTATTTTCCGATATTTCCGCTCAAAAGCAGAGCGAGGCCCAGCTAGCCCATTTAGCTTATTTCGATCCTTTGACCCATCTGCCAAACCGCATGAAGCTGATGATGCAGCTCAAACAGGAACTCAGACATGCAAAAAGGCTCAATGCCCAACTAGCCACAGTGTTTATTGATGTGGATTTGTTTAAACACATTAACGACAGTTTCGGCCACAGTATTGGTGACGAAATGCTGGTGGAGCTGGCTAAGCGGTTACGCAGTCAGCTGCAAGAGCAAGATGTGTTGTCGCGAATTGGCGGCGATGAGTTTGTAGCACTGATCTCGGGAATTCAAAGCCATGAGGATGCCGCCGCGGCCATTAACCAATTACGCCAAGTTTTTGAACAGCCCTTTGTGGTGAGCACTGGGGATCATCTGCGTCTGACAGCCAGTATGGGAGTGTCCATCTATCCCGATGATGGCAGTAATGCCGATACCTTACTGCGTAACGCCGATGCCGCCATGTACCGCGCTAAGAGTGAGGGCCGCAATAACTTTGCCTTTTACACTGAGTCGCTCACTAAGCAATCATTTGAGCATCTAAAACTGCAGAGTGCGCTTTATGGCGCCCTTGAGCAGAACGCTTTGTATTTGATGTATCAGCCTAAATTGGATTTAGTCAGTCGTAAAACCATAGGGGTTGAGGCGTTACTGCGTTGGAATGACCCCATATTAGGGCAAATTTCCCCTGGGGTGTTTATTCCCGTCGCCGAGAAAATCGGGCTGATTTACGATATTGGTTTGTGGGTGCTCGAAACCGCTTGCCTTCAAGGCGTGCGTTGGCTTACCGAGGGGAAACCTTTTGGCCGAATTGCCGTTAACGTTGCCGGACAACAGCTACAACGTAGCTCCTTTGTCGAGGATGTGAAACGCATCCTGACGCAAACAGGATTGCCCGCCACTTGCCTTGAGCTTGAAGTGACTGAAAGCGTGATGATGCACAATCCCGATGTGGCGATTCGCGACTTAAAGCTGCTAGGGGATCTTGGCATTGAGCTTTCGGTCGACGATTTTGGAACCGGTTATTCCTCTCTTAACTATCTGAAAAAACTGCCGATTCATAAGCTTAAAATTGACCAATCCTTTGTGCGGGATATCCCCTTCGACACCAACAATACCGCTATCGCTAAAGCCGTAATTGCCCTAGGGCATGCGCTCAAGTTAGAGATAGTGGCAGAAGGGGTTGAGACTCAAGCACAGGCTGAGTTTTTAACCCAAAACCTGTGCGATCAGGCGCAGGGGTATCTCTTCAGCCGTCCGCTATTACCCGCGGATGTTGAGGCGTTTTTAGCGAAAGCTTAAGCGCGTCTAGTGAAAGCCTAAGCGTGCCTATCGACCATAAGGCTGATTAGGCACGATTAACGCCGTGAGCAACTGACAGATGCAATGCAACTGGTCGCTCTAGCGGCTGTCTGTTAACATGGCGCCATTATTGTTTTTGGTGATCTTCCATGTCTTTTAGCGCGCTTTCCTTACATTCTCAGTTAGTGAATACCTTAGCCGAACTTGGCTATCAGCAGCCCACGCCCATCCAAATTGAAGCCATTCCCGCTATTTTGGCAAAACAGGATGTGATGGCGGGCGCACAAACGGGAACGGGAAAAACCGCAGCCTTTGCTCTCCCAATTTTGCAACAATTACTCATCGATAACGAAAGCCAAGATGCCCCTAAAGATGTTCGAGCCCTAGTGCTAGTGCCGACTCGTGAGTTGGCGGTGCAAGTGCAGCAGAGTTTTGTGAAATATGCCAAAGGCACGGATATTCGTGTTGGGATTGCCTACGGCGGCGTGAGTATCGAGGCTCAGCAAGCCGAATTTAAGGCTGGCATCGATGTGCTTATCGCGACGCCTGGGCGCCTGCTCGATCACCTGCGTCAAGGTGCACTTAACCTTAAGCGTTTGAGTGTGCTGGTATTTGATGAAGCCGACCGTATGCTCGATATGGGATTTATGGATGAAATCAAAGCGGTGCTCAAGCAAGTGCCCGCGCAGCGACAGACACTGCTGTTCTCGGCCACCTTAGACGATTCGATTTTCGGTTTTAGTAAAAATCTGCTCCGTGATCCTAAGCTTATCGAAGTCGCGAAACGCAATACCACGGCCGCACAGGTGGAGCAGCGGGTCTATGCCATCGACAGTGACCGTAAAACCGAGTTTGTCAGCCATTTAGTGCGCAGTAAAAATTGGCAGCAAGTGCTGATCTTTAGCCGCACTAAGCAGGGTGTCGATAAGCTGACCACTCAGCTCAATCAACTCGGGGTGGCAACGCAGGCATTTCACGGTGACTTATCCCAAGGCGCAAGGGAGAAGGTTTTAAAGGATTTTAAACAAGGACTAGTGCAGGTTTTAGTCGCGACCGATGTCGCCGCTCGTGGCCTCGATATTGCTGACTTGCAGTATGTAATTAATTTCGAACTGCCCTTTATTGCCGAAGATTATATCCACCGTATCGGTCGCACTGGGCGTGCGGGTAGCGCTGGTTTAGCGATTACGCTCTTTAGCCAAGAGGATGCACTGCTGCTTGAAGAGGTAGAAGCATTGCTCGATAAACGCCTGCCGCAGCAATGGTATCCCGGCTTTGAACCTGATTTTAATAAAATGGAGCCCGAGCCAAGACGCAATAGTAAAGCGGCTCAAAAACAGCGAGCTAAGAAGCGCGCCCTAGGCGGCAAGAAACGGTAACGCTAGTTTGCTATCGCGTATGGCTAAGCTTGTGGGTTTAAAGCGTTATCAAAAGTCCTGATTTAGATACTTATCCGCCCCAGAGATGGGGCGGATTTTTGTTTTTCAACCGTTGACGATTCTGCGGTTCTCTTGCGTGGCAGTTTACTAATCTTTCACGGCTCTCACGCTGCCGATGGCATTTGGGGTCGCATCTCGCTCATTGTGTGTCTAGTAACTTGCTTGTAAAGGTCTTATTTTTCAGGTTCTTAGCGAAAAATGTTAAGCATTAACTAAAATAGACTTCAGCTTGGTTATTACGTTGCCGCTCTTCATTTTTTTCAGTCGCTTCTTTAATTAGCTCAGTTTTTTGGGCTTCGAGTAGCGCTATCTGCTTGGCCTTTTCTTCCTCGGATAAGCTGTCATTGGCGGCAATTTTCGCCATTTCTTCTTCTAGTTGCTTCAGTTTTTCCCTGTCGACTCCGGTGCGTTTATCGAGGATTGCCTGCATGGCCTCCGCTAATCTGTCTTCGGGTTTTGCGCTCTCTTCTGTATCGGCAATATTTTGCACATTGCTGGTGTAATGTTGTTTGGCATTGGGCGCAAGCTGGCTATAGGTATCACTGGTTTCAGAGCTTCGAGTCACGCCGCCCGATAGGGTGACAGTATCTTGCGGAGCTGTCATTTGAGGTCTCGAACTTTCCGAAGTGCTTGGTACGCCCTGCGTTTGTTGAGTCTGAGCCGATTTTAGCTGGCTTAGTGCAATGGCTGCATAGCTATTGGGATTGATGGCCGTCATTTCCCTATTCTCCCTCGTCGATGTTTACTTCCTGATGCCGCGCCAATCGGGCGAATAAACTAAGCAATATCAGGGCCAAGCCCTAGCGACTTTCGTTGGATTTTTAGCGTCAGGAAATTTTTATAAAAATTTGTACAAAAACTTGATCCTTGTACAAGAATGGTCCGTAATATTATTCAAAGTGATACAAGGAATAGCATTATGTACAAGTTTAATCCGCAGCGAATTCAAATCGGGATCAGTGCCTGCTTATTAGGGGAGAAGGTGCGCTTTGACGGTGGGCATAAAAATTCTTCCTATTGTAATCAAGAGATTGCCCCATTTTTTAATTATGTTCCCTTGTGTCCAGAAATGGCGATTGGCCTAGGTGCACCGCGAAAAAGCATTCGATTAGTGCGCGATGGTGAGCTGATCCGCGTGCAGAGTGGTGATGGCAGCTTAGATGTCACCGACAAACTCAATCGCTTTAGCGAGCAAAAGGTTGAGGAATTAGGCTTTTTAGGCGGTTACTTACTCTGCGCTAAATCGCCGACCTGCGGTATGGAGCGGGTGACCGAGTACAAAATTGGCACCAATAATGGCACTAAATCAGGGATTGGAGTGTTTGCCCGTAAGTTGATGGAGCGTTACCCCTATCTACCGGTTGAAGAAGAAGGTCGTCTGCACGATATGGTGCTGCGGGAGAACTTTTTTACCCGAGTCTATGCCTATCATGACTGGCACAGAATGTGTCATGAAGGCTTAACTAAGCACAAGCTAGTCAAGTTTCACTCCCGCTATAAGTATCTGTTGATGGCCCATAGCCCCAAATGGTACCGCGAGCTTGGGCCGATAGTGGCCAATATTGAAGACTTAGCTCAAACCGCTGAGCGCTATTTTGCGGGCTTTATGACCGCCTTAAAAATCAATGCCACCCGTCGAAACCATACCAGCACCTTACAGCATATTCAGGGCTATTTTAAAAAGCATTTGAATAAGGAACAGAAGTTGGAACTGTCTGAAATGATAATGAAATATCGCCAAGGGCTTCTCCCTTTGCTGGTGCCAATCACCTTGATTAACCACTATTTGCGTCAATTTCCTACCCCCTATATTGAGGATCAAGTGTACTTAAATCCTCACCCTGAGGAATTAAAGCTGCGCTATGCCTATTAATCACAGGTACTAGCCTAGACCTGCGCTTGAGCGATTAGATAATGCATCAAAATTAACAAGTTAAGTGATGATATGAAACGAGATGATTCAAAGGTTGAGGCCGAAAACCTCGAGAGTCGCGAGCTACTTCCAATCGGCGAAGTGTCGCTACTCACAGGGGTAAATGCGGTAACGCTAAGAGCATGGCAGCGCCGCTTTGGGCTGGTCATTCCTGCGCGCACGCCTAAGGGCCATAGGTTATACACACCTGAAAATATTCAACAAATCCATGAGATCAATGCCTGGTTAGCCAAGGGGGTCGCCATCAGTAAGGTCAAACCTTTATTGATGAGTTCGGCACTTGCGACCAATGCCGACAGCACTGCACTGCAAGAAGGGGATTTGTGGCAGGAGCAGATCACAGCTTTAAATAGTGCGCTGTTTGAACTGGATCAACAAAAGCTGCACCAAATCCTTGATGAAGCCCTAGGTTTATATCCCTTTCAATTGGTTAAGCAAAAATTGCTGCAGGCTTGGATGGCACAGTTACCTGCGTTGCTTGAGCCTCGTTTAGATGCCGAGCTGTTGCTTACATGGTTAGAGAGCGAGTTAGCCAGCCGCATTGGAGGGCGCGCCAGTTTTGCCGGGCAGGCCAGTTTGGCGCAAATCGGTCTAGTGTGTTTGCCATCTGTCCAAGGGCAAAAAACGGCCGAGCAGCTTAGCGGTCAGTCGAACATGACTCATTCTAATATAATGAATTCGAGTATCACTAATCGCTTGTATTGCCTGGTTTTACGCTTAGAACTTGCCGAGTTAAGAGTGTCAGTCATTAACCTTGGCGTGCTCGACACCACAAGCCTTGGGCTTATCAACAATCGGCTCAAGGTAGATGCTGTCTTGCTACTGCCTGAGGCGAATCATCCGCCATCGAAAATCTTTGAGCTGCAAAGCTTGCTCGAACAAATGGCTCAGCCCAGTTATCTCATCGGACCCTTTGCACCGACCCTAACGGCCTTATCGGCGTTTATGGCGCCAGACTTGGCTGAATGGGTTAGCCAAGTTTCGGCGGCAAAAGAGCAACATAAGAAACAGCTGCGCAAGCAGAAAAACGCGGCTGAAGCGCAGCAAGGAGAGCAAGCCGATGAGCGATAATCAAACCCCAGCGGCAAAGCACGCGTTGATGTGGTTTCGTCAGGATCTGCGTCTAACGGATAACCAAGCGCTGACGGCCGCCTGTGATTGGGTGCGGCAAGCGCCTGGCGCAAAACTCAGGGCGATTTATATTGCGACTCCGAACCAGTGGCTCAGCCACGATATGGCGCCGATCCAGATTGATTTTATCCAGCGGCATGTGAATTTACTTGCCCAAGGACTGGCAAGCCTAGGGATTGAATTTGAGCTTATTCAGCTCGATAGCTTTAAAGAGGTGCCCGCTTTTTTAGCAAGTTACTGCGAAAAACTTGGGGTTGAGCGGGTATTTGCGGGGCGAGAACCCGAAATCAACGAGCAAAAGCGCGACCAAGCCTGTCTCGATACGGGTATCCCCTTAGTGCTCAGCGACGAGCATTGCCTATTGCCGCCAGGTACTGTGCTTAACTTAAGCGGTGATATGTATAAGGTGTTTACGCCCTTTAGCCGCAAGTGGCGAGAAATTGCCGCCAAACGCGCCATTTTTCCGCTTGCTGTGCCCGCGCCGCTTGGCCCTATGTTACCTGAACCAAAGCCAATCAGTTTTAAAGAGCGTTTTCAATCGACAAGCAAGCTAACCTCGAGCGAGCAATGGGCGGCGGGAGAGGGGCAGGCAAAACGTATTCTTACCGCATTTATTAAGCAGAAAGTCCAAGACTATAAGCAGGATAGGGACTTTCCTGCTCTCGATGGCACCAGTGTTATCTCCCCTTATTTGGCGCTAGGCGTGCTCAGCCCAAGGCAATGTATTGCGGCGCTGCTTGGGCGTTTTCCCGATGTGATTGTCGATGATACTAGCCCTGGGCGAACCTGGTTGAATGAGCTTATCTGGCGGGAGTTTTATCGTCATTTGTTGGTGGCTTTTCCTGATTTATCCAAGGGGCACAACTTTAATCGTCAGGCCGATCATGTGCAGTGGCGTAACAACCAAGCTGAGTTTTTAGCGTGGTGCGAGGGCAAAACCGGTTATCCGATTGTGGATGCGGCGATGCGCCAGCTCAATCAAACCGGCTGGATGCACAATCGGCTGCGCATGGTGGTGGCGAGCTTTTTAACCAAACACTTGCTTATCGATTGGCGCTGGGGTGAACGCTATTTCCGCCAGCACCTTATCGACGGCGATCTGGCGGCCAATAACGGTGGCTGGCAATGGTCGGCGGGCTGTGGCTGTGATGCTCAGCCTTATTTCCGCATTTTTAATCCCATCAGCCAGAGCGAAAAGTTTGATCCAGATGGCAGCTTTATCCGTAAGTACTTACCAGAGCTGGCATCTTGGGGAATCAAGCGTTTGCACCAACCCAATATGCAAAAAACGCCTTCGTTATTTGAGGCGCCAATGCTGGAGTCTGACTCAGCTTATCCCTGTGCGATTGTGGAGCACAATGCGGCAAGGGCGAGGGCGCTGGCGGTACTTGGGGTGCTGAAAAAGGCCTAGGCCATAGGCTCAACCTTACAACTTATCCCTTAGGGAGTTATCTGGATGATAAACCAAGCGAAGATTGAACAGAGCGGTGTGGTTGATGAGTTTATCGCGCTCTATCAAGCATTAAACAAGGACAATCTGCATCTGTTGGCTCAGGTCTATGATGACAATATTTGTTTTATCGATCCTATGCATCAAGTGAATGGTTTAACTGCTTTGACTGAGTATTTTGCCAAACTCTACAAAAACGTTGGCTATATTCACTTTGAAATCAAAGAAGTATTGCAAGATGACTCCCAAGCTTCGCTATTCTGGCAGATGCAATATCGCCATCCTAAGTTAAACAAGGGCGAACTCATCCGGGTCGATGGTATGAGTCAGCTTAAGTTTCATCAGCGGATTTACTTTCATCGGGATTATTTCGACTTAGGGCAAATGTTGTATGAGCATTTGCCCTGCATGGGCGGTCTGATTCGCCTGCTTAAAGACAGGGCGGCAAAGTGATGACCTCTGTGCAGATCCACAAAATCAACACTGTGCTGATCACAGGGGCAAGCTCGGGAATTGGGCTGCAATTAGCCAAGGATTATCTCGCCGCAGGCTGGCATGTGATTGCCTGCGGGCGAGACAAAGCCAAACTCGATGCCCTTGCCGAAACCGTGCTGATTGGGGCGACTTGTATCAGCTTTGATATTAATGAGCGCAGCCAAGTCCAAGAGAATGCTCTCCGTATCAAAGATTTACTGACTCAGTGCGCCTGTCAGCTGGATTTAGTAATCCTCAATGCGGGTGGCTGCGAGTATATCGATGACGCTAAACACTTCGACGACAGATTGTTTGAGCGTGTCGTGCACACCAATCTGATAGCCATGGGCTTCTGCCTCGGTGCGTTTTTACCCTTAATGCCAAGAGGCGCGCGCTTGGCACTGATGAGTTCGAGCGCGACGTATTTAGCCTTTCCCCGCGCGGAGGCCTATGGCGCTTCTAAGGCGGGCGTGCAGTACTTGGCCGCTAGCCTAAGGCTTGACCTTGCTCAACACGGGATATCTGTGAGTGTGATTTGTCCAGGATTTGTGGCAACGCCTCTAACGGCCAAGAATGATTTTGCCATGCCGATGCAAGTTGATGTAAAGGCGGCGTCAACGGCAATTCGCCGTGGGCTCTCGCGCGGCGTAACCGAGATCTATTTCCCTAAACGATTTACTTATTTATTGAAATTGATGTCATTTCTACCAGCCTTGGTTTGGCAAAAAATGATCCAACGGGATAACCAGCCGAAGGCACTTAAGGATGCAGGACGATGAAAAATATTGCCATTGTAGGGACGGGAATTTCAGGGCTGACCTGTGGCTATCTACTCAGCCAATCCCACAAGGTTACTGTGTTTGAGGCCAATGACTATATAGGCGGCCATACCGCGACCGTGGATGTGGAGCATCTTGGTAAACACTATGCGATAGACACTGGTTTTATCGTGTTTAACGACCGAACCTATCCCCGTTTTGAGCGGCTGTTAGCCCGTTTAAATGTCAGTATTTTACCGACCGAAATGAGTTTTAGTGTGCACAACGCCCTGACGGGGCTTGAGTACAATGGCCATAACGTTGCCAGTTTGTTTGCCCAAAAGCGTAACCTCCTGAATCCGCGCTTTTGGGCCTTTTTAAATGAAATTGTGCGGTTTAATAAAAGCTGCAAGGCGATTTATCAGCAGGATAATTACCCCGCTGGCAACTTGGGTGAGTTTCTCGACCGCGAGCAGTTTTCTCCTTTTTTTGCCGAACATTATATTTTGCCGATGGGCGCGGCAATTTGGTCATCAAGCATCGAGGATATGCGCGCCTTTTCGCTGCGCTTCTTTATCCGTTTCTTTGAGCACCATGGCTTATTAAACGTCAGTAACAGACCGCAATGGTATGTGCTCAAGGGCGGCTCACGCAGTTATATTCCGGATTTAATTGCCCCTTTTAAAGACAATCTGCATTTAAACAGCCCAGTGAGTGCCATCGAACGCCATGCTGACGGCGTTAAACTCTATGTGAATGGTGAGTGGCAGGAATTCGATGAGGTGATCCTCGCTTGTCATAGCGACCAAGCGCTTAAGATGTTAACCGATGCCAGCTCGGCTGAAAAAGCGATTCTGGGTGACTTGCAGTATCAAAATAATGAGGTGGTTTTACATACAGATACCAACCTTTTACCTAAGCGTAAGGCGGCGTGGGCCAGCTGGAATTATCGTTTGGATGGCAATCAAAATCGCCCCGCCTCTGTGACTTACAATATGAATATTCTGCAGCGCCTACCAAGCGATGCGCCAACCTTTTGCGTAACGCTTAACCAGACTGAGCTGATTGACGAAGCCAAAATTCTGCGCCGTTTTAACTATGCGCACCCTGTGTTTAATGAGCAGAGTTTGCAGGCGCAGGCGCGCCGGGAAGAAATCTCGGGACAAAACCATACCCATTTTGCGGGTGCCTATTGGCACAATGGTTTCCATGAAGACGGTGTCCGCAGCGCCTTAGATGTGTGCGTTCACTTTGGGGTTACGCTATGAGTAGTGAGCTCAATAGCGGGATTTACTACGGCAGCGTGACCCATAGTCGCTATACGCCAGTAAAACATCACTTTAGCTACCAAATGGCGTTGCTGGCGATTGATTTAGACGAGGTCGATAGCATCAGTGCCATGGGGCGCAGTTTCGCCAGTCAGCGGCGCGCTCTGCTCAGATTTAATCCCAAGGATTACCTTTGCACTTTTACGACAAGGGATAACCAGAGCCGACAGCTTGAGATAAACGAGCCAAGCAGCTATGCCCTTAAGCAGCGGGTGCTTGAGCAAGTTGCTGAGTTAGGCGGTCACCAACCATGCGACAGAGTGTTGTTTGTTGGGCAGATTCGCCACTTTGGCGTGTATTTCAGCCCTGTGAATTTTTACTTTTGTTATCAAGCACAACAGCCTCTATATATGCTTGCCGAAGTGAGTAACACCCCGTGGGACCAACGTCACTGTTATTTAGTGGATTTATCCGTCCCTAAAACTACGGATAAAGTGTTTCACGTTTCGCCTTTTATGAACCTCGATATGCGCTACCAATGGCATGTTGAACCGCCCGCTGAACGTTTAAACATTGGCATCGAGAATCTACCGAACCAGTCGGGTAAGCGTTTGTTCAATGCCAGCCTGTCGATGACTCGCCAAGCTATCAATGCTCAATCCCTTCGCGCCTTGTTGTTTCGCTTTCCATTTATGACGCTGAAAATTTTCGGCGGGATTTATTGGCAGGCGTTAAAGCTGTTCTTTAAGCGCGTACCTTTTGTGCCACATCCAGCCCAAGTGGAGAAATAAAATGGAAAACACTGCATCGCAATCTTCTGTTATTACGGCAAAATTGCCTGACAGTCTGGCCCGTAAGCTACTGCTTAAAGCATTAGAAAATCTCCCCCACGGCTGTTTAACCTTAGTGGAGGGCGACAAGAGCTATCGCTTTGGTGAGCATCACAGTGATTTGCATGCCACCCTGGTGGTGAAGCATCCGAGCTTCTATCGCCAAGCGATGTTTTCGGGCTCCATTGGCGCCGGTGAAAGCTATATCCAAGGTCACTGGACTAGCCCGGATCTCACTAAGGTGGTGCAGCTGTTTGCCCGCAATCTCCCCTTGCTCGATAAGATTGAAGCGAAATTCGGTTGGCTGACTGGATCGGTTAACCGTATGAAACATTTGCTGAATCGCAACTCACAGCAGGGTTCTAAACGTAATATCTTGGCCCATTACGACTTAGGTAATGCCTTGTATGAGCAGTTTTTAGATCGCGAAATGTTGTACTCCAGCGCTCTTTATCCCGATAGCGAAGCGAGTCTGGAACAGGCGCAGCTACATAAATTAAAAACCATTTGTGAGCGGCTCGACCTACAACCTGGGCAGACCTTACTCGAAATCGGTACGGGGTGGGGCGCCTTAGCCATTTACGCAGCTAAACATTATGGCGTGCACGTGACGACCACAACGATTTCGGATGCGCAATATGCTTACGCGAAAGCGCGAGTCGAACGGGAAGGCTTAAGCGATAGCATCACCTTATTGACTGAGGATTACCGTAATCTCGGTGGCACCTACGACAGACTAGTGTCTATCGAGATGATTGAAGCCGTTGGCCATGAGTACCTGCCGGGGTTCTTTAAAAAGCTCGAATCCTTACTCAAACCCCATGGCCGCATGTTATTGCAGGCTATCACCATCGCCGACCAACGTTACGACAGTTATCGCAAGGGTGTTGATTTTATTCAGCGATATATTTTCCCTGGCGGTTGCTTACCTTCTGTGCACCAAATGGTTGGACACTTGGCCAAGCGCACCGATATGCAGGTGTGGTCGATTGATGATATGGGCCTCGATTATGCCAAGACACTGAGGGACTGGCATAACAATTTCGACCGCGCCATTGAGCAAGTGCAAGCCCTTGGCTATGGTGACGATTTTATCCGCATGTGGAAGTTTTACTTAAGTTATTGCGAAGGAGGCTTTTTAGAGCGCACCACGAGCACTGTGCATTTGGTTGCGGTGCGCCCAGACTACCGTTTGCCGAATGCGGTGAGCGGTAACTAAGGTGGTGATGAGATGTCCTCGATGGCGGGAAATATACTCAATATCTCAAAGCATCAGGGTTTTATACTCTATAACGCCTTAAGTTTTCAGTGTGTGTGGTGGACTGGCGTGTTGTTCGGCAATCGCGCGCTGTTACTGAGTATCCCTCTGTTAGTGCTGCATTTTATATTACTGCCGCGAGTGGAAACTGCCGTCGCTATCCCGCGGGACTTAAGCGCAATGCTTAAGATTGGGTTACTCGGTATGGCGGTTGATAGCCTGCTAACGTTGGCTAGTGTATTTGAATTTTCCGCTTTTCCCGCTTGGTTGGCGTGTCTCTGGTTGCATTTTGCGTTGAGTTTGCACCATAGCCTTAAGCTTATCCGCGCCTTTGCGATTCTATTGCAAGCCATTCTAGGGGCAATCTTCGGCAGCCTGAGTTACTTGGCTGGGGCCGCATTTCATGCCGTGAGCCTTCCCTATGGTGAGGGCGTGTCTGCGGTGTTTCTCGCGATTATTTGGGCTGTGTTATTGCCTCTTTTTATCAAACTCTCGCGCAGCCATAGGTCTATGGGATGAACTATCTAGGCGCGTTATATCGTCGTTAATCCTTGTCTTGCTGGAGAAATCTGATGTCTCATCCTTCATCCATATTGTCAGTGATGTTGTTAAAAAAGCGATATCTCGGCGCCCTGTTTGGATTAATGCTGCCAGTCGCAGGATATAGCGCCACGCCAGCGGCCATCGAAAAGACTATGACCTCAGGGCTGGTTGAGGTTGGCCGAGGTGAGATGGATTGGCTCTGGTTTAATGTCTATAAAGCCACACTGATGACTACTACGGGTAAATACCAGAGCGGGATTTATCCGCAGTTATTAGACATTGAATATTATCGTGATATTGAGGCGAATGACCTGTTAGAGGCGACTGCGGATCAGTGGCGACACTTAGGCTACACCAAGGATGAAATTGCCAATTGGCTGCAATTACTCAAGGGAATTTGGCCTAATGTTGTGCCTGGCGATCATTTAAGTTTCAAACTCATCGATGCGCAGCGCAGTCAGTTCTTTTTCAATGGACAGCCGCTTGGGATTATCGAAGAGCCCAAATTAGCCGAAGCTTTTCTGGCGATTTGGTTATCGACCAATACCAGCCAGCCAACCTTAAGGGCGCAATTATTGGGAGAAAAATCATGCGATTGCTAAAGCTTAACTGGGGTAAGCCTATTGTCTTAGGCTTGTTGATGGCCAGTCTTTTGACTAGCTGCTCCAGCGTCGATGTGAGTGACTATCGAGGCACTAATCCCCCCTTAGTGTTAGAAAGCTTCTTTAATGGCCCGCTTAAGGCATCGGGCATTGTTGAGAACTTCAGTGGCAAAGTGATACGTCGGTTTAATGTCACCATGGAGGCGAGTTGGCTGGGGACGGAAGGCATTATCAAAGAGTGGTTTATCTATGATGATGGCGAAACCCAAACTCGCATTTGGCGCATTCAATCCCAAGGGGAAGGGCAATACACTGGCAGGGCTGACGATATTATCGGTACTGCGCAAGGGGAGGCGAGCGGGAGTGCGCTGCGTTGGCGCTACGATATGCTACTACCCGTCGATGGTGATGAATACCAAGTACACTTTGATGATTGGATGTACTTAGTGAACGACAATACCATTATTAACCAAAGCGATATTATTAAATGGGGCGTCACTGTCGCCAAAGTGACCTTAGTGATCCAAAAGCGCTAGTATTTTGCTGTCGAGTTAACGGTATAGCTTGGCTAATAATCCAGCGTTTCATGCTTTAGACTGGGTGAAATAAATCAATCTTAAATGAGTTTTACGATGAAAAAGCATTGGATTTTATTGGCGGTACTCGCAAACCTTTCTTTAACTGCTTGCTCAAATATTGATTTTCGCTTTGAAGATATTTCAGAAAAGCAAGCTGATCCCAATCAACCCATTAGCGATCCTATGGTGCAGGATAATGAGCGCCGTGTTCGTGATGCGCGCGAAGATGGAAAGCTAGAGCCAAAGGATCCGATTAAATTCTAAGGTTGATAAATCTGAACAGAGTTTGAGTGACTCAAAAGAGTTTAAGTGAATTGTGCAGCCCTTACTTTGACATAAGGGCTGATGATTCTGAAAATTAACCCGCTTGACGACTATTGTCGACCGCCTTTTTATCGTAATACTCAAAGGGAAATTGGTTACGGATCCGCTGTTGTAAGTTGTCATTCACATTGGCAGAAATATGTAGACGCACGCCGGAGCTTTTTTCGGCTCGAATAGTGCAAGTCAACTTTTCCGCTTTGGCCAGTTGGCGGCATTCGCGCTCGAAGCGTTCTGGGATTTTGCCTTTATGCTGAGTCATGCGGCCATCTTTAAAATGCATTTCAAAAATTGTCAGTCCTTTCTTACCTGCAAAAATCAGCTTATAAACCAGAAACAAACCAATAGCGATAAAAACGAGCTTTAAAATCGTGGCTGTCATAATGCCTCCTCTCTTATGTTTATAGGACAAAGATACTCTGGAGTTATGGCTTTTAACAGTGCGCTAACACGCAATTTTTATTTGGCAATGGAATGAATTTGGCCTAGTCTTAAACTGCTCAGGAAATGTACTCCCTCAGTTAAGGAAAACGCCATGTACCTATCGAATGCAGACCGTTGGTCGTTATTGTGCAAAAAACAAATTGATATTATTGATAAATTATCTGCACAGTTTCCAGAACGAAAAGAACCGCTTAATGAGTTGACCCATGGTTGGCGGCATTTGCAACATCAAGTGCAGGCAGGGGATAGGCCGATAGTGCATGAGCTGACTAAGTAAATTACTAAAATCACAGATACAAAAAAGCCACTCATTGAGTGGCTTGTTTGTTTTTTATGGTGCCGGCACCAAGAGTCGAACTCGGGACCTACTGATTACAAGTCAGTTGCTCTACCAACTGAGCTATGCCGGCGAATGGTGGTGCCCGAACCCGGAATCGAACCAGGGACACGAGGATTTTCAATCCTCTGCTCTACCGACTGAGCTATTCGGGCAACTAAACTAAGCGTTAGTTAACTACTTCAAACCGAGTGTTTAACACCCCATTCGTTCGAAGTGCGCGTATCATATAGTGCTCGCTTTCACTGTGCAAGTCCTTTTAATTCGACTGACCAAGTATTAAACAAAAAGCGCCTTATTTAAGGCTTTATAGAGATGCGAATGGTTTACTTGGCCGAACTATCAATGGGTTAATTCCAATGGGTTAATTCGATTTAGTCGTGGGATAAATGAGTAAAACGGCTGTGGATGACTGGGAATTTTAAATATTCGCAGTGCTAAGTACTAAGCTGTTAATCAGTATTTTGTTTATATGACGTCATGCCCAAGAACCGAACTTAAGCACTGTTTAAATGATTGATAGCTGGTTAGTCGTAACGTAGTTGCATTGAACATCGAACATTGAAGGAGTTTGAACTCATCCAAATCCCAGAAACAAAAAAGCCACTCAGTGAGTGGCTTTTTTGTTTTCTATGGTGCCGGCACCAAGAGTCGAACTCGGGACCTACTGATTACAAGTCAGTTGCTCTACCAACTGAGCTATGCCGGCGAATGGTGGTGCCCGAACCCGGAATCGAACCAGGGACACGAGGATTTTCAATCCTCTGCTCTACCGACTGAGCTATTCGGGCAACTAAACTAAGCGTTAGTTGACTACTTTAAACCGACAACTTAATGCTGCCTCGTTCGAAGTGCGGCTATATTAACGAGGGTGTTTATCCTCTGCAAGTGCTTTTTCCTGATAAATGATGTGTTCGACTGTTTAATGTGCACTTTGGCTGTTTTTTATCTATAAACCAGTTGGGAATGAGCCTTTTTGATGCCTCAAAGTTGTATTTCCAGCCGCGTGAGTGACCCGTTTAAGCCCCACAATCAGCGTTAATACCATAATAGCGTTAATCTTTCTGAATTTTAGAAAGATATGAGCGATTTTTACTGATTTTAGTTTTTAATTTTCGTTTTATGATAATGACTATTATTTGATTGTGCGACTTAAGTGCAGAGGTGTGGGGTAGCTATATGTTTAGAAATACTAAGTTGAATTATGGACTTATTGCTATTGCCAGCCATTGGCTAAGTGCGGTTGTGGTGATTGGACTCTTTGCCGTCGGTGTGTGGATGGTGGAATTGACCTACTACAGTGCATGGTACAAAACGGCGCCACATTGGCATAAAAGCATTGGAGTTTTGCTGCTGGCGGTAACCCTGTTTCGTTTAGTTTGGCGTTTGGTTAATCCAAAGCCCGCTCCTGAGCAAAATCACCAGACATGGGAAAAGGTTAGCGCCCACATTGCCCATGGCGCGATTTACCTCTTATTACTAGTGATTATGGCCGCAGGTATTTTGATTTCGACGGCAGAGGGCCGTGGAATTATGGTGTTTGACTGGTTTGAGTTACCCGGCCTAACGCCACTGATTGAAAATCAGGCTGATATCGCGGGGGATATTCATCAATATGCCGCCTACAGCTTGATTGCTCTGGTTTTACTGCATGCGTTAGGCGCGTTAAAGCACCATTTTATCGATAAAGATTCAACACTACTCAAGATGATTAAATTTAACCGAGGATAATATAATGAAAAAACAACTATTAGCTGCTTTGATTGGTGGGTCTTTACTGGCTCCAATGGCTGCATCTGCCGCCGATTATGTAATTGACCGCGAAGGTGCTCATGCATCTATTACCTTTAAAGTAAGTCACTTAGGTTATAGCTATGTCGTCGGTCGTTTTAACGATTTCAGCGGTGATTTCAGCTACGACGCTAAAAATCCAACGGCAGCTAAAGTGAATGTTAAAGTGAACACCTTAAGCGTTGACTCTAACCATGCCGAGCGTGATAAGCACATCCGTAGTGGCGATTTTTTGAATACTGCTAAATTTGCAGAAGCGACTTTCGTTTCGACCTCGGTTGAAGACAAAGGCAATGGCGATATGGTTATCACAGGTAACTTCACGCTAAACGGTGTGACTAAACCGTTGGCAATCCAAGCGCATGCTGTGGGCGAAGGTCAAGATCCTTGGGGCGGATACCGTGCAGGTTTTACCGGTACTACCACGTTTGCGATGAAAGATTACGGTATCAAGATGGATTTAGGCCCAGCGTCTGCCAATGTTGAGTTAGATTTAGTGGTAGAAGGCGTGCGTAAGTAAGCTTAACGCTACTGAGCTGCATTTATCAGCGAATAAAAAAGCGCCTTTGGGCGCTTTTTTGCTTTTATGGATAGGCGCTTAGGCTTATTCCTGACCCTTTTCAGGCACAAAACCTTCAATTTCCACGTCTTTACCTTCGAAGAGGAAAGAGGTCATTTGTTCTTCCAAAAATTTACGATCATCAACATTCATCATGTTGAGCTTCTTTTCGTTGATCAGCATGGTCTGCTTTTTCTGCCATAGGCCCCAAGCTTCTTTACTGACGTTATCGAAAATACGTTTACCTAAATCACCTGGATACAGTTGAAAGTCTAGGCCGTCGGCTTCTTTGTTTAAATATACGCAATTGACTGTACGCGCCATGATTATTCCTTACTGACTGTCGAGGTTGCTAGCAATAGCTACGAGTGATCCCAAGTTGGCCAACACGCGCTCGGTTGCGGAGGCGAGTCCCACTTTGGAAGGTTGATTGATGTTATACCAGAGAGACTGGTTTTGTTCCATGACTGCGCCCACGCTCTGCATACCCAAGGTTTGCTTGTCGTAGCCATTTGCTTGGCTATCTAAATTCAGTAGCATGGGCTGAATATCTAAATGGAAATGGCTAAAGGTATGCCTAAAACCGATTAATGGTTCGAGTTGTGCGGCGTGATAACCCTGGGCCTCAAGCTCTGCATTGAGTGCGGCTTGAGTACTAAATTCGGGGAAGCACCAGAGTCCGCCCCAAATGCCGGCAGGAGGGCGCTTAGCCAAGAAGACTTGGTTATCTTTGAGTAAAACCAACATCCAAGCGGCTTTCTCTGGGATAGTTTTCTTAGGCTTTTTACCGGGGAACTCAGTTTGTCTTCCCATTAATTGAGCTTTGCAATCAATAGCCACTGGGCAAGCGGCACAATTGGGTTTGCTGCGAGTACAAATACTGGCACCAATATCCATCATGGCTTGGTTATATTTTTGAATATCCTGCTCTGGCGTTAACTGCTCGGTTAATTGCCAGAGTTGTTCTTCCACAGGTTTTTGACCGGGCCAGCCCGCAATCGCGCCATGTCTTGCTAATACGCGCTTAACATTGCCATCAAGGATCGGATGATGTTGCCCAAGTGATAGGGATAACACTGCACCTGCTGTCGAGCGGCCAATACCTGGCAGCGCTAACACTTGCTCAAAGTCTGTTGGAAATTGCCCCTGATACAGATCGCGAACCATCTTAGCGGCTTTATGTAGATTGCGAGCTCTGGCGTAATAACCAAGCCCAGTCCAATGATGCAGTACTTCATCATCCGGCGCGTTAGCGAGGGCTAACACATCGGGGAAACGTGCCATAAAACGCTGGTAATAGGGGATTACAGTCGCTACCTGAGTTTGTTGCAACATAATCTCAGAAACCCATACTCGATATGGGGTTTTATCTTGCTGCCAAGGGAGGGTTTTACGACCGTGGGTGTCGTACCAATTAACGATACGTGTAGCAAAGGAGGCTGTAGATTTCATCGGCGCAGTGTAGCGGGAGATTGGTTGGCAAACAAGTAACACCCCATCGAAAAATCGGCCTAGATTCGCTCTCTAGGATAATCTTGTTATACTTCGCCTCCATTAGTGCTTGCACTGTAAGTTGAACTTTGGATAATGCCCTTCTTTTTAGATGGTGTTGTCCACGAGACGAGGCAAAAATGAGCGAAGTCACTACCGCTGAATTTAATGAAGAAGGCAAGTATCTGCGTAAGATCAGAAGCTTTGTCCTAAGAGAAGGTCGTTTGACTAAAGGTCAAGCGCAAGCCATTGAGACTCAGTGGCCAACAATGGGCTTAGATTACAGCCCAACACCATTAAACCTGACCGAAGTATTTGGTCGCGAAGCCGATACCGTACTGGAAATCGGTTTCGGCATGGGCGCCTCTTTAGTACAAATGGCACAAGAAGCTCCAGAACAGAACTTTATCGGTATTGAAGTCCATAAGCCTGGCGTGGGTTCATGCTTAAGTGACGCTGCCGCTGCTGGGGTGACTAATCTTCGCGTGTATCACCATGATGCAATGGAAGTGTTAGAACATGCTATCGCCGATGGCAGCCTTGCGCGCGTGCAATTGTTCTTCCCTGATCCGTGGCATAAAAAGCGCCACCACAAGCGCCGTATCGTGCAGGCGGAGTTTGCTGAGCTTATTCGCCGTAAACTGAAGATTGGCGGCGTGTTCCATATGGCGACCGACTGGGAAAACTACAGCGAACATATGCTGGAAGTGATGAATGCGGCCAATGGTTACAAAAACCAATCCGCCGATGGTACCGTGGTGCCGCGTCCAGATCATCGTCCACTGACTAAATTTGAAGCTCGCGGCCATCGCCTCGGCCATGGCGTGTGGGATCTGATGTTTGAGCGTATCGCTTAACATCTTTTATTGATTTTATTTTTTAACACAACGGGGAAAATCACTATGGCAAAGAATCGTAGCCGTCGTTTACGTAAGAAAATGCGCGTTGATGAATTCCAAGAGTTAGGTTTTGACATTACTTGGACCTTCGATGCATCTGTCTCTGAAGCCGATATTGATGCAACGGTCGATAAGTTTATCGATGAAGTCATTGAAGCCCGTAAGTTAGGTTTCCACGGCGGTGGTCATATCGAGTGGGAAGGTATTATTGCTACCCAAACTATCGGTAAGTGCACCGAGGAAGATGTTGCTGCAGTGAAGGCATTCTGGGCGGGTCAAAAAGTGACTCAACTCGAAGTTAGCGATCTGTACGATATCTGGTGGAGTTAATGCCAGAACAGGCGTTATTAGAGGAAGTGGTCGACAAAGTTCGACCCTTGCTCGGCCAAGGAAAGGTTGCTAATTACATCCCTGCGCTCGCCAATGTTGATGCTGGTAAATTGGGCATTGCCGTGACCACAATCGACGGTGAAACCATAGGCGCAGGCGATTACCTTGAGCCATTTTCAATTCAAAGTATTTCTAAAGTTTTCAGCTTAACCTTAGCGCTAACTTTATATGAAGAAACCGAAATTTGGAGCCGCGTCGGCAAAGAACCCTCGGGACACTCCTTCAATTCATTAGTCCAAGTTGAACTCGAGCGGGGTAAACCTCGCAATCCCTTTATTAATGCTGGCGCATTAGTCATCGCTGACTTATTACAGAGCCGTTTAGGGGCACCTAAGCATCGGATGTTGGAATTGGTCAGGGCGCTGAGCCAAAACGATAAAGTCTGTTTCGATAAGCAAGTCGCGGATTCTGAATATCAGCACAGTGCACGTAATGCGGCCATCGCTTATCTGATGAAATCCTTCGGCAATTTTCAAGGCGATGTCGATACAGTGCTGCGCACTTATTTTCATTATTGCGCCTTAAAAATGAATTGCGCCGACCTATCGCGGGCGATGCTGTATTTAGCCAATCGCGGTAAAACCTTAGATGGCACTGAGCTTATTTCGCAGGTGCAGACTCGGCAGTTAAATGCCCTGTTAGCAACCTCAGGCTTGTACGACGGCGCCGGTGAGTTTGCCTATCGTGTTGGTATGCCGGGTAAAAGCGGTGTCGGTGGCGGCATTATTGCGGTGATCCCTGGGGAACTCTCGGTCTGCGTTTGGTCACCCGAATTAGATAATCAAGGTAACTCCCTCGCGGGGACGGCGATGCTTGAGCATCTTAGCCAGCGCCTCGGACGTTCAATCTTCTGATTTAACTCTTCTATTAGCACTGTTAGGCTAACTATTAGTGAAATTCACTAATCTGCTATCGGTGCTAATTTTTATAACTCCATACTAATCATATTGTTACAAAGTTGGCATGTCTTCTGCTATTCGTCTTTTAGCATGTTAGCTTAGTCGAATCCCTCAGATTAAAGGATGAACAACAATGAAGATAAATACGCTATTAACTGGAGTGGCATTATCGGGCGTTATTTTAGGCGCTTCAGGCTGGCAATCAGCACAAGCGAAAACCGAGCCGCAAATTGATGAGCGCTGTGAGGTTTCCCTTAATTATGATGTGAGAGTCGAGCCTAAAAAATTAGTGATGAGCGAGAAGGGCGCCGAGAAGTATCGCATCGAGGTCGACAAGTTATATGTTGAAGGCAAACAGGTCACCTTAACCGACAAACAGAAAAAGCTCGTGAGCCAATATGCCGATGAGGTATCGACTCAGGTTCCTGAAGTCATTGAATTAGTGAATGAAGCGGTTGCACTGGCCTCTCAAGCTGTGAGTATGGCATTAACGCCACTGATGGGTGATGCCGCAGGCGCCAAGTTTGATGAGATGATGGCGGGCGTGCAGAAGCGTGTCGATACCGTAGCCTACAAGCAAGGCGATAGTTTTTACCTTGGCGCGACCGAAGAGTCGATGCAAAACACCTTTAACGATGAATTTGAACGGGAAATGGAGCAAATCGTGCAAAACTCCATTGGCACTCTGATGATGAATATCGGCGGCCAAATTCTTGCCGGCGACGGTGAATCCTTCGAAGCCAAGATGGACGCATTCTCACAAAAAATGGATAGATTAGGCGACGATATTGAGCAGCAAATTGAGTCCCAGTCTAAGGGGATTGAAGCGAAAGCCGACCGTTTGTGTGACCGTTTTGAAAACCTGCTCGTGCTTGAAAATCAACTGCGTAAAGAAGTGCCTGAGTTAGCACCCTATGTGTTGACGCAAAACACGCACCGTGAATTACGTGAATAATGCTCGCAAGGGTAGTTAAGGCCTAAACGGGTTTGAACCAGGTAAAGTCGACCTAACTGACACTATCAATGCCGTGATATAAATGAAAAAGCCCCAGTACGTTAAGTGTCTGGGGCTTTTTCTTGATTCATTTTAGCCAAACGGATTGATATTAATCTGATTGCTTGCGGCTATTTACTATGGAATATTACATTCTAAAGACTAATGTTTGGTATACTCTTAAAATATAATGAAAAGCTGGCAATTCAGTCAGATAGAACACTCTACTTTAGCGGACTTTTTCGGGCTAAATCTCTACAACTAACCCAATTGCTGTGAGATATTAAGGCATTGAGGGATGCTTTGAGGCATTTGTGCTGCATTCCTATGCTATTCCGAAAGTTAATATCACTGTCGAAACTGCTTAAGGCGACTTTCCATGTTAGAACTGTTAGAACCTATTGCGATTTTTACTCATGTGGCCAGAGCTGGTAGTTTTAGTGCCGCCGCAAGAAGGCTTGGGATCTCTAAATCTAAGGTCAGTACGCAGGTCGCCGATCTCGAGCATAGACTCGGTGTTCAACTGATCCAGCGTACCACCCGAAGCTTAAGTCTGACTGAAGCTGGACATTTGTTATATCTGCAAGGTGAAGAGTTGCTCCGCGATGCCGAACAGGCCATTGCTAGCGTGCATAACTTAAACGATGCCACCCGCGGCGTGTTAAAGGTGGGGATTTCCCAGTCCTTTGGCGCTATGCATATCATTCCCGCACTGCCATCATTTATGGCAAAACACCCTGAGCTAGAGCTGCAAGTCAGCTTATTAGATCATAAGGTGGATGTGGTCAGCGAAGGTTTAGACCTATTGTTGACTATGTCTGAGCAGCTTCCTCTCGGTATGGTGGCGCGCCCTTTGATGAAGTGTCAGTTCCTCCTCGTTGCCTCCCCCGATTACATTGCGAAACATGGCGAACCGTCGCGCCCTGAACAATTGGTCGACCATAACTGCTTGGTGTATCAAGGCGAGTGGCATGAGCACAGCATGTGGCAGTTTAAAAAGGGCGATGATTACTGTGAGATAGGTGTCTCTGGTAACTTTAGAGTGGATAACGCTCCTGCTTTAAAATCAGCCGCAATCAGTGGCTTAGGGGTTGTATATCTTGCCAGCTACTTGATGGAAGATGAAATCGCTAAGGGCACCTTAGTGCCGCTGCTGAGGGATTGGCAACTGACTCATCATTTACCGCTACAGGCCGTTTACCCACGCCGTAAACACTTAGCGCCTAAGGTGAGTGCTTTCATTGAGTTTATTAAAGACCACATTGGTAATCCGCCTTATTGGGACATTCCCTATGCGGAACTCTTCAGTGAACGTCAGTAATTTTGGAAACATTGTTCTTAAAATGCGGTTAATGCATTTCTAGAGAGTTTGATGGTTTTGAAATTCATTTAAAATCAATTATTTGCGTCGAGATTAGTTTGTATTTTAGTTTGGTTTTTTAGGGTTATCTAAAACAGCTTTTTAGTAGGCGTATTGAAGTCTGTTCTTAAATGAATACAATGGTTGCCAGATGATTCGGAATGACCTGAGTCCTACACTTTTACTGGAAATGACCCCTTTTGGTATTAGCGTACAGGTTGGCAGCAATGCAGTTTCGGATCACAGCCAGCAGAAGTTTGCGAACTAAAACAATGTTGGCTTTTAAACCATCATCCTAGTTTTTGGTTTACCTCAGCTCATTAGGCTGAGGTAATTTTTTTCTGATGGTTGAGTGCGGGAAACGAGTTTTGTCTCTCTGTACCCTAAAGTCACACCGAGTGTTAGCTACTTGCTTAATACATCAAATATAGTGACCCACAGTGAGATAGGGTTTTATGACCTAGCCGGTGATAAATCCAATAAAAAAGCCACTTAATAGTGGCTTTTTTATTGGCTGCGATTTAACGATTTTATTGGCAAGGCGTTCAAGGGAGGCTAGCGTTAGCCTCCCACGGTTTCAAGCTTAGGCTTTGTTAACACTAGCAATCCATTGATCGACTTGCTCTTCCAGTACATCTAAAGGCAGCGCGCCATTTGCCAAGACTAAAGTATGGAAATCCCGGATATCAAACTTATCACCCAGTTGTTTTTCCGCCTTGTGTCTCAGTTCGAGTAACTTAATCATCCCAACTTTATAGGCAGTAGCTTGCGATGGCATAACGATATGACGTTCGACCATTTTCTTCGCATCGGATTTTGCGTTAGGGGTATTATCGACGTAATAAGCTATCCCTTGTTCGCGGGTCCATTTCTTGGCGTGGATCCCTGTATCGACCACTAAACGACAAGCTCGCCATAACTCCATCGCCAGTCGACCAAAATCGGAGTAAGGGTCAGCATATAAGCCCATCTCCTTCGGGAAAGACTCACTGTAGAGCCCCCAACCTTCGATATAAGCGGTATAGCCACCAAACTTACGGAACTTAGGAATATCCTTTAGCTCCTGCGAGATAGCGATTTGCATATGGTGGCCTGGGATCCCCTCATGGTAAGCCAGTGCTTCCATCTGGTATTTGGGCATGGCTTTCATATCGTAGAGGTTGGCATAGTAGCTACCAGGGCGAGATCCATCGGGCGCAGGTTGCTCATAGAAGGCTTTACCCGCGGATTTTTCCCTAAAGGCTTCAACCTGTTTGACTATCATGGCCGCCTTAGGCTTGACCTTAAAGACTTCATCCAAGCGTGAGCGCATATTATCGATAAGCTTGGTTGCATCTGCTAAATATGCCGCTTTGCCTTCGGCGGTATTTGGATAATAGAACTGCGGATCATCGCGCATAAAGGCGAAGAACTCTTGCAAGGTGCCGTTAAAATTCACCTTTTTCATGATGGCGCGCATTTCATTATGGATGCGCTCCACTTCGGCAAGACCAAGTTGATGGATTTCATCCGCCGTCATTTGGGTAGTCGTGGTGCGCGCAAGGGCATTGTTATAAAACGCCTCGCCGTCGGGGAGTTTCCAAACCCCATCGCGGGTATCGGCCTTGGCTTCTAAGGTTTTGATATAGGCGATAAGCGTCTTGTATGCAGGCTCAACTTGCGAAACCAGTGCTTTTTCTGCATCGGCAATAAGTTGGGCTTTTTCTGCTTCAGTGATGCTGAGTGCGCTCACTTTTTTGCGAAAATCCGCTAACAAGGCACTGTCTTCGCCTTTATCGAAGGGGGCGCCTTTAATGATGTTTTGGCTGTCAGATATCACGTAACCAAACACAAATTTAGGGGCAATAATGCCTTTATCAGCGCGCACTTCTAGCGCCTGTTGCAGTTGGCTTAGGCGTTTGGGCACGCCATTTAAGCGGCTGATATAGGCCTTAGCATCGCTGACATCGGTGATCTGGTGCTGATTAATCAGGAAGGAGGCGATCATCGAGTGGCCACCATGCATCTGATTTACTGGGTAGTTATGGTAACGCCACTGATAGTCTTTGATATCGTTATTCAGGTTTTGAGTGAGTAACGTCAGGCTTAGGCGAGTTTGTGGATCAAGCTTACTCGCATCCAGTTGATTCACTTCGGTTAGCTGTTTCTTGGTACGCGCCAACTCACGGGCATCCGCTTCATCGCCAATGTCGTCCCACTTATCATAGTCCTGCTTAATGCCCATATAGGTTTGCGCAATGGGGCTTGCCATGATGTTTTCCATGAAGATGGCTTCAAACAAGGCGTTGGCTTTTTCTGACTCGCTTTGGGCTGCAACACTTGCACTGGCCACATTATGTGAGTCACTTAAGGTCGGCACCGCATAGGAAGGCAGTGCTAGCAGGGCGGAGAGGGTAAATGCGACTAAGCTGATGTTCGTTTTTATTGGCATGATCAGGCTTCCTTAACAATGTTCAGGTAATTCTAAAGAAGCAGGGGGAAAATGTATGAATATAAATGTTAGAAAATGTGTTAGCCATAAAAGATGTCTCATCGAGAAACCTAGGCTAACACATTATTTATATGGGAAATTTAATTGGTGAATTAACAAAATTGCGTCAGTAAATCGTTCACAAACATGTGACCTTTACTGGTTAATTGCCAATGTTCAGCAGATTCGGTGAGTAAACCCCGTTGTTTGGCCTTTTCCATTCCCTCTTTCAAAGAATCTCGGTGTAAACCGGTTCTGTCTTCAAACTCTTGCTTAGGGATAGGTGTCATTAAGCGCAGACGATTCATCAAGTATTCGAGGGCGCGATCTTCTTCGGCGACCTCAGTCTGCTCGAAGTGATAGTTGTCGGCAGCTAAATACCCCTTAGGGTGTTTGATTTTTACCGTGCGAATAATGCGATTTTCTTCGGGCAAGGTCACTTTGCCATGGGCGCCACAGCCAATGCCTAAGTAATCACCAAACTGCCAATAGTTAAGGTTATGCCTGCATTGATAACCGGGTTTGGCATAGGCCGAGATTTCATACTGTTCATAACCGAGTGCCGCTAACTTTTGTTGCCCTTGTTCGTAGATCTGCCAGAGATCTTCATCGTCGGGCAGCTGCGGCGGTTTTGAGTGGAACAGGGTATTGGGCTCAATCGTCAGTTGGTACCAAGACAAATGCGGCGGATTGAGCGCCGCAGCGGTATCTATATCCGCCATGGCCTCAGCAAAACTTTGATTCGGAAGTCCGTGCATCAAATCCAAGTTAAAACTTAAATAACCCGCTTGGCTGGCTTTTTGGGCGGCGGTTTGGGCTTCGTTTTGATCGTGGATCCGCCCCAGCAGATTGAGCTTATCCTTAGAGAAACTCTGCACCCCAATGGATAATCGGGTGACCCCTGCGGCGCGGTAGGCACTAAAGTCATCGTGCTCTAGGGTGCCAGGGTTGGCCTCCATGGTGATTTCAATATCGTCACTGAAGGGAATGAGCGCATTGGCGCCATCCAATATCCGTTTGATTTGATTAGCATCAAACAGAGACGGCGTTCCACCACCAATAAAAATGGTGTGTAACTTACGGCCTTGTACTAAGTGCAAGTCTTGGCGTAAGTCCGCTAGCAGCGTATCCACATAGGCCTTTTGGGGTAATTCACCGTTTTGCCCATGGGAGTTAAAGTCGCAGTAAGGGCATTTTTGTACACACCAAGGGATATGGATGTACAGGCTCAACGGCGGCAGGGTTAACTGAGGTGACACATTCACTGACATTATTGGGCGTTCCCGTCGGTAAATACGCCTTTTTCCTGCATGGCAGCAATCAGTTGCACTAAAGCTTTACCACGGTGACTCAAGGCATTTTTTTCGTCACTGCTCATTTGCGCGGCGCTGCAATCGTGGTGCTCTGGAATAAAAATCGGATCGTAACCATGGCCGTTGTCACCCCGTTGCACGAAATCGATCTGGCCTTCCCAAGAGGCTTGGCAAATGATGGGCGTTGGGTCCTTCGCATGGCGCATATAGACTAAAACGCATTGGAATCTGGCCGTACGCGGCGCAGGATTATCCTTTAATGTGTCTAAGAGTTTTAACACATTGTCTTGATCCTTGGCATTTTCCCCCGCATAGCGCGCAGAGTAGATGCCCGGTGCACCTTGGAGTAAATCGACTTCTAATCCCGAGTCATCGGCAATGGCGGCAAGTCCGGTAATTTGCGCCGCATGTCTGGCTTTGATAATGGCGTTTTCGACAAAGGTGGTGCCCGTTTCAGCCACTTCGCTAACGTTAAATTGGCTTTGTGGCAGCACTTTTACGCCATAGGCGGCGAGCATTTGATCGAATTCGGCAAGTTTACCTTTATTGCCACTGGCGAGGACGATTTGTTGCATGGAATACCTATTGGATTGGGCGCTCTTGGCTGTATGTCACTGAGTGTGAACATTGAGCGATGTCATTGGACTGTATGCGGCAATGATACCCAAGCTTGGCGGTAAAGGACAGAAAAAGGCAGGACGAAACTTAGTATCCTTAGTATCGTCCTGCCTTGTGAGGTTGAGATTATTCGACGTAGAACTTTTGCTTAAACTGCAGATTGGTGTTGAGTTGGTTGCCGTGTTTGATGGCGATGTTGAAATTGATTTCTTGATCGTCGCGGTAAGGTACTTCGGCGATGTAGTAAATCGCCTTACCCTCACGGATCTCTCTAAATTTCAAATCGATACGTGCATCGAGTAGGTTATTGGCTACGCCAGTGATTTCCACGGGCACTGCGGGTGAGCCTTCTTCACTCATATCTAATACGGCAATGTTAATGATGCCTCTGTAGCTACTGCGTTCGATGCCATAGGATTTCGCAATACTAGGCGTTAAAAAAGTGCTGCCCAGCGCCATGTAATGAATGTCGAAATTACCGACGGTTTCTTTTTGCTCGGCATTAGCGATACCGCACAGGCTTGCGGTTAAGGCGAGCATAATAAGGAGATTACGTAACATGATGTTGTACCTTCATATGAGGGATTACTTGAGTATAGGTCGCAGGAAGGAGACTTCCAACGCTGTGTTTATTCGAGCAGTGTCGCGATTTCTGCGGGGACGTTTTTGGGGGGGCTAATGCGTACCTGCTTATGACGTCCTAATTCGCCCTTAAGGATGTGAACATCGCTTTTAGGGACTTTAAAGGCCTTGGCTAAATACTTGCTTAAATGGGCGTTGGCCTTGCCATCGATAGGCGGTGCTGTGATGGCGACTTTTAACTCATCACCGTGTAGCCCAACTATCTGATCGCGACTCGCTTTGGGTTGAATATACAAATTAAGCAGCAAGTCACCTTGCTGCATAATGACTGCGCTCATTAAATCACGGCCCAAAATGGTACGTATTGCGCCAACAGCATGTTGATAAAGTTCATGCCGATAATCACTAACATCACCGACAGATCTAAGCCACCAATGGGCGGAATAATGCGGCGCACTGGTGCTAAAATGGGCTCTGTTAGTTGTCCCATGATCATCACAATGGGGTTATAGCCTTGATTGAACCAGCTTAAAATTGCACGAATGATCAGCATCCAGAAGAGCAAAATGCCCGCCTGCTTGATGACAGTAACAAGCGCAAACACAAAGAACAGCACTATATCAATACCGCCGCCGGCAATAAGACTTATCAGCAGCACTTTGACCATCACCACTAATAGGGCGAGCACAAATGAAGAAGTGTCGAATCTTCCCATTGAAGGAATTAATCGACGCATAGGTGCGATCAACGGGTGAGTGGCTTTGACCACAAACTGACTGAAGGGATTATAAAAATCGGCACGGGCCAAGGGGAGCCAGATCCGTAATATCACCACCATCAAATACAAATCGAAGAGTGTGCTGATCAAAAAGGTTAATGCATTCATCGAGATTTCTGCCTATATGAGTCCGATTAAAAACGCCCGCGTTAAAAGTGAGTGAGTCACCCAGCCATTGCTGGATCAAAAAGTATTGGCCATTTCCTCTGCACGTTTGATGCAGTTTTCCATCGCATTTTTGACCACACCACGGAGATCCGCCGCTTCAAATGTGGCGATGGCTTGCGCTGTTGTGCCGCCCTTCGAGGTGACATTCTCCCGTAAATTACCCAGCGTAAGCTCAGGATTTTGCTTTGCCATCATAGCAGCACCGAGGGCCGCTTGCTGTACTAAGCTTCTGGCTTTGGCTTCATCCATGCCCATTTGCTTGCCAGCATCAATCATAGATTCCATCAGCAGGAAGAAATAGGCAGGTGAACTACCCGCAAGGGCAATCACTTGATTAATCTCTGACTCCTCATTCACCCACACAATTTCTCCGCCGCTGGACATCAAGCGTTCGGCAATGGCTTGTTGGGCATCAGAGAGGGGCTGCGGCGCGTAGAGACCTGTCATACCAACACCGATTTGCATGGGCGTGTTTGGCATAGTGCGAACCAGTGTAATGGATTGCGCTAAATATTGGCTGTAGCGCTCTGCTTTAATCCCTGCGGCAATGGTAATGACCAGCTTGTTAGACATATCAATGCCTTGCAGTGCTTGGCAGACTTGCTCCATCAACTGCGGCTTGACGGATAATACGATGACATCGGCATCTTGGGCGGCGCTGAAATTGTCTTGGGATACACGCACACCAAAGTCGGCGGCGAGGGCATCGAGTTTACCTTGGCTAGGATTGGTAGCTTGCACTAGCGCAGCAGGATAGCCGCTACGAATTAAGCCGCTGATAATACTACGGGTCATATTGCCCGCACCGATAAAGCAGATTTTTTGTTGACTCATGTGTACCCCATAATGTCTGGCCTAGGCTGAGTGGATAACATTCAGCATTAATATCATTGAATTAGCGTTATTAGGCCGGATAAAAATTTCTATTTAATGTTCTCTAACAGTATTTGGGCTTTAGCCACTAAAAACAAGGCTAAAGCCGATTTTGCTGGCGCACCTTTGGCTATCTCTGTCATTTCCCTTAGCATCAGTGATGACGGTTTAATCCGTACCGATTAATTGCTGGTGGTGTCTTTTACACCATAATCCCGTTCACCAAAGATGGCGCTGCCGATACGCACCATGGTTGAGCCGCACTCAACAGCGACGTCTAAGTCATTACTCATGCCCATGGAGAGAGTATCTACCGCGGGATAATGCTGTTTTAATGTATCGAATAACTGCTTAAGCTTGCTGAGTTCGTCGGTCTGCTGCGCGATGTCATTGGTGGCACTGGGAATCGCCATTAAGCCCCGCAGTTGTAAATGGGGTAATTGGCTGATGCTATCGGCCAGTGGCAGCATCTGCTCGGCATCGATACCGGATTTTGTGTATTCATCACTGATGTTGATTTGAATACACACCTTGAGCGGCGCAAGGTGTGCTGGGCGCTGCTCATTGAGGCGCTGGGCAATTTTCTCCCGCGAGAGGGTATGCATCCAATCGAAGTGCTGGGCGACTAAAGCGGTTTTATTGGATTGCAGTGGCCCAATAAAATGCCATTCAATATCAGGGTGCGTGGCCTTTAGCGCCTCAATTTTTGTCACACCTTCTTGAACATAGTTCTCGCCAAAGCAACGCTGGCCCGCATTATAGGCTGCTATAATATCTTCCATGGGTTTAGTCTTACTGACGGCAAGTAAGCGAATACTGTGAGGTAGGCGTGCGCATTTTTGCGCCGCTTGCGCGATCCTGCTCTGGGCGACTGCGAGTCTGTCTGCTATTGTTGTCATGATGTAATTATCTGGTTGCAAGGATATCCCAAACTATGGAAATCACTGAGTTATTAGCCTTTAGTGTAAAACACAAAGCCTCGGATCTACACCTCTCTGCAGGGATATCTCCCATGATCCGTGTCGACGGTGAAGTGAGAAAAATTAACCTGCCCGCGCTCGATCATCAGGGTGTACACAGCCTTGTGTACGACATTATGAATGATAAACAGCGTAAGGACTTTGAAGAGCATTTAGAAATCGACTTTTCGTTCGAAGTCCCTAATTTAGCGCGTTTCCGTGTGAACGCCTTTAACCAATCCCGCGGCGCGGCGGCGGTATTTCGTACCATTCCCAGCGAAATTTTGTCACTCGAGCAGTTAGGGGCGCCAGAGATTTTTAAAAAAATTTCCAGCTTTCCCCGCGGCTTAGTGCTTGTTACTGGGCCTACTGGTTCGGGTAAGAGTACCACACTTGCGGCCATGGTGGATTACATCAATGAGAACCGCCACGACCATATCTTAACCATTGAAGATCCTATTGAATTCGTTCACCAGAATAAGCAATGTTTGATTAACCAACGGGAAGTGCATCGCCATACCCACAGCTTTAACGCGGCGCTACGTAGCGCACTGCGTGAAGACCCTGACGTTATTCTCGTCGGTGAGATGCGTGACCTTGAAACCATTCGTCTGGCTATGACGGCGGCTGAAACGGGTCACTTAGTTTTTGGTACCTTGCATACCACCTCGGCGGCTAAGACCATCGACCGTGTGGTTGACGTTTTCCCTGCCGGTGAAAAGGACATGGTGCGTACCATGTTATCTGAATCATTACAGGCGGTTATTTCGCAAACCCTGATTAAGAAAATCGGTGGTGGCCGTGTGGCTGCCCACGAAATCATGATGGGTACGCCCGCTATCCGTAACCTTATCCGTGAAGATAAAGTAGCGCAGATGTACTCGGCCATTCAAACGGGGATGGCCCATGGCATGCAAACGCTCGAACAGTGTCTGCAAAACTTAGTGAACCGTGGCCTCATCACCCGTGAGGATGCCATGTCGAAGAGTTCAAACAAACAAGCGACGTTTTAAGGATTTATGATGGATGTCCGTCCGTTTTTAAAAGTCATGGTGGAGCGTAAAGCCTCGGACTTGTTTATTACCGCAGGTTTTCCGCCAAGCGCCAAAATCGATGGCGAGTTACGCCCATTAGCCGAGAGTGCCTTCACGCCCGCGCAGTCTTTGGATTTTGTCGAATCTGTAATGACTGAGGCGCAAAAGAAGGAGTTTCACAGCACTCGCGAGTGTAACTTTGCTTTTGCGGTTAAGGATTTAGGGCGTTTCCGCGTCAGCGCATTCTGGCAGCGTGAATCTCCGGGATGCGTTATGCGCCGGATTGAGACCAAGATCCCTGAGGTAGAGGACTTAAAACTGCCACCGATTTTAAAAGATCTGGTGATGAGTAAACGGGGTCTTATCATCATGGTCGGGGGGACGGGAACCGGTAAGTCGACCTCCTTGGCGGCGTTAGTGGGTTATCGTAACGCCCATGCCCGTGGTCATATCCTCACCATCGAAGACCCAGTGGAATTTGTGCACGATCATCGCAAAAGTATCATCACTCAACGCGAAGTGGGTATAGATACAGAATCCTTTGATGCGGCGTTGAAGAGTTCGCTGCGTCAGGCGCCCGATGTGATTTTGATTGGTGAGATCCGTACTCAAGAAACCATGGAGTTTGCGCTCTCCTTCGCCGAAACGGGTCACCTCTGTATGGCGACATTGCACGCAAACAACGCTAACCAAGCGTTAGACCGGATCATGCACTTAGTGCCTGAGAGTAAACACCAGCAGTTGCTATTCGACTTGTCACTCAACCTGCGCGGCATTGTGGCGCAGCAACTGGTGCCTAAGGTTGATGGTACAGGACGACGGGCAGCGATTGAAGTCTTGATCAATACGCCACGTGTCGCGAGCTTGATTGCTAAAAACGAGCTGCATTTGCTTAAAGAAACTATGGCTAAATCGAATGAGCAGGGGATGCAGACCTTCGACCAAGCCTTGCTGCAACTCTATATCGATGGGGAAATCAGCTATGCCGATGCGCTTCACCATGCTGACTCGCCAAACGACTTACGTTTAATGATCAAATTGCAAAATAAAGAGCCTACCAGTTCAAGCTTTATGGAAGGCGTGACCTTGGATATGGATTAATCCTGTCCGCGGTGATGTGAAAGCAGCTCCCTTGAGCTGCTTTTTTTATCGCTTAAGACAATCGATAACTCGCTGTAGCTTTTATTTTTTTATTCAATATGATCTCTATATTAGTGAGTGACGTAATAGAGAATAACGAGTTTGCCAATCTTGGCGCGCCCAATGAGAAGGACATTATGATGAAACTCCCCTTAGTTATCTTTGCCAGCCTGTTAAGCACTAGCGCATTTGCGGCAACTTGCCCGAGTTATCTTGATGTTGAAGTGCGTAAATTACACTCGGATGAGAAGATTAATCTGTGTGAATTGACTCAGGGCAAGCCAGTGTTACTGGTCAACACCGCGAGTAACTGTGGTTACACTCCGCAATTTAAGGCCCTCGAAGCGCTCCATAAAGAATACAAAGACAAAGGCTTAGTGGTGATTGGTTTCCCTTCCGATGACTTTTTCCAAGAAGAAAATGATGAAAAAGACACGGCTAAGGTGTGCTACATCAACTATGGTGTCACCTTTACTATGCTCGCTACATCGCCCGTGAGAGGCAGCGATGCTAACAGTGTCTTCAAATACTTAGGAGATAAAGCCGACTCGCCTAAGTGGAACTTCTACAAGTATGTCGTCAGTGGCGATGGCAATACTGTGCAGCAGTTTAATTCTAAGGTTAAACCCGATAGCGCCGAGCTTAAGCAGGCAATAGAATCAGTGCTTTAATGCCCAATTTATTCATTTTACTCATGTTAAGAGGCTACTTTGGCTAGGTTTTCAGGATTATCAAAAGAGATGGGTCACGCAAAGCGTGGCAAAGTGGGCGTGTTGCTACTCAACCTTGGCACTCCAGATGCGCCAACGGCATCGGCGGTAAGGCGTTACCTTGCTGAGTTTTTATCCGACCCTCGGGTGGTCGAAATTCCAAAACTCCTGTGGATGCTGATTTTACATGGCATAGTGCTGCGCGTTCGCCCGGCTAAGTCTGCGGCGCTCTATCAGAAGGTCTGGACTGAGGCGGGTTCACCGCTGATGGATATCAGCTTGCGCCAAACCGCTAAATTATCGGACAAGTTAACAGCCGGTGGGCATCAAGTATCAGTACATTTAGCCATGCGTTATGGCAATCCTTCGGTGGCGAGCACCTTACAAACGATGCATCAGCAGGGGATTGATAAGTTGGTGGTGTTACCGCTCTATCCGCAATATGCGGCGCCGACAACGGGCTCGGCTTTTGACGCTATTGCAAGGGAATTAACCCAGTGGCGCTTTCTGCCATCGCTGCATTTTATTCACACTTATCATGATAACCCCGACTTTATTACCGCATTGGTGAACTCGATTCGCGCCGACTTTGAGCAACACGGTAAGCCACAAAAGTTAGTGCTTTCTTACCATGGTATGCCCGAGCGTAATCTGCACTTAGGCGATCCTTACTATTGCTTTTGCATGAAGACGACCCGTCTGGTGGCTGAGCAATTAGGGCTTACAGCGGATGAGTTTGTGATGACATTTCAATCACGGTTTGGTAAGGCTAAATGGTTACAACCTTATACGGATGCCACTATGCATGCGTTGCCGAGTGAAGGTGTACGTGACGTGGCGATTGTGTGCCCAGCGTTTAGTGCCGATTGCTTAGAGACCTTAGAAGAGATTGTCGGTGAAAACGGTCATATCTTTGCTAATGCCGGCGGGGAGAAGTTCCGTTACATTCCTGCGCTGAACGATAATGATGACCATATCAGCATGATGGCTAACTTGGTTAAGCCCCATCTGTAAGCTTTATAACCGTAGAAATAAAAAAGGATAGCTCAGGCTATCCTTTTGTTTTTACGACTTATCATTCACCGAAATGATTTTCAAAATAGCTTTCGACAATCAATACGGCAGACACGGCATCGACTTGACCTTTGGTGAGGGCTTTAAAGCCACCGAGTTCAAATAACCGAGCTTTTGCATCTGTGGTGGTCAGTCTTTCATCTTGAGTGACAATTTTAACCCCAAACTTAGCGTTCAGGCGGTTGGCAAATTTTCTCGCCCTGTGGGTCATCTCTTGCTCTGTACCATCCATATTGAGCGGTAAACCTACGACGACTAAATCGGGTTGCCACTCTTTAATGAGCTTGCCGATTTCATCCCAATTGGGAATACCATCGACGGCTTTTAGGGATAATAGTGGCGTGGCGCTGGCGGTGATTTGTTGCCCTATGGCGACACCAATACTTTTTGTTCCAAAATCAAAACCTAAAACGGTTTTTGCGTTCATCTATATTCACTCGTCACAATAAAATCGGCTAGGCGTGGCCCGCCTGTGATGACAATTGCCAAGCATCAAAGCCGAGCGCGCGGCTCGCTTGTTGCCATCTATCCTCGTGTTTGACATCGAAGAGTAGGGCCTGATCGGCAGGGATAGTCAGCCATGAGTTATCGGCCAGTTCTTGCTCCAGCTGGTTTTTGCTCCAACCCGCATAACCTAATGCCACGATAAATTTTTCTGGCGAGCGCTCGCTGCCAATCGCCGTTAATACATCCCTTGAGGTGGTGAGCATGAGGCCAGAGCTTAATTCTGTACTGTTGGCCCAATAGGGCTGGGATGTATGCAAGACAAAGCCTCTATCTTGGGACACGGGGCCGCCCATTAAAACCTGCGCGCCTAATGCGAGGTCGGTCGACACTTGCTCAGCGGGCAAATCCATCTGTTCGAGCAATGAGTTCACTTCAATGCCCAATGGTTTATTAATCACGAGCCCCATGGCGCCTTTTTCATCGTGTTCGCATAGATAGATGACGGTGCGTTCAAAAAAAGTGTCATCGAGCGACGGCATGGCGATTAAAAAATGGTTCTGCAAACTCTCCATTAAATGCTCCGTTCAGCCCACAGGCGTTGACCAATAGATTAAATCCAGCGGCTTAGGCTGGTGGCGTATCAACCGCCGGCTAATTTGACTTTGTAGTTTTGTTTTTCAAGCAGTTGTTTTAGTTGTTCACGATTATCGGTTTGCACTTCGATAGTGAAATCTTTGACTGTGCCACCACAACCACATTGTTTTTTAAGGGTTTGTGCCAGGGCTTTTAAGCCCGCTTCATCAAGCCCTAGGCCTGAAATGACCGAGACACCTTTACCTTTGCGGCCTTTGCTGTCTCTGTGGATACGCACAATCCCATCGGATGCGGGGATAGCTTTGGCTTCTGGCTCGGCAGTAATGCGGCCTTTATCTGTGCTGTACACTAAGGAAACGTTGGGATCTACTCTCATAAGTCATCTTTTATCTGAATATACGCCGCTTAAGTTTACCAAACTCAACGTCTTTCGGGGAGGTAAAAAAAGGCCACTGACAGAGACTGAAAGTGGCCGAAGGTCAATGCTAGCTCTTTGCAGGGAAGTAGCATGTTTAAAAAGCAGACTTAGAGATGCTGCAATACCATAGCGATTAATGCCAATGCGGTGAGTAGGGCGCAGGGCATGATAAAACGATGCAATTTAGGGAGGGCGATTAAGCAAGCGGTGGCAACAAACCCAAAGGCGGCAACCGTGGTGTAATTCACCCCGTTCGACACAGTCTCAAACACGAGCCAACTCAATACGACTAAAGGTAAAAACAGCAACATCATGGGGAGATGAGGTGTGAGCTTACTGTTATGGGTATCAGCAGAGACTTTTTGCGGTGCGAACCAGAAAATCGCCGATGCCACAATCAATGCGCTAATGAACCAGTACATGTTAGTTATCCCTTAATCGCTTTAAGTGATAATCATTATCATTTAAAGCGATTGCTGAAGTCAAGCTGAATAACACACTGCTTTTTCATCATATTGAGTTGTAGAACCGTCCATTGCTCTGTAAGCTAAATTTATTTTCGGCTTATTTGTGTTCGATAAGAACGACCAAGGAAATCACCATGAAAAATATAATTGTAGGTTTAGCCGTACTGGCATTGAGTGCCTGTAGTTCCCTTAAGTCGGGTTGGGATTTTGACCCAAGCGCCAATTTTACTCAGTACAAGACCTATGCGTGGGTCGCGCAAAAGACCGATGCTTCGGGTTATCACCTCGATGGTTTAATGGATCAGCGCGTGCGGGATGCGGTGAATTCTCAGCTTTCATCTAAGGGCATGACCTTGGTCGATGCAAAGGATGCCGATGTATTAGTGAACTATCTGACCAAAATCGATAAGAAGATTAATGTAGATACCTTCAATACCAATTTTGGTTATAACCCTTACTATGGCCCAGGTTGGGGCTGGGGCGGTAACATGCAAACCCAGACCACAGTCAGAGAATATGAAGTCGGCACCCTGATCATTGATTTAGTTGATAATAAAACCGCTAAGTTAATTTGGCGCGGCTCAGTGGCTGACACTATCCGTGATAAAAATACCCCTTCGGAAAGAGTGCAGCTTATCAACGAAGCGGTCGGCAGTGTGATGGCGAATTTCCCGCCAAAGCCTGAAAACAAATAATTTACTTTTAGTCTAAAAAAGCGGCCCTTTGGCCGCTTTTTTGTGGCCAAAATTTAGGCTTGAGTGGCATTAAGATGAATTTTCTACAAATTTTAAAATTTTAATTGATTATGCTTTATTAAAACTTATCAAAAATAAGCTTAATTGAATAAGAGGAACTGTCGTCTGTTGGTTAATGCATTGTTATTGAAGGGCTGCAGTGTAACGCAATATAGAAAAGTAGAAATAGCTAATGTACAAAAACTATCAATAGATTAAATATTCTAATGACAAAATTTAAATAATCTCATTATCCAGTCTGTAGATTATCAGGCAAAATCCGTTCTTTATGCATGGGTAATAAGTAGTTTAAATGCAAGAAGCGCAATTTATCGGATTATTATGGCTGATTGGGATTTTAGCCGAGGCCATGACAGGGGCATTAGCGGCGGGTCGTAAGCAGATGGACCTATTCGGCGTGGTGATCATTGGCTGCGCGACGGCGATTGGTGGTGGCACCCTAAGAGACATGCTGCTCGGAAATTACCCTTTGATTTGGGTCGAGAATGTCCATTACCTGCTCGCGATTGCATTTGCGTCTTTACTAACGGTCGCCATTGCGCCTGTGATGCGTTACCTGTCTAAGTTATTCTTGGCCATTGATGCCTTAGGCCTAGCCGTATTCTCGATTGTTGGCGCACAAAAAACGCTAATGTTAGGCTTTAGTCCAACGATTGCGGTGGTGATGGGGCTCGTCACAGGGGTCTTTGGCGGGGTGATCCGCGATATTCTCTGTAATCAAGTGCCTTTGATTTTTAAGAAAGAACTCTATGCGGTGATTTCGCTCTTTACCGCAGGCTTATATATCACCCTCAATGCTTACCAATTGGCTGAGTGGATAAACCTAGTGATCTGTTTAACGCTTGGCTTTAGCTTACGAATGTTAGCGCTGCGTTACCATTGGTCTATGCCGACCTTTGACTATCAAGCCAGCGGCGACCAACATACGCACTAATAAAAATGGGGCATTAAATGCCCCATTTTTTATGTTATTGCTGTGCTTGAATGGTTTTTAACGCTTCAAGCGCGGCGTCGTAATTGGGGTGCTCGGTAATATTGGGGACCAGCTCTTGGTACTTAAGCTGACCTTCGGCATCGATAATAAAGATGGCCCGAGCGAGTAAGCCGTAATCCTCAATCAATAAACCGTATTTCTCGCCAAAATCACGCCACACTGAGTCGGAAAGCACTTTGATTTTGTCGACATTCTCCACCTTACAGAAACGTTTTTGCGCGAAGGGCAAATCTGTACTGATGGTCAGCATGACGACTTCATCGGAGAAGTGGCTGACTTCACTGTTAAAGCGCTTAGTTTGCAGCGCACAGACGCCCGTATCTAAGCTGGGCACGGCACTGATCAGCACGGTTTTGCCTTTAAAGTCACTCAGGCTGATAGGGGTAAATTTTTCGTCGACAACTTTAAACCGTGGCGCCATTTGCTCAAGCTTGGGTAATTTCCCTGCGAGAGTGACAGTCTTGTCGCCCATCATCACTTGGGTTTTATCATTGGCGATAGCGGAGGGGCTGAGAACCATTAAACTAAAAACACAGCCAGCGGCTAGAAATGAAACATACTTTTGCATTTTCTCTCCCGTACTCAGGTATGTTGTGTACATAGGCTTAAGGTACGACAAAACCTAAACTATCACCATAAAAAAGGCCGGTATTCACCGGCCTTTTAATATGCTTGCTGATTATTTGCTCTCTGGCAATTGCTTCACATGAATATCCATTTGTGGGAATGGAATTTCAATGTTCGCTGCATCGAGTGCATTTTTGATTTGTTCTAAAATTTGGAAACGCGCAGTCCAGTAATCGGCGGTTTTAACCCAAGGACGAACCACAAAGTTGATTGAAGAATTTGCCAATTCAGAAAGACCTACGGTGTAACCAGGCTCTTTCAGCACGTATTGGTTGTTATCTAAAATCTCTGTTAATACTTTTTTGGTTTGCGCAATATCCGCAGAATAAGACACACCAATCACTAAATCGATACGACGATTTTCAGAGGCAGAGTAGTTTGTGATAGTGCCATTCATGATTGAAGAGTTTGGCGCCACAATCACTTTATTATCTGGGGTGCGTAATTTGGTTGAGAAAATGGTGATTTCATCAACAGTACCGGCAATACCCGCCGCTTCAATATAATCACCTACGCGGCATGGACGGAATAGCACCATTAATACGCCTGAGGCAAAGTTAGACAGAGAACCTTGTAGTGCTAAACCAACGGCTAAACCCGCGGCACCGATAACGGCGACTAAAGAGGCGGTTTGTACGCCAATTTGGCCTAAGGTGGCGATAATGGTGAACACAAACACCACTGCCCAAGCTAAGTTAGCCACAAAAGACACCACTGTTGGGTCAATCTTGCGGCTGTTGAGTACCTTACGTACTAACTTTTGTGCGACGCCAGAAAAATATTTACCGACGAAGAAAATAATGAGGGCAAATAAGATTTTTAAGCCATAGGTCATGACCAAATCAGGCGCCTGCTTTAATAAACCTTCGAGGTTTTCCATTAAATTACTCCCTAAAAATACGCTAACAAAACTAGTTATTATTGACGATAAATTGTACTCGTCGATTTAATCTGCGACCTTCGCTGGAATGATTATCCGCAACAGGTTCAGATATACCTTTACCGACAACGGTAAAGCGATTTGGATTGAAGCCATAGTCTTCAACCAAAATACGTTTCACATTTTGAGCCCGTCGTAGTGATAACTGATAATTAAACTCTGGCGTACCGACAATGTCCGTATGCCCCACTAAAGTTAATCGAGTCTCAGTATTCGCGTCTAAAAAAGCTTTCACTAAGGCTAAAGCTTTCCATTGCGATAAATCTACTTCGGCAATCGCAAACTCAAAATACACAATCGCGGTCTCAATATTATGACAATCAGCGGCTGAATAAGTACTGGGGTCATTGAGATCACATTGAATACTGCTGGATTTTACTTCGGCTTGGTAAACACAGCCATTGGCCATCACAGTGGTGTTTGCTGGTGTGTTTGGACAGGCATCTTTAATATCCGGGACGCCGTCTTGATCTGTATCTTGCCATGCATACGCTGGTAACATCTGGCTTAGGCTCAGCGCTAAACACGTTAATTTAATCCATTGCATTACGGATATTTTCACCACAAATCACCTTGTATTTTATCTTGAGTAGCTAAAACCACTAAGAGATTTGCACTGCATTAGCATGAGCATCTTAGTCTGGTATTCTATCTTTTTTATCGGCCTAACGCCAAGTTTTGCCCGTTATTTGATGCAAATCAATTGCATCAGCATAGATAACATCGGCTCCTTGTTGATTTTATCGGCAGACATAAAGGCAAACTATACAAATTTTTCCTTTGAGGCTAGAGTCGCACTTACGCGATGAATATCCGCGTCGGGGATAGGCAGAAGAAGTCGAGGACAAGATGATAGATTTACGCAGTGATACCGTGACCCAGCCAACAGAGGCGATGCGCTTAGCCATGTCGAGGGCTGAAGTGGGTGATGATGTTTATGGTGATGATCCGACCGTCAACAGTTTGCAAGATATGGCCGCAGAGATGTTTGGTTTTGAGAGTGCGCTGTTTACGGCATCGGGCACTCAGGCCAATTTACTCGCATTGATGGCACATTGTGAGCGCGGGGATGAATACCTGTGCGGCCAGCAGGCGCATAACTATAAATTTGAGGGCGGTGGCGCTGCGGTTCTCGGCAGCATTCAGCCACAACCGCTGACCAATCAGCTGGATGGCACTATCGCCTTGACCGATATTGAAGCGGCGATTAAACCCGATGACATTCACTTTGCGCGCACGCGCTTACTGAGCCTAGAAAACACTATCGGCGGTAAAGTCTTGCCCCAGACTTATCTTGCCAATGCGCAGGCACTGGCATTTCAGCGTGGCTTAAAAATTCATTTAGATGGCGCTAGGGTGGCCAATGCCGCCGTGGCGCAGGGGATAGGGATTGCCGATATTGCGGGGCATTTTGATTCGGTCTCCATCTGTTTATCCAAGGGATTATGCGCGCCTGTTGGCTCGCTGCTCCTAGGTGATGAGCGCCTAATTAAAAAGGCCACGCGCTGGCGTAAAATGCTTGGCGGCGGCATGCGCCAGGCGGGGATTTTAGCGGCGGCGGGTAAATTAGCGCTCATAGAGCAGGTTGAGAGACTTGGGGAAGACCATGAAAATGCTGCGTATCTTGCCCAGCAATTGAGTCAGTTGAGTGAGTTTGAAATCGATTTAGCCGCCGTTCAAACCAATATGGTGTTTGCAAACCTCGCGACCAATGTCGATGAGAAAGCGCTGGCGAAACGTTGCCGTGAGGCGGGCATTATCATCAGCCCTGGCCGCACGCTACGCTTTGTGACCCATAAAGATGTGTCGCGTCAGGATATTGATAAAGTGCTACAAGTGTTTAAATTACATTTGCAGGCATAATCGGCGTTGAGCCCAAGTGAAAACTTGGGCTTTTTTATACATCTTGCTTACTATATCGCCGATTTTAAAATCAAAAGTCGAATTGTGAGCCAGATGCTAGGCGAATTTTTTTAAGCCTATCTATACTAAAAACAATAAGTTCACATCATTGAGGTCGAGCAGGGTTGAAACCTAACAATAATACTAATAAAGGGGTCGATTATTGGACAAAACGGATCAGTGAATTGGAAATGCCAGCGCTCTGTTCCACCGTCCAAACGTTAGAAAAGCTTGCCAAGGATGACGTATCGTCTCTCGCCTTACTCGGGCGAAGCGTGATGCACGATAACGCCCTCACATCCCGTATCTTACGTGTCGCTAACAGCGCGATTTACCATAAGGGCAGTACCCAAATTTCGACCGTCAGCCGAGCCGCCATTGTGCTAGGGTTTGATGCGGTGCGTAATATTTGTATCACGGCTCAGTTGTTATCGAGTCTGTTAGAGAGCAAAAATCTTGCCCCCGCCGTTTATCAGCGCCTCATCAAATTAATGGCGAAGGCATTCCAAGCCGCCATGTTAGCGCGGATGATGCTCAGTGATTACGATGATGATATTCAAGAAGAAGCCTTTATCGCCTCTTTGCTTTATCACATTGGTGAGAGTGCATTTTGGAGTATTGGCGGTGAGTTTACCGAAACCTTAGACAGCCAATTAACCGAGTGTGAAAACTCCGTCGAGGAGCGTAGCGTCATTCGTGAAGCTTTAGGTACCTCATTCTCGCAACTGACGCAGAGTATTGCGCGCCACTGGGGATTAGGGGAGTTATTGATCCAAGCGGTGAATTATCCCGATGATCAACGCCCTGAAATTCGCTCTATCTTTCTCGCCGATAAGCTCTGTGAGATTCTCTCCCAAGAGGTGATTGATAAAAGCGAGCTGGATAAGCGTATCAGCCAAGCCGCTAATTTTACTGGGCTGGATGAGAAAGAATTAACCCTGAGAATGCAGCGCTGCACTAAGGCGACCCATAAACTAGCCGAAGCCTATGGCGCTAAAGTGTTGATTGATTATCTGCCCGATCCTAAGCGCATTAATAAGCTTGAGCCCAGCGTACCTGCGGTTGAGCTGCCCGTATTTGAGGCCAACTTGAATGTGCAACTGGCCAAACTGCGTGAGCTCACCGCCTTTGCGATCAATAAAGCCGATTTTAACCAAATCATGCAGACCGTGCTCGAAGGGATTTTAGAAGGCGTCGGCGTGGATCGCTGTGGGGTGTTACTCCTGTCGCCCAGTCGTAAACAGCTGCAACCTAGGATTATGCTCGGTCGAGATGCTGAAGAGATGAAGCAACTGTTTATTATCGATCTTGGCGATAAAAAGGGCTTATTTTCACTGGCGATGGAGCATAAGGAATGCCAGTGGATTGATAACCCCAATGCTAAAAAGTGGCTCGAGCAATGCAAAGAACTCAAGACTCAGCTGCCTGAGTCGGGTTTTTTGATGGCGCCACTCTTGGTCGATAGCAAAGTGATAGGCTTTTATTATGCTGACCGCGGGCCATCGGAAAGAAGTTTTAGCGAAGTGGACTTTCAAGCTTTTATCCACTTCTCGCAGCTGGCCAATGTGTGTTTTACCGTGTCGTTAAAATAGTTTACTGAGCGTTTTTAATTTCAGCGGTAATCTGTTTGGCAATCGAATTTGGGATGGGAAAGCTCAAATGATATTGGGCAATTTTCCATTCCCCATTGGTTTTAATTAGGGTGCCTGTCCCTCGACTCACGCCATAACTAGGGCTGTTGAGCAGTTCATCGAACAGGATCACATCACCATGCTGCACTAAATGGCGGCTGGTTAAATCGTAGCGCCAACCTTTGGTCGGGCGTGAATAGCGTTCAAACTCGGCCATGCCCCAACGCTCTGTCGCATCGGTTCCAATAAAAATACCATCCTGACGATAGAGGGCAAAATACTTGTCCCAATCGGCACTACTCGAATATTGATTCAATTTATCCAGCACTTGAGCGGCCGCTTGCTCATCGCTAAGCGTTGTTGCAACTTGTTCGTTAGCAATGACGGTTTGTGGATGAAAACATAGGGCGCCAAGCATTAACAGGCTAGCGCTGAACAGTGCAAGACGTTGGCGAGTGCGAGCCAAATTGGAGCTACGCTCCGTGCGAGTGAAAATTGTCATCGTGGATTCCTTATCGTTATGGTTATTCGGTCTGATGGTTTCTAGAACAGATGCTAATTAGATCAATGCCAGTTTATCGGATCGAGTTGATAAAAATGGCTCAACTCGCGGTAAAGGGCTGGATGCTCTAGATTAAGTGCTTCTGGCTTTTCAAAAAAGACCTCAGTCACTACGGCAAAAAATTCTGCTGGATTGGTGGCACCATAGTAATTAAACAGGGACGGGCGGCCAAGGGCGGCAGCTTGAACTAACTCATTAAAGGCCTGACTAAATACGCTCGACCACGACAGATAATCTTGGCGGCGCTGTAAAATCGGCGCGCCATTGGCGTGGCCATCTTCTTGATCTAATTGATGGGCAAACTCGTGGATCACCACGTTGTTGCCATCGTGGGGATTGGCAGCGCCCTCTAAAGTATTCTTCCACGACAGTATCACTTGGCCTTGCTCCCAGGATTCCCCTGCCAGCACATTGCGTTGCTCCCAGATCAAACCCGCGGGATCTTGGTGTTGGCTATCGACAATAAAAGCATCGGGATAGACCAATATCTGCCTTAGATTGGGGTAAAAATCGGTATTGCGGTTTAGCAGAAGCAAGCATGCTTGGGCGGCGATGGTGACGCGAATTTCGTCGGTTATTTGCAAACCGTCGCAGCCGACGAATCGTTTCTCATCCAAAAAGACTTGGATATGGCGTTTGAGTTGCAGCTGAAGATCCGCTGGCAAGGCGTGGAAATAAGGCAATCTTTTCTTCAAAATTGTTCGCCAAGCCTTAGGAAAGGCGCTGGCCATTACGCGCTTGCGGTGGAGCGTCTTGCGCCAGCGGCTCGACGCTAACCAAGCGATCGCACCGAGGCCAAGCGTTAGGGTAATGAAAACTGCGAGCATGAATTCCTCAGTGCACTATTTCCTTAGGTATATTAGCTAATGGGGATTCAGCGAGGCTAACTCAATGCTTTGGCTAAAAATAAAACGCTCTAGGATGTGCTTCTTACGGATAAAGTGAGGGGGTGTTGAGCAAAACTTCGGTGCGGTTTCGGCCCTGTTGTTTGGCTTGATAAAGTGCTTCATCGGCCTGGCAAAGGAGTCTATTGGTGTCGATTAATTGTGACGGTTGCCAGCAGGCTACACCTAAGCTGATGGTCACTAATCCCGAATGGGAGGAGTCCTCATGGGGAATGTGCAGGGCGATGATGGCTTTGCGCAAACGTTCGGCAATTTTGTAGGCATCCTCTAGATGGCTTGAGGGCAGTAACAGCATAAATTCCTCCCCCCCATAGCGGGCAAGAATATCCGTCGGCCGTTGCAGAATCGATTTGGCGGCATTGACGATTTGCTTTAAGCATTGATCGCCCAGTACATGGCCGTATCTGTCGTTAAATTGCTTAAAGTTATCGATATCGAACATCACAATGCTGAGGGGCATATTATGATCGTTAGCGTAAATCAATTCCTTCTGAATTTGGCTGTCTAAATAGCGGCGATTATAACAGCCGGTTAATCCGTCGGTTTCGGCCATGGCTTTAACCTGAGCCGCATAGGTTTTAAGGGTTTCGAGCGAGCTCACCATCTGTTGTAGCTCGAGGTTATCGGTAATGGGCATTTGGGTGTCGAGTTTTTCATTGGCGATGGCATTCATGGCATCACGGGTGGCGATAACAGGCTTAATGATGCCTTTAGCGATAAAATGCCAACTGGTGAGCCAGATAAAGAAGCAATAGAGAATGCCGCCACAAAAGATCAAAATCACGAAGGATGTGCTGTCACTCTTAAGATTTGCGCCCGCGAGTTGAATTTCTTCTTCTACATGGTTGACTAATTCTTGGGTAAAGGAGGCGATTTCCTGCGCCGCACCAGCTTGATAGCCAAAATGTGCATTGGCAATTTGGGTGCTTTTTAGCGCGTTACGGGAGAGGTCAAAAAGGTTGTCTTTACCCACCATGTTTTGCCTGATTTGCGATAACCAGTCGATATAAATGGCGCTGTCTTGATTAAAGGAGCGCGAGATGTTGTCCATGGTTATCAGTCGGCGCATCCCATCCCGTTGTAATTGGTTAAGCTCGACAAGGCTTGTCACATTTTTTACGTTATCGAGGAGCACAAACAGATGCTCGCCCTGATGAAGAAATGCTGAAAGTTTTTGATCTTCTGATAGATTCTCTGCAATTGCATTCAACTGCTTTTGGGCGATTAAGCGGTTATAGTGGCCATGAATTTGCTGCAACTGAGTTTGCATGCTATCGGAAAATGCTATTGCCATCCCCGAGAGATTCGCCTGAATATTCTGGGCTTGGAATTTGGCTTGCAGCGCTGTGTCGGTCAAAGTGTTGAGCAGGGGTAATTGCTGCTGATAATAAAGTTGAGTGTCTATGGCGTGGTTAAGCGCCTCATGCATATGCGGCGAGGTTTCCATGCTGGCGAGGGTTTTGGTATCCCTAAGCAAGTGTTCCCATTGGCTTGTGAGTTCTTGCAACAAACGTAGGCGCTGCTCCTCGGTATCATAATGGTTTAACTCAGTGGTGATGATTTGCAGTCTTTCACTGTTTTTTGCCAGTTGCAGCGCGGTTGTCACTTTCACCACATCGCTATTAACCAAGAGTTCGATTTCCGACCTTAGCTGTTGTGACAATAGGATAGCGATAACGCCATTAAGCAACGCCATGCCCAGAATGATATAAAAGGCCAGCGTAATTTTATGTTTTAGACTTGTGAGTCGTTTAGCATTCATTGGCTATTGTTCTTATCAATTGCAGGCACTTCCCCATAGGTATTCTGCAGATGCTTAATTTTGGCACTCAATTCAATAAAAATATCGGCGCTGTCCGCTTCATGCCGGCTTGCGGCGTAACACGCATGGCTTAATTCTGGGTAAATTTGTCCCATGGCGGTCGTGGTAAAGTGCCCGACATCCAAGACTTTAGTTGACCAAAATAAATTTGCGATATGGCTCGCCTCGAATGCGCCAGCAATGGCTCTTTTTGAGGCTTGGTTAAATTCGGGCGCCGTTACTACGTCCATTCTGCAGGGATTGCCGCCACCGAGGGCATAGGCGTATTGGGCTTCATAGGTGCCCATGTATTTAAGTAACCAATAGGCGGCTTGCGGATTTTTACTGTCGTAGCTCACTGCAAAGGCGTAGGCGCCGTTATAGGGGGTACCGCCTGGCACTTGAGCTACGCCAAGTCGAGCACCCGGCACATTGGCCTCGACTTTAAAGGAGGCCGACCATAGATTGTTGTAAGCAAAAGGCCAAATAGCCACTTGCCCTGAAGCCATTGCATTGGCCGCTTCGTTAAAGGCAAATTTGTCATCCGCAGGGATAGCGTAGGGCATCAGCTTACGGTAAATAATGGCCGCTTTTAGCGCCTCTTGATTGACAGCGGGCACCTCAAAATGCGTCAACTGTTTTTGTTGATTATAGATGGGCCACATCCAAGCACCACCTAAGCTCCAGATAATGCTAGAAAACTCATCGTTAATATGGGGCTTATTGCCTGACATTAAGGCAAGACCATAAAAGTTGTGGCTTAGCTGTTTATCGGCGAGGAGTTCACCGCTCTTTCGAGTAAAAAATACCGCTTGATCCTGCAGTTCATCAAAATTGGTCGCAGGTTTGAGTGGATAACCGAAACGTTGCTGAAAGTGGGTTTGCTCGGTCTTATTTTCAAACAGATCGGCACGGTAGTGGCTGCCCATCACATAGTTATTGTAGGGGATGGCGTGTAACTCGCCGTGATAAGACAAAATGTTAAGAAGTGATGGATAGTAAGGTTCGAGATACCTTTCCATCGCTTTTTCGCCATCGGGATCGTATAGTTTGGCTAATTCTGGTAGCGGCACGGTATAGCCATTGGCAGCCCACTCTTTGGCCCAACCCGCCTCCATAGTGAGCAAATCGTACTTACCTTCACCTTGCAGCAACGCTTGGGTCTGAAGCTCAAACATGCTCTCAAGCTCGGTGCTAACCACATTGACTTTGACACCGGTTTTTTCGGTGAATTTAGGCAGCATTTCGCGGGTCAGATAGTCGGTCCAAAAGCCTTTTTCGGCGACTAAGGTGATGGGGGTTTTATTCGATAGCGGGGGAATTTGAGCCAAGGAAAATTCCGCTAAAGAGGGTTTTGTTAGCGTTAATCCAAGTCCAATAAATAGGAGCGATAAAGGTCTAAACAAGAATGACTCCTCAGATACAAGGGTTAACATGCTAATAAATAGCATTAATAAACTTAGCTGTACATTAAGGATAGGCTTGATACAAATTATAACTTAATTTTTGTAAGGTTTTTTTGAGGCAAAAAAAACCGGTGACCTAATCAATGTGGATCACCGGAAAAGGGTGGGAGATGGCGCGGTACTAAGATTTTTTTATCTGTTGCTCGCGCATCTGCCGCAAGGCGGTTGGCAAAGCATAATGTTGTTCAATTAAAAAACGGATCAATTTAGATTTGGAAATGTCACTTTCTTCAGAGAGCTTGGCTAAATGGCTGATTGCCGCTTCACTCAACGAAAACGTGGCTTTACGATAATGCGGCCTTTCCTCTTCATGGTTCGCATCCTGCTGCATCGATGCCGTTTTAGGCCGATGCAAAGTCACCACATTGGAAGTATCTAACTTGACTTCAAATGGTGCGACTTCAAGTGGTGCGACTTCAAGCGGCGCCGCTTGAAGCGGTAATTCTTTCACTAATTCCATCGCCGCCAATGAGCCGCCGGTACTTGGGAGACGGTTTTCTCCCATGGCATAGAGGGTCGCGGCGTCAATAAACTCATCGAGGGAGAGGGGCTGTGCGCCTCCCCTAGATGGCATAGCGTTTTTCTTGAGGTCGCTGAGTCCCATATTGTCCTCTCAGATGATTCGGCTGAGGTTGATTCATCGCGGCACGATGCGCGGCCATTGGTGTGCTTGGTCTGAGTAAGGCCGTTAATGAGGCGGCGCAGTCCACTTGGAACATTTCACAGGCGATAGCACGAATTTCGGTGGCGGCTTTACCCTTAGGTTCTATCTCGATAACAGATAACCCTGACTCTTCGCTGTCATCATAGATATTACGGCTATAGGTAATCGCATCTAATACATTGATATCGTAGGTTTTGCAGACCTCTTTGGCCTCTAAAATACGGTTCGCTTGATTCGGCAGGTTAGGGCATTGGGTGATAACGAAGGAGGCGTGCAGCTTGGGGTTAATCATCTTACAAGTTGCGACGATATCATCCATATGACTCACGGTTTTTAAGTCGCGGCGTTTTGGTCGCAGTGGCATTAAAATATGGGATGCCACTGACATAGTCGCCCTTAATGCAAGGTTGTCTTGGCCGCCACAGTCAACAATCACAAAGTCATAATGCTGCTCTAAGCTCAAGAGATCATTTCGGATTTTTCCATAGAGCTGTACGCAGTTGATGCTGGCAAGTTTGGGGTTGTTGTTTCTGGCTTGGATCCAATCGGATGTGGTTCGCTGTGGATCGCAATCCACCATGATGACAGAGGCACCACATTCAGTGGTAAGAAATACTGCGATATTTTGTGCGAGGCAACTCTTACCGCTGCCGCCTTTTTCGCCGCCGACTAACACTATCATGACGAATTCCTCAATGCTTAGGGTATCACTTGGGCGGCTGTTATATGTGTTGAGCTTTACCGCACCTTGTTGTCATAAATGAATGTAAACCCTATGTTAATTGCGGTCAATTAGCTGATTTTTGACACTTTTTTATAAAATGTCGCGCGATTGTTATTTGACGTTACAGTGTCGTGTGCCGTTAATTTGACTCTTATCAGACGAAAGAATGAATAAGGCTGATCATTAGTTAATGTGATGATTTTTAATGGTTTTATGAATTTTAGGCTTGCAAAATATTGAGGTGAGCTAGGTCAGTTTAGCGGTATTCAGCTATCTGGTTGATGGTGCATATTTCATTTTTGAAGATAGTTTTTAGTTTTTATTCTTAAATGTTATCAAAATACAGAGTCTTGGTTGCTGTTTTTCAGTCGAAAGTTGTCTTGCTGCTGTGCTTTATGTCATCAAATTGCCACCTAATTCGGTTAGGATTTTCCTATTATGCCGTCTAATCACCTTGATTTTTCTACCATTCGTGAAGGGATGCCAAAATGGATATTAAAATGCTAATGCCTATTGAATTTGAGTTGGTTGAATCTGCGCCTTTATTTCATGAGTTGCTCAATTTACGCGATGCGGCGGGGCATCCTTCTATCGGCGTTGAGATGGCGGATGGGCATCCGTTACAGCCTTTATATTGGGTCTCTATTCGCCTAACGGCTGAGCAACAAAAAAATACCTCCGCCTTAGTGGCAGTCGCCTGCGTATACGGTGATAAGGCTAACCATCTGGCGATTGAGGATTTTATTGTTTTACCTGAATATCGCCATGTGGGGCTGGCCAAAATAATGTTAGAGCGAGTCATGGCCTTTGTGGATGAACATGCCAGTCAAGGGACTTGTGTGAGCATTAACGTCCATGGAGAAGAAGAACTGCTCTGTATTGAGTATGGTTTTGAGCATTCGCATTGTGCCAATCTTGGGCCGAATCTGCGTAAACTCTATGCCTAGTTTATTGCCAATAAGGGTAAGTCTATGACTTGCCCTTATCCTATTTAGCCGTCGTCGTACCTAAGGCGACATTAGCCATAGGCATTCATTAGGCAATAGGGTAGCATCCTGCATCTAGTCTTCTGTCTAAGTTCAAGCTAATACCTTTATGGATCAACAACAGCTTATCGATGCCGTAAATCAGGTGATGCCCTTTGGCAAATATGCTGGCCGCCGCTTACTCGAATTACCCGAACCCTATTTAGTTTGGTTTCATCAACAGGGATTTCCAAAGGGAAAATTAGGTGAGCAGTTAGCGCTGATTTATGAGGTAAAACTCAATGGCCTCGAGGGCATGTTAAAACCACTGTTGAAATGAGTTCCCCAGTGAGCGATAAAAATCCTACTTTTGCGATAAGTGTTGTATTTCGTGATAGAGATTGGCGATTTATTACCTATGGCATGTTTTAATGCCGCATATTAGTAAAACACAAGGAACAAAAGGCATGATGGCAAAATTGGTAAAATTAGCGGCTGTAGCAACATTAGCGTTAGGTATGTCAAGTGCTTGGGCACAGGGCGTCGTTCATGAAGGTACAGTTGTGGATACCATGAATGGTGGCGGCTACACCTATGTTCAAATTAAAGAAGCTGACAACACGTTTTGGGCAGCCGGCCCAGAAGCTGAAGTCAAGAAAGGCGACAAAGTGGCCGTGGTTGAGCAAATGTGGATGAATCAATTCACCAGCAAAACCTTAAACCGCACCTTCGACAAGCTGCTGTTTGTTGGCCAAATCGAGAAGAAATAATCTCGGTCTGCATAGAAGATGAGCCAGAATCATTAAACCGCCTCGCCTTGTCGAGGCGGTTTTGTTTTCAGCATTTACTCTTCCATACATATCTAGGCTATCACTCGTTGGTAAAGCGCGGCAAAATAGGCTGATAAGTCCAAGCTTGGTCGATAAATCGTGTCCGTTCCTTTACAAGCCAATAAGCAAATTGAAGTTGTGCCTTATCGGCGCCGTTATGCCCGCGCGGTGAGTGAACTCTTTCATCACAGCGTGCATCAAATACAACATGAGCGTTATAACGCCGCGCAGCTTAATGCTTGGTCGCAGGCGCCCCGCTCGAGTCAGCATTGGCATTTACGCTTAAGTCGTTCCCAAGCTTGGATTATTTTGGTGACAGATGCCGCGAGCTTATCTAAGATTTGTGCAGGTTTTATCAATGTCGAAACGGATTTTCACCATCAAGGATATATAGATAGCCTCTATATTCATCCAGATTGGCAACGGCAAGGGCTGGGGGAGCGAGCTTATCGACAGCTCGAACAGTGGGCAAAAGAGCAGGGCTATTGTCAATTGAGTGCCGATGCATCTTATCTTTCCCGCGGGCTGTTTATTAAGCTCGGATTTGTCCAACAGCAGCGCAGCTATCAACAAAAACTGGGCCAAGTGTTGCCGAGTTTTTATATGACTAAAAAACTGTAACTGAATGGGAATACATTGCCTGTGTGCCCATTGGTCATGATTAACCCATAGGAGTGGACTCCAATGCAGATACGCTTATTTTCACCTCCGGATGTGGCACAGGTGGCGGCGGTATTTAATGCCAGTGTTATGGAGGGCGCGCAGGAATATTACTCGCTTACCGAACGTTTAGCTTGGGCGCAAAACCAAGGTGAGGCGCGAAGTGATGCCTACTGGCTGGCTAAGTTAGAAGACACCACTACTTGGGTGGCGCAGGAAGGCAGTAAGTTGGTTGGCTTTACCAACTTAAGGCTCTGTCCCGATAAAGAACTCAATTGTATGGTCGGCGAAGTCGATTGCCTGTTTGTTCACCCAGAATACAGCCGTGCCGGAGTGGCGACGCATCTCTATTTAGCCTTACTCGAAGAGGCTAAAAGCCGTAATCTTAAACGGCTTACCGTTGAGGCCTCCTACCAGGCGCGTCCTTTCTTTGAGAAACAGGGTTTTAATTGCATTCGCCGTAATGAACTACGTCGCTATCTGACCGCCGAAGATAAACAAAACGACAGGGCGCAGGTGTTAGTGAACTTTAGTTTGATTATGTCCTTAACATAGGTTTGCGCTCGAAGGGGATCCCTTTAGGCATACGCAGACCAATAAAAAAACCGCCTCGTTTCCTCGGCGGTTTTTTTATTGGTCACAATATTCATCAGGCTAAGTCAAACACCAGTGCGGTGACATAGCTGTCGGCGGCGCTAAATCGAACCACTTCTTCGGCGGTGATATGTGCGCCATCCCCTGGGGTGAGCACTTGGTCATTGACCTTAAGTGTACCTTCCACCAATTGCACATAGAGCTGACGCTGTGGCTTAAGCTGCGGCATATGCACTTGCTCTTGCGGTGTCAGCATTAAGCGATACAAGGTTGCATCTTGCTGCACTTTTAAGGTGCCATTTTCACCCGTTGGGGTGACTACTGCGGTCAGCGCCGAGGTTTGCTCGAAGGCCTTTTGCTGATAACCCGCATCAATGCCTAAGGTATCTGGTTGGATCCAGACCTGCAAAAAGTGCAGTGACTCAGTGTTTGATGCATTAAACTCGCTGTGGTAAATCCCTTTACCGGCGGACATTAGCTGGAACTCTCCCGCTGGTAAGGTCTTAACATTACCAAAGCTGTCCTTATGGGCTATGGTGCCTGAAATCACATAACTGATGATTTCCATGTCTTTATGACCATGGGTTTCAAACCCAGCGCCCGGCGCGACTCTGTCATCGTTAATCACTCGTAGGGAAGACACGCCCATATGCTGTGGATCGTAGTAGCTGGCAAACGAGAAGGTATGTTGGCTCTTTAACCAGCCTAAATCAGCCTGCCCACGGTCCTGCGCTTTACGTATACGGATCATCATTTCCTCCTTATTTTAAGCGTGCGGCTAATAGGTTGTCGGCGCTCAGTTTACCTGCACCTGATACAGCCAGAGACACAGTGGCAGCTAACAGGGCTAAACCAAACTCATAACCGTTATTGCTGAGGAACAGACCGTTACCAATGTGGACCGAGAAAATCGCGACCACCATAGTAAAGGACAATACCAGTGCCGTTGGGCGAGTCAGTAAACCGATAATGATCAGCAAGCCACCAAAGAATTCGCTCGAGCCCGCCATCAGTGCCATTAAGTAGCCAGGGGTTAAGCCGATGGAGGCCATCCATTGTCCTGTGCCTTCTAGGCCGTAGCCACCAAACCAGCCGAAGAGTTTTTGTGAACCGTGGGCCATGAGGATGATCCCGATAGGAATACGCAGGGCCAATGGGGCGAAGCTTGGGGCAGAGGTCAGTAATTTTGTGATAAGTGCTTTCATGGGATGTTCCTTAATTCAAATTTTTTAACTATGTCGTTAATGGGTTAGTCGGTGGAGGCTTAGCGTTAATTTCTCCATTGGTTTAAAGTTTAGTCTTGACCTTGCTGAAAGAAAATCGGAACCTTTTCAAGGTTTATTTCAAAAAAATTGAACAAGAGGTGGCTATGTTACCTGTGATGAGTCTCGATGGATTGATAGTGCTCGATGCTATTGATAAGAAAGGCAGTTTTTCGGCAGCGGCCGAGTCCTTATTCCGAGTACCATCGGCGTTGACCTACACAGTGCAGAAATTAGAGAGCGACTTAGGGGTAAAATTATTTGAACGTAAGGGCCAGCGCGCCGAGCTAACCTTAGTTGGCCAGTTGGTATTACGCCAAGGGCGGGAGATTTTAGCCGCCACCGCAAGGCTTGAAGAGGCGGTTCGGCAACTCGAAACGGGCTGGGAGTCGGCGTTAACCTTAGCGATTGATACTGTGGTGCCCGATTTGCCACTGTTAAAACTGATTGCTGAATTTACCGAGTTAGGTAAACAGGTGACTATTAATATCACTGAGGAGTCATTAGGTGGTGGTTGGGATGCGCTGTATTCGGGCCGCGCCGATATTGCCATTGGGGTCACCGGAGAGTTACCAAAGGGGCAATATCACTTAGTCGAAATCGGCATGCTTGAATTCGTGTTTGCCCTAGCGCCTCACCATCCCTTAGCACAGTTTGACCATCCCATCCCGACCGAAGCCTTGTTGCAATTTCCCTCCGTGGTGGTGGCCGATAGCTCGACGGCGCTCGCGCAGCGCTCCAGTGGATTATTTGATAGTCGCCAAGTTATTCGTGTGCCGAACATGCAGACCAAGATTAAAGCCCAGCAACTTGGACTGGGTGTGGGTTATCTTCCCAAGCATTTGATCCGCGAAGAACTCGCTTCAGGCGCATTAGTTGCGTGCAAGGTTGAGATCCCAAGACCGGCGCAGCCAGTGTTTCTCGCGTGGCGCAAGGGAAATCAAGGCAAAGCGCAGGCGTGGTTTGCCGAACGTTTACCCCATTGCGACTGGTTGTTTTAGTGAGATGTAAAGAGCACATGTTGATGTGGATTGAATTAATCACAGTACTTAACCCATTGGCTAAGTACTGTGATTAATTAAGAGGACAGAGTTAAGAGGACAGAGCTTCGCGGCAGTGCGCTTACACCGAGCGCTTTACATGGCTGGTGTAATGCACATGGGGCGAGAGCAAATCCGCTAAATTGGGGTTGGGCGCTCGATTGAGGAAGCGAATAAAGGCCTGGGGTAGGGTGAGCGTCTCAATCGATTCCTGCCAGCGCGCCTGTAACAGTGGGTGATAGCCTTCTTTCCCCGCAGCGGTATAAGAGGTAGAAACCCCCACATAGAGTGCATTGGGTTGCACTGGATACCAGAGCGATAAGCCATCCTGCTGCATCATTTCAAGCTTGAACAAACGCTCCCCTAATGGGCGTCTACCATCGTAGTAATAACGCAATCCGTAGGTATAGGGGAAGCTGCCCGCACCGGTGCCGCGCACACTGTTGTTTGTCGCGGCGTTAATCGCCGATTCCAGCGCTTGGTATAAATACTGGCCTTGGATTTCGTATTTGACTAATGGCAATTCGAAGGGGAGCAATTGGCCCAACACATCGGCGAGGGTGAGCCTGCCTTGGGCGACAGATTGTCTCACTCCGCCCGCGTTATGCAGGGCAAAGTGGATGCGAGGATCTTCAAGTTTGGCCTCTTGGAACATACTGCGGCTCACCCAAGGGGCGATTTCGCTGCCATGGGGTAATGCCTTAGAAGGCAGCCTGGTATGCACTAGATTCTTAGGCACAAGGGCTAAGACTTTGTTTTCCATCTCGGCAATCGCGGGGCGATAGATATCTTGGATCACACCGTGAATGTCTTCATCGGCATCATCCCACAATACATAGGGATGCTCATTAAAGCGTTGCTGCACGGCTCGATAGTCAGTGTCATCCACTTGCTCACTCGAACTCAACATAAACTGCTTATCGAGCATAAAATAGTTGCCACCTTTTAGGCTTATCGCGCGGCCCGCTGCATCAAATTCAATCTCGGCCAAGCCTAAGGTTTCGGCGTATTTCCCCGCATGAACGATAGGAGTGCCATGGATGGTTTCACCATAGGGTATATTGCTTAACCCCAAGGCACTAAAATCGCCCTGCAATGTATGGGTATGGCCACCGACGATAAGGCTGATGCCATCGACTTGTTCTGCAAGCCTTTTGTCCTGATCTAAACCTAAGTGACTCAGTACGATAATGTGCTTGATGCCTTTGGCATGCAGATGCGCGACTGTGCGCGCCGTGGTCGCAATCGCATCGACAAAGTGAGTGTCGGGATCGGGTCTGGCGATGTTTTTCATCTGATCCAGAGTAATGCCGATGATAGCGAGCTTTTTGTCGTAGAAGGGCTTTTCGAGGTAGCTGGCAAGTTGGTTTTTTTCATCATAGGCCAGAATATTCGCCACAGTACGCAGGTTACCCGGCTTGCGGATATCCTCTTGGCTTAAGTCCATATTGCCTGCCAGCAGCGGAAAATCGATTTGCTTAGCAAATTCGGCGAGCCGCGCATTGCCTTCATCAATATCGTGATTACCAATCACCATGGCATCGGGTGAGAGTAAATTCAGCAAATGGGCGTTGGCCTTACCCTTAAAATGGCTGAAATACAGCGTGCCTTGGAAACTGTCACCCCCATGCAAAAATAAAAACGGCATTTGGCTTTGTGCGGCTCGGTCACGTGCCTGACTAATCTGATACCCCAGGCGCGCATAGCCACCGCTGTGACTGGTGATATCTAAGGCTTTAAGCCCGAGATTGAAGGAAAATTGTACGCGGCTGGGCTCAAAATTCGAATGGGTATCGTTGATGTGCGCGAGTGAGAGTGTGTATCCCTGTGTCATAACCTACCTCTTTTACGGCGGGAGATTATAACCTTCTCCCCAAAAACAAGAAAGGGAGCCAAGCTCCCTTTACTTTAACAATGACTAAATAATGTCATTAACCCGAGCGCGCCTCGTCATCTTCGGCGGCGGCTTCGAAGTCGCCATCATCGGAGAGACGAATGCCTTTTTGCTTCATGCGTTTGGTCCAGAGTTTACGGGCCAATTGCTGCATATCGGTCGCAGGGTCATTCACATCGACAATCTCTAAGCCAAGTAGCGATTCGATAATGTCTTCTTGGGTCACAATACCTTGGCTACTGCCGTATTCGTCAACCACCATCGCAATTTGGGTATTGCGTTTAATCATCCGCTCGAATAACGGCAGGATTTTAGCCGTCTCGGGCACCACAAATAGGCTGCGCTTGAGTTCACCAATCGGTGCATCAGGGGTGTAACGCTCAGCCAGCAAAACATCGGTACGGGTGATGTAACCGATAATGTCGTCGTGGTCCTGATCGTATACCGGAATACGGGTAAAAGGTTTGTCGCGATATTCTTGCACAAACTCATTTTGCGTCAGTGAAACGGGTAACGAGAACATCACGGTACGCGGCGTCATAATCGCCGTCACAGGCACGTCACGCACCTTGAGCATTTGGGTCAAAATTTTAGACTCTTGCTCGTCTAACTCACCGGATTCGTGACCAATCTTGGCCATGGCGCTCATTTCTTGGCGAATGTACTGACCTTCTTCCCCTTTACCTAGCAGGCGAGTCACCTGTTGCGACATCCAAATCAGCGGCTTAGTGACACGCTTCATCCAAGTGATGGCAATCGATACACTCGGGGCTAAACGGCGCCAGTGATTGGCTCCCACAGATTTCGGAATAATCTCTGAGAAGAATAGGATGATAAAAGTTAACACTCCGGAGAACACGCCGAGCATGTCATCACCAAAGACCTTGGCCGCTTGCGCACCTGCAACGGCGGCACCCACAGTGTGGGCAATGGTGTTTAGGGTCAAAATAGACACGAGAGGCGCTTCGATGTTTTCTTTTAGTTTACGCAACCGGGCGGCCGCGGCACTGTCAGTTTGTTCGAGCGAGGCGATATAACTAGGGGTAACCGAGAGCAACACTGCTTCGAATACACTGCACAGAAAAGAAACTCCGACAGCGACAAGCACTATAATGATGAGGGTTAACATATAGGTGGTATTACAACTCCATAATTTAGGCCAACATTGACCCACGCCGATTCTAGCATAGGAGTGTGGAGTTGCTGGCTAAAATTTTTCTGCGTCTGTATAATTCGCCGCCCTGTTGCAGGTTTTGGTGTTGAGGTTAGTCCTATGAGTGAAAAAAAGATCAATTTATTAGACCTTGATCGTAAGGCGATGCGCGCATTATTTGCGGATCTGGGTGAGAAGCCTTTCCGTGCCGATCAGCTGATGAAATGGATCTATCATTTCGGTGTCAGTGACTTCGAAGAGATGACTAACATCAACAAAGTGTTACGCCAAAAACTGGCGGCGCGCTGTGAGATTGTGGCGCCTGAGATTTCTAGCTATCAAAAATCCACCGATGGCACAATTAAGTTCGCCATCCATGTCGGCGAAGGCCAAGAAGTTGAAACCGTATATATTCCTGAAGATGACCGCGCCACCCTGTGTGTGTCGTCTCAAGTGGGCTGCGCCCTCGAATGTACTTTCTGCTCGACCGCACAGCAAGGCTTTAACCGCAACTTAACTGTCTCTGAAATTGTCGGTCAAATTTGGCGTGTTTCCCACTTCTTAGGGTTCGCCAAAGAAACCGGCGAGCGCCCAATCACCAACGTGGTGATGATGGGCATGGGTGAACCGCTGCTTAACCTTGCCAACGTGATCCCTGCGATGGATATCATGCTGGACGACTTCGGCTTTAGCCTGTCAAAACGCCGTGTGACCCTGTCAACTTCGGGCGTAGTGCCAGCATTAGATAAACTCGGTGATGCCCTCGATGTGGCGCTGGCCGTGAGTATCCATGCGCCAAACGATGAACTGCGCGATATTCTGGTTCCCGTAAATAAAAAGTATCCGCTGCAGGAATTCCTCGCGGGAATTCGCCGTTATATCGCTAAATCTAACGCTAACCGTGGCCGCGTGACTGTGGAGTATGTGATGCTCGATCACATCAACGACAGTACTGAACAAGCCCATGAATTAGCACAATTAATGAAGGATACGCCCTGCAAGGTTAACCTGATCCCGTTCAACCCATACCCAGGCTCGCCCTATGGTCGCTCGTCAAACTCGCGCATCGACCGTTTTTCTAAGGTATTGATGGAATATGGCTTAACCGTGATTGTACGCAAAACCCGTGGTGATGATATTGACGCGGCCTGTGGACAGTTAGCGGGTGATATTCGCGATCGAACCAAGCGTTTAGCAAAAAAACGCATGCAAGAAAATCAGATTTCGGTCACAATGAATTAACTCTTTGTTTGCACAGATTTATAGGCTTGCCCATGAAGCATGGATTGTCAGGGTTATCATTAGCAATTGCCCTGTCATTATTAGTGACAGGATGCGTAACTGAGCGTACCTATTCAGGGACTGATATTCCCGTGTCGGAGCGAAAACTCGATAAAGTTGCCGCCGCACGGGAGCGTATGCAGCTCGGTTTAACCTACCTTAATCGAGGTAACTCGGAACAAGCCAAATACAATCTTGATAAAGCCGTTGAATATGCGCCAGAGCTCGAAGATGTGCATGTGGCCATGGCCTATTACTATCAAACCGTTGGCGATTTAGTACGTACCGAACAGGCGTATCAAGACGCTATCAATACTAAGGACGCCTCTGGCGATTCCATGAACAACTTTGGGGTGTTTTTGTGCCAACAAAAGCGATACGACAAAGCTGAAAAAATGTTTTTGGCCGCGATAGAAATGCCCAAATATACGCGTACCGCGTCCAGTTATGAAAACTTAGGCATTTGCAGCCGAGACGCGGGACAAACAGAAAAGGCACGACAGTATTTTCAGATGGCGTTAAAGTATGACCCGAGACGCTCGGTGTCTTTACTGGAGCTGGCTGAGCTTGGGGTAGAGAAAGGTGATTATGTCGATGCGCAAAACCAATTAGCGCGTTATCACCAAGTGGCAGCCCAAACTCCAGAGAGTTTAACGCTCGGAATAAAAATTGAGCAGGCGTTGAATGATGATGCTGCTATGAAGCGATTTGGCATTTTATTGCTCGCCAAATTCCCAGCATCGCCTCAAGCCAAGCAATACAGAGTTAATTTGCATCAATGAAAGATAACGAAATAAACGCGTCAGTAGAACCAGTAGCCGCGAGTGAAGCTGAATCGACGCCTGATGTAACGCTCGGCACTGTACTCAGAACGGCTCGTGAGCAGATGGGCTTAAGCATTGCGGATACCGCGGTGAAGTTACATCTGCGCCCAGGGATTGTTGAAAATCTCGAAGCCGACGATTTTTCCAATATTTCTTCTTCGACTTATGTTCGCGGATACGTCAAAAACTATGCCCGCATGCTGGGGGTGGATAACGCCCTGATTGAGGCATGCCTAGCGCGGCAGGTGCCGTTAGTGACGCAGCCTGCCATGCAAAGCTTTTCCCGCAAGACGACCTATCAAGCTCGTGACACTAAATTAAAGTGGCTGAGCTTTTTTATTGTCATCGTGTTATTGGGCCTGTTCGTCCTGTGGTGGATGCAACGAACCACGCTAGTGACCCATGTTGATGTGTCTCAACCGACGGCGGAAGAGTTAGCTGCGGCGAATCAAACCTTGCCGGGGGATGTTTTGCTGACGGAAACTGACGCGAGCGAGCGCTTAAGCGAGATTGCGGTCAATGGCTCAATGGCGACCGATGGTCCGATAAAAGATACCGATGAGAGCACTATCGACCCGAATATGAACGATACGGCGGCGATGGAAGTAGAGCAGACGCCTGCCAATTCGGCTGTGAATCCGAGCGGATCTAACAACGCTCTGACGAACAATGCTTCTAACACAGCACCGAGCTCTGCAGCGAGTAATGCCGTTGCGATTCCAAACGTTACACAAAACGCAGCGACCAATACCGCCCCAGAGCAGAACCCATCCGCATCGAATGCACCAGCAACCAATACTGCGTCGACAGCGCAAGCCATGCCAGTAGCCGCAGGGCAGTCGAGCATTACTATTGAGCTCACGGGCGATTGCTGGATCAACATAGTCGATGCCAAGGGCAAAGCGATTGTCGACGGTGTCCGTGGGGCTGGTGCGAATATTCAAGCCAGTGGTGTGCCTCCGTTTAAAGTGATCCTAGGCGCTCCCACTGTTGTGTCCACGTTTACGGTCGATGGTAAAGCCATCAGCCTTGCTGAATTTCCTAAGGGTCGTGTTGCGCGTTTGACTATCCCACAGGTTTAAGTCTGGCGCCTGACGCAGAGTACCGAAAAGAGCGTATTGAGTATGTATAACGAAACACCCATAAAGAGACGTCCTTCAACTCGCATTTATGTGGGCAATGTGCCGATTGGTGATGGTGCGCCGATTGCCGTACAGTCGATGACTAACACTAAGACCACAGATGTTGAGGCAACAGTTGCCCAAATCCGTGCCCTAGAAAAAGTGGGTGCCGATATTGTGCGTGTCTCTGTGCCGACGATGGACGCCGCCGAAGCCTTTAAAGTGATTAAGCAATCGGTGTCAGTGCCCTTGGTTGCCGATATCCACTTCGATTACCGTATCGCCCTGAAAGTAGCGGAATATGGTGTGGACTGTTTGCGTATCAACCCAGGTAATATCGGTAACGAAGAGCGTATCCGCAGTGTGGTGGAGTGCGCCCGCGATAAAAACATTCCTATCCGTATTGGGGTGAACGGCGGTTCATTAGAAAAAGATCTGATGGACAAATACAAAGAGCCTACGCCAGAAGCCTTGCTCGAATCGGCTATGCGCCATGTGGACATTCTTGACCGTTTGAATTTTGACCAATTTAAGGTCAGCGTAAAAGCCTCCGATGTGTTCTTAGCGGTAGAATCCTATCGTTTATTGGCTAAACAAATTCGCCAGCCATTGCATTTAGGTATTACCGAAGCGGGTGGCGCCCGTGCCGGTGCTGTGAAATCAGCCGTTGGCTTAGGCATGCTGCTTGCCGAAGGCATTGGTGATACGCTGCGTATTTCGTTAGCGGCCGATCCGGTGGAAGAAATCAAAGTTGGCTTTGATATCCTAAAGTCACTGCGTATCCGTAGCCGTGGCATTAACTTTATTGCGTGTCCTTCTTGCTCGCGCCAAGAGTTCGATGTGATCAGCACGGTAAATGAATTAGAGCGCCGCCTCGAAGATGTGACGACCGCGATGGATGTGTCTATCATCGGCTGTGTGGTCAATGGTCCAGGCGAAGCCTTAGTGTCTCACATCGGCTTAACCGGTGGACATCGTAAGAGTGGTTACTACGATGAAGGCGAGCGTCAAAAAGAGCGTTTCGACAATGACAACCTAGTCGATTCCCTCGAAGCGAAAATTCGCGCTAAGGCGAGCCAAATGGCTAACCGTATCCAAGTGAAAGACACGACTGAGTAACAGACACAGCCGAATCAACCCATAGGTTAAGCGTTATAAAAACACTCAAGCCTTGAGCTAGACCCCGAAACCGACGGGGTCATTTTACGTTTAGTGTTGAACAGCCTATAATGCCTGACATTTTTTATTAATTTAGCGAAAATCGGACGAGTCGATACAGTGGCAAAACAGATCCAAGCGATTCGCGGAATGAACGACATTCTGCCAACTCAAAGTCCTCTATGGCAAAAAGTGGAAGCGGTACTACGTGCGAGCGTGGCTGCTTATGGTTACAGTGAGATCCGCACTCCAATAGTGGAAAATACCGATCTTTTTAAACGCTCTATCGGTGAAGTGACTGATATTGTTGAAAAAGAAATGTATACCTTCGAGGACCGTAACGGTGACAGTTTAACCCTACGTCCTGAAGGCACCGCCTCAACCGTGCGTGCGGGTAATGAGCATGGTCTGCTCTATAACCAAGAACAACGCCTGTGGTACATGGGCCCAATGTTCCGCCACGAACGTCCGCAAAAAGGTCGTTATCGCCAATTCCACCAGTTTGGTGTGGAAGTCTACGGCATTGGTAGCGCCGATATCGACGCTGAAGTGTTGATGTTATCGGCCCGTCTATGGGAAAAACTCGGCATTAGCGAGCATGTGACGCTTGAGCTGAACACCTTAGGCGATCCCGCTGAGCGCGCCGCTTACCGTGAAGCCTTGATTGCCTTCTTAGAGCAACACAAGGACAAATTAGACGAAGATAGCCAGCGCCGTATGTACAGCAATCCGCTGCGCGTACTGGACTCGAAAGACCCGCAAGTGCAAAGCATTTTAGCTGATGCGCCTGCGCTGATGGACTACTTAGGTGAAGAATCTTCACAACATTTTGCACAATTGCGTGAACTCCTCGACGCAGTTGGCATCCAATACCGAGTTAACCCGCGCTTAGTCCGTGGTTTAGATTACTATAATCGCACGGTTTTTGAATGGGTTACCAATAGCTTAGGCTCTCAAGGCACTGTACTTGCGGGCGGTCGCTACGATGGTTTAGTCGCTCAATTGGGCGGTAAAGATACGCCTGCCGTCGGTTTTGCGATGGGATTAGAGCGCATCGTTCTGCTGCTTGAAACCTTAGAGCTGACCCAAGATATCCCTCCGGCTGTCGATGTTTACGTCGCTGCGATGGGGGATAGCTGTTTGGTTGAAGCCATTAAAGTGGCGCAGGAGTTACGCTCAACCTTACCGACACTGCGTGTTATGAGCCACTGCGGCGGCGGTAACTTCAAGAAGCAAATTAAGCGTGCCGATAAAAGCGGCGCACAAGTAGCCTTACTCATCGGTGAAGAAGAACTCGCCGAAGGTGTGGTTACCGTTAAATATTTACGCAATGACAACGAACAACAACGGGTCGCTCGAAATGCACTAAGCGCATTTTTAGCTGAACTTACCAAATAAGGGGACGTGCGCGTGGAAATTTATAGCACAGAAGAACAACAAGTTGATGCTATCAAGCAGTTCTGGAAAGACTATGGAACCTCGATTGTTATCGGGGCGGTCGTTGGTTTAGGCGGCCTGTACGGTTGGAACTATTACTCCGACATGAAAATCGTGAAGGCCGAAGAAGCATCACAGGCTTTCCAAACCTTAACCACCAAATCAAGTGACGAAGCGGCCATGCTGGCTGGCGTGGCTGAGTTTTCCAAAAATCACGACCAAAAGGGCTATCAAGCCCTGCTGGATCTGATCGTTGCGAAAACTGCGGTTGAAGCCAAAGATTTTGCTAAGGCTGAAGAAGCGCTGAAGAAGGTGATTGCGGCTAAGCCAGGTGCCGGATTAGACACAGTGGCAACACTGCGTTTAGCGCGCATTCAAGCAGAGCAAGGCCAAATCGGCACTGCGCTGGCGACCTTAGATCAAGTGACTGATAAAGCATTCTTAGCACAACGTGAAGAACTCAAAGGCGATTTCTTTGTACGCCAAGGTGAAGCGGATAAAGCGAAAACCGCTTACCAAGCGGCAATGGACAATGGCGGTGTTGTGACCAGCCCTGCACTTAAAATCAAACTTGATAACCTAAATCAAGCATAAGGGATCCCTTGATGAAGTCTTGGTGCAAGAACCTGCTAGCCGCTGGGTTAAGCCTAGCCATGTTATCCGCCTGTTCTTCTAGCGATGTGGAAGAAGAACCGGTAAGTGAGTTAACTGCGATTCAGGCGACAGTGTTTCCTGAAGTAAGTTGGAGCGCCTCTGTAGGTGACGGTGTCGGTGATTATTACTCTCGCCTCACTCCTGCAGTTCGTTACGGTAAAATTTTTGCAGCCGACCGTTACGGCGAAGTCGTGGCCTTTGATGAAGCCACGGGTGAGCGCGTTTGGAAAAAAGATTTTAGTGAAGAGTTTCGTGATAACGCCTTAGCCAAAAACAAGGGCGCACGCTTAGCCGCAGGTGTTACTGCCGCGCGCAATAAAATCTTTGTCGGTGGTGAGAGTGGTCTATTGGCCGCGCTGAATGCCGAAGATGGTCAAGTGCTGTGGCATGTCGTGACTGGGGGCGAGTTACTCTCTAAGCCAACCGTTGCTGACGATGTGGTGGTGGTGAGCACGAGCTCTGGCGCGCTCGAAGCCTTTAACGTCGATACGGGCGCTAAGCTGTGGGCCTATGAGATGCAGTTGCCTAATCTAACCTTACGTGGCACAGGTTCTGCGGCCTATGAGGCGGGTGGTTTCTTTATCGGTACTGCCGATGGTAAAGTCGCAGTTGTGGTGAAAAACAACGGTCAAGCCGCATGGGAACAAGCGATTTATAATCCAACTGGCGGCAATGAGTTTACTCGTATGGCCGATGTGGATATGACGCCGCTGATCTTAGGTGACAACCTTTATGCGGTGAGCTACAACGGTAACTTGGTGTCGATGGAACTGCGTAGCGGACGTGTGATTTGGACCCGTAAGTACTCCAGCTTCAATGAGCTAGCGTCTGCCGGTTTAAGCTTATTCCTAGTGGATGATCACAGCCGTATCTACTCTGTGGACAGACGTAACGGCCTAGAATTGTGGAGCAACTCTGAGCTGGCGAACCGTACACTCACGTCACCAGCCGTGTATCGCGACTATCTGGTCGTAGGCGATTTTGAAGGTTATCTGCACTTTATCGACCGCAGCACAGGCAGTATTGTGGGTCGTATCCAAGTGGACAGCTCTGGATTATTCAGCCAACCATTAGTGGTGGATGATAAAATCTACGTGCAAGGTCGCAGCGGAAAGTTAGCTGTTGTAACACTTCCTTAGTTAAAAGTGTTATCCTTGTAGAGCCCCTGGAAGTGTGTTCCGGGGGCTTTTTATTGAAAAGTTTTTTAGAGGCAAAATCATGATCCCTGTAGTGGCCCTTGTTGGTCGGCCGAACGTCGGTAAATCCACTTTATTTAACCGCCTTACGCGTACGCGTGATGCGCTGGTTGCTGACTTTCCTGGCCTAACACGTGACCGTAAATATGGTCGAGCATTCCTATCCGGCTATGAGTTTATCGTGGTGGATACCGGCGGTATCGACGGCACCGAAGAGGGGATCGAAACTAAGATGGCCGAGCAGTCCCTTGCCGCTATCGAAGAAGCCGATGTTGTCTTATTTATGACCGATGCGCGCGCGGGCTTAACCGCCGCGGATTTGTCTATCGCTCAGCACTTACGTAGCCGCCAAAAAACCACTTTCGTGGTGGCTAACAAGATTGACGGTATCGATGCCGATTCTGCCTGCGCCGAGTTTTGGTCGTTAGGTTTAGGTGAAGTCTACCAAATGGCTGCCGCCCAAGGTCGTGGCGTGACCAACATGATTGAGTACGCCTTAACCCCTTATGCCGAAGCGATGGGGATTGAACGCCAAGGCGAAGAGGAAGAAGTCGACGAGCGTCAATACACCGAAGAAGAAGCAGAAGCCGAGCAGAAGCGTCTGCAGGATTTACCGATCAAGCTTGCGATTATCGGTAAGCCTAACGTAGGTAAATCGACGCTGACTAACCGTATCTTAGGCGAAGAGCGTGTGGTGGTTTACGACGAGCCGGGTACCACCCGCGACAGTATTTACATTCCGATGGAACGCGATGGCCGCGAATATGTGATTATCGATACTGCTGGTGTGCGTCGCCGCAGTAAAGTCCATGAAGTGATTGAAAAATTCTCGGTGATCAAAACCCTAAAAGCGGTTGAAGATGCCAACGTTGTGCTGCTGATCATCGATGCCCGTGAAGGGATTGCCGAGCAGGATTTAGGTCTATTAGGTTTTGCCTTGAACGCGGGCCGCGCCTTAGTTATCGCCGTCAACAAGTGGGACGGTATCGATCAGGGCATTAAAGACCGGGTTAAGAGTGAACTCGACCGCCGTTTAGGCTTTATCGACTTTGCTCGTATTCACTTTATTTCGGCGTTACATGGTACGGGCGTTGGCCATCTGTTTGAGTCGATTGAAGAAGCTTACGACAGTGCGACTCGCCGCGTGAGCACCTCTATGCTGACCCGCATTATGCAAATGTCGCAGGATGACCATCAGCCACCATTGGTGAACGGTCGCCGTGTGAAACTGAAATACGCCCACGCCGGTGGTTATAACCCGCCAATCGTGGTTATTCACGGTAACCAAGTCAGCAAGCTACCGGATTCTTACAAGCGCTACATGATGAACTACTTCCGTCGTTCATTAAAAGTGGTCGGTACGCCAATTCAGCTGCGTTTCCAAGAGGGTGATAACCCGTTTGAAAACAAGGTTGAAAAGCTGACCATGAGCCAAGAGCGTCGCCGTAAGCGCGCCCTGAGCCATATTAAAGATCGCAAGACAAAGTAAATCTGCGCTAATGGCTTAAGCGGAACATAAAAAGGAACCCTAGGGTTCCTTTTTTGTTGGCGTATTTTAGGGCGCAATCATAAGTCTTATTTCGATAAAATACTTTATGGTTATGGGCTAAGACGTTGAGTCTTAAGGCTATTGAGTCTTAGCTTTCATCGGTTATTTGCGTCACGGTCGACTGCACTTGTCCATGGCGTAGGCGAGTATTTATCTTATCGCCCACACTCAGTTGGGCGGCATTGTCTATGATTTGGTGATTTGCATCTGTGGTGATGCTGTAACCCCGGCTTAAGGTAGCTAATGGACTGACCGTTTCCAATTGATGGGCAGCATATTTGACCCGTTGCTCGCTTTGGTTGAGGGTATCTTTCATAGCGTCCTGCAAACGCGTCGCTAAATAGCTCAATCGATTGGTCTCGAGTGCGAGTTTGTGCTTTGGCGACTGCTGCTCGAGGCGATTTGCCAGTTGCTGCTGACGGCGACTTAAACCGTGCAATTTGCTAGACAATGCGGCTTCGAGTCTTAATTGCATTTCATCAAAACGCTGCTCAAATTGCTGCAAGGTGCGCTTAGGATCTAAGCGTTGCAGTCTGTGTTCGAGCAAACTTAAGCGTCTTTCCTGCTTGAGTTGATAGTGGCTCGCGCTCTGTTTGAGGCGCGAGAGTACTGTGGCTAAGCGTTGGCTCTTATTGTCGCTATCCTGAGACAGTAGCTCTGCGCCCGCAGAGGGTGTCGGGGCGCGAACGTCGGCCACATAGTCACTGATGGTGGTGTCGACTTCATGGCCTACGGCGCTGACAACGGGTAGGGCGCTGTTGTAAATGGTATGGGCGAGCGCTTCGCTATTAAAGCACCATAAATCTTCGAGTGAGCCGCCGCCACGGGTGAGCAGTAATACATCGACCTCGAGCCGTTGGTTGGCGATATTAATGGCTTGGCAGATATTGAGATCTGCGCTCTCGCCTTGTACCTGAGTGGGATAAATAATCACTTCGATAGAAGGGTCACGGCGGGCAAGCACATGCAAGACATCGCGAATAGCCGCGCCCGTGGGGGAGGTGATGACCCCAATGCGTTGAATATTTTTCGGTAACTGACGTTTAGTGTCGGCGGCAAATAACCCCTGCGCCGCGAGCTTCATCTTAAGTGCTTCAAATTGTTGTGCCAGTAAGCCATCCCCCGCGGGGAGCATAGACTCAATCAATAGTTGATAGTCGCCTCTAGGCTCGTACACGCTAATCGCGCCTTTCACTAGCACCTGTTGGCCATTCACAGGTTTAAAGCTCACGTTTTGGTTGCGCCCCTTAAACATGGCGCAGCGAATTTGTGAATAATGATCCTTAAGAGTTAAATACCAATGGCCCGAGCTGGGGGCTGAAAAGTTGGATATTTCACCATTTAGCCAGACTTTCCCCAGTTGTCCCTCGAGAATTTGCCTGACTTCACCATTAAGGCGTGAGACGGTATAAATATTATTTTTAGGGACTTGCATGTGTTTTCTTGTGCAAATGGGATTTTTTCACTATTTTCCATTTACCGCTCCCCAGATGCAAGGTATAATCCCGCCGCAATATTTCACCTCTAAAATCCTACTCAACTGGGGAGATGTTGCCTATGCTACGTTTAATTAAAGAAGCGCTAACCTTTGACGATGTGTTACTTGTTCCTGCGCATTCGACTGTACTCCCAAACACCGCCATCCTTAAAACTCGCCTGACTAACACCATTGAACTGAATATTCCGCTTGTGTCCGCCGCTATGGACACTGTGACCGAAGCGCGTCTTGCGATCGCCATGGCACAGGAAGGTGGCTTAGGTTTTATTCATAAAAACATGAGCATAGAAAAGCAGGCCGAAGAAGTTCGTAAAGTAAAGATTTACGAAGCGGGTGTGGTTCAACAACCTGTGACTGTAACGCCTTCAACTACGCTGGCGGATCTGAAAGTACTGACCGCGAAGAATGGTTTTGCGGGTTACCCTGTGGTAAACGAAGCCAATGAATTGGTGGGGATCATCACTGGTCGTGACGTACGTTTCGTGACTGACTGGAGCAAAACCGTAGAAGAAGTGATGACGCCAAAGGCGCGTTTAGTCACGGTTGCGGAAGGTACTAAGTTAGATGAAGTGCAAAAGTTAATGCACTCAAATCGTATCGAAAAAGTGTTAGTTGTCGATGATAACTTCAAGCTGAAAGGCTTAATCACAGTAAAAGACTTCGAAAAAGCCGAGCGTAAACCTAATGCCTGTAAAGACGAATTAGGTCGTTTACGTGTGGGCGCCGCCGTGGGTGCGGGTGCGGGTAACGAAGAGCGTGTCGATGCGCTGGTGAAAGCCGGTGTTGACGTGCTGCTGATTGACTCTTCTCACGGCCACTCTGAAGGCGTGTTGCAACGTATCCGTGAAACCCGCGCTAAATACCCAGATTTACAAATCATCGGTGGTAACGTGGCAACAGCTGAAGGCGCATTAGCCCTAGTTGAAGCCGGTGTTAACGCGGTTAAAGTCGGTATTGGCCCTGGTTCTATCTGTACCACACGTATCGTGACGGGTGTGGGCGTGCCACAAATTACCGCAGTGTCTGACGCTGCCGAAGCCGTAAAAGGCTTAGGGATCCCTGTTATCGCCGACGGCGGTGTACGTTTCTCGGGTGACTTAGCTAAAGCCTTAGCCGCAGGTGCATCGTGCATCATGGCGGGTTCAATGTTCGCGGGTACTGACGAAGCGCCAGGCGAAACGGAACTCTACCAAGGTCGTGCCTATAAGTCATACCGCGGTATGGGTTCTTTAGGTGCCATGTCTCAAGGTTCTTCTGACCGTTATTTCCAATCTGACAATGCTGCCGACAAGCTGGTGCCAGAAGGCATCGAAGGCCGTGTACCTTACAAAGGCAAGCTCAAGGAAATCATCCATCAACATATGGGTGGTCTGCGTTCATGCATGGGCCTAACGGGCTGTGCCACGATCCAAGAACTGAACGAAAAAGCGCAATTTGTGAAAGTGACGTCTGCTGGCATGGGCGAGTCCCACGTTCACGATGTGACTATCACTAAAGAAGCGCCAAACTACCGTTCAGGTGCGTAAACGTTTGTGATAACGGGGCGGCGATAAGCCGCCCCGTTATTAAGATTTGTATGCCCTCAAGATTGAACCTCGTAGTCTTGAGCTAAGTTAAAACAATAGATGAGATAAAGGTTATCCATGAGCGATATTCATGAGCATAAGATACTGATCCTCGACTTTGGATCTCAGTACACCCAGCTGATTGCCCGTCGTATCCGTGAAATTGGTGTTTACTGTGAGTTATGGGCGTGGGATGTGACCGAAGCCCAAATTCGCGAGTTTGCCCCTAACGGGATTATCCTCGCTGGCGGCCCTGAAAGTGTGACTGCCGACAATTCTCCCCGCGCACCTGAATATGTGTTTAATGCTGGCGTACCTGTTCTAGGTATTTGCTACGGCATGCAAACCATGTCTGAGCAGCTCGGCGGTAAAGTGATTCAAGGCGTAGGCGAAGGCGAGTTCGGCTACGCTCAAATCGAAATGTTAGCGCAATCGGCCCTGTTTAAAGATATCGAAGACGCAGTGAGTGCCGATGGCAAATCTCTGCTCGATGTGTGGATGAGCCATGGTGATAAAGTTTCGGCTATCCCAGAAGGTTTCGTGGCCGTTGCTAAAACTGACACTTGCCCATTTGCGGCCATGTCTAACGAATCCAAACGTTTCTACGGCGTGCAGTTCCACCCTGAAGTCACTCATACCCGCCAAGGCATGCGTATGCTGTCGCACTTCGCCTTGGATATCTGCGGCTGTGCGGCCAACTGGAAACCTTCTTCAATCATCGAAGACGCTATCGAACGCTTGAAAAAACAAGTGGGCGACGATGAAGTGATTTTAGGTCTGTCTGGCGGTGTGGATTCATCGGTAGTGGCCATGCTGCTGCACCGCGCCATTGGCAAAAAACTGACCTGCGTATTCGTTGATAACGGCTTACTGCGTTTAAATGAAGCGAAGCAAGTGATGGAAATGTTTGGTGATCATTTCGGTCTGAACATTGTTCACGTCGATGCGGAAAACCGCTTCCTCGACGCGCTGAAAGGCGAAGCCGATCCAGAAGCTAAGCGTAAAATCATCGGTCGTGTATTCGTTGAAATCTTCGACGAAGAAGCCAAGAAATGCGTTAACGCTAAATGGTTAGCCCAAGGCACCATCTACCCAGACGTGATTGAATCCGCTGGCAGTGCCACAGGTAAAGCCCATGTGATTAAGTCGCACCATAACGTTGGCGGTCTGCCAGACGATATGGAGTTAGGTCTGGTTGAGCCACTGCGCGAACTCTTTAAAGACGAAGTGCGTAAGATTGGTCTTGAGCTAGGTCTGCCATACAACATGCTTTACCGCCACCCGTTCCCAGGTCCTGGTTTAGGCGTACGAGTACTTGGCGAAGTGAAGAAAGAATACTGTGATTTGCTGCGCCGCGCCGATGCGATTTTCATCGAAGAGCTGCACAAAGCTGATCTTTATAACAAAGTCAGCCAAGCCTTTACCGTGTTCTTACCCGTTCGCTCTGTCGGTGTGATGGGCGATGGCCGTAAATACGATTGGGTGGTGTCACTGCGCGCCGTTGAAACCATCGACTTTATGACCGCGCACTGGGCACATCTGCCATACGATTTCTTAGGCCGTGTGTCTAACCGTATCATCAACGAAATCGACGGTATCTCCCGTGTGGTTTACGATATTTCAGGTAAGCCACCTGCAACCATCGAGTGGGAATAATTCCCTGTCTTGATGACATGATGCATTAACGAAAAGGCGCCAAGTGCGCCTTTTTTATTGGTAATGGGTATAATTGCCCACATTGTTGATTAATGAGAATCCTTAAGTGGAGCAGACAAAACTGAATCCAAAAACCTTGCATGTGAAGACGCTCAGCTCGGATGAACTTGATTGTGATGAAGCTAGTGGTAATGTGCTAATTGGCGAGCAACCTTGTCTCAATCAAGCGAGTCTCAATCAAGCGGATATTGAACAAGCTCGAGTCGATGAACATTGGATGCGTGTCGCGATGAGTATGGCTGAAAAGGCCGAAGCAGCGGGTGAAGTACCAGTGGGGGCGGTTTTAGTCAAAGGTGGTCAGCAAATCGCGGCCGGATATAACTTGTCTATCAGTGAGCACGACCCCTGCGCCCATGCTGAAATTCAGTGCTTGCGAGCAGCGGGGCAAACGATTGAAAACTATCGACTCCTCGATACCACTCTTTACGTAACTCTTGAGCCTTGTGCGATGTGCGCCGGTGCCATGGTGCATAGCCGGATTGCCCGCGTGGTATTTGGGGCGAAAGATGAGAAGACGGGCGCCGCAGGAACCGTGCTTAATCTCTTGCAGCATCCAGCCTTTAATCATCAAGTTGAGGTCACATCTGGGGTGTTAGCGCAGGACTGTGCTGACCAATTGAGCCGCTTTTTTAAACGTCGCAGGGAGGAAAAGAAGGCTTTAAAACAGGCTCAAAAGGCGCAGCAGGGGACGCTATCCTAAGGAGTTTGGGGACTCGCCTAAGCGTTAGTCTTGGGCTTGGATAAACGTAAAAAACAGTTTGTGGCGATTCAGCACTCGGCGATGGCGAATTTTCAGTGTGGTGCGACGGCGTGATGCGCTGTTATTGATGGTTTTTCTTCTCATATAGACCCCGTTTTGTATCTTGTTATTGTCTAGGTTAAGGCTTTTTTGCTTTGGTTAACGGCTATGGGTTAACGCGCAATGATTATTATATTGACCTGTCACTATGACAGTATCAGCAGAGATCTCAGGCGGCAATCCCCCTCGATGCATCTGCTCTATAAAGCAGCGTTTTTAGCCCAAAGCTAGCTCACTTTAGCCTGTATTGGCTTAATCTAAGATTAAAATCGTGGTTTGAAAGCCGTAAAAAAGCAAGGCTGCGGCGCAAGTCAAGTTATTGAGGGGGAAGCGGTTAGGGCTATTTCGGCTTATCAGGGCTGAGGGTGCCGGGCACTGGCGCTGGGCCATCTTCCGAGGCGAGGTCGCTTGGTTCTTCCTCATCGCTATTTTGCTGTTTAGACTGATTATCGACCCAGACTAAGGTGTCGTAATAACGGCGGATGCTGTCGACGTAATGCACGGCTTCGCTACCACGGGCATAGCCGTAGCGAGTCTTTTGGTAATATTTACGCTTTTGCAGTAGTGGCAATACTTTTTTAAGATCCCGCCAGGCGTTAGGATTCAGCTCCATGGACTCAGCGAGTTTACGGGCGTCTTCCACATGGGCATAACCGATATTGTAAGAGGCCAGCGCAAACCACATGCGTTGACTCTCGGGGATAGACTCGGGCAGACGGTTGATCATATCCCGTAAATAAGCGGCGCCGCCGCGAATACTTTCTTCCGCATCGAGTCGATTTGTAATGCCAATTTCTTTGGCGGTCGGCTGCGTTAACATCATCATGCCGCGCACCCCAGTGGGTGAGCGGGCATTAGGATTCCAATGTGACTCTTGATAACTGGTTGCCGCCAATTTACGCCAATCTAAGTCACCAGCGTGGGTTTCGAAAAGCTGACGATAACGAGGCAATACGGTTTCGATGGCGCGCAGGAAGGCGCGGGTATCGATATAGTCGAAACGCTTAACGTGGCCAAAGTACTTTTCATTAAGATGATCGAGGGTACCGGCGAGTTTTTCTTGGTGCCAAAACGCCAATAACTGACTCATCAAGCCGTCACTGTGTGTGGGGGGGAGCAACCAAACCACATCGAGCTTTTCTTCTAGCACGAGCCCCGAACGTAGATCCGGTAAATAGCGGCGGTTAATCTGCACGCTGCTCGAGTCGGCGATGGTGTAGTCGATTTCCTTGTTGGCGATCATCGCCAGCAGCTCTTCGCTGTCTTTATCTGTGACTTGATCCCACACCAGCGTCGGATGACGTTTCTGTAATTGCGTCAAGGTTTCCACAAAAGAAGAGTCGGCAATTACAGTAATTTTGCCTTTTAAGTCAGTGATATCTTTGGGTGTTGGCATGCCTTCACGGTAAACCAGTACTTGATTGACGCGATACAGCGGCGGGCCTAAACGGAATTGTTCGCGCCGCGCTGGGGTTTCAGTCATCCCCGCGGCAATAATATCAATCTCGTTTTTTTTAAGTGCATCATAGAGTTCGGCACGGTTGGTGTAGGGCACCATTTTTAAGGGCACATCGAGATACTCGGCAAAGAGCACTGCCATATCGTAATCGAAGCCGCTGTTGCCTTGGCCCGAGGTCATATAAATTTGCGGGCCATAAAGGGTGCCGACCCTTAATTCGGTGAGTTTATGGGGGACATATTCTGTTTCTTCCACGGTCACTTGCTGACAAGCCGTCAGTAAGAAACCTAAGATAATCGCGAACAGAAATCGAGTCATTAAACACACTTTATTAAATAAAATCAAAATGATGAACAGTAGAAGGTCAGTGAGGTAACAAGGATAAACTGGCTGACATTGCTGTGATTATATCCGTTTGTCGCCAATTACGTAAAAAAATCGTATCGCATGGAATACGAAGGAGGGGAAAAGGGCCGCTTTTTATCTTAATAGGAAACACTGTTTTACGTAAGGTCACAGGTGATTTGTGACAGACATTTCCTTATAATAGCGCCATCTCTGACCCCTGCAATTATAAATATAAGGTGAATTGACGTGATGGAGATCATCCGCGGAGCCCCAGCACTCTCGACGTTTAGAGTGCAAAAGCTAATGGAGGCCTGCGTAAACGCTGCGCTTCCGGTACGCCAAATCTATGCTGAGTATGTTCATTTAGCGGATTTGAGCGAGTTGCTTGAGACCAATGAGCGCGAGCAACTTGAAAAAATTCTCACCTATGGACCTGCTATCGAAGCCCATACCCCCCAAGGTTCACTCCTGTTTGTTACTCCCCGTCCCGGCACAATTTCTCCATGGTCTTCTAAAGCCACTGATATCGCCCACAATTGTGGTTTAGGTAAAGTGAAGCGCTTAGAGCGTGGTGTTGCCTATTATGTGGAGTCAGACACTTTGACTGTCGAGCAGCAACAAACCCTCAAAGGGTTATTGCACGACCGTATGGTTGAAGTGGTTCTGGACGATTTTGCTAAGGCCGATGTGCTGTTTAAGCGCACTGAACCTGCGCCTTTCAAGAGTGTGAACGTATTGGCTGAAGGCCGCCGTGCACTTGAAGTGGCCAACGTCGAAATGGGTCTGGCGCTCGCCGAAGATGAAATCGATTATCTTGTCGAAAACTTTGTGCGTTTGAACCGTAATCCAAACGATATTGAACTGATGATGTTTGCTCAGGCTAACTCAGAGCACTGCCGTCACAAGATTTTTAACGCAGATTGGACAATTGATGGCGAGGCGCAGCCTAAGTCTCTGTTCAAGATGATTAAAAACACCTTTGAAACTACACCAGACCACGTGTTATCTGCCTATAAAGATAACGCCGCTGTGATGGAAGGTTCGGTTGCGGGACGTTTCTTCCCCGATCCAAACGGTGTTTACAGCTATCACACTGAACCAATGCACGTACTGATGAAAGTGGAAACCCACAACCATCCTACGGCAATCAGTCCATACCCTGGTGCGGCGACGGGTTCAGGTGGTGAGATCCGCGACGAAGGTGCAACCGGTCGTGGCTCTAAACCTAAAGCGGGTTTAACTGGCTTTAGCGTATCGAATTTAAAAATCCCAGGTTTTGTACAACCATGGGAAGGCAACTACGGTAAGCCTGAGCGTATCGTCAGTGCGCTGGATATCATGACCGAAGGCCCACTTGGCGGCGCGGCGTTTAACAACGAGTTTGGTCGTCCAGCCCTGTTAGGTTACTTCCGTACCTATGAGCAAGAAGTCTCAAGCCACAACGGCGTAGAAGTCCGTGGTTATCACAAGCCCATCATGTTAGCCGGTGGTTTAGGTAACATCCGCGAAGAGCACGTACAAAAAGGCGAAATCACCGTCGGTGCTAAGCTTATCGTACTCGGTGGCCCTGCGATGAACATTGGTCTTGGCGGCGGCGCTGCCTCTTCTATGGCGTCGGGTCAATCGAGCGAAGATTTAGACTTTGCGTCGGTTCAGCGTGAAAACCCAGAAATGGAACGCCGCTGTCAAGAAGTGATCGACCGCTGCTGGCAATTAGGCGATAAAAACCCGATCCAATTTATCCACGACGTGGGCGCGGGTGGTTTATCTAACGCTTTCCCTGAGTTAGTTAACGATGGCGGCCGTGGTGGTATCTTCAATCTGCGCAACGTGCCATCGGACGAGCCGGGCATGAGCCCGCTGGAGATCTGGTGTAACGAATCGCAGGAACGTTATGTGCTTTCGGTTGCTGCCGAAGACCTGCCGTTATTTACTGCGATTTGTGAGCGTGAGCGCGCACCGTTTGCGGTAGTGGGCGAGGCAACGCAAGAGCAGCATTTAACCCTAGCTGACAGCCATTTCGATAACAATCCTATCGATTTACCACTCGAGGTGTTATTAGGTAAAGCACCTAAGATGAGCCGTAATGTGGTATCCGCTAAGGCAGTTTCACCTGCACTTGAGCAAAGCAACATCGATGTGAAAGAAGCGGTCAAACGCATTCTTAGCCTGCCAACTGTGGCGGACAAAACCTTCCTTATCACCATTGGTGACCGCACGGTAACGGGTCTAGTAAACCGTGACCAAATGGTTGGCCCATGGCAAGTCCCTGTGGCTGATTGCGCGGTAACGGCGGCAAGCTTTGATACCTATGCTGGTGAAGCCATGTCTATGGGTGAACGTACGCCGCTGGCACTGCTCGATTTTGGCGCCTCTGCCCGTATGGCGGTTGCCGAATCGATTATGAACATCGCGGGTGCGGATATTGGTTCGTTCAAACGTATCAAACTGTCGGCTAACTGGATGTCTGCCGCGGGCCACCCTGGCGAAGATGCGGGTCTTTATGAAGCGGTTAAGGCCGTGGGTGAAGAGCTGTGTCCAGAACTGAGCCTGACCATTCCTGTCGGTAAAGACTCCATGTCGATGAAAACCGCATGGCAGCAAGACGGCGCGAACAAAACCGTGACGGCACCTATGTCGTTGGTCATTTCTGCCTTCGGTGTGGTGCAGGATATCCGTAACACGGTAACGCCTGAACTTCGCAGTGATAAAGGCGAAACCTCGCTGTTATTAGTCGACTTAGGCGCTGGCAAAAATCGTTTAGGCGGTTCTTGTTTGGCACAGGTTTACGGTGAGTTAGGCGATATCGCGCCAGACTTAGACGATGCAGCTCTGTTACGTGGTTTCTTCGAAACCATGCAAAAGCTGGTGGCGAAGAAGTCGGTTATTGCATACCACGACCGCAGTGACGGTGGTTTATTCACGACGTTAGTGGAAATGGCCTTTGCGGGTAACACGGGTCTTGCTATCGACTTAAGTGCACTGCAAGGTACTGACGTTGAACGTCTATTCAATGAAGAACTCGGTGGCGTACTGCAAGTGAGCCGCGCTGATGCCGAGCTTATCGCTGCGCAATTCGCCCAAGCAGGCGTACCTTGCCACATGATTGGTACTCTGGCGAATGACCAACGCGTAACCATTAAAGATGGTGCGCGTGAAGTGTTCAGCGAGACACGTGTTGCACTGCGTACTTTATGGTCTGAAACCACTTACCGTATGCAAGCGCTGCGTGATAACCCAGCCTGCGCATTAGAAGAGTTTAAGCTCAAACAGGATGAAACCGACTTAGGTTTAACGGTTAACTTAAGCTTCGATCCAAGTGAAGACGTTGCTGCGCCGTACATCCTCAAAGGTGCTGCACCTAAGATGGCTATTCTGCGCGAGCAGGGCGTTAACTCCCATGTGGAAATGGCGGCCGCGTTTGACCGCGCAGGTTTTGAGAGCCGTGACGTGCATATGTCTGACATTCTGTCAGGCCGCATTAGCCTCGAAGAGTTCCAAGGTCTGGTGGCCTGTGGTGGCTTCTCCTACGGTGACGTATTAGGTGCGGGTGAAGGTTGGGCTAAGTCTATCCTGTTCAACGCCCGTGCTCGCGATGAGTTCTCACGCTTCTTCGAGCGCGACTCAAGCTTTGCCCTCGGTGTGTGTAACGGTTGCCAAATGCTGTCGAACCTGAAGGAAATCATTCCTGGTAGCGAGCACTGGCCACGTTTCGTGCGTAACCGCTCTGAGCGTTTCGAAGCGCGTTTCAGCTTAGTTGAAGTGCAGCAAAGTCCATCACTGTTCTTCCAAGGTATGGCGGGTTCACGTATGCCTATCGCCGTGTCCCACGGTGAAGGACATGCAGAGTTTGCTAGTGCGCAGGCGCTGGCCTTAGCTGAGGCTTCTGGCACTATCGCGCTGCGTTTTGTGAATGGTAAAGGTGAAATTGCCACCCAATACCCACAAAACCCGAACGGTTCGCCAAACGGTTTAACCGGTATCTGTACTACCGATGGCCGTGTGACACTGATGATGCCACATCCTGAGCGTGTATTTAGAACGGTTGCAAACTCTTGGCACCCAGATAACTGGGGTGAAGACAGCCCATGGATGCGTATGTTCCGCAATGCGCGAGTTAACTTAGGCTAAGGTTTTTATTGAGAAAACCACGACTTAAGTGAGTAAAAAAAGGAGCGAAATTTTTCGCTCCTTTTTTATATATAAAACGCATCTTTAAAAAAGATAAGGTATTTTAAGATCTTAGTCTTATATTTGTTAAACCTAATAAAATGAAGTTCAAAAATATCAATCTTAAAGACTAAATACCCCTTAATAAGTAGTTCACACAAGTGAAACAAAACTGACTTGCTTTAATTTAGTCACTGTACTTGCCCGTATTCTCAAGACATAAAAGCAAAAAGCCCCCAACTCATCGAGAAGGGGGCTCGTTTTGCGCTAACAAAACTTCAAATCAAATCAGTATTATTTCAGAGTAAGCGGTGAACGATTACAGCTCACGAGCTGTATAAAGTTCAACAAAAACACGCTTATAGCTGTTAACCAGACGTTCAAATAAGTTTGTCATATCTCTTTCTCCACACCAAAGTTATACCTATGTGCGCGGAGTTTGGCTTGCCTGGGGCGCTTCACCAGTCACATCAAACCGTCTCCTTAACACAGGAGATATATTAACCAGCTTAAGCCGTCTTCTCAAACGAGAAAAAATACATTTTATCATTAGTAAAACTAATTGATTTTGGTTTTGAAATATTCCGGCTTTAAAGATTTTTGTGAATTAAGTGCATGATTTTTATATATCTAATTATTTAAATAATAATGGTATTGGTAATGTTTTATTAGTGTAAATATTGTTTTTAATTTGTTTTTGGTGATTTTTGCTGCTTATCCATTAGATTTTTGCTCAAGTTGGTAAAAACTAACTTTTTAGTTTAGCTTGGCGTGTTCTCTACCCCATAATTATGACTCTGTCAACAGTGGGTAAAAGTGAAGTGTGTGCCCCGTTGCAAAACCCATCTAAAGCCCTGAGTTTGATTGATTTGAATCAAAGGCGGGTGGTATAAAATACTCACAAATGAAAGCGATTAAATATCTTAACTATCTGATATTTATATCGATGGGATCATTTGTAGGATTGGGTGGTGAGGTGAAAGTCTCAAAGCCGAGCGATAGTGTGACTAGGGTCTCAGTATGCGAGGGAAAAGGGGATTTTTAAGCCTTGCTGCTTCGATGTAATGAAAAAGATGAAATTTAACGGTTTATACTGAATTCAGCTATAAACACAAAATGAAAACTCACTATCCTACAAAGGCACTTGCTACGAATGGCTCAAGTAGTCGTAGCAATTGGACGCACCACGTAAGGAGTCACCGATGATTGTTGAAGAGGTTGTTGAGCTATCACGGTTGCAGTTTGCGCTGACAGCCATGTATCACTTCCTGTTTGTTCCCTTAACCTTGGGGTTGGCATTTTTGCTGGCTATCATGGAATCACTCTATGTGATGACTGATAAACAAATTTATAAAGATATGACTAAGTTCTGGGGTAAGTTGTTTGGTATCAACTTTGCCTTGGGTGTTTCAACGGGTTTAGCGATGGAATTCCAGTTTGGTACTAACTGGTCTTATTATTCGCACTATGTGGGTGACATCTTTGGTGCACCACTGGCCATTGAAGGATTAATGGCGTTCTTCTTAGAATCGACCTTCGTGGGTATGTTCTTCTTCGGTTGGGATCGTTTCTCTAAGCGTCAACACTTAGCGACAACCTGGTTGGTAGCCTTTGGTTCCAACTTCTCCGCATTATGGATTCTGGTGGCAAACGGTTGGATGCAAAACCCTGTGGGTAGCGTATTCAATTACGAAACCATGCGTATGGAAATGACCAGCTTCGCTGATGTTATCTTCAACCCTGTTGCACAGGTGAAGTTTGTTCACACTGTGGCTTCTGGCTATGTGACTGGCGCAATGTTCGTATTAGCGATCAGCTCTTACTACATTCTGAAGAAACGTGACTTACCTTTTGCACGTCGTTCATTTGCGATTGCAGCCAGCTTCGGTATGGCGTCTATCCTGTCTGTTATCGTTCTGGGTGACGAATCAGGCTATAAAGTGGGTGAAGCGCAGCGCGTTAAGTTAGCGGCAATTGAAGCTGAGTGGCATACAGAACCTGCTCCTGCAGCCTTTACTGCAGTTGGTTTCCCAAATCAAGAAACCATGCACACCGATTTCGCGGTTAAGATCCCTTACGCTATGGGTATCGTAGCAACACGTTCTTTAGATGAAGAAGTAACAGGCCTACGTGACTTAGTGGCTGAACACGAAGTACGTATCCGCAACGGTATGAAAGCTTACGAGATGCTGGTGAAACTGCGCGCTGGTGATAAGTCTCCAGAGTTACGTGACGCGTTCGAAGCGGCGAAAGTTGACTTAGGTTACGGCTTACTGCTGAAGCGTTACACCGACAATGTTGTAGATGCGACAGAAGAGCAAATCAAAGCGGCAGCGAAGGATTCTATCCCGAATGTGGCACCGATTTTCTGGAGCTTCCGTGTGATGGTTGGCTTAGGCTTTGTGATGTTGTTTGTGTTCGCTGCAGCCTTCTGGCAAAGCACACGTCATCAGATCGAAGAGAAGAAATGGGTACTTAAAGCAGCACTCTTTAGCTTGCCATTACCTTGGATTGCGATCGAGTGTGGTTGGTTTGTGGCGGAATATGGCCGTCAACCTTGGACCATCTCTGAGGTGCTGCCGACCTTTATGTCTGCTTCGAGTTTAACGACTGGGGATCTGTGGTTCAGTATTATTTCGATTTCACTGTTCTACACTGTGCTGCTGGTGATCGAGATATTCTTGATGCTTAAGTTTGCCCGTCTTGGCCCTAGCAGTTTAAAGACTGGTCGTTATCACTTCGAGAAACTAGAAGCCTAAGCAGAGGATTTCATTATGTTTGATTATGAAATATTGAGAGTTATCTGGTGGGCTCTGATCGGCGTACTGTTCATCGGATTTGCGGTCACTGACGGTTTTGACATGGGCGTGGGTGCACTTTTACCGATTATCGGTAAAGACGATACTGAGCGTCGTATTATGGTCAACACCATTGCTCCCCATTGGGACGGTAACCAAGTATGGTTAATCACCGCAGGTGGTGCCTTGTTTGCTGCATGGCCTATGGTGTATGCAGTGTCTTTCTCTGGCTTCTATGTGGCCATGATGTTAGTACTGTTTGCCTTGTACACTCGTCCTGTAGGATTTGACTATCGCTCTAAGATTGAAAATCCAAAATGGCGTAAGTCGTGGGACTGGGCGTTGTTCTGTGGTGGCTTTATTCCACCGCTGATCATCGGTGTGGCCTTCGGTAACTTACTCCAAGGTGTGCCATTCAATTTCGATGAGTTCCTGCGTGCGACTTATCACGGTGGTTTATTTGGCCTGTTGAACCCATTCGGTTTACTGGCAGGCTTAGTGAGCGTGAGCATGTTTATGATGCAAGGCGCTGCTTGGTTACAAATGAAGACCGACGGTGAGCTGCGTGTACGTGCCGCGAATGCGACTCAGCTATGTGCACTGTTAGTGGCAGTATTATTTGCCGCTGCGGGTGTGTGGTTAGCCAATGGTATTGATGGTTATGTTATCACTTCAACCCTTGACCACCATGCACTGTCTAACCCAACGCTGAAAACCGTTGCGGTTGAGTCTGGCGCTTGGTTAGCCAACTATGATAAGTATCCTATTACTATGCTGTTCCCAGTATTAGGTGTGGCATTACCACTGCTGGTTATCCTAGTGAGCCGCTTAAATCGTTCAGGTTTTGCGTTCTTATTTAGCTCGCTGACAGTGGCTATGGTGATCTTAACTTGTGGTGCAGCAATGTTCCCATTCGTTATGCCATCTTCATTAGATCCTAACGTGAGCTTAACCATGTGGGATGCGACTGCGAGTGAAATGACATTAACTGTAATGACTTGGGCGGCGATTATCTTCGTTCCAATCGTGTTAAGTTACACTGTATGGACTTACTTCAAGATGTTTGGCCGCTTAAACCGCAAACATATTGAAGATAACAAAGCCTCACTCTATTAGAATTAAGGAGCATCTACTATGTGGTATTTCACGTGGATATTAGGGGTTTTGTTAGCCTGTTCTTTTGGTGTGATCAACGCCCTGTGGCTTGAAAACACGGAGAACATGGACCGCTCAAGCGATGACGCTGAGTAATAGCTAACCTCCTATAGCTGAACCCTTTAAAACCCCGCAACTGCGGGGTTTTTTATTACCACGTTATTAAGTTTAAGGGATTCGCTAAGGTGACTTGATTTGCTGAAATATGTTGTGCCACAACAAGCAACAAGCAACAAGCAACAAGCAAGAAGTTAGCAGCGGGGTTCCATAAGAAACAGGGCTCAATTTGTTTTAGCCGCACAGTCTCGATAAACCCCACAGCTTATTAAAGCGTTAGTTCAAGCTTATCTGAAAGCTTATGCTCAATTGCCAAAGCCAAAGCCAAAGCCAAAGCCAAAGCCAAAGCCAAAGCCAAAGCCAAAGCCAAAGCCAAAGCCAGCACGTTGCTCGAGCATGAAGTAGCACTAACGCGATAGGCGTTTAGCGTGGTTTACCTTGCAGTTTTGCTGCATGGATTTAGCAATGTCGACTTAATTGAATAGATGTAACTTAAGTTGAAAAGTAAAAAAATACCGCCCAAGTGGGCGGTATCTTAGTAAAGCAATGATTTGATTTAGGCCTTAAATTGGCTGATTTGTTGTTTAAGCGCGACGGCGAGGGAGGATAGATCATTCGCCGAGTTTACTGTTTCGGCTGCTCTGTGCTCACCTTCATTCGCCAGTTCGCTTATCTGGTGCAGATTATGAGTGATCTCTTGGGCAACGCTGCTTTGCTGCTCAGTCGCCGAAGCAATATTGCGTGAGCTAATCGCCAGTTCGCCAATTCTGCGGGTGATTTCCTCCAGCTGCTTGCCGGTTTCTTCCCCTTGATTCGCCGAGGCGATACCCAGCTGGTGGCTCTGCGCCATTTGGCTGGTGGTCGTTTTCACTTGAGATTGTAGCTTATCAATGGTTTGCGAAATTTCCAGAATGGAGGATTGTGTCCGCTGGGCTAAGGTTCGCACCTCATCGGCGACCACGGCAAAGCCTCGGCCCTGTTCCCCTGCGCGGGCCGCTTCAATGGCCGCGTTGAGTGCGAGCAGGTTGGTTTGTTCGGCAATGCTGTTAATCACCTCGGTGACTTTACTGATAGCCTCACTCTCTTGGCTGACTTTTTCGACGGCCTGATGGCTACTACTGAGTTGTTGGCTTAGTTTCAACAGATCCTGCACCACTTGGGTTTGTTGCTGTTGGCCTTCTTTGGCAGCGAGATCCACTTGTTGGCTCTGGTTCGCACCATCTTGAGCGTGGTTGGCGACATCGCGGATGGAGGTGGACATTTCTTCAATCGCGGTGGCGATTTGATCCGTTTGTTGCATCAATGCCTGGGCTTCTTCACCGTTTTGCTTAGCAATCCGCTGTGCTTTGGAGGCTTGTTGTTCAATGCTTTGCACTGAGGCTTGCAGTGCACTGATTAATTGTCGCAATTCCGATGACATGGTCGACACGCTGGTGGTGATCTTGTCGACCTCGTTTTGACTATCGTAGGCCGATGGTGGAAGCGGATGACTAAAGTCCCCCGTGCCGAGGATTTCCATATGGCGCTGCAGCGCATGCAAAGGCTTGAGTGAGCGGATTAGCACAAAGGATAGCAGTACGGTAATAAGCACAATACCTGTGACCGCCACTATGGCGTTGATGGTGAGTAGCAGTAGGCTCTCTTCATTTAATTCGTTTGCATTCACTTGACCAATCAACATCCAATTCCACCCATTTACCGTTTGGGTGTAGGCAAACATAGGTTGGTTTTTACTGTTAGTGTAGCGAAACTCCGATTGATCCTGTGTGGCTTGGCTAAGGGTTAATCCATCGAGCATGGACTCAGTTACTGGCTCGCCCGCATTAAATTTGGGATTGGCGACCAACACATTGTCGGCTTTGCGCATCAGCAGGAAGCTACCGGTTTCTTCTAGGGTGATTTTATTCACCGCGGCTTGTAACTGTGTGAGGGATTGAGTGATTTCAAAGCCGATATATAAGATCCCAATCACTTGCCCTTGGGCATCTTTAATTGGGCGATAGACTGTCATGTAGTCTTTACCGAAGAGTTTGGCGTAGCCTTCGTAAACTTCACCTTTGATAAGTGTTGGATAACCGGGATGGGTTTTACCGAGGAAGGTACCGAGGGCTCGGCTACCATCGGCCTTTTTTAACGAGGTCGCAATCCGGACAAAGTCATCCCCATCGCGCACAAACACAGTGGCGGTTCCGCCTGTGAGGTTGGCAAAGCGGTCAACTTTACTCTTTGACGAGTTAATTTGTTCTTTTTCATGTAGTAACGCAGGTGTGCTGACGCCGAGTACATTCACGGTTTTATCTGGGCGACTAAATTGGCCGGGGTACATTTCCTTAAAGACATCGGCATTGCGTCTTGCTAGTTGCAGCAAGCTATCGTATTGCAGTTCCAGCATGTCGGAGACGGCGTGCATCTCGGCTTTCATGGCACTGATGCCTTTATCTTCGAGCACGTTTGACGCGGATTTGTAGGAGAGGGTACTCAGTATGCAGAAAATGATCAGGGTAAGGATAAAAGCGAGGGCACCAATCTGTTTCGCAATAGGCCAATTTTTATAGTTCATTGTACGATCCTATAGGGTAAAGGTTAACGCTAATGTAACCGAACTTTTACGTCGTGGTCTTGATATGGGTCTAAGATTTTCTATTATTTATAAATAGTTCGCTCACAGATACCAGTGTAGACCAGTCTCTATTTTAGTCGATAGGAATATACATTTGAGTGGTAGGAAGAGTGGCGTAAGGCGAGCGTTGAGGGACTAAACGGAAGTATCCCTATGGTTTACTGCGATTGAGTCGATACCAGAAACAAGGAGTGACACTATGCTAGGCGAAAATCACGCATTGGTTTATGAGTTCCCAGATTTTGTCGAAAATATTCAAAAGCTTAAAACGAGCAATACCGTTTTTGCCACTATGGCGGAGCGCTACCATGAGCTAGACCATAAAATCCGCGCCCTTGAATTAACCAAAGTGCCCACCGATGATGAGCACTTTGTTGCCTTAAAATTAGAACGACTCCATCTTAAAGATAAGTTATATCAATACCTTGTTCATGATGCGATTTGAGACGATAACGCTGGTGTTGGAGCCGTGCGGCGCGTTTTCATCAGCAACAGATACATGGTTGGCACCCAGACGAGCGACAGCAACGTCGTGAGTAACGTCCCGCCGGCAATTGCGATGGCAAAGGGAGGCCAGAAGCCACCACCTGCAATAATCAGCGGAATAAACCCGCCGACCGTGGTGATAGTGGTCGAACTGATATGACGACCGCAGCTGCTGACCGTGGTGATGATCACCTCTTTATCACCCGCTCGGGCATTGTCGGTATCTTCCAGCTCGGCCAAAATCACAATCGCCGCGTTGATCGCAAGCCCCATTAGGCCGAGTAGGGCGATGATGACTGGAAAGCCAAAGGGATAACCAAACACATACACCGCAAGTAACCCAAGCCCCGCCGACTGTAATGCGCTCAGTAAAATAATCGCTGTAAGCCTAAAGGAGTTAAAGGACAAGACGACAGTGGCCAGCAGCAGGGTAACGACCAAAATCAGATTGGAGAGCAGATTGCCGACCGCCTCATTACGTTTAGCGCTTTCACCACCGATTTCAATTCGATAACCCGCAGGGAGCGAAATCGCCGCGACTTTAGCTTTCACATCGTTTAATACTTGAGCGGGCAATACGCCGCTGACGATATAGGCTTCAATCGTGTTGACGCGTTGACCATTACGCCTAGGGATCGCCCCGCGACTGACTTGCACCTCATTGTGGGACAGCGCAGACAAAGGCACGGCTGTGCCTGAGGGGGTCACAAGCTGAATTTCTGAGAGGCGACTGGCTTGCTCGCGGCTGGTGTCGCCCAAACGGACTCGAATCGGCAAAGACTCTGTCTGTTCGAGCACACTGCCGCCGATAACGCCCGTAGTCGCCATTTGAACTTGTCTGGCGATATCCGTCAGAGTTAATCCACTGATCAAACTCGCATCTTCATTCACTTGTAGCCACACCTTAGGAGCGCCAGCGCTTAGAGTTGCGCGGGTATGAAGTACATCGGGCGTGGCGGCTAGGATATTGCGCACTTCATCGCCGAGTGAGCGTAAGGTTTCAAGGTTAGGGCCAAAAATCATTAACTCGACTGGCGCATTAAAGGGCGGGCCTTGCTCAAGTTTACGCACTAACACCTGTGCTTCGGGAAAGGCCTTATCTAAGGTTTGCTGCAGCTCAGGTATGAGGGCGTTAGCGCGCTCAAAGTCACTGGCTTTCACCATGGCCTGAGCATAGTTGGTGGCTCCCTGTTGGCGCTGAGTTAGGTTGTAATAAAACGAAGGCGTATTGCCGCCTACAACCCAATCGACTTGGATGATGCCCTCGATTTGATGCAATTGCTTATCCATCAACTGCACTTGGTTTAAGGTGTTTTCGAGGCTGACATGGGGCGCGAGATACAGCTCAATTTGGAACATATCCCGATCCGACGGCGGGAAAAACTGCTCAGTCATTTTGCCGGAAGCATAAAACCCTAGCAGGGGAATTATCCCGATAAACGTAGCGCTCAGTAATGGGCGATTTAACGCAAATCTTAGGCTTGCTTGAAAGTAACCACTTACTAAAGGCACGTTGATGCCATGTTGGTACCAGACAGGATGTTTACCTTCGAGGCTAAAGCGTCCCGCAAGGCCCGCGATCAAAGTATGGGAAATCACATAGGAACCCAGCAGGGCAAACATCACCGACATGGCTATGCCACCAACAAATTCCCCCGCCGCACCCGGCATCAGCACGATAGGGGCGAAGGCTAAAATTGTGGTAATGGTTGACCCGGCTAAGGGTAGCCAGAGGTGATGTAAGGTCTCACTTACCGCGCTTAAGCGACTCATCCCCTGCTGGCGACGCTGGGCGATAGCATCGACGATCACAATGGCATTGTCCACCATGATCCCAAGGGCGACGACTAGTCCTGTGACCGACATTTGATGAATGGGTAGGCCGATATATTTCATACAGGCCAAGGTGAAGAGGGCGGTCAGGGGGAGTGACAGCGCAACGATAATCGCGTTTCTTAAGCCTAAGGTCAGCAGTAAGACCGCCAGAATAATCACAAACCCTTGTAATAGGTTGACGATTAATCCGCCGAGACGTTCGCTGGTGTAGCTGTTTTGCTCAAAAAGCCATTGCACTTTGATATTGGCCGGCAGCTCCTGATTGAACTCATCGACCAGCTGTTTGACTTGTCCTTGCCAGATATCGACGCGGGTATTGTTGAGCATGCGCGCCGCAACAAACACGCCCTGCTCGCCATCGACTAGGGCGATACTGTCAGCGGGGGTTTTAGGTTGACGGCTGATGTGGGCGATATCCCCTAAACGAATAATTTGTCCCTGCGCATCCACCTTGAGTGGCACTTGGCGAATACGGCTTTGGGAATCGAGCTCACCCGAGACTTCGACGAGGGCGCGAAAGTGATTGTTATTAATCTCGCCCGCGGCAATTTTACTGTCGGCGCTGCTTAAGATTTTCGCTATGGTTCCCGGCGTTAATTGCAATTGGCTCATCTTATAGCCATCGAGCTGAACCAGGATTTCCTCCTCGGGCGCGCCGTAAAGTTTAACGAAGTCGGTGCCGGATAAGAGCCTGAGCCTGCTCTGTAATTCCTTGGCGTAGCGGTTGAGCATATCCACCCGCGGTTGACTGCTATCGTTCCACACTAGGCTTAAAATGGCGGTGTAGGCGTAGCCGACTTGATCGTCTAAGGTCGGTGTTTGTATGCCATCGGGGAGGGTGTTTCTGGCATCGGCTAATAGATCCCGCGCCCTAGACCAGACAGGATCTGTGTCAGTGACGGTATCTTTAAGCTCCAACTGGATCACCGAAATACCGGGTCTTGAGGTGGATTGAATAAGCTTAATTTCCTCAAGTCGACGCAATTGATTCTCTAATACTTCGGTGACAAGCGCCTCGACCCGCTCGGCGGAGGCGCCGGGATAAGGGGTGATGACAGACGCAAATCGGTTGGTGATGTGTGGATCTTCGGTGCGTGGCAAACTGGACATTGCGCCAAATCCCGCGACCAGCAGTAGGGCGATCACTAGGCTGACTAAGCGACCATTTTCGACGAAGGCTTTAATCATGATTACCTCGTCGATGCGATGGAAGAAACGGCTTGGCCCACCACTAACTTATGTAAGCCTTGAGTCACATACTGTTCGTCGGCCTTAATCGCGCCTTGAATGTAGGCCATATCTTGAGTGGTGTAGAGGATATCGACATCGCGACGCTCTATCTGAGTTGAAATGCTATCGGTTGTTGAATGTGAAGGCGGCGTGGTTACATAGATATTCCAGCGGCCGCGGATCCCATCGATAAGTGCCGATACTGGCACCCAATAGCCCGCTTGCTCGACGGTTTGTTGTTGATGCAAATAGGCGATTTCACCGTTGATCACATTGGCATGTTCCGGCAGGCTGATCCTTAGCTGCAGGGTGCGACTAATGGGGTTTACCTCGGCACTGATCCCGGCGATCTTGGCGATAAATTGCTGATTATGCACGCTCACAGTCACATTCTGCCCATTGACGAATTGCTGAGCGACCGCGACCGGAACACCGATATAGGCTTCGGTATTCACACTGCCGACTAAGGTAAACACTGGGCTGCCTGCGGCGACCACTTCCCCTAGATTGTGTTGTCGTTGGCTGATTATGCCGTCGAAGGGCGCAAGTAGCTGTGATTTATCGCGTTTTAGTTGGTTTGCCCGCTGCGAGGCCAATAATCGTTTTTTGGCGGCTTCGAGACTCGCCAGTTGTGTGCGGTTCTCGTCGAGTAACTGCTCTGAGACATAACCCGATTTTTTTAGCTCAAGATTTCGGTTGAGGGTGCTGGTGGCAAGGTCAACATCGGCTTGGGTTTGCGCAAGGCTAGCTTGGATCTCCTGATGCTCTGCATCGAGCAAACGGGTATCGAGCTTGGCCAATACTTGCCCTTGCGTCACCTTAGCGCCGCTATCGACAGTTAGCTCACTCAGCTTACCCGATAGTTCGAAGCCGACACCCGTGGTATTGCCGGCGCGGATCGTGCCAGTGAATACTTGTTCACTCTGATAGCTAGTCGACAAGCGCAGTGGCGCCGTCGTCACGGTTTGCAATTGCGTGGCGTTGGCATGCTCTGTCACTTCCTTTTGACAGGCCGTTAAGGTGGAGACGGCAATCACGCAAAGGTAAAATGCACGCCAAGAACGTCGGGCAGCTCGATCCATTTGAATCCTTCCGTTGTAAGCTTAAAGTTAATTTTATGTAACTAGACTTGCTAGTCTAGTTGTGCGGAACTAGACTGTCTAGTCTATTTTATGCTTAACTAATACGAATTAATTATGTTGCTACCTTGAGTGAAGATATGACTCAGTCCTCCGATATTCCGATGAGCCGCAGTGAACAAAAGAAACAGCAAGTGCTGGTGGCGGCCATTGACTTGTTTTGCCGCCAGGGGTTTCCCCATACCAGCATGGATGAAGTGGCGAAACAGGCGGGCGTGTCCAAACAAACGGTGTACTCCCATTACGGCAGTAAAGATGATTTGTTTGTGGCGGCGATTGAATCCAAATGCGTTGGTCACAACCTAAATGCCGACTTACTCAGCAATCCAAGTCAACCCGAAGCTACCCTCACCGAATTTGCGCTGCAATTTGGTGAGATGATTGTTAGCCCTGAGGCGATTACCGTATTTAAAGCCTGTGTGGCGCAATCTGAGAGCCACCCTGAAGTTTCAAGGTTGTTTTTTGAGGCGGGGCCACAGCATATGCTTGCGATGCTGACAAAATATTTAGGGGCGGTTGAAGCGCTTGGAGTGTATCGCTTTTCACAACCGCATCACTGCGCGGTACGTTTGTGTTTAATGTTGTTTGGTGAGTTGAAACTCAGGTTAGAGCTGGGACTGGAGACGGAGAGCTTATTGGGGGAGCGTGAGCAGTATATTCGGGGTTGTGCCGAGATGTTCTTAAAAGCCTACCGAGTGTAACAACATTAAGCGGTTGGTATCAGTTTGTATCTTCTTCGAAAAGAGTTTACTTTTGTTTGAAATCGAGCGTATTATCCGCAACAAATGACTTAACAGTAACGCAAGGAGCAGGCGTGACTAAATCACTTGATTCTCGAGTCAGCATAAAGCCCAGCCTAATGTATATAGGATTGGGATTAACGCCTTTTTTAAGTTATGTGACCCGTCCTAAATAGCGTTGACACTTTTCAAACTCATTTTGGAGAGTGTAATGACTTCAACAATTAAACGAACTCAACGCGATTATTCCCTCGCTTTTAAATTGGCGGTTGTCGACCAAGTGGAAAAAGGCGAGCTGACCTATAAGCAGGCGCAAGACAAGTACGGTATTCAAGGTTGCTCCACCGTGTTAGTGTGGTTACGCAAGCATGGCAAACTGGATTGGTCCCTAGGGACGCCGCCAACATCAATGCGAGGACAGTTGATGACTGAACCCACCACGCTCACCCCCGAGCAAAAGATAAAAGCCCTCGAAGCCGAACTGGAAGATACCCGCATGAAAGCGGCGTTCTTCGAAGCCATTGTCGAAAAACTCAGAACTGACTACGGGATATCCGTCGTAAAAAAGCCACCCGCGAAACGCTCCAAGAAAAACGGCCATAGGTTATGGCGTCACCCAATGCTGTCGTTACCTTGGCATCAGTCGCCAGGCGTATTATCAACAATGCCAGCGGCAAACAGAATGGGAGCAAAGGGAGCAACAGGTGGTGCAAATGGTACAATATGAACGGCTACTTCAACCGCGAGTCGGTACGCGTAAACTGCAGTATTTACTCAACAAAATGCATCAAATAGTGATAGGACGAGACCGGTTATTTCGCTGTCTTAGGGCGCATCGTTTGTTGGTCACGCCTAAGCGGGCGTACCATAAAACGACCCATAGCCATCATCGATTTAGGTGTCATCCCAACTTGCTTAAGCCCAGCGAGCAGCAAGTAGACATCAGCCGCTCAGAGCAAGTCTGGGTGGCGGATATTACCTATCTGCCACTGCAAGATAATGAAGCCTATTTAAGCTTGGTGACCGATGCCTGGTCACGAAAAATCGTGGGCTATCATGTTGATGATAATCTTAAAACAGACGGGGTGCTAACGGCCTACAAACGGGCGCTGAAGCAGCGACAAGATAAAAGTAAACCGCTGATACACCACTCAGACCGAGGGATACAGTACTGCTCAAACGCGTATCAAGCGGTTCACGCACAACATGGCGTGACATGCTCAATGACAGACGGATATGACTGCTATCAAAATGCCTTAGCAGAGCGAGTGAATGGCATCTTGAAGCAGGAGTTTTTAACACATAAGCCCGCAACGCTGGAGGAGGCGCGACAAATGGTGACAGAAGCGGTAGCCATCTATAATCAACGGCGGCCACATTTGGCCTTAAAATACAAAACGCCCGATGAGGTTCATCGAGCGTTTTAGGTGGAAATAAGTGTCAACTTATTTCAGGACGAGACAATGCCGTGTCCGCGGCTGAGGCGCGTCAACCAGCGCAATATAAACCATTTAAGCTGAGCGTATCGCAGATTAGTACCCAGAGTGCATCGGTTGCCAATGGCGATACAGAGTTGCAGCGGGACAGCTTATTACTCAACGCCAGCGTCAATATTCCCCTAGATAAACAGTGGTCTATTGGAATGCGTGTCGGTTACGATAGGCTTGATTACGATTGGCGCAATATCCGTTTAACGGGGGCGAATAACGCCGCTGGCCTGTTTAGTGATGCGGGTGAAACCTGGGAAAATATCGACCGTTATCGCGCGGGCCTATCCCTTAGCTATCGGATGGATAAGCATTGGTCCTTTATGTTGTCGCCACAACTTCAATATGCCTATGCCGATACCGCATCGGCGAGCCATGCGCAGAGTTATGGTGTGGTTGCGTCGGCCATGTATGCCTTCGAGTCGGGCAATATGCTCGGTTTTGGCGTTGCGTATTTAAACGATATTGATGAAGTACGCACTATGCCTTATCTGGCGGTGAGTTGGCAGATTAATGATCGTTGGCGGTTAGCGAACCCATCCCAAGCGGGATTTAGTGGCCCTGCGGGTTTGGAGCTGAGTTATCAAGTGAGCCCTGCATGGAATGTTGGCTTTGGTAATTCACGTCGCACCGAGCGATTTTTAGTCGCCGATAAGGATACCGTGGTAGAGACTAACGAGTGGGTGAGTTATCTGCGTGCCGGTTGGCAAGCTACGCCGGCTATTGCGCTGAATCTTTACGCGGGTTACTACTTCAATGGTGAATTGGAAGTCACCCATCAAGCGGCGCTCGATATGGATAACCAAGGCGCAGCCGCCTTGGATCTCGAGTTCCGATTTTAATTACTGGCCCAGCATGGCCTCTTTGAGGCTCTTCTGGGCTGGTTTTTCCCCTAGCCAAATTTTGAGTAAGGCTTGGCGGAACATTTCCCCTTCAATCGTGGCTTGTTCTTGGCCATTTTTATAGGCGGTAACGCCACGGCTTTTGTTGGCGACCAAGGTGAATTGGTCGCCTTCTTTGATTTCATCCTTAAATAACGCCATAAAGGCGTCAATTTGTGGCTGAATGTCGGTCGTATTATCGGCGGTCGCGTGCTCAAAACCTTCGGTTATCGCATCACGCATTTTCTCGGAAGTAATCATTCCTGACGTAATATTGAGTCGAATCGCCGCAACCGGGGCATTGATGACCTCAGTCATGGTTTTGCTCGGGGTGGGCACATATAGACTACCCACATACAAATCCATAAAGAACTTGCTGCGAACACCAACGCCATTCAATTGCAGCGCCTGAGCGTCGAGCGTGATGGTATCGGCGACTTGGACACCAGAGACTTCTTTAGCTTGGGTGAATAGTGGAAAAAGCAAAGCGGTAGTTAGTGTCAGGGTTGAGAGTAACTTCATCATACACCTCATATTTTTTTAGTTATGGTCGTTGAGCGTATCCATGGGATTGACGGCTCAAACGAAGATTATCTGTTGATTGCCAAGCGATACTAATCGAAACCAAAGAGGAGCGATAGCCTAATCTGTTCAAGCTATCGCTTAGGAGGTAAATCAAGTTGGGCAGCTTTCTTTTGAGGGATACCTTAAGAAAGCAAAAAGTCGGAATTCTTTGTTCGAGTCATTCGACTTATTGGCTGACGTGGTTAGCCACGTATACCTAATTTATATTGGCCATTTTGCTCAAACATCACCGCTTGTTTTTGCTTAGGGGAGATCAGAATTGGGCCATCATCGAAAAACAGAAAGCACTTCCAGTTGCGGACAAAGACATCCCAACGAGTCTCAATCACTTGATATTTTTCGTAGCAAAAATAGACCTGAGTATCATCTGGCCACTGGATAAACTCGGCCAACATCTCGGGTAGGCTATTATCTTCACGGTCCCACGCACTCTGCCAATGATCCGTTTTGACCCATGCGTTGGCTTTAGCGGCCCAATCCCCTTTAGTAAACTGCTCGGCGCGGCTACTTTTATTGCTAATCCACTGATTCCAAACCAGCATGGCGCTTTTGTCCGTCAGCGGCAGAATGCCAGTCTTGTCATCATCGCTTACAGGCAAGTCCTTGTGGTTAAAAATCCACTTACGGCGATAGGTATCTAAAGGTATATAGGTATGAGCCAAAAAAGGTCTCCTAGGAAATGGGAAAATTGAAACGGGCTCATTATAAGATGTGATGTGCTAATAATAAAACCACCGAGCGGAGATATTGCCGCTCGGAACCATAGTCTATTGAGCTTCAGTGATGATACGGGTTAGTTCGGCCACATAATGCTGTGCCACCTGATTATCCGGATCGACATTCAAGGCATTTGAAAACGCGGTGTGTGCTCCCTCCGCTTGACCTAGCTCAACCATGAATAAACCAAGTTTTATCCAAGTCTGCGTATCTGAAGGATATTTTTCTAAGTAGTCTAGATAGACGTTGACTGACTCTTGGATTTTTCCCCGGAGCTTAAGGATATGCGCATACTGCGGTATGTACTCGTCACTGTGGGTCAAAATTTTGACAAGGGTATCTTCCGCAAGCTCAAGTTTACCTAATTTCAGTGCAAGTAAAATAATGTGCTTTAACTCCATTTCCGTACAGAGTTCTTCGGGTAATGCAAGCAATGCATCTAATGCTTGTTGAGGTTGCTGTTCAAGACAAAGTTGAAACGATAATGCAAGATGGTATAGCCGCTTAGCTTCTGGATCTTTTTCGGTTAAAGGCATAAGGTTATGAGTTAATAATGCTAAGCCTTGATGACTTTTCGATTTGTTCAATCGCAATATTTTAGTATAAACGTGCTCCATTGCGGAGCCTGTATTAAGTGCTTCAACATAGACTTGTCTCACTTGAGTTAAGCTAAGCTGGTATAGATTATTTAGTTTCGTCCAAAGTAATTTTTCATCTGCTGAGAATGAATAGTCAGGATGCATCCTTTTCCATATAAAGCACCTTCCTGGTTGATTATCTCTTTTCCATTGCTCTGCTAATGTATTAAATGGAGTAGTTTTCAGCTCGTTTATTCTATCTTGCAGTTTGTTACAAGCACTTTCTACTAGTTTAAAAACTTGAACACAGCTAGACAAAAATGCCTCATAGTATCTTTCTGTCATTTGGTTTATTTGCGGTTGCGTCCAGCTTTCTATCTCTCGAGTTGTTAAGAATTTAGAGAATTCGAAGTAACCATAAAACTTGATTAGCTGAGATAGATTTTTATATTTTTTGTTTATTTTTAACTCAATTTTATCTATTTTTTCAAGAGTGCTTGATGATTTTTTTGAGTCTAAGTTAAGTTTTGACGCGAGTTTTTTTGCCTCAGTGATTAAATACTGTAACTTGATAAGTTCATTTCTAATTTTTTTACACTCAAAATAAGCTTTGTTTAGGTCATTTTCTTTTATAGTGTTAAATTGACTATCCGATAGTAGTTTGCTTTTCTCTAGAGGGGGAAGTGTTATTTCTTTTGTGGGTTGATGGGTAATTCCCTCAATACATGCTGCATTTGATGATAAATTGATTATATCAACATGAGGGTAGGTTTTTGCTTCATTTTCAAGTGACTCCATTGCTTGCTTAAGTTGGATTAAGGTCTCTGCTTGGTAACCGTCATAAGTGCTTACCCATAATGTATCGTGCCCTAAACTCGGCCCCAAACTTGCTTCAACTGTACCGCTGGCGTGACTATATCCAGATTTTGAATAACAAAAATCCACGCCACTTAACAAGACCTGCTTGAATCCCATTTCTATAGCCAAACGTACTGCACTATTCGTGACTGTTGGTCCGACAGTCGGTATGTTGTCAAAGTCTTTATCATTATTCCAAGGAAAACGTTGCCCCATATAATAACAATCACCTTGCCATTGAGATAATACTTTAGGATTGACGTGATATGAGTGTACAAGTAGTGACTCCTCGTTTAATTCAAACATACCTCTACTGACATCAAAGCTAAAATCTTGAGGGTCTACACAGACAACAATATCAACATTTATACCAAACCTTGCAAGCTTTCCTGCTATCCTTGATACAGCGATTACATATAAACTATTTTGATTTTCCTTTATCCATTGAATGGCATCATCAAGTGATGGACCACCCGCGATAACAATGCAAGTCATTTGTCTATGTGTATTTCTAAGTTCTTTTGCTTGCGTATGATTATCTGCAATGTTTTCTAATTGAGTTCTTACAAATATTTTTTGTGTAAAGTTAACGCTGTTGTCAAAATATTCATTCTGTAATCTAGATTCAACAGTGTTTAGTAATGTGTTGTAATCATCAATATGACGAGAGGATACAGAAGATGAAGGAATTAACCAGTATTCACCTTTTGCAATGAAGAGTTTGATATCATCTTGCTTAAATAGTTCATCTAAGCCAGATTCATCAATGATAACGAGTTTACTTCTCAACTTACTAGGAATATCAATGAGTAATAAAGGTAAAATAGTAGATAATTCAATAAAAACAAATTTACTACCATCTGGAATACCTTCTTTTAGTTCAAGTATATAGTTAGCCAGCAGACCTGAGTCCATACCGATAATTATGTTTAACTTATCTTTTTGGTTGAAAAGTGTTCCAAATTTCCTATCGTAGAAGGTTCTTGAGTCGATTCCCTCGAATGTATTGCGATTGACACTGGGTAAGTAGTACTCATTAAAGCGACTAATAGCAAAATTATTCAAAATGTTAGATTGTAATTGCATGGAATTCTTACCCTAATGAGCAATTGAAGCTAGTGGTTATAACTACATGAGACTATGTCATCGCGATGCTTGCAAGCAATCTCTATACCAACGGTTAATTGACGCAGTTCATGTAACTCTAGTCGAAAATGAAAAGCGGACAAATGTTACCCTAATCGCAATTGAACTATGAAAAACTACATATATTATATATAGTTGCCTATAATAGGCTTCATTGGTTACACCATGTTGTCAACATGTGTTTATGCACAGAGTTGGCAAGAATCTTGTATGGTTACCGTACTGATGTATTTAATCATAAGTGTCGCAAGTAGTTAATTGAAGCTAACAATCTTGAGTGGGGAACTCTATGTTTGATAATAAAACAATTTTGATTACTGGTGGCACAGGGTCATTTGGACAAAAATACACCAAAACCATTCTTGAACGATATAAGCCAAAACGCTTGATCATTTTCTCCCGTGATGAACTAAAGCAATATGAGATGCAGCAGGTCTTTAATGCTCCTTGTATGCGTTATTTCATTGGCGATGTGCGTGATGGTGACCGTCTCAAACAAGCATTTAAAGATGTGGATTTTGTAATCCACGCTGCCGCACTTAAGCAGGTACCTGCGGCAGAATATAATCCTATGGAGTGTATTAAAACTAACATCCATGGGGCTGAAAATGTCATTCGGGCTGCAATCAGTAATAATGTTGTCAAGGTTATTGCACTATCAACTGATAAAGCGGCAAGCCCGATTAATCTCTATGGCGCGACAAAGTTAGCGTCAGATAAGCTGTTTGTTGCTGCAAACAACGTCGTCGGAGATGGTAAAACACGATTCGCTGCAGTCCGCTACGGTAACGTCGTGGGATCGAGAGGTTCAGTAGTTCCTTTCTTTAAGCAATTAATTGCAAATGGAGCCACTTCGCTACCTATTACTCATCCAGATATGACGCGATTCTGGATCACCCTTCAAGAGGGTGTCGATTTTGTGCTAAAGAATTTTTCCCGTATGCAAGGGGGGGAGATCTTCGTGCCAAAAATTCCTTCTATTCGTATTACCGATCTTGCTGCAGCCTATGGACCGAGTTTAGAACAAAAGATTGTAGGAATTCGTCCAGGGGAAAAAATGCATGAGGTAATGTGTCCAGGGGATGATTCGCACCACACCATAGAATTTGACGACCATTTTGTGATTACTCCTAGCATCAAGTTTTTTGGACGTGAAACGGATTTTTCTACCAATTCCCTTGGAGAGAAAGGCACGTTGGTGGCTGCCGGTTTTGAATATAACTCCGGAAACAACAGTCATTTTTTGAATGTGAATGAGATCCTTGATATGGACGCTTTAGCATGATCCCCTATGGCAGACAGGATATTGACAGTACCGATATTGCAGCTGTGGTTGAGGTGCTTGAGTCAGATTTTTTGACCCAGGGACCCAAGGTTCCGGAATTTGAAAATGCCGTCTGTGACTATACAGGTGCTAATTTCGGTGTCGCTGTTAACAGTGCAACCTCTGCCTTGCATATTGCCTGTCTCGCATTGGGGATTGGGCAGGGCGATTTGGTATGGACCTCGCCCATCACTTTCGTCGCCTCGGCCAATTGCGCCCTGTACTGTGGCGCTGAAGTGGATTTTGTCGATGTGGACCCTGCCACGGGCAACATGTGTTCCCAGGCTCTCGCCATCAAACTTGCCCAAGCAAAAGTGACAGGAACTTTGCCCAAAGTTGTCATTCCAGTACATCTGTGTGGCCACAGCTGCGATATGGCCGCAATAGCATCGCTCGCTGCTGAATATGGTTTCAGGGTCATAGAGGACGCCTCCCATGGTATAGGTGGCGGTTTCCAAGGGCATAAACTCGGAAGTTGTTATTACTCGGACATCACTGTATTCAGCTTTCACCCGGTCAAGATAATCACCTGTGCCGAAGGTGGTATGGCCATGACCAACAGCGCTGAGCTGGCCGAAAAGTTGAGACTGCTTCGCAGCCACGGGATAGTTAGGTTGCCGCAGCAGATGCTAAGACCAAATGAAGGGGACTGGTATTACGAACAGCATGAGCTGGGGTTTAACTACCGTATGACTGAGCTGCAGGCGGCGTTAGGTGTGTCCCAGATGAAACGCATCGATGCTTTTGTTAAGCGTCGTAACGAGCTGGCCAACCGATATCGTCAGGGATTGTCAAGCCTTTGCCATTGTTTGGAATCCTTGGCCGGTTCCGACAGTGCTTGGCATTTGCTGATTATCTGCCTGCGGGACAAGTCTCACAGAAAACACATTTTCGATGATATGAGGGCTGCCGGAATTCAGGTGCATGTTCATTACTTTCCTGTGCATCTGCAGCCTTTCTACATGAACAAAGGATTCAAGCAAGGACAGTTCCCAGTAGCGGAAGATTTTTATAGCCGCATCCTCAGTTTGCCATTGTTTCCCGGGCTAACCGAGGAGCAGCAAGCCTATGTTATTGAGACCTTGTCGAAAGCCCTCTAGCCCATGCTGAGCAGGTCACTCAAACATTGACCAGCTGACAGGCGAGTTTACGCTGACATCGGTTGTCAGTTTACGGCCTATGATTTGCTCATAGAATTTGGGTGCCAAACCAAATCCTGGCCTCACACTTCGAATATCTTCTTGTAGTATCAGCTCTCCAGCCTTTTTGTCATTAACTATGTATAGGGAACGTCGATATTTTATGGTTGCTTTTTCGCTGTTTTGCTGCGAATAGTCCACTTTCCCCAGTGCCTGCCAGGCTATTTTGGCATCTGTGCACAGACGCTCTAATTCCACCTCCTCAATGGAGAAACTGTCGTCCGGCCCGCCAGAGTTTCGATCCAATGTTACGTGTTTTTCTATTATGGCTGCACCAACTGCCACGGAGGTTACTGCAGTGACATTGTCTATGGTATGGTCGGATAATCCGCCGACGACATTGAAGCGTTTTGCTAAATCGGCAATGGTTTTTAAATTGTATTCGGACGAAGGTGCTGGATAGCTGCTGACACAATGCAGTAAAGCCAGTTCGTTACAACCTCCGCTGCGGGCCGCCTCTACGGCTTCTGCTATTTCATCTCTGTTGGCCATGCCTGTGGAGATAATCATAGGTTTTCCGGTGCCAGCAATGTATTTTATCAGCGGTAGATCAATGGCCTCAAATGACGCGACCTTATAGACGGGTGCATTCAAATCCTCCAGCAGATCAACGGCGGTGTTGTCGAACGGTGAGCTGAAAATAGTGATACCTAGGTTGCGTGCATAATCAAATAAAGGCTTATGCCACTCCCAGGGCATTTGTGCCCATTGATAGAGTTCATAAAGACTTTTTCCATCCCATAAACCACCGCGGATCATAAACTCTTCTTTTTTTGAGTTTAAGGTGATGGTATCGGCGCTGTAGGTTTGCAGCTTGATGGCATCGGCGTTGCAGCGCTTCGCCATGGCAATAATCTGTTTGGCGCGCTCAATATCACCGTTATGGTTGGCCGACAGTTCGGCAACAATATACGGAGGATAATCTATGCCTATTTTCCGACCTGAAATTGAAATCATTGGATGAGTCATAAAAAGCCTTTAAAAAATTAAGACATAAGTGTCAATCTGTTCTTGTATGCCGAGCATCAGGCTAGGACAATTCATAAGGCGCTGGCCATTCTGGCGTGTTGCCTATTCGCCGCAGGCGCGTGAATTCATCTTTTGGGGGCACTAAATGAAAACCCAGCAATCGTCTTTGGGCGTCACTCATTCGATTGTAGATATGCTCGGGAGTATTTTGCATAAAGTCGAATGACGGTTTGATAAACCATCTTGCGTATCCTAGCAGCAGTGCCCAGCGGCTGACATCTGTCATATTTGCTCCTCCCCCATGCCACATATTGGCGTTAAAGATCAGCACTCCACCTTGTTGGCCCGTGATCAATATTTCATTGGGATGTTGTTTGCCATTCTCAGGGAATTCGGTCCATGTGTGGCTGCCTGGTACCAAGCGTGTTGCGCCATTGGAGGGTGTAAAATCATCCAGTAACCAGACTGCATTGGCTTTTAAGCAGTAATTCACTCCGGGTAAAGCGCTGTCGACATGCAACTGCTGCCCTGGATTGCCTTTCAATGGACAACGTGCAGATATATTGTTCAGGTAATAGGGTTCATTATTGTTATATGAGCCTTGTTTAAGTACCACATCCAGCAGTGCCAATACATCGGGATGCTCAAACAGTCTGAACCAGTCCATGGATTTATTGTGGAGATTAAATACCACTTTTTCTGTGGATTTATCTGAAAGCGTACCCGCTGTAGAGGAAGCATTGGCATACTGAGGAGCATATTTTTGATAATTTGCTTCAAGCAGTGCCCTGAAATGCTTGCATTCCTCCGCTGTAAGTATATTGGGTAATAAGACGTAACCATGATTCAGGAAATGTTCAATATACGCCTTCATGTTATATGGCCTTCGCATAACAAGTGATTTGGCGACCCAAATTAGCATCGGCCAGTGATCGGTAAAACTGTTGAAGCGTTTGCTCTTCGCCCAGTTTTCGCAAATTAAGTTCAAACTGTACCCTGCGTTGGTGGCAGGCTTTCCCTATGTTTCTGTTATTCAAGTAATTGTCTCCCATCAATAAAAACATTTCCAAGGGGAAAGACGCGATGGCTAGTTCATTTTGGAAATGGCATCCTGCCAACAATGACTGCAAAGATGCACGTGAGAAATAGTTGAGATGTGCAGGGGGAGAAACCCACCATTGTTGCATGTTAAGCAATTTCTGTGCTGTAACCTGCAGCGTATTGAAATCATTCGGCACAGTGATTATGAGTAACCCACCTTGTTTGAGAACCTTGCTTCTTATCTCGGTAAGTATCTTAACTGGATCGGCAAGATGCTCCAAGACGTTGTTAAGCATGACAACGTCAAATTGCTTGTTGTTGAAGGCATTCATGCTTTCGACCCCGCAATGCTTTACGTTTAGTCCTTGGCTGATGCCATATTCAACCGCCTCTTTGGCAGGATCAAATCCATAGCAGCTGGCTCCCAATTGTTTGAAATAACTTAATGCCTGTCCCCAACCACAACCGACGTCGAGAATTTCAATCTCGTCCATGGAAACTCCAAGCTGTGACTCGATTATTTTAGCTTGATCGTTCCATGTTCCTTCCCAAAACTCTTTGTCTATAAGTTGCACTTCAAGGGAGGAGTTATTGAAATTTTTATAGTCGTTCGAGTAAAATTCGTTGGCGTAAAATTGATCTATTTCCGCTGTTGTTGGCATCGGCGTCACTTGAAGAAAACCATAATCCGGATGAGGTTTAAGGGTGAAGTTGTTTTCTTGTTTCATGATCAATTACCTGAATAATTTTGTGTTATGTAAGCTTTTGAATTAGACCAACCGATATTCATTACCACATCCAGCATTGAAAGCTTTTCGATAAAGTGATTAGTTTTTCTTTGAGGATATACCTGCGGTAAGAACTCCTGAAAAGATAATTGGATATCAGTTTGACCAGTAAAATCATCAGCTGTTAGATACTCCCTTGCCCCCTGTGGAGATAAGTACTCAGTCGCTTTAATTTCATGCAGAATCGACAATAATCTCCGCGTCCTCACACCGGGAATATCGAGTTCACTGGATCTTATAGTTTTACATTGAATACTTAATTTTTGAGCCATCATTTCAATGAGAGCAATATTTAATTCGGCAAGCGAGGTGTGGTTGTCGTTTGATATGAGATTGATGAAACAGTACAGTTCAGAATTAAAAGCGTGTTTGGCATAGGTCTGTTCGAGCATTCTTGTCATTTTTTCACGCCAGTGAGTCTTATTGTCAAGACGTGTTGCAAGCAATGTTTGATCCAAGTGTTGGTGCCGTACCGGTACTGTTAGCCAATTAGGCATATTATTCAAAGGAATACGATTGCGGTTATGCCAAGAGCTTTTTTGAAACTGGGCATCATCGAGAAAGACAAACACATCCACCTCGGCCATTAAGTTAAAGTAGCCACTCCAAGGCAAAAAAGTCGGTTGCATAATGGCGCATTTCATAATACTTTTCTCATTTGTAGTACATTTTTTTCGGAAAATTCCGCAGCGATCAGTTTGTCATCGCAGATCACATATCCCAGTTTATTGTAAAACGACAGTGCTGGGCTATTGTCTTTAGCTACATGGATCACAATGTTATTAATGAGCAGAGTGTGTTTAATGATGTTTTCCAGCAATGTCAAGGCTATGGTTCCCAAACCTTTATTCTGTTCGGTTTGTACGCCAATGTAGATCCACAGCTCGGCTTCGCTCCGTTGCACGTTTAGGTGTTTAATACCTAGGTTACCCACGTGCCGTCCTTGTTGAAGGATGCTGAAGGTATATTGGGTTTGATCTTTGAGCAATGCTCGCCAATAGATAAAGTGCGATGCTTTGACAGGGGCTTTGGTTTGTACAAACTGCCCCCTTAGTGTTACATCTTGCAACCAATGGAAGGTTCGTCTGATATCCAGCGGTTTCACATCGGCCAAGGTAACCTCTTTGGCCAATAGGTTTTGACACACCAGAGGTGCACCAAACAGCACTGGCGCCGCAACCAAAGGCAGGGGATGTGAACAATAGCGTCCAAGTTTTATTGAGAGTTCATTAAAATTTAAAAACAGCTCAAAGAGGCCTAATTGGCTCATGGAAAGTAAGGGGGTAACCTGATTGTCGGCAATAGGCATCAATAACGAGGGCAATTTCATAAACAATCTTTCGTAAGTGCAGCCCCCTCCCGAGCCAATGGCGAGATCAGCGACTGCCATAAGCTCTGCCATGTTATTTACATTGGTATGGATGTGGGTTTCGATTTGCATGGCTTGTGCGGCAGATTGCAAGGATGACAAATGGGGTGCATTGGCGCTGACTACAACGTCTATTCGTTTCAGGGCCAACAATGGTGTGTCTTTAATGACCTGTAAGACCTTTTCGCTGTTGTTGTCGCTGTCTATCCCGCCGAACGTAACGAGAATTGTCTCGAGCCGTTTGGAAATGCGCCTTTGGATACTCAAATATTGCCACTGCTTGAATTCGTCTCGCAGCAAGACATATTTTCCACCAAGTAGTAATTGGCACTTTTGAGGAACCCAAGTTTTATATGCGTTGGATTTAACGCTCAAGTTGTAGTCGAGTAATATATCGCATCTATGCATCCTGTCTGCCAGGTCATCGATAACCATCAGCTTTTTGCAATATGCCTTGGCTTGTGTTTCCCATTTTTCATCAAGAGCATAATGATCGACAACAATAATATCTGGTTTGATTACATTAAAATGTGAAACACATTGGCTGATGTCATGCTGCCAACTTGTCTCCAGCAAGCTGCAGTGACGTGGCTCTGAGGTATCATTTTCTGGACTCAGATATGTATCCCGGGGTAATAGCACCAACACAAAGCCATGTTGTTCGACCAAAGCGCTGTGATTATTGAGTAGATCACGGCATATGAAATAGCATTGGCAACCCTGCTGTTTTAAGGCCATTGCCAGCGTAAGGCAGCGCATAACATGTCCATAACCTATGCTCCGGCTTGAGTCTGTGCGAAAAACAACGGTCTGGCTGTCTGATAACGCTGCCTGTAAATTATCCACCATTGGCCTCACACACCCTGCATAGTATAAATGGCTTTGAACATGAGTTCAGCTCTTATCCAATCGTCTTCGGTATCAACATCCTGCACTCTATAACTGGGAATAAACACCGGTGCTGTTGGGCTGGTGAAGATGGCCTTCTGTTGCAGCCAGGCTGCAGTGGTTCCCCAGCAAAATTGTCCTGCATCGTGGTATGCAATTGGCAGATCCTGTGAGCGGGTCATGAAGTGGTTGGGTTGTAACATTTCAAGCTGATGTTGTGCATTGAGTATCACTGCACGTTGAATGGGAAATTCAAAATTGGTGACGGCCAGGGCGTAGTCGTTTTCACCACTAGTCAGCTTCTGCAAGCCAATTTTGATGTCTTCGGCGCTGATGAAGGGGGCCGTGGCATATATACAACACACATGGGTAAGCTCCATATCCCCACTTTGCCGAGACAAGGTGCCATTTAGCCAGTGGATGGCATGGCGGATCACCGCCATGGTTCCTGTCATATCGTCTGATAATTCAGCTGGTCGCATAAAGGGGGCTTCTGCACCGGCCTGAATCGCAATGTCGGTAATATTTGGATCATCAGTAGAAACAATGACTTTATCAAAGCAACCGCTGGCAAGTGCCGCCTCGATGGACCACACAATAATGGGTTTGTCATGGAACAGACGAATATTTTTCCCTGGTATTCTTTTACTGCCGCCTCTGGCTGGAATTATGGCAATTTTCATAACTGGACTCTCTGCAATTCTGCAAATAGCAAGGCTTCAGATTTGATCTGTGGCCTGCTGTTGTAATTGTAAGGGTAATTCATATTCTAGGCAGTCAGCCAGCGCCAGCCAATCATGCCTTTCCTGAGTGGCGAGCATGTGTCGAAACAAGGTCATCATGGCCTTGGTGTTCTGCAGTTCCGGCAGTATGGTGGTGATTAAGACAATGCATTCACCAAAATCGCTTGAACCATCGGCTTCCTGACCTAATCTCAATTTATGGGCTGTACTTATCAACTTGGGGATCAGGACTGTATTGATATCATTTTTCATCATTTACACTCCAGATAAAGGGTTCCTTTAATGGCGGCGCCTTCCAGACTCGAGTTATAAAATGCCACCTCTGGTTTTGTGCGGATATAGTGTTCCAGTGCGAGTAAATAACCACGGAAATTCAAGTGAGTAATCACTTTATCTCCATGCCCGTTGATGACCCAGTGGTGTTTGGAGTCTGTTATTGAGGGCCCGAGCTTGCCCTCGGGCCAGAAGGCATGGGTCTTGTTTTTGGGATAACAGAAGTCACAACCAAATAAGATGATTTGTTTACTCTTCAGGTATACCGCCAAGTCAATGGCCGGATGTATGACACTGCCATTGGCAAACAAGCGCAGCTTGGGATAGCGGCTGTTGAGTTCATCATAGGTTTCATTGAGCGAATAGGCAGCGAAGCGCTCCCCGGGCCAGGCATGCAATACCTGTGGCTGAGACCTGGGAAAATAGACCAATTTAACTTTTTCCGGAAGCACTTCGGGCAAGTGAGCAAGAGAAATGTTGTAATCCAAGCTTATGACAATATCCGGAATGATATTTTCGTTGACCAAGGCTTTTAATGCCGTATCTACAGCTATCATCAGGGGCCGTGTTGCCAAGGGTAATGCCATTTGTGCCCTCAAATAATCATAATGCTGTTCCAGCGACGGACCCGTACCTATAACCAAAGTCTTGCTTGGTTGAAAGAGCAAGCTTAGTGATGCAGCATCGGGATCCTGTTTTATGGTCTCAAGATTGTCTGCCAACCTGCGCTGAAATTTCACATCTTCAGGTTTGTGCCGCTTGTTGGCAAACGCAAGATTATTATGAAACATCAACAGATCACGCAGTCTGGCGTTATGGTCACTGATGAGCTGCAGATCAGATATTATTGCAATGTAATGCTGCGCCAGCTCATCTTGCCGGGGATTGGGTTCCAGTACTACCCGCAGATCGCTTAACCACTCGCTTTGATCTGTGTAGCTGAGCAACAAAACTAACAGATTCAAATTGAGCGGGCAGATACGAATATGTTCCAAGTGTTTGTTATCAGAGAGCAAGGTGGGTACATCACCCATGCCGACCCCATAAACAGAAACGGTGCTGCACCAAGCTGGAAGCTGATTTATCATAAGTTCCGCTTCGGCCAAGCGATTATAACAGCTGCTGAGCTGGATACCGTTAACGCTGATAGTGTGATTGGCACCTGTCACCAACATGGCATCCAGGCTGTCGGGATTTGCTGCGTCCATGGTCTGAGCCACTTCCGGCCAGCGACGGCGGATAATAGCCATATTCTGTTGTAGTAAATCAGTCATGGAGCACGTTCCTACGAAAAAGTTTTTACTTTGTTGCAAGCAGTTAGATGGCTTTCATTTGATTTGATAAAATCTAATAATGCATATTTAAGATAACTGAAATCCCTGATTTGGATGGCGATGTTGGCAAATACTCTTTGTCATTTTAAGTTGATAGAGACCTAATGATCTGACTGCCGTAATATTGGACGCTTTGCGAAGTACGCATTTTAATTCAAAACTTTCTGGACTGAATAAATAGGAGCACTATGCTGTTTGGTTCGATTGTAATCAACTTTGTACTCAAATACTGTTAGTTTGATTTGAGGACAAGTCATGAGCGTTACGTCTTGTAGCGCCTTAATTTTTAACGTGTGGAAGGAACTTTCCACACAAACATTATCCCTGCAGCTCCCTTTGTTGCTCATACTTTGTACAATCTGACACCTTTAAAGTAAAGTAAGGTTATCATTTGCGTAGTATTAGCTGTCTCAGGCATTTTTTAATAATCACGTCCGTAGGAAATTCTCAGCGGAATCGGGCTATCTTCAATACCTCATAAATAGGCTCCACTGTTATTCTGCTTGCCATCAACTAATCCAAAACGGCTCGATAGTAAAGAACAATGGTTACAAACAGATAGGGCTATCCTCTCACTGGTTTATATAGGTAATATTGGCAGCTCATTCCTAATTTTGCGCGTCAGCAATAAAGTTCTATTCTAGCCGATTTGCTAGAACCGATAATTATGATTACTGTCGGTTGTCACCATAAATATCTTAGCAGCCTTTGGCAACAATTATCGGTTTGAGATGCTAGCATAATGGTTTTAATACCCATCTTACATAAATAGTCTTCCTAAATCCCACTGAATGTGTCCCGCGCCGTAGAGTTCCATTGAATCGTCAAAGGGAGCCTAAATCCACGTATAAAGGGCCATACGTTGAATCGCTCTAGGACTCAGTGCCATAGCATAATTCCCACTCCTGATCACAGCTACCATCGGATAAAGAGAAAAGCGGTGTTGATGTTCGAGGATTAACTCAAATTTGGCTACTTTGGTTCCTTTCGAAAGTTGGTGGCTGCTTTTTTAGGATTTTCAAATTTTCAACTTGCTTTACTAATTGGCGTTTAAGCCAAGTGATTTCAGCTTACATAGCGGTTGTATTTTTTTTCGATATTGGGTTTGATGAACTTAGACTTTTGATTTACAAGAACTTAGTTGGTGAGTGGTTACCACTATACCAATTTTATCAGTACGGTTCAAAGCCCAAACTTTGAATTCTTGTATGGATTTTACGGGGTTTCTTTGTTAACACGCTCCACCTCAATAGGCGAGTTTACTCATTTAGCAATATGTCCAGAAGTATTGGTTCCGATGACTTCTACAGCTTCCATTCGATACGTATCAATTTTCTAAATCTAAGATAGCTAACGGAAATGAACGTGATAGTCAAGTAACCGGATGAAATGAGTGAAAAGGGGATTTTTGAAAAAGTTACGAAAAATTCTAAAAAATGACATTCCTATGGCGGCACAGGACTTTTGGGTTTTTCGTAACCAATTGAATTTTATAGGTAAGAAATGACTTATGGTCTCTCCACAGGGACTCGAACCCCGATCGGCCGCTTAGGAGGCGGCTGCTCTATCCTGTTGAGCTATGAAGAGACGCCAGTGATTATACTGGTTTTATCTTTGATTAAAAGGCTTATGATTTAGTTGGTTAAATCTTAAGCGCGATGTCGTTTATCTGTACATTGTAAGCCGCATTTTGGTCAACGAGGACCGCAGTTGCACTTTCTTCGCTGACTTGTTCGATTTTTACCGTTGCTCGGCTTTTGGTGGCGACAGCACGCATTTCGTTGAGTCTATCGGGTAAGTTTTGTTGTAACACGACCTGGAATTTATCGCCAACTCGAATGCCATGTTTACGACCTAAGTTGAGGATAATTCTGTCGCCTTGACGGCTGACGACTTGCCCTAACAGTGGTCTGCAATTAAGCGTGTTGTCTATATCTCGAGTTGCTTCTTGCATGATTTGGCTGATATTTCTGCCATAGGATGAACGCCAAAATCGGTCACTATTAGGGGCTATGATGGCCTGTTCTTCAAACTCCCACGGGGCAGAGGTACTGTAGGTTTTGCTCCACACTTCCTCGCCGCTAATGCCGTGAAAGAGGCTGAGTTTAAATTGGAATTGTCTGAGTGGCGCTTCATCCCACCATCCCATAAAGGTAGATTGCACAGGCTCAGTCGATATATCGATGATTTGTGGCAATAAAATATATTGGCTATCGGTGATTTCACTCAACCAACTAGGGAGTCGATAGCCGCGGATATCGACCAATTCTTGTGCGATATCAAGCCGTTCTTTGGCATGGATATGACTAAAACCAGTAGATGAGTAGCCATCAATACTATTACCCAGTTTCTCGGAGATGACTTCTTCAAATCCCGATAATTGTCCGTAGCGCAACTGTGCTCGGTCTTTTATTTGCGCTTGGGGAATTAAGATGGCGGCCTTTAATTGGCCTGCCGGGCATTGCTGGGTTGGGTCATCATTGAGATCGAGCCTGAGGGATACATAGATTTTATTGCTTTGAATACGCTCGCTCACCAATTGAATGCTAATCGCCTGGGCATAACGATTAATCGCAAAGCTGTTTTGCGTTAAGTTACCATTAGTCGTTTGCTGTTCGCTGGTGATCTGGATACCGGTACTGAGCGTGGCATAACTCACCGCTTGATTGATGGCTTCTTCACGTGCTTGGGCGATGTTGCCATTGGTGATCACCGCTTCTCCACTGGCCTCGACCCATTCGGCGTTTGTCTGTGCAGCAAATAGCAGTAGGCTGCTGATTATGAGCAAGTTCTTTCTTAGTATGTTCATCAATAAGCCCTTAACTAAAATTGCTGGGATGAGTCAGTTTACTGGCAGTACTTTATTGCTCTAAGCAAATTGTATGCCTGATTTATCGTGGTCTAGGGATAAAGTTATCAATGGATTTGTCGATAATCTGAAGAGTTCATTAAGCGCAATATTTTGACTTGGTCTAATATTTGCTTGATTTACGCCAAAGACCGCGACTTCATGTGAGTCGCATTGATTTAGACGATGAGGTTATTCCAATGCTGAAGCGTGCATTTATTCCTCTGGCACTTGTGGTGCTGGTAGGTTGTACGACGAAACCCGTTGTACCGCCCAAACCTAGCCTAGTTGATGGCAATGGTTTGCCGCCGACAGCGGTGATTAATCATTTAGCGCAGCGTATTGTGACTGAGCTAGTCAAGCAAAATGATGCATTGCGTCCTGATCAACCTATTGTTGTAACTACACCAGTATTAGTTGGCGACATGACGAGTACGAATGCGGTTGCGCTGCAATTGCAGCAGGGACTCATGGCATCGTTGCACAGTTTTCAATTTAATGTGGTGGAGTTAAATCTCGCTGATGGACTGCGTGTTACTGGTGAGGGCGATTTTATTTTGACGCGTGACTGGCAAAAATTGTCTACTAATTTGCCCGTTGACCATATTGTGGTATCGACGATGAGCCCCACGACCAATGGCATGGCAATCAACACTCGGATTGTTACCTTGAGTAATAACCGCGTGGTGTCAGCCTCTCAAACCTATGTGACCCAAAAAGAGTTGAGCAATTACATGCAGCCTTCAGAGCAAGTTATCTCTCAGGATGGGATTTTATACCGCCAGTCGAGCCCTGGTATGAATGAAGTGCGAGTGCTAGGAGATGGAAAATGAAACGCTACCTATTCATTGTTGCGGCGCTCCTACTAACAGGGTGTGCTGCCAAAGATAAATATGTTCAGTGGGAAGATGTACCGCCAAGCAGTTTTCCTAAGCTGACGGCCATAGGTTATGCCCCGCTAGCGACTCAACCGGCTAAAGAGCAGTCCCAACGAGTATTGATGGCGATGCAGGCCTCAAAAATTGTGGCTTATCGTGAACTGGCTGAACAAGTGTATGGACAAAAGATCACTGCCAATAGCAGTGTCAGTGATTGGATGCTGACAGATGACAATGTTAAAGCTTCTGTTACTGGGGTGATCCGTGGCGCGAGAGTGGTAAAAAGCTATCCGGCAGGGGATCACTATGTCACTGAGTTGGAGCTTGATTTTGCCAAGGTATGGCAAATTTACCAACAGCAGAGTCGCCCACAAAGAATCAAAGACGTTACCTATTTTTAGCGCTAGGGTAGGTTTTAGCGCTAGTGCTGGGTGACTTTGTCGTCGCTTTACCAATAAACAAAAGCCGCACTCAGTTTTAGCGCGGCTTTTGTTTATATCCCGTTTACTATTTATTGCTCGACTTATGCTTTTAAATCATTGCCTAAGCTAGAAAGGGTCGAGGTTCTGCCTTTATCGTTATAAGTCAGGGTAGTCGCGTTTCGGCTCGCCTGTAAGGCTTGGGCAAAACGGTTTAGACTCGCCAAATTCATTTCGATGAGACTGGCATTTTGAGCGTTAAGATCCTTACATTCGGCAAGGGCCTCTTTTACGGCGGCCATTTTATGGGATAGTTCTACTTGCGAGGTGAGTAAGGATTTATCGCTGTGATTGGCCAGTAAGTCATCGTTGGCCTTGAGTTCTTGCAGGCATGTTGATTTTTGCTCCGCAAGCGATAAAAGCAAATCGGCGTTTTGGTCAACCAAAGCGCCTTTTTCCTTGAGAATAATCTGTTTAAGAACAGCCAAATGGGCGTGTTGTTGATCTACCAGTTTAGCTATTTCTGTCATAGTTACTCTTTATTGAGGTCATTCAATTCAGCTTCGAAGCTGGCAATGTTGGCCGCCAACTTTTCGGGATCAATTTTATAGCGACCTTCGGCAATCGCTTGCTTAATTTCAGCGACTTTCTTTTGGTCGACTTCAGGTAGGCTGGCCATTTTGGTTTGAGCTCCTTGTAGCTGTTGAGCTTGAGCCGTAATGACAACAGAGTCACCTTTTTGTTGAGTCGATTTGGCCGCAACCTGAGTCGATTGCTCGCTTTCACTGCTCTTTTTAGTACTGTTTGAACGGACTTGCGCGGCCGCTCCGGCGTTAAATTTGCTAATATCAATTGCCATTTTAGGCTCCAGCGTCGTGTATACGGGATTTCTTAACTGGGGTATCGGCAGCCCAACGAAAAGCTTTAGCTTATTTTACATTCTAACTTCGACTTCGCCAATGGCTGTGACTATAGCATCTAGTTCCTTGTTTGAGCTGCTATTTTTGACCCTAATTTGGTCACCAATATTACCATCTTGCAGTGCTTCACCCACGGTTTTTAGCACAAAATTACTGGAACGGACATAAATCGACACTGAATCATTCTTACAGACAAAGCAAAGGTTGTTGGCAAAAATGGGAAAATTTTTGGCAACACGGCGTTTAACCCGTACGCCTGAAAGTTGGCTGGTATCGCTAAATTGCATTCCGCGTAAACTATTTTGATCAATATAACGGATTTCAACCTGAGTCGGACTGATTAACTCCCCTGGCGCCAGTGTTTCGCTGGCAACGACCACAGGGAACAGAATATCAACACGCACCGACATAAAAATCTGCCAAGGGTAGGCCAAATCAGGTGTATCACAGCTGACTTTTACTGTGTTGTTGCGGCTGATTTCCCTATCGGATGCTAGTTCAACTTTTATTGGGGATGCGCATTGTGCTGGCAGTAGTCGGTTGTCGATAGGTTGGGGAGCGATTTCCACTTTGGCATTCGCCGGTACTGAAATCTTTTCATTAATAAGGGCTTTAGCTAACTCTGATATCGTCGATACGCTAGGTACCTCGGGAGCTGCATTGGCCGCCGAGGTGAGAAATAATGCGATAACACATAAAAAATATACTAAATTTACTTTCATAATGAAGAGACTAGCTTGTAACGCCAGAATGCACCTATACTTTTATCAAACGTGAAACTGTCCTGTGTCGTTAAGGCCAAAATTTCGTGTCAGAAGTTTGACTCAGTTTCAACTATGGTTATGGATAACAAGACGCAAGCAATTAATATGCCTATACTCAAACGAGTTTTAGGGCCGTACATAAACAGAACAACAAGGCAGAGTTATGTCGAGTATTCTTGATTCAGTCAACAAACGCACCCAACTCGTAGGTCAAAACCGACTAGAACTATTGCTATTTAAGTTGAATGGTCGTCAACGTTTTGGGATTAACGTATTCAAAGTAAAAGAGGTTCTGCAGTGTCCACCATTAACGGCCTTGCCTAAACTTAATCCCTACGTTAAAGGGGTGGCACATATTCGCGGAACGACCATTTCAGTCATCGATTTAAGTGCCGCAACTGGTGGGCGTCCGCTCGCGAGTACCGAGAATTGCTTTATTATCATTTCTGAATATAACCGTAGCGTACAAGGTTTCTTGGTTAGTTCAGTTGAACGTATCATCAACATGAACTGGGAAGCCATTATGCCGCCACCTCAAGGTGCTGGCCGTTATTCCTATTTGACGGCGGTAACTGAAATTGAAGGCGAGTTAGTCGAAATTCTCGATGTTGAAAAGATTCTTGATGAAATCTCCCCAGTAAAAACCGCGATCAGTGAAGAAGTCAATGAGCAGCTCACTATCGATAGAAGTCAGCATTATCACATCATGGTGATTGATGATTCGGCTGTGGCTCGTAAACAGATTATTCGCGCGTTGGAATCATTAAACTTACAAATTGATACGGCAAAAGATGGCCGCGAAGCATTGGACAAGTTAAAGGCGATTGCTAGTGAAATGAACAATGTCGCGGAAGAGATCCCATTAATTATTTCCGATATCGAAATGCCTGAAATGGATGGTTATACCTTAACGGCAGAAATCCGCGACGATCCAAAGCTCAAGCATATTAAGGTCGTTTTACATACCTCACTCAGCGGCGTGTTCAACCAGGCCATGGTGCAAAAAGTAGGCGCCAACGACTTTATCGCGAAATTCAATCCTGATGAATTAGCGGCAGCAGTGAACAAGCATTTAAGTTTGTAGTGAAAGTGTGGGTTAGTGCCTAGTAGCGCTTTACGCTATAATCTAGCCCTTATTACATGATTGTTGGCACTTATTTGGGTGCTTGCTATAGGATCTAGGACGTGAATGTGCCTGACAAATCACTCGCTGAAGCCGAATATAATCAATTTAGGTTGTTCCTAGAACAACACAGCGGCATCGTACTGGGGGAAAATAAACAATACCTAGTACGTAGCCGTCTTGCTCCTTTGATGGGCAAATATAATCTGCCTTCGTTATCCGATGTGGTAAAACATTCGATGAAGCCCACGGAGCGAGCCTTACGGGCAGAAGTGATCGACGCCATGACTACCAATGAAACCTTATGGTTTCGTGACCGTTATCCGTTTGAGTTGCTCAATAATGTGTTGTTACCTGAATACAGTAAGTTGGGGCGTCCATTAAAAATATGGTCCGCTGCCTGCTCGTCTGGCCAAGAGCCTTATTCGTTGGCAATGACTATCTTAGAATATCAACAGAAGAAGCCGGGAGCTTTGCCGGGCGGCGCCTCGATCCAAGCAACCGATCTTTCGCCTTCGATGTTGGAACGTTGCAAAAATGCCGAATACGATAGTTTGGCGCTAGCGCGTGGTTTATCCGAGGAACGTAAGCGCCAGTTTTTTGATGCTTTGCCCTCTGGCAACATGCGAGTTAAGGATAACGTTAAGCGTTTAGTCAATTTTCGCGCCCATAACTTACTTGAGAGTTACACCTTACTCGGCAAGTTCGACATTATCTTCTGTCGAAATGTGCTGATCTATTTTGCCCCAGAGGCAAAAGCAAAAATTTTGCGGCAATTCGCTGCCGCATTAAATCCGAAGGGCATACTTTTTCTCGGCGCGTCAGAATCCATTGCGGGCCTGACAGATGAGTTTGACATGGTGCGTTGCAACCCTGGTATCTATTACCAGAAAAAGACTTAATGTTATGATATTAAATAAAAATTACCGACATTAGTCGGTAATTTTTTACCCCACCAAACCCCATTTCTACACATTTCTGATAGTTTCTGTTTTTTGGCACATGAATTGCTTTGTTCCCGTGAGTGACACGATGGAGGCAATTTTATGGCGATTAATTTTGATAAGGCACTGGGTGTTCACCAATTCACGTTGGGGATCCGTGCTGAGCGGGCTGAAGTGATTTCAAGCAATATCGCAAATGCTGATACGCCACATTATAAAGCCCGTGACGTCGATTTTTCTGCCGCCTTAAATATTGCGAAAACCCAGCAACAGCAACGCAATAGCCTTGAGATGACAGGCGATGAGCAGCATTTTGGCCTCGCACAGTTAACGGGACAATACGTGAAGTTCCGTGTGCCAAATCAGCCAGATACTGGAGATGGCAATACAGTGGATATTCAACAGGAACAGTCGGCATTTATGCAAAATGCGCTCGAATATCAAATGTCTCTGGGATTTTTGGACAGTAAGTTTAGCGGCATGAAAAAAGCGCTGAGAGGGGATTAATCATGAGTTTATTTAATATCTTCGATGTTGCGGGGTCTGGCATGTCAGCCCAGTCTCTGCGGCTAAATACTACCGCGAGTAACATTGCTAACGCAGATTCAGTCTCCAGCAGTGTAGATAAAACTTACCGTTCTCGTCATCCCATTTTTGAAGCCGAAATGGCCAAGGCGCAGAGTCAGCAACAAGCTTCCCAAGGTGTCACGGTGAAAGGCATAGTCGAGAGTGATAAGCCCCTATTAAAAGAGTATTCGCCGGATCATCCGATGGCGGATGCTGATGGCTTTATTTACAAACCAAATGTGAATGTCATGGAAGAAATGGCTGACATGATTTCAGCTTCTCGCTCATATCAGATGAATGTTCAAGTGGCTGAGGCGGCAAAATCTATGCTGCAACAAACACTTGGGATGGGTAAATAATATGCGTTATTTAGGAGGTACGTTGTGAGCCTCATTAACCAACTGAGTCAAACCTCATCGCAGCTGACTCAAACAAACACTCAATCGAATACGGTATCAACCAATAACACCAAGACGTCGACTAATTCTACCGGCAATCCATTTTTGGATGGATTACGTTTGCCGACTAGTTCTGCTGTTCCAGAGGCTAAGAGTCAGCAGCTCACTCAAGAGGATTTTTTCTCATTACTCAGCCAGCAGTTATCGATGCAGGATCCCTTTAAGCCCGTTGATAACGACCAGATGATTGCACAGATGGCATCTTTTTCTACTGTCGATGGCATTTCTAAGTTAAATGATCAAATCGTTAATTTAAACAGTGTGATGACATCAAGCCAAGCTTTGCAAGCATCGGGATTAGTTGGGCGAAAAGTGCTGTTACCGACAGATACGGGTTATATCTCTGCAGAAAGCCCAGGCTTAAATGGTGTGATCAGTACTTCCGAGAAAATTCCCGTCATTAATGTTCGAATCGAAGATGATAAAGGGCAAGTCGTTAGAACATTTACTGTTGATGGTAGTAAGGGTGGTAACACTGATGTCAAGTGGGATGGTTTGAATGATAAAGGAGAACCCGTTGCTGCAGGTAATTACTCGATTAAAGCATCGGGTTTGGTGAATGATAAATCACAAGCGTTAGCTGTATCGACCTATGCGCATGTTACCAGTGTTTCTTTAGGTACTGCAGCGACTGGCGCCATTTTGAATCTCAAGGGTGGAATGGCCTTTAAGCTGTCGGATGTACTTGCGATTAGTGAAGTTTAATCGTTATCAAGATTGTAAATGGACATCACACTTGTCCATCATTGAATTGAGCAAATGTAGAGGTGAATTATGTCGTTTAACATTGCATTGAGTGGCATTTCTGCTGCGCAGAAAGATTTGAACACTACGGCGAACAATATCGCGAATGCTAACACCATTGGCTTTAAAGAGTCGCGTGCTGAATTTGCGGATGTTTACGCTAATTCAATTTTCTCAAACTCAAAAACCGCTGTGGGTGGTGGTGTGGCTACGAGCCAAGTGGCGCAGCAATTCCACCAAGGTAGTTTGCAACTGACGAATAACTCGTTAGATTTAGCGATTAAAGGCGGTGGCTTTTTTGTAACGGCTTCTGAGATTGGCACCCTAGATCATCAGTTTACCCGTGCAGGTGCATTCAAAGTCGATAAAAATAATTATATGGTTGATTCTGCAGGTAATTACCTGCAAACCTTCCCAGTTGATAAAGATGGTAATTCGACATCGGTCAGTTTAACGACGGCTAAACCTGTGCAAATTCCTGATACTGCTGGCAGTCCAGTTCAGACTGAAAACGTGACTCTGCAGATGAACTTAAATGCGAAAGAAGGTTCACTCGATCCTGCTGCCTTTGACCCGCTGGACTCTAAAACCTACAACAGTGTGACCTCCATGACGATTTATGACTCTCTGGGTGAGCCACATATCATGACGACCTATTTCGTCAAACCAAATAATGGCTCATATAATGGTGAAAACAACTGGGTTGCATACTATGCCATTGATGGTAAACAAGTTGATATTTCTGGCCCTGCTGGTACATATCAGACTGACACCAATGGTGATGGCACTCCCGATGCCTCTGGCACAGCTCAAACGGCTGGCGGCTGGAAGGGGTCGGTTCTGAAGTTTAACTCCGTCGGTGTGTATACTGGGAGTGATCCGGCAGTCGTCGCCACCGAAACGTTAGGGGTTGGCGGCGCTGGCGTGTTAGGCCCTGGTGCTGATGGCACTCAAGCCGTGATTATTAAATTTAATGCACCAACCCAATATTCAGCTCCCTTTGCCGCCACTGAATTGTCACAGGACGGTACCACAGTAGGGCGTTTAACCAATGTCGAAATTGGTGAAGATGGTTTGATCACTGCCAGTTACTCCAATGGTTCAACAGTGCCATTAGCCCGCGTTGCTTTAGTTCGCTTTGCAAACGAACAAGGGTTGACACAAGTGGGTAATACCTCGTGGAAAGCCAGTTTATCGTCAGGTCCTGCGCTGGCTGGTGAGCCTAACAGTGGTACGTTTGGTAGTCTCAGTTCTTCAGCGTTAGAGCAATCTAACATTGACTTGACGACTGAGCTGGTGGATTTGATTTCGGCACAACGTAACTTCCAAGCCAACTCACGTACGCTGGAAGTGAATAACACTCTGCAACAAACTGTTCTGCAAATTCGTTAAGTTAATCTTGCCTCTGCTAAGTGTTGCCGCAAGCGGCAACACTTAGCCTCTTTCTGTTGTGCATTCATTCGTTTATTAAAATCTCCTAATTTATCAGTTAACTAGCTGCTTATTTTATTGGCATGATGCTTGCTTTGCTATTATCAGGTTGAAACTTTGACGGAGCAGTCTGTGGACAAATTCCTTTATATCTCCATGAGCGGCGCTAAGCAAAATATGAATGAGTTGGCTTTGCGTGCCAACAACTTAGCCAACGCAAATACCGATGGATTTAAGTCGGATATGGCGCAAGCCAGATCGATGCAAGCCTTTGGTGAAGGATTGCCGACAAGGGTCTTTGCCATGGTTGAAACCCCCTCCGCCAATTTTCGTTCGGGCCCGATTAAATCTACTGGACGCGATCTTGACGTTGCCATTAAAGGTGACGGTTGGTTTGCCGTGCAAGCACAGGATGGTAGTGAAGCTTATACCCGTTCTGGCAGTCTCAGTTTTGACTCAACAGGTTTATTGCATAACGACCGTGGTAATCCCGTGATGGGTGATGCCGGACCGATTGTGTTACCGCTGCCAATTGAAAAGGTCACTATTTCACAGGATGGGATTATCTCTGTTCGTCCTCAAGGTGCGACGACAGAAGTCGTCGAAGAGGTTGGAAGATTAAAGTTGGTAAACCCCGGCAATGCACAAATGATGCGCGGCGAGGATGGGTTGTTCCGTTTGGTATCCGGTGATCCGGCGCCTGCCGATCCTAGTGTATTTGTTGAAAGTGGTGCTGTAGAGGGCAGTAACGTCAACCCCGTGGATGAGATGGTGTCCTTAATCGACCTACAGCGACAATTTGAATTGCAAGTGAAGATGATGAAAACCGCGGAAGAAAATGACCGCGCTTCATCCTCATTAATGCGGATTAGTTAGGAGATAAATTATGCATCCAGCGTTATGGATTAGTAAAACTGGCTTAGACGCACAGCAAACCGATATTGCGGTGATTTCAAACAACGTCGCTAACGCCAGCACTGTGGGCTATAAAAAAAGCCGCGCGGTATTTGAGGACTTACTTTATCAAACTGTTAACCAAGCGGGTGGGATCAGCGCCTCTAACACTAAGTTGCCAAACGGTTTGAACATTGGTGCGGGTACCAAGGTGGTAGCCACCCAAAAAATGTTTACCCAAGGCAATATGCTGACCACGGATAACTCGCTCGATTTGATGATTGAAGGCCCAGGATTTTTCGAAGTGCAGCTCCCCGATGGGACTACGGCTTATACCCGTAATGGTCAATTTACCTTAGATGATACTGGGCAAATTGTCACACCGGGTTCGGGTTATGTGTTGCAACCTGCGATCACTATTCCTGAGGATGCAACCAGTATTACTGTCTCTGCTGAAGGGGAAGTCTCGGTAAAAACACCAGGTGCGGCGGAAAACCAAGTCGTTGGGCAGCTCAGTATGACCGACTTTATTAACCCGTCGGGTTTAGATCCTATGGGACAAAACCTATACACCGAAACTGGTGCGAGTGGTACGCCTATTCAAGGCACTGCATCACTTGATGGTATGGGAGCGATTCGTCAAGGTGCGTTAGAAACCTCTAACGTGAACGTGACCGAAGAGCTAGTTAACCTCATTGAAAGTCAGCGGATCTACGAGATGAACTCCAAAGTGATTTCGGCGGTCGATCAGATGCTGGCTTATGTGAATCAGAATCTATAGAGGCACATGATCATGGCTAGATATCTACTATTGGCTAGTACGCTCTTGCTGGCGGCATGTAGTTCAACTCCAAAGAAGCCGATTGCGGATGATCCCTTCTATGCCCCAGTTTATCCCGAAGCACCACCGACTAAAATTGCTGCAACGGGGTCGATTTACCAAGATAGCCAAGCGGCGAGTCTTTACTCGGATATTCGTGCCCATAAAGTCGGTGACATTATCACTATCGTGTTGAAAGAAGCGACTCAGGCGAAAAAGAGTGCCGGTAATCAGATCAAAAAAGGTTCTGATATGACACTCGATCCCATTTATGCCGGTGGGAGCAATGTGTCTTTAGGCGGTATTCCCCTCGATTTACGCTACAAAGACAGCATGAATACTAAGCGTGAATCCGATGCAGATCAAAGCAATAGCTTAGATGGCAGTATCTCCGCCAATATTATGCAAGTGCTCAATAACGGTAACTTAGTTGTGCGCGGTGAAAAGTGGATTTCAATCAACAATGGTGATGAGTTTATTCGCGTGACCGGTATTGTACGCTCGCAGGATATCAAGCCAGATAACACCATTGATTCAACCCGTATGGCCAATGCGCGTATTCAATATAGTGGCACAGGCACTTTTGCAGACGCTCAAAAAGTAGGTTGGCTGAGCCAGTTCTTTATGAGCGATTGGTGGCCTTTCTGAGGAGTCAAATCATGAAATATAGACTGATTGTCGCACTTGCCATGTTAGTGCTTTCTCTACCTAGTCAGGCCGAAAGAATTAAAGATATTGCTAATGTTCAGGGGGTTCGCAGTAACCAGTTAATTGGTTATGGCTTGGTTGTTGGTTTACCCGGTACTGGCGAGAAAACCAATTATACCGAGCAAACCTTTACAACGATGTTGAAAAATTTCGGGATCAATTTACCAGATAATTTTAGACCTAAAATCAAAAACGTAGCCGTAGTGGCCGTTCACGCCGATATGCCTGCGTTTATTAAACCTGGGCAACAATTAGATGTTACTGTATCTAGTTTAGGCGAGGCCAAAAGCCTGCGTGGTGGCACGCTATTGCAGACGTTCCTCAAAGGGGTCGATGGTAATGTGTACGCTATTGCCCAAGGGAGTTTAGTGGTTAGTGGTTTTAGTGCAGAAGGTTTGGATGGCTCTAAAGTCATTCAAAATACCCCTACAGTAGGCCGTATTCCAAATGGTGCGATAGTCGAGCGTAGTGTAGCAACGCCATTTTCAAGTGGCGATTATTTGACGTTTAATCTGCGCCGCGCCGATTTTTCAACGGCTCAACGGATGGCTGATGCTATTAATGATTTACTCGGTCCCGATATGGCGCGCCCACTGGATGCAACATCAGTTCAAGTGACTGCTCCACGAGATGTCTCACAACGCGTATCCTTCCTTGCAACCCTAGAAAATCTGGATGTTATTCCTGCAGAAGAGTCGGCCAAGGTGATTGTTAATTCTCGAACTGGAACCATAGTAGTGGGTCAACACGTTAAATTATTGCCTGCTGCAGTAACCCATGGTGGTTTAACCGTGACAATTGCTGAAGCGACACAAGTCTCTCAACCTAATGCATTGGCTAATGGTGAAACCGTAGTGACTGCCAACACCACTATAGGTGTCAATGAAAGTGATCGCCGTATGTTTATGTTCAATCCTGGCACGACCTTAGATGAGTTAGTGCGAGCCGTAAACTTGGTGGGCGCGGCCCCTTCAGATGTACTTGCTATCCTCGAAGCGTTAAAAGTGGCAGGTGCTTTGCATGGTGAACTTATCATCATCTAATTTCTGTCGGGAAAATCATGGAAAAGCTTTCAAGTTCATCACATTTTCTTGATCTGGGCGGGCTTGATTCCCTGCGCGCCCAGGCTCAGAAAGATGAGAAGGGCGCCTTGAAAAAAGTCGCCCAACAATTTGAAGGCGTGTTCGTGCAAATGCTGATGAAGAGCATGCGTGATGCTAACGCAGTGTTTGAATCCGACAGTCCACTCAACAGCCAATACACAAAGTTTTATGAGCAGATGCGGGACCAGCAGTTATCCGTCGATTTATCGGATAAAGGTGTGCTGGGACTTGCAGACATGATGGTGCAGCAATTATCCCCTGAGTCTAGCCAGTTTACGCCCGCATCCGTGCTGCGTAATGACGGTGGTATGAAGCTGCAACATGATGCGAAAGCCTTCAATATTCCAGCTCAAGCAACCTCGGCTGCCGAAACTCAAACTGCGGCTGCGCCAGTCGTTGCCGCGCAAGGCGTGCCAGCATCGATTGCGCGCCCAAGTGTTGACTTGAATAACGCCGATGGTGTGACGTCCTCCTTAGATATTGATAGACCAGAGCGTTTGCTGGCCATAGATACGCCAAAGCCCGCTTGGTCAGAGCAACCCTTATCGCCAATCGAACCCGTGATCAGCGGCCAAATCTTGCCGACGGCGGCATTTAGGGAAACACAAAAGACCTTGAAGTTTGGTAGTCGGGAAGAGTTTTTGGCGACGCTTTATCCTCATGCAGAAAAAGCCGCCAAAGCCCTTGGCACTCAACCCGAAGTGCTCTTGGCCCAATCTGCTCTTGAGACGGGCTGGGGTCAAAAAATTGTCCGTGGCAATAATGGTGCACCTAGTCACAACCTATTCAACATTAAGGCTGATCGCCGTTGGCTTGGGGATAAGGCTAACGTGAGTACCTTGGAATTTGAGCAGGGTATTGCCGTTAGACAAAAAGCCGATTTTCGCGTTTACACTGATTTTGAACATAGTTTTAACGATTTTGTCACCTTTATTGCTGAGGGTGAGCGTTATCAAGATGCTAAAAAAGTCGCCGCTTCACCAACCCAATTTATTCGTGCATTGCAGGATGCGGGCTATGCCACCGATCCAAAATATGCTGAGAAAGTCATTAAAGTGATGCAGACAATAAGCCAAGAGCTTAAGTCGATACTGCAAGGAGAAGACAAATGATAAATCTTCATAGGTTATTAGTTCTGAGGAGTGTCGGCTAATGGCGATTGACCTATTAAATATTGCTCGTACTGGGGTGCTAGCCTCGCAGTCGCAACTTGGGGTTACCAGTAATAACATTGCCAACGCGAATACCGCAGGTTATCACAGGCAGGTGGCAACCCAGTCGACGCTAGAGTCACAACGGCTTGGTAATAGTTTTTATGGCACGGGGACTTACGTTGATGATGTAAAACGTATTTACAACGACTATGCGGCAAGAGAATTACGTATTGGACAAACAACCCTAAGTGGTGCTGAAGCGAGTTATGGCAAACTCAGTGAGCTCGATCAACTGTTTTCTCAAATCGGTAAAATGGTACCTCAGAGCTTAAACTCTCTTTTTACTGGATTAAACAGTCTCGCGGATTTGCCCGCTGACTTAGGTATTCGTAGTTCAACCCTAAACGATGCTAAACAATTGGCTAATAGTTTGAATCAGATGCAATCGAGCTTAAATGGCCAGATGACGCAAACTAATGATCAGATCACAGGTATGACTAAGCGTATCAACGAGATTAGTAAGGAGTTGGCTAATTTAAATCTCGAGCTGATGAAATCGCCAAATCAAGATGCCATGTTACTCGATAAACAAGATGCGCTCATTCAAGAGCTAAGCCAATATGCTCAAGTGAATGTTATTCCTCAAGAGAATGGTGCCAAAAGCATTATGTTGGGCGGCTCGGTGATGTTGGTTTCCGGTGAAATCGCCATGACGATGGATACTAAAACTGGAGATCCATTTCCCAATGAATTGCAATTGACGTCAAGTATTGGCTCACAAAGTGTTGCTGCCGATCCGAGTAAATTAGGCGGGCAATTAGGTGCGCTGTTTGAGTACCGTGATCAAACATTAATTCCGGCAAGTCACGAGCTCGATCAGTTAGCCCTAGGGATTGCTGATAACTTCAATAAAATGCAAGCTCAAGGATTTGATCTCAATGGTCAAGTTGGATCGAATATCTTTAGGGATATTAATGATCCTTTAATGTCATTGGGTCGTGTTGGTGGCTATTCAAACAATACTGGTAACGCAACTTTAGGTGTGAATATTGATGATACGCGTTTATTAACGGGTGGCTCATATGAGTTATCTTTTACTGCGCCGGCCTCCTATGAATTAAGGGATACAGAAACCGGGGTAATTACACCACTGACCTTAAATGGGTCGACCTTAGAAGGTGGTGCTGGATTTTCAATCGATATTAAAGCTGGGGCGATGGCTTCAGGTGATCGCTTTGTTATTCGCCCTACTGCGGGCGCCGCTAACGGCATTACCGTTGAAATGACGGATCCAAAAGGCATTGCCGCCGCTTCGCCTAAAATAACCGCTGATGCAGCGAACTCAGGTAATACCCAAGTTAAGTTGACGCAAATTACGAATCGCAGTGCAGCCAATTTTCCTATTACTGGCAGTGAATTGACGATCCAGCTCGATACCACCGCGATACCTCCAACCTATGAAGCATTTGATGCCTCCGGAACCTCCCTTGGCGCTGCCGCTCCTTATACTCCCCCAAGTATAAGTGCCTTTGGTTTTACCTTTGAAGTTGATAGTACCGCAGCCGCCAGTAATGACAGATTTACCTTTAACCTAGCCTTTGCTGAAGGCGACAACTCTAACGCCGTTGCTATGGCCAAATTGAGTGAAAGTAAAGTGATGAATGGGGGGAAGTCAACCTTAGCGGATGTATTTGAAAATACAAAAATTGACATAGGCAGTAAGACAAAAGCGGCCGAAGTGCGTGTAGGGTCTGCAGAGGCTATTTACCAACAAGCCTATGCCAGAGTAGAAAGCGAATCGGGCGTCAACTTAGATGAAGAAGCCGCCAATTTAATGCGTTTTCAACAAGCTTATCAAGCCTCAGCCCGTATCATGACTACGGCACAACAAATTTTTGACACCCTATTAACTTCAGTGCGTTAGGAGATTTAATCATGCGACTATCATCCGCGCAGATCTTTAATCAAAGCATTACGAGTGTACTGCAAAAGCAAACGGCAACTAGCAAGATCCTCGAACAGCTCAGTAGTGGCAAAAAAGTCAATACTGCAGGTGATGATCCTGTCGCGGCGCTAGGTATCGATAACCTGAATCAACGCAATGCCTTAGTCGATCAATTTATGAAGAATATTGACTACGCGACTAATCGATTAGCAGTAACTGAAAGTAAGTTGGGGAGTGCCGAAAATCTGGCATCTTCCATACGTGAACAAGTTATGCGAGCGGTAAACGGCACTCTCGCGGATTCTGAGCGGCAAATGATTGCCGATGAAATGAAAGGCAGCTTAGAAGAACTCTTATCTATTGCCAATAGTAAGGATGAATCTGGCAATTATATGTTTTCTGGCTACAGCACTGATAAAGAGCCTTTTGCTTTCGATAACTCTACACCACCCAAAATAGTTTATAGCGGTGATTCTGGCATTCGAAATAGTTTAGTGCAGTCTGGCGTTGCACTAGGAACTAATGTCCCTGGCGACACCGCTTTTATGAAAGCCCCCAATGGACTTGGCGATTATAGTGTCAATTATTTGGCCAGCCAGCAGGGCGAGTTTAGTGTTAAAACGGCGAAGATTGCTGATCCAGCAACTTATCTAGCTGATACATATACATTTAATTTTTCAGATAATGGTTCTGGTGGAACCAATTTACAAGTACTTGATTCAGCCAATAATCCAGTGGCGAACATTGCTAATTTTGATGCGGCAACCCCTGTAAGTTTTAATGGTATTGAAGTCAACATTTCTGGAAAACCCAGCGCTGGCGATAGTTTCACCATGGAGCCACAGTCTGAAGTCAGCATTTTCGATACAATCAGTCGTGCGATCGCATTAATTGAAGATCCTAATTCAGCTAACACACCTCAAGGTCGATCTCAGTTGGCACAGATATTGAATGACATCGATAGTGGCGTCAATCAGATCAGTTCTGCCAGAAGTGTGGCGGGGAATAATCTGAAAGCCGTTGAAAGCTACAAAGATACTCACATCGAGGAACAAGTGTTGAATACATCTGCTCTTTCTCTACTTGAGGATCTTGATTACGCGTCAGCGATTACGGAATTTGCAAAGCAGCAGCTTGCATTGAACGCAGTCTCTAGCGTGTTTAGTAAGGTGGGTTCTGTTTCCCTGTTTGACTTTATTTAACAGAAAGCAAAGACCTATCCATCTGTAAGATAAATTGTTAAAAATTTAGCCAAGCTCCAAGCCTTGGCAGTATAACTAGGAAGAGGAACTCAACATGGCTATTACAGTTAATACCAACGTGACTTCGATGAAGGCACAGAAAAATTTAAATACCTCCAGTAGTGGTTTAGCAACCTCTATGGAACGTCTATCGAGCGGTCTGCGTATTAACAGTGCGAAAGATGACGCTGCGGGTTTAGCAATTTCAAACCGTTTAAACAGCCAGGTTCGTGGCTTGGAAGTCGGTATGCGTAACGCAAACGATGCAATTTCTATTGCCCAAATTGCTGAAGGTGCAATGCAAGAGCAAACTAACATGTTACAGCGTATGCGTGACTTGACTATCCAGTCAGAGAACGGTGCTAACAGCACTGATGACTTGAAGGCTTTAAAAGCTGAAATGGATCAACTTGCCACGGAAATTGATAATATTGGGAGTAGTACAGCTTTTGGGAAGACTAAACTTTTAGCGGGGGGGTTCTCTGCAGGTAAGATCTTCCAAGTTGGAGCTCAAAATACAGAAGATGTTAAAATAACTGTAAAAACGTCTAATAAAACCTCCCTATCCGTTGGTGCTCTAAATAATGATACATCAGCTAACCGTTCAATAGCGTTAGATAAGATTGACGCTGCAATTAAGACTATTGATTCTCAACGTGCAGACTTAGGCGCTATCCAAAATCGTTTAGCTCACAACATAAGTAACAGTGCTAATACTCAAGCAAACGTTGCCGATGCGAAGAGCCGTATTGTGGATGTGGATTTTGCGAAAGAAACTTCGGTAATGACTAAGAATCAAGTATTGCAACAAACGGGGTCTGCTATGTTGGCTCAAGCTAACCAGTTGCCACAAGTGGCATTATCACTTTTGGGCTAAGCTTAAGGTTGAATATTTTGTAGTGTACTTTTGCCTACTTTTCCTAACCATGGTTAGAAAGTAGGCAAAGTTATTATTGGAGAGTTTCTATCATTATGAAAATAGTAGGTTTTAATAACAAATAAAATTTTTTAAAAAAACTCTAAAGATAAAAAAAATGCGGCCGTTATATATATTGTAACCACTAAGACCCGCCTGGCTTAAGTAGACAGGCAAGTTTAGACAAGCCAGGTATAAAGAGGAAACGATCATGGCCATTACAGTAAACACAAACGTTACATCTTTGAAAGCACAGAAAAACTTAAACACTTCCGCTAGCGGTTTGGCCACTTCAATGGAACGTTTATCCAGTGGTCTGCGTATTAATAGCGCAAAAGATGACGCCGCTGGTTTAGCTATTTCTAACCGATTAAACAGCCAAGTGCGCGGTTTAGAAGTCGGTATGCGTAATGCCAACGATGCTATCTCTATCGCACAAATTGCTGAAGGTGCGATGCAAGAACAGACAAACATGTTACAGCGTATGCGTGATTTGACAGTACAGTCTGAAAACGGTGCAAACAGTACAGATGACTTAAAAGCTCTGAAAGCTGAGATGGATCAACTTGCCAATGAAATTGATGAAATTGGTAAAACAACTGCTTTTGGCAAAACCAAACTTTTAGCGGGTGGTTTTTCTACTGGTAAGAGTTTCCAAGTAGGCGCTCAAAATGCCGAAGATATTAAAGTTACTGTTAAAACTACTAATAAGACCACTTTATCAGTTGGTGCTTTAACTAACGATACATCTGCGAATCGTTCTATAGCATTAGATAAAATTGATGCTGCAATCAAAACAATTGATTCTCAACGTGCAGACTTAGGTGCTATCCAAAACCGTTTAGCTCACAACATTAGCAACAGTGCTAATACACAAGCTAACGTTGCTGATGCTAAGAGCCGTATTGTAGACGTTGACTTCGCGAAAGAAACCTCACAAATGACTAAGAACCAAGTGTTACAACAAACAGGTTCAGCAATGTTGGCGCAAGCTAACCAATTACCCCAAGTGGCCTTATCACTGCTTTAATAACATATTGAAGTATAAGGTTATAAGGGAGGTTCGGAAACGGATCTCCCTTTGCCGCATAAATAGTCATTAAAGTTATAGTGTTTGTTTTGCTGTATAAGACAAATGCTCCTGATGGTGAGGTATAGCTATGGATATCAGTATAGCCAGTACATCAGCTCTGCTTCAAAGTCGAGTTGATTTAGCTCAAGTACCACTGAAAGCACCGACGGCAGATGTTCAATTAAAACGTGATGCTGCCGTATCCGCGGTTGAACAGTCTACAGAGCAAAGTGCAACAGAAAATGAACAAGATCCAGGAAAGTTAACGCAAGTCGCAACTGAGCTTTCTGATATGATGTCTATGATGCGTAAGGGGCTTGCATTTAAGGTTGATGAGAAGTCAGGTCAAGCCGTTGTGACTGTTTTAGACAAAGATACGGGTGATGTCATTAGACAAATGCCGAGTGAAGAAGCACTAGCATTAGCTGAAAAGCTATCTGAAGTGACAGGGCTTTTGATGAAAACAGAGGCTTAAATACTGACATTACTAAATATAGTGATAGTTGATGAGTAAGGGGTTTGTATGGCAATCACAGCGACAGGTATCGGTTCAGGGTTAGATACTGCTAACATTGTAAAAGTATTAGTGGATGCTGAAAAAGTTCCTAAAGAAGCAATGTTTAAAGCACAAGAAGATAGCATTAAAGCTGAGGTTTCTGCTATGGGAACCTTAAAAAGCGCACTGACGACATTTCAGGATGCCGTAAAAAAATTACAAACCGGTGAGGCTTTAAATCAACGCAAAATATCCGTTAGTAATAGTACATATTTAACTGCAACTGCTGATAAAACAGCTCAAACAGGTAGTTATGCTATTAAAGTTGAACAGCTTGCTGTCAACCATAAGATTGCAGGAGCAAATGTTGCGAATCCTGCATCTGGTGTTGGTGAAGGAAGCCTAGATTTTGACATCAATGGAAAAAATTTCTCTGTTGATATAGCCGCAACAGATTCCCTTGATGCAATAGCCAAAAAAGTCAATAAAGCTTCTGACAATGTGGGTGTTACCGCAACCGTAGTTACCAGTGACGCCGGAAGTCGATTAGTTTTTAGTTCCGATAAATCTGGCGAAGATAACCAAATCAGCATCACGGCTACAGATACCACAGGCTCTGGCCTTAGCAATATGTTTGATGCAATGAATACCACAACGCTTCAAGATGCAAAAAATGCTGTCCTCTACATTGATAATCAAAAAGTCACCTCGCAAACTAATGAAGTTAAGAATGCGATTACAGGTGTGACTTTACAGTTAACAGATGCTGATCTTACTAAAACCACTTCACTCAAAATAGAACAAGATAACGATGCAGTTAAAACAAACGTTAAGGCATTTGTTGATGCCTACAATAGCTTAGTTACAACGGTCGATAAGCTGTCATCCTACGATCAAGATACAAATACTGCAGCGGCATTGCAGGGCGACTCGATGATCCGTTCGATTGAATCACAACTCCGTAGTATTGCGAGCGAACGAGTGCCTACCGAAGATGGTGGTTCTATAGCTTTGTATGATATAGGTATCACAACAGATAGATATGGTAAGTTATCTATTGATGATACTAAGCTTGATAAAGTGCTTTCTGAGGATATGTCTAGTGTTGAAGCTCTCTTTGCTACACCAGAAAAAGGCTTAGCTAATCGGTTTTACGATGTTTCTGAAAGCTATGTTAAATCCCGAGGCCTGATTGCAGATAGAGAGACAAGTTATACTAATCAGCAAAGTAGGTTAGCAGATCAAAGAGAAGCCTTTACCCTTAAAATGGATCAGTTAACTGCACGTTTAACAAAGCAGTTTAATGCGATGGATCTTGTCGTAGGACAACTTAACCAGCAGAGTAGTGCTTTACTTGCTAGTTTAAACTCGCTTCCTGGAGCAGTTAAAAAGAGTTAGTAAGTAAGGAAACGTCTAGTGAAACAACTTAATGAACTTAATGAACTTAATATAACGCTCAGCGACACATTGAATCAGTTAACTCGCATCCCCGCAGAATATCCTCAAACTGACGAGTTGGTGTCAAATTTGCAGGTACTCGTTGGAGAGCGTCAACTTTTACTCAATGTATTAGTGGCTGATGCTAGCATGACGGACGCTGATTATCTTCAGTGTCAGCTTGACCTCACTAAAGAGTTCACTATTAAGGCAAATCACATCATGGCGGACAGGCAAGCATTATTACATGCGGGCAGTAAGAATAAGCGCCAGATTAGTGTTTACGAGACAATAGATTCAAACAGGTAGGTATTTATGAGAGGATCGCTGCAATCATATCGTAAGGTTTCGTTAGAAAGTGAGATCACTGTAGCTTCACCACATCGAATCATTCAGTTAATGTTTGCTGGAGCGCTGCAACGTTTGGCACAAAGCCGTTATGCTATTGAGCAAAATGATTTGGCTAATAAAGGTATTTATATTAATAAAGCTATCGGTATTATTACTGGTTTAAGTAATAGTTTGAACATGGATGCCGGTGGGCAAATAGCTAAAAATTTGAGTGATTTATACGATTTTATGCTACGTAAGATTTCTGAAGCTAACCTCAATAACGATGTAAAGGCCATTGATGATGTTTGTGATATTTTACGAACCATCAAAGAAGGGTGGGATGCAATTCCTGCGGATAAACACAATATCACTTCTCATACATAAGCTCGTTAATTGTGTTATAGATCAACAGGAAAAAGGACGCACTGAGTGCGTCTTTTTTTTGGGCTTTCGTCAATTTATTGACATAATTGACTAGAATCATGGGATAAATGAACTAAAATCAATTCAGTTTGGCATAATCCGCATTCGAAGCTTGCTTCTCGACTGCTGATAATACAATATTCATCACAGTAGTGATGGTGGCACAGATTGTTACATTGAATTTGTTAAGCTTTTACAGCAACTAATCATAAATAATTAATGCGAATTGATACCTAATTAGCGCTTTACGGCCTACTGAATGATGCAAACAGATCAACGAATTTTACTTGTCGGAACCCCATCAGAGCGCTTAAGTCGCCTGTGTTGCATTTTTGAATTTTTGGGTGAGCAGATTGAAATCGTCGCCATCGAAAAGTTAAGTCTTTGTCTGCAAGATACCCGGTTCCGCGCTTTAGTGGTCACTGCTGATAACATGCCAGCTGATGCTCTCAAGTCACTTGCGAGTCAGTACCCATGGCAACCCATTTTGTTATTTGGCAATGTAGATGATCTGCAAGTGTCTAATGTGCTGGGTCAGATTGAAGAGCCACTAAACTACCCACAACTAACCGAACTCCTGCATTTTTGTCAGGTTTATGGGCAAGTCAAACGTCCACAAGTCCCAACCAGTGCAAATCAAACCAAACTGTTTCGTAGCTTAGTGGGTCGTAGTGAAGGCATTGCCAATGTGCGTCACTTGATTAGCCAAGTCGCCACCTCTGATGCCACTGTATTAGTCCTGGGTCAGTCGGGGACGGGTAAGGAAGTGGTTGCTCGGAACATTCATTATTTATCTGAGCGCCGAGATGGTCCTTTTATTCCGGTTAACTGTGGCGCGATTCCGCCTGAATTACTAGAAAGCGAGCTTTTTGGTCATGAAAAAGGTTCATTTACGGGTGCCATTTGCTCCCGTAAAGGACGTTTCGAATTAGCCGAAGGTGGCACACTGTTTCTTGATGAAATCGGTGATATGCCCTTACAGATGCAAGTTAAATTGCTACGTGTGTTGCAAGAGCGAGTTTTTGAACGAGTGGGTGGAACTAAGACAATTAACGTCGATGTTCGAGTCGTCGCGGCTACCCATAGGGATCTAGAGAGCATGATCAGCGGTAATGAATTCCGTGAGGATCTTTACTATCGCCTTAATGTTTTCCCTATCGAAATGCCCGCCTTAAGCGAGCGTAAAGACGATGTACCTTTGTTGCTACAGGAGCTGGTGAGCCGTGTATATAATGAGGGGCGTGGTAAAGTGCGTTTTACCCAACGCGCAATAGAATCGTTAAAGGAACATGCATGGTCTGGCAACGTTCGAGAGTTATCTAACTTAGTTGAACGACTCACCATTTTATATCCAGGCGGTTTGGTCGATGTGAACGACTTACCGATAAAGTATCGTCATATTGATGTGCCTGAGTATAGTGTCGAACTCAGTGAAGAGCAGCAAGAACGTGATGCGCTCGCTTCGATTTTTACCAGCGAAGAGCCAGTAGAAATTCCTGAAACGCGTTTCCCCAGTGAGTTACCACCTGAAGGCGTTAACCTCAAGGATCTGCTGGCAGAGCTTGAAATCGATATGATTCGCCAGGCGTTAGAGCTGCAGGATAACGTGGTTGCGCGTGCCGCCGAAATGCTCGGTATTCGCCGAACGACCTTAGTTGAGAAAATGCGTAAGTACGGAATGACGAAAGAATAGTCATTTTGATGTTATTTATCTTATTGTTTTATCTATCTAAATTCATTTCTTAATTTGGCATAGAATCTGCAAACACTCCGTCATAAGCAATTTTTTGACGGAGTGACTATGTCTGCTCATCCACTAGCGCAAATTGAAACATTCAAGCACACTAGCAAACAATGGAACCAACTGCGTGAGGCCGCCAATATGTCCAATCGGATGGAGCATATTTTACAGGCTATGCCCTCTGGCGTGGTGATTTTGAACGGTGATGGTATTGTCACCGATGCAAACCCCGTTGCCGTCGAATTGCTGGAGCAGTCGTTATGCGGCGCCCGCTGGATTGATGTGATCCATACGGCGTTTGCGCCACAGGACGATGATGGCCATGAAGTCTCATTACGCAATGGCCGCCAAGTCAAATTTGCGATTACCCCATTAACGCCGGAACCTGGCCAATTAATTGTGCTGACGGATCTGACCGAAACTCGTCTACTGCAAAAGAATCTTTCCCATCTGCAGCGCCTGTCAGCCCTCGGCAAAATGGTGGCGACGCTGGCGCATCAGGTGCGTACGCCATTGTCGGCTGCACTGTTATATGCTGCTAATCTGGCCAGTCCCAAATTATCGGAATCTGCTAAGGCAAAATTTCAGCAGAAATTAGTGGATAGACTCAATGAGCTTGAACGCCAAGTGAACGATATGCTGCTGATGGCCAAAGGACGTCAAGATGAGCTGGGCGAACTGATTAATCTTAATGATGTTATCGAGAATGTTGTTGCTAACTGTGAACCAATAGTTGCTAAGCATGGCGCTGAACTGGCGGTAACCAATATTTCTAATAGCTTAATGCTGGCGAATGTGAATGCGCTCAGTTCAGCCGTCAATAACCTCGTGATGAACAGTCTTGAAGCCGGGGCAACGCAGATCCAAATCGTTGCTAGTGATAGCAATGAACAGTTACATCTCAATGTCATCGATAATGGCAAAGGGTTGGATGCTAAGATGCAACAAAAAGTGTTGGAGCCTTTCTTTACCACCAAAGCGCAAGGAACGGGCCTTGGCTTAGCCGTTGTGCAGTCTGTGGTGCGTAATCATGGCGGCCAACTGCAATTAAGCTGTATGCCCAATAAGGGTTGTACTGTGTCGCTTACTTTCCCGCAGGCTAAATCTGCTACTGTATTGCCGCTGGAGAAACCCTATGTCTGAAGCCAAATTACTCTTAGTTGAAGACGATGCATCCTTACGCGAGGCGTTGCTGGACACCTTAATGTTGGCACAATACGACTGTATTGATGTGGCATCTGGTGAAGAAGCCATAATCGCACTAAAACAACATCAATTTGATCTTGTGATCAGCGATGTGCAGATGCAGGGCATTGGCGGCTTAGGATTATTAAATTACTTACAGCAACATCACCCCAAGCTGCCAGTGTTATTGATGACGGCGTATGCCACCATTGGCAGTGCGGTCAGTGCAATTAAATTGGGCGCCGTCGATTATTTGGCTAAACCCTTCGCTCCAGAGGTGTTGCTCAACCAAGTTTCTCGCTATTTACCGCTCAAACAAAGTAGCGATCAACCCGTCGTGGCGGATGAAAAGAGCATTGCATTATTATCCTTAGCACAGCGGGTGGCAGCATCAGATGCTTCTGTGATGATCCTTGGGCCAAGCGGCTCGGGTAAAGAAGTGCTAGCCCGTTATATTCATCAACATAGCAGCCGTGCCGACCAAGCATTTGTGGCCATCAACTGTGCGGCCATCCCCGAGAATATGCTCGAGGCGACCCTATTTGGTTATGAAAAGGGCGCCTTTACCGGTGCTTACCAAGCTTGCCCTGGTAAATTTGAACAAGCGCAGGGCGGAACTTTATTACTCGATGAAATTTCAGAGATGGATTTAGGATTACAGGCCAAACTGCTGCGCGTATTGCAAGAGCGTGAAGTAGAGCGGTTAGGCGGCCGTAAAACCATCAAGCTGGATGTGAGAGTGCTTGCCACTTCGAATCGGGATTTAAAGGCCGTGGTTGCCGCAGGGCAATTCCGGGAAGATCTCTATTATCGTATTAACGTGTTTCCACTGACTTGGCCTGCACTGAATCAACGCCCTGCGGATATTTTACCCTTAGCTCGGCATTTACTCACAAAACACGCAAAGGCACTGAGTATCATCGACGTACCCGAATTTGATGAGGCCGCATGCCGCCGTTTACTTAGCCATCGCTGGCCAGGTAATGTGCGAGAGCTCGATAACGTTGTGCAGCGAGCCTTGATTTTGCGATCAGGTACGGTGATTACTGCCAATGACATTATTATTGATGCTCAAGATGTGCCGTTATCGTCCGATGATGCTGAATATTGCAGTGAGCCAGAGGGGTTAGGTGAAGAGTTAAAGGCGCAGGAACATGTGATCATTCTCGAAACCTTAGCGCAATGCCAAGGCAGCCGTAAGTTGGTTGCCGAAAAACTTGGGATCAGCGCGCGCACCTTAAGATACAAGATGGCCAGAATGCGCGATATGGGGATTCAATTGCCTAACTAAGTCGAGTTTTGCAACCTTTCTAGCACCATCGCCACTGGTTATCCTTTGGCGATTTCACACCTATGACCCCTGCAATTCTTTTTAGCTCGGCCAAGTAAAAACTTGGCCGTAGTTTTGCATATCCTCGTTATCTTGAGAGTTTAATCGTCAATAACTCGACGATGGGGAGCACGACATGCAAATTGGCGCGAATTCATTACTGCAAGAAATGCAGTCACTTCAAGGTGAAATCAAACCCTCATTTGGGATTTCACCCAATAATATTGTGCAGCAAGTGAATAACACCAGCGGTGCTGACTTTGGGCAACTTCTCTCTCAAGCCATTGGTAATGTTAGCGGTTTGCAGTCAACCTCATCGAATCTCGTGACTAGGCTAGAAATGGGTGACACGACAGTGAGCCTTTCTGATACTGTTATCGCCCGCGAAAAGGCCAGTGTTGCCTTTGAAGCCACTGTCCAAGTGCGCAATAAGCTCGTTGAAGCTTATAAAGAAATAATGAGCATGCCTGTTTAGGCCTTGAATAACGCAATTAGCAGGTACGAATCGTGAGCACAGAAATGATTGTCGGATCGAATGCCGGCGTAATGGACCAAGGGGTCCAACAGGAAAATAAATCCGGCGTGCTGGGGAGTCTCGGTGGCGTCGATATGATGCGTCAAATCACCATGATTTTAGCCCTCGCCATTTGTTTGGCGTTAGCCGTGTTTGTCATGATCTGGGCACAGGAGCCTGAGTACCGTCCATTGGGTAAAATGGAAACTCAGGAAATGGTGCAAGTACTCGATGTACTTGATAAAAACAAGATCAAATATCAGATCGAAGTTGATGTTGTTAAAGTGCCAGAAGATAAATACCAAGAAGTCAAAATGATGCTTAGCCGTGCAGGGGTTAATAGTCCTGCTGCATCGACCCAAGACTTTCTTACCCAAGACAGTGGTTTTGGCGTAAGCCAAAGAATGGAACAGGCTCGCCTCAAGCATAGCCAAGAAGAAAACCTTGCCCGCGCGATTGAACAGTTACAAAGCGTAAGCCGCGCTAAAGTGATTTTGGCACTCCCCAAAGAAAACGTATTTGCCCGTAATACTTCTCAGCCAAGTGCAACAGTTGTAATTAACACTCGCCGTGGTGGCTTAGGCCAAGGTGAAGTTGATGCCATCGTTGATATCGTCGCTTCTGCGGTTCAGGGATTAGAGCCTTCTCGCGTCACGGTAACCGATTCTAATGGTCGCTTACTAAACTCCGGTAGCCAAGATGGTGTTTCTGCTAGAGCTCGTCGTGAGCTTGAGTTGGTACAGCAAAAAGAAACCGAATACCGCACCAAGATTGACTCGATTTTATCGCCTATTCTCGGGCCTGATAATTTTACCTCCCAAGTGGATGTGAGTATGGATTTCACCGCTGTTGAACAAACGGCCAAACGGTTTAATCCAGATTTACCGTCACTACGCAGTGAAATGACGGTTGAAAATAACTCTACTGGTGGCTCGAGTGGGGGGATCCCTGGCGCATTATCGAACCAACCTCCGATGGAATCTAATATTCCTCAGGAGGCTGATAAAGCTACCGAAAGTGTTACGGCAGGTAACTCGCACCGCGAAGCCACTCGTAATTTTGAATTAGACACCACCATCAGCCATACCCGTCAGCAAATTGGCGTAGTGCGCCGCGTGAGTGTGTCAGTTGCGGTGGACTTTAAACCGGGCGCTGCGGGTGAAAATGGTCAAGTGGCGCGCGTTGCCCGCACTGAGCAAGAGCTCACCAATATCCGCCGTTTACTGGAAGGCGCGGTAGGCTTTAGCGCGCAGCGTGGTGATGTTTTAGAGGTGGTCACTGTTCCCTTTATGGATCAATTGGTTGAAGATGTACCTGCGCCTGAGCTTTGGGAACAGCCTTGGTTCTGGCGTGCCGTTAAGTTAGGTATCGGTGCCTTAGTTATCTTAGTGCTGATCCTTGCTGTGGTGCGTCCAATGCTGAAACGCTTAATCTACCCAGACAGTGTGAACATGCCTGAGGATTCAAGATTGGGTAATGAGCTGGCCGAGATAGAGGATCAATACGCTGCCGACACCTTAGGAATGCTCAATACCAAAGAAGCAGAGTATAGTTATGCCGACGATGGCTCAATTCTTATCCCTAATCTGCATAAAGATGATGATATGATTAAAGCTATCCGTGCGCTTGTGGCCAATGAGCCCGAGCTTTCAACCCAAGTCGTGAAAAACTGGTTACAAGACAATGGCTGAGAATAAATCAAAAGACGCCGCTGAAACCTCAAGTTTCAATATTAAGGATCTCAGCGGTATCGAAAAAACGGCAATTTTACTGTTAAGTTTGAGTGAAGCCGATGCCGCCTCCATTTTAAAGCACTTAGAACCTAAGCAAGTGCAAAAGGTCGGTATGGCGATGGCGGCCATGGAAGACTTTGGGCAGGAAAAAGTCATCGGGGTACATAAGCTGTTTCTCGATGATATTCAAAAGTATTCTTCTATTGGCTTTAACAGCGAAGAGTTCGTCCGTAAGGCGTTAACCGCGGCTCTAGGTGAAGACAAAGCCGGTAATTTGATTGAACAAATTATCATGGGCAGCGGCGCCAAAGGTTTGGATTCCCTTAAATGGATGGATGCGCGCCAAGTTGCGACTATTATCCAAAACGAACATCCACAGATCCAAACCATTGTTTTATCGTATTTAGAGCCAGATCAAGCGGCGGAAATTTTCGGCCAGTTCCCAGAGAATACCCGCTTAGACTTAATGATGCGTATTGCTAACCTTGAAGAAGTGCAACCTGCGGCATTGCAGGAATTAAACGACATCATGGAGAAGCAATTCGCCGGTCAAGGCGGCGCGCAAGCAGCGAAGATGGGCGGTCTAAAGGCGGCGGCCAACATTATGAACTACCTCGATACGGGGGTCGAAAGTCAGTTGATGGAAACCATGCGCGAAACCGACGAGGAAATGGCGCAGCAAATCCAAGACTTAATGTTCGTATTCGAAAACCTGATCGATGTGGACGACCGTGGTATCCAAACCTTGCTGCGTGAAGTGCAGCAGGATGTATTGATGAAGGCGCTGAAAGGTGCAGACGATCAGCTCAAAGACAAAATATTGGGCAATATGTCAAAACGGGCCGCCGAATTGCTGCGTGACGATTTAGAGGCCATGGGCCCAATCCGGATCAGCGAAGTGGAAATCGCCCAAAAAGAAATTCTGTCAATTGCGCGTCGATTAAGTGACAGCGGTGAAATCATGTTAGGCGGCGGTGGCGGCGATGAGTTCCTCTAATCGGAGTGACAATAGCGACAATAAATTGTCCCATCGGGTGGTGAGCGACTCGGAGATCGAGTTCAGCCATTGGCAATTACCCGATGTGACCCAAACCGAAGAGGTGAGTATTTCAAACCTCTTTGGTTATTCGCCGCAGCAAGCGCCGAAGGCGGTGGCCGCCGAAACCATTGCGCCACCCACCATGGCGGAAATTGAAGATATTCGCGCTCAAGCCGAAGAAGAAGGTTTTAACGAAGGTAAGACGCAAGGTTATGCCGAAGGACTGGAGCAGGGCAGACTCGAAGGTTTAGAGCAAGGCCATACCGAGGGCCTAGCCCAAGGTCATGAGCAAGGGCTTGAGGCTGGGCTTGCTGAAGCCAAGGCATTAGTCAGCCGCTTCGAAGGACTGTTAAGCCAATTTGAAAAGCCATTGCAATTACTCGATGGCGATATTGAACATTCCTTAATGACACTCACTATGGCGCTGGCCAAATCTGTGATTGGTCATGAACTTAAAACTCATCCAGAACAAATCCTGTCGGCGCTACGTTTAGGGGTCGAATCTCTGCCAATCAAGGAGCAAAGCGTCAGTATTCGCATGCATCCCGATGATGTTGCCTTGGTGGAGCAGCTATATTCCAGTACCCAATTGAACCGTAATCAGTGGCAGTTAGAGGCCGATCCCAGCTTAAATTCTGGGGATTGTATTATCAGCAGCCAACGCTCGCTGGTGGACTTAACCCTGTCCTCGCGCATCGATGCGGTGTTTGAGTCCTTACGTAATCAACAGTCCCATTTGAGTCACCAGCAGCAACAGCGCCAAGCGGTTCTCGATGAGGAAAACGCTGCAAAACGGGGATCGAGTTCAGAGCTAGGTGACGAGGCGCAGAGCACCGAGTCCCTGAGTACAGAGTCGCAAGCTGATGGAGAGCAAGATGCAAAATCGCCGCCATCAACTGCTGAATAAATTGAATCATTGCATCGACAAAGTCCCGCCATTTCGAGCCGTCGCCAGTGGTCAACTTGTGCGCGTGGTAGGTTTAACCTTAGAGGCGAGTGGTTGCCGTGCGCCCGTGGGCAGCCTGTGCTCTATCGAAACCATGGCTGGAGAGTTGATTGCCGAAGTCGTCGGTTTTGACGATGAACTGCTGTACCTTATGCCGATTGAGGAATTACGCGGCGTGTTACCCGGCGCCCGTGTCGTCCCCCTCGGTGAGCAAGCGGGGCTGAGTGTGGGCTTATCCCTATTGGGACGCGTGCTCGATGGTAATGGTGTGCCGTTAGACGGTCTTGGCGCGTTATCGACCGAACAGCAGGCGCCAAGGCACAGTAACGCCATCAACCCACTTTCTCGCCGTGCGATTACCGAACCACTCGATGTGGGTGTGCGCGCCATCAATGCCATGCTCACCGTTGGTAAGGGCCAACGTATGGGCCTATTTGCAGGCTCGGGTGTGGGTAAGAGTGTGCTGTTAGGGATGATGACACGGGGCACGACAGCTGACATCATTGTGGTGGGACTCGTCGGGGAGCGTGGCCGCGAAGTTAAAGAATTTATTGAAGAAATCCTCGGTGAAAAGGGCAGAGCACGCTCTGTTGTGGTGGCGGCGCCCGCCGATACCTCACCCTTGATGCGCCTTCGCGCCTGTGAAACTTCGACTCGTATCGCTGAGTATTTTCGTGATTTAGGCTATAACGTATTGTTATTAATGGATAGTCTGACTCGTTACGCCCAAGCGCAGCGTGAGATTGCTCTGGCCGTAGGTGAACCGCCGGCAACTAAAGGTTATCCGCCTTCGGTATTTGCTAAATTGCCACGCTTGGTTGAGCGGGCGGGTAATGGTGGGCCTGGACAAGGTTCTATCACCGCATTTTATACTGTGCTGACCGAGGGCGACGATCAACAGGATCCGATTGCCGATGCTTCTCGGGCGATCCTCGATGGACATATTGTGCTTTCACGCTCGCTGGCGGATTCTGGGCATTATCCCGCAATCGATATTGAGGCTTCGATCAGCCGTGTGGCCCCAATGGTGATTTCGAGCGAGCACTTAGAAGCCATGCGCCGCGTCAAGCAGACTTATTCCCTCTACCAACAGAATAAGGATCTGATTTCGATTGGTGCCTATGCCCAAGGCAGCGATCCGCGAATCGATAACGCTATACGCCTGCAACCTGCGATGAATGCCTTTTTACGGCAGACCATGCGTGATGCCTTTAGTTTTGCCGATAGCCAAGTCATGCTTGGGCAACTCGCGGCACAATGTAAATAATCGAGACTGTTATGGCGAATGCCGATCCCCTCTTACTTGTGTTGAAATTAGCCCTCGATGCAGAGGAGCAGGCCGCACTGCTGCTAAAGTCGGCGCAACTAGAGTGTCAAAAGCGCCAAAATCAGTTGGATGCACTCAACAATTATCGCTTGGACTATATGAAGCAGATGCAGTCCCAGCAGGGCCAAGCCATTAGCGCTAGCCATTATCACCAATTCCATCGTTTTATTCGGCAAATCGATGAGGCCATTGCCCAGCAAAATCGTGTGGTCGCCGATGGTGAGAAGCAGAAAAACTATCGTCAGCAACATTGGCTTGACAAGCAAAAGAAACGCAAGGCGGTTGAACTGCTCTTGGATAATAAAGAGAAAAAACGCCAAGCTCTTGAGTTGAAAAAAGAGCAAAAGATGACCGATGAATTTGCCTCTCAGCAGTTTTTTCGCCGCAATAAACCCTAACCCAAGCTCGCCATTGTGCGTATAAGCTGTTTCTTCTAAATGTAACCCTCACTTATTGGCACTTTATTTGCTTGCTTTACACCAGAGATGGCTATAGCCGCATAAATTGACGTTTGCCCACACGTTTTTATGTCTTCGGGTGAATGTTTAGGAGCTGATATGCAACAAATGAACAATATCCTATTAGCGTCAAGCGCGAAAAATAGCGCTAGCTCAAGTAAAGCATTGACTCAAGATACTAATAGTGAAGACTTTTCTGCAGCGTTGGCTTCAGTCACATCCGTATCTTCCCCCTCGACTAAAACCTCTGTGTCTCAGGATGTGGCCGTCAAATCTGCCAAAGCGGAAGCCAGCACTGATGATACCAAAACTGATGATGAAGCCGATATCAACTTGATTTTCGCCCAGATTGGTATGGCAAATGAGATGAAGAAAGCGGCAGCGCCGGGCGAGTCTTTGCCGCTTGAGGCTGATATCACGGCAACGGATGATGCCGATGCCGACTCATCCTCGTTATTAGTCGATGATCAATCTCAGACCGACAGCTCTATTGTTGACGGTACTTTTTCCGATGAAATGGCTAAGTTCGCTCAGTCCACTAACACTGGCCTTGGCGATAACAAACTGAAGGTTAGTACTGAATCAGAAGACTCTGGGGCTGTCGCTCCAAAGGTGGCCGGACAAAATACTGCGCAAGCCGCCGCACAGTTATTACAACAGCAAGCCTCACAACAGAACGCCGTTGATGCTGAAAGTGTAGAACAACCGATTCAAGCTGCTGATGTCACTGATACTGAGAGTGTAGAGCCACAGATTCCAGCTGCTGATGTCGATGCTTTGGTTGCGGCCGTAACTGTTGCGGAAGCGGATAGTCAAGGCACCTCTGTTGATGAGCCGCATTTGATTGATGATGCAGCGTTACTTACAGGTCTGCGCAGCGAAAAGTTCGTTAAACCGCCCGAAAATAATATTTTACCCATTGAGGGTGAGCCCGTATTAGGGGGAAAAGAGCTTGGTACCGCAGAAATTGGCGCTAAGGCGATAAATGTGTCGACGCAGCCAGCAGATAAAGCTCTTGCACCCCAAGGTATGGGATCCCAAGTCATTGATAATCAAACACCAATCAAAGCGGCCAATGCCTCTGCGAGTGATGTATTAACGACGAATGCGGCAACAGCCGCGAATACTAACGATCTTAATACCTTAGGCACTAATGCGGCGGCTAATGTATCAGGTACCGCAGCCATCGATCCGAATCTTACTGCCGACAACCCATCCCGCGCCGAGATTTCAGCAGGCTTTTTGCTAAAAGACGCTAAGTTAGCGGTTACTCTCGATGCGCAGCAAGATAGCCAAGTTGCTGCTTTAAGTTCTGGCAGTGAAGAGGCGGGCAGCGAGTTTAAGCCTGTGGAATTTAAAGCGGTATCTTCACTGCATTCTTTGGCAACGCCGGCAACCCAGCGTCAAGATATTCCTCAAGTGCAGCTTTCCTTGCGCCAAGGTGTAGAAACTCAAAACCAAATGCAGGAGATGATCCAGCGGTTCTCGCCTGTGATGAAGCAGCAATTAGTGACTATGGTGAGTCAAGGGATCCAACAGGCGGAAATCCGTTTAGATCCGCCAGAACTTGGACATATGTTGGTTAAAGTACAAGTACATGGCGACCAGACACAAGTGCAGTTCCATGTCACACAATCACAAACCCGCGATGTTGTAGAGCAAGCCATTCCTCGCCTACGTGAATTATTACAGGAGCAGGGCATGCAATTGGCCGACAGTCATGTTTCTCAAGGGGACCAAGGTCAACGCCGCGAGGGGGGATTTGGTGAAGCGGGTGGTTCGAGCGGTGGAAATGTGGATGATTTCTCGGCAGAAGAGCTAGATTTAGGTTTAAATCAAGTAACTAGTTTAAATTCAGGTATAGATTATTACGCTTAAGAAGGTAACCTATAGCAATAAAGCGGATTATGCGCCAAGCCCTGATCCCATTCCCGAATTTAGCCAATTAAAGAGTATAGAAAATGGCCAAGGAAGAATCATTAGAACTTGAAAGCACCGAAGCGCCTAAGAGTAAGAAGAAGTTTATTTTTATCGGTGCGGGCGTGTTTGCAGCCCTGTTGATTGGGGGCGCCCTGTGGTTTTTCCTCGGTAGCAGTGATGAGGCACCCGAAGTCGCCGCCGAAGGTGCTACAGCAACGGAGGCGACCTCTCCTGCCGCCGATGCGGCTATGGCGGCCTATGTGCCAATGCCACGGCCCTTTTTATTTAACCTCCCAGGGCCTGACCGTGCTCGTCTCGTTGAAATTAAAGTACAACTGATGGTCAGAGGCCAAGACGATGATGTGTTGACCCAAAAGCATATTCCGTTGATTGAAGATGCGCTGTTAACCACCTTTAGTGGCGCCGATGTGCAAAAGTTAAGTACACAGGCGGGTAAAGATGAATTACGGCAATTAGCACTGCTGAGCGTACAAAATACCTTGCAATCTGTGACCGGACGTAAAGTGGTTGAGAAAGTGCTCTTCACCGGTTTTGTTATGCAATAACCTTTTATCTTCAGCACCTTAAAGAGGCGAAGACAATACTGTGAGTGATTTATTAAGCCAAGACGAAATTGATGCGCTCTTACACGGAGTCGATGACGTCGAAGAGGATAATGAGCTTGATGCCGCGGGGCTAGAAGCTCGCTCCTACGACTTTTCCTCCCAAGACCGTATTGTGCGTGGCCGTATGCCCACGCTCGAGATTGTGAATGAGCGTTTTGCCCGTCACCTGCGGATCAGCATGTTCAACATGATGCGTCGTGCGGCCGAAGTGTCGATTAACGGCGTGCAAATGTTGAAATTTGGTGAGTACGTACACACCTTGTTCGTCCCGACTAGCTTGAATATGGTGCGTTTCCATCCCTTAAAAGGCACGGCACTGATCACCATGGAAGCGCGTTTAGTGTTTATTCTGGTGGACAACTTTTTTGGCGGCGATGGCCGTTTCCATGCCAAGATTGAAGGGCGGGAATTTACCCCAACTGAACGTCGCATCGTGCAGTTATTGCTTAAGATTATCTTTGAAGATTATAAAGATGCTTGGGCGCCAGTGATGGATGTCGAGTTTGATTATTTAGACTCCGAAGTAAACCCCGCGATGGCCAACATCGTCAGCCCCACTGAAGTGGTGGTGATTAACTCCTTCCACATCGAAGTGGATGGCGGTGGCGGTGACTTCCATATCACTATGCCTTATTCGATGATTGAACCTATCCGTGAACTACTCGATGCGGGTGTGCAGAGTGATAAACAAGACACCGACATGCGTTGGTCACAGGCGCTGCATGACGAGATTATGGATGTGAAAGTCGGATTTGATGCCAGTGTGGTTGAACATGAGCTCACACTCAAAGATGTCATGAACTTCAAGGCAGGGGACATTATTCCGATCGAGCTGCCTGAATACATTATGATGAAAATCGAAGACTTACCGACGTATCGCTGTAAAATGGGGCGTTCACGCGATAATCTAGCACTTAAAATTTACGAAAAAATCCCACGTCCTGAAACGGTCAAATCCGAACTGCAATTAGTGACACGTAAAGGCAAAGCCAGAGACATATCCGAATTATAAAGGTGAAGTGAGATGAGTACAGATGATGATTGGGCTGCAGCCATGGCTGAACAGGCATTGGAAGAAGCTAATGCCATTGACCTTGACGAGCTGGTAGACGACTCGCAGCCAATAAGTAAGGCCGAAGCCGCCAAACTAGACACTATTTTAGATATCCCTGTGACGATTTCGATGGAAGTTGGCCGCAGCTATATCAGCATTCGTAACCTGCTGCAGCTGAACCAAGGTTCTGTGGTGGAGTTGGATAGGGTGGCGGGTGAGCCGCTCGATGTGATGGTCAATGGCACGCTTATCGCCCATGGCGAAGTGGTTGTGGTTAACGATAAGTTCGGTATTCGGCTAACGGATGTGATCAGTCAAACTGAGCGGATTAAAAAGCTTAAGTAATTTATCTATTAAGACAAAGCCTGAAGGAGCGAGATGAGCACATCGGTCATACTCAGTCTAGTGTCAGCGACTCAGGCGAGTGTTGCTGGCGTTGCTAACGAAAGTGCCGCGACAGCAACGAAATTGGCTGAACCTTCGCAAATGGCCGCCGCAGCGAGCATGCTAGGCGGTCTTATTTTAGTGTTATTGCTTATCTTCGCCTTAGCGTACCTGCTGCGGCGATTTAATTTAGTGCCGACGGATCACAGCGTACTGAAAACCCTCGCGGTCACATCGCTTGGGCAGAAGGAGCGTTTGGTATTAGTTCAGGTCGGTGAACAGCAGTATTTGTTGGGTGTTAGCGGGCAACAAGTTAATTTAATTGATAAATTAGCTGAACCAATTCAAATTGAGTCCGTTTCCTTTGCGGACAAGCTACGGCAGGCGAAATTAAAACAATGATGAAGTACATACTCAGCTTGATTGGGGTTAGTACCCTGTTGTTTGCCGCATCGGTGGGCGCGGCCGATGGTGTATTGCCGGCGGTCACCGTAAAAACCGCTGCCGATGGTTCGACCGAATATTCGGTGACCATGCAGATCCTATTACTAATGACTTCGCTGAGCTTTATTCCTGCGATGGTCATTATGTTGACTTCCTTTACCCGCATCATAGTGGTTCTCTCGATTTTGCGCCAAGCTATTGGTTTACAACAGACACCTTCTAACCAAGTCTTGATTGGTATGAGCCTGTTTATGACCTTTTTCATTATGGCGCCAGTGTTCGACAAAATTTATGACCAAGGGGTAAAACCCTATATCGATGAGCAGCTCACGCTGCAACAGGCCTTCGATAAGGGCAAAGAGCCATTACGAGCATTTATGTTAGGGCAGGTGCGTACCACAGATCTGAAAACCTTTATCGATATCTCGGGGTATCAAAACATTAATTCCCCAGAAGAAGCGCCAATGAGCGTGTTGGTGCCAGCTTTTATTACCAGCGAACTGAAAACCGCCTTTCAAATTGGGTTTATGTTGTTTGTGCCATTTTTAGTGCTCGACCTTGTGGTTGCCAGTATCTTGATGGCCATGGGTATGATGATGCTCTCGCCGATGATTGTTTCTTTACCCTTCAAGATCATGTTGTTTGTGCTTGTTGATGGCTGGGGCCTAGTGATGGGCACTTTAGCCAATAGCTTTGGTTAGATGAGCGGAGATTCGCGATGACGCCAGAAGCCCTAATCGATATTTTCCGTGAAGCCTTAGCCGTGATTGTCATGATGGTTTCGGCCATCGTGCTGCCGGGCTTGGGTATTGGCCTCATTGTGGCGGTGTTCCAAGCCGCGACCTCAATTAACGAACAGACTTTAAGCTTTTTGCCTCGACTGATAGTGACCTTACTAGCCTTGATGGTTATGGGACACTGGTTAGTGCAAACCCTCATGGATTTCTTTATCGAAATGGTTAACCGCATTCCCCAAGTGGTGGGCTAATCCGATGGAGCTGCTGCTCGACACCTTAATGCAAACCATCGCTTCTTACATGTGGCCATTGTTTCGCGTGACCAGCATGTTGATGGTCATGGTGGTGTTTGGTGCTACGACAACCCCGACTCGAGTTCGTTTACTCTTAGCGGTGGCTATCACTCTGGCCATTGCGCCAGTATTACCGCCCGTTAAGGATGCGGAGCTCTTTTCCTTAAGCGCTGTTTTTATTACCGCTCAGCAAATTATTATTGGCGTCGCCATGGGCTTTGTGACTCAAATGGTGATGCAAACCTTTGTGTTAACGGGCCAGATCATCGGTATGCAAACCAGCTTAGGTTTTGCCTCTATGGTCGATCCGGGTTCTGGCCAACAAACGCCAGTGATAGGCAACTTCTTTTTGTTGCTCGCGACGTTGATTTTTCTCGCCGTCGATGGACACCTGTTGATGATCCGAATGTTAGTCGCCAGTTTTGAGACCTTACCGATTTCGAATCAAGGGTTAAGTTTGACGAGTTATCGCGCGCTAGCGGAATGGGGCTCCTATATGTTTGGCGCGGCATTGACCATGTCGCTCTCGGCGATTATTGCCTTGCTACTGGTTAACTTATCCTTTGGGGTAATGACTCGCGCCGCGCCGCAGCTGAACATTTTCTCGATAGGTTTCCCAATCACTATGATTGGTGGACTGCTCATTTTGTGGTTAACCTTGACCCCCGTAATGGCCCATTTCGAAGAGGTTTGGGCGTCGGCACAGCTTTTGCTTTGTGATATTTTAGGGCTTCAGTGTCAAGCCGACGGCATACTTTAACCGGATAGGAACGCGTAATGGCTGAAGAAAGTAGCGGCGAACGCAGCGAGGAACCCACCGGGAGGCGCCTCGAACAGGCGCGAGAAAAAGGGCAGGTAGCCCGTTCAAAAGAGTTAGGTACTGCGACCGTGTTGCTTTCGGCTGCGACAGGCTTGTATATGCTCGGGCCTGGGATTGCGAAGGCGCTGTCCAATGTGTTTGAGCGCGTTTTTACCATGGATCGCGCTGCGATTTTCGATACGAACCAGATGTTTAATGTATGGGGCGTCGTGGGAAGCGAGATTGGCTGGCCGTTACTCAAGATTATGTTACTGATTGTCGTGGTGGCATTTATCGGTAACGTATCCCTTGGCGGGATGAACTTCTCCACCCAAGCCATGATGCCTAAGGCCAGCAAAATGAGCCCGATTGCGGGCTTTAAACGGATGTTTGGTGTGCAGGCCTTGGTTGAATTAACCAAAGGGATTGCTAAGTTTTCTGTGGTAGCCATCGCGGCTTATTTACTACTCAGTCATTATTTTAACGATATTTTACTCCTGTCAGCCGATCATCTCCCCGGTAACGTCCATCATGCGCTGGATTTGTTAGTGTGGATGTTTATTCTGCTTTGCTCCTCCGTCTTAGTCATCGTGGTGATCGATGTGCCATTTCAGATCTGGAATCACAACAAACAGCTGAAAATGACTAAGCAGGAAGTGAAAGACGAGTATAAAGATACCGAAGGTAAACCTGAGGTCAAAGGGCGAGTACGCCAAATGCAGCGTGAGTTAGCGCAGCGACGCATGATGGCCGAAGTTCCCAATGCGGATGTGATTGTGGTGAACCCTGAGCATTATGCGGTGGCCATTAAATACGATGTGAAGCGCTCTGCAGCGCCTTTTGTTATCGCTAAAGGTGTGGATGAAGTCGCGTTTAAAATCCGCGAAGTGGCAAGGGCACATAACATTGCGATTGTCTCTGCACCACCGCTGGCGCGGGCAATTTATCACACCACTAAGCTTGAGCAGCAGATCCCTGAGGGCCTATTTACCGCGGTGGCACAGGTTCTGGCTTATGTGTTCCAGTTACGCCAGTACCAAAAAGGTCGTGGCCGTAAACCTATTCCAATCCCTGCTAATCAACCCATCCCTGACGAGCTGAAACACTAGTTAAGTGTTAGGTTAACGAAGAGATAGTTCACAGAGATAAAACCACGACTTGAAGCGCTAGTGGTTGGCGCGTTTTTTGCTTCCAGGCTGTTATACGTCAAAGTTTAGGTATCTGTGAATGGATGTTAAAGCCTCCCTAGGCCAAGTAAAACAGTTGAAACTGAGCTCTTTCAAGGGCATAGGTACGCCAATGCTAGTGCTTGCGGCATTGGCTATGATTGTATTGCCTATCCCGCCGTTTCTACTCGACGTTTTATTCTCTTTTAACATTGCCTTGGCTTTGATTGTTCTTCTTGTCGCGATTTATACCGACAGACCCTTAGACTTTGCTGCTTTTCCAACTGTTTTATTAGTCGCGACATTGCTGCGACTCGCGCTTAACGTGGCATCGACCCGTGTGGTATTACTCGAAGGTCACAATGGTGGTGACGCCGCCGGTAAGGTGATTGAGGCCTTCGGCTCCGTGGTGATTGGCGGTAACTATGCCGTGGGCCTAGTTGTATTTATCATCTTGATTATTATCAACTTTGCCGTTGTAACTAAAGGTGCTGGCCGTATTGCCGAGGTGAGTGCTCGCTTTACCTTAGATGCGATGCCGGGCAAGCAAATGGCCATCGATGCCGACTTGAACGCAGGTATTATTAATCAAGATCAAGCCAGAACCAGACGCGCCGAGGTGACCCGCGAAGCCGATTTCTATGGCGCAATGGACGGTGCATCTAAGTTTGTGAAGGGTGATGCGATTGCCGGTATCATGATCTTAGTTATCAACATTCTCGGTGGGTTTATTATCGGGATTGTGCAGCACGGTTTGACATTCTCCCAAGCCGTTGAAATTTATACCCTGTTAACCATTGGTGACGGTCTCGTCGCGCAAATTCCTGGTCTATTACTGTCAATCGCTGCGGCGTTGATGGTGACCCGTCAAAATGAATCTGGCGATATGGGCCAGATGCTGATCAGTCAGATGTTTGACAGTCACAAGTCGCTCAGTATTGCGGCTGGCGTACTCTTTGTCATGGGGATTGTGCCTGGCATGCCACATATGGCGTTTTTAAGCTTTGCCGTGATCACAGCTGGAGCCGCTTACTTTATCTTCAAACGTAATGAAGCCAAACGTACTAAAGCCCTTGAGCAAGTCAAAACGGGCCCAACGGAAAGAGCCGAAAGAGAACCTAAAGAACTTAGCTGGGACGATGTACACCATGTTGACACTATTGGTCTGGAAGTAGGTTACCGTTTGATCCCATTAGTCGATAAGGGACAAGGTGGGGAATTACTGAGCCGGATCAAAGGGGTACGTAAAAAACTTTCTCAAGAGCTGGGCTTCTTGGTGCCTGCGGTACATATTCGTGACAACCTCGATTTATCACCCAATGCCTACCGCATCTCGTTAATGGGCGTGGTGGTTGGAGAGGCGGATATTCGCCATGACTGCGAACTTGCCATCAACCCTGGCCAAGTTTATGGCAAGCTCGATGGTATCGAAACACGTGATCCAGCCTTTGGTCTCGAAGCCGTGTGGATTGCCCCTGAGCTGCGTGAACATGCACAAACCTTAGGTTATACCGTGGTGGATGCCGCGACAGTGGTGGCAACCCATATTAGCCAAATATTGACGAATAATGCGGCGAAACTCTTAGGCTACGAAGAAGTGCAACAACTGATGGATATGCTTGCTAAGCATTCGCCTAAGCTGGTGGATGGCTTTATTCCTGATGTGATGCCGCTCGGAAATGTCGTAAAAGTGATGCAAAACCTATTAAATGAAGGAGTTTCTGTCAGAGACTTGCGTACCATAGTGCAAACTTTGTTAGAATACGGCACTAAGAGTAACGATACTGAAGTGTTAACGGCGGCAGTGCGTATCGCATTGAAGCGCATGATAGTTCAAGAGATCTCGGGTCCTGAACTTGAAATACCTGTCATAACTTTGGCGCCAGAGTTGGAACAGATGTTGCATCAGTCAATGCAAGCAACCGGTGGCGATGGCCCAAATATCGAACCAGGTCTTGCAGAGCGTATGCAGCAATCCTTAGCGGATGCCGCTCAAAAGCAAGAAATGGTTGGTCAGCCCGCTATTTTGCTAACGTCAGGTATGTTACGTGCGACACTGTCTCGCTTTGTTAAATATACTATTCCTAATCTCAGAGTGATTTCTTACCAAGAAATCCCCGATGAAAAGCAAATACGCATAGTGTCTGCCGTCGGCCAGTAGAGGACGCATAAGTGAAGATTAAACGTTTTTTTGCCAAAGACATGCGTGCTGCACTGGCCCAAGTGAAGGACACGCTCGGCTCCGATGCCGTGATTATGTCGAATAAAAAGGTAAATGGCGGCATTGAGATTGTGGCCGCCGTTGACTATGACGAGCCCAAAGCGAAGGCGCCTGCCGCTGCACCGACTTTTATGGATGTGAGTGATGACTTAGTGTCGCTCGGTGCTAAAGCGCCGATTCGCGCTGAAACTAAGTTAAAACCCTCGGCGCCAGCAGACTCTCTCCAAGCATTGCTCGAGAAGCAACAAAGCCGTTTAAACCAACAGCTCACCCATCAACAGCAAGACGCCGAATTGCCTGCGTGGGCACAAGGTCTACAAGCTCCTGCAGTGCCAAAAGCTGAACGCCGAGATATGGGACAGACTTTCGATAAGAAGCCGCAGGTTTCACAGAAGCAAAATGCGGATATTGAAGCGATGCGTGATGAGTTAGCATCCTTACGCAATTTGCTTACTCATCAAGTGTCTGCGCTGATGACTGAACACAAAAAGCGTATCGATCCTGTGGGTGCCATGCTGGAGTCAAAGTTACTGGAAGCGGAGTTTTCGCCTGCGGTCGCGAACAAGTTAGCGGCGCTTAGTCAACACTATACCCCGGCAGAATTAGTTCGTGCCTTGCCACAAAGTCTAGCGAATATGCTTGATAATCAAGGTGATGATATCGTTAAGCAAGGTGGTGTTGTGGCGCTGGTTGGCCCAACGGGTGTAGGCAAAACCACTTCCTTAGCCAAATTAGCGGCTCGTTTCGCTGCCCATCATGGTGCGGATCAAGTCGCCTTGATCACGACAGATCATTATCGTATTGGCGCTTATGAGCAATTGGCCACCTATGGCAAAATTATGGGATGCCCAGTTAAGCAAGCCCATGATCTTGCTGAGCTAGAGCAAATACTGTATCAGTTCAGAAATCGCAAGCTAGTATTGATAGATACCGCAGGAATGGGCCAACGAGATATGCGGCTTTACCAGCAACTTGATAATTTAACTGCAAATAGCAGAATACCTATCCGCAGTTATCTGGTACTGTCTGCCACAGGACAGCGCCGTGTGCTACAGGATGCTGTAAATCACTTTAAACGCATTCCATTATCTGGTGTTGTACTCACCAAGCTCGATGAGTCCGTGTCGTTAGCGGGTGCATTAAGTGTGTTGATCCAAAGTGGGTTGCCATTAAGTTATGTTACGGATGGGCAGCGAGTGCCCGAAGATATGAAAGTTGCCGATACTTTATTGCTCGCAGAGCAGGCGTTAGCGGCCTTAGAAAACACTGAACAACAATCGTTACCAGACACAGCGTGGTCAGATAATATGACCTGTGCATTTGAGTAGAGTTATGACCCTGGATCAAGCAAGTGGTTTACGTATGATGAATCAACCCTATAACGAAAAAGTGAAAGTAATCGCGGTTACGGGTGGTAAAGGTGGCGTGGGTAAAACCAGCGTGTCTATCAATACCGCAGTAGCATTAGCCGAAAAGGGCAAGCGTGTCTTAGTGCTTGATGCCGACTTAGGCTTAGCAAACGTCGATGTCATGTTAGGGATCCGTGCTGAACGTAACCTTTCCCACGTACTCTCTGGCGATGCTGAGCTGGATGATATTATCGTCCGAGGACCTAAGGGCATAGGCATTGTCCCTGCGACCTCAGGAACTCAAGGCATGGTAGAGTTGAGCCCTGCGCAACATGCGGGCTTAATTCGTGCTTTTAGTGAGATGCGTACCCAGTTTGATATCCTCATCGTGGATACTGCCGCGGGGATTTCTGACATGGTACTCAGTTTCTCCCGTGCCTCACAGGATGTGTTGGTGGTTGTTTGTGACGAGCCAACTTCTATCACTGACGCCTATGCGTTAATCAAAATTCTCAGCCGTGAACACGGCGTTTTCCGCTTTAAAATTGTTGCTAATATGGTGCGCAGTTTGCGCGAAGGTATGGAATTGTTTGCTAAACTCAGTAAAGTGACCGACAGATTCTTGGACGTGGCACTCGAACTGGTTGCGACCATTCCGTTTGATGAAAACCTTCGCAAATCAGTGCGTAAACAAAAGTTAGTGGTTGAGGCTTATCCTAAGTCTCCTGCTGCGATTGCGTACCATGGCTTAGCGAATAAAATCATGAGCTGGCCAGTACCACAGCAACCTGGTGGGCATTTGGAGTTTTTCGTTGAGCGTTTAGTTCAGCGACCAGATTTTCAAGAGGAAAAAACGAGTGAATAAAGCCGCAGCGTATACTTGTTTAGACAGTAAAACGTCAATCGTTGAACAGTATGCACCGTTGGTTAAAAGAATTGCACATCACTTGCTCGCCAGATTACCTGCCTCAGTGCAGCTCGATGACTTGCTTCAAGCGGGGATGATGGGGTTATTAGAAGCATCATCCAAGTTTGATGGTGGCAAAGGTGCAAAGTTTGAAACCTTCGCCGGCATACGGATCCGTGGCGCCATGTTGGATGAGATCCGTCGTGGCGACTGGGTTCCCCGTTCTGTTCATCGAAATAATCGTCGAGTAGCTCAAGCCATTGATGAGTTAGAGCAAGTGTTGGGTCGTGATGCACGCGACACAGAAATTGCAGAAAAACTTGATATGACGCTCGATGAGTACCATCATATTCTTAACGATGTTTCTGTTGGTAAAATCATAGGGATAGAAGACTTAGGCGTATCGCAGGATATACTCACTTCGAGCGATAATGTCAGTGATGGTACATATGAAGCGTTAGCAGAAACCCAGTTTCATTCAGCACTAGTTGAGGCGATAAAATTATTGCCCGAAAGAGATGCGCTAGTGCTATCGTTATACTACGATGAAGCATTGAATTTAAAAGAAATTGGCGCCATTCTTGAGGTAAGTGAATCGCGAGTTAGCCAGATATTAAGTCAGGCAATGTTGCGGCTCAAAGGCAAACTCAAGCATTGGACATAAGTATAATTATTTATTGAGCACAGAATGTCGGCTCACCGGAGGAAACCTTGGACAAGAATATGAAGATTCTCATCGTTGATGACTTTTCGACAATGAGACGTATCATCAAGAACTTGTTGCGAGACTTGGGCTTTAACAATACCCAAGAAGCAGACGACGGCTCAACTGCGCTGCCTATGTTACAAAAGGGCGACTTTGATTTTGTCGTGACAGACTGGAACATGCCAGGAATGCAGGGTATTGATTTGCTGAAGGCTATTCGGGCTGACGATTCCCTTAAGCATTTACCCGTATTAATGGTTACCGCTGAAGCAAAACGTGAACAAATTATTGCTGCCGCACAAGCCGGTGTTAACGGCTATGTGGTTAAACCTTTTACCGCAGCAACACTTAAAGAGAAGTTAGATAAAATATTCGAACGACTCGCTTAAGCAGGGATGAGCTATGAAGTCACAAACATCAGGGCTCATTACGCTCGAGAAGGCTCAGCGTTTAGTTGAACTATTAAGCGCGAATGAACAAGCTCAAGCAGATGATTTATTTAGGGAACTCGCGGCTCCACTTCAACGGGAGCTCTTTGATGAAGTTGGTAAACTTACAAGGCAACTTCACAGCGCATTAATGGATTTCCAAGTTGATAATCGTTTGGTTGAACTTGCGAATACCGAAATTCCCGATGCTAAGGAACGGCTAAGTTATGTCATTGACATGACCGAGCAAGCAGCGAATAAAACCATGGATGCGGTAGAAGAGTGCTTGCCGCTCGCGAATGCATTAACGGCGAATATTCAACAAGTGATGCCTTCTTGGGACAAATTGATGCGCCGTGAAATCGCTCTGAGCGATTTTAAAGCGCTTTGCCACAATGTGCAGCATTTGATGTCACGTAGCGAATTGGATTCCAATCGCTTACGCGAATTGCTCAACCAGATTTTGATGGCGCAGGATTTTCAGGACCTGACTGGACAAATGATCCGGCGGGTGATCGATCTAGTGATGGAAGTTGAAAGTAATCTGGTGTCTATGCTGACAGTATTTGGTGAGCAACCCGTGATTGAGAGTCAGATTACTCAGAAAAATAATATTGAAGCTGAAGGACCGATAATGAATGCCGAGCTTCGTCAAGACGTCGTTACCGGTCAAGATGAAGTCGATGATCTGCTGTCGAGTCTGGGTTTCTAACTGGGAGTCAATTTGATGGCCTTTGATGTAGATGAAGAGATACTCCAGGACTTTTTAATTGAAGCGGGCGAAATTCTTGAGTTGCTGCAAGAGCAGCTGGTCGCGCTTGAAAACAATCCTGATGATACTAACTTGCTAAATGCCATTTTCAGGGGGTTTCATACTGTAAAGGGCGGTGCGGGTTTCCTTAGTCTCACTCCCATGGTGGATGTCTGTCACGAAGCAGAGAACACCTTCGATTTATTACGCACAGGCAAGCGCAGTGTCTCCGCCGAGTTAATGGACATCATTCTTCAGGCTGTCGATGCGATTAACACTATGTTTGCTCAAACCCAACAAGGCGAGCAACAAGACCCAGCAGATCCTGCATTATTGGCTAAATTGAAAATGCTCAGCTCCGGTGAGCCGCTTCCTTCCGAATCGGGTCAAAGCAGTGCCGAAGTTGAACCATTGCCTGAACCAGAACCTGAGCCCGAACCTGTCATAGAAACTGTGTTTGAAGTTGCCGCTGTTGAAGACATGCCGATTGAGAAATCAGAGCTTTCAGATTCCAGTATCGATGAAATCGATGAAGCGGAGTTTGAAGCATTACTCGATGCGCTGCACGGCGCCGGAAAAGGTCCCGGAGTTTCTGCTCCACAAGCCGATGCTGCCCCTGCTGTGCAAAATAAGCCTCAAGCGACATCTGCAAGCGCAAGCGATGATATCACCGATGACGAGTTTGAAGCGCTGCTCGATGAGCTGCACGGTTCTGGTAAGTTTAAAGGTAAAGTGGAAGAGCCTGCCAAGCCAAAAGCTGAAGCAGTTGCCGCGGCACCCAAACCTGCCGCTCCAGCGGTTGATTCGGACGAAATCACTGAAGATGAGTTCGAGCGTCTCCTCGATGAGTTACACGGTAAAGGCGGTGCACCTGCAAAAGTGACTGCGAAAGCCGAATCTGCTCCAGCTAAAACCGAGCCCGCTAAAGCGCCTCCAAGTGCCGCAGCGCCTTCAACTCCTGCCGCTCCCAAAGCCAGTGTTGCTACACCAGCAACACCTCCTGCGGTAAAAGCCAAAACTGATGTGGCGGTTGCTGAAAAAGCCCCTGCTAAAGCAGCGGCAGCAGCGTCTGCTAACGTACCTCAGGGCGAGACAACTGTTCGCGTCGATACCGCGAGACTCGACCAAATCATGAACATGGTCGGCGAGTTAGTGTTAGTGCGTAACCGCTTATTGAGCTTAGGTATTAGTCGTGATGACGAAGAAATGTCTAAGGCGCTAGCGAATTTAGACTTGGTGACAGCGGATTTGCAGGGCGCGGTGATGAAAACGCGTATGCAACCCATCAAGAAAGTCTTTGGTCGCTTCCCTCGGGTTGTACGCGATTTAGCTCGTACTCTGAATAAAGAAATTGATTTAGTCCTCGTGGGCGAAGAGACGGACCTCGATAAAAACTTAGTCGAGGCGCTTGCCGATCCGTTAGTGCACTTAGTGCGTAACTCAGTAGATCATGGCATTGAGATGCCTAATGATCGTGAGGCCAGCGGCAAACCTAGAACAGGCACCATCACTCTGTCTGCAAGCCAAGAGGGTGATCATATCCTGCTGAAAATTGAAGACGATGGCGCGGGTATGGATCCTGAAAAGTTAAAGCAAATTGCCATCAAGCGTGGGGTACTCGATGAGGATACCGCGGCGCGGATGACTGACAGTGAAGCTTATAACCTGATTTTTGCGCCAGGCTTCTCGACCAAAGTGGAGATTTCAGATATTTCCGGCCGTGGTGTGGGGATGGACGTGGTGAAAACCCGTATTACCCAGCTTAACGGAACCGTACATATCGACTCGATGAAAGGCAAGGGCACCATACTCGAGATTAAAGTGCCGCTGACCTTAGCGATTATGCCGACCTTAATGGTGGACGTTGCCAAGCAGGTGTTTGCGTTGCCTTTATCTAGCGTAAATGAGATTTTCCATCTCGATCTCACCAAGACCAACATTGTCGATGGACAACTGACTGTAATTGTCCGCAACAAGGCCGTACCGCTTTTCTATCTAGAGCAGTGGTTACACCGCAATCGAACCAGCTTTAAACATGGTGACAAGAAACACGGCCATGTGGTCATTGTACAGCTAGGCATGATGCAAATTGGTTTTGTTGTCGATGCTTTAATTGGACAAGAAGAAGTGGTGATTAAACCCTTGGGAGCATTGTTGCATGGCACGCCGGGTATGGCGGGGGCGACAATCACATCCGACGGTGGCATCGCCTTAATCTTGGATGTCCCTGGATTATTAAAGCATTATGCGAAGAATAAAAGTTAGTTTCCAATAAGGAATGGAATGGCCATTAAAGTATTAGTCGTTGATGACTCAAGTTTTTTTAGACGACGTGTTAGTGAAATAGTCAATCAAGATCCTGAACTGGAAGTGATCGCGACGGCCTCTAACGGGGCCGAAGCGGTGAAGATGGCTGCCGAGCTAAATCCTCAAGTCATTACAATGGATATTGAAATGCCAGTTATGGACGGTATTACTGCCGTTCGTGAGATCATGGCGAAATGTCCAACACCGATTTTGATGTTTTCTTCATTGACCCATGATGGCGCCAAAGCCACGCTAGATGCCCTCGATGCGGGGGCGCTCGATTTCTTACCTAAGCGCTTTGAAGATATTGCGACCAATAAAGATGACGCGATTCTATTATTGCAGCAAAGAGTAAAAGCACTAGGTCGCCGCCGTATTTTCCGCCCAGTGGTGCGTCCAACGACGCCTACGCCGCCACCTCGCCAGAGCGCGAGTTCAGTATTAGGCGGTGCATCGACCCATGCGCAACCTGCTCCAGCGCCTGTGCGTTCTTCACCTGCGACCTCGATTCGTCCAAGTGGTAAGCAATATAAATTATTGCTGATTGGTACATCGACGGGCGGCCCTGTCGCCTTGCAGAAGATTCTGACTCAGTTCCCAGCAAATTATCCGCATCCTATTTTGCTTATCCAGCATATGCCTGCGGCCTTTACGCCCGCCTTTGCGAACCGTTTAAACGGTTTGTGTAAGATTGAAGTGAAAGAAGCGGCTAATGGTGACGTATTGCGTCCAGGCTGCGCCTATCTTGCACCAGGTGGAATGCAAATGATGGTTGAGCGCGCTGGTGTTACTGGCCGTGTCAAAGTCTTGGCTGGCAGCGCGGAGATGAACTACAAGCCCTGCGTCGATATTACCTTTGCCTCAGCATCTAAAGCCTATGGCGGTGATGTGCTGGCGGTAGTATTGACGGGCATGGGAGCCGACGGCCGCGAAGGCGCGCGTATGTTGAAATCGGCTGGCGCGACCATTTGGGCACAGGATGAGGCGAGCTGCGTGGTCTATGGTATGCCGCAGGCGGTGGCCAGTGCGGGTATCGCTACACAGTCCATTTCTCTGGATAACATGGCGGAGTCGATTTTAAAAGAGTCTGCGCGTGGCTAAGTCGAAAACACAGATAAGCACAAATATTTTGCTTATCATAGTGTTAATGGCGATAGCTATATTATGCTTAGCCGCGTTAAGTCTGGACTATCATCGAAAAATCATTGCATTACGCGATGATGTAAAGCGATTGGAGTCGACACAGATTTTGCTCATGGTGCCGGATGAACAGGCGCAGGCGATTGCATCTTGGCTCGCTTCCCATCCGGATCAAACTAAAGCGATGTTAAAGTTGGCTTCACCGGGAGAGCAAAAGGCGGTGACCCTAGGTCCAGAGGCGTTCTCGGCATCCGATGCAAAAATTCCGCCGACGCTTGAGAAGCCAGTTGAAGATAAACCGTCGCAGAAGCTAACTGCTGTCGATTCCGTACCTGAGTCATTGCGTACAGAAGCCTCATCGGTTTCATCAACGCAAGCACAACCTCAGTCGAGTAATGTTCCCGCGGTGATTTCAGAAAATGCCGATGGGGTCAAAGTCATTAGTTTGCCTAACGGCGGCATAAGAGTGACCACAAGGGAAGGCGAGTAGTGCTGGTCGTTGCTGAAACGGGCATGATGAATAGCCGAGAATCAATATTAAAGAGGTCAGTTCTTTGAAAGTCTGGACCATTGCGAATCAAAAAGGTGGGGTTGGAAAAACCACTTCAGTAGCCAGTTTAGCCGGCGCGCTCGCTAAACGGGGTAAACGTGTACTGATGATTGATACCGATCCCCATGCATCGCTTGGTTATTATCTTGGCATTGACTCTGAAGAGGTTCCTGGTTCGCTATTTGACGTGTTTGTGGCGCATAAGAGTTTGACGACTGACTTAGTCAAATCCCACATAGTACCCACCTTAGTCGATGGTTTAGATTTACTGCCCGCTACGATGGCGTTAGCCACGCTAGACCGAGCGCTCGGACATCAAGAAGGCATGGGACTGGTGCTGCGTAATTTATTGGCACTGGTAGCGGATGAATACGATGTGGCGATTGTGGATTGCCCACCCGTGTTAGGAGTATTAATGGTGAACGCGCTGGCGGCCAGTCAACACATAGTGATCCCAGTGCAAACCGAGTTTTTGGCCATAAAAGGGCTCGAGCGCATGGTCAAAACCATGGAAATCATGGGGCGGTCAAAGAAAACCCGTTATAGCTATACTGTTGTACCCACTATGTACGATAAACGTACCAAGGCATCACCTGCTGCCTTGCAGGTGCTGAGTGAACAATATGGCGACAGCCTTTGGCGAGATGTGATCCCAGTAGATACTAAATTTAGAGACGCCAGTTTGGCACATTTACCCGCTTCCCATTATGCAAGCGGCAGTCGTGGCGTAAAAGCTTACGAGCGATTATTAGATTTTCTTTTAGCTGGGGAGTTTGGCCATGTCAAAATCGGTTGATGAAACTGTTTTTGATTTTTTTGAATTATTGCTGCATGAAGAAGACTGCAAAGCTGTGGATTCCCCGAGTGCGCCTCAACATGAGGTTGTGGCACCACTGGTTGGCAAAAAAAATGAAGCACAATTACTCGATGACGCCATTTTAGCCGAGCACAGTCAGGCTAAAGTGCACGCGAGTGTGACCATTGCTGCTGAAGTGCAGCCGCAGAAGGCAAAGTCTGTCAGTAATATGCCTCATCTTGATGAGCCAGCGCCGTTAGTTAATAAGCAGGCTTTGGAGAAACTCCTCGCGCCGGTATTAAAAACGGTGGTGATTGAGGATAAGCCTGCGGAAGTGTTGAGCGAAGTCGCGCCCGAGATGGATAAGGTGCCTGAGGAGATCCAAGAGAGTATCTCTTCGCTACCCGAATGCGACGCTAGCGTCACCATTGAGCAGCCATCCACTGTCGTAGATGACGAGATAATCATTGAGACAACACCCGAGACTCAGGTGGGGTTTGCCCCTCCAAGTATCACAAAAGACCTGCAAGAAGTACTCGATGATGAGTTTCAAGTACTATTCTTTAAAGTGGCAGGGTTAACCTTAGCTGTGCCTTTAGTGAGTCTGGGTGGGATCGTTAAGGTTGAGCGGATTAATCATATTATCGGTCGCCCTTCTTGGTTTTTAGGGGTGCAAACCCATAGGGAAGAGCAGTTAAATCTGGTTGATACCTGTGCATGGGTGATGCCAGAAAAATACACGGATAAACTGGCGCAATCGGTAAATTATCAATATCTTGTATTATTAGAAGGCAGTAATTGGGGATTAGCTTGTGAGTCTCTCGTTAATGCAGTAAAAATTAATAAATCGCAAGTAAACTGGCGCAGCAAAGCCGGGAAACGTCCTTGGTTAGCTGGTGTAGTGAAAGAACAAATGTGTGGCATTTTGCACGTACAAGCCTTAGTTGAAATGCTTGATGCGGGTTTAGGCTGTCAGGACTCCATTGGTTGAGGTAAACATGAAAGATACAAGAAATGTCGCGGCCGTGGCTGCAAGTAAAGATGATGCAGTATTGCAATGGGTTACCTTTAAGTTAGACAACGAAACTTATGGTATCAATGTGATGCAGGTGCAAGAGGTGTTACGTTACACCGAGATTGCTCCTGTGCCTGGCGCCCCCCATTACGTATTAGGGATCATTAACCTGCGCGGCAATGTGGTGACCGTTATCGATACACGATCACGTTTTGGTCTGCAATCGGCGGAAGTGGATGATTCGACTCGTATCGTGATTATCGAAGCTGAGAAACAAGTAATCGGTATTTTGGTGGATAGTGTGGCCGAAGTAGTTTATCTGCGCCGCTCTGAAATTGATAATGCCCCGAATGTCGGCACTGAAGAAAGCGCCAAATTTATCCAAGGCGTGAGCAATCGCGATAACGAGCTACTGATCCTCGTCGATTTAGACAAGTTATTATCCGATGAAGAATGGGCTGAGTTAAATCAGCTCTAAGCTTCCATGATCAGACGACAGATTAGTTAATCTGTCGTCCTTGCTTTTCAAAATGCAAACGGTTTATTTCGCCATTGTTTAACCATTATGATTGCCGTTTGGTGAACCCGTTGTATTGTTGATTTCAGTTTATTGTGATGCGTAAGGATGATTAATGGGCGATGAATTTTTAATCGCAGCCTTAGTTTATGTGATTGCGTGTTTAGGGTTAGTCCTTTATCTCCAAAAACAATTGAGTAAGTTGCGCAGTAAAGTTGAAGCGTTAACCGTGCTGGTCAAAGAAGGCGATCGCCAACGTGAGTCCTTTAAACGGGAGTTGCAGGAGCTTCGCAGCGGCACTATCGGCATGGGACGACGTGTTATCGAGCTTGAGAAGCGCTTACATCAACAATCTGAGCGTATCGAAGAGTCGACGCAGCAGGATCCTCAAGCCAAACTCTATACCCGAGCGATGAAAATGGTCGCGTTAGGCGCGGGGGTAGACGAACTGATTAAAGAGTGTGAGTTACCTAAAGCCGAGGCTGAGCTGTTAATTCGCCTTCATCGAAAATAAGCAGACAAAGTCGCATCGTCCTTATTTTAGGCTTTCTCTACAATTTTCTTGTGCATGTTATTCCACTGCTCAGGAAATTTGCCATCCAACATGTACACAAAGGCAATCAGTTCTGCGATCAGCAGATACAGTTCTTTCGGAATTTCCTCACCTAATTCGAGTAATCGCAAAAAATTACTCAGGTGGGGATCTTGATGAATATAAACGCCTGACGCTTTTGCGAGCGCAATGATTTCATCTGCAACTAATCCTTCCCCTGATGCCACGACTTTAGGGGCATGTTTACCATCGTAGCTTAAGGCGACGGCTTGCTGGGTTTTAGGTTCTTCATCCATTATTTGTTCTCGATTCTATGCGCGTGTTTTCACTAAAAAATGATCGCCAGGGAGTAGGGTCGCCGGCACTTGTGCTATTTGCGTGGAAAGCTCGCCGGGAGTAAAGCCTAACTGGGATAATTTTTGGCCTAGGGGGGCTAAAAAATTATCGACGCGATTGAGCAGTTGTTGGCTATTACCTTTAAATTGAATATCTAACACTTGCTGATGAAAGCGTGCCGAAATCAGCAGCGGCCCCTGTGCAAGATTAAACTTCAACTGCAAATGCCAACCTTTATACTTTTGCTGTTCATCGTCATTGGCATCTCGTTCAAATTTACCCTCAAGCTGTTCGTGCCGCTGGTTGATGCCATAGGGCAGGGCAAAAAACCACACCAGATTGCCGTTGTTCTCGCCGCTGGCTTGCTGGTAGAGGTGTAAGCTTGAAGCCAATTGCCCCATGCTCTCGAGTCCCCCGGCTTTACTCAATTGTCCAAGCAGATTGGTCGATAAGCCCGTTTTAGCCTGGAGTAGCTCTAAATAATCCGCCAGTTTTTGACTGATGCTATTGTTGGCATTATTGGCCCTGAATCCCAGTAATAATTGAAACAGCGAGGTAATCGCATTGGCATTCATCAAAACCGTCGCTGGATTAAGTTGTGGCGCGGCAAGGTTTAAGGCTGAAAGCCCGAACATCGTTTCTTTAAGCTCCCCAGGGTCACTCAATTGTCCTAATGTTGGCGGGCTCAAATGAGGTAAATGCTTTAATAACTCTGCCGCGAGATTTGCTCCGCCGCGCGCGAGCATTTGTTCTAATGGTAAGGCTCCAGCTTTGGTAAAAGCTTTCTGTAGCACCTCATTGACACTGATTTGTGCCTCGGTGGACTTATTTGTTTTTTCGCCTAATTGAGCCTCCATTGCCTGTGGTTTGAGACTCAGCGGCAACTCGTTACCGACTAAGCCAGTTTTAGTGGAACTTGTAGGGGGGAGTTCCTGTTGAGCCTTGGCCGCTAAAAGCGAGTTGCGACTGCTATCGAGATTGCTCGCCCCCGATGCCATAGTTTTAGCTTCTAAAGGTTTTAATTCTAGTGGTTTAGATTCAAGGGACTTAGATTCAAAAGGCTTAGATTCAAAGGCCTTGGATTCTAACGTCTTAGCATCAAGCACTTGTGCTTTTTGCTGATTTTGGGAAGTTTCTTGCGATTGCGCCGTGGTATTTAACGTTTGATTTACAGTAGTCAACTTAGGTTCAGTATTCGCTTGTAGACTGGTTTGAATACTAAGCGCCGATGCATTGTTTTTGCTGGTTGGATTATCTGTTGCCGAAGAGGTCGTCACCCCCACAGCCGCTTTGTTATCTGGTGCCACTTGGGCTTGAATACTAGGTTTTGACGTATTTAATAATTCAGCTTGAGGTGTCAGTCCCTCAAGTTTTCGCAAAAATGTGGCAATTACCTGAACCGGTTCAGTTTTAGAGATCACCACATTGGCTGCTTGTTTATCAATAATGGGAAGCTGAGTTTCATTTATTGGCGCGCCAATTTGGATTTCAAGTTTGCTCAGTATTGGGGTCAAGACTAAAATAGGCCGGCCTTGAGAGAAGCTGATATTCGCTTGAAATTCTCCTGCGCTGAGTCGAGTACCAGGATCCTGTGGCACCACTGTCCCGTTCACAAATTGAAATTCTTTCGTTGTAACAGTGACATTGGGTAGTGGATACCCTTGTGGCCTAGCTGCTAGGGTATAGAGCTTATCTAGGGAAATACCATTTTGCTGTGCAAGTTGTGCAATCGCGTCGGGCAATTTAAGGGTTAGAGTTGCGCCTAGGGTCAATAATTGCGCGTTAGGTACAGTCGCATTCACAGTGGTATTGGCTTGTGGAGCGATTTGATTCACTAAAAAATGGCTTGCCACAATGAGCGCTTGTCTTTGCTGTGCATTAACAAGCTTTAAATTATATTCTGTACCGTTTAGAATAATACTATCGCCCTCGGGAGAGATCTGCACTTCAGCAGGAATAGGGCGCGAGCTAACGCTTGCAGCATCGATTGAGGCCGCTGAAGTGATTAATTGCGCATTGGCGGTATTAATTAGAGGAATAGACTCCATGTTAGGCCCTTGTTGGTGTATCTAACGGCACGCTATTTTGAAAAATTAACAATTGACCAAAATGTTTTGCCAAGTATGCTTATGCGCTTTGTAAAAACAACGACAGTTTCTCTGTCATACTAGAGTATGCCACTCAGGTGAATAATCTTTTATCGTCACTTGTCCTTGGTCACTTTAGCAAAACTCGATATCTAAGCAGTACATTTATTTAAGAGAGCAATATGAAGTTTAAATCGCTAGGGGTACTTTTAGGATTTGCATTACTGCCTAAGGTGTATGGGGCAGAGGCGACTGTACCTGAGACTACTCCAAAGGATACGGCTTCAGCAGTAAAGATTACTTACGATGACCCGCGTGATCCCTTTGAGGGATTTAACCGTGCAATGTGGGATTTCAACTATCTGTATTTAGACCGGTATATTTATCGTCCTGTCGCACATGGATACAACGATTATCTGCCATTGCCCGCCAAAACGGGGATAAACAACTTCGTACAGAATTTGGAAGAACCGAGTAGCCTAGTTAACAACGCCTTACAGGGTAAATGGGGCTGGGCGGCAAATGCTGGCGGCCGTTTTACGGTGAACACCACAATCGGGTTACTCGGGGTATTTGATGTGGCCGATATGATGGGGATGCCACGCAAGCAAGATGAATTTAACGAAGTGCTAGGCTACTACGGCGTGCCAAACGGACCGTATTTTATGGCTCCCTTTGCCGGCCCCTATGTAGTGCGAGAACTCGCGTCGGATTGGGTTGATGGTCTATACTTTCCACTATCTGAGCTAACAGTGTGGCAATCCATTGTTAAATGGGGACTTAAGAGTCTTCATGCGAGAGCATCGGCGATTGACCAAGAAAGGCTTGTTGATAATGCGCTCGATCCCTATACCTTTGTGAAAGATGCGTACTTACAACACATGGACTATAAAGTCTATGATGGCAATGTTCCTCAAAAACAAGAAGATGATGAGTTGCTCGATCAGTACATGCAGGAACTTGAGTAAGCTTATGCGCTGTACTTGGCTGTAAATCCTTTTTTGCAGCCAAGCCCTTGCCGTATTGAATGATTCTTCCGATGTCATGATTGAGTTATTGCTATCGCAATGAATGTTATTCGGGAATCTTTATGGCGTTAAATGATGTTTCTATTCTTTGGGTCGAAGACGATCCGGTCTTTAGGCAAATCGTCGCCACTTTTCTGATTGGGCGCGGTGCCGAAGTTGTGCAGGCCTGCGATGGTGAGCAGGGACTGTCCATTTTTAAGCAACAACGTTTCGATATTATTCTTGCCGATCTCAGCATGCCTAAACTCGGTGGACTCGATATGCTCAAGGAAATGAGTAAATTAGAGCCGCTGGTGCCTTCAATTGTGGTCTCTGGTAATAACGTAATGGCGGATGTCGTTGAAGCCCTGCGTGTTGGTGCCTGTGATTATCTCGTAAAACCCGTCCCCGATTTATTTATCATCGAACAAGCGATAAAGCAGGGGTTGCAACGACACCATTCCGATGATGTGACTCAAGCCGAGTTTGATGCTTTATCTAATCAAGAGCTTAAGGATAACTTGGTTCTGTTAGAACAAAGTGTCGAAGCGGCAAAGCAAGTTCAGCAGCAGCTGTTTCCTGCTTCTAACATCAGCTATCCCACGGCCAAAGTGGATTACAGTCTATTTAAGAGTAGCGATATCAGCAGTTACTTTATTGATTCCACTATGGTGGGCAGTGACTACCTCATCATGTATATGGCCCATCTCTATCCCGAAGACAATAGAGCGGCTTTTGCCTGTGTATTGCTGCGCAGTTTTGTTAACCAAAAGCTCAAAAGTTATCGTAGTGGCCAAAGCAAGACGATCATCGAGCCCTTTAATATGTTGAGTTATTTGAACGAGCGTTTAGTTAAATCTGGCCTCGATATCACAGTCGATATTATTTATGTCGCTATCGAATTAACTCGGTATCGCGCCGCGATTGCGCAAGCTGGTAAGGGGCTGAGGTGCTACTTGCGTAATGATGAAGGTTTGAGTCCATTAGCGCTTTCTGAGAGCTTGCAATTGGGGATGTTAGACTGGGGGAAACCGAGGATTCAGTTTCGCACTATATTGCCGCAGGAGCAGCTTTGTATCGCCACCAGTGAGCCTGAACACAAGCAGCAACTTTTAGAAAACCAATTTAAAGGCCTTGTTTATGATTCACAGTTACCCGCGGGTGGCTTTATGCAATTAAGCCTATAACTGTGGCTAAATTCACTATGCCACTACAGTGACTTTGTGCGTATCGATGATAATGAATTTGAAGGTTGGCGATATCGACTGTTAATCTAAAATGTAATCGGAAATTAGCTCGACGCTTATGTTAATTATCTAAGCTACAAATAAAAAACGCTGCCATGGCAGCGTTTTTTTATTGATTGAACCTAAAGCAGATTAACGTTTAATCGCTTCATGCTCACCGGTGACGGCGATTTCATCTTCTAACGCTTCGGCTTCGTTGTGATGCTTGCTTTCTGCACCATGCATCCAATCCACAAGTTTGTCGGCCATGAAGTATAAGACCACACCAGAAAGTGCTGCAGTAATCGCGATACCCGAGAAAATGGCCATTGCATTGGCGAGTTGTTCTTCTTTTTCACCGCCGTGGCCGATGAATGAACCCACTACGCCACCAATCTTGTTAGCAGCAGCAACGAACAGGAACCAAGAACCCATCATTAATGAAGCTATACGTAATGGGGCTAGCTTAGTCACCATAGATAAACCAATTGGTGATAAGCAAAGCTCACCCATGGTGTGGAAGAAATAAGCACCGACTAACCACCACATGCTCGATTTCGCTGAAGCATCGCCACCCATCTCAACAACGGCACCGATCATGAATAAGAAGCCAACGGCTAATAGCACTAAGCCTAAAGCAAACTTAACAGGGGAGTTTGGTTCATTCTTACCTAAACGAACCCAAATCGAAGCTACAACAGGTGCAAAAATCACGATAAACATCGCGTTTAAGGATTGGAACCAAGTGGTTGGAACTTCCCAAGTACCGATCATTCTGTCGGTAAAGTCATTCGTGAACAGGTTCATCAAGCCGCCAGCTTGTTCAAACCCCGCCCAGAAGATGATGGTAAATAAGCCCATCACCATGATGACTTTAATACGGTCACGCTCAACTTTGGTGAGTGGCTCTTTGCGAACTTCGCCTTTTTCTGCCGCTTTTTGCTTTTCAAGCTTAGCAGCTGGGGTTCTACCGATATCACCAAGTAGCTTTTGCGCAAACACAAGTTGGATGATTAATGACAGGATCATACCAATACCGGCACAGATAAAGCCGGCTTGGAAGTTGCCATCATAAGCCGCCACCACAGAACCTACGATAATACCCGATAGGAAAGCACCGACGTTGATCCCCATATAGAAAATGGTGAATGCACCGTCACGGCGATGATCACCTTCTTCGTACAGATCGCCTACCATGGTAGAGATATTCGGCTTGAATAGGCCGTTACCTAAGATCAAGGTTCCTAAGCCGACATAGAAAACTTCGGTTTCCATACCAGGTACCCAAGCGTGCGGCGTACCGAGAATAAATTGACCTGCGGCCATTAAAGTACCGCCAATCATAATCGCGCGGCGTTGGCCTAAAAAGGTGTCTGCTAACCAGCCACCGATAAGCGGCGTTAAGTAAACTAGGCCAGTGAATGTACCATAGAGTGAAATCGCATCGGCTTGCGTCCAACCTAAACCGTGTCCCCCTTCACTCTGCACTTTGTCCACTAAATACAGCACCAAAATGGCGCGCATTGCGTAATAACTAAAACGTTCCCACAGTTCTGTTGTAAATAGAAGGAACAGGCCCTTGGGATGACCAAGCATCGTCCCTTGTGGTTTTGCTACGCTCATGAAGTTTCCACCTTAAGCTCGTGATTGCCTGTGGCGCCCCTGTAACAGGATGATGTCACCACAGAAAAATGGTTGTTGCTCTTCTCATTTATCCACTGTGAATTCGTTGGTTTACTGAAGCTTTAAAGCAAGAGTAACTTGTTGAATTACGGCGGCTTTGGTATGAGTTATTGTTACGTTCTTATAATAAAAGTAATATTTTATAGCATTAAATTGAACGATTTCGCTAAAATCCCACCTTATATACCCTTTAAAAGTGGCTAAAGTCAATTTTGGCTTGCTAACTGGTGAGATTATCTGCAACTTACGGCAAAGGCCGATTAATGCTGATTTTACTAATATAAGTCGTTATTGTTCATATACCGAGCGGCAATCCTTTTGCGCCAAAAAACTGCTTCCATCCCTATTCACAACTTTGCTATGATTGCGAGCCGTGAATGGACGTCACTTAACATAGGGTAGTGAGATTAGTAGATGAAGGCATGGTACCTTTTGTATTGTAAACCTCGAAGTGAAGCGAGGGCACAACAGAACTTAGCGCTTCAAAATTTAGAGACATACTTACCGATGGTTTCTGAAGAAAAATCTCAACGCGGGCAGAAGCGGATCTGTCGCGTACCTCTATTCCCAAATTATCTGTTCATCAATTTCGACCCAAGCCAAACCAGTGTTAAGCAGGTCAACTCTACTCGCGGCGTGAGCCGAATCGTCAATTGTCAGGAAAAAATGACGCCTATAGACGATCGTATTATTCACGCTATTCGCATGAAAGAATTAACGCCTTCCCAAGCGGTTTTAGACCACGAACTAGAACTAAAAACCGGGGAAAAAATTCGCTTTAAAGATGGGCCATTTATTGATTTAGAAGGCATTTTTCAAGAAAAATGCCCAAACAAACGTTGCCAAGTTTTATTTAATATCATGGGGCAAATCAAAACCTTAACAGTTCCAATGCAATCTGTTGAGCGCGTGTGATTTATTAACTATTTCACTTTGCTGGTTTAGGATTTTAACCTAGAGACGTGTAAGAAATTTGCTATAAGTTGAGTTTATAAAATTTAAACAAGATTAGGATTAAAATAAAAATTTTGTTTTTAATCAATATTTTGCTGGCTATTTTTGAATTTACGTTGTTTGTTAAAAGAAAAAGTGCATAAAAAGCAACCAGGCAAGGTGTGGTAGCCATTAATTAAACAAACTGCGTAGTGGTTTAGCAGTACAATCTGCCACTGCTTAAGCCGCTAGAACTTAGTTTTTACAATAAACGTTTTATTTGATTTTATGCTGTAGCAAGTTCTGACCTTAGGTTTCTAACAGGCATTATTTCTCTGTTATTCGAAGACCGAAAGCATGAACCTGGTACTTAAATCTTAAGTCTCAACATGGGTAAGTGATAAAGTTCGATATACCTTGAGATATAGCTTTAACCTATTAAAAAATCTAATTTTTCGCAATGCGAAGGGCAATATAGAGGCCGCAATCTATGGGCGGTAGCGTGTCCGAATGACATCGAATGAATGGTTTTATTCGCTCAGCGGATGCCAAAGGGGTCGATAGCGTGTCAGGTTTCGATGAACGATATCCATGCGCTGTTGTTTGGATGGTCTTCGGCCTCTAGGGCACAATCCAAAGCGCCGCTCTGCAAAGCTCGCAAGTTAGCTTTAGAGCCTAGACCTTAGAAGTACAATCTTCTCGCAGGGCAAAGCCCGATCAGCTTTTAATGTTTTCCATCATCTTTACCCAATCGGAGATATCTGGTGTTACAACAATTCAAAAAATACATCAAAGCGGTTCCCAAAACCGCAATATTAGTTGGCATCACTGCCACGATATTGATGGGCACACAGGCGCAAGCTATTACGCCCTCTCCGCAGATGATAGAGCAATTCAAACAACTACCTAAGTCAGAGCAAGAACGTTTAGCTCGCCAATACGGTATTGATCCGTCAATGATCACGGGGGCCTCATCTACTGCTACTGTTGTTGAAAACCCACCTGTGGTTACGCCACGAACAGAAAATGGTAATAAAGTCGTTGATCAATCTGAGGATGATAAACTTAACCAAGCGACTAAATCTGAAGCAAAGGTTGAGGCGATTGAAAGCAAAAAAGAAGACCAACTAAAACGCTTTGGTTATGATCTCTTTGCTGGTTCACCAAGTACGTTTGCACCTGTTTCAGATGTACCAGTGCCTTCTGAATATATGATAGGCCCTGGTGATACCTTAAATGTGCAATTTTTCGGTAAAGAAAACAATCAGTTCACATTAACCGTGGGGCGTGATGGAGCCGTGCAATTTCCAAATTTGGGCCCTATTTCCTTAGTCGGGCTAACATTTGCAGAAACTCGCGAGCTATTACAGCAGAAAATCAGCCAAAGCATGATTGGTATCGAATCCAATATCACCATGGGTGAATTACGCTCGATTCGGATTTTTGTCGCTGGCGACGCTTACAAACCAGGCTCCTACACAGTGTCGAGTTTATCGACTATCACCCAAGCTCTATTTATCTCGGGCGGGGTGAACGAAATTGGCAGTTTGCGTGATATTCAATTAAAACGCTCTGGAAAAACCATTGCTCGTTTAGACTTGTATGACTTATTACTTCGTGGTGACGCTTCAGGGGATATGCGTTTACAATCTGGAGACGTAGTGTTTATCCCATCTGCAGGTGGCAGCGTTAGTGTGATTGGTGAAGTACGTCGCCCTGCGATTTACGAGCTAAAAAATAACGAAACCATGGCCGATGTAATTAATATGGCCAGTGGTTTAAACCCTGGTGCTTATCCTAAAGCGAGCACCATTGAACGTTACAGCCGTGAAGCGGTAAAAACCGTGGTAAGCGTTGATTTAACTGAAAATTCAGGCCTGAGCACCTTAGCTAAAAATGGCGACCTACTAAATGTGCGCTCAGCCTCAAGCCGGATTGATAATGCTATTACAGTTTCTGGTGCAGTCATCCGCCCTGGTAAATATCAATGGACAAATGGTCTAACGGTTGCTGATTTATTGCCTTCAATTTGGGGGGATTTAACCATCTCCGCCGACTTGGATTACAGTCTACTCGTTCGAGAAATCAACCAACGGGGTGATATTGAAGTTGAGCGTATCAACCTCGGGCGTGCCATCGGTGAACCAAAATCGCATTATAATCTTGCGCTAAAGCCACGAGATTCAGTCATCGTATTTGACTATGCAGATCGTGAGGAGCTGCTTAAGCCCATTATTAAAAAGTTAAAAGAGCAAAGCCGTTTTGGTGATGCAGCGAAGCTAGTTAATATCAATGGTAATGTGCGTTTTCCTGGCCAGTATCCAATAACGGTTAATGCCGATGTTAAAGATTTACTTATAGCTGCAGGCGGGCTAGAAGAAGGTGCATATACCTTATCTGCAGAGCTCACTCGCCAACAAGTGTCTGAGCAAAACGGTGTCACAGTAGAACATGTGCAGCTTAGTTTAGACCGCGTTATGCAAAATGATCCGGCTGCCAATATCAAACTGCAAAGCCGTGACATATTAACCGTACGTACGTTGCCAGACTGGCAAGAAACTCGCTGGGTCACCATTAAAGGTGAAGTCAAATTCCCCGGTACTTACAGTATCCAGCGCGGCGAAACCTTAAAACAAGTGCTTGCTCGTGCAGGGGGGATGACGAGTGATGCTGCACCCCGCAGTGCAGTCTTTTTACGCAAATCTATTCAAGAGAAAGAACAGCAAGAGCTTGCTAAGCTTGCCGATGAGTTGCGCCGTGAGATTGCAGCAAAAGCCTTAACCAAAGACACGCCTACCGTTGGTTATAACGATGCACAAATGATGTTAAATCAGTTGGAAAACGTTAAAACGGTTGGTCGTTTAGTTGTCGATATCAATGCGATTGAATTAGGTATCGAAAGTGCCGATTTAATGCTAGAAGATGCAGATGCACTCTACATTCCACCTGCTAACCAGACGGTTTCTGTTATGGGCCAAGTGCAACACCCAAGCACTCATCGCTTTAAAACTGGTCTAACCTACGAACAGTATTTAGCGTTATCCGGTGGGGCACGTAAACGCGCTGACGAATCACGCACTTATATATTAAAAGCTGATGGCTCGGTACAAATGCCTGAATCTTCATTGTGGTTTACTGGCGGTAGCTCAATGGAACCTGGTGACACCATAGTTGTACCATTAGATACCGAATACAAAGATAACCTCACGCTATGGACGCAAGTGACCGGCATTATCTATAACACCGCTGTGGCTGTATCCGCGATATCGGGGATTTAAGAGATAGAACGCAGGCCATAGGCCCTAGAATCTAGGACGGCCTTCGGCCTCTAGAACGCCACTGCGTGGCTCTAGGATTTAGGCCCTTGAATCTAGGACGGCCTATGGCCTCTAGGCCCTAGAACCTTCTCTAATTAAGGAGCTCTCATGCGATTCGAACAACTGGATGTTTGGAAACGAGCTTGCCGCCTTTCATGTGATGTCTACAAGGAACTTAAGAATTGCAGAGATTATGGGCTCAGAGATCAGATGACCAGAGCGGCAGTTTCTATTCCCTCAAATATTGCTGAGGGGGAAGAGCGTGAATCAACTGCTGAATCTGCAAGATTTCTTTATTTTGCAAAAGGCTCATCAGGGGAGCTGATAACTCAGATATATATTGCGATTGAAATTGGCGTAATAGACAAACAAAACGGAATGACTCTTATCAAAGAGGCTAAAGAAATTTCAGCAATGATTGCTTCTTTGATAAAAATACGAAAAGGCAGTGTCCGAGAAGAGTCCGCAGATTATAAAAGTACGTAGAAACTAGGGCTGCCTACGCCCTCTAGGACGATTCCCTGTAGAACCTAGCACCTTCTTTAAATATCTTTAAGCTTTCCTAGGGCCTAGCACCTAGGGCCTAGAACCTAAAAAATGAATACACAAATTACTCAAAATCCAAACACATACCAATCCGATGCCAGATTCCCTCAAGTGCAAGACGACGAAATCGATCTTCGCGAACTGTTTTCTGTCATCTGGCGCGGCAAATGGATCATTTTGGCGATTACCGCTGTATTTACCATAGGTGCTGTCATATTTGCCATAAAGCAACCTAATATCTATAAATCCGAAGCACTGCTTGCTCCCGCATCAGAGGAGCAAGGTGGTGGTTTAAGCGCTTTAGCATCTCAATTTGGCGGTTTAGCTAGCCTTGCGGGCGTGAATCTGGGTAGCAAAGGCGGTACAGATAAAACAGAATTGGCAATTGAGGTATTAAAGTCTCGCCAATTTACCAGCGAGTTTATTCAAAAGCACAATATCCTTACCGATTTAATGGCGGCAGAAAAATGGGATAGAGATGCAGATAAACTTATCTATGATCCTGAGCTATATAACGAGCAAACCAATACTTGGGTGCGCGAAGTGAAAGCGCCATTTAAACCTGAGCCATCAATGCAAGAGGCCTATAAAGTCTTTAGCAAAATGATTGTTGTCAATAAAGCCAAAGATACTGGAATGGTGACTTTATCGGTTGAGCATTTATCCCCGACAGTCGCGCAGCAATGGGTGACTTGGTTAATTCAAGATATTAATAAAGTAATGAAGGAGCGTGATGTCGCTGAAGCGCACCGCAGTACTGAGTTTTTAAATAAGCAAATCGCTTTAACCAATGTTGCCGATATTAAAACAGTACTTTATAAACTCATTGAAGAACAGGCAAAAACCATTATGTTTGCCGAAGTGCGTGATGAATACGTATTTAAAACCATTGACCCCGCATTAGCGCCTGAAGAAAAAGCCAAACCAAAACGTGCATTAATATGTGTACTAGGCACGATACTTGGTGGCATGTTGGGTATGATGTTGGTATTGGTAAGACATTTTATAAGAAAATAACCTAGAATCCAGAATTTAGAAATTGTGCGGAAGCGCACTATTATCCTTCTTACTTAAATAAGCGAATAATTTTAATTTTTTCGAGGTCTTTTTTGTGAAAATCCTTGTAACTGGTGGTGCAGGTTTTATTGGTTCTGCAGTCGTTCGTCATATCATCAGCAACACTCACGATAGCGTAATTAACCTTGATAAACTGACCTATGCAGGCAATTTAGAATCCTTGGTGAGCGTGGCGGCAAGCGAGCGTTACGCATTTGAGCAAGTAGATATTTGTGACCGAGTTGAATTAGATAGAGTATTTGCTAAGCATCAACCCGATGCCGTTATGCATTTGGCGGCAGAATCCCATGTTGATCGCTCAATTACCGGCCCTGCAGATTTTATTCAAACTAATATTGTTGGCACTTACACGCTGCTCGAAGCTGCTCGCCATTACTGGATGCAACTTGATGCTGAGCGTAAAGCTGTATTCCGTTTCCATCATATTTCCACCGATGAAGTATATGGCGATTTACTGCATCCAGATGAAGTGGCGGCAGACTCTGAACTGCTTTTATTCACCGAAAGCACACCTTATGCGCCTAGCAGCCCTTATTCAGCCTCTAAAGCGTCGAGCGATCACCTAGTACGTGCATGGTCACGTACCTATGGTTTACCTACGATTGTAACCAACTGCTCCAATAACTATGGTCCTTATCATTTCCCTGAAAAGTTGATTCCATTGGTCATCTTAAATGCGCTCGAAGGTAAGCCATTACCTATTTATGGTAAGGGCGATCAGATCCGTGATTGGCTATATGTCGAAGACCATGCTCGCGCACTCTATAAAGTAGTTACTGAGGGCAAAATTGGAGAAACCTACAATATTGGTGGTCATAACGAAAAGCGGAACTTAGAAGTAGTACAAACTATTTGCAGCATCTTAGATTCATTAGTGCCCCAAAACACACCTTATTCTGAGCAAATTACCTATGTCGCTGATAGACCAGGCCATGATCGCCGTTATGCCATTGATGCAAGCAAAATGAATGCAGAGCTTGATTGGCAGCCACAAGAGACTTTTGAAACGGGTCTACGCAAAACCGTCGAGTGGTATTTAGCTAACCAAGAATGGTGTAAGCATGTTCAAGATGGTACTTATCAGCGTGAGCGTTTAGGCATTTAATCCTTTTAACAATTTTGTTTTAATACCCTTATTTTTCTTTAAATCTAGGGCCTATTTATCTTGGAGCTTATTTTTTAATGAAAGGAATTATTCTCGCTGGTGGCTCTGGCACTCGTTTATATCCCATTACTAAAGGCGTATCTAAGCAATTATTGCCTGTCTACGATAAGCCAATGATTTACTATCCTATTTCTGTGCTTATGCTGGCAGGTATCCGAGATATTCTAATTATTACTACACCAGAGGATCAATCTTCATTTCAGCGCCTACTTGGTGACGGTAGTGAATTTGGTATCAGTTTGCAATATGCAGTTCAAGCAACACCTGATGGCCTAGCGCAAGCCTTTATCATTGGTGAAGAGTTTATTGGCAATGATAATGTGTGTTTAGCGCTTGGTGATAATATCTTTTGGGGACAAGGTTTTTCACCAATACTTAAAAAAGCCGCCGCGAGACCAACTGGTGCATCTGTATTTGGTTATCAAGTTAAAGATCCTGAGCGTTTTGGAGTCGTGGAATTCGATCAAGATCTAAAAGCTATTTCGATTGAAGAAAAACCCCAAAAACCTAAATCTAATTTTGCGGTTACAGGACTGTATTTTTACGATAACCGAGTTGTTAATATCGCTAAAAATGTCAAACCCTCAGAACGCGGTGAGTTAGAAATCACCAGTATTAATCAAGCCTATCTTGAAATGGGTGAGTTAAATGTTGAGCTGCTAGGTCGTGGTTTTGCTTGGTTAGATACTGGTACCTATGAGAGTTTATTAGAAGCTGCATCATTTGTTGAAACTATAGAAAAACGTCAAGGCTATAAGATCGCCTGTTTAGAGGAAATTGCATGGCGAAATAAATGGCTAAGTAATGAGCAAATACTTAAAGTTGCAAATGAAATGTCCAAAAATAGCTATGGACATTATTTATCTACACTTTTTAAATCCACTGTGCGTTAAATGTTATATCTAGTAAATTAAGTAAATGGAGAGTAAAAATGAGTAATGAAACAAAGTTAATGGAAATAATTGCTGAAATTTTAGAGGTTGATATTGGGGAGTTAACTTTTAATACAGAACTTAATGAAGATTTATGGGACTCACTGGCTGTAGTAACATTTATCTCAGAAGTTGACTCTAATTTTGAAAAAATTATATCTCCAGCGGAAGTTAGTGCGGCAAAAACCGTTGCAGATTTATTGAGTTTGGTAAAGTAAAATTTGAGGGTTTCTTATGTTAGCCATAAAAAATATTTCGATTAAAGGAATATCATGTACCGTACCAAGTCGAAAGGTAAAAAATATAGATTTATCTAATGTCTACGGCAATAAAGAAACCCTCAAGCTTGTATCAAGCATTGGTGTTGAAACTCGTCATGTTGTTGACTCTATGACAACAGCATCTGATCTGTGCCTATCGTCTGCATTTAAGTTAATTCATTCACTTAATTGGAGTCCAAAAGATATAGGTGCTTTGATATTTGTATCTCAAACCTCTGATTATCAATTGCCTGCCACGGCTTGTGTATTGCAAAATAAATTAGGTCTTTCTTCAAGTGCACTAGCATTCGATATTAATCTTGGTTGTTCTGGATATATCTATGGGTTGCAAGTTGCAGCTAGTCTTGTTAATTCTGGCATAAATAAAATACTTCTATTAGTTGGAGATACTATAAGCAAAATAGTAAAGCCAGGTGATAGAAGTACTGAATTATTGTTTGGTGATGCGGGGAGCGCAACTGCGCTTCAATATGAAGAGTCAAACGATGTAATTTATTTTGAATTAGGTAGTGATGGTGCTGGCTGGGAAAGTATAGTTTCGCGCGAGCAAATAAAATCTGATGCTATACGTGGTGCTAATAATGCATATCTTGAGATGAATGGGGGAGAAGTTTTTACTTTTACATTGAAGACTGTTCCATCATTAGTTAATAATTTTTTGAAAGATTTAAATGTTGAGGCTAAAGATATAGATCTTTGTGTTTATCATCAAGCAAATCATTTTATGCTTAAACATTTATCGAAAAAATCTAATTTCAATCATGACCAAGTCCCGATTAGTATTGATGAATTTGGTAATACGAGTTGTGCATCTATTCCTTTGACACTGTGTGCTCGAGAACGAGATAACTACAAAAAAACATTACTTGTTGGTTTCGGTGTTGGTTTGTCATGGGGAGTCGTTATGTGTGATCTAAGTAGAACATTGTTGTTGCCTGTTGAGGTTATGCCCTATGGTGAATAATTTACTTCTAAATAAAATTATCTTAGTAACTGGAGCATCTTCAGGAATCGGTCGTGAAGTTTCTAAGTATTTTAGTTCTCAAGGTGCAAAATTAGTTATTTCTGGAAGAAGCAAAGAAAGATTAACTCAAACATTGAATTTATTATCAGGAGATGGGCATTATGCAATCCCTGCTGATCTATGTTCTGAAAACGAAATAAAAAATTTCATGGATCAAGTTTTCGAAGTTGCCGGACCATTAGATGGTTTAGTGCATTGTGCTGGTATCATGAAAACATTGCCGCTACAAGCTTTAAAAGAAATTGATTTTGATGACTGCTTCAATATAAATGTTAAAAGCGCTCAATTCCTCGTTAAAAACTTTAGAAGACGTGGTAAATTTAATCCATTGAATTCTAGTGTTGTTTTTTTAAGTTCAGTCGCAGCTAGTTGTGGTGAGCCGGCAAATACGACTTATGCTGCAAGTAAAGCTGCATTGGAGGGATTATCAAAATCTTTAGCAATGGAGTTAGCTAAATCAAATATTAGAGTAAATTGTTTGGCGCCTGGTTTAGTTGAGACAGAAATGATGATGGATTTTTCTAAGCAATTAACAGAGGCTCAATTAAATAAGGTTGTTAATAAACATCCTCTAGGTCTTGGGAAGCCTGAAGATGTAGCTTATTCAGCAGCCTTTTTAAGTAGTGACTTATCAAAATGGATAACTGGCACAACTTTATTTGTGGATGGTGGTTATAGTGCACAATGAAAAAAAAAGTATAAAAGCATATATTCTGGGGGTTTCTTCATATTTACCAAAAAATGTACTCAGTAATGAACAGTTGTCGAGCGATTTTCCCGAATGGAGTGTCGACAAGATATATGAGAAAACAGGCATACGTACTCGATATATCGCTTCTACAGATGAAACTTGTTCGAGTATGGCTATAAACGCGGCAAAAAATCTTTTTAAAAAATATAATCTAAATGCGACCCAAGTTGATTATGTACTTCTGTGTACTCAAAGTCCTGACTATGTGTTACCTACTACGGCTTGTATTGTACAAAATGAACTTGGTATACCAACTACAGCTGGAGCATTAGATTTTAATTTAGGTTGTTCAGGTTATGTCTATGGCTTGAGCATGGCTAAAGCATTGATTGAGTCGAAACAAGCTAAAAATGTATTGCTCTTAACGTCGGAATTATATTCACGCTATATAAACGTTAATGATAAAAGTGTGAGAACCTTATTTGGTGATGCTGCCACAGCCACCTTAATTCAAGGTAAATTAGCTGATAGAGATTTTATTCATAGCGTAAAATTTGGTACAGATGGAAAAGGTGCCATTAATCTTATTGTACCTCATGGCGGTTCAAAATATCCTATATCAAGTCAATCGTTTATTGAGAGTGTAGATTCAAGTGGGAATAAACGCTCGTTATGTAATTTATATATGAATGGAGCTGAGATACTAACCTTTACATTAAAGACTGTACCTAAAGCGATTCTAGAAATTTTAAATGAAACTAACCTGAATCAAGCACAAGTTGATAAAGTTATTTTTCACCAAGCAAATAAATTTATGCTCGACAAACTCAGACAGAAAACGGGGTTTAGTGCAGAACAGTTTTTAGTTTCGTATGAGGAGTATGGTAATACTGTATCTTCAACAATACCATTAGGTATAGAACGTGCTCTTTATAAAAGCGAACTTAATGCTAATGAAAAGCTACTTATTTGTGGCTTTGGTGTAGGCTATTCTTGGGCTGGGTGTATTGTTGAATGGTGCTAATGGGTGATTTATGTTAATCGAGGGTTTTGGTATAAAGTTACATCCATTATCAAATCAATACTTGGATATTTTGAGATGTTGGCGGAATAGCGATTTTGTTCAAGCTTTTATGCAACAAAAAGTTTCCATAACTCTTGAAATGCAAATTGAATGGTTTTCTACTCTTGACAAAGAAAAAAATCATTATTTTATCATTGAATATGAAAACATTTTAGTAGGTTGCTGTAATATAAAAAATATTGATGACTTAGGAGTTGGTGAGGGAGGTGTTTTTTTATGTGCCGAAGAGTTTCTAAATGGTATGGTTGCCTCGAAAGCAGTTTTTTTAATGTATGACTGGGCTTTTAAAAATAATATAATATCCTCAGCAAAATCAGAAATCCTCTTAGAGAATAAGCGCGCGATTAGATTTAATAAAATGTTAGGTTTTTCAATAGAGATTAAAGAATCTATAGTTCAAGGTTTTTTAAATAAAGAATCATTTTATAATCAATATCACCGATTTTACAAAATACTCAATCAACAAGAATAGCATATGATAAACTTTAATAAACCATATTTAAATGGCAAAGAGCTAGTATATATCTCACAAGCTGTTACATCTGGCAAAATTTCTGGTGATGGACATTTTACCAAGAAATGTCATAATTTTTTTGAGCAGCGCTATGGATTCAAAAAGGCTTTATTAACTACATCTTGTACTGATGCTCTTGAAATGGCAGCGATTTTGCTCGATATTCAGCCTGGAGATGAGGTAATTGCGCCGTCATATACTTTTGTCTCAACAGTAAATGCTTTTGCGTTACGTGGTGCTAAGATCGTTTTTGCAGATAGTTACCCAGATCATCCTAATATTGACCCAATCGAAATTTCTAAACTTATTACACCGAAAACTAGAGCTATAGTTGTTGTTCATTATGCTGGGGTCGCATGTGACATGGATGCAATTATGGATATTGCAAACCAGCATAATATTCCAGTAGTTGAAGATGCTGCACAAGCAATTGATAGTTATTACAAAGGAAAACCGCTTGGTAGTATTGGTACTTTTGGTACTTTCTCGTTTCATGAAACTAAAAATATTATTGCTGGTGAAGGCGGTTTGTTGGCCATAAATGATGAACGATATATCCATCGTGCAGAAATCATTCGTGAAAAGGGCACTAATCGTTCTTCTTTCTTCCGTGGTGAGGTAGCAAAGTATGGTTGGGTAGACATTGGTTCTTCATTTTTGCCATCAGATATTATTGCTGCTTATCTTTATGCTCAGCTCGAAAATCTAGATCAGATTCAAGCTAGACGTAAAGCAATTTGGAATCGCTATTATGATAAATTGAGTGTTTCAGTCGCTAATACTGGGGTAGCGTTACCAATAGTTGCCGACTACTCAACGAACAACGCGCACATGTTTTACTTAGTATGTAATAGCCTTGAACAGCGCACTGGATTAATTCAATACTTGAAAGATAATGGGGTACATGCTGTATTCCATTATTTATCACTAAATAAAAGTGAGTATTATCTAGATAAAAATATTTTGAGAGACTTGTCTAACTCTGATCTTTTCACTGATAGTTTAGTGCGGTTGCCGTTGTACTATGAGTTGACTGATGAGCAGGTAGATTATATTTGTGATTTGGTGAATTCATTTTTTATTGCAAAGTAGCTTAATTTTACTACTTAATACTTTTAATTGTATTTTGAATTTTAAATTGTAATTTTCTTGTTTGGTTCAATAACAATTATTGAACTTTTAATAAATTTATGGTGATTTAATTGTTTAAGGCCAGCGTAATATCAGCTATTGGTGCTTTAGCAAAGCTAATAGCTGGCTTTGTTTTGATTAAACTAATTGCACTTATTTTAGGACCTGATGGATTAGGGCTCATGGGACAGTTCATGTCTCTGTCTAATATTATGATTCTTCTCGCTGGAGGAGGGATCTCTACTGGTATCATAAAATATGTTGCAGAGTATTTGAAGGAACAAAAGACTCTTTCAGTTTTTATCGGTTCAGTTAGTTTATATGCTATTATTTCCTCGATAATATTGCTTTTTATTGGCTTGTGTTTTGCTCCGCAGATTGGTTTTTTCTTATTTTCTACAAATGAGTTTGATTGGTTAGTAAGGTTACTTTTTATTCTTCAATTCGGTATAGCTCTGAATAATATTTTACTGTCATGGGTGAGCGGCCACAAAGATATTATTGGTACAAATATTATTAATGTATCTGGTACTTTTTTTAGTTTGCTTCTATTAGTGCCTTTAAGTTATTTTTTTGATACCAAAGGGTTATTAGCTGGTCTTGCAATTGTGCCTGCTGCTCCTGTTATTGTCTCGTTGATATATGTTTACAAAAAGTACCCTCATGTTTTTTTGTGGTTAAAACCTACGTTTAATAATAACCATTTTTTTAAATTAAGTCGCTTCTCTTTGATGCTTATTACCACTGTCATTTGTATGCCTTTGGTGCAGATGCTTTTAAGGAATGACTTGGTAGAAGTTTCTAATTGGGATGTTGCAGGTTATTGGCAGGCTGCAATTCGTTTGTCTGATGCTTATTTGCTCTTCATTAATATGGTCTTGGCTAATTACTACATGCCGCGATTATCAGAAATTGGTAAAGGACGTGAGCAAATAATAACGGTATGGCGTTCAATGTTGATAATGCTGCCTATTGTCATTGTCTTAACTTCTTCAATCTGGTTGTTAAGAGATTTTTTAGTACCATTATTATTTTCTAATAAATTTATCCCAGCCTATGAATTTATTTATTATCAGCTAATTGGCGATATATTCAAAATGACTACTTACGTTATTGGTTATCTTGTAATTGCAAATGCTATGACTAAACTAAGTATTGCTGGTGATTTAAGTCAGGCTGTTTTATTTTATTTTATAGCTCAGTATTTCATTTCGAAAAATGGAGCGATTGGTGTTGCAGAAGGGTATGCAATAACTTACGCTTTATATTTTTCATTAATCTTATTAATTTTTAGTTGCTACTCATTAAATGAGTTAAGAAAAAGTCGTTGAAAAAGATTTTATTTATTAACCTCTATTTTGAAATTGGGGGAGTAGAAACACTGCTGTTAAGAGTAATACGAGAGTTGAATCGGCAGGGTTTTAAATCAACAGTATTATTATTGAGGAAGAAATATGATGATAGTTTATTTAGTCAGCTCAAAGAAATCGCAGATGTAGTTTTTTTATCTGACGTATGTTTGTATTCTCCTGAAAAATTTAGGGCGGCTGTTGGTCGAGATTTTGGTCATATATTTGTCACCATTAATGATGCATTATTATTAGGAGCTATCTTACAGCGTTGGGTCTATCCTAACGCTCACCTTGTTGCTGGTGTATATCAAACAGAAGTGTTTTGTGCGCCTGTCACTTGGCGTTATTTACATCGAAAAGTCATTAATGATCTTTTTTGCTACTGTGTACCAGATAAAAATAAAATTATTGCCAATGAAGCTGGCCGAAATTATCACCAGAATAAATTAAATTACGATTTATCTGAGGCGAAAATTGTTCCTTTGATTGTCGATGTCGAACAGTATTTGCCTGTTGAACGTAATCATGTTCGGCGTGAGAAAGTTGTATCTGTCGGTCGTTTAGTCGATTTTAAAACTTATAATATCACTTTCTTCAATGTTTTACTTGAGCTTAATGCTCAGGGGCTTTTTTTGGAATGGCATGTGTATGGGGATGGGCCTTTAGAAGAAAGTATGCGCGACTTGATAGATCAACATCAATTACATAAACAGGTTTTTTTGCACGGCATACTTGATTATAAAAATTTTAAATCAGTAGTGAGTGATGCCTTTGTGTTTATAGGGTCTGGCACTGCAATTATTGAAGCTGCGGCTTGTGGTGTGCCAGTAATTCCGGCAATTGAATATGCGGATCAAGCGATTAGTTATGGTTTTTTTCATGAAATCGATGGGATTAGTTTTTTTGAACCCGATATGCCCTACACTACAGAGTCTATTTTAGTAATGTTAAACACGCTTGCTGGTTTAAATCAACAGCAATATGACTTTATAGCCAATCAATGTTTTAAAAAAGCTCAGTTATTTTCAGCTAAGAATGTCATTAATTTGTACGTGTCAGCACTTGATGATACTCAGTTGGCAACTGAGTTTTTTAATTTTAGGGGATTATTCTCATTTTGTATAAGATTTTTGGCTTCACAAGTATTTAGGAAGGTAAATTAGTGATTAATTTTAATATGCCTATTCCAAGTAACTATTATGGTGCTGAAAAAATAATTATATTTTTTTATTTTTTTGTAAACTTAGTTACCTTGATTGTTATGAATCAAACTGGGTTTTATGTTGGAGATCCTATAGGTAACTATTTTGATGTTGCGTTTAGTGTACAGTTTTTTTTCTGTCTAAGTCTTTTATTTTATTTTTTATTTTTTTTATATGCCTATAAGTTGATAATTAAAGGTAATAAAGTTTCGTCGAGAATGTATAGGTATCTCGAGTTAATGTTTTTTGTTGGAACATTGGTAGGTTGGATTGGCTTCTTACTTTTTGATTATGGTAAGGCAGAGCATCAGAGTAGTTTATCATTTGGTTTTATTTTTAGGATTTTACCTTATGATGTTTTTTTTGGCTTGTATCTTGCCTGCTTCAAAAAGTTGAATTTTCGTTCTGTTTTTCTCCTTTTATTTTATATTGTATTGAAATTGTCGATGGGTTGGAGTGGTTTTTTTGTTCCATTATTTTGGATTTTATTTATTAGATTGTTTAATGCTAAAAACAGAACTATACCCTTTACTGTTTTTGTAACTTTTTCTGTGATGTTTTTATTTTTACTAGCACCATATATTTATGCTATTAAATTCTATGTTAGATATGGTGTCGATTATGACTTTAACTATTTGATAGTGCTAAGTAAACTTGTTTCTAGATTATCTGTTTTGCCAAATGCAATATATGTTTATGAAAACCATGAGCAATTTTTATTATTGGCATCAAATTATTTCAGTGAGGGATTCTTTTTTATCGAGTCATTATTTGCAATTTTACCACGCTCTTTATTAGGTTTAGGTAGTGAAAATTTAGAGACTTTATATATTTATTTAGTTACAGGAGAGTTTAATCCTGGTGTTATTTTTTATCTTGGTTTTTTAGGGAAGCTATCTCTTTTTTATTATTGGGGGCCATTTAGCTTTCTGTGTTTTTTAGTCTACTCAATATGGCTCTTAGTTTTTATTTTTATTATTTTGTCTATTATAGCGTCCAACTATAGTAGACCTATTTCTTTTTATGTAGTAATTCAGTTTCTAATAAGTGGCTCTATGGAAGAGCTTGCTTATACTTTGTATGGTTTGATTTTTTTATTATTTATTACAATGGTTAAGGTAGGTGGACGTGCTGATAGGTGTTGATGCTTCTGCATTGGTTAAAAATAGAACGGGTGTCGGTAATTATATCTATGCCATTTTGATTGAGTTGGTAAAGCAAACTCAACATGAGTTTTATCTTTATTCAAATCAGGCTATTTTTTTTCCTGCCTTAAAAAACGTACATGTTAAGGTTTCTGTTCCTTATAGGAAGGGGCCCTTATGGCAAAATACACAACTACGTTCAATGTTGATTAAGGATGGAGTAGATGTATTTTGGGGGGGGAATGGCTATCTACCCATAGGCTTACCAAAATATATGGGTAAAGTGTTAACAATACACGATTTGGTTTATCGTCAAGCTGGCTCGACAATGCCATGGGTCAGTCGCTGGTCGCGCCGATTTTTTCAGCCCCTATCAGTTCGTTTGGCTGATAAAATTGTTGCGGTTAGCCAAGCGACAGCTTCTGAAATGGTTCAATTTTATCAACGCTCACCTGACAAAGTTATTCATCCCCAAATTGATCCTGTGTATCGACTTGTTCCGATGGCTGAGCAAGTTTCTGTTAGCAAGAAGTACAATTTAAATCGGCAATTTTTGTTGGTTTTAGGTACGTTGGAACCAAGGAAAAATTTAGTAAACTTAGTGACTGCTTGGTTGCAATTGCATGAAGAAGGTTTTGATTTACCTCTTTTAGCTATTGCAGGTGGTAAAGGTTGGTTGGATGGTGCATTACCTAAGCTTGTTTCGATTGGGGAGTCTCTGGGGATAATTAAAAAACTCGGATTTGTTGCACAGGAGGATATGAGAGGGCTTTATAGTTGTGCGAGCACATTTATTTTACCTTCTTTATATGAAGGTTTTGGTATGCCAGTGTTAGAGGCTCAACTTTGTGGTACGCCAGTGATGATTTCTGATATACCTTCATTAAGAGAGGCTAGTGGGGGAGTCGCTTGTTTTTTTGAGCCTTCTATCGAGGGCATTAAACACGCTGTGCGTGCTTATTTATCTAACTCGCTACCATTATCGTGTCGTTTGCCAAGTACTGTCAGTAATGATCCTCATATAGCTTCTATTTCGATGTTAGATCTATTTAGCGAATCTTTTGAAAGGTCATGATGAAAAAATTATTAATACTAACGCCCAGATTTCCCTATCCTGTTATTGGTGGTGATCGACTTAGAATTTATCAATTATGTAAAGCCTTATCAAATCACTATGAGTTAACCTTACTAAGTCTTTGTGAATCAAAATTTGAAATGGAGATGGAACTGCCAGACAATGTATTTTCTCATGTGCATCGGGTTTATTTTCCAAAATGGAAATCTTACTTAAGAACCTTGCTTGCTATCCCAACGCGAACTCCTTTACAAGTTGCATATTATCGTTGTTCTGCTTTTGATAAGGAATTAAAAAGGCTATTGTCTCAACATGATGCGACAGTTTCTCATCTAATCCGTGTTGGGGATTATCTGATAAATAAATCAGGAATACATGTGTTGGAAATGACAGATGCTATATCTTTGAATTACCAGCGTGTGAAGTCTGTATCAGGAACCAGTAGTTTAAAATCTATAATTTATAGTTTAGAACAAAGTAGATTGGAGCATTATGAGCGTAATGTATTATCGCATTTCGATTTTGCTTCTTTAGTATCATCAGTTGATCGTGATTTCTTGTTTCCTGATGTTATACAACATGATAAAGTGCTAGTTTGCTCTAATGGTGTTGATACTGATGAGCTAAAATATACTTATCGTCCAATTGATAGAGCTAAACCAGTTGAAATTATCTTTATTGGTAATATGAGCTCTTTGCAAAATATGGATGCAGCATTGTGGTTTTCAAAAAATGTTATGCCTATTTTAGCTGAGAAAGGGCAGTTTATTTTTAAGGTCATTGGTCGAATATCCGAAGATAACAAGGCGAAGTTATTGTGTTATCCTAATGTCGTTGTTACTGGTAGTGTTGATAATGTTTCTTTAAGTGCTGCTTCTGGCCACATCGCTGTATGTCCAATGAGACTTGGCGCAGGAATACAAAATAAAGTACTTGAGTACATGTCGTTTGGATTGCCTTGTATAACATCTACTATTGGTTTTGAGGGTATAGGTGCAGTAAATAAACAACATTTATTAATCGCTGATACTGTTAAAGATTATGTCGATATTATTGAATCTATTATTTTAAATCCTGAAAGCACTAGATTAATGACCGAGAATGCACGTGTTTTTGTGCAACAAAATTTTTCTTGGGATAGCCGGTTAGCACCATTTATAGTTAAATTGGAACAATTATTAAGTAGGAAGTGACATGTTATTACCCATTATTATGGCCGGTGGTTCCGGCACTCGTTTATGGCCTCTATCTCGTGGCAATTTTCCTAAACAGTTTTTATCGCTTTCTGGTAATGCGACTATGCTGCAAAACACTATTAGCCGCTTAGCGGGTATAGAGCATGAGCCAGTGATGTTGATTTGTAACGAGGAACATCGTTTTATCGCAGCAGAACAAGTAAGGCAGTTAGGCGTTAAACATAACGGTATTTTTTTAGAGCCAGTTGGTCGCAATACTGCGCCAGCTATTGCTTTAGCGGCCTTTAAAGCTGTTGAGTTTGGTCATGATCCTTTGCTGTTGGTCTTAGCAGCTGATCATGTCATCGAGAATGTTCAAGCTTTTCAGCAATCAATCAATAGCGCTACTGAGTTAGCGCAGGCTGGCAAGTTAGTCACCTTTGGTATTGTCGGCAATAAGCCCGAAACCGGTTACGGTTACATTAAGCGTGGTGAAGCCTGTCAACATGGTTATATTGTTGATAGTTTTGTTGAAAAACCTAATTTAGTCACTGCGAAAGAGTATATTGCGAGTGGCGATTATTACTGGAATAGCGGCATGTTTTTATTTAAAGCGAGTCGTTATCTTGCGGAATTAAAAGTCTATCGCCCCGATATTTATTCAGCTTGCGAGCTTGCTATGCAAGTTCAAAATAATGACATCGATTTTATTCGCATTGATAAAGCTGCATTTGAGGCGTGTCCAGACGATTCTATCGATTATGCTGTGATGGAGCATACAAATGACGCTGTAGTCGTGCCAATGGACGCTGGTTGGAGCGATGTTGGCGGTTTTGCTGCTTTGTGGGAAGTTTCGGCTAAAGACGATGATGGCAACGTGTTTAATGGCGATGTTAAATCTGTTGATACCAAAAACACCTTAGTCTTTGGTGGTAATAAGCTGGTCACAACAGTCGGTGTTGAGGACTTAGTGATTGTAAATACTAAGGATGCTGTGTTGGTTGCCCATAAAGATCAATCTCAGCATGTGAAATCGATTGTGGGGCAACTGAAATCTGAACAACGTTCAGAGGTGACTTTCCATCGTGAAGTTTATCGCCCTTGGGGTAAGTATGACTCTATCGATAATGGCGACCGTTTTCAGGTTAAGCGTATTACCGTTAAACCGGGCGCTAAGTTATCGGTACAAATGCACCATCACCGTGCCGAGCATTGGATTGTGGTTTCTGGCACTGCGAAGGTGACTAACGGTGATAAAGATATTCTGTTAACCGAAAATCAGTCAACTTATATACCTGTTGGCGTAATTCATGCACTTGAAAACCCAGGAAAAGTTGATCTAGAGCTTATTGAAGTTCAATCCGGTTCGTACCTTGGTGAAGATGATATTGTTCGTTTTGAAGATAGATATGGACGAGTTGAAGGGAAGTAGTTTATGCCAAGTACTAGTTCAGTTTTATCGGAAAGTGGTGTTGCCTTTGGAACAAGCGGTGCAAGAGGGTTAGTTACTCAGTTTACGCCGCAGGTTTGCATGGCTTTCACGCAAGCCTTTGTTGGCGTGATGCGGCAGAATTTTGTATTTAATGCTGTTGCTATAGCGATAGACAATCGCCCGAGTAGTTATGCAATGGCACAGGCTTGTGCTAGCTCGTTGATTGAACTTGGTTTAAAGCCAATTTACTTCGGCGTTGTGCCTACGCCAGCATTAGCATATACAGCAATGCAGCAAAGCATCCCTTCAATTATGGTTACTGGAAGCCATATTCCATTTGATCGTAATGGCCTTAAGTTTTATCGCCCAGATGGCGAAATCACAAAGGCTGATGAGTTGGCTATTCTCGCTGTTGACGCTGGATTGGTTGATGCTCAGATTTGCGATTTACCCAAAGTTTCTGATGTTGCGGCAACGTCTTATATCTCTCGTTATCTCGATTTATTTAGCCCTACTTTATTAGCAGGTAAACGTATCGGGATTTATGAGCATTCTAGTGCTGGGCGCGACCTTTATGCCAAGTTATTTCAAAAGCTAGGTGCAGAGGTTGTGAGTCTTGGGCGTAGCGATCAATTTGTGCCGATAGATACTGAAGCGGTAAGTTTGCATGATATTGAAATGGCACAAAATTGGCAGAAAGAGTACAGACTCGATGCTGTTTTTTCTACGGATGGTGATGGCGATCGACCATTGTTATCTGATGAAACTGGTACTTACCTTCGTGGGGATATTTTATGTTTACTTGCTGCTCAGTTTTTAGGGATCGAGGCGCTTGCTATTCCTGTGAGTTGTAATTCTGCGGTTGAAGCTTGTGGTTCTTTTAAGCAAGTTTTTCGCACTAAAATTGGCTCTCCTTATGTGATAGAAGCTTTTGCTAGATTACTGACTCAATTCTCTCGTGTAGCCGGTTTCGAAGCAAATGGTGGTTTTTTGCTAGGGTCTGATATTGATGTAAATGGTGTGAACTTGAGTGCACTACCTACTCGTGATGCACTGCTTCCGGCCCTTGCTGTTTTAGCAATGGCTCGTAATTGTCCTATCTCACAATTAGTTGCTCAACTGCCTAGTATTTTTACAGCAAGTGACCGAATACAAAATTTCGAAAGGACGCGAAGCCTTGCGCTGATTGAGCAGGGGATTGCATCACCTAAATCCTTTTTAGCAAAGTTATCTCTTGGTCAGTTTGAGGTGTTATCAGTTGACACTACTGACGGATTAAGAATGACACTGTCAAATGGCGATGTTATACATTTACGTCCTTCAGGTAATGCGCCTGAATTACGTTGTTATGCAGAGTCAAAGTCAGTTGAAGCAGCCCTGTCACTTGTTGAATTAGTTTTGGCGGCTCTTATTGAAAGCAATTAGTCATTATATTGGTTATAGCTGAGTTTGGTTTGGCTGATTAATGTAAGATAATTGGGATTTGTTAGGCAGCCCTTGGACAGTTTCATAACTGTCCATTTTTATTTAGTTATCTGTTAATTTAGTGGTTTTATGTCAGCAAGCATCGCAGTTTTATTTGTTTTTTTCTTTTCTTTTATCTGTTTGTTTGTATTTCGTAAGGTTGCTCAACGTACTGGCTTAGTTGATAAACCTAATGAACGTAAGCATCACACTGGACAAATTCCCTTAGTAGGTGGGATTTCGGTTTTTGTGACTATGCTGCTTGCCTTACTGTGGTTACCTGAATTGTTGACTTTGCCATATTTGTATATGGGGTGTGCGTTGGCGCTGGTGATAGTGGGGGCCATTGATGACCGCTATGACATCAGTTTTAAGCTGCGTTTGGTGATACAAGCCTTGGTGTCAATTGCAATGATAGTGCAGGGTGGACGTAGTTTACATAATCTTGGGTATTTGATGGGGAGCGAGGCGTTACAAATACCTGAATTTGCTAGCTATGTGTTAACCGTGGTGGCGGTTATTGGTGCTATTAATGCGTTTAATATGGTCGATGGAATTGATGGCTTATTGGGCGGCTTAGCATCCGTCACCTTTGGCGGCTTGGGTTTGCTGTTTTATTGGCATGGTATGGCTAACTTTGCCTTGTTTTGTGCCCTGTTAGTCACCGCCATGTTGCCTTATATCATGCTCAATTTAGGTTTCCCGTTTGGGCGGCGTTTTAAGGTGTTTATGGGCGATGCTGGGAGTATTTTTATCGGTTTTACCGTAATTTGGTTGTTAATTGTGGCTAGCCAAGGTGAGCGAGCAACTGCTATCCGCCCTGTGACTGCGCTATGGTTGATTGCATTACCGCTGATGGATATGGCGTGCATTATGATCCGTCGAATTCGTAAGGGCCAATCGCCTTTTAAGCCGGATCGAGAGCATTTACACCATATCTGTCAACGTATAGGTTTGTCACCTTTTCAATCCTTATTGACTATTTGTACAGGGGCAATCTTGATGGCGGGAGTTGGCATTTGGTCTGAGCTGGCTAAAGTTGATGAATATATTATGTTTTTTGCATTTTTATTGAGTTTTGCAGCGTATTTTACTGTATTGAGTAATATTTGGCGTATTACAGCTTTTCTAAATCGTCATGTTAAGTTTATGCGTTCAGTTTAGACTTTTCGGGCGGTTAAAAAATGTTGATTTACTGCTTATCTAGTAAATCGCCTCCTGCTATACTCCATTGTCATATTTTTGAAATAGACTTTTTTTAAAGTCGTTTGGCATCAGTTGCTAGTAAAGGAAGAGAGTGATGGAATACCTCATACCGCTTTTGAGTGTTTTTTGTTTAACTTGTGTTGCAATTAAAGTCTTAAATCCTATCGCTCAACGTGTTGGTTTAGTCGATTTACCCAATGAGCGAAAGCTGCATGAAGGTGCTATCCCTTTGATTGGTGGGGTATCTATCTATTGCAGTGTATTACTGGTATCCAGTATTGTTATTCCGCAAAGTCAAACCTTAAACTTATATCTGATTTCTGCTGCGTTAATCCTCTTCCTTGGTGTGTTAGACGATAAATATGATTTGTCAGTACGCATTCGAATGGGGGCACAGGTTATCACTGCCTCTATTTTAATTTTTGGTGCAGGATTATACCTCACTACATTTGGCCATATATTGTACTTTTTTGAGTTTAAACTAGGCTATGCTGGCATTTTTGTTACAACCATTGCGGTGATTGGTGCGATTAATGCCTTTAATATGGTGGATGGCATTGATGGTCTAGCGGGGATGCTAAGCTTGGTGACGTTTTCATCGTTAGCTTTTTTATTCTACTGGGCTGGTAATAGTTGGTTTTTACTGCCGTTGTTGTTTATTGGGGCAATCATTGGATACTTATTATTCAATTTACGCTGGCCTTTTCCTTCCTTAGATAAGATTTTTATGGGGGATGCGGGCAGCATGCTAATTGGTTTAACGGTAGTTTGGTTACTAGTTTTGGGTACACAAGCTGATAGTAATCATTTACACCAAGGGCAAGTGTTTTCCCCTGTTACTGCGTTGTATATCATCGCTATCCCATTAATGGATATGGCGGCAATTATGTACAGAAGGGTTAAAAAAGGCATGTCGCCTTTTAAACCAGATCGTGACCATTTGCACCATATTTTTGAGCGTGCGGGTTATAACCGTAAGCAAACCTTGATTAGAATTTCCATAGCCTCGTTTTTGCTTGCCATCATTGGTGTGGGTGCTGAGATGGTAAAAGTTCCTGAATGGATAATGTTTACCGCTTTTTTGGCTATATTTGTCAGCTATAACTGGGCTTTATCGAACGTATGGCAAATTTTGACTTGGATACGTAAGGACTAGCTTTTAGCTAATTGATTTAATTCTATTTTTAAATGCCAATTCAACTGAATTGGCATTTTGGTTTTTAAGACTTTTTAAGGATGCAGTATGTCTAGGAAGTATTTTGGTACCGATGGTGTACGTGGCAAGGTGGGTACATTCCCTATAACGCCTGATTTTGCGATGAAGTTAGGTTGGGCGGCTGGCACTGTGCTGGCGTCCACTGGCACTAAAGAAGTGTTGATTGGTAAAGATACCCGTATTAGTGGCTATATGCTGGAGTCGGCAATGGAGGCGGGATTTTCGGCGGCGGGTGTGAATGTGGCGTTGATTGGACCTATGCCAACACCTGCGGTGGCGTATTTGGCGTCGACGTTTCGCGCCGATGCCGGGGTGGTGATCAGTGCCTCACACAATCCTTATGATGACAATGGGATTAAGTTTTTTTCAAACTCTGGCACTAAATTAAATGATGCGCAGGAGCTTGAAATTGAAACCTTATTAGAACAGGCGCTGCAGCATAATGCGATGCAGTGTGTGGCCTCTGAAAAATTGGGTAAGGTTCGCCGTATTGATGATGCCGCAGGCCGTTATATTGAGTTTTGTAAGGGCACTTTTCCGAATCATTTAAGTTTGACGGGGTTGAAGATTGTCGTCGATAGCGCCCATGGCGCCGCCTACCATATCGCGCCGAATGTGTACCGTGAGTTAGGGGCTGAGGTGATTAGCATTAATGACAAACCGAATGGGATGAATATTAATGACCATTGCGGTGCAACACATTTAGATAGTTTGCAAACCGCCGTGATGATGCATGAGGCCGATTTAGGTATTGCACTCGATGGCGATGCGGATAGGGTGATGTTTGTTGACCATAATGGCCATGTGGTTGATGGTGATGAAATTTTATTTATTCTGGCACAAGCCGCGTTCCAAAAAGGTGAAATGGTCGGCGGTGTGGTTGGAACTTTAATGTCGAACCTTGGTTTAGAACTGGCGCTTAAGCAAATGGACATTCCCTTTGTACGTGCAAAGGTGGGCGATCGTTATGTGGTTGAGCAGCTTAATGAAACGGGTTGGCAACTGGGCGGCGAAGGTTCTGGGCATATTTTGAGTTTAAAGCACGCTTCAACGGGTGATGGTATTGTGGCGTCTCTACAGGTACTTAAAGCCATTTTAGAGTCAGGCAAACGTTTAGCCGACATTAAAGCGGGCATGACCAAGCTGCCGCAAGTACTTATTAATGTGCGTTTATCATCAGGCAGTGCCGACAGCATTTTGGCTAAAGACAGTGTTAAACAAGCTGTGCTAACCGCTGAAGAAGTATTAGGAAATCAAGGTCGTGTATTGCTACGAAAATCAGGAACAGAGCCTTTAATCCGGGTGATGGTGGAGTCAACGGATATTAGCTTGACTCAACAACAAGCTGAATATATCGCTCAGGCTGTTAAAGCTGCATAGGCGATAATTTAAAACGCTAGGGGCTACAAAAAGAGTAGATCTAGACTCTATAGCACCTAGCACCTAGCACCTAGCACCTAGCACCTAGCACCTAAAAGCGAATCGCTCTAGCCTGTTTACTTTTCTGATATACTCCATTTTTGTTGTTTTCTAAGTAATGTGGTCTGGAAGAAATAATGCGAATTTTGGTTACAGGTGGTTCTGGGTTTATCGGTTCGGCTTTGGTGCGTCTGCTTATTCAAGCGACAAACTGTCATGTGCTCAATATTGATAAATTAACCTATGCTAGTCACCCCGATGCCTTAATTGATATTAGCGATGATCCACGCTACCAATTTGTGAAGGCTGATATCTGTGATGGTGCGAGATTAGATATCCTATTCGAGCAATTTAAGCCCAACATAGTGATGCATCTTGCCGCTGAAACCCATGTTGATCGTTCTATTGAAGGCCCTGCAGTATTTATCCAAAACAATATTTTGGGGACTTTCACTCTGTTAGAGGCGGCTCGTCGCTATTGGACACAACTGGATAGTTCGCAAAAAGTACAGTTTCGCTTCCATCATGTTTCAACCGATGAGGTTTTTGGCTCGCTCGCAGATACTGGATTGTTTAGCGAAACTTCAGCTTATGACCCAAGCTCTCCTTATTCAGCGAGCAAAGCTTCGGCGGATCACTTAGTTCGTGCTTGGCATCGAACCTATGGTTTACCGATAGTGATCACTAACTGCTCGAATAACTATGGTCCGTTTCAATACCCTGAGAAGCTGATCCCGTTGATGGTTAATCATGCCTTACAAGGCAAATCGTTGCCTATTTATGGGAATGGCCAACAAGTGCGTGATTGGTTGTATGTGGATGACCATGTAAAAGCGCTCTATTTAGTGGCTACTCGAGGTCAGCTTGGACAAACCTACAATATTGGTGGTGGCTGTGAGCGAACTAATCTCGCTGTAGTTCAGCAAATTTGCTTATTACTTGAGGAGTTAGTACCTACTCATCCGCAATCACTTGCGATGAAAGGAGAAGGTTTTGCAGCTTTGATTGAGCATGTTGTTGATCGCCCGGGACACGATATTCGTTATGCGATTGATGCAAGTAAAATTCAACATGAATTGGGCTGGCAACCGCTAGAGTCGTTTGAATCAGGTCTTAGAAGGGCGGTAGAGTGGATGATTTCACAGCAAGCGAAATAGCTTTCAGCCATGGCAAATACTGGGAAAATCACTTGCTTGTGATTTCACTTTACAGTGATTCCTTAATCTCCAACATATTGAATCTACTGCTAATTGAGTTCAGTGGAAGTGTCGTTAATGCTACTTTATCGATTAAGGCTTCAGGCATTAGTTTTTAGCTTGGAGTTTTAGCTATCTATGGCTTAGTTGCTTCAATAAACACGCGTATCAGCTGCGTTGCTTGGCGGCTTATCAATGTTAAGCATCCCGCAGTAGTATTTTTCTCCTCTGCTAATTGCAACAGATCGTAACTTTGCAGTGTTATCTTCTCTCCTTGATAAATACAGCTGATTGGCGCGAGCGGCAGCACAAAATGGATAGGCTGGGTATTCGTGGATTGGTGAGCACTGTTCACCTTGGCTTCAATCTGGACTTTGCCATTGCACTCGATGCGCTCAATTCTTGCAGTGTAGTTACCGCGCCTCGTCATCACATTAAAGTCTAGGATCTGGTTAACTAATAGCTTGCTCCCGATTTGAGTTTCCCCGCTAAAGCAAAATGGAGGATCATTCGGGCGAAGGATGATTTCCTCTGATTGTCCTAAATCATTCCCTTTGACCTTTAGTCTTACCCCTTCACCTTCCAATATACATAGCTGTCTATCGATGCCGTGGAAGAGTGAGAATGGGCCATCACTTGAGATGGTGGCTATGCTGATCCTAAAATCAAAGTTGCTGAGATCTGCCCCTTTTGGCCATATCAACAGTTGTTTAGTGCTGCCACCGCCATTTTTCCATAAGCTCGATTCGCATTCTTCATAACGGATGATCTGGATATTGGAATTCAACTTCTGCTTCTCTTTTGATTATGGATTTTTTCAGCACAGAGGATACCTACTTCGGGGCATAATGCAGTGGCGTATCGCAGCATACTGCATTCACAGCTAAATTTCTTTCTTCTTCAAAATGTAATGTTCTGCTAGTTGGCCACTTATCCGATTACCTTCCATATCTAACATAAACAGTTGGTTTTCTCCTACCAAGTATTTAGTGCCATCGGATAAGGTGATTTTTGAGCCATTGCTATCCCAGTCAAATTTTCCTGCTACTTTAAAGATGGACTCATCTTTACCCAAGTAAATACTTTTCAATTCAAAGCTATTATCCGCTTGTATCGTGAGTGTGGTTTGGATCCCTTCGCAACTTGCACAGGGGATAACGCCTTCATAGACACCGGGCCAATCGAGCGCATTTTGACTGGTATCACCAAGCGGTAGGTTTGTTTGTGTATCTTGATGTGGCGCTTCGACAGGCTCATTAGCCACAGTCTTAGCGGGCTCACTGCATGCTGTAATCGTTAACGCAAGAAGGGCGAGTGATATCTGTGAAAGTTTCATATTCATCTTAACCGTTTGATTAATTGATTGTCGTGTGATGATAACCGCCATCATTACGGGTTCCAACCTTATTTATGTCTGGTGTATCTTTCTGTGTCTTAATGTTAAAGAGGGGCTTTATGTGTTTGAACTTCATTACGAGTTCAGTAAAAAAGCGCTAAGTGTTGCATGATTTTTTATCGGCGTGTTTAGGTAAAGCAGCACTAGACATTGTTCTGCAAAACCAATTGTAGCTTGTGGGTGCATCTCAATGAGTGTGTTTGCAGATTGAATCTATACTAAAGAGAATCACTTAAGCTTGGGTAACCAAGTTAATTGCCTGATTGTTGAGTCAGGCGGTATCTCGCGGGGTAAATCTGCATTATGACACGTATGTTAGACAGGATTTTATTCGATGTAAGCCGCTCATCCATTATTGATGGTGGCGATCTTGTTGAGGCCTCACAACTTATTGTGTCATCTGTATGCCAAGGGTTAAAAATCACCCGTGCAGGCATTTGGTTATGGAGTGAAGATCACCGAAGTATGCATTGCTTTTACCTGCTCGATAATATGCACAGGCAAGAGGCGTTGATATTAGCTCGGCAGGATTATCCACATTACTTCAGTCTATTAGATAATGAGCGCGCCATTGTCGCGAATCATGCGCAAACAGACGGGGTGACCCATGAGTTTGTGAATGCCTACTTAGTCCCTAATCGTATTAGTTCTCTGTTAGATAGTCCCATACGTCATCGCGGAAAAATGGTCGGTATTATCTGTTCTGAGCATCAAGGTGTGCCTAGAGAATGGACGCGTGATGAAAGGGCCTTTGCTTCTGCTTTGGCCGACTTATTCGGCCGAGCCATGAGTGCAAAGGAAATTTTGGATTATCAAAATCAATTAAAGGCCATTAATGCGGATCTCGAGGCTCAGGTTAGCCAACGTACCCAAGAGTTAGAGACGGCATTGTCTGATTTACGTTCTATACAACACCATTTAGTTGAAAACGAGAAAATGGCGGCCTTAGGGAGTTTAGTCGCAGGGGTTGCACACGAGGTCAATACGCCTCTCGGGATTGCCGTGACATCCGTAACCCATTGTTTAGATGAAGTGGCATTGCTGAAAACGGCTTTCAAGCAAAATGATCTCGATGAGGATAAATTCTTGTTCTTTATCAATACCATGCAGGATGGTTTAGGGTTGATTGAGCGCAATCTTTCGCGAGCAGCGGAGTTAGTTCATAACTTTAAGCGCACCGCCGCAGACCAATCGGTACTAGAACGTGAGCGATTTAATTTAAAGACCTATATTTTCCAAATTTTCAGCTCATTAAGGCCGTTAATGCGTAAGAAGAATATTGTCTTGAACGTGGAGCTTGATGACGACATCTTTATCGAATCTTACCCTGGTGCCATCGCACAGATATTCACTAATTTAGTGGCCAATAGCTTTCGCCATGGATTTCCTGAGAGTTTTTCGGGGGATAAAAGCATCATTATTCGAGTACAAAAACAAGACTCGAACATCTGCATGCAGTATCAAGATAATGGGGTAGGGATGAGCGATGAGGTTAAACTGAAAGCCTTCGAGCCTTTTTTCACTACCGCACGTAAAGACGGCGGCACAGGTCTTGGTATGTCGATTATTTATAATCTGGTGACGCAAAAACTACATGGCACCATTTTGCTAACCTCATCCCCAGATCAAGGTGTGAAGGTTGAAATACAGATCCCTGAGAAATAAGTTTAGATATTGCTTAGGGGATAACTCAGTCTTGTTGAAGACCTCGCGCCATTCAGCTTTATCGGCATTTATATGCTACAATCCTCCCTTCATTTTGACTCACTAATCCTTGATATATCAATGAGAAAAGGCATTTGTTGGCGGGTATTATGGTTCTTCTACTTGGAGGGAATCACCTGCTGATATATCAATCTTTGTTTGTGAGAATAGTTGACACCTTACCTGTTAATAGCTGTTTAACTTTTCGTAGTATTGAACTTAACGGGTAGAAATTTAAATTACTGAACAAGAAGATTTCTAATGAAATGTATTGAAACAGAGATAGCTGAGATTCTTCTGTTTGAACCGCAAGTATTTGGTGATGAACGCGGTTTTTTTATGGAAACTTTTAGACAATCGTTTTTTTCCGAGTGTTTGAAAAATAGAGGGTTAGAGGTGCTGGAGTTAGTCCAAGATAACTTTAGCCGATCACAACAACACGTATTACGTGGCTTGCACTACCAATGTAAGCATCCGCAGGGGAAATTAGTCCGGGTGTGTGCAGGCAGTATTTTTGATGTTGCAGTGGATATTAGGCCGCAATCAGGAACCTATGGTAAATGGGTAGGGCGTGTACTTTCTGCTGATAACCATTTGCAAATGTGGATCCCGCCGGGCTTCGCCCATGGTTTTTATGTGCTGAGTGAATATGCCGATGTGATTTATCGCTGCACTGATTATTATGCGCCAGATGATGAATATGTGCTGGCCTGGAATAGTGCAGAGTTTGCGATTGACTGGCCGTTACGCAACGAACTACCAATACTTTCTGATCGGGATGCAAAAGCTGCTTTGAGTGCCTAGTTTTAGGCACTCACGGCATGTGGTTTATTTGTCGTGATGTTCGATACTTGGTCGAGTGTACCAAGGTGCGCGTGCATCAGTGACATCGAATAGATTGTATTTACGCCCCAGCATTTGACCACCGTCACGTGTCAATGGCATCCAAGAGAGGAATGCGCGGCTGTGGGTTGATTTGATTGTCATCAGATCGAATGGAACTGAAATATAGAAGCCTTTAGTAAAGCTTCCCTCGCCGTATTCCTCCGATGAAAGGTTAGTCTTAGTTGCAAAGGCTCCTACAATCACACCACTATCAAACTGTTTTGAGAAATCAACCGTTATACCTTTATCTTCAGTGAGATATTGGCCCGCACTGACTCTTAATAGGGTGTTAGGGAACCAATCAGGTTGATAATAGGCTGTAGCGTGTCCTGTTAGAACTCCCGTTTGTACTCTATAAGGGCGATTTGTTATCGGATCGAATTGATGTTCATCTTCAAAGAAGCCAAACATACTATCGGGATCGCGTTGTTTGACGTAGTTTACATCAAAGCCAAAAGCCCATTGACTGTTTAGTGGTCGATAGAGAACTTCAGTCCCTATACCTCCGTACATCATTTCTAAATAGCCACCATAGGCTTGATAAGAAATGTTGTCGCTTAGATTGTCCATCCAAGTCAATTGAAGGTTATTCACTCTGACAGGATTATCATGGACATACTGACGAATTAGCGTGCGCACACGTTTTAAATCTGTTCCATCGGGTGGTACATCGTATAAAAACTTATCGTAGTTGTCGTAGAGGTTCAGATATATAGAACTAGAAAATTCGAAATTATCGCTAAAGCGGTAACTCGCACTGCCGGTCACACCAATATTGAACATATAGAAACCTTCAGAGCCGCCGAAGGATTGCACCATGGTTGGGGAAATATCAAAACCGAAGTTATCTAACCAATCTTTGTCTGTTTCGGTAACTAATTTACCCTGTGGTGAGCTGGGAACTCTTACTTCACTGGTATCGGCCATTTTTGCATTGATATAAGCATAACTCGCTACTTGAGCAAATTTTTGGCTATCAATACGAGTTTCCGTGATTGGTTGTTGATAATGGGTTTCTATCAGGCGATATTCTTTGATATTGGCTGCATCAGTATTATTCGCGAGGATGGTTGCCGCTCTTTGATGCGCTTCATTTCTATCGCGGAATTTGTTTTGTTCACCTACAACGGTAATACTTTCATTATCAAGGTAAATTTTGGCGTTAGCGTAACCTGCGATGGTTTGCAAGTCATGTGCAACTTTATTCCAATCTACTTTGCGATTCGTAACAGCCTGACTGGATGCGTTGACTGGCTCTAGATTTGCTACTTCAGCATTTCCCACTTCTGATTTATGTGTTGAAGTTTCAGTACTCACAGTCGCTTGTTCGGCTCTTGGTGTGTTTACCTGTGTAGAGGATTCTGATTGTGTAAGTGTTAATGGCGCGGCAGGAAGTGGCTTATATTTAGCAGCCTCTGGATCGCGTTTAATCTGTGACAAGGTATTAAAATTGGTCTGCAGACTAAAGCCAAGTGTCCAAGTATTACCACGCTCATAACTTAAATGAAGATCTCCCCAGTCGCCAAAACGATAGAGCATTCCATAGTTAAACTTGCTGTCCTGTGGCATAGGGATACCACCACGTACAACGGGGAAGTCGGATTGATAGTCGTTGCCGTCGTATTCCACTTTTAACCGTAGGGGGTCCCAGGGGGTTTGGTATTCAACGCCACCAAAAAGCGCGGCACAGCCCTTAAACCAACGTTGATAATCAACAGTGCCACCTTTACCACCATAAGAAGTATCTCTATCACAGTTGTAATTAAGATCTTTTTTATCGGAAGTGAGATTACCGCTATTGCCGATATAGCCCCAACCTATGCCTAAGGTAAAATCGAGTGGACCGACGCGTTTGGTCGCGGCAATAAACTCACCATCAAATAAACCAGTACCACCAAAGTCCCGTACTCCAATGGACGTTTCGGGCAGCCAGTTGCTTTCTTCAATTAGACGAACCTTAAAATCAATCCCTTTATCCGTGTATTTAGTATTACCACTAAAGTTGGGATCATTACTGTAGAGTAAATCCTGTACTTGGGTATAACGAACAGTGGTTTCAAACCAAGGGAATAATTGTACTGATGCAGTGAAGTGTTGGTATTCGTCGTTATAACTTGTGGCAAAGTTAAACTCACCTTCAGGTGCCATGCGACCAGTCGGCATCTGCATTAGGCCTACACCACCAAAGTCAGATTGTGAAGGCAACAATGTTGGGTAAGAAAATTCATCGGCGCTAACGTGTAATAATGGTAGCAGTGCTAAAGATAGCGCTGATAAACGCCCGAAAGAGGGAAAAGTGGGAGTCGAGTTTTTCATTACAGAGCCCGATTTTTGAGTAATTCAATAAGGTTGTTGTTTAATGTGGAATAGTCATCAAAAAGGCCTGAAAACTCAACGAAGAGTATGGCACCAGGTGCGATGTCCATAGACTGATGATTCCAATAGGCAATAGGTTGGCGAATGGCCTTACCGTCTGGCTGAATTATCCATACAAAGCTATTTTCAGCATTCTCCAATAAGCCTGCTTGTTTCAGGTAATCTTTACTACTTGTGCGAGATACCCATTTTTGCTCTCCTGTTTGTGCCACGGCTCCAACCACTGTAATGGTTGTTGGACGTGGGGGGAGTACCAATAAGAATTGACCGTCGATAATGGGGTTATAGGTATCGGTAATGCGAATTAAATCGAGATCTAATGGCTGATTAACTCTTTGTCCAAGCTTTAAATTTCTGAGAAACTGCGCAAATTTGGAAAGCTTAGCAATATACTGGCTATTATCTGCTTGCTGCCCCATATTGGCCAACTGTTGCAATATTTGCTGACGAGTGGTTTCTAATGCCGCGGTACTTTGTATATCGAGTAAAGCCGCCCCTAACCAGTAAATCGGTATCGCTTCGTTTCTTGTAGTTTGGTTATACAAGGGGAGCTGGGTCAAACCATCTTGCACAGCTTGTCCAACGCGGATTGCTGCAGGATAGGTTATTTGTAGCTGCGGTACATTAGCAGCTGATGTGCTGACATAAAGTTGGGTGTTAGCTTGGACTGTAGGTAAAGAGAATGCACTAAGCAGTAGAGCTAAAGAGGATATATAGGATTTCATGCTGGCTCCACTATATTGCGAAAGGCTTCAATAAGGTGATATCAATAAATGGCAGATTCGGTGCTATTTTCTGATGACTTTTAATGACTTTGCCAGTTTGAGGATTTAGCCAAAATTCATTTTGGTATTCAATATTGAGTGCTTCTACAGATACTCTTTCATTAAAGTGTAAAGCTTGAGTAGGAGTTTCGTTGATTAGAATACTTTCTTGAGCGACTAGATTAAATGTTGATGTCACTTCATAGCCATAATGATAACCGGGTTGCCAGTCTATCGTTCGAGTCCAAGTTTTTGGCGTCGAACTAAGATGTAACCCCAATAGCAGAGGATCCGGTTCGAGACTTTCAACTGCAGCTAAGTTACCAGCAATAAGGTTATGAGTTTTTACTAAGCGGCCATTTACTGTGACTAACATGCCTTTATCCGCAGATAACCATTTGAGCTCTAGTGCTTCAGGTTCCATTTTTACTGGAGATAGACTAGTTTTAGGTTCTGCAAAGGCTAATACCACAAATGCCTGAGGGGTATCTTCTATTTTTACATAGACACTAGCATAGGGGTTGGCTTTTATTTGTTCAGCATTGAGAGTGACATCATCATCACCAATAAAGGCGAGCTTAATCGTATCGTTTAGCGCACTAATTCGTTGGCTGCAGCCTGAAACACCTATAAGAAAAGCTGATAGCGCTATTAGCGGAAATAATTTTGTGTATATACGCATCCGGATTGCTTACTTTAAATAATAATTGGTTGTCAATGTAAAGACATGTAGAGGTGATTTCAAGTCATTAGGAGTTGGCAATTGCCTTTCAATACATGAAAAAAAACAACCGCCATTAGGCGGTTGTTTAAATATCCGATTAAAGGCTTAGTTACCAGTACCTGTGGTAGTGTTAGTACCAGTGCTAGTGATTGGATTACCGTCTGAGCCATTAGAAGCTACAACTACGCCAGTGATAACAGCACCAGCAGCAATTGCGCCAGCAGTGATACTACCAGTAGCACCAGCGGTACTACCGCCAGAAGCTTTGCCAGTCTCTTCTGCGTGAGCAACTGAACCTAACATTGAAATAGCAGCAATAAGTGCTAATGAAGTTTTTTTCATCGTGATTCCCTTTTAGAAAAAATTAACCTAATTTTTAGCTAATCTAGTACAGCATGATAGGTGATTCAACATAAATGATCAATGTTAAATCTGTTTCGCTATTCAAACTTTAGACTGATTTGCTGCCGGTTCGCCTTCAAATAATCCTTAATTTAGAATGGGTTTGCCACATTCACGGGATAACTCTTTGGCGACTCCTATTTTATACCACGCAGAAGGTGGTGCTTCAAATCGATTTATTTGGCCGTTTGTAACAAGTCTTAAGCTATCCTCATGTCAGATTAAAAAACGCTATTATCTCGTCCATTTGAGCCATGCCATCTTTATAGCCTAATTCGATCAAGGCACTGGTGTAGGACTTTTCGAACAAGAGATAGGACACAATACTCGAGTCAGACTGCCTGTCGATACCAATAAATCCCAGTAAGGTCTTAATTGCCCAAGGCATATCATCATAGAAACGGGCGGCGATTTTACTTAAGTCTTCACTGGGTTTTATCACTAAGGTTTGTATGGGATGTAATGACAGTTGAGTACGGCTCTCTTCGGGAATAAGCGACAGTGTATGGTTAATCCGCTCCAAGCGCTCAAGATCGCTATTTAAGGTATCGGAAAAGATAGTATCCAGCAGATGACCCGCAATGGTCGCTGTCTTCGGATGATATTCTAGCTCCATCGGAAAATGCTTATGGGGACTGTCTAGGTTGATTACTAATAGCTTATTGGCGCCTAAATGGATTGGGCTTGAAAGTGGCGCGAGTTGGTGGACTGAGCCGTCACCATAATAAGCTTGGTTAAGTTTAATTGACGGAAACACCATGGGAATCGCCGAGCTTGCCAAAAGATGTTCGGTATTTAACATCCGCCGCTCACCGCTGCGCCTAGCGCGAGTCCAGTTCTCAATATCTCTGGCCGCTTGAAAAAACGTCACCGAGCGCGAGTTGTTATAGCAAGAGGTATCGACACTGAGTGCGGTTAATGCGCCGTTGCGGATATTGCGATCGATTCTCTTAAAATCAATAAGTTCATTGAGTAAATGCCGTAAAGGTTCGTTATCGAGCAGGCTGCCCGCGTCGGTATTCACCTTATCATCTTGCAGGCCCTTGAGTGCCATCTTGGCTAAATGACTTAACACGCCGGGGATGGAGGCGCGATATACCTTTCTGGTTTCAAAATGGCGCCAAACCCATTCGAGTTTTTTGACACCTAAATGAAAGCAGGAGGCGTGGGTGGCAATGGAGGTGCCGTTAATCGCGCCCGCAGAGGTGCCACAAATGATTTTGAATGGCACGCCATGGTTGCGCGGATAAAGCTGGACCAGTGCTTTTAACACTCCCACTTGATAGGCGGCTCGAGCGCCACCGCCACCGAGAACTAATGCTGTTGATGTTGGCAATCTTATGACTCAACGACTTGTTATTATGATTTTATTAAAGCAATGCCTTATCTAAAAAAGCAAGTCTGAGCAGTTATCTTAATGACATATCTTTAGTTTTTGATGAGAAGAGTAGGGAGTGTTTGTGATTTAGTTTGCCATCGAACGATGGGAAATAAAAAACGCACTTAAGTTTAACCTAAGTGCGTTTCTGTATTGAGAGGCTAATGGCTAACCATTAACTCACACTGGCTGAATGTGCATGCAGCGCAAGAGATAGTGCTTAAGCTTGCAGATTCTTTAAGAAATCGACGATTTGGTCGAATGGCACGTCTTGCTTTTCACCGGTGCGGCGGTTTTTGTATTCAAATACGCCAGCGTCGATATTGCGATCGCCAATCACCACAGTGTGAGGAATACCAATCAGCTCCATATCGGCGAACATGACGCCTGGGCGCTCTTTACGGTCATCCAGTAGCACATCGATACCCGCAGCACTTAAGTCTTTGTATAACTGCTCGGCGATATCGGTCACGCGGTGTGACTTGTGCATATTCATTGGCAGAATGCCTACACTGAATGGGGCAATGGCTTCTGGCCATACAATGCCGCGATCATCGAAGTTTTGCTCAATGGCAGCCGCCACGATACGGCTCACGCCAACACCGTAACAACCCATCAGCAGCACTTGTGATTTACCGTTCTCATCGAGAACAGTCGCATTCATCGATTTAGAATAGTTAGTACCGAGTTGGAAGATATGACCCACTTCGATACCACGCGCCATAGCGTAAGTACCTAAACCATCGGGTGTTGGCTCGCCTTCAACCACGTTCCGGATATCGGCTGCTTGTGCCAGTGGTAGATCGCGTTCCCAGTTGATGCCAAAGTAGTGTTTATCATCTTGGTTTGCGCCAGCGGCGAAGTCGCTCATCACGCTAACACTGTGGTCGATGATGATAGGCATGTTCAGGCCGACAGGGCCTAATGAGCCAGGACCTGCGCCAATGGCATCACGGATCAGGGCTTCTGGGGCAAATTCTAATGGTGATGCCACTAAATCTAACTTGTCAGCCTTGATTTCGTTCAGCTCGTGGTCGCCGCGTACAATCAGCGCTACCAGTGGCGCTTCTTCCGTCGCACCTTTCACAATCAAGGTTTTCACTGTCTTAGTGATATCTAAACCGAATTGCTCAACTAACTCTGCAATAGTTTTCGCATTTGGGGTATCGACTAAACGTAATGCTTCAGTCGCCGCGCCGCGCGTTTCGGTTGGCATTGGCGATTCGGCTTTCTCGATGTTAGCGGCATAATCGCTACCCGTAGAGTAGGCGATTAAGTCTTCACCGCTTTGCGCTAATACATGGAACTCGTGTGACATGCTGCCACCGATAGAACCGGTGTCCGCTAAAACTGGGCGGAAGGCTAAGCCCATGCGCGACAGAATGTTGCTATAGGCTTGATACATCGCCTCATAGGTTTCATTCATGGTATCCACATCAAGATGGAAAGAATAAGCATCTTTCATCAGGAACTCGCGAGAACGCATCACGCCAAAACGTGGGCGAACTTCGTCGCGGAATTTAGTTTGAATTTGATAAAGATTCAGCGGTAATTGTTTGTAAGAGCTGACTTCTTTACGGATTAAGTCGGTGATCACTTCTTCGTGGGTTGGTCCCAGAACGAAGTCACGGCTATGACGGTCTTTAAAACGCAGTAGTTCAGGACCAAACTTGTCCCAGCGACCCGTTTCTACCCATAAATCAGCCGGTTGCACCATAGGCATTAGGATTTCAATCGCGCCCGCTTTGTTCATTTCTTCACGAACAATGGCTTCGACTTTACGCAATACACGCAGGCCCGTGGGCAGATAGCTGTATAGACCTGAAGCGTTACGGCGGATCATACCCGCACGTAGCATTAATTGATGGCTGATGACTTCTGCATTCGCAGGTGTTTCTTTTTGAGTAGAAAGTAGGTATTTGCTAACGCGCATTACCGATGTCCAAATTTGAGTTGAATGGGCGCCATTTTATCACCTGCTTCGATGATGTCACCTATGGATTGAGGTTAAATTCAATCAGCTGCAGACAAATGGCCGTTTTCATTTACAAAGTGTGCCGCGTCGCCACAGCGGGCGATGCATACAGATAAAGCTAAGTGAGTTATTTATCCCGCCTATCGCCAATCACCCGAGCAGGATTGCCCGCGACGATGGCCCATGCGGGAACATCTTTAGTGACAATACAGCCCATGCCGATCACCGCATGGTCGCCAATGGTGACACCATCGACTATCCCTGCCTGTGCGCCAATCCACACATCTTTACCTATCACGACTCCTTTAGAATGGGAGGCTTGTTGATAAATGGGCGTATCTGGGGCCATGCCATGATTAAAGGCATAAATAGTGACATGGTTAGCAATGCGGGTTTGGGAGCCAATTTGAATGCCTACTCGGCCGCCATCGAAGGAGCAGCCGTGATTGATAGCAACTTCATTACCGAGCGTGATAGGACCATGCAAAAAGCATTCTGCGGCAATCATGCAGCGATTACCGATTGTGATATCGCGATTCGGCTCGGCAAATAACTGCGCCTCGGGCGCAATAAAACAGTTTTCGCCAATGGTCACGGTTTCGAGGGCGCAAAGGTTGGCTTGCACTTCATCCTGCCAGGGTTTGGCCCAGACTAAGTGTTTTTCTTTGAGTGAAAAATACAACCAGGGCATCCAAGACAGACGCTTTTTATGTTGGCTTTGATAATCAGGCAAGGCCGTTGTGATTGGCGTCTGCATTTAGCCACATTTCCCCGGTTTGAGTTCTAATACCTGAATGTATTCCCGTTCATCCTCATCGACCGCCATTTTCCAAAAGATATCTAAATCATACAAAGCCACTTGATATAACTTGGGGTCATCCTTGGCTTTTTTATAGGCGGGGCGAGGGTCTTGCCCCAGCACGCCGTGGATGAGTACGGCTAAATCGGTGTAGGCGTCCTGCTTGCTGTAAGTGTCAATCTGGGCAGTTGCCAGATTGGAAAACACTACGCGGATAAGTTTTGGTGCTTCTTGCGCGATACCGCCGACGGCACCTTCAATCGAATCCGAGAACGGAATATAGGGCTTAATATCGATAATGGGCGTGCCATCGACAAGATCCATGCCCGAAATCTCTAGGCACACTTTACCTTTACGTTGCACCACCCCGTGGAGTTTGACCACGGATTGACCTATGCCATTCGGGCGAAAGGTCGAGCGAGTCGCGAATACGCCGAGTTTTTCATTGCCGCCTAAACGGGGCGGGCGTACGGTCGTTTTCCACCCTTGGGCGAGATTTTCATGAAAACAAAACAATAACCAAAGGTGGGAATATTGCTCGATGCCACGCACCGCATCGAGATGATTGACATGGGGCTCGAGCTCAACATAACCGCGCGCCTCCACCAACCCGGGCTGCCGTGGAATGCCAAATTTTTGTTTATAGGGAGTGCGGCAAGTGGCGACAGCGGTAATCTGGTTGGTAAATGTCATGCAAAAAATACCTAAAGCAAGGACAACAACCCAAACTCCGATGGCCTAGGTTGTTAAGTACATCAATATTGGCGTGCAGTATACACGCTTTGAACTAGTCAGCAGAGGTCATTTTAATGGCTTGGCCAACGCAGAGGGCGCGGCTGACGCAGCCTTGGGCTGCTTCTTCCATCATTACGCATTGTTTGATGATGATGCCATTGGCGCCTTTGTCGGCCGCCGCGCGTCGGGCTTCGGTTCTTGCTTCACTTAAGGAAGCAGGCACTGCATTCACATCGGCTTGGCAAGATTCGCCCTGTACCAAACCTTTTAATTCGTAATGACCTTTAGGCAAACTATCGCCCTCAAATAGCGTGACATCGCCCGCCTTGAAGTAGTGATTAATCGCCTCGCCGTCCAAATTGCTGTTAAAACTGTAATCGCTGGCACAGGCGCTAAGCAGTAGCACTAATGCACTTGAGAGGATGATTTTCATGGTTTGACCTGAGAGTAAGGGTAAATAGGCGCAGTCCAACGGACTGCGCGTTATCGAGCGATTTATCTGAGCAAATTCTAGCGCTTAAGATACTTTTGATAAAGCTGCTGGTGGCGATTATTCAGATCTATTTGCCGTCCTTCAATCCAGATCGCATTAATTTTGTTGCTCATAGGGTCGAGGATATCCCCGTCACTCAGCACCACACTGCCCTGATAACCGACGGCGATGGCACCTAAATCGGTGATCCCCAGCAGTTTTGCTGCATCTAAGGTCACCGATTTTAATGCTTGCTCGGGCGTGACACCGTAAGCGGCACTGTAGCCCGCGGCATAGGGAAGGTTACGACTGTTCCAATCCGATGAAAATCCAAGGGCATAGGAAATGCCTGCACTTGCCAGCAATGAAGGGATTTTAAACGGCAAATCCACAGGTTCATCTTTTCGTTTGGGCAGACTCAGGGTGTGCGGATAAATCACACTGGCGTTCACTTCCCTCAAGCTTGAAGCTAGTCGCCAGGCATCATAGCCCCCGACAATGACCAATTTAAATTGATATTTTTTAGTCAGGGCAATGATTTGCTCAATTTGGCTGACGCTGTCCGCATGGGCAAATAGCGTGGCCTTGCCTTGGTATAGGGGCAACATGGCCTGCCAACGTAAATTGGTTGTCTTGGCCGAATCCTTTGCTTTATGACTTAAAAAGTAGCGATAGCCATCCTCAAAGGCTGTGGTCAGTGTCGCTATGGCCTGCTGATTTTTTTCAATGGCCTTAGCTTTTTCCTTTTCATCCTCTGGCATACGCTTGATTTGCGGCCAGTAAACATGGAATTGGCCTTCGCTTGGTTGCAGGGCGTCCTCAATCGTCCAAGCATCGAGGTCGACGACTACAGATTGGCCCGCGAGTCCGTCGCCACTGGGGACGATTTGTGCATGGGTGATGCCATTGTAGCGAATGGTTGGCAGCAGCTCTGAATCCGGGTTGTAAGCCGTTGCCGCGCTGATTTGCGGATTAAAATCACCGACTTCTGCATTATCGACTGTTGGGCGCACCATCTCGATTTCTACTAAACCAAGACTGGTATCGAGCGCGATAAGGCCTGGATATAAATGTTTACCCGTAGCATCGATGATCTGCATCTGGCCATCAGCCTCATTGGCGCTTAACTGTGGCCCTAGTGCGCTGATTTTACCGTTTTCAATCAACACATCGGTATTGGTTAAAACCCCTTGGCTGACCGTATGCACAGTGGCGTTTTTAATCAACACACCGTGAGTTTGTTTAGGCGTAGGGATGAGATTATGTGCCTGCACGGACAAGGTGATGGTCAGTGTCGACAGCAGCAAGGTTGTGGGTAAGTGCTTCATTATTTTGCTCCCTGATGATGTTGGCCCCAAGCCTGATAATTGGTATCGCAGTGCCATTGAGGTTCCTTAAGCGGTGTAACTTTCTCACCCGCCTTGGCGCTATCATCACTACTGAGAATTTTTTGGATAAGGGCGGCGCGCTCTGCGACGACCTGCTGCTGGGCAAGCTGGTCTTGGTCGCGATCGAAATAGCGTTTGCCTTCGACCCAGGCCTGGGTCACCTTGGCGTAAATCGACAGCGGCTCGGCGTTCCAAAGCACGATATCGGCCATTTTGCCTGGGGTGAGTGAGCCAACATACTCATCGACTCTGAGCTGTTTCGCCGGGTTGATGGTCACCATATTCCAGGCATCTTCTTTAGACATATCGCAATACATCATTGACTTAGCCGCTTCTTGGTTGAGTCTGCGCTGCATTTCGTAGTCGTCAGAGTTGATGCTGGTAAGCACGCCTTGTTTTTGCATCAGGCACGCGTTTTGTGGAATCGCATCATAGACTTCGAACTTATAGGCCCACCAATCGGCAAAGGTCGAAGCGCCTGCGCCATGGGCGGCTAGTTCACTGGCAACCTTGTAACCCTCCAGCACGTGGGTAAAGGTTTGCACCTTAAAGTGATAGGCTTCGGCTAATCGCAGGAACATTAAGATTTCTGACTGCACGTAGGAGTGAATATGCACATCGCGCTGCTGCTTTAACACTTCGGCGACCGCCTGTAGGCGATAGCTTGGGCGCGGCGCAATGGTTTTCTTCTTCTCACTGCTGCGTAAGTCATCATAGTCCTTCAGCGCTTTCTCATAGGCGATTGCGGCATCGAAGGTTTCTTCAAATAAAGCTTTTACGCCCATGCGAGTCTGCGGGAAGCGCTGAACAAATTTCTCGCCCCAGTTACTCTGTTTGACGTTTTCGCCAAGGGCGAATTTGATACTGGCAGGGGCATTGGCAAATTTAAGCTGCTCAGCACTCTCACCCCATTTCATCTTGATTAACTGTGATTGGCCACCAATTGGGTTAGCGCTGCCATGGAGTAATTGTGCGCTGGTGACACCGCCCGCGAGTGCGCGGTAGATGGAGATATCTTCGGGATTAATCACATCGCCAATCCGCACCTCAGAGGTGACAGCATCTGTACCTTCATTCGTGCCACCATTGATAGCAATATGGGAATGCTCATCGACGATACCCGCAGTTAAGTGCTTACCCGTTGCATCGAGAACTTGATAACCCGAAGGCGTGCTGAGTTGCTGACCGATTTTTTCAATTCGGCCATTGGCCATTAACAGATCCGCATGTTCCAAGATGCCCTGTTTATCTGAGGTCCACAGGGTGGCATTTTTAATATGGAGTTTCTCGGCTTTTGGCGCCTCGCTCAAACCATAGGCGACGTTAGGGTAGGTGAGTTGACTCACTAAAGTCGCTGCAGCCTCGGTTTTGGGCGTATCGGTAGGCTTTGTATTTGGACTCGAAGCGATAGCAATACCCGCCACATTAATACTGCGACTTTGGGCGTCCACCATGCGGCCTTGAATACCATCTTTAGCGAGCCAGAGGGTAAAACGACTGATGCCATGTATGCCCGCATCGCTTAAATCGGCGTTAAAGCTTACGCGGCCATCGTCTTCAAGCAGAAGATTGGTGAGTGTAATGCTCTTCTCGCCACTAGTCAGTTGACCTTGGAAGGCGGTTTTGCCCGCTTTGCCCGTTTCTTCAAGGCTTAGATCTAAGGTGAGATTTTTCAGCGTGAGCTGATAATCGCCCAAGAGTTTGGCCTGTGGGAGTGAGCGAATGGACTGCTCTTCGCCTTGCAGCCAGACGCTGTAAATCTGGCCATCCTTAAAGATATTGCCCTTAGTAATCACAAAGTCGGCCATATAGCCGGGGGCAAGTTTACCGGCGAACTCGGCCGTCCCTGCCATCTCGGCGGCTTGAGTTGTCAGCGCGGCGAGGGCATTATCCTCACTCAGTCCCTGGGCGATGGCTTGACGTAGACGAGGCCAAAATGCTTCGGTCTTAATGCCAAATTGGGTAAAGGCAAAAGGGATGCCCGCATTGGCAACTGCAGCTGGGTTTGTGGGGGCGCGTTCCCATTGCCTGAGTTCTGCAAGGGAGACTTCACGGTCGGCATCATCGGTACCCACATCCGGTGCCTGCGGATAGTTGAGCGGCAGGATCAGAGGATAATTCAGGGCCTTTAATTCATTGATGCGCGCATATTCTTGACCACTTGCGAGTAAGTTGGCGGGCTGCTGATGTTCTTTGAGCAGGTTCGCGGCGCGCAGCAAATCGTTGAGATTTTTTGTTTCAAAGACGATTTGTTTCTCGGCTAAGTTATCTAAGCGTTCGAAGGCAATATTAAATTCAATTTGAGGGTTTGCCGAACTATTAACCGATTTGTGCTTATTTTGGTTATACCAGTTAGCATCGGCAAAGGTTTGTCGGATAAGTGCAATACTGCCCATCAGAGAATTGGGGTAGTCTTGTTCAGACGTGCCTTTATCGAAGGCCATAAAAGGTTGGCTGCGAGCACGATAAATCACCTCGTTGGCGGTTTTATCCGCTAATGAAAGGCTAACACCCGTGCCGCGGAAAATACCGTCGAGTTTACTGCTTTGTACGCTGGTAAAGCCGTTATTGATCCAATCGCGTGCGCGTTCTTTATTTGGGTAGACGTAATTAAACCATTCTTTTTCAGCGTGAATTGCGCCATTTTCTGCATTACCGCCGATACGTTTAATATCATATACCGGACGAGTCAGCCCCAATTTGGGATATTCAAACTCGATACCATAATCGGTAAAGGGATCGATAAAACCGGGATAGATAGTATAACCACTGAGATCAACCTTTAATGCCGCTTCTGGGATATCCCCTTTTTCAATAATGGCTTTGATCCGATTGTTTTCAACTAATAAGGTGGCATTTTTGAGTCGCTTCCCTGGCGCTATGATTAATTCAGCATTAGTAAAGGCCGTTAACTTATTGACGGGGGAGATGGGATTGGCCTCGGCAAAAATGTTGTGGGATACAAAACTACTTATAATGCCGCAACTTATTATTATCTTATTGTTTATCTGCATTTTTTATTCACTTAGACGGAGGGGGAATAAAGAGTAACCTAAAGCAGATGTAAATACTAAAGCTGAATTGTAACGCAATTTAAGCATTTGCTTGAATGCAATGGTAGTGGCATTCAGGCATAAAAAAGCTCGCAGGGCGCGAGCTTTTTTATGTTACTCAATGGTAATAGCAAACGGCTATTACGAGCACGGTATGGGATTAGATTAAGAAATCATCCATAGAACGGCCTTTATTGACTTCGTTCTTAAATACCGTTGGCATACGACCTTGACCAGTCCACTGGATCACTTCGCCGTTAACTTCAATTTGATATTTGGCTGGACGTGGAGCGCGTTTTTTACCCACAGCTTTAACTGCTACGCCACCTAAGTCGTCGATTGATAAACCAACTGCTTCCATTTGTTGGCGGATTTCTTCGATTTTAGCATTACGTGCAGCAATAGCTTGCTGCTCTTCTGCTGCCATTGACTCACGCTCAACTAAAATTTTATCTAGCTTAGCCGCTAAATCACGCAGTTCTTCAACGCTGAGATCTTTTACCGCAGCTTTAAAACGACGACCGTGAGTTAATATCTCTAAAAATTCGCTCATATCTATTTTCGTCCCACTCTATTTTTATTACAGGATAATGGTGAACAACAGCTAAATGATAGAAAGTAATATAGCTCGAATCAAATAAAATTATGCAATAAACAGAAATTAAATATTATTTAATTTTTGAACTTTTTAAATATGGCAGATAAGTGTTCAAAAATGTGGCCAATACCACAGTCTTAAAAAATGCAAACAGGCGTTTGAGTTTAGTTGACGTTAACGTTAACAGGACGTAAAGTGGCTCTATCCTGCATTGGTGATGACCAATGTTTTGTCCATGTACATGAAAGTGTAGGAAGGAAACCCTATGAAAGTATTGGTGCCTGTTAAGCGCGTAGTTGATGCCAATGTGAAGGTCAGGGTAAAAGCTGACAACACCAGCGTTGATACCGCAAACCTCAAAATGGCGTTGAACCCTTTTTGTGAAATTGCAGTAGAAGAAGCGGTTCGTTTAAAAGAAGCGGGCAGTGCTACTGAAGTAGTGGTCGTCAGTATCGGCAATAAAGCCGTTCAAGAACAATTACGTACCGCGTTAGCATTAGGTGCTGACCGTGCGATTCACATTGATACTGAAGAAGAGTTAACCCCAGTATCGATTGCCAAATTACTCAAAGCCGTACAAGAAAAAGAACAAGCGCAATTAGTGCTGTTTGGTAAGCAATCTATCGATGGCGATAATAACCAAACTGGCCAAATGTTTGCGGCATTAACGGATATGCCACAAGCCACTTTTGCTTCTGAGATCAAAGTAGAAGGTCATTCAGTGCAAGTGGCTCGCGAGATCGATGGCGGGATGCAAACCCTAAGTCTGCCATTACCAGCCGTGGTGACAGCCGATTTACGTTTGAACGAACCTCGTTACGCTTCATTACCTAACATCATGAAAGCTAAACGTAAGCCATTAGATGTGCTCACTGTTGCGGATTTAGGTGTGACGCTAAAAGCCCATCAAACTGTGGTGAAGGTGACGCCGCCTGCCGAACGTAAAGCGGGTATCATGGTTGCGTCTGTAGCTGAGCTGGTTGAAAAGTTAAAGAATGAAGCGAAGGTGATCTAAATGGCCATTTTAGTATTAGCTGAACACGATAATGCGGCACTGAAACTGGATACCGCAAAGGTTGTTACCGCAGCGCGTGCAATTGGTGATGATGTACATGTATTGGTGGTGGGCCACCAATGTGGCGCCGTGGCGCAAGCTGCGCAAGCCCTACAAGGTGTCGCTCAAGTATTGGTCGCCGATAACAGTGCCTATGAAGCGCATTTAGCCGAAAACGTAGCTAAATTGCTGGTGGACTTAGCACCAAACTACAGCCATATCCTCGCTGCAGCATCGAGCGCTGGCAAAGATACGCTACCGCGTGTGGCCGCCTTGTTAGACGTTGCGCAAATTTCTGAAGTGATTGGCGTGGTGAGCAGCGACACCTTTGTTCGCCCGATTTACGCAGGTAACGCCTTAGCGACAGTACAAAGCCATGACGCGATTAAAGTGATGACAGTCCGTGCCAGTGCCTTCGATGCGGCGGCGCAGGGCAACAGTGCCGCCGTGACTACCTTAGATAAAGTGTTTGAAGCCAAGGCTCAGTTTGTGTCTCAATCATTGACCGTTTCTGCGCGTCCAGAGTTAGGTAATGCCGGCATTATCGTTTCTGGTGGCCGTGGTATGGGCAGCGGTGAAAACTTCGGTATGTTAGAGCAACTGGCGGACAAACTCGGTGCCGCTGTTGGGGCTTCGCGCGCCGCGGTTGACGCAGGTTTTGTGCCTAACGATCTGCAAGTGGGTCAAACCGGTAAGATTGTGGCGCCAAACCTCTACATCGCAGTGGGGATTTCGGGCGCGATTCAGCATTTAGCTGGGATGAAAGACGCTAAGGTGATTGTGGCAATCAACAAAGATCCTGAAGCGCCAATCTTTCAAGTGGCCGATTATGGCCTCGAAGCCGACCTGTTCGACGCCGTTCCAGAGTTGATTTCAACTCTAGGTTGATTTTATCCGTGATCTAAGTCAAAGTAAGCGGCTTTGCGGTGGCAACTGCTTAGCCGCTTATGTTTTTATGTGCCTCACGCCCGTGCATGGGCGTTCTTAGAAGTAGAGGCGCACCAAATATCAGTAGTGATCAGTAGGGTGATTCCGTTGATCGTTCACGAAAGGATTTGGTGCCGAAGTGGTTTGATTTATCACGATCAACTGCTGGGGTTGTGCCGAATAGGTACAACACTGCCATAGTATTTTCTGATACGGATATTAGGAATAGTTACTATGGAGCGCTACTGATAGGACAGGTGATCTTGGGTATCTATTGCCTTTTCCCACCAGTTCAGTCGCCCTCCATTCGTATTTTGACGAAGAAATAATCAATGACTGTAGTAAGTTACGCCGATTCGGCACTTTCTCTGCTGCCGCCTGTGGTCGCAATTGTGTTGGCGATTTTCACTCGCCGCGTTCTCCTTTCCCTCGGTTTAGGTATTGTGATTGGGGTGTTATTACTCAATCAATTTTCACCTGTGGCCAGCGGTGAGTTTTTATTTAACAGTGTAAAAGGACTTTTTTGGTCAGATGATGGCGTAAATTCTTGGAATTTATACATTCTCGGCTTTTTAATTGTATTAGGGATGATCACGGCATTAATTACCGTCAGTGGTAGTGCTAGGGCATTTGCCGATTGGGCGCGCCTGCATATTCGCAATAAACGCGATGCCAAATTACTGACCATGTTTTTAGGCTGTGTTGTCTTTATTGACGATTATTTCAATAGCTTAGTCGTTGGTTCCGTCGCAAGGCCCGTTACCGACCGTTATTATATTTCCCGCGCTAAGTTAGCCTATTTATTAGATTCAACGGCGGCACCGGTTTGTGTTATTTCGCCGGTATCCAGTTGGGGTGCTTATATTATTGCGCTGATCGGTGGCATATTAACCGCCCACGGTTTTGCTGATTCTGGTCATTTGAGTGTGTTTATTCAAATGATCCCTATGAATTTCTACGCTATTTTCTCTTTATTATTATTACTTTGTGTTGCATTTATGGGCTTAGATATTGGCCCTATGCGTGAGCATGAATTAAATGCACAGCGCGGTAATTTATATGATGAGAATAAAGGATTACCGCCCGGAGCGAATGCCGATTTACCCGAAGCCGAAACGGGTAAGATCCTCGGTTTATTCTTACCTATTACCGTGCTGGTATTTGCGACCCTGTATTTTATGATCGACAGCGGTGCCCAGGTATTAGCGAAAGAAGGCATTGAATTTAATATTATTTCTGCTTTTCAAAAAACCGATGTGAGTTCATCACTGTTCTTTGGTGCGCTGATTGGTTTAGCGGTTGCGCTGGTGCTTAACCTATTGCAAGGCGTTGAAAAGTCGATGGTCGTTAAAGGCGTGGTACAGGGCGCTCGCTCTATGCTGCCTGCGATTTATATCCTGTTATTTGCTTGGACCATCGCGGGCGTGATTGGCCAGCTTGAAACCGGTAAGTTTATGGCGAGCCTCGCCACAGGGAACATTCCCTTTGCCTTCTTACCTGCGTTGATGTTTGTGTTAGCGGGTCTGACGGCGTTTTCTACCGGCACCAGTTGGGGCACGTTTGGCATTATGCTGCCGATTGCCGCCGATATGGCGATGGGCAGCCACACAGCCATGATGTTACCAATGCTGGCTTCGGTGTTGGCGGGCGCAGTATTTGGTGACCACTGCTCACCGATTTCGGATACCACGATTCTGTCGTCAACCGGCGCGAGCTGTCATCATATCGACCATGTCGTGACTCAGCTGCCTTACGCTGTGATTGTGGCGCTGATCAGCATGGTGGGCTACGTAGTGCTTGGCTTTACTGAGTCGGTGAATGCGGGACTGCTGACCTGTGGCGTGCTGTTTGTCTTAAGCATTGTGTGGTTGCGATTCAAATCCCAAAGTAACGCGAAATAAGCCTGACTTCAGCGAGCGGTTGATTCGCGAGTCTTCTCTGTGAATTTACCTAGCGCTAAAAACAAATCAGCCAGCAATTATGCTGGCTGATTTTTTATCGTTCACTCATCCCCAATTACAGGGCGGTGTTGAGTCCACGGCGGTTCAATAACCCTTCGGTGGTAGGCTCTTGACCACGGAAGTTCTTATAAGCTTCCATTGGTGCAATGCTGTTGCCCACTTCGCGAATTGTCTTGCGGTATTTCATACCGATTTCACGGTTTAGGCCACCTTGAGTTTGCACGTAAGCGTAGGCATCGGCCGCTAAAATCTCACTCCACATATAAGCGTAGTAACTCGCTGAGTAACCACCCGGGAAGGCGTGGGCAAAGTAAGTTGACTTATAACGTGGTGGCACGGCGGTGATATTTAAGCCGTGTTTTTTCAGCGCATTCGCTTCGAATGTTGCCACATCTTGCAGTGGAGCATCTGGGCTTAATGAGTGCCATTCCATGTCGACGAGCGCCGCAGCCATATACTCTAAGGTATCGAAGCCTTGGTTAAAGCTGCCGGATTTCAGCAGTTTTTGCAGCAAATCATCGGGAATTGGCTTACCGGTTTTATAGTGTTTGGCGTAGTTGGCTAACACCTTAGGGTGGGCAGCCCAGTCTTCTTCGAAGGTTGATGGGAATTCCACAAAGTCACGTGAGACCGAGGTGCCCGCCAAGCTTGGGTAAGTCACTTTAGAGAACATACCGTGGGTACCGTGGCCCATTTCGTGGAACATAGTAGTGACTTCGTTGTAGCTGACGAAGGTCGGTTGTCCCTCTGGCGCCTTCTTAATGTTCATCACGTTAACTACGACAGGCTTAGTGCCTTCGAGGAAGGATTGACCCACGAATGAGCTCATCCATGCGCCGCCGCGTTTGCCTTCACGGGCAAAGTAGTCGGCATAGAAAATCGCCATGCTTGAACCATCGGCATCAAACATTTCATAGGCTTTCACATCTGGGTGGTACACGGGTAAATCTGGGCGTGGCTTTAAGGTGACGCCATAGAGTTCCTTGAGGGTGTAGAACACGCCGTCTTCGAGTACGCGGTTAAATTCGAAGTAAGGGCGAATGCTACTCGCATCGAGGGCATATTTCTCTTGGCGAACCTTCTCGGCGTAGAATTCCCAGTCCCATGGCGCGAGTTCAAACTTGCCGCCAGTCTTGTCGATCATCGCTTGGATATCGGCCGCTTCTTTCTCGGTATTGGCTACAACGGCTGGCACCATAGAACCAAACATGCTGTATACCGCTTCAGGCGTTTTTGCCATTTGTGGTGCGAGGCGATAGCTAGCCCAGTTTTCATAACCTAATAGGGCGGCACGCTCGGCACGTAATTGTGCTAAGCGAGACACTAAAGATGCGGTTTCGTTTTCACCCGTTAAGCCACGGTTTGCCGAGGCTTCCCAAATGCGTTGGCGCAGTTCACGGTTCTCTAGAGAGGCGAGCACAGGCTGGCGAGTGGTGTTGGTGATGTTGATTAAGTACTTACCTTCGTGGCCAGCGGCCTTGGCATCGTTTGCTGCCGAGGTGACTTCGCTGTCAGTCAGGCCCGCCAGTTGTTCTTTGTTATCGACAACGATGGCGATTTCTTTGGTTAAGCGCAGTAAACGTTGTGAGAACTCGTTGGTCAGCGTCGATTGCTCTTCGTTCAGAGCGCGGATCTTCACTTTCTGCTCATCGGTCAGTTTAGCGCCGGCCATGATAAAGCGTTGGTGATACACCTCAACCAAACGTACCGCTTCAGGCGTTAAGCCTAAGTTATTGCGGTCGTTATAAATGGTTTCAATACGGGCGAATAGTGCTGGATTGAGGTTGATGTTATCCGAGTGAGCCGCCATTTTGGGCGCCATCTCACCTTGGATTTTACGCAGGGCTGGATTGCTGTTTGAGCCCGCGAGGTTATAAAACACGCTCGATGCACGGGTCAGCAGGGCACCGCTTTTTTCCATGGCGACAATCGTGTTGTCGAAGGTCGGAGCGGCAGGATTGTTGGCAATGGCCAAAATCTCTTGATAATGCTCTTTAATGCCTTGCTCTAATGCGGGCTGAAAATGCTCGTCTTTAATAACACTGAAATCAGGCGCTTGGTATTGCAGCGTGCTGGCTTGGAACAGAGGATTTTGGGCTTGAACTGCGGTCACATTCGTCGCTTTAGTATCTTGAGTGCTGCAGCCTGCGAGTGCGCCAGTCATCAAAGTGGCGCCAATGGCGATGGCAATAAAACTTTTACGCATAGTTGAGTGATTTCCTTAGAATTGTAGTTTTTTGTGACTCTAGCGTTACTAACTTAAATAGGACTGAAAACCTATGGGGTGAAGTTGTAAGTAAAAGTAAACAAAAAAAGCGCCCTACAACCGTAGGGCGCTTGAACTATTTTCTTGCAGGGAAAATAGCGGGACGATTAACTATTTACGGGTGAAGTTGTGGTATTTGTCGATACCTGAGCTGCTACCTGTGTTATGGCAAACAGCACATGCTTCTCCTGTTGGTTGTTTGAACCAATCACCTACGGCAGGAACGCTGATCTCGCCACCATTGCTAGCCATGTGAGCTTTGACTGCATCGCCTGTGTGGCAAGCATAGCAGTTAGCGGTAACAGGGCTGGTCATTTTGTTACCAGGTTCAAGGATGTATTGGTTTGGTATTTTGTTTAAATCAATCGCGGTTTCGTGACAGGCAACACAGCTAGTGACTGGGTTGATTGCACCTGCACCGTTAGCGGTTTTCGCTTGAGTGCCATCGGCCTTCATCTCACCGACATTCGCACCGTTGCCCCAGTGCCAGCTGTGCACCATAGGACCAAAACCAGCACCGAGTGTGGCTGATGTCCGTGCCATACCATTATCATGGCAAGCTACGCAAGCCTTACCGCCTTCGTCAAATGCGCCATTTTTGTGGAATGCGGTGGCATCATTGTGACAAGTAGTACAGCTGTTATCACTGACTACGGTGCGACGTTCAAAGGCGGATACTTTGGTTGCAGTCGCAGGATCGACTACATCAGAGTATGCGGTGAACGAGACCCCCATTGAGCCGTCATAGCCATTGGCTCTGAGGCTGCCATTGCTTTGATAGCGTTGGTTACCGTCGTACTCCATCCAACCTGCGGTGCTGAAGGTCACACGTGCAGAGTAGACATAGTTGGCGTTTACAGGGCTGATATCGGTCAGCAGATGACAGATATTTTTAGTACCATCAGCATTGTAGCCATAGTAATAGTTAGTACGGTTACCTGGGCGACCGACTAAGCTATTTTTTTCGTAGGAATGCAGATAAGCACCTGCGTAAACAATCGGTTTCTTAGCATCAAATACCAGCGGATTTGAGTAGTTGAAGTTATCTTTAATGCTAAAGATATTACCGTCAGTATCTTTTACTGTCAGAGTGGTACACCAGCCTGGTGCGGTAACGGCAGAAGCTGCACCAGTTGGCGCATAATGATCTGTTTTTGTTGAAATATCATCAACTTTAACAGGGGTAGATAATTCAAGTTTATACTTAGCACGTAATGCTTGGCGCTCAGTAATACCTGTTTTACCTTCATGCATCGGACGGACATCGGCACCATTACTTGGCACAATCGCGCCTGGTACACCACCAGTATTGTGACAGTCAATACAGCCTGGGCCTGAAACATTAATATTGGTTGGAGCTTCAACGTGGCAAGAACTACAGTTCATCACGCTGAAATCTTTAGTAAATTTCTGGTGATTAATGTGGCCAATCTTAGACAGTGTGTTGGTTGAATAACCGCCGATAGAGAAACCTTCGGCATTTTTTGCTGCAAAGCTAACTGAGCCGTGACAGACTAAACAGCCTTCAACGAAGGTGACTTCGCTGTCCATACCGGTTGCTACATATTTAGTGTGTTTACGTGGGCTTGTTGAATAGTCTACGTGACAGGAATAGCAACTATCGGTCGTGGTTGAATGAGTTCCCTCTGGCTTGTTCACCACCAGCGGTGCTGAGAGAGCAATGCCAGTTTCAGCATTACCGCCGACTCTGAGCCATACAATACCTTCGGTACCTGCGTTAACACCTTTCATTGGGGCTTTAAAGCTATAGTGACCATCGCCTAATGAAGTGAGCAGAGCGCCCTCAGTTGCTTGAGTCGCAGCGCCACCGATATTGACGTTATCTTTGACAGGATTGCCACTTGCGTCTGTTTTGTCGGCTTCATTTCTATTATTGATAAAGCCTTTATCGGTTAATGCTGCAACTTTGGCTTCAGCATTTTTCAGTCCATTGATTAAGTTGCCATTTTCGTCGGTGACTTCAAATTCATAGGTGATACTGCCTTCGGCAAAGCTGTAGCCCAGAACTTTAACATTAGTCACAGCTGAACTTGTGACTGGTGGTGGAGTCCATGGGTCTCCTGGTTTACCGGGTTGGCCAGGATCGCCTGGTTGGCCTGGTGCGCCGTCTTTACCGTCACTGCCACAACCTACGAGTGCACCCGTTAGGGCTAATGCGACTAGGTATGCCAGTTTCTTTGATGTGAATATTCTCATCATAATCTCCATTTAATCCAATACGCATTTAAAGGCACGGATTGCAGCACTAACGTTTGCAGGGGAGATTAGTGCTTTGAACCGCTGATTTCATTTGCAAGCATCGAATACTTTTATTTTTTAAATTGAGTACTTTAGTCTCAGAAGAAATAATACTGTTATTGATATGTTTGTTTTTTGAGCCAAACCGCATTTAGTCATATTACTTTGGAGGTAGATCACATTTTTAAACTTTTGTTAATGTGTTTTTTCTTATATAAACAATATTTAAGGTTAAATTAAGCTTATTGTAACAATTGCCATTTTGCCCACGGGTCTCCAGTTGTCTTTTACCGTTTGGACGGAAATACGAACAATGAATCGAAGCGTCGAAGGGGAGGGATAGTGGTAAAAATGCGCATTCGTGAAATCGAGTGTGGATTTCAGTAGAAAAGCTGAGACAGGCCTAGTGTGTTAGGGGGCGGCGCAATGGTAAACTAGACGCCATAAGCTCTGGCAACAGAGAAACGATAAATTCAGTTTAAAAAAGGGATTCGTTTTGGCGCAATTGTACTTTTACTATTCAGCAATGAACGCGGGTAAATCCACCTCTCTATTACAATCTTCCTATAACTACCGCGAGCGCGGCATGAATACCCTAGTGATGACGGCCTCTATCGACGACAGATACGGTAAAGGTAAGGTGGCATCGCGTATTGGTATTGAAACCGATGCCCAGGTATTTAGCAGCCACGACAATCTGATAGACATGATCACCACGGCGCACCAACATAATCATTTGAGCTGTGTGCTGGTGGACGAGTGCCAATTCTTAAGCAAAGAGCAAGTTAAACAACTTACTTATGTTGTTGATAAAATTGATATCCCAGTTTTGTGCTATGGTTTACGTACCGACTTCCAAGGTGAACTCTTCACTGGCAGTCATTATTTGTTGGCATGGGCCGATAAATTAGTCGAGCTGAAAACCATTTGTCACTGTGGACGCAAGGCCAATATGGTGGTGCGTCTCGATGGCGAAGGTAAAGTGATGCGCGAAGGTGAGCAGGTGGCGATCGGCGGTAATGAAAGTTACGAATCGGTTTGCCGTAAGCATTTTCGTGAATTTATTTGGGATTGATTGAAGCCTCAAGCGCGGTTAGCACTTGCGATAAGCAGCTAAGTATTTTTGCGCTAACCACTTTGAGGCGCGCTGCCAACTCATTAAAATACGGTGAGATCTAACAAGAGAAGCAATGATCCTGTGTTGTTAGATCTTGCTCAATGAAGGCAAAGGAATGTATTTGCAGACTCATGCACAGTGGACGAACTTAAGTGTGAGTTTTGCCCTGATACTGGCTGTGTTGAGCATAGGTTGGGAACCTTCCCACGTAGAAAGGATTTGTTAAGTGATTTTTGGGAGCCGTTTTGCCTAATTCTACGCAAGAAATGCAATTCGAAAATTATCGTCCTCGTCCGCCACAACCCGAACCTAAGGCTAAGCGTCAGCGCAAGCCGAGATCTAAGGGGCGTGTCTGGTTCCTGTTTTTTATTCTGATTATCTGTGTGGCGATTTTAATTGGCCAAGAGGTTAAAACCTCTTATTTCCAGTCTAAGTATGTTCATCAATATGCGAAGACCTTGACCTATGAGCTGAAAAATCAGCCCACTCAGTCAATTATCTATCCAAGTTACGGCCCCTTCGATGAGCGTCACGGCTACAGTAAACTGCCGCAATATATCGATAGATTGCTGCAACGTAACTTCCAGGTGACGCAACAAGTCGAGTTTTCTCCCGCGCTGCAGGAATACGCCAAGATGGGCTTTTTCCCGCCTTATCACGAGAAAGCGCAATCGGGTTTGACCCTGCTGGATTGTCGCAATACCGATCTCTATGAGTTTGCTTATCCTAAACGTGTGTATCAGGATGACGATAAAATCCCCAATGAAATCGTCAATACCTTACTGTTTATTGAAAACCGCGAGCTGTGGACTACAGAACCCAAACTTAACCCTGTGATCGACTGGCCAAGGTTTATTGTGGCGGGGATGAGTCAAATTGCTGAAATGGTGGGGATGAATGTGTCTACCGCTGGTGGCAGTACTCTGGCGACACAAATTGAGAAGTTCCGCCATTCCTCCCAAGGCTTAACCTTAAGCATTAAGGATAAGCTGCTGCAAATTGGCTCGGCCACAGTGCGCGTCTATCAGCAGGGAGAAGTCACTGAGCCAGCCCGTAAGCGTATTATTCAAGATTATTTAAACACTGTGCCTTTATCCTCAGCGCCTAACCACGGTGAAGTGCATGGCATCGGCGATGGCCTGTGGGCGTGGTTTGGTACCGATTTCGATACCGCCAATAAACTGCTTGCTTCGCCGCAAATCAAAGCCAATGCCGCTAAGCGTGGTCAAGTGTTCCGCCAAGTGGTGGCCTTGATGATTGCCCAGCGCCGTCCTTCCTATTATTTGTTGCAGGGACACGAGGACTTAGAAAATCTGGTCGACAGCCATATTCGGTTACTCGGCCAGTATTATTTGATTGACCGCCAACTTAGAGACGCAGCGCTTGCTCAACAACTGCAGTTTAAGGTGGCTAAAGCTCAACGTAATACTCAGTCGGGAGCGGATAAGGGCGTTAATACGATACGCATTCGTACCGCGGGCATGTTAAATGTCGGTCTGTATGATTTGGACCGCCTCGATTTGACCGTAAACAGCAGCTTGCACAGCGACTTACAACAACAGGTGAGTCATTACTTACGCAGTCTTGGGCAGGCCGCTACGGCCGAGAAGGTAGGCCTCTTAGGTGAACGCTTACTCGAACCCAGCCAACTGCAAAACGTGCTCTACAGTTTTACCCTCTATGAAAAAACCGAGACGGCGAACCGTGTGCGGGTGCAAACCGACAGTACTGACCAACCCTTCGATATTAACGAGGGCAGTAAGTTAGAGCTGGGCTCGACGGCCAAACTCAGGGTGCTGGCAACTTACCTTGAGATCATTGCCGAAATCCACGACAAATACTCGAAGAAACACGGCATTGAGTTGGAGTCGATTGAGATTGAACCCCGCGACCATCTCACGCGCTGGGCGATTGATTACTTGATTGTGAATCCGGATAGACGCCTCGACCGCATGCTGGATGCTGCGTTGCAACGGGAATACTCAGCCTCACCGAATGAGCAATTCTTCACGGGTGGCGGTTTACATGTGTTTAATAACTTTAAAAAATCAGAAGATTTTAAAGTGCCAACCATGTACGAGGCGTTGCAAAACTCCATCAACTTACCCTTCGTTCGTTTGATGCGTGACATAGTCAACTACAGCAGCAGTATGCAAAACGAAGGCAACATGGCGCGTCTGCTGCGCAACGATAAGGATCCACGCCGTGAGGAGTATTTACGGGTGTTTGCTGACCGCGAAGGCAATACCTTCGTCAATAAGTTCTACCGTAAATATAAGAAAGTGGCGCCCAATGAGCGTTTAGAGCTATTCTTCGATGGCCAAACCCAAGCGGAGCAGCAGCTCACCGCGGCTTACCGTTATTTGCAGCCTAATGAGTCTATGGCCTCGTTTAAGGCCTTCTTACAGCAGCGTTTACCGCAAAACAATTACACGGATAAGCGCATTAAAGAGCTGTATAACAAGTACGGCCCTGAAAAATATAATCTGCCTGACCAAGGTTATATCGCGCGGGTGCATCCACTCGAGCTATGGGTGCTCGATTACTTGAATCAACATCCCGAGGCCAACCTCAACGATGTGAAGGAGGCCAGTAAGGATGAGCGTCAAGAGGTTTACCGTTGGTTGTTTAGAACCCGACATAAAAACGCGCGGGATGTGCGGGTACAGGTAATGCTGGAGGTGGAAGCCTTCCTCGACATTCATCAACGTTGGGCGCGTTTAGGCTATCCCTTTGAATCTATGGTGCCTTCTTTAGGCTCGGCGCTCGGCAGTTCGGGGGACAGACCCGCGGCGCTGGCGGAGTTGATGGGGATTATCCAAAACGATGGTTATCGTTTACCTACGGTGCGGATTAATCAACTGCACTTTGCCGAAGAAACACCCTATGAAGTTCGGCTCGAAAACCAAAATACTCAAGGTGAACGAGTGATGCGTCATGAAGTCGCCCAAGCCTTAAAGGCGGCGCTGGCAAACGTCGTTCAAAACGGTACTGCACGACGTCTTAAGGGCATCTTTACCGACGACAACGGTGAGATGCTGGCAATTGGTGGTAAAACGGGGACGGGTGATAACCGTATCGTGACTCAGATGCAGCAGGGCCGCAAAGTGGCTACCACTGCGATGAACCGTACCGCGACGTTTGTGTTCTACTTAGGCGATAACTACTTCGGCACCTTAACCGCGTTTGTGCCGGGCAGTAAGTCGGACGATTTTAGTTTTACCTCGGCGCTGCCATTACAGGTGATGAAAGGCATGATGCCAATTCTCGCGCCCTATGTGAAATCTTCGAAGGGCATGTGTGTGCGGGATGAGTAATGACTCACTTTTGCGATATGCGTTTTTGATACATCAGCATTGAAATGCTAGCTTGAGGTTCCTTAGATAAAGCAAACCCCGCAGCCGTGAATCGGTTTGCGGGGTTTTTATTGTCACCGACAGGCTACTCGTCAGCGTTGATATATTGTTTGCGGTCTAAATCGTACTTACGCATCTTGTCGTACAAGGTTTTACGCGGCAGTTCGAGTTGTTCCATGGTCTGCTTAATGCTGCCCTTGTTATGGCTTAAGGCTTCTTCTATCAATACCCGCTCAAAAAACTCGACCCGTTGCAGCAGTGACATACTGGTATGCAGGCTCGGTGCATTACCTAAGCTGCCGGCGAAGGCCGCTTCACCACCGAGTAACACATAACGTTCTGCCAGATTTCGCAGCTCACGCACATTACCTGGCCAGTCGTGGGAGGTGAGGATGGCATTCTGCTCGGCATTGAGGGCAATCAGTGCCTTGTGATAACGCGCCGAGGCCATACGGGCAAAGTGCAAGAATAATAAGGGAATATCTTCGCGGCGATCCCTGAGTGGCGGAATCGGCACAGTCACCAGATTTAAGCGATAGAGCAAGTCTTGGCGAAACTCTCCTGTGTCGCACAGGGACTTTAAATCCACCTTAGTGGCGGCAATGACCCGAATATCCAAATGAATGCTCTTATTGGAGCCTAGGCGCTCGACCTTGCGATCTTCGAGCACCCGCAGCAGTTTGACCTGTAACGACAGTGGCGTGCTTTCGATTTCATCTAAAAAGAGTGTGCCGCCGTTGGCATACTCAAACTTACCGATACGCAGTTTATCGACACCAGTAAAGGCTCCGGCTTCGGCGCCGAATAGCTCGCTCTCAATCAAGTTCTCGGGAATGGCGCCGCAGTTAATGGCGACAAAGTTGGCCTGATTGCGACTGCTGTGGTCGTGCAGATAGCGGGCGACCAATTCCTTACCTGTACCCGTTTCACCTTCGATAAGCACATCGGCGGGGGTGTCGATCACTTGGTCTATGATATGGCGCATGCGCAAAATGCCGACACTGTGGCCTAATATTCTTGGCCCGGGCACGTTATGGCTTTCTAACTCTTTCTTTAATTTACGGTTCTCTAGGGTGAGGCTACGTTTATCTAAGGCGCGCTTCACCACATCTAGCATGTGTTCGTTGTTAAAGGGTTTTTCGAGAAAATCGTAGGCGCCTTGTTTTAAGGCATTGACTGCCATGGCGATATCGCCAAAGCCAGTGAGCAGCACCACGGGTAAATCGGGATCTTGCTGACGAATTTGCTGCATCAAACTGATGCCATCGAGTTGCGGCATATTCACATCGGAAATCACCACGCCCGCCCAGTCCTTGTCGAGTAATTTGGCTATCCCTTTGGGATCGGTAGTGGCGAAGGCTCTAATGCCTTCCAGCTCAAACAGTTGGACGAGCACTGTACCAATATGGGGCTCATCGTCGATGATCAGTACGCTATAGTCTTGAATTGAATTGGGCAGACTCATGATGACTGACGTTCCTCGGCTAAATAAATCGGTAAAATAATATGGAAAATTGCGCCGCCGTCCTCGGCATTGGCAACATTAATTTGCCCCTGCATAGACTCGATAATGCGCTGGGAAATGGATAAACCTAGTCCAAGCCCTGTACGCTCGCTGGTGGTGAAATAGGGCTCGAAAATCTTCTCCATCTGGCTCTCGCGCACCCCTGGGCCTGAGTCCTGAATACTGATACAGAACTTGTCCGCACAGTTTACCCTAATACTCAGTGTCCGTTTTGAAGATTGCTGCATGGCGACAATCGCGTTGCTCATAATATTCACAAACACTTGCTGCAATCGCACCTTATCACCCCAGACCTGATATTGGCCTTCGGGCAACAGCACATCGAGCTCAACCCCTTGCTTGTCGATTTCGGGCTGGACTATGGTGAGGGCTTGTTTGATACAGCCCTTAAGATCGGTGGCGCTATCCGTGCCTTGGCTCTTACGGGTAAAACTCTTAAATTGACCGACAATATCGGCTAAGCGGTCGGTCAGCTCGATGATAATTTTCAGGTTATCAGAGGCTTTATCCGGCATATTGCGGGCGAGGAAGGTTTGGGTATTTTGCGCGTAGCTGCGAAGAGCGGCCAAGGGCTGATTCAGCTCGTGGTTGATACTGGCGGATAGGCTACCTATCACGGTCAACTTAGCCGCTTGAATGAGTTCATCCTGAGTGTCTTTGAGGCGATCATTGGCCTGTTGCAGATCTTGGGTGCGCTCTTCCACCCTTTGCTCCAGTAAACTCTGGGCGAGTTGCATACGTTGCAGGTTGCGGCGACGCTCGCTACTAAAGAGTAAGCCTAAGGCGAGCAGTAAGTAGATAGAGGCCGATAGCAGCATAAGAGCGGGCATAGATTCGAGCAGGGGTTTCATCGGCGCCAAAATATGCACTCTCCAACCCGCTTTGGTCATCAAATGATGGGTGTCCATATATTGCGCCTGACTGTTGCCGGAGCGAATTTGATAGATATGGCCATTACTCAGACTATCTTCTTGATATTGTGGCTTTATCAGTAATTCGCCAATCGGCCGCTCCGCGTAACGTTTTGAGGCATTTAAGGCATATTGTTTGGCCTGAGTCAGCGGCGTGAGTGAGGCTAAGCGCCATTCATCGACACTGGAAATAAATACGATATCGTCGGGGTCGCTGATGAGGAATTGATATTGCCCCGCCATCGCAATACTGGTGCTTTGCTGCTCGATATCGGCGATATCTACTTTCACAATAATGGCACCCAGAATGCCTTTGGCGCCTTGCTGATAAATAGGGTAAGAGAAGTAAAAGCCACGTTTATCCGAACTGGTGCCCACCGCATAGTAGCGGCCTAAATTGCCCGAAATCGCATCGGTGTAATAGGGTCTGAAGGAGTAGTCTTTGCCGATAAACGAAAAAGGCTGCTGCCAGTTGCTGGCGGCAATCGCAATGCCGAGGGCGTCGATAAGATAGATATCGGATGCCTCAGTGACATGCTGAATCTCTTCCAAGTACAGGTTAAGTTCTTGTACTTTCTTGGGGTTTTGTTGATCGTTGAGCACATTGGCGAGCATGGGGTTGGTCGACAATACATGGGGGATACTCTCGTAACGCGACAGGGCGCCATCGAGGAAGCTAACCAGCTCTTTGAGTTGTCGCTCGGATTGTTGTTGTATTTCAATTTTGCCCTGATGAAAGTGCACCCAATAGGTCAATTTTAAGATGGCAAATAAGCCCGCAAGTAGCACTATGGTCATTAAAAGACGTTGTTTGGCCTTGGGCGTCATGGGCAACATAGCAGGTAATCCTGTCCACACTAAATAAAACAAAGCGAGCCTGAGTAGGCTCGCTTAAAAACTATCTAGAATCAAGGAATAATCCTTATTCCTTGAGATTAATATCCGTTGAGCTTATCCAGAAATTCTGGCAAGAACAGGGAGATTTGTGGCACATAGGTGATAAGCGCCAAGAAGGCCAACATCAGTGCTAACCAAGGTAGTACAGATTGGATCACCCAGCCGATACTGCGGCCTGTGATCCCCGCCGTCACGAAGAGGTTAAGCCCCACAGGCGGCGTCAGCATACCAATCTCCATGTTTACCACCATGATGATGCCTAAGTGGATAGGGTCGATACCTAAGTGGGTGGCAATCGGGAACAGGATTGGCGCCATAATCAGCACGATGGCCGATGGCTCCATAAAGTTACCCGCCGCTAACAGCAGTAAGTTGACAATGATTAAGAAGCCCCACGCGGGTAAGCCCATGCCCACAATATGTTCGGCAATGATATGGGGAATACGCTCTGTAGTCAGCACGTGGGCGAATAGCATGGCGTTGGCAATGATAAACAGCAACATGATGCTGACCTTTGCCCCGTCGCGCACCACATGGCGGATTTCTTTGTCGATTGGGGTTTTAATCAGTCCGAGCGCCATATGGCCTAAGTTACGGACAATGGCGCTGGGAATAGGCTCATTAGGGTTACGCCATGCGACATTTTTCAATGGGCCAATATCGCGATAACCAAATACCGCAATGAAATAGGCATACATACAGGCTACGGCAGAGGCTTCGGTTGGACTGGCTACACCGCCATAGATTGAACCTAACACGATAATGATCAGCGCCAGACCACCTAAGGCTTTAGCACTGGAAATCCCCAGCTGCTTAAAGCCGGGGAAGGGGCGTGATGGCAGATTTTTAAAACGGGCGACGATGTAAATCACAATCATCAGCAGGAAGCCCATCATCAAACCAGGGATTAAGCCCGCCATAAACATTCTGGCTGCCGACACTTCCGTCGCCGCCGCATACACTAGCATCACGATTGAAGGTGGGATCAAAATCCCTAGGGTGCCAGAAGTGGTAATTACGCCGGCGGCAAACTTTTCGGGGTAACCTGCTTTCACCATGCCGACGATCACAATCGAGCCAATGGCGGCCACAGTTGCTGGAGATGAACCCGATACCGCGGCAAATAACATACAGGCCATCACAGAGGCCATGGCTAAACCGCCACGGATATGGCCGATACTGTCCATCGCAAAGTCGATGATCCGTCGTGCCACCCCACCGGTTGACAGGAAGGCTGAGGACAGAATAAAGAATGGGATCGCCAGCAGGGTATAGTGCTCTGACGATGACTCATATAGTTTTAACGCCACAGAGGCGAGGGAGTCGTTGGAGAAGAATAAAATCGTCAGCATGCTCGAGAAACCTAACGCAATCGCGATAGGCATACCTAAAAACATACAGACGAGTAGGGCAGTAAAGAGGGTCGCAATGGCCATTACTTCGCTTCCTTATTGTCTGTTTCTTGTTGTGCGTGCTGAGCACCTTCATCAATTAAATGCATGCTTTCTTTCGCTTCGTCGGCAAATTGGAATCCAGAGACTTGGTTGCGTAGGATGGCGATAAACAGTTCTAAGAAACGCCAAGTCAACATGCTAAAACCAATCAATAAAATGCTTTGGGATAACCAAATGGGCACAGCGCCGTCTTCGACATCAATCTTTAAGGTGTTCCAAGCAAAGTCGGGATCTAAGCTGTTTAACAGGAACTTAGGAAAGTGAATATCTTCCATCGGTACGCCGATTTGGTACATCTGTGACAGATATTCCCAGCTACCTTTTAAAAATAGTCCGCAATAAGCTAAGCAAATCAATGCCGTCACTAGGGAAGTGATCTTTTTAGCCTTAGGGGGCAGATTTTTAACAAACGCATCAACACCGATGTGAGCACCGACTTTCACCCCATAGGACATACCAAAAAGCACAAACCAACCACAGAGGGTTAAGGTCAGTTCTTGGATCCATAAAAAACCGGTATTGAAGAAAAACCGCGCCACTACCTCTGTGAACACTAAGAGTGTCATTAAGGTGATTAAGAGGTTGAGCACCCCTTCTTCGAAGTAACCAAAAATTCGCGATATCACAGCTGTACTCCCCTCGCTCAAATACCGCTTAACCCCAAAAAGAGGTTAAGCGGTTTATTTCATTATTGTTTATTTGCAGCAACAGCGGCTTCAATCACATCTTTACCTACTTGGTCTTCAAACTTCGCCCAAACAGGTTTCATTACATCAATCCATTTTTGACGCTCATCCGGTGTTAAGGTCACCAGTTGCGAACGTTTAGAATCAAGGATTAATTGTTTGTCTTCGTTATCTTTTTCAGCGGCGATCTTGTTACCTAAGGCGATAGATTCATCTAAGGCTTCTTTGATCACTTTACGTTTATCCGCTGGTAAGCTCTTCCAGAAGGCGTCAGAGGTTACGACCATGTAGTCCAGCACGCCGTGGTTACTTTCGGTGATTTGGCTTTGAACTTCATAGAATTTTTGTGAGTAGGTGTTAGACCAAGTGTTTTCTTGACCGTCGATCGCACGAGTTTGCAGTAGGGTAAACACTTCAGAGAAAGGTTTCTTCACTGGGATAGCGCCCACAGCATCAAACTGAGCTGCTAATACGTCAGATGCCATTACACGGAATTTTAAGCCCTTAGCATCAGAAGGTTGTTTCAGTGGTGTGTTAGCAGAGAACTGCTTCATACCATTGTGCAGATAACCTAAACCGACAATCCCTTTACGGCTCATTGAGTTCAGCAGGGCTTGGCCAGCTTCGCCTTGTTGGAAACGGTTTACTGCATCCATGTCATTAAACAGGAATGGCAGGTCGAAAACCTGTAGGCGTTTGGTATAACGTTCAAATTTTGAGAGAGAAGGCGCGACAAATTGCACATCGTTTAACAGCAGTGCCGCTAACTCGTTGTTATCCCCAAATAACTGTGAGTTAGGGAATACACTGACCGTATATTCACCAGGTAAACGTTGTTCAACGAGTTCTTTAAACTTCAACGCCATTTGACCCTTTGGCGTATTTTCTGCAACCACGTGGGAGAACTTGATTTCAACGGGCGCCGCAAACAGGTTAAAGCTGGTCGCGAACACTGAGGCCAGTGCCAGCATCTTAGCTACGGTTTTTAATGGACGTGTGATACCCATTTGTTGATTCAATGTCATTTTTGAGTTCCTTTTTCTGTTGTTAGGATTTGTCCTCAGCCTTGGTTAGTTTGTTACCAAGTGTGAGTAGGAATACAGCCTTGATTTCCCTGAGGTCTGTCTTAATAAAGGCAAATACCACGCCAAGTTACGATGCACTCTGTAAGTGTTTGGTTAATAAAGTGTAGTTCATTTGACGTTTGTCACACTTTTAGTTTTGTGGGTGAGATCTCGCTCACGTTGATTTTGGCTATGGGTGGAAACCCACCCAAACTGCATTTTGTGGGGTATGAGCAGAGTTTTTTAGCTTGATGATTAACTGAGCAAAATAAGTTGCTTTTAGATCAAAAGCTAGCTGAAAAATGACTATAGAGCAGGGGATTGGTGAGATGGCTAAGATGAAGTAATGCAGCAGTCAGCCGTGATCTTCGCCAATTCGCTTGAGGATTTCATCACTCGGAAGTAACTCCAAATGCCCGCGCTCATCGAAATACCAGCCAGTAATAAAACCTTTTTGGCGCATGCTGACGAGATTGTGCATGACTTCACGGGCTTCCCTCAGCGCGGTTTGTTCATCGCAGGCATGAGTATGCTTTAAATACGCTGCAATATTGGTGAGGGATGCAGATTGACTGACGCTGGCCATAGTGCTGATCTCCGAATATGCCTAAGGCAACAATCAGCAGCGTTTAATCGGATTGAATACTGGGTAACAGACTCAGTTAAGCAGATGCTGATTAAGATAAAGCATAGTTGAGTTGAGCTAGGGGTAAAGTTTTTGGGGGAATATGGTGGTCGCTACTGGGATCGAACCAGTGACCCCCTCCTTGTAAGGGAGGTGCTCTCCCGGCTGAGCTAAGCGACCCGGGGTAAATCAGTACTGAAGAATTATGGTGGTCGCTACTGGGATCGAACCAGTGACCCCCTCCTTGTAAGGGAGGTGCTCTCCCGGCTGAGCTAAGCGACCGGAATTCTTTCAATACAAATTTTAATGTCATTCTAAAAATATGGTGGTCGCTACTGGGATCGAACCAGTGACCCCCTCCTTGTAAGGGAGGTGCTCTCCCGGCTGAGCTAAGCGACCGGAGAATGACGACACAGTGAATGAGAAGTATATGGTGGTCGCTACTGGGATCGAACCAGTGACCCCCTCCTTGTAAGGGAGGTGCTCTCCCGGCTGAGCTAAGCGACCCGGGCATATAACAACTTGTATACCATGATTAAATTTGCATTTAACACATGGTGGTCGCTACTGGGATCGAACCAGTGACCCCCTCCTTGTAAGGGAGGTGCTCTCCCAGCTGAGCTAAGCGACCTCTGCTGTGTGGAGCCGTATTATAGGGAGGTTCGATCGAGTGTCAACGCTTTTTAATGAAAAAAGCATTGGTCGCGCTATTTTTGCTCGGATTGACTTAATGTTAATCACGTCATCATTCAAAGTGTTACTTTATTGGACAATTTCGTCGGTATTTTCTTTTCAGGCTTTTGCGCTCACCTTGCCAATAAGTCAGCCTATCGCATAGTTAAGCGTTCTTTTTTGAGGGTTAGCGGCTTTTTTAGGCTAAAGAGTGTTGTCTATACGGCTTGAACGATAAAGGGAGGAGGGCACTGCGCCATTCTCTTCATCTATTTTGCTAAATCTCGATGGCATGTTTCTAAATAGAGATGCGTATCCTTTATTTAGTTTCGATGACATGGCTTGGGTTTTCGAGTGTTTGTTTTCGGATATGGGGCGCTGGATTCTCATCTTTATCAGAGCCATCTAAAGCGCTCACCTTTGGGCTGATACTTTGAGGGGATCTGCAATACCTGCACTAAGTGCCATTTGCAGCGCAGACTTAGGCTGCTAGAATAAGCCCACTTTTTACCGTGATTGTCTTTATCTAGACGACTTTATATAGGTTAGTGTCCCATTATGACAACTAAGACGCGTTTTGCCCCAAGCCCAACAGGCTTTTTGCACGTGGGCGGTGCCCGTACTGCTCTTTATTCTTGGTTACAAGCTCGTGCCAATAATGGTGAGTTTGTTTTACGTATCGAAGATACGGATATTGAACGTTCAACTCAGGCTGCCTGTGATGCCATTTTAGAGGGCATGAATTGGTTAGGTCTGACGTGGGATGAGGGCCCGTACTATCAAACTAAACGTTTTGATCGTTATAACGAAATCATCGCGCAGATGTTAGAGCAGGGCACAGCTTATAAATGTTATTGCTCGCGTGAACGTATCGATGCTTTAAGAGAAGCACAAGCGGCAAACGGCGAAGCCCAAAAATACGATGGTTGCTGCCGTGACTTGCCTGCGCGTGACACTGACGAGCCTTTTGTTGTGCGTTTTAAAAATCCTATCGGTGGCTCAGTGGTGTTTGATGACCATGTTCGTGGTCGTATCGAGTTTTCAAACGATGCATTAGATGATCTGATCATTGCCCGTACCGATGGCGTTCCGACTTATAACTTCTGTGTGGTGGTTGACGATTGGGATATGGGGATCACTTGTGTGGTGCGTGGTGAAGACCATATCAACAACACCCCACGTCAAATCAACATCCTTAAAGCATTAGGCGCGCCTATTCCTGAATATGCCCACGTGTCGATGATTTTAGGTGACGATGGTGCCAAGTTATCTAAGCGCCATGGTGCGGTAAGCGTAATGCAATACCGTGATGATGGTTATCTGCCTGAAGCACTGCTTAACTACTTAGTTCGCTTAGGTTGGTCACATGGCGATCAAGAAGTGTTCTCTTTAGAAGAAATGAAGCAGCTCTTTAAGTTAGACGACATCAACAAAGCGCCTTCTGCCTTTAATACCGAAAAACTGGTTTGGTTAAACCAACACTATATTAAGACACTCGATCCTGAATATGTGGCGTCGCACTTACAATGGCATATGGACGATCAAAAGATCGATACCTCAAATGGCCCTGCGTTATCTGCGGTAGTGACAGCATTGGCTGAACGCGCTAAGACCTTAAAAGAGTTAGCCGCTTCTAGCCGCTACTTCTATGAAGACTTCGCAGAGTTCGATGCCGAGCAAGCGAAAAAGCACTTACGTGGTGTCGCGCTTGAGCCATTGCAATTAGTGCAACAAAAACTGGCTGCATTAACTGAGTGGACTGTTGAAGCTATCCACCAAGCGATTGAAGCCACCGCGACCGAATTAGAAGTCGGTATGGGTAAAGTAGGTATGCCATTACGTGTCGCTGTGACAGGTGCAGGGCAGTCTCCTGGCTTAGATATCACCTTATTCTTAATAGGAAAGGCGCGTTCTGAGCAAAGAATATCCAAAGCGATTGAATTTGTAGCAGATAGAATAAATTCCTAAAAAACGAGTTGACACATTTAGGTGCGCTGCATAGAATGCGCCCCGTAGTTGAGACACAGACGAGCGAATGCTTGTAGTGCACTTAAATACAGCTTGATAAGTTTGGGGCTATAGCTCAGCTGGGAGAGCGCTTGCATGGCATGCAAGAGGTCGACGGTTCGATCCCGTCTAGCTCCACCAAACTTACCGCCGATATTAAGCGGGATAAGCGTTAGTAATAATGCGAGTCAAATTAATATGTCCTTGTGTCCCCTTCGTCTAGAGGCCTAGGACACCGCCCTTTCACGGCGGTAACAGGGGTTCGAATCCCCTAGGGGATACCACTATGTTTATCACATAGGGTTCCTAGCAAATGACTAACGAGTCGTTTGGTAAGAACAAATCCAGTTTCTGCGATATATACTGAATATCAGTATGTCGAAAGAATTTGGGGCTATAGCTCAGCTGGGAGAGCGCTTGCATGGCATGCAAGAGGTCGACGGTTCGATCCCGTCTAGCTCCACCAAATTCGCCGTATTAAGCGAGAGCACTGTTAGTCATTAATAGTTTTCAAATTAATATGTCCTTGTGTCCCCTTCGTCTAGAGGCCTAGGACACCGCCCTTTCACGGCGGTAACAGGGGTTCGAATCCCCTAGGGGATACCACTCTATCCCTAAAAGATAGGGTGTTATCACAAATGACTAGCGAGTGATTTGTGAGATAACTAGCAAAACCTCAGTGATGAGGCTAAACATCAGTCCTTGTGTCCCCTTCGTCTAGAGGCCTAGGACACCGCCCTTTCACGGCGGTAACAGGGGTTCGAATCCCCTAGGGGATACCACTCTATCCCATAAAGATAGGGTGCTATCACAAATGACTGGCGAGTGATTTGTGAGATAACTAGCAAGACCTCAGTTATGAGGAAAAACATAAGTCCTTGTGTCCCCTTCGTCTAGAGGCCTAGGACACCGCCCTTTCACGGCGGTAACAGGGGTTCGAATCCCCTAGGGGATACCACTCTATCCCATAAAGATAGGGTGCTATCACAAATGACTGGCGAGTGATTTGTGAGATAACTAGCAAGACCTCAGTTATGAGGAAAAACATAAGTCCTTGTGTCCCCTTCGTCTAGAGGCCTAGGACACCGCCCTTTCACGGCGGTAACAGGGGTTCGAATCCCCTAGGGGATACCACTCTATCCCTTAAAGATAGGGTGCTATCACAAATGACTAGCGAGTGATTTGTGAGATAGCTAGCAAGACCTCAGTGATGAGGCTAAACATCGGTCCTTGTGTCCCCTTCGTCTAGAGGCCTAGGACACCGCCCTTTCACGGCGGTAACAGGGGTTCGAATCCCCTAGGGGATACCACTCTATCCCTTAAAGATAGGGTGCTATCACAAATGACTAGCGAGTGATTTGTGAGTTAACAGTCATACCTCAGTGATGAGGCTAAACATCGGTCCTTGTGTCCCCTTCGTCTAGAGGCCTAGGACACCGCCCTTTCACGGCGGTAACAGGGGTTCGAATCCCCTAGGGGATACCACCTTATCCCATAAAGATAGGGTGCTATCACAAATGACTAGCGAGTGATTTGTGAGATAACTAGCAAGACCTCAGTGATGAGGCTAAACATAAGTCCTTGTGTCCCCTTCGTCTAGAGGCCTAGGACACCGCCCTTTCACGGCGGTAACAGGGGTTCGAATCCCCTAGGGGATACCACCTCAACTAAAATTAATCACTAATGTTAGTTGAGAACAATAAGCCACCGTTAGGTGGTTTTTTTGTATCTAAAATTCGTTACCCTGCCATAAGCCATAAGCCATAAGCCATAAGCCATAAGCCATAAGCCATAAGCCATAAGCCATAAGCCATAAGCCATAAGCCTATTCTATTGAGATCGTATCAGTTTATTTGTCTTGGAGGGTAGTAGGGGAGTTGGTACTTTTTGCTGTATTTACCTCTTATCAAATCGCAGTACCTATATAAGAGCAAACGGCGTCCGCTCTCAGTAGATCACCATAGTTAAAGGGCCCTGTTTATGGATATTTTGAGGATGCGGATATTGTTGAGGATAAGTGCTGGCAACAAACTCTGTGTTGTACTACCCAGCTAATAAAGCAAACGCAAACAATAAGACCAATAATAAAGCCAAATAAAAAGGCGACTCGAGGTCGCCTTTTACATCCAAACTCAATGATTTTTCACATCAAAGTGCAAGGTAGTGCGCTTAATAAACGCAAAGCTACTCAATCCCGAGGAAGCCACCAGTTTGATGCGCCCAAAGCTGGGCATAGATACCGCCTGCGGCAATTAACTCTTGATGAGTGCCTTGTTCGACAATACGACCTTGATCTAGCACGATTAATCTGTCCATAGCCGCGATAGTGGACAATCTATGGGCAATTGCGATCACAGTCTTCCCTTGCATCAATTCGTACAAGCTTTCCTGAATCGCAGCTTCCACTTCGGAGTCCAAGGCGGAAGTCGCCTCATCGAGCAGTAAAATCGGCGCATTTTTCAATAGTACCCGAGCAATCGCGATACGTTGTCTCTGTCCGCCGGAGAGCTTAACCCCACGTTCACCCACTTGTGCATCTAAGCCATGGTTGCCATTAGGGTCGGTCAGTTCATTAATAAAATCATGGGCCTGAGCCTGTTTTATTGCATGTTCGAGTTGGGTTTCGCTCGCATCAGGATTACCGTAAAGAATATTCTCCCGAATCGTGCGATGCAGTAGAGACGTATCTTGGGTCACCATGCCAATCTGTGAACGCAGTGAGTCCTGCTTGACCGTTTTAATATCTTGACCATCGATACAAATTTGGCCTTTCTCAACATCGTAAAAACGCATCAACAGGTTCACTAGCGTAGACTTACCCGCGCCCGAGCGGCCAACGAGACCGACTTTTTCGCCCGCTTTGATATTGAGGTTCAGATCTTCAATAACACCGGTTTCTTCGCCGTAATGGAAGCTCACCTGATTAAAATCGATACGTCCTTGCTCAACCACTAAAGTGTTGGCATTGGGCGAATCTTGGATAAGTGTTGTCTTGGAAAGGGTATTCATCCCATCGGTCACTGTACCGATATTTTCAAATAACGAACTGATTTCCCACATGATCCATTGCGACATACCATTGAGACGCAGCGCTAAACTCACGGCAATTGCAATCGCTCCAACAGAGATGGCATTGTCACTCCAGAGCAGGATAGACACAGCGGCAATACTGAAGGCGAGCATATAGTTAATCACTTGCACACTGACACTGATCCCCGTGACAAGGCGCATCTGGCGGTACACAGTGTCGAGGAAACTGCGCATACTCGCCTTGGCATATTCGGCTTCTTTATCCGTATGGGCGAAGAGTTTCACCGTGGTGATATTGGTGTAACTGTCGACAATGCGTCCCGTCATCGTCGAGCGCGCATCGGCCTGTTCAGTCGAAACCGTTTTCAGCCTAGGCACAAAATACCACTGTAAACCGATATAGAGCGCCAGCCAGATCAGCATGGGGATCACCAGACGCACATCGGCACTGGCCACCATCACCAGCATGGAGGTGAAATACACTAAAATGTACACCAGCACATCGAGGAGCTTCATTACGGTCTCTCGGACCGCAAGGGAAGTTTGCATCACTTTAGTGGCAATGCGGCCGGCAAAATCATTTTGATAGAAGGACACGCTTTGCTTGAGCAGATAGCGATGCGCAAGCCAGCGAATCGACATGGGATAATTACCCAGCAAGGTTTGATGCATGATCAGCGCATGAAATAGCACTAATAATGGCATCACCACTAGGACCATCAGCCCCATTAATAACAGCGTCGTGCCTTCATCTTGAAAGAGCGTCTCAGGGCTTTTTTTCACTAACCAATCGACTAATTGCCCCATAAAGCCAAAGAGCGAGACTTCGAGCATGGCGATCAATGCCGTCAGCACCGACATTAATATAAGCGGTAATTCATAGCCCTTAGTGTAATGCCGGCAAAACGCATACACCCCAGTGGGCGGCTTGGTAGGTTCACCATCGGGCAGGGCTTCAACCCAAGATTCAAATCGTTTAAACATGAATTGACTCTATTTTATTGAGAAAAGTGGATGGGGAAAACGTCGAGGTGTCTAGCATATAGGATCTTGCACTTTAAAAGCACGCGATGATCCAGTTCCGTTTTCCGCGAGTGTGCTAGCATAGGGTGACGTACAGTAACCGACAAGTACAAAATTGTGAATAAGAGTGTCGGATAGCCAAATGAAGCAGACAAGCGTGAACCAAAATTCAGCCCCAAAACCGCCATACGAGCCGGCATCAAGCGACGCGCAGGATTGCCAAATATCCGCCGGGATTTGCCGTGAAGCGCGCATGAGCCGCGATCCACGTTTTGACGGTAAGTTCTTTGTGGGCGTGTTAAGTACAGGAATTTATTGCCGAACAGTGTGCCCAGCTGTTGCACCTAAAGAAGAAAATGTTCGTTATTTTGACTCGGCCATTAAAGCTGCACAGGCGGGACTCAGGCCTTGTCTACGTTGCCGCCCCGACAGTGCTCCAGGCTCTAATCCGTGGAAAGGCACCAACACAACCTTAGACAGAGCCATAGGTTTGATTGAAGCTGGCGCCTTATCTGGCGAGCAAGGATTAACGGTCGAGGCCTTGGCTGACAAACTGGGGATCAGCAGCCGTTATTTAAATAAGTTATTTACCGCAGGATTTGGCACTTCACCTAAACAATTTGCCCTCTATCGTCAGTTATTGTTCGCAAAGCAGTTGTTGCATCAGACGCAGTTGCCCATCACTCAGGTCGCCCTTGCCGCAGGCTTTAACAGCATCCGCCGTTTCAACGAGGCATTTCAGCAGGCGCTGCAATTAACGCCCACCCAGTTACGAAAATCCAGCCAGAAATCGACTATTAAAATTGACGACGGGGAGAGTACTGAACTCGCTTGTTCGCAGGAGATGCCAGCGCACAGTTTGAGTCTGTATCAGTATTACCGGCCGCCACTCGATTGGTCAGCGCAATTAGCCTTTTATCGCCTGCGCGCCGTCGAAGGCATGGAATGGTTTAGTGAGAGTGTAGCCCCTCACTTCCATGAGGCGATTGACCCAAATATACCACTTGAGTATGGCCGTACTCTGCAACTTGAGGATATCCGCGCTGTGGTGCATATCGTCCATGAGGCGCCTTTGCATCGCTTTAAAATCACGCTGACGTTAACGCCCGACTCGCCCTTATCGGGCCTACAAAAGCTCATCACCCAAGTGCGACGCATTTTAGATCTCGATGCCGATATGCAGCTGATTGAACACAACCTTCAGCACTTGACCGATCTAAAACTCAGTAGCAAATCCGGGCTTCGGATCCCTGGCGCAGGCGCGGTGTTTGAGGCGGGTTGTCGAGCCGTCTTAGGTCAGCAGGTGAGCGTAGTGCAGGCGACTAAGTTACTGAATATATTGGTCGAAGCCTATGGCGAGCGCTTTAGTTTAAATGGGCGGGAATATCGCCTGTTCCCCACGCCGCAGTCGATTCGTGAGGCGAGTCTCGATGAGCTTAAAATGCCCGGTGCCCGCAAACTGGCGCTCAATGCGCTTGCGGCGTTTATCTGTGAGCAGCCCGAAGCTCCAGTCGATGAGTGGATTGGGGTAAAAGGTATAGGTCCTTGGACCATTGCCTACGCCAAATTGCGTGGACTTGGCGATCCGAATATCTTCTTACACACGGATTTAATTGTTAAAAAACAATTGTTAGCCAGTGTTGCCGAGCAAAGAGGCTTGGATATTGAAGCGGTAAAACAGCTGGATTATACGGCGCTTGCACAACGGGTGAGTGCGGATATCGCCCCTTGGGGGAGTTATTTGACCTTCCAGCTGTGGTCCAATGCATAAGGCATTGCAGGCCACTCGTTATTGTTCCAGTGACTAGGAACCAGTGACGAGGCTCCATATGAGAGCCACTATTAACTATTTGAAACACAGTACGAAAACACTGTACTAAAGCCGTTTACGAGAACCATTATGAGCCCGAATTTATCCCAACTGATTAGCGCGCCAACGGCCAAAGATTATCAGCCCTGCGTTGTCGATACCTTAAGTACCTCTGTCGGCGTACTACAACTCAATGCCAATGCCTACGGATTAAGCCACTTAACGGTCGTTGGGTCGAGCCGAACGGAGATCCCGCTAAAGGTTGCAACTGATGATGAACTCGCGCGAGCCAAAAGCCATATCCAGCAGGCAAAGGCGCAGCTTCAAGATTATTTTCGCGGTGAGCTAACCGAGTTCCACTTGAGCTTAGCGCCCAAGGGCACCGAATTTCAGCAGCAGGTGTGGCAGGCGCTGGTGCAGGTCGATTATGGCCAGAGTTGCAGTTATGGCGACATCGCCCAGCGTATCGACAGGCCCAAAGCCGTCAGGGCGGTAGGTGCCGCCAATGGCGCCAATCCCATCGCGATTATTGTGCCCTGTCACCGTATCATTGGTAAAAATGGCCAATTAACTGGTTATGCCTATGGACTCACGATGAAACAACAGCTGTTAATGCTGGAATCGACAAGCAAGGGAGCGCATTTTACGTTAGAATAGCGGTCATATTTGTTATTGATGAGCCATGTAATTTTTTATGACCCAAGCTTCTTCCTCCGTTGCCAGCTTTGCCGAACTTGGCATTATTGCGCCCCTGTGTAATCGACTCTCTGAGCTGACCTATGCGGCCCCTACGCCCATACAAGCGGCCACTATTCCGGCCGTGCTCAGTGGACGGGACGTATTAGCGGGGGCGAATACGGGCTCAGGCAAAACGGCTGCCTTTGCCGTGCCGTTATTACAGCGCCTGTTTGAGGCGAAAACTGCGGAAAAGTCGGCAGGCCAAGTGCGTTGTTTGGTACTGGTGCCAACCCGCGAATTGGCGCAGCAAGTTGCCGATAGCTTTTTATCCTATGCCTCTCATTTTAATGGTCAGCTTAAGATAGTTGCGGCGTTCGGCGGCGTGTCAGCCAATCTGCAAATGCAAAGTTTACGCGCGGGTGCCGATGTGCTGGTGGCAACACCAGGCCGTTTATTGGATTTATTAGCCAGCAATGCGCTTAAGTTAAACCGCGTCTCGGCTTTAGTGCTAGATGAAGCGGACCGCATGTTAAGCCTTGGGTTTACCGATGAATTAAATCAAGTGCTTGAGGCGCTGCCATCCAAGAAACAAACCTTGTTGTTTTCGGCGACCTTCCCTGAAGAAGTGCGTGCACTCACGGCGAAATTACTCCATCAACCGCTTGAATATCATCTACAAAGTGAGCAAGAAAGTACCATTGAGCAGCGCGTTATCACAGTCAACCGTGAACAAAAAACGGCGTTGTTAGCACACTTGATTAAGCAACATCAGTGGTCGCAGGCGCTTATTTTTGTCAGCGCTAAAAACACTTGTAATCACCTCGCACAGAAGCTGTCTAAACGTGGGATCAGTGCCGAAGTCTTCCATGGCGATAAGGCGCAAGGCGCGCGAACTCGGGTACTCGATGGCTTTAAAAGTGGCGAAATCAGTGTGTTGATTGCGACCGATATCGCAGCCCGCGGTATTGATATTGATAAACTCCCTGTGGTGATTAACTTCGATTTGCCAAGAAGTCCAGCCGACTATATGCACCGTATTGGTCGTAGCGGCCGCGCGGGAGAGGCGGGTTTGGCGGTGACCTTGATTTCCCATGAGGAATATCATCACTTCGGCGTAATTGAAAAGAAAAACAAAATCAAACTGGTACGTGAACAAATCCCGGGATTTGAAGCGAATGCTGAGATGCCACTGGAAGTGTTAGCGCAGGAAAAACCGCAGGCTAAACCCGAAGGCACTGGCAAGAAAAAGCGTAAACAGTTACCCGCGGCGAACCTTGAATTTTGGGGTAAAAAGTCTTAATTCCTTGGACGTGAGTTATGCTTAGTGCATCTCATGTCCCTTCGCATCTGGTTTGTGGGAGCAGTATGCAGCATCTATTTTGGTTAGTTGAAGGCAAGATAGCGGGTCGAAGTGGCCCCAATAAGGATCCTTGGGATTTAGCCGAGCTCAAGGACTCTGGGATCCGCGCCGTGTTATCCGTGAATGGCGGAGAGGGCTGTGAGCCGGGCAGTTTTAAGCATCATGGATTGCGTTATGAATGCATTCCTTTCTCCCGCAATGTCCCGCCGCAGGAAGGGGATATTGCTATATGTGTTGCCCAGTTACCGCGTGCGCTGGCGTTTATTCAGCAGTGTGAAGCCGATAACTTGCCCGTGTTAATCCATTGCCGCTCGGGCAAAGACCGTACTGGGCTTATTATGGCCTATTACTTGATGGTCAATGGCGCCGCGCCTTTGCATGCCGTTAGTCAAGTGCGCAGTATTCGCGATATTGCGTTTACTGCCGAAGGTTGGGACCAGTTTGCCTTCGATGTGCTCTATGCGTTACAGGAATAACCATCTGAATTCATAAAATAAGGAATACCATTTAGTGACGATATTAGGGATATCATCGCGCAATTGTGGCGCCACCTTCGCCAACACAATCGCTCAGCATCTTGCCAAGGAGATAGGGCAACAACGCAAGAGTTATCCCGTCAAACAAATGGTATTTCGTCTCTCGCTTCCCTTTTGGGGGCTTTTGCTCCTGTTGATTAACGGTTGTAGCTCAATGGCAGAATTACCCGCAAAATCAATTGAAACAGCCTATCCCTTAGCCGAAAACTCCACCCTGTATCAGGCGGTAAAAACTGCTATCGCGCAGCATCCAGAGCAAACTGGGGTGTTTCCCCTTGGTGATGGGGTTGATGCCTTCGTCGCTCGCTTGTTGCTGATTGAGTCCGCCGTCAGTAGTATCGATCTGCAATATTATATTTATCGTAATGATGAAACCGGCCGCTTGCTGACGTGGTTTTTATTGGATGCCGCGGATCGCGGGGTGCGAGTGCGTTTATTGCTGGATGATATGACCAGTGCCGACATGGACGAGCAGCTAATCGCCCTCGCGCGCCACCCTAACATCAATATTCGGCTGTTTAACCCAAGCACAGAGCGTAATTACCGCGGCCTTGCCATGTTGTTTGGTTTTAGTCGCTTAAACCACAGAATGCACAATAAATCGTTCACAGTGGACAATGTGATGACCATTGTTGGTGGACGTAATATTGGTGATGAGTATTTTGCGGCGAATCGTGACCTCGAATTTGGTGACTTTGACCTGTTAGCCATGGGTGATGCCGTGCCTAAGGTATCCGACGAATTTGATCGATATTGGAATGCCGACACGACCCATCCAATTGAAGTCTTAAGTGACCATAATCCCACGCATGCGGAGCTTGAGGCGCTGGCGCAGCGGGTGAGTGAACAGCGTGAACAGTCCAAATCCAGCGAATATGTGAAGCGCTTAGCCGAAAGCCAATTATTGGCAAATTTGCAGAGCGATAGCATGACTTGGTTTTGGGGCAAAGCCTTAGTGCTGGTTGACCCGCCCGATAAATTGCAGCAGGGCGATAAATCCACTTGGTTGCTCAGCCAGTTATTACCTTACCTGACGCAGGTGGAGTCCGAGTTACTCATCATTTCGCCTTATTTTGTGCCGACGCAATCGGGAACCGATCTGCTCACACTTTTGGCGCAGTCGGGTAAGCGGGTACGAGTCATTACTAATAGTCTGGCGGCGACCGATGTGCTGGCGGTGCATGCGGGATATAAGCAATATCGAAAAACCTTGTTGGCCGCGGGCGTCGAAATCTACGAAGTGAAAGCACAGGCAGGGGAGCGCTCCCACAGCTGGCATGGCAGCTCAAAAAGCAGCCTGCACGCAAAATCATTTGTATTTGATAATAATCAGATATTTGTGGGCTCATTTAATTTTGATCCCCGTTCTGCTGCGGTGAATACCGAGCTTGGATTGTTGATCACTCAGCCACAATTGAGTGGCCATGTCAGCCATAATATTGAGGAGAAGCTCGCGACGAATACCTATCGACTCGCCTTGGAGGATGGCGATCTCGTCTGGTGGGACGATGGGGCGCAGCAGCGCTACGACAGTGAGCCAGACGCGGGATTTTGGCGTATCTTTGTCGCCGATTTTCTCGGGCTATTGCCAATAGAGTCACAGTTATAAGCTAAGGTGACTAAATAGCGGTTTTAGCTATCGCAACTCATTTTGTGAACCGTTATGATAAAAACAGAATAGTTAATGAGAATTTAGGTTTATGAAAAGCAAGGCAAGTCAGTCCCAAGGGCTATTACTGTTTCGGTTGTCGCAAACACAGGTCTTTGCTCTGGGCACGCTTAAAATCCGTGAGTTAGTGCCTTACACTCCGCTAAGTAAAATTCCTCAATCTCATCCGACTATCATGGGAGCCGCAACGATTCGCGGCCATACCATTCCTGTGGTAGATATGGCGGCAGCGATTGGTTATCGCCCCATCAGCGATGAAGAGCGCCAACATTGCTATATCATCATTACCGATTGTCAGCGGATGATTATCGGCTTTTTGGTGCGTGCGATTGATAAGATCATCGAGTGCAATTGGCGCGATATTGAAGCGCCATCGGCTAATTTAGGCCGTAATGCCTTTTTAACCGGAGTGACACGTTACGATAATCAGCTGGTGCAGTTACTCGACGTTGAGTTGTTGCTGTCGAAGGTCTTCCCCGATGCGCCCGAGGCCAATCGCGCCATTTTAACTGACGTGCAGCGCGAGAAGTTAAAACCCATGCGTATTTTGCTGGTGGATGATTCTAAGGTCGCGCGCAAACAACTTTCCGATGCGCTCGATAGCATTAACATTCCCTATTTTGTGACCCCAGACGGTAAAGAGGCGCTCTCGATTATGGAACAGGCCGCCGCCGAGCATCATCCTATCGATATTCTGGTCAGCGATATTGAAATGCCTGGACTCGATGGTTATGAGCTGGCGTTTGAAGTGCGTGACAATCCTCTTCTCGCCAAAGCTTATATCATTCTGCATACCTCACTTTCGAGCGAGATCAGCGTCAGCCAAGCCCACCAAGTTGGCGCAAATGAGGCGCTGACAAAGTTTGATGCCCATGAGCTGGTGGAAGCCATGCTGCGGGGCGCCGATTTAGCGGCTACGCGGGCGAATTAGGCCCCATGTTGGATTTTTGTAAGGGTTTTGCAGGGGCAGGGTAATTTAATCGGCTTATTTCCCTGCAAAGCTAGACAAGTTCGATCACATCCTATAAAAACCTTATTGGCCTCGATTTTGAAGGTGTGGGGTGGGGAAACTCAGCCGAAATATAATAACGATAGGTTAAGTAATGAAACAAGAATCGTCTTTGTTAGCCAAGTTGGCTAATGGCAGTTTGGTGCTGCAAATTCTCGTGGGGATCATCGCTGGTGTGAGTCTAGCCAGTTTTTCACATGAAGCCGCAAAGCAAGTCGCGTTTTTAGGAAGTCTCTTCGTAGGTGCATTAAAAGCCATTGCACCTATTCTGGTGTTTATCCTAGTGGCGTCTTCCATCGCCAATCAAAAGAAAAATACTCAAACCAATATGCGTCCGATAGTGGTGCTGTACTTATTTGGCACCTTCGCTGCTGCGTTAACCGCCGTGGTGTTAAGTATGATGTTCCCAACCAATTTAGTGTTGGTCGCTGGCGTTGAGGGCACCAGCCCGCCGCAGGGCATTGGCGAAGTGATCAATACCTTACTCTTTAAACTGGTTGATAACCCAGTCAATGCGTTAATGACGGGCAACTACATTGGCATTTTGGCTTGGGGTGTGGGTTTAGGTTTAGCCCTGCACCATGCGAGCGACTCGACCAAGCAAGTGTTTGCCGATGTGAGCCACGGTATTTCGCAAATGGTGCGTTTTATCATTCGTTTAGCGCCTATCGGTATTTTTGGTCTGGTGGCGGCAACCTTTGCCGAAACCGGTTTTGCCGCCATTGCCGGTTACGCCAAGCTATTGGCCGTGTTACTCGGCGCGATGGCTATCATAGCTTTGATTGTTAACCCGCTGATTGTTTACGTGAAAATTAAACGTAATCCCTATCCTTTAGTGATCCGTTGTCTGCGCGAAAGTGGCGTAACCGCATTTTTCACCCGCTCGAGTGCGGCGAACATTCCGGTGAATATGGCGCTGTGTGAAAAGTTAAAGCTGCATGAAGATACCTATTCTGTCTCTATTCCTCTAGGTGCAACCATCAACATGGGCGGCGCGGCGATTACCATCACCGTGCTGACCTTAGCCGCGGCGCATACCTTAGGGATTCAGGTGGATTTATTAACGGCGTTACTGCTGAGTGTCGTGGCGGCAATTTCGGCCTGTGGCGCATCGGGTGTGGCCGGTGGTTCGTTACTACTTATTCCACTGGCCTGTAGCCTGTTTGGTATTTCCAATGATGTGGCCATGCAAGTGGTTGCCGTTGGCTTTATTATCGGGGTTATCCAAGATGCGGCCGAAACCGCACTGAATAGCTCTACGGATGTGATTTTTACCGCCGCAGCTTGTGAAGCCGCTGAAAACAAAGCTAAACTTGGATAAAGTGTGCTGTTGTTAGTGTAGAAAAAGTATCATAAGAGCAGTCACCACGGTGGCTGCTTTTTTTATGGGAGTAGTTATGATCCTTTTCGATTTTAAGGACTTAGATGCGGCTAAGTCTTGGTATGGCGTCAATGATACCGTGATGGGTGGCCTGTCACGCAGTAAGCTCACCATCTCACCTTTAGGTTATGGGATGTTTAGCGGCCATGTGTCGCTCGCCAATGGGGGTGGCTTTGCCTCGGTGCGCTGCGAGTTTTCGCCGCTTGATGTCGGCGAGTTTAGTGGGATTTACCTCGAACTCGACCGCGACAGAAGCAAGCACTACAAAGTGAACCTTAAGGATGCCGATACGCCGCAGAGCACGGTTTATCAGGCGCCAATGCCCGATGCTAAGCATCAATCCTTTGGCGTTAACGGTGGCAGTATTATTCACTGGCAACGCATCGAAATCCCTTTTACAGCGTTTCATCCCCAGTGCCGTGGTAAGCCGATTGAGCGTGCTGCGATAGATTTAAGCCGTTTGACTAGCATAGGGCTGGTGATTGGTGCGCAGCAAAGTGGTGATTTTTCGTTGAAGATTAAATCGATAGGTTGCTATTAAAGGGATAACCCTAAGTGTATCCCTTTACGTTAATCGCTCAATTTAGAGTGATTTAGGCGCCGACAATCCCCAATGGCGTGGCATGCTCCCACGCGCCGCGGGTAAAGTCGGGGAAGTTGACCGAGTTGCTGCGGTTATTCAGCGATTGCTCACTTAAAATATTCACCACAGACCAAGCGGCGCCATCGTACACATCCTGATCGAGCGCCTCGCCGTTACGTAGGCAATAGACCATACGCCAGAGCATCACAAAATCCATCCCGCCGTGACCGCCGTTGATTTCGGCTTCTTTACCAATTCGTTGCCAGAGTGGATGATCGTATTTGTCATACCACTTTTGCATGTCCATATCCCACTCGTGGTAACTCTTACCAAAACCGCCGTGCTCAACGGCAATCCGATTTGGGAATCCGGCAAAAACGCCATTGGTGCCTTGAATAAGATTATGGCGGCTGTAGGGCCGAGGAGTAGTGGTATCGTGCTGAACCATAATGGTTCGGCCCTTAACGGTTTTAATCAGGCTAGTGCTCATATCGCCATTGATGTACTTGAGCTGATTACGCTCATGATCGGCAGGGAATTCTCGTTTGGCATACAGCGCGCGACCGAGCGCGGGTGAACTCATGGAGGTGAGATAATCGAAACGATCACCGCGGTTGATGTTCATATATTGAGAAATCGGCCCTAAGCCGTGGGTCGGATATAAGTTACCGTTGCGTTTGGTGTGCCAATAGGTGCGCCACGAACCGGTTTTATGGTCGATTTCCTTCATTTGCCAGCGCAGCTCATGGATATAAGCCGCCTCACCGTGGAGCAGCTCGCCAAACACACCTTGGCGCACCATGTTGAGCACCATCAATTCTTCGCGGCCGTAATTGACGTTCTCCATCATCATGCAGTTTTTCTGGGTGCGTTCGGCGGTGTCGACAAGTTGCCAGCATTCTTCCACCGTCAGTGCCAATGGCACTTCCACAAAGGCGTGTTTACCACTTTCCATGGTATCTATGGCCATGGGAGCGTGCCATTCCCACGGGGTTGAAATAATCACAATATCGATATCATCGCGGTTTAACAGTTCGCGATAGCTGAGATCATTCCCCGTGTAGACCGCAGGTTTTGGCCGGTTTTGTTTAACGATATGCTCAACGGCTCTATCGATAACGGCTTGGTGGGTATCACAAATGGCTTTAAGTTCCACGCCTTCTAAGTGACAGAATTGTTCGACATGGCTAAAACCCCGCTCTCCCACACCGATAAAACCGACTCTAACCAGCTCCATTTTTGGGGCGATAAGTCCGATCACGGATTTTCCAACGCGGGGTTTAGGGGCAACGCTGCTGGCGTTGGCATTGAGGGCAATATTGGCCGTAACCAGACCTGCGGTAACGGCGCCCGCAGCTTTTAGAAAATGGCGGCGATGAATATTGTGCATAAACTTCCTGCATTATTTTTTGATTATTTGTAGGGCAATGTATATCCCGTTTGTTATATCAGAATCCCAAGCCGAGTGAATAATAAAAGATGTAACAACCTCATTCGTGGGGATGAATGCGCAAGATGTGAAATAAGGTATTTATCTTTACTTTAGCGATAGGTAAATAGTGATAAAGATCGCGTTTTTATTTTCTAATTAAGCTACACTGCCGATTAATTAATCAGGCGAAATTATCTTTTAGTTTTTAAACGTTTAGCAAATTTAATTTAACCAAAAAGTTACATTTTGTGGTTGATTTGGGGTAATTTGCGACTCGGGGGAGTAAAGCGGTAAATGGGTTCTATGCTTAATGTACTACCACAACTGACGTTCACTTTAGGTGAGTGGGTATTGCATAAGGATATCAGGATGTCTGGGATTGAAAAACGCCGTCGCCTTCATTGGCGGGAGTCAGATATGCAAAATCGAGAAATTATTGGTCGTTGGTTAGATGAGCGTCCACTGCTTGGTGACAAAATTACCCTCTATAAAGAAGCGGACAAATATTATTTAGAAACCTGGTTTAGCGATGGCTGCCATAGTTTGGATGAAGTGAGTCTGTCCGATACGCCGCAAGGCCAAAAAGTCGAAGATGTCGGCGGTAACTTCTTCGGTGAATATTTTATGGTGACGCCTGCCATGCAACTGCAGTTTTGCAATGAGCAGGGCAGTTATTTCCAAGTCGATAAGTTGATGGCGGATATTGATTTCAATCAGCGCGTGGCTTAATGAGTCGCCGTGAAAGACGCTAATCAATAAATCGGCAAACACCAACCCGGTTTGCTTGATACGAGGTCGCTTAAGGCGACCTCGTGTCTTTTTAGCGGTTAACTATTTGCGCTAAGCCGAGAAGGGATGCTTACTGTAAAAATGCATGGCTTTACCCGAGTAAGGATGGGTAAAACGTAAACTTTGGGCGTGAAGACAGAGTCTCGGTCTGGCCTTTATCACCTCATCATCGCCATAAAATTCATCCCCAAGAATGGGATGCCCCAGGGCGAGCATATGCACCCTCAGTTGGTGGGTTCGGCCCGTTTGTGGCGTTAACTCGACTAAGGTGCTGTTTTCGCGTCTTTCTAGCACTCGGTAATGGGTTAGAGCACTCTTCGCGCCAGCCGTTCCCGGCGTTTGCGTCTTTTGATAGGGCGGGTGCTCGGGATCGGGCGCGATAGCTAAATCGATTATCCCTGCATCCTTTGCTATCCCCCCCATGACTTCGGCGATATACACTTTCTCGTTTTGCCTATCTTGGAACTGGGTTTTTAACTGGGACTCGGCCTTTTTGTTGCGGGCAAACACCATAATGCCTGAGGTAGCACAATCGAGTCGATGCACGAGAATAGTGTCAGGATACAAGCGTTGTAGCCGGGTGAGGGCGCAATCGAAGGTATGTGCGGCTCGGCCGGGATTAGACAACAATCCAGAAGGTTTATTAATAATGATCAAATCCCTATCTTGATAGCGAAGATCTAACCAAGGGACTGAAGGGGGCTGGTAATCAAATATCTGCATCGTATCCTCATCATTTGCGCGGTCATACTAGCAAAATATCAGTCACTAAGCAGTATATTCTCGAGCTGGCGTTTGCTGAGGCTGTTATAACTGAACTTGAACTAGAACTAGAACTAGAACTGTGCCAACCACAATCTGAACTTCATGCCCCAAGTCGAGGTGACTCCCGAGGTGATATAACGGATCTCCCCTTGGGTATCGATAATATAAATGGCTGGAAATGCCATCGCGCCCCACTGAGTGCTTCGCTCACCTTTGTTATCGTTTAGCACCGGAAAGTGATACTGATGCTCGTCCATATAGTGCTGGATCTCGCGATCACTGCCAGAAGCCACCGCCACTGAAATGACATTATGGTCTTGGCTGATACTCTCAACCATAGGGGAAGTGACGCGGCACACAGGGCACCAAGTGCCCCAGAAATAGACTAATGTTGGCTCTGTCTGGGCCGAATTAAGTGCAAGCTGGCTACCATCAATCGCGATACCGCTTAATACTGGTGCTTGGCCAGTGATCATATCCCGTTGCAAATAGAGGCTGACGCCGTAAAGCACCAGCGCCATGATGCTAAGATCCCTAAGTTGTTTGAGCCAAAAGCGCGGGCTTTGTAGTTTTTGGCGCCAATTGAGTGCTTGAGCTGGTTTAGCGCTTGAGTTTGCAGTTGTCACTGTGACGGGAACCTCACTAAATAGGCGTTATCGCAAAGGCGTTAGGGTAAACGCTTAGGCTTAAACAAGGCTTGAACACTTAATTCACTTATTCGAGTCTGTGCCAACCTCCGAGCTTAGTTCGAGCTACGCGCAGAGTTAGAATCTAGTCGGCAGAACCATTAGGTAGATAGTCACTCGGGGTTTTACGACTCCAAATACGGGTGTAGGCCATCAACTGAGGGTAAAAGGTGCGAAAGGCGGTTTCTGTCTCTATCTGCATTTTCGCTAGCAGTTTATCCGCGCCGTTAAATAAGGCACAGTGCGGATGACCTTTGGCCCGTTGTGCTAAGGCCTGTTGAATGCCTTTAGGTGTGGCGTAAGCGTTTAACCAATCTTGACTGCGCATATCGGCGATGAGGTTCAGACAGGGCTGAGGGTGATACTCATCGCTTTGCGTCGCAAATTCTGCCAGTTCGCGATAGGCCTTTTGGCTAAACTCGGGCAGCGGCAGGTGATGATATTCTTCCCAGTAGTAGGCTAAATAATGATCGAAACTTACGAACATCAAATCTGCTGCTATGCTTGTTAACTGGGCAGGGAACAGGGCCATTAGCTCTTGGGTCAGTTCATGGGTGGCGCAGAGCTGATTGATTTCTTGGTTTAACCACAGTCCTTGGCGAAGTGCTTGTGGCGCAGAATCGATTGGCGCGGTGATAAAATTGCCTGCCAGATTGGCGCCTAGGTGGGTTTTACTGATCTCGGCCAGATGTAAGTGTGTAAGAATGTTCATTTTTTGTGCTTGGTTAATCGCGTTAGTTCACGGTATCATGGGCGGGCGCGCTGAGGAAAGCGCAAATAGGCAAAAATCGTGTGCTTTTCTAAGGGAGTGCTTACGTTAGCGTTTCAACAGGAGGGTAAATGCTAACAATGGGCTGAAAATGCACCAATCAATTAACCTGTTAAGGATCATGGATGATGTGGAACTGGTTTACCAAAATGCTCGGTAAAGACGAGCGCCCTAAGCGTAAAAAAGTGCTTGTCGATATTCCCTATGAGCAACATAGCTTTCGTATGGATCATTTTTCGCGGACTCGACCTAAATATGATGTCGATGATGCGTTAGCCTCAAATGTGCTAAATGAGTCAGACGCCGATATGGATATCGCGAACAAGTAATCTTGATCTTATTGGCCTCTAACCATAGACTAGCCGCCGTTCTAAGCTATCTAGAGGCCTTTGCATGCGCGTAACAGACTTTTCCTTCGATCTTCCCGACGAACTTATCGCTCGTTATCCCATGGCGCAACGCAATGCGTCACGTCTGTTAACCCTAGATGGCAATACTGGCACGCTCGCTGATAAACAGTTTACCGATCTGCTGGGGATGATTAATCCTGGCGATTTAATGGTATTTAACAATACCCGGGTAATCCCTGCGCGTCTATTTGGCCAAAAGGCCAGTGGTGGCAAACTCGAGATTTTAGTTGAGCGTATGCTCGACGATAAGCGCATCCTCGCCCATGTGCGTAGCTCTAAATCCCCGAAGGTGGACAGCATTATCCACCTCGATGGCGGTTATGAGATGAAGATGGCAGCGCGCTATGACGCCTTATTTGAGCTCGAACTCTTATCCGACCTGACGATTTTAGAAGTGCTCGAAGCGGTAGGGCATATGCCACTGCCGCCTTATATCGACCGTCCCGATGAGGATGCCGATAAAGAGCGCTATCAAACCGTGTATAACCAAAACCCCGGTGCGGTTGCTGCGCCAACGGCGGGCTTGCACTTTGACGATGCCATGCTCGATGCCTTAAAAGCCAAGGGCGTGAATATCGCGTTTGTGACCTTGCACGTCGGCGCTGGCACCTTCCAGCCTGTGCGCGTCGATAACGTGCTCGAGCACAAAATGCATTCCGAGTGGGCCAATGTGCCGCAGGATGTGGTGGATTTAATTGCCCAAACCAAGGCGGCAGGCAAGCGTGTGGTTGCTGTGGGGACGACGTCCGTGCGTTCACTGGAGAGTGCGGCCCGTGCAAGTGAAGGCGAACTTAAAGCCTTTAGCGGCGATACCGATATCTTTATCTACCCTGGGTATCAGTTCCAAATCGTCGATGCCATGATCACTAACTTCCACCTGCCGGAATCGACCCTCATTATGTTGGTCAGTGCCTTTGCCGGTTTTGATCATGTTATGGCGGCGTATCAACACGCAATCACGCAAAAATATCGCTTCTTTAGCTATGGCGATGCCATGTTTGTGACGAAAAAAGCTCACTAGACCAAGATTTTGTTTTAAAATAGCCGCCCACATTGAGTTTGGGCGGTAATTTTTTTCAGCCAAAGGTTGAACCTTTTGGATCTGCCCCTATCTCTATTGTTAATCAAAATGGCGCGTGCCATTACAAATGTAGTCAGACTGTTTATCTGGCGAGGTGAATTATGAAATTTGAACTCGACACTACCGACGGCCGTGCGCGCCGTGGTCGCTTGATTTTTGAACGCGGCACGGTGGAAACCCCAGCCTTTATGCCTGTTGGTACTTACGGCACGGTAAAAGGCATGACGCCTGAAGAAGTGCGTGCTACTGGTGCGGACATTCTGCTCGGTAACACTTTCCACCTGTGGTTACGTCCCGGCGAAGAAATCATGCGTAAGCATGGTGACTTGCACGATTTTATGAACTGGCAGCGTCCAATTCTGACCGATTCGGGCGGTTTCCAAGTGTTCAGTTTGGGTGACATTCGTAAAATTACCGAAGAAGGTGTGCATTTCCGTTCGCCAATCAACGGCGAGAAAATCTTCTTAGATCCTGAAAAATCAATGCAAATTCAACATGCATTGGGCAGTGATGTGGTGATGATTTTTGACGAATGTACTCCATATCCGGCGACAGAAGATGAAGCGCGCAAGTCAATGCAGATGTCACTGCGTTGGGCTAAGCGTTCACGCGACGAGTTCGACCGTCTGGAAAACCCCAATTCATTATTCGGGATCATCCAAGGCAGTGTTTATGAAGATTTACGCGACGAGAGCTTAAAAGGCTTAGTCGAAATTGGTTTCGACGGTTATGCCGTCGGTGGTTTGGCCGTAGGTGAGCCTAAGGAAGACATGCACCGCATTCTTGAGCATGTCTGTCCACAAATTCCTGCGGACAAACCTCGCTATCTGATGGGGGTCGGTAAGCCAGAGGATTTAGTTGAAGGTGTGCGTCGTGGTATCGACATGTTTGACTGTGTGATGCCAACCCGTAACGCCCGCAACGGTCATCTGTTTACCAGTGAAGGTGTGATTAAGATCCGCAATGCGCGTCATCGTGATGACACTTCACCGCTCGATCCTAAGTGTGATTGTTATACCTGTAAAAACTATTCACGGGCATACCTTTACCATTTAGATCGTTGTAATGAGATTCTGGGTGCGCGTTTAAACACCATTCACAACTTGAGATACTATCAAATGTTAATGGAAGGTTTGCGCGGGGCGATTGAGACGGGTACATTAGACGCCTTTGTAAAGGACTTCTATACCAGTCAAGGTCGTGAAGTACCAGAGTTAGTCGATTGATTTTTTGCTAATAAGAAGAGAAAACTATGTTCATTTCAAATGCATATGCAAATGCTGCAGGCGCTCCACAGGGTGGCGGCACCATGGAATTGATTTTCATGCTGGTGATTTTCGGTCTGATTTTCTATTTCATGATTTTCCGTCCGCAATCTAAGCGTGTTAAAGAGCACAAGAACCTGATGTCATCTTTAACCAAGGGCGACGAAGTCCTGACCAGCGGCGGTATCTTAGGTAAGATTGCAAAGATCAGCGATGAAAATGACTACGTGTTACTGAGCTTGAACGACACGACTCAAATTACAATTAAAAAAGATTACATTGCAGCTGTATTGCCTAAGGGCTCTATCCAGTCGTTGTAAGCCAAGAGGGCTCAGGCGTGTTAAATAAATACCCAATGTGGAAAAACATTATGGTGGTGCTCGTCATCGCCATAGGTTGTTTCTATGCCGTACCTAACCTGTTCGGTGAAGATCATGCGGTGCAAGTAGTGGCGACTCGAGGTGCTGAAGTCACGGCATCTACCCAAGCCAGAGTGAACGAGCTGTTAGCCAGTAAGGGCATTGCGGTAAAACGCTCTGAGCTTGAAAAAGGTCAATTGTTGGTTCGCGTACAAAACGCGGATCAACAGTTGCTGGCCAAGGAAACCATCGCCGAAGACTTAGGTGACAAGTTTACTGTGGCACTCAACCTTGCCCCTGCCACCCCGCAGTGGCTCGAGTCTATGGGCGGTAGCCCAATGAAACTCGGTCTGGACCTTCGTGGTGGTGTGCACTTCTTAATGGAAGTGGACATGGGCGAAGCCATCCGCAAGATGGAAGAGGCCAAAGTGGCCGATTTCCGTTCTCAATTACGTGAAGAAAAAATCCGTTACGCGGGCATTCGCAACAATGCGCAAGGTATCGAGATTAAATTCCGTGATGCCGAAAGTTTAGCCAGTGCAGAACGTTTCTTAAAATCTCGCAGCAACGATATGGTGTTCAGCGATGTGAGCAAGGGTGAAGACTTTGCCCTGCAAGCCGTCATGAGCGAAACCTATCTTAAGCAGATTAAAGAAGAAGCGCTGCAGCAAAACATTACCACTATCCGTAACCGTGTGAACGAGTTAGGGGTAGCTGAGCCGGTGGTTCAACGCCAAGGTGCTGAGCGTATTATCGTTGAGCTGCCAGGTGTACAAGACACTGCCCGCGCCAAGGAAATCTTAGGTGCGACGGCATCGATTGAATTCCACATGGTGGACGATAAGGCTGACCCCAATGCGGCGCAATCTGGCCGTGTACCTGCGGGTTCTGAGGTGTATCAACGCCGTGAAGGCGGTCAAGTGGTACTGAAGAAGGAAGTGATGCTAACGGGTGATCATATCACTGGCGCACAACCTAGCTTCGACCAATATAGCCGTCCACAGGTGAGCATCAACCTCGATGCTAAAGGCGGTACCATTTTCTCTAACGTGACTAAGGACAATATCGGTAAACCGATGGCGACCTTGTTCATCGAATATAAAGACAGCGGTGAGCGTAACGCCGATGGCAGCGTCAAGATGCAGAAAATCCAAGAAGTGATTTCTGTGGCGACCATTCAAGCGCGTTTAGGCCGTAACTTTGTGATCACCGGCTTAAGTCATGGTGAAGCACAAAACCTCGCACTGCTGCTGCGTGCTGGTGCCCTGATTGCGCCCGTATCGATTGTGGAAGAACGTACTATCGGCCCAAGCCTGGGTGCGGAAAACATCGAAAGCGGTGTGCAAGCCATGATTTGGGGTATGGCAGTCGTACTTATCTTCATGCTGGTTTATTACCGTAGTTTCGGCTTGATCGCTAACTTAGCCTTGACGGCCAACTTAGTGATGGTGGTTGGGGTGATGTCTATGATCCCTGGCGCCGTATTAACCCTGCCTGGTATTGCGGGTATGGTGTTAACAGTGGGTATGGCGGTTGACGGTAACGTACTGATTTACGAACGTATCCGTGAAGAATTACGTGCAGGTCGTAGCGTACAGCAGGCGATTCACGAAGGTTACGGTAACGCATTCTCTACCATCGCTGACGCTAACATCACTACCTTCTTGACAGCGCTGATCCTGTTCGCCGTCGGTACTGGCGCGATCAAAGGCTTCGCGGTGACCCTGATGATCGGTATTGCTACATCGATGTTTACCGCTATCGTGGGTACCCGCGCAATCGTGAACGCGATTTGGGGCGGTAAGCGCGTGAAGACGCTGTCTATCTAAGGGGAAGCGATAATGTTAGAAATTTTATCTTTAAAACGTACGGTTAACTTCCTCCGTCATGCGCTGCCTATCAGTATCATGTCTGCCATTTTGGTATTTGGTTCGCTGGTGTCCTTGGCGACCAAAGGCATTAACTGGGGCTTAGACTTTACCGGCGGTACTGTGGTTGAGATGGAGTTTACTCAACCTGTCGATTTAAACGTGCTGCGTACTAAGCTGTCTGCGCCTGAATTAGACGGTGCGGTGGTGCAAAACTTCGGTTCGAGCCGTGACGTATTAGTGCGTCTGTCGGTGAAAGAAGGCGTGAGCAGCGATGTACAGGTCAAATCTGTCATGGCTGCGGCTCAACAAGTGGATGCGGGCGTTCAACAGAAACGTGTTGAATTCGTTGGTCCTCAAGTGGGTAAAGAACTGGCCGAACAGGGCGGTTTAGCGGTATTGGTCGCGCTTATCTGTATCATGATCTACGTGTCTTTCCGTTTCGAATGGCGTTTAGCGTTCGGTTCGGTGGCTGCACTTGCCCACGACGTGATTGTGACCTTAGGTGTGTTCTCTGTGTTCCAACTGGAATTCGACCTGACCGTATTAGCCGGCGTGTTAACCGTTGTGGGTTACTCACTCAACGATACCATCGTTGTGTTTGACCGTATCCGTGAAAACTTCCTCAAGATGCGTAAGAGCGAGCCAGAAGAAGTGGTCAACGTCTCTATCACGCAAACCATGAGCCGTACCATTATCACTACGGGTACGACGTTGGTGACCGTTGTGGCGCTGTTCCTGAAGGGCGGCACTATGATCCACGGTTTTGCGACAGCACTCTTGTTGGGTATTTTCGTCGGTACCTATTCTTCTATCTACGTAGCAAGTTACCTTGCGATCAAACTGGGCATTTGCCGTGAGCATATGATGCCAGTTGAAGTCGAGAAAGAAGGCGCCGACCAGCCTTCGATGATGCCTTAATCCGGCATTGAGACTCGAGGTCGTGTATCACGACTGTTCAAAAAAAAGCCACCTTAAAGGTGGCTTTTTTTTCGGTGGATTTTGACCTTTCCGATAATCTGCTAGCAAACTCACAACTTTATAGTGACTAATGCTGTAAAACCTAAATGTTAATTTTATTAACAACTGCTGCAAAAAACAGCGCTCGACAGGCTCGGTTATTTCACAGTAGGATGTCGGCTGCCCATATCTAGAGAGTATTGTTGTAGGATGTCGCATGGAAGAACGTAAGACGTTAGTTGCTGGTGGAAATTTATTGCAGGCCCACACATGGAAGGGATTGTTAGAAGCCTGTGGTATTCATGTGGAGTTACGTGGCGAGGCCTTATTAGGCGGTGTGGGTGAGTTGCCCGCTGGGCTGCATAACATTGAGCTTTGGGTGCGCGAGTCGCAATTGGCAAAAGCACAGGCCCAGTTAAGTGCCTTGGACGTCGTGAGTCCCCAGTGGCAATGCGTGCAATGCCATGAGATGAACGAGGGCAACTTTGAATTGTGTTGGCATTGCAGCGCCGAGCGCAGCGAAAGCCATAACTAATCTTATCCCATACACTTGGCCTCAAACCGCTAGCACTGCGAAGCGTTGAATTCACAGCGCTGGCAATGCGGCTTGCTATCAGCGTTAAGCACCTGCTACCCGAACAAGGCTAAGGGACGGGAGGTGATTCCACCTCACGCACGCTTTGGCTCATAAAGTCCGCGATTGTCACATGTCGTTAACCGCAAGGATTGCGTCTCCCCGCGTAGCGAATTACACTTCAATTCATATTAGCTAAGTCATTCAATCCCTTATCTAAGGAGGATCTGATGCATCCATCCAGTGCTTTTTCAGCCCTTGTCGAATCGATTCGTCCCCATGTTGTTGAAGTGAGTATTGAAGCCTATCAAGCCGATGACGCTTGGGTGTTGATAGATGTCCGCGAAGATAATGAATGGCTACAGGATCACCTGCCGCAGGCGAAGCACATGAGCCGCGGCATTATTGAGCGCGACATTGAACAGCGCTTTCCCGATAAACATACGCCTCTATTGCTTTACTGCGCGGGCGGTGCTCGCTCAGTGCTGGCGGCAAGCAGTTTGCAGCTAATGGGCTACCAAAAGGTCGCCTCCTTGATTGGTGGTTACAAGGGCTGGATCCAACGCCAGTTACCCGTGGTGCAAGAGTAATTTAGGCTGGTTTTACTTTTTATAGGCGAGTGGCATGCAATATTTCCCGCTGTTTATTGATACTGTGAATTTAAATGTCCTGTTAGTGGGGGCGGGGGATGTTGCCAGTCGTAAGCTGGCTTTGCTGACGCGTACCGAAGCCAATATCCATGTGATTGCCCCCGAGGTGAATCCCGAGGTAAAGGCCTATGCCGATGCAGGCAGGATTTTATTGTCTGAGCGGCCCGTGGTGCAGGCCGATATTCAAAATTACGATCTCATTTATTTAGCGACCGCGAACGATAAGCTCAATGCTGAATTAGCCACCTTAGCTACCGAGCGGGGAATTTGGGTCAATGCCGTGGATAATCCCGCCTATTGCCGCTTTATTACCCCATCGATTGTCGATAGGGGACGTCTTGTGGTGGCGATCAGCACTGCGGGTGCAGCGCCTGTGTTTGCGCGCACCATTCGAGCTCGTTTAGAGACCAGCCTGCCGCAATCGCTTAAGCCCTTGTTTGACTTTGTGGCCGACAAGCGTCTCGAAGTGCAGCAAAGACTCACTAAAACCGCGACGCGCCGATTATTCTGGGAACGCTTTTTCGACACCAATGGCGATAGATTTGATGCGCGAACCCCCGAGCATTATCAGAATGCTTTTAACCATATCGTCAGCCGCGGGGAAATCCTGTTATTGGACGATGCTACGCCCGTCGAGTTATTGCCGCTGGCGGCCATGCCGTTATTACAGCGCCTCGATTGGATTTACAGCGAAGCAGGTTTAGCCGAGGACTTGGCCGAGCTGGTGCGCCGCGATGCTAATCGTGCAGCGCTTCCCGCGCTGAGTGATATCAGCCGGGAATATGAGCAAGGCTCGCGGATGTTGTTGGTCGCCGATACCCAGAAGATTGCGCAACTTAAGGCGCATTTCCCGGTGGCGAAGCATTTACGCCCCGGCGCGATTTAGTCTTCTTTATCGCAGTTTGTTTGAGCTGACGGCGAGTCTTAGGTAGACTCGCCGTTATTTTTTTATCGTTAAGTTTAGGATGTACTATGGCTCTCAAAGCGACCGTGTTTAAGGTCAATCTTCAGATCGCCGATATGGACCGAGGTTATTATCAAGATCATCAGCTGACGTTAGCGCAGCATCCCTCCGAGACCGATGGCCGCATGATGGTGCGTCTGCTGGCCTTTATCCTAAACGCTTCCGAGACTTTAAGTTTTACTAAGGGATTGTGCGTCGACGATGAGCCTGAGCTGTGGGACAAGAGTCTCTCTGGTGAAGTGGACCTGTGGATTGAGTTTGGCCAAGCCGATGAGAAATGGCTGCGTAAGGCGAGCGGTCGCGCAAAAGCGGTACAGTTGTTTACCTACGGCGGACGCAGTGTTCCAATTTGGTGGAAACAGAATCAAGCGGCCCTAGAGCGTTATAAAAACCTTAAAGTGTGGAATATTGCCGAAGAGTCGGTGACGGCGATGGAGGCCTTAGTGAGCCGCACTATGTCGCTGCAGGCGTCCATCAGTGAAGGGCAAGTCTGGTTATCGGATAATGAGCACAGTGTGCTTATCGAGCCCGAAATGCTGAAAGATGACCAATAAAAAAGAGCCTGCAATTGCAGGCTCTTTGTTTAGACGAAGATTATTGGAATTTGAGTTCCCAGCTATCGATATAGCCTACGTCGCCACGGCCGCTATCAACCGCTTTGAGTTTCCACACACCGCTTGACTCCACGCCAGTCATATCAACTGTGTAGCTCTTGTTGATGTTGTCTGCGCCTGCGCCAGTGTTGTTATGCAGTGTTGCTGTTTGGCCTGTAGGGCTGATGAGCTGCACTTTTAAATCACCAATGTAAGGGTGAACAATATTCACCACGGCAGTCACAGTGCCTGAGTTACCCGTGCGAGTGACTGTGATAGGGCTAGTGATACCTGCGGTTTTGTTATCAGGAATATTGTAGTTATCAGCATTGGTGTAACTTGCTGGCGTGGTAGGAGTACCACCACCGCTTTGGGCTGTGTAGCTTGCGGTTAACGATACACCGCTAAAGGCTGAATAGCCTTTCACCATCGCGTAGTAAGTACCAGATTGAACGTTGCTGATTGGGCAAGATTCACTGTTACCACCTTTATATGGACGGCAATCGTAGTTTGAGGTCGTTGGCGCTGCGCCGTACTGTACGTACAGATCCGCATCACCCGTGCCACCGTTCATCACAAAGCCTAAGTTAGTTGCACCCTGTGGCACTTCAAACGAGAAATGCAGTTCTTCACTGGCGGCGCCGCTTAGACCGGTTTTTGGCACACCGTTCACCAACACGCTGTCAGTTGGAGTAGGGTCAACCGGATCCGTTGGACCATTACAGGAAGCATCTAAGAAGGTTTTCGCTGCAACGGCATTGACCAGACCATAGCCATAGTAGTCATCACGGCCTGCAGTGCCTAAGTCTTCAGCGGTTTGTTTGAGCGCGTTACGTACTTGAGCTGCGCTACATTCTGGGTGGTAGCTCCACACTAAGGTTGCCACACCAGAAACGTGCGGGGTCGCCATCGACGTACCGTTGTAGTACTCGTAGTCCTTATTGCCTTGGTTGCTTACGGTCACTGTTGCACCTAACTGGTTACGCAGTGCTAAACCGGTTGCACGGTCAACAGACACTGACACCATGTTGATTTCGCTGTTCGCATCGACCAAGAAGGGGTTTTGTAACCCAGGTAAGGCGCTGTTACTGTACACGATAACGGCGCTGGCACCTGCATTCTTACAGGCTTTTACTGCGTTGATTTCTGGGTATGAAGTGCCTTGGTTACCCACACGCTCAACTAAACACACCTTGTTAGCCATGTTGCCGCAGTTGAAGGTTGAGCCGCTAACCGTACATTCGGCTAAGGTTGCGGTTGCCGTGCCATTGTATGGATTGGGCGCGTAGTTGGTGCCCGATGGCGTAAAGCGATTGTGCGGCACAACGCCTGAGTTGAAGTAAGACTGACCACCGATAGTAATATCGGCTAAGCGACCCTCACCGCGGGTAACGGTAGAGAGAATGGCTTCACCAGGACCCGAGATCTCAACTTGGTTGGTGTACTGAGAGAAAGCTGAGTGGTCTTTATGATTATCGACCGATGCCACAGACATCACCGCATCGTACGAAGCAGGGTAACTGTGGGTATTGTTACCATCGTTACCGGCAGCGGCAATCAACAGTACGCCGTTATTGTAGTGAGCCGCTAACGCGTTACGCTCGGTAGTGCTTGAACCTGCGCCGCCTAAGCTCATGGTGACGACGTTTGCACCATTCGCCACACAGGTATCGACTGCTGACACCAGTGATGAGGAGTAACCCCAGCCAGCCTCGTTAAAGACTTTAATCACATGGATGTTGGCATTTTGATTTGGCATTACGCCAATCACGCCATCGTTGTTGGCGATCGCCGCGATAGTACCGGCAACGTGGGTACCATGGGCGTTGTTATTGCCTGGCTCGTACCAGTTACCTGTACCTGAGTTGTTGGTGCCCGTGACATTGTTTCCGCTTAAGTCGCTATGACCACGGTCATAACCAGAGTCGATAATACAGATGGTACGGTTGCCGGCCTGACTGTCGCTTAATTGGGTTGCACCCACAAAGGTTTGTCCCCAAGGCGTTGTTTCGCTTAGCAGGTGGCGTGGCATGTCTTCTTCCACATATTCCACATCGGCGCGGGCTCTTAATGCCTTAATGCCATTGTTATCCAGCTTAACTGAGTAGCTGTTACTGCGGCCGATACGCTTCATTTCTTTGGCTTGCGCCTTGTTTAGCACACTGTGCTGGGCGCTAATTTCAGCTACTTGAGGCTGATAATTCATTGTGGTGGCAAGCTGATCGCTGCTCTGCAGGCTGCTTTCAGACATCAAGGCTGGCGCATCGGCATTTTTAAATTTAACGATATAGCGCTTTGGCAGTGGAGAGGTCTGTGCTTGTTTGGCTGCGGCAAAACCTGGTGCGTCTGGGGCAGCATTAACACCTGCCGAGATCGCAATAGCTAAGCTAGATAAACTCAGGGCTATCTTAGTGGTTCGATTGATTGTCATGTTTTTCTTCCATGTTCAATTTAGTGTTAATCATTATTATTTTGTGCTTTTAAAGAATAACTACGACTCAGATGCTACTCGGTTAGTGAATTTATCTTTGAGGTAAGTATTTGTAAATTAAATGTTAATGGTATGGTGGTTGGTAAAAACAACTGTGTTGATAAGCGTTTAAAATGAATAAATACTCATGCGTAACAAGTTGTAACCGATATTTTTAAATATTTATGTTTTTTTATGTGGAAAAGGTGAATAAGCAAATGCGAATTTTTACGCTAAAAATGGCGATATCTTTAAAACGGTGTGAAGTTATTTAATTGAAATTACTTTATATATTTTTTTGGAATGAATAATTTCAAAAATAGTTTTATCTGTTTGGTTAAGATGTTGAATTTTATTCAAGTGATTGATTATGCGGTTTTATTGAATTTTAGTGTCGGTAGTTTGTCGTTTGCCAATTTATTGGCTTATTTGCATATCATTAACAGCATAAACGACAGATAAATATCTGTGTCAGGGTAAATGAAAAGAACAAAATACAAAAAAAGCGCCAACGGGCGCTTTTCATCGTAAATCTCAACAGCGAATTATTCTGTTTTCGGCTGAGCGTCGGCTAAGGTCTGATAACCGCCACCGTTATAGGTTTGAGTGTAACCCGCTGCGACTAAAGCTTCGGTCGCGATACTGCTGCGTCGACCACTACGGCAATACAACACTACGGGCGCATCTTTGGCGATACCGCGCTTAGCAAACTCAGCGGCGACTTGCTCAAAGGGAATATTAACCGCATTGGCTAAATGGCCTTCGGCAAACTCCTCTGGGGTGCGAACATCGAGCACCATAGCGCCAGCAGCGATTTTCTGCCACGCCACTTGGGGCTCTTGATCGGCGGCACTTGCCGCGCTGGGGACTAAGGCGAGTGATGACAGACTCAAGAGGGCCACCCCCAGTAAGGTTTTACTGCGACACAGTAACTTGTTGAACACTGACTTTCTCCTTTGCAAATATGCATTAACCTTGTCTAGCGATTTCAGCCTCGGATTTGACGCCTAGCTTGCGTAATACCATGGCCGCAGGGCAAAAACCCGTAAAAGCGCTTTGGAATAGGTTAGCGCCAACGAAGGCCGTTAACCACAAAAAGTTATGGTGTACAAAAGCGGTTAACACCAAAGACAGTAACACCATAAATCCGGCAAAAGCCATAATGCTGCGTTCGAGTGACATAGGTTGCTCCTAGAGGCAGCGCTATGGCTGCCTATTGTGGGTTAATCAGCTGTTTGAGTTAAGTTATGCGATTTTTCATCGCCGCGTAGTAAAGCACTGGAATAACGATTAGGGTCAGTAAGGTCGAGATAAAAATCCCGAAAATCAGACTGATCGCAAGCCCGTTGAAGATAGGGTCGTCCAGGATAAACAGGGCGCCAATCATGGCCGCCAAAGCGGTCAGCATAATGGGTTTGGCCCGTACGGCGCCCGAGTGGATGACAGCCCGCTCAAAGGGAACCCCTGAGGCGGTTTCCTGATTGATAAAATCCACTAATAATATCGAGTTACGGACAATAATCCCCGCCAAGGCAATCATGCCAATCATAGATGTCGCGGTAAATTGCGCGCCGAGCAGGGCATGCCCCGGCATGACCCCAATCACTGTCAGTGGGATCGGCGCCATAATGATAAGCGGCACCAGATAGGATCTAAATTGGGCAACGACCAATAAGTAAATCGCAATCATCCCCACGGCATAGGCAATGCCCATATCCCTGAAGGTTTCGTAGGTGATCTTCCATTCTCCGTCCCAAAGCACGGCGACTGAGTCTAGTCCGGTTGGTTGGTGGATATAATGCTGATCGAAACCTAAGCCACCTTCGCCGTCGATTTTACCCGCCATGTCGAACATGCCATAGAGCGGACTGTCGAGCGGACCGGCCATATCGGCAACCACCATCACCATAGGGATCATATTCTTATGGATGATAGGAGCATCGATTTTACCGCGCTTAATCGTCACCAGCTCAGACACGGGCACTGATTGCCCCGTTTGGCTCTGTAGCTTCATATTCAGCACTTGCTCTAAATCGATTTTAGCCCCTTCTTGCAGTTGCAGGCGGATAGGCACAGGTTGCTTCTGCTGCGCGATATGCAAGTAGCTTACATCCTTACCGCCAACCGAAGTTGCAATTAAATCAACGATATTGCTGTAGGGCACGGCCATCAGACTGGCTTTCGAACGGTCGATCATTACCTGCCATTTTTGCTGCGCTGCGGGCAAGAAAATATCAATATCGACCACATCTTTAGTCTCACGGAACAGTGACTGCAGCTCGTAGGCCGCTTGTTCGCGAATCGCAGGACTTGGACCATAGACTTCGGCCACAATCGGCGACCAGACTGGCGGGCCAGGTGGCACTTCGACGACTTTCACATTGGCCTGATATTTAGCGCCGATATGCTGTAATTCTTCACGTACCGACAGCGCAATGCTGTGACTATCACGCTTGCGATGCTTTTTATCGACTAAGTTAACCTGAATGTCGCCAAGCTCTTGGCTATGGCGCAGAAAATAGTGCCGTACTAAGCCGTTAAAATTCATCGGTGCATTGGTGCCGGCATAGAGCTGCAAATGTTCCACCTCGGGCACAGTAGCCAGGTAGCGACTTAAATCCTGAAGGACACGCTGGGTTTGCTCCACTGGCGTGCCTTCAGGCATATCCACCATGACTTGGAACTCGGATTTATTATCGAAGGGCAGCATCTTTAACACTACGAGCTGACCCACAGGCAGCGCCACGGCGATACCGATAAGCACAAAGACCCCAGCAGCAAGTCCAATCCGTGCTTTACGGGCACCTTTACCTAGCAGAAAGGGACCGATTAAACGGGTAAACAGACGCACCATTTTGCTCTCGTTCATCTGAGCATCGGCATCGCTGCTGTGCGCGGTATTAGTGGCTGAACCGCTGTGGTGTTTGAGCAGCTTACGACTCAGCCATGGGGTCACCATAAAGGCGACCACAAGGGAAATCAGCATGCCCATACTGGCGTTGATGGGAATGGGGCTCATATAAGGACCCATTAATCCCGACACAAATGCCATGGGCAGCAGGGCGGCGATAACGGTAAAGGTGGCGAGAATCGTCGGGCCGCCGACTTCATCGACCGCAACGGGGATGAGTTCGCTAAAGGATTTTTTACCGAGCGCCATGTGCCGGTGGATATTCTCCACCACCACAATGGCATCGTCGACCAAGATCCCGATGGAGAAAATCAGCGCGAATAGTGACACTCGGTTAAGGGTAAATCCCCACGCCCAGGAGGCGAACAGGGTGATCGCCAAGGTGATAATAATGGCGACACCGACCACCAGTGATTCGCGGGCGCCCATGGTTAAAAAGACCAATACGACAACGGCGCTGGTGGCAAAAATCAGCTTAAGAATAAGGGTGTTAGATTTATCCGCCGCCGTTTCACCATAGTTGCGCGAAACAGTCACTTCGACATTGCTTGGGATCAACACATTCTTGACCTTAGCAATGCGCGCGAGGGTCGCATCGGCAATATCGACGGCGTTTTGCCCCGGCTGCTTACCAATGGCTATGGTTACTGCGGGGTAAATATCTGTCTTGTCGCTATGCCAAACGCTTTGGGTGGGAATATCACTCTTTAAACTGATGTCGGCAGTATCGGCCAAATAAACGGGGATAGGTTTACCCTGCTTATCCTGAGAAATACTCACTACCAGCTGTTTTACATCGTCGATGGATTGTAAAAACTGACCCGCTTGAACCTTAATCTCTTGATTACCTTGCACTAAAGATGCAGGCATCGAGATGTGATTATTGTCATTCAGGCTCTGTCTCAACTTGTCATAGGTGAGATTAAAGCTGTTCATCTTGGCGGGATCGATACGCACATTCGCCACCATCTCATGTTGGCCAACGGTGTAAATCTCCCGCGTACCCGGGATCCGCTTGATTTCGGTTTCAAGTCCTAACGCCAGATGGGTCAACTGTTCGGCCGAGACCTGTTTGTCCTTGGACCAGAGTGTCAGGCTGACAATCGGCACATCATCGATACCGCGGGGTTTAATCAATGGTTCGCCGACACCCGCCCCCTGTGGCAGTTTATCCATATTGGAATAAATCTGGTTGTAGAGGCTGACAATGGCATCGTTGCGGGTTACGCCGACTTTAAAGATCACAATGATCATCGCGCCATCGGGCTGGGAGAAAGAATAGAGCGTGTCTATCCCTTTGAGCTCAGAGATCACTTGCTCTGCGGGCAGGGTGACTAAGTTTTCGACTTCGGTCGGAGTCGCGCCGGGGAAAGGGATAAAGACGTCGGCAAAAGTGACGTCAATCTGCGGTTCTTCTTCCTTTGGGGTCACTAAGATGGCAAATAAGCCGAGTAACAAACCCAGCAGTGCCAGCAGCGGCGTAATGGCACTGTTTTGAAATGCGGCCGCAATCCGACCCGAAATGCCAAGTGACGTCGAAGATTCAGTAGCGTGTTTCATTCAACAACCTCATCAAGTTGATATCGCTAGGGAATTATTGCTTTTGTTCAAGCAACACTTGGTAAGCATCCATGGCGACAATATCACCGGTTCGCAGTCCCGCGAGGACTTCTACTTCACCACCGACGGGCTCAGAGACGCGCACCTGGGTGAGCACAAATTGCTCGCCTTTTTTCAAGTAGACACTGCTAAGCTCATTCATGGTGATAAGCGTCGAGGTCGGCAGTTGGATTTTTTCCCGTTCGCCATTTTTAAACAGCGCCTTGGCCCAAGTACCGGGTTGAAGGTTAGGCTCATCCTTTGGCAGGTTAATCCGTACCTGATAGCTGTGGCTCACTGGGTCGGCAAAGCTAAAGATGGTGAGATCCTTGGAGGTGAGTTCACGACCATCACTTAAGCGCACCATAAACTCAGGCGCGTTTTTCAGTTGCTGAATATAGCGCTGTGGCACTTGGGTGATAGCGCGCATTTGGCTCGGTGAAAACCCCGATAGCAGTGGCTGACCGACACTGACGGTTTCGCCTAATTCGACTAAACGCTCGGTGACAATGCCGCTAAATGGTGCCGATACCACAGTATATTTGAGGGATTCAGTGGCTTTGATAACCCTAGCTTTGGCGGCACTCACGGCTTGTTCGGCGGCCTTGGCATTGGCGGTCGCTTCATCCATGGCGCCTTTTGAAATCGCGCCTTGGGGGAAGAGTTCTTTATAGCGTTTGTATTGGGCCTGCGCCTCGACATTCAGGGCTGTTGCTTTGGCGAGATCGGCTTCATAGCTTGCCAGTTCTGCGCCTTGCTCTTTGCTGGTGATCTCGAGTAACGCCGCGCCTTCTGGCACGACATCATTAACATCGTAGTTGAGCTTAACGATACGCCCTGAGGTTTGCGCCGAGACGGTAGCCGCTTTGACAGCCTCGATACTGGCGTCTAAGGTCACCCAATTCGCGTACGGTTTGCTCATCACCTCGAGGGTCGCTAAGGGCGCAGCCTGGGTGGCAAAGGGGGAAAAAACGAATAATGTGAATAGAGTACGTGAGATTGCAGCCATACCAAATCATCCCAAAAATAATTCATGAGTAAATTCTAATGGAGTTGTTTTGATTAGGCAATCAATATTTATTAGAAAAATTTAATGTAATCGATTTCGCTAATATAGGGAAACGGCGAATGAATCTTCCCTTACATCAATCGCCATGTCATCACTCTTAGGTCTTTGTCCTGCTTTAAATATCAGTCGTTTAAATAATAGGTCAGCGTAGACACAATGCGAATTTGTTTTATGTAAGGCGTGCTGCTGTCACGATCGGAAATCGTAAACTGGCCTTGGCTGGCACTCTTAATCTTACCCAAACGCGATTGTGAGTCCTTGGCAAACTTTTCGGCCACTTCCCGCGCATTTTGCGTCGCTTCCTGCACCATGGTCGGTTTCACATCATTGAGCGCCGTAAATAAAAACTCGGTGCGGTTTTCATAATCTTGGCTACCGATGGCAATGCCTTCTTTAACCAAATTTATCATTTGCTTACGCGTGCTTAGCATTAAATCAATCTGTGGGGTATAGACAGAAAGATTCACCTTAGCCGAGTAACGATACCTCACGTTCGGGTCGACGTAGCCTTGGGCCTGCCTGTCTTCTATCGTCGGCAGCGATACGGTAATCTCGCTGTCGCTAAAACCCTGTTCCTTGAGGAAGGCGACCACTCTGTCGGTTTTTTGCTGCACTGTGTCGTAGAGCTTAGGCAGGTTATTGTCGACTTCGGTGAAGTTAATCGGCCAGATGGCGATATTGGCTTTCACTTCCTTTTCGGCCAGCCCTTTAACTGTGACTGTGCGCTCTAGGGCTTTCATCTCTAACAGCGCCGAGCTAGCGCTTTGTCCTACATAGACCATGCCCGCACATAAAAAACCGCCAAGCACGAGGGCGGGGAGTAGGTAACTCTTTTGCATAACTGATTCTCTCGATGGGATGCCTTTCGCTACCATACTGCAATTAGATGATTTTGGGCATAGGTGAAGGCGCAAAGCTGAGCGCTTAATACTAAATGCTCAGCTGCTATTCAGGATTGAAAAGCTGTTGTTGCAAAGTGGCTTATAACTGAACGGCTTAATTGGCTGGCGGCGTTGGACTTGGCTGCCATAATTCGACTTTATTGCCATCGGGGTCGATAAACCAACCGAAACGGCCAAATTCCGAGTCTTCAATCTCCCCAATCTGTTCACCGCCGCCCTGAGAGACTTGCTGTAGGGCCTGCTCCAGATCGTCAACGATAAAATTGACCATAAAGCTTTTATCAGTCGGGGCAAAATAGCTAGTGTTATGGTCGAAGGGGGTCCACACATGGTAACCGGGCGTGGGTTTATCGTTATGATAAAAAGCCGCGCCGCCCCAGTTTTCAATCGGTATTTGCAGATGGGTTTGATACCAAGTGGCTAACGCGACGGGATCAGTACTTTTAAAAAAAATACCACCAAGTCCAATGACTTTTGCCATAAGGGTGACAGTGCAAGGGAAGGATGGATTAACTTTAGGCAATAAATACGCAAGATACAAAAAAGCCGCATAAATGCGGCTTTTTTGAGGCGTAAACAGCTTAGAACTGGTAGCTGTACTGTACTGAGTAGTACATACCTTTTGATTCAGTTACGGCGTTCACAGGGCCTGTGATAGCGCTGTTTTCGATCAGGTGAACTTCTTCACCTTTAATGTACGCGATACCTAAGTCAACGGTGTTTTGTGGGTTGATGTGGTAGCTCATACCCGCTGTGTACCAGTTACGGTCAGAGTCTGGGAATGAAATCGAGCTGATTTCGTCCACAACGCCTTGGTCATGCATATAACCTGCACGAACAGTGAATTGTTCGTTGATGGTGTATGTACCACCTACGCTGAATAACCATGAATCTTTCCATTGGTATTCTTTCAGGGCTACGTCACCTACGGGTTGAGTCACACCCACAGCGGCAATCGTTGCAGTACCGTCTTTCGCAGTGATTTGATCGAAGTTGCCCCATTGGGTGTGCTGCGCAGTGTAGTGCAGTGCAAACTTAGGTGTGATCTGATGGAAACCGGCTACTTGGAAAATATCCGCTAACGGTACATCTAAGCTATCGAAACTGGTCGTAACTGGTACTGCACCTACACCAGGAATGGTTGTCATCGAGACAGTATTGATATCGCCTTCAACATTTACGGTTGGGCTGAAACGGTAGCTGATACCGAAACGGTTATCTTTATTTAATTCAACAGTGGCACCCACGATACCACCGAAAGCCCAACCATCAGCGTCTACGTCAACCAGAGGCGTAGTGCCCATATTACGGGTTAAGCGGCCTTCGCCGTAGACGGCATCCAAACCCGCACCGATGCTGAACATATCGTTGATGCGGTATGACACGCTGGCGTTGAAGTTAACTGTAGTGACTTCAGTTTCACCGAGTAGGTCGAAAGGTGCTGCAGGCTTGTTCTTAGACAAAGAGCTGGCGTCAGTACCTGTACCGAAGTTAGAGAATGCGGCAAAACCCACGGCGAATTTATCGTCGATTGGGTGGATGTAGAAAATGTTCGGGATAACTTTAGAGCTACCCGCATCGTCGATACTGCCTAAGTCATAGGCGCCACCGCCAAAGTTAACGTCTTTAACGTCAACAGTAATATCGGCATAGGTTAGGCCTAAAGAGATTGCATCTTTATCGAATAATGCCATCGCTGCTGGGTTACGCGATAACACAGAGGCGTTATCGGCGATGACTGCGTCACCAGCAAAAGCACGGCCCATACCTGTAGCTGATTGGCTGTTTAATTGGAAACCCGAAGCGAAAGTTTGTGAGCTCGCCAGTGCAACTGCAACGGCAAGCAGCGTCTTGTTGAATGATTTCATTATTATTCTCTCATTATTTTGGTATTGGATTTTGTTCGGTCCTAGTCGCCGGAACAACGCGCAAATCCTTTTATAATCTTCGGCATGTTAGGGATTGTGTGTAACCTCAACAAGTCCGACCAGATTTGATTTTTGTTAAAAAACAGTTAATTAAAACGGGGTCATACTTTAGCATGAACGAATGGTCGGGCCAGATGCTTGGTATCTTTGGCTTTTATCTTAAGGCGAGGTTTTAATTGAGGTTAACGTTTTGTAACTGATGAAAGGTTAATAAATTTATACAAATTGTAAAAAGCGTACACTTGTACGCTTTTTACGTTCTCAGAAATTATTTCAGCTGTTACAACGCGGACTTAAATTGCTCAAACTCTGCGGTGATGGTTTCTGCTGGGCGAGACATCTTGCTCACAACAACCCCTGCAATAATTGCAAACACAAATCCAGGTAAGATTTCGTATAGGTCGAAAATGCCACCTGTGAGCTGCTTCCATATCACCACGGTTAATGCGCCGACAATAATGGTAGCAATTGCACCGTTACGGCTGTATTGCTTCCAGAAGAGTGACAGGAGCACCACAGGGCCAAAGGCAGCGCCAAAACCTGCCCACGCATAGCTCACAAGGCTTAATACACTGCTTTCAGGATTCAATGCAATGATGCCTGCGATCACGGCAATGGCCAGCACGCCCATACGACCTACCATCATCAACTCGCGATCGTCGGCTTGAGGGCGCAACCACTTGCGGTAAAAGTCTTCGGTGATGACGCTCGAGCACACCAATAACTGCGAATCAATGGTACTCATAATGGCCGATAGAATTGCGGCGATCAGCAAGCCCCCAATCCAAGGGTTAAAGGCGGCTTGGGCTAAATGAATAAACACGGTTTCGGCATTGGCGAGTGGTTGATTGGCAAAATACAGTGAACCCGCTAACCCTGTGGCTAAAGCGCCGATGAGGGATAACATCATCCAGCTCATGGCGATACGGCGAGACAGCGGTAGTGCATCGGCAGTGCCAATGGCCATAAAGCGCGACAAAATATGTGGCTGGCCGAAATAACCTAGTCCCCACGCCAGCAGTGATAACAAGCCAATTACCGTGGTTTTGTCACTGATAAGTGCCAGCATAGCCGGGTCGATAGACTCAATTCCCGCATGGCTCTCTGGGTGCGAGAACACCGCAAAGGGGATGATCAGCAGGGCTATCAGCATCAAGCAGCCTTGGAAGAAGTCGGTCCAACTCACGGCAAAAAAGCCGCCAATAAAGGTGTAACCCACGATGATGGCCGAACCAATGACTAAGGCAACGGTGTAATCGAGTCCGAAGACTTTTTCGAACAGAATGGCGCCGCCCACCATGCCAGAGGATGCATAGAAGGTGAAAAACACCAGAATCGTGACCGCAGAGACGAGTTTGAGGTAGCCCTGTTTATCGTGAAAACGTTTCTCGAAGAAGTCGGGCAGGGTGAGGGCGTTGTCCGCTAATTGAGTGTAAATGCGCAAACGTTTGGCCACAAACAACCAGTTAAGCCAAGCACCGACGACTAAGCCGATACCAATCCAAGCTTCGCCTAAGCCGCCTAAGTAAACGGCGCCGGGTAAACCTAAGAGTAACCAGCCTGACATATCGGAGGCGCCCACGCTGAGCGCGGTTACGGCGGGGCCCATTTTACGGCCACCTAAAATATAATCATCAACAGTATCGGTGGCACGGTAAGCCCAAAATCCTATGCCCATCATCAATACTAAATAGCCAACAAATGTGATTAAAATCGGGGTTTCAATCGTCATATTGTCTTTATCCCATCTTGTTATTATTAAAAGTGGCAAGCATGCTACCAGATGTTTGAGCAAGAACCCATTAGTAGATAAAGATGTGACCGAAATCCGACCTCCTAGCATGAGAAAAGATCGGAGGTCGGCATAAGAAAGGATTTGATATTAATAGGTTAGATAAAGGTGTTCTTGATTTCGTCTTTTACGAAGCTAAGGTCGGTCTTATCTTCACCCACAAGCAAAATGTATGCATCACCAGCCTCAAAGCCCATACCTTGATATTTACCGTCGGCGAAGGTGTTGTCCAGCACCATGCGTTTTTCAATCGGCACAATAAACAGAGTGACTTTGCCTTTTTCAGCTTGCAGCACTAAGTGCAGACTCTTAACCCCTTGAAAATCGCAGTAAGAGGTGTAATAGACCTTACCGGGCTGCTCAGTAAATTTAGCGTGGCCGAGGTTTTTTAAGGAGGCGAGCTGCGCGTTCACTTGGCTAAAGTTGACATTTTGATCCACCTGCAAGGCCACGCCTTCATGGTAGACATGGGCTAATGCATGCTCGGCTAAATCCACCGGACCTAAGCGCAACAAGCTGAAACTGATCCCCACAATAAAGGCAATGGACGCGGCCATGGCCACCAAAAAGCCCGTTTGACGGCGCTGCTTATGGTGCTGCTGCAATTGTTGGCGCAGGATCAGCTTGTCGGCTAAATCTTCTGGCACATCCACTTTTAAGGCGTGGGTGAGTTTGGCGTCTAAGCTTTTAAGCTCAGCGACGAATGCTTGGTTTTCTGCGCTTTCCTGCATTTGCGCAACAAACTCAGGATCTTGATTATGAGGATCTTCATAAGCTTGACGTCTAAATTTAAGCTCATCCATTGGATTGGCCTCTTACCTCAGTTTTCTCAAGTAATTCTTTCAATTGGTTCCTCGCCCGAAATAAACGCGTCATCACGGTATTACGATTCAGTTCCAATAGTTGGGCGATTTCATCCCCACTAAAACCGCCAATCAATTGCAGTAATAAGGGTTCCCGATATTCAATATCCAGCTTAGCGATTTGTCGCCTCAGCCAATATTGCTCAGTTTGCTCTTCTGTGCTGGAGGCGATGTGATCTTCTAAGCTGTCTTGCTCGACATCGGCGTAATCGAATTGTTTGCGCTCGAATCGACGGGCATTTTCGCGCCTCAGAATCGTGATCAGCCAAGCCTTCGCCGCTTTATCATCCTGTAGGGAATCTAAAGAGCGCCATGCCCGCAAGAAGGTTTCTTGGGTGATGTCCTCTGCCACCTGCTTATCGCCGCATAACCAAAAGGCATAGCGGAAGATATCGGCGTGCAGCGCCTTGACTAGGCTATTGTATCGTCGTTGTTTGCTCAGCATGTCAGAAGAGACCGCAGGCTCGACGGATTTCTTTCGCCAGTTAGCAAACATTTTTTCGATATTTTCTTTTTATTTTACGATTCAAAAGATTACACCTTACTCATTCGATTAAGCCGTGCGTCGTTTTGATTTATCCGTCTCTGTTTAGCCATTGGGGTTCAGCGGTTGTAATTGCGTAGATTGCTGCGCCATAGGGTGTAGCTTGCCGCTTTTCACCGCGCTTAACAATGCTTTTACAGCGCTTGCCAGTTGGGCGTCGCTATTGGCTTTGCCGCCGTAGGCCAAGGCTTGCAGCTGACGAATCGCCTCTGCTAACTCGCTCGACTGCGCCGCAATTTTATCGAGCGTCATAGGGCGAGCGGCCTGCTCACTACAGTATTGCTGCAATTGCTGCAAAATATCACTGACATTGCCTTTAGCGCAGGCTTGCTCTAAGCCCTTAATGCCTGTGCCAAGAGCGAGCGGTTGCGAGGCGACTTGTGTATGGACCGTCGGTTGGCGCTTAAGCGCGCGTCGCCAAGCGACAAAAGTGACGGCCCAAGCAACTAATGTCACCAGCCACAGCAGGGCGAACAGATTCGCGCTCCAATGGCTTTCACTGCTCTCGCTGGTATTTGCCTGCCAGTTGGGTTCGATGGGCGTATCGACCACGGCGCCACCTTTTACTTGAATGGTACGGGCGGGCAGGGTTGCCATTTCTTGGCGTTTAAGATGCGGATTCCACCAAGGTACTTTCACTTCGGGTAAGGTAAAAGTGCCTGCCTTACTGGGGACGATAGCCGAGGTAATACTGTACTGTGACACTATCTGCGCGTCGCGCACAAAGCTCTGACGCTGAGGTTTTTCGGGATAGGATTTGAGCTCTGGCGGCAGGTTTTGGGCGATATCTGGCAGGCTATTCTCATCGGCGTTGGAGGCCAATAACGTGAGCGTGCGGGTGATGGGGCTTCCGACGGTAAACTCTTTTACATCCTCAGGAAAACTCTCTTTTAAGGCCACTAAATCGGCCACAAGCCATTGGCCTTGAAAGCTCGTTGGCGCAGGTTCGACTTGAATGCTTAAGGAGGGCGCGCCAGCCTGCATTGGGCGGCTCTCGTTAAAGCCAAACATGCCGCCGCGGCGTTGGGATTCCACTAATACATCGCCAGAAAAGGTCGCGCCTTTGATGTTCACTTGGCCGGGTAAGTCGGGAATGATGCCATAGGTGCGTTCAATCACGCGGTAACGACGGCCTTCGATGATCTCCGAGCCGTCCTTGTCTTCGCCAATTTGCTTAATCTGCGCGCCTTCGATAACGGGGGCATTGAGCACACCGCGTTGCAGTTCGACCGCAAGGTAGAGCTTCACTTTGTAGGTGATAAGCTGGCCGACGTAGGCCTCATCGGTCGAGACTTTGGCATCGATAAACAGATTTTTGGCCTGCTCAGGTTGTGCGCCCGCTTCGACGACCTTGAGGGGAATTTCGGCGGAGCTGACGCCATCAATGCTAAAGGATGGAATAGTGAGTTGGCCCTTTTGCTTTGGGGCAAGCAGTACTTGCCAGCGAGTTTCTTTAACCGCATCGAAGTTCATTATCTGGGTGCTACGGCTCACGCTGGTGCGACCCACGATGAAATCCTTAAGCAGGATGGAGGTATCGAGTTTACCCGTGTCGACCTCATCGTCGGCACTGACATTGAGCACAAAGTACTCTCCCTCCATCACCGGATTGCGATCGACCGACGCCTCGAGTTTGCTCAGGGCAAAGGCGGGCTGAATGACCGCGATGCAAAGCGTGAGGAGGATAAAAAATTGTCTGATCACCACTGTTCGTTATCCCTTGATATTTGGCCATTTTGACGGCGTTTTTGATATTCGAGTTGCATCTTGTTACGCAGTAACACCTGTGGATCTTCACTCACGCCCCGCAGTGCTCGCTGCATCTCCGCGGGCAAAGGCTCGCTGTTGCTCGGCGGCGCTTCAACAGACTCAATTGCGGTATCTGGGTTTTTATCCGCCTGTGACTGTTTCTCTTTATCCGCTTTTTGCGCTACGGCCTGTTGCTGTTCTTGCTCGGCTTTGGACTTATCATCCTCGACCTGTGCCTGCATTTTGGCCTCGTTGCTGGCTTGCTCTTCTTTATCTTCTGCATTGTTATCGGCGCGGTTTTGCTGATTGGCTTGTTGCTCGGCCTGCTGTTGTTCCTGCTGTGCATCTTGCTGATCTTGCTTGGCCTTATCATCACTCGCTTGCTGTTTATCCTGTGCGCCTTGCTCAAGATTACTCTGCTCGGATGAAGACTCTTGCTCCTGCGACGGTTTTTCGCCCGCTTGTTCAGGATTATTTTGCTGTTGGGACTGCTGCTCTTGAGACTGATCTTGAGCTTGGTCGTTTTGCGAGGATTGTTGGTCTCCCTGCTGGTTTTGTCCCTGCTGCTGATCGTTCTGGTTCTGTCCCTGTTGGTTTTGGTCGCCTTGAGACTGCTTATCTTGATTGTCAGCATTTTGCTGTGATTGTTGCTGGTTCAGCAATTTCTCAGCTAACTCAAGGTTGGCTTTGGCCTGTGGGAACTCGGGCTGCTTGTCGAGTGCAGCCTGATAACGCTCCTTGGCTTTGTCGGGTTTACCGAGTTGCATCAGCGCGTTGCCTTGGTTGTAAAGGCCATTGGCTGAGCTATCTTGCTCAAAGCTTTTTAGCGCCTGTTCGTACTCGCCCGCCTTGTACTGCGCCGCGCCTTGCCATTGGGGCGTTTCGAATTTTTGAGCGGCATTAGCGTAATCCTCGGCTTGATAGGCTTGCATCGCCTGTTGCTCTTGGGTGTGCCAGAGCGAGTCCCATGCGCTGGCATGGGCGCTTTGTGGCGCAGCGCTGAGCAATAGACCGCCCAATCCCATCAGCAGCCAGCTGGCGAGCATGCCTTGCCTAAAGCTCAGCAGGGCAGGGATGAGTAAGAGTAAGGCGAGGTAAGGGCCGAGATCCTGCCAGGTTTCCCCATCGAGATCCGTGGCTTTGGCATCGCCACTGTCACTCAACCAATGTTGCAACTGTGCTAAATCCTGACCATCGGCACGATTGGGGATCATGATGCCATTATGGTTATCGGCTAATTTTTGCAGTAAGCCAAAGTCGGTTTTGGCGACAACGACTTCATTGCTGCTGTCGCGCTGTAATTGGCCATCGGGTAAGCGGATGGGCGCGCCTTGGGGGCTACCAAATCCCATGATCGCGAGCCGATATTGGCTACCGGCTAAGGCCGAGTTGGCCTCATCGAATTGCCTCTGGGTGATGCCATCTGTCATCACAATAATATCACCCCGTAGATGCCCGCCTTGTGCCAGTAGATTTTTAGCTTGGGTTAGCGCGGCCGCTAGGTTTGAGCCCAACACGGGCATAATGTCAGGGCTTAAAGTGGGTAATAAATTAAGCAGCGTGCCCGTGTCTCGGGTGAGCGGGCTTATGGTAAAGGCATCGCCGGCGAAGGCAATCAGGCCAGTTTCGCCTTCTTTTAAGCCGCGGAGCAAATCCGTCGCTCGAAACTTGGTTTGGGTTAATCGGTTGGGCGCCAGATCGGTGGCAAACATGGAGACAGACATATCCATCACCAATACCCGGCCTTGCTCGGCCGCAAAAACCGGCAAAGTTTGCTTATTGAGGGCGGGCCCCGCTAAGGCCAAGGTGGCAATCACCCAAGTGAAAGCCAAGATATACAGTGGTCGACGGGATTTTTGCGTGCCCTCTGTGACCAATATTTTGGCCAAGTGCGGCGCAATATAACGATTCCAAGCACTGTTACTCTGGTGTTGACGCCATAGCGCCCACAGGATGATGGCAAGTGGCAACGGGGCGAGTAACCATTCTGGACGAATAAAATGTAGGCTCATTAACGAACATCCCCCCGTGGTGTTGCTGAAGGAACAGGGTTTTTAGTCCGCGAAAACAGCGATAACTGACCTAAGGCTATCCAAATACTGGTGAGTAGCGCGAGGGCGAGCGGCCAATAGAATAGTTCCGCTTGAGGGCGATAGCTGAGTTGATCGCGACTCACGGGTTCCAGTTTGTCAATTTCTTGATAAATCTGTTCCAGCTCTTGACTGTTACGGGCGCGGAAATAGCGGCCATGGGTAACATCGGCAATATGCTTGAGTTGGTTTTCATCGAGATCCATCGACGGATTGACGCGCTCACGACCAAACAGGGTGCGTCTTTCCATAACATCGGCACCCACGCCAACGGTATAAATCGTCACTTTACGATTAGCGGCGATTTGGGCCGCTTGCTCAGGATCGATATTACCGGCGTTATTTGAACCGTCAGTCAATAAAATCAAGACTCTGTTACTCTCATCCATTTTATCGAAGCGCTTGACCGCGAGCGCAATCGACTCGCCAATCGCCGTTTGCTTACCGACAAGGCCAATCTGCGCCTCCTTTAAAAACTGGGCAACAGAGCGTCTATCTTGGGTGAGTGGTGCCTGTAGATAGGCGTGATCGGCAAATAAAATCAAACCGATACGATCGCCTTTGCGACGCTCAATAAACTCACTGACCACGTGTTGGATCAGGGTAAAACGGTCGACGACTTTGCCGTTAATCACCATATCTTCAATCTGCATACTGCCGGATAAGTCCACCGCCAGCATCAGATCCCGCCCTTGGCTTGGTAGTTCAATCGGATCGCCAAGCCATTGTGGGCGGGCGATAGCAAGCAATAACAAGCTCCACATTAACCAATAGCGCTTGCGGCTTTGGCGGCTGTGGCTAGTAATCTTGGCCTTGCCCGTTTGGCTAATGCCGGGCAATTGCAGGCGGCCACCTTCAGCTTGCACCGTTTGGCGACGCCAAAAAATAAAAGGTAAAGGCAGTAAAATCAATGCCAAAGGCCATGCGACTGTTAACATTGCTCCTCCGCAGGCTTTGCTGGAGCCGGTGTTAATACTGCCGACGAAGATGAGGACTGGCTCGATAAAGTGTGCATTATCGGTGCGCTTAATTTGGCTTTTGAGGCAAACCAGCTACGGGCGAGGGCCTGTAACTCAAGGGCCTCCTCGGCGCTGAGTGGTTTAGCCTGATGACGTTTTTCTAATAAGGGCCCAATGCGGCCGCGCTGCTTTGCGGGCAAATGGCTATCTAACCAGGTTGCCCATGCGGGGCCGTCGAGTTTTGCTATCACTTCCCTTGGCAGATAACTTAAGGCGGTGCGCTTTAACAGCTGATTCACGTCAGAGGGATACTGGCTCGAATGAGGATCAAGTGCTGCAAATAAACCTTGGGCGGCTTTTTTAGGCGCTAAGTAGGCGGCACGTTTTTTGAGCCACAGAATTGCGGCAATCAACAAAACTAACAGGATAGCGAGTGCTAACCAATAACCTATGGCCCATGGCCAAGCCCCAATCGGATCGGGGAGAATAATATCTTGTAAATCCGCCAAAGCGGGATTTGGCGTGGCAGCCTTATCCAAGGCTGGATTTAGAGTTTGTGGGTTCACGCTTTGGACTCACTTATGCTTTATGTTGCACTGTCTACTATTACTCACTTATTTGCCGTGCTGTTATTGCAGTAAGGCTAACTGCTGCGCGAGGGGTAAACCCGCGTCGATAAATTGGGTACGCACCTTCAGCTTTTGCATCATGGCGATAAAGTCATTCTGCTGCTGTTGTTGCTGCCCAAGCCATGCTTGATAACTGTCGCGAGTCAGCACTAAATCTTGGTCCCCTTCGCGAACCGGCAAACTAAACTGCTTGGGTAAGTTGAGGTTGCCCTGCCTTAGAGGGTCGGTCACCAGATAAGCGCCAATATCACAATGGCGTTTAAGTTCTGTCAGCGGCGCGATACATTGCGGCGTAAAATGGCTGCCATCTGTGATGATCCAAATCAATGAGCCCGGTTTCGCGATCCGCTGCAAGCGCTGGCAGGCGCGCAGGATATGGTCTGGATCTCGTGGATGACTGCCGAGCTGATTGAGTTGTTGCTCATGCATTCGGCGCAGGCCTGAAATGAGCTGTAAAATCCCTTGGCGGCGACTGCGGGGTTTTAACTCTAGATGCTCAGACTCGCAGGCGATTAAGGCGCCGAGTCTGTCACCATGATTGATGGCATTCCAACCTAGCGTGGTCGCTAAATGCCCCGCTTGTACCGACTGCAGCAGCAAACTAGATCCAAAATACAGGCTCTGGCTTAAATCGAGCAACAGCAGAATAGGGCGCTCGCGCTCCTCAATAAATAGCTTAGTGTGGGTTTGCCCTGTGCGGGCGGTAACGCGCCAATCAATAGTGCGTACATCGTCGCCCTGTTGATAGTGACGCACTTCGGCAAATTCCATCCCGCGGCCTTTGATTAAACTGCTGCGATGTCCCGCCATATTGGCTCGTGCCCGGCTGTGACGCTCAGGAATAGCCCGCGCAATCGTCTGGCAGGCGAGCAGTTCTTTCTCGGTTAAATGCAGCCCGTCGGCAAACAATGGCAAGCCATGTGGATTGCCGTCACTGTGTAGGGATGCGTGTAGCGCACTGTTATTCATTCAAAGCTACTCATACAAAGCGATTCAGTTTCCTAGGATTTATCAGACAGTGTATTCAGACCTGCCATGCGATTAAGGGACGGCCACCTGGGTCAAAATATGGTTGATCACTTGGTCGCGACTGACACCTTCGGCCTGCGCTTGATAACTCAGCAGCAGTCTGTGTCTTAACACATTGGGCGCAACGGCTTGAATATCCTCGGGAGAGACAAAATCGCGCTCGTGTAACCAGGCTCTGGCACGGGCGCAGCGCTCAAGCGAAATTGTCGCGCGAGGGCTCACACCGTACTCTAACCATTTTGCCAGCTCGTCACTGTAACGCGCGGGTTGGCGGGTCGCCATAATGATTTCGACTATGTATTTTTCTAGCGGTTCGGCGAGATAAATTTCCATCGCTTCGTCACGGGCGGCAAAAATATCGGCCTGGGCAATCGGCTCCGCAGTCGGCAACTCATGGGTGAGCGCTTCTTGACGGGATTGGCGCAGAATTTCGATTTCAGTGTCACCGCTTGGGTAATCTAAATTCAAGTGCATTAAAAAGCGGTCGAGCTGGGCTTCGGGCAGCGGATAAGTGCCTTCGTTTTCTAAGGGGTTTTGTGTTGCCATCACGAGGAAGAGCGGCGGCAACTTATAACTGTTTTTCCCAACGGTCACTTGACCTTCGGCCATGGCCTCTAATAACGCCGATTGCACTTTAGCGGGGGCACGGTTGATTTCATCGGCGAGGATCAGGTTATGGAAAATCGGGCCCGCCTCAAATTCAAAGGTGCCAGTTTGTGAGCGATAGATATCCGTGCCCGTAAGGTCAGCGGGCAGCAGGTCAGGGGTAAATTGGATCCGGTGAAAATCCCCTTCCACACCATCGCAGAGGGCTTTAACCGCACGGGTTTTAGCAAGACCTGGTGGGCCTTCTACTAATAAATGGCCATTGGCAATGAGGGCAATGAGCAGGTTTTCGGTCAAAACTGGCTGCCCTAAAACAACCTTATTTAGGTAAGTGCGTAATGCGTGGAAGCGACTCAAAGGCATGATGCTACTCGTTTTTTAGGTTGAAAATATCGATTGAAAATACGTGTGTGGGCTATAGACAACGAATATGGTAAAGAATTCCCTAAGGGTTTGGCTAGTGTTAAAAAAACAAACAGGTGTTTAAAACTTGCTGACAAGAAGTTAGAATCAGATCACACTTTAATGGTCAGACCTGTTATTGGGCTTTTTTAGTGCCAAACAGCAGGGCAAACATGGAAATCGATAGCGCCGCCTGAAATCTCTCAGCGATAGCGCACATAAAGAGGGTGACAAATGAGTGATAGACAACAGGTAACTAACGCAAAGGGTGAGCGTATCGCCATTGTGGCTGGCTTAAGAACGCCATTTGCGAAACAGGCGACCGCATTCCACGGTGTGTCGGCGCTCGATATGGGCAAAATGGTGGTTAACGAGCTGCTGGCCCGTAGCGAACTGGATCCTAAATTGATTGAGCAACTGGTGTATGGTCAGGTGGTACAAATGCCAGCGGCACCCAACATTGCCCGTGAAATCGTGTTAGGGACCGGCATGGATGTGTCAACCGATGCTTATAGCGTGACCCGCGCCTGTGCGACCAGTTTTCAATCTGCGGTGAATGTGGCCGAGTCAATCATGACGGGCAATATTGAGATTGGTATTGCCGGCGGCGCCGATTCTTCCTCGGTATTGCCTATTGGGGTATCTAAAAAACTTGCCCATGCCTTAGTCGATCTGAATAAAGCCCGCAGCTTTGGCCAAAAACTACAGATTTTCCGTCGTTTAGGCATCAAAGATTTATTGCCTGTGCCACCTGCCGTTGCTGAGTATTCTACGGGATTGTCCATGGGGCAAACCGCTGAACAAATGGCCAAAACGTATAATATCAGCCGTGCTGACCAAGATGCGCTGGCGCACCGCTCCCACACGCTGGCGAGTGAAACGTGGGCCTCAGGTCACCTACGTGACGAAGTGATGGTGGCCCATGTTCCCCCCTACAAACAGTTTATCGAGCGCGATAATAACATTCGTGAAAACTCCGATTTAAGCTCTTACGCTAAACTGCGTCCCGCTTTCGATAAAAAGCATGGCAGTGTCACCGCCGCGAACAGTACACCGCTGACCGATGGCGCCTCGGCGATCATTTTGATGAGTGAAGGCCGTGCTAAAGCCTTGGGGTATCAACCTATTGGTTACATTAAGAGCTACGCATTTACCGCGATTGATGTCTGGCAAGACATGTTGATGGGACCTTCCTACGCAACGCCATTGGCATTAAAACGCGCCGGCATGGAATTAGAAGATTTAACCCTCATCGAAATGCACGAAGCCTTTGCGGCACAAACCTTAGCGAACATGCAGATGTTTGCCTCAAAGAAATTTGCCGAAGAAAAATTAGGGCGCAATCGTGCCATTGGTGAAATCGATATGAGCAAATTTAACGTGCTCGGCGGCTCTTTAGCTTACGGCCATCCTTTTGCGGCCACAGGTACGCGTTTAATCACTCAGGTTTGTCGTGAGCTTAAACGTCGTGGTGGCGGAACGGGACTAGCAACGGCCTGTGCTGCGGGTGGTTTAGGGGCTGCAATGATTGTGGAAGTGGAGTAATGGCGATGGAAAAGACATTTAATTTAACCCGCCGTGAAGACGGTATCGCCATTCTAATGATGGACGTACCCGGCGAAACCATGAATACCCTCAAGGCAGAGTTTGGCCCTGAGATCAGTGAGATCCTGTCTGAGATTAAACGCGATAGCAGTATCCGTGGCCTAGTGCTGATTTCGGGTAAAAAAGACTCCTTCGTAGCTGGGGCGGATATTTCTATGCTCGACGCTTGCCAAACGGCGGGCGATGCGAAAGCCTTATCCCAGCAAGGGCATGTGGTGTTTAACGAGTTAGAAGCCTTGAATATCCCTGTGGTTGCCGCGATACATGGCGCCTGTTTAGGGGGCGGTCTTGAGCTTGCGCTTGCCTGCCATCAACGTGTGTGCAGTGATGACGGCAAGACCATGTTGGGCGTACCCGAAGTGCAACTCGGTTTGTTACCCGGTGGCGGCGGTACTCAGCGTTTGCCTCGTTTAGTGGGGATCACTACTGCGCTGGATATGATGTTGACGGGTAAACAAATTCGTCCTAAACAAGCGTTAAAGATGGGCTTAGTTAACGATGTGGTGCCACAGACAATTTTACTGCAAACCGCAGTGGAGATGGCGCTCGCGGGTAAGCGCACGGCGAAACCAGTTAAAAAATCTCTGGTTAATCAATTACTCGAAGGCACAGGGTTTGGTCGTAACATTATTTTCGATCAAGCTGCCAAGCAAGTCGTTAAGAAAACCCAAGGTAACTATCCTGCACCAGCAAAAATTATTGATTGCGTGCGCCAAGGTATGGCGAAGGGAATGCAGAAAGGGCTTGAGGTGGAAGCCAGCCATTTTGCTGAGCTGGTGGTGTCGAAAGAATCTGAGGCGCTGCGCAGTATTTTCTTTGCCACTACAGAGATGAAGAAAGAAACTGGCGCCGAAGGGGCGACACCACGTAAAGTCAAAAAAGCCGTGATCTTAGGTGGCGGTTTGATGGGCGGTGGTATTGCTTCGGTCACGACGACTAAGGCGAAAATTCCTGCGCGGGTAAAAGACATTAACGAAAAGGGCTTAAGCAATGCGCTTTCTTACGCCTATAAGTTATTGGATAAAGGCGTTAAACGTCGTCATATGACGCCGGCCGTTCGCGACAATTTAATGGCACTGATGACAACGACGACCGAATATAAAGGCGTTAAGGACGCTGATATTGTTGTTGAAGCCGTATTTGAGGATTTAGCGCTTAAACATCAGATGGTTAAAGATATTGAGCGTGAATGCGGCGAGCACACGATTTTTGCATCTAACACCTCATCTTTACCCATTGGCCAAATTGCACAGGCGGCCAGCCGTCCTGAAAATGTGATTGGCTTACATTATTTCTCACCAGTAGAAAAAATGCCGCTGGTGGAAGTGATTGCCCATGCGAAAACGTCTCCTGAGACGATTGCCACCACAGTGGCCTTTGCCCGCAAACAGGGTAAAACGCCAATCGTGGTACAAGACGGTGCCGGTTTTTATGTTAACCGTATCCTCGCGCTGTATATGAACGAAGCTGCACAATTACTGCTGGAAGGCCAGAGTATTGAGCACTTAGACAAAGCCTTAGTGAAGTTCGGTTTCCCCGTTGGCCCTATCACTTTGCTCGATGAAGTGGGTATCGATGTCGGTGCTAAAATCGCTCCAATCCTTGAAAAAGAACTGGGCGAGCGCTTTAAAGCCCCAGCAGCCTTCGATAAGTTACTGAGCGATGATAGAAAAGGCCGTAAAAATGGCAAAGGTTTCTATCAATATGCTGCTGGCAATAAAGCGTCGAGCAAGAAGAAAGCCGTGGATGAAAGTGTTTACGCAGTACTTGGCATCAAGCCAGGTATGGACAAAGACTTAAGTGCTGTGGCCGAGCGTTGTGTGGTGCAAATGCTCAATGAAGCAGTACGTTGTTTAGATGACGGCATTATTGCTTCCCCGCGTGATGGTGATATTGGCGCCATTTTCGGTATTGGTTTCCCACCATTCTTAGGTGGCCCATTCCACTATATTGATACCCTAGGTGCCGATAACTTGGTCAACATACTGGAACGTTATCAAGCTCAATACGGCGACCGATTTGAGCCATGCCCACGTCTTAAGGCGATGGCGGCAGAAAAGGCTCGTTTCTTCTAAGTGCACAAATAGAGGTTGATTAAAAAAGCGGCAATATGATGCCGCTTTTTTATTGCCTCAAGGCTAATTTTTGCCTAAAAAATGTTCACATTTGTTTGAGTGATCTTGTATTATGGCGTCCCTATTTACGGCAGTTGTGCCGTGATACCGTCAGTGTAGATGTTGCTTAGTGCTGATAAATAGCCTCGCTCAGAGTCTATTTATATTGAGAACGGCTATTTTTTGATTTGCACATAATGGCTTAGCCGATAAAGAGGTTGCTGTGGGATTCATGTTTTATGTGGTTGTCGCCTTGTCGGTGAGTTGCTCCTGGTGTTTTGGCGTTGCGGCTTTTAGAGTAGGACTTTCGGTAAGCTATTGGGCTGTAATGGGATTTATACTGGGACCCTTAGCGTTTCCACTGTTTTCCTCCCATAAACGTATTGCGCTAAGCAGAATGCGCCGAACTTCTGACGCTAGTCTAACCGCTTAATGTTGATATGATTTGTCGTAAATGTGGGCAATAAAAAAGGAGCATAAAGCTCCTTTTTTATTGCCCTAGGCTACGCGCTAGCAAATGGCTCTAGGCTCTGTGAACGGTATATTTCCGCTTGAAGGGGAAATTAATTCCACCAACCCTTTGCAGGGATCACTTCAAGGTGGTTTAAGCCTTCTGGTAATTTCACTTTTTTACGAACAGGCTTTGCGAAACCAAGTGCTTTTTTGAGTGAGTTAATCATATTTTATTACCTCAATTTAAAGATTAATTACGCGATTTCTGTATTGGAATTAGCAAATTTCACATATGGATGGCCAGCGACTTCTAATGGCTTGAATTTCACATATGGATGGCCAGCGACTTCAAGTGGTTTGAACTTAACATATGGATGGCCAGCGACTTCTAATGGTTTGAACTTCACATATGGATGGCCAGCGACTTCTAATGGCTTGAATTTCACATATGGATGGCCAGCGACTTCTAATGGCTTGAATTTCACATATGGATGGCCAGCGACTTCTAATGGCTTGAATTTCACATATGGATGGCCAGCGACTTCTAATGGCTTGAACTTCACATATGGATGGCCAGCAACTTCAAGTGGCTTGAATTTCACATATGGATGGCCAGCGACTTCAAGTGGCTTGAATTTCACATATGGATGGCCAGCGACTTCTAGTGATTTGAATTTTACATATGGATGACCAGCTACTTCTGGATTAACGTCTTTAGTCGCTTCGGATGATACAACAGTTTGAGAAAGGCTTTTCTCTACAGTTGTTTCAATGGCCGCGGCTGTTGTTACAAAGCCGATTGTAGACAGTAATGCTGCTGCAGTTAGAATTCCTTTCATCATTTTATCTCTCAGGGTAGTTGATAATGTTTTATTTTTTGACTCTGAACATCTTAATGCAGATGTTGTGCCAATGTTTCAAACTACCGATTGAGAGATAATTTTATGATCAAATAATCTTGTGGTGGGGCATGAATTTACTCCGATCATCTTGAAGCAATTGAGTAAATTCAATTTCATTAATCGCTTTGCTAAAGATATAACCTTGTATTTCTTCGCAGTTAAGGGCCCGAAGGATATTTAGCTGCGCGGCTTGTTCTACACCTTCGCCGACAACCGACAGACCCATATTGTGAGCGATGGTAATGATTGAATCGACCATCTTCAAATCTCGGTCAGATTTATCAATATCATCGACAAAGGCTTTATCGATTTTGAGCGTATGAATTGGGAACCGTTTTAAGTAAGAAAGTGAAGAATAACCCGTACCGAAGTCATCCAACGCGAGGCTCACTCCCATCTTAGCTAATTGCTGCATAACGGTTATAGCCATTTCTGGCTGCTTAATAACCGTCCCTTCGGTGATTTCGAGTTCTAGGTGAGAGGCCGGTAATTGCGTTAAGCGTAAAATAGATTCTATGCGTTGCTGTAAATCGGGTAGGGCAAACTGACGTGACGATAAATTGACGGCGACTCTTCCTTTGAAGAGCCCTTGTTCACGCCATTTCTGCGCCGCAAAACAGGCTTTTCTAAGTACAATTTCACCGATTTCAATAATAAGGCCATTTTCTTCCGCAAGGGGAATAAAATCATTCGGTGGGATCAGTCCACGGGTGGGATGATTTAAACGGACTAAGGCTTCCATCCCCGCGACGTGACCACTTTTAAGATCGACTTTGGGTTGATAATACACCTCAAATAAATCTTCTTTTAATCCTTCACGAATGAGGTTTTCAATTTCTAATTGTTTAATCGCATGTTGGTTAAGGGATTCTGAGTAGAATTGGTAACAATTACCGCCAGCAGATTTAGCATGATACATGGCAATATCGGCTTTTCTCAGAAGTGCCTGCTCACTCTGTTCATCTTCAGGATAGAAAACAATACCAATACTTACGCCCAAAACGAGCTGCTCATTACCGATTTCAAACATGGTTTTAAAGGCTTCAATTACTCGTCCTGCAATCGCGGCAGAAGCACTGATGTCAGATGTTTTATCGAGTACAATCGCAAACTCATCGCCACCTAGACGATAGATACTGGTGTTTTTAGGGAGAATTGACTTAATTCTGATGGAGACGAGTTTGAGTAACTGATCGCCAATTTGATGGCCTAAGGAGTCATTGATACGTTTAAAATTGTCGAGGTCGAGTACCATTAAGGCATGGGTAATTTCTTTATTAACCAAGTTTCCTAATGTGACTTGCAAGTTTGAGCGATTGGGCAGCCCCGTTAATAGGTCATTGTTGGTGAGTTTACGAAGTTCTTCTTCTTGCTGTTTACGTCTCGATATATCAGAAAATACCCCTACGTAATGCGATAATTCACCTAATTCATCGTAAATGGCGTCAATAGTCAGCTCCATATGGAAATGACTATTGTCACCACGGCTGGCTTCGACTTCGCTGGCCCAACGGCCTTGTTGTTTTAACATGGTACGAATTTGATTAGAAAAGGATTCCGGATACAAATCGAAGGTAAGCAGATTACCAATAAAATCGGTTCGATTACGCTGAGATATTCTACAGCACGCTTCGTTCACCTCTACAAATCGATATTCGCTGTCGAGAATAAACATACCTTCGGAAATATTTTCAATGGCTTTTTCGAACAGTTTTAATTGTTCTTCCTTTTGCTTGAACTGGCTAATATTTTTTATTGTGCCCGTCATCCGCAGCGCATTATCTTTATCATCTCTTTCTACAATTTTTGCTCGGTCTAAGATCCAGATCCAGCTATCATCTTTGCCCTTAACTCTATAGGCCGCTTCAAAATGATCAGTTTCACCGTAGAAGTGTTTGTTGAGTGCTTCCCTTACACGTTCTTGATCCATGGGATGAATATTACTCTCTTCATCACTGTTGCCAGAACGGTGACCATCCCTCGGAAATTCCAATGCTCCCCAAATATTCGAACGGAAAATATTGCCAGTCTCAATATCCCAGTCCCACATTTCATCGCCACTCCCCCATAAAGAAAGTTTTAGGCGTTCTTCGCTTAATGCAATTTGGCGTTGAATTTCTCGTTTACGTAGGATTGCTTTGAAAACAAAGAGGGTGAAAAGCATTAAAATAATGAAATAAATTACTTTGGCTTGAGTTGAAGACCACCAGGGTGGAGTTATTATAATATTTACTTCTTTTTCAGGGGATTTATCTCCTGAAAGTTTATTCATAGCATAAACTTGAAAAACGTATTTTCCTGGTGATAAGTTCGTGTAAGTTGCAGAATTAGTCCCATTTGAATAAATCCAAGTGTCAGAAAGTCCTTGCATTCTATAGTAATAGCTTGTAGCAAATTCATCTGACATTGGAGATATGAAATCGAAAGAAAATGGATATTCAGAGTATTTTAGTTTTATTTCGTTTGTAACATCAATTGGTTGGCTTAAGTATTTGCCATTTTTTTCTTGTGAAATATTGAAAACTGAAAAGTTTGTTATCTCAGTTTTGCTGACTTTTTGGTTTTTTATGTATTCATTAACTTCTTCAGGAGAAACAATACTTATCCCATTTATTCCTGCCAATAGAACAAATTCGTTAACTCTTATAGCACTAGGAGAGTTATACTCATATTGACTTCCATTTGATGTATTTAATGTATATGAAGAGTGGTTTTTTTTGTTGTAAACAATGACTTCACCTAGTGATGATACCGTAATGAAGTCTATGTCACTAACAATTGAATATATTTCTTTATTGTTTGATAATACTTTTTCTATTGTGCCAGTTAATGTGTTGTAACGCATTATGGCTGACGAAGTTCCAAATAATATGTTGTTGTTATCTTTTTCTATACTGTAAGTTAATTGTTCGCTGACAACAGTTTCGTTGCCATTCTCATATTTTCTTAAACCACCTTGACTTGCCACATAAAACAGGTTTTCAGATATTATTTCAATATCGAAAATCGGCTCCCCTCTTTGTGTGTCAAAGGTATTTATTACATTAGAATCTTTAATTATCAATATTTTTCCATCTGGAGTTCCAGCAGATAAGATTGAACCATCATCATTACTAGATAATGATGAGATAGTTTCTTGACTCAGCATAGTAGCTGATTCGTTTTCTAAAACGAATAATCCAGAGCTAGTTCCGTAAAAAAGTTTCCCTTCGTTCATTACCGCATATTTATATCCCTTTGTATGGGTATTGAAATCAACTGCTTTTTGAAAATTATTATTGAAAAGAGAGATATATTCTGAATCTGATGATACAAGGAAACCACTTTTGTTTTTAGTTATATGCCAAGTGCTGTCGTTAGCGAGCGTGGTATGTTTTACTAAGTTACTTTGACTTTTTATGATTGAAAATCCTTGGTCAACACTACCAACCGAAAAGTAACTTTTGTTCACATAAAAGTAAGTTGCTTTATCTTGAGCGTATTCGGATAATGATCCTATGATTTTTCTTGTAAGAATGTTAATGATACTGTTTTCGGAAATCCCATATATAAGCTCATTGTTTTTGGCTAATTGTGAAAATGCACGGTCATCTATTTTTTTTACAAGGTTTCCATCATATTCAAAAAGACCATTCTTTGAAGATAGTATGAGAGTGTTGGCATCTTTTTGTTCAATATCTATAACATTTTCTTTAATGAGAGTTAAGTTTCCGTTCTTTAACTCATACAGTTTTCCTGAATAGTCTTTAAATAAGTAAGTATAACCTATTTTTATGGACTTCTTTATTTCTCCTATTCCTTCTTGTGCTAATGTATTAAAGTTATTTTTCCCAGTTATTTCTATTATTGAGTTATCGGTGCCAATGATTAGGCTATTTATTGATATATTTATGCTCCAAATAGGTTTGTTCTCAAGTGGATGGCCGTATTTTATGAATGAGTCTTTACTTTTATCATATATCGCTAAACCATTATCAGTACCTACGTAAAGATCACCATTCTTATCTAATTGTAAACTTCTAATAAATGAGCTAGGCAAGCCCGAATCTGTTCCATCTGCATAAAAATGTTTGAAATTTCTTCCATCAAACCGGTTAAGCCCGTTAAGCGTACCTATCCAGAGATAGCCATCGTTATCTTGAACTATTGAAGTTACAGTACCTTGTGAAAGACCTTGTGCGACACCAAATGACTGTGACTGTAAAATCACTATGGGAGAGGTTTCACTCGAAAATGCTGAAGCAGAGAAAGATGAAATCAAAGTGCTTAAAAATAAGCAACTAAGTAGGATTATTTGTAAGAGTGCTTTTGGCATAGTGTAGTTCTTAGTATTGTCCGAGGATGCCATGAAACAATTGTGTTACATCACTTTTCCAGAAATAGAAGCTTTTGTCAAAAGCCAGAATGTAAAAAATCCTTTTAATAGCATATAGATGGACTAATTTTGTACTTTGTCTTGACGCATTGGCATTGTTCTACCAACTTTTTCATCAGTTTTTTGCTTACTGACAATAGATACAACTATAGATTTACGTGCATTTAGCGATTTTGTTTGTTGGTTACCCATATGACATGAATACCATTACGTAAGTGCTAACTTGTCAAAAATTGAACTTTTCAGTGTTTTGTTTAAAGAGTTTAAGATCGGTAATCATATTGCCTGATTCAAGCTCTGACTGCGCCGCATGGGCAGAGCCTGTGCTAAAAAGCACCAGTCTGTCGCTATGCTTAGTGCGCATTTTTCGCATCATAAACTTAATAAGGTCTGGGCGAGTGAGTTTGTTGATTTCCTCGACCACTAATTCACGCTGATTAAACTGGTAATCACGGTTGCCCACGCTCACCCAATAACGCTGGCCTCGGGTTTTGAGGTTAGCATCATGTTCCATCACTTGATTGATGAGTCCCTGTTTAGTGCTTTCCCATTCTTCATTGGTAATTTGCATCACGGCATAATTAAAGTCCGCGATAAACTCATCGATTGCCTCTAACAAATGTAGTGGTCCCGTTGTCGGGGATTGAATATAGAAAATGAGTCCCGGATGGCGATTGAGTGGCAAATAACCTGTGCCTACCATATAGCCCAATTGTTTTTCGGTGCGTAGTTCATGGAAGAAGGTCGAAGACATAGTGTGATTGAGTAAGCTAAACAGCGCCATTTTTTCTGGCGTCGCTGAAGCAGATTGATAATAAACAATAATCGCACTGTCTTGATGGTCTATTGCCAATTCCCGAAGCAGGGTGCCTTGTCCGGTTAAGTTGATTAATTCACGGGTCGACTCCGCGCTTGGGCTAGAGACTAAGGACAAGATATGTTCCAGTCGTTTTCCTAAGGCTTGCGCCTCTGACACAAGCCAGTCGCCATAAATCAGCCCTTCGAGGTAAATCTTCTCGTAAAAGGCGCGTACATGGTTATGCAGATCATTTAAGGTGATATTTTCAAGCATCTGCGCCATACGCGCTGGCTCGTAGCTGCGTTTTTGCAGCGTGGCGGTCAGGCTAGTGAATAGCTGCGAAATCGGCTTGGCTTGCGCGAGGTTTTGCCAGCTACGTAGCAGCTGAGATTTAATTAACGCAAACCGTTCTTCGGTGAAATTACGTTCTCTCGCCTTTTGGATCAGCAGGGCTAACAGCGTTTCTTGATTCCCCGTAAAACCAGACAAATGCAGGGTGATCCCACCCTGATGGGGGTAAATGTTATAGCTAAGCCCTGCGACTTCCGCTTGGTAAGTGGGCTCAGTCAAGTAATCGAGCAGCATCTCAACGTATAAGCGGGTGAGGGCAGCATGTTTTGGGGTTTTACTCGCTTGCTCCGAATCGAGGGATAGATACATATGGCCTTTCGGGACATTAAACTCATCGTCTTTTTTATGCCAAATTCGGTATCCCGTTGATTCCGCGACAATCACGGGTACGGCGACTTCACTTTTATCGGGGCGGGCAATGGAATCGGCTACGATAAAGGGATTGGCAGCGGGCAATTGCAGCTCAGGGCGAATGTGTGTGACTTGCCAACGGGCAAGGGATTCGGGTTTTATCGGTAAGACTTGGTATGGCGTATGATACCAATTGGCTTTGCGGTCGGTCTTAACGGACTGTGCTATGAGTTGCAAGCGCATATTTTGCGGCGTCATTAAGCGCAATAGCTCAAGGGTTTCATCAATATCTAAGCCATCCATGCGATAGTCGCCAAAGACTAAGTCTTCCACTTCGTAGTGATGCATATTGATGCTTAAGTGGCTGGCTAAATCGAGGGATTTCACTTGCTCCTGATAGCGAAACGCCATTTTGAGCAGATTCGCACGTTCTAAATAGCGCCAATCCTCAAGGCCTTGGTTTTTTATCAGCTCGATGTATTCAAAGCAGCTGCACACAATATCATCAATATTGGCCACGCCTTTGTCGGTCAGTTGTAGGCCTATACTGTAGTCCTTGAAGTTATAGCCATTGACTCCGCCGCCTGCGGAGAGGTTATTCACTAAACCTTGTTCTTTAAGATACGACAGCAGGCTGCCTTTACTCTCATTGCCGAGGATATGGCTAATATAGGTGAGCGGCTTGCGTTTGTAGTAGTGATCGATGCCAGGAAAGTTAAAACTGATACTTAAACGCTTTTGTTCCTTTAAGGGGACAATATTGATTTGCTTAAGCAGTTCGTTTTCAGAAAACAGCGGTACATCGGGATACTGTTTGACTAAGTTTAAGTTTCTGATTGTACTGAAATATTGCACTGCAAGCGCCTGAAGCTCATCTAACGGCATAGGTGCGACTAAACAGAGCGTCATTAAATTGGCGCTGTAATGGCTTTGATAAAATGCTAATAGCTCGCTTCTGACCTGCGCCTGTTCTCCGCCTAGCGTGACTAAATTGCCCACGGAAAACTTTGAAAACGGATGCTGTTGATTGACGGTTTCTTTAAGCACTTGATAGGTGCGGCGGATATCGTCCTTCAGCTTTAAACTAAATTCAGATTGAATCGCTTGGCGCTCCCTATCGACTAGGTCGAGGTCAAATTTGGGGGCGATAAAGAATTGGCTAAATCTGTCTAGGGAGTCGGCAAATACGTCGGCGTTGATCGTAAAAAAGAAATTGGTGTGCTCTGTGCCGGTCCAAGCATTGTTACTGCCGCCATGCTGATTGATAAAGGCATGATACTCGCCGGAGTCGGGGAATTTTTCCGTGCCTAAAAAGAGCATATGCTCTAAAAAATGCGCCATACCGGGTCTATCCACAGGATCATCAAAATGTCCTACGGCCACCGCCATGGAAGCGGCGGCTTGGCTGGCGTCCAAATCTTCGACCAATAATACCCGCAGGGCATTATCTAACACGAGATAACGGTACTGACGATGATCGTTTGGACTTTTGTAAATAGACTGAGAGGCTTGCAAAGAGACACTCCGGTAACGATGGCTTGTTATATATTGATAGTCTTAATGGTTTTTGGCAAATATCTCTTGTGTTTATCGACTAAAGATTAACCCTTACAAGGTTTGTTGAAATCCATTTTAGGGCTACAATTGGGATAAAACAAAAACAAGTGTGGGTAGCGAGAGAAGTATGCAGCTATTTTTGATGCGACATGGTGACGCTGGATTTAATGCTCAGTCGGATAGGGACAGAACGCTTACCGATTTAGGAAGACACCATACTGTCTTAATGAGTAACTGGTTAGCCCGAAGTGTCAGCGATTTTGATCTTGTTTTGGTCAGCCCTTATTTACGTGCGCAGCAAACGTGGCAAGAATTGAGTCAGCATTTCCCCGAACCACGCAAATGGCTGGTCGTGGATGATTTAGTGCCTTCAGGCGATCCCGCCAATGTGGCCGCCTTAATTGTTGCCTATGCCGAGTTGTATAAGGCCGATAAAGTGCTGGTGATTTCCCATATGCCGCTCTTAGGCTATTTGGTTAGTGAGTTAGTCGCAGGTGTTGAGCCGCCCTTATTTGCCACCTCAGGAATTACTCTGATAGATAAACATGCCGAGCAGGCCTGCATTGTTTGGCAGCATGCGCCCCACAGCATTAGTTAATTTCTTCGATAAAACAAAGGGCTCACATCAGTGGGCCCTTTGTTTTTAGAGGATTAATTCGTCCATTAACGTCGATGCGGCTGGTCGCCAATATCGATAAGCACCAGCAGCGCCGCATCGCCACCCCATTCTTTGGGGGCCTGATGAAAGGCTTTTACCATAGGATGTTGCACCAACCACATAGGCACCTGCTGTTTTAGTATGCCAGTGCCGTAACCGTGCATCACACAACAACATTGGCTTTGCTGTTTTACGCAGGCTTGGATCAGCGCCGCGAGTTCGAGTTTAGCCTCGGATTGGCGGTAACCGTGTAAGTCCAGCAATAAATCCGGTTGGTAATCACCTCGTCTTAAGCGTTTAAGCTCGAGACTGTCGACACCCTCGTCGAGCCAACGCATTGGCCCCTGAACGGGCAGCAGAGGTTGATAAGTATCTGAGAAATAACTGTCAGCATGCAGTTGCTGCTCTTTCAGTTCTATTTCCTGTTTGGTTTTTAGGGGCGTGCGAAAATGCCGCTTATCTTGGTCGATAGGTTTTATCCCCTCGATCAGCGCCGAAAACATCGCCATGCCTTCTTTATCATCGTCTTTATTCATGGCGGGTATTCTATTGAATCCTATGGTTTCTGAACAGAGTTCAGTTACAATGTTTACGAACACACAAGCGGGAGAGCGTTTTGGATAAGATCTTTGTAGATGAAGCTGTGACAGAGTTACGCACCATAGGTGACATGTTGCGTTGGGCGGTGAGCCGCTTTAATGATGCCAATGTGTACTATGGCCACGGGACGGATAACGCGTGGGATGAGGCCATCGCATTAGTGTTTCATGCGCTGCACTTGCCCGAAGAAATCGGTCAACAAGTGATTTTAAGTAACTTAACCAGCAGTGAAAAACACAAAATCGTTGAGCTGATCATTCGCCGCGTACGTGAGCGTTTGCCTGTGCCTTATTTAACCAATAAAGCGCGCTTTGCAGGGCTTGAATTCTATGTGGATGAGCGCGTATTGGTACCTCGTTCACCTATCGCCGAGATGATTGCCAATCGCTTTGGTCCTTGGTTATATGGCAAACCCGTTAATCGTATTTTAGATTTATGCACTGGCAGTGGCTGTATTGCGATTGCCTGTGCCTACGAATTTGATGAAGCAGAGGTCGATGCGCTCGATATCAGCGAAGATGCCCTCGATGTGGCGCAAATCAACGTTGAAACCTTAGGCGTGATGGACAGAGTTTTCCCGATGCAATCGGATCTGTTTTCAGCCATTCCTGAAGGTCCACAATACGATTTGATTGTTTCTAATCCGCCTTATGTTGATGAAGAAGACATCGGCGATATGCCAGATGAATATCACCATGAGCCAGCCATTGGGTTAGCTTCCGGTCGTGATGGCCTTGACTTAACCAAACGCATTTTAGCGAATGCGGCTCAATACCTGACACCAACAGGGATTTTAGTGGTTGAGGTGGGTAACTCTATGGTGCATCTGATGGAGCAATTCCCTGAAGTGCCGTTTACCTGGGTTAACTTTGAACACGGCGGTGATGGTGTGTTTGTGTTGACGCGCGACCAACTGGTCGAACATCAATCGCTTTTTGCTATTTATCGCGACGCGCAATAATAAATTAGGTTGAGTCTTTTCCCGCTGCCAGTTAGGCTTGCAGCGGGAAAAAGAATTGTCCAGCCATTGCTGGGCGCGGAGCGATAAGCAAATCATTTAAGGTGTAAAAAGCGGATGTCTGGAAACAGTATTGGTCAAAATTTTGTGGTGACTACCTTTGGTGAAAGTCACGGTGTGGCGCTCGGTTGTATTATTGATGGTTGCCCACCAGGGCTCGAACTCACCGAAGCCGATATGCAGCATGATTTAGACCGCCGTCGTCCTGGCACATCCCGTTATACCACCGCGCGTCGTGAGCCTGATGAAGTACGGATCTTATCCGGTGTGTTTGAGGGCAAAACCACGGGCACCTCCATTGGGCTTTTGATCGAAAACACCGATCAGCGCAGCCAAGATTATTCCAATATCAAAGATTTATTCCGTCCAGGACATGCCGATTACACCTATCAGCAAAAGTATGGCCTGCGTGATTACCGTGGTGGCGGCCGTTCATCGGCACGCGAAACCGCTATGCGGGTTGCTGCAGGCGCTGTGGCGAAAAAGTATTTAAAGCAAGTGCATGGGATTAATATCCAAGGCTATATGTCGCAACTTGGACCGATTAGTGCCGAGACCCTCGATTTTAGTCAAATCGAGCAGAACGCCTTTTTCTTCCCCGATGCGACTAAGCTCGAGGCGCTGGATGAGTATATGCGCGAGCTGAAAAAATCCGGTGATTCCATTGGTGCAAAAATTTCGGTGGTGGCGACGGGCGTGCCTGTTGGATTGGGTGAGCCTGTGTTCGATAGGCTCGATGCCGACATCGCCCATGCCTTAATGGGCATAAACGCGGTAAAAGGCGTGGAAATTGGTGATGGTTTTGGGGTTGTGACGCAAAAGGGCTCAGAAGGGCGCGATTTAATGTCGCCGCAGGGTTTTGAATCTAATCATGCGGGCGGCATCCTCGGCGGCATCTCATCGGGTCAACCGATTATTGCTCATATCGCATTAAAACCAACCTCGAGTATCAGTGTGCCGGGTCAAAGCATGACGGCCCAAGGTGAAATGGCAGAAGTGGTGACTAAAGGTCGTCACGACCCCTGTGTCGGGATCCGCGCGGTACCGATCGCCGAAGCTATGCTGGCGATTGTGTTGATGGATCATCTGTTAAGACACAGAGCTCAAAATCAGGATGTTCGCAGTCATACACCGATTCTCGGCATGAGATAGGCGCGATGAATGAGACAGTCTGCATGGAATAAAGATGCATAGCGGCTGTGTAATAAATGGAATGCGTTAATGCCTACAATCTCTAGCACAAGCCAGCAGTTACGCTGGCTATGTGCCTGTTATTTTTTCTTCTTTTCAATTCTCGGCACTATGATCCCTTACCTTGGGGTCTTCTTCGAAAACCGGGGATTTAACCCTCAAGAAATCGGTTTTTTGCTCGCGATTTTAATGGCGACCCGTATCGTGGCTCCCAATGTGTGGGCGAAGGTGGCCGATCGCACAGGCATGCGCTCTGAATTGGTTAAGATGGGCGCGGGCGCGGCGATGCTGGCGTATTTAAGCTTTTTCTACCACGGTGGTTTTGTGTATATGGCGCTCAGCCTTGCGCTGTATACCTTCTTCTGGAACGCGATTTTGGCGCAGCTTGAGGTGATCACCCTCGAAACCTTAGGTGAAAATGCCAGCCGCTATGGACAAATCCGCAGCTTTGGCAGCATTGGCTATATCTGCTTAGTGGTCGGCGCCGGTTTTGCCATTGGTCAATGGGGCACCGAGGTGTTGCCCTATATTGGTTTAGTTTTGTTTACAGGGATGCTGGTGTGTGCCTTGCCATTGCCAGCCAATCGGGCTATGCGCCCACAAGGACAAGAGCGCCAGCCACTTAAATGGACTAAACCCATTCTGTGGTTCATGGTGTCGGCGATGTTATTACAGATGAGCGCAGGGCCTTTTTACGGTTTCTTTGTGCTCTATCTTAAGCAGGCGGGTTATACCGAAGCGGCCGCGGGGATTTTTGTCGCCCTCGGTGCAATGGCCGAAATCGTGATGTTTATGTTTGCGCCTCGCTTGCTTGGACGTTATGGCGTCAATACCTTGCTTGTCGTCAGTATTGCCATGACCGCCGTGCGCTGGTTGTTGGTCGCCTTTGGCGTAGAGAGCATGTTATTGCTGGGCTTAAGCCAAGTGCTGCATGCGTTCACCTTCGGCTTGACCCATGCGGCCTCGATTCAATTTGTGCATCGAAATTTTGATGCCAGTCATCGCAGCCAAGGGCAAGCCCTGTATGCCAGCTTAAGCTTTGGGGTTGGCGGCGCACTCGGCACTTGGATTTGCGGTTATATCTGGGGTGATGGTAGCGGCGCTGTATGGTCTTGGGTATTTGCGGCGGCCTGTGCCTTTGCGGCCATGTTAGCGGTATTTTTGATCCCTAAGGATAGGGCGCAAGCGGTTGCTGCATAAGTTTATATTGATTTTGAAAGTAACTCATTGTAAAAACTAGAATAATTAACAAGAGAGGTTAAGGTGAACCGGTTTCGTTTAGGCTTAGTCATCAATCCACTGGCGGGTTTAGGTGGCAGTGTGGGTCTTAAGGGCAGCGATGGCGTGGCAGAAGAAGCCCTTGCCTTAGGCGCCGAGCCCAAGGCGATAAAGCGTATGATGCAAGCCTTAGAAGTGATTGCCCCTTTTGCCAAAGATATCGAAATCATTACCGCCTCAGGTGTGATGGGGGAGGATGCCGCCAACGCCTTAGGTTTTAACACCCGTGTGGTGTATCAAACTCCGGATAAAACCCAAGCCGTCGACACGCAAGCCGTAGTGCGTACCTTGCTGAACGAACCGTTGGATTTATTACTGTTTGCGGGGGGCGATGGCACGGCGCGTGATGTGTATAGCGTGTTTGAACAAGCCGTTATCGACGATAAATTACCCGTGCTTGGTGTTCCTGCTGGAGTAAAAATCCATTCAGGTGTTTACGGCATCACGCCCCATGCTGCGGGTATGGTGGTCAAAATGTTGCTTGAGGGTGAGTTAGTCAGCCTGATGAGTGCCGATGTGATGGATATCGATGAAGTAGCTTTTCGCCAAGGCACGGTGCGCGCCAAACGCTTTGGTGAGCTATTAGTGCCCGCTGAACCCCGTTATGTACAAGCAGTAAAGATGGGCGGAAAAGAGGTCGATGAGCTCGTGCTTGCCGATATTGCCGCCGATGTTATCCAGCAAATGGAAGACGAGCTGTACATTATGGGCTCGGGCAGCACGGTCGCCTTTGTAATGGAAGAGCTTGGGCTCGATAACACCCTGTTGGGGGTTGATCTTATTCAAGATAAAGCCTTGGTGGCGAGTGATTTAACCGCCAAGCAGTTGCTCGACTTTACTCAAGATAAGCCGGCAAAACTGGTTATTACCTTGATTGGCGGGCAGGGGCATATTCTCGGTCGTGGCAACCAGCAGTTGTCGCCAGAGCTGATCCGCCGCCTCGGTAAGGACAATATTATTATCCTCGCCACAAAAACTAAGCTAAAAGCACTTGAAGGACGCCCCTTAATTGTGGATAGTGGCGACCCTCAATTAGATCGTGAGCTTTGTGGCTATTACAAAGTGACGACGGGTTACCATGATTATGTGATGTATCAGGTGGCCAACCCCGACTAATCAGATTTATTCTCCTCGGAGATTGCAAGCACCGAGGGGCCAGCGGCCATTTGGGCGAAATACGTTATTGGAGAGTTTGACCCGATGTTAGAGCAGTATGAAGAAGCACTAGAACAGTGGATTGAGTCTGTCGTAAGCCATGGTGATGACGACGCCTTATTTGCCTGCGGTTATCTGCAAGGCCATGTGGCGGTGGTGTTATCGCAACTCGAAGACGAAGGCGAGAGCACGTTAGAAGCCTTACTTGAAAAAATGACCGACTGTTTAGCACTGGCGCGCCAAGAATTAAATGATGCCGATTTTGCATTAGTGGAAGCGGCTTGGACACAATTACATGGCAAGATTGTTAGTCATTTAGCGGCCTAATTAATGAGTATATCCACGACGACTTCGGTTGATGCCATGGCTGAACCTGAGGGGCAGCAAGCGGTTTATATCGGTCTAGTCAATCCGAAAACTCCGACGAACGTAGGCGGCATTATGCGCGCTTCGGGTTGTTATGGTGTCGATGCCGTGTTCTACACCGGCAAACGCTATGAGTATGCCGCCCGTGGGCCGCAGCAATATAATGCCGATACGCAGAGCGCCGCCGAACGCATTCCGTTAACTGGGGTGGCCTCCTTACTCGATGCGCTCCCCTCTGACACTAAGCTGGTGTGCGTGGATTTAGTCCTAGGGGCGACACCCTTACCTGAGTTTGTGCATCCCGAGAAAGCCTTTTATGTGTTTGGCCCAGAGGATGGCACCATTGGCCAAGAGATTATCGATAGAGCCGATGCCGTGGTGTATGTGCCTACGGTCGGCTGTATGAATCTGGCGGCCTCGGTGAACGTACTGCTTTACGATAGATTGGCGAAAGCCCATCGCGAGCAGCTATCAGCTCAAACCGAGTTCGATGGCGATGCCTTGATCCGTCAAAGCCGCGACAACAATAATCGCACCAGAGTAAAAACCACTAAGCAGGGTTCTTCGCTCTAGGGTTAACGCTCAATGCTCAGTCGAAATACAAAAAAGGATTAAGCACTGATTAATCCTTTTTGTTTTGGGCTGCCAATCATTGGTGCGATTAGATGCAAGTCTGATTAGCATATCAATGATAAGCCTTTGTTTTAATTAACTAGTTTTCACTCAAGCCGCTCTTTGCTAAAGCGCTCTTTACTAAAGCGCTTTACCCTTTAGTAATTTGCGTAACCACATCCGATTGGGGTTGAGTTTATTTAAGGTGGGCCAATCCAGTGGCAGTGGCTCACCGGTTAATTGTGCCGCCAAACATTCGGCCGCTAAGGGGCCAGAGCTTAATCCCCGCGACCCTAAGCCACCCAGGATATATAGGCCATCGAGGATCGGAGCCGAGGTCGTTTGCCAATAATGCTTGCTTTGTTCGGCCTGCTGCTGATTGAGTTGATGCTGTTCATAGCGCGCCAATATTTCAGCCACATCGGGCGCACAGCCCATCATGGGGAAATGATCCCGCGTCACCATCCGCACGCCGACACGGGCGCTATTGCCGCTGATGTCGATATCGTCAACCCAGGCTTGGTTGGGGTAGCTTTCTTGCATTTTTCCGAGGTTTTCCCGTTGCTCCTGCGGGCAAAAATCGAAGTGCTCCGCCGCTTTGACATAACTGGCGCCGAGGCAATGCAAGCCTTGATGACTTGGCGTGAGGTAACCGTTCGCGCATAACACTGTCGCCAATTGGCTCAGCTTAAATTGGGCGGGGACGTGGCTCACTTGGCCGCGAAACGGACTTATCTGTAATCGCTCACTGGCCGAAAATTGGGTGAGCTGCGCGCCATTGGCGAGCACGAGTTGGCGGAATGGCCCAAAACGTTGGCCTTGTCGGTGGAGATACCAAGCCTTTGCATCACACTCGATTTCGATGATCTCGGTATTGAAATGGCACTGCACATTGGCAAGCTGCGAGGCCTTATCTACCGCGGCTTTGGCGTATTCAAATGGGCATACCCAGCCCCCGAGGGGATAAAAAAATCCAGCCTTATCAATCCCTATTTGAGCAATTTCGTTGGCTTCATTTGCATCAACAGCGTAGGCGATTTCCGCCGGCCAGTCCTGACTTTGGATAATTTTATCCAACCGTTGTTGGCTGCGCTCATCATGACCCGTTTGCAGTACCCCACAAAAGTCATGGGAAATCGCGGTAATATTCGGGGTGGCATCTGTCTCAATCATCGACGCATGGCTCAGCGCCTCAATACGGCGACGGCTGAACAAAAATGCCTGTTGGAAAAAACGACTCAGCTCATCATTTTCAGGCGTGAGCAGGGGGTAAATTGCCCCTTGGCGATTGCCGGATGCGCCTTGGCCTAACTCATTATCCTTACAAAACAATATGCTACTTTGGCCTCGTTCGGCGAGGGAGAGCATTAGGTTCGCTGATGCCAGTCCGCCACCGACGATGGCAACTGGATGATCTTTGGTGGCGAGCGCTGCAGGTTTTGGGGTAAATGCCTGAGCGGTATCGGCTTGCTGGCGCAGCAGTTTGCGCTCATGGAGCAAAATCTCATCGGTGATAATCTGGCTTGGCAGCGCATCACTTGCATCACTATTCAAGGCATCTTGGCTGACGTTAAGTGTGCTAAAGCCACTGCTTTGGGCAAACTGTTGCACGGTTTCAGCCAAATTGATCCCAATCAGCTGGGCATCATCGGTACTCAAACGGGCCATTTGCCAGACTTGCTTGCCATTTAAATGCGATGCCAAATGCGGTAAAACCAGCCATTGCCGAATGGGATGAGCAGCGCTGTGGGGCAAATTGGTGAGTGAGGTTTGCAGGTCGCCAAAATGCAAATCGACCGTGATACGGCCGTCATCAAAGATTAATCTCTGGCACCCTATAATGCGCGCAGGTTTTGCCTTAAGTAAGGCATTGGCAATCGGTAGTAAATGAGGCGTTGAAATTAAGCTTTGCGATTGATCCCAAAGTAATTTAAGTTCGTAATCGTTAATGGGATTGGGCTCAAACACTTTGACTAACAGCCGTGTGTTGCTTTGAGTCTGCGTTTGCCAGTGTTGTAGTAGAGAGAGCAGCTCGAGTCCATCGCCCAATCCCCATTGCCCCATGACGTACAGTCCCTGACCGAGTTGAACTGATGGCGTCGTTAAGCGAGAGAGTCGAAGGCGAGTTAAATTGTCCAGAGACTGTGCAGCAGTCAACGCGCATGGGGGATAAAGGTTGATCAATTGCGGGTAATCACGCTTAAATTGGCAAGATTTTTGGGGCTTAGCAGTCAAAGAAATATACTCTCAGTCTCATATTGGGCATTATTTTACCCGCCTTTATGGAAAGCTGACCACTTAATTGAAGCAAAACAGATACTATTGGCTCAGCAAAAAGTAGGTACTGACATGTACACAATGGATAGCAATAAAATGAAAAGAGTCGTGATCACCGGAATGGGTGTTGTTTCAAGTATCGGTAATAACAAGCAAGAAGTGACTGAGTCACTTAAAGCGGGCCGTAGTGGTATTACACATTCCGCTCAGTTTGAAGAAATGCAACTACGCAGTCATGTATGGGGCAATATCAAATTAGATCCTTCTGAGCTGATTGACCGTAAAGCGCTGCGTTTTATGGGCGATGCTGCGGCATATGCTTACATTGCAATGCAAGAAGCCATTAAGGATGCTCAGTTAACTGAAGAGCAGTATTCAAATCCTCGTGTAGGTTTGATTGTGGGCACAGGCGGCGCTTCGTCTTCTAACCAAGTTCAAGCTGCGGATATTCTGCGCGAAAAAGGCGTAAAACGCGTGGGTCCTTATATCGTGCCACGCATTATGTCGAGCACGGCCAGCGCGTGTTTGGCAACCCCCTTCAAAATCAAAGGCATGAACTACTCAATCAGTTCTGCCTGTGCGACCAGTGCTCACTGTATCGGTCACGCCGTTGAACTTATCCAAATGGGTAAGCAAGATATGGTGTTTGCGGGCGGTTCGGAAGAAGTGGATTGGACCCTGACTATGGGCTTCGATGCGATGGGCGCACTGTCGACTAAATACAACGAGACTCCAGAAAAAGCCTCTCGTACCTATGATGCGGACCGTGATGGTTTCGTGATCTCTGGTGGCGGCGGTATCTTAATCGTTGAAGAGTTAGAGCACGCTCTGGCTCGTGGCGCGAAGATTTACGCGGAAGTAATTGGTTATGGCGCATCATCAGACGGTTACGACATGGTTGCTCCGTCTGGTGAAGGTGCGGTGCGTTGTATGCAAATGGCTCTGGCCGATGTGGACACGCCAATCGATTACATCAACACCCACGGTACTTCTACCCCAGTCGGTGACGTACGTGAGTTAGAAGCTTTGCGTGAAGTCTTTAAAGACAAGTGCCCACCAGTTGCATCGACTAAGTCTATGACTGGCCATGCCTTAGGCGCGGCGGGTGTACACGAAGCCATCTACAGCTTGATCATGATGGAAAACAGCTTTATTGCTCCTAGCATCAACATCGATAACTTAGATGAAGCCGCGAAAGACATGCCAATCGTGCGTGAATACCGCGATGCAGAGCTAAACACTGTGATGAGCAACAGCTTTGGTTTTGGTGGCACTAACGCAACATTAGTGATGCGTAAATATAAGTAAGCCATTATTTTCGTTAAAAAAGGAAGCTTAGGCTTCCTTTTTTATTGGTTGGAATTCAGAAATACCAATCACATTAAATATCTAATTCAGTTCAGAGCCTCTCCGGCATCTCAATCCAAGGCGAATTGATGCAGAAATGGTTATTCCCTTTTAAGTCAATGTAACGAAGGAATGGGATGCCTGTGTGGCTCCCGAAGGGCGGGTTTCAACGCGCTTTATACTGCGTTTAAGGCTTTCGACAGAGCACCACTATGCCTTCAAGCCTTCGCCTTGTCTAAAGCGTGTTGAACTCCCGCTGAATGAACAGATATTTAATACGATTGGTATAATGCGACTCAGGGATTGGGTTTATGATCAGAGTCTTGCTAGAATCCTTGGCTACTCACTCTCTAGCCCATTTTTATCAGAAAGGTCCCCATGAAGATTGTTGTCGATGAAAATATGCCCTATGTCGAACCCTTATTTGGGGCGTTAGGCGAGATAATCCCAGTCAATGGCCGCACGCTAACGCCTGAGCAGGTGCAAGATGCCGATGTGCTACTGGTGCGTTCGGTCACTCGAGTCAATGCTGCATTGTTAGATGCCAATCCAAAACTGAAGTTTGTCGGCAGCGCCACCATAGGGACGGACCATGTGGATCTGGCTTATCTTGCTGGGCGTGGTATTCCCTTTTCGAATGCGCCCGGCTGTAATGCGACCGCAGTCGGAGAGTTTGCCTTTATTGCGATGTTGGAACTGGCGGCGCGGTTTAACTCGCCGCTCAAGGGCAAAGTCGTGGGGATTGTCGGCGCGGGCAATACTGGTAGCGCGACGGCCAAATGCCTCGAAGCCTACGGCATTAAGGTATTACTCAATGACCCCATCAAAGCGACCGAGGGCGATCCCCGTCATTTTGTGAGCCTTGAGACTCTATTACTTGAAGCGGATATCATCAGTCTACATGTGCCCATCACTCGCACTGGCGAGCATAAGACGCTGCATTTATTCGATGAAGCGCGCCTGATGAGTCTTAAACCCAATACCTGGCTGGTGAACTGCTGCCGTGGTGACGTGATTGATAATCAAGCCTTAATTAAGATTAAGCAGCAAAGGGATGATCTTAAATTGGTGCTCGATGTATGGGAAGGGGAGCCGCATCCCATGCCGGAGCTGGTGCCTTTTGCTGAGTTTGCGACTCCGCACATCGCCGGTTACAGCTTAGAAGGTAAGGCCCGTGGCACTTTTATGCTGTACCAAAAGTTGTGTGAGTTGTTAGCCATTCCGGCCACGAAGCGCTTATCCGAGCTCTTGCCACCATTTCATTTTAAGGCGGTCGAGCTCGAACAAATTCCCGATGAAAAAGCCTTATTACAGCTCGCAAGATTCGTCTACGACCTGCGTGATGACGATGCCGTATTCCGAAATGGCTTTGCAAGGTCGAATGGCTTCGACACTATGAGAAAAAATCACAAACATAGACGCGAATTTAGTGCATTGGCGCTGGCTTATCACGGCCAATCTGAGGTAGATTGGTTGTCCAATTTAGGTTTTTCAGGAGTCGGTCGGTAATTATGTCGCAGGAATTTAATGTTGTCGTTTTAGGTGCATCGGGCGCAGTGGGTCAAACTATGATTGAGATCCTCGAAGAGCGTAACTTCCCGGTTGCGAACTTATATCCTTTAGCCAGTAGCCGTAGCGCCGGTGAAACGGTCAGCTTCCATGGCAAACAAGTTACCATTTTGGACGTCGAAACCTTCGATTGGAGTCAAGCACAGTTAGGCTTCTTCTCTGCCGGTGGCGATGTCTCGGCCAAGTGGGCGCCTATCGCCGCTGAAGCGGGTTGTGTGGTGATCGATAACACCTCTCACTTCCGCTACGACATTGATATTCCATTGGTTGTGCCTGAGGTTAACCCCCATGCGATTGCCGATTTCCGCAACCGTAACATCATTGCTAACCCGAACTGCTCGACCATCCAAATGCTGGTGGCACTAAAACCGATTTACGACACTTACGGTATCAGCCGTATTAACGTCGCGACCTATCAGTCAGTCTCTGGTACAGGTAAAAAGGCGATTGAAGAGCTGGCAAAACAATGCACTAAGTTGCTGCAAGGTCTGCCTGCTGATGCTGAAGTTTATCCAAAGCAAATCGCGTTTAACGTATTGCCGCAAATCGATAAATTTATGGATAACGGCTACACCAAAGAAGAAATGAAAATGGTCTGGGAAACCCAGAAGATTTTTGGTGATGACGAAATCCTCGTCAACGCAACGGCCGTGCGTGTGCCAGTCTTCTATGGTCACTCAGAAGCCGTACATATCGAGACGCGTCAAGTCGCCGATGCAGAAGATATTAAAGCTTTACTGCGCGATGCCGAAGGAGTGGTATTGTTCGAATCCGATGACGAATATCCAACGGCTGTAACCCATGCAGCGGGTACCGATCCGGTTTATGTGGGTCGTGTGCGTAAGGATATTTCCCATTCTCACGGTATCAACCTTTGGGTGGTGTCGGACAATATTCGTAAAGGCGCAGCCTTAAACAGTGTGCAAATTGCCGAGATTTTAGTGAGAGATTATTACTAACTCTTAAGTGGCGATTGATGCCCAGTGAAAAAGCCTGCTGCCAGCAGGCTTTTTTTGTTTTACAATTGTGAACAGTAGCAGGGCTGGGATTTCTAGTTTATAGTAATCTCAATAAATACAATTGCCTAAAGCCTGTTATCAGCGAGATAACTTAAATAGCGCTTCAAAGGGAAGGATTGATGAAATTTCGCACTTCGTATCTTGTGGGCCTAATGGCCACCGTTTTAGCTGTTTCTTCCACGACCTCTTTTATTGATCCTGCGATAGCTGCTGATACTCCCAAAATAAAACCTTTAAAAATCATGGGGCCAGACGGACAGATCCGTCAGGTCAATCATCAATATGGACCAACGACCTCTAAGGACACTTTTTGGAGCATTGCGCAAAAAGTCCGTCCCGATGCCAGTGTCAGCGTTTATCAGGTGATGGCCGCAGTATTTGATGCTAACCCCCATGCGTTTAACTCCGACAGTTATAACAGCCTCGAACGTGGCATGATTTTGCTGATCCCTTCGAAAGAAGTGATGCTCGCCATCCCCAATAGTCTGGCCATTGCCCGCGCCGAGCGCAGCGACAAGCAGGCTCGTTCTGGTGTTAAAGCCACGCCTAAGGCAGAAACCAAACCTGCGACTAAGCCCGCTGCACCGACTCAGACAGTTGCACAGCCTAAACCTAAGGTGGAGACGCCACCTAAGGCCGAGGTGAAGCCCGAAGCGGCGAAAGTGACCAATACCGAAGTGGCTGCTACGCCAACCGCGCCTAAGATGGTGAGTTCGGATGTCAATGCACGCCTCGAAGCGGCGGAGAGCAAGAATTTATCCCTGACCGATGAGTTAGCCAGAGCGCAAGATCAACTCGCGGTGAGGAATACCGATGTTGAGACACTCAAAGCTAAGGTTGAAGAATTAAATCAACAGATTGCGGTATTAGAAGAAACCCTACAGGCCAGTAAGAAGCAAAACCTTGCACTTAAAGCCGAGGTTGAGGCTGCACAAACGCCAGAGACCGCGACGACAGACGAGCCTGCCATGCCCGCAGAGCCCGATGATCTGTGGCGTAACCTGATGAGTAATCCGCTGCTCCTCGTTGCGGCGGCGGTGATCCCCGCATTATTGCTACTGGTGCTCGTTTTCTGGCTATTACGCCGTAAACGCAATAAAGAGCGCCGCGAGCTAGAAGCGCAGCAGACGGCGATGATGGCCGCGGGTGCGGCTGGCGTGGCGAGTGCGTCTGTGCTGGCGATGGATGATGACGATCTCAGCGACATGGCGGTGCATCTAGATACTGACCATGCTGATTCGATCGACAGCTTACTCGATGTTGGCAGTGTTGACCTGCAGCCCGAGCAGGAAATGACCGATAGCCATGAACAAATGGACATGGCATCAGAAATGTTTATTGACCCAGGTGTCAGCACTGAGCCTGAACCTCAATTTGAAGAGGATGAAGGCCAGTCTCTGGACGATCTCTGGGCAGAGGCCATGGGTGACCAAGAGGAAGCCGAAGCCTTTGCCGAAGAAAAAGCCGCATCTGGCAATATTATTGAGGAAGAAGACCTCGATGCATTGCTGGCCGGATTAGGCTCTGATGAAGAAGAGACCCCGCAGGAGGCTCAAGCTACAGCTGAAGGGCTTGACGAACTCGACGAATTAGCCGGTTTCGATTTACCTGCTGAAACTGCGCCAGATCCAGAGGATGAAGATTTAGCCGCCGCGATTGCCGCCGAGCTAGATTCTGGGCTAGGCGCTGACTTAGCCACAGAGCTGGACACTGAGCTTGAAAACGACGCAGTGCCAGCCGACGACGATATCGATGCGTTACTCGCAGGCTTTAACCAGCCAGAGGCTAACAAACCTGTCGAAGCGGCGGATGAGGATCTCGATGCCTTATTGACCGATTATGACAAGGCGCCAGCTGAAACGGCTGATGATCTCGGTGATGAAATCGCCGCCGAATTGGACGATGACTTAGCCGAGTTGGGCGTCGCGCAAACCGATGATATTGATGCTTTACTGGCAGATTTTGATAAACCCGCCGCGCCCGAACCCGATTTAAGCGATGAAATTGCCGCCGAGCTTGATGCCGACTTAACTGACATTGGCGTAAGCGAATCCGACGATATCGATGCGCTACTCGCGGGCCTAGATGCTCCAGCGCAGCCCGATCCTGAAGTCGCAGCGGCCATTGCCGCCGAGTTGGATGATGAACTCGCTCCAAACTTACCAACGAGCGATGAAGATCTCGACCAGTTATTGGCAGGCTTTAACACGCAAGAAGCGCTCGTCGAAGAGGCTGTTATCGACGAAACGGCTCAAGTTGAAGCCACCCTTGAGCGCGATGAAATCGCCGCCGAACTCGAAGCCGCATTACCTGAAAACTTGTCAACGGCAGAGGACGACCTCGATTCACTCTTAGCCGAGTTCGATGTGCCTGAACAAGCCGAGGCGGATGCCGACGACTTTAACTTCGACTTAGAAACCACCCATGTCGAGCCAGAAGAAAAAGACGAGGAAGAAGATTTACTCAAGGGCATTGGTGCCGCCCATGCCATTGATGGCACGGACGATACCTTCGAACTGAGTGAAGAGATTGCTGAAGGCAGTACGGATAACAGTGCCGATGACGATGCCGCAGAGCCTAAGTTTACGGGTTTTGATGAAGATAGTGACGATATAGCACCTGTTCTTGGTGCTGCTGTTGCCGCATCTGCCGTGGCGGCCGCCGCGAGTGCGAAGGAAAAAGAGTCATCTTTCTTCAATGACTTAAAGGCCAACAAGACTAAAGATCCCCATGTTCTCGATTGGGATACCGAACTGAATTTTGCGCCTACGCCTGAAGCGAAAACGCCGGTCAAACCTGACACCGATTTGCCTTTAGATCCGGTAGCAGTGCAGGGCACGTCGCGTAAACCGCTAGAGTTTGCGCCAGATAATCAGCCAGAGGTTGATGCCAAAAATACAGCTTCGAGCACTGAGTTTAATCTCGACGATGAGCTGGATTTAGGCCACGAGTTCGATTTAAAAGACGATACAGATGATGTCGATTTAAGCGATGACAGCGTACTTGCCGCCTTTAGCACCAATACCGAGCTCGAAGAGGAAGAGATATTAACCCCTGAGGACAGCTTTGCCCTCGATGATGAGCATACGCTCACCGTAGATGAGGCTCTAGCGGCGCTCGATGCGCAGGAATCTCGCAAGTCGAAGAAGTTTGTTCCAGAGCATGATTTAACTAACTTCCAAAATGAGCATGGCTATATCGATATCGAAAAACTGCTTAACGATGCCGAGCAGGACAACACAGAGACAGATCTCTATCCCGAAATGGATGTGGAGATGAGCGATGTGGGCGCCCTGATTGGCGATGCCGCTATGATCGACGTGGACGATGAGGAAAACTCAGTCAATGCCAAGCTCGATTTAGCCCGTGCCTATATCGAAATCGATGATAGCGACAGTGCCAAAGCATTGCTGCGGGAAGTCCAAATCGACGGTAACGAGCGTCAGCAAGAAGAAGCCGCTCGTTTACTTAAAGAGATGGGCTAATCCTTAAGGGGCTTGATTTCACACTAACGGCGCGCAGAGCGCCGTTTTTTTTGTGGACTGCTGTGATAAAATGCGCCGCTAAATTAACTGTGAGGATGTGTGGATGCGGATTGCATTAGGTATTGAATATGACGGCAGTGGTTATTTCGGTTGGCAACGTCAGGCCGAAGTCGATTCAGTACAAGGGCAATTAGAACAAGCCTTATCTAAGGTGGCCAACGAACCCATCAGCTTGTTCTGTGCGGGACGAACTGATGCCGGCGTTCATGCAACGGGGCAGGTGGTGCATTTCGAGACAAATGCCATACGTAACGAAGGCGCGTGGACCTTAGGGGTGAATGCCAATTTGCCCGACAATATCGCCGTTCGTTGGGCAAAAGAGGTGGATGACAGTTTCCATGCCCGCTTTTCAGCCACGGCCAGACGTTATCGCTATGTGATTTACAATCATAATTTTCGCCCCGGGATCCTGCGTCACGGCGTGAGCCATTACCACGGTGATATCGACGCCGATAAAATGCATGTTGCGGCACAGGCGCTGCTCGGTGAACAAGACTTTACCAGTTTTCGCGCGATTCAATGCCAATCGAAAACCCCATTTCGCAATGTGCACAGCGTTAAAGTGACCCGTCAGGGCATGTATGTGATTGTCGATATTTCTGCCAACGCCTTCTTGCACCATATGGTGCGAAACATTGTCGGCTCCCTGCTGGAAATTGGCCTAGGCAACCAACCATTGACTTGGATGGCGGATTTGCTGGCGCTTAAAGATCGCAATCAAGCGGCGGCCACCGCCAAACCCAATGGGCTCTATTTAGTCGATGTGACATATCCCGAGCAGTATCAACTGCCTAAGTTGGCTTTAGGGCCATTGTTTATGCTGGATTAATCGCCGCTTTGCCGATGTAAGTGAAGCGCGTATCGAAGGAAGGAAAGAACAGATGACCACAGCCCCGACTGAACAGACAGCCTTAACTGTGCCGAGTGCGAATGCACCATTGGCACAATGGCTTGATTATTTATTATCGATTCACCCAACCGAAATCGATATGGGATTAACGAGGGTGTCAAAGGTTGCCGCGCGCCTGCATTTATTGGATCTCGGCCCCAGTAAAGTGGTCACAGTAGGGGGCACCAATGGCAAAGGCACCACCTGCGCCATGCTCGAAAACATCCTGCGTTTATCAGGGCTGACGGTGGGAGTTTACAGCTCGCCCCATATGCTCAAATATAATGAAAGGGTGCGCATTAACGGTCAAGATGCCAGTGATGAAGCCTTTGTGGCGGCCTTTGAACAGATTGAGGCTGCGCGCGGTGAGATTTCGCTGACTTTCTTCGAATATGCCACCTTGGCTGGCTTGATCCTGTTTAAAGCGGCCAAGTTGGATGTGGTGATCTTAGAAGTCGGTCTTGGCGGCCGTTTGGATGCCACCAATATGATTGATGCCGATATCAGCGTGGTGACGTCCGTCGATTTAGACCACGAGGCGTATTTGGGCAATACCCGCGAGCTGGTCGGCCGTGAAAAGGCTGGCATTTTTCGCCAAGGTCGCCCCGCGATTGTTGGTGAGCCGAACTTACCCCATACGGTCAATGATGTCGCCCAAGATGTTGGTGCCAAGCTCTATCGTGTGGGCGAGGAGTTTAGTTACCAGCAAGATGGCCAGACGTGGGATTACCAAGGCCAAGTATTGACCCTTAAGCAGCTGAGTTTGCCGACACTGCCATTACCGAACGCTGCGACTGTGATTGCGATTGTTGAACATGGCTGGCCGAATATTGCCGCCGATATCATTGCCAAAGGCATCAGCAGCGCGCGCTTAACTGGGCGTTTAGAGCAAGTTAACGAACAGCCGCTGATTTTACTCGATGTGGCGCACAATCCCCATGCGGCGCGCTTTTTAGTCAAGCAGCTCTCGCCAATGGTGACGGGGAAGCGAGTGTTTGCCCTGTGTGGCATGCTAAAGGATAAGGACATTGCAGGCGTATTGCCTGTGGTTTCGCCCTTAATCGATACTTGGTACTTAGTGAGTTTACAGGGTGAGCGCGGCGCGAATGCAAGCCTGCTGCGCCAAACCTTAGCACAAGACACTAAGGCCCATGAGTTTGACGATATCGCCGCGGCATGGACGGCATTAAAAGCGCAAATTCAGCCCGATGATGTGGTAATTGTGTTTGGCTCCTTTTACACTGTGGCAGGTTTTAAGTCTCTCTTTAAGCAGGATAACCGTTTTGTCTAGCCAGTTTCATAATCGATTAGTCGGCACTGTGGTGCTGGTCGCCCTCGGAGTGATTTTTCTGCCGGATATTTTAGATGGCAAGAAGGACCGCCAAGAGGAACAATTTGCCGAAATTCCCCTGCGTCCTGCCGCGATAGCGCAGCAAAACGCCGATGATATGTTTGAGGTGTTGTCCACTCAGGATGTGGATGGCGAAGGTGCCTTACCCGAAGAGGCCTCGCCGAATGATGAGGCGGCGTTAGCGCAGGCGGTCAATGCTGACGACGTCAAAGACACGCCTGCGGCAAAAGTCGAGCCTAAAGCGGAAGCTGTGAAGGAGCAAGCCAAACCACAGACGGCAAAAGCAGAAACCAAACCTGAAGTGAAAGAGCCGGTGAAAACCGAGACCGCTAAGGCCGAGCCGAAGAAAGAGACGCCAAAGCCAGCTCCAACTAAAACTGAGACCAAAAAGCCTGAAACCAAGCCAACCGTGGTGGCGAAAGCGGACAAACCTAAAGTCGAAACCGCGAAAACAGAATCTGCAAAACCTGCCAAAGACGATGGCATTAAAGTGGTGAGCCGCGATTCATTAAAACCTGGACTTACCCTGCAACTAGGCGCATTTAGCAATGCCGCCAACGTAAAAGCGCTGGTGGCGCAGTTACGTAAAAGTGGTTACAAGGCGTACACAATTCCAGACACGCCTAAGGATGGCGTATTGACGAAAGTGTTTGTGGGGCCGGATGTTTCCGAAGCTAAGCTCAAGAAAATGCAGGAAGAAATTGAAAGTCTAACCCGTTTGAAAGGCCGAATTGTGCCTTTTAATCCCTTGGAATCTTAATGCTATTCAGCAGGGGCTGAAATAATTTATTTACCTCGCTAGGGGTGAGAATCGTTTCAGTCTCTGGTAGAATCGCGCCGTCTTAAAGCCTATGCTGGAAAGCCATCTCAATGGTTTGGATTGATTACGCTATCATCTTCGTTATCGGGTTATCGACTCTTATCAGTCTGATCCGCGGATTTGCCAAAGAAGCCATGTCGTTAGTGGTATGGTTCGCGGCTTTCTTTGTTGCCAGCCAATTTTACCAAGACCTCGCCGTTTATCTCACGCAAATGAACGATGAGGTGCTACGCAATGGGGTCTCCATTGCTATTCTTTTTATCACCACCTTAATACTCGGCGCCCTCATCAATTACATCATTGGGCAATTAGTGGTTAAAACCGGATTATCAGGCACTGACAGACTCTTAGGTCTGTGTTTCGGTGCCATTAGGGGCGCTCTGATCGTCAGCGCGCTGCTGTTTTTTATGGATGCTTTTACAGGCTCACCCAACACCCAATGGTGGAAGGACTCTGTACTAGTGCCCGAATTTGGCGTTGTGATCCAATGGTTCTTTCACTATTTGGAAAACACCTCCAGCTTTGTACCCAAACTATAAAAAAGACAATAAATTTATCCTAAGTGATGGAGGATAAGTAAGGTTGAGCCCGACCCCTAAGGTTCGGACTCAACACTGAGATGAAGCACTTAAGCCTTATGGCTGGAGATTTACTTCGTCTTTTACTTATATTTCAACATGAAAGGGCATAGAACATCTTACAATGAGGAAGCTTACCCATGTGTGGTATCGTCGGAATAGTTGGCCAATCATCGGTTAATCAGACCATTTATGACGCACTGACCGTGCTTCAGCACAGAGGTCAGGATGCGGCAGGTATTGTGACCGTTGATCGTGGTGCTTTCAGACTACGTAAAGCCAATGGTCTGGTCAAAGATGTATTTGAAGTCAAACACATGCAGCGCCTACAGGGCAATGCAGGTATTGGCCACGTACGTTATCCTACTGCAGGCAGTTCCAGCGCGTCAGAAGCGCAGCCTTTCTATGTTAACTCGCCATTTGGGATTTCATTAGCCCATAACGGTAACTTAACCAACACGGTTGAATTAGCTGAAGGCCTGATCAAAAAGCGTCGCCATGTGAACACCACATCCGACTCCGAAGTATTATTAAACCTGCTGGCTGATGAACTGCAAAAAACCACGAGCTTAATGCTGACGCCTGACGAAGTGTTCGACACTATCGCTAAAGTGCACGAGCAAGCCCGTGGCGCCTATGCGGTAGTGGCCATGATTATCGGCCAAGGTCTGGTGGCCTTCCGCGATCCTTTCGGTATTCGTCCACTGGTATTAGGTAAGCACGAAACTCCAACCGGTACTGAGTACATGGTGGCCTCTGAGAGCGTGGCGCTTGATGCTGTGGGTTTTGAAGTGATGCGCGATGTGGCGCCAGGCGAAGCGATTTATATCTCTCTCGATGGTCAGCTTTACACTCGCCAATGCGCCAAAGAGCCAAGTTACTCACCTTGTATCTTCGAATTCGTGTATTTTGCGCGTCCTGATTCGACTATCGACAACGTCTCTGTTTATGCCAGCCGCGTGAATATGGGTGCCAAGCTCGGTGAAAAGATCAAAAAAGAATGGTATGACCATGATATCGACGTGGTGATCCCGATTCCTGAAACTTCATGTGATATCGCATTAGAAATCGCCCGCTGCATGGACTTACCTTACCGCCAAGGTTTTGTGAAGAACCGTTATATCGGCCGTACCTTTATTATGCCTGGTCAACAGGAGCGTAAAAAATCGGTACGCCGTAAACTCAATGCCATCAACACTGAGTTTAAAGGTAAGAATGTTCTGTTAGTGGATGACTCTATCGTGCGTGGTACCACCTCAGAGCAAATCATTGAGATGGCGCGTGAAGCAGGTGCGAAGAAAGTGTACTTTGCCTCTGCGGCACCGGAAATCCGTTTCCCGAACGTTTATGGTATCGATATGCCAACCTCGAATGAGCTGATTGCCCACGGTCGTGATGCCGATGAAATTGCTAAGCTGATTGGCGCCGATGGCATTATCTTCCAAAATCTGCCGGATCTGGTTGAAGCGGTGAGAATGGAAAACCCAGAGATCAAACGTTTCGAAACCTCAGTGTTCGACGGTCACTACATCACTAACGATGTTGACCAATCTTACCTCGACCACTTAACTCAGTTACGTAACGACGATGCCAAAGCCGACCGTAATAAAGATATCGGCACTAACTTAGAGTTACACAACGTTTGCCATCCATAAGACGAAATTCTTAAGATAAAAGAGTGTGCTTTGCGGTAAGCGGGCACATCTTAAAAAGCACAACAAAAAAGCCAGTGATTAATCACTGGCTTTTTTATTAGGAGTGTCCCGTCCTGAAATACGTTGACATAAAGAGGATTTCTTTATGACAACATTAATTAACTCAAGCCGTAAGCGCACACAACGAGATTACACCTTAGCCTTTAAATTAGGCGTTGTAGAGCGTGTTGAAAAAGGCGAAATGACGTACAAACAAGCCCAAGCCCATTTTGGTATTCAAGGCCGTTCAACGGTACTCGTCTGGCTTAGAAAACATGGTAGACTTGATTGGTCGAAACCTTTTCAGCATCCCCTTATGACTAAGTCAAAAGAAACACCTGCCGAAACGATCAAGCGCCTTGAACGTGAGTTAGCAGAAGAGAAACTGCGTAACCAAATCCTCAATGGCATGGTTGATATCATGGACAATGAATATGGAGCAGGCCTCAGAAAAAAGTACTTATCCGGTACGTCTGGCAAGCAAAAGGCAACGGAGAAATAAACCTCGCTGCCGCATGTCGTGCTGCGGGTATGTCGAGGCAAGGTATTTATCAGGCAGTTGCTCGAATGGAAAGTCGTAGAGCTGAGCTATCGGTTATCAAAGACTGGGTCCAGTACTGGCGTAAATATATGCCAAGGTTAGGGGCCCGTAAGCTCTACACGTTGATAAAATCCAAGCTGGTTGAGCACGATATTAAACTCGGGCGAGATGGGTTCTTTACCTATTTGAGAAGTGAAGGTTTACTGGTTAAACCGAAGAAAAGCTACACAAAAACCACGTTCAGCAAACACTGGATGAAGAAGCATCCTAATCTGCTGAAAGAGGAGGGACTGCACGATGCAGGGCATGTACTGGTCAGCGATATCACCTATCTTGAGTCAGACCAAGGTGTGCACTACCTGTCACTGATCACCGATGCCAGTTCTCGTAAAATAGTCGGTCATCACGTGAGTAAAGACATGAAAGCCGAGAGTGTGGTGAAAGCGTTAAAAATGGCCATCAAAGATAAGCGCTATATCGGCAACGCGGTGCATCACTCAGACAGAGGCTTACAGTACTGCTCAGCCGTTTATCAGAATGCGCTTCAGGCGAGCCAAATCCAGCCGTCAATGACGGATGGTTATGATTGCTACCAAAATGCATTAGCAGAAAGAGTAAATGGCATACTGAAGCAGGAGTTTTTACTGCACCGATGTAGGACATTTGCGGAGCTGAAGATACTTGTTAGAGAATCGATAGCAATATACAACAATATGAGACCGCATCTGAGTTTGAATATGGACTCCCCTAATCAGGTGCACAATAGAAAAGACCAGCTACTGGAGCTGGCCTAAAAACTGTCAACCTATCTTAGGACGAGACAGAGTTTCAATCCTTAAGATATTTTAGGAGTCTCATTGGATTGACTCTGCGCTAGCTCATCCTGCGCATTTTTGCGCTCAACCCAATAGTCTGCATGGGGAATACCGAGCTTTTCAGGATCGAATAACGGCTCAACCCCTTGTTTTTGTTGCGACTCATAATCCTTAAGGCAAGTAAAGGCGATACGTTGCAGCAGAATAATGGCGATAATGTTTAGCCACGCCATTAGGCCCACACCAATGTCACCCATGCCCCAGGCTAAATCGGCGGTTTTCACTGTGCCATAGACAGTTGACGCCATCAGCACCACTTTTAGCACCACTGTGAGCCAAGGACGATTCGCCTTGCGATTGATATAGGCGATGTTGGTTTCGGCAATATAGTAGTAGGCCACAATGGTGGTGAAGGCGAAGAAGAACAGCGCGACGGCAACGAACATATTACCAAAGCCTGGCATCATGCTTTCCATTGCGGTTTGCACATAACCTGGGCCTGCTGCGACGCCCGCAATCCCAGTATAAAGCGCGGCACCATCTGGGCCTTGCACATTATATAGGCCTGTGATCAGCAACATAAAACCGGTGGCTGAACAGACGAACAGGGTATCGACATATACTGAGAAGGCTTGCACTAAACCTTGTTTGGCTGGATGACTTACGGCTGCGGCAGAAGAGGCGTGCGGCCCAGTACCTTGGCCTGCTTCGTTTGAGTAAATACCACGTTTTACCCCCCACATAATCGCAAGACCGAGAATCGCACCAAAGCCCGCATCGAGTCCGAAGGCGCTTTTTAGGATCAACATAATAATATCGGGCAGCTGACCAATGTTAAGGGCAATAATCACGCAGGCGACGATGATGTAACCCAGTGCCATAAAGGGCACTACGGTACTGGCGAAGTGGGCAATACGTTTCACGCCACCAAAGATAATGAAACCTAACAGCATAGCGAGGATAGCGGCGGTGACGTTAGGGTCGATATCGAAGGCGGTTTTTAGGCTCGAACCTATCGAGTTAGCTTGCACGCCTGGCAGTAAAATCCCGCAGGCAAAAATGGTCGCAATGGCAAATGTCCAAGCGTACCACTTCATGCCTAAGCCTTTTTCAATGTAAAAGGCGGGGCCGCCGCGGTACTCACCGTTGATTTTTTCTTTGTAGACTTGGCCTAAGGTGGATTCGACGAATGCGGAGCTGGCGCCAAGAAACGCCACCATCCACATCCAAAACAATGCACCCGGGCCGCCGAAAGTAATCGCAGTAGCGACACCGGCAATGTTACCGGTTCCGACACGACCCGCTAAGGTCATGGCTAAGGCTTGGAAGGAAGACACACCGGCATCAGTGCTCTTACCATCAAACATTAAACGGATCATTTCGGGTAAATGGCGTAACTGTAAGAAACGTGAGCGCAGGGAGAAAAAGAGTCCTACACCGAGGCAAAGATAAACGAGCGCGGGGCTCCAAACGATATTGTTGACCGCATTAACAATCTCATTCATATAATTCAACTCCAATATTCTGTTGTTTTTGCAGAGTTTTTAAGATATTTGCTTGTAAGTTTGGGTACTAAACGGCCAATTTGGCCTAAGGTTAAGACGTGTGTGCACGCCCAAGAGCTTCAACATAACGGCTTTTTAAGCCGCTTCATAGCTAAAGTTGTTAAATAATTGATAATTTAACGTTCTTTATTTGGTGGCATTACTGATAGGGGATTTAGCGGTGCGTTAATTCGTTAGGTTTCGAGCTGCGTTTGACTGTAGGGATGTAGGAGAAAGGTGAGGCAAAGTGTCTGGCTTGACACTCTTTGTTTTTGATTAAGCAGATATTAGTGTGAGTATCGATACAAGGCTTAAAAACCGAGGCTTACATCACCAGCCATAGCAGCATCCATAGTCCGAATAGCCATGCCAGACTGCGGCGGCTAACACTATGTTTTAATAGCAAAGACAGGCTCACGGCCACGGGCAAATACAGAATAACTCCCCAAGAAAGGAGAGGCGTCTCAAGCCCAAGCCTTTTTAGCCCCATTTCACAAAGCAGACTTAACGCCAATAATAACAGGCTGTGGAAGATCACCAATTGATTGAATCTTAAGGCGAGTGCTGGCTTAAAGGCTGGGATTGAAGGGCCTAGCAAGGTCAGTATATTCATTTGTTTTCTCGATTCCTCTTAACGTATACAAGGGATTTTAGGTTTAGATGAGAACTATTCTCAATTAAATTTACACAGCTTTAGTGTTTCGTTACCGCAGAGCGAGTTAAATCGGCCCTCGAGGTAAAACGGCGGTTTGCACTCTTGTCCGCTTTGGGCTAAATTACACTGTAATTATATCCAGTGTTTAATGTAGATATGATCCTCTATATTGCTGAAAAACCAAGCCTTGGGCGTGCAATCGCCGATGTGCTGCCTAAACCCCACAAAAAAGGTGACGGGTTTATCGAAGACGCAAATGGTAACTGTGTGTCTTGGTGTGTGGGGCACTTGCTCGAACAGGCCGAGCCCGATGCCTATAATCCCGAGTTTAAATCGTGGAAGTTTGAGCATTTACCCATAGTGCCAGAGAAGTGGCAGCTTAAACCTAAGGCCGCGACCCGCAGCCAACTCACAGTACTTAAAAAGCTGGTGAAGCAGGCCGATAGGCTAGTGAATGCGGGCGATCCCGACAGAGAAGGGCAGTTATTGGTTGATGAAGTGATCGCCTATTTGGGCGTGACGGGCGATAAATTACAGCAAACGCAGCGACTCCTTATTAGCGACTTAAACCCGCAGGCTGTGAAGCGTGCCTTGTCGCAACTTCGCAGTAATCGTGAGTTTATTCCTTTGTCGACCTCGGCGCTTGCCCGAAGCCGCGCCGATTGGCTCTATGGCATGAATATGACACGGGCTTACACTATTCAAGGGAAAAAGGTCGGCTATCAGGGCGTACTATCGGTCGGTCGAGTACAGACCCCGCTGCTTGGGCTTATCGTGCGCCGCGATGAGGAAATCGCAAATTTTCAATCTAAGCCATTTTATGAGGTTCTGGCTCACTTAGTGACCGACAAAGAGCAGGCTTTCACGGCTAAGTGGCAACCCAGTGAAGCCTGCTTGCCCTATATGGATGAGGAAGGGCGCGTGCTTGCTAAGGGCTTAGCGCAAAATGTGGTGCGGCGGATCACCGATAAACCCGCCAAAGTGACCCAGTTAAGCACTAAGGATAAGCAGCAGAATCCGCCTTTACCCTATAGTTTATCGGCGCTGCAAATCGATGCTGCCAAGCGCTTCGGTATGAGCGCGAAGGACGTGCTCGATACCTGCCAGAGCTTATACGAGCGCCATAAACTAATCACTTATCCACGCTCAGACAGTCGTTATTTGCCCACCGAGCAGCATGGGCTTGCAAGTGGGGTATTAGCGGCCATTACGGGCGGTGCGCCCGAGTTAGTCGCACACGCTGAGGCGCCCAATCCTCGGCTTAAATCTAAGGCGTGGGATGATAAAAAAGTCGATGCTCACCACGCCATTATTCCAACGGAAAAACAGCCCAATCTAGCTGGTTTAAGCCAGCGGGAAAGGCAGCTTTATCTGCATATTGCTCGCCAGTATCTGGCGCAGTTTTACTCCGCCTATTGCTACAGTGAAACCGCGGTCGAGGTGACGATCGAAGGTGGCCTTTTTAAAACCAAGGCAAAACAGGATAAGTCTCTCGGTTGGAAACAACTGTTTGCCAGAGAAGAGAGCGAACGAAAGGATGCATCATCCGCAGCGAGTTTTGCGCAAGGCGACAAGGACGCAGAGGAAGGGGAATATCTTGGTCAGTTACCGCCTCTTACCTTAGGGCAAGTTCTTCATTGTCGCCAAGGTGAATTGGTCGAGAAGCAAACTCAACCTCCCAAAGCCTTTACCGATGCGACCTTGCTGAGTGCGATGACGGGGATTAACCGTTATGTGACTGACCCAGAGATCCGCAAAATTTTAAAGGAAACCGATGGCTTAGGCACAGAAGCGACTCGTGCAGGCATTATTGAACTGCTGTTTAAACGGGGCTTTATTCAGCGTCAGGGCAAGTCGATTGTGGCCACTGAGGTGGGCAAGGGCTTAATTAATAGCTTACCCCTTAGCGCCACGACACCCGATATGACGGCGCTGTGGGAGGCAAGTCTAAACGGCATCTGTCATAAAGAAATGTCTTATCAAGGCTTTATGCAGCCTCTGCTGGGGACGCTAACTAACTTAATCGAAAATGCAGGCGCTCAATTACCGTCAGCCCTCAATGGCTTAAAAGGGCAGGGCTTTAAGCGTGCAGCAACTAAAAAGTCCGGCTATCGAAAAGCTGGAGGTAAAGGCGCTGGATGGAAAAAATCCGGCACTAAAAACGCGGCAGTGGGAAGTTCTGCCGCTAAAACTACCGCGGCTAAATCGACGGCCTCGACATCAGGTAGGCCCACTACGCCTAGACGTCGAGCGAGTAAAGTACCCGCCCAAGCTTGATGACACAAATGTAATCAAACTGTCGCTAATGCTCGCGATCTAGTAACGATATTTAATATATTCCGCGATATTTAATTGCCGCCAATCACGATATTTCGTGATTGGCGGATCTACTTCTAAAAAACACCCTGAAATTCAGATTTTCTGCGCCGTGGCATGCAAACTGCTGTGTGTTGGCTGGAGAATATAATAAGCCAATTAAATCATATGATTATATATGGTTTAGCTGAATTAAAAGGTGTAGATGATATGAAAAAGAAATTGCTTGCAGTGATGATCCCCGCGGTACTATTGACTGGTACCACTCAGGCGGTTGAGCTGTATAACGATCAAACCAATAGCGTCAATATGATGGGCTGGCTTGGCTTTGCGGCGTTAAACGATGGCCACGAAACTTCGGTAATTGATAACTTTTCCCGCGTAGGATTCCGTTTCGACCGCCAAGAGAAAAACGGCTGGCGCTCTTTTGCCCATACAGAATGGGGCATTAACATGGTCACCAGTGACGATGGCCTTATCTATACCGAAGGCCAAGGTGGTGGCCAGTTATCGGCTTCAAAAACCTCAGATTTCCTCTTTAACCGTTTAGGTTATGTCGGCATGTCGCACGACAAATGGGGCTCGCTCACCTTTGGTAAGCAGTGGGGGGCTTATTACGATGTTGCTTACACCACTGACGTGCTGAATGCCTTTACGGGTTGGTCTGTTGGTGCTTATACCTTCGGTGATGGTGGTCTCACCGGAGCGGGGCGTGCCGATGCGGCGCTACAATACCGCAATACCTTTGGTAATCTGCATATCGCGGTGCAATACGCTTCTAAGCAAAATAGTGATGTGGCGCTCTATGATCATTTAGGTAACGCCTTAAACGATGGTTCGGAGCTGAGCTTCGACCCTAGCTATGGCGCGAGTGCGACTTACTATTTCACCGATAAATTTAAGGTGTTAGCGGGCTTTAACCGTGGTGACTTCACTGGCAATCTTGCGGGCAAAGAAGTCGATAATACCAACCAAATCATCGGTATCGGTGCCCAATACGGCAGCTTCTATCAATATGCGCCAGGTCGTGATGCCGACGGCCTGTATGTGGGTTTTAACGCCCATAAGAGTGAGCAAAACGAGTTGGTAGGTGGGGAGCTTTACGACTCAACTGGCGCCGAATTTATTGTCGCTTACCACTATGATAACGGATTCGTACCTAGCCTATTGCTGACTTATCAGGATTTGGACACCGATGAAAACACCGCTATCCAAGGCAAATGGACGCGTCAGTTTGCCGTGCTAGGCCTGCATTATCGCTATAGCCGCGACACCATCATGTATGCCGAAGCCAAAATCGATTTCAGCGATATGGACGATAAAGCCTACGAAGATCTGCAAGATAATAACTATGCCGTTGGTATTCGTTATTTCTTCTAAGTCTGACGAGGGAGTGCGCTAAAAAGTGCATTCATCAAAGGCCACAGTATTGTGGCCTTTTTCATGACTATCCATTTCTTATCAATGCATTACACAATCCCTAACTTCTTCATTTTACTGCGCAGGGTATTGGCATTGATATCCAGCAATTCGGCCGCGCCGCCTGGGCCATAGAGTTTACCGCCCGTGATCCTTAAGGCATGGCTGATGTATTTTTTGGTCATCACCTCCAGTGGCACCAGCTTATCGCTGGCATGACTTGGATCGATAATCACGGTTTGATTGGACGGGGTTTTAACGGCTTCGAGGCTTTTTGGCGCCAGAAAACTAAAATCCAGCGGACCCGCAGGGTGCTGAATGATAGCGCGCTCGAGCACATTAATGAGTTCGCGCACATTCCCTGGCCAATCATATTGGTTGAGAATATTCAGTTGTTCTGGGGCAATTCTTGGTAGCTGTGGCAAATTGAACTTGGCACTCAGCTGCTCGACAAAATGTTGCACTAACAGAGGAATATCCGTGCGTCTTTGTCTGAGTGATGGGATCTCTATGGGGAAAATCGCCAGCCGATACCAGAGATCTTCGCGAAACACTTCTCGGTGCACCATGGCCTGAAGATTTCTGTGGGTTGCGGCCACAATACGAATATCGAGCTGCACCGCATCGTGGCCGCCAACGCGGGTGATACAGCTATTTTGCAGTACTCTAAGCAGCCGAACTTGGGCTGAAAGTGGTAATTCCCCAATTTCATCTAAGAAAATGGTGCCGCCGTTGGCCTGCTCGAAGTAGCCAATTTTGCGCGAATCGGCGCCAGTAAACGCACCTTTTTCATAACCAAAGAGCTCGGAGTCAATCAAAGTATCTGGAATAGCGCCACAGTTTACCTTGATAAAAGGCTTACCCGAGCGCTCCGACAGTTCGTGAATGGCGTTGGCGATAACCTCCTTACCGCAGCCCGTTTCCCCAAGCATTAACACTGTGGTGTTAATTTTGGCGATGGATTGCACCTGTTGCATCACCTGTTTCAGGCCAGAATTAGCGCCAACCACGCCATTTTGAACATCTAAGGTGCGGCGTAGACTGACGTTTTGTTTGGAGAGCGCTTCATTCTCTTTGAGTAAGTTGCGATCCCTTAAATTCAGTGCCGTGATGAGCGCGAGGTTTTGCATATGTGGTGCAATCAAGTCAGCATGACGGGGCCTAAACACTCCAGTCGTTTTGGCATAAAAGCCGACTATCCCAAGGTGGGTATTCTCAATCGACATCCGCAGAATAATTACCGAACGAATATCCTTAATGACCTGAGGCGCGACTAAAGAGGTGACAGGATCATGCTCTATGTCATTAACAATTCTAACCCTTGGCCGCTCGGGATCCTCTAGCGATTGTGCCATCTTCAGAGGAATTTGGATGCGTTTATCCAAGGTGCAGCAATGGGTATCATCAACATGGGCGATAAACTGTATATCATTAAATTGTTTGCGAAAAATATTCACAAATAGCCCATCTATAGGCAATTCATCCCGAATAAACTCGAAGTAACTGTGCAAAGATTTTTCGAGTTGCAGACTGCTACAGAGTCTTAGCGTTGATTCGTAATAGAAGTGTTTTTCCATTGATATTTCAAGTTAATCACTAAGTATCGTGATTGTAGATCTTTATATTTCGTGATTTTGTGCCTGCAATCAAAGTTCCCCACATAAATACCTCTTTTTAGGTGCTTGGCACAGCATCTGCACTTTCACGCTGACAAGTTCCAATGATTATTGAAGGAAATCAGCATGAGTAAAACCCAAGGTATTAATTCGGGGCGCCGCCAGTTATTAAAGGGGGGCATGGTCATGGCCGCGGGACTCGGGGCGAGTATTGCACTGCCTACTACAGCCAGTTGTGACTCTGCGCCTATCAACTTCGATGAAATCGTAGATGTGCTCGTGGTCGGCAGCGGTTTTGCTGGCATGTCTGCGGCGTTGCAGGCCAGAGAAGCCGGCGTGAGCGTGATGGTTATCGATAAGATGCCCGTGTTTGGTGGTAACTCTACCATCAATGGCGGCGCCATGGCTGTAGCCGGTTCTGCGCTACAGAAACAGGCCGGGATTAAAGACTCTGTCGATGCCATGGTGGCTGACATGCTGCGGGCAGGTCGCGGCATGAACGATGTGGAAATGCTTAAACTGGTGTGTAACGGCACCGCAGAATCCTGCCAATGGTTGATTGATTACGGCGTGAACTGGAAGCCTTTTGTGCAACATTTTGGTGGCCACTCGGTACAACGAGTGTTGCAAACGGTTGAAAGTTCAGGCGCTGGCATTATTCGTCCCCTAATTAAAGCCGCCCGTGATAAGGGCGTCATCATGAAAAATCAGACCAAGCTCGAAGGCTTTGTACAAGATGAGGCCGGACGGGTGATCGGTGTCGAAGTTCGCGAAGGTTTTTATTTTCCCAAAGAGCGCACGGGTAAAATACGTCGTATCGGCGCGCGCCGTGGCGTGATTATGGCGACCGGTGGTTTTGGTCGTGATATTGAATACCGCATGATGCAATTACCTGAGTTAAATAGTGATTTAGATTCAACCAACCATGCAGGTGCCACCTCTGAGGCGCTCAAACAGATGATGCTCATTGGGGCCAATCCCATTCATTTAGACCAAATTCAGCTCGGCCCATGGGCATCCCCCGACGAGAAGGGCTTTGGTACGGCTTCCCAGTTCAACACTATCGCTACCTATCCACACGGCATTGTTGTGGATGTGCGTACCGGCGAGCGTTTCTTCAATGAACTAGCCGACCGTAAAGCGCGTGCCGACGCCATCATGACCAGACGGGATGAGCAGGGGCAGCCTGTCTATCCCATTGGTTTTACTAATGCCGCCGGTGCCAGCAAGGCACAGACCTTAGATTGGGGCCTGAAATACAAGGTCATCAGCAAGGCCGAGACCTTAGACGAACTGGCCGCTATTTACGGCATGCCCGCCAAGGCATTAGAGGCGCAGGTCGCGCGTTGGAACGAAGCGGTGAAGACGGGCGTTGATAAAGAGTTCGACCGCCCCATGCAGGAGGCAATAGTGCTGGACAAAGGGCCTTGGTATGCGGTGCGCATGTGGCCGAAGGTGCATTACTGCATGGGTGGCGTGAAGGTGAATACCCAATCCGAAGTGCTGCATTTGGTCAGCAATAAAGCCATCCCCGGGCTATATGCCGCAGGCGAAGCCACAGGCGGTATCCATGGCGCCAGCCGCTTAGGAGCCTGTGCCGTGGCCGAAGGGGTGGTCACTGGGCGTAATGCTGGTCGTAACTGCGCCGCAGCGAACGCTGTGACGCTCAAGCAAGCTTAGATTTTATTAAATATAACAAAATGTTGGAGATGATAATGAATAAATCCATGTTGATGGCCTCACTCACCTTGAGTCTACTTTCAGGCAGCGCATTCGCGATGGAGCAAGTGGTGCTCGACGGTAAACATTTAACCCAAGACCAAGCCTGGGCGATTGCCGATGGCGCTAAAGTGAAGATTGCGCCGCAGGCCAAGACCCAACTCGTGAAAGCAAACGCGCTACTGATGGAAGCGGCGCGTCTGGGCAAACCTGTGTATGGCTTAACCGTGGGGGTTGGATTAAATAAAGACCACAAGCTGTTCGATGCCAACGGCAAGCTGAGTGATGCGGTGCTCGATGCCTCTCGAAGCTTTAACCTCAGCACTCTGCGTGCCCACAGTGCTGGTGTCGGTGAAGCTGCGCCGATTCGACTCACTCGTCTAGCCTTAGCCGTGCGGTTAAATACCATGTTAGCCGGACAAACCGGTGTGCAACCTGTGGTTGCCGAGCTTTATGAAGCCTATCTTAACCAAGGGCTGACCCCTGTGATCCCAGCTAAGGGTACAGTAGGTGAAGCGGATATTCTGCTGTCATCCCATGTCGGTTTGGCCATGATTGGTGAATGGGAAGTGTTCTACAAAGGTCAACGTGTGAGCAGTAAAGAGGCGATGGCCGATGCGGGGATCACACCATTGGCGCCTATGGGAAAAGATGCGCTATCGATTCTGTCTAACAATGCCTTTGCCGTCGCGTATGCCATGCAAGGTTACCGTGAAGCGAAGCAATTGTTGTCCGTATCGCCCACTGTCTTTGGCTTAAGCCTTGAGGGATTAAACGGTAACGTGGCGCCATTCTTGCCGCAAACCAACGACATCCGTCCGTTCCCTTATATTAAATCGGCCACCAGTGACATTCTCAAGCAGCTCGATGGTAGCTATTTATGGCAGCTAAACGATGAGCGTCCATTACAGGATCCGTTAAGCTTTAGAACCACGGCTTACACCTTTGCAGGCGCCGAGCAGGCCCTAGCTTCATTAGATGAAGTGATCAATATCCAAATCAACCATTCTGACGATAACCCAGCCGTGATTGTGGGCGCGTCGAACCAATATGCCGAGTTTCCACAAGTGGCTAAATATTTGGTCGAAGGGCAGGGCGGTGTGTTCCCTTCCACTAACTTTGAGCCGCTACCTGTGGCACTCGCAGTACAAAACCTGAGTGTGGCCCTGACCCATGTGTCCCATAACAGCGTGATGCGCACGATTCATCTGTCCGATGATCATTTTACTAAGCTGACGCGCTTCCTGAGTGCGCCAGAAAACCAAGGCCATGCCTTCGGTGCGATTCAAAAGGCCTTTGTGGATATGCAAGTGCGTAACAAGCAGTTAGCTACGCCTGTATCCTTCGATGGGATTTCTATCGCCGGTGGGATTGAAGATACCTTCACGAATCTTAAGTTGGCGTCGGATAACCTGCTCCAAATCGTGGATAACACCCGAGTCATTTACGGTTTAGAACTGCTGCACTCAACTCAAGCGATTGATTTACGTAAGCAAGCTCACCCTGATCTACAACTGGGTAAGGCAACACAAGCCATGTACAAGGCCTACCGTGAAAGAGTGCCTTTTGTCGCCAAGGACCGTCCATTTACACCCGATATCCAAGCGTCAACTGACTTTATTGCAAACTATTAATCTACGATGCGGGGCACTATGTCCCGCCTAGGAAGACTCTGATGTTAAAACCCGTATTTATTCTATTACTCGGTGTCATGCTGGCAACGCCAATGGCCGCTAATGCATTGAATATCAAGGACTACCATAAAGAGGTGATGACAGGAGCCGATGGTAAAGTCGATTGCGCGGCATGCCACGGTGATGCAAAACGTAAAACCGTTCCCGATGCAGCGACTTGCAGTAGCTGCCACGGTTCACCCGAGGAGGTGGCTAAGCTGACGGAGCGCCCAGCGGATGCGGGCCATTCGGTTGAGCCGAATCCCCATGACAGTCTGCACTATGGTACTGATCTGCCTTGTACTTACTGCCATCAGGAACACAAAGAAAGTAAAGTCTATTGCAATCAATGCCATGAATTTACTTATCCTCAGATGAAACGTTAATTTCGTCTCGGTTAGAAACTCGCTCCCCTGCTTTTTTGACTATGTTTGTCATGCACTCAACCCGGTTGAGTGCATTTTTTTAGGTAAAAAAAAGAGTAAGCCAATACGGATTACTCTTACGGAAAATTGGTCGTTGAATGTTGTAGCCAAAATCACTCATATGGATGAGGAGCCAGCACACAATGACAGCTTTTACTTAATTAACCCTTAAAATTAACATTTATCTTAAGCTGTCACCGCGGTTGAGACTGATGAGCTTATCTAAGATCCGCTCGCCATCCATTCGAATGCCATTGTGCTCATATTCCGAGGTTAACCAATACTTTAGGTGCGCTACCTGTTTGGCAGTTTCGAGGCTGTAGTCCATCTCGACATACATATCTTCGCTGTAAATCGCGGCCGCAACTGGGACGCGGTTTTGGCTGAGTTGCTCGAGATTGTATAACGCTGGCCAGTCCGTTTTATGGGCAAGGAGATTGGCCGCTGCTTGGAGTGGGGCTAGATGGCTAAATTGTTCAAACATCCAAGGGTAAATCATCTCGCCAGTAAACAGGAAAGGCTTACCGACTTGATAGTTAAAGGCCGGATACTGCTCACGCACCCTATGGGCAGACCACTGTGACGCCCTGTGTTGGCAGTAGATGGCCTCGTGTAACAGGGCGAAAATCGGGTTGGTGTTATAGTCGAGCAATTGACAGAAATGATTTAAAAACAGCGGATTGACATAATCACCTTGGGGCGAGTGCACCAACGCCTGTTCAAGCAAATAGTAAACCGACTCAGGGCCTTGCTCCATGCCCAAGTTAATGCCGAGCAGTTGCAGCATTTCAACCGTGAGGCGCTCGCCCGTGGCTAAATGCACTGGGTGCTCGAGTATATGTTTGGCGAGGCGTGTCACTAGATGCTGCGCATCGTGGAAGCGCTGGAAGAAGTCCTTATTTTTAGCGAGTACGCGCTGATAGGTGGCCTGATAGACTTCATCACTGCTGCGTGTGAGGGAAGGAATGCCGCCAGTGATATAAGCTTCACTCACACCCTGAGGGGCGGCGCTTAAATAATGCAGCACGCAGAAACCACCAAAACTTTGACCTAGAATCGCCCACTTGTCGGCGGGGCAGAGCTGGGCGCGAATTGATTCGGCATCGCGGACGATATTGTCGGCCCTAAAATGGCTTAAATATTCGGCCTGTTGTTCAGGCGTTAAGTGACCGAGGCTTTGGTAATTTATCGGGCTAGAAAGCCCAGTCCCCCGTTGGTCGAGCAATAATACTCTAAACTCTTTGAGTGCGCGGCGGATCCAACCGCTATTATTAGCGGGGCGCATGGCAGCAAAGCCGGGGCCTCCCTGAAAAAAAACGATATATGGCAGTTTTTTATCTTTATTTTCAATGGCGCAGAGTTCCCGCGCGAACACACTGATCTGTTCACCAATCGGCTGTTGATAATTGAGTGGCAGGTTGAATGTGTGCTTTTTTGCGAGGACACCGGCGAGCATCATATCGGGTTTCATCAATTAACCTTAAGAGTAGGGCTTGTTGTTTAGGGCAGATTGTATACAAAAGCCCTGTTGTCGCAAGTTGGGATTATTTGGTTAGCCTTTGGTTAAGATCAATTTTTATTGTAAAAATTTGAGCCATGATAAGCCTCTTAGCGTAATCTATCGGCTATGGATAACACGAGATTGAAGCTATGAAGTATCAAATTATTCCTGTGACACCTTTCCAGCAGAATTGCAGCTTGATCTGGTGTGAAAAAACGAAGCGTGCCGCGGTTGTCGATCCGGGAGGGAATGTCGACCGTATTTTAGGCGAAGTGGACAAGTTGGGACTGACCCTTGAAAAAGTCCTGCTGACCCACGGCCATATCGACCATGTGGGCGGTGCTAAGCTGTTGGCGCAACAAACGAATGTACCTATTATTGGCCCCCATGTAGCAGACAAATTTTGGATTGATAACCTGCCCAAACAGAGCCAAAACTTTGGGTTTCCCCACTGCGAAGCCTTCGAGCCCGAGCAATATTTGCAGGATGGCGATGTAGTTACCGTGGGTGAGCAAAGTTTAAGCGTGTTGCATTGCCCCGGGCATACTCCGGGCCACGTGGCATTTTATTCCGCTGACGCACATCTGGCTTGGGTGGGCGATATTCTGTTTAGAAGCTCGATTGGTCGTACGGATTTCCCTCAATCGAATCATCAGGATTTAATCCAATCTATCACCACTAAACTTTGGCCTTTAGGGGCGGATGTAGAATTTATTCCCGGCCACGGACCTATGTCGACCTTCGGTGAAGAGCGCGAACATAACCCCTTTGTGGCCGATCAGTTACTGTTGTAAGCTGGCCATACTTCATCGCGACGTGTGTAAATGCGTCGCGAGCCATGGGTTATCTCATTATCGTTCGCTGCGTACGCTTAGTATCCCTCACCGCAATATTTTGTTCATCATTTCCTCTATGAATGCGAGTTCAGCTTTGTTAACTTGTTAAGTCGAATGTTATTTATTGGCTTCACTTATCTAGCCGCAGATGCAAGCATGGAGTGTTGTGCATGGTTCAGCAAATCGAAGACTTGTTAGAGCATTGGTTGCCTTTAGCCGATGATGCCTGGGTGCTGGCGGTGATTACCCATATCCAAGGCTCGTCCTACCGAAAGCCCGGCGCCATGATGTTATTCCACGAGTTTGGCCAAGGGGCGGGGATATTAAGTGGTGGCTGTTTAGAGGCGGATCTTCGCCGTCATGCGCAGCAAGCCATGCAATCGCAGCAGATTGCTTGTGTCACCTACGATGCGACCGATGAATCCGATGCCAGCTACCGCCTCGGTTGCGGCGGTAAAGTCGATATCATGTTGATCCCTCTGCTTAAAGAAAATCATGATCTTGGCCTAGTGGACATAGTGCAAGCATTTCGTAAGGGGCAGTCGGGCTACTATCAATTACCTCTTGCACCCGCGGGCAGTGATGCTCGCAGTTACGCCGCGCAGTTTTATCCAGCCAAGAGTGCCCCATTTCCGACGGCGGATTTTCCAAAGGCGGGCATACTCAGCCAGCCTGAAGGGGAGGCGCTTATCATCCCGCTCAGACCGCGATTTCATTTAGGGATTTTTGGTGGGGGCATTGATGCTAAACCCGTAGCGGCGATTGCCCACAGTTTAGGTTGGCAGGTGAGTGTGTTTGATACGCGCACCGCCTACGCGAGAAGTGCCGACTTTCCCCATGCCCATATCGTCAAGCAAAGTGCTAATGAGGCGAGCACTCTTGTTGCATCCTTAGATTGTGCTGTGGTCATGCACCATAACCTGAACTTAGATGCGGCGGCGCTCAAAGCCATTCAACCCTTTGATCTTAAATATGTTGCACTCTTAGGGCCTGCCCATCGGCGGGATAAAGTGCTGGAGATGGCTGAACTCAGTACCGATTCGTTTAATGGCTTTTTCTCGGCGCCGGCGGGGCTTGCGCTTGGTGGTGAGTTACCGAGCGCCATTGCCTTGAGTATTTTGGCCCAATGCCATGGGGTGCTACACGGCGCGCCATGTTCGATTCTCGATGGGATCATGCCCTAATGCTGAGCCGCCAACGCTTGTTAATTGCCGTGCTGGCTGCAGGGGAGAGCCGGCGATTTCAGGGGATTAAACTGGCGCAGCCATTATCAACGTCATCGAGTGCAAATAGCGGGCAGAGCATCTTAAAACGCCATATCGAGCGTTTGGCTCGCTTCACCTCGGCACCATTGGCAATGGAGTCATCCAATCAAGTCAGCGCTTCGATGCTGGTGGTGCTCGGTGCCCATGCCCACGAACTTCGTCCCCAACTAGAGGCTTTTGGGGCGAATCAATTCACGCTACTGCATAATGCCGACTGGCAGACGGGTTTGTCATCGTCGCTGCGCGCTGCGGCGGACTTTGCAAAAGCACAGCAGTTTGATGGCATGTTACTCACCTTAGCGGATCAGGTCGCGCTGACATTTGAAGACTATCGGCAGTTGATTGAGACTTGGCAAACTAGTCAGCAATCTGTGGCCGCGCTTTATCATCACGCAGCTGGGAAGTTGGATGAATTAGGCGCTCCTGCTATTTTTAATGCCTCAATACTCGATTTATTAACGGATTTGACCGGCGATCGCGGCGCCAAATCCATCTTAAAACAACTGGCAAATGTGGGTGAGTTAGTGGCAGTTCCCTTACCCCATGCCGCGATTGATATTGATACTAAAGCCGATCTTGCGTCGTGGTTGGCACTTAAGGAGTGAGTTATGGCAATACCATCCTCGGAGGCGGCAAAGGACCAGAGTCTTGCGATGCCTTCCCAAAACCTGACCATTAATGGCAGATCTTTTACCTTAAATGCGGATCCCAATATGCCTATCCTCTGGGCGTTACGGGATATTTTAGGCTTAACGGGCACTAAATATGGCTGCGGCGCCGGACTCTGCGGCGCCTGTACCGTGCATTTAGATGGTCAGCCAGTGCGCGCCTGTTTAACCAGCGTATCCCAGGCGCAAGGTAAACAACTGACCACGATTGAAGGGCTGGATAATCAAAAGCTTAAAAATGCTTGGGCCGAACACAATGTACCTCAGTGTGGTTATTGTCAGGCGGGGCAATTAATGTCAGCAGCAGCTTTAGTCACTCAGCATCCAAAACCATCGGCGGAGCAAATCGATGCTGCCATGTCGGGTAATTTGTGTCGCTGCGGTACCTATCCTCGGATAAAAGCGGCGCTGCAAAGCTATGCCAAACAGGAGGGCTAAGATGAGTACATTCACCGCAGTTGAAAATATCAGTCGCCGCGATGTGTTAAAACTCTTCGGCGCCGTCGGGGGCGGCCTCGCACTCGGGGCAAGTGGTCTCAGTTGGAGTCCAATGGCATTGGCGCAGGATCAGCAGGCGCGGCTCAATCTGTTTATCGCCATCGGTGAGGATGACAAGGTTTATTTGACCTGCCACCGCTCCGAAATGGGCCAGGGGATCCGCACGGGGATTTTACAAATTTTGGCCGAAGAACTGGAGGCTGATTGGGATAAAATTGTGCCTATTCAAGGACTCGCAGATAAACGTTACGCCAGCCAAAATACCGATGGTAGCCGCAGTATCCGCGAAAACTATGATCGCATGCGTGAGATGGGCGCTATGGCTCGAACCATGCTTGAACAAGCCGCCGCAGCTCGCTGGAAAGTCCCCGTGAGTGAAGTGCAGGCTAAAGATCATCAAGTGCTGCATGCCAAATCTGGCCGTGCTGCGCGCTTTGGCGAATTAGCCCTCGACGCGGCAGGATTACCACTGCCCGCAGCCGATTCGCTGCGGTTAAAGGCAGTTAAGGATTTCAAGCAAATTGGTGCATCGCGTCAGATAGTCGATATGCAGGCCATGCTCACAGGTAAGGCTGTCTATGGCTATGATATTCAAGTGGATAACATGCTTTATGCCAGTATTATGCGCCCACCTGTATTGGGGAGCGATGTCGCAAGTCTTGACGATAGTGCGGCGCGCAACGTAGCGGGTGTGGTCGATGTGTACCGTTTGCCAACGTCCAAGGGCGCTCCCGCTTTTCAAGCCCTAGGCGGCGTAGCTGTGGTGGCGACAAATACTTGGAGCGCGCTGCAGGGGCGTAAAGCCTTGCAAGTGAGCTGGACTGAGTCTGCCAACAGCAGCCACGATTCTAAAACCTACCTTAAAGAGCTGGTGGACAAGGTACAAGCTCCAGGCAAGGTGGTGCGTCAAGTTGGTGATGAGGTCAAAGCCTGGCCGAAGGACGATACCCTTAAGGCGATTTATACCGTGCCTTACCTTATCCATTCCTCCATCGAACCGCCTGTGGCCACAGCCAATGTGACCGAGAAGGGCTGTGAAATTTGGGCATCGACACAAACACCGCAGAGTACCCAGCAAAATGTGGCCGCGGCCTTAGGTATCGCCGAGGATGCGGTGAAAGTGAATGTGACGTTACTGGGCGGCGGCTTTGGGCGTAAGTCCAAACCAGATTTCAGTGTGGAGGCGGCGCTACTCTCCAAGCAATTTAAACGGCCAGTGAAGGTGAGTTGGAGCCGTGAGGATGAAATCCAAAACGGTTATTATCACGCCATCAGCGCCCAGTGTTATCAGGCCTTGTTCGATGCCAATAACAAACCAACGGCGCTGCTCGCGCGTACGGGCTTCCCGTCGATCAGTTCCACCTTTGCCGAGGGGGTTGAGTATCCATCCGGCGGAGAGCTGGATTTAGGCTTTGTCGATGTGCCATTTGCCCTGGCAAATTTACGCTACGAGGCCGTTAAGGCCACAGCTCATAGCCGTATCGGTTGGATGCGCTCGGTATGTAACATTCAACATGGGTTTGGCGTGGGCAGTTTTGTCGATGAAATGGCCCATAAAGCCAAATTGTCTTGCCCCGATATGTGGCGCAGCTTACTGGGCCAAGCAAGGCGAGAGACCTTTGAGAACCAAGGCTTTAAATATGGTAACTATGGTGAAGACTTAAACCGTCATCCCGTCGATGTCGGCCGTTACCTCAAGGTGATTGAAGCGGTTGAACAAGCCCAAGCCAAGGCGCCTAAAGCAGGTAAGAATCAAGGTTGGGGCTTTGCCGTGCATCGCAGCTTTGTGAGTGTGGTGGCGGTGGCGATGCGGGTAGAAGTCGGCGAGGACAAACAGCTTAAGGTGCTGAATGCCATTGCTGCGATTGATGCCGGCACTGTGGTTAACCCCGACAGGGTGAAAGCGCAGACCGAAGGCGCGATAGTATTTGGTTTAAGTTTGGCGTTAATGGGGGAGATCAGTTACCAGCAGGGTAAGGTGATGCAGTCTAACTTCCATGATTATCCCTTGCTACGTTTACCCCAAGTGCCAGAGATGGAGATCATCATTATCGACTCGGATGCGCCGCCTGCGGGTGTGGGTGAGCCCGGCGTGCCCCCGGTGGCTCCAAGCCTGACCAACGCGATATTTGCCGCAACAGGCCTTAGGATCCGCGACCTGCCGGTTAATAAACAGTTAAAGGTGTGATGCTGTAAACGACACCTGAGTGAGCAAAAAAGCGCCTAATAAGCGCTTTTTTCGTTTTTTTACCACAAATAAATTGCTTGTTAGCAAATTTACGGGCATTAATGCCGAAAATTAGCAATAGATCAGGTTTTTGTTACCAGAATAGAGGTAATTTAACCAATATGTTTACTCAAGTGACCTAAGGTATGCGGACTCGCGTACACATTCATTTGAATCGGTTCCTAGTCGGCCTGTGAGTCTGTTTTCGATTGCAGATCCCTACTAAAAATTGATCGACACGGAAGTGAAGGGCGCTATAACACCATAATACAGCTGCACCTTAAGCGCATTTGAGTATTAACTTCCGTGAAAACAATACAAAGGGGTCATCATGGAAAATCGTTGGCAAGTCGCTATTTCGGCGGGGCTATTAGCCGCTGTTTGGTGTGGTATCGCAGATGCCTTTCATCTCGTTACTTGGATTGGCTTTTTAGGTTGTAGCACCTTCTTTGCTCAGCCGAAGGCTGGTTTTCAAGGCGTGATGATGGCGTGGTGCACCAATCTCTCCGGTGTGTTTTGGGCTTGGCTCATTATTAGTGGTAGCAGTTTCTTCGTATCGCCTGTGGCGGGTTATCTGTTTACGGGTATCGCGACCTCGGCAATGTGCCTGCAGGCCAGTTATCAAAAATTAAGCTTTATTCCCGGCGCCTTTATTGGCTGTTGTATTACCTTTGCCATGGCAGGGGATGTCGCCAATATTGTGCCATCCTTAGTGTTGGGCGCCCTGTTAGGTTTTTGCATGAGTTTGTTGACTGCGCAGTTAGTCACCCTTCGCCACAAATGGTCAGCATCAACAGGTTCTGAAATCGCCAGTGCCGATTAAATTCATCATTTTTTAATGTGCAGATGATGCCTGTGCGGTAAAAAAGTGATGGAATAGATGAGCTATAATGCTGATTTAGTACCCGATAGCCTTTAGGTCTTAGGAAATATCAAGATGAAACAAATCCAGTTTCGCACCATTGATGCCATATTGATCAAATTCAGTCTCAACGGAAAGTTTTGGGTTGTCTGCTCTATGGTGGCGCTGATCACCGCCGCCGTTGCACTTGTCAATTACCAACATGCCCACCGCAACCTCGAAGCCGCCTCTTTGGCTCGGGTGCAGACAACGGTCGATGCCTTTGCTCAAGTCGCGAATGCACAGCAGTTAACGGGGGATACGTTGTCACAGTTTGCCCGTGACAATGGTTTAAGTGTTGTCAGTCGCCAAACTGAGGCTCAGCGCCAAAGAGATAATGTGACCGCCAGTGCCAGCGTGGGATCCGGCGGCGCACTCGAGCTGTCGCAAAATGTTGCTCAATGGGAAAATGAGGGGCGAAGCGATGCTAACTTAATGTTTTGGCTCGCGTTAATCGGTTTATTGCCCTTATTCCAACTCAGCTATTGGATTTCAACCTCCCTCGGTGGTGGCTTGTGGGATATGTACATGGCCATCAAACGCTTAGCCGATGGTGACTTAAGTTTCAGATTAAACTTTTTCGGCACCGATGACTTCAGTTTAATCGCCCGCGAAATTGACCGCTGCGCCGATAACATGAGCGAAATGGTGAGTGCTATCCGCAGCAATGCTCAGACGCTCTCCCTCGCCGCCGATGAGTTTAATCAGCAGGCCAAAAGCAGTGGCGAGTTAATTGGTGCCCAGCATCAATTTTTAGACTCGGTTGCCGTGGCCATGGCACAAATGACCTCGGCGATTGAAGAAGTGTCTGTCAATGCCAGTAACACCTCGCTCCAGACCAAAGATAACGCCAGCCAAATGAGTGCCAGCCAAGGACGTATTAGCCACACGGTCGATAGTATTGGGCAACTCTCAACCAAGATTGGCGCGGCATTTTCATCGGTAGAACAGTTATCTAAGGATGCGGCGGGTATCGATGCCGTGGTGACTACCATCAACAGTATTTCCGAGCAGACCAATTTACTGGCGCTGAATGCGGCCATTGAAGCGGCCCGTGCGGGTGAGCAAGGTCGTGGTTTTGCGGTGGTTGCCGATGAAGTACGTACCTTGGCGGGACGGACTCAACAAGCGACAGTTGAGATCCAAGCGATGATCGAAGGATTGCAATCGGGCACTCGTCAGTTATCCAATATCACCACTGAGATTGTGGACCGCGCCGATGAAGGCCGCAGCGCCATTATTGCCGTGGGCGACGATGTTGAGGGGATGGCGCAATCGGTTAATGCCGTATTCGATATGAGTAGCCAGATTGCTGCATCGGCGGAAGAGCAGAGCGTCGCCGCCCGTGATATTGCTGGCCAGCTCAATGAGATCCGTCATCAATCCGATACCATTAAACAAACGGCGCAGCGCAGTGTCACCCTAGCACATGATTTGCAACATGCCTCGGTTGAACTCGAAGGGATCCTTAAACAGTACCGCACTAGCTAAGCCGCGGCTTTTATGTGAGTGAGGTCGATTGGATTTCATTAGCATAACAGCGAAAGAGTGGTTCACTGGCGAGGCTTATCGCTAAATTCAAATAGCCAAATCCAAATGGCGGTTGCATCTAATGCAGCCGCCATTTTTTATGTGATTTACATCCGTCATCGTTATTGCTTTGGCTGAGGTACCCCAAAGTTAACCAAAGCCTTACAGACTTTTATTTACCCTTATTACACTGAAATTACAGTTTTGCTCTAACTCAAGCTGTTGTTAATAAAAGGTAAAAATTTAATCAGTCTAAAGCGTGACTTTGGTTTTATCATCAAAATACCGTTGGAGAGGTGCTGAAACTGGGGTAGGTTATCAGCCCTATATGCCCCTGTTATTAGGGGCGAAGGGATGAGAGTGACATATGCAAAGGGTTGAGAAAGCAGCCTACGTGGTTAAAAACACACTTGATGGCTACCGAGAGGAATTTGATGACTTGGTCAGAGAATATGCGAATTTCTCCTATACCCAAGTGGAAGCTTACTGCGATTTTTTTTGTTGATATAGCATCTATGATGAATGGTTCATGGCTATTAACGGCCGAGCTTGAGTCTGACACTATTGCTAATTTTAAATCGTTCGACTGGTACCGTATCTTGGCCATTGATGAAGCGCATACGCCAGAAGATGAATTGCTCACATTATTACAGACGGCCTATAAAATCGGCTATCTCTGGTTAATAGAACGTTTGTCATTACTAAAACAGCAAATAGAGATAATTGAAATTCGGCTGTATCACAATGGCAGTCTTGATTATCAAGTTTTGAATTAGCGGAATGAGGTTGATTTGCCAAGCTCAATATCTGCCTTATAAAAGTGATTTAGTTATGTCTCCTACAATCGAATATTGCCTGCTGCCGCAAGAGTCCGATAGCGTAATTGCATAATCTGGACTCTGTTTATCTTATTGATAAAAATGGAAATAAATCGGTCCATATGTAGTGGCTCATACTGCATTCAAAATAAACAGTGAATGGATAGTTTTAATGTTAGGAATAAAAATTGAAACAGAACGTTTAGTTCTTAAAGCATTTCATGAAGATGACTCGCAAGCATTATTTGACATTTTTTCTGAGCCAGAGGTGATGAGATATTGGAATACTCCTCCTTGGCGATCATTAGATGATGCCGCTGCATTTATAAATAATAGTTCCGACTCCATGTGTGATTCCCGCGGAATGACATTAGGGGTTTATAAAAAACATAGTGGCGAACTGCTAGGTAAAGTGATGCTCTTTAATTATGACAAAGAGTCAAAGCGAGCTGAAATTGGATTTGGAATAAGCCAAAGATATTGGGGAAAAGGTATCGTTTCCGAGGCTGGGGCTGCATTAATTAAATTTGCATTTAATACATTGGGTTTGCGTCGAATTGAAGCGGAGATTGACCCTGAGAATGTTTCTTCTGCCAACGTGTTGGAGCGTATGGGGTTTATCAAAGAAGGCCTTTTAAGGCAACGCTGGGAGGTGAGTAGCGTTATCTCTGACTCTGCTCTTTATGGGTTACTTGCAGAAGATTTAAAAGCCAGAGAGCAACAGATTTAAGCAAGTGGTTAATGTCTGGGATACCCGTGCTTTGGTTCTCGATAGTTATGGACTCTTTAGTGCCCCTCTAGATGTAATTCTGTTTAAAAATCAGTATAGATAGGAAAAATGATGGAAAAGGATGCATTAGTTAAGCTTGCCATTGAATACTTTAAGAAAGTCGATGCGGGTGATGTGAGTTACTTAGATTTATTTAGCGAAGAGGTAGACTTTTTCTTCCCCAAATTTGGACGCACTACGGGCAAGGACAGTTTAGTTGAGTTTGGCAATCGCATCGGTAGTTCACTTAGTCGTATTTGGCATGATATCGACGGTTTTAACATCACAGTTTCTGGCAATACCGTTATCGTTGAAGGGCAAGAAGGTGGGACCATGAGTGATGGCACCGTTTGGCCTGACAACAAGATTTCAACTGGCCGTTTTTGCAGTGTATTTGAGTTTACTGACCATCTTATTAGCCGCATGTATGTGTACGTCGACCCTGACTTTCCAAGCCTAGATGTAGAGAGGATCTCTGTATTATCAGATCAACATCAGGCCTAATGAGTTGTATTGTGTAAGTGATAAGTAGGTTAAACCTCTATTGAAAACAAGTCCTTGTAATGGAATATCTCGGTGATAACGAAAACGGAATTAATCAATACATTAAACGTGTTATCGGCGGCTGATCCAGATCATTATCCGGTCGTGACATTAGATGAGTACTTTTTAGAAAACGAAGATGAAGAGTCCATCGCACCCAATAATTGGGGCTATGGTCGGCCATCCATCAAAGAAATCTATCGCAGCTTGAAAGCAATCGAACATAGGCCTGATGTGCAGGGTGTTTATGTTGGATTACATGATGAATGGTCTGAAGCCCTTGAGGACGATGAGCTATGGCCGGCAGCCGAGAACATTCATATCCTTACAAGTGCGTGTTTGGCGGAAGTTGAAACTTGGGTTGCAGCAATCGCAGCGGATGGCGTCGTGATTGGATGGCCCTATGGTGAACATGACCTTTCTCCTAAACCTCAAGATGGTTATCTTGTCTATACAGTGTATTGGGATTAGGCGTTTTCTATCTTATAGATTATGGGTACTTTATTGCACTAGATTAAACTAGAAACATCGGCCCAGACTGGTGTTTCTATATCTAAAGATATTCAATCTAATTCTCTAATATAAAAATAGACTTTCAGCATTATTAAATAGAGTCGACCAACTTTTCATCAGACTCAGTCCTTCAACTTTTGATGCTGTATATTTTAATAAGAGTGTATTGTTGACCAAGCTGAAGTGCATTATGTTATTGATTTAAAATTAGTGGCTAGGTTTATTAATACAATAAGCACTCAACTGCTTTGAGTATTATGTATTCTAAATGGAAGTTTGAGTATGAAACTAAATAGCTTAAGTGATATTTTTGAACGGCGTTTACTGCGTATTCCCGATTATCAACGTGGTTATGCATGGAAGGTGCACCAAGTTGAGGACTTTTGGGAAGATATACTTCAGCTTGAATCTGACCGAATTCATTATACTGGTGTAATCACACTTGAACCGGTCAAATCAAGTTTATATCAGCGTTGGGAGAAGGATTTATGGTTAATAGAAGGTGTTGGTTATCGCCCATTTTATGTGGTGGATGGCCAACAGCGTTTAACCACTTCAATGATCCTTTTGCAGGCAATCCTTGAATCTGTCGAGGATGGGGCAGAGCTGAATTATCAATCTATCACTTCTATTCGCAAGCAGTTTATATTTTTTGAAGCAAACAATAAATTGCAGCAAAGCTTTATCTTTGGGTATGAGAAAGATAACCCCAGTGATGAGTACATGAAAACCAAGATATTTGGTGAGCACTCCGGTTCAAATCAGTTTGTCGAAACGCTCTATACGCGTAATCTTAGCTTTGCCAAAGACTACTTTAAGGAACGTTTAACTAGAATGTCGGTTGATGAGATCGCTATAATTTATAAGAAGTTAACGCAGAAGTTTAAATTCAATCTGTATGAAATTGACGAAGAAATTGATGTCTTTGTTACTTTCGAAACAATGAATAATCGAGGTAAGCCGCTTACTAGTTTGGAGCTGCTTAAGAACAGGTTGATCTACCTTTCTACCCTATTTAAAGATAATGATGGGCGAGAACAATTAAGAGTTAATATTAACGATGCATGGAAAACTATGTATGAGTACTTGGGTAAGAACCCTGAAGTTCTCCTGAGCGATAACCTCTTTCTTCGTAACCACTGGACCATGTATTTCAAATATAGTCGTCAAAAGGGTGATGACTACATCAAATTCCTTCTGGATGAGAAATTTAACGCCCGAAATATTACTCACCCTAAAAAATTAGAAGATAAGCTGAAGATTGAAGAAATATCCGACTATGTGAAAAGTCTTCAGCAGTCCATTGTCTATTGGTTCTATATGCATAATCCCTATTATGCGCAGGAAAATCATCTGACTGATTCACAGAAGGTATGGCTAGACCGTTTGGAACGGTTAAGCTTCAGGTCTTTCAAGCCCTTGATCTTGTCGGCATTCGTTTCCAAGCAACATCCTGAAATGATTAGTCGCTTACTTATAGCAGCGGAACGCTATAACTTCACACTGTTTAACCTTAGCCAACGTCGTGCGAATACAGGTGATACTGAGTTCTTCAGTATGTCACGAGATCTCTTGACTGGAGACAAGTCGATCGAAGAGGTTGTGAAATCCATAAATGCTTGGGTTGTTCGCTATTATGATCCTGAAAAATTCTTGGCTCACATCGAAGAAAAGTATGAATTGGACAGGGATGGATTTTATCACTGGGATGGTATTCGCTACTTCTTGTATGAAAACGAACACTGGCTAAGAGAAAAAGGTAAGCAGTCGACCAGCAAGCTGTCTTGGGATGTACTGAAAACAAGCAAAAAAGACCATGTAACTTTAGAACATATCTTTCCTCAAACACCTGACGACGTTTATTGGAGCGAACAATTTGGCTACCTGAATGAGAAGGGGCAGCGCTATTTAACTCACTCACTAGGTAACTTATTACCTCTTTCACGCTCCAAAAACTCGGCATTACAAAATGACAGTTTTCCTCAAAAGGTTAATAACGGCTCAGGTGTTGGTTATTACAATGGCTCGGTTTCCGAGAATGAAGTTGCGCAAAATCAAGATTGGACGCCGAATCAAATCTTGGCGCGAGGCTTGGAACTTCTCAGATTTATGGAAAAGCGTTGGAATATAGAATTAGGTGACGACGATTTTAAAAAACGATTATTGCACCTAGATAAAGTCAATCTAACAAATTCGTGACAAATTGCAGTTCAAGGAAAACTTGTTTCGTTCCTATTTTTCAGGTATTCAAGGCATTAATCCTTATAAATTTTAATTTAAGAGTTACTAATTTTTTAGTCTCTCAAACAAAAACATCGGCCTAGGCCGATGTTTTTATATCGATTAAAGTAGTCACTCAATCGAGTTAGGCTTCTTTAAAGGTGCTCCAAATTGGCGCGTGATCTGAGGGTTTATCGATGCCGCGTAGATCGTAATCGACGTCGGATTCGACTAAACGTGCGGCCAGTGACGGCGTGGCTAAGATCACATCGATGCGAAGGCCGCGGTTATCATCGAAGCCTTTGCTGCGGTAATCGAACCATGAATAACGCTCGCTGCGCTCGGGGTGCAATTGACGGAAGGTGTCCACCAATCCCCAATCTTGCAGGGTTTTCAGCCATTCACGCTCTTCGGGTTGGAAGCTGCATTTACCGGTTTTTAGCCAACGTTTGCGGTTGACTTCACCAATACCGATATCCAAATCGATGGGCGAAATATTGATATCACCAATGATGGCGATATCTTCATCGTTGCTATGGTTTGCGTGCAAATGTGCCATTAAGTCCTGATAAAACTTACGTTTAGCAGGGTACTTTGTTGGATGATCAATGCTTTCGCCCTGAGGGAAATAACCATTCAACACAGTTAACGGACGGCCATTTGCCTGAGCAAAGGTGCCGATAATCATGCGGCGCTGCGCATCTTCTTCATCGGTTGCAAAACCCTTTTGCACCTTAATTGGGGCGGCTTTGGAGAGCATGGCTACGCCATAGTGTGCCTTGCCACCGTGGTAATGCACGTGATAGCCCATGGCCTCGACTTCGGCGAGCGGGAAGGCTTCATCGTGCACTTTGGTTTCTTGCAGGCCGATAATGTCGGGCTGATGGCTGTCGATTAACGCTTGCAATTGATGCAGACGAGAACGCAATCCATTGATATTGAAAGAAACGATTTTCATTAAGGGAGAACTCGTTTGAAGGGTTTTACCACGACGCTTTGATATACGCCCGCCGCGAAGTAAGGATCGGCATCTGCCCAGGCTTGAGCCGTGGCTAACGAATCGAAATCCGCCACCACTAACGAGCCACTAAAACCCGCATCGCCTGGGTTTTCGCTATCGATAGCAGGGTGTGGACCCGCAACCAGCAAACGACCTTCATCGGCCAGTTCCTGTAAGCGTGCTAAATGCGCAGGGCGCGCCGCTAAACGTTTTTCTAAGCTGTTCTCAACATCTTGAGCTGAAATCATATACCACATTATTTGAGTTCCTTGCGTTGATCTTCGGGAAGATGTTTATAAAGGTAAAAGACGGTGATTACGGTATTAATCAGGGTTAAGGCGGTGAGGCCAAACACTTTAAAGTTCACCCAAGTTTCTAATGGCAGACTAAAGGCGACATAGATATTGACTAGGCCACAGATGGCAAAAAAGCTTACCCAGTACCAAGTTACATGTGCCCAAATATTATCGGCCACCTTCATCTCTTTACCCAACATGGACTTTAAAATCGACTTGTCGAGTAGTTGGCTCACGCCAAGGGCTAGGGCAAATAACGCATAAATAATAGTGACTTTCCACTTGATAAAGGCATCGTCATGGAACACTAAGGTGAGGGTGCCAAACACTGTCACCATAGCGAAGGTAATCAGGTGCATCTTCTCCAATTTTTTATACAGCGCATAGGTCACGACTAATTGCAGTGCGGTGGCTGCGATTAAGGCGCCACTGGCGATATAAATATCGAAAAATTTATAGACGGCAAAAAAGATAACGAGTGGCAAAAAATCAAGCAGTTGTTTCATAAATAATCGTGTTAAGAAGGCGTGGGCTTGAGTGTAGCACGGGGGGCTAGAGGGAAAAAGCCGTGAAAGGTGACCGATTGCTAACTGTTGCATGAAAGCGGCGCGAACGGCTGTTGCAATCCATGTTGCCCCTACAACTAAGTGGGCTGCAACTAATAAGGCTAAGCTTGCGCGGCACGTTTGGCTTGGGCGCGCGTGGCTAATGGGCAATCGCCGCAGCGATGACTGTTGGTGAGTTGATACCTTAAGCAGCATACGCGGCGAATATTGTCAGCGTGAGAAGCTGAGGCGGGCAGCAGGTTAATGCTGTTGTAGAGTGGATTCGCCTCGCCATCTTCAAAGGCTTTTGTGTTAAATAGAAGTTCCTTAAGGTGTTCAAATTCAATATTTGGCAATGCCATTTCGCCCAAATACCAGTGAATAAGGTAGCCTAAATGGCTCCAATACAACTTTGCGGGGGTTGGGCTTAAACCGGTTAATCGTTCAACGCTAGGGATTAGATGGCTTTGAATCCACTGAATAAGTTGTCGCTCGCGGGGTGGCGTTAAGACAGTGGATTTAACTATGCCGGCTTTTACTATGGCGACGTTATCCCGAGGAGTGGGAGTTAATTGAAACTCAAAACCTGCGACTCTGCCCGAATCGTGGGGCCGAAGATAAAAATGCTCAGGCGCTATATCAAGCTGCTCAATTTGCTCAATTTGCTCAATCTGCTCAATGGTGCTCGCGAGCGAGTGCGGCGCGCTAATAATCCATTCCAACATGGGCGGGACTAACAGACCGAAATACCACTGTCCCCAGAGCGAGTGAAGGGCTTTGGAATTATGGCTATGGCTGAGCAATATCTGCTCGGGAATATTTTCTAACGTGATGAAAGATGAGGTTTTTCCCAAAGGTGGATAGGCCTTGGCAAAATCCAGTAAAAGCTGCTGATAAACGGCTGGCTGACTCCAAGTATCAAAACTGAGTCCTTGGGGTTTAGTGGTTGCCACAAAGTGCTGGGCATAAAATGGGGCGCGCAGCGCCAGTCGTTGATTAAACGCTTTGGCGACTTGAGTTAAATCCGCAGGGCTTAGCGCTGTTAGGTTGGTTGTTTGCGCGCCGACCACAGTGCCTACATTCTGTGAGGGGTTGTGATGACACCGCTCGGTATGATCAGGTTGGGTTCCTCTGGAAAGCTTAACTAAGGTCGGTACCGTTTCCCTTTGGCGCGCCATAATCACTCCTTTGACTTGATTGATTAAACTGCGGCGAGTCTAGTCACCGCAGTTTTCATTGATGAACAGCTGGTTATCGACAGTCCGTTAGAAGCGATAATCCAAATTCACGCTCACGCTGCGCGGGGTGCCATATTGGAATTGGCTATATTGCCCCACTTGGCTGTAGTAGGTTTTATCCAAGGCGTTGTGCACATTGGCGCTTAGCTTTAGCTGCTCGGTAAAGGCATAACTTGCTATTAGGCTGGCCAATGCATAGGAGTCTTGCTCAACCTCGACTCTGCCTAAGGGCGAGTTGACGGTTTGATAGACTCGGCTTTGCCAATTTACCCCAGCGCCAAGCTGCAACTTGTTCCAATCGCCGCTAAAGGTATAAGTGGTAAAGAGTTTTAGCTGCTGGCGAGGTGATGAGGTGTTGATGCGATTGCCCTTAGGATCATCGGTACTGAATTGGGTGTAGCCGAAGTAGATATTCCAGTCATCGGTGATTTTGCCTGTGGATTCAAACTCAAAGCCTTGGGTCTTAGTGCCGTTAACCTCTCGATACACTGGGATAGTGGTGCCAGGCAGTACATCTCCGGTGCGTTCACCAACATTGTCTTGGCGAATTTCAAATACCGACAACGACATATCTAAGCTTTCATCCATCAAACTGGCTTTAATGCCCGCTTCGTAGTTTTTGCCTTTGACGGGGTCGATGTAGCTGGCATCGATGCGCTGTAAGGTTTGCGGCGCAAAAATATCCGTATAACTGGCGTAAAGCGAGTATTGCTCGCCCAGAGCGTAGGTCAGGCCAAAATAGGTGGTGAGCTCATTGTCGACCTTAAAATCATACATGCTGCCAAAGTTATCTTGGTCGGTTTGCCACTGGTTAAGGCGCAGGCCCGCGAGCAATGCCAAGGCATCGGTTAGATTAAGCTGTGTGGCCACATAGGCGGCGCTTTGCTCGGTTTCTCCGAAGGAACCCGTGGTGTGAGTCTCTTTCCAGTCAGGTTTTGGATACTGGAAGTTGGGATCGCGAAAATCTCCCAAGGGCGGCACGGCGGCCGTAGGATAATAGTAAGGGTTGGCAAACTCTTGGCGCTGACCCGTCCAGCCAAAAGTGAGCTGATGTTCTTGGCCAAACAGGGCAAACATTCCCTGCGCCCGTAAGTCGAGGTTATGTTGGGTACGGCTACCATCGACATAGGCGATAGAGCCTGCAGTTGCGCCTATGTTCGTTACCGGATCTGGATAACCTGTAGCCCATAGCACATCGTATTTCAGCGAGTTATCGCCGTAACTGTAGGTGCCTTTTAGCTCCCAACCGTTATCAAAACGATGTTCAAGGCTGGCGAAGGTATTGAGCCCTTGGGTATGCGCCGAGGCCCAATCGGGGGCGGTAGAAGTGGCGCGATCGTAATGTGTACGGCTGCCATCACTGTGGAACAGCGGCAGCCCGCCGGACATAGTCGCTTCGGGCGTGGTGTCTTGATAATCCACGCCTAAGGTCAGCAGTGTGCTGTCGGTAATATCGGTTTCAACAATGCCATAGAGGGTGGTGCGTTGCTGCTCGTATCTGTCTTGGAAGGATTCTTTATCCTGATAGGCGGCGACAACCCGGCCACGGATGTTGCCACTGTCATTTAAGCCGCTGGATAAATCGACCATACCGCGCAGATTGTTCCATGAGCCGACACTCACTGAGGTGTTGCCCATAAATTCTTGCGTCGGGCGTTTACGAATAAGGTTAATCGCGGCCGAGGGATTACCCGCACCTGTCATTAACCCTGTGGCGCCACGGACTATTTCCACGCGCTCGTAGATGGCGGTATCGATAAGGTTATCGCCGTAGTTAAAACGGGTGTCATAGGTGGTGGGCACGCCATCGTAAAGAATACTGGTGACCGCAATCCCTCGCGAGCTGATGCTGTATCTGTCGTTGTCCATCGGCCGAGCATTGATGCCTGCTACGCTGGTCATGGCTTCGATGACGCTGTTTAGTTGTTGGTCGTGCATCATTTGGCTGGTGACAGAGGTGACGGATTGCGGCGTCTCTAAATAGGACAAATCTAAGCCCGTTGCCGTGTTCATCGCCTGAGTTTTGTAACGATTATCATGGAGATCCTTAGCGCCAACGACATTAATGATTTCAATGTCTTTGGTGGATTTTTTCTGGGTATCGCTGGCATCGGCATAAGCATAGGGCATGCTGAGTATGGCAGAGCAGAAGATAAGCTCAGGGCGTGTGATGGCGAGTTGGCAGTGCGCCGCGAGACGGTTGAGGGGGAAGGTTTTCATAATAATGATCTTAAATTCCATTTAGGCTGTTTGATTGACTAGGTTGTTTTTGGGCACAGACGCGTGCCCAGAGTGGGCGTAAGGCCCACTCAAGGTTAAAAGTGATTTAGGATTTTGGTTTAAGCTTCTGATTTACTGAGCCAAATGCATGGCTTTGCCTAAAGGCGGCCAGCGGATTATCAATTCCGCCCGCAAACCGCAGATTTTTTTCCCTGTCGGCAAGGTCAATCATCTGCTGGTTGTTGTTGAGCTGAATGCGATTCAGGCAAGTGCGAACGAAGCTGTCTTTAAAGAGATCGTATCGTGCAAATTTGTCTGCCAAGTGCGGATGCTGCGCTTGATAGTCGCGCACATTGTCTGCCACAAGCGCCCAAAACAGCGCTTCGCTGACCTCGGTGTGCTTATCCAGAATTGGCGCTAAATAACGGAAAATACAGTCAAAAATATCGAGAAAGATATAGTTAAGCTTCATCTCTTCTTCAAGCTCGACCGCAAGGCGCTGCACTTCTTGCGGCAGTGGCTCGTTGCCATTGAGGACTGCGACTTCTTCGCCGATATCCTTCATCAATATTTTGACCGGGATGCCAGCATCGAGCACCAAAATCAGGTTCTCGCCATGGGGCATAAACACCAGATCGTAGGCAAAGAAGGCGTGCAGTAATGGCGATAAGTAGAGGTTGAGATAGCGCTTGACCCACTCCTTGGCGCTTAAGCCCGAGTGCGTGATTAAGGCGGCAAGCTGGGCTTGCTCCTGATGATCGACGTGTAATAACGCCGCCATGGTCATCAAGGTTTGCTGCGGCTCAATATGCGGCAGCGGACTCTCGCGCCACAGCGCCGACAGCATTTTCTTATAGGCGCTATCTTGGGTAAGTGCCTCTTCGTAATACCTGTGGTGATAACCAATCGCGGCAATTTCTTTTAGGATCACAAAACCTTGTTCGGCAAAATAGCTGTCGCTTTCGATAAGGTCGGCCACCCAAGCGTTGATCTGCGGGGTGCAGCTCATATACAGCGGCGAAAGCCCACGCATAAAGCCCATGTTTAAGATAGAAAGCGCGGTTTTGACGTAGCATTTTTGCGGCGCGCTTAAGTTAAAGAAGGTGCGGATCGATTGTTGAACTTGATAGCAATCTTGGCTTTCGCCGAGATAAATGATGTCGCCACGGGCGATTTCGCCGGCAAAGGTGCGGGCAATTTTTTCGCGCCACTGCCAAGGATGAACGGGCATAAAATAAAAGCTATCGGCCGTTTGCCCCTGTGCGCTTAAGTGTTGTTGAAACTCGGTGAACTGTTCGCCAAGCTCCTGTTTTAACAAGTTATCATGGTCTAATCCTTCGAGGGCGGAGAAGGTGGTTTTGTCCTTACGCACCGCAATCCACACTAGCCGAAGCGCGCAGGCACTCTCGGGGGCAAATTGGTAATAGTCCTGCATATCAAAACCAATACGGCCATTATTGGCGATAAACACTGGATGCCCCTCGGTCATGCCCGCCTCAATAGTTTGATAATCGGCCTTAGCGAGCGTTGCGGCGGGGATAGCTTGATGGGCCAACTTGTAGGCCTTGCTGTAGAGGGTGCTAGTGATTTCCTCAAGGTAAGTGGGCAGCAGGGTTTCACTCATACCTAAGGCATCTTTCAGTTGGATAATCAAACTCATGGCATCGAGTAGCTTGTCTTGGCCCGCGCTGCTGACTCGAATCGACCCGCTTTCTATCTCAAGGTGGTCGAGCTGATAATGGCGCGCACTGAAGTAATAGGTGCAGTCTTTGAGCCTCAGTTCATAGTGATTGACACCTGCCGCTTGGCGGTATATCTGTGGGGTGATGATCTTCTCATGGGTAAATTCGCAGAGGATTTTCTTCACTAAATGGCGATTGGCCGCCTGCCAATATTCCGGCATTAAGTGGGCGGGGACGTGCGGGTGGGCAGCGGCCTCCAGCGTGGGGAATTCGGCTTGAGTGAATGGCTTGAGTAATGCGCGGTTAGTGGCTAAGTTCATCGGTTTACCTGCAAAATGATAGGGTTAACAGCGGTTGCGTGGGTCGCATGAGTTGCTTTAGTCGCTAGGGGTGCAGTGTGCTGCATGAGTTGCTTTAGTCGCTAGGGGTGCAGTGTGCTGCATAAAAAGTGTGCTGGTCTTTTGCGCTAATTGGCGACTCTCGGCGCTACAAAAACCGAGGAATGCGGCTTTGCTGCGCAGTTGAATGGCTTTTTGGTAGCGGATCCCAATTTGGCTATTTAAGCGGTGGATTTTGTGGTTTTGCTGATCCGGCTCGACCACCATTCGTTCAAAGGCGAGTGTGTCGAGAATAAGCTCGGCAATAGCCTGCATCACTTGGCCAGACAAACCATGAACAGGCTTGCCCTCAAGCGGCGCGAGGATGAGGTGCATACCGCAATCGAGGCGCTCCACAGCATAATGCTCACCCACTTCATCGTGGGCGGGATCGTATAACTCCACCATAAACAGCGGTTTGGCTTGCCATTCGCCGATTAGCGCGAGCTTGTGCTCGCTCGGCGCCATCGCCTGAGCAAGTGCATCGAGACTCATCCCCTGCATCCCCCAAAAGCGGGCATAGTCTTGATTAAACCAGCTCTGCAACATAAAAAGGTGTTGCGGGATATTGAGTGGTTTAAACACAAACTCATCAATCACAATGGGTTTTGAGAGTGAGACCGCACAGTGGCGACTCCATTGGCTGGCCATTACTGCGCCTCCTTGTTTGGTGCCATCAATACCGACACACTGCCGCCCGAAGGACTTATCCGCATTGCGGCCTGTGGCTCACAATTACTATTTTGTGTAGGTTGCGCCGCCGAAGATACAGGCTTGCTTGGTATGGCTTTTGTTGCCGAATAGGTGCTCGTGGGCTGGTTTTGCCGTGCGCGGATCTTGGTTGGATCGAAGGTTTGGAAGGCGATACTGTCTTCAATCGAATAGGGCGCGTAACCTAAAACTGCTTGCAGAATCGTCGCATTGCGATAGCAGCCCATGCCCAGATCCGGTGAGCTGATACCATGGGTATGCAGACCCGCATTTTGGATAAAAATATCGCCCCTGACATCGATGCCATAATCCCGTTGAATGGCGAGTTGGCCGCGATCATCAAATTCAATTTGTGATTTAATACCTTGAATAAATTCGGGTAAACGATATTGATAGCCAGTGCCTAAGACGACGGCGCCCGTCTGTTGCTCGAGGGCATATTCCTGTTCGAGGTGGTTGAACTTGAGCGTTAGCTTGTTGCCCGAGGTCTCTATCTTATCAAGTGCCACGTTGGTCAGCAGTTGGCATTGGATATCGCTGACTAAACGCTTTTGGTAAAGCAGGTCATAAATATCGTTGATTAACTCGGCATTGATCCCCTTGTAGAGAGATTTTTGATTCGCAATCAGGCGACTGCGTTTTTCTGGCGTCAATTCGTGGAAGTAATCCACATAATCTGGCGAAGTCATTTCTAGGGTGAGTTTGGTGTATTCCAGCGGATAAAAGCGTGGCGAGCGGGTCATCCAATTTAATTGATAACCATAAGTATCAATATCTTGTAGGAGATCGTAAAAGATTTCCGCGGCGCTTTGACCACTGCCGATCACGGTAATGGCGCTTTGGCTCTGCAGGTAGGTTTTTTGCTGCATATAACTGGCGCTATGCATCACACGGGGATCGTGTAGCGGGCAATTGTCTGGCACATAGGGCGTGGTGCCCGTGCCGAGCACCAGTTTGCGGCACAAATAGGTTTTGGGCTGGCCGCTGCGTCTATCTACACCCGTAACATGGTAGATACCTTCACCGGCGTTGTAATCTAGTTGGGTGACCTTAAAACCGAATCTCAGATTGGAGAGTTTTTTGCTAACCCATTGACAATACTGGTTATACTCATTCCGTGGCAGGAAAAAGTTTTCGCGGATATAAAAGGGATACAGTCTGCCAGTTTGCTTGGCAAAATTGAGGTAACTATAGCGACTGGTGGGATCGGCCATGGTCACTAAGTCGGACATAAACGGTGTTTGCAGCCGAGAGGCGCTGAGCAGCATGCCTGGATGCCAATCAAACTCGGTTTTGGCATCTAAAAACAAACAGCTAAAGCCATCGATAGGTTCACTCAAGGCGGCCAATCCGAGATTGAACGGACCTATGCCGATACCGAGTAGATCGAAAATCCTGCGATCGTTTTCCTTTTTTGGGGTAGTCACTTACGCCTCCTTAAGTTTCAGCTGCCAACCGAAACCGTGGTTGTCATCATCGGCTGATGGGCAAGTTGGAGTGTTCTCTCTATCTCAGCCGAGTGAGTCATTCCCTTATCTTGCGGATCAGGTTCGGTTCCATGTGTTGCGCATAAGCTGAGGATGAGTGCATCAGCGCAACGGCGAATAAATTAGCATTCGAAAAATTACAAATGCAAACCATTCTCATTTGAGGGTTGTCGGAGGTGTCGTACTTTTGACTGGGAAATAAAGGGCTGAAATACGGTTTGTCAGCAAGGGAGCTGCTATAGCATAAAATGACTAAAACACTTCTTTAAGAATGTCTTTTAAGAAATATTAAAAACAAAAACAGTGGATTACAGTTAAGTTAACGTCGGATTTATTTCGGGCTGCCAGCATTGTGGAACGCAGTCTTAAGCAACGAAAGTGTGAGTCAATCTTGAGTGTAAATCGACTGTAAATCCGAGTCATTGACTGGGTTATTAGGCGGAATTTAGGGCAACGCGGAGGAGGGCGTCATAAAAGCCATTTGGGAAAATGGCTTTAGCGGCATTAAACACGGAGGTGAGTTTAAGGTAATTGCACAAACGCGGCGGTTAACTTTCGCACTAAGGGTAATACCATCAGTAGGGTTGGGAAGGCCACTGTCCATGAAATCCCCCACGCACTCAGCCAAAGCTCAACAAATTGCGCCGATGCACCGACACCGTTGAAGGTACTGATCCCTGATACTATGCAGCTCATTAAAATTGAAAGAAAAAATGGCATCACAACCGTAGCGTATTTAGCGGGTAGCTTAGGCGTACCAAAAATCGTGCGGGGCTTGGGAGTCGGGACTGAGTTTACGCTAGACATTAAAACCTCAATAGGTGTCGCTTTTGCAAAAGCTGCTTAGGTCAGCAGATTAGGCGAAAGCATTTTTTGGCGAAAGACGTTAGGGATTGCGCCGAAGGCATTGAGCTTATCAACCTTAAGCACAATCGGTTCGCCATTTTAGGGGCAAAATCCCCTAAAAGCCATTTGCCCTTAGCCTCGATTGAGTGTCTGGTTATTGCTCTGGAAAGTCTGCGCTGAAAACGCGAGCACTGCGTGAATATTGAGTCCAGCCTTAATCTTGCCAGTTAGTCACCCATAATTCCCCGGTGACATTAACCCAATGACCACGGGAAATTGGAGAGGTGCCCAGTTCGTTGTCAAAGGGCAGGGGAAGGCTCGATTGCAGTAAATACACAGTATCATCGGGCGTTTGGGTGATCTCAACGATTTGCCCAGATGCCTCAAAGTGACAATTATGTTTAGGGAATTGCAGACTCTGGCGGTGTTCAATGATGTCGGTCTGTAGGTTTGCCTTGGCTAAGCGGCCGAAGAGTTCAACCTTAACCCACTGATTCACCGGAAAACGTTGCTTAGCCTGTTGATCGCTACCCTGATAATAAAACCATACTGGGGCGCCATTATCACATTGGGCGGCGACTTCACCTTGAAAACCACAGCCCCAAGGCGTGACGTCGAGAATATAAATTTGATACTGCATAAAAAGTCCATTTACCATAACAAAACTGCCGATGTTACCGGCGTTATATTAACATCTCTTTCGCTAAGACATGAGACTCAGCGCCCAATATAAGCCTTGGGTTTGACAGTTTTAAGATGCAGTTGGTTCTCTGCTCGACATAGTTTTTGCCGTGGTACTTAATACCATAAAAAAGGCCAAATCCGCAGATTTGGCCCTGAATGATTGTATCACTCCGATGAGGCGATTAGGTTGCCGCTTTCATTGCGCGGGTAAATTCGCCCAAGGTGGACAGCAGTTTAGCTTCATCCTGTTGATGAGCTTCGATAATTTTAACCACGGCCGAGCCAGAAATTGCACCCGCGGCGCCCGCTTGAATGGCGGCGCTCACTTGAGCCGGCTCGGCAATCCCAAAACCTAATAGCGGTGGCGGCGCATTAAATGTTTGCAGCTTAGCTAAAATTTCTTCAATGGGTGTGCCTGCCTTAGTGTCTGTGCCTGTTACACCGGCGCGGGACAACAGATAGGTATAGCCTTCGCCACTTTTGCTCACTTTTTCAAGGGTTTCGCTATTGGCATTGGGCGGCGCGATAAAAATCGGCGCGATACCGTGGGCCTTAGCGGCTTGAATAAATGGCGCAGCTTCTTCCACTGGCACATCGGCGATAAGCACTGAGTCCACGCCCGCTTGCTGCGCTTTGGCATAAAAAGCATCGATGCCATTGGCGAATACGAGGTTCGCGTACAGCAATAACCCAATTGGCAGCTCTGGGTATTTAGCGCGAATTTGCGCTAATAAGTTGAAGCACTGTGTGGGCGTCGTACCTGCGGCGAGGGCTCTGAGGTTAGCGCCTTGGATAACAGGGCCGTCTGCCAGCGGATCGGAGAAGGGAAAACCTAATTCCAGTGCATCCGCACCATTTTGCACTAAGGTGTCGATAATTTTCAGTGACAGCTCAGGACTAGGATCGCCCAAAGTAACAAAGGGCACAAAGGCGCCGCGGCCTTCGGTTTTTAAACGGCTAAAAGCGGCGTGATAACGGCCAACTTGATGAGGGATAGTTTGATTTGAAATGCTGCTCATCTTAGTTATTCCTCTTTACCATTTAAAATGTCTGACACAGTGAAAATATCCTTATCGCCTCGGCCCGAGAGGTTAACGACCAAAATGGTCTCTTTGGTGCACTCTTTCGCTAGGCGCAGGGCGTAAGCGAGGGCGTGGGCCGATTCGAGCGCGGGGATAATCCCTTCGCTGCGAGCCAATAGTTGGAAAGCTTCTAGGGCTTCATCATCGGTGGCCGATTCGTAGCGCGCACGGCCAATCGCGTTCAAATGGGCGTGTTGTGGGCCGACGGATGGGAAGTCAAGACCCGCCGAAATCGAATAGGACTCTTCGATTTGGCCTTCACTGTCCTGCATCAAGGGCGCCTTCATACCAAAGAAAATCCCGGTTTTGCCATGTTTGAGTGGCGCGCCGTGCATATGGGTATCGATGCCTTTACCGGCGGGTTCGACCCCAATCAGCTCGACACTGGTTTCATCAATAAAGTCTGCAAACATACCAATGGCATTAGAGCCTCCGCCGACACAGGCGATCACCGCATCGGGCAGACGACCTTCGCGCTCCAGCATTTGTTTCTTGGTTTCTTCGCCGATCATACGTTGGAACTCACGCACTATGGTCGGGAAGGGATGCGGCCCTGCGGCTGTACCTAAGAGATAGTGGGCTTTTTCGTAGCTGCCAGACCAGTCGCGCATAGCCTCGTTACAGGCATCTTTTAAGGTGGCCGAACCTGAGGTGACAGGAATGACTTCTGCGCCCATCAAACGCATTCTAAATACGTTAGGTGATTGGCGGGCAACGTCTTTCGCGCCCATATACACTTTGCATTTTAATCCCAGCAGCGCACAGGCAAGGGCGGTGGCAACACCGTGCTGGCCAGCGCCGGTTTCGGCAATAATTTCTTTTTTACCCATGCGTTTAGCCAGTAATGCTTGGCCTAATACTTGGTTGGTTTTATGGGCGCCGCCGTGGAGTAAATCTTCCCGCTTGAGGTAGATTTTCACCATAGGGTTAGGACTTAAATTGCGGGTTAAGGTCAGTGCCGTTGGGCGGCCCGCGTAGTTTTTCAGCAGGTCGGTAAACTCGGCTTGAAAGGATTCATCGGCCTGTGCTTCGACAAAAGCGTTTTCGAGTTGCTTGAGGGCGGGGACTAAAATCTGCGGCACATACATACCGCCGTATTCGCCGAAATAAGGGTTAAGCTTTAACTGTGACATACCTTGTTCCTTATCCTATTCATTTGTTTCGATGACGGTTTAGGTTAACGCCATCGAGTTTCAATTCTTGCTAGCCTGTACTTTGCACAGGTTTTTATAAAAGTGGGTCTAGAGTCGTAATTGACTAAATGCCGCTTGGATTTTTTCTGCCGACTTAATACCAGGAGCCGTTTCGAGGCCAGAGTTAAAATCTAAACCGTAAAATCCTTGGGCATTGGCACGGGCAGCATTGTCAGCATTGAGGCCGCCCGCGAGCATGGCCTCGGCTTTATGGGCAATGGGGAGTTGCCAATCAAAGGCTTGCCCTGTGCCACCAAAACCTGCGTCATTCTTGCTATCAAAAAGATAACGCTGCACCCCTCTTGGCATAGCAGCAAGTTCGCTGCTTTGAGCATCGACACTGACCGCCTTCCAAATTTGGGTGTTCAGTCCGGCCTGTTGCAGCAATTGGCTTAGCTCGGCAATTTCCAACTCAGTTTCGCTGCCGTGCAGTTGCAGCGCGGCTAAACCACATTCTTGGGCAATACTCGCCATGAACTCAGGCGTGCTATTAACAAACACCCCGACAAACTCAATGGCGGGCAAATTAGCGGCGCGGTATTGTTGTATTAACTGTTTGGCGGCATCTTTGGTGAGCGCACGTGGCGATTTTTCAGCAAAAATCAGCCCAGCATACACGGCGCCAGCAGTGGCCGCCGCTTGAATATCTTCAAGGCGCGTGAGGCCGCAGACTTTATTGTGACCGAAGATCAATTTACGGCAGGCTAAATCAATGTCTTCTTCGGCCATAATCGAGCTACCAACCAAGAAACCATCGACTAACGGGCTTAAGCGGCGCACTTGCTCGTTAGTGTAAATGCCCGATTCGCTGATCACCACGCGATCGCTGCCGATGTGCGGCGCAAGGGCTTCTGTGGTGGCTAAATCGGTACTTAAATCTCGTAAGTTGCGGTTATTAATGCCAATAATAGGTGCATTTAAGACGATGGCGCGTTTCAGTTCTTCCTCGTTGCTGACTTCGGTCAGCACATCGAGTTGGTACTTGGCCGCCTCGCTGGCAAGTTGCTGATATCGCTCATCATCGAGCACAGAAAGCATCAACAGAATCGCATCGGCGCCCTGATGAGCCGCTAATTTGATTTGATACTCATCTACAAAAAAGTCTTTACACAGAATCGGTTGGCTCACTTTGGCTCGCACTTTTGGGATATAGTCCATGTCCCCTTGGAAAAATTGCTCATCGGTTAATACCGAAATCCCCGCGGCATATTGGGTATAAATAGAAGCGATGGCTTCGACATCAAAGTCTTTACGGATTAAGCCTTTGGATGGACTGGCTTTTTTGCACTCTAGAATATAACCCGCCTTCGGGGCTTTTAAGGCGGCAAATAAACTACGATCCGAAATCTTGGGGGTTAAGCTGTCTTCAGGAAAACGCAACTTAAGGGCGGCGATATGGGCGGCCTTAGTATCGACGATACGGGTTAAAACGTTGGCTTTTGCGGTGCTGGTTTGCATGCTACCCCTTACATCCTGCGATGCTTGATTATCTTCCGAGCGATGCGCGTCGGGTTGTTGAACCTGTACCATGGTCATTATTCCTGTGCTTCGCTGCTGACTTTAGCGAGTTGATTCAGTAATTCAAAGGCTTTGCCGCTTTTTATGGTATTGAGCGCAAGGGCGGTGCCGGCTTTGACTGAGTCCGATAGGCCACACAGATATAAGGCACAACCTGCATTGATGGCAACCGCATGGGTGTGGGCATCGCTGCCTTGTCCTTGCAAAATAGATTGCGTGATTTTGGCGTTTTGTGCAGGCTCGCCCCCTTCAAGCTCACTCATTTGGGCCTGAGGCACACCAAAATCCGCCGGCGTTAATTGATATTCAATAATCTCACCGTCTTTGAGTTCGGCGACTTGGGTGCTGCCATGGAGCGCCACTTCATCTAAACCACTGCCGTGCACCACCATGGCTCTTTGGGTGCCGAGGGCTTGCAGTACGCGGGCGATGGGCGTCACCAGCTCTGGGCTATAGACCCCAAGCAACATAAATTCTGGGCGCGCTGGGTTAATTAATGGCCCTAACACATTGAATAAGGTGCGAGTTTTCAGCGCTTGGCGCACAGGCACCGCATGTTTGACACCGCCATGGTAGTGGGGCGCAAACAGGAAACACAGATTGAGTGATTCGAGGCAGCGGCTCGCCAGCTCAGGTGACATGGTTAAATCGATGCCAAATTGAGCGAGTAAATCTGAAGATCCCGATTTGCTCGAGACGGAGCGATTACCGTGTTTTGCAACCTTGGCGCCAGCGGCTGCGGCGACAAAGGCAGCAGTGGTGGAAATATTGATGGTATTAAAACCATCGCCACCCGTGCCGACGATATCGATAATCCCTTGGCTACGGCTTGAGGCTGGGTAGGGGAATGGCTTAGCGGCGGCGCGCATCGCATCGGCGGCGCCACTGATTTCTGCAATGGTTTCACCGCGAATTTTAAGGGCCATTAACATGCCCGCCATCACGGCTTCATTCATTTCACCTTGGATAAGGGTGCTAAAGAGGCTGGCGGTTTGCTCGCGCGTTAATGCCTTACCCTGAAACAAGATATCGAGCAGGGGCTGAATCGATGTTGCGCTCATTATTGGGCTCCTGCGGTATTGTGGGCGATGTCTTGAGTCAAAAAGCATAGGGTTTGGGTTAACAAGGTGCTGCCCAAGGTGGTTAAGATGGATTCTGGGTGAAACTGAAAACCGACCGCCCTGTGCTCGGCGTGTAAAATCGCCATTGGCATTTCTTCTGTGGTGGCAATCACTTCAAGACAATCAGGTACTTTTGTGGCGACTAAGCTGTGATAACGTGCGACAGGTAAGGGCGAAGGCAAGTTAGCAAACACACCTGTACCATTATGGAAGGTGGGACTGGCTTTACCGTGCACCACAAAAGGCGCGCGCTCCACTTTACCACCGTAATATTCCACCATGGCTTGATGGCCCAGACAAATCCCCAGCATAGGCACTTTGCCCGCGACTTTGTCGATGAGCGCCATCATGGAGCCCGCTTCATGGGGCGCACCTGGGCCTGGTGATAGGACTAAGGCGCTAGGCTCGGTTTCCGCTAACAGCTTGTCGGCAATATAGTCGGCGGCAACATCGTTACGGTAGATCACCACTTCACAGCCAAGGCTTCTAAATTGGTCGACTAAGTTGTAGGTAAAGGAGTCGAAGTTATCGAGTAAATAGAGTTTCATCTTGGGCTCCTTATCTTTGTTGTTCAGTCGTAGTGGTCGTTGTCGCTTGATGGCTGTCATCCAAGCCAGCGCCCATCTTGATGGCCGAAATCACTGCCTGCGCCTTTTGGCGGGTTTCATCGGCTTCACTCTGGGGATCGGAGTCAAACACCACGCCAGCACCCGCTTGGATATGGGCCACGCCGTTTTTCACAAAGGCGGAGCGGATAACGATACAGGTGTCCATATCCCCAAGGGCGTTGAGGTAACCCACGGCGCCGCCGTAGCTGCCGCGGCGGGTCTTTTCTGCTTGACGCACCAATTGCGAGGCGCGCACTTTCGGGGCGCCAACTAGCGTGCCCATATTCATACAGGCTTGGTAGGCGTGGAGCGCATCTAAGTCTTGGCGTAGTTGACCTGTGACGCGGCTGACTAAGTGCATCACGTGGGAATAACGGTCGACTTTAAGTAACTCGGCCACTTTGCGGCTGCCACTTTGGCTGATACGGGCGATATCGTTACGGGCTAAATCGACCAACATTAAATGTTCGGAGAGCTCTTTTTTATCCAAACGCAATTCGAGTTCGATACGGCTATCGAGGTCGAAATCGATCTCGCCACTGGCGGTTTTGCCGCGCTTACGGGTGCCTGCAATCGGGTAGACTTCGACCTGATTATTGCTGGCTTCATATTTCAGCGCGCTCTCGGGCGAGGCGCCAAACAGGGTGAAGTCATGGCCCCTGAAATAAAACATATAGGGGCTGGGGTTGGTTAAACGCAGTGCGCGGTAAGCTCCCAAGGTATTGGGGCAGGGCAGGCTAAAGTTACGTGAAGGCACGACTTGGAAGATGTCGCCAGCAATAATGTGTTCTTTTAAATCGATAACGGTTTGCTTGAAGTCCTCATCACTGACATTCACTTGCTCTTTGGCCGTTATGCCAATGAGGGCGGGCGCAGGCATTGCACTCTTAACTAAGGCTTCACATTGGGCGCGGATATTCTCTGCTCGCTCGGCTAAGGCTTGGGTCACTTCAACCTGTTTTGCTGAACCTTCACTGAAGTTGTGGGTGATGATCTCGGCTTGCTTTTGTTTGTGATCGATAAGAATTAAGGTTTCGGCGAGATAAAATAAATAATCAGGACAATCATTTGCACCATTTGGTGCTTCAGGCAGTGGCTCGACGGTATCAATCAAATCGTAGGAGAGCACGCCACCTAAAAATAAGTCTTCGAATGCTGGCTTGGATTGGCTATCAGTATGAGCGCCGCAGTCGATATGCTTTACAAACAAGCGTAAACCATCGAGGGGCGAGGTGGATTTTAAGCGCGCATCCTCATCCTTAAGCTCAGTATCTTTTTGTAGCGTGACCACTAGGTTGTTGCCATCGAGTTGACATTGAGTTTGGCTTGCGCGAGCAGTAAAAAATTGCTCGATGGGGACGAGTAAACTGATGCCATTGTCGCTCAGTGCGCTAAAGCGTAAACGATAACCGTCGCAGCGGATCATCAGCGCCGCATGGGTCATCACCATGCTCTTAAGATTTTCCTTGCTGTCGATTTCCGCCGATTCTAACAACATGGTATGGGGCGCATCTTGAGTGATGTGCTGGTACAGACGCAGTGGGTCGCTATGGTATGCCAGCGTCGCCTTGAGCGTATGTGAACGTGCGAATGTCTGTTGAGACGAGGCAACATTTTCGCCATCAACTTGGGTAACCTGATTAAATGTCTTTAGGGTCATGCTTATCTCGCTTTTTATCCGTTTACCGCGTTGCAGACATTTTTCGCACCAACAAAAAAGCCCGCATTTCTGCGGGCTTTTTTGTTGGTTCTGTTACTTTCAAATGAGCACAGAGCTTCACACCACCCGCTAAGTTGGGAAGTGCCACCACCAAATGATGTTGAAAGAAGCGTTAATCTGAGTCATTCAAAAGGGTCTCAATAATTCGTTAGTTGAGCTATAGAAAACATGAGCCTGAGGCGAAAGTCAATTGAATATTTTTCAAAATGATGGATTAACGTCGCTAAATCACTGTACCGAATGCCATTCCTGCTCGATAAAGTGTGAGATAAATGCACATTTCATCTTAAATTCACGTACAATAACGGCATGAATACTCAAAGCATATTGGCTGACTTGCACAGCCACACGACCGCATCCGACGGTCATCTCACGCCGTCCGAGCTGGTCGCCAGAGCCCTTGAAAAGGGCGTGCAGTTATTTGCAATTACCGATCACGATACGGTTGCAGGCTTAAGTGAAGCCCGTGCCTTTAATCAAGCGCAGGCCGAACCCTTAAAACTGATTTCTGGGGTTGAGATTTCAACCCGCTGGAATAGTTACGATATTCACATTGTGGCGCTCAACTTTGATGAGACCCATGCCGAGTTATTACGTTTTTTAGCGCATCAGCGAGAGTTGCGTGAGCAGCGCGCCGAAGAAATCGGCCATCGCTTAGCTAAAGCGGGGATTGAAGGCGCCTATGAGGGAGCTAAAAAACTCGCCGCAGGCGCTGCCTTAAGCCGTGGTCACTATGCTCGCTGGCTTGCCGATAATGGCCATGCGGTGGATATGCCAAGTGTGTTCAAACGCTATTTAGCTCGCGGTAAAACTGGCTATGTACCCAACAATTGGGGCGATATGGCCAGCGCAATTGAGGTGATCCACAAGGCGGGCGGCCTCGCGGTATTGGCCCATCCGAGCGGTTATAAGCTGTCGGCCAAATGGTTAAAGCGTTTAGTGCGAGAATTTAAAGAAGCCGGCGGGGATGCCATGGAAGTGGTGCTCGGCCAACAAACGGTGGATGACAGGGCCAATTTAGTGGCGCTGAGTGTCCAAAATCAGTTGCTTGCATCGATAGGGAGTGATTTTCACTTTCCAAGCAATTGGATTGAACTAGGTAAAAATCTCTACCAGCCCCAAGGTATTGATTGGGTCTGGCAGTCGGGATCTTGGGTGGAACGACCATGAGTCAGTTTTTTTATGTACACGAAGTAAATCCACAGGTACGCCTGATCAGTCAAGCCGTGGCTGTGCTTAAGTCCGGCGGTGTGATTGTATATCCAACCGATTCGGGCTATGCCCTCGGTTGTATGATTGGCGAGAAAGACGCAATGACGCGCATTACCCGCATTCGTCAAATCGAGCATGATCATAATTTCTCGTTAATGTGCCGCGACTTATCCGAGTTAGCGACCTATGCCAAGGTGGATAATCAGGCTTACCGCATCTTAAAAAGCTGCACGCCTGGACCTTACACTTTCATCTTTAAGGCGAGCAAGGAAGTGCCCCGTCGTCTGCAAAATGACAAGAAGAAAACCATCGGTATCCGCGTGCCAGACAATGTGATTGCCTTAGCGTTGCTAGAGGCGTTAGATGCGCCGCTGATGTCGACCAGTTTGGTGATGCCAAATAGTGATTTTGCTGAATCGGATCCTGAGCACATTCGCGATCTGTTAGAACATCAAGTGGATGTGATTATTCACGGCGGTTATTTAGGTGAAAAGCCGACCACAGTCATCGATATGTCGGAAGATGGTTTCGAAGTGCTGCGTGAAGGCGCTGGCGACGTTACTCCCTTTCTCTAACCGCGATTTACCGTAAGAGATTAAGGCGATAAAACCATCATTTGACAGTATTATCGCCGCTCAATTGCGGGTATAATCGCGCGTTTGGCGTGGGGGCGCTTGCATAGCGAGCTTAAGCCGCGCTCAGCACGGGTTCGAGTCAGTCATCTACAGCCGTTTAAAAACGATTGTTTTACATGGGGATAGCGGATGCAGGGCACGCAACAAAGTTTACCCTTAGCCGTTGTTCGCGGTCAGGCGATGACCGAAATGCCACAGGATTTGTTTATTCCACCTGAGGCGTTAGAAGTGTTCTTGGAGTCCTTCGAAGGGCCGCTCGACTTACTTTTGTATTTGATCCGTAAACAAAAATTAGATGTTGTCGATTTACCCATTTCGCAGATCACCGCGCAATATTTAGAATATATCGCGATGCTCACTCAGGCGCGTATCGAACTGGCCTCGGATTATTTGGTCATGGCGGCAACACTGGCTGAGATTAAATCCCGTCTGCTGCTGCCGCGTATGGTGGCGGAAGATGAAGTGGAGGAAGATCCACGGGCCCAGTTGATCCGTCAATTGAAGGCCTATGAGGTGATCAAGGAAGCCTCGCAAAAAATTGATGATTTACCTCGGCTTGAACGCGATGTGTTTCAAGCAACCGCGGCACCTTCACCGAATATCAAACCTTTGGTGATCCCGCCTGATGTATCGTTATTTGAAATCGCCCGCGCCTTTGGCGAGGTGCTCAAACGTATCGATGCCAACGAAGATCATCATGTTAAGCGTGAACAGTTATCGACCCGTGAACGCATGAGCCAAATTTTAGCCATGCTTAATAGCGAGACGTTTACGCCCTTTGAGCGTTTATTTAGCGTCGAAGAAGGCCGCGCCGGTGTGGTGGTGACCTTTTTAGCGCTGATGGAATTGGTCAAAGAACTATTAGTGGAATTGTACCAAACAGAGCCGTTTTCAACTATTTACGTAAAGGCCTATTAATTGATGCAGATAAATCCAATTCAATTAAAACAGCTTATTGAAGCGAGTCTGTTTGTATTGGGGAAACCCTTGTCGGTGAAAATGTTGAAAGAAACCGTGTTGGCGGATTTCAGTGTTTCCAGAGACAAAATCAAAGCCGCATTGGAAGAGTTGCAGCAGGATTATCAGGAACGGGGTGTTCAACTTGTGAAAGTGGCTGGAGGTTATCGCTTCCAGACCTTGGAAGTCCTGAGTCCTTTTTTGCAGCCCCTGTGGCAGGAAAAAGCACCTAAGTATTCGCGGGCAACATTAGAGACCTTGGCGGTGATCGCGTATCGTCAACCTGTGACCCGTGGCGATATTGAGCAGGTGCGTGGTGTGGCCATTAGTAGCCATATCATTAAAAGTTTGTCAGATAGACATTGGATTAAAGTCGTCGGCCATAAAGAAGTCCCGGGGCGACCCGCACTCTACGCCACGACCTTAGAATTTTTAGCCTATTTTGGCTTAGATACCCTAGCGGATTTACCTGCGCTTACGGATACTGAGTCATTGCAGGCGGTATTTTCAGGTTTGAAAGTAACGCCTGAACAGTCAGAAGAGCAAGATACTAATGAGTGAAAAATTGCAGAAAGTCTTGGCCCGTGCAGGCCATGGCTCCCGTCGTGAGATGGAGGCATGGATTGCTGCAGGCCGAGTTAGTATTGATGGCGTGATTGCCAATCTTGGCGACCGTATCGAAGCCGATGCGAAGGTTCGTATCGATGGCAGAGCAGTATCGCTTAAGTCCGCCGACGATGTGATTTGTCGTGTACTCGCCTATCACAAACCCGAAGGTGAGATTTGTAGCCGTAAAGACCCTGAAGGTCGTCCAACCGTGTTTGACCGTTTGCCGAAAGTGCGTGACTCCCGTTGGGTTGCGGTAGGCCGTCTGGATATCAACACTTCAGGCTTATTGCTGTTTACCTCTGATGGTGAACTCGCTAACCGCTTGATGCACCCGTCTAACGAAGTTGAACGCGAATACGCGGTACGTACCTTTGGTGAAGTGCCTGAGGCTGCGGTACAACGTCTGCGTACTGGCGTGATGTTGGAAGACGGTATGGCGCAGTTCGATGCCATTAAAGCCGCAGGCGGCGAGGGCATGAACCAATGGTGGCACGTATGTTTACGTGAAGGCCGTAACCGCGAAGTGCGTCGTTTATGGGAATCCCAAGAGGTGCAAGTCAGCCGTCTTATCCGTGTGCGTTACGGTATGGTGGAATTGCCTAAATCTCTGCCACGTGGTGGCTGGGTTGAATTGCCGATTGAGCAGGTAAACTACCTGCGCCAATTAGCGGGCCTTGAACCTGAAACTCGTACTATGCTGGCCGCCGATAAACACAGTGTGGCCCGTGCTCAGGTGAAGAGTGCTAAAATTCGCCGCGCCGTACGCAAGCATAAAGTGACAGCAACGCCTAAGGCTAAGCCAACACGTCAGCGTAGTTAATATCATTCGAGTGATGTTAAGTCTCTCAGTAAAAAGGCCGCTTGCGGCCTTTTTTGCTTTCTGCGACTGATAAAAATAAAGGGAGCGTAGGGCTCCCTTTATTCTTATCTATTAGTGCGTTAGTTCTGCATTGCTTATTGAGCGTTAAATTGCTGACCGTTAATTTCGCTTGAATCTTGCCCCATTAAATAGAGGTAAGTTGGCATGATTTCTTCGGCCGTTTTTAAATCTAATGGATTTTCGGCAGGGTATGCTTTAGCACGCATTTCGGTGCGAGTCGCGCCTGGGTTAATGCTATTAACGCGTACAGACGTGCCATCACATTCGTGGGCGAGTACTTGCATCATGCCTTCGGTGGCAAATTTAGAGAAGGCATAGGGACCCCAGTAGGCGCGGCCCTGACGGCCAACACTGCTTGAGGTAAAGATTATCGAGGCACTGGGTGCTTGGCGCATAATAGGCAACAGAGCCTTGGTCAGCATGACCTGTGAGGTAACGTTGACTTTAAGTACATCTTCGAGTGATGGAATATCGATGTGTTCAAACGGGCCTAAAGCGCCGAGTAAACTGGCGTTGTGCAGCAAACCATCTAAGTGACCAAACTGCTCGCCAATAGTTTCGGCCATATCGCGGTAGTTTTGCTCGGTCGCACCTTTTAAATCCAACGGCACGATCGCAGGAGTTGGGTAACCCGCCTGTTCGATAACGTCGTATACGGCTTCGAGTTTTTTGACGGTTTTACCGAGTAAAATCACGGTGGCACCGTGTTTGGCAAATTCAATGGCCGCCGCGCGACCGATACCTGCGCCAGCGCCTGTCACCAGTATGGTTTTACCTTTGAGTAAATCTTTTGCTGCTTGATATTCCAACATGAGCCTTTTATTCCTCTTGGCGAAAATGCCCGCCACTTCTAGAGTCGCCGAATTGCTAAACGCATGTTTCAAACAAATGAATGAAACTTTGTTATAAATAGCTAAAATGTTTGTGACAAACTTGTGGCTAACTCAATATTTTTACGTTAACTTGAAATGAGTTAGGGGCTAACATAAGCCCTATTAGTCATAGCTTTTGCGCTATTGTGACTAATTTCTTGGGGAAAACAAAACTATTACAACAAGATTTGGGGAAAAAAAATGAAAAGACTCATTTTGTGTGTTGCGATTGCATCAGCACTGGGCCTCACAGGATGTGGCGAGGACAGTTATAACGAACTCAAGGATAAGACAGACCCGCTCATCCCTGAATCCCATATGGTGTTTGACCCCGCGAATGCTAAAGTGCCTTTGCCTAATGATTTGTTGTTTAGCGGCACTACAGACGGCACCTTATCAATCCCGGGGGAAAGTTCGGGGAACTATGTCGATCCGCAAATTGCCCTTGGTGCCTTAGATGGATGGTCAACCACATCTCCCATTTCAATCGATCTCGAACTCGCTAAAGATCACGATGGGACACAACTGACCCTGATGGCCGCATCGGTTGCCCAACCGGGCGCAGTGAGAATGTTTGAGGCCACAGTGGGTGGTCCATTGTCATCGGATCCTGAATGTACAACTAAACCGTCAGTGTCTGCCTGTAAAGTTGGCGACGAATTACAATTTGGTGTGGATTTTGTGTCGATGGCATCGGGTAACAAAGTTGTTATCGTGCCACTCAAACCGCTAAAAGCCGGCCAGTCTTATATTTATGCGACAACCAAGTTAATCCAAGATTCAGAGGGACGAGGCATTGCCCCTTCAACGACCTATGGTACGTTGAAGATGGATATCAACACCTTACCCCTAGAAACGCCTGATCAATTGATGCTGCAAACCTTGATCAACAGTTATGAAAAGGGCATGGCTGCGGCACATAATGTCGATACCTCAACCATTACCTATTCAGGCTTGTTTACCACTCAATCGGTAGCAAACGTCTATGAAACCACAAAACTCTTGATGGCGCAGGGCGCACCTTATGCCCCAAGTTTTGCGCAAATGCCGACCCCTGCGGGTTACACTGTGGCGCAGGCTGCTGGTTTAACTCCAGCAGATGGCGCGGCGTATGTGGTGTCGAATCTAGCCGATGTTTATACCGCTAAGATTAAATTGCCGATTTATGGCGACTGCTCTTCGGTCAGCTGCTTGTCATCGGCAGGTCAGCCGCTGATCAATGGCCGCTGGAAAGCCCAAGGTGATAGCCCTGTTTCGGTATTATTAGCGCTGCAAGCGGGTACCTTAAGTCAAACCAACTTTGGTATGCAGGCAGTAGCAAATGGGATTGCAAACCCTGCCGATGCCCTAGCGAATCCTTCTTTGATGGCGGGTAAAACCTGGTTGCTCGATGATGGAACCGCAGCGGATAAAACCAAGCATTTAACCAAATTTAACCCCATCCCTGCGATTAAAGGTTATGAAACGGTACCTGTACTGATTTCTATGCCAAATGCAACTAAACTCGCGGCCTTCTATCAGCAACAAGGGTTAACCTTTACCCCACCGACTGCTGGCTGGCCAACGACGATTGCGCTGCATGGTTTAGGCGGCGGTAAGGAAATGTCATTAGCCTATGCGGGCAGTTATGCCGCGATGGGCGTGGCAACGGTGGCCATTGATATGCCTTTACATGGTGCTCGCTCGTTTGACGCCAATGGCGATGGGATTTACGAAGTATCGGCAACCGATCCTTCCTTCGGTAACGTGATTGGTACACCCGATGCCTTTAAAAATGGTAATCCACTCGTCTTCGTGAATATCTCAAGCACGCTGTCGGTGCGGGATAACTTCCGTCAGGCCACCATGGATCACCTTGGCGTGCGTTTAGCCTTAACAGGTTTAGCGCAGGGGCTTGCACAGGCGGGTCAACCACAGGTATTCGATATTTCCAAGATTAGTGCGCAGGGCTTAAGTTTAGGTGCGATTGTCGGTACCGACTTTGCGACTTATGCCAGCACGGGCATGAAAAATCCAAGCACGGGCGAAGCGCTACCTAACCCTTATGCCATCAATGCGGTCTCTCTGGCGGCACCAGCGGGTGGTTTGGCGGGCGCGTTTGCCGGTTCTGCGACCTTTGGCCCAGTGCTGTTTAGCAATGTGACTGCCTCATCGACGTTCCAAGCATTAGTGGATAAAGCCAATACTGCGGGATACGAGCCGGGCAGCCCAGAATATGCGGCATTAGTTCAAGGGGTTTACGCGCAGTTTATTCCAACCTTTGCCTTTGCGGTGCAAACGGCGGTGGATTCAGCGGATCCGGTTAACCATGCAGGTATGTTAAAAGCAACGGGATTACCCGTGCACTTAATCGAAATCGCGGGTGATGGTAACGGTAACTTAGCTGACCAAGTGTTACCTAATCGCGTCGATAACTTCCCACTCTCAGGCACTGAGCCGTTGATCTCGGCAATCGGTCTGCCTTGTGTGGATGCAACCACCAAAGGTTCTGGTGCGGTGCGTTTTGCTAAGGGGCACCATAGCTCAATTGTTGACCCAAGTGAGAAGAGTTCAACGGATGGTATGGCCGCTGCGGCAACCGTTGAGATGCAGACGCAAGTGGCAACCTATGCTTCTACCGCAGGTAAAGGTGAAGCGACGATTTTCGTCACCGATCCAAGCGTGATTGCGACCTGTTCTAACTAGTCGCGTGTAAAATCCTAAAAACCCAGCCTTTGCTGGGTTTTTTTATGGCGCTTTAGGCTGTTAGAATAGCGCGCACTAAACCGAATCACCTTAGGCCCCAACGGAGAGTACTTTGGAATTTCTATACGAATATGGCATGTTTTTAGCGAAAGCCGTGACAATTGTGGTTGCGCTTGTTGCTGTGATTATTGTGGTGCTCGCGTCCACGGTGAAGCACAAATCGGATAAAGGTGAACTGAGGATCACCAATCTTTCAGAAGAACTGGAAGATCTCAAACACAGCTTGAAGGAAGAACTGCTGTCGAAGAAGCAGTTTAAAGCCTACGAAAAACAGCTGAAAGCGGACGAAAAGGCGAAGGAAAAAGCGGCCGAAGAAGACAGCAAAGGCAAAGTTTTTGTTATTGATTTTAAAGGCAGTATTGATGCTGCCGAAGTGGCTTCTTTGCGGGAAGAAATCAGCGCGATTTTAACCATTGCCGAAAAGGGCGACGAAGTGGTGGTGAATGTCGAAAGTGGCGGTGGCATGGTGCATGGCTACGGTCTGGCCTCTAGCCAGCTTGACCGTCTGCGTCAGGCCGAAATCCCATTAACGATTTGCGTGGATAAGGTCGCTGCCAGCGGTGGTTATATGATGGCCTGTGTGGCAAACAAAGTGTATGCCGCACCATTCGCCATCGTAGGTTCAATCGGTGTCGTTGCCCAGTTGCCTAACTTCAACCGTTTATTGAAGAAACATGAAATCGACTACGAGCAACACACGGCCGGTGATTTTAAGCGCACCTTAACCGTGTTTGGCGAAAATACTGACGAAGGCAGACAGAAGTTCCAACAGGAGCTGGAAGAAACCCATGTGTTGTTTAAAGCTTTCGTGAGCAAGTATCGTCCTCAGCTCGATTTGGCTAAGGTGGCCACAGGCGAACATTGGTACGGTCAACAGGCGATTGAATTAGGTCTTATCGATGCGATTTCAACCAGTGATGATGTGTTAATGCAGTTAGCTGGCGAACGTACCGTGTACAAGTTGCGCTACCAAGTCCGTAAGAAACTGGCAGATAAAATCGCCCATGGTGCGTCTTTATCGGTAAATGCGATTTTTAATCGATTAGTTGAGAAAAATCGTCCCATGTAAGCCGACGAGTTAACTCAATCCTGATGAAAACGCTTGCGAATATGCAGGCGTTTTTGTTTTGTCCGAGCGCGAAATAAAACAATACATTTTTTTAACATTAAGTTTGGTTTAAGACTATTCAAAATAAGCGAGATCTTATACAACTAATCACCTAGGGAATTAAAAGCTGAACAAATCATATTAAGGATTTTCCATGTTACAGCGCGTCGACTACAAGACGAACCTGATGGTGGGTGATCAAACCTATCCCGCATTTGAGCTACGTAATATTCTCGATTTTATTGCCTCTCAGTTAGGCGAAAACGCCTTACAGCAAGTCTGTGAGCATATCGGCGTTGGCAAAACAGAGCTCAATCATTGCCAGTTTGTGTTTGTGTGGCAGGTGGAATATGCGATGGAGTTTTTACGTTTGCAGGGCGGCGACCCCGATATTGGCACTAAATTAGGCCTAAGCTATCGGGTGAGTAGTTTAGATGTGCTCTTGCCCCATCTCGCGCAGTTGACTTCTCTACAGGCCTGCTTGCAGTTTGTGGTCAATCATCCCCAACTGGTTGGCAGTTTTACCGATACCTTAGTGCGCCTCGAAGAAGACTGTGTCTGCATTCGTTGGCTCAATACTGGCCGTATCGACAAAGCACAATATGGATTTCAATTTCTGCACAGCATAGGTTCGTTGTTAGGGCTGGCGAGAGAGCTCACGGGGGAGGCGATAACGCTTAGGCAAATCCATTTGGCGGAACCTACCCGCGATGAGCGTTTTTTAACTCAGGCAACGGGGGCTGTAGTGCAGTTTAATTGCGAATATTATGAATGGAGCATTTCCCTCACCCATCTCGCGCTTGCCATCCAGTATCCTTTCCCTGCCTACGCCGAAAAGACCGCGTCGGTATCAACCACATCCTTTATTGAAACTGTACTGGCGGCAATCAACGAACATTTTCCCCAAGTACTTCATTTAGATGACATGGCGACGCAACTGCATATGAGCGATCGCAGCTTCCGGCGTAAGCTGGCACAGCTTGGCTCGAGTTATCAACGTTTAGTCGATCAGGTGCGTTGCCAAAGGGCGGTCGAATTGATTTTAGCTAACGAGTTGGATATTGAGGCGATTGCCGAGACCTTAGGTTACAGCGATGTTAGCCATTTCCGTCAATCCTTTAAGCATTGGATTGGCCATCCGCCTGGGTATTTTAGCCGGCTAAATGCGGGTTAACGGGCTGACTAAATAAGGCGATTGACTGAACCTGCCGTTAAAGCCACTGTTTTGCAGTTAAAGCCGCAATTTTGCCGTTAAAGACATAGTTAAAACATTTGGTGCTTGAGTAGAGATACAGCCATATTGCCTGTATCTCTTTCCTAAGCGTTGATAAGTGCTAGTCATCCATCTAAGTACAATTCCCTAAACTCGGTGCCAGTGAATCTATCCATTGACGAATTAATTCCACGCCTTCTTGGTGCTCAAGGTTGCGACCGATGGGCGGCATGCGATCTTTAGGTTCCGATAGTGTTTGGCGATAGAGCAAAATCGAGTGGTCGGCATTGCCGGGAACGATATCGTAATCGAGTCCTTTAGGGCCACCATCCCACCCCGGTGGTTGTTTGCAGATCCCATATTGATAACTGGTATGGTCGATATAAAACCCAAGGCGTAAGCCGGAGATGCTGGCATAGCCTTTGGCGCTGTGGCAATGGGCGCAGTTAACATCTAAATAGCCCTTAGCACGGCTGGTTAAATCGGCTTGGAGGTTGTCTATGGCATAGGTTTTAGCGACTTGGTTTAACTCGGGTAACTGTTCAAGCTTGCCTTGTTTGGCCCAGAGGCTGAGTTGATTGACGCTTTGCCCTTGGTCGATGATATCGCGATTCAAGAGATGGGCTTTAAGGCCAATAGGAATGATTTGACTGCTGTTATCTTGATTGATCTGGTGGCAAATTTTGCACTCGGCGCGGCTCGGAATGTTGTAATCAAAGCTTTGGCTTTGGCCTTGATTAATCAGGGTATGATGCACGCTTGCGCCCGCGGTAAGCAGCTTTGCTTCACCTTGTTGCCATTGATAAACCAAACTCGTCCAGCCTTGGGAGCGTTTTATCAATAGCCGCGTTTCAATAAGGGTTTCGTTGGCTATGCCTGTGATAGCCGTATCCTGTGGCAGAGCAAAGGTTTTGACTAGCACGGCGCCAGTTGGAAACTCGAATGCCTCCTGCGCTTGGTATTGCATGCTGCTGCCTGCGGGTAAATAGATAAAGCGGTATTTACTGGCGTAATTAGAAAACAGCTGCGTAGCGAGCTGATAACCAAATCCCGGCGCTTGCGGCTGCGCGGTGGGGTTTGCGGGGTCGATAAAGAGCCCATATTGACTTAATTCCGGGCAGTCCTCTGCCATTAAGGCGGGCCAGTTAACTTGCCCAGTTGTATTCACACACAAACTAGTGGGCGTTGTCGGTACAGTTGGTGTCGTCGGCGGAGTCGACGTTTGGCCATTATCGCTGCTTTGGCTGTCACCGCCGCCACAGGCGGTTACTAAGGTCGTTAGGCTGAAGATTGCGATGAGTGTTAGGCGGTTTTTCATTGGATTATCCGCTCTTTAAGCTGTTGCTTGAAATAAGAAGGCCTAAGTCGGCCTTCTCTGTCTGGATGTTGCTCAGTCTTGGAGTGGTGAGCAAGTGGGTGATTGCAAGTCTGCTTTCACCCATTGTTACCGTTAACGCTAGTGCGAGCAGCTTGCCGCAGGCAGGCGTTTAATCCATTCGCTGATCAGCGCCACGCCTTCATCATGGGATAGGCTGCGACCGATTTCAGGCATACGATCGCCCGGGGTCGTACTTTGCATTCTAAAGTGCATGATGGACTCAGCGGCATTGCCAGGCACTACGTCGAAACCTAAGTTTCCACCGCCATAGGCGACTGGCGATTTACAGGTACCGTGGGAGAAACCCGCATCATCGCTATAGCCACGCCAGTATTCGAGTTTGAGGCCTGTGTTAGAAGCGTTACCCTCGGGTCTATGGCAATGTGCGCAGTTGATGTCGAGATAACCTTTTGCCGTTTGCATTAATGCGGTATCGCTTAAGCTTGCGACTGTGGCTTCATCACCATCGTGGTAGGCGGGTACTTGTGGTACTTGGCTCAGGTTCGGTAATCCCTGCAAAATACCTAGGCTTTCCCATTTCAGCAGTTGGTTCATGGTGCCATCTTGATAGCTGTAATTGCGGTTTAAATGGCGCGCCTTAGGTCCAATAGGCACAAACACGGCGTTGCTGTTGTCATCGGCCTTAAACTGGTGGCACTGCTTACATTGGTTCATGCTCGGGACCATGTAATTAAAGGTGAGGCTTTCTCCTTTATGGCTTAAGGTTTGACTGCTAATTGCACCGGCTTTCGCCAGCGTCGCATCAGTCTTATCGGCGTTCCACACATAGGGCAGGGCGCTCCAACCCGTTGGACGATGGATCAGCAAACGGGTTTCAATCAAACTTTCGTTACTAATCCCGCGCTTACTGGTATCGCTTGGTAAGGCAAAGGTTTTGACGATAACGCTACCCACAGGGAAATCAAACGCTTCGTTTTCGGAGTAACTGGCTTTTTGTCCCGAAGGCAAATACACAAAGCGGTATTTGCTGGCGTAGTCGGTAAAGAGCTGAGTGTTAAGATCGTAAGGGACACCGCCCGAATTGGGGCCTGTCGTGGGGTTTTTGGCATCGCTGAACAGATTGTAATCCGACAGTTTAGGGCAGTTTGCTTTTAGCAGCGCATCCCAACTGACGTTTGAACCCGTCGCCTGACAAAGACTTTGGTCACCATCACCCACTAAACCACCTTCGCCTTCACCGATAGTACCCCCGCCGCCAACGAGCACGCCGCCATCACAACCCGCGGTATTATCGTCAACCCCGCAGCCAAACACTTGGCCCGCGAAGGTGACTGTGTGCACGGGTAGGCTCACCTGGGTACATTTCAGCAGGTTGTTCTGGGTCTTCTCGTATTGCACGTCGGCGATACTGATGTCGGTGTTGCTGTTGGCATAGAGTCTGCCGTAGGACACATCACCGTTATCACTGGCGCAGACGTTATCGCTGCCATCTGTGGCAAAGGGGGCCTCTTTTAAACCTAGGTAAGCGGCGGTGCCGTTATTGGCAAGCATTTCCCCTAAGCCGTCGTAGAGCACGCCGGGCAAGGTGCCGTGACTGATGACATACGCACGGATAATGTCTTGAATTAAATAACCTTTAGGTTTGCTACCATAGTCAGTGATCACGTTATCGTGCAAGTAGATATTGCGCGGTACTGGGCGCCAGCCATCTTCAATGGCTTGACCTGGTTGCCCATAGTTGCCGACAAAGGAGGTCATATCGGGTTCTGCAATAAAGAAGCTGCTGACAGTCACCCCTAAGGTATCGTGGTGGGTAATTTCGTTATTGAAGATTTCCACATCGGCGGTAGACAGCACAATCACCCCAGTGCCTGGCGGCACTATATGCACACCAGCTGGGTTGGCCGAGGCGTTGGCGAAGTTAGGCGTGTTGTTGTCATACACTTTGTTGTTGAAAATCCGCACGCTAGAGCCGTATCTGTGGTTATTGATTGGCAAGTCGAACACTAAAATCCCGCCAGTGTTGCCCATGGCTTCGTTGTCATACACATCGGCATACTTAGAGTTTTCGACTTCAATCCCTGCAACGTTTTCCTTGGCGATATTGCGGCGCACCACAATATATTGGGATTGGCCCACATAAATCCCCGCATCGGCACTGCCGCGGACATAGCTGTCTTCAATCAAAATGTTTTCACACTCAACGGGATACAGACCATAGGCGCCGTTATCTTTGTCTAGTTCGCCTTCCCACACCGCCCCCACGCGGCGAAGTATGATGCCATTGGTGTTTTTAAGCTTGATGCCGTTGTTTTTGGCCTCATTGACTGACAGATCTTGAATGGTAATGTTCAGCGCATTTTGCACGAAAATCCCATCCCCCGAGTTGGCTTGGGCGAAATTGAGGATAGTGTCCTTCATCCCGTAGCCCATGATAGTGACGTTTTTGGCATAACTGCCATCCCCATCCACGTCGCCATCGAACAGTAATGTCGAATCGATATTAAAGGTGCCCTTTGGTAGCACAATCACAGCGCCACTTTGCGCGTTGATTAAAGCTTCTTGAATACGGGTGGTGAGATTATCCCCCGGTAGGATCTTGATGGCGCCTTCGGGGAAGGTGGGGCCCGTTTCAGGGGGCTGAACCACGGGTGGCGTGACGACCTCTGGTGCTGGATCATCGTCAGAAAAACAACCCGTGAGATTAAAAGCCATCAGTAGGGCGATCCCAGTTGGCATCAGCCAATTCGCCTTAGCTTGAGCTTTATTCCTGTGGGAGTTACTCGGCCAAAGGTGGCGTGGTGTCGCCTTAACGCCCTTCTTAGCCAGTGGGTGTGTCGTCTTGTTGAACATAGGTGCCCCTGCTTTTTGTTATTATTTCGTTAACAGAATGCGCTAGGGGCAGCAAAAGGCAATGTGAAATATGGCCAAAATGGTGCAAGTCATCGCTGCGGTAAAGGGAGATGTTTTTACGCGACTCGACTTAAGCTCAACATTCTTATCCCAAAATATGGGGGAGTGGTTGGGGGGAACTGAATACCCTTAATGGTGTTTTTATGTTCAGATAAGGCGGTTGGATATTATTAATGCAAATTAAAACATACTTGTTACAAGATGAATAAAACATCATCTAGTTAACGCTTAATTTGATTGCCACTCAAAAATCACTATGCTAAAAATCTTTCGCTAAAATAGCGCTTAATAATAAATTAAAGTTAATTCAGATTTAATGCTTTATCCATAATAGTCATTAACCTTGATTTGCCCCTTAACAATATGTGGAGATGAAAATGGGGAGACGCATTCGGGTGATTATTAGCTTACTAATATTCACAGTCTCGTTATTGCTTTTGTATAACCTTGAGCAGGATTATCAATTAAATGATATTTTAGCTGAGGTTAAATTATTTTCATTTTCACAGCTTGCGCTTGCCGTTGCATTGACTGTGACAAGCTACTTAATGTTGACCTTGTATGATTATCTTGCGATTAAACAACTTGGCTCATCATTAAGTTATCCAAAGGTCGCTCCCGTTTCATTTTTAGCCTTTACCTTTTCCAATACCATAGGGTTTTCATTACTCACAGGCACTTCGATACGCTATAAGTTTTATTCAGAGTTAGGGTTAACCGGTAATCAAATTACTCAAATAGTGCTCGCCTGCTCGGTGACTTTTTTCCTCGGGTTATTCTTCATTTGTGGTATCGCGCTGATTAACTTCCCGGCGCAGCAACTGGCTGATTTGCCATTGCCAGCTTGGCTGTTTTCCTTGAGCCGCGTGTTTGGTGTTCTGATGCTGCTCGGTGTCGTAGGCTATTTTCTGTTTAGTCTATTGCGTAAAAAACCGATTTATTTTCGAGGGTTTGAGTTTGCGCCTCCCGTACTGTCTCAGTCGTTAAAGCAGTTTGTGGTCTCGACACTCGATTGGTTAGTGGTGGGAACATTATTCTATTCCCTGCTGCCTGCGGTAGATGGTTTAAGTTACCTTCAAGTGCTCAGTATTTTCTTTGTGGCGAATGCCATCGGGGTGCTTGCCCATGTGCCTGGAGGGATTGGTGTTTTTGAATCTGTGGTTACAGTGACCTTATCCCAGTATTTACCCGTTGAACAAATACTGGGCTCGGTGATAGTGTATCGGGTCATTTATTATATTGTGCCTTTTATGCTGGCCCTGATTTATTTTGTGGCGGGTTTAGTATTAAGTAATAAGGATAAATTATCTAAGGTAAATATTGATTTACATATTGTCAGACAGTTATTGCCACCACTATTAAGCATCAGTGTGTTTTCCGTCGGTTTAGTTTTATTGCTGTCAGTGGTTAACCCTTCCATTGTGCACAAATATCATTGGCTCGGGGAGATAGTGCCGCTGCCGATAGTTGAATTGTCGAGCTTAATATTGAGTGCCAGTGGTATTTTGTTGCTGTTATTATCCCATGGCTTGTTTAAGCGTTATCAAAAAGCCTTTGTACTCACCCAAAAGCTGTTATTAGTAGCCATTGTTTTTATTGTGCTTAAGGGGGCAGAGTGGCAGATTTCTCTGGCACTCGGTCTTATCTATTTATTAATGCTGCCCTGTGAACAGGTGTTTTATCGCCAAGGTTCGATTGTGGGCGTTAAATATTCCTTCGGCTGGTTACTATCCCTTGCCGCGGCGTTATTTTTGATGGTGTGGGTATTATTTTTTGCCTACCAAGATGTGGATTATGACCATTCGCTCTGGTTAACCTTCTCGCAGGATAGCCATGTGTCCCGTGCGTTACGGGGAGGTGCGATAGCTCTCGCGATTCTGCTCGGCTTTGCCATTCGCTATGTGCTTGCGGTGCGAAAACCCCATACCAGTCGCCTAGATAGCTCGGCCTTGAACTGCGCCATGGAGATTGTTGCCGATGCGCCAAGTAGCCACGGTTATCTTGCCTTAGTACAAGATAAATCGCTGTTATTTAATGAAGATAAAGATGCCTTCTTAATGTATGCCCGCGCCGGACATTGCTGGGTGGTGATGGGCGATCCTATCGGTAATCCAGATAAATTTGATGATCTCCTGTGGCAGTTTCGCGAGCTGTGTGACGCCTACGATGGCTGGCCAGTGTTTTATCAAGTGACGCAAAAGTATTTACCCCACTTTTTAGAGCAAGGGTTGAGCCTGTATAAACTCGGCGAAGAGGCCATAGTGTCCTTAGCGGAATTTGAATTGCAGTCGAGTAAGTATCGCAGTTTGCGGCAGAGTCATGCCAAGGCATTAAGGGAAGGCTTGAGCTTTAAGGTTGTCGATGCCAGTGAAGTGCAGAGTCTATTGCCAATATTAGAGGCTATTTCAACCAGTTGGCTTAAGGCTAAGCAGGGGCGAGAAAAGGGGTTTTCGGTTGGTTATTTCTCCGCCGGTTACCTGTGCGCCACACCAATGGCCTTAGTGTATTTGAATGGCGAGCTGGTGGCCTTTTCCAATGTGTGGGCCAGTGCCGCCAAAATGGAGTTCTCCGTTGATTTGATGCGTTATCTGCCGAATTTATCGGGTAGTAATATAATGGACTTTTTGTTTACTGAGCTATTGCTTTGGGGCAAACAGCAAGAATATCAACAGTTTAATCTTGGCATGGCGCCCATGTCTGGATTAACCGATAGAGCCTTGGTGCCGTTTTGGACCAAGCTTGCGAAAACGGTTTATAAGAAGGGGAATAAATTTTACAACTTTCAGGGGCTTAGAAGATATAAGGATAAGTTTAATCCAAGATGGGAAGCTAAGTATTTGATTTGTTATGGCGGGCTCTCTTTACCCGTAGTGGTGGGTAGTTTGGTGACCTTAACGAGTCGTGGTGCAACTGGCGTATTTAAAAAGTAGGTGCGAGATGACGAAATCCTTAATCAAGATACTGAGCGTTTTACTTTTATGTTCAACTGCTAACGCCTTTGCCGATCAGTTTGCCGATAATCTGGGGCTAAACTTGTTGCCTGTCGAACCATCAACACAGGTAAATGCTGCCTCATCCCATACCAAACCACCGCTGGTGATTTTTTTGAGTGGCGATGGCGGTTGGGCGACGCTTGATAAAGCCGTAGGGGGCATTTTACAGCAGCAGGGCTGGCCTGTGGTCGGCTGGAGCTCGCTGAAATACTATTGGAAACAAAAAGATCCCAAAGATGTTACCCAAGATACCTTAGCCATAATCGACAAGTACCAGGCGGAATTTGGCACGCAAAAAGTGATTTTGATTGGTTATTCCTTTGGGGCCGAAGTCATCCCCTTTGTGTTAAACGAGATGCCCGCGCGGTATCGAAAGAACGTCTTGGGTGCTGTGCTGCTCTCTCCTTCACAATCCTCGGATTTTGAAATCCATGTGAGCGAGATGGTCACCTCGGATAATCAATCGGCTCGTTACTTAACCTTGCCCGAAGTGAACAAACAAACCACTGTGCCTATGCTTTGCCTCTACGGTAAAGAGGACGATGCGCCGCTGCATTTATGCCCTGAGGTTAAGCAGCCCAATGTCACTGTGATGGAGTTAAGCGGTGGCCACAGTTTTGACGATGATTACGATAAAGTGGTCAAGTTGATAAAAGGTTGGCTAAAGCCAAGTTAGCGCGCTTTAGTGCATGGCCTAATGCTTTGGAATAAAACATAAAAAGGGCGCAGATGCGCCCTTTGTTTTAGGTTGTACTACAGCGAATGACTAGAGCTGATAGCTAATGTGCTGGTGGAAGCGCACCACGAGATCTTCACGCTCTGGATCTAGCCCAATCTCGGCGGCAAAGGTTTTCAGCGCGGCTTCGACGTTATTCATAAAACGGCCATAGCCGGAGTCATCACAGTCCTTGGCGCCCGCGACGATTGTAAAATGCGCGGCTTCGACTAAGTTGTCGGCATCCCAGCGGCGGATCACTTGTTGCTCGGTTGCGTTCGGGTCAAAACCGATCATTTGCACTTCGGCCTTGCTGTCGAGTTTCTCAAACTTGCTGTTACGCACTAAGGGGGTTAAGCCGTTGGCGATCATAGCCAATCGCGTTAATTGCTTATTAGCTGCGGCCTTGAGGAAGTTATCTTCAAGATGTTGATATAACGGGCTAAAGTCCGTTGCGGAGTCGGGTAGTAAACCTTGTTTGAGTTTGCGACTCAGCGGCAGGCTGACGGTGACATAGGTGAGTGAGCTAACATTTTCTGGCAGGTCACATTTTCTGGCCTTGTATCTTGGGGCAATGGCTCTGAGTTTATAGCCGTAGGTTTCTTTATTACCTTTTGATTTAGCAAATAAATCATAGGATAAATGCTGGTGGTCGCGGATTTTCACTTTGAGATCTTTAATCGGCAGCTTAGGCATTAATTCGTTTAGGAGTTCCCGTACTCGGGTATGGAAATTGGCCGAGTTGCTGCGGATCTCATCGCCTGTCGCTAAAAACACAATACGCAGTTTGCGGGCGCGGTAGTTGTCCTCGGTAAACAGGTTTTGTGCCTCGTGGTAGGCAGGATTGTAAAAAAACAGAATTTGTTCAGCGGTTTGGAAACAATAGGCTTCGGTGTGGTAACGCACGACTGGCAGTTTATCGTTAGTGATCACATGAACGTTACGGAGATCGTGTTGTTCTGCCAAGTTAAAAATAATGCGGCTTAAGGTTTGATAACAGCTATGGTAATCGGGGTATTGCGCCAGTAATTCATCCGTGACTTTAATTTCGGCGGTGATGTACTGGTTGGTACGAGCTTCCTTGGGTATGTACACTTTTTGCTGATGGCTAAGGGACATATTGACTCCTTGTTGGGTTAACCATTTGCTAACACGAATTTTACTGTTTATCTCAGGCGTTAATGTTGCGTTGGAGCATGTTTTTATCGCTTAAATGCAACTTTACATCAGCAAGCTGTTTATTAGCTTAAAATTGCAGCGATTTTATTGAGTTAATGCTTTTTCAATCCAAGGTTGCATCCAAGTGGCTATCTTCTCTTGGGCCTTTTCATTGGGATGAATTCCGTCCCTTTGCATCAACTCTGGGTGGGGAGCAATGTCCTGCATAAAGAAGGGAATTAATGCAATCTCCTCGTCTTTAGCAATCTCTTGATACACTTGGGTGAACTTTTGGGTATAGCGAGGGCCATAGTTAGGCGGTACCATGATTTCGGTCAGTAGCACTTTAGCACCGCTATTTTTAGCTAGGGTAATGATTTGGATTAGGTTATTTTTGAGTTGCGTCGGGGGGAATCCACGTAAACCATCGTTACCACCGAGTTCGACCACCACCAAATCGGGGGCCACGGAATCGAGCAGCGCAGGCAAACGACGCAAACCGCCCGCTGTGGTTTCACCGCTCACCGAACCATTGGTAAATTCATGCTCGGGTAAATTTTTTTGCAGCAGCGCCACCCAGCCTACTTGTTCCGACATGCCATAGCTGGCACCTAAGCTATCGCCGAGGATCAACACTTTCGCCGCCTGAACTGGCGTGGTTATAAACAGACTTAACAGGATGCAGGCGCTCACGGCCTTTGCCATCGGCTTGCATCTAAGCGATTGACGCAAGAACGATTTGTATAAGAAGGATCCTATGTCTAACGTCGTTTCAAAAAACAGTGCCATCAATGTTGTTAACCTCGAAAAATCGGTGACTACTCAGGAAGGTTCGCTCACTATCCTCAAGGGCATTAACTTAGATGTCAAGCAGGGGGAAAGTGTGGCGATATTAGGCCCCTCAGGTTCGGGCAAATCGACACTGCTTGGCTTACTCGCCGCGCTCGATACCCCCACGTCGGGGGAGATTTGGCTCGATGGCCAAGCCCTATCACCGCTCAATGAAGAACAGAAAGCCGCACTGCGTAAGCAGAAAGTGAGCTTTATTTTTCAATCTTTTATGTTAGTTGATACCTTAACCGCTCTCGAAAATGTGATGCTACCTGCCGAGCTTGCTGGGGTTAAAAATGCCAAGGAAAAGGCCGAGGCTATGCTGGGGCGCGTGGGGTTATCCCACCGTTTGACCCATTTACCTAAACAGCTATCCGGCGGCGAGCAGCAAAGGGTGGCCATTGCTCGTGCCTTCATTTGTGAACCTAAGGTGCTATTTGCCGACGAGCCAACTGGCAATCTGGACAGTGTTAACGGCCATAAAATTGCCGATATGTTGTTTGAGCTGAACCAAGAGAGCCACACCACGCTCATCCTGGTCACCCACGACTTGCAATTGGCAAAGCGCTGCCAGCGGCAACTGGTTATGGATAACGGCCACTTACAGGAAGAGTTAGATTCGGCCCAATCGCACAGCGTGAATAACAACCTTGAATTAAGCGCCAAGGAGGCCTAACCCATGGAGCTTAATTTGGCATGGCGCCTGTTTAAGCGCGAGCTGCAACAGGGGCAGTTGTTATTGATTATCCTCGCCATTACCTTGGCGGTGCTATCGGTCAGTGGTCTAGCGCGAGTCAGCGAGCGCTTGCAGGTCGCGATAAACGGGCAAGCGACTCAGTTTATCGCCGCCGATCGCATTATCGACTCTCCCGTTCAAATTGATGCTAGCATTCTGGCCAAGGCTGACGAACTTGGTCTTAAGCATGTGACCAATATGCAATTTAACTCCATGGTGTATGCGGGGGATAAGTTTCAGTTAGTCACAGTGCGGGCGGTCGAGTCTGGTTATCCACTTAAGGGCGACATAGAACTTAAAGCGGCCAATGGCCAAGATGAAAAAGCCCAAGGCTTGCCCCACGCCGATGAGGTGTGGTTTGAGAGTCGCTTAGGGGGACTCTTGGGATATCCGCAAACATTGGAATTAGGTAACAGTGAGTTTCGTTTAAGTCAAGAAATCAGCCGCTTACCCGATGCGGGTTTTAATCCATTCGCTTCTTCCCCCGTGGTGTTAATGCGGATTGAAGATGTCGCCAAGACTGGGGTTATTCAACCCGGTAGCCGAGTGACTTATCTCTATCAATTTGTGGGTGAAGAAAGCGCCTTAAGCGCCTTTGAGAATAGCGTTAAACCGCTGCTGAATAATTCCCAGCGCTGGGTCGATGTGCAGTCTGGCGACTCACCGATAGCGGGCGCGGTGAAGCGGGCGGAGCGATTTTTACTGCTGGCAAGCTTGCTCGGTATTGCGCTGGCCTGCGCCGCGATTGGGATTGCCGCCCAGCGTTACTGCCAACGTCATTATGATGTGGTGGCTATGCTTAAAACCTTTGGCGCCTCATCAACACAAATCCGTCGGCTATTTGGCATCCATTTACTGCTAGTGACACTGTTTGGCATTGTGCTGGGGTTAATCGGCGGGGCACTGCTGGATTTAGGCATTAATCAACTGTTACCCCCTGAAATTGCTGCCTATTCGCCGCCGTTGACGCGGCCGCTACTGCTTGGGATCAGCACAGGGCTTATCAGCGCCTTTATGTTTTCAGCCTATCCTTTAATGCGTCTGCTGGCGATTCCGCCACTGCGGGTCTTACAAAGACAGCTCGAAGGTTTGCAGCTCGGCATGTGGCTGCATTTACTCTTAAGTTTAGGGGCGATGGCACTGTTGGGATATTTGTATTCCCAAAGCTGGGCGCTGACACTGACGGTAGTCGCGGCTGTGCTGCTACTGGGCGTATTGCTGAGTATTTTAGGCTTTGTGATGATCCGCCTTGGCCACAGTGTCGGCATGAAAACCACCAATCCCTTGCAACTGGCACTCGCGGGTTTACGCCGCCGCGCGCGGCAAAATGCGGTGCAATTGGTGGGCTTTAGTGCGGCCTTGGTATTACTACTGACCATTTTGGCCCTGAGGCAGGATTTACTGAACGAGTGGCAAAAACAGCTGCCCGAGAATGCGCCTAACTATTTCTTGGTCAATATCGCCCCCGATGATGCTAAGCCATTAAATGACTTTATGGCGCAAAAGGGCATAGCTGCAACGGATATCTATCCCGTGATTCGTGGCCGCTTGACTCAAATCAATGGTGAAACCTTGATTTCCGACGAGCAGGCCCAAGCGGGAGAGAAGGGGCGAGTAGGAATTTCCCGCGAGCTTAATCTCACCTGGCGCAATACCTTGCCCGCCAACAACGAGTTGGTTGAAGGGCATTTTAATCAGGCGGCGGATGAGGTTTCTGTCGAGTCAGGTGTTGCCGAGCGTTTAGGGCTAAAGCTAGGCGATACGCTGACCTATATGATTGATAACCAAGAGCTTAAGGTCAAGGTCGCCAGTATCCGTGCCGTGCACTGGGAAACTATGCAGCCAAACTTCTTTATGATCTTCACTCAAGAAGCGCTGTCGCCCTTTGCCTATACCTCGATGGCAAGCTTCTACCTCGACGACAAAAAACCGGATGTACAAGGGAGTGATGCTCCAAAGAGCACAGTGATCCTCGAACTTATCCAGCAGTTCCCAACGGTGTCGATTATCGATGTCGGCGCCATGGTGGAGCAATTGCGGCAGATTATTGAGCAGGTGTCACTGTCGCTGACGTTGGTCTTGGTTCTCGTCTTACTGGCCAGTTCTTTAGTGCTTATCGCCCAAACCGAGGCGGGAATGGCGACACGCCAGCGTGAACTCGCGGTACTGCGCACCTTTGGCGCCTCTGGCTGGTTACTGCGTAGCGCCACTGGGCTTGAATTTGCGTTACTGGGGGGCATAGCTGGGGTGCTTGCAGTGATAGTGGCCGAATTTGCGCTGTATCTGTTAAAGACCCAAGTGTTTGAACTTAATGTGTATATGCACTGGCCCTGGTGGGGGATTGCCCCTGTCTGCGGTGCCTTGTTAGTTGCGCTGCTGGGTGTTTGGCGCTGCCGCCAATTGCTCAATCAATCCTGCGCCGAATTATTAAAAGCGGGCGCTTAAGTTAAGGCGAGTTAGCGGTTAAGAAAAATGCCGTAACACCATTATTTGTAAACCATTTTTTGTCAAATAAAAAGCACTGGCCTAAACCAGTGCTTTTTTCATGGCGATTATTCGAGTGTTTTAGGTTGAGGCAAAGTTTGTGGCTAAGTTTGAGCATTTGTCACATTGGCTTACAAATGGAAAAAGCCATCATGTTATCCGCGAAGAACTTAGCCGAGATTGATGAGTCTATTTAACGAGCAAGCATTGCTTACGTCAGGCAATTGATAGCTTAGCACTGTCATCAAACGAGAAGATTGCTGGATTTTGGCCTCAGGGAGATAAACAGAATGTTTAAAAAACTTAGAACATTACTTAGAGATAATCGCTCCATTTTATTGTTTATTAGCCTAATGCTGGTGTTCAGGAGCGCGGTGGCCGATTGGAATACTGTGCCGACAGGCTCTATGTTGCCGACGATTGTTGAGGGCGACCGCATTCTGGTGAATAAGATAGCTTACGATATCAGAGTGCCATTTACCCATATCCCACTCGTTAAACTTTCAGACCCTACACGTGGGGATATTATCGTGTTCGACTCTCAAAAAGCCGATAAAAAGCTGATTAAGCGGGTGATTGCCGTACCCGGTGATACTGTGATGATGCGGGATAATCGCTTGTATTTAAATGGCAAACCACTCGCATATACACAGCAAACATTAAGTGCCTATGCACCAGCGAATGTCACCGAGTGGCAGGAGGATCTCCTCGGCATAGCCCACAGTATTCGACTTAATCCGCAGCCTTCGCAGCTGGCTAATTTTGGCCCAGTTACGGTTCCTGATAACCAGTATTTGGCGTTAGGGGATAATCGAGATAACAGTGCCGATTCACGAGTCATAGGTTTTGTACCCAGGGAGGAGATTGTTGGCCGCTCAAGCTCAGTGGTCTTCTCATTGGATTACAACGATTATTACTTGCCGCGGCCAGATCGCATGATGCGTGCGTTCTAACTTGTCCTTAGATTTCACTCTTCACGAGATATAAACATGGCGCCCTTATCGGCGCCATTTTTGTTTTTAGCCCAAAACCACCTACTTCAGTAGGTGGTTATCATCATTTGAGGCTTTGCCTGTATACCTACCCATGTTAAATGCATCTTTGATTTTTAGCGAAGTCAAAAGAGGCAAATAACATGAGTAGATACGAGCAAGCATCGCATGTGTTCTGGCGATGTCAATATCATATAGTCTGGACACCAAAGTACCGCTTTCGGATATTGAAAGGTAATGTCGGAAAAGAGGTTTATCGATGCATTCAGGTTTATTGCCATCAAATGGGATGCATAGTCATGGAGCTAAATGTTCAAGTTGACCATGTCCATTTAGTGGTGAAGGTACCTCCGAAGATATCTATATCGAATTTAATGGGGGCGTTAAAGGTAAGATAGCGTTGAAAATATTCAGTAAATTTCCTTACCTACGTAAGAATAAACTTTGGGGAAATCATTTTTGGCAGAGAGGATACTTCGTCGATTCGATTGGAATTAACGAGGAAATAATCCGTAGATACATTAGGCATCAAGAGAAAGTAGAGCGGCAAGAGCAGGGTCAACTTGCTCTTGAATAAAGGCCCCCTTTTAGGGGGTTAAAACAAAGCCACCTTCTTCAGAAGGTGGATTCTTTACTTGATGATAAAGCGTTGTGTACTTACACCAAAAAGCTGAGGTAGCCCTGCAATACAATTAAATTGACTATATCGATAAAGAAGGCGCCGACAATCGGTACCACCATAAAGGCCTGAGGAGAAGGGCCTGTGCGTGATACTAGTGCGCCCATATTCATCACCGCCGTAGGAGTGGCGCCCATACCAAAGCCACAGTGACCGCCAGTGATCACCGCAGCGTCATAGTTGCTGCCCATGATTTTAAAGGTCACAAAATAGGCGAATACCGCCAGCACTGCGGTTTGCACCAGCAGGATAATCAGTAGTGGGATAGCCAGATCCAAAATTTCCCACAACTTGAGGTTCATCAAGGCCATAGACAGGAATAACGACAGCGCCACAGTACCTATCACATCGATACTCTCAGTATGGGGTTTATAACCTCGGGTCACTTCGGTGATGTTGGCGATGATCACCCCAAGAAACAGGGCATAGACAAAGTCCGGCATCTTGAGCCAATTCAGCTGATATTCGCTGACAAACACAGTAAACCATTTGGCTCCAGCAACGCAGATCAGCAGTACAAACAGGGTTTCGATGATTGTCTTAGCGGTCACTTGGTCTTCTTCGAGCTGATCGTAGGTGACCAGTTGAGGATGCGTGGCGTGGTGTTTACGGCCCATGCCGTAGCTTGAGACCAGATTGTGTTTGCCAATTAATCGTTGCGCGACGGGGCCGCCGATAATGCCGCCCATGACTAAGCCAAAGGTGGCCGCCGCCATGGCAAGCTCTAAGGTGTTGATGCCGTAGTTTTCGGCAAAGGTTTGTGACCAAGCAACACCTGTCCCATGGCCGCCTGACAGCGTAATCGAGCCAGCGATAAGGCCTAAGATGGGGTCTAAACCGAGGAGGCTTGCAAGACTCACCCCAACAGCATTTTGAATGACGATATAGACCGAAGCGACGCCGAGGAAGATAAACACTTTTTTGCCGCCACTGAGCAGTAGCTTATAGTTTGCCGACAAACCTATCGTACTGAAAAACATCAGCATTAAGGTGTTTTGCATGGGTAAACTAAAGGCGAGGGTGATGTCTTGGAAATGTAAAAAGGCCACGACGGCGGCGACGACCAGTCCGCCAACGATAGGTTCGGGAATATTGTATTGTCTAAAAACACGCACATGGCGATTGATGGAATGGCCAATAAACAGCACGAAGATAGCAATTAAGAACGACTCGAGTTCGCCAATTGTATAAGTGGTGTGCATGATAGTTCCTTACAAATGGTTTGTGTGGGAATACCGCTGTACTCAAGCTGGCTGTATTCAAGCTGAGTGAGGGCGACCCATCTCGTTATTTAGCATCATCTAATGCTAAGTGTTAAACGCGCGATCTAAGGACAGATTCTTATCAATCCCCAAGGCTGGAGAAGGAGTATTAAGCGCGAATATGAACCGTATTGGTGTAGTTGATCAGCATCGCGACAGAGGGTGCGGATACTGAAGATAATGAACTTGCTCGGAGTGTTAACTGTGCTTCAGTGCGGGCGCTAACACGTCAATAGCGATAAGCAAGAGGTGGGGAGTGTAACAGAAAAATGCGTCAATGTCGTTAAATTGTCTTTAAAATCATTGTGTTGCATTTATGTTTTTCGGCTGTTGCCAGATGCGAGCGCTGCATTGCAAAAAATCACGTCGATAAATAAATCGCCACAGGGGATTTTTATCTCTGATTTTCAAGCCATTATTCAGCATGGCGTTAACCCTCGACTCTGCGCTTGGTAACATTTTATTCTCAAGCCAGTTACCGATAATGGCGGAGTCGAAAAAACTGTTAACTCGCGAGTACGTCCCTTAGCGCAGGTTCGAGTCGCTCAAAACGGAAGCTAAACCCCGCATCTAGCGCATGTTTGGGGAGCACAAATTGCCCTTCGATGAGTAACTCTGCCATTTCGCCCATCGCGAGTCGCAGCATCGCGGCTGGGGTCGTGATAAAGGTCGGGCGATGTAACACTCGACCTAGGGTGGTGGCAAACTCGGCGTTACTGACTGGATTAGGCGCGGTGGCATTGAAAATGCCCTCGCATTCGTCATGGTTGAGTAAAAAGTCTATCAGCGCCACCATATCCTGAATGTGTATCCAACTCATGCCCTGGCAGCCGTGGCCTATTGGTCCACCTAGCCCCAATTTAAACGGTGGCAACATCTTCGCGAGTGCGCCGCCATGGCCAAGCACTATACCCGTGCGTAGGATGCAGACGCGGGTTTTGGTGGCGGCTTGCTGCGCGAGTCGCTCCCATTCCTGACAAATATCATGGCTAAATTCGGGGTGTGGGGCTGCGGTTTCATCGATGGGGATAGCACCTTGGCGGCCATAAAAACCAATGGCAGAGCCACTTATCATCACTTTGGGCGGGGTGCAGCTGTGTAAAATCAGTTGGCTTAGTCGCGCCGTGGTATTCCAGCGGCTATCGCAGATGCGCTGCTTTTGCTGCGCGCTCCAACGTTTAGCCACAATGGGCTCGCCGGCGAGATTTATCACCGCATCGATATGATTTAAATCATCAACTTCATCTAAGGTACTGAGATATTGGTGCTGCGGGCCTAATAGTTGCCGACTGGTGCCGGGGTGGCGGGTGAGCAAGACCAATTCATGCTCATTGGCTAAATGGGCGACTAACTGCTGACCAATAAACCCACTAGCTCCCGTTATCAATATCTTCATCGTCGAGTCCTTGGTTGATGGTTTTCTTTGATTATAAGCAATATACGATAACGGGCTTGCGGGGATCACTTTATTGCTGTTTTTGGTAACACAACTCCATCGACACCGAATCGGCAAAGCGCAGAGCGTGGGGCTTATCGATTTCGACACTGGCAAATTCGACCCAAGGATGCTCACTGGCGATGGCTAGTGTTTGGCTGGTGAGGTTTTCGAGCAGTGAGAAGCGATTGTTTTCAATCAACTCAATGATTTTTTTTGTGATGGTACGATAATTCAGCGCATCGTCGACATTATCACTGTTGCGAGCCTTGTCGGCACAGTAGTGAATGACGACATTGACGATCACATCCTGCCGATTTTGGATTTCGTCTTCTTTTATACCGATAAAAGTGCGCAGTCTTAAGTTTTTAATGCGTATAATCGCGGTTTCTGGTTTCATAATGACAATCTAGTTTTATGGCTTAGGTGATTGAGTTTGAGACTTTTCTTGGGCTAGCCTAACAACTTTATCTAAGATCAAGAAGGATTTTACGCCATGACACGTTCCAATACGCCGTCTGCCGCTTACAAAGGTTTTGCCGTCATGGCCTTTGTGGTGATTATTTTGGCAGGGATAAAGGCCGCCAGCCCGATTGTTGTTCCCTTTGTACTATCCAGTTTTATTGCGGTGATTTGTAATCCGGCGATTGGCTTGATGACCAAATACCGCGTACCTAAATGGCTCGCCGTGATCCTGCTGATGGGTTTTATCGTGTTGATGGGCTTGTGGCTCGCCTCTCTGGTAGGTAGTTCCATTAATGAGTTTTCTAAGCAGTTGCCGCAGTATCGCGATCAGCTGGTGGAGCAGTTTTCTTGGGTGCTGCATAAGTTGCAGGCGCTGAATATCCAAATCTCCAAGGAACAAGTGCTGGCCTATTTCGACCCCGGCATGGCGTTGTCTATGACCACCAATATGCTCTCGGGTGTCGGCAATGTGATGGCGAATTTGTTCCTGATCATTCTGACCATCGTCTTTATGTTGTTTGAGGCGCAATCTTTGCCGAAAAAGCTGCACTTGGCACTGGACGATCCCGACATGCGTTTGCAGCAGATTGACCGTTTTCTGCAATCGGTGAATCAATATATGGTGATCAAGACTTTAGTCAGTTTAGCGACAGGCTTGATTGTCGGCGTGGGGCTTGCGGTGATTGGGGTGGATTACGCGCTGCTTTGGGCGGTTATTGCCTTTTTATTCAACTATATTCCCAACATTGGCTCGATTATCGCGGCTATTCCCGCCGTGTTGTTGGCCTTTATCCAATTAGGCCCTGCGGCGGCGGGCGGTACTGCGCTGCTGTACGTTGCTGCCAATATGGTTATGGGCAACTTGGTCGAGCCTAAATTTATGGGTCGCGGTCTTGGGCTTTCTACCTTAGTGGTGTTTTTATCATTAATTTTTTGGGGCTGGTTGCTGGGCTCGGTGGGCATGTTGCTGTCGGTTCCCTTAACCATGGTCGTCAAGATCGCCCTCGAATCCAGCAAGAGTGGTAGCTGGTTAGCCATTTTATTATCCGACGATGTGGATGATAAACTGGTGAGCCAATCGACAAGCACCGCTCCGATTTCTGAACCTGTCGATACCCATTCAACAGATAATAAGTAGTAGATAATGCAACGTTTTATAGATGCACTGGCGACGATAGAAGTCGGTGAAGATGCCACGCGATTATTCCATGGCCGCGGTGGTTATTACCCTGGCTGCGAACATCTTTGTTTAGATTGGTTCGCGCCCGTGTTGTTATTGACCAGTTTTATTCCCCTCGATGCGGCCGAGTTGGCTCAGTGCCAACAGGCGATTACGGCGCGCTGGCAAGCGATACAGCCTAATCGGCCGTTAAACTTGGTGTATCAATACCGCAGTGCAGGCGAAACCTTTAGCCAAGTGCTAGCGGGTGAGGTGCCCGATCCCCATGTGGTCATCGAAAACGGCGCCCAGTTTCAGGTGCATTTATTGCGGGGACAAAACCACGGTTTGTTCCTTGATATGGCCAATGGCCGTGAATGGGTTAGAGCCCATGCTCGCCATAAGAAAGTGCTGAATTTGTTTGCTTATACCTGTGGTTTCTCGGTGGCAGCACTGCAGGGCGGCGCCGATGAAGTCGTGAACATGGACATGAGTAAAGGCGCGTTAGCCATAGGCAAGCAGAACCATCTTCTCAATGGCTTTAGCGCGGGCGCACGTTTCTTAGGGCACGATATTTTTAAGTCATGGGGTAAGTTACGCAAGTTAGGCCCCTATGACATAGTGGTTGCCGATCCGCCGAGCAATCAAAAGGGCAGTTTCGTGGCAACTAAGGATTACGTGCGTTTGATCAGGCATTTACCCGAGTTATTAGCCGAGAATGCCGAGGTGATACTCTGTTTAAATGCGCCGGAACTCGATACTCAGTTTTTACGCCAGCAGGTTGAAGACGCCGCGCCTGCGCTCGAATACCTTGAGCGCTTACCCAATCCCGCCGCCTTTGTTGATGTCTCTGAGGAGAAATCATTAAAAGTGCTGCGTTACCGTTTAAAGGCGTAAGCCCTCTGGTCTCATTAAACGCTGTCATACAACGCCGTCATGAAATGCCATCATAAGACCTTGAGAGGCTTTATGATGGCGTCGAATGATGTCGCTTCGCGCCTTATTTCATCTTTACTTAATTAGCCTGTTAATAGCTTAACCGCTCTGAGAGTTGCGATTGCCCATGATGTTCAATGGCAAGACTGACATTGTGTGGGTCTAAGTGCTTAAGCGCCGAAATTTCAGCATAGAGCTTATCCTGCACATCGAGCGGGATATTCATTTGATCCATAAACATATGGATCCCCAAGATATCGCCGTGACTGAATAAGGTAGTGAGTTTTGCTGCTTCAAACTCAATGATGGCATTCATATCGACCTCCTACTCGCATCATTATTTAATTGATAGCAGTTTGTGCCCGTCTTCCTAGATTCTTTGCTTGTAAGCACGCGCCCTTTAGTGCATTAGGCTCTATCAACTGAAAGGCTTTCATTTCGAGATACGTTTTTGCGGCTTTTTAAGCGTTAAAAACCGTTTTTATCTTTTAGATCGAAACAAAACTGAAAGTTTTCTGTAATTATCAATCTGACTTTGGTATACTCTGCGCCACGGAAATTCCCTTTCCTCATGGGCAAAATGTCAGCATAGAACGGCATGCCTTTGCGACCTTACAAAATCGAGCAGGAGTTGTTATGGAAGTTCATGAATACGAAAACGCTTACTACCAAGTTAAAGATGACGTGATGACGTCTTTACCTGCACAGAGCGAAGAAGAAGCGGTCTAAGTCTTGTAAACCTAAGGTTTACAGTGCGGATTCTGAGTCTGAAGTAACAAATACAAGCACATGAAAATAGCAACCCTAGGGTTGCTATTTTTTTATCCGTTGTAGGAGTGCAAGCAGAGTGGGGAAAACCGTTTAGCCATTCACCTTACGTTTTTCGGGCATGAACTCAACGATAATCCATTTGCCGCCAATTTTATGCAGGCGAATGGTTCTGTCATCAATCCAAGGCTGTCCACCCTTTAAGCCCTTCATCTTAATGACCACCATGACGTCTTTGGTGAACTTGCGGAAAAAGTCGATATCAATATCATCAATTTCCATTTCGACATTGGTCATCGACAGGCCGAGCATATTGCGCTGCACCGCGGCGGCGATGTAATAGTGGGTTAGGACTTCTTTGAGTGGAGCATCGACATATAACTTGGCCTTCTCCACATCGCGGTCAACATAAATGGCGCTAAAAAAGCCGAGACTCACCTCTTCGGGAGTAAGCGCGTGCTGCTCTTTATCCGAGGCATCACCACAACCAAACAAAAACAGGAATGAAAGAAAAAATAAGGTTCTCATGGCTTTTCGTTATAGGAATTTGTCATGAGTATCGCGATTTTAGCGGCCATGTTCAAGTTTTGTAATAATGGCGGTCACTGCCGAAAATGACTTGACTCGGATCAGCCGTCTGTGGCATATCTGAAAGGATGACTTCATTAGGTTATCCACAGAATCTGTGGAAAACTATGTTGAAGACTAGAGGGATAATTTTTAAGTGGCTGATTACATATGTTTTTAATCGCTGGTTAAAAAGTGACGCTTTTCTATGATGCCGTTCTCCAGCCATTTCCTTGTGGATATTTTCTTAGATTTTCCCAGTCTATTCACAGCGTGTGAATTCACCAAACAGCATTTTTATGATCTTTTGAGGATATTTTAAGCGTTTAATGCTGTCCGTTTTTTGTGAGCCTTTCCCTTCGGAAATAAAAAAACACTGAACAGGTCAGTGCTTTTTTGATGATGCTTTTTGTGTAGCTTTAGCAGCCTACATTAGGCTTTGCTGGCATCGTTTTGTGACGCTTGGATAGCCGTCAGTGCGATAGTGTAGACAATATCGTCCACTAAGGCGCCGCGGGATAAGTCGTTCACAGGCTTGCGCATGCCTTGCAGCATGGGGCCAATACTGATGAGATCAGCACTACGCTGTACTGCTTTATAGGTGGTGTTACCCGTGTTGAGATCAGGGAACACGAATACAGTCGCTTGACCTGCAACAGGGCTGTTAGGCGCCTTAGAGCGAGCCACGTTTGGCATAACGGCCGCGTCGTATTGCAGTGGACCGTCGATCACCAGATCAGGACGTTTTTCTTTCGCGATACGGGTCGCTTCACGCACTTTATCCACATCCGAACCAGTACCTGAATTACCCGTTGAGTAGCTGATCATCGCCACTCTTGGTTCGATACCGAAGGCCTTGGCTGATTCTGCCGATTGAATGGCGATATCGGCCAGTTGTTCAGCGTTTGGATCGGGGTTAATCGCACAGTCACCGTAAACCAGCACTTGGTCTGGCATCAACATAAAGAAGATGGAAGAAACCAGGCTAGAACCCGGTGCGGTTTTGATCAGTTGCAGCGGCGGACGAATCGTATTGGCCGTGGTGTTTACCGCGCCAGAGACGATACCATCGACTTCATTTTGCGCCAGCATCATAGTGCCGAGCACCATGTTGTCTTCTAACTGCTCTTTGGCAACGACTTCAGTCAAGCCTTTGCTGCGACGCAGATCGAGCATTGGTTCAACATAGCGATCGCGTACTTCATCGGGGTCGACAATCACAACGCCTTCGCCCAGAACAACGTCTTGCTGTGCTGCAATACGTTGAATTTCATCTTTTTTACCTAACAGCACGCAACGCGCGATACCTCGTTCGGCACAAATCGCGGCGGCCTTGATGGTACGTGGCTCATCACCCTCTGGCAGCACCACGGTTTTGTGGGCGGCGCGCGCAAGTTCGGTGAGCTTATAACGGAACGCGGGAGGTGATAAGCGATGTTCCCTTGGGGAGTTTTTGGTCACGCTTTCAATCCAGCTCTGATCGATATGGCTGGCGACGTATTCTTGGACTAAATCGATACGTACCGCATCATCCACTGGCACTTCGTGGTCGAAGCGTTGGATATTTAATGAAGTCTGCCAAGTGTTGGTATCGATGAGGAATACAGGTAAACCTGTCTCGAAGGCCTGTTCACACAGTTTCAGAATTTCAGGCTCTGGCTCGTAGCTACCCGTCAATAGCAGGGCACCAATCTTCACGCCGTTCATGGCGGCAAGGCACGCTGACACAATCACATCGGAGCGATCGCCAGAGGTCACCAGCAGTGAGTCTGTCTTAATGTGGTTAACCATATTGGGCAAGCTGCGGGCGCAGAAGGTGACTTTACGCAGGCGGCGGGTGTTCATCTCGCCGGCATTGAGAATGCGGGCACGTAAATGTTTCGCCAGATCCGATGCGCGTGGCGCGACTAAATCGAGGTTGTAAGGCACGCTACCTAAGATGCGTAGTGGGCTCTTACCTGGCATTTGGAACATGATGGACGCATCAGAGCGTTGCACGCCTTGATGATCGAACACTTCCGATAAGTCTGGACGAGCGCGACCTTCATCGTCTACCGGAGCGCCAATCTTGTTGATCACGGCACCAATGAGACGTTTGTTGTTTTTGCCGCCCCAGGAGTTGTAGGCAATTTCAAGGCGGTTCATCAGGCCAGTTGGCGTGTCGCTGCCGGGGGTAGCAATGAAAATCACGTCCGCGTCCATTGCCTTGGCGATGGCGTAGTTCACATCATCGGCAAAGGGATGGTTACGGGTTGGCACTAGACCTTCAACAATCAGGGTTTCGGTATTGCTGGCGCATTCTGCGGCGCGGGCAATGATTTGCTCCATTAGCACGTCGGTTTGATCGGCGCGGATCAGTGCTTCGGCATGAGCCATATCGAAGGGCTCTAACGGATTGACCGTGGGCGATTTGCTTAAAATCGTGGTAGAGCGCTCTGGGCCATTATCATTAGGACGCAGCTGGGAAATGGGTTTAAAGAATTGGACTTTTACCCCATGGCGCTCCAATGCACGCACCATACCTAGGCTTAAGGAGGTCAGGCCAACTCCTGTGCCTATGGGGATTAACATGATATTTCGAGACATAAAAACCTCTAAGTTCGATGGTTTTTGGCAGAGTGAGTCGTCTCTGCTGCTTTGCTTGTGTTTATTTAGCTGTAGGTCGCTAATAATAAAGCCGTTTGGCTGAGCAAACGGCTTGAATCATCTTATTATTTTGTAATGAGTTTAATCGAATCTTCGGCGATAACCCACTCTTCGTTGGTCGGGATGACCATGGCAACGGTACTGTTGTCAGTGGTGATGATGCCTTTCTTGCCGAAGCGGGCCGCTTTGTTACGCTCGCTATCCACATGGAAATTGAAGATTTGCAGCATGTTGAGCACTTTCTCGCGGATGATGTCGGAGTTTTCGCCGATACCACCGGTAAAGACCACTGCATCTAAACGACCGAGCGGCACAGTGTATGAGGCAATATATTTCGCCAGACGGTAGCAGAAGATTTCCAGTGCTAAGGTCGCGCCTTTGTGGCCATCGGCATAACCTTCTTCAATGCCACGGCAATCGTTGGTCAGCTCAGAAATCCCTAGCAGACCACTTTGCTTGTTCATCAGGTTGTTGACTTCTTCCAGTGTGTAACCCAGTTGGTGCACTAAGTGGTAGATGATAGAGGGGTCGAGGTCGCCACAGCGTGTGCCCATGACTAAACCTTCGAGCGGCGTCAGTCCCATTGAGGTATCAACACTCTTACCGCCTTTAACCGCAGTCACAGAGGCGCCGTTACCTAAGTGCGCGCAGATCACATTGGTTTCTTCTAAAGGCTTGTTCAACACTTTAGCGGCTTCACGACTCACAAACAGGTGGCTAGTGCCGTGCATACCATAGCGGCGGATACCGTGCTCACGGTACAGCTTGTATGGCAGGGCGTAGATAAAAGCGCGCTCAGGCATGCTTTGGTGGAATGCAGTATCGAATACCGCCACTTGTGGCAGTTTAGGGAAAGACGCTATGGCCGCGCGAATGCCGATAAGGTGTGCTGGGTTATGCAGTGGCGCCAGTGAAGAACATTCTTCAATACCTTTGATCACATGCTCGTCGATGATCACAGAGCGAGTGAACTTCTCACCGCCGTGTACGATACGGTGACCCACGGCTTGGATCTGCGCGGCTAATTCAGGTTGACCAGCAAGGATTTTATTGACGATAAATTCAACGGCTTCGCGGTGAGCGGTAAATGCACCTAAAGAGGACTCATGCTTTTCACCGTTGATTTTCCATTTAATGCGCGAGTCTTCTAAGCCAAAACACTCGGCTAGGCCAGAGATCTGATCGTCACCTGTTTGCGCGTCAATGACGGCAAATTTGAGTGAAGAGCTACCGCAATTGAGTACTAAAACCAGTTTATTAGACATGTGTAAACCTTTTGCCATTGTGTTTAAGTTAACGATTCAAAATCTTGGGAACGCTTGCGTAATTTGCCATCACAGTCTTGGGGCGCAGTGCCAGATTGTGCTATGGTAAAAGCAGTGTTCCTCTGTTGTAGGTGTCTAAAATTGAGTATCAATATTCTCAAAACCTTAGGTGACGGTCGTCGTTATATGAAGACGTGGCCTATGGTTAGACAACTGGGTTTGTATTTTCCTGAGTATCGGGTGGTACGCGCCACTCAGCTTGCCATTCTGGTGATGCCAGTGCTGGCGATTTTGGCGAGTGTGAGTCAGATTTATACCTATGGTTGGGCGTTTTTACCCCAAGCCCTCACAATCGCTTTGTTCTTTATTAGCCTGCCGTTGCAGGGCTTATTGTGGTTAGGCTGGCGTGCACGCCATCCATTACCTTTATCGCTGTTCGACTGGAGTAATCAGTTGAGTGCGAAATTGTCTGCCATGGGCATTCATTGCCAATCCTTGGGCGCTAAGGCGTGTTACCTTGATATGGCGCTCATTTTAAAAATAGCCTTTGAGCGCTTAGATGCCAGTTATTGGGAGGAGCTTTAAGCCTCCCTTGGCGTCTTAATACACTGCATTAATGCCATGAGAGCTAAACACGGCTTTAATTTTTTCCATGGTGTCGCGACTCGGTGGGGCGACGCCATCGAGTTGATAACTTTCTCCCATCGCTTCCCACTTGTGTTTACCCAGTTCGTGGTAGGGCAGGAGTTCAACTTTTTCAATATTCTTCATGGGCTTGATAAATTCGGCCAGTTGTAATGCCGAAGCTTCATCGTCGGTAAATCCACCCACAACCACATAACGTATCCAGGTAGGCTGATTGCGTTTGGCGAGATACTCGGCAAATTGCAGCGTTCTGTGGTTACTGACCTTAGTCAGTTCAATGTGTTTATCGTCATTCATTTGTTTGATATCGAGCAACACCAGATCGGTATTATCGAGTAGCTCATCAATCACTGGCGTGTACTTACGCACAAAGCCGTTGGTATCTAAACAGGTATGAATGCCTTCTTTCTTACAGGCTTTAAAAAGCTCGGCGACAAACTCCGCCTGTAATATGGCTTCGCCACCGCTGGCGGTCACACCGCCGTTGCTGGCATCGAGGAAGGGACGGTAGCTAATGATTTGGCTCATTAACTCGTCGACCTGTACTTCTTTGCCACCATCAAGATCCCAAGTATCACGGTTATGACAATACTGACAGCGCATTAAACAGCCCTGCATAAAGGTGATAAACCGTATGCCTGGACCATCCACTGTGCCAAAGGATTCCACTGAGTGGATCCGACCGGTAACTGCCATTGTGACTCCTGTTGAAATAAGTGAGGCTGTAGCACATTGTACTACAGCCTTACCTAATTTAGCTTACAGACCTTTTGTGAAAGTACGTGTGATCACGTCTTGCTGCTGCTCTGGGGTCAAAGAGTTAAAGCGCACTGCGTAACCCGATACCCGGATGGTCAGTTGCGGATACTTGTCAGGGTTAACGACCGCATCCTCAAGCATTTCACGGTTCATCACGTTAACGTTCAAGTGTTGACCGCCTTCGTGTCCTTCGTTGTGGGCGAAATATCCGTCCATCAACGCCGCGAGGTTAGTACGGCGACCGTCTTCATCTTTACCTAAGGCATTAGGCACGATGGAGAAGGTGTAAGAGATACCGTCCTGTGCGTGGGCAAAAGGCAGTTTTGCCACTGAGGTTAACGAGGCAATCGCGCCTTTCTCATCACGGCCGTGCATTGGGTTTGCACCCGGTGCAAATGGCGCACCTGAACGGCGACCGTCTGGCGTGTTACCGGTTTTCTTACCATAGACCACGTTAGATGTAATGGTCAGAATTGACTGAGTTGGGATAGCGTTGCGGTACATTTTACGGTCGCGGATCTTCGACATAAAACGTTCCACTAAGTCACAGGCGATATCGTCGACGCGTGGGTCATTGTTACCAAATTTTGGATAATCACCGCTGATCTCAAAGTCGACGGCAATGCCGTTTTCATCACGTACAGGTTTAACTTGAGCGTACTTGATAGCAGACAGTGAGTCGGCCGCGATAGAAAGCCCTGCGATACCACAAGCCATGGTACGACGAACGTCTCTGTCGTGCAGCGCCATTAGCGCAGCTTCGTAGGAGTACTTGTCGTGCATGTAGTGAATAGAGTTTAGCGCAGTGACATATTGCGTCGCTAACCAATCCATCAGGCCGTCTAAACGATTCATCACGTCATCGAAGTTCAACACTTCGTCGGTGATTGGGTCAGCTTTAGGGGCGATTTGGATTTTCAGTTTTTCGTCAACACCGCCGTTAATCGCATACAACATGGTTTTTGCCAAGTTTGCACGGGCGCCGAAGAACTGCATGTGTTTACCCACAACCATTGGGCTCACGCAGCAAGCGATAGCGTAATCGTCAGATTGGAAATCTGGGCGCATTAAGTCATCGTTTTCGTACTGGATAGAGCTGGTGTCGATAGACACTTTGGCGCAGTACTTTTTAAAGCCTACAGGCAGTTTGTCAGACCAGAGCACAGTGATGTTTGGCTCTGGGCTTGGACCCATAGTGTATAAGGTGTTTAAGAAACGGAAGCTGGATTTGGTTACCAGTGTACGGCCATCTAAGCCCATACCGCCGATTGATTCAGTTGCCCAAATAGGATCGCCTGAGAATAACTCATCGTATTCTGGAGTACGTAGGAAACGCACCATACGCAGTTTCATCACGAAATGGTCAATCATTTCTTGAGCTTGTTGCTCTGTGATGGTGCCGTTTTTCAGATCGCGCTCGATGTAGATATCGAGGAAAGATGAGGTACGGCCTAAAGACATAGCTGCGCCGTTTTGGCTCTTCACAGCGGCTAAGTAGCCAAAATATGTCCATTGAATCGCTTCTTTGGCGTTAGCGGCTGGGCGAGAAATATCGAAACCGTATTTAGCCGCCATGGTCTTCATTTGACCTAGAGCGCGGTGCTGCTCGGCAATTTCTTCACGCAGTTGGATAACGTTAGATAAATCTTCGCCGGCTTCGAACTGGGCTTGCAGTGAGCTGAACTGGGCAAATTTATCCTTCATTAAGAAGTCGATACCGTAGAGCGCTACGCGGCGATAGTCACCGATAATACGGCCACGACCATAGGCATCGGGTAAACCAGTTAATACGCCGGATTTACGGCACGCCATGATTTCAGGCGTGTAGACGTCGAATACGCCTTGGTTGTGGGTTTTACGCAGTTCTGAGTAGATGTATTTTACATCGGCGTCGAGTTCGCGGTTGTAAGCGGCACATGAGCCTTCAACCATGCGAATACCACCGTTAGGTAACATAGCGCGCTTGAGCGGCGCATCAGTTTGTAAACCAACGATAGTTTCTAAATCTTTATTGATATAACCCGCGTCATGGGAAGTGATGGTAGAGACCATCTTAGTATCGAAATCAACTGGCGCGTGGGTACGGTTTTCTTGCTTGATGCCTTCCATCACTTTGTCCCACAACTGGGTTGTGGCTTCGGTGGCACCGGCTAGGAATGACTCGTCACCTTCATAGGGAGCATAGTTTTGTTGAATAAAGTCACGTACATTGACTTCAGATTTCCAATCGCCAGGGGTAAAACCTTCCCATGCGTTGGCAAACAGTTCAGTTTTGTCGGTCATCGTACTAATACCTTTTGGTTGAGATAAAGGTCATTGGCGCTCATGGGGCAAACCATGTTGAGTATAGGCCAATCGCTATTTCCTGATTAAAGCTCCCTTCAAGATGACGCCCTATGATGGGAACTGGAACTTGGGGATATTTATCGCGCCAAGTGTCTGTCTATTGATACCCGATAAGATGACAAATATTCGTTTAACTTGGATTATCGGTTATCGATAACTCTTTTTATAAATTGGTAAGACCAATTATCCATGAGCATATTAGCATAGCTCTTATACTCTCGCATCTTAAACGGGCGAGTTTGTGCCCGGTTAATCGCAAATTTGCTAGCAAGGTAGCATTTTTTTAGCACAATAAGGTTTAAAGCACGCTTTTGCTGGCCCATTAGCTGCCAATGTCATCGCTTATTTGATTGACTGTCGCGCTTTTAACCGACGAAAGCTATCACCGTATCGATTGATTTTAATTGTTTACGATTTAGGCGGTCTTTGGCCTGATAATACAGTCGTCGCAAAAGGCTCGTTTATACGGGATGCTAGGCGGTGGTAGGGTATTTGACGGAAAATAGTCAGTATGAAAGCGTTTGGTTTGAGGGGATAGGAAACATGATTGTTTCTCCTCAAGTGAATGCAGCGCGAACAGTGGCGTCGTCAACAAGCCGTCATCTTGATTACGGACACTCACCTTCTGTAAGGTTAAATCTGCTTCATCTTGCCTAAAAATGATATTGAAAAGCAGCATGGCATATTGGCTAAAGGTGATTGAAATTGGTATGACCAATTAACCTTTTGTGTTTATGGCTTCAAAACTTTTACATTTTACCTGTGAATAACATCACGCTTTGGCAAACTCTGCTTCACGGCTAATGCGATTTGTATGTTACAAAGCGTGACTTTAGTGAGTCATCATTTAAGCAAGTCTTAATGTAAATGTTGATTGGTTTGATCTGCGCTTGGGCGCTGTAGGAGAGACCTATGTTGCAAGTTCGCGTTTGTTTATCGGCTTTGGGAGTACAGTTATGAAAGACTCACACGCTAATGCTCCACAAACATCCTCGACTGGCCATGAGCCAATACAGGTTTCTTCACACTTTAGCTGTTATCACCAAGCCGAAATTTACGGCAAAAGCAAAGTGGTTAAGGCGCCTTGGCAATCCTTTGGTTTAGCGGTCTTTGCTGGCGCTTTTATTGCCTTAGCCTTTGTGTTTTATCTGACTGTCACCACGGGTGCGGGTGATAGCGCTTGGGGCTTAGTGCGCCTAGTGGGCGGGATTGCCTTCAGCTTAGGCTTAATTTTGGTGGTAATTTGCGGCGGTGAGCTGTTTACCAGTTCGGTGCTGAGCAGCGTTGCATGGGCGCAAAAGCAGGTGACAACCAGTGAATTACTCAAATGCTGGAGCCGCGTGTATATCGGCAACTTCGTCGGTGCCATGTTAATGGTTGGCTTGATCATGGCGGCGGGCTTATATGAGCTCGATGGCGGCAACTGGGGCTTAAATGCGTTAAAAGTGTCGCAACATAAGTTACACCATACTTGGGTACAGGCATTTAGCTTAGGTATTTTATGTAACATGTTGGTGTGTCTGGGTATTTGGATGACCTTCGCCAGCCGCGAATCCCTAACTAAAGCGATTTTACTGATCCTCCCGGTAGCCATGTTTGTCAGCAGTGGCTTTGAACACAGTATCGCAAACCTGTTTATGGTGCCGCTTGGGATCACTATTCAGTCGGTCGCTAGCCCTGAGTTTTTTGCATCCCTAGGCGTGACCCAAGAACAATTTGCCGATTTAACCGTGGCAAACTTCGTATTCAATAACTTAATTCCTGTGACCTTAGGGAACATTGTCGGCGGCGGTGTGATCGTTGGCCTCGGTTATTGGTGGATTGAGCAGGGCCAAATTGCCTTACCCGATCCGCAAAAATCCCATCAACCGCACTTTTTTGCATCGCCTCTGCATACTGAAAAGGCGAAAAATAGCCAAGAAAGTAAGTAAGAGAGTTAGTAACTAAGCGAGTCAGTCACTTAGATTTGGGATAACAGCTCCTTGAGTGACTGCTTGCCTTAGGCTTATAAAAATGCCCAGTGTTACTGGGCTTTTTTGTGCTGCATTCGCAGTAAAACGCTTTTTTATGCAGATTAGCTGTTTGTGATAGATGTAAGCATTTTGCGTAATCATGTAAGCGAATGAAGATTTTATGTACTGATTTACAGCGCTTTAGTTTATAGTGCGGCCTTTTCTGTTTGACATAAAATGGCGCATCTATGACGACTCCACCCTCGACGACTCAGCCAACTGAAGCAGCTCAGACTGCTATGGCACCATCCGCTTCACATACTCCCTCAGCCTTTCAAATGCCCGATACCTTAGTGATCATCTTTTTTGTGGCATTACTTGCGGGATTAATGACTTACTTTATCCCCATCGGCTCGTTTCAAACCCAGGAGGTGCATTATCTGGCCGATGGCGTCGATAAAGCGCGGACTGTCGTCGACCCTAATTCTTTTGCCTATCAATTGGATGATGCGGGCGAGCCTAAGTTACAACCCGTGGCACTGTTTAAAGGCGAGGGCGGCGTTGGCTTTTTTAACTTCGCTTTTGAGGGCCTGACATCGGGGTCTAAATGGGGCAGCGCGATTGGCGTTATCATGTTTATGCTAGTGATTGGCGGCTCCTTTGGAGTGGTGATGGCCACTGGCACCATAGATAACGGCATCTTAAAGCTAATCGATAAAACCCGTGGCAATGAAAAGTTATTTATTCCGGTGATATTTACGCTGTTTTCCTTAGGCGGTGCCGTGTTTGGCATGGGAGAAGAGGCCATTGCCTTTGCCATTATCATCTGCCCACTCATGATCCGTTTAGGGTATGACGGTATCACCACTGTGATGGTGACCTATGTGGCGACCCAAATTGGTTTTGCCAGTTCTTGGATGAATCCCTTCAGTGTGGCGATTGCCCAAGGGATTGCGGGGATCCCGGTTCTTTCAGGCAGTGAGTTTCGTTTCCCCATGTGGCTTGGATTCACTTTGCTTGGCATCGTCTTTACCATGCGTTACGCCCATCGTATTCAGCAGCAACCTAGTCTCTCCCATAGTTATCAGTCCGATGCTTATTTCCGTGAGCACCATGCCAATACTCAGCTCGAGAGCCGCTTTAATCTTGGGGATGTGTTGGTGCTGCTGTTGTTAGTGTTAACTATGGTGTGGGTGATTTGGGGCGTTGTGGCAAAGGCGTGGTTTATCCCCGAGATCGCTAGTCAGTTTTTTACCATGGGGATGGTGGCTGGCGTCATTGGCTGCGTGTTTAAGCTCAATGGCTTAACGCTTAACAAGGTGGCGCAGAGTTTTAAGGACGGCGCCAAAACCATGTTAGAGCCAGCTCTTTTAGTGGGATGTGCCTCGGGGATTTTACTGCTCCTTGGCGGCGGTGCTCCGACTGAACCGAGTGTGCTTAATTCGATACTGAACAGCGCAGGCGGGGTAATTGGCCATTTGCCGGATGCACTCTCGGCGTGGTTTATGTTGTTGTTTCAATCGGTATTCAACTTTTTTGTGACCTCAGGATCAGGGCAGGCCGCATTGACTATGCCACTGATGGCACCTCTCTCTGACATTGTTGGTGTGACGCGCCAAGTGGCGGTATTGGCCTTTCAGCTCGGCGACGGGCTCACCAATATCATAGTACCCACCTCAGCCTCTTTGATGGCGACCCTTGGCGTATGCCGCGTCGATTGGGGCAACTGGCTGAAATTTGTCTGGCGTTTTATGTTGCTGCTGATGTTGGTCTCAAGTGTGCTAGTGATTGGCGCGCACTATCTTGGATTTAACTAGGTGCGAGGATTTAGCTAGGCGCTAGGGATAACCTCAGGCAGCGGGTAAATAGGCACTAAGGGTTAACTCAGTGAATTGGTTAAAACGGCATCCGAGGATGCCGTTTTTTTGTGGTTTTCTATCTTCCTAAAGGGAAATTAGAATTTCACTTTGTAACCTGCAAACACGACACGACCTAAGATATTATGAGTATCAGTATCGTATCCAGGGTAACCTAAGCTGTAGTTAACCGTTGGCATTGCATCAAACAAGTTGCGTGCACCTACAGTGACTTTACCATAGCTGTCGAAGTCATAGTTTAGGGTGAGGTCCCATGTAGTGAACGATGAGAAGTCTTGCTTGTTTGTGCCAACTTCTTGTTGCTGTGGAGTTTCACCATCATAAGAGTCAATGTACTTAGCAATCAAAGATGCAGAGAAGTCATCGATGGCGTAGCTAAATGTTGTGTTGAAACGTAGTGCAGGATAACCCTTAGTACCTAACACATCATAACGTTTAGCAATCGGGCTTGCTTGTTCTGTGTATTCAAGCGCATAGGTTCCTTCAACCGCAAACTTAAATGCACCAAATTCAGCAAAATCGAAGTTTGATGTGAATGACACGTCAAGACCTGAGGTTTGTACGCCATCCATGTTGATGTTGCCAGCGCCAATTTCATCGATGGTGCCGTCAGCTTTACGTTTAACGTAGATGTAGTTAGGGTCATAAGCACCTAAACCACCAATTGCTTCTAAATCCACAATTGTTTGTGCATCGATGTAGCTGACTTGGTCTGTGATTTCGATGTTGTAATAATCAACAACTAAGTCGATGTTTTCAGTGATATTCCATACGGCACCGAAAGAGTACTGAGCAGATTTCTCTGGATCTAGCTCTGTGTTACCTGAACTCTTACGTAGGTATTGGTTATCTTCACAAGCTGGGTTGCCGTCTTTCTGATCAGCAGGCAGACTTTGACACAGAGTGGTGTCAGTGATTCTGTCATAACTGGTTGCTGGCTTGCCTAACAAGTCATCCAGTGATGGTGCTCTAAAGCCTTGGCCGTAAGATGCACGTAACACTAGGTTATCTAATGCTTCGTAACGTACGTTTACAGAGCTTGAAAGCTGACCAACATCTGGCAAGCTATATTGGTCGTAACGGCTCGCTAGTTTCACGTTTAAGTGATCTAATACTGGCAGTTCTAATTCAACGAATGCTGCTTTGTAGCTTCTATCACCAGCAGAATCACCACCGTAAGTTCCTAATACATTACCAGCTGCTTGTTGAGCATCACGGGTATCTTTGTATTCGATTTTTTGGTATTCCATACCCAGAGCGTAACCTAAGTCACCACCTGGTAAGGAGATAGGAGCCAGTGCAGCCCATGATAATCCTGTACCGGTAGTGTTAGATGTTGCTTTACGAGTCGCTGTATGTAAGAAAGTATCTAAAGTTTCTTGGGTCGCATTACCACCTTCTACAAATGGGTTGTATAGACCTTTATCAACCGCTTCTTGTAACTTATCTTCGAATACGTAAGAGTCAGTTTCAATGTTTACGATTTGATCTGAGTATTGTACGTACCAGCTCAGAGAGCCTGCATCTAACTCAAGGTTTAGACCTGTGACAATGTCTACAACGTTTGAGTCGAATTCAGTCTTACGATCAGCTACGCCCTTCAAGCGATGATAAGCTTGAACTTCTGAAGCATTCGCTGTGCCGAATGTTGGGTTTAATGGGTTATCTGCCGCCATGTATAGGTTAGGAGTCCACAGCGCGGTAGAAGACGTGATGGATTTATCACGCATTACGATAGCTTGACCAAACCACTCTAATTCGTCAGTGATACGGTAAGTCATATTAGAGAATACAGAGTCTTTTGTTTGATCTGGTAAATAGTCAGTACCATCAAACTGGTTGAAACCACAAGCTGAACCGTCTTTGGTGGTTACAATGCGATCGGCTGGACAATCTTTACCTGGAACCTGTAAGCCAGTGTAGACTGGGGTGCCGAAGGTACCATCTGCGCCTTTCACAGGACGAGATTCAACTGGACGATATGTGCCTTCTGGCGCATATAAGCCACTACGGCCGTATTTCTTGTCCCAGTTCGCGGTTAAATGAGGACGTTGACCGCCTTGCAGTGGATCAAATTGCTTATGCTCGATGATCACTAAGCTGCTGCTTTTATCACTGGTATTACCGAAAGTGACAGAAGCTGACTTTTCGTCTCTTCCACCTTGAGTCGGGCTACCAAATTTGGCATCGAATGCTAAACCGTCAAAAGTCTTCTTAAGGATGATGTTGATTACACCACCGATAGCATCTGAACCATAAATTGCTGATGCACCGTCACGTAAAATTTCAATACGCTCGATTGCATCCATTGGAATTAAATTGAGGTTAGTAGCATCACCACCAAAAGTTGCAGATGGCGCAATACGGCGACCGTTGATTAAGGTTAACGTACGGTTCGAACCTAAACCACGCATACCTGAACTGGCATGGTTACTGGCAGAGCTACCTGCATCACTAATAAAACTACCAGCAGTGTTAAATGGCATTTGTGCTAAAACAGCAGAAACATCACTTAAACCTGTTTTGGCAATATCTTCGGCCGATAAAACAGTAACTGGTAACGCTGATTCCATATCAGTTCTTTGAATACGGGAACCTGTTACTTCAATACGTTCTACCTTAGCGTTATCCTCTGCAGCATAAACAACAGTACTAGATAAAGCTGCTGTTGTGGCACCACCAATTAACGCAAAGCGAACCGCTTTGGCTAATGTCGAATTAGCGCGCATATCATTCTCCCTTAACACTTGTTATTTGTTTAATTGTTATTTTAATTAAATACGGAACGTTGTAAGAAATAGAGCCCTATTTAATTAGGCTCAAGATATAACCACAAGAAAATAACAAGTGCAACAGTGTAAATTTCGTAAGTTGCAATGCTTAACGATTAATTGTTAATTAAATGTTTTTTGTTGGTTTTATTTATGAGTGTGTTAGCGGCTTTTAGATGTTTAAAACCAATTTTGGCAATAAAATCAGCAGTAAGTTTGAATGTATATTAATGAGTTGTTATTTATTCGTAAAAATTGAAAGTTTTTGTAAGAATAAAATAATCATACTTTTTTTGTATATTTAGATTTTTATTTAACCTCGGTGTTTATACGGTTTTGAGTTCTGTATTTTTATTGGCGTCGTATTAAAAATAGCTTAAATCAGTAGATGCTGTACGGTTATTAACTCGTTTTTGAATATCTTTTATTCAGTGAGTTTTAAGTATTCAGTGTTTTCAATTTAAGCTAACTATTTTATGGGGATTTTTAAGCAAAATGCATTTAACTAGACAAAATAAGTGAATTTAAATTCACTTATTTTGTCATACAAATATTTTATGAAATGAGGTTTGAATGTTTTATAGACACCCGATGCTAAGCATTTAAATACTTATGAGTAGGTTAAACTGTAGTGGTGTTATCTGTTATGTGAGTAGGATTAGGTAGATAATGAGTTAAATACCTGAGTGCGACATAACAAACGACTATGGTTGCAACACCGAGTTCGAAGTCCGCAAGTAACCATACCCAGTGGGTGAGGTCGCTCATTTGACTAAATTGCGCGAGCCAGTGGGCGGTTTTAAACAGTGCCGTCGCGCCGATCACCATGGGAAAGGTGAAAGCGGCATAGCCTGGGCTAAAGGGCAATTTGAGCAGATGGAAAAAAGCGAGATAAATCACTGCTGTCATCAATACTGCAATGCTGGCCAATACGGCGACCAGAGCAATTGAAGGTTGCTCGCACACAGTTAAGTAGCCCGCTAAGGATAAACTGGCTGGCGCGGCGAGGATGGCAATGGTGGGTTTAGCCGCATCGGGCACAGCTTGACAGAAGATTAATCGATAGAGCATCAATGGCAGCATGACTAAATATGCGAGCATGCCGAAGGCTAGGATCAAGTTCACTAACCATGGCGCGCCATTACTGGGGAAGGATACAGCCGCCACTATGATGCCAATGGGTGGCACAAACCAGCTAGGCACCATATGTTCGAGCTTGAAGTCGATAGCGCGGTAATAGATAAAGGCGCCTAAAAAGAGGACATGGATAACAATGGCCCCTAGCCACAGTGTTAAGCCGGCATGGGGGAAATAGTGGCCGAGCAGGTTCGAGACCACCATTAACGCCATGGCGAATGTTGGGATCACGCTACCAACAACCGGATGGCTAAGTTCGTTCTTCAGCACTGTGGGATGCAGTATAAATTTTGCAGCCAGCAGCATGAGTAAGACTGAGGCTATGACAGCACCTGTCAGTTGGCCCCACCCATTGAGTGAGGGCATCACACTCTCCCAGGTCCAACCTAAGCTTGCAATCGCAAGGGCGAGTCCGCCCATAGGGCTGGGTAATTTTGCTGCCTGTGCTGTCCAACGTTTACGTTTTGAAGTCATGTTTGTTACCTCTCAACACTGACATTAATTCGATGTGTCTATCTGTTAATGTCAGTGTATGGCTGAGAGTGTGATAAATAAAATTGATTGATTTTATTCAGAGATTCAAATTTTATTAATCTTTAGGGTTTGCGTTTACAACGCAGCAAAGTATGCCCAAGACCAAGGTTGTCAGTGTCTTCATCGACGTATAAGCCCGCTTGATGTAGTAACGTTATCAAGTCCTTAGAGTGGTACATGCGGCTATTACCATTGGCCATCGCAGTAAAGTACAAGCTCGTCGCATTGACGCAATAGGCTGAGGCGGCTGAGGGTTGTCTGTCCCAGAAAGTTTCGACAATGAACAACTGACTGTTTGGCGTCATCGCCTGAGCGGTGCGTTGCAAGATACTGAGGATTTGCTCCAAAGAGAAGCAGTCGAGGAACTGGCTCATCCAGTAGGTATCGGCGCCTTCGACAAAGGGGCGTGATTCATCGAGCAAATCGGTGGCAAAGGTGTGGATCCGCTTGGTAAAGCCATGCTTGGCGGCATTGTCTTTGGCAACGGCTAATTGGCCTGGGAAGTCCATCAGGGTGACTTCAACCTCTGGATGAAACTCGCAGCAGCTTAGCGCCCATTTACCCGTATTTCCGCCAATATCGACTAAGTGCTTGGGAGAATGGGCAAACACTAAGGGTAAAATCTGTGGAAAAGCATGATCAGAATAATAGTGATCGAAGGCAAACCAGCTGGCCTTAGCCTCAGCAGGTAAATCCTTAAGGGCAGGGTAAATCGTCTGCCAATCGCCAAATACCGCCAAGCCAGAGGGTTTACCCGCGACTAGCGCCTTATCGAGTTGAAACAGTCCTTGATAACACACGTCCTGCACAAAATTGAGGTTAATGGCCGCCATATCATCGTGCAGTAAAAAATAGCCTGTTTTATCGAGCACATAGGTATCGCCATTGAGCCATACCAGCCCCATGCTCAGTCCCATATCGAGTAAAACGCCAAGGGCATACTCGTTTAACACACTGGTTTGCGCAAGTTGGGCTATGCTCAGCCCTTGTTCGCCAGCTTGGTCAATGGTGGCTAATACTTCAAATTTCAGCAGGCAATGGGCAACCTGAAAACTTATGGGGCCAAAGGCGATTTTTTGCGCCTCAAATTTGGCATCGAAGGCGCTTAAGGCTTTCGGGGTATGATAGAAGGACATAAATTGGTTGAGTTTACAAAGGAATACAATCTTTATAGCGAAGTTAACGGCAAAAGTCAGAGTGGCGGTGGAAAACTATGAACTAGCTCCAACTTAGTGGATAAATGCAGATCTGGAGGAGAGGGAAGTGGTGTTAATGGTGATTGCGCATAAATTTCGGCCATAAAAATACCCAGACAATGCTGGGTATTTTTTGTAGGCCTAATTGCCTTATTACTGAATGTTCTCTTCGTCGCCAAACTGGCCTTGGAACAGTACAGACGATAAGTAACGCTCGGCAGCCGAAGGCAGGATAACCACAATGTTTTTATCCGCAAATTCAGGCAGAGCCGCGATGCGGTTCGCCGCAACCACAGCAGCGCCAGAAGAAATACCGACTAAAATGCCTTCTTCTTGCATTAAGCGGCGCGCCATGTCGATGGCTTCATCGTTGGTGACGGTTTCAACGCGATCGATTAACTCAAGATCTAAGTTACCAGGGATAAAACCTGCGCCAATACCTTGAATTTTGTGTGGACCAGGTTGCACTGGTAATCCCGCTAAGGTTTGGGTGATAACTGGTGAATCAGCAGGTTCTACCGCGACAGAAGTAATGGCTTTGCCAGCGACTTTCTTCAGGTAACGGCTTACACCTGTGATAGTACCGCCAGTACCTACACCTGCAACAAACACATCCACAGCACCATCGGTATCGTTCCAAATCTCTGGACCAGTGGTTTTTTCGTGGATTTCAGGGTTTGCAGGGTTATTAAACTGCTGCAGCATAATGTATTTTTCAGGCGCCGATTGACGGATTTCTTCCGCTTTATCGATAGCACCTTTCATGCCCTTTGCGCCTTCGGTCAGCACTAGGTTCGCACCTAAGGCTTTCAGCAGTTTACGACGCTCTAAGCTCATAGTATTTGGCATAGTTAACGTCAGCTTGTAACCACGGGCAGCCGCCACATAGGCTAAGGCAATCCCGGTATTACCTGAGGTAGGCTCAATCAGTTCGTGATCTTTGGTGAGCAGGCCTTTTTTCTCGGCATCCCAAATCATATTGGCACCGATACGGCATTTGACACTGAAACTTGGATTACGTGCTTCGACCTTTGCCAGCACTTTACCTTGGCTTACGCGGTTTAAACGCACTAACGGGGTATTGCCAATAGTATATGAATTGTCTTCGAAAATTTTGCTCATGGATTGCTTGCTCCTATGTTTGCACTATTGAATCATAATCGCCTGTGGCGCATTTAGAAGTGATTGTTTGTTCTTCTTTATTCGATTTGGTTATTAAAGATAATCCTGTTATTCGCAAAGCCCAATTGGCAGTGGGTTTAACTGTGTTAACCTCTTGCTAACATCAATAAAAAATAACCTGTAAATAAGAATAACCACTTGATGTTTCACTTATAAAACTTCTATCGGAATCGGATTGCCACACTATGAAGCAACAACAAACGGACTTGGGCAAAGATCCAAGAACTATGGTCACCCCTAAGGCATTCACTATTGCCGAATCGGTACTTTATACCCCGTTAGCGACGCCATTTAAGCGGGCGCTGGCGATGTTAATCGACGGTTTATTTATCACTATTTTAGCCGAACAAATGGATTGGCTGTTTGTTCTGCTGGTGGTGGGGATTATTTACATCGAGAAACGCAGTCGTCAGTTTGGCCGCTTACTCAAATGGGGCCTCTATGCGGCCATGCTGGGATTAATGCTCTTTAGCTCGGCGGGGAATTTGTGGAATTTCCATCAATCGAGTAAAACTTCCCGCGAAAAGGTCAACGCGCCACAGGATATCAATGCTGTTGTTAAGGCAATTCCAGATCTTGTCTCCCTCGGACTCTGTGAAAATACCGATTGTGCCCGTGAACAGATCCGTGCTTTGCAGCAGACGCTCGACACTCAGACACTCGAGATTCAGACGCTCGAGAATGTGCCTATGGAGGGAATGTCGGCAGTTGAGCGCCGCGATATGGTATTAGATACTTTAGCGAGCTCGGAGTTATCCGAGGCCGATAAAACGCAGTTACGCGATGAAATTATGGCGGGCAGTCTCTGGCCCGAGGTGAAGGTGTTTGAAGTCACTCTGGATTCAACCAAGGGATTAGCTAAGAATTCAACCAAGGATTCAAGCACATTATCACCGCCGTCAAAGCCAAATCAGTCGCCCGATGGCACGCATGAAGCTGTTTCTGCACCTGAGCCAATAACCGATGGATTAGCCAACGCTCAAACCGATAATCGAGCGGCAATGGAAAATGCTCCCTTAGTTCCTGACATCAATCTCAATCTAGCACATCAAACCGAAAGCCCTAACAGTGAAGTCGATGATGAAGAAGAGAGTGACACCCGCAGTGTGCTGGCGTGGATCAAAGGCTTTATGAGCGATATGGGCTTAGGTTTTGGCTGGGCTGCATTTTACTTCACTGTGTTTACCGCCAAATTTGATGGTCAGACCTTAGGTAAGAAACTCTTAGGCATCCGCGTTATCCAACTTGATGGCGCTAAAATCAGCCTTTGGGGGGCATTTGGCCGTTATGGTGGTTATGCGGCGGGCTTCACGACGGGTTTACTGGGCTTTATGCAGATATTTTGGGATGCCAATCGGCAGGGGATCCAAGATAAAATATCTTCCACAGTCGTGATAGACTTAGCGCAAATGCATAAAAAGCAACAATTAGAGCAGCAACAGGCGCAGGCTGAACACGCATTGGCCGCCGTGCCAACACAGAATAATGCGACGTCTGCTCACCTTACAACAAGCACCCGTTCGGAGCACCTATGAAACAGGTCGTTATTTCTGGCAGCGGTTTATTTACGCCGCCACACAGTATTTCTAATGAAGCTTTGGTGGAGAGCTTCAACGCCTATGTCGATATGTTTAACCTTGAGAATGCAGGATTAATTGAGCAGGGCCATGTTGAGCCGCTGTCTTATTCCTCCAGTGAGTTTATCGAGAAGGCCTCGGGCATCAAACACAGATATGTGATGGTTAAAGATGGTATTCTCGATCCTGAAATCATGATGCCGCTTATTCCTGAGCGCAGCAGTGACGAGTTATCTATGCAGGCCGAAATTGGGGTTGAGGCGGCAGTGATGGCTCTTAAGCAAGCGGATGTGAAGGCCGATCAAATCGATTTAGTGATCGTTGCCTGTGCTTATACGCAGCGCGCTTATCCTGCGATGGCGATTGAAATCCAGCGGGCACTGGGGACCCGTGGCTATGGCTACGATATGCAGGTTGCCTGTTCTTCGGCCACTTTTGCCATTGTGGCCGCCGCCAATGCGATTGCGACGGGCTCGGCGTCACGGGTGTTAGTGATTAACCCCGAAATTTGTTCGGCGCAGGTGAACTACCGTGACCGTGATAGTCACTTTATCTTCGGCGATGTAGCGACTGCTATGGTGCTCGAAGAGCAAAGCCTAGTGGCCGCCAATAAGGGTTTTAATATTGTATCGAGCCGTTGTTTTACTGACTACTCGAACAATATTCGCAGTAATTTCGGCTTTTTAAATCGCTGCGATCCAAGCTCGGCACATCAGGCAGATAAGTTATTCCACCAACAGGGGCGTAAAGTCTTTAAAGAACTATTGCCGATGATTTATCAGCATTTAGACGAGCATCTGGCCGAGCAATCCCTCACACCACAGTCCTTTAAACGTTTGTGGTTGCATCAAGCCAACATCAATATGAACCAATTCGTGGTGAAAAAACTGCTAGGGGATGAGGTAACGCCAGAGCAAGCGCCCGTAGTGCTCGACGAGTACGCCAATACCGCCTCCGCCGGCTCTGTGATTGCCTTCCATAAATATTCCGCTGACTTTAATGCGGGCGATTTAGGGCTATTAAGCTCCTTTGGCGCGGGCTACTCCATCGGTAGCGTGATTTTGCAAAAACGCTAAATCGACTCAGGCCCCATTACCAGCAATGGGGCCTTAGCTTTTATATCAGCATATTGATTAAACGGTTTGATGCGGTACCTTAGCCGAAAATGCCTTTAATCAAACAAGGCTGTAAGCAGCCTTAAAAACACTTTTTTAAAGCCTCAGTTGCAATGCGAGAACCTGTCACCATGACGCTTCTTTACCCTGATTCGGATATTCCGTTTCATCCCAATCCTGGCTGGTTTCTTGGCGCCTTTAATTGTTATGACCGTGAGGAAACGCTCGGGGAAACACTCAATCGCTACGATCCTTTAGATCCCGCGCAGCTGCAAGCGCTGTACGATGCTTATGTGTTTGATGAGCTTAGTGAACAGCAGGGATTTACTTCTGCCCACAGGGCGGCAATGGCAATGAATTTAATCGCCGCGCTGAGTGAGACAAAGCATGATTTTGCCGCCTATTTAGCGATTGATGAGAGCGAGGAGGAATGGTGTTTTCCTTCAGTGTGGGTATTCCCTAAGCCACGCTATCCCTTTGAGCAGGCGTATATTGCGCTGCTGCGACATTGGGGCGCGGAGCTTACCGCAATCGGGATTGCGCTTCCCTGCCCAAGCATTTTGGATATTTATGAGTCTTAGCTAGCATTCCGATTAAAGCCCACAAGCCTTGTTGTGGGCTTTATGCAAAATCTTTCAGCCTAGAGCAACCAGGCGTAGCTTAACTTCATAAAATAGGTCTTCTCATCCCGAGTGAGCCGCGTGAGCTCATCATCCGAGGTTAGACTGTCGGAATAGCCCAAATAGAACACGCTCTGGGGATTGAGTTTGTAGCCGTAGAGGATTTCATTACCTAAGTGTGTAGCTTTGCTATCGGGCGTCGAATACAAATACTGCGCAAGATTACGCTCGATTTGGGTGTAAATGCTCGATAGGCGAATAAAACTGTGCAGACTCAATTGCCAGTGCAGGCGCACATCCGAGAGGTTTGCGGTAAAGAGTTTATCCTGCTCGACTTCCATATGCTGATATTGATGGGAAACATCCACCGACAGGCCGTTGGCTATTTTCCATTTGAACATCGGATTGATTAAGGTTTTTGTGCCTAAGCGATCGTTGAGGAAATCAATCTCATCGCCATAGTGGATCTCTAGTTCAAGGCTGAGGGCAGAGGTGGGCGTAATCGCGCCGTAAAGCCAGCCTTGGGTTTCTTGGTATTGATTGCTGTTACCTAACACCGCCAGTTGCGCGCTGTCATGGCGTGGGCCGACGCGTTCACGAGTTTCTATCCCAAAAGATAACTCACTCTGCAGCGTGCCATACATTTCCCAAAAGATTTCAAACTCTTGCTCGAGCTGCTCCCCGGCTTGATTGTGGGTGATATCCCAGTCGCCACCGAATTTAATCTTGTTAAATACGGTTTCGGGATACCAAATTAAGCCACCACCGGCCATCAAGGTGCGGTAATCAATTTTTTCCACAAAGCCTAAATCGGCGCGAAAATCGGGGGACACGTCGTGGTACTCGCCGTAGGCGAACCAATCGCGGGCGTTGTGTTCGTAGGTCAGTTGATACAGGGCGCCACTGAAATCCCGATCCGATTGGCTACGTAATACTTGCTCATTCACTTGGCATTGGCCGAGCTCACAGCTTAACGGCGTTTGGCCGCAGAGTAGTCCTTCGGTCAGTTCTCCCTCCACATTGCCACAAAATTGTTGGTACAGGGCCGTGGGGTAACGTGTCTGCGAATAGGCGACTTGAGCGGTAAAGATATCTTGGGCTGTCGGTTGGTATTTCGCATCTAAGCTCATGACATAATTGTGGTAATCATTTTGCTCGGCAAATTCTGTTAGTTGATTGTCGGCACTGCTCTTTGCCGTGATAAGCCCACCAAAGGAGAAGGTTTTATCCATATCGAAGCGGTAACGCGCCGCCAGGTTAAGGCTTTCTTCCGCTAAGGAGGTGACCTCAGAACTTAAATTCCCCGGCATCAAAAAGGTGGTCTGGCTGTCATTGGCGGCCAGCAATGCCCAAGTGTGTTGCTCGGTTTGGCTGGTGAGTTTTAGCCCATAGTCCGGCGATACAATATTGCGGGTATGCAGCAGATTCACTTGGGTATCGAAGTAGTCTTTATTGTCGAGGAAGAAGGGGCGTTTCTCATCAAAAAACAGCGCAAAAGTGCTGTTGATATCGAGCTGGCCGGCATCGGACTCCACCTGGGAGAAATCGGGATTTATGGTGGCATTTAGCAAGGTGCGCGAGTTAATGCCCCAGCGTAAATCGAGCCCTGGCTCATAGTTACTCTCGGTTTGCCAGCCATTTGCGCTTTTTTGCTCATTGCGATTGGCGACAAAGGAGGGGGTTATTTGCAGATCTTGTCCTTGCTTGGCGGAGGCTAAGCCCGTGGCGACGCCGAGCTGGCATAGCTGGCAACTGATGTTGCGATCGATTTTATGGGTAGATATGCGATGATTTTCATTGCGAGGATAGTAGCGGATCAGCTCAAATCCCCATTCTTGAACAGGTTTGTTATCGTCAAAGTTAAATAGCCGTAATGGCAGCTCGACTTCCACCTGATAACCCTCGGCGGTGATTTTTCCGGCGGTTTTCCAAATGCCATCCCAAGCTTCGCTCTCTTCGCCCGTGAGCTCATTCTCTATCGAGTCTAGTTGCACGCCCAGTGGATTGATAAAAAACTGATAGGCCAAGCGCGCGTTGTTAAAGGTATCGAGTTTGATCCCCACCAGATCGTCGCCCCAGAGATTATCCCTGTCCTTGAGCGTGGCGCGAATATGTTGTGGTTGACTGTCTTTGGCGGTAAAGGCCACAAATAGGCTGGTTTGGGTCGCGTAGATTCTGGCCTCGGTGTAAACGGGGGCCGCCGTGTTTTCGCTAGGCTGAGTCTCATAGCCTAGCTCGACTTGCGCCGCGAGCTGCCACACAGCCTCATCAAATTCGCCATCGATATTGGCGGCATCTTCTAAGGTCGGGATCGTTAATTGAAATTGGCTGACAGAGCCCGCCAAGCTTGGCGAACTGAGCAATACCGCAGTCGATAACACTAAGGGGAGAAACGTCTTCAACAACAAGGCCCAAATCATTCTGAAATGGCGCGCAGTGTGCCAGAAATTGCGCGTTAACAAGAGTGGGTAATTGTTACAAGAATTGTATTAAAAATAGCTGAAAACCAAGACGGCACTGGATGGCGAGCATCCAGTGCGTTGGGGGGATTATTCGGGAGAAACCACAGGATTACGGTAAGCTTCACGGTACTTATCGACCCACATGGCGGTGGCACCACAAATCGCCACTGGCATCACGATAAAGTTCACCACAGGGATCATCGAAAACAGGGTCACAGTCGCACCAAAGGTAAAGCTGGTGCCGCGGGTTTGATTAAGGGCAAAGCGCATATCCTTGAAGCTCACCTTGTGGTTATCAAAGGGATAGTCGCAGTATTGAATCGCCATCATCCAAGCGCTGAATAAAAACCACAAAATTGGCGCTAAGGTTTGCCCCACCATGGGCACTAAAAACAGCAACAAAAATACCAGCGCACGGGGCAAATAGTATTTGAGTTTGATCCATTCACGGCCAAGAATGCGTGGTAAGTCTTTGACTATGTCCATGCCCGAGCCGGTATTCATCGGTTTGCCGGTCAATAACTGCTCGACCTTTTCGGCCAGCAAGCCATTAAAGGGCGCGGCCAGCCAGTTCATTACCGAACTAAAGACAAACGCCAGCATCACCAACATAGTGGTCACCGCTAACGGCCAGAGCAAAAAGTTAAGCCAACTTAAGTATTCGGGGAGCTGGGCATTCATCCAAGTGAAGAGCACATCGAGCTGCCCAATCGCCACATAGATAACAGCCGCAAACAGCACTAGGTTGATCATTAAGGGAATAAATACAAAGGTGCGCAGGCCTTTACGTTTGATTAAACCAAAGCCATCGAGAAAATAATTCACACCACTTTTACCCTGCGAAGGGGAGGAGGATTTCTGTGTCATATCGTCATTCCAAAAAAGTTGAGATACAGCGTGAGATACAGATAAGTGCGATTGTGATCAACTCGTCGCGAGATGACAAGCTAAAAGCCATATGAATTCAATAAAAAGCGTTACAAAATACTGCCTGCTTTGCTAAAGTTGGCCTCAGAATTCTGTATACAATTAGCTGCCCCCATATTCACCATCGTTCCGATGGTTTTTTATACTGAGACGCGCAAACTGGCACCATGAGATTAAAACAAATAAAACTTGCCGGCTTTAAGTCGTTTGTCGATCCCACCAAAATTCCGTTTTTACAGGCATTAAGCGCCATTATTGGCCCAAATGGCTGCGGCAAGTCCAACGTGATTGACGCCGTGCGTTGGGTGCTGGGCGAAAGCTCGGCGAAGCATTTGCGCGGCGACTCCATGAGTGACGTGATTTTTAACGGCTCCAGCGCCCGTAAACCTGTGTCTGTGGCGGGCGTTGAACTGGTGTTTGAAAATAAAGAGGGCCGCCTTGCGGGCCAATACGCCAGTTATGAAGAAATTTCGGTAAAACGTCAGGTGAGCCGTGACGGCGAGTCTTGGTATTTTCTCAATGGCCAAAAGTGTCGCCGTAAAGACATCACTGATCTGTTTATGGGCACCGGGCTTGGGCCGCGCAGTTACGCCATTATCGAACAGGGCACGATTTCACGTTTAATCGAATCTAAACCCCAAGATTTACGGACTTTTATTGAAGAAGCCGCGGGGATTTCCCGCTATAAAGAGCGGCGGCGTGAAACGGAAAACCGTATCCGCCATACCCGTGAAAACTTGGAGCGTTTAGGGGATATTCGCAGCGAGTTAGCCAAACAACTCGAAAAACTCAGTCAGCAGGCCAAGGCGGCGAAGCAATATCGTGAGCTGAAGCAAGCTGAGCGTAAAACCCACGCCGAGCTGCTGGTGATGCGCTATCAAGAGCTGCAGAGCCAAATGGCGAGTCTATCGGAGCAGATTAGCTCGCTCGAGCTGCAACAAGCGGCGGCCCAGTCCTTAGCGCAAACCGGCGAGTTAGAAAGCACCGAGTTGCAAATCACACTTTCGCAGTTAGCCGAGCAGGAGCAGCAGGCGGTCGAAGCCTATTACCTGACTGGTACCGAAATCGCCAAGCTTGAGCAACAGTTACAGAGCCAAAAGCAGCGCGACGCCCAGCTGCATCATCAGCTTGAGCAGTTGAGTGAGCAAATCATTCAAAACCAAGCCAAATTAGCCGCTTACCAAGCCAGCTTTCAAGCGCTTGAGTCGGAGCTTAGCCAACTTGCGCCGCAACATGAGTTGCAGCAAGAAATGCTCGATGAGTTGCAAGCCCAGTGGGAGATGAGCGTTTCGCGCACTGAGGCCCAAAGTGAAAGCGCCAGAGTGCTGGCGGCGGCCGTTGCTCAGCATAAGCTGCAATTAGAATTACACCGCAGCAAACTGGCGCATCAGCAACAATTAAATGCCCATAAAACCCAGCTACACCAAGAGCAACAACAGGAGTTGGCCTCGCTTAATGCGCATGCCCTCGAAGATAGCAGTGCATCACTTAATGACGAGATTGCCCAGTTAGAGCAAGCATTAGCTGAACAAGTTGAAATCAATCAAGAGTTTGAATCCACTCTGGCTGCCGATACTCATGCGTTAGATTTGGCCCGCGGTGAGTTTGAGCAATTATCACAGCGTTTAACCTCGATGCGGGCACGCTTCGAACTGGTTGAACAATGGCTTGCGAAACAAGAAGAGTTAAGTGATAAGCCGCAGCTGTGGCAAAGCATTCAAGTGGAAAACGGCTGGGAAGCCGCCGCCGAACTGGCGTTGCAGGGATTGATGACGCTGCCTGTGGGCGTTAACGCCAATGAAATAGGCTTTTATGCCGATGCGGCCTTGGCGGCGGATGCGCATCTCGATGGCTCTCCCATCTTAGGTGCCAAATTGAACCTTGCCCCTTGGCTTAAGGGACTCAAATGGGCCGATAATCTGGCCAGCGCACAAGCACTGCTGCCGAGCTTGGCGGCCGATGAGCGAATCGTGACCGCCGACGGTTACTTGCTCGGCAAAGGTTTTTTGATTGCTAAACAAGACAATAGCCAATCCTTAGTGCAATTGAGTAAAGAGCAAACCGAGCTGAGCGAGGCCATCGCTGATTGCGAGCAGGCAAAAGCCATACAGCAGGCAAAGCTCGATGAATTAGCGCAGCAATTAACCCAAGTGCGTGACAGCTTAAGCCAAGGCACTAAACGTTTACACCAGTTGCAGCTCGATAAAGCCACCAAATCGACCCAGCTTAATAACGCAGAAGCTCAGGCCAAGCAGCGCGAAGCGAAACGCGGGCAACTCGCAGAAACTGTTGCCCGGACCCACGCCGAGTTAGCCGAGCTTGCCGAGCAGTTAATATTGCTTGCGGAGCAAGAGGATGAGCTGGCTGAGGCGCTAGAGGTAAGCCTTGAGCAGCAACAGCAACAAAGCCAAGATGCGCAGGGGGATATGGCCCGCCATCAAGCCCTGAAGGCTCAAATTGGCGATGCCGAGCGGCGCTTAACGAGCCTCAATGCCAGTCTGCAATCGATCGCTACTCGGATGGCGGTGAGTACAGAACAAATTGAATTACAGCGGGTACGTGTCAGTGAATTAGTCCACTCAAAGGAAACACTGTCAGCCCAACTTGCCAACGTCGCGGCACAAGAGGGCGATCAGCAAACGGCGCAGCTCAGCGAACAACTGGCGCAATTACTCAATCAACAGCAGAGTCAGCAACAGGCACTTAAAAGCCTCAGGTCACAACAAAGTTCGCTCACTGAAACGCTAAACAGTATAGGATTAAAGCAAAAACAAGAGCTTGGTAAGCTTGAGGGCTTGACTCAAAGCCTCAGCACGTTAAAGTTACGTCGTGAGGGATTAAAAGGGCAGGCCGATAGCCAATTAGCGGCGCTGTCAGAGCAACAAATTGTGCTCGCCCAGATTGTCGATTCCCTGCCTGCGGATGGGCATCCCGACAAGTGGCAGCGTGATTTGGATCAGATCCGCCAAAAAATTATTCGCTTAGGGGCGATAAACCTCGCGGCGATCGAAGAATTCGAGCAACAAAGTGAGCGAAAATCCTATTTGGATCATCAAGATGAAGATCTAAATAACGGCTTGGCCACCCTAGAGGAAGCCATTCGGAAAATCGATAAGGAGACCCGCACTCGCTTTAAGGCCACATTTGATGCGGTAAACGAAGATCTCGGGCGTTTATTCCCTAAGGTATTCGGTGGCGGACGCGCGTATTTAGCGCTGACGGAAGACGATTTATTAGAAACGGGCGTGACCATCATGGCCCAGCCGCCAGGTAAGAAGAACAGTACAATCCATCTTCTTTCCGGTGGTGAAAAAGCCCTAACGGCTTTATCATTGGTATTCGCGATTTTCAGGTTGAATCCAGCTCCCTTCTGTATGTTAGACGAAGTGGATGCGCCCTTAGACGATGCCAACGTAGAACGATTCTGTCGATTATTGAAGGAAATGTCGCAGAGCGTACAGTTTATCTATATCAGCCATAACAAAATTACGATGGAGATGGCTGATCAACTTATCGGTGTGACTATGCATGAGCCGGGTGTATCCCGTATAGTCGCAGTAGATTTAGAGCAAGCGGTGGCAATGGCCGACGCTTGATAACTAGAAGAAAGACAGGGTAACCAATGGAAGATTTGCAACTAGTATTGTTCGTTTTAGGCGCCATAGCCATAGTTGCTGTGCTGGTGCATGGATTTTGGTCTATCAGAAGACAACAACCTAAGTCATTGAAAGATAGTCCGATGGGCAATTTCTATAAAAAGCAGGCCGAACGTGGTGAGGGTGCGCCTAAGCGTGTCGATGCCGATGGTTTCGACGCCGATGGGATTGGTGCCGTCAGAGTCCGTAAAGCGAATGAAGCTCATACCCCAGAGGCACCTGCGTTTAACCCTTATTTAAAGCAAGAAGCCAAAGCGCAACCGCAACCTGTGGAACCCGTGCAAGTTGAACCTAAGCCGCTGTTTAAGCAAGAGCCAAGCATGGCGCAGCCTGATTTTAGTCTGCAATCCCCGACTGCCAAAGAACAACACCGCGGTCCTAAAGCATCACGCCAAGAGCCAGTATTACAAGGACATTCTGCCAATCTAGCCCAAGCCCATGTAGGGCAATCCCATGCGGCCATGGTGGCGCAAAAAGCCGCCGAAGAACAACGTGCGCAGGTGCAAATGCCTACGCAAACCGCTCTTTTCGATGAGGAAGAGGCGTATGAAGAGCAACCTCAAGCCGTTGAACAGCCAGATGATGATTTAGGCGAGCCACGCGATGTATTAGTGCTGCACGTAGTGGCAAAAGAAGGTCAGCAGCTTAATGGCGCCGAATTGTTACCTTGCTTCTTAACCCTTAATTTTAAATATGGCGATATGAATATTTTCCACCGCCATGTGGATAATGCTGGTAATGGTAAGGTGTTGTTCTCCATTGCGAATATGGTAAAACCTGGGATTTTTGACCCAGACAATATGGAACAATTCAGCACCCAAGGCGTCGTGTTCTTTATGACCTTACCTTGCTACGGTGATGCGCTAATGAACTTCTCCATCATGCTTAACTCGGCGCGCCAATTGGCGGATGATATCGATGCGGTCGTGCTCGATGGTCAGCGTCAGCCTTGGGGCGAGTTTACTAAGCAAGATTATTTACACCGCATTCGCGCAAACGCTTAATGCAACGCCGCGAGACTGCGGTGATAGACAGATGGGGCCGCTAAATGCGGCCTCATTTTTTGCAACTTTTTGATGCTTAAGAATTCTGGATAATGAATATGCAAGACATTCAACTCGATAAACGCCTATCTGAACTGCTTTCTCAAGCTGTCACGCCACACAATGCGCAGCCATTGATGCAGGCGCTCTGCCAATCCCTGAATGAACACAATATTCGTTACTATGTCGATGATGCGCCAAGCATTACCGACTCCGAATACGACAGATTAATGCAGCAGTTGAAACAGCTTGAGGCCGAGTATCCTCAGTTTGTTGCTGCCGACTCTCCCACCCAAAGAGTGGGCGGCATGGCGCTGGCAAAGTTTGAACAAATTACTCACCTTAAACCCATGTTAAGTCTCGATAATGCCTTCGATGAGGCGGACTTTAGCGCGTTTCATAAACGTGTCAGCGACAGAGTTGGCCAAGTGAGTTTTTGTTGTGAGCCGAAACTCGATGGTTTGGCGGTAAGTATTTTGTATCGCAATGGTGTGCTTGAGCGCGCCGCGACCCGGGGTGATGGTACCGTGGGTGAGGATATTACTGAAAACGTTAAAACCATTAAGTCGATTCCGCTCAAACTGCGCGGTGACAACTATCCCGAATTGGTCGAAGTGCGCGGCGAAGCCTTTATGCCCAAGGCGGCGTTTGAGGCACTAAATGAGCGTGCGCGCTTAAAGGATGAAAAACTGTTTGTGAATCCGCGAAATGCGGCGGCGGGCAGCTTACGTCAGCTCGACAGTAAAATTACCGCGTCACGGGCACTGTCTTTTTATGCCTACGCCTTAGGTGTGGTGGAGCCGACTTCCCATGAACTAGCTAAGACGCATTATGAGCAATTGCTGCAACTTAAATCTTGGGGGCTGCCAGTCAGTAGTGAGATCAAAGTCTGTGACGAACTCAGCCAAGTGTTTGTCTACTATCAAGATATATTGACTCGCCGCAGCGATTTACCCTTTGAGATCGATGGCGTGGTGATGAAGGTGAACGATATCGCCCAGCAGCAAACCTTAGGGTTTGTGGCTAAATCACCCCGTTGGGCGATTGCCTATAAGTTCCCCGCGCAGGAAGAAATGACCCTGCTCGAAGGCGTAGATTTTCAAGTCGGCCGCACTGGCGCAGTGACTCCCGTCGCGCGCTTAAAACCTGTGTTTGTTGGCGGCGTGACCGTATCGAATGCCACCTTGCACAATGCCGATGAAATCGAGCGTTTAGGTGTGATGGTGGGCGATACTGTGATTATCCGCCGCGCCGGCGATGTGATCCCGCAAATTGTGGCCATAGTGCCTGAGCGCCGCCCAGAAGATGCGAAGGCGATTGCCTTCCCGCAACATTGCCCCGTTTGCGGCAGTTTAGTTGAGCGATTAGAAGGTGAGGCCGTGGCCCGTTGTAGCGGCGGCTTATTCTGTGAGGCGCAGCGTAAAGAGGCGATCAAGCATTTTGCCTCCCGCAAGGCATTAGATATCGACGGCATGGGCGATAAAATTGTCGAGCAGTTGATTGATAAGGAGCTGGTTCAAAGCCCGGCTGACTTATTTAAACTCACCGCCTCTATGATGACCATGCTCGACCGTATGGGAATGAAGTCCGCCACCAATCTCGCGCAGGCGATTGAAGCGGCTAAAACCACGACTTTGCCACGTTTCCTCTATGCCTTAGGCATTCGTGAGGTGGGGGAGGCCACGGCGGCGAACCTGGCTACTCACTTTGGTAGCCTAGAGGCGCTGCGTGTGGCCACCATTGAGCAACTTATTCAAGTTGAAGATATTGGTGAAGTGGTTGCCCAGCACGTGGCGCATTTCTTTGCCCAGCCCCATAACCTAGAGGTGATCGATGCTTTGATTGCGGCTGGCGTTAACTGGCCTGCGATTGCAGCGCCAAGCGCCGATGAGCAGCCGTTGAAGGGGCAGACTTGGGTGTTAACCGGCACCTTAAATCAACTCAACCGTAACGATGCTAAAGCGCAGTTACAGGCCTTAGGCGCCAAAGTGGCGGGCAGTGTGTCGAAAAATACCGATTGCTTAGTCGCGGGCGAAGCGGCGGGGTCTAAGCTTGCCAAAGCGCAGGAGCTTGGCGTGAAAGTGATTGGCGAGGATGAATTATTGGCTCTTCTGGCTGCAAATAGCTAAGTCGCTGCCGCTTAGTGTGTAAAGCCCTGCCTTGCGGGGCTTTTTTATGACGAGGTCTTAAACGTTACATTTGAATTATTTATGTTAGCCATTGAATTTAGCCGTTACGCCACCATCTTGTTTATATTGCTTTAGTTTTTACTAAATGGATTGCGATTGAATTTTAGTCACATCACTTGGCTCGATGATAAAGGCCATATCAAACCACCGATTTTTTTATATGCCATTCTGGCTTTTCTCGCCCGTGGCTGGTGTATTTTTATTGCCTCTCTGACCCAAGCCAGTGACAGAGCTGAATTAGTGCGGCTCTTCTATCCTGAAAAGTCTGACTTTTTACTCGCACTCGCGGCGGGGCTGGGTGCCGTGGCGCTGTATTTTGTGGTACTGGCGGAGCGGCGCCGTTCGCCCTCATGGCTGCGCCCAGTGTTTGTCCAGCTTAAATGGGGATTGTGGATTTTATTGTTACTCGATGCAATCTTACTTGCGCAGCGATTAATCCACGGGCAATTTTTATTCCATTGGAGTTTAGCCCTCGACGCCTTAGTGCTGTTCTGGTCGTGTTTGTATGTTTACAAGTCAAAACGCCTCAGCTATTACCTTGCCGACTGGCCGAAAGAGACTGTGACGTCAGTAAAAGCTGACTAAGGTCATCTCGTTGTAATTTCAGCTTTTTATCAAATATCTAGTCACTGAGGGATAATTTGTGTGTACTATCCCTCAGTTTGATAAGCATTTTTTCACTTATAGCTTACTGATTTTGTTGAATCATCTATAGTTATATGTACTTAGCTTAAATGTGCGGCCAAAGAAGCCAAAAGATGATGCTTCTTGCGTGCATGAAAGGAGTCATATTGCGTGACAAAAGTTGCCCAACGAAAACTATTACTTTCAGAACTTCAACTTGGCATGAGAGTCAAGTTGCCTTTGTCATGGACGAATCACCCTTTTTTATTTAACCGTGTGGATATCAGTAGTCCGGCTCACATTGAGATGATCCGAGGACTCGGTGTGCCTTATGTGTATCTAATTTCAGGCAATAGTGATGAACTCGAATCGACGGATGAAGAGGAAGAAGTCGAAGAGATTGAAGAGGCGCCACCGGAGCGTGACTTAAAGGCCGATACCCGTAAGGCGATGCGTTTAAGCCAGAAGCGTTTCTTAGAGAGCGTTAACCAGTGCCGCAATGTGTATGGCAAAGTGGTGAGCGATCCTGAAGGCGCTTATCGCTTATCTGCTGCCTTAGTAGAAGATTTACTCAGCCATCTGCAAGAGGTCGAGAAACCTTTCCTCACTTTGGTCGGAATGGATGAAAAAGATGTCAGTGTGACTCAGCACGGCATCTCGGTAGCGGTATTAGCCATGATGATAGGTCAGGCACTCGATTTGCCTGCGCGGGATTTGCGCGATATTGCCTTGGGGAGCCTATTCCACGATATAGGTAAACTCAAAGTCCCCGATGTGATCCGCCGTAAACGGGGCGCGCTCACTCCCCATGAGGCCAATTACCTGCAAATGCACCCGAACTTTGGCTATGACATGCTGAATCGCTCGGGACTCTTTCCAAAGGAAGTGCTGAATATTGTGCTGCACCACCATGAGTTTATTGATGGTTCAGGCTTTCCCGATGGGCTCTCGGGGGCCAAAATCCCGATTATCACTCAAATAGTGAGTCTGGCAAACGATTACGATCAGCAGCTCAGTGGTCAGCAGGCGTCCTCACCGCAGGTGGCATTAGGTTACTTATTTAAAAATCGTGCGAGTAAACATGCCGAATCCTTAATTGCTGTGTTAGTTAAGATTTTAGGTATCTATCCGCCGGGTACTATCGTCAAGCTATCCGACGACACTGTCGCTAAGGTGATTATGACCACTAAAGAGGTGAGTCAGCCGCAGGTGTGGGCTTGCAAAGAAGATGGTAGTGAGGCCTCGTTACGTTTTTTAAGTGATGAAGGGGTGACAGTACAAAAAACCATTCGCGCGGAGGAGTTAACTGAGGGCGCGATCCGCACCTTGCAAATGGATAAAGGTATTAGTTTTTATTTTAGCTCGTTCCAAGCTTGAATCCCGCCACCTGAGTTCCGTATGCTATTGGCCGAAATACCTTGGGGTGTCGGTCAAAGGAAATGGAGTTGAGTGTGGCAGATCAAAAAAGTGTTGCGGTTGTCGGTTGTGGTTGGTTTGGCTTTGCCCTTGCTAAACACTTAGTGCAAGCGGGTTACCGAGTCACTGGCGCTAAACGTCGCACGGAGGAGTTAGCGCCTCTCACTGAGACGGGGATCCATGGATTCCAACTGCAACTTGGGGATGACGCTGATGTTCTCCCCGACGCGCAAGCTTTAAAGGACTTGTTTCAGACAGACTTTCTTGTCGTCAATATTCCTCCGCGCCTCAAACATGGCAATACCGCCTATCTTCAAGAATTACAGCAGTTAATTGCGCTAACCCAAGGTTGGCACTATCAGGGCATAGTGTTTATCAGCACCACGGGCGTTTATCCTTCCCTCGACCAATCTATGACCGAAGCTGACGCACAGGCTGAATCTGCTTCATCACAGGTGTTATTGGATGCCGAAGCCTTATTTACTCGCCAACCGAATAGTTGCATCGTTCGTTTTGCTGGCTTGGTTGGACCCAAACGTCATCCAGGGCGCTTCTTTGCCGGTAAAACCGATGTGGCGGGTGGCAATGTTGCGGTCAATCTGGTGCATTTGCAGGACTGCGTCGCGGCGGTGAGCTTGATTATTGCTGCCAAGGCAAAGGGGGAAAAGGTCGCCGCAATTTATAATCTTTGTGCGCCAGAGCATCCTTCGCGAAGCGAATTTTATGTGGCCGCCGCCGAGTCCTTAGGATTAGCGGCACCACAATTTAATGGGCAGCTACAACCCAGCAAAGTCATTCTAGGTGATGCGATAGTCCGCGAGCTTGGGTTTGAGTATCAGTTTGCTTCGCCCCTTGCGATGCTGGCGGCCTGTTAGTGGGTGATTTAGCGCCTATTGTTAACAAATGTTTAAGAACCTTGACCATCTTTTGAGGTATCTTAATGGCCTGTGCGTGTTGCAAACGACTTACGATTCAATGATGCAGTCACTAATAAGAAGAGAAAATATGAAAAGCCTAACTCATTTTGTTCGACCTTTGGCAGCGCTGGCCTGTGGATTGGTGTTAAGTGCGAGCTTTGCTCTGCAGGCGGCGAGTTTTGAAGAAGGGAAGGATTACGTCACTGTTGCTGGGATCAGCGAAGCACAAAAGCCTGTGCTGCGTGAGTTCTTCTCCTATAACTGCCCACATTGCTACAAGCAGGAACCCTTTATCGCTTCCACGGTAAAACTCTTAGGCAAAGATGTGGCCTTCGAGCGTACGCCGGTGGGGGCGGGGCGTCCGGCATGGGAGCTGAGTCAATTAGCCTATTTTGTCGCGCAAAAGCTGAAAATGACCAAGCAAGTGCACGAAGCGATTTTTAAACAAATCCATGAAAAGGGTGAACAATTTACTCGCCCTGAACAGGTCAAAGCCTTCTTTGTGGCGCAAGGCGCGAAGGCCGATGATGTCGATGCGGCGATGAACTCTGTCGATGCGAAGTTTTCCGTGATGAATTACGACTCTCAAGCGGAATTATCGGGCATTAAAGGCGTGCCTTCTTTATTAGTCAATGGCCGCTATTTAGTGACCTCAAAAGTACACACTCCTGAAGAATTAGCCGAGCTAGTAAAATTCTTAGCCGCCAAATAATAAGCTTGAACTTGCGTCTATGCTGGCGCCCATTTATTTGTTTCCCATAACCCAGCGATGCTGGGTTATTTTTTGCCTTTTTACTGACATTTCTTAGCGGAAATCCTTAGATTTCTGACGGAAATTCATCTCTCTGCAGTACGATATTTTATTTATTTCACAGCCAGTTACTGTTACTCATCTACCTCATCTTGCCGTCCTACTAGCATGGCATTTGTGCCGTTTCTAGCCTTAGGATCTTCGACATTGGTCTAAGCTGCTCAAAAAATAACTTTTGCATCAAAATGTAAAATCATTGTTAACTTTATGATTTTAAATACTATTCAATTTTTTCTGGTGTGAGGCACTTCTCAAATTAGACTAAGGTCTTGATTGTGGTCACTCCAGCTGTTGCTAGATTTAACAAGACTTAAAAATAAAACAGCACAGGGGAGTCGCTATGGCATTTGAAAACAACGATAAAGCAAAAGGTTACTGGAATGAGAATTTACGTCTCGTTTTAGGCCTATTGGCTATTTGGGCCGCAGTCTCATTTGGATGTGGCATTCTATTGGTTGATGTACTCAATGAAATCCATTTCATGGGCTTCAAGTTAGGTTTCTGGTTTGCCCAACAGGGATCTATGTATGTCTTTGTTGCGCTTATTTTTGTCTACGCGGCAAAAGCCAACGCCTTAGATAAAAAATATAACGTACAAGAAGACTAAGGAGAACGGAAATGGGTGTACAAGGATTAACTTATCTAATTGTGGGGCTGTCGTTCGCGCTCTACATTGGGATCGCGATTTGGTCCCGTGCGGGCTCGACTAAAGAGTTCTATGTTGCGGGTGGCGGTGTTCACCCCGTTGTGAACGGTATGGCAACGGCAGCGGACTGGATGTCTGCGGCGTCCTTTATTTCGTTAGCGGGTATTGTTTCTTTCGTCGGTTATGACGGCAGTGTGTACTTGATGGGCTGGACGGGCGGTTATGTATTATTAGCCCTGTGTATGGCGCCGTATTTACGTAAATTTGGTAAGTTCACTGTGCCTGATTTCGTGGGTGAGCGTTATTACTCCCAAGCGGCGCGTACGGTAGCGGTTATTTGCGCTATCTTCATCTGCTTTACTTACATCGCTGGCCAAATGCGCGGTGTGGGCGTGGTATTCTCGCGCTTCCTCGAAGTGGATGTGGACACCGGCGTGTATATCGGTATGGCCGTGGTGTTCTTCTACGCTGTGCTCGGTGGTATGAAAGGGATTACCTATACTCAGGTTGCCCAATACTGCGTGCTGATCTTCGCCTTTATGGTGCCTGCGATTTTCTTATCTGTGATGATGACAGGTCATATCATTCCTCAAATTGGTTTCGGCGCTGAATTACTCGATGCTGCCGGCAATAACTCTGGGGTTTACCTGCTCGAGAAGCTGAACAATTTATCTGCGGATCTAGGCTTTGCACCTTACACCGATGGCTCTAAGAGCATGATCGACGTGTTCTGTATTACCGGTGCTTTGATGGTTGGTACTGCGGGCTTACCCCACGTTATCGTGCGTTTCTTCACTGTACCTAAAGTAAAAGATGCGCGTGTATCAGCTGGTTGGGCGCTGGTATTTATCGCCATCATGTACACTACTGTTCCTGCATTAGCGGCATTCTCTCGCGTTAATATGATTGAGACCATTAACGGTCCTGATCAAAAGGGTGTTGCCTATGAGTCTGCGCCAGATTGGATCAAAAACTGGGAAAAAACCGGCCTGATCAAATGGGATGACAAAAACGGCGACGGCAAAATCTACTATGCCAAAGGCAAAATGGAAGATGCTGCTAGCCCTAACGAAATGAAGATCGACAACGATATCATCGTATTAGCAACGCCAGAAATCGCGAATCTCCCAGCTTGGGTTATCGCACTGGTGGCAGCGGGTGGTTTAGCTGCTGCGTTATCTACCTCTGCGGGTCTGTTACTGGTTATCTCGACTTCAGTGTCACACGACTTACTGAAGAAGAACCTGATGCCAAATATCTCTGACAAGAAAGAGCTGATGTACGCTCGACTGGCGGCCGGTATCGGTATCGTGATTGCGGGTTACTTCGGGATTAACCCTCCAGGATTCGTGGCTGCGGTAGTGGCATTCGCTTTCGGTCTGGCGGCATCCTCTCTGTTCCCAGCCATCATCATGGGGATTTTCTCTAAGACGATGAACAAAGAAGGTGCAATCGCAGGTATGGTGATCGGTCTACTGTTCACTGCTGCTTACATCATCTACTTCAAGTTTGTAAACCCAACGGCTAACGTGTCGGCGAACTGGTTCCTCGGTATTTCGCCAGAAGGTATCGGTATGGTCGGTATGGTGGTGAACTTTGCGGTAGCAGCTATCGTCTGTAAAGTAACCGCAGCGGCACCTGCCCATGTACAAGATATGGTTGAATCTATCCGTTTCCCTAAAGGGGCGGGAGAGGCTAGCAGCCATTAATCTCTGCAGGATTTAGCTAAGTAAGATAAAAGGACGCATTGGCGTCCTTTTGTTTTTATGGCGTCAACGCAAGCTTAAGGCTGACTTTAGTCGTATATGGCCCAACAATTGTGCGCGCTATAGTGGAATAAAATTCACCTAAAATAAGGTGTTGCTATGAACGCCAGCGAATTACAACCCGTTGTGCAGTTTTTAACATCCACAGCCCCCTTCGATACGCTACCCAACGAGATCATCTTACGTTGCGCTAAGGCTGTGACCGTTGGTTACTACAGTAAAGCCTCGGGGTTTGTGAAATTTGATGCCGATGCGCCGAAATTGTATCTGGTGCGCAGCGGTGCCTTTGAGGTGCGCGATCCTGAAGGAGTGTTAGTGGACAGGGTCGCCGAAGGGGAGTTTTTTGGCTTTTCGACGCTGTTGTCTGGGGAGAAGGTGGTTAACCGGGTCGCGATTCTCGAAGACAGTTTGGTCTATCACCTTCCGCAGGCATTGTTTGACCAACTGCGAAGCGAGAGTCGACACTTCGATAAATTTTTTACCCGCGCCTTTGCCAAGCGGTTACGTCACGAGGCGCGGTTTAAGGCGAAAGATCTGACGACCACCAGTCGAATCAGTACCTTAATGTCATCTTCGCCCATTATGATCGACGCCCATGCCAGTGTGACGCAAGCCGCGCTCTTGATGCGTAACTCACGGGTTTCGTCCTTATTGGTCACGGACAATCATAAGTTGGTGGGGATTTTAACGGATAAAGATCTGCGTAATCGGGTGCTCGCTGCTGGGCTCGATGGTCGCATCGCCGTGCATCAAGCTATGACAACATCGCCGATTTCGATTTCATCCAATGCGTTGATTTTCGAGGCGATGTTATTGATGAGTGAGCATAACATTCATCACTTGCCGATCATTGATGAACAAAATACCGAGGAAGTAAAAGCCATTGGTATGGTGACCAGTACCGACATTTTGCGCGGTCAAGGTTCGCAGCCCTTGCTGCTGATTGGTGAAATCGAGCGGCAGCGGGATCTCGCGAGCCTCATTAGCGTCAGTAAACAAATCCCCTTGTTATTGCAAAATTTAATCAGTGCCGATGCAAGGGCTGAGGAGATCGGTCGGGTACTCACCTCGGTCACCGATGCGTTAACGCGGCGCTTGATTGTGCTCAATCAGCAAATTCTCGGTGAGGCGCCGATGGCGTTTTGCTGGCTAGCCTTTGGCTCGCAAGGACGGCAAGACCAAGCCGCTTGTTCGGATCAAGATAACGGCTTACTGGTGGCCGAGGAAATGGATGATTATGCCAAAGGCTATTTCGATGCCTTGACCCATGCGGTTTGCGCGGGGCTGGATCAATGCGGTTATGCTTTTTGTCCCGGTAATATCATGGCGCAAAATCCTCAGTGGCGGATGTCGCTCAAAGCATGGCAACAGGTCTTTGAAAAGTGGGTGGTCACGCCTGAGCCTAAGGCATTGATGCATGCGAGTATTTTTTTCGATATGCGCTCAGTGTTTGGCCCGCAATCCCTGTTCGACGCCCTACAGGATACAGTGCTGGCACAAACCAAAGACAATGATATTTTCCTCGCGGGGATGACGGGCAATTCCCTCGTCGAGTCGCCACCCTTAGGCTTTTTTCGAAAATTTGTGTTAGAGCGCGATGGCAGTGAGGTAAAAGGCATTGATTTAAAACATAAAGGAAATGCGTTAATCAACGATATCGCCCGCGTGTATGCGCTGTCGGCGGGGATTAAGGAAGTGAACACCGCCAAACGGATCCGAGCGCTGATGGACGCCAATATTCTCAATCGTAAGGATGCGCTTAACTTGGCCGATGCCCATGAATTTATTGCCCATATGCGTTTATCGAATCAAGGCTACCAACATACACAGGGGCTGAAGATCAGTAATTATTTGTTACCCGGTCATTTATCCTCTTTGGTGAGGCATCAACTTCGGGATGCTTTTAAAGTGGTCCATGATGCCCAGTCGGGGATGAAGATGAAATTTATGCGGAGCTTTTAATGGGGCCTTGGTGGGTGAACGCAAAGCTGCGCTGGCGTGCGTTACGCTGTCAGCATCAGCTATTTAAGGATTATTACCAATCCTTAGTGCCACTGTTGGAGTTACCCATTAGTCGGGCGCCCTTGATGGCGATGGATTTGGAGATGACAGGACTCGATCCCTTACAGGACCAAATCTTAAGTATTGGGCTGGTGCCGATTGAAAATGGGGCGATTCCCCTGATGGGTGCGCAACAAAAACTGGTGCAAATTCAAGGCAGTGTGGGGCAGAGTGCGACAATTCATGGGATCCTGGATAATCATTTAACCGAGGCGGTAACCATTGAAGAGGCGATGGCATGGTTTGTGGCGCAAACCCGTGGTCATGTGTTGGTTGCGCACCATTCCCCCCTCGATTGCCGTTTCTTACAGCAAGATATCTTGTCGATTTATCATCAAGCGATTGTACTGCCTGCGATTGATACCTTGCTGCTGGAAAAACACCGCTTGCTACGTGAACACTCAGTGCTTAAAGAAGGCAGCTTAAGGCTTGGTGCATGCCGTGAACGATATGGATTACCGATTTATGGCGCCCACAGCGCCCTGACTGACGCACTGGCCTGCGGCGAACTGTTGTTGGCACAGGTGGCTAGTATGGGCGGCGCTGAGGAGTTAAAGGTGGGTGAATTACTGGCTTACTCACGCTAAACGATGTGTTAGCGCCCTCGCTGCAGAATGATTGTCTCTGCGCCTAAATCCCTTTGTCTGATTTTCTTGAGCTTAATATCTAAACTTGATGCATGTCGTGAGAATTGAGTGCTAACAAAAGGTAGCTTTAGAAAGCGTGCTAAAGAATGCTATTTCGGCTGGCTAGTCTTTCGATAAATCGGCTTCTAATTCAAGACATAAGCGACGTAATTCCTCGATACGCTCGGCATTCATCTTGGAGCGAGCCACCAATTTCTCCGTGAGCTGAGTCGCTTCCTCCCGTAATTGCCTGCCCTTATCTGTGAGGGAAATAACCTTTTTGCGTTCATCCAACTCGGATAAGTTACGGGTGAGTAAGCCCTTTGATTCCAAGCGTTTAACGATTGGGGTCAAGGTGCTGGGATCTAAACGCGTGTCGTTAGATAACTCTTTGAGACTGACGTCATTCACGTACCAGAGTGAGTGCATCACTATGTACTGAGGGTAGGTAAGATCGTATTCGTCAAGGATGGGACGAAAGGCTCGCACTAATGAGTTGGTCGCCGAATAGAGTGCAAAGCACACGTTGTCTGATAATTTTTGAGCCATACCGCTTACCCAGGATGAACAATGAAGGTCGATGTTAACAAATTCTACGTTGTAAAAATAGTTTGTGTGCAAAATATTTTTAGGCGTAACAGTTGATTTGCGCGTCACTTGTGGGTAGTTTATTGGCAAACAGTTTGTGCGCAAACTATTTGCAAGCTAATAAGTTTAGTTCATTGTCGAAATATCACTCCCTGTTTGCAGAGTGTCCGACGTAATAGAGGTTAAGTACATGATAAGCAGTCAAATTCATTTAGCATCACGCCCTATTGGTATGCCTACTCTGGCAAATTTTAAACAGGTCGAGGTGACATTGCCCGCCTTAAAAGCCGGAGAAGTACTGGTTAAAAACACTTGGATGTCAGTCGATCCCTATATGCGTGGCCGTATGATGGACAAGGATTCCTACATTCCACCCTTCCAGATTGATGCGGTTATGGACGGTGGGGCAATAGGTGAAGTGATTGAATCACTCAATCCGCAATTCCCCGTGGGATCAAAAGTGAGCAATGTCAGTGGCTGGCGCAGCGCCTTTATCAGTGATGGGCAGGATCTCACCTTATTGCCTACGGCGAATATTCCTGAGCAGTACTTTTTAGGTGTGCTTGGTATGCCCGGATTAACTGCTTGGGTGGGTCTAATGACAATTGCGAAATTAACCCCTAAAGATACCGTGTTTGTTTCAGCCGCATCGGGCGCGGTGGGCATGGTTGTCTGTCAAATCGCTAAGCTTAACGGCTGTAAAGTAATTGCTTCGGTTGGCTCGGATGAGAAGGCTGAATTAGTTAAAAGTCTGGGTGTGGATGCGGTGATTAACTATAAAAAAGTGACTGATTTAACTCAGGCTTTGCGTGACGCGGCGCCCGATGGCATTGATGTGTATTTTGAGAATGTCGGCGGCGCTCATCTTGAAGCCGCATTGAATGTGCTGAACGAATATGGCCGTATTTCTGTATGTGGGATGATTGCCGATTATAACGCGCAGACGCCAGTCCCTGGTCCAAGCAATCTCTTAGCCATCATCACCAAAAAGTTAACCATACAGGGCTTTATTGTGATGGATTACTTCGACCAGTTTGAAGAATTCATCGCTCAAATGGCGCAGTGGCTGCAGGCGGGTAAAGTGAAATCGCAAGAAACGGTTTACCAAGGTTTAGAGCAAGCACCAGAGGCGTTTATCGGCCTGTTTGAAGGTAAAAACAAAGGTAAAATGCTAGTTAAACTCTAATCTTGCTGTACTCTTACGGCTTAGTATCAAGGTGCAAAGGTGAAATCCGATGCACCTTGATGTCGTGGGCGATGCCAAACGTGAGTCATGCTAAGTGATGCTGCGGCGGAAGGCATTTGCTGTCGCAAATAGAGTTACCGTTTGAGCTGAAGCCTGTTTTTACAAAGGCTTCAGTTTTCTTTCACAATCAAGCCGACTGAGTTTGAGCTCTGGCTAGCGATTTCATCTTTAATTCACGCTCATCCCATTACACTGCAACATCGCAGTCCTAGAAGCTCAATGCCCCGTTAAAAGGTTAGTTACCCATGTCATGCTTGGGGACCTTTACGGAAAACTTGGCAATTCAGTGGAACTGTACTTCACTCTTATTATCAAAAATTCAAAGGCTAAGGCCTACTGACACAAGGATAGATTTAATGAACACTAGGTTTAAAGAAAGGTGAGCGTAAGCAGGAGGTGCAAACGCCATCCGACGTTCTTGACTCGCTATCTATTAATGACGCATTTTACAGATAACTGATGCCATGAGGGGATAGGATGCCATTACCGTTACTTTGGCTAGGCAGCGCGGCTATGGGGGCGTTATTGCTCGCCGATGAGCGTGAAAAGCGCCAGCAGCTTGAGCGTGACCGTTTATTAGGTAAGGCGCCACGGCAATCGACGGGCAACCAAGCCATGGTGGTAGCGCCAAGTCAGTGGCAAAAGGGCTTTAAACAAGTCTCGCCGCAGCCTGGCAGCATTATCTGCTGTTATGTGTTTGGGGTCATTGAACATACGGGCATTTGGTTGGCGGATGATTGCCTTGTCGAACTACATGGCTCAGGGCTGATACGGGCGGTATCGGTAAAGCGCTTTTTAGCGGGGCGCACTGGTAGCCAAATCTATATTGCCTGTAATCATCAACATCAACCACTGATTGCCAGTGATATGGTGAGCCGCGCCGAGCGGGCCATTTATCAATATCGAGAATATGATTTGTTCGACAACAACTGCCATCGATTCGTCTGGTCATGTTTGTGTGGTGAAGAGGTTGCCATAAAAAGCTTTAACGAATTAAATCAAAAACTCGCGGGCTATTTTAAGCAGGGGATTTACTGGGATGAAATGCGTCGCGTACCTGAAGAGATAAAAATGTAAAAGGCCATCCGAAGATGGCCTTTTATCCGTGTTCGGGATTAATTACTTACAGAAATAATCTACAGCACGTTTAACCAGCTCAATGCCACTCAACTCGCAAGGAGGCAGCTGGGCATCACTCACTTGAACCGGTGTTACGCGCTCGCCCCATTGCAATAGCAGCGCTGCTGAGGTTAACCCCGCACCGAAAGCACATGACAGAATGGTTTGGTTCGGCTTAATTAACCCTTTTTCCAACGCATCGCAGATGGCGATAGGGATAGTGGCCGCAGAGGTGTTGCCATAGTTAGCGATGTTCACGAAGGCTTTTTCTTTAGGGATCTTCATGCGGCTAACGAGGGTGTCGATAATGCGCTCGTTCGCTTGGTGTGGGATCACTAAATCGACTTCATCCTTATCGACGCCACATTTCTCCAGCACTTGAGTGCTTAACTTATTCATACCATTAATGGCACGTTTAAAGATTTCTTGGCCATCGAATTGAATATAAAAATCTAAGGACTCGGCGGAGAATCTATCCATCGCAGTACCAAAACCGGCTTTTAGGATATCGCGACCTTCAGGATCGTTATTCAGCTCATAACCTAACACACCGCCCGGAACATCCGTTGCTTCAACAATAACTGCGCCCGCGCCATCACCAAACAGCACTGCGGTTTCACGGCGTGACCAATCGAGGTAGAAAGATAAACGTTCGGCACCGACTACTAGTACTTTTTTGCACTGACCACTCTTGATCTGTGAGCTGGCTAAGCCTAAGCCATACAAAAAGCCACTGCATGCCGCGTTGATATCGAAGGCTGCGCAACTTGCGCCAATATTCGCTTGGACTGTGGAGGCAATATTAGGGATCAAGGTATCTGGGCTGGCGCTGGCTAAAATGATCATATCAATTTCGCTGCCGTCAATGCCCGCCGCTGCAAGGGCGCGTTTAGCGGCAACCGATGCTAACTCAGAGGTATTCACATGGCTGATATGACGCTGGCTGATCCCGGTACGGCTTTTAATCCATTCATCGGAAGTTTCGATAAAAGTAGCAAGATCATCGTTAGTCAAAGTGGCGGGAGGAACACATTTTCCCCAGCCAGTGATAGTGGCGTACTGCATGGTGTTTTCTCTCAAATAAAAAAGGCAGAACCTGAAGTGCTGCCTCAAATCGACAACAAAGCTTATCGGTATAACGAATGACAGTCCGTGATCTAGACCACCTGTTTGGCGACGAGATCCCGAATTGTCATTGCGGCATGCAAAATATGATGTCGCAGCAACGCCGTGGCTTTCTCTGTTTCTCTTTGTTTGCAATAGTTGAGCAGTTCGCGGTGCTCGTGCTCTGCTGCGGGAATGCCTCCTGCGAGCAGCAATTGCAAGCGGATATATCTATCGCAGTTAGTATTGAGGCCGTGGACAACCTCTAGCGTATGTGGACGATTGGCGGCTTGATATAAACAGGTATGAAACTGTGTATTTAGCTCGCTCCAACTGGCGACGGCATCTTCATGTTTAAAGGCCGATTCCAATTGCTCCAATACGCGTTCTGCTTTTATTAAATCGTCTTCTTGAAGTCGTGGTATGGCTTTGGCGAGCAGATCGGTCTCGATCATGGCGCGTAATTCAAAAAGCTCAGTCACTTGTTCAACGGATAATTCGGTCGCGGTCGCCCCTTTATGGGGCTCAAACTTCACAAGCCCCTCCGCCTCCAGCTGTAATAAGGCTTCTCTCACGGGAATACGGCTTACATGTAAGGCTTCGGCTAAGGCGCTTTGTCTGAGTGGTTCCCCTGCGGCTATATCACCCGAAAGAATTCTCTCTCTCAGCACTTCTACAACTAATTGGGTGCGGGTTTTATGGACTATAGGCGTAGTTCGACTCATTATGACCGTCTATTTTTAGGTGTTTTATTGTTATCCGTGCAAGATTACCGTTAAAAACAGCACAAATAAAGGGAAAAGCTCGATTGAATACCGCATCCCTTGAGCCTAAAAAAGCATTATCGGGCGATTTTATCGGCGAAATGCATCGGGATAAGTACGATTTAATACGGTTTTACGCCCGCGTTAGTCGAGATAAGCCGGAACTTGTTCAAACTGCGTCATGTCGCTGACAACTTCGCGGTGCAATTTCTTGCAATGGATGGAATAATAGGGAAATTACGCATTAAGCGCCGTTTTTAGTGAGTGGAGTAGTACTGTGGGTACAGTCAATCGAGCCGTATTTTTAGACCGTGATGGTGTGATCAACAAAGATCATGGTTATGTGCATCAGGTGGATGACTTTGAATATATAGAAGGTGTGTTTGAAGCCTGCCTCGCCTTAAAGCAAATGGGATACAAATTGGTGGTGGTCACCAATCAGTCGGGGATTGCCCGTGGCATGTATACTGAAGATCAATTCCACAGTCTCACCGAATGGATGGATTGGAACTTTGCGGATAAAGGTGTCGACCTCGATGGCATCTATTATTGCCCGCACCATAATGAAAAAGGTCTCGGTGAATATAAAGTCGATTGCGATTGCCGCAAGCCAAAACCTGGCATGCTACTAGATGCGGCAAAATTCCTGAAAATCGATTTGTCGCAGTCGGTCATGGTGGGCGATAAAGCAGACGACATGCTTGCGGCCAAAGCGGCAGGGGTCCCGACACGTATCCTCGTCCGTACTGGTAAAGCAATCGCTGATGATAGCGAGGCGTCTGTAGTGCTCGATAGCATTGCCGATGTGCCGGGATTTTTAAAGAAGTAGCTTATCTTACTATTTAAAGCGTGTATCAATTGATTTGAACGGTGAGATTGAGCTCGAACCGAGAGCTTAACAACAAAAAGTGCAGTATTTACTTTATCGTTTTACTGTGTGACCCGTGCTAACGGCGTTATTAGGGCGATAAAGATAGCCAAAGTGATGGAAATTACAGCGAATTAGTCGCTAAAACCGATGTTCGGTTTAAAAAATGCGCACTCACATCGCTTTTTCTCATTATTTTGTCGAAAGGGGTTGCGGTAAAATCTGACATCCCTATAATGCGCATCCACTGGCCCAGCAGGGTCAACGGTGAAAGCCAAAAGCGTTAAACGCTCAAGGCAAATAACCATGCTCTTTAACAATTTATCAAGCAAATCTGTGTGGACACTCACAGGTGTTGAGTTAATCGAAATTACTCTGCCGTTTGGCGAGTAATCAAAGAATTAAATCAATGAATGAGTGTTCATAGCAATATGTACAACGACTTATTAAGTTAAGTCGATTCAGAATTCATTGAGTCGAATCTTCGGATTCACAAAACTTTTAATTGAAGAGTTTGATCATGGCTCAGATTGAACGCTGGCGGCAGGCCTAACACATGCAAGTCGAGCGGCAGCACAAGGGAGTTTACTCCTGAGGTGGCGAGCGGCGGACGGGTGAGTAATGCCTAGGGATCTGCCCAGTCGAGGGGGATAACAGTTGGAAACGACTGCTAATACCGCATACGCCCTACGGGGGAAAGAGGGGGACTTTCGGGCCTCTCGCGATTGGATGAACCTAGGTGGGATTAGCTAGTTGGTGAGGTAATGGCTCACCAAGGCGACGATCCCTAGCTGTTCTGAGAGGATGATCAGCCACACTGGGACTGAGACACGGCCCAGACTCCTACGGGAGGCAGCAGTGGGGAATATTGCACAATGGGGGAAACCCTGATGCAGCCATGCCGCGTGTGTGAAGAAGGCCTTCGGGTTGTAAAGCACTTTCAGTAGGGAGGAAAGGTTGTAAGTTAATACCTTGCAGCTGTGACGTTACCTACAGAAGAAGGACCGGCTAACTCCGTGCCAGCAGCCGCGGTAATACGGAGGGTCCAAGCGTTAATCGGAATTACTGGGCGTAAAGCGTGCGCAGGCGGTTTGTTAAGCGAGATGTGAAAGCCCCGGGCTCAACCTGGGAATTGCATTTCGAACTGGCAAACTAGAGTCTTGTAGAGGGGGGTAGAATTCCAGGTGTAGCGGTGAAATGCGTAGAGATCTGGAGGAATACCGGTGGCGAAGGCGGCCCCCTGGACAAAGACTGACGCTCAGGCACGAAAGCGTGGGGAGCAAACAGGATTAGATACCCTGGTAGTCCACGCCGTAAACGATGTCTACTCGGAGTTTGGTGTCTTGAACACTGGGCTCTCAAGCTAACGCATTAAGTAGACCGCCTGGGGAGTACGGCCGCAAGGTTAAAACTCAAATGAATTGACGGGGGCCCGCACAAGCGGTGGAGCATGTGGTTTAATTCGATGCAACGCGAAGAACCTTACCTACTCTTGACATCCAGAGAATTCGCTAGAGATAGCTTAGTGCCTTCGGGAACTCTGAGACAGGTGCTGCATGGCTGTCGTCAGCTCGTGTTGTGAAATGTTGGGTTAAGTCCCGCAACGAGCGCAACCCCTATCCTTATTTGCCAGCGCGTAATGGCGGGAACTCTAGGGAGACTGCCGGTGATAAACCGGAGGAAGGTGGGGACGACGTCAAGTCATCATGGCCCTTACGAGTAGGGCTACACACGTGCTACAATGGCGAGTACAGAGGGTTGCAAAGCCGCGAGGTGGAGCTAATCTCACAAAGCTCGTCGTAGTCCGGATTGGAGTCTGCAACTCGACTCCATGAAGTCGGAATCGCTAGTAATCGTGGATCAGAATGCCACGGTGAATACGTTCCCGGGCCTTGTACACACCGCCCGTCACACCATGGGAGTGGGCTGCAAAAGAAGTGGGTAGCTTAACCTTCGGGGGGGCGCTCACCACTTTGTGGTTCATGACTGGGGTGAAGTCGTAACAAGGTAGCCCTAGGGGAACCTGGGGCTGGATCACCTCCTTACCTATACGACTAACTCGATGTTTGGTCTAAAAATGCTCCTGCATTTTAGACATTCGGTACATCCGTGTACCTTTTGAGTGTTCACACAGATTTGCTTGATAGAAGATAGAGTAAAAGATGGGTCTGTAGCTCAGCTGGTTAGCACCCCAATCCCTTCATAAAGAGTAGGGTGAGGTCGGTGGTTCTAGATGAACATAGATTTATCAAAGATGGGTCTGTAGCTCAGCTGGTTAGAGCGCACCCCTGATAAGGGTGAGGTCGGTGGTTCAAGTCCACTCTGACCCACCAATCCTTCCTTCTCAGCGTTGGAAAGTGACTCGTTTAGTGAACTAAACGTCGCCACTGTCCGCCTTGATAAGAAATGATTGGCAAACCAATCCTTTAAGAGGTTTGGAACATCTTATTTACTCGCACTGCATGTAAATGGGGCTATAGCTCAGCTGGGAGAGCGCCTGCCTTGCACGCAGGAGGTCTGCGGTTCGATCCCGCATAGCTCCACCACTTACTGCAATCTGGTTAGAGATGCCAAAGATAAACTGAAAAATTATCTTTGGCTTTTTTAAGCCCGCTCTTTAACAATTTGGAAAGCTGATAGTAATTAATGCAATGATGTCTGTCGTTGTGTTAATACGAAAAAATTGAGTTCTTAAAACACTTTTTAAGTGTCTTGAATATTCAAGTCTAAGGCGAGTCCATCTTCTTGGTCGAAGATGAGACAAGTAAAACCAGCTGGTCGCAACAATTCAAGTGAAACTCATTTGGGTTGTATGGTTAAGCGACTAAGCGTATACGGTGGATGCCTTGGCAGTCAGAGGCGATGAAGGACGTAGTAACTTGCGAAAAGCGTTGGCGAGCTAGTAACAAGCATTTGAGCTAACGATGTCCGAATGGGGGAACCCAGCAGCATAAGCTGTTATCACTACATGAATACATAGTGTAGTGAGGCAAACGAGGGGAACTGAAACATCTAAGTACCCTTAGGAAAAGAAATCAACCGAGATTCCCCTAGTAGCGGCGAGCGAACGGGGATTAGCCCTTAAGTCAGAGGGGTGTTAGTGGAATGGTCTGGAAAGTCCAGCGGCACAGGGTGATAGCCCCGTACACGAAAACTAACCTTTGATGAAAACGAGTAAGGCGGGACACGTGATATCCTGTTTGAATATGGGGGGACCATCCTCCAAGGCTAAATACTCCTGACTGACCGATAGTGAACCAGTACCGTGAGGGAAAGGCGAAAAGAACCCCTGTGAGGGGAGTGAAATAGAACCTGAAACCGTATACGTACAAGCAGTGGGAGCGGTTCTTGAGACCGTGACTGCGTACCTTTTGTATAATGGGTCAGCGACTTACGTTTTGTAGCGAGGTTAAGCGAATAGCGGAGCCGTAGGGAAACCGAGTGTTAACTGCGCGTTTAGTTGCAAGGCGTAGACCCGAAACCCGGTGATCTAGCCATGGGCAGGTTGAAGGTTGAGTAACATCAACTGGAGGACCGAACCGACTAATGTTGAAAAATTAGCGGATGACTTGTGGCTGGGGGTGAAAGGCCAATCAAACCGGGAGATATCTGGTTCTCCTCGAAAGCTATTTAGGTAGCGCCTCGGACGAACACCTTTGGGGGTAGAGCACTGTTAAGGCTAGGGGGTCATCCCGACTTACCAACCCTTTGCAAACTCCGAATACCAAAGAGTGCTATCCGGGAGACAGACGGCGGGTGCTAACGTCCGTCGTCAAAAGGGAAACAACCCAGACCGTCAGCTAAGGTCCCAAAGTGTATGTTAAGTGGGAAACGATGTGGGAAGGCTTAGACAGCTAGGATGTTGGCTTAGAAGCAGCCATCATTTAAAGAAAGCGTAATAGCTCACTAGTCGAGTCGGCCTGCGCGGAAGATGTAACGGGGCTAAACATACCACCGAAGCTACGGGTGCAATCCATTAGGGTTGCGCGGTAGAGGAGCGTTCTGTAAGCCGTTGAAGGTGAAGGGGTAACCCACGCTGGAGGTATCAGAAGTGCGAATGCTGACATGAGTAACGATAAAGGGGGTGAAAAACCCCCTCGCCGAAAGACCAAGGGTTCCTGTCCAACGTTAATCGGGGCAGGGTGAGTCGACCCCTAAGGCGAGGCCGAAAGGCGTAGTCGATGGGAAACAGATTAATATTTCTGTACTTCCGCTAACTGCGATGGAGAGACGGAGAAGGCTAGGCTAGCGCGGCGTTGGTAGTCCGCGTTTAAGGTGGTAGGTGGAATGCTTAGGCAAATCCGGGCGTTCTTAACACTGAGAGCTGATGACGAGTCCCCAAGGGGATGAAGTAGTTGATGCCATGCTTCCAGGAAAATCTTCTAAGCTTCAGGTTAGCGGGAATCGTACCCCAAACCGACACAGGTGGTCGGGTAGAGAATACCAAGGCGCTTGAGAGAACTCGGCTGAAGGAACTAGGCAAAATGGTACCGTAACTTCGGGAGAAGGTACGCTGCTGTTGGTGATGGGACTTGCTCCCTAAGCTGACGGCAGTCGCAGATACCAGGTGGCTGCAACTGTTTATCAAAAACACAGCACTGTGCAAAATCGCAAGATGACGTATACGGTGTGACGCCTGCCCGGTGCCGGAAGGTTAATTGATTGGGTTATCGCAAGAGAAGCTCATGATCGAAGCCCCGGTAAACGGCGGCCGTAACTATAACGGTCCTAAGGTAGCGAAATTCCTTGTCGGGTAAGTTCCGACCTGCACGAATGGCGTAATGATGGCCACGCTGTCTCCAGCCGAGACTCAGTGAAGTTGAAATTGCGGTGAAGATGCCGTATACCCGCGGCTAGACGGAAAGACCCCGTGAACCTTTACTATAGCTTGGCACTGAACATTGACCCTACATGTGTAGGATAGGTGGGAGACTTTGAAGCGGGAACGCTAGTTCTCGTGGAGTCGTCCTTGAAATACCACCCTTGTAGTGTTGATGTTCTAACTTGGGCCCCTAATCGGGGTTAAGGACAGTGCCTGGTGGGTAGTTTGACTGGGGCGGTCTCCTCCCAAAGAGTAACGGAGGAGCACGAAGGTTGGCTAAGTACGGTCGGACATCGTACGGTTAGTGCAATGGCATAAGCCAGCTTAACTGCGAGACAGACACGTCGAGCAGGTACGAAAGTAGGTCATAGTGATCCGGTGGTTCTGAATGGAAGGGCCATCGCTCAACGGATAAAAGGTACTCCGGGGATAACAGGCTGATACCGCCCAAGAGTTCATATCGACGGCGGTGTTTGGCACCTCGATGTCGGCTCATCACATCCTGGGGCTGAAGTCGGTCCCAAGGGTATGGCTGTTCGCCATTTAAAGTGGTACGCGAGCTGGGTTCAGAACGTCGTGAGACAGTTCGGTCCCTATCTGCCGTGGGCGTTGGATGATTGAGGGGAGTTGCTCCTAGTACGAGAGGACCGGAGTGAACGAACCGCTGGTGTTCGGGTTGTCATGCCAATGGCATTGCCCGGTAGCTATGTTCGGAATCGATAACCGCTGAAAGCATCTAAGCGGGAAGCGAGCCCCAAGATGAGTCATCCCTTGGACTATAAGTCCACTAAAGAGCCGTTCGAGACTAGGACGTTGATAGGTCAGGTGTGTAAGCGTTGTGAGGCGTTGAGCTAAATGATACTAATGACTCGAGAGGCTTAACCATACAACCCAGATGGGTTTTACTCAGTAGTACTTAGACGAATACAAACACTTAAGAAGTGCAACTCAATCCAGCTTTCCGAATTTAATTTACTGCCTGCATGAGATAAGACGGGTAAGTAAATAGCAAATTTGCTTGGTGACAATAGCATTGTGGTCCCACCTGATCCCATCCCGAACTCAGAAGTGAAACGCAATCGCGCCGATGGTAGTGTGGGGTCTCCCCATGTGAGAGTAGGTCATCGCCAAGCGCCCAAATAAACACAAAAGCCCTAGCCTAAACCGCTAGGGCTTTTGTGTTTATACGCTCCGCGAAAGCTACCACGATGTCGGTCAATAAATGTTCCTCCAATATTGACACTTCCACCATCCATGGTGGTCGCCCCGCCGCTAAGCGAGCTCCCCAGCTACGAAGACTAGCTTCTTTGCGTTCAATCATGGCTAAATACTGCGTATTTATAGCGTTATGATTTCACCCCCATGTGAGAGTAGGTCATCGCCAAGCGCCTAATTAAACAACGAAGCCAGCTGAATAAGCTGGCTTTTTTGTTTTTGCTGTTTCCAATTTCCACCTGTTAACTCTTTATATTCTCACTTCATTCACGGTTCAGCTTGGTTTTCCCCTAACCATTTAGGGAAATAATATCAGGCCAATAAAAAGAGCAACCTAGGTTGCTCTATTTTGTATGGGGTAGCGTGTCTTGCTCACTTGTTACTGCAAAAAACTAAAGAATACGCTTATTGCCCGTTAATTTTCGCCTTGAATTTTGCTTTGGTGGCGTCATCGGCGAGGTGATACCAATAATCCAGCATATGGCTGATTTCGGTTTGAGTCGGCGATTCAGGCGCTGCGCCTTGTGTTATTGCAGCTGTTGATGCGGCAGTACTGATGGTTACGGCTGTTGATGGTGCTGAAGTGGTAGCTGGCAGCGTTGGTGCACTCGTTGCTGCTGATACTTGAGGCGCAGCAAACCTTATCGAGGCGGGATGCTGGCCTTGATTGTATTGAAAGATTTCCTGCTCGAAGTTTCGGCCTATCTGAAGCCCGTTTTTCACTAATCTGTCTTGGTCAAAGCTAATCGCTTGATTGTGCTTATCTAACAGCGTGATTGACGGTGACTCATCGAACTGCTTTGCGGCTTTAGCCGAGTCGATATTGGGCAGTTTGAGCTGTAATGCTTGGTCGGTTTCATTAAAGCGGATGATCAGTACGTCCGATTGGTAGCGTACCGAATTAGCCTGTTTGCGGTACTGGGCATTGTAGCGAAATGCGATTTGGTTCAATCCATCACTCAGCGTGACTGGCGAGGTGCTTAATGGCTTTTGTCCATTCACGGTTAACAGCTCGACATCACTTGGCAGCTGCAGGAGAACTTCGGCACTAACGGGTTGCAGGCTGGCAAGCAGTATGGCGGATGCGCACAGGATAGAGGGGGATTTCATAGGCTTTCTCTTGGTTGATATCACGCACTAATGATAAGTGAGATGGCCGTTAACACAAAGTGGAGAGCTAAGCCGATGATCACAAAGGACACTCAAAGCACTATACATTCATCGATATTTGGTTGGGATCTAGAATAAAGAAAAGGCTCACTGGGAGCCTTTTCTTGTCTAAGTACGAGACTGAGTTTAGCCTGATATTGGCTTAACCTAAGCGCGATAACGCAAATTACTTCGCTTTATCTTGGCTTAGGTTGATGCGGTACACGGCAAAACCGAGTTCATCTTTACTAATCTTTGTCATTTCGCGTTGTTTATTGGCTTCGATAAAGGCAGCGGCTTTATCGCTATCTTGGGTCTGGAAGCGAATATCTAACGCAACATTGGTGCTGATGGTTTTGAAATCCCAGTTGTAGTCAGCACTTGGGTTGACCATGCCATCATACTTGCCAGTGGTTTCGTTGAACTGAGATTGCGCTGTGATGTAGGCCGCTAAGGCTTCACGGTTAGTATCTGGCAGTTCGAGTACCACATGATCACTGCCTGTACCGGCAAACTTGCCACCAAAGGCGCGGTAGTTATTTGAGGCCACGATAAATTCTTTGGCCGCAAACTCTTCGCCAGTGAAGACTTTACCGTTGGCATCTGTGTAGCTTAAATCGACGATACGGTTAGCATTGGCATTAACGACGGCGCAGTCGCGGTCGAACTTGCTTGGTTGAGTGACATCAATCTTGTAGGTCAAGCCATCGAGCACGTCGAAGTTATAGGTTGGGTGACCATCCCAGTTGATTAACTCCTGCGGCGTGGTTTTGGTTGGATCGATTTGATTGAATTGGTTAGCTGAACACTCCAGCCAATCTTTCAGTTCAGCACCTGTCGCTTTGACCGCCACCATAGTGTTGGGGTAGAGGTAAAGATCGGCGGCGTTTTTAAAGGTCAATGCGCCTTTATCCACTTGTACATATTGGTCTGCATCGCTGGTTGTACCGTGGCGACCACCGGCTTTGAATGGCGCAGAAGCCGATAAAACTGGCAGATCTTTTAATGCCTCGGGGAGTTTTGCTTTAACGTTAGCAATTTGCGCGTCAGAAACGATTTGTACGGTTGGATCGTCCTGCACTAAGGTCAAGAAGCTATACATATCGGCGGCAGCAACCCCAATTGGCTCGTCCACGAAGGCGAGTGTTCCTTGGTGTTCGGCGGCGACAGCATCATGGATGGCGGCGTCGGCTTCGACTAATGGTGTTTTGGTTGCACCATCATAGATAGGACGTGCCTTAGTGGTGGCACTGAGCACAGACCACTTACCGTCTTTACGCTCGAGTTTAAAGTCGACCACACCTAAGTTGTCACCCCAGCGTCCAGGCATGACGGCTGGTACACCATTTAACAGACCTTTAGTCACGTCTGTGTTAGGTAAGTCGGCATATTTGGCATCGGGGAAAATAGAGTGGCTGTGACCAAAGAGGATGGCATTAATACCGTCGACATAGGTCAAGGCATAGGTTGCGTTCTCTGCCATAGGATCGCCAGGATTTTCGGTCGAACCAATACCAGAGTGTGGAATCGCGATAATCAAATCAGCGCCTTTTGCTTTCATTTCAGGCACATATTTCTTGGCTGTCGCCACAATATCTTCAACCGTTACTTTGCCAGTCAGATTTTGTTTATCCCACAATAAGATTTGTGGTGGCACAAAACCAATATAACCAATCTTAATGGTTTGGTTATTTCCTTCGCTATCGACGATTTGTTTTTCTTTAATGATATAAGGGGTGAATAAATGTTCACCTTTTTTCACATCATTCCAGCAGCCATTATCGTCGGCACAATAGACGTTGGCATTAATATAAGGAAATTCTGCACCATGAAGTGATTTATTTAAAAAATCTAAACCATAGTTAAATTCGTGGTTACCGATATTACCTACTTCGTAATCTAATAGATTCATCGCTTTATAGGCGGGGTGAACATCGCCCATTTGCAGGCCGACTTTAGCCATGTAGTCACCCATAGGGCTACCTTGAAGCAGGTCGCCGTTATCTACGAGTACACTGTTTTTGGCTTCTTTACGGGCGGCATGAATAAGGCTTGCGGTACGTGCTAGACCGATAGTTGGGTCTTCTTTACCACTGTAGTAGTTGAAATCCATGATATTTGTGTGCAGATCCGTGGTTTCTAATACACGTAAATCCGCTTGAACGATTTGCTCATCATCCGAGCCACAGGCGCTTACGCCTAAGGCGGCAGTGATCATCACTGCGAGTAGTTTTTTATTTAACATCGTTTTCTCTATTTATATTTATTTGACCCTAATACATGTTCTTTTGAGAACATGCCCATCATCCTGTTAATTCATAACGAAAGAACCGTTAGGTTGTCGCGTCATTCAGTTAACGGACGGGGATTATAAAGAGATTTGATGATCTGAATGTGACATTAATTGGATAAAAGCTGTTTCAAATTGTGACTAGGCGCCTGATTGATTAATTTGTGCACCATGGCTGCGGTATTTTTATTCATCGGCTGGTTAATTCGATGTTGCCAGCTATTTATTAAGAATAATTAATATTTGTTAGCTGATTGAGTTTCGCCTGTGCTGATATTCGATGAGTCTCTGAGATAATGTTGACGATTTTTATGAAGTGTTTTCACCTAAGCTTTTATTTATAAAATAAATTCCATCGTTTAAAACCTTGATTGTTTTTACGCCTTGCCTATGGCTGCTCGTCGCTCAATCGCAGACAAAATGCCCTTGATTGCGTAGTTTGACGGCCGTCACACATAAAGAGATACAAATTCCCCTCGATCCTTGGTTTCGAAAACTTGGCCGAAGGTCGCTTAACTTGCTAAGGTTGTGCGTCGAAAACGGGCGCCCAAAGCATGCGTCAGTTGGAAGAGAAGCCAAAATCCGTTACTCGCACCTTTCACTTAAAAAATATAAAGACAGGGCAGTAACACTCTAGGGAGTTCCTATGCGTAAGTCTGTTATTACTACTGCCGTGGCCGCGGCATTATTATTGGGCGCTTGCTCAGAAAAACCGGCAGCCAACACCGAGGCCGCCAATGCGGTCGCGACGCAAGCGGCTGCATCGACTCAAGCTGATGCAACCAATGTGCTATTGAGTAAGAGTCCACTGCAGGATCAAGCTCCGCAGTTTAATCTGATCAAGAGTTCGGATTATGCCCCCGCGTTTGCGCAGGGCATAAAAGAACATGAAGCTGAAATTGCCGCCATTATTGCCAATAAACAGGCGCCCACCTTCGAGAATACGATTTTAGCCATGGAAACCTCGGGTGAGTTGTTAACTCGAGTGTCACGTACCTTCTTCAATCTGGCGGGGTTGATCTCCGACGATGATTTCCAAAAAACCGAGGCGGACTTAGCGCCTAAGCTGTCGGCTCACCGCGATAACATTTACTTAGATCCAAGTTTATTTGCCCGTGTAGAAACCGTATATCAACAACGTGCCGAGTTAAATGCCGAAGATAAGCGCTTGGTCGAGTTTTATTACGAGCAGTTTGTACGTGCTGGGGCCAAATTATCCGATGCCGATAAAGCCAAGATGCGCGATTTTAATGCTGAGTTAGCGACCCTTGCGACTGAGTTTTCTCAAAACAGCTTAAAGTCATTTAAAGACGATGTGATTGTTGTGACCGACAAAGTACAACTGGACGGTTTATCTGACAGCGAAATCGCGACCTTAGCGGCCGCAGCGCAGGCAGCGGGTAAAACGGGTTACCTGATTACCTTAGTGAACACGACTCGTCAGCCTATCTTGGCCAGTTTAAACAACCGCGAACTGCGCCAAAAAGTCTGGGAAACCTCGGCTCACCGCGCCGTTGCCAGCAATGGCCCTTTAATCGTGAAGATGGCGCAGCTGCGCGCCAAGAAAGCCAACTTACTCGGCTTTGATACTTGGGCAGCCTACGCCGTGGCAGACCAAATGGCTAAAACGCCAAGCGCCGTGTATGAAATTTTAGATGACTTGGCGCCTAAGGCGTTGGCTCACGCTAAGGCCGATGCGGCGGATATCCAAGCTGAAATCAAAAAGGCCGGCGGTAATTTTGAATTACAACCTTGGGATTGGGCTTATTACGCCGAGAAAGTTCGTCAACAAAAGTACGCCCTTGATGAGAGCAGCATCAAACCCTACTTTGAATTTAACTCTGTGCTGAAGGATGGCTTGTTCTTCGCGATGCACAAACTCTATGGCATCAGCGTTAAACCGCGCACCGATTTACCAGTATGGAATAGCGATGTCCTCGCCTTTGAGGTTTTCGATAAAGACAACAGCTCTATTGGTCTGTTCTATCTTGACCCTTATGCCCGTGAAGGTAAGGGCGGCGGCGCTTGGATGGATGAGTTTGTCACTCAAAGCGGCCTGCTAGGCACTAAGCCTGTGGTGTATAACGCACTGAATATCCCGAAACCTGCCGACGGTCCAACCTTGATGACCTTCGATGAAGTGACCACTATGTTCCATGAATTTGGTCATGCGGTGCACGGTTTATTCTCCAAGGTGAAATACCCGAGTGTGGCAGGTACCTCTACAGCGCGCGATTTTGTGGAGTTTCCGTCTCAAGTTAACGAAGATTGGAACATTGACCCTGCGGTCATTGCCAATTACGCCAAGCACTACCAAACTGGTGAGCCTATTCCTAAAGCCTTACTCGATAAAATCTTAGCCTCGAATAAATTTGGTCAAGGTTTTGATACTGTTGAGTATTTAGCGGCTGCATTACTGGATATGGAATGGCACTCGATTGGTGCCGACACCCAAATCAAGGATGTGGAACAGTTTGAGCATCAAGTGTTAGCCAAACATGGCCTCGATTTCGCGCCAATTCCACCGCGTTATAAGTCGAGCTATTTTAGCCATGCCTTCTCCGGTGGCTATTCTGCCGGTTATTACGCTTATCTGTGGACGGAAGTGTTTGCCGCCGATGCCTTTGCCTATATGGGCCAACATGGTGGTTTAAAAGCCGAAAACGGCGATAAGTTCCGTGATGCGGTATTGTCTAAAGGCAACAGCGAAGATCTGATGCAGGATTACATCCACTTTACCGGTCAAAAACCCACGACCGATGCCTTATTAAAGCGCCGTGGTTTAGTCGATTAAACGATTCATTGTAAAAAGGGCCAAAGGCTTGGTAGGGAACCTATCAAGCCTTTTTTTACGCTATTGTTTTTCGATAATCTTTACTCTAAAATCCCGCCAAATTTGACTGTGGGATAGCTTCTTTATCCCGTATCGACGCCCCTCGAAAATCAGGCTCAGTTCCCCCTCCTTTGAGCCCTTGAGTACAGCTAAAGCGTAGCCTTTTATTATTGGATGTAGCATTAATGGTTTCGCAATTAAGTGAAGCAGTGCTGGATGTGATCGCTGACGCCTTGGTAGACAAAGGCTATATTTTTTTACCCGAGTTAATTCCTCACCCCATTAGCCAAGTATTATTGGAAAAAATCCAAGCAACAGAAATACATGAGCTCAAAGCGGCCTCGATTGGACGTGGCGCTGAGCAGCAGCTTAATCCCGATATCCGTCGCGATAGGATCCAGTGGCTTGAGGAGCAGAGTGAACCAGATAGCCTCTATTTAGATTTGATGACGCAGTTAAAGGATGGCCTAAATCGTCGATTATTTATGGGGTTATTCGACTACGAAAGCCATTATGCCGTGTACCAACCCGGCGCTTTTTATAAGAAGCATGTGGATGCACTAAAAGGTAGTCAAAACCGTATCTTAACCACAGTGTTTTTCTTAAATCCCGATTGGACGCCAGCAGATTGCGGCGAGCTGATTATTTACGATGAAGCCGATAATGAGATTGAACGCATCGCGCCTAAAATGGGTCACTTTGTGATTTTCTTAAGCGAGCGCTTCCCCCATGAGGTGAGTAGAACCTTAGCCCAGCGCAACAGCATTGCTGGCTGGTTTAGGGTGAGTAATAGCGTGCACGGGTTTTAATGTATTGGGCCGTAAAGGCTTGATGCTGCTGAAATGCTTAATATGATTTCAAGGCGCAGTGTTTTTAAGTAAACACTGCGCTTTTTTGATCTTAATGTGCTGCGTTATCGACATCCGCCCAATCGATGCTTAAGTCGGTCTCTTTTGCTCGTTTGCGCTGACGCTAGGCTAAAAGGGGGCATCACTATCCGAACTCTTTCGATCCCTGCGTTATTGAGCGGCATCAGAACTAGCCTCATTCGATTCATTAACATGTCATTTTCTAAGGCGAAGCTTAAGGAAATCTTAGCGTCAGCACCTAGAATGAAATTATCAAATCACATTGAAAATAGAGGTTTTTTTATTTTAGATTAATGTTAGGCTAGTAAAAAATGTGCGCAAGGACACACTTTTTAGTCAGCTAATGGAGGCGATACTGTGGGCGAACGCGATCTTTTAGGTTGTTTAACGGGTGAACATGTAGTGCTAGAACCCCTCTCTTTATCCCATGTTGCCGCCTTGAGTTTAGCCGTGACAGATGGCGAGTTGTGGCGTTTATGGTTTACCAGCGTGCCAGAGCCAAGCGAGATGAAAGCCTATGTGACTAAAGCCTTGGATGAGAAAGCACGCGGCGAGAGTTTCCCGTTTGCGGTGCGCGACCGTCTCTCAGGTGAGATTGTCGGCTGCACCCGTATCTGCCATTGGGAGAGCGAGCATCGCCATTTGGAGATTGGTTACACTTGGTATGCTAAGCGCGCCCAGCGCACGGGGATCAATACTGAATCTAAGTTATTACTGCTGACCTTTGCATTCGAAACCCTCGATGCCATTGCCGTCGAGTTTCGCACCCATTGGCATAATCAAGCATCTCGCCAAGCCATTGCCCGCCTCGGCGCCAAGCAAGATGGCGTGCTGCGCAACAATAAGATCCTCAAGGATGGCACGATCCGCGATACCGTGGTGTATTCCATTATCGATTCCGAATGGGCCACAGTGAAACACAACTTAGCATTTCGCTTACAACAGCGACCAGTAGAGTAGGGTGGATTGCTGCTTCAAATGGCGATGGTCATTCGCTATTTGGACTCGCAACACGCATGTAGATTTGAGGTTGGAAAGGCCGATGGCAAACATTATTTCTCGCGCTGACGTATCCCATAGTCATGAGGTTGCCCTGTTATTTAATGAGTATCGGCAGTTTTACGGCTGTAAGGATGATGTCCTCGCGGCGGAGCAGTTTATTCGTGCGCGTTTGCAGGATGCCTCGTCCGTGGTGTTTATGGCGCGCTCCCCCGAGGGAATGGGGCTGGGGTTTGTGCAGTTGTATCCCAGTTTTTCATCACTGCGTTTAGCGCCGATTTTTATCCTAAACGATGTGTTTGTCACCCAGCATGCCCGTTGTGTTGGCATCGGTCGGGCGTTGGTGCAACAGGCGGCGGAATATGCCAAAGCCCAGGGCGCTCGCGCCTTAGTGCTGGAGACCCAAAAGGAGAATGTCCGCGCTCAGGGATTGTATGAGGCCTTAGGGTTTGTGCGGGATCAGAAATTTTTAACTTACGAGCTTGAGATCCACTCATTGCTTAAGTAGTTTATGCTTAATTGCTAATAAAAAGGACAACAAGATGTTTAAAGCGTTTGCCGTTGCTGGCTTAATGTTAACCGTGAGCCATAGCGTAGTCGCCGATGAGGCAGAAAAGGCCTTTAGTAAAGAAGCCATTGAATGTGCTGCTTATTATCAAATCAGTTCCGAGGCCATTGGCGCCATGAATGCCCCGCAAATGCAAGCAGTGGGTGAGCGCTTAAAAACCTCTAAAGTCGAGGCTGAAAATCTGGCGAAGAAGTATCAGTCAGAAGCCGAAGTTACCCAAGCGGTGGCCGACGCTAAAGCGCGCCAGATCCAGAGTCTAGGCGGCTCAAGTAACTTAGGTGCGCTAATGGGCAAATATAAAGAAGAGTGTAAAAACCTGTTAGCCGATCCGCAAAAGCGCCTCGATTACTGGACCATGGCCACCATGTAAGTCTTGCCTGTGATAAACAAAGGAGCCTGAGGCTCCTTTGTGTTATCTGAAGTCTATTTTTAGATTTACTGTGGTTTAGCATGATTTAGTCTTAATGAATGTGATTCTGCCGATACTTGTGTCATGGCACATGCTATGTGTAATAGCGTACAGCTTTTGTCATTAAGATTACGGTTGTTGTAATAGAGTGTCGCTTTGGCGGGTCTTACTCCCTAGATGAGCATGGGCCTGATGGCCGCGAATAAGGGCGAGAGATAACCAATGATCAGTTTGGCGATAGCAACAATCCTGAGCGCAGCTGTGTGCGTTTACCACTTACTGGAGGGGAAACAAAAGCGGCTGCCGAAGCTGATGAGTGCGCCTTTATCTGAGCCAGATAAGCAGTGGTTCAGCGCGCTATTTTATTGCCAATCGGTATTCTATGTATCTACTACCGCGGTGTTTTTGGTGTGTGCGCTCAAACTCCTTCCTGAAATGTATAGTTATAGCCTATTGCTGTTTTTGGGGCTTAACTACGGTATGTATGCCATTTGGCTGTTTTACGTGGCGTTGTTATCCCCACCTCAAGCCAGCCTGCGACTCCGTTTGCAATCCTTAGTCTTTTTATTGATAGCCTTGCTTGCGGTGCTCAGTCCACTGCAGTTATAAACGCGTTCGTTGAACTAGGATTTCCCCTGCCAATAGACAGTACCTATATCACTTTAGGTGATTTATGGATAAGGCTGAAGATTCACTTCTCTATTTGCTCTATTGATCAATACAATAGGGACTATCTTTGGCAATTTGCTTGGCTGGTTTGTCGCGCACTTAGTGATAGCACTTAGTGGTAGCTTTTAGTGATCGTTGCGCTGTCATCGTCAGGTAATAATAGAGAGATTTCAGATTGCGCCATCTTACCTCGCACGTCTATGAATGGCTGGAACAGGGACATATCACGCCAACCGAGGCAAATGAACTCTATCGACAGTTATCCGTGCCACCCAACGCCGCCAGTTGGCGCAGCTTACTAGCGCAGCTTTTACAATGGGCGGGGGCGTTAAGCTTTGCCTGCGGAGTGCTTTTCTTTTTTGCCTATAACTGGCAGTCACTCGCGCGAATGAGCAAGTTTGCGCTGATTGAAGCGGCGCTATTAATTAGCCTTGTCAGCTTTGTCTGGTTGTATTATCGCAGCGCAGCGAAGCAGCTCGTTGACCCTTCTCATTGTTTGTTCGGAGCAACCCTTGCCAATGCTGCGCTGCTGGTGGTGAGCATGTTAGTGGGTGGGCTGCTCGCGCTAGTTGGGCAAACTTATCAAACTGGCGCCGATCCTTGGCAGTTGTTCGCCATTTGGGCGCTTGCGATTTTGCCCTTCGCATGGGTGGCAGGCTTTGATGGCCTATGGTTACTGCTGGTGGGGCTAGTTAATTTAAGCCTTGGGCTGTATGCCGATACGACTTTGCTCTGGCTGGATGAACAGTTGTGGTTATGTCTCTTTGTGGTCCTTAATCTGACTATCTACTACGGTTTTGTGTTTCTCGGCAGTACCAGCAGACGTTGGCATGCGCCATTCGTAGAGTATGCGAGTTCATTGACGGCCATGGGGTGCTTTACCTTACTGGTGTGTTGGATGATTTTTGAGCCGAGCGACACTAAGCCGCTGCTGGTTGCGGTGTGGGTTGGTTATTTTGGCCATCTATTGTTTGGATTCTGGTGGTTCAGGCACAAACGATTGCAGGTTTATCCCTTGGCATTGGGTGGCTTTAGCTTGATCAGCGTCGGCGCGGCGTTATTCACCGAACTGCTGTTTCGCAATAGCGATCCTATTGGCGGCTTTTTGTTGATTGGGCTTTACATCATTTTAGCGAGCACAGGCTTAAGCACTGTGTTAAGGCGATTGCATCGGCAAGCTAAAGCGGGCATCTCGCCTACGCAGACTCCCAATGAGAATGAGGAGCTAAGCCATGAATAAGCACCCCAATGAGTCGCTGCAAATAAGCGGCGTATCTGAGGTACAAACCTTGTGGCAGAGTTTATATGCTAAGGGCGCAGTGAATACCCCAGAGTTGCCCGATTCCCAAGACATGCCCTGGTATATCGCCCTGATGCAAGCTGGCGCGGCCTGGATAGCCGCTTGGTTCTTATTAGGTTTTATGGTGTCACTTTTCGATAGCCTGTGGGGGCGATTCGAAGGGGGCGCGGCACTTTTTATCGGTGGCAGCTATTTAGGCTTAGGGCTTGCCTTATATTGGGGCGGGCGCCAGCAGCACTTTTTGCAGCAGTTTGCCTTTGCCTCCTGTTTAAGCGGCGCGCTTGCTCTAGCTTGGGGGCTGTTTGATTTACTCGGCGACACCTTCAATCTGGCTTGGTATCTGAGCATGGCGGCACTGTTTTTACTGCTTTGGGGGATTATCAAGCACGCTGTGGCCCAGTGGGTATTTGCATTTGGCTGTAGTGTCTGCGTCACAGGCCTGTTGGCCGAGTGGCATCTCTTATCGTTAACGCCGACGCTGTGGCTGTTACTATCGAGCATTATGCTACTCAATCTTCACCGCACTGGGCACCACTATCAACGGGCGAGAATGTGGATTTTTGCCACCAGTGCAAATCTGATCACCATTCAACTTATGCATGTGTTTAGTCTGGATAGCGAGTTTTCGCAGTTGTATGCTGTAGATTGGCAATCGGGGATTACCGCGGTTCATTTACTGATCGTGTTTGCCATCTGCAGCTTTTTACTCCTGAGTCTGTGTAAACAATGGCAGACTCCATTGACCCATCCCGCCATATTATTTGCGCTTTTAGGATTAGTGCTCATTACTGCACTGTCTTTCCCCATGCAGGGATTATCGACGGCAGTGCTGCTGATATTGTTGGGGCACTACGGGCATGAGGCGTGGCTTAAGGGGATGGGAATCGCCTCCGGGCTAGTGTTTGCGGCGGGCTATTATTATTCCCTTGAGACGACCTTGATGCTTAAGTCTCTGTATTTAATGGGATTAGGCGGGGTGCTGATTATCGCAAGGTTACTGATGTGGCGCTTTTTTCCCATCACACAAGTGCAGGTTGAGCATAAGGAGCAAGCATAATGGATAAAGCGACCTTAGCATTAAGCCGTTTCCATAAGCGCGCCTTAGTCTTAGTAGTGTTTACCGCCGCGGTACTGCTGATAAGCATCAACTGGCGAATAGCCCAGTTTGAGCAGTTATTACAAGATGGCCAAGTGGTACGTTTTGCCTTAGCGCCAGTGGATCCTCGCTCGATTATGCAGGGGGATTACATGGCCTTGGAGTATGCCATTGCGCAGGAGGTGCGCGCCGCACTGCCTGAAGGGATGACGCAGGGGCAACTGCTGTTGACGCTCGACTCGCAAAAGGTGGCGCACTTTGTCGGTATTTACCGTGACCAACCAAAAACGGCTGAGCAACTCACGGTAGATTTTCGTCTGCGTAATCATAGAGTAAAGCTCGCCTCAAATAGTTTCTTCTTCGAAGAGGGCCAAGCAGACCACTTCAGCCAAGCCAAGTATGGAGAATTCAGAGTCAGCAAACGGGGAGAGTTGTTGTTGGTGAATCTGCTGGATGAGCAGTTGCAGCCGTTATAGCGTGCAACCCTGATGATCGTTAACAAGATGGTGAGCCATGCTCGCCATCTTCGCTATTTTTCCTAGTCCAATCCGCTAAATCGTCGCCTAAATATCCATCTTAAGTTGCAACTTGCGTGCAACTAATTTGTAACCTTGATTCCCTATAGTATCGTCAGTTTTCGAGGCTAAGCGCTTCGAAAAATCGTAAGTCTTTAACTTCAATACAAATATAAAAAAGATACTTATTAGGGGTCATTATGTTTAATAACAAAACACTGTTGGCGTTAGCCATCAGTAGCGTGTGTGGTTTTGCCCATGCTGCCGATAATCTGATTATTTCTGAATATGTTGAAGGCAGCAGCAATAACAAAGCCATTGAGCTGTACAACCCAACTGCCAATACTCTCGATTTAAGCCAGTATCAATTGCGCTTTTATTTTAATGGCAGCACCAATGTGGGCACGACTATCGCCCTAAACGGTACCTTAGCCGCAGGTGCGACTTATGTGGTTGCTGATAACGACGCATCGGCGGATATTCTGGCGGTGACGAATCAACAAAGCAGCGCGAGTTTTTTCAATGGTGACGATGCCATTGTGCTGACCTATCAAGACCAAGTGATTGATAGCTTAGGACAAGTAGGTGTCGATCCCGGCACTGAGTGGGGCAGTGGTGATTTATCGACGCAGGACAATACCCTGCGCCGCAATCCCGAACAGCTAATCGCCGATACCATTATTGATGATGCTGTTAGCTTTAATACATGGTTAGGTTTTGCCAAAGACGATATCTCGGATCTGGGTAAGTTCAGCGCAGGCACCCCCACCGATCCTGTTGAGCCGCCACCGAGTTCACTAGCTTGTGGTGAAGCCTCAACGCCTATCCATGCCCTACAAGGTTCGACCAATGTCAGTCCGTTAAACGGACAAACCTTAGTGGTAGAAGCCATAGTGGTGAGTAACCAAGAAGCTGGCCTAAAGGGCATCTTCGTGCAAATGGCCGACAACGAAGCCGATAACGATCCTCAAACCTCGGAAGGGGTGTTTGTTTATACCGGTAATGCGCCTACGGGTTACGTGGCGGGCGACCGTGTACGCTTAAAGGCTAAAGTCACTGAATATCAAGGCTTAACGGAACTGACTACCGTTGCCGATCATAAACTGTGCGCCGCAGGACAACCCCTACCCGCAGCCGCCGTGGTGACATTACCTGTGAATTCGAGCGATGACTTTGAACCATTTGAAGGCATGCGCGTCCGCTTTAGCCAAGATCTGGTGGTGAACGAAGTCTACAACTTGGGCCGCTATGGTGAAATATCACTCGGTAGCAGCCGTCACTTTATTGGGACACAAGTCGCTGCGCCAGGTGCCGATGCCTTGGCCGTCACTGCGGCCAATCTTAAAGACAGTATTTTACTCGACGATGGCTTAACGGCTCAGAACCCTGATCCTGTGATTTTCCCTGCGCCAGGTTTAAGCGCGTCGAACACTGTGCGTGTGGGTGACAAAGCCACGAGCCTGACGGGCGTTATGCACTATGGCTTTAATCTCTATCGCATTATGCCGACTGAGCCAGTTAATTTTGTGGCGGAAAATCCTCGTCCACAATCGCCAGTGCTTGCCGAAGGTGGCAACCTGAAAGTCGCTAGCTTTAACGTACTGAACTACTTTAATGGCGATGGGCAGGGCGGTGGTTTCCCTACTTCGCGCGGTGCCAATACCCTGAGTGAGTTTGAACGTCAAAAAGCGAAGATTGTCAGCGCTATGGTGGGGATCAGTGCCGATGTGTTTGGTCTGATGGAAATCGAGAACGATGGCTTTGGCGCCAACTCGGCGATTGCCGATCTCGTGGCGGGCCTCAATGCCGCCGTGGGTGAAAATCGCTATGCCTATGTTATTCCAAAGGTCAATGGCAGCAACTTAAGCGCTATTGGTACGGATGCGATTACCGTCGGTTTAATTTATCGCAGTGACAAGGTGAGCCCTCAGGGTGATGCGCGTATTTTATCGAGCGCTAACTCTCCCTTAGATGATGCCGGGCAGCCGCTGTTTGACGACAGCAAAAATCGCCCTATGTTGACTCAAGCCTTCGCGCTAAACGGCAGTGATGAAAGTGTAGTCGTTGCGGTTAATCACTTGAAATCTAAGGGCAGTGAGTGTGCTGGCGATCCAGATATGAACGATGGCCAAGGTAACTGCAATATTACCCGTACCCGCGCAGCATCGGCAGCAGGGCAGTGGATTGCCGCGCAGTATCCAGAGCAAGGCGTACTGCTGATTGGCGACTTAAACTCCTACGCTAAGGAAGATCCGCTAAGCGCATTGGCTAACGCTGGCTTTAGCGAGTTGTTTGCAAAACTCGAAAAAGCCAATCCTTATTCCTATGTATTCTCGGGTGAATCTGGGCAGTTAGACCATGCGCTGGCCAATGCCGCGTTAGTGGATAAAGTCCTAGATGTGACCGAGTGGCATATCAATACCGACGAGCCGCGCGTGTTAGATTACAACGAAGAGTTCAAGACGGCTGCGCAGGTGCAAGATCTGTACGCCAGTGATGCTTATCGCTCATCGGATCATGATCCTGTGGTGATTTCACTCCTGCTCGAAGCGGAAAAAGTGGCTCCTGAGGCCAGTTTCACTCAGGTAGTGAATGGTGCGAGTGTGCAATTGACGTCAACCTCCATTGATAGCGACGGCCAAATCGTCTCTACTGAGTGGGACTTTGGTGACAACACTCAAGCCATGGGAGAGGCCGTATCTCACACCTATGCGCAAACTGGTGATTATCTAGTGACGTTAACCGTGACCGATAATGACGGCTTAAGCCATAGCAGCTCACAAATGGTGTCTGTCGTAGTTGAGAACGTGAAAAAGCCACCCGTTGCGCAAATTCAGCACATCAATTTATGGCTAGTCGATATGTTTATTTCGACCAGCTATGACACAGACGGTGTGATCAAGCAGCATAAGTGGAAGTTTGATAACGGTAGCCGTGCAAGTGGTCCTGTGGTGTTTCGTCAAGCTCGCCGCGGACTCCATACGGTCGAGTTAACCGTGAAAGACAATGATAAATTAACGGATACCACGTCACTGACCTTCCGTTAAGCGTTAGCCCCTTTCTTTAAATATCAAAAGCCTGCTATTGCAGGCTTTTTTACGTTTATTCACTTACTTTAATTCATCACTTACTTAATTGACCATAGCGTGCTTGAAATTCAAGCTAAGTCGATTTAAGTATCTATCCGCTTGCGCTAAGATAACGCCACTTAAGGATTTTTACTCACAGGGAGCAGGCGCATCACAATGAATGCAGACACCTTGGCGTACCTCAATCAGCATCAATTAACCTCGGTGATGAGCCTCACTAAATGGCGTCAACTTGAGCTGGCACTCCATGAAAAGCCGGACTTTATGCCTCATGTGCGTTATAAGCTGCTGGAAGATGAAGGGCCAAATCCAGGTTTTACGCCAGTCTGGTGGAACGAGTTACTCGCGATTTGCGAGCGGATTGAATGGCTTGAGATTGACTCGCTCAAAAGAGAACACCGCGGCAGATTACTGCCGGAAAAGACCACGGATTTTACTGCCTATATCGAGGCGCAACTGTACAAGTATCGACTCCCCTACAGTAAAGAAGCACAAGGGATCAGGATTTGGGGCTATCTTCGCCCCGATGCGGCTATGCCGGTATTTTGTATTGCACCTGGTGGCGAGACGATAAAGGAAGCGTAAGCAAGTTCAGACGGCAGATAAAAAGCGGGGCGCTAATTGATTAGCGCCCCGATAAGGATTAAAGCACGATATAAAGCGGCCAGCCGAGTAGACCGACGAGTCCTTCTTTATGCTCGAATCTTTCTAAACGCTCAGGTGAGGCATCACTAAGCAGCAGTTCGCGGTAGCTTTTCGCGAAATTCAATGTACGCATCAATGCTGGCGCAAAGTTTTTACCCAAATCTTTACCGATAGTCTCGGCCAGCTCCGCGGGGAGTTCCGCCAAGGCTTTTTGGGTTTGCTCCTCGATATACTCAAGGCTAAACCATTCGTCCTGTAAGCTGATTTTGGCAATGCGCTTTTTCAGATCTTGTCTGACTTTGGCATTATCAAACAACATCCGATACAGCACGGCTTCGGCCAATACGCTCTCCAGATTTAAGAAATCTAAAGGATCGTAGCTGGTTTGGGCATAAAACTGTGCCATTAGCGCCGCAATCGATTGCTGACGTTGGTGCTCGGCCAAGGCATCCTGGTAGGCCTCATAGCCCAGCCACTCTTCGGCATCAGGCGGCGTAGAGACTTGTTCCAGCAGGAATTTGTCCACATCACCATAGAGCGACTTACCATTCGCCAGCTTATGTTTGCTGACGACGCTGAGCATGCTCCAACCCTTTTGGAAGCATTTGACTACGCCGTCGCTGGTGAGCAATAAACGTATCGCTTGCTGTTGATCCTGATCAGACAGTTCCATTAATCCGAGACTGACGACGCCAATGACATCGTGCGCCGCCTGTTCCAGTAAGTGCATCTTGTACTTGTTGTAGAACTTATCCGCCAATTTGAGGCTCATCAAAATGGCTTTAGATTTGATTTGTGCGAGCTGCTCACCGCTAAGGGTGTCGTCTGCTTGGCCTTTGGCCAACACCTTGCTCAGGTATGGGCCTTGGTCTAAATCACGCAGTACCAGTTGCATCTAGGGATCCTTAATCTAAAAAGCTAAACATATCATCCACTTCTGCGTATTCGTCCGTGACTTGGTTTTTCTCTTTGGCTTGGATAACCAGTTCATTGACGAACTTATTAATGATCATCTCCCAGCCAGAGCTTTCGTTACGCAGCAGGTTTTTAATGGCTTTTTCTACATCGGGTGCCAGCTCATGGATTAACGCCATCAGACTACGTGGGTCATCTAGGCTTAAGCTATGGGCTTCTTCACTGTCGACACGGCTGTCATAGCCGACGGTTTCGGTATCTTCTTCATCGTCGTAATAATCGTTGAAGTGGTCTTCATCGTCGTGGCGCTCACCCAACATCATCTCGATAAAGGGGATAGACAGATAGAAGAGGCCGGCGGGATCTTCGGCAATACATTCTAAAATAGCGGTTTGTTTTTCTTCGCTATCTTGGATGCGAATTAAATAAGTCAAAAAATCAAAGGTATGCTGAATGAGTTCTTCGGCGTTGTTCTTGATTTTTTCTTCCCAATACAAAGGTTGCTGACAGACGATGTCGCGAATTTGCTCAGGGGTCATCAGCTCCGACATAATTGACGGGCAGGAGATATCGTGGTGACTGTTGATTTGCGTCAGGGTCACAATATCCATTTTTTCAATGACTTCGACTAATTGCTCATCGTTCATTGTGGTGGCGATGAGTTCGAAACGTTTACTGGCCTGTTTTGGCTCGACATCGGCGAGCTCTTTAATCTCGGCAACAGTTATTTCAATGAGACTAGTGTTCATTAGCGGTCCTCATCATCGTAGTGATCGTAGTAGCCATCTTCCTCTTCGCCGTCATCATCGTCGTCATCGGAATAATCGGCGTAATCACTGTCTTCGTCTTCAAAATCATCGTCAGCGCTGCGTTTAGGCGCAGGTGCACTTTTGCCTTGGTTTTCCAGTAAATAGAGTACGGCGCAGCTTTCAATCAATAAATCTTCTGAATAGGCGCGCACCGCTTGCACTAATGGAACATCGGCATTGTTAAAGCCGATAGTGACCTTGAACTCGTCCCACTCGGGTTGCGTTGCGGTGTTAATCCAGTGAGCCCACTTGAGCTTGGCGTCACTTGGAAATTTTACTCGGCCATAGAGTGCTACAGGCAGATACTCGGGTACCGACTCGAGCATTTTTGGATCGGCCTGTAATACTTTTTTGATTTGACTGGTAAATTGCTCCAATGCTTTGGGCGTATCCGGGTCATCATAGGACTCGATATTGTCGTAGGCATTGGTCTTAAGCTCATTAATGCGTGAGATATTCAGTTTTTTGGCCATGGGCATGTCTCGAAATAAAAAGCTATCAAACAAACAGCTTCTCAAAATAAACCGTGTTGCAATAAAAGGTCCAAATTAAGGGGCTTGGCAAACTAAGCTCATTAATTTGGCACTCCCAGCGTTGCACTGGAAATAACCCGCTTAAGGGTAAAACTGATCCCATAATTCGCGCATCGCGCCATTGGGATCGGTCACGATCACATTGTTGAAGTCTCGGATAAACGCATTTCTAAGCTTGGGATCTGAGAGCACTTCATAAGCTTTTTTAACGCGCTCAAGTTGCTGTGATGCTTGCTCTTTTTCTTCATCAGAGGCACCTAACAACTTATCGGGATGGTATTTGTTTGAGAGCCGGCGATAGGCTTTTTTAATGTCGTCTTCTTTGGCGCTAGGTTTGATACCGAGCACACTAAAGTGGTTAATCATATTTGTACCTGCAGGCGATGGGTTGGTATCGCAAGATAAAAGGCTAAGTGCTGATTATCTGTCAATTTGTGGAATTATGATTAGTCAGCGATGGATCATAGCAGAAATGCGTATTGGGCGGCAAACGACTCTGTTGGCATTTATGACTGAAATCCTGGCATTAATTAGGCTTGATGAAAATCGCCGACGCTTTGGGAAATGAGGTATATAAAGTCAAACAGGGGCGGGGAAAAGATAAAAGTAACCCTTGTGAGTTTAGGTTTGTAACTTCAGTGTGATTTACACCAACGACCTTCGCCCGTTGTTTATAAAGGGGCTGAGCCCGACGTGCGTCTAGTTACAACTGATTGAAACAACTATGGGGCACAAGACGTGAATTTTAGACAAAAAAAAACAGCTTAATGCTGGCCTAGTGATAATAAGTAGATAATTGGTTGCGGGAGCTGGATTTGAACCAACGACCTTCGGGTTATGAGCCCGACGAGCTACCAAGCTGCTCCATCCCGCGTCCGATTATTACTTTATTTTTATCCGTCAATTGGTTGCGGGAGCTGGATTTGAACCAACGACCTTCGGGTTATGAGCCCGACGAGCTACCAAGCTGCTCCATCCCGCGTCCGATATTGAGGATTTACAAGATTCGATATCTTTTTGAATATCATTACCTTGGCTTTAAATTGGTTGCGGGAGCTGGATTTGAACCAACGACCTTCGGGTTATGAGCCCGACGAGCTACCAAGCTGCTCCATCCCGCGTCCGTCTTTAAAGCGGGGCGAACTATAACGGCAGCGCTGTGGCATTGCAAGGAGGAATTTCAAAAAAGTGGACGAGTGCTTAAATATGAATCGTAATGGGGGAATTTCGGACAATCTGGGCGATATGCCCCGTTTATCTGCAGTAAAAAGAGTGCTAACTGTCTGACTAAATCGAGTTTCGGCTAATAACTGTTTATCTTTTATGTCGCTTCACAGGTATAATGTCGCTTTGATTTTGACTGCGTATTGATTATCCCATGCTTAATTTTTTTGCTGCCGCCCCTAAGGGCTTTGAATATAGCTTAGCCCAAGAACTGACAGAATTTGGTGCGACTGAGATTAAAGAGAGTGTTGCCGGTGTCTATTTTACCGCGCCGCTTGCCTTAGCCTACCGTATTACCCTGTGGACGCGTTTGGCCAGCCGTATCGTGCTGGTGATCTATAAGGGCCCCTGTGAGTCGGCGGAGCAATTATATAACGCAGCTTATTGTATTGATTGGTCAGCTCATTTCTCCAATCGCAACACTTTTAGTATCGATTTTCACGGCACTGGCGGCTTTATCAACAACACCCAGTTTGGTGCGTTAAAGATTAAAGATGCGATTGTTGACCGTTTCCGTGATGACGGTGATGCCCGTCCAAACGTCGCTCGTATCGATGCCGACATTAAAATCGACGCCCATTTCCGTAATGGGGTGATTACCATTGCGATGAACTTCTCGGGACCTTCTTTGCATCAACGTGGTTATCGCTCTACGACCGGTGAAGCTCCGTTAAAAGAAAACCTCGCCGCCAACATGTTGGTACGCAGTGGCTGGAAAGCCGCGCCAACCACCTTACTCGATCCTTTCTGCGGCAGTGGTACTGTGCTGATTGAGGCCGCATTAATGGCTGCCGATATTGCTCCAGGGTTGCAGCGCAGCCGTTTTGGTTTTGAGCATTGGCGCCGCCACGATAAATCCACCTGGCATGAGATTTTAGAAGAAGCCAAAGCGCGCGCATCCTTAGGTGTAAAACGTTGTGACGTGAAGTTCTACGGCTCGGATATCGATTCGCGCTTAGTGGCACTGGCAAAACGCAATGCGCAAAACGCCGGTGTACTTGAACTGATTGACTTTAAAGTGGCTAATGCGCTCAATGTCGAGCCGCCTGCTGGCGAAGGTTACCTCATTACTAACCCTCCCTACGGTGAGCGTTTAGGCAGTGTCTCTGAGCTATTGCAGCTGTATTACCAATTAGGCGACAAGTTTAAAAAGGAGTTTGGCGGCTGGAAAGTGGCCATGCTCTGTAGCGATATCGAGCTAATTTCGGCGCTGAAACTCAAAGCCGATAAGCAGATGAAGATGTTTAACGGTGCGCTAGAGTGTGCCTTTAACCTTTATACCTTGCACGCGCAAAGCACTCGCCGTGATACGCCCGTATTGCCAGAAGGCGTGGACATTGCCGATATCGCACCAGCGTTTGCGAACCGTATTAAGAAAAACGCTAAGCAATTAGAAAAGTGGGCGAAAAAAGAAGGTATCGACAGTTACCGTTTATATGATGCCGACATTCCCGAATATAACGTCGCGGTCGACCGCTATTTAGACCATATCGTGGTGCAGGAATATATGGCGCCAGCCAGTATTCCAGAGGCTGTGACAAAACGCCGTTTAAGCGATGTGCTACTGGCTCTGCCTACTGCAATTGGTGTCGATCCGCACAAGATCACTATGAAGACCCGTGAGCGTCAAAAGGGCACCAATCAATATCAAAAGCTGGATGAGCGAAAGCTTGAACTTATCACCACTGAATATGGCGCTAAGTTTAAGCTGAACCTGACGGGCTACTTGGATACTGGCTTGTTCCTTGACCACAGATTAACCCGCCGTTTAGTGGGACAAAAATCGAAAGGACGCCGGGTATTGAACCTGTTCTCTTACACAGGTTCTGCCTCTGTGCATGCCGCATTAGGTGGCGCTAAGTCGGTCACAACGGTTGATATGTCAAACACCTATCTGGCGTGGGCAAAGGAAAACTTTGCCTTAAACGATCTCAGTGGCAAGCAGTATGAGTTTGTGCAGGCCGATTGTTTGCAATGGATCCGCGATAGTGCGCTCGATAAATCTGCGCAATATGATTTGATTTTTATCGATCCGCCGACCTTCTCTAACTCCAAGCGGATGGAAGATTCCTTCGATGTGCAGCGTGACCATGTGAATTTACTGGGCATGCTCATCAAGCTGTTAAGTCCAAATGGAGAAATTGTGTTCTCCAACAACAAACGTAAGTTTAAGATGGACACCGAAACCTTGGCCAAGATGAAAATCAAAGTGGAAAACATCGATGATCTGACCTTGCCGATGGATTACAAGCGCAATCCCCATATCCATAACACTTGGCTTATCACCCATGCATAATGTACTGCAAGCGGGTTACATTCTATACCACACCGAAGGGTGTCATTTATGTGAACTGGCTGCGGCATTGCTTAATGCCGCCGAGGTGCCCTTTACGGCCATCGATATTTGTGATGATGAAGCCTTAGTTGAACGTTATGGCGTGTGTATTCCCGTGGTGAAGGCCGCGGATGAGCGTTGCCTCTTTTGGCCCTTTGACGCTACCCAATTACAAGAATTTTTAGGAGCTTAGTTTGAGTCTGGTTCGTATCAATAATGGCTCGTTAGCCTATGGTTACACTCCGCTGCTGCAAAATGCCGATTTCACCATCGAGCGTGGCGAGCGAGTGTGTATTGTCGGCCGCAACGGCGCGGGCAAGTCGAGTCTATTGAAGATTTTATCCGGCGATGTGTTGCTCGATGAAGGGGAATTCAATATCGACAACAGCGTCACAGTCAGCCGTTTGCAGCAAGATCCGCCAAAGGCAGAGCAGGGCTCGGTCTATTCTTATATCGCTGCGGGCTTAAAGGAAGTCGGTGAAGCCTTAGAGCAGTACCATCAACTGTCCCACGATGTGGCCTTTGCCGAGCCTGAGCTGATGGAGCGTATGCTCAATCAAATGCAAAAGCTGCAAGAGACGTTAGATCATCACAACGGTTGGCAGCTTGACTCGCGCATCAAACAAAATTGTGAGTTGTTAGGCCTCGATCCCGATAAATCCTTAAGTGAATTATCCGGTGGTTGGCAGCGTAAAGTAGCACTTGCCCGCGCCCTTGTGAGTGAGCCGGATTTATTGCTGCTCGATGAACCTACTAACCACTTAGATATCGATACCATCGAATGGCTAGAAAAATTCCTTTTGGATTTCCAAGGCGCCATTGTGTTTATCAGCCACGACAGGGGCTTTATTGCACGCATGGCCACACGTATCGTTGATTTAGACCGTGGCGTAGTGACCTCATGGCCTGGCAATTATCAAGCATACCTTGATGGCAAGCAGGAATGGTTAAGGGTTGAAGCTGAGAAAAACGCCCTATTCGATAAGCGATTAGCCGAAGAAGAAGTCTGGATCCGCCAAGGCGTTAAGGCCCGTCGTACCCGTAACGAAGGCCGCGTGCGTGCATTGAAAGCACTGCGTCAAGAACGTAGCGAGCGCTTGAATCGTCAGGGCAATGCCAAGATGGCGGTGGCCGACACCGAGCGTTCGGGTAAGTTGGTCTTCGATGTGAAGGACTTAAACTACAATTTGCCCGATAAAAATCTGGTTAAAAACTTTAATACCACAGTACTTAGAGGGGATCGTATTGCGCTTATCGGCCCGAACGGCTGTGGTAAATCGACCCTTATTAAGCTGTTGATTGAGAAGTTACAACCTCAATCGGGTGAGGTGAAAGTCGGTACTAAGTTGGAGATTGCTTATTTCGACCAATACCGTGAGGCGCTGGATCCTGAGCAAACCGTTGAAGACAACGTGGGTGAGGGTAAAAAGACCATCACTATTAATGGTCAAGATCGCCATATCTTAAGTTATCTGCAGGATTTCCTGTTTTCACCGATGCGCGCCCGCACGCCGGTGAAGGCATTATCGGGCGGTGAGAAAAACCGATTACTGCTGGCTAAGTTACTTATTCGCCCTGCTAACCTGATTATCCTCGACGAACCGACAAACGATCTTGATATTGAGACCCTAGAATTGCTAGAGTCGCTGCTGACTGAATATCAAGGCACACTGTTACTTGTGAGCCATGATAGGGCCTTTATCGATAACACTGTCACCAGCAGCTGGTGGTATGCGGGTAATGGGCATTGGAGCGAGTATGTTGGTGGTTATCAAGACGCGATTGACCAAGGGGCAAAGTTTTATTCTGAGGAACCTAGTCAGCCAAACACGGTCGAAGCTCCTGCGACAGCAAAAACCTCTGAGGTGAAAGTGGCAGAGCCCGCCAAAGCCGCGAAAAAACTGTCCTATAAGTTACAGCGTGAATTAGAGGCCATGCCTGAGTTAATGGAGAAATTAGAGGCTGAAATCCTCGAATTGCAAACCACAGTGGCGCGCCCAGATTTTTATAGTCAGGCACAGGATAAAATCAATCCGATATTGAACCTGTTGGCAGATAAAGAAAAACAATTGGAAGTTTGCTTCGAGCGATGGGAAGAGCTTGAGTCACTGAAGTAAACCAATAATAAAAATGGGAATAGAATTAATGAAGTCAAAGTTGGATAAAGCCCTCTCCTTGGTTGCCTTAGGTGTCCTTGGTGTATTACACAGTGCCCATGCTGCACCCGTCTATGAAATTGTTAACCTTGATAATTATGATCTGCAAGGCACGCTCGAAGGCACTCGCAACGGTTATGCCTTAGGCGTGAATGCTAACGATGAGTTGGTCGGTATCGCCAAAGGTAAGAAAAAACTCAGCACTTCAGATGTGGAAGGCGGGGTTATTGACGTCGAAGATGGTATTGCCCCTGAGGAAACCATTACTTATTCGATTACGTCTGCCATTATTGCCAATAACTTTGCTTTTATCGCTGCACAAAATGGTGCCGCTGGTGCATGGTTACCGACCTTTGACAGTATCAATGGCACTACGCCACCGAGTGATACTTCGGTCGTTAACTCAGTCGATACCTTTTACTATGGCATCAACGATGCTGGCGTGAAAGTGGGCAGTATGACTGCACCTGAAAAGAAAACGGAAAATACCGCGACTACGGATGATACTGCGGATTACTGGTATTACCGTGATTATGAATATCGCGGAGTTGCCAAAGTAGGCGATAGCGAAATCCCATTGCCCCCTCCTTATACTCAATATGTTAAAGATGACAAAACCGTTGAGTTAGGCGGTTGGTCTGCGGCAACTGCGATCAACAATAACAATTTAGTTGTTGGTTATGTTAGTACTGATATCAGTAAATATGGTGGCGATCGCGTAGCTTACTGTTTAAGCACAGATAACACGTTACCGTTAGATGTATGTATTCAGCGCGAGCAATACCCTAATAGTCAAGGTACGCGCAATATTCAGTACCAAACCCGTGCCTATGTGTGGCAACTGGATAATGGCGTAGCAACTGGCACTGCTTTACCTTTAGGATTAACTCCAGCAAGTAATAATACCCTGACCTTTACGGCCCAAGCTTTGGGTGTAAATAATGAAGGGGTGGTCGCCGGACGCTCGCACGTGTACCGTAATGGTAATACCGATAGATTGCGCCAGGATGCAGCTTACTGGAGTAAAGATGCAGAGGGTAACTATCAATATCATTGGATCCCAATGGGCGAGTCCATTTCAAGCTCAATCGCCTATGATGTGAATGACAACGGTATTCTTGTTGGTAGCTATCGCAGTTATATCCAAGGTTATTTACGTGATAAGTTTTTCTACTTTGATACCAATACGCCTGAAGTTGGTTATGTCACGCCGAATGATTTTGCATCAACGACCACGGATCTTTCGAGCAAACCCAAAGATATCAATAATAAAGGCCAAGTTGTTGGTTATATTGAAACTACCTACGATAAGGAAAAACCACGTCCTAAGGCGGGCTTCCTCTACGAGAAATCTACTGGTGAGTTCAGTAACCTCAATAACTTGCTGACCTGCGAATCCAAAGGCTTTGAAAAAGGCTCTGATGGCAATTGGACTCGCCATCAGATCGAAGTGCAGGACGGTACTGGCAAGGTGCTAAGCTACAACAGCGATATTCTCGTTGTTGAAGCCGCAAGCATTAATGAAGATGGGACTATAGTAGGTACCGCCTTTATCCGTAAACCTTCTTACCAGTTTGACTCGGATGGCAATGTTATCGTAGGTGAGAATGGTCTTCCCCTGTTTGAACTTAGCGGTAACGGTGACCCTGTAACAGCCTATATTCCGCGTATGGTGGTGCTCAAGCCATCTACTAATGGTGAAGCTTGTACTGTGGATGAAAGCACTGACACGGGTAATTATGAACGTAAGGGCGCAGCATCTCTCGCTTGGTTACTTGCCTTACCTTTAGTCTGGTTACGTCGTCGAGTTCGCTAATTTTTCAGCTTGAATTCAGACTCAAAAAATCGAGGCAAATTGCCTCGATTTTTTTTAACCATGATCTCAATAGTTTAATAAATAGTCGATAAAATGGACGATTTTTTGATTGATCTCGGCGCTGAAAAGCACTATTTCTATGGATGAAGCTGTTGCTTCTATTTCACGTAGAACAGAGGACGCTTGCATGAAAAGACAAAAACGAGATCGTTTAGACAGAGCTTTTTCCAAAGGATTCCAAGCGGGTATTGGGGGTCGATCTAAAGAGCTTTGTCCTTATGCAAATCTTGATTCGCGATCACAGTGGTTAGGTGGTTGGCGTGAAGGTGTGGATGGCCGAGTTAATGGGCTATTTAATAAATAACGAGTGTTTCTCGTGGATTAAATAGCCCAGAACAGACAGAGTAATGCAGCATAATTGCCCTCAGATGAGGGCATTTTTGTATCGAGTCGCGTAGGGTACTGCAGCGATTAGAAGGTTGACGTATCGCTAAATACGCCAACTTTTAAATCAGTCGCACTATAAATTTGACGACCATCGACTTCAAGAATGGCATCGGCAATACCCATGACCAACTTACGATGAATGGTACGTTTGATGTTTAGTTTGTAAGTCACTTTTTTCGCGCCAGGTAACACTTGTCCGGTAAATTTCACTTCACCTACGCCCAGTGCGCGGCCTTTACCCTCGGCGCCTTCCCAACCAAGGTAAAAACCTACTAATTGCCACATAGCGTCTAAGCCTAAACAACCTGGCATTACTGGGTCGCTGATGAAGTGGCAGCCAAAGAACCAGAGATCTGGATTAATATCGAGTTCAGCAACAATTTCACCTTTGCCAAATTCACCGCCGTTATCGTTAATGGTAATGATCCGGTCGATCATCAGCATATTATCAACGGGTAAACGAGGCGAGTTTGGACCAAATAAATTCCCATGGCCACAGGCGATGAGTTCTTCTTTATTGAAACTGTTTGCTTTATTCATTGTTTTACTACTCCAGCAATAAGAGCCGCCAAGATTAGCGAACACGTGTAAGCTAAACAACTCCGATCAGCTAATTAATGGCGAAATAATCCCAGTTTTGCGAGTAATCTCGTCATTAAGCTAATCTCTTCTTCGCCGTTTCCCGCCAGCTTATCGAGCCGTTCTTGCACTAGGCCGTATAAGGAATCTGCCGGGAAGTCATTATCTTCATTGGCAACCCCAGCAGGCATCTGCATCAGTAGCTCCACCGCTTCGTCCATATGCTCAATTGCATAGATATGGAATTGGCCTTTGCCTACAGCTGTTATCACTTTAGGGGCGAGGTTAAGCTGAAGTACGTTCGACTTAGGCATAATCACGCCCTGTTCACCCGTGAGACCGCGTCGTTCACACAGATTGAAGAAGCCTTCAATCTTCTCATTAATACCGCCGATGGCTTGCACATTGCCGAATTGGTCTAAGGCACCGGTAATCGCGAGCGACTGGATAATCGGCTGCTCGGCAATGGCTGACATCAAACAACAATACTCGGCGAGCGAGGCACTATCACCATCGATCTCTTGATAGGACTGTTCGAATACGATGTTGGCATTAAGGTGTAGCGGGGCGTCACGACCAAAGATGCGATACAAACAGGCAGAAAGGATCATCATGCCCTTGGCGTGGATATTGCCACCCAGCTCGGACTTTCTTTCAATGTCTGCTACTTCGCCATCACCATAGTGCACGGTTGCGGTTATCCGTGCGGGTTCGCCGTAACTATGGTCAATCGCATCGATAACCGTCAGGCCATTAATCTGTCCTACCATAGCGCCTTCAGTTGGCAGATTTATGAAATTGTCATCAAAACTTTGCCCAGAAAACTCTTCAGAGCTGTTATGGCGATAGTTGGCTTGCTCGAGCGCGTGTTCAATACTGGCGGCATTGATAGTGGCTTTGCCGCGATAGACCTTAGCCTGAGCCATTAATTGGGCAAAATCGAGCATCGACAGGCTTAAACGGCGTTGATGTTCTGTCAACCTAGCACTGTGTCTAAACAGTGGCGCAAGGCTTGATTGCTCTAAACCAACCTCAACACTCTGAGCCACGGCTTGTAACCAACTGGCATATTGCACTTCTTTAAAGCGAGTCAGATCGAGTTCACTCGCTAGCTCTGCCAGCAAACTAAAGTGGCGCTGAAATTGCCAGTCCTCTGAGCGGACTTGGCTGTAGATTAAGCCTGCGCCAATCAGAATGATTTTACAATTTAGCGGAATAGGGCTCAGGTGGCTGCTTATCTGATAGGTTTTTTGCGTCAGAATTTGCATCACCAGATCCCATAGGCTTTCGCGTTTCCACAGTGATTCGGCGCAGATAAACACATAGTGGCACTGGGCGAATGCACCGGGTTGATATTTGCTGCCATTTACTGATTGCACCATACGGCCGAGAAGATCGGCACGGCGGATATTGCCACTCAGGTAACGGTAACTGACATTTTTCTCGGCAATTGCGCCTTGGTTGTCGAGCGGCGCTTCATACTGCCATTGGAATTGAATCGCTTTTTCTACGGGACGAGCCGCCACTAAATATGCGCTGGATAACGGCTCGATGGTTTCCATGAGGGCTTGCATGATTAATTGTCGGTCGATGCCGGGGAAATCGGCGAGGTACAGCTGTTGATCGGCAATGGCGTTATGTAACTTAAAGGCATCCAATACACGTTCTTGCCCTAAAAGCAGGGCTTTTAACCCTGTGGCCGATTGCGGCAGGGTAGGAAGGTTAAATTCAGGCGCGAGTGAGGATGATGGTATCAAGAGTGAATTCATATAAGCATTTACCATGAAAAGTTACCGCGATTTTACCATACCAAGACGGCAAGTCTCTTACTGTATAGGTGTTTTTGCGTTGGTTTACTCAGATATTGCTGAAAATTTGTTGGCTATTTGCCTGAAAAAACATCTTGGTGAACATAAGATGAGCATTTGACACAATATTGAAAGATTGCTGTTTACAAGCACCGATGATGCTTATATTATTTGCGCCATTCGGAGGGGTGGCAGAGTGGTTTAATGCACCGGTCTTGAAAACCGGCGTGGGTTTATAGCCCACCCAGGGTTCAAATCCCTGCTCCTCCGCCATATTTTACGGAAAAGCCATCAGCAATGATGGCTTTTTTGTTTCTGCAATTTAGGAAGTTGAACCCTAGGGTTCCTCATTCTAAGCGCCGCTCCTCGGCCATATTTCACGAAATGCCATCGGCGATGATGGTTTTTTTGTTTCTGTAATTTAGGAAGTTGAACCCTTGGGTTCCTCATTCTTAGCGCAGCTCCTCCACCATCTTCCACTTAATGCCATCAGCGGTGATGGTGTTTTTGTTTATAGAATTCGAACCTAGGTTCTGCATACGAAGCTTGTCAGCTTCTTTTACTGCATTTGAGAGTCATTTGAGCAGCGCCAGCCCTACCAACTCAGTGTTGTTTGGCAGATGGGAGCACATGGAGTCGCTTGGGCTATACGAATACCTATTTGCTAAGGTTAACGCCCATTTACTTAAGCAAACTCGTATTTACCTTGAGGGTTTCTTCCCACCTTCTTAACTACTTATAAGTGCATGCATCCACATCGCAATTTGCCTTCACACGCCTTTAGTGCGTTTTGATTCGTGCGACTTTTTATTAAATGCCTATTTCGGCTATATAAAGTGCTACTTTAATGGGGGGCGAGTTAAAGGGGCGTGTGTATTGAACGCAGCGTGTTTGCGCCTAAGTGGCCATAAGTGCCACCTTAAGTGTGAATGCAGGGACTTTTGGGTGAAGATTAGACGTTATTCGATGATTTTATCGATGACTGCATATCAAATCGCCAATCAATTCAATTAATAATAAATTTAGGTTTACAACCTGAGGGGAGATAGCTATTATCTCGCTCGTTCGGAGGGGTGGCAGAGTGGTTTAATGCACCGGTCTTGAAAACCGGCGTGGGTTTATAGCCCACCCAGGGTTCAAATCCCTGCTCCTCCGCCATATTCTACGGAAAAGCCATCAGCAATGATGGCTTTTTTGTTTTTGCAATTTGGTAAGTTGAACCCTAGGGTTCCTCATACTAAGTGCTGCTTCTCCGCCAGATTAAGTCTAAAGATCGTTAAGCAATTTGCGTTCTTTTGGATTCTCAGGCTTCTATTCTATGGTGTTTAAAACTTGCGGCATTGAGCACACTCTTGGTTATTTGCCGTGAATGCCGAAACCAGCAGCGCCCTAAGCGCAGAATTTAAACTGGGTTAATGAGTCCGTTGTTCCTTTAAATATCATCTAGTTAACAATATTCATTTTATGCTTTGCGAAATGTCATTGTTGGGCTAAATTACCCTGATAACCTATATTCCGGTTGCGGTATTCTGATTTGACTACACTGTGTTAGTCGACATTGGTTAAAGGTGGATAAAAGTTGATATCGATATATTTAGTTGACGACCATGAGCTTGTAAGAACTGGGATCCGCCGCATCTTAGAAGATGAGCGTGGGATCAAAGTCGTGGGAGAAGCGCCAGATGGCGAAACCGCGGTACAGTGGGCGAGACAAAATGAAGCCGATGTCATCTTAATGGACATGAATATGCCTGGTATGGGCGGGCTCGAAGCCACTCGTAAGATTTTACGTTATCAGCCCCATGCCAAGATTATTGTATTAACTGTGCACACTGAAGATCCTTTCCCCAGTAAAGTGATGCAGGCGGGCGCGTCTGGTTATTTAACCAAAGGGGCAACGCCACCGGAGGTATTGCAAGCGATACGTCAGGTTTCCCGTGGGCAGCGCTATCTATCCCCAGAAATTGCCCAACAAATGGCATTGAGCCAATTCAACCCTGCCGATGAGAATCCGTTTAAAGCCTTGTCCGAGCGCGAGCTGCAAATTATGTTGATGATCACCAATGGTGAAAAGGTCAATGATATTTCGGAGCAGCTCAACTTAAGCCCAAAAACCGTTAACAGTTACCGTTATCGCTTGTTTGCCAAGCTTGGGATCAGTGGCGATGTGGAGCTGACCCGTTTAGCGATCCGCTATAAAATGTTAGATGCTGGCCATTTCTAATGGCCGTTTGTGTTAATGGTTCTAGCATTAATTAAGTGTTAGCTGTGAGTGTGAAGACGATTTATCAAATTGTGTTGAAGACGGTGAGTAAAAGAGTGGGTGTATAACGATGTCGACAGGTTTTAACGCCCAGAGTTTTTTACGCACGGTTTCATCCTCTGCTGGGGTTTATCGCATGTATGACGTCAAAGGTGACGTCATCTATGTGGGTAAAGCCAAAGATCTCAAGAAGCGCTTATCTTCCTATTTCCGTAAAAACCTTGGGAATGTGAAAACCCAGGCGCTGGTGTCCCATATCCATCATATCGATGTGACGCTGACCCACAGCGAGACCGATGCACTGCTGCTTGAGAATGACTATATCAAGCAGTACATGCCCAAATACAATGTGTTACTGCGGGACGATAAGTCATACCCCTATATTTTCTTGAGCCAACACGAACATCCACGCCTTGCATACCATCGCGGGCCGCAGCGGGAGAAGGGCTATTACTTTGGGCCTTATCCGAATGGCGGCGCGGTGCGCGAAAGTTTGCACTTGATGCAAAAGCTGTTTCCTATCCGCCAGTGTGATGATCTCTATTATAAATCCCGCACTCGTCCCTGCCTGCAGTACCAGTTATCCCGTTGCAGCGCGCCTTGCGTCGGTAAGGTCAGTAATGCGGAGTATGATGAGCAGGTTAAACTCGCCAGTTTGTTCCTTAAGGGAAAAGATAAGCAAGTTATCAGTGAGCTCGTGGCTAAGATGGAAGAAGCCGCCGAGCAGCAAGCCTATGAGCAAGCCGCGCGCTTTCGCGATCAAATTATGGCGCTGCGCCGCGTGGCCGAGCAGCAAGAAGTCTCGGGCAATACCGGGGATATGGATGTTATCGGCGTACACTACGCTTCGGGTATCGCCTGTTTTCACTTGCTATTTATCCGCGAAGGTAAAATTTTTGGTAGCCGCAGCTATTATCCAACGGTGCCTGCGCAAACGGATATCGAAGAGGTCTTACGTTCCTTCCTGCTACAGTTTTATTTAAATGCCGATATTCAACGTACCATTCCTAAGGAAGTGGTGATAAGTCATCACTTTGAAGAACTGCATGAGCTAGAGTCGGCCGTCTCTGAGGCGTTAAACAAAAAGTTCAGCATCAAAACCAATGTGCGCGCCGACAGGGCAAATTTTTTGCGCCTCGCGCTGACTAATGCCACTAATGCGGTGATGACGCGTCTGTCCCATAAAAATACCGTTGAACAGCGTTTTGTCTTGTTGGAAGAAATTCTCGAACTCAATGCGCCAATCCAGCGGATGGAGTGTTTCGATATCAGCCATACCATGGGGGAGAGCACGGTAGCCTCCTGCGTGGTGTTTAACCGCGAGGGGCCACATAAGGCCGAATACCGCCGTTACAATATCGAAGGCATTACGCCCGGCGATGATTATGCCGCGATGAAACAAGCCATTAGTCGTCGATTTGATAAAATCGATGCCAGCGGCAAAATTCCTGATATCCTATTTATCGACGGTGGTTTGGGTCAGCTGCGTATCGCGCAGCAAATAGTGGATGAGAAATTCGTTAATTTAGATAAAGCGCCGCAACTGATTGGGGTGGCAAAGGGAGAGAGCCGTAAACCTGGGCTTGAAACCTTAATCTTTGGCGACACTGAAACGAGCTTTTCACTTGAAGATGACTCGCCCGCATTGCACCTTATTCAACATATTCGCGATGAGTCTCACCGCTTTGCGATTACAGGCCATCGCAATCGTCGCCAGAAAACCCGTAATACCTCGACGCTCGAATCCATTCCGGGCATTGGTCCTAAGCGGCGTAAGGCGTTATTGCAACATCTTGGTGGTTTACAGGAAGTGAAGGGCGCGAGTGTGGCCGAGTTAGCGAAAGTGCCTGGTATTAGCATAGAAATGGCACAAACCATTCATGATGCATTGCGAGGGTGATAAATTTAAGGCAAGATTGGCGCTGCTTTTGACTAACTGGTTCGATCATGCCGTTTAACTTACCTATAGCATTAACCCTTTTTAGGCTTTTTTTACTGCCCATCTTTGTGGTGCTCTTTTATCTGCCTTACAGTTGGACTCCCTTCGTTGCTGCTTTTGTGTTTTGGCTTGCCGCCATTACCGATGCCTTGGATGGCTATGCCGCCCGTAAACTCAAGCAACTCACGCGTTTTGGGGCTTTTCTCGATCCCGTTGCCGATAAACTGATGGTGATCACCGCGCTGGTGTTACTGGTGGAGCAATATGCCGATATTTGGTTAACGCTGCCGGCACTGTTTATGATTGGTCGCGAAATTGTGATTTCTGCTCTGCGTGAATGGATGGCTGAATTAGGTAAGCGCGGGACGGTTGCGGTTTCTTGGATCGGCAAATATAAAACGGCGGCGCAGATGGTGGCGATTATTGGCCTGATCTGGCAATACAACCCATTAATGATCACCGCGGCATTTGTGCTGCTATATATCGCTGCCGTGTTAACCTTCTGGTCAATGATGAGCTACATTTTAGCCGCCTGGAAAGATTTAACAGCCGAATAGCGCAATAAAAGATCAAAGAGATTATTTAGTGTGCAAGCAGTAAGTTATCGATAAAACAGCGGTTGACACTGCATGGTAAATAGGTAGAATGCCTCCCCGTAGACGAGAGACGAAGTGAAAACAAAATCTTAACTCTACATGATGCGACATTAGCTCAGTTGGTAGAGCGATACCTTGCCAAGGTATAGGTCATCGGTTCGAACCCGATATGTCGCTCCAATCTAAAAGGATTGGAAAGATGGCGCGATGGCAGAATGGCTATGCTGCGGATTGCAAATCCGTCGATCTCGGTTCGACTCCGGGTCGCGCCTCCATAATTAAGATATTAATGACACGATTCCCGTTGTTAATATTAAGAGTTTGCCCGAGTGGTGGAATCGGTAGACACAAGGGATTTAAAATCCCTCGCTGGTAACAGCGTGCCAGTTCAAGTCTGGCCTCGGGTACCATTATTGTAATGGTGACAGCTCAAAGCGAGCTGAAGCGGTAAACTTCGTTATCTATAAATTGAAATATAAGTAGAAGAGCGAAGCAAAGAGTTAACAATATCAATAGCAGTGCTTGCGATATTCAGAGTTTGCCCGAGTGGTGGAATCGGTAGACACAAGGGATTTAAAATCCCTCGCTGGTAACAGCGTGCCAGTTCAAGTCTGGCCTCGGGTACCATTATTCTTAGTGATGTCTCGTCCTAAGATAGGTTGACAGTTTTTAGGCCAGCTCCAGTAGCTGGTCTTTTCTATTGTGCACCTGATTAGGGGAGTCCATATTCAAACTCAGATGCGGTCTCATATTGTTGTATATTGCTATCGATTCTCTAACAAGTATCTTCAGCTCCGCAAATGTCCTACATCGGTGCAGTAAAAACTCCTGCTTCAGTATGCCATTTACTCTTTCTGCTAATGCATTTTGGTAGCAATCATAACCATCCGTCATTGACGGCTGGATTTGGCTCGCCTGAAGCGCATTCTGATAAACGGCTGAGCAGTACTGTAAGCCTCTGTCTGAGTGATGCACCGCGTTGCCGATATAGCGCTTATCTTTGATGGCCATTTTTAACGCTTTCACCACACTCTCGGCTTTCATGTCTTTACTCACGTGATGACCGACTATTTTACGAGAACTGGCATCGGTGATCAGTGACAGGTAGTGCACACCTTGGTCTGACTCAAGATAGGTGATATCGCTGACCAGTACATGCCCTGCATCGTGCAGTCCCTCCTCTTTCAGCAGATTAGGATGCTTCTTCATCCAGTGTTTGCTGAACGTGGTTTTTGTGTAGCTTTTCTTCGGTTTAACCAGTAAACCTTCACTTCTCAAATAGGTAAAGAACCCATCTCGCCCGAGTTTAATATCGTGCTCAACCAGCTTGGATTTTATCAACGTGTAGAGCTTACGGGCCCCTAACCTTGGCATATATTTACGCCAGTACTGGACCCAGTCTTTGATAACCGATAGCTCAGCTCTACGACTTTCCATTCGAGCAACTGCCTGATAAATACCTTGCCTCGACATACCCGCAGCACGACATGCGGCAGCGAGGTTTATTTCTCCGTTGCCTTTTGCTTGCCAGACGTACCGGATAAGTACTTTTTTCTGAGGCCTGCTCCATATTCATTGTCCATGATATCAACCATGCCATTGAGGATTTGGTTACGCAGTTTCTCTTCTGCTAACTCACGTTCAAGGCGCTTGATCGTTTCGGCAGGTGTTTCTTTTGACTTAGTCATAAGGGGATGCTGAAAAGGTTTCGACCAATCAAGTCTACCATGTTTTCTAAGCCAGACGAGTACCGTTGAACGGCCTTGAATACCAAAATGGGCTTGGGCTTGTTTGTACGTCATTTCGCCTTTTTCAACACGCTCTACAACGCCTAATTTAAAGGCTAAGGTGTAATCTCGTTGTGTGCGCTTACGGCTTGAGTTAATTAATGTTGTCATAAAGAAATCCTCTTTATGTCAACGTATTTCAGGACGGGACATGAATAGTAAATAAGCCTCGACATTAGTCGGGGCTTTATTGCATCTACGGCTCTGATTTTTGGATTTGGTTTAAAGGGCCGTTTCTATCTTCTTCTCTTGAGGCACAGTTTCGCGCTTGCCACTTTTGTTACAGGTATTAGTCCTGCCTTATAACCTACTTATTTCTCCACTTTATTTCTCCACATTGAGCTTGATAGTATCAAACTGAGCTCGTGTAGGCTGCGTTTGAGCGCTAAGGCTTATTGCCAAAGTGATGTCGTTACCTTGCCCCATAAAAAAGCCCCGTGGTTTTCACGAGGCAATTTTACACATCCGCAATACTACTCATTTATCGCTTGTTTTAGCGCTGTCGCCGCCTTAAAGCTTGGCTGGTTAAAGCCTGCAATCTCAATCGTCTCGCCAGTTTGCGGGTTTCGACCCGATTTAGGTAAATGATAACGTAATTCGAAGGTGCTAAATTGTGGCAGGAAGACTTTCTCACCTTCGCTTAAGGCGATATGGATCTGTTGTAGGATCTGTTCGACAACAGGTTTAGTGCTGGCCTGGGACTGTTCAAGCGAAGTGGCGATACGTTGGATAAGTTGTGCTTTGTTCATTGAAACCTCTGAATTCAGCGAAAGAGCAGGAAAGGGGAGTTATAACAAGCTCGGGATCAGATTGAAAGCCTCGGTTTACCAAAGCGGCTTAACTGCTGCTTTATTGGTTAGCGGTGGCAACTCACCTTTTATTTTGAAACGTAAATACGCCTCAGATAAGCAGCGTTAGGGGCTAAGTTGGTCTGTAGCGTTTAGAACTAAAGTGGACTTTAAAGGATAAAGCCTTTTAACTCTGATATTTACGGTTGTTCGATGTTTGACATGATGGCATTGCTTTCGCATTTATAAACAACACATTAGCCATTAAGCGCCCTTGCGGGCGCTGTCAGAGTTGGGGTTAAACGTAGGAATAATAAGGGACTTATCGCGGAGTTAAGAAAATAACGTTTCTTCCAATGTGCGTCCTTTCAGCAGCATCTTATATTGCCAATGCTGTTGCTTAAACAGGGCGAGTAGGGCAGTTTCAAACTCATAATGGCGATTTGCTGTGTCATCCAATTGGATCACAAATACATGAGTTTGTTTTGAGGTGATATTCAATACACCGGCTATTTGACCGACGGCTTGGATGAGCGCTTCACTGTCGCAGCTTTCCATAGTGAGGGTGAGATAATCACTGCCGCTATTGGATGAGCGCATCGAAATCGATTGGCCCAGCTCACCTTTATCTAGATACAGCACTTGGTCACAGAGCTTCTCGAGCTCGTCTAAGTTGTGTGAGCTGATCACAAAGGTGGTTGTGGGCGAGAGCGTTCTGACGAGTTCACGGATTTTCTTCGCATTGGCAGGATCGAGTCCTGCGGTTGGCTCATCGAGTAATACCAGTTTAGGCGAGCCGATTAAGGCTTGGGCAATCGCCACACGTTTACTCATTCCATGGCTCAGGCTCGGTGGCTTTTGCTGCGCCACCTCGGCTAAGTCCACTAAATTCAGCACTCGCAGGGCTTCTTGATTTGCCTGCTTGCTATCCATCCCTTGAAGACGCGCAAAGAAGCTTAACTGGCTGATAATGGTCAAATTAGGATCGAGCGTCGCATCCTGTGGCAGGGCGGCAATTTGCCCTAATAATGCTGGACTATTTGGTGCTTCTCCCAGAATACGCACAGTACCCGCGCTTGGGGTGAGGTAACCACAAAGTAGGCTAAATAGCGTGGTCTTTCCTGCACCGTTAGGGCCAACCAAGGCGATGGGCGCTCCCGATTCGAGGGTTAAGTTAACGTTATTGAGCGCTTTTTTACTGCCATAGTGTTTGGACAGTCCTTGGCATTGAATGAGGATCATAGTTGACTCCTTTGGATATAAACGCGGCCAAGGAATAGGGCGAATGCGGTTTGTAATAGGGGGATCGGTGCGTAGGCAAAACTCTGGAGTCCATTGGTGTTGACCATGTTCGACAGTTGAGCGCCCGGCAATATCCATTGTAAGCCTTCAAATAAGCTGGATTGATTACCCAAAATCAACAGTGCAATCGAGACGACAGTCCACAAGATGGTGGCGAGCACCATAGCCTGTCTTGCCGTGTTGGCATAGAGGGACAATAGGGTCATGACCGCGGTAAAGGGTAAAATTACGATAACCAAGTTGACGCCGACCAAGGCACCCGACGTTAATGCGGGTAATAACAAGCCGATGTCGCGAGTGAGTGCCAGTGCTATGGTGGCGAGGATGGTCAATAAGATCAGTAGACCTTGGATCAAGATTTGCCCCAAAAAGCGGCCGAAGAGTAGGCTGTCTTTGCTGGTTCTTAGGGTATAAAAGCGCAATGTGCCGCGGGATTTGTCTGAGGAGAACTGATCGGCGGCAATCAAAATACTGAACATGGGAAACAGATACAGCGCAAAGCACCAGAAGATAGCCATTTCCGCCACGGGCCAGTCAAACAGCACATTGAGTGCTTGGCTGCCTAAGAGACCGTCGATCAGATCTTTGATATTGGGCTGCATTAATAGGGTCGAAGCGCCTTGGATGGGGTAGAGCAACAGCATGCCCCACACTAATGCAAAGGCGATCAGGGCGATAATCCCGCGAAGGTTAAATAGAAATTTGCGACATTCAAAGCCAGCGATCAAAAGCATGTTGTTGAATGTACTGGGAGCGTTTGGTGTCATTCGCTGTCTCGTCAGTGAGTGGGCGGACAAACTTTCACGTTAGTCATCATTAAGAGCGACCATGCGCGAAAGTCGTCCGCAGTGCGGTTAGGATAAAGAAGCGATAAGCGAGTCTAACTTATCTTTAAGTTCAGCTACTTGCTCTTCAAGCTGCGTAACTCTCGCTTCCAGTTGTTGTCTATCCTGCTCATTTAGCGGCTGGGCATCTGCATTTGTGGCACTGGTGAATGACGCGGCGCTGACCTGCTCAGCACCTTGGGAGAATAACTCAGTGTAACGGCATTCACGCTTACCTGGTTCCCGTGGCAGTTGGGCTAGCACGGGTTTATCTCGCTCCATCAATTGCTTAATGCAGGCTTCCACTTCGAGCACATCTTTAAAGTCATGCAGCCTGTTGCTGCGGGTTCGCAACTCGCCCGGCGTTTGTGGGCCGCGAAGCAGCAGCAAGCACACAATAGCTAGCGCCGCGCTGGAAAGTTGTAACTCGCTAAATTCGGTGTTGCAGAATCTGTGCTTGTATTTGACGACTCGGCTACCAAAGCCGGATTGCTCGCTGATAAGTCGCTTTTTATTCAATGAATCGAGGGCGTCTTGAACCTGCGCTTCGCTTAAGTCCAATACGGGATCGCGGCTGGTTTTTTGATTACAGGCGAGGGTCAGGGCATTGAGCGAAAGAGGGTATTGCTCTGGGGTGGTGACTTCTTTTTCAAGTAGACAACCGATAACTCTGGCTTCGTGTAACGTGAGTTCCATATAAGCTCCAAAGAAAAAAGCATGGCTTTGTTATAACAGAGCCATGCTTAATATCCTAGCGCTTGTCGGTAAACTGAGGTTTAAGGCAAACTATTTGTACAAATAAAGCACGAACATGGGGGCAAGAGAGTGCTAAGTCCCGTATTCGGTTGACTATTCTGCCCAATCAGTCTGCTTCAGTCAGACGTAAGCCATCATCATCGATGCTTAACTTGCCCGCTTTAAACAGGCCGCCGATGCTCTTCTTGAAGGCTTTTTTGCTCATGCCGAGTTGCTCGTAAATCACTTCGGCATCGGTTTTATCGGTCAGCGGTAAGAATCCACCCGCTTGCTTAAGTTTCACTAAGATAATGTGTGCGTGCTTATCGAGCTCTTGCTTACTGCCTTGCTGCAAGACCAAATCGATTTTGCCATCGCGGCGCACTTGTTTGATAAAACCTTTCACTCTTTGGCCAAAACGCAGCTTTTGGAACACTTCATTTTGGTAAATCACGCCCCAGTGGGCATGGTTAATAATGGCTTTGTAGCCTAAATCTGTAGTGCCACCGATATATAAGTCAACCTGTTGACCCACTTCGTACTGAGCTGGAGTTTTATCGAGGAACTTATCAATTTTTGATGAGGCGACAATACGTTCATCCGCGCGGTTAACATGCACGTAAACGAGGTAAGAGCGACCCTCTTCGATGGGTTTATGCTGCTCACCAAAGGGCAGTAGCAGATCTTTATCTAATCCCCAGTCTAAAAATGCCCCGTAAGGACCCGTTGCCACGGCTTTTAGATAGGCAAACTCACCGACTTGCGCAAGTGGTCTGCGCGTAGTGGCAATGACGATATCTTCAGAGTCCAGATATAAAAAGACCTCTAGCCAGTCACCGACTTGGCAATCTTTTGGGGTGGCTTTGTTGGGCAGTAACACTTGGCCAAATTCGTGGGCATTTAAATACACACCGAAGCTGACTTGTTTTACCACCTCAAGTTTGCAGGTTTTTCCTATCTGTACCATGTAGCTCTCTATCTATAGATGTCATTCGGCGGTGATTATAACCGCTTTATCCGTAAACGGCAGCTTCCAGTTCGGCTTTTAGGTTCGCACTTTAGGATTAATGGCTTAGTGAGCGTTAAAAATCATGCCGACGCTGCGATTGTTAGCCATTTATTCTGCAAGGCTATTAAAAAATATTGAACGTATTAAAAGTAGGATTATTCACTAAGTTATTAATTTATCGAAATTAACCCTGCATGGGGATGCCATCCCTGTTAATGGGGTGTTTGTTATATTTTAATGAAAAATATTAAATGAGATTCTTGCTTGCATTCTGTGACATTGCGCGGTTTAATTGCGCCGTTTAACGACTTCGCTCGTTACAGACATGACAAATATTACGTGAGTTGTAATGGTTTTATGGTTCACAGGTCATTAACCGTGTAACGTACAATTTATAATGGTTACATGGGGTTAAGAGGAATTGTTTAGCTAATGCACAAGCATCCATTTTTTGCTCTTTGCCTAAAAGCATCACAATGTCAGCGCTCAATCGTTGTGCCCTATGACGATACCAGCCTTAAACATCTCACGTTAATCCGTATCAATTCTGGCCGCGAAGAAGCCAACAGTCCCCTGTTACAATAATCTTGCCTGTTATTAGGTGCGCTCGGTCTTGCCTGGCCGCTTAATATGTAATGTTGTTCCTTTAGTGTTACCTGTTGTTGTAGACATGCTTGGCCCTCTTTTTAATGAATTTGGGGTCTTCGGCTGTGATGCAACGCCTAACGTTAGGGTTTTGGGTGTTTTTTAACCTCAAAGCGCGCTAAGGTTAATACCATTGGTGAGAAACCTTGGCGATAAAAGGTGAAATGAACGCAATCTCCTACCATCGCCAGTGTAATAAGAATATGGGGTTTACCCCGGCTGCGTTAAGGAAAAACGCATCAATGTCACCTCTGCTGGGTTGATTTTGCTGCATTAAACAGGGTGAATTCATCCTAATTGTATGTCAGGTAAACATATGTTTTACCTGGGTTTGTCGAACGGGCGGTCGCGCAAGAATGCCGTGGCCGTTTAACCCATTTTTTTATAGACGGGCTAAATAAAAATGAATGATTGGTCTATTGATGCTGCTCGTGCTGGGTACAACGTTACCCACTGGAGCCAAGGGTTTTATGGGATCAGCGACCAAGGTGAGGTGACTGTGTCGCCGGATCCTAAGAATCCTGATCACAAGATTGGCTTAAATGAGCTAGCAAAAGACATGGTTAAAGCAGGGGTCGCTTTACCTGTATTAGTTCGTTTCCCGCAAATTCTGCACCACAGAGTGAACAGTTTGTGCCAAGCATTCGACCAAGCGATACAAAAATATGAGTATCAGGCGGACTATTTGCTGGTTTACCCCATTAAAGTAAACCAACAAAAAACTGTGGTAGAAGAGATCCTTGCGAGCCAAGCATCAAAAGAAGTTCCACAATTAGGCCTAGAAGCCGGCAGTAAGCCAGAATTAATGGCTGTATTAGCCATGGCGCAAAAAGCCAGTTCAGTGATCGTGTGTAACGGTTACAAAGATAACGAATACATTCGTTTAGCCTTAATTGGTGAAAAGTTAGGCCATAAGGTCTACATCGTTTTAGAAAAACTGTCTGAGCTGAAGATGGTGTTGGCCGAGTCTAAGCGTTTAGGGGTAAAACCTCGCTTAGGTCTACGTGCGCGCCTGGCATTCCAAGGTAAAGGCAAGTGGCAAGCCAGCGGTGGCGAAAAGTCTAAGTTCGGTTTATCTGCGGCGCAGATTTTAACTGTGGTAGATCAGTTAAAAGAAAACGACATGTTGGATTCGCTGCAGTTATTGCATTTCCACTTAGGTTCGCAAATCGCCAACATCCGCGATATTCGTCAAGGTGTGAGCGAAGCGGCGCGTTTCTACTGTGAATTACGTGAGTTAGGCGCCAGCATTAACTGCTTCGACGTTGGCGGTGGTTTAGCGGTGGATTACGACGGCACTCGTAGCCAAAGTAACAACTCAATGAACTATGGCTTAAGCGAATACGCGAACAACATCGTGAACGTGCTTACCGATATCTGTAATGAATACGAGCAACCTATGCCACGTATTATTTCAGAATCTGGCCGTCACTTAACGGCGCACCATGCCGTGTTGATCACCGATGTTATTGGTACTGAAGCCTATCAGGTAGAAGAAATCCAGCCGCCAGCGGAAGAGTCGCCACAGCTGCTGCACAACATGTGGCAATCTTGGACCGAGATCAGCGGCCGCGCTGATCAACGTGCACTGATTGAGATTTATCACGATAGCCAAAGTGACCTGCAAGAAGCGCAATCGCTATTTGCTTTAGGTCAATTAAGCTTGGCGGAACGTGCGTGGGCTGAGCAGGCGAACCTGCGTGTATGTCACGAAGTTCAAGGTTTGTTAAGCACTAAAAACCGTTACCACAGACCGATTATCGATGAGTTAAACGAAAAGTTAGCCGATAAGTTCTTCGTTAACTTCTCTTTATTCCAATCGTTACCGGATGCTTGGGGTATCGATCAGGTGTTCCCTGTGCTGCCACTGTCTGGTTTAGACAAAGCGCCAGAGCGCCGCGCAGTGATGCTGGACATCACCTGTGACTCTGACGGTATTGTTGACCAATACGTAGATGGCCAAGGAATTGAAACCACGCTGCCCGTTCCGGCTTGGAGCGCTGAAAGCCCTTATCTGATGGGCTTCTTTATGGTTGGTGCCTATCAAGAGATTTTAGGTGATATGCACAACCTGTTTGGTGATACCAACTCTGCGGTGGTGAGCATCGAAGAGAACGGTATGACCAACATTGAGTCGGTCCTTGCCGGTGATACAGTTGCTGACGTACTGCGCTATGTTAACTTAGATGCCGTTGACTTTATGCGTACTTACGAAGAGTTAGTGAATCAGCACATTGCTGAAGAAGAACGCGCCCAGATTTTAGAAGAACTGCAAGTGGGCCTAAAAGGTTACACTTATTTAGAAGATTTTTCTTAATATTGAGTGTGTTAAAAAAGTCAGCCTAGGGACACTTAGGCTGACTTTTGTTTTTTATAGCCGGTTGCTTTTTTGCTAGTGGATTGCAAGGCTGTCACCTTGTAAAAGCAAGCTCGGTGGTTTTATTGCGGCGTTAGTCGTGTAAAAATAGCCGCGCGAAATTGATGGGTTACCAGTCTTAACATGCGTGCGTTCACTTAAGTCAGCGTTGCCAGCGAACCATTAATGACTGATATACCAATAGATGCCCACACACAGGGATAAGATGAGGCGAACGGTTTGATGTTTTTTGAAGGCGCGGAAAAAAAGCTTGAGATCAGACTCACTCCCAAGTTGGCGTCATTACGCCAACGAGAGTATGGCTTTTGGTCAACCTTAGTGGCCTGCGCCAATGCGGAAATCCTGTCCACAATCAGTAATCATGCCTGCGATGCCTATCTGCTGAGTGAATCCAGTCTGTTCGTTTGGGATGATAAGATTCTGCTGCTCACCTGTGGTAATAGCACCCTAGTGGATGCCGCCTGCCATTTTATCAACGCCGTAGGCGTGGAGCACATCGCCGCGCTCTGTTATCAGCGCAAGAATGAATACCAAGCTCAGCTACAAAGCACGAGCTTTGCGGACGATATTGCTAAGTTGCGGACTTTGATCCCCGGCAAAGCCTTTCGAGTGGGTCATTTAGACTCACATCATCACTATCTGTTTTGTAGTGACAATCAGTTTTGTACTGGCGATCTGTTTTGTACAGACAGCCAAGTTATGCCCTCAACCGAGACTTGCCTTGAACTGATGATGTACCACATCCGTGGCGAGCTTGCCGATTATCTCAAGCTGCCAACACAAACTGAGCAGGGGATTTATCAACGGCTTGAATTTCAGCAACTCTTTCCCGATTTTCAGTTTGATATGCATTGTTTTCAGCCTGCTGGTTTTTCGTTGAATGCGATACGCGGGACTGACTATGTTACCTTGCATATCACCCCATCTATGGGGCAAGGGGAACATTCCTATGTGAGCTTCGAGACTAATCTCGATTTAGCGACTTACCCCCATCCCGTTGTGGCGCGATTAGTTAATGGATTCTCCCCAACGAGTTGGGACTTGATTGGTTTTGATCAGCACATTCTTACCGAAGGATTCCCCGCTCATCTGTGTCTAGGCCAAGCCATGGTCACCACAGCATCAGGGGGGGAGATAACTTTTAGTCATTATCAACAACTCGAAACCCAAGTATTACAGCCCGAGTTTATGTAGTGGCAAACACTGGTGAGCTCGCCATTGCTGCTTGAGTCCATTTCAGTACTATCTTGTACCATGCTTAAGCGCTGGATAATCAATAAAAAGCTAAGGTTAACGGTCTTGGCTTTTTTATTGACGGCTTAATAACAGAGCAGCGAATTGCGAGTAAGGCATGGTAAACTTGCATTATCAGCGGATTGCACCGATGGCAATCATTGTGCGCTTGTAAAAGGAAAACCTATGACAGATCTCAGTGATATTCGCCGCGAATACACCAAAGGCGGTCTAAGACGCGCCGATTTACCCCAAAATCCCATGCAGCTATTCGAGTTATGGATGACGCAAGCTCGCGATGCCGAGCTGAGCGATCCCACGGCGATGTGTGTTGCCACCGTCGATGAGCATGGTCAGCCCTATCAGCGAATTGTGCTATTAAAGCGCTTCGATGACTCGGGATTTGTGTTCTTCACTAACCTAGGTAGCCGAAAAGCGCAGCAGATCGCAGCCAATAACAAGGTGAGTCTGCATTTTCCCTGGCATCCGATTGAACGCCAAGTATCGATTCTTGGTGAGGCGCAGCCACTCTCTACCGCCGAAGTGCTGAAATACTTTATGACCCGTCCTAAGGATAGCCAGATTGCGGCTTGGGTGTCACAGCAGTCGAGCAAACTGAGCGCGCGACAAGTGCTCGAAGGTAAGTTCTTTGAAATGAAAGCCAAATTTGCCAAGGGTGATGTGCCCTTACCGAGTTTTTGGGGCGGCTACTTAGTCAAACCCTCGAGCATCGAGTTTTGGCAGGGCGGTGAGCACAGGCTGCACGATCGTTTTCTCTACACTCGCCAAGCGGATGAATGGGTCATTGACCGTTTAGCACCTTAATGGTCTTTAGGAGCGTAAGCGTGGGACAGTATAAGATTTGGGTCGATGCCGATGCCTGCCCAAACCCGATTAAAGAGATTTTATTTCGCGCGGCTGAGCGAAAGTCGCTGCCGCTAGTGCTGGTGGCGAACCAAATGCTGCGGGTGCCACCATCGCCTTATATCAGCCAAGTGCGTGTCGGCTCAGGTTTTGATGTGGCAGATCAATACATTGTCGACCATGTTGAGGCTACGCATTTAGTGATCACCGCCGATATCCCGTTGGCGGCGCAAGTGATTGAAAAGGGCGCGCTGGCGCTTAATCCCCGCGGCGAACTCTACACTACGGACAATATTCGCCAAAAACTGACGATGCGCGATTTTATGGAAGACTTACGTTCATCGGGCGTGCATACCGGTGGCCCTGATGCCTTATCGGCGGCGGATAAACAGGCTTTTGCTAATAGTTTAGATAAGTGGCTGGTGCGAGTTTAACGATAGTTAACTAGTCGCTAAACAAGAAAAAGAGTATCTTTAGCGAGACTTAGGTGATCTTTATCACAGATTTTCTAAGGATACGGCGGGGACTTCTGTGTCACAGGGGGACCGCCTTGCCTTAACTCTCACTGATTGAGGATGGATACGATGAAAAAATGGATAGGAATTGCAGCATTATCGACGCTGGTTAGTTTTAGCTGTGCGGCCCAGTGGCAAGTAATGGAGCAGGACTCTCGAGTCAGCTTCGTGTCGGTAAAAAAGGGTGATATCGCTGAGGTTCATCACTTTAAGCAACTCAATGGTGTCCTTAAGGATAATGGTCAATTTGAATTAACCATTCCCCTGATGAGTGTGGCGACCGGTATCGATGTGCGCGATGAGCGTATGCAAAACCTGTTGTTTGAAGTGTCCTTGTATCCCGAGTTGAAGTTAAGCTCGCAGGTGGATACCAAGATGTTGAAAGATCTAGCCGTTGGTGAGACTAAAGTTGCCGACATCGATGGGAAAATTTCCCTCCATGGAAAGCAACAAACGAAAACTTTTTCGGTAATTTTAACCAAAGTATCTGATAATAAACTGATGGTTAGCAGTTTTCAGCCGATAATAGTCAATGCTAACGAGTTCGATTTGGTCTCGGGTGTGGATAAATTGCGTGATATTGCAGGTTTATCTAGTATTAGCCAAGCCGTTCCTGTGTCGTTTGTACTAACCTTAACAAAGTAACAGCGATAAGATTGGTTTAGATCAATACGTCAGCTCTCCTGTTCGCGATATGGTTAGCGAGTGGCTGACGTGTAAATCTTTATATCGACCACTTTAGATGTGGGTTTTGTTTTTTCAGTGTCGCCTTTGGCGATAGATTTTGGTGTGTGAAGGGTAAAAAATGGTCACAGATAAAGACGGTTACATGCATTTGATCCAGTATTTGACTGAGCATCTTGGCTTGTTCGAAACGCCCGATACCCAAAATGTGTCCGACGATACTGTGATGGAGTTGTTCGAAGAGCAATTATCCGCACAGATTATTATGGTCTGCGGCCAAAATCCTTCCCTCTCTTTTGCCGAACGAAACACTATTATCCGTGAGGTCGATGCGATTGTGTACGATCTTGAGGAAATCTTAGCCTCAGTGGCGAATCATAGAGCCACGCCAGAGCAAACGCTGTTTATCACCGAGTTTTCTGGCCTTATTAAGAATTTATTCGATCAAGAAATCTCGAAAATCCAAGTTCATGTGTAATACCTTCGCTTAAGCTTAACCTTAGGATTAACCTCATCTCTTGGGTTAGTCCTATCCGTTAGTTTGTTAGCTAGTTACTACTTTGTTCGTTATCCCTCATCATTACTTCACTTTTAATGTGTAACTCCAGCCCTGTGGGTTGTTTGGGCACCAGTCGATGCTTTTCGTGTAGGTTTTGAAGGTGTGAAGTAAATGGGGCTTGTCTTATCGCGCAATGCTTACGCAAGTCTTGCGAACCTTACAATCTCATCTCGTCATCACCCGCCATCGCATCAGTTTCCCGCAAGTTTGAGTAAAATAATTCCCACTTTTCAAGCATCTTCATTTACAGGGTATATCTTTACTCTATAGCCGTATTTTCTCGTGCGATATCAAGGGAGATGCATAATGCTAACCATACGTCCAAGCTATGCCGAAGATATGCTGACCATTGTGGTGTCGGGTCAAGTCACCCATGGGGATATCGAAGCCTTACTGCTTCCCGCGATTGAGGCCAAGTTGCAGGATCATGCGAGTCTTCGCTTGTGGTACGAGTTCAGCCCCGACTTTATTGGCATTACCGTGGGCGCACTCTGGGATGATGCTTTACTCAGTGTGTTTCATTTTAGTGATTTCTCGCGGGTGGTGATGATTGCGGACATGCAAAGCCTAGGGGCTATGGTCAATACACTGGCTTTTATGTTGCCCTGCCCGGTGAAGGTTTTTAGTGAACATGAGCGCGCGCTGGCGAAAGCTTGGTTGGACGAAGCGAAAGTGGCAGAGGTGTAACGGCTGTAACCATTGTGTGTTAACTTGTGACTATTCCTTATTTTTTCATTGGCTTAATTGCTGTATTTGACCTCTGCTTAGTGTTTTTCGGCTCTTTTCCTTCGCTTTTGTGCTATCACTAGCCCCTACATCGACCTAGGTGATGGGTCAAAGTGGCTTGTCCGTCATCGTTCAGATAAGGAGTGAGGATGTTACAACATCAGAGTGTCGGTCGCTGCACCACATTATTGCTAGGCGCCATTATCGCAAGTTTGAGCCTTGCAGGTTGCGGTAAAGTCAGTGAAGAGGTGCAAACGCCTGCGCAGAGCGCTGTATCTACTGACACTAAGGCGATTATTGGTCAATCAGAGAAGATGCGCCTATTGGCCGCACAACTGGATTTTCAGGCAAGAATTGATACGGGCGCGGCGAACACCTCATTACATGCCATCGATCTGCAAGTTGAAGGCGGTGCGTCCGACAAGATGCAGGATAACATTGGTAAGACATTGCATTTTACCACCGAAAACGAGGCGGGCGAGCAGCGGCGCTTAGCGGCGAAAATCCTAAAGACCACCACAGTGAATAACGCTCAAGGCAGTGAAGTCCGCTATTTGGTCGAGTTAGACATTGGTTTTGAGGGGCAACACCGTCTGGTTGCCGTTAACCTACGTGACCGAAGCCATATGGATTACAAGTTACTGATCGGCCGTAATTGGTTAGCGGGCCGTTATGTTGTTGATGTGGCCGAGAAACGTCTGATTGGTCCGACAGCGTTAATCAAAGTGAAAGAAGCCGAGTTGACCTTTAAAACGCGCATCGATACGGGGGCGGTTGAAAATTCCCTGCATGCGGTTGATCTCAAGATTGACGATGAAGATCCTACCAATATGGATAACAACATCGGCAAGTGGCTTAATTTCACTACCGAAAATGAGCGTGGTGAGGAAAAGCGGTTAAGGGCACGGATTGTCGATACTTCGCTTATCCGTAACGCGCAGGGGAGTGAAGTGCGTTATATGGTCGAATTGACCTTAGGTGAACCGGTACATGAGTATCCGGTCAAAGTGAATCTTAAGGATCGTAGTCAAATGTCCAATAAACTCTTAATTGGCCGTAACTGGCTACAGGGCCATTATCTGGTGGATGTGACACTTGATAAGTCGAGCGACTAGTTTGTCCCAATGGGCTTGACTTAGCCTTGGCTATACCGCAGCTAATGGCCAGTGGCACTCAATCAGAGTGCCACGATTGAGCTCACTCTCTACCTTAAGCTCGCCATGTAACTCTTCTTTTATCCAAAGGTTAATGCAAGTCAGTGTGCCAATGCATTGGTTTTGTTGCATTTCTTGTTTTAGTTGCTCAAGGTGCGCGACTGATATCCCGACACCATTGTCCTGAAGCTGCATCTGTAATTCGCCGTCTTTCTTTTCAAGCGTTAATGCTAAGGTTCTGTTTTGATTATGCTCTTTAAAGGCATGGTGCAAGGTGTTGTTAATCAGTCGATAGAAAAATTGCAAATATTGCCAAGCATTGCCATCGACTACTAATTGCTCGTCGCACTCTAGCTTGACTTTAACCTGAGTTTTCAACAGTTGTGGCTGCAATAAGCTCAATAATTGATTGATAAACTGAGCTAAATGCAGCGGGCGTATCTCACTATGCTGATCGGTAAACAGCTGCGATATGTGCCTGAGTCTGGCCGCTTGTTGGCTCATCAATTGCACAACTTGGGCTTGGTGGCTGTCATCCTCCTTGGTGCGCACTTGGCAGATCTGTGCGAGGAGTTTGTCCTGCTCTTGCATCATTTGGCTCATGACGTCGGCCAGGAAATTCTGCATCAGTTTCTGACTTTGTTGTTTGCTCAGGTTGAGTTGGATTTGCTGATTGATCTCAGCTTGAATCGCCGCGAGTTGTTCCCTGAGCTGGCTATTTTCTTGCTGTGTGAGTTGGGTCTTGCGCTGCTCATCTTTTAGCTGGGCTAATTGTGATTGCAGCAACTTTTCTTGTTCTTTTTCTTGGCGTTTTTTCAAGTCCACATTAAAGCCAATGGCGCCGACGCCCATGGAATTATCCTCATCGTCGCGAATATCGAATTTACTCATTTGATAAATAACCTCGCCGCGAAGGGAGGGAATGGCTTCTTCGAAATGCAGGGCATCGTGGCTATGGGTGACCCTTTGGTCGTTCTGTTGATACTGTTGGGCGAGTGAGTTTTGGAACAGATCAAAGTCGGTGGCGCCGATGATCTTGCGCCGCTCAATCCCTAAAACCTCGCAGTATTTGTTGTTCACTAAGGTATATCTGCCATTTAAGTCTTTGATGTAAATGATGATGGATGAGAAATCGAGTAAGGATCTTAATTGTTCCTTGCGCTGATTTAACTCCTGCTGAAAATGCTGTTGAGTCAATAATTGCTGCTCAAGGGCGAGATTACTGGCATCTAGACTGGCCATGGCGACTTCAAGTTGTTGGGTGCGGGATAAAAAGCTTTTCGCCAGTAGGCCGACCTCATCGTGCCGCTCCTTGGCTTTTAATTCGATAGAGGCTGAATCATTGCGTTTGAGTGCCTGCACCATCTCCATAATGGGGGCAATAATTAATCTATGTTGCAATAAAAACAGCAGGATAAGGTCGAGCATCTGAATTAACACTAGGGAGAGGCCGACTTTTTCGATCAGTTTTTTGGCCGTGTCCTGTAATGGGGCGATGGGCGTGACGACCAGAATTTTCCAGTAGGTGTGGGGCATTAAAAACACCGACACCAGTGAGGGCCCCTTGAGGATAGGGTCCATAGTCAAGGAGACCGAGGCGATTCGCCTAGGTGTTAAGAACTGGTTTTTGGCATTGTCATTGACGATGGCGGAGAGCATCTGCCGTTCCCCATCGTTGCTTAGACGGGTGAGGTTATCCATTTGCTCTTGGGTAAATACGCGCTCAGCCACGGCTTGTTCGATAAAACTGCGGTCGGCTAAGTGCAGTGCCGAGGCAATGGGGCTAAAGGCCGTCTCGGTTTTTGCCAACTCATCGAAGTCTTGTAGGGCATGGGGGGAATTGTGTGAAGATTGTGGCAGATTGTCACTATTCGGCGAGGCCAAGATTTGGTTTTGATGGTCTAGGGCTATCACGTAGCCACTGACATCGAGCATGGTATTGCGTAGGAGCTGATTGAGTTTTTCAAGGCTGATGTCGGTAGTGGCGGCTCCAATAAACTGATGATCCATCCACATGGCACCCGATGCGGTCACCATAGGCTCATGGGTGGTAGGGTCGACATAGGATTTAGACCAAAATATTTTCCCTACGGGAAAATAGCGGGTCGGCCGATACCATTCTTCGGTGTGGTAGCTTGGAAAACTATCATCGTTATAGCTATTGATGGCGGCTAATTCGCCGTGAATATTGTGCGACCAAAATAAGCTGTCACGAAACTTTTGCCGGTCAAATGCCCCTGGCTCGGGCCAAATCCCGCCACCAGAAATAATCGCCTTTTGATTTTCAATCGAGAGTAATACCGGAATGCTCTTACTGAGCTGCTCGGGTTCGTAACGGTATAGCATGGCGATTTGACTGATGGCATTGACCTGATTCTCCACTTGGGAGGTCATTTCCTGCAATTTAGCAATGATGATTTGGCCATGGTTTTGATTGAGCAGGGTTTGCTGCTCGCTGATCTGTTGGGTCTGAATGTTCAGAATGACCCACGCCGTACTGAAGATCAGTATGCTGGCGATCAGCAGTTGGATCAGGCTGAGTTTAAACGGCAGGCTCTTTTGCCAGTGGGTTAACGGTGCTTGAGGCTCAATGAGAGGCCGTTTATCCATGTTCTACGCGTTCCAAATGCCGTTATCATGGAGCCAGTTTAGCGTTTTTTGGTCTATTTGCCATTGGCTTAAATCAAAGTTCACTGAGTGTTTTCGGCGAGAAAGATTGACAGCTATAGCTAAAAATAAGGCAGACCTTAGTCTGCCTTAGGAAGATTATTTGTAGAGCGATGGTTTATTCGAGCCGCTCAAGATGGGCACAATAAACAGTAACAGTGCGACCAGATAACCACTAAAGGCTACCACCATCCACTCGGCCATGGTGACGCCCATAAACTGCCATGGCACATCGGTACACATTCCCGTTGGCAACATCACGGATGGGAACCATTCATGGAGTGGCATCCAAGCTGGAAATTCGGGTAAAAATGAGCAAGTCGAGAAGGGCGAAGGGTTATTCTGCATATCGACTAAGGCTAACGCCAGTTTTAGTCCCCAGGTTGCGCTGACGGCCCAGCCAAGGGCGCCTAAAATGCGAACGATGCGGTACTTAGGCGCTGTCATACCTATCAGTCCTGCCGCCAAAATGCCAAATACGGCCAGTCGCTGGTAAATACACATGACGCAGGGATCTAACTTCATCACGTATTGGAAATACAAGGCGGCCGCTTCGAGGGCAATCGCAGAGCCGGTGAGAATGAACCAAGATGCGCGGGAATGGGCAAAGCGAGTGAGTGCTGTCAAAAGTGAACTCCATATCAACAAAAAAACGCCCTCGAAAGTAGGGCGTTTTTTTGACTGTACTTAACTCATAAAGTTCAGTCAACTCCGATATTTATGTTAGTGACCTGTCGCAGGCGCTAACGCTTCTTTAACACTGTGATGCAGTATCGCATGGGAGTCGTAGAAGTACTGGGTCATCTGCTCTAAGAAGCCCGATTCGATTGCCATCACACCCACAATCGATAACACGATAGTGTAAGGCAATGCCATCCACACCATTCTGCCGTAGGATAAACGGATCAACGGGGCAAGGGCTGAGGTCAATAAGAACAGGAACGCGGCTTGACCGTTTGGTGTCGCCACCGAAGGTAAGTTAGTACCAGTGTTAATCGCAACCGCTAACAGGTCGAATTGATCGCGGGTAATTTGACCGTTAATCAATGCGGCTTTGACTTCGTTAATGTAAACCGTGCCCACAAACACGTTATCACTGACCATAGAGAGCAACCCGTTAGCGATATAGAAGATCACTAATTGGGTGTTACCTTCATGGTTCAGTGCCCATTGGATCACTGGGCCAAAAAGTTGTTGGTCGATAATCACGGCCACAACTGCAAAGAACACCGCTAACAACGCCGTAAAGGGCAGGGCTTCTTCGAAGGCTTTACCCAGCGCATGCTCATCGGTAATACCGTTAAAGGCTGTGGTTAAGATGATCACAGACAGACCAATCAAGCCCACAGACGCTAAGTGCAGCGCCAGACCCGCAATCAACCAAACACCGACAAAGGCTTGGATAACGAGCTTCATCTTGTCTTTATTGGTACGACGGGCATCTTCATAGGCGGCGTAATCACACAGAATTTTATGTACCGCATCCGGTAGCTGGGCACCATAACCAAACCAACGGAATTTTTCGACCACAAAGCAGGTGAGGATACCCGCGAACAATACGGGCACAGTCACAGGTGACATGCGGATCGCAAATTCGCCAAATTGCCAGTTTGCTTGGGCTGCAATGATTAAGTTTTGCGGCTCACCCACCATAGTACATACGCCACCTAATGCGGTACCGACACCTGCGTGCATCAATAGGTTACGCAGGAAACCACGGAAAGACTCCAGTTCATCTTCATTGAGTTGGTTTTCACCATCGTCATTTTTGCCTTCGGAGGTATGGTCATGATCGGCCGAGAAATCTTTACCTGAAGCAACTTTGTGATAGATAGAGTAAAAACCGACTGCCACGGTAATAATCACGGCGATAACGGTTAAAGCATCTAAGAAGGCGGATAAGAAGGCAGAAGCCAAACAGAATAGTAAAGACACTAAAATTTTCGAGCGCACTTTAGTGATCATCTTAGTGAACACGAACAGCAGTAGCTGTTTCATGAAGTAAATACCGGCCACCATAAACACCAGCAGTAGTAATACTTCAAGGTTCGCTTCAATTTCGTGCAACACTTGGCTGGCAGAGGTCATCCCGATGGCGACAGCTTCAATCGCTAATAAACCACCGGGTTGTAATGGGTAGCATTTCAGCGCCATTGCCAAGGTAAAAATAAACTCAAGCACTAATACCCAACCAGCCACAAAGGGGCTGACATAGAAAAAGAGTATTGGATTGATTATTAAAAACGACAGTATTGCGATCTTGTACCACTTAGGAGAATTCCCTAAGAAGTTCCCAATAAACGCCTGACTCATTGTCATCGGCATGGCATCCTCTCTTCTAATTATCTTTTAAAATTGCACAGGTTATTGTTTCTGGCATTTGTTTTAGAAAATCAGTCTAGCCTAAAGAGAATGCTAATGTAACGAGATACTGAAACCCAGATTTCAAAAAGCGGAGCTAATCGGCAAAATTGGCACAATTGCTGTTGATTAATGTCGTTTTTTTGAACATTTCTGTGACAATTGTACGGTGATTTTAAGGTGAGCCTCAGTCAATGGTTTCCATTTTTTACCGCTCTGGTATGATCAGTGACCATTATAAAGCACAACAACTGGAAAAGTGGGCTGATGATTATCAATGCCAAAGGACCTGCAAGTTTTGCAGAGAAGTATATTGTAAGATCGATTTGGGAAAATAAGTTTCCCCCAGGGTCCATTTTACCGGCTGAACGTGAGCTTTCTGAATTAATTGGCGTAACACGCACCACCCTGCGTGAAGTGCTGCAACGCTTAGCCCGTGATGGTTGGTTAAAAATTCAACATGGCAAACCGACTCGGGTGAACAATTTTTGGGAAACCTCGGGCCTTAACATTCTTGAGACCATAGCGGATCTCAACCCAGAAGGCTTCCCTGTGCTGGTGGACCAATTGCTGTCGGCTCGCACCAATGTGAGCGCGATTTATTTTCGCGGTGCACTGCGTAACAGCCCAGATACAGCGGTGGAAGTCCTCGGACAAATTCACCAATTAGAAGATACGGCCGAATCCTTCGCCGAGTATGACTACCTGTTGCACCACACCTTAGCCTTTTCTTCAGGCAATCCGCTGTACGTGTTGATCTTAAATGGCTTTAAAGGTTTGTATAGTCGAGTCGGTCGTTACTATTTCAGTAGCCCTGAAGCGCGCCAGTTAGCGCTAAACTTCTATAAAGAACTCGAAATATTAGCCAAAGCTAAAAACTATATCGATGTGCCCGCATTAATGCGTACCTACGGTATTAACAGCGGCAAAATGTGGTTGCAGTTGCGTGACGATATGCCAACCTCGATTGCCCAGCAGGACGGCAATGCTTAAGCTTTGATTCGAAGCTTACATGTGGCAAGTGGTCTGTTTTAAGTCGGTGTCTCGTCCTGAAATAAGTTGACACTTATTTCCACCTAAAACGCTCGATGAACCTCATCGGGCGTTTTGTATTTTAAGGCCAAATGTGGCCGCCGTTGATTATAGATGGCAACCGCTTCTGTCACCATTTGTCGCGCCTCCTCCAGCGTTGCGGGCTTATGTGTTAAAAACTCCTGCTTCAAGATGCCATTCACTCGCTCTGCTAAGGCATTTTGATAGCAGTCATATCCATCGGTCATTGAGCATGTCACGCCATGATGTGCGTGAACCGCTTGATACGCGTTTGAGCAGCACTGTATCCCTCGGTCTGAGTGGTGTATCAGCGGTTTACTTTTATCTTGTCGCTGCTTCAGCGCCCGTTTGTAGGCCGTTAGCACCCCGTCTGTTTTTAGATTATCATCAACATGATAACCCACAATTTTTCGTGACCAGGCATCGGTCACCAAGCTTAAATAGGCTTCATTATCTTGCAGTGGCAGATAGGTAATATCAGCCACCCAGACTTGCTCTGAGCGGCTGATGTCCACTTGCTGCTCGCTGGGCTTAAGCAAGTTGGGATGACACCTAAATCGATGATGGCTGTTGGTCGTTTTATGGTACGCCCGTTTCGGCGTAACCAACAAACGATGCGCCCTAAGACAGCGAAATAACCGGTCTCGTCCTATCACTATTTGATGCATTTTGTTCAATAAATACTGCATTTTACGCGTACCGACTCGCGGTTGAAATAACCGCTCATACTGCACCGTTTGCACCACCTGTCGTTCCCTTTGCTCCCATTCTGTTTGCCGCTGACATTGCTGATAATACGCCTGACGACTGATGCCAAGATAGCGACAGCATTGGGTGACGCGATAACCTATGGCCGTTTTTTCCTGGAGCGTTTCGCGTGTGGCTTTTTTACGACGGATATCCCGTAGTCAGTTCTGAGTTTTTCGACAATGGCTTCGAAGAACGCCGCTTTCATGCGGGTATCTTCCAGTTCGGTTTCGAGGGCTTTTATCTTTTGCTCGGGGGTGAGCTCGGTGGGTTCAGTCATCAACTGTCCTCGCATTGATGTAGACGGTGTCCCTTGGGACCAATCCAGTTTGCCGTGCTTGCGTAACCACACTAACACGGTGGAGCAACCTTGAATACCGTACTTGTCTTGCGCCTGTTTATAGGTCAGTTCGCCTTTTTCCACTTGGTCGACAACCGCCAATTTAAAAGCGAGGGAATAATCACGTTGAGTTCGTTTAATTGTTGAAGTCATTACACTCTCCAAAATGAGTTTGAAAAGTGTCAACGCTATTTAGGACGGGTCACGGGTTAAATAAAAAGCCGTTTCATTGAGAAACGGCTTTTTTGTTTTTTGATCAAACTGATATTTAGTCGGCCTTGGGTTGCTCAGGGCAGGACGCTAACAAGGTCACGCTGGTATCGGCATTTAACTGCTCAAGGCTGACGGTAAAGCCCCAGAGTCGATGCAGATGCTTTAACACTTCCTTATAGGTGCTGGCGAGCGGGATATCATTACTGGGGACATACCTTAAAGTTAAGGAGCGGTCGCCGTTTATCTCAACGTTATGTACTTGAATATTAGGCTCAATATTTGACAAATTGTACTGCTGCGAGAGTAGATTGCGAATGTCTTGATAACCCTGCTCATCGTGAATGGCCGACACGGACAGATAATTACGTTTCTCATCATCGTGGATGCCAAACAGTTTGAACTGACGGATCACCCTCGGCGACAGATATTGGCTGATAAAACTTTCATCCTTAAAGTTTTGCATCGCAAAATGTAAGGTATCGAGCCAATTACTGCCCGCTATGTCCGGAAACCAGACTTTGTCTTCCTCAGTTGGATTCTCACACATGCGCCGAATATCGGTAAACATCGCAAACCCGAGGGCATAAGGGTTGATACCGCTGTAGTAACGGCTGTTATATTCGGGTTGGGCGACAACGCCAGTATGGCTCTGCAAAAACTCCATCATAAAGCGGTCAGTGACCACGCCATCATCATATAGATGATTCAAAATGGTGTAATGCCAGAAGGTTGCCCAGCCTTCATTCATCACTTGTGTTTGTTTTTGCGGATAAAAATACTGCGCCATCTTACGCACGATACGGATAATTTCCCGCTGCCATGACTCCAGCAATGGCGCATTTTTTTCAATAAAATACAGAATATTTTCCTGCGGCTCGGCGGGGAAACGGCGCTTAGTGGTCGACGGTTGCTGCTGTTGATGGGTGGGAATAGTGCGCCACAAATCGTTCACTTGGCTTTGCAGGTAGGCCTCGCGATCTTTTTGCCTCGCCTGTTCTTCCCTAAAGGAGATTTCCGATGGGCGTTTATAGCGGTCGACACCATAATTCATCAGAGCGTGGCAAGAGTCGATGATGCTTTCAACTTGCTCGACACCGTATTTTTGCTCGCAATCACTGATGTAGTTTTTGGCAAACACTAAGTAATCGATAATCGAACTTGCATCCGTCCATGTCTTAAATAAGTAATTATTTTTAAAGAAACTATTATGGCCAAAACAGGCATGGGCCATCACCAATGCCTGCATGGTGATGGTGTTTTCTTCCATTAAATAAGCGATACAAGGGTTGGAGTTAATCACAATTTCGTAGGCGAGCCCCATTTGCCCACGCTTGTAGCCCTGTTCGGTTTCGATAAAACGTTTGCCGAAGGACCAATGGGTATAGCCAATGGGCATGCCAATGCCAGCATAGGCATCCATCATCTGTTCGGCGGTGATGATTTCGATTTGATTGGGATAGGCGTTCAGTTTGTAAATGGCCGCCACCCGCTCAATCTCTTTTAGATAACTTTGTAACAGCTCAAAGCTCCAGTCGGGACCGTCGCTCAAGGCTGTACGTGTTTTTGCTTCTTTTATCCCCATAGAGCCCCCTTAAACCGCCTGCTTTTTAAATAATTCTCTAAATACAGGGTAGATATCTTCGGCTTGACGAATATGTTGCACCGCTATGTTGTCGTAGTGTTGTTGTAGGGATTCGTATTCGCGCCACAGGGTTTGGTGCGCACGATTGGTGATTTCGATATAGCTAAAATAGCGCACTAGCGGCAGGATTTTTTGCTCCAATAATTGTCGACAGGTGGGAGAGTCATCGGCCCAGTTATCACCGTCAGAGGCTTGTGCGGCATAAATATTCCACTCATCGGCAGGGTAGCGAGCCTGCTGAATTTCGTGCATTAATTTCAATGCGCTTGAGACAATCGTGCCGCCGGTTTCTTGGGAGTAGAAGAACTCATGTTCGTCCACTTCCTTCGCTTGGGTATGGTGGCGGATGTAGACCACCTCGAGGTTTTTGTAGGTACGAGTGAGGAACAAGTACAGCAAGATATAGAAACGTTTCGCCATATCTTTTGTCGCTTGATCCATCGAGCCTGACACGTCCATTAAGCAGAACATGACCGCTTGGCTTGAGGGCACCTCGCGCCTTGCAAAGTTGTTGAAACGTAAGTCAAAGGTATCGATAAAAGGGACTTTAGCAATCTTCTGCTTGAGCGCCTCAATTTGGGCTTTTAAATCCAAAATCAGCTCGGCTTTAGTGCCAGGAATATTTTCAAGCTCCGCCAGCTCTTGCTCTAACTCTTTGAGTAATTTCTTTTTACTTGCCGACATGGCAATGCGGCGCGCCAAGGAGGAACGCAGTGAGCGCACAATATTGATATTGGCTGGTACACCATCATTGGTGAAACCTGCACGGTAGATTTGATACTCGACGAGCTTGTTTAAGCGATTCTTCTGCAGATTCGGCAGTTCTAAATCCTCAAAGAGCAGCTCTAGGTATTCATCCTTTGAGATTTCAAACACAAAGTCGTCATTCCCTTCGCCCGAATCCGAGGCATCGCCTTTACCCGCACCGCCGCCAGCGCCACCTTGGGGTCTGTCGATTTTATCGCCGCGGGTGAATTGATCATTACCAGGGTGGACTCTGTCTCTTACGCCTCCTTTGCCTTGATGGAACATAGGTTCACTGATATCCCGTGTGGGAATACTGATTTTTTCGCCTTTATCTACATCCGTTACACTGCGACGCGTGACGGCATCGCTGACGGCTTTTTTGATTTGTTGCTTATATCGGTTGATAAAGCGTTGGCGGTTGACTGTGCTTTTTCCTTTCGCATTCAACCGTCTATCGATAAAGTTCGCCATACGCACCTCCCAAACCCCAGCGAAGGCTTTGGCAACACCAAAGCCTCGTTTTTAGTGAGCGCAAGTTAAGAGGATTTACGAACCCGTAAATACCACTCAGACAGGAGTCTGACTTGTTTTTTGGTATAGCCTTTCTCCATCATTCGATTGACAAAATCATCGTGTTTACGTTGATCGTCAGTCGAGGTTTTGGCGTTAAAGGAAATCACCGGGAGTAGATCCTCTGTATTCGAGAACATTTTCTTCTCAATCACAGTGCGTAGTTTTTCGTAGCTGGTCCAGAGTGGATTGTTGCCCTCATGGCTTGCGCGGGCGCGCAGGACAAAGTTAACGATCTCATTACGGAAATCTTTAGGATTGCTGATCCCCGCAGGTTTTTCGATTTTCTCCAGTTCGGCATTAAGTGCAGAGCGGTCAAACAATTGGCCTGTTTCGGGGTCACGGTATTCCTGATCTTGGATCCAAAAATCGGCATAGGTGACATAACGGTCGAAGATATTTTGGCCGTATTCAGAGTAGGACTCTAAGTACGCGGTTTGGATTTCCTTACCGATAAATTCGACGTATTTGGGGATTAAATAGCCTTTTAAGAACTCCAGATAACGTTCGGCGGTATCGCCGGGGAATTGTTCCTGCTCGATTTGGCGCTCGAGTACATAGAACAAATGTACAGGGTTAGCGGCAATCTCTGAGTGGTCAAAGTTAAATACCCGCGACAGGATCTTGAACGCGAAACGGGTAGAAAGACCGTTCATGCCTTCATCAACACCGGCGTAGTCGCGGTACTCTTGGTAGGATTTGGCCTTTGGATCGGTATCTTTAAGGCTTTCACCATCGTAGACCCGCATCTTAGAGTAGATGGAGGAGTTTTCAGGTGTTTTGATCCTCGAGAGCACACTAAATTGCGCTAGGGTTTCTAAGGTGCCAGGTGCGCAAGGTGCTTGGGACAGCTCGGAGTTTTGCAGTAATTTTTTGTAAATCTGCAATTCTTCCGATACCCGCAGGCAATAGGGCACTTTGACGATATAAACCCTGTCGAGAAATGCTTCGTTGTTCTTGTTGTTTTTGAAGGTTGACCATTCTGACTCGTTAGAGTGCGCTAAAATGATACCGCTATAGGGCAGGGCGGATAAGCCTTCGGTGCCGTTATAGTTACCTTCTTGGGTAGCGGTGAGCAGTGGGTGTAGCACCTTAATGGGCGCCTTGAACATTTCCACGAACTCCATCATCCCTTGGTTTGCCCGGCAGAGTGCACCCGAATAGGCATAGGCATCGGCATCGTCTTGCGAGAAATGTTCTAGCTGACGAATATCGACCTTACCCACCAAGGAAGAAATATCTTGGTTGTTCTCATCTCCAGGCTCGGTTTTGGCAATCGCCAATTGATCGAGGATAGAGGGGTAGACCTTGACCACACGGAATTTTGAAATATCGCCGCCAAACTCGTGCAGGCGTTTCACCGCCCAAGGCGACATAATGGTTTTTAAATAACGAGTGGGAATATTAAACTCATCCCGCAGTAGCTGGCCGTCTTCTTCGACATCGAAGAGACAGAAGGGGTGATCATTCACCGGGCTTCTCACGCCATTAGCACTTAGAATGTAAATTGGCACTTTTTGCATCAAAGCTTTGAGTTTTTCCGCCAATGATGACTTACCACCACCCACAGGGCCGAGTAAGTACAAAATTTGCTTCGATTCCTCTAAGCCTTGGGCCGAGTGTTTTAGGTAGGCAACGATTTGTTCAATCGCATCTTCCATACCGTAAAAGTCTTTAAAGGCGGGATAGCGTGAGATGAGACGATTCGAAAAGATACGGCTTAGGGTTGGATTTTTCGCGGTATCAATAATTTCGGCTTCGCCGATGGCAAGCAGTAATCGCTCGGACGCTGACATATAAGCACTGCGATCTTCTTTGCAGATATCGAGGTATTCTTGCAAAGTGTATTCTTCATCGAGTTTTTGTTCGTAGCGCTTTTGGTAATGCTCGAAAATGCCCATATAAACCCCCTGAAACGCCAGTGATGTCATGGATGGAGAACTGATTTTTCAGCTTCCTACACTAATCTTAGACACAAACTTGCCAGCTGTGTCAAAAAAATATCAAATAAAAACAATAACAAATGATTGCAATTGCAATTATTGCACTTGTAGCGATTGGGCGGTGTTAGGCAAAAGGTGCGAGGTGAGTGATTTGTGAGGTCATAAAAAAAGAGCCACTTGGGCTCTTTTTCGAAATGATTTAGCAGCGATTAACCAGCGAAGTTTTGGTTCACGAAGTCCCAGTTAACTAATTGCCAGAAGTGGGCTAAGTAGTCAGGACGTACGTTGCGGTAATCGATGTAGTAAGCGTGTTCCCACACGTCAACAGTCAGGATTGGTGTTACAGTGCTGTCAGTCAGAGGGGTTGCAGCATTGCTAGTGTTAACAATAGCAACAGTGCCATCGGCTTTTTTCACTAACCAAGTCCAAGCGCTACCAAAGTTGTTTACCGCAGAATCGGTAAATTGTGCTTTGAATGCGTCGAATGAACCGAATGCAGCATTGATTGCATCAGCCACAGGACCTGTTGGCTCACCGCCAGCGTTAGGCGCTAAGCAGTTCCAGTAGAAAGTGTGGTTCCAAACTTGAGCTGCGTTGTTAAATACGCCACCAGTAGAAGTCTTGATGATTTCTTCTAAAGATTTACCTGCGAAATCGGTTCCTTCGATCAAACCGTTTAGCTTAACAACGTAGGTGTTGTGATGCTTGCCGTAGTGGTATTCAATGGTTTCTTGAGAAATGTGTGGTTCTAGTGCGTTCTTTGCATATGGTAATGCGGGTAATTCGAAAGCCATTAGTATCTCTCCATGGTCTTAGGTTATCGTTTTTTAAACGTGCTCACTGCGCTCTATTGTACCGATAATATTTGTGATGTGAATCATTGTTTGGCTAATTGATTAGATAGGCGTCATCGAAAAACTAATTGTAGGGCATAACCTTACAAACTGTGGGATTTTGTTCTGTGCCTAGCTGTCGTACAATAGCGGCATTGAGTCAATGTCATCGTACTTAGGAATTAAAATGGAAACAGTAGAGAAAATTAAACAGCAGATCGCTGAAAACCCAATCATCGTATACATGAAGGGTTCTCCTAAATTACCAAGCTGTGGTTTTTCATCTCAGGTAGCACAAATCATGATTAACTGCGGTGAGCAGTTTGCATTTGTGGATATTCTCCAGCACCCAGATATTCGTGCTGAATTACCTAAGTATGCAAACTGGCCAACTTTCCCACAATTGTGGATTGAAGGCGAGCTGATTGGTGGTTGTGATATCGTGGTTGATATGTACCAAAAAGGCGAATTACAGCCTTTAATCAAAGCGACTGCGGATAAATACAAAACTGCAGAGTAATCACGCGTAAATGTGATGAAAGAATAATAAAAAGCCGCTAAGTGAATAACTTAGCGGCTTTTTTGTTGCCGAATCCTAACACAAGGATTCGGCGATGAGTGATGATCTGTAGCGCTTATTCACCGCGTTTAGTGTGATGCAGCATCACGCTCATGGTGTTTGCTTGCAGGTAACAGCAGATTCATGGTGATGGCCACAATACCACAGAGGCTGATGCCCGTGAGGCTGAAGGAGCCAATGCCAAAGGCCATACCACCAATACCGAAAACCAGTGTCACGCCGACAATACTTAAGTTACGGGGCTCGGATAAATCCACGTGATTACGGATGAGGGTATTTAAGCCCACTGCGGCGATAGAACCGAATAGCAAACACATAATGCCACCCATCACTGGGACTGGAATCGTTTGCATCAGGGCACCTAACTTACCGACGAAGGCTAAGGTAATGGCGGTGATCGCCGTCCAAGTCATGATCCTTGGGTCGAAGTTACGGGTTAAGGTCACCGCGCCAGTCACTTCCGAATAGGTGGTATTTGGGGGGCCACCGAAGGCCGCTGCAGCAATTGTCGCAACGCCGTCGCCGGTCAAGGTGCGATGCAGGCCGGGTTTTTTCATAAAGTCTTTACCCGTGACATTGGAAATCGCGAGGATATCACCAATATGTTCAACCGCAGGCGCAATCGCGACAGGGATCATAAAGGCGATGGCATGCCAGTTAAATTCGGGCGCAACAAATTTCGGAATAGCAATCCAGCTTGCCGCTGTAACCACCGCAAAATCCACGATCCCAAAGGCAAGGCTTAGACCATAACCCACCACAATCCCCGCCAGAATAGGCATAACCTTAAGTAAGCCTTTGGCAAAAATAGCCACCGCTATGGTGGTACAGAGTGAGGCGAGGGAAATAATCAAAGCGGTATTTGTGGGAACGAGTGTTAAGCTGCCGTCTCCACTTTTACCCAGCGCCATATTCACCGCCACAGGCGCTAAACCTAGACCAATGATAATAATCACTGGGCCAACCACCACAGGTGGAAGCAGTCGATGGATAAAGTCGGTGCCGCGCACTTTCACTAACGCGCCGAGGAGGATATACACAAAACCCGCGGCAATGATGCCGCCCATGGTTGATGGGATCCCCCAGGTTTGCACCCCGTAGAGAATGGGGGCAATAAACGCAAAGGAGGAGGCTAGGAAGATTGGCACTTGGCGTTTCGTGATTAACTGAAACAGCAGGGTACCAATACCCGCAGTAAACAGGGCGACACTGGTATCAAGCCCTGTGAGTAGTGGCATTAGCACTAGGGCGCCAAATGCAACAAACAGCATTTGCGCGCCCTGAAGTGGTATAGCGAGTCGTTTCATTTATTGTTCTCGTAAATTTAGGGTAAACCGCGAGATGATAACAGTTTGTTGCTATATGTTCCTTATAAAATGCCCCGATTGTAGGTAAGGATCACTGTTTTATTGCTAAAGCGAGTGACAGCACTTAATCCGTGGTCGAAATCTCCCCAAGACTCGCTAAAGGCGCTAACTATGGTACAATTTGCACTATCTGACGTTACTTCAACTACTCAAAGATGCTGAAATTCCTATTAAAGCCAAGCTTACTCGCGTTTTTATACTGCCTGTTTACCGTTAATAGCCTGCAAGCTGTTGAAGTGAGTAAATTAGATGAAGCCGATGTGCCCGTGGCTTCCCGCGCCGTGCCTGAGCGGAATAAAGCCCTTAAAGCCGCGCTGGAAAAAGTGATCATTAAAAATACCGGGACAGCACGTTCTTTGGATAACGGCGTTATCCAATCACAACTGGCCAATCCCGATGCACTGCTGAGCCAATATGGTTATGTGGAGCAAAATGGCCAACTGCTGTTAAAAGCCAACTTTGAGCATCGCCGCATTATTACCCTGTTACGTCAGGCCCAATTACCCGTGTGGGGCATTCAACGTCCACTGACACTCTTTTGGGTTGCCATGCCAAGTGAAGGCGACACGATTTTACTGAGTGATTCATCGACCTTAGCCGAGCGTCAGGCATTCAATACCTTCTCCGATGAGCGCGGCATTCCCGTCTTGCTGCCTATCCTCGACCTCGATGAGTTAATGGGCATCAATCCGAATGATGTTAAAGGCATGTTTGCCGATATAGTGTCTAGCGTCTCTGGACGTTATCAAGCCGACTTCTTAGCCCTGGTCGCTATTGAACCAGCTGGAAACCAAGTGCGTTACCGCTTGAATTTGTACACCAAGGCCACGATCGACTCGTTAACGCCGCCACTGTTTAGTTTTAATGGCTCGGCAGAAAATAGCGCGCAGGCGATCACCGCTATGATGGCCGCCCTCGGGGATTATTATTTTACTAAGTACGCCATTGCCGATTCCGGCGAACAAGTTGGTGCCAGTGTGACCTTCGTGAACATTGATAAAATGGCGCAGCTAGTTGAAGTTGAAAAATACTTAAAGCAACTCAGCGCCGTGAAGAATGCGACGCTGTCGCGCATCCAAGGTAATACCGCAACCTTTTCCTTGGATTTGTTTGGTTCTCAGACCGACTTTGAGCGTTTACTGAGTCTAGAGCCGCGAATTTCGGTGGTGGCGCCAGGGGAGTTTTCTGCCGGTGCCAGCCCTGCGGGTAAAACTGTCTATCAATGGCGGTTACCTTAAACTTCCCTCGTTGTGACTGAGCATGCTCTGCTCAGTCATGTGGGGGAGTCGATAATTTATTGATATTGAGACGTACGAGTGCCATTAAACTCACCGCTACAATTGTCGTTACCGGTTTACTTACCGGATGATGAAACCTTTAACAGTTATTATCCGGCAGCGGGTAATGACGAACTTATCCAAAAGCTGCGCGCCAATGCAGAAGGCCAAGGTGAAGCCGCAATTTATGTGTGGGGACCGGTGAAATCGGGGCGGACTCACTTAATGCACGCCGCCTGTGCCCATGCCAATGAACTCGACCGCCGCAGTTTTTACCTTCCCCTTGGTATTCATGCTAGTATCTCGACAGCGCTGTTGGAGGGCTTGGAGCAGCTCGATTTGATCTGCATCGACGATGTGGATGACATTGCGGGTCACCCGATTTGGGAAGAGGCCATATTCGATTTGTACAATCGTGTCGCTGAGAACAAGCGTTGTGCGCTGGTGGTTAGCGGCCGCTCGGCGCCCGCGGATGCAGGCTTCTTGTTACCTGACTTAGTCTCTCGGATGCAGTGGGGACTCAATTATCAGCTGCAACCTATGGCCGATGATGAAAAGCTAGCGGCACTGCAGCGCCGCGCGGCAATGCGCGGATTACAGTTGCCAGAAGACGTTGGCCGTTTTTTGCTTAATCGTATGGCAAGGGATCTACGTACCTTATTTGATGTGTTAGATAAACTGGATAAGGCATCCCTCGTACATCAGCGCAAGCTCACGATTCCTTTTGCCAAAGAAATGCTGCATCTGTAATCGTTCTGACTGTTAATCTAAAGCCTGTGTTAATAAACATTCAATGTTAACAAAAAGCCCCTCGTATCACGACGGGCTTTTTTATCTCTATTGATCTCACATCTATCGTTAGCTTAGGTCTGCTAAGAGGCTCGAGCTTAGCGTATCTGCCGATTTAGCAATCCAAATCACTGTTCAAATCACTGTTGTGGATGGCGGTGACGATCGCCACTGAAGCGTAGCTCTGGCTCGGTAAGCGTTTCGCTACTTGCCGCAACTCCTTGTAGTCCTTTCACCGTGGTATTGGGCGAAATCCCCAAGGTTTGACGCCAGCTTTGGCCTTGCGTCATCGCTATTGGCTCGGGCAGGCTCGTGAGCAAGCCGATACCATCAAGCTCTGGTAGCATGCCATCGATCACTAAGGCTGCGCGGTTCGCTAGGCTATCGTCGCCAATTCGGCCCCTTTGTCCCCAGTCAACAATCACAGTATCTGCTGTGAGTACGGCGGGCAGGTTAGTGACGGCCACATCGCGCTGAATTTGATAGCGATAGCTCATCATGGCTTCTTCGAATAACATCGCCGCGTCTTCACGGGTACTGGAATAGTTGTAAAAGTCATTGGCGATATCACCGGAGAAAAACGTACTCACATCCGAAGGCTGATAGGCTTTTTGGGTTGCAGTGGCTTTGGCGCCTAAGAAGCTTACCGACGCAAGGCCTGTCATTTCGGTGCTGGTGAGGGGATAGTTGCGACTCACTTGATCAGAGATCAAACTCTTATTGGCATTTCTACGGCGATAGTCGTCCAACAATCTGGGGCCTGTGAGGGTGGCGTGTATGCTTCTTGGGAAGAAGTCATTGGCGTGGGCGAGCTCATGGTACAAGAGTGAGGCGAGATCAGGATTAATCTGGCTGAGCGTGCGCGTGGCGCGCGTAGTGATTGGGAAGCCCTGTGAAGCATATTGATTATTTTTAACGTAACGCCATGGCATGATGAAATTCAGCTCATTGCCAAAGCTACTGCGATAATCTGGCGCTTCGTTGATGGTATCGCGCTGCATAGGTGTCAGCCAAAGGTCGTTGGGGTCGAGATAAATCGCCCCTGTAACAACCCAATAGAAAGATGGGCGCACATCATAACTAATCACCACTGCGGTGACCGATTGTAGCAGGCGGGCAAAGTCACTATTAGGATCCATCTGCCGTAAAAATGCGGCAAAATTGTCCCCCATCCAATCGTGGGACACTAATACCCTATCAAGAATCGTATCGACATCAAGGTTATCCGAAACTTGGCCTATGAGTGGCAATTGATTGATTGTACAAGCCTCTTTTAACTGATTCGAGTACACACAGCTCGTTAACGCACTGGCATAAGGTGAGGTTGGATGATAAGCATGAGTACGCGCAAGTGGCGTATCAAAGTAACTGGAGCTTATCGTGGGCGCTGCCGTGGTTAATACAAAGGCTTCATCTGTCACTACATTACCGTTAATCGTGGCTGATGCCCTAAGACGGGTTAAGGTATCTTGAGCAACAGCGGGTGCGGTAAAGAGGGGTCTAAAGGGATCGCTTATGTCAAGGCTGACATCGGGGCCTTCGGCGATACACCAATTGATATTGGCGGCACTGAGGCCGGCTTGCTGACCAATGCGCAAGCTCACATCGTTACCCTCAACGGCTTGATGATCTTGACGAATATTCAGTAATCCGCCCGTGTTGTTATCGGCATTAATGCTGATGTCACCCGTCACATTGGTATTGGCGCCGGTGATTTGTAAGCGAAAGCGGTAGCTGCCCGCGGCCGGGAGCTCCATCGCTAACACAGGACTATTTTGACTAACGAGTTCAATGTTGGGGCCTTCGAGTTGTTGCCAACGGAAGGTGAGATCCTGCGAATCGCGATTACCTAGACTGGCAATAATGGCACTGGATTGTCCAACACCGTATTGAGATTCCGTCTTAAACCGAATTGCACCAGTATCTGTGGTCACTAATGGTGTGACTGAGGTACAACGTGGCACATTGGTTGTGGGAGGCGTAACGGTGCCGCCATCGCTGTTGCTATCACCTCCGCCGCCACAGGCACTCAATGTTGCTGCTGCGGCTATGATACTGAATCGACGAATTGGGCCCCATATTTCCATCATGACTCACTCCAATTAATTCGCTGTTATTGTTTGTTTTTGTTGTTTGACAGGCACGATTCACCGTCATTTATTGGCACAAAAAATGACTATAGCACGCTCTTTTAGTTACAAAAAGCGATCAAAGGTAGCTTAAATGTTATAGGTTGTTTGTAGTGATTATTGGAGATAGGCGGGGCGTTGATCATTTTGACTAAAAACGGATGGACTGACGCAGAGTGGGTGTCGGGCAATAAAAAGCGCGGTGTAAATCAACCGCGCTTTATTATATTCGGAATATTAGTCTTGCTTATCGGATTTTTTCTTCAGACCTAGGCCGAGTTCACGTCCACGGATACGAGCATAAAACGGGAACGCGACTAACAATGCGCCAATGAGCAGGACCTCAATAATGGCAAAGGCCAATGCATCGGTCGTGACATACAACAAGGTGAGGGCGTGCAGCATATATAAGCATAAAATAAAGCTCGCCCATGCGTAGGTGTAAGGATTACCTTTTAAAATGCCTTTGATGGGAAGCAATAAAGGCACTATCCATAATAGGCTGAATAATAAGGTGTATTCCCCATTGAGGCCCTGACCAATAAACCAACCGCCCAGCAGGAGAACGAGGGCAAGGTAGCCTAAACGGCTCAGTGTCAGCAGAGTGCTTGAGGTCATGATGTTCCTATCTTAATCGCATCGAATGATGGTGAAATGGCCGAAGATTAGAGAATGTTCAGTACATTTTCCGGTGGACGACCAACGGCTGCCTGTTGATTAGCCAGTACGATTGGGCGTTCAATCAATTTTGGCGTTTTGACCATGGCGTCGATAAGTTGTTCTTCGGTTAAAGCCGGATTGGCAAGACCTAGTGCTTGATACTCGTCTTCCTTAGTGCGCATTAACTCACGGGCGCTGAGTTTGAGCGTGGCTAAAATTCCACGAATATCAGCGGCGCTTGGAGGATTTTTAAGGTATTCCACTATTGTGATATCGCAGCCTTGTTGCTCGAGTAGGGCTAAGGTTTCGCGGCTCTTTGAACAACGTGGGTTATGGTAAATCGTTGCTTGGGTCATAGTTCTCATGCTCAATCGGCTAAAACAATGGCGCGGATGATAGCAGAAAAAACAGCGCCCCGTCAGGGTGTTCGGGGCGCGATTATCAGGGATTAGCAATAGATTAAATAACAGAGCCGATTTTACTTCAGAGCATCCATCTCTTTATCCGCTTGTTTAAATTGACGGATACGTGCTTCGATTCGCGCCAGTTGTAATGGATTACCTTCCGAGGCGCGATAGGCAAAGTTCAGTTGATCGATTGCGCCTTTATAATTCGCCCCCAGTGCCATTAACTCGGCATTGGAGAAATACTCCATCCCTTGGTTACCAAGTTTCTTGTAGGCAAGATTTAGCAACTGATAGGGCAGTTGATTCTGCTTATCGAGGAAAATCATATCTTCGAGCAGCGGAATCGCTTTGGCGGGATCACCAGCCTCGATATAGATATTGGCTAAGTTAGCGTTGATCACCTGCGAAGTGGGTTTCATCTTCCGCTGAGTTTCGAGTAACTTAGTTGCCTGGGCATAATCCTTACGTTCGTTAAGCAAATCCGTCTTAGTATCGAGATAAAACAAGTTGTTATCATCGATTTTTAATAGATCATCGACAATTTTTTCGGATTCATCAAACTTCTTCAATCTAAACAGTGCTAAGGCTTTGCCGTAGAGAGCAGCCTCTTTAAAGCCGTAGGTTTGCTTATTGAGCTGCTTTTCAAACATGCTCAATACCGCATCGTCGCTATAACTGGAAAAACGCACCTGAATACGGGCTTTAGCGAGCTGGAAGTTCAGATTATCCGGCACATAACGGTGGGGATATTGCTGGGCACGATCCCGCGCTTCGGAAATCCGTGATTCAGGTAAAGGGTGGGTTAACAGCATTTGCGGTGGCGTAGTCGTAAAACGGTAACGACTGGCGAGTTTGCCAAAGAAATCGGCGGAGGCATTAGGATCAAATCCCGCATCGACTAAAATTTGCATGCCGATACGATCGGCTTCTTTTTCATGCAGGCGGGTATAGTTGATTTTTGATTGTGTCGCCATGGCTTGGGTGGTTGCCAACGCGGCCATCCCTGCTTGAGGAACGGCGATCGTTAATAAAATGGCGCCGAGTAAGCCAGCTACGGTCGCTGGTCCGGTTTTTTGCTGCGCTTCGAGGGAGCGTGCTAAGTGACGCTGGGTCACGTGGGTGATTTCATGGCCTAATACTGAGGCCAGTTCACTTTCGTTATCAGCATTAAGAAATAGCCCTGTGTGCACCGCAACGTGGCCGCCAAAGAAGGCAAAGGCGTTGATTTCATCATTTTGCAGCAAGAAGAAATAAAAGGGCGTTTTGACTCCCGTGGCGTGGGCGACCAATTTGTTGCCCAGTTCAGTTAAATATTGGCTCAATACCGGATCGTTCAGCATGGGCGCCGATGAGCGAATAACGCGCATATAGGCATCGCCATAGACCATTTCTTTTTCTAGGCTGAAGGTATTGACGGCGGCGGTACCCAGATCGGGCAAGTCGTTGTTGGCAAAACTCTTTGCGGCTCCACCGAGTAACATTAATGAAAGCACACTCGCCGCAAGGGGTTTACATCGGGTCAAAAACGTCAAATTACGCAAGTGGATCCTTTATTTCTTTTAAGTGTCTCAACTAAGGCTTAGGTAGCCCTTAGCTTGTAGTTTGAATTGCAACTTAGGATAATAGCCCAAGTTCGTTCATAGCAAGTTAATTATGATTTTTATTGATTTAACATCATTGCGCTGCCCCGTTCCCTTGGTTAAGGTCAAACTTGCGTTGAAGTCTGTGTCTGCTGGTGACAGCTTACATATCCTACTCTCAGACCCAGGTTCCCGCCGAGATGTTCCCACTTTTTTAAAAAAACAGGGGCATCAGGTCGTGACGTTACACGATGATGCAAGCCAGTTAGGCCTATTAATTACAAAAGTTGATTTATCGCAGGGATAATCATACACAAAGCATGATTCAATGCCGCAGTCAAAATGGCGAGTTAGCTAGCTGCAACTTCGCCTTTGCGTGTCGGTCATAGGTAGCAGTTAACTGATTTTCAAGCATATACACAGTAAAACGGATGCGATAAGGTTAACCACCAAAGCATAAGCATCTTTCCTGCGTTTTCGGAAAGCCAATCACCTCATTGGAACGAATTCATGTTTAGTTTTTTCTCTCGTTGGTATCAAGAGCGCTTTAGCGATCCTCAGGCGGTGACGTTGCTCGCCATTCTCGTCGGCCTTGCCCTAGTGTTGTATTTTGCGGGTGGCTTATTAGCGCCGTTACTCGTGGCGTTAGTGCTGGCCTTTTTGCTCGAATGGCCCGTGGCGCAAATGCTGAAATTGGGGATTAATCGCACGACTGGCGCTTCTTTAGTACTCGTGCTGTTTTTAGGGATAGTGGTGCTGCTGACCTTTGGCCTTATCCCGAGCGTGTGGCGCCAAGGCGTGAGCTTGATGACAGATTTGCCGAGTATGATCGACAAGGGCTTACAAACCTTGCAGGGATTAGCGACCCAGTATCCGCAGTTTGTCAGCTCTGAGCAGCTCAATTTAATGGTCGCCGAGCTTAAAAAACTGCTCGATACCCAGCATCTGCTCGATATTGCCAAGCAGTTGATTGGTTATTCTGCCTCGTTATTGGTGCTGATGGTGTACGCCATTTTAGTGCCCTTATTAGTGTTTTTCTTTCTGAAGGATAAAGACCAGCTGATCAGTGGTAGCAAACGTTTTTTCCCTACTAATCGACAATTAGCCCGCAAGGTATGGTTTGAGATGCACCAGCAGATCTTCAACTATATCCGCGGCAAAGTGATTGAGATTGTGATTGTCGGGGTGGCGAGCTACATCTTCTTTGCCTTTATGGGGCTGAGATACTCGGCTTTACTCGGGGTATTGACTGGTTTGTCGGTGCTTATTCCCTATGTGGGCGCAACTTTAGTGACCTTGCCTATCACCTTGGTGGCCTTCTTCCAGTGGGGCTTTAGCTCCGAGTTTGGCTATTTGATGTTAGGTTACGGCATTATTCAGGCGTTAGATGGTAACGTGCTGGTGCCTATTTTGTTTTCCGATGCGGTGGATTTACACCCAGTCATCATTATCGCCGCCGTGTTGGTGTTTGGTGGTTTATGGGGCGTTTGGGGCGTTTTCTTTGCTATTCCATTAGCCTCCTTGGTGAAAGCGGTGATCAACGCTTGGCCGAAAACCGAGATTGAACCCGTGGCGATAACGCAGGTGAAGGCGGATTCGGCAGAAGCCTAAGCCGCTGGCAGTAGGTAAAAACGAATAGAAAAAAACTGGGCCTGAGTGCTCAGTTTTTTGTCCGCTAACTATTTCTACTAACAATTGTTTTACTCACTCTTGATGTACCCATTATTGCTGTAATAGATGCTGCGCGGTGGCGGCGAGGGCGCGATACACCAAGGTCGTTTGCTTGGCCTTTATATTCCAATGCTGCCAATATAGGGGCACTCGAATGCGTTTTTCTGGGGTGAGCTCAATTAATATGCCTTTGTCTATCAGAGGTTTTGCCTGTAAGTGTCCCACTAAGCCATAACCCAGACTTAAGTTAATCGCCTCCAAAAAACTTTCCGATGAGGGAATGCTGTGTTGCCACCATTGGCCTGGCAACATTTGAAAATACTGGGCGAGATACTTTTCATGCATTTTATCTTTAGTTGAAAACACCACGGCCGGGGCTTTCGCTAGCTGCGCTTGGGTAATTTGAGCGCCGACATCATCGCTATTTTCTACCCATTCGAAATAACGCGCCGCAAATGCCGGGGTGGCGACGCACATATATTCCATGGTTCCTAAAAACTCGCTGCTACAACCGGCCATGGGGTTGGCTGTTGTGGTCACGCAACCGACGGCCTCACCGTTTTTCAGTAGGTGATGGGTGTAGGACTCATCATCGACAATCAATTCCAGCAGCCAAGCATGGCGGCTGAACATATCGGCCAAGGCGGGCAAAAACCATGTCGCTAAACTGTCGGCATTGACAGCAATTCGCACTGTCGTGGGATGGTTTGGGTCATCGGCATCTAACTCGGCTCTCAACTCGCTCTCGAGTAGTTGCACCTGTGAATAGTGGCGCAATAAACGTTTACCCGTAGGGGTAGCCACCACGGGCGTTGAGCGAATAAGTAAGGATTGGCCGACTCGTTCTTCTAACTGCCTAACGCGCTGTGACACCGCCGATTGGGTGATATGCAACACTTTGGCGGCGCGCTCGAAACCACCTTCGGAGACGACGACCGCAAGCGCTTTAAGATTGGCGTATTCCAACATCTTTGTCCTCCTTAAAATTATTAATTTTACTTATGATACATAAAAAACATTAGTTATATTAATTTTGTTGTTTTGTCTATGCTAGCGCCTTCTTCAGACATGAGAGGTAGTTATGCAAACGGCGTTTATACAAGGTATGGGCATTGGTGGTAGTTTGATTATTGCCGTAGGGGCGCAAAATGCCTTTGTGCTAAAGCAGGGGATTAAGCGAGCGTATCCTTTGCCGATTGCGCTGCTTTGTTCAATCATCGATGCCTTAATGATCACTGCGGGTGTGGCGGGGCTTGGGCACATTATCGAAGCCTTCCCGACCATCAAACATGTAGCCAGTTTTGGTGGCGCCGCTTTTTTGATTTGGTACGGAGCTAATGCACTTAAGGCCTCGTTTGTCGCTAAAGGGATGGAGATGGGCAATGCGCAAAATGCCGATACTTTGCGTAAGGCCATGCTGACCACGCTTGGGATCAGCCTGCTCAATCCACACCTTTATTTAGATACCGTCGTGCTGCTGGGGAGTATTAGTACTCAGTTCGAAGATGCCCATCGTCCTTGGTTTGGTGCGGGCGCGGTACTGGCTTCGTTTATTTGGTTCTTCAGCCTAAGTTTTGGTGCGCGTTTATTGGCGCCGATATTTAGTCGCCCAGCGGCGTGGCGATACTTAGACCGCTTTATTTGGTTGACCATGTGGAGCATTGCCGCGGCAGTTATTTGGCCTTATCTGGCCTAATCTTGGGCAACTAAGCAGCATCCGCTTGAATTTATTCCGCAAATTAGGTTGATTTTTAGACGCAAGCTGAAAATTTTTCATGAAAAAAGGCCCTGATAAAGGGCCTTTTTGCGTTCAACTGCTAATTTTTTGTACGCTGTTTTGAGGCGAGAGGCATTAATGCGGCACTAAAATGCGCAATTAACCGGCAATTTGCGCCAGCACGACTTGGTGATGATCGCTGGTTTTAAACTTATCGAACACGTGGGCAATGGTGCCGTCTGTATTGATGAGGAAGCTCAATCTATGGATACCGTCGTAGATTTTGCCCATAAACTTTTTCTCGCCCCAAACGCCAAAGGCATCGGCCACGCTATGGTCTTCATCGCTGAGCAGAGTAAAGTTAAGCGACTGTTTTTCTGCAAACTTAGCTAATTTAGCCACGGGATCTGGGCTAATGCCAAGCACGGTCACTTTGTGGCTGTCCAGTTCAGCTTTGCTGTCACGTAAACCACAGGCTTGCACTGTGCAGCCTGGGGTTGAAGCCTTAGGGTAAAAATAGACTAAAACCGGGCCGCGCGTTAAGCATTCTTGTAGAGAAACAGCATTACCCTGTTGATCTTGAAGGGTAAATAGCGGCGCTTTCGCGCCAGCGGTTAATGTGTTCATCAATTATCCTCTATCGCTTCTTGAGGTGGTGCCTTCCATGCGTCTAATGGTGCAATCCAGTGCCATTTCTTCAGAGAGTTGATAGATACTCTTTTCGAGCTTTTCTAGTTCAACTTTTTCAGGAATATTGATGGTCAACGAAATCGTCTGGGTTTGCTCACCGTTGTCGAGTTCTTCAGAGAAAGAGCGTACTGCGGCTAAGTCTAAGGAACGGTCGGCGAGGAACTGGGTGATAAGCTTCATGGTGCCGCGCTGATCCTTACCGGTAAAGCGCACTTCAAGGCGTGAAAGGTAGTTTTGCGGCGTATGTTTAGAGGTGCGCTTCATCACTGTCATCAGTTCTAATTCAACACTGAGACTCGGGAGCAGGCTTTCAATTTTCGTTATGGATGCCCACGAACCTGACAACATCATGATTAAGGTAAATTCGTTACCAAATAATGCCATACGGCTGTCGACGATATCGCAGTCACAGTCGCTGGCAAGCCGAGCTAGTTTACTTACGAGTCCAGGACGGTCTACGCCCATTGCGGTTACGACCAGGAAATTGGTCATGAATTGTCCTCACTTTTTCGATATCATAGAGCGAAAACTCGAGACTGAGTGCCGAGTTTTTGTGCGGGATGTAATGCTACCATAACTAATTCAATTTGAGAGCCCCGTTAGTGCTTGTCATTAATGGTTGGCATCAGTACCATAGCGAATCCTGAAATTTTGGGGAAGTCAGATGATAAACGGAAGCATCGTAGCCTTAATCACGCCAATGAACAGTGATGGCTCAGTAGATTTTGCAAGTCTTGAAAGGTTAGTCGAATTCCATATTGACCAAGGCACAGACGCCATCGTCGCCGTGGGCACTACCGGCGAGTCAGCGACTCTGCCAATGAATGAGCACGTTACTGTGGTCGCGCAAACGGTTAAGTTTGCCGCAGGCCGTATTCCTGTGATTGGTGGCAATGGCGCGAATGCGACATCTGAAGCTATCGAACTCACCAAGTCTTTATCTAAAGTAGGGGTTGCCGCCATGTTAGGCGTGACACCTTACTACAACAAGCCCACGCCAAAGGGCTTAGTCGCGCACTATAAAGCGGTCGCGGCGAGCACGGATATTCCGCAAATTCTCTATAACGTACCAGGACGCACCGCCGTCGACATGAAGCCCGAAACCGTGGCCGAATTGGTCGCTGTGAGCAATATTATTGGTGTTAAAGAAGCCACGGGTGATGTATCACGCGTACAGCGTTTACGTGAGCTTTGCGGTAATGACTTTATGTTGTACAGCGGCGATGACGCAACGGCGAGGGAGTTTTTACTCCTTGGCGGTAATGGCGTGATTTCGGTTGCTAACAACATAGTGCCAAAAGCATTTAAAGCCATGTGTGATGCAGCACTGGCGGGCAACGCCGAATTAGCGGCGAGCATCGATGAGCCGCTGCGTGGTCTGTATAGCACACTGTTCTGTGAAGCGAACCCAATTCCTGTGAAGTGGGCCGCCCACCGTATGGGACTGATTGAGTGTGGCCATATTCGTTTACCTTTGACTGAACTTTCTGAGCAATGTCATGGTCTGTTGTTAGATGCAATGACTCGCGCCCAGATAGAGGTTAAATAATTAATGTTAAAGAAAGTCACCCCACTGTTCCTAGTTGCTGCCGTTGCAGCTTGTAGCTCGCCATTAGAGCGTCGCCAAGCAAACGGCGGTGAAGACTATGTGCAGGCCGAGCAAGCGCCAATGCTGAAGATCCCCGAGGGATTAAAAGCACCGCCATACAATAAAGAATTTGAAGTGCCTAACTTAGGGCCAAAGGCGAATTCCGCGCTGGTTGGTAAAAACCTCGATATCCGTCCTCCACTGCAAGTATTGCCAATGGCAGAAGGTACGCACGTGGAAGAGGGCAGCGATAACATTAAGATCGTGGTTGAATCGATTGATAACAGCGTCGATCTTAAGCAAGAGATCTTCACTAACTTAGATGGTTTCTTTGCTAAGCAAGGCATTAGCATCCGCAACCGCGATTTCGATAAAGGTACTATCGAAACCGATTGGATTGAAAACACGGAAGTGTTGGAGTCTAGCCTCTGGGGTTCGGATAAAGAGTATCTGCTGCGTCAACGTTATCGCTTCGACGTCGAAACCCGTCCACACGGCCGTACCGCGAATATCGTTATTCACTTGGTTGAACACCAAGAGTTTTACGACGGTAAAGAGCAAGATGTCCTGTTAAGCAGTGAAGATAAACAGCGTTACACCATCGACATGCTAAACAGCTCTATCGCTTACATGAGTGTGAAGCGCGAGCAAGCGATTCAAGCGAACCGTCTGAAGCAGACCTTAGGGATCAATGTGGATTTAGTTACGCCTGAAGAAGGGGCTGCTTACTGGTCCGCGAAAGCGCCATACAAGCAAGTGTGGGAACGTCTGCGTATCGTGCTGCCAGAAATGGGCTTTGAAATTGCCGATATGGATAGCGCCAAGGGCTTATACTTCATTAAGTTTACCGACAACTCTGGTTTCTGGAGTTCGTTGTGGAACGACAAGCAATTGGCCCTGAAGGAAGGCAGTTACCGCATACTGCTGGAAGACGGTGATAGCCTAGAGGAAACTAAAATCCTGCTGCGCGACGGTGAAGACCAACCGCTGTCGAATGAGGTGGTCACGAATGTGTACCAATCATTGTCTAGCCTGATGAAAGAAGAGCGCAAACTGCGTTAATTCTATCTCAGTCAAAAAAGGGCGATTTATCGCCCTTTTTTGTGCCTGCCATTTGAGCACCGCTGTGCTCGCCCTGCGCGTTAACTATACAGAATGATGTTTCAGAATATTTCTGGCGTATATCAATATTTAAAGCATGGTTTTAGATAAATTGGTTTTAGTTTTGATATTTGTTGAAGCAATTCGCTAAAAATGCCAATTATCCTACTGTATTCTTAATCCATCTTCCCCTTTCTGACTCGAATCGCCGTTTATTACATATTTTATGCAGTTGGCGTAATTTGTAAGAAAAAGTAAAACGTATTGATGCAATGATGCGAGTGGGTAAACTAGCCGTCACTAATGCGAGTCATCATCATTTGGAAGCCAGATGAAAAAAATCATAATTATCATCGCTATTTTGGCTGCGGGCTGGTTTGGATACCAAAGTATGCAACCCCAAGCACCGCAGAAAGCTAACGTTAAGCTCACCCCTAATGTGGTCATCGCGACTGCCGCTATGGCACCCGTGCGTGACGAAGTCGAAGCTATAGGCACCAACAAGGCCTATGAGTCTGTCACTATCACGCCTAAAGTCACCGATGTGGTTACTTCTCTCAAGTTTGATGATGGCGATATCGTCAAGAAGGGCGACTTATTGGTGCAACTGCAAAATGCCGAGCAGATAGCCAAAGTGAAAGTGGCGCAGGTAAAGGTGAGTGACAACCAGCGCGAGTTAGCGCGGATCAGCTCTCTGGTGACCAGCCGCACTGTGGCGGAGTTAGAACGTGACCGCCTGCAAACCTTAATCGATACCACCCGCGCCGAGTTAGAGCAGGCACAATCATCTCTAAATGATCGCAGCATAGTGGCACCCTTTAATGGTCGTTTAGGCCTGCGCCAAGTGAGTGTGGGTAGCCTTGTGACTCCGGGGACTGAGATCACCACACTCGATAATATCTCTAAGATTAAATTGGACTTTTCGGTGCCTGAGCGCTTTATTCAAGACTTACAGCCCGGTAAACAAGTCGAAGCCAAAGCCGTGGCGTTTCCCGATGAAATCTTTAAAGGCAAAGTGATTTCTATCGATAGCCGTGTTAATCCAACCACTCGTGCCGTGATTGTGCGCGCCGAAATCCCAAATCCGGATTTACGTTTACTGCCCGGCATGCTGATGAAGGTGAAACTCATCAAGCGCAGCCGTGAGGCCTTGATGTTGCCTGAGTCGGCGATTATCCCAATCCAAAAAGAGCACTTTGTTTACAGCGTTAATAAAGACAATGTGATTGAGCGTAAGCAAGTCACCATTGGTATTCGGACCCGCGGCTGGGTGGAAATCCTCGGTGGTTTAGAGATTGGTGAAAATGTGGTGATCCGCGGGTTACTCAAAGTGCACCCAGGCGATGTGGTCAAAACCGAATTGGCTGAGAAGTTTAGCTATCTTTCCGATGCTAATGCGGAGCCAAGTGTATGATCCTGACAGATCTTTCCGTTAAACGACCGGTATTTGCCTCGGTTATTAGCTTATTGCTGGTGGCCTTTGGTTTAGTGGCATTCGATAAGTTACCGCTACGGGAATACCCTAACATCGACCCGCCGATTGTTTCGATTGAAACCAACTATCGCGGCGCCAGTGCCGCCGTGGTTGAGAGCCGTATCACCCAGCTGATTGAAGATAGGATCAGCGGCGTCGAAGGTATTCGCCATGTGAGTTCATCGAGCAGCGATGGTCGCTCGCAGGTGACCTTAGAGTTCGATATCAGCCGCAACATTGAAGATGCGGCCAACGACGTACGCGACAGAATTTCGGGCCTGTTAGATAACTTACCCGAAGAAGCCGATCCCCCAGAGGTACAAAAGGCCAACGGTGGCGATGAAGTGATTATGTGGCTCAACCTAGTGTCGGATCAAATGACCACATTAGAGCTGACCGATTACACCCGTCGTTATTTATCCGACCGTCTGTCCGTGGTGGACGGGGTGTCGATGATCCGTATTGGTGGTGGCAAAGTTTACGCCATGCGCGTGTGGCTGGACAGACAAGCCCTTGCATCCCGAAGCCTTACTGTGGCCGATGTTGAAGCCGCGTTAAGGGCTGAAAACGTTGAGTTGCCCGCAGGTTCGCTCGAGTCCAAGGAGCGTCACTTTACCGTGCGTTTAGAGCGTAGTTATCGCACCGCCGAGGATTTTGCCAATTTGGTGATTTCCCAAGGTGAAGACGGCTATTTAGTCAAACTTGGCGATGTGGCTAAGGTGGAAATTGGCTCGGAAGAAGAGCGCATCATGTTCCGCGGCAACAAGGAGGCCATGATCGGTCTTGGGGTATCGAAACAGTCGACCGCCAACACCTTAGAAGTGGCCCGCGCCGTTAACGCCTTAGTCGATAAAATCAATCCAACCTTACCCGCTGGCATGTCGATTAAACGCAGCTACGACAGCTCAGTGTTTATCGAAGCCTCGATTAAAGAGGTGTACCAAACCCTGTTCACCGCCATGGTGCTGGTGATCATCGTGATTTATCTGTTCCTTGGCAGCGTGCGCGCCATGTTAATCCCCGCGATTACCGTGCCCGTGTCTTTGCTCGGAACGTTTATCGTGCTCTATGCGCTGGGATACACAATCAACCTGTTGACGCTGCTTGCGATGATCCTCGCTATCGGTATGGTGGTCGACGATGCGATTGTGATGCTGGAAAACATTCACCGCCGTATCGAAGAAGGGGATTCACCCTTAAAGGCGGCATTCTTGGGCGCCCGTGAAGTTGCCTTTGCGGTTATCGCCACCACCTTAGTGCTCGTGGCGGTATTTATGCCGATCACTTTTCTTGAAGGGGACTTAGGTAAGCTCTTTAAGGAATTTGCGGTGGCCATGAGCGCGGCGGTGATTTTCTCCAGTATAGTGGCCTTAACCTTAAGCCCGATGATGTGTTCTAAGCTGCTTAAACCCGCGTCGCAGGATTCGTGGTTAGTGCGTAAGGTCGATAGCATAATGACGGGGATTTCCCGTGGCTATCAAAGCTCGCTTGAGAAGGCGATGGCAAGGCCTGTGCTGATGTCGGTATTAGTCTTGATTGCGCTCGGGAGCAGTGTGCTGCTCGCCCAAAAAGTGCCGCAGGAATTTGCGCCCCAGGAGGACCGGGGTTCGTTATTTTTGATGGTGAACGGGCCGCAGGGCGCGAGTTATGAATATATCGAATCCTACATGAACGAAGTGGAAAACCGTTTAATGCCGTTGGTGGACTCGGGCGACATTAAACGCTTGCTGATCCGTGCGCCCCGTGGCTTTGGCCGCGCCGCCGACTTCTCTAATGGTATGGCGATTATCGTGCTCGAAGATTGGGGACAACGTCGCCCGATGAAAGAAGTGATAGGCGATATTAACAAGCGCCTCGCGGATTTAGCCGGTGTGCAAGCTTTCCCTGTGATGCGTCAAGCCTTTGGCCGTGGCGTGGGTAAACCTGTGCAGTTTGTGATTGGTGGGCCAAGCTATGAAGAGTTGGCCCGCTGGCGCGACATTATGATGGAAAAGGCGGCGGAAAATCCTAAACTGCTTGGCCTTGACCACGATTATAAAGAGACCAAACCGCAGCTTAGAGTCGTGATCGACAGGGACAGGGCGGCCAGTCTTGGGGTATCGATTTCCAATATCGGTCGCACCTTAGAATCGATGCTGGGTTCGCGTTTAGTCACCACCTTTATGCGTGATGGCGAAGAGTATGATGTGATTGTGGAAGGGGAGCGCAGTAACCAAAATACTGCGGCCGATCTGCAAAATATCTATGTTCGCTCCGAACGGACCAAGGAGCTGATCCCGCTATCAAACTTAGTCACGGTCGAAGAGTTTGCCGATGCCAGCTCCCTTAACCGTTATAACCGTATGCGGGCGATTACCATTGAGGCCAGCTTGGCGGATGGTTATAGCCTAGGTGAGGCGCTGGATTACCTCAATCAAGTGGCGCGTGCTTACCTGCCTGCGGAAGCGGTGATCAGCTACAAGGGACAATCTTTGGATTATCAAGAGTCTGGCAGCTCAATGTACTTTGTGTTCCTGCTGGCGCTGGGGATTGTATTCCTAGTATTAGCGGCGCAGTTCGAAAGCTATATTCACCCTATGGTGATCATGCTGACGGTACCGCTTGCCACAGTTGGCGCCTTGATTGGGCTGTGGTTTACGGGCCAGAGTCTCAATATCTACAGCCAGATTGGGATTATTATGCTGGTGGGCCTTGCGGCGAAAAACGGTATTCTTATCGTCGAATTTGCCAACCAGTTACGGGATAAGGGCGTCGATTTCGACCGCGCCATTATTCAAGCCTCTTGTCAGCGTTTGCGCCCCATCCTAATGACGGGGATTACCACTGCCGCAGGCGCCGTACCTCTGGTATTGGCCGCTGGTGCGGGGGCGGAAACCCGCTTCGTGATTGGTGTGGTGGTACTTTCGGGTATTATGCTGGCGACCTTGTTCACTATCTTTGTGATCCCAACCGCCTACGGTCTCTTTGCCCGTAACAGCGGCTCGCCAGAAGCGATTGCCCAACAATTAGATAAGGAGTTGGCGCAGGATTAATCCCACGCGAACGCTTAGCCAAAATAGGCGCTTAAGTTTACTTAAGCGCCTATTTTATTTGGGCTAAATCACTTTGTGCTAACGTCAACGGCTTGAATATAGCGAAAGGAGGTTTTCTCAAAGCCAATGGACTCATAGTAGGCTTGGGTCTGCTCGCGGCGTATAGAGGTGGTGACCTCAAGCTGGTGACAACCCCGCTTACTTGCTCTGTCTTTGGCAAAGTCAATCAGTTGCGTCCCCACACCTAAACCTCGACTCGCTTCAGCCACCACTAAGGCGGTAATGCGGCAGATTTGCTGCTGTGATGGAAAATAATCAAAAAGATTAGGGCGTGTTGACGTTTCGAGATTAAATTTTGTTGGTTCTGGCAAGCTCGTGCTCGCGAAACGAGGAATGATGTGTAGTTATCCTACTCAAATGACGAGCGGCTCTTATGACTGAAAGTAAGAGCAAGTGCTTGCCAGGCGAACCCTTCGGGCAGCATTTGGCTGGCGTTTCTGCCGCGTTATCGTCCGTTTATGTAGAATAACTACACTGCACGGACTTTGCCTTGCATAAACGTCAGCCAAATAGCTGCAAAAATAACCCTGAAACGCCAACACGCCCTATACTTATCAACCCAACCACAAATCCCTCAGACTCGGCGAGATAGATTTCATCCGATCTTTTAGGAGCATCGAGATATTGATGTAATTGTGCCTCGCTGGCACTGTAACCCAGCTGCAACAGTAAGTTAGCCATGGCGTTAAGGTCTGTTATCTGTGCTTGTCTAATTGCAATAAAGCCCATCAAGCTTCCTTATTTTGCCCAGTCCCTAGATTTCTATTAAGCAGGTAGTCTGCCAATACATGACTCTTGAGGTTGAGATATTTTAGGCTAACGCAAAGGGGTTAACGCATAAAAAATCCCACACTCATGGCGAAACCGACAAGCACAATAAAACCCCGCAACAGGGATTGAGGTATGCGATAAGCCAGCGCGGCGCCAAGATAGCCGCCAATAATCGCCATAATGGCAAGCAGTAACAGATATTGCCCGTCAATCAGATTACCTAGGGCGTAAATCACCACGGCAATGGTGGTGAGTAAGGCGGAGAGTAAATTCTTAAGCCCGTTCATCCCATGTAATTGGGTCTGGCCGAGTAGCCCAAAGGTGGCGAGTAAAATAATCCCTAATCCCCCATTAAAATAGCCACCATAAATACAGACAAGACTCAGAATCATCATTGCAGTCAGTGGCTTGACGGTATTCATACGAGTGATACTGGCATTCGCTAAGCGTTTTTTCAGTAACCAAGGTCCACCAATAAAGGCGAGTGTGGCCAGCAAAATCAGCCAAGGAACGAGATAAGCAAAGACTTGCTCGCTGGTGCTTAGCAGAATCGCCGCGCCTAGGCATCCGCCAGCAATCGCAATCAGGCACAGGGTTTTTAGATTAAGATTTGCAGGATATTCAATCTCTTTTCGAAAACGCCAAGCACTGGCAAGGTAACCGGGAAGCAGGGCGGCGGTGCCCGTCGCGTTAGCCAACAGTGGCGGTACGCCAACAAACACAAGGGCAAATAAGGTCATAAAGCTGCCACCGCCCGCCACCGCATTTAGCATGCCGCCGAGTAAGCCTGCGAGGGCGATCAGTAACCAATCCATAGTGAATGCTCCGCTGCTATTGACGTGTAGAAGTTGAACGTCAATTGCTTATAAAAACATCACCTTAACAGTAAGTTACTCAGATGAAAAGCCATCAATATTGTAAGTCGCGGCAGATTGATTGGCTTTATTATGTGGTCTGAATTGGTTTTGGTAGATAGCCTTGGCATTAATTGTTATGCCGCTAGATTTATCAAATATTATTAAGACTTAGCACTGATGCCTTTATTCAGCATGGAACACTCCTGAAGCAAATATCGCGGTGGCTATGGCCAAGTATTGATCGCTAAATACTTCTTCTTCTTCCCAGCAATGTTGCCCACGCTCTTGATAGTACACATGGTAGCTGGCATTCGATGGCGTAGCGATGCAGTACCAACCATCAAAGGTCTGCTTGCTAAAGTTGACCCAATACTGCGCATCCGCCTGTTTTATCTGCTGGACTAGCGCTTCATCTTGCGCCAATAAGGCTGCCAGTTCGGCTGCGCTGGTGAGCTTGTGCTCGGTTTTTAACTGATTGAGTAGTGCTTTGAGTGTCATTATTGAAGGCCTTTTATCCTGAGGAGCTGTGTTAGCGAATCGCTGAGGCAATCGAGGATTCGATTAAGGCGTCAAACACATCGGCTTGGCCTGCGGGGAGCAGTTGCCGATGAATTTCGCGGCGCTTTGTACTGTCAAATAAACGCTCCGCTACCCAACCCGTTAAATAGAGTGAGGACAGGCAACCTCCCGCAGTGGCAATATTGCCATTGATCACCAGAGCGCAGTCTTCCACCTCCACACCCATGGCCACTAATGCGGGTTTGGCATCGGGATGCGTCGTCGCCGAAATATTGTCGAGTAAGCCTAACTTGGCAAAGAAGAATGAGCCCGCACAGATACTGCCAAGTAATTGCCGCGAGGGATCTAATTTAAGGGCCGACATAAACTCAGGATCCGCAAGTGCGGCAGGTACGCCTTTGTAGCCACTGCTGAATAATACCACGTCAGCATCGGCGACTTGCGCGACATGACCATGGGTTTCTACCGTCATTCCCAAACTCGACCTGTGGCTAGGTTTGGTGCCTAGCACTTTGACTGTCCAATCGGTTGTTGTGCGGCCGAGAATATCGCGCATTAAAAAGAAATCGATATCGGTAAATTCATCGAATATCACAATCGCAATCTGGTACATCCTTTGTCCTCTTGTTTGCATTGGAATGACTTAAGGCTTGAATAGGCTCAGCATTAAGTCAGGGTTATCAATATGGGGTTATTGGAATACATGGTTAATCAACATCTTAACTAGCACTTAACTATGGGAGTCGCTTGGCAAAAATAGCATGGGCATCGAAATCTTGGCTTTGCATTCTGGTTAATGTCTGGGTTAACACGTCATCAGCCGCATCTTCAATCCGCTGGATCTTCTCTGCTGCGACATAGTCGCTAAAGGCTGTGGAGACTTGCTCAAACAACGCTGTTATATCGCCAAATGCGGGATGACTGAATTGCGGGTTAGGCAACCCCTTAAGGGATCGCAGTTTTAGCAGCATTAACGCAGTCAATGGTAAATATGCGTGTGGCCCACTATCAAACTCAAAAAAGCACTTTTTATCGCCGATAACTGCTTGCTCTACCTGATGGTCACACAGGGTTTGCAACATAGTGCTGATGAATTCGATATCCTGTGTGTCCCAGTTATCTAAAAAGGGCGCATAGGGGAAAGGAGCCGTTTTTCGCAATGTCACTTGCACTTCACTAGTAAAAGGCGGCTCAATAACACCCAAATATCGCCCATATAACAACACCAAAAAATCACCGATAAACCCGTGGGAACGAATTATCCAGCCAGCGCGCCAGGCGGTGGCGTTCGCATTATATAACTCATCCGCTTCAGCTTTTAGTCCTACTAACAACATAATCACAAGCTGAAATGCTCGCTCTGTTGCCCACATGGCATTAGCAATCTCACCTTTTGTTTCAATCTCGCGGTAAAAACGATAGTAGTCAATCGCAGTATCAAAATAACCATATGCTAGTGAGCACATCAATGGTTTAGCTTCAAGTATACCTGATTCGATATAGGTAAGCTGGGCCAGATAACCCCAATGGCGTTTGGGTACACCAAACTCAGCCCCAAATAATTGCCATTGACGAAAATCCTTATCGAATTCACGGTATTGCTTTACTCTTTCAAAACTATCAGTCTTCCCGCTATTGATATAATCGGTTAGTAGATGTTGATTGCGGGGAAATACATCTTGAGCATAATCGCGCATATGCTTACGACTGCGACTGCGTTTATTGAGATATTTAGCTAACAACTTGAGCATCCTTAGTATTTAGGCTGCGGCAAGTTTACCGCAACTGCATACAGGGTGGCTAACTGTGAAGTAAAACGACTATACAAGTCATCCATGCACACGATTTATAAAGTAGGGTTGAATACGCAGAACATTGCAGCAAACAGCGCTGATGCGTTGGCGACCATCGAAAAAAGGAACTTTTTCGCTGAGCCCCCAAGGATGGGTTTACGGCGTGTCGCCAGAGCATAAGTGCAGTAGCACTCGTCAGATTCAATGGATTAAGCAAAGCAATAAAAAGCCCAGAATTCTCTTCTGGGCTTTTGCTATCGCATCACACCTATTAACGCTCAACACTTTTTAAGCTAAAGCTTCAATCTAACGTAAGTTTCAAGCCTTATTGCTATAGGTTATTTGCGCATTTTAAAGAACGCTTAAAACACCATTTCTGGTACATGGTCTGGCACGATTAATTTGCCAGCGGTTTTGCTAACAATTTCTTCAACGCTGACACCGGGGGCGCGTTCTAACAGATGGAAGGCGCCATCTTTAATCTCGATAAAGGCTAAATCGGTGACAACACGTTTGATGCAGCCGTAACCTGTGAGGGGCAATTCGCACACGGGTAACAGCTTAGAGTTACCGTACTTATCGGCGTGCATCATAGTGACGATAATATTTTCCGCACCCGCAACTAAATCCATTGCGCCGCCCATGCCCTTGATGAGCTTGCCTGGGATCATCCATGAGGCAATAGAACCATTCACATCGACCTCAAAGGCGCCGAGTACGGTTAAGTCCACATGGCCGCCACGGATCATGGCAAAGCTTTCGGCGGAGGAGAAAAACGAGGCACCTTTTACCGCGGTAACGGTTTGTTTGCCGGCGTTGATTAAATCCGGATCTATGGTTTCTTCCGTCGGAAATTCCCCCATGCCGAGTAGGCCGTTTTCCGATTGCAGCATCACTTCCATACCTGCGGGAATGTAGTTGGCCACGAGCGTGGGAATACCAATACCGAGGTTGACGTAGTAGCCGTCTTGTAATTCTTTGGCAACACGCTGTGCCAGTTGTTCTCTTGATAATGCCATGATCTTTATCCTTCCTTTACCTAGAGTCGCTATTGGCCTTAATTTTTCGGTCTTTATTTAGGGCTTAGACTCTATCGCTTTAGCTTGCGTTGTTAATCGTTCAGCGTTGCTTATTTCGCCGCTTTTACCGTGCGCTGCTCGATACGTTTCTCGAACTTGCCTTGGATGACGCGATCAACATAAATGCCGGGAGTATGGATATGATCAGGATCGAGCTCGCCCGGCTCCACAATAAACTCGGCTTCCACTACCGTGATTTTGCCCGCAGTCGCCATCATAGGGTTAAAGTTAGCGGCGGTTTTGCGGAACACTAAGTTACCCATAGTATCGGCCTTCCAGGCGCGAACGAGGGCAAAATCGGCAGTCAGAGACTCTTCTAACACATAATGACGGCCTTTGATTTCACGGGTTTCTTTGCCTTCCGCCACGGGGGTACCGTAGCCTGTGGCGGTGAAAAATGCCGGAATACCTGCGCCGCCCGCGCGGATTTTTTCCGCCAGCGTGCCCTGTGGCGTTAAAATCACATTGAGTTCGCCCGAGAGCATTTGCTGTTCGAAGGTGGCGTTCTCTCCTACATAGGAGGCGATCATGGTCGAAATCTGGCGATGTTTTAACAATAAGCCCAGACCGAAATCATCCACACCAGCGTTGTTTGAAATGGCGGTTAAGCCCTTAACGCCCATCTTAACCATTTGATTGATTAAGCCTTCAGGAATACCGCACAGGCCAAAACCGCCAACCATAATGGTCATATCATCGGATAAACCTGCTAACGCTTCTTCATAGCTGCTGACGACTTTATTGAGTCCTGCCATTTTGATGTCCTTTTACTGTTATTCAGTCCCCAAGGCGCTAGGTATGTTTAGCGCCTCGACGCTTGAGTCTAAGCTTTAGCGCCCTGCAAGATTGCATTGGCGACTTTAGAGCCATTAAGACGATTTAATTGTTTGCTGATCCCAAAACCCGCTAATGCCAGTTTTTCTAAATCGATACCCGTTTTCAAACCGAGCCCATGGAGCATATAGACCAAGTCTTCACTCGCTAGATTGCCCGACGCGCCTTTTGCATATGGGCAGCCACCTAGGCCCGCTACTGAGGCATCAAAGCTGCGCACACCTAAGTCGAGGCAGGCGGTAATATTGGCTAATGCTTGGCCATAGGTGTCGTGGAAGTGCAGGGCGAGCTTTTCAACCGGGACTCGCTCCATCACGGCTTGCAGCATTTTACGGGCTTTTAACGGCGTGCCTACACCGATAGTGTCGCCGAGCGAAATTTCGTAACAGCCCATTTTGTAAAGGATTTCAGACACTCTTGCCACTTCGCTCGCCGCGATTTCCCCTTCATAGGGGCAACCTAAAACGCAGGACACATAGCCACGCACTGGGATGTTGGCGGCTTTTGCCATGTCCATCAACGGGATAAAGCGTTCAATCGACTCTTCAATCGAACAGTTGATATTGCGCTGACTAAAGCTTTGTGACGCCGCACCAAAGATAGCGACTTCGGAAGCTTTTGCATCCAGCGCCAGCTCTAAGCCTTTGACATTGGGGGTGAGGGCGCTGTAAACCACGCCCGCTTGACGGCGAATTTGGCGCAATACGTCACTGCTATCGGCCATTTGTGGCACCCATTTGGGTGACACAAAACTGCCTGCTTCAATTCGCATCACGCCCGCATCGGCCAGGGATTCGATTAAGGCGACTTTGGCCTGTGTTGGGACGGCGGCCTCATTCTGCAAGCCATCACGGGGCCCCATCTCGAATAGGCTAACCCTATCCGAGCTGGCGCTTAAGTTCGAAAGATCCAGCGCAGACATTTAGGCTTCCTCGCTCTGGGCTTTTGGCTCAACATGGAGCAGCACAGCGCCATCGCTCACTAACTCGCCCGCCTTGAAGTAGAACTCGGTAACAATACCGTCGAAGGGCGCTTCGATGGTGTATTCCATCTTCATCGCTTCCATCACCAGTAGCCCTTGTCCTGCCTTAACCTCAGCACCGACTTCCACTAAGTGGGTGACGACTGTGCCGTTCATCGGGGCCTTGAGCTTATCTTCATTGCTGGACTCTGCCTCAACCACTTGGGTTTTAACCGCCCTGAAGTGATAACTGCCTGAGGGTAAAAACAGCGTAAAATCATCGCCCTGAGCGCTGACAGGCACTTTACTCTTATGGCCGTTGATTTCGGCTAACAGTAAATCCTGCTTAAGCTCACCACTAAGTGACTTGCTGACATGACCTTCTTCCGTTGGCAGAGATAGCTGATAGTGATCGCCAAAGTCTAATAGCACCAATTGTTGTAACTCGTGGGCATCGTCGAGCAGGGCAATAGTATGCTGGCTAACGCTGTTGAGTCTAAAGCCACTGACTTGGCCCCAAGGCGAGTAAGGATCGGCGCTATTAATGGCCTGTGCCTTGGCGGCTTCTTTACGGGCAAGTACTTGATACAGCGCGGCAAAAGCGATAGCCGTATCGGTTTCGCTCGAAGCACTGCCAATCAGCGCGTCGCCGTAACGGTTGATAAAGTCGGTGCTAAAATCCGCCTTGGCGAAGGCAGGATGCTCGGCAATATTGGCCAAAAATTCAATATTGTGCTTAAGCCCGCTGATTTGGTAGGACTCGAGTGCATGCACTAGGCGCTGTAGCGCACGCGGACGCGACTCATCCCACACGATGAGCTTGGCGATCATAGGATCGTAGAAGTTACTGATCACATCGTTTTCACGGATGCCGGAATCGATACGCACGTATTTGCTTTGCTCGGGTTCGCGCAGGAAATTGAGCTTACCGCTGGCGGGTAAAAACTCATTTTGCGGATCTTCGGCGTAAATACGTACCTCAAAGGCGTGTCCATGGATACGCACTTCGTCCTGTTTGAGCGGTAACGGCTGGCCACTGGCAACCATTAACTGCCATTTGACTAAGTCTTGGCCCGTCACCATTTCGGTCACTGGATGCTCTACCTGCAGACGAGTATTCATCTCCATAAAGTAGAAACTATTGTCGGTATCTAATAGGAATTCAACGGTTCCCGCACCAACATAATCGATAGCTTTAGCGGCCGCTACGGCGGCTTCACCCATTTGGGTGCGCAGCTCATCACTTAAACCGGGCGCTGGCGCTTCTTCGACCACTTTTTGATGGCGACGCTGAATCGAGCAGTCGCGATCCGATAAGTAAATTGCATTGCCAAAGGTATCGGCAAACACTTGCACTTCGACATGGCGGGGCTGGCGTAAATAACGCTCCATCAATAACTTATCATTACCGAAGGAGGAGGCCGCTTCACGGCGCGCCGAGTTGATGGCGTCCATGATTTCGCCTTCATGCTCAACGATACGCATGCCTTTGCCACCGCCACCGTAGGCGGCTTTAATCAGCATGGGGAAGCCGATTTTTAAGGCTTCGGCCTTGAGGGTGGCATCGGTTTGATCGTCGCCATGGTAACCCGGCACTAAAGGCACTTGCGCCGCCGTCATAATGGCTTTGGCGGCGCTCTTGCTACCCATAGCATCGATAGCATCGCTGCCAGGGCCAACAAACACGATTCCGGCCGCCTCACACTTGCGGGCAAAGTCGGCGTTTTCCGATAAGAAGCCATAACCTGGGTGAATGGCTTGCGCCTGAGCTTTTTTGGCGATTTCAATAATCAAGTCGCCCTTGAGGTAAGAATCTGCTGGGGCGCTGCCACCTAAGTAAAACGATTCGTCAGCCATGGCAACATGGCGCGCGTTTTTATCGGCATCGGAATATAAGGCTACGGTGCGAACGCCCATGGCCTGCGCGGTTTTGATAATGCGGCAGGCAATTTCACCACGGTTAGCAATTAAAAGCTTAGTGAACATGCTGTTAGTCAACATCAAAGAACTCCTTGAGTATCTGTTGGCGTGTGCCAGTTCGGCTGACGTTTTTCGAAGAAGGCGTTTAAACCTTCTTGGCCTTCATCAGATACCCGAATGCGGGCGATGCGCTCGCTGGTGTAATCAATCGTATCTTGGTCTATCACGCCATCTTCGAGGCGGGCGAGTAGGGTCTTCACCCATGCCATTCCCTGCGGACTATTGGCGAGCAGCGCGGTGATAATGGGCTTTGCTGCGGCCGCTAAATCGTCGTTTATCTCATGGATAACATTGAGTTTGAGCGCCGTTTGCGCATCAAAACGCTCCGCGGTCAGCATATAGCGGCGTGAGGCGCGATTACCCATGGCGCGGGCAACGTAGGGGCTAATCACCGCAGGGATCAGCCCAAGTTTGACTTCGCTTAAGCAGAAGCTTGCGCGCTCGGTGGCGATGGCAATATCACTGGCGCAGATTAACCCAAGTGCGCCGCCAAAGGCTGCCCCTTGGACTAAGGCGATAGTGGGTTTTGGAAAGGTATCTAAATCCTGCATCAGCTTAGCCAGCGCCTTGGCGTCATTCAGGTTTTGATCAAAATCCATCTTGGCTTGTTTGCGCATCCAGTTTAAGTCGGCGCCTGCGCTGAAGTTTTTGCCATTGGCTTTTAATACCAGCAGTTTGCAGTCTTTGTGCTCGGCAAAATAACCGAGGACGGCGATCATTTCGCTGATCATCACCTCATCGAAGGCGTTGTGCACTTCAGCGCGGTTAAGGATTAACTCGCCCACGCCATTATTCAGCGCATAGCTGACGTGCTGCAAATGAGCTAAGGATTGAGTGCTAGTGTTCTGGTGTTGTGTGTCAGTCATTATTATTCCCGTCATAGTAATTCCCTCTATGAGTGATACGTAAGGCATCGCAAGCTGCGTTACATACGGAAGACGCCGAAGCGGGTGTCTTCGATAGGGGCATTTAATGCGGCTGACAGGGCAAGGCCCACCACATCACGGGTTTGCGCCGGGTCGATAATGCCGTCATCCCACAGGCGGGCGCTGGCATGGTAGGGATGACCCTCTTTATCGTATTGGGCAATAATCGGTGCTTTAAAGGCTTTTTCATTCTCAGCAGACCATTCTTCACCTTTACGGGCTAAACCGTCGCGGCGTACTGTGGCTAATACGCCAGCGGCTTGCTCGCCACCCATCACAGAGATGCGCGCATTGGGCCACATCCACATCATGGTCGGTTCGAAGGCGCGGCCGCACATGCCGTAGTTACCCGCGCCGTAGCTGCCACCGATAATCACAGTGAATTTAGGCACATTGGCGCAGGAGACTGCGGTCACCATCTTGGCACCGTGCTTAGCGATACCTTCGTGTTCGTACTTTTTACCCACCATAAAGCCGGTGATGTTTTGCAGGAACAGCAGCGGGATCTTGCGCTGGCAGCACAGCTCGATAAAGTGCGCGCCTTTTTGGGCTGATTCTGAGAATAAAATGCCGTTGTTAGCCACAATCCCTACGGGATAGCCGTGAATACGGGCAAAACCACAGACCAAAGTCGCGCCATAATTGGCCTTAAACTCATCGAAATCGGAGTCGTCAACAATGCGGGCGATCACTTCTTTCACATCGAAGGGCTTTTTCAGATCGGTGCCGACGATGCCGTAGAGTTCGCTGATATCAAACTTAGGTGGCTTAACCGGGCTCAGTAAACTGTTGATTTGTTTTTGATGATTCAGACGCAGCACTGCGCGGCGGGCAAGCTCTAAGGCATGCTCATCGTTTTGGGCTAAGTGGTCCGCCACACCTGAAATTTTAGTGTGTACGTCGGCGCCGCCGAGTTCTTCGGCACTGACTTCTTCACCAGTCGCAGCTTTCACTAACGGCGGACCCGCTAAGAAGATAGTACCTTGTTCTTTAACGATAATCGATTCATCGGCCATGGCAGGAACATAGGCGCCGCCCGCGGTACACAGACCCATCACCACCGCAATTTGCGGAATACCCTTGGCAGACATTTGCGCTTGGTTGTAGAAAATCCGGCCGAAATGGTCGCGATCTGGGAACACTTCATCCTGACGGGGCAAGTTAGCGCCGCCCGAGTCGACTAGATAGATACAGGGCAGATGGCAGCGGCTGGCAATTTCTTGTGCCCTTAAGTGTTTTTTAACCGTGATAGGGTAGTAAGTGCCGCCTTTGACCGTGGCATCGTTGGCGATAATCATGCATTCTACGCCGCTCACTCGGCCGATACCGGCGATAATCCCTGCGGCGGGCACTTCTTCGTCATAGACTTCAAATGCAGCAAATTGCGACAATTCTAAAAAGGGCGAACCTGCGTCGAGGAGTTTCTCAACCCGTTGACGGGGCAGGAGTTTACCGCGGGCTAAATGGCGCTCAAGGGCAACGGGGCCGCCGCCGAGCTCAATTTTGGCGAGTTTAGTTTTGAGATCGGCCACGAGGGCGGCCATATCGTCGGATTTGGCTTTAAATTCATCACTACGGGCGTTGATACGACTGCTTAATTGCGTCACTTTGATTGTCCTTATAAAGCGGTAACTCAGTATCAGTTGGCTCGGTGGGCGAGGGGCATGAAAGGCAAAAGCTCATCATGCGCCTCTCGCCCTAGGCTGCTTATTTCGATTCGTTAAAGAGCTCGCGGCCAATCAGCATACGGCGAATTTCTGAGGTGCCAGCACCAATCTCATAGAGTTTGGCATCGCGCAGTAAGCGGCCAGTCGCATACTCGTTGACGTAACCGTTACCGCCGAGCAATTGAATGGCATCCAGTGCCATTTTGGTCGCCAGCTCCGCGCTGTAGAGAATGGCGCCCGCGGCGTCTTTGCGGGTGGTTTCACCGCGATCGCAGGATTTCGCCACGCTATACACATAGGCTTTAGCGGCGTTCATGCCGGTGTACATATCGGCTAATTTGCCTTGTACTAATTGGAATTCACCGATGGATTTGCCAAATTGCTCACGCTCGTGGATATAAGGCACGACGATGTCCATACAGGCGTTCATGATCCCCAGCGGGCCGCCTGACAGCACGACGCGTTCGTAATCTAAGCCGCTCATCAGCACTTTGACGCCATTGTTGAGGCCGCCGAGAATGTTTTCCTCTGGCACTTCGACATCTTCAAACACCAGTTCACAGGTGTTTGAACCGCGCATGCCTAATTTGTCGAGTTTTTGCGCTTGGCTGAAACCTTTAAAACCACGCTCAACGATAAAGGCCGTGATACCGTGTGCGCCTTTGGTTAAGTCGGTTTTGGCATAAATCACATAGGTATTGGCATCGGGACCATTAGTGATCCACATCTTGTTGCCATTAAGGATGTAACGGTCGCCTTCTTTACGGGCGTGCAGCTTCATTGAAACCACATCTGAGCCTGCATTGGGTTCACTCATCGCCAGTGCGCCGATATGCTCACCGCTGACCAGCTTTGGTAAATACTTGGCTTTTTGCTCAGCATTACCGTTGCGGTTAATTTGATTGACGCACAGGTTAGAGTGGGCGCCGTAACTTAATCCGATAGAGGCCGAGGCACGGGAAATCTCTTCCATGGCGACCACGTGGGCAAGATAGCCCATATTTGCTCCGCCGTATTCCTCAGGCACTGTGACACCTAAGAGTCCCATTCCACCGAGCACGGGCCAAATTTCGTTAGGGAAGGCGTTGTCGTGGTCGACTTTAGCGGCAATGGGAGCGATTTCGTGTTTAGCGAAATCTTGCACCGCATCGCGCAGCATATCGACTTCTTCGCCTAGGCCAAAATTGAGACTGGTGTAGAGTGAGTTCATTGCTTGTGTCCTATCTTAGGTTCTAATTTATATTTTTATGATTATTAGGTGCTTGAGTCTTTAAAACCGTCTTACAGTGCGTGATTTATCCCTGTCACGCGGTCGTACCAACTGAGGTGGTGATTAATGCTATGCTCGCAAGCCTCGAAGGAATTAGGCCTTGGCCTTGCTTTCTTCTAGGGCGAGGCGGCATTGCTGCTCGGCCGAATTCAGCTCCATCAGTACCACTTTAATGTCGTCCATTTGTTGCTGCAGTGCGGATTTTTTCTCTTCCACTAGGGCAAGCATGGTATTGAGCTGGGTAGTGCTGCTCTTGTCGGCATCGTAGAGTTCGAACAGGCGACGGGTTTCTGCGAGAGAAAACCCAAGGCGCTTGCCGCGCAGAATTAGTTTGAGTCGAACCCTGTCTTTGAGACTGTAAATACGGGTTTGACCGCGACGTTTTGGCTTAAGTAAGCCTTGGTCTTCGTAAAAACGAATGCTTCGGGTCGTGATATCAAACTCTTTGGAGAGATCACTGATCGAATAAGTCGTTTGTGGCGTGTTAGTTGCGCTCATTCAGGCACCTTAGTTAATCATTTTTATGCAAGATATATGAAGTTTACGTAAAGGTAAAGATTGCGGCGTGGTTAGTCTGATTTTTTTGTCAATTCTTGTTGCCACTCGCTCGAGCGGCATCAGTTCAAACTATTGATATTAATGATGTAAGCGCGAGAGTAAAAGGCTTAGGTGAAGCGGGGAAGTGCCGCGTTGCCTTCGTCTTACTATTGGGCAACGCAGCGCAGTGGATTGAGCAAACAACTTGTATCAAATGCCGCGATTATTAGCGCTTACTCCATGGTGTTGAGTAAACCATCATCGGCTAATACACCCTCATAGGTTGGGCGGTTTAACGCCTCAATAAGTACCGGATCGCGTTTATATATGTCATTGTAAAACTTGATTTTCCCGTCCTTTAAGGTGACGGTCCAATACATGATTAAAATGTCTAAGGGTTCATCTAAGAACAGGTTTTCCGTTTTTCCCTCACTCAATTTGCTACTGAGCGTGTTACTTGACCAATTGGCATTGGCACTCAGCAATTTATCCGCCAGCACGAGTGGATCTTTGACTCGAATACAGCCATGACTGAAGGCTCTATCCGTTTGTTCAAACAGACTTTTAGCTGGTGTATCGTGCAGATAAATCGAGTATTGGTTAGGGAAGATAAACTTAACTAGACCCAGTGAGTTATCTTCACCCGGGTCTTGCACAAACCAGTAGGGGAAGTTTTTGCGCGTCATGCTATGCCAATCGATACCGCTTGCATCCACGGGCGTACCAGAGCCTTCGACCACTTTAAAGTGTTTCTTCTGTAAATAATCGGGATCTTTACGTAAGTGATTGATGATCTCAGTGGAGATGCTGCGGGGCACAGTCCAAGTCGGATTAACGACCACGTATTTTAGCTTGGATTTAAACAGCGGCGTTTTAGCGTTAATTTTGCCGATGATAATGTCGGTTCGCCAGCTTAAGCTGTTGTCTTTAAAGAGTAACAGCTCGTATCCTGCTAAGTTGACGATCAGGTAATTGGCGGGCAAGTTTGCCGATAACCAGCGCGCACGCTCAAGGTTAATACGGATCTGATCGACCCTTTGCGAGTAGGGCACATTGAGTGCCGCCATAGTACCCGCACCAATCACTCCATCGGCTTTGAGACTGTGGTCGGTTTGGAATTGACGCACCGCGGCTTCAAGTGTGCTGTCGTACGTTAAGGGCTGGTTCACGGCGGCGCTATTGTCCGCTGGCGCGCTTGCAGCTAAGTAACCTAACTCGGTTAGCCGTGTGGCAATGCCTTGTACCGAGGGGGAAGTACTACCCGGTTTGATGACTTCCGTATAGGGAATTGGGCTAAAAGGATAACGCGCCGCTAAGTCTTTGTACTGAGCAAGATACTGTTTAAGTTGGTGATAGGGCGCAATCTTAGGCGCTAAACCTGCAATAGCGTCAGCCACAGTGTGCGCTTTAATGTGTTCTTCGAGCTGCTTTAATGTGGTGTCGAAATCGAGATGGGTTTCATCATAATTCCAAGTTTTGCCTAGCATGCTGGGGTTCACTTTGCCATTCAGTAAATGAATGGCGTAGGTGATGATCCCATCGCTGAGCAGCACTTCAAATACATTGCTGCGGTATTCATCCTGCCAACTCGAGGCACTGAGCTGTTGGTAAAGTTCGACTAGCTTGGAGTAGTGATAATCTTCCTTCGACAACCCTTCATCATCGGCACTTTTTATCACATCGAGCATAGTGCCCGCGTAGTCTCTGTCTTGCCAAAGCGGCTGATATTGACGCACTTGGTAGACCCGCGACAGCAACTTGGCACTAATCACCTGAGTGTTGTCGACTTTGGCTCGCTCACCAATAGATAAGGGTTCGAGTAAAGTCTCTAGCTGTTGGGTTGATGCAAAGCTGCTCGCGCTAACGAGACTGAGGATCAGGAGTAAGGCAGGTTTGAATTGTTTGAAGCGCATCATAATGAGTATTTCTTTCCATGAAAAAAACCATTAAAGACATAAGACTATGTTGAATCATTTCGCACAGCAAGCGAGATGTACAATTATCCAACATGTTTAACAATTTTAGCGGTTATATCCCTTAGTCTAATGGGGGAATAGCGCAGGGCAGGTCATAATCCCTGAGGGAAGGAAGGGGAGAGTTTCATCTGTGGTGACACGGGTGAGTGTCATGATGGGAGGCCTTATGACAGATGTTGGACAACAATTACATCAGACATCTATTGCGAATAAACAGGCATTTTGGCAACAAGCAGCCAAGGCCTTAGACTGGGTGACGCCGAGCAAACAAATATTAGATGAAAGCGAGGCACCGTTTTATCACTGGTTCAGCGATGGCGAGTTAAACACTTGCTACAACGCGGTGGACAGGCATGTGTTGGCGGGGCGTGGTGAGCAAATTGCTATTCATTACGTGAGCCCGGTGACGGAAACCGAATACAGCATTACTTACCGTGAGTTGCAGGCCCAAGTGGCAAGGCTTGCGGGCTATTTGCAAAGTGTTGGCGTGACTAAGGGAGACCGTGTGGTCATCTACATGCCCATGGTGCCCGAGACCGCCTATGCCATGCTTGCCTGCGCGCGCATTGGCGCTATTCATTCGGTGGTCTTCGGCGGCTTTGCGGCCAATGAGCTGGCGACCCGGATCAATGATGCCAAACCAAAGTTGGTCATGTCTGCCTCCTGCGGGATTGAGCCTTCAGGCGTGGTGCCCTATAAACCCTTACTGGACAAAGCATTAAATGAAGCTGTTCACAAAGTTGAGCACTGCTTGATTTTAAATCGCCCCCAATATGAAGCGCAGATGCAAACGGGGCGCGATAAGGATTGGCAAACCGCCTTATGTACTAGCGATAGTGCCGATTGTGTGACGGTAAAAGCCACCGATCCCCTGTATGTGCTTTATACCTCAGGAACCACGGGTCAACCCAAGGGCGTGGTGCGAGACAATGGCGGCCATGCGGTGGCATTGGCTTGGTCCATGGCCAATATTTATGATATTGCCCAAGGGGATGTGTTTTGGGCTGCATCGGATGTGGGCTGGGTTGTGGGACACTCCTATATTGTCTATGGTCCGCTGCTTGTTGGGGCGACAACCTTGTTATACGAAGGAAAACCCGTAGGTACGCCGGATCCCGGCGCCTTTTGGCGCACGATTGCTAAGTATCGAGTCAAAAGCTTTTTCACCGCGCCCACGGCGATCCGCGCCATTAAGCGTGAAGATCCCGACGGCGAATTTATCCAAGGTGTCGATTTAAGCTACTTGAAGAATGTCTTTTTGGCAGGGGAGCGTTGCGATCCCGATACTTTGCACTGGGCCGAAGCCAAACTGCATAAACCGGTTATCGACCATTGGTGGCAAACTGAAACGGGCTGGCCAGTGGCGGCAAACCTGATGGGTGTGGCACCGATTGCCGTTAAAGCGGGATCGCCTGGCAGACCCGTCCCAGGGTATGAGGTCGATGTGGTCGATGAGATGGGCGCCAAAGTGGCGGCGAATGTCTCTGGTAATGTGGTCATCAAATTGCCGCTGCCACCGGGCACACTCACTACACTCTGGCAAAATAATAAACGCTATCAAGATAGTTACTTATCTATGTACCCAGGTTATTACCTTACGGGGGATGCGGGTTATATGGATGAGGATGGCTATCTGTATATCATGAGCCGTATCGATGACATTATTAACGTAGCTGGCCATCGACTCTCCACCGGGCGGTTTGAAGAGGTGTTGTGCCAGCATCCCGATGTGGCCGAAGCGGCCGTGATTGGTGTCGACGATAAACTCAAAGGCCAAGTGCCCTTGGGCTTAGTGGTGCTAAAAAAGGGCGTGACCATTACGGACGAGGAGCTGCATAAACAGTTAATTGCCCTCGTTCGCCAAGAAATTGGTCCCGTCGCGTCCTTTAGGTTAGTGAGTGCGATTCAAAAGCTGCCGAAAACCCGCTCGGGCAAAATCCTGCGCGGCACTATGCGTAAAATTGCCGATAATCAGCAATATACGGCGCCAGCGACCATTGAAGATCCGCAGACCCTCGATTTAGTCCGCACGACCTTAACTAGGATGGGTTATGCCGATGCTCTCGTGGGGTAATCTGACTAGGTAGTCGTGAGCGTCCTTGAATAGGGGCCGTAAAGCCAAGATAAAGCAATAGTCTGATGAGAGAGTCCCATCAGACTATCGCTTTTATTTTGGATGAAATCGCTAAAGTCCAAGGCTTGCTCTTATACATCACTATTTGCTAGTCTAGCCCGCATCCTAAAGGTTCTGCTTTGGCATTGGGCGTTTAGGACATTGGATCTTAGCTTCCTCATCAGGCACCTTTGTCTGCCTCAATGCTTTAGATCCAAACAAACTTTCGATCTAAACAAACTTCGATCTAAATAAACATTCGATGTAAACATACTTCACAACGGCTTAGGGACGACCCTAAATACGCCGATATCAATTTGGGGACGACCCGGTATGGGAGTTCTCTATGAGCTGGTTTCTATTAATTCTTGCTGGGCTATTTGAGATTGGTTGGGCCATCGGGCTTAAGTACACCGACGGATTTAGCCGCCTGTGGCCGAGCGTCTTTACTGTGTTCTCCATGACGGTGAGTGTGCTGTTATTGGGGCTGGCGGTTAAACAGCTGCCGATAGGCACGGCCTATGGGGTTTGGGTCGGCATCGGTGCCATGGGCACCGCGATTGCGGGTATTATTCTCTTAGGCGAAGGGGTGAGCCTGCTGAAAATCGTCAGTTTAATCCTCATTTTGCTTGGTGTTCTTGGTTTAAAACTCGCTCATTAATCAATTCACTTCCCCAAGGAAGCGCTCGCCCCAGATGTATACGATTGGTAAAGATGTTTGATGAAATCTAGGAATATTCTCCTGAAAAAACAACGCATCTTAGACGGTAATCGAGATTGCCAATCGTATGCATCGTCTATTGTCTCTGGTAATTAAGTTACAAAGCCCGATATAATTACACCTCCAAATTGGTTATTTCTAACCTCTGTGACCCGTGGGAATTATATAATGCAAAACCACAGCAATCTTAATGACATTGGCGTGATTGGCCTTGGCGTGATGGGCAAAAACCTCGCGCTAAACATTGCCGACAATCAATATCGCGTCAGTGCCTTCGACCTCGATCCTGTTAAAGTCAACGGTGTTTTACAGCAAGAAAAACAAGAACGTGTAGGACAGGATCTGCGTATTACAGGCTGTGCTAATCTTTCAGAAATGTTAGCAAGCCTCGCTCAACCCCGTATTCTCGTGCTGTCTGTCCCAGCGGGTGCGCCTGTGGATGGAGTATGTCATGCCTTGATTTCTGCCGGTATCGAAGCGGACGACATCGTTATCGATACAGGCAACAGTCTTTGGACGGATACCGTTGAGCGCGAAAAGCGTTACCAAGGGAAATTTATCTTCTTTAGCTCGGCGGTTTCGGGCGGGGAAGTGGGTGCTCGTTTTGGCCCTTCATTAATGCCAAGTGGCGATCTTGGTGCTTGGCAGCATGTGGCGCCGATTTGGAAGGCCATTGCCGCTAAGGTTGATCCTCAAACAGGGCTGCCGATTGAGCGGTTTGAGCCGGGTAATCCCGTGACCGAAGGTGAGCCTTGCACGACCTATATTGGTCCTGCTGGCGCCGGACATTATGTGAAAATGGTGCATAACGGGATTGAATACGCCGATATGCAGCTGATTTGCGAAGCCTATCAGTTAATGCACGATGGCTTAGGCATGAGTGCAGCACAAGTGGGTGAGGTGTTTGAACGCTGGAATAAGGGCAGTTTAAACAGCTATCTGATGGGGATCAGCGCCGAGGTGCTCAAACAGGCGGATCCGCTAACGGGTAAACCGTTAGTTGAGATGATCCTCGATAAAGCAGGGCAAAAGGGCACAGGCCTTTGGACTGCTGTAAGCAGTTTGCAAATTGGTTGTCCGGCTCCCACTATTGCCGAAGCGGTTTATGCGCGCGCAGTGAGCACCCAAAAATCCCTCCGTGTAGAGCTTAGTAAAAAGCTCGCAGGTCCTGCCTCTGTGGCGATGGATGATGCTCAAAAAGCCGTCTTAATCGATGCCTTAGAGAGTGCGCTCTATTGCGCTAAAGTGTGTTGCTACGCCCAGGGTTTCCAACTCATGGCGATGACGGCGCAGGAGCAAAAATGGCAGCTCGATTTTGCTGAAATCGCGAAGATTTGGCGTGCGGGTTGTATTATTCGTGCCACCTTCTTGCAATCTATCACTCAAGCTTATCAAGCGAATGCGGACTTAAGCTGTTTATTGATGGCCGACACCTTTGCAACTACCTTGTCGGAAAAACAAACCGAGTGGCGCAGTGCGGTGGCGGCGGCTGTGATGCAAGGGATCCCCGTGCCTTGTATTAGTTCGGCATTGGCCTATTACGACAGTTACCGCAGCGAAACCCTACCAGCAAACTTGCTTCAAGGTCAAAGGGACTTTTTCGGTGCCCACACCTTTGAGCGCTTAGATAAGCCCGCTGGCGAGAAATATCATTTAGATTGGAGTGCCCCAAATCGGGTATTAATCAAACTCTAAATAAATAGTACAAAGGCCCCTAAATAGGGGCTTTTTATTGCCTAGAATTATTTTTACAAATAACAATGTTGTATTAATGTTAATTTTTGTGCTGCTAATTTATAATATTTACTGCATTTATAGAATGGTTAATTTTTTAAATGTAACATCAGAAAAGAGTTTGAAAATTTAAAAATGTAAAAAAGTATGTGTATTTAATGATTTGCCGTACTGTAAAAAGTAGATAATTAAATCTCATACAATTTGTTGTTTTGTTTAATCTTTATGTTGCTTCGTTTAGATTTTGTTTATCCTGATTTCTTTTATTTCTTGTCGATAAAATAACCGCCAACATTTAATCGGTCTGCCATTCTATTTATATTTCTTTTCACAATTATTTCTTCTGTGTTAAATCTTTGCTTCCTATTTGGTGCTTGTGTTTTATCGGGAATCATAGGGAATAACTAAAATAACAGAACTTAATGCGGAATAAGATTAATCACAATTATCACGCCAAATTAAGTTGCAATAAGTAATGACAAGAAGGAATGTCTACTATGCGTATGTCCATTGTTGCATTGAGCATCACGGCGGCCTTATTGGCTGGCTGTGGGAGCGATGATAAGAAGGCTCCGGCACCTGTGCCTAAAGTGAATACAGCCCCGACCACGGCGGATATGACTGTTGATGTGTCACAGTCAATTCTGTTTACTGGAAAACTGGAAGCGAGTGATGCCGAAGGTGGTTTGACTTATTCATTGGTTGACCCGGCCGATCTTAAATTGGGCACCTTTACGCTAGTGAATAAAAACACTGGCGAATTTACCTATGCATCCGATGCCAGTGAAGGCACCGAAGTGGTTCGGTTTAAAGTATCCGACGGCCAATTACAGGCTGAAGCCAATCTGACAATCAATATCAAGCATGGCGATCCACTCTTTACCTACCAATGGCATTTAAAAAACACCGGACAGAATGCCTTTGCGGCTCATCGCGGTGTTGCCGGTGAAGATATGAATGTAAGCGGGGCTATGTCTGCTCAAGCCATGGGACAGGGCATTACCGTTGCTGTGGTGGACGATGGCTTAGAGATTGCGCACCCAGATTTGATGAACAACACGGTCAATGGCGGTTCTTACAATTTGATTACTGGCACAGTGGATCCAACGCCTTTCTCGGGTGAATCGGGCCACGGTACTGCTGTTGGTGGGATTATCGCGGCCGAGGGCTGGAATGGTATCGGCGGTCGGGGTGTTGCACCTAAGGCTAAATTGATCGGCTTTAACTTTTTAGATCAAGACCCAACGGGTAAAGTCGAGAACGTTCAAACATTTGAAAACTTTGCTAAATCACATGGTGCCAGTGCCTATAGTGATAGCGCGCGAGTCTTTAACCAAAGCTATGGCTACAGTGTGCCATTCCCCCATGGTTTTGATGAGGATGAAACCGAAGTTTATCAAGATATTGCAACGCAAAGTTTCGATGGTAAAGGCAGTATTTTCGTGAAATCTGCTGGCAACGGCTATAACTACTACCGTTACCGTACCTTCTGGTTGCCAGGGGATTACTTCACTGCAACGGCGGAAAATCCAGCTAACCATGGCTTACCTTTCCATAACTCCAACATGTCCTCTGACAATGCTAACGTTTATAACTTAGTGGTCAGCGCAATTAACGCTAAGGGCGAGCTTTCTAGCTACTCATCAGTGGGGTCGAACATTTTCGTCACCGCACCGGGTGGTGAATATGGTGATGACGATCCAGCGATTGTGACCACCGACCGTATGGGCTGTGAGAATGGTTCCGCGATTGCAGAAGATAGACCAAGCACGCCATTCCACGGTGGGTTGAACCCATTAAATCCTAACTGTGATTACACATCGACCATGAATGGCACCTCGTCTGCGGCGCCAAATACCTCGGGTGCAGTGGCGGTGATCATGAGTGCGAATCCAGATCTCTCTTGGCGTGATGTTCGCTATATTCTTGCCAAGACAGCTACCAAAGTGGATGCGGATATTGCGCCGAAAACGGTGACCATAGGTGAGGGCGAAGCCGCTCCAGTGTATACGGCTATCCCTGGCTGGTTGCAAAACGCGGCCGGGTTCTCTTTCCATAACCTCTATGGTTTTGGTCGTGTGGATCTTACCGAAGCCGTTAAACTGGCTAAATCCTATGCCGAAGATTTAGGTGACTATGTGGTCACTGAGTGGCAAGCAAGCCCCGAGCTCACTAAGGCGATTCCTGATGCGGATGTTAACGGTGTGACTGATACCCAAGTGGTTGCAGACGATTTAGTCATTGAAGCCGTGCAAATTGAGCTGACGGCCGACCATCTGCGTCTACCTGATTTAGCGGTCGAGCTGATTTCACCTTCGGGCACTAAGAGTGTGTTGATGACACCTTATAACGGTTTAGTTTACCAAGGTGTGATGGACAAAAATAACCCTGAAGATCTCGTTACTGGCTACGATGCAACACCTATGTTATCGAATGCCTTCTATGGCGAATCATCAAAGGGTGAATGGACAATCAAGCTGATTGATGTGAATAGCGGTAGCTACCGATTTGTTAAATACGATCAGGGCTATATCTCTATCCCTAACGAAGCCGATGGCAAGCTGGAAGGTTGGTCAATTCGTTTCCATGGCCATGCTGCCAAGTCTGCATCTTAAGGAGTAATCAATGAAAGCGTTAAATTTATCGTTAGTGGCTGTGGCCCTTTCACTGTCGGTGCAGGCGATGGCGCATGACAAAGTCGAATTTACTGAGCCTCAAACCGAGTCTAAAGGTGTTCAGGTTAGCCGTGCCGAGTTTTTAGGTTTGGATACTCCTTACTTTGTAAAAACTGAGTCAGGGGTTAAGCAGGCTAAGCAGTTGGTCAAAGGGCAAAAAGTGGTGACCCAATCGGGTAAGGCCTTTGCCGAAATGACCGGTAAATTAGTGGTTAAGTTAAAACCTGGTGTGTCGGCTGCTGATTTTGCTAAGGCCCATGGTCTAAAAGTAGATTGGCAAAATAACAACAACTTATTGTTGCTTGCTGCCGAAGAGGGCACAGATCTGCTCGGTTTAATCCAAGCGGTTAAAGCCTCTCCTGAGGTTGAGCGCGCCAAACTTGACCGCGCACTCGCCAAGCAAGAAATCCAATAATCATCTTGTTAGGTTAACATCGAATAAAGGGCCGCAAGGCCCTTTATTATTCTGATGGCCTGCTCAATAGAAGTGATAAAGTTGAGCAAGTTGAGATAAAACCTTGGATAGTTAACTGCTTAATGGTAAATCATGTGGTTCTAGGCGGGCTTGGTGATTACAATCAGCTCTTAAGGCTTATGTTTTTACTGACTGCAGCCAATACCTTGCGGCTGAAGATCACGCAGCTCAAGCACCTAACTTAAACTCCTAACTCAAGCGCTTAACTTAAACACCTCTATGAACTACTGGAATAGCGATAACTTTGAAGGATTAAAGGCGATAGGGACTCAGTATTCGGCCTTGAAGGGGTATGAACTTTTTGGTCAATATTGCCTGCAAAAAGAGCAAGGGCTAAAGAAGCAAGCAATTGCGACGGTAAACCAATTCGTGTCGCACTGTAAGAGCCTGTCCTTGGCAGAGCAGAGGCACATCGCAGAGGAGCTATCCTCCTTAGGCTTTTGGCATCGTGAAACACACCAATTACTCGCTTATCCCCTCATCGTTCTACTAAAAGGCGTGCTCATCCAATGGACGTTAGATGAGCCCAACAATCCCATCCCCTACAAATGGTTAGGCTATATTGCTGGGGATACCGATTCCTATGAAAGAGCGTTAGCGCTCGAGCCTACCGATGAAATTTGCCTCACTCAAGTCGCGTTGTCTCACTTAAACAGTGTCGATTTTCAGACCCACCATCTATCGGAATCTGTGTTGCTGGGTGATATATCACGGGCAAAAGACTCGCTAGCGTCAGCACAAGCATTAATTGCGCGATTACCGACGATTGAGCGTAAATCAAGGCTGCAAAACAGGCATGATTATTACCTGTCGATGGTTAATTGCTGGGAGGAGTATTCCACGCTTGCTGGGGATGAGCCTTTTCCGGATTGGTGCGCCGCCAAAGGTGAACAGTTTGATTTTTGGTCAATTGTTTATTATCAATGCTGAGCGAATGTATTCGCAGTGTAGGCATAACTGAGCGTGATTTGGGACAAATTAGGTCACAGTGGCCGCAGATGACAGGATTGCCCTTAAACTTGACATAGCCGCAGTGTTTGGTAGATTGGAAATTATGCTGTTAGCACTATTCAATGGAGTGAAGCTATGCAAGAAAACCTAATCAGATCTGCTATCGCGACGGCGCAAGATGGTGTGGCACGAGCCGATGGCCAGTTAACTGTCACCGATCAGATGGTTTGTTTTTCCCCCTACAATAAAACCTTAGGACTTGGGCCATATCAACTGCAAAGAAAGGCTATCGCCAAGGTTGAATCCTGTTGGGGTAAGGGCGGCGGCATTTTACCAGTGACTTCTGATGCGATAAAAATCACCTTGGATGATGGCAGCGTGTATCAATTTATTTTGGCCAATTCCCAAGAATGGTTGAATTTGCTCCGTCATTAACTCAACAATTGCGCGGCTGCTCCATAAAGGCTTATTCAGTCGACATATCTTGAGCGTGTGTTACCTAGATAGATTGCTTAGACGCTTTGCTTTGCGGCTAATTGGACTAAGTTTTCCCACAGTGCCTGCGCCACAGGGCCTAAGGGCGAGTGGGGCGGGCGCATTACATAGTAATCGAGTTGGATAAGATTTTGCCTTTCCCGTAGCTCCAGTGGCAGTAAACTTCCATCCGCAAGGGCTTGTTCCACCAAATAATGTGGTAATTTTCCCCAACCCATGCCGCTCTGAATGAGCATTCTCTTTGTATAAAAATCATTAACGTACCAACGGCGTTGCCCTGCTTGCACTCCAAATTCGATATTGGCGGTGCCAGTGCCAGTATCTTGGATCACAATTTGGTACTCGTTCACCAATTCGCGCACATGGCTCAGGGTGGGGTGCCGACTCAGTAAACGCGGCGAGGCCACATCTAACAGACTGCCTGAAAATAAGTAGGCCAGCTCAAAATGGCTGGAACGGACAGGATCAATGCCGCCCGCTGAAATCGCAATATCGGCTTCGCCTTGATTTAAGGCTTCGAGTGCGCCGGTTAAATATTCTTGTTTAAGAATGATTTGAGTGTGCGGAAATTCATTTTGTGTTCGCTCCAGCATCGGCAAGATGCGGGTAAGGTTAAAGGAGGCTTCGAAGGCCAAGGTGATACTGGCCTCGTTACCTTTAGCCAAATGCTTAGCGACTTGTCGCATCTCCTGCGCTTCATTCAGTACGCGCTGGGCGTATTGCAGCAGCTTTCGTCCCTCTTGGGTGAGCGTCAAGCGATATCCTTGGCGGTCGAACAGCACTAAATCTAACTGGGATTCCAGCTGTTTAATGCTCTGACTGATCGCCGGTTGGGTCTTATGGAGTTTATCACTGGCGGCCTTTAGCGAGCCGGCGAGGGCGACGGTATTGAACATCAGCAGTTGTTCTAAGGTCATGGCAAGACTCTTAAACAAATAAAGAATTATTTTAGGAGATGTTAGATATTATTCCATATTTATTTATTTTTTGTGGGCGCATAATTCCGCCATATGACAGTAGTGGGCTCAATGCGAGTCCACTACTTTGCGTTTAGGGTGCCGTTTAGCGAGGGTTCACGCTGAACTGAGTCAAAAAGAGATGAGTAATGAGGTAGTTATGTCGATAAATCAATTATGTTTAGCCAAAGGCAATGCAGATAAAACCGTGGCCGAGACTGACCCTCAAAAACTCTTTATCTGTGCCAATACCTTAAATCGTGCGGCGGTGGTGGTGACACTTGCGATGAGCATAGTGTTTTTATTCTCGGGCATGGGCAAGTTACTCAGCGTGCCGTTTTTCCATGTGCCCTTTAGCGTGATGAATTTGCCAACGGGTTTTGGCTATTTTATCGGGGTGATTGAAGTGCTGGGCGCCATTGGCATTGGCTGGCGTGAATACCGAGTCCTGTCGGCGACGGCATTACTGTCGGTGATGATGGGCGCCATTTACTACCACTTTAATTACGAAACCACCCTGAGCGCGTTACCCGCACTGTCTTTATCTGCGCTGTTGTTTTTAATCATCAAGCTCGATGAAACCGTTGATAGATTGGTGCGTTTTCAACGTCAGCTGGTGGACATGAAAGCAGCTTTTTAATCTTAGCCACAAGGCTGGCAAAGTCTGATTTACAAGTGACAACTAACGGTTTCATCAAGAGAAGTTTATTATGACGCACGCGAATTCCGCTTTAATGCCAGTGTTATTTGTTCCCCATGGTGGCGGGCCATTACCGCTACTCAATGATGCAAATCATCTGGAGTTAAGGGCATTTTTATCTAAGGTTTCGGATACTATCCCAACACCCAAGGCCATTGTATTGGTGACGGCACACTGGGAAGAGGCACAGGTGACACTGTCGAGCCATCCCCATCCAGGCATGTTGTTTGATTACTATGGTTTTCCACCTGAGGCCTATACGCTTTCTTATCCCGCGCCCGGTGAGCCACTGCTTGCCGAAACCATTGCTGGTTTGCTCAAGGCAAGTGGAATTGAGGTGCGGCTCGACAATCAGCGCGCATTCGATCACGGCACCTTTGTGCCACTTAAGTTGATGTATCCGGAGGCGAATATTCCTGTGGTGCAAATGTCCTTAGTGCAGCACCTCGACCCGAGCGCCCATATCGCTATCGGCGAGGCTCTTGCGACATTGCGCGCGCAAGGGGTGTTGATTGTGGGGTCTGGCATGTCGTTTCATAATATGCGGGCGTTTTTCTCCAGCGATCCTAAGGTGTTGCCTCGCAGCCAAGGGTTTGATACTTGGTTAACCGATGTCGTGACATCTGGCGATAGCCAGGCCAAGGCACAATTAATCGATTGGCAATCGGCGCCGGAGGCACGTTTTAGCCACCCAAGGGAAGAGCACTTAATTCCTTTGCATGTGTGTTTTGGGGCGGCGCATTTGCAGACGCCAAAAGCCACACATCAATTTAGTGGCCTGTTATTTAACACAGCAATATCGGGTTACCTCTGGTCCTAATCAGCCTCTAAAAGCAAAAGGTTCGTCATGTTGCGTATTAAACGCATCGTGACGAACCTTTTTGTATTTAAAGCCTTGTCTTTTTTAACCTAGCCGCCTTGTGGGCTGGTTTTTCACTCAACTTTGGGGCAATCCCGAAACCTTGATATTCCCGTTTATGCGGTAAACACCAGTCCCACACTGAATAGGGTACTGAATATCATGGTGAGTTTTGCCGTGCGTCCCAATAGTGGATTCAGTGCTTCACCCGATACGGCATAGAAATCGCTGCTGAGTTTACGGGCGATAAGCAGGGATAAGCCCGCGAGCAGTACCGGTAAGCCCGGCAGAATACCCAGTAAGAATCCTGCGATCACTAAACCAAAGGGCAAGTAAATTAAGGCTTGATACAAAACTTTGGCCTGCGCCTCGCCAATCCTCACCGCGAGCGTATGTTTGCCCGCTTGGGTGTCGGTGCGAATATCGCGGGTGTTGTTCACCAACATAATGGCGGCGTTAAATAAGCCAATGGCACAGCCAAGTAGCCAGGCATTCATATTGGTATCACCCGCCTGCAGATAATAACTGCCGACCACGGCCACTAAACCAAAAAACACAAAAGCGGCGACTTCACCTAGCCCGTGTGATGCCAGAGGATACGGGCCGCCGCTGTAGCCGAGGGCGCCTAAAATGGCCGCCGCCGCTAAAATCGCAATCGGCCAGCCTCCGTGCCAAATCAAATACGAGCCCACGGTTAATGCCAGCACTAAGCATAGGATCATGGCATTACGTACTTTATGGGGGGGGATCATACCACTCTGGGTGACGCGAACCGGACCGAGCCGTTCGGCGGTATCGATGCCGTTTTTAAAGTCAAAGTAGTCATTGGCGAGGTTGACGGCGATCTGCAATAGGATGGCGCACAACATCGAGGTGGCGGCAATTAACCAGCTAAAACGCTCAAGGTGCAGTGCCAGAATATTACCGATTAATAGGGGACCGATTGCCGCGGGTAAGGTGCGGGGCCTGATGGCTAAAATCCAAGGATTCATGATGTCCAGTCGTTATCTAAGAAAAGAATTGGGTAGTGAACAGCCTCATAGCATAACAAGAATTTGCGTTAAAGTGAGTACTATCTAATACACGCATGTAATAGAGTTTGAATTGGCGCACAGATGTTTCGCTTTCAGGGGAAAGATTTGTCGTCAAGTTCAAAGAAAATCCACTATGCCTGTGTTTTTATATCCCCTGTGATCCACAGCCAAACATCGGTTAAGCCGATGAACTTCACCCCTATTTTTGCAATAACCAGAGCTGTGAGGTGAAAGGTTTAGTGTGGCGTTTAGCGTTAATGTCAATGATAAGGATACGATAGGATGCGTTTCGATAATCAAGTGGCGTTGGTAACGGGAGCAGGCTCTGGGCTAGGGAGAGCCTATGCCATTATGTTGGCTGAGCGGGGCGCCAAATTGGTATTAGTTGACCAACCTAAGGGAAGTTCATCCCAAGGTGAGGCATTGGGGGCAACTAGCTCTTCTAACTTAGCTCATGCAACTAACGCAGAGCTGCAGCAAACCCATCAGGCCATTTTAAAGCTCGGGGCCGAATGCCTGTATTTTGAACTGGATGTTAGCCAGCAGGATGACGTCAAGGCGATGGTGAATCGCCTACAGCAAGATTGGCAACGCGTGGATATTTTGATCAATAACGCCGGGGTTTACGGCGCGTGCTCCTTCGAGCATATCCAACAAGCCGACTGGCAGCGACAGTTTGATGTGGATGTGAACGGCAGTTTTTATCTTACCCAAGCCCTGTGGCCGCTGATGAAGGCCCATGGCTATGGCCGAATTTTGATGACCACTGGGGTGTCGGCGTTGTTTGGCGACTTACATCAGGTTCCGTTCAGCGCCGCCAAGATGGCCCTCGTCGGTATGGTGAATAGCCTTTCCTTAGAGGGCGAGCAGTTTAACATCCATATCAATAGCCTGTGCCCGCAGGCGCTCACGGCCATGACAGATAAACACTTAGCCCCAGCGATCCAACCGCTATTTTCCTTTGATACGGTCACAGCGACTATGGCATTTTTAGTCAGTCGTGCCGCACCTAATGGCCAGCATCTGCTCGCGGGGGCGGGCAGTGTGAGTCATGGGATGTTTGCCGAATTTCAGTCCATCTATTTTAGTGAGGGGCTGTGTACACCCGATAAACTGGTCAAGTACTGGCCCGAGTTGCATTATGCCTTTCCGATTAATTTGCATACCTGCGGCGAAGATAAAGTGTTGGCTTGGTCAAAACAGAGTGCCCTTGAGCATCATATTAAGATTGAGTAGTGCTTTGGGCGTGCAGAAGCCACAAGATACAATAAGCTATCGACTCTCTACTGGTCAGCCCTAGTCTAACTGAGTTACCCTTGGGCATTAGTTGCTAATTTTCAGTAGGATCCCATGAGTCAGGTATTAGACGATCTCTTATCATTATTATCCCTCGAGCAAATTGAAATCGGGCTGTTTCGTGGTCAAAGCCAAGACTTAGGATTTGGGCATGTGTTTGGTGGCCAAGTGATGGGGCAGGCCCTGAGCGCCGCTAAGCAAACTGTGCCAGCCGAGCGTAAAGTGCATTCGCTACACTCTTATTTTTTACGCGCAGGGGATGAGAAACTCCCCATAGTCTATGAAGTGGAAAATATGCGCGATGGCGGCAGTTTCAGTGCCAGACGCGTGAGTGCAATACAAAAGGGGCGGCCGATTTTTCATATGACCTGCTCCTTCCAAGAACCCGAGGCGGGCTTTGACCATCAGGCCAAAATGCCTGAGGTGCCGGGTCCTGAAGGATTATTGAATCAAAACGAGCTGGCGATGACCTTAAGGGATAAAGTGCCTGCGCGCATTCTGGAAAAGTTTATGGAAGACGCGCCGATCGAGATGCGGTTAGTCAATCCTTTGCATCCCTTCGCGCCCAAAGAAACCGAACCCTATCGCTATGTGTGGCTAAGGGCGAATGGGCCAATGCCAACGGATGCCCATATTCACGAGTATTTGCTGGCCTACGCCTCTGACTTTAACTTTTTAGTCACGGCGGCTCAGCCCCATGGCGTGTCGTTTTTAACGCCGGGGATCCGCATGGCAACAATCGATCATGCTATGTGGTTCCATCGTCCAATTAATATGGGAGAATGGTTGCTCTACAGTATCGACAGTCCAACCGCCAGCGGTGGACGAGGTTATGTACGAGGCCAATTTTTTAATCAGCAGGGTGAGCTTGTCGCCTCGACGACTCAAGAGGGGCTGATCCGTATGGTAAAAGGAAGTTAATATGTTGATGAAAATAAAGTTGTTTATTTCATTTTTACTGGTGACATTTGCCTTAAGTGGCTGCGTGACGGTTCAACCCGATCCTCCGGTGGTGGTTAATGGGGCTGCGGGCTATTTGGAAAAAATTCTCCTGCCCCAAGGCAGTGAAATTACCATTGCGATTATCGATTTGAACACGCCCGGCGTCATCATTGCCCAAAAGAGCTTTAATATCGCTAGGGCGCCTGTGCCGTTTAAGTTCTTATTACCGGCGAAATCTATCGATAAACGCATTAATTACGGCGTGGTGGCGATGATCAAGTATCAGGATAAGGTGATTTTTCAAACCTATGACCGCTTCCCTGTGATTAACAATGATAAATACACCACTGAAGTATTGATGAAAGCGGTTCGCACTGAACAGTAGGCTGAATGTTTTAAAGCCTATTGGCAGGATGCGCGATTGCATTTTATCGAAAAGGGGAGTTAATCCCCTTTTTTATTGCTTGTTTTTTGCCCAGCTATTTTTTCAGTTCTATTATCCGGCGGTCTTACAATTATTGGGTGGCCATACTGCGTATTTCGTACAGAGTATTACGTACATTGCGTTTCGTATGACTGTGACTTAGATAAATAAGTACGACATTCGTTAAATAATATGCCGGTTATTTGTCCAATAAATTATCTAACTCATCACAGCCTTAATTGTGAGAAATTATGTCTGCTTGAAATTATTTCATTTAAATATGATCCGTTTTCATCTTTATTTATCAGTTTCTCATACTGTTAATTATCAATTAATAAAAGGATTTATTAATGAGTGATAATAAATTTTATTTGCTTTTTAAGCACTTGCTAAAACTCCCTTTCTTAGCATAAACCAGCTTACATTCCGTTAACCGGTAAGCGATGAATGTTTATTGGGTACGCTATTCTTATTAATTGATTTTATGGGTAATTATTCGGCTAATAAGGTGTTTCAATATGTATCATTGCGTGTTAAAACGCTGCGGTAAAGTTCTCTCAGTTACAGTCATTTTATGATATTGCTGTACTGAATAAATATTAAAAAAGGAACTTTCGGCAGTAATTTTAATATAGCGAAGGAAGCGAACATGAAAACAAAAATTGCACTAGCGGTGTCTATGGCATTGCTGTCGGCTGCGGCAAATGCGCAAACCGTATTATCGCCAACTGGTGAAACGTTACAGTTAGATATTCCAGCGGAATTATCAAATGATTCGACCCGAGGTCAATTAACCGCGGTTAACAACCAAGATGTAAAATTTATTCCTGAGCCAGATTTAGCCGAGGGAGAATATACCTATATCGTGAGATTACGTGACAGCGCGGTCGCGAATTATCAGGGGGATATTCCAGGCTTTAAGGCCACCAGCCCACAACATGTACAGTCGACCTCGCAGGCAAAAAGCACAGGTAAGACAGGTAATGTCAAACTTAATGCCGCCGCACCTGAAGTCAAAAATTACGTCAGTTTCCTCAAGGTCAAGCAAGAGCGCTTTTTAACAAGTGCCAGCGCGGCCATTGGTACCCGTCTTGAGCCGCTGACCACTTACCAATACGCCATCAACGGTGTTGCCGTGCGTATGACTCAGGCGCAAGCCATCAAACTGGCCGAATTACCTGAAGTGGTTTATATCGAGCGCGAGAAAGTCGAACAGCTCGAAACCGATGTGAGTCAGGCATTGATCGGCTCCCCAAAGGTGTGGGACGGTAGTGCAACGGGCACTAAGGCTATGGGTGAAGGCGTAATTGTGGCGATTATCGACTCAGGGATTAACTCTGATCACGCTTCTTTCGCCGATGTGGGTGAAGATGGTTACGATCACACCAACCCCTTAGGTCAAGGGATTTATGTTGGTGACTGTAAAACCGATTTTGCCAGCATGTGTAACGACAAGCTGATTGGTGTGCGCAGCTACCCTGAAATCACTGATGTCTATGATGATGAAAAGGTTTTCGGTGCGACACCGCCCGCTAAAAACGGCGAAGATTACGGTGGTCATGGCTCCCACGTTGCCAGCACTGCGGCAGGCAACATTCTGCTCAATGTACCTTATGTTGAGGGAGAAGTCGGTAAACTCGAAGGTTCGGGGATCCCGACCGGCTTAACGTTTGCGCAAATGTCCGGCGTGGCTCCCCACGCAAACATTATTGCCTATCAAGTCTGTAAGCCTGGCGATCAAGAAGATACTTACAATGGCTGTTCAACGGCGCCGATTTTAAAGGCGATTGATGATGCGATTAAAGATGGCGTGGACGTGATCAACTTCTCCATCAGTGGTGGCGGCAATCCATGGAACAGCGCGACTGAGCAGGGCTTCTTAGCGGCGCGTAATGCGGGTATTTTTGCTGCGGTTGCGGCGGGTAACACCCGGGCAAACATCGCGCAGGTGCCTTATTCATCGTCTAAAAACGCACCTTGGTATACCTCGGTGGCTAACTCGACTCACAATCGTGAAGTGGTACGTGAGCTGGAGTTTAATGGCAAGACCTTTGAATTCACCCCTGGCTCTGGCCCTGTGCAAACCGACGTTGTGAAAGGACTGCCCGTATTTGCAGGCGCAGTTGATGCGACCAATGTCGAAGGCTGTAAAGTATTCCCTGCCGATGCCTTTAAAGACAAAATTGCCGTTATCAAACGCGGTTCATGTGATTTCGCCACTAAAGTATCGGGTGCATTAACGGCGGGCGCTAAAGCGGTTATCGTGTACAACCGCGATGGTGAAGGCAATGCGCGTTTAACCATGTCGGCATTGGAGAAGTTAAATGTCCCTGCGGTATTTATTGGTAATACCGATGGCGTAGCCTTACTCGAGGCCATGGCCGCCAATCCTGCAGTAGAGCTAACTTTAACCCCGACACCGCAAGCGATTAGCCGTGAGGCCGATGTGTTATCTGCCAGTTCACTGATTGGCCCAAATGCGACCAATGATGTGATTGTGCCTTCGGTGGCTGCTCCGGGTACGGACATTTACGCTGCTTATGCTGATCAGCAATTTGGCCATGATAAATCGGGTACAAATCCTGCCGACTTTACCTTAATGTCGGGCACTTCAATGGCAAGCCCCCATGTTGCGGGTGCGGGCGCGCTGTTAAAGTCACTGCACAAGGATTGGACACCGGACAATATCCGCTCCGCATTAATGCTGACCGCTACGACTGCGCAGGCGATGAAAAAAGCCGATGCTAAAACCGTTGCCGATCCGTTCGACGTGGGTGCTGGCCGTATACGTGTGGATTTAGCGGCTAAAACGGGTTTAGTGATGGACGAAAGTGCCCTGAACTATGAAATAGCCAACCCAGTCGTGAACGGCGACCCACGTAAGTTAAACGTGCCCAGCATGGCCGATTCTCGCTGCGTGAATACCTGTACTTGGACCCGCACCGTAACTGCAACCCAAGATGGTAGTTGGACGGCGAAGGGCCAAGCGGTGACCGATAAGTTAGCATTAACAGTGTCGCCAGAAAGCTTTACCCTGAAAAAAGGCGCGAGCCAAACCATTACCGTGACCGCCGATGTGACGCAAGTGGGCGCAGATTGGGGCTTTGGCAACTTAGTGCTCGAGTCGGCAAGCTTCCCAACGGCGACTATGCCGATTGCCGCTAAGATTGGTAAGCGTAACCTGCCCAATTTAGTGAACATTGAAGCGACCCGTAATGCGGATGAAATCAATCTTGAAGGCTTAAAGGCGGTAGATTTTGCCAGCGTGGGCGCCGAAGTGACGGGCCTTAAGCTGAGCCAAACCATTGAGTCAAGCGTGAAGCAAGACTCAAACAATGCCTCATACACTGATGATCTCGCCGATGGCGTCAAAGTGTTTAAGTTTGACGTGAATGAGAATGCACTGTTCTTCCGTACCTCAATTAGTTACACCACATCGCCTGATCTCGATATGTATGTGCTGCTCGATAAAAACGATGGCAGCAAACTTGTGCGAGTGGGTTCATCGGCTAAAGACGGTTCAGAGGAAAGTGTCTTACTCAATAATCCGGTGAATGGCAGTTACTATGTGATTGTGCAAAACTACAGCGCCTCATCCGCGACGGCCGATGACGTGTTTGGTTTGAAACAATTGACCTTCTACAACAATGAAACCGCAGCGGATAACCTAACGGCGACACTTTCTGGCGACACTAAGGACTTCGACGTCAAGCTGGCGTGGAAGGACGCGCTCAAAGTGGGTGACGATGGTTTAGCCATGCTGACCCTCACCACGGGTGATGACAAAGTGGCGCCAGTGAAGTTACCCGTTATCTTTGAACGTGTCGGTGATGATGTGCTATCGCCTCTGGGCAATGCGCTAAGTGGTCAGTTGACACCGGGCGTGGCTAAGGTGATGAAATCCCGCATCGAAGCCAACAGAACCCAAGAAACACGTGTGTATAACTTAGAAGCTATGCTGCCTGAAGGCCATGAAGTGGCTAACATCAGCCATGACGGTAAGCAAGATGGTAATAAGATCACTTGGACGGTCGAGATGCCATCGGGCGCTGACGCGAAAGACATCAGCTTTGAGTTGGTTCCACGCAAGGCGAGTGTCGATAATCAGTTAAGTCTGACAAACAAGGTCAACAATGCCTCGTCAGAAACCCTGACTCAAAGTTACCTGTTTGATGTGTCTGAAGTGGCGCCAGTTGCTAAGGTTGACGCGCCAACCACAGTCCAAGAAGGTAAGCCGCTGTTTATCGATGCGAGCAAATCATCGGATGCGAACAATGATCCGCTGACCTACAAGTGGACTCAGTTAGGTGGCACCAGCTTTAATTTTGATCCCGCAGCGGCCAAATTAAACTTAGTGGCGCCAAGTGTGAATGGTGCGGCTCAAACCGTGTCATTCCAACTGACGGTATCCGATAACCACGGCAACAGCGATTCGAGCTTAGTGTCGGTATCGATTACCGATACTCCGCCGAAGAAGGGTGACGGTGGTGCTTTAGGCTGGTTAAGTTTATTACTGCTGCCATTTGCCTTTGGTCGCCGTAAACAGCGTTAATTTGCGATGAGTTAAATGATTTCAACTTAAGCGTTAGGTGACGCATTAAAAGGGCCGAGCAATCGGCCCTTTTTATTGCTTTGCGTTAACGGTTTTTCATTAAAAATTCCACAAAGGCGCGGTCGGCTTGGCTGACGGGGCGCTGCTTTTTCCACGCGATATGCAGATTTAAAAACACCGGTGGGTCAAAGGGTTTGGCGAGAATGTCGTCTTTTGGGCTGATGGCCATTTCGAGCACGCTAGTGATCCCAAATCCCTGGGAGACAATCTGTTTAATTAAGTTAATCAGGTTAGTCTCAAAGGCAATATTGGGCTTTTTACCCAATTCTTTGGCTTGAGAGAGGATCCATTCCCGGTGGAAATAGCCAGTTTTAAACATCACTAATTCATGGTCAAAGAAGTCGTTGAGGCTGACGGCAGGATGATCGGCGAGCGGGTGCTCGGCGCCCATGGCGATCACCATCTGCTCACGGATCAACAATTGGCTATCGAAGTCACTCTGTAAATCTTGGGCGGTAATGATGGCGATATCCACTTCTTCCTGCTGTAACATCCGTAGCGCGTCACGGGTACCGCCTTCAAACAGTGACAGCTTTAGCTCGGGATATTGATGGCGAAAGGCCATAAGTCGAGAGGGCAGATAGAAGGAGCCCAGCATGCCAGGCACCGCGATCCTAACTTCCCCTGAGGTGAGATTCGCCATGGCGCGGATTTGCGCTTCGGCCTGTTTGATTTGTTTTAGGATCAAAGTGGCATGTTGATGCAGTACTAAGCCTTCGGCGGTGAGCGCGAGGTGCTTGTCATTCTTATTGCTGGTGCGATTAATCAGTGTCACCCCAAGCGACTGCTCGAGCCGTTTAATGCTTTGGCTTAGGGCAGGTTGCGCCATATTGAGCTTCTTGGCCGCGGCGGTAAAACTGCCGGTATTGGCCAGTGCATCTAAATGTTTAAGTTGGCGTATGTCCATGATGATTCGTCTTTTATGCTGGATGGTACTTATGCTCAAGGGCACTTATGCACGATTCTACTTATGCTTGAGGGCACAGTGCTTTAAGGGCATTAACAATGTGCCACAACCCAGTCCTGTCGTATCTCGCATGGTTTGACCGATAACAGGGCGTATCGCAATTGTTAGCTATAACAAAAATCAATAATTTCAATATAAATTATCTATTATTGTTATGTTATGCCCAGTGCTAATCTTTGTCTATCCTGAGAGTGATGCGTTATCGAGGCCAAAAGTGCAAGCCGTGTTAGACACTATTATCGACAGTAAACAACGTGATACCCGACTGATGTGGGCCCTGTGTGTGGCTTCCGTGGTGGTGTATATCAATCTGTATTTGATGCAGGGTATGTTACCGCTGATCGCCGAGCATTTTGCGGTATCTGGCTCTAAGGCTACGCTTATCCTTTCGGTCACCAGCTTTTCGCTGGCGTTTTCGCTGTTAATTTATGCGGTTGTATCCGACAGAATTGGCCGCCACACGCCGATTGTCGTGAGTCTCTGGCTACTGGTGCTGTCGAATCTGCTGTTGATTTGGGCTGGGGATTTTAATGCTCTTGTCTACGTCCGCTTTTTACAGGGCGTGCTGTTAGCGGCGGTGCCCGCCATTGCCATGGCCTATTTTAAGGAGCAACTCTCGCCAAGCACTATGCTCAAAGCCGCGGGTATTTATATCATGGCCAACAGTATCGGCGGGATTGTCGGTCGGTTACTGGGCGGGGTGATGTCGCAGTTTTTATCTTGGCAAGAGTCCATGTGGCTGCTGTTTTTAGTCACGCTTGCGGGCGTTGCCTTAACCAGTTATTTATTGCCTTCAGGCGCCGATGCGCAGGCGGTATCGGGCGGACAAACCACCTCGCCAACACTGTCAAAACGGGCACGTTTATTACAGGATATTTATGGCTTTAGCCATCACCTAACCGATCCGCAAATGCGTTTAGCCTATGCCATCGGTGGGATCACTTTTATGATGATGGTGAATCAATTTAGCTTTATTCAGCTGCATTTGATGGCCGCGCCTTATGAGTGGAGCCGTTTCCAAGCGACGTTGATCTTCCTGTGTTATTCCAGTGGTACCGTGGCTTCTTATTTTACCGCCAAGTGGCTGGCAAAATTTGGTCAGCACAAGTTATACCAATGGTCTTGGTGCTTGATGTTACTGGGCAGTTTATTGACCCTGTTCGATACGCCAGTCACGATTAGCCTAGGCTTTTTGATGACGGCCTGTGGCTTCTTCTTAACCCACAGCTGCTGCAACTCCTTTGTGGCGATGCGCGCAAGCCGCGACCGCGCTAAGGCGACTTCGCTGTATTTGTGTTGCTATTACTTAGGCGCCGCGCTGGGCGGGCCTTACCTGATGCTGTTTTGGCATAAAGCCGAGTGGCAGGGAGTGGTGATGGGATCATTAACACTCCTTGCATTAATCGCCTTAGCTATCGGTCGGTTGCGTTATCACCAAACCCAGATGAGCTGCGTGACGCTGTAGTTTGCTAGGCTGGTTGGCGCAGCTCTTCGCCATAGATTTAATATTTGATAAACGCTTAGGCCAACGACTACCGTTGGCCTTTTTGTACACCTAATTTGCCCTCGCGGGTATTCGCGTTAAACCGATACATACAGTCGAGCGCGACATTTCTGCTGCCTTATCTGGCAACCATTTCCTTATCTCTCATTGCGCGATTTCCGCATTTTTGGAGTTTTAGGCAAGTAACCACGAGTTTCATGGCTTCAACATCGTGGTCATTTTGTCGACAATTTCAGCATGAGTTGCCGCGACACTTAACTCATCTCGCTTAAGCGACATGTCTGTTCCCTATTAAGGGCTGAATATGAAGGCATCAAACGGCGCGCAGTTTTTGGCGGCATGGCTGATAACGGCATTGTTGATAAATACAAGCTTACCGGCCTTTGCGGCAACATCGGGCCATCATGGTGATTTATCCCATGGTGCTAACAATTTTATCGGAGTGAAACCCTGACTATGCAAAAAGTAACTTTTCCAAATCAATACAAGATGAATGTCACGGGCAATCTTTATTTGCCTAAGGATATGAAGGCAGGCGAAAAACGCGCCGCCATTATCGTAGGCCACCCTATGGGTGCGGTAAAAGAACAAAGCGCGGTGCTCTATGCCCAGCAACTGGCCGATCGTGGTTTTGTAACTCTTGCCATCGACTTATCCTTCTGGGGTGAGAGTGAGGGCAATCCACGTAATGCCGTGCTGCCGGACATGTACGCTGAAGACTTTAGCGCTGCGGTAGACTTTCTGGGCACTAGCGAGTTTGCCGACAGAGAGCGCATTGGCGTGCTCGGGATCTGTGGCAGCGGTAGTTTTGCCATTAGCGCCGCGAAAATCGATCCTCGCATGAAAGCCATTGCTACCGTCAGCATGTATGACATGGGCGGATTTAGCCGTCATCTCTATGGCAAGTCGTTGACCTTAGCGCAGCGCCAACACATGATCGCCGAGGCGGCCGTGCAGCGTTATGTGGAGTTTAGCGGCGGTCAAACCCAATACACCGGCGGCACGCCCCATGAAATCGATGAAAACTCTCACCCCATTGCTAAGGAGTTTTATGATTTCTATCGCACCCCAAGGGGAGAGTTTACGCCAGCGGGATCATCGCCTGAGCTGACGACGCATCCGACCCTGAGCAGTAACACTAAGTTTATGAATTTCTATCCATTTAACGATATTGAGTCTATTTCTCCGCGCCCCTTGTTATTTGTTGCTGGCGATGAAGCGCACTCACTGGAGTTTAGCCAAGAAGCCTACAGCCTAGCGGCGGAGCCTAAAGAACTCTATCTGGTAAAAGGTGCTGGCCATGTTGACTTGTATGACAGAGTGAACCTGATCCCCTTCGATAAGTTGACGCAATTTTTCACTCAATATCTGTAAGTTAGCTCACGGGCCAGCGCTTTTGCTGGCCTTGATTATTTCTCGCAGAAGCGTGTCATTTTACGTTTCTGCCTCAATCCACAGGGGATGAAATATGCAAACCATTGGATATGCCGCAGCATCGGCGCAAAGCCCGCTAGAACCTTATCACTATGAGTGCCGTGAATTACGGGACAACGATGTCGCGATCGAAATTCTCTATAGCGGCGTCTGCCATAGCGATTTACACACAGTGAAAAACGACTGGGGCTGGACGGTTTATCCTACTGTACCAGGCCATGAAATCGTTGGCCGCGTGGTGCAAGTGGGCTGCCAAGTGAACAAATACAAGGTGGGCGATCATGTCGCTGTGGGCTGTATGGTCGACAGTTGTCAGGAATGTACCCACTGTCACCATGGTGAAGAGCAATTCTGTGAGCAGGGTTTTACCCAAACCTACAACAGTGCCGATAGGCATACCCAAGAGCTTACCAAGGGCGGCTATGCCAAGCATATCGTAGTGCGCCAAGAGTTTGTGCTGAGTATTCCGGCATCGCTCGACCTTGCTAAAGTCGCGCCCTTACTCTGTGCGGGGATCACCACCTATTCGCCGTTAAGAACTTGGAAGGTTGGGCCTGGCAGTCAAGTTACTGTTATTGGTATGGGCGGTTTAGGCCATATGGCGATCAAACTTGCGGCCGCGATGGGCGCCCATGTGACTGTACTGAGCCGCTCGGAAAGTAAGCGTAGCGATGCGCTCGAACTCGGTGCGAGTGACTTTTTGATCTCTTCAGATCTTGAGCGCATGCAGCAAGCCGCCAATCGCTTCGAGCTTATCATCGATACAGTGCCAACAAAGCATGACATTACCCCATACCTGCCATTATTGAATGTGGATGGCACGCTCACCTTAGTCGGTCAAGTGGGACCGATTGCCGAAGTGAATACTGTGCCTATGGTGATGGGACGTCGCCGTATTGCCGCCTCACTCATTGGTGGCATTGCCGAGACTCAAGAGATGCTCGATTTTTGCGGCCGAATGAACATTTTGCCAGAGGTCGAGATGATCAAAATGGAGCAGATTAATGAAGCCTTCGAGCGTCTGGAGAAATCCGACGTGCATTACCGATTTGTGATCGATATGCAGGCATCTTCCTTCTAGGCTTAAGAAGATTATTTCATTTGTTAAAAGGGCGGTTTGCGGACCATTCCACATGCCGCCATCAGTTTTAAATCAGCTTAAGACAACGTTAGCAAAGGAGTTTTTGATGAATAGCTTAGAAACAGCATCCATGACACTGATCCCCGCGGGATCACAACAACCGATTAAAGGACCGAGTGAATGGTTTACCGGTGAGGTGGTGATCAGCAGCTTATTTAATGCGCCGCCACCAGCGCGGGTGGGTATGGCCGTAGTGAACTTTTCCGCGGGCGCGCGAACCCATTGGCATAGCCATCCACTCGGGCAAATGCTATTGGTCACCCAAGGTGAAGGCTGGACCCAGTGTGAAGGGGGGGAGCGCACCACCATTCGCCCAGGGGATTTGATTTGGTGTAATTGTGGTAAGCGCCATTGGCATGGTGCAACAGCATCATCTTCCATGCAGCATGTGGCCGTTCAAGAGGCGCTTGATGGTAAACCGGTCGATTGGTTTGAACTCGTTACTGATACTGTGTACTTAAATGGCGGCAGTGTCGGCGAGTAACTTAATCACTGGCGCAAGTGCACGACATTAAAACAAAATAAAAAGGCGAACTCAGTGTCGCCTTTTTTGCTTTTGATGTTGTGCTTTTGATGGTTAGGGCTGTTTATCGAACACCACATCGAGATCGTTGCCGCTAAGCAGTTCGACAAATTCTTCACTCATTGCTTTGCTCATCTCTTTACTCGTCTCGTTACTAAGAGTGCCGAGCGGTATTAAGCCATCGGCATACCCATAGTCCCTATAAAACAGAGCTAAGTTACCCCAAGGGGCATAATAGGTGATATCGCCACGCTTAGCGCTGGTGCCTTTGGGGGCCTGCGTTTTGGTGAGCTTTTGCTCGAGCATGGCGATTTTTTCTGTATTGCCATAGTCCTTAAGCGTTAGCTTTAGGGGTAAGCTGGCGTAGAAATCCTTTGCCGTTGGATTATCGAGGAGGGTAAATCGATACGCTTTACCGTTTGCGGTCACACTAATGTTCATCGAAGTCTCCCTAGATTGTGTCATGGCGTTTTTAGCTTGATTTGGTTTAACTTGCTTTGGTTTAGCTTGCTTTGGCGAAGAGTCGCTAAGCTTCATTCAGGGCTTGTCGTATTGTGCTGGGGAGACACTTTCTAGCCATGTGACCACCTTACCCGCGTTGGCTTCTTGTAGGGCGATATGCGTCATGGGCGTGTTGCTCGTCGCGCCATGCCAATGTTTGACATTCGCAGGGATCTGCACCACATCCCCAGGGTGAATTTCAAGGCGTGTTTGGCCTTCTTGCTGTACCCAACCCATTCCAGAGGTGACGATTAAGGTTTGCCCCACGGGATGAGTATGCCAATGGGTGCGACTGCCCGGCTCAAAGGTGACTAAGGCGCCAGATGCGCGACCTTCGCCCTTGGCTTGGAATAAAGGCTCAACGCGCACTGGGCCGGTAAAATAGTCTTCGAGCCCTGTCACAGGGAGTTGAGTGCCATTGCGGGCAATACTGATTTGCTCAGCAGCTATCACGGTTTTAGGCTTTGTCCCTGATACAGGCACTGATGCTGGCACTGACTCAGCTGCCTGAACGCCAAGCGTTAACAATAGCAGGGAGCCTAATCCAAAATGCATGGGTTTCATCGATTCATCCTTATTCAATGGCTAAAAAATCACTTATTCGGATCCTTTATTCTTGCCGCTTGCAGGCGCGCAGGGTAGTTCATTCGTCGGTAATGCTTGCCTAATTCTCCAAGAGTTAGGCATTTCGTATGCTAACGCGATAAGTTGCGAGTAAGATAAATTAGAAGGACTAATACCTTGCGATACTGGAGGAAAACGAATGATGCAAGATGAAGAAATGATGGCCTGTTTATCCCAAGGGCTTGCCGACAATGTGGCCAAAAGAACCCTTGGCGTCGAATGGGCATCGTCTGAGGTCGAGGGGCTCGAGTTTTATCGGCAGAATGCGCCCACCTCCAATTCGGTCTGTATTGTCGAGCCAAGTATTGCGGTTGTGGTGCAAGGGACGAAGAGCATGACCTTGGGAGAGCAAGTATTGATCTACGATCCGAGTCGATTCTTAATCACTTCTTTAGAGTTACCCGCCACCATGCAAGTGTTAGAGGCAAGTGCTGAAAAACCTTACCTCGGTGTTGTGCTAAAACTCGATTTGGCGGTGATGAGTGACTTAATGTTGCAAACGCCCTTGGCGAGGCAAAAGGATACGGTTACCGATCAAGGTATGATTTTAGGCCATTCCACCCCAAACTTGTTGAATGCTTTCAGCCGGTTAGTCGCCTTACTCGATGAGCCTGAGTCGATTCCTGTGCTCGCGCCTATGATTAAAAGAGAGATTTACTGGCGTGTGCTTATCAGTGAGCAGGGCGCGCGCTTAAGACAAATAGTCTCGGCGGGCAGCCATGGTTTACGCATCGCCCATTCTATCGAATGGCTGAAGGTGAATTTTGCCCAGCATTTTAGCATTGATGATTTAGCCGATATGACCCGAATGAGTAAATCGACCTTTCACCATCATTTTCGCCAATTGACCTCGATGAGTCCGCTGCAATATCAAAAACGGTTACGTTTGATGGAGGCTCGCCGATTGATGTTAAGCGAGAGCATAGATGCCGCCGCAGCCGCCTATCGTGTCGGCTATGAGAGTCCATCGCAATTTTCCCGCGAATACTCGCGTCTGTTTGGCAATTCCCCCAAACGAGATGTCGATATCCACTGGTTATCATCGACCTAAGCTAAGCAAGTAAGCTAAGCAAGTAAGCTAGACACGATAACCTAGAGCCACGGATGTGGAATAAGTGATTGGGCTTAAGTGGTTTGGAGTGAGTGATTTGGTTTAAGCACGACTGGGTTACATGGCTTGGAGTCAGTCGTACCAAACAGGCTGATTGTGAGAGCAAAGGCCTGAGTGTGTAAGTTATTCGTAACAAACGAAATCGTTTAAATGATTTATTATGTGCGCTGCCTCATGGTAGGCTTACTTACTCAAGAGACTGCTTAAGTGGCGAGAGCCGCAGACTGGATTTGATGTCAGTCCATCCAATAGATCAAGGTAAAACAACCCCATGACCCAAGCCAAATTCGTTGAAGGTTCGATTCTTCGTCATATCCTCGTGATGAGTTCGACCGCCGCCGTGGGGATTTCTGCCTTATTTGTGGTCGATTTACTCGATATTTTCTTCTTAAGTTTACTCGGCGAACATGAACTGGCCGCGGCGGTGGGCTATGCGGGCAGTATTTCGTTTTTTACGACCTCTATCGGTATCGGCCTGTCGATTGCGCTCGGGGCGTTAGTTTCCCGCTCGATTGGTGCAAAGGATGTGGAGCTGGCTAAACGCCTCTTGCTCAATAGTGCGGCGGTGACCACCTTAATCAGCCTTTTTGTGAGTGTGGTGGTGACCTGTTTTATCCCCGAATTAGTGACTTTGGTAGGGGCGAGCGGCCATACCGCGGAACTTGCCGAGAGTTATCTGTACATTTTGGTGCCTTCTTTACCCTTTATTTGCCTTGCGATGGCCCTTGGCGGCGCGCTGCGTGCCGTTGGGGATGCGAAGCTGTCGATGATGTCGACCTTAGCGGGCGGCGGCGTTAATGCGGTGCTGGATCCGATTTTTATTTTCCTGTTTGCCATGGGGATTGAAGGCGCGGCACTGGCGTCGGTGCTTGCCCGTATCGCGGTCTTTATCATTGCCGGGCGCGGTGTAGTGGTAAAACATCAACTGCTGGGCAAATTTAACTTCAGCTATTTTGTTGCCGATCTCAAACCGATTTTCGCCATAGCCGGGCCTGCCATGCTGACGAATATCGCTACGCCCATTGGTAACGCCTTTGTGACCCGCGCGATTGCGGATTTTGGTGATGCCTATGTGGCCGGTTGGGCGGTGCTTGGCAGGTTAGTCCCGGTCACCTTTGGGATGATTTTTGCGTTATCCGGCGCCATTGGGCCGATTGTTGGGCAAAACTTTGGGGCGGGCCGATTCGACCGGGTGCGCGAAAGTTTAACCAAGGCGATTCAATTTTGTACCTTGTATGTGGTAGTGATGTCGCTGCTACTGTTCTTGCTCAAATCGCAGGTGGTGAGCCTGTTCGATATGAAAGGTGATAGCGCGGCGCTTATCGAGTTTTTCTGTAGCTACATCGCGGTGTTTTTTACCTTCTCTGGCATTTTATTTGTGGCCAATGCTTCGTTTAATAATCTGGGCAAAGCCAAATATTCCACCCTGTTTAACGTCGGTAAAGCCACATTAGGCACTGTGCCATTTGTGTATTTTGGCGCTCAGTGGGGCGGGGTATACGGTGTGTTAATCGGCCAAGTATTGGGCTCGATTCTGTTTGGGATCATGGGTGTATGGGTGGCCTATCGATTAGTCGATAAAGTCGCACTGGCAAGCCGCGTGAACGCAGCACAGCCCTTGGGGAGCGATACCGAAGAGGCGCAGGCCAAGTGCCAGCAACTGCTGGCGGGGGATGAGGAAGAAATTGCTAATTGTGTTGGCCAAAATCTGCCTTCATCTACGAGTCCGTTTTCATCCTCCCATGTACAAATGGGCCAATTGACCGAAGAGCAGGAATGCGAGGCGGCAACGGCTGCGGTGGATTTTGATAAAGCAAAACCCAATACGCCGTAACGCCTTAGATAACCATCTTGGTAATCATAAAGAGTCATAAAAACTGATAAAACATAAAGGCCACTGAAAAGTGGCCTTTATGTTTGGCATATCCGCATTCACGGGAAAGCGTTTTATGCGAGTAAGAACATTCTGAGCGTCACGACACAAAGCGGCTTAGCTCGCAGCCTTATCTTCCGCACTTGAAGCGTCGGCACCTGCGATCTCTTGCGCTACTTCTAAAGCCACAGCTTCTGGCGTTTCGGCTTCGAGACGCGCGCGCTCCGCTTTAGAAATATAACGCGGTTTTGCACCCACTTTGGGTTTCTCGATTTTGTTTTGTTTGGCTTTTTCGCGCTTAGCCATCTTCTTAACGATCTTTTGCTTCTTGTTCATAACATCTCTAATTCGGTTTTTGCCTATACAGGCTGAGTCCAGTGGCTCAATTAAAGCTGGATTCTAACTGAATATTGCCAATCTCTCCATGTTTTGCTGTTGCCTAAGAGGATGGTGGCTAAGTTTTAGCTGGATATTATCGCGCTAAAGTATGAGTTATTTTGTTTACCGTACTGTTCACCCATGGCCATAACCGCTATATTGACGACCAGTAAAGTATTGACCTTTAAACGGTTTAAGTAAATAAATGCAGATTTAACAGTCGTTAAGTTCCGCATACTACGTGAGTGTTTGTTATGGAGGCGCTTTGTTAACCAAAATCACTTTCTTTGAGCGTTTCGAGCCGGACATTTTATCGGGAGCTAAGACCATTACCTTAAGGGATGAAGCCGAGTCCCATGTGTTCGCCGGACAAATTTTGCCAGTATCGACCTTTGAAGCTGACCGTTGGTTTTGTGATATCAAGGTCATTGAGGTTGTGCCTGTGTTGTTTTCTGCGCTGACAGAGCAACATGCAGCGCAGGAGAATATGACGCTGCCAGAGCTGCGCCGAGTGATCCAAGAGATTTATCCCGGCCTTGAGCAGTTATTTCAAATTCGCTTTTGTGTTGTTCGATAAAAATAAAAATATTATTTACAAGGAGTTGGAATGAAAGTCTTAACGTTGAAGGTGCCCTTAATGTTGATGTTAGCCGTGAGTACCTTATCGGCTTGTAGCATCGCCCCCTATAAGGTAAACCTTGATACCAATCATCAAGAAAAACTTGACGATGCGAAGTTAGTGGTTGATTTATCAAGTAAACAATTAGGTGCACAATATCATCTCTATGGTGCGTCCGGTGGTACATTGAGCGCTGCGGGTGTCACAGCAGGTGCACTTGGTGGATTAATTGTAGGTTTGACAGAGGTGGCAATTAACGAGTCCCGAGAGTCCGATGCTGAAGAGGCAATTGTCAAAATTAGAGAGCTGCTGGCAGGAGATACTTTAAAAAAAGCGTATGAAAAACAGTATCAAATGCTAATAACGACCCTACCTCAACTCGCCGATAATCCTGTGAAGGTTTACGATGAATGGCCTTCAAAGGGCGTGAAAGGATTAGGATTAGGTCCTGAGGATATTGCATTGATCCTCACGCCAGAATATAGCTTAACACCTGATAACACTATGTTGCATGTCATGTTACAGGTGCAAATGTATCAAGGTGCAGCGAAAGGGGCAAAGCCACAGCTGCTTTACCAAAATCGGTTCCTATATCAGTCAAAATCCAATCGCTATGTTGATAGGTTCCGCACAGAGGAAGAAAAGCAGGAATATCTTGCTCAAGTGAATGCTAAGTACGCCAAATTGCCCGATGGTACGCGTGAACGTTTAAGGGAAATAAAAAAACGTGATAAAGCCTTGGCTGCAGTAAATGAGCCTTTGGACGAACAAGCGCTAGCGGCAAAACAGGCTAAGATTTGGCTCGCGGACGATGGTCTGCAATTGCGTAAATATCTAGAAGAAGGGGTTCAGGAAGTATTTAATATGTTTGCTTATGATGTTGCGGAGCAAACAGATTTTTCAAAGGGAAAAATGTTTCCCATTGCTTTCCGTTCTTTCTCGAATACCGCAGGCGAGCGTCGTTGGTATCGTTTAGGGGATGATTATACAAAAGGTATTTTGTTATCTCTCAATGGAACTGATTTTTTCAGAGGAGCACAAACTGCGCAAGGGAAGGTGATTGTCGCTCCCTTAAGGCAGTAGATTTATCTAAAAAGAAAGGCTGCAATTGCAGCCTTTCTTTTTAAAAATGACCCGTCCTAAATAGCGTTGACACTTTTCAAACTCATTTTGGAGAGTGTAATGACTTCAACAATTAAACGAACTCAACGCGATTATTCCCTCGCTTTTAAATTGGCGGTTGTCGACCAAGTGGAAAAAGGCGAGCTGACCTATAAGCAGGCGCAAGACAAGTACGGTATTCAAGGTTGCTCCACCGTGTTAGTGTGGTTACGCAAGCATGGCAAACTGGATTGGTCCCTAGGGACGCCGCCAACATCAATGCGAGGACAGTTGATGACTGAACCCACCACGCTCACCCCCGAGCAAAAGATAAAAGCCCTCGAAGCCGAACTGGAAGATACCCGCATGAAAGCGGCGTTCTTCGAAGCCATTGTCGAAAAACTCAGAACTGACTACGGGATATCCGTCGTAAAAAAGCCACCCGCGAAACGCTCCAAGAAAAAACGGCCATAGGTTATGGCGTCACCCAATGCTGTCGTTACCTTGGCATCAGTCGCCAGGCGTATTATCAACAATGCCAGCGGCAAACAGAATGGGAGCAAAGGGAGCAACAGGTGGTGCAAATGGTACAATATGAACGGCTACTTCAACCGCGAGTCGGTACGCGTAAACTGCAGTATTTACTCAACAAAATGCATCAAATAGTGATAGGACGAGACCGGTTATTTCGCTGTCTTAGGGCGCATCGTTTGTTGGTCACGCCTAAGCGGGCGTACCATAAAACGACCCATAGCCATCATCGATTTAGGTGTCATCCCAACTTGCTTAAGCCCAGCGAGCAGCAAGTAGACATCAGCCGCTCAGAGCAAGTCTGGGTGGCGGATATTACCTATCTGCCACTGCAAGATAATGAAGCCTATTTAAGCTTGGTGACCGATGCCTGGTCACGAAAAATCGTGGGCTATCATGTTGATGATAATCTTAAAACAGACGGGGTGCTAACGGCCTACAAACGGGCGCTGAAGCAGCGACAAGATAAAAGTAAACCGCTGATACACCACTCAGACTGAGGGATACAGTACTGCTCAAACGCGTATCAAGCGGTTCACGCACAACATGGCGTGACATGCTCAATGACAGACGGATATGACTGCTATCAAAATGCCTTAGCAGAGCGAGTGAATGGCATCTTGAAGCAGGAGTTTTTAACACATAAGCCCGCAACGCTGGAGGAGGCGCGACAAATGGTGACAGAAGCGGTAGCCATCTATAATCAACGGCGGCCACATTTGGCCTTAAAATACAAAACGCCCGATGAGGTTCATCGAGCGTTTTAGGTGGAAATAAGTGTCAACTTATTTCAGGACGAGACAAAAACTATACCGTCCAAGGTAAGAGTTTTTGGGCGATGCGGTTCGATTCACCTAGGCGCACCGCGGCGCGATAACGCATTCTGTAGAGCAGTTGGTAGCACAAGGGAACCAAATACAGACTCGTCACCGTTGAGAACGACAAACCGCCGATAATGGCAATGGCCATCGGTGAGTAGGGGGGGCCGCCTCCACCGATTTGGGTTTCGCCCATCGCCAGTGGCACAAGACCCAGCACCGTCGTTCCTACCGTCATTAGCACAGGGCGCAGACGGGTAATACAGACTTCACGTATGGTATCTGACAGCTTATCGAGTTCAGGCGTCATTTGGTTGATTTGGTCGACCAATACGATGCCGTTATTCACCACAATTCCCATTAGAATCAAGATCCCTATCATGGCCATGACTGACATAGGCGTGCCTGTGAGCAGCAAAGCCCAAAAGACGCCTGTGATCGAGAACAGAATCGAGGTGATAATCGCCGTCGGTAATAATAAAGACTCAAACAGCGCCGCCATGACGATGTAAATCATGGCAATAGCAAGCAGCATATTGATAGCCATGACGCTCTGATCTTCATCCTGACGCTCAAACCCTCCGCGCAGTGAATAGTTATAACCATTCGGGAAGCGCACGTTTTCCATCACCTGTTTGATCTTAGTTTGGGCTTCCTCTGTGGTGAGCTTGTCTAAGTTCGCGCCGATAGAAAGCGAGGTTTGGCGATTGTAGTGCTTGATGGTATCGAACCTAGGTAAAATCTCGATACTGGCAAGGTTATCAAGGGTATACAGGCGTTGGTCGATACGCACGATAGGCAGTTGCTTGAGCTTCTCGAGGGATTTTTGCCATTCCTTCTCATAGGCCATTTCGATACGCAGTTCCCCATTGGGATCGTGCCTAAATGAGCGCAGCGGTGAGCCGCGCAGGGCCATGGAGATGCTAGAGGCCACTTCGTTGAGTTTTAAATCCAGCCGTGCCGCCATCTGCCGATTAATGCGGATCACTACTTCCTGCTGCGCGCCGTTCACTTCGGAGCGCACATCCACTAAGCCTTTGATATTGGAGAGCAGGGGCAATACTTGCTCACTCAAATGGATAAGCTCTGAGGTGGAGCGGCCAGTGAGCGTGACACGTACGCCTGAGTTATCATTACCCCAGCCAAATTGAGGTTTCGCGATGGAGAATTTAGGAAAACCGCTGCGGATTTTCTTCTTTAACTCATCCAGTGGCATAGGTAGGTCTTTTTTCAGCAAAATCACCGAAGAGGCATCGTCTGGCGCATAATAGCTATACACTGAGTCGATATGGAATTCCTCTTTATTATTATAAAGATACTCTTCCATTTGGCTCACCATCGCTTCGGTCACATTGAGATTATGGCGACCTTCTACTTGGTAGTTGATGTAAATCCGCTCCTTGCTTTGGCTGTCCTCTTGATCCTGTTTGACCATCGACAGCGGCAGGGCGGTGGATACCAAAATGGCCACCGAAATTAGGCCAGAACGCCAAGGACGAAGCAGCACCCAATTGAGGCTACGGTTGTAGAGGTTTTGTAACTTACCTGGTGCTTTCTCTGGTGCGATATCGAAGTGAAACTTAGTCAACATCAATGGAATTAATGTCTTAGCCACTAACAGTGAGGCCGCTAGCGAAATACAAATCGCAATCGCCACATGCTCAAGGAAGATGGTAAGCTCGACTTTTACCCCGAAGATATTGGGTAAAAACACGATAGCCGTGGTCATAGTGCCCGCAAGTACGGCAAGACTGACCTTATCGACCCCTGTCATGACCGCGTTTTCATTGTCCTCTGCGCTATTGGTGGCTTTGCCTTGCTTCTCCTGCAGCACACTCTCGGTGACCACTACAGCGTTATCGATAAGCATACCGACCGCCAATAACAGCCCCATCATCGACAGAATGTTTAAGCTGTAACCTAGCAAGTACATGGCGGCCAACGTCATACCAATCGAAATCGGCACTGATGACACCACAATCAAGGTCATCTTGAAGTTTCTCAGGAATAAATACAGCACGATAAAAGACAGCAAGGCGCCGATTAATCCCGACAGCAGCAGATCCGAGAGGGAAGATTTTACCCCAGAGGCTTGATCTTCCATGATAAACAAGCGGATACCTTGGAATTGTTGATCTTGCTTGGCAAGCTCAATCACCTTTAATACCCGGTCAGACACTTCCACTAAGTTGGCGCCGGATTCTTTAAACACATCCAGACCCACGGCGTAATGCTTATCTAAGTGACGACCTTCGACCCGTTCCGGTAGCGCAAATTGCACATCGGCAACGTCACCTAAGGTCAGCCCTGGTAATAATACTAGGGCTTTAATGTCCTCTAAATTACGAAACTCGCCCTTAGGAGACACCTGATAAACCAGATTACTTTCCCTTAAGGTACCGGCGCTAAGCACAAAATTTTCGCGGCCGAGACGTGTCTGTAACTCGGTTGCCGAATAGCCACTGGCGGCGAGACGGTTGGCATTGATCCTGACCTCAATTTGCTTTTGCTCAACCCCATAGAGATTGACCTTAGACACCCCTTCAACCCGTTCCAGCGGGCGCTTAAGCTGCTTATCAAGCAAGTCGAATGCGCCAGAAAGCTCGCGGTCGCTCGAAATCCGTATGGTCAATACCGGCATATCAGCGGTGGAGAATTGGCGGATAAACACCCGCTCAACATCCTTGGGCAATAAGTGTCGCACAGCATCGATTTTTTCCCGCGCTTCTAAGCTCTTAGTCGCAACGTTTTCGCCCCATTTCATATTGATTTCGATTTCAGCGCCTTCTTGGGAAGACTCTGATTCGAGCTCATCAATCCCGCCCATAGTGGCGAGGGACTCTTCGAGCACCTTAGTGATATCGCGCTCGACTTCCGCAGGGGTCGAACCTTTGTAAGGCACTTGCACCACGATTTGTGGAATATCGATGCCAGGGAACATTTCGAGCGGCAGTAGGCGGCTAGAAGCCAGACCAAACAGCAAGATAGCAAAGAAAAACATGCTGGTGGTGACTGGGCGTTTTATCGCTAAACGGGTGAGGTTCATAGGCGAGCCTCCGCGGTTTCGGCCGTGTTGTCTTGCGCTGTGGCGGTATGTTCAAACTTTTTACGGTCAAACAGGGCATAGAGCACAGGGATAACAATCAGGGTCAACAGGGTCGAGAGGCTCAGACCAAAGATCACGGTAATCGCCATCGGTGCGCGGACTTCTGAGCCATCGCCTAAACCTAACGCCATTGGCAGCAAACCTAAAGTGGTGGTTAAGGTGGTCATCATAATCGGGCGCAGACGGGATTTGGCCGCGATCTTAATGGCCTCAAGCTTGTCCACGCCTTCGGTGCGCAGCTGATTAATTCTATCCACCAGTACGATGGCGTTGTTGACCACAATCCCCGCGAGCATGATAAGGCCGATAAACACCACCACACTCAAATGGGTTTGGGTGATATAAAGACCAAGCACGCTACCTGCCAGCGCCATCGGCACGGCGAATAAAATTAGCAGCGGATGCAGCAGTGATTCGAATTGACTCGCCATCACTAAGTACACCAGGAAAACCGCCAGGATCAGTGCAATCTTCAGTGATTGGAATGAATGTTCCATTTCCTCGTTTTGTCCACCAAAGCGTGCTTGAACCGAGGCGGGCAACACCTGTGCAGACAGAATTTGCTGTGCTTCGGCCACTGCATCACTTAAGTCGCCATAGGCAAGGTTGGCCGATACTAAGGCCACTCGTTGTTGGCTGATGCGGTTAATCGCCGATGGGCCTAATTGCAATGACACTTCGGCCACGGCGCTTAGGGCAATCGGTTGCTGGCTGTTCGGGTTGATGATGAGTGCATCGATATCACTGATTTGATCCCGCTCATCCAGTTCGCTACGCACTAAAATATCAATTTTGCGGTCGCGGACTGTATATTGGCTAGCGACTGTACCGCCAACGCGCTGGGCAATACGATTGGCGACTGTGGGCGCATCCATGCCTAAGGCGGCTAAGCGAGCATGGTCGAAGCGAATACTGAGTTCTGGCTGACCATCACGCAGGCTAGTATTCACATCGGCAAAGCGATCGGAGGCGGAAAGCGCCTTAACCAGATTATCGGCACTGCGCTTAAGTAAGTGTAAATCGTAACCTGAAAGCTCAATCTCCAATGGGGTTTTAAAGCTAAAGAGTTCAGGTTGCTCGATTTTAGCTTCCAGCTCAGGGATGCGGCGCGCGGTGTCACGCAGCACTTGTGTTACCTGATGGTAAGCCGTGTGATCGCTCAGTACGACCTGTAAACGCCCCCAGTTTTCACCGCCTCTGGCGGTATCAGAGGTCATTAGACCGCCGCTACCCGCTTGGCTGTAGGCATGTTTGACTTCGGGCCTGTCTTTAATCGACATCGCGAGTTGTTGCAGTACTTTGTCTGTTTCACCGACCGCAGTGCCAGGAGGCAGCAGGATCTCCACATAAAACTCCCCTTGGTTCATCGGTGGGATGAGCTCCATGCCAAGGCGGGGCAGCAAGCTAATACAGGCGCCAGTGATCCCTATGGTCAGTAACAAAGTGGCGACTTGTTTACGTAGCGCCATCGCGAGCAGTTTGTGATAAACCGACTCGATAGCGTGGTAAACAAAGTTAAAACCACTGCTGAGCGGGCGCATTACTAACCCGAGCAGCCAAGAAAAGAAGCGGCCAATGACTAACGCTAAAGTCAGCAATGCACTCGGTAAGTAGCTAAAGAGCAACACAATCGGGAAGGAAAATACCGTCGCACTATAGTGTTTTAACTTACCGAGCTTAGTCGTTGGTTTCTCCTTCGGGGTTTTCTTGATGAGTTCGGGCAGTGCTGTAAAGCCTTCGCGGGAGGCCAGCATTGGAATTGAGGTTAGTGCCACCAAGAGTGATGCGAGCAAGGCAAAGGTCACTGTGAGGGCTTGATCAGAGAATAGGGCGCCCGCAATACCATCGACAAATACCAAGGGGACAAACACTGCGAGTGTAGTCATGGTCGAGGCGAAAATCGCACCCGCCACTTCTTTAGTCCCTGTGACAGCCGCATCTAATTTGCTCATGCCTTCGCTACGGCAGCGGTCGATGTTCTCCAGCACCACAATAGCGTTGTCGACTAAGAGACCGATAGCGAGCGCAATACCGCCTAATGACATGATATTTAAACTGATATCGGCAAAATACATCATGTTAAAAGTAGCAATCACCGAGAAGGGGATGGAGATTGAGATGATCAGCGTCGGGATAATATTGCGTAGGAACAGATAAATCACCAACATAGACAAAATACTGCCCATCAGTGCAGAGGAGGTGACTTCGCTTACGGCACTCTCAATAAACTCAGACTGGTCGTAAATCACTTCCAGTTTGTTTTGCTTAGGATCTTGGTTGATTTTGACTAGCTCATCGCGCAGTTTTTTAGCCACCGCGACCGTGTTGGCATCGCCTTCCTTATAGATAGCCAGTTCAATCGACTCTTGGCTGCCGATCCGAGTGATGTCGCTGCGTTCTTTAAAGGCATCGGTAATGGTCGCAACTTCAAATAGACGTACTAAGGTCTGTGCGTCGCGATAGACGATCACTTGCCCTAGCTCTTCCAATGAATTGAATTGGTTAAGGGTACGAACCAGATATTCGCGGTCGCCTTGGATCACTTTACCCGCAGATAAGTTGATGTTTTCCTCGTTGATGCGGCGTTTAATGTCGTCAGCATTCAAATTGAGCTGGGATAACTTTTCCTGATTGAGCTGAATATGCACTTCCTGCTCTAAGCCACCGGATAAGCGCACCGCAGCTACACCTGAAAGGGCTTCTAAACGGCGTTTAAGTTCTTCCTCCGCGTAGGTACGCATCTGCTTGAGTTCAGCCTCTGATGCATTAGGTATCGACAGCGCGAGGCGCATAATAGGGTCTAGGTTGGGGTTAAAGCGCAGCAATAATGGCTTTTTAACATCCAGTGGCAGGGCAATAGTGTCGAGTTTTTCGCGTACATCGAGGCTCGCCATATCCATAGTGGTGCCCCATTCAAACTCGAGTACCACATCGGACATGCCAGAGCGGGAGATAGAGCTTATCTTACGTAAGCCTTTCACCACACCGACGGCTTCTTCAATGGGTTTTGAAACCAGTTGCTCCACTTCAACGGGCGCGGCACCGTCGTACATGGTTCTAATGGTTAAGGTGGGGTAGCTTAAATCGGGTAGGAGTTTTACCGCTAAGCGCGAAAACCCCACCATACCGAATAACATAATGGCCAGCATGAACATCCATACCGTGACTGGCCGTTTAACTGAGGTGCTGATGATTGACATGAAAGACTCCTATCAGTTCTTCGCTGAGGCCAAATCGAGTGGGGTAATGACTTCAACTAAGGATTGGTCTTTCAAATTTTGCTGGCCACGGGTCACGACTTGTTCGCCGGGTTTGAGGCCGGAGACCACTTCCACCGCGTCGCCTTCACGGTAACCAATTTCGACTTCACGGCGGTTGGCGCGATGGTCTGCGCTCGTGCCGTCAATCACATACAGGGCTTGCTTGTTGTCTTGGTTGATCAGGGCACTGTAGGGCACGGTTATTACATTCTCATGGGTGTCATACTTCAATTCGACCCGTGTGAACATACCGGCCTTTAAATGGGCATCCTGATTAGGTACGGCTAATGTCACTTTAAAGGTGCCGCTCTGTGGATCGACCACAGGGCTTATCCGCAATACTTTAGCGTGGATAGCGTTTTTGCTCTGCTGATTGCTAAAGACTTGGGCTTCTTGGCCTAAACGCAGGCTAGTTAATTGCTGCTCGGGTAAATGCACAATCCCGTGCAACTCGTCTTGATTGACGATATAAAACAGATCCCCAAACTCTTTCGCCATGTTACCAGCCTTCACATAACGCTTAGCAATAATGCCATTGATGGGGGAAATCACATGGCTTTCTTTGACTTGTAGTTCGGCAAGATCGCGTTTGGCGATAGCGGCCTGTAGGTTGTACTCAAGCTTGGCCATCGAGTCGGCACTGATAAACTCTTTGTTGCTCATTTTCTTTAAGCGGTTTAACTCTTGCTCGATGATTTTCACTTCGGCTTCGGAGCGGTCGAGATCATATTGCTGACGTTTAGCATCGATAACCGCGAGGATTTGGCCTTTTTGTACCCGGTCACCTTCTTCGACATTAATGGCTTCGATAAGGCCGGCAATACGGCTAACGACATTGGCTTCCTGCGGAGCTTCGAGGGTAGCCGTAGTGCTATAAAACGAAGACACATTACCCTGCAGTACGGTAGTGGTTTCAACGGGGATGGCATATTGTTCTTCTTTTTTAGCCACTTCCTCTTCGCCGCATGCCGCTAACATTGACACTAACAGCACGGGTAGGGCGAACTTAGCAATTTTTGACTTTTCCATAAGAGTATTACCTGTTGTCATTTTTGTGATGCCATCTTAAAGCGAAAAACATGCCAAAATTAAAAATATATTAATTTCAGTAAATTAACTTAAAATTATGAGATTGTGGATTAGGCAAACTTACTAAATGTAGCTAAAAAGTTTAAAAAGTGATGAGAAATGCTAAATAACCTGTGAGGGGAGATTGGCTATTGTGCTAGCGGGACTGATGGGAGAGAGAAGGGCGTGGATAAAAAATACCAATAAAAAAGCGCCCAGAGGGCGCTTTTATCGATAAATGCAGTTTAGCGTTTATCTTGGCTAACGAAGTCACGTGCAGTCTCGCCAGTATATAGCTGACGTGGACGGCTGATTTTGTGACCTGGTTGATCCAACATTTCTTTCCAGTGAGCAATCCAACCCACGGTACGTGCTAATGCAAACAGTACAGTGAACATGCTAGTTGGAATACCAATGGCTTTCATGATGATGCCAGAGTAGAAATCGACGTTTGGATAGAGTTTCTTCGAAATGAAGTACTCGTCTTCCAGTGCGATACGCTCAAGTTCCATCGCAACATCTAATAATGGATCTTGTACTTTCAGCTCTTTTAACACTTCGTGACAGGTTTCACGCATGACTTTGGCACGTGGGTCAAAGTTTTTGTAAACACGGTGTCCGAAGCCCATCAGACGGAATGGGTCGTTCTTGTCTTTCGCACGGGCGATGAATTCAGGAATACGATCCACTGAACCGATTTCTTCTAACATTTGTAGACAAGCTTCGTTCGCGCCGCCGTGCGCAGGGCCCCATAGAGAAGCAATACCCGCGGCGATACACGCGAATGGATTCGCGCCTGAAGAACCGGCTAAACGTACGGTTGACGTTGACGCGTTTTGTTCGTGATCCGCATGTAGAATGAAGATACGGTCCATAGCACGTTCAACGATTGGGTTTACCTTGTACTCTTCACAAGGAACAGCAAACATCATGCTTAAGAAGTTGCCTGCGTAGCTTAAGTCATTGCGTGGATAAACGAATGGCTGGCCAGAAGAGTACTTGTAGCACATAGCGGCAATCGTTGGCATTTTGGAGACTAGGCGATAAGCGGCGATTTCGCGGTGGCGAGGATCGTTGACATCGAGTGAGTCTTGATAAAATGCAGACAATGCACCAGTGACACCACATAACATTGCCATAGGATGAGCATCACGACGGAAACCTCTAAAGAAGAAGGCGAGTTGCTCATGAACCATAGTGTGGGTTTTTACTGTGTGTACAAATTCAGCATATTGCTCTTTCGTCGGCAGTTCACCGTAAAGCAGCAGGTAACACAGGTCTAAGTAATCTGAGTCAACGGCGAGTTGCTCGATTGGATAGCCGCGGTGTAACAATATACCTTGATCGCCATCGATATAGGTAATTGCAGATTCACAGGAGGCTGTCGCGAGAAAACCTGGATCAAAAGTGAAGTAACCCTTGCTGCCAAGTTTACTGATATCGATTACGTCAAAACCAGCGGATCCTTGCTTTACTGGCAATTCTATCGAGTCGTTCCCTGGTAATTCTAATTTGGCTTTTAAATCAGCCATACCCCGTTCTCCTTACTTCGTTCTTATCTGTGAGTGCGGCATGTCAAACCGCCATTACTTTACAGCCATTCTAGATCACATTTCAATTTAAATAAGCGTTTAAATTTGTTAGACCATGGTATAAATCTCTTTACTTTCCTTGGTGCAGCTGGCACTTAGGTGAAAATATCCTTAAAAAAACAAAATTTGCATTCTGTGATGTTTGTATTTGACATTTCGCGCGAGTATACTTGCCTCCGCCTAATAATGGCTGCAAACGATGATGTTAAAACACCCTTTGTTTACATGTTAAATAAGTGAGTGTTCAAATAGTTATCTGTTTGTTTAAACTTTGCTTTTGTGTTTACTTTTGCCCTGATTTACCCCTCGGTTTAAAGTTTGTACAAAAGCGGTTCACATAACAAAAAAAATGCTCAATGGAGCTGAGTGAGCAGAACGTGAAAAAGCAAAGACCTGTCCATTTAGATCTGCAGACCATTCGCTTTCCTGCAACAGCGATTGTGTCAATTCTTCACCGTGTATCCGGTGTCATCATGCTGTTCGCTGTTGGCATTCTTATTTGGTTGCTAAATTCATCTTTAGCCTCCGCTGAAAGTTTCGCAGGCGTACAATCTCTGTTTGATAACTTCGTTGTGAAGTTCATCATGTGGGGCATTTTGACTGCACTGGCTTATCACTTATTCGGTGGCCTACGCCACTTAGTAATGGATACCGGTCGTTGGGAAGAGTTGGCTTCGGGCACCGCCTCAGCGAAAGCTGTATTTGTACTGACGGTAGCCTTTTCAATATTAGCGGGGTTATGGGTATGGTAACCAATGCAGCAAGTTTTGGACGCAGTGGTGTTCATGACTTTATTCTACTACGCGCTAGTGCAGTAATCCTCGCCTGTTATACCATTTTCATGGTTGGCTTTATTGCATGTAGTTCCCCTCTCACCTATGACGTTTGGCATGGCCTGTTTAGCGCTCTGCCAATGAAAGTGTTTACCCTGCTTGCGCTGGTTGCACTGCTTGTTCACGCCTGGATTGGTGTATGGCAAGTATTGACGGATTACGTCAAGTGCACTTCGTTACGCGGTGTTTTACAGTTCACCTTCGTCGTCACCGTCTTTTGTTATCTGGCGGCCGGCATTGTTATTGTGTGGGGTGTCTAAGTGAGTATTCCAGTACGTGAGTTTGATGCTGTAGTGATTGGTGCTGGCGGTGCCGGTATGCGCGCAGCATTACAGATTTCTAAAGAAGGTAAGAGCTGTGCGCTTTTATCTAAAGTATTCCCAACTCGTTCTCATACTGTATCTGCGCAGGGTGGTATCACCGTTGCGTTAGGTAACGCCCATGAAGACCATTGGGAACAACACATGTACGATACCGTAAAAGGTTCCGACTTTATCGGTGACCAAGACGCTATCGAATTTATGTGTCAAACCGGTCCAGAAGCCATTATTGAACTCGAGCACATGGGTTTACCCTTCTCTCGTTTCGATAACGGTAAGATTTACCAACGTCCTTTCGGTGGTCAATCTAAAAACTTCGGTGGTGAACAAGCGGCGCGTACCGCTGCAGCGGCAGACCGTACCGGTCACGCATTGCTTCACTGCTTATACCAACAGAACGTTAAACACAAAACCCAAGTGTTTTCTGAGTGGTATGCCCTCGATTTAGTGAAAAACCAAGACGGTGCCATCGTAGGTTGTACTGCGATTGAAATCGAAACGGGTGAAATCGTTTACTTCAAAGCCAAAGCCACGGTACTCGCGACTGGCGGTGCTGGTCGTATCTACGCATCAACCACAAACGCACACATCAATACCGGTGACGGTGTTGGTATGGCGATGCGTGCTGGTGTTCAGATGCAAGATATGGAAATGTGGCAATTCCACCCAACTGGTATCGCTGGTGCGGGTGTACTTGTGACTGAAGGTTGTCGTGGTGAAGGCGGTTACCTGCTGAACAAAGACGGCGAGCGTTTCATGGAGCGTTATGCTCCAAACGCGAAGGACTTAGCATCTCGTGACGTGGTAGCACGTTCTATGATGACTGAAATCCGTGAAGGCCGTGGTTTAGATGGTCCATTAGGCCCACACTGCTTGCTGAAACTCGACCACTTAGGTAAAGAGACCTTAGAAGCCCGTCTACCAGGCGTGTGTGAACTTTCTCGTACCTTCGCGCATATCGATCCGGCCGATGGTCCAATCCCAGTACTGCCAACCTGTCACTATATGATGGGTGGTCTGCCAACTAAGGTGAGCGGTCAAGTTATTCGTAAGAATGACGACGGCAGCGAGCAAGATGTGGTTGGTTTATTCGCAGTAGGTGAAATTGCCTGTGTGTCTGTACACGGTGCTAACCGCTTAGGCGGTAACTCTCTGCTCGACTTAGTGGTCTTTGGGCGCGCTGCGGGTCAACACTTAGGTAAAGCACTCGATGAGACTGCGGATCCAAAAGATGCGACCGATGCGGAAATTCAAGCGACTTTAGCACGCTTAAACCGCTGGGAAAGCAACAAGTCTGGCGAAGACCCAGCGCAAATCCGTAAAGATTTACAACTTTGCATGCAATTAAACTTCTCTGTATTCCGCCGTGGCGATGCAATGGCAGAAGGTTTAGAGCAGTTAAAAGCTATCCGTAAGCGTTTAGAAAATGCCAAGTTGTCTGATAACTCTCGTGAATTCAACACTCAACGTATTGAATGTTTAGAGTTAGACAACCTGATGGCGACGGCAATTGCCACCGCTTATGCTGCTAACTTCCGTACAGAGAGCCGTGGTGCTCACTCACGTGAAGACTATTTAGAGCGTGATGATGATAACTGGTTATGTCACACCCTGTTTGACCCTGTGACTGAAACCATGGACCGTCGTGCTGTGAATATGGCGCCTAAGTTACGTGAAGCATTCCCGCCGAAGAAACGTACCTACTAGGAGTTGCAAAGATGAAATTGGAATTTGCAGTTTATCGTTACAATCCTGATGTAGATACAAAACCTTACATGCAGGATTACAGCCTCGAAGTGGCTGAAGGCTCTGACATGATGGTGCTTGATGCACTGATCAAGTTAAAAGAACAGGACCCAACGTTAGCGTTCCGTCGCTCATGCCGTGAAGGTGTTTGCGGTAGTGACGGTGTGAACATGAACGGTAAAAACGGTCTGGCTTGTATTACGCCAATCTCTACCTTCAAAGGTAAGAAGTTGGAAATTCGTCCACTGCCAGGTATGCCAGTCGTACGTGACTTAGTGGTTGATTTAACTCAGTTCTACAAGCAGTACGAGAAGATCAAGCCGTTCCTCATCAACGATGAGAAGATGCCTGCTCGTGAACATTTACAGTCACCTGAACAGCGTGCGCATTTAGATGGTCTGTACGAATGTATCATGTGTGCATGTTGTTCTACGGCTTGTCCATCGTTCTGGTGGAATCCTGATAAGTTTATCGGTCCTAGCGGTCTGCTACACGCTTACCGTTTCTTGATCGACAGCCGCGATACAGCGACAGAAGAACGTCTTTCTGAGCTGGACGACGCCTACAGCGTGTTCCGTTGCCACGGCATCATGAACTGTGTTGACGTCTGTCCAAAAGGACTTAATCCGACTAAAGCAATTGGTCACATTAAGTCAATGCTGCTTAAGCGAGCTGTGTAATGCGAGAACCCGAGCTTAAATCAATAATAATATAGCTCTCGAAGAGTCACTTTCTGGGTATAGAAGGTGGCTCTTTTGTGTATGTAATGGAAGACAACGCGCCGTGAAATCTGGATATCTAGGGGCGGCAAAATTTATGCGTCGAAGGTAATTGCTTGAGATTGCATATAAAAACTATGGCTAAGCACGTGTATAAAGTTTGAAAGGAATAGCAATGCACCAAGGCATCATGAAAGCCTGGCTCGAATCATCTCACTTAAGTGGTGCAAATTCGACCTACGTAGAAGAGATGTATGAAGCCTATCAAGAAGACCCACAGTCAGTCTCTGACGATTGGCGTGCGGTATTTGATAATCTCCCTCCGGTGAACGGTGCTTCTAAAGACGCGCCTGAAGCGGCTCACTCCAAAGTACGTGATTATTTTCGCAGTTTAGCGATGGACGGACGTCATAAGAGCGCAGCTCGTGTGACCGATCCTGAGTTGGACGCTAAGCAAGTTAAAGTGCTACAGCTGATCAACGCCCACCGTTTCCGTGGTCACCAAGGGGCTAACCTCGACCCGTTAGAATTGTGGAAACGTGAACCTGTTGCCGATTTAGATCCCGCATTCCACGGTCTGACCAAAGAAGACATGGAACGTGAGTTCAACACTGGCTCGTTCGCCCACGGCGGCGAAACCATGAAGCTGGCTGACTTAGTCAAAGCGCTAAAAGCCACTTACTGTGGTTCGATTGGCGCCGAATACATGCACATTACCGATACCGATGAGAAGCGTTGGATCCAACAACGTCTCGAACCATCCTTAGGTAAAGCCAACTACGATAAAAGTGTTAAGACCCGCATTCTCGAAGGCCTAAATGCTGCTGAAGGCATTGAAAAATATTTAGGCGCTAAATTCCCTGGTGCAAAACGCTTCTCGTTAGAAGGTGGCGATGCGTTAGTTCCTATGATGCGCGAAATCATTTATCGCGCAGGCGAAGCGGGCACTAAAGAAATCGTAGTCGGTATGGCTCACCGTGGTCGTTTAAACGTACTGGTGAACGTGTTAGGTAAGCGTCCAGCAGAACTGTTTGACGAGTTCGCCGGTAAGCACGCCGATACCCACGGTTCAGGCGACGTAAAATACCACCAAGGTTTCTCTTCAGATTTCGAAACGCCGGGCGGCAACGTGCATTTAGCACTGGCCTTTAACCCATCACACCTTGAAATCGTTAACCCTGTGGTTATGGGCTCTGTACGTGCTCGTCAAGACCGCCGTGGTTGTAAAGACGGTTTACAGGTGATGCCAATTACGATCCACGGTGACTCTGCAATTGCTGGTCAAGGTATCGTGCAAGAGACATTCAACATGTCTCAAACACGTGGCTTTAAAGTGGGCGGCAGCATCCGTATCGTTGTGAACAACCAAGTTGGTTTTACAACGTCAAACCACTTTGATGTGCGTTCAACTGAATACTGTACTGACATCGCTAAGATGGTTCAGGCACCGATTTTCCACGTGAACTCTGACGATCCAGAAGCCGTTGCCTTTGTTGCTCAGCTTGCTGTTGATTATCGTAACGAGTTTAAACGTGACGTGGTGATTGACTTAGTGTGTTACCGTCGTCATGGCCACAACGAAGCTGACGAGCCAAGTGCAACTCAGCCATTGATGTATGCCAAGATCAAGAAACACCCAACGCCACGTAAGATCTACGCTGACAAACTGATCGCTGAAAACAGCATCGGCGCTGATGAAGTGACCAGCATGATCAACACCTACCGTGACGCCTTAGACCAAGGTGACTGTGTGGTGAAAGAATGGCGCCCAATGACACTGCACACAGTGGATTGGACTCCTTACATTGGCCGTGAGTGGGACGAAGCGTATCAAGCATCTCTGCCACTGGCGCGCTTACAGAACCTAGCTGAAAAACTAAGCTATGTTCCTGAGAGCCACCCACTGCATTCACGCGTTGCTAAAATCTATGGCGATCGCGTTGCTATGGCGAAGGGCGAGAAGTTACTCGACTGGGGCTTTGCTGAAACCTTAGCTTACGCCACGATTCTTGAAGACAAGCAACGTGTTCGCATTACTGGTCAAGACTCTGGCCGTGGTACTTTCTTCCACCGTCACGCGGTTCTGCACAACCAAAATGATGCGACAACTTACTTGCCACTGCGTAACTTGTCTGAAGACCAAGGTCCAATCGACATCACTGACTCAGTATTGTCTGAAGCATCAGTATTAGCCTTCGAATACGGCTATGCGACTGCGGAACCTGGTGGTCTGGCGATTTGGGAAGCCCAATTCGGTGACTTTGCTAACTGTGCCCAAGTGGTTATCGATCAGTTCCTGTCGTCTGGTGAGCAGAAGTGGGGCCGTCTATGCGGTCTGACCATGCTGTTACCACACGGTTACGAAGGTCAAGGTCCAGAACACTCAAGCGCCCGTTTAGAGCGTTTCTTGCAGCTGTGTGCTAACCACAACATGCAAGTTTGTGTGCCATCAACGCCAGCACAGGTTTACCATATGCTGCGTCGCCAAGTGGTGCGCCCTATGCGTCGTCCACTGGTGGTGATGTCACCTAAGTCATTGCTACGTCACCCATTAGCGGTTTCTAGCATGGAAGAATTGGCTAATGGCAGCTTCCAAAACGTGATCGGTGAAATCGATACGTTAGAAGCGAACAAGGTCGATCGCGTCGTGTTCTGTAGCGGTAAGGTATACTTCGAGCTGCTGGAAAAACGCCGTAAAGAAAACATCAATAACATCGCAATAATCCGTGTCGAACAGTTATATCCGTTCCCACATGAAGAAATGGTTGCAGCTTTAGCTGATTACCAACATGTGAAGGATTTTGTATGGTGTCAGGAAGAGCCGCAAAACCAGGGTGCTTGGTACTCTAGCCAACATCACTTCTGGGCTGCTATCCCTGCGGGTGCAAAACTGACCTACGCTGGCCGTGAAGCGTCTGCTGCACCAGCCTGTGGTTACCCAGAGCTGCATGCTCACCAACAAGAATCTTTAGTGAACAGTGCCCTAAAGCTGTAATAGCTAAGACTGTAGTAATAGACATTTTATAAAAAAGGATCGTTTTTCATGAGTATCGAAATCAAGGTACCCGTACTGCCAGAATCTGTTGCCGACGCAACTATCGCCACTTGGCACGTAAAAGTGGGTGAGCAAGTTTCTCGTGATCAAAATCTGGTTGATATTGAAACTGACAAAGTCGTACTGGAAGTGGTTGCACCAGAAGATGGTCACATCGGTGAGTTCCTGTTCCAAGAAGGTGACACCGTTCTGGGCGAGCAAGTGATTGCTAAGTTCATCGCGGGTGCGGTTTCTGGTCAAGAAGTGACTAAAGCCGAAGCTGAAGCTGCTGCACCTGTTGCCGCTGCTGCGACTGAAGAGTCTAACGATGCATTAAGCCCATCAGTACGTCGTTTACTGGCTGAGCACAATGTTGATGCGAGCAAAGTGAAGGGCACTGGTGTCGGTGGCCGTATCACTAAAGAAGACGTTGAAGCCTTTATCAAGTCTGCGCCTAAAGCGGCTGCTGCCCCTGCGGCTCCAGCGGTACAACCTTTAGCGGCAGGTCGTAGCGAGAAGCGTGTTCCAATGACTCGTTTACGTAAGACTATCGCTAACCGTTTATTAGAAGCGAAAAACTCTACCGCGATGCTCACGACGTTTAACGAAGTGAACATGAAGCCAATCATGGATATCCGTAAGCAGTACCAAGATATCTTTGAAAAGCGCCATGGTATCCGTTTAGGTTTCATGTCTTTCTACGTGAAAGCGGTAACTGAAGCGCTGAAACGCTTCCCAGAAGTGAACGCATCAATCGATGGTGACGATATCGTTTACCACAACTACTTCGACGTCAGCATCGCTGTATCGACTCCACGTGGTCTGGTCACCCCAGTATTGCGTGATACCGATACCATGAGCCTGGCTGATATCGAAAAAGCAGTACGCGATCTGGCAATCAAAGGCCGTGATGGCAAGCTGACTGTGGCTGATATGACTGGTGGTAACTTCACTGTGACTAACGGTGGTGTATTCGGCTCGTTAATGTCTACCCCAATTTTAAACCTGCCACAAAGCGCGATTTTAGGCATGCATGCCATTAAAGACCGCCCAATGGCAGTGAATGGTCAGGTTGAAATCCTGCCCATGATGTACCTAGCTCTCTCATATGACCATCGTATTGTCGATGGCCGTGAGTCAGTTGGCTTCTTAGTCGCCATTAAAGACTTCTTGGAAGACCCAACTCGTCTGCTACTTGACCTATAATCTAACGCGCTAAACGATCACGTTTAACCTGTTAGTTTAGAGACAAGAGTCAGACATACCCTCGTGACTGGCCCCGTGGGGCCAGTTGGATTTGATTAGAAGTATACGGATAGATCATCATGAATTTGCATGAGTATCAGGCAAAATCCCTATTTGCCGAATATGGTTTACCAGTGTCAGAAGGTTTTGCATGTGATACAGCCCAAGAAGCTGTAGAAGCGGCAGGCCGTATTGGCGGAAATTTATGGGTTGTTAAGTGTCAAGTACACGCAGGCGGCCGCGGTAAAGCGGGTGGCGTTAAAGTCACTGGCGATAAAGAAGAAATCAGAGCCTTTGCCGAACACTGGTTAGGCAAAAATCTGGTGACTTATCAAACAGATGAGAAAGGTCAGCCGGTTGCTAAAATTTTAGTAGAAAGCTGCACCGACATCGCTAACGAACTGTACTTAGGTGCAGTAGTTGACCGTGCTACCCGTCGCGTGGTGTTCATGGCTTCTACCGAAGGTGGTGTTGAGATTGAGAAAGTGGCCGAAGAAACGCCAGAACTCATTCACAAAGCGATCATCGATCCACTGACTGGTCCTCAACCTTACCAAGCACGTGATCTTGGCTTCAAACTGGGCTTAAACCCAACTCAAATGAAGCAATTCACCAAGATCTTCATGGGTCTGGCGACTATGTTCGTTGATCACGATTTCGCACTGCTGGAAATCAACCCACTGGTTATCACCACTGAAGGTAACCTGCACTGCTTAGACGGTAAAATTGGTATCGATGGTAACGCACTGTTCCGTCAACCAAAAATCAAAGCAATGCACGATCCATCACAGGATGACGCCCGTGAAGCTCACGCTGCAATGTTCGAACTGAACTATGTTGCGCTGGACGGAAACGTGGGTTGTATGGTGAACGGTGCTGGCCTAGCAATGGGTACTATGGACATCGTTAACCTACACGGCGGCAAGCCAGCTAACTTCCTCGACGTAGGTGGTGGCGCGACTAAAGAACGTGTTGCTGAAGCATTCAAGATCATTCTGTCTGACAGCAATGTGAAAGCCGTTCTGGTTAACATCTTCGGTGGTATCGTACGTTGTGACATGATCGCAGAAGGTATCATTGGCGCTGTTAAAGAAGTTGGCGTTAAAGTGCCAGTTGTAGTGCGTTTAGAAGGTACTAACGCTGAATTAGGCCGTGAAGTATTAGCTAAATCAGGTCTTGATATCATTGCAGCTAACAGTCTGACTGATGCGGCTGAGCAAGTAGTTAAAGCTGCGGAGGGCAAATAATGTCTGTATTAATTAACAAAGATACCAAGGTAATCTGCCAAGGCTTTACCGGTGGTCAAGGTACTTTCCACTCTCAACAAGCTATCGATTACGGTACGCAAATGGTTGGTGGTGTATCTCCAGGTAAAGGCGGTACTGAGCACTTAGGTCTGCCAGTGTTCAACACTGTGAAAGACGCTGTTGCTGCTACTGGTGCAACCGCTTCTGTTATCTACGTTCCAGCTCCTTTCTGTAAAGACGCTATCCTCGAAGCTATCGACGGTGGTATTGAGCTGATCGTTTGTATCACTGAAGGTATCCCAACACTGGATATGTTGGAAGTGAAAGTGAAGCTAGAAGAAACTGGCGTTCGCATGATCGGTCCAAACTGCCCAGGTGTTATCACTCCAGGTGAATGTAAGATTGGTATTATGCCAGGCCACATCCACTTAAAAGGTAAAGTGGGTATTGTTTCTCGTTCTGGTACGCTGACCTATGAAGCGGTTAAGCAAACGACTGACGAAGGTTTCGGCCAATCTACTTGCGTAGGTATTGGTGGTGACCCAATCCCAGGCACTAACTTCATCGACGTATTGGAAATGTTCCAAAACGATCCGCAGACTGAAGCCATCGTGATGATCGGTGAAATCGGTGGTACTGCTGAAGAAGAAGCGGCTGCTTATATCAAAGCTAACGTGACTAAACCTGTTGTTTCTTACATCGCGGGTGTAACTGCTCCTGCTGGTAAGCGTATGGGTCACGCGGGTGCGATCATTGCTGGCGGTAAAGGTACTGCTGCTGACAAATTTGCTGCATTAGAAGCAGCGGGCGTGACAACTGTCCGCTCGTTAGCTGATATCGGCAAAGCGCTGCGTGCTAAAACCGGTTGGTAATCTAACCGTTAACACACGAAAAGGCGCCTAAGGCGCCTTTTTTATTGCGTGTCTGTTAGCCTGTGCCGAGCAGTAAAGTGTGAGAATGGGACAAAGCTAACATCGCGCAGGCTAGCATTTTTATTTACAAAGGGTTAGATTGGGCTTCTCTACCAAACGTCATCACCTGATGGACGTGTGAATGCATTAGTAGAGCCACAACCCTAAGCCCTGCGCTTATGGCACCACGGCTGTTCAGCAATACATCTTGTACTTAATTACCACGCGATTGCGGCATTTAGCTGCGAGCGTATTTTTTTATTGGTTTATCCCATTGGGGGAGGATAAGCCCACAGCAGATGTTTAACCCTAAGGGACATCTATTTACACGAGGGAAAGACTGTGAAAACACCAAAGATCATTATTTCAGAAATCGATTTAGAAAGACTCGAGCGTCTACTGGAGTCATTACCAGCCAACGCCTTTCCAGGACGCGCGGCATTGGAGGCGGAACTCGACCGAGCCGATATTGTGCCTGCCGCGCAGATGCCCGGTAATGTGGTGACGATGAATTCTGAGGTGAAATTTAGTGTGTCATCCAGTGACGACACCTTCTGTTTACGATTAGTTTATCCCAAGGATGCGACAGGTGAGGGTACGATTTCCATTCTTGCGCCCGTGGGCAGTGCTTTATTGGGTTTATCCCAAGGGGATGAAATCGAATGGCCAAGACCCGGCGGCACTATGGTCAATGTTCGTATCGAAGAAATTATGTATCAGCCAGAGCGTAGCGGTGACTTTCACCGTTAATCACAGCGCTGGATGTGAGTGTCTAGAGGGCAATATGAAGGAAGCCAATATGATTATACAGACAGAGCGTTTAATACTCAGACCATTTGCCGAGCAGGATGTCGATGCCCTCTACTTGATGAATAGCATTCCCGAAATGCTTAAATACATTCCTGTTGCGCCGTTTACTGCTCCAGAGCAGGCGCGGGAGTTGTTCCATAACGTAATTTTGCAGGATTATCAGCAACGGGGATTCGGCCGCTGGGCCGTCGAGCACAAGGCTGATAAGAAGGTGATTGGTTTTTGTGGACCTAAGTTTATTCCCGAATATAACGAAGTCGAAATTGGCTATCGTTATTTTCCCGAGTATTGGGGCAAGGGGATTGGTACCGAAGCTGCTCAAGCTGCAATCAGTGTGTTCCCGCAGTTTGGTATTACGCAAATCATTGCATTGATCCTAGAGGGTAACATTGGCTCTGAGAGCGTTGCTAAACGCATAGGCATGCATTGGCGTGAACCAAGTGAGTTTATGGGACATAAAGTGAATGTGTACGCGAAGGTGCTCTAACTGTGCATGAGCGTTTCAATAAAAAACCAGCCTAGATGGCTGGTTTTTTATTAGGTGTGTCTGGTTGATATCCAGATTGAGCTAAATCTGCCTACTCGTCGTTATGATCGCATTTATCGTTGGTGCAATGACCGTACAAATATAAGCTGTGGTTAGTCAGTTTAATGTTGTACTTGCTGGCGATTTCGTCTTGACGACGTTCAATTACTTCATCTGAAAACTCAATCACTTTGCCACAGGAGAGGCACACTAAGTGATCGTGGTGGTGTTGAGTCGATAACTCGAATACCGCCTTGCCACTTTCGAAGTGGTGGCGAGATACGATACCGGCATCATCAAACTGGTTTAATACACGGTAAACTGTTGCTAGACCAATTTCTTCACCTAAATCGAGCAGTTTCTTATATAAGTCTTCTGCACTGATATGTTGGTTTTCAGGTCCTTGCATCAGTTCTAGGATCTTGACTCGTGGCAGGGTGATTTTCAAACCGGCTTTTTTTAGCGCTTGATTTCCATCTGTCATTGCTAATCTCTTGATTGCAGAACCAATAGGTTCATCCGTGGATAGTGAATGCCATTATAGGGGGTCAAATTAAAAACTTAAACCTTTGTTCTAGCTTTATGGGTCTATATGCAGATAAATTGTGTCACTTAGCGCGAAATTGCAATAAATTGCGGCAATTCAAGCATAGTTTTTGTAAGGTTATACCAAGGAATAATGTTCACGACGCGCAAATGTCGGGACAATGGACAGAATAATTACAATAAAAGGAAGCGGTATGTACCAGCATATTGTGGTGTTAACTGGCGCGGGCATTTCTGCCGAATCGGGATTACGTACCTTTCGCGATCAAGATGGTCTATGGGAAGAGCATCATATTGAAGACGTGGCCACTCCCGAAGGTTATGCCCGCGATACCGAACTGGTTGAGCGATTTTATAACAGCCGTTGGGAGCAATTGCACAGTGGCACAGTGATGCCTAATGCGGCGCATCTGGCATTGGCTAAGCTAGAGGCGGAATTTGCCGGGCAATTATTGATTGTGACCCAAAATATTGATGATCTACATGAACGAGCGGGTTCTCGGCGCTTGTTGCACATGCATGGCGAATTATCCAAAGGTCGTTGCCCACGCTCTCGCCAAACTTTCTTATTAAGAGAACCCTTCGGCCCCAATAACTGTTGTACCTGCTGTATTCCCGCGCAACGATTACGCCCCCATGTGGTGTGGTTTGGCGAAATGCCGCTGGGAATGGACAGAATTCACGATGCGCTCGATAACTGTGATTTATTCATTGCCATTGGTACGTCGGGCACTGTGTATCCGGCGGCAGGGTTTGTCGATACGGCCAATCATCATGGCGCACAAACGGTGGAAGTAAATTTAGTCACACCCGATAGACACAGCCAGTTCCAATATCATTTAACCGGTAAGGCAGGGGATTTGGTGCCTAAATTGGTCGATACCATACTCGCAGGCAAAGTGATTGGCTCCGATTTAGCCGAGTCCGATGTTTAAGAATGAGCAACGAGCCCATGACGCAAAAACTGGCGATTATTATGCGGGGATTACCGGGCAGCGGTAAATCCCATTGGGTCGAGCAGTTTGTGGCTAATCTACCGTTAGAAGAGGCGATTCGCGTTCGCCAAGGCGGCATTTTTTCGACCGATAGTTTTTTCTACGAGGGAGAGGAGTATCGATTCGATGCGAAAAAACTCTCCGAATATCATCAACGTAATTTAACCGCGTTTATCCACGCGCTCAGTAGCGCTCAGCCTATCGTGATTTGTGATAACACTAATCTTTGCCGCTGGGAGTACATGGCCTATGAGGCAGCTGCGAAAGCCTTAGGTTATCAAGTGCGTATCGTACTGGTGGGGGAGCCTTCAGCGCGCACGCATCAACAACTGTGCGCCGAGCGTAATCGTCATGGTGTGCCGCTAAGTCAAATACGGCGTATGGCAGCGCAGTTTGAGGCATTCTAGGTGTCTCTTTGTCTCTTTGTCTCTTTGTCGCCTTGAGCTGGCGTTTAGCGTGTCACCACTTTGAATGACTAGGCTTTCAATCGACTCGATTTTCTCGGTTAGATGTTAACTTGTCATCTTCTGCTGTTAGTCTGATATCGAAATGTACGGCTATGTCGCCGCAAAATTGTGTTGCATAAGCTTGATCTTAATGACAGTTTCGCATTTCAATGTCGATTATAATCGATTAAGTCCCGCCTTCTGGAGTGTCCCTTGTTAACAAAACTGTTGCTCACCTTAGCCGTTATCATTATGGCGATTTTACTGCTGGCCAATCGGCGTCCTAAGCAGCGGTCTGCCACTTCGGTAAATCTTCTGCCGATGCCGAGTCTGTGGCGTCGTTACGGCATGCGGGCAGCATTTTTACTGCTGGGGCTGAGCCTTTTAAGCTACAGTGTGTGGTACTGGTACGATCAACATAAAGTCGTGACTGTGACGATAGTGTCTCCAGCTGGTGTGTTATCCGGCGTGTATAAGGCGCGCAAAGGGGATATCTCGGAGGCCAAAATGGTGACGATTGAGGGCGTACACATTCGCTTTTCTAATGCGGAGCGGCTAGAAATTCTCGAAGACTAACACAGATTTATTTTATGAATTTATCGCTCCCGCCTTTTCATTACTAAGTTATACGTTAAACTAGCGACAATTTTTTAGCCTGCACTTAAGTGGACTTTTTAGCTTAAGTTTTTTTCAGGAGGACACATGATTACTGCCTATGTCTACGAAAACCGTCAACTGACGGTCACTGAGATTAACACACAAGACAGTATTCCGGCGTCGACCATATGGTTGGATCTCTATAAACCTGATGATGCAGAGCGAGAATGGTTAAGTCGTTTTTCCGTTGAAGAAGTGCCCGACGAAGAAGATATCAACGAGATTGAGGCCTCGGCGCGTTTTTATCAAAACAGCGACGGCTTACATATCAATTCGTTATTCCCCCAGCGAGTGGGGCAAGACGTACGTGGGGTAAACGTTTCCTTTAACCTGCGGACGAACTTCCTGTTGACCATACGTGAAGAGGATGTCGGCCTGATCCGTTTGTTGCGTAACTACTTACGCCTTGGTCGGTTAGAAGTCTCAACCCCGCAGGAATTGTTCCTCGAGCTCTTTAATCTGAAAGTGGATTATCTCTCCGACTTGATTGAGGACGTGTATACGGTCCTTGAAAATGTCGGTGAGCAAGTGTTTGATAATGATGAGCTGGATGATGTGTTCAAACTCATCACCTTGCAGGAAGACTCGAACGGTAAAATTCGTTTAAGTTTGCTCGATACCCAGCGCTCGCTTCGTTATATGCAGCGATACTACCGTGGGCAATTGTCCGATGAACATTTGAAAGATTTACGCGAAATGCTCTCGGATATCGAGTCGTTAATGCCCCACAGTCAGTTTATCTTCGATAAGTTAAACTTTTTGCTCGACGCCGCCATGGGTTTCAGTGGGTTACAGCAAAATAAGATCATTAAAATCTTCTCGGTTGCGGCTGTGGTGTTTCTGCCGCCCACGCTGATTGCCAGCAGCTACGGAATGAACTTCCATGGAATGCCTGAGTTAGGTTGGCAATATGGTTATCCGATGGCGATTTTGATGATGCTGGCAAGTGCAGCGGGGACCTATTTCTTCTTTAAACGCAAACACTGGCTCTAATCGCGAGTATTGACGTGGATGCAAAAAAGCCGGAGTACTCCGGCTTTTTATTGGGCGAATGAATTCCGTTGGTTTATTTACGGCTATCGCCACCAAAGTAGTAACTCACGCGTTCACGTGGATTGAGGTATTCATGCACTTTTTCGGGGAGTGCCGCGGGTGGTAGGCACCGCACGATGCAGATCCCTTCGACTTCCAGGTCGACAATTGGCGCCTGATCTTTAGGCACGAGCGCATCATAAACAAGGATTTTCGGGCACAGTAGCTTTTGCAGATTGACCGACATCACCATGGCATATTGACCGCTCGACAACTCCACCACACTTCCCGGTGGATAAATGCCCAGTATTTTGATCATCTTGCCAATATATTCCTGATTTAATTTGGTTTTATATTGTTTATATAAATAGCCTAAGGCTGCGTAGGGCATGCGCGCCTTGCCCTGATTACTCGGATAACAAAGCGAGTCGTACTCGTTCACGACAGCGAGCAGCTGGGAGATTTTATCCAGTTCTGCTTCCTTCAATCCCTTGGGATAACCCGAGCCATCGAGATACTCATGGTGATTGGTGATCGGAGCGAGCGCCGCCTCGGGGAAATTCTCGGCGAGCTTAAGCAGTTCAATCCCCAGCAGCGGATGTTGTTTGATAAAATTCAACTCTGGCGCGGACCAAGGTGTGGTCTTTTTCAAAATCTGCGGCGGCACTTTGAGTTTACCGACATCGTGAAACAGCGCACTTAAGCCCACCAATTCGATTTCGCTGCGGTCCCACTCCATTTCTTTGGCGATAAGCATCGAGAGTATCGCCACGTTTAGCGAGTGGTAGTAAATGCTCTCATCTTGCTTAGCATCGCTCATTAAGTGCAGGACGAGGTTATCGGAGTTGAGTAGTTGCTCGACTATGGTATGCACTAAATCCTTGGCATCATCCACGGCGTTGAGCGGGCGATTACGAAGTTTGGCGATAAGGCTGCGCATCATAGCAACCGAGCGGGTAAAGTTTTGCTCGGTTTTGTGAATATCGCGGCGCAGCTTTTTTTGTACTTCGATTTGTTCGGCTTTATAGATATCCATATCGTTTTTTAAACTATGGATATCTGCGCTAGGGGGAATTTTAATGGGATTGACGGCTTCAGCGGCCAAAGGTGTGGTCTCGCTACGCTCTAAATCGACAATAACGTATTCAATACCAAGGTTTTTAATTAACTCAATCTGCGCAGCTTGCTTGATATGAAAGCTACTGAATAAAAAAGGATGATCTTTCCAGGCCACGGGTAAACGCACAAAATTACCCACCTGTAATTGATGAACTGAGACTTTACAGCTTTTTTTCATATTCTTGTTATCGCGAAGCCAATGGAGTTATTTTATATCAATGATGCAGCTTTACAATTACTTAACTAACGTGTCAGCATAGTAAGAGTACAAAATAGCCGAAACACTGAGCCAATATGGATTTTATCGAAGTATACCCTAATGCTATCCCCGATGACCTATGTGATCGTCTCATTCTTGCATTTGAGCAACATTCAGGTGTGGTTGATGGCCAAACGGGTAATGGGGTCGACCTCGAAAAGAAGATCAGCCGAGATCTTACCTTAGATAATTTTGCCGATTTACAGCCTCTCAAAAATGAGCTGTTATCTTATACCCTAAAGGGCGCCGCCGATTATTTTACTCAATATTCCATGGCGTTAATGGGCGCGGTATCAGTGTCTGTGAGTGACGAGCAAGGCCAAGCGGTAACCTTAACGCCGAATAATTTTGAGCGCTTAGGTCAGCCAAGAGCCGAAGCCTTAGTAAAATATTTGTACCGCAGTGGCAGTATTAATATTCAAAAATATCAAAAGAATAAAGGTGGATATCCCCACTGGCATTCGGAGCAGTTTCCCCAGCTAAACCATAATGAGGCGCTGCATCGCGTCGTGTTGTATATGTTCTATCTCAATGATGTGGAAGAAGGCGGGGAAACGGAGTTTTATTACCAGCAGCGTAAGATTTCACCAAAGAAAGGCACTATGGTGATTGCGCCGGCAGGCTTTACCCATTCCCATCGCGGCAATATGCCTATCAGTAATGATAAATATATTGCCACATCGTGGGTGATGTTTAACCGCGCCGAACAGTTATACGCGGTATATGGCTAACGAATAATGGCGCGTGAATAAGGCGGTTAAGCAGGGATAGTAATTCTAAACTTGGCGCCTTCTAAATGGCTTTCCTCAATACTCAAATAGCCGCCGTAGCTGCTGACAATCTCATCACACACAGCCAGCCCAATGCCTTGTCCTGGGGATTGGGTGTCGGCTCTCACGCCCCGTTGAATAATTTTTTGGCGCAGCTTTTCTTCAACCCCGGGCCCATCGTCTTCGACAATTAATTCAAAATCACCTTGGTCCGTAAAGCGGGCGCTGACCTGAACTTGGCTGATACACAAACGGAAGGCATTTTCCATTAGGTTGCCGCATAGCTCCATCAAGTCGCCCTTATTGCCAGGGAACTGCAGGTTTGTGGGGATGTTGGCCTTAAATTGCACCTGTTTTTCGCGATAAATCTTAAATAACATTTGCGCCAGTTGATCGACCAGCGGGGCGATGGCGGTGTGCTCCTGCTTTAAGCCTTGGCGGCCTAACATGGCACGCTTAAGTTGATATTTAACGAGCTGATCCATTTGGCTAATCTGCTCCATGATTTTTTCATTGGCGGATTGCTTCGTCAGCGTCGTGTCATCAGTAATGGCGTGAACGGCGGCAAGACGGGTTTTTAGACTGTGGGCCAGATCGTTCATCGCGTTTTGATAACGTTGTTGTTGGGCGCTCGATTGTTGCAATAGTTGGTTAAGGGCTTGAGTTACGCCTTCAAGCTCAACGGGATAACCCTCTGATAGTGATTTTGTCTTACCTTGGTTAATCGATTGCAGTTCGTTTTGCATCCGCACCAGTGGACGCATCCCCCAATATGCCGCACTGACCAGCAGAATAAGTGCGAGGGCGAGCACCATGGCTAAACGGATGTAAGTGCGCTTACTGAATTTACTGTATTCCTGCTCAAGCTTCGCCGCATCCTTCATCACCAGCAGGTTGTAGTGTACTCCCGCGATTTCGACCGCGAGCAAATACACGAAGTAACCTCTGTCATCGGCCATGGTCAGGTAGTAGGGCGGGGAATCATTACGGATTTCGTTGAAACGTTCGCAAGTATCGAACAAGCCCCGGTCGACTGCGAGGGAAGATGTCCATACCTGTTTAAATTTTTCATCGCAGCTCGCCATCACATAGCGTTCTTGCTTGTTGTTTTCCTCTAACCAAGCGCTGGTGTCGGGAATTAAATCGTGCTCCCTCAGCTCTGCGGCGACTTGGGGGATTTCGGCGATAAGCTGCGCGGTTTCTTCGTTGTAACTATTTTGCGCATGCAGAATATTGACCATCCAAGCGAGGCCAAATCCGACTAAGGTGATGATTGATAATGAGGTGAGAAACATCCGCGTCAGCAGACGTTTCTTCATTTTGAGTCTTAATTGCATGGCAGATTGAATTTGTAACCTTGGCCACGAATGGTCGCTATCGGGTTGTCTATGCCATCACGGGTGAGTTTTTTGCGCAGACGGCTCACCATTACTTCAATGGTGTTTGGATCGCCTTCCTTGTCACCATAAATCACATCTAAGAGTCGCTGTTTGGCGACGACCTCATGGCAATGGCGCATCAAATATTCCAGAATGAGGTATTCAAAGGCGGTGACTTCCATAATCTCGTTGCCGAGGGTCACTTGCTTGGCGGCAAGATCCAGCTTTAACTCACCACTGGTGATGACGGGTTTAACAAAGCCTGCGCTGCGTCTGACTAAAGCGTCGAGTCTCGCGACTAACTCTTCTTTCTGGAAGGGTTTGACTAAATAGTCATCGGCACCGGCGTTAAGGCCTTCGACTTTATCTTGCCAGTTAACTCGGGCCGTTAGGATTAAGATAGGCGCTTTAACGCCTTCTTCACGTAATTGTTGGATAAGGCTAATGCCGTCTTGATCGGGTAAACCTAAATCGACAATGGCCACATCGATGGGGTAGTTAGTCGCTTGGAAGAACCCTTCCTTGGCGGTGAGAGCGACTTGGACTTGGTTGCCCAAATCGCTTAATTGCACTTTTAGATGGTGGGATAAAATAAGATCATCTTCAACAACCAAAATTCTCATAATACTCATGCCTTAAAGTCGACTGGGCTCAGTGTACGCAAAATATACGCGGGAGCCAAATATTGTCTTATCATAACGAATAACAACTTAACCTTGGCTGACCGAGCCGATAGAGTGGCGAAAATAAGTACTAATTAATTGTCTTTAAAGAGATTGTCCGATCTATCCCTCTGCCTTGAGGTTGAAGATCATTTTATTGCATCTTGGCCTATGATTGCGTGGTTTTGCGCCAAATCCCATTAGCACTCCATACGGCTCCTAAGCTAAAGAGCATCACACCGCCCATGATTACAGCGAGTCTTATCCAAGGCGCACCGTGGGCAAGACGCATTTGCACCGCATCGATTGCGGTTGTACCCCAAACGATAACCACACTGATGCACAGTATCGCTTGCAGTAGTCGAATGACGACTGGATGTTTGATGAGTAGACCAAGAGGCGCGACTGCAAATAGGCCAGTTAATAGCAGCTGGTCATAGCGTAGGAAATGCGCGCTTAATAGCCAAAAGGCGACAATAATCCAACTCACTCTCCACCACATAGCTTTCTCCTCGTTCTATATTGACGAGGTCTAATGTAACGGCATTTAAAGGACTATTCTATTTGCTTGTTCACAAAATCAGGATAAGACAATAAAAAAGCCCAACTAAGTTGGGCTTTTTAGCGGAGACAAAGGCATTCTAACGTCTGTATTACTCGACCTTATGCACTTGCTCATCGAAGTTACTGGCGACTTTACCAGCTTGAGTATTGTTGAATACGGTTTCGTTAAATTCACCTTCAGATTTGGCAATGACCACTGTCGCGACGCAATCACCCGTCACGTTAACTGCGGTACGCACCATATCTAGGAGTCGGTCAACCCCGATAATAAGAGCAATCCCTTCAACGGGTAGGCCGACTTGGTTAAGCACCATAGCTAGCATGATTAACCCTACACCTGGAACCCCAGCAGTACCGATTGAAGCTAAGGTTGCGGTGACAACAACGGCAGCATAATCGGTAATGGTTAATTCAATACCAAAGACTTGGGCGATAAATACCGTGGCGACACCTTGCATAATGGCCGTGCCATCCATGTTAATGGTGGCGCCTAATGGCAGGGTGAAAGAGGCAATTTTGTTATCAACACCGAGTCTGTGCTCAGACGCCTCAATTGTAATCGGCAAGGTGGCGTTAGAGCTTGCGGTTGAAAAGGCAAACAACTGCACATCGCGCATCTTACGAATAAAGATCAGCGGATTTAAGCCTGAGAATAACTTAAGCAGGGTCGGATAGACGATAAAGGCGTGGATCAATAGCACCACCAACACGACAAAGAAATATTTGACCACACTCTCGAATGTTCCCAAACCTAGCGTTAAGGCCAGTTTTGCCATCAGTGCAAACACCCCGTAAGGCGCAAGCTGCATGATCAAAGTAACGACTCGCATGATCACTTCATTTAAATCTTCAAATAACGCGGCAACACGTTTTCCACGCTCGCCAATATGCGCAATCGCAAAGCCAAAAATCACCGCAAAGATAATAATCTGCAGCATATTGCCTTCGCTCATGGCCTGCATCGGATTCGTTGGCACTATATTGATTAGGACACTTGAAAGACTAGGCGCTTCTTTGGCTGTGTATTCCATTTTTTCGGAAGCGAGCGAAGCATTACCAGGATGAACTAATACCGCGCTGACAATGGCCAGAATTAAAGCAATCGCCGTTGTGAATAAATAAAAGGCTAATGTTTTGCCGCCTAAACGACCTAATTTTGAAGGTTCACTCAGTGAGCAAGTGCCACAAACTAACGAAATAAATACCAGTGGAACCACTAGCATTTTCAAACTTGAGATAAAGATTGTGCCGATAACATGTAAGAAACCTTCTGTAATGTAGTCTTTTACTATATCGCTTTCTGGAAAGGCATTGCGGAGTATGAGACCTAAAGCAATACCTGTTGCCATACCGAACAGAATTTTACTTGTAAGGCCGAATTTCTTTTGTGATGAGGTTGCCATGGGGATTCCTGTGTGTTTTTTATACATTCTAATATTGGCGACGACAAGCCTAGCAAGAAAATGCAGAAGTTTAAATGAGTTCCGATGTTAAACTAAGCGCAAAATATGAGAAATAAAATAAGAGAGTATTGGAAAAGTTACGTGAAAATTGTGTAATGTTAGCCTATAAGTTAAAAGCGTCAATCTTAGTATTATCATCAGAGTAACAGGGAGCCTGACAATGAAGTCAGCGTATAAGGTTTTTCTCGCAGGAATATGTTCACTTTTTTTGGTCGCATGTGGCGGCGGAGGCAATATCTCCGACGATGGCACTGGCACCACCCCAACCCCAAGTGTAATTACCGTTACAATGGGGATTTCAAATACCAATATATCCGCGAATGCGCCTGCCACTGTTACAGCTAAGGTAGTCGATTCGAAAGTTGGCGCGTTAGCGGGTGAATTGGTGACCTTTAGTTTGAGTAATTCAAACATGGGGTCTTTTTTCCCTGCCGCAGCAACTGCATTAACAAATAGTGAAGGTGTAGCCTCTATTATTTTAAATACGGCCACTATTGCAGGTGCGGGCACTGTGAGTGCAAAGATTGATAGTGGTGAATCCGGCAAAATAGGTTTTGTGATGGCGGGTGACGGCGGTCAAGCTGGTGGCGGAGCTCAAGTTACTCTAAAACTAACAGACTCTGCTGGTAATGCGATTGATAGTATTACGTCGACTACGCCTGGTATTTTAACTGCCACTGTCACTGGATTATCTAAAGCGGCCATTGTGACTTTTGATACTACTATTGGCGATCTTCCTGTAAAAACAGCAATTACAGATGCTAATGGTAAAGCGAGTGTTAATTTGTACGCTGGGAGTACTCCTGGCGCTGGTACCGCCAAAGCATCACTAAACACAGGTGAATTTGGTGAGCAAGTGTTTGTTGTGGGAGCAACCAATGTCCTAATGGGCAGTGGTTCACCTTTTGTGTCAGGTAAGGCTGATGTGAGTGCGACGACCTTATCTGCAGGTGGTACTGCAACCGTTTCTATTCTGCTGCAAGACAGTGATGGCAATCCATTTACTGAGCCAGTTGATGTTAAATTCGCGTCGACTTGTTCTAATAAGTCATCCCCAGAAGCTGTACTTAGCACTCCGGTCACCGCCGTTGGTGGACAAGCAACCAGTACCTATCTCGCGAAAGGTTGTGTTGGAGATGACAATATCACTGTTACTGCCGACGTAGGTGGCAAGAATCTTTCTGCAACGGGCACAATTAAAGTGTTATCGGCAAATGTCGGTAGTATCGTTTTTGTTGACGCAACGCCTGAAAATATTGGTATCAAAGGTACAGGAACCGCAGAGTCTTCAACCTTGCGCTTTAGAGTGCTAGACACTAACGGCAATGCTGTAGCTAACAAGTCTGTTGATTTTAAGCTTAATAATGATTCAGCAGGATTGAGTTTAACGCCTGCAACTGCGACATCTAACAATCAAGGTTATGTACAAACGGTTGTTAATTCTGGCACTGTGGCAACGACTGTTCGAGTGACTGCAACAACGCTTGGCACAGACGGTTCGAGTATTTCCAGTCAATCCAATGTATTAGTGGTGTCAACGGGTAAGCCTGACCAAGACAGTTTTTCACTTTCTGCTTCAGTATTAAACGTTGAAGGTTGGAACTATGATGGTGCTAAAGTTACGGTCACCGCTCGTTTAGCCGACGCCTTTAACAACCCTGTACCCGATGGCACTGCAGTGGTATTTACGGCCGAAGGTGGTTCAATAGAAAGTTCATGCCAAACTAAAGATGGTGTTTGTTCTGTTGTTTGGACCAGCCAGTTACCTCGTCCAGTGGGAATTGATGGAAATGGCCCCTTCTTCGATAGTAATGGTAACCGAGTGCAGGAACCTACCGCTTTCTTAAAGCAAGAAGTAAATCTTGCCGGTGGAAGCTATAATGGCAATTATTACGGTCAGCCCTATGGCGGACGCGTGACGATTACCGCGACTGCGATTGGCGAAGAGTCTTTCCCTGATCTTAACAGCAACAACATTCTCGATACTGCTAGTGAATTTAACTTATTTGTGGGTAGTGCAACTAACTGCGGTCGTGACAATAGCGGTGACTGTTATGATTTAAGTGAAGCTTATGTCGATCATAACGAAGATGGTATTTATACACCGAAATACATGACGGCAAGTACCACTGATACCTCTGGCGCACGTGAGACCTTTACAGACTTTATTGATCCAGTCAATCCAACAGGACAAGGTGAGTTCAATTTAGCGGATGGCGAGTATAGTGGTGTACTTTGTGATGCTTCAGTTTCTGGCGTGAAATGTAGTCCACAAGCATCAATCTCTGTACGACGTTCACTGGTACTGGTGATGTCTAGTAGCGAAGCCTATGCAACGACACTTGGAAACGTTGTGATTAATGATAACGTTGCTGGTAACAACCAAATTGATATTGGTATTAAAGGTACTGCATCTGTAATGTTTACTATTGCAGATATTAATAACCAGCAAATGCCAGCAGGTTCTGTGGTTAACTTTAAAGCTTCAGGAGCAACAGTAACGAGCTCTACAAGTTATACTTGGCCAAGCACCAACTATAACGGTGGCAGGCAGTTTGTTGTGAGTTTAAAAGGTGGCGATCAGGCGGATTCTGGTAACTTGATCGTGACGGTCACGACTCCGGGATTAAGTGATGTCGGACTCGAGGGGACAACCTCTGAAGTGTTGAATATTCCTATTGTTGTTAAGTAGGTTTCAACTAAAAAAATAAGGTGCCAATGGCACCTTATTTTTTACCTGCACATTTTAGGCTCAAATCACATTAGCGTTGGAATGGATACACACTTCCTAATTTCATGATTTGGGTCAGCTCATCTAATGCGGTGCGTGATTCAATCACTAATTGCGGATCGGCTAAATCTTGTGTCGATAAACGGTCGCGATAGTGTTTATCCACCCAAGTGTTTAAACGCGCGAATAAAGCATCGTTAAGTAAAGTGTGTTGATTTACAGCTGCGACTTCTTGTTCATTCATGGCAACCCGTAAACGCAAGCAGGCGGGGCCGCCACCATTTTGCATACTTTGTTTCACATCGAAATACAGCACTTGTTTAATTGGCGTATTTAACGTGAGTAGCTCATTTAAATACGCATAAACAGCCGGGTTCTCTTGGCAGTCCGTTGGGGCAATGATGGCCATTTCGCCTGAGGGAAGGGTGATTATCTGGGTATTGAATAGATAGCTCTTTACCGCATCGTTAATCGCTACTTTGGCCGTTGGAACCTCGATAAAGAATAATTCGGTATCGAGTTTTCGTCTTATTTCATCCAATTTAGCCTGTGTATTTAAGAATGCCTGCTCATGGTAAAACAGCACATTTTGGTTACCCACGGCGATCACGTCATTGTGGAATACCCCTTGGTCAATGACATCGGGATTTTGTTGAATAAAGACGCAGTTATCTTCCTCGAGTTGGTGCAATCTTGCTATCGCCATCGACGCTTCGAGGGTTTGTCTTGCAGGATATTTTTGCGGTCTTGGCGCATTAGGATTGGTGGCTTCTTGGCCGTAAACAAACAGCTCGACCCCAGCATGACCATATTCTTGGCACAGGCGAGTATGGTTCGCCGCGCCCTCATCACCGAAGCTATTATGCTCAGGTAAATGGTTATGATGATGAAAATAGTGGGGATCGTTGAAAGTTGCTGTTAAGATGCGCCCCGTTGTGATGGGCTCGATGCTGCGATGTAACTTATCTACTAAGTTGGCAGGGGTAAAATGCAGTTTACCATCACGGGTGTCGGCACTGGGAGACACGGTTGCAGCATTTGCCGTCCACATACTCGAAGCACTGCAACAGGCATTAAGCAGCGCAGGCGCGGTTTTAGCGGCTTGTTGTAAAACTTGGGCATCACTGCCAGAAAAACCAATTCGGCGCAGTGTATTAAGATCTGGGCGCTCTTGCGGCGCTAACATGCCTTGGATCATCCCTAAATCAGCGAGTGCTTTGGCTTTTTGCAAACCTTGTTTAGCGGCGGCTTTAGGATTTGAGACTAAAGCGGCGTTGTTGAGTGAGGCCACATTGCCAAAAGACAAACCGGCATAATTGTGGGTTGGCCCAACGAGTCCGTCGAAATTCGCTTCAAAGTGCTTCATTGCTTATCCTTGTGATAGGGAAGGTTATTATTTATTCAAATGGTCCCTGAAGCGACCCAGTATACTGAAGGTTTTTGTGGGCACAAGCGCACGGTTTTGTGCTCAAAGCGACTTTTTCGCGATAAATGCATAACTATTTCTTGCTTGCTGGCAAATAATGAAATATTAGTTTTTAATTACGCAATATTATTTTTTTACATTTTTTCAACTTTGATTAAAAAGTGACTCGCTGGTACATATAAAAGAGGGATTAGCTTGAAACTCTCAATGCAACCCTCTATATATGGAGCCAATTTCCACCTTCTTGAGATTTTTTGGCGCAAATCAAACTATGGGTAAATCGCTAGTTATTGTCGAATCACCGGCCAAAGCTAAGACTATTAATAAATATCTTGGCAAAGAATTCATCGTTAAATCGAGCGTGGGGCATATCCGTGACCTACCAACTTCTTCATCTGACGGCAATGAAAAGGTGAAATCCGCCGCCGAAGTGAAGAAGATGTCGCCAGAAGAAAAGGCGCGATATAAAAAGGTGAAAGACCACCAGGCGCTGGTGTCGCGTATGGGCGTTAACCCTGAAAAGGGCTGGGCGGCTAAATATCAAATCCTACCGGGTAAAGAGAAAGTCGTTAAAGAGCTGCAAGCCTTAGCCGATTCTGCTGACCAAATCTATCTCGCAACGGACTTAGACCGTGAAGGGGAAGCCATCGCCTGGCATTTGCAAGAGGTGATTGGTGGCGATCCTTCACGGTATCAACGCGTTGTATTTAACGAAATCACCAAATCTGCGATTCAAGAAGCCTTTAGTAAACCTTCTTCCCTCGACACCAATATGGTGAATGCCCAACAGGCACGACGCTTTTTAGACCGTGTCGTCGGCTTTATGGTGTCTCCACTGTTGTGGAAGAAGGTTGCTCGCGGCTTATCCGCAGGACGGGTGCAATCCGTGGCCGTGCGTCTCGTGGTGGAGCGTGAAAGCGAAATCAAAGCCTTCGTACCTGAAGAGTTTTGGGATGTGCATGCACAGCTAAATACGCCTGCGAGCGAAGCGCTGCGCATGGAAGTGGTAAAGTACTTAGACTCAGCCTTCGAGCCAACAAACGAGCAGCAAGCGTTAGCCGCCGTTCAAGCCTTATCTTCTGCCAGCTTTAAAGTGATCGCTCGTGAAGATAAAGCGACCCAAAGTAAACCTTCGGCTCCTTTTATTACTTCTACTCTGCAACAAGCGGCCAGTACTCGCTTAGGCTTTGGGGTGAAGAAAACCATGATGATGGCACAGCGCTTGTACGAAGCGGGTCACATCACTTATATGCGTACCGATTCGACAAACTTAAGCCAAGAAGCGTTAGACAGCGTGCGTGAGATGATCGGCAAGGAATATGGCACCAAGTATTTACCTGCCGAACCGATTCGCTACGGCTCTAAGGAAGGCGCACAAGAGGCGCACGAAGCGATTCGTCCATCAAACGTGAATGTCGAAGCGGCTGCCTTAACTGATATGGAACGTGATGCACAGCGTCTCTACGAGCTGATCTGGCGTCAGTTTGTCTCTTGTCAGATGACTCCTGCCCAATACGATGCGACCAAACTCACGGTCAAGGCGGGTGACTATGAACTGAAAGCGACGGGACGTATCCTGCGCTTTGACGGTTGGACTCGTGTTCAAACCGCATTGAAAAAGAAAAATGAAGAAGACAATACCTTGCCATCGGTGAACGAAGGTGATCTGTTGTCTCTGGTTGAACTAGAGCCTAAGCAACACTTTACTAAGCCGCCTGCCAGATACAGCGAAGCGTCATTGGTAAAAGAATTAGAGAAGCGTGGTATCGGTCGTCCTTCAACCTATGCCACTATTATTTCGACGATTCAAGAACGGGGTTATGTCAAAGTTGAAAACCGCCGTTTCTACGCTGAGAAAATGGGCGAGATTGTCAGTGAGCGTTTAGTCGGTAGTTTTGCTGAGCTGATGAGCTACGACTTTACCGCTAGCATGGAACAGACCCTCGACGATGTTGCCAGTGGTGAGCTGGATTGGAAAAAGGTTCTCGATGGTTTCTATGCCGACTTCACTAAACAATTAGAGAAGGCGGAATTGTCACCAGAAGAAGGCGGTATGCGCCTCAATCAAATGGTGATGACCAATATTAAGTGTCCGACTTGCGGTCGCCCTATGGGGATCCGTACCGGCACAACTGGGGTGTTCCTCGGTTGTTCGGGTTACGAGTTGCCACCGAAAGAGCGCTGCAAAACCACCATGAACTTAACGCCAGGTATTGAAGCGATTAGCGACAGTGAAGATGCCGAAACCGATGCACTACGCGCCAAGCATCGCTGCGGCATTTGTGGTACGGCGATGGACAGCTACCTTATCGACGAAAAGCGTAAGCTGCACGTTTGCGGTAATAACCCCATCTGTGAGGGTTATGAAGTCGAAGAAGGACAATTTAAGATCAAAGGTTATGAAGGTCCATTAATTGAATGTGACCGCTGTGGCCATGATATGGAGCTGAAAAACGGCCGTTTTGGTAAGTATTTTGGTTGTACTAACGAGGAATGTAAAAATACTCGTAAGTTACTGAAAAACGGTGAAGCTGCGCCTCCAAAAGAGGATCCTATTTATCTGCCAGAGCTGAAATGCAGCAAGTCTGATGCGCATTTTGTGCTGCGTGATGGTGCGGCGGGGATTTTCTTAGCCGCCAGCACTTTCCCTAAATCTCGGGAAACCCGGGCGCCACTCGTCGAAGAGTTAGTGAAATATCGCGAGCTGTTGTGGCCAAAATATCAGTATCTTGCCGATGCTCCTATCGCCGATGATGAGGGGAATAAAGCGGCGGTTAAGTTTAGCCGTAAGACCAAAGAGCAATATGTGGCGACCGAAGTTGATGGTAAAGCAACCGGATGGTCGGCGCATTATGTGAATGGTAAATGGGTGACTGAATCGACGGCGAAGAAAGCTAAGAAGTAACCTGATCTGAATCGGGTTTAGGATCCTTTTCTTCGTGGTTATAAATGGGTTCACTTAGGTGAGCCCATTTTGTTATCTAGGGTTCTTACAAGCGCCGATTAAAGCAATGATAGTGGTTTACCGATAACCGAGATATTGTGAATAAAAATACCTGTCTCGTCCTAAGATAGGTTGACAGTTTTTAGGCCAGCTCCAGTAGCTGGTCTTTTCTATTGTGCACCTGATTAGGGGAGTCCATATTCAAACTCAGATGCGGTCTCATATTGTTGTATATTGCTATCGATTCTCTAACAAGTATCTTCAGCTCCGCAAATGTCCTACATCGGTGCAGTAAAAACTCCTGCTTCAGTATGCCATTTACTCTTTCTGCTAATGCATTTTGGTAGCAATCATAACCATCCGTCATTGACGGCTGGATTTGGCTCGCCTGAAGCGCATTCTGATAAACGGCTGAGCAGTACTGTAAGCCTCTGTCTGAGTGATGCACCGCGTTGCCGATATAGCGCTTATCTTTGATGGCCATTTTTAACGCTTTCACCACACTCTCGGCTTTCATGTCTTTACTCACGTGATGACCGACTATTTTACGAGAACTGGCATCGGTGATCAGTGACAGGTAGTGCACACCTTGGTCTGACTCAAGATAGGTGATATCGCTGACCAGTACATGCCCTGCATCGTGCAGTCCCTCCTCTTTCAGCAGATTAGGATGCTTCTTCATCCAGTGTTTGCTGAACGTGGTTTTTGTGTAGCTTTTCTTCGGTTTAACCAGTAAACCTTCACTTCTCAAATAGGTAAAGAACCCATCTCGCCCGAGTTTAATATCGTGCTCAACCAGCTTGGATTTTATCAACGTGTAGAGCTTACGGGCCCCTAACCTTGGCATATATTTACGCCAGTACTGGACCCAGTCTTTGATAACCGATAGCTCAGCTCTACGACTTTCCATTCGAGCAACTGCCTGATAAATACCTTGCCTCGACATACCCGCAGCACGACATGCGGCAGCGAGGTTTATTTCTCCGTTGCCTTTTGCTTGCCAGACGTACCGGATAAGTACTTTTTTCTGAGGCCTGCTCCATATTCATTGTCCATGATATCAACCATGCCATTGAGGATTTGGTTACGCAGTTTCTCTTCTGCTAACTCACGTTCAAGGCGCTTGATCGTTTCGGCAGGTGTTTCTTTTGACTTAGTCATAAGGGGATGCTGAAAAGGTTTCGACCAATCAAGTCTACCATGTTTTCTAAGCCAGACGAGTACCGTTGAACGGCCTTGAATACCAAAATGGGCTTGGGCTTGTTTGTACGTCATTTCGCCTTTTTCAACACGCTCTACAACGCCTAATTTAAAGGCTAAGGTGTAATCTCGTTGTGTGCGCTTACGCCTTGAGTTAATTAATGTTGTCATAAAGAAATCCTCTTTATGTCAACGTATTTCAGGACGGGACAACCACGCATAAAAAAGCCAAGTCACAGACTTGGCTTTTTTATAGAAAACATTCCTAAGTTAATAATTTAGCAATGCGATATCACCATTTCTTCTTCGGTTGAAACAGCATATCGATGTCATCTTCTTCATTTTTAGGTCTAGGCGCACTTGGGGCTGACAATTTTTGTGCACCCATAATCTCATCTAACAACATCTTGGCTTCATCGACCTTGCGGGCAATAAAAGGGTCATTCGGCGTTTGCGCTTTAATGGCGTGTAGGGTTGCTAAAGCTTTTGTGACCATTTGCTTAGATGAACCATATTGCTTCATAAAGCTTGCGGCACGGGCACGGGACAGCATGGAATCAACATTAATCCGTAGCTGTAAACTATCGATACGATTCTCTTCCTGAGCAAAAACATTGGGGTCGACTCGTCCCTTGTTGTGTTCTGCACGTAAAATGGCTTTCAGTTTCTTGAGTGTTTGTACTAACACTAAGATCTGCTTGTCATTATCCGGCAATCTAAAATTCTCGATAGGGGGCATCTGTGGCGTGTTAGATTGCAATGTCTCGATTTGTGACTTGAGATCGGTAAGACGACGTTGAAAATCCGATTGCTGTTGACTCGCACTTAAAGTGGTGGCGATTTCTAACGCTTCTTGCACGCGACGATAGAGCACTAAAATGATGTGTGTACTGCAAGGGATCATCCCTGTGTTGGACAATACGGTTTCAGTTTCATCAATAATTGCGCGTTGACGGGCAAATTCTATGCGACGTTCAGCCTCAGCACGTTCTTTTTGTTGTTGTATAACGTTAATTCCGATAACAAGCAGTAAAAGTGCACCGATGAGGATCAGAACCAAGGTGAATGTCATAGCTGTTCCATTATTTATCTAATTGGGCTAATGCTACAATAAATCAATAAACTAGCATAGTTATCTTAGCCTAGGTTATCATTTCTGTCGTATGAAACTTAAGACTTGTGCTCTATATTCCTATTTGCTTTAATTTTTACTATATACTATAACGATTGATTATAGCTGATACTGAGTTGCGCCAATTTCGCCAATCCAATTCAGCCTGTTTGAGACAAGGACATAAGATGAAACTGCAACAGCTCAGGTATATTGCTGAGGTCGTCAAACACAACCTTAACGTATCGGCCACCGCGGAAAATTTATATACATCGCAACCTGGGATCAGTAAGCAAGTTCGCATGTTGGAAGATGAATTAGGCATTCAAATCTTCGGTCGCAGCGGTAAACATTTGACCCACGTGACACCCGCCGGACAACAGGTGATAAATATCGCCAATGACATCTTAGGTAAAGTCGAAAGCATTAAAAAAGTCTCCGAGGAATATACTAAGCCTGATCAGGGTGAATTGAATATCGCGACCACGGATACGCAGGCGAGGTATGCGTTGCCCCATATTATTCGCCAATTCATCGACCGTTATCCTAAAGTTAACTTGCACATGCACCAAGGCACGCCATCGCAGATCAGCGAACAAGCGGCGCGTGGAGATGCTGACTTTGCGATTGCCACCGAAGCGATGCACTTGTATTCCGACTTAATCATGTTGCCTTGTTACCATTGGAATCGCTCGGTTGTGGTTCCCAAAGATCATCCATTGGCGACCCGTACCCATATCAGTATCGAAGATTTAGCCCGTTTCCCATTAGTCACTTATGTGTTTGGTTTTGACCGCGCATCGGAGATTGAAAAAGCCTTTAACCGCGCCAATCTCGAGCCGCGGGTGGTCTTTAGTGCGACCAGCGCCGATGTGCTGAAAACCTATGTGCGTTTAGGCTTAGGAGTCGGGGTGATAGCCTCAATGGCGATTGACCCTAATATCGATAAAGACTTAGTGGCTATCGATGCGGGCCATTTATTTGCCCACAGCACGACTAAGATTGGTTTTAGAAAAGGCAGTTTCTTACGTAGTTATATGTATGATTTTATTCAACACTTTGCACCACATTTGACTCGCGATGTCGTTGAAAAGGCGGTGGCATTACGCGATCAGCAATTGATTGATGAAATGTTTGCCGATAAAAACCTGCCAATGCGTTGATTCGCGGTTGTTAGAGACAATAAAAAATGCCGCAATAAATGCGGCATTTTTTATGCGAAATTGACAGCAGTCATGGCCGAATTAGGTCAAATCCACTTTATCCATTTCAAGCTGGCCTAAGGCTATAACGGCTTGAGTACGATTACGGACTCCCAGCTTTCTAAAAATCGCGGTAGCGTGGGCTTTGATGGTGGCTTCAGACACACCTAAGTCATAGGCGATTTGCTTATTGAGTAAGCCCTCGGCGAACATCTGCAACACTTTGTATTGCTGCGGCGTCAAGTCGGAGAGTTTGTTGGCCATCTTATCCGTATCATCATCTTCAATCGGGATGATTTCAGCACCAGCGGGCAACCAGATATCCCCAAATAATACGGCGGTGAGCGCTTCTTTTAAGGTTTCCATCGACGCTGACTTCGGGATGAACCCACTGCCGCCATAATGGATAGCACGGCTAATGGTATTGATATCCTCATGGGCCGAAATCACCACCACAGGCAGTTCAGGGTAATGGGAGCGCAGGTGAATAAGCGTCGAATAGCCGTGGGAGCCAGGCATTTGCAGATCCAGCAAAACCAAATCGTAACTCACATTCTGTGAATCTAATACAGACTGTAAGGCATCTGCACTGTCGGCCTCATACCATTGGGTGTGTTCAAAGGCGCTACTGAGGGCTTGGCGTAGTGCATTTCGAAACAATGGATGGTCATCGGCAATAATAATATTTAAGTTTTCTAGCTTCATGGCTTTGTTGGTTATGTTCGTGGCACGTGAAGATTAAACCCAATGTAACAGAAAAGTAATCGAGGATCCTATTGCTTTATGCAGTAAGATTGACAAAATTTTTATATGTTTCTGGTTGTTATACTTTTGTCTATCAAAGGTGGACGGATTATTCAAACAAAAACACGCCCTCAAACGGGCGTGTTTAAGGGCGAGAGTACCTTATTTTGACTGGCTAAATCTTATTCAGCGGTCCATACCTGAGTCGGATGGCGTTGTTCGTCAACCGCAACAAAGGTGAATACACCGCGGATCGCATGTTCGCGGTGATCTTGATACATGTCTTCAACGAAAATATTCACTTCCACCTTTAACGAGGTATTACCCACATGGATCACGCGGGCGATGAGTTCGGCTAAGGTGCCCGCTGGGATCGGTTTTTTAAAGTCGATTCTGTCGGAGCTGACGGTCACTAAGGTTTTACGGCAAAAGCGAGTCGCCGCAATAAAGGCGGTTTCATCCATCCAAGCTAATGCTTCGCCACCGAATAAGGTGTTGTGGTGATTGGTGATAGACGGAAATACAGCCTTGATCACCCGCGCTTCGGATTGATTGATCCGCTGTTCGATGGCGTCAGAAAAGGCTGGGCGGCTAGAGTCGAGCGAGTTTGGCATACGGCAACCTGAGGTTATGCATTTTTAAAGAGGCGCAATTATAGTGAGTTTTCAATTTGAATGGTAGAAAACGCCTATATCGTTAGGTGTTAAGGTAAAACGAAAAGAAAAAAGGCTTCCAGTGGAAGCCTTTTGCCGTGGGGAATCGACTTATTTGCCGAGAAACTCACGTCTATCGCGAGAGGCTTTAGCCAGATCGCGCAGTAATTTCTCCGAGTCATCCCAATGCAGGCAAGCATCTGTGATGCTTTGGCCGTAACACAGAGGTTGACCCTCAACCACCTTCTGATTGCCTTCCTGTAAGAAACTTTCGGCCATCACCCCTGCAATGGCCGTGCTGCCCGCGCGCATTTGCGCCATGATATTGTCGGCAACCACAAGCTGCTTTAGGTGGTTCTTTTCACTGTTGCCGTGGCTAAAATCGACCACCACGCGTGGCGTTACATTGACAGACTCAAGTTTTAATCTTGCTTCTTCAATGTCTTGTTCAAAGTAATTCGGCTTTTTACCGCCACGTAAAATAATGTGGCCGTAAGGGTTACCATGGGTGCGATACACTGACATGGCGCCATCTTTATCCGGTGAATAGAAGATATGTGGCACTTTTGCGGCGCGCACCGCATCGACGGCGATATTAATATTGCCATCGGTACCGTTTTTAAAGCCAACGGGGCAGGAGAGCGCCGAGGCCATTTCACGGTGGACTTGGCTTTCAGTTGTGCGGGCGCCGATAGCGCCCCAAGTGATTAAGTCGGCAATGTATTGACCATTCACCATGTCTAAAAACTCGGTGGCAATCGGTAACTTCAGCTCAGTAATTTGCTGCAATAACTCGCGAGCAATACGTAATCCTTTATTTGGCTCGAAGCTGCCATCTAAATCAGGATCGGAGATTAACCCCTTCCAACCGACGATAGTGCGTGGTTTTTCAAAATACACACGCATTAAAATGCAGAGATCGTCCTTTAACTCTTGATGCAATACCGCTAAACGGCGAGCGTAGTCGAGGGCGGCTTGAGTATCATGGATAGAGCAGGGGCCAATGATCACTAATAGGCGTTGATCTTCGCCCATAATAATGGCTTCGACTTCACGACGTTGTTGTACGAGATAATCGGCTGCATCTTGGGTTAACGGGTACTCAGATGCCAGTTGTGCAGGTGAGATGACTTTAGCTAATAAGGAAGTGCGTAATTCGTCTGTTTTAATGGTCATTCAAAATACCGAGCTTGCGTGCGGCGCTTTTCGCCAGATTGCCTCGGATTATAACGAATCGAACAGCATTGCACAGTGCCAATTGTGTTAATTGTCGGCAACTGTGCAATGAATTTGATTTAAGTTAGACCTATTTAGCCTAAATCGAGGGGCTCGATTGTCTCGTTCGAAATCATCAAGATTAGAACATATGACGTTCTAAGCCTGTCACGTCCAAAATCTTAGTGGCGATTTCTTCGACCGAGTGGTTGGTGGTGTCGATATAAGGAATACGTTCACGTTTAAACATCATCTCGACTTCTTTGACCTCTAAACGACACTGCTTTAAGGACGAGTAGCGGCTGTTTTCCATGCGGCTTTGGCGGATTTCATGTAAACGCACCGGATCGATGGTTAAGCCGAACAACTTCTTCTTATTGCGTTTTAACGCTTCGGGCAGTTTGAGGTTATCCATATCGTCTTCGGTGAACGGATAGTTGGCTGCTTTAATACCAAACTGCATTGATAAATAGAGGCTGGACGGGGTTTTACCGCAGCGTGACACGCCAAGCAGGATTAAATCGGCCTGATCCATATGTTTCATGGTTTGGCCATCATCATTGTCCATCGCAAAATTGATGGCATCGATACGAGCTTCGTAGCCGTGATTGGCTTTTCCGTGGGTTCGATGTAACACCGGAGAGGCGCTAACGCCTAAATGTTGTTCAAGTGGTGCAACGAAGGTATTTAAAAAATCGTAATCGAGTCCTTCACTCGAATAAATAATGTCCCGAATTTCAGGTTTTACGATCGAATGGAACACTAACGGCCTTTCACCTGTTGTAATAAAACAATCATTAATTTGTCGTTTAACGTTCTCAGCTTTTGCCAATGTTTCAACAAATGGAATTGTAAGTGACTCAAATTCTAATGGAAATTGCGAGAGTACTGCATGCCCAAAAACCTCAGCTGTGATCGCTGTCCCGTCGGAGATGTAAAATACCTTTGGTGCCATACTGACCTCTTGTAGTAATAAAATTACAAATAAAATTATAGATTTACGCTGCTTCGGCGGGAGTGTAAAATGCCGCTGCCCTCGTGTGAAGGGGCCACTGAAATAAACTTGCGGAGATAGAACTGTGCAGCAATACGTACTCTGGTATCAGGAATTAGGCATGGGTGACGTCAACTTGGTTGGCGGTAAAAATGCTTCTCTTGGCGAGATGATCAGCAATCTAGCTAATGCCGGTGTTCAAGTACCTGGCGGATTTGCGACTACTTCTTATGCGTTCAATGAGTTCCTTGAACAAAGTGGAGTAAACCAGAAGATTTATGACATCCTAGCAACATTGGATGTAGATGATGTCAATGCACTGGCACAAGTAGGTGCACAGATCAGACAATGGGTTATCGATACCCCGTTCCAACCAGCTCTAGAGCAAGCGATTCGTGAAGCTTACGACAAACTTGCCGCTGAAACGAGCGATGCATCATTCGCGGTGCGTTCTTCTGCTACCGCAGAAGACATGCCAGATGCTTCTTTTGCTGGTCAGCAAGAAACCTTCTTAAACGTGAAGGGATTTGACTCAGTACTCGTGGCGATTAAGCACGTGTTCGCGTCACTCTTTAACGACCGTGCAATTTCATACCGTGTTCACCAAGGTTATGAGCACCACGGTGTTGCCCTGTCGGCCGGCGTACAACGCATGGTTCGTTCAGACAAAGCGGCATCAGGTGTGATGTTCACCATGGACACTGAATCAGGCAACAACGATGTGGTGTTTATCACTTCATCTTTCGGTCTGGGTGAAATGGTTGTTCAAGGTGCGGTAAACCCTGACGAATTCTATGTTCACAAACCCATCCTCACTCAAGGCCATAAAGCCGTTGTTCGCCGTAATATCGGTAGCAAGCTCATCCAGATGGTGTATTCCGATGATGCTTCTCACGGCAAACAAGTGAAAATTGAAGACGTTGCTGCTGAAAAACGTCGTCAATTCTCTATCAACGACGCCGAAGTGATGGAATTGGCTAAACAAGCTATGGTTATCGAAAAACACTACGGTCGTCCAATGGACATCGAGTGGGCAAAAGACGGTAACGATGGCAAACTCTATATCGTTCAAGCGCGTCCAGAAACGGTTCGTAGCCGTGAAGACGTACAATTAATTGAACGTTACCACTTAAAGAGCCGTGGCGCGGTGATCTCTGAAGGTCGTGCTATCGGTCATAAAGTCGGTTCAGGTGTGGCTAAGGTATTAACTTCAATCGCTGACATGGATCAAATCCAACCTGGCGATGTGTTAGTGACCGACATGACTGACCCAGATTGGGAACCTATCATGAAGCGCGCCAGCGCCATCGTGACTAACCGTGGCGGCCGTACCTGTCACGCGGCGATTATTGCCCGTGAATTAGGTGTACCTGCCGTAGTTGGTTGTGGTGATGTGACCGACCGTATCAAGAATGGTCAGTTAGTGACTGTTTCTTGCGCCGAAGGTGACACTGGTTATATCTACGAAGGTAAGCAAGAGTTCGAAGTCGTGTCTAACCGCGTTGACGCTCTGCCTGCATTACCGATGAAAATCATGATGAACGTGGGTAACCCAGATCGCGCATTTGATTTTGCTCGTTTACCAAACGAAGGTGTGGGTCTAGCGCGTTTAGAATTCATCATCAACCGCATGATCGGTATTCACCCGAAAGCGCTGCTTGAATTCAACCAACAAGACGCTGCGCTGCAGGAAGAAATCAACGAGATGATCGCAGGTTACGACTCTCCAGTTGAGTTTTACATTGCCCGCTTAGTCGAAGGTATCGCCTCAATCGGTTCTGCTTTCTATCCGAAGAAAGTGATCGTGCGTATGTCAGACTTCAAGTCTAACGAATACGCGAACTTAGTAGGTGGTGACCGTTACGAGCCAGAGGAAGAAAACCCAATGTTGGGCTTCCGTGGTGCAAGCCGTTATATCTCTGAATCATTCCGCGATTGTTTCGCGTTAGAATGTGAAGCGATTAAGCGCGTGCGTAACGAAATGGGTCTGAAAAACGTTGAAGTGATGATCCCATTCGTCCGTACCGTGAAAGAAGCCGAGCAAGTGATTGAACTGCTGAAAGAGCAAGGATTAGAGCGTGGTAAAGATGGTCTACGCGTCATCATGATGTGTGAAGTACCGTCAAACGCGCTGTTAGCGGACCAATTCCTTGAGCACTTCGATGGTTTCTCTATCGGCTCAAACGACTTAACTCAGCTATCACTCGGTCTTGACCGTGACTCAGGCATCATCAGCCACCTGTTCGATGAGCGTAACGAAGCCGTTAAGATCCTACTGTCTATGGCCATTAAAGCGGCTAAGGCTAAGGGCGCTTACATCGGTATCTGTGGTCAAGGACCTTCAGATCACGCTGATTTCGCCGCCTGGTTAGTTGAACAAGGTATCGATACCGTATCGTTAAACCCTGATACAGTGATTGATACTTGGTTATATTTAGCCGAAGCGCACGGTTGATCTCGGTTGTAATTTTATAAAGGTGTTAAAAAAGCCGCTTTTTAGCGGCTTTTTTTTGTTTATAATGGGCCGCATAACAATAATTGACTGAAGCCGCTCATGTTACCTCTGTTATCACACCAACAAACCTTAGAACCTGTCTATCTGGCCTATCTTGATGCCTTAGCGCAAAGTGGCTACGCCGGTGATATCGATAAGCGCTATAGCGCGCGCCTCGTGCAGGCCACGGATAACTCCGTATACCAATTTTTGCCGCAGGCGGTGCTTTATCCTAAGCATCAAAAAGATATTCAAATTGCCTTGTCGTTGGCGGCAAAAGCTGAATTTGCGGGTGTGACTTTTAGTGCCAGAGGCGGCGGTACGGGCACCAATGGCCAATCACTGACCCACGGCTTGATCCTCGATGTTTCTCGCTACATGAATCGCGTATTGGAAGTGAACCCCGAGCAGGGTTGGGTACGCGTCGAGGCGGGGGTCGTCAAAGATGCGTTAAACGATGCGCTGCGCCCCCACGGTTATTTTTTTAGTCCCGATCTCTCAACCTCAAACCGCGCCACCATTGGCGGCATGATTAATACCGATGCCTCGGGCGCGGGATCCTTAGTTTACGGTAAAACTTCTGACCACGTGCTGTCGCTACGCAGCGTATTGATTGATGGCAGCGTGTTCGACACTCGTCCCCTCGATGCGGGTCTGCTATGTAACCCCGATAACGTGAGCGATAATCCACTGGGGCAAAAACTGATTTCGGCAATTGCCGAGGTGTGCCGCGAGAAGCGTGCACTGATCGAACAACAATTCCCTAAGCTCAATCGTTTTTTAACCGGATATGACTTAAAGAATGTCTGGAACAACGGCTTAACCCAGTTCGACCTCTCGCGTATTTTAACGGGCTCTGAAGGCACGTTGGCGGTGATCACTGAAGCGAAACTCAACATTACACCACTGCCGAGTGAGCGGGCGATGGTGAACATTAAGTATGACTCCTTCCAGTCCGCACTGCGCCATGCGCCATCCTTAGTGGCTGCGCGGGCCACTGTGGTCGAAACCGTGGACTCAAAAGTGCTTAACCTTGCCCGTGAGGACATTGTTTGGCATTCGGTTTCAGACCTTATTCAAGAAGTGCCGGGCAAAGTGATCGATGGTCTCAATATGGTCGAGTTTGCTGGCGACGCCGTTGAGGTGAGCGAAAAGCTTGCGGCACTCGAAGCCGTGCTGACCGAACAAATCAGCCGTGGTGAATGTGGTGTGGTCGGTTATCAAGTCACTCAAGATAAGGCCAGCATTGAGAAAATTTACGGCATGCGTAAAAAAGCCGTTGGCCTACTCGGTGCGACCAAGGGACGTCGTAAACCCATTGCGTTTGCCGAAGATACGGCAGTGCCGCCCGAAATGCTCGCCGATTATATTATGGAGTTTCGCGCACTACTCGATAGTCACAATTTGCAATACGGCATGTTTGGTCATGTGGATGCGGGTGTGTTACACGTTAGGCCTGCGCTGGATATGTGCGATGTCGAAGATGAAAAACTGCTGAGGGTGATTTCCGATCAAGTCGCGGCGCTGACACTCAAATATGGTGGCCTGATGTGGGGCGAGCATGGTAAGGGCGTGCGCGGCGAATATGGTCCATCGGTGTTTGGGGATGAGCTTTACGGTGTACTGCAAGATATTAAAGGTCTATTTGACCCTGATAATAGACTCAACCCAGGCAAATTAGTGGCGCCAAAGCAAGCGGGGGGGCTGTGTTTTGATGTGGACAGTACCAAGCGCGGCAAGTTTGACCGGCAAATTCCGGTCGAAGTGCGTGATGCCTATCCCGATGTGATGAACTGTAACGGTAACGGCCTGTGCTTTAACTACAGCAGTTTCTCACCTATGTGTCCGTCATTTAAAGTGACGGGGGACAGAGTTCAGTCGCCTAAAGGTCGCGCGGGCTTGATGCGTGAGTGGCTGCGTTTGCTTGAATCCGAAGGCGTCGATGTCAATGCTTTGGCCAGAGCTAAACCCTTAGGTATTTTGCAGCGCATGCAAAATACCATCAATGCCAAGCGCGATTACGATTATTCCCACGAAGTGATGGAATCGCTAAAGGGATGTTTAGCCTGTAAGGCTTGCTCGAGCCAATGTCCGGTGAAAGTGGATGTGCCTAAATTTAGGGCGCAGTTCTTTAATATTTACTATCAACGTTACCTGCGTCCGGCTAAAGATTATCTGGTGGCGGGCATCGAAGACAGTCTGCCTATTATGGCGGCGGCGCCAAGGCTGACCAATTTCGCCTCGCAAAACCCGCTCAGCCAATGGGTGATCAAAAAAGCCATCGGTTATGTGGATGCGCCAGCGCTGTCGGTGCCGACATTAAAACAACGACTCGATGGTCATGCGAGTCGCGGTTATGATCTGGCAGCATTGCAGGCTATCCCCGCCGATGAGCGCGCCAAATTTGTGTTAGTGGTGCAAGATCCGTTTAACAGTTTCTACGATGCTGGCTTGGTGTATCGCTTTATCCAACTGATTGAAACGTTAGGATTAAAGCCTGTTCTTCTGCCCTTTAAACCCAATGGTAAACCGACCCATATTAAGGGGTTCTTGGATAAATTTGCCAAAACGGCGCAGTCGAGCGCGGATTTCTTAAACCAAGTGCATAAGTTAGGCATGCCTATGGTGGGCATCGATCCCGCCTTAGTGCTCTGTTATCGCGATGAATATAAAGAAATCTTAGGGGCGAATCGCGGCGCGTTTGAGGTGAAACTGGCTAACGAATGGCTGCTTAGCATTCTGCAGGATATTCCGACTAAGGCCATGCAAGATAAACAATTTACCTGGTTTAGCCATTGTACTGAGTCCACGGCTAAGCCTAATACCGCCAATGAGTGGATCAAAATCTTCACTCACTTTGGCGCTAAATTAACCGCGGTGAATCTGGGCTGTTGCGGCATGGCGGGTACCTACGGCCATGAGGCTGAGAATCTTGAGCGTTCTAAGGCCTTGTTTGATATGTCGTGGAAAGACACTTTAAGCAAGATAGACGCGTCGCAGGTGCTAGTCTCGGGCTACTCTTGTCGCAGCCAAGTGAAACGTTTCGCTGGTTACAAGCCAAAGCATCCATTAGAGGCTTTATTTGAGCTCGTTAAGGCGTAACGCAATTTTGTATTAGGGATTGGATAATCCCTACGGCAATGCCACACTAAACCAGTCGTCAGGCTGGTTTTTTTATTGAGGGGACGCTATGGAAAAACACACGGACAATGTTATCGACACGCTACAGGAATTCACCAGCAAGCCAGCGCCGGATGTCGTCACACAGCCAACGGCGCTGTGTAGTGAAGTCGCGTTATTTCGTATCCAACTCTCCGGTGACTGGATATATCAGGACAGCCCATTACCGACTAAGTTTGCTAAGTTATTTGCCAGTATTTTACATGGCATCGATGGCGAACATTTTCTGATCACGCCAGTTGAGAAGGTGCGAGTCGAGGTGGATGATGCGCCACTGTTGATTGTCGATTATGTGAAGGATGAGACCGCATCGGGTTTAACGCTGCGCAGCAGTATTGGTACCGAGCATTCTCTGGCGACACTCAATCATCTAAAGCTCACCGACTTTGGGATTTATCTGCCGCTAGAGCGCGGCCTATGGGGAAAATTGAGCCGTGCTTGTTACTATAATTTTGTGAATGAATTCAATTTACCCGACGACGAAGAGGCGGATGCGTAAAGATTTTGATTGCAATTACTTGGGCAAGCTGACTAGTTTATTACAGGTTAAGTGATAGTATTAAAACTGACCTCGGCCAATCCTTCTCGGGTTTGGGTCAGTGTTGTTGGGGCTAAATGGTGTTTTCGGAGGTGCTGTTTGAACCGCTATGAAAGCTTAGGCTATCTTGTTTCCCACTTGAATATTGAGCTGCAAAATGAGCTCGATATACAGCTGAAACGCTATCAGCTCGACATTAAGTTGTGGCCAGTGTTGTTCGCGCTTTGGCAGGAGGAGGGGATCTCTCAGACCGAGCTGTCTAAGCGTTGCGATGTGGCCAACTATACCATGACCCGTTTGCTCGATCAGTTGCAGGTTCAGGGATTGATCACCCGTCACCAAGAGCTCGATAACCGCCGTGCATTCCAGATTTTCCTCACCGATGAGGCTAAAGCGCTGGAGCAGGATTTGATCCGTGAGGCTGAGCGGGTCAATGAAAAATACCTGTCCAATCTCACTGAAGAGGAGCGCCAGCAGTTTATGCGCTTACTCAATAAGATAAATCGCTTACCTTCACTCACAGCCTTGTGATTTCAAGCTTCAAGCTTCAAGCATTCGGCATTGCGTTTAAGCTGCATTTCGTCTTTCCTACAATTTTCATACTCTACCTTTCCCCAGCGTAATGGCCTCAAGCCATACTCTGGGCATTGCTATTTTAGCTTGGCAGTACAAATTGCTACCCGAGGATTGTTGCAAGAATGTTTCGTGAAACGTCATCTTGTTGTGTTGGAAGCAAGCCTTCCAAGATAACAAACGTTGCTTAAATTTATTTGAGCAATCATAAGGTGATTTTTCAGGGAATATGAAATGAAACAACTTTTTAAGCGCAGTCGTATTGCAGCGACTTGCCTGGTGGCAATGGGTTTTACCCTCAGTTATTCAACCTTGGCTGAAGATAATGTTGCGCTGATGGAAGCGCAATCTGGCGCCGTACAATTTACCTTGATCACCGGCGAGGTGGTCACGGCCGTTGCTCGGGCCGATGGCTCACTCAGCGGTATCCGCCTGCTCGGCGAAAACGGTGCTGAGGTGATCACCAGTCTCTTCCAAAATCAGAATGGTCAATATCTTATCACTCCAAAGGCGCAAAAATGGGTAGAGTCCCATACTGTCGACATCGAGCTGTTTAACATCTCTAAGCTCCATGCGGCGGGTTATGATGATGCCTCCACCGATAAATTGCCGGTTATTATCGAATACCGTGATGGCACCCTAGCGGGTTCTGCAGTGCCTAATCCCATTGAAGGGGCTACCTTAACCGATGAGATTGAACTTATCGACAGCGCTGCTTTTGGGATCAGCAAACAACAAGCCGCCAAAGTATGGGAAACCTTAAGTACCGATGATGCGGTGAAGTCGGTATGGTTAGATGCGGTTGTGCATGCCCATAAGGATACGACTAACGGGATAAATGCGTTGGCAAACCTAACCCCAACCGTGCCGTTAACCGGTGCATATGGCAATTTAGCCAAGGCATTTAATGGCCAAGGTGTCACCGTGGCCGTGCTTGATACTGGCTACGATGTTCAGCATGGCGACTTGGCGGGCCAAGTTGTGCAGAGCAAAGACTTTACCTATTCCAGCAATGGCGTCGATGATCTTAACGGCCATGGTACACACACTGCAGCCACTATCGCGGGGACGGGGGTGGAATCTAATGGTCGCTGGGCGGGTATGGCGCCTGGTGCCAAATTGCTGGTGGGCAAGGTACTGACAAACTCAGGTTCAGGCTCGACAAGTGGGATCTTGAGTGGCATGCAATGGGCCGTGGCTCAAGGCGCCGATGTGGTTAGTATGTCATTAGGCGGCAGTGGCACCAGTTGTACAGGACCACTTGTCGACATGGTTGAAGCTTTGAGTGATAAGGCGTTGTTCGTGGTTTCTGCGGGCAATAGTTTTACCCGTGAGACCGTGGGGATCCCAGGATGTGCCCCGAGTGCGTTAACCGTGGGAGCCGTTGACCGCGATAATCACACCGCATCTTTCTCATCCCGTGGCCCTTCACCTGATGGCCATTCTGCGAAACCCGATATCGCATCCCAAGGTGTGGATGTCGTCTCTGCGGCCTCGGGAGGATTTGGGGCGACGGCTTATCGCGCCCTGTCGGGAACATCCATGTCGGCGCCCCATGTGTCTGGCGGCGCGGCCATTGTGATGCAAGCTAGACCCGAACTGACACCCCGCCAAGTGAAAGAAGTGCTGACTTCCTCTGTGGTTCCGACCGATGCCCATGTGCTAGAACAAGGCGCAGGTCCTATGGATGTTAATCGCGCTGTAGGACAAAGCATTATCGCGCCGCCGAATATGGAGCTCGGCTCTTTTGCCTATGATCAGGATATTGGCGTGACAGAAAAAACCATTAGTCTACGCAATTTATCCGACAAGGATATCAGCCTTAAGCTGAAAATGAGCTTGATAGGTGAGGACGGTAAGACGCGCATGCCGGCAACCCTAGCGGGGCTTAGCGTCAACAGCATTAACGTGCCAGCCAATGGAAGTGCTGAAATCCCTGTGTGGATTGACTCGAGTGTGGCACTGCGCAGTGGCGCCTATGGCACTATCACCGGGCGTATTGAAGGCACCACCACGGGCAAATCAAATGAGCGCATCACTGTGCCGATTTCATTTTGGATCCAACCGCCGCAAGTCAATCTGAGCTTCAGTGTCACCGATATGCGTGGCAAAGCCGCTTCTTCTCCGTCGAAAGTCTACTTAATGAACGAAGAAGATGATTGGGGACAAGCCGTTACGCTCAGAAATGGTCAGGCAAGCCTCTCTGTTCCTGAGGGCAATTACACTATCGTTGCGAACATCATGACCTACGATAATGACTCAACAACCTCAGGGTTAGTGGAGTCGGCCACTCAAATGGCGGTGCTGGATCGTAAAGTGAGCCATGATACCCAGATTGAGTTCGACGCCCGCAATGCCGAAAAACTCGAGTTCAAGGCGAGCAAACCTTTGGCACCCCAAGGCTATGCATTTGGCTTTACCTATGCGCTGGATGATAACAAAGTGGCGAAATTAGCCGCGATGGAGTTAGCGCCTGATTATGTGAAAGACATCTACACTTGGTCGCAGGGACATGATGATAGGTTCCGCTCGTTTGTCACCACCCGCGCCTTTGCTCCCGAAACCGTGCTCACCATGCAAAATGGCGAAGTGCTCGATTATAACAAGCAGGGCTTAGCTTTATCCTTTGATGGTAAAGGCAGTGCAGAAGTCGTGCCCGTTGGCGACGCGGGTTACAGCACCGACTGGACTCAGTTTGACTTAACGGGCCGTATTGCGTTGATTGGCAACCCCAATTATTTGACATCTTACATGGTGGCGAATGCCCTTAAATACGGGGCGATTGGGGTTATCTTCTATCGTCCGGGTCAACATGGTCGTTATAAGGGGACGATTTCTGGCACGCCACGTATCCCCGCTGTTGGGATCAGTTCAGAGCAGGGTGAAGCCCTGTTAGCTCAGATTGAAGCGGGTAACAATATCGTCAGTTGGTCAGGTACGGCTGCGGAGCGAACGCCCTATGCCTACTCCATTAACCATATCACCGACGGGCGTATCAATGGTGGACAAGTGGTGTTGCAAGAGCAAAAAATGCAGCGCATTCGTGCCAGCTATCATTCGCAAAATGATCAGCGCCCCATTTGGACCGATATGATGGCCATGACCAACAGCACCGGAGAGTTTTACTCAACCGGTAGCTCACAAATGGTCATGACGCCCGTGGTGCGCGACGAGTACTACACGGCAACCAGCAAAAACATGTGGACTAACATTGTGATGCCCGGCATTCAGTTATCGACGGACGGCGGCTATTTTGATGGTCCAAGAATGATGACCGAAGGCACGGTTGAGACCACCTCTTGGCTAAAAGGCCCCAAGGCGGGGAGTTTGCTCACCAATGGTGGCGCCATTGCCAATCGTGATACTAACACTATCGACTTAAGCATTGTGCGGTTTGGCGATGCGGCAGGGCATGATGGCACGGGCGGGTATAATTCACAGTCGCTCTACGGACTCAAAGTGAATGGCCAGAGCACTTACTTAGACAGTGGGGTGTTTACGCTCCCCGATACCAATGCGCAAGTGGAGTTAGAAGTGCGCTCTTACGCCCGTGGTGTGGGCAATAGCTCACCGGTGAAGGACAATCTCGGCTCCTTCTATCAAGGGATTTATCAATTCAGCACAGACTCGAGTAAACAGGGCCGCCAAGCGGTGCTCACTCCTAAGCTCGACATTCCAGTGGCGATCGATAATACCTTGGCAGCAGGTGTACCTGTCGAAGTGAAACTCTCAGTTGTGATGGATGGTGCGGCGCAGGTGGATTTATCCGATGTCACGCTGCAATACGGTTATGGTCAGGAATGCTCGCTTGCGGCGATTTCTGTCTCGATTTATTGCCCTGTATCGGCAAAGTTTGCCGAAAGCGCTTGGAAAACCGCAGAAGTGAAATGGGTTAACGGTGAGTGGGTTGCCACAATCCCGAACGATTCCAATGCCGGTAATTTTGTTCACTTACGTGTGCAGATGAGTGATGGCAGTAGCGAAGCGAAACAAACCATGATGCGGGTGTATATGTTGAAGTAACACGCTTTTGTGAGCCAATAAAACCGCGACTAGCCACGCTAGTGGCGGTTTTTATTTGGCGATTACAATGGCAGGAGGAGCATGAGTAATACTAGGCTTGAGCCAAGCAATAATCCCTGTTGCAACAGTCGCTGGCATTGCAGCAAATTATTTTTGCCTTGTTTTAAACTGGTAATAAGTTGATTGTGTTTATAAATTCGGCAAGTCAACTCATCGGTTTGAGGGTCGATAAACAACTTGAAACTGCATTGATGGCCATCATTGAGCTGCACTTTATGTATACTGTTAGGGCCAAAGTTAAACTTGCGCGACACCATTTGCCCATTCACGAACACCCGTTCAATTCCAAACCAATCACTGGCCTGTAGCTCAACCGAGTCCTGATTTAACTCGTACTTAAAACTGACCATATGCAATCCCTTCACTGACAGACGAGTGATTAATTCAAGCAGAGGCACATAGGCTTTTCCACTACAGAAAAGTGAATTTTACGTGGCGTTTTGGTATCTGATTGGTATTGAGAGGAATTTATTTTTTAGCTGGATAAGCGAAGTGAGGGAAGTGGTAGAGGCGGACAACGCGCTGTTGTCCGCCTACAGCATGATTATGCTTTTGCTGCTTGATAAATGGCACGGGCCATTTCGTCAGCAACCGCAGCAGTAGTACGGTTTTCAGCATCGGCTTTAGTGAAAATCTTCAGCAGAGTGTTGTAGATTTCTCTGACCTTAGCTTCTGATTTTGCCGCGTCATAGTCTTTTTCAAATGAGACGTTGATGATACCGCCAGCGTTAATCACATAGTCTGGAGCATACAGAATGCCCATTTCTTTTAGCTGCTCGCCATGGCGGACTTCGGCTAATTGGTTGTTGGCACAACCGGCAACAATCTTAGCTTTAAGCTGTGGCAGAGTGACATCGTTTAGGGTGGCACCTAATGCACATGGCGCATAGACATCAACGTCTTGGGCATAGATATCCTGTGGGGCAACGACGATAGCACCAAAGTCGGTAGCCACTTTGTCGAGTGAAGCTTGGTGAATATCGGTGACGATAAGCTCAGCACCTTCTTCATGCAGGTGTTTACACAGGTAGTAACCTACATGGCCCACACCTTGAACGGCAATCTTAAGGCCTTTTAAGCTGTCTAAACCCAGTTTGTGTTTAACGGCAGCTTTGATGCCTAAATAGGTGCCTAATGCTGTAAAGGGCGATGGATCGCCGCTCTTGCCTTCAAGACCCGCCATGTATGGGGTTTCTTGATGAGCGATCATGATATCCGCTGTTGTGGTACCTACGTCTTCGGCTGAATAGTAACGTCCACCTAGGCTATTGATAAAACGGCCAAACGCACGGAAGAGGGCTTCGCGATCAGGGCGCTTAGGATCGGCAATAATCACTGACTTACCACCGCCCATGGTTAAACCAGCAAGGGCGTTTTTGTACGTCATACCGCGGGAGAGGCGTAATACGTCTGTCAGGGCTTCATCGTCGGATTGGTAGTTCCACATCCGGCAACCACCCACAGCAGGACCTAAATTGGTGTTATGGATGGCAACGATGGCTTTTAAGCCACTCTCTTTATCATGACAGAATACGACCTGTTCATGCTCATCAAAGGATACATGATTAAATACAGCCACGTGAAGTTCTCCGCTATACACAATAAAACGTCGATGGAATCACTTCCCATCGACAGCTCGTTATATTTATTGCAGAACCATAGCATTTAGCGATACTCTCAACCATGCATAATGACCGAATAAATAGATTATTTGTGGCAATCTAGCTTTCCACTTTACGTAAACGTAAGGTTTTTAGTGTGAAACCAGTTTTTACTGGGATAATCTCAGACATTAGAACGATTCGCGTGCTGTCCCAAGAATGAAAGCCGCGTAATAACAATAAGATAGGACGGAAGTATGACTGAACAAGCTGTCGACCAGGCTCAACCAACAATCTCTCCAGAAGAAATGGAGAAAATGCGCCAAGAGTGGGTCAGAACTCAATTCCAAAAGGCGAACCGTTTTTTAGCGGAAAAAGGGGTGATCCCAAGTAAAGTGTTAGCCGACGAGAGCCGTTATCTGGCGCCTTATTTAGCGATTTGGAAAATGGAATCTAAGCGTCCTTCGGCCAAAACCTATTGGGTGATGTCTGGCGATTTACCGTCGGATTTCGTCGATGTCAAAGTCGCGAAAACGGCGCGTGATGCGATTCGTCATTTCTCTATGATGTGGCAGATGCAGGCCGAAAATTTAATCCGTTCAGGCGCGGTTCAACGCGATGCGACGCAGGCAAAATTTGCGCAATTATTAGTCTCACGTGCTGAGAGCCTGTATCGGATGCACAATGACGAAAAGCTTTGGAATACCAATGCTTAATCTTGTTTAATGGTAAAACAATAAAGGCACTCAGTAGAGTGCCTTTATTGTTTTAGGTGACGCTAATCTGTCGACCTAACGCAGTAGTGCGCTAAGGCTTAAGCTTCATCATCACTTAAATAATATAAGCCTTGATTGATTAGCTTGAGCAGTAGCGCTTGCACTTCGCCATGTTCACACAGTGCCATGGCGCTGTCGCTATCAAAGCTAACATGGTCGCTTAACTGAGTTAACACGGCTTCAGGTGTATTGGGTAGCTCATAAATTTCGCCATTGATAAATAAGCGAGATTGAGTATCGTTTTCTAAACGCAGCACTTTTAAGCCGCCGATGCGATTAACGCCAGCGCCTTGCTCAAACGCATCCTGCAGATCCTCGGCGTTATAGGCTTCTTCACCCTCACAAATATCCAGTTCAAAACGGTTTTGACTCAACAATTTACCCAGCACCACTTGGTAGCTTGTTGGATCTTGGGCGAGCTGGCTTAACAGCGACATGATCCCGAGCTGATGATCTTGACTGATCACGCCAGGATTCGCAGGCTCAGTCGCAGAGGTAAAACGCTGCTGACCTAAGTTATTGTCGAGCAGGTAATCGGCAACTTCACTGGCGAGTTCTTGTTGGCTCGGCGCGCGGTAACCAATTGAATAGCTTAAGGCTAAGGTTAAGGTTTCACCGCAGTGTGGGTAGCCAGGCGGAATATATAGCACGTCGCCTTTCTCTAATACCACGTCGATGATGGGCTCGAAGTCTTCCACCAGTGGCGAGTTCGGGTTACCGCCACGGCGTTGTTGCGGCGTGTTAGCACCCACAGTCCAACGACGCTCGCCTTCACCTTGGATGATAAACACATCGTAGTTATCAACGTGTGGACCGACACCGCCACTTGGCGTCGCGAATGACACCATCAAATCATCGAATCGCCAGTCGGGTAGAAAACGAAACGCTTCCACTAATGGCTGAGAGTCCGGATACCAATGGTTTACGGCTTGCACCAGTAATTGCCAGTGGGTTTCACCGTAATTGTCGTAATCCTCGAATGGGCCTTGGATCACTTCCCAGTTGTCTTTTTGAGTGACCACAATGCGCGAGGTGATTTCTTCTTCACAGGCAAGGCCTGCAAGCTCATCGGCGCTGATCGGATCTTCAAAGTTAGGGAAGGCACCCTTGATAACTACAGGTTTTTGTTGCCAGTGTTCCTTGAGGAACTGGGCGATATCGAGATTAAGTGTATACATAGTGTCAAAAAAGGCGACTACATCGAATGTAACCGCCTTAATCCTTATTTATGGCTGATAAACAATATCAGCTCGCGCATGTTTGCTATTGCGACTTAGCAAACTCCGCTGAGCTAAAAATATTAGTTAAGCTCGTCGACGAAGGCTTCAGCACGGCCAATGTAGTTGGCTGGCGTCATCTTCTTCAGCTCTGCTTTCACTTCTTCAGGCAGGGCTAAACCGTCGATGAATACTGCTAATTGCTGGGCATCGATACGCTTACCACGAGTCAGTTCTTTTAACTTCTCGTATGGCTTTTCAATACCATAGCGACGCATAACGGTTTGTACTGGCTCGGCTAGGACTTCCCAGTTTTGGTCGAGTTCGGCACGTAAATGATCTTCGTTCACTTGTAACTTACTGATGCCTTTTAAGGTGGCTTGGTAGGCGATCAGCGAGTGGGCAATACCCACGCCTAAGTTACGCAGTACGGTTGAGTCGGTCAGGTCACGTTGCCATCTTGATACTGGCAGCTTAGACGCTAAATGTTGCATCAGTGCGTTAGCAATACCAAGGTTACCTTCAGAGTTTTCAAAGTCGATTGGGTTGACTTTGTGTGGCATGGTTGATGAACCAATTTCGCCCGCAACGGTACGTTGCTTGAAGTGACCAAGGGCAATGTAACCCCAAACGTCACGGTCGAAGTCAATCAGGATAGTGTTGAAACGCGCGATAGCATCAAACAGTTCGGCGATGTAATCGTGTGGCTCGATTTGTGTGGTGTAAGCGTTCCAGTGCAGGCCTAAGCTGGTGACAAAACGCTCTGACAGTGCATGCCAGTTCACTTCTGGGTAAGCAGATAAGTGGGCGTTGTAGTTACCCACGGCGCCGTTAATTTTACCCATGACTTCAACAGCTGCGATTTGCTTGATTTGGCGCTCTAAACGCACAGCAACGTTGGCCATTTCTTTACCTAAAGTCGAAGGCGAAGCGGGTTGACCGTGGGTGCGTGACATCAATGGTACTGAGCGGTATTCAACGGCCAGTTTTTTGATGGCGCTGAGCAGTTCATTGCAGTATGGCAGAACCACTTGCTCACGGGCTTCGGTCAACATTAAGCCGTGGCTTAGGTTGTTGATGTCTTCTGAGGTACAGGCGAAGTGAACAAATTCACCCACAGCGGCGAGTTCGGCGTTGTCTGCGATTTTTTCTTTGATGAAGTATTCAACCGCTTTTACGTCGTGGTTGGTGGTGCTTTCAATGGCTTTCACGCGTAGCGCATCTTGCTCGCTGAAATTGTCTTTAATTGCATCTAACACCGCGATAGCAGACTCGCTCAGTGGCGGCACTTCGGTGATTTCTGGGCAATCGGCGAGTAATTTTAACCAGTTGATTTCAACTTGAACACGGTACTTAGTAAGACCGAACTCGCTGAAAATCCCTCGTAATGACGCTGTTTTACTACCGTAACGGCCGTCTACCGGAGAGATAGCAGTTAGTGCGGAAAGATCCATGTGAAGCTCCTTGATGAAAACTTATTTTATTATAGGGTAAGACTTTTCTTGGCTGTGTCTATGATGGCTTTACGGGCGAAGACTAAGTGTCGACGTTTACCGCCCAGTTGTCGCCATAACACAGCGCTGCGCATGGCTGCGAGCAGCAGGGCGCGAATTTTGTGTTGTACTATCGGACGTTGCAGGCACAGCGGATTGCCTGAGATCTGAATCTTAGGTCCAAGATTACTGATAATGTCGCTATAAATACTGGCCAGATTGGCAATGACTTGCTCGTCGGTGATCGCAAAATGATGTAGCTGGCGATTCACTTGATTAATACGTTCGGCAAGCATGGCTAAGCCGCTGTTAGAACGGGTTAATTTACGTTCAAGGGCCAAAATGCCGACCAGATAGCGAGTAATTTCCACATCTTTTTGACTGCTGTCGCCCAGTTGGTTTAACACCAACTTATAACCTTTGTGCAGCGCGGCCTTGTCTTGATAGACATCGGCGACGCTTTCAGGGTCGGTCACTAAAATGGTGTTTAAACTGGCCGCCAGCTCATCAGTGTCACTCTCACCATGACGGGCTAAATGCTGAACTTGCGCAATGGCCTGCAGTATTCCTGCAAAGGCCATGGTGCGATTATGGAGCTGCTCGTTCACGGCTTATCCTCGGATCAGTTGATCGATAATCCCGCCACCTAGGCACACTTCGCCATCGTAGAATACCGCTGATTGGCCAGGCGTTACGGCGGCAACAGGCTCGTCAAACACCACCTTGAGGGTATTGTCATCAAGATAGGTGAGGGTGCAGGGGATATCCTGCTGGCGGTAACGGGTTTTCACCACAATCTGGCTGCCTTCGGCGGGGCCTTTGCGGTCGACCCAATGCAATTGATTGACGAACATGCCGTTTGACATCAAACGTGGGTGATGTCCACCTTGGCCAACGACTAAGACATTACGTTTTAGATCTTTATCCACCACGTACCAAGGATCGTCATTGCTGTTTTTCATGCCGCCAATACCCAGACCCTTACGTTGGCCTAAGGTGTGGTACATCAAGCCTTGGTGCTTGCCAATGACTTCGCCTTCGGCGGTTTCGATATTGCCAGGTTGCGCCGGTAAGTAATTACCTAAGAACTCAGTGAATTTACGTTCACCGATAAAGCAAATGCCGGTGCTGTCTTTCTTATCATGGGTAATTAAGCCCATTTTTTTAGCGATTTCACGCACTTCGTGCTTTTCGAGTTCACCAACGGGGAACAGGCTACGCGCCACTTGCTCATGGCTTAACGTATAGAGGAAGTAGCTTTGATCCTTGTTGTTATCAACTCCGCGCAGCATTTGCGTGGTGCCATCGGCATTATCGCGGCGGCGCACATAGTGACCCATGGCGATATAGTCGGCATCGAGGATATCGTCGGCAAAGTCTAAAAAGGCTTTAAATTTGATTTCTTTGTTGCACATGATATCGGGGTTAGGGGTACGACCCGCCTTGTATTCGGCGAGGAAGTACTCGAACACATTGTCCCAATATTCGGCGGCAAAGTTGACCGTGTGCAGTTTGATCCCAAGCTTGTCGCAAACGGCTTGAGCATCTTTTAAATCTTCGGCGGCCGCGCAATACTCGTCGTTGTCATCTTCTTCCCAGTTCTTCATGAAAAGGCCTTCAACCTGATAGCCTTGCTGCATAAGCAAATAGGCTGAAACAGATGAATCAACACCGCCGGACATGCCGACAATGACTTTTTTTCCTGTATGAGTAGGTTCGATTGATGTCATAGATCCTAAAAACCATTGAGTATATGTATTGGTTAGCCGTGAAAGTGGCTCACCTTGGTGGGCCACTTTCACGTTAAAATCTGCGTCTTCGCTTAGACTGTGTTTGATGGCAGACAAGCGGGCGATTCATCGAGCGGGTGTTTGCTAAAACAGCGCTTAAATGCCGTGTTGAATCGCGAATTTACGCGGGGGCGTATTCTATCACGCCTTGTCGCTTGGGGCTATCTTTGACATCCCGTTAGACGCTGACTATTGAGTAACTCCAGGGAGTAGGTTTGCCCCTGTTGCTGCTGATGGCGGTAATCCCTAAGGCAATCGAGTACCAATGGGCTACGAAGCTGCTCCATTTTGGCTTCGATTTGCTCAAAGCTCAGCCAATGGGCTGCATCGATATCCGCATCCTGTGGCTGAGGGGGAAGCAGTGCATCGACTTGTACGAAAAAGGTAAAGCGCACAAAAGCGAGTGCTTCACTGGCACTAAACTGATAAATCCCCACTAAGCCTTGGGGTTCGAGATCCAGCCCAGTTTCTTCGAGCACTTCACGTTTACAGGCTTGGATCAGACTCTCATTCGCTTCTAAATGGCCGGCGGGCTGGTTAAAGCGCTGCTCGCCATCGATCCACTCTTCCACTAACAGATACTTATCTGCGGTAGGCGCGTGGATAATACAGGCTACAGTCACATTGGGTTTGTATCTGAGTTTTTCTGCCACGTTAATCACCTTTTTATCTGTTGGTTGGGCACTGCGATATCCTGTTTAGTGCTCTTGCGGTGTTACATCACTAAGCCATTTGGATGCATTTATGCTCACCTGTCGCTAAATCATCTAGACTCCATTGGCCTATTTTATAACGAATGAGTCTTAAGGTCGGAAAACCAATATGGGCCGTCATCCGCCGAACTTGGCGATTGCGCCCTTCGTGGATTTGAATTTCCAGCCAAGTGGTAGGGATGTTTTTTCGCTCACGGATCGGCGGATTACGCGGCCAAACATTCGGCGTCGCCATGATGCTGACTTTAGCGGGGAGTGTCATACCATCTTTTAATTCAACCCCTTGGCGCAGTTTCGCTAAATCTGTTTCCGTGGGCTCTCCCTCGACTTGCACCCAATAGGTTTTAAAGGTTTTCTTTTTCGGTTCAGTCAGTTTGGCCTGAAGTTGACCGTCGTTGGTGAGGAGTAACAAGCCTTCACTGTCGCGATCCAATCGCCCTGCGGCGTACACACCCGGAATAGGGATGTAATCCTTTAAGGTCTTGCGGCCTTGCTCATCGGTAAATTGGCATAGGACATTAAACGGCTTATTAAATAAGACGATCATCGGCTCGCCTTGGGGTTTTGTGCGTACAGCCGAAGTGCGCTGCTGGGGGCGAGGCTTGTCGCCGCTACGCTCAGCATTGTTTCGCTTAGCGTTTGCCCCTTGCTGTAAACTTGGCTTGGCATTTTTGGCGAAGGTACGAGGTTTCTTGGCGCTATTGCGGTTATCCGCCGGATTGGCTCGCCCTGTAGCGGGGCGTTTGCCGCTGGCGCGTGGGCTGGATGGGGTTGCTGACGTGCTGTTTTTGTTCATGGTATGGCTAATAGTCGCTGTAAGCTGACGACCGAACTTAAAAGTTTGAGGACGTGTATCAATAATCTGTACACAGTGTACTTGGCATTCGCCGTTAGTGGAATTTGAATATTACTGCGAATGCTCTATGATGTCGGCCTGAAAATGTGATCTACGCCTAAATGTTTGTTAGGTATTAATGAGTCGATTTACCCACGTTGGCGAACGCAAAGAGGATGTTGCCGCGGGTTTTGAGGTAGCAGAGGCGTTCACGATTGCCTCGATAGAGAATTCCGCCGTGCCAATGTTTGTTCGTCATGATATAAAATTATTATAAAAATATTAAATTTTACAATAATGTAGGATGTAACATGAAAGATAACTCACCAACAATTATTTATACCGAAACCGATGAAGCACCAGCGCTAGCAACGCTTTCTCTGTTACCTATCATCAAAACCTTTACTGATGCGGCGGGTGTTGCGGTTGAAACCCGTGATATTTCTTTATCGGGCCGTGTGATTGCTAATTTCCCTGAAAAACTGACTGACGCGCAAAAGATTGGCGATCACTTAGCTGAGCTGGGTGAATTAGCGAACCAACCTGAAGCTAACATCATTAAACTGCCAAACATCAGTGCCTCAATCCCGCAGTTAAAAGCTTGTATTTTAGAGCTGCAACAGAAAGGTTACGATATTCCAAATTATCCTGACGAGCCAAAGACTGACGAAGAAAAGTCTATCAAAGCCCGTTACGACAAGATCAAAGGCAGTGCGGTAAACCCAGTACTGCGTGAAGGTAACTCTGATCGCCGCGCGCCGCTGTCAGTGAAAAACTTCGCGAAGAAAAACCCACACTCAATGGGTAAGTGGACCAAAGAGTCTCAATCACATGTTGCTCACATGAGCGAAGGTGACTTCTACGGTAGCGAGCAGTCAGTGACGCTGGCTAACGCAGACACAGTTAACATCGTACTGTCGCAAAAAGACGGTCAAGAAGTGGTATTGAAATCTGGCCTGAAACTGCTAGCTGGTGAGATCATCGACGCGTCAGTGATGAGCAAAAAAGCCTTAGTGAGCTTCTTAGAGCGCGAAATCGCCAATGCCAAGGCTGAAAACGTGTTGTTATCACTGCACCTTAAAGCCACCATGATGAAAGTGTCTGATCCCATCATGTTCGGCCACGCAGTGAAAGTGTTCTTCAAACCCGTGTTTGATAAACATGCGTCATTATTTGCTGAGCTAGGCGTTGATGTGAACAACGGCTTTGGCGATGTATACGCCAAAATCGCTGGTTTACCAGCCGATGTCCGTGCACAAATTGAAGCGGATATCGCCGCCGTTTATGCTGAGCGTCCAGCGCTGGCGATGGTAGATTCTGACAAAGGTATCACCAACTTACACGTACCAAGCGACATCATTATCGATGCTTCTATGCCTGCTGCTATTCGTTCATCAGGCCAAATGTGGGGCCCTGATGGCAAGTTGCACGACACTAAAGCGCTGATCCCAGACCGTTGCTACGCGGGTGTGTATCAAGAAACTATCGCTTTCTGTAAAGAACACGGTGCCTTCGATCCAAGCACTATGGGTAGCGTGCCAAACGTTGGTCTGATGGCGCAAAAAGCCGAAGAATACGGTAGCCACGATAAAACCTTCGAAATCCCAGCGGATGGCGTAGTTAACGTGATTGATGCCAGTGGCAAAGCGTTAATGAGCCACAACGTTGAAGCGGGCGATATTTGGAGAATGTGCCAAGTTAAAGATGCGCCAATTCGCGACTGGGTGAAATTAGCTGTACGCCGTGCACGCTTAAGCAATACTCCTGCGGTATTCTGGTTAGATGCGAATCGTGCCCACGATGCGCAGTTGATCGCTAAAGTGAAGCAATATCTGCCTGAGCATGATACTGACGGTTTAGAAATCAGCATCATGTCACCAGAAGAAGCGACTCGCTTCTCATTAGTGCGTATTAAAGAAGGTAAAGATACTATTTCTGTTACCGGTAACGTACTGCGTGACTACCTGACTGACTTGTTCCCAATTCTCGAACTGGGTACCAGTGCTAAGATGCTGTCTATCGTGCCATTAATGAATGGTGGCGGCCTGTTCGAAACGGGTGCGGGCGGTAGTGCGCCTAAACACGTACAACAGGTTGAAAAAGAAGGTCACTTACGTTGGGACTCTCTGGGTGAATTCCTGGCTTTAGCAGCTTCTTTAGAGCATTTAAGCCAAACAGTGGGTAACCCTAAGGCGCAAGTACTGGCGGATACTTTAGATCAAGCCATCGGTCAGTTCTTAGATAGCAATAAGTCGCCATCAAGACGCGTTGGTGAGTTGGATAACCGTGGTAGCCATTTCTATCTGGCGATGTACTGGGCACAAGCGTTAGCCGCTCAAACCAAAGACGAGCAGTTACAAGCTCACTTTATTCCATTAGCGCACGCTTTAAGCGCCAATGAGCAAGTGATTGTTGCTGAGCTAAACAACGCGCAAGGTGCACCAGTGGATTTAGGCGGTTACTATCGTTTAGACGCCGCAAAAGCTGAAAAAGCCATGCGCCCAAGCGAGACATTGAACAAGCTATTAATTGCTTAACGATTTATCGTTAACTTAGCATTCATACTGAAAGGCCTGCATTGCAGGCCTTTTTTATCACACTTAATCTTCGAGAATGCTAACAATCGCCCAATAAAAAGGCAGGGATAAATCCCTGCCTTTTAGATCATTGGCCTCACCAAACGTTATTTTGTTGGTGAAATGGCTGAAGCGTGCATTCCTTTTGGACCCTGTTCTACTTCGAATTGAACTGGTTGGCCTGCTTTTAGAGTTCTATAGCCTTCCATTTCAATGGTAGAATAGTGTGCAAAAACGTCCTCGCCACCTTGATCAGGGCAAATAAACCCGAATCCTTTGGCGTTGTTGAACCATTTAACAGTTCCGCTTGCCATACTTCCACTTCCTTCTGTTGTCTACTTACCAGTAAGATAGTAAAACCTGTATAGACGGGATTGTTTCACCGTCTGAGCTACAGAATGTAAGGAGTAAAAGCGGAAGTCAAGCTAAAATTAACAAAGAGGTAACAACTAATTAATTTGAAGATAGCAATTGGAAGAGGCCAACACGAGAGGCTAGTATTAAAAAATGGGTAAGACAGGAAACATAGAACACGTTGAAGAGCGTGTGGAATCTGAGTTAATGCCACCTTCGATGTATAAGGTGATCCTCAATAATGACGATTACACTCCAATGGATTTTGTGATCGAAGTGCTGCAAATCTTCTTTCGCAAGAATGAGCAGGAAGCCACAGATATCATGTTGACTATTCATCACCAGGGAAAGGGTATCTGCGGGATTTTCCCCTACGGCATTGCAGAAACTAAGGTGATACAAGTAAATCAATTTGCAAGACAAAACCAACATCCGTTACTGTGTTCGTTAGAGAAGGCTTAACAGCGCTTACTCTGTTGTCAGTTGTTAATTTTGGGGGTGCTTATGCTGAACAAAGATCTGGAAGTCACCTTAAATCTGGCGTTTCAGCAAGCCAGAGAGGCACGTCACGAGTACATGACAGTTGAACATCTGTTATTGGCTCTGATAGACAACCCTGCGGCTCAAGAAGCGCTAATCGCCTGTGGAGCGAATTTAGATAAACTCAGAGATGAAGTAGCAAGCTTTATCCAACAAACCACCCCAATCATTGCGGATATGGATGATGATAAAGAAACCCAGCCGACGCTTGGGTTTCAGCGGGTGCTGCAACGCGCCGTTTTCCATGTGCAGTCTTCGGGCCGCAATGAAGTCACCGGTGCCAATGTGCTGGTGGCGATTTTTAGTGAGCAGGAATCCCAAGCAGTGTATCTGCTGCGTCGCAGTGATATCAGCCGTTTAGATGTGGTGAACTATATTTCCCATGGCTTTTCAAAAAATGAGGACAGCGACGCCCATCAAGATCACGAACGCATCGAAGATCAAACTGAAGCGGGTGAAGAGCGCAGCATGTTGTCGCAGTTTGCGAGCAATCTAAACCAGCTTGCAAAACAAGGAATTATCGACCCACTCATCGGCCGCGATCAAGAAATTGAACGGGCAATTCAAACCCTGTGCCGTCGCCGTAAAAATAATCCGCTCTTAGTGGGTGAGGCTGGCGTGGGTAAAACTGCGATTGCCGAAGGCTTGGCCTATCGAATCGTCAATAATCAAGTGCCAGAGGTGATGTCGCAGGCGACAGTTTATTCCCTCGACTTAGGCTCCTTGCTTGCTGGCACTAAATACCGTGGCGATTTTGAAAAACGTTTCAAGAGTCTGCTTAAAGAACTCAGCGCCGATAAACACGCCATTTTATTTATTGATGAAATTCACACCATCATTGGTGCGGGCGCCGCATCGGGTGGGGTGATGGATGCGTCGAACCTACTTAAGCCATTATTATCGAGCGGTAATTTGCGTTGCATGGGCTCGACCACCTTCCAAGAATATCAAAGCATTTTTGAGAAGGACCGTGCACTGGCGCGTCGTTTCCAGAAGGTCGATATCAATGAGCCTTCAGTGGCCGAAACCACAAAAATTCTCATGGGGCTTAAGGCTAAGTACGAAGAGTACCATGGAGTGCGTTATACCCAAGCGGCGATTAATAGCGCGGCTGAGCTGTCGGCAAAACACATTAATGACCGGCATTTACCCGATAAAGCCATCGATGTGATCGATGAGGCGGGTGCGCGAATGGCCATGTTGCCACAGAGCAAACGTAAGAAAACCATCGGTCAGGCCGAGATTGAAACCATAGTGGCTAAGATTGCTCGGATCCCAGAAAAGTCGGTCTCTGCCACCGACAAAGACTTACTGCGTAATCTTGAGCGCAATCTCAAGATGGTGGTCTTTGGTCAAGACAAGGCGATTGAATCCTTAAGCTCGGCGATTCGTTTATCTCGCAGTGGGTTAGGTACGGATAAAAAGCCTGTGGGTAGCTTCTTATTTGCGGGCCCAACCGGGGTTGGTAAGACAGAAGTCACCAATCAGTTAGCCAGTTGCCTTGGCATGAAACTGGTGCGCTTTGATATGTCTGAGTACATGGAAAGCCATACGGTTTCTCGCTTAATTGGTGCGCCTCCAGGTTATGTGGGCTATGACCAAGGTGGTTTACTCACCGATGCTGTGATTAAGAATCCCCATTGCGTGGTGCTGCTCGATGAAATTGAGAAGGCTCACCCTGATGTGTATAACCTGTTGCTGCAAGTCATGGATCACGGCACCTTGACCGATAACAACGGTCGCAAGGCGGACTTTAGGCATGTCACCTTAGTGATGACGACAAACGCAGGTGTTCAGGAAACGATCCGTAAGTCCATTGGTTTTACTCAGCAGGATCATACCCAAGATGCCCTGTCGGAAATCAATCGGGTCTTTTCACCAGAGTTCCGTAACCGTTTAGATTCCATCATTTGGTTCAACCATTTAGATATGACCATCATTGCCAAAGTGGTGGATAAATTCTTGGTGGAATTGCAGGCACAACTGGATGCGAAACATGTGGTGCTGGAAGTCAGCGATGAAGCCAGAACCTTACTCGCCGAGAAAGGCTATGATAAGAGCATGGGTGCACGACCAATGGCCCGTGTGGTGACTGAGCTGATTAAACGTCCGTTAGCGGATGAGATCCTCTTCGGTGCGCTAGAACATGGCGGTATTGCCCATGTCGATGCGAAGGAAGGGGAAATTGTCATCCACACCGAACGGCATGAGAAGAGTACCAGCAAAGCGTAAATGCTTTGAAACCCAATAAAAATGGCTGCAATTGCAGCCATTTTTCTGATCTTTCGCCAACAAAAAAACCCGGCCTCGCCGGGTTTTTCAACTAAGGGGTACTATTAGCGTGCGCGGAAGACAATACGACCTTTGGTCAGATCATAAGGAGTCAACTGAACGGTAACTTTGTCACCAGTCAGAATGCGGATGTAGTTTTTGCGCATTTTGCCAGAAATGTGGGCTATCACCACATGACCATTTTCAAGCTCTACGCGGAACATTGTGTTTGGCAAGGTTTCAAGGATAGTGCCTTGCATTTCAATGTTGTCTTCTTTCGCCATTAATTAGTTATCCCATTAGCCTTCGAATATAAAAAACGGGCGTATCATGCCGCAAATTCACCTTGCTGTAAAGGGGAAGTGCCTAGCAAACTTGGGAATACTCCCAGCCTTGGGGGGTTAAAATCTGATAAGGGCGGTATAAGCGCTTGTAGGACATTTTTCGATTTGCATCAATTTGATACCCGAGATAAAGAAATTCTTTATCCTGTAATTTTGCTAAGCGGCACTGGAGTAAAATGAGCAGTGAACCAAGGGAGCGACGTTCTTCATCGGGGTCAAAATAACTGTAAATAGCCGACAAACTATTGGGGAGCGTATCTGTCACTGCCACCGCTAAAAGTCGATTACCATCATAGACTTCGATAAAGGTTGGCGGTAGCCAATGGCAAAATAAGAACTGCTCATACTGCGACTTACTCGGGGGAAACATGGGGCCATCTAAGTGGCGCTCACGAATGTATTTTTCATACAAGGCGTATTGGGCCTCGGTATGCTCTGAGGTTATACGCCAAGTTAAATCGCGGTTATGGGCTAAAGTGCGTTTTTGTCGTTTAGAAGGCATGAATTCATTGATCGGCAGACGAATCGGCTGACAGGCACTGCAACGAGGACAGCGAGGTTTATAAATGGCACTGCCACTGCGGCGAAAACCTATGGCTAATAGGCGATCAAATAAAATGGGGTCGAGGGTTTCCTCTTGGATAACCAACAGTTGTTCTTGCTGTCCATCGAGATAACTGCAGGGGAAGATTTGGCTTATCCCAATGGCGATGGGCGTGTTACTCGCGTTAGAGTTCAAGAGTGACCTCACTCGGTATCCAAGCCGCTGGGTTGACGGGCTTATCCCTAAACTGAGTTAAGAGTTGAATAAAATCAGCGCGTTTCACCGGTTTGGCTCCTAGGCTCTCAAGGTGGGGATTCATCACCTGTGCGTCAATCAATTTAAAATTCATTGTGATGAGATGCTGTTGTAGCACCGCCATGGCCGCCTTTGACGCGTTGGTTTCGCGGTGGAACATGGATTCCCCGCAAAAAACTTGGCCGATCGCAAGGCCATAAAGCCCGCCAATTAATCGCTCGCCGTGCCAGACTTCGATGGAATGGGCATGGCCATTATGATGTAACTCGCGGTAAGCCATTTGAATTTCATGGGTTATCCAAGTGCCGGCTTGTTTACGCCGAGGTTGAGCGCAGCCCGCCATCACATCGGTAAAGGCATGGTTGATGGTGAATCGCCAGGGCTGTTTTTTTAAATATTTGCGTAAACTGGTGCTGATATTCACTTGGCCAGGAATAAAAATGGCGCGGGGGTCAGGTGACCACCATAAGATGGGATCGTCGGCGTTAAACCAAGGAAAAATGCCGTGATAATAGGCGGTCAATAAACGTTCAGGGCGAAGATCGCCGCCTATCGCCAATAAGCCGTTTGGATCGGTTAGGGCGAGTTCGGGTGAAGGAAAAGCTTCAAATTCGTGATTCAGAAAAGACAGTGAGTTCACAATTGCGTATGATTCAGTAATAGACCCTTATACTAAGTTAGCGGAAATTCGGATATGTGGAAACCTACACTAGCGAGCTTTATGTTTATTTGTGCTTTAGTGATTTCTCCCGTGCAAGCAGGCTACGATCGTAATCAGGCTGTGCCGGTCGAAAAAGTCCTCTATGGCGATATCAACTCGGTACGCAATATCACCGAAACCCAATTGATTGAAGACAGAAACCAAGGTTGGAAAACCTTTGGCGGCGCCTTAGCGGGCGGGGTGATTGGCCATCAATTTGGTGGCGGCTCAGGCCAAGATATCGCGACCGTATTGGGGGCCTTGATTGGCGCTGGTGTTGGTAATCGCTATGGCAGTGGCACCACAGTACAATCACTTAAGCTAGTGGAGCTGATGATCACTCAGGAAGATGGCACGCAAGTCATGGTGATCCAAGATTATGATCCTGGCATGGTATTCAATGCGGGGGATAGGGTACGTGTGGTGTACCTGCAAGGTGGGGTTCGCGTTGATTTAGCCATGTGATACAGTACGAACTTAAGCGTAACTGCCTATAATCAATAAAAAAGTGTAAACGGTGATGGAATGACACGGACAGAACTAACCCAATATTTAGCCGATTTTTTGCGCGTATCGGCCTTTAAAGATTACGCCCCGAATGGGTTACAGGTTGAAGGGAAAACAGAGATCCGCACCATAGTGACAGGTGTGACGGCGTGCCAAGCGTTAATCGATGAAGCGATTCGCCTCAAAGCCGATGCGATTTTGGTTCACCATGGTTTTTTCTGGAAGAGTGAACCAGAGGTGATCACCGGCATGAAGCAGCGGCGGATCAAAGCCTTACTCGCCCATGATATCAACCTGTTTGGTTATCACTTGCCCTTAGATGCTCATCCTATGTTGGGTAACAATGCCACACTTGGCCGTCAACTTGGGATCCTCGATGCCGAAGCGGTTGAAGATGTGGCGCAGGGGCTCGTGTGGCGTGGCAAACTGGATTTACCTGTTAGTGCCAGTGAATTTGCCGCGACCTTAGGTGATGTACTTGGCAGAACGCCACTGCATATTGGTGAAAGTTCGGATGAAATCCAGCACTTAGCTTGGTGTACCGGTGGCGCTCAGGATTATATCGATATTGCCGCAAGCCTTGGGGTCGATGCGTTCATCAGTGGCGAAGTGTCCGAGCGGACGTTCCACAGCGCGGTGGAGCAGGGTATTCACTATTATGCTGCGGGTCACCATGCGACCGAGCGTTTTGGTATTGAGGCACTGGGGCGCCATCTCGCCCGCGAATTTAATTTAGTGCACCATTTTGTGGATATCGCTAACCCTGTCTAATGGCGTTGCCTTATCGACATCTTGCAAACAAAAGGCGAGCCATGCTCGCCTTTGTCTTATGTAAATTACCCCTAAATTTAAGTCAGCCTCAGTTTGAATAAGCCTTAGTTTAAATAAGCCCCAGGGTCGATAGGATAAAAATGCCTAAGGTGCAGGTGAGCAGTGAGCAAACTGTGGTGAGGGCGATAATATTGGCCGCTAGGGTAGCATTTCCCCCCATGGCCCGCGCCATCACATAACTTGCGGCCGCCGTGGGCGCGGCGCTCATCAAAAACACTAAGGCTAATTCCACACCGCGATAGCCAAGTATTAAGGCTCCTAGGGTGATGAACAGTGGCGCAAAGATCAGTTTTAAGGCGGTCGAGAACCAAGTGGAATATTTTTCATGTCTGAGCGAGCCAATATCCAGTGAGCCGCCAGTGCACAGCAGTGCTAAGGGGAGCGTCATATTGGCAAAGTATTGTCCGGCATCGAGGACCATTTTAGGAACCGGGATCGCCAGCAGATAAAACAGCATGCCGAGCATAATGGCAATGATCAGCGGGTTTTTGGTGATGGTTTTAATGATCACCGCAAAGGCGCGGCGGCTCGATTCTTCTCCCCGCGGGCTTAAACAAATCACGGCTTGGATATTGTAGAGCAGTGTCATGGATGCCACATAAACGGCTGCTAAAGCAACACCCGATTCGCCATAGGCATTAGAGACATAGGCTAGGCCGATAATGGCGGTATTGGCTCTAAATCCCCCTTGAATGATGACGCCCTGATCCTTCGGCTCGGGGAAAAATCGTTTCGTCGCGTAGGTCGAGAGAATAAAAAACAATAAGTTGGCTACTAAGCCATAACCGATTAACGGCGCACTGGCGGCAAGATCGTGGTGCGAGCTAATGATGCTGAGAAACAACAGCGCGGGCAGGGTGACATTAAAAACCAGCTTAGAGGCGACATCAATAAAGTGCTCATCGATCACTTGGGTGCGTTTAAGCATCACGCCTAAGGCTAACATTAAACAGATGGGACCGGTTATTGAAGCAGAAAACAACAACTGCTCAATGATATTGCCCATAACTTCTCCTCGAAAATTCCATAGTGCGTTGCCGCGACACAGTGCGGCTTAGCTATTACAAAAGCTATTACAACAGCGATTCCAACACCGATTACAGCTCAGCCAGGACAGCTTAGTGATTGCGGCCTCGCAATTAACGCTTAGCCACAGGCGCGATAGTGTCCCACTGTAAGCCGCTTGTCGAGAGCGCATTCGGTTAGGCTACCAGAAAAAGCGTAAAGGGATGTTTTTACCAACAAATAAGGCCGCATTTAATGCGGCCTTATGTCGGTTTAGCAGTAGCTTGACTCGTGTTTACTTCACACGCATGCCAGGCTGTGCGCCTTCATGGGGTTCTAAAATCCACAAATCGCTACCACCAGGGCCTGCTGCCAGTACCATGCCTTCTGACATGCCAAAACGCATCTTACGTGGTGCAAGGTTGGCGACCATCACAGTCAACTTACCTTCGAGATCTTCAGGCGAGTAGGCCGATTTAATGCCCGCAAATACCTGACGGGTTTCGCCGCCGATATCCAATTGCAGTTTTAACAGTTTGTCGGCTTCGGCTACATGCTCGGCTTTAACGATACGCGCAATACGCAGATCGATTTTAGCGAAATCTTCATAGTTGATGGTGTCGCTAATCGGATCGCTCGCCAATGGGCCCTTAGGCGCTTCAGGCTCGCTCGTGGCTTGCAGGTTTTCTTTAGAGTCGGCCACCATAGCGTTAACCTTTTCTAATTCAACGCGTTGCATCATGGCTTTGAATGGTGCAATTTCGTGTCCCGCCATATCTTGGCCTAAGCTATCCCAAGTTAAAGTCTGTTGGAAGAAGGCTTCAACATCCAGCGCTAAACGTGGCAACACAGGTTTTAAGTAAGTGACCAGAATACGGAACAGGTTCAGGGCGTTCGAGCACACTTGGTGCGCGGCTTCCTGTTGATCGTCTTGCTTCACTAACTGCCAAGGCGCCGCATCGGCGACAAAACCGTTGGCGATATCGGCTAGTGCCATGATTTCGCGCATCGCTTTACCGTATTCGCGGGTTTCATAAAACTCGGCGATTTGCTCTTGCTTAGCTAAAAACGCATCCGTGAGCGTGGTGTCGGCTATCTTGGCCAACTTGCCATCGAAACGCTTAGTGATAAAGCCTGCAGTACGAGACGCTAGGTTAACGAGTTTGCCCACTAAGTCTGAGTTTACGCGCTGAACGAAGTCTTCTAAATTCAGGTCGAGATCGTCGATACGGCTGCTCAGCTTGGCGGCGTAGTAGTAGCGTAAGTATTCAGGATCTAAGTGGTCTAAATAGGTGCGCGCCTTAATAAAGGTACCCTTAGATTTAGACATCTTAGCGCCGTTCACTGTCACATAACCGTGGGCGTAGACGCTGTTAGGTTGACGGTAGCCCGAGCCATGGAGCATGGCGGGCCAGAACAGGCTGTGGAAGTAAACGATGTCTTTACCGATAAAGTGGTAAACTTCGGCCTTAGAATCCTTAGCCCAAAATTCGTCAAAACTCAGCTCTGGGCGTTTGTCACAGAGGTTTTTGAATGAGCCCATGTAGCCGATAGGCGCATCTAACCATACGTAGAAGTATTTGCCCGGTGCATCTGGGATCTCAAAACCAAAGTAAGGTGCATCGCGGGTGATGTCCCATTGCTGCAGACCCTGTTCGAACCATTCATCGAGTTTGTTGGCCATTTCGGTTTGCAGTGCACCCGAACGAGTCCACTCTTTGAGCATGTCTTCGAAAGCGGGTAAGTCGAAGAAGAAGTGCTCGGTGTCCTTCATCACTGGCGTCGCGCCAGAGACGGCCGACTTAGGATTAATCAGCTCAGTTGGGCTGTAAGTTGCGCCGCAGGCATCGCAGTTGTCGCCGTATTGATCCGGTGATTTACACTTAGGACAGGTGCCTTTTACGAAGCGGTCTGGCAGGAACATCGACTTTTCAGGGTCAAATAATTGCGAAATGCTCTTGCTCTTGATATAGCCGTTAGCACGCAGTTTTAAGTAAATATCGCTCGCCAGCACGCGGTTTTCTTCACTGTGGGTGCTGTGATAATTATCGAAGGCGATATTAAAATCGGCGAAATCCTGCTGATGCTCTTTGTTGACTTGCGCGATCATTTCTTCAGGCGCCATGCCTAATTGTTGCGCCTTGAGCATAATCGGTGTGCCGTGGGCGTCATCGGCACAAATATAGTGGCACTCATGTCCACGAAGCTTTTGATAACGCGACCAGATATCCGTCTGGATGTATTCCAGCATGTGACCTAAATGAATCGGTCCGTTCGCGTAGGGAAGTGCGCTGGTCACGAGAATTTTACGTTGTGAAGTTGCCATCTTGTCTCAAATATCGTGGTGGGCCAAAAATAATGGTAGAGATACTAACCGATTACAGGATGATTTTCATCAAAACCTGAGTCGATTGGGTTAAAACTGCGCTAATGTTTTTGTCATTATCTGGTACACTTGGGCAAATTTATTGGTGGGGGTAATTCTTTTGTCTTCAACTCAAACTGATTATCGTTTAAGTGACGATCTTCTCGGGCCCGTTCTGGCCATTCTCGATGCATATATCGACCCGTATTTAGCGAAGGGGTTAGTGAGCGCAGGATGCGTGAATAAATTGGCGATTGAAGGTAAGCGTTTGCAGCTTGGCTTAGTCTATCCATACCCTTGCATGACGCAATATCGTGATACTGTCATGGCCATCACCAACAAACTCGCGGTGCTGGATGCCATCGACGAAGTTGAGTGTGAAATCGATTTCCAACCAAAAGTGTATTCGGCGATTGCCTCTATTGCACCGATTGCCAATGTGAAGCAAGTGATTGCCGTCGCGTCCGGCAAAGGCGGTGTGGGTAAATCGACCACGGCGGTTAACCTTGCCTTAGCTTTGGCTGCCGAAGGTGCCCAGGTCGGTATTTTAGATGCCGATATTTATGGTCCTTCCGTCCCATTAATGCTTGGGATCCCCAACTTCAGACCCGTTTCCCTTGATGGTAAACACATGAGCGCCGCCAGTGCCCACGGTATTGCAGCTCAATCAATTGGTTTTATGTTAAGTGGTGATGAAGCCGCAGTATGGCGTGGTCCTATGGCGGCGGGCGCGCTTGCGCAGCTGCTCAATGAAACCCAGTGGCCTGAACTCGATTATCTGGTGGTCGACATGCCGCCGGGGACTGGCGACATTCAATTGACCCTGTCGCAAAAAGTGCCTGTCAGTGGCGCTGTGATCGTGACTACCCCGCAGGACATCGCACTGGCCGATGCCAAGAAAGGCATCACCATGTTCCAGAAGGTGAATATCCCCGTCCTTGGGATTGTTGAGAATATGAGTTTCCATTTATGCCCCGAGTGTGGTCATAAAGAACACCCATTTGGTACGCACGGTGGCAGTAAAATGGCCGAGCGTTATCAAGTTCCATTGTTAGGCGCCTTACCGCTGCACATCAATATCCGTGAAGCCATGGATGTGGGGGCGCCATCGGTTGTGGCCGAGCCTGACAGTGAAGTGGCGGCACTTTATCGGGAAATTGCCCGTAAAGTGGGCGCCGAATTGGCTCTCAAACAGAGCCAAAAAACAGTTTCTATTAGCGTATCAGATGACGAGTAAGGTTTAAGGGTATGAATTCTCAGCAGTGTGTCATTATTGCAATTGCTGGCGCGTCAGCATCGGGCAAGAGTTTAATTGCCAAGACGATTTTTGACGAACTTCGCCGCGATTTAGGCACAGATCAGATTGGGGTAATTAACGAAGACGCGTACTACCGCGATCAGACTCATTTATCCATGGATGAGCGTGTGTTAACAAACTACGACCATCCCAAAGCGTTAGACCATCAGCTGCTATGCACGCACTTGCAGTTGCTAAAGTCTGGCGAAGCTGTTGATATTCCTTGCTATAGCTATACCGAACATACGCGTATGGCCGAAACCGTAAAAATGACGCCGAAAAAAGTGATCATTTTAGAAGGCATCCTGCTGTTAACAGACCCTAAATTGCGTGAATTGATGGATGCGAGCGTGTTTATGGATACGCCGCTGGACATTTGCTTCCTGCGCCGCTTAACCCGCGACGTGGCCGAGCGTGGCCGTACAATGGAATCGGTGATTTCACAGTACAAGAAAACAGTGCGTCCTATGTTCCTGCAATTTATTGAACCTTCAAAACAATACGCTGATATTATCGTGCCTCGCGGCGGTAAAAACCGCATCGCGACCGATATTTTGAAGACTCGTATTCAACATCTACTGGCAAAATAACGACTAAAACTCAGGGAGTAAAAGGCAAGATGCGCTTAACCGATATCGAAATTGAACAGGCCCTTGATAACGGCACGATTGTGATTGAACCTCGCCCAAGCAACGATGCGATTTCTGGTGTGAGTGTCGATGTGCGATTAGGGGGGCAATTTCGCGTCTTTAAAGATCATACCGCGCCTTTTATCGACCTGAGTGGTCCGAGTACGGAAGTGCAGGCGGCGCTTGATCGGGTGATGAGCGAAATCATCGAAATCCCTGACGGCGAAGCCTTCTTCCTCCATCCCGGTGAATTGGCGCTTGCCGTGACCTATGAAAGCGTGACACTGCCAGCTGATATCGTCGGTTGGCTCGATGGCCGCTCTTCACTGGCGCGTTTAGGCCTGATGGTGCACGTCACTGCGCACCGAATTGATCCGGGTTGGCAGGGTAAAATCGTGCTCGAGTTTTATAACAGTGGTAAGTTGCCTTTGGCGCTGCGTCCACGGATGACTATTGGTGCGTTAAACTTTGAACGTTTAAGTGGCCCAGTGGCGCGTCCTTACAACAAGCGTAAAAACGCGAAATATAAAGATCAGCAAGATGCGGTCGCCAGCCGTATCAGTCAGGACTAATACCCTTGATTTGGGTTAATGGGGTATCACAGGCAAGCATTGCTCCCATGGACAGAGGGCTTGCCTATGGTGATGGCCTATTTGCCACGATGCGAACCGATGCGCATGGCATTTTGTTTTTTGAGCAGCACCAAGCCCGTCTTACGGCAGGCGCTGCGCGGCTAGGGTTTGACTGGCAAATGAGTCAAACCCTAAGTCAACAACTCGATACTCTCGCCAAGCAATACCCGCAGCACTGTATTAAATTGATGCTCACACGGGGCGTGGGTGGCCGTGGCTATGCGCCGCCAGAGCAGGTTCAAGTCACTGAAGTCGTCTCAGTTCATCCTATTCCTGCCCAATATGCTTTGTGGCAGCAACAGGGCATTCGCCTTGCTACGTCAGCGGTCCAATTAGGTCATCAACCTTTATTGGCGGGCATAAAGCACCTTAATCGCCTCGAGCAAGTGTTGATCAAATCCCAGCCCTTACCACAGGGATTTGATGATTGGTTAGTGCTGGATTGCACTGGGCAGGTGATCGAGTCTTCGATGGCGAATATCTTTTTTGTCAAAGGCAATCAAGTGATTACCCCGTCGTTGGAACGCTGCGGCGTCGCGGGTGTGATGCGCGAGCAAGTTATGTTAGCCTTACTTGCACAGCAGATGAATATCGATTGTTTGCCGTTTGGCGCCGAGCGTTTAGTGGAGTTTGACTCGGCATTTATCACTAACAGCGTCTTAGGCGTAGTGGATGTGCTGGCGATTGACTCGCACACTTTTACTCCTTCTCCTTTGACAGCAGATCTTAGACAAACACTTTCACTCTCACTATGAAAAAAATCATTCTGATCGCAAGTTCTACTTTGTTGACCTTGCTGACCTTAGCTTGTTTGGTTGGTTATTGGGGCTATCGAACGATTATTGATTACAGCCAAGCCCCCTTAGTGCTAACCGAAGCCAAAGAATTAACCATTGCCCGTGGCACTAGCGTGCACCAGTTGGCCCAGCAGTTAGAAACCGATGGTGTTATCCAAGACAAATGGAAACTCAAATGGTTACTGAGATTGCGCCCAGAGCTGGCGAAGATCCGTACCGGTCTTTACGAGATGTCTCCTTCGCAGTCGATTGCCGACTTACTCAACGATTTAGTGAATGGTAAGGTGAAAACCTTCAGCCTGACCTTAGTCGAAGGCAAAACCATTGCCGAGTGGGAACAACAACTCGCGAGTGCGCCGCACTTACAGTTGTCTCCCGAAGTCTTTAGTGCGGTTTTGATGGAGCAGGGCGACGATTCGGCGCTGCCCGAAGGTAAATTCTTCCCCGATACTTACCATTACACCGCCGATAGCGATGCTAAGACGCTGCTCACCCAAAGTTATAAGATGATGGAGCAGGAGCTTGCCAAAGCATGGGCGGAGCGTGTGCCCGGTTTACCACTCAAATCGCCCTACCAGATGCTGATCTTGGCATCGATCGTTGAGAAAGAAACTGGCCAAGCCTTCGAGCGCGATCAAATCGCCGGCGTCTTTATCAATCGACTCAACTTGGGGATGAAGCTGCAAACCGATCCCACGGTCATTTATGGCATGGGGGACAGATTTAAAGGCAATATCACCCGTAAAGATCTCGTCGAAGAGACCCCCTTTAACACTTACCGGATTTTCGGTTTACCGCCTACGCCGATTGCTGCGCCGAGTAAGGCCTCATTGCAGGCGGTGTCTAAGCCTGCCAAGGTCAGTTATTTGTATTTTGTGTCGCGCAACGATGGCACCCATGTGTTTTCGACCACCTTGGAAGAGCATAACCGCGCCGTCGATATTTATCAGAGAAAGAAAAAATGACCCAAGCATCCGCCAAATTCATCGTTGTTGAAGGACTAGAAGGCGCAGGCAAATCGAGTGCGATTGCCCTTATTCGCGATTTTATTGAAAAGCACACCGGCCTCGCACCTGTTTGCACCCGCGAGCCAGGCGGTACGCCGCTGGCCGAGCGTATTCGTGACTTAGTGAAAATTGCCGACCCAAGCGATCCTCTGTGTGATGAGTCCGAATGTTTATTGATCTACGCCGCCAGAGCTCAGCTCGTCGCCAATGTGATCAAACCTGCGCTGGCAGAAGGCAAGTGGGTGTTAGGGGATAGGCATAATTTGTCGTCCTTAGCTTACCAAGGCGGTGGACGCGGCTTAATGCCCTTAGTCGAAGCCGTGAGTAACGCGACGCTCAAAGGCTTTAAACCCGATTTAACCCTCTATCTTGACCTTGATCCTAAGCTTGGGCTGCAGCGCGCAGCAAAGCGGGGCGAGCTTGATAGAATCGAGCAACAAGCCATCGACTTTTTTGAACGGGCGCGCGCAACTTACCTCAAGCTTGCCAGCGAAGATGAGCAGATTGTCGTCATCGATGCCAGCCAAACCATGGCCGAAGTGCATAAAGATATTCTGGCCGTGTTACAGGCGATGGCATGGTAACGCAAAGCGGATTTGATGTATTAACCCTGCCTTGGCTCGATGCGCCAAGACAGGCGTTTTTAACCCAGTTACAAACTCAAAAAGTCCCCCACGCGCAACTCGTGGGTATCGATTCCGCCTATGGCGGTGAACTCTTGAGTGTGTTTATGGCGCGCGCCGCCATGTGTTCACAACCCACTCCTGCGGGCGGATGCGGTTTTTGTAAGTCCTGCCAGTTATTTGATGCGGGTAATCACCCCGATTTTTATCAAATTGAGGCCGATGGTCATCAAATTAAAGTCGACCAAATCCGTGAGCTGTGTACTCGCCTGAGTGCAACCGCCCAGCAGAGTGGTCGGCGTGTCGCCATCATTCACCACAGCGAGCGCCTGAACTCAGCCTCCGCGAATGCGTTACTCAAGACGCTCGAAGAGCCGGGCAAAGACACTTTACTGCTATTACATTCCGATACGCCCGCGCGTTTAATGGCAACGATCAGCAGTCGCTGCCAACGGCTTCCCTTTGTGGCGCCGTCTAAGATGTTGATCAAAAACTGGTTAATTCAGCACTGTCAGATCCAAGAGGATGTGACTTGGTGTTTAAGTGTGGTTGGCGGCCCATTAAAGTTGGCCGAAAGTTTGCAAACAGATGGGACACAACCGAGTCGCTATCAAACTTTGTTAGGTTTTCGCAAAGATTGGGCGCAAAGTTTGTCGTCAGGCCATCTGTGTGCTAGTTTGTTAACGATAAGTGAACAACAAATCATTGATGCTCTTAAGGTTTTATACTTACTCCTGAGACAAATTTTATTGAAGTACGGCGACCAAGATGCGTTTGTGCAAGCGCAAATAGGGAACTTGGCGGCGAAAATCATGGGAATGTGTCATAGCTTAAGTGCAATGCCGAGTGTCAATTATTTAGGCTTGTGTCAAAGTTATGTCTTAGAATATAGAGAAATAACAAATAAGTAACATGCCATGGTCGATCTTGTCGTAAATTTTGATACCTTACATCAGCTTTACCGCGCCTATATGCCGTTTATCAAACCGGCAGGGCTGTTTGTCGCCACCGGGGAAACCCATTACCTCGGTGAGACGTTAACCATCGCCTATCGTTTACCCGGCGCGACCACCTCAAACGAGTTCCGTGGCGTGGTTGTGTGGATTAATCCGCTGGGCGCATCGGGCGGCCGCCCCGTGGGGATTGGGATTAAAATCGTTTCAGATCCCGACAGCCATAAACACCATATCGAAAAACTGTTATCCCGAGAGCTCGCTTCGGGCGACTTAACTTGCACTATGTAATTTCTATTGTGCTTAGCTAGGGCCTACACTGAGTATTTAACCTGAACTCGGGGTAACGAGTGTCGAAAATCTAAATTTAACAATCCACGCAAACGCCGTAACTTATTGTTTTTTTAAAAGTTTAAATCTTTTTTGACTGAATGTGCAGATTTTTGCGCATATCAAGGCGCTCTGTCGTACGCCATAGCGAGCTATGGTTAGACAGAGCAACGCAGAGAGGCCCGAAAAGATGCCTATTCAGCGACTCTACTTATCCCGAGCTCAGGTTATTTAGTGCTGAGTGATGCCTAAGCGGAATTTGACCTCGATCCCATCGCTGAGTATCCTTGTGCTCCTTTTTTGTTTCTGTGTGGAAATTGCTGTGCTTATCGATTCACATTGCCATCTCGATCGCCTGAAAGCGGCGCCCGATCAACAAACCTTAGAACTCATTCTCGCTAACGCTAAGGCGCGCGGTGTCGACTATATGCTCTGTGTCAATGTGCGCCAGCAGGGATTCGAGTCGATGCGTGACAAGGTTGCTGCTTTCGAGCAAGTGTTTTTATCTTCGGGCGTGCATCCGCTGGATGTGAAAGACGGCCTCGATGTTGAGCAAATTCGCCGTTTTGCGACGGATCCGAAAGTGGTGGCTATTGGTGAAACCGGCTTAGATTATTTTTATGCCGATGAAACTAAAGCCCTGCAACAACAGTGTTTTGAGCAACAAATAGCCTTGGCGGTTGAAGTCAATAAGCCGCTGATTGTGCATACCCGTGATGCCCGTGAAGACACCATCAACATGCTCAAAGCGGGGCAGGCGGACAAAGTCGGTGGCGTGTTGCATTGCTTTACGGAAAACTGGGAAATGGCCAAGGCGGCGATTGATTTAGGTTTTTATATTTCCGTTTCTGGCATTGTGACCTTTAAAAATGCCGGTGAGTTAAGAACCGTGATCCGCAAAGTGCCTAAAGAGCGTTTATTGGTGGAAACCGATTCGCCTTATCTTGCGCCTATTCCACACCGTGGACAGGAGAATCAACCTGCTTATGTGCGTGATGTGGCCGAGTTTGTGGCAGAACTGCGCGCAGAACGTTACGAAGATCTTGCCGAGTACACCAGTGAGAACTTCTTTAACTTGTTTAAGGATGCGGCCCGTTTAATCGGCCGATAAGACGTGTAACACTTGGTTGAGTCCGCAAAGGCTAAGCTTTTACTTACGCGTTGTGAGTAAAGTGCTAGGCTAGTCGATGAAGTTTGCTCCATAAATAAAAGCTAAACTCGATTAGGCGTAAGCCCATAAAAAAAGGCCCAAAACGATTCCAACTGTTTGGGCCTAGGGGAATGGCTCGTTGAAGAGCCGTGCGCTACAGATGAAAGCGCCATGCAGTGCGCTTTACAATAGACTCAGTGTAGTTGAGTTTAGTGTGAGTGACACTTTCTCTATCCCCTTTTTTAGGTTATTTCTCGCTAAAAAATGGTCGATTTATAACCATTATGCCTGCGGTGGTAGCAATAACACTTTATCTTTTACTAAGTCTCTGGGCAGGCTGTTTTTTAATTTATTGCCTAAATGTTTAGCCATGCCTAAGGGCGCGCCGCCATAACAGACAATCACTTCACCTTGAGCCTTGCCAGCCATATCGAGGGGAATATCTCGTCCCATCAAATACTCTTTCGCTTGCTCATCGCTAACGTCGACAACTTTAGCGCCGTTTGCCGTCCCTGCGGTAAGTGCTTTTCCCGCAAGTGCGATAATGGCTTCATGACGGACTTTAAAGCCATGTTTACTGTGATCGGCAAGCTTAACCCCAATCCGCTGAAAGCGCATTTTGCCAATAAAATCTCTAAATTCATGGGGAAATAGCCAAAACTCATCGTCGCGCACCATAATGAGATCATCGGGCAGTTCGATACCCAAATCATCGGCAAAATAGGCTTGAATGGCTTTGGCTTGTTTGACACTTGCCTCCGTAAAGGGGAAATTCTTTTGCAATTTAGGCTCAGGTTGCAGGCGCGGCACAGAGCGGGTTTTAGTCAACTTAGCGACAAAAAAACCTTCACTGTCGTAAATTTGCGGCCAAACGTGCAAAAAGCCTTCTGGCGTAGTGGCTTTTTCGGCGCCATCAAACAGTTGGCTTAAGGATTCAAATTGCACCGCATCGCCATAGGTTTGCTGTAAATATTCGCACACGCCTTGGTTTTCGTGCCGATTAAGGGTGCAAGTGGAATACACCAAACTGCCACCCGGTTTTAACGCCAAAAATGCAGATTCGATTAATGCCTTTTGGGTTTCGCTAATTTCGAGCACCTCATCGAGTGACCAAGATTTTAACGCGTCCGCATCTTTACGGACTGTGCCTTCACCGCCGCAGGGGGCATCAATCAATACCGCATCAAAACTTTCATACAGATACTCACCAAATACCCGTCCATCGAAGTGGGTCAGGGCGCAGTGACTGGCGCCCATGCGCAGCACATTGGCATGGAGTACTTTGACGCGGCTAGCGGAATATTCATTGGCGACTAATAAGCCTTGATTATTCATTAACGCTGCCATTTGCGTGGTTTTAGAGCCCGGCGCCGAAGCTAAATCTAATACACATTGCCAATCCGCATTTGGGGTAAATAGCGCTGCGGGGGGCAACATGGAGCTGGCTTCTTGGATATAGAACAATCCCTGAATATGTTCTAGGGCATTGCCGAGCTGCTCTTCTTCATCGTAGCTTATCCAGAAACCATCCTCACACCAAGGAATGGGTTCAAAGGTCCATCCCTTAGGCTGCATTAACTGCTTAAAGTCTTCACTGCTGATCTTTAAGGTGTTGACGCGAATCGAGCGGCGTAGTGGTCTTGAACAGGCCGCGATAAAGTCATCCATTGAGAGATGGGCGGGCAGTTCTTGGGCAATAGTATTGATAAAATTTTGATTTAATTGAACCATAACGGGATTAGGCTGTGTATCAACTGCGGCAAGTATATCATAATCCCTTACTAGGCTGGGATTTTCTCCCTTGGCTTTTGCCATCAAAAACCGGTTATCACAGCAACATAAACACAAAGCATGGATAAAATAAGGAAGCGGCAGAGTGCTAAATCGGGTGTGGTTAGTGTTTTTCCTCACATCGCTGCTGGCGATGGCGGTACAGCTTTTCAATGGGCATATCGAGGTGCTTGCCAACGCGGTAGAGGCCATGTTTGCTAGCGCTAAACTCGCTGCTGAAATCGCCCTAGGCTTAGTGGGCGTTTTGTCCCTGTGGATGGGATTAATGCGAATTGGTGAAAAGGCAGGCGTTGTTGGGGCGATTGCCTTTGTGTTTGAGCCGCTGCTGCGCCGCTTGATGCCCGAAGTGCCCAAGGGACACCCCGCATTTGGCAGTATGACGATGAACTTAACGGCCAACGTGTTTGGACTTGATAATGCAGCCACGCCATTGGGGCTTAAGGCAATGCAGGATTTGCAGAGTCTTAATCCGGTCAAAACCGTCGCAACCAATGCACAAATTCTATTTTTAGTGCTCAATACCTCCTCGGTGACTTTAGTTCCTGTCACTGTGTTTTTGTATCGTGCCCAGCAGGGCGCCGCTGCACCTGCAGACATATTTTTACCCATTCTGCTCGCCACGTCAGCCTCAACCTTAGCGGGGCTTCTGATCGTCGCTGTTGTGCAGCGGCTTTCACTGTTCAATGCCGTGGTGCTCGGATATGGCGCAGTACTGCTGTCGGCATTAGTCGCCAGTGGTTTTTATTTGATGACCTTAACCGCAGACGCCATTGGCACAGTGTCGACCGCCTTGGGCAACGGGGTATTGCTACTGTTAGTCTTCAGTTTTGTGCTGGTGGCGGGCGTGAGAAAAGTGGCGATTTATGATGAGTTTATCGAAGGCGCTAAGGCGGGGTTTAACCAATCGATTCAACTGATCCCGTATCTGTTAGCCATGCTGCTGGCGATTGGCTTACTCAGGGCGTCGGGCGCCTTGGATTACCTGCTGCAACTAATTGCCAGTGGCGTGAGTCTTTTCGGGTTTGATACCCGCTTTGTCGATGCAATGCCAACCGCATTAATGAAGCCTTTTAGCGGTTCGGGCGCGCGGGCTATGATGCTCGAAACCATGGCGCACCATGGTGTGGACTCCTTTGCGGGGCGCTTGGCGGCGATTTTCCAAGGGAGTACTGAAACAACTTTCTATGTGCTGGCAGTTTACTTTGGCTCTGTTGGGATCCGTCACGGGCGTCATGCGCTCGCCTGTGGTTTAACGGCCGATTTTGCAGGGATCTGCGCCGCGATTGCGGTCTGTTATTGGTTCTATGGCTAAGGATATGATGACGAAAGGGTGATTGATAGCGATGCAAACAGTCGCTTTTAGCAGGTAAAAATCAGGCGCATTAGATCCGCTCTAATGCGCCTGATTATTAAATGATACCGAGTGCTTTTACCTTGTTATCTTGCTGGTAAAGAGCATCGGCGTAGCAGTGCCTCGCTTCAGGGCTTTAGCTACTGGGCTGGAGCCCATTCCTGCCATTCGCTCTGGGCTTTGTGTTGCAACGGGATCACAGTGCCTTGGTTTAAGCGATTACCTGCTTGCGTCGTTTCCTTAGTCGCGACATTAATCCCGCCCGCTAATAGGGTTTCGAGCGAACCGGCTTCAATTTGTGCACCAGAGAAAATTCCCACATCGACTTTGATGCCCGAAGCGTCCCAGAACTGGCTGCTCTGATTCACTAAATGACTGTACTGCGGTTCAATATGTGCTTGCATTAACACACTGTTGCCTTGAGACGAGAGGCTATAACCATCGATTTGGCCGACTTTAATGCCACGGAAGAAGATGGGCGTGCCGACTTTCATCGAGCCAAGGTTGCTATCTTCTAAGGTAAACTTAAGCGCATCTTCGGCCACGTTGGCATAGCTGCTCTCAACCAATTTAGCCTGGAATTGACTCGCCTTTTGGTTGCTCTTACCCGGTAACACACCAATATAAGGCCCAGTGATTAAGGTTTCTGGCGATTTGATCCCCGCTAAGGAGATTTGCGCATCAACCATATGATACTCAGTATCACTGCGGCTGAAGTGCTCGGCATAGTCGCCGTAAAGATAGGCGGTGGCCGTGAGAGTGGCTAAGTCGGCATTGAGCTTCACTTGTGTCACTTCACCCACCTGATGGCCTTGGTAACGAATGGCGGCTTTGGCAGCCAATTTCGCTGAGGCGGGTAAGGTGAGTTTGATGGCTTGAGCCTGCGCTAAGGCGAGCTGTTTGCTTTCGTATAGTTTAAGTGTCGCATTAGGCTCAGTCGTTGAACTATCTAACAAACCTAAGCTGATGCTGCCTTTTAACGCGCCCTGGAGTGGCGCGACGGCGACATCAATACCCGCAAGACTGGCACTGACATCCACGGCACTATTACGCCAAAACACTTTAGGTTTTTGCACTAAGGGTTGGAACTGCTTATCGATAGCGATTTTAATGGCAAAGTCTTCGGTTTTACTCTGCCAGTTGACCGACTCCACATTACCGATTTGCATTTTTTTATAGTAAATCGGTGAGCCTTGGCTGACATCGGCGCCATCTACGCTGGTGAGGGTAAAGTACAGACGTTGTTGCCGAGCAAAAAACTGTTTTGCTTCATCCATTGAGCTAAAGAGTGACAGACGAGTATTTGCCGCAAGCGGTGTGTCGCTGCTTCCTGGGATAAGACTTACAGCCCCTTTGGTGAGGGTCGCCATATCGCGGGTTTTCACCGACACCCCATCGAGTGAGGCATCGATACTCAGCGCCGACTCGGGGATAAAATAGCTATCACTGCGAACTAAGCTGGCAAACTCAGGCTGCAGCTCGAGTTGATATTCGACGGCCGACAGATCTTTGGTTAATTTCACCGCCAGCACCTGACCGATAGGTAGCTGCTTGTAACGCACTTCAGCACCTGCGGTGAGGCCCATGTTTTCAGTTGAGGTGATAGTGAGCTGACGTTTTTTGGCCTTAAGTAGATCCGGCGCCGTTTCTTGCAGGGCAAAACTGCTTGGCAGCGCCGTATTGGCATTGGTGCCGGGTAAAAAGTTAATCACGCTTCCCGTGAGTAAACGCTCGGGGTTTTTGATCCCAGAGAGCGAAATATCCGCGCCTTCAAGCCAAAACAGTCCGTCACTGGTTAACAGGTTGGCATATTCAGGCTCAAATTTTGCCACCGCAGTCACGCCGGTTGCGGTGAGTTGTTTGCTCTGCAGAGTACCAATGGTGATGCCGCGATACACAATGCGAGTGCCTTTATCAATCGCGTTGCCATCGTTCATGGTCAGGCTCACTTCAATTCCACCAAGGGCGCTGGTTTCGGAATCATAGAGGGCAAAACTGTCACCATTTTGTGCCGCAGGTGCCTTATCATCGGAGCTGAAACTCACGCCGCCCGCCAGAATGGAAGCTAAGCTCTCAGTGTTGACTTTTATGCCCGCTAAACTGGCGTCGACTTTCACGCCGGAAACGTTCCAAAAGTGAGAGTTTTTCTTCACTAAACGCGCATATTGCTCTTGGATAAAGGCGCTGATAATGACTCTGGCATTGCCGTCTAAACGATAGCTGACCACGCTGCCGACAGGGATCTGGCGAAAGAACACAGGCGAGCCCACGTCTAACGAGCCGAGTTTATCGGCTGTCAGTTCAATCATTACCCCTTCTGAGCCCACCTGCATAGGTGGCGGTTGACGCTCAGCCTCGAAGAAAGTGGCGGCATTGCCTTTACCGGGTTGAATCGCGATATAGTTACCCGAAAACAGCGCATCTAAGCCTTCAACGCCCGTGATGCTGGCTTTTGGGGTGACTAACCAAAAGAGGGTTTCTTTATTTAAGAAAGGCTTAGCGCGATAGTCCATCATGACTTTGACGTTTACGCCCTTAAGATCTTCATCGATACCAATGTCTTTTACCTTACCGACAGTAAGACCTTGATATTTGACTAAGGTTTTGCCCACATCGATCCCCGTGGCACTGGGGAAGTGGATCTGAATTTCAATGCCCGATTCTTTGATGCTCTTAATGCCCAGCCATGCGCCGAGCGCGAGCGCTACTATCGGGAGCAGCCAAATCGGCGAAAAGAGTTTTTTCTTCACAACTTTTGGCGATTCAATTTGTGTCATCTTGAGGTTCCAATCGATCCCAGAGTAAACGAGTGTCTAAAACTTTTGCGGCAAGTTGAGTCAGTAAAATCACCAATGCAAACGCCGTGGCCGCAGGTGCAGGCTTTGCATCGAGTAATTGCCCCATATTGACGAGGGCAACCGTTAAGGAGATCACAAACAAATCGAGCATTGACCAGCGGCCAATCCACTCAATCACATGAAATCCCACCATGAGTTTCTTTTTCGAAATTGGCAGATTAAAACTGATGGCACAGAGGTAAGTGGCCAAACCGATAATTTTCACCCAAGGCACTAAAATACTGGCAATAAATACAATAATGGCGATGGGCAACATATCCGAATGCACTAAATGGATAATCCCCGAAAAAATCGTATCGTGGCGCACTTGCCCCTGATTGGTGAGCATTGTAATAGGGTAGAGGTTGGCGGGAACCAACAAAATGGCGGCGGTGATCAGCAGCGCCCAACTTTTTTGTAAACTGCTGTGATCACGGACATGGAGCTCGGCCTCGCAGCGGCTGCAGTGGCTATTATCACTGCTATTGAGCTGCCGGCACACCCTGCACAAGCACAGGCCTAAGTCTTTTCCCTGTTGCTGCATCTTAGTGTCGCTCCTGCATGAGAAGACTCCACATATGCTCAATATCGTATTCACGCTGCAAAAACAGGGTGACTAAAAAAAGCATGGTGAAGCAGAAGGTGCCCATACCGAAGTAAATATCCGAGAAATCAGATAACTGAAATGATGACACCAAAAAGCTAATCACATAAATCTCCAGCATGGTGAGCTGGGATAGCAGCCCTTGCAGCTTTAATAACTGTTTGAGGCTGCGACGCCAAAATGGACTGCCAAGTCCCCATTTGACGATCAAAATCTGACTAAGGATCGACAGGATCAACAATCCCGGACCAATCACGGCGGCGGCAAGCACGGCTAATCCCACGACCCAATAACCTTGGTCGAACACCGCAAAGGCACCCTGAAAAACTGTAGTGGTACGAATGCTACCCAAAAAGTGGATTTCGAGTACCGGGAAAAAATTGGCGGGGAAATAGAACACCAGCGCGGTAATACATAGCGCTAACATGCCGTTTACCGAGCAGTATGGTGTGTCATAAAGTGCGGTGCTGCAGCGCGGGCATAACGCCCTAACACCCGTAGGTAAGGCGCGCTTTCGAACGGCTAAGTCGCAGGAACGACAGAGGATTACAGAGTTTTCTGCTGTATTTTCATGCATATAAAAATATTAAATTAGCCCCAAAGCCATTGAGAGAGCAAATAATCCGCAATAAAACCATATTACAGGGTGAGATAGCACATTGCTTGACCCATCTCGACAACGAAAAGCGTACTTATAATACCAGAATAATCAGAACACTTGCATCACTAGTTCACTTTATGTCATCCTGATTACTGTATATAAAAACAGTGCGAGGGCAGTCATGGCAGTTATTACACAGTTTGTCGTGGTAAGAGAAGGGGTGGAGAAGATGACATTTACATCGAAAAAGGAGGCTGACGCCTACGATAAGATGCTCGACATCGCCGATAACCTCATTCCATTTATTCAAAAAGCGCAGCTCGGAATTGATGAAACCGTGAGCGAACAGCTCGCATTCTATTTTGCTAACAATAAAGATGAGCTGACAAACTTGCTTAAAGGCGTGGTTCAAGTTAATAGTACGCCATCAAAACAAAATGCAGCGAAAAAAGCGCCTAAGAAGGACGACGCTGCCGAATAATTTTTTAGGAAGTCTATGAAACCGCAATTTTATGAGTCACTGAATCGTCAAGCGCTGGCCTTACTCGAGGGCGAGGATGATTTAGTGGCTGCCATGGCTAACTTTTCTGCTTTGCTAAACGATAACCTAACCGAATTGAACTGGGTGGGTTTTTACGTGATGCGTGGCGAACAGCTGGTGTTGGGTCCTTTCCAAGGTAAAGTGGCCTGTACCCGTATTCCAATGGGTAAGGGCGTGTGCGGTACCGCCGCGCAAACCAATCAGACGCAGCGCGTCGCCGATGTGCATCAATTTGATGGTCATATCGCCTGCGATTCAGCCAGTAATTCTGAAATTGTTATCCCAGTGCGCGCCGATGGTAAGGTTGTGGCCGTGCTGGATATCGATAGTCCTATTTTTGACCGCTTCGATGAAGAAGACCAAAAGGGCTTGGAATTATTGGTAAAAAGCTTCGAAAACTGCCTATTTGCTTAATTTGCGTACAATAACGCATAATTCATAGTCGCAATCGGTGGCGTGCGCCTTATAATAGCGCATGCACTGATAAGGCTTATTTTGAGCACTGCCGAAATAAGCCTGATAGGTTCAGCCGTGAAAAATTGTTAACTTATATTTTTTAACTTTAGTTAACTCGGCGAGAATGCTAATTTGTACTTTGGCTCATATGTGAGCTTAACCAAGATAAACGACTCGTAAGAAGCTGATTTTTATCACCTCGGATTCGATGTCCCTTTTTAACTGTGGAAGTAATGATGGAATCAACAGATAAGTTGACCGACACCAACGCAATTTTGGCGTATTTGTATGAAACATTTCCTTTGTGCTTTATTGCTGAAGGTGAAACTAAGCCATTAAAAATCGGATTGTTTCAAGATTTGGCTGAAAGGTTGGCTGATGATTCTAAAGTCAGTAAAACTCAACTGCGAGTTGCCTTAAGACGCTACACCAGCAGCTGGCGCTACCTGAAATCGGTAAAAGCCGGTGCACAGCGTGTGGATCTTGATGGTCAGCCATGCGGTGAGTTAGAGCAAGAGCATATCGATCATGCTCAAGCGATGTTGAAAGAAAGCCAAGATAAAGCAAAAGCTAAGCGTGCAGCTCAAGCACCAAAAGCGGCGCCTGCGGGTAAAGCCCCTGCGAAGAAAGCCCCTAAGAAAGTTGCCGTGCCAGCACGCAAGACTGAGCGCCCAGCAAAAGCAGCACCTAAGGCAGAGCCTGCTGTTAACTTAGTTCAAGCTCAATTGACCGATTTAGCGAAGAAGCAACGTGTCAATGTTAAGTTAGGGGTGACGCCAGTAGCCGGCGTGATCACCGACATTAACAAAGAGGACATTCATGTTCAGCTAGATAGCGGCTTAACGGTAAAAGTGAAAGCGGAACATATCCTGCTGTAATCATTTAATCAAACGGAGTAACTTGTTGATGCGAAAACTCACTTTGGCTACATCCATTGCCACTGTTTTTGTCGGATTCTCGGCTTGGGCTGTCCCCCCTACGATTCAAATCAGCGAGTTACCCACTCTCAAGCAGGAAGCGCAGCATAAAGTGGCGAGTAAGCGAGTGACGGATTTATACACTCGTTCCCACTATCATAGATTTGCATTAGATGATGCGTTTTCTGCTCAGATTTTTGACCGCTACCTGCAACAACTCGACTACCGTCGTAATGTGCTGACGCAAGCCGATGTCGACAGCTTCAAACCTTACGTTAATCAGTTTGACGATATGCTGAGCTCGGGTGAACTCGAGCCTGCTTATAAGATGTTTGATTTGGTTCAGAAACGTCGCTACGAAGGTTTTGTATACGCACTCTCTCTGCTCGACAAAGAGATGGATTTCACCGTTCCGGGTGATGCCTACGAATACGATAGAGAAGATGTTGCTTGGCCAAAAGATCAAGACGAGATCAACGAGTTATGGCGTCAACGTGTTAAATACGATGCGCTGAATCTGAAACTCACTGGCAAGAAATGGCCTGAAATCGTTGATATTCTGCAAAAGCGTTATAACAACGCCATCAAGCGACTGACTCAGACCAATAGCGAAGATGTGTTCCAAGCGGTGATGAATGCGTTCTCCCGTAGCATCGAGCCACATACTAGCTATTTATCTCCCCGTAATGCGGAACGTTTCCAAATGGAAATGAACTTAAGCCTCGAGGGGATTGGTGCGCAGTTACAGCTCGAAGACGATTACACTGTCATCAAGAGCTTGATTGCAGGCGGTCCTGCGGCCAGCAGTGAAAAACTGTCGCCTGAAGATAAGATCGTCGGCGTCGGCCAAGAAGGCGGTGAGATTGTTGATGTAATCGGCTGGCGATTAGACGATGTGGTCGATCTGATCAAAGGGCCGAAGGGCAGTAAAGTCGTATTACAGATTTTACCTAAGAAGGGTGGCTCTAACGCTAAGCCGTTTAATCTGACCTTAGTGCGCGACAAAATCCGTTTAGAAGACCGTGCCGCAACCTCAAAGATCATCGAGCCAAAAGACGGTGAATACGCCAACCGTAAAGTGGGTGTGATTCAAATTCCTGGTTTCTATATGAATTTATCCCAGGACGTCGAAAAAGAATTGGTGAAGTTAAACGAAGCCAAGGTTGAAGGCGTCGTCATCGACTTACGTGGTAACGGCGGCGGTGCGTTGACCGAAGCCGTGTTACTGACGGGACTCTTTATCGATATGGGCCCTGTGGTGCAAGTGCGTGACGCCGATGGTCGAGTGTCTGCCCACCGTGATAACGATGGCAAGACAACCTACGCTGGCCCGTTAACCATTATGGTTGACCGTTACAGTGCATCAGCTTCGGAAATTTTTGCCGCCGCGTTACAAGATTACGACCGTGCGCTGATTGTTGGTGAGTCAAGCTTTGGTAAAGGCACTGTGCAGCAGCATAAGAGCCTTGGTCGAATCTACGACATGTACGAGAAGCCGATTGGCCACGTGCAGTACACGATCCAGAAGTTCTACCGTATCAACGGTGGCAGCACTCAGCTCAAAGGCGTAACCCCGAACATTGCTTACCCAAGTGCGTTAGAGCCTGGTGAATACGGTGAAGCGGAAGAGAAGAATGCTTTACCTTGGGACAAAGTGCCAATGGCGCAATACGGCACCCTAAACGATATCACCCCTGAGTTGGTGGCGAGTTTAGATAAAAAGCACCTTGCCCGTATTCAGAACAATGTCGAGTTTAACTATATCAATCAAGATATTGCCGACTTTAAAAAGCATCATAAAGAGAAAACAGTCTCCTTAGTTGAAAGTGAGCGCATTGCCTCGCGTGAAGCCGATGAGAAGAAAGTACTCGATAGAACCAACGAGCGTCGTGTTGCCCATGGTTTAGCCGCGGTTAAATCGATGGAAGACATTAAAGACAAAGACGACATTGAAGCACCGGATGCCTTCTTAGACGAAACGGCCTATATCACCTTCGATATGGCGGATGCAAAAAAGCTGGCTAACGCTGGCACTAAATAGGCGGTTATTGCGCCTGTTTACCGTATCTTAAAACGCGCTTATGGCGCGTTTTTCTTATTTAGAACAGTGTTAAAGGGAACGACATGACACAAGCACAAGCAAAATACCTTAAAGATTATCAAGCTCCCCAGTTCACGATCGAAACCATTGATTTAGATTTTAATCTCGATGGTAAAAACACTCTGGTTAAAGCCGTTAGCAAAGTCAAACGCACTTCTTCCCACACCAATCCCTTAGTGCTCGATGGTGAAAGTTTGACCTTAGTGAGTGTGGCCATTGATGGACAAGCGGCGACGTATCACGCGAGTGAAGGGCAGTTGTCTATCGAGACGACACTGAACGAATTTGAGCTGACCATCATCACCCAACTCGATCCCGAGGCTAACTCAAGCCTCGAAGGGCTCTATATGTCCGACGGCGCCTACTGTACTCAGTGCGAAGCGGAAGGCTTTAGACGTATCACGTATTTTCTCGACCGCCCCGACGTGTTAGCCAAATACACAGTGCGAATCGAAGCCGATAAACTGGCGTTTCCGTTCCTGCTCAGCAACGGTAACTTGATTGAGAAAGGCGAGCTTGATGGTGGTCGCCATTACGTGCGCTGGCAAGATCCTTTCCCAAAACCCGCCTACCTGTTTGCCTTAGTCGCTGGCGATTTTGATCTGCTGCAGGATGAGTTTATCACCCGCAGTCATCGCAAAGTGGTACTGCAGGTGTTTGTCGATAAAGGTAATTTACACAAAGCGCACCATGCAATGGCGTCCCTGAAAAAGTCTATGGCCTGGGATGAATCTCGTTTTGACTTAGAATACGACTTAGATATCTACATGATAGTCGCCGTCGATTTTTTCAATATGGGGGCGATGGAAAACAAAGGCTTAAATATCTTCAACACCAAGTATGTGTTGGCAGATACCTTGACCGCAACCGACGAGGATTACCACGGCATTGAATCTGTGGTCGGCCATGAGTACTTTCATAACTGGACGGGTAACCGTGTGACTTGCCGTGACTGGTTTCAATTAAGCCTCAAGGAAGGCTTGACAGTGTTTCGCGATCAAGAGTTTAGTTCGGATTTAGGCTCTCGTGCTGTGAACCGAATTCACGCGATTAAAGTCATCAAAAACCAGCAGTTTGCTGAAGACTCAGGCCCCATGGCGCATCCGATCCGCCCCGAGTCTGTGATTGAGATGAATAATTTTTATACTGTTACTGTGTATAACAAGGGCGCCGAAGTTATTCGCATGATGCACACCCTGTTGGGTGAAGCCCATTTCCAAGCGGGGATGAAGTTATACTTCAAACGCCACGATGGCCAAGCTGTGACTTGCGATGATTTTGTCGCGGCGATGGAAGATGCCAGTGGTATCGATTTAACGCAATTCCGTCTCTGGTATAGCCAAGCGGGTACGCCAATTGTCACCGCAAGCGACAGTTTTGATGCCGAGACTGGGACTTACCAGTTAACCCTCAAGCAAACCTTAGCTGGCTGTGCTTCACCCTTGCATATTCCCTTTAGCCTAGAGCTGTTAGATGAGAAAGGGCAATCACTGGTAGATCAAGTGCTTGATTTTACTCAAGCAGAGCAAGTCTTTACATTTGAAGGTATGCGCCATAAACCCGTGTCATCCTTACTACAGGATTTCTCTGCACCGGTTAAATTACATTATCCCTTTGAAATCGATCAGCTTGTGCATTTGATGCGCTTTGCCTCGAGTGAAGTGGCGCGTTGGGAAGCATCGGTGGCGCTCGTGAGCCAAGCGATTTGGCAAAATGTGGCGCATTTACAGCAACATCACAGCATGACCTTAGACGAGCGCGTGAAAGACAGCTTTAAAGGCGCCTTACTCGATGAGCAGTTAGATCAGGCGCTGATGGCGGAAATGTTAGCCATACCATCGGCCTCAGCTTTGATTGAGCAAACCGACACGGTCGATTTAGATGCCTTAGCCCTAGCCCGCGAATTTGTGCTCACAGAGCTTGCCGCCTATTGTGAAGATGAATTAACGGCGCTGTATCGCTCATTGGTAAACCGTGATTGCACAAAAGCGCGAGCGCTGAAAAACCAATGTCTTAACTGGTTGAGCCGAGTCAGTAGCGAGGCCGAAAGCTTTGTGGTTGAGCAGTTTGAGAAGGCTGCCAATATGACCGACTCACTTGGCGCATTAAGTGCGGCCAATGTCGGCTCGTTACCTTGCCGCGAACATTTGATGGCAATGTTTGAAGCCCGCTGGCGCGATACGCCGCTGGTGATGGATAAATGGTTTATGCTGCAGGCAACCCATGATGTGGAAGGGGTGATTGATAGCTTGCGTCAATTACAGCAACACGCGAGCTTTAGCATGAGCAATCCTAACCGCGTGCGTTCACTGATTGGCAGTTTCGCAGCGGGAAATATTTATCAATTCCACCGCGCCGATGGCAAAGGTTACGAGTTTTTAACTGAATGCCTTATCAGCTTAAATAAACTCAACCCACAGGTTGCGGCGCGTATGGTGACGCCACTCATCCAATTCAGTAAGTTTGATGAGGCGCGCCAAGTCAAGATCAAGGCTTGTTTAACGCGATTGTTGGCGCTGCCTGAACTGTCGAAAGATTTATTCGAGAAAGTATCTAAGGCATTAGCACAGTAGCTATGAAGAGGGCAGCATTATGCTGCCCTCATTCTTCCAAACAGTAATTGAGCAGTTAGAGTCATGAAGGCCATGTACCCTAGTTATACTATTTAACGAGTTAAGTTAAATCTAAGGTATGACGCTTTATACTATTGAATATGATGGCCTTTTGACGAGGGGAGTAGAGTGTTCTTTGTCCCTGTGAGGCCGATAATTCAAGGCAATAGCTCTGTTTCTACGACATGCTGTTTGTTGGTCCAACAGCTGTAATTGGCCCGTCGTAAATTCCCACTACCAGTTTTATGCCGATTATTTGAGTTTTAATATGGAATTGTATTTTAAGCTAAATCTAAGTTATCGAGAGTTTTTACCTTACTATCAAGGCATTGCCGATAAGGTTGAAGTGCGTGAACGTCAGGGGCGGATCCTGTGGATTAATGGCCGACATTTTAGGCGTTTTTTAACCGATAACGGTATTCATGGACAGTTCAAACTGGTGCTCGATGATAAAGGGCAATTTGTGTCGCTAGAGCAGTTAACCTAATAAATTGTTGATTTTTACTTAGAGCAATTACTTTAAACGGTCGACTAATTACAATCACGGAAATATGATATTTTCTTTGTGATTATGTTAATGAAATATAAAGTTTTTTGCATGGTTTCACCCGCGCTTTTCAATCTTCTGCTTTTCTAATTTAAATCCCATCCCTGTAGTAGATGACATAAATGTGTCTACGTGCTTAATTCTTTAGAAAATTTTCTCTAACTGTGCCTTGCTCATGGGGATTAATTGCTGTAACAATGATGTTACCTGTGAGCTAACAAGATGTTGGTTGTAATTCCAAGAACAAAGAATCCAGCAGGGTACGGAGAGCTAAAATGAAAATTGTTAAAAAAAGTTTTAACAAGTCGGCGCTTGCTTTGGGGGTGGCGTCGGCATTGAGTTTATTGATGGTGTCGAATGTTAATGCGGTTGCGTTCGATTGGGGGGAGATACAAGGGACTTTTGACTCGACTTGGACTGCTGGTGCCAGTTGGCGTGTAGGGGAGCGCGATTGGGATGGACAAATTGGTAAGGTAAACCAGCCACAGTTTGATTGGTCAAACTACACTGCATTTGGCAATACCAAATACACATCTGCTGAGATTTGGGCACAACCAGGTTCTTATTCTAGCAACAACGATTTGAGTAATTTACTTTATTCTCAAGGTGATACTACATCCGAAATCGTTAAAGGATTACACGAGTTATCCCTTAAATATGAGAACTATGGTCTATTCGTTCGTGGTATGTATTTTTACGATCGTAAGCTAAACGATGGTAACTACGACTTCAATGACCCGTTAACAGGGAAAGAATACGATCCTTGCCGCGACAGTAAAGCGTCTGAAGTGCAATGTAAGGACATCCGTCTGCTGGATGCCTTCGTCTACGCGAATTTTGATTTAAATGATGGTGCCAACCCGCTTTCTATCCGTGTGGGTAACCAAGTGGTTTCTTGGGGTGAAAGTACGCTGATCGCCCACGGTATTGGTGAAATCAACCCGGTCGATTTGAACATCCTGAACGCGCCAGGCGCGGAACTCAAAGAAGCCTTCCGTCCTCAGGGTATGGTGTGGGCCTCATTGGGGATCACCGAAAACCTATCGGTAGAAGGTTTCTATCAATATGATTGGGAACCCGTTTGGATCCCAACCCCTGGTTCAATTTTTGCGACTAACGATTTCGCTGGTTACGGTGGTTACAACCAGAACGCGCAATTAGGCTTCAACGCCAACCCAGACATCAATTTAGACTTCTTAACGCAGGAATATCAGAAACTGGCTGGGATGATCGCCAGTGGTCAAACTATTCCTACACAGCAATTGGTGGCGATGGCACTGGCTTATCCAACTAAAGTGACGTTAGTGCAAGATGAGCAAGCGCCAAGCAACGGTGGTCAATATGGTATCAAGCTAGGTTATTACGCCCCTGAGTTAGGCGATACCGAGTTTGGTTTCTACTTTATGAACTACCACAGCCGTCGTCCGCTGATCAGCGGTACAGCCGCCGACTTCAGCACTGGCGCACTGTTGTCAGATCTTGCGGTACTGGGTCAAAACGCGGGTGATATTAACCGCGAATTGCTGCTCAGCTTAAAGAGCTTCTCTAAGGCGCAAATTGTTTACCCAGAAGACATTAAACTCTATGGCTTCAGCTTTAACACCTCATTGGGCGATACCTCAGTCGGTGCTGAAATCGCTCACCGCCAAGACGAACCGCTGCAAATCGATGACGTAGAACTGCTGTTTGCGGGTATGCCACAACAGTTAGCTAATGCGGGTATTCGCCCCGACTTCGACGGCATTTCACAGATTGATGGCGTACAACCTGGTGAAACCGTTGACGGTTTTATCCGCCTCGATACCACTCAAGCGCAAGTCACTTTCACGCACTTATTCGGTCCTACCTTGGGATTGGATAACCTGACGATGTTGGCTGAAGTCGGTGGGGTATGGATCCACGATATGCCAGGTTTTGATGAACTGCGTCTCAATGGCCCAGGTACCGCACGTTCTGGTGGTAATCCAGATATGCCTGGCATCATCCAAGCGCTGCATAATGGTCCAGAAACCAACCCATTCCCAACGGATTTTGCATGGGGATACCGTCTTGTGGCTAAAGCGGACTTTAACAACTTGTTTGCGGGCGTGAACATGTCTCCTCGGTTGATTTTCTCACACGATGTAGACGGTATAACGCCTGATCCTATGTTCCTCTTTACCGAAGGACGTAAGTCAGTGGCCTTGGGTCTCAATTTTGAGTACCAAAACCGTTGGGGCGCAGACTTATCCTACAACAACTTCTTTGGCGGTGTAGGAACAACCAACGCGATGTCAGATCGTGATTATATTTCTTTCAATATCAAGTATTCGCTCTAAAGGACTATAACAATGAAGAAACTGTCGATATTGGCAAGTGCCGTGATGATGGCCCTTGTAGCACCTGTAGCGATGGCAAAGGTATCTGAAGCCGAGGCCGCTAAATTAGGTAACGAATTAACGCCATTAGGCGCAGAAAAAGCCGGTAATGCCGATGGCTCTATTCCCGCTTGGGATGGCGGTATTACTAAGCCAGTTGCTGGATATACCAAGGGAATGCATCACCCCGATCCTTTCCCTGAGGATAAAATTGAATTCACTATTACCAATGCGAACAAAGCCCAATACAAGGATTTCTTGACCCCGGGTCAAATGAAATTGTTCGAGCTTTACCCAGACACTTACAAGATGAATGTGTACAAAACGCGCCGCAGCGCATCAGTACCACAGTTTGTCTATGATGCGACAAAAGCCAACGCCACTCGCGCTGAATTGGTTGCACAGGGTAATGGTATTTCGGGGGCATCGATTGGGATTCCATTCCCTATCCCTGCCAATGGCTTAGAAGCGATTTGGAACCATATCCTGCGCTTCCGTGGTGTGGATGTGGAAACTTCACGTAGCCAAGCGGCACCGACGGCCGATGGCAGCTACACCTTAGTGGAAACCGCTGAGGAGATTCGTTTCGAGTATTCTCGCCCTGAAATCACCCTTGATCAGTTAAAGGCCAGCAACACGCTGTTCTACTTTAAACAAGTGGTGACTCAGCCTGCTCGTTTGGCTGGTACTGCACTGTTAGTGAAAGAAACCATGGACCAAGAGGCGCTGCCACGCCAAGCATGGACCTATAACACAGGTCAGCGCCGCGTTCGTAAAGCACCAAACGTTGCCTTTGATACACCGGGTACCGTATCCGATGGTCTGCGCACCACAGACGATTTCGACATGTTTAACGGTTCTCCCGTGCGTTATAACTGGGAGCTTGTGGGCAAGAAGGAAATCTATATTCCTTACAACGACTATAAATTGCACTCAGATAAGCTGAAATATGACCAGATTTTAAAACCCGGCCATATCAATCCTGAGTTTGTCCGTTGGGAAAAACACCGCGTATGGGAAGTGAAGGCGACCTTGAAAGATGGTATGCGCCACATCTACAAAACGCGTGTGATGTATCTTGACGAAGACTCATGGCAAGTATCGATTGCCGATCTGTATGACAACCGTGATGAACTCTACCGTGTGGCGGTTGCCCACGGCTTGAACTACTACGAAGTCCCAACACAGTGGGATACCTTAGAAGTGTTCCACGATCTGCAGTCCCGTCGTTATTTGGCCATGGGCTTAGACAACCAGAGTGGAATGTATAACTTCGATGCCAAGTTGAGTGAAGCGAACTTCACCCCAGACGCGCTACGTCGCGAAGGTATCCGTTAATCAGCCACGGTATAAAGGGGCGCTAAGCGCCCCTCATTAGTTAAGGAAGTTTGTATGTCGTTTCGCATCCTTCAATGCGCCGCTGCAATCAGTGTTGGTTGTTTATTTTCTTCCCCTTCATTTTCTGCGGTGTCTGAGATTTTCCCGCAAATTCAGCCCTTAGCGGCATCTTCTTTAGTGTTAGATATTGCCCATGCGGGACAGCGTTTGGTCGCCGTGGGCGAGCGTGGCCATGTGCTCGTGCTGAATGACACCTGGCAACAAGTGCCGACACCAACCTCGGCGCAGCTGACAAAAGTGTTCTTTTTAAATGAAAAACTTGGTTGGGCTGTGGGGCATGATGCCACTATTTTGCACACCCAAGATGGCGGCCAGACCTGGTCGTTACAAATGCAGTCGACTGAAATTGAAAAACCCTTCCTCGATGTGCTGTTTCTCAATGAGCAGGACGGCATGGCCATTGGGGCTTACGGACTGTTTTATCGAACCCATGATGGCGGCAAGACCTGGGCAGAAGAATTCCACGAAGAGTTGCTGGCCGAAGAAGACGTGTCCTATTTGGCTGAGTTAAAAAATAGTGACCAAGCCGCTTATTTGACCGAGCGCGCCTCGTTACTGCCGCATTTTAATCGAATGATCGTGCTCAATGATGGTCGTTTGTTATTAGTCGGAGAGCTTGGGCTTGTGGCGGTATCGGCTGATAAGGGCCAAACCTTTACCCGTACCGGGTTTGATTACGACGGCTCTATGTTCAATGCCATTCAATTGCAGGATGCGGTCTATGTAATGGGATTGAGAGGGCACGTGTTTAAAGCAGATTTGAGCCTTGGCCAATGGGATGAGATTGAAATGCCTGTGCAATCATCCATCAATGGCGCCTTGGTGAGCTCTGACACCAGCTTGTACCTTGTGGGGAATGCTGGCGTTGTTATCCAGCTTAATCAGGATGATAGTGCGAGTATTGTCACTCGCCGCCAGGGGGAAAACTTAGTTTCGATTGCCAAAGATAACCAAGGGAATGTGTGGTTATCGGGTAGCCAAGGGCTACTCACACTGAAGCCATAAATTATAAAACAACAATAACAGGGCCGATAAGATGTTAGAAAAACTGGTCAACGGATTTGAGTCATTTTTATTCCGCAACCGTGCTTGGGTGGTGAGCATTTTTATTTTGCTGACGGTTTTTTTGGGATACCAAGCGAGCCAATTAAAAATGGATGCGGCATTCATTAAAAATATTCCGCTTAATCATAGCTATATGCAAACCTACCTCAAACACCAAAAAGATTTTGGTGGCGCGAATAGCATTATGGTGGCGGTGGAAGATACCAGCGGCAATATTTTTAACCCTAACTTTTTCGACACCCTGAAAAACGTTCACGATCAGCTGTTTTTTATTCCTGGTGTTGACCGCTCACAGGTGAAATCTTTATTTTCACCTTCGACCCGTTTTACCGAAGTCGTGGAAGATGGTTTTGCGGGGGGCCCTGTGATCCCCGCCGATTTCACGACCACCGAAGCGGGCTTAAACACGGTGCGCGATAACATTGAAAAAGCAGGCATTGTGGGGCGTTTGATTGCCAACGATTATAGTGCCGCTATGGTGTCGGCTCAGTTGATGGATTTTGATCCACAAACGGGTAAGCCCTTAGATACCATCGCCTTTGCCGCTCAGCTGGAGAAGGAACTTCGCGGTAAGTATGAAACCGATAAGGTGAAAATCCATATTATCGGTTTTGCTAAGATGGCGGGTGATGTGGCCGATGGCGCCAAAGGCGTATTGCTGTTCTTCGTGATTGCCATTTTGATCACTGCGGTAATGGTTTATCTGTTTTCCAAGTCACTTATCCTGACCTTATTGCCATTAGTCTGTAGCTTAACGGCGGTGATCTGGCAGCTGGGTTTACTGACGGTCATCGGTTTTGGCTTAGATCCTATGTCAATTCTGGTGCCATTCCTCGTTTTTGCTATCGGGGTGAGTCACGGGGTGCAGATGATCAATGCGGTCAGACGCCGCGTGATGGACGGACAAACCACCAAGGCGGCTTCGGCTTCTGCGTTTCGCAGTTTATTAGTGCCTGGTGGGGTGGCGCTGCTTTCTGATACGGTTGGTTTCATCACACTGTTATCTATTGATATCGGTATCATCCGTGAGCTGGCCATTTCGGCATCCCTCGGTGTGGGCGTGATTATTTTCACTAACCTTATCCTTCTGCCTTTAGTGATTTCTTTCACTGAACTCAAGGTTGCACCACAGGGCGTGCCGACCTCGGATGAAGTGCGAGCCGAGGCAATTTGGCGCTACCTTGCCAAATTTGCTACGCCGAAATACGCAGTGGTAGTGATTGCGGCGACCATTGCCTTGTATTTTGCCGGTCTGCAACAGGCGAATCAGATGAAAATTGGCGATCTGCAGGGCGGCGCGCCGGCTTTACACCAAGATTCTCGTTACAACTTGGACACCTTCTTTATTACCGATCACTTTTCTATCACCACCGACGTGATGACTGTAATTGTGGAAGCGAGCCCAGAGGCCTGTACTTACCACGATATGCTGACGCAAATTGATGAGTTTGAATGGTTAGTGCGTAATACCCCGGGTGTTGAATCGACAGTTAGCTTGGCCTCGGTGGCGAAAAAAGTGAATGCGGGCTTTAACGAAGGCAACCCAAGATGGGAAGTACTGCCCCGTACGACCGCCAGTTTAGTACAGGCGATTGGTCAGATCCCAACGACATCGGGCTTGTTAAATGGTGATTGCTCAGTGATGCCTGTGTATCTATTTATGCAGGATCATAAGGCTGAAACCATTGAAACGGTTGTCGCTAAGGTGAAAGCGGTCGCGGCCAAAATGGACAATGATAAGCTGCAATTTAAGCTGGCGTCTGGTCCTGTCGGGGTGATGGCGGCGACCAACGAAGCGGTAGCGGAAGCCCAATTACCTATGATGATTTATGTGTATGGCGCGGTATTTGTGCTTTGTCTTATCAGCTTTAAGTCATTAAAAGCGACAGTCGCGGTGATTATTCCGCTTTACGTGGTCTCCACGCTGGCACAGGCGCTGATGACTCAACTCAATATTGGCTTAGCAGTCAGTACTTTACCCGTTATCGCCCTCGGTGTGGGTATCGGTGTTGACTACGGTATTTATATCCTGTCGACCATGTCATCTAAGTTGTCGAATGGGATGCCAGTACAACAAGCCTACTATGAAGCGTTAGTCGAGCGGGGCAGTGCGGTGATTTTCACTGGCCTGACGTTGGCGATTGGGGTGAGCACTTGGTTTTTCTCGGCGCTTAAGTTCCAAATGGACATGGGGATCCTGCTCACCTTCATGTTTGTGGTAAATATGTTGGGTGCCATAATTATCCTGCCAGCACTGGCAGCGGTATTCTGGCGGCAGGCTAAGTAGTTACAAACAATGGGGAGTTTTTGACTCCCCATTGTCTTTGAATATAAACGCTGTTTTTTTGATTTTTTGCTCACCTGTTATCACATCTTTACGCTCTGGCTGGATTTACAGAGGATGTACCACTAAAATTTTCCTCGAAATACAGAGGATTTAGTAATAAACTTCGCGCGACGATCTGGATCACACTAATTTTCTGAGATCGTTAAGCCGAAGCATCCAAATAATGAAAAAAAGCGCTGCCATAGACGCTTAAGGAAACAGCAACATGGCCTTGAAAGATGCAATGCCTTCAGTACTACTTGAAAATGTAGTCAGTTTAATTCACGCTAAAGTCCCTAATTCACAAGCCAAGCAAGTTGAACAGTTCGCGACCTGCCTTTATGCCCACATGTCGAAAGACGACCTCAATGCGCGTAACGACAGCGACCTGTATGGTGCGGTTCTCAGTTTATGGAATGCACTAAACAAAACCCCGAAAGGGGAGACTCACCTCAGAGTATTCAATCCAAGTCAGTCAAAGCACGGCTGGCAATCAACTCATTCGATCATTGAAGTTATCCAACCTGACATGCCATTCCTGGTAGATTCAGTTGGTATGGCATTGAATCGTATGGGTATTACAGCTCACATGATGTTACACACTCCGCTGGCGATTGAGCGTTCAGCCCAGGATGTAACTAAAGTCACTTACCTGAATCAAAGCCCTGACAGCACTGAACACGTTGCCGTTTTCCTGATTGAAATCGACCGTCAAAGCAGCAGTGTGGATATCAAAGCCCTTGAGCGCGAAATCCAATCTGTGCTGGGTGATGTGGCTGCATCAGTCAACGACTGGAGCGCGATGTCAGCTAAGCTGAGTGAGACCATTAAAGATTTACCTAAGCGTCCATTCCCCGGTGAGAAGCAAGAGTTAGAAGAAGCGATTAACTTCTTAACTTATCTTAATAATCATCACTTTACCTTACTGGGTTACCGTCAATACGATTTAAAACGCGTTGAAGGCGACGTCGAACTAGTGCCAAATATGGCCTCTAGTTTAGGCTTAATGAATAAGCACCATAAGACTCAGCCAGAGCAAGGTTTGTTATTATCAAGCTTCTCTGACAGTGCCCGTAAAGAAGCCTTAGACCACAGTTTATTGATCCTGACCAAGAGCAGCGCCAAGAGCCGCGTGCACCGTCCTGCCTATGTGGACTATATCGGTATCAAACGCTTTGACAAGAAAGGCAATGTGGTCGGTGAAGACAGATTCATCGGTTTGTACGCTTCAAATGTGTATAACCGCAGCCCACGTGAGATCCCGCTGCTGAACGAAAAAGTCCAGCGCGTATTAGACCGTTCAGGTTTAACCCCACGTTCTCACGACTATAAAGCCCTGCTGAACATTCTCGAAAACCTGCCGCGCGATGAGCTAATCCAAGCGAATGTGGATGATTTAGCACACACGGCGCACGGTGTGCTCGAGATGCAAGACAGGGACAAACTGAAACTCTTTGTTCGCAAAGATGGTTTCGGTCGTTTCTTATCCTGTTTAGTGTACGTTTCAAAAGATCGTTATAACACTAAACTTCGCCAAGATACCCAACGTATTCTGGCTCAGCATTTCAACAGCAAAGAAGATGTAGAGTTTACGACGTATTTCTCCGAGTCAACCCTGGCCCGTACTCACTACATTGTCAAAGTTGATAACAATAATATGGATGTAGATGTGGCTGCCATTGAAAACAATTTAATTGAAGCGGCACGCTCGTGGGAAGATAAGTTAAATACCGCGCTAAACACTGCCTTAGGTGAAGAAGCCGGTACTCATCTGATGAAGCGTTATGCTAACGCCTTCGAACAAAGCTATAAAGAAGACGTATTACCAAGCTCTGCCGTTGTGGATATGCAACAGCTTGAAGCACTGGATGACGAACACAAGTTAGGCATGTTGTTCTATCAACCGCAGGAAGCGGCGTTGAACGACAACAAAGTGCGTTTAAAACTGTTCCATAAAGATGAGCCAATCCATCTTTCTGACGTGCTGCCGATGTTGGAAAACTTTGGTCTGCGCGTGATCAACGAGCGTCCCTATGAAGTGACGACCTCAGATGGTTCGACCTTCTGGATCTTAGACTTCTTAATGACGGTTAAAGTCACTAATACCGACAATATCGCCGACAGCCAGGACAGATTCCAAACTGCACTCTCTCAAGTGTGGCAAAAGAAATTAGAAGATGACGGTTTTAACCGCATTATTCTGGCGTCAGGTTTAACTGGTCGTGAAGTGTCAGTGCTGCGTGCTTACGCTAAGTACATGCGTCAAATCGATGCGACATTCAGCCAAGCTTACATCGAAGAAACCTTCGGTCGTTACCCACAAATCGCTGATTTGTTGGTGAAAATGTTTATCCGTAAGTTCAATCCAAAACTGAAGACCCGTACTCTGGGCAAGTTTATGGAGCAGATCAACCTACGTTTAGACGAAGTATCGAGCCTAGATGATGACCGTATTATCCGTCGTTATCTCGATCTGATTAACGCCACACTGCGTACTAACTTCTACCAACTGGATGCCAAAGGCGAATCTAAGAGTTATATCTCGTTTAAATTCATGCCTTCGTTAATTCCTGAAATGCCGCGTCCGCTGCCGAAATTCGAAATTTTCGTTTATTCGCCACGGGTTGAAGGTGTGCATTTACGCTACGGTAAAGTGGCTCGTGGTGGTCTGCGTTGGTCTGACCGTCGTGAAGACTTCCGTACCGAAGTGCTTGGCTTAGTAAAAGCACAACAAGTGAAGAACACTGTAATCGTACCTGTGGGCGCGAAAGGTGGTTTCGTTTGTAAACAACTGCCTACTGAAGGTGGCCGCGAAGCCTTTTTCACCGAAGGTCAAGAATGTTACCGCATCTTTATCCGTGCGCTGCTCGATATCACAGATAACATCGTTAACGGTGAAATCGTTCACCCGGTAGATGTGGTCCGTCACGATGAAGATGATCCATATTTAGTGGTCGCGGCAGACAAAGGGACTGCCACCTTCTCTGACATCGCTAACGCCATTTCGCAAGAATATAACTTCTGGTTAGGCGATGCGTTCGCATCGGGTGGTAGTAACGGTTACGACCATAAGAAAATGGGTATCACGGCCAGAGGTGGTTGGGAATCGGTTAAACGTCACTTCCGCGAAGTGGGTATCGATTGTCAAACTACAGACTTTACCTGTTTAGGTATTGGTGACATGGCTGGTGACGTATTCGGTAACGGTATGTTGTTGTCTAAGCACACAAAACTTGTGGCTGCATTCAACCACATGCATATCTTTATCGACCCGAATCCAGATACAGCTGCCAGCTATGAAGAACGTGCCCGTTTATTCGCGCTGCCACGTTCAACCTGGGAAGACTACAACAGCAAGCTGATTTCTAAGGGCGGCGGTATCTTCCTGCGTTCATCTAAGTCCATTCCATTGTCTGCTGAAATGAAGCAAATGCTGGAAACGGAAAAGACGTCGATGACTCCGACTGAGCTGATGAAAGAACTGCTGAAAATGCCAGTGGATCTGATTTGGAACGGTGGTATTGGTACTTATGTTAAGTCATCACGCGAAACCCATGCAGAAGTGGGCGACCGCGCTAACGATGCTCTGCGTGTCAATGGTCGCGAACTGCGCGCCAAGATCGTGGGCGAGGGTGGTAACTTAGGTTGTACTCAGTTAGGTCGTATCGAATACGCAGCTAACGGCGGTCGTATCAACACTGACTTCGTGGATAACGTGGGTGGTGTGGACTGTTCTGACAACGAAGTTAACATCAAGATTCTATTAAACGCATTAGTGGCAGAGGGTGAACTGACACTCAAGCAACGTAACCGTTTACTGGAAGAGATGACCGAAGAAGTCGGCCAAATCGTGCTGCAGGATTGTAAAGATCAAACCCGTACGATTTCTGTCACCCAAGTCCGTGGTGCTGAGCAGTTAAAAGAGCAAATTCGCTTTATCCAGTATTTGGAAAAAGAAGGCAAGTTAGACCGCGCCTTAGAATTCTTACCATCGGAAGAAGAGCTGGCAGAACGTTTAGCCAATGGCCGCGCTTTAACGCGTCCTGAACTATCGGTACTGGTGGCGTACGCTAAGATGGTACTGAAAGAGCAGTTACTGACTCAAGAAATCACCGAAGATACACTGCTGAGCCAACTGTTGATTGCTTACTTCCCGAAACAACTTCAGGAACTGTACAGCCACAGAATGGTGACGCACCCACTGCGCGGTGAAATCATTGCCACGTCACTGGCCAACGAATTGGTCAACGACATGGGTCTGAACTTTGTTCAACGTATGCAAGATGAGACTGGTGCCTCAGTTGCCGATGCGGCAATTTGTTACACTATGGCTCGCGAAGTGTTTGGTTTAGCTGAATTAACTAAAGCGATCACTGACTTAAACGGTATTGTTCCTGCTGTGGTTCAGGGCGAAATGCTGCATCAATTACGTCGCAACATGCGCCGTGCATGCCGCTGGTTCCTGCGTCACCGCAACCGTACTTGGAGCATCGAGCAAACTGTAGCCTTCTTCAAACCCGTATTTGAACAAATCAAAGCGAATGTTCATTCCTACTTGGTAGAAGAAGAAGCGGCGGGTATCCAAGCTGAGATCAACGCTCTTGTGAAAGAGAATGTGCCTCAGAATGTGGCGACCGTCGTGGCTAACATGAGCACACTGTTCTCGGCTCTGGATATTGCGCAAATTGCCCAAGCCGAAGAGAAAACAGTTGAGCTCGTTGCCGAGACATATTTCAAACTCGGTGCCCGCGTTGAGCTGCATTGGTTCCTAGAGCAGATCAGTGCACAACCCGTGGCGAACCATTGGCAAGCACTGGCTCGTGCAGCCTTTAGGGAAGAGTTGGATTGGCAACAACGTGCGTTGACGTCAGTGGTCTTAAGAACATGCAGTGCAACCTGTGACGCCCAGAGCGTTATTTCTCAGTGGATTGATACCAATCAAGCCCTACTGGAAAGATGGTTCCATATGCTCGCTGACTTCAAAACGTCGCAAAGCCATGAGTTTGCTAAGTTCTCTGTCGCCCTGCGTGAACTGAACCTTCTGATCCTTCATTGCGAAGGCCATAAGTAAACTTTTATAACAATCAGAAGCCCTGGCGATCGCCGGGGCTTTTTTTAGGTCGAGGAAAATACATGTTTTATAAAATCGCACAGAAAGTCATGTTTCAGATGGATCCTGAGCGAGCGCATAATTTAGCCATTGGCAGCCTGAAAATGACAGGTAATAGTCCATTGAATGCGTTTTATGCCCAGAATATTGCGCCAGCGCCTGTCAGCTTCATGGGACTGACTTTTCCTAATCCTGTCGGCCTTGCCGCAGGTATGGATAAAGATGGCGAATCGATAGATGCCTTTCATGCGATGGGATTTGGTCATGTGGAAGTGGGTACAGTGACCCCAAGACCACAACCCGGTAATGATTTACCCCGTTTATTTAGATTAAAACCCGCAAAGGCGATCATCAATCGCATGGGCTTTAATAACAAGGGTGTCGATAATCTGGTCAAAAATTTGATCGCAAAGAAAACCGATATCATGGTTGGGGTCAATATTGGTAAAAATAAAGACACTCCAGTAGAGCAGGGTAAAGACGATTATTTGATCTGCATGGACAAAGTTTATCCCTATGCAGCCTATATTGCGGTGAATATTTCATCACCGAATACACCCGGATTACGATCGCTACAATATGGCGATCTATTGGACGAATTATTAAGCGCATTAAAAACTAAGCAACTTGAGTTGGCCGAGAAACATAAAAAATACGTGCCAATTGCCCTTAAAATTGCGCCTGATTTAACCACGGAAGAAATCGAAAATATTGCTCAATCCTTGATTAAAAACAAGTTTGATGGCGCGATTGCGACTAACACAACGTTAACTCGTGACGGTGTTAGCGGCCTTGCGAATGCCAATGAAAGTGGTGGATTAAGTGGTAAACCATTGACTGAGCTTTCAACTAAAGTGATCAAACAATTAGCCACCTGTTTAAATGGTCAGATCCCGATCATTGGTGTGGGTGGAATTAACAGTGCAGAAGATGCGTTAGCTAAATTTGATGCGGGCGCGACTATGGTACAGATTTACTCAGGTTTTATTTACCAAGGTCCAAAGTTAATTAAAGAAATTGTTGAAGCTTACCGCTTAAAATAATGATCTTTAGATCTCAACAGGGATCTAAATTACGATCATTTATCTTAACTGCGATCTAAAACGATCAATAGATCGCAGTTAAGATCCTTAAATAGATCTACTAAGTAATTGTTAACTAATCTGTATTTTTATATTTTTATTTTGATATTGAATAAAATATCTACTATGATGTGCCAGTGTTCAAATAGTAGGTAAACGTTATGTTATTATTGCCACAAAAGGATTGGCACTGGAAATATAACGATTCGTACGGTGTATTAGGCGTTTCGTTAGGTTCCGAGATAGAATTTCTGACGGCTTATAAAGCAAAATCATTAATTCCTGATGCCTTATCAAGCATGGAATTTAATATTGCGCACGCCAAATTCTATATGAGCTTGCTCGACAAGTTGCCGAAAACCTTATCCCTTACCGATGCCGCCATAGTGCAAATTGCCCTAAATGCAACAGCCGCGCATTTTATGCTGACACCGCAAATGCCAAAATCATGGTTTTTTGATTGCAGCGATGTGTGCGTATTTAGCGACGTGGGCAAAGTCTTTGAGCTTAAATGCCAAAAACAACGGGCATTAGTCTTAGTCATCGAAAACACCCTACAATCCGCGTTGGTGATGTTATTATCGCCAGAATGTGTGTTATCTGGTGCTAAAACCATGACGCAATTTGAAACCATTAAGGTGATGCACAATCGCTTGCATCCATTAAGGGTACAGCGCCATGTTGTCGCAGCCTAAATGACGGTCTAGCCAAGTCTTGGCCGTCATTATTTATTTCGAGCTATTGGCAACATAGCTTGGTATTTTTCATTATTTCCGCACGGTTTCCGTTTATCCGACACTATTCATTTACCCTATAAATCGACATGATTTACTGAAAGGTCAATTTAGAATATCTACAGTGTTTTACTTCCTCGTTAATCCAAATCGTAGGCTTTAGTAATACTTGTCGTCCCGACGTTTTGAACGCAAGAGATAGGGGTAAATATAGCCATGAGCGCTCTAGGTTCACTCTCTATTTATCTTAGAAATGGTGTTAATAAACTATTGGGTTTGAGGATAGGAAATTAGTTTGGGGACTGGTGATTCATTCGATTGGTAAACTTAAGATAAGTCGGCCAGTTGAATATATCTTCAAATTTCTTTGTCGGTACTTTAATGAATAATGGGCTTTGTTTACCTATATCACTAAGGAAACAAAGCCCAGTCAATTTCAGTGACTATTTAATGCGCTATTGCTCGGTGAAGGGGCGACCGTAGTAGCTGTCGAGCAGTAGTTGTTTTAACTCACTAATCAAAGGGTAGCGAGGGTTGGCGCCAGTACATTGGTCATCGAACGCATCCTCGGCGAGCTCGTCTAGTTTGGCGAGGAAGTCGGCTTCGTTAACTCCCGCTTCTTGGATAGATGCTGGAATGCCCAGCGTCTTCTTGAGTTGCTCGATTTTTTCCAGCAATTTCTCGACTTTTTCCGCATCTGAACTTCCACCTAAGGCTAAATGATCGGCAATCGCCGCGTAACGACACAGGGCTTTGGGTCTGTCGTATTGGCTGAATGCGGCTTGCTTAGTGGGTAAGTCGGTCGCATTAAAGCGGATCACATTACTGATCAGTAGCGCATTGGCGAGTCCATGGGCTAAGTGAAACTCTGCGCCCAGTTTATGGGCCATGGAGTGACAGATCCCAAGGAAGGCGTTGGCGAAGGCGATACCGGCTATGGTTGCACCATTGTGCACTTTTTCACGGGCGATGGGGGATGCGGCGCCAAGCTCATAGGCATCGGGTAAATATTTGCACAGTAGGTCAAGTGCCTGCAGGGCTTGACCATCGCTGTACTCATTGGCCATCACGCTGACATAGGCTTCGAGCGCGTGGGTGATCGCATCGATTCCACCGAAAGCGGTTAAGGATTTAGGCATATCCATCACCAGATTCGGGTCAACAATCGCCATGTTAGGAGTGAGTTGATAGTCGGCGATGGGGTATTTTTTACCGGTTTGTTCATCGGTGACTACGGCAAAAGGTGTGACTTCTGAGCCTGTGCCTGATGTGGTGGGGATTGCCACCATAGTGGCTTTGACGCCCATTTTAGGGAATTTATAGATACGTTTACGGATATCCATAAAACGCAGCGCTAAATCGGCAAAGTCGACATCGGGATGCTCGTACATCACCCAAATAATCTTGGCCGCATCCATGGGAGAGCCACCGCCTAAGGCAATAATCACATCGGGCTTGAAGCTATTGGCGACTTTGGCACCTTGGCGTACGGTCGCCAGTGTGGGATCGGCTTCCACCTCGTAAAAGACTTCGGTTTCAAGGCCCTGTGCTTTTAAAATCTTTAAGGTTTCGTCGCAATAACCTTGGTTAAACAGGAATCTGTCGGTCACTACGAGGGCGCGTTTTTTATCGCTTAATTCTTCAAGCGCAATGGGTAAGCTGCCGCGGCGAAAGTAGATAGATGAAGGAAGCTTGTGCCACAGCATGTTTTCAGCCCTCTTAGCGACGGTTTTTTTATTGATTAGATGGCTTGGGCCGACGTTTTCCGAAATCGAGTTTCCGCCCCAAGAGCCACAACCTAAGGTGAGCGAGGGAGCGAGTTTAAAGTTGTACAGATCGCCAATGCCGCCCTGTGAAGCTGGGGTGTTGATTAGAATTCGCGCGGTTTTCATTCTAAAACCAAAGGTTTTCACCCGCTCGGTTTGGGTGTCTTGATCGGTATATAAGCCTGATGTATGGCCAATACCGCCTAAGGCAACTAAGGCTTCTGCTTTATCGACGGCGTCATTGAAATCGGCGGCGCGGTACATGCCAAGTAATGGGGAGAGTTTTTCGTGGGCAAAGGCTTCGGCCTCAGTGATATCCGTGACTTCACCAATTAATACCTTAGTGGTGTGGGGGACATCAATGCCCGCCATTAGTGCTATGGTCGCGGCGCTTTGGCCGACGATATTGGCATTTAAGCCGCCATTTTTAAGGATGACTTGTTGCATTGCAGCGGTTTGCGCGGCATTTAAGAGGTAACCGCCATGGGTCGCGAAGCGCTCTTTGACTTGCTCGTAGATACTATCGACCACGATCACCGCTTGCTCTGAGGCACAGACAACGCCGTTATCGAAGGTTTTAGACATCAGAATCGAGCTGACGGCGCGTTTTATGTCGGCGGTTTCATCAATCACAATCGGTGTGTTACCGGCGCCGACACCAATGGCGGGTTTGCCGGAGGAGTAGGCGGCTTTCACCATGCCTTGGCCACCTGTGGCGAGGATAAGGTTCACTTTAGCATGGGTCATCAATTGATTGGAAAGTGCCACACTGGGCTCATCAATCCAACCGATAATGTCCTTGGGCGCACCGGCGGCAATAGCAGCATCTAGCACCAGTTTAGCCGCTGTGGTGGTCGAGACTTTCGCCCTTGGGTGAGGGGAGAAAATAATCGCATTGCGGGTTTTAAGGCTGATCAATGCTTTGAAAATGGCGGTGGAAGTGGGATTCGTGGTGGGGACAATCCCACAGATAATGCCCACGGGCTCGGCGATAGTGATAGTGCCGAAGGTGGGGTCCTCGGATAAAATTCCGCAGGTCTTTTCATCTTTGTACTTGTTGTAAATATACTCGGAGGCAAAGTGGTTTTTAATCACTTTGTCTTCAATCACCCCCATTCGGGTTTCGGCGGCGGCCATTTTCGCAAGTGATATGCGGGCATCGGCGGCGGCCAGTGCGGCGGCGCGGAAAATGGCATCGACTTGTGCTTGGCTAAAACTGGCATATTCGGCTTGCGCTCTGGCGACACGCTCGACCATGAGATCCAGTTCTTGAGCATTGGTTACTGTCATGATTAAGACTCCTAAAAAGATTTAGGGAATGCGCGATTCGCTAAATCTTCTTTATGGTGAAAAATTACACCTAAAGCCGCAGTGAAAGTGTGATCGTCCAATCAGTTTGGCGCTCTTATGTAATAAAAATACAGTAACAATGATCTGTTTTACCCTCTTTGGCTTAAAATCCGCCGAGGATTGCCAGCAGCTATTACTCAAACTTGTGATTTAACCTCAAAAATCTCATTTTTCAGTCATCTGTGGTTAAGCTACTATACTTGCCCTTACGGTTAGTTTGATGAAATTGGCGTGACACGCTCAATAAGGACTGCAACTTGGAGTTAACACTTTACGTTAAATTTTTTCTTGGTCTGGTTGCCATTATCAACCCCATTGGTTTGTTGCCAGTGTTTGTGAGCCTAACCAGCCATCAAACCGAAGCCGAGCGTAACCATACGGGTAAAGTGGCTAACTTTGCGGTGGTGGTGATCCTGCTAGTGACCATAGTGGCGGGACAACATATTTTGAATATGTTCAGCATTTCACTCTCGGCCTTTAGGATTGCAGGCGGCACGCTGATCGCCATTATTGCGATGTCGATGCTGCAGGGTAAATTGGGTGAAGTAAAACGCAACCAAGAGGAAGACCGCGAATCTTCGGCGATGGAGTCCGTGGCGGTGGTGCCGTTAGCCTTGCCGTTAATGGCAGGCCCTGGTGCGATTAGCTCGGTCATCGTGTTTGCCGCAGAGCATAATTCCTTCTCCAATTTTGTGGCGATGTTTATCACAGTGATCATTTTTGGCTTGGTGAGTTTCGCCCTGTTCAGAATGGCGTCAATCATTTACAAAATTCTTGGTAAAACCGGCATTAACGTTATTACCCGTTTGATGGGGCTATTAATGCTGTCGATCGGGATTGAGGTGATTGCCGCTGGTATTAAAGGGCTGTTCCCACAACTCTTCAGCTAATTGACCTTAACGGGGGAGGAGCATGTTCCTCCCTTGTTTTGGTGGCGCATTTTTAGCTGCTACTTTTAATCTCAATTTTTTGCGCAGTGTGTTAACTGTAGAAAATGTTTCGCCGGAAAAAGCTTATGCAAGCATCTGTTTTTTAGGTGTTTAGTAACAGCTAAATTAGGTAAAATTGGTCGTTCTCGCGTAAATCCTATGCTATACCTATTTTGTCTTATCTCTTAACCTCGCTTTAATAAGGAAATCACTATGAAATGGCAATGGATTGGCAACCTCAGCTTGAAACAAAAATTACTCATGGTTGTATTGCCGCCCTTATTTGCATGTTTTTTATATGGTGCTTTGTTTCTCATTGAAAAATATGAGTATCGTCAAGAGCTTAAGCTTATCGTTCAATTGAGTGAATTGGCGGTCACCAACAGTAATCTGGTGCATGAGCTACAAAAAGAGCGTGGCATGAGCGCTGGCTTTATTGGCTCAGCGGGTAAAGCCTTTGCAGGTAAAATCCCAAGTCAAAGACAACTGACGGATAGCCAGTTAAAACAATTCCAAGATTTCATTTCAAACAATGCGTTACCCGAAGTGTTTGCGCCTAAATTACGGGAGATCAACACGCAGCTTGGTCGCCTTTCGGGGATCCGTTCGCAAATAGACAGTTTATCCATCAGTGTGGCGGATGAAGTGGCCTATTACACCGATCTCAATAAACAGTTATTAGCCATAGTCGATGAAACGGCAAAGGCGGGCGCCAATCAAGAAATTGCCATTAAGGCCGCGGCATTCAGTGCCTATCTACAAATGAAGGAACGTGCGGGGATTGAGCGTGCGGTCTTAAGTTCAACCTTCGGTCAAGCAGGTTTCAAACCTAAGGTGTATGCCAAGTTTATAACCTTAGTCTCAGAGCAAAATACTTATCTGGAACGCTTCTTGGCACTTGCCACGCCCAATCTTATAGAGGGTATTCGTCAGCTGCAAAGTGGTAACGAAGTCAGAGAAGTTGAGGCGCTGAGACAAATAGCAATCGAGCAAGTCAATCAAAAAATTCAGCACCAAAACCCTGAGGACTGGTTTGCAAAATCCACGGCACGTATAGACCGTTTACGGGATTTTGAACAAGAGGTTTCTACCGATCTGGTTAAGACCACCACAGACCGACTCTATACCGCCAACGAGCATATGTTCTTCGTGCTCGTGACATTAACCGTGGTGTTAGTGTTAGTGCTGCTGTTGAGTTTATCGGTTATCCGTTACCTACACGACAGTGTGCACCATGTGTATTCGACGGTGACAAAGGCCAGGAAACATTATGATCTTAGTGTGCGTTTAACCCAAAATAGCTCGGATGAATTTGGGGAGTTAGCCATTGCATTCAACGACATGATGAATGATTTCGAGAGTGTGATCCTGCAAGTGCGTGCCAGTGCCAGCAAGTTACAACAAGCGGTAGAGCAAATGGATGTGTGTACCCACGCAATGGAGCAAGATGTGATGGCTGGGCACAGTGAGGCCGAGCAAGTGGCCTCAGCAATGACAGAGATGAGTGCGACAGTGGCAGAAATCGCCAGTAACGCTGTTAATGCATCGGAAGCCTCCACCGCGGCGAACCATGAGGCGAAAGCGGGTAATATCGAAGTGGGTCGTACCAGTGCCGCGATTAAGGCTTTAGCCGATGATATTGATGGCGCCTCTAAAGCCATTAATGAACTCGACCGTGAAATCCACGGTATTGTGGTGGTACTCGATGTGATAAGCGGCATTGCCGAACAAACGAATCTACTCGCACTTAATGCGGCGATTGAAGCGGCAAGGGCAGGCGAGATGGGACGGGGCTTTGCCGTCGTGGCCGATGAAGTGAGAAGTCTTGCGCAGCGCTCACAAACCTCGACCTCCGATATTAAGAACATGACGGATAGACTGAAATCGGGCGCCAGCATTGCCGTTAAAGCTATGGAACGCGGACTCGCGCAGGCCAATAACAGCGTGCACGAAGCCGAGCAGGCGGGGATTGAGCTTAAACGTATCGTCGAGCAAGTGGATATTATCGACCGCATGAATGAGCAAATTGCCACGGCAACCCATGAGCAGTCTGCCGTGTCTGAGGATGTGAATCGCAATGCATTGAAGATCAGTGAAATTTATCTCAATACCCAGAGGATTTCGGATGAATTACGGGAATTGACCAAGGCACTGACCTACGATGCGGCGTTAATGTCCAAGGAAGTGAACAAGTTCAACGTCAATTAACTGCGAAAGTCGGACATAAATCTCAATTTATCAGGCGGTTTGTTTAGCAATTGCGCAACCGCCTGAAATCAACTCTTTTTTACTTGACCACCCACAGGCTTTTGCGTACAGTACCGCTCCGTTAACGACGAAAGCTTACGAATAGAGCTTATAACGTTATGCAGCGTGGCTGATTAACACGTAAAACGAATCACAACAATCTGGTGAGATGTCCGAGTGGCCGAAGGAGCACGCCTGGAAAGTGTGTATACGGAAACGTATCGAGGGTTCGACTCCCTCTCTCACCGCCAAATCCAAGTTTAAAGACGTCCTAGGACGTCTTTTTTCTTACCTGTATTTTATTAAAATCAATAACTTATCATCCTATATTGTTTGATGACATCCTACTGCATCCGAAATCTTTAGTAATGCCAAAAGTAATGCCAAGGAAATTTGGTAAATTTTGGCATTACTTTTGGCTTCAAAAACACCCTCTTTTTATGCCGTTTTTTTACTTGATTTTCTCGATTTTATGGCCCAGATTTAACTTGGCAATATCCTGATTTGTCTGAATTTATTCAGCGATAAGTAATGCTTGATTTTCGAGTGAAAAATGATGCCAAAATCAAGCATTACTTTTGGGTTTAATTTTAGGGGGTAGAAATGGGAAGGAGTACAAATAAGCTGACTGCAAAAGCGGTGCTCAATGCTAAAGCGGAAGCAAAGCCCTATAGATTGTCAGATGGTGGCAATCTCTATCTCTATGTGCGCACTGCAGGGAAAACGTGGGAATTTAGATATATACGTCCCTCCACCAGCAAACCCACCTATTTTGGTTTAGGCTCATATCCTGACGTATCCTTAGCTGAGGCGCGAGATAAAGCGCTAGAAGCGCGAAAAAACTTGGCCGAAGGCATCGACCCTCAATTACTTAAAGTTGAAAACAAATTAAAAGCGGCAACAGAGAACGCTCAAACTCTCAAGCATATTGCGCAAATGTGGATGGACTCTAAGCAGGGAAGCATTAAGCCTAAAACCATCGAAGGCAATTGGCGTAAGCTTGAGCTGTATGCCTTCCCTAAACTGGGGAGTATTGCGATTAGCAGACTCACGGCTCCCATAGCCATTGCCGCGCTAAAGCCCCTAGAGCAGAAGGGGCATCTTGAAACGGTTAAGCGTACCGCTCAGTTGCTGAATGAAATCATGAACTTTTCAGTTAACTCTGGTTACATTCATGCTAATCCGTTGTCAGGTATTCGAGAAGTTTTTAGAAAGAGCAAAGTAGAACATCTGAAAGCATTAAAACCAGCAGAGCTAGCTGAGTTGCTGCAGACTATTGCAAACGCCAATTTATTGTTAACGACCCGGTGTTTGATTGAATGGCAATTGCACACAATGACCAGGCCAAATGAAGCGGCCGGAGCCCGTTGGGAAGAAATCGATTTTGATGCCAAACTTTGGACTATTCCTGAATCACGCATGAAAATGAATCGTGAGCATATTATCCCGCTTACAGAGCATACCCTCGCGATACTCGAAACTGTTAAGCCGATTAGTGAACAGAGCCAATTTGTCTTTCCATCATCTAAAGATCCTCAAAAGCACACAGATCCTGAAACCATTAACAAAGCATTAGGGCGCATGGGATTAAAGGGAAGAACAACGGGTCATGGTTTACGCTCGCTTGCGAGCACTACCTTAAACGAACAGGGCTTTGATGGTGATGTCATTGAGGCCGCGTTAGCCCACGTAGATAAAAACCAAATCCGCAGCGCCTATAATCGCACTACCTATTTAGAGCGACGGACCAAGTTAATGGAGTGGTGGAGCAATCATATTGCCACTGCAGCAGTCGGGTCTTTGTCAGTAACAGCGGGGTCAAGAAAATTAGGGGCATGACCTGTTAAGGCCGAATAGATATTATCTCCTGAGTTAAAAGGTTAGGGGACGTGACACACGGCCCCTTCCTGAAGTCCGACTCAGGATTTGTACACTTACATCATGACAAACCTAAAGCCAAGCCAATGACTATCGAGCAGAGCCAGTATTTACAACAAATAAGCGCTTTAGCTGCAAGCCATCCGAAGGTGGCGGTATTATGGCTGTATGGTTCGCAGGCGAAAGGAAATGCTAGCGAGCATAGTGATTGGGATTTAGCCGTTGCATTCGACCCGGTAAAGGCGGACAGTGTGCTTGATACTCGTATTAGAGCTGAAGTGCTTGCTATGGATTGGCAAAGAACATTGGGGCTAGCCGAAGGAAAGCTTTCCGTTGTCGATATCAACCTTGCACCAATCCCTCTGGCTTTTGGGATCATTAATGCCAATAAACTTATCTTTAGTCGAGATGAAGGTCGAAGAATGCAAGAAGAGTCTCGCATTATGTCGCAAATGGAACTCGATTATTCAGCCCTAAACCACTTTATTATTTTGGATAATGCCTATATCACGTCATTGCGCTTAAGCCTTAGCTGGTATCAAGCCGAGCTTGGAGAGTTACGTCAATTACTTAGTCAGCGTCCCCTATCTAATCTTGAAGAACGCGCAGCAGAGCGCACACTACAGGTCTCTATTGAAGCTTGTATTGGCATTGCGAAACATTGGGCTATGGCTCTTGCAGGGCATAGTCCGCAGGATGCTTACCAAGCATTTGAGATCCTGTGTCAACGAGGAGCACAACCAGCCGATGAGTTGGGTGGCTGGCGTAAAGTGATAGGCCAGCGTAATGCATTGGTGCATGATCATTTGAATATTGACCCTGAGATCATCCGTAGTGTGAGCTCTCAAGGTTATAGCGATAGATTATTTGCTTTTGCAGCGCAGGGGTTGATTGCCTGTGCGTCTATCCAAAAAGTCAGTGAGCCTCGGTTGGTCAGCGCTTTGTAATATTCTGGTCAATTGGTGATGCGATGCTTTGATTTGCATATCTGATGAGCTTCCTGTGTGGTAGTTACATGATCTGCTCGCATCTTAGACAGAAGGTTCATTCATTTAGGCAACAACGCTGTGATTTTCATGTTTACTCGGCGAACTACACTTAGCGCGAAGCAAATTAGTCACCCTGTACGCAAGTTTCAAAACCACTACAGTCCATCAGAGTAAAAAAATTGTTATCACCCCGTTTGCTATTTCTGCTATTAGTAGCAGAAATAGCAAACAATTAAGGATATAAGTCTATGGAAAGAGTGATTCAGCTATCGTCAGTCAATTTGAATACAAGTGCCGCCTCTGTCATAGAATTTTTGATGGATAAGGATAGGCCGATATTTTTCAGGGTGCCTGATAATAAGAATGTATGGGTTATTAAACGCGCTAGTGATGTTCCAGTTAAGTGGATACAAGGAATAATAAAAGCTTCAAAGACAGTAAGATCTGTCGCTACTTACAGTGGTGCTGCAAGTGATAAGGAACAGTTTGAAAGAGATCTTCAAAAAATCACTGATGTCCAACTCATAAAGGGTGTCAGCTACGGTTGTCTAGGAGCAAATGATCTATTCATTTTGCTTACTCATAAAAACTTAAGAATCAATAAGTTAGATTTAATCATGATTTATGACACCGGTGGTAAATTGAGTTTAGCTGTAGAAAATCGCCGAAGTCAAAAGTCTAATATTCAGACTATTGATGACAAACCAATTTCCCGTACTCTCCTGAAATCTGCCTCTTGTGGTGAAATCCTATTTACCAATAAAACCGTCGATTATTGGGCTAAAGATAATAGTACGCTAAATGACATAGTTGGGATTGATATTACCTTCGATTCATTAGTCGTCTATGAGTCAGACATTCTCAATTTTATACATAATGATCTGGATTCTATCCCCAATGATAGTCCTTATTACATCCCAAAGGATTTGCGCAATCAGAGTGATCTCGATCAATTAGCCGCGTTAGGTTATCAACTTTTTTCAAATAATTGTAAATCAAAAATCACATCCAAGGACCTAGCTGCAAAAATAGAACGTACATTGGGATACTCTGGTAAGAAAGCTGTGACTGCAGCTTATTTCCTAATCCCAAACCCTAAGGGTAATAATATTAGAGAACCATTGGTCAACGATAATGCTAATCCAGATTGTAAATTTCCCTTTTTGGTAAAAGCGTTTGCGTTACATGGCATACACATCAAAACTGAGGACACGTCAAAAGTAAATTCTTTATTAATCACATATTTTAATGATCACAATTTTTCAGAGGATAATGTTAAATATGCTGAGCTTATTTTACGAAAAAAAGTTAGGGTGAGCTAAATCTGTTTTAAATCAAGGTTTTGACTTGTCGGGGGAGTGATTTCTATCCATTCGCTCCCTTATTAATTATTTTTAGACTACTTATAGTGACCTTGCACATTTACACATAAATGAGGTGACTATGTTTGATGCAACTCCTAGCTATTCAATTATTAGACTTGTTAGCGTTATTCAGTTAACTGGACTATCACGCTCTACCATTTATGACAAACAAAATCCGCGATCACCACGATACGATCCGACTTTCCCTAAAAAGGTTACACTTGGGGCCAGAGCGGTAGGTTGGTATTTCGGTGAGGTTGAAGCATGGCTTAAATCAATAAGAGTTCAGTAATGGATTAAAGGTGTACTGGTCACTGACCATATGACTTATTATCAAAGGAAAACTGATATGTCAGAACGTTTTGAAAATAAATATTCACATCCGCGGCGGTATAATAAAAAAATATATAGTACGTTTCCAGTTTCTGATGGAGTTTGTCCAAAAATAGGAGAAGGCACTCTGTTAGGTGATACGATACTTGAAACATGTTTAATTACTCAAGCTGCATATCCCCTAATTGTCAGTACAGCACTTGCTGCTATTTCAACTGCCTTACAAGGACATATAGATGTTGAATTACCAACAGGGAAGATTTGTCCAATCTCGCTTAACTTATTAACTTGCGCAGATTCAGGTGAGCGGAAATCTACGGTTGAAAATTTATTAATGGAAGGGATAAAAAATTACCAAAAAAATCGTGAATTATCTTGTAAAGAACAGTTAATTAAGTATGAGATTTTGAGAGAGGTACATGATGCTAAATCCAAGTCGCTTAAAAAAAGATTGCTCAGAAATGAAGGAATCTAGGAAAACAGAAAATGGGGTAAGTGAAGTAAATGAAATAAATGATCCTTTACAAGAGTTGATCGAGCATGAAGCAAAACAACCACAACGGCCAAAGGCTTTCAGAGTTATTTATGAGGATAGTACGCTAGAGGCGCTTACGTTTGGACTCAAGAATGACTCACCATATGCGTATCTTGGGTCAAGTGAGGGCGGTGTGCTAACCAATAGTGCCCTAATGTCAAACACGCCTGTGCTCAATGCCATTTGGAGTGGCGATGATGTCACAGTGACAAGAAAAACAACGGATTCTTATACGCTTTCAGGTGTTAGGTTGACTACACATATCATGATCCAGCCTCAAACATTGAAACGATTTATGGATAAATCACAGGATATTGTAAGAGACAATGGTTTTCTTTCTCGCTTTTTAGTGTGCTTCCCAATGCCTCGTAGCGGTTGTCGGAAAACCAATGGGATCAGGTATGAGAAAGAATTTATCAATCAATTCAATCAAAGAATCGAAGAATTACTAGAGGGTAAATAAATGGAACGTATAATAGTAGAATTTTCAGATGAAGGTAAAGAAAGATGGTTTGATATATCTAACGATATTGAATTGAAAATGGCTCCTGGTGGAATTTACGAGAATGCCAGAGATCATGCTTCAAAACTTGGAGAAATTATTGCTAGAACTGCAGCAAATATTCACTATTTTGATCATCCTTTTGACTCTAAAATATCCGTTGAGTCATTAAAAATAGCAATTGACTTCGTGAGCTATTACTCTTTTCAGTTTTTAAATAACTTTTGCCTACCCCCTATGGAGGTTATTCTGGGGCAAAAGTTAGCGCTTTGGTTAAGTTCATATCGAGATCGAGGGATTCGGTATATTAAAAAGAATAAGATCTTACAATATGGACCTCCTATGTTAAGAAAAAGAAAGAATTTAAATGATGCGTTGAACGAAATTTTATCGAATAGACTTATTGATGTTTTTGATTATAACACCACGGTCGTTATTGATTTGTATCCAGGAGTTCCTTTTGACAGAATTATCTTTGAACGTGATATGAACTTGTTTAATATCAATTAAAATGACCTTGTGTGGCTTGATTGTTTTCTGCATATAAAATCAGAGTTGTTTTTTTATGATGTATGGTTTTGATATCTGTTTCTTGACGAGTATCTTTATTTCAGACTGTTTGTTCTGTAAGGGACTTGTTTGTTTTTAAATGGTGTGACTCCTAGGTTATTAATAATATATTAACAACCTAGGGTTGTTATTTTTATTACTTTAAGGTTGGTGTGGTATGTCTCAGTATAACAATAGAAACTTAACCGTATTAAATGCCAAGGAGTTTAGTGGGCTGCCAATTCTTCAATTTAAAAATGGAGTCTATGGGGAGTATTTACACAATAACTTTATCGTTATTTATCACACATTAAAAAGGTACTCAAAGGTTTTCGCTGTGAGAGTTGACTTGAGATTTCCTGACTATTATGACGCCGATGATAACCGTTATGTTACACGGTTTACTGCATCTCTAAAAGCGAAAATTAACGCAGATTATAATGCAAAGTGTAAGAATGCTGAAGGATTTGTGCATCAAAGTGAAGTACTGTATATCTGGGTGCAGGAAACCGGTGAACTTAACCGACCACACTACCATCTTTGTTTGTTTTTTAATGGTAACGCTTATAGAAGTTTAGGTGTATTTGAACTTGGTAGACCTAATTTGTATAACCGAATCGTTAAAGCTTGGGCGAGTGCGCTAGCGTTGGATGTTGTTGCAGCACAAGGCTTAGTTCACTTTCCCAAAGCGCCTTGCTATCTATTAGAGCGTGGTCGGATTCACCAGACTAATACTTTACGTGAGTTGTTTCTGCGGTTAAGTTATTTTGCCAAAGTTGACAGTAAGACCTATGGTGATGGACGTCGTCATTATGGTTGTAGTCGATTATTGGGTAGGCTACAAGTTGGTGATTAGTTTTCTTAGTACGGTTGCTACAGCGAGTACAAATACGGAAGTTGAGGCAAGGGGCTTAAATCCCTTGCTTTTGTCTTTATAGAGAGCAGCAGTATATTAATAATTGCACATCCATGAGAAAACATCTTTACTGATGCATCTCTATCAATATCCAGCTTCTTTTTGGTGACGGATACCAATACGGTCAATCGTTCGCCTCCATCATACTGGTACATTGCCAGATAACCCGTATCACCAAAGTCGATGAGTAGTTCCCTAAAGCTAAAGTCATTGTCATCGATAGGCCGACCAATGTCTGGATAGCTTTCCAGTTTTCTAATGGTATTGATTATGGCGCTGGCAGCCCGTTGTGCGGCAGGGGGATTTTTACTGCGAAGAAACTCACGTAAGCGTTCTAAATCACGTAATGCAGTGGCAGTGAAGACTATTTGTGGCATGTAGGGGCTGCCTGTTCATTTTCACTTCCCCAGGACTCCAGCCAACTAACCACTTCGTCACCGGTGACATGCAATCCTGATGTCTGGTGTTCTTCCCATGCGCGTAACGCTTCTTGCTGCAGCGCCTCGCGTTTCTCTTCTCTCTCAACGTATTCACGGATCGCTTCACGCATCATCCAGTGTGATGAACGTTTACGCGCTTCGGCTAAATGCTCGACTCTGGCTTTAATATCGGCATCTAATTTAACCGACACGGGTTTGATTGTGCTCATCTGTGACTCCAAAAGTAATGCTTAGTACTACTAGGTAATACCTTAGCATAACGTGGTACAAAAAAATAATGATTACACGTTTACTTTCCTGCATGAACAACGCCATCAGCTCAAAGATGATAGAAAATAGTTTGTATCAGTTAACAGGGCAAACATGTTACGCCGTCATCACGCTAATCTTCAACCTAATCGCAATAGGGATAAAACGATAGCGGCGACATGCCGCTTCGTTTATAGGGTTTGGCTAATGGCTGACTGAGTACTTAATACCGTCGCAGGAGCATCATGACCTTAACCAATGCCATGCATCGGCTATCAGCTCAGCACCAGCTTTTACGCCATTGATGCCCACTTCTGCTGTCGTCAACACGGTGTTTAAGCCAGTTTCTACACTGCCGGTGACGAGTTTGATCCCCGCATCAGTTATCTCACCTTGGCGTAAGCAAGCATAACTTTCACCTAGAGTTTGGCTGGTGCCTTTTAGTAGGCATTCGGCAGGTTTAGCCACAAGATCTCCAGGCGTGCCTAGCAGCGTGTTAACGTTATCGGGTAGCCCAAGGTATTCACCGGTCATTTTGATGGCGGTAGAGGCTAACACGACGTTTGCGACAGTCCCCGTGGCAAGCTTTGACGCGCTCCTCCCCAGTAAGCCTGCCCTGGCAGAGCCTTGCAGGGCAACGTGAGTGAGATTACTGACTTGGTTGGAGGTACTGGTTCCCGCTAAGCATTCATTAACGAAGTGCTCGCAATTATTGGTAGCTACGCCGTATGGACTGTGACCCAGCTGACTGCGTGCAAGTTCAATGGCCTGATGGGGATACAGGCTGGACTTTTTCACTCTAACGCTATGGCCACCAGCAAATTGCTGCAGATCGATTTCTTCGATGATGCCCTGTTTAGATAAGTGGATCACATGGCCATGACCCACATACAGGCCATGGTGTTCGGTTAAGCCAAGCGGATCGATATTGGTGACCAGATGATCACCTGGATGAAATGTATACATGGTATGGACTCCAAGAAAAACAACGCAGATACACCTAGGTCGCATCTGCTAATGGGTTGAATAGGATGATGGGCGTGCTGATTGACTCAGATTTCCAGCTCGACAAAGTCCTTATCGATTTGCTGCTGAGTAATGCCGATATAACGCAGGGTGACCGCTTCCGATTGATGCCGCAGCATGCGCATCACCCGGCCAATGTCTTTGCAGGTTTGATACAGGTGATAGCCGCGGGTTTTACGCATCGAGTGGGTGCCCAGGGCTAACTTGATATCGTCACCGACAAAGGCAAACGCTTTGGCGACCGCGCGCCGTGTCAGTGGTTTCGCGGGGGCCTGCCGGTCTTTGGCTTGGCTCGAGCGGTGGGATTGGAACAGGTAGATATGCTCGGGGTGACGCTGGTGGATCGCCTCAATCAATGCCAGCGTCTTAGGGTTGAGCTTGATGCTGGCGCGTTTACCGGTCTTCTGCTCAATGATATTTAAGCGGTCGCCGTCGATATCGCTGAACTTGATGGCCAGTAAGTCAGAGATCCTAAGGGCCAGGTTAAGGCCGATATTCCAGACATCGGCCATCTGCTGACCAAAGTGACGTTCGAGCAGGTAACTGATAAGCTTGATGGTGTCGCGGTTCTTGACCGCCTCGACTTCGTTCATGCTGGGTTCCCTCAATTAGCTATGTGATGAATGTGGGCACCAGCACATCGCAAACCCGCATCGGGCCTGCATTGCTTGGTGCCCAAAATACCTTTGTGGGCACCAAGTTCAGTCGGCACTGACTTGAACCTGGTACACCTCCATCTCGACGTAGTTGCAAAAGTTCTCCAGCAGCAGCCGTACCTGGCTGTCGGCATGCTCGAGGTAGCAACTGCCAAAGAAGCTGTTGTAGACCTGCTTCTCCCGAAACAGCACTTCCATTTCTTTCTCAAGCTCAGGGAAGGGCCCGCCGCAGTAGGCAAAGTCGGTAAAGTAATTGAGATACCAGCAATCATCTTGGCGATAGAGATTGATTTCGACGGGGTGATAACCGCCGCTCTCATAGCTGTAGTCGGGATCGCGGTAGTTAAAAGTGACGCTGTTGAGATCAGGGTGATTGAGTGCGGCCAGTTGCCGTTCTAATAATTCATAAAAAGGCTCTGGCAGTGGCAGGATAGTTTCGCGGTGTATTTTCATGGTGGACTCCAAAACAAAAAGCCCGCGAACGACAGGCGTTGCGGGCGAGGTTGGTTGTTGTTAACGACAGGGGCTTGTCGTAATGACTTAGGGTGACAAGGGCGCGGGTGTGATGGCTTGACCCGTTGATTGCGATAGGACTGAAAGCGCTAGAATAGTTAGGATGCTCGCGTAAAATACGGGCGAGGCTAGTTAATCCAAACTCACTTCCACTTGATAGACTTCCATCTGGTAGTAACTGACAAAGTTATCGCTGAACAACTTAATCAGCCCCTGTGATTCCCGCTCCCCAATCCAGCCACTAAATAGGCTATAGACCTGCTTGCTGTTAAAGCAGATATCAATGTCTTTAACCAGTTCAGGAAAGGGATGACCGCTAAATGCAAAGTCGGTGACGTAAACTAAACGCCAGTGATCTTGCTGTTTCTCTAGTCGTACTTCGACGGGATGAAAACCACCATCTTCGGCGCTGTAATCTGGGTCTCGAAAATTAAGGGTGATGGCGTTGGCGTCTTTTGGCGTGACGTTAGCCAGCTCCTTTTCAATCACTTGGTAAAAACGATCGGGCATCGCTGGCAGTTGGTTACGCTTGATGGTTAATGTCATGGGATATTCCTTATTTAAAAACGGGCATACGCAAGAGCCAAGGCGCAGTCACGCCTTGGCTCTTGCTGTCTATGCGGCTGGGTTAATAAAAAAGTTGTTGGCTAAGCGGTTTAATGTGAGTCGCTAAGGGCTACTTGCTAAAGTTTTTGAGCTGGGAGATTAAAGTTTGGTGGTTATGTTTAACGGATTAGTACTGGCTTACGATAATGAACGGGTTATCGAGTGAGGGCGAAGTTGCTGGTGGTCAGTGGTTAGCTTTGGTTTAGCTTCGGTTTGATAAATCGCAATATACAAATAACCGTGACTGCCAAGTGTGTCGGCCTCACAGGTAAAGCCAGCGTGTTCAATGCTAACGCAGTGCTGCTCAGTAGCATCAATCTCGCCGGTGGCCATCAGCTGCTCAAGCTGTTTAACCATAGCGGGAAAGGCCTCGACAAATTGTTGGTTAATGGCTGGTGGAAATTCACCAACAAAGCTTGAACGGTCATGGAGATAATCCAAATGCAGGCCGCGTAAAATCAGCCTCGCACCAAAGCGGGGAGACACTTTACGGGGCAAGCCCCAGGCGTGCTCAATATCGAAAAGTTTTAGGGTTGTCATAGTGACCTCAATGGTTGAAGGATGAAACTAAGGGAATGGCTTGCTTGTTAGCGGATTGTAAAATTAGGTATGTACACTCCAATTGGGCTGTTCATTACTGCCATGGTTAAAGTACACGCCATTGATGACCCGCTGCCATTCACCTATAGGCACACCATAACTGTCACAGGGGCAAACATAGCGGCAAAAGCTGATCTCCTTGGGTAAGTGTTCAACCACATCACGGTGAAACACACTTAATACGGTTTTATGCAGCTTGGGATTAGGTGCCACAATCGGCTTGCCAATCACTTGGCCCATGGCATTAAGTGGCCGCACAAACATCGGCAAAATGAGTTCAACCGCTAAACGGTTACGCAGTTCGGGAAAGGCGGCGCAGGCTTCGGCGACACAGGCTTGTGAAAAGCTATCAGTAAATTCAATCATGATGGACTCCTTAAAAAGGCGTAGCAGGTTTAAACGTTGGCTAGAGTAAGCCGCACTCAGCAAAGGACACTGGCGTGCGGCCAACCACGATATGATCAAGCACGCGCACATCGATAAGCGCTAATGCATCGGTTAACCGTTGAGTTATGTGCTTATCTGCTGCCGAAGGTTCAGACTCGCCGGAGGGATGGTTATGGGCAAAAATCACCGCAGCGGCATTGACAGCCAACACCGCCTTAACCACCTCCCGTGGATAAACACTGGCAGCATCTAAAGTGCCAAAGAACAACTCTTTAAACTCGAGTAATTGATGCTGATTATCGAGCAGCATTACCGCAAACACCTCCCGCTCATAACCGCCGAGTTTGTAAGTTAAAAAATCCTTAGTGGCCTGTGGATTGGTATAGGCGTCTTTCTTCACATAGCGCTCGGCAATGATATTGGCGGCAGAGGCTAGGATCGCTTCGGCAGTCTGCGGCCACTGGTTGATTGGCTGGTCTATCGAGTTGTTAGGTTCAGCTTTTGTTGGCATATCAGGCTCCTTGAAAGCATTAATGGGCTTATGCACAGGAGTGATATATATCTGAAAAAATTTGGAAAAGTTGAAAGTTGCTGGCATAGGTAATGGAATGAAACCATTACCAAGAGTTCAGCATGACACCAAAGATAAAGCTAATTCGAATAAAGGACGTAATTGACACAACAGGCTTAGCCCGTTCAACGATTTACAAGTATGTCGATAAGGGTATTTTCCCCAAAGCAGTGAAACTGGGCTGTAAATCTGTTGCATGGGTTGAAAGTGAAGTACAAGAGTGGATATTGGAACGTATTCAGGAGCGAGATTTACAATTATGAGTGTGATGAATAATAATTTATTATTTTTCAATATAATAAGTCTGTTGCCAAAATGCCTGCATAAATCTATGCAAAATGTTTTTACATTGTGAATCAAGCAAGCTCTTTTAATGTAGCTTGTGTATATTGTTTAATCACTTTCTGAGGAATGCATCATGGCATCTAAAGGCTCATCAGGTTCATCTCGCCCAGTATCAAGTCATCCAGGTCCAGGTGGTAACTGGCCATCAAAAACTGGTGGTATATCTGGCACAAATCGTGGCAATGCCGTTCGGGTACCGTCTAAAAAATAATTAAGGAGTTTGCCCCCGGAAACGGGGGCGCTATGCGATTATGGATGATAAAGATTTTTGCTACCCCTCTATTGGGGAACTTGTTCGCGTAATTTTTAATAGTACAGGATTATTGCCGACTAAAGGCAAGAGTTCCCTTTTGTCTGGAGCGGAAAAAAAATCGCTACAGATGCAATTAAAAAGATTAGCGGATGAAAATTCGAAAATTGATGGCAAACTAGATGAGCTAATGCTTCAGTTACAAGCGTTATTAAAAGCGGTGTTAATTGAAGATAGATTAGTTAATGTATTTATTGCGGCTATAAATGAGATTCTGATGGTTTATAAAGATTGCTTACGCACAGAGGGAACCTATCTAACAAAAATTGATACAACAAAGTATATTATATCGACAAGTTTTCTAAGTAGAATTGTTATCTCATTTGCGAAAAATTTCTTAGTTTATAACGTACCTAGTTTGAAATTGTCAATTCCAATGGTTTTGCAGTGGCTTTTACCTAAGATATCTACTTCAGAGAAAGTGCGTTGGCCGTTAGCTCTTGTTTGGGAGCATTTCTACACAGTAACAAATACATCCCAGTCACAATTTCATAATCCTAAAGGGGTTGATGGTGATTATAGAGAAAGGCAAAACCTAGAAAATGCACAACGCTGGTGTAGCGGAGGTCAACTGCCGAGTATAGAGTCCCTTTATGCTAACTTGGAATATTCTCTCTCTTTGCCTCGAAAAAAACCGTTAGAACTGATAGATAAGCAAATTAGCAGTTTTAAATTGATGCTTTTTATGGCACGAGTTTCGACATACTTTTTTCAAGTGTTAAATAGGTATTATGGGCCTGAGATGATATGTGAAACGACTAACTATCTAAGAAAATTTTCACAACGAGTCAGTCGACATAACTCTTTGGTATGGCAAGCCTGTTGTGAGGAGTTTGCTACATTAGATTTTAAAACACGCGAGTTACCTTTTGCCCAAGATTACTTCTTTTATGATTTTGTCACCTTTTGGTGGCAGCGTTATGCAGCCATAACTGATGAAAGCTGTCACTATTTTGAGCACTTTGCGGCGCAAAGAGAATTGGAAAATATCATTGATAGAGCTAAATACAGAATTTATTTGAGTATTTTGGGTCCCATAAATGCGTATATGATATTAGAACAGCAAAGAATAAATGCTAAGCTAATAATTTCTGAAGAATTTACAAAAATGTTTAGCATGGGAATGAAGCTCAAGAACTCTATAACCGATTTAAAACAAGCTGATGATTTTTCTTTTGAAATTAAAAAAATAGGGTTGTGGCCTAGTTTGGCTTGGTTAAGTCATTGGTGTTATGCCAATTACTATTATCGTCAAGAAAATAATATAAAAGCTTATCATTATTACAAAAACGCCTTTATGCATGCTAAATATCGGGCTGGTTCTAATCAATATAAGCTTGTAAACCAGTTTATAGAGGCTTGCGCTAAGAATAACCAGTACGCAGAGATGAAGAAAGGGGTTGCTTGGGCGAACTATATGGGCTTTGAAGTTAGATGGCTGCGTGGATTTGATAACCCAGAGTCGGAAGAAGCATTACAAGCATTGTTCAATTTATTTGCAACGAATAAGATGCGCTATGCCATTCTTTAAGAACAAATTCATGCAATTTTTAACCGAAAATATTCATAAACTTAGTTCCATTCTATCTTCATGCCATGTAAAAGTCTCATTATCGAAAATCTCACTTTGGGAATGAATATTCCGTATTCATTCCTTGGGCGGACAAATACTAGCGGGTTAATTCCAAGCAGATACGCTCAAGCAAGGCCGAGCAACTGCTGCCTGAGAAAAGCTATCGGTAAATTCAATCATGATAACTCCCACGCATAAAGGGCTCCGACTCCGGGAGCCCCTTATGCCGCTATTAATAAGAGCCGTTAATTAGATAGCCAGCCACGCTCGACGAAGGACACGCATGTATCGGCAACAACTATGTGATCCAAGACCAGTACATCGATTGTGGCCAGTGCCGCAATAAGGCGCTCGGTGATCCGTCTATATGCGCTTGACGGTTCGATGCATCCGGAAGGATGGTTGTGGGTGAAAATTACCGCAGCTGCATTACATAGCAAAACGGCTTTAACCACTTCTCGCTGATAACCACTTGCACTGTCAATTGTGTCTAACTTGGACAAAAAATTGACGCTAAAGATTTAAAAAATCACAATAAAGTTGTATGATGCTCTCTGTTTCGAACATTGACAAGGAATGTAACCCATGAGAAGGATTTTTACCCTTGCTCCACAGTATCTTCATCATATTACATACTTTCAATTTGACTCCATTTCCTAGGAAGTCACGATTGAAAGATGCATATAAAATCATCAATTTTCTAGTTGGTACCATTATTATTGGTGAGGATTGGTGGAGTGACCGTTTTCATAACCTTATGAAAATCGAGAGAACGCTCTATTCACTTATCATTTCTAAATTCAGTTCCATACAATTTAGGTAAATCCTAATGACTAATACAATTGCGGCTTACATTGCTTCCTTTTCTGCTGAGTCTATATCTAATGCATTCATTTATCTCATCGTCTCAATCTTTATAACATCCTTATTTTTAGCATATTTAGGTAGGTATAATAGCTTTACACATGGCACAGCTAACAGTCTGACATCATTGGGTATTTTGGGTACATTTGCTGGCATTGTTGTTGGATTGATGGAATTTAATCCGTCAAATATCGATGGCAGTATTGAGCTGCTCTTAGAGGGGTTGAAAACAGCTTTTTTAACGAGTCTAGTGGGTATGGCCGCGTCCATTTTGTACAAAACAATTGTGAGCCTTTATCCAAAAGGCAACAAGCAAGAGCACAAGGTCGTAAGCCCTGAGGACATTTATCAGGTCATGTCTCAACAGTTAATCGTGTCTAACGAGTTACTCGGCGCAATTAAAGGTGATGAAGATTCATCATTGACCTCTCAAATAAAAAATTTACGCCTAGACATGAACGATGCCGGTAAGCATCAAGTTAAGTTCTTCGAAATGCAATTGCAAAAATTTGAGAGTTTTCAATCCATTCTTTGGGAAAAAATGGATGAGTTTGCAGGAATGTTGTCAAAGTCCGCGACTGAACAGGTGATTAATGCTCTTAAAGAAGTAATAGTTGAGTTCAATGACAAATTGACTGAGCAGTTTGGTGAGAACTTCAAGCGACTTGATGAGTCAGTTAAGAAATTGGTTGATTGGCAGGAGAATTATCGAATTCAGTTAGAGGATATGGCAGTAAAATACCAGCTTGGTGTTGATGCTATTTCGGCAACTGAAAAGTCGGTGGCAAGTATTAATGATCGAGCTGAGTCGATCCCTGTATCGATGGAGAAATTACTTCAAGTTATGGAATTAGGTCATGGGCAAATGACCGAACTTGAGCAACGATTGGAAGCTTTCAAAGACTTGAGGAATAAGGCTATTGAAGCCATGCCGCAGATTAAGACGCAGATGGATGCAACCATGGATGTTATTTCTCAATCAGTTCAGGCGGCATCGCATCACTACACTGATTTACTCAAAGAAAGTAAACAAGTGATAGAAAACTTCTCCTCAACGGCAACGGAAAGTATTGGTTCCATGAAATCGCATTTGCTCGATGGTGCTGAAAAATTAACTTTGAAGTTGGAGGAGGGGGCTCACGACATTGGCGGACGTTTAGCTGAAGCTTCAAACGATATTCAAACGAATGTCAGTTCTGCTGCTGGTGGTTTACAGAATATGACTAATTATCTGTCAACCACTACTGAACAAATTAGAGAGCATTTAGAAAGTTCAATTACAGAGCTCAATGCCGAGTTACGTGTTTTTGTTGCTGATATTAAACAGGACACCAAACAAACGGGATTAATCTTAAAAGAAGCTAATCAAGAACTTGTCACAAGTACTCAGCAGATCCAGGTGGAAACATCTAATGCGTTTGTAAAACTCCATGAGCGATTAGAAACGACCTTAGAAGAGATTTTTCAAGTCCAAGCCCAGGCTGTCAGACGTACTTTTGATAGTCTAGAGGATCAAATTACAACGGCTGTGGGCCAGACAGGAAGTGCTGTTAATAAGCAAGTTGAAGTATTGGATCATCAAATGCAACAAGAAATCAATAGAACCATCAGCCAGATGGGTGAGGCCTTAGCAACAGTTACTCAGCAGTTTACCCGTGATTATCAAAAGCTAGTGCGAGAAATGGCGAACGTGGTTAGTACTCGAGTGGCGGTATAAAAATGGATAAGGTTTTTGGGCGTTCTTCAGCGACTACAGAGGGGGGAGAACAGTGGATGTCGGTTTCAGACCTCATGGCGGGGTTGATGATGGTGTTTCTGTTTATTTCCGTTGCGTTGATGCGAGATGCAATGATTGAGCGAGATAAAATCAAAGAAGTTGCTATCACCTACGAAAAAACACAGCAGGCAATCTATTTGGCATTAGAGAAGGAGTTTTCAGCGGATCTTTCTAAATGGGGAGCTGAGATTGATCGCAGTACACTCAGTTTTAATTTCACTTCGCCAGATGTTTTGTTCGCCAATGGTGAAGCGACGCTCACAAATGAATTTAAAAATATCTTAGCTAATTTTTTTCCCCGATATCTCAAAATACTGGATAGTTATCGGACTATGGTACAAGAGATAAAAATTGAAGGGCATACATCCAGTCGTTGGAACAATGGCTCCTCCGACTATGATGCATATTTTAATAATATGGATTTGTCTCAGGCACGAACTCGAACGGTGTTAGGTTATGTAATGAATCTGGAGCCAATTCGAGAGTTTCACTATGATTGGGTTAAGTCAAATGTCGCAGCTGTAGGTTACTCCTCTTCTAAATTGATTATAGATACTGAAGGGCATGAGGATTCACAAAAGTCTAGACGAGTTTCATTTCGTGTGATTACGAATGCTGAAGAACAAATTCGTAAGATTTTGGTGTCCGAATGAAGCTGCAAATTAAATTTGGCGCATTACTGCATGCTGTAGATCTCATGGAACCCAGTCAAAAAGGGCAGTTCCATCTAGAATATCGTCAGACTTCTATTGAGAAAATCGATATTGAATTGGCGACTGGCAAAGATGTCGAACTCAAGGATGTTGATGTTACTTCTGGGCTTCTTAGTTATAAAGGCCGCCAAGTCCTTCTGTATATCAAAGATCATGGACAGAGCGTTTATTCTGCCATGGCATCTCCCGGAACGGGGAGACGGTACCATGTTGCAGATTGTGCTACGTTAAAGGGCATGAGAGAGCAAGGACGTTTCGAGCGTTATGTGGCTACGAATGATACTTCTGGCGAGTTTTTAATTTCTGGTTTTGGGATTGAGGGAAAAGCACGTTTACAAGTATGTCAAAACTGCTTATGTGCACTTAATTATAAAGGCTGGTCAACAGGAGCCTATCGAAATCAAATTCTGTATCAATTTAATATGGCTGAATTTTTTGCGACATATAGCTCGTTTTTCCCTCATATGCCTTTGCGAAATGTACAGGATATGCAAACTGGTTACTGTGATGACTGGTCTAAGATTTCTTCTCATTATCGGGTTGAAAAGGGATTTAGTTGTGAAGAGTGTGGGGTGAATTTAAAAGCGCATCGGCCATTATTACATGTTCACCATATTAACGGCGTAAAGTCTGATAATAAGCCGAAGAATCTCAGAGCGCTATGTATTGACTGTCATAGTAAGCAGCCAATGCATCAGCACATGGTACTGAGTCACAATGAACGCCAGTTAATCAACCAACTCAGGAATGAGCAGGGCCTGTTGAATGATTTGAATGGTTGGAATGAGCTATTTGCCTACGCAGATCCAGGGGTTCATGGTGTCCTACATCTTTGCCAAAAATTGAACTTGGCCTTACCGGATGTAGCGCATTACTTAAGTGACGGCCTTGATGGCTTAGGTGCTCGGTTAGAATTGGCTTGGACGAAAAAACGATTTGGGATCGCAATTTCTCCTGCTGATATTCAGGATGGTATTAAAGCAGGCTGGGATGTTGTGAGTGTTGCTGACTTTCTTGAAAACTATCGCTTTAGGATTGGCTATTTAAGGAATTAAACATTGATGTTAAGACTTGATGAACTGGTCAATCAAATAATTTGTATTAATCACGCCTGGAAATTATCCAAAGAAGAGTTTGGTAATGACTTTGTTGCCACAAAATCATTAAGGGATACAAAAGCTTCATTACAAGCTACTTTGCTAAGGGAATTCCCTACCGATAGTTATCTGATGATGGCTAGTGACAGTGCTGAACACGATGAAGCTATGTACAGCGTAAGGTTGAAAAGCCCTGTTGTTATAGGCAGTGCAATTAGAACAGATGCTGAGCATTTACCTCAACGCATAGCGCATGACATTTTAACAGAACAAGAATTATACAAACTACTTAAGTAAGGAATACACATGTTTGACCATCTGGCAGTTATTTCTGGTGATTGGGTGACTGATTTACTTATCTCCGTCACGCTAATTCTTTTTATATTTTTCAGTGTCAGAGAGTATGTGGCAACTTCACAGGCCAAAGCATTGTTATCGCAATTAGCTGAATTAAAATCAAACAGTGATTCTGGCAGAGTAAGTATATCTAATTTAGATAAATCAGTTTTGGTGTGGGTTACTGACCATCTTATTTACAAGTATTCGGATAATGAAATAGAAATTGAATCTAAAGATGGAATGTGGCTCAGCAAGTCTCCAGTGTCTCAATTACTTCCTTCATTTGATACTAACCGTCATAAACTGGTACCAGCGCTGCTAACCAGCATAGGTATCACAGGGACTTTTCTGGGGATCACTCTTGGATTAAGTCAATTTAGTATGGCTGGGGATTCTAAAGCCTTGCTAGCTTCTGCTGCTGAGCTATTAGAAGGAATGAAAACGGCATTTTACACGTCTTTGGCAGGCTTAAGTACTTCTGCACTGTTTATGTCGGTAATGAAGTATTCATCAAGTGTTTTAGTAAGCGCGCAGCAAAATTTTCTCCAACGAATGGCGACACAATATTTTGAAGCAAGTCCAGTCTATTACCTAAAGTCGATGTCTAATGACAGCCAGCAAGAATTAATGGATGTTCAAATCCGTTCGGCACAGGCAATGGAATCAATTGGACTAGAGATGAAAGAGGCTACGGCTAGTTTGTCTGATTTTAGCGACTCTTTTAACAGTGACAAATTAGCTGCACAGATATCAGACTCTTTCAGTGTATCCATAGAAAAATCGATGACGCCTGTTCTCGAATCTATTCAAACTGAACTCGAAACGCTTCGTGAAATTAAAGAGCAATCTCAAAAGGAACTGGTTCAGCTATTGATTGCAGATATGCGTGATCAGCTTATCAACCCGTTGACGCTAGAATTAGATAAAACAAGTTCCGCCGTAATGACCAGTAATGAAATTGCAGTACAGTTGAACTCCAATCTTGAGCGGGTAGTAACTAGTACGTCAGAAACAGTTGCGACCATTAACGAATTCCAAAAGGAAACAATGTTAAAACTGCAGTCATTTGCAGTATCCCTCAAAGATATTCTCAGTAGTTTCAAAGAAGATACCCAGGGCGCAATGTCTACAATTGCAGCAGAAGTGAACAGCATGCTGCAGACTGCTTCATCGGGTATGGATGCTCAGCGACAAGCTTTTGAGCTTAGTGCACAGCGTGCATCCACAGCGTTTGAAGGTATGAAAGACTCTTTGGAAGATGCTCTCGATGTTCGACAACAATCCGAGCAAAAGATGTTTACCGAAGTTACCAACCGCATAGATAAATTGCTTGAGCAGATTTACCACGCATTTGAAGATCAAACGAAAGTGATAAAGCAAACTGGTGAATCTGCCTCTAGTTTGTTGCGTCAGGCTCAGACTGACTTCGAAATTTCTGTTCAGCAGCGCCGCGATGAAGAATCTGCACTATTTAGCCAAATGCAATCACGAATTAGCGATTTAGTTGATAGCTCGCAGGCGGTATTTAAGGAGCAGGCAAATTCAATTAAACAAATCGGTATTGATGCATCAGATGTGATGGCGTCAGCGAAAACCGAATTACAACAAGGTCTGGGTGATATCGACACTAAGGTCAAGAGCATGTCAGACACTGTGCAGCGGGAACTAGAAGCATTCCGACTGCAATATCAGCAAAATTTAACCGCCTATTTTGAAGAACAAAATAACCTGTTAGACAACAGTCTGAGTAAACAGCGTAATGGCCTCAACGAAGTTGTTGATAACTTCCGTAATGTTTTTGAAAGTGAATATAAAGCCCGCCATACATTGCTTCAAGAATTAACCGCTCAATACCAGAAGCTGGAGGCTTCAGCTGCTACCTTGGAGCGAGTTGCTAAAGCGATTGGTCTAAATGATGCCGCTAAAATGGCTGAGCTTCAGGATGCGGCAACTACCATGGGGCGAGAAATTGCCATGCTTAAAAAAGAGTATGCAGCAGCATCCAAGACATTTATTGATATCACCGAAAATCTGCCTAAGGCAATGGATGAGTACTTTAGTCGTGCCAACGAAAGCTTTGAAACTTTCTTTAATGATTTCGACACATCCGCTAGTAAAATCCATAACAAATTGTCCCAAGCGGCTGGATATTTGGTCAATGCACAGGTTCAACGCCGAGAGTTTGAAGCCAATGAGGTAAATGCCTGATGCGTGGATTTAAAAGCACGCCTCATTCAGGCGAAGCAGAAGAATCGGGCGTATGGCTTTCTGTTGGTGACCTGATGTCAGTTTTGTTGATGATTTTTGCTCTTTTGCTTATTAGTGCAATGGTGCAAATCTCTGAAGTTTATGAAGAGAGCAAAAATACTCGGGTTGTCATTATTAAAGGTATAAATGATGCACTCAATGCTGCTGGCATTGAGGTTCAAGCCGATCCTAACACTGGTGATATTTCAATCACTGACTCAATCTTATTCGGGCAAAATGACTACACGTTAAGTGCAAGCGGGAAGACATTTTTACAAACATTTATACCCATTTATGCAGATGTTATTTTTCAATCCGATGCAACTGCGGAAGAGGTAACCCGAGTGGTAATTGAAGGGCACTCTAGTTCCGAAGGCGTATTTAATCGCAATATGCAACTGAGTGTCCTACGTGCGAATAGTGTTATTGCGTTTATTAATGACATGCAATTTCAAAATAAATTAGCGTTCTTTAATAAAGTTATGATCTCAGGTCGTGGTTCCCTAGAGGCAGACCAACAGATTGCGAGCGCTGCAGATCGTAAAGTTAAGTTTCGTTTCCAATTTAAAGCTGATGAATTCCTAGGGAATTTTAAAGAGGTACAGCAAATTGGCCCTTAACCGTTATTCCTTTACTCTGCCAAATTTACCTCGAAGTAACCGACTAGACAGACTGGTATTTGATGATTGGTATGATATGGGGCTTTTTGACGAGCAGTTGCCAAGTTTCCCGCCGAAGACCCTTGAACAGATTGTTGTATTAGTGCTGGCTAACCGCAGTCAAGAGATCCATATTTTCGAATGGCTTGATGTGTTAGAAAATCAGTCCCAGTGGGATGATTTATCGGATGAAAGGCTTGAAAGAGCATGCATCGCAGTTTGGAGCGGCATTGCATGCAACCAAATCTTAGGCGATGTAGCCCTGTTCAAAATTGGTCTCGCATTAGATGGAAAAACAACTAATATTGCCAGTCAGATAATTGATTCAATGGAGATTGCTAGGAGCGTTCCTCAACTTGATGACTTGCTAAAATACAAAATTGATTGGTTGTTATTATTACAGAGGCAAGATTTTTATCAGTTAGCCCAATACTGTTATAAGTTAAACCGAACTATTTCTGGTGCCGTAAAGTGGCTAAGACTGCCGCAGATGAATAGTTACGAAACTCAACTGTTAAGCCATCTTTGCTCTGTATCTGTTCAGCAACAGGATGATAAAAGTGATCAATGGTTTGCTGCTAATTTCTTGGCTTTACAAGCTACTAGTCACCGCATCGAAATCTTAGATCAATACATCAAAACCTTTGGCAAAGTTAGCTTTGGAAAACGATGTGGGAAACTTATCGAACAACATTGTTTTCCTGAACAAACCAACAGCTACTGGGGACGATTATCGATATCATCACAAGCCTTGTTGAAGACTCGATTCAAACTCTCCAATTATTATAATTTGTCTTCAATTTCATCTGTGTTGTGCTCTGAAGAAGCTGGGAATGTGCTTGGATTCCTTGAAGATGAAAGAAGGCAAATACGGAGTCGTAGTAAGTTCTGGTCTAATTATTCATCAAGGTTTAATAGGGTAAGGGTATTACTTCCTGAGCAAACCTTTAAATTTGTGAGCGAAATGAACAACGCTCTTCCTATCTTCATAAATCAAATTAAACAGATGGATAGGACCGAGTCTGAAATTTTTGTTTTTGAACTAGAGAAAATCATTGCTGTTGAATTTTTAAGAGGGGGAATGGCTGAAACTCGTTTCTTTAATCGTAACGATTGGAACAGTCAAAGACTGTTTGAAAGTGCAGAGTTAAATGGTGAAGATATTAGGGCAATGTCCCAACTAGAAGTTCATGATCATCTTGTAGGTTGGCAGCATTTTTGTGAAAAGCTTCTGAGAACCAAATTTAATTTACTCCCCAATGATGGACTAACTAAATTTAGGGGCCTACCACCTGAGGCGAATGGTTTTAGTTCTGCAGTTGGTTTACCTAAGCCACCAGCAAATATGTTAATGGAAAGACAGAAAAGCTTGGAATCATGGGTTGAGCGTTTCTGGTCTGTAGAGTTACAGACAGGTAAATTTGGCTACGAGCAAAAAAAACATACTCAGAGTCAGACTTATATGGCCAAAGCATTTGTAGCCAAGCAAATGGGGGAACAACTCGAGTTTGAAAAGAATATAAAGTTGGCCGCAGAACATGGAAATTCTGAAGCTATGTGGCAGTTAGGAAAATTATTATTGCTAGACACTCGAAGTGATAGTAGGACTAAGAAATTAGGGGAAGAGTGGATTGCTAAGTCTGCGGGATTAGAACATCCAGATGCGCTGGCTACCTGTAAACGATACGGTTTTAAACCGATTTTGAATCAACAATTTAGCCGTTCCGTAATTGCAGAAGATTCATCCTTAAAATCTGCTCAATGTGTTGAATTACTCAAAGGAATAAGGGAGTTTGACCAGAAAAAAGGTATCGAACTAGCGAACAATTTAGCAGTGATTCATGGAGACAATAAACAAATGCATACTGCTTTGCTTGGTTTGGCTTCTCGTACAAAAAGCGTTGAAATAAGGAAGCAAGTTGCTGAAGTTGTTAAACGACTAAATAATGATGAATTGATATGGCAGCTTGCCGGTGAATTTTCCTTAGGGAAAGATACGGAACAAGAAGAAGCGATACGAATGCTATCCGAACTCTATAAAAAAGGTGTTAGGGATACAAAGTTAGAAATAAGAAAAATAGTCAATTTCGCTAAAGACTATCGACGAAAAAAAGTGCAATTTTTCGGATTAGAGGAATTAACAAAATTTGGTGATGTTGATGCTCCCTATGAGTTGTATTTATTAGTTCGAGAAGGGAATGACAAGGATTCGAAACAGCTGGCAGATCGATTGTTAATGCTTGCCGAAAAAAGGGGCAATAAAGAAGCTAAGGCTGCTCTGAATTAAAGATTACCAGTTCTTATCATCACAGATTGTAATACTAGAAGTAGCCTCTTTAATCAGACCCGAGTAAACTCATGGCCTAAGCAATTCAAACACGGAACGTTATGAAAAACATTCTCTTAGCAACAATAGGGGCCAGTCCTCAGGTACTCACGGAAACCCTGTACGCTATCCACCAAAGCGGTAAGCCGTTTCCGGATGAAGTGTTTGTCATTACCACACTTTCAGCCAAGTTGTTGCTGATGAATGGTCTGTTTCGTGATGGTCATCTGCAGGTGCTTAAAGAGGAATACCAGCTCCCCGAGTTTCGTTTCGATGAGTCCCACATCTGGTTGATTGAAGATGAAGCCGGCAATCAGGTTGATGATGCTAAATCCGTCGACGACCAAAGTCACATGGCAGACTTCATCACCAAGGCACTCTTCCGGTTAACAAGCGATCCCGACATAGCGCTTCATACCTCACTCGCGGGTGGACGCAAGACCATGGCATTTTACACCGGTTACGCCATGTCCTTACTTGGGCGAGAGCAGGACACCCTAAGTCACGTTTTTGTTGACGATGACTATGAGTTTGTGCGTGATTTTTGGTTTCCAACCAAGTCAGCCAAATGGGTTACCGGCAAGAATGGTCAGGGCGAGGTGGATGTAAGTAAAGCCCAAGTTACTTTGGCAGAAATTCCGTTTGTAAGAATGCGGCATTCCATCGACCCTAACCTGCTGGCCTCGATGGAAAATCTCTCTTTCAGTCAAACAGTGGCATTGCTTAACGCTGGGCAAGACCAAACCTTGTCGGTCAAAATCAATCCCAAGGCCAAAACTCTCGAGACCCTAGGCGTTGAGATTAAGCTCACCGCAAAGGAATTGGCCTTTTATCTTTGGCTTTATCACAAAGGTGAAACAGGGCTGCTGGTAGATAGATATTTTGATGAGAACCCTGCACACAGTCTGGGCTTTCTGAGTCTGTTTGCCACTATGTCACAGGACCCGAGAGTATTTGAGAGTTTCGGGACAACCCCTGAGGATTTTAAAGAACAAAATCTTCATCAATTAACAGGGATGGAGAAGTCTTTTCTTCAGCCCGTCTGCAGCCAGATAAATCACAAGCTTAAAAAAGTACTGCCGGCGGCAACTGCAGATAAGTTGATCGTGATGTCATTGTCAGAAAAAGCTGGGCAAAGGTATCGCGTGGCACTTTGCACTTACGGTTCGCTCTATGATGCGGCGCTATTTTGATTATTTGAAACGAATAAAAAAGTCAAAAAATAGAGATGATATGATCACATTCAGACACTGTATTGAGGCCATTTTGTCCTCAAGGAATTTAGACAAAGTAACGGGTCAACCGCTGTATAGCTATAAGCTTAGCGATAATGAGTTTGAGTTGTTGAAACTGTCACTGGTAGATAGCTTGCGTAGCAATAGCATCTCTAGTTTCGTTCCGACTGCTATGAGTTCTGAGTGGGCGGGCGCCTTTGTTTTATTTGCATCTGAGTGGTGGCGTCGAAAGTTTTCTGGTGGGCACTGGAGTTGGGAGCCTGTTTTTGGTGCTTTAGGTATTCATGAGTCTGAGCTTTCTCCAGCGCAGCGAAGTCGTATGGTGGCTTCTGGTTGCCGCTATTGGTGCAGACCGATACTAATGAACGCGCAAGGTCATATGTTTTTGGGGACAATAGCCGTTGAAGGTGGGTTGCCACTGCAACTAGTGAAAGATCCGAACAGTAAACTTGCTTATTACTTCGAGCAGGTGATCCAAGACTTTGGGAAGTACGCAATATTGACGCCTGATTCATTGGCGATAGCCAAAGCGCACGATTATCACATAGCGGCTTCATTTAGAAATGACTCGGTTTACTCCGTTGTTGGTAAGATCGCAGAAGCAATTTTTTGTTTGGCAGATCAACATGACTTGGGTAATCAGGAAGAACCTTTAATTTATCTCGATGCCGTTGAGCCAAACTGGGTAGATAGGTTACCACTCAACTTAGAGCATAGCGTCGCTAAAAGTCTACTGGATAGAGCACTAGGCAAAGCGATTGTCGTTCAGCGTAAAATACCGGAAACGATTCGTTTACTTCGCTCATTGAAACCACTTCATAACAAGCATGCCTTCACAGTTGATGATATTTGCGAGGTTCAAGTTAGCTACGCTTGCTCGTTAGAGCTGACGTTGCGCTCTCGCGTCAACACACTTTATATTCAGCAGCTATTCAACATGGCGAGTTTACCTGAGCGTTTTAGTCTTTTCGCAGTGGGTAAAAAGCCACTTCTTGTGGCTAAGGCCTTTAGGCCCAAAAATGCCCCAGATAGATACCTCGTCGATGTTCTAGAGAGTCAGTTGCCTGCAGATTGGTTTAGCTGCGAAATAAAGCTGATGGCAAAAGACGGTCATGGTGAGATTTGGAGTGCGCCATTGATTGGTGGGAGTTCGGCGTCCGATGAAGAGCCTTGGGTGTTCATTGAAAAAGAAGATCAATGGTTTTTTGCGGGAGCTGGTGACGTTATTTGCGAAGCAAGCAAGGCAATTGTTGTGGCCCGACAAGGTTCTTTTGCTGAAAGGGATTCGGAACAATGCCATCCGTTCGTCAGCTTAGAGACGGAAGAGAATCGAGAACTAACTGTGCTTCAAGGTGCTGGTCAATATAATGTTGATTCTTATCTCGTAGTACTCGGTGGTGAAAAGCAGCAGTCAAAAGAATATGTATGGCAAGGCGAAGTTTTACCATTTCAAACGACCCCGCAAAAGAGCTTTGTCGGCACACCAAAACTTGTTGAACTCAATGAACAAGGAGTACGAACTCCGATACAGGAAAGTTCGGTCCAATGGTACGATAGAAACAAACAGCAGTGGGCTCCGTTTAGCTCCCTCCCGTCGGGGCAAAGTGAGGTTCAATACTCGAATCAGTTTGGTGTTAAAAAACACTTTAGAATTGCTAGTGTGCCGCGTGACTTTAAAGTTAATTTACTTCCCACTGCAGACGTCGGCAAAGGTCAAATAAAATTATCGGCTTCTAGTGCTCCATTGGTGTCATTGGCGCAAGTGAACCAAGATCAAGTCGAAATGAAGGTCTTCCCAACTGAGCGAGAGGTAGTTCTTGAGCTTAGTGCCACAAATAGTTATCCACCAGCGTATATCGACCTCGAAATTTGGTGGCAGGATAAGCCCAAATCCTTAGAGATCAGAATACCTTTCCCAAGTAAAGGTGTGTGCTTACTCGATAGTAAGCAACAGAAGGTTAATAACCTCGGTGAGATCTTGGTTGATCATTTGAGCAGCTATGAGCTGTATGGTTGTGGATTGGAAGGTGAGATAGAGGTACTGTTTTCGTTGAAGGCAAAAGATATTAGAGGTGCCTTCGCGCGATCAGCTTTCTATAAAACCGTTCTGTCTTCAGTCGATGATATATCTACTGGTCTATCACTTTCGGCGTTTCGTTCTAATATCCTGTCTTTATTTGCACTTTCGACAAGTTTAGATGCAAAGGTAAAAATGGAAATCATGCACCATGGGCACGAATTATTCGCAGTCGATCTCGCAATGTATCAACTCTCACTCACTCCCGAACGCTCTCGGGATCAAGTGGTACTGAGCTCGGAGGCGAACTCATATCTCGACAATGTTGCAGCGATAAACTTGTTTGCTGTGCCCTTAGGGCAACCAGACCAGACGCCAATCCCATTACGATTAGAGTCGATAGACGATTCAAGTAACTATTGTTGGCATATGCCCGATGAAGAATTGGACCCTGGCGCATGGTTAGTTTATTGCGATGAGCCAAAGTTTGGTATTCGACCACTAATGTGGACTAAAGACTTACAACTTCTTCCAGACCCTAAAGGGGCGTTTGAAGCAGCCGCTGGAATAGGCCGTAGCACAGACCGTATTCGAGCTTTTAGCGATGCAGCGAAAGAGTTAGCCACCGACTTTGCATCGCTCGAATGGAAATATGTACGGTCATTATTAGCGTTTAACCATGTACCACTAACTACCTTTGACTTATGGCGTGGGGCGTCTCAACAGCCAGAGTTTATGCTGGCATTGCTACTGCAGGCAAATAAGTCAGAAATCGAAGCGATATGGCAGATGGATACTAAGTTTCCCTTGTTGTGGACTTCACTCAATATTCATCAGTCTATAAAAGTGGTTCGCGCCTATTACGAGTATTTATTGGAAAAACTAGGTGGCGAGGGGATGGAAGAGCTGGTGCAAGATAGAATTATGAAAAAGCTCTCTGAGATCGAGTCTTTTTTTCCAAGTCTTTCATCGCTCGTTGTGTTAATGAAAGTCAAAATTGGCCTCAACTTGGAGAAGCCGTGCGTAACAGTTGTCGACTATACAAAACAGTTGCGAGACATACGTGGCCAGCTAGCACAGCGAAAATGTGAAAATGACTGGCCATGTCATAATGCGGATGAAGTGTTTAAGGATGTGATAAGGAGAGTGCACAGACAAATCGTTGATATCAGTCTCGTACTTGATTGCTCATTTAAGAACAATATGATGAATGCTCCTATTCTGTTAGCCCTGGCGACAGCAGGGCAAGCCAATCTACGAATGACTGCTGAGGTGGTTCACGCGATGCGCGAGTATAGTAGGTTTGATGAAACCTACTTCGATGAAGCGTTCAATCTGACACAGAAATTAATTATTGGCTTGCTCGAAGTCTAGTTTGGAGACTAATTTAATGGAATATTTTGAATCTATTATTGATCAGCTAACGAAGCGTGCTGCGCGAGCAACACTTGGACAATTTGGACTGCGATCTAAACCACTGAGAGAGTTTCTTTGGAGTGCTTTCAGTAAACCACCTGGTCAAGATGGTGCTTTTCTTGGTGATCCAGTATTTGAAGCAACTTTCGGTTGGAAACACCACACCGAACCTATGACAGCATTATCAGGCGGACGATTAGAGACTCGTCTGGTTGATGCGATGGAAAACCCTCCCAAAGAGCTTCGCGATGACTATAAGTTCGATAGTAGTTTGCGCCCTTATGCACATCAATATGAGGCTTGGGAACATCTCTTTCAATCAGAACCTCGCTCAGTGATCGTGAGTAGTGGTACGGGCTCAGGTAAGACCGAGTGTTTCCTTGTTCCAATCCTCAATGACATTGTAAAGCGTCAAAGTAAATCAAATGGTGTTGAGGCGCTATTTTTATATCCTCTAAACGCACTAATTAACAGCCAGCGCGATAGACTTGCTGCTTGGACACACGAGCTTGGAGCTGAGGTAAAGTTCTGTTTGTACAATGGTGAGACCAAAGAAATCGTGCCTGCAGCGAAACAGCGTGCACACCCGAATCAGCAGCTTTCTAGAAAGGCATTACGAGACGAGCCAGGACAGATCTTAGTCACCAATGCGACAATGTTGGAATACATGTTGGTTCGACAAAAAGATGAACCAATCTTAGCTAAGTCCAAAGGAAAGCTGCGATGGATTGTTTTGGATGAGGCACACACTTACATTGGTTCTCAAGCAGCTGAATTATCTTTACTTCTTCGAAGAGTAATGCATGGTTTTGATGTCACACCGGATCGAGTTCGATTTGTAGCCACGTCGGCGACCATTGGTGGAAAAAACTCGGACACCGATCTAAAGGCTTTTTTGGCGGATGTGGCTGGCGTCGATATTTCTCAAGTTTATCTGGTGAAAGGTCATCGCGAAGTCTCACCTCTTTCAGAGTTTGAGTCGCCTTATGCAATGGACTTGAAAGCAATAAGTACCATTACCAGTATGAGTGATCGATATAAGGCGCTAGAGTCGATCATGCCGCTTCGCATTCTTCGCCAATCCTTAAGTACCGATGACAACCGTTTGTCGCTCCTTCAAATAAGAAAGCTCCTTTCAGCAACAGACGAACTGCTCAGTGAAGAAATGACGCTCAAATGGTTAGACGTATGTGCATCGACAAAAGATTCCAGCGGGATGGCGTTTATTCCATTTCGTATGCACCTTTTTCATAGAGTCTCAGGGGGCCTTTGGGCATGTTCAAACCCTAGCTGTTCTGCAAAATCGAACACGCCTCTCGACAGCATCGAGTGGCGTTTTGGAATGGTCTATATGTCACGTAGAGAAAAGTGTTCGTGCGGTTCTCCTGTGTTTGAAATGACAGGTTGTAACGGCTGCGGAACAAGTCTTCTTCTTGCAGAGGAAAGTATCTCTAAAGAGTCTGGTGATACCGTTCTAAGCTTGACCAAACCTGAGTCCAGTGTTGACGATTTCTCCTTGGATATTGAGTCAGACGATATCGATATGTTTGAAGATATTGAGGCTGATGATAGCGAGGTGCACACTAGGCTGTGTATTCTGGCTGAGCAACCATGGGATGAGACGGGTTCTTATTGGCTGAACAATGATCGAGTATTGAAAAGTGCGAGCTTCAAAGAGGCATATTTGGTCAATAAAGTTGAAGGCTATGAGAAGTCCAAAGGCAGTTGCTTGGGGTTGCGATGCCCTTGCTGTCAACACACTAAGATCCAGAACTTTGATTTTTACCGCCATTTCCGCAATGGAGCGCCCTTCATGTTATCGACGGTAATCCCTACCTTGTTAGAGTTTTGCCAAGATGGGAAGAAGGAGCAACTCAAGGGACCATGGAACGGTCGTCGGATGATTACTTTTACAGATAGTCGACAAGGTACAGCACGCTTTGCTGCTAAATCACAACAAGATGCTGAACGACAGTTCTTACGCGCTGCTCTCTTTCATTTAGTAACGGACAGAACACTCAAGAGTGGTAATTTAACCCCTGAGCAACACGCAGATCTTGAGAAATACAAAGCTCGATTGGATACGTTCAAAGAGTTAGGTGATGATGACATGGTCGAAATCATCGAGGAGAAAATTGCATCGTTAGCGAGCGCTGGTGATGTGTCTATCCCCTGGTCTGATGTTGAGCATGAGTTAGCTAAAGAGAGGGAGCTTCAGTATTGGATTAAAGACTCTTATCAGCGGTTTGATGAGCAAATGAGTATGGTTAAGGACCCGCTATTGCTTGCGAGATTGCTACTATTAAGAGAGTTTAATAGCCGACCCAAGCGCCAAAACACCTTGGAGACATTAGGGCTCATTCGATTGGAGTTTCCTTCCATCAAAGATAAAGGGAATACAGCTCCCTTAGAGTGGAAGCGACTAAACTCTACGGTCGATGAAGCTCAAAAATCATGGGTCGACTTTCTGACACTTTGCCTCAACTTCCATGTGCGAGCTAACAAAGCAATTTCTCTTAGTGAAGAGCAGCAGCGTTGGATTGGCGCCAAGTTTTCTCCAGGATTGATTATAGCGCCTGATAACGACACTCAATACCGCAACATTCAAAGTTGGCCACAAGTTAGAGGTGGTAGTGTACAACCACGACTCGTGAAGTTGTTGGTTACTGCGTTTAATCTGAACCTCGACGAGAAAGAGGACAGGGTAAGCATTAACATCATTCTGCAAGAGGCATGGAAAGTATTGCAACGTCATGTCCTCTCGGCCAGTGGAGATGGTTATCGACTCGAACTCGAGAAACAGGTCAGCTTTAGCCTGACAAAAGACAAGTGGCAGTGTCCGCATACACAAAAGATTATTGATACGCCTTTGCAGGAGGTGTCCCCGTATCTCAATGTTAAGGGAGCGCGACAAGATCAGCTTTGCCGCCTTCTACCATCGCCATCCTACCCATATCCCTATGGGCGAAACGTTGAAGATGGATCTCAGATAACTTTAGAACAGGTGAGGGGTTGGCAAGAAAGCGATGAGGTGACGTTCCTGCGTCGTGAGAATGCTTGGTCTGATATTTCAGACAGAATTGTTGAACGAACGCCATATTTCAGGGTTGCAGAGCACTCTGCACAGCTACCGGCGAGTTTACTGAGAGATTACGAGGAGAAGTTCAAAGCTGGGGTTATTAATGTTCTTAGCTGTTCCACTACGATGGAAATGGGTGTAGACATTGGTGGTATTTCGGTTGTTGCGATGAACAATGCGCCACCAAACCCTGCTAACTATCTGCAGCGAGCGGGTCGAGCAGGACGCCGTGGAGAGAGTCGCTCCGTAGCACTAACGCTCTGTAAGAATACTCCGCATGGAGAGCATATATTCGAGGAAACTCGTTGGGCTTTTGACACCCCTATCCATGTTCCCAATGTTTCGTTGTCGAGTGAGTATATCGTTAAGCGTCATATCAATGCGCTTTTGCTTTCTGTATTTCTGAGAAACCATCCTCTTAGTGACAACGCACTACGTTTGAGCTGCGGTAATTTCTTTGCTCCTCTCCATGAAAGCTGTCCAGCCCATGCAGAGGTGTTTGCAAGTTGGTGTCGAACAGATGCGTTGAATGAAATTAACGCAGGCCTAGAAACACTTCTTAAGCGTACAATATTGCAGGAAACTGCCAAACACCAGCTAGTCAGAGATGCAGCTTGTCAAATTGAAGATATTCTCAAGCGTTGGAAAAAAGAGCATGAGTTGTTGATAGAACAAAGTGAGACGATAAAGAGCGATAACAATAGGCTATCTACTGCTCAAGCCGCTGTAGAATCTCAAATCCAACGTTTGGAAGGGGAATATTTGCTTTCTGAGCTAGCTCGAAAAGGTTTTCTACCTGGTTATGGTTTTCCAACGGATGTTGTTTCACTTAACAATGACAATATTGAGTCTATCAATCGCCGCAAAAACGTAATTCAAGCAGCAAAACAGGCGAGGTCTGCTAAGGATAGCCAATTAGAGCATCGTATTGATAACTTGTATAGCGCCAGAGATTACCCATCGCGTGATCTGTCTGTTGCCATCAGGGACTACGCACCAGGAGCAGAAGTTGTATTGGACGGTCGCGTTTATCAATCTGGTGGCGTGATTCTTAATTGGCATAGCCCAGCATCTGCAGACCAAGTAAGTGAAATCCAATCGCTATTGTGGGCATGGCGTTGTAATCATTGTGGTTCGAGCGGTGTTGACAGGGCATTACCAACCAGTTGTAAAAGCTGTGATTCTGAGTTGAAGCCTAATACCTATCATCGTTTTATCGAGCCGGGTAGTTTTGCGATTGATATTCGTAATAAACCACACAACGATATCTCTAAATTGACCCATATCCCTTTTCAAGACCCGTGGGTGACAGTTGAGAAAAGCGATTGGGTAGAAATGAGTGTAAACCCAAGTGTTTTGTTTAAATCTAGCCATGATGGTCATGTCTATTACCACAGTACAGGTTTATCTAATCGTGGATACGCTCTTTGCCTAGAGTGTGGTCGAATGGAGCCCATGCCTGATGATGAGTCAGTAACTGCTCACAAGGTTCTTGAAAGACATACACGCCTTCGTGGAGGTAAAGGTGAACTAGAGCGTGAAAGCGAAGTCTTCTGTGGAGGCAATGAGCGTGATTTCGCAATAAAAGGACCAATCGAACTTGGCCACAGTACACACACTGATGTGTTTGAATTACTGCTATTCAATGCAGACGGTTCTGTTTTGAGTAATAGAACCATCGCTCGAACTATTTCTGTTCTGATTAGAAATGAGTTGGCAGAGAAGCTCGGGATTAACAGCGATGAGATTGGCTGTACTACAAAGCCAGTTAATTATGACAACCAAGAAGCCCAAGCAATCGTGCTCTATGACTCTGCGGCTGGTGGAGCTGGCTTCTCGATAAAAGCGTCTGAATACATTGTTGAGTTACTAGAGAAATCTAAGGGTAAAGCGGTCAGCTGCTCATGTGATAGGGCATGTCACCGTTGCTTGGTAGACTACTCTACTCAACACGCTTTGGATCTATTGGATAGACGAGCGGTGATTGGCTTTTTGGATAATGACTTTTTCAATCGAATGTTGTTACCAGCTGAATTCGAGATCTTCGAAAGTGGAAACCAAAGAGAGTTGAAACCATTGCGTGTCGCTATTGAACAGGCTATGGCGCATGCTGGCGTTCCTGTTCTGAATGTATACATTTCGAAGAAAGCACTGGTAGATTTTGAAAGTTGGCCATTAATTAACTCACTTTACGATTGGGCAAGAGAGCGTGCGCTAAATCTAGTGTTGTCAGAGAATGAGTTGCCTAACTTAGATATTTCAGAGCAAATTAGTTTGTCTTGGTTGTCGAGTCATCCAAAAATTTCCTTAAAGCAGACTCCAAGCCCATTGCCGGAAGGGCAAACTCTATTTGCTGAAGTTGTAGTAGGCGATATGGCTCAATGCTGGGGGATTGTGGATGGGTATGAGTCGCAACTGATAAAAGGCCTTAGAAAGGCTCCCCTTGTAACTGAATGCGTTCTCGAAGTGCTAAAAAACTCTGAAAAATTGGGAAGTGTATCCATTCACAAGGAGCTTGATGGACCAGCTGATAGGTTCGGAGCCTTGTTCTGGACAAGTGTGTTTACTTCATCAGAGCTTTTGATGAACAGAATGCAGCAGCACAAAATAACGGAAGTCATTTATCAAGACCGATATCTTGCAGCGCCTCTACCTATGGGGCTATGCCTTCGCACTATTGGTGCAATTCTTAGTCATTACGAAGGGTGTAGAGCCCGTATAGTCACCGGCGCGCTGAAAACTGAAGCTGAACTACAAAGAGAAAAGCGTTGGAAGAGTCAGGAAGAACAAAAAACAGTCCAAGATAATTGGCAAAGTGAAGAGGCGCGCCAACTAGTCCTAGATGAAGCAATTTACCAGTCTGGCTTTGATATTGAGTTAAATACTAAGGATAAATATTTGCTGCCTCATGCCAGAACTATGTCATTGGTTTTTGATGACGGAGTGACAGTGCAAATGTGGTTGGATCAAGGGTTTGGTTACTGGTGGGTAGATAAACACTCAAATGAGAATGAGCTCAAACCACATGACCAAATTGAGTATTTGGCTCGTGATTTATTAACTGCTGATTGGAAACTGCGAAGTGGGAAATGGGCGACAGCGATATTTTTCTCCGTAGAGTAACGGAGGTAAAAATGTCATATCAAATTAATTAACTGTATTAGTTCAGACTAGAACTGACACTTCATCTTGAAAAGATGAGAGTTACCCGTACTTAATCAAACCCAAAAGGTCACCCTCATGCTTCATACTTAAAATCCCATCATTAAACACAACGTTGTTGGTTGAGCGGTTTAATGTGAGTTGCTAAGGATTGCTTGCTTGGGGTCTTGCTAGGGTTTAGGAAAAGGTGTTTAAGGTTGGGGGGATGGTGCAAGCTTACGAGCTAGAACAAGTTATCGAGGAGGGCGAAGTTGCGGGGGATAGTGGCTTAGCTTCGGTTTGATAAATCGCAATATACAAATAGCCGTGACAGCCTAAGGTATCTGCTTCACAGATAAAACCAGCGTGCTCAATGGTGACGTGGCATGAAATTCACCAGTGAAGGTTCTGCGGGTTTAATAAGGTTTAAAGCAAGGGTAAAGGTGCTTATAAGCTGACCACCTTGAAGAACAACCGTTAAGCAACAATATGCAGCTTAGCAAAATCGATGATGAATGGTGTTTGTTAACCGCCACTGTTATTGATAGCTGGCAACTGCGTTGGTGGATTATGTCGCACGCTGTCAGTGTTGAAGTGTTGGAACCAACTGCTTTACGAGAAAACATGAAAAAGCAGTTTTCTGTGGCACTTGGGTATTACACTTTCGACATAATTAATAAAAGGATATGAAAATGAAAGGTATTATTGTATTAGACCAATTGGAGCTTTCTTCGGAAGGTGTGTTTGCTAACCAAGAAAAAATTGCTCTAAGACAGGGCGACATTGACGGTGCATGTGGGCCATATAGCATCTTAATGGGGTTAATTTACCATGGTGTCGTTACGCGTGCAGAAGTTACTAGCCCTGATAGAGTGGATGGAAGAACACGGCTAGGTAAGTTTTTGGATGGTCTGTGTATCTTTGACACAATGGTTAGAAAAGGTACGAAAATTGATGAATTGGAATGGCTTGTAGGCCATTTTAAATCTAGCCCTCAGGCTAAAGTCGATTTGCGAACATTAGAATCAGAATCGACAAGGGAACTTGCTTATGAGATTTCTGAATGTATCGATACAGATAATCCAGTAGTTGTTGGAATTGATTGGCAGGGTGGCGGTGCTCACTGGGCTTTAGTCGTGGGTTATGAGTATTTTGAAAACCAAGATGACACTCAAATCATAACGAAGTTGTACTTACTTGATCCTGGTTTTGAGGGGCCAACCACTACTTATTGGAATGCAGTAATTCAAGTGGCTGATAATACTGGCTCAATTATTAATTCGGGCCGATTCCCTAGTAATCATTGGTCTTCCAATGCAAACAAACCAACGCTTTGTAAAATATTTACAGGGTTAGCATTGGAACAAAACTAATAATTTCAAGTTTATTATCTTACATATATATCAGGCAACACATAAAAGATTAAGCGGAATGAAGCAGTAGAATAGCATTTGCAGCAAAGTAAGCGATTACCGAGCCTCAAATTGAACAACAATAAGCCACAACTCTGCATCACTATTGCGGAGTTAATGCTATTGCCGTTTTTTGTTAGACCGATCACAGGTTTGTTAATGTCCGACGAATCGAGCCAAGCCTATAAATAATTGTTTGAAATTTAAGCAGTTTAAAGAAGGCTAACTTTTGCTTTAAATCACAATTTCACACTCGATAGAAGTAGTCGCAGGGTAAACTAGTTGGTAATATTAGCCTACTTAAATTCGGTAGGCTGTATAACAATTCTCAGTTTGTTGTACTACCATGCGAGCATGCTAAGGATAGACCTTGACTCAATTAACATTGGAAAGTTTAACGCTTGCGCAGCGCGAGCGATTGGCTCACATTGATTTTGTATTGATGTTTAAAGGTGAGGCTCGTCGAACCGATCTCGTTGAACGATTCAATATTGCTCCTTCCGTAGCGACCCAAGATTTTGCCCGTTACAAAGAGATCGCCCGGCAAAATGTAATTTATGATGAAAAGCGTAAGCAACATCTTAAGGCCGCGTCTTTTATATCCCTTTTCGATTTTGATGTGATCAGAACGCTAGCCACCTTAAGCCAAGGCTTTGGTGATGGTTTTTCTGGCCAGCTAAAACCACCTCTTGCGTGTGAAGCGCCTTATCACTTAAACAAGCCGAGTCTATCGATAGTGGCGAAAGTTACCGAGGCCATACACAAAGGCAAAGCCTTGAGCATCACCTATGTGTCGTTATCGAGCGGTGAAACAACGCGTGAAATTGTACCGCATACGCTGGTGGACAATGGCCTGCGTTGGCATGTTCGAGCATTCGACCGTAAGCATGGCCAAAGCGGAGCGCCAAATGGGTTCCGTGACTTTGTATTGACCCGCATTAAAGCAGCGTTCGTGCTTGAAGATTCCACTTTGTCTGAAACGGAGCTCGAAACCCAAGATCGGCAATGGAACCGATTTGTAGAGCTTGAGTTAGTGCCGCATCCACGTATTGAGCACAGCGAAGCGATAGAGCTGGACTATGGCATGACGGGTGGCGTTTTAAAGGTTGAGATTAGAGCAGCAACCGCTGGGTATTTGCTTCGCCAATGGCATGTAGATTGTTCTACGGAACACTCATTAATGGGCTTTGAGTATCAGCTTTGGTTGCGTAACAGCCAGGCACTTTATGGTGTCACAAACTTAAAGCTAGCGCCGGGAAGAACAAGTTAATCGAACGATGTAGCGACCATTGAGACGTTACATAAAGAACAGAATTTTAAATTTATAGTGAAGCCGTTGCAGCAACCTAATGGGGTGCAACCAACACTGAACAGGAAAAGAAAATGGATCATAGTGTACATAACAAGCTCATCTCATTTATTTGGAACATTGCCGACGACTGTTTACGTGATGTGTACGTTCGCGGTAAGTACCGTGATGTGATTTTACCTATGGTGGTATTGCGACGTTTAGATACGTTACTAGAACCTACCAAAGAAGCCGTGCTTGAAGAGGTAAAGTTCCAAAAAGAAGAGATGCAAGCCACGGAGCTTGATGATGAACCGTTGAAGGCAGCCAGTGGTTATGTCTTTTACAATACATCTAAATGGACGCTGAAATCCCTATTCAACACCGCAACGAATAACCAACAGATATTACTCGCCAACTTTGAAGAGTACCTGCTTGGCTTTAGCGATAACGTTAAAGAAATCATTGAATGCTTTAACCTCAAGTCGCAAATTCGTCACATGGCCTCAAAGCAAGTCCTTCTTGATGTCGTCGAGAAATTTGTTTCCCCTTACATCAACCTCACTCATGAAACGGTCGAAGACCCAGATGGCAACAAGATGCCAGCCCTTACCAACCTGGGTATGGGTTACGTGTTCGAAGAGTTGATCCGCAAGTTCAACGAAGAAAACAACGAAGAAGCAGGCGAACACTTTACGCCACGTGAAGTGATTGAATTGATGACGCACATGGTGTTTGACCCAGTGAAAGAGCAGCTACCATTGACCATGACCGTTTACGACCCTGCGTGTGGTAGCGGTGGTATGCTCACTGAATCTCAAAACTTCATTGAAGAGAAATATCCAAACGATAGCCGAGATGTATATCTTTACGGCAAAGAGATCAACGACGAGACCTACGCGATTTGTAAATCGGACATGATGATCAAAGGTAACAACCCTGAGAACATCAAAGTAGGCTCAACCTTGTCTACCGACGAGTTTGCGGCTTCACGTTTTGACTTTATGTTGTCTAATCCGCCATACGGTAAGAGTTGGGCGTCTGAACAGAAGCACATTAAAGACGGCAGTGATGTGATCGACCCGCGTTTTAAGGTTAGCCTGAAAGACTATTGGGGAAATCTCGAAGTGGTAGATGCCACGCCACGTTCAAGTGATGGCCAGCTGCTCTTCTTAATGGAAATGGTCAACAAGATGAAAGATCCGAGCGTAAGTCCATTAGGCAGCCGGATTGCCTCTGTTCATAACGGCTCATCGCTCTTTACCGGTGATGCGGGCGGTGGCGAAAGTAACATTCGTCGCTTCATCATTGAAAACGACATGCTAGATGCCATCGTTCAGTTACCAAATAACCTGTTCTACAACACCGGTATTACCACTTACATTTGGGTGTTGAACAACAATAAACCCGAGGCACGCAAAGGAAGGGTGCAGCTGATTGATGCCAGCTTGCTATACCGTAAGTTGCGTAAGAACTTAGGTAACAAAAACTGCGAATTTGCGCCTGAGCACATCACGGAAATTACCGATACTTACCTCGCATGTGAGGATGTTGAAAGAGCGCTTGATGCAAATAATGATCCGATCGGCATTGCTAGCAAGGTGTTCAGCAATGACGATTTTGGCTACTACAAAGTCACTATCGAGCGCCCAGACCGCCGAAGAGCCAAGTTCACTCAAGACGCAATAGCTCCACTGCGCTTCGGTTCAGGTAGTGGGGATAAGCAGCTTAGTGAAGTGATGGAGTACGTGTACGCAGAGCACGGCGAACGTGTTTACGAAAAAACTGCCCCTGGCAATAACAAAGAGGGTACTGAAAAGAAAAAGAGCTTCTTAAAATCCATTGAGAAGGACATTCTTTCTTGGTGTGAAGATAACGACATCAGTCTCAATGCCAAGGCTAAGGCCAAACTGCTTGATGTGAAACACTGGCTGGCGCTTAAAGCATTGCTTGAAACGGCACAAACGCTGATGGGTGACATCGGTAGCATTGAATTTGATGACTTCAATAGCTTTAAAACCCAAGTTGATAAATCACTAAAAGCCCATGCTATTAAGCTTTCAGCATCTGAGAAAAATGCCATCCTGAACGCAGTGAGCTGGTATGACGAAACCGCCAAGAAAGTGGTTAAAAAGGTAGTTAAGTTAAGCGGTGAAAAATTAAACGACCTGCTGGAGCGCTATGAGTGTGAAGTCGCTGACCTGCCAGATTTTGGTTATTACCCCGTTCCTATCACAGAAGGCGGTAAAAAAGGCGAGTTCATCACTTACGAGACCAACTCAGACCTGCGTGACACAGAATCTGTTCCCATGTCAGGTGGTGAAAAGCAGCAAAGCATTTACCAGTACTTCCTAGACGAAGTAAAGCCTCATGTTGATGAAGCATGGATAAACTTAGATACGGTGAAAATTGGCTATGAAATTAGCTTCAATAAGTATTTCTACCGTCATAAACCGCTGCGTAGTTTAGACGAGGTCGCAACCGACATCATCAACCTAGAACAAAAAGCCGAAGGTCTTATTGCGCAAATCCTTGGAATAGAGAGTTTGGGTGTGAACGTGGCGGAAGTTCAGGGAGAAGCGTAATGACAAATTTATCGGGAATAAATTTGAACAGCAGCTCTGCCGTTGGTGCGAAGCGCGAGGGCATGGACAGCCCGAGTCATAGTTTAGCGTTGATGCCGAAGTATGAGGACTATGTAGATTCTGGGGTTGAATGGTTGGGTAAATTACCAAATCATTGGGATGCTATTAAAATGAAGTTTCTTTTCAAAGATACTTCGGTGAAAAACAAACCTAACGAAACTTTATTATCTGTTACGCAAAATCAAGGCGTAGTTCCAAGAGAGTGGGTAGAGAATAGAATGGTCATGCCATCGGGCAACCTTGATAGCTTCAAATTTATTGAAAAAGGTGACTTTGCGATAAGCTTGCGCTCTTTTGAAGGTGGTTTGGAATATTGCCATCATGACGGAATAATAAGTCCCGCATACACTGTGTTAAAAGCTAAGAGAGCTCATCTATTGGCTGGGTACTACAAATATCTCTTTAAAAGTCAGATCTTTATTTCAGAGTTGCAAACATCAATTGTAGGTATACGTGAAGGAAAGAACATAAGCTATGAGGCGTTGCAGTATTCACTTTTACCTATCCCAGCCGAAGAAGAGCAGTCCCTAATAGCAAATTTTCTAGACAAGAAAACCGCGCAAATCGACGACGCGATTGCGATCAAAGAGCAGCAAATTAGCCTGCTGAAAGAGCGTAAGCAGATCATCATCCAACAGGCGGTGACCCAAGGGCTTGATCCCAATGTGCCAATGAAAGATTCCGGTGTGGATTGGATTGGAAAGATTCCAGAACATTGGGAGGTTAAACAGTCTCGATTTCTATTTAGAGTTGTAAGAAGGTCAGATCGAAGAGGCGATGAAGTCAAGTATTCTGTAACACAGGCGCGAGGATTGGTGCCAACAGATGAAATGATTGAGAACTCAACACAAGCAGAGTCATTTGATTCCTTTCAGCTTTGCCATAAAGGCGATTTGGTTTTGAACAAATATAAAGCTCATTTAGGAGTATTTTGGAAAGCACCAGATAGAGGAATTATCACGAATAATTACACCGTTTTTTCTCCGCTATCAAATGTTTCAAGTAAATACTTTGAACTGTTATTTCATACACCAGTTTATGTCAGTATTTTTAGAACCCTAGTCTATGGTGTGACTGAGGGGATGAGTCCGTTATACACAAACGATTTTTACAATATGAGGTCAATTGTTCCCCCTTTTGACGAACAACTACAAATTGAGTCTTATGTAGCAGACGTTGAAAATAGATATTCAGAGGCATTCAGTTCACTACAAAACCAAATTTCGTCTTTTAAGGAATACAAAACCACACTGATCAACAGCGCCGTGACAGGAAAAATCAAGATCACCCCAGAAATGGTTGAGCAATAGGAAGCGAATATGTTCACGGTAAATCATCAGACCAACAGGATTAGTCCGGTTAAGACGAAGAGATTCAGTGAGTTGGGCTTTACTGAGCGCAAGCATCTTCAGCTTTTTACCCGCTCAGGGCTGCGCTTGGCACACGAGCCTTCCGCACTCGGTGAAGAGCTGTTGATTATTCAAAAAGAGTTCGATGGCTTTGCGCTTTTTCCTTTTGTGCTGGACGCAAGCCGTGAACGTTTAGATTTACTGGCACTGGATAAAGATGGCAACTTGGTCATTATTGAAAACAAGCTGGACGACAGTGGCCGCGATGTGGTGTGGCAGGCGCTTAAATATGCCTCTTACTGTGCCAGTTTAACCAAAGCGCAAATAGTTGACATTTACCAACAGTATTTAGACCGCTATGAGCCCGTAACCGGAGAGGTTGACCTGTTAAATGCCCCTGCAAGTACCGCTCTTAGTGCCAGTCAAAGAATATGTGATTTTTTGGATGCGCCCGATCTCGATGAGTTAAAGCTCAACCTGGGTAACAGCCAGCGCATTATGTTAGTTGCGGCAAACTTTCGCAAAGAAGTGACCAGCACAGCGCTGTGGTTACTGGGTCAAGGCATTAGCATTGCCTGCTTCAAAATCACTCCTTATTCACTGGGTGAACAGCTACTGATTAATATTGACCAGATCATTCCAACGCCAGAAGCGAAAGAATTGATGATCGGCATTAATGCCAAGGAAGCGGAAGAAAAAACGACCGAAGTGGTACTGAAAAACCGCCATACGGTGCGTCGCGAGTACTGGGAGCGTGCCTTAGAGGCGTTTCAGAAAAGCTCTTGCCAACTCTATAACAACATCAGTACCACCAAAGATCATTGGTTATGCGCGGGCTCTGGCGTAACAGGTTGTCCATTTAGCCTGATTTTTAATCAAAAAGAACTACGCGTTGAGCTATGGTTAGGTCGAGCTAATAGTGACGAAAACAAGTGGCTATTTGACGAACTGGTAAAACAAAAAGATCAGATAGATTTAGCCTTTGGTGAACCGCTCGAATGGCTTCGCCTCGATAACAAAAAACAATCGCGTATTCAGTTTTCTACCAAAGCCGATGGATTCAATAAAGACATTTGGCTGGATCATATTACCTGGCATCTTGAGCATATGGTTAAACTGGAAAAGGTACTTAAGGCACCGCTGCTGCAAGCTTCAGAGAGATTAAAACATAAGGATGTGAAATGACGGTAAGTGTCGCAACTTGCTCAGCGCAACAACTTTTTGAAGGCCATAAAATACTTGGGAGTAATGGTAAGCAGATTACTGGAACGTTAGTTATTCCTGAATACCAGCGGCCTTATTGTTGGCAAAGCCAGCAAATTGATAGCTTGCTAGAAGATTTAGAAGCGCATTTTCATAAGCATAGTGAGCTATCGTATTATTTGGGTAGCCTTATTCTTCACCATGATGAACAACAGCTGAAAATCATCGATGGTCAACAGCGTATAACAACCTTAGCTTTATTCGGTTTCCTCTTACAACAGCACCAAAAGCTTGACCTACGTTTTGAATCGCCCCTTAGCCAACAGCAAATTAAGGCAAATCTTGATTGGATAGCAAATCATAAGTCAAAGTGGGCGAAGCTTATCAATTTTGAACGTATTCAGTTTTCATTGGTAGTCACTGAGTCAGAAGATGATGCGTACCGCTTTTTTGAAACGCAAAATACTGGCGGTGTGAGACTTGGTGGTCCCGACATTATCAAAGCTCATCATTTAAGGGCGGTTCCTAAGGTTCATCAATCAAGATTTGCGCTCCAATGGGAAGGCTTGGGTAAGTTAGATAACTCAGTCAAATTTCTTTTGAAAGGACGATATTGGCAACAGCTGAATTTGCGAGAACTCGCACCACATCTACAAACCAAAGTGGTAAGGGATCAAATCGTTGCTGAACTTGGTGAACAAACTACCGAAGGTGATGACATTGCTTATGGTCAGATACTGCGGTTAACCGGGATTGGTGGCGACGTTGTCCAACAAGCCGCGCAACAGGGATACGAAGTCAGACAACCGCTAAATGCGGGTATTAACACTATTCGTTACTTGTCGTATTTTCAAAACTTATATCAGAAGTACTGGATTCATCCGACGTTACCGCATCTAGAAGGCTACAACCGTTTTGTATGCTGGCTTAAGGGCTTGGAAGGATGTGGTTATCTACAAGGTTTATATGAAGCATGTCTGATGATGTACATCAGCCAGTTTGGTGAATATCAGTTGGAGTTGGCGGCGAACAAATTATTCAGAGTCGTTTACTCCCGCAGAGTGAGTAATCAGAAGGCGGTGAGAGAAAATTCCATTTCAAGTTTTGTGAGGGACTATCCAGTTTTGGATTGGATTGCTTTGAGCTACACAACTAAGCAGTGTTTTACCTTTTTTGATGCGTTTGATTTGGTCGTCGATCCTAGCAATTTAGAATCAGATACCAATAGTGTTAAGAAGCGCTTTATTGCTGAAGTAAGTAAGCATTTTCAGCTGGATTTGTCGCCAGAACAGTACGCGGCTTCATTTGCTAACTCATTAACCTGCAATATCACCGAAATGACGGAGGCAGCATGAGCTCAAAGGTTGAAACAGAGCTGCTTTCATTACAAATCATCGCGACAAAAGATTTGGGCTTCGTTATTCCTTGCTATCAGCGCCCATACGTCTGGCGTGAAGAAGAAGTGATTAAGTTATTTGACGACGTTCGAGATGCTTATTTAGCTAAAGAGCCACATTACTTTATTGGCAGTGTCTTGAGTGCGTTAAATGGTGATAAAAGCGAATATGAGCTGATCGATGGGCAGCAAAGAACCACAACATTGATGTTGTTATCACTTGCCTTCAAGGCTGTAGGGATTGAGACTCAGCTGGCTCATGTGAGTATCAAAGGTGAAAATCCAAGATTAACGTTCGAAATCAGAGAGTCAGTGCGGAACTTGCTTGGCAGCTACGCGGGACTGGACAAGATTACGAAACCCGGTGAAGAAGATATTCGTAAGGATGAGTATTTAGTACATTTAGAAGCTAACCTTACGATTCTGAGACAGCAAGTCGATAAGTTGGCAGAGCAATCAGACTTCGATATCCAAGGTTTTGCTGACTACATTTTTAACCAAGTGCAGTGGGTAAATAATATTGTTCCAGCATCTATGGATTTGAACCGGTTGTTTTCGAGTTTAAATACAGGTGGCATACAGCTAGAACCAGTTGATTTATTGAAAGCAAAGTTGTTCAAACACATAACAACAGATAAAGCCGTTTACAGCAGTATTTGGCAAGCGTGTGAACATACCGATAACTATTTTGAGCGAAATCTGAGACAGATATTCAAAAATGCCGACTGGCAAACGTTGGAGTATACCGATCTTGCCAACTATCAGGCAGAGCTATTTCCTCTAGTCAGCTCTAGTAATAGTGTTCAACGAGTTGGTAAGTCAATTGCTGAGATAGCATCTGGATCATTGGACTTTGATGTCGAACCTGAACAATCTGAAAGTCAAAGCGATGATTTTGACGATGAGACCGTTTATTGTCGTTCAATTATCAGTTTTGAGTTGCTGTTGATTCATACACTCAGAATTTTTTGTACCCAGAAATCGTGGGATGATCTTACTCCTCGTATCCGTGCTAGCAATCTGATGTTGTGTTTTGAAGGGTTACTACAACATGATGAACGAACCATTAAATCGTTTATCGAATTGTTATGGCAGGTTCGTTATCAGTTCGATACCTGGGTTGTGAAATGGGTCGAGCATGATGACAGAGAAGATGCTCAGTTACGTTTAACCTCGATTAGTAAGAATAAAGCCTATATCAATCGTAAAGCCAAAGAACTTGGTTTACTGGCACAATTGCAAGCCGTGCGAAACTTTACAGGTGATCGCTCAGCCCAGTATTGGTTAACAGCGTTTTTATGTCGATTGGTTGCTGATCCTAAAGCGAATGATGAAGACGTGGTTACGCTATTGGAGAGCATCGACAATAAAATGTCGCTTACTAGGGAAACGCAAAAAGAAGCTAGCTTTAAACTTGCATCAGATATTTCGCCACAAACGATCCCTTGGGAAGATCAAGCTATCTATCTTAAAAGTTCTTTGGGAACTCGATTCGAACATTATTGGTTTCAGAAGCTGGAATACTTACTCTGGAAAAACGGTGATAAAACCAATGATGATAAGTTAAAACGTTATCGGATCACTTCGAAAAATTCGGTTGAGCACGTTCATCCTCAAAATGAAGAGTACCATCATGAGCTAGAAAAGAGCCCATTAAATGCTTTTGGTAATTTAGTGCTTCTAAGCCCTGGTGAAAACTCATCATATAGCAACCAAACGGTAGCAAAGAAAAAAGCGGATTTTGATTCCAAGCCGCGCTACGACGCGTTAAAGCTGAAAGATATTTTTGAGACGTACACACAATCAAATGGCCAATGGTCTGCTATCGAAATAGATAAACATCAGCAAAAAATGTTGAAATTATTGGAAAAACATTACATGGAAGGAGTAGTCAATGGTCAGTAGTACTAACGAGCAGGCGTTAGAGGCTAGTATTGAAAGAGCCCTCACAGGTCATTGCCTTGAAGATCAAAAAGCAGGCATTTCTGATGGGATTGTTACGCCATATGGTGTGAACCATTGCGGCTACATGTCAGGCTTTCCATCTGATTTCAATATGCAATATGCCATTGATGAACGTTTCTTCTGGCAATTTCTGCAAAAGACACAAGAAGTAGAGCTGGCCAAACTGCAAAAGAACAATCCCTCAGATTGGCAGCGTAAGTTACTCGAACGATTTGACCGACTGATTAAGAAGCATGGCATTCTTCATTTACTTAAGAAAGGGCTAAGCGTAGACGATGCTCATTTCAATTTGCTCTATCCAGCCCCTCTGGCAAGCAGTAGTGTGAAGGTAAAGCAAAACTTTGCGGATAACGTGTTTAGTTGTACTCGGCAGGTGCGCTATTCCATGGAAAATCCCCTACAAGAAATCGACATGGTATTGTTTATCAACGGAATACCATTGATAACGCTAGAGTTGAAGAACGCATGGACGGGGCAAACTGCACGTTATCACGGCCAAAAGCAGTATCGAGATGATCGAGATGCATCTCAGCCATTGCTGACCTTTGGCCGCTGCCTAGTGCATATGGCGGTCGATACCGACGAAGTGTATATGACCACCAAGTTATCGGGTGGCAGTACCTTCTTCTTGCCGTTCAATAAAGGACACAATCTTGGACAAGGTAATCCGCCGAATCCATCTGGCCATAAAACGGCATACCTATGGCATGAAGTATTCACCAAAGAAAGCTTGGCAAATATTATCCAGCATTTTGTGCGTCTGGATGGGTCAAGCAAAGATCCATTACCAAAGCGAACTCTGTTCTTTCCTCGATACCATCAATTGGATGTGGTGAGAAAATTAGTAGACCATGCTGCCCAGCACGGTGTCGGTCAGACTTATTTAATTCAACACTCGGCTGGTTCAGGTAAGTCTAATTCGATTACCTGGGCAGCTTATCAGTTAATTGAAACCTATCCTGCATCGTCTGATGTGGCAGGCGGAAAAAGCTTGGAGCAGCCGTTATTTGACTCTGTAATTGTGGTTACCGATAGACGCCTATTGGACAAGCAGTTGCGGGATAACATTAAAGAGTTTTCTGAAGTAAAGAACATTATTGCCCCGGCGAACAAGTCATCTGAGCTTAAGCAGGCGCTCGAAAATGGCAAAAAGATCATCATAACGACGATTCAGAAATTTCCGTTCATTATTGATGGTATCGCTGATCTTAGTGACAAGCGCTTTGCGGTGATTATCGATGAAGCACACAGCTCACAGTCTGGCTCGGCGCATGACAATATGAACCGAGCGATGGGCAAATCTGAAGTCGATGAGGCCGAAGATGCCCAGGATAAAATCCTTCAGGCGATGAAATCGCGCAAGATGCGAGGGAATGCATCGTACTTGGCATTTACAGCCACACCCAAAAACAGCACTTTAGAGAAATTTGGTCAACGCCAAGAAGATGGCTCTTTCAAGCCGTTTCACTTGTATTCCATGAAACAAGCCATTGAAGAAGGCTTCATCTTGGATGTGCTGGCAAATTATACGACGTACAAAAGTTATTATGAGATTGAGAAATCAATCGCTGATAACCCTGAGTTTGATACCAAAAAGGCGCAGAAAAAACTCAGAGCTTATGTAGAACGAAGCCAGCAAACGATTGATACCAAGGCAGAGATTATGCTGGAGCATTTTGTTCCACATGTAGTGAATGCGAAAAAGCTCAAAGGTAAAGGTAAGGGAATGGTGGTCACTCAAAATATTGAGACGGCCATTCGATACTACAAAGCGATAAGGCGGATACTTGAGGAGCAAGGGAACCCCTTTAAAATTGCCATTGCTTTCTCAGGAACCAAAGAAGTTGATGGTATTGAATATACCGAAGCAGATATTAATGGTTTTGCCGAGTCAGATACCAAAGATATGTTTGATACTGATGAGTATCGACTTTTAGTGGTTGCAAACAAGTATCTGACTGGGTTTGACCAGCCTAAGCTTTGTGCCATGTATGTGGATAAGAAGCTCGCCAGTGTCTTGTGTGTCCAGACATTATCTCGTCTCAATCGAAGTGCGCCTAAATGGGGTAAAAAAACAGAAGACCTGTTTGTTTTAGACTTTTTCAACTCGGTTGAAGATATTCAGTCAGCATTCGATCCTTTCTACACAGCAACGTCGTTGTCCCAGGCTACAGATATAAACGTGCTGCACGAATTGAAAGATGAAATGGATGATGTAGGTGTGTACGAGTGGTATGAAGTTGAAGACTTTGTGACACGTTATTTCAAGAATGAAGACGCCCAAACACTCAGCCCAATCATTGATGTCGCAGCAGCACGGTTTGACCATGAGCTGGAGCTTGAAGCTGAAGCTAAAGTGGACTTTAAGATTAAAGCCAAGCAGTTCGTGAAAATCTATGGGCAGATGGCTTCTATCATGCCTTATGAAATGGTCTGCTGGGAAAAACTGTTTTGGTTCCTGAAGTTTTTAATACCAAAATTGAAAGTGGAAGATCCCGATGCAGATGCTATTGATGAGCTTCTCGATTCTGTCGATCTGAGTTCATACGGTTTGCAACGTGTGAAGCTTAACCACAGCATTAAACTTAGTGACCAAGAAGCGGAGCTTGATCCTCAAAATCCGAACCCACGTGGGGCGCAGAGGCTGTTCATAATTCTGTGTCAGGTTAATTTCACAGATCGATATGGTTTTCTAAGCGCCCCTCAAAATGGATTGAGAGCTGTGATAGCGTCAAATTCCAATTTTGGATGGGGTGAGTCCAGCGCTCAGAGGCCTTCAATATACCCGCGTAAAGCAGCTTGAGTAAACTGTTCTCGTTAGCAAAACCACCTTTGGTTTTAGTTAACTTTCTGAATTGGCGATGCACGGCTTCAACCGCATTGGTGGTGTAGATGGCGGTCCGAACGTAGTCAGGGTATTTGAAATAAACCGATAGCAGTGCCCACTTGTTGCGCCATGACTTAATCACTACAGGGTATTTATCACCCCATTTTGTCTCCAGTTCATCCAGTGCCATCTCGGCCGCATTCAAGGTGGCAGCCTTATAAACACACTTTAAATCGGCCATGAAGGCTTTTTGGTGCTTGGACGCGACATACTTCATTGAGTTGCGAATTTGATGGATGACGCACAGCTGTACTTCCGTCTGTGGATATATGGTTTCAATCGCTTCAGGAAAGCCTTTAAGGCCATCCACACAGGCGATGAGGATGTCTTTCACCCCACGGTTATACAGGTCGGTTAGTACGCTTAACCAATGGTGAGCCCCTTCATTATCAGACAGATATAAGCCTAATAGCTCTTTCTTGCCTTCGACGTTAAGGGCCAGAATGGTGTAAACCGCCTTGCTGATAAAGCGACCATTCTCTTTGATTTTATAGTGAATCGCATCGAGCCATATGACGGGGTAAAGCGGCTCTAGCTCGCGTTCCCGCCATGCCTGAAGCTCAGGTAGTAACTTGTCAGTAATGGCGTTCACCGTGCCGTTGGACACCGACATGCCGTACATGTCTTCGATATGTGCACGAATATCTTGATAGCTGGTGCCTAATGAAAATAAGCCAATGATTTTACGCTCCATTTCATCGGTAAGCTGGGTTTGGTGCTTTTTGACTAATTGAGGCTCGAAGGTGCCCGCTCTGTCTCTGGGCGTGTTCAACTCAAAGTTACCAATGGGGCTTTTAACTGTTTTAGTGGTTTTACCGTTTTTACGATTAGCGCCTTCAGTGCTCGCCAAATGGCCATCCAACTCTGCGGCTAAGGCCGCTTCAGTGAGTTGCTTAATCAAAGGGGTTAAGATGCCATCCTTGCCGGTGAGGTCTTTACCTTCACGCAGCGCTTGAATGGCAGCATTGATATCAAAAGTAGGTGTGGTCATAAATCATCTCTTTTTGGTATAGCTTAAAGAAATGACACAGAAATTTGAACACTACCGGGGCGCATGGCGGTGAAAAAGAAACTGACCCGCTGGATGAAATCATTCGCACATTTAATGAGCGATGGTTCCAAGGCTGGAGTGCCACACCTGAAGAGCAAAAAGTTAAGTTTGTGAACATCGCTGAGAGTATCCGCAATCACCCAGATTTCGAATCTAAATACAAAAACAACCCAGATCCTCATAATAGAGATTTGGCTTTCGAAAAAATGCTCAAGGAAATTATGCTGCAACGCCGTAAAGATGAACTTGAGCTCTACAAGTTGTTCGCAGGGGATTCAGCATTTAAAGCATCGTGGACGCAAAGTATGCAACGAATGGTAGGTATGTAGGTAGAAAGGAGTGATGGTTTGCTGAAGGCAGTCTCAGAGTTGTTAGATGGGTCACCAGGCCTGAAAGGACGTCAAATTGCCAAGGAGCTGGGACTGGATAAGTCCCAAGTGAACTCGTTTCTTCACAAAAACCAGGATACGTTTGTGAAAAACTCAAATCATGAATTGTGCTTGATACGGGCTCAGCATGTGGAAATTGATTTCGGTACAGGTTGGATTGATGAGAAAGCCTTTGAGAGTGCTATCGGTAAGCTTGCGTATCAAAAAGATGCAACAAAGGTAACATTTAAATCTTGTTGCGATCCACTAGAACTTACAGATCATGCAAGCGTTATCTTACGTTTGCCAGTTAGTGATGAAGCCGTTACTGAAACGATGTCTGATCTAGGCATTGAAGCTATCAAAATAAATCACAGATGTGCGAATATTAGTCAAAAATGACGATTAGCGTTATTTGTTTTAAATTTTTGTTGATTTTTTTGAAATGGAGCAAAAGCCATTAAATACAATTGGTTATGTTGTTATTTTGAACTGAAATTAAGGAGTCGGATTCTCAGGGTAAGTCATTGGTCTAATTGAAGAAAATATCAAAAAACAGAAGTAATGCAAAAAGTAATGCAGCCCTATGTTTGACTTATATTGATTATGTTTTTCAATACGTTATGCCATGAAGTAGACTCCCTCTCTCGCCACATTTAAGCAAAGGGAATCAGTATCTTACTGGTTCCCTTTGTTGTTTCTGGGCAAAATCTGCGTTTTCCTGTCCGTTTATGTTCGCATTAAAGCCCATCATTTAAGATATGCGACGTGCCATAGCGCTTCTTGAGCATCGTGATGTTTCACACTTAAGTTGGCGTGCTAGCCATTCATGTGGTTCGTTTTAACAAAACAGCCAACACTGTGACGCTGAACGAATTCAAGAATATTGTTAACTAATTGATTCATTGATTTAAATTGAGTTAGCATAGGGTGTATTCGCTCAGTGGATTTTCAAATGCTGTGAACAATAAGACAATAGAGTTTTACTCAAAAAGTGCTGAACAGTTTGCATCTCAATACGACAGCTTGTCTTTCGAAGCTGTTCATAAGGAATGGCTTGAATATCTTCCTAAAGAGGGAATGATACTCGATGTTGGAGCTGGTTCTGGACGTGATGCTCGTTATCTCGCGCAACGTGGTTACAGTGTTGTAGCCGTTGAACCTGCCAAAGCACTATTAGAAATAGCAAAACAGCGCTCTATGGATTTAGACGTTTTTTGGCTCAATGACTCTTTGCCTGAGCTTTCCTCTGTCTTTGCATTACACACCAAATTCGATCTTATTTTATTAAGTGCGGTTTGGATGCATATCCCGCCATCTCACCGCCAACGCGCTTTTCGTAAATTGAGTTCATTGCTCAAACCTAATGGGAAGATGGTGATCTCGTTACGACATGGCGCTAGTCCTGATGACAGGCTGATGTTTGATGTGAGTTCGTCAGAAGTGGCTGAATTAGCAAGCCAATTCGGCTTACAGTTTGAGATAGGTAGAGCATCTCAAGCTGATCAGCTTGGAAGATCCGAAGTTGTTTGGGAAACAGTTGTATGTACCTTACCTGATGACGGCACTGGCGCATTTCCACTGATCAGAAATATCGTGGTAAATGATAGTAAGTCATCCACCTATAAGTTGGCTTTACTGAGGGCATTATTACGAATTGCTGAAGGGCATGCTGGAGCTGTCATCGAACAACATGAAGACTCTGTTTTACTACCATTAGGACTCGTGGCGTTATACTGGCTCAAATTATATAAACCGCTAGTGGATGGCCCTAAACCGATGCAGCAAAGCAGCAATGTCAATAAAGGGCTTGGATTTATAAAACCGAATGGCTGGGGGAGTTTGGCTAGCTTTGCTAACAACGATTTTTATTTAGGTGCTGCGTTTGTCGAGACTTCATTAATCGATGCGGTGCATCACACACTAAAAGATATTAGCTCCACTATCAAAAATATGCCGGCAAAATATATTACCTTGCCAGGTACTGATAAGGCTGTATTTGAAGTTGAAATACTGCCGAATAGATCCCCGAAAAGCTATCTATCAATAGATTTCAATTATCTGAAGTCATTTGGTATTTTTAAAGTACCCAAACGAATTTGGGATTCGTTAACTCAGTACAGTATTTGGATTGAACCAGCACTAATCAACGAGTGGTGTTCAGTTATGGCTGGATATGAACTTAATAAACAGTATGCTTATAGTCAGGTCGATTTTTATGCTGCACTTAAGTGGGAAGATGCTCAGCGTAATACGCAGCAGATCAGAGACAGAGTACAAGAACTGCAACAAGTTGCGGATCTGAACTGTTGTTGGAGTGGTGATCTGTTGGATCATAGTGAATTTGCGATTGACCATGCGTTTCCATTTGCGCGATGGCCTAATAACGATCTTTGGAATCTACTTCCGACTAAGCACTCCATTAATGCTAATAAAAGTGATCGTCTTCCGACAAAATTGAGAATGCAGCAATCTAAGGATTGGATCCTTGATTGGTGGGAGATTGCTTGGAGCGAAAACAAAAATGTATTTTTTACGCAGGCAAGTTTTGCGCTGCCAGGGTTAGGTGTTAATACAGATCAATTCAGTGATGTATTTGAAGCGATGCTTTTTCAGCGAGATCGAATAAAGTCACTTCAACAATTAAAAGAATGGTGATTCGGCCTAAAAGTATTTTCAGGTCTAATAACACACCAAACTTTGACATTCTCGAAACTCAACTTCATGTAAATCAGTTTTCCATTCTAAGTGATGCGAATTATAGGTTCGCATCTGCTGAGTTATGCTGGCGATGAAGTCTTTCAAGGTTCTGGCATTACGTTACATAACACCACGGCAATATTATTTTTCCTGTTTTGAAAAATGCAGCAGCCGATTATTGGCGGGCATGGCGGTATCAGCAACCAATGTGATGGCTTGCGCTTGGGCGAGCTGAATAATCCATTCTATGTCCCGAATACCACTCTCACTATCTCTTTGTTTTAAATACTGATCGAATTGACGATTACTGTCGCTGGTAAACTGGCCTTGGTAGTTAAAAGGGCCGTAAATACAGAGGGTATTGAGTTGTGGCAAATATTGGCTCAAACCAGCAAAAAAGGCTTCAACCATGGTTTGACTCATAATATGCAAGGTATTGGCGCTGAAGACGGCGTCGATGCGGGTGTCATTAATGGGCCAAGGTTGGGTGACATCGAGTGCGAAGGGCAAGCCGAGGTTGTTGATACCTTTTTGATGCCCTTGTTGGTGGCATCTTGCGCTAATGCCCTCAAGGTAATCGGTTTGATCGCTGGTTTGCCAGAAAAGCTGAGGTAGATTTTCAGCAAAATAAACTGCATGTTGTCCCGTGCCGCTGCCAATTTCCAGCACCTGTTTGGCGCTGGCAAAGGCGGTTTGTAGCACGGCGAGTATTGGCGCTTTGTTATTTTCACAGGCTTGAGAAAACGGCAGCAAGCTAGGCGGCGTTTGAGGATCCTGAAACATGGTATGTCCTAAATTTATCCTTGCGGGGGCAAGCAAAGTGTTTGTCTGATAAACACGCGGTGTCAGTCTGCATCGCGGTCGTAATGGCCTGTAGCTTAAGCCAATGCGGCGGCAAATTCTATTGATAAGCACGATTTGGGATGGCAGCCCGGGCTGAGTTTTATCCCGTTCTACAATCTTCTGTTGACCACGATATTAGCTTAGATATACTCAAAAATTCTGAACAAATGTAAAAAATATAAAACAAAAACAGCTTAAATCTGTTCAAAGGATCCCTATGTCTGCTAAACGCTGCGCGTCTTATTACAATGCCACCATCAAGCAAGAGTCTGATTATCCTGAACTTGAAGGCGAAATTCGGGTCGATGTGGCCATTATCGGCGGTGGATTTACCGGTGTGGCAACGGCGGTGGAATTGTCTGAAAAGGGTTTCCAAGTGGCGCTACTTGAGGCCAATAAGATTGCTTGGGGCGCGACAGGGCGAAATGGCGGCCAAGTGACGGGGAGTTTGTCCGGCGATGCCGCCATGACAAAACAATTGCGGCGTCAGCTTGGTCAGGAGGCCGAAGATTATGTGTGGAACCTTCGTTGGCGCGGCCACGATATTATCAAAAACAGAGTGGCGAAGTATGGGATTGATTGTGACTTAAAATTTGGCCATATCCAGACGGCGTATCGCCCCGCACATATGGTCGAGTTACAGCAAATGTTTGATGAAGCTAATCGCCGTGGCATGGGGGAATTGATGACCTTAGTGCCAGCACATGAGATGCCCGCCTACTTAGCTTCGCCCTTGTACCACGGTGGGCTGGTCAATCGGCGGAATATGCATCTGCATTCGGTGAATTTATGTCTTGGTGAGGCGCGAGCGGCGGCTTCATTGGGCGCTAAGATTTTTGAACATTCGCAGGTGCTGGATATTCAGCAAGGAGAGCTCGCTACTGTGGTCACGCCAAAGGGCAGGGTGAAGGCAAACAGTGTGCTTATCGCCGGTAATGCCTATCACAAATTGGGCCGGCCTCAGCTGCGGGGCATGTTATTTCCTGCCTCACTTGGTAATTGTGCGACGGCTCAATTACCGCCAGAGCTGGCTAAGCAACTCAATCCGCAGGATTTAGCCGTGTATGATTGCCGTTTCGTGCTGGATTATTACCGCTTAACCGCCGATAACCGTTTGATGTTTGGGGGCGGAACCAATTACAGCGGCCGCGATCCTAAAAACGTTGCAGCCGAGCTGCGTCCGGCGATTGAACGCACTTTCCCCCAGTTAAAGGGTGTTGACATTGAATTTGCCTGGGCTGGCATGGCGGGGATAGTGATTAACCGTATTCCCCAGCTGGGCAAGATTGCGCCGAATATTTTCTATTGTCAGGGATATTCGGGCCATGGCGTGGCGACTTCCCATATTATGGCCGAGATCATGGGGCAGGCGATCGATGGTCAAATGCGAGAGTTCGATCTCTTTGCCGCCATGCGTCATATCCGGATCCCATTGAATGAATGGTTTGGTAATCAGGCCCTTGCGCTAGGGATGTTGTATTACACGCTGAGGGAAAATTGGCGCTAAATAGTGAGTCATCCGTCAAGCTCAAGCGGCGTTATTGGTCGCAATATTGGGTGATTTGTTGCTCTGGTTCGCCGCGATGGACTCGCTACTACGCATTCTCCATCGCCAGGTTTTCCGCGAGATAATCCACTAATACCCTTACTTTGGCGCTCAGGTGACGATTCTGCGGATAGAGCGCCCAAATGCCTTCTTTAGCTTCGCGGTGCGCGTCGAGGAAGGAGATGAGTCGGCCTGCATGAATATCTTCTTCAATATAGTAATCAGGGAGTTGCACTATTCCTATGCTCTTTAACGCCGCATCCCGCAGGGCGTAACCGCTGTTGCAAATAAGGTTGCCACGTACCTTAATATTGCGCTCACGGCCATTTTCAATAAAGCGCCAGTAATTGTGATTCCCGATCAGGCAATTATGTTGATTTAACTCCGAAAGCGTATGGGGCTCACCGTATTTTTCAACGTAACTGGGCGAGGCTGCCACATAATGGGTGCGGCTACTCAAGGGTTTAGCCATCAGGCTGGAGTCGGCGAGTTTGCCAAGGCGAATGGCTAAATCGTAACCGCCCTCAATCAAATCTAAGGTTCTGTTGGTCAAGTCGACATTAAATTCCACACTGGGATATTGCACCATAAAATCATTGAGTAATGGCATGATAAATTTTTCGCCGTAGGCCACGGGCGCGGTGAGTTTCACCAGTCCTTGGGGCGAACCTTTTAGATCGGTAATTGCCCGCTCGGCCTCCTCGAGGCCTGTTTGCAATTGGCGGCAATGACGATAATAAATCGTGCCTTCTTCGGTAAGCGATACCTTGCGAGTCGTACGGTAAAACAGCTTAGTGCCGAGGCGATTTTCCAGCGCGCCGATTTGCCGACTCACGTGGGCGGTGGACACATTGAGGCGCTGTGCGGCCAAGGTAAAGTTCTCGGCTTCGGCCACTGCTACAAATTCTGATATGCCATCCCAAAGGTACATTGTTGCTTCTCAGTAAAAATGAATTGCTAAAATTCTAGATTATCAATCCTCAGGAAATAAATACAATCTAGTGACTGCATTAGCGCACACTATTTTTAAGCTTATCCATCCGCCTCAATCTATGCTTACAAGCGAGTAGGGCATGAGGTAAGCCGTAAATCGATAAGCCCATTGATTAAAAGAAGGAAAGACAAGCATGTCGAACGAAAAACCACAGTTTATCAAGTCAAAGGCCGCCGTGGCCTGGGGGCCGGGACAGCCGCTCAAGATTGAAGAAGTCGATGTGATGTTACCTAAAGCCGGCGAAGTATTAGTTCGCATCGTGGCGACTGGGGTGTGCCATACCGATGCGTTTACCTTAAGTGGTGACGATCCAGAAGGCGTGTTCCCAGCGATCCTCGGCCATGAGGGCGGTGGTATTGTTGAGCAAGTGGGAGAAGGCGTGACCAGCGTGCAGGTGGGTGACCATGTGATCCCTCTCTACACGCCTGAGTGTGGTGAATGTAAATTCTGTTTATCGGGTAAAACAAACCTGTGCCAGAAGATCCGTGCGACCCAAGGCAAAGGTTTGATGCCAGATGGCACCACGCGTTTCTATAAAGATGGCCAGCCCATTTTCCATTACATGGGCTGTTCTACCTTCTCTGAATACACTGTATTACCAGAAATTTCATTGGCTAAGGTTAATAAAACTGCGCCATTAGAAGAGATCTGTCTGCTAGGTTGTGGTGTGACGACAGGTATGGGCGCCGTAATGAACACCGCTAAGGTGGAAGAAGGCGCGACCGTGGCGATTTTCGGCCTAGGTGGTATTGGTCTTTCGGCCATTATTGGTGCGACCATGGCTAAAGCCAGCCGAATTATTGCCATCGATATTAACGAATCTAAATTCGAACTTGCCCGTAAATTAGGTGCAACCGATTGTATTAATCCGAAACATTTCGACAAACCTATTCAAGAGGTGATTGTCGAGATGACCGATGGCGGCGTGGATTACTCCTTCGAATGTATCGGTAATGTCAATGTGATGCGCAGCGCGCTCGAGTGTTGCCACAAGGGCTGGGGCGAGTCAGTGATCATTGGTGTTGCGGGCGCAGGGCAGGAGATCTCCACCCGTCCATTCCAACTGGTGACGGGCCGTGTATGGCGCGGTTCTGCCTTCGGTGGCGTGAAAGGACGCTCGCAATTACCTAAAATCGTTGAACAATACCTAGCAGGTGAGTTTAAGCTCGATGACTTTATCACCCACACTATGGGACTTGAGCAAGTCAACGAAGCCTTCGACTTGATGCATGAAGGCAAGAGCATTCGCAGCGTGATCCATTTCGATAAATAAACGCTCGGTTTGCCATCACAGCAGCAGATAACCGCTAACGGCTTATCTGCTGCTTATGCGTTTTAAGCTTGTGATAGGGTCTTGAACGGCAAGCTAAACGCTAAAAGTGAACAGGAAAGGGATTGAAATGACCATAGAAAATATCAGCTGTAACAAGAGTTTTGGTGGTTGGCACAAACAGTATCGCCATCAATCTCAGGCGCTGAATTGCGAGATGCGCTTTGCGATTTACCTGCCACCCGAGGCGGCCAACAAACCTGTACCTGTGTTGTATTGGCTATCGGGTCTCACCTGTACCGACGAAAACTTTATGCAGAAGGCGGGCGCGCAGCGTATTGCGGCTCAGTTGGGAATGGCTATCGTCGCCCCCGATACGAGTCCTCGTGGCGATGATGTTGCCGATGCGCCGGATAAAGCCTATGACTTAGGTCTTGGCGCGGGGTTTTATTTAAACGCGACCAGAGCGCCTTGGAATCGCCACTATAAAATGTATGACTATATAGTGCATGAGCTGCCAGCGCTGATTGAAGCGAATTTCCCCGTAACCGGGCAGCGCGCTATTTCTGGCCACTCCATGGGCGGGCACGGCGCGTTAGTGATAGGGTTAACCAATCCCCACAGATACAGTTCAATCTCGGCCTTTAGTCCGATCAGTAATCCAAGCAATGCGCCTTGGGGGATTAAAGCCTTTACCGAGTATTTAGGGGAAAATCGTGAGCACTGGCGCCAATACGATGCCTGTGAGTTGCTAAAACTGGCGATTAACGAAGTGCCTGTATTAGTCGACCAAGGTGATGCCGACAGCTTTTTAGAAGCACAACTGATGCCACAAACGCTTAGTGATATCGCCAAAGCAAAAGGCTACCCCTTAGATTTACGTATGCAGGCGGGGTACGACCATAGCTATTATTTTATTGCGAGCTTTATTGAAGAGCACCTTAAATTCCATAGCTTGTATTTTAAATAAGGCTGCCAATCGTTAACCCCTTTCAGGATTAAACCTCAGAGTTAAAGCCTAGGGGTAAATATTAAAAAGCGCGGTGAACACAAGTTCGCTGCGCTTTTGTTTTCTACGGATAAATTGCGATGTCATTCAACATGTCATGTTGATCAATCACGCCTGAATAATCTGGATGCAGCGGCTATATCTCAAATGATAAAAAGCTGTTAAGTTCTCGACATTAATGATGATTCATTCTCGATATTCTCATCACACAATATTGACGAATAAATATACGCAAGGATAGGAGCTCAATATGAAATGGATGTTCGTACTGTTACTGGCGATAACCAGTACCGCCAATGCCATGATTATCAGGCATGATGCGGATGACGCGAAATATCAAGCGGCGGCGCAAAGCGATAATTCGACGGTCAGCTTTTTAGGACTTTATAAAGACGATGAAATCGTGCTTGGTACTGGCAGCCTTATCGATAAGCAATGGATTGTGACGGCGGCGCACGTGGCTAATGAGCTAACGGTCGGCAATAAGGTGCAATTTAAAACGCATTTTTACCCGATTAAAGACGTGATAAAACATCCACTTTGGAAAGAGAGGCACTTTCCCTACGATATTGCCTTGGTTCAATTGGCTTCTCCCATTGAGGATGCAACACTCGCTAAATTGAATCATGCCACAACCGAAACGGGCAAAATCGCCACCTTCGTCGGACGTGGCGATTATGGTAATGGACTGGTGGGCGTTGCGGGGGCCGACAAACAATTACGCGCTGCACACAATGCCGTGGTCGGTGTGCAGGAGCAATGGTTGCAATTTATCTTTGACCGTGACGCGAATGCCTTACCATTGGAGGGGATAAGTGGCCCAGGAGATTCGGGCGGCCCCGCGTATCTCATCTCGGCCGATTCAGTTTGTCTTATCGGTGTCAGCTCATGGCAAAATGCCGAGTCAACCAATTGGGAAGAGGGCAAGTATGGCGTGATTGAGCATTACTCACGTATTTCATTCTTTCGGGATTGGATTGAGCAAACCTTATTTCAGGCATCAAAGATTGTGCTCGCTGGCTGTTCTGATAGCTAATTGATAACCCATGTACAATGTTGGCTTAACCTCAACTTATCAGCTTTAGGAAACTATGGGTAAACTACCGATTTTGTGTTGTTCACTGGCCATGTTGTTTGGTTGCAATACGAAGGGGACCTATGAACAAACAAGCCAAGAGTTGACGGGGCTTGAATTGATAGCGCCCCACCTTGGTTACTTTAAATCATGGGCGCCAATGGGTAATGAAGGAGCTCACCAGATGACAGCTGAGCAACAAGCTGAGCAAGTTCAGGCTCTGAATTTGTGCTTGGAACAATTGCGCTCATCCGCTGAAATATTGCCAAGCCACGCACTTCGAAGTGTTTTACTCGTCCAATGTATGCAGAAACAAGGCTGGTATTTCGTGGTTGAAGAACTGTATATCACTCAGTAGTACAAATCACGCACAAATTTCTCTCCATCTCTTAGGATTTTAGCAAGTGCAATCGCATTGAGAGGGGCAATCTGCAAGATATGCTTGAGACAAAAACGCCTGCGATTGCAGGCGTTTTTGTCAGTGCTTAGTCGCTAAGCAGTGTTAACTCTCTACTTTTTAACCCATTTTCCTTGGGCGTTTTGCACATAGTTGCCTTTATCTGTGGCGGCGATAGCTTTTTCACCGGCAAGTTTGGCCACATCGGCGGCGGAGATATTGTTCTTTTTAGCGATGGTTTCGTAATGGGCGCGGCGTTTGTTGTTCACATCGTCCATCACGGCTTTGGCCTCGCTATTATTCTGCACTAGGCCCAAATAGCCATTAAGCTGCTCACCTAAGTAACCTTGGGATTTGGCTTCCTGTAGTGACATGGCAAAGGCATTTAAGCTGAATAAACTTAGGCCGAGCAACAGGAGTAATGTTGGCTTTTGTAGCAGGGTTTTGAGTGGCATTGATTTCATTGTATATTCCTCAATTCTTAGTGATTAGAACAACTTATCATCTGATAGAAGCTGATCTAGCTCCTTATCCACTTTGATTTTTATCTCGTGTTCAATTTTCACATTGAGATTAATCACAATCGGTTTGTCAGGCGGCTCAATCTTTACCGTTGGCGCACAGCCTTGCAATGCCGCCAGTAGCAGCAATGCACCTAAACTCACTTGCTGTAATTGAATGATCTTCACTGAGGTTTCCTTGTTACTTCACGGATTTTTCGATTCTGTCCTGCAGATCGTTACCAATCTGAAGACTCCTGAATAATTGCAGCATGTTCTCTTCATGAGAGTAATTCAAGTGGATGGGGCGTTCAATCCCTCGGCTGCGGCCTTTGACTTCCACTAAGAGCTTGGCATCGCCGGTTTGAACCATATCGAAACTACTGGATAACTGGCTGTATTCTAAATGTTCTAGTGCTGAAAATACAAAGTCGAGATAAGGCTGCGATTGACGCATTTGATCGACTGCTGGATTACCCGAAATCGCAATAAGGCCACCGGGCGCACGGGCCGCCAACTGGCCACCGCTGATCGAGACTTTGCCATCGACCAAATCCACGGGTAATACACCATCGAAAATACCATCTGCATAGATACCAATTTGCGGCTGAATGCGCAGCACTTCCTCAAGGCTCATGCCCTGCAATAATAGATAGGCGTGGGATTTGTCCTGTAATTTTAAATTAAAATCAGGCAGTAAGAACTGGCCGCTCAATACTTTGCCGTTAGCAGTCATCGACACGTCGGTATCACTCAAGCCCGTGAGTTGTTGCAGCCAATTGTCGGGAAGTTTTTCGGCATCCTTGGCGAGGACAATATCGGCCTCCACTTCGATATCGGTCAAAGGGAAGCCGGGATCGAACAAGTTAAAGGTCATCATGGTCTGCGGGCAGTTCAGTCGGCTTAAACTGCTGAAATAGCCTGGTGCTTGCGGCGCCTTATAGGATTGCCCCCAAGTGAACTCGCATTGAGCCTGTAATTTCCCGCCTTCAAAGGTCGTGTCTTGATAAAAACCTTCCAGCTCTGTCATCGACTGGGTAATTTGCATGGCAAATTGAGTCTGCTCTGGCTCATGTGTCAGCTTAAATTGTGCTTGTAATTGGTTATGACCTGTCACATTTAACTCAGCGGGCAAGGGCTGGGTTTGATTCAGCAGCGATAGCGCTTCTGTCATGCTGGTATCGACAACCCACTGGCCCGTTAACAGCAGTGGTTTGTGAGGCGCGGCAAACTGTAATTGATGGTCGCTTTGCAGCTTAACCGTGCCGACTCGCCACTGTTCATGGCCGTGAAGACGTTGGTTTTGCCAGTTTAACGTCTGCGCGAGTGCCAAATTATCCAGTTTAAGCACAGTCTGTTTACGTGTGCGGCCTTTGGCGCTGAGCTGCTTTTCAATCAAGAGTTGCTGTGCTTGCCAGTTCACTTGGTTGCTCAACTGACTCGATTGGATTGCATTTTCAATGGATTGCAGCGAGGAGTAATCGAGCGTCATCGCCTTTGATGTCTCAAGGGAGAACGTCTTGAGGTTAATATCGTTGCGGCTGCTCTGCACTGCGGCAGCGCTGTTGTCCGCAAGATTCTCTACCGCTTGGCTCACGCGCAGCTGCGACAGGGCGAGTGATAGCGGCGGCAGCTTGAAGGCAAACTCGGTCGATTGTGCGCCAGTCGTATCCTGAGTCGCTAATGGGGTTGCACTCGCGGCAATCGGGGCCTTAGCGTTGAGCTGAATACTGCCAAGGCTTAACTGCGTTTGTTTAGTTTGATGCTCGGCGGCTTGCGCAGTTTGCTGTAGCTGCAGATCTTCAAGTGCAAATTGTAAGGTATCGCTTGAGACATCCGAGTCACTCGTCACAGGCGCTGTGCTCACTTGCCAATTCAGCCCTTGAGCCGACTGAGCAACACTGATATGACCCGCTGTTTGAAGCATTCCCGCGCTCCAACTGAAATCCTGCGGTGCTGCGTGCCAAAGCTCCCGCAGCGACAGCGGCGTCGTTTGCGTAAGTGCCAATTGCCAGCGGCTCGCGACCTTCCAAGCATCTGGCGTGGGCGTTAACTGGATATCTTGTAAGTGAATACGCGTCTCAAGCTTACTGCCTAGCGTGGTTAACTCGAATGCGGGCAGCGCTATGGGTTCATAGGTGTTCGCTTGAGATGCCAGAGCATAGTGCAGTGGCGCTGTCATCGAAAAGGCAAGGCCCACGGGCGCCTCGGTGCTTTTAAGCCCCGAAAGTAGGGTAAGGAGCGCTTGAGAGTTTTCATCGCTCAATTGCAGTGACTGATTAAGTGCGGCTAAGAGCTGCGCGTGCTGTGCCTGATTGGGCGTGAGCGCAAGATGAAAGGGCTCGAGGGTGAGATTAAGTGAAGCAAGTGATCCACTAAGCTCAAACCCCAAAGCTGGCTGGGGCGCGAGCGTTAAGTCGGCAAAATGGCTTAAGTTGATGCTGGGCTGCTGAATGCGGTGGCGGCTTGTGATTTCGCCACTAGCGAGTGTCATCGTGCTCTCAGAACTGAGTTGCCCACTTAGTCCTATCCCAAGTTGTTGCCACTGTTGATCCCACAGGGTTAATTGGCTGAGGATGCTCCCTTGGGTTTGGCGCAGGCCAATTTGATGCAGGTTTTCCAGTAGCGGCGCGATATTCAGTTCGCTTTTCAAGCGCCATTGTTCGTTGCCAAGCGTCGCTGCAAGCTGGGCTAACGGTTCACCCTCAGGGCTGCTAAAGGCTGTGGTTAATTCAGCTTGATGATTCAGGCTGAGTTTATCCATCACCAGCTGATAGGCCGGAAGCTCTGCCTGCGGCGCTAATCTGAGTGTGGTTTTACCTATATCAATTAAAGGTAAGGATTGGATATTTAACGCCAACGCTGGCGTTTGTTCATCGGCGATGGTGGGGCTTCGCTCCAGCAGCGATGCGCCAAGTTCAACGTCTATCTCGCCCGTGCTAATGCGCTTGATTTTTTGAGTTAAACTCTCAACTTGGACAAGTTGCTTCAGTTCTTCAAGGCTTTTGGGCCAGTTGAGTTCAAGCTGAATATCCAGGTTATTGATCACTAAATGCGAGTCATGTACACGCAGGCTCGCAGAGCGAATGTGCCAATGTTCTAAACCCATGGGGCCTAAACGAATATCGCTAAGCTCACCGTCCATGCCGCTTAAGGCATAATTCGCGACGCGAAGGATCAGGGCTTCGGTTTGACTGTTGACTATCCAAATGGTTAGCGCCGCGCCAGCTAACAGGCCCGCCACAGTGGTGGCAATCAGGCTTTGTTTTAAGCGCTTTTTGAGTGTAGAACCGCGGCGGGGCGCCGCCGAATCTGGCGCTGCGGCCGCAGTCGCTTCTTGAGGCATCGCCTGATGCGCGTGCTTGGCAGTCTCCTGATCTGGCGATGTCGGCGTGTTAACCATGGGGTTCGAATGTCATCCTTATCATCAGCGCCTTGCTATTGTTCCCCGTGGGAGCGTGAGGCGATTTGGGGCTGCCGATGCTGAGCGGCAAGCGGGATTAGCGGCAGTTTAACATCCAAGCCGCTGGCTGACTAATAAAGAACTTGGCAATCTTGCGCGAAGCAAGATTGAGTGCCTGTCATTATTCATCTTGATTTTACAGGCACTTATACGGCTTAAGCTAAAATAGCGTTTATCCCGATTGTTTATCCGCGTCGCTTATCCTAAGAGCTGAGCGCCAATCACGGCCACTCCGCAGAGCATAGCTAACAGTAAACCGAGCTTGCCCCCTGCGACGCGGTAACCTAGTGGCAGATTCGCTTTATCGCGCGCTTGTCTTTGTACCCACACCATGGCCACGGGTAAAAAAATCGCGAGGATCACGAGGGCGATTGCCGCATAACCGAGGGCGGTAATAAATCCCTGCGGGTAAAAGAGGGCAAACCCCAGAGGAGGCACGAAGGTAATGGCGGCGGTAACACTGCGACCCGCGGCATTATCCTGCTGCCTTAAATTCGCCGCCATAAAGTCAAACAGACCGAGGCTGACCCCTAAAAAGGAGGTGGCCAGCGCCAGATCGGCAAAGACACTGATGGCTGAACTTAAGTATTGGCTGTGCAGTACACTGGCTAACTGATTGATAAAGCCTGAAAGACTCTGATTCGTCATCAGTTGGCTTTGGCTGAGCACGCCTTGGCTGCCCAGTTGCCACAGCAGGTAAATCAGTAGCGGTAATGCCGAGCCGAGCAGCATGATTTTACGCAGGCTTTTTACCTCAACGCCTAAGTAGCGCACCACGGACGGAATCGAGCCATGAAAACCAAAGGAGGTAAAAATCACTGGAATGGCCGACACGATAAGCCCTTGTTCCAGTGGCAACTCGAGTAAATGTGTACCTTCAACCTGTGGCAGTAATAGGGCCAGCATTAGGATTAACGCAATGATTTTCAAACTAAAGAGCACGCGATTGATCAAATCGACACAATGGGTGCCTAAGCCGACTATGGTGCCGATTAACAGGGTAAATAACACGGCGCCCGCCTGTGGCGGCAGATTTAATCCTAACCAAGCATTGAGCTTTTGATTGACTTGCTCGCCGCCACCCGCGATATAGGCGGCGCACAGGGCGTAGAGTAAAAACATCAGGGCAACACTGGCAATCACTTGGCCCTTCGCGCCCAAAAGCGTGCGGGCTAATTGGTTCAGGCTCGCATCACTCGGAGCAAATTGATGGATTTCAACCATAAGCAGGGCGGTGTAGGCCATCAGCGCCCAGAGGAGCAACATAATGATGCTCGATACACCAAAACCGAGTCCTGCCGAGGCGATAGGGAGTGCGAGCATACCCGCGCCAATGGTGGTGCCTGCAATCAGTAGCAAACTGCCGAAAAATTTATTTTGTGTCATAACTTTACGCTCAAACGTCTTTATTAATGGCTCAACTGTCTCAGTTGAGTGCTTTATTGAGGAGCAGTGCAGAATGGCGCGTGATACTGTGAACTAAAGGGTACGTGCTGTACCTGTATTGTGATCGTGGCGCAATCTGCGGATCGTTGGGGATATGGCCACAATGGAAGGTCAGGCGAGTGTGCCTATCTATGCCATTGCGGCTACAGATAGGGATAATAAGCTGTGGTAATACGCATAAAACTCGCCTTTGCTTGGGGTTAATTCGGCACTTAATAACATCGAGTGACTTGAGCACATCTAATTGCTTGGTCACATCACATAACGAAGGCAATTCGTCTGTTTTTAAATTTGTCTTAAATGTTAATAAGTTGCGTCAATGCCTCGTGCGGGTTCGAGGACGCAGGCTACGATAGGCAGTTAAGGTGTACTTGTCAACCATTACAACAGTATTTTGCTGAATTTTTGTCAGGGGCCAAGTGTACAATTTGTGTGACGTCGTGCCGTTTTTAGCTGAGGTTAAGAGTAGCAAGATGGATTATGGAGGCTGAACTTTTGTTGGTTACGGCAAGTGAATAGGCCGTAACTGAATGCAAAATCAAGAATACTCTGCCGCAGACCAAAAGGAATGCGGCAGAGTGGTGCTTCGAGGTTTGAAAGCGAGCTATTTTTGCTGCGCTTTTTGATGGCGAGCGAGCAAGTTGGCGTTAATATCACTTAAGCTTAGTGATTGATCCTCAAGCAAGACTAGCAAGTGATACACCAGATCCGATGCCTCGTTAATCAGCTCCTCTTTATCATGAGTTGCCGCGGCCAAGGCGGTTTCTAATCCTTCTTCACCGACTTTTTGGGCGATGCGTTTGGTGCCTCGGGCAAATAAAGAGGCGGTGTAGCTCGACTCAGGGTTTTGCCCCTTACGTGAGGCGATAAGTTCGGCTAGATTGTTTAAAAACGGGTGAGCATTGCCATCGAGCCAGCAGCTTTCGGTGCCTTTATGGCAGGTTGGGCCATTGGGCAACACCTGCACCAACAGGCTGTCGTTATCGCAGTCTTTATCGATGGCAACCAATTTTAGGGTATGGCCCGAGGTTTCGCCCTTGGTCCATAAACGTTGCTTAGAGCGGCTAAAAAACGTCACATCACCGGTTGCCAGTGTGTGCTGCAGCGCGGCTTTATCCATAAATCCGAGCATTAACACTTTGCCCGATAGGTGATTTTGGATAACCGCAGGGATAAGCCCTTGTTGTTTTTCCCAGTCGAGGCTATTAACCAGTTCTGCACTTGCAGCGCCTTGGCAACAGCTTGAAGTGGTTCCAGTTGTCATATCTGCATACCTTATTATTTCTATCAATCGCTACTGATGTTGAGTTACTGGCGAATGGCGATGCCTTCGGCCGCTAAATACTGTTTTAACTCGCCGATATTGATAATGGCTTTATGGAACACGCTGGCCGCCAGCGCTGCATCCACCTTAGCCTCGATAAACACATCGCGAAAATGCGCCATAGTGCCAGCGCCGCCCGAGGCGATTAAGGGCACGTCGCACAGCTGGCGTACGAGGCTTAACTGTTTGATATCATAGCCACCACGCACGCCATCTTGGTTCATCACGTTGAGCACAATTTCGCCGCAGCCGCGTTTTTGTACTTCTTCGACCCAATCCTGAGTGTACCAAGCGGTTTCTTTGGTGGCGGCTTCATCGCCGGTAAATTGCTTTACCTTATAACTGTCGCTTGCCGCATCATAAAAAGAGTCTACGCCAATCACTATGCATTGACGGCCAAATTCATCCTGCAGACGCGAGATTAAACTCGGATCGCTAAGAGCGGGTGAGTTGACCGAAATCTTATCCGCGCCAAAGGCCAGTAACTCACGGGCTTGGCCGATGGTTTTAATGCCGCCGGCAACGCAGAAGGGGATATCGATTTGCTCCGCCACTCGGCTCACCCAAGACTTATCGACCACACGGTCGTGGGCGCTGGCAGTGATATCGTAAAACACCAGTTCGTCGGCGCCCTCTGCGGCGTAACGTGCCGCGAGTGGTACTATGTCGCCAACAATTTCATGGTTGCGAAACTGTACGCCCTTAACCACGCAGCCATCTTTCACATCTAAACAGGGGACTATTCGTTTGGCCAGCATTGGATTGCCTCCGCCACATTAAACTGATTGATTAGTAAAGCTTTACCGATAATGATGCCCGCGGCGCCACTGTCTCTGACGGCGGCAACATCCTCAAGGGTGGCAATGCCGCCCGAGGCTTGCCAAGCGATGTCGGGATAGCGGCTGGATAGCTCTTGATAGAGTTCGGTATTGGCGCCTGTGAGGGTGCCATCGCGACTGATGTCAGTCACCAGCGCATGTTTAAACCCAACTTGGCTAAAGTCTTCAACGATAGATTCTAGACTCTTACCGCCACCGCTTTGCCAGCCAGAAACCGCGACGATTTTCTCACCGTTCTGATTGATATTCACATCCAGTGCGAGGCAAATAGCCTCGCTGCCAAACTTGTTAAACCAGCCCTTGACTAACTCGGGCTCTTTGGCGGCGAGCGAGCCTATCACCACGCGTTTAACCCCAAGGGATAATAACTCGGCAACTTGCTCTTCAGTGCGGATCCCGCCGCCCACTTGAATATTGGCACTTAGCCCTGCAGTCAGCTTGGCAATCAAAGCCGTTTGGCGTTTAGCGGGTTCTTTGGCGCCAGTTAAATCCACGATATGCAGCCAGTTTGCCCCTTGGCCTTGGTAAGATTGCAACTGGGCCAGTGGGCTTAAATCGAAGGTGGTCTGCTGCCCATAATCCCCTTGGTAGAGCCTAACTACCTTGCCATCAATTAAATCAATTGCTGGAATGATCATCTGTTGTCCTTAATTCTTTTGGCGCATTTGCTGCCACGCTTTATTGCTGAATGTTGTGGCTAAACAAGCTGGCTTAGCCAAACTTAGCCTCCCCACACTTAACTCAGTCAAAAGCTAATAAGCAATTGCATTTACTGCATTTTTAAAAAGTTACCTAGGATTTGTGCGCCCACGGCTGCGCTCTTCTCGGGGTGAAATTGCACGCCCATAAAGTTGTCTTTACCGATGGCGGCGCTAAAGTCCTCACCATAACGGCATTGTGCCAAGGTGTAGTCGCTTAATGGCGCGCGGTAGCTGTGCACAAAATACACATAACTGCCAGCTGGAACACCGGCAAACAGCGGGTGAACCTGAGACGGATTGCTAAAGGTCAGTTGGTTCCAGCCCATGTGCGGCAGAGGTAAATCTTCGGCCTTAAGTATTTGACGGTCTAGCTCGTCAATCTCAGTTGGAATAATGCCTAAGCAATGGCAATCCTGCGCTTGGCCGCCGCGTTCTTTAGAGAGCAGGGTAAGCATTTGCATCCCTAAACAGACACCCAGCACGGGTTGAGTTAACCCTTGAATTAATTCGACTAAGGCTTTTTCAGATAATGAAGCCATCGCGGCGCCAGCGCTGCCTACACCAGGCAGAACTACACGTTTAGCGGCTTTAATGCTGGCCTTGTCATCGGTGACTAACACCTTAGCGCCGAGGCGCTCAAAGGCGAACCGGACCGAACTTAAGTTGGCGCAACCTGTGTCTATGATGACAACATCAAATTCATCTATGTTTGCTGACATTGGGTTTTCCTATTGATGGGTCAGTGGGGAAGTGGTTTGTCGCCACATTCCCGAAACTGCCCCTCGTTAAAATCATCAGGCTTTGTATTATTCGCTAATCAATCTGCATCAGGTCATTAAACACCTAACTCAGATTTATCACGGTGTTAGAGCACGCCTTTACTCGATGGCAACACATCACCTTCAACTTTGACTGCCTGACGCAGCGCACGGCCCAGTACTTTAAATAGCGCTTCGACCTTATGGTGATCGTTATCTCCTTCGGCTGCGACGTGCAGGGTGCAGCGTAGGCCATCGGCAAAAGATCGGAAAAAGTGCGGCACCATTTCGGTGGCCATTTCACCGACTTTTTCCCGTTCAAATTGGGCGGCGAATTTGATAAAAGGCCTGCCGGAGAGATCGAGTAAGCATTCGCCCTTGGCCTCATCCATCGGCAAACTAAAACCAAAACGGGCAATACCGCGTTTATCGCCAAGTGCTTGGCGCAGTGCGTCCCCAATCGCCAATGCCGTGTCTTCAACGCTGTGGTGATCGTCTATCTCGAGATCGCCATCGACATTCACCTCCATTTTGAAGTTTCCGTGGGTGGCGATTTGATCCAGCATATGGTCGAAGAAACCAATGCCAGTGTTGATGACGCCTTTGCTGGCATTGTCGAGATCGACAGTCACGCGAATATCGGTTTCCTTGGTGGTGCGTACCACAGTCGCGGTGCGGCCCTTGTTGAGTAAGGCATCGGCAATCGCGTCCCAGCCTAGGCTGCCACGCTGATATTGAAAGCTTTTAATCCCCATGGCATTGCCCAGTTCCACATCTGTGTGTCTGTCACCAATCACGGCGGACTGAGTAAAATCGATGGTCCCTTGGGTCAAAAAGTCTTTTACCAGCCCTAGTTTTGGTTTGCGGCAGCTACAATTTTCATCGTTAAAGTGCGGGCAGATGAGTACATCTTCAAACCTAACCCCTTGGCTGGAGAGGATTTGCATCATCATATTGTGCGGCGCATCGAAATCTTCCTGCGGAAAGGAAGGGGTACCGAGTCCATCTTGATTGCTGACCATCACCAACCTAAACCCAGCTTTTTGCAGGCGCAGTAATGCGGGGATCACTTGGGGCTCGAATACCAGTTTGGCGAGGCTATCGACCTGTTTGTCGGTGATGGGCTCTTCAATTAAGGTGCCATCTCGGTCGATAAAAAGTATTTTCTGGGCGACATTTGGGGTAAATACTGGGTTCATGCTGCTACCTTTCAATTCAGTTTGTTATCTTTATAAAATCAGTCTATTAGGCCAATGCTGCGTTGATACTTGCGCTAAATGCTCACAGCTTTTGCGATTCAAAGAGCGACACTAAGCGGTCGGTGTCAGCCTGAGAGCTAAAGCTAAAACGAATGGCTTTAGCCAATCTAGGGTCCTTATAGGCCCGCGCGACAATGCCATTGTCGATAAGCAGCTTTGCCACTTTTGCCACGTCGTCGAATTCGGCGAGCACATAGTTGCCATTGGGTGTTAGCACGGCGCCGCCCCATTGCTCGCAGTACAAATTCAGCGCTGCCGCGAGTCGCTCGCCCTGAGCATTGAGCGCTTTGACTTGGGTTTTCATCCGCGTAATCCCAGCAGCTGATAGCGCTTGCACGGCCACTTCACTCACGGGCAATGGCACAGGATAGGGCGCAATCACCCGCATGATGATTTCGATAATCTCTTCATTGGCGAGCAAAAAGCCGCAGCGCGCGCCCGCTAAGGCAAAGGCCTTTGAAAGGGTGCGTAGCACCACAAGGTTTGGGTAAGACTCGAGTAAATCGGCGACGCTATATTCGGGGCAAAACTCGATATAAGCCTCATCGACAACAACGATGGCGTCAGGTAGGGCTTGGATGGCTTGCTCTATGCGCGCCTTGTCAATCACAGTGCCAGTTGGGTTATTGGGATTACAGATAAACACTAACTTAGCGCCGCGCGCGGCCGTCGCAAAGTCACTTGGGAGACAGTACTCCGCCGTTAAGCTTAATGCCTTAACGCCTACATTAAAGGTTTGCGCGCTAATGGCGTACATGCCGTAAGTGGGCCCAAAGGTCGCAATTGAGTCGATGCCTGGGATACAAAAAGCACGAATAAGTAGCTCGATGGCCTCATCGGCGCCGCGACTGGCGACAATTTTGCTCTCAGCAACACCGCTATATTGGCTATAGGCATTGATTAATGCGGGCGGTTGGCATTCGGGGTAACGATTTAACTTAGATAAATCGAGTTCGGCAACGGCCACATTATTGAAGGGCGATTCGTTAGCGTTGATCCAAATATCCCCACGACCACCCAGCCTGCGAGCACTTTGGTAAGGCGTTAACTCGAGCAGTTCAGGCCGAGCAAGACGTGCGGCAAGGGTTGTTGGCTCGATGTTTATGTTTTCGAGAGTATTGCTGGCGCAATTGGCGCTCGGAATATTTGTCACAGGCACGTTGCTCGTTGGTGCTTGGCTAGTTGGCACTTGGCTCATCCTATTCATCCTAAGTCTGGCTACGACTTTAATTAAGCGTACTGTTGATTGCGTTACTTATTTCCATCAGTCCTTAAGACTGGCTAAGCGTATCGCGACCGCATTTTTATGGGCATCGAGTAACTCATTGCTGGCAAGGGTCATTACCGCTTGCCCGAGTCCGAGTAGCCCCTTGGCACTGAGTTCTTGCACCGTAAAGCGGCGGCTAAAGTCTGCCAAGGAGAGGCTAGATACCGCGCGGCTATAACCGTAAGTCGGCAATACATGGTTAGTCCCACTGGCATAATCCCCAACCGATTCAGGTGTATAGGCACCTAAAAACACTGAGCCTGCGGCGCGAATATGATTTAGTACGTCCCGTGGGAAACGGGTTTGAATAATTAAGTGTTCGGGCCCATAGCGATTCGAAACGAGCGCCGCTTCTTGCATATCTTTTACCAAAATGGTGCGGCTGCCTTTTAGGGCGGTCGCGGCAATCTCTTGGCGCGGCAGGGCGGCCAGTTGTGACTCGAGCGCTTGATTGACAGATTGTGCTAATGGCTCAGAATCCGTGACTAAAATGACCTGCGAATCTGGACCATGCTCCGCTTGCGAGAGTAAATCCGCGGCAATAAATGCGCTATTGGCATCACTATCTGCAATAACCAACACCTCGGAGGGTCCCGCTGGCATATCGATAGACACAGTGCAGCGACCATCTTGGGAGACCAAGCGTTTGGCCTCGGTGACATAACGGTTGCCTGGGCCGAAAATCTTATCGACGCTAGGAATCGTTTCAGTGCCAAAGGCCAATGCGGCAATGGCTTGCGCGCCGCCCACTTGATAAATTTCAGTGATCCCACAGACGCTTGCCGCATACACAATCGCATCGTTAATCGGCGGCGGACTCACCAATACGCGTTTTTCACAGCCGGCGATTTTGGCTGGCAGAGCCAACATCATCACGGTCGAAATGAGGGGTGCGCTGCCGCCGGGAATATATAAACCGACTTTTTCAATCGGTTCGCTACGAAGCTCGCAGCGAACACCCGCTTGGGTTTCAATCTCTATGGGGCGAAATTGCTGCGCGCTGTGGAACACATCAATATTGGCCATCGCTTGGGCAATGGCGGCTTTAAGTTCTGCCGAGACTCGTGCGCTGGCGGCGCTAATCTCGCTTTCACTTAAACGCAGGCTGTCGATATTGGCACTATTAAAGCCATCAAACTTTTGATTAAACTCTTTCAGCGCCGCATCGCCACGGCTAGCCACGGCATCAACAATCGCCCGAACACTTTGTTCTAAGCCGCTGTCACCAATTAAAGGTGAGCGTTGGAGCGCGGCTTTTTGTTCATCGGTGGATAATGCTGCCCAAGTCAAAATATCCATAGATCACCCCATCATTTTTTCAATTGGCATTACGAGGATAGAGCTGGCACCTAGCGCGGTGAGCTGCTCCATGGTGTCCCAGAATAAATCTTCAGTACTGACGGCGTGGATGGCCACTCGATTAGTATCGTCGTTTAATGGCAGCACAGTCGGGTTTTCGGCGCCGGGCAGCAGGGCGACAATTTGATCTAAGGTTTCAGTGGGGGCGTGCAGCAAAATATATTTACTTTCACGGGCGCGGATCACGCCGTTTACGCGGGATAAAATTCTGTCGATTAGCGCTTGTTTGCTCGGCGTTTGGGTTTGGGTCGATTGAATAATACAGGCCATGGAGCGGTAGATGACTTCGGTCTCGTATAAACCGTTGGCCTCAAGGGTGGCGCCGGTGGAGACTAAGTCACAAATGCCATCGGCAAGCCCGGCACGCGGCGCGACTTCAACTGAGCCTTTTAACATACAGTCGCGATAACTTATGCCTTTTTGTTGCATAAAACGGCGAAGCAGGTTTGGGTAGGAGGTGGCAATTCGCAAGCCTTCCAAGGATGAGGCATCGGCATAGCTAAATTCGGTTGGCACGGCTAACGATAGGCGACAGGCACCGAAATCCAGTTGGCGTAATTTCACAAACTCGGCGGGTTTATTTAAGGTTTGACGTTCAATCTGCTCTTCTTCAAGCACGTTCTCACCAATAATGCCTAAATCGACCACGCCATCCATCACCAGCCCTGGAATATCATCGTCACGCACTCTGAGTAAATCGATAGGCATGTTGTCTGCGTGCGCGATAAGACGTTGTTCATTAATGGAAAACTTAACACCGCAGCTCTTGAGTAATTGCTGTGAGTCGGTGGATAAACGGCCAGATTTTTGGATGGCGATGCGTAAACGGTTTGATTCAGTCATAGTCTTGTCTCGCTCAAAGTTAACAAATTCAAAATGATATTCTTTTGTCGCATGGTTTAACTGGTTTCTATGTTTAGCCGGCGTTTATCTAGCTAACATATTGAAATTACATACTAAACATGGGTTAAGTCGTAAGTTAAAAAGCCTAAAAGCAAAAACCCCCGGAATTCCTTCCAGGGGTTAGTGATCATCTTTGAATCAGTCCGCCAGAAGGATACAGTCCTCCGGCAGTGAGCGTCCGAAGGCTACCGCATATGGTGGTGATGGTGGATAGCGTTCAGTAATGGGCTCATATGACTCTCTATACTCTGTATTCTGTTGAATTCGGTGCTGATGGATACTTATCCATCGAACGTTTTTTTAAGCTAACCGCTTTCTGTGCCGTTTGCAACAGCTAATTTTAACTAAATAAGAATATTTATGCGCTTTATGAAAATGTTTCATCTTGAAGGTCGCTGGAGGTAAATCAACCGATTGCATGAGGGGACTACTTGAGGTTTACTAGGGATGGGCATAAAGCTGACTCTGTGTTTAGAATCGTTCGGCAGCTAGAATAGCGGCAAGGATGGCAGATTTTATCTAGCAGCATCCTCTAGACTGGCGATTGAGTGTCAGTCACAGCGCTAATGCTGGATTAGCGCGTGACATCCCTTTTACCGTGTTAAATATTCTCCAAACAGGCGATCAACTGTTTGTTGGCAATATTTATCTTCACCACGCCAATATTCGGCAAATACCCAGTCATTTTTGCCTTGGCGTTGTCTATCGACAGTATTGGGTTTTAATATTCCGAGACTGGCTAATATTTCGATTAATATTTGTCGTTCAGCTTTACTCGATTTTATTACACTCGCTAATCTTTTCTCCAATGCGCTGGGATAATCGCTCGGCTGAGATGTTTCTATAATCGTTAATATCTCCCTAAAACAGGCAATATCGGCTGTCGTTGGCTCTGGAATATCGGCCTTGATAAATTGGTTTAAATCAAAATAGGTATACAAAATATCCCCATGGCGCACGCCGCCCCATTTAATGCGCTCGAAATTGAATACATTAATATCCATCTCGTTATAGGATTCACTTTCTCGGATGCCATATTGACTGTCTCGGCAAATGCCACAGGTATAGGAGTGTGCCGTTGGTTTGCCATCCGTATAGGAAGTGCCTGAAATGACGGGCGCATATTGGTGTGATGGGATTTTTTGGGCGATCGCATAGGATGCAAGGGATGAGCGCCAATCCAATCGCCTAGAGGTTAGACTGCTTAAAAATCCTTTTGTTACTTGTGTTTGCGAAATGCCTTTTACTAGCGCTGCGATGGCAATGATGCATTCATCGTGGGAGATAGTTAAAGGATCAAACATTAATCCTTTCGATTTGGCGTAGTTAAAGTCGGACTCGGAGAGACTTCTATTTTTGGCGTCAATCCAACCATTCTTCCAATAGGTGGAGAATAAAATCCTTTTTGCTTTTTTATCCATAGCTGATTCTTTTTATCTTCTAATAATTGGGTTTAATATATCTTAAAAATCTCAATTAAAGCGGTTAACACTCTACATTTATATAAGCATCGTTTTGATAGTAATAACTGACAGCATGAATTAAGTCATGCAAGGTGGCATTTGGCCGCTGTTGCACTAAGTTAGCATTGATGCTTTGTAAATCCGCAATGCTTAAAACGTATTGATAGCCTTGGGTTTGTGGGTAGAGAGGCTCATCCTGTTGGTCGCGTTCTTCTTCAAGTTCATCGTCAATGATTAACACCGACATTGTGGGACTTAATGGTTGTTCTCGGGCTTTGTACATATCCAGGTGCCACGAAAAAGAACCGAGTTGGGATAATAGAGTTTCCAAGGTTAATGTTAATCGCATGAAATATCCTTTTAAGCGAGCATCATTTACATCATTATGGCAAGTTAATTAGGGTTAAGGATTCAATAGACCCAGCATGAATTCGGTTAACGCAAATGATGAGAAAATAAACAGCAAATTAATCAAGGCCCGCATAATCCAAGGTAATGCGCCGTAGGAAAGGCCATATTTATTTGAGGCAATCACGATAATCCCCATGATGGCAAACCAAGGGGTAAAAAAGAACATGGTCTGCCATTTTACCAGAGCGATGGCGAGATCATGTAGCGCACCGCTGACCAAAAAGGTGACGAGTACGGCGAGCCACATGGGCAGAAACTGACTGCTAGGACGCATGACATTACGTGATAAATAATAACCCCAAATCGGATTCCAATAATGCCAAAAAATGGGGAATGACTTAGCGCCAAGGGCGCGGGATAGCATATTTCTCATCGAGTGATTGGCACCCAGTGGCACACCATTTCGCTTTTTCACATATTGTGACAAAGATAATGTCGTTTGCATGGTTAACCTCTATGCTCCACGCTTACCTTCATAGTGAGTGATCTGCAGTCTGTTTTGCTGTCTAAAATATACGGTTATCAATATTGATTACAGCACTGCACCAGGCAAGCAGTAAGTTATGCTTTTATCTGCCATAGCATAACAGGTTTTGTCATTCATTTCGGGTGACGGCCTTATGAAGATACCTGGGTTGCCATTAACACGAATCAGCTGCGATTGATTATCCTGTCTTATAAAAATCGTACCTCCATTTTCGAGCGAGACATTAACTAGGTATTCGCTCATATTGGCGCAAATTGCGATTTCACAAGATTCAGAGCGTTCTTCCTGCCCATTAATAACGAGGCATTGTGAAGTCACTCATCACAACCAGCCCATGAGGCGGGGTTAAAAGCCAACAATAGTAAAAAACCAGACAGGTATTTCATTGAATCATCCTGTCGCGTTATAAACCTTCATCCGTGGCAAGGAGCACCAATCTTTTAAGCGTATTTTCGACTGGCCGCCAAACTTCGTAATATTCTCGCATAGAACTATGTTCATGTTGAATTCGGCGCAGGACTGAAACTATTGGTATTATTAGGCGGGCTTAATTACACTGCGGCCTTACGGAGTCCGGCTCCTTAGCTCTTGCTGACAAATTTACTCTGAGTTAGCCATCTTAGAACCGTATTATGTTAACCCTATTAAAGGACCTCGCACGCCCTTGAATCACTCCCGACGCCCAGCGATGCGGCAAGCCATACTTCAGCAATCCAATCTGCAGTCGAGCGACGCTCAACGTCCAATGAGCCGATTGGCGAGTGAAGTGCTGCGCGCTTTTGCCAGCGATGGGGTGCTTGCCAAGCATATTCAAGGGTTTAGTGCGCGTCAGAGTCAGGTTGAAATGGCGCAAATCATCAGTGAAGCGATTGCGAGTAAGGGCAATGCACTGATTGAAGCGGGAACTGGGGTCGGTAAAACCTTCGCATATCTAATTCCGGCGATCTTAAGTGGCAAGCAAGTAATCGTGAGCACGGGCAGTAAAAACTTGCAGGAGCAATTGTTTCTAAAGGATTTACCCGCATTGACATCTATGCTTGGGATTGCGCCCAAGCTTGCCTTATTAAAAGGCCGCAATAACTATTTATGCCAGCATCGACTCGATAGGCAGATGCAGGAGGCCAGCCATATTGAGGCGCGCATATTGGATGATTTACTCAAAATCAATCAATGGGCGGGTATGAGTGAAGATGGCGATATCGGTGGCTTAACCTCTGTTGCCGAAAACTCACCCGCGCTTCCCTTAGTGGTCAGTACCAAAGAGACCTGTCTTGGCCAGCGCTGTGAATTTTATGATGCCTGTTTTATCCGCAAGGCCCGCAGCCGCGCCATGGACGCAAAAATCATCGTGGTGAATCATCACTTATTCTTTGCCGACAGCGTGTTAAAGGATACGGGCTTTGCCGAGCTGTTGCCCGATCCTGATGTTGTGATCTTCGATGAGGCGCATTTGCTGCCAGACATCTGCGTCAGTTACTTTGGGCAGCAATCGTCGAGTCGCACCATTGATGATTATCTGCAAAAGTTATTGCAGATTTATCAAACTGAGCTCAGCGATACGGGGCAGATTGCTCAATTTTGTCAGCGCTGTTTAACCAAGTTAAGTGATTGGCATAATGCGTTATTTTCGAGTGGCGAGTCGGACTGGCGGATGCAGCTTGGCAATAAATCCATCGCCTTAGCTTCTTGGGATTTATTAGCTGAATTAACCGCACTGCAAAAGCTGTTACTTGTACACGTTGGACGCAGTGAATTATTGGATGATATTGCGGTAAAGCTGACTGAGCTTAATCATAAACTGAATCAATTTTTTAATTGTGATAACCCGCAGGCGGCGTACAGCGTTGAGTTTGGTAGCCGCTTTGTCATGCTACGTATGTCACCCATCAATATTGCCCGCGAGTGTCAGCAGCTATTTGTCGCCAATACTAGCTGGATTTTTACCTCGGCGACCTTGCAAGTGAACCGCAGCCTAGGGCATTTTGCACAGGAACTTGGGATAAGCGATGCCAAGGCGCATATCTTAGACAGTCCCTTTGATTATCCGCGTCAGGCGTTATTTTGTGTGCCTAGGCAACTGGGAAATGTGGCGAATCAACAGCAAGCGCTTAAGCAGTTAGTCGATGTATGTGTCAAATCGATTGAGGCGGCGCAGGGGCGAACCTTTATTCTGTTTACCAGCCATAAAATGCTCGAGCAAACCGCGCTGGCATTGCGCACACGAACTCAATATCCACTCTTGGTGCAAGGGCAGGCGGGTAAGCAGAGTCTGCTGACCAAGTTTCGCCAACTGGGGAATGCAGTGTTACTGGGCACGAGCAGTTTTTGGGAAGGGGTGGACGTGCGCGGCAAGTTATTAAGCTGCGTGATTATCGATAAGCTGCCCTTTGTGTCACCCGATGAGCCGCTTTACCGTGCCCGCGCCGACAATATCAGCCGTCAGGGCGGCGATCCTTTTACCCAAGTATCATTACCTCAGGCGATTATTGCGCTTAAACAAGGGGTTGGACGTTTGATCCGTGACGAAAAGGACTGCGGTGTACTCATTCTTTGTGATAATCGAATTGTGAATCGCGCCTACGGACAGGCGTTTTTAAACTCATTGCCGCCGATGGCGCGTACCCGAGATTTAGACCAAGCCCTGCAATTTTTAAGGAAAATCCCTTAGTACAAATAATGAGTTGAAGCTGCAACGCTTCAACAATGTGTTTCCTTTCTGGAGTATGGACGTGTTTAATTGGTTAAAGGGCTTAGTCTCCAAAGATCTATTGATTGAGTTAACTGAAGCTAAGACTAGGATAAAGTCTTTTGGTGATAAGAGCTGTGTTGAATTTGAACCTGTGATTGCTCTAGTCGATGAGCCGAATCAGACGCGGATCAAGGCCATTGGTCATGAGGCTGCAGGAATGTCAGGCAAGGACGTTCGCCTTGTTAATCCTTTTTCCCATCCTCGGATGTTTGTAGCAAGCTTTGAACTGGCTGAAAAACTGCTCCAATATGGCATTTCGCAACTTCACACATCTGGATTTCGGGCGGCGCCGCGGGTGATTGTGCACCAGTTAGAAAAGACGGAAGGTGGTCTAACCGATATTGAGGATAGGGTACTGCGTGAACTTGCTCTGGGCGCTGGGGCAAGAGAGGTCGTGATTTATCTTGGTCCTAGGATTAATACTCAATTTGAGCATTATGACGACATTAAACGCGCACAATTTAAAGCTAGGAAGGGATAAAACTATCCCTTCTCAGCTTAACTCAGACTTTTTAAGAATTAGACTTTTAATCCAACCATCAGTTGGTCAAGTTGTCCCGCAGTGGCTTGCAATTCATCACAACCCGACACAGACTGGTTCGCCGATTGCTCGACATCGTGGGATTGATTGCGAATTTCCATCAGATTGGTCGCGATTTCGTTAGCCACGGCCGATTGTTCTTCGGCTGATGTTGCGATTAGTACACTCATTTCGAACACGCGGCTGCTGTGGTGGGCAATGGATTCGAGATCTTTACCCGTTTGCAGCACATGTTGCTTGCCTTCACTCGCTTGGTTAACGGTGCGCGACATGACTTGCGTCAGGTTGCGGCTACCTTGTTGCAATGACTCGATCATCGACTTGATTTCAACCGTTGCCGCCTGTGTGCGACCGGCAAGGGTTCTCACCTCATCGGCGACCACCGCAAAACCACGGCCCTGTTCGCCAGCACGTGCCGCTTCAATCGCAGCATTGAGCGCGAGTAGGTTAGTCTGCTGAGAAATGGCATTAATGGTCGACACCACTTCATCAATTTTACTGGCGTTTTCGTTGAGGATATTCACCGCATCTGAGGCCGCAGAAATCTCATCAGACAGCACATCAATCGCGCTAACTGTGGTTTCAATATCCTTAGAGCCTGCATTCACCTGCTGATTCGCCTCTTGGGTTTCGGCGGAGGATTGCTCGGCGTTGCGTGCCACTTCTTTAACCGCGGCGGTCATTTCTTCCATCGCTGTGGCTAAGGAATCGAGATGCTGACGTTGATTGACCGCAAGGGCTTGTCCTTGCTGCGCCGTGCTTCTAAATGATGAAACCACTTCCCGAATTTTGCTGGTGGATTCAGCAATTTGCTTCACTAGGGTATGTTGACGTTCAACGAGAGTGTCGATGCTGATAGCAAGAATGCTGAACTCATCTTTCACTTCGAAGAAGTTTAATCGGCCAGTCAAATCCCCTGAAGCGGCACGTTTGAGCGCCATGACTGTGGTATAGAGTGCGCCGCCCACAAAGGTGGAAATGTAATAGCTAAAGAGGAAGAGCACGAATAACAGTACCGCCATCACGCTATAAACCAAGAGATTATCGGCAGATAACAGGGCATCGAGTTGACGCTCGTCGACGGGTATAATGGTTAACATATTGTGCTCGTTCACTGAGCTTATCGCCCTTTGAGGTGAACTGCTGGTATCGATACCGCCACCACTGCGTGCAATGGTTTGCGCGCGGCTGTCAGCCTCTGAAACCGTGATAATTCGAACATTTTGCATCCCTTGGCTTAACAGATTAGGGAGATTTTGCTGTTCTTGTTCGGGCAATTTGTTATAGACCTGCGCCGCGAGTTGATTGATTTTCTGTGACGAGTCCTGAATGCCGTTCAAATGGCTTTCGAGCAGGGTGTCCCTAAACTGAGTATTTAAAAAGACCGCTAATCCCACAATCATAAACATGGGAACTAGGGCGAGAATTGCAAACTTGGTTTTTAAGGTCATGTGGATAAGGTATTGATCTATCCAGCGAAATTTAACTTCTTTCATTAGCGCCTCGATAAATTGGGCTGTGACCAAATTGATATCGGTCGGTTTGCCATAGACTTTATGATTTTCTGTTTAGTAAGCAGTTGCTTGTATTATTGTTGTCCAATTGCGGCATTTTTGTTTGTTTTGCAGCAATTTTGGCAAGGTACAAACATAAGTTTACAGTTTAGTTACATGTGTCGCTAGTAGTTAGTGTCCGATGAGGCGATTGCTGTAAAAATCAGCAAATGTTTTTCCAAGGTGTCAAACTCGACGGATTTGTTGGGGTAACACATGAATTTGCATGATAAAAACCCCGAATAAACCCTAGTAATATGCCGCTCGCTCGCGTAAAATTTCTCTCCTTTTATTTCGTTATAGCTAGCAAAGCGTCTGGCATTAACGCCCGATAACCTGAGCACCCAAATAGCCTGAAAGTTTGGCGCCCATAGCACTTGTTTATCAAGCGCGACTATGCAGTGGAAGAGAAAATGCAGCAGTTAACTGAGATCGTAGAACAAGCCTTAGTCATTATTGACCAGGCCAGTGATCTAAAAGCACTGGATGATATCCGTGTCGATTACCTGGGTAAGAAGGGTAAGATCACCGACATGATGAAAATGATGGGCAGCTTAAGTCCTGAAGAAAAACCCGCTTTTGGTCAGGCGGTCAATGATGCGAAGCAGGCCATTCAACAGAAATTAACTGAGCGCATCGACGGCCTGAAAAGTGCCGAACTGGAAGCCAAGTTAATCGCCGAAAAGATTGATGTGACGCTACCAGGCCGCACTATCGACATCGGTGGCTTACACCCAGTGACGCGCACCATTGAACGTATCGAAACCTTTTTTGGGGAATTAGGGTTTACGGTAAAACAAGGGCCAGAAATCGAAGATGACTTCCATAACTTCGACGCCTTGAATATCTCTGAGCACCACCCAGCGCGTGCCGACCACGATACGTTTTACTTTAATCCTAAGCTGATGCTGCGTACCCAAACGTCGGGCGTGCAGATCCGTACTATGGAAACTGAAAAACCGCCATTGCGGATTATTTCACCGGGTCGTGTGTATCGTAACGACTACGACCAAACTCACACGCCAATGTTCCACCAAGTGGAGGGTTTGCTGGTGGATGAAAACGTTAACTTCGCCGAATTAAAAGGCGTGTTACACGACTTCCTGCGTAACTTCTTCGAGGAAGATTTGCAGGTGCGTTTCCGTCCTTCTTATTTCCCATTTACTGAACCTTCAGCCGAAGTAGACGTGATGGGTAAAAACGGCAAATGGTTAGAAGTGTTAGGCTGCGGTATGGTGCACCCGAACGTGCTACGTAGCGTGGGCATCGATCCAGAAAAATACTCTGGTTTTGCTTTTGGTATGGGCGTTGAGCGTTTAACTATGCTGCGTTACGGCGTAAACGATCTACGTGCGTTTTTCGAAAACGACCTGCGTTTCCTGAAGCAATTTAAATAACGGAGCTGTATAGCATGAAATTTAGCGAATCTTGGCTTCGTGAGTGGGTCAATCCTGCCGTTAGCCGTGAAGCATTATCCCACCAGATCACTATGGCTGGCCTTGAAGTCGATGGCGTTGATGCCGTGGCTGCCGAGTTCAACGGCGTTGTGATTGGTGAAGTGGTCGAATGTGGCCAGCATCCAGATGCAGACAAACTGCGTGTGACTAAAGTCAGTGTCGGCAGTGGTGAACTTATCGATATCGTTTGCGGTGCACCTAACTGCCGCCAAGGTCTACGCGTTGCCGTTGCCATGGTTGGCGCTGTATTGCCAGGCGATTTTAAAATTAAAAAGGCTAAGCTGCGTGGTATGCCTTCAGAAGGCATGCTGTGTTCATACAGCGAGCTGGGCATCGACATCGACAGCGATGGCATTATCGAACTGCCATTAGATGCGCCATTAGGCACGGATTTACGTGAGTATCTCCAGCTTGATGATGCTGTGATTGAAGTGGATTTAACTGCTAACCGTGCCGACTGTTTAGGCATGGTGGGCCTGGCCCGTGAAGTCGGCGTGTTAAACCGTGCAGCTGTGACTGAGCCACAATGGCAAGCCGTTACGCCAACGATTGATGCCAAAGTGGCTATCAATGTGAAGGAAACCGCAGCTTGCCCACGCTACTTAGGTCGTGTGGTGAAGAATGTGAACGTGAAAGCGGCTACGCCATTATGGATGCAGGAAAAACTGCGCCGCAGTGGTATCCGTTCTATCGATCCTATCGTCGATATCACTAACTTCGTGTTAGTTGAATTCGGTCAACCTATGCACGCCTTCGACCTTGCCAAGCTGACTGGCGATATCCAAGTGCGTTTGGGGAATGGCGAAGAGAAAATCACTCTGCTCGATGGCAGCGAAGTGACCATTCCAAGCGATACCCTAGTGATTGCCGACGATGCTCGCCCATTAGCGCTTGCTGGCGTATTTGGTGGCGAATATTCGGGTGTGAGTGACACCACGCAAGACATTCTGCTCGAATGTGCTTTCTTTGCACCATTAGCGATTATGGGTAAGTCACGCCGTTTAGGTCTGCATACTGATTCTTCACACCGTTTCGAACGTGGTGTTGACCCTGAGATGCAGCATAAGGTTATGGACCGTGCGACTCGCTTAGTGCTGGATATTTGCGGCGGTGAAGCGGGCCCTGTGGTTGAGGCCAAATCTGACGCTGACTTACCAAAGCCTGCGCAAATCTTATTGCGTCGCAGCAAGTTAGATAAAATTCTGGGTCACCATGTTCCCGATAGCGACGTAGTTGAAATCCTCGAACGTTTAGGTTTTGGCGTCGTTGCAGGTGAGGGTAGCTGGCAGGTCACCACCGCCACTTACCGCTTCGATATGGCGATTGAAGAAGACTTAATCGAAGAAGTTGCCCGTATCTACGGTTACAACAACATTCCAAACGTTGCGCCTGTGGCGTCACTGCGGATGTCAGACCATAAAGAGACCGACTTAAGCCTCAAGCGCGTACGTTCGCTGTTAGTGGCCCGAGGTTTCCAAGAAGCCGTGACTTACAGTTTCGTCGATCCTAAGCTGCAAAATCTGGTTCACCCAGGTGAGCAAGCCATGGTATTACCGAACCCGATTTCTAGCGAAATGTCGGCCATGCGTTTGTCGATGTTCACAGGATTATTGACTGCGGTTGGCTACAACCAAAGTCGTCAACAGGGGCGTGTGAGACTTTTTGAAACTGGCCTGCGCTTTGTTCCTGATATTAATGCAGAATCAGGTGTAAGACAGCAAGCTATGCTCGGTTGCGTCATAACTGGCCTCCAAAATGACGAACATTGGGCTATGGAATCGAAAACTGTTGATTTTTTCGACCTTAAAGGCGATTTAGAAGCAATTATCGGCTTGACAGTTTCCGCATCAGAATTTAGCTTTAGAGTAGCGACGCATTCTGCTCTTCATCCAGGGCAATGTGCTGAAATATTGAGAAATGATCGAGTGATCGGTCATATAGGTGCTATCCATCCTAGTTTGGAGAAGCCTTTTGGACTCAATGGTAAAACCATCGTTTTTGAGTTGGAATTGGATGCTTTATTGCATACCAGTTTACCGCTAGCCCAAGCTGTATCTAAGTTCCCGGCTAATCGTCGTGACATCGCAGTAGTCGTAGATGAAAGTGTATCTGCAGGCGATGTAATGAAATTGATAAGAAAAGTTGGCGAAAATCAGTTGGTTGGCATAAACTTGTTCGATGTATACTTAGGTAAAGGTGTTGAGCCCGGCAAGAAGAGCTTGGCGATAGCACTTACATTACAAGACACTACTCGTACACTTGAGGAAAAAGAGATCGCTGAGACAGTAGATTCAGTTGTTTCTGCCCTGAAGACCGAGTTCAACGCATCGTTGAGGGATTAAAGTATGGCACTTACCAAAGCCGAAATGGCAGAACATCTTTTTGAAACACTAGGCATTAACAAGCGTGTCGCCAAAGAGATGGTTGAGTCGTTCTTTGAAGAAATTCGAGGCGCACTTGAAAGTGGTGAGCAGGTCAAGTTATCTGGCTTTGGCAACTTTGACCTTAGGGATAAGAATCAAAGACCGGGAAGGAACCCAAAAACAGGCGAGGATATCCCGATTTCCGCTCGCCGTGTCGTGACCTTCCGTCCCGGCCAGAAACTGAAAACTCGCGTAGAAGCTGCTAACGCGGGCAAGTAATTTCTTAAAGTTTGATAGGAAAGCCACTCCATCGCGAGTGGCTTTCCTATTTTCTTCCTATGTGAATTCAGTCTTTTACTGTCTGAGGTGATTTCTTTGTCAAGACAGCCCAAACATTTTGACCGACGTTTTCAACTGGCCTTATTGCACCCTAAATATTGGGTCACTTGGTTGGCGATCGGCCTATTAGTGATTTTTGGGATCATGCCCGCGTGGCTGCGTGATCCTATCGCCAGAACCTTGGCCAAACTGGTGGCGCCTATTGCGAAAAAGCCGATAGGTATTGCCAGAGCGAACTTAAAGGCATGTTTCCCTGAAAAATCCGCAGCAGAGATTGAAGCCTTAATCGATGAGAACGTGCAGAACTTCGTCTTAGTGCTGTTATCTCAAGGTGAGCTGTTGGTACGCTCAAAGGTGCATTTACGCCGCCGTGTGAATCTCATGGGCTTTGAGCATGTGCAAGCGGCACAAGCGGAAGGGCAACCTGTGATATTTATCATGCCCCATGTGTGGCCTATCGATTATGCGGGACTGAGGTTAAACCTCGACTTGCCCATGGTGACTATGGCAAAGGCCCATAAAAACGCGCTATTTAACTGGTTTAATAATAGGGTACGTAGCAGTGGCGGTGGCCATGTTTATATGCGAGAGGCGGGGATCCGCGCCTTGTTGGCCGAATTGAAGCAGAACAATAGCTTTTTTTACCTGCCCGATGAAGATTTAGGCCCAGATCAGAGCGTGTTTACCCCGTTTTTAGGCACAGTTAAAGCGACATTACCCGTGGTTGGCCGCTTAGCTCAGGCGGGAAATGCCCAAGTGCTGCCGGTAAAAATTGGTTATAACCAAGCTTCACGCCAGTTTGATTTAACTGTGATGCCCGCTATTGCCGCCGAAGACATGGTCGGTAAAGAAAACGAAGCGTTGGCACTGAATAAAGCGGTTGAGCAAGTGATCCTCGCTTACCCTGAGCAATATATGTGGTTCTTAAGACTGCTTAAGACCCGTCCCGAAGGGCAAGCTTCGATTTATCAATAGCGACTTGTCCATAGTGAAAGTCGCGGCTCGCAGACCAATAAAATGGGCTTTAAGTGGAATACTTAAAGCCCATTTTTTATCAAGCGCGAATAATTAAGTAAGAGGCTTACAGCCACTCAACGCTCGTCCTCTTGCTCCATTTCGAGCTGCATCAGCAGCATATCTTCGCCATCTAAAACCCGCGTATGGTAGCTGTGACAAGCAGGACAAACGATAGAGCGCTCAGCAAGCTCAGACTCTTGCTGGCAATCCAAACAGGCAATCACTAAGGGTTGCAGTGTCATCCGCAGTTCAGCATCACGGCAGATCCCATCGAGTTTAAAGGTCTCAAAGGCGGTCTCAAGCAAGGCGGGTTCGACTCCGCTCATCACCCCGAGTTTGATATTGACGCGGGTGATTTTATTGGCACGATTGGCCTTAGCGTGTTGCTCGCATTGCTCAATCAAGGCGCTAACGATGGAATATTCGTGCATTAACAAATCCTTGGCAGCAGTTCACCCTGGGGCAGGTCTAAGTAACGTTTGGTATTCCATGGCGTTCTTAAGATCACTTTTCCAGGAAGTTCGTCGCTGACGGTGCCGATGATGGCCGCCTGCTCGCAATGACCAAAACGTTGCATGATTTCTAGGGCGCCTAGGGCGATATCGTTAGGGACCGCCAAGATAAAGGTGCCTTCATTGGCTAAATCCATGGCCTCAAAGCCATAGAGTTCGCACAAGCCTTTGACTTCATCGCAAACCGGAATACTGGCTTCATTGACGGTTATCCCGACATTGGCGGCTACTGCCCATTCGTTTAACACGGCTGAAAGCCCGCCACGGGTCGCATCACGCATCGCATGAATGGGAATATTCGCCGCAATAAGCTGCTCAACCACGGGCCAAAGAGTGGCACAATCGCTTTGCAAAGCCGATTCGAGGGTTAGGCCTTCGCGCGCCATCAGAATCGCGGCGCCATGGCAGCCCACATCGCGGGAGACAATGATTGCATCCCCCGGTGCGACATTCGCCGCCGAGATATTCGGACGTAAAATGCGCCCAACGCCTGAGGTATTGATAAACAAGCCATCGGCACAGCCCTTAGGCACGACTTTAGTATCGCCACAGACGATTCTGGCGCCGCTCTGTTTCAGCTCCTTCGCCATGCTGCGCACAATAGTGGTTAACTGATTGAGCGAAAAGCCTTCTTCGATGATCACGCTGCAACTTAAATACTGTGGCTCGGCGCCCATCATGGCAAGATCATTCACAGTGCCGGCGATCGCCAACTTGCCAATGTCTCCGCCGGCAAAAAACAGCGGTGATACGGTAAAGGAATCTGTGGTAAAGGCGGTCGCGCCCTGCAATTCAAGCTTGGCCGCGTCTTCTTCGCTACGCAGGATGGGGTTATCGAACTCGGCAAAAAACAGTTCACGAATGAGTTTATTCATCTCTTTGCCGCCACCACCGTGGCTGAGTTGAATCGCTTTATCTTTGGGTTGGAAATCAGCCATGGTGTGGCTCCTTGCTATCTATGCCTTGATAGCGGTAATACGCATTACACGCGCCTTCGGAGCTAACCATACAGCTACCGAGAGGAGTTTCGGGATTGCAGCCGCGGCCAAAGACTTTACAGTCCTTAGGTTTGGCGAGCCCGCGAAGAATATCGCCGCATTGGCACGCCTTGTGATCGTCAATCTCTTTGACGGGTAATCTGTCCTTAAAGTACTTCTCGGCGTCCCTGTGGGCGTATTCGGGTCTTAACTCTAGCGCCGAGTTGGGAATGGGCCCAAGCCCGCGCCAACGAAATTGCGGCCGAGTCTGGAAAAATTGATCTACCTTGGCCTGAGCGGCAAGATTGCCTTCCTCCGACACGGCGCGGCTGTATTGGATATCTAATAGCGCCGTTCCCGCCACCTTTTGCCGAACGATGCGCAGGATGGATTCCATCACATCGACGGGTTCGAACCCCGATACCACCACAGGCGTACCGTATTGCTCGACGGCGGGGCGATAGATTTTGGCACCACTTATCACGCTGACATGGGCTGGGCCAATGAAAGCGTTTACTCTGGCTTTAGGGTCGTGCATCACAGCATCAATCGCGGGTGGTACTAAGACGTGGTTGATATGAAACAACAAATTCGCCAGCTTTTCCTGCTCGGCCAGTTGTAGCAGCACTGCGGTCATGGGGGTCGAGGTTTCAAAGCCAATGGCGAAAAACACCACGGTTTTATCGGGATTGTCGCGGGCGATTTTGAGCGTGTCTAAAGGGTCATAGATAGGGCGAATATCACAGCCCTTGGCCCTGAAACTGGCAAGTGAGCCTTGGGAGCCGGGGACGCGGATCATATCCCCTAGGGTCACTAAAATCACATTCTCTTGCTGGGCGAGCACTGCGGCTTGGTCAATTCGCTCCTTGGGCATCACGCACACTGGGCAGCCGGGACCGTGGATAAATTCAATATTTTCCGGCAATAAATCCAGTAAGCCGTATTTCATGATGGTGTGGGTATGGCCGCCACAGACCTCCATGATATTGATAGGCTCTTTGAGTGTGCGGGCGCATTTAGCGATATCCTCCGCAAACGAGGCTATGGTATCGGGGTCGCGAAAGCCTTGATAAAGTTGTTTTAGGTCAAGCATCTTCAGTCCTTGCGCAGTTTTTGGCTGTTATTTGTTATCACTTTTACTGCGGTGATTACTTAATGCGTGGTCTCAGCTTCAAGTTTTGAAACTATCTCTTTATATAATTCAAGGCTTTGCAGTGCATCATTGCGATCAATTTTATTCATCACAAAACCAATATGGATAAGTACATAGTCGCCAATGGCTAAAGGCTCAGTCATTAAATGACTGCTCACATCGCGCCTGACACCTAGCGTATCGACGGTGACAGATTGACGCTCGTTATCGACGGCCACCACTTGGGAGGGAATTGACAGGCACATTATTGTGGCTCTCCCGAAGCGTGGTGAAGGTTGTTGTTCAGCCATGCAACGACGGCTCGCATGGAATCGCCATCCTTAATCGAGACTTCCAAAATCTGTGTGTCGGGGTTGAGCTTTTTAAGTTGGGCTTTGGCCTCGTCAACACTGAAATCGAAGTAGGGCAAGAGATCACACTTGGTGATGAGCACCAGATCGGCGCGGCGGAACATGACGGGATATTTCTCAATCTTATCATCGCCTTCGGGAACCGAAAGCAGCACGATATTTTTATGGGTGCCGACATCGTAACTGGCGGGGCAGACGAGGTTTCCTACGTTTTCGACAAAACAAATATCTAAGCCTTCGAGTGGCAAGTGATGTAAAGCGCCGTGCACCATAAAGGCGTCGAGGTGGCAGGCACTGCCAGTTTGAATTTGATGAGCCTGAATGCCTTTGGCGATTAAGCGGTCGGCATCGCGGGAGGTCTCTAAATCCCCTTCAATGACGGCGTAGTTGAGGGCGGTGTACTCTTTTAAGTGTTCAAGCAGGGTGGTTTTGCCACTGCCTGGGCTACTCATTAAATTGAAGGCGGTGATATTGTGCGCCTCAAAATGCGCGCGGTTATGGGCGGCTTCAACATCGTTTTTATCGAGAATTTTATGGATCACCGACAAGGTTTTTTTATCGTTAAGCTGAGGATTGGTGTGCAATTCCTGATGGTGATGCAGATGGCCGTGATTATGGGAATGGCGGGGTAAGGAGCAGCCGCAGTCTTTACACATCTTATATTTCTCCTTGTCCTAGGCAAAATGCCTCTTTGGGCGGTATTAGCCTGACAATATGCTGATGCTATCGAATAGGGTTAATTTGATTACGCTAATGTTAAGTGTGATACAAATCGGCTGTGGATTCTTTGATGTTCGTCAGGTTTATTTGGATAAACAAAGGCCAAAGAAAATTTCTTTGGCCTTTGGGGATAACGCGCTTACGTGGCTTAGCGTTGAAGGATGTTGATTTTGTTGCTGCTCGCGGGGGTTAAGATAACGGGAACCGATTTTGAGGTTGGGGTATAGGAGCCTACGCCCACACTGTCGATGGCGACTAAGGGATTGGTCTCTGGGTAATAGGCGGCGATATTGCCCTTGGGGATCTCGTAATAAATCACCATAAAGTCATACACTTTGCGCAATTTACCATCGTTAGTGAGCGATTGGATATCGACTAACTGGCCGTCGCTAAACCCCTGCGCTTTGGCATCATCACCGTTCATAAACAGCACATTGCGCTTGCCTTTAATGCCGCGGTATCTGTCATCCATGCCGTAGATGGTGGTGTTGTATTGATCGTGTGAACGCAGACTCTGCAGCAGTAACACTGGCAGCGTACTGGTCAGGGCCTGACTCGAACAATCGGCGATGATGGAGTCGGGTAAAGCACTGGCGTTAAATTCAGCCTTGTGGCTTTGGGTATGCCAGTCGAGCTGCGCGGCATTATTAGTTAAATGGAATCCCGCAGGGACGTTAATTTTTTGATTGTAGTCTTCAAAACCTGCAATGGTTTGCTCAATCAAATCGCGGATCAGGCTGTAATCATCCCTTAGGGCTAACCAGTCAATTGACTTGGCACTGGTTGCATTCATTGAGGGTGGTTTCACAGCCAAGGTGGCATGTGCCATGCGCGCCACAATATCGATTTCCGACAGGCAGAGTGGCGATACCGCATCGTTCATCCCAGTTGAGGCGTGCACCATGCTAAAGGTATCTTCGACGGTGATTTTTTGAATGCCGTGTTTTTGCTTATCGAGTTCGGTGCGGCCAAGGCAAGGTAAGATCAGCGCATCATTGCCGACCTGTAAGTGACTACGATTGAGCTTAGTACTGATTTGCACATTTAAGCGCGCTTTTCCCATGGCGCTATAGGTAAAAGCGCTGTCGGGCGCGGCGGCGGCGAGGTTTCCACCGAGGCAGATAAGCACTTTGCTTTGCTCACACTCTAAGGCCTTTAAGGCTTCAACCACGTTATGACCTGCAGCGCGGGGTAATTGGCAGCCCAAATACTGCTCTAAACGGTCAATAAATTCGGCTTTGGGTTTTTCGTTAATACCCATAGTGCGGTTACCCTGCACATTGCTGTGACCGCGAACAGGGCAAAGGCCGGCGCCTGCTTTGCCAATTTGGCCGCAGAGCAGATGCAGGTTGATGATTTCACGGATGGTATCGACAGAATGTTTATGCTGAGTGATGCCCATGGCCCAGCAGCTGATCACCGTCTTGCTTTGGCTAAAGACTGTGGCGGCTTGAATAATATCGGCCTTGGATAAGCCCGATTGGGCTTCAATCTGTTGCCAGTCGGTATGACGGACGCTCTGCTCATAATCTGCGAAAAAAGCACTGTGGGTGGCGATAAACTCCCGGTCGATACACTTTGCGTTCGACTCAAGGATATGCTTTGCCATGCCGCGAATGGCCGCCATATCGCCGCCCAGCAGCGGCGTGAGGTATTGATGACTAATGGTGGTCGCAGCGGGAGTTAATAACTCAGTTGGACTTTGTGGGCTGGCAAATCGCTCCAGCGCCACTTCTTTTAAGTTATTGAAGGTGACAATTTTACAACCCTGTCTGGCGGCTTTACGTAGGGCATTCATCATCCGTGGATGGTTGGTGCCGGGATTTTGCCCGAAAACAAAAATCGCCTCGGCCGCATCGAAATCGCTTAATACGACTGTGCCTTTGCCGACACCAATGGCTTGGTTCAATGCAACGCCGCTGGCCTCGTGGCACATATTCGAGCAATCGGGGAAGTTATTGGTGCCATATAGTCGGCCAAACAATTGATAGAGATAGGAGGCCTCGTTACTGGCGCGGCCCGAGGTGTAAAACTCCACTTGATTGGGATCGCTAAGGCCATTGAGCGTATCAGCAATTAGCTGAAAGGCATCATCCCAGCTGATGGGTTCATAGTGATCGGTCGCGGCGTTATAGCGCATAGGTTCGGCTAAGCGGCCCTGATATTCGAGCCAATAGTCGGTCTGCTTAGCTAACTGGCGCACCGAATACTCGGCGAAAAAGTTTCGGTCAACAATCTTGCCCGTCGATTCCCACGCCACGGCTTTGGCGCCATTTTCGCAAAACTGAAAGGCGCCAGCCTTGTTATCGCCCCAGGCACAACCTGGGCAGTCAAAGCCATCGGTTTGGTTTACCCTGAGCAGATTTTTGATATTTTGCTGGGTCTTTTGGCTACGTAGCACATGCTTTAAGGTCGATTGCAGTGAGGGGAAGCCGCCGGCTTTGGTCGGTTTTTCAATATGAACAGGCATAAAATTCTCCGCGATTGCATTGGGATGCAAGGCTTTCATCAAATATGGAGTAGTGGATTGGCGGATCAAACTTAGGAATATGGACAAGATTAAGCTGGTATTTCAGCGCCAGTTTCACCGCGAGCTGGCTCGGTGATGCGAGACTTATCAAATGGTTGGCACCATAACGCACGGCTTTTTGGATCAACTCGCTGCTGCAGCGACTGGTCATCAGCAGAGCCTTGGCGCTGCGCTTTTGCCGCAGCAGCGCGCCAATAAGCTTATCTAACGCATTATGACGACCGATATCTTCACGACACTCAAGGATATTACCAGCCTCATCCAAGGCAAAAGCCGCATGGATAGCGCCGCTGCGCTGCGCTTTAAGCTGATGTGTATGTATTTGCTGTTTGAGGCTGTCGACTTGCTCAAGCACTAAGGGAGCGCAGGCGGGTAATGGTGGTAAATCTGGTAGGGCATGACCTAGGGCTTCCACACCGCAGATCCCACAGCCAGTTGCGCCAACGAGCCGTCTTTTGCGTTGTTTAAGGGCGATGAAACAACGATTGGCTAAGGTGACATCGAGCATTACCCCGTCTTGGACGGGAGTGATATCAATCTCATGCACATCTTGGTCTTGGCTGATAATGCCTTCTGCGAATAAGAAGCCAATCACAAAATCCTCAAAGTGATCGGGCGTTATCATCATCACCGCATAGCTGATGCCATTGAGGTTGATGGCGGCTGCGACCTCTTCAACCAGATGCGAGTAACGGGTGTTAGGCTGTTGAGCCGCGTTTGGGCTGTGTTGAGATCCAGGGCAGAGCCTTGGATCATTCGCCGAATCGAGTGGGTGAGTTAGCACGCATTTCAACCTGAAATTGGATGTTGATCACATTCTAGGGAGGGTTTACGCGCTAGGCCAATCAAACTATTTTATGGATTGATAGAATATTTCTATTAAACTATGGATACCAATAGGGTTTGATTTTTCAGATTTGTCTAAAGCACTGTATCTAACTATGTCGAAAACACTATGAATATTCGCCACCTGCATTATTTCCAACAACTCGCACAATTACAGCATTTTGCCAAAGCGGCGAACGCCTGCCATGTGACGCAACCGACACTCTCCGCGGGGATAAGCGCCCTTGAAAAAAGCGTAGACACAGAGCTTGTGGTGCGGGGGAGCCAGTTTGTGGCGCTCACGGATGCGGGACAGATCATGCTGCAATACGCCGAGAGAATGTTGCAGGAACAGGCAGCGTTAAAGCAGGAGTTGAGCTTGTTTCGCGGCCAGCTCACAGGTTCGTTACGGATTGGTATAGTGCCGCAATCGAGTATCGACATCATGCCGCTGATTAAGCTGTTTAATCAGGCTTATCCCAATATCAGCATCAAGTTATCTGTAATGACCAATGGGCAATTGATTGAAAATCTTAGTTTGCATAAAACCGATATTGGCCTTGGGTTTGACGAACAACTCACCGAGGCTAATCGGCGCAGCTTCGTGTTTTATCCGCAGCGTGCCAATCAAATGGCGCTGTTGTCCTGTGATTCGGTTGATGACAGTGCAAGTAAATCCTTGCCTTTAGCGGACATAGGTACGCGTCCCTTAGTGCTGCTCAGTCAAAATATGCAGTTTAGAAAATACATAGATAATGCGATGGCGCAGGCGGGGATCGATTTTAATTTGGTGCTGGAAACCGACTCATTATTCCACTTAATCGGCGCGGTAAAGCATGGCTTAGGCAGTGCTATCGTCAGCCGCGGTATTGCCGAATCGGTGGCGCAACTTTTTGGGATCCCGTATCAGCTGTTAGACGGAGTCAGTTCAGGGCAAACGGTCTTTATGACCCGTAAGCACAGCATTACGCCCGCAATGAAAGCCTTTATGAACCAGCTTGAGTCTTAAACCATCACTGGTTATTGCTCACGTTTTGATGGATACCATACCAAAGCTGCCCGAGGGCGATACCGCCATCGTTAACGGGAATATGTTTATTGGCCAGCACTGTATTACCCTGTTGGTGCAGTTTACTGAGGCAATATTCGAGCAAATATTGGTTTTGAAACACGCCGCCGCACAGCACTACGGGCAGAGTTGGGTAGCGCGCGGCAAAACCACAAACGGCATCCCCCACACTATGCAAAAAGGCGCGGGCGATCTGCACTTGCCGATCGCGAGTGAGCGGTGCTTCGGTGATCAGCGTGATTATCTGTTTAAAGTGTTGGCTACTGCGCCAGATATACGGTTCGTGCATCGAGCTATCACTGGATATATCTGAGATTTCCAAGGGCAAGTCGAGCATCAGCGTTGGCAGTTGTTTGGCATCGGCCCGTCTTGCTGCCGCTTCAATTAACATACCCGCTTGACCTTCAAATTGAGTGGTGTCGATGAAGCCTAAGGCGCAGGCGAGGGCATCGAACAAGCGTCCCACCGAGGAGCTATTAATCCCATGGCCGTTTTGCCAGATCCGATGCAGATTGCTTAAGGTGATGGGGCTTAAGGTTGTCAGAATCGGCAACTTAAGGGCTTGCACTTCCTCGAGACTCATCTGCTGAAACAGTAATGCGAGTAGCAATCGTACAGGTTGCTTAATTGCCTGTTCTCCACCGAGCAAGGGAATTGCCTCGAAATGGGTAAGCCGCTCGGCGCCGTTAAGGGTGGTCAGTAAGACTTCGCCGCCCCAGAGGCTGCCATCATCACCAAGCCCTGTGCCATCGAAACTAAAGCCTAATACTGGATCTTGATATTGATTGATGGCCATTACGCTTAATACATGGGCGTGGTGATGCTGCACACTTAAGGTTCGGATTGGGTGCGTGTCTTGGCTTTGCGTATCAAGACGTTGCTGTTGCTGCGTCTCAGCCCACCGCGATGGTGCGTAGTCTGGGTGCTTATCGTGGATAATTAGCTCGAGGCTGAAATGATACAGACGGGCGAAGGTCGCCAAGGTACGCTCGAAGTACTGCTCGGCGCTGACACTAAAGAGATCGCCAATATGCGGGCTTAAAAACACATTCGAACCAAAACCTAACGCAATGGCATTTTTTTGTTGGGCGCCCACGGCAAGTATGGAGTGACTCAGCGGCTTTGTTAACGGGAAGCTTAAGGGCGCATATCCCCGCGCTAAACGCAGCACTTGCACCTGTGGGGCACAGCCATTTGGCGGTTGGATAAGTTGCACCACGCTGTCATCACAGCCGTTGAGGATGGGGCGGTTGTGATCGACTATGGCATCCACCACATGGCCTAGTTGGCTGATAAGCTCATCACAATCGGTGATAATCGGCTCGCCAGAGACATTCGCACTGGTCGCAACCAGTGGGCCATTAAATTGCCCGAGCAGTAAATGATGCAGCGGTGTGTAGGGCAAAAATATCCCGAGTTTTGGGATATTAGGAGCAATCTGATGGCTCAGATTGTGTTTATCCAGCGCCTGCATCAGTACGATGGGCCGCTCCTGCGAACTTAAGGTTTGCCACTCAGCCTGTGTACCCGTTACATAGCGTTTTGCCACTTCGATGCTCGGCATCATCACCGCTAGCGGCTTGGCTTTTCGTTGCTTGCGTTGCCTTAATTGATTGACGGCTAAAGTGTTGGTTGCATCGCACATTAAGTGGAAGCCACCTAAACCCTTTATCGCAAGAATCTGCCCTTGAGCCAGTTTCTCGGCCGCCGCCGACAATACTGCAAGGCTGTTATCTTGCAAAGCGGACAAGGAATTAGGTGCAAGTAACTCGCCCTGAGGCGATTTTAAACTCAATTGAGGACCACACTTAGGGCAACTCACAGGCTGAGCGTGGTATCTGCGATTTAGCGGATCTTGATAGGCTTTAGCGCAGTCGGGACACATGGCGAAATCCGCCATGGCCGTATGATGGCGATCGTAGGGTAAGGCATTGATAATCGTGTATCTTGGGCCGCAGTTAGTGCAATTGGTAAAGGCATAGCCAAAGTGGCGGTCCTGCGGGTTATGCATATCGCTTAAGCAATCCTGACAGGTACTCTTGTCGGCCGATACGGCAACGAGGGCGGCTAAATGATGCTCACCAGATTCATCACTTTGGTCATCACTTTGGCTATCACTTTGAATAATATTGAAGCTAGTCTCTTCAAGCTTTACCGCTAACGGACTCTGGGTCATCTGATAGATGCGCGCCAGTGGCGGCGGATTGGTGGTTAACTCACGCACAAAGTTATCTAAGTTTGCGGTGGGGCCTTGCAGCTCAATCATCACGCCATTGGCATTATTTAGCACAGTGCCAGTTAATTTAAGCTCACTCGCCCAGCGGTAAACAAAGGGGCGAAAGCCCACACCTTGCACAATGCCCGTGATATGCAGCTGGCGGCGCTCGAGTTGCTCGAGTTGCTCGGTTTGATTGGTGGGTGAGGTGGCTTTTTTCAATCTCGGTATTCTTCGCTTATCTGGCTGCATCTGCATGGAAGATAAAACATTTTATCCTCCATGCGTTAGCGCTATCTGAATGTAAGGTTAGCGGTGAGCGGGTGTTGTTAAAGGTTATTTAACTGCCGCTGCTTCACATAGAGCGCGCCTACGGCTAGGTTGTCGCCCTCTAAATCCAGACTGCGATTGACCAATAGCGGGAAGTTTTTCCCGAGCCGCAGCCTAATACGCTTACAGAGGGTTTCGTTAGCTAACTCATTGCCCGCTAAAGCAATGTTGTGTACACCGATATTTAAGTCAATGTGTTCAAGCCAATTAGCGAGGTAGTCTGCGAGGGAGTCCTGCATTGCAAAGGCCAGTTGACTCGGATCGCTGTGCCCGGCGACGCGAAAACTCAGCAGCGTGCCTAGGGTTTTACACCAATTCAGGCTGCGGTGGGCCTCACCTTTGGTGAGGGGAAAATCGATGCGCGGCGCATTCGCACCATGGTAACGCATGGCGGCGGCGAGCAGTGCATCGCTCAAATAGGTTTGAGATTGGGTTTCTTCCTGCGGATTTAGGCCAATCAATACTGCCGCAATCGCCCACAGACTCTGAAGATTATCACGTCTGCCGTTAAGTTTTAGGCTCAGCAACTTTAAGTAATCTTCTGGAAACAAGCTCTTAAATTTTTGCGCGACGGCTTTTTGTGGACTGCTGTCGAGGCAATGGAAAATCTCGTAACCATTGTCGGGCAGTTCGGGGAGGGCGAAAAACAGTGAGGTGTCTCCCTTATTGTCGCAGGTGACGATTTGGCCAGTGTGGTGATGGCTTAAGTAAATCACCGCCGCATTTTTAGCCTGCTTATGGGTCGTAAATTTACCATTAAGCAGCGCTGCAAACAGGGCTGCATCCGCTATGGTATGGTCTTCCTCATTTGCTGCATATTCAGCTGTATCGGCCTTATTTGGTATGGCCTGCACAGTCAATAAACCTTGGTGTGAACGGGTTTTCTTATTGGCTTGCCATTTGGCCTTAAAGCCTAAAAAGTGAATGTCTTCCCGCAGAGGCTCCGGCGCACTGAATTGCTTAATGGTTTGCGGCGCTGTGTTTTCGGCTGTGTGGCTGCCTAACTGAGCCCAAGCGCCATCGACCCAGGCGAGCGCCGGCCTCTGGTGCGACCCCTCAAGATACACCCAATCGATACCTTTTTGCCGCAGGATTTCACTCAGCACTAACACCACTCGGCTGTAACCAAAGCAGATATCGTAGAGCGGTGCGGGCAGCTTTTGATTATCTTGGGTTGGTCTGACACACATCAGCGGTTTTTCGATACTGGATAGGGCGAGGACTTGATTATCCTTCAGGCAAAAATGCGCGTTGAGGGTATTGGGATTACAAATAAGCAGTTGCGGTCTGGATGCTGTTGTATGGACAAAGGGTGTTAGGCTTAATTGTACGCCTTCGCTGGCTAAATCTAGTGAGCCTTGGCTGATAAGCTGCGCGGCCATCGCCTTGAGATCGGACAACGTTAACGCCTTTTGGGCGCTGGTTAAGCGCTTTTCTCCGTGGCAGCAAGTGCAGGCTAAATCGATCTGACCAAATTGCGCCGCCTGATTATCACCAAATCTGGGATAACACTGCTGGCAAAAAGCCGCGACCGATTGCACGTTAAGCGCACCCTCAGTGGATGGGACGGTCAATAATGTCCGCTGTCCCTGTGGCGCCTCAATCGCATGAATGCCTGAGTCGACCAGCCAGACTGAAATTAAAAAGTCGGCGGCGATCGCCTCGGCTAACTGTTCTAGCTGCGCTTGTTCGCCTTGGGCCTCAATAAAATAAGTGTGCGAACCAAAATCCTGCTGACTGTCGCAGCCAATGCTGATATTGAGCGCATCATAATTTAGGTATTGATTACATAAATGCGCATACAAAGGCACCTGACGCGAGCAGGTAAACTCAAATCTGATGTGTTTCATCTTCTATATTTTCGCCAGTAGTGACGCCACGTTTGTAAGAATTGGGGATCAGCGAATCGATACTATGCTCGGCAATGCGTGTCGCGGTGAACCCGAGGGAGGCTAAGTGGGTTAACAGGGTTTGTTCCATCAAGGGGACGGCGGCGGCCACCTTAGTGGTCAGTCCCAGTGTCATCGGTTCTAACACGGTAGGGGTGACACCTAACACAAAGGTTTTGGGTCTGTCGCCCACCATTTCCATCATATTGAGGGTTTGCAGCATTTCGACTTCATGGGCGCTTCCTTGCCAGTCGATTTCCTGCGGGGCTTTATCAAAATCAAAGAAATACACTTCGCCAGCCTCGACGCCGTTGGCATTGACGGTATCGACTACGATCAAATAATCGTATTGGCAAATAATCGGAATGAGTCCCTGAGCCAAGGTGCCGCCATCGAGCATCTCCAGCTGGTGGGACTCGTGTGTGAACTGATAATTCTCAGCGATGTAATTGACAAAATGTACGCCGATGCCTTCATCGGCGTACAGGACATTGCCAATACCCAGTAGCAATATCTTCATTGGACTCCTAGTGGTGTGAGTCTGGTTTCGGGTAGTCGTAACCAGAGACAATTGAGTCGACAGAGTTATGTTTGAAGCGTATCCCTGACCAAACCGCCATATAGACGTGGATAACCACAAAGATAACGAAAGCCCAAGTGAGGTAATGGTGCCAAATTCTCACCTGTGCCAGTCCACCCATTTGCGCCGTGATCCAAGCTGCGCTGCTCCAAAGCATGCCACCTAAACCTTCATGGTAGACGTTGGCATACAGCACGAGTCCAGTAATACATATCACAAGTGCCACGAAGGAGATTGCTACGTAGGTCACAAATTGCAGCGGTCCGTAAACACCGGCTTTATGCAAGTGTCCCATCCAAATGTAGGATTTCAGTTGGGTTATCCAGCTCTTAACACTCATCACATCACGGAATGAGCGTCGCTCGATATCGCTTCGACTGAAAAAATACAGGTAGAAGCGGACCAAGGTGACTGCGGTCAACACAAAACCGCAGATCAGATGAGCAAATCGCACCCAACCTTGTACCAATACATCCGTGCTGTCGGGCGCTACAAGAAACGGCCAAGCGATATAGAATCCGGTGATCACCAGCACTAAAATCGACAGTGCCCGTAGCCAGTGGAAAATCCGTATCGCGGGACTAAAAACCAGTGTCCGAATGCGGGTTTCAGAATGGTTCATGTTGCGTTCCCTCCCTCGTTGTTATTGACCATTGGGGCTGACACGGAACTCGCTCAGTGCTTGACCTTTGAAATCCATCACGTGTACTGAACACGCCATGCAAGGGTCGAATGAGTGAATAATACGTATCACCTCAAGGGGCTTAGTGGGATCTTCCAGTTTCAAACCAATGAGTGAGGCTTCGTAGGGGCCAATCTTGCCATTGGCATCCACTGGACCTGCGTTCCAAGTGGTGGGTACCACGGCTTGATAGTTCTCAATGACGCCGTTTTTGATGCGGATCCAGTGGCTTAACATGCCGCGTGGCGCTTCAATCATGGCGTGACCCACATATTCACGACTTGGGTCGATATGGGGTTTCACATAGGTGGTTTCATCGGATTGAATATTGGTTAACAGGGCATCGAAGGTTTTCAGACCTTCCTGCGCCACGATAACCGTTTGCAGCATCCGCGCGGCGGTGCGGCCTAAGGTGGTGAACAGGGCTTCAACCGGCAGACCCGTGCGAGCCAGCAGCGCATTGACGGCATCGACCACCACTTTGTTGCCACGGGCATAGCTCACCAGCAGACAGGACAATGGACCCACTTCGACCGGCTCGCCTTGATAGCGGGGCGATTTCACCCAAGAGTATTTACCATCGCCATCTAAGGTGGGCAGTTTGCCATAAACCGTATCGCGCTCAACAAAGCCGGTGTAGTTGGGGATAGTTGTGCCATCGTAGGGATGCTGCGGCGCATCGGCGCTATACCAAGCATGACTGACGTCTTCGGCGATAAGCTCTGGGTTGATGTCGCTCACGCCCGCTAGGTCGCCTTTCATGATCACGCCTTGGTCGAACAGATATTCGCCATTGGCGAGTACAAAGTCATTGGTCGCCATGAAGTTTTTAACGTTCACGCCGCCAAGTACGCTGGCTTCACCACTAAAGGCTTCCGCCGCCATGACGATATCCGCCTGATAGGCACGCAAAATAAAGTCGGTCACTATCGCGTGTTTTTGTTTCCATTCCTGCAGGCGTGCAGGGCTTAACATATCGCGCACTGAGGTCACACCACCCACAACCAATGATTGTGGATGCGGCTGTTTACCCCCGAAAATCGCCAGCATTTCGGCGGCAACCCTTTGTACTTCAAGGGCTTTGAGGTAATGCGACAGGGCAATCAGGTTTTGCTCTGGGGTAAATTTATAGGTGCCATTGCCCCAGTAAGCGTTAGCGAAGGGGCCGAGTTTGCCGGTTTCGACAAAGCCTTTAACCCGCTCTTGCACCGCTCTTAATTCGCCTTCGCCCGCAGCAATCGGCTTGTCGGTATATTTAAGGGCAACCTGAGCAGCCTTGGCGGGATCGGCGCTTAAAGCTGATACCACATCCACCCAGTCTAAACCGTGTAGATGATAGAAGTGCACTATATGGTCATGCATATAGAGCGAAGTTTGCATCAAGGAGCGCAGGTATTTCGCGTTTAACGGGATTTGAATGCCTAGGGCATTTTCCACCGCTTCGGTACCACAGCGATAGTGGGAATAAGTACAAACACCGCAGATCCGCTGCACAATCAGCCCCACGTCCATTGGCGTGCGGCCCTTGAGGATAACTTCAATACCACGCCACAGGGTAGAGGATGACCATGCTTTGTTGATGACATTATTCTCATCAACTTCGACTTCGATACGTAAATGACCCTCAATACGGGTGATAGGGTCGATAACAACGCGCTTGCTCATGGGTTATTCCTCCAGCGGCTTGGCAAAAATACTGGCAACGGCGTGGGCTCCAATGCCGACGACGGTCGCGCCTAAAATCACCGCACCGACTGTGTCTGCGGTAGCATCCAATCCATGGAGTAGTTGACGGCCAAGGGGTTTTTCAAAGTCGGCCATATCATCCCAGAAGTTAGGTTCTGAGCAGCCCATACAACCGTGGCCCGCTAACACTGGCCAGCTGGTATGGTGGTTAAAGCGCTCTGTAGGGCAGTTGTTATAGGTATAAGGTCCTTTACAGCCCACTTTGTAGAGGCAGTAACCTTCCTTCGCACCGTGATCGCCAAACTCTTCAACGAACTCACCGGCATCGAAACGGCCGCGGCGTTCACAGTTATCGTGCACCCGTGCGCCATAAGCCCATTTAGGACGATTAAACATATCCAGGGCAGGTAATTTGCCGAACATGATGAAATACATCAGGGTGCAGACGATGTTTTTCTCACTCGGTGGGCAGCCACCTAAGTTGATCACAGGCTTGCTCACGACTTCGTGTACCCCTTTCGCCCCTGTGGGGTTAGGGTAGGCGGCTTGCACGCCACCAAAGGAAGCGCAGGTGCCCACAGAAATAATCGCCGCGGCGCCTTCGGCGGCATGCTTGATAATTTCTAAGCCGGTATGACCTTTACAGCCCACGGTTAAAAAGCTGCCGTTATTAGCGGTCGGTACGGCACCTTCAACGGCGAGTAGATAACGGCCCTTGTAGGTTTCAAGAGCGTGCTCGAGGTTTTCTTCTGCTTGCCAGCCGGCAGCGGCCATTAAGGTTTCGTGATATTCCAACGAGATATGGTCGAAGATCAGCGAATCTAAATTAGGCGTATCGGCGCGCACTAAGGATTCAGAGCAGCCAGTACATTCGGCCATGTGTAACCAGATTAAGGGTACACGGTCGGCGAGTTCGGCGGCTTCGGCAACTAAGTTACTAAAGGGCAGTGGTAGGGCGAGCATGCCCGTCACCATGGCGCTCCACTTCATAAAGTCACGACGGGTGATGCCGTGTTGTTGTAATTTTTCGATTAATGTTTGCTGTTGACGGGGAGCGAGTTGGCGCAGTGCGTCTAAGCGCGCCTTTCCCTGTTCATAGAGGGCTGCATGTGTGTCCATGGGTCAACCTTTTTGTTATTTGAATGTAAATTGGTAAGGGTTTACATAATTGACACTGCCAGTTTAGGCCTTAGGCGATACAGAATTCTTGATGCATATCAAGAATTTTCAAGAGATGTGATGAAACTGATTTTGACATTTAATTAACATGATGCAGATCTAATTTCGATTTTGCTAATGGGACAAAATGTCGCACTTTTAACCTTTTTTCTGTTGCAGCTCACTTTGTAATCAATTGATACGGCAAACAATAACCGCCAACGCGAGCTTAAATTTATTCTTCTACAGTTTAAGCAAACCTTAAGATTCAGTTAATAAATTCAAACGCAATTGTGATGGATGGACCTAGTATGAAAAAACTCTTGTTGTTACTCAGTTTGTTAAGTCTTGGCGCCCAGGCTGCACCGTCGCTGGAGCATCAGGTGTTTGATGCAAATAACCAAAGTGTTTCCTTGACTGAGTTTAAGGGCAAAGTGGTCTACGTCGATTTTTGGGCGTCTTGGTGTGGTCCGTGCCGTAAGTCTTTCCCTTGGATGAATGCGATGGCACAAAAGTATCGCGAGCAAGGTTTAGCCGTGGTGGCGATTAACCTCGATACCGATAAGGCGCTTGCCGATGAATTTTTAAAGCAGGTGCCTGCGACCTTTACTGTGCGTTTTAACCCTGAGGGTGATGTGGCACGAAGCTTTGATTTACTGGGCATGCCCAGCAGCTTTATGTTCAATCGCCAAGGCGAGTTAGTTAAAAGCCATGTGGGCTTTTACCAAGATAATGCCGCCGATTATGAACAAGAACTCGTGAATCTGTTGAAGGAGTAAGTTATGCGTAACATCGCGTTAGTTACCATGTCGTTAGTGATGTTAGGGGTAAGTGGTTGTTCGAGCCTTGGGGTGCAGCCTTGGGAAAAAGGACAACTCGCGCGGGCGGATATGGCCCTTGACAGTGAAAAGTTAGATCAGGCGTTAGACGATCATATCTACTTCAGTAAGGAAGGTAGTAGCGGTGGCCGCGCGTTTGCGGGCGGCGGCTGCGGTTGTAACTAAGCCTTGTACATTCAACAAGTGGTACCTGAGGTTTAGCCTACTGAGGTTTAGCATAAATTAGGTTTTTAGTCTAAAAACGCGTTAATGACATAAAGGTGTTGTCTGCCATGACAAATAATAACAATAAGTTAGACTCAATCGCCCCACAATCGCTGCAAGTCACAGCACAGGTAAAACCCCAGACTAAACATATTGCCAGCGCCTTAGCCTTAGCCAGTTGTGGCTTGTTTGTCTCAAGCGGCCATGCCACTGAGCTTGCAAAAAATGCCGATGATTGGAAAGTCGATGCCGCGCTGATGTACTACGGCGAGCAAGACAGGGTACAAGCGGTTGAAGCCATAGGTACGGCGCAGAAAAACTTTGGCGACGACAGTGTGCTGGATTTAAAGCTGGTGGTCGACAGCTTAACGGGGGCCTCGGCCTCCGGTGCGGTCGCCCAAAGCGACAGCCAAACCTTCACCCGTCCTTCCGGTAATGGCCAATATAAAGTGGCGGCCGGTGATACACCGCTCGATGATACCTTCCACGATACCCGAGTGCAGGGCAGTGCCAATTGGTCACAGGCGCTCAATTCCGATTGGAAAGTCAATGGCGGCGTGTATGGCTCAAAAGAATTTGACTATATGTCGATGGGTATTAATGCAGGGGTAGAACGTGGTTTTAACAAGGACAATACCACGCTGTTTTTGGGCACGGCCTACAGCTTCGATGTGGTTGACCCCGTCGGTGGCAGACCCGTAGCCTTATCCTCTATGGCTATTCGCGACAATTTTACCAGTGATGAAGCTTACCGCAGTGCATTCGATGCGACTCGCCAAACGAGCAGTGACGATAAACAAACCGTCGATTTGATGCTAGGGATCACCCAAGTACTAAATCAACGTTGGTTATTACAGGCGAACTATGGATTATCCAGCGTCAGCGGCTACTTAACCGATCCCTATAAAGTGTTGAGCGTGGTGGACAATAACGGCACGACCGAGGATATTGTCTACGAAAATCGTCCCGATTCGCGCCTGAAACACAGTTTTTATGTGATGACCAAAGGGGCACTCGATTCCGGCGTTGTGGATTTCTCCTACCGCTATAACACGGATGATTGGGATTTAACTTCGCACACCTTAGAAACCCACTATCGCTATTACTTCAGCGGCAGTTTCTACGGGCAATTGCATTTACGCTATTACCAACAGTCGGCGGTGAATTTCTATCAACCGTTCCTGCTTGCCGATACGCCGTTACCCGAATTTGCCAGTGCAGACTACCGGATTGGTGATATGAGTGCCTATACCATTGGCGTTAAGTTTGGTCACCGTCTGTCGGGCGGCCATGAAATGACATATCGCTTGGAATATTACCAACAGGATCCGAAAAACAATGGCACAACGATCCCGGATGAGCTGCAAAACTACGACTTGTTCCCGACCCAAAAGGCGATAACGGCGCAGTTTAGTTATTCTTTTTAAAGGTATACTCTGTTACTGAGCCGCAAACAAAGCGCTCAATATGGAGGTGTTGCCCATATTGAGCGTTACGCGAAGTCACAGAATAAGGATACGAAGATGCCAGCAGTTTCCCCTAATCCGCCATATCGACTCGCGCGTCGAGATTGGGGGTATTTAGGCGAATTTAGGGCCATGGCTAGCCCATGCGAGCTATTAATCGCAAGCCATGATGAGGATATTGCCTACGATATGCTCGATATGGCGGTGCGCGAGGCGCAAAGAATCGAGCAAAAGTACAGCCGCTTTATTGAGGGTAACCCGCTATGGCGGCTTAATCATGCTCAGGGGCAACGCAGCGCTATTGATGAAGAAACCTGGCAACTGTTGGCTTTTGCGAAACAATGCTTTGAGTTGAGCGATGGGCTCTTCGATATTTCGGCGTGCCCATTGATGCAGCTGTGGCGTTTTACGGCCGATGCCAAGATGCCCGACAAAGCGGATATCGAGGCTGCACGAGCCTTAGTTGGCTTTGAGCGCATCGAATTTAATTCCCATGAGTTGTTGATGCCCCAAGGCATGCAGCTCGATTTTGGCGGTATCGCCAAAGAATATGCGGTCGATAGGGTCGCCTATGAGCTTGCCGAGTCCTATGCGGGGATTTCGGTATTGGTCAATTTTGGCGGCGATATCGCTTGTCCAGTGGCAAATGCCGTGCCTTGGCAGGTGGGGATTGAAAATCCGCATCAGCTCGACCATGCCGCGAAAGTGCTGGCAATAACCCAAGGCGCTTTAGCTACCAGTGGTGATACACGGCGATTTATTGAAGTTGATGGCAAGCGTTATGGGCATATTGTCGATCCGCGCACTGGCTATCCGGTAAGTGGGGCGCCGCGCTCGGTGACAGTTCTTGGGCCAAACTGCGTCACCGCAGGCATGTTGGCCACCATGGCCATGTTACAGGGTGAGCAGGCCGAAGCCTTTTTAGCCGAGCAATCGGTGCAATCTAGTATTTTTCGATAGGGCATTATCAATGCGTATCATGTTAGTGGAAGACAACGAGTTATTAGCCCAAGGGATCTGCTTGAGCCTTGCCAAAATGGGGATGCAGGTCGATCACCTAAGTAGTTATCAGCAAGCATTAGTGGGCATTAAGAATGAAACCTTTAGCGCCATAGTGCTCGATTTAGGCTTACCCGACGGCAATGGTAAGGAGCTACTTAAAGCGTGGCGGGCAGAGGGCGTGTCGATTCCGACCATTGTGCTCACGGCCAACACGGATTTTGATACCAAACTTGAGTGCCTCGATATCGGCGCCGACGATTATTTAGGTAAACCCTTCGATGTGCGTGAGTTAGCCGCGCGCATTCGGGCGATCGTTCGCCGGCAATATGGTCTGGATAATAACAGCTTGAATATCGGTGCATTAAGTATTGACCTCAACACCCGTGAGGTGAGTTTTCGCGATCAAAATGTGCCGTTATCACGTCGGGAGTTTCAGCTGTTACTCGAACTGGCGCAATCCGCTGGCCGAGTGTTAACCCGTAATCAGCTAGAGCAGTTAACCTATGGCTGGGATGAGGTTGGCAGCAACTCGATTGAGGTCCATATCCACCATTTACGTAAAAAGTTAGCCAATGACTTGATTAAGACCGTACGCGGCATTGGCTATACCCTAACCGAAGTCAATTAACCTGAAAATTAACGCGAGAGTCAGGATTTAAGTGACAAACTCGGCGTTTATCGGTATTTAGTAACAGCCTTTTAGGCATGTTTACTCTCACCATAAACGACGGGGACTACGGGGTGAATCGACTCAAGGTGCTGGATGTGTACTCATTACGTTTGTTATTAACCTTGCTGATGCTCTCAGGGATTTCGGTTTCCGTGGGCATTTCAAGCTGGTTCAGCACCCGGGATTCTAAGCATCAAATCGAAGAGTTATTTGATGCGCAAATGCTGCAAAGCGCGAAAATGCTTGAGCTTTTTTATCACGATGAGGCGGAATTTAAAACGCCACAAGAGCTGCCGCAAATTCTCCATGTCCCCGATAGCCAGATCAGTACCTTTGCACAAAAGGCCGATGCGCTAAAGCTGGCCTATGAGCACAAACTCGCATTTCAGATCTGGAGCGAGGCGGGGCAAGCGCTGGTGTTTTCAGACAATATCGGCCGACAACCCATAACTAAGTTTGTTCAAGGCTATAGCAAAAAAGTGTTCGAAGGGGAGCTGTGGCATGTGTTCAGCTTTTTTTCGGTTAAACACAAAGTCTGGATCATCACAGCCCAGCAAGATGAAGTGCGCCAAGAGCTGGTCTCGCAAATTATGCACAATGCCGTAATCGTGCCGCTGATCGTTGTGCCCTTGACCTTACTTATCGTCAGCTTGCTGTTTTACATCTTATTCCGTCCGTTGAAGTCCTTCGAGCGCGAGTTAATGGCACGCTCGCCTAACGATCTCACGCCGCTCACAATGTCACTGCCTAAGGAACTCGTGCCTGTGCGCCGCGCGCTAAACCAATATATCAGCAGCATTGCGCACTTTATTGCGAGGGAGCGTCGCTTTAGTGCCGATGCGGCCCATGAGTTAAAAACCCCCTTATCCGTGATTAAATTACATCAACAGGGGTTAGAAGGTTTAGTGGGCGAGGGTGATGCGGAGCGCATTCACCTCGCCGCCATCGATGCTGGTGTGAAGCATATGAGTCACACCGTTGAGCAGCTTTTGTTGCTTGCGCGGGTCGATTCAATTGCCGAACTCAATGTGCAGCCTCATCCGTTACTGCCAATGGTGGAAGATGCGCTGAACCAGCTAATGCCACTGATCACTGACTATGAATGGAATATCGAGATCGATGCGGCATTAACGCTCAACTGCGATCGGTTTTACCTACTGATCGTGCTAAAAAACATCATCGAAAATGCCTGTAAATACAGTCCTGTCGAAACTGAGATTAGTATCAGTGCCGCAGTCACCCACGCCCGCGTCGTGGTAAAGATCGCCGACCGCGGGCAGGGCATGACTCTGGAGCAAATCGCCAGCGCCACGGAGCGTTTTTACCGCGTCAATGAAAACGAAGGAATAGGCGCGGGATTGGGGCTGTCCATCTGCCACCACATCATTGATTTACACCAAGGAGAATTGACGATCACGCCCCGTGAAAATGGCGGTTTAGTGGTCACGCTTGTGCTTCCCCTGTAACTCACATTTCAAATGGTATTTCAACGCGATTCGCAGCCTTAACATAATTATTTTATGCCCGCTGGCTCGCGTATTGGCAGGCATCATCTAAGATTTGTAGTTAGGGCAAATCGCTAAGATGAGTGATACCGCAAATTTGCAAAACAGATTGATTTTGTTTCTATTATGCGAACTTGGCAGCACTTTATTAGCACTTGTAACTTTTAAAGATCAAATTGGTATGTTAATTCGAATTTGATATTCTTTATTGGTATAAGTATATTGCTAAATAGTATCGTGCAAAAGGAGTTAACTGCATCTTTATTTATGAGTTTTTTACTCCTTCTGATATCTTTCGCGATATGTAACAGCCTGTGTTTTTTTTCGTTCAAACAGCGGTAAAAAAATTTCACTGTGCACACAAAAAACGTTGATTTCTTAGTTTATTTTTAGGTTACCTATCCTATGGTTAGCTTGTTGCGTTGCCAATCGTTTAAACCTTCTTCTTCACTCATTTGCTCACTGGCGCTTAGCGCAGCATTTGCGCTGTCGAGCTCGGCATTTGCTGAAGAGACAAAGCCTGCTGAAAACAAACCCGCCACACCTGTGGTGAGTCCACCTAAGGCGACGGCTCAGCCGGCGAACAAAAATCAAGTGAGATTTACTAAAACGGGCACCTTTGATGGCGACTCAGTCGTGAAGTTAGCTCGCAAGTTGGCTTCTAAACCTTATGTGGTATTGAAGGATCCGCTGCCAGCAGGCCTCGCTAAGTTAACCTACGATGAATACCGCGACATTCGCTTTAACCCGATTTCGTCGATTTGGCGTGACCAAGGTTTACCATTCCAAATGCAAATGTTTCACCGTGGCTTCTATTTCCAAGATTTAATCGAAATTGCCATTGTTGAAGCTAACCAAGCGACTCACTTAGCCTACGAGCCTAAGTATTTCACTGCGGGTGAGGTTATCACTCAAGCGTTGCCAAATGATGACATTGGTTACTCAGGTTTTCGCATTCATAACCAGTTAAACACCAACGGCGTTTATGACGAGTTGATGGTGTTCCAAGGTGCGAGTTATTTCCGTGCCTTAGGTAAAGGTAATTCCTATGGTTTATCTGCCCGTGGTTTAGCCTTGAAAACCGCAGACCCTGAAGGGGAAGAGTTTCCGATTTTCCGCGCATTTTGGGTTGAACGTCCTTCCTACGACAGCAACTTGATCGTGGTTCATGCTCTGCTTGATAGTCCAAGTGTAGCGGGCGCGTATCGCTTCTCGGTGCGCCCAGGTGACAACACCCAAATCGACGTTGAAGCGACATTATTCCCTCGCGTCGAACTCAGCAAAGTGGGTCTAGCGCCAAGTACTAGCATGTTCTTACATTCACTCAATGGCCGCCATGATACCGACGACTTTAGACCCGAAGTCCACGATTCAGACGGTTTGTTAATGTTTAACGGCCGCGGTGAGCACCTATGGCGCCCACTGGCTAACCCACGCCAATTACAGGTAAGTGCGTTTTCTGATAACTCGCCACAGGGTTTTGGGTTAATTCAACGTGAACGCAATTATGCCTCTTATCAAGATCTCGAAGCCCACTATGAGCGTCGTCCAAGTTTGTGGATTGAACCTGTGGGTAACTGGGGCCAAGGTGCAGTCGTTCTGACAGAAATTCCAACAGAATCAGAAATTCATGATAATATCGTGAGCTTCTGGAAGCCGCGTCAGCCTATTCCTGCGGGCAGCGAATATCATTTTGCTTACCGTATGAGCTGGGGCGAGGAGCCAGTGGCGAAAACCAATTCTGTCGTGGTGAGTCGTACTGCCAGTGGTCGTGCCGACATCGCAAAAGCGACCCCAAGACGTTTGTTTGTCGTGGATTATCATCTTAACGGCGCTATGCCCGATGAATTACCGCTCGCGAAGGTTGAGTCTTCCGGTGGGGTGATTTCAAATGTGGTTATTGCGCGTAACGCGGCTAACAATGGTTATCGCCTCGCGTTTGAGTTGGAGCCAGAAGATAAGGAACTTATCGAATTACGTGCCGAACTCAAGTTCTCAACACCGCGTCAGGTTGAAACCTGGCTCTATCGCTGGACGCTTTAAGGTCCATGACGGAGCAACATAATATGACTGTATCCGAGAATTCGGTTCTTGAGACTGAAGTGCTCGTGGGTGGTAGCGCCATGCCTAATGAAAGGCCTGGCGCAATGGAACCCCAAAGCTTAAGCCAAATGCCTGAAGGATTTCCGCGTCGTAGCACCGTAGCCAATGGTGTGCGCTCGAAGGTATCCCGTCGATTCTTTGTCGTGGGCGGAGCTTTGGCGCTGTCTGCTTTTGCTATCTACGAAATGGGCGCTGTATTCAGTATCGGAGGGATCACTCCCCTCGAATATCTGATGTTGGTGTTATTTGCGATTAACTTCTGCTGGATTGCCTTGGCGTTTTGTAGTGGTATCGCAGGCTTCTTCATATTGCTGAAAAAGCCCAAGCCAAACGAGCTTGAGCAGACTGAGCTACATACCCGCACCGCGATTTTGATGCCAACCTATAACGAGTCGCCTGATCGGGTGTTCTCCGCGGTATCTGTGATGGCGGAAGCCTTATCCCAAACGGGGCATGGTCATGCGTTCGATTGGTTTATCTTAAGTGATACCACAGATCCTGAAATCGCCCTGTTAGAAGAACAGGCGTTTTTAGTGCTGCGCCAAGAAACCCATAAACATTCTCGCGTGTATTACCGCCGCCGTCGTAAGAACGTGGCGCGTAAAGCGGGTAATGTGGCGGATTTCTGCCGCCGTTGGGGCTCTCGTTACGATCACTTATTGGTGCTCGACGCTGACAGTTTGATGGAGTCATCGACCATCACTGGCTTAGCACAACGTATGCAGGCCGATCCTGACGCCGGACTTATCCAGACGATTCCATCGCTCATCAATGGCACTACCTTAATGGCGCGTCTGCAGCAGTTTGCGGCACGTATTTATGGTCCTGTGATTGGTACTGGGCTCGGTTGGTGGGTACAAAAAGAAGGTAACTTCTGGGGTCATAACGCCATTATTCGTACCGAAGCCTTTATGGGCGCAGCAGGTCTGCCAAACCTGAAAGGTAAACCGCCATTTGGTGGTCATATCCTAAGCCATGACTTCGTCGAAGCGGCGCTGATTCGCCGTGCGGGCTGGAGTGTGGTCATTGCCTACGACTTACCTGGCTCTTATGAAGAATGTCCGCCATCTATTGTCGATTTAGCTGTGCGCGATCGCCGTTGGTGTCAAGGTAACTTGCAGCATTCCCGTATTCTGCCAACTAAAGGCTTGCACTGGGTCAGCCGTTTGCACTTAATGACGGGCATTATGGCGTATCTGTCATCGCCATTCTGGTTGTTATTGATTTTGACCGGTTTGATGCTCGCCTTGCAGGCACACTTTATTCGTCCTGAGTATTTTACCGACCAATTCTCGCTGTTCCCGACATGGCCAATCATGGACTCGGATAGGGCATTAAGATTGTTCTATATCACCATGGGCGTGTTGTTTGGACCTAAGATTTTCGGCGTATTATTGCTGCTAAAAGATGGAAATTTTGCCCGCAGTGTCGGTGGTCGCATCAAGGCGATTTTGAGCGTGATCTTTGAGGTGATCCTCTCTGCGCTAATCGCACCTATCATGATGTTTATCCACTGCGGTGCGGTGATGTCGATTCTGATGGGGCGTGACAGTGGCTGGTCTCCACAGCGCCGTGACGATGGCAGCATGCCTTGGTTAACCCTGATCTATCGCCACCGCTGGCATATGCTGGCGGGCGTGATGTTAGGTTATGCGGCGATTTTGGACTCCTTAACATTGCTTGCGTGGATGAGCCCCGCCTTGATTGGTCTGTGGTTAGCCGTGCCGATTTCGGCGTGGACGGGGTCAATCAAAATTGGTGAGTTCTTTAAACGCATTGGCATTTTGGCCACGCCAGAGGAGCGTAATCCTGCGCCTATCTGTATTCGTGCTCAAGAGGCACGTGCCGCTTATCAGGCGCATATCGAGCAGCCTTGGACATTAGCGCAAGTGTTAAAAGATCCAGCGTTAATGGAACTGCATTTAGCTATGGTTGATAAGCAGCCACTGCGTGCGGCGGGTACACCCATTGAACCGGTTGAAGCTATTGTGCACGTAAAAGTGCATGAAGCGCAGTGCCAACAGAGTGCCTTGGCGTTATTTAACCGTCAGGAGATGGCGCTGGTGCTAGCCAATCCGCTGATGCTGCGAAGCTTGCAAAAGCTGCCAGAGCAGTTTGTGCCAGAAGACTTGGTCTCTTTCTGCTAGGTAACACGTTTTTAGGGTAATAATTCACCTCGCTTAATGGGCTTAATTGTTGTCAAATAATTGAAATGCCACTGACGTCTGTCAGTGGCATTTTTGTTTTATCCCTTTGCTCGCCTGCATTTCGGCAACGGCTTCAGCTATAGTGAACACAGATTACTGGTGAATTGAGTGTCGATGTTTGCACTTGCGGTAATTTTACGGTCAAGAATCTGCTGTGACAGGGGACGTTTATGATGCCTGTGAGTCGATTAACGCTAAATCCTAATACATCCAACCGCAGCTTTAGTTCACTTAAGCGCTGGCCACTCGGTGCATTGTTGATGGGACTTTCGCTTGCAGTCATAGAATCCTACGCCGCCGAACCACTGGTAACAGCACCTTTAAGCGTTGAAGCAGAAAGGGTTGAACAGCCCGCTCTTCCGCCTTCCGCAGAAGTCGCTGACCCAGACACTGCAGTTGAGCAAATTCTAGGGCAAACCTTACTCTTGAGTCTTGCCGATGTTAGCCCGGTTTTTAGCGCCAATTATCAACAGTTGATCCAGTGGCAACATAGGGCGCTGAATAACGAGGAGCAATTGAAGCTTCGCCAAATGCAGCTGCAATTGGATAACTATTGGCAGTATCTTGATGCCCAAGCTGAATGCACTGCGCCATGCCTATCGGCAGCACTGATCCCTAAGGATACGTATTTTCGCGCTGTGGTCCTCAAGTTGAAGCAATTGATGGCGTTAGCGGAATCCTCTTCGTGGGAGACACTCATCCTCGAAGATAAGCTCAGTCCAGGGCAAGAGAGCCCGCTCATTGCGCCGATTGCACAGCGCCTTTTCCTATTAGGTTTTCTAGCAGAGATGCCTAGCACGGCTTCCGAGTCTGTAGCCGATGAAGCAGCTTTGCCAGTATCTGAACTAGGATCTGAGCCAACCATTGAGCCAGACATCATTTCACCAGACGCAACAACTCATGCTGGAACAGTTGCACGGACTGAGCAGGCTTCAACTGATAACAATTCCATGCCTTATGATGATGAACTGGTTCGCGCGATCAAAAACTTTCAAACCCAGCATGGCTTACAGGCGGATGGGGTGATAGGTAAACAAACCCTGTATTGGCTTAATCAATCTCCCTATGCTCGGGCAAAGCTGCTGGCGAAAAATACCCTTAGGCAGCAGCTTTTTACTCGCACCTTACCTGCAAGCTATCTGGTGATAAACATCCCTGCATTTGAGCTGCAATTCGTCGAAGCGGGGAAGGTGATCCTTAATTCAAAAGTAATAGTGGGCAAAGCATCGCGGCCAACACCGCTGCTAAGTAGTCATATCTCCAGCGTGGTGCTCAATCCACCGTGGCGCGTACCGCGCACCATAGTGCGGCGCGATATCATGCCCCATATACGCCAAGATGGTCATTACCTGCAGGACCGCGGGTTTGATGTTTACGACTATGACGGCGCGCGAGTCGAACATTCGCCGCAGGAGTGGCAAGAGTTAGCGTCCAGCCATTTTCCCTATCGTTTAGTGCAACGCCCCGGGGCGAAAAACGCCTTAGGTCGATATAAATTTCATTTCGACAACAGTTTTAGTGTGTATTTGCACGGAACTTCTGAGCCAAGTCTCTTTAAAAAGACCGATAGGGCCTTATCATCGGGTTGCATTCGGGTTGAAAAGGTCGAGGAGCTGGCCCGCTGGTTTCAAACTCACTTAGTTAAAGATACGCGCCTTTGGGACAAATTAACGCCTAATACCACTCAATCCCAATGGTTTGCGCTGTCAGATACCATGCCTGTCTACACGGTTTATTGGACAGCATGGCTTGATGATGCTGGGCAAATTCAATATCGCAATGATATTTATCACTTAGAAGTTGAGTTTACCCAGGCGGTGCCTGCAGCAATTTTTTACATTCTATAACGACCTGAACTTTTAAGAGATTTTGAAATCTGAAATCTTGTGAGCCAGTCAAGGCTTGATCTGAATGGCGATTCAGTATAATTTGCGGTTTTAGTGTCCAAAAAACGAACAAAAGGTGATGATGTGACGTTACTTTGTCCTGCCCGTAGGCAGTTGTTGTTAGGCCTCAGTGGTGTGGCATTGTGTTCTTTAATTCCTTCTAAAGCGTTTGCAAGTCGGTCGACCAAAGGGGTTCGCGATCTCAGCCTCTACAATCGCCACACGGGCGAGCATAACAATGGCAGTTATTGGATTGACGGCCATTACCAGAGCGAAGTGTTGAATGATTTTAGTCACTTGCTGCGGGATCATCGCCAGAATGTGGCGGCGCCCATGGATAAACGCTTATTCGATCTGCTTTACACCCTCAAGAGCACCCTCAATACGGAGAATGAGATCCATGTGATTTCTGGTTATCGTTCGCCCAAGACTAACGCCATGTTGGCGGGTAAGAGCAGTGGGGTGGCAAAGAAAAGTTATCACATGCAAGGCATGGCAATGGACATCGCTATCCCGGGTGTGAACCTAAAGACCCTTCGTGATGCGGCGTTATCGCTTAAATTAGGAGGAGTGGGTTATTACCCTAAGTCAGGTTTTGTGCATGTTGACTGTGGCCCAGTCCGCCACTGGTAGTCTTATCGTTTTGCACTGAGAGCTGCTGATAAAACTGCAGCTCGAGTGCTTGAATATCCTGCAAATAATGTTTTAACAGCGGCAAAAAGAGTTGCCCAAGCTTGTTCATTTCCCGGTGTTGTTGCCAGTCGTTCACATGCTGATTGAGGCACTGTGAAAACTTAAATTGCCTGAGTCGTTGGCCTTCAACCGCGGATGATTCACAAAGCTGCATCAACATCAGTAAGCTACGATTTTTTTGTTGAGTGCAGGCGAGCAGTTCTAACAGTTTCAATTCGATCGTGGTCTGCTGATAGGGTACAGTTTCGATAAGTGAGACGAGTTCACGGGCTAATTGGCATGAAAGACGATTTTCTTGTTGCAATAAATACAGCTCGTGACGCATGTTTGACAAGACTAAAGTGACAAAATTTGCCCGAGCTTAGCAGGCATCGACTGGCTTAAGTGTGATCAAGATCGCGGGTTTTTTGATTCAGATCAAAGCCGCTTCGGCTATTTAACAGGCTACAAACAAGTTTTCCAATTCAATAAATACTCTTTGTGATTTATAACGATAGCCGCTCGGTATCATTCAGGTTTAAGAGTGGGGCTGTTCTTGTACCTGCTGAGTAACTGTGTTAGTATGCGCGCGCTTTATATGAGTCACCATTGGTCGAAAATGGTGACGGTTTTTACTCTAAATTTAAGTGAGAAACACATGTCTTACACTATCCAAGCACAAACCCGCACTGAAATAGGGAAAGGTTCGAGCCGCCGCCTACGTCATGCAGGTAAAGTTCCTGCTGTTATCTACGGCGCAGGCAAAGAGCCAGTTTCTATTGTTTTTGATCACAAAGACATCATCAACATTCAAACTAACGAAGACTTCTACACTTCTGTTGTGACTATCGTTTTAGATGGCAAAGAAGTAGGTGTTCGTGCACAAGCTATGCAACGTCACGCGTTCAAGCCAATGATCGAGCACGTTGACTTCGTTTACGCTTAATCGCGTGATTGAAGCAAAAAAGCGCCTATAGGGCGCTTTTTTTGTGGCTGTTTTTTAACGAACAAGAACATAAAATTATCCCCGCGCAACCTAACTACGCGGGGGAGCATCACTTGATATTGAAGTTGTAATAGATATCGAGGGATTGGCCTAAGGTACCTGATACCGTTTCCAGATAGAGTTGCGATAACAGGTAGTATCTGACCGTCATCTCATAGCCTGGGTTAAATACCCCAACACCATATTTCACCATCAGGTTATCACCGATAAAGCCACTGATCGCCACGCGGCCCTCATCGTTGGTGTCCAGTTGTACGTTAGAGAAGCCAAACTCTTCAATAATCCCAGTGGCGGTACTGCCAATGTTATTGATGGCGCCACCGCCGCCGACCTGTGAACCTAAGCCCAGCGCCGCTCCCATCATCAACGAATTGTTCTGCTCGTTATTGCTGCTGTTAAAGCCGCTGCCTTTGATAATGTAAGACAGGATCTCTGCTTGCTCCTTAGCAGGGTTAGAGAACAGGGTTACCACTGGGCGGGCGGGCGTGCCCGTGACACGGACACCCGCGACTAGATCTTCACTCTTAATTTCACGAATAGCTTCGATATTTAAGTTAGGCACGGATGTCGGGCCGACAAACTGCACTTCACCGGTACGGATTTTCAGGGTTTGTCCCATAAACTTATAGCTGCCTTGTTTGACTTTAATATCGCCAAATAGCAGTGGTGGGCGGAACGCCTGTTGCTGCAGTTTTAAGGTTCCTTGCAGTTTACCTTTAAGGCCCATGCCATCGACTTTTAAGTCGTTACCGACATTAATGTTTAGATCCGCCACAATGGCATAGGGGCTAGCTTTAGGTTGCGCCGCGGCAATCGAGTCATCGAAGACCACATCTTCCGACAGGGCAACACCGCCTTCAGCGAGTTGGACTATCTTGATATTACCCGAAGGCACATCGACAACCCCTTTAACTTCGAGCTGTTGACTGCTAAAGGCGATGGTGAGATCGGGCGAGACATCAAGTAGCGTAAGTGGCGGTTGGATCACGGCTAATTTGTCGCCCTTAATTGCAAGCTCGCCACTGAATTGGCCCTGAGGCCAGCGCATATCACCCGTAACACGCCCCAAACCATTGCCCATCATCCAGCGGCCTTTGAGGGATGCCTGTTGACCGCCCAAGTCCATCGACATGTCGATTTTATTGATAAGCGTAGGGTTGGCCGTCAATGCGAGGGCGCCTTGGGTTAAGGACACATTGCCCGACACTTCTGGCGCATCCAAGGTGCCAGCAAAGTTTAATCTGCTGGTGAGCAAGCCTTCGAGAGTATTGAGCTGCGGGAAAAACTCACCTAAAGGTTGCAGGTTAATTTGCTTGATATTGGCGTAACCCGACAAGGTTCTGTCCGGCGTTACGTTGACCGTGACCTCACTCTGCCAACTGGCGACATCTTCCGATTCAAAGCTAATTGACGAGAGGAGTCGTTTAGCGTCTAAGTTAGCTTTGAAATCAAGTTGTTGATAATTAATGGTGACTTCACGGTTTTTGGCTCGTTTAAGCTTGATGCTACCGGGAGTAAAATTAAAGTCGACATTGGCCGTGGGTTTACGTCCCGCCGCCCAAGCAAAATTTGCCAACAGTGAAGAACTGCCATCCCACTGCATATTGTTGGGTAATACAGGCACTAATAGCTTGCCTAGATTGCCCGCATAACTGAGCTGAGCCTCGCCAGTTTTGCCAATAGTCACTTGATTATCGAGGCAAACCTTACTGTTGGGATTCACTAGACAGAAGGGGCTGATATTGCCTTTGGACTTATTTTGATCCCAGCCGACAAGAATATCCTTATCTATCTCCCAACGTCCGACGGGGGTTGCCAAGTTGATTTTATTCACCTGCGCCTGCAGTTGGGATTTTTTCATATCGTATTGGCTAGTGACGCCAAGCTCGAGCCCAAGATCCCCTGTGGCGCTGAGAGTCAATTTTTGGTTTTGAATATCGCCTTTACTGCCCAAGGTCACGGTATCTAAACTCTGTGAGCCAAGTTGCAGTGCCTTTGACTTGAGTGATAGGGCAAACTCATGGGCATCCAAAGGCTTATAGTAAGCCTTGAGTGTTGACTCCCTGAGCTTAATATTTTGATGCACCAGATCGACCAGTTGCGCGGTTAACTCGACTTGTGGATGTTTCTCTTCCCCAGTGACATTGATATCGGCCTGCAATTGACCACTGGCCTGGGGCAACCATAAACCGAAATCGGGGACTTGCAGTTTACCCTCAAGGTTCCAGGTTTTGTTGGTTTCGCCCGCTAAGGTTAAGGTGGAACCCAATACCTTGGCATTGACACCTTTGGCGCTGATATACAGTTTATCGTTGATGCTGACATCGGCTGTGATATCAAACGGATAACCCTGCATTGTGCCTGACAGTTGGGTGTCCGTTAGAGCCACTTGCCACTGTTTATCTAACAGGCGCCCGGTGGTCTGCAATTGGCCCGAGATTAAACTGTTTGGCAAGCTGCTCGTTGCACTTGCACTTGCACTTGCACTTGTAGTTGTAGTTGCTTTTGCATTTGTAGTTGCAGCTGCAGTTGTTGTCGCAGGAGCGGGAGCATTTGTTATTGCTGGCGCTGGCTTATCGGTATTTGTGCTCGGTGCTTTAGCGTCCTTTGTAGGTGTTGATTCTGGAGTCTGTGCAGTTTCCGGCAGTGTGATTTCCTGTAATTTCAGATTATCGAGCAATACCTTGGCTTTCCAAGTGATCGCCTTAGCGTAATCTAGCTCACCAGTCACATCGACCGAACCTAGTTCGCCCTTCGCAGTAAACTGCTTAATATCGAGCTTTGCACCCTGATGATGAAGCTCACTGCTAATGGCTAACACTTTATGGAAAGGTGTGATGACATTTCCATTGAGCGTCGCGGCCTGTTGAGTGAGGGAGCCTTGGCTGTCGAGATTGAGGTCGCTCACAAGATACTCGGCATGTTGCAGCGGCCACTGTGCGCGGACTTTTTCCAGTTTCACCTTGTAGGGCAGCGTGGGATCTTTGAGGGTCAATTGTCCATTGAGACTAAAATCCACATCCCCTTTGGCAAGGGCGTGGATCCCCAGTTGTCCGACGCTTTGGCTAAGGGTTAGGCTTAATTGTTGATGGGTCAGTTCTGGCAACTCGGCAACCTGAGTGACATTGGCCTGAACCTCAAGCGCGAGCGGATAGTCCTGTTCGAGGGCGAGTTGACCCACCACAGACACTTCGCCATAACTATGGGCAAGCAGCAGTTTTTCTAGAGTTAACTGATACTTGGCAAATTGACCTTGAAGCTCAATATGACTAAATAGATCTTCGCGCGGACCAATCTGTAAACGGCTGTTGTCTAAACTGAGGTGCTTGACATCCACCGGGAAAGGCATAAAAACCTGTGGTAAATGGGCAAGTGCCCATTCCTCTGTAGATGCTTGCTTATCGGCGTTTTCATCCGTTTGTTTATCTGCTTGAGGATTTGCGGCAGTTTCCGTAGAAGGTTTCTTTTCGACAATTGGCTTGTCCGCTGAAGCTTTAGCACTTGCAGTCGCCACTGTGGTTGTTGATTTTTCGGTCTCAGGCTGAGTTGTCGCCGCTGCGGTCGTGGTTTTTGCCGCTGCAGTTGCAGCTGTCTCGGCTGCCTTGGTGTCAGTGACTTGTGTGCCTGTGATTTGAGTGTCAGTGGCTTGAGTACCTGTAGCTTGAGTGCCTGCGCCTTGAGGATCTGTGTCTGGCGCAGGACTGTCGTCGGTTGGAATTAACACGGCCAAGCCTTCACTGCTAAGCTGCTCGACCGTCAGTCCTTCGGCAAACCAAGTTGCAGCGGTCTGAATATGATTTGCCGAAAAGCGCATCTTATCGACCGCAATATTGATGTTGTTCAGTTCGGCGCTGTCGAGCTTTATGCCAAAGGGCAGAACCAGTTCACTCGGCTGATCATTTTCGGGGGTAACGTCTGCTTCAGTGGAACCTGAGCTTAAGGCCTCGGTATCGATATTGACATCGATTTGGCTCGCCGTTAAGGCATTCACGCACAGCTGCTTTTGTAGCAGACAAGTGGGTTGCCATGCCAAATGTAAATCCTTGAGCTCGACCTTAATCCCATCCATCGACCAACTGGCGTGGGCTAAGGTGAGATCTTTATTTAACGAGCCAGAGGTGTAGGTGAGCGCCAGATCGGGCACAAACTTATCGGCTAAACCCACCGTTATCCGCGAGCCAATTTCAGTCCCGAGCAGTAATGCCGTTAACACCAAAAGACTTAAGGGAACGTAAACAATAATCCGCGTGCAGAGTTTAAATATTTGCCAAATGCGCAGCTTAAGTGTTTTGGGCTGCACACACGTTGGATTTTGTTCCAAAGACAATTGTTCAGGGGTTTGATTCTCTTGTTGAGCCGTTGCATTAGGCTCATGAATAGGGGGCTTGCTCATAGCTCTGTCCCCATGGTTAAGTGAATGCGCCATGAACGGTCAATGGTGTCTGTCTCTTTCAAACCAACCCCTAAATCTAACTTAATTGGGCCAATGGGGGAGATCCAATGGATACCACCACCCACTGAGACTACGGGTTCAAACTGATTGTTATCAAAGGCGTTACCCGCATCCACAAAGGTGGCAACACGCCAAGTCGGGGTGACGTAATATTGATATTCCAAACTGCCAACCATGAGATAACGACCACCGATAACTTCACGATTGACTTTGCCATCGGCATCGATGTAATCGAGATAAGGCCCAAGTTCTTGATAGCCATAACCACGTATGGTTTGGTCGCCACCGGCAAAATAGCGCAGTGATGGTGGAATAAAGGCCAGCTCATTTTCATTGGCTAAGTTGGCGGCGAGATCCATACGCGCCACGATTCTGTGGTTATCAAAAAAGGTGTCAATCCACTTAAACTTGGCCTGTAAGCGGGCAAGGCGTGTCTCGGAGCCAAGATAAGGATCGGCATAATCTAAGCTATACATTTGCCTGAAACCAGACTTAGGATCGAGTGAGTTATCCCCACGGGTCGTTTTAGAAAAGTTAATCCCCGCCAGATAAAAACTGGGGCTGTAATCGGTATCGGACTGAGTATATTCCTCGCGAATCGCATCGAGGGAATAGGTCATCAGCCATTGATTATCCAAGCGTTGCTGCCTGAGTAGTCCGAGCAAATACTTAGTCGATTCCAGTTGTCCCGTGTTACGAAAATCGCGGTTCTCGGGCTCGTAAATCTGGGTCACCCCGTATTTATCCCGCAGCAAGCCTAGGCGAATTTTGAGTTGATCGTCTAAGGGATGAGTCAGCGGAATCGTATAAGTGGTTAAAAACTTAGGCCTGTCAGGCGACCACTCCAAACTGGTTTCTTGGGAGTGACCGTATTTATTGATTTGTGGCGTACGCCAAGTGACCCGTACTCGCGGATCGAAGGTTTTATCTGCGCTTTGACCTATGTCGCCACCGAGACCTAATTCAATCGAGTGGCTGGCCTTATTGGTGAGCTCCACCTTGACGGGCAACTGGTTATCCTTTGCCTGATCTATCTGCGGTATGACCTTGATATTGGCGAAATAGCCCGTATCCAACAATTGGCGGTTTAGAGAGCTGACCCGACGGGTCGAATAGGCCGCATCTTCTTTGAAAGGGATAAGTTTAGTGAGAATATCCGGCTCTAAGGTGTGTCCCTCAAAGCTTACTTGTCCAAAACGGTAACGTGCGCCTGAATTAAAATGCAGGCTAATTTGCGCCGTGTTTAAATCGCGGTTGATTTTGATTTGTGACTCGGTGAATTCGCCATCGAAATACCCCCTCGCCAAGGCAAGCGTCACCAGTTGGGATTTCACATCGGCATATACCCCATGGTTGAGCGTATCCCCAGGCTTGATATTCACCTCCGCAAGCCACTTATCGAAGGCGCGATCGTCGAGCATCTCACCGGAAAAATTAATATCAACCCATTGGATCTTTACCGGTTCACCCGCTTTGACCGTGAGCTTTAATTCCCACGGGCCTTTTTCTTTTTCGACTAACTGTTCTTCCACTTCGCCATGGTAATAGCCCATGGACTCGAGGGCGGTGGAGACATTGTCTTCCACGTTAAATAAGAAGGCTCGGCGCTGCACTTCGGAGTCGGGCATAGCACCTAAGTGGGCGAGAATATTACGCTTTAGGGCTTCGTCGACCCCGTTCACTGAAAGCGTTAACAAGTTATCGGCGGCCATCGCCCCCGATGTCACTAAACTCAGGCCAAGTAGCAAATGAAGACGAAAAGATAATGACGTTATTTGCAAGTATCGCTGCACTTTATAATCCCTGTGATGTGAGTTCATTGTCGCCAGAATAGCCGCAACAGGCAAGGAGATGATTGAAATTAGTCATTGAAATGGTTACAAAGGACGTTACTGTTTAAGGGGATGTAAATAATGAAAATAAAATTAGCCACCTTTAGTTTAATTCTCTCGAGTGCACTTTTTATGTCACAAAATACCCAAGCGAATGAAAAACCTTTTGCCATTGCGATCCACGGTGGCGCTGGCACTATTTCTAAGGCCAACCTCACGCCAGAACTGCGTCAGGCCTATAAAGACAAGCTTAAAGAAGCGGTCGACAAAGGCTCAAAAGTGCTCGAGCAGGGCGGTGATAGCTTAGTCGCGGTGCAAACCGCTATCAATGTATTAGAAAACAGCCCACTGTTTAACGCCGGTGTTGGTTCGGTTTACACCTATGATGGCGGCCACGAGTTAGATGCGTCCATTATGGATGGTAAAACCATGAATGCGGGCGCCGTAGCGGGCGTGCGTCATATCGCTAATCCCATCGATTTGGCCTTAGCCGTGATGAATAAGTCCGAGCATGTCATGCTGTCGGGCGCAGGCGCCGAGGAGTTTGCCTTAACCCAAGGTTTTAAACTGGTACCTAACAGCCATTTCGATAGCGATGCCCGTTATCAGCAATTACTCGATGCCAGACAAAAACTGCAGGCGGCTGAAAAATCAGATCAAATTGCGGGTATTGAGATGAAAGATCTCGATTATAAATTTGGTACCGTTGGTGCTGTCGCCTTAGATAAAAACGGCAACTTAGCGGCGGGGACTTCGACTGGCGGTATGACGGCCAAGCGTTTTGGTCGCATTGGTGACTCGCCCGTGATTGGGGCTGGCACCTATGCCGAAAACGGCGTTTGCGCTGTGTCGGCCACGGGCCACGGCGAGTTTTTTATTCGCTACCAAGTGGCGGGCGATATCTGCGCTAAGGTGAAATACCAGCAAAAATCCATTATTCAAGCGGCAGATGAAGTGATTAATCAACGCCTTATCACCGCTGGCGGCTCTGGTGGTGTGATAGCTGTCGACCACAGGGGCAATATTGCCACGCCATTTAACACCGAAGGCATGTACCGCGCTACTCGTAGTAATGGCGAGCCTGCCCAAGTGATGATTTGGCAGGACCAATAAGGTTACCGCCTATTGCCTTAGCGCGCTTAACATGCGCTAAGGCAATATCTCTAAGTCATCCATTTCAAAATGGCGTTTGTAGGCCCAGTGTTACCCCTCTAAATCACCGCTTTTATCCGCCCAATTTCCTTCCCGCTAAGTAAATAGATAACTCCAATCGATATTAATCGCTTACCACTTACGAGATTTTGACTAGACTCAAAGCGTAAGCCGAGTTGAGTTAGTAAAGGATAGATTGGGGAGATTGCTATGGATTCAATAAAAATACGCGACCATATGGATCGTCAACCCGTATTGCTACGCGCCAATATGTCGCTGGCCACTGCGGTTGAAAAATTGTTAGACAATAACAAGATGGGTGCCGCCGTCGTGGATGATAACGGCGATTTAGTGGGCTTTTTATCCCAGCAAGATTGTTTAGCCGTGATGCTAAAGAGCAGTTATCACTGTGATATGACCTCAGTGGTAAAAGATTGTATGCGCACCGAAGTCTTGTATGTCGGTCCCGATGACAGCATTTTGCAATTAGCAGAGCAAATGCTTGGCTCTAAACCTAAGATTTATCCCGTGGTCGAGCAGGGCAAAGTCGTTGGCACCATTAACCGCACCAATGTGCTGCGCGCCATGAATGTGTATATGCAGCAATGTTACTTAGCACCCGCCTAAGCTCTAAGCGCTAAGCCTTTCAAAAGGTGATTAATTTGCCTATTTTTCATCCTTTTGAGGCCAAATTAGTCGTACCAATACGTCCCGTTCCTTGCTAGGATCGCTGTTTTCGATGCTAGCAATGGAATTTGGTTTTGAACTCTGACAAACATCCGCTATCGAGCGACTTTCTCAAGCAGTGCTTTCAAAGTGATGCCTCGCGGATCCGCCGCCGTTTATTTAAGCTCAATAAAGAAGCCGATTCTGATAAGAAAACCCAAGAGTTAGCCAAACTTGCAGAGCAGGCGCAAGCAGCGTTCGAAAAGGTCGAGCAGCGTCTTAAGGCGCGCCCGAAAATCCAATATCCAGATAATCTGCCCGTTAGCGGCATGCGCGAGGAGATCGCTAAAGCCATCAGTGAAAACCAGGTGGTGATCATTGCGGGTGAAACTGGTTCGGGTAAAACCACACAGCTCCCCAAAATCTGTTTAGAACTGGGCCTTGGTAGTCGCGGCTTTATTGGTCATACCCAGCCGCGGCGTTTAGCGGCGCGCAGCGTGGCGACACGTGTTGCCGAAGAATTACAAAGTCCGCTCGGTGAACTGGTGGGCTTTAAGGTGCGTTTTGCCGATGCCTTAAAGAGTGAATCCTATATTAAGCTGATGACTGACGGGATTTTACTGGCGGAGCTCACCTCGGATCGCTATTTAGATCAATACGATACAATCATTATCGACGAGGCGCACGAGCGCAGCCTCAACATCGATTTTATCTTGGGTTACCTCAAGCAAATTCTGAAAAAACGCCCCGATCTTAAGATTATCATCACCTCGGCGACTATCGATGTTGAGCGTTTTTCTAAGCATTTCAATAATGCTCCTATTATCGAAGTCTCTGGCCGGACGTATCCGGTGGAAACCCGTTATCGCCCGTTAGTGCAAGATACCGAAGCGGATCTCGACCAAATCGAAGGGATTTTTGCTGCCGTTGACGAATTAGTCGCCGAAGGCTTGGGCGATATTCTGATCTTTATGAACGGCGAGCGCGAAATTCGTGATACCGCCGAGCAGCTTAATCGTCGCAATTACCGCGATACCGAGATTTTGCCGTTATATGCGCGCCTCTCCTACGGCGAGCAGTCCAAGGTATTCAGCAGCCATACTGGGCGTCGCATCGTGCTTGCCACTAACGTGGCGGAAACGTCGCTCACCGTCCCTGGTATTCGTTATGTGATTGACCCTGGGACTGCGCGGATCAGCCGTTATAGTTATCGCACTAAGGTGCAGCGCCTGCCCATCGAGCCCATTTCACAGGCCAGTGCCAATCAGCGTCAAGGCCGCTGCGGCCGTGTTGGTCCGGGTATTTGTATTCGTTTATACGATGAGGCGGATTTTAACAGTCGTCCCGCGTTTACCGATCCCGAAATCCTACGCACCAACTTAGCCTCGGTGATTTTGCAGATGCTCGCCATCGGCCTTGGCGATATTGCGGCGTTCCCCTTTATTGAGCCGCCCGATCCGCGCCATATTCGCGATGGCTTCTTACTGCTTGAGGAATTACAAGCCGTTAAGCAGCAGAAGGGCAATATAGTGTTAACGCCGCTTGGGCGTCAGCTATCGCAGATCCCGGTGGATCCGCGTTTAGCGCGTATGGTGGTGGAGAGTCATCAGCTGGGCTGTTTGCAGGAAGTGCTAGTGATCGCTGCGGGTCTGTCGATTCAAGATCCCCGCGAGCGTCCCATGGATAAAAAGCAGGCGTCCGATGAGGCCCATCGCCGTTTTGCCGATCCCCATTCAGATTTTGTCAGTTGGGTGAACCTATGGCAGCACTTAAAAGAGCAGCAAAAGGAATTATCCGCCAGCCAGTTCCGTAAAAAATGCCGCGACGAGTACTTAGCCTACCTGCGTGTGCGTGAATGGCAGGATTTATATACTCAGCTAAAACAAGCGGTTCACGATTTAAAGTGGCGCTTAAACGAGACGCCAGCCAACTACGATGCGCTGCACCGTGCGTTGTTATCGGGTTTGCTGAGTCATATCGGCTTTAAGGATAATAACAACGAATACTTAGGCGCGCGCAATCGTAAGTTTTTTGTGTTCCCAGGTTCACCGCTGGCGAAAAAAGGCCCGAAATGGATCATGGCGGCTGAGCTGACCGAAACCTCTAAGCTGTTTGCCCGCTGCTGCGCCAAAATTGAGCCAGAATGGCTCGAGCCGTTAGCGGCGCATCTGATTAAAAAGAATCACCTAGAGCCACATTTTGAGGCGAAACAGGGCAGTGTGATTGCCTTTGAAAACCAAGTGCTTTACGGTTTGACCGTGGTGCATCGCCGCCGCGTGCAATACGGGCCGATTAATCCTGTTGAAGCGCGGGAGATCTTTATCCGTAGCGCACTTGCCGAAGGGCAATTACAAACCAAAGAAGCCTTCTTTCTCGCTAACCAAAAGTTATTGGAGGATGTCGAAGCGCTCGAGCACAAGTCCCGTCGCCGCGATATTTTGGTCGATGAACAAGTGTTGATGGACTTTTACGAGCCGCGCATTCCCGAAGGCATCTATAACGCGCCTAAGTTCTTTAGCTGGTGGAAAGAAGCGCGCCGAACTCAGCCCGATTTACTCGATTTTAATAAGTCACTGCTCATGCAGCGCAGCGCCGATCACATCTCGGCGCTCGATTTCCCCGATACTTGGCACAAGGGCAATATCCGCCTGCAACTGAGTTATCACTTTGATCCTGCGGCGAGTGATGATGGCGTTTCTGTGCATATTCCAGTGGCGCTACTCAATCAAATCGATGATACGGATTTCGATTGGCTTGTGGCGGGGATGCGTGAGGAGAAATGCGTCGCGCTGATTAAGTCTTTGCCTAAAGGACTAAGACGTAACTTTGTGCCTGCGCCCGATTATGCCCGAGCCTGCGTGCAAGCAATGCAGCCCTTTAGCGCCAGTTTACTCGACGCCATGTGCAAACAGCTTTTGCGTATGAGTGGCACCCGCGTCAATCCTGAAGATTTTGATGTCACGCAGATGCCCGCGCATTTGCAAATGAACTTTAAGATTGAGGACGACAAGGGCAAATTAGTCGCACAGGGGCGGGTACTCGATACCTTAAAGGCCGAGTTACAGGGCGTGGTCGCTAAGGCGATTCGTCAAGTAGCGGATAAGGGCATTGAGAAAGAAGCGCTCACCGAGTGGTCCTTTGGCGACTTACCAAAACAATTTGAACAGCGTAAGGGCAACTATCAAGTGCGGGCTTTCCCCGCGCTGATTGATAATAAAGACTCAGTTGCCATCAAATTATTTGATGATGAATTTGAGGCACAGACGGCGCATCGTCAAGGTCTACGTCGTCTGCTGTTACTCAATATTCCATCACCAGTAAAACACCTGCAACAGGCACTGCCAAACAAGGCAAAGCTGGCAATGTATTTCAATCCATTTGGCCAAGTGCAAATTCTGATTGATGACATCATTGCCGCAGCCGTGCAGCAATTGCTTGATGAAAAGGCGCTGGATGTACGCGATGCCGCTCAGTTCGAACAGGCCAAGGATTGGGTACGCCAAGAGCTGAATCCAACGGCTGAGCAAATCGCCCTAAAAGTGGAGCAGATTTTGACGCTCTATCAAGGCATTAAAAAGCGGACTAAGGGCAAAATCAGCTTAGATATCGCTTTTGCGATGAGTGATATTCAAAGCCAATTAGACCAATTAGTGTTCAAGGGATTCGTCGAAGCCTGTGGTTGGAATCGCTTAGCGGATGTGGCGCGTTACTTAAAGGCGATTGAAACCCGTATCGATAAGCTACCCGTGGATCCGACCCGTGATCGTTTGCATATGCAGAGTATCACTAAAGTGCAGGAGGCCTTAGCAGCGCAACTTGCCAAGGTGCCGCGCGCTCAGCCCGTGCCTGCGGCACTGATTGAAGCCCGTTGGATGATTGAAGAGTACCGGGTATCATGCTTTGCACAGGCGCTGGGAACGGCTTATCCGATCTCGGAAAAACGTATCTTAAACCATATCCTGCTGAGTTAATGATGTTGATACATTACGGATTGAATCTGTAGATTCAGTGAGTTGAGCGTAGCGTTATCTTTAGCATTAAAAGCCGAACCTTAGGGTTCGGCTTTTTTATTGATCATTTTCACCTAACTACCATTAGCCACGACAGACTTGTCCCTTACTGCATAGATTTTCGCTATGGGATATTACAAGCCACTAACTCCAAAGGGCAAAGTCGGTGGCAAATGAAGGGGTCTTAATGGCGATATTAAGAACCTCAAATTTGCTTGGTCAGTTAGCCAATACGGTAGGGGATTTGGCTGTCACTTGAGTGAGTTAACAAGTTGACGAAGATGTTAAGCCAATTTCGCCGTGGATAATCGGTCATTCGCGCCTTCCTTTACCATCCCCTAATACTCCTTAAGGAATATTTTGTTTAAATCTTGTGCGCTTTACTTGCTGAGCGCCTATCTTTTTTCCATGCTTTAGCAATTGGTTAATAAAAAAACATAACCAATCAATCTATTTACAATCTAAAAAAACGCTTAAAAACCATGATCTAACTAAATATATCGCCAAATTGATGATCTGGATCAAGCATCAAAGGGTTTACCGATTTGGAGGTATACAGTTTGTTAACACCTTAACGCTATGATCATTTCGTGGATCAAAGATGTAATTGAGATACCTATAAATCCTGCATTGGTCAGAGCAATCCATCACAGGAACGAACCTCTTGGAGGACGCATGAGTGCTAACAGCGCAGCAGAAAAATCCTTAGAACTGAAAATTTTTATCTTTTTAACCGTATTTCTCGCCCCCCTCTTATCCGTGTTGTTGGTAAGTGGATTGGGATTTGCCATATGGTTTAGCCAAATCTTCACCGGCCCACCGGGTGCAGGTTGAGACCTAAAGAACAATAACAACAGCATGAATAAGCGGAGTGTCGGATGAGCAAAGAGCTTCATATCACGAGTCTAGTGGTGCAAGTAATGCCACACAAAATGGCGGATGTTAGGCAACACATTATGGCGATTGAAAATGCCGAACTCTCTGTTAATAACGAAGTGAAACTCGTCGTCGTACTTGAAGGTGACTCCCAACGTGCCTTGATGGACGGTATCGAACAGATTAATGCCATTCCTGGCGTCTTGTCCGCCACTATGGTTTACCACCAGAGTGAAGAGCTCGAAGAGGGTGAAGAATGAACATGAATAGACGTGACTTTATCAAAGCCAATGCGGTGATTGCAGCAGCGGGCGCGGCAGGCTTAGCACTGCCGGCATCGGCGAGCAATTTAATCACCAGCTCAGAGCAAACCAAATTAGAGTGGAACAAAGCCCCATGCCGCTTCTGTGGTACGGGCTGCTCTGTGATTGTCGCGACCCGCGAGGGCAAAGTGGTTGCCACCCACGGCGATGCAAACAGTGAAGTGAACCGCGGTCTTAACTGTATTAAAGGTTACTTCCTGTCGAAAATTATGTATGGCAGCGATCGTTTGACCACGCCAATGCTGAGAATGACCGACGGCAAGTACGACAAGCACGGTGAGTTTACCCCCATCAGCTGGGACAGTGCCTTCGATATCATGGCGCAGAAATGGAAAGAAACCCTAAAAGCCAAAGGCCCGACTGCAGTTGGGATGTTTGGCTCGGGTCAGTGGACCGTTTGGGAAGGTTATGCCGCGGTTAAGCTGATGAAGGCCGGCTTTGGCTCTAACAACATCGACCCGAATGCGCGCCATTGTATGGCGTCTGCCGTTGTCGGCTTTATGCGCACCTTCGGTATCGATGAGCCTATGGGCTGTTACGATGATATGGAAGCGGCCGATGCCTTTGTGCTTTGGGGCTCCAACATGGCCGAAATGCACCCGATCTTATGGACTCGGGTGACTGACCGTCGTTTAAGTGCATCCCATGTGAAGGTGGCTGTACTCTCGACGTTTGAGCATCGCTCCTTCGACCTCGCGGATTTACCGATTGTATTTACGCCGCAAACCGACTTAGCCATCCTAAACTTTATCGCCAACTACATCATTCAAAACGATAAAGTGAACTGGGACTTTGTGAAGAAGCACGTTAACTTCCGCCAAGGTACCACGGATATCGGCTATGGTTTACGTCCAACCCATCCGCTGGAGCAGAAAGCCAAAAACGTGAAAACGGCAGGGGATTCGACTCCGATTGATTTCGATACCTTTAAGGCCTTTGTGGCCGAATATACGGTGGAGAAGGTCAGCAAGATGTCAGGTGTGCCTGAAGCTAAACTTATCGAGTTGGCCAAACTCTATGCCGATCCCGAGACTAAAGTCACGTCTTTCTGGACCATGGGCTTTAACCAACATACCCGTGGTGTATGGTGTAACAACCTGATTTATAACATCCACTTACTGACAGGTAAGATTTCAACGCCCGGTAACAGCCCATTCTCGTTAACCGGTCAGCCTTCTGCCTGTGGTACGGCTCGCGAAGTGGGAACCTTCTCACACCGTTTACCCGCCGACATGGTGGTAACAAACCCAGAGCATAGAAAACACGCCGAAGAAATTTGGAAGATCCCCAGTGGCATTATCCCGCCAAAACCCGGTTATCACGCCGTAGAGCAAAACCGCCGCTTAAAAGATGGCGACTTGAACTGCTACTGGGTGCAAGTGAACAACAATATGCAGGCAGGGCCGAACATCAACGAGGAAGGCTTACCTGGCTATCGCAATCCCGCCAACTTTATTGTGGTATCCGATGCGTATCCCACTGTCACGACTCAGGCTGCGGACTTAATTCTGCCAACCGCCATGTGGGTTGAGAAAGAGGGCGCCTATGGTAATGCCGAGCGTCGTACTCAATTCTGGCATCAAATGGTACAGGCACCGGGCGAATCCCACTCGGATCTGTGGCAATTGATGGAATTCTCTAAGCGCTTTACGACCGACGAAGTCTGGTCGAAGGAAGTCTTAGCGGCGAATCCACAATTTAAGGGCAAAACCTTATTTGAAGTGCTGTACAAAAACGGCAATGTCGATAAGTTCCCGCTGGCCGATACCGATCCTAAGTATTTGAACAACGAAGCGAAACACTTTGGCTTCTATGTCCAAAAAGGCCTGTTTGAAGAATACGCCACCTTTGGCCGTGGCCATGGTCACGATTTAGCACCTTTCGATGCCTACCACGAAGCCCATGGTATTCGCTGGCCGGTGGTCGATGGTAAAGAAACCAAATGGCGTTTCCGTGAAGGTAGCGATCCTTACGTTAAACCTGGCTCAGGCTTTGAGTTTTACGGTAAACCCGATGGCCGCGCAGTGATTTATGCCTTGCCCTTCGAACCGCCTGCAGAATCGCCAGACACTGAATACGATATGTGGTTATCCACCGGACGGGTGCTCGAGCATTGGCATTCAGGTTCGATGACTCAACGCGTGCCAGAGCTTTACCGTGCCTTCCCCGATGCTGTGTGTTTTATGCACCCAGAAGATGCGAAAAAACGCGGTTTACGCCGTGGGGATGAAGTGCGCGTGGTGTCTCGCCGCGGTGAAATCAAAACCCGTGTTGAAACCCGTGGCCGTAACAAACCACCTGTGGGACTCGTGTTCGTACCTTGGTTCGATGCCAGTCAGCTCATTAACAAAGTCACCTTGGATGCGACAGATCCACTGTCAAAACAAACCGACTTTAAGAAATGCGCCGTGAAAATCGTCAAGGTATAAGGAGTACAGGATGAAAACATTCAAATTAGTCTCAGCATTCAGTGTGCTTGCCTTCTCCACCCTGATGATGACCAGCGTGACTGCGGCAAGCATTCCTGAGGACAGAATTGATACTTTGCGCCAAGCGCCAATCAACGTTGAGCCAACTCCGCCCGCGATGCAGGCGGTGCTGAACAAAGATATCAAAGAGATGCGTAACTACCCGATGCAGCCACCGGTGATCCCGCACAAGATCGACGGCTATCAGCTCGATCTTAAGGTCAACAAGTGTATGTCATGCCATGCCAGACACCGCACGGGGGACTCCCAAGCGCCTATGGTCAGCGTGACTCACTATATGGATAGGGATAACAACTTCTTAGCTGAGCTTTCGCCAAGACGTTACTTCTGCACTCAGTGCCATGTGCCGCAACTGGATGCCAAATTACTGGTCGAGAATGACTTTGTGGATATGGATCATCTGATTAAAGCGAACACTGAGCAGAAAACACACTAGGAGTCAGCATGTTAGATAAACTCAAAAAGATCTGGCAAGTTCTCAATCGTCCGAGTGTGCACTACAGTTTAGGGTTTTTAACCTTAGGTGGCTTTGTGGCGGGGGTGATCTTCTGGGGGGCTTTAACACCGCGCTTGAAGCCACCAACAAAGAAGCCTTCTGTATCGGTTGCCATGAAATGGAAAATAACGTCTATCAAGAGTTACAGTCGACTATCCATTTCACGAACCGCAGTGGTGTGCGTGCGACTTGTCCTGACTGCCACGTGCCGCACAACTGGACCGATAAGATTGCCCGTAAGATGCAGGCATCGAAAGAAGTGTGGGGTAAAGTGTTTGGTACCATCAATACCCGCGAAAAGTTTGAGAACAAACGTCGCGAGCTGGCCGAACATGAATGGGAACGGTTAAAGGCAAACGACTCGCTTGAGTGCCGTAACTGCCATAACTTTACCTACATGGACTTTACCAGACAGTCGCCACGCGCCGCCCAGATGCACTCGACATCCTTGGCCAGTGGTGAGAAAACCTGTATCGATTGTCATAAAGGGATTGCTCACCATCTTCCCGATATGGCAGGGGTTGAAGGCTTCTAAACTCGACTCACATTCCATCTCCAGCCAAAGGCCAAGTGCTCTCCACACTTGGCCTTTTTTATGGCGAAGAAAAATCCGTATGTGGCATAGGCGGGATTTAGTTCGCTATCGCCTTTTCTGGCTTGTTTCAGCCTCAAAGCAAGATTGCTTTATCATTAGATGCACTGAGTGAATTGTCATTGTTTCCCCAGTGACTCGCCGCCTTTTTATTTCATAAGAAGCATCACTATAGGCTCGACGGCGACATCTGCAACACATGGAAGTGTAAATGCCGCGTTCACATGGCCAATGATGTTCCCAACATCATAGTGGCATTTCCCATATCCCTATGGGGCAGATGTGAAAGAGCGGCCATGCCGCCAACGGTCACAGTTGCAACAATGACAATCTTTACGACCATTTAACTGTTCATCTGGCTAAAAGTTTTTTGCCTCAAAATGAGTTAACAAGTTGTCAGTGTTGTAGTCAAAACTAGACTTTCTAACCCAGAAATTTTTCATCCTATACTCTTGTGTTTTCTCACATTTCTATAAATAAATACTTTTTAAATCAGTCACCTATAAATTCATGGATTAGATAATAGGTTTGGAAAAAGCGCATACGCGCTTTTCCTTATGGTGTATCTAGCAGAAAGCTGATAAGTTCTTTGCATACAGATAGTTAATCGTGCGCATTTTCACTGGTTCAACGAGGTAAACGCGCATGCAAACGAATAAAATAATGAAATGGACACCCCTTCTATACTGAGGAAGTCAGTTTAAAAGGAGACCGCCATGAGTGATATTTATACAATCGGAATTGATCTAGCAAAGTCTGTTTTTCAATTATGTGCGTTTGATAAGACAGGGAAAAAACTGATTAATAGATCACTAAGAAGAAACCAAGTCATTAAATTTTTGAGCAATATTGCTCCTTGTCTGATTGGAATGGAAGCCTGTTCTAGTTCTCATTATTGGGCACGAGAAATAAAAAAGCTGGGTCATGAAGTCAAACTCATGCCACCTCAGTATGTTAAGCCTTATGTAAAAACAAATAAGAACGATATGGCTGATGCTGAAGCGATTTGCGAAGCGGTTCGTCGCCCCACGATGCGATTTGTTTCTGTTAAAAGTGAAGAGCAACAAGCTTTATTGCTGCTTCATCGAGAAAGAGAAGGCGTAATCAGAGACCGTACTGCATTAATCAATAGAATCAGGGCAAGCCTTCAAGAATTTGGTGTTAGTGTTCCTGCTGGAAGATTTCAGCTAAGAAAATGGTTTAGAGAAGGTTTTAGCTTGGTCGAGCATAAGTTGCCAAAGCTGCTAGTTGAGCACATTAGTTTAATGCAAACACGTTTGAGGGAGCTCGAACAGTATGCAGAATATTTGGATAAGCAGATAGATCTCACGAGTGAAGTCAGTAATGAGTGTCAGAAAGTAAGGCAGATCCCAGGTGTTGGTCGCTTAACATCATCCGCATTAATTGCCAGTATTGGTGATGCAAAAGCGTTTTCATCAGGGCGTCAGTTATCCGCTTGGATGGGGTTAGTACCAAGCCAGCACTCTAGCGGAGGTAAGTCACTACTGCTAGGTATCAGTAAGCGAGGAGATACCTACTTAAGACGCATGTTTATCCATGGTGCTAGAGCGGTGATTAGGCATTTAAAAGAAGGAAAACCGTTCTTTGAATGGGTAACCTCGTTGCTCAAGAGAATGCATAAAAACAAAGTGATAGTGGCATTAGCAAATAAACTGGTTCGTATCTCTTGGGCCATATTAGCCAAAGAAGAAAGTTTTAGCGCAGGACGAACCTATTAAGTAAATAAAAGTACATCCAGTTTTGCTAAGTGAAAGCAAGTGATGACAAGACAGGTTAGACCGTGACTTGGAAACTCTGTGCCTAACATCGTTTCTTAGAAAACGATAAAATGATTAGAGCCAAGTCAGCGAAGTTCATCGGGGATCAAGAGCTAGTCTCTTACAAGGAATCCGAATAGATGGCTGCAAAACCACATTTGTTATCGGTTGATTTTTCTTGCAAAAAATGGGGTGTCCATAGATGTTAAGCCTAAGGAGAAATCGTGCCAAGAGGGCTAATCTCAGGTAGAGAATATACCGAACAAGACATCTTTGATCCTATTCTGTATCCAAGAATGAAAGAGGAACCTCTTCTTAATGATGACGACTGTATTGTTGTACCTGTTAGGAATGAAAACACTCCTCACTATAGAAGGGTGGGAAGTCCATCTTTTGGCAGAAGGCTCGGAAGAGAAGAAAACAATCCAACACATGATGATTGTGTTAAATATCTGCATGATGAATTGGTGAATCCAGAAATTGGAGCAGTTAAGTTTTCGACTAATGTTTTCGGGGAAGCTCGACATTATGAAGAGCAAGTGATTTTTAGTCCACTTAATGATAGTGATTATAAGTGGTTTAAGGAATCAGATGCGCGGATTGCATTTCATGAAAGCACTTACATTCAGCCTGATATTGCAGGCAGGGACACAAAGAAATTCTTTCCTCGTTCAGCCTATCCCAATGTAATCATCGAAGTGGTTCGTACACACCACCCCGATTTAGATACCTTTAAAAAGCTTTTTGAGCTTTCTAATACAAATCATCACATATATTTTTATTTCATTCGCGAGGGAAGAAACTCCTCAAAATTCAACAGTCTTTCTGTCGTTGATGGTGTGCTGAAAATTCGTGTTTCTCACTATTTGATTGGTGGTACTCTCTACAAAAATGGTAATCCCTATGCCCCCAAAGGAGAAAACGAAACCTTCGAGCATTGGTATCAATATCTTGAAAATAGCTATTTCACTACTGCTAGAGAAGGGGCTTAACAACGTGCTGCTAGGGACAAAACTACGCTGCGCTCCGTTTTGCCCCAAAGCACGGCGTTAGCTATATCAGGGGGGTAAGATTTGAATAGGGATGTTTTTCAGAAACAATACGACTTTGAGCTTGAGCAGAGAAACGGTATAGCTTCGGCGACAAATACGCCTATTGTTGCATTAACGATACTCGGTGGGGCGCTTGCTGCTGTAATTACTGGATTCAAATACTCGAATGAACCAGTTACATACTTATTTTTGTTGTTTGCCCTTCTTGCTATTGGCAGCATGTTGATTTCTGTTTATAAGCTGGTTAGGACATTCTTAGGCTATTCATATCAAAAAATACCACCAGCAAAACAGCTAAGGGAACACCTAGAAAATTTAAAAAATTGGCACAATGCAAATGGCTCAAGTGACGATAAGGCAATTATTGATTTTGCTGAATATTTTGACGAAAGATTATCGGAAGCCGCTGAGCACAATAGTTCAAATAATATAAAAAGAGGCAACTACCTACACGATGCAACCTTATTTGTGGTTGTTGCCTTTGTTTTTCTATTCTGTGCCTCGCCTTTTTATATTTACGAGCAAGTTACTTCAGAAGATAAGGTCTACCAAGTAAATTTAATTGACAATACATCCATAAAAGAGGACGAAGATATGGCCGATAACGATTCAGGTGGCAGCAACCAAGGTCAGCAAGCCGCTCCAAGCGCAGCACCATCACAAACGCCTTCAGCTGCTCCTAAACCAGCAGGTCCACAAAATGTAGTCTTTAAGGGCAACACTGAAGGAGGTAAGACAAGTGCTTCCGATAGCGGATCAAAAGGCGAGAAATAGCTAACAAATCAAGCAGGGACGCAGCAAAGCTGCGTCCCTGCTTGAAGCGTTATACGAATCTGGATATAAATGGATATTTTATGTCAGCAAAACAAAAGCTAAAGCGAGCGCTGAGTGCAATTGATGATGCGCAAAGAGCGTTGAAGCGTGCAAGAAGTACTTCACCTGAAAGCTCGGATATTCGTCGTGCACTGAGAGAATTAGATGATGCAGAATCAAATATTAAAAGATCAATTAGAGAATTAGATTAAGGTATTATAAAAAATGACACAGTTGTTAGGTATTAATATATTTCGCACAATTTCAGTTCCTTTCAATGGACAAACGTACACAATTCGTTTTGCTTCATCGAGTGATTATCAAGATAATTTTATGTTTGTCAGTAATGATGATACTGGTAATCAAATGAGAATCGCATTCGATTCTGATACAGCTCACTCATACAAAGCTTCAAATGATGAGATCCTTTCCCGAGTTGTTTTAAAGATTATTGGCGAAGAAATTAAAGCTGGTCGTATATAAATTCGTATAACAAACTGTTTAAGAGTGATTCGCAACGCGTGGCATTTTTACTATGCATTGAGTTTAGTGTTTAAGGTGATATGCGGGGGCTTCGGTATTGCGTTGCTCACACCTTAATAGGGCGTTAGGAGACTAGATCTGTGGTTACATTTAGACCAGCTAAGGATTTAGCAAAAGCAGCACATTTTACTCTGTCGAATATGCAGCCATATTATGCACAATACGCTGTAGATTGGGATCAAGCTCAGATTGAGAAAATGACACAAGAGCTTGTGAACTTTGATATTTTATTTGAAGAAAAGCTTGTTGGTGTCGTTAGATTATCTTTCGACACTGAAGCGTGCTGGTTACGAGATTTGCAAGTGGATCAGAGTTACCAGAATCGTGGGATTGGCTCAATCGCTATTGCTGAGGCGGAACGTCTGGCTAAAGAGCATGGTTCTCACATTTTGAAGCTTAAAGTGTTTAACAATAGCCCTGCCGTTCATTTGTATAAGAGACAAGGGTTTGGTTTAACAAGTGAAGATGATCGGTTTTACTACATGAGCCGTGCCATCTCCTAACCATCAAATTTTATCGCCAGCAAAAGCGCTGGTGGCGACGTCAATCCGCAGCGCGGCATTCCGCGCTAAATTGGGGCGTTAACCCATAGACATTTTTACCCGAAACTCACCAGATACAGCTGACGTCCCGACACGCTTTTATGCCTTTCCACGCGCTCTTGCTTCGATTTGTATAAAACTTCAATACATGAGGCTGTTCTTTTCCTGACGCATTTTAGTGGCGAGTATTATTCTTGATAATTCAATGCTTCATCTTTGCTGTGAAAGATTGGGCGTATACGCAAAGCTATAGCGAAACGTTATTTCTCACCCACAAAAAAGGCGCTATTGCGCCTTTTTGATAGATAAATCAGAGGAGTAAAGCTACTCGCTTAGGGTTTATCTTGCTCAACTTGGGTTGATTTATCGCGATTTTGAATCGCCGTATCCGCAGACTTGTCGGCATCGGGTGAGGAATTAGCGCGATTATCGGTCTTTAACTGCTTTTCCTTATCGTGCTGACCAAACTGTGGCAGTTTGAATTTGGCACTGTATTTCAGTGCGGCAAGATTGCTGGCAATCACACCGACCACCAAAATAATAATGATCCACACTTCTAAGCTCGACATGACAACTCCTTATTGAGCAACGCCCTTATTAATCAACGGCTAAACGCTGCTCACACTTACGAATATCTTCTGGCGTGTCAACTTCGATTGAGTCGAAGGCGCTGATGGCGACTTTGATCTTATGGCCATGTTCTAGGGCACGTAGCTGCTCTAATTTTTCCAGATCTTCGAGACGACCTAAGGGGAGGGCTGCGAAGGCTTGCACAAATCTGCGGGTGTAAGCATACACGCCTAAGTGCTTGTAAACCGGGTAATCTTTGGTATCGCGGCCGAAGGGAATACGTGCGCGGGAGAAATACAGCGCGTAGTAGTCGTTATCGAACACCATCTTCACATGCATAGGATCGTCGAGTTCGGCTTTGTTGACAATTTCATAGCCGAGGGTCGCCATTTCAAACTCGTCAGGGTGGCGTTCGAAGAGGCTGATCACTTGCTCGATGGAAGTCGGGTCGATTAGGGGTTGGTCGCCTTGAAGGTTGATGACCAGATCGTCATCCTTCAAACCTAATTGGTTAATCGCATCATTGATACGGTCTGTGCCCGATGCCGCATCAGGGCTGGTCATGACCACTTTGCCACCGAAGCCTTCTACGGCGCTTTTGATACGCTCATCATCGGTTGCAACATAAATATTGGTGAGGCCTTTGGCTAACGACGCGCGTTCGTACACGTGTTGGATCATCGGCTTGCCGTTAATCGGGGCTAAGGGCTTGCCCGGGAAGCGGCTTGAACCGTAACGCGCCGGGATTAACAGAGTCACATTCATTAAATTATCCTAATTTATCAAAGATATGCAGTGTAGATAGACAAAAGGGCTCACAACGAGCCCTTGTCATCTGCTTGAGAGCTTAAATGCGACGGAACAGGGCAGTCAACATTTCGTCAGTGACTTTCTCTTCCCATGTTGGGCCGTACACGTTTGCCCATAATGGACCCATGCTCTTAGTCACGGCAACCATTTTCGCGATGGTTTCATCTGGCAGATCTTTACAGATGTTCTTCGGCAGAGTGATGTTGTGCTTCTTCATCATCAGACGGAATTCAGCTACACCTTCTGGGTAGAATTCTTCTAACACGTCGAAGGCGATACAGTTACCGATACCATGGTGGTAGCCGAGGATGTAAGACAGACCATAAGATACCGCGTGGCATGCACCCACTTGGCTGTAAGCGATACTCATACCGCCCATGAATGACGCCATCATCAGCTTGTCGTCTTTTTCTGGGTGATCTTCCAAGTACACTTGGCGGCAAAGCTCCATGGCTTTTTCGGCGTATGACTTAGAGAATTCGTTTAAGAAAGTACCTTCTAATGATTCAACGCAGTGGATATAGCAATCCATACCTGTGTAGAACCATTGGTCAGTTTCAACGCCATCGATTAACTCAGAGTCCATGATGATTTGGTCGAACACTGTGTAATCTGAGTTCAGACCCAGTTTACGCACTGGACCACACAATACTGCGGTGCGTGATGCTTCAGCACCCGTACCAGAAATGGTTGGAATACCAATGTGGTGAACCGCTGGGTTTTTGATTAAATCCCAACCTTGGTACATGGCAGAGCCGCCTGGGTTGGTCAGCATCAGTGATACCGCTTTTGCGACGTCCATGGTTGAACCGCCACCTAAACCCACTACGCTAACCGGTTGTTTGCCGTTGAAGGCTTGAACTTGCTCGGTCAGGGTGTCGATTTGCACTGTGCTTGGCTCATCATCTACGTTAACCCAAATCAGTAAGTCTTGGGCTTTCACTGGGATGCGTGCTTCGAGTGGTTTGCCTTGGTGAACGTCATCGACTAAAAATACCACGAAGTCATCGTCGGCCTTACGCTGTGCAGCTAATACTTCGTCTAATTGTGCGAAGGAGCCACGACCAAAGATCATCTTTTCAACTACTTTAAAATTTTTAAAACTCATTGCAAAAACTCCCGTTAAATTATTGGGCAAATGCTTTCTTAATGTTTTCAATACGCTCGGCAATCTGAGCATCGGTCCAAGACAATTTAATGAGCATGGAAATGGTGCGGCTCATAATGGCATCAGATTTCGGCACAGAAATTTGAGTATAGTCAGGTCTGTCGGCGATTAATGTGATTGGCAACGCAGCAGGGGCCTTAAGCTCCTGAATGTGTTTCCAGTTTTTCAGATAATGCCAGTTGTTCACGTACCAGTAGAAGCAACCGTCAACGCCATTCTCAGCCAGTTTTTTGCTGATCTCTTGGGTACGTGCTTCTGTTGGTAACATAAAGCTTAAGAAGCCAGCTGAATCACCCTCTGGATCGGGGATTTCGCGGAAGCTGACTTCAGGAATGCTCGCCATGGCTTCTTTAATGGCTTTTTTGTTTTTACGTTGAATGTCGATAATGGTATCGAGTTTACGTAACTGGGCTAAACCTAAGGCCGCGTTCATTTCAGAGATACGGAAGTTCAGACCCATAATAGGGTGTGACTCGGCGCCACGGTCTTTACCAATATGGTCATGGCCGTGATCGGAGAACATATGGGTGTGATCGTAAATTTCGGTGTTATTGGTGATCACCGCGCCGCCTTCACCACAGGTGATGGTTTTAACAGAATCGAAAGAGTAGCAACCTACATCACCGATAGTACCTAGGGCTTGGCCCTTGTAGCTGCCGCCAATGGCTTGGCAAGCATCTTCTAACAATACGATGTTGTGCTTAGCGCAAACGGCTTTGATTTCGTCCATCTTGGCCATAGAGCCACACATGTGTACTAAGTTCACCGCTTTAGTACGTGGGGTGATCGCCGCTTCAATACCTTCTGGTGATAGACACAGTGTCTCGTCGATTTCGGCAAAAATTGGCACAGCACCGGCCATGAAAATCGCTTCTACAGAAGCAACAAAGGTAAAAGGTGGCACGATAACTTCGTCGCCAGCACCAATGCCTGCCGCCATTAAGGCTGTTTGCAGCGCAGCAGTACCGCTAGATAAGAGGTGAGCATGCTTAACATTCATTTTCTCGCAGAGCAGTTGCTCCATATCGCGAGTCTTCCAGCGATCATTACGCATATGGTCGAAGTTATAACGGAAGGTAAAGCCGTGCTCCATCACATCGGCGACTTCTTGCTTTTCTTCTGGACCAAATAATTCAAAACCGGGCATGGAAGGTATCTCCTTAGAATTTGTGGCGCATGGTCGCGCTGCAATTAACTGGCGGATTATAACTGGGCTAAAGATCCCTTGCGATGTTTTATTGATGAAAATAAGGTCATGTTGACGTTTCGAGCTTAGATTTTGCTCACTTAACACTGTGTTATTGCATGTGTTCGTGTTTGCTAGCCTTTGCGAGCCGTTGTATTAGGGCATGGGAGTCCATTCAGCGAGGTGCAGCTCGAGGTTTAGCCGATTGGTTGAGATGAACTGCGTCATTCAGAGCCAATGGGGCGAGTGTGGAAGTATCTTGGCAACAAGTTAATTCAGGCGGATGGAGCTTGTATGTGGCGTGCGATAGATATTGGCATGCATTAAAACAAAAAACCTGCACGGGGCAGGTTTTGGGCGGGGCTTATGGCGCGTTTCACTCAAATCGAATTAAATCTTTTGCGCGCGATCGACAGTCACATCAAGGTCGGTTAACAGACCATTATCGATACCGTAAATCCAGCCGTGGATCGCCAGTTCTTGGCCGCGAGCCCAAGCTTCCTGCACGATTGTGCTGCTGGTGACATTAGAAACCTGTTCAATTACGTTGAGTTCACACAGACGGTCGAAACGCTTGGCATCATCCATTTGCATTAATTCATCCTGATGAAGACGGTAAACATCACGTAAATGACCGAGCCAGTTGTCGATAAGCCCTAAGCGTTGATTCCCCATGGCGGCACGTACACCACCACAGCCGTAATGGCCTACGACCATAATGTGCTTCACTTTAAGCACATCGATGGCGTATTGCAGAACTGATAGGCAGTTAAGATCGGTGTGGATCACCATGTTGGCAATATTGCGGTGAACGAAGACTTCGCCCGGCATTAAATCGATGATTTGGTTTGAAGGTACTCGGCTGTCGGAACAACCAATCCAAAGATATTCAGGGTTCTGCTGTTTCGCCAGTTGCTCAAAAAAATCAGGGTGCTCTTGGCGAATGCGTCCGGCCCAGCGACGGTTGTTATCGAATAAGGGTTTGAGTAGTTTCATTTTAACCTATTGTTTTATTGACATATTAAAATGTCTTTATTGCCCTAAGTGATGCAAGCAGCACATTTGTAGCAAGAGTATACCAGTAAATTTACGCTTGCTGGTCTATCCAATGTGCCACGGTTGGGTGGCACCTTGATGATAGGTGCGCCGTTACAATACCTTCGCTAAAAACTGAGTTAAATGCTCAGTGACAAACTCGGCTTGCTCTAGGCTGGAAATATGCCCAGCGTTAGGAATATGCACTAATTGACTGCCGTCGATGGCATCGCTCATCAGGTAACTCTCTAGCACGCTGCGGGCCTTGTCTTCAACCCCGACCATGACTAAACAGGGCAGAGTCAATTGCTCGGCAGATTCCATGGTATCGCGGCGGCCAAAAATCATTCGGCCAAGCTTAACTATGCTCGGGATAGTCTCTGGTGTTTGCGCGGCCAAGTAGGCTTCAAAACGCTGCACTAATTCGGGGTTATTTTGTTTGGCATTATCGGCGAAAAACAGTGGCGAAATGGCGCTGATAAGCGGCGCTGGTATGCTGCCAGCGGCTTGGATCATGTCCAGCATGCCATAATATTTAGCGCGGGTGATCTCGGGCTCAAACCCAATAAAACTGTCGAGCATCACCAGAGCATTGACGCGCGCGGGGGCTTTAAGCACGAGCTCGGCGCCCCACATGGCACCCACGGATAAACCGATAACCGCAAATTGCTCGATATTGAGGCTATCCATCAGAATCAGCATATGCTCGCTGATGTCTAAGAGGCTGTTGCAGCTTTCTGGGACTGCGCCCGATTGGCCGTGTCCCCAGAGCTCAGGTACGATGCAGCGATACTGTTGACTTAAGCTGGCAATTTGCGGCGCCCACATGGCGCTATCCCAGAGGTAACTGTGACCAAATAACAGCGCTGGGCCTGAACCTATATCGAGGTAACTGAGTTGGCTACCGGCGATGTTGAGTTGTTTTCTGTGTGAAGAAAAATCCATAAAACCTACTTATAAAGATAAGCGCCGAGTGTAAGGCGCCATCAAGTTGTGCGAATGGCGACACCTTAAGGCTTTGCAACTCGATGTACATATTCCGCCACAAGTACAGGTAAGCGGGCGAGCACCGCGTCTTTAAGCAACATATCGCTGTGCTGGATAACCTGCGCTAAGGCCTGCACCTCAAATTGGGGTAACAAGTTTTGAGACACGGGGAAATAGCTGATATGCCAAGGCTCGGCGCTGACGGCGCTTTTACCGCGCTGAAAAGGAAAATAAAACCCAAAATCCTTGGCGTGCTGGAGTAGCCACTGGTGCAAGTGGGCGCAGGGGCCGCCATCAGTGTATTCCGCTTCCACTAACCGCAGGGATTTTACCTCGATTTGCTTGGCATCAAACACATCGATATCCGTGCCCCAGTGATGACGTGACGCGCCGGGCAGTGCCGACCAAAGCAAAATCAAATCGACTAATGCATCATCGCTCAGTGGACTGATATCCACGGGCTGTTCGTTGATATCCAGCACTGCACGCTTACCGCTGGCCTTGGCGTTCCAAATGGCGAGTTGCCTGTCAAAAGGCCGATAGGCCGAGCAAATCGCGAGGGCTATCCCATCTTTGGCGGCGCTGTCCGCCATCGCCTTAAAGGCGAGGGCAGTTTGAGCCTCCAGCATGAAGCGTGTTTCGCTCGGGTGATAGGGACTGAGCAGTTCGACTAGCTTCAGGTTATCCGTTGACTCTTGTGTTACAGCAGCGGATAAGTCGGTATGTAAGCCCGTGTCTAAACCGCTTGAGACACCACTCGCTATTCCGCTCTCTATTCCACTCTCTATCCCATAAAGCTGGGCGGTGTTGGTTAAGCGTGGCGTAGCGTTTAACACAGTAATTGTTCCAAAATCACTTCGTAGCACAGGGCTAACTGCTCGAGATCGTCGATCTTCACGCACTCGTTCACTTTATGGATAGTGGCGTTCACTGGACCGAGTTCCAACACTTTGGCACCCGTTGGCGCAATAAAGCGTCCATCAGAGGTGCCGCCCGTGGTTTGCGGATCGGTATCATAGCCAGTGATCTGACGGATCGCATAGCGAGTCGCGTCTAACAGTGGGCCTTCGCCGGTTAAAAATGGCAGACCGTTGAAGGTCCAGCTGATGTCATAATCCAGTTCGTGGGCGGTTAATAGGGCCTCCACGCGTTCGATTAATATCTCGGCGGTCACTTCGGTCGAATAACGGAAGTTAAACATCACCTCTAGGGTGCCTGGGATCACGTTCGATGCGCCCGTGCCTCCGTTAATATTGGCGATTTGCATGCTGGTGGGCGGGAAGAATTCGTTGCCATTATCCCAATGGGTTTGGCTTAACTCGGCTAAAAACGGTGCGGCTTTGTGGATTGGGTTATCCGCAAGGTGCGGATAGGCCACATGGCCCTGAATGCCCTTAACGGTTAAGTTAGCGGTTAGGCTGCCACGGCGCCCATTTTTGACCACATCACCGAGTTTTAGGGTCGATGAGGGTTCGCCCACCAGTGCCCAAGTGATTTTTTCATTACGGGCTTCTAGGGTATCGATAACCCGTGTGGTGCCATTGATAAAGGGGCCTTCTTCATCACTGGTGATCAAAAACGCAATCGAGCCGGGATGATTTGGGTGCTTAGCCACAAAACGCTCAGTCGCGACGATCATCGCCGCCAGTGAGCCTTTCATGTCGGCTGCGCCGCGGCCATAGAGGTAACCGTCGATAATCGTTGGCTCAAAAGGTGGGGTATGCCAGCGGCTTAAATCGCCCGCGGGCACTACATCGGTATGGCCGGCAAAACAAAATACTGGGCCTTCATTACCGCGACGCGCCCACATATTGGTGGTGTCTTCAAAGACCATGGGCTCAATATTAAAGCCAATAGCGGCGAGGCGTTCGGCCATCAGGGTTTGGCAGCCTTCATCCAGCGGGGTGACCGAAGGACGGGCAATTAACTCTTTGGTCAGTTCGGTAACTGGGTGGGTGTTCGAAGCGCGCGTCATAGGGAAAAGACCTTCTTATATTCGGCTTCGTTAAAGCCCACCAGCACTTGTTCACCCACAACCAGCACAGGGCGCTTGATCAGCGTCGGGTGAGTGAGCATCAGTTGAGTGGCTTTGGCTTGGTCGATATTGGCCTTATCTGCATCACTCAAGGCGCGAAAACTGGTACTGCGTTTGTTAAAGACGGTTTCCCATCCTGCAATTTGACACCAATGCTGAAGATCCTTTTCTGCTAATCCATCTTCCCTAAAGTCATGGAAGTTGACCGAAAGTTGATGGGTTTCAATCCATTTACGTGCTTTACGCACTGTATCGCAATTTTTAATACCAAAAAGGGTCAAGATGATGCTCCTATCGAGGGGCGCCGTTGGCACGCATTGATTTTGCTCGCATTGTGGCATTGTGCGTTAGATGCCACAAGGGGGTTATCGTATTGTGTGTCATCAATTGCAGGCGATGCAGCCAATGGCAAAGGATTTTTCAGCGCAAGTGCTTAAGCGTCACTTAAGTATTGGCTTCTAGCCTAAGTATTGAACCTGAGCATTGAGCCTAAATCGACAAGGGGATCGCTATGAATATCAGTGCAAGCAGCCCAATGTTAGCGCATAGCTATGCTGTCAACCGTTCGTCTTCACCCACTGCGTTACCCGCTCAACCTGCACCAGCCAAGGTGGAAGAGGTGAGTGAGTGAGTCCGCCAAAGAGCGCGCCCGTGAGGCGAGTCAAGGCGAATCGATTGATACCTACGCGTAACTGAGTGTGAAGCCAATAGATAAAAGCCGAGCAGTTGCTCGGCTTTGTGTTTTAGGAAGCAATGCTAATCAAAACATGAGGTTGATTAGAAGTTCATCTCTACCGCTAAATAATATTCACGTCCAACAACGTTGTAGTAAGAACGTGGGTAATGCGGCCAAGAGTTTTGGGTTTCATCAATCTCAGGGCCTGCATCGAAGATATTATTAATACCGCCGGAGAACTTAATCGCATCGGTTAACATATAGCTGGCGGCCCAATTCACTTCGACATGGCTGTCGATAGTGACGGCATATTTATCCGCCAAGCCATTGTTAATGAATGCCTCTTTACGCTGACCATTCATGCTGTCGGTGTACTTGATTAGCAGGTTGGTAGCGAAGTCATCGTAGTTCCAACCCAGATTTAAGTTACCGCGGATTTGCGGGGCAGAGCCGTCACCATCGATCAGATCTAATGGATCAGAATCTGGGGTTAATTGCTCCTCCCACTTCAGCAAATAGGTGCCTTCTAAGCGGGCGGTAACATCGCCGTAGCCTGAAGTCTCATAGCGATAGCCCACCGAGAAGTCGATACCTGAAGTTTCTTGGGATGACATGTTGATGGCTTGAGTATTCACTTGAATTAACTTGCCGCTTGCATCGCGGAAAATCTTATCGGCGAAGGCGTCAGAGTGATCCAAGATATACTGGGCGCTTGGGCTATTGACTAGGTTATCGATTTCAACAATCCAGTAGTCCAAGGTTAAATTGAGATCGTTATAATCCCACACCATGCCGAGGTTATAGTTTTTACCGGTTTCCGCTTCAAGCTCTGGGTTTGCACCGATAGTAATTGGCAGTGAGTCAATCTTCTCACAGGCTGGGCCTGTACCACCTGCGGCCTCACAGGTTGGAGTGTCGATCACTGTACTATAGGCTGCCGTTGGCTCACCAAATAAGCGCTGCATGTCTGGCGCTCGGAAGGTTTCGGCATACAGACCGCGTAACAACAGATTATCAATCGGACGATACTCGACTGCGACTTGTGGACTGAATTGACCGCCGACATCGGATAAATCGTCATAGTAGTCGTAACGGCCCGCAAGGGTGACGGTGAGGTTTTCAATCACAGGCACGGCGACTTCGGCATAACCTGCGTATTGCTCACGTTCACCTTGGGCGCTGCTGCCGCCTTTACCAATCACGCCACCATTGCTGGTGAAGCTATCGGACTTATCGTAGAACCATTCTTTACCGTATTCGACGCCCACGGCATAAGCCACTGTTCCTGCTGGTAATTCAAAGGCATCGCCACTGATCCCCGCGTTGAAGCTCGACAGGGTAGATTGCCCCTTCTTGCCACCTTGGAAATCCAGCATTGCGGCATCGTCCGGCGAAATTACATCAAGTAGCGAATTGCCGTTTGTGCCCGCGGTGAGGTAATTCCACATGCTTTGGTAGGTGGGTGAGCCTGCGGTGGTGGAATCTACCGTTTGGCGTGCAATCGACCACGAGGTGTCGTACTCGATAGTATCAGTGAGGTAACCTTTGCTACCTAATAAGAAGGAGAAGTTATTGGTCTCAAAATCAGAGGTGCGTGGACCTAACTCAGACATACGGCGAGTGTAGTAATAGTCCCCATCGGCCGCACCGGCAAAATCTCCGCCGAAGGCGGTATTTTTATCGAACACTTGGGATAAGCCATTGAGCTCATCGATGATAGTGACGTTATCGCCCGACACGTTAAACATGAAATCGTCACCCACAGTGGCCGATTCAATTTCTGTGTAGGTCGAGGCATGGGTGTAATCGAGGCGCGAATACAGCTGATGATTGTCGTTTAAGTCTTTGGTGAGGTTAATCATGGTGGAGTAACGCTTTTGCTCAGGCGAAAAGTCGCGCTGTGCGGAGCGATCGAAACCACATTTGCCATTGGACATCATCACATAGCCGCGCGCATCACATTCGGCGGCGCTTAAGCTCTTGAGTAATTTGCCATTGCTATCCACAAGGTTGGCGCCATAGGAGCTGTAACCAGCATAATAGTTACCCGTGATAATATCTGTGCCCCATTCAGGGCGATCTGAGGCTTTTAACGCTTGGCGATCTTCATATTCGGCGAAGAAAGTCAGGTTTGCTTTATCGCTGCTGACGCCCGTCATAAAGGAGAACTGGTTGTTCTGCAGGCCGCCATCGAAGGTATCTGAGTGACGGTATTTGAAGGTGCTTTGTTCAACGTCTTTTTTCAAGATGATGTTGATTACACCGCCCATCGCATCGGAGCCGTAAATGGCCGAGGCGCCCGTGGTTAAAATTTCAATACGCTCAATCGCCCCTAACGGAATGTTGGCGGTATCGACAAAGCTATCAGTGCCGCCAGCGCCAAAGGGATATTTAGGCACACGTTTACCGTTGATCAGCGTCAGTACACGTCCAGCGCCCACGCCACGTAGGTTGACGGCCGATGCCGCAGGGGTAAAGCCGTGCACTTCCTGCTGGGTCATCGACCCACCGGAGTTTTGCGACAGGTTGCCTAACACGTCTTGCACTGAGTTAAAGCCACCTTTTTCGATATCTGCGGCGCTCACCACCACGATAGGGGAGGCATTTTCAAGATCGGTACGTTTAATGCGTGAACCCGTGACCTCAATACGCTCCACTTTATCATCGATAACGGCCGCTTCATCGGCGGCAAATACTTGCGGTGTCACCGAGGCGGAGACCAAAGCGAGTAAACTAAAACGAACCGCACGCGCCACGGTTGTTTGCGTAGTCATATTTTCATTCCCTTAACAATGCCATGACGATCAGGAAGGGTTTCATCACGGCTTATATTTATTTGCAACTGCCCTCCATAGTCGGAAAATTATCATTAACAACTTTAATATCAACAGCTTAATTGTTATTCGTATGCTGCCTGGATGTTGTGTTTGTAAAAGCGAGGAGGCTAATTAAGTGTGAGGGGAAATAAAGAATGGCGGCACGGTATGCGCTATGGCGTGGTTGTATCTCAATGTAACGAAACATTGTCTTTACAATGTCCATTTTCTGATTAGACATTAAAGCTTAAGTTATTTCAAATAATGTGACTTTCGTCAAACAGGTATCAATGATGTAAATTTAAGAAGTGCTATTAAGTGTTTAAAATTCCACCTTAAAATAAAATTAAAACACAATTTAACATTTTAACTCCACAAAAATGGTCAAATTTATTAATTTAAAAATGCTCAGTTTTAAAATCATCGTATTCATAGAATAATTTGAAATGTTATGTCACGAATAAAGATAAATTGTATTTTAAGTGTTGATATTGTGTCCAATGTAATATTCATACTTAATCATTCTTAAATGATGCCCTATCAATTGACGGCTTTTAAAAAGGGCAGTTTTATGGTTAATGTCCCATCTTGATCTAGCAAGATGTAAAAGGTCGATAAATCAATTTGCTATCATGTATAGTGAGTAACATTACAGCGATAAGATCCTAGGCTAGCGGTTCGTCACTAGAGCTTCGCTGATGGTAGGTAGATAAAAAGAGGTGAATGTGAGAATTAATGATCTAAGGCTTTTTTTATTGGTCGTAGAGTTAGGCAGTTTTGCTGCCGCGGCCAGTTCTATTGGGATCCCACGGGCTTCGGTCAGTCGACGTATCGGTGAGTTAGAGACGGATCTTGGAACTAAGCTGTTTACACGTACTACACGCCAATTATCGTTAACACCGACAGGCGAAAACTATCACCAGCAGTTAATGGAGATTATTCCAAGGCTTGAATCCCTCAATGAGTCAGTCAAAAACCAACGCAATATGCCCACGGGAACCGTTAAGTTGGGATTAGTAGCCGAAGCCGATGTAGCAACACATAATCTATTACAGGACTTCTTAAAAAATTATCCCTTAATTACCATCGAAACCCATGTCAGCAATCTGGGATATCATGATATTTTAAATTATGGTTTAGATGCCTGTATTCATATAGGGAATATCAAAGATAATTCATTTATCGCTCGGCCTTTGATGCGTGTGTCTCGCAAGTTATATGCAAGTCCTGACTATATTTCGGTCCATGGTATGCCAACGTCATTGGAGGATCTAAACCAGCACGCGCTGATGATCTATCGTATGCAAAATGGCGAGCTAGAAGACCGTTGGAAGTTTAATTTAGGCGAATATCGAGTAAAGAGTCGGCTTATATCTAACAGTGGCCATTACATACGCCATGCCATTTTAAATGGAGCAGGGATCAGTTTATTATCCGAATTAAGTGTGGTTGAGCACTTGCAATTGGGTAATTTGGTTGAAGTTTTACCTGAATATGAGGTTTACGTTGACGATGCTTGGTTAGTCTATCCAAGTCGCAAAGGCATGACCCATGCGGCTCGACTGTTGATCGATAGCTTAATTCAAGAGGCGAGTAAGACGCCGAGCGTCACATTGTCACAAAATTCGTGACATTGATGTATCTATTTTGATTATTGTCCAATAAATTCACCTCCTTTACTCTGTGCCGCCTTAGTCGTAGTTACAGGAAATTGTGGTGAACAGAGTAAAACCAATCAAAATCGGAACGGGTTTGTGTTGTGCAGGCATTGCATTAGTGCTCGCAGGCTGTGGCAGCAGCGAAGACCAACCCCTCACAACCTCAAAGCGTCCGTTAGTGCAAGTGATGGAATTGCCATCGCCAGTCACGGATAAAGGTTACAAGTTTAGCGGCGTGTTGGAGTCGGAAAATCGTGCGGATTTATCCTTCCGAGTCCAAGGCGTACTCGCAGAATTGTTGGCCGAAGAAGGAGTAGAGGTTACCAAGGGACAAGTGATTGCAAGGCTTGATCCCCATGATTTTCAAGTCAGTATTCTTGAGCTAACGGCTAAGTTGGATGAGGCGAAAACCGCCCACCAATTGGCTAAAATTGAACTACAAAGGGTTAAAAGTGCGATTAATGATCGCGCAATTGCGAGTGTGAAGTTAGACCGTGCCGTAGCCGCCGAGGCGCGCGCTAAAGCTGGAGTCGAATTAGTCAGCCAGTCGCTGAAAAAAGCACAGGATGCCCTGCGTTACACTGAGCTGACCGCACCCTATGACGGCGTGGTGGGTAAAACCTTTGTCGAACAACATGAACAAGTCAATGTTGGCACAAAAATCCTTACCATTCATCGCCCTGAATTGCTCAATGCGGTAGTAGATGTTCCCGAGAGCCAGATCTGGAATCTTAAGCTTGGCACTGAAGGCCGTGTGACTTGGTTTAAGGCCTCTGAAGCCGTACCCGCTGTGGTTGCCAAAATCGCGTCAGTGCCCGATCGCCTAAAGCGCACCTATGAGGTGACCTTCAATCTAGCGCATGTTCCACAACAGTTAGTCGCGGGCAAGGCGGTGAGTGTGGACGTCGCTTTACCTTATGCCAGTGATAAGCCTATTTATTGTATTCCCGCTATGGCGGTTGCGAGTCGCGATACCCAGCTTTATGTCAATCGTGTCATTGCCGAGCGTGTGAGTGCCACCCCCGTCGAATCGGTCAGTCAAACCGACGACTCCTTATGCGTAACAGGCGGTTTAACATCCGGAGAGCACATCGTGATTGCGGGCGGCGCTTTTGTCGAGGAAGGCCAAACCGTCACCATCTTGAATGGGGCGTCGGTTAAATCATGAGTCTCTCAACCTTTGCGCTAAGGCAAAAAACCTTTGTTATTTTCTTCACTGTGCTGTCGATTATCGCGGGTATTTATTCCTACTTTGATTTAGGCAAGCTAGAAGATCCCTCTTTTACCGTAAAAAGCGCAGTGATTGTGACTCTCTATCCTGGCGCGAATGCAAAGGAAGTCGAGGAGTTAGTCACAGATAAAATTGAAACTAAGCTTGAAGAGATGGAGTCCCTTTGGAAGTTACGTTCATTATCCCGTCCAGGCAGTTCAATGATCTTTGTCGATCTGAAGGAAAAAGTGAACTCAGAGGCATTACCACAGCAGTGGGATTTGATGCGTCGTAAAGTTGAAGACGTCAAATTAGAGCTGCCAGTACAGGCGCAGATCAGCATAGTTCAAGATGAATTCTCTGAAGTCTACGGCATGGTGTTTGCTGTCTATGGCGACAATATGGAAATGGCGGAGCTAAAGGACCATGCGCGGGAGCTACAGCGCCGAATTAAAGCTGTCGATGGGGTGAAAAAAGTTCAGCTGCACGGCGTTAATGAGCAGGTGGTGAATATCCGCATCTCAGAGGAACGTCTGGCAGAAGCTAACCTCACCATGCTGCAATTGATTGAGCAATTGCATAGCCAAAATATGCCGATCGTGGCAGGGGATTTTGACCTTGGCATTGAAAACCTACGTGTAGAGCAGGGCGATACCTTTAAGAGCATTGAGGATATTCGCAATCTTAGTATTCAAACTGGCTTAAATGGGCTGCAATCGGCGGTGATCCGTTTAGGGGATATTGCCGATGTGACTATGGCATACCAAGATCCTGCCACCACACTCAGCCGTTATAACGGCCAGCAGGCCATTACTCTGGCCGTCAGTCCTGTGAATGGCATCAACGTGGTCAGCATCGGCGATACCTTAAAGGCTGTGCTTGCTGATTATCAAACCAAGTTGCCAGATGGTGCTGGTATTGGGGTGATTGCTTATCAACCGGAAGAAGTTCAAAAGTCAGTTAACAACTTTATCGTTAACTTGATTGAAAGCGTGGTGATTGTGGTTGTCGTGCTGCTGATTTTTATGGGATGGCGCAGCGCCGCGATAGTGGGAGTGAGTTTACTACTCACTATTTTATTCACCTTGATTTATATGAAACTTACCAGTGTAGATTTGCAGCGGGTTTCTCTCGGCTCCTTCGTGTTAGCACTTGGGATGCTGGTGGACAATGCCATTGTGATCGTTGACCTGTTCCAAGCCAAGATTAAGCAGGGGATTGAGCGCACGCAGGCAGTGCGCGACAGTATCAAAGAAATGGCCATGCCACTCCTAGGTGCGACTGTGATTGCCGCTATGGGTACGGCGCCTGTGCTGTTATCACAAACAGACTCGGCGGAGTTTTCACTCTCGATTGTGCAGGTGTTGTGTAGCTCGTTACTGCTCTCATGGATTATTGCCATGGTGGTCACACCGCTTATGTGTTGGTACTTCTTAGGGAAAACCAGCAATGTCGAGGCTGAAAATGCGAAACCATCTTCTCGTTATGTGCTGATGTATCAGCAAGCGGTGGAGTGGGTCGTGGAAAACCCAAAGAAGACCATTCTCTTCACCGTGCCTTTACTGCTGGGCACTTTACTGGTCGCGCCGTTATTGAAAGTGAGCTTTATGCCGTCGTCCGACCGTGCCATCGTGTTTCTCGATTATTGGCTGCCTAATGGCGGGCGCATCGAACAAACCTCGACGGATATGCGTAAGGTTGAGCATTGGTTATTGGCGCAACCTGAGGTGGAAAATATCTCTAGTTATGTGGGCGAGAGTGCGCCGCGTTTCTCGGTCACTGTCGAGCCTGAGCCTTTGGATGCGAGCTATGGTCAGATCCTAGTCAATATGCGTCGTTTTGAAGATATCGATACCTTAGTGCAGCGTGGTGATACTTGGTTAGCCAAGGAGTTTCCCTATGCAGAACCTCGATTTAGAGAGCTAAAGCTAGCGACTAAGGATAAATATTCGATTGAAGCACGTTTTATCGGTCCGGATCCTAAGGTGCTGCATGACTTAGCCGATCAGGCTAAGGACATCATGCGTCAACATCCGAACTTAAAATATGTTCGAGATGACTGGCGGCAAGAGAGCAAAGTGATGACGCCACAGGTGGATATGCATGCCGCCCGTTTAGCTGGAGTGACGCGCACCGATATTGCCAATGCCATCAATCGTGTCACCGAAGGCACCAATGTTGGCACGATGCGACACGGTGACGATTTGATCCCAATTAAACTACGCAGTGCCGATGCTTCTTTGGCACATTTTGAAAATATTCCCGTGCGTTCATTACTAGGTACACACAGCGTGCCTATGGGGCAAGTGGTTGAGAGTATTGAGATAAAAGGTGAAGAAAGCATGGTATGGCGCCGTAATCGTTTACCTGCGATCACCGCTCAAGCGGGTGTGAGTGGCGATACCGCATCGAACGTACGCCAGAGTATTGCAGCCGATATTGAGGCGATTGCGCTGCCAGAAGGCTATCGGATGGAATGGGGCGGTGAATACTACGATGAGCAGCGCTCGATTGACGATTTGATGCAGCAAAACCCTAAGGCAACCCTGTTGATGGTGATTATTTTGGTGGCGATGTTTAACGCTTTCCGTCAACCGCTGATCATCATGATTACCTTGCCATTGGCGGCGATTGGTATCGTTTGGAGTTTGCTGTTACTGGATAAACCTTTCGGCTTTATGGCGATCGTCGGCATGATCTGTCTGTCGGGAATGATCATCAAAAATGGCATTGTGCTAATGGATCAGATTGAACTCGAACGACGCAATGGCCGCAGAATTGCCGAAGCCATTAAGGCTGCAACGCTTAATCGTACCATGGCGATTTCGATGGCAGCACTGACCACCGCGCTGGGGATGATCCCATTGTTGACCGACAGACTATTTGACCAAATGGCGGCGACCATTATTGGTGGCTTGACCGCAGCGTCGGTGCTGTCTTTATTTGTGATGCCGGCCTTGTATCGACTCTTTTATCGTCGAGATGAACGTGAGGAGGATGCATTACGCGATGCACCAACGAACAACACACCATCGGTAGTTGCCAGCGCCAAAGAGGTCTGATCATGAATAAACATCTATTAATGGCCGTAACGGCAATGAGCTTGCTTGGTGGATGCAGTATGTCTCCGGATTACGCGCCGCCAAAGGTAAAAGTCAGTGAGCTGTATTTAAATTCGGCGGTGGGAGTGAGCCAAGAGGCATTGGCTTACCAAGCTTGGTGGCGTCAGTTTAACGATCCTCAGCTCAATGCTCTGGTAGTAAAAGCGCAGCAGCAAAATATTAGCCTGCAGATTGCTAGCGAGCGTGTGCGAGCTGCACGGGCCTATCAGGCTGCGGTCTCATCGTTAAAAGTGCCCACTATTTCGGTGGGGGCGGGTTACCTCGACATGCGCATCAGTGAAAACGATCCGCTAATGGGCAGTGCCGTTACGGGAATCGATCTACCCGTTGGTTTGGGTGGCGGTAATCTTAAGCTGATGAATCGTGATCCCAACAGTACGACCGTAGGCGCAACCATTGCTTGGGAAGCGGATTTATTTGGCCGGATAGCGAGCTTAACTCAGGCGGCGGAAATCCGCGCCGAACAGGCACAATTGTACCGCGCCAATCTGGCCACACTCATGACTGCGGAAGTGATCGACAACTATTTGCAATACCGTGGAACGCAGGAGCGGATGGCGATTGCAAGACAAAATATTGCTGAACAAGCCGAAGTCTTGGCGTTGGTGGAATCATTGGAGCGTAATGGCTATGGCTCACCACTAGACGTCGCTAATGCTAAGGCGGCGCTTGCTGCCAGCGAGGCCATGTTACCTATGTTAAGTTCGGCCGAGCAGGCGCATTTACATCGATTGGCGATTTTGCTCGGAGAAAACGTGAATGAGGCATCAGGGCGATTAAGCGCAGCGGCGTTGCCAGCAATGACGGAGCTCATCCCTACGGGGGTGCCCTCTGAGTTATTAACACGTCGTTTAGATATTGCCATTGCCGAGCGCGAAATGGCTGCTAAAAACCAAGAATTGGGCGCGGCGATTGCGGCTAAGTATCCGAGCTTTTTCTTAACGGGTGCCCCAGGATTATCGGCCGATCATATCGACGATCTGTTTTCCTCGGATTCACTGACTTGGGCACTCGGTGCGGGCGTGAGTTGGAATGTCTTCGATGGTGGCCGCACTCAAGCCATGGTGGAAATTCAAGAAGCAGGGTTTAAGACTGCGGTACTCGGCTATCAGCAGGCTGTGAACAATGCCATCAATGAAGTTGAAACAGTGCTCAAGCATTATGGCAATAATCAGCAATATCATCGCTTTATTGCAAAAGCTGAAGCGCAGTCTGAGGTTGCTGTACAAAAGGCGACTTCGTTATATCGCGCCGGTTTAGAAAATCACTTAAGCGTGTTAAATGCGCAGAATGTGAAAAACAATATGCAGGACGCGGAAGTGTTAGCCCGTCTACAAACGGCATCGAGTGTGGTGTCGCTTTATAAGGCATTGGGCGGCGATTGGACACTGGCAAACGCCACGGATTAATGATGCAAATAAGGATGTGCTTACTCTTAGGAGGCGACTCCTGCAGACAAGCACATCCTTGCGTCATGCGGATTATCAGCTGCTGAAATGCCGCTTTAACCGTGACTAGAGAGTAAGGAGTTGTCGTGTCACAGAGCATTTATGCCCACCACCATGAAGGCGTTTTACAGGCCTGTGAGGAGTGTGGGTTAGTCACGCCCTACACAGAGCCGAAGCCTGGCTATCGCGCCTATTGCCCAAGATGTCAGCATGGATTGCAGTCCGTGTTGGCGACTCCCTTTCAGCCGATTTGGGCTTATGGCGTTGCGACCTTAATCATGTTGGGGCTAAGTCTAGGGTTTCCCTTTTTATCCTTTAGTGTGCAGGGTTTATCCCAAGAGGCGAGTTTATGGTCGGCATTGGTCAGTATGCACTTTGCCAGTAACAGTTTGTTGGCTGGGGTGATTTTGCTGTGTGTGGTGATCTTGCCGCTAATTTATATCAGTTTTTCAATGCAGATTTATTGGCATGCCTATTTAGTGCAAAAAGGCAAAACGATTGAATTTCGCTGGCTTAAGTTTTTCAGCAAGTGGGTATTTCGTTTTGAATCTTGGTTGATGGCAGATGTGTTCCTCGTGGGGATTTTAGTTGCCATGGTGAAAATCCTGTCACTGGCAGAAGTCGGTTTTGGACCGTCTTTCTGGGCATTTTGCATTTATACCTTGCTGCTAGTGAAGTTTGTCAGTCTCGTCGACAGCTCATGGGTCTGGGATAAGTTAACACCGAGGCTCGCAACGCCGTATGTGGGAGCGGGAGAGTCGCATCTACAGCAGAATCATGCAGTGTGTCCTATCTGCAGCCAGTTAAATGCCATTGATAGCTCCGAATGTTGCCGTTGCACTGGCGCGATACACAAGTACTTACCCGCGACAAGCATGCAAGCTGCTTGGGCATTTTTGCTCGCGGCGGCCGTGTTTTATATACCGGCAAACTTTTATCCCATTATGTACACCACCAGCGTGGGGCAAACCGAGGCGTCGACCATTATCAGTGGTGTGGTGCTGTTATGGCACATGGGGTCTTACCCTGTGGCATCGATTATTTTCTTTGCCAGCATAGTGATCCCAACCGCGAAAATCGTCTCTTTGGCCTATTTATTTCGCCAAGCAGGCAATCCCCGTTCGCTGGATAAGGCCATTAAAAATCAACAGCTTTATCGGGTGACAGAATTCATAGGTCGATGGTCGATGATTGATATTTTTGTGGTGGCCTTACTCACTGCACTGGTACAGCTCGATGAACTTATGGCGATCAAACCCGGTCCTGCGGCACTGTCCTTTGCCATGGTGGTGATTTTAACCATGCTGTCGGCAATCGCCTTTGATTCTCGTGTGCTGTGGCAACAATCTAGCGCGGCCCATAGAGAGTAATGAGCTATTTTAAATGAGTAATAACATGATAAATAATGAAAATATCCGAGCAAAAGAGTCTGAGATTCGGCAGATTTCAGCCGTTTGGTTGATCCCTATTATCGCCGCCATGATTGGCTGCTGGATGTTATATAGCTATTTCAGTCAATTAGGCACCGAGATCCAACTACATTTAAAAACCGCCGAGGGCATTGAGGTCGGTAAAACCTTTATAAAATCCCGCAATGTGAACGTTGGGGTGATCGAAAGTATTAAATTGAGCGATGACTACAGTGCGATTATTGCAACGGCACGGATCTCAAATGATGCCAAACGCATGTTGAAGCAGGATACACGCTTTTGGGTGGTGAAACCGCGGATTGGGATGGAAGGGGTATCTGGGTTAGATACCTTGCTCTCAGGGGCGTATATTGAATTGGAGCCGGGTAAGGCTGACTCGCCCCAGTATGAGTTTACTGTATTAGACAACCCACCAGTGGCATCGGCCGATGAGGAAGGGATAAGGATCACCCTGAGAAGTCCGCAAGCAGGCAAATTAAGTGTGGGTGAGCCAGTTTTGTATGAAGGTTTTAGTGTCGGCCGAGTGGAAACCTTAGGATTTAACACCGAGCGTCGCGAAGCGTTTTATCAATTATTTATCAAGAAGCCCTATGATGAGCTTGTCCGCGATAACAGCCAGTTTTGGTTGACCTCTGGCATCAATATGCAGCTCTCAGCCAAAGGGCTTAATCTGCAAGTGGGTTCGCTTGAAACCTTACTTACGGGAGGTGTGAGTTTCAGTTTGCCCGAAGGGCGTTTTGCTGGGGCAAAAGTCGATGAGGATGGCAGCGAATTTAGATTGTATGACTCACAGGAGCTTGCGAGCCAGAGTATATACGATAAGTACTTGGAGTTTGTCATGTTATTCGATGAGTCTATTCGAGGATTACACGACGGCGCGAGCGTGGAGTTCCGCGGTATCACTATCGGTGAAGTGGTGAAATCTCCGCTCACTTTGCAGCAGCTCGAGCCTCACTTTGGCCGCTTTAGCCATGGCACTATTCCCGTATTGGTCAAAATCGAGTTAGCGCGGGTCTTTGAACATGCCGAACAGGTCGGGTTGGACAATTTACGGGTTGAAATTGAGCGTGAATTGCACTCGGGTCTGCGGGCGAGCCTGAAAACCGGCAATTTACTCACTGGGGCATTATTTATCGATCTGGATTTATATGCTGATGCGAACGCCTATCAAACTGCCAATTTCATGGGCTATCCGGTGTTCCCAACACAACGCGCAGGTGTCGCTGAGATCCAAAAACAAGTTGGACAACTTATCAGCAAACTCAATCATTTACCGTTGGAAAAAACCTTCACAGAGATCAATGCCACGCTACAAAACACCGCCAGTGCATTAGCTCAATGGGATAAGGTGGGTGCCAGTTTAGACCAAGTGTTGCAACAGCAGGAAATGTTGTCACTGCCCGCAGAAATGCAGCAAACCTTACAAGCCGTGAGTTCGGTTGCGAAGGGATATGGGCCTGAATCGAGTGTTTATGCCGAACTTCAGACCAGTCTGCAGCAACTGCAAACCTTGATGAAAGAATTAGCGCCCTTGTCGCGCCAGCTGAATCAAAAGCCTAACGCACTTATTTTAGGGGCAGATCTGCCTGCAGACCCAATCCCAGTTAAAGGTAACTAATATGCGTATTTTAGTGTTATTTATTGTATTTTTGATGGCGGGCTGTAGCAGTCAACCCGCACCTAAAACCTATTTTATCGCCCTGCAACATACAACGGATCCTGGTCAAAACAGTAGCACAATGGGGTCTGGCGGTGCATGCGCACTAGGTATTAATAGGGTGAGCTTAGCTGACTACCTCAATACCCATGGTTTGCTCTATCAAACCTCACCACAGGAGTTAGCCGTTGCGAGGCAGCATTTATGGGCAGGCTCTCTAGCCGAGCAAATCCAATTTAGGTTAAATAATTTGCTAAGCCAGTCATGCAGTTTACCTGCTAGATTGAGTTTATTAACTAATGAGCAGACTAATTTAGGCCAACTCGATCTCACTGTGACTGAATTTTATGGCAGCTATACGGGTGAGGCTGTAGTCGGGGGACGGTGGCGCCTGATGGATAAAATGCAGCAAGTACGGTTTGAACAGCCGTTCCAATATCGGATTGCATTACCTGAAGAAGGCTATACCGCTCTAGTCAGCAGCATGGATAAAGGCTTGATGCAGCTTGCTGACGATATCCGCTTAATGGCGCCATCGCATATGTCTGCTCAGTTATCGTCAGCTCAGTAGGTGAAATGTTGTGTTGTCAGTCACTTAGGCTGATGTACATCTATAGGCGACATTAAGTTGAACTTTGGCATTAGGTGCCTAAGTTTGAATTACTTAACGTCGCCTTCAACTTAAGGTTTGTCGCAGGAAAAGCTGTTAGTGCTGCTTGAGGGGAAACTTAGCTTATCCAGCCCAATAACTGCCACCAGAGGTAATCCAGCGGCATCAGCACTAGTAAGGTGATCAGCGCTAAGGGTAAGGTGACTTTCAGCAGATGGGCGAGAGACTCCTGAGATAGTTGCATCGCCAAAATCAGCGGCGGCGCTTGATAGGGGAAAATCACCGTCGAAAAGCCGATCACTTGGGTCATCAATACCGCAGGGAGAGAAAACCCTGTCGCATTCGCTAAGTCGGCAGCCATTGGGGTTAATACCGTGGGTACGCCAGGCACGGTTGCCACTAATCCAGTTAAGGTCGATATCAGTGATAAGGACATAAAGTTGAGGAAGGAGGCGCCTTGTGACAAGGGAAGGTATTGACTGAATACTTGGCCGAGTTCGCTGCCAAGCCCAGATTGATTGACTAAGACGCCTAGTCCGAGTGCGGCGGCAACAAAGATAACCGTCGAAAAATCAACCGATTGATTAAATCGCTTTGGTTCAATAATGCCCCATTTCGGCAGCAAAAGAATAATGGCGGTCGTTAGCCCCACCCATGCTGGATTGATCCCATGCCATGAGTCAGTTATCCAAAATAACAGGGTGATGATGAGTAACACCCCGAGCTTAACTTGCTTGACCACATCATACGCTTCGATATCCGTCGCTGCCGCCATCTGGGTTTTATCTATCTTGGCCGGAAACAAATACACCACGAGCGCCACTATGATGGCCGATTTGAGCAGACCCAAAATCGGAAAGTGCAGAAACAGATATTCAGCATAGCCAAAATGCACGTTAAACAGATTTTCACTCGCACCAGCCAAAATCATATTGGGAATATTGGCGGGCAGCACCGCAAGGCTTGGCATATTACAGGCAAGTGCCAGGGCGGTGGCTATGCCTATTCTACCATTGCTGCCGCGGCTAAATCCGAGTTGTTCGGCCAAGGCCATGCCGATGGGCAGCATCACAACCGCGCGCCCAACGGAGGATGGCATCACAAATCCCAGTAACATCGCGCTGATGACCAGTCCTGCAATCATGCGTGGATAACTCATGGTTAACGCGGGGGCGATAAGGGCGGCGAGGCGACGACTTAATCCCGACTCTGAAATGGCGCTACCAATCACAAAGCCAGAGATAATTAACCACACCGCCGCCGAACCGAATCCCGAGAACAACGCACTGGGATCGATCAACTTAAAAATGGTGGCCAAGGCAAAAAAGATCAGCCCCGCCATAAAGGGCGGAATAAAACCCGTGCTCCAAAACAGCAGGGTGATGAGTACGACCGATGCGCTGTAGGAAAAAAGGGCGGGGTGCTGCTTGAGTGGAAACATAGCCAACAAAATGGCGACAAGCATGGCGCTAAAGATCAACCATTTTTTAATACTTAACTTACCCATAGGGGATCACCTTAATATTGCGGGCATTGATATTGCGACCTAAGATAGTCCAGTTGATATGGCGTTTTAAGGTGGTAATGTGTCAGATGTTATTTCCAAAGCGACAATGTTGGCGCCCAGCCAATTTGCGTTCACGTTAGACCCGAATCGTCCCGTATTGAGTAATGCGCGCAATCTCGAGGCCGAAATGGGCGTTGAACCCCATTCTCACCCTCGGGGGCAGTTACTTTGGGCGGCAAAAGGGATTTTACGGGTACAGAGCGACAATGCGGTTTGGGTGGTGCCATCGACCCATGCCGTGTGGCTCCCCAGTGGTTGCCGACATCAAATTAACTGTGAAACCCATGCTCATCTTCGCAACTTGTATATCGATCCCAGTTATCGCGTTAGAGTGCAGGACACGCAGGTGGTGATGGTTACTATGACGCCGCTAATGCGCGAAATGGTGCTGAAGCTATGTCAAAACACCTCGATGGAACCCGCAAAGTATTTCCGCTTGGGCTTAAGTGCCATTGACGAGCTAGATACACTCGACAGTGTGAATACCTATTTGAATGCGGGCTCGGATCCGCGTCTTGGCCGAGTGATCCAACTGTTGATCAAAAAACCGCAGGCGGAGTATACCTTGGCCGAATTAGCCCAAGGTGCGGGGGCGAGTATCAGAACCATAGAACGACTCTTTAAAGCCGAAACCGGACAGACCTATAGACAATGGCGCCAAAGGTATCGATTACTCAACTCCCTTGAGCGGTTAACCCAAGGGGAGAGCACGACGGGCGTGGCCCATAGTCTGGGGTATTTGAGTGTCAGTAGCTTTAGCGCTGCATTTAAAGCCCTATTTGGTTGCACGCCTCAGGAATACGCCCAAAAAAGCGTGCAACCACAACCCTAAGCCACAGGCCTACAGCAGTCTAGTGATGAGTTGGGCTCTTTGTGGCTCAAGCTCATTCAAACCTTGTTGATAGCGGTCTAATGGTGGAATGCTAGAGCAGAGGACAAATTTACCTAGCGGGTTATACATAAACTGGCCGACGACAGCGATAGACAAATGGGCGGGGCAATCTTGCAGAGGTGTTGTACCATCTAAAATTGCCGCGTAGCGATTCGCTGTGTCTTGAGGTTGCATTAACGGCGTCAGTAACCATTTCGTCACTGTTGTGGTGATATCTTCATCATCAATTGTCTGTAATGCTTTGGTCATGCCTGTAAAGTAATACCATTCACCCGCTTTCGTGCTATCAAACGACATCACCACTGACGGAATAGGCATTTGCCAGCTAACGGGAATAGCGCTGTTGAGTTGAGCGTGTGGTAATTGCTTCAAGACTAATTCGCCAAATTTCATATTTGTTGTGATGCCGTTTTGACTAACGGTTTTTATTAGCAGCACATGGGTGTTGGCTGCTACGCGTTGCCAAAACAACATATCTTGATTGATCACATCGGCAATCTGCTGCGCAGACATGGTTTGAGCGTGAGCCAGTAAATCGATGAAGTAGAGTTTTTGTGCCGTGAGCAGATGTGAAAGTGACGGAGAAGACAAAAAGACATTAAACTGGCTGCCTTCTTGCCAAGTATTTAACTGAATTAATGTTTTATATCGCGCGATTAATTCGGCGTTTGTTGCGATGAGTTCGTCAAAAGGCGTTTGTTCTGTCAGTACAGGGAGACAACTGGACAAAAAGTCATCACGATTAATGCACTCGTTGAATGGTGTTTGCGGTTTATCTATACGCGTTGTGTTTAGCGTTGGAGAACGCTCCAAAATGCCAAGCTCTTGTATGGTTTTGAGTCGAGAAATCCCGGCATCCATCGGTGAGGCACCACTATTCACATCAAAGCCCAGCGCATAGAGATAGGCATTCTGAGCTTGGTTATTCGCTAATGCCTTATCACTCTTTTGAATTTCGTCTAGGTAGGCTTTGGCCTGCTCTGAAGCTGGGCTATCTTTCATGTTGATGGCGACAAGGATCAGATAAAGACTCACTGGCACCAAGAATAGTGTGAGCAAAATCCATTTGATTGCGGTTTTTAAATGTTTCATCAAAACTCCATTTCTCGATAAATTAACAAAATCGCAAATAGATTAACATTTAAGCCAGCTTCTGTAAGTCAATTTTTTATTTAAACAACGGCAATAAAAACAAGTGCTCACGTAAAAATCAGAGGATACCTTTACTGTGCACAGATGGATGATGTGGGCGAATTGAAGGAATTAAGTCGGTGCTGAATGATATGCCGCTTGTGATCATAAAGCCCGCAAAACTGAGGTTTTGCGGGCTTTACTCACTGGTATCAGCCTTAAAAACTATTTCAACGCTTCTGGGACGATTGGGTAGTTATCCCAGACTCGACCATCGCTCATCGAACGCACCAGCTTGATATATTCAGCGTGGGTCCAGGCGAGCGGGGTGGCGGAGTTAGTGCCTTGGCCGAGTTGATATTGGTAACGTGTGGCGTTACCCACACCGTCCCACGCTTGCTCGGGGAGCATCAGACCCGCGTTGGCGAAGGTTTCCATACCTTGCACATAGGTATTGATAAGCTGCTGTTTGGTTTGCTGCGCGTGAGTACCGCTTAGCTCTCCCTTAGCGCTGGCGAGGGCCAATTCAAAATGGCCACGCTCACCGGTGAAGAAGGGCCAGACGCGGCCGCGTTGGTTGTCGCTATTACTGCCCGATTCGGCGTAGTTTGCGCCAGTGAGGGTATCTTCACCGTAGCCATCGTTACCGTAGCGTCTAAAGCCGGGAACGCTGCTGCCATCTTTTGCTGTAAAGTTGTATTTGAGGCGTAAATTGTCTTCAAGCTCGGTATTATCCACCAGCGCTAGGCTTTGATTAATCAGCTTATCGGTGGCGCCACGTACGCCGTAGCGCACCAACTCTAAAAAGCCGCCATCGAGGATCTGACGTTGATCTAATCCCGCACGACCATTATTAGCGGCGAGTTGCTCGGCGGTGTTTGGCTCACCGTTGGGGCTTAATCGCAGATAATAAGGCGCCTTAATGCCTTGGCTATCGGTAAGCAAACCTTGGGTCGTCACTAAGTATTTTTCAAGTTGTTGATTAAGCGTTTTAGCGGTTGCGAGATAACGCTGACTGGCATCGCTGTCGTTTACTGCCTTAGCAATATCACTCGCGGCCACTAAGCCTGCGATCACTGCGGCCGTGGTGGAGGGCGAATAACCAGCTTGTTCTTCCCAACGTTCTTGCTGGGTTTTCGGTGGCGTAATTTGCGTGTTATTCCAGTCGAGATTGACCTCGCCGCCGCTGACTAAAAAGTCCGCCGCGGCTTTTAGCATCTCTTGATACCAATGGCTCAGCTCAGCTTGACTAAGCACGCCTGCTTGCCAGAGTTTCCAGCCGAGCATGATCGGCATCGCCGTTTGGTCGAGCTGTACGCCTACCCATTCGATTTGGCCATCCACATGGGTCTTTTGTAAGAACCAACCGGGCGTGCCACTATAGCCTGGAGTTTTGTCACTCACTTGCACCTTTTTAAGGTACTCAAAGGCGACTTTAGGCGTTTGCGTATCGCCCATGGCGAGAAATGCCATGGCGCATTGGTAAAAGTCTCGGGGCCAAACGGCCTTGTAACCCGTGCTGGGTGTGACAGCAGGGACAGTATCGCCCCAAGGATTAGAAAGCGACGCGATAAGGGCGCCCGCATAGGTTTTATCTTCCTGCGCCTTCAGTACCATGGCACTGGTATACAGCAGCTTGCCATTATCTGTGGTGCTCCGCGCCATATCAGGCATCGCGGGCAGCGATTGTAAATAACTGTGCCAACCGGCGTTGTATTGGCTCAGCACAGCGTCATACCCCGCCGTTAAGCTGGCGTTGGCATTGGCTAAACTGCTCGTTTCATCATGGCCAAAACCAATCGCCAAATTCACATTAAGAGGTTGATTAGCTTGGAGTGCAGGATAACTGGCGGTAAAAGCAATGTTGCCTTGAGTAGGATTTTCGGCGCTGCTGGTGGCCTGATACAGCGTATCGAGCTTGCCGTTATCGGCTAAATCGGCCAAACCGTCGGATACACCAACAAAGCCCGTGGTCGCCTGCGCAAAATCGATATCCGATTTAACTGTCATCACGCTGCTGTGGGGATCATTGGTGCGAGCGATAAGGGCTTGATGATCGATTCTGCCAATATCATTCGCGCCCGCATTATCGATATGGGGGTTAACGTATAAATGCGGTGTGATGCCTGCTTCAAAGGCGGTAAACGTCACGTGCATCATCAGGGTATCGCGGTCGGGATCGGTAAAGATATGTTTTTCTATCTGATACTTACCTTCAACATCGCGATTGATAATCTTATAGGCCAAGGATTGTGGGCGGCCATTGGCATCGGTATCTAAGTATTCAATGCTGCTGATCGTGTTGTCTTTTTCGGTATCGACAAAGCCATTGCCAGTGATCACAAATTGCAACTCTTTGAGCTGAGCGTTGTGAATAAGGCCGTACATGGTCTCGGTTAAAATCCCCTGCGCGACGGAGAACCACACTCGGCTAATGGGATTTTGCGCGCTGTCTTGGTATTGCCCCTGAGTATAAGGCTCATAGGAGGTACCGATACCGGTTTTGCCGGAAAACGCCCAGGTTGGGGCTTTGCCGGGGGCGCCGGGGGCAATCTGTGCGTCTGTGGCTTTGGTGACGGTCGGTGTTGATGTGTCTGCATTGGGGGCCGAGGGTGGGCAGCCCGTTAAGCTGGCAACGCCGATAAGGCTTGCGGCAATTGCGAGCGCAATCGGCTTACGAGTTAAGTTGCGGCGGTGAGTTAAGCTGCGAGCCTGCTGTGAAGGTACTGTTGTCGATGCCATATTCTTCAAAATCTCCCCAATCAATAGATGGTGCTAATTGCGATTTATTCTTGTTGTAAGCTATGTGGCCATGCGTCTTGGCGTTTAGTTGCTCAAACGCCAAGACGTCAAAGTTGCCGAGTTGTAGGATCTGCGATTTACGCTTGAGTGTGCTGAGTATTCGGCTGCTCAACAAAGAGCACGGCAACCCCGGCGCAGAGCATCAGGACGCCGCCGGTGATCAGGGCATAGATGGGCTGACCATCAAATAATCCATTAAGAATTAAGCCTAAAACACTGGCTGCGAGCAGCTGTGGGATCACGATAAAGAAGTTAAAAATTCCCATATACACGCCCATCTTTTTCGGCGGTAAGGCGCCAGATAACATGGCGTAGGGCACGGAGAGAATCGAGGCCCAGGCGATACCCACGCCAATCATGGGTAGCCATAACAGACTGGGATCTTTGATAAAATAGAAACTGATCAACCCAAAACCGCCGCAGAACATATTAAAGGTGTGGGTCAGTTTGATGCCGATACGTTTAGCAAGCAGTGGGATAAACAGAGCCGCAATGGCCGAAAATCCATTGTAGGAGGCGAACAGTACGCCCACCCAATCGGCGCCATCGTTATAGGCCTTAGATAACACATCGCTGCTGCCAAAATGGTAGGACGTGACCGCTGAAGTGGTGTAAATCCACATCGCAAAGAGCGCGAACCAAGAGAAAAACTGCACTATGGCTAACTGATGCATGGCCTTAGGCATATGGAATAAATCGTCGACGACATTAAAGACAATGCCCAGTTGCGCGCGCTGTGAGGGCGAAGATTTGCCTAAACGCAGGGCGCAGTAAAGTTGCAATGGGCCAAAGGCAAAAATCCCTAAGGTTAAAATATACAGCTGCTTATCTAAATCCTGTGTCCACACCGCAAGCGTTAGCAGTGCGCCTACAGCTATCCAAACGATAGCGGCAGATTGATAATTCTTATGGGTGCGTGTGCGGTTTTGTTGCTCATCTATGCCTGCGTCAGCATTGCCATGGAAGGCGGCGAGTTCATCGGGGGAATATTCTTTGGTGGACACAACAGTCCAAGCCACGCTAAGAAACAGCACTGCGCCACCAAAATAGAAGGCATAACGCACCGAATCGGCTATTTCGCCCGCGGGTGCGGTATTGGCGACAGCAAAGAAGTTGCTGAGAATATAGGGTAGGGCCGAGGCCACAACCGCGCCGATGCCGATAAAAAAGCTTTGCATCGCATAGCCTTGGGTGCGCTGCTTAGGAGGTAAATTATCCCCCACAAAGGCACGGAAGGGTTCCATGGCGATATTGATTGAGGCATCCATAATCCACAGCATGCCCGCGGCAATCCACAACGTAGGGGAATGCGGCATCACAAAAATGGCGAGCGTCGTACAAATGGCACCGATTAAAAAATACGGCCGGCGGCGACCTAAACGCCCCCAAGTGTTATCGCTCAGATAACCAATAATAGGTTGAACCAGCAGACCCGTTAACGGCGCGGCAATCCACAGGATAGGAATATCATCGATAGAGGCGCCAAGGGTTTGGAAAATGCGGCTGACGTTGGCATTTTGCAGCGCAAAGCCGAATTGGATCCCCAAAAAGCCAAAGCACATATTGAAGATTTGCCAGAAATTCAGCTCGGGTTGCACCCTATGCACGGCGCGCTGCGCCACCTTGGGCGAGAAATTCTCTAATGGGGTAACCGTTTGTTGATCCGCGGACATGCAACTTCCCTTCAGTAGCGGGCAGCGGGGCTGCCTTGAGTCATTTATCGTTATAATGTGTGGCCTATTCAATGGCCTTTGCTCAGTTTTACGCGTGTTGTGCTAGCTTCCCAAACGTGCATTACCGCATGGCAGTGTGGGTGAAAAAATGGCGAATATACCTCTCCCTCAGAAGCATATTCGCCAATAAATTCATTTTCATACTCAATGATGCAAATGCTCAATAGCAGAAAAGAACCTAAGCCTGACAGCTATCCTCAAAGGCAACCACCAGAAACGACCTCACAGTGTTCAACCCCACAAGCAGAGGGTGAAACTAGCGAATTTATAGTAGCCGCAGCGCCAATTGACGCACAACCGCTTACATACGTATTCATCATTCCTTGATAACCCTGGCGAAACAGCCCTGTAACTAATGGTGTGTTGATTTTACGTGAGGCGTGGATGGGTTTAAACCCTCGATTTATCCTGTTATCACATCGGTGGGGGGCGTTCAGAACCTTGCTCCATGGGTCACTCGCGCTGTGATGAAGGGCTATGCATTCAATCCACTCAGATATGTGGGTAAGCACGTGGCTCATCTTTCAGCTTAATCAACAGACTCATCTTTATAGGCTATTGATAGCGAAAGCATAATGCATCACTATGTCGCCAGACTTTACCGACTTGCCGCCATTGATGTTTGTGGCAAGAGCAATTGAGAATTCATTCTGGCTTGTTATTACGCCATTAAGGAACGCTATGTTTGTTATTACTTTAACCTACAAAAAACCGCTGGCCGATGTGGAACTGCATTTGGCGGCCCATATTGCCTATCTCGATGAATATTATGCCAAGGGCACCTTTATCGCCTCTGGCCGTAAGGTACCCCGCACAGGTGGAGTGATCCTTGCCAAAGCGGATAATCGCGCCGAGCTTGAAGCCATTGTCAAACTCGACCCCTTCTATATCGAAGAGGTGGCCGAATTTGAGGTGGTGGAATTTGTCCCCACTCGAGCCGCAGCAGGTTTAGAGCCGTTGATTGAAGTGATTTAATGGCCTTTAAGTCAGTCATAGAGGCTGATATCGGCAGGCTAGATTTCGTCGCTAGATTTCGTCGCTTTAGCGAAAGGTGCCATATGCTGAGATTGGGTAATTTCATCCCGCTTAACTAGCAAAGCGGGACGCGATAAGTAGGATTTGATGGATCAAATTTGCAATGAATTACAACAGGCAAAGGTTTTTAAGACCTTTTCTGGCACTGGTGAAGGTGCGCATTTTTACCATGCTAATGGGTTTCCATTGGGGGTTTATGCGCCCTTATTAGCAAAGTTGCAGCAAGCGTTTAGCCTGAGTGCACTCGAGTTAAGACCGACATGGCACGATGTTGGTTTGCCGCCTAAGCGCCGAGATTGGCAGCTATATGCCGATGATTTGATCTCGCATATTGAACAACATTGCAGTGAGCTAATTGTGGGCATAGGCCATTCGATGGGAGCAACCAGTACTATTCTTGCCGCCAGCAAAAGACCCGATTTGTTTAAGGCATTGGTCCTTATTGAACCCGCAATGGTATCGCGCTCTATCGCTTGGTTTGCCAAGCTAATGCCTAAATCACTAATGAATTTTACTTCGCCCGCAAAAAATACCTTAAAGAAGCGCGATATGTGGGAAAGCCGTGAGCATTTTCTTGAATATTGCAAAATGAGTAAGCTATACAAACGCTTTGATGATGAGGCGTTTGCCGCCTTAGCCGAATTCGGGGTTTATCAAAACACTGATGGACAGTTCACGTTGAAGTTTCCTAAACAGTGGGAAGCGCATAATTACACTCAACCGCCGAATGTATTATCGATATTGCAGCAGCTAAAGCTTCCCTGCGTCGCCATCCGAGGGAAACCGTCAGTTTTCTTTTCTGAAGCGACTTGGCGGCGCTGGCAACAGCTCGCGCCAGACACAGTGTTTTTAGAAGATCCGCGCTATGGACATCTGCTGCCATTAGAAGATCCCTCAGCCTGCGTTAGCCTTATCCAAAGTGGACTCGCTGAATTGCACCGAAACGGAAGGTATAAATTAGTCTGAGCATGCATTTAGCGGTAACGACAAAAGCTAAAAAACGAACTAACAATCGCGGCGAGCCAAGATGCTAAAGGCTATTTTTTCGCACCAGCAGGGTGAATTTATCCGATATTCTGCGGCCTAGTTTGGTATTATGCCGTTTTGCCCTCGAAACCTTAAGCAGGTTTCCGCTGTATGAGTCCCGCTTTTTATGTCTATTCAAACGCTGTTATCGACGGCTCTGGCCAAGCGCCATGATTTTTTACTGCAAGCAGAACAAGACCATACCGATTGTTTTCGGGTGTTCCATGGCACAGTCGAAGGTGTCAGTGGTTTGAATGTCGATCGCTACGGCGATAATTGGTTAGTGCAGAGTTTTCACCAAACCTTAACCGATGCGGAATTAGCTGAAATAGTGGAAGTGCTCACCCAAGAAGTGGCTCTGCCTGTGGTGTATAACGATCGCTCCGCTGGTCATTCCCGCGTGCTCAATGCATTAAGCCCTGAGCTGGATGATATTGCCTGTGCGGAGTTGGTGATGCAGGAAAATGGGATTAAATTCACCACTAAGCTGCGCCACGAAGGACAGGATCCGCTGCTATTTCTTGATATGCGTATTGGTCGTGAATATGTGCGGGCACACAGCCAAGATAAAACCGTGCTGAATTTGTTTTCTTATACCTGTGGTATCGGAACCGCAGCCGCCATGGGCGGTGCAGAACGGGTTGTGAATGTTGACTTTTCCTCCTTTGCACTCGCCGCAGGGCGAACCAATGCCGAGTTAAACCAAGTGTCAGAGGTATGTGAATTTGTGCAGAGCGATGCGTTTCCGGCCCTGCGCCAATTAGCAGGTTTAAATGTGGGCGGACGTCGCAATCAAAAATTGCCGAGTTACCCTAAATTGCCGCAAACCCAGTTTGATCTGGTGTTCCTCGATCCTCCTCGTTATGCCAAAAGTGCCTTCGGAATTGTCGATTTGGTTAATGATTACCAAGGGTTATTTAAACCCGCCTTATTATCAACCAAGGCCGGTGGCACAATCGTGTGTTGCAATAATGTCGCCAAAGTAGACCGACAAGATTGGTTTGATAGCCTAGTACGCTGCGTTGAAAAACAAGGCCGAGGTGTGACTGAGCACACTTGGCTCGATCCCCATGAGGATTTCCCGTCATTCGATGATAATCATCCACTTAAAATTGTCGCGTTGACCTTAAACTAACAACACAGTGATACGAACGACACAGTGATACGAACGACACAGTGATATCAACAAGCAGGGCACCCGATTCGGTGCCCTGTTTATTTGTCGATTTATCTGCCGCTAGATGGGTTGTAAATGGAAGGCGATCGCAACGCGGTTCCAACCATTAATGGCAATGATGAGGCAGGTGAGATCGACAATCTCCTTCTCAGAATAATGCTCGGTGAGCGCGGCATATTCACTGTCGTGCACCGGCGATTGGGCGACGCGGGTTAAGCTTTCGGTCCAGCGCAGCGCTGCTTGCTCCCGTGCATCAAAGAGATCATCGACTTCGTGCCAAGCGGCCAGTAAATCTAAACGCCGCTGGGTTTCACCATCGTGGCGCGCTTCTTCAGCGTGCATTCGCTGACAAAACGCGCAGCCATTGAGCTGCGATGCCCTCAGTTTGACTAAATGTACCAATAATGGTGAAAACGCCGAGTCAGCCGCCGCTTTATCTAGGCTAATGAGTGCCTTGGCGAGTTCGGGTTGGAGTTGGTAAATCTGTTGGCGTGGAATTCGTTCTGACATAAAGCCTCCTGTAAGTTGAGGCTTCAATCTAAGGGCTTAATTGGGCGTTTTATTGGAGATTTGCGACATCTTGCGTTTTTTATATTGCCCCGGTGTTTGCTGCATTACCCGCAAAAAATGCTGGTGTAGATGGGCTTGATCGTAAAATCCACAATCGAAGGCTACCTGCGCTAGGCTAAGGGATGGCGATTGGCTCAATAAGTTGCGGGCGATTTTGACTCGATTTAGCTGCAATAATTGCGCGGGCGATAAACCTGTTTCCTGCTTAAATTTACGTTCAAATTGGCGCCGACTCATGGGGAGTTGCCCGTAAAACGTGTCTAAATTGGCTTGGGTGTGGATGAGTCGAGGCAAGGTTGCGGGAACTAGGCTCATTCGCGTCGATAAGCTTAAGTCTAATTGCTTCGCTCGTTGCAATAGCCAGTGTTCCACGAGGGCGATACGCTCGCTAGGCTGTGGAGTGTCGACGAGTTGGTATAAGAGCGCTGTTAAACCCACGATGGGCCACTGGGTCACATCGATAACGTTTGTTGTCGTATCGACACGAATAGCGGCTAGCTCAAGACCCAATAAATGGAAGGCGCCACCGGGCTGAAAACGCACCGTAATTTGCTCGGTACCCGGTGCGAAGCTGTGATAATGCCGCTGCTGTCCCGAGTAAAAATACGCTAAAGGCGTATCGCCAGTGCTGGGTGATGGTAAATAGAAATGCAGGCTTGTGCCGCCGTCAGGATAGAAGCATTGTTCGATTGGCTGTGGTAAATCCGCTGCGACATGCAAATGAAAATAACGCTGCACCCAAGGACGCAGTGGGGTAATGGCTTGAAAATGATTAAAGCCTAAGTGGGCAAATTGGGTCTCGAAACGCTTAAAACTGCACATTTCGAGTTCATAAGCCGTGTATCGCAAGGTCGTCACCATTAAGCATTGGGGAGTTTAGCTTAAGCTAACTTAATGCCATTTGCATCCGTATCAAGTGTGACTCAGTAGTGGAGGGCAATGGCACAGCTCACATGCAATCCGCCAACGGTTGTTAGGCGCTGTAACTAAATTAAGCAACTCAAACTAAGTGACTAAAATAAAGGAACTTAAACAAAGCAACTTAAGCAAGGTAACTTAAACAAGTAACTTTAGTAAGTAACTTTAGTAAGTAACGAAGGGGCTCAATAATAAAAATAGTCACCAAGAATGGTTTCTCGGTGACTATTGCTCGGGGTTTTTAAGCGTTTATGTTAGCGCTTGTCGTTACAGCGCTTTAAAGCGGATCGCTGTGCCGCCACTGCTGGCTAGCTGTAATGTCAGACTATCCTTGGCGCTAACCTCTTTGATTTCAATTACATAATCATAGGGATTGGTTTTCCAATCGGCTTTAGCGCCATCACGGTAGATCTGTGCTTGATAGCGTTTATTTGGGTCGAGGAAATCCAGTTTGACCTTAACCTGACGGGCATTTTCGTCGGTCAGCGCGCCTAAGTACCAATCCTGTTGATCCTTGGCCTGACGGGCAAACACCACATAATCACCTACTTCGCCAGCCAGTGCGATACTTTGATACCAGTCTGTTGGTACATCGCGGATAAACTGGAAAGCATCTAGATGTTTTTGGTAATTGCGCGGCAAATCTGCGGCCATTTGGATTGGGCTATAGAGCACCACATACAGGGCGAGCTGCTTCATCAAGGTGGTTTGCACACGATTTTCGGCATCTAAGCCCTTGGGCGCTAAGTCAAAAATCCCCAGGGTGAAGTCCATTGGCCCTGCCAGCATGCGGGTAAAGGGCAGCATGGCAGTGTGTTCTGGGCTATTTGGTGGGCTGCCCCAAGCATTGTATTCCTGTCCACGTGCGCCTTCGCGGGCAAGCCAGTTTGGATAAGTACGGCGAAGTCCGGTATCTTTAATCGGTTCATGGCTGTTGATGCTGATATGGTGCTTTGCGGCTTCGGTGACACTGTGCAGATATTCACCGACCATAAACTGTCCATCGTGCCATTCGTGACGGGTGATGCCGTTTTCATCGATGCGTTTGATTTGTCCACCGTCAGCCACGTAACCGGTTTTGACTTGGGTCACGCCATGTTTTTCATACAGGGCGAAGGCATCATCCATTTGATTACGGTAATGGGTCACTGAGCCTGCGGTCTCATGGTGACCAATCAGGCGCACGCCTTTTTTCGCGCCGTAGGCGGTAATGGCGGGTAAATCGAAATCATCGTAGGCCTTGGTAAAACTGAATTGATCGCCATTATGGAACCAATCGCCATCCCAACCTTGGTTCCAACCTTCGACCAAGACGCCATCAAACTGGTACTTGGCGGCGAAATCCATATAGCGCTCTGTTTCGCTGGTGGTTGCGCCGTGTGTTGGACCCGAGCCCCAAGTGTTTTCATTGAGGTGCATCCCCCACCAAATACCGACATATTTACCCGGTTTAACCCAAGAGACATCCCCCAGTTTATTGGGTTCATTCAGGTTGAGGATAAGGTGAGAATTAAGCAGGCCCGTGGCCTTGTCGGCGATTTGAATCGTGCGCCATGGGGTATAAAAGCCCGCTTGGGTTTTAACCCGAATACCATCAGACCAAGGGGTGAGATCGGCCTTGAGCTTGCCATCACGCTGCTGATCGAGGGTCATCGAGGCAAAATCAACTAACGCCGCCTCGTGAATGCTCAAATGGGTGCCATCGACCAGTTTAAAGGTAAAAGGGGTGTGGGCTCGGTCGACCTGATTGAGCGCGCTGGTGCGATACAGATACTCGTAGCGGTTCCATCCACGAGAAGGGATCCACCAGGCGGTGGCCTTATCACTCTGGCCAATATTAAATTCGGTAAGTTCATCGGTAATGGCAAGCGGCGTATTGGTCGGTAGTGCGTTTTGGGTCGCTAAGTGATAACGAAAGCCTATGCCATCGTCAAAGGCTTTAAACTCGAGGTTTAAGTCGATTTTACCGTCGGTTAATACCACGCTCAGTTGATTGTGTTGATCCTTTATCCACTCTTGTTCACCCCAAGGTTGCTGCCACTTTCCATCGGCGCTGGCGGTGTGGCTCGATTTGATGCGAAGACCTTGGCCTAATTCGCCCAATGAGGCAAAGACTAACCCTAAGCGGCTCGGTTCGATAATCGATTTGCCATGAAAATGGACTTGGTATTCGGGGCGGCCCGTATCATCGCTCAGACTCAAGACGATTTGCTTATCGGGGGAGCTTAGGTTGAGGGTCTGTGCTGTGGCACTGGTGCTGAGCAGGCTGCCAATGCTGAGTGCGAGCAAGCTGGGCGTGAATAGGCTGGCGGCCCAATGGCGGCTATTTTGCGTTGGTGAGTTGATGTGGCGTGCGTGGGTAAGAGGATTGCTGAACATTCCCTGATCCTTGTTTTTATAGTGAATATGGGTCAATGCATACTAGTGGCGATGGCTTTTTGCTCGCAATGCTTTGCATACGTATTCACCATAGCGAGCGGGTTGGTGGCAGGCCGAACGCAAGGCGTAAAGAGATGGGTTTTAACTGCTGACTCGGGTAGAATGCGCGGCTTTCTTGGCTTTCTTATTTTGTTTAAGGCGCTTAAGACTTAAGCCGATATGGGCAGCGATATCAACGGGTTTGGGAGTGAGCGGTGAAAATCAGTCAGCGATTACAGCAGATCAATCGAATGGTGGGGCCAGGGTACGATCATATCTGGGACTGCTGCTGCGATCATGGTTTACTCGGCATGTTGTTACTGCAAAGAAATGCGGCACCTAAGGTGCATTTTGTCGATTGTGTCGCGCCCTTGATGCAGCAACTCAGCCTTGAGTTAGCAAGGTTTTTCCCTCTACAGCCTATCTCAAACCCTCAAAATGCAACTGAGCAAACCACAACTGAGCAAACCGCCAATCTTCAAAGTGAATGGCAAGTGCATTGCCTCGATGTGGCGGCCTTGCCACTGGCGCAATACGGCAAGCAAGCCAAACACTTAGTGATTATTGCGGGTGTCGGTGGTGAGTTACTGGTTGAATTGGTGCGCAGTATTGTGGCAAATCAGCAAAGTCAAAGTGATGCTCACAGTGGAAATGATTCGAGCAATCATGACCTTAGTCAAGGCGCCCGCCAGCTCGAATTTATTTTGTGTCCCGTGCATCATAATTACCATGTGCGCAGCGCGTTGGCAGAATTGGGCTTATCCCTTAAAGATGAATATTTACTCGAAGAAAACCAACGTTTCTACGAGATACTGCATTTAACGCAGGCAAATACCAGCTCAAAGACGAATGCCAGCTCAAAAACAGCTGAAGCTGTTGTGCCCTTAAGTGCGACGGGCTCAATCATGTGGCAAGGCTTAGATGCGGATAAAACCCGTCAGGCCAAGCGTTATCTTGACCAAACTATCGGTCATTATCAGCGTATTCCTGAGCAACGCATGCCCAACAAACCACAAATTGTGGCGGCCTATCAGCACATTTTGCAGCAACTGAATTGTTAACCTCATAGGCCAACATGCGCCATTGAGCGCTACATCTTGGCGTTAAAACGGTTTTGCTCTGTAAATCCACCGAGTTGGTTTATGCTAATAGGCCGTTAATCTTGAGTTTTATTATGCGTTTATTGAAGTCCACCCAAGCTGCCAATCTCAATCTTAAACAGGCGAAGATTTTTTATCGCCAAGCCGCCCGTGCCATAGTGCTGTCGGGGGAAGATATTTTGCTGCTCTATACCCAGAAATATCGCGATTATGGTTTGCCTGGCGGTGGGGTGGATAAGGGCGAGAGTATCGAAGTTGGACTTATCCGTGAATTACAGGAAGAAACTGGCGCCATTGCCGCCAGAGTGTTAGCGCCTTTTGGCCGTTATGAGGAATATCGCTCCTGGTTTCGTGAGGGGGCAAACGTGATGCATATGGACTCTTACTGCTATCTTTGCGAAATCGATATGAGCCTTGGCGAACGCGGCTTGGGTGAGCCAAGACTCGAAGCCCATGAGATAAAAAATGGGATGCGCCCTGAATGGATCAATATCCATCAAGCGATTGCCCATAATGAAGCGATCCTACGGACGTTTGCCAATAAAGGGCAATCCATCGATAGGGAAACCTTTCTGCTTAAACGAATCGTTGAAGAATTACTGTAGAAAGCCATGTTCGATGATCATATTGGCTCAAAAAGCGCAGACATAAAAAAGCCATCCTGAGGATGGCTTGTGAGGAAAGGCAGTGTTAGCGGCTAGATCACGGTTAAATAAATACAAAAGAAATGGCTCATCGCGCCCGCCAATACAAATAAATGCCAAATCGCGTGATTGTACGGAATGCGTTTACCGATATAGAAGATCACCCCTAAGGTGTAAAACAACCCGCCCAATAGCAGAAGCTTAAATCCTAGCGGTGACATCGCCGCCGTCAAATCGCCCATCACAGTCACACACAGCCAACCCATCACTAAATAGAGCACTAGGCTCATTTTTTTAAAGCGATGAATAAACAAAGTTTTAAATAAAATTCCACCAATAGCCAAAGACCAAATCGCCGTGAGGATAACGGTGGAAAGCTGTCCTTGCAGGCTGATTAACATCAGCGGGGTATAAGTGCCTGCAATCAAGCAGTAGATGGCACAATGATCGGCAATCTTGAGTTTATGTTTCCAGCCTATATGTGTCACGCTGTGATACAGGGTAGAACTTAAAAACAACAGGATGAGGCTTGTGCCATAAATAATAACACCTGTGAGCTGAATATTGGTGAGGTGGTCGACGCCTTTGAGGATCATAAACACTAAGCCAACCACACCCGCGATTACCCCTAGACCATGGCTGATGCTATTGGCTATCTCTTCACTAAGACTATACCCACTGATATTCAATGGTTTTTCATGACTCATTTGCGGCTCTATCAAACTCTGGCTTGGCATGCTGTTGATCCACTCGATGGTGATAATGGCTGAGTCTATCAGTTGGTAAATTGGAAAGCCATAATTAGCTTACACGTGTAAGCTAATTTATTTTAGGGTTAACACTATCAACTGAGACTTAGGCGAGCTCTTATCTAGTTGTACAACATTATGGTGCCTATTTACGACCGATTAATGTCAACGCCTTGGAACTTTGTGCGGTGCGCTTTCTCTAATCCCCCGTAGTAATCATGGATTTGTTAAGTACTTTGTCCATAAAGTACTAAGGGATGGATTTTGCCTGTTCGTTCGACTATTACCCCAGAAGATGATCTCAGTTTTGTTGCGCACCGCCGCGTGACAAACGACGAGACTGTCGCATTTTCCGCTATGCCTTTTTGTGCTACCTCTTTTAGCGCCCATGCAGAGCCTTTGGGCTGTGCAATAAACCTTAATTTGAGTGAGGCTAACCAAAGAGAGAGCGATAGCGCATTCCACCCCAATTCAGGCTTCAGTTGGCGAGAGTGGTCGCATTATTTCAATCTTAAGCTATTGCTTTGGGTCATCTTGGGTCATGGTTTACTGCTGTTGTTATTAATTTTTTTATGGCGAACCCAGTCGGAGCAGTTAGGGCTGTCGTTTAGCGAATCTTCAGCCAATGCACGAACTGAAACCAAAGCGTTAAAGGCATATTTTATTTATGCGCCGCCAACGCAAACCGCTCCTGCGGATTCGGCTCAAGATAGCTCAGTGGAAGAGTCTGCGGTTTCTCGCGAGCCGATAACTTCAGCACCTAATACGGTAAAGCCGATGCCAAAACCCACTGAGCAGATTACAAAACCTCCTGAAGTCAGTGCCCAATTATCAAAAGTAAAAGCATCAGAAGTAACAGAATCAACAGCACCAGTACCAAGCACATCAGTGCCGAACACATCAGTGCCGAACACATCAGTGCCGAACACATCAGCGCCTAACGCCTCAACACCTAACGCTTCAACACAAAGCCAAACCCAGAAGAGTGCAAAAGAGGTTGTTAAACCTAAAAAGGCAGAAATCCAATCACGCTCGGCACAAGCGGTAAGTACAGAGCAGTCAGCGGCAAGTGGGCAAAGCGGCGGGGCGGCTGGTAGCGTGGGATTATTTACCCAGCGCTATTTTGAGCGCCAGCGTGAGCAAGCCTTGGATGATTTAGTGTTAGAACAAGCAAATCATTACAGCAAACGGTCGAATTTGTCTGAAATGAGCCCTGAGATGGAGGTGCTGATTGTGCCCAATGCCGACGATTTTAGCGGCCCCACCAGTTTAGATTTAGAACTGGATCCCAATCGAATTGTCCGTAAAGGGGATACCTGCTATCGGGTCGTCAAAGTAGGCACTCAAATTAATCCCTATGCCGAGAATTTAGGTTTCCCCTTTGATTGCAGTGGCAAGAAAATGAACCAAGAAATTGACGATGCCATTAAGGCGCAGCTCGATAAAATGATGGTAAAGCGGCCCAAAGGATAAATAATAGTCATGATAAATTTTCACTAAAAATAGTTTTAATCAGCGATTTTAAAACGAATAAAAATTAAAAGCGTTTAAATACATTGTGTTATTCGTTCTTTATTTTTGATTTATAATTTAATTTTTATCCTAAAATTACGCTTGTTTGTTTGCTGCGCTTCTGCCTATACTTTTGCCCATCTTGTCGGAGTGCCTCTTGGCTGAGACCGTTTATTCGGGATCCGTTGAACCTGATCAGGTTAAAACCTGCGAAGGAAACAAGCATAATAACATCCATTAAATCGTATCAGCGGCCACCTTTTCGCCCTGTATTAACTCATCGATTTAGTCGTTATTGAGTCCGTAAATCCGCTTTGGGTTTGCACGGCTCAGCTTCAACACTCAAGTCTCCAGACAAGCAACCCCATTTTTATTTGTTAAAGTGAGATTGCTTATGTCCAGTTTAGAATCGTCCTCAGAATCGATTGCCGTTAATGCCCAAGGGCAAACGAGTCGCCGTGCGGCGCGCGCCCAGGCGCAAGCCTTTATCGATACCCTTAAACCATTACAACACCCTAATTCGCAAAAGTTATATCTGCAGGGAAGTCGCGAGGATCTCCGTGTAGGGATGCGGCAAATTCTGCAAACCGATACGCGAATTGGCGGCACTGCTACCGCGCCTATAGTCGAGAAAAATCCTCCCATTCCTGTGTATGACTGCGCCGGTCCTTATTCCGATCCGGCTGCGCAAATTAACGTGCGCCAAGGCTTAGCCAAACTCAGATTACCCTGGATTATCGAGCGCCAAGATACCGAAGTGCTCGATTGTGCAACCTCAGATTTTACCCAGCAACGCCTCAAGGATGATGGGCTCGATCATCTGCGTTTCGAAGCCGGCTCAAGTGCGATTGTTCGTCCTCGCCGTGCCTTACCGGGTAAACGCGTGAGCCAATTACACTATGCCCGCCAAGGGATTATTACCCCCGAAATGGAGTATGTGGCGATTCGGGAAAATATGGCGCTCGCCGAGGTGCAGGACGAAATCTTAAACCGCCGTGGCCAAGGTGAATCCTTCGGCGCTGTGATTGGTAAACCGATTACCCCAGAGTTTGTCCGCGATGAAATTGCCCGTGGCCGCGCGATTATTCCGTTAAATATCAATCATCCAGAAGCCGAGCCTATGATTATTGGTCGTAACTTTCTAGTGAAAGTGAATGCCAATATCGGTAACTCGGCGGTCACGTCCTCCATCGAGGAGGAAGTCGAAAAGCTAGTCTGGTCAACCCGTTGGGGCGCAGACACTGTGATGGACTTGTCCACTGGGCGCTATATCCATGAAACCCGCGAATGGATCATCCGTAACTCGCCAGTGCCGATTGGCACAGTGCCGATTTATCAAGCATTGGAAAAAGTAAATGGTGTTGCTGAACACCTGACCTGGGAAGTATTTCGCGATACCTTGATTGAGCAAGCGGAGCAGGGCGTCGATTACTTTACCATCCACGCGGGCGTGTTATTGCGCTATGTGCCCATGACCGCCAAACGGGTGACTGGGATTGTGTCCCGCGGCGGCTCTATCATGGCCAAATGGTGCTTGAGCCACCATCAAGAAAACTTCCTCTATACCCATTTCCGAGAGATTTGCGAGCTGTGCGTGGCCTACGATGTGTCGCTGTCATTAGGCGATGGTATGCGTCCAGGCTCGATTGCCGATGCCAATGATGAGGCACAGTTTGCCGAGCTTGAGACCTTAGGCGAGCTGGTCAAAATCGCTTGGGAATACGATGTGCAGACCATTATCGAAGGGCCTGGACATATCCCGATGCAACTTATCAAAGAGAATATGGATAAGCAGCTTATCCACTGTGCCGAGGCGCCGTTTTATACCCTAGGTCCACAAATTACTGATATTGCGCCGGGTTACGATCATTTCACCTCAGGGATAGGCGCGGCGATGATCGCGTGGTATGGCTGCGCCATGCTCTGCTATGTGACGCCGAAGGAGCACTTAGGTTTGCCCAATAAGCAGGATGTCAAACAAGGGCTGATTGCCTACAAGATTGCTGCCCATGCCGCCGATATTGCAAAAGGTCACCCGGGCGCGCAGATCCGCGACAATGCATTATCCAAGGCGCGCTTTGAATTCCGTTGGGAAGATCAATATAACCTGGGACTCGACCCTGATACCGCCCGAGCCTATCACGATGAATCCCTGCCACAGGAATCGGCCAAGGTTGCGCATTTTTGCTCTATGTGTGGCCCTAAGTTCTGCTCGATGAAGATCACCCAAGATGTGCGCGAGTATGCGGCAAGTTTAACGGCGGGTACGTTGTCAGTGGCTTCGTCAAGCCAGAATGTTGAGAGCGCTGAAGCGCTTGCATCGATAAACCCTGCTCAACAAGGGCAATCTGGCAACGAAGCAATCCAGCAGATCAGAGTCAAAACCCAAGATGAATTAGCGGCGGCCATGGCGCAAAAATCGGCCGAGTTTGCGGCCTCGGGCGCCAAACTGTATCTGCCGCTGGCCGATGCTAATACAGCCAATACAGCCAAAGAATCGGCCAAGCAGCAGGATGGGACAGAGCTCCAACCAATAGCACAGGTTGCGGAGGTTTGATAATGACCCCAGCTAAACATATTAGCCTGGTGGCGCCAAAACCTATCGTCTGGACCATTGCCGGTTCAGACAGCGGTGGCGGCGCGGGGATCCAAGCCGACTTAGCCACCATCAAGGATTTGGGCGGCCATGGATGCAGCGTGATCACCACGCTAACGGCCCAAAGTTCGGTGGCGGTGGCGTTAGTTGAGCCCGTGAGTGAGGCAATGTTACTCACACAGCTCTCGACCCTGTTAGCCGATCTACCGCCTCAGGCGATTAAGATTGGTTTACTCGCAAATCAGCAGCAAGTGCACTTAGTTGCCGATTGGTTGGCTGGTTTTAAAACCCAATTTCCGCTCGTCCCTGTTATTCTCGACCCTGTGATGGTTGCAAGCTGTGGAGACGAACTCGGCGATAAGAGCACGGCGAGCAGACCTCTGGATTTTGCTCCCTTTAAAGGCTTGATTAGCCTGATAACGCCGAATGTGCAGGAGTTGGCAAGGCTTACTGTCGCCACAGACAAACTAGCGTCAGCAATTCACACAAAAGCAGAATTTGCCGCTGCGGCAATGCAACTCTCAGCGCAATTAGCGTGCAGTGTATTAGCCAAGGGCGGCGATATTGATTTTGCGACTCAGACAAGTGCTGGCATTAACACCAGTGATCTCTTAAGCGAACAAAAAAGCGATATCACAAGTCATCGCATCGCCGCAGATAATCAGCGTTTGGCGGAAGATCTGCTGATTTGTCATCAGGTTACTGGCTGCTCACCGCTCGACGCGAATGGCGGTTTTTGGCTGAGCAGTGCGCGGATAAACACGCGCCATAACCACGGCAGTGGTTGTACTTTGTCTTCGGCCATCGCCTCGGTATTAGCCTTTGGCTTTGTATTGCAGGATGCGGTTGTGGTAGCAAAAGCCTATGTCAATCAAGGCTTAACTTATGCACAGGGGATTGGCCAAGGCCCAGGGCCACTGGCGCGTACCGCTTGGCCGCACAGCTTAACGGCGTATCCTCACGTCACAGCTTATTCTCAAAACAGCTTGAGTGAATCCAGTGATTTGCAATGCGGCGCGTTTAAACGCCTTGAACCTGACTTAGGGATTTATCCAGTTGTTGATAACTTACTGTTACTCGAGCAGTTATTGGCGGCGGGCGTGAAGACGGTACAGCTCAGGATAAAGTCTAATGCGCTAAAGTCTAATGTGCTGGCGTCGGACGAACTTGAGGCACAAATCCAAACCGCAATTGCCTTAGGTAAGCATTATGATGCGCAGCTTTTTGTCAATGATCATTGGCAGCTAGCGATAAAACATGGCGCATTTGGGGTCCATCTTGGTCAAGAAGATCTGGCGGTGACGGATCTTAACGCCATTCATGCAGCGGGAATGGCTCTTGGCATTTCGAGCCACGGTTATTTCGAGTTGCTGCGTGCCCATCAACATGCGCCATCGTACATCGCCCTTGGGCATATCTTCCCGACGACCACCAAGCAAATGCCATCGGCGCCGCAGGGATTATTCAAACTCACTCATTATGTTGAACTGTTAAATCCGCACTATCCCTTAGTGGCAATTGGCGGCATAGGATCTTCGAATCTTGACCAAGTCAAAGCGACTGGGGTGAGCAATATTGCCGTGGTGCGGGCGATTACTGAATCAAGCGATCCAATAATGGCCTTTGCCGAATTGACGCGAGCTTGGGAGTCAAGCCTATGAGCATCACACAAGAACAGGCGCAATCCCTTGCCGATAAAGACTTTATTCGCTATTCGCGGCAAATATTTTTACCTGAAGTCGGCGAGACTGGCCAGTTGATGCTTAAGCAGGCTCATGTCCTTATCGTAGGCCTCGGCGGCCTTGGGCAATTGGCGGCGCAGTATTTGGCTTGTGCCGGTGTTGGGCGCTTAACGCTTGTCGACGGCGATAGGGTGGAATTGTCCAATCTGCCAAGGCAATTACTCTTTAGTGATGACGATATTGGCCATCACAAGGCCCTCATTGCTAAACAAAAATTGGCCGTGTTGGCGCAAGGTTGTGAGATTGATGCCTTTGCCGAGCATTTGACTCTTGAGTCTGCGAACACTGTATTTTCTGGTCTGTTAGCCTATGGTAAAGAGACGAGGTTAGTGCTTGATTGTACTGATAATCTTGCGGCGCGCCATTGTATCAATCGGCTGTGTATTGAGCATGCCTTACCTCTGGTGAGTGCCGCCATTGCCGCTTTCAACGGCCAACTGTTTGCAGTTGATCAACAGCGTTTCCCAATGGGCGGTTGTTATCACTGTGTTTTCCCCTCAAGTACTCGCGCGCCACAAAACTGTAGCAGCCAAGGTGTGCTTGGCCCCAGTGTCGGCGTGATGGCATCGATGCAGGCGCTGCTAGCCATGCAATTACTGCTCCTAGCCACGCCGCCAACCTCTGCAACAAAGCAAACAGCCAATCAGACTTTCGAAGAGGCAGGCCATTCAATCGCCTCCACGAGGGCGCTACTTGGGCGATTCTGGCGCTTCGATGCCAAGTTGCTGCAATGGCATTCGGCCGCATTAACTCGTGATCCCGAGTGCGAGGTGTGCGGATTAAAACCGAGTTCATTAAAGCTTAATTCATTAAAGCCGAGTGAATTAATGCAACGCCAATCAAGCGAGCGCGTAGAAAAGGCGAATGCTAACACTCAGCATTCGACCGCAACCGTTTCATTCAAATCTGTCCCTAGTCGAGGTTTGTTATGATTTTAATTCACATCAATAATGTGCCCCAGACACTGCAACAACCGCTGAGTTTACAAGCCTTGTTAGAAGCACAAAATATTTGCCAACACTCGGTTGCCTTAGTGCTTAATGAGGCCGTTGTGCCAAAACACCGATGGTCATCTATCCAGTGCCAAAACGAGGATAAGATTGATGTATTTGCCGTTGTAGCTGGAGGTTAAGATGTTAACGATTGCGGGCGTGGAATTTGAGTCACGATTATTTACGGGCACGGGAAAATTCAGCTCAAGTCAGCTGATGCTGGAGTCAATTAAGGCGTCTCAGTCGCAGTTGGTTACGGTTGCGATGAAAAGAATTGATTTAAAAACAGGGGCCGATGATTTGTTATCGCCACTTAGGCAAGCGGGCGTGCGACTCTTGCCTAATACCTCGGGGGCGCGTAATGCTAAAGAAGCGATATTCGCCGCCGAATTAGCGCGGGAAATGCTGGGAACACAATGGGTTAAACTTGAAATTCATCCCGATCCTAAATACCTGATGCCCGATGCAGTCGAGACGTTAGCGGCGGCCAAAACCTTGTGTGAGCGCGGATTTATCGTGATGCCCTACGTGCATGCCGATCCTGTGCTGTGTCGCCGCTTAGAAGAGGTCGGCTGCGCCGCCGTGATGCCATTGGCAAGCCCAATTGGCACCAATCAGGGGTTGGTGACTGAGCCTTTTATTAAGATGATTATTGAGCAGGCAAAAGTGCCTGTGGTGATTGATGCGGGGATCGGCGCGCCATCCCATGCGGCGCACGCGATGGAATTGGGAGCCGATGCCGTGCTGGTTAATACCGCCATTGCGAGCAGTGCTTCTCCCATTGAAATGGCGCTGTGCTTTAAGGATGCAGTAGATTGCGGGCGACGCGCCTTTGAAGCGGGGCTTGGCCGAGTGCAAACCCAGGCTGTCCATACCAGTCCATTAACGGGATTCTTGCAGCAATGAGTTTTGTCGACCAATTTGCCCGCATTGAACGGGATAAGTTATTGCTGGCGTTATATTCCTGCACGGCAGCGGAGGTTGAGCGCGCCCTGATGCAACCCGAGGGTAATCTAGAGAGTTTACTCGCCTTGTTGTCTCCAGCCGCAGAGCCCTATATCGAAGAGATGGCGCAGCGCTCGGCGGCGCTCACTCGGCAACGCTTTGGGGCCAATATTGGACTCTATTTGCCGTTATATCTGTCAAATCTGTGTGCCAACGAGTGCGACTATTGCGGCTTTAGCATGAGCAATAAGTTAAAGCGTAAAGTGCTCAATGAGCAGGAAATTACGGCCGAAATGGCGATTATTAAATCCCGTGGTTTTGACTCCATCTTACTGGTGTCGGGTGAGCATGAAACCAAAGTGGGGATGGATTACTTTAAGTGCGTGTTACCCATTGTAAAACAGCAGTTTAGTTATTTGGCCATGGAGGTTCAGCCGCTTGAAGAGATTGATTATCGCCAGCTTGTCGAGCTAGGGCTTGATGCTGTGATGGTGTATCAGGAAACTTATCAAGCGGCGACCTATGCTAAGCATCACACCCGAGGCAATAAGCAGGACTTTGCGTATCGGCTGGCAACGCCCGACCGCGTTGCCAGCGCAGGTGTCGATAAGATTGGCCTAGGCGTATTATTGGGTTTGGATGACTGGCGACTCGATGCCTTACTGATGGGGCATCATTTGGACTATTTAGAACGGCATTATTGGCGGACTCGCTTTAGTATTTCGTTACCGCGTTTACGACCTTGTACCGGCGGTATAACGCCAAAAGTGCATTTAACCGATCTCGGACTGGTACAATTGATCTGTGCCTTCAGGCTTTTTAATCAGCAACTTGATATCAGTTTATCGACACGCGAGGCGCCATCACTTCGGGATAATTTACTGCCACTTGGGATAACACAAATGAGTGCGGGGAGTTCAACGCAACCTGGCGGTTATCAGGCGCCAGAGAGCCAATTAGATCAGTTTGAGATAAGCGATGAACGTACCGTTGAGCAAGTCATGACTCAGATGCGCCTTAGGGGATTTAATCCGGTTTTTAAGGATTGGGAATCGGCTTGGATTGCGGGTTAAATGGCGTGCGAATATCTTGCAGAAATGCGTTCGAAAATGCCGCTAGAAGGGGCGATAAATCTGTACTTCGCACTAGAGTTGGTTAATAATTAATCCAATCATCACCAGATGCAGGAATACTCCTATGCAAATCCAATCTGCTTATGCTTCCGGTCTGCAAGGCTTGCAAACGGCTCAATCAGGGCTCACGCAGGCAACGATTGATGTGGCCAAACCCAGCTCATCGCAAAGTGCTGCGCCGACAGAAACCGCGAAGGCGGTAGATGAACCCGATAAAACTTCGGCGTTACTGGCGGCGAATGAATCATTGCGACAAGGTGAGGCATCGACTGAGGTACTCGAGCGAGAGTCAGAAACCATAGGTTCGATAATTAACATCAAGGTATAGTTATGTCGGTTATGGCGCTGTCAGCACAAATTGGCGCGCCATCCACTTCGTTTTTGGGCGCGGATAAGTCTATTGAGCCAGCAAAAGGCGTAAAACCTCAAGGCGGTCAGACTTATCAAGGGGGAAATGGTCAGGCGGTCGCAACGTTCTCCGCTTCAACCCTTAACCTAAATGCGCCAAAACTCGAAGCGAGTGGGGCACTTGCACCATCACTAAGCAGCCTCGTGGCTGTGATGGACCAAGCTATGCCAATCAGTACGACACTGCCCGCTTCATTGACGGATGTCAAACCTGCTAGTCCTCCGATTTCATCTCATGTTGATACTGGATCTGTTCAGAAGGCTTTCACCGCACTCGGTGGAAATGCCAAGGCACAACTCCATTCTAACGAGACTGTTTCGACTCCGTTAGATACAAGCCTTCATGCTTCAAGTAGCTTTAGCTTACTTACAGGCCCTCGCTCGATTGGCGGAATGAGGGAAGGGCAAATTGCAGCTATAGCCACTCAGTCTTCAGTGTCAACCTTGGGGGCATCGGATGTTGGTTTTAGCGCCCCAAGTGGTGCTGTTACGCCTTTTTCTCCTCTGGCCCCAAGCCTTGCGGCCATAATTGCCACGACTGGCAGCAGTGTTGGCTCCGCGAGTGTGGGGGTAGCCAATATTTTCTCCACATCGACAGCGGTCGCTACGAATATTGGCTCAACCGAGTCTAATAGCATTAATCCAAATGCCTCAAGTGCAGTGGTGACTCCTTTTACGACTGAATTTGCTGGTGCAGATGCTATAGGTAAAGCGTCACATTCCAGCGCTTCAGCTTTTGCCAATTCAAATGCGCTTCCTGATAGCAATCAATCCAGCGGTTTAAGCGAGCAGTTGAGCCGTGTCTTTAGTGAATCTTCGGGTGAAAGTGGCCAAGTCGGTGCTGGAATTCCCCCAAATGCTCAAACGCAACAACAGCAGACTCAAACAGAACAAATTCAGGCTCAAGATGCGCGAGATGAACAAGCCAAGCAGGCAAGGGCACAGGCGGCACAAGAGCAGGAGCAAAAGCAGCAAGCGTTAGCCGAGGTTTTTGCCAAAGCTGAGCAAACTAAGCAAGCTCAGCAGACACAGGACGAGCAAACTCGTCAGCAAGACGTAGCGAAGGAGCAAGTTAAACAGGCGCAAGAAAAGGCAATTGAGCAGCAAAAAGCCCAAGTGGATGCATTAAAATCAAGGGACACAGAAGTCAAAGCCCATGAGCATGCTCACGCCAGTGTGGGCGGTCAATATGCCCAAAGCCCCAGTTTCAAATATGAAAAAGGTGCCGATGGTCAGCGTTATGCGACTGACGGTGAGGTGCAAATCGATGTGTCGATAGTACCTGGCGATCCACTGGCGACCATCAATAAGATGAAGCAAGTCTATGCGGCGGCGATGGCACCTGTTGATCCTTCTTCGGCGGATATTCGTGTTGCCGCAGAAGCACTGCAGAAAATGAATGAGGCCAAGGCGAAACTTGCAGAGGAACGTCAGCAGCAGATTGTTGATCAACCGACAATGGAAACGCTGATTGGCGCAGAGGCACAGATTGAAGGTTTACCACCGCTTAAGGAGCGACAAATTCAAGTCACAGGCAAGATTGATGCTAATGGCAATATCGCAGCGCCCCAAGAGGAACCATCGGCGCCTGTAACAGACGTGATTGATAAGATTAAACAAGCCATTGCGGCGCAGGTTGCATCGAGTAAAACCTCAGATGTAGCAAGTACCTCTGAAGTTGATAAGACAGAGACCATTGAGCCGCCAACGGCGACCTTAGCGATCGGCGCCGTATCAAATAAGGATGAAGCGCCAGAGCTTGCTATGCAGCGGTTGGCGTCGTCTCGTGACAACAAGGGCACATCGAGTCACACCACAAACGGCAGTAATGCGGTGCGTTTCTATGGCTCGGTCGCCGTGGCAACGCTGGCAAGTAAGGGAAACACTGAAGTTAATCAATCAGGTTCGAATGATGTTTCACTTGAGCCGATAGGTGACTCGTCTAGCTATGAGCCAGATAGTATTATGTCCAATGGATTGGCGCTCGAGTCCTCAAGCGGTCAAAATACACGCGGCCTGTTCAATCCTCAAACCTTAGCACTGCACCGTCCACGCTTCTTAGATGTGAATGTCTAGCCTCTCGTTCTCGAGATGCCCGCAAATCTTAACTAACTAGCGTTTGCCTATTAAGGACAATCGCTTAAGCCATGCTCTGCATGACAAGTTCAGTCGCCATTAAAAGGATAAACCCACAATGATTCCCTGCTAGCCTGGTGCTCGTTTTGCCGCACACGGTGGAAGAAGGTGAGCGTGGTTAATCGCTTGTACTCACACCATGATGTTTGAGGAGATAAGAGGCCAGCAGTTTTGAAGCGGGGCCCTGTTGGTCACGATTCGGGATCACTAGGCTTAGCATAATCCGCCGTTTCTGGCTACCTTGAAGGTGTAAGCGCACTAGTTTGCCTGCGGCTAATTCTTCTTGGATAAGGAAGGACGGGATCCAGCAGAAACCAATACCTTGATTTAAAATGACTTTCGCCTCATGAAAGTTCGATACTGTCCAGCGCTGCTCGGCCTTCAACCAACCGATATCAACATTGGGTTGCAGGCCCGTGTCTTTGATCACCAGTTGCAGGTGCTGCGCCAGTAGCTTGTCATCGTCTAAGGTGCCCATTTCTGCCAAGGGGTGGCTCGGGTGGCAAACCAGATGCAGCTCCTGTTCACACAGGGGCTCGGATAAATAGCCCTTCGGTGGAATTCCGGCGCAAATTGCAATATCGACTTTATTTTGAAGGATTAATTCTTGAGTACCTGTGATGACTGAGTCCAACATAATGATCCGAGTGCCGCGGCTATGGGGCAAAAAGTCACTTAGCGCGCACACTAGACTTTCCATCGGATAGACGATTTCGCGGGCAATGGTGAGTGTGGGCTCCCAACCTTGCTCAAGGTTGCTCGCGAGTTGTTCTAACTCATTGACCGCTTGAGTCACATGGCGCGAACGGCGCAATAATACTTCGCCCTGTGGTGTCAGGTAAGCTTTGCGGCCTCGAACTTCGAGTAGTTCTATACCAAGCTGGTGTTGCAACTTAGCCACCGCATGATTGAGTGAGGATTGGCTCTTATTGAGCTTTTCTGCCGCCTGCGCGTAGCCGCCATAGTCGACGACAGCCTGTAAAATACGCCATTGCTCAAGGGTGGATTTCGCGCGAGTCATGGTTGTCCTCATGTCGAAAACGACAGGTTTCTAAAAAAGCGATAGATTGAGGCTTATAGTGGCGAGCTATGATCGTTTTTTCAATACTATTATCGTGTTAATTGAAAATGAGGTTATCGCGTTGCAATGCTGCGGCGTGACAACCTCTTATCAGTTCGAACTATGGGTAATGGATTAATCGATAACCTTAGGCGTTACGCCCATAGGTAAATACTTTTTCGTCGCGTTAAGTTCGTTCAGATAGGGGCCGGGATAGAGCCTTTCTGGCCAGTTAAGCAACATTATCGCAAGCACATTACGATGCTCGCCAAGGGCTAAGTCAGGATTGCCCTTGGGTGAGGGGATAATTTGACTATTTGGGTCGAACGAGTTGGCAATATAAGTCCGAGTTTGAGCCACGACAGGATGGTCTGTCTTGCCCGCTAGCAGAAAACTAATGCCGACTTCGGCAATAATATCGTCGGTCGCATCCTGTAAAATTCGCTCAATGTTGGCGTCAAAGTAATCCAAAATCCATGCAAACTCAGTGGCATCCACCCGATGCTGATAATATTCACTGGCGGCAAAGATAAAATGCGTCATGCCGTAGAGCTTATTGCGAAACTGTGCTTTGCTGAGTGTGGCATCCTGTGCGTCGGGGTAAACCCGAGTAAACGCCGTTTTATAATCCTCTAGATAATCTCCTACCCCCAATTGTTTGGCCCAATACACATAGTTAATTAGCTGCGCCGCCCAGGCTTTAATCATCGCGGGATCGGTCAAACCTTGGCGTAAGTCGGCCTTTTTGAGGGCTTGGATCATTTGATTATGGCAAGGACCTGTAAAGCCTAACTCATCGATTCGACTGGCAAATCGCAATAGCACATCGGAGTAAAATAAAAACTCAGGAAAGGGTGCGAGTGCTTTTTTACGGGCCTTGGCTCTGGGACCATTGCCCAGTTCGGCGATGGCATTTTGTGAGGCTTGGCGTACAAACTCAGGGTTATCCATTTGGCAGGCATAAAACGCTTGAGCTTCGGTTACCGCATAAAGATCGACTAACGCCGCGTTGGCATATTGCTCATCGCCCGTCAGGCGATAGAGGCGGATCCCATAATGGCCTTGCACCCGAGGCGGGAGTGTATAGAGATGGGTTTCAAGGTTGTGTTGAATAAGCTGCGCAACGTCGCTTTGGCTTAATTCGGGTTTATCCGCGGCGTTTGGCTTGAATACGTTTTGTGAGTACTCAAGCCCAGCGTGACTTAGGGGGGAGCTTTGCGTGTTTGCGAAAGCACTCTGTGCGGTAAAGAAGGCTAAACCGCTAAAAAGCGCAATGGGTAGTGTGAGTTTGTGTTTCGGTTGTGGTGTATGGGTGATTTTCAGATCCTGAGACATGGATAATCCTTTGGATAAGCGCAGCGGCATCCACGGGTTCGCCAAGTATGGCGCGCAGTTGCTCGCTCAAGGTGAGTGCGGTCTCATTGACCACGAGGAGATTAAAAAGACTAAGTTTATCTTGGCAGTCTTGGGTGGATTGATGGACAAGCGTTGCGAGTTTGGCTTGCCACAGGGATTGATAATAACGTGGGCCTTCGTTGGCGATAGCATTGAAACTGTATGGGTAATCAATCGCTTGTGTCCAGTTCGCCCCAAAGCTTTTGCTAAACTCCGCAGGAAGATCCGGATAGCTTTGCTGGTTTAAGGACTGGTAAAAGTTAAGTGTTACCTTAGCACGAAAGACTTTAAGCTGCGTTGCATAGGCGCTTGCGAGCGTTTCCCTCGGCTGAATATATAGGGTATCAAATTGGGGGAATAGCGTTTGGCGTAACGCCTTCGTGAGCCAAAGACTCGGTAATTGATTGGTATCGAGCGTCGGGCCTAAGGTGTTGTTAAGGTAAAAATGACTGCCGCGCGCCAGTGAAGTCATTGCATCGGCGAGGGCTTGGGTAAAGCGTTCGATATCTTTGAAATTATTGAGTGTCGCGGGGAGCTCAAGCGTCTGTTGACCAAATTGCTGTCCAATCACATTTTGCCTGAGGGTGTGTTGACTGGCATTCCTAGGTTTATTCACTTTATCTTGAGCGCCGATAGCCAGATACACTTCTCCTAATAATCTATCCATATGGTAAACGCGGAGGATTTGTTGCTGCGTTTGTGCGAGTGTAGTTTGAGAAAGTGTTGTTTGAGTAGCTTTCGAGTCTAGATGCTCGCCAATCACCTCAAAACGTAAACCATATTCGCTGAAGCTTGTTAAGGCCTTGTCGAGCAGCTCACGGGTATTGAGGGCGGTGGTTTGCGCGCTGGGTAATTGCGATAAGGTACGGCCAAGATCCCAAGGGGCAACTTGAATCGCTTCGGTTTGGCTATCGAGAAAGGCTTTAACTAATTCCGGGCTATTGAGTTGCTGATCGCTGAGGCTGTAACTGGCGTAATCGCTAAAACCTGCGTCATTGGCAATGCGTTGGCGTAGCTCGGCAATACGGTGTAAGGCGACTTGATTATGTTCCCTGGCTCGACCTTGATAGGCTTGCCACAGGGTTTGCCGACATTCGGCATTGGGTTGCTTTAACAGGTAATTGGCGATAGTCCCTGAAAAAGTGCCTGAATTTGCCGTTTCTTCATCGTTATTGGCTGTATTAACCTCGGCTCCTTCATCCATGAGCTGGCAGTTAGCCGCTTGAATATCCAGTTGAAATTGCTGGTTACCTAAACCTTGGCGAATGCTGGCCTGCGCCGTGTGCAGCTTGGCTTTATCCATAATGGATAAATGTTGGCGCAATAAAGCCGTTAATTGCTCGCCGAGCAAGGCCTGTTCCTGACTTGCTGCAGCATGATTTATCGATGCTGCTTGCGTCAGCTCAAACGCCAGTTGGCTAAATTCCGCCTGATTTAGTAAGTCGCTCAAAGTGTCGGCCAAGCGCAACTGACACTGCAGTAAACCTTGGCGCTCATCCCCCGACAGTGGCAAACCTCGGTAGTAGGTGAGTCTGTCGTTGACATTATTCAGCCCTATGGTTTGCTGCTCTAACACTAGGGCCTTATCTGCCAGTGTTAAGCTTTGGAGCTGGTGGGTGCTGACGTAACTGGCGAAGGCGCCAGCCAAATCGATATTGGGTTGGCGCAAACACTGCTCAACCAGCAGCGGCACAGGACTTGGCGCAGCATAGGCTGCACCGAGGGAGGATAAACACCAGCCAAACAGGCTAGCCGTTAAAATGGATTTTTGCATAGGCTACACGTTCTGCAACTGTCATTGAATGGGATGACATGGCTTCGACATGCTTAAGTCTAGGCAAAATGCCTTTTCCATTTGCAATCTGGATCGCCAGTCCCGGGCGTGCATTGAGTTCCAATAACAGCGGGCCTTTAGTCTGATCAAGCACCATATCTGTGCCTAAATAGCCCATCTCACACATTTCATATGCGCTCGATGCGGTATGCAGCAAGCTGTCCCAATGGGGGACGACGATATCGGTGAGTTTTTTGCCTGTGTCTGGATGAAACTCAATTGGAGCATCAAATTGCACAGCATGTAACCCTTTTCCCGTGGCAATGTCAACGCCCACACCTACGGCGCCTTGGTGCAAATTGGCCTTACCATCGGAGGCTGCGGTGGAGAGCCTGAGCATTCCCATCACCGGAAAACCTTTAAAGACAATCAAGCGGATATCGGGCACGCCTTCATGGCTGTAACCATCAAACACAGGATCGAATTCAATCAGTCCCTCGACAATCGCCACATCGGGTTTGCCGCCAAGGGAGAATAAACCGCTGAGGATATTGGACACGTGTCTATCCAATTCCGATGGGCTGACTTCATGCCCGCTGGGTTTATAGTAACGTCCCTGTTCGATATGGGTGATCACTAAAATGCCTTTACCACCAGAGCCCTTGGCAGGTTTGATCACAAACCCTGTGCGGCCCTTAACGCGCTCGGGAATATGCACGATTTCGTGCTGCTCGCGCACAACGGCGATTAAATCGGGCACGGCAATATCATTGGCCAATGCCAACTGTTTAGTCAGCAGCTTATCGTCCACTCGTTTATAAAATTTACGCGGATTATAGCGACCAATGTAATCGATATTGCGCTTATTCATATTGAGCACGCCGCGCGCGCGAAGCTCCCATGGCCAAGCAATATTCATTAGGCATCTCCCGCGAGTGGTTTAAAGCGTTTGAGTTCCAGTAGGCGATAACCTGTGTATTGGCCCATTAATAGGACTAAGGCCAAGATCACTAAATGGATCCCAAGGAAGTTAAATACCCAGTGTTGTACCCAACTGGCGCTCATGGCTAAGTAGGCTAGGGTGGCGACCATTAGGCTACCACCGCCTTGCACTATCACTTCTTTCGGGCCTTCTTCTTCCCACAGGATAGACATACGTTCGATGGTCCACGCCAAAATAATCATCGGGAAGAAGGTAATCGTCAGTCCTTCGCTTAAACCGAATTTATAAGACAGTAAGGTAAAGACACCGATAATGCCGATAACGACGATGATCACCGCCGATATTCGCGAGATCAGCAACAGATTCAATTGGGATAAATAAGAACGGATCATCAGGCCACAGGCCACGATCAGTAAGAAGCCAACTAAGCCCGTAACTAAACTGGTTTGAATAAAGGCGAGGGCGATAAGGACTGGCATAAAGGTGCCTGAGGTTTTCACCCCAATGATCACCCGTAAAAACACCACCATCAGCACCCCGATGGGGATCAATAAAATGCCCTTGAATAGACTCTGTTCTTCTAGCGGTAATTGGTAGAGTGAAAAATCCAAGGCATTGTTATTCATCATCATATCGATGGATGTCGCCAATGCCGAGCGAGTATCTTGCAACATCGAGAAATGCACCTGCGAGTTCACGCCGCCCATCACATCGAGCACGGAATGGCCCGAACGTTCCCACAGCAGTAAGTTCTCTGGTCGGCCTTGCTTGCCTTTAACTAAATCGAATAACACCCACTCGCCGTTATGGAACACTTCCACAAAGGGGGACAGGGATTGACGGCGGCGCTGATCTTCAAGGTAGAGTCCGCTGACTTCACGGGCGGGAATGCCCTTGGTTTGCAGCATGTGCAAAAACACTTGCGTCGCGGTTTGGCTTGACAGCAGTAGCTCCATATTCTGGCTGCGCTTAGTGGCCGTGATTGCATTCATTAATTGCTGGGCGAAGGACAAGTTCGATGCGCTGCGCGCCCAGGTTTCGTTAATCACTTGCTCCGCGGCGGTCTTCTCGGTTGCGGGCCAGAGGTAAGGCTCCGGTTGACTTGGGATTTCGTCGCTGTGGATTTGGGTCACGCCCGTCGGCACTAGGGTCACTTTATAATAGAGATCTTGGCTGCCATAGGCCTCGCGAATCGACCAATTGGCACGGCGCGCGTCCTTATCATCACTCAGGGACAGCCCAAAGCCTGGGGAGCTGGCGTTCTCGACCAAGACTTCATAGGCGGGATCCTGTGGTAAAGAGAAGGACACTTCGGCCGCATCCCCTGTGCCATCGAAGCTTATCTTGGCGTCTACCGCCCAGCTTTGCACTTGCTCGCCGGGGAGAAAAGGCACCTGATGCTTAACGCCGCGGTAGATGCTGGCGCTTAAACCGACAATAAAAAGTAATGCCACCAAAATGTAAAAAGGTTTACGTGAATGCATACGTGTTTCCCATGTTGCGCCAATAGCCGAAAAGCGTGGGATTACCCCAGGCATTGGCGGTTCGAACTCGTCGTCACGCGTAAGATCCACGCGTGGCGGGTATTAGCTACGTCAGGCTGCGTCAGATTGAGCGGCGATGTCACAAGCTGACAGACCAATAAGCACACAAGCGGCTCCATGCTTAAGCTTGTGAACAGCTTTGGCTCTAGCGCTTATTATTTTTTGCCGCTGGAGACGATAGCTGACTCTGCTTTAGGTTGTTCAGGATCGGGTTGTTTAGGTGTGGCTTTGGGCTGTTTAGCTTTACCGTGTACATAGCGCTGGCCGACATCGACGACGGCGATATCTTTAATAAATTTACGGCCGAGCAATAAGGGATAGTCGAGGTGACTACGGTCGGTGAGGTTAAGATCTGTCTCTGCTGAATATTGGCCAATCTTTAGGTGCGCGTGGATCACGGGGCGGCGATCGTCCTTTTCATTCGCGTCCTGCTTGATCCGTACAAAACGCACGACCTTAGATTCGAAATTTGTCGCGGGCTGTTTTTCCCCTTGGGTAAACACATCGAAACGCACCCATTGGGCGCCATCGCGCTCAAACAGGGTGATATTACGGGCATCGATGGAGGAGGACTCTGCGCCCGTATCAATGCGGGTGGCAAAGCTGGCATTGAGTTCATCGATAAACACATTTTCGATTTCACCGAGTAAAAACTTATCCCCAAGGGCAGATTTGGGGCATTGGCTCGGTGCAGGCGTCACCACCGCGGCTTGCTTTTTTACGGTGAGGTTTTTCGCCGCTTGATTTAAGTGATTGATTTGCAGACTGAGCTGCTCGACTTGGCTGTTGAGTGTCGCAAGCGAGGTTAAATCCGCAGGCTGGCATTGCTGATTAATCGCAGCCACTAATTGATCTTGCTGCTGATTAAGACGGGTATTAAAGGTATCAGTATCGAGTGGTTTGGGGGCGTGGGCGGTCGGTTCTGTCGCTGCGCATCCCATTAAGCTGCTGGCAACGGCGATAGCGATCAACTGCTTTAGCATAGTACTTCCTATTGGCGTTAAAACGGGTTTTATGCCTAGGGTTTACCTAGGCATAAGCGTATTAGGCCACTGGAGTTAACTCGTTAGGTCAAATCTTGATTGGGTTGATTTTTCACCGCAATAATCGTTGCGCGTTTCGGCGCGGGGTAACCCTCGATAGTCTTAGTGATATCGTTAGGGTCAAGATATTCAACCAGTGACTCATTCGGCATCCAATCGGTTCGGCGCTGTTCGGCTAGGGCGGTGACATCGGTGTCGACACAACGTATGTCTGTGAAATCACACTTCTTTAGCCAGAGCATCAGGGCCGCGACGGATGGAATAAACCATACATTATTCATTTTCCCATATCTATCTTGAGGGACGAGTACGGCGTTTTCATCACCATCTATTACTAAAGTCTCTAACACTAATTCCCCACCCATACGTAACTGATCACGTAATTGTAACAAGTGATCAATTGGCGAACGTCTGTGATACAAGACGCCCATGGAGAAAACCGTATCGAATGCATCCAGTGGTGGCAGCTCTTCAATGCCTAGCGGCAATAAGTGCACCGGGTGATTTTCACCACTTAGGCGCTTAACGGCTTCAAATTGGCACAAAAACAACGGTGAAGGGTCGATGCCCACCACGCGTTTTGCGCCCGCGCCAAGCATGCGCCACATGTGATAACCGCTGCCACAGCCGACATCGAGCACTGTGCGGTTTTGCAAAGGAGAAATATGCGGGCTCACGCGATCCCACTTCCAATCGCTGCGCCATTCGGTATCGATATGAATGCCGTGGATATGGAAAGGGCCTTTGCGCCAAGGCATAAACAGGCGCAGTAGGTTCTCAAGCTTTTCCTTTTCGCCTGGCGTGAGTTGCTCGCCTGTGCCGACGGTGACGCTGCTGACAAAGTCAACGTGATCTGGGGCAGGATAGTGCAGCTTATTGAGCACTTTTTCCCACTTGGGTAAGTTGCCGTGTTTATGTTCTCTTTGCCATTTGCCGAGAATGGCTGGCAAAGTCTCGAGCCAATGCTGCAAATTGGAATCGGCAATTTGTTGGTAAAAGGAGCTGAAACTGATCACTTGATGGCCACCATGGAAGAGAAATTAAAACATTGGAACCACAAGCTAAAGTGGCTAAACCCTTGGCGAGTCAAACGTTGCTGGTGGAGAGTTAAGGTATCGGGCTTCATCACGTTTTCGAGCGCGCTGCGCTTTTGACTGATTTCGAGCTCGCTGTAGCCATTGGCGCGTTTAAAGTCTAAGTGCAGCTCTTCGAGCACACTTTGAATAGGCGCATCATCGAAGCGAATTTTTTCCGACAGCACTAACAGGCCGCCGGGATTCAAACCGTGATAAATCTTCGCGATCAGCGCTTCTCTGTCCTCTGGCGGTAAAAATTGCAGGGTAAAGTTAAGCACGACTAAAGAAGCGTTTTCGATGTGAATATCACGAATATCGCCGCAGATCAGCTCAACCTCAGTATCACTCACATAGGCATTGAGGTTTTCTTGGCAGCGCGTCACCATGGATTCGCTATTGTCCACGGCGATAATGCGGCAATCGCGGCCCTGGATTTGACGGCGAATACTTAAGGTGGCTGCGCCTAAAGAGCAGCCTAAATCATATACTTGGGTATTCGGCTTGACGAAACGATCCGCAAAATCGCCAATAGTATTGATAATTTGCGTATAGCCAGGCACCGAGCGGCGGATCATGTCACTGAAGACACCCGCGACACGATTATCAAACTGGAAATCGCTAATGTGTTCGCTCGCTTGAGCGTAGATAGTATCTTGGGAAGCGTTCATCTGGGAATATCTCGAAAATTCAGCCATGCATTTTAACGAATCCCGTTGACTAGCAGCAAGTCTCGGCTAGTAATTTGCCCGAAATTTCTGTCTAATATGCATCAATAACAAAGTATTTACATTGTACATCAAGTACTAGGGACCCCAGTTGAAGTTAGTGCTCCAGCTTATCGTGATCCTGTGTTGCATATTTATCAACAACGCAGTTAACGCCAGTCAAGGACAGACTGAGTCACTGATTGTGGTGATGGGGGAAGACAGCTTTCCCTATCAGTTTGTCGACAACGACGGCGAAGCCACGGGTTTATTAGTGGATCTGTGGAAGGAATGGGGCAAGCGTACCAATACACCATTAGTGTTTGTGGCGCGTCACTGGAATGAGTCATTACAGCAGTTGCAGCAGGGCAAAGCCCAAGTGCATATCGGTATGGGACAGACAACTGAACGTGAGCAGTTGTTTGATTTTGCGGAGCCAATTGCCGATGTCAGTACCTATCTTTACCTGCATAAATCTTTGCAGGGTAAAAAGTCCATTAAGGAACTTATTCCTTACCAAATCGGGATTGTGAGTGGCTCATCCCATGAGGCTGAGCTTCGCCGTATCGAGCCGAATTTAGTCTTCAAATATTACGAGAGCCGTGAAAAATTACTGGAGGGTGTTGCAGCGGGCGAAACGGTCGTCTTTGCAGGACTCGATGGCTATCTGCGCGATCCCGCGTCAAGCCAAGCAATTGCGGGCAGTTTTCCCATCAGTGCGCGTATTCCAATCAAGGCCATGCAGTTTGTCCCCGCGGTGATGAAAGGCAATCAGGCTTTAGTTGAGAAGATTAATCAGGGCTTTCATTCACTCGATGCACGTTTTGTGCAACAAACCGAGCGCCGCTGGTTAGGCTATCACGGGCAGAAGGCGGGTCTTGTGGTGGCGATGCAGCTAGGCGTTGAGCCCTTTGTCGATTTAGGCGTCGATGGCTTGCCCCATGGATTTTATGTGGATCTCTGGCAACTATGGTCGGCGAAGACCGGCATTAATGTGGATTTTATCTCAGGTGACATGAATGCCAGTGTCAATGATGTGCGCCAGGGTTTAGCCGATGCGCATATTGGTTACCCTGAAAGTGACGAATTGAAAACCGGTTTAACCCGCGCATGGCAACTCTACACGGTGAAGAGTCGGCTGTTTTTATATCAGCAACAACTGACAGATTTACAAAGTCTAAAAGGCAAACGTATCGGTGTTGTGCCGACAGCGCCTTATCTCGTTGCGCTGCGTAAAGCGCTGCCCGATGTTACGCTGCGTTATTACGAAAATATGGACAGCATGGTGGCGGGCGCGCGCTCGGGCGAGATTGCAGGCTTTGTTGCCGCGGGTGCATGGACTTCCCACTATTTGCTGCAAAATAAGGCTTGGTCCGAATTTCATCAATATCCTGAGCTTGAGTTTCCGACCGATGTGTATGTACTGACCCGCAGTGACGATCCCGGCTTAACCCAGCGCATTGCTAATGGTTTTCGCAGTATTGGCATGCAGGAATTTGCCGAGGTAGAGCAGAAATGGATGCTTAATCCTAAGGATCGCATTTTTAACCAGAAGGGATTACACGGCATCCAGCTTTCAAGCAGTGAGCAAGATTACCTCTCGCAACTCGGTGAACTTAAACTCGGTTACTTGAAACAGTGGCCGCCAATGGAATTTAGCGATGAGCAAGGCCAGTTTGCAGGGATTAACAGCGATGTTACCCAGCTGTTAGCCGAGCAGCTGCGGATTAATATTCAGCCCGTCGCCTTTGACGATTGGCATTCGTTGATCGGCGCCTTGCGTTCAGGCGAGATTGCACTGGCGGGCAGTATTGCTCAAACCGCCGAGCGCCAGCAATTTTTAACCTTTAGCGATCCCTACTGGCCATCGCCGTGGGGTTTAGTGTCGCAGCTTGAGCAAGTCTCGGTATTTAATCTGGCGCAATTGGCGGGACAAAGGGTTGCAGTGGTGGAGGGCTATCATCTAGTGGCGCAACTGATGGCCTTGCAGCCTTCGCTCAAACTGGTGCTGGTGCCTGATACCCAGTCGGGACTCTCGGCGGTCAACGATGGCCATGCGGATGTGTTTATCGATAAAGTCGTGACGCTAGCCTCTGAGCTAAAAACGGGCCAATATCCGTTGCTGAAAATGTCACTCCTCAGTGACTTAGCCGATCAGCACAGCCACTTTGGACTCAATCCGCAGTATGCACCGTTGGTTCCCTTAATCAATCGCGTGTTGGCACAAATCGATCAACATACGCAGCAACAAATCTATTCCCATTGGGTGAGTTTTTCTTTGACGACGGATAACAGTCAATATCTGCAATGGATCCGTTATTTATTACTCGGGGCGTTAGTGTTATCTGGCGTGATGGTGGCGGTTTTAGTCGTTAATCGTCGTTTAAACCTTGAGATCACTCGCCGAATTGCTGCCGAAAAGCGTTTGCAGCATGTTGCTAGTCACGATGCCTTAACCCAGTTGCCTAATAGGGCGCTGTTGGATGATAGATTGTCACAGGCCTTACTTGCCCATCGGCGGGATCATAGCCATTTCGCCTTGTTGTTTATCGATTTAGATGGCTTTAAACAAATTAACGATCAATATGGTCATCCTGTGGGGGATGCACTGCTATTAAAAGTGGCGGGATTATTGACCAAAGCCATTCGCAATTCTGATACAGTGGCAAGATTCGGCGGCGATGAGTTTGTGATCCTGCTAAATCGTGTGCAAGATCTCGATGCCGCGACCCAAGTTGCTGATAATATTCTGCACTCGTTATCGTCACCTTTTAGTATAGAAGGGGTGACTGTTGAGGTGGCTATCAGTATTGGCGTGGTCATTTATCCCCGCGATGGCGATACGGCCATCGAGTTAATGAAGAAAGCAGACCAACTGATGTATCAAGCCAAAACGGCGGGTGGCCGTTGCTACCGCCTAGCTTGATGGTTTTTTGAACGCTTATACGCAGATAGTGCGTTCGCCTCTAGTCAAGGGCGTAAAACTGTTTGATACTTCACCGCCTAAAAGTGAAGTACTTTGGTAATCGGCATTATTTGACTATAATGCCGCTTTTATCTCGTTTTGATTATTTCCAAAGCACCGGTTTCCGGATAAAGGATAGAGTTAGATGCGCAGTCATTATTGTGGAGACGTCAATAAGTCTCACGTTGGACAAGAAGTTACCTTGGTAGGTTGGGTTAATCGTAGCCGTGATTTGGGTGGCGTGGTCTTTTTAGATTTAAGAGACAGAGAAGGTCTGGTCCAAGTGGTTTACGATCCAGATTTACCTGAGGTGTTCAATGTGGCCAGTACGCTGCGCGCCGAGTTTTGTGTGCAGGTAAAAGGCGTGGTTCGTGCCCGTCCTGATAGCCAAGTCAACGCGCAAATGAAGACCGGCGAAATTGAAGTATTAGGTAAAGAACTGACGATCATCAACAGTTCTGAGCCGCTGCCGCTGAGCTTAGATAACTATCAAAACAACAGTGAAGAGCAGCGTCTAAAGTACCGTTATTTAGATTTACGTCGCCCAGAAATGGCGCAGCGCTTAATGTTCCGCGCGAAAGTGACCAGTGCCGTGCGTCGTTTCCTCGACTCAAACGGCTTCTTAGATATCGAAACGCCTATTCTGACCAAGGCGACGCCAGAAGGTGCCCGTGACTATTTAGTGCCAAGCCGCACTTACAAAGGTCAATTCTTCGCGCTGCCACAATCACCACAGCTGTTTAAGCAGTTGCTGATGATGTCAGGCTTTGACCGTTACTATCAAATCGTAAAATGCTTCCGTGACGAAGATTTACGTGCTGACCGTCAGCCAGAATTTACTCAAATCGATATCGAAACCTCATTTATGACGTCTGAGCAGGTGATGGCTAAGACCGAAGAAATGATGCGTGGTCTGTTCATTGAAATGCTGAACGTCGATTTAGGCGAATTCCCACGTATGACCTATAACGAAGCCATGCGTCGTTTCGGTTCAGATAAGCCAGATTTACGTAACCCATTAGAACTGGTTGACGTGGCTGACTTGCTCAAAGAAGTGGAGTTTGCGGTATTCTCAGGCCCAGCTAATGACGAAGAAGGCCGTGTTGCGGCGCTGCGTATTCCAGGTGGTGCGAGCTTATCCCGTAAGCAAATCGATGATTACACTAAGTTTGTCGGTATTTACGGTGCTAAAGGTTTAGCGTGGATGAAGCTAAACGACCTGACTCAAGGGTTAGAAGGCATTCAATCACCTGTGCTGAAGTTCTTGAACGAAGGCATTGTGAACGAAATTATCAGCCGCACTGGCGCACAAACTGGCGATATCATCCTGTTTGGTGCCGATACCGCGACTGTGGTTGCTGAATCTATGGGCGCACTGCGTCTTAAAGCCGGTGAAGACTTTAACCTGCTCGAAGGTCAATGGCGTCCACTGTGGGTGGTTGACTTCCCAATGTTTGAGAAGATCAACGGCAGCTTCCACGCGGTTCACCATCCGTTTACTGCGCCACGCGGCGTGACACCACAAGAGCTGGAAGCCAATCCGGCTAACCGTGTGTCAGATGCCTACGACATGGTATTAAACGGCTGTGAATTAGGTGGTGGTTCAGTTCGTATCCACAACCAAGAGATGCAATCTGCAGTATTCCGTATTCTTGGCATTACCGATGAAGAAGCGAAAGAGAAATTCGGCTTCTTACTCGAAGCGCTGCGCTACGGTACGCCACCACATGCGGGTCTGGCATTCGGTTTAGACCGTATTATCATGCTGATGACGGGCGCAAGCTCAATCCGTGATGTGATGGCTTTCCCGAAAACCACCACAGCGGCGTGTCCGTTAACCAATGCTCCAGGTTTTGCTAACCCACAACAATTAGCTGAACTAGGTATTTCCGTGGTGAAAGCCGCGAAGACTGAAGACTAATCTTTAGTGATTATCGAGTACCGAGGCGCAAGCCTCGGTCTATTTTTACCCCGTCATTTCATTTCTTATCAATATCTGCGTCATCGACGTCACTGAATTTGCCGTCAATCTTTGTGTAAAGGAACATTGGTTATAGGAACCTCACAAGAGGCGCCGTCAAGGTTACCTTAGGCTATTGATAAGATGTGCAATGGCTATGTGTAGAGGAGAACTCCCATGGCAGGTCATAGTAAGTGGGCCAACATTAAACACCGCAAAGCAGCGCAAGATGCCAAACGCGGTAAACTCTTTACCAAATTTATCCGCGAGTTAACGGTTTCAGCCCGTGAAGGTGGCTCGGATCCCGATTCAAACCCGCGTCTGCGTATCGCTATCGATAAAGCGCTTGGCGGCAACATGACCCGCGACACCATTGAGCGCGCAATCAAACGTGGTGCCGGTGAGCTTGAAGGTCAGCAACTCGAAACCATAATTTACGAAGGCTATGGTCCGGGCGGCACCGCTGTGATGGTCGAGACCATGACTGATAACCGTAACCGTACCGTGAGCGGCGTGCGTAATGCCTTTAGTAAATCGGGTGGGAACTTAGGGACCGATGGTTCGGTTGCCTATTTGTTCACTAAGCGCGGCGTGTTGTCCTATGCGCCGGGCACAGATGAAGACGCCCTGATGGACGCGGCGCTAGAAGCAGGCGCCGAAGATGTGGTGAGTTACGATGATGGTGCAATTGACGTATTTACCGAACCGACCGAGTTTTATGGGGTGAAAGATGCCCTCGATGCGGCGGGATTTGTCAGTGATAACGCCGAAATCGCGATGATAGCCTCGACTAAAGCCGAGTTAGATGCCGAAACGGCGGAGAAGTTTATGCGTCTTATCGATACCCTCGAAGAGCACGATGATGTGCAAGAGGTGTATCATAATGCCGAAATCTCCGATGAGATTATGGAAAGTTTAGGGTAAACCCAAGCTGTCATTTGATTTTTATCTTAGTAGGTGGCCGGAACTGAGCTCGCCAGAGCTTGGTTCTTGCATAGAGCGGTTCTTACATAGAGCAAGCGCTTAACTTTGAGTTTTGAACCAGCGTTTAGACACCGCATCTTGCTTATTGGGTCACCTTAGATTTACCTTTGATTTATTGATGTTTTTTGCGTTGTTGCTCGGCTTATAACCGCCGTTATCTAGGTTGAATTAAGTCGAGCACAGACATTAGGGATAGCATGGCGATTATTTTAGGTGTTGACCCAGGTTCTCGGATCACAGGTTACGGCGTTATCCAATGCCAAGGGCGGCAGCAACTTTATTTGGGCAGCGGCTGCATTCGCACCTCGGGCGAGGATTTACCATTAAGACTCAAGCAAATCTTTGATGGGATCAGTGAAATTATTCGCCAATACCAACCCGATGAATTTGCGATTGAGCGAGTGTTTCTCGCCAAGAATGCCGACTCGGCCTTGAAATTGGGCCAAGCCCGTGGTGCGGCCATCGTGGCTGCGACAGTGGCCAACTTACCCGTTGCCGAATACAGTGCCACCCAAATTAAGAATGCGGTGGTCGGAACGGGGCGAGCCAAGAAAGAACAGGTTCAACATATGATCCAGCAATTGCTTAAGCTGCCTGCGGCGCCACAGGCCGACGCTGCGGATGCGCTCGGCGTTGCGGTATGTCATTATCACACCAATCAAAGTTTGGTCGCTTTAAGCGGCCGAGCGACAACAAGAACATATGGACGGTACAGATGATAGGTCGTTTACGTGGCGTGTTAATTGAAAAGCAAGCGCCAGAGGTGTTGATTGATGTCAATGGCGTGGGGTACGAGTTACAGATGCCCCTCACCAGCTTTTATGAACTCCCCGAGGTCAATCAACCGACCACAGTGTATACCCATTTTGTGGTGCGTGAAGATGCCCAGCTGCTTTACGGCTTTATCACTAAACAAGAGCGCTCACTGTTTCGTTTGCTTATCAAAGCCAACGGCGTGGGTCCTAAACTGGCGTTAACTATTCTTTCTGGCATGACTGCCAGCGAGTTTGTGGGTTGTGTCGAGCGCGATGATATAGTGACGCTGGTGAAATTACCCGGTGTTGGTAAAAAGACTGCCGAACGTTTATTGGTTGAGATGCGCGATAAATTGAAGAGCTTGATGGAGGCATCCGTAGGCTCTGAGCGTGAGTTCGTGCTGCAATCTAACTATTCACCGGCTCCGACGGTCAACAGTGCCGAAGAGGATGCGATTTCAGCCTTGATCTCCCTCGGCTATAAACCACCACAGGCGAGTAAAGCCGTTTCTGCCGCCTATAAAGAAGGCATGGACAGTGAGACCTTGATTAAGGCCGCGTTAAAATCGATGCTCTAATGGCATGGTTTTCATTGAGGCTAGTGTTATATTGCGGTACGCGATTTTTGCAGCCAGTTTGGTTGCAACTGCACCAAAATAGCAAGTGCCGTATGCCGATGTGGTAACAGGAATAGGTAAATGATTGAAGCAGATAGACTGATCCAGCCGCAGCTGCAAGGTCAAGATGATGTTATCGACAGGGCCATGCGCCCTAAATTGCTCGATGAATATACTGGGCAGGATGATACGCGTGCCCAATTAAAAGTGTTTATTCAAGCGGCAAAGAATCGCGAAGAAGCCTTAGACCATATGTTGATCTACGGCCCGCCGGGGTTAGGTAAAACCACCTTAGCCATGATTGTGGCGAATGAAATGGGGGTGAACATCAAATCGACGTCGGGGCCAGTGCTTGAGAAAGCCGGGGACTTGGCGGCGCTGCTCACCAATCTTGAGGCGGGGGATGTGCTTTTTATCGATGAAATTCACCGCTTAAGTCCTGTCGTCGAAGAAATTCTGTATCCTGCGATGGAAGACTATCAGCTGGATATTATGATCGGCGAGGGGCCTGCTGCACGTTCAATTAAGTTGGATCTACCGCCTTTTACTTTAGTGGGGGCGACCACGCGGGCAGGGGCGTTAACCTCTCCGCTAAGGGCGCGTTTTGGCATTCCACTGCGGCTAGAGTTTTATAATGTCAAAGATTTAAGCACCATTGTGACCCGTTCGGCACAGGTGATGGGATTGGCCATTGATAGTGAAGGGGCCACCGAAATTGCCAAACGCTCACGGGGAACACCGAGGATCGCCAACCGTTTACTGCGCCGAGTGCGTGACTATGCGGAAGTGAAACACGACGGTGCTGTAACGCAAAAAGTCGCAGAGCAGGCGCTTGATTTGCTCGATGTCGATGGCGAAGGTTTCGATTATATGGATCGAAAACTGCTGCTTGCTATTATCGATAAGTTTATGGGAGGCCCTGTAGGGCTTGATAACCTTGCCGCGGCTATTGGTGAGGAGCGTGAAACCATTGAAGATGTATTGGAGCCTTTCCTTATCCAACAAGGCTTTATCCAACGTACTCCACGTGGTCGTATTGCCACAACCAGAGCCTATCTGCATTTTGGCATGATAAAACCAGAGTAACATCCAAGAAGGATGACCTTGTTAACAAAAAGCGGCCTTGGCCGCTTTTTGTTTTTACCGATTTCATTATTGTCCCTTTTTGTCACCAGATAACTTTGTCGCTAGAACGAACCACATCCAAATCATAAGATGAATATTATTTAATGAACGGCGGTTTCACTTAATTGACTATAGCGCGGACTAGTCATTGGAGTGCTGTTTTTATTTAAGTTTATTCGGTTAAATAATAATCTTATTTTGTTTGTAAATAATATTTAATCTAATGAATTAACAATAATAAAACAAATGTATTTATATGTTGAGTTGAAACAACTCGAAATGACATTTGTATTGTTTATAAAAACAGCATTCAGAGTAGGGTGGTTCAATGCTTTCTTATTCCGTAGATGCTGTTTATTTCCGCTTTTTAACCCTTATCTCATCCTAAAGCACCTCATATTTATGCTTGTTCCAAATTGGCGATGAATTGTTGCATTTGTGTGTATTGCACACTTGCGGTGCATAAAAATCACAATTTATTCATTTTGTATCAGTGTGCGCTGTGAAATCCCTGATTTTTACACGATTCCTTCTGTTGCAATGATTACCAATATGCATATTTCTTCATAATTAATCGACACATTATTCTGTGCGTCAGATAGTTGCTCACTGAAAAAGTGTGATCAACATCACACTTTTGAGGTTGTCGCATGTTTATTAAATGTTATTTTTTTAACAGTTTTAATCGCTGTAAATTACTGGGTTATACGGTTTTTAATGCTGTAAATAGAAGTGAATTAGCATTCAAGGTTGTAATTAAACAAATATTTTACAACAAGAGATAAAATAATAAACAAAATAGTTTTTAAGGTTAAAAAAATGAATATTGACTGAATGAAAGTGAATCCTCAGTATCAAGCGCAACAGTCGTACAGCAAATTGTTGTACAAGCTGTAAGCATAAAAATAATAGTAAGATCTAGGGAGCATTCATTCATGATCAAAAGAACCAAAGTTGCGTCGGCTATTAATTTAGCTGTCGTTAGCTCAATTGCTGCTGGTACCTTTGTAGCATCAAGCGCATTTGCAGCTGAAGAAACTGCAAAAGTTGAGCGTATTGAAGTCACGGGTTCACGTATTCAACGTCAAGATATGGAAACAGCTTCTCCTGTTACCGTTATTGATGCTGCTGCAATCAAAGCCGAAGGCTTTACCTCTGTAGACCAAATGCTACAAGTTCAAACTTCAATGGCAGGTGCTGCGATTGGTTCAACCACAAACAACGGTGCTGACGGTGTTGCACAAGTTGACTTACGTGGTATGGGCTCGCAACGTACTCTCGTGCTATTAAACGGCCGTCGCATGGTGAACTCTGGTTCAGGTGCTGACAGTGCTGTGGATTTAAACTCTATCCCAGTTGCTATGATCGCTCGCGTTGAAATCCTGAAAGACGGCGCTTCAGCGGTATACGGTTCTGATGCGATTGCCGGTGTAGTGAACATCATCACTAAGAAAGATTTCGATGGTTTCCAATTAGACTTCAACGGCAGCGGTACCGACAAAGGTGACGGTCAAAACGGTGATGTGAGTGCACTGTATGGCTTTAACACCGATGGTGGTAACTACACTTTTGGTGCAGCTTACTCAGATCGTCGTGGTGTGATCCAAGGTGACCGTAGCTGGACTGAGCCAGGTGCAAGTTCATTCATCCCAACAGGTTCGTTAGGTGGTAAAGTTCAAGACGCTAACGGCAACTGGGTTGACCGTACTTATGGCTATGACTTTACACAAGATAGCTACTACCAAACGCCAAGCGAGCGTCGTAGTTTGTTCGCAAACATGACCCAAGAGTTAGGTAACGATGTGGTATTAACCGCAGATGCTATCTACACTAACCGTCGTTCAAATCAGCAAATGGCTGCTCAACCTGCAGACATTATGCTGAACGTATGTGGTGACCCACATGTGCCAGCTGGTGAGCCTTGTGTAACTTTAGACAGCGCAATGACTGCAGCTGGCATCAAAGCTGACGACAAAGGTTTAGTAAACTACCGTCGCCGTACCAATGACGTAGGTCCACGTATCTATACTCAAGATACTGACACTTGGCGCTTATCTGGTGGTTTAGCGGGTACTTTAGATGTACATACTGGTATGAACTGGGATGTCACTTACACCTACGGTAAAAACCAAGCTAAAACTGCTGTAGAAAACTCAATCAATGCTTCTGATATGGCTACCTCAATCTATGCAAGTCCAGATGCATGGTTCAGTGGTGCACCATTAACTCAGCAAATGATCAATGACATTAGCTACACAGAAGAAGCGAAAGGCGGTAACGAGCAACAAACACTGTCTGCTGGTCTGAACGGTGAGTTATTCGACCTGAGCGCTGGTGCGGTAGGTTTCGCTATCGGTGCTGAATACCGTCGTGAAAGTGGTTTCTACACGCCAGACGAAGTGGTTATCGCAGGTGAGAGTACTTCTGCTCAACAAGATCCAACTGATGGTAACTACAACGTTATCTCTATCTTCCAAGAAGTTAGCGTACCATTCACCGAAAAACTGACAGGTGAATTTGCTCTGCGCTTAGACGATTACTCAACTTTCGGTAAAGCAACTACTTGGAAAATCGGTTTAACTTACAATGCCACTGACGAGCTGATGGTTCGTACCGTAGCTGCAACAGGTTTCCGTGCACCAAGCGTAGCTGAGCTATATGGTGGTAACTCTGGTTCATATGACTACTTAGATGATCCATGGGGTAACGCTCAAGATCCACAAATCTTAGTAAACCGTACTTCAGATCCAGATTTGAAACCTGAAGAGTCAGAGTCTTACACTGCTGGTTTAGTGTACTCACCAAGCTACCTCGATGGTATGTCAGTGACACTTGACTACTGGCGCTTCAAAGTAGACAACGCCATTGCGCGTATGGATACTCAAGCCGGTTTAGATGCTTGTTATGCTGGCGACCAAACAGCTTGTGAAACTTTCAATATCGGCCCTAATGGCGATTTGGATAACTTAACCAACGCGTTAACTAACGTAGGTTCACAAGACACTAGCGGTATCGACTTCAACTTAGCCTACAACTTCGAGCTGATTGGCTTAGATTGGAAAGTAGTTAACGATACTACTTACTTAGTGAAGTTTGAGCAGGATGGTGAAAACTATACTGGCACTATCGATGGTAACTTCGGTGCATATGCTCGCGTACGTAACAACTTCAGCATCTCTGCTGGTCAAGACGATTGGAGCGTAATGTACTTCAACCGCTTCATCGGTGATATGCGTGACCTGAGCGAAGGTAACAAAGTGGGTGATATCCTGTATCACAACATTTCTGGTACTTACCATATCAATGATATGGCAACTGTAAGCTTAGGCGTGAAGAACTTTACCGATGAAAAACCATTGACCGTATCTAACGGTAGTGATGGCGGTACTGTTCCAGAGGTTTACGACACTATCGGCCGTACTATTTACGGTGGTGTAACTGTTAAGTTCTAATATTAACTAGAACTCACCCTAAAAAAGCGCCTTCGGGCGCTTTTTTGTTTTGGTGCAAAAGGTTACAGGTGGTTATCTATTGCTGCCAACTTGATCACAATTAAGCTAAAACTGATTTTTAATCATCTTCTAACGCTAGAGACATATTTTTAGTTATGGTAACATAAATGATATTGATTCTCGTTTGGTGTTTAGGGATGAGTAAAATACTATTAGTCGATGATGATCCATTATTCAGAGTTTGGTTAACTGAAGCGCTGAAAACACAGGGACATGAGGTTGAATGTGCCATAAATGGCATTGAAGGGCTGAAACGGATCCGCAGCTTTATGCCCGACATTATTATGCTCGATCTGGTGATGCCACAAATGGATGGTTTTTCCCTATTAGAGGCGAGAGACTGTATGACGCCGATCATGATGCTCTCTGCCCGTGACAACGAGGAAGATAGGATCAGAAGCTACGAGCTTGGTGCGGATGATTTTTTGACAAAACCTTTTAGCATTAAAGAATTATTAGTGCGTCTGCATGCTCTAGAGCGGCGATTGTCTCCCCGTCCCATGGCGCAAATGGCAATTGAGCAGGCGAGCGTCCAGCCAGTCAAATTCGATGAAGCCGCCTATAGGATCACCATAGGTAAAAATGCCGTGGAACTGACGCAAACCGAGTTTAGGCTGTTTAAATATCTGTTCGAACGTAAAGGGCAAGTGATCACTAAGCAGGAATTGCAAAAATCGGTGTTGCAGAAGGACTTAGGCCGATTCGACCGTAATTTAGATATGCATATCAGTAACACGCGGCGCAAACTGGCAAATACCCGTTTACCGCGGACATTAATCAACACGGTCCGTGGTCAAGGATACAGTTTTTCCGCTTGATGTGTAGTGAAAGGCTAACAAACTTGGCACTGATGAATTAAAGCGCGACTGCTGGCTTCTTAGGCAATTTTAGTCGCTTTCATTTTCCCCTGATACGGATTTGGTTTATTCTAACGGGCATTAAAGTAGATGTGCATTTAACATCATTACCCTCACATGAATAACCAAGTAGGAATCATTATGCGGATCAGTGCCAATTTTGATGGCGGAAATATCCAAGTCATTAATCTTGATAATAAAGACGATATTCAACTGGCAATCCGTCCCGATGCGGGCGGTGAGTTTTATCAATGGTTCAACTTCCGATTCGAAGGTGAGGTGGGTAATCAATACACCTTAAATATCATCAATGCGGGCACGGCTTCCTATCCTAAGGGCTGGCAAGATTATCATGCGGTTGCCAGTTACGATCGCCAACATTGGTTCCGTGTGCCAACCCAATATATCGACGGCAAACTGAGGATTCAGTTAGCGCTTGATTGTGATGCGATTCAAATCGCATACTTTGCGCCATACAGCTATGAGCGTCATTTAGATCTTCTCAGCAACGCACAATTGCATCCCGATGTTAATCTTGAGCATTTAGGCCTGACCTTAGATGGCCGTGATATCACCCTGATGAAAGTGGGCGATGGCAATCCTGATAAACGCAATATTTGGATCACCGCAAGGCAACATCCCGGTGAAACCATGGCGGAATGGTTAGTCGAAGGCTTAGTGAATCGTTTGCTGGATAATGATTGTCCAACGGCAAAAGCGTTGCTCGATAAAGCCAATTTTTACATTGTGCCTAACATGAACCCGGATGGCAGCGTAAGAGGTCATCTGCGTACTAATGCGATTGGGGTTAACCTTAACCGTGAATGGCAAACCCCGAGTTTAGAAAGAAGCCCTGAGGTCTACCATGTAGTGCATAAGATGCAGCAAACGGGCGTCGATTTATTTTACGATGTCCATGGTGATGAAGGTCTGCCCTATGTATTCCTCGCGGGTTGTGAGGGCGTGCCAGCTTACAATGAGCGATTGGCACAGCTGCAAGCTGACTTTAGTCAGGCATTAACCTTAGCCAGTGCCGATTTTCAAACCGAGTTCGGTTACGCTAAAGACGAGCCTGGTCAAGCCAACTTGACCGTGGCCTCTAATTGGGTAGCGCAAACCTTCGATTGCTTATCGAACACCTTAGAAATGCCTTTTAAAGACAACAACAATCTGCAGGATCCGTTTGTGGGTTGGTCACCAGAGCGCAGTATTTATTTAGGCGAAGCGTCATTGATTGCCATGCTCGCCGTGGTTGATAAGTTAAGATAGGTGCGACTATGGCATTAATCGAATGTCCAATCTGCCGTAAACGGATGTCGAGCAAAGCGCCAGCTTGCCCGCATTGTGAGGCAAAAACCAATGGTGACAATAGCTCGCTCGCTCGGATCAGTCATATCCAAAAATCCAGCAGCTTAATGAACCAAAGCTTTGTCGCCATGACGCTGTTTATTGCGGGGGTGGTGATTTGGTTTTGGGGCGGTGAGCCCGCTGAAGGCTTACGCGCGACCATTGGCGCCATCTGTTTTGTCTTTGGTTTTGTGGGCTATTTAATTACCCGCGTTAGAATCGTATTACATAAGCGAAAGAGTGTATGACCGACATTAATCAAGTTATCGACCAAATGCCCGAAGAAGTCTATGAAAGGCTGCGTAGCGCCGCTGAATTAGGCAAATGGGAAGATGGCACTGTATTGACCGAAGCCCAGCGTGAATCGACTCTTCAAGTGGTGATGCTCTATCAGGCGCGCCGCTTAGATCAAACTGAGCATTTCACTATAGCTGCCGGTGGAAAATTAAATGAGCTGTCGAAGGCGGAATTGAAGAAACAATTCCGTGGCGAGTCGATTGCCGAGTTTAAAGCTGACGAGCTGTAATAGCAGACTTTATGCTTAAACAACAAAAAGCCCACTAATGTGGGCTTTTTCATATGCAGCGTTTCGATACTTAGTCGGGGCTGAGCTCACCAACCAAGTTTTGCAACATGGCAGTTTTAATTTCGCTCGGCTTTAAGTTTTTTGATAGCAGATAATGCAACTTAGCCAGTGCAGCCTCAATGGTCATATCAGCGCCACTGATCACCCCGGCTTTGGCGAGGGCATTGCCCGTAGCGTAACCGCCCATATTCACTTTACCTTGGAAACATTGAGTTAGATTCACTAACACAATTCCACGCTCATCCGCTTGCTTTAGAGTATCGAGTAATGCTTTATCTTGCGGTGCATTGCCCACGCCAAAGGTCAGTAAAATGAGCGCCTTAACGGGTTGCTGCAGGATATTTTCAAAAATTAGCGTCGAAATGCCAGGGTAGAGAGTCACTACACCGACGGGCTGCGGGCTGATATTAGCGACTTCTAACGGCTTATCGCTTGGCGTGGCAATTTTACCTGCACGCAGATTAATTTTGATGCCAGCTTCAAGCAGTAAAGGGAAGTTTGGTGAGGCAAACGCATCAAAGCCATCGGCGTGGGCTTTGGTGGAACGATTGCCACGGAATAGTTTGTTATTAAAGAATAAACACACTTCAGCTACCGGATAATTGGCGGCGATATACAAAGAGTTAAGCAGGTTGGTTTGACCGTCGGATCTCAGTTGTGCCAAAGGAATTTGGGAGCCAGTGACAATAACAGGCTTTGACAGGCCTTGAAGCATAAAGGATAAGGCTGAGGCGGTGTAGGCCATGGTATCTGTGCCATGGAGGATCACAAAACCATCGTACTTATCGTAGTTGGCCTTGATATCATCGGCGATCATTTGCCAGTCGGTCGGTGCCATGTTTGATGAGTCGATGAGTGGGCAGTACTCGTGGATCACAAACTCAGGCATTTCGTCATGGTAGAACTCGGGCATGGATTGGACGCATTGGGTCAAAAAACCCGCCACTGGAGCAAAACCATTCGCGGTTTTTTGCATGCCTATGGTGCCGCCCGTATAGGCGACGTAAATGGAGCGTTTAGTCATTCTTGTCGTTATCTTAGCTGCAAGTGAGCTAATTATACGATTTTACAGGCATAAACCCAATAAAAAAGCCCGAGGGTTCGGGCTTTTGTGTCTTTCATCTTAAGTCTGTGTTAGTTGATCGCACAGCTGTCACAATATACATACACATGGTTAGGATCGTTAAAGGCCGCGATGGTCTTTAAGTTGCCCGTCCATTGCGCCAGCATTTGTTCAAGCAGTGTTGAATGGCTGAGTGACGCGGGTAAGTAGGCCGACACAGAGGCAAACATTTGCTGTACAAAACGCTGCTCAGGCGTGAGCTCTTGCTCAATCACCCGGGTATCGAACAGGCTTAAATCTGCCAATTTTGCGGCTTTGGCGACGGCTTGGTCGATATCGCCAAGTTCATCCACTAAACCTAACTCTAGGGCTTTTTTACCACTCCATACACGGCCTTGAGCGATGCTATCTACTTGTTCTAAGGTCATTTTACGTTCTTTAGCGACCAGTGAGATAAAGTCTAAATAGCCACGCTCGATATGGCGCTGGATAACCGACTCGATTTGTGGCGAGAGGGTACGAGTCACTGACAAACCAGCCCATTCTGAGGTCGATACGCCATCGGTATGGATACCTAAGCTGGCGAGTGAATCTTCGAAAGTAGTGATCATCCCAAAGATCCCGATAGAACCCGTCAGCGTGGTTGGGGTTGCGAAGATATAATCGGCGCTGGCCGAAATCCAATAGCCACCAGACGCCGCAAGGCTACCCATACTCACCACCACAGGTTTACCCGCCGCTTTGAGGGCGAGTAATTCTTGGCGGATTTGCTCCGAGGCAAAGGCGCTACCGCCAGGGCTGTCGACTCGAAGTACTAGTGCTTTGATATGCTTATCAAATCGCGCCTTGCGTAACAGTTCTGCGGTGCTATCACCACCGATTTGGCCGGCGGGTTGGCTGCCATTTAAAATAGTACCGCTGGCAACGATAATGCCAACACTGTCTTGCTCAACGAAACTTGGCAGAGGTGTCACTAGGGTTAAATAGTCGTAGAAGCTGACTTGTTTGAAGCTGTCACCCGACTTCTCTTTACCCACGTTATCGAGCATAACTTTTCGAAACTCTTCATCGGTCGCTAGGGTATCGACCCATTTCATATTGATGGCCATAGTGGCGGAGTCACCTTCGGCCTTATCGAGTTGCGCGAGGTAATTTGCAGAGTCGAGTACTAAGGTATTGGCATCAATTTGGCGATTTTCAGCCACAGTTTGAGTGTAACTCTGCCAAACATCGGCGAGTAGGGCGCTGCTGGCTTCTCTGGCCGCATCCGACATATCGTCACGCATGTATGGTTCTACTGCGGATTTAAAGGTGCCGACGCGGAAAATGTGGGCCTTTATCTTGAGTTTCTCAAGGGCAGACTTGAAGTATTGGTTATACATACTTAAGCCATCGAGGGAGACGCTGCCTTGGGGATTGAGGTAAATAGTATCGGCAAAGCTGGCGAGAAAGTATTGGTTTTGCTCATAGTAGTTTCCAATTGCCACCACCTTTTTGCCGCTTTCTTTAAAACGATTTAGGGCATCGCCAATGGATTGTAATTTGCTGATCCCTGCGCGTTTCAGCTCGGCCAAGTCTAAGACTATGGTGCTGATCCTGTTATCGTGCGTCGCGTTATCAATCACATAGATAATATCTGCCAGCAGGATTTCGCCATCGCTACTGCCGTTATTGCCTTGCTTAAGTGCGGCTTCAATCGGGTCGACCTGCTGTTTTTGATCGACAATGGAGCCCGCCAGATTAAGCACCAATGCTGAGTTATCTTCGACCTGAATATCTTCACTGCTGCCAATAGCAATGAGGATGATGGCGAGGAAGCCAAAAAAAATCAGGTTGAGTATGAATTTACGGATCCCGTTGAGGGTGTTCCATATAAATAAACATATTCTCTTGAAAAACGATGGGTTAGCGGACATTAGCCACTCCTTTGCTTATCGAATGTGCCAATGCTAACTGAAAATCCCCTCACTGGCTAAACACAATTGTAAAGGATTTTAACTTTTAACCCCCTAGCAACAGTTGAGCTTACATTTGACTCAAGGTATGCTCATTTAAATCACTTGTTTAAAAAGGATGTTTGAATGTCGTTTCCCCATTTATTAGAACCCTTAGATCTGGGATTCACCCAGCTCAAAAATCGTGTGTTAATGGGCTCCATGCACACGGGTTTAGAAGAAGAAAAGGGCGGATTTGAGAAACTGGCAGCGTTTTATAAAGAGCGCGCGTTAGGCGGCGTCGGTTTAATTGTCACCGGCGGTATCTCACCCAACCTACGTGGTCGCTTGACTCCCCATGCGTGTCAGCTGAGTTTCCCCTGGCAAGTGGGTAAACACCGCATTGTGACTCAAGCGGTGCACGAGGGTGGCGGTAAAATTTGTATGCAAATCCTGCATGCGGGGCGTTATGGTTACCATCCTTTTTCGCAGGCGCCGAGTAAAATTAAGTCGCCTATCACTCCCTTTACACCTTCGGCCATGTCGAGCCGCCAGGTACGCGCCACCATTAAGGATTACGCAAGTTCTGCCGCTTTAGCGAAAAGAGCGGGATACGATGGCGTTGAAGTGATGGGCTCTGAGGGGTATTTGATCAACCAATTTATCAGTTCGCGAACTAATACGCGCACCGATGAATGGGGCGGCAGTTTTGAAAAACGTGCGCAATTCCCGATTGAGATTGTGAATGCCATTCGCGCCAAAGTGGGCAAAGACTTTATCATTATCTTCCGCTTATCCATGCTCGACTTAGTCGATAACGGTTCCACCTGGGACGAAGTCGTGCAACTGGCCAAGTGGCTTGAGCATGCTGGGGTGTCGATTATCAATACCGGGATTGGCTGGCATGAGGCCCGTGTGCCAACCATTGCGACTAGCGTGCCTCGCGGCGCCTTTGCTTGGGTGACTGAAAAACTTAAAAAATCGGTTTCAGTGCCTCTGATTGCCACAAACCGCATCAATACGCCTGAGATTGGCGAGCAAATCATTGCCTCTGGTCAAGCGGATATGGTGTCAATGGCGCGGCCGTTTTTGGCCGATCCTGAATTTGTGAATAAAGCGGCGGCCAACACGCCAGAGCTTATCAATACCTGTATTGGCTGTAATCAGGCTTGCTTGGACCATACTTTCTCTCTGAAACGTGCCACTTGCTTGGTCAACCCCCGTGCCTGTTATGAGACCGAAATTAACTTCTTACCTACCCATAACAAGAAGCGTATCGCAGTGATGGGCGCAGGCCCCGCTGGGATGGCATTTTCTGTGTATGCGGCGATGCGCGGCCATGAAGTGGTGCTCTTTGAGGCCAAATCCGAGGTGGGTGGTCAGTTTAATCTGGCACGTAAAATCCCAGGGAAAGAAGAGTTTAACGAGACGATTCGTTATTTCCTTAATCAAATCAAACTGCATAAAATTGATTTGCGCTTAAATACCCGTTTAGATGCTAAGGTGCTAGAAACCGAAACGTTTGATGAGATTGTTATCGCTTCCGGCGTGGTACCGCGTGAGTTAAGCTTGCCAGGTTTTGATAGCCCCAAAGTGGTGGATTATCAACAGGTGCTGACGGGCCAAGCCACGATTGGCGACAAAGTGGCCCTGATTGGTGCAGGCGGTATCGGCTTTGATATGGCGCATTACCTCTGCGAATCTGAGTCGAGTACGCTTAATCCTGAAAAATGGTTAAAGCAGTGGGGTATAGACAAGCAATATCAGCATGCGGGTGGGTTAGCTGAGCCTGAAGTCGATAATAGCGATCATAGACAAGTTTACTTGCTGCAACGTAAGACCTCTAAGATGGGCCAAGGCTTAGGTAAAACCACCGGCTGGATCCACCGTTTAGTGTTAAAACAGCACGATGTGAAGATGAAAACCGGCGTCAGCTATGACAAGTTTGACGATGCGGGCCTGCATATCCGTGTTGGCGAGCAAACCGAAGTATTGGCCGTGGATAATGTTATCCTCTGCGCCGGACAAGAATCTAACCGCACCTTAGTCGATGAGATGAAAGCAACGGGTATTCCTGTGCACTTGATTGGCGGTGTCGATGTGGCCGCCGAACTCGATGCAAAACGTGCCATTCGTCAAGGTGCCGAGCTTGCCATGCGATTGTAGTTTTTAACCGGTTTATGTCTCGTCCTGAAATAAGTTGACACTTATTTCCACCTAAAACGCTCGATGAACCTCATCGGGCGTTTTGTATTTTAAGGCCAAATGTGGCCGCCGTTGATTATAGATGGCTACCGCTTCTGTCACCATTTGTCGCGCCTCCTCCAGCGTTGCGGGCTTATGTGTTAAAAACTCCTGCTTCAAGATGCCATTCACTCGCTCTGCTAAGGCATTTTGATAGCAGTCATATCCGTCTGTCATTGAGCATGTCACGCCATGTTGTGCGTGAACCGCTTGATACGCGTTTGAGCAGTACTGTATCCCTCGGTCTGAGTGGTGTATCAGCGGTTTACTTTTATCTTGTCGCTGCTTCAGCGCCCGTTTGTAGGCCGTTAGCACCCCGTCTGTTTTAAGATTATCATCAACATGATAGCCCACGATTTTTCGTGACCAGGCATCGGTCACCAAGCTTAAATAGGCTTCATTATCTTGCAGTGGCAGATAGGTAATATCCGCCACCCAGACTTGCTCTGAGCGGCTGATGTCTACTTGCTGCTCGCTGGGCTTAAGCAAGTTGGGATGACACCTAAATCGATGATGGCTATGGGTCGTTTTATGGTACGCCCGCTTAGGCGTGACCAACAAACGATGCGCCCTAAGACAGCGAAATAACCGGTCTCGTCCTATCACTATTTGATGCATTTTGTTGAGTAAATACTGCAGTTTACGCGTACCGACTCGCGGTTGAAGTAGCCGTTCATATTGTACCATTTGCACCACCTGTTGCTCCCTTTGCTCCCATTCTGTTTGCCGCTGGCATTGTTGATAATACGCCTGGCGACTGATGCCAAGGTAACGACAGCATTGGGTGACGCCATAACCTATGGCCGTTTTTTCTTGGAGCGTTTCGCGGGTGGCTTTTTTACGACGGATATCCCGTAGTCAGTTCTGAGTTTTTCGACAATGGCTTCGAAGAACGCCGCTTTCATGCGGGTATCTTCCAGTTCGGCTTCGAGGGCTTTTATCTTTTGCTCGGGGGTGAGCGTGGTGGGTTCAGTCATCAACTGTCCTCGCATTGATGTTGGCGGCGTCCCTAGGGACCAATCCAGTTTGCCATGCTTGCGTAACCACACTAACACGGTGGAGCAACCTTGAATACCGTACTTGTCTTGCGCCTGCTTATAGGTCAGCTCGCCTTTTTCCACTTGGTCGACAACCGCCAATTTAAAAGCGAGGGAATAATCGCGTTGAGTTCGTTTAATTGTTGAAGTCATTACACTCTCCAAAATGAGTTTGAAAAGTGTCAACGCTATTTAGGACGGGTCATTACCAACAAAAAAGCCTGAGTCAGACTCAGGCTTTTTTGTTGATTGTGTCCCGTCCTGAAATACGTTGACATAAAGAGGATTTCTTTATGACAACATTAATTAACTCAAGCCGTAAGCGCACACAACGAGATTACACCTTAGCCTTTAAATTAGGCGTTGTAGAGCGTGTTGAAAAAGGCGAAATGACGTACAAACAAGCCCAAGCCCATTTTGGTATTCAAGGCCGTTCAACGGTACTCGTCTGGCTTAGAAAACATGGTAGACTTGATTGGTCGAAACCTTTTCAGCATCCCCTTATGACTAAGTCAAAAGAAACACCTGCCGAAACGATCAAGCGCCTTGAACGTGAGTTAGCAGAAGAGAAACTGCGTAACCAAATCCTCAATGGCATGGTTGATATCATGGACAATGAATATGGAGCAGGCCTCAGAAAAAAGTACTTATCCGGTACGTCTGGCAAGCAAAAGGCAACGGAGAAATAAACCTCGCTGCCGCATGTCGTGCTGCGGGTATGTCGAGGCAAGGTATTTATCAGGCAGTTGCTCGAATGGAAAGTCGTAGAGCTGAGCTATCGGTTATCAAAGACTGGGTCCAGTACTGGCGTAAATATATGCCAAGGTTAGGGGCCCGTAAGCTCTACACGTTGATAAAATCCAAGCTGGTTGAGCACGATATTAAACTCGGGCGAGATGGGTTCTTTACCTATTTGAGAAGTGAAGGTTTACTGGTTAAACCGAAGAAAAGCTACACAAAAACCACGTTCAGCAAACACTGGATGAAGAAGCATCCTAATCTGCTGAAAGAGGAGGGACTGCACGATGCAGGGCATGTACTGGTCAGCGATATCACCTATCTTGAGTCAGACCAAGGTGTGCACTACCTGTCACTGATCACCGATGCCAGTTCTCGTAAAATAGTCGGTCATCACGTGAGTAAAGACATGAAAGCCGAGAGTGTGGTGAAAGCGTTAAAAATGGCCATCAAAGATAAGCGCTATATCGGCAACGCGGTGCATCACTCAGACAGAGGCTTACAGTACTGCTCAGCCGTTTATCAGAATGCGCTTCAGGCGAGCCAAATCCAGCCGTCAATGACGGATGGTTATGATTGCTACCAAAATGCATTAGCAGAAAGAGTAAATGGCATACTGAAGCAGGAGTTTTTACTGCACCGATGTAGGACATTTGCGGAGCTGAAGATACTTGTTAGAGAATCGATAGCAATATACAACAATATGAGACCGCATCTGAGTTTGAATATGGACTCCCCTAATCAGGTGCACAATAGAAAAGACCAGCTACTGGAGCTGGCCTAAAAACTGTCAACCTATCTTAGGACGAGACATTGATATGAAGATAAACGCTTATCTATATGAGTGGGCTATCTGCTTAGTTGGGTAAATGCCCATAACTTACCACCCGCGTGACTTGCCACTGGCCATTGGCGTGTTGCCAGACCATTAGAAATTTGGCTTTACCGTCACAACTGCCTGTTTCTAAGCTGCAAAATTTATGTACGCCCTCAGTTATCGCGCCAAAGTCCTTGATGGGATAGGCTTGAAAGCTCTCTTCAACCAGTGAGCGGGTGTATTTACCACAGGCATAGTTTTTAGTGTTGTTGATCATCGACTGGCGGTCCCAAGTGACACCACCGTTGTCATGGTAAAACTCGACCTTCTCTGTAAAGTAACTTTCGTGCAGCTTGAGTTGTTGCTCATCGGCACAACGATTAAATGAATCAAATACCTTACTATCCATGTCTTTCATCTCGGCAACGAGGTTATCTTCACTCGAAAATGCACTTATTGACACAAGCAGCAAACTGATTGCGATTAACTTATCCATAGCTCTCCTTGGCATAAACTGGTCCACCTAATACAAAGTAAAAGTAAGTGGAAAGCAATAACATAATGATCTTTTGGCAAGCTAACAAGGACGAATGGTAAAGCGTTTGGGAATCCGTAATGATGTTGTCTTTTGCAAATCAGTGGGTGTTATGCAGGGAATATATTCGTCAATACGAATCCGCTGCAGACGACTCTGCTAGTCTTCGACCATTTCTTGCTGTGGCACAGCTTTGAGATTGGCGATTTTACGCGTCGATGGGGTTTGTGCGCGAGTGTTACCGCAAGGATAGGTCACCACGTCAGCACCTTCGGGGGATAAATCGAGTTCTAAATCTTCGCTAGGAATACAGCAGCAGGGCAGACATTCGTCGGCATTAAGCTCGGCCAAAGGCTCGGTTAAATAGCTGACACTGCCGCTAATGATACGGGTCTTGCAAGCGCCGCAAAAACCACTGCGGCACTCAGAGAATATGGTCACTTTTTTGGCTTCGAGTGCTTGCAACAACGAATTGCGCTGCTCGGTAAATAGCAGCACAGGTTGCCCTTGAAGGCGCACAATGGGCGCCTTCGCAAAGGGGTTGTTTAACAGCAGGTTCGATTTAGCCATAAGCAATCAAATCCCGTTAGAGATCGAAATCGAGGAATTCATCACTGTCGACGGCCGAATCGATTTGACCGACAAGATAAGATGACACTTCGACTTCCTGTGGTGCTACTTGTACGGCGTCACTCTCTAACCAGTTCTTCATCCAAGGCAGAGGGTTAGACTGCTCGGCATAAGGCAGTGGCAGGTTAACTGACTTCATCCGTTGGTTAGTGATGTACTCAACGTATTGACAGAGGATCTGCTCGTTGAGACCTATCATTGAGCCGTCTTTGAACAGGTATTTTGCCCATTCTTTTTCTTGCTCGGCGGCCTTGAGGAACAGGTTATAGGCTTCCTGTTGGCATTCCGCAGCAATTTCGGCCATCTCAGGATCATCCTTGCCGCCCTGCATAATGGTTAAGATATGCTGGGTGCTGTTTAAGTGCAGGGCTTCGTCACGGGCGATAAGACGAATAATTTTCGCGTTACCTTCCATGAGCTTACGCTCAGCAAATGCGAATGAGCAGGCAAAACTGACGTAGAAGCGAATCGCTTCGAGGGCGTTAACTGACATCATGCACAGGTACAACGCTTTCTTTAGCGTGCGAGTGTTGACTTCAATCGGTTCGCCATCGATCACATGGGTGCCTTCGCCTAACAGGTGGTAAACCTGGGTCAGCTTGATTAAGTGGTCGTAGTATTCGGCAATGTCAGTCGCGCGGCGCAGGATCTCTTGATTCACCACGATATCGTCAAAAATCACTGAAGGATCGTTTACGATATTGCGAATAATGTGAGTGTATGAGCGCGAGTGGATGGTCTCGGAGAAAGACCAAGTCTCAATCCAAGTTTCTAATTCGGGCAGCGACACTAAGGGCAGAAATGCCACGTTAGGCGAGCGGCCTTGGATAGAGTCGAGCAGCGTTTGGTATTTCAGGTTCGAAATAAAAATATGCTTTTCATGATCTGGCAGTGAGTTGTAGTCGATTTTATCGCGGCTAACGTCAACTTCTTCTGGGCGCCAGAAGAAAGACAACTGCTTTTCAATCAGTTTTTCAAACACTTCATATTTTTGTTGGTCATAACGAGCGACGTTAACCGATTGTCCGAAGAACATAGGTTCACGGGTGGCATCGTTGGGTGTTTGGCAAAAAGTAGAGTAGGTCATGGTACGAGTATTCCAATAAGTCGGGATCCCAAAGGGATCCCGCAACCGTTAACATTGAAGATTAGATTTTGCAGGCGCCGCCAGCACAGCCGTCATCTTCTTTCTCTATGTTGGTAATGTCATCGTGTTGATCCGATGCACCATCGCGAGTGTTATGGTAGTACAGCGTTTTTACACCTAACTTATAGGCATTGAGTAAGTCTTTCAGCAGAGTCTGCATCGGAACCTTACGGCCTTCGAAACGCGTTGGGTCATAGTTAGTGTTGGCCGAAATTGCTTGGTCAACGAATTTTTGCATGATACCCACGAGCTGTAAGTAACCTTCGTTGCTTGGCATTTGCCATAGCAGTTCGTAGTTGTATTTCAGCTCATCAAAATCAGGCACCACTTGCTTTAACTGGCCATCTTTACTGGCTTTCACACTGATCAAACCGCGTGGAGGTTCGATACCGTTAGTCGCGTTTGAGATCTGTGATGAAGTCTCAGACGGCATCAGCGCAGACAAGGTCGAGTTACGTAAACCGTGCTGTTTAATGTCTTGGCGCAGTGTTTCCCAGTCTAAATGCAATGGCTCGCTGCAAATCTTATCTAAATCACGTTTGTAGGTATCGATTGGTAAAATACCTTGGGCGTAAGTGGTCTCATTAAATAATGGGCACGCACCTTGCTCTTTTGCCAGATTCATTGACGCCTTGAGCAGATAGAACTGAATTGCTTCAAAGGTCTTGTGAGTCAGGTTGTTCGCGCTACCATCGGAGTACTTCATGCCATTCTTCGCTAAGTAGTTAGCGAAGTTGATAACTCCAATACCTAAGGTACGACGGTTCATCGATGAAATTTCAGCCGCTTTGATTGGATAATCTTGGTAATCCAGTAGGTTATCCAGTGCACGTACCGCTAAATCGGCTAATGGCTCAAGCTCGGCTAAGTTTTTGATCGCACCTAAGTTTAATGCTGACAGTGTACACAGCGCGATTTCACCGTTTGGATCGTCAATGTTGTTCAACGGCTTGGTCGGCAGCGCGATTTCAAGACAAAGGTTAGATTGTCTGATCGGAGCGACTTTCGAGTCGAACGGACTGTGGGTGTTACAGTGGTCGACGTTTTGGATGTAGATACGGCCCGTTGAAGCACGCTCTTGCATCATCAATGAGAACAGTTCGACCGCTTTCAATGTCTTCTTACGAATGCTGCTGTCTTGCTCATATTGCAGGTACAGACGTTCGAATTCGTCTTGATCTTCGAAGAAGGCATCGTAAAGACCTGGCACGTCCGATGGGCTGAACAGGCTGATGTTTTCGCCTTTGATCAGACGTTGATACATCAGCTTGTTGAGCTGCACGCCGTAGTCTAAGTGGCGAATACGGTTATCTTCGACACCGCGGTTGTTTTTCAGTACCAGCAGAGATTCTACTTCTAAGTGCCAAATCGGGTAGAAGAGGGTCGCAGCACCACCACGAACGCCGCCTTGCGAGCAAGACTTCACCGCCGTTTGGAAATACTTGTAGAAAGGTAAGCAACCGGTGTGGAAGGCTTCGCCGCCGCGGATTGGGCTACCTAATGCACGGATACGACCAGCGTTGATACCAATACCCGCGCGTTGGCTGACATACTTAACGATAGAAGAGGCGGTCGCGTTGATAGAATCTAAGCTGTCGCCACACTCAATCAGTACACAAGAACTGAATTGACGCGTTGGCGTACGTACACCCGCCATGATTGGCGTGGGCAGAGAAATCTTAAAGGTCGATACCGCGTCGTAAAAATCTTTAACGTATTGCAGGCGCGTTTCTTTTGGATAACGGGCAAATAAGCAGGCCGCCACCAGAATATAGAGGAACTGGGCGCTCTCGTAGATCTCGTGGGTCACACGGTTTTGTACCAGATACTTACCTTCGAGCTGTTTTACCGCCGCGTAGGAGAAGTTCATATCGCGCCAATGGTCGATATAGGTATCCATGATATCGAGTTCTTCGCGGGTGTAATCCTGCAGAATATGCATATCATACTTGCCAAGCTCGACCAGTTTAGTCACATGGTCGTATAACTTTGGCGGTTCGAACTGACCAAAGGCCTTCTTACGTAAATGGAATACGGCTAAGCGCGCAGCCAGAAACTGATAATCCGGTGATTCTGGGGAAATTAAATCCGCCGCAGATTTGATGATCGTTTCGTGGATAGCTTCGGTTGGGATCCCGTCGAAAAACTGTAAATGCGTGCGAAGTTCAACTTCAGAAACAGAAACGTTTTTTAATCCCTTGGCTGCCCAAGTAATTACGCGGTGTATTTTGTCGAGATCGATTGTCTCACGTGCACCACAGCGTTTTGTGACTGTCATATTGCTATTCATTGAAGAGAGGCCTTGGTTCTGATATCTGTTCAGGTGAACTAAGTCACCGTACGTTTCCTTGTAAAACAATCAACCTGAAAACCCTTAATACTGCTGACTATGCAGGAGATAGTCGATTTAACGGGGAACTTCTAGTGTGTCTGATTGCTACCTATACACAAGATATGGTGTTTTAAATAATCTGAGATACAAGATAGTGAGGTTTGACGCTATTTGCAAGTCTCAATTCAGGGGGTATCTTGTGGATATCTTGAGGATAAAGAAAAGCGTTAGTGATGACTAACCCTGAAGCTCAAATTGAGATTAGCGTGCGACATTGATGACGTTTTTTTGTGCAAATTTCACTGTGTGATCGATCGCTAAAATAAGCAGCGATCGCGATCGCAAGGATTGACCCTTAACCTAAATTGCATTACCAGCGAAGGGCGCATAATTTCGCCGTTAATGGGATTCGGTTGGGCCGTTAACCTTGGTCAATCCGTTACCGCTATTTGGCCAATGCTTGGCTTAAGGCCGAATGCAAACTCGATGGTGAGTTAAACTGCGCATAGGCAGGCCATGCATCGGGCGTATCGGCCTCACCCAAATATCCCCACAGCGCCACACCGCCGAGCATGCCCGCCGCTTGGGCCGCGAGTAAATCCCGCTCTGCATCGCCTAAATAGAGAATTTGCTGTGGCCGGCATTGCAATTGCTGTGCGCCCAATAGCATAGGTGCGGTATGGGGCTTAGGGTAACGAGTCGAATCGCCACTGATCATCACCGGCATACGCGAGCTGAGCTTAAGCTTATGTAATAGAGGTCGTGTAAAGCGAGCGGGTTTGTTCGTGATCACCCCAAATGGCACGCGGCACAACTCGAGCCAGTCGAGTAGGGGGGCGATACCATCAAACAACTGGCAATGGTCGCCATTGATCCTTTGATAATGGGCGAGGAGTCCTTGCTGTACTTGAGTGCGCAGTGCGTTATCCGCGCCTGGAATCGCCGCATCGACTAAGGCAAAGCTGCCATGGGAGGCGGCGCTACGCATGTCTGCGATGGGTTTTGCCGCGATACCGACATCCGACAAACTGAGGTTAAGGGCCTGAACCAGATCCGGTGCGGTATCGGCAAGGGTACCGTCAAGGTCGAATAAGACCCCTTTAACCTCAGCTAAACTCATCTTAATCTACCTTTTGCGTCGCGATCATATAGTTAACATCGACCTTTGGGGTGTACTTAAAGATCCCCGTCAGTGGGTTATAGGTGATCCCAAGTGCATCTTTACAGATAAGATCGGTGTTATCGACTAAGGCAATCAATTCAGAAGGTTTAATAAACTTATTATGATCATGAGTACCAATGGGCAGCATCTTCAGTAGATATTCAGCGCCAATGATGGTTTCGACAAAAGATTTCATATTGCGATTAATCGTGGAGAAAAATACAAAACCGCCGGGTTTAACCATATCGCAGCAGGCTTGAATCACCGATTGTGGATCAGGCACATGCTCGAGCATCTCCATACAGGTCACCACATCGTAGTATTCGCGGTGTTCTTCCCGATGCGCTTCGGCGGTGTTTTTGACGTAATTGATGCTCACACCCGTTTCCAGTGCATGTAAACGCGCGACTTCTAATGGTTCTTCCCCCATATCGAGGCCGTCAACGATCGCGCCGATGCGCGCCATGCTTTCGGATAAAATGCCGCCGCCGCAGCCGACGTCGAGCACTTTCTTACCAAAAATCCCGCCCGCGGTTTGATCGATATAGTTAAGGCGCAGGGGATTTAATAGATGCAGCGGCTTAAACTCGCCGTTGAGATCCCACCAGGTTTCGGCCATACGTTCAAACTTTGCGATTTCCTGCGGGTCTACGTTGGTATTCTGTTGCATGCTATTACCTATTACGGCTGTCATTGTGCGGCTATTATAACGACAATGGGGGATAAACACAGTATTGGCTAATCCTAAGTCTTTGTGGTTGAGTGAAATTTCAGCAATTATCATTAATTCTTAAACACTTTGTGAAGCAGAGCGGTTTTTCTGCTCAGAGATTAATCAAGTCTTGGCCTCAATTTCGCCATTAACAACGGATTTTATCGGGTTTAAAAGGGCAAATTGACAGTGTTTTCATCTATTAAGCCACATCCTTCGCAATTCACGTAGGATAGGTCTGGCGACATTAAATAACTGTGTTAGAATGCCAAATCACGTTTTTGGGCCGCTCAATGATACGGATTATACGTTGTCGGCTAATTTTCAGGGGAACGAGCAGTTTATGACTGATCTGGCATCATCTATTTCGCCAATTAATATCGAAGACGAACTAAAGAATTCGTACCTTGATTACGCCATGAGCGTCATCGTGGGACGTGCATTACCAGACGTGCGTGATGGCCTTAAGCCTGTGCATCGCCGCGTGCTGTTTGCCATGAGTGAATTGAAGAACGATTGGAACAAGCCGTACAAAAAGTCTGCCCGTGTGGTTGGTGACGTGATCGGTAAATATCACCCCCATGGTGATTTGGCGGTTTACGATACTATCGTACGTATGGCTCAGCCTTTCTCTCTGCGTTATACCTTAGTCGACGGTCAAGGAAACTTCGGTTCGGTTGACGGTGACTCCGCAGCGGCAATGCGTTATACCGAAATCCGTATGGATAAGTTAGCGCACCAGCTCCTCGCCGATCTTGAAAAAGAAACCGTTGACTATGTGCCCAACTACGATGGCACAGAACAAATTCCCGCTGTATTACCGACACGTGTCCCTAACCTGTTAATCAACGGTTCATCGGGTATTGCGGTCGGTATGGCGACAAACATTCCGCCTCACAACTTAACCGAAGTGGTCAAAGGCTGTTTAGCGCTGATCGCCGATCCTGCGCTGTCTATCGAACAGTTGATGGAACATATTCCTGGCCCAGACTTCCCAACGGCTGCGATTATCAACGGCCGTAAAGGCATTATCGATGCGTATAAGACGGGCCGCGGCCGCGCCGTCATGCGCGCACTGGCTGAAGTCGAAACCGAAGATAACGGCCGTGAACGCATTATCGTCACCGAAATTCCTTATCAGGTGAACAAGGCGAAACTCATCGAGAAAATCGCTGAGTTAGTCAAAGATAAGAAGATTGAAGGCATTAGCGGCCTGCGCGACGAGTCTGACAAAGACGGTATGCGTATCGTTATTGAAATCAAACGCGGTGAAGTGGGTGAAGTTGTTTTGAATAACCTCTATGCCCAGACACAAATGCAATGTTCTTTTGGTATCAACATGGTGGCATTGACCAATGGTCAGCCTAAGTTGTTCAACTTAAAAGAAATGCTCGAATGCTTTATCCTGCACCGCCGTGAAGTGGTGACTCGCCGTACCGTATTCGAACTGCGTAAAGCGCGCGAACGTGCCCATATTCTTGAGGCATTAGCGGTCGCACTCGCCAATATCGATCCGATTATTGCGCTGATCAAAGCATCTCCTACCCCAGCTGATGCGAAAGTCAAACTGGTTGAGCAGGGCTGGGCACTTGGCCATGTACAGGGCATGCTTGAAAAAGCGGGTGACGATGCGGCGCGTCCTGAATGGTTAGAGCCAGAATTCGGTATCCGTGATGGCTTATATTACCTGACCGAGCAACAGGCTCAGGCGATCCTTGAGCTGCGTTTACACCGTTTAACTGGTCTTGAGCACGATAAGATCATCGCCGAATACGAAGAGCTGCTCGAGTTCATCGCGGGTCTGCTGTTTATTCTGCGCAGCCCTGAGCGTTTGATGGAAGTGATCAAAGAAGAGCTAGAAGAAATTCTGGCTGAATACGGTGATGCACGCCGCACTGTCATCAACGCTAATGAAATTGATATGAGTCTTGAAGACTTAATCAACGAAGAAGACGTGGTTGTGACCCTGTCACACTTAGGTTACGCCAAGTACCAACCGCTGAGCGATTACCAAGCCCAGCGCCGTGGTGGTAAGGGTAAAGCCGCGACTAAAGTGAAAGACGAAGATTTCGTTGAAAAACTACTGGTTGCCAACACTCACGATACGATTCTGTGCTTCTCTGATTTCGGTAAGATGTACTGGCTCAAGGTCTATCAATTACCGCTGGCAAGCCGCACATCGCGCGGGCGTCCGATTGTTAACTTACTGCCGCTGTCCGATGGCGAACGCATTACGGCGATTCTGCCGGTGCGTGAATACGCAGAAGATAAGTACATCATCATGGCGACTTCTAACGGTACCGTGAAGAAAACTGCGCTGACGGCTTACAGCAACCCACGTGCTAACGGCATTATCGCCGTGAACCTGAAAGATGGTGACCAACTGATCGGTGTCGATATCACTAATGGTGATGATGAGATCATGTTGTTCTCGAACGAAGGTAAAGTGGTTCGCTTTAAAGAAGGCGAAGAAGTCGCCGTACTCGATGAAAACGGCAACGCAGTGCTGGACGAAGAAGGCAACCCTCAAATCAACTTCAAGGGCGTGCGTCCAATGGGCCGCGGCGCGACAGGTGTTCGCGGTATCAAGCTCGAAGAAGGTCAAAGAGTAGTGTCTCTCATCGTACCTAAGGGCGATGGCGCTATCTTAACCGTGACCGAAAACGGTTACGGTAAACGTACTGAACTGTCCGAATACCCATCGAAGAGCCGCGCGACCAAAGGTGTGGTATCGATCAAGGTGAGCGAGCGTAACGGTGCAGTGGTTGGCGCGGTACAAGTTGGCGGCAATGACGAAATCATGCTCATCAGCGACAAAGGTACCTTAGTGCGTACGCCAGCGAACGGTGTGTCTATCATCGGCCGTAACACCCAAGGTGTGACCATTATCCGTACCGCAAGTGACGAGAAAGTGGTTGGTCTGCAGCGTATTGATGAGATCCAAGGCGACGAAGATGAAGTCGAGCTGGATGAAAACGGTATGCCAATCGTCCCAGTTGTCACTGAAGGTGACTCTGTTCAAGAAGAGCCTTTAGAGGATGAACTGGAAGAAGAATTAGACGAAGACGAAGAGCTTGACGACGAGCAAGACGAAGACTAATTCGAGAGTATGAAAACGAGCGTCCAATTGGACGCTCGTTTTTTTCATGGCAACGTTTTATTTTATGAATTCTAATATCATGGTTTGTAAATAAGGAGAGTGGCAGTGAGCGCGATTTATAATTTCTGTGCAGGTCCTGCGATGTTACCCGCAGCGGTAATGAAAAAAGCACAACAGGAATTACTCGATTGGAATGGGCTAGGTGTCTCCGTGATGGAAGTCAGCCACAGAGGTAAGGAATTTATCGCGCTGACCAAGCAAGCTGAGGCGGATTTACGCGAGCTGATGCATATTCCACAGAACTATCATGTGTTGTTTATGCACGGCGGTGGTCGCGGTCAGTTCTCTGCCGTTGTGAATAATTTTTTAGGCAACCAAGGCCGTGCCCTGTATTTAGTCAGTGGTCAATGGTCTTCTGCAGCATTAGCCGAAGCACAAAAGCTGGCGGGCAACACACAAATTGATAGCCTTAACATTGTTGAAAAACATAATGGACTCAATGCAGTAGTGCTACCTGATCTGCATAAGATTGATGCCGATTACCGTTATGTGCACTATTGCCCAAATGAGACAGTTGATGGTATCGAAATTTTTGATGAGTTAGACAGTCCATGGCCGATTGTCGCCGACTTATCATCTACCATTATGTCTCGCGAAATCGATGTCAGTCGTTACGGCTTAATCTATGCTGGTGCGCAAAAGAACATTGGTCCTTCGGGCTTATCTATTGTGATCGTGCGTGATGATATGTTGAAACTGCCGAGTTTAACCCAATCATCCATCATGGATTACCGTTTAGCCGTTGAGCATGACTCTATGTTCAACACGCCGCCAACCTTTGCTTGGTACTTAGCAGCTGAAGTGTTTGCTTGGCTCAAATCCTTAGGTGGTGTGACCAGTATCGCGAAAATCAATCAGCAAAAAGCGCAAATGCTGTATGCCTGTATCGATGCCAATCCTTTCTATAAAAATGGTGTCGTCGCGGCAAACCGCTCACAAATGAACGTGACTTTCCAACTGGCGGATGAATCCCTTGATGGCGCCTTCTTAAAAGAGGCCGAAGCGGCGGGCCTAGTGGCCTTAAAAGGGCACCGAATCGTTGGTGGCATGCGTGCCAGCCTTTACAATGCGATGCCACTTGAAGGTGTCGCCGCGCTGGTGAGCTTTATGAACGAATTTGCGGCAAAGCATAGCTAAGCCAAGTAATGAAGTTTACCTAACTTGCTGATTGATACGTGTCGTTTAAAGTCAGTTTTAACAGCGTAAAGTGAGAAAAAAAACGAATGCCTAGGCATTCGTTTTTTATTGGTTGCATAAAGCTTAAAGTTAATATGAAAGCATGCACTAAGTAATAGCTAAAGGAAGGCTAGGGGACTTAGGCCGAATTAGGCGCTTCATCCCAACAGTCTCGTTACAGTACTTTGGCAATCGACTTAGCTAAGTAATCCACATTGTCTTCGCTAATGCCTGCAATGCTAATGCGGCTCGAACCCACCATATAAATGCTGAATTCTTTCTGCAGGCGCGCCACTTGCTCGGGATTAACCCCTAGGAAAGAGAACATGCCTTTTTGGCGTGCGATAAAGCTAAAGTCGCGATCCACGCCATTGGTTTTGAGTTTTTCCACTAAAATGGCGCGGTTACCGTTGATACGGTCGCGCATTACTTTCAGCTCATCTAACCATTCTTGCTTTAATTCTGCCGAACCTAGAATAGTTTCGACAATCGCCGCGCCGTGGGCTGGCGGCATGGAGTACAGGCAGCGAACCACGTAAAGCAGCACAGATTGCGCGATGTTTGCCGTGTTTGCATCTTTTGCAACCACAGAGCATGAACCGATACGCTCACGGTAGAGACCGAAGTTTTTCGAGCAAGAGTTACACAGGATCATATTATCGACCGCAGCGGCCATTTTACGCACGCCGTAGGCATCAATATCGACACCATCACCAAAACCTTGGTAAGCCATGTCGATAAGCGGGGTAAAACCTTGCTCCTTGGTGAGGGCAACCACTTTATCCCATTGTTCTGTTGTTAAATCCATCCCGCTCGGGTTATGGCAACAGGCGTGGAATAGCACCACATCGTTCGGGCCAATCTGCGCAAGCGCGCTGAGCATTTCATCAAACTTTAACGATTTAGTGTCGTAATCATAGTAAGGGTAGGTTTTAACGGTTAGACCCGCCGCTTCAAACAAGCCTATATGGTTAGCCCATGTAGGATCGCTCACCCATAGCACAGCATTGGGATTGCAGCGTTTAATAAAATCACCGGCAACGCGCAGGGCGCCTGTACCACCAGGAGTTGATACTGTACGAATTCGGTTGGCGATAATCGCGCTGTGATCACTGCCAAAGGCTAATTCTGTTATCAGGGTATTAAACTGAGGCGAACCGGTTGGGCCGATATACACTTTGGTGGTTTCAGTGTCTAAACGGAATTTTTCGGCTTTTTTCACGCAATTAAGGATGGGAGTGTTTCCAGCGGGATCCTTATAAACGCCCACACCTAAGTCGACTTTTTGAGGATGTGAGTCTTCACGGTACTGGGTTAATAGGCCGAGGATAGGATCCGCAGGCATTGCGACGAGTGAGTTAAACATGGCTCCATCTACCTTTTTGGTTATATTGCGACAACATGAATTGCAAAGAATATGCGTGATTTATCGTTTGAAACCTAGAATAGCGTGGATAGATGAAAAATTTAAAGCAAAAACTGTGAACTATGGCCAATTAATCTGGCAAAAAAGCCTGCCAAAAAACGCTTTAGATCACAATTTAACCGCAGATATTTTGTGTTTTTGTTATTTTTAGACTGACTTGAGTAATTTTCCGGTTTAAAAAGCCGTTTTTTAGTAAAAAACGGTTGAATCCTGCGTCACTATCGGTAATTTTATAACGACGAAGCACCAACAAGGTCCCCAATCTCCTTTAATTTGTAATCTTAACTTGACGCCATGTAGCGTGAGGTTGCCATTTACCTATTTTCAGTCTGCGTGCCATCGATGGTTACGCCCTAAGAGAAAGAAGATTTATTCATGAAGCAATTACGTCTTGAACCTGTTGTGCAAGTCCGCGGTGAGATCAACATTCCGGGCTCAAAAAGCATTTCTAACCGCGCATTATTATTGGCGACCTTAGCCAAAGGCACCACCACGCTAACCAATTTGCTCGATTCCGATGATATTCGTCATATGTTGGCGTCTTTAAAGCAGTTGGGGGTTGAATACCGCTTATCGCAAAATAATACTGTCTGCGAGCTCACTGGTTTAGGTGGCGCTATTTCGGCGGATACTGCGCAAACACTGTTTCTAGGCAATGCGGGCACGGCTATGCGCCCATTGTGCGCGGCGCTGACCTTAGGGCGTGGCGAATTTACCCTAACGGGCGAACCGCGCATGGAAGAGCGTCCCATTGGTGACTTGGTCGATGCCCTAAAACAATTAGGCGCTAATATTGTGTACCTTAAGAATGAAGGGTTTCCGCCTCTGACCATCAATGCAACCGGGCTTAACGGTGGCGATGTGGAAATTGCTGGCGATCTGTCTAGCCAATTCTTAACGGCGCTGTTAATGGTTGCCCCCCTCGCTAAGGGCAGTGTGAATATTCATGTCAAAGGTGAACTGGTTTCAAAGCCTTATATCGATATTACCTTAGCCTTGATGGCGCAGTTTGGCGTTCAGGTGATTAACCATGACTATGCCCGCTTTGAGATCCCGGCCGGGCAGCAGTATGTGTCTCCGGGTAAAGTGTTAGTGGAAGGGGATGCATCTTCTGCATCTTACTTTTTAGCCGCAGGAGCCATTAAAGGCGGCGAAGTGAAAGTCACTGGTGTTGGCCGTTTAAGCATTCAGGGCGATGTGAAATTTGCCGATGTGCTGGAAAAAATGGGTGCCGATATTGAGTGGGGCGATGATTACATTATTGCCCGTGGCGCACCGTTAACTGCGGTTGATTTAGACATGAACCATATTCCCGATGCGGCAATGACCATTGCCACCGCTGCCTTGTTTGCTAAGGGCACGACCACTATCCGTAACATCTATAACTGGCGCATTAAAGAGACCGACCGATTAGCGGCGATGGCCACAGAGCTGCGTAAAGTGGGCGCCTTAGTGGAAGAGGGGCATGATTATATTCAAATCACGCCGCCAGCTGTGCTCAATACTGCAGAGATTGATACTTATAACGACCACCGCATGGCGATGTGCTTCTCCATGATGGCGTTTGCTGATTGCGGGATTACCATCAATGATCCCGATTGTACCTCGAAAACCTTTCCTGACTATTTTGCCCAATTTGCCAGCCTCAAAGCCTAACCGCTTTCTGTAACAGGCTGACTTTGGGTCATATCAAGATGATGAAGCCGCATTTGAGCGGCTTCTAAACTTCATAAAAAATCCACGGATTTTATTTGTATAGTATTGTACAATGCGGCGCGCTCATTTTCGGGGCTCTAGTTAAGAACTCACGGATGATGATTATTTTTTGCGGAGGAATGTATGTCTGAACGGGCTCCTGTAGTCACAATCGACGGCCCAAGTGGTGCTGGTAAAGGGACAATTAGCCAATTATTGGCTAAGCATCTTGGATGGCAACTGCTTGATAGTGGTGCTATTTACCGAGTGCTTGCGTTAGCTGCAATTCACCACGATGTCGAACTGGAAAATGAAGAATCCATCACACTCCTTGCTGCGCACCTTGATGTGAAATTTTTAACCGGCAACGAGAAAGACCCAGTTCAAGTGATCTTAGAAGGTGAAGACGTCACTACTGCGATACGTACTCAAGAATGCTCAAATGCGGCCTCTAAAGTGGCGGCATTTCCCCGTGTGCGGGAAGCCTTATTACGCCGTCAACGTGCCTTTAGAACGGCACCAGGGTTAATCGCCGATGGCCGCGACATGGGCACGGTTGTTTTCCCAACGGCATCGGCTAAATTATATTTAACTGCTTCTGCAGAGGAGCGGGCTCAAAGACGCTATAATCAGTTGCAGGACAAGGGCTTCGATGTTAATATCGAGCGCCTTTTAGCTGAAATTATCGAGCGTGACGACCGCGATATGAATCGTCCAGTGGCCCCTTTGGTCCCTGCCGAGGACGCGCTCGTTATCGATACTAGTGATAAAGGTATTGATGAAGTGCTTGAGCTTGCGCTCAACTACATCAACCAAAAATTATCCAACACTAACTAAGTTATTGTTTGGATAGGTATTCGTATTAAGGATGATACGGATAATTTGACTGACTCCACGTCTAGGATTGACTGTGGTTTATTACATTAAAGTAACCTAAACATGACTGAATCTTTTGCTGATCTATTTGAACAATCCCTTCAAACTCTGGAATTCCGTCCAGGCTCTATCGTTCGTGGTACTGTAGTTGCTATCGAAAACGGTATGGTTCTGGTTGATGCAGGTCTGAAGTCTGAAAGCCCAATCCCAGCTGAACAATTCAAAAACGCTCAAGGCGTTTTAGAAATCGCTGTTGGTGATGAAGTTGACGTAGCTCTTGACTCTGTTGAAGACGGCTTCGGTGAGACTCAACTGTCTCGCGAAAAAGCGAAACGTCACGAAGCTTGGATCGTTCTGGAAAAAGCTTACGAAGATGCTGAAACTGTAATCGGTATCATCAATGGTAAAGTGAAAGGCGGTTTCACTGTTGAATTAAACGGTATCCGTGCCTTCTTACCAGGTTCTCTAGTTGACGTGCGCCCAGTTCGCGACACCGCTCACTTAGAGTACAAAGAATTAGAATTCAAAGTTATCAAACTAGACCAGAAGCGTAACAACGTAGTTGTTTCTCGTCGTGCAGTTATCGAATCAGAAAGCAGCGCAGAGCGTGATGCACTGTTAGAAAACCTGCAAGAAGGTCAAGCAGTTAAAGGTATCGTTAAGAACCTGACTGACTACGGTGCATTCGTAGATTTAGGTGGCGTTGACGGTCTGTTACATATCACTGATATGGCATGGAAACGCGTTAAGCACCCATCTGAAATCGTAAACGTTGGTGACGAAATCAACGTTAAAGTTCTGAAGTACGATCGTGAGCGCACTCGTGTGTCTCTAGGTCTGAAACAACTTGGCGAAGATCCATGGTTAGAAATCAGCAAGCGCTACCCAGAAAACACTAAGTTAACTGGTCGCGTAACTAACCTGACTGACTACGGCTGTTTCGTTGAAATCGAAGAAGGCGTTGAAGGTTTAGTTCACGTTTCTGAAATGGATTGGACTAACAAGAACATTCACCCATCTAAAGTTGTTAACTTAGGTGACGAAGTTGAAGTTCTGGTTCTGGACATCGATGAAGAGCGTCGTCGTATTTCTCTAGGTCTGAAGCAATGTAAGACCAACCCATGGGATGACTTCGCAACTCGTTACAACAAAGGCGACAAGGTTTCTGGTAAGATCAAGTCAATCACTGACTTCGGTATCTTCATCGGTCTTGACGGCGGTATCGATGGTTTAGTTCACCTGTCTGACATTTCTTGGAACGGCACTGGCGAAGACGCAGTATCTGAGTACAAGAAAGGCGACGAAATCCACGCAGTGGTTCTGTCTGTTGATCCAGAGCGCGAGCGCATCAGCTTAGGTGTTAAGCAAACTGAAGACGATCCATTCAACGCTTACTTAGCTGACAAGAAGAAAGGTACTATCGTAAACGGTACTGTTTCTGCTGTTGATGCTAAAGGTGTGACTGTTGAACTAGCTGACACTGTTGAAGGTTACATCCGTGTAGCTGACATCAGCCGTGAGCGCATCGAAGATGCATCTACTGTTTACGCAGTAGGTGATGCTATCGAAGCTAAGTTCATGGGTGTTGACCGTAAGAACCGTTCTATCAGCCTGTCAATCAAAGCGAAAGACGAAGCTGAAGAAAAAGAAGTAATGGCGACCTTGAATAAACAAGAAGACGCTGTTATTAGTAATGCAATGGCTGAAGCGTTTAAAGCAGCTCGCAAATAATCGCCTGTTGTATGGGGAGTTATTTCTCCCCATTAGGTGACTGTGTTTGGCTTGATAATAGGGGATAGCTAGGATGACAAAATCCGAACTGATCGAAAAACTCGCCACCAGGCAGTCGCAGCTGTCGGCGAAAGAGGTTGAAGGCGCAATCAAAGAGATGTTGGAGCAAATGGCAACAACATTAGAAAGCGGTGATCGTATTGAGATCCGTGGCTTTGGTAGTTTCTCGCTTCATTATCGTGCACCGCGTACTGGCCGTAATCCAAAGACTGGTTCATCAGTTGAATTGGAAGGCAAATATGTCCCGCACTTTAAGCCAGGCAAAGAACTGCGCGAACGCGTTGACGCAGTTAATGTATAATTGACCGCATTACAAAAAGCCTCCGTAAGGGGGCTTTTTTATATCTAATGCAAGCAAAGCTGGTCAGCTCAGTAAATTTCTTGGATAATCAGAAAATTGAAAGGCGTTTAAGGGAGTGCGACGTGAAATCTTTTGTAGCGACAGTCCTTGTGGCACTGTTATTTATCGTGGCATTGATTTTTGGTGCGCGTAATGAACAAGTAGTGACGATCAGCTACTTTGTGGCTCAGGGTGAGTACCGTTTACCCGTAGTATTAGCCGTGGTTTTCTTTGCAGGCTTTATGTTGAGTTGGCTCGTGGCCAGCTATTATATTGTCAAACTGAAATTGGCTTTAGCGGCGACCAGAAAGAAATTAACGGTCCAAACCGCTAAAACTCCTCAAGGTGTAGACGCCTAATATGCTTGAGATCCTCTTCCTGTTGCTTCCTATTGCTGCCGGTTACGGTTGGTATATGGGGCGGCGGAGCATAAGGCAAAACCAGAGTAACCAGCGTAAACAATTAAGTCGGGATTATTTCACTGGCTTGAATTTCCTGTTGTCGAACGAGTCAGACAAAGCGGTCGACTTGTTTATCAGTATGCTCGATGTGGACGATGAAACCATCGACACCCATCTTTCCCTCGGTTCGCTATTTCGCAAACGCGGTGAAGTTGACCGCTCCATTCGTATCCATCAAAACTTAATCGCACGTCCCACACTCACCAATGAGCAGCGCGATATCGCGATGATGGAACTGGGTAAAGATTACCTTGCCGCGGGGTTTTACGACCGAGCGGAAGAGATTTTCCTGAATTTGGTGAGTCAAGATGACCATAGCGAAGAGTCTGAGACGCAGCTGATTGCCATTTATCAAGTCATTAAGGAATGGCAAAAAGCCATCGATATCACCAAGCGCTTAAGTCGAAAGCGCCAGCAGGTGCTTAAACCGATTATCGCCCATTTTTATTGTCAGCTTGCGGACGAGACCAGTGATGATGCTGACAAGATCAAGCTATTACAACAGGCATTAAAACAAGATCCTAAGTGCGGCCGTGCCTTACTCACGCTCGCCAAAAAATTTCTCGACGCTAAGGATTACAACCAGTGCAAATCTATGCTGATGGCACTGAAAAAGGCCGACATAGAACTCTTCGCCGATGCCTTACCCACGGCGAAACAAGTGTATCGTGATACCCAAGATAAAGAGGGGTATCAAGAATTATTAGCGGGCGCGATGGCCGAAGGGGCGGGTGCCTCGGTAGTGGTAGCGCTTGCTCAACATATGATTAGTCTCGAAGAGATAAAAGCTGCTGAAAACATGGTGTTAGATGCCCTGTATCGCCATCCCACCATGAAGGGGTTTCAGCACTTAATGCAGATGCATCTGCGTCAAGCAGAAGAAGGGCAAGCCAAACAAAGTTTGACTATGCTTGAGCAACTTGTTGAACAGCAAATTAAATTCCGTCCAAGTTATCGCTGTAAAGAATGCGGTTTCCCATCCCACACCCTGTATTGGCATTGCCCCTCCTGTAAAAAATGGGGCACCATTAAACGGATCCGTGGCTTAGACGGTGAATAACCTTTAGAAATACCTTGTTAGTGTAACCCTGTTGGAGAGATGATGACGACCAAACCTATCCTCGTAGCGCTTGATTACGATAATAAAAACCACGCCTTACAACTGATAGATCAACTCGATCCCAACATGTGCCGCCTCAAAGTGGGCAAAGAAATGTTTACCCTGTTTGGCCCACAATTGGTGAAAGATATTCACGACCGTGGTTTCGATCTTTTCCTGGACTTAAAGTTTCACGATATTCCTAATACGGTTGCCAAAGCGGTCGCGGCGGCGGCAGAACTGGGCGTGTGGATGACAAACGTGCATGCCAGCGGTGGCTTGGCCATGATGGAAGCGGCGAAAAAAGCATTGCTGCCCTATGGTAATGATGCTCCTATGCTAATCGCAGTAACGGTTCTCACTTCAATGAGTGATGAAGATTTAAAACTCATCGGCATTGATGTTCCTGCCTTTGAGCATGTGCAACGTCTCGCGAAACTCACCAAACTGGCGGGCCTCGATGGTGTAGTCTGTTCGGCTCAAGAGGCAAGCGTACTTAAATCACTTTTAGGTCAAGATTTTAAACTTATCACTCCAGGTATCCGCCCAGTGGGCAGCGACGTGGGTGACCAACACCGGGTGATGACGCCACCGCAGGCGCTGGCAGCTGGTTCTGATTATTTAGTGATTGGTCGACCAATCACTAAGGCCGCCGACCCTCTGGCTGCACTGCAGGCGATTCATCAATCTCTCGCTTGAGAGAAATGATGAAAGCCATTGCGGCTTAAGCACTTATTCGCGCGTTAATTTGACCGTTCACGGAGAATGCCCATGCTGAATACTACGATGTTTAATTATCAAGGTAAGAATGTTGTCGTTGTCGGTGGTACGAGTGGAATTAACCTCGCGATAGCCAATGCGTTTGCGCAGGCCGGCGCGAATGTGGCGGTGGCGAGTCGCAGCCAAGACAAGATTGATGCCGCCGTGTTGCAATTAAAGCAGTCAAATCCTGATGGGATCCACCTTGGGGTGAGTTTTGATGTCAGAGATTTGGCTGCGGTCGAGCAGGGCTTTGATACTATCGCCTCCGAATTTGGCTTTATCGATGTGTTGGTAAGTGGCGCGGCAGGTAACTTTCCGGCTACAGCGGCAAAACTCTCTGCTAATGGCTTTAAAGCCGTGATGGATATTGATCTGCTGGGCAGTTTTCAAGTGCTAAAGACGGCTTATCCTTTACTGCGTCGCCCCCAAGGGAATATTATTCAAATCTCGGCGCCGCAGGCATCGATAGCCATGCCAATGCAAGCCCATGTGTGCGCCGCTAAAGCGGGCGTAGACATGCTCACTCGGACATTGGCGATAGAATGGGGTTGTGAAGGGATACGTATAAACTCCATTATTCCTGGTCCAATCGCAGGCACTGAAGGATTTAACCGTTTAGCGCCGAGCGCAGCGCTGCAACAGCAAGTTGCACAGTCTGTACCGTTAAAACGTAATGGCGAAGGGCAGGATATTGCTAATGCCGCGATGTTTTTAGGATCAGAGTATGCCTCGTACATCACAGGGGTTGTGTTACCCGTCGATGGTGGCTGGTCACTTGGCGGTGCGAGCATTGCAATGACCGCATTAGGCGAGTTGGCGACTAAAGCGCAGCAGTGATAACAATTAGTTAAGCGTTGTAACTTATTTATTTGATAGAGAAATCGGGTGAAAATCCATGGCGAATGCATTACAAGAGCAGCTGCTTAAGGCTGGCCTTGCCAGTAAACAAAAAGTGCGTGATGTGAAGACGCAAAAACGTCGCGATAAAAAGGCGCGGGTGGATGATGGTTCGAGCGCATTGAAGAGTGACATTGCCGAGCAAAAACGACTCCAAGCTGAAAAAGATAAAGCATTGAACGAGCAGCGCTTTGCCGAAGCAACAGCCCGCGGGCAGGTACGTGGCTTAGTGAGTGAATTTACTCAATTTGCGATTAAGATCCCAAGCCATGCCGAGGTTAAGTTTAACTATACCCTCGATAATAAAATTTACTCAGTCTATATCGATGAGAAAATCCAATCGGAACTGCTTAAAGGCCTGTTAGGGATTGTTCGATATGAAGATAAGAGCTTCCTTGTCCCCCATAAATTGGCTGAGCGCGTCAATCTTTTAGTGCCACAATGGTGCGGTTATCTATGGCAACAGGATGAAGGGAAGGCGATAGAGGTCGAAGATGACCCCTATGCAGATTATGCGATCCCAGACGATTTAATGTGGTAATCAATGCGTTAATCGTGAGCTAAGCCGACGACGCATCGCTTATCTGTGGCTACACTAAAACCCTTAAGGCAACTTAAGGGTTTTTTATTACCCGTATTTCACATTAACGGTTTTACTGGTTCTAAGTTGCAAAGTGAATTTGTAATGAGATTGTTTTCTGTATTGAACTGGTATAAATTAAAACAACTGTTTAAATCCTACGTTTAAGAGTCTACCCATGAATCCTTACCAAGCTCCGTTAGCGGATATGCGTTTCTTATTGGAACAGGTTTTTGATGCGCCAAATACTTGGGCACAACTCCCTGATATTGCAGAAATGGTCGATATGGATACGGCCGGCGCGATTCTCGAAGAAGCCGCGAAAATCAGTGCTGAATTAATCCATCCGCTTAACCGTGCTGGCGATGAGCAAGGTGTTCTTCATCAGGATAATCGAGTGATTACGCCCGATGGTTATAAAGCCGTTTACGATCAATATTCCCAAGGCGGCTGGGTGGGCCTGTGTGGTGAACCCGAGTTTGGTGGTATGGGCATGCCGAAAATGCTGGGGGTGTTAGTCGATGAAATGGCTTACAGCGCCTGTAATGCATTTACTCTGTATGGTTCACTCACGGCGGGGGCGGCACTGTGTATTAATGCCCACGGCAGTGAAGAGATTAAAGAAACCTATTTGCCAAAACTCTACAGCGGTGAATGGGCAGGTGCCATGGATATGACTGAACCTCAGGCAGGCTCAGATCTACGTAATATCCGTACCCGTGCTATCCCACAGGATGACGGCAGTTATGCCATTAGTGGCAGCAAAATCTTTATCACGGGTGGCGATCATGATTTGACCGAGAACGTCATTCACTTAGTACTGGCAAAGCTTCCTGAAAGCAAAGGTATTTCGCTGTTCCTCGTACCTAAAACCACGGTTAATGCCGATGGCAGTTTAGGTCAGGCGAACGGCGTGAGCGTGGGTTCCATCGAACATAAAATGGGGCTTAAGGGCTCAGCCACCTGTGTGATGAACTTTGATGAAGCCAAGGGTTACCTGATTGGTGAGCCAAATCGTGGTTTAGTGTGTATGTTCACTATGATGAACTACGAGCGCTTAGCCATCGGTATTCAAGGGCTTGGCAGTGCGCAGGCTGCTTATCAAATGGCCGCCGATTATGCCAAAGAGCGCAACCAAGGCGTTGCCGCTGGCGGCTCGCCTACGGGCAGCGATTCCGATCCTATTATTGTGCATGGTGACGTGCGTCGTATGCTGTTGACTATCCGTGCGATGACAGAAGCGGGGCGCGCACTCTCAGTATTTACCGGTAAACAACTCGATTTAGCAAAATATGCCGCGGATGAAGTCAAAGCTAAGGCTGCTCGTTATGTGGGTTTATTAACTCCCGTGGCGAAAGCATTTTTAACCGACCGCGGTTTAGATGCCGCTATCATGGCGCAGCAAGTGTTTGGTGGTCATGGCTATATTCGTGAAACCGGGATTGAGCAGTTAGTACGTGATACTCGTATTGCGCAGATTTACGAAGGCACTAACGGTATTCAGGCGATCGACTTCCTCGGCCGAAAAGTCACTGGCGATAATCTCGCGACCCTTAAGGAGTTTGTGGCCGAGTTAAAGGCGCAAATGCGTGAATTTACTCAGGTCGATGCGGTGAAAGTTTCCGCCGTTTGTGCCCGTTTAGATGCCTTAGTCAATGTTGCCGAATCCATCAATGAGCAAAAGCTGACTCAACCAGCGCTCATTAACGCCAGTGCGGTCGACTTTTTGGATGCCTTTGGCTTCACTCTCTATGGGTTCTATTGGTTAGCCATGTTGGATAAAGCGGTGGGTGCTGAAGATAAACAGTTTGCCGAGCAAAAATCCTACCTTGCTAAATTCTATTTCGACAAATTGCTGCCTAAGGCTGACTATCACTTAGCACAAGTGCGCGCGGGAGATACCAGCACAATGGCGATGCCTGCAGAGCTGTTCTAACCAGTTTAATCGCGTTAAGCGTTCGAATTGACCTAATAAAAAAGCACTGATATTCAGTGCTTTTTGTTTTAATTGTGTCCCGTCCTGAAATACGTTGACATAAAGAGGATTTCTTTATGACAACATTAATTAACTCAAGCCGTAAGCGCACACAACGAGATTACACCTTAGCCTTTAAATTAGGCGTTGTAGAGCGTGTTGAAAAAGGCGAAATGACGTACAAACAAGCCCAAGCCCATTTTGGTATTCAAGGCCGTTCAACGGTACTCGTCTGACTTAGAAAACATGGTAGACTCGATTGGTCGAAACCTTTTCAGCATCCCCTTATGACTAAGTCAAAAGAAACACCTGCCGAAACGATCAAGCGCCTTGAACGTGAGTTAGCAGAAGAGAAACTGCGTAACCAAATCCTCAATGGCATGGTTGATATCATGGACAATGAATATGGAGCAGGCCTCAGAAAAAAGTACTTATCCGGTACGTCTGGCAAGCAAAAGGCAACGGAGAAATAAACCTCGCTGCCGCATGTCGTGCTGCGGGTATGTCGAGGCAAGGTATTTATCAGGCAGTTGCTCGAATGGAAAGTCGTAGAGCTGAGCTATCGGTTATCAAAGACTGGGTCCAGTACTGGCGTAAATATATGCCAAGGTTAGGGGCCCGTAAGCTCTACACGTTGATAAAATCCAAGCTGGTTGAGCACGATATTAAACTCGGGCGAGATGGGTTCTTTACCTATTTGAGAAGTGAAGGTTTACTGATTAAACCGAAGAAAAGCTACACAAAAACCACGTTCAGCAAACACTGGATGAAGAAGCATCCTAATCTGCTGAAAGAGGAGGGACTGCACGATGCAGGGCATGTACTGGTCAGCGATATCACCTATCTTGAGTCAGACCAAGGTGTGCACTACCTGTCACTGATCACCGATGCCAGTTCTCGTAAAATAGTCGGTCATCACGTGAGTAAAGACATGAAAGCCGAGAGTGTGGTGAAAGCGTTAAAAATGGCCATCAAAGATAAGCGCTATATCGGCAACGCGGTGCATCACTCAGACAGAGGCTTAGAGTACTGCTCAGCCGTTTATCAGAATGCGCTTCAGGCGAGCCAAATCCAGCCGTCAATGACGGATGGTTATGATTGCTACCAAAATGCATTAGCAGAAAGAGTAAATGGCATACTGAAGCAGGAGTTTTTACTGCACCGATGTAGGACATTTGCGGAGCTGAAGATACTTGTTAGAGAATCGATAGCAATATACAACAATATGAGACCGCATCTGAGTTTGAATATGGACTCCCCTAATCAGGTGCACAATAGAAAAGACCAGCTACTGGAGCTGGCCTAAAAACTGTCAACCTATCTTAGGACGAGACATTGCTTTGTATATGACTCTACACCTTACCGGATATTAATCACTTAACTTAACGGTGCTTAGCTCTGTGGTCGTTGTTTGGCTGGTCTGAGTTTGAGTTTCGACAGCACTCAACAACCGAGTTAAAAAGTCGGCGCTAAAGGCGGGTTTACGTTGCTTTTTGGTTTCAGGACTAATGCCATTCTCGAGCACCACAAAGAGAATATCCCGCTGCTGCGCTAAACGCATAAAGCCAGCTAAATTGGCGACGCCCTGCATCGAGCCTGTCTTGGCAAACACTAGATGTTTTAAGGGCGGTTTAGTATATCCCAAGCGATATTGCAGTGTGCCGCTGACACCAGCCTCGGGCAAACTGTCAATGAGGCTGTGAAAGCGTGCATCTTGGTAAATGAGCGCCAGTACATCGGCTAATTGTTTTGCGCTCAACAGGTTATAGCGAGAAAGTCCTGAACCATCGACAATATTGGCGTTGGTTAAATCAATCCCAAGCTCTGTCAGTATATGGCGCATCGCCGCAGCACCATGGGTAAAGCTGCCTTGGGCTTTGTAATAATTTTTCCCCACGCGCTTAAACAAACTATCGGCGATGAGGTTATCCGACTTCAACAGCATGGTTTTTAACAGCTCAGGCAAGGGCGCGCTGCTATGGCTGGCGATCAGTTTCGCCTTAGAAGGGATGGTGTTGCCTATTTTCACTTTACCCGAAAGTGATATTTCACCTTTGAGCGTCGCTGTTAGGGTGTCCATGGCAAATTTTTCGGGATCGCTAATGGCAATCGCCAGTGGTATCGCTTCACTGCCGGGGTAGCAGCCCCGTAGATGATATTGGTTCTGGCCAAGGCGTACTAAATCGAGCTGGCAAAAATCATGGCCTGCCTTGGGGGAGAATATGGCGTCGCTACTGACTTTTACTCCAAAACTGGATGCCCTTAATTTGACCTCAGAAGCATGCTTGGCTGAGCTTGGCGCAAACTGTCCATAAACGCAGTTTTGATTGATGATGTAACTCGACACTGGCGCTGCAAAGCAAATCCCGAGATCATCCCACACCCAACCAGGTGCTTGTAATTGCTCTTGTTTATCCCCGATAAGATAGAGATGTCCCTCAATGCTTGTTATGCCTTGCTTTTGTAGATGGGCAAACAAGGCTTTGAGATCGTCCTGAGTCAGCGTTGGATCGCCGCTAAAACGCAGATAAACACTGCCCGCAATATGACCTTTGCGAATGGGCGCATCACTCCACAGCTCAGTGACAAAGCGAAAGTCTGGGCCAAGGTTGGCCATAGCGGTCACGGCGGTCAGCACTTTTTGTGTGCTGGCGGGGATAAATAAGGTATCGGCTTGCTGGCTGTATAACAGTGTGTTGGTACTTAAATCTCGGGCCAGCAAAGCGACTTGCGAATGACGCGGGGCAATGTCGGCGATTTGCTTGGCAAATGTCGACTCATCCAGCGGATGTATTGCTGCAATCACTTGAGTTGGCAGCAGAATACTTAACATGCTGCCTACGAGGAACCCATTAAGCTTGGGGCGAGTAAATGATGCCTGTAACTGATCCTTGTTTATCGAGTGCGTCATAGGTGTCCTGAATGTCCTTTTTACCATTAGCGGTCATTGCTGCCATCGTCTTTTTCCATTAGACGATACAGCCTTAGGGTGACAAATAAAACCAATCCGATAAAAAGCGGCAAAATGAGCAAGCCGAGCTGCGCTTTAAAATGAAATATGCCCCAAGCTAAGGCTAAGGTGAGGGCGAGGGTCAGTAGGATTTTTTTGTTCATGGTGTTAGGCAATAGGGACTTAAGATGTTTTAGTTTACGCTAAAACAACGACCACAGGCACGCTTGCCTGCGGCAGAAGCCCTGTTTTGTGACTCACACACCATTTTGCTTATGGTCTGCCTAGCGTCGATTAGCCATCATGGACAAAAGGTTTAAAGGAAAAACTGAAAAAGCATTTAGTTAGCCGTGAATGCAGGCATAGAAGCCTGCCGTTTGTGGGCTAAATTGCTGCATTTTAGTCCTGCTGGTGTGGAATGCGTCGTTTCAGGTCAAATTACCAGCAAAATAGGCGCTATCCCGCGTGCTTTTCGCCGAAAAGTCTTGCCGAGTTGCAGTGAAGTCGGTAATTTCTACCCCTTACGATTTTAGGATCTCAGGTAACCACTAAAACCATGCCTCATATTAGTATGCGCGGCTTGCCACAGGCAGTTGTTGCAGAGCTTAGCCAAACATTACTGCAGTCTTTGGCGGCTATATGTAAAGGTAATGCAGAGAGTTTTACATTAGATTGGATCCCAAGCATCAGCTACCGTAATGGCAGAATTGATCAACGCTTTGTCCAAATCGAATTGCTTTGGTTTCCGGTCGACCCTGATATCCATCTTAAAGTAGAACAAACGATCAGGCTGGCAGTGACAGAAGCCTATCCAGAATTAACCCAAATTGCTGTGATGTTTTTGTCACTGACCCCAAGCGCTTCCTATCGGGGTGGTCAGCATGTTTAAAGGAGGATGCCTTGCTAGATAAGCTTGGTGGAATAGCCGTTCAACCCGAGGCTTTAACGTGGTTGCTTACGCCATGCCGATTTAAGGCAGAATTGCTTAGCCGTATCGAAAATGCCAAGGACAGCATTTATATCGCCGCACTCTATCTTGAAGACGATGAGGCTGGGCGCGAAATTTTACAGGCCTTGATGACGGCTAAGGCGAATAACCCCGCGTTAGATATCAAGATTTTGGTCGATTTTCACCGTGCTAGACGTGGCTTGATTGGTCACAAGGGCGACAGCGGTAACTATCTGATGTACCGCAAGGTCATGGCCGAGGCAGAGCATCCTATCGACATTATGGGCGTGCCGGTCAAATCCCGTGAGTTTATGGGCGTGCTGCACCTTAAGGGCTTTGTGATTGATGATGCGGTGATTTACAGCGGTGCCAGCCTGAATAACATTTATCTGCAGCAAAACGATAAATACCGTTTTGACCGTTACCATGTAATTGAGTCGGCCGAGTTAGCGCGCAGTATGCGCACTATGATCCAGCGCTACATTATTGCCGATCCTGCCGTTGCCTCGCTCACTCAAGATGCGCAGCAAGAAGTCTTGCCACCCAAAACCGATGTGCGCAGCTTCAAACTGCGATTATCACAGGCACAGTACGAGTTTAACGCGACCCGCAGTGGCAACCGTGTCACCCCTTTACTGGGATTAGGCCGCAAACATAACCTGCTGAATAAAGCCGTGATTGCCATGGTGGAAGAGTCAAAAGATAGACTGTTTATTTGCACGCCTTATTTTAATCCTCCCTATATTCTGGTGCGTGCCTTGGCTAAGCACCTCCGCAAAGGCAAACGAATCGACATAGTGGTAGGGGATAAAACGGCGAATGACTTTTACATTCCGCCCGAGCAGGATTTCTCTACCATAGGGGCATTGCCGTATCTGTATGAGCAATCGCTGCGTAAATTTGCTAAGCGTCAGCAATGGGCAATCGATAATGGCCAGCTTAATATTCACCTGTGGAAACACGGTATCAATAGCTATCACCTCAAGGGGATCAGCGCCGATGGTAGTAAGCATTTGATCACGGGCTCAAACTTAAACCCAAGAGCATGGGCGCTGGATTTAGAGAATGGCTTACTCATTCACGATGAAAGCGGTAGCTGGAAGGCGCAATTCGAGGCCGAACAAAGCCATATCCTCGAACACACGCAACGCCTGTATCACTACAGTCAAGTGGATACCTTACAAAGCTATCCCGCCCCAGTGAAGAAGATTATGAATCGCATTAGAAGGCTAAAAGCAGACTTCCTGCTCAGACGCATTCTCTAATCGCCCCAATAAAAAGCCCACGAATGTGGGCTTTTTATTGTCATCCCAAAACCACCGCCTCTGGCGGTGGTGATTGTCCCTTAAGGCTATAGCCTGAATAACGCCCATGTTAAAAGAGACCTTCTTATTCACCACAAGTAAGAGGAAACGAGAAACATGGGCGATTACAGAAGTTCATCACATGTTTACTGGCGTTGTAAATATCATATCGTTTGGACGCCTAAGTACAGATTCAAAATTCTAAAAGGTAACCTTGGTAAAGAGCTCTACAGGTCGATTTATATTCTATGCAATATGAAAAGTTGTGAGGTCTTAGAATTAAATGTCCAGATAGATCATGTGCATCTAGTCGTGATAATTCCCCCAAAGTTGTCAGTATCCACATTAATGGGGATATTGAAGGGTAGGAGCGCAATAAGGCTTTTTAACAAATTCCCTCATGTTCGCAAGAAGTTATGGGGAAATAGCTTTTGGGCGAGGGGTTATTTTGTTGATACGGTAGGCGTAAATGAGGAAATCATAAGACGCTATGTTCGCCATCAAGATAAGCAAGATCTAGAGCATGATGCTCAATTGTCGCTACAGATGAAGTAGGTGTAAGGAAATAGCCCCTTCCAGGGGCAAATCAAAGCCGCCTTCTAAGAAGGCGGATTCTTTACTGGGTGTCTTGCCAATTATGGATTTTGCGGTAACAGGGTGTGGTGGGTATCGTTTTGATCCCTTGCATAATGCAAGGCGACTATCACTAACAGTACCATCAGCACGCTCAGCAAACCAATGCTTAACTGTCCGCCCATTGGTACGAGCGACATGGTTAAGGCAGCGAGTCCCGCGCCGAAATTTTGTAAGCCACCGAGTAGGGCGCCCGCAATGCCTGCTTGGCGTGGAAACGGCTCTAGCGCGGCCGAGGTTAATGTCGGAAATAACATGCCTGCGCCACTGAAAAACAAAATGGAGCCTATCAATAAACTCCAACCCACGACCAGCTGAAAAATACCGGGGATCAACATAAACAATGCACCAGCGCCCAGGAGTGCAACGCCTTGCAAAACCGTACGCTGCGCCTGTTTTTGTCTACCCGCAATCAGGGCGCCGAGTAAATATCCAGGGATGGGCGCGACAAAATAACAGCTCACCATAAACGGCGAAAGCTGCAAATATTGGCCATAGAGTACGCCTGCTATGGCTTCGAAGGCGGCAATGCCAGCAAAGGTCGCGATAAGCGAAAGCAAATAGGCTCGAAAACTGCGGTGGCGCAGTACATGGCGATAGGATGCCAATATAGGTTGTTGCTCTCGCTTATCCTTGGGTAAGGATTCTCTAAAACCAAAGCAAAGGAGTAGCCAAACCAAACTGCCAAATCCAAACAGTACCCAATACACAGCCTGCCAACCCCAGTAAGCGGAGGCAAAGCTGCCTAAAAAGGGCGCGACTAAGGGCAAAAACACTACGGCCATAGACACATAACTGTTAAATCTAACTAAGTTATCGCCAAAGTAATGATCCCTCGGAATACTGCGGCACAGGGCGCCCGCACTCGCGGTACCCAGCCCCTGTAGTAGGCTTGCGAAAATCAGTTGGCTAAAACTTGTGGCTTCTGCCGCCATAAACGCGCCGACGATAAAAATACCAATGCCAATGAGCAGCGGCATTTTACGCCCAACGCGGTCGGATAATGGGCCATAGATAAACTGGCATAGGCCGTAGGCGAGCAAATAGCAAGCCATGACCGCCTGTAATTGACTGGCATCCACGGCTAAGCCTTGGGCGATAAGGGGGAGTGCGGGGACAAAAATAGTTTGTGCCATCTGCCCACAGGCCACCATAAAAACCAGCATAAAGAGTAACTGTGTGGCGCTTCCTGCGGCGGGTGTCGGCGCTTTTTGTGAGATTAAAGACGGTGCATCGTCTGACATCATAATTCCATTAAAAAAGCAGAGTTGAACGATGGCGCGCATCTTACCCCCAAAACATTTCAGTTCAAGTGGCAATCATATTGATTTACAGGAATATTTTTTAATCTTACCCATAAGTTTTTCTATCGTTTTATGGCTGTAAAACGGGGTTTACACTTGGTGTTTATGCTGTTAATCAGGTTTAATTATTGATCGTCGGACGGAGCCTAAGTTAATGATTGGCCGATTTTTATTAACAAGATATTTGATGCTTAAAGCGTACGGACGAAGAGCGAGCTTGCTCTCCATCCAAAGCACAAAGATGATTGCCGGATTTAGGCAGGAATAAACGGTTAGATGGTGACTTAGTTCGACAGTGTTTTAGTTCGACAGGGTTTCTAAGCCTGTGAGTATTTGATAGCCCGCTGTCACGCGTGGTGGCACGGGATAATTTTTATTGCTGAGTAACACCATGGCCAATTTCTTTGCCGGAATATAAGCCACGTAGGCGGCAAAACCACCGGTTGAGCCTGTCTTATTCACCCATTGAGCAGCTTGTGGTGTTTGAGGTGGCATCATAGCGCGCACAGGCACGCTGCCAAACACCACTTCTTGAGTATGTCCCGCAAGCAGCTTATCGAGTGCAATTGGATAGGGATAATCTTCCCAAATCAGTGCTTGGGTCATCATACCCACATCAAAGTAGCCGACATGTGTGGCATCGATAGCCTGTTGCAATGCAGGAGCAATCGCGTGCTGCTGCATGTTGATTTCAGCAAAACGTAGCAAATCCACCGCAGTTGTTTTTATCCCATAGGCCTCATCGGCTAACACGCCGAGATTGAGGCGTACGGGCTGGTCTTGTTTATTATAACCTTGGGCGTAATCGGCCATGCTGTTAGCTGGCACTTCGATATAACTGTGGTTTAACCCAAGTTGCGGAAATAAGGTGTGTTCCATAGCGTCGGCAAAGCTTTTGCCTAACTGTTTTGCGGTAATCAAGCCCAGTAACCCAATGCTGGGATTGGCATAATTACGATGGGTGCCTGCCCCATAAGCGGGTTGCCAAGTTTTAAAGTAATCCATTAGTTCGGCATTGTTGGTGATATTGTCTGGCACTTGCATGGGCAAATCGCCCGCAGTATGGGTCGCGAGATTGATAAGATTAATCTGGTCAAAGGCACTGCCCTTTAACTCGGGCACATACTCGCTCACCTTATCCGTGAGTGTGAGCTTGCCTTCAATTTGAGCATATGTTGCGAGTGTCGCGGTAAAAGTTTTACTGATAGACCCTATCTCAAACAATGTGTTTGTACTGACTTTCTGCTTGCTGGTCTTAGAGCTGACACCATAGGGGAAGAAATACGTTTGCCCATTGAGGCTGATCCCAACTATTGCACCTGGGATCCCATACTCTGTCATTAAGGGATTAATCGCCGAATCGACGAGGGATTGAATGGCCTGCGCTTGTACCTGTGTCGCGTCTTGCGCAGCCGGCGCTGCATGAGCCATCAATGGCATCAATGGCATCGCTGCGAGCAGAACTAAACTGAGTGGAGCAAAATGTTTTACTCCAAATAAGCATGATGCGCTGCGCGTATTTTTTGCGATTTTCGGAGGTGAAAAGGGCATACAATTCCTTTAATGACAATGGGCTACAATGCTGGGATTCAAAAGCGTGCAGATTAAAAGTAGGCTCTGTTAAATCGTAACGTTTAAAAACAGAGACCGATGAAAGGTGTAACATAAGACAACCCGACTGACTATTAGATTTAGCCCAAGCCGCTGAAGTTTGAGCCCAAGCTGCTGAAGTTTGAGCCACAGTTTAGCAAGCGGTGAAGACTAAGGTGTAAAAGCGTTACAGACTAGGTGGGTTGATGTTGCAGGCTGTTCTAATGTGGGGCAGCGTGATAGGGCCTTAATTTTTCATAGGCGTAGGAAATAGCGCTTTTCAATAAGGCTAATTGCACCTTCCTCGGCCAAAGGATACACTGCGCCACCGCGTGCAGGCATGCGCTTATACAGATTGCACTTATGCAGCGTAAAGCCGGTGTGCACTGAGTACCACCGTTAATAACCCGTTCGACCGAAATAGATTGAGAATTGGCTGCCATGGCTCTAGCTCCCCATGCTGTACATCGCTTATATGAATACCGTAAATCCATATCGACTAAACCCTTTGGCGCCCGCGGTAAAAAACTCATTCGCTGTCATTTGTGTCTATTGGGCGAGCAATTTTGTACTTGCTCGCTGCGTAAACAGTTGACGACTAAAGCCAGTTTTCTACTTCTGATGTATAACGATGAGGTGTTAAAGCCCACTAACAGCGGTCGCTTAATTGCCGATCTTATCCCTGATACCCATGCCTTTCTCTGGTCGCGTACCGAACCCGCCCCAGAGTTGTTGACGCTATTGACTTCAAACGACTATCAACCCTTTTTAGTCTTTCCGGCGCAATATGCCGACCAAGGGCAAACCGTATTGACTGAGGTGCCCATGGCCAGTCTTAGCGAGGGGAAACGACCTTTGCTTATCATGCTCGATGGTAGCTGGCGTGAGGCGATTAAGATGTTTCGCAAGAGTACCTATCTACAGGGCTTGCCTATGCTGTCCTTCGACCCCGACACCTTAGCCACCTATGCCTTACGTAAGGGAAGCCATGACTTTCAATTGGGTACAGCGGAAGTTGCCTCGCTGGCGCTGGCGGCAATGGGCGAGGAGGCCAATGGTAGGGCATTAACGGCTTGGTTCGATTTGTTTGTGGAGTCCTCATTGCTCGGGCGTAACCGCCGCTGCCGCGAGGATATTCTGCCTATCAGCGAGTTTACCGACGCCTTCGAAGCGGCGTACAGTGCCGCAAACTCCGTCAAGCTGTAAACCTTTATTCATTCGCCCCAAGCGTACTCGCTCGCTTGGGGAGAGTGCTTTCCTTGTAAACGCCTTTAAATTCTCGCTTTAGCATTCCCGTCACAAATCATTGAACTTATTGATTTTAAAATTTCAATTTTATCCCGTTTGTCTTACACTGGTTTTGCATTGGTCACAGGACGTTACCTAGAACCGACTAAAATTGTTCAGACCACTTTGCCTATGCGAGTGGTTCCACTGTCTTTAGAGTGCGGGATTCGCATATGCCTCAACCATCTGTTACAGCTCGTTTTTTTGTTCCACGCTTAAGCTCATTTTCCCTTTATCTGAGTGGTGTTTTGCTCTGTCTCTCTGTGAGTGGCTGCCAAGAACCCGACATCAAAATCTCCCCCAAAATGGTAGTGGTGGAAAAAGTCACCACGGCAACCGTGCCTCTCTATGGCAATTATATTGGGGTGACCCAAGCTTCCTTAGACGTAGAAGTTCGGGCACGGGTCGATGGCTTTGTGGAGGAAAAACGTTTTGTTGAAGGCAGTGCGGTCAAGGCGGGTGAACTGCTGTATCAGATTGATAATAAACCCTATGTAGCTGTGGTGAATCGTTTAAAAGCCAAGCTGTCCTCACAGCAGGCGATTCTCGATAAGGCCGAGCGGGATGTGAAACGCCTAAAGCCGCTGTATGAGCAGGATGCCGCTAGTCAACTCGATTACGATAATGCGCTCTCCACTTTGGCGCAGGCGCGTTCTAACCTCACCGCGAGTCGCGCCGAGGTGGAAGAAGCCGAATTAGAGCTGAGTTATACCGAAATTAAGGCGCCGATAGCCGGACTGGTGAGCCGCTCCGAGGTCGACATTGGCGCACTCGTGGGTAGTAAGGGCCAATCGCTTCTAACGCGGGTCAAACAAGTCGATCCGATTTATGTCAGCTTTAATATGTCGGCGCTGGATTATTTAAATGCCCAGCGCCGCCTGACCAGTTACTCGGCGAAAAAAGAAGCCGAGGTTGAAGGTAAGGCGCTCGCGGGATTTGTGCGGATAACGCTCCCCGATAGCAGTGAATATCGCTACCTCGGGGATGTGAGTTTTACCGATCCTCAGGTAAACCCTAACACTGGCACCTTTGAGGTGCGCGCCATTCTGCCCAACCCTGAGAAGGAGCTGTTGCCCGGCCAATATACTAATGTGCGGATTAAACTGTCCGAGATCCCCAATGCGATTGTCATCCCGCAGAAGGCCACTCAAGTGGATCAGGGCGGGGTATACGTGATGGTGGTATTGCCCAATAACACGGTCGAGCGGCGCTTTATCGTGATCGATCATCAAGGGATTGAAGGTGTGGTGGTCAAAAGTGGCCTCAAGGCGGGGGAAATGGTGATCACCGAAGGCATGCACCGTGTACGCCACGGGCAAATTGCCGAGCCGTTAAGCGTGAAGGAATACGCCGAGAAGGAAGATGAGATGTCAAAAGCCGAGGCACTTAAGCGCCAAGCCTTGGAGCAGCAAAAGCAGGAGCAAAAATAATGGCGCAGTTTTTTATTAATCGGCCGATTTTTGCCAGCGTCATCTCCATCGTTATCGTGCTGCTCGGGGTGATTGCGATGTTTAAGCTGCCCGTCGATCAGTATCCTTACATCACCCCGCCACAGGTGACCATTTCTGCCTCATACCCAGGTGCGAGCTCTACCACAGCCGCCGAATCCGTCGCCACACCACTTGAGCAGGAAGTGAATGGTGTGCCCAATATGATTTACATGAGCTCCAAGAGCACTAACTCGGGCAGTACCAGTGTGACCATCACCTTCGATGTGGGCACCAATGCGGACTTGGCGGCGGTGGATGTGCAAAACTCCGCTCAGCAAGCTTCGGGAGGACTGCCAATCGATGTGCAAACCGAAGGGGTGACTGTCTCTAAAGATGCGTCGGTGGAATTACTTAAACTCGCGTTAACCTCAAACGATGAAAGGTTCGATGAGATTTACCTGAGCAATTACGCCACCATCAATATCGAATCAGCCCTCAGGCGGATCCCCGGCGTGGGCCGCACCCGTAACACGGGTTCACGCAGTTATGCGATGCGGATTTGGTTAAAGCCCGATGCCATGGCGGGGTACAGCTTAACCACCACAGATGTGATCAACGCCATCAAGGCGCAAAACAAAGAATCCCCCGCAGGCACCATTGGTACTCAACCCAATAATGACGATATCAGTTTAACTTTGCCCATCAGTGTGGCGGGCAGATTAAGCTCGGTGCAAGCATTTAACGAGATCATAGTGCGCGCTAATCCCGACGGCTCGATTATCCGGCTGCGGGATATTGCCGGCGTAGAACTCGGCTCATCCGCCTATACGTTGCAATCCCAGTTAAACGGTGAAAATGCCACCATCTTACAGGTGTATTTGCTTCCCGGTGCCAATGCCCTGGAGGTGACCCATAAGGTGAAACAGGCGATGGCCGAACTGTCGCAAAAGTTTCCCCAAGGGATAAAATGGGAAGTGTTTTATGATGCGTCCATCTTTATCCAAGAATCCATCGATGAGGTGATCCACACCCTCATCGAGGCCTTAGTACTGGTGGTATTGGTGGTTTACTTGTTCCTGCAGAATGTGCGCGCCACTTTGATCCCCGCCATTGCGGTACCGGTTTCCTTGATTGGAACCTTAGCGGCCATGTTGGCCTTTGGTTTTACCATTAATACCGTGAGTTTACTCGCGCTGGTTCTTGCCATCGGGATCGTGGTCGATGATGCCATTGTGGTGGTCGAAAACGTGGAACGTTTAATCCATGAGAAGGGCATGAGTGCAATCGATGCGACTCGGATTGCGATGAAAGAATTGTCGGGCGCATTGCTTGCCACCAGTTTAGTGCTCTGCGCGGTATTCGTGCCCGTGTCATTCTTAGCGGGGATCACCGGCATCATGTACCGCGAGTTTGCGGTGGCGATTACCGTCGCTGTGTTGATTTCTACTCTAGTGGCGTTGACCTTAAGCCCCGCACTCTGCGCCTTATTATTAAAACCCAGCAAGGCACCACAGCGGGGATTCTTCCATTGGTTGAATCGCAAACTCGACTTGGGGACTAACCAATATGTCGGCTTAGTCGCCTTAACCAATAAATACGCCAAACGCAGTTACTTAGCTTTTGCGATTATGTTTGGTGGTACCTATTTCATCATGTCCCATTTACCGAGCAGCTTTATGCCCGATGAGGACCAAGGTCGATTCTTTATCGATATGACATTGCCCGATGGATCTACGGTTAATCGTACCGAGGCGATTTTAAAGAAAGCCGAGCAATATGTGCGCGCCAATCCCGCCGTGGCCTATTCATTTACGCTGGCGGGGGAAAACCGCCGCTCGGGGTCGAATCAGGCTAACGGCCAATTTGAAGTGGTGCTTAAGCCTTGGGCTGAGCGCGAAGCCAGTCATGCCACGGTACAATCCGTGATGAAGGCGATAGATAAGGATCTGAAAAACGTCTTAGAAGCTGAGTTTAACCTGTATTTGCCATCGGCCGTCCCCGGTTTAGGCAATGGCTCTGGGGTGGAAATGCAGCTCCAAGATACCTCTGGCACCCATTTTGATGGCTTGATTGAAACCGCCAACGAATTAGTCGAGCAGCTAAAGCTGCAGCCTGAAGTTGCCAGTGCCAGCGTGTCGCTGCAGAGCGCAATCCCGCAATTGCATTTGACGGTCGATGAGGCAAAGGCGATGGCGATTGGGGTGAATGTGAGTGATATCTACAGCACAATCAAAACCTTAACCGACTCCTCAACCGTGAATGACTTTAACCTCTTTGGCCGTGTGTATCGGGTGAAGATCCAAGCGGAAGAGAGTTACCGTCAATTCCCGCACCAAATCAAAGATTATTATGTGCGCTCATCGAGCGGCGCTATGGTGCCGATTGGTGTGCTGGCTAAGTATGATTATACGGTTGGGCCGTCTTCCGTGACCCACTACAATTTATTCTCCAGCGCCTCCATCAATGTGACGCCCGCAACGGGCTACGCGACAGGCGATGTTATTCAAGCCATCGAGCGGGTCGCAACGCCGATCTTGCCCGATGAGTTTAAATACGAATGGACAGGCATTACCTACCAAGAGGTGCAGTCGGCAAACCAAACCGGCATTGCCATTGGGTTAGCCCTGTTATTTGTATTCCTGTTTTTAGCTGCGCTCTATGAGAGTTGGAGTATCCCTGTCGCGGTATTGCTGATCGCGCCCATCGCACTCTTAGGTGCGGCGGTCACGACCTTAATCAGTGGCATGCAGAGTAACTTATTCTTCCAAGTGGCCTTTATCGCCTTAATCGGCATGGCGGCGAAGAATGCGATTTTAATTGTCGAGTTTGCCAATCAGTTGCACCAGCAGGGGCGTACGCGAATTTCGGCGGCGCTCGAAGCGGCGACCATGCGCTTTAGGCCGATTTTAATGACCTCAATGGCGTTTATTCTTGGGGTGTTACCGCTGGTGTTATCCGAAGGGCCAGGGGCTGTGAGTCGGCAATCAATTTCGTTACCCATCTTGGGTGGAATGGTGTTGGCAACCACCATAGGTATAGTGTTTGTGCCGCTATTCTTTGTGACGACCGCAGGCTGGGTAAAAAAGAAAACGGTTAAACAACCCATTAAAACAAAAGAGGAATTACTCCTAGATCAAGAAACCGTTGAGGAGGTGAGCCGTGGTTAATCGCCTAACTCTATCCGACTCTCAATCAAGGGCGGCTCAGCCTTGGATACAGCCCATTTCGTTTGTTTTTCGTTTGCGCGTAAAGCCGCTTTATCTAGGGCTAGTGACGGCATCCAGTGTTGCGGGTTGCGCCATGGGGCCAGATTACCAGCGACCCGAGCTGGCATTACCGAGTCAGTATCAAGCGCAAATCTTGTCGCAAACAACTGCCGAGCAGGGGAATATAAAGGACGTCTCGGCCCTCTCTTGGCGGCATTTTTACCAAGATCCTGTACTGATTTCCTTGATTGAACATGCGCTGGCGAACAATTTGGATCTGCAAATGGCGCAGTCGCGCCTGCTCGCCGCCCGTTCAAAAATGACTGTGGTCGACAGTGCGCTTTGGCCAGAAGTCTCGGCAAATTTAGGCTATGAGCGCAGTCTCGATAGCGGTGCAACCAGTAAGGATCCCAGCCCGACTACCGCAGTGGATCTGGCGGGCACTGTGTCGTGGGAGCTCGATCTATGGGGTGCCAACCGCAGGGCGAGCGAGGCCGCCATGGCCGATTATCTTTCGGAGGTTGAAAAAGTCAGACTCACCTATGTCAGTCTTATCAGTGACATTGCCAGCCGTTATTACGAATGGCTCGATATCGAGCAGCGTTATAGTGTGTCTATCGACACCGTCGGCTTACGGCAGAAGGAGCTGGATATCGCCAAGCTTCGCCATGCCAATGGCGTGATTTCGGGCCTCGATGTGCGTCAGGCTGAAGTTGAGCTACAGAGTACAAAAGTGACCTTGCCGACATTAGACTATGAAAGAAAATATAAAATAAATCAGCTTCATATCTTGCTCGGTGAATATGATTACGCTTTACCATCCCCCCAGGGCTTACCCGAAAATATGGGGTTACCCTATGAGCTCAGCGCAGGCGTGCCGTCAGAATTACTGACATTAAGGCCTGATGTCAAAATGTCGGAACAAGCAATGATAGCCGCCAATGCACAAGTGGGTATTGCCAAGGCTGCGTTTTTTCCTAAGTTCACCATTTCGGGCCAATATGGCAGGGAAAACAATCACCTTAAGGATATTTTCGATAGTAATGGCGTGACTTGGTCGCTCCTTGGCGGCATTAGTGCACCGATTTTTAATCGTGGGAAAATTGCCGCCGAATACGATATCGCCACCGAAGAGGCGAAGCAGTCGATGCTAAGTTATCGCAATGTGGTGTTGACCGCTTATTTTGATGTGAACGATGCGCTGAATAATCTTAAACGTGCCCAAGAGGCCATCAAAGCGCAGAGGGAATTAGTCCAATCTTCATCAGCTTATGCGCGTCTTGCACGGCTGCGTTACCAAAATGGTGTCGCTACTTCGCTGGATTTAATGGATGCGCAGCGGCAATTATTTAGCGCCCAATTAGCCTACAGCGAGATCTTAAGGGATAAGCAATTGGCCAAAATCGCCTTGTACCGAGCCCTAGGTGGTGGTGCAGTCAGTGAATAAAAAAATCCCCGCATGGCGGGGATTTTTATCGGGGTTCGGTGGGGGGAATTAGACCGCCACTTCTTTACCATCGAGTTTACGGATCACCACCGTTGCCGCACGTGGGCGCAGTACGGTACCAGCAGGCGTTATTTCGGCCGCATTATTCGAGTACGGCCAGTTACCCGGATGCTGAATGTTGGCAAAAACCGAAGTGTAATCGGGGCTAATAGCAAAGCCTGTGACTTCACAATCGTTTGGTCCGACAAAGAAACGCTTTAATTCCATTTGGTTTTCGGGCGTCACACTGGCTTGCTTGTTAGCACTGTCGACTAAGGTTGATGGCACAATTGCCAGCATTTGATCGTTGGTTTCTTCGGCGACTTCTTTGGCACCATTATCGGTTTGCACCCATAAAATACCGCGGGCGTCGAAGGCCAATCCATCGGGGCTGGCAAATTGGTTTAGATCCGTTAAGCCCGACAGGTTGGTCTCGGCATTGCCATCACTCGGTGAGCCAAAGACAAAAATATCCCATGTGAATTCAGTGTCTTTATCACCTTCATCCCAACGAATAATATGTCCAAAGGTGTTTTTGAGTCTGGGGTTGGCTGGGTTGGCTTCGGTACGTTTAGAGTTGTTGGTCAGGGTTAAATAGGCAGAACCTGTGAAGGGGTCTACCGCACACCACTCAGGGCGGTCCATAGGCGTCGCGCCAACTAAATCCGCTGCCCCCGCGGTATTTAAGATAATCTCGGCCAGACTAGCAAAGCTATCACCTAGGGTTTTACCGTCTGTCGTTTGGCTATCTAAGGTCAAAGGCAACCAGACACCACCGCCATTCTCGTTAAACTTAGCGGCATATAATGTTCCTTCATTCATATACTTATCACCCATTTGCAGGCGATTTGAGCTGTTGGCATCCTGTGGTTCCCACACCGCATTCGACACAAATTTATATAAGTATTCGAATTGAGAATCGTGGCCAGAATAGAACACCACAGGTTTACCTTCGGCTAATTTTCCGAAGGTACAACCCTCGTGGCGGAAGCGGCCAAGGGCCGTCCGTTTGATTGCGCGTGAACTTGGATTGTAGGGGTCAATTTCAACGATATAACCGTGGCCATTAGCCTCGTTGCGATAATCATCTTGTGCACTATTGCCCTTAGGCGTGACATCAAAACGCGCGAATTCATCGAGACGTTCCTCGGCGTGACCCGCTAAATCATCCCAGCCATAGCGAGTGCTGCTTTTGCTGATCCCGATGCGGGCTTGATCGGCGGCTAAAGTGCCACGGTTGGCAAAGTAACCCGGCCAGTTTTCTTCACAGGTCAAATAGGTGCCCCAAGGCGTGTAACCATTACCACAGTTATTTAAGGTGCCACGAGCCTGACTGCCATCGGGCGAGTAACGGGTTTCGAGTAGCGGCGAATAGGCGAGTGGGCCGGCGATATCCATCACAGTTGCACCGGTAAAGCGGCGGTTATGGCTGTCGTTGTAAACAACTTCCCATTGATTATTAACGAGTTTAATTCTTACCACCGACACGCCGTGGGCATTAATTTCCTTACGGATCTCATCGATAATGGTCCGTAATCCAGTGGTTTCATCTACGGTTGGGCCATTTGGATGCAGGGCTATCTCGTCGATATATTCATGGTTGATACAGAGTAAACCGTCATCGCCTGCATCATTCAATGGGAAGAAATGCATACCATCATGGTGCATACCGACGGAGTTTGCTTGGTCATCGGCGGTATTGCTGCCATCGGCTTTCCAAGGCGCAGCCTTAGAATTTAATGGTGTTCCCCAAGGGGCGAGTACTTGTGCGCTGTAACCTTCGGGTACCACAACCGCATCCAGGCGAGCGCCAGCGACGGATGTGAAGTTTAATTTGGCGCTACTTTGAGTCGGTGGCAGTGGTGGCACGGGATCGATAGGTGTTGGGGCAGGGGAATTGTCCGAACCACAACCCACTAATCCCATGCCTGCGAAGGCGGTCATCGCACCTAGGCCTAATCCGCTTTTAACAAAATTACGGCGGGATAAATGTTTATCCAACACTTGATTAAAAGGTTCGTTATTACTTTTATTATAAAGTGTCGGGTCAAAGGTGGCCTTGCTCATATTTTACTCCAGCTAGTTCGATGAATTAAATTTCGAACCTAAGCCTAAAGTAGCAATATGACACTAAAGCTGAGTTTATATGACAGTAATACTGCAATATAATAATTTTTCTTGTTTATTAAAAATAACTTAAAAATAAAAATATTCTCAAAACAAATACTAAAAACAGTGTTATTAATTAAGTGCTAATGCTGTGGTTAATCTTCTTTTGGCTTGAGGTAATGGCGTAATGAGCGTGGATCCGTATGTCCTGTTCTTGCCATGATGTACAAGGTATCTTTATTGTTTTCATGTAGTTGTGTAACGCATCCACTGCGCAAACTGTGGGCGCCATAATATTGCGCTGGTAAACCTGCCTTTAGACAATATTGCTTAATGATCCGATAAATATCGTCACCGTTTAAAAATCCACTATTTCGAATGAGTGATGATTTAGATGTGACATTATCACTGATTTGATAAGGCCTTAAGGTTTTTCCATCTCGAGAAATTGAGCGAAATAAATGACCTTCGGTAATTTTACTTTCATTTAACCAGTCCTTGACGGCATTATAGGCGGCAAAGGGTTCCGAGTCGGGTAAATTCTTCCATTCCCTTAATCCCTGCTGATTGCTTTTCGAAAAAGGCAGCCGTACTTTCAATTTATCCCGCATAAAACTTAAATATTGTACTTTTAAATTGGCCAATTCTGAGCGGCGAAATCCGCCTTGTAGTCCAAGTTGAATAATGGCCTTATCCCTTGAGCGCAGCAGTGGATGGGGTTGTTGCTCTATTGCTTGGATCAATAGCTCGACCTCATCGTACATGATTGGTTGCTGATCATAATCTTGGACTTGCCTATGGTGATTACGACTCAGGCCGCGCATCACACGGATCACCAGTGGGTGTTCGGTGGGGGATGGAAATCCTGCTTGGATATGATAGTAACGGATCGCGGCTAGCCGAGTCGTTAAGGTTTGCTTTGAAAGCTGAGTCCCACTGCTTGCTTGGAGCAATTCTTTTTGATGACCGATAAAAGAAATAATACTGCGCGGATCGGCGGGTAAGGACTGCAGCTGATGCGTCGCGCAATATTGCTCAAATAGGCCAAAGCTGGTCCGATAAACCCGACGGGTATTGATGGAGATTTCGTATTCTGTTTCGGCGGCCGCGTTAAAAAAATCACTGTGAACCGATTGGGGCAGTGAGCTTTCCTCAAAAAATGGCGAATCTATTTGTTTATCGCTTGCTGTGATATTCGATGCCATGTCAGAGGAACGGCTAGGAGCACTTCCACCTGTGGAATAATGGATAATCGATTTAGACATGGGAGTATTTTACGGCCGATAAAACTGGCGCAATTATACGTAAAACCAGCCTTTATCTACCAGTGATAATCGTCATTATCACTGGTAGTGCTGTTGTTTGTATTTTAATTAATCGTATCGGTCAAAAAGAAAGCATCATTTAAGATAGAGGCGTTGGCAAGGCGGGCTCAATACGAATTAAATGTATAAGGTGGACTCAGATAAGAGGTTAATAAGCGATAAAGATGAGCTTGGTTTATTGGTTGTTATTTCGTCAATTACGGCTGTGCGAGTTAAAATTGGCGATAAAATAACCTGTAGTTATTTCTCTGGTCGGCTAACTGTGTAGGTGAATAGCTTTATTTTTAAAAGATGGTTTAACCATTTTATAAAGTTGAAAAGTAGCAGAAAAATTTAACTTATGATTTTGCTGATGCAAAACTGATATCGATTTGGCCATGCTAAAACAGGGGATTAGAGGACAAGAGAAGTGCGAGCTCCATCTCGTTTGTTTGTGAAGTGGCGCGTTTAACCTTGTGCTGTAAAAATGAACTCATAAAATGGTGTAACCATTCTTTTAATCTATACTGTTTGTCGGTATTATGAGTCTATTCATAAACCATTATTAGAAAGTCTAAAACGATACCAATGACGACAAACACGCTATGGGAATATCATCATGCCGTACCTACCGCGGGCCGAAAATTATTACTGTTAGATAAATCTGAATTAGTGTTTGCCCTGCCGTTAATTTATCGCATGGTTCATCCCGAAAGTGTCACTGAGCGGGCAGAGTGGTTTCAGTTAAATCAGTCTCAATCCAGTTATACCGAATTAATTGCTAATTTAAATTTACTGGTTCAACTGCGTAAAAAAAATCAGCCCGTTGACCAACAACTGCAATCTGTAAATCGAATGCTGAATCAATATTTCAGTGATTTGGGCTGGCGCATGGTGCGAAAAGAACTTTCACAAATTAAAAAGCGCCAGAAGAAATCCCATATCGAAGTCAGTAAAGATATTATTTTACGTTTGAAGCGTTATATGGAACTCGAACGTTTGGACAGTTTTGATCAAGCGCTCGATACGTTATTATCGGAACATGCCGCGGCCGTAGCTGCCATGGCTGAAGAGGATAGTCAGGTTTAAAATATTTGTGTGTGATTTTTAACCTTAGCGTACGTGACTTCTTGCGGGTGTCACATACACTCAAAGAGAGAGCTTAAGCGTGAATATAGCTTATTCGCTTCCGCCACCTCTTTTGTAACTTTCTATTTTTGATGAGTTTTATACAGGGAATAGCATGTCACAGCATAGAACTGTTGCCGTTCTTTGCCGCGTCGAACCAGGGTGTTTGGGACCGGATGGGCGTGAGCATATTGAAGCTTTTTGTGCCTTAGCACAGCAAGCGATGAAGCATTTTGCCGCCGATATGGTGACTTGGACGCTAGTGCCCCGTTATGATAAAACACTGCCAGAAATGGAATACAGTATCGCCAACAAAAGTTTATCTCGCGCGCAAGTGACACAGTATTTCAATACCTTAGGTCAAGATGTTGATGTCTTTGAAGAAGCCTTCAATGACAAACTCACCGCCTTTATCAATTTATATTTAGCTAGAAAATCATAGCGACCCGCTTACTCGCATTCACTCGCCCATTCATCTGTTTGCGTGGTCGCCACCGCCTCCACCCTTGTGGTGGCATAAGGATTTGTTTATGTCTTATTCAATAACGCCGTCAGCGAACGCTACGGATTATGCATCTTTATTACAGCAACAGTTTGGTTTTGATGGGTTCAGGCAAGGGCAACATGAGGTTGTCTCGCAGTTGTTGTCGGGCCATTCGAGCCTTGCTATTTTCCCCACCGGCTCAGGAAAATCACTCTGTTACCAATTTACTGCTCTGCAACTTCCCCATCTAACCTTAGTGGTGTCACCCTTACTGGCGTTGATCAAAGATCAACTGAGTTTCCTGCATGAGAAGGGCATTAAAGCGGCAAGTATCGACTCAACCTTAACGCCTGAATTAACCCAACAGGTCATGCGTGATGCTCGTTATGGCGAGTTAAAACTCCTGATGGTATCGGTTGAACGTTTTAAAAATGAGCGCTTTAGGCAATTTATTCAATCAATTCCTATATCTATGTTGGTTGTTGATGAAGCACACTGTATCTCGGAATGGGGACATAATTTTCGCCCCGACTATTTAAAGCTTCCCGATTATCGCCGTGAATTAGCAATTCCATTGGTGCTGTTACTCACGGCGACCGCGACACGCAAAGTGAAACTGGATATGGCGGCGCGTTTCGATATCAAGCCACAACATATTGTTCAAACAGGTTTTTATCGTTCAAACCTCGACTTGACCGTCTTGCCTGTGGCAAGCCAACATAAACTGACAGCACTGCAACAACAACTTAATCTCTTTACTGGTACGGGGATTGTGTATGTGACTTTGCAGCATACTGCGGAGGATGTTGCCGCGAAACTTTGCCAAATGGGCTTTGATGCGAGTGCCTATCATGCGGGGTTTGAGGATGAAAAACGTCAGCAAATTCAGCAGGATTTTATGCAAGGTAAGATCCGCATCGTGGTTGCGACTATCGCCTTTGGTATGGGCATAGACAAAAGCAATATTCGCTTTGTGGTTCACTACGATCTGCCTAAATCCATTGAGAATTATTGCCAAGAAATTGGCCGTGCAGGAAGGGATGGCCTGTTGTCACATTGTGTGACCTTGGCGAATTTAGATGGCATAAACACGGTCGAAAATTTTGTTTACGGTGATACGCCGGAACTGGCCAGTATTGCAGCCGTTATCGATAACATTCGCGAAGAAACCCATAACGGACGTTGGGAGTTGCAACTTCATCAGCTATCAAATGTGAGTAATATCAGGCAGCTCCCACTTAAAACCTTGCTAGTTCAGCTTGAAATGATGGGCGTGATTAAGCCGCTTTATGCTTATTACGCCGATATCAGTTACCGTTTTATTGAGCCACAGGCGCAGATCTTGAGCCAGTTTTCCCCCGAGCGTCAGGCATTTTTAAATGACATCTTTACCCATACTCAGATGAAACGAGTATGGGGCAGTTTAGATTTTTCCGCGCTCTACCAAGCCACAGGTGCGGAACGTACTCGAGTATTAGCGGCATTAGAATATCTTGCCAGTCAACAGCTTATCGAATTGGAAGCTAAGCGAGTAACGGATGTCTATCAAGTGAATGCTGAGGTGTTAGCACAGGGGCATTTAGCCGATGAGCTCCATCAATACTTTACCGACAAAGAAGCGAAAGAAGTCGCCCGTATTGCCCAGTTAGTGCGATTTTTTGAGCTAACAACTTGCTTAAATTACAATTTGGCCCGCTATTTTGATGATAATGCCGCGCCTCAATCCTGTGGTCATTGCAGTGTATGCCGCGGCCAATTGGCTAAATTGGCGTATTCCGAAGTGCCAAAGTGGCCTGATGATGCGCAGCTTAAGGCCGATTTGCATGAACTGAAGCGTACGGCGGGGTCGAAAGGTTTAGCTTCATTATCCTTAGATACTCAATGCCGTTTTATGGCCGGCATGACATTACCGCTGTTTACTCGCTTACAAGTACGGAAATTATCAGGTTTTGGTCGCTGCGAACACCTCAGATATGCAGAAATTAAAGCTAAATTAGCGCAGTTAGCTGACGCAGCTTGCTGAAAAAAAAGGGCATATCTTGTAAGATATGCCCTTTATATCACCGCAGTAATACCATTAAATAAACAACTAATATTGAGGCGCGTTTATTTAGCGTAGTGATATGTTGAATCGACTTTCCAGGTTCTAAAGCGCAGCTCTGTGCCTTCTGGTAGATAAAATACCTTAGGCAAACGGCTGTCGTAACGCATTTTAAGTTCACCTGGAATGCGGACAAAGGCTTCTTTTTTCGCCATCTCTAAACAGGCCATCATAGTGCTTGGGCCTTCAGATACTTCTGACACTTGATAATAGCTATAACCCCAGCCCTTAACCGAGAGTTCTTTTAACTCGCCGTTCAGACCATGCTTATTACAGTCGACTAATTGGGTCTGGCCAATTTGGATTTCGACCATGTAGTCGTCTTCATTTTCGAGTTTAGGTAAGGTCAAAATATGTTGCACCATACCCGCCTCAGGCGCTGGAAACATTTTCGTGGCTTCTTGCTCGGCATAATTTTTATGGTTGAAACTCGCGACACTGATCATAGGTGCATTTAATCCCGTTGGATGTGGTGGGCTCACTGCTGCGGCATTAAAAGACAGTAATGCAAAGGCAAGGGGAAGTGCCGCAGTGTTAAATATGTGAGTCAATTTCATAATAGTCTCCTAGTGATGTTGATAAGGCCTAGCACAGATGGTTGTACCATCATTTGCTGTATTCCTATCTTTGTAAACGCAGTTGCAGCAAAAAAGGGTTAATCTTTTTGAAAAAAATTTCAAAAAAGATCGGTATTTTCTACAACCTTATGAAAATAATAGCTTTTAAAACTTAATCTATGCGTAAATTTCTAGCGTTATGATAGCTTCGTCGCGGTTAACCTGAGCTGAATAGCGCGGGAATATCCACCGAATGATTGATGGAGATATCTCTAAACGGCTTAATTTGTTGACTATAATCTGTTGAGAAACAATCAATATCGGGTTGAAATAGGGCATGAATGAATTTGAGCCATGGGATCAAGAAACGGTTGAACAGATTAAACAGGATCCGACCATTCTCAAGTTATTGGCCAAATTACCGCCACACGTTGCCGACAGTTATACAAAAGAACAATTAATGGGGATACGTGTTGCCTTGGGAGATAGAACTTGGGGTAAACACTTTATTGATAACCGGGGTACGTTTGCGCTGCCTTTTATTAAATGGCGCTTTTATTATGTATTTCTTTTAGGCAAAAACAGACGCGCTTATACACGCCGAGAAAAACGCTTCTCCTTGGTTATGTTTAGCCTGTTCTTTATTGCTTTTATCTTGCTGTGTACCTTGTTTGGCCTGTTGCTGTTATATCTGCTTAAATCGGCGCTCGGTATCGATTTATTACCCGAAATCTCACTCGGGATCTGGGATTGGTTTAAAGACACCTTCTTATAAATGGCTTTATACCAGAGCCTTAATATCTGAACTTTCATATTTGAGGCTTGATATCAGTGCCAAAGGCCAACTTATACGACTGAGTTTGCCCTTGGCGCAGATGCCGTTCTAAGCGCGCAAAACTATCATCATGCCTTTCATTCATAGATATACCAACCATAGATACACAAACCATAGATACACCATCAATAGACAAACCATCAGTCGCTAAACTGTCTGCTGATGAACCCATAGCATGCTGCGACCAATACAAACGCTGTAATTGTTTGTAAGCCTCGCAGGGCTGGGGTTTGGCGTTAAGGTGACTCATCTCTTGCAGCAGTGCCAATAAGTCATCGAATTGATAGGCGACCTGGCCAATACTGAGCGGATCTTGACCTATATCGTAGCAATCACGGCTTTGGTTGAGATACTGCTCATGGTCAAAACGGTAGAAGAGGACAGGGATCTCAAGTGGCAGTACATCGATAAATAACGACGAATAATCGGTGATCAGCAGGTCGACACGATGCAAAATCCCATAAATATTGTCCCAATCGCTGATATCGAGTACATTGGGATAGGCACAAAACTGCGCTGCGTAGTGGCGTTCATTGGGATGCAGGCGTAACAGTAACAAGGTATCTGTATCGACTAAATGTTGGGACAGGCTTTGCCAGTCAAAGGCGGCTTGGTAGGGCGAATCGCTATGACCTCCCGTTAAATGTGGGGTCGAATGTGAAGCTACATTCTGACTATTTTGCCATAGGGCATCCCGCCAAGAAGGGGCGTAGAGAATCACTCGGCGATAGGCCGTCGCATCCGCCTTTAAGGGCAACGTTTGGCGTTGCTCTGGGTAACGCAGATAGTAATCGGTGCGCGGATTAGTGCTTGATAGCAGGGAATCTTCTTTTAACCGAAAGGCGCGTCGGAAACTCTCACCGACCAATGGGCTTGGGCTTAGCATCAAACTCGGACGGACATATTCCTGATGATAACGCAGCGCCTGCAGCCCAGCTTGCCAAAGGGACTGGGTTTGATACTTGGGGGCCAATGGCCCTGTGGTGATATCAAACTCGATTTTTTTAAGTGGCGAGCCATGCCAGAGATTGATACGAATCGCGCCTGCTGCAAGCCACTGATTAATATCGCCAATATAACTATTGTACACATAGTATTTGGCCGTGAGCGCATGGTAAATGCCCAGCAGGCTCCAGCGCGAATGGGCGGTATAGCCTTGTTGCCTGAGGGCATGGATAAGGGCTTTATCGCCGCTTATCCAAATGGTTTGCATAAAGTGCGTCTGCTGCCAATGCAAAAACAGGTATTTGCTATTGTCAGCAAAACGGTTCTTGTAGCAGCCCAATACCGCCTTGTTGGCGTTTCTTGGCACCAACCAAGAGAGGGCGAAAATGCATTTCTTCACTAAGGCTAACGCTAGATTTGTGCCCATGATATCCCTCGCTTACCCATTGAGATCCTGTAATTGGGTTCTGCTTACTTGACCAATAGTGTCGTTGCCAAATTGCCCCGGGTTTGCGGTATCGCCAGGTTGGTTTTGATTTCCGTTGTCGAAATGGCTTCGGTGCGGCCTAAGTAAATCACCTGACAAAGGGTGCCGAGGTAATCAAATTTGCCTTGCCAGTCGTCACCCATGCCGAAGATATCGACATCTAACGCCACAATATCCTGAGGTTTTTGCTGCCAGTGCGTCTCGGGGATCACGACATCGACGTACTTACAGGCTGCCACCATTTCGGCGCGCTGTTGATAGTTGAAAAAGGCTGCTTTGCCCTTGAGCGCATTAAACTCATCGGTCGATACGCCAACGATCAGCTTATCGCCCATGGCCTTTAAGCGCTGAAACAGTCTCACATGACCATAGTGGAACAAGTCGTAGGTGCCATAAGTGATGATGGTTTTCATTGTCCGTTCCCCCATTCATTGGCGATATCTTGCTGGTTTGGAGTAAGTTGGTTTGCACTAAGCTTATTTGCATTGGATTGTTTTGGCGTGGCAGAGCCTGTTGAAGCCACTGATGTTGAAAGCGAAATGAAACACAGTTTGAGTATGTGGGACCATTGTGCTGCCTTAGGCTTGGCCAGAAACTCCTGCTCAATCAGCGCTTGTTCTTCCTCTGGTAGTTCGGCGCCAAGCAGCTGCAGCGGGCCGTAAACGCCATATTGCGGCGCGGCGTCGCTAATCGAGGCGGCTGAATGTACCTCGGGGGATTGCGCACCTAGCAGGAACAAACGCCCCAGACACACTTGATAGAGTTGTGGCAACAGTGCTAATCCCATGCAGGATTGCGGCAGATTGACGCGCCAGAGTGTAATGGGTTGATGCTTAATACTCAGTGTCTGCCTTGATGCGCCAGCAGTTGATAAATTGCACAGACTCCACAGCCAGAGTATTACCAAGAGTGGAACACTAAGGCCAAGTAATATCAACGCCATCAGTCGACTTGACCATGACACATGGGCCTGCAATTGTGCTTGGGTTGAGGCGATAAGCCTAGGGTCTTCAACCTCAATGGCGGTATTAAAGCCAACATTAATCAGTAGGTTTTTACTGATAATGCAGTTATCGACATTCAAGCCTTCACCGACAAAACTGTTGGTCAAGATCACGCTGTTACTCAAACGGCAGTTTTTCTCGATAACACATTGATCACCTATCATCAATTGATCGTGCATATCCACATCGGGGGCAATCCAGGTTTGCTCACCAATTGCGCCCCAGGCTGCTTGTTGGTCTAATTTGCCCGTTTGTGCCTTAGCCCCAAGGTGAAAAAACTTGGCGCTTCGGCCACTTGGAATAGGACGGCCTGAGGGCACGAGTCCATCGAAGCAACCATCGCCGATCGCTAAGTTGGCATTTAAGTAGGACTCGAAGCTGTCCAACATGGCGCATTGTCCATGGAGCGGCTCCATCATGGCATTGGTAATATTTGTATCTCGCTCCAACGGCCAATCGAGCAGATATAGGTGATTACAAGCACTTGGCAATAGCAACATGCCAGGATTGCAATCGGCCAGCACCGGCAGGACTAAGTGCTTGGGTCTGTTAACACTGTAATCGACAAAACGTTTGATGCAGGGAGAGCGCAATATATCGCCCCTTACCACAAGGTAGCTTTGGTCGAAATCCAGTTTTAAGCGCGACATTACGCAGTTAACCGGTTCTTGTTCTCTACTGAGGAAGTAATCAATCTTAACGCCCCAGCGGCTACCGTCGCCAAGATGCTGCTCTAAGGCTTTGGCGTGGCTTGAGATAATCAGTTTTACCTCAACAATCCCCGCACTGGCGACATCTTCTAGGGTGTATTCAATCAGGGCACGGTTTCCCATGGGGAGCAATGCTGGACAGTATTGTTTATCCAGCGGCGCCAGTTCGTGTCCATGGCGATTGGCAAAAATAATGGCTTGCATAGTAACCCCCTTAGTAGGCTCCACGGCTGAAAATCACGGCGGGTATGGTCTTGAGTAGCAAGTACAGATCCGCCATTAAAGATTGTTGGTAGATATAATCCACATCCAACTCGACCTGGCGGTCGAAGGGAATGTCAGAGCGGCCAGACACTTGCCAGATACAGGTAATGCCGGGTTTCACCTCTAAACGGCGGCGATCGCTTGGGCTGTATTGCGCGACTTCCCTTGGCAGCGCTGGGCGCGGGCCGACCAGTGACATCTCGCCCTTGAGCACATTCCATAACTGTGGCAGCTCATCGATGGAGGTTTTACGGATAAATTGACCGACACGGGTGATACGAGGATCTTGTTTCATCTTAAACAGGACACCGCCTTGCATTTCGTTCGCCTGTTGTAGGCTAGCGAGCCGCGCCTCGGCGTCTTGGTACATGGAGCGGAACTTCCACATGGTAAAAGGTTGATTCCATTTGCCGACACGCTGCTGGCAAAACAGCACAGCACCGGGGGATTCTAAACGGATAAGTAACGCCACGATGAGGAGCAGAGGCGATAGCAACAATATGGCGATGGCCGCGACCCATATATCGAGACAACGTTTGACGATGCGGTTTAATAGCAGATGCAAGCGGATGCGTTTGCAACGTTTGAGTGAGCCTGAGTCACTCAAGTTAGGATACAGTAGCGTTTCTTGCGGCAGTGCCACTGCTTGAGCCTTCGACTTGAGGCTAGCGTTAGCGCGCAGCGCTTTGTATACCCGATATAAAAACAGGGGATTACCGATAATATAGCGGCGCCACATTCTCTTGGGCTCTTGCATTAACCGCCAAATCCACTCCATGCCAATTTGTCTTAACCAGAGCGGGGCACGGCTAATGCGGTTGGAGTAGAAGTCGAACAGCCCGCCCACACCGATCCCAACGGCTGGAGTGAGTTTGGCTTGATATTGATTAAGCCAAAGCTCTTGTTTAGGTGCGCCCATGGCCAACAACAGCACGGCTGCGCCAGATTGATTAATCTTTTTAATTACTTGCTTGGTATCAGCCTCATGGAAATAACCATGATGTGTGCCTGCAATTTGCAATTGGGGAAAACGGCGTTGCAACTGTTCAGCAGCTTGGTGGGCCACTTCTGGCGCGCCGCCCAGAAGATAGAGCGATAGATTGGCCTCAATCAGGCGCTCACATAGGAGTGGCAACATATCGGTGCCATTCAAATTGCCTTTAAGATCGACACCTTGCCAACGGCAAGCCATACGTACACCAATTCCATCGGCAAACACGGCCTCGCACTCATTGAGTTTTTGATGATATTGAGGATCGCAATAGGCTTTGTTTAAACAGTCGGCATTCACAAAGGCAAACGGGGTTAAGTGATGCTTTGGCTGCTGCGCTTGTTGTACGAGCATATCCAGCATTTGATTCATGCTGAGGTTGCGCATGGTCACGCCAAAAATGGTGACTTGGCTTGCGTGTGATCGGGACTCTGAGGTCATAAGACGATTCAATATGGCGCTCGCTAGTGCAAGGAGGTAACGACTGAGGCTGCTATAGGCGTTAACTAAACTTTGCTCGCTGGACTCAAACCCAATCCCCATGCGGCGCTGCATGGCACTAATCGAGAAAATCCCGATCCGGGAGATGCGGATTTCTTGCGAAACATGGATTGAAGGTTCGATGGCAAATTGCGCTTCAGCGCCCAATAGGCCTATGTCTCCTTTGAGTAGATTCAGCAGTTGCGGCAGGCGATAACCCGCACCTTGATAGGCAAATTGCCACAGGCCCACTTGACCTTGAGCGCCATGCACATACACGCGTTCGAATACGCTTTGTCCCTGAAGTTTACGAAACACACAAACGCCAAAGATAAAGGGCAAGCAGATCAAGAGGGCCAACGCCGCCACTGCGCTATCGAAGAGTCGAATAGACCAGCGTACTTGAGTCGAGTTCTGAGTATTCATCATGACCTCCATGCATTTCGCTTAGCATTACGCCTAGTGCCAAGTCGGGACGCTCGATAACGGCTTAGTTGTGCGCTTGGCAATAGTCACAAAGCATAATGCAGGCCAGATTGATAACTCATTTATAAACAATAACTAAGCAGTTTTCGATTGATAAGCTAAGTGGTTTTTCGCAGTTTGCTTTGCAAGCTGCAAATCCATTTGAGATGGAAGTATCGGCTAGGGTGTGACTATCTCAGGCGTTGTTATTGTCTTCATCACCAATGCTTGAAAACAAAGGTTCGAAATCAATATCAAAGAAACAAACTAATAGAGTGCGGCTTACGACAAAAGCAAGGCGGCTGTGTGAGCCGCCTTAAATCTGCAAATGATAAATGTGTCACGGTTGATACTGCCATTTATCTCATTTTAATTGGGTCGTGAGTAAGCTTGCCGTCACCCCATCACGTTTGATTTGCATACGTTGGCGATAGCCTAGGTACTTTTGCCCAAGGGTTTCGCACATTTGATATAAACCGCGTGGCATTAACCATTGCAAATAGGCCGCGACCAGTGTGGTCAGGGTGCGATTGGTTTCCTTGATTAAGATCTGCGGCGAAGTCAGCAGCGCTTGATTGACTAAATTTTTCGCCATACGGCCATCGCCTAGGCGAATGGCTTGTCTGGCTAAATAGCGAAGCTGATAGGCTCTAGCGGCATTTTCATGCTTTAACAATATCTTAGGGGCATAGCGGCGCGCTTTAGTGACCATTTGCTCCCAGGATGCCAGTTGTTTCACTAAATTCGCCGACAAGCCGCCGTGGTTTAAGCGGTAGTAAGTTAATGGCTCTGGGATCCCCTCCATTTGCCACTGGGTTGTCGCCACGATGCGAAACCAACACTCGATATCTTCCGATTGGCGAAATTGTTCATCGAAATAACAAGTGTAATGCTCGCTGTGGTTCAGCGCTTGGAAGCGAATGTCATTTAAGGTCTCGCGGCGGATCACCGGCGCAGAGCCATTACCCACCGGATTGCGGCACAGCAAATGGCCAGCATCAATGTCTGTGAGCTGCGGCATCTGGTAAAAATTGATCGGGTTGCCCCGATAATCGATAAAGCTTGAGCGCGAGAAGCTTATCCCGACCTTGGGCGATTTTTGTAGGTGATCCACATGCAGCTTTAACTTATCTGGATGCCAGAGGTCGTCCGAATCGATAAACGCGACATAGCGACCAATCGCATGGCGAATGCCGGTATTACGCGCGGCGGCTAATCCCTTATTCACGGCGTGCTGCACAATACGAATGCGGCTGTCGCAAAATTGTTTACAGCGGGCAAGGCTATTATCGGTGGCACAGTCATTGACTATGATTAGTTCAAAATCCGTAAAACTTTGAGCTAATACAGAGGAAATGGCTTTTGATACAAAAGCTTCCACATTATAGACCGGCATCACCACAGAGACGGTAGGGATCATAATGAACCTCCTAATGAAGGGGATAAGGTGGGTAAACGCAGTTTTTGTGCGGTGGGTTTCATCACAAAATAAGCAAACAGCGGCATACAAATCAGGTAACAAAGGAAGATGCCCATGGCGACGCCTTCTAGCCCCCACAGGGTGCCTAGGCTGATACTCATGGCCAGTAGGCCAATAAAACTAGCATTGGCGACTAAGTTGAGTTTGCTAAGCTCGCAGGAAATCAGCAGTTGGCTCGCGGCCTCGCCTAAGGGTCGAGTTAGGCCACTTAAGCAGAGCAGAATAAAGACTGGCAATGCGCCAGCGTCGAGCCAGTGTTGGCCATAGACAAAGGGTAAGTACCAAGGGGCGAGCGCACTCTGTAACCCTATGATAGGCAAGGTTACCAGCATGATACTTAGCAGGGCGTGGCGATACTTTAGCAGCGCATCTTCACCATCACTCTGACAAAGATGGGAGTAAAAAGCGGTGCCAAAGCTTTGAATAAGACCAAGACTCATGCCAAGGCTGGTATTGACCGCGAAGAAATAGATCCCAAGCGCTTCGACACCTAAAAAGTAACCCACTAATAAATAATCAATATTTTGTCTCAGGGCGAGGCAAAGATCCCCAAGCGCCACCTGAGTACCAAAACGAAATAGTGAGCGACATTGGCCAAAGTCTATCTGGGAGAAACAATGCACTAATGGGGTGGTGTGCATATTATTAATGCCCGAATGCTGCTTGTGCACGGCTATCCAAATCAAGACCACCAGCACCTTGGGCAGAATAATCCCCCAGATCCCCATTCCGCACAGCGCCAGAAGGGCGGTGAGCAAACCATCGGCCACCGTCTGCCACAGGTTGGCTTTTGCGACGATACGCATCTTATTTTGGCGTAGGTTGGCGGCGGCATGCAGCATGCCAAAGGGGAGGAGCAAATAGCTTGTTGCCATGAGTATCATAGGTTTCACTATCTGTGCGTCTTGATAGTAAAGGGCGAGCAATCCACTGAGTAAGCTCAAGGCAACAAAAGACAGTACACACACAAAAATATTGATCAGATTGGCGCTGGCAAGATGAGCGGTAAAGGCGTTGTCGTCCATCTTGATCAGCGACGCCGAAGTGATCCTGCGGATGAAAATGCTGAGGATCTCAAAACTTGTCAAAATGATCGCGACTTGACCGAAGACCTCGGGAGTGAGTAAACGGGCTAAGATGATGCTGCTGCCAAGGCGCACGATACGCCCGCCAACTTGGGCTGAGCCTAACCAAAGTATGCTGCTGGCCAATTGGCGAATACCTTGGTTGTCCCTGAGGGGTTGTATCAATGCCCATCTGCTCATCGCAACACCTATCAGTTAAGAGTGCCTGTTCTGACTATTCAGTTTCTATGCCAGCTTTTTAAGGTTTATTTTCTATTTTTAAAACAGGTGGTTATAGCGATTTTAACTAGTTTGCAATTTAGCAGAGCCTTAGGATTTGCGGCCCATTGCAAAATGCAAATCAAGATGCAACGGCCGCGAGTATTGAAAGGACAACGAAAAACTCGCGAAGGGATTTCACTGAGCACTCGGTTGAGTGGCTTCTGATGATTGTTGCGATGGTTGTTGTGATGGTTCCGGTAATAAGCTCTTATGGCGAAGACTTGCCGCTTGTCTTGCCTGATTGTGGGCAATACCGAGCACTATGAGTCCTGGCCAGAAGAGATAGGCGAGGATCTCCAGATTCTCGCCAAAGGTGTAAAGCAGTAAAATCATCAGTACCGCCATTCCTACCGCCGAGAGTCTGGATTGCATCAAACTGGGTAGCAGGCAGAGCACGCTGACAAACAAGGCCAACGCCAGTGCGAAGGCGCCAACGATCCCCTTCACGAACAAAAGGCCGTACCAAGTGTGATGCGAGCCAATCGGCATGTACTCCACCATATGGGGGCCGCGCTCAACAATGCCATGGCCCCAGACAATTGCCTCGTTTGCCCAGCGCTCGAGAGCGATTTGGCCAAGGGCCTCACGTACCCGAGTCGAGTCGGCTCTGGCGGCTTTGACGCTGTGAATACTGGCTTCAATGCTAGACAGTACCGCCTCGCCAAAAATGCCCGCCAATAAAAAACATGGACTCACCAATAAATACAACCAAGGGGATTTGGCATAGCGAATAAAGTTGAAATAACAGACGAGGGCAAGGCAGCAGAGGATGGCGAGTCTGGATTGGGAAATAAGCACCATCAAGATACTGCCAGCCAAGCCATAGAAGCGATAACGCTTGTTGGTTTCCTGCAGGGCAAACAGAAAATAAAAGTTGCCTACCATCCCAAGCGCGGGCGCCCAAGGGGTAAATAGCCGCCACCTTGGCATGCCACTGCCAGGGTCGATTTCATACAGGCTGACGGCGAAAAATTCAGGCCCAGGGCCGCCGACAATGCTTAAGGGGGAGACATATAAGGTCGTCGGCAGGTGGAGCAGCCAAGCGAGCACAAACAGCGGAAACAATATCAAGGTATGTTTGCCAACCACGCAGCAGGCGCGGTAAATCAGCTGTGGCCGAATTTGCAGACCGCCAATCAGTGGAAATACCGCCAGCAGCGCCCAGCCCTTAGCCCAACCAATGGAGGATTTAATCAGTTGGGCTATGCCTAAATGCTCTACCAGATGGCCTATGACTAATGCCAGTAGCATCAACAACATGGCAAATATCCAACTTATTATCGGTAACGAAATCCAGCATCCTTCGGCGTAAAACAATAATCTGCCGAGCATTCGCAGCACTAAGATCCAACCAATCACTGGAGCAATCAAATACATGGCACCTAAGAACCAAAAGAAGTAAGTGCCCGTAATAGCGAACCAGACTAGTCGTTCGTCAGAATTTTCTGGAGTATAGGTTTGCGTATCCATAGTATGCTCAATCCGACAATGACCATCATTGAGGCGGCAATGCCACCCACTAAGGTTAGAATCAAGCCCAGCTTGTCAGGCTTTTCGGGGCGAGTCGGTGCTGCAAACAGCTGTAATAACGGGTAAGCGGAGAATATGTCGGCCTTACCCACATCAATTTTAGCAATCGCGGAAGTAAACACTGCGGTGGCAAGTTGATGGTCGCGGTGTAAATCCTCAAGCTTAGCGGCATCGTCATTACTGTGTTTAAGCCGGTTTTCCCATTCATCAATCTGGGTGCTCAAGGACGCTAGTTCATGGGCTAAGCCTTCGTTTTCTGTGGTGATATTAATCAGTTTTTGCATCAACGCGGCGCGGCCATCGATATCATCTACGGAGAGGATCAACATCAACTTAGGATCGCAGCGCGCCAACAATTTTTGGCAGCGGCTATGCAATGCATCCAACATGGTTTTTTGCTCTGTCTTGGCGCTCAGCACTTGCGGATGTTGCTCGCCATAATGACCATTGAGCCCCACCAGTAGCGCGGTCGATTCGGTATATTTGAGTAAGAGTTGTTGGAACAGCTGATCGTTTTTCAGCTTGAGTAAGTCAGTGGATTGGGTTGCCGTCAGGGATAAATCGGCCTCCAACAGTTGCTGGCTGGCAAGGCCGCCATTGAGTTTAGCGGTAAGATTGACTTGGCTTTGGCGTAAATGCTCAATGGTAACCGCCACTTCCTTAAATTGATCCAGCGAGACCAGCCCAGTCTTAGATTGGAAGGCGACGATATTGGCCTGACTCTGATGCACTTTATCGGCAAAGCTCTCCAGTCCCATTCTGACACCGTTTTCACGGATATGGATTTCATCGATCCTCAGGTGTGAGAGTGTGCCCTGCAGGGTGCGATAGTGTGCCCATGCCTTTTGCTCGGCAAGCTCGGCGCTGTTAGCGCTGATGCTGAATTCCATCAGCCCTGTTTGGCTGGGGAGCTTTAACTTAGGCGTGCCCAGCGCTGAGGGCTTAAGGTCTAATTGCGCTGCGGCATCGCTTAATAGCTTGTCGCTTAGGGCGATGGCCTTGTAGTTTTCCCGCGGATCGATGGCAGAACTCAGATATGGAGAACTGCTCGAACTGCTGGCTTGACCTAGGCTATCCAAACTCACGACGGCGCCTGCGCCCGCACCGGGTAAAATCAACACCCATTTGCAGGTGTAACGGGTTGGAGTGATAACGATGACAAGACCTGTGATCAGCCAAATCACCGCTAATGCCGATAACACTGTCTTTAGATATAACTTACGGCGGGCGGGGGCGGGCAGGCTGCTGCCATTGACCAGCGCACGCTTTAACCACAGTAGAGGGTAGCCTTCCTGAGATGCTTTCATGATCAATGTCCCCTCGTCGAATCATCCTAGGGGTGACGTAACCTGTCACCCAAGCGCTGGTTCCGAACTACAAATTCCGTATTACAGCAAACCGAGTAAACTTGCGGGCACCAGTAAGTCGGTTAAGCTGCGCGCAATCTCACGCACATTGGTCACGCCAGAGTCATAACAGGCGATACCATCGCCGGGGAGCAACACGGGGTTCATCTGAGGCTGCCAAGACTCACGGATCAAGCTGTCCAATGAGCGCTCGACGATATCGGTTTGATCCGAGAGCGGATTGCGAGTCACCAGTAACACATGACGACTGGCATTGGTGCTTTGGGCACCGCCAACACAGTTGGCCGCAATAGCACCCGTGAGCAGACGCGTGCCGTAGGGAAAACGTGTCGCTTCGGTATCCACCGCAGATTGCGAGTTACTGCTCGCCGGTTGAGTTAAGTTTGAAATAAACACGCGGATCCCTGGCGCGGTGATCTGCGAAGGGCGCACCAGTTTATCTTCAAAACGGCGGGTACTTGGGACAAAGATTTGATCGCCAGCGCTTAAGAGGAAACGTGGCACTTGTGTGCCGCTAATCACCCCGGATAAATCCAGTAAAAAATGCTGCTGGCCGCGGATCACGCGTACCTGGCGGATCTGGGCGTCGGGTCTAACACCTCCGGATGCGCGAAGGGCGGCGGCTATGGTTCTATCACTGGCCTGATCGCCGCTATGGCTCTTATCGTCATCCTTAATTTCGGTATCGGATTTCTGATTGATAAAGTGCTGCCCAGGTTCAAACACTGAACCTAATACTGTCACTTCAATCGGAGCCCAGGCGATGGGGCTGATATTGACGCGCACACTGCTGGCCTGCATCAATTGCTCGCTCACTAAGGTTTGGCTTATGCGCTGTTTGAGGGCGGCGATTGTTAAACCTTGGGCATTGATGGGCGGTAAGTAGGGCAGATAGATTTGACCGTTGGCATCAATCTCGACATCGGCACTGAAATCCTCGCCATGTAGAACTCCTACCCGCAATTTATCACCCACTGAGAGCTGCACATCGAGGGCGGCTGTATCGCTGAATGTGGCACTAACGTTTTGAACTGCTGTTGGATTAAGACTGATGTTCTCCGTTTGCGCGGTTAACAACTGTTGATCCGCCTGACGCAGATAGGAGGTTTGCGGCCCAAAGTAGTGACAATATTCTCCGGCCTGTTGCTGACAGAGTTGATCCTGAGTGGTGCGCTGGGGAGTGACGCAGGCCGTTAACATGCAAATAGAGGCGCCTAGGGTTACTAGGGTCAAGGAAAAACGGCGTTTGCATTCAATCTTGCCTACATGGCGGTGTGATAAGGTTTCCATGATGTCACTCCCTCTTAGCTGATGCTCACGCTGAACTAGTGGCAACTAAAGTGCGCGATTGCCGCGTCTTGATCTTCATAAATACTGAATATCTGATGTAAGCGCGTTAGTTCAATTAGAGCACGCACATGGGCCGAGGGTGATAACAGCAGAATTTCACCATCTTGCTGCTGCGCCCGCTTAAGGGCGGAGATCAGCACCGACAATCCGCTAGAGTCGATATATTTCACTTGTTCAAGATTGATGATTAAGCGGTTGGTATTCTGCTCCATATGGCGCAATAGCGCGGCCCTATGGGTAGGTGTGTTGGCCATCATCATCTCGGTTGGAAATATCACTAGGCTCGCGTTGTATTTTTCAAGTGGGAAGAATTTCATGATAATCACCTCTGCCTGCCAGTTAGTATTGAAACCGCATCTTCAGATAGCATTTATCAGGCCAAGATTTTTATTGATTAAAATCATGTGGTTATTTTGCTTGTTAACTGGGCGCTATAGTCAGATTTGAAAATGCATTGCAATTTGCAATGGGGATTGTGTAACGCGAAAACCAAACCTAGCGGTTGGTAAGCCTACCGCTAGGTTTGATATCGAGTGGGTTTAATGATGACGCAGTAAGGTTAATCTTAAGTGTGAGCCAAGCACTGTGGTTTGAAAACGCACCGCATCCATCCAGTTGTACATGATCCACAGGCCACGGCCATGCTCGCTCAGTTGGTTTGGACACTCCTCGAAGGCAACCTTTGGCACTGTGGGGGAATGATCGAGTAAATCGACGACGATACGGTCGTGGTTACAATGCACGATCAACACAATAGGCTCATGGGTGTCCTGAGTATGGCTAATCACATTACTTACCGCTTCGAGTACGCAGGTAATCACTTTAAAACGTTGGCGTTCATGCACATTTTGCATCAGCATAAACTGCTCTAACTCGTCACAGAAGGGATGTTGACGCCACTGTTCATGGGTGAGATTAAACTGCAAGCTGTTCATAGGGCCTCCAGAGCCGTATTGGCATAGTTGGCAGATGGGTAAGTAATTAACATCATGGAAATATCATCTTGGGTTGTGCCGCTTTGCCACAGCTTTAAGGCGTGGCTTAAATGGCGCAGCAAGTCTTGGTCGTTTAGGCTGTAGGCATTACGGCACAGGGCTTGTAACCGTTCTAAACCAAAAAAACCAAATTTAGGGTGTTGGCACTCGTAGGCACCATCGGAAAACAGCAAGAGTCGAGCCCCAGGTGCAAGCCTTATGAGTTGATCTTGATACTGCACGGCGGCGTGGATCCCAAGGGGCAATTCGGTATCAAGAGGCAAAGGCGCGCAGTCAGTTTCACTCAGTAGTAACGGCGCAGGATGGCCGGCGCTGCACAGGCGCAGCTCGCCAGTTTGGGTATGGATCTTTCCAAGTAGTAGGGTCACAAAACGGCCAGTATTATCAGGATCGCTCAACTCACGATTGAGCTGATTGACTATCTCCTGTGGCGACAAGCCACGCCAATCGGTTCGCTCTAGCGACAAACGTTGGGCAAGGCTGACACTCTGCAGCGCGGCTGCAACGCCATGGCCGGCGGCATCGATCAGGAAAAAACCAAGTTCACCATCACCCAAATCAAAACACTGATATAAATCCCCGGCAAGGTAATGGGCGGGTTGAAACTCATGGTGTAACTGCCAGCCCCTTGGCAAGGTTTTACTGCGGGGCAACAATTCCCGCTGCACTTTTGCGGCAGAAACTAAATCTTGTTTTAGGGTACTGAGCAAGGCGGATTCCTTAGCTAGCCCTTGCTGTAACAGTTGATTGTTGCGGCTCAGATGCTGTTGCAGCTGCACGATACGCATCGCGGCTAACATTCTGACCTTAAGCAGCTCTGGGTGAAACGGTTTACAGATAAAATCATCGGCGCCGGCTTCAATACCCAGCACTATGTCTGCGGTCTGATTATTAGAAGTTAACAGGATCACAAAGGGCGGTAACTGATGATTTTTAACGATTTGGCACAGCTCAATACCATTCATCTTGGGCATGCGCCAATCGCTGACAATAATATGTACCTCGTTGTGCGCGAGATAATCCACCGCCTCCTGACCATTGCTTAGGCTCTGAACTAACCAACCAAATTGCCTCAATAGCTGTGTGATATAAAGGCGCTCACTGTCCGTATCTTCCACGACCAGCACAGACAAGGTAACGGTTTGCATCGATGACAACGAAGAGAGCGGCATAGTCTGGCTCCGATAATGGCGAATATTCTTCGAAAGCAAGAGCTATGCCCATTTAAAAAAAGCCTGCTAATTGAGGTTGATACTGTCTACATGCGCTGGAAAGACCAAGCTAAAGACTGATTTTTTGTAGTTTGTTGCAAAATGCAAATCCGTCATCCATAGTGAGTTTATCTTTTGTGCAATGTTCTCCAAGGTGATTGTTTTTATTGGTGGTATTTTTTGTGGCATAGGGGTTGCTGATATCACCTCAGGGCGCGCTAGGTTGAGGCACCCTGTGTAGCCTGCATATCATTAACAAAAGGACATTTAGCATGGATAAGTTTTCGACATTAAGCACCCAGTCGACACCGAATAAGGCGAGTCATTGGCAATTTATCTGTTTGATAATTCTTATGATAAGTTTAATTTCACCGGTTAATGCCCAAGCTCCTCTCGTCGCAAAAAACACAAAACCCATATTGACCTTTGGCATAGTTCCTCAGCAATCGGCTATTCAACTGGCTAAGCTATGGCCGCCAATCTTGGCGGCCTTGTCCGAAAATGCAAATTATCAATTGCAATTTGCAACGGCGCCCGATATTCCCACCTTTGAGCAACGCCTGAAAGACGGGCAATACGATATTGCCTATATGAATCCCTATCATTATGTGGTGTTCCATGAAGTACCTGGCTACCAAGCGCTTGCGCGGGAAAAGGACAAAAAACTGAAAGGATTGCTCGTTGTCCGTAAGGATTCGCCGATAAAGTCCTTAACCGAGCTTGCGGGCAAAACCTTAGCTTTTCCCGCACCTGCCGCATTCGCGGCCAGCGTATTACCGAGAGCGCATTTAAAGCAGGGTAATATCGATGTGCAGGTGAAATATGTTGGCTCCCATGACTCGGTTTACTTAGCAGTACTTCAAGGACTCGTTGATGCCGGTGGCGGGGTGCAGCGCACCTTTAACAATTTGACCGATGCACAAAAACAGCAGCTAAATGTGCTTTGGCAGTCGCCAACCTACACGCCCCACGCCATTGCAACCCATCCGAGAGTGACAAAGGCGCAGCGTCAGCAGTTACTCGAACAATTAATGGCGCTATCCACGACGCCACAGGGGCAAGCCTTACTACAATCCGTCGACTTTTCATCCTTTGTGGCGGCAGAAGACAAGGATTGGGATGATGTTCGTGAATTAAAACTGGGGACATTAACCAAGCCGCTCGAGGAGAAATAGTGTGTCCTTTAGACTGAAAACCATTTTAGGGATCGCCTTAATCGAAGGCTTACTCTTGTTTTTGTTGGTGTATACCAGCATTAACTACCTTAAATTGTCCAATCAGTCGCAAATTGAAAAACGGGCCGAGACCACCTTAACCTTGTTTTCGGTCGCCGCGCAGGATGCGGTGATCAGCAACGATCTCGCAACGCTGCAGTCATTGATCCAAGAGCTGCTGAGCCACAAGGAAGTGCTGTACGTCACTGTGTCAGATCAGAACCGTATTTTGGCCTATGGCGGCGCCGATAAATACATTCAAGTCTCCCATCAGGCGGATAAACACTTAGATCAAGTTGATGATGGGATCTTCGATCTGGTGCAATCCATTGAAGTCAACGGCTATCATTTTGGCTCAGTCAGTATGGGCTTTGAGACACAAAGCCTTGAGAACCTCGTTCATACAGTGACACAGCAGATCCTCTCGATAGCAGGGGTAGAAATGTTGCTGGTGGCCTTGTTTTCACTGTTGTTGGGGCATTATCTCACCCGTAATTTAACCCAGCTGACCAGCGCCTCGAAACGTATTTTAGCGGGGGAATTGGGGGTGCGTGTCCCCGTGAAGGGCAAAGATGAAATCGCCCAGATGACTCGCGCTTTCAACAACATGGTGGATAAGGTCGATGCGCGTACTAAGGCGTTGGAAGCGGCGAATATCCGTCTTAACACTATTCTAGAGTCAGCAGTCGATGGCTTTGTGATCATCAATGAATTTGGCATCATCACCGACATCAACCCCGCCGTCAGTCGACTCTTTGGTTATGCTCACAATGAATTGATTGGCCAGAATGTGTCGATTTTCATGCCGTTCGACCAAAGACCACTGCACGATGGTTACATTCAGCAGTACTTCACAACCCATGTTGCCAAAATCATCGGCACCAGCCGCGAGTTAACGGCGCAACGTAAGGATGGGCAGTTATTTCCCATTGCTTTATCCGTGTCGCAGATGAGCATCGACAATCGGGCAATGTTTATCGGTTTGGTCAAAGACTTATCCGAAGCAAAACGCAAAGAAATTGCCGCGGCGAAAACTGAGTCCGTGCTGCTTGCCACCTTAGCGGCGAGCCAAGATTGTTTGATCACTATCGATATGTCGGGGAAAGTCATTGAGTTTAACCTCGCGGCCACACGGCTCTTTGGTTACAGCCGCGAAGAGGCGGTTGGGGCATTGTTAGAAGACTTAATCATTCCTGATGAGCACCACCATGGGCACCGACAAGGGATGGTCCATTATAAACAAACGGGTGAAGGGCAGATCCTCAATAAACGGGTTGAATTGCAGGCCCGTTGCAAGGCGGGTCATCAAATTCCCATTGAGCTTGAGGTGGTGCCTATTCAGCTTGGTGATGAAGTGCTGTTTACGGCATTTTTACGGGATATTTCCGAGCGCAAAGCCAACGAACTCAAGTTGCAATTTGCTAAGGAACAAGCCGAGCAGGGCAGCCGAGTGAAATCGCGCTTCTTAGCGACCATGAGCCATGAGATCCGCTCGCCACTGAATGCGATCTTAGGCGGGGTGGAATTATTACTCGATTCATCCCTCAGTAAGGATCAACGCATTCACGCCAATATCGCACGGGAAGCGGGCAGTGCGTTACTGCATACCATTAACGATATTTTGGATTTCTCTAAGATTGAAGCCGGGCAAATGGTGCTCGAGTCCCACGAATTTGAACCGGACAAACTGGTCGCCCAGGTGCTGCAAATTCTGGAACCTAAGGCCTTTGAGAAAGGATTACAGCTGGTGAGCTTTGTAAATCGCAATGTGCCCCGCACTGTGGTTGGCGATCAGCAGCGCTTACGCCAAGTGCTGCATAACTTAGTGGATAATGCGATTAAGTTCACCTCATCTGGCACCATTACCGTCGAAATGTGGCTGCCGGATAATCATCAAACAGAGGTGCAACTCTATTGCCGTGTTACCGATCCCGGTATTGGGATTGCGGCGGAGGCCCAAAGCAAATTATTCCAAGAATTCAGCCAAGTCCATGATACCCACAACACCAACTACAAGGGCACTGGCCTAGGTTTAGCCATCTGTAGCGAGCTTATCACTATGATGGACGGCAGTATCGAATTACACAGCGAACTCGGTAAGGGCAGTTGCTTTACCTTTTATGTGTCTTTGCAGCTGCTCGATAGCAACTTCTGCCATAGCTATTACTTCCCCGCGCACTCGCGGGTACTGCTTGCCCATCAAGACGCGACCTGGCTCAGGCTCGTATCGAAACAATATTCGCAATATGGCGTTGAAACGGTCGAGGTGCAGGATTGGCCATCGATTAAACGCGCCAAGCAATTTAAGGGGCCATTCAATCTTATCCTGCTCGATGAAACCTTTTTCTTCGAGGTGGATGAAAAAGATGTCCACCAATTACGAAAAGCGCATTTAGCGTCCGATGGCTCCATGGTGGCTTTGGTCTCTGGCATGAGCACTGAGATAGGCCAAACCTTGGCGACCTTAGGTCTAGATCAAGTGATCAATAAGCCATTAAGCCGCGCAATGCAGTTGGCACTCTTGAGTAAGGATGCGCTGGCAAACGAATTTGAAGAGGAATACGTGGCTCAGGAGAAATTCCAAGGCCATATTTTGCTGGCGGAGGATAGTCCCGCTAACCAAATTATTGCTGGGACTATGCTCACCAAGGCAGGCTTTGATGTCACTTACGCCTGTAATGGTGTCGAGGCGGTTAACTTAGTCGATAACAAGCCATTCGATCTCGTCTTGATGGACGTGCGTATGCCCGAGATGGATGGGCTTGAGGCCACACAAATTATTTTGCAGCAGCATCCAGAGCAAGTGATCCTCGCCATGTCCGCCAATGTGATGAAAGAAGAAATAGAGCATTGTTATCAAGTTGGAATGAAGGACTTTATCGCCAAACCGGTCAAACAAAAGACCTTGTTGCAGGTGATTCAAAAATGGTTGCCCAATGCGATTGTCAGTATACAAAGCCCGGTAAAACCCGCTGAAAATACTGCCAGTTTACTCGATGAGCCGCTGCTTGCAGAGCTTGAGCAAACCCTAGGTAAGGCGAGTCTATCGAATATGATGAGTATCTTTTGCGATGAGCTAGCGCAGCGGCTCGAGAACTTAAGCACTCTCGCGGCCTGTCAAGTGGACGAGATAGAAGATCAAGCCCACACTCTAAAAAGCAGCTCGGGCAGCTTTGGGGCGGCGGCATTATTTGTACTTGCCCGAAAATTAGAAACCTGCGCCCGTGAGCAGCAACTGGGCGCCATCCCAGAGCTGATGGCACAAATTGATGCCCTTGGTAAGCAGACACACAGCGTATTAACGGAACGTTTTATTCAATAGGGATAGCTATGAATTATTCTGCATTATTGGTCGAAGATAGCTTGTCACTCAGCGCGCTGTACACTGAGTATCTGCGTGCCGAGGACATAAAAGTGACCCATGCCCATTGTGGCGCCGACGCCTTAAGCGAATTGTCCAACTGGCAGCCTGACCTGCTGATCCTCGATATCAAGCTGCCGGATATGTCGGGGCTGGATATCCTTAAGCAAGTTCAGCAGCGCTATCCCCATATCAGCACAATTATGATCACCGCCCACGGCAGTATCGATATTGCCATCGATGCCATGCGTTCAGGGGCATTCGATTTTTTAGTCAAACCCTTTGATAGTAAAAGGCTCTCTATTACCGTTCGCAATGCGCTCAAGCAAAAGCAACTCTTAGAGCTCGTCACTCAATATGAAAACAGCTTACCGAAAGGCCATTACCAAGGGTTTATCGGTGATTCGCTGGCAATGCAGAGCGTGTACAAAACCATAGATTGTGTCGCTAACAGTAAGGCGTCGGTATTTATTATGGGGGAGAGCGGAACGGGTAAAGAGGTGTGTGCTCAGGCCATTCACCAAGTGGGTAACCGCGCCGACAAGCCTTTTATCGCCTTAAACTGCGCCTCTATTCCTAAGGATCTGATTGAAAGCGAAATTTTTGGCCACTGTAAGGGCGCATTTACCGGCGCCCACAGCAACCGAGATGGCGCAGCGACGCGTGCCGACGGTGGTACCTTGTTCCTCGACGAAATCTGCGAAATGGATTTAGAACTCCAGAGTAAGCTGCTGCGGTTTATTCAAACGGGGACTTTCCAGCGGGTAGGCGGCTCCAAGGAAGAGCATGTGGATATTCGTTTTATCAGCGCGACCAATCGCGAGCCATGGGAAGAAGTCAAACTTGGGCATTTCCGTGAGGATTTGTTCTACCGCCTGCATGTCATCCCCATTGAGCTCCCCCCTTTGCGCGCGAGGGGCAGCGATGTGCTATTGCTGGCCAAGCAATTATTAAAAACCTACAGCAAGGAAGAAGGTAAGCAGTTTGTCGACTTTAACCCTCAAGCCGCGAGTATGCTGCAAGCCTATGATTGGCCGGGTAATGTGAGGCAACTTCAGAACGTGATTCGCCAAATTGTGGTGCTCAATGACGCAAGTCATGTCGAGCCCAGCATGTTCCCCGCACCGCTGAAGCAGGCCTCGCAACTGAGGAGTAATCAACAAGTTCATACCAATATGCTTTCACAAAACAGTGCTAAGACTGAAACCCATACGCAGCCTAACAATCCACAGAACATAGATAACGCTATTCCACGGATAAGCAGCGACTTAGTGCCAGAGCCTACGCCAGAGGCGCATCCACACATCCAAGAGATGCGGATCCAACCACTGTGGTTAACCGAAAAGCAAACGATAGAAGGGGCGATTGCCCTGTGTGATGGTAATGTTCCTAAAGCGGCAGCACTACTAGATATCAGCCCATCGACCATTTATCGCAAACGGATGACATGGGAAGAACAAGAGGAACGTTCAACTTAATAAATCGCTGCATTTGAGCCGCAGACACTTGCGTTAACACAGCGCTTCAACAGCGAGCTTCCATATTGAACGTTAAAGTATCTGCGATTAGATATTTATCCTCTTTTGTTGCGCAGCCTAGGCTCCACTAATCTAGACTCCACTAACCTAGGCTGCGCTTAATCTCAAGCGTGCTAACGCTGAGTGGTTCGGTGTAACTCGCAATCGACCCACATTCTTAAACCTCTTCCCTAATCAATGGCGACGCTTGGTCTTGAAGAAGGCGAGTAATTGTTTTTGCTTACCCGCTTCTGATAACACATCGTGGCAAGCCTTACTGGCACTGCCGACGCCCACCACGTTTTGATCGACCATTTCTACCGTAGAAGAGATATTTCTGGAAATATCCTCTGTCACACTCGATTGTTCGCTCGAGGCCGTAGCGACCACTGTATTGACGTTAGAAATCGCATTGACTGAGGCCGAAATCCCCTGAAATGCTCTACGCACTTTTTCCGATACCATTTGAGACTCATCCAACAAACTGGTATTGGCCTTCATATAATGGTCGGCCTTTTCCGCCTGAGACTGTAATTTTGAAATAATTTCTTGGATATCAATGGTGGATTGCTGGGTTTTAGCCGCAAGAGAGCGAACCTCATCGGCGACAACGGCAAAACCGCGACCCGCTTCACCAGCCCTTGCCGCTTCAATTGCCGCATTGAGTGCCAGTAGGTTGGTTTGTTCGGAAATACTGGTAATCACATCGATAACCGAGCCAATTTCGATGGAATAGTCTTTCAACTGATTCACAATCGAGCCAGAATCTCGGATCGCCGCCCCGATTTTTACTGAAATATTATCAGACTCGCCGAGCGATTTATTGCCCTCAGAGACATTCGCCATCGCTTCGCCGGCACTGGTTTCGGCCTCGGTCGCATTTTTACTCACTTCTAGCGCGGTACTGGACATTTCATTGAGCGCCGTCGCAATTTGCTCGACCTGAACCAACATGTGCTGGGAATTATGTTCTACCTGATTCATGGTGGAGGCGAGGATTTCGGCCGAAGTGGCGGTATTGTCGGCGACGGTAATCAATTGCTCTGTCATCTCAGAAATTTTATCGGCTGTCTCATTACACCCCTGAGCCAAGAGGCCTAATTCATTGCTACCTGTATCCTGAATTCGGTCGGTAAGATCGCCATTAGCCAGTTTGGCAATAAAGCTCTGCACAGTTTTAATGGAGGTAATAATAAATTTTGAGATGAAGATGGAGGTGGCTAACACTAATAGCGACACTATGACTAAGATGGATACCATTATCGTTATCGACTCATCGTAAATCACATCGCCATAGCTGCTTGCATCCTGCGCGCCTTTGTAATTCAGATCCGATAACTTCAGCAATAAATCCGAATATTCGTTATACGCAGTGAGTGATTCAGTCAGCAGCAATTGCTTAGCATCTTCGTTTTTATTTGCCCGTGACAGTACCAGTAGCTTCTGATGAACGACAAGATATTCCTTATATAAGCGCTGAAAATCATTGAAGATATTTCGTTCTTCATTGCCGCTGATCAGTTGCTCGTAGGTGCGGATAGATTCATCGATTTGCGCTTTGGTTTTATCCAGCTCTCTTTCGGTTTCTTGCATCTGATCACTATCCAACGAAAGAATATGTCGGGATTCTAATACCCTAAGATCTGCGGTTTGACCGTTGAGTCGCTCAATGACCCGCACTGAGGGCAACCAGTCGTTGGATATGACGGTGGACTGATCATTGATGACTTGCATTTTGCTAATTGCCATCATGGTTAACCCTAGAATCGCAATAATAGGAATCGCAAACGCGCCAAGTAATAGGTGACTTATCTTTAGATTACGCATGTAAACCCCAGCAATGATGATTATGCTCAAATGTGTTTATCCGGCGCCTGATACAGGCTTATTCCCTCCATAAATATATAAGCCAGACATTCAACTTTCGCTATGCCAACGGATAATTAATCGCTGAATTAACAGTAGTTATTTGCTGGGTTTTAACGGAGGTAACTTTGGCTATTACATGATTTAAAGTAACAGCGATAAATGTGGGGCAGTGCCAAAGCACACTAGCGCTTTAAGTAGCAGAAAAAATTGGTGCTCACCTAACTGTGTGCCTTCTTACGCAAGTTGATTGTAGAGTTTTTTTCGCAAATGAAACGAATTGCAGAGTGATTATCTCGCTTAAATAAAGCAATAAACTATGCCCATCAGTTGAGTCACCCGTCTGTGGTCCGTAATCACACGCCACAGACGCATGAGCTAATGGGAGTAATTATGTCAAATCATATCGATAGTCAGCGTATTCAGGCGTTATTAGATCGAGAAGAGATCCGTGCGCTGCGCCAGCACTATAGTAACCTGCTCGATGGTAACAATGCCGAGCGTATGGGCGAAGTCTTTACCGAAGATGCTGAAGTGGTGGTTACCGTTGGCTCAATGCAGGGTTTGCCTGCAATCAAACATAGCCTTGCCGAGGCCTACCAAGAGTTTGATAGTCAGCAACGCGGCCACTTTCCATTTGTGCATGCGATAACCAATCACATGATCACGCTGACAGGCAACAACTCAGCTACGGGTAGTTGCTACTTACTCGATTTTGTTACAGATCGGCCAAGCGCCCAGCATCCATTCTTGCTGGTAGGGCGTTATCTTGATGAATATCAGCGTGTAAATGGTGAGTGGCGTATTGCTAAAACGATATTAGATGTCATTTGGCCGCACGCAGAAAGCGATGTAAAAACCAATAAAGACCGATAGGAGGCGGCATGTACGCTAAATTAGATGAAGCGCCTCGCAGTTTTACCCGGGTATTTTCGCCACAGCGACTAACCATAGGTTTATTAACGCCACTTGAGGCGTATCCTGACTCACCCTTTCCAACATTGGTAGAACATCAGCGTTTGGCACAACTGGCTGAAGAGGCGGGCATCGCCAGTATTTGGCTAAGAGACGTACCGTTTTACGACCCCAACTTTGGTGATGCCGCGCAAATGCTCGATCCCATGGTATATGCAGGATTTCTAGCGGCAGTGACCAAAGAGATTACCCTAGGTACCGCTGGTATTGTCCTTCCACTGCGTGAACCTATAGCGGTCGCAAAACAAGCCGCTTCACTAGATTTGCTTAGCCATCAGCGGTTTGTACTCGGTCTATCAACGGGGGATCGCCCGGTAGAATATCCCGCCTTTGGTGTTGACTATGATGCCCGTGGCGAGCTGTATCGTGAAGCCGTTGAATATATTCGTTATCTGCAGCAGCAATCCTTTCCTCGAGTACAAACGACCCATTATGGCCAACTGAGTGGCAAGCTCGATTTATATCCTAAAATGACTCAGCAGCTGCCGATAATGGCAGTAGGGCGCTCAAGGCAGCCCATTGAATGGTTAGCCAAAAATGTGGATGCCTGGCTCTGGTCGGTCGATGATGATAACGCCATTACAGATATTATTGCGTCGCTGCAACAGGCTGCGGGTGAGCTGCCTGCGCCCGCTTATGGTTACTCGACCTTTTTTGATTTGGACAAGAATCCAAATGCACCATATCAGCGTTTTTATAATGTGGTGCGTATTGGCCGTAACGCACTCATCGAGAGGTTACAACGTCATCAAGCCTTGGGCGTTCAACATGTGGCTATTAACCTAAAACCCTCATCGCGCCCAGCCGCTGAAGTGATTGATGAGCTTGGGAGCTATGTCATTCCAGTGCTGGAAACGCGTTAAGGAAAGAGGGTAGGTCTGGTGGCAATGGGTTTGTGAAGTCTCATGCCTACATGATTTTGCATAACATCATAGACGGTCGCGCCCATGCTCTTAAGTTGACTTAGTGACGGTTCCACCTAGTTAAGTTACTCAATATGAATAAGAATGTAATCTTAGGTCAGCGAGGAAACTCACTCTACAATAAACGCTAGCCACTCAGGTAAACTCAGAATGACCAAACTGATGACACAGCAATAAGGCTTCTCATGGGAAAAAATGACCATATGGGCGGTATCAATGCGTTTGTGATGACAGCGCAACATGGCAGTTTTACCGCTGCAGCTGAACGCTTGGGACTGACAAAATCCACTGTAGGTAAAAGTGTGGCGCGCTTGGAAGAACGGCTAGGTAAGCTTGTTTCAACGTTCGACGCGGCGGTTAAGTTTGACTCCTGATGGGGAACGTTATCTTGAAAGCTGCTTGAATGCATTGGAAATTCTTGAACAAGCCGAAGCTGAACTCACCTCTCACATTAGCCGTCCTTCTGGCCGATTACGTATTGATTTACCCGCTGCGTATGGCCGCAAGCGTATCTTGCCTTTGCTATTGGATATGACGCAGCAGTTCCCTGAGTTGAGTTTAACCGTGACATTCAGCGAGCGCTTTGTCGATCTGATTGAAGAGGGGATCGATCTCGTGGTGCGTATCGGCGAGTTGGCTGACAGTTGCGGCTTAATTGCGCGGAGATTAACCTCACAAAAGTTAGTGATCTGCGCGGCGCCCAATTATCTAAAGCGCGTTGGTGCACCGCAAAAACCTGAAGATTTACAACAGCATCAATGTATTGTTGGCTTTCGCTGTGGGCAACCCATCTCTTGGCTACTGAAGCAACCTACTGGCGAAGTGACTCTATACACGCCGCCACCGACCCATGAATTATCCGATGGCGACGCTATGCTATCGGCAGTGCTTGCTGGCTGTGGTTTATCGCAATTACCCTTGTGGTTGGTGGGAGAAGAACTGCGCCAAGGAAATCTTTGTGAGGTGCTCGAGGGACATTCTGGTGGAGAAATGCCAATCCATGCTCTATGGCCTAAAAATCGCCAAATGCTGCCCAAGATACGGCATGTTGTCGATATGCTGATCGATGCAAGTCAACGTGGGGTGCTTGATTAACCTTGAACGCTAGTCGCTTAATACCAGTCATTTTGAATCGCCACTACTTCACTAGACGACTTTTAGCCTCATTAAAATACTGAAGTTCATACTCTAACGGTGATAGCCCATCATTGGAACTATGTTGTCGTTTCGGGTTGTAAAACATCTCAATATAATTAAACACATCCATCTTTGCGTCGTCCCTTGTCGCATATATTTTTCGCTTGATCCGTTCACGTTTCAGCAGTTGAAAAAAACTCTCGGCTACTGCGTTATCATGGCAATTGCCTCGACGGCTCATGCTACCTTCCAAACTATGAGCACTCAGAAATTCATTCCAATCATGGCTCGTGTATTGGCTTCCCTGATCTGAGTGAACCAAGACTTTTCCATCAGGTTTACGACGCCAAACAGCCATCAATAAGGCATCTAACGCAAGTTCTTTGGTGATTTGACCAACCAATAATTCGACGTGAGAACAAGTCCATTACAGCGCCAAGATAGAGCCAACCTTCATGTGTTTTAATGTACGTAATATCCGTCACCCACGCTTTGTTCGGCGCTAAAGGATTGAATTGCCGTTCTAAACGATTTGGCGTAACAACGTGTTGCTCACCACTAGGAGCTCTCGGTTTGCGATAGCCAACTTGCGCTCGCAGTCCTGCTCGCTGCATTAGGCGATGCACACGATTAATACCGCATTGCTCACCAAGTTCACGAAGATCTCGATGGAGTTTGCGGTATCCATAGACGCCACCAGACTCAAGCCAACACTGTTTGAGCTGACCAGTCAGCCGGTCATTATCGCGTTGCCGCTTCGACTTGGCGCAACTTCTCCACGCGTAATACCCGCTCGGATGGACATCAAACAGCTGACACAGTTGTCGCACTGAGTGGCTGTGATGATGCTCTAGGATAAAGGCGTATCTTACTCGGGGTGGCTTGCGAAGTACGCCGCGGCTTTTTTTAACAGGTCACGTTCTTCCGTAACGCGCTTGAGCTCTTTTTGGAGTCGTCGAATTTCGGCGGACTCAGCAGACTGCTGAAGGTGTTCCTCAGAATCTGGACCATAGCGCTTAATCCAAGCGTAAAGACTGTGTGTGGTAGTACCTAAACGCTGAGCAACGTCAGCAACAGAATGGCCGGCAACAGTGACTTGTTTAACCGCTTCGATTTTGAATTGTTCGGGGTAACGTTTATGGCTCATGAACACCTCTTTTTAGCTAGTTTATCTAACTAAAAGGTGTCTAGGAAATCAGTGGCGATTCAGTCCAAGCTGTTGTTACTGTTAGCCCTGTTAATTGTGATTTTGATCATCAACGCCATCGCCTTGCTAGTATACCTTGTCAAAGGCGACACCTATGAAGTGCCAGTTAGCAAAAACATTGCTAGCCAAGATACTAAGCTTAAACAGCAAAAAAAGTTAAAGGATTAATATGACTAGCTTAGGAATAGTATTAAACAAAGGTAAAAAGCCGAATTCCATTAAATGGATATGCTGTGTATTCAGCAGTATTTTTTATAATTATTTAACTTTTCTATCAAAAAAAATTGAGTTCAGCAAAGCTTCATGCTTGAATACAAGTCTCTGAAACAAGGATGTTTTTATGTCACTAGTTCTCTCTAATACCTTAGTCGTTGGTATTTCAGCCACTGCCTTATTCGATATGGCGGAATCTGACCAAATTTTCAGAAAAACCTTTGAATCAGATCCTGATACTGCCATTGAAAAATACCGCGAGTTTATGTTGGCACACGAAGATGAGCCGATAAAACCTGGTACCGGTTACCCTCTGATCAAAGCTTTACTTGGCCTTAATCAATATCAGCAGGGCAATAGCCCTCTTGTTGAAGTTGTGGTGATGTCACAAAACAGCCCTGATACCGGTCTTCGGGTGCTTAATACTATTCGCCACGACAAGCTCAACATTACCCGTTCAGCCTTTACCGCGGGCGAAACCGTTGCCGATTATCTCGATGCCTTTGATGTGGATCTGTTTCTCACCACCAATGTTAAAGATGCGCAGCAGGTGATTGATTCCAAGAACTGCGCCGCGGCAATATTAAAAGCGCCGCCAACGGATGCACCGGAAATACCCGAGGGTCAAGTCCGCATCGCCTTCGATGGTGATGCCGTATTGTTTTCCGATGAAAGTGAATTAGTTTACAAAACCCAAGGTATGGAAGCCTTTCATGCTCAAGAAGACGCAAAACAAAATATCCCAATGGCAGAGGGGCCTTACGCCAGTTTATTGCATAAGTTGTCTCGCTTGCAGGATAGATTACCCATTCGCGTTGAATACTCACCGATCCGCATTGCATTAGTCACTGCTCGTAATAGCCCTTCGGAGATGCGAGTAATTAAAACCTTAAGGCAGTGGGGCGTGTATGTTGATGAGGCTTTTTTCTTAGGAGGAGTAGAGAAGACTAAAGTGTTAAAAGCCTTTCGGCCTCACATCTTCTTCGATGATCAGGACGTCCACCTTGATGCTGCTAATTTAGTTCCTTCCGGAAAAGTCCCTTATCTAAGTGATTCAGCATTGTCTGAAAAAGTTAGCAAGTGATCTCATATCAAAACACAGGGAGTAATTAATAATGGTTATGCCACTTGGAAATATGGCTTGGCAGTGTGAGAACTGCGGTTGGAAATTGAAAGCGCTGTGCAGTTAGCACAAAATGCTGTTTTAAGGGCTCTAGCAATGGTCTAAATGCAATTGTTTAAATACCTAAGCTAGATTGTGAAGATTCGAACAACTTAACAAGGAACATGTATGACGGCTAAGGATTCGATGGCCTCAGCAGATTTAGATGTATTGCTGAAACAGGCATCAGATATATTGGCGAGAAAGCAGGGCAAGGATAAACCTGTTATCGCCGTTTGGGGAATGATGAATGCAGGTAAAAGCTATTTGCTGAACATGCTTACTCACCACTATAACGCAGAGTATTTTCCAACTAATGATGTCCGAGAGACCGCCGAACTAAGGCAGTTTGAGGGAGAGTCTTATATTTTCCTCGATACGCCAGGTTTGGATGCTCATGACGCTGATGATCAAGTTGCGATGGATGGCGCCGCAAAAGCAGACGTGGTGTTATTTGTGCACCAGCCTAAAGGAGAACTCGAGAAAATTGAACTCGATTTTCTTAAGCAGTTGAAAGAATCATTTGGCGTTTATGCTGAAAAAAATATCGTCCTAGTCATCAGTAAAGCTGATGCAGAAAGCTTAGAGAAGATTGAACAGATTGAGCAAAGAGTGCTTGAGCAATGTCATCTTTATTTGGGTTTTGCACCTGAAAGTTTTCTCATTTCTGGAACTCGTTTTCACAAGGGGATTCAACAGCATAAGGATGGCTTAGTAAAAGCCAGTCATTTACAAGAATTGAAGCAGCATATTGAAACTTTGGGGATTGATGTACGGGCTGTTCGTGAAGAAAGAATACGCCATGCACAGAATACATTGTTATTGGAAATCTCGGCTGCTGAAGAAGCGCTCAATGATGAAAAACTGCAATTAGAAGATGATATGTATTGGAATTTTGCCCGCTTTAACGACGCCATGCTCTCGTTAGACCTCAGCATGACATTGAAAAGAACTGAATACCTTAATGAAAGATTACAGGGAGAGTAAAATATGGCGTTACCTTGGTTGATTGGTGCGGCAGTAGTTGCACTTGGAGCTGCTGCGGTCTCTGCTTTCAGTGATGATAGTGACTCAGGGAGTGGCGGAAACGATGACGAAGAGCGTCGTCGTAGAGAACGGGCAGAGCAGGAACGCAAGGCGCGTGCCCACAAAGAAAAACTGGAGAGCATGAAAGAGGCGTTTGTGCATGAAGGCATGCAAAAAGCTGATGATCTTCAACAAAGTTTGGATGGTCAAATAAAAGTGCTCATGCTCGGTGATAAACCATTTAAAGCAACTATTGATGACGATCCAGAGTATCAAAATCTGGTTAGTCCAACATACGTTGAGGTTTATGACCTTCAGTTTTTACCTCAAGAAACACAGGACTACTTAGTTAAATTGGAGTCTTTGTATGATGTGGAGCTTGAGCCGGAAGAGGAATTAATGAAGGTTCCAGTCAGACTAAAAGAAATAGACCACAAGCTTGCTCAATTAAAAGCGTTGCGCGAAAAGCTTTAAGCACTTTTAAATGGATTAAAAGGATAGATAAAGCATGTCAGACCTTATTTTACGTGAACAGCTGTTGACGTCATTTCGGACGTTGAAAAGTGATTTTATGGCATCATTAGACGATGCCCAAAAGCTGGATCGCGAGTTTCAAAAGGCTCAAAAAACTTTTGCGGTGCGTATGGAATCGCATATCAGACAAGCAAAGGATCGTTTACCAGAGGAAAATCCGCTCAGTAGTCAAATTGATGGTATTTTGTCTGCGATCAGTGATACAGACAAAGCGTGGCAGGCTAATTTGGCTTCATATGATAAAGGGTTGAGTTTTCGTCAGGACTTCCAAGATTCTCTGTTGGTATTTGTATTTGGTAAGGTCAAATCAGGCAAGAGCTCGTTGGGTAATTATATAGCCTGGGGCCATACAGATCCTTCGAAAAAGTTAAAAGCTAATGTCCCAATATCATTGCAGCCTGAGTATTTTACTGCTGCCAATACCAACGTTGTAAACGGTGATGCTGATGATGAAGCGAAGCATCGTAAAGAGTTTCGTGTGGGAGCGACGGAAGCGACCAGCTCTATTCAAGGTTTTCGTCTACCGGGTTTAACTTGGGTGGATTCACCAGGGTTGCATTCCGTGACTGATAGTAACGGTAAATTGGCGCAAGAGTATGTGGCTCACGCAGATTTAATTCTCTATATAATGAGTTCAGCCGCACCAGGTCGTGCCAGTGATTTAAAAGAAATCAGAGAGCTCAAAAACAAGGGAAAGGAAACGCTTATTCTGATTACCGGAAGTGATGTCAATGAAGAGGATTGGGACGATGAACTGGGAGAGAGTGTTTCCAGAGTTCAAATGAAGTCGAAAGAAACGCGGCAGCTGCAGCGAGAGTATATCGCCAAAGAATTAGACGGCATTGACAGTAACGATATTCTTTCTAACTCCGCCCGTTACGCTCAAGAGCACTTTACCGATCCTAAGGAGATGCAAAACAGCGGCATGGTTGAACTATTTAGCCGATTGCACAGCATTTCTCAAAACCAAGGCGTGCAGATAAAGCGCGCCGTTCCAATGACGAATTTCAGTAATTTCTTAGACAAGTGCCGAAAGGAATTACTGCCCTATACAAAATTGACAAATGACCTAGATGCAGAGATTGCGCATTTGGAGAGCTCTGTACCAAAGGTTATGGCGAGATATACTCGAGAGGCGCAGAAAGAGATGTATGCAATCATCGATGATACATTTAACACGTTAGAGAATTATCGTGATGATGATGAGCAGATGAATCAAGAGTTGAGGTACGCTCGTCGAAGTTGGGATGACAAGCTTCAGCAAGTTATTGGCATTGCTTTAGAAAGTGGATTAGCGGATATCACCAAAGAGTTGAAACATGCTGTGGATAATACTTGGTATTCAGCGTCACTGGAATTGCCTAATTTCTCGATAGAAAAAGTCACAGAGCAAATCCCGGATGGTCAAGTCAATGGCACAAAAAAGCGTAATAGCGGCTGGGGGGGATTGGGCGGCTTAGTTGCTGGCGGAGTCGCGGGCTTTATGCTAGGTGGTCCTGCTGGTGCAGCTTTGGGTGCTTCATTGGCAGGTGGGGCTGGTAGTATGGCTGGTAGCGCATTTGGTAGTGATGCCAAATTAAAGACGAAAACGATAGAGTTAAATGTCGGCGATAATCTAGAGTCACTGAAAAAAGAGATACGCGATAATTATGCGAGAGTTGTAAAGACTGTGATCGAGGATGAATCTAAAAAAGTGCTTACAAATGCATTGGCTGAAATGAGGACAATGACACGACAGCTTGCCACCGAACTACGCGAAGTGAATGAGCGGGTCGAAGCGCTGAAGGCCCTATCGCTTCAAAAAATCACAAAAAATGGAGTTTAAGATGAAGACAAGTGCTGAACTTTATAGAGCCTATGCTGAAACGAAAAAGTTAATTGTTGAATATCCTGATATGCAGGCAGCATTTAGGGATGTTGAAACATTATTTGAAGATAAAAAGGCCTCACCTGAACTAAGTGTAATGGTATACGGCATTTACAATGCCGGTAAAAGCACCCTGATAAATGCATTGGTTGGTTCAGAGGTCGCTCCTACAGGGGATGTGCCTTTAACGGCAGATGTTAAGGCTTATCAATGGAATAACTTTAGTATCCTAGACACCCCTGGTGTTGATGCGCCATTAGCACATGAACAGGTAACACAAGCACAAATGATGCTTGCCGACGCAGTAATATTTGTTGTCAATCCATCTGGAGCCGCGGAAGAAGAGAAAACCCTTGGTCAGCTTATTGACTTAATTTATAAGAGGAAAAAGGTATTTTTGGTATTCAATGAAAAAAGCCCACTTTCTCAAGAGGATTTTATTCGTCTTAAAAATGATACTCGTACACGTCTTCAGTCTCTTGCTGTAGCTCAAGGTCTTAGTGAAATTTTGACCGATATTCCGATATTGCGTATTAATGCAGCTAGTGCCTTAAAAGGGAAGTTAGCGAAGCAGCAAGGCTTGGTAGAGCATAGTGGTATCATTGAGCTTGAGAGCTCACTTAACAGTTTTTTTTCTTCTATCAGTCCAGAAGATGTCAACAGTCGTTTGGCTCACTCTCTGCAAGTATTTTTGAGCCAATTTATTCAACAATTAACAAATGCTGACAGTAATGAACTACTCAGTCACTATAAAGAATTGTGTCGTAAGTTGATCGCCTATCAAGGTCAGTGCCGGGATAATATTTATCGCGAAATTGCTTGCAATCGAAAGCATATTACAGTTAAAAGTAAAGCTGCCATGCATCAACACCCCGAAGGCTGTCTTGCAGTGCTTGAGCAAGTCTTTGAAGATTCTGGTAAAGCGGTTGTCGCCGTTATGGAGGACGAGTTGCAGTACTTGATGAATCAATTCAACGATGATGTGGAAACAATGTCGGCGGTCTTAAATGCCCAGCATGAGGGACCGAGTATTAATGACGTTCCACATTTATCTGCTTCAAAATCTAAAGATCCTAATATTCAAGGAAGGATAAATAAAGAGGTTTTGGGAAATGCTGCGAGCTCTGTCGTAAAAATGGCGAAGCCAGAGCATATTGTTAGTGGATTAAAGCTGGTTAAAGATTGGGCACCTTCATTAATGAAAGGAATCGGGCCAAAAACCATGGAGAAATGGGCTGGTCAAGTTATCGGCAAGTGGATCCCCTACGTAGGGACGGGGATTACTGTTATTTCTTCTATTTACGATTTATTTTCAGAAGACCCTTCTGATAAAGAAATGCGTGAACATGCAGCAAAAGTTCAGCTAGAACGTGAGCGATTTGAGCAGCAGGTTGAAGATACAGCTAAAGATCTTGGGGAACAGTTTGAGCGCGCTATGAATCAAATTTTGCGTCAGGAACTGGAGCCTGTCCTTCAACAAATGCTGGCAAAAGTAGAGTCAGCGCAAACTAGTGCTAACGAGCAAGAAAAAGCAACGAGTGTTGCTTTAATGAGAGCTCAGACTTTGCTAACAACCATATAGCAATGATGAGTCTGACCGTACCTAAGCCGTTCCCATGTAATGCTTGTGGACTTTGCTGCCACAGAGTGAATGAGAGCGTGGAAACGGCTTTTCTTGATCGTAGCGATGGTGTTTGTCGTCATTTCGATGAGCAAACACACCTTTGTACTATTTATGACGAGCGTCCATTGGTATGCCGCGTAGAAGATTATTATCAAGCGAATCTATCTTCATCAGTTTCCTGGACCGTTTTTGTCGATCTTAATGTTGAAATTTGCAATGAATTGCAATGCTTAGCAAAACTGAACAGTGAGTAAACTTTAACATGCCATTTCCACCTAAACCTTACAAACTTATTTGCCCGCAATGTAAATGGAGTTCAGTTCGAACGCCAAAAAGCGATGTATTATTACCCAATGATGTACGAAAAGAGTGCCCTAAATGTGGGAGTGAAGAGTTAAAAAGAGTGCAACCTTCAATGTTTGAGAAGCTAAGCGCAGAACTGTTGAATAAATTTTAAATCCGAATTCAACTTCGAAAGACGATACTCGCCAAATTAAGGTGCTATTGTTTAAATACAACATCTGGATGCTTAGTTATCCTGTTCTGTACAAACAAGATGATGCCATCGCTTACCATAAAGTGGTTACGTTTTTTTGATGAGCTTGCAAAAGCAACTGATCACGTACTAGAAAAAATTTTACAGGGAGATTTTAATGGATTTATGTTCCAAGGAGTAGCAGTGTAAAAGAGTTATCAATCTTTTATGACGATATGAATCAAAGTGCTTAATCGAGCTGTTAACAATCCTTAATGAATATAATAAGGACTCTTGTGCCTTTTTTAAGCTTTTGAATGTCATTTTGCACTTTGAAAAATTCGGCAGAGAACTTTAATTCTTAAAAAACGAATGGGTTTCAAATAATATTTCAATGGATAGTTGGCACAGATTTTTGGAGTTTGTCACTGAATAATGTAAAATATTTTAAATTGTAAAATATTGAATACTTGATATTTCATAAAGTTACAGGAATAAATGGTACACCCGAGTGGACTCGAACCACCGCCCCCTACCATGTCAAGGTAGTGCTCTAACCAACTGAGCTACGGGTGCACTGTTTACTTTTTAATAAGGAATCACTTTTTATACTCTGTGAAGAGAGTGGTACACCCGAGTGGACTCGAACCACCGACCCCTACCATGTCAAGGTAGTGCTCTAACCAACTGAGCTACGGGTGCATTGTTTTAATAGTTACGGCAACACTACTTTGCGTTGTGCTTCGGAACGAGCGCTATATTAGGGGGATAGCGAAAGGCTGGCAAGCAAAAAAATGAATTTTATTGCCAAATGGTGAATTGCTGTGCAACTTGTCCAGTGTTTCAGCAAAGTTGTTGATAAAACGGCAAGTTAGACTGAGATGCAGGCCAAAATCACTCTGCGCGAAATAAAACGGCGAGCATTTAGCTCGCCGTTTTATCTTTCCATCTACTTAGTGATGCACGCTGCCGCCTTCAATCAAACTTAAATGCACGCCATGCTTTTGAATATAACGGAGGCGGATGAAAAACAGCAGCGCCGCCGAGGTGAGGCCTGCAATTAATCCGGTCCAAAAACCATGGGCGCCCATGGCTGGTACGATAAAGTCGGTATACGCCAAGGTGTAACCTAAGGTCATGCCGATGCCCCAATAGGAGAACAGCGTAATGTAAAATGCACTGCGGGTATCTTTATATCCACGCAAGGCGCCGGCGGCGACCACCTGGACTGAGTCAGATAATTGATACAGCGCGGCCATCAGCATCAAGCTGCCCGCAAGTACCACCACTTCGGGATCGCTGTTATACAACTCGGCGATTTGGAAACGGAATAACACAGTTAAGATTGCCGTCGACAAGGCCAATGAAAGTGCCAACCACAATCCGACCTTTGCCACCACCGCAGAAATATCCGCACGATCGCGGCCGAGGTAGTAACCAATGCGAATCGAGACAGCAATACCAATCGAGAGTGGCAACATAAATACTATGGCGGAGAAGTTCAAGGCAATCTGATGGCTGGCCACCACAGTCGCGCCCAATGGCGCCAGCAGCAGGGCGATAATCGCAAACAGACTTACCTCAAAGAAGAGTGCCATCGCAATCGGCATCCCAAGCTTCGTCATCTTCTTCATCGTGGCAAAATCGGGGCGATGGAACTGGCTAAAGGGCGCTAATGCGGCAAACTTTTTATGGAACTGCATATAAATCGTCATGGCTATCAACATGGCCCAAAACACCAGTGCGGTCGCGACACCACAACCGGCACCGCCCATGGCTGGCACACCGAAATGACCATAAATAAAGATATAGTTCGCCGGAATATTCACCGCTAACCCCACGAATCCGATGATCATGGTCGGTAATGTGTAAGAAATCCCTTCACTGCAACCGCGTAATACCTGATAGAGCACAAATGCGGGCGCGCCCCATAAAATACCGTCGATATATCCTATGGTTAAGTTGTACAATTGGGGCTCTAAATTCATATGGCTGAGCACAAGTGGCGCGGATGCGAGAAACGCCATCACCCCAAGGCCACCAATTAAGGCCAGATAAGCGCCTTGAAACGCCAGCGGTTGAATGGCTTTCTGATTATTTGCGCCATTGTGATGGGCAAATAACGGCGTAAAGGCCATCAGCAGCCCTTGGACAAATAAGATGGCGGGTAACCAAAGACTGGTTCCTACGGCCACGGCGGCCATATCGACAGCACTGACGCGGCCCGCCATGACAGTATCGATAAACCCCATCATGGTTTGTGTTACTTGGGCGATCAACACTGGGAGTGCGAGTTGAATTAAGCGTTTGGCCTGAAAGCCTGAATGATTCATAAATACAGCCTTTAACGAATAAGCGAGCAAAAAATGTTTACTGGTATAGTTCAAGCCACCTGCGAGGTGGTTGCAATACATAAGAAAGATGGCCTAAATACCCTTGAGGTAGCGTTTAAACCTGATTTGCATGAGGGACTTGCGATTGGTGCAAGTGTGGCAAATAACGGGGTATGTCTGACGGTGACTCAGGTCGTTGATGATAGGGTATTTTTCGATGTAGTGGAAGAGACCTTAAGGTTGACAAACCTTGCCAATTTGACCGTTGGCCAGCGGGTGAACATCGAGCGTTCTTTGACGTTTGGCAGCGAAATCGGCGGCCATATCCTCTCGGGACACATTCATACTAAAGCGAAAGTGAGTCACATTAGCCATACCGAGCAGCATTATGATCTGACCTTAAGTGTCGAGCCTAAATGGATGAACTATATCCTTTATAAAGGTTTTGTCGGGGTAAACGGTTGTAGCTTAACGGTAGGCGAGGTGACCGAAAGCAGTTTTATGCTGCACTTGATCCCAGAAACCCTCAAATTGACCAATTTAGGCCAGTGTCAGGTTGGAGATGAGTTGAATATCGAAATTGACAGCCAAACCCAAGCCATAGTCGACACCGTCGAGCGCGTGCTGGCCAAACGTTTTAGCGGCCAATCTTAATTAACATGCCTAGTAAATTTGCTCGTCGTCCGAGTCAATATATAACTCTATGGTTCGGCGGGCATCATCCACATGTAAACGCAGGTGGATGGGATTACAACAAATTCGGCAGTCATCGTAATAATCCTGATCGCCGCTGCTGGCATCAATACTTATATGTTGATGGTGTCCGCAGTGGGGACAGACAATCACTTTATTCATGATCCTCATGGCGCAACTCCTCTCTAACGAATGCTAGGGATGACACTTGTCGCTAAGCCTTGATACTGGCTTTAGTTGAGTATACAAGAATGTGCTATTGCAACTTAGATAAAGTCGGTATCAAAATCTCATTAACTAGATTTTTCTGTTCCGCTTAGCGCTTGGTACTTTTTTCACAGATATTTATCTAGCGTAAGAACCGTCAAGCATGCGCACCAGTTAAGTTAACTCAATCCTTTACTGTCATCAGTTCGACAGGCGCCGTCGGTAATATGCCTTCCTCTATATTGTCACTAATGGCCTGTGATAGCAGTTCTATCTGCAGCAAAAGCTCGGCGTGGATATCGTCCTGCAAACCAATGGTGTCAAATTGCACCGCTTGGCGTTGAACCGCTCGGGATTCAGGTTGAGTGGGTGGCGTGGGGCTAACTGGGATTGGGTTCTGGGCGACATGGCTAAGTGCAACCGTCAATAGGATACTCGTGAACATACCAACTCCTTTGGCTTCATTATTTACAGCGATGCGACTGCGCGGTATGCGTGGAGGTGAACCTCCAACCCACCCGCAATCATTTAACGCGCATAGCGTAGGGGCGTTAAATGACTGCCACATGAACGATTGACTGCAATATGATGAATTCACGGCAAACTTTGCGGATTGATGTTAATAAAGGAGTTGATTTGGGGGCTAAGCCTCGCAATTGGGCCATTTAACTTGCGTGCCTTAAAGACTATCCCGTAGAATAACTGTCCTGCTACGCAAGGCGGCTAAGACTCCTGTACTGTCTTAACCTCGCGAGCATTCTCTTTTTACTTAATCACCATGTGGCCCTACGTGTGGGTCACCACTGGACAAGGATATTTCATGCCTGTAATTACACTTCCTGATGGTAGCAAACGCGAGTTTGCACATCCCGTATCGACTCTCGATGTTGCCGCTGATATCGGCCCTGGTCTTGCTAAAGCCTGTATCGCTGGTCGCGTGAATGGCGAACTTAAAGACGCTTGCGATCTTATCGAAACCGATGCTGAACTTTCTATTATTACCGCTAAAGACGAAGAAGGTATTGAAATCCTTCGCCATTCTTGCGCGCATTTATTAGGCCATGCAATCAAGCAATTATGGCCACAAACCAAGATGGCGATCGGTCCTGTGATCGATAACGGCTTCTACTACGACATCGATCTTGAGCACAAGCTGACTCAAGAAGATATCGAAGCCCTCGAAAAACGTATGCTTGAACTGGCTAAGACCAATTACGACGTAGTCAAACGCGTTGTGAGCTGGCAAGAAGCCCGTGATACCTTCGCCGCCCGCGGTGAAGAATACAAGATCGCGATTCTGGATGAGAACATCAGCAAAGATGCGACTCCAGCGCTCTATCATCACGAAGAATACACTGACATGTGCCGTGGTCCACACGTGCCAAACATGCGTTTCTGCCATCATTTCAAGTTGATGAGCATTGCCGGCGCTTACTGGCGCGGTAACTCTGAAAACAAGATGCTGCAACGTATTTACGGTACAGCATGGGCGGATAAAAAAGCCCTGAGCACCCATTTAGCCCGTCTTGAAGAAGCGGCTAAACGTGACCACCGTAAGATTGGTAAGCAGCTTGACCTCTACCATATGCAAGAAGAAGCTCCTGGCATGGTGTTCTGGCATAACGACGGTTGGAGCATCTTCCTCGAATTAGAACGTTTCATTCGCCGTAAGTTAAATCAATACACTTACCAAGAAGTGAAAGGTCCATTGATGATGGACCGCGTACTGTGGGAACGCTCTGGTCACTGGGATAAATACTCAGAAGCCATGTTCACAACCAGCAGTGAAAACCGTGAATACGCGGTTAAGCCAATGAACTGCCCTGGCCACGTACAGATCTTCAACCAAGGCTTGAAATCTTACCGTGATCTGCCATTACGTATGGCGGAATTTGGTTGCTGTCACCGCAATGAGCCATCAGGTTCGCTGCACGGACTGATGCGCGTACGTGGTTTTACTCAAGACGATGCCCATATCTTCTGTACTGAAGATCAAGTTCAAGCAGAAGTGAGCTCTTGTATCCAAATGGTATACGACACTTACTCGACATTCGGCTTCGAAAACATCGTTGTAAAACTCTCAACTCGCCCAGAAAAACGTATCGGTGACGATGCCATGTGGGACAGAGCCGAAGAAGCACTTAAGCAAGCTTTACGTGCTAACAACATCGAGTTCACCATTTTACCGGGTGAAGGCGCCTTCTACGGTCCTAAGATTGAGTTCACGCTGCACGACTGTTTAGACCGTGCATGGCAATGCGGTACTGTGCAATTAGACTACGCATTACCAAGCCGTTTAGGTGCAACTTATGTCGCCGAAGATAACAGCCGTCAAACGCCTGTGATGATCCATCGTGCGATTTTAGGCTCGTTGGAGCGTTTCTTAGGTATTTTGATCGAAGAATACGCAGGCCGTTTCCCAACTTGGTTGGCTCCAATGCAAGTTGTCGTGATGAATATCACCGACAAACAGGCTGATTATGTTGAAGAAGTGGTCAAATTCTTCAAAGAACAAGGTATTCGCGCCTCATTTGACTTGAGGAATGAGAAAATAGGCTTTAAAATACGCGAGCACACCTTAAGGCGTGTTCCTTATTTATTGGTCGTTGGCGATCAGGAAATGGAAAATAAGGAAGTTGCGGTGCGTACACGTGATGGCGTTGACTTAGGTAAGATGCGAATTGAAGATTTCGCCGCTAAGATCCATCAACAAATTTCGCTCCGTAGTCTCAAATTGTTGGAGGAATAGGTCATAAAGATCAAGAAAACAGCAGGGCGTCAGCTGGCCCCTAATAGAATCAATGAAGAAATCACAGGTGTACCAGAAGTACGCTTAACTGGCATTGATGGTGAAGCTATTGGTGTGGTAAGCATCAGAGATGCTCAGAATTTGGCAGATGAAGCGGGTGTAGACCTAGTCGAAATTAGTCCAAACGCTGAACCTCCAGTATGTCGCATTATGGACTACGGTAAGTTCCTATTTGATAAAGCGAAAGCTCAAAAGGAACAAAAGAAGAAGCAAAAACAGGTTCAGGTTAAGGAAATCAAATTCCGTCCTGGAACTGACGAAAACGACTATCAGGTAAAACTACGCAACCTGATACGTTTTCTGGAAGACGGGGACAAAGCGAAAATTACGCTGCGTTTCCGAGGCCGCGAAATGGCTCACCAAAACCTGGGTATGGATCTGCTGAACCGTATCAAAACAGATTTGGATGAGTATGCAATTGTTGAATCCTTCCCGAAAATGGAAGGCCGACAAGCCATTATGGTGCTAGCGCCTAAAAAGAAATAAGTAGGGCAACCTATAAAAGTAGCGAAGGCTATATGCCTTCGCTCGCCTTGCTTTTTATTTAACATCCCAATGCGGAGTTTTAGTAATGCCTAAAATGAAAACCGACAGAGGTGTAGCGAAGCGTTTTAAGAAAACCGCTAATGGTTTCAAGCGCAAGCAAGCCCATTTACGTCACATTCTGACCAAAAAGAGCACTAAGCGTAAGCGTCACTTACGTAACAAGTGTTTAGTTGCTAAAGTTGACGTTCCAGCAATCGCGCGTCAATTACCATACGCTTAATTTAGGAGATTAGAAAATGCCAAGAGTTAAGCGTGGTGTAACCGCACGTGCTCGTCACAAGAAAGTTTTAAAATTAGCAAAAGGTTATTATGGCGCTCGTAGCCGTACTTACCGCGTTGCTGTTCAAGCAGTAACTAAAGCTGGTCAATATGCTTACCGTGACCGTCGTCAGAAAAAACGTCAATTCCGTCAACTGTGGATTGCACGTATTAATGCTGCAGCTCGTCAAAATGGTCTGTCTTACAGCCGTTTCATCAACGGTCTGAAAAAGGCGTCTATCGAAATCGATCGTAAGATTTTGGCTGACATCGCTGTATTCGACAAAGTTGTATTCGCAACTTTAGTTGAAAAAGCAAAAGAAGCGTTAAACTAAGCAATTAGTTTGTCGCACTTAAGAGGGGACCATTTGGTCCCTTTTTTTGTTGCTGCTGTGACCCGTCATAAATAGCGTTGAGGCTTGCTTCAAGCGAGTCACAAGATACAGATAAAAAAATAGCAGGCTGATGCCTGCTATTTCATTTGAGTGGGCGAGCACACGTAAAAATCACACTCGATTGTTCTTCGCGTAATTACTTTTTAGCGTCTAAGTAACGCTCAGCATCTAATGCTGCCATACAACCTGTACCCGCAGAGGTAATCGCTTGACGGTAATGTTGGTCCATAACGTCACCTGCGGCAAACACACCTTCGATGCTGGTTTGGGTCGCGTTACCTTGAAGGCCGCTTTGTACCTTCAGATAACCGTTGTTCATCTCTAATTGGCCTTCGAAGATCCCAGTATTAGGGCTGTGTCCAATGGCTACAAACACGCCGGCAACGGCCAGATCTGTGATAGCGCCATCTTTGGTGCTTTTCATTTTCAAGCCTGTTACACCCATAGCATCACCAACTACTTCTTCCATGGTTTGATCAAGGTGCAGGATAATGTTGCCGTTAGCCACTTTATCCATTAAACGGTCGATAAGGATTTTCTCTGAGCGGAAGGTGTCACGACGGTGAATTAAGTGCACTTCGGCGGCGATGTTACTCAAATAAAGTGCTTCTTCAACGGCAGTGTTACCACCACCAATGACGGCAACTTTCTGATTGCGATAGAAGAAACCATCACAGGTCGCACAGGCCGATACGCCGCGTCCTTTAAACGCTTCTTCAGACTCAAGTCCTAAGTAACGAGCAGAAGCACCTGTCGCAATGATCAGCGCATCACAAGTGTATTCGCCATTGTCGCCTTTTAAACGGAAAGGGCGCTCAGTCAGCGTCACTTCATTGATATGGTCGAAAAGGATTTCAGTATCAAACTTTTCCGCATGTTTTTGCATACGTTCCATTAATGCTGGACCCGTTAAGTCTTCTGCATCACCTGGCCAGTTTTCAACTTCAGTCGTGGTCGTTAACTGACCACCTTGCTGCATACCTGTGATCATCACAGGCTTTAAGTTTGCGCGCGCAGCATAAACTGCTGCCGTGTATCCTGCGGGACCTGAACCTAAAATCAATAGGTTACTGTGTCTGACTTGGCTCATTTTTCTCTCCGTGCCTTTAGCAAATTGCATGGATTGTAGGGAATTTACCTGTAGGGGTAAAGCGCTGTTTGGTGATTCTTTTAGATTATGCTAATCGAATCCTAAGGCAAATTGTCAGCCTGAGTTTACTAAGGCTTTGGCTTATACCAATCACATTAAATATCTAATCAGTTCAGAGCCTCGCAGGCATTTCAATACAAGGCGCATTGACGCAGAAATGGTCATTCCCTTTTAAGTCAATGTAACACCGGAGTGGGATGCCTGTGTGGCTCCCAAAGGGCAGGTTTCAACGCGCTTTATACTGCGTTTAAGGCTTTCGACAGAGCGCCACTATGCCTTCAAGCCTTCGCCTTGTCTAAAGCGCGTTGAATTCCCGCTGAATGAACAGATATTTAATACGATTGGTATTAAACCCCGCACGGGTGAAGATATTTGTGATCAGCATAAAAAATCGGCCTCAACAGAGTGAGGCCGAACAAAGCAGAGTAGGTCAGAAAGACCTAGGCTCTCATATGATTAGGCTAATAAACTTGCTGGCGCTGTGTACTCAAGATTTAATGCTTGCGCCACTTCTTTACAAACCAGTTTGCCGTGCATCACGTTCAAACCGTTCAGTAAGTGTTTGTCTTGTAACAGGGCAGCTTTATAACCTAAGTTAGCTAACTTAAGGATATAAGGCAGAGTCGCGTTATTCAGAGCGAAGGTTGAAGTGCGGGCAACGGCACCAGGCATGTTTGCCACACAGTAGTGCACTACGTCATCAACGATGTAGGTTGGATCTTGGTGAGTCGTTGCATGTGAAGTTTCCACACAACCACCTTGATCGATTGCGACGTCAACGATAGCACTGCCTGGCTTCATGCGTGCGATCATACTACGTGTTACAAGCTTAGGCGCTGCAGCACCTGGAATTAATACGCCACCAATCACGAGATCAGCTTCTAATACATGGCGCTCAATCGCATCGGCAGTTGAGTAAACAGCCTTAACTGCAGAACCAAATTGTACGTTTAAGCGACGCAGTGCATCGATGCTGCGGTCAAGTACAACGACATCAGCGCCCATGCCTACAGCCATTTGTGCAGCATTGGTACCGACCATGCCACCACCGATGATCACGACTTTTGCAGGCTCAACACCTGGAACGCCGCCTAATAACATGCCGCGACCACCAGAAGATTTTTCCAGCGCCATCGCACCCGCTTGGATAGACATACGACCAGCTACTTCTGACATTGGGGCCAGCAGAGGTAAGCCACCACGGTCATCAGTCACGGTTTCGTAAGCGATACACACGGCACCACTTTTAATTAAATCTTCAGTTTGTGGTAAATCTGGCGCTAAATGCAGATAAGTGAATAAAATCTGGTCATGACGCAGCATAGCGCGTTCAACTGCTTGAGGCTCTTTTACCTTTACGATCATCTCTGCTTTAGCAAAGACTTCAGCAGCAGTTGCTAATATTTTGGCACCTGCATCAACATAATCCTGATCAGAAAAACCAATTCCCGTGCCAGCATTAGTTTCGACAAACACTTCATGACCTTTGATGGTCAATTCGCGAACGCTTGAAGGAACCATACCGACACGATACTCGTGGTTTTTAATTTCCTTTGGTACACCAATAATCATTTTTGAGCCTCAATTGCCTGAAAAACCCACTTTTAATGGGCATAATTGTTATTTTATCGTGACCTGAACGTGATTAATTCAGGGATATCTAGTATAGTATCGGCGACGCAGTTTATGCTGCTGAACTTTTGACATACGTAGAATAAAATGTTGTTTTAGTGATAAAGCAAGGTTAAATAAATGGCATATAATAAAAAGAGTCCTGTAAAAGACTTGGATCGCATCGATCGCAACATTCTTAATGAATTACAAATTGATGGACGCATTTCAAATGTGGAACTATCTAAAAGAGTAGGATTAAGTCCAACTCCGTGTTTAGAAAGAGTGAAACGACTCGAAAAGCAAGGATATATCAATGGCTATACCGCCTTGGTCAATCCTCATTTCTTGGGTGCATCCCTACTGGTATTCGTGGAAATCACGTTGAGCCGTGATACTCCCGAAGTATTTGATAAGTTTAATCGCGCTGTGCAACTGTTAGATGATATTCAAGAGTGTCATCTGGTTTCTGGTGACTTTGACTACTTATTAAAGACACGTGTTTCTGATATGTCAGCTTACCGCCGTTTACTCGGTGAGACGCTGCTGAAATTACCTTCAGTCTCCGATACCCGTACTTACGTGGTGATGGAAGAAGTGAAACACACTAGCCGTGTCGCGATAAACCATCTGCTCTCCGATATTTAATACCCTGAACGTTTACAATAAGGGGCCTAGGCCCCTTATTTATTCCTACGTTAGCCGTTTCGAACTCAAAAATGACCTTGCTTAGCCCTTAGGTTTGCCAGCTTAAGGGCGAAATTTTTATCTGGTTTTTATCTTCTTTACAGCGCGTAAATTGGTTGCGTAATAGCCAGTTAGTGCTGAAAACCTGTGCTTTAGCTCATTAGCGCCGATTTTTTGTCTTGTACCAGTAATTCTTAGGATAAAAACGCCCTAAGATGCTCCACATTTAGTGGGATTCTGGTATCGTTAGCCCACCTGTTTTCATTTTTATGGATTAAGTCGTTTGTCTCAAGGAAATAGTGTACGCACGCTCTCAGGGCTGCAGCGTCTGCTCGAAGGCGGACTCATCATTTGCTGTGTTTTAGCCACCTATATTTTGCTTGCCTTAACCAGTTTTAGTCCGTCGGATCCGGGCTGGAGCCAGTCTCATTTTCAAGGCGATATCAAAAACTGGACGGGTGCAGTAGGGGCGTGGATTGCCGACATTCTGTTGTACTTTTTTGGCGTCACTGCTTACATCATGCCGATCATTGTAGCCTCTACAGGTTGGCTGCTTTTCAAACGCGCCCATGATTTATTAGAAATTGACTACTTTTCAGTCGCACTGCGCATCATAGGTTTTCTGCTGCTTATTCTTGGTTTTTCAGCATTAGCCAGCATGAATGCCAATAATATCTATGAGTTTTCCGCAGGCGGCGTGGCAGGGGATGTTATCGGCCAAGCCATGTTGCCGTATTTTAATAAGCTCGGTACTACCTTGTTGCTGCTGTGCTTCTTAGGCTCGGGCTTTACGCTGTTAACGGGGATCAGCTGGTTGACTGTGGTCGAGAAGGTTGGCTTTGTCTCCATTTGGTGTTTTAGAAAGCTCAAACGTCTGCCACAAGCGTTAAAACGCGAGCGTGAAACCGAAGATACCCGCGGTTTTATGACGGTCGTTGATAAGTTTAAACAACGCCGTGACTCACAGCATCAGCTTGAAAAAGCCCGGGTGCGTGAGCCAGAGGTGACACCGAGTCGTATCTTCACGACTCGCCCCGCGAAGGAAGAAGAGGTCAGCGACGAAATCATCACCGAAGCAAGCTCCGGTAAGGGTAAGCTGTCGGCGCTCGCAAAAATCTTAAGTTTAAACAGCAATAAACCCAAGGCTGAACCTAAAGGCCTACAAAGAGTTGAGCCCCAATTAGACCAAGCCAGTGCCGTAGCTGAGCATGGTCATTTTGAGGCGCCGCCTTGGGTCGCCAAGCCTAAAGAGGCCGAGTTAGATTTAGATGATGAAACTGAGTTCAAGGCGCACGTTTTCGAAGATGAAGATGACGACGATGAACCCGTATTCCATCGTGAAACCATGCTCGATGACGAGGATGAAGACGAACTGGGTTTCAACGATGAAGATGTCATCGATTTTGATACTAAAGCCTCAACGGGCGCAGTGACTCAGGCGCAACGTCAAAAAGAAGCGCCAAAGGCGAAGATTGTCGATGGTATTGTGGTTTTACCGGGACAAGAGGATAAACCTGTACCTGCAAAACCTATGGATCCGCTGCCAAGCATCAGCTTGCTGGATGTGCCTAATCGTAAAAAGAATCCGATAAGCCCTGAGGAATTAGAGCAAGTTGCCCGCTTAGTCGAAGCCAAACTTGCCGACTTTAACATTGTGGCCACTGTAGTGGGGGTTTATCCCGGTCCAGTGATCACCCGTTTTGAGCTAGATTTAGCGCCAGGTATTAAAGCCTCGAAGATTTCAAACCTCGCAAACGACTTAGCGCGTTCGCTACTGGCCGAGCGAGTGCGTGTGGTTGAGGTGATTCCGGGTAAATCCTATGTGGGTCTCGAACTGCCAAACAAGTTCCGCGAAACCGTGTACATGCGCGATGTGCTCGATTGCGAAGCTTTTACCGAGAGCAAATCGAACCTGACCATGGTGCTTGGCCAAGACATTTCCGGCGAGCCTGTGGTGGTTGATTTAGGCAAAATGCCGCACTTACTGGTTGCCGGTACCACAGGTTCAGGTAAATCGGTCGGGGTGAACGTTATGATCACCAGCTTATTGTATAAGTCTGGCCCTGAAGATGTTCGCTTTATCATGATCGACCCGAAAATGCTGGAATTATCGGTTTATGAAGGCATCCCGCATCTACTCTGTGAAGTGGTTACCGACATGAAAGAAGCGGCCAATGCGCTGCGCTGGTGTGTGGGTGAGATGGAGCGCCGCTACAAGCTAATGTCTATGATGGGCGTTCGTAACATCAAAGGATATAACGCCAAGATTGCCGAAGCGAAAGCTAATGGTGAAGTGATTTTAGACCCCATGTGGAAGTCATCTGACAGCATGGAGCCAGAGGCGCCAGCCTTAGATAAACTGCCATCGATTGTGGTTGTCGTCGACGAATTTGCTGACATGATGATGATTGTCGGTAAGAAAGTGGAAGAACTGATCGCCCGTATCGCCCAAAAGGCCCGTGCTGCGGGTATCCATTTAATCCTCGCGACCCAACGTCCATCGGTGGATGTGATCACGGGCTTAATTAAAGCCAACATCCCGACACGGATGGCCTTCCAAGTGTCTTCCCGTATCGACTCCCGTACCATTTTGGATCAGCAGGGTGCTGAAACCTTATTGGGTATGGGTGACATGCTGTATTTACCACCCGGAACCGCGGTGCCAAACCGTGTTCATGGTGCCTTTATCGATGACCATGAAGTTCACCGTGTGGTGGCCGATTGGTGTGCCCGGGGTAAGCCACAATACATCGATGAGATCCTCAATGGCGTGAGTGAGGGCGAACAAGTGCTCTTGCCGGGTGAAACCGCCGAATCCGATGAAGAATACGATCCGCTTTACGATGAGGCCGTCGCCTTCGTGACCGAAACCCGCCGTGGTTCAATTTCGAGCGTGCAGCGTAAATTTAAGATTGGTTATAACCGCGCAGCGCGTATTATCGAACAAATGGAAATGCAGGGTGTGGTCTCGGCTCAGGGCCATAATGGTAACCGCGAAGTGCTGGCACCGCCGGCCCCGAAACACTATTAATGTTAAGCTAGATGTCAGTTTGAACTCGCCATAATGCGGCGAGTTCAACTTTTAGTCCAAAGGATACCTATGAAAAAACTGTTGTGTGCTGTGTTGTTATCACCATTGTTATACAGCAATGCAGTATTGGCCGATGACGCAAAGCAATTACGCGAAACCTTAAACGGCACTGAGTCACTCAAGGCCGATTTCAAACAAACCGTTACCGATATCAATAAAAAGATTATCCAAACGGGCGCGGGTGTATTCGCACTGGCCCATCCGAACCAGTTTTATTGGCATTTAACCGCGCCCGATGAATCCCAAATTGTCGCCGATGGTAAAGATTTATGGATCTACAATCCCTTCGCCGAAGAAGTGGTGATCATGGATTTTGCCGAAGCCATTAATGCATCGCCCATCGCCTTATTGGTGCACCGCGATGACGCCACTTGGTCGCAATATAGCGTGACCAAAAAGCAAGACTGTTATGAAATCAAACCTAAGTCCACGGATGCCGGGATTACCTCAGTCAATGTCTGTTTTAACAAAGGCACACTGAATAAATTTAATGTGCTCGATGATAAAGGCAACCTGAGCCAGTTTGACTTGAGCAATCAACACAGCATTAGCACCGCGGATAAAGCGCTGTTTAAGTTTGTGTTGCCAGAGAACGTTGATGTGGATGATCAACGTCTTAAAACCCAATAGGTTAGCGCGTGAGCAGTTTATCGTTTAATTTTGCGCCTGATTTTCGTCCCTTAGCCGCGCGTATGCGGCCAAGGACGATTGCCGAGTATATAGGTCAAGCCCATTTGTTGGGGGAAGGCCAACCATTGCGCCAAGCATTAGAAGCGGGCCGTGCCCATTCGATGATGTTATGGGGACCGCCGGGCACAGGTAAAACGACACTTGCCGAACTTATTGCCCATTATTCCAATGCCCATGTTGAACGCATTTCGGCGGTTACCTCGGGTGTAAAAGACATTCGCGCCGCCATCGAGCAGGCCCAAGCCGTTGCCCAATCCCGTGGACAACGCACCTTGCTGTTTGTCGACGAAGTGCATCGCTTTAATAAGAGTCAACAGGACGCCTTTTTGCCGTTTATTGAAGATGGCACTGTGATTTTTATTGGGGCGACCACTGAAAATCCTTCATTTGAAATCAATAACGCCTTACTGTCGCGGGCACGTGTCTATCTTATCAAGCGCTTAAGCCAAGACGAGATAGTGCATATCATCACCCAAGCCTTAACGGATACCGAACGTGGTTTAGGGCAGCGTCAGTTAATTATGCCAACGGATGTGCTTAATAAGCTGGCGCAGCTCTGTGACGGCGATGCGCGCAAGGCGCTAAACCTGCTTGAGTTGATGAGCGATATGGTGGCCGATGGCGGCAGTTTTACCACAGAGATGCTGGTACAAGTCGCTGGCCATCAAGTGGCGGGATTCGATAAAAATGGCGATCAGTTTTACGATTTGATTTCGGCGGTACACAAATCGATTCGTGGCTCGGCGCCCGATGCAGCGCTGTATTGGTTCTGCCGCATTCTAGAAGGCGGCGGCGATCCGTTATATGTCGCCAGACGCTTATTAGCTATAGCCTCGGAAGATGTGGGCAATGCCGATCCTAATGCCATGACAGTCGCGCTCAATGCCTGGGATTGTTTCCACCGTGTCGGACCTGCCGAAGGTGAGCGTGCGATTGCCCAAGCGATTGTGTATTTAGCCAGTGCGCCTAAGAGTAATGCCGTTTACACCGCCTTTAAAGCGGCGAGGGCGCTCGCCCGCGAAACGGGCCAAGAGGCCGTGCCTTATCATCTGCGTAATGCGCCGACCAAACTCATGGCGGAAATGGGCTTTGGCGCCGAGTATCGCTATGCCCACGATGAACCCAATGCCTATGCCAGCGGCGAGAATTATTTCCCCGAATCCTTACAAGCTTCGCAATTTTATTTCCCGACCGAACGCGGATTTGAGAAGCGAATTAAGGACAAATTGGCGCAATTAGCGCAATTAGATCAAGCCAGTGGGAGAAAAAGGTATGAATAATCTCCTACTTGTGGCCTTGGGTGGTTCCATTGGTGCGGTTTTTCGCTATCTTATTTCAATATTCATGATCCAAGTATTTGGCAGCAGTTTTCCTTTTGGTACACTGTTGGTCAATGTCCTCGGTTCATTTTTAATGGGCGTCATTTACGCACTGGGACAAATGAGTCATATCAGCCCAGAACTCAAAGCCCTGATCGGCGTTGGCCTGTTAGGCGCTTTGACAACGTTTTCAACTTTCTCAAACGAAACTTTATTGCTGATGCAAGAAGGAGATTGGTTGAAGGCGGCTTTGAATGTGGTGTTGAACCTAAGTCTATGTTTGTTTATGGTTTACTTAGGCCAACAACTGGTTTTTTCTCGCATTTAACTATTAAGAATATATCACATGTTAGATCCTAAATTTTTGCGCAACGAATTAGCAGTTACCGCTGAGCGATTAGCTACCCGTGGTTTTATTTTAGATGTCGCTCATCTCACTCAATTAGAAGAAAAACGTAAGTCACTGCAAGTGGCGACTGAAGAGCTACAAGCTTCGCGTAATGCTATTTCCAAGTCCATCGGACAAGCAAAAGCCCGCGGCGAAGATGTGGATGCCATCATGGCGCAGGTTGGCGATTTAGGTGCGCAATTAGATGCGAAGAAAGTCGAGCTGGCTGCGGTACTTGAAGAAGTGAACGCGATTGCCATGTCGATGCCAAACCTGCCGGATGAGTCAGCACCTATCGGTGCTGACGAGACTGAAAACGTCGAGATCCGCCGTTGGGGCACACCACGCAGCTTCGATTTCCCTGTTAAAGATCATATTGACTTAGGTGAAGGCCTAAACGGTTTAGATTTTAAGAGCGCCGTGAAAATCACTGGCTCACGCTTTATCGTTATGAAAGGCCAAATCGCCCGTTTAAACCGCGCTTTAGGTCAGTTCATGTTAGATCTGCACACTACTGAGCACGGTTATACCGAAGCTTACGTGCCATTACTGGTTAACGAAGCAAGCTTACTGGGTACAGGCCAATTGCCTAAGTTTGGTGAAGACTTGTTCCACACTAAACCTGCGACCGAAGAAGGCCAAGGTTTAAGCCTGATCCCAACCGCAGAAGTGCCATTAACGAACTTAGTGCGCGACAGCATTGTCGATGAAGACGAATTACCGATTAAGTTAACCGCGCATACCGCCTGTTTCCGCAGTGAAGCTGGCTCATACGGTAAAGATACCCGTGGTCTTATCCGTCAGCACCAATTCGATAAAGTGGAATTAGTGCAACTGGTTAAGCCAGAAGACTCAATGGCAGCGCTCGAAGCATTAACGGGCCACGCTGAAACCGTACTGCAACGCCTTGGCCTGCCATACCGCACAGTGATCCTGTGTACCGGTGACATGGGCTTTGGTTCAAGCAAAACCTATGATATCGAAGTGTGGTTACCAGGCCAAAACACTTACCGCGAGATCTCTTCATGTTCAAACATGAAAGACTTCCAAGCCCGTCGTATGCAAGCCCGTTACCGCGTTAAGGCCGATAACAAGCCAGCCTTGCTGCACACCTTAAACGGCTCAGGCCTAGCGGTAGGTCGTACTTTAGTTGCGATTTTAGAGAACTATCAAAATGCCGATGGTAGTGTGACCATTCCTGAAGCGCTGCGTCCATACATGGGCGGACTGACTCAGATCGGTTAATTGGCGTAACACAACACCATGGATAAAGGTCAACGTTATCTTCGTTGGCTTTCCTACACTGCTGTCATCGCCGTGTTTTGCGCTGTGATGTTGGCCACCCTAGGTAAAGCCGTCTGGGTTGTGTTAGAAAACGTGAAATAGCACGACTCAAATAAAAAGGTATATTCCAGTGGAATATACCTTTTTTGTTAGCAGAAGTGATTAAACCTTAAATACACTTGGCAGGTTTAGGCAGGCCCGCAATCTTTGTCGCCTGTTTGGCAGGACCAACAGGAAAGAGGGTATAGAGGTACTTAGAGTTACCTTTATCCGGCCCTAAGGCTTGGCCAATGGCTTTGACTAACACCCTGATCGCAGGGCTGGTTTTATATTCCAGATAAAAATCTCGAACAAAATGGATCACTTCCCAGTGGGCACTGGTCAGTTCAATCTGTTCTTCTTGGGCTAACAGCGGCGCCATATCCGGCTGCCAGTCGGCGATATTCTTCAAATAGCCTTGATGGTCGCGTTCAATTTCGACGCCATTGAATATAAGCGGATTTACCACGTGATCACCTTATCGTGCTGCAAAGATTGAGCGACAAACTCGTTGTAATCAATCTGACTAATGTTTTTAAGACGTTCCGTTAAGCCGCGGGCGATAACATCGTCCTTCAGCACCATCACCTTAAAGGGCGAAAGCGCCATGGCCCATTGGCGCAGTAATAATGCGTTAACGCCATCGCTCGAGAGTAAAATCGCATCCTCTTTGCAAGCATAACGCAGGCAAAGTTTGAGGGCATTGTCTCGGCTGGGCGAGGTTTGGATATGATGTAAAATCATTAGAATACTAAGACCTCATCGACGGCTTTGAAGTGAGCCGAGATGGCTTCATCGTTTAAGATAGTCACCGGAATCGACAACAGGCCATGGCTTAAGCCGTAATCACCTAAGGACTGTTTGCAGGCGAACACTGATTCGATGTCGTACAGCGGGAGCGCTTTTAGCGCCGCAAGGTAATCTTTACCGCCGATAAGCTCGGGTTGTTGGTCTTTTAGCAGATGTAACACGCCTTCATCAACAAACACTAAACTCACTTCTTGCTCAAAGCTGGCGCTTAACAGGGCAAAGTCTAAGGCTTCGCGGCCCTTAGTGGTGCCATGGGGCGCGCTTCGGAACAATATACAGATTTTTTTCATAACATTTCCGAAGCTTAAAAGCAGACCAAACGATCGGCTGATTCAATTCCCGTGACCAGTTCACCCAGTCCGCCCATAATAAAAGAATGTTCAACATTCCAGTGGCTTAGCCCGTTTTCCTGCGCCTCTTGCTGCGAGACTATGCCACGTCGTAATGCCGCTGAGACACAGTTTACTAACGAGACTTGATGCTCGGCTGCCAGTTGTTTCCAACCTTTAACCACATCATATTCATCGGATGCGGGTAAATTAAAGTCCGTCGAGTTATACACGCCATCCTGATAGAAAAACACGCAGACAATCTCATGTCCGCTTTGCAGGGAGGCTTGGGTGAAACGTAGGGCATTCACACTTGCCGACGTGCCATAGGCTGGCCCGTTTACTTGGATAATAAATTTGCTCATTATAAAAAAAATGGCCCTAAAAGTAGGGCCATTTTAGCGTAAGTTTCCCGAAAAGGGGATTAATCATCGTTACCAATGCCAAGCAAATGCAAAATGGCAATGAATAGGTTTAAAAAGTCCAGATACAAGGAGATAGTGGCGCGGATATAGTTAGTCTCGCCACCATTCACGATGCGGCTAGTGTCGAACAGGATAAAGCCGGTCATTAACAGCGCAAGACCCGCGTTAATCGCCATAAAGGCCACACTGTTACCCACGAAAATGTTAATCAGCGCAGCGGCGATCACCACAATCAATCCGGCGAACAGGAAACCACGTAGGAAAGAGAAATCTTTCTTCGTCGTGACTGCATAGGCCGAGAGCGCAATAAAGATAACCGAGGTTAATCCTAAAGCTTGCATGATAAGCTCAGAGCCATTGGTCATGCCAGCGTAGTGGTTAAGCATGTAACCTAATGAGGCGCCTTCCATACCGGTAAATGCAAATACCCAGAAGATGCCCGCAGCGGAGTCGGCTTTGCGTAGGGTAACGAACAACAGCACTAAACCACCGATAGATAAACCGAGTGACATCAGAGGGCTGATATTGAGTGCCATCGCTAAGCCTGCACACAATGCCGAGAAGGCGAGGGTCATGGCCAACAATAAATAGGTATTTTTAAGAAGTTTATTCACTTCTAGGGTGGATGCACTCGCTGAGTACAAGGTTTGCTGAGTCATATCTTTCTCCATTAGCTTTTAAATCCGAACTGATCATTTTGATTTTTAACGGGGACGAGAGTTCCCATCAATATCGCAAATCCAGTAAAACTGGGTGAATACTACCGAAAACAGCGCTGTGCTTAAAGGATTCACGCCACAAATAACAAGTTGTAATGACTGATTTTTCTGTGCGACCTAACGCTTAAGGCGTATTTCGTTACACCAGTGCAACACAAAGACTTTAAAACAAGCTTAATCCAGTGGTAATACGGAAATATTACGCCAGCCATTCACGGTGTAATTTATCGGTATCCCCTAAATAGTCGAGCACCCAAGCTAAGGCGGGCGACATCTTATCGGCGTTCCAAGCTAAGCAACAAGGGCTGGTTAATTTCGGATTTTCAAGCTGCTTTTCAACCAAGGCGCCCGCTTTAATAAATACGCTGGCCAAATGTACTGGCATATAGCCGATACCTAATCCCTCTCTAAAGCAGTTAATTGCGCGGATCCAATCCGGCACCACAAGTCTGCGTTGATTCTCCAATAACCAGGTCATGCGCTTAGGAATTTCCCGCGAGGTATCTTCCAAACAAATAGAGGGGAAGGGGCGCAATTCATCATCGGTCAAGGGCCGGTCAATACTGGCTAATGGATGGTTTTTACTCACCAAAAACGCCCATTGAATGTCGCCCATGTCTTTATATTGGTATACGCCCCCCACAGGGATCGCCGTTGTTGCACCAATGGCGATATCACTGCGACCAGTCGCAAGCGCCTCCCACACACCGTTAAACACCTCGATGCGGATGATAAGCTCAATATCTTGGAAATGACGGTAAAAGTCGGCAATTAATACGCTAATTCTGTCGGCGCGAACTATGTTATCTAAGGCGATAGATAATGTGGGTTGCCAGCCGTTGGCCACACGCTGAGTACCGCGTTTCATTTCATCCATTTGAGTCAGCAAGTTTCTGGCTTGCTTAACAAAATGCTCTCCCGCAGGGGTTAAGGTCACGCTGCGGTGGTGGCGCTCAAATAACACTACGCCAAGTTCTTCTTCGATTTGTTTAACGGCATAACTGACCGCAGAAGGGACCTTGTGCAGTCGATTGGCTGCCGCCGTAAAACTCCCAACACGGGCCACGATATCAATGAGTTCTAACGCTTGTTCCGAGAGCATAGCTGACATCCATTGTGATGAAAATAATTGATAGCATCTGTCAAAAATAAACGTTTCCAATCAAATTAACAAGTATTTAGACTGCACGCCTTAAGTCTTTCGACATGATTATTTTATGAAAACGTCTAGTAATATCTTTGTAAATATGAAGTTTTTTATATTCTTATTCTATTTGGCCTTGCTAAGCATGTTAGGCTTCATTGCCACTGACATGTATTTGCCTGCTTTCAAAGCAATTGAAAGTTCGTTCAATTCTTCACCGTCTCAAGTGGCGATGTCGCTCACCTGTTTCTTGGCTGGTTTAGCCTTAGGGCAACTGATTTATGGCCCTTTGGTCAGTAAACTCGGCAAACGTTACGCCCTGATCCTCGGCCTTGGCATTTTTGCGCTCGCCAGTGTGGCCATCGCCAATAGCGACTCGATACTGATGCTAAACATCGCTCGCTTCTTCCAAGCCGTAGGCGCCTGTAGTGCAGGGGTCATCTGGCAAGCGATTGTGGTCGAGCAATATGATGCCGAAAAAGCGCAGGGGATTTTCAGTAACATTATGCCGTTAGTGGCATTATCTCCCGCATTAGCCCCCATCCTTGGCGCTTATATTCTGAACGATTTTGGATGGCGTGCAATCTTTATCTCATTGTGTGTGATTGCCTTTTTATTGGTGTTGATGACCTTATACTTCGTGCCGAGCCATGCAGAGCATAAGGATGCTAAGCCAAGCGCCGTTTCCTACGGCAAGATTTTGAAAAATCCCCGTTACCTTGGCAATGTGGTGATTTTTGGTGCCTGTTCGGGTGCGTTTTTCGCATATCTTACTGTATGGCCGATTGTGATGGAGCAACACGGCTATCAGGCAACAGAGATTGGGCTGAGCTTTATTCCGCAAACCATCATGTTTATTGTGGGTGGATACGCGAGTAAGCTATTGATAAAACGCATTGGTGCCGACCGTACACTCAACGTATTACTGGCCATTTTTGGACTCTGCGTTATCTCGATTGTGTTTTTCACCTTATTAATGAAGGCGGAAACCATTTTCCCACTGCTGATTTCCTTCTCGATACTCGCAGCGGCAAACGGGGCGATTTATCCCATTGTGGTGAACAGTGCTTTACAACAATTCACTCAAAATGCGGCTAAGGCGGCAGGATTACAGAACTTTTTGCAAATCACCATCGCCTTTGGCGCCTCGAGTTTAGTCGCGCTCTGGGCAAGTTCAGGAGAAGTCGCCATAGGTTGGGGCATTCTGAGCTGTTCATTAGTGGTGATCTTGGGTTACCTGTTAAAAACCGAGCAAACTTGGGCGGATTTTGCCAAACACTTTACTGCGCCGGATCCTGCTCGTCTTGGGATCAATGCAGATACGAAGCAAAATCAAGCAGATTGAATGTAATACGAGCAGTTAGCGCATAATTATCAGTTAGTGCTTTACAGTCAGTAAACTAACTTATATTATGCGCATCGTTCGGAGGGGTGGCAGAGTGGTTTAATGCACCGGTCTTGAAAACCGGCGTGGGTTTATAGCCCACCCAGGGTTCAAATCCCTGCTCCTCCGCCATATTCTACGGAAAAGCCATCAGCAATGATGGCTTTTTTGTTTTTGCCATTTGAACCCCAAGGTTCCTAATTCTAAGTGCAGCTCTCCACCAAATTCAGATAAAAAGGCCGCTAATGATTAGCGGCCTTTTTCTTTCGCTATGTCCCGTCCTGAAATACGTTGACATAAAGAGGATTTCTTTATGACAACATTAATTAACTCAAGCCGTAAGCGCACACAACGAGATTACACCTTAGCCTTTAAATTAGGCGTTGTAGAGCGTGTTGAAAAAGGCGAAATGACGTACAAACAAGCCCAAGCCCATTTTGGTATTCAAGGCCGTTCAACGGTACTCGTCTGGCTTAGAAAACATGGTAGACTTGATTGGTCGAAACCTTTTCAGCATCCCCTTATGACTAAGTCAAAAGAAACACCTGCCGAAACGATCAAGCGCCTTGAACGTGAGTTAGCAGAAGAGAAACTGCGTAACCAAATCCTCAATGGCATGGTTGATATCATGGACAATGAATATGGAGCAGGCCTCAGAAAAAAGTACTTATCCGGTACGTCTGGCAAGCAAAAGGCAACGGAGAAATAAACCTCGCTGCCGCATGTCGTGCTGCGGGTATGTCGAGGCAAGGTATTTATCAGGCAGTTGCTCGAATGGAAAGTCGTAGAGCTGAGCTATCGGTTATCAAAGACTGGGTCCAGTACTGGCGTAAATATATGCCAAGGTTAGGGGCCCGTAAGCTCTACACGTTGATAAAATCCAAGCTGGTTGAGCACGATATTAAACTCGGGCGAGATGGGTTCTTTACCTATTTGAGAAGTGAAGGTTTACTGGTTAAACCGAAGAAAAGCTACACAAAAACCACGTTCAGCAAACACTGGATGAAGAAGCATCCTAATCTGCTGAAAGAGGAGGGACTGCACGATGCAGGGCATGTACTGGTCAGCGATATCACCTATCTTGAGTCAGACCAAGGTGTGCACTACCTGTCACTGATCACCGATGCCAGTTCTCGTAAAATAGTCGGTCATCACGTGAGTAAAGACATGAAAGCCGAGAGTGTGGTGAAAGCGTTAAAAATGGCCATCAAAGATAAGCGCTATATCGGCAACGCGGTGCATCACTCAGACAGAGGCTTACAGTACTGCTCAGCCGTTTATCAGAATGCGCTTCAGGCGAGCCAAATCCAGCCGTCAATGACGGATGGTTATGATTGCTACCAAAATGCATTAGCAGAAAGAGTAAATGGCATACTGAAGCAGGAGTTTTTACTGCACCGATGTAGGACATTTGCGGAGCTGAAGATACTTGTTAGAGAATCGATAGCAATATACAACAATATGAGACCGCATCTGAGTTTGAATATGGACTCCCCTAATCAGGTGCACAATAGAAAAGACCAGCTACTGGAGCTGGCCTAAAAACTGTCAACCTATCTTAGGACGAGACACTATGGATTTCATTTACCCATTAGCCTAGTTGTTCAAATAGCAAAGCAGCTTAGGTTAAATAAGGCTAGGCTAAGTGAGCTTATGCCTGATAAGACTTAGCGCAAAAGCTTCATAGGCAACAACCGTTTCACTTCCCCCCCATATACAGTCGATGCTGGCGGGGTCACTCAATTTAAGCCCCAGAGCGTCAAGATAGTCGGCGCCATTAACCACAAAGAACTGCTTTTTGTAGGGCAACAACACCATCTGTGGTGATTGCTGTAAAAAAGCCTGCGCCTCATCAAAAACGCTGAACCAGTGATTGAGCAAGCTATCGCAGCGCCTGCTATGGAATAGGGTACCTAAGTCTTCACCGATTTGTGCTTGACCCGATAACACTCTTTGACAGTGATTAAAATCAGTAAAACCTAGCTCACGAGCCAATAGGCTTTGGCAATGCTTAAGCTGAATATCCTGCTGGGTTAAACCTTGCTTATTCATCAAGGGGGCGAGTTTATCTAGCGCCACGGCATCGCCAGCTTGGCAGGCTTTAAGGTGCTTTTTAGCGAGGATTTTAACTTCGGTTAAGGCGCGTGGTGCTGGGGTAATTTGTTGTATCACAAACAATTCTCCTAAGTTTTATTGGCATCTCCGCTAAGCCAAACCTAATCAATTGTTGTGTCATACATGTGATGCGAACATCGAGATATGAGTCAGAGTGATGTCATCTTCTGCGGATAGGCGTCTCTGCAACCTGGCGCCATTATTCGACTTCTTCATGCTCGAGTCAAGCTCAGCACTACTTCTACCTTCCTTACGCTTCATCCCCTAAATCGTTACATGCTCAGCCTTAATGTTAAAAATTTTATCACTCAACAACTAAAATCATATTGTATTACTATTGAGCTGTAGTAATATTGTAGTACTAAATAATATTCACTCTACCTGCGTAAACCGGATCGGACGCAGATAAAATGTACGGGGATGCAAATGTCGAATGTTTTAGGGGCTTACGCGTTAGGGCTTGATTACGGCTCAGATTCAGTTCGCGCGTTATTGGTGGATACCCAAACGGGCGCAGAAGTAGCAACAAATGTGGTGTACTACCCACGTTGGAAGAAGGGGCTTTTTTGCGATCCTGCCAAGAATCAATTTAGACAACATCCCCTCGATTACATCGAAAGCCTTATCGAGGTAGTACAAGGACTCTGGGCAAAAGCTCCCAGTGGCGCCGCGCAAAGAGTCTGCGGTTTGAGTGTTGATACCACAGGTTCAACCCCAATTGCGGTTGATGAATCCGGTGTTGCCTTAGCCTTAAAACCAGAGTTTGCGAGTAATCCCAATGCTATGTTTTTGCTTTGGAAAGATCACAGCGCGATTCTCGAAGCCCAGCAAATTACCGCTGCGGCAAACAATGCAAGCGAAAATTACCTGAAATATGAAGGAGGAATTTACTCCTCCGAATGGTTTTGGGCAAAAGCGCTATTCGTACTGCGTCACGACACAGAAGTCAGACAAGCCGCCTATAGCTGGGTCGAGCACTGTGATTGGATCACTGCATTAATAACGGGCACCACACATCCAAAAGTCTTTAAGGCAGGGCGCTGCGCCGCCGGTCACAAAGTGATGTGGCATGAGTCATGGAATGGTTATCCGCCGAATGACTTTTTCGTTGGCATCGACCCTTTACTTGATGGTTTAAGAGACAAATTACCGCTTGAAACCTGCACATCTGACAAAGTTTGCGGCCAGCTAACACCAGAGTGGGCACAGCATTTAGGACTATCGACCGAGGTTATCGTTTCTTTTGGCTCATTTGACTGCCACGCAGGCGCCGTTGGAGCCAATGTTAAACCTGGTGTCTTAACCAAGGTGATGGGGACTTCAACCTGCGACATTACGGTCGCCAGTTATGAAGATATTGGTGAGCGTTGTATCAAAGGCATTTGCGGTCAAGTGGATGGCTCAGTATTGCCCGGGATGATAGGGCTGGAAGCGGGTCAGTCAGCCTTTGGCGATCTCTACGCTTGGTTTAGGGATCTCACCGCATGGCCGATGCAACAGCTCGACACTTCAGCCTTATTTGATGACAACACCAAAGCCAAACTCATTCAGCAACTCGAATCTGAAACCCTGACAATGTTAGGCAACGCGGCCGCGAAAATCCCCGTTGGCGAGACTGGTATTGTCGCGCTGGATTGGATTAATGGACGTCGCACCCCCGATGCCGACCAATCTGTTGCCATGGCTATCACAGGCTTAACCATGGGCAGCCAAGCACCGCAAGTCTTCAAAGCTTTAGTGGAAGCCAGTGCCTATGGCGCACGTGCCATTATCGAGCGCTTCAAACAAGAAGGCGTTTGCATTGACCATGTGGTCACCATTGGTGGGATCTCGAAAAAATCCGACTTCATTATGCAAACCTGCGCCGATGTGTGGAATTGCAACATAGATGTACTCGAGAGCGAGCAAAGCTGTGCCCTAGGCGCCGCTATTTATGCTGCAACTGCAGCCGGGGTTTATCCGAATGTGCTGAGTGCCCAAGCTGCCATGGCCTCAAACGTTGCGAAAACCTATCAGCCAAATCCTGAAAACGCAGAGAAATATCAAGCGCTTTACCAAGGGTACTTAGCCCTTGGCCACTATGTTGATGGAGCGAAATAAGATGTCTTTTTTAGAGCTAAAACGCGAAGTATACGAAGCCAACATGGAGCTTGAGAAACGCAAACTGGTGACTTACACCTTTGGCAACGTTTCACAAATTGACCGCCAACTCGGCGTGATTGGTATCAAGCCCAGCGGCGTGCCCTATGAAGATTTGAAGGTTGAAGATATTGTGATTGTTGACCTTGAGAATCAAATCGTAGAAGGGCGCATGCGTCCTTCATCCGATACCAAGACACACACCTATTTGTATCGCCAGTGGCAGAGTATTGGTGGCATTACCCATACCCATTCGACCTATGCAACCGCCTGGGCGCAAGCGCAGATAGCGATTCCCTGCCTAGGCACGACACAGGCCGATTATGTGTACGGTGAAATCCCATGCACAGCGGTGATGCGCAACGATCAGATCAGCCGCGACTATGAAGAAGAAACCGGCGTGCAGATCCTCGATTGTTTCGCCGACCGAGATCCCAACGAGTCACCCATGGTGGTAGTAGCAGGCCATGCACCGTTCACTTGGGGCGCGAATGCGGCTAAATCTGTGTACCACGCTGTGTTGCTCGAAGAAATCGCTCGGATGGCGTATCTCACCAAAACCTTATCACCAGGTATTAGTCAGTTAAAACAAGAGCTTATTGATAAGCATTATTTGCGTAAGCATGGAAAAGACGCTTATTACGGCCAAAGCAAGTAATTGCCAGTCGGGTCTCATTTCAAACTAGAGAGAGTAATATGAAAGCCTTCAAACAAAAACAAGTGTGGTTTATCACGGGTTCGCAGGATTTATACGGCCCAAAAGTATTAGAGCAAGTCGCTAAAAACAGTGAGCAAATTGTTCATGGCTTCAATGAATCATCCGCCATTTCCATCGAAGTGGTGTATAAGCCAACCGTCAAATCCCCACGGGAAATTCACGCCGTATGCCAAGCGGCCAACAGCGATGAAAACTGTGTTGGCGTTATTCTGTGGATGCACACTTTCTCTCCTGCCAAGATGTGGATTGCAGGCCTTAATGAATTAAGCAAGCCATTCATGCACTTACACACGCAGTTCAATGCTGAGCTCCCTTGGAGCGAAATCAACATGAACTACATGAACACCCACCAAAGTGCTCACGGTTGCCGCGAATTTGGTTTTATCGGCACTCGTATGCGTAAAGAGCGCAAAGTGGTTGTAGGTCACTGGCAATCGAGCGATGTACAAGCACAAATCGATGATTGGTGCCGCGCAGCGGCAGGTTGGCACGAGAGCCAAAACCTGCGTATCGCCCGCTTTGGCGACAACATGCGTCAAGTGGCCGTAACCGAAGGCGACAAAGTTGCCGCACAAATTCAATTCGGTTATGAAGTGCACGCCTACAGCTTAGGTGAACTCAATGAGGCGATTGCAGACATTGCCGAAGGCGATGTAACCGCACAACTCGACCGTTACGCCAGCGAATACCAAGTAGGTAACGAGCTATTTGGCGATGAATACCAATTAGACCGTTTAAGAAAAGAAGCCAAGATTGAACTCGGCTTAACCCAATTCTTAACCCAAGGTGGATTTGGTGCCTTTACCAACTGCTTCGAAAACCTCACTGGCATGACAGGATTACCCGGACTGGCTACTCAACGTCTGATGGCGAACGGTTTCGGTTACGGCGGCGAAGGTGACTGGAAAACGGCTGCCATGGTGCGCATCATGAAGGTGATGGGCCAAGGCCGTGCCGGTGGTACTTCATTTATGGAAGACTACACCTATAACTTTGGCGCGACTGACCAAGTTCTTGGCGCCCACATGTTAGAAGTGTGCCCATCGATTGCTGCTGCAAAACCGCGTTTAGAAGTTCACCGCCACACCATTGGTGTGCGTTGCGACGTGCCACGTCTATTGTTCACAGGTAAAGCGGGCCCAGCAATTAACGTATCGACTATCGATTTAGGCAACCGTTTCCGTATCATTCTCAATGAATTAGATACAGTGACACCACCACAGGATCTGCCAAATCTGCCTGTCGCGTCAGCGCTGTGGGAGCCTCGTCCGAATTTAGCGGTTGCCGCCGCGGCTTGGATCCACGCCGGTGGTGCTCACCACTCAGCTTACAGCCAAGCCATCACGACGGATCAGATTGTCGACTTTGCTGAAATGGCCGGTGCTGAACTGGTTATCATCGATGCCGACACTAAGATCCGTGAGTTTAAGAATGAGCTTCGCCAAAATTCCGTTTATTACGGTTTAGCAAGAGGTTTATAATTCTCGCGCAGCAACAAAGCCGCCTTCGGGCGGCTTTCATTTTTCTGGCACCATTCATTTCATAGGGTTAACACAGATGTATACAGAATTTGACGGCATTATCTTCGATATGGATGGCACCTTAGTCGACAGCGGTCAGTTGCATGAGCAGGCATGGCGACAAACCTTGAATCACTTTGGGATCCCGGTAGAGCCAGCACTGATGCGCTCGTTAGCGGGTGTGCCCACCATTGGCACCTTAGAGATTCTGATCGCCCATTTTGGCGTCACGCCAACGGCTAGTTGTGAGGCCATGAACGAGTATAAAGAAGCCCTAGTGCGCGACACTATGCATTTATATGTGAAACCGACAGCATTAGCCGAATTTGCCAAGCAGAATCAGGGCAAACGCCCAATGGCGGTCGGCACAGGCGCCTACACAGAGGAAGCAATTCAAATCTTGACCCTATGTGGATTGTTGGAATTAGTCGATTATGTGGTGGGCGCCGACCAAGTCGCGTCACCCAAACCTGCGCCCGATACCTTTTTACGCTGCGCCGAACTGATGGGCATAGCGCCTGAGCGCTGTATCGTATTTGAAGATGCGAAGGCGGGCATCCAAGCCGCCGAAGCTGCGGGGATGTTTGTGGTCGATGTACATGCCGAATTACAGATTGAAAATGACTATTTCCTAGGCACTCGGTAGCCGTTGCGAGCTTGTCCAATCACTGGCTAAAACGCAAAATTAGGCTTTACAATGTAAAAGTTTGGGGTAAGGTAGGGACAGTAAGTTTGAGGAAATTCCCATAAATTCTTAGCGTTAACAAAATTTTTATTACCTTTATCAGGAAAGGTAGTATCATAACATTTGTTTATCAGCGTTAAGCACCTTATCCAGCTGATTGGATTGAGTACAGAGATTGAGAGTTAAAGAGGGCACTATGGCAAATCAGGCAAATAACCGTCCGCAGAATATCCATAACTGGGTGGCAAGCGAATTAGGTTCTCGCATTGTGGGCGGCTTTTATGCGCCAGGTGAATATATCCCTAATGAAAATGCTATCTGTGAAGAGCTGGAAGTGTCACGCACCTCCTTAAGGGAGGCCTTTAAGGTGCTCACGGCAAAAGGGCTTATTGAATCTCGTCCTAAACTTGGCACCCGCATTCGTGAGCGTCGCCACTGGAACATGTTCGATCCGGTGATCTTAAACTGGTTTTCCCAATCTAAACCTTCGCCCGAGTTTTACACTTCTCTCTATGAAATCCGTGAAGTGTTTGAACCCGCAGCGGCGGAACTGGCGGCGAAAAAACGCACCCCTGAGCAGCTTGAGGTGATTGCGGCGGCCTATGCCAAGATGGAAGCGGCCGAATTAGGTACGGATGAAGTCTATACCTCGGATATCGATTTCCACATGGCAATTTTAGATGCGACCAATAACGAGTTTATGGTGTCCCTCGGCGTGTCTATCCAATCTGCGCTGCTCGAAATCTTTAGACTCAGTAGCACAATTCAGGATGACTTTATCCAATCACTCCCAGGCCATAAGGCCATTTATACTGCGATTGCCGCAGGAGACAGTGAAGGGGCGAAAGCCGAGATGAATAAATTACTCTCAACGTCTCAAGATACAGTGCATAAAAATATTGAGCGTAAATAACGAGTTATTCATTTTGAACGCACTCTACCCATAAAAAAGGTGAACTTAGGTTCACCTTTTTTACTTTGGCACGAGCAAAAAATAGGATTACTGCGGCTCGCTAATGCCTTCGCTCGTCATATGAATGCGCTGTAGGGTGCCATCGGCATTGTAATGCAATGGGTCAATTGCCACTGAACGTCTAAACTCACCGCCACCATCCTGCGATGCGCCGGTATGGTAGATAAAGTAGGATTTACCTTTAAATTCAATAATCGCTTGATGGTTTGTCGGCGAGTTGCCCGCCACTTCATTTAAGATGCCTTGGTACTTCCACGGCCCCTGAATGCTATCACTGGTCGCATAGGCAATTTTTTCAGGGAAGCCTGAAGCGTATGAAAGATAATAGGTTTTATCTTTTTTATGTACCCAAAGCGCTTCGGTAAAGTTAGGGACATCAATGGCGTGTATTGGGCCATCGAGTTCAATCATATTGGGTTTTAACTTGGCAAATCTTGGCTTAGTGTTGCCCCAAAACAGATAGGCTTGCTTGTCATCATCGATAAAGACAGCAGGATCGATATCATCCCAATCAATCTCGGTATCTGTGGTCATGTCATTGGTGATAAGGGCGCTGCCGCGGGCATCCTTGAAGGGGCCAAGTGGACTATCTGCAACCGCGACACCAATAGCAAAACCATTGATTTTGTTGTGCCTTGCCGTGACATACCAGTAAAACTTACCTTCTTTTTCGATCACATGGCTAGCCCATGCATCTCCTTTAGCCCAGCTGAAATCTTTCACAGATAACTTGCTGCCATGGGCCGTCCAATTGTGCATATCCTTAGAGCTAAAAACGAGCCAATCATGCATTTCGAAGAAGGTGCGATTGTCCTTTGCAACGTCATGGCCAGTATAAAGATAGACAGTATCTTGGTGCACTATGGCGGCAGGATCGGCGGTAAATACATCCGTAAACAGAGGGTTAGCAGCAATAGCTGCAGTGCTGACACTCGTACTCAATGCCAAACACACACTCAAAAATGCCTTTTTCATACTTCCTCTATTGTTTTTTGATATTTTGGTATTATAGTAATACCAATACTTTTACGTGCTAGCAATATTAAAGTACAAATTGTTAACTCAGGGCATTAGGTTCGTCCGTTTGTTTTATGTTGAGTGTTACTCAATCGTTCGGGCAGGGCATATGCCTTGGAAGACGAAGGTGTCATATGAATAATAAAAAACCGAAAACACTTCGTTCGGCTAGTTGGTTTGGTAGTGATGACAAAAATGGTTTTATGTATCGCAGTTGGATGAAAAACCAAGGCATACCCGAGCATCACTTTCAAAATAAGCCTGTGATTGGTATTTGCAATACCTGGTCAGAATTGACGCCCTGTAATGGTCATCTACGGGAATTGGCGCAAAGAGTAAAGAATGGCATTCGGGAAGCGGGTGGCATTCCAGTGGAGTTTCCGGTGTTTTCGAATGGTGAGTCCAACTTACGTCCAAGCGCCATGCTTACCCGTAATCTCGCGGCCATGGACACGGAAGAAGCCATTCGTGGCAACCCCATCGACGGTGTTGTGCTGTTAGTGGGATGCGATAAAACGACTCCGGCTTTATTGATGGGCGCGGCCAGTTGTGATTTACCGACAATCGTTGTTACCGGTGGTCCCATGCTCAATGGTAAGCATAAGGGCAAGGATGTCGGTTCGGGCACACTCGTGTGGGAACTGCATCAAGAATATAAAGCGGGCAACATCAGTCTCGCCGCATTTATGAATGCCGAAGCGGATATGTCACGCTCAACGGGCACCTGCAACACTATGGGCACAGCATCGACCATGGCCTGTATGGTGGAAACCCTTGGGGTGAGTTTGCCACACAATGCAGCCATTCCTGCGGTGGATTCTCGCCGCCAAGTATTGGCGCATATGTCGGGAATGCGAATTGTGGACATGGTCAAAGAGGATTTGACCTTAAGTAAAATTTTAAGCCGTGATGCTTTTATTAATGCCATCAAAGTCAATGCTGCCATTGGTGGTTCAACCAACGCCGTTATCCATTTAAAGGCGATTGCCGGCAGGATAGGGGTTGAGCTCTCACTCGATGACTGGCGCCATGGTTACACAGTACCGACCATAGTGAATCTTAAGCCTTCGGGTCAGTACTTAATGGAAGACTTTTACTACGCAGGTGGCCTGCCAGCAGTATTAAGGCAGCTGTTTGAACATGATTTACTGAGCAAAAACACGCTTACAGTCAATGCAGCTAGCCTCTGGGACAATGTCAAAGAGGCGCCTTGTTATAACCAAGAGGTGATCATGTCATTTGAAAATCCCTTGGTTGAAAATGGTGGCATTCGCGTACTGCGCGGCAATCTCGCGCCCCGAGGCGCTGTGATCAAAACTTCAGCCGCCAGCGCACACCTGATGCAACACCGCGGTAAAGCCGTGGTGTTTGAAAGCTTCGACGATTACAACGCTCGCATCGGCGATCCTGAATTGGATATCGATGAAAACAGCATTATGGTGCTTAAAAACTGTGGCCCGAAGGGATATCCGGGCATGGCTGAGGTCGGCAACATGGGACTGCCACCTAAGTTGTTGAAAAAAGGAATTAAGGACATGGTTAGGATTTCTGATGCACGCATGAGTGGCACCGCCTTTGGCACAGTTGTGCTGCATGTTGCCCCAGAAGCACAAGCCCTTGGGCCACTGGCCGCCGTTCAAAATGGTGACATGATAGCGCTAGATACCTATGCCGGAACGTTACAGCTAGAGATCAGTGACCAAGAGTTACAAGCCCGCCTTGCCAAACTGGCGACGGTGAAATCCATTCCTGTGAATGGTGGCTATCTCTCGCTTTTTAAGGAGCATGTTCTCCAGGCGGATGAGGGATGTGATTTTGATTTTCTCGTGGGATGTCGAGGTGCAGAGATACCAGCACATTCCCATTAAATATGAACTCGTTTTCTTTTATAATAAAACCAGATAATTATTTTAATAAAAGGTTGAGTTATGAAGTTGACTAATCAATACCCGAGTTTACAAGGGAAAACCATTTTTATCAGTGGTGGCGCAACGGGTATTGGAGCTTGCTTGGTTAATGCTTTTTTAGAGCAGGGCGCTAAGGTGGCATTTGTCGATATTTTAGTTGAGGAGTCGACTCAACTCGTCGCAGACCTTAAGCAGACTCAACCAGAGGCCAGCGTAAAATTTTATCACTGCGATCTTGTCGATATCGCCGCCCTCAAGCGTGTGATTACTCAGGTCGAGGACGATTTAGGTCCAATCTCGGTATTAATTAACAATGCCGCGTGCGATCAACGCCATAGCATCGACGAAGTGACCCCAGAATATTGGGACCAATGCCTAAACACCAATTTGCGGCATTACTTTTTCGCCGTACAAGCGGTCAGACCGCAAATGCAGCGCCTCGGCGGAGGTTCAGTGATCAACTTAGGTTCAATGAGTTGGCACAATCGGCAAGCGGGCATGGCGGGTTACACCGCATCTAAGGCTGGCGCCATGGGCTTAACCCGAGGATTAGCTGCCGATTTAGGTAAAGATAAAATTCGGATTAATACCTTAACGCCGGGTTGGGTGATGACAAAACGTCAACTCACACACTGGGTAGATAAAGATACGGCAAAACATATCGAAAATAACCAATGTATTAAAGAATATGTAATGCCCGAAGATATTGCTGCTATGGCGTTATTTTTAGCAGCAGATGATAGCAAACTCTGCACCGCACAGAATTTTATTGTCGATGGTGGTTGGATTTAAATATCACAATAAAATTTCAGCTCATTAAATAATGAGGTGAGTGCTGAGTTTATTTTAAATAAAAGGTAAAGCACTCACCATGCAACTTTCTGTTACTAAAAAAAGCCTACAACATGCCGCATTTGCGGATGAATTACAATTAGTCACGCTCACCAATAGCCACGGGCTTGAAGTGGTTCTGTCAAATTACGGCGCCAGTATTTGGTCGGTCAAACTTTATGGTCAAGCGCAAGAACCTATTTCATTAAGTCTTGGCTATCAAGATATTAAAGATTGGGCAACTAATCCGTATTATTTTGGTATTACCGCCGGCCGTGTCGCAAATCGCATTGGTAAAGCACAATTCCCCTTAGCAGGTAAAACAATTCAATTAGTCGCCAATGAAGGCAACAATCAACTTCACGGCGGACCTAAAGGATTAAGCCATTGCACTTGGCAGGTTGAGACGCTGCAGGACAATGACAGTGTGGCGGCGGTTTTCAGCATTATCAGCCCCGATGGCGATCAAGGATTTCCGGGTAATCTTGCCATTAAGCTCGAGTATCGCCTCAATGAAAACAATGAATTAACTCTGAACTATCAAGCCGTTTGTGATCAAACCACCCCCGTCTGTTTAACCAATCATGCTTACTGGAATCTTGCCTCCAACAAACACCAAGGCATTTTAGGGCACGAACTCTCCATTCAAGCCAGCCATTTCCTGGCACTCGATAATGAACAGATCCCAACGGGCGAATTAATCTTAGTCGACGATGGCGCATACGATTTCAAAAAACCGAAGCTAATTGCCACGGATATTAAGCAATTAACCAATGGTTATGATCATTATTTTGTGATGGATAGAAATCCAGACAATAAAAACAGTTTGCAGACTATTGCGGTGTTAAAAGATCCGCTTTCTGGCCGAGAACTCGAAATTAGTACCACTGAAGTCGGCGTGCAATTTTATAGTGGGAACTTTCTCGATGGCAGCCATATTGATGATGAAGGTTATAGCATTAATCAATTCCATGGCCTGTGTTTAGAAACCCACGGTTATCCGAATGCGGTAAACATTGACCATTTCCCGAGTGTCATGCTTGAGGCAAATACTCAATATCAACAAATTACGGTACATAAGTTTAAGAATATTTAATTCAATCAAGGCGAAATAACATTTATTTGTACGAGTTGGCCTGCTGTTAACAGCAGGCTAGGGGATCTCTGTTACCTAAAATTATAAAGGGAATAATAATGAAACATAATAAAATCATTACCGCATTGGGATTATGGGCTGTCAGTGCAACTTGTGCCTACGCCACCACGGTGGGCTTTTCACAGGTTGGCTCCGAGAGTGGTTGGCGCACCAGCTTTAGTGAAGCGGTCAAGGCCGAAGCCAAACAGCGTGGCATCGATTTAAAATTTGCCGACGCTCAGCAAAAACAAGAGAACCAAATCAAAGCCGTGCGTAGCTTTATCGCCCAAGGCGTGGATGCCATTATTATCGCTCCCGTGGTAGAAACAGGCTGGAAACCCGTGCTCAAAGAAGCCAAACGTGCCCATATTCCTGTGGTGATTGTCGACCGTAATATTAAGGTCGATGATGACTCCTTATTCCTTACCCGTATCGCCTCCGACTTTACCGAAGAAGGCCGCAAGATTGGCCAATGGCTAATGGATAAAACCCAAGGCAACTGCGATATCGCCGAGTTGCAGGGCACAGTAGGTGCAACCGCAGCGATTGATCGCGCCGCCGGTTTTAACCAAGTGATTGCCAATTATCCCAATGCCAAGATCGTTCGTAGCCAAACCGGCGAATTTACCCGCGCTAAGGGTAAAGAAGTGATGGAAGGTTTCCTTAAGGCGCAAAACGGTCAGCCACTGTGCGCCGTGTGGTCGCATAACGATGAAATGGCCCTTGGCGCCGTGCAAGCCATTAAAGAAGCCGGTTTAAAACCGGGCAAAGATATTCTGATTGTCTCAGTGGATGGTGTTCCCGATTACTTTAAGGCGATGGCCGATGGCGATGTTAATGCCACGGTTGAGCTTAGCCCATACTTAGGCGGCCCAGCGTTCGATGCTATCGATGCGTACCTGAAGGGCAATAAGGATCAAGCCAAGCTTATTAGCACCACGGGTGATGTATTTACCCAAGAAACCGCTGCCGCAGAGTACGAAAAGCGCCGCCAGCAATAATCCCATTGACGCTTTCTTGGGGAATAGCGCTATGAGCCTTATTTTAGAACTCAAGCAGATCAGTAAGCATTATCCGGGCGTCAAAGCCCTTGAGGATGTGAGCTTACGGTTATTTGCAGGGGAAGTTCACGCCCTATTGGGCGAAAACGGTGCGGGTAAATCAACCCTGGTGAAAGTAATGACAGGCGCCCAGTCGAAAGACATGGGCGACATCCTCTTTCAAGGTGAGCCGCAACACTTCAACACACCAATGGACGCGCAAAAGGCGGGGATCAGCACGGTTTATCAGGAAGTGAACTTAGTGCCTAACCTGACCGTGGCACAAAACCTGTTCCTCGGTTACGAACCGCGCCGCCTTGGGCTGATCCATTTTAAAAAAATGTATGCCGACGCGCGGGCCGTGTTAACCCAGTTCAAGCTGGATATCGATGTTAGTGCACCGCTGTCGGATTATTCCATCGCGGTGCAGCAACTGATCGCCATCGCCCGCGGCGTAGCCATGTCGGCCAAGGTATTAGTGCTCGATGAGCCTACGGCGAGCTTAGATGCCAAAGAAGTGCAAGTGCTGTTTGGGATCTTAAACCAGCTCAAAGCCAAGGGTGTGGCTATCGTCTTTATCACTCACTTCCTCGATCAGGTTTATCAGATAAGCGATCGCATTACCGTGTTACGTAACGGGCAGTTTATCGGCGAATATCTGACGGCAGAACTGCCACAACCTAAGTTGATTGAAGCCATGCTCGGGCGTTCTCTGCAGGAGCAATTGGTTGATAAACAGGAAAAGGAGCGCACAGTCACCCGCGCTGAGGCTGTGCTCTTGTCCCTCAAAGATGTGTCGGTAAAAGGTTCAATCCAATCGATGAATCTCACCGTGCCAAAGGGGCAGGCAGTTGGACTTGCGGGGCTGTTAGGCTCTGGGCGCAGCGAAGTGTGCAACGCCGTTTTTGGGCTGGACTTGGTCGATAGCGGCAGTATTCATTTGGCTGGCCAGAAATTGAATCTGTCACAACCCGTGGATGCAATCAGCGCTGGAATCGCCCTGTGCCCAGAAGATCGCAAGATTGACGGCATCATCGGCCCTTTATCGATTCGTGAAAACATCATACTCGCGCTGCAGGCGCGTATCGGGTGGTGGCGGTATCTATCTAAAGCTCGGCAGCAGGAAATTGCCCAGTTCTTTATCGATAAATTACAGATTGCGACCCCTGATGCGGATAAACCCATAGAACAGTTGAGTGGTGGTAATCAACAGAAGGTGATCCTCGCGCGTTGGTTAGCCATCGAGCCCATCTTGCTCGTGCTAGATGAGCCGACCCGCGGCATCGATATTGGCGCCCACGCCGAAATCGTCAAACTTATCAGAATCTTGTGTGATGAAGGCATGTCGCTGCTGGTTGCATCGTCTGAGCTCGATGAGCTCGTGGCCTTTTCAAATAAAGTCGTGGTATTACGCGACAGATATGCAGTACGTGAACTTTCAGGAGCGGAATTAACCTCGCAACACGTAATGCAAGCGATTGCGGAGGGATAAATGAAAAGCTCAGCCGAAACCCTATCATCCACACGCATATCCGCCGATTTGATCTCACCCCAGATGAACGCATCTGAGGCGCATTCATCTGAGCGGCAACCGCGGATGCAGGAAAGTCATAAGACCATGGTTCAAGAAAAAAACGCCCGTTACCAAGCGGGCAAGTCGACCTCCATTGGTCGATACCTGTGGCCACTATTGGCCTTAACTATTCTGTTACTGGCCAATCTGTTTATTGACAGCAGTTTCTTCAATATCAGCTATCAAGACGACAGACTCTATGGCTCCTTGATTGATATTTTAAATCGCAGTGCACCCGTGGCGCTGCTCTCCATTGGTATGAGTCTCGTGATTGCCACTGGCGGAATCGACCTGTCGGTTGGTGCCGTGATGGCGATTGCAGGCGCAGTTTGCGCCAATCTACTGTTAGTGCCGGATATCAGCTTAGTCACCGTTATCGCAGCAGGCTTGATCGTTGGGCTCTTAGCTGGCTGTATTAATGGCGGTCTGGTGAGTTTCTTAGGCATTCAACCGATTGTCGCGACCTTGCTGCTCATGGTGGCGGGGCGCGGTGTCGCTCAGCTTATCAACCAAGGGCAAATTATCACCTTCCAGCACCCAGGCTTTGCCGCCATTGGCGTGGGCCAGTTTTTAGGCCTGCCGATGCCAGTGTGGATTGTGATTGGGATGCTAACCTTCAGCCAATTACTGCTGCGTAAAACCGCTTTAGGGCTTTTTATCGAAGCGGTTGGTTGTAATGCCAAGGCAAGTCGTTACCTTGGGATCAACGATAAATCCATCAAACTGTTTGCCTATGGCATTGCGGGTCTGTGCGCGGCGTTGGCCGGCATGATCAGCACCGCCGATATCCAAGGCTCAGATGCGAATAACGCCGGGCTTTGGCTTGAGCTCGATGCCGTGCTCGCCGTCGTGATTGGCGGCGCAGCGCTCACGGGCGGGCGTTTCTCGTTAATCTTGTCAGTCGTCGGCGCGCTGATCATCCAGACCTTAGCGACCACCATTATCGTCAGCGGTTTACCCGCTAAGTTTAACCTGCTGATCAAGGCCATCGTTATCCTGACCGTGCTGCTGTTGCAATCGGCTAAATTTAGGCGCCAATTGTCGGCGCTGTTCACATCCAAGCGTCAAGCGGATGCCAAACCAGCAGAAAAGGGCACAAGTGCAAAAGCCAGTACCGCAACAGGAGAAAAACTATGATAGCAAGACGTTTTATCCCGCTGTGGATCACCGCCTCATTATTACTGACCATGTTTCTGGTCGGCACCTTTCAGTTTGACGGTTTTGCCAGTGGCCGAGTGGTTACCAACCTGTTACGTGACAATGCGTTCCTATTGATCACCGCATTAGGCATGACCTTAGTGATTATCTCTGGCGGGATCGATCTTTCGGTTGGCGCCGTCATCGCCTTAAGTGGGGTCGTCACTAGTTTATTGATCACCGAGTACCAGTGGCATCCATTGTTGGCCTTTGCGGTTATTCTGCCCTTGGGCACTCTGTTTGGCGCACTCATGGGCACCATTATCCATGTGTATAAGTTGCAGCCATTTATTGTGACGCTTGCGGGGATGTTCTTAGCGAGGGGCTTAGCGACGACGCTCAGCGAGGAGTCGATTGCCATTGACCATCCATTTTACGATGCGGTGGCCGAGATGAGCATTGCACTGCCAGGCAATGGCGCGCTCGATTTAAGCTCGCTGATCTTTATCCTGTTCTTTGTGATTATCGCCGTGGTTATGCATTACACCCGTTTTGGTACGAATGTGTATGCCATTGGTGGCAATCAACATTCCGCCGAGCTAATGGGGATTTCCATCGCTAAAACCACCATCAGTATTTACGCCATCAGTAGCTTCCTGGCAACGCTGGCGGGTATTGTCTTTACCTTTTACACCTTTTCTGGCTATGCGCTTGGCGCCATTGGCGTCGAACTGGATGCCATTGCGGCCGTGGTCATTGGCGGCACCCTGTTAACTGGCGGCAGTGGCTTTGTGCTCGGCACTGTGCTTGGGGTGATTTTGATGGGGGTGATTCAAACCTATATTACCTTCGATGGCAGTTTAAGCAGTTGGTGGACCAAGATTGTCATTGGCCTGTTACTGTTCTTCTTCATCCTGTTACAGAAACTCTTGAATGGACGCAAAACACAACATGGATAATAGTCAACATAACCTGCCCGTCTTTCGACGCTTGCCTTTGACCTGTGGCTTACTCGCCGCATTGGCGTTGCCATTAGCGCAAGCTGTGCCTGTACTTGAGATTCACCGCGCACAATCCCACAGCGCCACGGCGCAAACCCTAGATGCGAATGCGCCCTTTATCGAGAGAAGGGCGGATCCTTGGGTGATACGCGACGATGACGGCAGTTACTACTTTATTGCCTCGGTGCCTGAGTTTGACCGCATCGAACTTCGCCACGCCAAAACCATCGACGGTTTACGCCAAGCTACACCTAAAACCCTGTGGCACAAGCATGAAACTGGCCCCATGAGTATCGATATTTGGGCGCCTGAGCTGCACAAAATCGATGGTCGCTGGTATATCTATTTTGCGGCCAGCAATAAGGATGTGCGTTTTCATAACCGCATGTTTGTCTTAGGACTCGAGGGCGACTCACCGATGACAGGCCAATGGCAAGAGCTTGGCAAGTTACAATCGGCACAGGATGCCTTCTCCCTCGATGCGACCAGCTTTAGCCTCAAGGGCGAGCGTTATTTTATTTGGGCGCAGCAGGACAAAGCCAAGCGTTACAACACCGGCTTAGTGATTGCAAAAATGCTATCGCCAACTCAACTCTCTGATAACGAAACCATTATCAGCGAGCCCTTATTGGATTGGGAACGTTTAGGCTTTAAAGTCAACGAGGGCGCTGCTGTGTTGGTTAAAAACGGTAAAGTCTTCGTGACCTATTCCGCCAGTGCCACGGATGACCGTTATGCCATGGGGCTGTTATGGGCCGATGAAAATGCCGATTTACTCGATCCCAAGAGTTGGCATAAATCGCCAAGTCCAGTCTTTACCACTGAGCCGAGCTTGAATCGTTTTGGTCCTGGCCATAATAGTTTTGTGCTGGCAGAGGATGGTAAAACCGAGCTGATGTTTTACCATGCTCGTAATTACCTTGAGCTGCAGGGGACACCATTGACCGACGGTAATAGACACACTTACTACCGCGCTATTCGCTGGTCGGCGGACGGTTTCCCAGTATTTGATAATCAGCACAGCGATAGCCAAACCTTTAATCAGCAAGACACGCAATCCCGCGAATAAGCGAAATGCGTTTAATAGACACGAACAGCACACTTAAGTAATCGAAATAGACAGGTTTTCCATGATAAGAGCAACAAACAGCCCCCTAGTCGAGCAGCGCGCCGATCCCTTTGTGTACCTACATAGCGACGGTTATTACTACTTTACGGGCTCTGTTCCGACCTACGATCGGATTGAACTGCGTAAATCCAAGACCTTAGACGGCTTGAAAGACGCCCAAACCTTCGATATCTGGTTTAAACACCAAAGCGGCCCAATGAGCCGCCACGTGTGGGCGCCCGAGATCCATTATCTTGACGGCAAATGGTACATCTACTTCGCGGCCAGCGAAGAGGAAAATATTTGGGCATTACGCCCCTATGTGCTTGAGTGTCTAGGACAAGATCCATTAAATGATGAATGGATTGAACTTGGCATGATGCAGGCGGCCGAGGGAGATAATAAATCCTTTATCGACTTTTCCTTAGATGCGACCATTTTCGAAAACAACGGTAAGCGTTACTTCTGCTGGGCGGAGAAAACCGGTGGACAATTTGCGGCATCCAACCTGTATCTTGCGGAAATGGCATCGCCCATCAAGTTAAAGACGGCGCAATTTATGCTCACCACCCCAGATTATGATTGGGAGCGCGTCGATTTTTGGGTTAACGAAGGGCCTGCAGTACTTAAACACCAAGGTAAAATCTTCATTACTTTCTCAGCCAGCGCGACAGGTGCTTGTTATTGCATGGGTTATATGGAGGCCGATGAGCATGCTGATCTGCTCGATCGTAACTCCTGGAATAAAACCCGCCAGCCAGTGCTGTGCACGGATGTCGACAAGCAAATCTTCGGCCCTGGTCATAACAGTTTCACCGTGGCAGAAGATGGTGTAACGCCCATCTGTGTTTACCATGCCCGTGATTATGAACATGCGGTGGGCGATCCTAGCGTGGTGCCAAAGACAGATACCCGTCCATTAGCGCAAATCATTAAAGATCCACTCTATGATCCCAATCGCCATGCGCGGACGTTAGCGGTGTCATTTGATGAGAGCGGACGCCCCTTGTTCAATCTCTACTAATTGATTTGCCACCACAAATGATGTGATAACCGCGGGGCACGCTTCAGCAGCCCCGCTTTTTTATGCCTGACTCATGCACTATTGCTTAGGTAAAACGCGATTTTTAGGCTCGCACGCACAACAAGCTATTCCGCTCGCTATTTCAATCACTTAACCGATTCAATCTTTGAACCTATTGATGTTATATTGCCGCCCGAGCATTCACATGGTGGGCAGAAGTACTGCCTGCGTGTGGAAGTGAATATCAGTGATGATGATTTTGCCAAGTTCGAGAAGTAGGGAAATGGCGATAAACATAGACAAACTTAATGCAAATATTGAAGCAAGAATGGATGAGTTTGCTCAAGAACTCACTCAGGCACTTGCGAAATATTACGATTGGTGGCTGTCACAATATCCGGCGCAGACCCTCTACGGTTTTTGCCTATACAGCACGCCCTTAGTGGAATATTTAGGCGTCACCCTTTTCACCGAGGAAGGCCTGACGGCCGTCGCAGAGCAATATCAAAACGATGATCGTTTTCGGCATAAATCCCTCGCACAGCTTAAGCAAGCGCTGCGCTGGTCGGCCTGCGACTCTCCACATCACAATGAAAATGAAGACATTTTTGAAGCGATTAACGACAAACTGCAATTGCTGCAAGAGGAAGCTGAGGCGCTCGAGTCCGAAGAGGCATACGATGCGTACCTCAAAGCCTTGTACGCCATATTAGTCAGGGTGCTCAATGAGGTTAAAGCCATGCGCCCGCTAAACCCGCTGGCAATATTGTTCTCCGTCTGGTTTGGCGATCAAAGTTATGCTGATATCGATTATTTTGTTCAAAGTTGCAATGATAAAGAGATGGTCGCTCGTTTTTATCAGCAATGGCGTTGAATATTGCCAACAAAAATTTTCAACTCAATTGGCTTATTTCGTCTATTACCGACGAGGTCCCACTCAATATTGACTGAAATGGTGACTGAAATATTGACGACTAGTGGTTGTTATTTACGGCGAGTCGCATAGGGCCACCAGCAAACATTAGCTAGTGCCAGGCGTAGAAACTCTGGGTAAGGGGATAAAAACAAGGGAAAGCGTTTCACTTTCCCTTATCTGAATCAGTGTTTTAAGCTCGAGTGCCTACATGCGCTCGGGATGCTCGCTTACAGAGTCGAGGTCGACTCACTTTTTAGTAGGCGCACCTCATATAAACCGCCAGCAATCGAGCCCGGTTTTGCCACAAATTTTACCCTGAAGGGCACTGTGCTATCCGAAAGCATGTCGGCGGGAATAGGGTAGTCGACGTTGTAAAATATCGGCCCCTTATCGGCAGGCAGAGTGACTTCGGCAAGGCGTTTATCGTTGATCAAAATGTCGAAACGTCGCCCAGCATCCAAGCCAAAGTAGGTTAAGCGCAATATGGGTTGCGGTTCACCTTTGGCATCGAGTTGATAGCTAAACCAATCCTCGGCATGGCGCCAATGGCGATTACCATTAAGGCCCGCTTCACTCTTTGATGCCTTAAAGAAATGATCCGACTCAGGTTGCTGCTCACCGGGCTGCACACTATCTAAGGTTTGCGCCATCAGCTTGGCTTCCATCTGGGCTTTTTGAGCTAACTCTTGCTGTTTTTGTTGCCATTCATCGGGAGCGCTCTGGCCAAAATACAAGGTATAGCGGCTGTCATGCAGGCGAAAGAAGGGGATCAGCGTGATGGGGCTCGCTTGATTTGTACGGGCTTTCCCCGTGGTAAATTGCAGCTGACTCATGGGCTCACGGCGGATATCGGTTAAAAAGCGGGTGCCATCACTGATAAAAATTGGCGCCTGACTGGGTTCGCACATAGGGCCACTGGCAATATGCCCCATGCGACTGGCATCGCCGATAAAGTTTAAGGCTTCATTGGCGATAGGCGCCGTTTTTGCCGCTAGCACAATTGGCCCATAAAGCACTGAGTAATAGGCGGTTTTATCGGGAAGCTGCTCAAGACTAATGCCCATGGGTAAGGTGATGGTCACGCTATCGCCCTTGCGCCAGTGCCGTGTTAAGGGAATATATTGCCCTTGAGTCGGTGTAAACCTTTGCGGCTCGCCATTAATGCTCACGGTCACGTCCCCCTTAGCCCATGTGGGATAGCGCAGATTGAGGGTAAAGTCCGCCTCCTGATGGATAATCATCTGCGAAGTATTGTCATCGGGAAACTGAGTTTTTTGGCTAAGGCTGATGCCCTTGGCTTTCCAGTTGACCTCGGAGTCGACAAACAGGTTCACAAACAGATTGTTGTCCTCCTCGGCATAAATGAGCTCGCCGTATTTAGCATGGTTTTCTATACCTGAGCCGACACAACACCACATACTTTCCTGCGCCGAGGAATAGACGCGGTAATGGTCTGGGCGCATTGGCGTAAAATACACTAGGCCGCCAGTTTGTGGATGCTGGGACGAGAGGATATGGTTGTAGAGTGCGCGCTCGTAGTAATCGATATAACGTAAATCACGTTTGTTTTCATAGAGTAATTTAGACAGTTTCAGCATGTTGTAGGTATTGCAGGTCTCAGGGCCTTCTACCGAATCGAGCATACTGCTGAAGTCTTCGCTGGGATGAAAATGCTCGCGCACACTGTTGCCACCGATGGAAACGGTGCGCTGGTGAACCACTTGCTGCCAAAAGTAATCGGCGCTTTCTAACCAGGCCTTGTTATGACTGAGCTCGGCAATACGTGCCACACCCACAATTTTAGGAATTTGTGTATTGGCATGTAGGCCCGTCAGTTTATCTTGATGCTTCAACAGGGGTTGTAACAGGCTTTGATCCGTATAGCGATTCGCAAGATTTAAGTATTTGTTTTGACCTGTAATGCTGTACACATCCGCTAAGGTTTCATTTAAGCCACCGTATTCGGTGCGCAGCATAAGCTGCAGCTGCTCATCAGTTAGATTGCGACTTAAATCCAGCATCCAATCGGCAAAACCGACGAGCATTTTCTTCGCCGTAGGATTTTGAGTATAAAGATAGGCATCCCGCAGGCCCGCAAATACCTTATGCAGGTTATACCAAGGCACCCATGATTGGTTGAGCGTAAACAGATCCGCTTCGATATGACCAGCGGCGACCTGCTGCCATAATTTGTCTCCATGGGGGACACCGCCCACGTAACCATTGCCATGGGCCTGTTGGCACTTTTCCAACTCGGCCACCATGTAGTTGAGTCGCTCAAGCACCGCCTGATCGCCCGTAGCAGCATACATAAGGGCCAATGCCGATAGATAATGCCCACCGATATGGCCATCGAGGCCCGTATTTTCCCAATTGGGGTAGTTGTCGGCCGTAGTCGCAATTCCCGCTTCCTTACGGTAAGGGGCCAGTAGTCGCTCGGGATCCATCGACATGATGTAAGCCAAATCGGTCTGCTGGGCATGCAGAAACGGCCCGGCTGTGAGGCGCACATCGTTTAGGGGAATGGGGGTAAGGCTAGCAAAACTTGGCTGGGATACGAATGGGCAAGTTAATGGCAATAACAGGCAAAGGCCAAACAATCGGGCAGTGTTCATCTTGGCTCCCTTTATTATACGGATTGGAGTTTTACGTTTGGATTAACTCAGTTTTTGCGTGATAAAAAAGCCCCTGGGTAGGGGCTTAGGGTGTTATCGCAGATAGATTACGCCGATACTTGAGGCGCTGCAGTCTTAGGCGTTACTGCCTCAGAGGCTTCAGAGCTAGAGGCTAGAGCCTTAGACGTCAGGTTGGCGTCCGTTTGGCTTGAATGGGCCTGCTCGGGTAAAGCCTGTTTGATTTCTTCATAAACGCGGTCAGAAATCTTGTATTTGAACATCAGTAAGCCCATCAGCGCGTGGAATGCGCCAGGGATCACCGTCAGCATTAACGAAATACCGGTCAACGCAAACTCGCTTTGGGTTTCACCGGGTTGATAGTTGAAGTAGGTCAGCAGCATACCCACCACAAATCCCGCCGCGCCCATACCCGCTTTTTGGGCGAATGAAATCCCGCCAAAGGCAAGGCCAGAGACCCTGTGGCCCGTTTTGACTGTGCCATAATCCACCGACTCTGAAATCACCGACCAGAAGACTGGCGCATGTAAATCCACCACGAATGAAATCGCAAAGTAGAGTACAAAGGCCAGCACTATGTCGCCCGGCTGCACGGCAAAGAACATGATGGCGCTTAAGATCCCAACCACGATTTGGCTATAGCGGAAGAGTTTTAGTTTGCAGTAACGCTTTGTGATCCAAGTTGAAGCGACCATGGCCAGAATCGCAGCGCCCACACCGGTCGACAGGAATGCCGAAAGCATTTTCGCATCGCCGCCCAAGTAATAGGTGGCGTAGTAGGCTGCTACCGAGCCGCGGATCACATAGCCAATGGTGCCAATCACACAAATCGCGACTAACACTAACCATTGATCGTTTTTGAACAATAATCGCAGTTGCATGCCAACAGGCTTAGTTTCCACCTTGTAGGCCACGCGCTCTGTGGTAGTGAAAAAGCAGAATAAAAATAGTAGTGTCGCCATCAATGCCATCACGCCCATGGCTTTTTGATAGCCCGCGGCAATGTTCTCACCGCCCCAAGATGACGCCAACATAGGCACGATAATGGTCACTAAAAAGGCGGCAATCTTAGCGAAGAACAAACGATAACCGTTGGCGGATAACCGCTCTTTTGGATCGTCGGTGATCACGCTGATAATCGAAATATATGGAATAGTCACAGTGGTGAAAATGATAGTGACCAGAATATAGGTCGAATAGGCCCAGATAAGTTTGGCATTGTAATCCCAATCCGGGGTTGAGAAGGTTAAGAAAACCGAAATACCAAAGGGAATCGCCATAAACAGGAAGTAGGGGCGATATCTTCCCCAGCGGGTCGTCACTTTATCGTTAATAATGCCCATTAAAGGATCGGTAATGGCATCGATAAGGCGAACCAACAGGAACAATATCCCGACATCGGCGGGTTTTAACCCAAAAATATCAGTATAAAAGAAGGTAATAATTAACATCATTGACGAAATCACCACGTTAACGGCCATGTCCCCGGAGCCGTAACCGATCTTTTCAATGACTGACAATTTATAAGAACTCATCAGAAATCCTTATTATATTTATTATAAACAGTGAGTTATTGTGTTATTTTGCAATTTACCGCATTCGCAATGTTAACACATTTTTCTCCTGTTAATTTTTTTGCATTTGATTGTTACTTCCTTGTCCTGATAGTATGATAACTTAATTCATCATACAATAGCATAATAGCTATTTTGTTATATGGGATGGGGTTCATAAGGAGAATTGATGCCAGCTATGAGAGTCACACCGAAAACAGCCCTAAAACGTCACCTTAAGATGCTCAATTGTGCGCTGCTAGGCGTATTGGGAACCCTAGGCCAAGTGAGCGCCAAGCAGGTGAGTATTCACGATCCTGTGATGGCAAAAGAGGCCGGACAGTATTATCTCTTCAGCACAGGTCCCGGTATTACCTATTATTCCTCAAAGGATAAAATCCATTGGGAATTAGCTGGGCGGGTATTCGAAACCGAGCCTAGCTGGGCAAAGGACGTTGCGCCAGAGTTTAACGGCCATTTATGGGCGCCGGATATCATTGAGCATAACGGCTTGTTCTATCTGTATTACTCAGTATCAGCCTTTGGTAAAAACACCTCGGCCATTGGCGTGACAGTCAATAAAACCCTCGACAAAAACTCAAAAGACTATCAGTGGACAGATAAGGGAATCGTTATTCAATCTGTGCCAAATCGCGATGTATGGAACGCGATTGATCCCAATATTATTGTCGATGAGCAGGGTACACCTTGGATGAGTTTTGGCTCCTTCTGGCAAGGGTTAAAACTGGTCAAACTCAATCCAGACTTTATCTCTATCGCCAAACCAGAGGAGTGGCACACGCTAGCCAAGCTAGAACGCCCCTCACTGCTGGGTGAAACTGAGCCAGGTCCTGCTGAAATCGAAGCGCCGTTTATCTATAAAAAAGATGACTATTACTATCTTTTTGTCTCCTATGGCCTTTGCTGTCGTGGGGACGACAGCACTTACCACTTAGCCGTGGGCCGCGCCAAAACGGTGACAGGGCCTTACCTCGATAAAGAGGGCAAAGACATGGCGCAAGGCGGCGGATCGGTTTTACTGCATGGCACTAAGGCTTGGCCTGGATTGGGCCATAACAGTGTTTATGCCTTCGATGGCAAAGATTACTTAGTCTTTCATGCCTACGAATCGGCTGATAATGGCTTACAAAAACTCAAGATGGCGGAACTGAGCTGGCGCCAAGGTTGGCCAGAGGTCGATCCTAAGGCGCTCAATCAATACCAGAGCGTATTAGTTGCACCCGAAGGAACAAAATAATAATGACTCATACAATCAACAAACGAATGGCTACGCTTGCGCTGGCCATGGGACTTAGTGCGACCTGCTTGGGGGCAGGTAACCTACACGCTGCAGAGAGTGCGAAGGGCGCGGATGAAAACCGCATTACCGCAGCGACCTTTGCGAATCCGTTATTTCGAAATGGGGCCGATCCTTGGCTCGAATACCACAATGGTAACTATTACCTAACGACCACCACCTGGACCTCTGAGCTGGTGATGCGTAAATCGCCCACCATTGCAGGGCTTGCCGATGCGCCGGCCCACAATATTTGGAGCGGTACCGATAAATCCAACTGCTGTAATTTTTGGGCATTCGAATTCCACCCTCTGCAAACTGCGCAGGGATTACGTTGGTATGTGATTTACACCTCGGGCGTGGCTGAAAACTTCGATGGCCAGCGTAACCATATCCTCGAGAGTGAAGGCAGTGACCCTATGGGGCCATACAAGTTTAAGGGCACGCCAATGCCCGACCACTGGAATATCGACGGCAGCTATTTGGAGTATAAAGGCCAGTTATATTTCCTCTGGTCCGAATGGCATGGCCAAGATCAAGTCAACTTGATTGCCAAGATGAGCAATCCTTGGACCGTCGAGGGCGAACATAAGGTGATCACAGCGCCCATTCACGACTGGGAAAAATCAGGCTTAAACGTCAACGAAGGGCCTGAAATCATCCAGCATGAGGGCAGAACCTTCTTAGTTCACTCGGCAAGCTTTTGTAACACTGAGGATTATTCCTTAGCCGTGGTTGAACTCACAGGTGACGATCCTATGGATCCCGCCGCATGGACTAAGTACGACAAGCCTTTCTTTAGCAAAGCCAATGGCGTCTATGGCCCTGGCCATCATGGTTTCTTCAAGTCTCCCGATGGGAAAGAAGATTGGCTCATTTACCATGGCAACTCCTCGGCCTCCGACGGCTGTAGTGGTACCCGAGCGGCACGTGCTCAACCCTTTACATGGGATAACAAAGGCTTGCCTAAATTTGGCGAACCGATGGCGGATAAAAAGCAATTGCCTGTCCCAAGTGGCGAGTTTGGTCCGATAGCCACTCAAGTGGAAGGCGTGAAATACCGCATCGTGAGCCGTGAGGTCGGTCAATGCTTAGTGACCAATGCCAAGGGCCAGGTCAGTGTCGGTAAGTGCGAAGATGACAACAGCCAATGGGTAATTGATCCGAGTAACGATGGCCTGTATCGCTTTGCTAATGTGGGTCAGGGCACCTTTTTAACTCAGGCTCAGTGCCAAGATGAGTCTTCAACGGCACTGAATTCGGCGCCTTGGGTTGCTTCCCGTTGTCAGCGTTGGTCGGTGGATTCGACCCGTGAAGGCTGGTTCCGTTTCGCAAACGATCTATCCATTGGCAATCTGCAGGCGAAAAACTGCAGTAAAAAGGCCGGCGCCGAGGTGATTGCGGGGGAAAACCGTGTCAGTGAATGCACCGATTGGCGGATTGAGCCAGTTTCAACATTTGCCATAGTCAACGCCCATAGCGGCCGAGTGGTCAGCGCCGAACAATGTCAGCTTAAACCTAATGCCAATGTGGCTCAGTTTGAATACACCGGCGATGCCTGTCAGCAGTGGCAAGCAATGCCGACAACCGATGGATTTTACCGTCTACAATCCATCCAACTTTCAAACAACAAGGCGCAACAATGCCTTGTGACCAACGAAGGTAATCTGGAACTAGGGGCGTGTAATGCAATCGACAGCGAGTTCCGTAGCGAGTTGATGCCAAATGGCTCATTAAGACTAGTGTCTCGCAAGGGCGGTTCGTCCATGAAAGTGGCCAATGGTTCCTATGCCAATGGCGATAACATAGTGGAAGACGTGTGGAAAAACACCATTTCACAACAGTTCTATTTTAGAGAGGTGAAATAATTCATCCCTCTAAATAACTGAGCATCACCACGGCGGTGGCTAAACGCGTGCTTGTAATGTCGTTTAAGTTGAGGTCGCTTAACGGCATCTTGGTTGAGCCTTGTTTGCTCGGCACCAGAGCAGTAGTTGTGTATGCATCTGCTGCTCTTTTTTATTCAGGTGACCCGTCCTAAATAGCGTTGACACTTTTCAAACTCATTTTGGAGAGTGTAATGACTTCAACAATTAAACGAACTCAACGCGATTATTCCCTCGCTTTTAAATTGGCGGTTGTCGACCAAGTGGAAAAAGGCGAGCTGACCTATAAGCAGGCGCAAGACAAGTACGGTATTCAAGGTTGCTCCACCGTGTTAGTGTGGTTACGCAAGCATGGCAAACTGGATTGGTCCCTAGGGACGCCGCCAACATCAATGCGAGGACAGTTGATGACTGAACCCACCACGCTCACCCCCGAGCAAAAGATAAAAGCCCTCGAAGCCGAACTGGAAGATACCCGCATGAAAGCGGCGTTCTTCGAAGCCATTGTCGAAAAACTCAGAACTGACTACGTGATATCCGTCGTAAAAAAGCCACCCGCGAAACGCTCCAAGAAAAAACGGCCATAGGTTATGGCGTCACCCAATGCTGTCGTTACCTTGGCATCAGTCGCCAGGCGTATTATCAACAATGCCAGCGGCAAACAGAATGGGAGCAAAGGGAGCAACAGGTGGTGCAAATGGTACAATATGAACGGCTACTTCAACCGCGAGTCGGTACGCGTAAACTGCAGTATTTACTCAACAAAATGCATCAAATAGTGATAGGACGAGACCGGTTATTTCGCTGTCTTAGGGCGCATCGTTTGTTGGTCACGCCTAAGCGGGCGTACCATAAAACGACCCATAGCCATCATCGATTTAGGTGTCATCCCAACTTGCTTAAGCCCAGCGAGCAGCAAGTAGACATCAGCCGCTCAGAGCAAGTCTGGGTGGCGGATATTACCTATCTGCCACTGCAAGATAATGAAGCCTATTTAAGCTTGGTGACCGATGCCTGGTCACGAAAAATCGTGGGCTATCATGTTGATGATAATCTTAAAACAGACGGGGTGCTAACGGCCTACAAACGGGCGCTGAAGCAGCGACAAGATAAAAGTAAACCGCTGATACACCACTCAGACCGAGGGATACAGTACTGCTCAAACGCGTATCAAGCGGTTCACGCACAACATGGCGTGACATGCTCAATGACAGACGGATATGACTGCTATCAAAATGCCTTAGCAGAGCGAGTGAATGGCATCTTGAAGCAGGAGTTTTTAACACATAAGCCCGCAACGCTGGAGGAGGCGCGACAAATGGTGACAGAAGCGGTAGCCATCTATAATCAACGGCGGCCACATTTGGCCTTAAAATACAAAACGCCCGATGAGGTTCATCGAGCGTTTTAGGTGGAAATAAGTGTCAACTTATTTCAGGACGAGACAAGGCTCTCTTATTCCAAGTTTTATCCCACGAAGGCCTGCCACAATAAACGTATCGCCAGCAGTGTCAGCACCCAATTAAAGGCGACGCCGAAATGTTTATCCGTCACCCGCGCTAACATCTTAAAGCCAAGCCAGGTACCCAAGGCGCCGCTTAAAATCATGCAAAGTAGCAGCGGCCACCAGGGCAGGATAGGAATATCCAGCCCCTCAAAAACGATAATTTTGACCCCATGTTGCAACGACATTGCCATCGCAAAGGTCGCGACAGTGCGAAAACGGTCAACGTCTAATTGTTTGATAAAGGCCGCCACTAAGGGACCTGTCGCGCCGACAAATAACGAGATAAAGGTTGTTACCGCACCAGCGATTATCGTCCCAGCTGTTCCCAGCACCACACGGGGGATTTTCGGTCCCCAGCAGGAGTACAAAATAAACAAGGCGATGGTGAGGTACATGACCTTTGGCGGCAATGCGACTAACACTAAGCTCCCCAAGGCGGCGCCAACGAGCGCGCCGGGTAAGAAACGACTGATAAGCCACCACTGCACATGCTGCCAACCTAATAGGGCGCGGCCCAGATTCGAGCCCAATTGCACCACGCCATGGAGGGGAATAATCACTTGAGGCGGAAGGACTTGCGCCATCACGCCTAATAACATTACGCCACCACCAATCCCGAAGCAGGCGGTAAAAAACGAAGTAAACGCCGCAGTAATTGTCAGCAGGGCAAAGATATCGATAGGGATCAGCGTAAAGTCGAACCAGGCGGTATGCATAGTCAATATTCGAGAAGAGTGGGATCCTTAAGCTAACAAAGCTTGCCCAGAGACAAAAGCAGTTTGATGGCCAGCATGTTCATAAGCGCGGCTATGGCTTTCGCTGTGCATCTAGATTAAAACCATAAAAAAAGCTAATCCACAGGATTAGCTTTTTCGGTTTACACAACAGTGGTCAATTAGAAGGAGTAACGAACGCCCAGAGCAAAGGTACGAGTGAAGATATTGTTCGTACGGTTGAATAGGGTCGAATCCTCATAGTATTCCTGATACACATCGTCCAGCAGGTTAGTCGCATCGAAGCTCACGACTAAGTCATCGCTGATGTTGTAGCTTAACTGGAAGTCCAATGACTGCTCAGGCTTACGATAGATACCGCGAGGCATAGCAAAGAACGCCGCATCATAGGAGTTTAAGAACTCACTACGCCAGGTATAAGACATACGCGCGCTGAAGAAATCCTTATCGTAAATCAACACAGCACTGTAAGACTCATCGGATACCCCAAACATATCGCGGGTCGTAAAGCCAATTTGCTCACCTGTAGCACTATCGAACTCTGGAATATCCTGCGACGAATCCAGCAGTGTCGCACTAAGCTGAGTACCGACACCGTCTAACCAGCTTGGTAATCCTTCAGGGAAGTACACTGCACCTAATTCAAAGCCCGTTAACTTACCGTTTGAGGTGTTACCAGGACGGTTCAGAATATAGGCTTCCTCGATACCATCACCATCGTAGTCATACAGGGTTCTGGTTAATGAACTGTAGACTAAACCTTCAATATCACGGCTGAAGTAAGTACCGTAAATTGAATTGCCATTACCAAAATAGTATTCGAGGGTGAAGTCATAGTTTTTAGAAGTGACAGGCTCTAAATCAGGGTTACCACCACTGGCCGAACCGAAACCTACTTGGGTCAAATCCGGAGTGTAGTAAGTGAAAGAGTTCAAATCCGCAAAGGCGGGTTGGCGAATGGTTTCGGTGTAGGCGAAACGCGCAACAAAATCATCCATTAACCAATAACGCATCACAAAACTAGGCAACACTTTAGAGGTATCGGTAGTATCGCTGCTCACGGCGGTATAGAGATTGTCGTTTTCATCTTTGGCTTTATTGTCAAAGAAGTCCATATCCGCTTTAGTGCCTTCGTAGCGAACGCCCACTTGACCATCTAAACGCTTACCAAAGACTTCAGTATCAAAGTCAGCCATCAGGTAGCCAGCCCAAGCTTGTTCTGAAATATCGAAGGTTTTTTGCAGGACTAGGCTGCTTTGTTCAAAGCCCCAGAGAGATTCAAATTGACTGCGATTTTTATACAGATTGTAACCGTTAATCACCGCCCATGAATCTGGCACATTAGCGCGACCTTCAAAGAAGCCCGATGTCACCAGATACATGGAAGGATCTAAATCTGCATAAGCGATATTTTTCGCGCCGCTTGCCGTGCGATTTGAGTTAGTAGCGTTACGTTTTTCATAACGTGCGCCAAATTGCACTTTAGTGAAAATGGCATAATCCACATACAAGCTGCCATCCATTGTCCAAGACAAGGAATCACCCTCATCTTTACTACCGTTGTCATAGAAATCTGCCGTTTCCCACAGGGCAGGGTTAGTTAAGTCAGACTCATCCAGCGCAGTATCTGGATTATCTAAATAGTTCCAGCTAGGGATACCATCGTCGGCATTAGCATCAATCGCGACACCGTAAACCGTGGTTTGACCGCGCATTGCGGCAAATTCATTCTCATAGGTACTCTGTTGATAAACCACTTCCGACTTTAATTGGAACTCGTCGGTAATGTCCCATTTACCCCCTAAGGCGAAGACATAACTATCGGTACTGGCTTTGGAGTGATCGCCACTGCTGAAGTTGTAAGCATTGTATGCGGTGCGCGATTTCACCACATTGGTGCCATCGTACACTTCAATCCCATCCTGGATCACTTGTTGCCAATTGGCAGCAGAATCGACGGTACTGAACAGCATAGAGTTAAAGCTTTCATTGCGATAACCATTGTAGAAGGCTTCGAAGGTGTATTCAGAGGTATCATTTGGCGCCCATTGCAATGAGATATTAAACGCAGGACGTTCACGCTCGCCCTCGAGAATGTTGCCAAACATCGCATCGCGAGCCAGTAAATATTCTTTGCCATCAATGGTGGCGCCAGCGCTGGTATCGATACCATGGGCTGAACCCACGTTCCAACCACTGGTAATGCGAGTACCATCTTCAACAAAATAGGGGAAGGATGCGCCAGGTGACACACTTTCATCTTTATAGTTAGTGCGGATATAAGACACGTTAACTAATGCGCCCACTTCACCAATACTGGTATCCCAACGATTACTTGCTAATGCACTGAAATTAGGGTCGATAGTATCGGGTTGGTCTGAATAGATGCCTTTAGCAGCAACTGAGACTTTACTGTCTTCAAAATCGAAAGGCTTATGGGTGCGGATATCAATTTGACCCGCAATACCGCTGGCCACTTGAGAAGAAGAACGGGTTTTAAAGACTTCAACACTGCCAAGCAGTGCAGCGGGAATATCGGCGATAGCAACTGAGCGGCCCGTTGCGGTGAAGATTTGGCGGCCGTTCACTGTGGTCGTCACATCCGTTAAACCACGAATACTGACAACATTCGCCTCACCAGACGCGCGGTCAGTCACTTGAACACCGGTTACCCGTTGTAAGGCTTCAACCACGTTATTATCTGGGAATTTGCCAATATCTTCGGCAACGATGGCATCGACAACTTGAATGTTTTGACGTTTAAGTTCTACCGCTTTATTTAAACTACCGCGGATCCCCTGAACCTGTATGATCTCCATCTCTTCATTATTATTTTGCGCTTTGCCGCCAGAAGAGGGCTGTGCCGTTTCTTCTGCCTGAGGCGATTGTGTCGCTTCAGCTTCTGCCGCATACGTCGCTTGACTAGCAAGAGCAAGCAGAATAGCACTTGCCAAATAAGTCTGTTTAAACATCTAGTTAATCTCCGGTAGTTTTATTATTTGACCCGGTAGCCTAAGACACCATCTGACGTCCCGGTCTTTTTTATTCCACTTCAGAGTCACGGACATCCCCACAGTGTCCCTGAAAATTTAGAATTTTGTAGCCTTTTTGTAGCGTATAGTGCGCCGCGTTAAGTCAATTACGCTCCAACGGGCGAGGTTAAGAATTTATCATAACTGTTAAAATCATATTGTATGACTATTTACATGTCAACTCACTGTTTGACGCAATAGGAAAGCAAGATCACATTTCGTTAAAATGCGGAAAATGGGATAAATCACATTTATCCATATGAAATAAAATGAATTAATTGAAAATAATGATGGTTTAGTGGTGAAAACACGACCTGAATTGAATAGGCACAACAGACCCAGCAAGCTGACCTTAACGTCAAATGTTTTGCAAAATCTCACAAATCTCTGTCACAAGATATTTACTTCTATCCCCATAATGCTAATGTAACTTTAGTGTTACAGTAGTATTGTATTACTTTTATATTTGATACATTGATACATTGATACACGCTAACCTAATTATCAAACACAACAATAAAAGGAACGACGCTCATGGTGCTTAAACGCTCATTCGTGTCAGCAAGCTTGATCATGGCACTAGCCTCCTGTGGTGGGGACGACAGCAGCTACAGTGCGAACGACACAAATACCTTTACCCCTCCAGCCCCGGTGACATCGGCAGATCCAACAATTGCAGGTGAGGTGAGCTACAAAAATGCAGTAGTTCATGATCCTTCCATCATTAAAGATACCGATGGCACCTATTATGTTTTCGGCTCACACTTGGCGGTGGCCAGTTCTACAGACTTGATGAACTGGACACAAATTGCCTCGGATGGTGCCGCCAAGAGCAGCCTGTTTAATACCTATGAGTCAGAAATCGCGGAAGGCACGGCATGGACGGGTGGCTTTGTTGGTTCGTGGGCACCGGATGTGATAAAGCTTGCCGACGGTAAGTACCATTTCTATTACGACTTCTGTGGCGGCCCCGATAAGATTGATTGCGTATCGCGATCCTATTTGGGGATGGCCACCTCGGACAATATTCTCGGTCCCTATGTTAACCAAGGCTTGATCTTAAAGTCTGGACAGGTTGGAGCCGAAAACCCCGGTGCCAATGGTCAAAACTACAATGGTTTTGTCGACCCTAACGCTATCGATCCAGCCGTGTTTTACGATAAAGATGGCGGCCTGTGGATGACCTATGGTTCCTATTCCGGCGGGATCTGGGTGATGCAGTTAGATCCAGCAACGGGTAAACCGTTAGCGGATCAGGGCTATGGCACTAAGATCATGGGCGGCAATTACAGTGCGATTGAAGGGTCTTATGTTATCTATAGCCCTGAATCCGAATACTATTATATGTTTACCTCCTTTGGTGGCTTCGCCCAAAAAGACGGTTACAACATTCGTATCTCTCGCTCTAAAAATCCTAACGGTCCCTATGTGGATGCTGCGGGTCTGGACATGATTGGAGCAACGGCCGCAGGCAATATCGCCGACTATGGCGTCAAACTGATGGGCGGTTTCCAATTTGTGGCCCACCCGGGCGATGTGGGTCATGATCACGGTTACCTGTCACCCGGCCACAACTCCGCTTTTTATGATGCACAAACGGGCAAATACTTCTTAGTATTCCATACGCGCTTCCCCGATACCGGCGAAGGTCACAGCGTGCGCGTGCATGAGCTATTTCTCAACAGCGATGGTTGGTTAGTTGCCTCACCACAGCGTTATGCACCGATCAACGGCGATAACATTGTCGATGAAATCGATGTCACTGGTGATTATCAATTCATTAATCACGCAAAAGATATCAATACGGCGGCGCACACCTCCCTGCACATTAAGTTATCCCGTACTTGGACCAATAAAGGCAATGTATCTGGCGATGTGACTGGTACTTACCAGCAGGGCGATGACAACCAAATCACCTTAATGCTAGACAATTTAGGCACTTTTGAAGGCGTACTCGCTTGGCAATGGGATCCTGAGCAAAACAAACTCATGCCGACATTTAGCGCCATTTCTAATGATGGGGTAAGTATTTGGGGCGTGAAGCTCACCGATAAAACCACTGAGGAAATTTTAACGGCATCGGCAAACGGCATTAGCCTGCCGACCGAAGCTACCGAAGGTAAAATCGCCTTACCGACACAAGGTACCCGTGGATCAACTATCGAGTGGCAATCGAGCGACGAGTCAGTGATCAGAACCGATGGCACCATTATCCGACCCAACGTTGGCGAGGGCGATAAGGTCGTCACCTTAACCGCGACAATTATGGTCAATGGAAAGAAGGTGACTAAAACCTTCCAAATTACCGTATTTGCCCATAAAACCTATAACCGTATTGCCCACTACAGCTTCGAGAATAACCTCAAGGATTCCCTAGGCTTATTTGGTGATGGTCAACCCACTGGCGATAGGATCTTCAAAGCGGGTGATGCCATTGGTTACGCCACAGGCTTTGAAGGACAAGCCCTCTCATTAGATGGTGCCCACGGGGTGTTACTGCCATCGGGCATTATCTCCAGCTACGAGTACACAGTGTCTTTCTGGGCAAGTCCTGCGGTTATCACAGGATTTACCACGGCATTCTTCGGCGCAGTTAACGAGCAAACCGCTGAAGATGGTAGCAAGTTCTCCAATACTTGGGTCAGCTTGCTGCCACAGGGCTGGGACGGTAATACCATGTTCTGGAGCCATAATATCGATACCAGCGGCAGCTCAGTGCTGGAGACCTGGTTTGATGGTGTCACTGGTGAGCGCATCGCTGAAAACACTTGGTCGCATCTAGCGTTCTCCGTCAATAAAGGGCTAGTTAAAGTCTTTATCAACGGGGTTGAGCGCTTCAGTAGCGGTAACCTTGCCAACTACTATACGGGTGCACAGGGTATTTTCGGTCTTGGTGTTAACTACTGGGATCTGCCATACAACGGCCTTATCGATGAGCTGAAAGTATATGAAGCAGCATTAACAGCTGAAGAAGTCAAAGCCCTCGATATCGACAAGTTAGCCGACAGTGAACTCTTGTCCTCAGCAACGGCCATTCTGGAGCTAGGCGACTTATCGGCGGTGCGTGAAAATATCGAACTGCCAGTAACGGGTCCTTACGCTTCGGCAATTACTTGGGTCTCTTCCGATCCAACCATTATCGATACCCGCGGCACAGTCAATCAGCCTGGCCGTGAGGAAACCGATAAGGTGGTGACCCTAACGGCAACCTTAAAACTCGGTCAAGCGACGCAGACGAAAGTCTTCACCGCCACCGTTAAGTCTAAGGCGCCGCCAACACCAGTCGCAGTCTACAGCTTTGAAGACAATCTTAACGACAGTACCGCTAACTTCGGCGCGGGCACTGTAGTGGGTAACCTGATTGGCGTTGAAGGCGGTAAAATCAGCTATATGGATGGCGCGGTAGGCAAGGCGGCGGTCTTTGATGGTGCCTCTGGTATTGTATTGCCGAATAACCTTATCAAAGACTACACCTATTCAGTGTCAATGTGGCTCAACCCTGAGCAGCTGAATAAGTACACTACAGCCTTGTTTGGTTATGCAACTGATTCTAGCTGGACCAGCGTCTTACCAGGCGGTCAAAATGATTATGAGCGCATGGTGTTATGGTCAGGCACAGCATGGTACGACGGTAGAACCGGTTTTGTAATGCCAAAATCCCAATGGACGCACCTGGCGTACACTGTGAATGGCGGCGATGTGAAGGTCTATATCAATGGTGAATTGAAGTTTACCGGCGCGAACTTCCCGAACATCTTCTCAGTACCGACCACTAAGTTTGCGGTCGGGGTCAACTTCTGGGATGCACCTTTCAAAGGGGCAATCGATGAAATCAAGTTCTATGACGAAGCGATTACTGAACAAGATGTAGCTGATTTATTTGGTGAATCTAATCAATAATTGAGATTAGCTGTCTATACTGAAAGCACCCATTCGGGTGCTTTTTTATTGTTTGCAGCATGGAAATTGAATTCTGGTTATCCGTGGCTAAGGAATCTAATGACTGTTTTTCGTCTATTTACGCTGACAACGCTCACCATGTTGGCCTTTGCCTGTAACTCGATACTTTGCCGGCTTGCGTTAAAGGATGGCAGTATCGATGCGGGCAGCTTTACCCTGATCCGGTTGTTGTCGGGTGCCATCATGCTCTGGCTATTAAGCCTTAACAAACCTGCGCAGGAGGCCAAGGGCCATTGGGGCTCAGCCTTGCATTGTTTGTCTACGCAGCCGGATTTTCCTACGCCTATATCAATATGACGGCCTCAATGGGGGCTCTGTTACTCTTTGGCGCCGTACAAGCCACCATGATTGGCTATGGGCTGTACCGAAAAGAAATCTTTAATACCAGACAATGGCTTGGATTAGCCTGCGCCGCTGCCGGTTTGATTTTTCTGCTGTTACCTGGGCTGTCGGCGCCGCCACTAATGAGTTCATTGTTGATGATAAGCGCTGGGGTCGCTTGGGGGATTTATTCGATTAAGGGTAAGGGAGCCAAGCATCCCATTCCTGTCAGTGCAGGCAACTTTATCCGCACTGTGCCGATGGCACTGTTATTACTGTTATTAGTTCGAGATCCCTTAGCGGTAAGTCAGATGGGAATTATCTATGCGTTAGCTTCGGGCGCCATCGCTTCAGGCTTAGGTTATGCGATTTGGTATTCCATTTTACCTTTATTGTCATCCACCTACGCCGCCACTGTACAGTTGAGTGTGCCGTTAATTGCCGCCGTTGGCGGAGTGCTATTGCTGGGTGAACCCCTAAGCCTTAGATTACTGCTAGCCTCCTGTGCCATCCTCGGTGGCATTGCACTAGTTGTCCTCAGCAAATCTGCACCACAAAATAAAAGCTAAATAGAAAGAAACATTTATCTTTTCCTTTTGCCCTTGCGTCTGCCAACGCCTTGTTTAAGAATAAGGCCATTCTGGGTAAAAGGACGTCTTGAGTAAATCATGCAAACGGTCACGGTTGGCGATCTGTTGATGACAATCCCTGTGGGCAACCGCCTTGGTGAAGGTGTGCTATGGGATGATTTACACCAATCTATTTGGTGGACCGACATTTTATCCTCTGTGATTTATCGTTTTCATCTCGCGAGCCGCTCCTTAGAGACTTTCCCCATGCCGCACCGCGTCGGCTCCTTTGGCCTCACGGTAAAGCCTACAACACTTATCGTCGCATTCGATATCGGTATTGCAACTTATGATATTGAAGATCAAAGCCTGACATGGTTGGCGCAGCCAGAATCTCATTTTGCTGGCAATCGCTTTAATGATGGTCGGATTGATAGGCAAGGGCGTTTTTGGGCGGGCACTATGGTTGAGCGGCGCGATACTTTGCAACAAACCGCAGCCCTGTATTGTCTAGATGAGAAAGGTCTTTGCCACCAACACCTTACAAATCTCGAAATCTCCAACGGCCTGTGCTGGAGCGTAGATGGGCGAACGCTCTACCATGCTGATTCGCCAAAACACCAAATCTATCAATATGATTTTGATATTGAGCAGGGGTTATTGAGTCGTAAGCGCCTCTTTGCGAGCACGAGCCATCATATTTTCCCTGATGGTTCAGATGTCGATGCGGCGGGTTATCTCTGGAATGCCCAGTGGGGCGGTGGCCAGGTGGTGCGCTATCGTCCCGATGGTGAAGTCGATCTTATCCTCAAATTGCCCGTTACCCACCCAACCAGCATTGCTTTTGGCGGCGAAAAGCGTGATTTACTGATAGTCACCAGTGCCAAACACTCACTTAACGCATCGCAATTAGACCAAGAGCCGCAAGCAGGCGATGTGTTTATCTACCCATTACAGGGTATTTATGGTGTAAGCAGCCCTCGTTTTGGCGGGCAGCTATAAGTTTAGATCAGCGTTTTTAGCGAAAATCTTGTTATCACAGCCACACATCAATCCCTTAGACAAAAACGATTTACCGTAATTTCAGGTAAAATCCCCCTTTGTTGCCCCAATCATTTACCTTAAATTGTGATCTTGCTCAAAAAGCAGCTAATCGGTATTTTCACTCATAATCTGAGCAACTGGCGCCACTTTTGTGATGCGCATCAACAATAAGATTTACGCCCATCGGAAATTGGTACAAAGCGGACAAATTGGCCAATCAAAATGTCCACATCATAAAAGGCATTTAATTCTATATGTTGACGAAAATTAAACGCATTAATCTTATAACCTCGCAGCAAATCCTTTTATTTAGATATTTATTCCATTGAAGACTTAATGTGACTTTGATCACCTGTCGGAAATTGTCATTATTGGTCACTTTTTTATACTCGCACCATGAGTAGGGTTAAGTTCTCTACTCAAGCATGCAGCGTATTCGCTGCAACTTGTGAGCACATAAAAGAGAGTGTGTGAAATGACAATGAATAGACGACAGTTTTTTAAACTCTGTGCTGTAGGAGCCGCGACTTCTGCTATTTCTGCACTGGGGTTAATGTCCGAAAAGGCATTTGCATCCGTCAGAGGTTTTAAATTGCTACGCGCAAAAGAGACGCGTAACAATTGTTGCTACTGCTCTGTGGGTTGTGGTTTGTTGATGTACAGCCAAAGCAGTAATGGGAAAAATGCGGAGCAGAGCATTTTTCATATCGAAGGCGATGCCGATAATCCGATTAACCGCGGCGCCCTGTGTCCAAAAGGGGCTGGACTGGTTGATTATGTGAACAGTCCGCACCGTTTAAAATATCCTGAAGTGCGTTTACCTGGTTCGGATAAATGGCAGCGCATTAGCTGGCATGAGGCCTTTAAGCGTATCGCAAGGCTTATCAAAGACGAGCGTGATGCCAATCTGGTTGAGAAAAATACCCAGGGGCAAACCGTTAACCGCTTAGTCAGCCTAGGGATGATGACGTCATCGGCCCAAGCAAACGAAGGCTGCTACATTACCCATAAATTTGGCCGTGCCATTGGTATGTTAGGGATAGATAACATCGCCCGTGTTTGCCACGCCCCAACACCGGCCGCAATGGCGCCCACCTTTGGCCGCGGTGCAATGACTAACCACTGGGCGGATATGAAAAATACCGATCTGGCCATTGTAATGGGTGGTAATGCTGCAGAAGCGCATCCCGTCGGCTTTGGTTGGGTGACAGAAGCGATGGAGCATAACAACGCCAAGTTGATTGTGGTCGATCCGCGCTTTAACCGAAGTGCTGCCGTCGCCGATTTATATGCGCCTATTCGTTCAGGCACCGATATTGCCTTCCTGCTCGGCATGATCCGCTACCTGCTCGAAACCCAGCAAATCAACTTTAATTATGTCAAAGCCTATACCAACGCCACGTTTATCGTGCGGGAAGACTTTGAATTTAATGACGGTTTATTCAGTGGCTACGATGAGGCTAACCATAAATACGACCAATCCACTTGGTTCTACGAGCTAGATGAAGAGGGTTACGCAAAAGTTGACCCTAGCTTAAGCCATCCTCGCTGCGTGATTAACCTGCTGAAAAAACACGTCGATCGCTACGATCCCGACACGGTTTCTAGCATCACAGGTACGCCTAAAGAAGCCTATCTTGAAGTGTGTCAGCAAATTGGGGCGACCCATGTTGACCATAAAGCCGCCACCTTCCTGTATGCCCTTGGTTGGACACAGCACAGCGTTGGCGCGCAAAACATCCGTACCATGGCGATGATCCAATTGCTGCTTGGCAATATGGGGATCATGGGCGGTGGCGTGAATGCGCTGCGCGGTCACTCAAACGTACAAGGCGCGACGGACTTAGGTTTATTGTGCCAAGGATTACCTGGCTACCTTAAACTGCCACAGGATAGAGATGTTGATTTACAAAACTATTTAGCCCATTACACCCCTAAAGCCTTAAGACCAAACCAAACCAACTATTGGCACAATTACCCAGCCTTTACCGTGTCGTTGTTAAAAGCCTTCTTCGGTGAACATGCAACGGCAGAGAATGATTATGGTTATGACTGGCTGCCAAAATGGGACCAACAGTACGATATCAACAAGCAAATCGACATGATGGTTCACGGTGAGGTTAACGGCTACTTTATCCAAGGCATCAACGCGCTTAACTCCCAGCCCGATAAGCAAAAAGTGTCTAAGGGCTTATCGAATCTGAAGTTCTTAGTGGTGCTGGATGCGCTCGCGAACGAAACATCGAGCTTCTGGCGCAATGCGGGTCAATTCAACGATGTTGATACCGCCAGTATTCAAACCGAAGTCTTCCGCTTACCAACTACATGTTTTGCTGAGGAAAGTGGTTCAATTGCTAACTCGAGCCGCTGGTTACAATGGCACTTTAAGGGCGCTAATCCTCCCGGTGAAGCCTTGTCTGATCCTGCGATCCTTTCTGGCATCATGCTGGAATTAAAACGTTTATACCGTGAAGAGGGCGGCCGTTTACCTGCGCCTATCGAAGCCATTAAATGGGACTATGCGATTGAGCATGAACCAAGTTCAGAGGAAATCGCGCGGGAGATGAACGGTTATGATCTCACGACCGGTAAGCTGCTCAATGGTTTCTCCGAATTAAAAGCCGATGGCTCAACCTCATGCGGTATTTGGGTTTACTCAGGCATGTGGACTGAAGCGGGCAACTTGATGGCGCGCCGCGATAATAGCGATCCATCCGGCAAAGGTATTACCCCGAATTGGTCATTCGCTTGGCCTGCAAACCGCCGCATCTTGTACAACCGCGCATCATGCGACGTGCAAGGTAAGCCGCGCGATCCAAGCCGTGTGCTACTCGAGTATAAGGACAACAAGTGGCAGGGTATTGATGTGCCAGACTTTAATGCCAAATTGAATGCCGAAGAATCGGCCCATCCTTTCATCATGCAAGCTGATGGCGTTGGCCACTTATTTGCGCTGCGTGACTTAAAAGATGGCCCATTCCCAGAGCATTATGAACCGTTTGAATCACCACTGGCGAGTAATCCGCTGCATCCTAAGGTCACCAATAACCCGGTGGCACGGATGTTCAAAGGCTTACGTGAAAGCTTTGGTACCAATGAAGAATTCCCCTATGTTGGCACCACTTACTCAATGACGGAACACTTCAACAACTGGACCACGCATTGCCACCTTGCTGCGATTACCCAGCCACAGCACTTTATCGAAATCGATGAAACCTTGGCGGCGGAAAAGGGCATCAATAACGGTGATTGGGTCAAGGTGAGCTCTAAGCGCTCGCATATTGTCACTAAGGCCTATGTCACTAAACGACTCCAACCCATGATGGTTCAGGGCAAAAAAGTTCACACCATAGGTATTCCACGCCATGGCAGTTATGAGGCCTTGACGCAGAAGAGTTATATCGTCAACGAGCTGACTTCATCTGTGGGCGATGCCAATACCCAAACCCCTGAATACAAAGCATTCCTTGTGAATATTGCCAAAGCGGAGGGCTTCTAATTATGGCTTCTCAAGATATTATCCGCATCTCAGGCACCACGGATATCACCCCTGCGTCCCACGCGCGCATTGGTGCGGTCCAACAGGTGACTAAGCTGTTTGATGCGACTAAATGTACCGGCTGTAAAGCGTGTCAGGTTGCCTGCTCCGAATGGAATGACCTTCGTGAAGATGTCGGCACTTTCCAAGGCAGTTACCAGAACCCGATGACACTGTCTCCGGAGAGCTGGAACATAATGCAGTATCACGAAGTGATGGATAACAATAAGTTGCGTTGGCAATTTACCCACACTGCCTGTATGCACTGCGCCGATCCTGCCTGTTTAAAAGCCTGCTCTACCAGCGGCGCGATAGTGCAACATGCCAATGGCACAGTGGATTTTGATTCGAACAAGTGTATTGGCTGTGGTTATTGCGCCAGTGCTTGTCCTTTCAATGTGCCTAAGATCAGTGCCAAAGATAACAAAGCCTATAAGTGCACCCTGTGCTCCGATAGGCTCGCCGTTGGCCTTGAGCCTTCGTGCGTTAAAACCTGCACCGTGGGAGCGCTGCGTTTTGGCACCCGTGAAGACATGTTGTTCTACGCCGAAAAACGCGTCGAGCAGTTAAAGGAACGCGGTTTTACCAAGGCGGGACTCTATAACCCCGAAGGGGTTGGCGGAACTCATATGATGATGATCCTCCACGACATCACGCAACCCGAAAGCTATGGTATGCCCAAGGATCCGCAAATCCCCGCCGCCACCGAGTGGCGTCAAGATTGGCTTAAACCGTTGGGCACCGCAGGCTTGCTCGCAACAGCGGCATTCGCCCTGATGCACCGCATTGCAGTAGGGCGCAACATCGTCGAGGAAGATCAGCCTGGTTACATTGATGCCGGTGTCAAAGAGGAGGAAAAGCTATGAATCATAAAGAAATGATTGTCCGTCATAAGCTCGTTGATCGCCTGTGCCACTGGACCATAGTCTTTGTTGGCCTAGTGACATTTCTAACGGGATTCTCGTTTTTTTATCCCTCGTTCCAGTGGCTCAGTGGCATTGTTGGCACACCACAACTGGCAAAAGTGATGCATCCATTCTTCGGGATCGCCATGTGTCTGCTGCTGGCAGTGATGTTGAGCCGCTACTACCAGCACAATAAGTGGAATAAATACGATTTGCCCTGGATGAAAGCCGTGGTGTGGGTGTTACTGCAGAAAGAAGAGAACATTCCGCCCGTGGGCCATTACAACCCAGGTCAGAAAATGTTATTCCGCGCCTTTGTGGTTTTTGTGCTGGCGTTTCTCATCAGCGGCATCATGATGTGGCAGCCTTATTTTGCGCCCATGTTCTCGGCAGAAGCCGTCAATTGGGCCACCTTAGTCCACTCGGCCTGCGGCGTGTTAATGCTGCTCTCCCTCGTCGTGCATGTGTGGATGGCCTGCTGGATTGAAGGCTCTATCACAGGGATGCTCTACGGCAAAGTCTCTAAGGCTTGGGCCCGTAAGCACCATCCAGCTATGTTAGAAGAACACGAGGAAAAATAGCAATGAAGATGGCCAGCGATATCCCGTTAAGTTTTGCTGATAAATCCCCCTTAGCATTAAAACCGCTAAAAGCGGCAGATCCTGAGAAAATTTACCAACATAGAGCACGTCGTTTAGCCCAATTAGCGCAGGATTCTCCGCTGGCGGATTATCTCAAGCTCTGCCAAATCCTTGTGTCGACGCAGCAAAAACTGGCTGCAACGGAAATGGGCCCAGCGCCAAAGATTGACCCTGAGGTCCAATTTCCGCTGTCAGTGAGTCAAACTGCTAAGGCCCAAGCTTGGTTACAGCCATTGCAAGCACTGCTGACGGAGTTGGTATCTCAAGTACCTGCGCATTTAGTGCCAGTGATACAAGAGCTACAACAGCAGTCACCAGCTCAATTGCTAGAGTGGGGCAATCAACTAAGGCAAGGGCAGTTTAGTGCCGTTCCCGCACAGTTCAGCTTATTTATCTGGGCGGGTTTGTCACTGTATTGGTCCCATTGGGCGCCCATGGTGATTGCACGTATGGATGACAATCGGGTTAAGCAATCCAGCTTATGCCCTGTGTGCGGCAGTCATCCGGTAGCCAGCATGATTGTCGATAAACCCCGCGAAGGGCTGCGTTATCTGCATTGCAGTCTGTGCGAAACTGAGTGGCATTATGTGCGTGCCCATTGTACTTGCTGCGAACAATCTCGGGAGATGTCCATTTGGTCCTTTGACGATCATAAAGCCAACGTGCGAATTGAGAGCTGTGAGACGTGTAAGGGATACACTAAGATGTTGTTTACCAACCGTTTGCCATTGTTAGATGCGGCTGCGGATGATATCGCAACGCTGGGATTGGATGCCGAGCTCAATGCAAAGGGCTATGGTGCGACAACGGTAAATCCGCTGTTACTTGCACATGAGGCCTAATCAATAAAAAAGGATTGAATAAACAAGGCTATGGATGGCCTTTGCTAAACATGTTCCATTCGGTCACCACTTAGGTTGTGACCGAATGGTCATTGACTGGATATCAAACTCACTCACAGATAAAAGTCAGAGTGGGGCGGTTATCAGGCTTTTTGGCATACGCTATATCAATTCGAATGCCCCTTCGCATTATCTCTAACACAGCACGGCCCCTTCATTTTATATCCACATTATCAAGACGTTAATGGTTATAAAAGACCATGTGGAATGCCTAGATGAAACAATATTGGATTTTGCGGAGCTGAGTTTAAACTGCTTGATTTATAATTACTTAGCTAAATATAGTGGTTTTATTGTGTTAAGATTACACTCGGCATTACAAAGTTTTTCTCCACAAAGCGAACCAAGCAGCTTCAATCATTCCATAAGAATACTTAAGTCACTCAAACCCGTTTTAGAGACCCAGCGGCAAACAACAATGCCGTTATTCGCCTTAAAATCGAATCTAACTTGGACTGCGAGCGTGGAATCGAAATTATCATTCGAGCAAACAGAGTTCTTTATGTGGGTAGGTTTAACAGCATTGAACCGTAATGCTCTGGGAATTGAGATAATTTAGGCGTATTGCACAACAGGCATTTTACTTAAAGACAATTCCACTGATGGTAGATTGCGGTATCTGAGTATTGTGAACTATAGACTCGATTAAACAATGCGATTTAGCGAGGTAAATCAACACACTCATTAATAGCGCATGAAGCGAGTCCATCCAAACATATCGCTAAATCATCAATCCTTGTTAATCACAATCCTTTAGTCACATTCGTGCGCTACGTGAAATCTGCACAACTTGCAGGGCAATCCTAGCCAAATATTCACGTAGAAACGCCTTAGAAAAAGCTATTAAACACATCCTTAGGCTGGTGATTAAAAACCAACGGTGAGTGTTAAAACGAGGGCATTCTTAACCCTTGATGTGAGTGACTTATGAGAGGGATCAATGAAACTCTGTCATTTGCATAGGGAATGGTAATCAACCATATTCACTCATACTAGATTTAACATAATATACATTGTGCGCAGTTTTGTATGAGAGGGTTTTGGGATGCCAACGCGGTACTAGTCAATCCCTCGTAAATGGTCTAATGGCTTATTGAAGGCGCTTTCATGTCTTTCTATTTGTGTGGTATGCAAATATTTTGATGTGGTGTCGATACTCTCATGGCCCGCATCGGCTTGTACGTGTGACAATGGCCGACGATTGATGTTGATATCATGGGTGATCCCCGTGTGTCGGATATTATGTGCGGTGAGTTTTCGCATTTGCTCAGCATCCTGATTAAAGCCATCGGTTTGAGCATTATCCGCGGCAAGATTGATAATAGTTTGGATGTCTTCGCGGATTTGCCGGATCCCGAGATTGGCATTGACAAGACCCGCGTCGCGGCCACGACCGGCGGCGCGATGGCGAACAAACAAAGGATGATGTTCGCCTTGCCTTGGAAAATCTGACAGCCCCAAAAATTGCCTGTATTTAACCAAACCATCGAGTAACGCCTTAGAAATCGCCACGCTGCGTTTTTTCCCACCTTTACTGAGTGGAATGTGAAAACTCCAAATTCCAGTCTGTGGATTTTGCCTGAATTGCCCCATAACGGGTGAATAGCCAACCCGAGCCGAAACATCTGAAATACGCAAATAACAGGAATAAATCAATGAAATCAAAAACAAACTACGTTGGTGTAATTCGGGTGTCGTTTCTGTCAGCTGAGTCACTGTACTCATCACATAGGACCACTGTAATTCTGTGAAAGCCAAGCTGTTTTCATCTTCATCAGTTTGTCTTTGATACTGCTTGTTTTGCGCAAAACGACTGTGATTCAACCAAATTTGCGCGGGATTACGCTCGCAAAACTCCTCACTCATTAAATAGCTATAAAACGAGGATAAAATAGCAATCTTGGTCTTTAAGGCGTTATCGCTCAACACATAAGGCTGTACTTGCCCAAGGGTTTTCTTGCCGACAAATGGCCGCCAAAGGCTGTTGGGCACTCGCTCATCCCGCAATTTATCGAGTTTAAACTGTGGCACGTTAAAGTAACCGATTAGCGTTAATGGTGGCGCCAAGCAATAATCTACATAGCGACTCATATCCTTACGTAGCACCTGTGTAGGCGACATTTTCGCGACATCAAAACACCAATGCAGGAACGTTGTTACTTCACTCCGATAGGCTTTATAGTTATTTTCACTGTGTTTTTGCTCGAATAACCAATCAGTTGCGTGTTCCATTACTAAACCCGCATCAGGTACATCTGCAAGACTGACTTGTGTGATGTATTGATTCACCACACTGTTGCCGTCTTGTATGAATTGAATTGAATCAAATAATGGTAATACTGGAGGAAGCTGCATATTAACTTTAAAATTTAATGGTTTATTGCATGATAATACTTAAATGCAAATGCCGATAACGTTATTTATCGGCATTAACCAAAAACTCAATTTGTGGACAGCTCGTTTGCGTACATTGCTGGCAACCGATGCGTTTTTGGCAGCAAATCAGACAAAGCTGCCAGACTTTACGTTTTGATTGACTATCGAGACAAGAAAAGTCCGCCGCACATAACGTACCTTCGCGAATAAGCTGCGCGAGTTTTTCCTCTGATATGGATAGATTGATACGTTCAGCCATATAAATCCCCTGCGATTAACCCTGTGTCGATAATACTAAAATGAGAATAGTTATCAACAAGCTTAATGCAATAATGCTAACTCCCCCACTATCTTAATTATTTTCAACTGATCTGATTGGCTTCTACTACACTCTAACTGTGTGCTGCTCCTTTACGTGTTGAGGTACCGGATGGTGATTGATCTTACAAACAAAAAGCCGTTGTTCTCCACTAAGAAAACCACTGAAACATCTACCTCTGGGGCCCCCTGGAAGATCCTTGTTGTCGATGATGAGCCCGATGTCCATACCGTGACTAAACTCGCCCTTTCCCGTTTTCGCCTCGATGGCCGTGCCCTCACCTTTATTAATGCCTACAGTGGCGAACAGGCAAAGGAGCTGCTCGCCCATGAACAAGATATTGCCGTTGCTTTTATCGATGTGGTGATGGAAAGCGACCATGCGGGACTCGAGCTGGTTAAATGGATCCGCGAAGTGCAAGTGAACAAAAATATTCGACTCATTCTCCGTACTGGCCAGCCCGGACAAGCCCCCGAAGAGGATGTCATAGTCAATTACGATATCAATGATTACAAAGCCAAATCTGAACTCGATTCCCGCAAACTCATGACCAGCGTCTACTCAGCCCTTCGCTCCTATCGCGACATTATGGAAATCGAGCAAGCAAGACGAGCGCAAGTGAATCATCGTAAGGGCTTAGAGCGGGTGCTTGAAGCCACCTCGGGTCTCTTTGAACTCAGAACCTTACATCGATTTGCCGATGGCCTACTCACTCAAGTTGCGACTCTGCTTAATCTTGATACCGAAACCTTGCTGCTGACCTGCAATGCGATGGATGCGATTAGTGGCCATGTGGATACGGCTGAAATCGAAATCCTCGCCGGTACAGGGCAATTTGCCAATAGTCCTTCACATAAAGAACTCCCTGAGCATATTGCCACGCTGTTGCGTAGCGCCTTAATGCAAAAGCGCTGCTTATACGAAGACAATTGTTTTATCGGTTATTTCCCGACAAAGAGCGGCCTTATTAACCTGCTCTATATGGATGGCATTGATAAAATTGATGATTTGGATAAAAAACTGGTCGATATCTTTGCGATAAACGTCGGAGTTGCGTTTGAGAATCTCCTCTTGAATCAAGAGGTGGAAGATACTCAATCAGAACTGATCCTACGTTTGGGCGATGTGGTCGAGAGCCGTTCTAAAGAAGCCGCCAATCATGTTAAGCGCATGGCGGAATATTGTGCCCAACTGGCGTTACTGGCGGGGTTAACCGAGACCGAAGCCGACTTATTGCGCCGCGCCTCTCCAATGCACGATATAGGTAAAATCGCCATCCCCGAGGCGGTATTACTCAAACCAGGCAAATTAGATGACCAAGAATGGTCTGTAATGCGTCAGCACCCCAGCATTGGATACCAAATCCTCGCCAATTCCGAACGGCCAATTTTAAAAGCGGCGGCGATTATCGCCCTACAACACCATGAAAAATATGACGGCTCTGGCTATCCAAGCAATTTAAAACAAGATCAAATTCACATTTTTGCCCGCATCGTTGCTATCGCAGATGTGTTTGACGCCCTATCACACGCAAGATGCTACAAAGCTGCCTGGCCATTAGAGGATGTAATCGTCGAAATGCGTAAAGGTGCGGGTAAACATTTTGACCCAGATTTGCTCGAACTCTTTATCAATAACATCGATATCTTTGTTCGAGTCAAAGATAACTGGAAGGATCATGACGAGTCATTAAAATAACCTTAAAAATCAGCACAAACTGAATGGTAAATAGCTGTATCTGCTATTTCTTCAGCAAAAATTCACGAAATAAGGTTTTATTTGGCTCAATCGTTCCAATCAACTCGGATTATCGGCCAGAAAGTCAAAAACGACGGCTTGTTGAACACCATTTCGGTTAAAACTGATAAATCCTCGCCAGACCATGTATCCACTACTGCAAGCGCCGTAAATCATCTGCCCTTCATAGGTGGTTTTATTCACTTCACGAAGATTAACAGGTATAACCCCCATAAACATGTCTCTGCCTTCTAAACGGATCTGAAGGTTTTCGATAGTATCGGATGTTAATAGCTTCAATGTTAATGGTTTTTCGCTCGGCGCATGGGCGGGGGTGAGACTAATACGCAGCTCAATATCGCCAATGCGTTTAATACAATCTCCCTGCGTAAAGACGCAAAGTGTTGGGTCTGCAGGCGTAGTTTTTATCTGTTGCGTGGTCTTTTCATTGCAAGCTGTGAGATTCATCATAACTAGCATGAGTGTGAGTGGCAGAAGTTTGCGTGTAAGCACAAAAATTAACCTTGTGATGCAAGATGTTAACATTCTATGGCGTAGGTTGATCTAGATCAACTTTCCAGACCCCATCTTTGGTATCTTTTTTGACATGGCTCAAGTATCATTGCGAAACCTCATATTTGAGCACAAATGTGTAGGTTAACGCATTGACATGGCTTCACAACCCTAATAGGGAAGCGAGCTTTGTGTCATATATAACAGGTAAAGCTTGTCTTTACTAAAAGTAAAAGTAATAAGCAGTGGAAGCATTATGATGAACCATTCCCAGCCAACAGGCGCTGATTACAATTACACCATTGTCCGCCAATTTGCCTTAACCACAGTTTTGTGGGGTATTGTTGGTATGTCAGTCGGTGTATTAATTGCGGCTCAGTTAATCTGGCCACATCTGAACTTTGATACTCCTTGGTTTACGTATAGTCGCTTGCGACCATTACATACCAATGCGGTTATCTTCGCGTTCGGAACATCAGCCCTCTTTGCAACATCCTATTATGTCGTACAACGCACCTGTCAAACCCGACTATTTGCACCTAAATTAGCTGCATTTACGTTTTGGGGATGGCAAGCCATCATTCTGTCAGCAGCCATTACGCTGCCAATGGGTTACACCAGTGGTAAAGAGTATGCTGAATTAGAATGGCCAATCGATATCGCTATCGCTATCGTCTGGGTATCTTATGCAATAGTGTTCTTCGGCACTATTATCAAACGAACAACATCGCATATCTACGTAGCGAACTGGTTCTTTGGTGCATTTATCATTACGGTTGCCGTGCTTCACATCGTGAACTCTATGGCCGTTCCTGTTAGCTTGTTCAAGTCATACTCTATGTACAGTGGCGCGGTCGATGCCATGGTGCAATGGTGGTATGGTCACAACGCGGTAGGCTTCCTGTTAACCGCAGGTTTCTTAGGGATGATGTACTACTTTGTGCCTAAGCAAGCCGGTCGTCCTGTTTACTCATATCGTCTGTCTATCGTGCACTTCTGGGCACTGATCGCACTGTACATTTGGGCGGGTCCTCACCACTTACACTACACTGCCCTGCCAGACTGGACTCAGTCTCTAGGTATGGTGATGTCACTGATCCTGTTCGCACCATCTTGGGGTGGTATGATCAACGGTATCATGACCTTATCTGGCGCATGGCACAAACTGCGTACTGACCCAGTACTGCGTTTCTTAGTGGTTTCTCTGTCTTTCTACGGTATGTCGACCTTCGAAGGTCCGATGATGGCCATCAAGACAGTTAACGCTTTATCTCACTACACAGACTGGACTGTCGGTCACGTTCACTCAGGCGCGCTAGGCTGGGTTGCAATGGTGTCTATCGGTTCTCTGTATCACTTGATCCCAGTACTGTTCGGCCATGGCCGTATGTACAGCATCAAGTTAGTTAACGTGCATTTCTGGTTAGCGACTATCGGTACTGTACTTTACATCGTGTCTATGTGGATTTCGGGTGTAATGCAAGGTCTGATGTGGCGTGCAGTTAACGCTGACGGTACTTTGACTTATAGCTTTGTTGAAAGTCTGGAAGCTTCTTATCCTTTCTACTTCGTACGTTTCCTCGGCGGTTGTTTCTTCTTAACCGGTATGCTGATCATGGCATACAACGTGATCCGTACTGTGAAAGCCTCTAAAGATTCATTGCCAGCACTGGCTGAAGCAAAAGCGGCTTAAGGAGCAAACTCGATGAAATTTAATCATGAGATAGTTGAAAAAAACATCGGTTTGTTAGCGATCTTCACTGTTATCGCTATCAGCTTCGGTAGCTTGGTAGAAATCACGCCGTTGATTTTCCAAAAAGATACCACTGAGCCTGTTGAAGGTTTGAAACCCTACACTGCCCTGCAACTGGAAGGCCGTGACATCTATGTGCGTGAAGGTTGCTACAACTGCCACAGCCAGATGATCCGTCCTTTACGTGCAGAGACTGAACGTTACGGTCACTACTCTGTTGCCGGTGAGTCTGTTTGGGATCACCCATTCCAATGGGGTTCTAAGCGTACTGGTCCAGACTTGGCCCGTGTTGGCGGTCGCTACAGCGATAAATGGCATGAAGTTCACTTAATCGATCCTCGTGCTGTGGTCCCTCAATCGAATATGCCAGCCTTCCCATGGCTTGCCGAAAACAAGTTAGACGGCAAGTTAACCGGCGACAAGATGACTATTCTGCGTAACATGCACAAAGGCGGTTACAAAGGTAATGATCTTTACACCGATGAAGAAATCGCAGGCGCTCAGAAAGCTGTTGAAGGTAAGACAGAGCTGGAAGCCTTGATTGCATATCTTCAGTCTTTGGGTCACGCACTCAAATAAGGAGGCAATATATGGATTACGGCACATTACAAGGTATTTTAACCATCATTGTGATGCTGACCTTCGTCGGTATATTTGCTTGGGCATATAGCTCGCGTCGTCAAAAATCCTTTGATGAAGCAGCCAATCTTGTGTTTTCCGATGAGGAAATCAGCAAGGAATCGAAGGACTCAGGAGAGAATAAGTGATGAGTAGCTTCTGGAGTATTTGGATTAGCGTACTCTCGTTAATTGTGATCGCAGGATGTTTTCTGTTGCTGCGTGTGTGTTCAAAGAACACCACGGATGTCAAAGAAGGCGAATCTATGGGTCACAGTTTCGATGGTATCGAAGAACTCAATAACCCACTGCCAAAATGGTGGAGTTATATGTTCTATATCACTATCGTGTTTGGCCTGGTTTACTTAGCCCTATTCCCAGGTTTAGGTAACTATAAAGGTCTACTTAACTGGACCAGCTCTAACCAAAGCATTGGTACAGAGAAAGGTATTAAAGCCGATTCTGCAGCAGCGGTTGAGCTGGCAGCAAAAGAAGGCATGTACGTTCAGTATGACCAAGAAGTTAAACACGCTAACGAAAAATATGGCCCAATCTTCGCGGCTTACTTGGCTACACCACTCGAAGAGTTAGTGAAAAACCAAGAAGCGTTGAAAGTGGGCGGCCGTTTGTTCCTACAAAACTGCGCGCAGTGCCATGGCTCTGACGCACGTGGTAGCAAAGGCTTCCCTAACCTGACCGACAGTGATTGGTTATACGGTGGCGATTTAGCGACCATCAAGACCACTATCATGAACGGTCGTCATGGCATGATGCCACCAAAAGGTGGTTTGCCAATCGACGATAGCGAGATTGCAGGTCTGGCCGAGTACGTAGTTAAGTTATCTGGCCGTGAGCACGACGAGAAACTCGCCGCTCAAGGTCAAGGTTCATTCATGAAGGGTTGTTTTGCGTGTCACGGTATGGACGCAAAAGGCAACAAACTCATGGGCGCACCTAACTTAACTGACGATGTTTGGTTATATGGCGGTAGCCGCGGCATGATCGAAGAAACGATCAAACACGGCCGTGCAGGTGTGATGCCAGCATGGAAAGACGTTCTCGGTGAAGAGAAAGTCCACGTGATCGCAGCTTATGTTTATAGCTTGTCAAACAAGTAATTAGATGTGAGTAACGCTAAGGCCTCGATAACGTCGAGGCCTTTTTTTTAAAGTGCTAAAGCCACCTTTTAACGGTAAAATGGCGCAAATTTTTATTATGGGTATTTAACATGAGCGAACAACAACCCTGGTATAAGCAGTTTTGGCCTTGGTTTTTAATTATTCTTCCTTTGTGTGCCGTCGTCGCAAGTTTTACCACGCTAAAAATTGCCCTCTCTAACTCTGACTCTCTGGTCGCCGAGGATTATTACAAAGAAGGCAAAGCCATCAACATGGACTTGAGTAAAGTCAAATATGCCAAGCAACTTGGCATGCAATGGCAACTCGAACAAAATCACCACGAAGTACTCTTCACCCAACACGGTGGACCTGCCTATCAAGCCGCGTTAAAAGTCGAATTTTATCACCCAACGATTGCCGAAAAAGACATCAAGATGACGGTAACGGCCGATGCTAACCATGTGTATCGCATTACTCTGCCCGATGTATTAACAGGTGCTTGGGAAGTCCGCCTCGAAGGTTTTGACGGTAAATGGCGTATTCATCAACGTGTCGAACTCAAAGACAACGTCCAATTGTGGCTGAACTAATTGTGGTTGAATGAATATTGCTATGACACATCCAAGTTGTTTTCACTGTAATGAGCCCGTGCTCACTGGGACTCAGTTTGTCACCCGCATTAATGACCGCGATGAACTCATGTGTTGCCCAGGCTGCCAAGCGGTATCCCAAGCCATTGTGGATGCAGGCTTATTAAACTATTACAAGTTTCGAACCGAACCTGGCAGTAAACAGACGGCACTGGTACCTGATGAATTAAATCAGTTTAGTGCCTACGATTTGCCCGAAGTACAGCAGGACTTTGTCCACTCGGAGGAAAAGAGTGACTCTGTGTCACTGTCCATCGACGGCATTACCTGCGCGGCCTGCGCTTGGTTAATCGAACATAAAGTGAAACAACTGCCTGGCGTCAGCCAAGTGATGGTCAACTCCACCACCCAAAGGGCGATGATCAGCTGGGATAACCAGCAAATTAAACTCAGTGATATTCTTGGACAAATTAGCCGTATAGGTTATCAAGCCGCGCCCTATCAAGTGGATGAGCAAGAACTGACCGCCAAGCAAAATAGCCGCAAATTTTTACTGCGCTTAGGCTTGGCGGGTTTTGCTACCATGCAAGTGATGATGTTCGCCCTCGCCCTCTATACCGGTTACTTTACCGATTTGGATGTGCAATATCGGGATTATTTCCGTTGGGTGAGCATGATTTTTGCCACACCCGTGGTGCTGTACTCGGCGCAGCCCTTCTATTTCAGCGCCATTCGCACCCTGCTCAGTGGCAAACTCAATATGGATGTGTCGGTCTCTATCGCTATTGGCGGCGCCTATATCGCCAGTTGCTTTGCGACGGTTAACGGCACGGGCGAAGTCTATTTTGAATCCGTTTCCATGTTTACCTTCTTCCTGCTGCTGGGGCGTTATTTCGAGCAGAAGGCAAGACAAAAAGCTTCCGTCAGCTCCAGTAATCTCCACAAATTAGTGCCGTTAACGGCGCATTTAGTCACGGCCCAGGGGCAAGAAGAGATCCCCGCGAAAAAATTACGCCTCGGGGACATTATTCTTATTAAACCCGGCGAAATGGTCGCCGCCGACGGAATCGTCGTTGACGGCCACACTAGCATCAATGAAGCCATGCTCACCGGTGAGCAAATGCCGATTGAAAAGCCCGTCGATAGCCAAGTATTTGCTGGCACCATTAACCTAGACCAACCCATTAAGGTTAAAGTGACCGCCCTTGGGCAAGACCAATTGGTTGCCGAAATTATTCGCCTGCAGGAATTAGCCTCAAATACTAAACCTGCTGTCGCTATGTTGGCTGATAAATTGTCGCGTTATTTCTCCGGCACTATCTTATCGATTGCGACAATCACCTATCTGGTGTGGCTGCAAATCTCCCCCGAAGATGCCTTTTGGGTCACCTTGTCGGTATTAGTGGCAACTTGCCCTTGCGCGCTTGCGCTAGCCACCCCCACCGCCGTCACCTGCGCGACCGCGATTTTTACTCGCCTTGGGATTATTACCCGCAAAGCTGGCGTCTTTGAAAAACTGCCACAAATCAAACATGTGGTATTTGATAAAACTGGCACCCTCACCTGCGGCACCCTATCGATTGCCAAGGTTGAATGCCATAGCGATATCGAGGAAGAACAGGTACTGGCAATCGCAGCAGCGCTAGAATCAGGCTCACGCCACCCTATCGCTGCGGCCTTTGCCAGCTTTGCCCAAGTCGATGTTGTGGCCGAGCAAGTTCACCATGAAGTGGGTTTTGGGGTGAAAGGCTTGATTAATGGCACTGAGTACCGCATTGGTAATTCAAACTTCACGGGGGCCGCCGCCGAGCCCAAACTTGCAAACCAGCTGATTTGGCTCGCCCACAGTCAGAATGGCCAGCTTGAAGTCATTGCCACTATTGAGATCCAAGATAATATCCGTGTCGATAGCAAAGAAACCGTCGATATTTTGAAGCAACAAGGTTGCAAGGTCAGTATTGCCAGTGGCGATAGCTCAGGGCATGTGCATCAATTGGCGAAAGAACTCGGGATTAGCGATGTCCACAGTGGACTGACTCCAGCCGATAAACTGGCCCTGGTGACCAAACTACAGCAATCGACACCGGTTGCGATGTTCGGCGATGGCATCAACGATGCGCCAGTACTGGCGGGCGCCGATTTATCTGTGGCGATGGGGAGCGGCAGCGCGATTGCTAAAAACAGCGCCGACCTCATTCTGCTTGGCGATCACCTCTCTCGCTTCACCCAAGCGGTCAAGGTTGCTAAACTGACCACACAAATTATTCGTCAAAACCTCGCTTGGGCCTTAGGCTATAACGCGCTGATTTTACCGCTAGCGGTAACTGGGCATGTTGCGCCTTATATTGCCGCCCTTGGCATGTCGGCAAGCTCTTTGATTGTTGTGGGTAACAGTTTGAGATTATTACGAATTAAATTATAACAATGAAATAGGCTTAGGTTATGAGCATCATTTATGTACTAATCCCTATCGCGATGATCTTTGTGTTGATCGCCGTAGCCGTGTTCTTTTGGGCGGTAAAATCCGAACAATTCGATGACTTAGACCGTCAAAGCGTGTCGATTCTCTTCGATGAGGATGCAGACAAACCGACTCAAGGCAATCCATCGTCACAGGCACAAGATAAAGGCATGCCTCAGTGATTGGCTCTGTGATTGAGTATAACGTCACAGGGGCATTTCTGGTGGGATTAATGGGCGCAGCCCACTGCTTTGGCATGTGTGGCGGCCTCGTTGGCGCCTTTTCCTCCCAACTGCCGAATCCTAAACAGGGCAATCACTTAGCCCATCAACTCACCTACTTATTAAGCTATAACCTCGGCCGGATTTTAAGTTATACCCTCGCAGGCGCCTTAGTCGGCGGTTCATCGGCCATGCTTGGGCACTTATTTGAACTCGACAGTTACCTGTTGATCCTAAGGATCATTGCTGGCGTGATGATGATTGCAACTGGGCTTTACATTGCAAAAATCTGGGTGGGTATAGTGCAGATTGAGCGCCTTGGCCAAGTGTTATGGCGCTACCTGAAACCCTTAGCCCAGCGCCTCGTTCCCATCACTACGCCCATGCAGGCCATCACCGCCGGACTGATTTGGGGCTGGCTACCCTGCGGCTTGGTATATAGTACCTTAACCTGGTCGGTGGCGGCAGGCTCTGCCAGCCAAGGCGCCTTGATTATGTTCGCCTTTGGATTAGGGACACTCCCAGCGCTCCTGAGTGCCGGCGTTGCGGCCAAACGTTTAGCCAATTGGGTACAGCAAAAAACCGTTAGATTATTGAGTGGCTTACTTTTAATTGCCTTTGGCGCACAAACTTTATATATCGCCCTGTCGCAGCTAAACTAGCCCAAGCGAGTGAATTGGTTTAACATGGCTGCAGTGGATTAACTTGAGAACCGACATGACAATAGAGCAGAATAAAAACCGTCGTCCCGCCGCGAGTGGGTGCGCAATTCATTGTCACGATTGCAGTATGGGTACCCTTTGTATTCCGTTTACCCTCAATGCCAACGAGCTTGATCAGCTCGACGATATCATTGAGCGTAAAAAGCCAATTCAAAAAGGTGAGCAGATTTTTAAATCAGGCGATCCATTAAAGTCCCTGTTCGCCATCCGCTCTGGTACAGTCAAAAGTTATACGATTACCGAACAGGGCGATGAACAGATCACCGGTTTCCATTTAGCGGGCGATGTGATTGGTTTTGACGGTATTCACGCTCAATCCCACCAGAGTTTTGCCCAAGCCTTAGAAACCTCCATGGTATGTGAAATCCCCTTCAATATTCTCGATGAGCTTTCAGGCAGCATGCCCAAGTTGCGCCAACAAATCATGCGCTTAATGAGCAATGAAATCATGAGCGATCAAGAAATGATTTTATTGCTGAGCAAGAAAAACGCCGAGGAACGCCTCGCCGCGTTTATCAGCAATCTTGCTAACCGCTTTGGCAACCGTGGTTTTTCTCCGAAAGAATTCCGTTTAACCATGACCCGTGGTGATATTGGTAACTACCTTGGCTTAACCGTAGAAACCATCAGCCGCTTGTTAGGCCGTTTCCAAAAGTCAGGTTTGATTGAAGTGAAAGGCAAGTACATCACTATCCTTGACCACCACGAACTGAATCTCTTGGCAGGTAATGCTAGGATCGCCAGATAAGTCACACCTTCCTGCGTTTGTGCTTTAATATTCGTAATAAATGCGCTAGGCACTGGTTTTGAAAAGAGTTTTGATCTAGAACAATACAGATAATTGCCAAAGGCTCATGATGAACATGAGCCTATGACTAAAGGAACATGTTATGAAGGATTATCAAAAAATACTGGTAGTAGTCGACCCTACGACAGAGCATCAAGTTGCACTCGCCCGAGCGGTGACCTTGGCCAGTAAAAGTAACGCCCATGTGACTGTGTTTCTCTCTATTTTTGACTTCTCCTACGAAATGACATCGATTCTATCGAGCCAAGAGCGCGAAGCCATGCGCCAAGGTGTGATTGATCAGCGTCTGGCGTGGATCCAAGATCTACTGACCGCCTATAACCACCTGCAACTCGATATTGATACTCAAGTTATTTGGCACAATCGCCCATTTGAAAGCATCATCAACCATGCGATTGCAGGGCAATATGATTTGATCGTCAAAGGCACCCACGCCCACGACAAGTTAAAGGCCGTTATTTTTACTCCAACCGATTGGCATTTAATGCGTAAAGCGCCTGTGCCTGTGTTGATGGTTAAAGATCATGATTGGCCAGAAGCGGGTAAAATCCTCTGCGCCGTCAACGTGGCAACCGAAGACACCGATCATCAGATGCTAAACGGCAAGATTATCGAACATGCCAAGGATTTAGCCGCAAAATTTGCCGCCGAAGTGCACTTAGTCAATGGTTATCCCGGCACACCGGTGAATCTTGCCATTGAACTGCCTGATTTCGATGCACAAACCTATAACGACACCATTCGCATGCAGCATGAGCAACGAGTGCAATACCTTGCCAATGCCTATGGTATCGATACCCTGCACTGCCATGTGAAAGAAGGCTTACCAGAGGATGTGATCCCTGAGCTTGCCGAGCAACTCGATGCCGAGCTGGTCATTTTAGGTACCGTCGGTCGGACTGGATTCTCGGCGGCGCTTATCGGCAATACCGCAGAGCATGTGATTGATAGCATTAACTGTGATTTATTAGCCATCAAACCCGATGGTTATAAATCGCCGCTTGAAGAGGCATAACGCACGCCGCTCTTTACCCCGCCGTCGATAGCTGGAATAATACGCGCCCTGAAACTGAGTTACTGGGCGCTTTTTTTATGTTGGAAGCTATGTCTGAAGTTACGGCGAGTCAAATGCCTGAAGAATTATCAAAAAAACAAATTACCCGTCTGAATAAATTACAGAAGCGTCTGCGCCGTGAAGTGGGTAGTGCCATCGCCGATTACAACATGATTGAAGATGGCGACCGAGTCATGTGCTGCTTAAGTGGCGGTAAAGACAGTTACGCCATGCTGGATATTCTGCTTAATCTACAGCAGCGCGCGCCCGTACAGTTCGAAATTATTGCCGTTAACTTAGATCAAAAGCAGCCGGGTTTCCCTGAACACGTACTGCCAGCCTATTTAGACAGCCTAAATATTCCCTATCACATTCTCGAGAAAGACACTTACTCGATTGTGAAAGAAAAGATCCCTGAAGGCAAAACCACTTGCTCGCTGTGCTCTCGCCTGCGTCGCGGTACTCTCTATGGCTTTGCCCAGCGCATTGGCGCAACCAAAATCGCACTAGGCCACCACAGAGACGATATTATTGAGACCATGTTCCTCAACATGTTCTACGGCGGCAAGATGAAAGCAATGCCACCTAAGTTGCTCTCGGATGACGGCGCAAACGTGGTTATTCGTCCACTCGCTTATTGCCGCGAAAAGGATTTAGAAGAATATGCGGAATTGAAAAAATTCCCCATCATTCCCTGTAACCTCTGTGGCTCGCAGGAAAACCTCAAGCGTCAAGCAGTGAAAGACATGCTCAATCAGTGGGATAGACTCTACCCAGGCCGTATTGAAACTATTTTCACCGCCATGCAAAACACTGCCCCTTCACAGGGTGTTGACCGTGAGCAGTTTGACTTTGTGTCCTTAAAACGCGATCCCAACGCGCCGATGAAGGGTGATGTGGCCGAAGCCGATTTACCCGCATTTGACTTTTTGGATATCGCCAACAGCGGCCATATCGATTTAGATGCGGCAAAACGTATCAATATCGTCAACGTTTACGAAGCCTAAACACGATACGCATAAAAAAGCCCACGAGAGTGGGCTTTTTTATAGCTTAAATCTATCCTTACTTAACCCAAGGGCTCAACACGGTCGGCGCCTGGCTAAATTCCAACGACGTCAAACTGTTAAGCTGCTCAACACTCAACTTAAAGCTGCTGTTCACCTGTTGCTCACGCCCATCGAGCGTCACAGTAACGGCTTGGTCTTGGGCAAATTCAAAGTTTAATCCCGCGATTGGCTCCTTAAAATAGCGCATCGGGAAGCCCTGCATGGCTCCGAGTAAAGCATCCATTTCGCTGACGATTTGCGCTAGTCTCGTCTTGTCGTATGTGGATAAAGTCTGCTTAGCTCTGACTTGCATCGCAATACCACAGCCCTCAGCCTTGCCTTCAAACTCTAGATTCACTAATGCGCGTTGATCTTTCAGCGCGTCATCAAAGGGAATAAACAACCGCTGCGCCGCAGTATAAGTGAGTGGCGTTGAATTTAATTCACTCGAAATGCTTCCACTCTGGATCTGACAATTAGGCAGCATTGGTACACTAAAGGCGATTTCGACTAACTGATAATTCCCCTTATTGACTTGCTTTAATCTGTCATAAAAGCCTTTATATTCGAGGGAAATCGTTTCTGCCTGCAGGCTTGTCGCACACAAGCAAAGCCCCACTAACCACCATTTTTTATACATCCGCCTTCACCAAATATTTTTCATTATGACGTAACATATCGAGTAACTCGTCGATATAAGCTTCTTGCCTTTCAGAATAATTCACTAGTCCATAGATCAGTTGGTCGGCACTTAGCTCTGCTTCCTGAGAGCGTAAATCGGCCCGTATTGAGCGAAACAGCGTGTATGCCGTATTCGAGTTCAAATTGCGCATATAGGAAGACACTGAAGCGTCCACCGAGGGAAACACTTTCACTTCATGGGTTTTGCCCGAACCTCGAGAGGATGGCACTATGCCGCAACCATTGCTAAAACACCATTCGCCGAAAAAGTTAAAGCCTTCACGGGCAAAACGCGAACTGCCCCACCCCGATTCATTGGCCGCCTGAATAAGCACCATAGATTCGGGAATAATATCGACCCGTTTCAGTAAACTGTTCAGGGATTTTGCATCCACATTACGGGCAGCATATTGATATTTATCAAATAACTGATTGAGCTGTGCTAACTGTTTATCCGACAAAGTGCTGTCGTTCTCCACTAAGGCCAACATGTCGGTGATAAAGTCACGCTCGGTGGCAATAATGGCGTTTTGTTGTTGAATGATCGGCCTAAGAAAATCAAAAAAGGCACGCTTTTTTTCCGCCACATCATTGATGGCAGAAAAGTCAGGCACTTGAGTAACGGGATCAACGGAGTTTTCCAGTTGGTTAACGATAGATTCAGGCTCATCAATAGTAGGAATGAGCCAGACTCTCAGCGAAAAAATCGCTAAGATCACTAGGGCTAACGCGAGTGTAAACGAACCAATTCTACCTGTTTTCAATAAGTCACCTTTGATATTGAGTCACGAGTGGCAAAATAAGCGCCAGATTATATGTCATATCTTGAAATTCACGAAATCTGACGACAAAACCGCCCATGCCAAGCGCAGTCAAAGCGTATCTGTGCTGAAAATGCGATCCCACGCTTAACTCATACACATTGGCACAATTTGAGCGTGAATATTTAGTGCATGCTTTTGACTGAGCTTTTATACTAAGGTTCCGTTAACGCAGGTATTGGCAACCGAGCCCAAACGAGGCTTCGCAACACCGCTTAACAACAGGACAGGATTTTTTGGGTATTCAGGAAGGAACCCTCATGCAGCATCAAATCTTAAATCAATACAGACACGTGGTCGCCATTGGCGGTGGTCACGGCTTGGGTCGTGTACTCTCATCGCTGGATTTTCTGGGGCGATCTGCGTAATTGTCTGTCTCAACTAGCCCATCGCCCTTCGGTGAGCTCGCAATTATTTGAGTACCGCTTTCAGGGCGAAACCGAACTAAGCGGCCACAATCTGGGGAATTTGATGTTGCTTGCCCTCGACAAGCTTTGCGTTAGGCCCCTCGAGGCCGTCAATCTTATTCGTCATATGCTTAAGATTGAAACCAATATCATCCCTATGTCAGAGCAACCAACCCATTTAGTGGCTTTGCAGGCCTCTGGCTGTAAGGTCTTTGGTGAGGTTAATGTCGATAAGATGAATGAGGCGCCCATTGCCTTATGTCTTGAACCACAGGTCGATGCGACTGCCGAAGCCTGTGAAGCCATCAGCCGTGCGGATCTGATTATCCTAGGCCCAGGGAGCTTCCTGACCAGTATTATGCCACCGCTGTTACTGCCCTGCTTTGCTAAAGCCTTAGCGATGACCACTGCGCCCGTGGTTTATATCGATAATCTGAATGAAGAAACTTCACCAGCCGGCCAGTTTAGTATTGAGCAGCGGATAGCTTGGTGCCATCAAGTGATTGGCAAGCCTGTGATCACTAAGGTGCTACGTCACTCAGAACAAGTGCGCCTTGGCACTTTAATGAATTACTTCCCGTTAAGAAATCGCCATAATCCACAATTACACGATCAGGCAGGGCTGCGTGATGCGCTCAGCGCTGTGTTGAGAATTAAGTCGGATTTACCGCTAGAAACCTTGGCGTCATAACGACAGACTAATCGCATCCTTTAGCATCCAACAGATTCAAAATGCTAAAGGACAACTCAAAATACCAAAAGGACAGCCTAAGCTGTCCTTTTTAGTGAGCCCTCTTCTTATTTCAGAGGACTAAATTAAAGAGCTAAGTTAAAGAACTTGGGCAATCGCTTTACAAATCAAAGGCATATTGGTTTTGGTCATACCGGCAACACTAATACGGCCTGAGCCGACGATATAAATACCAAACTCGTCTTTCAAGCGTGCAACCTGCGCTTTGTTTAAGCCAGAGAAGCTAAACATACCGTTTTGGCGGGAAATAAAGCTAAAGTCCTGGGTCACGCCTTCATCCTTTAAGCTTTGGACGAACAGGGTACGCATCTCGGCGATACGCTCACGCATTTCGGTCAACTCTTGTACCCAAAGTGCTTTTAATGCCGCATCGCTTAAAATGGTGCTAACGATTAACGCACCGTGTGCTGGTGGGTTTGAGTAATTAGCGCGGATAGTACGTTTCACTTGGCTAAAGGCACGCACCGCTTCATCGCCATTTTGTGCAACCACAGTCACAGCACCGATACGCTCGTTATAAAGACCAAAGTTTTTAGAGAAAGAGTTAGCCACTAACAACTCAGGTACTTTTGCTGCCACTAAACGTAGGCCTGCGGCATCTTCTTCAATCCCAGCACCAAAACCTTGGTAAGCAAAGTCAAACAATGGCACTAACTGTTTGTCTGCACACAGGTTAGCAACCAATTCCCATTGGGCTAAGGTCAAATCAATACCCGTTGGGTTATGGCAGCAGCCATGTAGTAGAACAATGTCACCCGCCTGTGCATTGGCGAGATCTGTCATCATGCCATCGAAATCGATATCGTGGGCACTGGCATTGTAGTAACCGTATTCTTTAACCGTTAAACCTGCAGTTTCAAAAATATTCTGATGGTTCGCCCAAGTTGGGTTACTTACCCACACAGTGCGCGATGGCGTGTTGCGCAGTAGAAACTCGGCGGCAATACGCAGTGCACCAGTACCACCTGGCGCCTGAGCGGTCGCGGCACGGCCTGACGTCACAAGCGTACTGCCCTCGCCAAATAATAGCTCTTGTACCACGCGGTTATAGGTTTGAACCCCTTCAATACCTAAATAGTTCTTGGTCTTCTCTTGCTCAAGCAATAGGGCTTCTGCTTTCTTCACTGACTGTAATACTGGAGTCTGCCCTGCTTCATCCTTATAAATGCCAACACCGAGGTTCACTTTATCTTGGCGTGGATCGGCCTTGAAGGTATCGGTTAAACCAAGGATGGGATCAGCGGGTGCGAGTACTACCTGAGAGAAAATCATGACTACTTATCCTAAATGTTCACGTGTAGGGGAAATTCGGCTTATTTATACCACTGTCTTAAGAGGGGGAATAGCGCCTATTGCCGCATCTTAAGGAAATAGTTTGCGTATTATGGATTGATTAAAATAAATAACAACTAAATGAGAGATCAATTGTCTTGAGGCTGAAATTTTTGATAATTGTGATTTTTAAGAGGCTGATCACTATTTGTTTAAGGATTAATTTGTAGGAGTTATAACGGGATTTGCGGTAATAAAAAAGGCCTAACAGATGTTAGGCCTTTTTTATGTTATGGTACCCGAGGCCAGACTTGAACTGGCACGCTGTTACCAGCGAGGGATTTTAAATCCCTTGTGTCTACCGATTCCACCACTCGGGCAAACTCTTTATATTAACGACGGGAATTGTGTCATTAATACCTTAATCTATGGAGGCGCGACCCGGAGTCGAACCGAGATCGACGGATTTGCAATCCGCAGCATAGCCATTCTGCCATCGCGCCATATTTCCAAACTCGTCAAGAGTTGGAGCGACATATCGGGTTCGAACCGATGACCTATACCTTGGCAAGGTATCGCTCTACCAACTGAGCTAATGTCGCATCGATGTCACAGCTTAATGAGTCATTAAGCTTAGGAGTTACGTTGCTACGCTTTCCCCTGACTGCGGATTGGCATTCTACCGATTTAACCTTCAGAGTCAATCAACAAATTTGAAATATTGCGCTTTGAAGCACTGTTTGCCCAATATTCAGCCACAGAGATAAAAACTTGCCGATGGAATAATCAATTTGATGATTTTCTTTGCAACAACAAGAGCTGAAGTGATGTTATCCAGCCTTATCAACGCGCATCATTTCATAAAAAAAGCGCCCTACTGGGCGCTTTTTCTTGGACGTTTTTATGTGCGTAGCGATTATGCTGGCAGAGACAGAGTCGTCAGGCCTAACATCGTCTGCATCACACCGACTACTTGGCAGCTGTAACCAAATTCGTTGTCATACCATACGTACAGAATGGCACGTTTACCTTCGGCGATAGTCGCTTGTGAATCAACCACACCCGCATAGCGAGAACCCACTAAATCGCTTGATACGATTTCAGTTGAGTCTGTGTAATCGATTTGGTTCTGCAATGGTGATTGCAGCGCCGTGTCTTTCAGGTATTCGTTCAATTCGTCTTTGTTGGTCTCAGCATTGAGGTTCATGCTGATGATCGCCATCGATACGTTTGGTGTTGGCACGCGAATCGCGTTACCCGTCAGTTTACCCGCTAATACAGGCAGAGCTTTAGCCACGGCTTTAGCTGCACCCGTTTCAGTGATCACCATGTTTAATGGTGCACTGCGACCACGACGGTCAGCACTGTGGTAATTGTCGATCAGGTTTTGATCGTTCGTGTATGAGTGGATAGTCTCAACGTGACCATTCTCGATACCGTACTTGTCGTTTACCGCTTTCAGTACTGGTGTGATGGCGTTAGTGGTACAGCTCGCCGCAGACACAATGATGTCTTCTGCAGTGATGTCGCCTTCGTTCACGCCGTAAACGATGTTCTTGATAGCGCCTTTTGCAGGTGCAGTCAGTAACACTTTGCTCGCACCAGGGCTCTTCAAGTGTAAGCCAAGGCCAGCTTCATCTTTCCAAATACCCGTGTTGTCTACCACTAAGGCATCTGTAATACCGTATTTGGTGTAATCCACTTCATCTGGCGAGTTTGCGTAAATAACTTGGATATAGGTGCCGTTAGCGATGATGGCGTTGTTCTCTTCATCCACTTCAACTGAACCGTTAAATGGACCATGAACAGAGTCACGACGCAGTAAGCTTGCGCGTTTTTCTAAATCGCCCTTCTTACCACCACGTAACACGATAGCGCGCAGTCTTAACTTGTTGCTGCGGCCAGTACGTTCGATCAGTAAGCGCGCTAATAAGCGGCCAATACGACCAAAACCATACAACACTACATCACGCGGGGCGATATCATCAGCATGATCAATCGCTGCCGCTAATTCACGTGCCATATAGCTTTCAATTTCGTTGGTATCGGTATGTTCAGCCCAGTATTTAACGGCAAGCTTACCAATATCCACTTTACATTGTTTAACTGCGAGTCTGCTTAAGGCTTGAACAAACGGGAAACTCTCGCGTAAACGTAATTTCTCGCCGACATGACGACGAACTAAACGGTGCGCTTTAATAATCTCAATAGTAGAAGCATTGAGTAATGGCTTACCATAAACCACAACTTCGACGCCTTGGTTACGGTACAACTTGCCCAGCAAAGGTTGCATTGCCTCTGCCATTTCAAAACGTTCTTGCCAACTTTGTAGGTGTTTATCAGCGCTCATTTACAGATCCTTTATCTCACTTTTCAATAAAATATATTGAAAGGTTTGAGTAACATGACGAAAAGACCAATAATCTTATGGAGGTTTTAGGGAAAACCCTGTGTTTTGGTCGGCGCCATTGTAATGAAAACTGACCCAGCTTGCCAGTAAGATATTTTCTGTAAATCTGTAATTTTATTAGAGAAAATTGCATTTTGGAGCGTATTTTGAGACAAAATCTAGTAATAATTACATCATTTACCCTCGCGATAAGCCTTTTCGGTTGTGATAATGGCCGAAATATCGAAACGATTTGTAAAAATAATCCTGAAATTTGTGCCGATTTGCATAAGGATGGATGGTGTTTAACCGAGAAAACCCTGCTGATCCAGAGCCGATTCGACCTATTAGACAACAAAAATCCTACGGGTAAGCAACTTTATCAACAGTTAACTTACCTTGAAGATTACAGCCGTTGTATTGAATTGGCCTCAGGGGTGCAACATATCATCCATACGAATCGCACGGCTGACCGCGCAAGAGCCTTTCGCCTGAGTACAGAAAACCTCAGCCGTCTACAGGAAGAAACCCGCGAACGCCAAGACCCCTTTATGTCTTACTATCAATGGACACGTTTTGCCGACACCGATGCCTTAAACCGACTATTAGCGCAAGAAAATGCCGGTGAAGTCACTGAGCCTTTTCTCCTTGCGCAAATCGCCACCTATTACAGCAATCGAAATGCCATCAAAGCGCAACAACTCTATCTTAAAGTGTTTGCAGAAATTCAATATGCCGACTTTGATCCCAACTGGTTGCTTGGGCTCGCCTCAGCCTATCGTCAAACCCAAGCGTTTGAAAAAACATATATGCTGACCAAAGCCAATTTACTACTTACGCAGCAGAAGTATTCTGAAGATAAGATGCTAGCCTTAATCGGTGGCGACAAGACGCTAGCGGCCAAATTAGATCAATACGCCCAGAACTTAATTGACGCGTTAGAAGATGGCCTCTATTCGACCAGTCCAGTTGCGCTCTGGCTTGCTCCGCCCAAGACGGAGGTCACACAGCCTGCGGCAACAACTGTCGAGCCAGAAAAGCCAAATTCGCCTTAACTTGCGTTTTGAAGAACGTCGGCAAAATGTTTGCCACCTTGTAATTTTTTACCCAAATACAGCGCTGAAAATGGTGTTTTCGCGAGCAATGTAAAAAAAACACCTAATTTGTTAACCGAATCCCGGCAAAATTGCCGAATTCACTTGACGATAGCTGTCAGTTTGGTAATTTTACTACCAGTTGAATTTTATAATCACCAGAGGGATATGAGATGACTATCCGTGTAGCAATAAATGGTTATGGCCGTATCGGTAGAAACGTATTACGCGCCCTGTATGAAAGCGAAAAAGCTTACCCAATCAAAATTGTTGCCATCAACGATTTAGGCGACGCTTCAATCAACGCTCACCTGACAAAATACGATTCTGTACATGGTCGTTTCAATGCCAAAGTTGAGCATGATGCTGAAGCAATTTATGTCAACGGCGACAAGATCCTCACCTTCCAAGAACGCGATCCAGGTAAATTACCTTGGGGCGACTTACAAGTTGACGTCGTGTTCGAATGTACTGGTATCTTCACTTCTAAAGAATCTGTACAGCCACATTTAGCGGCGGGCGCGAAGAAAGTCATTATCTCTGCACCAGGTAAAAACGTTGATGCAACCGTCGTTTACGGTGTGAACAACAATGTGTTGACCGCGGATATGACAGTTATCTCTAATGCTTCATGTACCACTAACTGTTTAGCGCCTTTCGCTAAGCCGTTAAATGACGAAATTGGTATCGAATCAGGTCTGATGACCACCATTCATGCTTACACCAACGATCAACGTTTATCTGACGTATACCACACAGATTTACGCCGTGCCCGCGCTGCAGCACTGTCAATGATCCCAACTAAAACTGGCGCTGCCGCGGCAGTAGGTTTAGTTGTACCTGAATTACAAGGTAAATTCGATGGTTTAGCAGTACGTGTACCGACTGTTAACGTGTCTTTAGTGGATTTATCTTTCATTGCTGCACGTGATACCACTGTTGAAGAAGTTAACGCCATTATCGAACGTGCCGCTGCTGTTGCGCCACTGAGCGAAGTGTTAGCGGTTAACAAAGAGCCACTGGTGTCTATCGACTTTAACCACAATGCGTTTTCATCTAACTTCGATGCGACTCAAACCCGCGTAAACGGCCGTTTAGTCAAAGTGATGGCATGGTACGATAACGAATGGGGCTTCAGTAACCGTATGTTAGATAACGCGGTTGCGCTGATGAACGCGAAGTAATCATTCTTCTTTATCAAAAAGCCCCGCTCTTGCGGGGCTTTTTTTATACCGATTTCACGGCTCATTAATCCACTGTCGTTACCAATGCGAGTATATCGCCGCTAACAACTGAATGTGGCGATACATTAATTGATAATACCACAGGCTACACGCGCACCGCCGCCACCTAAAGGCGCAGGGTGATCGGAATGGTTGTCGCCACCGGCATGGATCATGATCGCATGGCCTTTAAGATCACCCATTTTTAAGCGCGGTGCCAGCACGGCCTGGCTAGCTGCACCGTCTGCATCGACAAACAATGGTGGCAGATCGCCTAAATGCCCTTCTCCCCATGGCGTGCCGTGGGCCTTCGTGGCGGCAGGATCATAGTGTCCACCTGCCGCGCCAGCAGGGACAATTTTTCCGTCCTTTTCCTTTGGATCACAGCTGCCGTTCTCATGTAGATGGAAACCATGTAATCCCGGCATTAAGCCTTTGAGTGATGGCGTAAATACCACTCCATACTGCGACTCTGAAATGGTCACTTGACCGACACTTTCAGCCACGCCCTTTTCGTTGACAAGATTCATTGGCACGCTCACGTCTGCAAATGCACTGGCAGCAGACATTGATGCAAGCAGTAACACGATGTTTTTCATACCCTTCTCCATGGTTATCTTATACAAAATTGCATGAACACAGCGCAGTGAGTGAACTCTCCTACGCTTTGCTATATCAAATTTAGGCCAACAACACCGATCCAGTAAGTAAAAGAGCGTGAATTTCTTTAAATTGAAGCATATATGCATCTATGAAGAATGGCGTCTAAAAGCTAGCGCACCTTATTAAGCACATACTTAGCAGCTTAGCTGCTGATCAATTTGAACCGATACAAAAATCCCCGCCAAGTGGCAGGGATTTCATTTTTCGTGAGTGTTATGGACGCTTGATTAAGCGTTGCCTTTCACTTTCATATTCAGTGTTTTAGCGAAGTCCAGCATGCGGGTCAGCGGGATTAAGGCTTTCACGCGTAAATCTTCATCGACAAAGATTTCGTGAGTCGTTTTGTCGCTGTCACTTAATGACGCTTCAATAGCCTTCAAGCCGTTCATCGCCATCCAAGGACAGTGAGCACAGCTCTTACAGGTGGCACCATTACCGCCAGTAGGCGCTTCAATCAGTGTTTTACCCGGCGCCGCTTGTTGCATTTTGTAGAAAATACCGCGATCGGTCGCCACAATAAAACGCTCATTAGCCATGGTTTGCGCAGCTTTAATCAACTGGCTGGTGGAGCCGACAGCATCCGCCATCGCCACCACACTCGCGGGTGACTCTGGGTGCACTAAAATCGCCGCATCGGGGTAAACACGCTTTAAATCACGCAGAGCATTGGCCTTAAACTCATCGTGAACAATACAGTCGCCCTGCCACATCAACATCTCGGCGCCCGTTTGTTTGGCAATATAGCTGCCTAAATGACGGTCTGGACCCCAAATGATTTTTTTACCTTCGCTGTCTAAGTGCTCAACGATTTCAAGGGCAATACTTGAGGTGACCACCCAATCGGCACGGGCTTTTACCGCCGCCGAAGTGTTGGCATAAACGACCACGGTATGGTCAGGATGCGCATCACAGAAGGCGCTGAATTTATCGATGGGGCAACCTAAGTCCAATGAACAGGTCGCCTCCAAGGTCGGCATCAGAATGGTTTTTTCTGGGCTTAAGATTTTGGCTGTTTCACCCATAAATTTCACCCCGGCGACGATTAACGTCTTAGCGGGATGATCGCGGCCAAAGCGCGCCATTTCGAGTGAGTCGGAAACACAACCGCCGGTTTCTTCGGCCAGCGCTTGAATTTCAGGGTCGGTATAATAATGGGCAACCAATACCGCATCTTTTTCAATCAGCAGCTGCTTGATACGAGCCTTGTAGTCCGCCTTTTCGGCATCGGACAGAGGAATTGGCTTAGGCGGAAACGGATAATCAATAGTTTCGATTGTTGGGGCAAATGGGCTGGGGCTCATAACAAATCCATCAGGATAACAACGTTCGCGAATTATACGTAATTGGGATCAAAAGATTAACCCATTTATGGCCTGCGAATAAAAAAGGACGCTAAATTGCGTCCTTTTTTGCTGGATTGGCTGTAAGTTTTGACTGACAACCGATTAGCGCATGGCTAATAGCATATCCTGCGGCTGCTCAAGGTATTGTTTCCAAAGGTTACAGAAACGAGCGATGGTGCCGCCATCAATAACGCGGTGATCCCCAGACCAACTCACTTGCATGATCTGACGCGCTTCGACTTCACCTTTCGCATTAAAGCGCGGCAAGGTTTGCAACTTACCTAATGCGACAATCGCGACTTCCGGCTTATTGATAATAGGCGTTGCGACTGTGCCACCTAAGGCGCCAATATTCGAAATCGAAATCGTGCCTTCTTTAAGATCCGCCGGCGCCACACGGCCGCTGCGCGCAGCATTGGTTAAGCGAGTGATTTCGGCCGCGACCTCAAGGATGCTCTTATCTTGTACATCCTTAACGTTTGGTACCAATAATCCCACCTTAGAGTCGACCGCCATACCTATGTTATGACGCGCCTTGTAGGTGATTTCCGTACAATCAGCATTCACTTGGCTGTTAAGCACAGGGAACTGCGTTAAGGCTAACGACATGGCCTTCATAAAGAATGGCATCATGGTCAGCTTTACTTCGTCGGAGGAATACTTGGCCTTCATGCTTTCACGCAGAGCGACTAAGTCTGTCAAATCAAACTCTTCGCAATAGGTGAAGTGTGGAATAGTGGATACCGACTCCACCATCATTTTTGCCATCACGGCTTTCACGCCACGGATAGGCTCAACAATGTCACCCCGTGCAGCGCTTGCCACTGCGGTAGAAACGGTCGATTGAGCCACATTTGGGGCAGCAGCCACTGGCGCAGCGGCAGGCACAGCGCCGCCCTGTGCTTGGAAGCGAGTAATGTCTTCCTTATACACACGGCCATGTTTGCCACTACCAGGGACGCGACTTAAATCGATATCTAAGGCACGTGCCATACGGCGAACGGCTGGGCTGGCTAAGGCTTTACCTTGGCGAGCAGGCTCCGAGGACACCGCCGCGCAAGCGGCTGGTGCAGCGGTATTCACAGCGGTGGCGCTTGCTTCCTGTGCATGGCTGACCGGCGCACTAACGCCACCTTCAACCTCAATCGAAAATAGTGGCGCATGTACTTTCGCTAACTGGCCCTTACGGTAGTGCAATTTGACAATTTTGCCCGCTTTGATGGCGGGGATTTGCACTAAGGCTTTATCAGTCATCACATCGGCGATGGGTTGGTCTTCCACCACAGTATCGCCTTCTTGGACTAGCCATTCGACCAGTTCACACTCAACAATGCCTTCGCCAATATCGGGCAGCAGGAACTCTTCGACGCTGGTACCCGCCACGCTGGCTTGGCTTGCAGGTATTTGAGTAGATGTGTGTGCTTCAGGTTGAGACGCAGCAACAGGCGCAGCTTCGTCAGACTCAACCTGCACGGCATACAGCGGTGCATGCACCTTAGCAATATCGCCTTTGGCGTAATACAGCTTGGTCACGACTCCCGCAAAAGGCGCCGGAATTTGCACTAAGGCTTTGTCAGTCATCACATCGGCGATGGGCTGATCTTCCACAATCGTGTCGCCCTCTTGCACCAACCACTCGACGAGTTCGCACTCGACAACGCCTTCACCAATGTCCGGCAAAATAAAATCTTTAATCATACCGGACTCCTAGAAGTTCACTGATGCCTTAATGGCTTCAAAGGTTTTGAGCGCATCGGGCATATATTCTTTTTCGTGGACCAGTGGATATGGGGTATCTAGACCACATACACGGCTGATGGGTGATTCTAAATACAAGAAACACTCCTGCTGAATGGTGGCCGCAATTTCACCCGCAAAACCACCCGTTAATGGTGCTTCATGGTTGATCAGTAAGCGGCCGGTCTTCTTCACAGAATCGGCAACTGTATCAACATCCCAAGGCGAGAGTGTACGCAGGTCGATAATTTCGCAGGAAATCCCCTCTTTTGCCGCCATGTCGGCCGCTTTTTCGATGATTTCCATCTGTGCGCCCCAGGCCACTAACGTGATGTCTTTCCCTTCACGCACCACTTCGGCTTTACCCAGCTCGATTTCATAATCGCCCGCAGGGACTTCCCCCACAGAAGCACGGTATAAACGCTTAGGCTCGAAGAACACCACAGGGTTTTTATCGCGAATAGAGGCTAATAATAAACCTTTGGCTTGAGCAGGATTACGCGGCACAACCACTTTTAAGCCTGGAGTTTGGGTAAAATAGGCTTCTGGCGATTGTGAATGATAATGACCGCCCGCAATACCGCCACCATAAGGTGTGCGGAACACCAGGCTTCCCACATTAAATTCATTACCGCTGCGGTAACGGAATTTAGCCGACTCGTTCACGATCTGGTCAAACGCCGGAAAGATGTAATCAGCAAACTGGATTTCCGCTACGGCAGTCATACCATTAGAGGCTAACCCGTTGGCAAAACCCGCAATACCTTGCTCAGTCAGTGGCGTGTTAAAGCAGCGGCTGCGACCAAACTTTTCCTGTAAACCTGAGGTTGCGCGAAACACGCCGCCAAAGTGGCCAACGTCTTCACCAAACACCACCATGCGCTCATCAGCTTGCATGGCGATTGACAAGGCCTCATTGACGGCCTGTAACATATTCATTTCTGCCACGGCTTATAGCCTCCCTGCACTTTTGGGATAGGATTGCGGATATTTTTTGATGTGTTCTTTCAGTTCACTCAGCTGCTTTTTCAGCGCTGGTGTTGGCTTGTCGTACACGTCTTCAATAATCTCATCCAGCATAGGGATAGGTAATTTTTCCGCGACTTTAACGGCGGCTAACACTTCTTCACGGTACTTTTCGTAACGCTGGGCATCATCGGCCTCGGCTAACCAGCCTTTATTAATCAGCCACAACTTAAAGCGTTTGACTGGATCGTGTTGTTGCCATTTCGCCTCTTCTTCTTTGGAGCGATAGCCAGAAGGATCGTCAGAAGATGAGTGGGCGCCCAGACGATAAGTCATTGCTTCAATCAACACGGGAGCATTATGCTCAATTGCATAGGCACGCGCCTGTTGCGTCGCCGCTAACACCGCAAGCATATCGTTACCGTCGACGCGAATGGTGTGCATGCCGTAACCCACACCGCGGCTAGCGATACCGTTACCAGCAAACTGTTCTTCGGTTGGGGTGGAAATCGCATAACCATTGTTACGGCAGAAGAAAATCACCGGGCATTTTAACACCGCAGCCATATTCAAGCCGGCGTGGAAGTCACCTTCAGACGCAGCGCCTTCACCGAAATAACAGACGGCGACATTACGTTTGCCCTGCATTTTTAGGCTATAACCGACACCTGTTGCTTGCGGGATTTGCGTGGCCAGTGGCGATGAAATGGTTTGGTAGTTTAACGCCGCGCAGCCGTAGTGGATTGGCATTTGGCGACCTTTACCTAAGTCCTTCTCATTACTGAACATTTGGTTCATAAACTGTTCAGTGGTAAAGCCACGGTAACGTAGCGCCGCATGTTCACGATATTGCGCGAGGATCACGTCCTCAGCGTCCAGCGCCGCGACACTGCCGACGATCGCCGCTTCTTCACCTGTGCAGGTCATATAGAAGCTGATCCGGCCCTGACGCTGCGCGCCTAACATACGTTCGTCGAGTACCCGCGTAAACACGCAGGTATCGTAAATTTTGGTGGCTAAGGCTTCATCTATTACAGGCAAAACCGCGGTTTCATAGGTAGTGCCGTCTGCTTGTAGAATTCGAAGGATAGGAATGTGAAGCGATGCCTTATCCAAGAAGCCGACACGGTGCACTGTATCAGTGTTGAGTGTTGCTTTGCTCATATTGTGCTCTTGTTATCTCGTTACGCCATGGAAAATCCACAACGCCTAATTTATACGAATATGCCGGATGAACATTACGTTAACGTAAACTACCTATCAACCGTTGGCACAGTTCAAACGACAACTAATCCCCTGTGGGCATGTATATAATGCTTTACAAAACTAGCGAACATCTGGCGCGACTGAAGGGATCAGGCAAATCACAGTGCGATTGCCGATGGGCACCTTAGCATTGGGGAAGACAATCGCTTCAAATTCCTGTTCGACTTTAATTTCCTGCCCACCCTCTCGGGCCAATACAAAGCCTTTCGGGAACGATCGGAAGTTTTCGACATCGGTCGCGAAGGTAAATTCAAAATCATCAAAATGTTTGTTAATCACCCGACACACTTGATACAGATTCACCTTATCCGCTGAGAATGGCTCAAGCGCTAAGGGTTTGTCTGTGATAAGGCGCATAAACATCTCTTGGGCGGCAATAAAACGCGTCATATCGTTTTGCCCCATGGGATACACCTTACCTAATTCAATGGTAAAGGCATCGGCGCCATACTGCTCGGAGGAAAAATAGCTAAAGGTGGTTGTCGGCTCATGGTGAAATAACACAGTATCGACGCCACTGGCGGCTAAAAACATGATTTGTTCGGCGCTGTAAGCACGGCCGGGACGATAGGGATAAATCGCAAACTTTTCGTGTTTTGACGCCCGCATCGCCGTGTGTAAATCGTAGTGAATGCGCTGGCGCCCTGCGGCTGCGCCCTTAAAGAAGCGGTCGACATAGGCTTCTAATTTTTTTGCCCGCACCCGCTCAGGATTCACTAATCCCGGTGGGCTTGAATGCTCGCCACTAAAGAGACGATTCATGTTCTCGTCGATAATGCGAGTCCCATTATTAATCGCTAAAGGGTTACCAATAAGAAAGAGCGTGCGTTGTTTGGCGATGATTTTTTGTTGGAGAAGCTGTTTGATTAAGGTATTGCAGAGTTCGATGGGGGCGGTTTCATTCCCGTGGACACCGCAGGAGAGAATGACATCCTTACCTTGGGCTTGTACTGGCTCAAAGACGATGACGCCGGTGTCCCACACTTCGACTCGAGTATGTTCCCCTAAGGTGAAACTAAACTCATCTCCGAGGGTTTCAGGATTGGCGAGGGTCAGCGCGAGAAAATCCTTCGAATCTAACAGAGCTTGTAACACAGAATTCTCCTTATAATAGCGTGTCAAAGACGGGAGTGATGGCAATAACTGCCTGTTTCATGGCACTTATCGCTACCCGCCTTAAAAAGCGCATCCATACTAACACAAGTTTTTGGGCCGTTACTCTGTCATTCTGGTCAAACAAGCGCATTTCGCGGCAAAACCACAGCATCTTAGCCGCCTTTGGTCGACATAGGATTAATTTTGTCGACACACTTGCTTTTAGGCATGAGTTTTATCACAATCCTTAGCCATCTAGACTTCTATCAGGATTTATCATGGCGTTAGCAACTTTCGGTGCCGGCTGTTTTTGGGGCGTGGAGTATTTCTTTAGACAAGTCAACGGCGTGACCAACGCGACCTGCGGCTATATGGGTGGCAATAACGAAGCGACCACCTATGAGGAAGTCAAAAAAGGTAAGACAGGCCATGCTGAAGTCGTGCAAGTGGAATTTGACCCTGCGATTGTCAGCTACGACGAGTTACTGGATGTGTTTTGGAAGAATCACAATCCTACCACGCTCAATATGCAAGGTGGCGATATCGGCACTCAGTACCGCAGTACCATTTTCTTCCATGACCGTGAGCAAAAAGCGACGGCCGAAGCTTCTAAGCTGGCCTTTGCCCGCTCGGGCCGCTGGGGATTACGCCACATTGTGACTGAAATTGTACCTTTGCAGCAATTCCATGTGGCAGAGGAATATCATCAAAACTATATCGATAAGAACAACTTACCAAGTTGCCATCTCGAGTATTGATCATCACCATTTAGCATCTGCTTGAGCGGCTCGACTTCTCACCGCTGCAAATAAAAACGCACTCAAAGGATTTCCATGAGTGCGTTTTTTATCGGTAAAAACAATGCTTAACTGCTAGATCAGGCGCTAAGCGCCTTATCAATCAAGGCCTGTGCATCCTTAATGATATCGGCAAGATGCTGCTCACTGATAAAGCTCTCACCGTAAATCTTAAATAACGCCTCAGTGCCCGACGGCCGCGCCGCGAACCAACCATTGGCCGTCGTCACTTTAATGCCACCTATCGAGGCGTTGTTACCAGGGGCGTGGGTCAATACGGCATCAATCTTCTCACCCGCCAGCATAGTGGCGTTTAAGGTTTCGGCATTAAGCTTGGCAAATTTGGCTTTGTTCTCAAGGCTGATCGGACTGTCGATACGCTTGTAAAAACTTTGACCGAATTGCGCCACTAATTCTTGATGGCGTTGCCCCGGTGTCTTGCCAGTAACAGCAAGCATTTCGGCCGCTAGCAATACCAGAATAAAACCGTCTTTGTCGGTACACCAAGTCGTGCCATCACGGCGCAGGAACGCCGCACCCGCACTCTCCTCACCGCCAAATGCAATAGTTGCCTCGGCTAATCCATCGACGAACCACTTAAAGCCTACCGGGACTTCGAGTAATTTTTTACCATGGAAGGCGCAGATTTTATCGATAAGCGCGCTCGATACTAGCGTCTTGCCGATGGCTAACTGCTCGCTCCATTCGGGTCTGTGGGTCAGCAAATAATCAATGGCTACCGCTAAATAATGGTTGGGATCCATCAGTCCGGTGCCCGGACACACGATTCCGTGTCTGTCGTAGTCAGGATCGTTACCGACACATAAATCGTAGGATTCTTTGTGGGCCAATAAGCCTGCCATCGCATAGGGAGAAGAACAATCCATGCGGATCTTGCCGTCTTTATCGAGCGACATAAAACTAAAGCTTGGGTCGACCTTATCGTTAACTAAGGTGATATCGATGCCATAGTGCTTGGCAATCGGTGCCCAATAATGAATACCCGAGCCGCCTAATGGGTCAACGCCCAATTTCAGCTTAGCCTCAGCGATAGCGTGCATATCGACCACATTGACTAAATCCGCGACATAGGGGGTGATCAAATCGATGGCATGCACATAACCCGAGGTTAACGCATCGGCATAAGCCAGCTTATTAACGCCCTTAAGCCCTGCGCGCAGGTAATCATTAGCACGGGATTCAATCCACGCTGTGATATTGCCTTCGGCTGGGCCGCCATGGGGAGGATTGTACTTGATACCACCATCCTGAGGTGGATTATGGGATGGCGTAATAATCAAACCATCGCTTAACGCGGCGCCACTCAGCGCGGCTTCACGATTGGCGCAAATAATGGCATGGGACACCACAGGCGTGGGGGTAAAGCCATCATTTTGCTGAATATGCACAGTCACCTTATTGGCCGCTAACACTTCAATCGCCGACACGTAAGCCGCATAAGATAAGGCGTGGGTATCAATACCTAAAAATAGTGGACCGTCGATATTCACCGATTGGCGATAATCCACCACGGCCTGAGTAATCGCCCAAATATGGTCTTGGTTAAAACTTGCTTGAAACGCGGTTCCGCGGTGACCCGAGGTCCCGAACGTCACACGTTGCTCTGCAGCATCCACATTAGGTTTGATGCTGTAATAATGGCTCATCAGCTTTGGAATATTCACCAGATCCGTCTGACTCGCGGTTTGTCCTGCCCGTTGATGTATTGCCACCTGATCCTCTCCTACTGGAAAATCGGTTAATTAAATGGAAACGCCGCATCATTGCGGCGTCGATAAAAGCGTTATACGCGTTCGGCAATGCCGTTGGCGATTTGGGCATCGCAGCCAAATTGCATTAAGGCTTCGACTAAAATTGCCCGTTTTTTGGCGGTGTTATTGTTGGTCGTGACCCAAAATCCGGTATTACCGATTTCCTTCGGATTAGCGGTAGCACTGGCCTTGAGTAACTCTTCCCGTGAACGCGCAAAATAGAGTCGATCGCGACCTTGGATCTGTAAAATTTGCGAGAATTGCGCTTGGCTCTGTTGATATAAACTCTCGAGCAAAAATAAGAAACGACCCACGGCGCCTTTTTGCTGCTCTAACTTATGCTCATCCACCAATTGATTGAAATCGGTGGCAGAGACTAAGGTTTCTACCTGAGGCGCAATCTGTGGCTCTGGCGTCGTTGCCTCTAAACTCGGTTGGCTAATGGCCTGTGGCTGCGCCTGTTCAACCGCATCGACGGACAGGCCGAGTAATCGACGGAGAATGTCAGAGGCGCTCTCACCAATACGTTCCGTTTTGCTGGCAATATGACGATAGAGCTCTTCATCCACTTCGATGTATTTCATAACCTTATTATCCTTTGTTATTCGATAGGCTTAACCGAAAAAGTGCACCACAGGCGATCCTCGCAAAGGATCTGTGCGATCGTTGCCCCAGTGTATCTATCTCTATCAATCTGATAAAGCATCATTAATCTAAAAATGCGTGAAATCGCACATCAAATTAGCACAAGCGCGTTAATCGCTGAAAAAGCCAGCAAGTTCGGCGCACTGAGCCTCAAAATCGCCTCAAGACTTGTCAAACTTAACCCATTAGGGGCACAATCCGCAGCACTTTATGTACCACAGCACAGGCGATTCCATGAATTTTGCATCCACAGGTCAAGGAGAAGCAGTCCTCCTTATCCACGGACTCTTTGGCAATTTAGATAATCTTAAGGGGCTAGGACAAGTCCTCGAAGCAAATCATCAGGTTATCCGTGTTGATGTGCCTAATCATGGTTTGAGTGAACATTGGCAGGAAATGGATTACCCAAGCTTAGCCGAGGCCATGGTGGCATTGTTAGATGAACTTGAGCTTGAGCGTGTACACATTGTTGGCCATTCCATGGGCGGTAAAATCGCCATGGCAACCGCCCTTGCCTATCCAGAACGCATCATCAGCATGGTAGCCGCTGATATTGCCCCAGTTGCTTATCAGCCGCGCCATGATGTGGTATTTGCGGCACTCGAAAGTTTGCCACTTGAAGGCCACATCGACCGCCGCTTTGCGTTATCGCATTTATTAGCGGGTGGCATCGATGAACCGACCGCGCAGTTTTTACTCAAAAACCTCCAGCGCACCGACACCGGCTTTCGTTGGAAGATGAACCTTACTGGCTTAAAAAGCTGCTATCCCAACATCATTGGTTGGCCTAATGAAAACCACAAATCGCAGCAAGTCTATAACGGACCGAGCCTTTTTATCCGTGGTGGTGACTCCAATTATGTGACCGCCGAACATCGCGACGAGATCATGCGTCAATTTCCCGCGGCGCAGGCCAAAACATTAGAAGGTTGTGGCCATTGGCTACATGCTCAAAAACCAGCGGTGTTTAATCGTATTGTGTCTGAATTTATTGACAAACACTCAATGTAAATGACAATGATTCTCGACCTAAATCATATAGCCGACACCCTGCTGATGTGATATATTCGCGCCTCTTTTAGCCTTAGAAGACTCTAGAGGACTAAGAAAGTATGTTATCTCAGTACATGGAACAAATTGAAACCATCGGCCTGAACCTGTTTTTTGCCGCGATATTTTTCTTTATCGGCATGGCCATCCACGATGTGCTTAAACAAGGTAATGTGCCGAAATTTGGTCGATTTATTGTGTGGTTAGTGTTATTTCTCGGCTGCGCCGGGTTTATTGCAAAAGGTATTATCCAGATGTCCTGGGAAGGTTCGGGCATCGGTTAAACAATAAGAACATGGCAAAAGAAGCAACAGATAGAACAACCATTGACCTTTTTGCCAATGAAAAGCGCCGGGGCCGCCCACGTAGCAATCCTTTGTCCCGTAGCCAGCAACTTAAGGTCAATAAGCGCAACCAGATCCAGCGGGATAAAGCCAAAGGATTAAAGCGAATAGAGTTAAAGGTGTCACAAGATTTATATGACGCCTTGAATGAGCAGGCATTGGCCAGTAACATCAGCCGAAGCCAGTTAATCGAATTAATTCTTCAGCAAAAAATTGAATGCTGAGCAATCGATAGCAGCAAGATTAACGTATAAGTGAACTAGACATAAAGGATAGACAATGGCAACTGTAGGTCTTTTTTTCGGTAGCGACACAGGCAACACCGAAGCTGTCGCCAAGATGATCCAGAAAAAACTGGGTAAGAAAATGGTTGAGGTGAAAGATATCGCCAAGAGCACCAAAGAACAGATCGCAGAATACGACCTGCTGCTGTTCGGCATCCCAACCTGGTATTACGGTGAAGCACAGTGCGACTGGGATGACTTTTTCCCTGAATTAGAACAGATTGATTTTACAGATAAACTGGTTGCTATCTTCGGTTGTGGTGACCAAGAGGACTACGCAGAATACTTCCTCGATGCCATGGGCATGGTGGGCGATATCGTTCAAGCACGTGGCGGTATCATCATCGGTCACTGGCCAACGGCAGGTTATAACTTCGAAGCGTCAAAAGGCTTAGTCGATGATGACCACTTCATCGGTTTAGGGATTGACGAAGACCGTCAACCAGAGCTGACTGAAGAGCGTGTGGATGCTTGGGTTAAGCAAATCTACGAAGAAATGTGCTTAGCCGAGTTCGAAGACTAAGCTCAGTTCCGTAAAAAAAGCGGCCGAAACGCCGCTTTTTTTATGTGTGCTCTCCCGATTAATGAAAGCGATACACTCAATGGCAACCACAGCTCCCCAATGGGACATCTTTTGCTGCGTCGTCGATAATTACGGCGATATCGGCGTCACTTGGCGCTTAGCCAAACAGCTGGTCAATGAATATCAGCTCCCCATTACACTCTGGGTCGATGACTTAAACAGCTTCTCGCATATTTTACCAAGCCTTGACCCAAACCAAAGCAGCCAAGTCTTTAATGGCGTCACCATCAATCATTGGACAACGCCCCTGCCCGTGGCATTTGTGCCCGGCGCCGTGTTAATTGAAGCCTTTGCCTGCGAACTGCCTGACGAGGTCAAACAACAACTCATCACGCTGCACAGCACCACACCGCAAGCTGTGCCTGTATGGCTGAATTTAGAATATTTAAGCGCCGAAGACTGGGTCGATGGCTGCCATGGGCTACCCTCGATGCAGGCAAGCGGCATCAAAAAGTATTTCTTTTTCCCGGGTTTCACCCCAAAGACGGGTGGACTGATCTGTGAGCGGGAGCTGTTTGCCGAACGCGATGCATGGCAACAGGATAGCGCCAATAAACTGCAATTATTTGAGCGTCTTGGTCTTAAGGATATTCAAGCGCAAGATACTGTCTACAGCGTCTTTAGCTATGAAACTGATTCTCTGCCGGCCTTGTGTGAGCTCTGGCAAGCCAGTGCAACAAGCGATGCCACAATCCATGCGCTTATTCCCAAGGGACGCAGCTTAAACAGTTTACAACACTTATTACCCTGCAAGGTTGAGGCGCTCAGCCCCGGACAGCAAATTAAGCTAGGTCATTTGACCCTGCATATCTTGCCGATGACAGACCAACAAGGGTTCGACCGCCTGCTGTGGAGCTGCGACTTTAATATTGTCCGCGGAGAAGATAGCTTCCTGAGGGCGCAATGGGCCGCTAAACCCTTCATTTGGCATATTTATCCGCAAGAAGATGATTATCATCTAATAAAATTAGAAGCTTTTATTCAACTTTACTGCGATAATCTGCCCCCTGATATTGCCGACACTTGGTCTAAATTGAATGTTGCATTTAACCAAGGCGAGCAATCTGCCGTGAAAACTCACTGGCAAAACCTAAATCCTGTCAGTTTGCCACTCTTGCAACATGCTAAAGATTGGCCAATTGACGCAATAAATGCTGCAGATCTTGCGACTCGGCTAGTCCAATTCGTCAAAAAAAGCTAAGATGCTGCGCTGAAATAGAAAATCGACATATAGGAAATTGTGTAATGAAAACTGCTCATGAAGTCCGTCCTGGTAACGTGATCATGTTTGAAGGCAGCCCATGGGTTGTACAGAAAACAGAAACAACTCGTTCTGGCCGTAACGCTGCCATCGTTAAGTTAAAGCTGAAAAACTTACTGCTTAACTCTGGTACTGAAACCACTTTCAAAGGTGAAGATAAGATTGACGATATTATCCTAGATCGTCTGGATTGTACTTATTCTTACTTTGCTGATCCTATGTACGTGTTCATGGATGCAGAATACAACCAATACGACGTAGAAGCTGAGAACTTAGGTGACGCAGCGGCTTACATCGTTGACGGTATGGAAGAAACTTGCCAAGTAACTTTCTACGAAGGTAAAGCAATTTCTGTTGAAATGCCAACCACTATCGTACGTGAAGTGATCTACACTGAGCCATCTGCTCGTGGCGATACTTCAGGTAAAGTGATGAAGCCAGCAACTATCACTGGCGGCGGTACAATCAGCGTGGCTGACTTCGTTAAAGTTGGCGACAAGATTGAAATCGACACTCGTACTGGCGAATTCAAGAAGCGCGTATAATCGCCCTTCCCACTCCCAGATAAAAAAGCCAGTGCCTGCACTGGCTTTTTTATTGCCTCGAATTTGATGCTTCTAACGGTTTGCTGCCGGACAGTTATCACATGGAATTGGGTATCGAGGTAAACAGCGAAGAGTTCTTTAGTGGCGCGAGCCAGTCAACACGCTCAATAAACGTTAGCAATAAACCTTCGCAATAAACGTTGGCAATAAAAAAACCAGCCGTAGCTGGTTTTTTATATTTACTGCATCGCAGCTTAGGCAATCAAGATAAAGCCAAAGAACGCAATCACAGCGGCAATTAACGCATAGGGTAACTGAGTCACCGCATGGCTCACTAAGTTACAACCAGAGCCTTGTGCGGCCAATACGGTTGAATCTGAGTAGAAACACGCTTGGCTACCAAATGATGATGCCGACAGCAGCGCACCAATCACCAGTGGAATATCCGCACCAACCGATTGCGCCAGTGGCATCACAATTGGAATGGTCACCGCAAAAATACCCCAGCTTGAACCCGTCGCAAAAGCAAGGATAGCCATAGAGAGGAATACTACCGCAGGCAACATCTTAGGCGTCATGAATGGGCTCAATGATTCAATTACATATTGTGGCAGCAGCAGCGCATCACACACATCCTTAAACACGAATGCGGCGATCACGGTACCAATGGCGGGCAACATGCTCTTAAAACCATCGATCATCTGATCCATCATCTCTGACAGTGGCATTAAACGCTGCACCGCATAGTAAGGCAGCGTGATAACTAATGTCGCTAACAAGCCCTTCCACACGTCGATATCAAAATAAACGGTAAAGGCAACCAGTAGCAGAATAGGCACCAAAAAGTTGTGCAGCTTGCCCTGATTGTCGGCATGCTTAAACTCTTCTTCAATCGCAGCAATCGCGTATTCGTCTGAAGTTTGTACCTGGTCTAAATCGACTTGCGCCTCAGCAGGTTCACCTTGGGCGGCGCGCAGCTGGGCTTTTTTCATCGGACCAATGGCAGGCACAACACCTAACACCACCAGTAACACCATGGCTACGGCTAACCAAGCGTAAAGCATGTAGGGGATCGCCTGCATATATACGCTAATGCCCTGACCTTCTGCCGCCACACCGTTATCAACAAGCAAGCCACCAAAGAATACTGCCCAGGTGGATAATGGCACGAGCACGCAAACTGGCGCTGCGGTAGAGTCAACCACATAGGCCAGCATTTCACGGGACACTTTAAACTTATCGGTCACACGCTTCATGGTTTCACCCACGGTTAACGCGTTCAGATAGTCATCGATAAAAATCACAATCCCGAGAATAAAGGTCATAAACAGGGAGGATTTAGGGCCTTTAGCAAATTTCAACGCATTTCGACCAAACGCCAGTGCACCACCAGTACGCACTAACAGGGCAATTAACGCACCAAAACAACCACAGACTAAAATCAACCAACCGATGGTTTCATCGGCCATGACTTTTAATGAAGTACTGGCGAAATTATTTAAGACTTGCGACGGATCGAGTAACAGGAAACCAGTTACCGCACCAATGATCAGAGAAAGAATGGGGCGGCGTAACCAAATGGCCAACACCAATACCACCAGAGGTGGAATAAGACTTAACGCTGTCGGTTCAGACATGCACTTAGGTCCTCTAAATAAGTTGCCTAAAGGCAAAAGTTTTTAGAACAGCGCCTGAAATCACCTCGATAACGGACGCCAATATTGCTGCTTCATGATGACTAACTCCGCTGATAAAACCTGCTAAAAGCTTGTTATCTTAGGTGCCTTGCCAAAAACATCGCGCAGAAAATAAAGCGCATCGAATATCGAGTCAACCATAAATTTATGCTAACCATAAATAATTTTTAATACTGAAATAAGCATTGATATATCCGACTGATTTTAAATGACTTTTAACCAGTTAAAAGAAATCTTTATTTGACCTTAAATGCTTAATAAGCATTCAGTTAATCTGCCTAAATATCAAAAAATGGCTGAATGCCCGATAAAACCCCATTAACTAAAATCACCGCCAGTAAATCAGCGGTTAAGCAAAAACTGATTAACAATTTTATTAACATTTAACCTCTGAGTGGATTTTCAAGTTTCTAAAAAGTGAGCCGAAGCTTAAGCGAGCCGCTTGATAGTCGCAAAGGCTATCCCCACTGAAACGGGCAGTTCAATAGTTTTTAAAAGTTACAGTTTTCAGCATATATAACTTGTTTTAATTTATTTAAAGCTTAGTTAAAGCATATTTAACTGGAGAGTTTGATGAAAAAAACTTGTTATTTGTGCTCCCCCCCCCTTCCTTAAGCCAAATAATTTCGTTATGGTGCACAAACTTAAGCCTAAATTAACTGCATGTTTCGAGGTGTAAATGCGCCCTATCATCAAGTCCAACAAGTTGGATACTGTTTGCTACGACATCCGCGGCCCAGTGCACAAGGAAGCCAGACGTTTAGAGGACGAGGGACACCGCATCCTCAAACTCAACATTGGTAACCCCGCCCCCTTCGGTTTTGAAGCGCCGGAAGAAATTGTGCGCGATGTGATCCTCAATCTCCCCAGTGCCCAAGGCTACTGTGAGTCAAAAGGATTATTCTCTGCCCGCAAGGCGATTGTGCAGCATTATCAAGCGCAGGGCATTCATGGCGTCGATATTGAAGACATCTATATCGGTAATGGTGTATCTGAGCTGATTATGATGGCCATGCAGGGCTTATTAAACACCGATGATGAAGTGCTGATCCCCTCACCCGACTATCCGCTATGGACCGCGGCGGCGAATTTAGCCGGCGGTAAAGCGGTGCATTATCGCTGTGATGAAGAGGCGGATTGGTTCCCGGATCTTGATGATATTAAGAGCAAAATTTCGTCTCGTACCCGTGGTATTGTGTTGATTAACCCAAACAACCCAACGGGCGCGGTCTACAGCAAAGAATTACTGCTGCAAGTTATCGAGCTCTGCCGCGAGCACAACCTGATCCTGTTTGCCGATGAAATCTACGATAAGATTTTATACGACGAGGCCAAACATATTCCGGCCGCGAGCCTCTCTGACGATATCTTAACCGTGACCTTTAATGGTCTTTCAAAAGCCTATCGCGCAGCGGGCTTTCGTGTCGGTTGGATGATGTTGTCTGGCAATCTTAAGGCTGCCAAGAGTTATATCGAAGGTTTAGAGATGCTCTCCTCGATGCGCTTGTGTGCCAACGTGCCGAATCAACACGCGATTCAAACCGCGCTCGGAGGTTACCAAAGCATTAATGAGCTGATTTTACCTAGCGGCCGCTTAACCGTGCAGCGCGATACCTGTTATGAGTTATTGAACCAAATTCCCGGTGTGAGCGTGAAAAAGCCCAAGGGGGCACTGTACGCCTTCCCCAAATTGGACATGAAAAAGTTCAACCTCAGGGATGATGAGCGCTTAGTACTCGATTTACTCAGGGATAAAAAAATCCTCCTCGTGCACGGCAGCGCCTTTAACTGGCCAGAGCCAGATCACTTAAGAGTCGTATTTTTACCCTATAAGGAAGATTTGACTAAAGCATTGACAGAGTTTGGCAATTTCCTCGAGACCTACAAACAATAATGTTTTAGTCTCACCGCCAAGATGACCATTAGGTTAACCTCGACTAAAGCGATCCTCTGGGTCGCTTTATTTTTTGCAGTGCGTAAAAACTCTTCAATCATTCCACTCACTTATCCTCTTGCCTGTGTTAGGCTAAAGCTTCATCGCCGTACTTTTTATGCAGTATTTTAAGCCACGCTTCTCGCCGATTTATCTCGAGTTGAGTGTTTGCGGTCCGGCATTCATATAAAGGAGCATTATGAGTCATTTATTTGCCCACCTCGCCCGAATGAAACTTATCCAGCGCTGGCCCTTAATGTACAACGTGCGCACCGAAAACGTTCAAGAGCATTCACTGCAAGTTGCCATGGTCGCCCATGCCCTCGTGATTATCAGTAATAAGAAATTTGGCACCACGCTCGATGCCCATCAGGCGACCAGTTTAGCGATTTTCCATGATGCCAGTGAGATTTTAACTGGCGACTTACCGACTCCGGTAAAGTACTTTAATAAAGAAATCGAAGCCGAGTATAAGAAGATTGAGGCCATTGCCGAGCAACGCATGCTCGATATGGTACCCGATGAATTTAAAGAGGATTATCGCAGCCTTTTTATTAGCGATTACGCCGATCCGATTTACAAAGCCATAGTCAAATCCGCCGATACCCTGTGCGCTTACCTTAAATGTCTAGAGGAAAACCGCGCCGGCAACACCGAATTTAATACCGCGCGTAAACGACTCGAAGCCATGCTGGCGGCCAATCCCGATCCGGCGGTGAAATATTTTATGGATTGCTTTGTGCCAAGTTTCACCTTGAATTTAGACGAAATTAACAAGATGTTGTGATGTATCACTCTCGCTAGGAATGCATATGAGCTCAAGTGTTTGGCAAGAACGCCGCCATGGCGAAGATAAACAAAGACGTAATGATCATCGAAGCCCTTTCCAAAGGGACAGAGCAAGGATCCTCCACTCCGCCGCCTTTCGCCGCCTACAGGCCAAAACCCAAGTGCTTGGGGTGGGCATGAATGACTTTTATCGCACACGCTTAACCCATTCACTCGAAGTGTCACAAATCGGCACCGGCATCGCGGCGCAGCTCAGCCGCAAGTATCCCGAGCATAAGCCCTTATTAGGCTCGATGAGCCTACTCGAATCCCTCTGTCTTGCCCACGATATTGGCCATCCGCCCTTTGGTCATGGCGGTGAAGTCGCACTCAACTATATGATGCGCCACCACGGCGGCTTTGAAGGCAATGGCCAGACGTTTCGTATTCTCTCGAAACTCGAGCCTTACACCGAGGCCTTTGGGATGAATCTGTGCCGCCGTACTATGCTCGGCATTTTAAAATATCCCGCGCCGCAATCACTGCTATTTGTGCCTGGAACACATCCTGAAATCACCAATCACAGACAGCTTAAACCGTCACAATGGCCGCCTGTTAAAGGCATATTCGACGATGATAGTGACATTTTCGATTGGGTACTGGAACCCTTATCCGTTGCCGATAGAGCGCGCTTTACCTCTGTTCAGCCGAGCCTGCAGCCAAACTACCCGCATCTACGCACTCAGTTTAAATCCTTCGATTGCTCGATTATGGAACTGGCAGACGACATAGCCTACGCCGTGCACGATCTTGAAGATGCGATTGTCATGGGCATAGTTACCGCCTCACAATGGCAACAGGATGTGGCGCCGACACTTAAGCACAGTGGCGATCCTTGGATCCGCCAGGAGCTTGCCGATATCGGCACTAAGCTCTTCTCCCATGAACATCATCTGCGAAAGGATGCCATCGGTACCTTAGTAAATGGTTTTGTCACCGCCATTATCATCAACGACGATCCGGCCTTCGAGGAACCGTTGCTGCGGTTTAATGCGAGCCTCGAACCCGAATTTGCTAATGCGCTCAATGTGCTAAAGCAGTTAGTGTTTAAATACGTTATCCGTAAACCTGAGATCCAGATGCTGGAATACAAGGGCCAACAGATAGTGATGGGACTCTTCGAAGCGTTCGCCTCGGATCCCGAGCGGTTATTACCACTCAATACCCAAGAACGTTGGCGCACCAGCGAGCAGCAAGGCCAAAACAGCCACAGGGTGTTGGCAGATTATATTTCTGGCATGACGGATGAATTTGCCGGAAGACTGTACCAGCAGTTATTTAGCCCCAAGGCCGGCTCGAACGTGGAACTCAGCAAAGAGATGTAGCGCTGAACAGGCAATAAAAACCACCTTGCGGTGGTTTTTTATTATCAGTGCGTTCCGCAAGTAAACGGCTTAGAGTCCGCCAATCGCATCTTTACACAATTGAGTGATACGCGCCCAATCGCCCTGCTCCATTGCATCGGTTGGGGCAATCCAGCTGCCGCCGATACAATCCACATTTTTAAGCGCTAAGTAATCTTTATAGCTGCTTGGCGTAATACCACCCGTTGGGCAGAAACGGATATCCGCTAATGGGCCAGAGAATGCTTTTAGCGCATCCACACCGCCCGAAGCTTCCGCTGGGAAGAATTTAAAGTGAGTGTAACCGAGCGCCATGCCCGTCATCACTTCGGAGATGCTGGCAACGCCAGGGATCAAAGGCACAGGACCTTGCATACCCGCTTTAAGCAGCTCAACCGTCGCCCCTGGGGTGATAATAAATTGTGCACCGGCAGCAATCGCTTGATCGAGCTGGGCTTCATTTAAAATGGTACCCGCGCCAACAAGTGCCTCAGGCACTTCTTGGGCGATTTTAGTGATAGCTTCGAGGGCGCATGGAGTACGTAATGTCACTTCCAAAACGCTAATCCCGCCAGCGACCAAGGCTTTTGCTAACGGCACCGCATGTTCAATCTTGTTAATGACCATAACAGGAACAATAGGGCTGCGTTTAAAAATATCTTGTGGTTGTAATGACCAGTTATTCTCAAGCATTGCGGTATTCTTCCTTTGTATTAATAAAGTTCGTCAATGGCGCTGGTACTGCGCGCACCGGTTTCTGGACTGCTTAAATTTGAACGCAGTGCCCCAAACAACTCACGGCCCATTCCATAGCGTGAGTGGCGTAAATCAATTTCAGCGGCGGTTCTCGCGGCAAGTTCGGCATCCGAGACCAATAAGCTCAGCTCACCGGTCAGCGCATCGACACGAATAAGATCGCCATCTTGCACTTTGGCAATCAGCCCGCCATCGATAGCCTCTGGCGTTAAGTGAATCGCTGCTGGTACTTTGCCCGATGCGCCCGACATTCGACCGTCGGTCATTAAAGCCACTTTAAAGCCTTTATCCTGCAAAGAGCCTAACAGCGGCGTTAACTTGTGCAGCTCTGGCATACCGTTCGCTTTCGGTCCTTGGCCTTTTACGACCACCACACAATCTCGGTCTAATGCACCGGATTTAAACAGCGCATCGAGTTTATTTTGATCGTCAATCACCACGGCAGGCGCTTCAACTACACGGTGTTTTTCTTGCACGGCTGACACTTTAATCACAGCACGGCCCAAGTTGCCCTTAAGCAGTTTTAAGCCACCGTTGTTTTGGAAAGGCGTAGCCACAGACGTTAATACTTCGGTATCTAAGCTCACGGTTGGACCATCGACCCAGCGCAGCTCGCCATCGAGTAATTTGGGCTCTTGGGTGTAACGACGTAGACCAAAACCGGCAACTGTGTTGACATCCTCGTGCAGTAGGCCCGCATCAAGTAATTCCTTGATAAGGAAAGCCATACCGCCTGCGGCGTGGAAGTGGTTAATATCCGCATGACCGTTTGGATAAACACGGGCCAGCAAAGGAACCGCATCGGATAGTTCTGAAAAATCATCCCAGTTAACGATAATGCCGGCCGCACGTGCCGCCGCCACAATGTGCATGGTCAAGTTAGTTGAACCACCCGTTGCCAGTAGCGCCACTATGCCGTTCACCACGGATTTCTCGTTAACCACTTCACCGATTGGGCTGTATTGAGTACCCAGTTCAGTTAAGCGGCACACCTGCTTGGCCGCCATTTTATTCAGGGCTTCACGCAGTGGGTCGTCAGGATTCACAAAGGATGAACCCGGCAATTGCAGCCCCATGACTTCGAGCATCAGCTGGTTCGAGTTAGCCGTACCGTAGAAGGTACAGGTACCAGCGCTGTGGTAAGACTGCGCTTCAGCTTCAAGCAGCTGCGCTCTATCGACTTTGCCTTGGGCAAATTGCTGGCGAATACGGGCCTTTTCCTTGTTAGGAATTCCCGACTTCATTGGCCCTGCAGGCACAAACAGCATAGGTAAATGGCCAAAACTTAAGGCGCCAATCAATAAGCCCGGCACGATTTTGTCGCAAATACCCAGTAATAAGGCGCCATCAAACATGTTGTGGGATAAGCCCACCGCCGTCGCCATGGCAATCACTTCACGACTCAGTAAGCTCAGTTCCATCCCGGGTTGACCTTGAGTCACACCGTCACACATCGCGGGTACACCACCTGCAACCTGTGCAACACTGCCCACTTCCTGACAGGCTTTTTTCAGCAGTTCAGGATAGGTTTCATAGGGTTGGTGTGCAGACAACATGTCGTTGAATGCGGTAATAATCCCGATGTTGGCTTTGGTCAGTTGACGTAATGAATTTTTGTCATCTGGACTACAAGCAGCAAAACCGTGGGCTAAGTTGCCGCAGCTTAACGAGCTACGGTGTACGCCATGGTTACGAGCATCATTTAACGCGGCTAAATACGCTTCACGAGATGCTTTGCTACGGGCAATAATTCTATCGGTAACAGATTGAACGACTGAGTGCATGAGAGTGACTCCTTAAGCGCTCCAGAACACGTCAACGGGCGTTTTACGCTGCGCTAACACGGCTCTGATGGGCATAGCATTAACATCATCATTTTCTAAGGCTTGACGATATACGGATAATTTCTGTTCCCCGACCAAATGCAGATAAATCTGTCTGCTATTGAGGATCGCATTCTTAGATAATGTGATCCGGCCATGGGGCGCCGTGGTGGGATTGGTTGCCACACACAGGGCTTGAGTGCTCAAGGTATCATTTAACTCGGCGCTGCAAGGGAACCATGAGCAAGTGTGACCATCATTGCCCATACCGAGCACCACCACATCGAAGGGACGCGGGAAATTAGACAGCGACTCGGCGGTCATATCGGCGCCCGCTTCAGCGGTGGAAAACATGTTCTTTAATCCACGGAACTTGGCATTGGCCGCGCGGTTTTGCAGTAAATGTTCACGCACTAACCGCTCATTCGATGCACTGTCTTCCACATCTACCCAGCGCTCATCGGCGAGAGTGACATAAACATCACTCCAATCGATGGATTTCATGCTGAGGAGCTCAAACAGTTTCAGCGGTGTTGAGCCGCCGGAGACGACTAAGCTTGCCTTACCACGGGCATCCACGGCCTCTTGCAACTGGCTGGCGATCTTATTCGCCAACTGTTGCTCGAGCGCTGCGGGTGTATCAAAGGATTTAAATACGGTTTCTTTAATCATCGAAGCCCCCTATTCATCCCACGAACGGCCGTCTTTGGTGATCAGCGCGACCGACGCTACAGGTCCCCAAGTGCCCGCAGGATAAGGTTTCGGTTTCTCGTTACTTTGTTCCCATGATTGGATGATGCCATCCACCCAAGTCCAAGCCTGCTCCACTTCGTCACGGCGAACGAACAGCGCTTGGTTACCGAGCATGGCTTCGAGCAACAGACGCTCGTAAGCATCGGCGATACGCTCGTTTTTAAAGGTATCCGAGAAACTCAAGTCGAGTTTAGTGGTTTGTAAACGTTGCTTCTGCTCTAGCCCCGGCACCTTGTTCATCATCTGGATCTCAACCCCTTCATGTGGTTGCAGACGGATGGTTAACTTGTTAGGTGGCAAGTTACGGTAACTTGAGCGATACAGGTTGTGGGGTGGGTTTTTAAAATACACCACAATTTCAGAGCTCTTGAACGGCATGCGTTTACCACTACGCAGATAAAATGGCACGCCAGCCCAACGCCAGTTGTCGATATCGACACGCAGCGCCACAAAGGTTTCAGTGTGGGACTGAAGGTTAGCGCCCTCCTCCTCTAAATAGCCTGGCACTGGACTGCCTTTTAGGAAGCCTGCACTGTACTGACCACGGACAGTGTTTTCATAGACATTGTCGGCATTGATTGGGCGTAGCGACTTCAGTACTTTCACTTTTTCATCGCGAATACTGTCGGCATCTAAGTTAACTGGTGGATCCATGGCAACCAGTGTCAACACTTGCAGTAAGTGGTTTTGGATCATATCGCGCATCTGACCGGCTTTGTCGAAGTAACCCCAACGGCCTTCGATACCCACTTCTTCAGCAACGGTGATCTGGACATGGTCAATGGTCCGGTTGTCCCACTTAGACGCGAATAACGAGTTAGCGAAACGCAGTGCAATCAGGTTTTGGACCGTCTCTTTACCTAAGTAATGGTCGATACGATAAACTTGGTTTTCTTTAAAATAGGCAGAAACTTGATCGTTAATCACACGGGAAGAAGCGAGGTCAGAGCCAATGGGCTTTTCGAGTACCACGCGAGAATCGCTATGGATAAGATTTTGTTCGTGTAAACAGCGGCAGATATCGCCAAAAATCGCAGGAGGGGTGGCAAAATAACTGACCATGACGCGATCTTCTGGTTTGAGCAATTCATGGAAGGCGCTGTAGCCTGCAGATTCAGTGAAATTTGTGCCGACATAATGGCAGCGGGACAAGAAGCGTTGGACAGTCTCTTCGCAGAGGGCTTCTTTTACGAAGGTTTTTAACGCAAGGATGACGAGTTCTCTAAATTCATCCTGACTGAACTCATCTTTGGCAACCCCAATGACTTTGGTGTTTTTATCCAGAAGTTCAGCTTTATCTAGCTGGTATAAAGAAGGTAACAACTTGCGTCGTGCCAAGTCGCCTTTAGTACCAAAGAGTACGAAGTCACAAGCTTTGGCGCCTGATGTTGTTTTGCCCATTGCGTTACGCTCTCCTTTGTATGTCGTGTCCCTTCATGCCAATGAAGAAATCCACACTTTTGTTGTAATATAACAACAGAATTTGTTAAATGCATCTATTTTTATCAATATTAACATTCTTGCTAACTAGGCACCTAGGGCATAAATCTGATATGCTTTTTGTGCTTAAATTACTGATGATAGTAAATTCTTATTTCAAAAATGTACTTAAAACTTACTTAAGCAGTGTCGATTAGTGAGATCCTGAAACAGATCAGCAGCACTAAACAAAAATAAATAAAATTACATTCTCAATTTAGCGGACGTACGCGTATGAATACCCTAGAAAAGGTTCAAAAAAGCCTCACCCATTTTAGTAAGTCAGAACGCAAGGTTGCAGAGGTGATCTTAGCCTCTCCGCAAACAGCTATTCACTCCAGTATTGCCACGCTAGCTAAGATGGCAGATGTGAGTGAACCTACTGTGAACCGTTTCTGTCGCCGCTTAGATACTAAAGGCTTTCCTGATTTTAAGTTACATCTGGCGCAAAGTCTCGCAAACGGTACGCCTTATGTGAGCCGCCATGTGGAAGAAGATGACTCTCCTGAGTCTTACACGACAAAAATTTTCGAATCATCAATGGCTTCCTTAGATACAGCACGTCAAAGCTTAGACGTCACTGCCATCAATAAAGCCGTGGATATTCTGACCCAAGCCAAAACCATCTCCTTCTTTGGCTTAGGCGCTTCGGCCTCCGTTGCCCATGATGCCCAGAATAAATTTTTCCGTTTTAATGTGCCTGTCATCTGTTTTGACGATGTTCTAATGCAGCGCATGAGCTGTATTAACAGCAATGAAGGCGACGTTGTGGTGCTGATTTCCCATACAGGTCGCACTAAATCATTGATTGAAATAGCGCGTTTAGCGAGAGAAAACGGCGCAGCAGTGATTGGTATTACAGCTCGTAACTCACCGTTATCTATGGAATGTACACTGCCCGTGACGATGGAAGTGCCTGAAGATACCGATATGTATTTACCAATGGCCTCGCGTTTAGCGCAATTGGTGACTATAGATGTATTGGCGACTGGCTTTACCCTACGCCGCGGCCCGCGTTTCCGTGACAATTTAAAACGTGTGAAAGAAGTGTTGAAAGAGTCTCGTATCAATAAAGATCCGATACTGTAATTCACTTCCTATCTTAAAAAAGGCTAGTGCAAATCGTCCGTCTAGCCTTTTTTAAAGCAAATTTCAGCGATACCTCACAAATTTGAAACATAACTTTAGATCAATTTGATTGTAACTTTACTACATAATTTGGAATTGCATGGTAATATAGCCCCAAGATTTTTTAACTTTAACGGAGTATCTTATGTTCCGCAGAACCAAAATCGTCACCACTCTGGGCCCCGCCACTGACCGTGACGATAACTTACGCCGTATTATCGCGGCAGGTGCAAACGTTGTTCGTCTTAACTTCTCCCACGGCTCCCCCGAAGATCATCTCAAACGCGCGACTCAAGCTCGCGAAATTGCAAAAGAATTAGGTGTCCATGTTGCTATTTTAGGTGACTTACAAGGTCCTAAGATCCGTGTATCTACCTTTAAAGACAACAAGAAAGTTCAACTGAACTTAGGTCAAGCCTACATTCTGGATGCCGAGTTAGGTAAAGGCGAAGGCGACGAGAATCAAGTCGGTATCGACTATAAGCAATTGCCAGACGATGTGAATGTTGGCGATATCCTGATGCTCGACGACGGCCGCGTTCAACTGCGTGTTGAGCGCGTTGAAGGTCGTAAAGTGCACACGACTGTTACCGTTGCAGGCCCTCTATCAAACAATAAAGGGATCAACAAACAAGGTGGTGGTCTTTCGGCAGCGGCTCTGACTGAAAAAGACAAGGCAGACATTCTGACTGCGGCCATGATCCAAGTAGATTACTTAGCCGTGTCTTTCCCACGTAGCGGCGCCGATCTGGAATACGCGCGTTCTTTAGCGCAACAAGCTGGCAGTAATGCACTGATCGTCGCAAAAGTAGAACGTGCTGAAGCCGTTGCTAGCGAAGAAGCGATGGATGATGTGATTTTAGCCTCTGACGTAGTCATGGTTGCCCGTGGTGACTTAGGGGTTGAGATTGGTGACGCAGCACTGGTTGCAGTGCAGAAGAAGCTTATCGCCCGCTCTCGTCAACTGAATAAAATCGTGATCACTGCGACTCAAATGATGGAGTCAATGATTTCGAGTCCAATGCCAACTCGCGCGGAAGTCATGGACGTGGCCAACGCCGTGCTCGATGGTACTGACGCTGTGATGCTGTCTGCCGAAACCGCTGCTGGTGACTTCCCAGAAGAAACCGTTAAGGCGATGGCGAATGTGTGTATCGGTGCCGAATCTCATCCAAGCGTGAAAGTGTCTAAGCACAGATTAGATGCACGTTTCACTTCAGTTGAAGAAACGATTGCACTCTCTACTATGTATGCTGCTAACCACTTAGAAGGCGTTAAAGCAATTATTGCTTTAACTGAGTCTGGCGCAACACCTAAACTGATGTCACGTATCAGTTCATCTTTACCGATTCTTGGTTTATCACGCCATGAGACAACGCTGGCGAAGATGGCACTGTACCGTGGTGTGTTACCGATTTACTTCGACTCAACCATTTATCCTGCCGATGAGTTAGCGCAAAAAGCGTTGGAATCATTAACAACGGCGGGTTATCTGCAGAGTGGCGACTTGGTATTAATGACCAAGGGCGATGCGATGGAAACTATCGGCGGCACTAACACTTGTAAAGTGTTGATCGTTGCTTAATCTTTGCTGATTGGCGTTAGCTAGACGTACAAAGTAAAGCTAACCGTCATTAAGCTTAAAAACAAAAACCACCTCAAGTGAGGTGGTTTTTTATATGTTGTCAGGCTAGAAACGATTGCAATCGTGCTAGCAGACCAGATTAAAGGGCTTCAAAATCATTCACATTGATGGCCGCTAAGCGCAACTTATCGGCATGTAACAGCTTTTGATGTTCATCTTGAGTCACAGTGCCCTGCTCCAGCGCTTTAGCAAATAACACTAAGTTAGGCACTTTGGCTGGCAACTCACCGGCGCGTTGTGCTTTCTTGAGCTTCTTGTAAATCTCTTTACAGGCATATTGCGCCACGAAGGCCTGTTCAACCTCAGCAATACCCCCCACGTCGCCTTCAAACTCTGGGCATAGGAAAGTAATGCGTTCACGGGCAGGACTTGGTTTTAACATGCCAGAGACCAATTCAGTCGCCATTTTATCGCTAGGCGCAGTGAAATGGTTGCCGATGGGGAAAATCAGCGCACGTAGCAGCCATGCAAATGGGCGGTTCGGGAAGTTACGGATCACTTCTTCAAGCGCTTTAGCTGCTAAGTGCAAGCGATTTGCCATTACATAGCGAACCACAGGTAAATCGTCCTGTTGACGGCCATTGTCTTCAAACAGTTTTAAGGTGGCTGAGCCTAAGTACAGCTGGCTTAACACATCTCCCATACGTGCCGACAACATTTCCTTACGCTTCAAATCGCCGCCCATGATCAGCATTGAAATATCTGTCATCAAGGCTAATGCCGATGAAATGCGCGACATGTCTTTGTAATATTGCTTGGTTTCGCCGCTCACTGGCGCACTGCCGAAACGGCTGGCAGTCAAGGCGTTGAATAAGGCACTGAACGCGTTGCGAGTGGCGTAACCCATATGGCCCATTAACAGCGAGTCGAAACGCTCGAGCGCATCGTGCTCGTTTTCCATCGCCGCAGCTTCCATTTCGGCCAACACATATGGATGGCAACGGGTCGCACCTTGACCAAAGATCATCAAGGAACGCGTCAAAATGTTCGCCCCTTCAACGGTAATCGAAATCGGATTCGACATATAAGGGTGGCCTAAGTAGTTTTTAGGTCCTAATTGGATGCCCTTACCCGACTGAATATCCATCGCATCGTTCATCACCGCACGGCCAAGTTCAGTCATGTGGAATTTAGCAATTGCCGTCACCACTGAGGGTTTAACTTTAAGATCAATCCCCGTAGTGGTTAAACGGCGCGCCGCTTCCAATTGATAGGTATTGGCGATAATGCGCGCCAGCGCTTCTTGCACACCTTCAAAGTTGCCAATCGCCATACCAAATTGATGACGCACATAGCTGTAAGCCGTTGTGGTTTTGGTCGCCATATGGCCAGAGGCCGTAGCCAATGCAGGCAGAGAAATACCGCGACCCGCCGATAAACATTCAACCAGCATACGCCAGCCTCTGCCCGCAAACTCAGGACCACCGATGATCCAATCCAGCGGAATAAAGACTTCTTCGCCCTTAGTGGTCCCGTTCATAAATGCCATGTTTAGCGGATTATGACGACGGCCAATGATCACACCAGGATGATCGGTTGGGATCAAGGCGCAGGTAATACCTAAATTCTTTTTATCGCCAAGCAAACCATCAGGGTCGCGCATCTGGAAGGCTAAACCTAATACGGTTGCCACTGGTGCGAGGGTGATATAACGCTTGTCCCAGGTTAATTTAAGGCCTAAAACTTCTTCGCCGTTAAACTCACCACGGCAAACAATACCCACATCGGGGATAGCGCCCGCATCACTACCGGCTTCAGGACCAGTTAATGCAAAACATGGGATCTCATCACCCTTGGCTAATGCAGGTAACCAGCGCTCCTTTTGCTCTTTGGTACCATAATGAGTCAAAAGCTCACCTGGGCCTAATGAGTTTGGCACCATCACAGTGACCGCGGCACTCACACTGCGGCTGGCTAATTTACTCACAATCGTCGAGTTGGCGTAGGCAGAAAACGCACGACCACCAAACTTTTTCGGGATGATCAGTGCAAAGAAGCCTTCTTTTTTAAAGTAGTCCCACAGCTCTGGTGGCAAATCCTTACGATTATGCACAATGTCGAAATCATCGATCATCTTCAGGGCGGTCATCACCTGATTATCGATAAAGTCTTTCTCTTCAGCCGTCAGGGTTGGTTTACCGTAGCTGTGCAGGGTATTCCAATTCGGATTACCGCGGAATAGCTCGCCTTCCCACCACACATCACCCGCTTCCATCGCTTCGCGCTCGGTATCGGATAATGGCGGTAATACTTTTTTAAAGAAGTGAAACACAGGCTGGGTGATAAATTGCATCCGAAGGCTTTTTACTGCAAACAGCCCAATAATCGCAATCAGGGCAATAATTATAATCGTCAACATAATCAAGACCTTTTATTAAGAAGCCACGGGGACTGATACGCCCGCAGCCATGTAGGGGATCACTTTACGGATCACGGCTTCGATGTCGTTATGCTCACCAAATTCGGCCGCGGCAATATCATTGAGCGCATCGGCTGACGCCATGGTGAAAACAATCGTGCCTAGGGTAAAGTGTAAGCGCCAAAACATTTCAGCAGGAGGAATATGCGGAGCACTGGCCGAAACAGCTTTAACAAAGGTGTCTAAATGCTGCCCATAGTGGGTGGTGATAAACCAACGCAGGTGCCCTTGGCTTTCAATGTAACCGCGACCCAGCAATTGTAGGAAAATTGTCGTGCCTTCGGTGCGCAGCTCGTTCAAATCCAATAATGGATCGACTAACGCAGAGAAAATCTCCTCTAACGAAGCTTGTGTTGGCGCAGTATGCAAACGTTTTATGGCCGTCGATGCGGCGGGCATAAACACGTCTAAATAGCGGGCTAACACGGCGCGGATTAACTCTTTTTTAGAGCCAAAGTGATAGTTCACCGAGGCTAAGTTAACCTCCGCCTTGCTCGTGATAAGTCGCAATGACGTCTCAGAAAACCCCCTTTCGGCAAATAGCTTCTCTGCGGCATCAAGTATTCTAGTTTTTGTATCGGATCGACTTGCCATTCCGTGACCTTGAATTAATTTAAAACACTCGTTTAAATTAAACATTGGTATGGGAGTTGTCAAACGAAAAATGGCCAAATAAGCTGCGCCTTGCTGACATGGATTAACAGGCCACTCACATCCGTTGCAAAAAACCATGAAAAGTCATCAAGTCCTGTGCAAAAAACACTGTGCTTAGGTAGAATGCTTAACACAAAAACAACAAAGGACTGCAATACATGGCTATTCTATTGAATCGTCCCACCACTCTTGCGCTTACCATAGCGCTAACCTTAGGCCTAACCGCCTGTAATGATGCCCAAAGCAAGGCCGAAACCACTGCAGCAGCACCTGCTGCAACTAATGCTGCGCCCGATAAAGCTCAGGCCATCGCCTTTATTCAAGATGCTGAAGCCCACATGGCGCAGCTCTCTATCGAAGCGAATCGCGCCGAATGGATTTACAGTAACTTCATCACCGAAGATACCGCTGCACTCTCGGCCGCAGTTGGGGAAAAAGTCAGTGCCGCGTCGGTCAAATTCGCCACCGAAGCCGCCAAGTACGCCAATGTGGAACTCGATCCTGCCAATTCGCGCAAACTGAATATTCTGCGCAGCGCACTCGTGTTACCTGCGCCGCTTGATCCCGTCAAAAATGCTGAGCTGGCGCAAATCAGCTCCGAGCTCAATGGACTCTATGGTAAAGGCAAATACTGTTTCGCCGATGGCAAGTGTATGACCCAGCCAGAGCTGTCGAACCTGATGGCGGAATCGCGTGACCCAGCCAAACTGCTTGAAGCATGGAAAGGTTGGCGCGAAATTGCAAAACCGATGCGCCCACTATTTCAACGTGAAGTTGAACTAGCCAACGAAGGTGCAAAAGATCTAGGTTACGCTAACCTCTCTGAGTTATGGCGCAGCCAATACGATATGAAACCCGATGAATTTTCACAGGAGTTAGATCGTTTATGGGGACAAGTTAAGCCCCTCTATGAATCCCTGCATTGTTACGTTCGCGGCGAGCTGAATAACGAATACGGTGATGCCATCGCGCCAAAAACCGGCCCTATTCCCGCACACTTACTGGGAAATATGTGGGCGCAGCAATGGGGCAATGTGTACGATCTCGTCGCCCCTGACGATGCCGATCCTGGCTATGATGTGACGGAATTGCTCGAGCAGAAGGGCTATGATGAACACAAGATGGTTAAACAGGCCGAAAGCTTTTTCACCTCGTTAGGCTTTGCGCCGCTGCCAGACAGTTTCTGGAGTCGCTCTTTATTCTTGCAACCCAAGGATCGTGATGTCGTTTGTCATGCCTCGGCGTGGGATTTGGATAACCTCGACGATATTCGCATCAAGATGTGTATCCAGAAAACCGCTGAAGACTTTACCGTTATTCACCACGAACTTGGGCACAACTTCTATCAACGTGCCTATAAACAGCAGCCTTTCCTGTTTAAAAACAGTGCCAATGATGGTTTCCATGAGGCCATTGGTGACACGATCGCGCTATCTATTACCCCAAGCTATCTAAAACAGATTGGTTTGCTCGAAGACGTGCCCGATGCTTCCAAGGATATTGGCTTACTGCTGAAACAAGCTTTAGATAAAATCGCCTTCCTGCCCTTTGGTTTGATGATTGACCAGTGGCGCTGGAAAGTCTTTAGCGGTGAAATCACTCCAGCGCAGTATAACCAAGCCTGGTGGGAATTAAGAGAGAAATACCAAGGCGTTAAGGCGCCAACGGACCGCAGCGAAGCCGATTTTGATCCAGGTGCCAAGTACCATGTGCCCGGTAACGTGCCTTATACGCGCTACTTCCTCGCGCATATTCTGCAATTCCAGTTCCATAAGGCACTGTGTGATACCGCCGGCGATAAAGGACCTGTACACAGATGCAGTATTTATGGCAATCAAGCCGCTGGGGAAAAACTCAATAAAATGTTAGAGCTAGGTGCAAGTCAACCTTGGCCAGTTGCTTTAAAAGAAGTGACAGGTACTGAGGGAATGGATGCCAAAGCCGTACTCGATTATTTTGCGCCGCTTAAAACCTGGCTCGATGAGCAAAACACAGCGGCGAATCGTCAATGTGGTTGGTAATTAAAACCATGACGGAATGAAGCCTCTGACGTCAGTAACACCTAGGCTCTTAGGTGTGAAAATGTAACCGATAAAAATGCCCAACGATGTTGGGCATTTTCTTTTAAGCTTCGGCATTAATAACGAACGCGAGTAACAATCAGATAAAATCAATGCGTTCAGAAGCCTATTAACGCCAACCCATTCCCTTACGATTTGCCTCTTTGTTCTCAATCTTAAGCTGTTCGGATTTAGTGAGCATCACATACAAGGCGCCCGTGCCGCCCTGCTCGGTTTTCGCCGAATGATAGGCCAGCACCATATCAAGTTGAGACAACCAATGGCAGACGGCAGATTTCAACAGGCCAGCCACGGGTTTACTGTTATGACCCTTACCATGGATAAGCATGACGCAGCGTTCCCCATGGGCCTGCGCCGCTAACAGATAATTGAGCAACGCATCACGGGCCTGACTTAAACGGTAGGCATGTACATCTAATTCCATCTTAATGCTGTACTGCCCCAGCCTCAAGCGCTTAAACACTGCCCCTTGCACCCCTTCGCGCTTAAAACTGGCAATATCATCGGGCGCTATTATCGGGATCAAACTCAAATCCAAGGGCATACAGGCTAAATAAGCCTCGCGTTGCAACGCATCACGGCGCTGAAGTTGCTCCTCCGTTAGTGCCTTAGGTTGCAAATTCACCGCTTTCACATCACCCTTAAGTGGCACAACCCCCGCCATTTCCTCAAAAAACAGTGCTGATTCATCATCTAGCATGGCAAGCTCCTCCACTCTTAACGCTCAGTGTGCACTTTTAGAACAGAAACACACTTTGTAAACATTCAACCCTTTAGTTCAGCGGGCACCTCCATTATAGTGGCGCCATGAATGCTTGATTAGAATAATGTAATGAGATTTTTGCTGCTAGCCCTGATATGCCTATTGTCGCTTCCAAGTTTTGCAACTCCTGCAAAAGCCAAAACAACCATGACAACCGATCAGCTGATCAATGCGAATTATCCGCTGTTCAGTAAAGCATTTACTGAGCTTGCCCCCGAAGTCACCGCAGAGATTTATGCGAAAGATGCAAGCTATCTCTCTGAAAGTCAAAGTAAAGAAATCTATTATGGCCGCGACAGCATTGTTGCTATCTACCAACGTTTTTTCGATAAAATCCGCAATAAAAAGGCCCGTATCGATATCGATTTCCGGGTGCTCAACCGTAAGCTTTCGGGCAACAGCGCGTTCGACACTGGCTATTATTTAGTGCGTTTTTACCCCGCAGAAGAAACTGGCGAACCAGTGAGTGAATTTGCTGGCAAATTTGTGATTGGCACCCAAAAAGACTCTCAGCAGCGTTGGAACGTCACACTGGATATGAATAACCGTGCCGAACCCAGTTTCTATTTGAATGCCAAACCTGTACCCAATCTTTACTATGGCCGCCAGTTCCCACCATTACCGGACAGCCAAAAGAAAAAGCAGTAATCTATTATATTTTAAAGCATTACCATTATGACACACGACAAAACCTGCCCTTGCGGCAGCCCAAAAATCTATCAAGATTGCTGTCAAATACTGCATCTAGGGCTCGATTCAGGAGCACAACTGGCGACAAGTCCTGAGCAATTAATGCGCTCTCGCTACTGCGCTTTTGTGTTGAAAAATTTTGATTACATTATCAAAACACACCATGCAGCTTACCTCGATGGCTTAACCCTTGAGCAGCTCCAACAAGGTCCACATCCCGAATGGTTAGGGCTCGATGTATTATCCGCCAATGACACTACCCAGCCCGATGGCAGCAAGTTCGGTACTGTAACTTTCAAAGCCTGGTATAAAATGAGTGGCGAGATTGATGCCATTTACGAGCGCTCTGAGTTTATCTTCGAGCAAGGTCGTTGGTTTTACACTAAAGGCCATCAAATGCATGCCAAATTACCGGGGCGTAATGATCCTTGCGTCTGCCACAGCGGTAAAAAGTTTAAGCAGTGCTGCATGAAGGGTTAACCAAGTCCACAGATAAAACAAAAGGCAATCTATTGATTGCCTTTTGTTTTTATATCACCTGTACGACTAATCTAACTGGTTAATGCGTAACAAGATTAGGTTCTTTTGCCGCCAATAAGAATTGCGCAAATTCGGGCTCTCGCAACGCAGGACTGTATAAATACCCCTGCGCCTGATGGCAAAAACTCTTGGCTAAAAACGCTTCCTGCTCGGCGGTTTCAACCCCTTCGGCGGTCAAGGAAATATTAAGCGCGCTCGCCATCGCAATAATGGCCGAGACGATTTCTTGGCTTTCGCGGCTAATGGCGAGATCGGAGATAAAGGAGCGGTCGATTTTTAACTTACTGATCGGGAATTGTTTAAGATAGCGCATCGAGCTGTAACCCGTACCAAAGTCATCTATGGCCAGCCCCACACCCAGCTCTGCCAATTCCTGACATAAGAGCGTGGCATGGCGAATGTCGCCCATCAATTCCGTCTCGGTGATCTCAAGGATCAGGGTTTTAGGCTTTAAACGATAGCGCGTCAGCAGTTGCCAGACTTGCTCATACAGGTTTCCGCTAAAAAACTGCCGCGCCGACACGTTAACATGCATGCTTAAATCGGCATTATGGTGCTGCCATATATTCAATTGTCGGCACGCGGCCTCAAGCACCCAGCTGCCAATGGCGTTGATCATCCCAGATTGCTCGGCAATATCGATAAAGGCGCCGGGATACAACACACCTTTTTTCGGGTGATGCCAACGGATCAAGGCTTCGGCACCGATATAGGTTTTCTGCTCCAGATCCCGTAAGGGCTGATAATAAAGTTCGAATTGACGGCCGCGAATCGCGCTATGTAAATCACGCTCGATTTGCGCATCTTCCTTAAAGGCGCTGAGCAAGGTGCTGTTAAACACTTGAATAGCGGTGCCCTTTTTCTTCTTCGCGTATTGCACCGCAATATCGGCGCAGGTCAGCGGCGCGAACAGATTGGCCACCGAGGCGATATCGACAACCGCCAGTGCGGGTTTAGGTTCGATTTGCTCACGACCGATTAAAATCGGCATGGCTAAATGCTGATATAGGCGGGTACTGAAATAATCCAGATCGTAAACCGCGTTATCATCGGTGAGCAACACGGCAAACTCGTCGCTACCGACGCGGGCAATTTCGGTTGCCTTATTAATTTCCGAAAAATGTTTTAAGCGCCGGCCAATTTCAATCAGCAAGCTGTCGCCATTTTCGTGGCCATAGGTATCGTTGAAACGTTTAAAGGCGACTAAATCGACCAACAGCAACAATCCATTAGTGGTGCGCTCCAATACGCGATTGAAGTGACTACGATTATTCAGCCCAGTGAGGCTACAACGCCAAGCTAAACGCTCAAGCTCCGCCTTATAGTTGTGCTCATCTGTGCTTTCTTCGCCGGAGACTAAGGCGTAATGATTGCCGCGATCGGTGATAAATTGGCTGACCACATACTTGAGCCAGTAGCGACTGCCATCGGCTCGATTAAATTGCACTTCGCCTTTAGCCTGCTCGCCTCTGAAAATTTTAGCCAAGGTCTGCTCGGCTAATTCACTGTGCTGCTTAAAGAAACTTAACTCGCGTAAATTGGTGCCTATGCTTTTTTCACGCGCTAAGCCAGTGATCTCCTCGTGGGCTTGGTTCACGTATTCCACTTTTTCGGTGTGCAGGTTAATCAGCATGCTCATCTGGCGAGACTGCTCGGTGGCACAGCGAAACAGGCTTAAGCGCTCTTCTTTATCGTAGGTATGTTTGGTGGCCAGCGTGAGGGCCAGTTGATCGGCCATTTGGCAGGCAAGGTGAATTTCGCTGTCGTGCCAATGGTGAGTCAGTTGCGCTCGCTCGAGGCAAAGCACCCCTTCGAGATGGCCATTAATGCGAATGCCAATCTCGAGGCTAGATAAAATTTGCCGAGGGATAAAATAGTTATCGACTAACTCTGTCAAACGCGGATCGATAAGCGTATTACTCGCATCGATATGGCGATGATTTTTGAGTTCATCTAAATAGCGTGGCAGCGTCTGCAACTGCGAAGGACGATGAGTGTCTTGTAGGGGCATAGCGCCAAATTGCGCCACTAGGGATTGGCTCGATTGGTCGGCGGAAAAAATCCAAACCGACACCAGAGAAACGGCTAAATTTTGGCAAAGTAGCTCAGTGGCTAACTCTGCGGTCTTAGTAAAATCACCCTGCTGTTTAGCCGTGGAATGCACTAAAGACTCTAATAAATGCTGATGCTGACGTCGCTTCACTCTGATTCCTACAAAACTTCGTGTTGGGTAAAACGGTACTGCTGCGACTAACACACTAAAGAAGCGTGTTAATAGAGCCTATTTATCTTTATTTTTGTTGATGCAGATTACACTATCTACATTTAAAACAGCAACATCGGCCACACTTTATTACAAATTAACGCTAACGGACTTCACGGTCGCTTGCATCATAGGCCATTCTCTAATTGGAAAATCATTTTCTCGACACTCACATCGAAGACCAGCTTGAGGGTAACACCCGCTTCATCATGCACAATATTCCCTTGGGTTTGGCTAAAACGCGCTTGAGCCCGCTCCAACATCTTAGTCGCTTCGACCTCAGCCTCTGCACCCGCGAAGGATAACTCCAGCACTGTATCCTGCTCGTCAATCACAGCGCCAATATCCACAAAACTGCCGCAATCGGTGCAAGTGTCGTTTACGGTAGCCGCTTGTCCTGCAATGATACCTTTCATCTGTTTTTCCTCTCTAATCGCTGTAAGGGTGATGCATCAACTTAAACCAGCATCATTAACGCCTTATTATAGGTAACAGTGGCGGCAGAGACTCAGCTTTAGCTCACGCTTATTATTGTGCATCGACACAGTTGACGGCTATTTGGCCAACAAGTTCCTTTAATCCCAACCTGTGCTTTTAAAGACAGCATCTTGCTTAACCGCCCGATAGCGACTTGGAGGCAAGACGACATACTCGTTAGGCGCTGGCCAATAACGGCACTAAGTTACGTTGAATCGCCAGTTGATCGGCAAAATGCATGACGTCCATTTTCGGGGATGGCAACTGGCCACGTTGGCGCAGACGTGTGGTGAGATCGCAATTGCTTAAGGCTTCGGCCATCGCGATAGGCTCACCACCGCGGATCACTAATGCCTCTGGGCGCAATGCCTGTTGCAGTTGAAACGCCCTCGCCCCTTGCTCAGCAAAAACAGCACTGTTGTCGGTAACCTTGTTATCCGTCGATAAATCCGCCACAAGCGCTTGCTTTGGGGGTAACTCAAACTGACGTTGTAATTTTTCTGCATTATCGAGCTCTTTTTGCCATTGAAACTGCGCCATGTCCCTCGCGTCTGCAGACAATAGCGACAGCAACAGGGCGAACTCTCCTCGCCTGTTGTGTTCGATTGCCGCATTTAAGCGGGAGCCAATTTGGGCTTCGTTGATTAAAGGAACATCGATCTGCATAAAAAAACATCATTAAAACAACTCGTTGTTAGTTAATCGACCAGTTGAACCAGAACTTTAGGAAAATTTTCATATTTAGACTTTACATGCCAAACGTTTCTGACTACTATGGCGGCCGCAATTGAGGAGGGGTTCCCGAGTGGCCAAAGGGATCAGACTGTAAATCTGACGGCTCCGCCTTCGAAGGTTCGAATCCTTCTCCCTCCACCATTTGCACTAACAATTAGCGATGCTATAAAAGATACTCGTGGAGGGGTTCCCGAGTGGCCAAAGGGATCAGACTGTAAATCTGACGGCTCCGCCTTCGAAGGTTCGAATCCTTCTCCCTCCACCACTTTTATCTTATGTGGTTCGTCAATAGTTAGTCTGCTGTACACTTGCTTTACCCTTAAATCCGGCCAAGATTTAAGATAACTTTTAAATAAGACTCGATGAGTCAGACTTAAAAGTTGAAGAAAATATGTGGAGGGGTTCCCGAGTGGCCAAAGGGATCAGACTGTAAATCTGACGGCTCCGCCTTCGAAGGTTCGAATCCTTCTCCCTCCACCACTTCTTTCTCATATCACTCTTTGTATCGCTTTATTCCCCAAGTTTTCTTTCTAACACTCCAGCTTATCCAAACTTATTTTTTATCGCTTAGTTAAAACGATTGTCTTTAATCTATAGATTTTGCTGATAAAAAACGCCCCATTCGGAGCGTTCAAGAAGTGTGCATAGCGCTAAGTGGGCGATTAATCGATATTCAAGTACTTATGGGTCTGAATCGATAAGCGCCAGTTGCGGGCAATACACACCTTCATGGCTAATTCCGTCGCCCTTGGTTTTTGGCTGATCGGTTGCAGACAAATCGTTTTCGATGACACATCAATCCCTTTGAGTAACTCATCGAGTTCGTCGATATGATTTTCGGTCGCTATCGGGTGCTTAATCTCGTTGGCGCGGATCAAGGCCTGCGCTAACACCTTATAACCACCTTTCATATTGATCTTGGGCGAGACAGTTACCCAAGTATCAGCATCGCACTTCACCTCAAAGGTGCCACTGGTCTCGATTTGAGTAGCAAAACCGGCAGCATGAAGCGCGTGAGTTAGTTCATTCAGATCGTACATACAAGGCTCACCACCTGTGATCACCACATGGCGCGCCGTGTATCCCTTAGCGTTGAACGCCTCAATAAGACTCTGCGCCGTATGATTCGCCCAGCGCCCCACGGAGCCATCGACGGTGATCACTTGTTCGGGTGACACCTTATTTTCCTCAAGCAGATCCCAAGTCTGTTTCGTATCACACCAAGCACATCCCACAGGGCAACCCTGTAAACGCACAAAAATGGCGGGCACTCCGGTAAAGACACCTTCACCTTGAATGGTTTCAAAGACTTCGTTGACTGGGTAATTCATGCTAGCGTTCCGTTTTTCTGGGGCGGCATTTATAGAGGATTTTAGCTGCAGCTGCAAGTTTTTACCGCCTCAGCCATTGTGATACCAAGTACCGCATCCCCGTCGCCACGCGCCAGCAAAGAGTTTGCAACCCCTAGCGCCTGAGTTACACTTACGCCCTATTTTATGTGTCAATTTAAGTGGATCCTATGTCAGCAGCATCAGTTTCAAAGGTGGTAGTGGTTTTCAGTGGCGGACAAGACTCAACGACTTGTCTTATTCAAGCCTTAACTCAGTTTGATGAAGTCCACGGGATCACCTTCGATTATGGTCAGCGTCACCGTGAAGAAATTGAAGTTGCTAAATTCCTCGCCAAGCGCTTAAAGATCACTAGCCATAAAGTGATGGATGTAAGCTTACTCAATGAGTTAGCGATTTCTGCCCTCACCCGAGATGCGATCCCCGTATCCCACGAATTAATGGAAAATGGCTTACCCAACACCTTTGTGCCCGGCCGCAATATCCTGTTTTTGACTTTGGCGGGGATCTACGCCTATCAATTAGGGGCCGAGGCGATTATCACCGGTGTTTGCGAAACCGATTTTTCCGGTTATCCCGACTGTCGCCACGACTTTGTGCGCGCGATGGAATCGGCACTGGTGCAAGGCATGGATAAAAAGCTTGAGATCATCACCCCATTAATGTGGCTCAACAAGGCCCAAACCTGGGCGCTGGCCGATAAATACCAGCAACTCGATTTAGTTCGCCACCATACCCTAACCTGTTATAACGGCATTGTCGGCGATGGTTGTGGTGACTGCCCAGCCTGCCATCTACGCAAACGAGGCCTAGAGGATTACCTGCAAAATAAAGCAGAGGTGATGGCCTCGCTCGACAAGGCAACAGAAACGGGTAAACCGCAGGCGTGAGACTGGTGACGTTCAAAAAACTCGGCCCCTATTGGCTGGCGTTTATCGTCAGTCTGCTCTGCGCGCTCTTGTATATTGCGGGACTTTTTACCCCGAGCATAGATAACCTGCTCGCCTATCGCCGCAGCGCTATCAGTGACGGCCAGTGGTGGCGTCTGATCACAGGCAATCTGCTGCATACCAATCATTGGCACCTGCTGATGAACCTCGCAGGATTATGGGTAGTGTTGTTTTTGCACCACTTTCATTACCGGCTCAAGGGCTTAACCGCGCTGTTTATCCTACTCTGTCTGTTTGAAGGCATTGGCCTGTATCTGGGCTATCCACAGTTATTAGGTTATGTGGGGCTGAGTGGCATGTTACACGGGCTATTCACCTTTGGTGCAGTGCAGGATATACGCCGCAAAATGCGCTCGGGTTATCTGCTGTTGCTCGGCGTGATAGTTAAAGTCGGCCATGAACAATTTTATGGTGCCAGTGATGATGTGACCGCAATGATTGGTGCACGCGTGGCCACTGAGGCGCATTTAGTCGGCCTGATCTGTGGCTTAGTCTGCGCGCTTATGGTGTTGGTATTCCAACGAAGCAAATTCGCCAAGGAAACGCAGCGCTAATACCTCAAAGTTTGATTAATCCATACAAAAAAGCCGCCTTACATTATTGTATTGGCGGCTTTTTATTAGGTAGAGAAGCTTGGGATCAGTTTAATTAGCATCAAAGTCCTGAGTCTACCTCAGCTAAGACTTAGATTCTGTTATGCTGTGATCAGCAACTCCCGTAATCGTTTCACCTCATCGCGCAAGGCCGCCGCCTGTTCAAACTCCAAGTTACGCGCATGTTCATGCATTTGCTTCTCGAGCTTGTCGATATCATGGCTAAGCTGCGCCGCATCGGGTTGATAACGTTTGGCTTTAGGTTCAGCCACTTTACCCAGTGACGATGGGCTGTAGCCCTTCTCAGTATCTCTGCCATCGTCGATATCCATCACATCGGTAATGCGCTTGACCACGCCTTTTGGCACTATGCCATGCTCAAGGTTGTAGGCGTGTTGTTTCTCGCGGCGACGCTCGGTTTCACCCATCGCCTTGGCCATCGACTGGGTGATCCTATCCGCATAGAGGATAACCTTGCCATTGACGTTACGCGCAGCGCGACCAATGGTCTGAATAAGCGAACGTTCCGAACGTAAAAAGCCTTCCTTATCCGCATCGAGAATACAGACCAAGGAAACTTCGGGCATGTCTAAACCTTCACGCAGCAAGTTGATACCGACCAGCACATCAAACTTACCGAGGCGCAGATCGCGAATGATCTCCACCCGCTCCACGGTATCAATGTCCGAGTGCAAATAACGGACTTTGACGCCATGCTCATCGAGGTATTCAGTTAAATCCTCCGACATGCGCTTGGTTAGGGTGGTGACAAGCACCCGCTCGTTGACGGCGACGCGTTTGGCCACCTCTGAGAGTAAATCATCCACTTGAATGCTGACCGGGCGCACTTCTAACTCGGGATCGAGCAAACCCGTTGGCCGAACGACTTGCTCAACAATCTCGCCGCCACTCTTATCCAGTTCGTAAGGGTTTGGTGTTGCCGACACATAAATGGTCTGCGGCATCAATTGCTCAAACTCTTCAAACTTCAGCGGCCGGTTATCCAGCGCCGAGGGTAAACGGAAGCCATATTCCACAAGCGTAGTTTTACGGGAGCGGTCACCCTTATACATGGCGCCAATTTGCGGCACAGTGACGTGGGACTCGTCGATAATCAACAATCCATCGGCGGGTAAATAATCGAGCAAGGTCGGCGGGCCTTCCCCCGGTGCACGACCCGACAGATAGCGGGAGTAGTTTTCAATTCCAGAGCAATAGCCCAGCTCGACCATCATCTCGATATCGTATTGCACCCGCTCATGGATCCGCTGCGCTTCAATCAATTTATTGTTGTCGAGCAGATACTGCTTACGCTCGCGCAGCTCTTCTTTAATTAACTCGGTCGCTTCGAGGATTTTTTCCCGTGGCGTCACATAGTGGGTTTTCGGATACACTGTGGTGCGCGCGATACGCTTAACAATTTGCCCCGTTAACGGGTCAAACTCGCTTAAGCGTTCAATTTCATCGTCAAAGAGCTCGACTCGAATCCCGTAGCGGTCAGAATCGGCGGGGAAAATATCGATAACTTCACCACGGGCGCGAAAAGTACCGCGCTGCAACTCGAGATCGTTGCGAGTATATTGCAACTCACTCAAGCGCTTAAGAATATCCCGCTGCCCCATGGTATCGCCCTGGCGTAGATGCAAAAGCATCTTCATGTAGGAATCGGGATCGCCCAGACCGTAAATTGCCGATACAGAGGCAATCAAGACGACATCCTTACGCTCCAACAAGGCTTTAGTCGCCGAGAGTCGCATTTGCTCGATATGGGCGTTAACCGACGCATCCTTTTCAATAAAAGTGTTCGATGCGGGCACGTAGGCTTCTGGCTGGTAATAATCGTAATAGGAGACAAAGTATTCCACCGCATTATTGGGGAAAAACTCTTTCATCTCACCATAAAGCTGCGCCGCCAGCGTCTTGTTTGGCGCCATAATAATGGTTGGGCGCCCCAATTGGGCGATCACATTGGCGATAGTGAATGTCTTGCCCGAGCCCGTTACCCCCAATAGGGTTTGGCAAGCTAGGCCCGATTCTAAGCCATCGACCAACTTGGCAATGGCCGTGGGCTGATCCCCTGCGGGAGCAAATTGAGATTCAAGCTGAAAAACAGATTCTGACACGCGAACATATCCTTGTGGTTAGTAGCCCCATTCTAATCAACTCATCCTTTAAGCTCCAGCAGTTCTCCTTTAGAAGTCGAAGGGAACATTAAGCCCTAAACCATCTGAATGACAGTTTGATGGACAGAAAATGAAACTTTTTGACCACGAGCTTTTAATGCTCAAATTGGCGATAAAACGCCCAAAAATACAGGGGGAATGCCAAATTAATACACAAGAGTTGACTTTCACTTGCTTACAAAATTGCAACCTCAAACAAGCCCAAAAAAGATAAGGCTTGCAATTCATATCTATTTGATAAATATATTATTAAATTTTTATCGCCAAAATAGTGCAATTTAAGTCCATCGCACGTGCAGCAAGGCTTTGCCGCCTGTTTCAAGCCGCAACTCACAGGGTTATCCACAGAATTTGTTGATAAGTCGAAATTAGTGAGAAACCATGCGGGATTGAGGACTATTCCCCCCTTAGCTCACGCTCTCATCGGGTTTGGTAATTTTATTACATTTGATAAATGTTACTACTTGTTACAACCGATAACATTCACAAAATCTGATTGATCTCCTGCTGTTACACCTCTATTGGTGTTTTACAGCATAAAATGACAGCGTTTTCCGCTTTATCAGTATCAGTCAGTAGAATTGGGGCTATCTGTTCGCAGAAAATAGTAGAAAGTGAATTTTCACTACAGAGGGATAACTTGATTAGCGCTTAAATTAAATCTTCTGCAAGCGCGGCCGCAAAAAGCGCTTCGTCCGTAGAGGCAACCACAAAGAGGATTTCGGCTAAATCTTGGATTTTTTGAAAATCAGGATCATCTAAATGCATGGACAACTCACGGTACTGACGCAGTACATCTAAGGTTAAGGGCTGCTCGAGTAACGCTTCTGCTTGTTCTAATCGACTCATTGCCATTATTTTCACCTCTCGATAAGTGTTTTGCCACTCGGCTGAGATGGGCTTCCCGCTGTCGCTTTAGGGATAAACAGTGGAAGCTGCAGTGCTGCCTAATATACCTATCGCATAATGTGCACTCTATAAATAGTCAGCACCTCATTATTAGTACCTTATATTGTGAGCTCAGTAATTAAAGCATCAGGTTAAGACTTACCAAGCGAGTGGCAGTATGACTGCGTAATGGTTTTGACCACAAAAGCATCGATTCGTTGCCACTCAAATAAACTTTATCTATTTAAGCCTGAGGTTTTTGAAAGATCAAATGGGTCTCCCACCAGAATAATGCTGAGAATTTAACCAACTAGGTCTATTTGCGCTTTTGTCTCCCTGAAAAATCCCAAGTGTTTTTAAGATGAAGACACGCTATCTTACGAAAACATAAGTTATTTCTTCATCAAAATGCTGATTTTGGCACCACGATGCACATTAGATGAGCACTTAACAGCATAATTACACTTTTTTTAGTAACTCGAGTTGACTCATCCCACAGAGCGTTTTACTATGCGCTCCGTTCTCAACGAGTCATCGAGACGAGAGAAACGATTCCCCTGTAGTTCAGTCGGTAGAACGGCGGACTGTTAATCCGTATGTCACTGGTTCAAGTCCAGTCAGGGGAGCCAAATTTCAATCTCGATAAAAGTGAGGATGCAGTTAGGTAACTAACGATTCCCCTGTAGTTCAGTCGGTAGAACGGCGGACTGTTAATCCGTATGTCACTGGTTCAAGTCCAGTCAGGGGAGCCACTTAATTACCAAGCTGTTGCGTTAAACGATTCCCCTGTAGTTCAGTCGGTAGAACGGCGGACTGTTAATCCGTATGTCACTGGTTCAAGTCCAGTCAGGGGAGCCACTAACGCAAGACAACTTAAAGTCGATAGCAATATCGCATCATCTACTCCCCTGTAGTTCAGTCGGTAGAACGGCGGACTGTTAATCCGTATGTCACTGGTTCAAGTCCAGTCAGGGGAGCCACTTTAAAAGATGATATCTCAAGTCGATAGCAATATCGCACCCTCTACTCCCCTGTAGTTCAGTCGGTAGAACGGCGGACTGTTAATCCGTATGTCACTGGTTCAAGTCCAGTCAGGGGAGCCACTTTCTTATCGCAATACACACAATCCCCTCCTTTGTGACTCCGTTAAACTAATCGCTTTTCATTTCTGTTTTGCCTCAAATACAGTTACACTGTGATCTGCTTGTTAACCAAAATTTTGAGTATCATCACGCAGATAGGGATATTGACTGAGCATTCATTTAATATTCTGTCCGTAATACTGAGACACTTTGAGAGCGGATTTTTATGGCGATGTCTAAATCATATCCCATCTTTTTATTGCTGATTTTTTTAGGGCTGTTTGGTTGGATTTATCACAACGAAAACAACCAACTCCAGGTCCAGCAACAACAAGAGCTCAGTAACTTCAAACAATACTTGGGTAATTTTTCCCAGTGGCAAGGCAATGGCGCCGAGCTCTATCAAACTATTTCTGCCCATTACCCACTGCAGTTTTTTCAATATATTGATGATACCGATGGACAGCTCAATTACACCCAAGGAGAGCTCAATTCCCAGGGTTCTCATCCACTCTCTGAATTATTTGCCTTAGATTTAGCTCATACACAAAAACTGGCCGCGGGTCGTTTACAGGTGAAACTCAGTGCCGACCAAGCGATTGAGACGGCTATCGGCAGTACTCAGCAACTCGGCTTAGTATTGATACTCACCTACCTTATACTCTTGGTTGTGTTTGTATTGCTTAACAACAAGTTAAGATCGGCTATCCGTTATGCGGCTGAGTATATTTCCCATATTCCAGAGATGAATTTTTCCGCCATTGAGTCCTCCAAACTCAATGGTGAAATGACGCCAGTGAGATTGGCACTCGAAGACTGCCGGCTACAGCTCAAATCGCAAATGGATACCCTCACCCAAGAAAACCAGAAACTGCATAAGGTAGCTTATCAGGATCCGATCACGGGATTTGGCAGCCGCCCACGTTTTACCACTAAGTTAGAAAGTATTAGTAACCGCAGCGTGCCGCAACTTGGGCTGCTGGCCATGGTTAAAGCGACTGAGCTTTCCCATGTGAACCAATTACAAGGCCGCTCCGCCGGAGACGATTATTTAGCCAGCGTCGCCAATTGCATTCGTAAGGCCTGTTCAAAATATCCCGATTCGGAATGCTACCGCGTCTCCAGCGCCGATTTTGCGATTTTTTTACCCGATTTAGTGTTAAAAGACGGCCCCAAGTTTTTAGAGCAACTTAAAGTATTCCTCGATGAATACCAGCAGATGACGAGAGCCGAATCCGTGGCGCACATTGGCTTAGTGCCTTACCAACAGGGTACAGATCCCGTTAACTTGCTCTCCTTGGCGGACACCGCCGTTAGCATAGCCCAAACCTTAGGCCCCAACAGCTTCCATATTCAAGAGAAACTCAATGGTGACGAGCAGTTTGGCGACGATCGTTGGAAAGTGGCAATCAACGACTTAATTAGCCGCCAAGCGCTGAAGTTTTTTCAACAACCCATTCAACCTTGCCGCAATGATGTCGAGGTCTACCGCGAGTTACTGGCACGCTTTTACAACAGCGAAGGCAAGTTTTTACCCACCACCACGGTTATCGCTATGGCCGAGCGCCACGGCATGAGCACCGAATTAGATAAACTCGTGGTGATCAGCACATTAAGAATGCTTAAAGAAAATCCGACCATTAGCGGTAACTTTGGCATCAATATCAGCGCTTTTTCGGCCCATCAAGAACTGTTTGTCGGCTGGTTGCGAGATGTTCTCGGCAAGCACAGATATATCGCCTCACGTCTAGTGTTTGAGATCAACGAGTCCGGTATGCAAGCCAATTTAGGTGCCAGCTATAAGTTCGTCCGTGAGGTTCACAGTGTCGGTTCGCGGGTCTCAATTGAGCGATTTGGGATGAGCTTTACCTCCTTCAAATTCTTCAGCGAAGTGCGCCCAGACTACATTAAGCTCGATGGCAGCTACACCTCATCAATCGATGAGGACAGCAATAATAAGTTCTTCGTGCGGATGATGGTGGATGTGGCAAGACGTATCGGCATTCGTGTTATCGCGACCAGTGTCGAACGTCAGGAGGAAAAACTGACCCTCGAAAAACTCCTCGTCGATGGGCTGCAGGGCTATTATATTGCCCAGCCGCAAGCCATTACTTTAACTGACCAAATTTAAACCAGCGCAGGGTTAACGGAGCGCGCAAATTTACAGTAAAGATAGTTAACCCTGCATTCTATATGTTGTTTATGCAAACGGAAAAGTCGATAATACGGCCAAGATCCGTTTAGACAAGTATTCAGATGAGTGAATATCTCCTGTTGTTGATCAGCACAGTGCTGGTTAACAATTTCGTTTTAGTGAAATTCTTAGGTTTATGTCCATTTATGGGGGTCTCCAGCAAGTTGGAGTCCGCTATCGGCATGTCTATGGCCACGACCTTTGTGTTGACCTTAGCGTCGATTCTCAGTTACCTCGTCAACCAATATCTGTTATTGCCCTTTGACTTAGGTTACCTGCGTACCATGAGCTTTATTCTGGTGATTGCCGTGGTGGTGCAATTTACTGAGATGGTGGTGCAAAAAACCAGTGCGGCTTTACACCGCGCCCTCGGTATCTATCTGCCGCTCATCACCACTAACTGCGCCGTACTCGGGGTTGCCCTGTTAAACGTGAACGAAAAACACGATTTTATTCAATCTGCTATTTATGGTTTTGGTGCTGCGGTCGGTTTTTCCTTAGTGTTAATTCTGTTTTCCGCGATGCGTGAACGTTTAGCAGCGGCCGACGTGCCTATGCCTTTCAAAGGCGGCGCGATTGCCATGATCACCGCAGGGCTGATGTCCTTGGCCTTTATGGGATTCACAGGATTGGTTAAATAGATGTCCACCATGTTAATTGCCGTTATTTTATTAACCCTATTGGCATTGTTCTTTGGGGTATTACTCGGATTTGCCGCCTTAAAATTTAAGGTTGAAGGTAATCCCATCGTCGATGAACTCGAAGCGATTCTGCCACAAACCCAATGCGGTCAATGTGGTTATCCCGGTTGCCGCCCTTACGCTGAAGCAATAGCCAATGGCGATAAAGTCAACAAGTGCCCGCCCGGCGGCACCGCGACCATGGAAAAGCTCGCCAGCTTAATGGGTGTAGAACCTGAGCCGCTCAATGCAGAGGCCCAATCCCAAGTCAAAAAAGTCGCCTACATTCGCGAAGATGAATGTATTGGCTGCACTAAATGTATTCAGGCCTGTCCAGTCGATGCCATTATTGGTGCGGGCAAACTCATGCATACCGTGCTCACGGCAGACTGCACAGGTTGCGATCTCTGTGTCGAGCCCTGCCCCGTTGACTGTATCGATATGATCCCTGTGGGCCAAAATCTGAAAAACTGGAACTGGCGCTTAAATGCCATTCCCGTGACTCTTATCCAAGAGACCCCGCACGAAGAAAAGAGAGGATAAGCGGTGCTGACTTTATTAGATCAATTAGATAAAGGAACCCTTTGGCGCTCACCCGGTGGCATTCATCCACCTGAAGTCAAATTCCTCTCCAACACGACACCGATTAGCCAACTGCCCTTAGCGCAGGAATACCTTGTACCCGTGCCACAGGTGGGTGAAAACTGCACCCTTGTAGTCAAAGTGGGTGACAAAGTATTAAAAGGCGCGCCATTAACCCAAGGCACCTCGATTTGGCATTTGCCAGTACATGCGCCAACCTCTGGCACTGTCGTCGCCATTGAGCCAAGAGCCAGTAACCACGCTTCGGCCTTGCCGGTCAATACCTGCGTGATTGCCGCCGATGGTGAAGACCGCTGGTGCGAGTTAATGCCAGGCTCAATTGAGCTTAGCAATCAAGAGATGATTGCCAAAATCCATGGTGCAGGCATTGCCGGTATGGGCGGCGCCGCCTTCCCAAGCCATATCAAGCTGAATCCCGTCAGTGAAATCGAATTAGTGATTATCAACGGCGTGGAATGTGAGCCTTATATCAGCGCCGACGATCGCTTAATGCGCGAATACAGCCAAGACATTCTGGCGGGTATTGGGATTATCCATCGTCTCCTCGCGCCCAAGCGCATTGTGATTGCTATCGAAGACAACAAGCCCGAAGCCATCAAAGCCATGCAACAGGCGGTGAATCAATCCACGCTCCCTGCGGGCAGCACGCGGGTGACGGCGATACCAACCAAGTATCCTTCTGGCGGTGAAAAGCAGCTTATTCAGATCATCACGGGGCGTGAAGTGCCCTCAGGCTCCATCCCAGCAAAGCTTGGGATTGTCGTGCATAACGTAGGAACCGCGTTTGCGATTCACCAAGCCGTGACCCAAGGTAAACCGTTGATTGAGCGAGTAGTTACCGTTACTGGCCAAAATGTCGGTAAGCCCGGCAACTATTGGTTACCCATAGGCACGCCCGTTGAACATGTGCTCAAACACACTGAATTTAACGCCGAAGCCGATCAAAAAGTGATTATTGGCGGTCCAATGATGGGCCATGCGTTACCCACCATCCAAGTGCCGATTTTAAAGGGCACAAACTGTATTTTGGTGCCCAGCAGTCAAGAAATTGGAACCACTCCAGAGGAAAAGGCCTGTATCCGCTGCGGCGAATGTGCCAACGCCTGCCCTGCACTCTTGCTACCACAACAACTGTTTTGGCATGCAAAAGCCGAAGAATATGACAAGGCGGCCAGCTACAACCTTAAAGATTGCATCGAATGCGGTTGCTGTAGTTATGTGTGTCCCAGTGATATTCCACTGGTGGAATACTACCGCATCGCTAAATCGGCACTAAAACAAGCCGCCGATGAGAAACATCAAGCCGAGCGCGCCAAACTGCGTTTCGAGGCGCGTATTCAACGCCTCGAAGAAGAAAAGCTCGCCCGCGAAGCCAAGGCTAAGGAAGCCGCTGCGCGTCGTCAAGCGACCATGACTTCAACGGATAAAAATGCCGTTGCCGAAGCCATGGCGCGGATCGCGGCCAAAAAGGCAGCTGCGGCAGAAACCACAGCGGATAACACACCGGTCGAAGTCGTGAATGCTGATGCAAACAGCACTGAGGCACCTAAGGGTAAAGCAGCCGTAGCCGCCGCGATTGCCCGCGCTAAAGCCAAGAAAGCTGCCGCTGCGACGCAAAGTGCGGATGATGCAGTCTCTTCTGAACAAACGGTATCTTCTGAGCAAAACGAGCCAACTGAGCAAGCTGAGACGCTATCGCAAAAAGATAAAGTCGCCGCAGCTATCGCTCGCGCCAAAGCGAAAAAAGCGGCGCTGAAGGCCGACTCGGATGCTAATGACGACACTGACGCCGCGACAGGCAACACAGATAAGCCAGCAACAGAGACTACTGCTAACGCAGAAGCGGATGACAAAAAAGCCAAGGTCGCTGCAGCTGTTGCCCGTGCGAAAGCCAAAAAAGCCGCTGCGCAGCAGGCTGAATCAACTGATGTTGTTGACGAGCAGCCCAAGCTATCTGCAGACGCTCAGCCAGAATCAGAGTCAGGCTCTATTCCTAGCGCACCACTCAGTCCTGAAGATGAGAAAAAGGCCAAAGTCGCTGCTGCCGTTGCCCGCGCGAAAGCCAAAAAAGCCGCCGCGCAGCAAGCTGAATCAACTGACGTTGTTGACGAGCAAACCAAGCTTGCAGCAGACGCTAAGCCAGAATCGGAGTCAGGCTCTATTCCAAACGCGCCACTCAGTCCTGAAGATGAGAAGAAAGCCAAGGTCGCTGCTGCGGTTGCCCGCGCGAAAGCCAAAAAAGCGGCCAGAGAAGCGAATGCGATCAGCGACGCAAATGAATAGCACTGCGGGTTTTAACCTCAGTGCTTTAAAAATGATTAGCTTAAAAATCAGTGACTCAAGATTAGATAAAAGGGATCACAATGGCGTTTAAAATAGCCTCATCACCCCATGTTACCCGTAATTTGCATACTTCAACGGTTATGCAAAGGGTCATTTTATGCTTGTTACCCGGCCTTGTGGTGCAATGCGCCTTTTTCGGCTGGGGCACACTTATTCAAGTGTTACTGGCGATTATCGTTGCCCTAAGCTGTGAAGCCGCGGTGATGAAACTGCGTAAGCGCAGCATCAAAGCGAGCTTAAGCGATAACAGCGCTATGCTGACGGCGATCTTAATCGGGGTTGCGATCCCGCCGCTGGCACCTTGGTGGATGATCGTTATGGGCACAGTGTTTGCGATTGTTATCGTCAAACACCTATACGGTGGCCTAGGCCATAACCTGTTCAACCCCGCGATGGCCGCTTATGTGTTACTGCTGGTTTCATTCCCTGTACAGATGACCAGTTGGATTGCACCAAGTACCGTTGCGCTCAATACCCCAAGTGTGATCGATAGTTTGCAATTGATCTTCAATGTCGGCGCCCATGGTGGCATGGAGCAATTCCGCCTCGGTATCGATGGGATCAGTATGGCGACACCACTCGATACCCTCAAAACCGATCTATCACTAGGGCTCACTACCACTGAGAGTATGGCTAAAAGCATCTTCGATGGCGGCACTGGCGTAGGTTGGTTTTGGGTCAATTTAGCTTATCTTGCTGGCGGTTTAGTGCTACTTAAATTAAAAGCCATCCGTTGGCATATCAGCACCGGCGTATTGGCGGGATTATTTGTGGCATCGAGCATTGGCTTTTTACTGTCGCCCGATACACAGGCAAGCCCACTGTTCCATTTATTCTCGGGCGCGACCATGCTCGCCGCCTTCTTTATTGCGACCGATCCTGTCACCGCGGCGACCAGTCCGCGCGGCCGTTTGATTTTCGGCGCATTAATTGGCGTCTTGGTCTATGTCATTCGTACCCAAGGTGGCTACCCCGATGCCTTCGCCTTTGCCGTGCTGCTCGCAAACCTGTGCGCGCCATTTATTGACTACTATGTGCGTCCGCGCACCTATGGCCATTCAGCGCCCTAGGCCTGTGGCAAAAGAATCAAGCATGCTTGAACAAAGATTCTTGAGGAATAAAAGTGAATAATCCAATGATTAAAAATGGTCTGTTACTTGCGCTATTTGCCCTGCTCTGCACGGGCTTAGTCGCAGTGGTCAATCAACAGACCTTAGACAAAATTAAGCAGCAAGAGCAGCAGGAATTGATGCGCGTGCTGCATCAGCTGATCCCTGATGAGCTCCATGACAATGAGCTGACCGCGCAATGCACCCTGTTGCAGGATAAAGAGGCGCTCGGCACCGAAGATGCCATGCCCGCCTATATCGCCACAGCTGCCGGTAAACCCGTTGCTATCGCCCTAGAAGCCATTGCCCCCGATGGTTACAACGGCAATATTAAGCTGATTGTGGGCATCAATACCCAAGGTGAAGTATTAGGCGTGCGCACACTCGCCCACCAAGAAACCCCAGGCCTTGGGGATAAAATCGATTTACGTAAATCCGACTGGGTGACGCAATTCGTCGGTAAAGTGCTTAAATCAGAAGATGATAAGCAATGGCAAGTGCAAAAAGACGGCGGTGATTTCGACCAATTTACCGGCGCGACAATCACACCGCGCGCCTATGTGAAAGCGGTTAAACGCGCCGTATGGTACTTTACTCAGCATCAAGCAGAGATTTTCAGCCAACCTCTGAATTGTGAGGCCAACCATGACTAATTATCGCGAAATTGCCTGGCAAGGACTGTGGAAAAACAACCCAGGCTTAGTGCAATTGCTGGGCCTGTGCCCCCTGTTAGCCGTAACGGCCACCCTCACCAACGCCCTCGGGCTTGGGGTCGCCACTATGTTGGTGCTGATAGGCTCAAACATTTTAGTCTCGTTGGTACGTGACTATGTGCCTAAGGAAATCCGTATCCCCGTGTTTGTGATGATCATTGCGGCGCTGGTGACGGCGGTGCAACTACTGATCAACGCCTACGCCTATGGTCTGTATTTGTCCTTAGGGATCTTCTTGCCGCTGATTGTGACCAACTGCATTATCATTGGCCGCGCAGAAGCATTTGCCTCCCGTAATAATGCCTTTAGCGCTGCGTTCGATGGACTGATGATGGGGCTTGGCTTTACCTTAGTCTTAGCGGTTCTTGGCGCCACGCGCGAAATTCTCGGCCAAGGCACCCTGTTTGATGGCGCCGACCAACTACTCGGCCCATGGGCTAAAGCCTTAACGATTCAGGTATGGCAAGTCGATACCCCCTTCCTGCTGGCGATGTTACCGCCTGGCGCCTTTATTGTGATGGGCCTACTTATCGCCCTGAAAAACGTTATCGATAAAAAGCTTAAAGAGCGTCAACCCGAAGCGGCTGTACAACCAAGCGTGACACGGGCACGGATCACCAAAGTGAGTTAAGCCCTTATTGAGATAACAGCTTAAGTGGTGGGTTTAGCGTTAAACCCACTACTTCCAAGGATCACTATGAATCAAGAAAAACGTATCCAAATCCTCACCCGCCTTCGCGAAAACAATCCCAAACCCGAAACCGAGCTGAATTTCTCCAGTCCCTTTGAATTACTGGTGGCGGTGACTTTATCAGCGCAGGCGACCGATGTGAGCGTGAATAAGGCAACCGATAAACTGTTTCCAGTCGCCAATACCGCCCACAGTATTTATGCCTTAGGCGTGGATGGATTAAAGGAATATATCAAGACGATTGGCCTGTATAACAACAAGGCCATCAATGTGATTAAAGCCTGTGAGATCTTGATTGAAAAATACAATGGCGAAGTCCCTGAGGACAGAGAAGCGCTAGAGTCGCTTCCTGGCGTTGGTCGTAAAACCGCTAATGTGGTGCTCAATACCGCCTTTGGCTGGCCGACCATCGCCGTCGACACCCATATCTTTCGCATGGCAAACCGCACTAAATTCGCCCCCGGTAAAAATGTGGTCGAAGTCGAGGAGCGCATGTTAAAGGTTGTTCCCGCCGAATTTAAAGTCGATGTACACCACTGGTTTATTCTGCATGGCCGCTATACCTGTCTAGCGCGCAAACCCCGTTGTGGTAGCTGCATTATTGAGGACCTTTGCGAATTTAAGGAAAAGGTCTATCCCGAAGAATAAAAGCGCCACAAGACTGTCGTTCAACGCTTTAACTAACGGAATGAACAAGCAACAAGGGCTTTCAATCTTGCTGAAAGCCCTTTTGTTATTAGCGCTGTTTTAGCACCGTTCTAAGCACTGTGATTAGCACTGTGGTGCAGATTAATCGTTTTGCTGAGCGGCTTTTTGCTGCAATAGGGCGAGCAATTCTTCATATTTTGGCCCTCGGCCAAACTGAGGTAGCGCGACCGCAAAGACCACCAGCGCAAAGGCAATATAAATCGCGTACGGGTGACTCCAAAATCCTGCCAGCAGCGTAAGCGTGCCTAAGATAAGTAAAATAATAACCCCAACTCGCACCCGCTGCGCCATTTGCACTTTTTGTTTCGCGGCAGTGATTAGCGCAAGTTCTGCATTCGTAAATTCCATATCCAATCCTTTGCAGTCAGCCTATCCGATAAAAAATAACCCTCAGGCACAGTTTGCACCTGAGGGCTACTTTACTGCAAACAATTTGCGAACGGTATTACTGAACTAACACCGCCTCGGGTACGGGCCATTGGCTAACCAACCATTCACCCTGCCAATTTTGAATCGACACCCACAAGCTGTCCGTTGCCGCTAACTTAGCGCCAGTAATCGCATGCACATGCTGGCCATGTTTGCTGCCATGCAACACTCCATTTTCGCCTTTTTGTAGGGCTTCTAAAGGCAGAGCCTCTGGGCCGATATTGGCATAACCTTGGCGAATATGGGCCACATTGCCCTGTTCAAAGATCAACATAAAATCTTTAACGTAATCATCGTGGTGCTTATAAGGTGCCTTTAAATCTAACGGCATTGGCGCGATTTTAAATTCACCTAATTGCTGGCTCGGCCACGCGGGTGGAAAACTCGGGTTAAGCGACTGATAGAGAAACACTAAGGGTAAGATCAAAATCAAACCACTGAGCTTGTATTTATGTTTTAACCAAAATACCGATGATGCCATTAGCGTGCCTCCCCTAACATATCTGCGGCTAAGTCTTTGCTTTCGGCCTGTTTAAAGGCACGGACATGGCGTAATCCCCACATCATAAAACCGGTGATCGACATCCCCGAAAGCACTAGCCCAAAGAAGAACCAAATCAATTTAGTCCAAATCCCGCCTAAGGTGCCGTAATGCAGCGGATCGGCAATATGCATTAAGGTTTGCATGCCGGTCATGGTGTCTGGCGAGGTTGCGCTAGCAATCTCACCCGTCCACGGATTGATACTGAGATTGTAGGAATATTGATCGTAGAAGATATGATCGCCACTACCACTCAGATGGTACATATCCCGTTGATGCTCAGGCAGCATCACATAGCTTGGTTGAAAATCGGGGAAGCGCTGCTTAGCTAAACTTAAGGCCTCAGTAAAAGAAACATTGGCGCTTGGCAGTTGCGTATCACCCGCTTGCATCAGCGGCACTTGCTCGGAGGCAATCATAGGCGCATGGGGCTCGATATCAATATCCGCATGCCAGAAGATAGCTTGAACTAAATACCACAGCCCAGTCAGGCTCATAATCGCAATAAACCAAATCGACCAGACGCCGGATAATTTATGCAAATCAGAGAGTAAGGTCTTCTTCCCTTGGGTAAGTCTAAGTTTGGGTGCAAAAAAGCTGCGCCAAAAACGCTTATAAACGATTAACCCAGTAATCAATGAGGCGAGCATCATGAGTGCCATAGAGCAAACAAGGTAATAGCCGACGCTGTAACCGCTCTGCCAAGGAAACAATAACCAACCATGTAAGGAACGCATAAAGCCAATAAAAGTTAGGCCTTCGTTGATCTGCTGAATTTGTCCCGTATATTGATTCACATAGGCGATAGCATAAGGTTTATCGGCATCAGTAAAGGTAATCGCATTGACTAAGTAAGGCTCAAAGGTCATAGCACCCATCACCTGCGCATTCGGATAGGCCTTTTCGACCACCAGCATTAATTCATCGACGGGTTTCGCGGGCAGCTCATCTGGATTTAGCGCACGGGCGGCTGGGTTGGTCAGCCAAGTCAATTCATGACTGAGTACGGCAACCGTGCCCGTTAAGCAGATAAAACTGAATAAAATCCAGATGGGCAAAGATACCCAACCGTGTAACATAAACCAGAAGCGATTACTTATTTTCGCCATGGGGGATTGTTCCTACCTCTTTTAGAATCCCGATAGTGTAAGGTTAATACGAATTGTTATCAATACGATATATTGATAATACGATAGGTTTATAAGATTTGTCACAAATTAAGCAGATGTGAGAGTTGGCGAGACAGCTGACTGACGCTAATAATGCGTATAGATTTGATGCGAAAAGATTTGATGCGTATAGATTTCAACACTCACACTTAATCATAGGCTTGCCTACATGTATAAAGCATTAGCTCCCCTCGTCTTTGTTACATGCTGTTTTACAGCCAACGCCGATACTATCAGTGTTGAAAAAGTCTCCGATCAACTACAGCTATTGAAGGGTGTGGACTACGGCACCAATATCGGTGTGCTATCAACGAGCGAGGGCTTGGTGCTTATCGACCCTATGCCTGGGGATGAACACTTAGATGCCTTAAGTCGCACCGTTCAATCCCTCTATGGCAAACCCGTTAAATTTATCTTGAATACCCATGAACACGCCGATCATACCGGCGGTAATCAATATTTTATCCAACAAGGTGCCAGCTTAGCACCAACACAAAGCCTAGCCTCAGCGCAGCCATTCTTGGCAGAGATAGTGACCATCCAAGTTTCATCCCATTCTGCCGTCGACAGGATCTATTTTCATCCGCAAAGCAACAGCCTATTTGTCGGCGATATTGTCGATAACAGCTGGCACCCCACATTTTATGCTGGTGGCATACGCGGCTTTAATGCGGCAATTAACCACATTTTACGTCTCGGCGATGAAGACAGCCTTATCGTGCCGGGACATGGTAAGCCAAGTAATAAAGCATCACTTCGCAGCTTTCAGCAAAACACCAACGAGTGGGTACAATTGATTGAAGCCCAGCTAGATGCGGGTAAAAGTGTGGAGGACATCATTCAACATCAACAGGTCGCGACCCTTATTGCACGCTTTAATCAGGAGGATAAATCCCCTTTTCTACCGCCAAAGGCTTTAAGGAAATTTATCGAAAGAACCATTAGCGTGATTGAAAAAGCGCGTCTTAGCACGCCAACCAATAGCAACTAAATCATTCAGTGAGCCATTTAGTTAACTCACTAAAAACGCTAAATAATGAGTTCAAAAAGGCGTTCGATGGCATCAGGTTGCAAGTGTCTGTTTAAACGTGAAGCTCCCCATCAAACCTTAATAAAACAGTCTAACGTACTGTTATTGTGAAATTTTATTCATGAATCTACAGAGCATCGATAGGGAATAGCCCTTTAGTCAGCGGGGAAGTTCCAGTACAATTAGCCTCTTTGTTTTACAGAGTCCTTGCGAGTATGTCCTATCCACAGCCCTTAGCCGATGCGCCTCAATCACATACGCATATGCACCGTCAATTGGCTGAGCCACAACCCAGGATTTCGTTAAGCGCATTAGCCGAGCAGCTCAAGCTTGAGCAGGCCACCATTATCGGTAACGCTTCAGGCGACTGGCAACCCGCAAACAAAGGTCTCACCTTTATCTTTAATGGCACCCAATGCCCCGAAGATGTATCCGCCCATGGCCAAGTGGTCAATATTGCCAATGGTGGCTTTGCCGAATCTCAGTATGCCTTCGAAGTGCAAGGTCATCCCCAAGGCGTGCAATTGGCAAAGGCTCTGACACAAGTCGCAACCGATCTCACCCCTTCCCTCGGCTGTTGGCCTTCATCGGGCCTAACCACAGTCGTGTTAATGATGTCATTAGCCAAAAAGGTACAAGTTCAGCGGATGTCGCTGTTGCCGAGCTTACAGCGCAGTATCGACTTGCCAGACAACATTCATTTGCCTTGTATGGTACACAACTGGCTTGGAGAGAGAAGAATCGCCCAAACGCTGTTATACGAGCGTATCGATTGGCCTGAATTTACCTTAACGCCGTGGGAGAGCATGCCTAAGGCCTGTGAGACTGATGGCGCAGAGAGTAAACCAACTCGCCACACTGACCGAAACGAACGATTTGAAAATCCCTTCGGCCAACTGGATTTACTCAGACAATCCACACTTACGCCAAACGTAAGTGAGCAAACAAAACAACAACTACGTGAACAGTTAGCCAAACTCGCCCTTACACCCAGTGCGATTTGGCAACAATTTGCTGAAAAATCGAGTCTTAAAGCATCGGAGTCACTGTTTTTCAATCATCAGCCCGAGAGCCAAATCAGCCCTTGGTATCTGATGGATTATGCCGCCTCGCAAACCCTCGATGCCATTCGCCACCAGCTCGCCTATTGCCAGCAGCAACTCACGGACTAGCGCCTCAGGTTTATCCGGTTTTCCCTAACGCCATGCCTAATGGCTCAAAGTAGGCAATCAAGGCATTGAAGATACGTTGTCTATGTGGCTCATCGGGGTAGGCCCCTTCCTTTGCCAGCGCTGAATAGCGCGTGCCAGAGACTAAATAGGGATTTTGGATCCCTTGATAGGATTCGATACAGGCCTCAAAGGCCCTCGCCATCATTTCCGTCGGTTTAGCAAAATACTGCGCGCCATAACGCTTATCCAAGGCAATTGCGCGGCGCACGTAATCACTTGGCTCCAAATTGTCCTCGGAGAGCAAGGTAACCCGAAAGATCTCAGCTAAACGGTGATTAAGGGGATGCTCGATAAGCGGCTGATCCGCAAGCCAGAGATCGCTGGCGCACTTAAAACGCCCTGTGGCGCGCGAAAACGCCTTAGGGGCAACATAGTGGTCAAACGCATGCCAAAACTCATGGGCCAGCGCCCCAGCACCCGCATTTTTCGCTAATGCCAATTCTCGCGCCCCTGGCGCATAGTGTGCCTGCACACCCTTTTGCCCACCATGGCCAAAGGCAAGGCTTAAGGTTTGCCTTAACCCTAAGGTCAACGGCGGTAAATTGAGGATAAAGGCAAGATCTGCCAGCGAATCAAATACCAAATTCGCGGCAATTAATGACTCCTCGCGCGTGACCCAACGTCCCACACGGACATGGCTAAAACCAAAGGTTTGCTTCACATCGAGGAAAGTCATTTGCTCCCCAAAGCGATAATCGGGGCCATGACGATGGTATTGCTGATGGATTAGCACGCGATCCCTGAAAACGGCAAGTGAAAGGTCGAGGACGGTTATTCTAAGTGAAACAAAACAGCATTTATAGCCCAGTTCTTCAACGATACAAGGCGCTTTAATATTCACAGAAACAATGACACAGACAAAAATTTATTTTGAGTATTTATTCGTACATTTGCATAAATAAAAATATAACCCTCGGGAATCTTCTAACAACTATGCAAACCAATGAATAGTCATTCAAAAATGGATAAGGGTGGTTTATTTATCATCAGTCTGGAGGGAAATTGCGGGGTGCTGTTGTTTAAGCTAATTGGGGCCTGGCTTATGGGGACTGGGCTAATTGGAGCTAGGCTAACCAAAAGCGGAAATACGCAGGCAGTTGACCTGTCCAACGTTTAAAGGAACGCCTGAAATTACTGGCATCACTAAAGGATAGAGTATTGGCAATCGTGTGCGCATCTTGCTCGGGTTCGGCTAAAAAATACAGCGCTCGGATCAAACGCGTTTCGTCGGCAAGTTGCCCGTAACTTAAGCCCATCTCCGTCAGGCGGCGTTTTAAGGTTGCGGGGCTCATCTCCAGCGATTGTGCCATCTCTGGCAAGGAAAGAGTGCTGCGCATCAGTTTAAGGCGGATCCCTCCCGCCAACCCAAGGCGAAACTTGTGTACTAACAACGCTTGGCGAGCCGCGAGGGTTATATTCGGCGCTGGAGCGATATCTGGCGCTGATATCATGTTTGGCGTCTGATCCAGCCTATTCTGTAGAGATACAATAGTTTGCGACGCCGTAGCTTGATATGCCATGGCCTGAGAGTCACCCACAGAATGACTAGCGCCATGATGAATCACACCATCATGAATGAGATTGTCATCCCACTCTTCCCCAGTTGATAAGGCATAGGCCGCGCTCTGGCGCGCAAATAATGAGGGTTGGCGTAACTGGGCTTTAGTCATTGAAATCCGGCAAAGGGGCGCATCGAAACTTAAGTCGGTACCAAAGTATTTATAGTAATGGGCCAAATTATCCGGCGCGCGGTAGGGAAAACACAGACTGCCGCGCCAAGCTTGCCCAAGCAGCTGCTTACAGGCTGCGGTGAGCGACGACAGACTCAGCTCAACAAAAAATTGCCGATGGCGCTGCATACCTAAGTCGAGACTCAAGAGATAATGCCACTCATGCTCGCCTTGGCAGCACCAAGTTTGCAGCCAGGGCTGAGTGAGCCAATGATACTTATGCCAAACGCGGCTTAATGCCTGTAAATCCTGTACGCAAAACATGGCCGCCGTCAGCGCGCCGCTTTGGGATGGCAACCAACGTTGACCCAATAAAAAACTTAAATCGCCACTTGGCCACAGGGAGAGCGCATTATCCAGCAGTCGTGATAATTGTTTGGGGCTAATAAGGTGATCGGGTTTACGAATATCCGCGATAAAAATCCCCGTCCCGCGCAGTAACTTATCAGTATCCAGTTCACGCTGCTTAAACAACATCACTAAACTTGCCACCAGCAATTGGCTATCGATACATTTATCCTGCCATGTGGCGAGCGCGCGCATTAGTTAAGCCCTCTTTCAGTTGAGGTGCTGCGCGGATGAAACGGCGGGGTGAAAGGCGCCGCTGAGGCGCGATACGCTTTTTGCTGTGATATTTTTTGATTCAACGATTGCAACAAAGTTGCAGCCTGAGACTTTGGACTATTCTGCTTGTCCTGCCTATCCAATGCTTTGGGAGAGGGTAGCGTCCAAACCACTGAAACAGAGCAGCCCAACTCCCTCACCCCTTGCTGTATCTGTTCTGCCATCACACTCACTAATGGCGGAATGGCGCCGCGCATCAGAATGATAAAGCGATCGCCAGCATAACGGCAGACTAAATCCTGACTTCTTAGGCTCGCGCTTAGCCACAATGCCAACTGGGACAACAGCCTATCGCCCTCTTCGACGCCGTTTGATTCGTTGTATTGATGAAAATTATCGACATCAAGCATAATCAGACCAAATGATTGATTTTGCGATATTTGCCTAATGAGATGCTGTTCGAATGCCTTGGCATCATTGAGTAAGGTCAAGCCGTCGGTTAACTGATGTTCGCGGTGAAATTGCTCCCGAGTTTGTAGCTGGCGATTGACGACGGTCTGCTCATCGCGCCATAACCATAAACCGTAGGTCAGCACCAACAGCCCGACAGGCGTTGGCATCTTTTCAAACCAGTTATATACAGGAATGGTTTTGACAATAAAAATCTCGTCCAGTAAATCCAAATAACAACCCAAACAATAGCTTGAGAGGCCCGCAATCAACAGATTTGTCACTCTACCCGAGGGGCGCACCGAAACCATCACCATCAGCCAGCACATGCCGAGCACAAATAAGGCGCCCTCGGTGACCACATCAAACCAATCCACCGCCGTTACGGTTTTGGCCGTGGTGCTCTGCCAAAGCAGTAAAGGCACCATAAAGATGATCAGCAGACTCACGCCATAGACGCTGGCGAGTCGTAATGATTTTGCAGGAGTTTCCAAAATACACACCTTGTTTATTAAAGCCCTAAAAGGAGAATTAAGCCTTGATACTATGGGGACGCAAGTTAGCGGGCTTTTGTGACAACTCGGTGACGTCACTTGTCGCGACTTTACGATAGAAAATGCAGGACATATCCATAACCAATTAAATTTAAAGCCAAAAATAACCTTCCCACCTCACAGCACGCACTGCTACTGCGGCAAATTAGCTCAGGCAGTTTTCCGCTGAGTCGAGAAAAGTGCCATCTTCGCTTAATTTGAGTCCCTGTGAACTCAATCTACGCCGTATTCGCGGACAAAAAATCATCGCACCCCGCCCTAAAGTAACGAGACAAAATCTAAACAAATACTCTCTAACCCATTCTAAAATTGCGTTATTTTCACTTCAAACGGGATTGAATGATTCAATCATGCAAGCGACCTATAACAGCCAACATCTTCTTATTCGGCGCTGATTCTGTAAGCGTCATTTTGGCTCAGCCTTAGCTCAAAATCGCCATATCACTCGGTAAAAGCGGGCCAAACCGTACGGCTCAACGATGCCGTCACAAATCTGACATTTTGCTCCCCTAACTTGGCCGCCATTACAAATCAGCCTTTCCACAAGGCTTGCAATAACACTCAACTGAAACAACTGAAACGGAACTCAAGATGCAATTTCCAATCGCTCGACAATTAGGTTCTCTGCCGCCACAACAAGCGCATCCTGTCGCTAGGGTCCACAAACGTCTCACGTCGCGTCTCTCTGCCTTAAGCTTAGCCATGCTGCTCGCAGGCCTGAGTCACAATGCTCTGGCCATAGGCAAACTTGAGGGGCAAATTCGCGATAACAGCAGCCAACAGCCCCTTGCAGGTGCAACCGTCACCTTAAAAGAGCTCAACTTGAGCCAACAAGCAGGCCGTGATGGGCGTTTCTTTTTTGTCGGCGTGCAGGATGGCGATTACACCTTAGTGGTCAACTACCTCGGGGCGATGCCGACCGAACATAGGATCAGCATCCGCGATAAACAAACCACACTGCAAGACATCAACTTAAATAGCCAAGATGTCGAGCATATCCGCGTGGTCGGCCAACAAGGCGCATTAAGTAAATCCATGAACCGCCAACGCGGCGCCGATAACGTGCTGAGCGTAGTCAGCGCCGATGTGCTGGGGAATTTCCCCGATAGCAATATCAGTGAATCGCTGCAGCGGGTGCCTGGACTGTCTATCGAGCGGGATCAGGGCGAAGGTCGCTTTGTGCGCGTGCGCGGTATGGCACCGGACTATAACTCAGTGTCGATGAACGGCACGCGCTTGCCCTCACCCGAAAGTGATCGCCGTGCGGTTGCCCTCGATGTGGTGCCATCGGATCTATTGCAATCGGTAGAAGTGAGTAAAACCTTAACGCCGGATATGGATGCCGATGCACTGGGCGGCGCCATTGAGGTTAAAAGTCTGTCGGCCTTCGATCGCGATGATACTTATCTCAACCTCAACGCTGAGGCGAGCCAAGATACCTTAACCGACAATACCAATCCCAAACTTGCCGCCAGCTACAGCGATATCTTTGCTGACAAGCTAGGGGTAGCCATAGGAGCCAGTTGGTATAACCGCGACTTTGGCTCAGACAACGTCGAAACCGGAGGTAAATGGGAGTTTGCTGGGGATAACGGCTTTGAGGATGCGGCGCTCGAATCCATCGATGCGCGGGATTATGAAATCAATCGTGAACGTTTAGGCATAGGCGTGAACTTCGATTATCGCCCGAGCGATGATACCGATCTGTATCTGCGCACCCTTTACAGTGAGTTTGATGATACCGAAACCCGTAACAGCGCTAAAACCAAGTGGAAATCGCCGCAGCAAGCCAATGCCCTCAGCCAAGGCAAAACCACTCGCTCATTAAAATCACGCACCGAAAACCAGAACATCACCTCCTTTGTGTTGGGCGGTCAAACCCGCTTCGAACGCTGGACCTTTGACTATCAGGCGAGCCACAGCACCGCCAGCGCCGACAAACCGCGGGATATCGCTGGCGCCGACTTTGTCGCCAAGATTGATAACACGGGTTTTAGCAATACCAAACAGCCACAGATTATCGCCCCCGAAGATTACTTTCAAAACGCTAACTTTGAATTAGATGAAATTGAAATCGCCGCCTCCAAGGCCGAAGACACCATCAACAGTGGTCAACTGGATCTCACCCGCCAGTTAACTATTGCGGATTACAGCGTCGAGCTAAAAACCGGCGTCAAGCTGAGCCGCCGCGATAAATCCAATCGCGAAGATATTTGGATCTACAGCGACTTAGGCGATCAAGGCGTGAGCGATGAAGACTTGTTATTGAGTCAATATGTGGGCAATGAACTTGACTATGACCTCGGCCGCTTTGGCAGCGGCATCAATGCTGCGCCGTTATGGCAGCTAATCGATAGCCTCGATGCCGACAGCAATCGCGATGATATCGAGTCCACCATTAACGATTTTGATATCAGCTAAGATATCAACGCCGCCTATCTGATGGGCCACATCGATATCGATAAACTGCGTATCTTAACTGGGCTGCGTTTCGAGCAAAATCAATGGGACTCTAGCGGCTACGGTTACGATGGTGCCAAGAGCGAGTTTATCGATATCAAGCATTCGCGCGATGAGGATCATTGGCTGCCCGCACTGCACCTCACTTACCGCTATAGCGACAATACCGTGCTGCGCGCCGCTTGGACCAACACCTTAGTGCGCCCAACATTCGGCCAATTGGCGCCGGGATATTTGCTCGAAGAGGATGATGGCGATATCGATTTAACCTTTGGCAATCCACAGCTTAAGTCGCTCGAATCGATGAACTTTGACTTAAGCCTCGAGCACTATTTTGGCAATATCGGCTTAATTTCGGCGGGGCTGTTTTATAAAGATATCGACAACTTTATCTATCAGGCAGATTTAGCTGGTCGTGGCGATTATATCGATGCCCACAGCGCCGTGACCTTTGTCAATGGCGACAGTGCCGACATCTACGGCGTGGAGCTCAGCTATGTGCAAGAGTTTAACTTTTTGCCCGAGCCCTTTAATGCACTGGTGCTCAACTCTAACCTCACCTACACGGATTCCAGCGCCAAGATTAGTTGGCTGGAGGATGGCCAATTACTGAGCCGTGATATTCCGATGCCAAGCCAATCGGATCTCACCGCAAACCTGTCGCTTGGCTATGAAAACAGCTACGCCAGTGTCTGGTTATCGGCGGCCTATAAATCCGAATATTTACAGGAAGTCACTGAGCTCAGTGATGAGCGCTACGATCTCTATCAAGACAATCACTTGCAGTGGGACTTTGTCGCCAAGGCCCATTTAACCAGCAATTTAACCGTGTATTTCAAAGGGGTGAACCTGACCGACGAGCCCTACTACAGCTACACGGGTGACAGCAGCTACAACGCCCAATACGAAGCCTATGGCCGCACTTTCCAGTTAGGCGTGCAGTACACCAACTATTAATCACCCATTGAAAAGAACAAAGATATGACAACAGCATTTACCCAAATTAGTGCCATAGCAATCACCTTAGGCCTTATCAGTGCGCCCTTGAGCGTCTTCGCTCAACCCGTCTCAGTCACGGCTAATAAGGGCAGCCAAGCCCAAGCCTTGCTGTTTAACAACGATAACCACGCAGTATTCCCTGCAGTCGATTGGCTGTGGGTGAGTGAAAAGCAAGGTTTGATGTTACAAAGCATGCCAAGCGCAGATAAAACGACGCTGCCCGCAGCTAAAACCTTAGTCAAAGGCGAGTTTGAGCTGTTGGCCTTTAACGCTCCCTATGCTTTAACGCTCGATCGCCGCGCCGATCGCATTCGCCCTATCATGATCAAACAGATAGAAGGCAAGGTCGCGACCAATGTATTGCCACTGCTGCCGATGGCGTCATTTGAAATCAATTGGATCTGTATTCAGCCAAGGCCACAGGACGGCAATATCTACGCGTGGTTTGGTGGCGAAGACGGTTATAGCGAGCAATGGCTGTTAGGCGATGCCGGACACTTTATGCCGAAAAAACTGCGCAGTCAGGCAATTCCCGTCAACAGCACCAGCTGCGCCATCGACGGCGACAAACTGTTAGTCAGTGAGCCCGAAGCCGGTGTCTGGCAATTTGATGCCAGCCCCTTCGCCGACAACAGCGCTAAGTTGGTGCTCGCCGCGCTCAATAATGATATCGCGGGCATGCAAGTCATCGATGGCAAGTTATTGTTAAGCGATAAAAAAGGCGCCATGACCTTAGATCAACAGGCTATTGCGAACTACAACTTAGGGAAGGTGCAGGGTTTCAGTGGTTATCTAAGCGGAACCAGCACCAACAAGACAATCCAGTTTGCCCTCTATGATGATAAAACCGATCAGTACTTATTCAGCCAAGCTGTCTTGCCTAAAGACCAGAGTCAATCAAATAACGAGTCCAGCGATAAGATTATCGAAATCCCTGCTTGGGTTGAAAGCGCGCCATCCGATAGACCCGGAGATACCATGGACGACCCAGCGATTTGGGTGCATCCAACTCAACCGGAAAAAAGCCTAGTGCTTGGCACCAACAAACGTTGGGGGCTACTGAGCTTTAATATGCGTGGCGAGCAGATTCAAGCCCTGCCGTCGGGGCGTATCAATAACGTCGATCTGCGCCAGCAAGTGATGCTGGGCGGTAAAAAACGCGATATCGCGGTGGCGACCCTAAGGGATAACGACAGCCTCGCCTTTTATGAAATCGACGCAGAAGGGAAGCTCAACGAGTATCCCAATCAAGCCACGAATATGCAGGATATTTATGGCATGTGCCTGTATCAAGATGCCGATAGCCTGTATGTGTTCGCTAATGAAAAGTCTGGCCGCATCGCCCAATACCGCGTCGATTGGCAGGCAAATGGCCCAAGTATTAAACTGGTGCGCGATATTCATACCCCAAGCCAAGTCGAAGGTTGTGTGGTCGATGAGGCTCAGCACGCGCTATTTATCGGTGAAGAGGACAAAGGCATTTGGCGCTTTAATGCCAAGGCTAATGGCGGCACCCAAGGCGAACTCATCATTAAAGCCGAGGACGATTTAGTTCCCGATGTCGAAGGGATTTCACTCTACCAAGGCGCGACTATTCACGGTAAAAAGCAGGATCTGCTGGTGGTGTCCAGCCAAGGCGATAACAGTTATTTGCTGTATCAGGCGCAGCCGCCCTACGCACAATTAGGCAAGTTTCGCCTTGGAATAAACCTTAACGGCATGGAAAATGGCCGTGAAACCAGTATCGATGGCAGCAGTGAAACCGATGGCTTAGCCGTGACTCACTTAAGCGTCGGCACGGGAGCTTGGCAACAGGGAATGCTGGTAGTACAGGATGGGCACAATCATTTACCCGATAATAATCAATCCTTTAAATGGCTGCCTTGGCGCAGTATTGTTGAGAAGTTATCGCTTAACTGAGTATTTCGCCAACTGAAATCGGCATGTTCTGGCGAGACGAATGATAACCGAGTCCGAGTGGCTCGGTTTGTTTTTGCCTTGAACCTTTATGCTTGAAACTCGCATCTTGAGCCTGAAATCGCTATACTCCGCGCCCAAATATGTGGCCAATAACTAGCTCGATATTGCAATCCTTTGCGGTTGTCAGCTTTTTAAGCCGTTATTAACGACTTTTTCCTAGGACATACCCTTGATCTCTACCGCAAATATCACCATGCAATTCGGCCCAGAGCCATTATTTGAAAATATCTCGGCAAAATTTGGCAACGGCAACCGTTATGGTTTGATTGGCGCAAACGGCTGCGGCAAATCGACTTTTATGAAGATCTTAAGTGGCGCCCTCGCCCCAACCTCAGGCAACGTGTCTATCACGCCGGGGTTAAAGGTCGGCACCCTAAGCCAAGATCAATTCGCCTTCGAGCAATACACAGTTATCGATGCGGTGATCATGGGCGATACCCAGCTGTGGAAAATCAAGCAAGAGCGTGACGCGATTTATGCCAAACCCGATATGACCGAAGAAGACGGCATGCGTGTGGGCGATCTCGAGAGTGAATTCGCCGAAATGGACGGCTACAGCGCCGAGAGCCGCGCTGGCGAAATTCTGATTGAAGCCGGGATTGAAGAATCCTTCCATTATGGCCCTATGTCACAGGTCGCCCCCGGTTGGAAACTGCGTGTACTGTTAGCCCAAGCCCTGTTTGCTAACCCCGATATTCTGCTGCTCGACGAGCCCACCAACAACTTGGATATTCACACCATCAGTTGGCTCGAAACTGAGCTGAATAAGCGCAAATGCACCATGATCATTATTTCCCACGACAGACACTTCTTAAATGCTGTCTGTACCCATATGGCGGATATCGATTACGGTGAACTGCGGATTTATCCCGGCAACTACGAATATTTCCTCGAGCAATCGGCCTTACAGCGCGAACAACTGCTGTCGAGCAACGCCAAGAAGAGCGCCGAGATTGAAGAACTACAGGACTTCGTTAACCGCTTTGGGGCTAACGCCTCTAAGGCAAAACTCGCCAGTTCACGCGCCAAGCGCATGGACAAAATTAAGCTGGATGAGGTGAAATCCTCCAGCCGTATCGCGCCATCGATTCGCTTCGCGCCGGGCAAAAAGATGCACCGTCAGGCATTGGTGCTTGAGAACCTCGCCCACGGTTTTGATGGCGAATTATTATTCGAAGGCGGCGATTTAATCCTCGAAGCCGGTGCAAAGCTTGCGATTATCGGCGAGAACGGCGTAGGTAAAACGACTCTATTACGCTGTTTAGTCAATGAGTTAATCCATAATCAAGGCGTGATTAAGTGGTCCGAGAACGCTTCCATAGGTTACTGCCCACAGGACAGCACCAGCGACTTCGATAATGATTTGACTATTATTGAATGGATGGACCAATGGCGTCAGCCAAAACACAACGATTTAATGGTGCGAGCCATGTTAGGTCGTTTGCTGTTTACCGAAGATGATGCTAACAAAAAAGCGAAAAACTGCTCAGGCGGCGAGAAAAACCGTTTAATTTTCGGCAAGTTAATGATGCAAGATATCAACGTCATCATTATGGATGAACCGACTAACCATATGGATATGGAAGCGATTGAATCCTTAAATAATGCCCTCAAAGATTTTGAAGGCACATTGATTTTTGTCAGTCACGACCGCGAATTCGTGTCCTCGTTAGCGACCCGCATTATCGATATTCGGGATAGAAAATTGGTCAACTTCCAAGGGACCTTTGATGAGTATCTGGCAAACCTTGCCAGTGCATAATCCTGCTGCTGTGCGATAAGCCTTTTTAAAAGGCTTTATCCATTAGCCTATAAAGTTGCCCTACAAAATTGCCTAATAGAGTTACCCAATAAAGTTACCTAATAAAAAGACGCTTCACTCTACTCGAGATAAGCGTCTTTTTTATCACCCTCTCACATTACCATTTTATAGCACCCAGTGACTGACAGCCTTATTCCGTCTTCGCTTCCACCAAAGCCGCAAGTTGCGTTAATGATTCCTGCCAACCTAAGTAACACATTTCCTCTGGGATCACGGCAGGAATACCCTCCTGAGTGATCTGCAAACTGGTACCACAGGACACCTCGGTTAACGCGATAGTCACCTGCATCACCCCAGGCAGATGTTCATCATCAAATTGGTCGGTATGGCGAATAAGTGTGTTGGGGATAAGCTCGGTATAGATCACCTTAAAGGAGTGACTGTGTCCGGTCGCAAATTGGGTAAAACTCATGGAATACCCTGACCCAACGGCTAATTCAAACTCATGAATCGTTCCCACAAAGCCGCAAGGCGGTAACCAACGCTCTAGGGCCGCTTTATCGGTAAACGCCTTGTAGACTAACGCCGCGGGCGCACGTAGCACTCTATGTAACTTCACTGTACCTGTGTTATCTGACATATCCTTATCCTTTAAAATGACCTTGAAGCATCGTGTCTGCTCTCAGTATTTAACCAGAACGAAGACAAAATTATAGTTGCTCGGTTAATTTCTATAGTCAAAATCCTCTATCTATCGTTGCCTCCACCCCAGCCAATCTCGATTCAATTGATTGAGCCCGCCAGGATAGGAAGCGAGTATGTCGTCAACATTCTTATTTTCACAACGCTGAGCACTAAGGTGCTCAAATAATTTCCTTAATAACTGTTTGCCATTTTTATGCTGAAACAGAAAGCGAACAAAGCTGTGAGAATGTTGATAGAGGGCATCTTGCTTCTGTCCTTGCCAATCTTGTTCTGAAGTAAGAAGTTCAACAAGTCCCATCGATAAAGGAGCTTTATCATCCACAAAAATCATATTCGACTTGTTCCGAGTGTTATTGTTAATAATTGATTCATAGCGAGTATTTAACTCAACGGTCTCTAAGAATTCTGAAGATTCAAAGTACTCTGCAAGTCCTTCATTTAACCAGCGAGGCGTACTACCAAATTGTCCGGCGTTCATCACATGAACACTCTCATGGATTGCGGTTCTAAATGCTTGCGAGTCTTCACGATGCCATACGGCTGCCAGATTATGTTGACCGGAGTAAAATCCTTGGCTTGCTCCTACTTGCGAAGCATACATTGCCTTTAATTTGTTATAAGCCGACAGGTTTCCAGCCAACATTAAGTTGACCTTAACGGGATGAAGTTGGCGTTTGGGTAAGTATTTTCGGTAAATACTATCAATGTCTTTAATCGTTGCGCTGAGGCGATCTCGAAAAAATGGTGGAGGACTTGTGGCCAATGAATCTATCTTCAACTCAAAACTATATTGAGGCTCGGTGTAATGTGTCAGCTGACTATCCTTAATTGCATGGCTACTATCGGAGAAATGTGTCAGCCCTTTTTCATCAACCCAAGTATATATTCCTCTACTTTGCTGGGCCTCTTCCGCTTGTTTTATAACTAAGTCATCACATCCACCATAATCCATCTGATGTGACTCATTATCCACATTCCGAGATGTTGTTTGACTCATTGTGGGAGAGATCTCTGCTGATGCACTGCACCAATCCCATTGATTCACAGAACAATTGCGGTGAATGGGCTCCAGAATGTCTGCCAATAGATGACTGGCCTCAATTCGGCTCCATCGACCTTGATAGTGAAAATAATCGACTAGCAAAGCAATAATGGCCATTGAAAATAACGTTACAAAAATACGCTTTGTGCGGCTTTCCATTGCCAACACTCCCTTAAGATTCAATTACGATTAAACTGTCGAGTGAACACATAAAACTTGTCTTCAATTCTCAAAAGTTGAATGCCAAGATGCCTTGAAACAAGACGTTATTTGATCAGTTAGCAAGCTACTACATCAAAATACACAACACTATAGTATTCACTTAAGACTAAACAAAATATCCACCAGAAAAGGCTTGTTTTGCCGCATTTTCTCAACCTTGGTTTACACTCTTAGGGTATCGAATAAGCAGAAAATCCCACTAATTGTGCCGACTAATACTTATGAGGTATTGCATACGCGCCAGCAGTGCACCAGCTTATCCTATAAATTCTGATGGTGGTGATAGCCTATGAGTCTTGAAGAATCCTTAGAACAACTAAAACGTCAGTACTTACATGCACTACCCGATAAGAAGAAACAAATTATCACCCTGTGGATCTCGCTTCGGAAAAACTGGCAGAGCCATATGCTGTCGGCGGTCTACCGTGAAGTCCATAACTTAAAAGGCTCCTGCGAAACTTTTGGCTTGACCGACACCAAAGAGATTGTCGATAAGCTTGAGCTGCTGTTAAAAAATTTACTCGATTCGCCCGCCCCAGCGCTGAATGTGATCAAAAGCTTAGATACCCTCTTCCACCAATTACTGCAAAATAACCTCCGTGGTGAGCCAGCGGCCCCAGTGGTTGAAGCGCAAATGCAGCACAGTCCCTATAAGCCGACAAAAGCACGGCACGAATATCGAATTGCGATTATTGAGGATGACAACAATGTCGGGGCGATGATAACGAAGCAGCTGCATGAATTTGGCTTTAATGTGCAGCACTTTTTAAATTTCACCGACTTCCTCGATATCCAAAAGACCTCGCCCTTCGATTTGATTTTATTAGATCTCATCTTGCCCGATTATACCGAAGAAGCCTTATTTACTGCGGCGACCGAGTTTGAGAAACACAATACCCGTGTATTTGTTCTCTCTTCCCGCGGTGATTTTGAGATGCGACTACTGGCCATCCGTGCCAATGTCAGTGAGTATTTTGTTAAACCCGCCGAAACCACCCTACTGGTACGCAAGATCCACCAGTGGCTCAAAATGTCAGAAAAACAGCCGCTTAAAATTTTGCTGGTGGACGATCAGCAATCCATGGTCGATTATTTTTCCAGTCTGCTTCGCAGTCATGGACTGATGGTCAAAGGTATGACCAAACCCGAACAAGTACTGCCAACCCTAGAGCAATTTGAGCCAGATCTGTTTATTTTCGATTTGTATATGCCCGATGTGAATGGTTTAGAGCTGGCAAAAATGATCCGCCAATTAGATAAATACAGCTCAAGCCCTATCCTAGTGCTCAGTTCCGACGACACTATGCAGAACAAGGTCAGCATCATTCAGGCGGGTTCCGACGATTTAATCTCAAAACAAACCGCGCCAAGTCTGTTTGTGACGCAAGTGATTTCCCGCGCCCAGCGTGGCCATGATATTCGAAGCTCCGCCAGCCGCGATAGCTTAACGGGCCTGCTCAATCACACCCAGATCCTCGTTGCCGCCCGCCGCTGTTTTAACCTCGCCAAACGCATCAACTCTTCGGTGTGCATTGCCATGCTGGACTTAGATCACTTTAAGCAAGTGAATGATACCTATGGGCATTCTGGCGGTGACAAAGTGCTGTTGGCCTTTGCCCATCTGTTGCAGCAATCCCTGCGCCCCGTGGATTTTATGGGTCGTTACGGCGGCGAAGAATTTATGTTGGTCTTGCCCGATCTCCCCGCGCCCTTAGCCATTGCCAAGCTTAATGCTATTCGCGAGAGCTTTAGCCATATTGTGTTTGTCGAAGAAGGCGCCGAATTTAAAGTCACCTTAAGCGGGGGCTTAGCCTTTTCGACCGAATGCAGCGAGTTTCAAGACTGTTTATTGCTGGCGGATAAAAATCTGTATGAGGCAAAACGTACTGGGCGCAATCGTTTAATCACTACCTTAATAAAATAAACCCGACTCACGCGATATGCTCTGGCGATAATCTCGTTATGTTAGGGCGTTAAGAAGTGACCTTCGCGGTGATTTGCATGAGTAACGAAATTTATGCGTACAAATAAGATTGTTGTGTGGAATGACAAGATAGCGCGTAATTTGCCTTTGTTTGCGATTGATAAGAACAAAGTGCATCGACGCGCTAGTCCTGCAACCTTAACAGACGTTGTCAGTGCTTTAGTCTCGCTTAAGCGAGGCTAAATAATTGAGCATCTTATCCGCCAGTTGCGGTAGTTCGACGACATGATGGATAACGCCGCGTTTGATCGCTTCCCTTGGCATGCCGAACACCACACAGCTCTGCTCTCCCTGTGCAAAGGTTTTACCGCCCTGTTCATCGATTAACGCCATCCCATCGGCGCCATCTTTGCCCATGCCAGTTAGGATCGCCGCAGTGGTATTGGCTCCCGCACACTCGGCAACCGAGTTAAATAGCACATCGACCGACGGCCTATGGCCACTCACCTTGTCGCTCTGGGTCAAGCGGGTCTTAAAACTGCCGCCGACCTTAATCACTTCTAAGTGTTGATCCCCCGGCGCAATATACACATAACAGGGCAGCAAACGTTCACCATCTTCGGCCTGTTTGACATTCAATCGGGTGAGTTTATTTAGCCGCTCAGCAAAAGTGCGAGTAAAGCCCGGTGGCATATGTTGAGTGATCACAATCGGTGGCATTACCGCCGGAAACTGCTGTAACAGCGACAAAATGGCTTCGGTACCGCCAGTGGAGGCGCCAATTGCCACCAATTGGGTGTTGATTACTCGGTTGCTCAGCGCGGGTTTATGGCTAGGTTGCACCACGACGGTAGGAGCTGCTCGTTGGGTTTTCAGTTTAGCGTGGGCGGCCGATTTAATTTTCTCTAAAATTAAATCTTGGTATTCATTAAAATCCTGGGGGGAATCTAATTTCGGCTTAGGGATAAAATCCACCGCCCCGAGGGCGAGCGCGTTAAATGTAGCATCGGCGCCTTCTTCGGTTAAGGATGAAATCATCACCACCACCGTGGGTCTAGCCTTCATTAAGCGGTCTAAAAAGGTCAAGCCATCCACTTTAGGCATTTCAATATCTAAAGTGATCACATCGGGGCGATACTGATTCACCATATCCTTGGCCATGTAGGCATCGGCGGCCATGCCAACTAGGGAAAGTTCGCTATCGGCTTCGATCATCTTGCCCAATAAGTTACGGATCAATGCCGAATCATCAACCACCAGTACTTTTATCGTCATGTCTTAGTCACCAAAGAGTTCCACATCTCCGCCACTCGGCAAATTCCTGATCCTTAGGCGATACTCACTTTCCCTGTCCATAATGGTGCTATTATGCATTGTTCTGATTTTTCTAACTTTTACTAAACCTGTCGCCGGAAAAAAATACACTTTTCGAGGATAATAATCGAGTAAGTCTGCGGCCAAGATAGGGATTTGTTCCATCTGCAAATATTCGAGTACAAACTCCGCATTGCGCTCACCGATATTATGGGCGGTGATCCCATTGAGCATATTTCCGCCCCCGAACACTTTAGCGACCAAGGCACGGCGCCGCGCACCGAGTTTGAGCAGCTCGTTGATCAGCAACTCCATGGCGTACACACCGTAACGGGCTGAATCGGTTAAGATCCCCGAATTGCTGCCATTATCACTCGGTAATAAAAAATGATTCATTCCACCAATTTTTAAATCGGGATCGGAGAGGCAAACGGACACACATGAGCCTAGCACTGTGACTATCATGGTTTGGTCGCGGGTGGCGAAAAACTCTCCCGGCAAAATTTTGACCGCATCACAGCCAAAATGATGGTCATAATAGCGATTCGGCTCGATAACGGGGTATTCAATATTCGGCTTTGGCACTCATCAAGCTCCCTTTACCGCCTTGTAGGTTGTCTGGCCCACTGGCTTAATGATCTGGGGGAACATATTAAAGTTCTCCGAATGGCCTGCGATGTAGAGTCCATCATCGGCAAGGGAAAGCATCATGTGTTTAAGGATACTTTCCTGCGTAGTTTTATCGAAATAAATCATCACATTTCGACAAAAAATCACATCGATTGGCGTCTTGATTGACCAAAACTCATCAACCAAGTTGAGCCGGGTGAACTGCAGCATCTGTTTGAGCTCAGGCACCACGCGCACATTGCCTTGTTGTGCCCCGCGCCCCCGTTGAAAAAACGCCTTCTTGCGCTCGGCACTTACCGCCTCGATACGCTCGATAGGATAGATGCCCAGTTGCGCCTTTTTCAGTACGCCGCTGTCGATATCCGAAGCAATGATTTCGATGGGGGTGTTGAAGCGGCCGAAATGCTCCGCGACCACCATAGCAATGGAGTAAGGCTCCTCCCCCGTGCTACTGGCCGCACACCAGATCCTTTTGGTGTGCGGATGGGCCTGCAAATATTGTTTTAAGATCTCAAAGTGATGGGGCTCGCGAAAGAACGCCGTCTGATTAGTGGTTAGCGCATTAATAAACTCCTGATGTTCACTCTCGTGCGCCTGCAAATACTCAAAATACGCGGTAAATCCCGCTAACTTGAGCGCCCTTATCCGCCGGACTAAACGGCTATACACCATGGCGTCTTTACTGTCGGCTAACTTAATGCCGGCAAATTGGTACAGCCGGGTTTTCACCGTATTAAAGTGCGCCGCCGTAAAAACAAACTCTTTCCCTAGAGGTTGATGTTCGCTCAATCAAAAATCTTCCCATTCATCTTGGTCGGCTTTATTGACCTTTGGCGCCATCGCCTTAGGTTTAACGGGCATGCGAGTCACAGTCGATGGCGGTTTAACCGCTAACTTCTTGTGGCTCGCCACGGGTTTTGGCGCAGGTGTGGTGTCTTCGTCCACGGTAAAGTTGGCCACACTGTCCGCTAACTGCTGCGCCTGCGATTGCATGCTTTCGGCTGCGGCGGCGGCTTCTTCCACTAAGGCCGCGTTTTGCTGCGTCATTTCATCCATTTGCACTACGGCTTTACTGATCTCATCGATACCGATCGCCTGCTCATTCGAGGCTGAAGCAATTTCGGCCATGATGTCGTTCACCCGTTTAATGGCGATGACGATTTCTTTCATGGTGTCGCCGGATTTGCCGACTAAACTGTTACCGCTTTCGATTTTGGTCACAGAGTCGGAGATCAAGGCTTTAATGTCCTTGGCAGCGTTGGCCGAACGTTGAGCCAAACTTCTCACCTCTGAGGCCACCACCGCAAATCCACGACCTTGCTCGCCAGCTCTGGCCGCTTCTACCGCCGCATTTAGCGCTAAGATATTGGTTTGGAAGGCTATGCCATCAATAACACCGATAATATCGGCAATCTTGCGTGCCGATTCGTTAATCGATGCCATGGTTTGCACCACTTGCTGGATAAGTTCGCCCCCATCGACGGCGACATCGGCGGCCTTAGAGGCAAGTGCATTGGCCTGGCTGGCGTTGTCGGCATTTAGCTTCACTGTGCCTGTCAGTTCTTCCATACTCGCCGAAGTTTGTTCAAGACTCGATGCTTGCTCCTCGGTGCGGCTCGACAGATCAGCATTGCCCTGAGCGATTTCTGAAGAGGCGGTATTGATGGTATCGGCGGCTTTTTGAATGTCTCTTATCATGTAAGAGAGCTTTTCAGCGGTTTGATTTGAATAGTTTTTCAAATCATTAAAGGTGCCTTCGTAATCGTTATAGATACGCGTGGTTAAATCGCCTTCGGCGAGCGCCATCAACACCCGCGCCACATCCTGTAGACCGCGATCCGAGGTCTCAATCAAGGCATTGAGGCTGTTCGCCAGCATCAAAAAGAAGCCCTGCTTACCTTGCGTCTCAGCCCGTTGGGAGAAATCCCCCGCCGCTGCCGCATTGACGATCCGCGAGATTTCCTGCTCGATTTGCACTTCGACCGTGCGGTCGAGCCATTCGACAACAGAACCTAACCGCTCACCCGTTTTGGAAATAATCGGGCTGGCGGTTAAGCGGAAGTGACAACTGGCCACTTTGATTTGCGATTCATATTTACGGTCGAGCTTGTCTAACAGACTGGCTTGATGGGCTGGATTCTTATGGAAAATATCCATAGAGCTGCCAAGAATTTTATCGACGGAGAAATGCGGCAGCGCTTGCCTGATCTCATTCTCTGATTGGCGCAGCATCGATTCCACCGAGCGGTTCATATAGATGATGGTGCGGTTGGCATCGGCGATCATCACATTGGTACTGGTATTATTCAGCGCCTCTAAAATGCGCTGCGTCGCCCGCTCGGACTCTATGCTCTCCGTTCTATCAATCCACTCAACCCCCGTACCTAAGTGTTTATTCTCGCGGGTGATAATGGGCGTCAGGATCAGCTTAAAAGTCCGCTTTCCTATGGTGATTTGCGCCGTATGGGATTGGGTAAGACGCTCGAGCATATTGCGTTGATGGGCCGGATTTTTATGGAAAATATCGATATTACTGCCCACCACCTTGGCCACAGAGAACTGCGGCAGCTCTTTGCGAATGTCCGCCTCAGCCTCGGATAACATATTCAATACCGCTTTATTGGCGTAGATAATATTGCGGTTGCTGTCGGCGATCATAAAGCTGTTGCCGCTGTTATCTAATAATTGGAAATAGCGTTGCAGCTCCTCTTCCTTTTGCTGGCGCGCCTCTTCATTTCCAAACACATTGAAAATACCCATTATGATTACTCCTGATCAGACAGACTATTTGCATCAATTAGACCCAGCTCATCACTGCTGATCAGAGCCTGTATATTTACCAAAATGATCATCTTGTCTTCTACCGTTGCCAGCCCCTTGAGGTAACGGCTATCGAAGGCCACCCCAAATTCGGGGGCGGGTAGAATTTCTTCGGCGGCGAGTTTAATCACATCCGACACCGCATCGACGACAATCCCGACGATACGGTCAAACACATTCAACATAATGACGATGGTGAACTCATTGTAGGTCGCACTGCCCACAGCAAACTTCATCCTTAAATCGACAATAGGTACGATATCGCCCCTAAGATTCAGTACACCTTTGATAAAACTCGGCGCATTGGCGATTTTGGTGACAGGTTCATACCCACGGATCTCCTTCACCGACATAATGTCGAGCGCATAGTGTTCTTCACCCAGCACAAAACTTAAAAACTCGACCTCATCGTGGACGCTGTACTCCTGCTTACTCACCGTGTTCGTGCGGTTATCCATTGCGACATCCTTAGTTAATTTTTGATATGCAGTGCAAGTGATTCAACATCGAGGATCAAGGCCACGCTGCCATCGCCCATAATGGTCGCTCCCGATACACCGGGGATCCGCCGATAGTGCTTTTCAAGGCTCTTGATCACCACTTGTTGCTGCCCGACGAGAGCATCGACACACAGACCAAAGCGTTTATTATTGCTTTCTAGCAAGACCACTATGCCGGCTTCTGGCGTCTTGGCTTGGGGTTCGATTTCCATTAATTGATAGAGGTTTAGCAGGGGTAAATATTCTTCCCGCACCTTGAGTAACCGCTCTTTGGCCAAAAATTTAAGCTGCTCAGTTTGCGGTTGTATCGATTCGATAATGTGTACTAAAGGTAAGATATAAATTTGATTGCCTACGCTGACACTCATGCCATCGACAATGGCTAAGGTAAGGGGAAGTTGGATTTCGAAGGTCGCGCCCTGACCCGCAACGGAATCAATATCAATCCGACCACCTAAGGCCTCAATATTCTTGCGTACCACATCCATACCCACGCCACGCCCCGAGACATCGGTAACCTCAGCCGCCGTTGAGAACCCCGCAGCAAAGATCAATTGCCACACTTGTTTGTCTGTCATGTTCTCGGGCAGTGCCATGCCATTTTCCCGGGCTTTTTGTAAAATGCGCTCGCGGTTTAACCCGCCGCCATCATCGTGCACTGCGATCACTATACTGCCGCCGCGCTGACTGGCTTTAAGCGACAAGACACCGGCTTCACTTTTGCCTGCTGCAAGTCTTTTTTCTGGTTTTTCAATACCATGGTCAAGACTGTTACGAACAAGGTGGGTGAGCGGATCGACTAACTTTTCAATCATCCCCTTATCAATTTCAGTGTTGCCGCCCTCAATCACCAGACTGACATTTTTGCCAAGCTGATCCGATAAATCCCGCACCAGTCGATGAAAACGGTTAAACACGAACGACACGGGTAACATGCGCACCGACATCACAGCTTCCTGCATCTCCCGGGTATTGCGTTCTAACTCATTAAGCGCGGTTTTTAGCCGCTCACCTAATTCGCCGCCCAGCTCATTACCGATAAGGGTGAGCATGGATTGGGTGATCACCAATTCACCCGCAAGATTAACTAGAGTATCTATCTTTGAGGTTTCTACCCTCAACGTGGCATCTTGGCTGGCGGCACTGGCCTTTTTCGCTGCGGGTTGACTACTACTGCCGGATGCAGCGCCTATGGTTGAAGTAAAAGATTGCGGCATTGCCTCGGCTTTAGCTGCCGGTTTAGCGGGCTGTTTACTGACTTCTTGTGCGGGCTTTTTGGTTCGAGTCGACTGCGACTTTGCAGTGTCCGCTTCTGCTCGTGGCGCAGACGCCTGATTGGTGATGGACTTCTCTTTTACCGATGTTGAAGTTAATGCATCAATTTCAGTGGCGAATGTTTCGGGCGTTAATGATTCAAAAAAGCCGTAGCCTAATTCATCATCTAGCGCATCGTCGCTAACAACAGCAACGTGATTGGCAGCCAGATCAGCAGCCGCCTGTTCTTGCAGCGTCGAACTCAGCTCAGCTGCGGTAGATGCGTGAATATCCTCGGCGCGGATTTCCTTTGCGGTATAGGCCTCGTCAAAAAAGCCGAAATGTTCCGTTTCATCGACTAACCCTAGCTCCACTTCATCCTCAAAAAAACCGAAGCTATCGTCTACTGATTGACTAACCACGCTTGGCGTGACCACAGCTTGTAAGGGGTTATCTTCGCTCTGGTTATTGGTATTGGGATTTGCGGCACTCAAACCATTTGCAGCATTGGCGGTTTGAGTGGAAAAGGGTTCACCATTTAAGGCCGCCACCAGCTGGTTTTTGGCAAATTCCACCTGTTGCCAATCGATAGGTTCCTCTTCCCGATAGAGGTTTAAAATATGTGAAAGGGTATCGACGGTACGAAGCAAAAGATCAATGACAGAAGAAGAAAGCTCAAACGTGCCCTTTCGGGTTTTATCGAGCAAATTCTCCATTACGTGGGTCACGCTGGTGAGCGCAGTAAAACCAAAGATGCCACTGCCCCCTTTAATCGAATGGGCAGCGCGGAAAATGGTATTTAACTCTTCGGGATCGGGGGCGTCTAAATCTAATGCAAGGAGCAATTGCTCCATATTTTCAAGATGTTCGTGGCTTTCTTCAAAAAAAACCTGATGGAACTCTGCCATATTAATGGACATAGCACACCCCGACCTAGGTTAGCCCAGCACTTTGGCTGTGATAGCTAATAGCTTCTGCGGGTCAAAGGGCTTGACCATCCATCCCGTAGCGCCAGCGGCTCGACCTTGCGCCTTCATATCTTCACCAGCTTCGGTGGTCAGCATGACGATGGGCGTGCGCATAAACGCCGTCATGGCTCTGAGGGATTTAATGAGCGTCAAACCGTCCATACGGGGCATATTTTGATCCGTCAAAATAAAATCGAATCGTTGTCCGCCACATAAATCTAGGGCTTCACGACCATCTTTTGCGAGCACGACTTGATAATTTGCCGACTTTAACGTCGCCTCAACCATCTGTCTGATCGCGGCCGAGTCATCAACAATTAATATTTTTTTGCTCATTTACCATTCCATTATGACTTTAGTTTTATTTCCTGGAGCCACTAACTCATAGCTCTTAGAGAGGGATTTAACCAATAAAAGACCACGACCCGAAATTTGAAACCAATCTGCGATTTCCTCCTGCTCCTTCGGCACATACCCATCACCACTGTCGGATACAGTGATCCTGAGTTCACTGAGTTGTGCATGCCATTCCAGCTCAACCTTGACCCAATCTTCAGCCTTAAGCTTGTCGATGCTGCTTTCACGTATACTGTGGTATAACTCAAAACGTTCAGGATCATTTTTAAGACGAGAGTCTAACTTGAGTACACCATGGTCGACTGCGTTAGTAACTAACTCAGAAACAACAGTAAATACCCTCTGACTAAACGTAGTAGAAAACCCAAAAATATTCAAAAACTGATTCAGTGAATTTAAATAGTCGGCATTTAATAACATGGCGCCCATCATTTTTATGGCCCAAGTAAACTCGCCTTTCATACAAATTTGACTCGATTTATGTTCTCGTTCTCGATACCAGTTATGTAATAACTCGAAATCGAGTACACACACCGCAATATCATCGGTGATCTCGTGTTCAAAAATGGTTTTGAGTTTTGTTCTTAGGTATTCAGTTAAATCGCGACCATAAAAACTCAGCAACGAAATCACGCCGTCCATGCCAAAAAATGTGCCGCCTTTACTCTGTTGCTCAATTAATCCGTCACTGAGTAAACAGATCCGCCCCGTCCGCGGAATGGGAAACGAAGCAATATTCGCGATAAACGCACTGGGCGACAAAATGCCTAGAGCCATATTTTTAGAGCGGTATTTCTGTATGTGCTCATGCTCGGCATAAGCCGAATCGCTCTCCAATTCATCTTGATAAAGCAATGCGTCCGGCATGCCGCCATTCCAGAGATTGATTTGATTTTTAAAGAAATCTATCTCTAAGACCACGGCCGCCACAAAACGATCGCCGGGGCTGTCTTCATACACGTTGGCATTAAGTTCATAAATCAAACTGACGAGATTAAAGCCTTTCGCTACCATGGCCCTGAAGGTATTGGCCACCCGTAAAATCGGCATAGCCGCACTTAATCCATGGCCGGTAGAATCCGCAATAATTAAGAAGAAGTTTCCGTTGGGACCAACGGTATTAAGAATAATATCGCCGCTAAAATTAGCACTTGCTTGGGTAAAGGATTTGACGAAATCAAAACTGACATTACGAATATTAACAAGATGCTCAAATAAATGCCTTGCCATTTGTTCTTCACGGGCCTTTTGATACAGCATTTTTTCTAATATTGAGCGTTGTTGCTTAACTTGTTTCTCTAAGGAAAAATGCGCTAATAACCCTTCAACTTTATGCCAGAATAGTTCTAAGTTAATCGGTTTAATAATAAAATCCAAGGCCCCTAAACGAAAGCAGGATATTATTTTTTGATATTCATTATCCGCGCTGATAACAATTACCGGCACGGGCGATTCTCGGTATCGCAGTCTTTCTAATAAAGTCAGGGCGGTACCATCGGGCAAATAATAGTCTAATAAAATAAGCTCAATATTTTGCTGATTAATTTCCTCGTTTGCTTCCTCCAGATTACAGCAAGTAATCACCCCCCAACCTTTACTGTGAATAAACGCCGTAATAATTTGGTTTGTGACTAAGTCATCATCAATGACCAGAATATAACGTTGGCTTTTAGGCACTTACACATCCCGTTCAACAAGATACAAACGTCCCATATTGGCAATCGTTATAATTTCTTCCGCTTGCCCATGCAGTCCCCGAATCGCCGTGCTGATCTGACGCTCAAGCGCCTTACGATGCAGTAACACCATCATCCCCAGTGCCGAGCTATCAATGTAGAGCACGCGGCTAAAATCCAGCACTAAGTGCTTAATGTCCTCTTCGAGAAAGGCCTTTTGATAATCGCTGGTGAATTTTTTATGATGATAAAAATCAAAACGTTCTGGCAAAGAGATATAAAAAATATTAGCCATCACAATCTTCCCTGTTTAGAAAAGCTCAATCTCACCACAACTGATTTGACTTGCGGACACTGGATTATGGGTGTTGGTACGCCGACCACTGATCTGTGAAACTAGACCATCACACTGCTCATCGAATTCTTCGGGCGACATTGCCGTGACCCGATTTAAAGATTCACGCAAGTGCTGCAAACTCTGATTGGTATAAATTAAACTTTGCGAGGTGATATCGCTAAATTGTAAGCCACGAATCGTGTCGGCAATGGCACTCTCTAATTCGTGGGCGGAGGCGTCGATGCGGTCAATGACCACAGCGTCTTTTTCTGCTTTTACAATGATTTGTTCTAGCGCCGTATCGAGATCTTTTTTCGCCTCGATAATGTAAGACATATCCTGAGCGGCGACTTTACTCACTTGATGGGTTAACTGTTCGATTTGTACTTGAATTGTATGTAGCTGTTTTTGAATGCTTTCACTAAAACCAGCACTGCGATTAGAGAGGGCGCGCACCTCATCGGCCACCACGGCAAAGCCCCTACCCGCATCCCCTGCACGGGCGGCCTCAATTGCCGCGTTCAATGCCAGTAAATTGGTTTGCGAAGAGATTTGGTCGATATCCTTCAATGCCTTCATCGCCTGCGGCATGGCTTCATAAATCACATTCACTTTCTCGAGCAAATCGATATTAGAAGCTGACATCTCAATGGTCGATTGAATAAATCGATCCAGCGTGGTCGAGGTGTTATTAGCAAATAGCTTCATCTGCTCAGAATGGAAAATCTCTTCATCATCAGTGCTATGCACCAGTGCTGAAATAAACTCGCTTTGCTCGTGCATTAACTTACCTAGGCCATCAAAGGCGCCGCCCAATAGCTCGACCGCATCCGACTGCACCGACAGCACCGACAGCACATCATCGATACTCTGCTCACAGGTTTTTAGTGACACAGACACTTCTTGATACAGCGTCAGTTGGTCTTGCCAATCGGCGCGAGTACCAGATGTGGCATAGGCATGGGAGATGGGTTGAGACACTGAAGATTGTCGATAAAACTGCCAAGCAAGCATAATGATCACGGCGACTAAGGTACTCAGCATAAAACTGACTAGGCTGCCGATGAAATATCCTATTACTGCAGCAAACACTGCAACAATGCCATCCTTGTATGTCATAGAGACTTCGCAATTATTGATTTGTGATTAAAAAGTAGTTTCATATTCAGGGGTTTTCAAACAACTAATCGACTTTTTTCACTAAAATCAGAACGGCATGCGCAAAATGGTTACGCTATACAGGCATTCGGTCTGCAGTCAGGCGAATGACTGATTAATGTAGAGACTTGTCTAGTGGATACATAAACTTAGCTGTGCAGCCACCACAGGCTAGGTTACACTGGCGATGTCTTCGACTGGGATGGGATCATTTATGAGTCAACGTACATTACACTCCTTATTTAAACCCACATCCGTAGCGATTATTGGCGCCTCCAATAGCGAGAAACGTGCCGGTAATGTGCTGATGAAAAACCTGCTCTCGAGCGGATTTTCAGGCCCCATCATGCCCGTGACGCCAAAATACCGCGCGGTAATGGGGGTACTTGCCTATCCCAATATTGAAGCCTTGCCGATAAAGCCCGATTTAGCGGTCATCTGTACCCGCGCCAGCCGCGTGCCCGCCATCGTCGAAACTCTGGCCCAATTCGGCTGTAAAGTGGCGATTATCATGGCCTCCGGCATGGCACAGGAAGTCAATGAAGAAGGTGTCAGCCTACTCGACTTAGCCATGCAACATGCTAAACGCTATGGCATGCGCATTCTTGGCCCCAATAGTTTGGGGATGTTGTTGCCGCCGCTAGGACTCAATGCCAGTTTGGCCCATGCCAGCGCCCTGCCCGGTAAAATTGCCTTTGTATCGCAATCTGCCGCCATTTGTACCACAGTGCTGGATTGGGCAAACAACAAAGGCATCGGTTTCTCATCCTTTATCTCCCTTGGGGATGCCACCGATATTAACTTCGATGAGTTACTCGATTTCCTCGGCCGCGATAGCCGTACCAGCGCCATTATGTTGTATATCGATTCGGTCAATGAAAAACGCCATTTCCTCTCCGCCGCCCGCGCCGCTTCCCGCAATAAGCCCATATTAGTGATTAAATCAGGCCGCAGCGCCGAAGGCGTGCGTGCCGCCAAGTTACATACTGGTGGGATTGGCGGCAACGATGCCGTCTATGAGGCCGCCTTTAGGCGCGCGGGTATGCTGCGGGTGAATGATTTGATTGAACTTTTTGCCGCAGTAGAAAGTCTCGCCCATTCTAATCCATTGCAGGGCGAACGATTAGGCATTATCAGTAATGGTGGCGGCCCTGCGGTATTAGCCGTCGATGAACTGATCCTACGCGGTGGCAAACTGGCGGAATTATCCCAAGAGACCATAGCTAAACTCGATGCCGTGCTGCCCAATACTTGGTCGAAACAAAACCCCGTTGATATTATCGGCGATGCCAACGCCAGCCGTTACGCCAGCGCGCTTAATATCTTGATGGATTGTGAAGAATTAGACGCCATCTTAGTGCTGCATTCGCCGTCCGCCCTTGGCGAAAGTGTCGAAATTGCCGATGCCTTAATTAAAGTGATCCACGCGCATCCGAAGAAAAACCGCTTAAATATCCTCACCAATTGGAGCGGTGAAGACTCGGCCTATCAGGCCCGCAAACGCTTTACCAAAGGTGGCATCTCCACCTATCGCACCCCCGAAGGTGCGGTCGGTGCCTTTATGCATATGGTGGAATATCGTCGTAACCAAAAACTGCTGCAGGAAGTGCCGCAGTCCATCCCCGACAATATTCCAACCGATAGCCAAACGGCGCGAAAACTGCTGCAAGCGGCGCAGGCCAAGGGCAAAGCGGTGCTCGAAACCCACGAAGCCAGCCCGATTTTGCGCGCCTATGGCCTCAATACTATCGACACTTGGTTTGTCAAAGATGCCGATGAAGCCGTCGCCATTGCCAACGAGGCGGGTTATCCCCTCGCGCTCAAGGTGCAATCACCGAATATTTTGCATAAATCCGATGTCCACGGCGTCATGCTTAACCTCACCTCGGCAGAAGATATTCGCCATGCCGCCAATGCAATTACCCAGCGGGTGCATCAGGCCAATCCCGACGCAATTATCGAGGGCATGATAGTGCAGAAGATGGCATTGACCGCGGGCGCGCAGGAAATTCGGGTCGCCGTGATAAGCGATCCCGTCTTCGGCCCGGCCATCTGTTTAGGGGAAGGCGGCTCGGAGTGGGATCCGACTCAAGATGCCGCAGTCGCCTTGCCGCCACTCAATATGGCGCTGGCCCGCTACATGGTGATCCAAGCCTTAAAGACCCATAAGTTAAAGGACAGGCATTTACCCCTGGGGCTGGATATGAACGCCCTATGCGTGATGCTGACGCAAATTTCCCACATCATCATCGATTGCCCCGAAATAGCATCGTTAGATCTTAACCCTGTGCTGGCGGCGGGGGAAAACATCACCCTGCTCGATGTGAATATCCGTCTGCACGATGCCAATACCGATAACACCTCGCGCCTTGCCATCATGCCTTATCCCAAGGAATTAGAGGAATTTGCCGAGCTTAAAAATGGCCTTAAAGTCATGCTACGCCCCATCCTGCCCGAGGATGAGCCCAAGCATTTGGCCTTCGACAATTCCCTCTCCGATGAAGATAGATACAAACGCTACTTTGGCGTGCGCTCTAAGATGACCCACGAGGAAATGGCGGTACTAACTCAAATCGACTACGCCCGCGAAATGGCGTTTATCGCCACCGCAAAGGGGCCAGACGGTGATGACATTACCTTAGGTGCGGTCAGGGCCTCTATCGATCCCGACAATACCGAAGCTGAATTTGCCATGGCGGTGCGAGGCGATCATCAAGGTATTGGGCTAGGCAAATTGCTGCTCGAAAAATTGATTAAATACTATCAAGCCAACGACACCCCAGTGCTAACCGGCTTTACCATGTTTGAAAACCGTAATATGGCCAGCCTTGCCAAGAGCTTAGGCTTTAAGGTCACCTTCGATATGGAGGAACATTTGATCAAAATGCATATGGATCTTAAGGCGCCCAACGCCAATAGCAGTCAATAGCGCGAAGCAGTCTACGTTTCGCTGGACACAATAAAAAACGCCGCACTCAAAAGATGCGGCGTTTTTATTTATCATGCAGTTAACGCTTAGCTGAACCCACTAAACCCCGATTTACTGCTCATTTTATAGCTTTGGTTTTTTATGCACGCCTTTAAGCAGAAACACTAAGGGCACGGCGGATAACGTCACCCACATCATTAACCTAAAGTCCTGCAAATAGGCCAAGGTAGCCGCCTGACGATTCACTTCGGCATTGAGTAAGGCTATGCCCTGCGTCGTCGATAAATCTACCGCATGAACATCAACAGCATGTTGCAGCGCAAAACTAAAGGGATGAATGTAATCGGCAAACACCGCATGGTTCATCTGTGTGTGCTGGGCAAGATAGGTGATCACCACGGAGATCCCTATGCTGCTGCCGATATTTCGCATCAGGCTAAAGAGCGCGGTCCCCTCATTACGGTATTTCGCCGCTAAGGTTGCAAAGGTAATGGTCGAGAGCGGTACAAAGATAAACCCTAAGCCAAGGCCCTGGATAATCCCAGTGCGCACTATGTCCCAGCCGGTAATATTGGTGTTAAAACCCGTCATCTCCCATAGGGACAAAATAGTGAGCATCAAACCTAAGAAGATTTGGTAGCGAACATCCACTTTGCCCGCGAGTTTACCCACAGTCATCATGGCGATCATAGTGCCGACACCCCTTGGCGCCAGCAAGTAACCCACATCAATCACAGGATAACCTAACAGGTTCTGCATAAACGGCGGCAGTAAGGCCATGGTCGCCAGCAGAATAATCCCAATGATAAAGATGAAGATAAGCCCCACACTGAAGTTTCGGTCCTTAAACAGCCCGGGTTCAATAAAAGGATGTTTATGGGTAAAGATATGGGCCACAAACAAATAAAACGCCATGCCAGCAATAATGGCTTCGATAACAATTTCGCGACTAGAAAACCAATCGAGGGATTCTCCCCTATCGAGCAACATTTGCAAGGCGCCAATGGCCAGACTCAACATGGCAAAACCGAGTAAATCGAACTTACGGCTATGGTCCAGCGGCGTTTCTTTCACATAGGCGGCAAGACCAAACCAAGCTAAAAGCCCAAAAGGCAGGTTGATATAGAACACCCAGCGCCAGTTGTAATACTCAGTTAACCAACCACCGAGGGATGGTCCCAAAATCGGCCCAACCATCACACCCACTCCCCAAAGGGCCATGGCCGAACCATGGCGCTCTGGCGGATAACTGTCTAGTAATACCGATTGAGATAAAGGCACTAAGCTGGCACCAAACACCCCTTGCAATAAGCGAAATAACACAATTTGCTCAAGATTTTGCGCAGCGCCGCAGAGCATGGAGGCAATCGTAAAGCCCACCACGGCCCACATAAATACCCGTTTACGCCCAAGCCTTGCGGTTAAAAATCCCGTCAGCGGCATAAAAATCGCCGCGGCGACAATATAGGAGGTTAACACCCAAGAGATCTGATCCTGAGTCGCCCCCATGCTGCCCTGCATATGGGGCAAGGCCACATTGGCAATCGTAGTATCCAGCGCTTGCATAATGGTCGCCAGCATCACCGAAAGCGTGATAAACCCAAGGTGTTGCTCAGACTTAGGTTTAGTATCGGCTTGCAAAGCGTCGCTCGAATTCACGCCCTTTGTTGGGGCATGGTCTTGCCCTGCTATCACTTGCTGACTCACAGACTAAAACCCAACAACTGGCGTTGATATTCAGTATCGATATCCACCACGGCGCTTAATCCAGCGCGCAGCGGCGCCTCGGGTAACACAGTATCAATGGCAATTCGCACCGGAACGCGCTGGGCGATTTTCACCCAGTTGCCCGTAGCATTTTGCGCAGGGATCAGCGAAAACTCAGCGCCCGTTGCCGGACTTAAACTCTCGACCGTACCTTGCCAGCGATTGTCGGGAAAGGATTGTCGGGAAAGGTATCGATATGGATATTGACCTTTTGTCCGGGTTTGACGTGGGTTAAATCGGTTTCGGTGAAGTTCGCCTCAATCCAGAGGGCATGATCGGCCACCAGCGCTAAAGCGATGGCGCCAACATTCACATATTGTCCCAACTTAGGCAGTTGGCTAACGACGCCTGATACTGGGGCTTTAATCTCCACGCGGCTTAAATCAAGCTTGGCTTCATTTAATTGGGCTAAAGCTTCTAAATAGCTTGGATGTTGTTCAATCGGAAAATCGGGGCTGCCACCTAAGCTTTCGGCAATGCGGTGTAAATCTTTTTGCAGAGTCTGAATATTCTGCCGCGCAATATCGGTATTTTGTTTTGCATCCTCAAGCTGAGATTCGGACACAAAGTGTTTACCGATTAAATTCTCCTGCCGCTTTTGCTCTTTCTCGGCAAAGGTTAATTTGGTTTCAGCTAAGGTAATTTCGGCTTGCTTCTCATGGTAACTCGCCTTGAGTACCGCTAAATCTGTTTTGACCTGTGCCAGTTTGGCGCTTGCCTTATCGACCATCACCTTAAACATGGCATCGTCGAGGCGAAACAACACTTGCCCCTTCTCAACCCGTTGGTTTTCCACCACATACAAGCTGTCCACATTCCCGGCCACTTGAGCACTCACGGGGACTTTATCCGCCTTCACGTAGGCGTTATCGGTTTCCATGTAGCGGCCGCCATGTAGATAAACCGCACCTATGGCCAAAACAGATAACAGGGGAACCACAATCAGTAACACGCTGCGTTTTTTACGCATATTACCTTGAGGGGCTTGAGGGTTTGCGTCACTCATTACAACAACTCCAACTTCACTCACGTTCTATCACTGGGATGGGTTATCAGCTTTGATTAGGCTGAAAAATTTTTATGAATTTGCGACAACAAGCGGATCACCGTTTGTGACTCGGCTTCATCGAATCCTTTAAAGGCTTGGGCGTACACTATGGTCACGGCGCGTTCAATTTCGGCCAAATGAGGCGCAGCCGCTTCAGTCAAAAATAACTGAAAAGCGCGTCTGTCCTTGGCATCGGGTCTACGTTCAACCAGCGCCGCATCACACAGCACATCAATTAATCTCGCGGCCGTGATAGGTTTAATCTCGAGGCGATCCGCCAGTTCAATCTGTTTAAGACCTTCATTACGGGCGATATGCAATAAGGCTCTCGCCTGAGACAGTGTCAGTGAGCAGTCTGCCGTGGGCCTGTAGGTTTCTTGGAATACGCGGCGCATCATGCGGGTAATATCACTTAAGAGTGCGCCTAGGGTATTTGATGATGATTTCATAAGCCATCCATATAGTAAGCATTACTTATTATATGGATGCTATGCGATGTAAAGCAATTGCCCATTTAGGCAACATAGGTAACAAAATGCAAATGTGGCGGGAGGATCCTGATAACTAATTGATAAGAGATGAGATTAATTTTTATTCATTGATTGATACAGGGGCATTAGCGAAAGTGTCTTTGAACGAAAGTGCCTTTGAGCAAAAGTGCCTTAGCCGAATAGTCAAAATGGCACAAACTTACACCTCAGCTCAGAAACATTTGCCAAGCCATCACACTATACTATCTTGCCCAATTTGCTAGCCGCGCACGCAGTTACGGCCATCGGATTTGGCTTCATATAAGGCTTTATCCGCTCGGCTAAATAAGGTTTCGGCATCATCCCCTTTTTGCAACGAGGCTAAGCCGATAGACGCAGTAATCGCGCCCAGTGAGAGTTTTTTATCTTTGCCTATGGCTAAACGCCGCTCTGAGATACGCTCCCTTAAGGTTTCGGCCACTTGGAGCGCATCGTGGAAATGGGTGTTAGGCAACACCACCACAAACTCCTCGCCGCCATAGCGGGCGACAAAGTCATCCCCCCGCACACATTGTTTGAGGGCGAGCGCGACATAGGCTAACACCTTATCCCCCACTTGATGACCATAGGTGTCGTTAAACAATTTAAAGCGGTCAATATCGATGAGTAACAGGCTGCAACGGGTTTGTTGCTCTTCGGCGCGGTGAATATGATCTTGAATGGCAATCTCGTAGGCGCGGCGGTTATGCAGTGAGGTCAATTGATCTGTCATGGCCGCTAAACTTAGGTTTTCCATCTCGGATTTTAAGTTCTGCACCTCTTGCCCCATGGCCGTTAAGCTTTGCTCCATGTTCTGGTTGTTGATTAAGAGATTTTGCATTTCATCTATCACCCCACCCACTAATTGGTTCAAGGTGCAGACATCGGGGGTTGATTGCAATTGCAGTCCAAAGTCCGCCAAGGTACTTGAAAAGGCCTCCGTCCCTTGGGTTAACTGAGAAATTTTACTGATCAGCGAGTTGATCAATATTTGAGTTTCAATTTGAACATTCTCAATCACTTCTGGGGATTTTTCTTGAATAAAATTCTTGTACAGACTGGTATTCACCTCCTTAGTAAACACCACTTTGTTTGCCAGAAAGCCATCAATGGCGCGATTTAAGTCGAGGTTTGACTGGGCAAAATACTCATACCAAACCGTGTAGTTTTCGGGGGTCACGGGAATATCAAGCGCAGACATTTGTGGCACGGCTAATCGCAGGATTTGCACCGCCGAATCGAGCTCTTTATTTGCTGCAGAAGAAGACATGAATCGCGCACCCAATGGTTGTTATGTTTTTGTATCATTTAAGTTAACTCAACTACTTCAATTTGGATACTGGGCACAATGATTATTATGATGGCGCGCAAAAAACAAAGGAGGATGTCGCCATCCTCCTTCATCTATTCACAAGCGTACTGAACTTAACCGCGGCAGCGGGCAAAAATATCTAACTTAGGCTGATACACTTGGGTCTGTACGTTCATTAATCCCAACAGACTGTCGAACAGATTGTCGTGGGAGAAGCCGCCCTTCTCGGCCTCTTTGGCCAAACACGCCATATTTAAATGGTTGTCTTGGCTGAAATCCTCCGACACCCAGGCCAGCATAGGAATACTGGTTTGTTCAATCGGCGCGATGCTGTACGGCGCACCATGCAGATACATGCCTTTCTCACCTAGAGATTCGCCGTGGTCTGACACATAGAACATGGCGGTATCAAACTTAGCTTGTTGCTGTTTAAGCTTATTTACCACTTCACTGATGATGTAATCGGTATACAAAATCGTGTTGTCATAGGTGTTCATCAGCTCTTCGGCGCTGCAGTTTTGAATATCACTGCGTGGGCAATCCGGCGTAAATTTGCGGTGCTCTGGCGGATAACGCAGGAAGTACGTCGGCCCATGGCTGCCGATCACATGCAAGGCAATCACAGTGTCTTTCTGCTCCGCATTGGCTAAAGCTTCATCGAGTTTATTGAGCAGCACTTGGTCGAAACAATATTGGCCCGAACAGAGTTCAGGATCGCTATTAAGGTCGATGGTGATGTTTTCAACCTGATCGCACACTCCTTTACAACCCGAGTCATTATCAAACCACTGTACTTTAATCCCGCCGTGATTCAGTACATCCATGGCCGTGTCTTGGGCATAGGCACGGCGAGAATCGTAATCCTCACGCCCCATACGCGAGAACATGCAAGGCAACGAGACCGCTGTAGCCGTACCGCAGGAATGGGTATCTTTAAAGGCAATCAAGCCTTGGCCCTGAGTATGAGCATTCGTGGGTTTATCGTAACCGTAGTATTGATAGTTCATCGAACGGGCAGTCTCACCCACCACCAGCACTAACAAGTTAGGTTTGCCGTTGGCATTGGTCGTCACATTTTTTGCATCCAAGCCCAGTTGCTGATATTCCATCGGCGTTTGCAAATAATGCACGTTAATGTATTTAGAAGCTGCACCAATAAAATAGGTCGGCACTATATAGCGCTTGATCTCATCATTATTGCGACCAAAGGCGGCGTAATCTTGGAAATAGAAGAAGGCGATAATCCCCAGCCCCGCGAGCATCGCCAGCATAAACAAAACTTTATGCAGCAATTCTTTAAAAAATGGCTTGTATTGGATATCGGCTTTATAAATTAAATAGGCGGGTAAAATCCCCGTGAGCAGCATGTTGAGAATGGAAGCAAAGTTCACATACATCAAGGCTTCAGCGCTGTTGGTTTGAAAGGTGTTTTCAATCATGCCGTAGTCGAACACGACATTGTATTTAAGCGCGGCAAAAAACACGCTCGAGGAGAGCAGCGTAAGAATGATGAAAAAGGGTTTTACCAGATACCTCACCGTAAACAGTGAAAACACAAAACTCAGTGCAAAGGTTAAAAACAGCGGCATAGTGGCGATAAAGATCGGATCCACATCAGGTTGTTTTTCAATGCCTTTTTTGATGACTTCAAAGAGAGGGATATTAAAAACGCAAACGTAAAATAATGCGGTGAGGAAGGTGAAGCGATTCACAGTTAGGGTTTTAAATCTCGTCAGCACTGGTAATGGTCTCTCAAATAAATAGTGGGCCGAAGCTAACTTAGTTTTCTTAAGGTAATCTTATGCCTAAAAATGAATGTCATCTTAGCAACTGACCTTGGCTCACTCAATAAAATTATTAATATTATTAACAAGTTAAAATACGGATTAAAAAAACGGCCGAACCTGAATGAATTCGACCGTTTTTTGCTCCCCAACCTATAGGGACTTGCTCGGTGCTAATCGCGACACTTTTTGCGTGTAAAGGTCACGATTATTTTAACTGCTGTAATAAGTAGGCAAACGCCATTGAATTTAGTTCCGCAGCTTGATTATTATCTGCAGCCCCAGCATGCCCACCTTCGATATTTTCATAGTAAAGCACATCGATACCCATGTCCTTCATCTTGGCCACCATCTTACGCGCGTGTCCTGGGTGGACCCTGTCATCACGGGTTGAGGTGGTGAAGAACACCTTTGGATAATGCTTATCCTTGTGCAAATTATGGTATGGCGAATAGGTTTTAATGTAAGCCCATTCCTCTGGAACATCGGGATTACCGTATTCCCCCATCCAACTTGCGCCGGCGAGTAACTTATTGAAGCGGTACATGTCGAGTAACGGCACTTGGCAGACCACGGCATTGTAGAGATCGGGACGACGGGTAAAAGCGGCGCCCATCAGCAAACCACCATTACTGCCACCTTGAATACCTAAATGCTTGCTCGAAGTAATCTTACGGGCGATGAGATCCTCGGCGATGGCTTCAAAGTCCTCGTAAGCCTTATGACGATTTTCCTTAAGCGCCGCTTGATGCCACGCAGGCCCATACTCGCCGCCACCACGGATATTCGCCAGCACATACACACCGCCCTGCTCTAACCAGTTTTTACCAATGGTTGCAGAATAGGCTGGGCGCAGTGACACTTCAAAACCACCATAACCATAAAGCAGTGTTGGATTGCTGCCATCGAGCTTAAGATCTTTTGCCATCACCACAAAATACGGCACTTTGGTGCCATCCTTTGAGGTCGCAAAATACTGCTCGGTGGTAAATTTATCCGCCGCAAATTGCTGAGGCATACCTTTCATCTTTTGCGGTTTTAGCGCCTTAGCATTGACGGTATACAGGCTCGATGGCTCAAGGAAGCTTGTGTAATTGACAAAGAAATCATCACTGTCGCGCTCCATATCCATCACGGTAAGCGCGCCGTTGGCCTCAAAGGGTACCGGCGTGCTTTGCCATGCGCCTTTCGCGTCTTGCTCATAGCGAACCAGTTTGCTTTTCACGTTATCGAGCCAATTAACAAAAATCGCGCTCTTACTGAACGTTAGCTGGGCGATTGATGCGGTCGGCGTTGGGCTGACAAATTCAGTAAAGGCGGCTTTTTGGGCAATCAAATCCGCCACATTAGCGTACACCACTGCGCCTTGGCTGAATGTCGCCGCAGGGGTTGCTAAGTCACTCTTAAGCTCAATAAACAGCTTGCCTTGGAAATAGCCTTTAATCTCGGCATCCTGTGGGAGCGGCAGCTTAATGAGTTTGCCGTCTTGGTAAACATATTGGGTGGCGGTGTAAAAGGTATGCGCCTCGGTAACTAGGCTTAGAGGGGTTTTGTCGTCAAACATCACCCAACCCGATACCGCGACCGAAGTTTTGTCGCCACTGAAAATGGTTTTCGCTTGTTCAAGCGGCATACCACGTTGCCATAACTTTACCACGCGGGGATAACCCGAGTCCGTCATGCTTTGACCATCGCCAAAGTCGGTACCGACAAAGGCCTGATCGGTATTAATCCAACTAAGGCTAGATTTCGCTTCTTTTAAGAAGAAAGGTTTGTCTTTCGCGGGCACAAAGTCTTTGGTGGTTAAATCAAATTCACGCACTTCGACCGCATCAGCGCCGCCACGGGATAAGGACACAAAGCAGCGCTGATTCTGTGGATACTGGCAATCAATGCCTTTGAATACCCAGTTCACCGCTTCGGTTTTGCCTAAGGCATCGACATCGAGCACGGTTTCCCACTTAGGATCCGCCTTGGCATATTCTTCCATCGTAGTGCGGCGGTAAATCCCCCGCACATGGGTATCATCCTTCCAAAAGTTATACAGCTTATCGCCGATATGGGTGGCGTAAGGAATACGCTCTTTGTCATTGAGGATAGCGAGACTGTTGGCGACTAAGGTGTCGAAGCCTTTGAAGGCTTTAATTTCAGCGGCAGAAGTAGCATTTTGGGCCTTAACCCACTCCATTGGCTTTGCGCCTTCAACCTCTTCAAGCCAAAGGTATTTGTCTTCTTCGGCGTGGAGTTGACCACTCATAGTGAGTACCCCTGCGATGCACCAAGGCAGTAATTTACGATTCATGTTATTCCTTTTTAAACAGAGCCCTTAAACATAGTCCTTGAACAGAGTCCTTGACCAGAGCCCTTAGATTGAGTCCATCTTGATTTCTGCCCTACATTACCTTAATTGACCTCCAGTTCAACCTTTAATACAACAAGAATGTAACAAAAGGTAAGATATTGTAATCACGGATGATTAATCGAGAATGAATCGAAAATATTCGAGATGTTATGCCATAAAAAAAGCGCCCATCGGGGCGCTTTAATCAATACTGAATCGCGAGTTAACGCTGCCATTAAAACTCTTGATTCATCCGTGTCAACAGACTCAGCAGTAAGCTTCGCTCTTCTGCACTCATCTTAGCGGTAAGATCGGTCGTTAATTGCAAATGCAGTGCATCATGCTCGAGGAACAGCGCCTGACCTTTCTCGGTAAGCTCAACCAGAATCGAGCGTCTGTCACTCTCATGGGGACGGCGCATCACCCACTGGGACTCGACCATTTTATCGATTTGTACGGTGAGCGTGCCTGTGGTCACACCGATTTTGTCGGCCAGTTCCTTCATTCGCATCGCGCCGTGCACACCCAACAACTCTATCGTGTGTACCTGCGACAAGCTAAAACCCTTATCGCGCACAATAGCATGCTCCCACGATGATAATTTTTCATAAAACTCAATAATCACATGGTTCAAGGCCTGATCCGTAGAATGGGCGGACGCGGCTGATAAAGCATCATGCGGGTGTGCAACTGTCATTAGGCTTCCTTAGCCACACACTCACGTTGACGGCAAGTATGCAGCTCAATGGTAATATGGGATAACTCAGGGAACTTAGTCAGTAACTGATTAAAATAACTGGCTTCTTTCGGTGAGTGAGACACAATGGACACCATAATAGCATGGTGATCGGCACTCACGCGCCAAATATGTAAATCGGCCACTTGATGATCCGGTACCGCCTCTATGGTCTCACGCACTTTGCGCTGTAGCGAGGCTTTTACCCCACCGTCCAACAGAATTGGACTGGTCTGTTGGATAAGACCCCATGACCAGCGGCTGATAATAATCGCGCCAACAATCCCCATAATCGGATCGAGCCAAGTTAAGCCCATATATTTACCGAATAACAGCGCCGCAATCGCCAGCACTGAGGTTAACGCATCGGCTAAAACGTGGAAATAGGCGGCCCTCAGGTTGTGATCATGGCCCGAGTGCCCGTGTGAATGCCCATGGGAATGACCCTGTGCGTGGCTGTGTGAATGGTCGGCATGGTCATGGTCATGGTCATGGTCATGGTCATGGTCATGGTCATGGTCAGCAGCATGATGATCGTGCCCATGGCAGCAATGATTATCTTGATGCTCTTTATGATCATCATCGTCGTGATCATGGTCGTGTGAGTGACTGTGTGAATGTCCATGGTCGTGGGAATGGTGATCTTTCAACAGGAACACACTCAATACGTTCACGCTTAAACCAATCAGGGCGACAAAAATCGCTTCATTAAAGTGAATATCCTCAGGATTAATCAAGCGCATGCCCGATTCAATTAACATCACTAAGGCCACTAAGCCTAAGGCGATGGCGCTGGTGTAACCGCCAAGCACACTCACCTTTCCAGTACCAAAGGCAAAGGCCGGATCATTGGCATGCTTACGGGCATAGGAATAGGCAAACAGGGTAATCATAAAGGCGGCGGCGTGGGTGCCCATATGCCAACCATCGGCCAGCAAGGCCATAGAGCCATAAATGGTTCCGGCCACAATCTCGGCTACCATGGTAATCACGGTGAGATACAACACATAGCGAGTGTTTTTTTCGCCCGCCGTATTTTGGTTAGAAAATCCATGGGAATGCTGCCACTGCGCGACAGAATGCCCAAGCCCGGTACTCTGCATCGGCTTATCGGTTGAAGATGTTGTTTTCATTATTTTTTTCCTAAGCGATTTTCCCTAGCTTGCATAAATGAGTGAGCGTAAATTCATGCGGCAAGTGCAAACACGCTGTGGTGATTGATGACTTCTGTTGCCAGTTTAGTTTGAAAATCAAAATATATAAATATCAAAATAATCATTTTTCAAACTATTTGCACAACTGTTGCTAAATATCACAGGAGTAAACGCAGGCAAAACCAGCCCCGCAAGTGTTTAGCAATGACGCCATCGCTTAGGCTACCCTAAGCACGACAGCTCAGGAGATTGAAATAAAGAACGGGATAAACGCTATAGGACAAATAACACAAAGGCACTTAAATCAATCGACTTAAGCGCCTCTGCATGGGAAGGGATTTGAATGCAATATCAGAACATGGATACAAAGAATGCACTGAAAAATAAAGCAATTACAACTGTCGTACCTAGCGCCATTTTTAGTTCGGTGTTCATATTCACTCTCCTAGTTGGTATAACCCCATTATTATCAAGGCTGAGAAAAATGCCTATATTGAGATAGTTATTTTGTGAGCAAGAGCTAAATAATCGTGCACTTTTCACACCGCTCGGGCTGACAAAGTGATACAGCTCACATTGCCCCTCCTCCCTAGCGCACGTAATTATCGAAATCAAGATTGGGCAATCCATTTATTCGATTAACATTCCGGCATGATTTTTGGCAAATTTTGATATACTGCCGACGTAATTCATTGACCGAGATAATCCTATGTCACAACTGTTACACACCATGCTTCGCGTCGGTAACTTAGAACGCAGTATCGCTTTTTACACTCAAGTGCTGGGCATGAAGCTGCTCCGCACCTCCGAAAATCCAGAGTACAAATATTCCCTCGCCTTCGTGGGTTACGGTGAAGAATCAACGGGTCAGGCCGTCATCGAGTTGACCTACAACTGGGGAACGGAAAAATACGATCTCGGCACGGCCTTTGGTCATATTGCCATCGGTGATGAAGACATTTATGCCCGCTGCGAAGCCATTGCCGCTGCGGGAGGTAAAGTGACTCGCGCGCCCGGTCCTGTTGCTGGCGGCACCACTGAAATCGCGTTTGTGGAAGATCCCGACGGTTATAAGATTGAATTTATTCAAATGAAATCGGCGACCCAAGGTTTAGGTTAAGCCTTTAATCTTCCCGCCTGATATAAAAACGGCGTTTGCATGCCCTGCAAACGCCGTTTTCTTTACTCATTGATAAATGCCAACACTGCAGACTATCGCTTGCCCTCGGCGGCCATCGCGATACGGCTGCTGCGTTTCTTCTGCCAAATGGGTACACGCCACGCGAGCAACAAACCAAAGCCGAGAATATACAGACTCGGTTCGATAATTTCGGACTTTACCGACCAATAAAAATGAATCGGCGCCAGAATCGCCACGACATACACCCCATTGTGTAGCGTTTGCCAACGGCGACCCATCTTACGCATCAAGGCTTTAAAGGACGTCAGCGCTAGCGCGGTGACTATCACATAGGCCAGTGCGCCGACTAAAATATAAGGCCGTTTCGCCACCTCGCTGAAGAATAACTCCCAGGCAAACAGCAGATCTAAACTAAAAAACGCCACAATATGCAAACTCGCATAGGCAAACACATACAAGCCAACCAAGCGGCGCGTTTGCATCAACCAGCCTAACTTTAATCCCTTAGCAAGGGGGGAAATCAACAGCGTCGCCGCTAACGCATTCAACGCGGCAATGCCCGTAAAGTGGATAATATGCTGCACGGGATCGCCGCCCGCACGCCCCGACAGCACAGTAAAAACCAACCAAGCAATCGGGATAAGCCCAATCAAATGAAAGACTAACTTTACCCAGAGCAGCTGTTTTGGCGTGACTCTTAACGCCGTGATGTTAAACATAGGACTCCTACTCTTTTTGCCCTTTAAAGGCGCTAACAACTCTCTCACTAGACAGATATTGCCACTTGTTCGCTAGGCGCAATCGACTGCGCCTAAGAATACGCCCGCCATGGGTTAATAAAATTGCCTTAAATCCATGCCTTCATATAAAGAAGCGACAAATTCGCCATAGCCATTAAAGGGCAAGGTATCGATGCGTTTTGCCGAGAATAACCCACCCTCGCCGATGCGCCGCTCGCTCGCCTGCGACCAACGGGGATGATCCACCGCAGGATTCACATTGGCATAAAAGCCATACTCATGGGGCGCTAGTTGATTCCAACTGGTGGGCGGCTGCTTGTCCATCACCCGAATACGGACAATGGATTTAATGCTCTTAAAACCGTATTTCCAAGGCACCACTAAACGGATCGGCGCGCCGTTTTGCGGCGGCAAAGTTTTACCGTAGAGTCCGACCGACATCAGCGTCAGCTCATTCATCGCCTCGGCAATGGTTAGACCTTCCACATAGGGATAATGAATACCGCCGCCCATTAAACGGCTCTTTTGTCCCGGCATTTGCTCGGGATCGAAGGCCGTTTCAAAGGCAACATACTTGCCTTTACTGGTCACCCCGACTTTTTTCAGTAATGCGGCGAGCGGAAAGCCCACCCAGGGGATCACCATGGACCAAGCTTCGACGCAGCGCAGCCGATAAATACGTTCTTCCAGGGGAAATAGCTTAGTGAGATCTTGATAATCGAGCGTCATCGGGCGCTCCACTTCGCCTTCGATACGTAATTGCCAAGGATCGACCTTAAACTGCTGGGCGTTATCAGACGGATCCTGTTTGCTGGTACCAAACTCATAAAAGTTATTGTGGGTGGTGACCTTATCGACGGGCGTTAGCACTTCGTCCTTGCCAAAGCGCGCATTGGCCTCGAAGGTTAATGGTGTGGTGATAAAGCTGGTTTTGGGTTGTTCGCCAAACAGATCGAATAATCCCGCCTGCACATAACCCGGAATGCTAGCCCCAATCGCGCCAAGGCCCATGGCTTTGACTATATGGCGGCGAGCCTTAAACACCGATTCGGGTGTCACTTGATTATCTTGGATATGCCAGCGCGCTTTTTTCAAAATACCCGGTGTAAAACGTGATTGATTAGCCAATGGACACCTCTGCAAAAATAAATGTTATCTACCGACGCTTAACTCACCCTCAGCGCTCACCCAAAAACCTCAGGTACATTTACCTGTGTTGATAAGCTGTAGGGATATAGACACAGATAACAGCAAAAAAATTTCATCCCTCACAGTATCTCAACTTAAGCGACTAAGTCTTGCTCATTTGAGTCATCGCCTAAACAGATTGTTTATTAAAGCACTTGAAGCCTTTTTAGGGGCATGCGACCCTAGGCGCCACAGCTAAAGGAGTGCTAGTAAGATGCCATTTTCTCAATCTTTTTCCCTCGCCCAGATCATCGGCCTACTCGCCGTGGCCTTTTTAGGACTGTTAATCGGTGCCCTGCTCAATCAACGTCTCACCCGTTCTCGCTGGCAACAGTTTAAAGACGAATTAGAGCAAGAAATGCGGCAGGTAAACGAAGACGCCGAGCTCTCCCTCGCCCAGCAGCAAATTTTAGTCGACGATAAAGACAGCCAACTGCGCCAGTGCCAACAGCGCTTAGAACAAAAGATAGAACAACTGGGCAAAGCCGAAGCCATGGCCGAGCGCCTGCCGAGTTTAGAGCAACAACTTGCCGACAGCCATCGCCGCCAACTCGAGCTACAACTGGCCTTATCCAAATCCAATGCGATGCAACAAACCATTCAAGCCAAGGCCGATGCCCAGCAATCTGCGATGCAGGAAAAAATCGCCACCTTAGAAATGGCCGAAGTGCGCCTGCAAACCCAGTTTGAGAACCTTGCCAATCGAATTTTCGAAGAGCGTAGCGAAAGCTTTAAGCATCAAAATGCCAATCAGTTAGAAGGCGTGCTCGGGCCGTTAAAGCAGCAGTTAGAAGGGTTTAGACAGCAAATTCGCGAATCCTACAACCATGAACAGTCGGAACGCAGCGCCCTTAAACATCAATTAGAACACCTGCGCGAGCTCAATTTAAAAATGAGCCAGGATGCCATTAACCTGACTAAAGCCTTAAAGGGCGATAACAAGCAGCAAGGCAACTGGGGCGAAGTGATTTTAGACCGCGTGCTGCAAGAAAGCGGCCTGCGCGAAGGTCACGAATACCACACCCAGCAGGATCTGAAGGACGACAGCGGCAAACGCTTTAAGCCCGATGTGATCGTGCATTTGCCCGAAAATAAAGACGTAGTTATCGATGCAAAAATGTCGCTCATCAGTTACGAGCGCTATTTTAATAGCGAAGATCCGCTGGTGCGTGAACAGGCCATCAATGAACATGTTTTATCGATCCGCAATCATATTAAGGGCTTGAGTCAAAAGGATTATCAGCGTTTACACGGGCTAAAAAGCTTAGATTACGTGCTGATGTTTATCCCGATTGAACCCGCGTTCTTGCTGGCCCTAGAGCATGACCCAAGCCTAGTGAACTTTGCCCTTGAGCAAAATATTATGCTGGTCAGTCCAACCAACCTCTTGGTTGCCCTGCGAACAATCAATAATATTTGGCGTTACGAGTATCAAAACCAGCACGCCCAAACCATTGCCAAACAGGCAGGTCGCATCTACGACAAACTTTGTGGCTACCTCGACGATATGGAAAAACTCGGCCGAGCTCTGGATAACGCCGAAAAAACCTATCACAGTGCCATGAACAAATTGTCATCGGGAAAAGGCAATTTAGTGCGTCAAGCGCATTTAATGCAGCAACTAGGTGTTGATACCAGCAAACAACTCGATAAGATGTTACTTGAGAAGGCGCTCAATGAAGCCTTAGACGAGGGTGATGCCCAGGACAGCAGTGATAATGACACAAATCGCGATACGCTTTTGACCCATACTGAGGATGCCACCGCACTCGAACAATAACGATAAACACGCAGTTTAAAAGCCAATAACTCATAATCCTGAATCGATAGGGAAAAGTCGATTGTAACCTTGATGCCCGGAGGCAAGTTCTGCATGTGCAACCCATTGACAAAGATGGTGTTATCCAGCGCAATTATCATCGCAGGGGCATTCAATGCCTCTGCGGCTTTCGCGTTAACTTCTACCCAGAAGACCTTTCTTGAGGCTGAAAAAGCCTTAAAGAAACAAGACTATGCCACCTACAAGCCCCTGCGTGCTAAGTTAGGCGAGTATCCGCTGGCGATTTATCTCGACCATGATATCGACATTGGCAAGCTTAACGATTTACGCGGCAACGACGCTAAGGCCATGATAGATAAATATCAAACCACGCCTATGTATCAGCGCCTTCGTTCAAAATATTTATTAAATGCCGGCGGCCAAAAGCGTTGGAATGACTTTTTGAGCCTCGCTCAAGACGCGCCAACCGATGTCAGGCTGCAGTGTTATTTTTATGAAGCCAAACTCGCCAAGGGCGAAACCCAAACCGCCTACACGGCGGCGCAGTCACTTTGGGTTTATGGCGATTCCCGTCCCAAGGAATGCGATCCCCTCTTCAATGCCTGGACCAAGGCCGGTAAGCGCACTCAAGATGTGATTTGGGCGCGGATGTTACTGAGTTTCGATGAGGGCCAAACCAGCCTGCTCAGTTACTTATCGCAAAAAATCACCGTGCATAGCGCCGAGGCAAAACGCTTAGTGGCGGTATTTAAAGATCCCAATAGCCTGCGCCATACCGAAAAATTTAAGGATAAAAATCCTATTGTTGGCGATATCGTTGCCGCAGGTTTAAAACGCCTTGCCCGCAAGGATCTCGACCAAGCTATTAATTTATATACTCGGTATCAAAAAGCGAAACGCTTTACCCCAGCGCAGGATCAACAGCTGCAAAAGTACTTGGTACGCCGCGTGTTGATTGAGCAGGATGATAATTTTAAAGACTGGGCCGATAACCTGCTGCCCGAGATGAAAAGCGATGATATGTTCGAGCGCCGCTTACGCTGGGCTATCCGCGAGCAGGACAACACCCATATCGCGCGCTACTTAGATTTATTATCGCCCGAGACCTTAGCCAAGGAGCGCTGGCAATATTGGCTGTATCGTACCAACGCGAAACACGCCCCCGAAAGCGCCACCAAGGCATTAGCGGCGGTCAGTAATGAGCGTAACTTTTACGGGTTTGCCGCGTCACAGTTATTGAATAAACCCGTGTCCTTAAATCAAAGCCCAGAGCCAGTGGTGGATGGGACCAGTCAAAAACTCGAAGACGACTTAGGCTTTGTGCGCGTATTGGAGCTGATGGCGCTGGACCGTTACTTCGATGCCCGCTATGAATGGGTTGCCCTGCTAAAACGCAGCAATAATGAGATGCGCGCCCGCTATGGTCGTTATGCCCACGATCAAGGCTGGTATGACTTTGGCGTGGAGGCCAGTATCCAAGGCAAGCTCTGGGATGATATTCCCCTGCGCTTCCCGATGGCGCATCAATCTGGCTTTGAACATGCCAGTAAAAAGCACAAGGTCAATATTGATGAAATTCGTGCCATTAGCCGCCGCGAAAGTGCGTTTTTCCTCTACGCAACCTCTGGTGTCGGTGCCCGCGGTTTAATGCAGATCATGCCCGCCACCGCCAAGGCAACCGCGAAGAAACACGGGGCTAAGTACAACGATCCGAAGGATCTCTACAGCGCCGAGCTTAACTTAAACTTAGGCAGTGCCTATTACGCGCAATTGTTGAATGATTTCAATCAAAACCGCGTGTTAGCAACCGCCGCCTATAACGCTGGCCCCTCGCGGGTTCGTCGCTGGTTAGCGGAGTCGAATGGTCAACTCGATGCCATGAGTTTTATCGAGTCCATTCCCTTCACCGAAACCCGTGAATATGTGCAAGCCGTGTTAAGTTATCGCTTGATTTACGAAGCGCAAAAACAAAAGCCGCAGCCTTTATTCAACGAGGCTGAGCTTAAGTTCCATTACTAAGCCGCATGGCGGAAATGGGATACTAATCGAGCAGCAATCGAATAGTAATCAAGGTGGCGTTGGCCACCTTGATTATTTTTGGCGGTATCAAATGCCGTTTACACTCACGCTTAACCGTATGAGTATTAAATCGGCAAACGCACTCAAGCGAGGTAAACTTGTTTGCACTCTTGGCCACTAAATGCGAATAATTAGCGATTAGCCATTTACCCCCCCAGTTTCGATGCTCAATCTCAGCGGTTTATCCTTAAGTTGCGAATACCAGCCCTTTGTCTGTCCCCACACTCAACGCATTCATGGCTATGAAGCACTCGCTCGTTTTTACCTCGAGCAGGGTCAAGCCATCGCCCCGAATCTCATCTTTGAGCAATTACACGAAGCCAGCGAACAACTGGCGGCGGTTGAGTTTCAGGCAAAAGCCTTTCAGCTCAAACACGCCCCACGGGACCTGCGTTTATTTGTGAATGTGGATCCCCACGCGGTAGATGGCGCGCATACCCCAAAGTTACTCGATCTGCTATCGCAGCATTCGCAATTGACGGTAGAAATCATCGAAAACACCTGTGTGAGTGATGCCGAGCTCGCGAATCGCTTGTTTCATCAATTTAAAGCGGCCAATATTCAAGTGGCGCTCGATGATATCGGTGCGCCCCACTCCATGCTCTCCATCGATTTGATGATGAATGTGGATTACCTCAAATTTGACCGCTACTGGCTTCAATTAATCGACGCGCCCCATGGTATCGCCCTGCTCAGCGCCTTGATTGAATTTGGCAAGCGCACGGGTAAACAGTGCATTCTCGAAGGCATAGAAACCGAGGCACAGCTCCAGCAGGCCCGCGAGCTAAATGTCGATTGGGTTCAAGGATTCCTATTCAAACCTTGGTTTATCCGCCCAGAGCAAAGCGAAAGGTTAATTTGTTAGGGAGGAATAAAATGGTTGAGGATGCCGATGGCGGCATTGATATCGTCGGCCGTTCATCGTGCTAAAAACGTATCCCCAAACGACGGTAAACTAAGCTCAGATTTTGGTTCTTATATCTGCGGACAAAATACATTTACTTACCTAAAAACAATTGGTTGATATCACCATAGCCGTTTACAGCACCGAAGCTATTCCAACAAAAAGGGCGCTCTCTAGAGCGCCCTTATTAAACGATATCTTAACGATGATACAACTTAGAAGGTCGAAGCATCGATCACATAGCGGTATCTGGCTTCTTTGTTGACCACTCGCTCCCAAGCATCGTTAATCTGCATTGCTTTAATCTTTTGGATTCTTGGCAACACTTTGTGCGTGGCGCAATAATCCACCATTTCCTGAGTTTCTTTAATGCCACCAATAAGGGAAGCATTAAAATTGACGCGTGAGAAAGCAAGGCTCAGGGCGTTGATGTTAACTTCGAAACCATTGGGCATACCCACTTGCGTGAACGTTCCATAAGGTTTAACCACAGATGCATAAGCGGCCACATCGTACTCATAGGGAATAGTGCTGAGCAAATAGTCCATTTGACCGCGATAATCTGCCAGCTTACTCAGATCATTCACCACAATGGCCTCTTTTGCACCAAACGCGAGAATATCCTTCACTTTATCGGGAGAGGTTGTAAAGGCATACACTTCTGCGCCCTTTGATACTGCAATCTTGATTGCCAAATGCCCTAAACCGCCGATACCTGCAATGCCAACTTTAGTGCCAGGTTTTAGGTTCGCACGCATCAGTGGTGAATAAGTGGTGATCCCCGCACACATCAATGGTGCGGCGTCTGCTAGATCGACACTCTCAGGCACATGCATAACAAAGTTTTCTTCAACGACGATATTGTTAGCATAACCACCTTGTGTGATACCCGTTGGCGAGCGGTCATCTTTAGCGCCATAGGTAAAGATAGTGTCGGGACTATATTGCTCCTCATCGGTTTGATGGCTGTGATTATGATTACCGACCATACAGCCAACACCCGCACGATCGCCAACTTTAAATTTGGTCACATTCTTACCGACAGCGGCAACAATACCGACGATTTCATGGCCTGGCACCTGTGGATATTGCTGCTTACCCCAATGACCTTTTTCTTGGTGAATATCCGAGTGGCAGATGCTGGCAAATTTGATATCGATTAACACATCATTATCGCCAACGGGACGGCGTTCAAACTGCCATGGTTTGAGTTTGCCTGATTCATCAAACGCGGCATAACCACGGGATTGAATATTGCCTGACGACTCGCTCGCAAACACATTCATGGAACCGCCCAGCATAGCGCCTATGCCAATCGCGCCGGTCAGTTTAATGACGTTTCTACGCGTTTTATCTGTATCTTCACACATTTGATTATCTCCTTAACGAGTATGAATAATGTCGTGCCTGTAGCTGAGCGAACGCGCTCAGCTACTGGCGATAGCATTAATATTTGCGCTAAATGCTGTTGTTACCTTGCCGCTATGGCTCGATGTTCTGTGTAACCATGCTTGCTGATAGACAAGGTTTGGGAGTTAATCCCGAGCAACGCATGTACCGTCGGCGAGTAACTTACCGCCGAACACAGGAAAAATATTGGCCTCGCCATAGTGAGTTAATGGCTCAATTTGTTGCAGCAGCGTCATATCCACGGCCGTAATGCTGAAGTTAACTTGGGCGTTATCACGCATATGTGCGGGATTGGCGGTTTTAGGGAGTGGCAGCAAGCCAAGCTGTAAGCAGTAACGAATACAGAGTTGTGGCACAGTCACTTGGTATTGAGTCGCCAATGCCAGCAATGTCGGATTTCCCAAGGCCGCACCGTGTGCGACTGGCGAATAGGCTTGAACCAAAATACCTTGCTTTTGGGCATACTCAATCAGCTCAAAAGGCATATTGCCTACATGGGCGAGGATCTGATTGACCATAGGCTTAACCGTGCCGTTTTTAAGCAGATTATCTAAATCAGGCTGCTCAAAATTGGATACGCCAATAGCGCGAAGTTTATTGGCTTTATAGGCATCTTCTAGCGCCCGCCATGCCTGCAAATTACCTTCAAAGAAATGTTCACCTTCTCGAAAATCCGTCCAAGGTTGAGGGCTATGGATGATCATAAGATCGATATAATCCAGACCTAGCGCCTGCAAGGACCCATCAATTGCATTCGCGGCTTCAGTATAGGTTTTAACTGCGGCATCGAGTTTCGTGGTAACAAAAATCTTATCGCGGGCAACACCACTGGTTCGCACGCCCTCGCCTACGCCAGCCTCATTGCCGTAAGCTTGTGCCGTATCAATATGGCGGTAGCCCGCTTCAATCGCATTGCGCACGGTTTGCGCCGCATCATTGTTGCCAATCATCCAAGTGCCGAGACCCAGTTTAGGAATTTGCACACCGTTTGAAAGTGTGAAGGTTTCGTTCAATATCATGCTATTGCTCCTTTCAACGATTCGGGGACGATGCTCGTTATTCATTCGGGGCAGAACGAGCTAAGTACGTTTTGATGATATTAAGCAACGACAGTAAAACCTTGAATGCACGTTCCTCGCAGTAACTTGCCTATTCCTGTTTTAGGCTTTCTATTTGGAGCAGATTTTTATAGATTCTCGGTGGATCAATATTGCAGATGGAACCGACCATGACAGAACTCGCCGAACTAATGGCTGACTTAGACCTGATTGAAAATGATGCCACTGAAACCGCATTGAAGGGGGTTAGATTTTTCAAAGTCGTCACCCAAAGCCCAAGAACCCCCATGGTTTACGAACCGGGGATCTACATAGTGGCGCAGGGTCATAAGGTGGGCTATCTAGGCAAAGAATCATTCGTCTACAACGTAGATAATTACTTGGTTAATCTGGTGTCGATTCCCTTTGAATGTGAAACATTCGGCAGCAAGGAAGAGCCGCTCCTAGGTATTTACATTGAGATTGATGTTGAGCAGCTGTACCACATGATTGATCAAATTGGTTTTCAGCGGTCCAATAGTGACAACAGCAAAAAATTGAATCGCGCCATTGGGCCAGCATTTTTAGATAAAGAGATGAAAGACGCCGTGTGTCGCTTGGTGAGTTGCTTAAAGTCTAAAAATGACACGCAAATTTTAGGCCCCTCAATAGTGAATGAAATCATCTATCGCGCCCTTAATGGCGATCAGGCGGCGGTGCTTTATTCACTCGCAACACCGAATAGTGATTTTGATAAAATCACAAAGGTGCTGCGTTTTATTGAGCGTAAATATGCGGAAAAAATAGATGTCGAGCAGCTTGCTGAACTCGCCAGCATGAGCCCATCAAAGTTCCATAAAGCATTTAAAGACGTGACCAGCGAGACCCCGCTGCAATACCTTAAGAAGCTGCGCTTAAACAAAGCCAAATACCTGATCGCGCAGCAAGGCACCAAGGCCTATGTCGCAGCTTATCGCGTAGGCTATGAAAGCCCGTCACAATTTAGCCGCGAGTTTAAGCGTTATTTTGGTTATGGCCCTGCTGAGCTTCATCATGAGGGAGCTACGCTAGTCTAAGATTGTTGGCGCATCGTCAGGGCCGTCAGCAACGCTGAGCAGATGAGTATGCTCATACTGATTTTAATGCTGACGAATAAAGCTGACTAAATCGAACAACCCCCTCCCAATGTTGAACCTAGGGCTATGACTAACTGCACGACAATCACAAATAGCCCACCAACCGACAGACGTGGCTGTCGCGGTCAGTCTCCATCAACATCACCACAAACGCCACCGACAAACCCAATACGGTCAATAACACCGCAATGCACGCCAATGGTCACTGTTGCAACAGTGGCAATCTTAACGACCATTGAACTGTTCAACTGGCTAAAAGCTTGTTGCCCTAAAACGAGATAAGTTTATCGTCAGCTGTGCAGGATGAATTGTCATTGTTTCCCCAGTGACACGCCGCCTATTTATTTAACTAGAAGTGTCCATATAGGCTCGACAGCGGCATCTGCAACACATGGAAGTGCAAATGCCGCGTTCACATGGCCTATGATGTTCCCGACATCATAGTGGCATTTCCCATATCCCTATGGGTCAGATGTGAAAGAGCGGCCATGCCGCCAACGGTCACGGTGGTAACAGTGGCAATCTTAACAACCATTGAACTGTTCATCAGGCTAAAGGTTTTTTGCCCCATAGCTTGCTATGCGCCGAGCTTTCATTAAAACGTATGTCGTTCTAGTTAACCAAATTTTAGTAATGATACAGAGTGGCTGTTGTATTGATGGCGATTCGCGTTACTATTTTTTGTATTTAAATACCTCAACAAAAGCTATAAATGCAGGAGATGACAGCCTTCGGTTGGGATAGTAGAGATGAAAGCCAGAAAAATATGGTGTCCAATCGGTCAATATCGATTTTAATCGACCATCATCCAGATACGGTCTTGCCAATTCTTCCGGGACAAATCCAAGACCAATCCCATCGACGGCTGCGTTCAAGACATGCATTATGCTGTTAAATACAATCTGCCCTTTGCCCTTGACCGTGAATGCTTTACCGTCTTTTTCAAATTCCCAAGCGTAAACAGAACCGTCTGGCCGATGACGGATGTCAATACATGAATGTTCAGGTAACTCGTAAGGTGTGTTTGGTTCTCCACGTTGATTAAAGTAGCTTGGTGAGCCGACGACAACCAAGCGTATATCAGGGCCAATAGGAACCGCTATCATATCTTGGCTAATTGATTGACCTAAACGGATCCCAGCGTCAAACCTTTCTGTTACCACATTGGTAAAACCATAATTGACGTAAAGCTCAACTGTCACATCAGGGAAATCTCTCAAGAACTCAGCTAATTTAGGCCTCAAACATAGCTCTATTTGGTCATCAGTACATGAAATGCGAATAGTGCCAGAGGGCTTGTCACGCAATTCACCCAGCGCTTGAACCTCATGATTAATCATTTCAAATAAAGGCGATAGAGAAGTAATTAATCGCTCCCCAGCCTCCGTCGCGGATACGTTGCGAGTTGTTCTGGAGAGTAATCTTATGCCCAACCGCTCTTCTAACCCTTTCATCCGATGACTTAACGCAGATGGCGTAATACCTAGTTTTGCGGCGGCCTTAGTAAAGCTTTCATCTTCAGCAACTGCTAGAAATGCCTGTATGTCATCAATCTTTGTAAAATTCATTGCTGAGCTTTTCTCACAAATACATCAAATTAATTGCTACTAATCATTTTTTAGTAGATGTGTCAAGATCCAAGTTATTAATCACCTACCCAATCATGACTGTATTGAAATAATAAAGGAGACACATCAATGACGTTATCCAAAAATAACAAACATGTTGAACAAGCAAATAGCGCGCTAACTCGACGTACGTTTCTGAAAAAGTCAGGTGCAAGTGCTGTTACGCTAGGAGCTTTATCTTTAACAGGAGCGGCTTTCGCGGCAGGTAATGGTGCACCAACACTCGCGCTGTCTAGCGAGTGGGATAAGACTTTTGCAAAAAGTGACAAAGTGGAGCATAGAAAAGTTAGCTATAGAACTCGATATGGCCTAACACTAGCTGCCGATCTTTACGTACCCAAAAATATGACTGGCAAACACCCAGCGTTGGCTGTTAGTGGTCCGTTTGGTGCAGTTAAAGAACAGTCGTCAGGGCTTTATGCTCAAACAATGGCCGAAAGAGGGTTTATAGCACTTGCTTTCGATCCGTCTTATACGGGAGAAAGTAGTGGTGAGCCACGTCATGTTGCATCTCCTGATATCAATACCGAAGATTTTAGTGCCTCTGTGGACTTCCTTGGCTCTTTACCCAATGTCGATCGTGACAGAATAGGTGTTATTGCAGTTTGTGGCTACAGTGGCATGGCGCTCACCGCAGCAACGAGCGACTCTCGTATTAAGGCAGTGGCAACTGCTTCAATGTACGACATGTCTCGCAGTATGAGTCGCAGCTATAAAGACAGTTACACGATGGAACAACGCCACAAAGTTCTGGATTATCTCGGTCAGCAACGTTGGGCTGATGTCGATCGGGGCAGTTATGGTTTGGGCTACCATGAAGTTCCGTTCGATGACAATGGGCATATTATTACAAGTCAACGTATGCTGCCTGAGACACTACCGACTAATCCCGATCCGGTTTTAGCCATGTTTTTTGATTACTACCGCACCAAACGTGGTTTTCATTCTCGCAGTGTTATATCCAGTTCTGCTTGGACTGCGACGACACCAATGTCGTTCTTTAGTTTTCCTATGTACGCCAACATAGAAATGATCGCACCGCGACCAGTGCTATTGATTGCAGGTGATAATGCACACTCTCGATATTATTCAGAAGATGTGCATAAGTTGTCTCCTGATAATGCTGAGCTGATGATTATTCCAGATGCCGATCACGTCGATCTCTATGACCAAATGGACAAAATTCCATTTGAAAAGTTAACGGCCTTTTTCCAGAAAAACTTAGCTTAAGACCTGGGGTGGTTAACTATGCATAAGATGACGAAAAGACTCATGTCAGTTGCGTTTGTCGGTACAGTGGCACTTGTTGGTACTTATACAATCTGGCCGACAAACATAATTTCTCCTGCCAATGCAGCAGAAGAAATGCAAGCGGTCACCTTTCCTGAGTTGGAAAAGTTAGTTCACTACACGACTGTCCGCAGAGGACGAACTCGTGAGCATATGTTAACCACTCAATCAGCACTTGATGCAATACAGGCTGGTGAGCCAGTGCCAACCGGGACTCATGTGGTACTAGTGGATTTTCAAAGTGATGAGCTCGCTCGCTATCTAGTATCCGAGAAAACAGGGGACGCACCGGGAGATTGGTCATACCAAGCATTTACACCAGATCGTACCTTTAAGATGGATGATGAGAGTCCAGCGCGATGCTACTCATGCCATCAGTCTCGTGAAAGTCGTCAATACATGTTTACCTACAATGATGCTAAAAGTCGTCTAGTGAAGTAGTGGCGATTCAAACCTTGATTAGACACTGCAACACAATGGGGAAAAGAATGAAGTTATCTCGTTTAATGACGCTTTTACTACCATGCGTGATGCTCACTTTTCTTTTACTCTCACTGGCTTATTGGTGGTTGGAAAATGTTCCGCATGAAATTTTTGGCTCGTTATTTTTCATGCTATTGACCTGGCATATAGCGAGGCATAAATCCTGGCTTAATGGCTTACTCAAAGGGCGGTACGACAAGCGTCGCATCGTGATGGTGCTTCTTCATGCCGCTCTGCTAGTGAACATGATCATTCTGCTGGTGACGAGCATTGTGATTTCCAAGACTGTGTTTGGTTTTCTTCCCATCGATAGTATTTATCTAAGAGAAATTCACTGGTTTTCTGCGTATTGGGTGATGGTTATTACCGGTATCCATGTAGGAATTCACTGGGCGAGAGTCATGGGATTGAGCCGGGCTTTAATGAAGTTGAACGACAATGCATACAGGAAACTGGCTCTTCGAATCGCTGTTGTTGCTATCGTGGGGATAGGAGTATGGAGTTTCTCCGTTCTGGGCATTTGGACGAAACTGACGTTTACCTACAGCCTTGATGTATGGAACTTCAAAACGTCCGTCACACCATTTTTTGGACATTGGCTAACGGTCATCGCACTTCCTGCTGTTGTGACTCATTACGCTATGAAGTATTGGTGTCGCCAAAGTCGGCTCGCCAGAAATAAATGAAAAGATTACCGAGTATCAACCTGTCATCTTCTACCCACTTTTAACTAATAAGCATACGGTTTTATATGAACTCTAAAGTCGAAGAAGCATCTTCAATTATTAATTTCGAACTAAATGATAGCAAAAAAGAGGGGGCGTACTGGAGCGGCATTTTTGCTATGACACTTTGTGTTTTTGTATTGATTGCCTCGGAATTTATGCCTGTCAGTTTGCTAACTCCGATATCAAAAGACTTGGGTGTTAGCGAGGGCTTGGCTGGTCAGGGGATCACTATTTCTGGTGCGTTTGCCGTCGTCACCAGCCTGTTTATCCTGACTGTTGCAGGTAGGCTTAATCGTAAACATGTATTGCTAGGGATGACCGCGCTGATGGCCCTTTCAGGTCTAATTATTGGACAGGCAACAAGTTACATGACTTACATGTTTGGGCGGGCCCTGATCGGTATTGCTATTGGTGGATTCTGGTCACTGTCAGCCGCGACAGCAATCAGACTGGTACCGGGGCGATATGTATCCCGCGCATTGGCAATTTTCAATGGGGGTAATGCCCTTGCAACTGTTGTTGCTGCTCCGCTCGGAAGCTATCTCGGTTCACTGATAGGCTGGCGTGGTGCATTTTACAGCCTTATACCTCTGTCAATAATTGCCTTTATTTGGCAATGGCTGAGTATGCCCTCAATGCATGACAAGCGGTCTGAGTCGCAGTCAGGCAGTGTTCTTTACTTGTTGAAACGTCCGATTGTTGCAGTGGGTATTACAGGTTGTGGTCTATTTTTTATGGGACAGTTCACATTATTTACCTATGTAAGACCATTTCTGGAGAAAGTAACCCGCGTGGAGATTTCCACACTGTCTCTTATCCTCCTCGCCATAGGCATTGCCGGTTTTGCAGGAACGTTGATTATCGGTCTTTTTCTCAAGAAAGGATTCTATCAGACATTGCTTCTGATACCGCTATATATGGCGGTCGTTGCTGCTTTACTGATGGTGTTCGGGCATAACACATTTGTAGTGGCGTTATTGTTAGCAACCTGGGGCCTTGTGGCCACGGCAGCACCGGTAGGATGGTGGACCTGGATTGCAAAAACGTTGCCTGACGACGTGGAAGCTGGAGGTGGATTGATGGTTGCCGTGGTCCAGATGTGCATTGCACTCGGTTCAGTTGCCGGTGGGATCGCATTCGACCACAGTGGATATCGCGCAACATTTACAATAAGTGCATTGCTGCTAATTGCATCTTCATTCTTCACCTTCTTTACTTCGAAGTTTAAACAACAGAGGTTTAATGAGTAAAACGTCGTTATTTTCTTGGCGTTAATCCGGGGAGTTTCAAATGAAAAGTTCCCGCAGAACATTTATTCAAGGTGCCGTTGCTGTCGGTGCCGCAAAAGTTGTTAGTTCGCATAGATAGTGTGGTTCTGGAGGCAGGAATTAGCACGTTGTCATCTGAAAAAACTGTGTAAAACCAGAAGAAGATACCTCGGCATGCTGGGCATTGCTTTATATCATTTAGTATTTTTGTCATTTTATTTTCTTCGTCCCATACGGAATAAACTTGGCGTGGAGATTGGATTTTAAATTAGCAATTTTCTTCATACAATTATATGTAAATCAGACATTAATTAAATGCTTTTCGCATTATAGAGTTCATCCTCTACTATGAATATAATTTAACAACTAAGGATTTTTACAATGAAAAAAAATATAAAACTACTCCCCCTGATCATGATCACTTCTTTAGCTCAGGCACAGACCTTCCAGGTAACAAGCTCAGATATTAAAAATAGTCAGGAGTTAGGCAAGGCCTTCATACAAAATGGTTCAGGATGTACTGGAGACGATATTTCTCCACAACTATCTTGGTCAGGAGAGCCTATTGATACGAAGAGCTTTGCTGTAACTGTTTACGATCCTGATGCTCCGACCGGAAGTGGATGGTGGCACTGGACACTGGTTAATATTCCAAATACCGTCCATTCTCTCAAATCTGACACAGGGAATCGTAATGGTAAAAATATTCCGACAGGTGCTGTTCAGGGACGTACTGACTTTGTAGATCCAGGTTATGGTGGAGCGTGCCCTCCAGAGGGAGATAAATCTCACCATTATCACTTCAAAGTTTGGGCACTGAAGGTTGATAAACTACCTGTGACAAATGAATCCAGTGGTGCGTTAGTGGGAGCAATGGTCATGTCAAATAAACTTGCTGTTGCGGAAATAGTCCCAATATCAACGCGTTAATGAAGTAGAATCGCCCGTAATTCCTTGACACCGAGATGTATCAAATGAGACTAACTGTAGTTTATTGAAGTAGTGGCGATTCAGTTCAAGATATTTGCTACGTGACGTTGTTCTTACAGGCGGTTGTTCCATAGAAATTTTAATCCGAAATTCACTAATCCGAGCTAAAAGTCTAACGCGGAAATGTCCCAAAGCATGCTGTGTAAAGCTTTTAAATCTAAATGTTAAGCTAATGCTAAACAGGTGAGCCATGGCGATTAGCGAGACGACCGTCCGCCCCACGGACGGGGCGGTCGAGCATCCACGGATGGACTCGCTGCGCGTCGTTGAGCAAATGCCATTGCTCACCTATATATCTATGCTTCAAAGCTCCAAGCAGTAAGATCCTACATAAGGTTACTTAGCAACGACTCACTAAGCCGATTGATTTCACAGTAAAAGCGACTGGCTAAGCGCGTCATATTCCGCCATAGTGGTAGAGCGAATGACCTCATCCATGCACAAGGAGTCTCCCGTGGCACATTCTGGTTTAAGCCAACTATTACAACAACTTGAACAAGTATTATTAGGCAAGCCACGGCAAGTTCGCTTAGCCCTCGCCTGTATTCTCGCCCGTGGGCACCTATTAATTGAAGATTTGCCCGGCATGGGCAAAACCAGCCTGTCCCATGCCCTCGCCCAAAGCCTCGGCCTTAGCTATCAACGTATTCAATTTACCAGTGATATGCTGCCCGCCGATATTCTCGGGGTATCGATTTTTGATAAACACCAAGCGCAATTTGTGTTTCATCCCGGCCCTATTTTTAAACAGATGGTGCTGGCCGATGAGATTAACCGCGCCAGCCCTAAGACTCAGAGCGCCCTGCTCGAGGCAATGGCCGAGCAGCAAATTTCTGTCGATGGCGTCACCCACAGATTACCCAATCCGTTTTTTGTGATTGCCACACAAAACCCCACGGAACAATCGGGCACCTTTCCGCTGCCAGAATCCCAACTCGACCGCTTTATGATGCGGATTTCTATCGGTTATCCCAGCCATGATGCGGAGCTGGCAATGCTGAAAAGCGATCAAACGCCGCAAACCCTCGATAATTTACCCCAATGTTTAACCCCGCTGGCGTTAACCCAGTTGCAGGAGCAATGCGACAAAGTCGCGGCGTCCGATGCACTGCTCAATTACGTCTTGGCCTTAGTGCATGACTCGCGCAATCAAACCGATGCCGTCGGCCTATCGCCCCGCGCAACCAAAGCCCTATTGCAGGCGGCTAAAGCATGGGCATTTTTAGAGGGTAGACACTATTTAGTCCCCGAAGATGTACAAGCGGTGTTTTGCAGTGTGGCTGAACATCGACTGCGCACCAGCAGCCAATTGCAGGGGGAAGCGCTATCGGAGCGGATCCTCGCCAGCGTCAACCCCATCATGTAATGCCTTGCTAATCATATCGATAAGGATGCTCAGACTATGATGAGGACAGGATGAAACGAGTATTGACGGCTTTCTGGCAACGCTGGTTGGCAAGGCGCATGCCGCCCAGTTCAGAGTTTGTCCTCAGCCATCGCAGCATCTTTATTTTGCCCAGTGGCTTTGGTTTAGTCTGGCTTGGGCTGGTACTGCTGCTGTATCTGTTTGGTACTAACTATCAAAACAATCTTGTAATTGGGCTGAGCATTTTGCTCCTCAGTCTATTTAATACCTGCATCCTTTACAGTTATAAAAATCTCGCGGGTTTGCGCCTTCGCGCGCTCACGGCGCCCGAGGTGTATGCGGGCGAAACCATCACCTTTCCAGTCCTGCTCACCTCAAATCACAGCAGCCACAATATCAGCTTAAATTACCCCAATAATTTAGCGTACTTACTTAAACAGGTCGGCGCGGATGAGGTGCAAGCTCTGGTCTCGTTTGCCCATGACAGCCGTGGTCTGGTATCGCCAGGCCGACTTAAGATTGAATCCTTTTATCCCTTAGGACTTTGCCGCGCTTGGTCCCATATTGATCTCGATAATGCGCACATCGTCTACGCCCACCCGATTGAAAGCCCTTTGCAGCTAAAAGCAGCCACCGAATCCGGTGAAGACGAACGGTTAGAACGAGCAGGAAAATACATCGCCGGCATCGATGAATACAAAGGGCTTAAGCCCCATGTGCTCGGTGAATCCCTTAAACAAGTGGCATGGAAACAATGGGCTCAAGGGCGTGGCATGCTAACCAAGGAGTTCGAGCAGCCTCAGGGCGATCCCGTATGGTTAACCTTAGTCCCCGATCCCGCGCAGCTTGAACAGCAATTAGGTCAGCTCAGCTGGCAAGTCAACCATTTGAGTCAGCAGGAGCAATATTTTGGTCTGTGGCTGCAGCGTGTTGGTGCGGAAGATCTGATCCTCACACCCGATACGGGCAATGCTCATCGTATCGCCTGCCAAAGGGCGCTCGCACTCTACGGACAAGATATCAACACGCTGGATAAAACCGATAAATTGAAAAATAACCAAGGTGTTAAGCATCAGCATCCACTTCCTCCCCATGGGCAAAACGTGCGTCCTGCAACAATGGAGCCGCGGCGATGACAACGCAAGCCACGACACATCACAAGGCTAATCCTCCCAAGCTGACGAGCTATCATGCCAATGGGCCGCAGACGGGTGACAATATCAGCCGCCAAACGCTGTTTTGGCTGCTGCTGACCAATTTAGCAGTACTCAGCCCCCTATTTGATAAAACGACGCCTTGGACCCTTGGGATCTGCGCCATTTGTCTCGTGTGGCGAGTCGGCATCTATGTCGGCAAAGTGGCAAAGCCACCGCGCTACTTAGTCACAAGCCTTGCTATTGGCGCCGCTATTACCCTTGCGTTGGTATCGGGTGAGATTGGGCTATTAAACGCCTTAGTCAACCTGCTGATTTTAGGTTATGCCTTAAAATACATTGAGATGCGCAGTGTCCGAGATGTGCGGGCCGTGGTGATTGTGGGCTACTTTTTAATTGCGCTGACCTTTATCGATCACCAATCCATGCTCAATACCGTGCATTTAATTGGGGTCACTATCATTAATACCTGCGTACTGGTGACCCTGTATCAAAGCAAACATAATTGGCAACACACAGCTTGGATTGGCGCTAAATTATTGCTGCAGAGTGTGCCACTGGCGTTACTGCTGTTTTTAGTCTTGCCGCGCTTTGCCCCGCTCTGGCTGGTCCCGAATATGAAGGAAGCCCAAACTGGGCTCTCGGATACCCTTTCCGTGAGTGACATTAGCAAACTCACCCGCTCCTCCGCACTGGCCTTTAGGGTGAGCTTTACCGAGGCGAGACCCATCCAAGCCGAACTCTATTGGCGCGCGCTGGTGCTGGAAGATTACGACGGCCAAACCTGGCGCCAAGATGTCGGCATCAAACAAATTCAAAAGGATGCGCTGTTTTTTCCGCCCTCAAGACCCGATCCCGCGCGGCAGCTCTCCGCAGCGATGACGGATGATACAGGCAGCCATGCGCCGCAGCGATACGACTATCAAGTGATTGTGGAACCTAGCCACCAGCCTTGGTTATTTGGGCTCGATGTGGCCTATAGCCAAGATGAAAAGGTCATTAACCTACCCGATTATCGACTCTATTCCCTACGTAATGTCGATCAACGCTTAGGCTACAGTGCCCATTCTTGGCCTAAGGCCCAAATGGATCTCAAGTTAACTGCCAAACAGCGGCAAATAAATCTGAAACTACCCGAGGGCACTAACCCCAAAACGTTGGCGCTCGCCGCCGAGTTTAAGGCCAACTATCCCGAGCCCAAGCAGCGTCTGCTCGCCATGATGGGTTATTTTAATCGCGAACCATTTTTCTACACCCTCACCCCGCCCCCTATTGGCCCGCAGCAAGTCGATGATTTTCTGTTTGAAAATAAAGCCGGATTTTGCGCCCATTACGCCTCCGCCTTTATCTTTATGGCGCGCGCAACTGGTTTACCCGCGCGTATGGTCACCGGCTATCAAGGGGGCGAATACAACCCGCAGGCCGATTACCTGAGCGTGTATCAATACATGGCACACGCTTGGGCCGAAGTCTGGCTCGAAAATGAAGGTTGGGTACGATTCGATCCAACGGCCATGGTCGCCCCTAACCGAATCGAACAAGGCTTCGATGCCGAGTTCTCCCCCGAACAAAGCTACCTGCAAGAAAGCCCTTTTAGCAGTTTGCGCTTTAAATCTATGCCTTGGCTCAACGAGTTAAGGCAGCGCTTTGCCAGCCTCGATTATTACTGGAGTCTCTGGGTGCTCGGTTTCAATCAGGAGCGGCAAAACAAAGTGTTAAGCGGCATTTTAGGGGATGTCACTAAAACCAAGGTGGCGGTGTTTATGAGTGTCTGTATTAGCCTTATCGGCCTCTATATCGCCTACAGCGTGGGGCTGTTTCGCTTTAAACGGGAGCAGGATCCCATCAGCGCCAAGTACCAACGCATTTGTCAGCGCCTCAGTAAATTTGGCATAGTCCGCCCCGCTCACTTAGGCCCGAATGCCTTTGCCGAGCAGCTTATTGACACGCACCAGCAACAATCCCCAGAGTTTTGCCGTGAGTTTGACACCCTGACCCAAAGCTATGTCGCGCTGAAATACCAACAGCTTGCGGACAATGACTATCAAGCGGCGTTAAAGCGCTTTAATAACGCCGCTAAAACCCTTAACTGGCGACTATTTGGCCCGAGTAAACAGTTAAAATAGGCGGGATAATCCACAGGCGGACAAGATTGTTGAATCTTATAAATCAGTCACATAGAATTGCCAAGCCACTTTGCTATGCATAACAGCAATCCCAAATCGTGAGTCGAATATGCTGAAGTTAATCCAATCCAATCAAATGGAAGTGCTCTGTGCCCATCTTGCCGCGTATTTGCGCCAGCCGCTACCCGGCGCGGGGTTATTGCAAAGTGAGCATATTTTGGTACAAAGCCCTGGGATGTCGACTTGGTTACGCCTTGAAATTGCAAAACAAAATGGTATTGCCGCCGCGCTGGAGTTCCCGCTACCTTCCAGCTTTATTTGGCAACTGTGCCACGATTTACTCCCCAATGTCCCCAAGGAAAACGCCTTCACTAAGGCGGCTATGACCTGGAAGCTAATGCAGCTGCTGCCACGGCTACTGGATGAACCTTCTTTTGGGCCACTGCGCCATTATTTGGGCCATACCTTAGATAATCTCGAATCGAGCACGGTTGACACCCATAGCAACCATCAACATGGTGCCGTAAGCGCCGATGATATTAAGCTTTACCAACTTTGCGGCCGCATCGCCGATATCTTCGACCAATATTTGGTTTACCGCCCCGACTGGATTGCCGCGTGGGAAGCCAATGAACCGCTCGAATCGCTCAAATTGAATGAGGAGCAAAGCTGGCAACCCATCCTCTGGCGCGCGCTGATTGCCTACAATCGTGATGAGCTGCGTCAAAGCCACTACCATAGGGCCAATCTGCATCAGGATTTGATTGCTGCATTGGGGGATAGCGCCAATTCACTCGCAAAATTGCCGCAGCGTTTATTTGTGTTTGGGATCTCCTCCATGGCGCCCCAAACCATCGATGTGCTCCACCAGCTCGCGAGCCGCATCGATGTGATTATCTTAAGCCTGAGCCCCTGTCAGCATTACTGGGGCGACATTATCGACCCACGCCATCGGGCGCGTATGGCATTGCAATATGCCGGAAAACGCCAATTAGCTGAGCAATGGGAAGATAAACTCGAAGTCGGCAATCCCCTGCTCGCCAACAATGGCAAGATGGGCCGCGAATTACTTGATATGCTGCTCGAGCTGCCCCCTGAGCACTGTGACTTTGGCGACGATGTGTACTGCGAGCCCTGCGGCGATCCTAACGATCCCCACGCTAACGCAAGTATGCTGGCTGGTGTGCAATACGATATTTTAGAAATGCAGACACTCGATCGCGTACTCGGGCCGGATGCTGAGCTATATCAAGAGGTCGCGAATCGCCGGGTATTAACAGCCGACGATGATTCGATTCTAATCAAGAGTTGCCACAGCCCACTTAGGGAAGTCGAAACCCTGCACGATCATTTACTCGACCTGCTGGATAGCAACAACCAACTCACGCCCAAAGACATAGTGGTCATGATGCCGGATGTCGCCGCCTACGCCCCCTATATCGATGCGGTGTTTGCGGCCAAACAGGGACTGGAATATATCCCCTACGCCATTGCCGACCGCGGCGCGGCGCAGGAATCACCACTCATAAATAGCTTTTTGAATTTACTCAATATTAATCAGAGCCGTTTCGGACTGACCGATATTTTAAGCATTCTCGAAGTCCCAGCCATTTTGCGACGTTTTCAGCTCGAAGAAGACGAGCTGCCACTCATTCGCCGCTGGTTAGATGAAGCAGGGGTGCGTTGGGGCCGCGATGAACAGAGCCGCCTTAAACAGGGCGTGCCTGCTTTCGAGCAAAACTCCTGGGCCTTTGGTATAAAACGCTTAATCTTAGGTTACGCCTTAAGGGACGATGCGCCGCTCTATCAATCATCCCCGCAGGGAATGCACTATTTAACCGTGGCTGGGGTGGAGGGCCAATCGGCACAGGCCCTTGGCAAACTGTTGAATTTTATTGAAGTCCTCGATGAGACCACCCAAGTATTAGCCAAGGCGCAAGCGCCCTCACTGCGGTTACTCGAACTCACCGAGCTGTTAAATGCCTTTTACGCCCCCGATGAGGACGAGCGTGAACAGCTGCAAGAAATTCGCGATGCGATTGCCGCCTTAGAGCAAGAGCTGCTTGCCGCCAGCCCAGCCGATATTGGCCCACAAGCCAACGACTTAGATTTAAGCATCGAAGTGTTGGCGCTCTGGTTTAATCAACGCTTAACCGAGTCACGCGTCGGCCAACGATACCTCGCGGGCAGCGTAAATTTTTGTACCTTAATGCCGATGCGCTCGATTCCCTTCAAGGTGGTTTGCCTGCTGGGGATGAATGATGGTGTCTATCCTAGGGTGCAACATCCTGTGGGGTTTGATCTGATGGCCCATTTGGGTGCGCGCAAAGGCGATCGTTCCCGCAGATTAGATGATAGATACCTGTTTTTAGAGGCGCTGCTTTCAGCACGCCAGCAACTTTACATCAGTTATATTGGCCGTAGCGAACGGGATAACTCTGAGCGTATTCCATCTATGCTGGTTTCCGAGCTAATAGAATATTGCCAGCTATGTTATTTACCTGAATCCCTTGCGGCGCAAGCATCTATTGTCAATAACGAAGTTGCCCAACAGGCATTGATTGAGGCTATTGTGAGCCATCAGCCGCTGCAACCTTTTGATCCTAAACTGTATCAAGCAGCACTACCGCAAGCCCCTACCTCCCATGGGATAAAACAGAGTTATAGCCAGCAGTGGTGTCCGCCCGATAGCAATAGCCAGTTGCAGCCTGGTCGATTTATCGAAGCCCATACCCAGATAGTGCTCGAAGATGACGCAATTGGTGACAGTGTTCAGGATATTGCGCCCCTTGGCGAAGCGGAGCATGTCGATATCTCTGCCTTTATTCGCTTCTTTCGCAATCCCGCGCAGTATTTCTTTAATCGTACCCTAAAAGTCGATTTAAACCTGAATATTCAAGCGGATGATAACGATGAGCCCTTTAGTCTTAATGCGTTAGAGCGCTATTTATTACAGGCTCAGCTCCTTGGCGATGCGCTCGAGCAAGGGCAAAACGGGCCCAGCACTGAACTGTTACAACGCCTTAAGGCCAGCGGTAATTTGCCAATGCAGCCCTTTGATGATCTGCTGCTGCGCCAATACAGCCATGATATTGCGCCGCTGATTGGCAGAACCCTGTTTATGCGCGGTGATGTCGCTCCCCGCCATGCCGATATTCGGCTCAGCTTTGAGTTACCCCACCAGAACGCAGGGACTCAGGTAAAAACTAAACGCGTGCTCCTCGAAGGTCGAATCGATGATATCAGCCCTAAAGGATTGGTGACTTGTCGCCCCGGCAGTGCCCATGGGCGGGATATTTTAGCCTTGTATTTGCGTCATTTATGTTTGATGGCCGCAGGAGTGGCTCAACCTAGCAGCCTGCAACCTAGCTACCTGCTGGATATGGGCCATTTTCATGCCCTCTCGCCCATTACGCCAGAGCTTGCCCATGCGCAGCTCGCCAACTTATTACAGCTTTTTTATCAGGGCCAAATTCATCCCCTGTGTTTTATGCCAAGAACCTCCCTCGCCTATGCCAGTGCAGAGGCGGATGAAGAGGAAGAGCCGCACACAAGCAAAGACCCGCACAAAGCCCGGCTCGAAGCGGCACAAAGCGAATGGCTGGACGAGCAAGGTGAACTTGGCGAAGGCACAGATCCCCATTATCAGCGGCTGTTTCATTTTCCCGACGACTTTACCGAGGCACATTTTGGCAAGCTCGCCGATGACATCTATCGGCCAATGCTTAGCCTCTACCATAAGGATACCCTCGCCCAACTCGAGGAATTTGCCCTGAATGAAGCCCCAACCGCCAGTTCAGAGGGAGCACTCTGATGACTAAGATATCACCCGCTTTGCCGTTAGATCCGCTCACCCTACCATTTGGCGGCAGTCGCTTAATCGAGGCCAGTGCGGGCACGGGAAAAACCTATACCATTTCAGGTCTGTATCTCAGATTACTGCTTGGGGATGGCTTAAGCGAACCGCTCAATTGTGAACAAATTCTGGTCGTGACCTTTACCAATGCCGCCACCGAGGAGCTGAGGGACAGGATTCGCCGCCGCATTCAGGTAGCCTTTAAGTGTTTCTTAGGGCTTGAGATTAACGATCCTTTTGTGCAGGCGCTGTACGATAAGACCCCAGAAGCCGAGCGCGCTATCGCCCTGAGACGCTTCGACTTGGCGCTCAAATCCCTCGACGAAGCGGCGATTTTTACCATTCACGGTTTTTGCCAGCGAATTTTGGCCGATCTCGCCTTCGAATCATCATTGTTGTTCGAGTCGGATTTCACCTTAGATGACAGCGAGTTTTTACACCATGCGGTGCGGGATTTTTGGCGTGAGGCCTGCTATCCGCTGCCTGAGTATTTAGCCCAAATTATTGCCAGCGAATTTGGCGATCCCGACGGATTAGTCAAGCAGCTGAGAGCCTTGCTCGGTGCCAGTGAGGCCAAACCGCTTCAACCCGTGCAGCCATTTTCGCATTTGGCTGAATCCTTAAGCCAGAGTGTGCAGCGCTTTAAACTCGCCTGGCCGCGTGGCCGCGACGCGCTGTTAGAGCTTTTACATAGCCTACCGCTTAACGGTCAACGTTTTGGTAAAGCGAGCGACAATTACCCCAAATTGGCGGAAATGTTCGATCAACTGGACAACTTCTTAGCCTTTGGCCACGGCTTGCCGCCGCTTAAAGTGCTCGAGGCTCTGTCGTTATCCGAGCTTAAGTTGAATAAAGGCGGCGTGATCCCAAGCGCGAGCGAGGCGCCGCTGCTTGACCATATGGAGCAGTTAGCCACGCTGATTAACGCGATTAAACCCGCATTTCTCTATAGCGCCAAACAAGGGATCAGCGAGCGCTTTGCCAAGCAAAAACAGCAGAAAAATGTGCTGACACCCGATGACCTGCTAACCACCTTGGCAGCGGCGATGCAGGCCAATCCAGACACTTTACCTAAGGCTGTGGCGAGTCGCTTCCCCGTGGCCTTAATCGATGAGTTCCAAGATACGGATCCTCTGCAATTTGCAATTTTCTCAGGGATTTATCAAACCCGTTTGGGGCTTGAAACTCAAGGTTCGGCGACGGCTGAACCTAAGCCTCGCACGGATAGCAAATTAAGCCTGCTGATGATTGGCGACCCAAAACAAGCGATTTATGCTTTCCGCGGCGCCGATATTTACACTTATATCGAGGCGCGCAGACAGACCCAGGCGCACTATTTCCTCGATACTAACTATCGCTCGAGTCGCAATCTGGTGGCCGGGGTGAATCATTTATTTGCCCAGCATTCGGATCCTTTTATCAGCCAATCGATTCCCTTCGATCCAGTCAAAACGCCTGCCAGTGCGGCGGCAAAACAACTCGTTGAGCAAGCGCCCAATAGTGCCGCGCTGCGGTTAAAACTCTTAAGTGAAGGCGAAGCTGGGCTCAATAAGGCCAGTGCGCGGCAAACCTTGGCCGAAGATACCGCCGCCGAAATCACCCGTTTACTGACGCAGGCCGCCAATGGCCAATGCAGCACGCCCAAAGGGCCATTAATTGCCAAAGATATCGCCATCTTAGTGCGCGATAGAAACGAAGCGGCCGTGATGAAAACCGCGCTCAGCAAGCGCCAGATTGGCGCCGTCTTTTTAAGCCGCGACAGCGTATTTGAAACCGTCGAAGCGCGGGAAATGGCACTCGTTCTGCGCGCCTTGGCCAGCCCCAAGGACGAGCGAGCCCTGCGTAGCGCCCTTGCGACCGCCCTGCTTGGTTATCGCGCCGAGCAAATCCATGCCTTTAACCAAGATGAAGAGCAGCGCCAAAGGCTGCTAGAGCAGTTTTTTGAGCTGCACCAGATCTGGCAAAAACGCGGCATTATGCCGGCGCTGCTCAGCCTCGCCAATGCCACCCAGATGGTTGCGCGGCTGCTGCATTCTCCCGCTTCGACAAGCATTGACCAAGCGGAGCAAGATGCTGCCGCTCATCTTGAGGCGAGCAATGGCGAACGTCGGCTCACGGATTTTCGCCACTTAGCTGAGCTGTTGCAGCAAAAGGCGACAGAAATTGATGGGATCAGTGCCCTCCTCAACTGGTATGAGCAACAACTGATTGATAACACAGGGACAGATGAGCAGCAGCTACGCCTTGAAAGCGAGCAAAACTTAGTGCAAATCGTCACCATCCATAAGAGTAAGGGGCTGGAATACCCAGTGTGCTTCGTGCCTTTTGTCAGCCTTGCGCGGGATAATCGCCGTCGCCCGACGCCTATGCTCTACCACAGAACCAATGCCGATGGCGCGCAGGAACTGGTGTGGGATTTAGAGGGCACGGATGAAGGTTGGGAACAGGCAAAGCAGGAAACCTTAGCCGAAGATCTGCGTCTGCTCTATGTAGCGCTCACCCGCCCCGTGTACCTGTGTTATTTGTATATCGCTAACCATAGTCGCATGTTAAAGGCGGGGCTTAAGAGCCAGCTGCATGAAACCGCCATCGGTTATCTGCTTGGGATCACTGACACAGATTGTGATTTTTCCCGTCTGCAACATGCCGCCAAAGCGCTGGTCGCGGGTCTCGAGGCGAGTCAACCTGCGATCAGCATTGAGGTAGTGGCCGACGACATTGCGGCTAACAAGCTGCATACGGGGGGAAGTGATTCTCAAACCTTGAGTGCCCGTAAGGTCAGCCGTCAGTATCGCACTCCATGGCGCGTCGGCAGTTATTCCGGCTTAGTTAAAAATGCGCCCCACGCTAAAGCCACTCCTGGTGCCGATGATGAAGTGAATGCCGTATTGGGCACCGATACAACAAACAGCTCTATTGACCCCTTGTGGCAAGAAGCAGATCCACAGCAAGCACAACCTCTGCTCAATCGCTTTAGTTTTGAGCGCGGCGCCAACGCGGGTAGCTTTATGCACTTAGTGCTTGAGTTAATTGATTTTACCCAAGCTCAAATCGACTTACCCCGAGAGCTACCTAAGGCCATGTTGCAATACGGCATTGCCCCCGAATGGCAGCCCGTATTAGAGGATTGGTATCTTGAGGTATTACAAGCACCACTGGCATTAATGGCGCAGGATAATCAGCTTATCAATCCCGAGCTGTGTTTAGCCGCACTCGCGCCGCAGCACACCTTAGTTGAGATGGAGTTTTACCTGCCTCTGAATCGCTTAAAGGACACAGAGCTTAATCAACTCCTTGGGCAATTTGGCTACGATACCGAGCTGCAGTTTGACGAATTACAGGGCATGCTCAAGGGCTTTATCGACTTAACCTTTGAATATCAAGGCAAGTTTTATATTGCCGACTATAAGTCAAACCATCTGGGGGATAATATTCAAGCCTATCATCATAGCGCGCTGAAACAGGCGATCAGCGACCATAGGTATGATTTGCAATATATCCTCTACTCCCTTGCGCTACACCGCTATTTAGCGATGCGCTTGCCCAATTATGATTACGATACCCATATTGGCGGCTGTTATTATTTGTTTTTACGGGGAATGTCGGTGCAATATCCAGGCTTTGGTATTTATTACGATAAACCACCCAAGGCGCTTATTTTGGCCTTAGATGCGTTGTTTCAGCACAGCCTAGAGACAAGCACAGTGAATCAACAGGATACGGGAGCAATGGCATGAACCACAGCACCGAACTGACGCCCCCAAAAGTATCACCCCAATGGGTTGACGCTGGCGCTCTCAGACTCAAGGCGCCGCTCGCAGAGCTACTCAAATACTGGGAAAAGGAGCGGCTGATCACCCCGCTGGATCGCCATTTTGCCCTCGAGATGGCCAGGCTTCATCCTAATGATGCCCAAGAGCCGCTGTTTATGCTGCTTTGCGCCCTGTTAAGCCAACAGCTCTCGGCCCAACATACCTGCCTAGTGCTCGAACATATAGTGCCAACGAATCCGCTGGCTGAGCCGGTTAATCACTGCCAAATCCGTTTGAGCCTGCCAGAGCTGATTGCAAGGCTAGAAAATTTTGAGGCGGTTGGTGAACCTCACAGCAATAAGCCACTGATTTTTGATGGCGGCCGACTCTATCTTGAGCGTTATCATCATTTCGAAACCGAGGTGGCCAGCGCCCTGACGAGGCTATCTTCGAGTCAGCCCGTCAACGCCACGGATAAAGATTTAGACGCGCCGCTACGCAGGCAGCTCGATTACTTATTTCCAAGCGCCGCATCTTCCCATGCAAACTCAGCCCTTGAGCAAAATATCGATTGGCAAAAAGTAGCAACGGCAACGGCGCTCGGCAAGAAGCTTGCGGTGATCACCGGCGGCCCTGGCACAGGTAAAACCACCACTGTAACTAAATTACTGTTGTTACAGCAATTAGACACACCAAAACAGATAAGACTCGTCGCCCCGACGGGTAAGGCTGCCGCCCGTTTAAGTGAATCGATAAAGGCCTCGAAAGCAAGACTCGAGCAGGAACTCAAACAGGCTCAAGCGACAAACGAACAAGTAAACAGTCACGAAACCCAAGCGCTGTTAGCCGCGCTCAAGCAAGTGCCGGAAGAGGCATCAACCTTGCATCGTCTGCTGGGTGTAATTCCCAATTCGGCGCAGTTTCGTCACCATCAGGGCAATCCCCTGCGGCTAGATCTGTTGATTGTCGATGAAGCGTCGATGGTCGATTTGCCTATGATGTATAAACTGCTCACGGCCCTCCCCAAACAGGCGGGTTTGATACTACTGGGGGATCAGGACCAACTCGCCTCAGTTGAAGCTGGCGCCGTGCTAGCCGATATTTGCGCAGGGCTAAAATACGAGTCGGAACACGAGTCGGAGCAACACTCTGAATGGCGAATGCGTTATAGCCAAGCTCAGGCCGAACAATTGAGCAAGCTCACCGGCTTTGATCTGCGCGCCTATATTCATCGCGAGCCAAAGATTGGCGACAGTTTGTGTATGTTGACCCACAGCCACAGATTTAAAGGCGATGCCGGCATTGGCCTATTAGCCAGCGCGGTAAATCGCTCCGATCTCGCGGGGATTTTGGCCGTATGGCAGCGGGGACTGGCCGAGCTTACTTGGCTAGAACACAGTATGGATCTGAGCCAGACCCAAGCCAAAATCAGCGAGCCAGCAAACAACACTGGCCTTCACGCTCTGCTAACACAAGCCTGTGAGCAATACGCCGAGTATTTACGTCCGCTGCAAGTTTCAGATCCAAGCAGTGTGCCAAGCGCCATCGAAGCCATTGCCCGCTTTAACCAATATCGCATCCTATGCGCCATGCGCAGTGGCGATTATGGTGTCGAAGGTATCAATCAAGCCGTGACTAAGGCGCTGTCTCAGGCCAAGCTTATCCATCCCCAGCAAGAATTTTACCTTGGCCGGCCGATTATTATCCAAAGCAACGACTATAACTTGGGCCTGTTTAACGGTGATATTGGTTTGATTTTGCAGGATGAAGACAGGCCAGAGCGCCTGATGGCCCACTTTATCAAAGCCGATGGCAAACTGCTTAAAGTGCTCCCCGCAAGGCTGCCTAGCCATGAAACCTGCTACGCCATGACGGTACATAAAAGTCAGGGCAGTGAATTTAATCGAGTCGCCCTCGTACTTCCGCCCAATCCGAGCCTAGTACAGTGGCAATTGCTCACTAAGGAGCTAGTCTACACCGCTATTACCCGTGCAAAACAACACTTTAGCTGTTTAGGCTCTCAGCAAGTCTTTGAGCGCGCAAGCCAGCAAGCTACCCAGCGAGCCTCAGGTTTAGCCGATAGACTCTGGCGCGGTAACGCGATGACTGATTAATGGTTAACTCATTGACTAACAGTAATAAAATTAAGGATAAAGGAGATTTAGATTGACGGAACAAGCCATGATTAAACTGCACCAGATGCAAGATGTCATCAATTTATTTGATGGCATTAAAGCTGAGGCACAATTACCCGCACAATACTACGAATGCTCACGTTATATTCGTTGGTCTGAATTTGATGCAATGCAAGTATATGAACTTGATTTTGAACCATATTTAACTATTGCCGCAACCTGTGATATGCGTTTTTTTACCCTGCATCAGAGTCAACACCGCTTATACCTTGCCCATTGCAATTATGCTGGTCACGCACCGCGATGGGAGGCTCGCCCCATCACCTTGTCGCAACTGACGGATACCGCGTTAATGACCAAGCTGATGCAAAACCACGCCTATCAATTAGGACTCAATATCAACCTCGATTTGGATTACCCAGTCTAGTCCCACGGTGTTCGCCTGAAATGAATTGTACTAGACTGATTATCAACAAAGTTTTGGTCGCTGATAAAGGAAGCAAGGTTTGAAGGCGCAAGCACAGGATCACTATCAAGTCACAGTGGCGACCTTTGATAAATATGCCAAACAGTATCAGGACAAATACTTGGAATTTGCCCCATACACTCAAACCTATGACAGCCTCCTGAACTATCTCACCGAACATAGCCGCCTACTGGATATCAGTTGTGGACCAGGCAATATCAGTCGCTATTTAGTCGCGAAGGAACCTAGATTAACGGTCTTTGGTATCGACCTCGCTCCGCAAATGATTGCACTCGCGAAAAATGTCCCCTCGGGTCATATTGAAGTTGCAGCTGGCCTTGCCGATGTCGGAAATGGTGTCAGCCAGTTTGTGGCCATGGTTGAGCAGCTTAGCCCCTAATAAAGGCCAATAAATTGTCGAGTACACTTAATTTACAATAGGTTAGCAGTTCCTATATGGGCGAACATTTGCGATTAATGGGTAAAACTATGCGAAATCGCGCCATGCCTTTGTTACAATGCCGTCGTCTGAATGTTCTCAGACACTAACATTGAACAGTGTGGAGCCTATGTCTAAAACGCCAACCTATTCGCCCGCGAATACCCTTGTGGTACTCGATTTTGAAACTTCGGGGCTCTCACCCAATCAAGGGGCGCGCGCCATTGAGATTGGTGCAGTGTTGATTGAACAAGGGCAAATAACCGCGCGCTTTTCAGAATTAATGAATCCAGGTTTTCGGATAAACAGTTTTATCGAAGATTACACCGGGATCAGCAATCAAATGCTCGCCCATGCAGCGCCCTGCGCCGAGGTGATGGCACGTTTTGCCGCGTTTATCGGTAAACATCATCTGGTGGCCCATAATGCGGCTTTCGATCAACGTTTTCTGGATGCCGAATTTGCCCAGATAGGCCATCACTACCCCGGTCAATTTGGCTGCTCACTCCTGCTGGCAAGACGGTTATACCCTGAGGCTATCAATCATCAGTTGGCAACCCTAGTGCGCCATAAGCAGCTACCAACCGATGGCACCTTTCACCGCGCCTTGGCGGACGCGGAAATGACGGGGCATTTATGGCTGCGCATGCTGGCCGATCTTAAACAAGGCTATGCGATTACTGAGCCGCCCTTTAGCCTGATGCAGAAAATCATGACCAAGACTAAGGCCGAGGTGCCTAAGTTTTTGCGCCAGTACGCCAGAGGTTAGCCTGTCATCGATTCAGGTTTACGCTCCTATCTGACACGCTTAGAAAAGTGTCCAATAAAAAGCAGAGTGTTTGTTAACACTCGGCTTAGTGATTAAAGCAAACTGGATGCGACTCAAGCGAGCGGCGTATGATCAATCCCACAGGAGCTGCGTACCACTAAGGTCGTTGGGATTAATTGCGGGGTCACCGCTTGACCACGAATAAGCTTGAGTAAGCTTTCCACTAAAATCTCACCCGCTAACTGGGTATTTTGCTTAATCGTTGTTAGCGGCGGATTGGCAAAGCTTGCCACGGGAATATCATCGTATCCCACCACGGCGACTTGCTCGGGTACCAAGATCCCCTTCTCTTTTAAAGCGCGAATCGCACCGATGGCGATTAAATCACTGGCGGCAAAAATCGCATCGAAACTCAATCCTTTATCAAGCAACTCCAGGGCTGCATCGTAACCTGCGCCCTCGGTGCTGATAGCTGAAATCTGTCGACGAGGGTCCACAGTCAACCCTGCGCACTGCAGTGCTTTGACATGACCTAAATATCTGTCCCTAAACTCAGGGCAATGACTCGATGCGCCACCGAGGAACGCAAAATCCTTGCGCCCGAGGGAAATTAAATGCTCAGTGGCAATCAAACCGCCCTGATGGTTATCGCAGCCGATGGATAATACGGATTTATTGTTATGCTCCGCGCCCCAAATCACAAAGTGGGTGTTCTGTGCCAGCAATTTTTCGAGCTTTTGCTCGTAATCCATATAGTCGCCGTAACCCAGTAAGATAATGCCATCGGCTTTATTACTGTCTTCGTAATCGGCATGCCAATCGCTGGAAAGTTGCTGAAATGACACCAGTAAATCATAACCTTGTTGCGCCGTCGCCCGCGTGATTGAGCCTAACATCGACAGAAAGAATGGGTTGATGAGTGAATCATCATTGGTGGGATCTTCACACAACAACAGGGCTAAGGTATGGCTGTTTTGGGTGCGCAGATTACTGGCGTTTTTATCGACTTTGTAATTGAGTTCCTTGGCAATCGCTTGGATCCGCTGACGGGTTTCTAAATTGACTAACGGACTATTTCTCAAGGCTCGGGAAACCGTAGACTGGGATACACCAGCACGATAAGCAATATCGATTGAGGTCGCTTTCGATGCCATAGCAAGGTCACCATAATTATTATTTTGTGGCGATACTAAAACAGTTCGAATGACTTGTATAGCCGAAGGGTTTACAACTGACTAACAAGTTAGCAGAGATCAATATCTTAGTGGAAATACTAAGGTTTTGTGATGTCGATACAAGCATACTTGTATCGACATTCTGCAAACACTTAACCTCTACATACCTAAGAATGCGATGCCGAGCTTATGAGCGAACCAGTATTAAATCTAGAGCTAAATCCCAAGCTAAATGCCGAACTAAATGCCCAGCTCATCGAGCAAGTCATCGGCATCCATGCCTGCGTGCTGCTGACTAATCGCAGGTTTGTCCGCCATACGACTCCAAGGCGATGGTGTATCCGCGCCTTGAGCGCCGTTTGTGCCTAAACCGTGTTGTTCGAGCAAGCTGTCAGGGTCGAACTCTTCGTCGAATTCAAACTCATCCAGCTTAATAAACTCGGTCTTATCCATGGCAAATTCGAGGTAGAAAATATGATTATTTTCAGTTTTAAACGACACGCGTCTGGCGACAGCATCGTCTAAGTTTGCATCGATTGAAATGGTCAACTCTTTGTTTATCGTTAACATTTTTGGCTGACTTTGACTAATGGAGGTTTGCAGTTCCTTAGAAATCTTATTGATAAAGTCACCCAAGATTTGGTTCATCAACTCGCCCATCACGTTACCCACTTCATCGGAAGTGTGGGAGAAGGCCAGCTCTTCCTCCGGCATCCCCATATTGAGCATATAACGGCGGTAAATTTCGATGGCCGCAGGGGCAGAAAAGTTGATCACGACGAGGCCCGAAAAGCCACCATCAAAAATCGAAAAACAGCCTAAATCGGGCTTTAAGCGGGTACGGGCAATGCTCTGCACCATGCCGGCGTGGCTTACATGGCTGGCGCTGGTGCTGGATAACACGTGGGCAACTGAGTGGCATAACTTCAATAGAATGTCATCAGAAGTCACAATAGTATTTGTCGTCATAATCGATTCTCAAACTTAACAGTTGATTAATCTTGCGCGTAAAAGAGTAAAAAATCAAAACTAAAACAACTAATTAGAAACACAGCGCACGCAGCGGTGCTCGTTATAAACATAACCAATTGAATTTGTTCAATACTTAGTATGATTTTCGCCTAGCTGGCGCTTTAAAAATCACAGATTAGCGATAAAATCATCGATTGAACACGATGCACAACAATATTCTGCTCGAGATCAAAGAATTCCAACATTCTTAACGGCTTTACACGAAATAAACTCAAGTTTGATTCATTTGATACCGATTCGAAGGTATATTGGACACCATTCTTTTGCGCCTTAAGGAACCTAAATGATCACATTCTTGCGCCGATTCACCATTTTGCAACGACTCATGATGATGCTAGTAATGGCGGCCATTGGTACTGTTTGTTTTGCGAGTTTTTCCATTAAAGAGCAATACAGCAATCTTATTGAGCAAAAATGGCTGCAAATCGATGGTCAGCTTGGCAGTATCCTGAGTGTGATTGACGTATACCGCCAAGATGCCGTCGGCGGAAAATTAACCGAGTCACAAGCGCAGCAAGCAGCGGCAAAACTCATTGACCAGACCCGCTATGCTGGTGTCGGCTACTTTATTGTGATCGACGATAACAACCAAATCTTGGCCCACGGCGAAAATCCAAGCCTCATTGGCACCTCAGCGCAAAACTTTAAGTTGCCCAATGGCACCAATCCGCTGATCACTATGCTGTCTCAAGCACGGCAACAGGGTAAAGCCATGCTAGAATACCCGATTGCCAACCCAGCTTCTAAAGTCATCGAAGACAAACTCGCTGAAGCCCGCTATTACCCAGAATGGGGCTGGACAGTCATCACTGGAGCCTATCTGAGTGATGTGAAAGACAGCCTCGATAGCGTGATTATCGATTATTTGATTATCATGTTTTTAATTTCTGTGCCTATTTTCGCTTTCTTCCTGGTACTAAATCACTCCATTACCTCCCCTTTAAATGATGCTATTCACGCCCTTGAAGACATAGCCCAAGGTGAAGGTGATTTAAGCCAACGTTTGAGTACCCAAGGCAAAGATGAAGTGGCGCACCTTGCCCACGCCTTTAACCTGTTTGCCCAGAAGATTGGCGACATGGTGGGCCATCTGCAACCATTGGGCCAGTCACTCGACAATGATGCTAAGCAGTTAATGTTAGCCGTAGAAGAATCGAACCAAAGCGCCGAGCATATCCACCGTGAAACCGGTAGCGTGGCAACTGCGGTGAATCAGATGCTCTCAACCACCCATGAGATGGCAAGCAACACCCAGCAAGCCGCCGATGCCGCTAACAGCGTGAAAAATCAGGCCCAGCAAAGCCAAGCGGTGATTGATGATACGGTACGCGACACTGAAAAACTGGTGCAAGAGCTAAGAGCATCGGAAGTCATCACCCAAAAACTTGGGCAATCTTCGGCGCAAATTGGCAGTATCCTCGATGTCATTCGCTCAATTGCCGAGCAAACGAACCTGTTAGCCCTCAATGCCGCCATCGAAGCCGCCCGTGCGGGTAGCCATGGCCGCGGTTTTGCCGTGGTCGCCGATGAAGTGCGCGCACTGGCTAATCGCACCCAAGACTCTACTAACGAAATCCAAAAAATCATCTCGGATATTCAAATGGGCGTGAACTCTGTGATGAAGAGCAATAGCCAAACACAGACTCAATCCGATGAATTGCAAGCCAAAGCCCGTGAAGCGGGTAATGCCATGGCGGCGATTTTGCAGCTTATCGCCCATATCAGCGACATGAATACTCAACTCGCCAGCGCGACCGAGGAGCAGTCGCTGGTAACAGAGGAAATCAATCGTAATATCTGTAATATCTCAGAATTAACCGAAGTCTCAGTCAAGGCTAACGAAGGCAATAGCCGCGCGGCGCAGTCATTGCAGGATATCAGCCAAGATATGTCGCACACCTTAGGCCAATTCAAAATCTAACCCCATTGAGATAAAGCCATACTTACACCAAAGAGGACATATTAGAACGTCCTCTTTTAGTTTAAAATACGCCAATTCAAGGGGTGAATGCCTGCTATCTAACGGGATATTCATGCTATAACCTAGGATGTGACCTTACCCTAAACCTTTATTGCCGATTGAGGAACGCCCATGCGCATGACCTTAGCCGTTCACCCACGGCAGTATACGATTCATAGCTTTAGCCCTAATGCTCAATTACCTAGTGAAGTGTTTGCCGAAGAAGTCTACTTTATTGGCCGAACCGAGGAAGGGCTAACTGTGGTGGTATCCAGCGAACTTGAGCTCGATAGTTTGGAGCAAGAAACCCATTGGTGCTGTCTTGAAGTCTTAGGTCCGCTGGGATTTTCGATGACAGGCATTTTATCAAAAATATCCGGCACCTTAGCCGATGTGCAGATCAGTATTTTTGCCCTTTCCACCTTCGATACCGACTATATTTTGGTAAAGAAAAATTGTCTCCAAAGCGCTGTTGCCGCCTTAAAAAAGGCGGGATACAAGATTATTGAGTCGAACGAAGCGCCATAATATTGATAAAGAGTTAACCCACTATGTACGAAAAATCTGTCACTATCACCGCAAAACATGGTATTCATACCCGCCCTGCCGCCTTGTTAGTGAAAGAAGCGAAAACCTTCAACTGTGATGTGTTAGTTGAATGCAATGGCAAGCAAGCCAGCGCCAAAAGCTTATTCAAATTGCAAACATTAGGCCTGTATCATGGGGTAACCGTGCGGGTGTTTGCCGAAGGTGAGCAGGCGCAGGAAGCGGTCGAGAAAGTCTCGGAACTGCTCATCACCTTAAGTTAAACGGCAACTTAGCCAGCTTGATAGGAACGAATATGTCGATTACGGGGATCATAGTGTCATCGGGGATTGCCTTCGGACAGGCACTCCACCTTACCCACGCCGAACACCACCTCGATTATCGTCCCGTTCCCCTATCTCGGATCCCGCAGCAACAGAGTAAATTTGCCAAAGCCCTACAGGCGCTGCAGCAGCAACTCAGCCACAGCCAAACAAAGCTCGACCCACAAAGCGAAAACTATCAGTTAATTGAAGCCGATTTGTTACTGCTAGAGGACGAAGAGCTTATCGACCAAGTGAAGGAAGCAATCCGCACCCTGCAGTTATCTGCTAGTGTCGCGGTTGAGCGGGTCTTCGCCCACCAGGCCAACGAGCTTGAATCCTTAGAGGATCCATATCTTGCTAATCGTGCCCAAGATGTGCGATGTCTTGGCCAGCGATTAGTTACTGCCATCAACGGCCGCTTAGATCAAGGCTTAGCGCAGCTAACGGAGCCGACGATCCTTTTAGCGCAAGATCTCACTCCCGCCGAATTTGCGTTGCTACCCAAAGAGCAGATCAGCGGCATAGTGCTTAAAACTGGCGGTTTAACCAGTCATACGGCGATTTTGGCCCGCGCGGCAGGGATCCCCGCCATTCTGAGCTGCCAGTTCGATGCCGAGTTTATTCCCAATGGCACGCCATTGGTGCTTGATGCCCTAAGTGGCGAGCTATTTGTTAATCCTGCGCCCGAGCAGCAGGCACGCTTAACCGTTACATTGCACCATGAGCAAGCTAGACGCGCTGCACTGCAAGCATACCGAGATGTCCCCGCCAAGACCCAAGATGGTCACCTCGTGGGCCTGATGGCCAACGTCGGCAACTTGAACGATATCACCCATGTTGGCGATGTGGGTGCCGATGGCATTGGTCTGTTTCGCACCGAGTTTATGCTGATGCACACCAGCACACTGCCGGATGAAAAGGCTCAATACAATCTTTACTGCGAAGCCTTGCATGCTTTAGGCGGTAAGACCTTTACGATCAGAACCTTAGATATTGGTGCCGATAAAGAGCTGCCCTGCCTCTGTCAGGAGGTCGAGGACAATCCCGCCCTGGGCCTACGCGGGGTTAGATACACCTTGGCGCATCCAGAGCTGTTTAAGACCCAGCTTAGAGCGATTTTACGGGCGGCCAACCATGGTCCCATTCGACTCATGTTTCCTATGGTGAATCAGGTCGAGGAGCTCGATCAGATTTTTGCCCTCATCGCCGAATGCCAAGATGCCCTCGAAGAGGAAGAAAAAGGCTTCGGTGAACTCAGTTACGGCATAGTGGTCGAAACCCCCGCCGCCGTGATGAATCTTGCCTCCATGCTGCCACGGTTAGATTTTGTGAGCATAGGCACCAATGACTTAACCCAATATGCCATGGCGGCTGACCGCACGAATCCGCAACTGACACGGGATTATCCTTCCCTGTCACCGGCAATTTTAGGGCTCATCAAGATGACCGTCCAGCAAGCCAAAGCCGCCGGGGTCAAAGTGTCGCTCTGTGGCGAACTTGCCAGCTCGCCACAGATGGTCCCCCTCCTTATCGGTATGGGGCTCGATGAACTCAGCGTGAACTTAAGTGCGTTACTGGAGGTGAAAGCCGCCGTTTGCCAAGGGCAATTGGCGAAATTTTCTGCGTTAGCGCACACCGCCATGCAACAGAATAGAATTTCAGAACTACAGCAGTGTATAACAAACTATAAATAATACATTTTATTGGTTATGCTGCTTTACAGACTAAAAAGATAACAACAAAAACAAGCGAAGGGGCACAGGATAATGGGATTTTTAAGCCGAATAAGGCGATTGGTATCAGGACAACCACAACTGGCTGGCGGCATTATGGTTTACGCCCCAGTCAACGGGGAAATTGTGGCCATTGAAAAGGTCCCCGACGTGGTGTTTGCAGAGAAAATAGTGGGTGATGGTATCGCCATTGCACCAAAGGGAGACACGATTGTCGCCCCAATCGATGGCACCATAGGTAAGATTTTTGAGACTAATCATGCTTTTAGTATCGAATCGCCACAGGGATTAGAGCTTTTCGTGCACTTTGGCGTAGGAACCGTTGAGCTAAGGGGCCGAGGTTTTAGCCGTTTAGCGGAGGAAGGCCAAGAGGTCAAAGTGGGCGATCCTATTCTGTCTTTCGATATTGATTACCTAAAAGATCAAGTAGATAGCCTACTCACTCCCGTTGTGCTGGCTAATATGGAAGATGTGAAATACTTAGATAAGGCTCAAGGTAGCGTCACCGCAGGTAAAGACGCAATTTTTACCGTTCAGCTTTAACTGTTAGCCGCTTTACCGCCCGCTTTGGTACGATACTGGCAGTGCCCCTTGCCTGCCAGTCGCTCTCCTAAATAACGCACAGCTCTCCACACACTACTCCTCACGCACTGACATCACTGCTAACTCAACTGTTTTAGTCAGCGTCGATTTTCGGCATTAATAAGCCGTGATCAGGATAGACTCGTCATCCTCTGTCAGCGGCAATTGCCCCAGTTGCATCAGCTTACGTCTTAGTTCTGCAAGTTCGACAGTAAATAAAGACCCGCTTGATTGGTTTGAACTTTGGGTCTCGGCGGCGGGAAATGCATCCTTCACAATCCGCAGCGCCGCAATATCTTTATAAGAGATGGTCTTACGGACAAACACAAAATCTCGAGTATCAATTTGGCTAATCACGCGATGGGCGGCTTCATAATCCATAGGGAAATCAGCATCACCCACGAGGCGTAGTTGCAGATATACCCGATGCGCCGCCAAGATACTCAAACATTCTCGCCACTTAGTATTATTCATATTCATCCTTGAAACGCTCCTGCTTGCTTCTCGCACTTTGGATTGTGCAATATCTTTTGTAGTGCTCGACACTCTGCTCAATCCTGCGTGAAAAGCATTAGTCTTTGGCAGATTGGCGAGTCAGCGGCCGCTCCTCAAGGTGAGCCACAATAAACACCAGAAACCGAAACAGTGATTTAATTTTAAGATCATAATTGTTATCGGGTTTTGCCGACGCGAGTTTCTGTAAAGATTTGATTTTTGAGTAGGCATTTTCCACCAGCTCGGCATTCTCTTTGCCCACATACTTAGCAAACTCGGCAAATTCACCGATAAATTTCAGTGTCACTTTACGGCGATTCAGGCTAGTCAACGCTAGGCCCTCTTTGATTTTGGCCTCAAAGAGTGTGCACTCAAGCCCCTGAATTATCGACTGTTGTGGCAAACCACTGCTCAACGCATCGGCGAGGAAACCCAAATTAGCCTTTAACTCGAAGCTAATGGCCTGCTTACCCGCCGACGATTGCTGCCAGCGGCTGCGCTCTTTATCAAAAATGTCGTATAACTCTTTCCAAATACTCATGCCCTGTCCCTGCTGCAAAATGTCTGGCATTGCGGTTCTTTGCCGAGACATGATTTTATTAAGGCAAATTTATCATAGGGTTAAACAGGCTAACACTGTTACTGAGACATTTAGTAAAAAAATGGCCCGAACATGTCGGGCCATAATGGTCATTCGTCGAGTATGCGCTCAAGAGCTAGGTAAAAACCTTACTGTTTACCTTATTGCTTAGCTTTGTTCTTTTCAGCCGATTGCTGGCGCAGTGCTTCTTTCTTTTGACGGCGGGCTTCAATCACTTGATTCACATCACTACCAATGTGTGCTTCGTTACGTGATTTCGCTAAATTTACTTGGCGCTCACGTTCAACGAAACGCTTACGCTGCTCGTCTGAAATCTTATCGATACAATGTGGGCAGCTAACGCCTTGCACATAGGCTGGACTTAATTTTTCGGCTTCAGTGATCGGCATACGACAAGCATTACACTGATCGTATTGGCCTTTCTTCAAATCATGGTCAACGGCCACGCGGTTATCGAAGACAAAGCATTCGCCTTCCCACAGGCTTTCTTCCTGTTTCACCTCTTCGAGGTATTTAAGGATGCCGCCTTCGAGGTGATAGACCTCTTCAAAGCCTTGCTCTTTTAAATAAGCAGTCGATTTTTCGCAGCGAATACCGCCAGTACAGAACATCGCGACTTTCTTATGCTTGGCAGGATCGAGATTCTGCTTCACATACTCAGGGAATTCTCTGAAGGTTTCGGTCACAGGATTAATGGCATTTTTAAAGGTGCCAATTTGCACTTCGTAATCGTTACGAGTATCCACTAAGATGACTTCTGGATCGGAAATCAGCGCGTTCCAGTCCTGCGGTTTTACATAGGTGCCGACCACTTTAAGCGGATCGATACCTTCAACGCCCATGGTAACGATTTCTTTTTTCAGCTTCACTTTAGTGCGGTAGAAGGGCATTTCATCGTCAAAGGATAACTTGTAAACGATATTTTCAAGGCCATTTTGGTTATTCAGCCAAGCCAGCAGTGCATCGATAGCGGCTTGAGAACCGGCCACAGTGCCATTAATCCCTTCATTTGCCAGCAGTAATGTGCCTTTAATCTCGGCCTGTTCCATCATGGACAGGAGTGGCTCACGCAGCGACTCAAAATGCGGTAATGAAACAAACTTATATAAAGCACAAACAACAACGTTAGACATAACACCCTCAACTGCTGGCTGGAACTTAATTTCCAGTGCATTAACTAATAACCAGCCTAAGCCTAGGCTGGGTCGCAAAAATCGGCCGAAATTCTACCTGAGTCACAGTCAGAAAAACACTGACAAAAACCAAGGTCATTGTTTATTTACAAGGCAAACGGTGGAAAAATCGGTAATAAACGCAGTATTTCTGTTTTAAAGTCACTACTATTGCCGACTTTTCCCCTGCTGTGGCGAAATCGCTTTTATGATTGTTTTAAGGAACAAGACGATGCCTTTACCCATACTCTACAGTTTTCGCCGTTGTCCTTATGCCATGCGCGCTCGACTTGGCCTATTGCTCGGCCAATGCCAGGTCGAGGTTCGGGAAATCACCCTTAAAGCCAAACCTGCGCAAATGTTAGCCATCTCTCCCAAGGGAACAGTGCCAGTATTGCAACTCCCCACTGGTGAGGTGATTGCCGAAAGCTTGGAGATTATGCACTGGGCATTAACCAAGACCGACTCGCCAGCGGCGCGGCAATTACTCGGACAGACGGCGTCAGCTCAAAGCTTAATTGCTGAGCTTATTGTACAGAATGATGTTGAATTTAAACCTTGGCTGGATAAGTACAAATATGCTGACCGTTATCCTGAATTCACTCAGGCAGATTATTTCGCCAAGGCCAGCACTTTTCTTGAGCGACTCGAAGCACAGCTTGAGCAACATCCCTATCTTATCGGCCCAGCGTTAAGCCTTGCAGATTTTGCGATTGTGCCTTTTATTCGCCAATTTACGGCGGTGGATACTAAACGGGATCTGAGTGTGGCGTTTCCATGCTTGATGAACTGGTTAACTACGCTCACCAGCAGTGAAATATTTCTGCAAGCAATGGAAAAATATGTGATCTGGCAAGCTGACAATCCGCCAGTTTACTTGTTAGGAACATCTATAAGCAAATAAGAATTAACGTTTATTTTTGATATACCCAATAGCAATCGGTAAAATGTTCGCGTAAAGTACGTAGCGCTTAGGTAAACTAACTTAATCGTTTTTAACATTTTATGCTAAATCATCAGGATGAATGACAGGGATCAGCTACTTGGAAAATACGGATATTAACATCATTGCAATGCTCTTAGGCTTGTTTCTACTTCATTGCCTGTTTGCGCGTAGAGTCTTTAAGAGTCAAGCCAAGCTCAGCACCAATGCGAAATGGTTCTGGTGTTTACTCAGCCTATTGTTAGGCCCCGTCGGCTACTACGCCTACCACGGTTTTATTCCCCTCGATAAATTGCAAAAAGACTAAGCATTATCCTTATCACGCTTAGCGTTAAGGTGCCAATGTTAAGTTGAGATAAAAAAGCGCGGACTATGCCGCGCTTTTTCGTTATCTTCAGAATATAACCGAGTTTTCAATATCAGCTATTACAAATGACTCACTACAAATGGCTATGCAGTAACACATCATCCTCGGGCGCTTTTTTGATCACCGGCGCCTGCCCTTCGGCTAACGCTTGTTTGTAGCTTTGGTTCATTTTTAGCGCCAGATATAAATCGGGTCGGATCAAAATGCCACCCTCGCCAGACTGCATTCCCGCCTGTTCAAACCAGCCGAGCATTTGCCGTTTGCGCCCTGCTAACACTAACCGTATGCCACGCTTCTTCAATAATTGGTGTAAATCCGCAAGCATGGCCATCACACTCAAATCTAAGTGAGTAAAACACGGGACGGCATCGATGATAATGCAATCCACGGGCTCTGGTTCACGGATAAACTTCTCCAGTAAGCGGCGCTTAAAGTAAGTGGCATTAAAGTAGGTTAAGGGCGAGTTGAAGCGATAGATAAACACCCCAGGTACCGATTTGGCCTTACCCGAATCATCCACACTGCGGATCACCCCTTTTTGGTCAAGCCCGAGCACTTGGTCGGTTGGACGCATCACTGTAGCTAAAAACTGGAATAGTCCCAGTAATACCGCCAAGGTAATGCCAGGAATAACCCCAATAAAGAGCACCGAAAACAAGGTCGTACAGGCGAGTAAAAAGGCGGATCGGTCTCTTACGCGCAGGTTCCACAGCGCCTTTAAATCAATCAATGAAATCGAAGCAATCACCAATACCACGCCGAGCGCAGAACTGGGGATATATTTCAGTGGTGCGGTAAAAAACAGTGCGACTAATGCAATCAAAACCGCCGCGATGATGGACACCAACTGGCTCTTGCCACCGTTTGCATCGTTCACCGCGGTGCGGGAATCGGCGCCGCTGACCGCAAAGCCTTGGGATAAGGCAGAGGCGATGTTCGCAATGCCTAGGGCGCGAAACTCTTTATCCGCATCGATATCGTAGCCATTTTTCGCCGCAAAACTGCGCGCCGTCAGCATCATGCTCACAAAGCTCACCATGGCTAAGTTGAGTGCGGGCACCACCAGTTCACGGGCAATACCGATATCGAACGCTGGTGCTTGGAACGATGGCAAGCCCGCGCTCACCTCACCCACCACATTGATATCTAAGCTGGTTAAGTTAAAGGCCCAGACTAAAAATGCCGCCATCGCCATCGCACACATCGAAGCAGGCCATTGGGGACGATAACGTTTAACTAAGGCATAAGTCGCTAAGGTCACCACACCCATCAGCAAGGTGGGCCAGTGGGTTTTGGTTAAATAGGAAGGCGCGCCCGATAAGCGTTCAATCAAGTAACGCTCATCGAAGGTGAAACCAAAAATTTTCGAGAATTGACCGACAATAATGGTGATCGCCACACCATTGAGCAGCCCCATCAGAATAGGTTTGGAGAGAAAGTCCGCTAATACCCCAAGGCGAAAACGGCTAGCGATTAAACACCAAAAGCCGGTCATCGCCGTCATGGTCATCACCAGTTGCCAGTGTTTCATGCTGTCGCCAGCGGCAAGCGGCGTCACCACGGCGGCAATCACAGCGCAGGTGGCGGCATCGGGGCCAACTATTAATTGTCTAGAAGTGCCAAACAGTGCATACACCAACATGGGCAGCACACAGGAGTATAAACCGACAGCGGCATTGACCCCGGTCAATTGGGCGTAAGCGATAGCGACAGGTAAAGCGACCGCCGCCACGGATAATCCCGCCCTCACATCATCCCTGAGCCATTGCTTCTCATACTGCAGCATCTGCGCCAAACCGGGCATTAACGATACTAAACTGGGAAACTTCACGCAGTAACCTCCATATACTCACTCCCAAGTTAAGAACTAACTTGCGGTGGCTAAGTATAACTAAGCCTCATTGGGATCCCCAAAAGGCCGTTACCTAAAAAAGCCACCAATATTATGTTGGTTATGGCATAAAGCCAATCCTTACGCGAGTCAGTATCCCAGAATATTTAAGGTTTTAGCGCTATTAGGTCACTTTATCGCAGGATCATAGGTAAGGACACCAACAATAAACTGCCCATAAACCAGTTAAAATGGCGTCGACGTTTATCCGTATTGAGCTTTTTACTGATAGCCGCGCCGACAAACACCCAAGTAAAGGATGCGGGAAATCCCACCAGATTAAACACCAGCACGCCCAATACCGCACTGAGCCAAAAACCATCGCCCCCTAAGGTAAACGCGCTGCAAAGGGTAATGGTCGACATCCAGGATTTGGGATTAATCCACTGAAACAGCGCCGCCTCCATCAAACTCATCGGTTGACGCCCTTCATCCAAATGCGCCGCCTTTACGGGAGAGGTCACTAATCGATAGGCAAGATGTAGTAAATACAACAATGCCGCGTATTTCAACGCTTGGTGCAACATCGGAAACGTCTCAAACAAAGCACCAAGACCGAGTAATACCGACAGATGCAAAGAAGTCGAGCCTAAGCGGATCCCCGCAATGTGTGGAATAGTGCGCATTACCCCAAAATGGGCACCTGAGCTGGCGAGTAAAATATTATTCGGCCCGGGAGTCATGGTCATAGTTGCACAAAAGAGTGCTGCTGAGGCCATTAATGTCCAGAGTTGTGGATCATTGACAAGTTTAATATCCATAAAGACCTTAAATTGTACGCATACAATATTTGACAATAAACGAGACAATTAATAATATAGATAGCCTAATGGAGATCAACGGATTTATTGTCATGGGTACAATTTGGACGCCAGATCTAGAGGCATTTACAGGTCCTAAATATCAACGTCTGGTCAGTGCGATCGAGCAAGGCATTTTGTGCAAGGCCCTTCCCCATGGCACGAAACTTCCGCCACAGCGGCGTTTAGCCGATGCACTAGGGGTGACCATAGGCACTGTCACTCGGGCCTATGCTCTAGCGGAGCAACGCGGTTATGTGGAAGCGCGTATCGGTGATGGTACTTATGTCAACGCCTCTCCCGTGCCAGAGCTTAATCATTTGCAGCTCAATATGGCGACTTGTCAGCAGCCGCTGACGGATCAAATAAGTACGCTGAGTGATTGCCTAAGCCTACTGGCTAAGGATCCGGCGAAACTGAGTCAACTCCTTGGCTATCGCGCCAGCCCCTTAGATCAGCATCAACAGATATTTCACCACTGGCTTGCGCAACGCGGCATTGAGCAACACCCAGAGCAATTGATCTTTACCCATGGTGGGCAACAGGCCATTTTTGCCTGCCTTAATGCTTTCCTGGCCAAGGGCGAGGTACTCCTGCACGAGCAGTACAGCTATCCCGGAGTGCGTATTTGCGCTAAACAATTGGGTATCAATAGTATTGGCGTACCGTTAACCTCTGACGGGGTCGATCTGGCAAGATTCGAGGCCTTAGTACAAATCCATCAACCTAAACTGGTGTACTTAACCCTCAACAATCAAAACCCCACCTGCATTCAATACAGTGAGCAACAGAGAGAAAAACTGTTGGCACTCGCGGAGGAGTACCAGTTTTATATCATTGAAGATGATGTGAATTATTGTCTCCCCGAGGAATGGCATCCACCGCTTTGGCAGTTAGCTCAAACGCTGAATGTGCCGAGGGTCATTTACATTTCAAGCCTGTCTAAGCTGTTTTCAGGGGGCTTAAGGCAAGGTTTTATCCTGGTACCCGAGCCGCTCATCGCACCATTGCGCCTCGCCATTCATAGCCAATGTTGGATGGTTTCGCCGCTGAATGTGGAGCTGGCCTGTCAGCTAATAAAACGCGGGCACATCACGGCCAATCGCGATGCAATTATTCGCGAGCGTCAGCAGCAATGCATAGCATTAGGTGACAAGCTGGGGTTAACCCAACGCTGGAGGGGTTTAAATGGCTGGATCCAGTTACCCGAAGACATTAAAGCCCATCATCTGGTGACCGCCTTAGCGGCAAAAGGCGTGCTGATCCGTAATGGGGATGACTTTAACTGCCATGACAACTTTATCCGTTTAAGTTTAGGTGGCGCCGAAAACGATACCCAATTCCAGCTTGCGCTCGAGTGCATCGAATCCACCTTTAACGCACTCAAGCAACATGCCTATTCGGTCGTATAGCAGTTCATTTTCGCGTTAGAAAGCGGCCAATAAGAAACGCCAGAGTGATGCTCTGGCGTTTTAAGCTTGCTTAATCACAAGCATTTCTGGCGTTGAAATTTAACGTTATGGCACCTTGAATCAAGCTATGGCTATTGCACCTTGATTTGGTACACGCTGGTTGTGCCACTGACTTCATTACCAATGATCAACAGAGGCTGACCATTAGGACTCTTCTCGGCACTCACAAACTTCATGCCTTCTGGCCCTAAATCTCCCGCTAAACTGGCATCGCCTTTCACTTCGCCTGTGTCCGTATCTATGCTGAAATCTGCCTCAAAATCACGGTTTACCACATAATCCACAAAATGCACGTCGAAGGGATTCGTTACGTCGTAAATCATAAAGCCAGAGGTACGTTCAAGCCCGATAAAGGCATAGAGTTTTTGACCAATTTTGCCTAAAGCTAAGGCTTCTGGCTCAGGGCCTTTATCGTCACTGCGACTATCGCCTTTGTTTTCTTCATTGTTATTGTTGAAGTTATTGCCTAACAAGGCTGCGGTGATCCGCTCAAAATCACTACCACTGTCAAACACCTGTTGACCATCGGCTGTCCAGATTGAGAAAGAACGCGCGCCGAAGCTCACGATTTTGTCGTAATCGCCGTCGTTATCGTCATCACCCATACTCTTAGTCACTTTCAAACGGGCTAATTGGGTCTTATCTTTTGCGGCGGCAAATTGTGGATGATTAGGATCTAAGGTTAAGTCACCGGCGCGGGCTTCCTCCGAAAACCCAGCATAATCGCGGGAATCCCCTTCGTTAGCGGTGACAATAAAGTCAGTATTATTCCAACGGTAACTCGCTACAGTATCGGGTTGATACATGCCATACACACCCGCATAGGCCTGAAGGTTGACCATATCGTCCTTGTCACTTGCATCAATTTTATTCACATCAAGACCGTAATCCTTCAGTCCTAAGGGTAAAATCTTCGCTACTTTGGCATTGGCGATATCAATCATCGCGATGGCATTGTTCTCCTGCAGACTCACAAAAGCACGGCTGTTATCGGGGCTGACACTGATATACTCAGGCTCTAAGTCCTGCGCGACAGTGGCCATAGGGCCATTGATTTTAATGTCCTTGGTGATTTCATTATAGCGAGCATTGCCCTGATTAAACTCGGTGAATGTCACTAGCGTCGCCGTCGCTGAGGGTTTACCATCCGCAATGGCGATAATCGCCACACTGCCCTCTGGGTCGATACTATAGTCTTGATTTGGTTCGCCTTCGTTCGCAACGAGTACCGTTTTGCCATCATGACTAAAGACGACGTTATCCGGTAATGCACCAACTTCAACCGCGCTGAGATACTGCGGTGTCTCATTGCCATTGAGTTGGTAGAAAGCCACATAGCCATTGGCTTGAGTCTTATTGCCTGCTGCATCGCCGCGCTCAATGGCCGCCGCTAACAAGTTACCAGAAATACTGACACTGTTAACGCTGCCCATAAAACTTAAGCCTACATCTTTGGCGACATCCAGCTCTGCTAGCTTATCAAGATTATTCAAGGCTAATGGCGCAGTTGCCTTAGCCGCGTTGCTGAGCAAGTTAGCGTCGATAATGTCGACCTTACCGCTTTTCGCATTAACCACAAAAATACGCTGAGAAGCACTGTGGTATTCAACAATTTCAGCAGCGCTCAGGCCATAAGTGCCTGTTTGATGACGGCCGATCAGCTCCGCCGACACTCCCGCAGATTGGGGTTGGCAAATAAATTGGGTTTGCGCCGCATCGATTTCAGTTTCTTCCAACTGGCCATTACGATTCGCATCAAGCCCTGTATCGATGCGTTGACCACCGGCAGGACAGTTCACATCACCTATGGCGAGTGCAGTCACGTTCACTAATGAATTTAAGCCGTTCTCCCCCTGCTCACCATTGGTACCGTCATCATTACAGGCACCAAGGAGTAAACTTGCCAGTATCGCACCCGCCAGCGGCAGTCGTTTTGTGTTCATTGCATCATTCCTGAATGTGTTGTTATTAGTCGTAGGGTTAAGCTAAAGCCCATTAAACTAATCCGCATTCAAGACGGTTAGATGACATACAGATGACACTGGAGTGACAATCTCAGTCGAATGAATGACGCTAAGGCGTGCCTGAGCACATCAATGCAATACAAGGACATAAAATCCATTTTGGTTACAATTTAAGTGTAAAGATATCGTCATCGAGATTGGCTTATTTGCCTGAGCGTTTTACTATGTTATGGCTTAATATCCTTAGACTCGATACAAAGCCGAGGACTTAAATCAACTGTGCCTATGACGGTTGAGAGACTCTTCGCCGGCCACTCATTTCTTCCCTATACTCCTCCAATCTTCATGGCGAAATTACGCTATGGTAATTGAGGCAAAATGAGTCGCCATTAGGCAAAATTGTTACCCTACAATTTTGGTTTTCGAGTGACATAACACTTAATATCGCCTTCTTTCGCCACCCGAGGTAACTGTGGACCCACAACCGTCAAGCTATCCGACTAAACCGAGCAGCATTCCCCACTTGGCACTGCTGATCCCTATGCTCGCCGCCATTGTCGCGATCACGCCGCTCGCGATCGACATGTATTTGCCCGCTATGGCAACACTTGCCCAGAGTTTTCATACCGATATAACCCTAGTCCAACAATCCTTGAGTGTTTACTTAGGAGGCTATGCCCTCGGCATGCTGTGTTTTGGCCCCCTTGCCGACCGTATTGGCCGTCGCCCTTTGGTAATAATGGGCCTCTCAGGCTTTATGTTAGTCAGCCTATTGCTCGGCTTAGCCGAACAGATTGAAGTGTTTTTAGGCCTGCGCTTTTTACAAGCCTTTATCGGCGCAGCGGCCACTGTGGTTGTCCCTGGGTATATCAAAGAAGTCTATGGTGAAAACACGGCTAAAGGCATGTCTTATGTCAGTTTAATCATGATGTTAGCGCCATTATTAGCCCCAAGCATCGGCAGCCTTATCCTCGAGCTTGGTGAATGGCATTTGATCTTCTTTATCCAATCGGCCTATGCCATGTTGTTGCTGTTGTTGGTCATTGCGCTGTTGAGAATGCCCAGCGATAAAGATCAGAGTAGCCGGAGTCAAAAATCCTTTTTAGGGGCTTATGCGACGGTGTTTTCACGTCCCGGCGTTAAATTGAATATTGCCAGCGGTGTACTCACCTCCTTTGCGTTTTTCTGTTATTTAACCGCATCGCCCTTTGTCTATATGGAGGTTTTTTCCTTAGATAAATCCTTATTTGCCCTACTCTTTAGTACCAATGTGGGCGCGCTGATGCTGGCAAATATTATCAATACCCGAATTGTGGGCCGCTATGGCTCGTTAAGAATGCTGCACGTATCGACCTTCTTCGGTGCGCTGGCGGCGGTCGGTTTACTGGGGGTGAATTTACTGGGGCTCAGTTATCACTTCACCGTGTTGATGCTTATCCCACTTATGGGCAGTCTTGGTATTATGTCGGTCAACGCCGATGCCATTGTTTTGATGAAGTTTAAGCAGGAAACGGGCACGGCCACGGCGGTGATTGGCACCTTAAGATTTGGCTGCGGCGCCTTAGCCGGACCATTACTCGCGCTGTTTTATAATGGCACCGCAGTGCCCTTCTCGGCATTAATGCTGACGGCGGTATTGTTGGTGGGATTCTGTCAATTTAACCGTTCGGCTCATCAACCCAAGCCGAAGGAGTGATGGCATCTTTATGCCACCTAAACCAAGCAATTATGGTTTACATCACTTTTGTAGTTGATTTGTAACAAATTAAGCGCTTTCTAAATAAACGGCACTTAGGTGATATATAGTACTTTGGGTGCCGTTTTTCATTGTAAATCAGCTAACCCATTCTAATTAAAGTAATTAAATTAAATGCCCCAACACAAAAACTCCCGTTTCATAAGCGTTTATCGCGCCTAAACATGAAATTGTTTCAAGTTGGTTATTTTTTACATAAAAGCCTTGAAATGTGTTCTTTTTTGAATATGATGAAATTCTGTTCATTGCAACAGCTGCTGCATCCAAAGGGATGAGCGCTTGAAATCGATGATTTCAAGTTCAGCAATCGGAGTCTGAATTACCCTTCAGGCTTATTTTTAGAGCGATTACCGTCGCTGTAACAAGATACTGTTTACCGTAACGGTACTATGCAATAGGAGTTTCACATGGAGAAGTTATCCGGCGCCAGCATGATTGTGCGATCCCTTATCGATGAAGGTGTAAAGCACATATTTGGTTACCCTGGCGGCTCAGTGTTAGATATCTACGACGCCCTGCACCTTATCCCCGGTATTGAACATATTCTGGTTCGTCACGAACAAGCCGCCGTGCATATGGCCGATGGTTATGCCCGCGCCACGGGTAAAGTGGGCGTGGTACTCGTGACCTCAGGCCCAGGAGCCACCAATGCTATTACCGGCATCGCCACCGCCTATATGGATTCAATTCCATTAGTGGTGTTATCTGGCCAAGTGCCGAGCAATTTAATCGGTAACGATGCGTTCCAAGAATGCGACATGATTGGGATTTCACGCCCAGTCGTCAAACACAGCTTTTTAGTACAAGATCCCACTCAAATTCCTGAGATCATTAAAAAAGCCTTTTATATTGCCTCCACGGGTCGCCCCGGCCCCGTGGTTGTCGACTTGCCAAAGGATTGCCTCAATCCAGCATTACTGCACGACTATATTTACCCCGAGAGCATTAAAATGCGCTCCTATAATCCAACGACATCGGGCCACAAAGGGCAAATTCGCCGTGGATTGCAGGCATTACTCGCCGCGAAAAAACCTGTGCTTTATGTGGGTGGCGGCGCCATTATCTCAAGCAGTGAAAAGCAGATCTTAGCCCTAGCGGAAAAGTTAAATATCCCCGTTGTCAGCACCTTGATGGGCCTTGGCGCCTTCCCTGGCACCCATAAAAACAGCTTAGGAATGCTGGGGATGCACGGTCGTTATGAAGCCAACATGACCATGCATAACTGCGATCTTATCTTCGGGATAGGTGTGCGTTTCGATGATAGAACCACCAACAACATCGAAAAATACTGCCCTAATGCCACCATCTTACATATTGATATCGACCCTTCATCGATTTCAAAAACCGTACGAGTGGATATCCCCATCGTTGGCTCTGCCGATATCGTATTAGACAGCATGCTAGCCCTGCTCGAGGAGTCGAAGGAGAGCAACGATAGCGAGGCAATTAATCAATGGTGGCAAGAAATCACTGTGTGGCGTAACCGCAACTGCTTGGCATACGATAAGGAAAGCAACCGGATAAAACCACAGCAAGTAATTGAAACCCTTTACAAACTCACTAATGGTGAGGCTTATGTCGCCTCGGATGTAGGCCAGCATCAAATGTTTGCCGCGCTCTATTATCCCTTTGATAAACCTCGTCATTGGATTAACTCCGGTGGCCTTGGCACCATGGGCTTTGGCTTACCCGCAGCTATGGGAGTCAAAATGGCAATGCCGGACGAAACCGTTGTGTGCGTCACGGGCGATGGTTCGATTCAGATGAATATTCAAGAACTTTCAACCGCTCTGCAATACGATACGCCGGTTAAAATTATCAACTTAAACAACCGTTTCCTTGGTATGGTGAAACAATGGCAGGATATGATCTACTCGGGTCGCCATTCCCATTCCTATATGGATTCGGTCCCCAACTTTGCCAAAATTGCCGAAGCCTATGGCCATGTTGGCATGACGATTAGCGATCCTGCTGAGCTTGAGTCTAAGATGGCCGAAGCCCTTGCCATGAAAGACAGACTGGTATTTATCGACATTATGGTGGATGAGACTGAGCACGTGTATCCCATGCTTATCCGCGGCGGCGCGATGAATGAAATGTGGTTAAGCAAAACGGAGAAATGCTAATGCGTCGAATTATATCTGTATTACTCGAAAACCAATCCGGCGCCCTATCCCGTGTTGTCGGCCTGTTTTCCCAGCGCGGCTACAACATCGAAAGTTTAACTGTGGCACCAACCGATGATAACACCTTATCGCGCCTCAATATTACCGTAGTAGCCGACGAGAAAGTGCTAGAGCAAATCGAGAAACAGCTGCACAAGTTAGTCGATGTGCTTAAGGTGTCGAATGTCACCGAATCGGCTTATATTGAGCGGGAGTTGGCACTGGTTAAAGTCCGCGCCCAAGGGGAATTACGGGAAGAAATTAAGCGTACCGCCGATATCTTCCGTGGGCAAATTGTCGATGTCACCGCCAATCTCTACACCATTCAATTGGTGGGCACGACCGAGAAACTCGATGCCTTTATTCACTCCATGGGTGAAGTGACCAAAGTCGTTGAAGTATCGCGCTCGGGCGTTGTGGGTCTGGCCCGCGGCGAGAAAGCAATGAGAGCATAGCCCCATTAACCCTATGTGAGCTTGCCATCGCAAGGCTTTGACATAGACCTCATGGGATTTTAATTGGTGAGATAACAATAAGGGGAGCACTAAGCTCCCCTTCTCTATCCGTGCGATTCTGGATTAGGATTGACCATCTAATAGGCGCGAGGTGGTGATTTCAATCTTGCGTGGTTTTAACGCTTCTGGGATTTCACGCACTAAATCAATGTTCAATAAACCATTCTCTAAACTGGCACCCAATACGGTCACATAATCCGCCAGTTGGAAGGTACGTTCAAACCCGCGCTCGGCAATACCTTGGTATAGGTATTTACGCTCGGTTTGGCTCTCGGCCTTATTGCCTTTAACCAGTAATTTCTCACCTTCGCTACTGATCTCAAGCTCTTCCATCGAGAACCCGGCCACGGCCATAGTAATGCGATAACGATTTTCGCCAAGGAGTTCAATGTTATATGGAGGATAACCTGAGTTGCCATTATTCGCGGCAGCATGTTCTGCCATCTGGGCTAAACGATCAAAACCAATAGCACTACGGTAAAGAGGAGTTAAATCATAAGTACGCATATTCATATCCTTGTCTTAAGCAATATGGAAAGTGGCGAACGTTTTTCAATTGAAAACGCATTTACCTCGCCTAAATTAACTTCTGTCCTAGCGGCACAGAATCGATTGGGATCCTCATCGAGCGATCCTGCAATAGATATAAGGATAGGAAAGCGGATTTCAAGTAAGGTTTTTAAAATTTTTTAAAAACTGAATAAAAATAATCTGTTACTAGCATTAAACACTTTATCTTTGCCGTAATGAGCAAAATGCCGCCAATAAAAAAGGAGCCCTTAGGCTCCCTTCTTCGGTCTCGCACTCAGATTAACGAGTACGTGGACACAGTTCTTCAGCACTGAAGAAATAAGCAATTTCACGTGCTGCTGATTCTAAAGAATCAGAACCGTGAGCTGCGTTTTCGTCGATGCTTTGAGCGAAATCAGCACGGATAGTACCAGGAGCTGCTTGAGCTGGGTTAGTTGCACCTAAAATTTCGCGGTGAGCTAAAACAGCGTTTTCGCCTTCTAATACTTGAACCATGATTGGGCCAGAAGTCATGAAAGCAACCAGAGCACCGAAGAAGCCACGCTCGCTATGCTCAGCATAGAAACCTTCAGCTTGTTCTTTAGTCAGGTGTAACATTTTAGCTGCAACGATCTTCAGACCAGCAGTTTCAAAACGGTTGTAGATTGCACCGATGTGGTTTTTAGCAACTGCATCAGGCTTAATGATAGAAAATGTGCGTTCGATCGCCATAACAAGCTTCCTTTGTCAGCAAGTTTGAAAAATTCGCGCGGATTATACGAAATTTAAAAAACAAATCCTATCTTTAAAGCAAATAAGTCTGAGATATTGCGCACATTGGCTGGATTTGTAACCAGATTGATCACACAAAAACGCCAGACCTGTCATTCGACTGGACTGGCGAAAGGATAACAACACAACTAAATTGGCATATTTGCCAAAGACTCAGGGGTTATTTTTTATTTTTTGCCCAAATGCTCGCCCACGCAATCAACGCGACCAAAATAATGGCAGGGGCTAAATCGAGCAAATGATGGAAAATACCAACGCCACCATGACCAGGATGAGCCCATGCCAAGGCGGGTAACAGTGTGAATAACAAAGCAAACAAAAGTTTCATGTGAACATCCTTGCGTAGCCAGAATAACATTAAGCGCTTAACCACTTAACGGATACATAACAAGGTACGTCATTCACTTAAAATGAATTTGATGCCGATCAAACTCCTACAAAAATCCCCTTTTAGGGATCACTAAACGTGACAACCGTCACGCAAGTGCGCTTTTTGCGGGACAAGATGCCCCATCAGGGCGATGGTTATTTCTCTTCAATCCAGCATTGCTGAATGGCTTCTAATATCCGCTCATTACAATGCTTAGGATCGTCATCAAAATCATCGAGGGCTAATACCCACTCATATAACTGAGTAAAATGCAGCTTGTGGGGGTCAACCTCAGAATGCTTCTCCAGCAATTCTAAGGCGATATCTAATGAGTCAATCCACTTTAACGACATCCGCTCCCCCTTGTGCCATCTGCAGCTAAACCTTGCTCTCCTGAGTGTAGCTTAAGAACGCGTTAACTCTACGCTTGAGTGGGCTTTTTTGCCTTGAGGGCGTTCTTTTCAACAAACTCGATAATGGCACCAGCAACATCTTTTGCGGTGGCGCCTTCAATCCCTTCAAGACCTGGCGAGGAGTTCACTTCCATCACCACAGGGCCATGATTTGAACGCAATAAATCGACACCCGCCACATTGAGGCCCATGGTTTTGGCTGCACGAATTGCGACTGAACGCTCTTCGGGGGTCAGTTTAACTAAACTTGCGGTGCCGCCACGGTGTAGGTTTGAACGAAACTCCCCAGGCATGGCTTGGCGTTTCATCGCCGCAATCACTTTATCGCCCAGTACAAAGCAGCGAATGTCGGCGCCATTGGCTTCTTTAATGTATTCCTGCACCATGATGTTGGCTTTTAATCCCATAAAAGCTTCAATCACACTCTCAGCCGCTTTGCGAGTTTCGGCTAACACCACCCCAATGCCCTGCGTGCCCTCAAGCAACTTAATCACTAACGGCGCGCCGCCCACCATGTCGATAAGATCTGGAATATCGCTCGGCTTATTGGCAAAGCCGGTGATCGGCAAGCCGATACCACGGCGTGACATCAACTGCATCGAACGTAACTTATCGCGGGAGCGCGAAATGCCGACGGAATCATTGAGCGCATACACGCCCATCATCTCAAACTGGCGCAGCACAGCTGAGCCATAAAAAGTAATAGATGCACCAATACGCGGGATCACCGCATCAAAAGGCGGCAATTCTTCCCCACCAATATGGATGCTCGACTGACGCATATTGATGTTCATATAGCATTCGAGCGGATTGATCACTTTGACTTCGTGACCACGTAATGTCGCAGCCTCAACGAGTCGCTTTGTGGAATATAGCTCAGGCCCTTGCGATAGGATCGCGATTCTCATTTTGGTCTCCGACAACCATTTCATTTTGAGCGCATCATACGCTCGGATTAGGATAAATCAATCATGGCAATTATTGCTTGCGCAAATGCTGGGCGCCAGAAGCCAAAAACCAGTCACATGGACTGGTTTTTGACGATATCATCGCATCGGGTTGATTAACCTTCGCTCACCATATTCACAGTGTACTTCGGAATTTCAATCACCAGATCGCTATCGACAACTTTGGCTTGGCAAGACAAGCGGCTCTCTGGCTCAAGTCCCCATGCCTTATCGAGCATATCATCTTCAAGCTCATCGCTTGGTTCTAGCTCATCAAAGCCTTCACGCACGATGCAATGGCATGTGGTGCAGGCACAGGATTTTTCACAGGCATGTTCGATATTGATGCCGTTACGCAGCGCCACATCGAGAATCGTTTCACCTACTTTGGCTTCCAACACTGCGCCATCGGGACATAACTCAGCATGGGGAAGAAAGACTAACTGGGGCATCACATCACCTATATGTTGTCAATTGACTGACCCTTAAAGGCCACTCGAATAGAATTGTCCATACGCTTCGCGGCGAAATCCTGAGTATGTTCATCGAGGACTTCAATCGCTTGCTTAATCGCATCGGCATCATCACCACGGGCAATTTCGGCAAGCTGCGCCATGACCGCATCAATCTGCTGACGCTCATCACTTGTCAGCAAGTCGCCATCTTTTGCAAGCGCCGAATTTAACGACTCAAGTACCCTTGCCGCCTCTACTTGCTGCTCGGCCAGCATACGACGGCTGATGTCTTCCTTCGCATGCTTCATCGAGTCCTTGAGCATAGTCGCGATTTCGGTATCCGATAAACCAAACGAAGGCTTGACCTGAATGCTCGATTGCACGCCGGTGGATTTCTCCATCGCGGTAACGCTAAGCAACCCATCGGCATCGACTTGGAAGGTCACACGAATATGGGCTGCGCCCGCCGCTAACGGGGGAATACCTTTAAGCGTAAAACGTGCGAGTGAGCGACAATCATCGACTAACTCACGCTCGCCCTGCACCACATGGAAGGCCATCGCCGTTTGACCATCCTTAAAGGTGGTAAACTCTTGGGCGCGGGCCACTGGAATCGTGGTGTTACGAGAAACCACTTTCTCCACTAAACCGCCCATGGTTTCAATCCCTAATGACAAAGGGATCACATCGAGCAGTAATAATTCAGACTCGGGTTTGTTACCGACCAGAATATCGGCCTGAATCGCCGCGCCAATCGCAACAACACGGTCTGGGTCGATAGAGGTTAATGGCGCCTTACCGAAAAAGGCTTCAACCTGTTCACGCACTAATGGCACGCGGGTTGAACCACCTACCATCACGGTTTCTAACACTTCATCAGCCGTTACGCCCGCATCACGTAGGGTGCGACGACAGCTGGCGATGGTTTTCTTCACTAATGCGCTGATTAAGTTATCAAATTCAGCTTTGGTCACCACTTGCTTGAGCACAGTGCCATCGGCAAGCGTCAGGCTCGCTTCGACGTCACTCGCATCGGTTAAGGCTTCTTTCACGCGGCGCGCTTCAATCAATAACTGACGGCTTAGCTGCGGATCAAGGTTCGTCAATTGCCATACTTGCTGCATATGCGCCTGCAACAGATGGTCAAAGTCATCGCCGCCCAGCGCCGAATCGCCGCCCGTGGCCAGCACTTCAAAAACGCCGCGATTTAAACGCAGAATAGAGATATCAAAGGTGCCGCCGCCGAGATCGTAAATCGCGATCACACCTTCTTGCTTAGAATCTAACCCGTAGGCGATTGCCGCCGCGGTAGGCTCGTTTAGCAGGCGCAATACTTTAACACCGAGCAAAGACGCGGCATCTTTAGTCCCTTGACGCTGCGCATCATCGAAATACGCCGGCACAGTGATCACGATACCCTGCAGTTCGCCACCAAGGGTTTTCTCGGCGCGTTCAACCAGAGGACGTAAAATCTCCGCCGACACTTGCACCGGATTCACTTGCCCTTGAGGCGTAACAAACAGCGGTAAACCGTTTTCACTGGCTTCAAACTGGTATGGGAACGCTTGCTCACCAGATTGAATATCCGTGAGGCTGCGGCCCATAAAGCGTTTGACCGATACGATAGTATTTTTAGGATCCTGCGCAGAACTTAACGCCGCCACCTGACCGACTTCAATGCCATCTTGGGTATAACGGACGATAGAAGGTAAAGAGTGCTGCCCATTTTCATCGGGTAAGGTCGCCGTTACGCCGCTGCGAACCGCGGCCACGAGGGAATTAGTGGTACCTAAATCGATGCCAACGGCAAGTCTATGTTGGTGCGGCGCGGCGCTTTGTCCGGGCTCTGCAATCTGCAAAAGGGCCATATGTATCCAACTTAGTAACGCCGACTCAGACCCGTCTGAATCGGCTAAATAACTGCAATAGGGAAAATTAATCGAGCAGCGCGTCTTCGATACGCGTCAGCTCATCGTGTAATTTTGCCATAAATTTAAGCTTGCGTACTTGATCTGCCGCTAACAAGGCATCTTCTTCACTGTCACTGCTTAGCTGTGCGGTGAGCAATTTCGTCAGCTTTGTCCGATACGCCGCGAAAGAGTCGTATAACTCATCAATGCTTTCTTGAGGATCGGCGCTATCGCGAATGTCTTCTAACGCCTCACGCCATTCCATCTGCTGCATTAAAAATGCAGTGTCTTTCACTGTGGTGGTTTCGTGGCTTAAATCGATACCACGTAGCGACAGCATATGCTCGGCACGGCGGATAGGATCTTTTAGGGTTTGATAACCGTCATTGACTTGCGCAGTGCGTTGCACCGACAATAAACGTTGTTGCTCGGTATCGTTGGCAAACTTATCGGGATGCACCGCCCGTTGCAGTTCGCGGTAGCGTTCTGCAAGCACAGCGGTGTCAATATCGAAGGCAGGGAAAAACTTAAACAGCTCGAAATAATTCATGCGTCAATTCGGCAATTAAACAGTGAAGCTCTCACCGCAACCGCACTCACCTTTTGCGTTAGGATTGTTAAATTGGAAACCTTCGTTCAGGCCTTCTTTAACAAAATCCAACTCAATGCCCTGTAGATAGATGAAGCTTTTCGCATCGATAATGATTTTAACACCATCAATATCATACACTTCATCGTCATCATTCAGCGCATCAACAAACTCAAGCACATAAGCCATACCGGAACAGCCAGAGGTCTTTAAGCCGAGGCGCAGGCCGATGCCCTTGCCTCGATTCGCTAAGAAAGATCTGACACGCTCAGTTGCCGCTGGGGTCATTGTAATCGCCATCTTAACTCCAGATGTTACTTAGCTTGTTTCGATTTGTACTCGTCGATCGCCGCTTTAATGGCATCTTCTGCCAAAATGGAACAGTGGATTTTCACTGGTGGCAAGGCTAATTCTTCCGCGATATCGGTGTTTTTGATAGCCGCCGCTTGCTCGATAGTCTTGCCTTTCACCCACTCGGTTACCAGTGAGCTAGACGCAATAGCGCTGCCACAACCGTAGGTTTTGAACTTAGCGTCTTCGATGATGCCGTCTGCGCCGATTTTCAGCTGTAACTTCATCACGTCACCACAGGCAGGTGCTCCCACCATACCGGTCACGACCGAAGGATCGTTCTTGTCGAAAGAACCAACGTTACGTGGGTTCTCATAATGATCTATCACTTTTTCACTGTAAGCCATGGTACTGCTCCAAAATTATCTATTGTAAATGGTCGAATTAATGATGTGCCCACTGCACCTGATTCAGGTCGATGCCATCTTTGAACATCTCCCACAATGGAGACATTTCTCTTAATTTATCAATAGATTGTGTAATAGTTTCGATAGCGTGGTCGATTTCTTCTTCGGTGGTAAAACGACCGATTGAGAAACGAATTGAGCTATGCGCCATTTCATCATTTAAACCGAGCGCACGTAACACGTAGCTTGGCTCGAGACTGGCTGACGTACAGGCAGAACCCGATGAAACCGCTAAATCTTTTAATGCCATCATCAGCGACTCACCTTCAACATAGTTGAAGCTGACATTCAGGCTACCGCTCACACGGTGAGTCATGTCGCCGTTTACATACGTCTCTTCGATGTGCTTGATGCCATTCCATAACTTGTCACGCAGTTTAGCGATACGGGCGTTGTCTGTTGCCATTTCAGCTTTTGCAATCGCCGCCGCTTCACCTAAACCAACGATTTGGTGAGTCGCCAGTGTACCGCTGCGCATACCACGCTCATGGCCACCGCCGTGCATTTGGGCTTCTAAGCGAATACGTGGCTTACGACGCACGTACAGAGCACCAATCCCTTTTGGACCATACATTTTGTGGCCAGAAATAGAGATCAGGTCGACCTTAGTCGTTTGTACATCGATAGGTAATTTGCCCGCGCTTTGTGCAGCATCCATATGGAAGATAATGCCTTTTGAGCGGCATAACTCGCCGATGGCATCCACATCATGGATCACGCCGATTTCGTTATTCACATGCATGATGCTGACAAGAATGGTGTCGTCGCGCATCGCCGCTTCTAAACGTTCCATCGGAATGATGCCGTTGGCATCTGGCTCTAAGTAAGTGACTTCAAAGCCTTCACGCTCAAGCTGACGGCAGGTATCGAGTACCGCTTTATGTTCAGTCTTGCTGGTGATGATGTGCTTGCCTTTCTTATTGTAGAAATGCGCTACGCCTTTGATCGCCAGGTTGTTTGATTCGGTTGCACCTGAGGTAAACACGATTTCACGGTGATCGGCATTGATCAAATCAGCCACTTGGCTGCGCGCCACATCCACCGCTTCTTCCGCTTGCCAGCCATAACGGTGAGAACGTGATGCTGGGTTACCGAAGATGCCATCCATCGTCATGTATTGGAACATTTTTTCCGCGACTCGCGGATCAACTGGCGTGGTGGCGGCATAATCTAAATAGATAGGAAGCTTCATAACACACTCCGTACTTAGCAGTCTCTGCCGAGGCTACATACAACGTACAAAAATAATTTTTATCGTATAACAAAAAGCCTATAAGCTGACTCTTTGCTCCTTTTGCATAGTGTCTTGCTTAAGCGAGATAAACTGCACATCCCGTTTCTGCATTAAGCCAGCAAGACTGATACCATCTAAAAAATCTGAAATTTGTTTGCTTAAATCGCCCCAGAGCGAGTGCGTTAAGCAGCGAGTTCCACTCTGGCAATTGCCTAATCCTTGACAACGAGTCGCGTCGACAGACTCGTCCACGGCATGGACAACCATGCCAACAGAAATATCATTAGCTTCGAGGCCTAAGCGATAACCACCACCTGGACCACGGACACTGGCCACTAGGCCATGTTTACGTAACTTTGCGAAGAGTTGTTCCAGATAGGAAAGCGAAATCCCTTGTCTTTCAGAGATATCCGCTAAGGGAACCGGTCCCGAAGCCGAGTGGATGGCCACATCGAGCATTGCGGTTACTGCATAACGACCTTTAGATGTAAGTTTCATAACTACCATAGCTCCCAAACAGGTATGGGGTTATTTCAACATACCCGAGTATTTCAGTCAAGTATAAAACCTAGTAAAACACTCAAGTATATAAGCGTGCAGTGAACCAATACCCTTTCATCTTGGTGGGGTATTTAACCTTTTTCTGCCCTAAGATTCAATGCTAAAGGGGCAATTAATCGTCCTAATCGCCCCCATATCGGGATCTAACGCACTCTCTTGGAATGAAAGCTAGCCATCTAGGCCCACTCTGCTTAAAAACCGTGCAACCACAGTGGAAATTGAACTGCAATCATCGGTGGCAAAGCGTATGGATTATATCTACACGCCACTGCGCCACACGCCTCAGTTAAATGCTGGGGTCAAACTCGTCGAGTGCACTCTGGCGCTTGTCTGCAGCGGCTTTTTCGGCGTCGTTAAACTCACCCACATTCAGCTCTGGCAATCTTTCAGTACATACATCGCCACCTAAACGCTGAATGGCTTGACACAATTCCTGCACTTTTGAATCCATTAAATGCATATGGTCCAGCATTTGACCGATAGCGTTCGCGACGGGATCCGGATTATCGGGAGACACAGCATACGCATCGAAGCCATATTTCTTGGCCATGGCGCTGCGACGCTCAGACTTCTCTTTCGATTGTGGCGAAGGTGTGGCCACTACGCGCCCAGGGATCCCGACCACAGTCGTATCCTTAGGCACATCTTTCACTACCACAGAGTTAGAGCCGACACGCGCCCCATCATGCATAGTGATAGGACCTAAAATCTTAGCCCCTGCGCCCACGACCACGTTATTGCCCAATGTTGGATGGCGTTTACCCGCTTGCCAAGTGGTGCCGCCGAGTGTCACGCCGTGATACAAAGTACAGTCATCGCCAATCTCGGCGGTTTCACCGATCACCACGCCCATACCATGATCGATAAAGAAACGATCGCCAATGGTGGCACCCGGATGGATCTCCACTCCCGTCAGCCAGCGCGAAAAAGTCGATAAACAACGGGCCATTAAGCGCCAATCACGCTTCCATAACTTATGGCTTATCCGGTGCAGCCAAATGGCGTGCATGCCAGGATAGTTGACCAAGATCTCAAAGGCGCTGCGCGCCGCGGGATCACGGTGATATATAGATTCAATGTCTTCTTTTAGCCTAGCTATCACACCCATGCTTCAATCCTTCGCGATTAGCGTTATTTGCCAAATGTACTTTGGCTATTTTTGTTTGTTACCCACCACTTTATCTATCGAGGTTAGAATGCCTCGAAGAATATTCATCTCTTGGCTTTCGATACGTGCACGGCTAAACAGACGACGTAGTTTAGTCATCACTTGGCCGGGGTGGTTTTTAATAATAAAACCTGTCGATGATAAGGTGCTTTCTAAGTGCACAAAGAAACGCTCAAGATCGGCAGAAAGCGGATATTCTTCCTCCACTTGCGGCGCCTCAGTTTGCGCTAAGTGTGCCACACGCGTCTCATAACAAATGATCTGCACTGCTTGCGCTAAATTCAATGAGCTGTATTCAGGATTAGCAGGAATAGCCACATGATATGTACATTGCTGCAATTCTTCATTGGTCAAACCATGATTTTCACGGCCAAAGACAATGGCGACAGGTCCTGATAAGCCCTCAGTGACCAGCTTTTGCCCCGCTTCACGTGGATCGAGCATTGGCCAATCTAAGGTACGACTGCGAGCACTGGTGGCAATCACTAAACTGCAATCGGCGATGGCTTCTTCTAAGGAATCCACTTTCACCAAATGCTTTAAGATGTCAGACGCACCGGCCGCCAAGGCGATGGATTGACCATCCACTTCACATCTTGGTTCGGCAAGATACAGGGTCGATAACCCCATGGTCTTCATCGCTCTGGCGGTCGAGCCAATATTGCCGGGGTGCGATGTCCCCACTAAAATCACACGAATATTACTTAGCATGAAACGACTTAATTTAATTCACAAAACACAGGGAGCGAATACTATCACAGGCGTGCGTGAATGCTTATATGAAAATCGGTATTTGATATAACATTCAAATCGAGTATAATGCCGCCCGCTATTTTTAACGTTCTTTAACATCCAGGGGATTGCAATGCATCCGATGCTGACGATTGCTGTTCGCGCTGCCCGCGCGGCCGGCCAAACTATTATGCGCGCCTACACTGAACTTGACCGAGTTGAAGTCAGTGCTAAAGGTGTCAACGATTTTGTTACCAGTGTAGATAAGGAAGCAGAAGCCGCCATTACCTATCAAATTCGCAAATCTTACCCTGATCACACAATCGTGGGTGAAGAAAAAGGCGAAAACCGTGGCGAAAATAAAGACTATGTATGGATAGTCGATCCTCTGGATGGCACTAACAACTTCGTTAGAGGCATTCCCCACTTCGCGGTTTCTATCGCACTGCAACACAAAGGCAAAACTGAAGTTGCCGTTGTGTATGATCCTGTTCGTGAAGAATTATTTACCGCTATCCGTGGTAAAGGCGCCAAATTAAACGATTTCCGTATCCGCGTAACTAACGTGACTGAACTGGCTCCAACCATTATCGGTACAGGTTTCCCATTCAAAGCCCGTCAACACACCGAAAGCTACATGGCAATCTTTGGCGAAGTGTTCGGTCAGTGTTCTGACTTACGCCGCGCTGGTTCTGCCGCATTAGACTTAGCCTATGTTGCTGCAGGCCGTTTAGACGGTTTCTTCGAAATCGGTTTAAAGCCATGGGATATCGCCGCTGGCGACTTAATCTGCCGCGAAGCGGGTGGCACAGTCACCGATTTCACTGGCGGTCATAACTACCTGATCTCTGGCAACATCGTTGCGGGTTCGCCAAAAGTGACCACAGAATTAGTGAAAACCATGCGTCCTTTGCTGAACGAAGGTTTAAAGCGTTAATCACGCCCTTCCAAGCGTAACGCATATTAAAAAGGCCAGTGAATTCACTGGCCTTTTTGTTTGCTGCTTTCGTTATTCTGTTTTCGCTATTCCGCTTTAGCTAATGTCAGCTCAAAGACTTTCTATCTACCCGCCAATGCTTGCGCAGGACCAATCTGGCTCGCCTTCCACGCGGGATACAGGGTTGCGATAAGACTCATCACAAACGCCGTAGCAATCACTAAGCCAGCATCCGTCATATGCAGCTCTGACGGCAGAAAATCCACAAAATACACATCGGCAGAGAGGAGTTGAATACCGAGTAGCTGCTCAATACCACGGGCAATACCACTCAGATTCACCGCGGTCGCAATCCCGATCACGCCGCCAAGGGCACAGCCCACAAGGCCATTTAACGCACCTTGCACCATAAAAATCCCCATCACAGAGAGACGGCTTAACCCCATGGTCATCAGAATGGCGATTTCACTGGCTTTATCCCGCACCGCCATCACTAGCGTTGAGACAATATTGAAACAGGCCACGCCAATCACTAATACCAAAACGAGATACATAATGGTGCGAACCAATTGAATATCTTGATATAAATGCCCTTGGGTACGCGTCCAATCACTGATATAAACGGACTGGTTTAAGGCATAACCCAACTCACGAATTTTCGCTGGCGCATCAAACACCTGCGCCACACTGATCCGCACTCCGGTAACACCTTGATGTAAATTCAGGATATTCGCCGCATAGCGCATCGGAATATACGCCGTGGTTAACTCAAGCTCGCCGCCTAAACGGTACACACCCGACACCACAAAACGATGGCTCTTGGCCGCCCGTAAACTGCCGGCATGTTCAGGAGCAAGATCTTGCACATACAGAGCAAGGGTATCGCCAACTTCGAGGCCTAACTTTTTCAGCAGACTCTCCCCGAGGACGATGTGATTGTCATCCTCGCCCAAGCCTTGCCAAGTCTCTTTCGACATAAATTGCGAGAGGGTCGAGACTTTTGCTTCTTGCTCAGGGTCGATTCCCACAACGGCAAGCCCCTGAAAACCACCGGGCTTTTGCACTAAACCTTGCATCCGAATAAAAGGTGCCGCCGCCGTAATGCCTTCAATCTGCATGGCGGTTTGCTCAACCGCACGCCAGTCGGCAATCGGCTCATTCACGCCAACCACATCGGCTTGGGAGATCACGCCTAACAGACGCTGCTCTAACTCACGCTCAAAGCCATTCATCGCCGAGAGCACCACAATCAGCACTGCAACCCCTAGCGCAATGCCAGCGGTCGATGCAAAGGAGATAAAGCTAATAAAACTATTGGATTGGCGCGCACGATAAAAACGCCAACCAATGGAGAGGGCTAATGGTCCTTTCATTGGGCATGTTCCGCAACAGCTTGCAGATAACCATTCTTCATGGTGAGTTGTCTGTCCATCCGCGCCGCTAATTTAGGATCGTGAGTCACCACCACAAACGCCGTTCCGAGTTGATTGGCTAATTCGCGGATCAGCTCATAGACCGCCTCGCCGCTCTTGGCATCGAGGTTGCCCGTCGGTTCATCGGCCAGCACGAGTTTGGGTTTGTTGATCAGCGCCCGGGCAATTGCCACCCGTTGACGCTCGCCGCCCGAAAGCTCGGCGGGAATATGGCTCATTCTGTGCCCAAGCCCTACTCTTTCGAGCAACACTTTGGCATCGGCCTTAGCCTGAGCGCGATCTCTGCCTTGAATAAACGCTGGCATAGCCACGTTTTCCAGCGCACTAAATTCAGGCAAAAGGTGATGAAACTGATAAATAAAACCTAAGTCTTGGTTGCGGATCTGCGCCTGACGGGCACTGCTCACCTGATATAAATCCTCACCCGCTAACAATACTTTGCCAGCAGAAGGTTTATCTAAGGTGCCCATAATATGCAGCAGCGTACTCTTGCCCGAGCCGGAGGTACCGACAATCGCCAGTTGCTCGCCCTTAAATACCTGTAAATCCACCTCAGTCAACACCTGAGTGGTCACATCGCCATCGTGATAACTCTTACTCACCGCCTGCACTTGCAGTAACACGTCTTGCATTGAGATTCTCGCTATTGATTCTAAAAGACATGGATAAACCCCATGTCCAAACACGTCTCTCATCATGGGAGCGACGTTGTAATTTGTTACATCGCAGCTATTCGTAACGCAGCGCCGTGGCAGGTTGTACCCGTGCCGCTCGCAATGCGGGGTAAAGGGTCGCCACTAAGGTCACGACTAAGGTGCCAACAATAATCATCGACAATTGCCCCAGCTCCAATTTAACTGGCAGCACTTGCCCAGTGCCTAAAATGGAAATCCCTAGGGTCGCCATAATGCCATTCAAATTAAGGGTGAGCAGTATGCCGACCACCAGCCCCAGCACTAAACCTAATACCGCATTCAATAAACCTTGCACCACAAAAATGCCCATCACCGCCGAGGTACGTAAGCCTTGGGTTTTGAGTACCGCCACGTCGGTGGTTTTATCCACCACCATCATCACCAGCGCTGACACTATATTAAACGCCGCTACGGCCACAATCAGGCTCAACATCAGCGACATCATGTTTTTTTCCATCTTCACAGCACTAAACAGATGACCATAGGTGTCGCGCCAATCACTGGTCGTCGCCTCAATGCCCTGCTGAGTCAGAACCTGCTTTACGTCCTTAGCCAGTGCGGGCGCCATAAAAGGATCGCTCAAATACAGTCTTAATTGATTGATTTCATCGCTCGGTTGACGCATTAAACGTTTGGCATCTTGATAATGAATATAGGCAACGCCCGCATCCACCTGTGAGCCCATCTCAAACACGGCAGACACTAAAAACTTACGTTGGCTCGGGACTGGGCCGAGCGGCGAATACACTACCCCATCGCCACTTAACAGGCGCACGGTATCACCCGGGCTCACCTTTAATTGGCGGGCAAGCTCACTGCCTAAAATGACCTTATATTGGCCACTTGTTAGCTCGTTAAACGCGCCCGAATAAGTATGCTGCGCCACCATAGACAGTTTTTCGGCAAGCTCCGGAAACACCCCAAAGACTTGCACTGCGCGGATATTCGCCGCCGATTGCACCATGGCTTGGGTCGACACACTCGGCGTCACGCCCTGCACGCCCGGTAAGGCTTTGAGTTTGTCCGCAGGAATGGTCCAATCGCTTAAGGGCGCCTCAGTCACCACGGTCAATTGGGGGACAGCCCCCAGTATGCGCTGTTTTAATTGTCCTTCGAGGCCATTCATCACCGAACTGACCACGATTAAGGCCGCCACCCCTAAAAAAATGCCCGAAACGGCAAATAAGGTAATAAAAGAAGCAAAGGCGTTTGCTTTTCTGGCCCGCCAATAACGGTAACCAACGTAGAGAGGAAATCGAAGATCCATTGAAAGAGGGCTGCGTCCTGTGTGCTGAACTTGCTAAATCATAAAGATGGGCACGATAATAGGGGTTTAGGTCCTATAAATAAAGAGGCAAGCCTTGTTCACTGACACCAATCCGTATTTTAGTGTGCCTCATCCCTTCACCGCTTACTTAAGCCTTTGGGACGAAAACCAGCCACTACCCAGTGAAACGGCTTTAAGATCAATGCAATCCTTAGGGATCCAGCTACTGAGCGAAGTCAAAGCCCTCGAGGCCAGTTGCCTGCTGCAACTGCGGCATTTAGACAACGAAGCCAAGGTAGTGGTGGACTTTCTCAAACTCCAATCCCGCAAGGTGGATTTAGTCCTACAGCATGTGCTCGAAAAAGAAGTGCAAGAAGGCGAGAAGTTTAGCGGTTGTCAGTTTGGTGGCAGCGGAATTCGCCTGATGAGCAGTGAGGCCCTCCCCCTTGGCCGCCAATATAAAGTGACCTTATTTATCCACGAAGAATTGGTCGCCATTTTATGTTTTGCCAAGGTCACGGCCTGTTTAGTTTCGCAGGAAGGCCCATCCGATGGACTGCAAGTACAGAGCCCCAACGCCGCATTGCTCTATCTCGTTGACCTCGAGTTTAGTCAAATACTGGATGCGGATGTCGAGCAACTGGTCAAAGCGAGCCTCAATGTGCAACAAAAACAACTTAAACTGCGTAAACAGGCCCGTGACGAGCGCCAATAAAGGCTAGCGTTTTTGCTGGCACCCTAGCGCCCAAGTCACTACAATAAACGCAACTTATTGTGAATGAATCAGTTTATCCCACGCCAATGACACAAATTTCAGCCCTAACACCGCCCGTTGTCAAAAATGGAACTCAGATGCAAACCCTGTCGTGTCTCGCCGGGGTTGGTCAAGCCGTTACCCTCGCCAACCTAGTTCGCCAACACAAAGGCACGACACTGATTGTGACCAGTGATACGCCGACGGCATTGAGTATCGAGTTAGAGCTCAACTATTTGTTGGCTAAAAGTGCGATTAAGGTGCGACTGTTCCCTGACCGTGAAACCCTGCCCTACGACAGTTTTTCGCCCCATCAGGATTTGATTTCCCAGCGTTTAGAAACCCTGTCGCAAATCACCCAAGCCGAGCACAGCGTAGTGATAGTGCCAGTGACGACGCTGATGATGCGCTTGCCACCGAAATCCTATTTAAGCTCCAATGTGTTTGTGCTTAAAAAAGGCGATAATTATCAGCTCCATGATGTGCGCCAACAGTTAACTGACACGGGTTATCACTTGGTCGAACAGGTGTACGAACATGGCGAGTTTGCTATTCGTGGCTCGATTCTCGATATCTTCCCCACTGGCGTGAATATGCCGCTGCGTATCGAACTGTTCGATGATGAAGTCGAGACCATTCGTCATTTCGATCCTGAAACCCAACGCTCGTCCACTCCCGTCGATGCGGTGCGCCTGTTACCCGCCAAGGAATTCCCTACCGACAGCAGCGCCATCGAAGGTTTTAGGCAACGTTATCGCCGCCGCTTTGAGGTCATAGTCAAAGAGCCTGAATCAGTGTATCAACTGGTGAGCCGCAATTTGATGCCCGCAGGCATTGAGAACTATCTGCCGCTGTTTTTCGATGAGGTTGCGACACTGTTCGATTACCTGCCGAAGGACACTCAGTTAGCCACCTTAGGCGATATCGAAAAGTCCGCCCGCGCTCATTTGCAAGAGGTGGAAACCCGTTATGAAGACAGACGGGTCGACCCATTGCGGCCACTGTTGGCACCCAAAGAGCTGTATTTACTGATAGAAGAATTATTTGCCGCCTTTAAGCCGCTGCCTCGCTATCAGTTTACTGCGCCGCAACCCGATGTCGTCGCTGGCGCAGTACAAATTGATGCCAGTGTGCTGCCCGAGGTAAGCGCTAATCACAAGTTAAAGCAGCCACTGATTGCGCTGCAAGATTACGCCGAGCGTGCGCCGCGGATGTTGTTTAGTGCCGAATCGGAAGGCCGCCGCGAAGCCTTGCTCGAACTCTTAAGTAAAATCCAGTTAAAACCGGCGTTATTCGGCCATTTTGATGAGTTTATTCAAAGTGATGCCAAACTGGGCCTAATTGTATCTCCCCTCTCCCGTGGTTGTTTACTCGGGCTAGGAAAGCAAACCGCCGTCAGCATCATCTGCGAAACCGAACTCTTTGGTCATCGTATCTCCCAGCAGCGCCGCCGCGAAAAACAACGCCAGATCAGCAACGATACTCTGATCAAAAACTTAGCCGAGCTCAAAGTCGGTCAGCCGATTGTGCACTTAGAGCACGGTGTAGCGCTGTATCAAGGCTTAGTCACCTTAGATACCGGCGGATTAGTGGCCGAATACCTACAGCTGGAATACTCGGGCGGCGATAAACTTTATGTGCCCGTGTCCAACCTGCACATGATCAGTCGCTACAGCGTCGGCGCCGATGGCGAGGCTCACCTCAATAAACTCGGTAACGACACTTGGGCCAAGGCAAAGAACAAAGCGATTGAGAAAATCCGCGATGTGGCTGCCGAGCTGCTCGATGTCTACGCTCGCCGTCAAGCACGCCCTGGTGAAAGCTGTGAAATCAATGATGAAGAGTATGCGCAATTCGCCCAAGGTTTCCCCTTTGAAGAAACCGTCGATCAGGAAAGCGCGATTCATGCCGTACTTGCCGATATGCAATCCCCCGTCGCCATGGACCGCCTCGTCTGCGGTGACGTGGGCTTTGGTAAGACTGAAGTCGCGATGCGCGCCGCCTTTGTGGCAGTGAATGCGGGTAAACAAGTAGTTGTGCTAGTGCCCACCACGCTACTCGCCCAGCAGCACTACGAAAACTTTAAGGACAGGTTTGCCGACTGGCCGGTGGTGATTGAGGTGATGTCACGCTTTAGAACCGCCAAAGAGCAGACCCAAGTGCTGAAGCTGCTCGAAGAAGGCAAAGTCGATATCGTAATCGGCACCCATAAGCTGCTGCAATCCGAGGCAAAGTTTGAAAACTTAGGCCTGCTTATCATCGATGAAGAACATCGATTCGGCGTAAGACAAAAAGAGAAAATCAAGGCGCTGCGCGCCAATGTGGATATTTTGACCCTCACCGCCACTCCGATCCCCCGCACCTTAAACATGGCGATGTCGGGAATGCGCGACTTATCGATTATTGCGACTCCTCCCGCTAAGCGCTTGGCGGTGAAGACCTTTGTGCGCGAATCCGATCCCGCCACCGTGCGTGAGGCCATACTGCGTGAAATTCTCCGTGGTGGCCAAGTGTATTATTTGCACAACAATGTCGAAACCATTGAGAAATGCGCCCAAGATATTAGTACCCTGCTACCCGAAGCGCGGGTGGTGGTGGCACATGGTCAAATGCGTGAGCGGGATCTTGAGCGGGTGATGTCGGACTTTTATCACCAAAGATTCAACGTGTTAGTCTGTACCACTATTATCGAAACCGGTATCGACGTCCCCAGTGCGAATACGATTATTATCGAACGTGCCGACACCTTTGGTTTAGCCCAGTTACATCAGCTGCGTGGCCGCGTCGGCCGCTCTCACCATCAAGCCTATGCGTATTTGATGACGCCTCATCCTAAACGCATGACCAGCGATGCTCGCAAACGTCTCGAAGCCATCGATGCCCTCGAGGATTTAGGCGCAGGCTTTATGCTCGCGACCCAAGACTTAGAAATTCGCGGCGCGGGCGAGTTATTGGGCGATGAACAGAGCGGGCATATCTCTAAAATCGGCTTTAGTCTCTACATGGAAATGTTGGAATCGGCGGTCAAGGCACTCAAACAGGGGAAAGAGCCATCGCTGGCGCAAATGCTCAATCAACAATGTGAGATGGAGCTAAGAATTCCTGCGCTATTGCCGGAAGACTATGTCGGTGATGTGAATATTCGCCTGTCACTCTATAAGCGCATCGCCAGTTGTGACAGTGAAGAAGCCTTAGATGAACTCAAGGTTGAGCTTATCGACCGCTTCGGTCTGCTGCCCGAGGCCACCAAAAACCTGATGGAAATGACGTTATATAAACATCAGGCAACTCGGCTGGGCGCGACTAAAATTGAGGTACATGCCAAGGGCGGCAGCATCGAATTTAGTGATGATCATGTGGTTGATCCCGGCTTTATCATCGGATTACTGCAAAGTCAGCCACAAATCTATCGAATGGATGGGCCGAATAAGTTAAAGTTCATCCTCAATGCCGAAACGGCAAAAGATAGGCTCGCTTTGGTCAAACTCTTGCTCGAACAACTATCGCAACATCGTCTTGGAGATAAATAGTGTTACGTCAACTCGCGGTCTCTATCGCTACACTTATTGCACTTTCACACAGTTCACTTGCCCGTGCTGAAGCTTGGTTCGAGGTCGAAGTCTATATTTTTGAACGCCAAAGCCAGTCGACTGAACAATGGCCGATGGCGCCAATTGAGACCAAAACCAACCGCGCTATCGATCTGATTTCACCGGTTGTGGGTCAAGCTGTGGTCTCAATGAGCAATGAATCCGCACCCTGCACCTTAGTGTATGACGCCGATGCTAATAGCCATTGCGCTGAAAACACCAGCACAGGTACGAATACGGACGCCACTCCCGAGATGAGTAACGGCGGTACTTTAGCCATTTCAGGCCCAAGTACTGCAAGCTCAAATGCGGTGACTAGCTATCGCTACCCGAGTGTGATCCCATCGGAAATCGGCAGTGGTAGCCAAGCCTATGCGTCTCAAGGCAGTGGCCCAGTATTACTCGCCAGCAGCCAAGGCCAATTTGCGAGTATCATCAACAGCCTATCGAGAGAACGTGGTAACCGCAGCTTACTGCATATGACATGGCAACAACCTATGATGGGCAAGAGTGGCTCAGTGCCCATTCGCCTGTTTGCGGGTAAAGATTATTCCGCCAGTTATCACTTCGATGGTCGTCAAATTGTGCAGCAAGCCATGGCAAGCGCTATGCAAGGCGCTAACGGCACGACTGGCATGATGGCTGAAACATCTGCGCCATTACTGCCCTCTCCCGTGTGGCAACTCGATGGCACGCTCAATATTTATCTTAGCCATTATCTGTATATCGAAACCGCGCTCAATTTGCGTAAAGAAGGCCGCAAATTGATGCCAGTGGCGGCCGATGAAGCGAGCATGAACACAGCAACAAGTACTGCCGCAGCCCCAGCAAAAGTGATGACGCCTTACTTAATGTCTATTCCGTTGGAGCAAAATCGTCGAGTGAAAAGCGATGAGATCCATTATCTCGATCATCCCGAAATGGGCATGGTGATCCAAATCCGTAAGATGGCGCAACCTAACGCTTAAAACCCATTAGCCCTAATCGAATAAAAAAGCGGTCATGCAATGCATACCGCTTTTTTATTGCCTAAGTTTTTTTATTGCCTAAGGGATGAACAGCCATTCAGGTGACGCCGAAAAGCGTAAAAAAATTAGCGCACTATCGAGAAATCCAAATAAATATCATCACCTTGGTCTTCATTCACCGTCACCCTCAGTCCATCGGTACAAGGTACTCCGACCTCACACCAGGCGATAAGACTATCCACAGCAGGATCACTGCCCTGGGCAAGAATTTCAACACTACCATCGGCGCAGTTAGTCACATAACCTGTGACACCAAGCGTACGAGCCTTTGTTAGGGTCGCATGTCTGCAGCCCACGCCCTGCACTTTTCCCGTTAATTGAATAAGCACCCGTTTCATTGCGCCTCCCCTGTAAGGTGAGCCTTGTTATTAGCATGCGGTTATTATCATGCGGCTATTATCATGCGTCTTTGCGTCGCTCACGTAAAAACGATTCCAGCCTAAGCATAGCCGAGTTTTCAGCTGCGATGAGGGAGAGTTTTGCTAAGTAATGGATTTAAGAGTAAAAAACAAGCATAAAAAAACAGCTAACGAGACCGCTGTTAGCTGTGTCGGGCGACATACGCAAAAGGTTATCCATGAATGGACAAATTGGCATAAAAGTCTGTAGCATTTTGTAACAAACTATTAAGAGGGGCTACTTTACACAATTCATGATTAATTTCAACAAAATGATAGATAAAGCCATACAAACAGAGTGTATTTAATGCTTTTTGCTGAAATAACCAGCTAAACCAGACACATATACCGTCGAGCATTCCAAATAACAGCATAACTTCATCGCAGGTCTGGCTTCACTCATACGAGGTAACCAAACACCAACAGCTTGAAAATAGGATGCTTCTTGAAGGGAAAACATGAACAGATGCAAAAGCGCTTATCGCCAGAATATTCCGCGATAAGCCTCTTTAACGAAAAGATAAGCGAATAACGATTTAACCCAACTTAAATGCTTTTATCTTAGGTAAATGGGCGGCTAACTGCGGGAACTTGTGGGTCTGCGTCTCATCCCATTCGATGGTGTAATAAGGCTTAAGCGCCACGGCCGTCGCCTCACTGTCGAGCACTTCATCTACACGAGACAAAATACACATGGCTCTGTGGGTATTCTTCAACCTGAATTCAGAGACACACTTATTGGCGATATCGGCATACTCTTCCGGGCGGTCAATTTTCCCTTGCATCGTCTCTTCGGGATGAAGATTGGGATTGATTAACACTGACTTTAATCCGTTTAAAAAACCAATTCGCTCAGCCCAATACGCCCCTAAGCCGACCCCGACCATTAAGGGTGCGGGATCGTCGCAATACTGCATTTGCTTGGCGACTTCTTTCAATAAATGCTGCATATCATGCTTGGGATGCAAAGTGCTGTAGCTGATAAGCCGCACATCTGGGTCAATAAACTGCAACTGACGCATTTTTTCGTGATTACCAGGGCTAGTTGCATCGAATCCATGAAGATAAAAAATCATATTGAGACCTTTTAACAATCTGCCAAACACGGCGCATGCTACTAACCCTAGCAAATATTCATTGCAGAACCTTGCGCTACATCAAACTTTTGCCTGTTGTGCGAGCTGGATTTGCTCAGCCAGCTGCTTGGCATTTTCCCAACGGCTAGCGTTTTCTAATGCGATAGCTGTCTGCGCCGCATCGGGTTTGAGTAAACTCGCCGGATGTTGTGGCGCCGCGGCGGGCCACACAAAGCCATTTAACAGTGACATAACGCCCGGATTATCGTTGCAGACCAAAATCATATCGCAACCCGCATCCAAGGCAGCTTCAGCGCGGCCTAAATAATCCCCTGCAAAGGCAGCGCCTTTCATCCCCAGATCGTCGGAGAAAATTACTCCTTCAAAGCCCAGCTCTTTGCGTAGGATCTGCTTTAACCAGTAGCTTGAAAAGCCCGCAGGATTAGGGTCAACTTTAGGGTAAATGACATGGGCTGGCATGATACCCGATAATTTACCCTTAGCAATCAACTCCTTAAACGGCAAAATATCTTGATTAAAAATCGCCTCTGCTTCACGTTCATCGATAGGTTGCGCGATATGGGAGTCCGCCGCCACGCTACCATGACCGGGGAAATGTTTACCCACAGCGCCCATGCCCGCCTCGGCCATACCCTCAATAAAACTCTGCGCTAATGCAATCACTTCCTCGGGCTTTGCACTAAAACTACGGTTACCGATCACTTGGCTAATGCCATTAAGATCGAGCACGGGCGCAAAGCTTAAGTCGATGTCACAGGCGAGTAATTCGATGGCCATTAAAAAGCCTAATTCACAGGCCCAACGTTTAGCGAGAACCATATCGCCCTTAGCCGCTGGCAAAATATCACCCATGGCCGGGATCAGGGTAAAGCCTTCACGGAAACGCTGTACTCGCCCGCCCTCATGGTCAACGGCAATCAAAATCTCGGGACGAATTTGGCGGATCTGTTGCACTAAGCGAATTAACTGCTCACGGCTGGAAAAATTGCGGGAAAACAGGATCAAACCACCCACCTGCGGATGGCGCAGCATCTCGGCTTCAGCTTCGCTAACGTCTAAAGACAGCAGATCCAACATTAGATAACTCATATTTCTCCCTAAAAATTCTTATTCATACTCAAAAAATAACCATAGCGATACTGACCACTGGGTTCACAAAAATCCCCGAAAAGCGAGCCATTCGCCGTCAGACTTTGCCACAAAGCAATTATGTTGCCGATAAATTCGACATTCACCATAAGCTAATTAAGCTCAGCTTATCCGAAGTCTTTCTAATCAAAAAAACTAATGTGAATCTTAATACTAAACTGTGGGATACTGACCTTAAACGTATCACACAAGCACATTTTGTGTGGTTGATGCCTGCAGTTTGCCAGAGTTTACGACATAAAAACCAGCGTATTGGCGCGGTAACTGCAAAGATCTTCCACGCACAGACTAAAATAAAAATCGAGACACAACAGGACTTCAATCATGATTAGCGTATTCGATATGTTCAAGATCGGCATTGGCCCTTCGAGTTCACACACTGTTGGCCCAATGAAAGCGGGCAAAATTTTTATGCAGCACCTTGCTGATTCGGGCCAGATTGCCCAAGTGGATGAATTAAGAGCAGAACTGTTTGGCTCACTCGGCCAAACCGGTAAAGGCCACGGCACGGGGAAAGCCGTTATTTTAGGCTTAATGGGTGAAGATCCAGAAACCGTCGACACCGACAGCATCGATGGCATTCTTGAGCAAGTGTCTAAAAACGAGACCCTCACCCTGAGCTGCGGCAAAGTAGTTAAGTTTACCCGTGAAGACGGCATTACCTACCACAGACGTAAAACGCTCCCCGCCCATGCCAACGCCATGACACTGTATGCCTACAGCAAAGGCGAATGTATTTTTGAACGCACTTACTACTCTGTCGGTGGCGGATTTATCTTAGACGAAGATGAAATCCATCAGCGCAATGCCTCACCAGCATCGCAAATTGAATCAGCACCTTACGATTTTAATAGCAGCGCCCAATTACTTGATTTATGTACTGAGCATGGCCTGAGCATTTCTTCCCTGATGATGGCCAACGAGCTTAGCCTCGCCAGCGAAGAAGAAGTCAAAGCAAAACTGTGGAATATCTGGCAAACCATGAAAACCTGTATCGAACGGGGTTATCAGAAGGAAGGTATTCTGCCTGGCGGTTTAAAGCTGCGTCGCCGCGCACCTGCACTCTATCGTCGTCTCAAAGCAGAAGGCCGTAACAACGTCGATCCGTTAACCGCAATGGATTGGGTCGATTTATTCGCCCTCTCGGTTAACGAGCAAAACGCTGCCGGCGATCGCGTTGTCACCGCACCAACAAACGGCGCCGCGGGCATTATCCCTGCCGTGCTGTGCTACTACGATACCTTCGTGCAAGAAGTCGATATCGATGTTTGCGCCCGTTACCTGTTAACCGCTGCTGCGATTGGTATTTTGTACAAGAAAAATGCCTCGATTTCGGGCGCAGAAGTCGGCTGTCAGGGCGAAGTTGGCGTAGCCTGCTCAATGGCGGCCGGCGCATTGACCGAGATCATGGGCGGCACAGTCGAGCATGTTGAAAACGCGGCTGAAATTGGCATGGAACATAACTTAGGCTTGACCTGCGATCCCGTAGGCGGCCTAGTACAAGTTCCTTGTATTGAACGTAATGCGATGGGTGCAATCAAGGCGATTAACGCATCACGCATGGCGCTGCGCGGCGACGGTAACCACAAGGTATCACTGGATAAAGTGATAAAAACCATGATGGATACAGGTAAAGATATGCGCAGTAAATACAAAGAAACCGCCAAAGGCGGCCTCGCAGTGAACATTGTTGAGTGTTAATCCACTCAAGCTGATAATCGACTTAACGATTTAACACTGTCATGCCGCGCTTAACCGTTCAAACCTAAACGATTAAGCGCGGCATTTGTTTATCTGAAAACGCATCAAAGTTTAGTTCGTCAACTTCATTGATGAATTCACATATTGGGCAATCACTCCCGCCCATGTTTTTTCAATTTCAGGAATAAGCTGCGAAAACGCCTGTTTTTCGGTCACCCTACGCAAATCATCGACTGCATCAGAGGTGCTCCATACCGACGCGTTGCGACTCTCCTTAGCCGTCGACTCCGCTAATCCATACAAATATTCGGTGCGCACATCAAACAGAGCCGCCGATACGGTTGTCGTCACACTCACTTCTTTATTCTTTAATAGCCCAAGGGAAATGACATTTAACGGCGCAAATTGCTGCTCACCCGCATGGAAAGAGGTATCGAAGGTATAAATAAGTAAGATATCCGCCTTGAGCCTTGCCGCGGCTTCCCGCAGTGATTTGATAGAATCTAACTGCTCCGGCAATAAAATACGGTTTAACGGTGCAATCCCTGCCACCTGCGGCATTTTGGCTAGCTGAGTAAAATCGGCTTCTGTTTCGACTTCACGGGTTGTCACCACACTGTAACGCCCAGTCCCAAAACTGCTTAAACGATAGGATGCATAACCCGGCGCCTGAATACGTGCAACAGCAATATGTGCGGGGAATGTGGCAGCCGCTTGGACTGACATCAGCGCATTAATATCCGATTCCGCCAAACGACCAATAGCCACACTGCCACCGGGCGTAGTGTAGGAGGCGCAGCCTCCCAACAAGAGTATACTCAGTAACGCCACTTGTTTTATCTTTCTCATCATAACTCCTTTATGTGAACCGCTGTTTGGCAATCGCCACTAACGCCAATTAATCGTTTAAACCTCTCCATCAAGTATCACTAACTTACTGTTGATGAATGATTTTAACAATCCTCACCTTGAATTATCTGCTCGGTACGATAAATCCAAAGCGAAATGTTTTGTCCGCTCAGTGTACAACTTATTGGAGAAACTACTCTCGAATAAAAGAATCTGCCAGATTTAGAAATGGATATGGTGGTACATATACGATAAAAATGTATCCACTAAAGTAACCATTAGTACAGTGCTACAGCGGTTGGATATGACAATAGAAAAGCCCTCGTTTGAGGGCTTTTTTATGGATGAAACTTAAGAAAAATCAACTGTTCACGCCATGCAAGCGTTACGATTGTTCAAGCCTAGTACCAAAAAACTCCACTAGTTCAACGCTAACACATAGTCGATGGCACTGGTGATTGCTGCGACTTGGGCTAGATTGCACTCTGCGGGCGTGGCCGATGGGCTGTCGGGATACACTTCGGTGGTGGTGTTATAAATACAGCCCGTCACACTGCTACATAAACCTAGCGCTTTCAATGGGTAATTGATCACCCCGTGTTGCACCACTGTCGAGCCGATAATCTCGCCCTTTTCATCTGCGGGCGCGATGTGAGTGACTTTACTCACCCCGTCGATAATCGCCTTTTGGAAGGCATCCTGCGGATTTTCGGTATCGCCTACGGCGTAAAATCCATCTGGAATGGTGCCGGGAATAAAGTCTTTGCCATCACGCGCGGCCAAGGCTGGGCGAAATTCATCTTCATCCGAGTCGGTGGTTTCATGTAAATCCACATGCACATCAAAACCTTGTGGAACGCTTGCCACAAGTGCTATCAGTGCTGCCGACTCTTCTGCCGGGCTATTGGCATAAAACGAGCGGTTTGGATCGATAGCTTTCGGGTTCCAGCGATTAATGGTCTCATAACCCCAAGGGCTTACACACACTGCCACCACTAAGTTTACGCGCTCAGCATAGTAAACCGCGTTGTTAGCCAAAAAAGCCAAGGCGCCATGCACGCCGCTGGTTTCGTAGCCGTGTACGCCACCTGTGACTAAGACGGTTTTCTTGTTCGGATCGAACGTAGCAGATTTAACCGCAAACAAGGGATAGCGCGCAGAATCAATCGATAAGGCGCCATATTGCACCACACTCAGCCCTATTTCGGCCAGTTGTGACTCCATCGCCTTTAATGGCGTGACAACATTGTCTTGGTATGAACGCTTAATTTGCGTGTTACCAAACCATGCGGCCTTTTCGGCATCGCCCCATTTTTCACCGACAGTCCCGATTGGGTAAAAACTCACATTCGCCATAGGTTCTCTTCTTCTGATTTTATGTTTTGGTCTTATGGTTAAAGATCGTTATAGATCAAAGCACGAGTTGCATTGGAATATCGCGGATCCCACCGCGCTCGCGAATATCACTTTGTGCAACAAAGCCAAAGTGCTGATAAACAGGCAGCGCATTCACCGCCGAGTTAACGGTAAAAGTGCCGGGATTCCCCTTGGCGAGACACTCAGCTTTGGCAAGCTCCCACAGCTGACGCGACAGGCCTTGCCCCTTGGCAATATCCGCCACAAATAGATGATAAAGATGACTGTTATCCTTCATCCCCACCACACCGACGAGTTCGCCAGCCTCATTCACTGCGACATGATATTGATAACCTAAGGCAAAATAATGAGCCACCGACTCAACCGACATGGCGTTGACTAAGGTTTCAGCGCCCACATCTGTGCAGGTGGGAGCAATATAAACTTGTGTAAGCTGCGTGATTAATGCGCTTATCGCCTCAATATCTGTTGTAGTCGCCGCTCTGATCAGCATCTTCATTCCTTGATAAGTCCAGTGTTTAACTGACTTAGATTCACAATCCTAGTATTAAAAAGCCAGAACAGGGTTCTGGCTTTGGCAACAAGTTAATTGGACTTAATACCCAGTGGATTTAAGTCCATCATCCTCGGTTACTTTTTCGTCCAGCTGTCCATCCAACGGAACACGTTCGCGTACCATTGCTCTAGGTTTTCTGGCTTTAAAATCCAGTGGTTTTCATCAGGGAAAATCAGCAGCTCTGATGGAATACCCTTGCGTTGCATATAGCTGAATGAGGCTAAACCTTGACCATAAGGCACACGGAAGTCTTTCTCGCCATGGATAACCAGCATTGGTGTCTTCCAGTTTTCCACATAGTTTACTGGGTTAAACTTCTCATATAAGGCTTTGTTATCTGAGTAAGTACCGCCAAACTCATGCTCTGGGAACCATACTTCTTCGGTCACATAGTACATAGAGCGCATATCGAACAGACCCGCGTGGTTAACGAGGCACTTAAAGCCATCGTTCCAGTTACCTTGGATCCAGTTCATCATGTAGCCACCGTAAGAGCCACCCAAGGCACAGGCATTTTGTGGATCGAGCCATTTTTGTTGTTGGCTCACCGCTGCCAGACCTTTTTGTAAGTCTTCTAATGGCTTACCGCCCCAATCTTGGCTGATAGAATCGGTAAAGGCTTGGCCATAACCAGTTGAACCGTGGAAGTCCACCATCACAACGCCATAACCCGCGCCAGCCCATAACTGGGCGTTCCAACGACCACTGAAGGCGTTACCAAATGAACCTTGTGGACCACCGTGGACTAGGTATGCAATCGGATACTTTTTGCCTTCTTGGTAGTTAGCAGGTTTGATCCAGTAACCGTAAACATCTTCGTTGTTCCAACCCTTAAAGCTAAATTGTTGGAATTCACCGAATTTGATTTCGGCCAGTTTATCTTTGTTGACTTCAGTCAGACGTTTCAGGCCTTGGCCGTCGGTGTTGATACGATACAGATCGCCCGGCTCAACTAAGGTTTTGCTGTCGAAGATCAGTTGATCGTCGGCGATCGCAATCAGGCTATTGCTGCCGTCGCTGTAGACAGACTGCACATCACCAAACTGAGTATTCACTTTGAAAATAGACACTTGACCAATGTCTTGAGCCGTCACATACAGAGTACGATTGTCCGGTGCAAACATCAGCGAGCTTGGGCTTCTGTCCCACAGCGGTGCCACTTCCTTCGACTGTCCAGTGCTAGTATCACGCAGCATAATGCGGTAACGATCAGCTTCGAAGCCGGGTTTAGTCATCGCGAGGTACGCCATGTAACGACCATCGCTTGAGAATGTTGGCTGGGCGTCCCAAGCGATGTTATCGGCGGTTAAGTTAGTGGCTTTGCCACCGTTCACACTCACCTGCCACAGATCGTAGTTTGTGGTCCAAGCTTGATCTTTACTTGGCGCTTTGGCGCTGTACACCACATATTTGCCATCAGGAGTGAAGGTCACTTCTTCCATGCCTGAGAATGGCTTAGGTGGGGTTTCTGTGTCTAAACCTTGGGTGATGTCCACCACTTTGGTCAGCTTCTCGCCGTTAAGGGCCCCCACAAATAAGTGGTTACGGGCATGATCTTCCCAAGTATCCCAGTGACGCACCATCAACTGTTTGTATTCACGGCCCGTCGATTTACGCTCTTCTTCGGCCTTAAATTTGTCTTTTGAACAAGCTAAGTCTTTACACTCTGGGAATACACGCATGCTAAGCACGATTTGCTTACCATCGTTAGAGAGTTTGTAACCATCGATATCCAATGGCAGATCAGAAACTTGCTGCGCTTCACCGCCCGTTAATGGCAGTTGGAACAGTTGGCTTGAACCACTGCGGCTGGCGAGGAAATAAATCGATTTGTCATCGTTTGCGAAGCTGACATCGTGCTCAGTACCCGCAGCAGAAGTGATCTGCATCGGTTTCGCGTCCGCTTGCGTCAAATCGAGAATATATAAATCTGAGCTCGCCTCTCCCTTGTCATTAACGGTTTTCAGACCGTAGACCAATTTTGTGCCGTCGTGGGACACCGCGGCTGAATGCAATTTGTTGAGTTTAACCAGCTGTTGCACAGTAAAAGGCTTAGGATCGGCCGCGTGGGCTGAGCAGGCCAAACCAGCCGCGCCAAGCGCCAATAGGAGAGGAGCTATTTTCATTGTTATATCCATCTTTTGTTAAACACATTCGGTAGTTGTACCGAATGAACGGTCAAAACGATCATCAATCGTCTTTGTGAAGATAAGTTTGCCACACTAACGAAACAAAAACGCTCAAGCAAGCCAAAAGGCGTACTTGAGCGTATTTTTTTGTGACAAATTGTCAGTCAGCATCGAATGGCATCATTGAGTGCCACCCGCCGCCCTTTCCCACTCAAATTTCGCTTTAAAAAGCGACATTTTTGCAAGAAGGACATTCGCTTAGGCCATTTGCTTAGGCTTTGGCGTTAGCGATATTCACTTTCCAAATCGCAGGGCCAGTTTCATGGGCATTCACGCCGTTTGAGTCTACCGCCACAGTCACTGGCATATCTTGTACGTCAAACTCGTAAATTGCTTCCATACCTAAGTCGGCAAACGCCACTACGCGGGATTTCTTAATGGCTTTCGACACTAAGTAAGCCGCGCCGCCCACAGCCATCAGGTACACAGCTTTGTGCTTCTTGATAGACTCTACGGTCGCTGGACCACGTTCAGCCTTACCAATCATGCCCATCAGGCCGGTTTTATCCAGCATCAGATCGGTGAACTTGTCCATACGGGTCGCGGTTGTTGGGCCAGCAGGACCCACGACTTCGTTACCAACAGGGTCAACTGGGCCCACGTAGTAGATAAACTTGCCAGTAAAGTCCACGCCTTCTGGTAAGCCTTCGCCGCTCTCTATCAGGCTTTGGATACGCTTATGGGCAGCATCACGGCCAGTGAGCATTTTACCGCTTAACAGGATGGTTTCACCGCTCTTCCACTGCTCGATATCGGCTTGAGTGACTGTGTCTAAGTTAACACGGCGCACATCGCTGCCCACTTCGCGGGTGATTTCTGGCCAGTCGCTCAGTGATGGTGGTGCAAGATCAGCAGGGCCCGTACCATCTAAATGGAAGTGTACGTGGCGAGTTGCCGCGCAGTTCGGGATCATCACCACAGGTTTTGATGCTGCATGAGTAGGTGCAGATTTGATTTTCACGTCTAACACTGTGGTTAAACCGCCAAGACCCTGCGCACCAATACCGAGGTTGTTAGCACGCTCGAAAATGTCTAAACGCAGTTTTTCTTCGCTGGTTTCTGCACCGCGCGCCATTAACTCATGGATATCCACGCTTTCCATCAGCGCTTCTTTCGCCAGCACCGCGGCTTTTTCAGCGGTGCCGCCAATACCGATGCCAAGCATACCTGGAGGACACCAGCCCGCCCCCATGGTTGGCAGCGTTTTTTCAACCCAAGCGGCGATATCATCAGATGGGTTTAACATCACCATCTTGGCTTTGTTTTCACTGCCGCCGCCCTTGGCCGCGATAGCAACTTCAATATGATTGCCTGGCACCATATCGATATGCACGACAGATGGCGTGTTGTCTTTGGTGTTTTTACGGCTACCAGCAGGATCAGCCACAATCGATGCACGCAGTGGGTTATCTGGATTGGTATAAGCACGACGCACACCTTCATCGACCATTTGTTGCACGGTCATATCGGTTTTGTCCCACTTAACCCCCATACCAATCTTAACGAAGGTGGTCACAATACCTGTGTCTTGACACAGTGGGCGTTTACCTTCGGCAGACATACGCGAGTTAATCAAAATTTGCGCAATCGCATCCTTCGCCGCCGCACTTTGCTCACGCTCATAAGCTTCGCTCATGGCATCAACAAAATCTTTGGGATGATAATAGGAGATGTATTGCAGGGCATCGGCCACACTTTCAATAAAGTCGGCTTGTTTAATCACTACATTTTCAGACGTTTCATGGTGAGATGACATAGTAGGTGCGCTCCAGCAGCCTTTAGGGCCTTACTTGTTTTTTGTGTAATTCTTTCTGGGCCAATATGATACTCTTTCCCATCTTTTTGGGCTACATCACATTTTTAGATAGGGTTAATTGATGGCAAATAGGGCGGCATTACCGCTGGCAGTACGCCAACTTGACTGGACTTTCAGCACAGCAGCAATCTTCGAACACTTTGCGGCAGAACCTTGGGCGATACTGCTCGATTCAGCCAATGCGGCCCATCAGGACGCTAAATTCGATATGATTTGCGCAGGTCCCATCGCCACCCTCATCACCCAAGGCGAGCAGACTGACATTCAAGTTCATCAGCCTGAATTAGCCAAACCGACTCACCTCAGCCCGCAGGATGACCCTTTTACCCTGGTCAAACAGCTGCTGCGCCATTGGTATCCACACTCTTTTGCCTGCGATTTGCCCTTTAGTGGCGGCGCCATGGGCAGCTTTAGTTATGATTTAGGCCGTCGAATTGAACAGCTCCCCTGCACTGCGGCGCAGGATATTCACCTCGGCGAGATGAATATTGGCTTTTACGACTGGGCATTGATTTTCGATTATCAGCAGCAAAGCTGGTTTATGGTGCACTATTTAGGGGATGCCGCCCTCGATACTCAATTGAAAATAATTGAAGTAAAAATAGCCAAACCCACAAAGCAGGCCGAATTTCGTCTCACAAGCCCTTGGTCGGCGCAGCTGACCAAAGCTGAGTACGCCGCGAAATTTAATCAAGTACAAGCGTATCTGCATAGCGGCGATTGCTATCAAATTAATTTGACCCAGCGCTTTGAAGCGGAGTATCAAGGCGATGAATGGCGCGCTTACTGCAAGCTACGAAGTGCCAATCAAGCGCCCTTCTCCGCCTTTATGCGGCTTGATGCCAACGCGATTTTATCGATTTCGCCCGAGCGTTTTATTCAGCTGCGCGGTGACGATATTCAAACCAAACCGATTAAAGGCACGCTGCCGCGCCATAGCGACCCGATGCTAGATAAGCAAGCAGCGCAAGCCCTTGCCCATTCACCCAAGGATCGAGCCGAAAACGTGATGATTGTGGATTTACTGCGCAATGACATAGGTAAAGTCGCCGCGCCCGGCACTGTACAAGTGCCACATCTATTTGCCGTTGAAAGCTTTCCTGCGGTGCACCATTTAGTCAGTACCGTTACCGCCAAACTCGACCCACAATACCACGCCTGTGACTTGCTGCGGGCGGCCTTTCCCGGCGGTTCGATTACCGGTGCGCCTAAAATCCGCGCGATGGAAATTATTGAAGAGCTGGAACCCTCACGCCGCAGTCTGTATTGTGGCTCCATGGGGTATATCAGCCAAGATGGGCAAATGGACACCAGTATCACCATCCGCACAATCGTGGCAGAGCAAGGTAAACTCTATTGCTGGGCGGGCGGCGGTATTGTCGCGGATTCCAATGTCGATGCAGAGTACCAAGAAAGCTTCGATAAGATAAGCCGCATCTTACCCTTACTCGATAGCCCTCAATAAGCGTCAGGAAACGAATAGGAAGCCTATGGATCAAGCGGAATTTAGACTCAGATTTAATCTGCATCCTTTAGCCACGCAAGATCCCGCGGCTATCCCTCACCTTGGGTTGCGTAAAGCCGCGGTACTGATCCCCTTGCAGGAAATCCAGGGCGAGCTCAATCTGATTTTAACCCAAAGGCCGATGCACCTTAGGGCGCACCCTGGGCAAATTAGTTTTCCAGGCGGCAAAATTGAACCCAGTGACAGCAGCGCCATTACGGCTGCGCTGCGGGAAGCGGAAGAAGAAATTGGTCTTTGCCGGGAAAATGTTGAAGTGATAGGCACTTTCCCCGCCCATAACACCTTTACCGGTTTTGAAATAACTCCAGTGGTGGGCATGATTAAGCAGGATTTTGCCTTAAGGCTCGATCCCGGTGAAGTCGCCGATTGCTTTACCGTGCCCTTAAGCTTTTTTATCGAACCGCAAAATCGCCACCGCAAACAGTTTTTACGCCAAGGGCGTTATTACAGCGTACATTTTATCCCGTATCAGCAACGTTTTATCTGGGGCGCGACGGCGGCGATTATCGATCACCTCTGTCGGCATTTGAGTCTTCCCGAGGAGATGCTGTAAACCGCATTGCTCTTTTGGATAATTCAAATCACAAAATGCACATATAAGCCCGCCGCTAACGAGGTTAGCAGCAGCAAGGGAATATTAAACCAATAACCCAGTTTGCTGTGGTGGGCGACATAGTAATTAAACGCCAGACTTATCAGGCTTATCGCACCGCAACCCCAAATGATGTATTGCAGTAATTCGGTTTCGCTTGGGTCCCAATAGTGTCTGAAGGTTTCACCGCGACTCAAGTAGGATCCGACCTCTCGTTCGGGGCGAGCCTCGCCAAACACCATCAGCGCGTACACCGCCAAGGTCCAGCCCAGAATGGATAATGTGGCGAGGATCATCTGAAATATTTTGACTTTCCGCATACCGCCTCCCAAGTTTTAAGGCACCCTATCACTCAATATTAGTAATATTAACCTCAGGATACCTTTTTCAGCTTGAGAAAAGCCACCAGCAAGGTAATATAAACCTCCAAAAATTTTCATATAAAACGTTTCGTTGGAGAACTAAGCAACAATGAGCATTGCATCGGTCGCTTCTGTATTTAAAGGTGAGTACGCAGTTGGTTCGACAGTCACAGTCCGTGGCTGGGTCAGAACCCGTCGTGACTCGAAAGCTGGCATCTCTTTTTTAGCTGTCTATGACGGCTCCTGCTTTAATCCTATTCAAGGTGTTGTGCCAAATAGCTTAGAAAATTACGACAACGAAGTGTTAAAGCTGACAGCTGGCTGCTCTGTGATCGTAACCGGTGAGATTGTGGAATCTCCTGGCGCTGGCCAAGCCTATGAGCTACAAGTCACAAACGTTGAAGTGACAGGCTGGGTTGAAGATCCAGACACTTACCCAATGGCGGCTAAGCGTCACTCAATCGAGCATTTACGCGAACTGGCCCACTTACGCCCACGTACCAACATCATTGGTGCCGTTGCCCGCGTACGTAACTGTTTGTCTCAAGCGATTCACCGTTTCTACCACGAAAATGGTTTCGTGTGGGTATCTACACCGCTGATCACCGCATCAGACTGTGAAGGCGCGGGTGAAATGTTCCGAGTCTCCACACTGGATATGGAAAACCTGCCACGCACCAGCGATGGCAAAGTAGACTATGACAAAGACTTCTTCGGTAAAGAGGCATTCTTAACCGTATCGGGCCAGTTGAACGGCGAAACCTACGCCTGTGCCCTGTCAAAAATCTATACCTTTGGCCCGACGTTCCGTGCTGAAAACTCAAACACCAGCCGCCACTTAGCGGAATTCTGGATGGTTGAGCCTGAAGTGGCGTTCGCGACCTTAAGCGATATCGCAAGCCTTGCCGAAGGCATGCTGAAATACGCCTTTAACGCCGTATTAGCTGAACGTATGGACGATTTACAATTCTTCGCCCAGCACGTGGATAAAACTGTGATTGAGCGTCTGCAGTCTTTCGTATCAAGTGATTTCGCCCAAGTGGATTACACCGATGCGGTTGAGATCCTGCAAAAATGTGGTCGTGAGTTCGAATTCCCTGTGTCTTGGGGTATCGACTTATCCTCTGAGCACGAGCGTTATCTGGCCGAAGAGCACTTCAAAGCCCCTGTGGTTGTGAAGAACTATCCAAAAGATATCAAAGCCTTCTACATGCGCCTTAACGAAGACGGTAAAACCGTTGCCGCGATGGACGTGTTAGCCCCAGGCATAGGTGAAATCATCGGTGGTTCGCAACGTGAAGAGCGTTTAGACGTACTGGATATGCGTTTAGAAGAAATGGATCTGAACAAAGAAGATTACTGGTGGTACCGCGATCTGCGCCGTTACGGCACAGTGCCACACGCAGGTTTCGGTCTGGGCTTCGAGCGTTTAGTGTCTTACGTGACGGGCGTATCGAACATCCGTGACGTGATCCCATTCCCACGCGCTCCACGTACTGCGAACTTCTAATTTGTCCGTTAAAAGACACATACTTTAAAACGCGCCTCGGCGCGTTTTTTATTGCCCAGTAAAAATGCGTTAAAATTCATCACTCGGTCAAACTCCTTTGCCTGAGTCCTTGCACTTTAGGGGGCAAGAAATCTAAGATGGCTGCGGCTAACTTATGTGTTTAGCGCAGATAAAAGCCCTGTGGCAGGAAGTCACCTAGTCGTCGTTAGTAAGCGAGTTGCAAAAGGCAACTCAACAGCATTTTGCTCAATCGAGGAATCACAATGTCAAAAATCAATTTACTTTTGCTGTGCGGCGGTGGAAGTGCGGAACACGATATTTCCCTACTGTCGGCTAATTATTTTGAAACCTCATTAGCAAAATCCGAGCAGTTTAATGTACTGCGTGTGGTACTGGACAAGTTTGGCCAATACCAAACCGCCGCAGGCGATGACTGTGAGCTGACCAATAACCGCGAAATTCGCTTCCGTGATGAGACCAAGGCGCCTTGGCCTGTGGATTATGTGATCCCTTGTATTCACGGCTATCCGGGCGAGACAGGCGACATTCAGTCTTACTTCAATCTTATCCAACTGCCCTACTTTGGTTGCGAGTCCGAAGCCAGCAGCAACTGTTTTAACAAGATCACCGCTAAGATGTGGTTCAGTGCTCTAGGCATCCCTAACACACCTTATATCTTCTTAAATCAATACGATGATGAAGCGATTGCCCAAACCCAAGCCGCGCTCGAAAACTGGGGTTCGATTTTCGTCAAAGCCGCATCTCAAGGTTCTTCTGTAGGTTGCTATAAAGTCGATGACAGCAGCAAAGTCGCTGGCGTGTTAAAAGATGCCTTCGGTTATGCGCCCTATGTGATTGTCGAAAAAACCATTAAGGCCCGTGAGCTTGAAGTCGCCGTTTATGAGTATCAAGGCGAAGTGGTTGCGACTCTGCCGGGCGAAATCATCTGCGATAGCAATACCTTCTACACCTTCGATGAAAAATACGCCAAGAGCAGTAAGGCCCGCACCGATGTGGTCGCGCAAAACGTACCAACTGACATCAGCGAGCAGATCCGCGCCTATGCAATTAAAGCCTTTAAGGGCATGAAGCTTCGCCATCTGTCACGTATCGACTTTTTCTTAACCCAAGATAATGAAATCCTATTGAATGAAATCAATACCTTCCCGGGTTCGACGCCGATTTCGATGTTCCCTAAAATGTTACAAAACCATGGGCATGATTTTACCGAATACTTAAGTTTGGTGATTAACGGCCAGTTAGCGGCTAAGTGATAAACAAAGAGCGCCTATGGCGCTCTTCTTTTTTGAGGTTAGTTTGAACTCATCAGGAATGGTGATGTGCCGCAGCTTGCTCGGCAAGTAACTCAAAAAATGCCGCCTTGGGCATGGGCTTATAAAAGATATAGCCTTGAATTTCTTGAATATGGTTTTCCATCATCACCTTAAGCTGCGCATCGGTTTCCACCCCTTCTGCCGTCACACTCAAATTCAGCGCATGACTTAAGCGTACAATCGCCTCAATCAGTGCGAGGTGGCGCTCCCCTTCATCTAACCTATCGATAAAACTCTTATCGATTTTGATTTGATCGATCGGGAAATTCGCCAAATAGGATAAAGAGGAATAGCCAGTACCAAAATCATCGAGGGAGATTTTAATGCCTCGGCCGCGTAACTCGTTCAGCACTTGGATTAAATGCACATGCTGTTTCATCAGCAGCGATTCGGTGATTTCTAAGGTGATAAGCTCGTAGGGAAACTCAATTAACCCCAGCTCTTCGATAATATCGGCGAAGGAGTCGCAAAACGCATCCTGCAACTCGTGGGACCAAAACTCAAAGGTCGACACGTTAACCGCTAAATTGATTGGCCACCCCAGTGCTTGCATGTCGATAATGGTTTGCATCACAGCTTTACGTACATAGCGACCAATATTAACGATTAAACCGCTGTTCTCGGCGATAGGAATAAATTCATCGGGGGAAATAAACTGCCCCTCGTGCTGCCAACGCAGTAGCACTTCGGCCCGCAAAACCAGCCCAGTTGTCGCATCCACAATCGGCTGAAAATACAACTCGAAGGCTTCTTGCTCTAAGGCTTGTTTCAACAGTGTATGTAAATTCGCAATACGCTCGGCATTCTGCTGCATTTGCTCGGTGAAAAAATGGTAGCGGTTACGGCCATTGGCCTTGGAGATATACATGGCCTGATCGGCGCAGTTTAAGAGCTGTTCCAAATCCAGCGCATCCTCGGGAAAGCGCGCAATCCCAATACTCACAGAGCTATACACCCCTTTATCTTGGGACAGCTCATAACGGCGATAAACCTGCTGGTTAATTTTCTCCGCCAGTTGTGACAATTCTCTTTGTGTCACAAGGCCCGGCAGCAGCAGCGCAAACTCATCGCCCCCTAGGCGTGAAAATACCGCATGCTCATTTAAACAGGTCTTAATCTGCTCCACGACCTGCACCAGCAGCGCATCCCCTTTGTCGTGGCCGTAGGTATCGTTCACTTGTTTAAAGTTGTCCAAATCCATCAGCATAAAGCTAAAACCTGGGGTTAAGCTGTCGGCGGAGATCAGCTCTTGGATTTGTCTAAACAAGGCATTACGGTTTGCCAGCCCAGTGAGGGAATCATTGTTGGCTTGATACTTAATTAACTGAGCCGCCTTTTTACGCTCACTGATATCAGAAAATAGCCAAGCAAAACCATTCTCGTTGCTATGGGGCTCACGAAACACGGTCACGGTTAAATCGAGGTAAAAGGTTTCACCGTTATTGCGCAGGCCAATCAACTCACCCTGCCACATTTTGCCCTCAGACAGATGTTGAAACAGCGAATCGATTTCGTGGGGCTCAGAGGGAGAGAAAAAGTGTTCGGGGCAAAAATCATGAATATCAGTGGTTTCAGGATAAACCATCTGGGTAAACGCATCGTTAGCATAGAGCACGGAATGGCTGGCATTGGTGATGACTAACGACAGAGGTAGGCGATCAAATATTTTCACCGCAAGGCGCTGAAACTCGAGTGACCGACTGCGCTCTACCGCTAAACTCGCCAGTCTCGCCGCCTCGGCAATCAAGGTTAAATCCGCGGCAGTCGGCGATTTAACCTCCTCATAATACATGGCAAAACTACCTAGAACCTTGCCTTGAGTATCTTTGATGGGTTCAGACCAACAAGCCCTCAGCCCGTGGGTTAATGCAAACTCTTTATAGAGTGCCCAATAGGGATGGTGTTCAATGTCATCGACAATCACCCGCTGACCAGTAAATGCCGCGGTACCGCAGGAGCCAACCCCAGGACCAATTTCGACCCCATGAATGGCTTGGTTATAACTATCGGGTAAATGGGGCGCTGCGCCCGTGAGCAGCTTTTTGCCGTCTTCGCTGAGTAGCAATACGGAGGCATGCGTGCCTAAACGCTGATCTTCAATTTTTAACACTAAAGCATGGAGGATTTCTGCTAATGGCGCACCATTGAGCAGCATAGACAAGATGCCGTTATAGCATTCTAAGCTAACGCTTTGATTAAATTGAGCATTAATCTCGCCGATACTGCCCGTAACCGCAATTCCTTCGTCCATACATCCCTTAGTCATTTAGCGCTTAAGTTAACGACCTTACTAAGATGAACAATCTTTGTAAATCAGGGGTGAATTTTAGGTATTTAGGCGCACTAAAGCAACTTTTCAATGATGGATGAAAACGTGCTTTAGTGGCGGGATAAAACGCGGGTTTATTCTTGAATTCGCTCAAGTTTTGCTAAATAAAAGCCATCGAAACCCGTCTCGGCGGGGCTGATGGTTTCATCTTCGAGTAAACGGAAATTGGGATTTTCCGCTAAGAAAGCATCCACTTGGCCGCGGTTTTCACAGGGGAAAATTGAGCAGGTCGCGTACACCACAATGCCACCAACCTTCACCATGCGGCTATAACTGCTTAAGATATGCTTTTGCAGCTCCATCAGTACCGGCAAACGTTCGGCGGTATCACGCCATTTGGCATCGGGATTGCGCTTTAAAACCCCAAGGCCAGAGCAAGGCACATCGAGCAGTACACGATCGGCGCTGAGTTTTAAGCGTTTAATTGTTTTTGAGCCAACAATTAATCGGGTTTCGATATTGTGGGCACCATTACGGCGGGCGCGTTCCTTGAGGTTGTCGAGTTTCCATTGCTCCACATCCATCGCCAATAAACGGCCTTTGCCCTGCATCTGCGCGGCGATATGTAGGGTCTTGCCACCCGCTCCCGCACAGGCATCGATCACTCGCATTCCCGGTTTGGCATCGAGCGCGGCGGCCACACGTTGTGAGCCCGCATCTTGCTGCTCAAATAGACCGTCTTTAAAGCTGTTAGTGCGAAACAGCGCGGAATCAGAGGTCACTTCAAGGGCGGAATCTACACCTTCCACCGCTTGGGTGGTGACAAACTCGGCCGCCAGTTTTTGCGCGAGCTCATCACGACTCACTTTAAGACCATTGACCCGCAGGAAACGTTTAGGCGGAGTGCTTAAGGCGGCGCGCTCCTTCTCCCAAGATGCACCAAGTTGGGCTTGACCCATAGCATCTAACCATTCTGGGCAACCGTGCCAAAGTACGGGTTGGCGCTGCGCCTGCTCGATACGCTCGGCTAAACGCTCGGCATCGACTGGCAAGGAATACTGCATCTTAGGCAGTTCTAGCTTGTGGAATAAATGCCACACATTAAGCAGCTTGGAGCCTAAACGCTCCATTTCTTCCGGCTTAATTTCGGCTAAGAAACAATACAGATTTAACCGGCGCAAAATATCGCCCGTCACAGTGGCAATACGCGCCTGTTCGGCGGGTACTAACTTTAACCCCGAAAAATGCTGAGAATAGGCCCGGTCTAAGGGTTTTCCTTCGCTCAGTACCATAGCTAAGATACTGATCACTAATTCATTCGAGCTGGCAGAAAGCGGAGAATTCAACATTTACAGGTCACCGTGAGTAATAAAACCGAGGGATCATAGGAGGTCAGGCACTAATACGCAAGTAAACTGATGCCCAGTCGCCTTTTAGAGGCAAAAAAGTCCAATAAAAAAGCGATCCATGGGGATCGCTTTTATCGAATCGGCCAATGCCGTTACATCTTAGAGCCTTTCGCGCCATAGAACAGGATAAAACCGTAGCACACCACTGGCAGAATAAAGGCCAATTGAATGCCTAAGTTATCGGCTAATACGCCTTGTAACAATGGCACAATCGCACCACCCACAATGGCTAAACAGAGAATACCGCTACCCTGCGACGTGTGCGGACCGAGGTCACGCAGCGCTAAGCTGAAAATAGTGGGGAACATAATGGAGTTAAATAATCCCACGCCCAAAATCGCCCACATCGCCAACGTGCCGCTGCTGGTGATCGCCACCAGCACCAACAATGCCGCCATCAAGGCATTGAAAGCCAGCACTGTGCCAGCAGGAATTTTTTGCATTACCGCCGAGCCGATAAAGCGCCCGACCATAGCGCCGCCCCAGTAATAGGCGATGTAATGGGCCGCTTGCTCTTCTGGCATGCCGACGATGTGTGATTCGCCGAGGAAGTTAACCAAGAAGCTACCAATCGACACTTCTGCGCCCACATAAACAAAAATCCCCACCGCACCTAACACCAAATGGGTGCTTTGCAGCGCGCTAGTCTTGCCTAAATGGGTTTGTACTTCGCCCGCAGCGGCTTCACTGTGTTCACGGATCACCGGCAAATCGAGCTTAGCGAAAATCACCGCCAGTACTGCAAGGGCGGTCGCTAACAGCAAATAAGGCAGCTTAACCACTTCCGCCTCGGCATTGGCTTGCGCTAATTCAGAGGATGCCGTGGCTGCAACGGACAGAATCAAAATCGAGCCAAAAAATGGCGCAACTGTGGTCCCTAGCGCGTTAAAGGCTTGCGTCAGGTTTAAGCGGCTCGATGCCGTCTGGCTGCTACCTAGCGCGTTAACATAGGGGTTAGCCGCTACTTGTAAAATCGTTATCCCTGAGGCCAAGACAAACAGTGCGCCGAGGAACAATCCGTAGGTGGCAAAGGACGCGGCGGGATAGAACAAACCACAGCCGATACTCGCAATCACTAACCCTGTGACTATGCCTTTTTGATAGCCGAGTCGTTTAACCAGCTGCCCCGCAGGGATCGACACCAGAAAATAAGCGCCAAAGAAACAGAACTGGATCAACATCGCTTGGGTGTAATTGAGTGAAAACACCGCCTTAAGATGGGGGATCAGAATATCGTTCAGACAAGTAATAAAGCCCCACATAAAAAACAGTGAGGTCAATGAGACTAACGCAAAACGATAATTACCGTTTCCCGCCTCACTCACGCTGCTCGTGTGGCTGCTGGTGTTTATAGATGACGCCATAGTTGTGCTCTCTAATCATGTTTTTATTATCTAAAGGGAATGTCCCTTAGGCGTTTTCGTTCCACGACAGGCAGTCACAATGAATTTGTGCTGCCCATCCGAAGTGATGTTATGCGCGGTTGAAAACTAGTTCAACAGCGCATAAAAGCAGGCGTAGGCCGAAAATGTCAATGTGTCGGCGACCCTTTGCGCAGTTTTCAACCCGTGACCGGTAATTTCTTGCTGTAGGTTGAGCTCCTTCAGTGACCATTCAATTTCCTGATCTAACAGATTGAAGCACACCAGTAACTTTTGCTCACCGAGCGTGCGCACAAATACCAATAAGGGTTCTGGCGCGTCGAGGAACTCAATCTCCCCTTCGATTAAAATAGGATAGCCTTTGCGCCACGCGAGGAACTGACGATAGCCCTGCAGCATTGAAGCGGGATCGGCCTCCTGCACATCCACCGCCAGTGCTCTGTGTGCATTCGCCACAGGCAACCAAGGTGTCACTTGGCTAAAGCCGCTAAAATCGGCGCGTTGTTCCCACGGCATCGGAGTGCGGCAACCATCACGGCCCTTAAACATCGGCCAGAAGGTTTTACCGAAGGGATCCTGCAATTCATGGTATTCAATTGGCGCCTCGGTTAAGCCGAGCTCTTCCCCTTGGTAACTACAAACACTACCGCGAAGTGAGCTGAGCATGGCATTAAGCATTTTCACCATGTCGTGGGTTTGCTTGCCCCGTCCCCAACGGCTGGCGACGCGCTGCACATCGTGGTTACCAATCGCCCAGCAAGGCCAACCATCACCAATACTCGCTTCGAGTGCCTCGACGGTTTGGCGAATATAAGCGGCGCTATAGTCATCGGTCAGCAGCTCAAAACTGTAGGCCATATGTAAGCGGTCTTCACCCTTGGTATAGGCAGCCATCACGGCGAGAGAATCCTCAGCGGAGACTTCGCCTAAGGTCACAGCACCCGGATAGCGATTAATCAGTTGGCGCAATTCTTCAATAAATAGAATTGTTTGCGGACGATCATTATTGTAGTAATGGTACTGATAGGCATAGGGATTATCTTCACTGAATCCGCGACCTTGGCGTTTATCCTTAGGTTTGGCCGGATTATCCCGCAGCTGCTCATCGTGATAACAGAAGGTAATCGCATCTAAGCGGAAACCATCGACGCCCTTCTTCAACCAAAACTCCACATTATCTAACACGGCTTGACGCACTTCAGGATTATGGAAGTTAATATCGGGCTGACTGCGTAAAAAGTTGTGCAGATAATATTGTTGTCTGCGCGGTTCCCACTCCCAGGCGCAACCACCGAAAATCGCTAACCAGTTGTTTGGCGCCGTTCCATCTTCCTTAGGATCGGCCCACACATACCAATCGGCCTTAGGATTGGTGCGGCTCTCGCGGCTCTCACAAAACCAAGCATGCTGATCTGAGGTATGGCTTAGCACTTGGTCAATAATGACTTTAATGCCGCGTTGATGGGCTTTTTCAATCAGCTCATCGAAATCCTGCATTGAACCAAATAAGGGATCGACCTCACGATAGTCACTGATATCGTAACCAAAATCGTCCATGGGCGATTTAAAGAACGGCGAAATCCAAATGGCATCCACATTCAGGCTGGCAATATAGTCCAACTTGGTGATAATACCGCGCAGATCGCCAACGCCATCACCATTAGTATCCAAAAGGCTACGTGGATAGATTTGATAGATCACGGCTCCACGCCACCAAGTTAACTCACTCATATTGCCCCTTTATCCTTATTCTTCAGCGCGCTAACCCAAAAACTCTCTCATGAGCAGTTACAATCATGTTACTGCGGAGTAAAGGCGCTACGGCTTGTATTAGTGGCAACGAGCATACGTGAACAGGGAAATAAGGTTCAATACGCCTGCATACGTATGCAAAACGGACTATCATTAGACTTGTCTTATTAAGATAAAATTAACCCTTTACTAACATAAGGTTGCGTTGAAATAGCCGGAGATAAAATCGGAGTTTTTTTGGCCGAAATGCCGGTTTTGGCAGGCCAATGACCTATTGAATACGTATGCACAATATTGTGACGCCAAGATTCTCGGGAGTAGTATCTTCACCGTTGCATAACAATTTGGTCATAAACGCAGCACTTATGCAGTCAATTAAGCGCCGAGATACCAAAAAAAGGCCGCAAAAACAATGCGGTAATAACGATAAAACGCTCTACATAAGCGGTAAAAAGCGACTTCAAGGGGAAGATAGAAATGATGCGATTTAAACCCAGCTTGCTGACCTTAGCACTCGTTGCTGCAGGCGCCAGTATGCACTCCTACGCAGCAGATGATGCGACTGCACAAACAACCGCAGCACAAGATGACAATATTGAAGTCATCCAAGTAACAGGTATCCGCCGTAGCCTGCAAGAATCTCAATCTTTAAAAATGTCATCATCTTCTATTGTTGAAGCGATTTCAGCAGAAGACATTGGTAAATTACCCGACGTAAGTATTGCAGAATCACTTGCCCGTCTACCAGGTGTATCGGCACAACGTTTAGATGGTCGTGCGAACGTGATTTCAATCCGTGGTATGGGACCTGATTTTACAACCGCAACACTCAATGGCCGTGAACAAGCCTCAGTTAACGATAACCGTAGTGTAGAGTTTGACCAATATCCATCCGAATTATTAAACCGCGTAGTTGTTTATAAAACTCCAGATGCTTCGGTAATGGCGCAAGCCATCGGCGGTACCGTCGATATGCAAACGATTAGCCCTCTTGCACATGGTGAGCAAACAATTGCTGTCGCTGTACGTGGCGAGATGAACGATCTCGGTGCCCTTAACAGCGGCTCTGACGATAAAGGCTATCGCGGTAGCATTTCTTATATTGACCAATTTGCCGATGATACCTTAGGTGTGGCAGTCGGTTATGCGCGCATGGTATCACCTAACCAAGAAGAACGTTGGCAAGCTTGGGGTTATCCTGAAAATGCCAATGGCGATAGCGTGTTAGGTGGAGCTAAACCTTTTGTCCGCTCTAGCGAATTAGAACGTGATGGCGTACTGGCCGTCGTAGAGTACGCTCCGAACGATCGTTTCCACTCGACTCTCGATCTTTACTATTCAAAATTTGTCGATGATCAACGCCTACGTGGTATTGAGATCCCCGCGGCTTGGGGAACTAACGGCGGAGTGGTTGCCACGACAACTGTCGATGGCTTAGTGACTGAAGGCGTCATCAAAGGTGCTGAAGTCGTTGTGCGTAACGACGTAAATAAACGTGATGCAGATTCCTTGTCTATCGGCTGGAACAACAAATTCAGCATCAACGATAGCTGGAACCTTGAAGCGGACTTGTCCCTGTCTAAAGCCAATCGTACCGACATTGGTATGGAGAGCTACTCAGGTACTGGTCGCGGCACAGGTGTAGGGGCAGTGGATGATTTAAGCTTTGCCTACAATGGCAAAGGTGGATATGTTTTTGATCACAACCTGGATTATGCAGATAAAAACGTTATCAAACTTGGCGATCCTCTCGGTTGGGGTAGCCCACTTGGCGCCAATACTCAGGACGGTTTTATTAACAAACCCGAAATTGAAGATGAACTAAAGTCTTTCCGTCTAAGTGCTGAATACATTCTCGATGGTGGCGCGGTTCGCAGCATTGAGTTTGGTGTTAACCGCACCGACCGTGATAAAACCAAAATCGACAAAGGCTACTATTTAACGCTAAAAGGCTATGATGGTTCAGCTGATTATACGATGACGGTTCCTGACAAATACCTACTCGATCCAACATCCCTCGCCTTCTTTGGTATGGGTGATGTACTGAGCTATGACTCATTAGCATTCTATAATGACGGCAACTATATCGAGACCGACGTCGCCGATGTAGACTTATCTCGTGCCACTAACTCTTGGGCAGTACAGGAAAAAGTGACAACGGGTTATGTCTTAGCGAATCTAGAGTCTGAAGTATTTGGTATTCCATTCACTGGTAATGCTGGCCTTCAAGCTGTGTATACCGATCAATCATCAGACGGTACAGTTGCAACAGTCGAAGATGGGATTGTTGAATTAACACCACGCACGGCAGGTGATTCCTATGTCGAATGGCTACCAAGCTTAAACTTAAGCTTTGAAGTAGCAGATAGCCAAGTCGTACGTTTTGCCGCGGCGCGTACCTTGACTCGTTCACGTATGGATAAGATGAATGCCAACTTGAACTACAGCTATAACCAAAATCCAAATGATGGCGTTAACTGGACAGGTAACGCGGGTAACCCAGAACTTCGTCCTTGGTTAGCACGTCAGTATGACTTAAGTTATGAAAACTATTTTAGCGATCAAGGCTACTTCTCTGTCGCAGTGTTCTACAAAGACCTAGAAAACTATGTCTATGATCAAAAAGTGGATTTCGACTTCAGTACCCTCTTCCCAGGCGTACCAGGTAATCCAATCGGTGTGATCACCCAACCACAAAATGGTGAAGGTGGTTATGTTCAAGGGATTGAAGCTGCAGTGTCATTAGACTTTGGCATGTTTGCAGATGTGCTAAGTGGTTTCGGTACAGTCTTAAGTGGTTCATACAACGACAGTGAGGTGAAAGAGACACCAAGCAGTGCACCAACAACTCTACCTGGTTTGTCTGAAAAGACCTTAAACGCAACCGTTTATTATGAAAACTCAGGCTTTGAAGCGCGTATTAGCTCTCGTTACCGCAGTGACTTCCTCGGCGAAGTGACTAAGATCAGTCTGCAACGTGAAAACGTGAACATTAAAGCGGAAACCGTGGTCGATGCTCAAGTCAGCTATGACTTCAGCGAGAGCGGCATAGAGTCTCTATACGGATTATCGGTTCTTTTCCAAGTCAACAACTTAACCAATGAACCTTTCACCTCTTATACAGGTTCAGACCAACGTTTAGTACGTGACTACCAAAACTATGGCCGTAACTTCATGTTAGGCGCCAACTATAAGTTCTAACAGTGACAGCAAAGCCTCAGCAATTATTGCAGAGGCTTTTCTTTTTATATTTGTCACACCCTCTCATGTCTATTAAATCATCAGCCTACTTAATTAACGAAGGGCTAAACCATGGGTCAAATCAAAGATATTGTCATTGTGGGTGGCGGTACTTCGGGTTGGATGACGGCAGCACTTCTCGCCAAGTTATTTAAACAAACCCTCAATATTACCCTTGTAGAATCTGCTGACATTGGCACCATTGGGGTTGGTGAAGCCACAATCCCACCACTGCAATTATTCAACAGTGTTCTAGGGATCCCCGAAAACGAATTTATCAAAGCAACCCATGCCACCTTTAAACTCGGTATTCAATTTGAGCACTGGGGGAGTCAGGGTGATAGCTATATGCATGCCTTTGGTAACTTTGGCAAAGACATAGGGTTTACTCAATTCCACCACTATTGGCTAAGTACAAAACCCCAAACTATCACCGCATTTTGGGATTACTCGCTCAATTACCAGGCTGCAATAAACCATAAATTTCAAGCTATTGAACATATTCCCCACTCACCTTTAGCGGGGATAACTCATGCGTATCATTTTGATGCCGCTTGCTACGCTCAATTACTGCGACAATATAGTGAAAAAGCGGGTGTAAAACGTATTGAAGGTAAAGTTGAAACTGTCAACCGCAGTGAAAATGGCCATATCGCTAGCCTCAGTCTAATCTCTGGCGTAGAAGTCCAGGGCGACTTCTTTATCGATTGCTCAGGCTTTGCCGCCCTTTTGATTGGAAAAACACTTAATGTTGGCTATGAGAGTTACCAAGATTGGCTACTGTGTGACAGTGCTTTCGCGGTACCCAGTGAAAAAGTCGCTGAGATCCCCCCTTACACACGAGCCATTGCCCATGAGGCGGGATGGCAATGGCGGATCCCACTGCAACATAGAACGGGAAATGGCATTGTCTACTCTAGTCGCTACATGAGTGATGACGAAGCAAAGGCAAAGTTACTGTCGACGCTTGATGGCAAGCCACTCTGTGAACCCAAAAAAATATCATTTATTCCTGGGCGTAGGCTAAAGCAGTGGCAACATAATTGTGTAGCGATTGGTCTATCGAGTGGCTTTTTAGAACCCCTTGAATCTACAAGTATTCATTTAGTGCAATCGGCCATCATTCGATTAACGAAACTCTTTCCCCACCAAGGTGTTGAGCAAGCCAATGTGGATGAGTTTAATCGCCAATCTCAACTCGAATTCGAACAAATCCGGGATTTTATTATCCTGCACTATCATCTCAATCAAAGATCAGTATCGAATCAAGACTCTCTTTGGCACGCCTGTCAACGGATGCAAGTACCTGAAAGTTTGCAGCAAAAAATTACCTTATTTAATCAAACCGGCTCAATTTTCAGGCATAAAGAAGAACTCTTCACGGAAATGGCTTGGGCTCAAGTCATGCTAGGTCAAGGGATAATTCCCCAGGATTTTAATCCATTAGCTCACACGATTGAACAACAAGACTTAGCTGAATTTTTTAGTAATATCAGAGCAATAATAAATAATAGCGTCAGTAAAATGCCAACTCATGAGCAATATCTCGCACAGTTGGTTTAATGCCATACGGTTAACATTTACTTGAAGGGTACTACGCATTCTCAACTTGTTAGGAAGTAAGGAACACTTATGATCTTAAAACGACAACATCTTTTACTTAGCATTAGTCTGCTATTTAGCTGGAATACACAAGCAGATACTATTGGTTCTGCAGCTTTATTATCAGCAAACCTTATTCCTACAGAAGAGAGCTCAACGGCACCTTTAACAATCGAACCACTTTCTTGGTGGGCGGGCATGCATAATCCTAAGCTGCAACTGATGCTCCACAGCAATGCACTGCCCGCGGATGCTACGCAACTTAAGGTTGAGATTACTGGCCAAGATGTGGTGTTTGAAGGGATTGAGCAGACGGATAATCCCCATTATTTGTTTATCAATTTAGATTTGCGCCAAGCCAAGCCGCAGACCTTTGATATCCGCATTGTCGCAGGCGACAAGCAGCTCTTCCAACTGCCCTACACTTTAGCTGCGCGGGCAGATGGCAGCCGCGAACGCCAAGGCTTTAGCAATAAAGATGTGATTTACCTTATCACCCCAGACCGATTCGCCAATGGCAACCCAAGCAATGATAATCAGGCCGATATGCTCGAGCATGCGGCGCCTGATAATTCCGATGGTCGCCATGGCGGCGATATCGAAGGTATACGCCAGCACTTAGATTACTTAGCCAAATTAGGTGTCACCCAGCTGTGGATCAACCCACTACTTGAAAATAACCAAGCCCAATACTCCTACCATGGTTACGCCATAACCAATCTGTATCGGGTCGACCCGCGTTTTGGCAGCAATCAGGATTACCAAAAGTTAGTCACAGAGGCCAAACAGCATGGTCTTGGGGTGATTAAAGACGTAGTGCTTAACCATATTGGCTCAAACCATTGGTGGTTAAAGGATTTACCGAGCAGTGATTGGCTCAATGTCCCACTGCAGCCCAATGTCACTGATGCTAATACGGCTCAAGCTGCCAGTTCTACCAGCCCTAGTTCTACCAGCCCTAGTTCTACCAGCCCGAGTTTTACCAGTCATAGACGCACCACAGTGCAAGATCCCTACGCCGACACACAGGATAAAAGTGACTTTGTCGACGGTTGGTTTGTCGATTCGATGCCCGATCTCAATCAGCGCAACCCTAAGCTTGCGACTTATCTAATTCAAAACAGCATTTGGTGGGTGGAATACGCAGGGCTTTCGGGTATTCGCGAAGACACCTATTCCTACGCCGATAAAACCTTTTTAGCCCAATGGTCAAAGGCCTTAATGGCCGAATACCCACATTTTAATATTGTCGGCGAAGAGTGGACCGCCAATCCCATTACCGTCTCCTATTGGCAAAAAGGCAAAATCAATGCCGATGGCTATCGCTCGGATTTACCTAGCCTGATGGACTTTCCGCTCTATGAAAAGCTGGTTGAAAGCCTAAACGAGCCCGAAGGCTGGGATACTGGTTTTATCAAGCTTTACGAGATGTTAGCGAATGATGTGGTGTATGCTAACCCAAGCCAGTTAGTCCTCTTTGAAGGCAACCACGACACCAATCGGATTTATAGTCTGCTGAAAGAAAACCTGCCGCTGTACCAAATGGCCCTCACCTATGTGTTAACGGCCAAACGCATTCCACAGCTGTTTTACGGCACAGAAGTATTGATGACCAGCCCAACCGAAGGCCGCCACGACGGTGTAGTGCGTAGCGATTTTCCGGGTGGCTTTGCCAATAACAAGGTAAGCGGTTTTAGCGGTAAAGGGCTAAACGCAAAACAGCAACAAGCGCTTGCGTTTGTACGCACCCTACTCAATTACCGTAAACATTCAGCCGCGCTGCAAACGGGCGATTTACTGCACTTTGTGCCGCAAAACGGCATTTATGTGCAATTTCGATGCGTCGCTAAACATGCCACAGCGGGCAATGCCTGCTACCAAGCCGATGCGGATAAAGTGATGGTGATTTACAACAAGAATGACCAAGCACAAACGCTGGAGTTAAGCCGCTTTCGTAAGGTATTGGCGAGCAATAGCTCGGCAAACTCAGTCTTCACAGGGGATAAGTTCAAGCTTAATCAATCAGTTACTCTGCCACATGCTGGCGTTATGTTGCTTGAGCTTAATCGCCAATAACCCATACACAATCAAACAGCTAAACATACTTAGCTAACAGCGCGGCCAAGCCATAGTTTGGCCGCCAAGTCAGTAAAGGAACCTAGGTTGAATTTTCTATTATCTAACAGTAGCAAACGTCGCGCTTATCGCTGGCAACAGGGATTAACCCTATTAGCCCTCAGCAGCATTAGCACCTTTTGCACCATGGCCGCCCCAGCAATCACCACTCAAGCTACGGCGTTACAAGCAGTGGCGGCTAAAACCATGGCAGCCAATCCAAATGTGGCCGAAGGCGATATCCTGCCAGCCCGTCACAATGGCGAGCAAGCAGACAAGTTTAAGCCCGTTGTTTATCAAATTTTTACCCGACTCTATGGCAATAAAAACACCACCAATAAACCTTGGGGCACGATTAGCGAAAACGGTGTGGGTAAATTTAATGATATTGATGACACAGCGCTCAAAAGTATCAAAGACTTAGGCGTTACCCATGTGTGGTATACGGGTGTGCCCCACCACGCCTTAATTGGCGATTACAGCGCAATTGGCGTAAGTCACGATGATCCAGATGTGGTTAAAGGCCGCGCCGGTTCGCCCTATGCGGTTAAAGATTATTACAACGTAAACCCCGATTTAGCGGTCGATCCCGCCAACCGTTTACAGGAGTTTCAGGCACTGATCGAGCGCACCCACAAGCAAGGCTTAAAAGTGATTATCGATATAGTGCCCAACCATGTGGCGCGTAATTACCATTCCATCACTAAGCCCGAGGGCGTACGCGATTTTGGTGAAGACGATAATCAAACCCTTGAATATGAAAAGCATAATAACTTTTACTATGTGACTGATAAAAAGCAATCCTCTGGCTTTCAAGTGCCAGATTTGCCTGATAGCCTCAAACCGTTAGGCGGCGAGTCGCATCCCCTAAGTGATGGTCAATTTGAAGAGATCCCCGCCAAATGGACGGGCAACGGCTCACGCCTTGCCAAGCCGGATATGAATGACTGGTATGAAACCGTTAAAATCAATTACGGTGTCCGCCCCGATGGCAGCCATGATTTCCCTACACTGCCGCCACGCTATGCCACCCTCGGCGCCGAGCAGCACTATGCTTTTTGGCAGCAACATAGTCATGAATTACCTAACTCTTGGATCAAGTTCAATCAAATTGCCCAGTATTGGTTAACGATGGGAGTCGATGGATTTCGTTACGATATGGCCGAAATGGTGCCCGTCGAGTTTTGGAGCTATTTAAATAGTCATATAAAACATAGTCATCCAGAAGCCTTTATCTTAGCTGAGGTCTACAACCCCGCGCTGTATCGCGACTATATTCAGCTCGGCAAAATGGATTACCTCTACGACAAGGTCGATCTTTACGACACCCTCAAAGCCATTATGGCAGGACAAAAAAGTACCGCACAGATCGCCGCGGATCAGGCCAAAGTGCAAGATATCGACTCGCATATGCTGCACTTTTTAGAAAACCACGACGAACAGCGCGTCGCCAATGCCGCCTTTTTAGGCGCCTTAACTGGTAACACCTCAACAGATGCGGTCGATCCCCGCTACGCCCTGCCTGCAATGGTGGTGTCGGCGACCTTAAGTACCTCACCCACCTTGCTTTATTTCGGTCAAGAAGTGGGAGAAGCGGCGACGCAAAACCTAGGCTTTGGCCATGCGTCACGCACCAGTATTTTTGATTATGCGGGTGTTCCCGCCCATCAGCGCTGGATGAATCAAGGTAAATTTGATGGTGGCCAATCAACCGCCGCAGAAGTTGCGCTACGTACCTATTACCAAAAATTATTGAACCTGAGCACGGGGAAAAATGCGCCCGCGCTCTTAGGGAAATATCACTCGCTAGATGCTGCCAACCGCAGCGCGGTATCGGCTGCAAAGGCTAGCAATAAGGCTAACAATAAGACAAACAATGGCAGCGCAACGGGTTATGATGACTCAACCTTTGCCTTTGTCCGCTTTGAGGCCAATACCGCCGCTAACAAAGGTCAAAAGCTGATTATTGTCAGTAACTTTAGTCAAACCCAAGCCAAGTCATTTTCACTTAAACTGCCCCAATCTCTGATTGCGCAATGGCAGTTAACCGATGCAACCTATTCGCTTAAGGATTTACTGGAAGACCATACGGCGCAGTTAATTGTCGAGCGAGGTGAAGGACAAGTTCAGTTGCAGCTTGCACCTCTCTCCTCCGCGATATTTGAACTCGTCCATTAGCCCGCTAGCGAAGTAAGAAAAAATCTTAGGTGAGCGCCAGAGTCACACTTAGTTGTGACTCTGGCTTTTTTAAAACACACTAGCGTAAACATCAGTTAAACAGTACAGAGGCAAGCCATGTTACTCGGCATTCACCATGCAGCGATTATTTGCAGTGACTATCAAAAGTCCAAACACTTTTATGTGACTATTCTTGGCCTTAGCGTGCTTGCAGAGCATTATCGTGAGGCGCGCCAGTCTTACAAACTCGATTTACAACTGCCGGATATGAGCCAAATCGAGTTGTTTTCCTTCGAAAATCCTCCCAAACGCCCTAGCTATCCAGAGGCATGCGGCCTTAGACATCTCGCCTTTCGCGTCACATCGATTGAAACGGCGATCGAGCATCTTACGGCCCATGATATCGCCGTCGAACCTGTCCGCATCGACGAATACACAGGCAAAAAGTTCACCTTCTTTAGCGATCCCGACGGCTTACCCTTAGAGTTATATGAGCTATAACCAGAATCCTCACTGTATTAAAAATATAAATAAAACAGTGCACTAAAATAGTGGATTCACGCAACGAATAAGATGAATAAAGCTTAATTACGCCAAGGAATTTTTAGCAGTAGACTCAATTCAGCGGAGCAGTCCTAACCCATCGTTTGACCAATATGACACAGTAACAGGTCGGCGCTTACCAAGCGCTAATCATTGAGGAACTCAAGGTGTTTGATAATCCAGCATTATTGTTATGGAGTTTAGTCTTTGGCCTCTTTGGTCTTGGCTTTTTCACCTACGGCAAGCGCCAAGCCGCCCCCATCCCTCTGGCCGTCGGCCTCACCCTAATGATTTACCCTTATTTTGTCACCAATCTCGCGCTACTTATCGCCATCGGCATCGCCCTTATCGCACTCCCCTATTTTGTAAGAGTATGATTTTAATATATGAAGCTCTAAAAACTAAGAATACGTTCAGATAAGAAAAGATAAAATTTTTGAGTGACGGGCAAACATGCTGTTCCTACGAATGAGTAAGCCTTAGCATTTGCTCGAAGATCCGCAGCGAGTCCATCCGTGGATGTAGGGCCGCCTGTCTGATGTGAATGGATTCACAAATACCGCGATAGCATAGATGCCAAAAAGCGGCCATGGGGCGGACGGTCGTATCGCTAATCACCATGGCTCACCTGTTTAGCATTAGCGTAGTCTGTATGTTTTAAAGAAACACACAGCATGCTTTGGGACAATTTCGCGTTAGACTTTTAGCTCGGATTAGTGAATTTCGGATTAAAACTTCTATGGGTTAACGCCGCCAACACGAGCCGAGCGTAGCGAGGTCCAGCCCGCACTTTTTGCGGGCGATGTGCTTGGCCTTGTTATATTTTTTTCTTAAGATCATCAAACAAGTCCAAATATCGTATTTCTAAATAGTCCAGACTTTCCAAGTCAAAATTAATATAACTATCTCCTGACGAATGAGGTTTAGAATAAATGAAAACAAATGCTCTTTTGTCACTTTCCTTTGATATTTTTTCTAACCTCTTCACAACTAGATTTCTCACAGGATACTCGGCAATCATTGTTCTAGATATAAAAAATGACGGCCGAATATCATTACCTCCATGCTCAAGAGTTTCACCGAAAGTAACTTTGTAGCATTCCTTTTTTTCAATATAATCGATGAAAGCTACTCCCCAATAAATTAAATTTTCATCCGGAAGGGCAGTAATAAGTTGTTTATAAATACCTTTAAACAGCGACTTATAGCTAATATCTTTTCCCTGTATGTTTATTTTATGTTCTGATAATGAGTTATCTTTTCTGTATCTTATAAACTTAGATACTAAAGATCGCACAGAGTAATACTTAGAGCCACCGAAGAACTCTTCTCCCGTGACACTTTTTCCGCGTCGATTACTTATTTTCTTTTCCTTAGTAAGGTCGATACCTTTCGGTTCTTTCTTCGCGAATTGATTTTTAGGGCGTTTAAGATGAAAAACATCTGATATTGAATCACTCTTAACAAATTTCGATTGAGCCGATGTTGTTGGAGACTCAACACCTGCAACTCTATCTAGACCAAATGTTGCATCACAATCGACAGAATGATTGTATCCTCTGAAGTGAGGAGACTGATGCATATCCTGTTTTTCCTGATCAAGATTTATACAAGTGACCTTGGCATTACATTTTTCACTAGGACATTCGAAAGCTGATTTATCAGCTATAATACCTGCTCAATAAAGGTCATATGCTAATTCAGGATCAATAATATCCTGATACTCATTGCTATAAGCTTCTTCCAGTGATGCCATAATTTCTCCTAAAATATAACATTTTATTCGTGCGCATGCGCGTTTACCTTGTTAGACCAGTGAAAACGCGCACACCATTATCAAGCTGAGTGATTGTAGATTACGAATTAAACTCGTCCGAAGCCCTCTGTTTGAGTGAAAAATACAATTCTACTCGGCTTATTGGAAATTAATCCGTCGGTTATGGTCTAGTAATCTCCCTCATTTGGGTGAAACGGCAATAAATCGGCCTAATCTATCTAAATCTTATACATCTGCACTCATACCACTATTGGTTTGTATAAAATCTCTGGCACGCCACGCTTCTTAAAAAGGTATTGCATCGTCTTTGATATCTTTTCAGTATGAGAAACTGTTCTTATCTGGTAGTAACCAGTTAAAATTCGATTTGTCAGCATGACTGCGAAATCATAATCTTTCTGTTGATAAGGCTCAATAACGTTATTGGCTGGAATTAATTCATTTTGTTCATTCATTTCTAACCAATCCATCGCTTCAGCAAGCCAAAACATCCTTATTGCAATAGCTAACTCACATAATGGGTGGTCAGCAATCGTAATCGGGATCTCATAACCATCATCCCAATTGTAATGCCTTAATAATTCATATAATTCAGCTGCAGAAGAAATAGTTTTTACTAGGTTAACTGCCTCTTGAATATCTTCGATTTCATAACAAATTCTATCCGTAATGTCTGTCATTACTATAAGATCCTTAATGCTTTATTCGGCCCATTAAACATAGAGAAAAGAGGCATGCTTACTTAAAAAAAAGCCAAAACATCGAAACTCCATTTCACTCAAATCATCCTAATAAATAGGTTTAATTATTCTCTACAAATAGTTAAACGGCGAATTGCAAATATGCCCAGTAGCGAAAGGATTAATAGGGATAAACTGCCACCGCCGCTATAACCTTGTTTATGTTCAATGGTCGCAATATGTTCTTCTTTCACGCGGGTTTTAAAGCGGGCTAATTCGGCGTCTAAATTAGTGATCATATCGTTTACCGCCAGCTCAAAGCCTTCAGCGGATTTTTCACGTAGCACGTTGGTGACGCTCACTGCGGTTGACGTGTCGGTAAGTTGGTTAATACCAGGCGCCCTAAACAACATTTTTTGGCTGCGCATATCAAAAACGGCGGTATCGACAAAGGTTTGGATCGCGTTTTCATTACCGGGCACCATATACATGCCGACTATGGTCCAATACAGCAGTGAAGCCTTATTCTCGCTGCTTTGTAACAGTTGATCGTAAGACACCAGCGCCATCACATCGACATCGTGTAAACGGGCGACCTGCTGTAAGGTGCTAAAACCTTTGCCATTTTTAAGATAAGTGCTGGGGATTAATTCGATACGGTCAATAAAGTCATATTTAACAAATGACTGTTTCACTTTATCCAGCAAGGCGATTTGCGAGCTGCTATCGAGGGCTTCGGATTGCCAATGGGTGGAGGGTAAAAAGGCAATGCCAACCGTGATGGGAAGACGCAATACCGGAATACTGGGTTGCTGAGCCTCGCGTTGTTTATCATCAGGATAGAGATATTCAACCAGACTGCTGGAAACTACGTTTTTTTCAGTGGTGTTACCGTTAAAAAAAGCACTGCAACCACCAAGCAAGATGCTAATCGATGCCAGCGCACCCACAAGCGCTATGAATTTTGTCTTCATTTGTTTCCCTACCGTATCCTTACTGCGCACAGGCCATGCAACCCGTGCATATTGCCGCTACCTTAGCGAGTCACTGCTGTAAAAACAAGCCGTTAACTTCACATATCGCGCTTTTGTTTGGCTTTTTAAATGCTTAGAAACAACAAAGCCGCATCGGAATGCGGCTTTGACTTAGATAAAGACGACAATCAGTCGCGCAAATTCATCTGCTTAGGCGTATTTACGCACTTTTTTCAACGCGATTTGCTGCTTTAAGGTCGATAAATGTTCGATAAACACTTTACCGTGTAAATGGTCGATTTCGTGTTGTAAAACAATAGCCAAAAAGTCATCGGTTTCGATTTCAATCGCTTTGCCCTGTCTGTCTAAGGCGGTGACTTTAACCTTTTCAAAACGGCTCACTTTGGCGCGATAGCCAGGGATAGAAAGACAGCCTTCTTCACCTACGTATTCGCCTGATTTTTCAACAATCTCTGGATTAATCAGCACTAAGGGTTGATCGCGATTTTCGGATAAATCGATCACAATCACCGCATCTGTGCTGCCCACTTGGGTCGAGGCCAGACCGATACCATCGTCGGTGTGGTACATGGTTTCGATTAAATCATCGATAAATCCCTGAATCGCTTCAATGTCTTTTACGGGTTGTGCTTTGCGCTTTAGACGCTCATCGGGAATTGTCAGAATATCGAGTACAGCCATGCCTGTTTCATCTCTTAGTGAGTCAAAAAATTTGGCGCTATTATGAACTATTCCTGTGTTTTCTCAATATTCAAAACTAAATAGTTTAATAAAAATCATTACAATCGATTTTTTAGATTTAAATTGCAGCAGTATCAGCCGTCCTCTGTTTCACTTAGGCGGAAATTAACGCTACACTGGCTCACCTCATTCATGGTTTTATTTGGCATCATCATGCGGTTTGCAAAAGATAAATCCCCACTTTATCGCTACTTAGAGCAAGATAAGGCCATTACGCCAGACGAAACGAACAGCACACTAGAGACACAAAACACCCTCTCGCCGATGGCGAAGATTTGGCATATTGTCGCGATGATCCCGCCTGGCAAAGTCAGCAGTTATGGCAAAGTGGCCGATTTTGCCGGTTTACCCGGTCGTGCCCGCTATGTGTCGAAGGCGCTCAAATCGGCCCCCGAACATTTGTCACTTCCTTGGCATAGAGTACTCAACAGCCAAGGTAAAATTTCCTTCGAAAAGCATTCAGTCTCCTTTCAGGAACAGATGGAATTATTGCGTATTGAAGGCGTTACAGTGAACTGTGGCAAAGTAGACTTGTCTGAGTTTGAGTGGCAACCGGATATGGCAACCTTAGTGATGTCAATCCCCTTCTAGTTTAATATATTGATCTATAAACTGTTTACACCCGATATGGCCTCAGCTATAAACAATTAAGCTTGGCAGTTCAGCCAATGGGATAAGCGGTGTTAGCCGCAATCTGTTTGCGATATAAAGGAGCATTACTTGCGCACAATTCCAACGTTATTCGTGAGTCTCGCACTCACCCACAGCGTATTTGCGATGGCGGCGCCAACGCCTTTAACGCCTCAAACTGCTGAATATCAAGTTAATTATGGTGATATTGAGTTGGGTAAGGCCAAGTATCAACTGCCCGCCATGGAGGATGGGATCTACAAATATCGCTTCGACAGCGATCTTAGCCTGTTATTACTGACCGATGTGCGCCATGTGCTGAGTGAGTTTGCTCAGGATGGCAATCAATTATTACCCCTGCGCTATTTGCATGAGCGCCAAGGTGTCGGCCCGAATTTTATCGAGCAAACCGCCTTTGCCAAGGCGCAAGGGATGATCCATACCCGTTATAAGGATGAAAAAGGTAAATTCCCCTTCGAAGGCGATATTTTCGATCCGCTAATGGTGCAGCTGCAGTTTCGTCTCGATATCAGCGCTGGTAAAGAAGTGCTTGATTATAAGATGGTAAAATCCAACGAGATCGATGAATACAAGTTCCATGTGATTGGTAAGGAACGGATGACAATTGAAAGCGGCAGCTACGATACGGTCAAAATTGAGGTAGTGCGTGACAATCATAAACGCCAAACTTTCTTTTGGATGGTGCCGGATTTAGCCTACCTGCCCGTTCGTCTAACGCACTTTGAAAAAGGCAGCAAACAGCTGGATATCAAACTGCTGAATTATCATTTCGACGATGTGCCAGTTGAAGTCGTGCCCGCAGCCGTTGAAGCCGCTGCCATTGAAACCGAAGTTCCAACGGAGCAGAAAGTGCCTAAACTCCTCGGCACAGGCGCGAATTAAGCCAGATACTCTGTTATCGCTGGTGTAAGACGGATTGAGTGCTGTTGCTAAGATGCCGTAACAGCGCCGCACAAAACATAAAAGGCCAAACGTGAGTGACTCCATTTGGCCTTTTTGTTTCTGATTTAATGCCGTCAAAGTAGAATGGCAACGCCCCAATTACAAATCGATAAGCAGCTCACCTAAGCGGAACAACTTCCAATTGCCAGGCTGCATCACTTGCCAGTCCTCGTTTTCAGTGAGCGGCCGAGTGGCGATGACAGTCACTACATCGTGTGGTGTGGTTTCTTTATCAAAATCAATCACAACATCGGTATCAATTAATTTTGCCTTGCCAAACGGTGCCCTGCAGGTGATATAACACAGATTATTACTGCAATAGCTCATCAAGTATTCGCCATCGCTGAGGATCATATTAAATACCCCAAGGACGCGGATTTGTTCAGCAAGCGTAGCCACAAATCGAAACACCGCTTGCATGTCCTCTGGGCGACGGTCACCAAACTTGGCCGCGACTTGCTCCAGTATCCAGCAAAAAGCCAGCTCGCTGTCGGTATCGCCGACACTCTGATAACGGGACACCTGAAACTTCGCCTGATAGTCGCTTAACTGACCATTATGGGCATAGGTCCAATAACGGCCCCACAACTCACGGGTAAAAGGATGAGTATTTTCAAGGGAAACACAGCCGCGATTGGCCTGACGAATATGGCTTATCACCACCTCGCTTTTAATCGGATAGGATTTGATTAATTTTGCAATGTGCGACTCGCTACTTGGGCAGGCATCTTTAAACGTACGGCTGCCACGGCCTTCATAGAAAGTGATCCCCCAACCGTCGACATGGGGCCCAGTGACGCCACCACGCTGTGCTAATCCCGTAAAACTAAACACAATATCGGTCGGCACATTGGCGCTCATCGCCAGTAACTCACACATATTTCTCGCCTTTCTCAATCCAAATATCCACGGTTTTGCATTGTAACTAGTTGATGACATTTGTGGAATGATCAAAGGTGACAAAAAATTTAAACAATTGTTTGAAAAATACTTGTATTAAAACTGCCTTAGGTTTAACTTTTATGCGACACAGGTCAGACCACAAACTATAATTGTGATCGCAATCAACAAAACTCGTTATGACCTGTGATTGGCACTCGGTCATACTTAAGGAGAAATACAGTGACTACCCTACTTTGGATCATCGCCATGATCTTAGTGCTAGGAGCCCTAGCTTACCTTCGGGTATCTTTGCTCACTGCCACTATTGCAGCCGCTGTTGTGATGACAGCCGGATGGACACTCGATGTTGTTGGCCCTATCTCTTGGATTATCTTCCTCGTGATCGCGCTGCCCCTCAATATCAGTGCATTTAGACAAAATGTTATCAGTCGCCCACTGATGAAGATGTACCGTGGCATCATGCCCGAAATGTCTTCTACCGAAAAAGAAGCGATTGAAGCTGGTACCACTTGGTGGGAAGCCGATCTGTTTGCGGGTAACCCAAACTGGAAAAAACTCCACAATTACCCTGTCGCTCGTTTAAGTGCCGATGAGCAAGCCTTCTTAGACGGTCCAGTTGAAGAAGTATGCCGCATGGTGAACCAACACCAAGTATCACATCAACTGGCTGATTTGCCTGCTGAAGTATGGCAATACCTGAAAGATCACGGCTTCTTCGCCATGATCATCAAGAAAAAATACGGCGGTTTAGAGTACTCAGCCTACGCCCAATCACGCGTGCTGCAAAAGCTTGCGGGTTTAAGCAGCGAGCTGGCATCCACTGTAGGTGTACCTAACTCCTTAGGCCCTGGCGAACTGTTACAACACTATGGTACGCCTGAGCAGCAAAACCATTACCTGCCACGTTTAGCCAAAGGTTTGGAAGTCCCTTGTTTCGCATTAACTAGCCCTGAGGCTGGTAGCGACGCGGGTTCTATCCCTGACTTTGGTATCGTGTGTAAAGGTCAATGGGAAGGCGAAGAAGTCTTAGGTATGCGCTTAACCTGGAACAAGCGTTATATCACCCTAGCGCCAGTTGCGACTGTATTAGGTCTGGCGTTTAAACTGCGTGACCCTGAACACCTATTAGGCGACAAAGAAGAACTGGGCATTACCTGCGCGCTGATCCCAACTGATGTTGAAGGCGTTGAAACAGGCCGTCGTCACTTCCCGCTGAACTGTATGTTCCAAAACGGTCCAACTCGCGGTAAAGACGTATTCGTACCATTAAGCTTTATCATTGGTGGTCCGAAAATGGCTGGCCAAGGCTGGCGTATGCTGGTTGAGTGTTTGTCTGTTGGCCGTGGTATCACGCTGCCATCAAACTCTGCCGGTGGCGTAAAAACTGCCGCTCTGGCAACGGGTGCCTATGCGCGTATTCGTCGTCAATTCAAACTGCCGATTGGTAAGTTAGAAGGGATTGAAGAGCCAATGGCACGCATCGGTGGTAACGCCTACCTGATGGATGCAGTGACCTCATTAACCACCACTGGTATCGACTTAGGTGAAAAACCTTCGGTTATCTCGGCTATCGTGAAATATCACCTGACCGATCGTATGCAGAAATGTGTTATCGACGCCATGGATATCCACGGTGGTAAAGGTGTGTGTTTAGGCCCTAACAACTACTTAGGTCGTGGCTATCAAGCGGCTCCGATTGCGATTACTGTTGAAGGTGCAAACATCCTGACACGTTCGATGATCATCTATGGTCAAGGTGCAATCCGTTGTCATCCTTATGTATTGGCCGAAATGGAGTCAGCGTTTGACACAGAGTCTGGCCAAGGCTTAGCCAACTTCGATGCAGCCATCTTCGGTCACATTGGTTTTGCGACCAGTAACTTTGTCCGTAGCTTCTGGTTAGGTCTGACATCAAGCCGTTTCTCTAACGCGCCATACTCAGATAAAACCAAGCGTTATTATCAACATATGAACCGTTTCAGTGCCAACTTAGCCCTGCTGTCAGACTTAGCCATGGCAACCTTAGGCGGTAACTTAAAACGTAAAGAGCGTATTTCTGCCCGCTTAGGCGATCTGTTAAGCCAGTTATACCTCGCTTCTGCGACCTTAAAACGTTACCAAGATGAAGGCCGTCAAACCGATGATCTGCCACTGGTACAATGGGCGGTTGAAGATGCACTGTACAAGTTACAGGCTTCATTAGACGATTTACTGGATAACTTCCCTATGGGTCTAGGCGGCGTATTACGCGCCATCATGTTCCCATTCGGCCGTCCACTGAAACGTCCAAGCGATGTGTTAGACCATAAAGTGGCTAAGATCATGCAAACCCCTTGTGAAAGCCGTGATCGTTTAGGTAAAGGCCAGTTCTGGACTAACTCTGAGCACAATGCTGTGGGCATCCAAGAGCAAACGCTGAAGGATATTCTGGCTGCCGAACCTTTATTCGATAAAGTCTGTAAGGCCTGTGGCAAGCGTTTACCTTTCATGTGGTTAGATAAAGTCGCCGCTGAAGGTAAAGCCTTAGGTGTATTGAGCGACAGCGAAGTACAACTGTTGGAACGTGCCGAAATCGGCCGAATGAAGTCAATCAATGTGGATGACTTTGACCCAGCAGAGCTACGCCCTGAAGTCGTCGCAACGACGTCACAGGAACGCGCCGCTTAATCGCTAAGCTGTACTGCTAAGCCCATTTTAATAAACAAAAAGGCACTACATAGTAGTGCCTTTTTTATTTTCGCCTAGCTTAACAGGCTTATCTCTTCGCAAATACCAAGCTCACCTTAGCTAACCTTAGCCTTGCCATTATCCCTTCGCCAACGTTTCATCCGCGGTGTTGATGTTATCTTGTGCTTCAACCTCAGATTGCGATGGCTCTTCGGCCTTGATTTTCGCTTGCTGCTCAAGTTGTTGGCGCTCTGCTTCAGCTTCCTCCTCGGCCTTGGCTTTCGCAAGGGCTGCTTCTTCCGCCGCTTTGGCCTGTGCAGCTATCGCCTCTTGCTCGGCAATCGCCTGTTGGATTTTCGCTTCTTCAAGCGCTTCAACGGGCAGCAAACTGATTAACTCTATGCCATTGGGGAATAGGGTGTCATTGCCTGACACTATCACGACTTTGCCCTCTTTGGTCAGATACACTAACGGCAATGCCGTTTCGCCATAACGTTTGCGGAAATGCTCGAAGGTGAAGTTTTCAGTTAAGTTAGTGACTTTAAGCTGCGCCCCTTTCGCCATTTGACTGGCAATTTTGGCGTAGGACACCGCATCACCAAACAAACATAATCGCTGTTTGTAAGTCTCAGATAATTGATGGCGCGCGCTACCCTGCTCGGCATTATTAAGGCCAAAGACCTTTTTAGAACCTAACACATCTTGAAAATAAAAGGTCACCAGCGGGTTTAACTGCTTATAAGGCGACATGATCAGCACTCGGCCAATCCCAGTTAAATCCATATAGGTTTCTGCATGTTCCGAGGCGGGATTACCAAAATAGACCGGAATATTATCCATCCGCGCGAGACGAATGTTATCCCAGTTGCTGTCGGCCAGCAGCACTTTGACATCTTTGCTTTTTAAGATTTTTGCCAGTTCGCGGGAAAACTTCGAGGCTCCGAAAATTAATAATCCTTGCGCCGAACCCGACGTCACTCCAAGGTATTTCGCCCAGCGGCCCGCGGTTAAACTTTGGATAACGACAGTGCCGATAATGATTAAAAATACTAAGGGTACGATGGCATCGGCGCCCTGCACATTGGTAGCTTCTAACTTAATGGCGAATAAGGAAGATACGGCCGCCGCCACAATCCCCCGCGGGGCAATCCAACATAGAAACCACTTATCGGCTCTTGAGAGTGACGTCCCAATGCCTGACACCCAAATACTGAGCGGCCGAGCAATCAGCATGGTCACGGCGAGCACTCCTACGCCGCCCCAGCCTAAATCCATCATGGCACTCGAATCGAGTCTTGCGGCTAACAGGATAAATAAGGCAGAAATCAACAGCACTGTCAGTGTTTCTTTAAATTCAAGGATTTCAGCAATATCCACACCGCGCATATTCGCTAGCCAAATCCCCATCACAGTCACTGTGAGTAATCCAGACTCTTCCTGCAGTAGGTTGGAGCCGACAAAAATCCCCAGCATAAGGGTTAATACTGCGGTATTACGTAAATAATGCGGCAATAAATTGCGGCGGATCACTTGGCCAATGAGGTAACCTGACGCCGCGCCTAAGCCTAAGCCAAGCGTGAGCATGGAGCCTAGTGCATAGAGCACATGGCTAGTGGGGTCACCGGATACCGTAATGTATTCAAATACTAATACAGCAAGTAGCGCACCAATGGGGTCAATCACAATCCCTTCCCAGCGTAAAATACTCGCCAGTTGCGACTTAGGCCGTACGCTGCGCAGCATAGGGACAATCACGGTTGGCCCCGTGACCACCACGAGGGCGCCAAATAACAATGCGACCTCCCAGCTAAAATTGAGCAAATAAAAGGTCGCGACACTGATACAGCCCCAGGTGATCACCATGCCGATGCTCACTAAGTGAGTCACCATGCGGCCATGGTCTTTAATCTCTTTAAAATTGAGGGTCAATGCCCCCTCAAACAGGATCACGGCGACACCGAGTGAAATGATAGGAAACAATAAATCCCCAAAGATTTCATCGGGATTGAGTACCCCAAATGCTGGGCCTAACATCAAACCACAGAGTAATAACGGTAAAATTGCAGGTAACCTAAGCTTCCAACCAACCCATTGACAAAATAACGAAAGCACCCCGATAAGTGCTAACATCCCAGTGATTTTTTCAACCATATAACTTCCTTTAGTTGGCATGGAGTGGTCTTTATTAACCCAACCTAACACGCTTTTTTCATACAGAAAAATGAACTATTGGTGATAACAATAGCAGCAAAAAATGCAGTCCTGTAACTCGAATATGTCGATTGACAGCGAATATTCAGCTTTCAGTAGAAATAAAGGGATAAAAAGAAACAATACCTTAGGCATTAGGTAAAGGTATTAAGCAGAAATACAGAGGCAAATACTCTGAAAAGATAGATAGAAAAAAGCCTCATCTTTCGATGAGGCTTATTCTATTTGGCGGAGCGGACGGGACTCGAACCCGCGACCCCCGGCGTGACAGGCCGGTATTCTAACCAACTGAACTACCGCTCCAAACTTTTATTATACCGCTACTAGGGCAATATAATGTTAACTTTCAACAACTTGACTGGCGGAGCGGACGGGACTCGAACCCGCGACCCCCGGCGTGACAGGCCGGTATTCTAACCAACTGAACTACCGCTCCACTCAAGTTGCGGTGAATAATACGGTTGAGCGTTCGAAGCGTCAACCGTTTTTTTCACTCATTTGCATCGTTTAGTTAAAATTTCGCCAAACCAAACAAAACCCCATGATAAATGAACAAAATATCTTCAAACTGGCGTCTAAAACGCCTGACTGTTGGCCGTTGATTTAGCGGCGATGATCCGGCTCATCTGGCATGGTCAAATCAATTTCATCGAGAGATGGTGCTTCTGGCTTACTCTGCCCTGCCTCATCTAACATCCGTTGCTCTGCAGCGGCCAGTGCCTGCGCGAGACTTTGACGCTTACGCCAGACTATCAGCCCCACAACCCCAAGCAGTAGTAACACAGCATTGATGGTAATGATCCAAAACAGCGCATCCTGTTTTGCCACGGCTTCTTCTTCAGCGGCCTTTTGCGCTGCAACGGCGGCTAACTCCTCGGCACTCGGCGGCGGCTCGGGTGGCTGCACTAAGTTAAAGAAGAGTTCTGGCAAATCGAGCAGGATTTCACGGCCTGTGAGTGTGGTGGTCGCCACAGTGCCTTTAATTCGATAACTGCCAAACTCAGTCACAGGCGGTATCGGCAGTTCAGTGTCGCTCTCTTTAAGCCCATGAACGACGAGGGGAAGTTGCAAACCAGCTGGTCCAACAAGCTCGAATGAAAAATGGGTTTCAGCCAATTGCAGCACACTGCTATCGGCGTGCAACATTATTTTCCATCGCCCCGTTAACGGATCATCTGGGGTGATCACTTCGGCATTCACTGGCCGTGGCGATAAGGTAAAGGGAAAAGAAACCTGTCGTTCAAACACATTATTACGGGCTTGGACCACAAAGTCGTACTCGCCCCAAGGCTGTTTTAGATTGATATCGCTGGTAAACATGCCATCGTCGGGTCTTTCATCGAACTTTTCACCATTATCTTTGTAAGAGCCGACGATAATGTCACCGGCGGCAAAGTTCTCATCCCCAGCGCGATGTTTACTCACAAAATGCGCGGTCCACTCGACAAGATAATCGAGCCCCGGCATGCGCACCCGCTCCGCATCCCCCATCAATTGAGCAACCACTTTGGTTTCTTCACCTTGGAATAACGGCTGTGGCAGTTGCTGTACTTCAATCTCAAGCTTAGAGACTCGCTTGAGTTGCGATCCCGGTACTACCTTACCCACCAGCTGCCAAGGGCCAGGCTGAGGCGACTCGATATATATAATGTCGCCAGTAATGCCATCGACCCATTTAACCGTTTCAGGGTGACGGTTGGCGTACCACTTGCTGCCGTCGGGCAATACGATGACCACTGGCGCAGAGCCGTACTCCCGCTGGATCAACAGCGTCATGCTGCTGACCATATGATCCACCCGAAAGCGATTTTTAAGCTCAGAGGCAGTATCGACGGGCACCACTTTTCGAGTAGCAGGCTTGGTCGGCTTGGCTTGAGTGGCTTGGCTCGGCTTAGCATCAACTGGCTTTTCGGCGCTCGCTTTCACGTCAGCGGGTTTATCTGTACTCGTTTTAGCCTCAGTGACTTTTGGCTCACTAACCTTAGACGCACTGACTTGAGCATCATTGGTTTTTGCAGCACTGGGCTGCGCCTCTTGGGCCTTTGACGCTATATTGGCGGGCGGCTGAGCGGTATTAACGGCAGGTTCGGCATCGGCCGCCAGCAAAGAGGTGCTCAAGCAGAGACCGCCGAGCACTAACGTGGTATTTCGTAGGGATTTTCGCAGCGACATCGTCATAGGCAATAAATTATCCTCTCCAGAGGCATTTTCCTGATTTTGCGACTAAATCAAGACGCTTTTCATGCATAACGAGTTCATCGGCCGATGCGCTGATCACTTTAAGATTAAGTGATGCGGGATCAAAGCGTTGTATGCCCCCTGCCTCTTGGCCGACCTCATCGTTGGAGAGATTGAACTTGGTCTGTCCGCCTGTCATCGCCAAATACACATCGGCTAAGATCTCGGCGTCGAGTAATGCCCCGTGGTACAGGCGGCGGGAGTTATCGATACCGTAGCGCTTACACAGGGCGTCTAAGTTGTTCTTTTGGCCGGGATGCAAAAATTTTGCAATATCGAGAGAGTCTAAGATCTCACAGATTTCACTGGTCTTTGGCCCTAATGGCTGCAACAGCGAAAATTCATGGTCCATAAAGCTCACGTCGAAGTTTGCGTTATGGGCCACAATTTCGGCGCCACTGATAAAATCGATAAACTCTTGCGCTATCTGATGGAATCTAGGCTCATTGGCGACACGCTCATCGGTAATGCCGTGAACCGCAATCGCTTCTGGGTCAATCGCTTGGCCGGGATTGATATATTGATGGAAATAACGGCCCGTTAAACGGCGGTTGATCACCTCAACACAGCCTATCTCAATAATTCTGTGGCCTAAATACACTGCACCACTGCCTTGGTTCATACCCGTGGTTTCAGTATCCAAAATAACCTGACGGCTTGCGTTTGAGATAATATTCATACTTTTATGCGCTTCTTATGACATTTTTTGGTTATACTCGGCCGGTATTTACGCTGCGGATAACCATTTGATGACTGAACTAAAACTGATCCACATCTTCACCGATGGCTCTTGCTTAGGCAACCCTGGCCCCGGTGGCTATGGCATTGTAATGAATTATAAGGGCCATACAAAGGAGATGTCCGATGGTTTTGCCCTGACGACCAATAATCGCATGGAATTATTAGCCCCCATCGTCGCCCTCGAGGCGTTAAAAGAGCCTTGCAAAGTCATTTTAACCAGCGATAGCCAATATATGCGCCAAGGGATCACCACCTGGATCCATGGTTGGAAGAAAAAAGGCTGGATGACCTCGAATCGTACACCGGTGAAAAATGTTGACTTCTGGAAACGGTTAGACAAAGCCGCCCAGCTCCATCAAATTGATTGGCGTTGGGTTAAAGGCCACGCCGGACACGCCGAAAACGAGCGCTGCGATCAACTCGCCCGCGCCGCCGCTGAAGCAAACCCTACCCAAGTCGATGAAGGCTATCAGGCAGAGTCCTAATACCTGTAGCCACTTCGGCGCTCATTTCGGCGCTTAATGTTGCGCCGATCACTCCCGAGATAAATGGAAAAAATTACCGCAAAACTGCACAAAGGCCAGACCTAATGACGTGGCTTGGCGACTCTTGTGGGTAATGCGGTAAAATTGTCGCTCCAGCACTAGGCCTTCGATGGTGACCAGGGCCAGCTCTTTTCGGCTGATGTCTTTATCCAGAGCCAGTTCCGAGAGCACGCCCAGTCCTGCGCCTTGTTTAACCGCAAGCTTAATGGCATCGGGCGTGGTAAAACAAAATTTTGCCTCGGGCTGCATGCCTAATTCATTGGCTGCATTGACAAAATATTCACGCGTGCCAGAGCCTTCTTCCCTTAATACCCAAGATTGGCCTTTGACCGCTGCGGGTTTAACCGTCTGCCCCGCGAGGGGATGCGCCGGATGACAAAAGACTAATAGTCTGTCCTTATGCCAAGGCTCAATACTCAAGCGGTTATCGGTGCAATGTCCTTCGATAAACCCCATTTCGGCGCGAAATTGCGCGACCGATTGGATCACTTCTTGGGTATTGGTAATGGCCACATCCACATGGGTTTGCGTATGTTGCTGACAAAAGGCCACCGCCGCTTTTGCTAACAAATAGTTACCAATTGTGGAACTGGCGCTCACACTTAAATGCCCGACTAAATCGCCGTCTTGGCGCGTGAACGCTTGCTCGATTTGCTCGACTCGATGTAACAAGTCCGTCGCCAGTGGCAGTAACAAATTCCCTTGGGAGTTGAGCTGTAATCGATTGCCAATCCGCTCAAATAAACGGGCGTTGAGCTGCTTTTCTAATTCAGCCAAGGCCATGGAGGTCGCAGGCGGCGACAGATTAACTTGCTCCGCCGCTTTTGCCACTTGTCCACTGCGTGCAACGGCTTCAAATACCGCAAGTTGCCTTAGGGTTATTCGCATAACAGACTCATTAATGAATGAAATTACTTGGTATGTTCGGATAAATGCCCGGTTCGACCTGCGCTCGGGGCCGTGGTCCAATTTGGCTGTAACACTTTACGTTTGTCGCGGATGGGCGTTAATGGCGACTCTAATTTACGCGCCACAATCAAATATAAGCTGCCCGCACTGGGTAGCCATGAGGCCAAGGTTTGCTGCATAAAACGGCCGTCATTAAACTCACCAATTAACGGGTGGTAGACTAAACGCTCATCGCTAACCACTTGATAGCCCAATAGTCCTAACCAATCTCGTACTCGAGAGGGCATGAAAAAACGCCCACACCAGGGTAGATTGTCCTGATATTTTGGCCATAACTTACCGAGAAACACTGGGCTTAAGGGATTAAAACCCACGATAAATAAGTATCCGCCGGCGATCAGCACTCTGTCAGTTTCCCGCAGGATACGGTAGGGATCGGCTTCAAATTCGAGCAACAGACTCATCAGCACCGCATCGATCACCCCATTCTGTAGGGGTAAATGGCAAAAATCGCCAATTAACGAGGCATTAGGTTCTGAGCACAGAGAGAAATGGTGCGCAACGGGGGATGCCATACTCGAGAGATCGGCGCTTAAGGGGCCGAGTTTGAGTAAGTGGTAGCCAAACACCCTTGGCCACCAATCGGCAAGCTTATCGGCAACGGCTTGTTGGAGTGCAGGACCATTGGGCAAATCGTCCCATTGTTCGGGTTTGCGCATAGCACTGTTATACGACACAAGTCTCCTCCCTTCCCGTTACCCTTTACTTAATGGTGGATGCAATCACCCATTTTGGTCTTTGCCGCCTTAGCGTTGTCTTTAGCGTATGTCATGAGCAATTATCATGCACTGTCGCCAAGTGAGCCCCTCTTATGGATAATAACCTTATCTTCAAAACGAAATACAGCGATCGGCGGTGCTATGCTCACTATATCAGCGATTAATGCCTTTAATGACAATTATATCTGGGTGTTGCGACAAGACTCCCAGCAAGCCGTATATGTGGTTGACCCGGGCGATGCCAATGTCGTGCTCGACTACTTGCGCGCCCAGCAACTCTCACTAGCGGGTATTTTGATCACCCATCACCATAGGGATCACACGGGTGGGATCCCCGCCCTCGCGGCCCATGTTAAGCAGACCACAGGCCATGACTTAGCCGTTTATGGTCCACAAACTGAAGATATTCACGGCATCAATCAGCCAATTGACTCAACGCTGAGTGATACACTCGTCCTGCCTTTTATTGATTCGCCCGTACGTATCCTGTCCGCCCCCGGGCATACGGCTGGGCATATCGCCTATCTGGTTGATGACGCACTATTTTGCGGTGATACACTCTTTAGCGCAGGCTGCGGCCGCTTATTTGAGGGCACGCCAAGCCAAATGTGGCAATCCTTAAGCCAGCTCGCGGCGCTGCCCGATAAAACCTTAGTGTATTGCGCCCATGAGTACACCCTCGCCAACCTAAAATTTGCCCAAACGGTCGATGCGGATAATGAAGCGCTCAAGGCCTATGTGGAGCTAGCAAAAAACCTTCGAGCGCAAGGCAAAGCCACTATTCCCTCCACGATCGGATTAGAGCGAGCCATTAATCCCTTCCTTAGACCGTTGGCGCCCACCATAGTCAACAGCATAAAAAATCAGTTTTGTGATCAAGATCTGACTAAAGCAGATGAACTGACCTGTTTTACCCTACTCAGGCAGTGGAAAGATATTTTTTAGTAAAAAACGATCTATTTATGGCTGAAATTTATACAGTTTTTTCCATTTTTGATGATGTAAATCAAAAGTGACCCTACAAGATGTACGATAATTTAGGGACAAGATCAAAAAGATCCCATAGAATGGCTCGTTTTTGCGTGAATACTTTGCGCTCTGTGTTGCCACTATTTACATAATAATCAATTCTTTAGCTCATTGTAGCTAGATGAGATTGTGCGGTGGCAATGCACTAACAGAGGACTATCGTTTTCCATGAGAGTATCACTTTATGTTGTAGTAGGGGGATTTGCCCTACTCACAGGTTGTCAGACTTTAGACAACCATCAGGTGACCAAACCTGAAGCTGAAACCGTCACAACCGAAAATACCGTCCCACAGTATTATCTCGCAACCGAACCCGAGTCGGCGCAAATAACTGATGTGTGGGAGCGAATTCGTCAAGGAATGCAACTCCCCGTTCCTGACAAAAAATTAGTTAATTATTATCGCGATTGGTACATCAAGAACCCTAAACACCTCGAAGTGATTTCTGAGCGTGCGGCGCCTTACATGTATTTGATCGTCGAAGAGCTTGAAAAGCGCCATCTCCCCATTGAGATCGCGCTGCTGCCGATTATCGAAAGCGCCTTCGATCCCAGTGCGTCCTCTGCCAGTGCCGCCTCAGGGCTTTGGCAATTTACAACCCCAATGGCCAGCCATTTTGGGTTAGAGATGAACTGGTGGTACGACGGCCGTCGCGATGTGCCCGCCTCCACGGTGGCCGCGTTGGACATGCTCGAATACCTGTACGACAAAACTAATAATAACTGGCTTTATGCGATTGCAGCCTATAACTCGGGCGAGTCTCGCGTCCTCAATGCGATTAAACGCAATGAAGATAAAGGCCTTAAAACCGACTTTTGGTCACTGGATCTGCCAAAAGAGACAGAGCGTTATGTGCCACAATTGTTGGCCCTCGCCGAAGTGATTAAACATGCCGACGAGTACGGCATTACGCTAGCGCCAATTGAAAACAGCCCTTCTATTGAAGTTGTTGATATCGATAGCCAAATTGACTTGGCCATGGCGGCTGGGCTCGCCAATATGACGACCCATGAGCTATTAAAACTCAATCCTGGATACAACCGCTGGGCCACTGCACCGACGGGGCCCCATACGCTGGTATTACCGATTGATAAGTCAGAAGAGTTTAAAAAAGCACTGGCCGAAACCGAGAGTGAAGCCCGTGTGAGTTGGCTCAGATACACTATTAAATCCGGTGATAGTATCGGCGCCATTGCCAAGAAACACCATACCACAGTCAATGCGATCCGTGCGGCTAATGGTATGAAAAGTAACAATATCGTTGCGGGTAGACACCTGATTATTCCGGTCTCTGCCGACGATAAACAGCTGTATGCGATGTCAACCAGCCAGAAGTTACCTAAAAAAGCGGCAACTTCGACCTCTGGTAATAAGTTGACTTACCAAGTGAAATCCGGCGATACCCTGTGGCAAATCGCACAAAATCATAAGGTATCGGTGAAACAGCTCACCGCTTGGAACCATTTAAGCAAAGACAGTAAATTGCAGATGGGCCAAAAACTGACCATCGTTGCGCCGCCCACCCAAGCGGAAGTGGAGCAAATTCGTACCGTCAGCTACAAGGTGAAATCAGGCGATTCCTTAGCGCGTATTGCTAGCAAATTTAAAGTGACGGTTGCCGAGCTGCTCGAGTGGAACAGCTTAACCTCATCGCAATACATTCAACCCGGTCAAGTGTTAAAGCTGGTTGTGGATGAAAGCAATTTAAATGCCTAATGCTGAGTTTGAAAACGGCTTAGATATTGAGTTAAGTCCGACGAATCGGCGAAAGAGCCACAAGCATTAACACTTAAGCCATTTGTAATAATGGCAAACAAAAAGGCAGTAACCCTTGGTTACTGCCTTTTTTATTCGCAAGGATCCAGACTTAATAGCCTCGAGTCTTGTCCTTGTTGCCCGCTGTCTTTCAATCTGCAATGTAAAATACACTGCAGTTTACAAGAATGGCGCAATCTTTAGCTCGCATTACTCAAGGGTTAGCAAGTACACGACGGGCGCCATTGCTGGCAATTCGCTTTCCAGCGCCTTAGCGGCAAATTGCGCCTCAAGATGTGCTCCTTCATTTGGGATCCCTGCCAAGGCTTTTGGCGGGATCGCAAACCTGACCACCAGCTCCTCACCTGCGGCTAACTGAGTATCACGCAGGGCTTGAGTAAACATCATATCGTCAGACCAAGCCCAAAGACGCTTTCCTTGCACTGTGGTCAGTAGCAAATCGGCAGTCATGCCCGAGTGATAACGCAGTGCTACCGCCTGAGTCGAGGGATTGCGAACCGTTAATGTCGCCTTAAGGGGTTGTTTAAAATCCACAAAAGCATCGAGGGAAAGCGTACCGGTGAGCAAAGCCTGAGACGGTTTGTTCGATACCTGTTCCACTTTTAAGCTGGATTTTGCTTCAATTCCCTGTAGTTTCGCCGCTAAATCGGCGGTCTGTACCACTTCAGGTTGTTTAGCCGCCTCGGTACGAATATCGGTTTTTGGCGCATTAGTCTGGGCTTGCGGGGCAAAGCAGCCAAACAGCTGCCCCGCCACCAATGCCATCCCAAGCGGGCGCGTAATACGCGTTAATGCCTGCTTAGGTTGAAGCTTGCTACCAGACACTTGCTGAGCGGTGTGTTTTCCCATGCCTAAAAACCACCGAGTTTTTTCAGTAGGGAGTCCTTTAATTTATCCTTGGCTTTATCCGTTTCTTCCTTCAACTGATTGTTCAGCAGTGCTTGGGTATCTAAAGCATATTCAGGTTTTTGGAAGGTGCCGGTGATCGCAAGTGGAATATCAATGCCAGCCAAGGCATTTTTCTCGCTACCGCCCTGACCTTTGAGGGAGTTCACTAAGGTCGTGGTCAATCGGTAATCCAAGCCTTCGGTCAACAGGTTTGCACTGCCCTTACCCGCCACCCGTAATAGCGGTGATGACATGGCAAGATCAGGATTTGTCGCCACACCGTTCTCTAGGCTGAAGTTACCCGTCAGGCTCGAGAAGTCGGTTTTACGCTCTTCTTTGGTGTCGGCGGACATATCCCCCTTTAACTTGGCCTGAGCGCTACGGATCATTTGCGGAATATTCACCCCGTAAAGGGCACCGTCGGTAATATCAAAACGGCCATTAGCAAGTAGGTTTTTCTTCAACTGCTCTGGAATTAAACTCTTACCTTTACCCTTAACATTGAAATTGGCTGTACCGGCCAGAATTTCCAGCTCGGCGGCATCTTTTAGTAATGGACGGATCTGAACACCCGAGATTTGCTTATCAAATTGGTAACTGGCAACTTTTGAGCGGGCATCAACCTGGGCATTGAGCATCAACTTACCTTGGTAAAGATCCGCAGTCAGTTGCTTAAGATCAACCACACCATTCTTAATGCCTAAATCCATCAACCAGTTTTGCGTTGATAAGTTCGCCACCTTGATGGATTTGACCGCTAATGTCAGTTTGGCATCTAAGCCATTGAGCGCGGTCAGGTCGGGCTCTACCGCCTGAGCCTGTGAAGGCGTGGCAGCAGCTTGCTTTTCCGCCGTATCAGATTTTGGCAATAAGGCATCGAGGTCAATGTCACCCAGTTGGAAATCCGCGTTAATTTGCGGCACTTTACCGCCGTAATTCACCGCCAACTTACCCGCTGCATTGATATCCATCGCCGTTAATTTACTGATGTCTGCCGACAACTGCTTTTTATCTAATGCGATTTGGCTGTTTAGGCTAACCTCAGCAGTCAGTTTTTTATTGGGGATCCCCTCGCCTTCAACTTGAGTCTCAATATCCAGCTTCTCAATCACCAGTTGATTAAAATCATGGCTTAACTTGATTTGTCCTTCGCCTTTGCTGCTCACTGTCATATCCGGCAGGGTCGCGGCAAATTCGTAGGCCATAGGCGCAAATTTATCGAGTGAAAATGCCCCCAGCGTGAATTGCTTCAAGGTTAAGGTTTGAGTTTGTCCCTTGGCTTCATCAATCAAATTGATTTCGGTATTGGTAATCGAAACGCCGCCCACATCAATGCTCGTTAATTGTGCTTTGGCGCTTGGCTCGGCAGGCGTTGTTGGTTTTTCAGCGCCCTTGCCCGTTAAACCATCGAGGCTCGAACTGCCATTTTTACGGGTGACCAGATTGATTTTTGCACCATCAAGGCTTAGCTGCGCAATTTCAATTTGCTTGCTAAACAGTGGCATAAGCTCGACTTCTGCCACAGCCTTATTCACTTCAAGCATAGATTTGGGTGTAAATCCCTCGGGATTAGAGAGTGAAATCCCCCCAAGATTAATCCCAACCGTCGGGAAAAATGTCCACGACAAATCATCACCGATGACAAGCTCACGCCCTGTCTGCTTTTTAACGGCGTTGACAATTTCTGGTTTAAAATCATTAGGGTCGAAAAATACGGTGAGATATAAGGTGACTGCAACCACTAAGGTCACCAGAAGAGCTAAAAGCCACTTAATGAATTTCATAGAAACATCCTTATCAATAACATCTTGAATTTTTGATAACACTTAACTTAGAAAGGCAAAGTTTAATGGCGCCTCGCTCACGGCAATGCCATTCTCATCGGCATAAAGCATCATGCCGGGTTTTACTGTCACAGTGCCAAACTCAATCGGCACATCGATTTGACCTTGGTTTAATTTTTCGGTCTTGATGGGCATAGCCCCTAAGGCATAGACGCCAAGATTAAAAGTAGAAAGCCTTGCCACATCACGGACATAGCCATTAATCACCACACCTTGCCAACCGTTATCGAGGGCACTTTGCGCGATCAAATCTCCTAATAACGCCCGCCGGGGTGAGCCGCCACCATCAACGACCAATACTTTTCCATGACCGGGCTGGGCCAGCACTTCTTTCACTTTGGAGTTATCTTCAAAACATTTGACCGTTACAACTTCACCCCAAAACAAACGCTTACCACCAAAACTGCGAAATTCGAGCGGTAACAGCGACAGTTTTGTAGGGTAGTGATCGAACAAATCAGGCAATAGATCAAGCATTTGGATCTCCGCGAAGTGAAAAGTTTAGACTAACCATTATTGTAGACCCCTACAAGCCCAATGCGAAACTCGACTTTTTAATGAGGTTTACACTTTAAATAGTTTATGAGCATTGGCATAAACATGATAATCTGCGATAGTTAACCTCCTATGACACCCGCTTGGGTACGTTAATTCATTATTTAGCTTCTCAACTTCTTGTAATAAAGTGAATACCAAATGACAACAGATCTTGATTTGCAAAGCGCTATTGCCGCGCTCGATGAATATGGATATGAGAAAAAAGCCTCAACGGATCTTGAGCAAGCCCGTAATAAACAACAAATGGGGAAATATATCAAATCCCTAGACTACAGTTTACGTCGATTATTGATATTGCAAGAAACTGTTAACGAATTAGTAGAAGAAAAGAAACATCAGCTCGCACAACAAGAAAACATTCAAACCTATAAAACCAAAATCATTAACCTCTCTCGCGAATTAAACCTTTCCTACGAAGAAGTTTTAGCCATCATGGCAGAGTCTAGCACTAAGAAATAACCCTCTTCGATAATCAGCACTTCTTACCCTTTGTCTACGAACATCTCGATTCAATACGGAATAACAGGATTTTTGCTTGAGTGATTTCGGCGGTCTTAAGCGTCATTAGACATCATTCATGATTAATGCCTGATGTTAGCGACTGTCGTTTAAAGAACAGATATAAGGCGCTCAGTTAGCGCCTTATATCTGGGTGATGGATTACTGCTCTAACATTAATTGGCGGATATATTTCACCGGCGCGCTACCATAACTTAAAAACTTCTCATGGAATGCTTTTAGGTCAAAATCCTTGCCTTTGAGCTGCTTATATTCCTCGCGGAAATCGTAAATTTCACGGTAACCCGAGTAGTAACTGGTCAGCTGTACTTGGCTTAGGGTGGCACGGCGCCATTTACCTTCCGCCTCAGCACGTTGCTGGAACGCTTCATCCATCATCAGACTAATGGCTTGATCTTCAGTCATGCCTTTAACATGAATGCTGTAGTCTAAGATGGTGTTACAGATAACACGTAAATTCCACTTGTAATACATCAACCACATTTCAGGCTCGAAATTACCATAACCTTCTTCAAGCATCATGCGTTCGGTATAAACAGCCCAACCTTCGACCATAGCGCCATTACCAAATAAGCTTTTCACTAAGCTTGGTGACTCATTGGAATAAACTAATTGGGTGTAGTGTCCAGGAATCGCCTCATGGATATTTAAAATCTGTAATATCCAGTGGTTATATTCGCGTAAATAGCTTTCTGCGGATTCATCACTCATTCCATCGAGTGGCGTCACGTTATAATAGGTATTGCCTAATTTATCATAGGGGCCAGGCGCACTAATCGAAGCTCCCGCATAACCCCGCATATACTCAGGGGTTTCACGCACGACTAATGGTTTTTTAGGATCTAAGGTCACTAAGTCTTTTTGATTTACAAATTCAATCAACTCAGGAATTTGTTTACGTACTTCGCTCACAAAGTCATCACGCTTAACGTGCTCTGTCGATAATTTATCAATCAATTGGCGAATCGCGATTTTATTGTCGGCAGGTTTTGGCGTAGTGAAATATTTTGGCCACAGCTTGTCGGTGATCTTCGCCATTTCACCTTGCACTCTTTCTTTATCTGCCATGGCTTTTTGATAGAGCTGTTTTGCTGTCATACCCGCTTGGATATCAAAGGCAAACTTTTGCTCGTATAATTCTTCACCAATTCTAAAACTGCGGGCACCGTCTTTTTTCAGTTGGCTAACCTGTGCATTTAACCAAGTAATATGTTCGTTAATCGCTTTCGTTGCCGTGTCGAAACGGGATTTAAACAGCGATTTTTCCGCATCTGACAGACCAGAATCCGCCACTTGCTTCAATAAATCATCGGAGAAGACCGAAAACGCACCTTGGTTTTGCATCACAGCCAATTCAGTGTGTTCTAGGGTTGGCTGCTGAATATTGCTGCGCGCCGCGGCGTAATAAGCAGGGATATTTTCCATTCTGGCCAATACGGAACGTAATCTGTCATCCAGTGGCGCAAAGTTTTCATTGATGATTTGTGCAAAACCGCCCGCCACGTTATAGCTCGAGGGATCCCATTGCCAAGATTTAAAGTCGGTGATTTCCCACGCCATGCTGTTTAGCAGGTTATCAATTAAGTGATAATCGATGGTTTCGTTAGAGCTCAGAGACTTAAGTTCAAACTGTTTCAGCTTTGCCTGCTGGGCTTTTACAAAGGCAAGTGTCTTAACACGGCTGGCTTCATTGGGGATTTCTAAATAGCCATCATTAACGTGTTTGCCGCTGTAGAGCGCCCAGGTTGGCGCTAATTGCCACAAATCATCGATAAAGGTCTGGCTAAATTGTGCAAAGGCGCTGGTCTTCACATCAGCACCGACCACGCTTGATTTGGCGGTATCGGCTGACGCTTGAGTTGATTGCGATTGGCAACCCGCAAGGCCTGTGAGCGATAACAAGATCGCAAGAGAGATGGCGGTTTTCTTCATTCTTTTTCGTCCTTTTTATATTTATGCGTTAATTCCAGTGCCTCGAGGCGACCGTAAGCGTCTAAAACTTAACTCATCAGACGCCAATAAAAGGACTTAAGTTAATCATATCAGCCGCCTAATTGCAGCTGTGTTGCAAGCGAATACATGCCCAGTTACAAATTTGTAAGCCCGAGTGCCAATAGCGCTCAACTATCAACCTGCGTGAGATAATCCCCTATTTCACTATCGCTACTGCTATAATAGCGACCTGCTTCGCTGTTCGCCTCAGGCCTACAGTTTGCCAATAAATCATTTAGTTGAGACTCTCAATGCCATTCTCCCAACTTGGATTACACAGCGCGCTTGTCAAAGCGGTGACTGAACTGGGTTACACAAACCCCACACCGATACAGACAAAGGCCATACCCAGCATTTTAGCGGGCAAGAATGTGCTTGCCGCGGCACAAACGGGCACAGGTAAAACCGCCAGTTTTGTACTGCCGCTGCTACACCGATTCGCCGATGCCCCCAAGATCCGCCCTAAGCGAGTGCGGGCCATCATACTCACCCCCACACGTGAGTTAGCGCTTCAGGTCGAAGAAAATATCAACCAATACGCCAAGTATTTACCTTTAACGGCCATGGCGATGTACGGTGGTGTCGACGCCGCACCTCAAAAGAAACGGCTGATTGAAGGCGTCGATTTACTGGTGGCCACGCCTGGGCGTTTGCTCGACATGTATACCCAAAGGGCTATTCGTTTCGATGAAGTCTCAGTATTGGTGCTCGACGAAGCCGACCGCATGCTCGATATGGGCTTTATCGAAGACATTAATAGCATCATCGAAAAGCTGCCCGAGCAAAGACAAAATCTCTTATTTTCAGCCACCTTATCGAAACAAGTTAAGGCGCTGGCGAAATCCGCTATTCCGGACGCCATCGAAATTGAAATCAGCCGTAAGAGCGCGGCGTCGACTCATATTGACCAATGGTTGACCACGGTCGATAAAGATAAAAAGTCAGCGTTGCTGAGTCATTTGATCCAAGAAAATAACTGGTCACAGGCATTAATTTTTATCCAAACCAAACACGGCGCAGCCAAATTGGTTAGCCAGTTAGAAAAGCGTGGCATTGTTGCGGAGGCTTTTCACAGTGGTCGTAGCCAAGCGGTGCGTGAGCAACTGCTTATCGATTTTAAAGCGGGGAAAGTCTCCTTTTTAGTCGCCACAGGCGTGGCCTCACGTGGCATTGATATCGATGCCTTAGCGCGGGTGATTAACTACGACTTACCCGATGAAGCCGACGACTATATTCACCGCATTGGCCGTACCGGACGTGCGGGTAATCAAGGTGAAGCGATTTCCTTTGTCTCTAAGGATGATTTCAGAAACCTATGCGCCATCGAGCGTCGCTTAGGTCATGTTATCGTACGCAGGGAGATAGCAGGCTTTGAGCCGAAAAAAGTCGTGCCGATTTCTATACTCGATTTTGTGCCTAAATCGGCATCGACAACAGAGCGTAAATCCCATAAATCCGCCGACACAAGTGCTCAACCCCGCCCCTATTCGAGTGGCAAGCCGGGCACCTTTGAGGCGACACAAGCCAAGAAGCATCGCAGTGCCAAAGCGACTCCTGCGCCTAAGGCCCCAAAGACAGGGACTGATAGTCGCTCAGGTACTCACTCAAGTGCTTACTCAGATAGCCGCCTTGCGAACCCAGTACAAGGTAATCCATGGCAAAACAGCATCAAGTCGCAGGGCGATAGCGAACCCCAGGCAAATCCTTGGCACAAAAGTACTAAGTGAATTAGCAGCTTATTAACGAATTAACTCAAAATAGCAGAAGCAAATATGACGATTATTTTTACAACCAACCTCGGTGATATCAGTATCGAACTCGATATGGAGCGCGCGCCCGTTACCGCCAAAAACTTTATCCGCTACTGCCAAGAAGGTTTTTATGAGCACACGATTTTCCATCGAGTGATCAAAGGCTTTATGATCCAAGGCGGTGGTTTTACCGCCAAAATGAAGGAAAAGCCCACCCACGAGCCGATTGTCAACGAAGCCAACAAAGGCCTATCGAATGTGTTTGGCACTATCGCTATGGCCCGTACCGATGCACCGCACTCGGCGACCGCGCAGTTTTTTATTAATACGGCCAACAATGAGTTCCTCGACCACACGGCAACCACCAACAACGGTTGGGGTTATGCGGTATTTGGTAAAGTCACCGCGGGACTCGAGGTCGTGCTGCAAATTGAAGGCGTAAAAACCACCCGTGTTGCAGGCCATGAAGACGTGCCCCGTGAGCCGATTATTATCGAAAAAGTAACTATTGTTGAAAAATAGTGATTATCGTTGAACGTTGAAAAATAGTAATTATCCTTGAATAAGTACTTTATCTAATCGAGGAATAGTGTGGTGTTACTTAGCTGTGACCAGCAATAACAGCGCCATTCCTCGATAGATAACGCTTTGGTTTTAAAGCCTAGAGAGAAAAAAGGAGCACTCAACCCAATGGTTAGTTGCTCCTTTTTGTTTATTAACGTCTGACTGTTTATTAACGTCAGTTATTAGAGACAAAAGCTGCTGTAATAGCGTTAATCTAGATCTTTCAGCGGCCACAGCACGATATGATCTTCAATATCTTTAACCCTGCGCTCATCCACCACTTTGCCTTGAATCGACATACCCGCAAGGTGCATGGCCTCTTTAGACCCCGTAAGTAATGGATGCCAGCTTGGCAATTCTCGACCGACTGCTAAACGACGATAGGCACAGCTATCGGGTAACCACGTCAGTTCATGGACGTTTTGCGGTGTGATCACAGTACATTGGGGAACATGGCTAAAACGGTCACTATAATGCTTGCAGCTGGCACTTTGATGATCGAGCAGTAGGCAAGCTGCATTGGTGTAATACAACTCCTCAGTTTCATCATCGATCAACTTGTTTAAACAACACTTACCACAACCATCGCAGAGGGACTCCCACTCCTGCGATGTCAACTCGGTTAACGCTTTATTCTGCCAAAATGCCATGTTTACGCTTATCTTCATAATAAAAAACCCGCTTAATGCGGGCCATTTTACACCAATTTACTGGGGAGTCTTAATTCTCTCCGATAAATGCACCACAGAGATGCCAAAATAATCGCCCTCGCCTAAATAATTCACCGCTTGCCAGTGCATTAAGGCGCGGTAATTGCCATAGACCAAATATTTTCGGCCCTTGGCACCGTCGGGCATGATAAGCGAAGCGTGAATATCCTCACGATTCGGTAAATCCGTATTATCGAAACGCCTGACACCTAGCTGTTGCCACTTGGCTAAGGTTTGGGATTGATTGAGTCCGATAAACTCGGCCTTCAGATCCACCGGTGCTTGAACCTGACGTCCCCAGGTATCCTCCCCATTCCAGCCCTGCTGCTTAAGCAGGTTCGCGGCAGAGGCAAAGGCATCGGCCACATTGTGCCAAATGTCTTTTTTGCCATCACCGTCGCCATCTTGGCCGTAGGCTAAATATTCACTCGGAAGCAATTGGGTTTGCCCCATAAAGCCTTTGTCATTGCTTTTAAGATCTTCAAACTTAAGATGCTCTTTATCCATGATGGAAAGCGCAGCCATAAACTCCCGCTGGTAACGCGCCGTATCTTCGTCCGTAAAGGCTAACGACGCCATCACAGACAGCACAGGATAATCCCCCGACGCATCACCAAAGTTAGACACTAAGCTCCAGAGCGCCACTAAAAACCGCGGCTGCACTTGATACTTATCAGCAATATTGCTCAATAGCACCTCATGCTCGTTAAAGAGCACGCGCGCCGTATCCACCTTCCATTCTGGAACGACTTCTGGCAAATAGGTTTCAAGGGTTTTAGATTGGCTTGGCGCTGCGGCCACATTGGCTTTTTTAAAGCGTTTTATCTGCGGGAAAGCGGCGTTGATCGTCGCTTGGCTAATGCCTTGGGCACTTGCCTCTTGTTTTAGCTTAAGGAGGTAATCGTTGAAGGAAGCGTCTTGCCCTCGCGCGCTATGGCTTATCAAGGGCAAGAAAATCAATGTACATGCTGCAACGCGTTTAAGGAGGGTCTTTGGCATATACCTTTGTCCGCAGTTTATGGGCTAGTCTTTAATCCCAAGACTTTCTCTGTGTTCGGCCAATAAATTAACCTGCGGTGGCGGAATTTGTAAATAAAAACCCTTTTCCTCGAGTGCTGCTCTGACCTTTTGAATATCGGCGATACCGAGGGATTCACGCTTAGCGATGGGGAACACCATCACTAACTGAGGCACGCCAAACATATCCAACAGCGCTTGGGGAACATCATCAAAGCAGTCCCTTTTGTTCACAAATAAATAAGTTTCAGCCTTTCGACTACTTTTATAAACCGCACATAGCATAAGAGTATAAATATCCAATAGTTCAAACTTGCCAGTCAATGGGGCACACTATAACATGGTCGCCTAGTAATTTAATTGTAAAATCAGCGAACCGACTGATGATTTCTGGAGAATAGTGCCGGGATGTCAAAACCTAGCTTAGAGTTAAAAGGCGCTTCTTTTACTCTTTCAGTGCTTCATATCAATAGCAGCGACTTAAATGCTGTCATGGCTGAATTAGATAGCAAATTGGCACAAGCCCCTCAATTTTTTCTGGGTGCCCCTTTAGTCGTCAACCTCAGCGCCATCCAAGATAACGATTTCAATTTACACGGCTTAAAAGAGTTATTACTTTCCCGTCAGTTAGTTATCGTGGGGATCACCGGGGCAACCATCGCTCTCAGTAATCAAGCCAAAACCCTAGGACTTGCCATCGTCAAAGCCGGCAAACAAAGCGTGACGCCCCCTCCCGCGCCGCGTCAAACGAAGGTTTTGAAGCAAAATATCCGCTCTGGCCAGCAGGTCTATGCAAAAAATGGCGATTTAATCATATTTGGTGCCGTAGGTAATGGCGCTGAAGTCATCGCCGATGGTAGCATTCATATTTATGGCGCATTACGAGGAAAAGCCATGGCGGGCGCGGCCGGCGACAGCAGCGCGGTGATCATCGCCCATTCCCTCGAGGCTGAATTAGTTTCAATAGCAGGGCAATATTGGCTCGCTGAAAATCTACAACAACATAGCTCAGATAAAAGCGGCTGCATTCGCTTAAATGGCGAGTCGCTTATCGTTGAATCATTGCCCCTCTAAATGGCATAAAAAAGGATAGAGAGAAACATGGCACAAATTATTGTTGTCACTTCAGGTAAAGGTGGTGTTGGTAAAACCACATCCAGTGCGGCGATTGCAACTGGACTTGCAATACAAGGGCATAAAACTGTTGTTATCGATTTCGATATTGGTTTACGTAACTTAGATTTGATCATGGGCTGCGAGCGCCGCGTCGTCTATGACTTTGTCAATGTGATCAACGGTGAAGCCAATTTAAATCAGGCACTGATTAAAGACAAACGCTGTGAAAAACTGTTTGTACTGCCTGCATCGCAAACCCGCGATAAAGATGCACTGACTAAAGAAGGCGTGGGTCGTGTGCTCGATGATTTAGCGAAAGAATTTGATTTTATTATTTGTGACTCTCCCGCAGGGATTGAGCAAGGCGCAATGATGGCACTGTACTTTGCCGATATCGCCATTGTGACCACCAACCCTGAAGTGAGCTCGGTTCGCGACTCTGACCGTATTCTGGGCATGCTGCAGAGCAAGTCACGCCGCGCCGAACTGAATTTAGAGCCGATAAAAGAGTACTTACTGCTGACTCGTTATTCGCCGAGTCGCGTAAAATCGGGCGAAATGTTAAGTGTTGACGATGTAAAAGAAATCCTTGCCATTGAATTACTTGGTGTTATCCCTGAATCACAATCTGTACTCAAGGCCTCTAACTCGGGTGTGCCTGTGATTATCGATCAAGAAAGTGATGCAGGTGCGGCTTACAGTGATACGGTCGCGCGTTTACTGGGTGAAGATGTGCCAGTACGCTTCATTACGGAAGAGAAAAAAGGTTTCTTACAACGGATATTTGGTAGCTAATTATGTCTTTACTCGACTATTTCAAAAGCAAGAAAAAGCCTAGCACTGCGGTAATGGCAAAAGAGCGACTACAAATTATTGTGGCTCATCAACGTGGACAACGGGATACCCCTGATTATTTTCCACAGATGAAACAAGAAATTATCGCCGTTATCCGCAAATATGTGCATATTTCTGATGATCAAGTTTCTGTGCAGTTAGATCAGAACGACGATAACCTGTCGGTACTCGAACTTAACGTCACACTGCCTGACAGATAAGTCGAGCGTTGGCGTCATCCTCATCACGGGGATGACGCTTTCTGCTGCGCGTTTGTCGAATCTTAGGCGAAATAAGCTAAGCATTGATATAAGAAATGAAGGCCTTAACAACGCGCCAAGACCTCGATGTTACTGCTGATGATGTATTAATCAGCTCAAATTAGACTTCAAGCTTTGCCAACGACTCGGCGGCAATGTGTCCACGCCAGCCACTTAAGACCATCGGTAACTCACTCTGCTGTTTATCCCAACGCCATTGTAAATACTCATGAATATGACGTTTAGAGCCGAGCATCTCCATCGGGATGGCATGCTGCTCGCACAGTTCAGTTAAGCAGGTTTTAATATTCTTAAAGGCCGATTTGTAGCCAGGTTTGAGCGCTAAGACATCCACTAATTCGGGTGGATTGTTTAAATCCGCGGTCTGCATCACCCGTAAAATATCTTTACCGTGAATGCGTTTCTCTTGCTCGGTCAAATCGTTCAGTTTAAGCAAATCGCCCATGCTCTTAGGCTGCTTCTTCGCTAGCGCGATCAGGCCGTGATCTTTAATCACAAACCCTAAGGCTAAATCCCGCGCTAAGGCTTTTTCTAAGCGCCACTTAGCCAACACTTTAAGGTAGGCCAATTGATGCTCAGTAAGCTGAAAGGCATTCTTCACTCTTAGGTACGCAGTCTCCACATCAGGCACAGCTAAGCGCCCTTCTGTCATCCGCTCGCCTTCTTCATACAGCCAGCCTAAGCGATCTTGCGCCTTAAGCTTGTCGGCAAGTTGCGGATAGAGTTGATACAGATACAACACATCGTTCGCGGCGTAGCTCAGCTGCGCCTCAGTTAAGGGGCGGCGCATCCAGTCGGTGCGCGACTCACCTTTATCAATCACTTCACCTAAACAGGTTTCAACTAACTTGGCATAACCTAGGCCATGGCCCATGCCACATAAAGAGGCTGCGATTTGGCTATCGAACAAAGGCGTAGGTTGACGCTGACCATAGTGAGCGAAGACTTCTAAATCCTCGCTGCACGAATGCACCAATTTGATGATGTTGGGATTATCTAGCAAAGACCAAAATGCACTGAGATCTGGCAGCGCGACAGGGTCAATTAAGGCTAAGGTTTTACCATCATAGGCTTGAATGAGGCCAAGCTTAGCGTAATAGGTACGTGTGCGCACAAACTCGGTATCTAACACGAGCAGCGGACTCTGTTGATATTGAGCGACGAGGGCATTGAGGCTCGCTTCGTCGCTCACATACTGAAACACTGACAAATTCTTCTCCAGTTCCGGTGGGTTAAGCACCGTCCATAAAAACAAAAGCCGGCTCATTGCCGGCTTCAATCTTACGCGCGCTTCACTTCGTCTCGAAGTTCTCGTCGCAAGATCTTACCCACGTTGGTTTTAGGTAACTCATCCCTAAATTCTACCAGCTTCGGTACTTTATATCCCGTTAAATGCGCGCGGCAATGCTTAATGATGTCATCAGCGGTTAAAGATTTATCTTTTGCCACCACAAATACCTTCACTAATTCACCGCTGGCGTCATTTGGCACGCCAACCGCAGCCACTTCAATCACTTTAGGATGTAACGCGACGACTTCTTCGACTTCATTGGGGAAGACGTTGAAGCCCGAAACCAAAATCATGTCTTTCTTACGATCGACAATATAGAAGAAACCTTGTTCATCCATATTGCCGATATCACCAGTGGCAAGCCAGCCGTCTTTATCAATCACTTTGGCCGTTTCCTCTGGACGCTGCCAGTAACCTTTCATGATCTGTGGACCTTTACCAAACAGCTCGCCAGTCTCGCCCTGTGGCAACACATTACCCGCATCATCACGCACCTGAATTAAGGTTGATGGCGCTGGGAAACCGATAGAACCATTGTAGCCATCTAAGTTATAGGGGCAGCACGTGAGTAGCGGCGACGCTTCGGTTAAACCGTAACCTTCGAGTAAACGGGTTTTCGTGATGCTTTGCCATTTATCGGCTACGGCTTTTTGTACCGCCATCCCGCCACCAATGGATAATTTTAGGCGAGAAAAATCCAGTTCAGCAAAATCGCTACTGTTCACTAACGCATTAAACAGGGTGTTGACACCTGTCAGCGCCGTAAAAGGATATTTTTTCAGTTCGGCCACAAAGCCTGGAATATCACGCGGATTGGTGATTAACAGGTTTTGACTGCCCTTATGTAAGAACAATAAGCAGTTCACTGTTAAGGCAAAAATATGGTAAAGCGGCAATGCGGTTACCACAAATTCGTTGCCATCACGTAGTGCTGGTGAATAGGCACCATTGGCCTGTAATACGTTTGCGACTACGTTTCTGTGGGTCAACATGGCGCCCTTTGACACCCCTGTCGTTCCACCTGTGTATTGCAAAAAGGCTAAGTCATCACCCGTGATAACGGGTTTGACATACTGCATTCTGCGCCCTCTTGAGAGGGTTTCGCGCATTGAAAGTGCATGGGGTAAATCGTATTTAGGCACCAGTTTTTTGATGTACTTGACCACAAAGTTAACTAAGGTGCGTTTTGGCGCGCTCAGCAGATCCCCAAGCCCGGTGATAATCACACTTTTAACTGGCGTCTGGTCGACAACTTCTTCCAAGGTACGGGCAAAGTTTGATACGACCACAATGGCCTTAGCACCAGAGTCGACTAATTGGTGCTTTAATTCGCGGGGAGTGTAAAGCGGGTTAACGTTCACCACCACCATGCCCGCACGTAAAATACCAAATAACGCAATGGGATATTGCAGCAGATTCGGCATCATCAGGGCGACACGATCACCCTTTTGTAGCTTTAATTCATTTTGCAGATAAGCGGCAAACGCACGGCTGCGTTCTTCAAGTTTACGGTAAGTTAGCGTGGCACCCATGTTGATAAATGCCGGTTGATCCGCATATTTGGCCACCGCCGTCTCGAACATATCGACGAGCGATGAATACTGATCCGCATTAATCTCGGCAGGTACATCTTTTGGCAAATGATTAATCCAAGGCTGATCCACTACTTTCTCCTAAATCCCCACAACTGCGGACACGGTATCCCTACTACCGTCAATACTCGACAAATACCGAGTTAAAATACCGACTTACATTTTATTGTTATTGATTGACCCGCATAAATCATACGGGCGTTTTAATTTTGATCATCATCACATAAAAAAAACAAAAAACCTAGCGTCTTTTTTATGTAAGCAAAAGCGATTATTCGACAAACTGCTGGATCAAGTGCGCGACCCCTTTGGCGTTATCCATGTGCACATGGTGGTCGCCCTCGAGCATATGTTCCGACAAGTGTGTGAACCATTTCCTCGCCTTAGGCAATGCCGCTTGCAACTGGCTAAAGCCCTGTTTACCGCAGATTAATAAGGTCGAGACCGAAATATGCTGCATCAATGCATCGACCTGCTCAAAGGTCAGCCGCATGGGCGAATCGAGCCGTAATCTTGGATCACTGCGCCACGCAACACCATCGGTGGTAGGTTGCATATTGCGCTCGAGTAACAAGCGGCACCAAGGCTCCGCCAGCCCCGTTAAGTGCACTCTGGCTTTTACTGCGGTGTCCATGTTGTCGTAGACTTTTAGCTGTTTATGCTTTTGCGCTAAAAACTTCTCGTGCTGATAAAAACTCTTTCGCAGCCGCGTTTTCGCTTGAGTCGCCGACTCAAACAATGGGCTTAACGCCTCAATCAAAATCAGTTTGTTGACCTTTTCTGGAAAGGTTGCGGTGTACGCCGAGGCAATAATGCCCCCTAACGAATGCCCTATGATGGCCAACGGCTTTTGCGGCAACATCGCCAATAACGCATCGAGATCGTATAAATAGTCAATCCAATGCAATGGATAATGTCCCGGCCGATGCGCTGAAAAGCCATGACCGGGCCAATCTATGGCAAGTATCTGATAATGAGGCAAATACTCAGCGAGAGGCTCAAAACTGTTCGCATTGTCTAACCAGCCATGCAACGCGAGCAATAACGGCTTATCTTTCGCTCCCCACAATCGACCACTCAGCTTGATATGGGGTAACACAAACTCGACTTGATTTTTGGGGGCGAAAGATTGCCACATATTGCCTCTAATGTCAGGTGATTAGCGCGATTTTTTGATAAATTTGAGCGTCATGCGATCGCTCTCACCAATTGCTTGGTATTTTTCCTTATCGGTATCACCCAAGGCAAACGAAGGTGGCAGCGTCCAGACTCCCTTGGCGTAGTCCTTAGTGTCTTTCGGATTGGCGTTGATTTCTGAGCTTTCGGCTAAGGTAAAACCAACCTTTTTGGCCAGCGCGATCATCTCGTCTTGGTCCATGTAGCCCGTGCTCATATTCATGCCTTTATTGGCTCTATGTTCGACCACGCCAAACACACCACCATCTTTCAGCACTTTATAGGAGGCGGCAAACACGTTTTCGAGCTGGTCGCTTGAGGCCCAGTTATGTAAGTTACGGAAGGTTAATACCAAGTCCGCACTGCCATCGGCACCTAAATTCATCTTGGCCGGTGGGTCGAGAACCACCATTTTTGCATTACCAAATAAAGCTTTATTGGCCGTCATCCAAGCATCGAATTTCACGCCCGCATTGGCGCGATAGCGATTACCTGGGGTATCCGTGCTGGGAGTAGTTTCGAAACTGGCGGCAATATATTGCCCCTTAGGCGCAAGGTAAGGAGCAAGGATTTCAGTGTACCAACCATTGCCTGGCCAGAGTTCAATGACGGTTTGTGTCGGGGTGATACCAAAAAATGTGAGGGTTTCTGCGGGATGACGATAAATATCGCGGCTGGCGTTTTTCGCTTGGCGAAATTCGCTCTTAATGGCCTTATCCAAGCCTTCATCGGCATAGGCCATACCTGAACATAAACCAGCAATCAGCATACTGGCGACGAGTGTGACTTTTTTCATAATAATTCTCCTTGGATACCGAAGACTTAAGCTAGCAGTCTATATAAAAAAATCCAAGAATTAGCCGCACAAGTTGACTATTTAGGCTGTAAATATTTGTGAAGTCATAGCGGCATTATGCCGCCATAGATTAGCGAGAGATGGCTGAATCCACCCGGCGCCACGCCATAAACAAGGCGCAGATACTGCAAAATAGCCAAATGGCGACCCAAATCCATGCAGGGATCCATGAACGCTCGGCCAGCAGCACCGCATCGCCCTGCCCTTCGAGCCCGAGCAATACCGTCGGGCTTGCCAGCGCATTGAGCATGATCATCAGGCCAATAATGCGTAAAAATTGCGTGAGGAGTTTATTTTTGCTGAGTTTTAACGGCAGTAACAACACAATCGTCAGCACTGCTAAAATGGCTAAGGTCAGTAAATCTCGCCCCCATAGTAGGCCACTTAACACCACTAAACCGCCTAAAAACGCAAAGCTTAGGCGAATGCCCTTAGGCCACGTTGCTAGCAGATAAATAAGGTATCCCCAACAGGCTGCGCCAAAATAGCCAGCAAATCCAATCACCAGTGGCGAGCCACCTTGGCTAAAGCAAAAACCCGCACCATTGGGAAAGAGTTGTATATGACTCACTATACCGCCACTAAGCACTGTCGCTATCCCATGGGACAACTCGTGGAAATAGCTCTCTAACCACTTAAAAGGCACGCTCAGATAAGGAATGCGCGTCAATATGAGTGCCAGCATCAGTTCGATGATAAACAAACCGCGGCTAGGAAGACCGCCAGTTAGACGAGGAGTAAAACGGGATTGAGAAGACACGGGCGCACTATCAGGCATAAATATCCACGCCGACCATCTGCTGAATTTCTTCACGTTTGGCAGCATGTTGCGTTTGTAGGTATTGGGCAATAGCCCCTTGATGACCTCGGGTGCTTTGTTCGTATTCGAGCTGGGCACCGAGTCTGGATTGTAGGTTTTGTGATGATCCTTCTGCGGTATCATCAAAGGCTAAGGCAGAAACCGCATCGAGCTCAATCACAGGGCGCGGCGCTTCCGTGGGCGACATTCCCTGTATGACTGCGGGGCGATTACTCGCAACCGCTTGTGTCAAACTCGTTTGAAGCGAATTTACCTGCATCGAAATGCCCAGTTTATATCCTATTAGCCTTGGTTAACCTTGTTAGGCGGTTGTGACGAGTGCCTAACTAGGAATTAATGTCTGCATCGAGAATCCATGCAGACAGTTTAGATTCTAACGTATCATAGGCGAGAATGAACAGTTTATTCACGTCCCGGTAACTTTTTCCATGTCACAGTATCACGTAGGTACACAGGTTCGAGTTCATCGACACTGGTGGTTAATCCCGCTTTGATACCCGCTTCGGCTAACGCTAACATGGCACGGGCATCGGGATACTTCACCGCCGCTAAGGAGGTAATGCCGCTGCCTAACGCTAATAACTCGGGATAGGCATCAAACCCAGTGCCACAGCCGACAATGGCTTTATTAAGATCGAATGCTAGTTCAACCTGCTCTGGCGCACTCACTACCTCTTTACCGACTAAGGTGGCAATGCCATCGACGGCAACGAATTGACCCCAGTACACTTCTCCCATGCGCGCATCGATACAACAGAGCACTTGCTCGGCAGCGTGCTCAGCAATCGCCATTTGTGCCATGGCCGCTAAGGTGGAAATGCCGATAACGGGTAAGTCTAACCCTAGGGCTAAACCTTGAGTCATGCTGGTGCAAATACGGATCCCCGTAAAACTGCCTGGCCCACGGCCGTAAGCAATGGCATCCAGTTTATCTAAGCCGACATTGGCTTGCTTTAATACGGCTTCCACCATAGGCAATAAACGCTGACTATGCTCCCGTGGCGCATCGGCTAACTCAGCAAAAACCTGTCCTTGATAATACAGGGCAGCCGAACAAGCTTCGGTACAAGTGTCGAGGGCGAGAATACAAACAGAGTCTTGGGGTGTTGTCATATAAAAACCGCGCTGTGGGTATAGTTGGACAGACGAAAAGTGACTTATTAGGTCCTGCACTATACCAAGTGTAAATTGGCGCAAATGATAACATCAATTAATCGAAAGCAAAGGCTTAAAAGCGGCGGCTAGTGACTCAATTTGCTTAGCGCTGGGTTTGTGATCGCCATCACTAACTCAAAAACCTCTTAGGCCTTTGTCCAAATATTGGGAAACTTTTCCTCCATTTTGGGTCTGAGCAAACAGTGCTGAAGCTTTTGTCTCACGTCACTTAGCACCTCTATGCAACTGCAAAATACTAGCTATGCAGGTCCTAAGCATCGTTTTTACTCTCTCCCACTTACGCGAAGCTTCGCGTGATGCTTTGCACTCTGTAAATAAGGAAATTCAATGAGCAGTACACAAGAAAATACCCTTAACCCCCTGCGCCGTTTAAGACGCCTGCGCCGCACCGAGGCCATGCGTGACCTAGTGCGTGAAACTCAGGTTTCCCTAAGCGACTTAGTCCACCCACTCTTTATTGAAGAGCACATCAGCCAAGCCGTGCCCATTTCAACCTTGCCGGGGATCAGTCGTCTGCCCGAGAGTGCGCTTGCCGATGAGATCCAAAGGCTTTACGCATTAGGGATCCGCTATGTGATGCCCTTTGGCATTTCCCACACCAAAGATGCACAGGGCAGCGACACGTGGGATGACAATGGCTTACTCGCGCGGGTGATCCGCACCATCAAAACCGCCGCGCCAGAGATGATGGTGATCCCCGATATTTGTTTTTGCGAATATACCGACCACGGACACTGCGGCGTATTGCACCATGACGAAGTCTGTAACGATCAAACCGTGGCTAACTTAGTCAAACAATCCATTACCGCCGCCAAAGCGGGAGCCGATATGCTGGCGCCATCAGCCATGATGGACGGCCAGATTAACGCCATTCGTCAAGGGCTGGATGAGGCAGGCTTTGAGCACATTGCCATTTTGGCCCATGCCGCCAAGTTCGCCTCATCCTTCTATGGGCCTTTTAGGGCCGCGGTGGATTGCGAACTTAGCGGAAACCGTAAAGGCTACCAACTCGATTACGCCAATGGTCGCCAAGCCTTGCTCGAAGCGTTGCTCGATGAAGAGGAAGGCGCGGATATTTTGATGGTGAAACCCGGCACGCCCTATTTGGATGTGTTAAGTCGCCTAAGACAGGAAACCCACCTTCCCTTAGCGGCTTATCAGGTCGGCGGCGAATATGCCGGCATTAAATTTGCCGCACTGGCGGGCGCCCTCGATGAGCACGCCGTCGTCACCGAAACCTTTATCGGGTTAAAGCGGGCCGGCGCCGATTTAATTGTCAGTTATTACGCGAAACAATATGCCGAGTGGTTAGCGCAATCCCGCTAATGCGCTGAGTCTTCAGCCAAGCATTAACGAAAACGCCCCCCTATCGGTGGCGTTTTTTATCCATCAATTTGCCCGCACATTAAGCCTATGCTTGTAGCTCGGCAAAGAGGGCTCTTACCTTTTCAACCTTTGGCCTTACCACAATTTGGCAATAGGGCTGCTCACCATGCAGGGCGAAGTAATCATTGTGGTAATCCTCAGCGGGATAAAAAGACTCAAAGGCCACCACTTGGGTGACGATCGGCGCATCAAATACCTTTGCCTCGGTTAATTTGGCAATCATGGCGTTAGTCTCTTCAATCTGCGCCGCATCATGGGCAAAGACGACGGAGCGATACTGCGGCCCTTTATCATTACCTTGGCGATTAAGCGTGGTGGGATCGTGACTCTCAAATAACACCTGCAGCAGCGTTGTAAAGCTAATTTGCACGGGGTCAAATTCGATGTGCACCACTTCGGCATGCCCCGTTAATCCCGAACACACCGACTTATAATCGGCATCGCTCGCCTCGCCGCCCGAGTAACCTGAACTGACATTTAGCACGCCCTTAAGGCTCTTAAAAATCGCTTCAACACACCAAAAACAGCCCGCACCAAAGGTGGCAAAGGCTGTTTTATGCGTCGATGTTGTCACCTCATCGGCCGCTTGAAATACCATGGAGACAGAATTAACGCAGTGACGAATATTCTTCGGTGTTAAATATTCCCCTTCGAACACATGACCTAAATGGCCGCCACACTGGCTACAGACGATTTCGGTACGGCGACCATCGGCGTCGACATGACGACTCACCGCGCCCGGAATTTCATCATCGAAGGCTGGCCAACCACAGTGGGCATTAAACTTATCTTCTGAGCGATACAAAGGCGCATGGCATTTTTTGCACAAATACACGCCTTTGGCGTCATGTTTATAGTACTCACCGCTAAAGGGACGTTCAGTGCCCTTTTCTTCTATGACATAGCGTTCAAAATCAGTCAGTTTGTTCATAAAAGTCTCCTTTAGCTCCTAAGGTATTCGCCTGCATAAGACCGTTTATTCCTTAGATTTATTGCGCCTCGGCCTGAATTGGCTTTTTGGCATAGTAGCCGCTTTAGTCGATAAAATCCTGTTGATTGAGCCATTGCTTAAATAACTGGAGGAAAATTCAGCAGTAACCTCAGTCCATCGTCTTGAGTGTTTGCACCAAGCAGAGTGCAAAGCTACACTTGCTGCGGGTCAATTCTCTACCCAAATCCTTTCTATTTGGGCCGCTTTGCACTAGGGCTTAGCGCACCATACCGATAATGAGATAAGTGGCAACGACTCCTTACCGTTATCCTTAGAAAGTGTTTGGTTAACAACCATATATAACAAGTAGAAACAATATGAAATTAGAAACCATTGATTATCGCGCAGCCGATAGCGCCAAACGCTTTGTCGAATCCCTACGTGAAACGGGCTTTGGTGTGCTCTCTAACCACCCTATCGATAAAGAGCTGGTCGAGAGCATTTACGCTGAGTGGCAAGCCTTTTTTAATTCTGACGCTAAGAACGAGTTTATGTTCAATCGTGAAACCCACGATGGCTTCTTCCCCGCATCGATTTCTGAAACCGCAAAAGGCCACACGGTTAAAGATATCAAAGAGTATTACCACGTGTACCCTTGGGGTCGTATTCCAGATTCTTTGCGTACCAATATTCTGGCCTACTATGAAAAAGCCAATGCGCTAGCCTCTGAACTGTTAGAGTGGATTGAAACTTACTCGCCAGACGAGGTTAAAGCCAAGTTTTCAATTCCGCTACCAGCAATGATTGCCGACAGCCACAAAACCCTACTGCGCATTCTGCATTACCCACCGATGACGGGCGATGAAGAAATGGGCGCTATCCGCGCTGCGGCCCACGAAGATATAAACCTCATCACTGTGCTACCCGCGGCCAACGAGCCAGGGTTGCAAGTCAAAGCCAAAGACGGTTCTTGGTTAGATGTACCAAGCGATTTTGGCAATATTATCATCAATATTGGTGATATGCTGCAGGAAGCCTCGGGCGGTTATTTCCCATCGACCTCACACCGCGTGATTAACCCAGAAGGCACGGATAAGACTAAGTCGCGTATTTCACTGCCCTTATTCTTACACCCTAATCCTTCGGTTGTGCTGTCTGAGCGCTATACCGCCGACAGCTACTTAATGGAAAGATTGCGCGAGCTGGGCGTCCTGTAATTTCAACTACGCGTTAGCGAAATGAGTGATAAGCTCAAATTCGCATCAAGGTTAAGCAATTAAAGCGCCTTCCGGCGCTTTTTTTATGACATTCGTCGCCTTCAAGGTAGAATAGCCGTCTTTAGGTCATTTAGAACAAGGCGCTATCATGGCAATTCAATGGTATCCGGGGCACATGCACAAGGCACGCAAAGAGATCGAAGAGGCTATGCCTCAGGTCGATCTGGTGATTGAGGTGCTGGACGCCCGTATTCCCTACAGTAGTGAAAACCCCATGGTGTCAAAGCTTCGCGGCGACAAACCTTGTATCAAGCTACTGAATAAATCCGACTTAGCCGATCCTGATATCACAGCCCAATGGATTGAATACCTTGAGCGTGAACAAGGAGTAAAAGCGACTGCGATTACCACGCTACAACCGGGTATGTTGAAAATGCTGCCGGATCTTTGTCGTAAGTTAGTACCGAGTCGCGATAAGACCGAAAAGGACATTCGCACCATGATCATGGGGATACCTAACGTAGGTAAATCCACCATTATCAATACCTTAGCCGGTCGTGTTATCGCTAAAACCGGTAACGAACCCGCCGTCACTAAAAGCCAGCAGCGTATTAACCTGCGCAACGGCATTGTGCTCTCGGACACGCCAGGAATTTTATGGCCTAAAGTCGATAACGAAGCCAGTAGCTATCGCCTTGCCGTCACAGGTGCCATTAAAGATACCGCCATGGAATACGAAGATGTGGCACTGTTTGCCGCAGGTTATTTCTTAAAGGCGTACCCGAAGGAAATTTGCGAGCGTTATAACATCAGCGAGTTACCTCAGGATGATATGGCGTTACTCGAAGAAATCGGCCGTAAACGTGGCGCACTGCGTCCCGGTGGTCGCATCGATTTGCATAAGGCTTCAGAAGTCGTGTTACACGATTACCGCTCAGGTCGAATTGGCCTGTTATCCCTCGAAACGCCAGCGATGGCTGAAATCGAAAAAGCCGAAGTGGAACGCATTCTGGCTGAAAAAGCCGCCGAGAAAGCCGCTAAGCTAGAAGCGGAAAAACTGAAACGCTCAGGTAAACGACATAACGTTTAAGCGCTGTATTTAAGCGCTGTTTTTAATTGTTGCGTGCAAGCCTCACCGAGCAAGAGGCGCTAAAGCGACTAAATTAAGTGATTAATTAAATTGATTATTTAGATTAAAAAATCGCTTTACAGTATGCATCAACAGCCTTCTGTTTGACTGATAAGCCAGCGCCACCTTAGCGCTGGCTTTTTATTTGCCCCAAGTATTTCATGGTAAGCGAAGCAATCTAACTTAACCTACGGCAAAATTTACTGCGAAGTTGGCAAGCGTCTATTAGTGACAATATAAGCCTTAAGCCATTTATGCTTACGGGCTATTCCATCAGTACAAACCAGAGGCACTATTGGGCTCGAACACAGGGGCTTGGCCTGCGGCTATCATGTTGTAACTCAACATAAAGGGCACTCCACTCTCCGAAGCCATTATATTATCGATCCAGCCAATCGGATTATTGAACAAGGAGTTATCGTGATTTAATACTCCAATGGCGCCGTTATCTTCATCAAAGTCCCAAACGACTGAGCCCCAATGCCAGTTGAGCCCTTTTACATATTGCCAGCCAAGCAAGGCCCCGAGTGCGTAAATCACATCATCATCCATCAATCGTTGATTTGCCCGATAGTCACGCGTCAGTTCCGTAATCGCCGCCACTATCTCCGGCGGCGATGTGTGCTCCGACAAACTGAGCAATACGAGCCCTTTTTGAGCTAACTCTTCGAGTTCTTTCTGAATGTCCTCAGATATCGCATTAATTTCGGCCATAATACCTCCCTTAGAATGAGCCAAAGTCCAAAGTCCAAAGTCCAAAGTCCAAAGTCCAAAGTCCAAAGTCCAAAGTCCAAAGTAAGATACGGATAAAACCTATTGGTGCCAATACCACCTAGGGATGAAAACACTGAAGCAGAACACCCATTGTAGATAAATCCATCAGCATAAAATGGGACAAAAGCGTGTTAGATACTCAACTTAAATTTACGATTTTCGGATTAAAATTTCTATGGGGTAACGCGTCAATAACGGGCTAAAATTATTTGCTATAACGTTGGGGAACGGAAACAGCCTGGTTTTTTCCCTGTTCATACTCACAACATGTTTGTTTCAACATTGTTAATATCAACATATTGGGATTATCTTGATCAGCATCTAACGTAAAACGGCTCGACAAGGAAGACGTAATGAAAGATGAGAAGTTAAAATCGGAATCAGTTCAACAATCAGTGGATGAAGTCCAGCTATGTAGCCAGTGTCGGCATGAGATTCCTAGAGGTGCTTTACTTTGCACGAAGTGCAATTCTTACCAAGACTGGCGCCGACATATATCGGTGTCTCAGTTATCACTGGCACTCATAGCAGCAATACTTTCGATAACAGGGATAGTAGCACCAGAACTGTACAAACTTGTACATGAACCAGTGTCAAATGCATTTATTTCAACATCTTCTGTTGATGGAACAACCCTAAGGGTCACGGTATTAAATACTGGTGATGCATCAGCAGTTTTAACAAAAACTTGGATGTCTAGTGAATATCTAGCAGGAGCTACTGAAGTTCGTTTGCGTAATGACTCTGACGCGCTAATCCCACCCGGTAGTAAGTTAGTAGTGTTTGACATTGTTCCCTTATTATCTGAATCACAGTCATATAAGGACTCTATGGAAATGATGGGGTATGTATTCAGTGACAAAGATGTACCAAATACAGAGGTTAGATTTCAATTGGTACAATCAAACGGCGATTTCATCGTTCAATCATCAAAAATAAATGCTGAAGATATGTTTAAGCTACTGAGAGCAAATGCTAATCGATGTTCTGCAATCTCAGAACCTAACTTTGAAAATGGATGTATCGGTCCAGGCGAACTTGAATAAGCGACAGCACGCAGACGAGTACGTACACCACATAACACTTGAGGAAGAATAGTTGGCGTCGGCGGAAGTTCACAAGCCAACCATTTGAGCATAGAAGAATGGCTAACGTTAGAACCATCGCTTTTTGTAATACAAAAATTTGGCACAACTTACGATGTGTAGAGTTACTTCTCAGCAACTCTAAAAAAACACAATGGGGCATTAGCTTTTTAGCCAGATGAACAGTTCAATGGTCGTTAAGATTGGCATTGTTGCAACAGGGCGGCATGGATGCCGCCGTCGAGCCCTCAGGGAGGAGTTTATGGCGTGTCACAGGGGAAACAATGACAATTCATCCTGCACACCTGACGACAAACTTATCTAGATTTGGGGCAATAACGCTTTATTCCAATCGCACTTAATCGTGATTATTGCCATTTGTTTTTCCGGCTAACTGGTCTAATAAAGCGTCCATACTCTGTTCGAGTAGATCGAGGACTAATTCGAATCCTTGCGTGCCACCGTAATAGGGATCGGGCACTTCATCCGTATCGCAATCACCGAAGGACAGCATCAGTTTTAATTTGTATTGGTATTCGGGTGGACAACGGCGGCGTAGATCTGCGAGATTGCTATTATCTGCCGCTAAAATAAGATCGAAATGCTCAAAATCGGCCTCAATTACTTGTCTTGCTCGCATGCCGTCGAAACTCAAGCCGCGTTTTCTACCCGCAGCCATAGAGCGACTGTCGGGGTGATCCCCTTGGTAGTAATCAATAGTGCCCGCCGAATCGACTTCGATATTAAGACGGCGCTCGTGAATTTTAGCGCGGCAAACGACCTCGGCGGTGGGCGAGCGACAAATATTACCCATGCAGACCATTAAGATACGTCGTACATGCTGATCTTTTACTAACACTTTATCTTCTAACAACTTAATATCCTTTCGTGTAGCTACTTAGGTGTTGATGCCATCTGACCAAAGGCGGGAGAAATACATTTTTTGACTTCAAAATGGTAACCATACTGCTCATGGGCAGACTCGGTAATTTCCAATATTTCATAGTCATTTAGCTCAATCACCACTGAATCGGCCAATTTATCACAACGACTGCGACCGTCGGCTTCAAATTTATAGGCAAATAAGGCAATTAAATCGCGGATCCCTTTGTAATAGCTATGGCCAAAGGCCTTAAGTGTCTCGGTGGTGTCGGTTTGATTAGGCTGCTGCGTGAGTTCAGTTCCCGCTTGTTCAATACTATCCTCGGCTTTGAGAATGGTTTCGCCTTCATTAACCACCCGTTTATCTAGCGAATCATGTTTCAACGCTTGGGTTTTCTTGGCTAAATCCCCAACCCAGTTTTCACCATCGGTAATCGCAACCAAGTTTAATAATAACACCACAGACAGAATCATTCGCACCAGCGCGGTTGTCACCACAAATCGTTTTTTACTGCCCAGTGGGTTTGCCTCAAGTCCTAAAATCCGCAATCCGATATGGAAAAACAAATAACAGGGGATCACCAATTGCAACAGGAGTAAGGCAAGGATGGATATACACACAAACCAAATCGGCAGATACAGCAAAATGGCAAAGTTATGGGTGTAGGACAAATGCGAGGCCGATACACCAGTGATTTCGTTCACCACACTGCCGCTCGCAGCTAAGGCAAAGTTAGCAATCACCGCATAAAACAGCAGGAAAATGGCTTTGCCCGCCAGCGTATGCCAAGCCATGGCAAATTTGGGCCAAAACTCAATAATCAAGGCGATAGCGGTGATCATGGCGGCAATCCAAATTTCGGGTTGGAATACCATTAACGCCAGTAACGCGAACAGGTAACAACGCTGGGCGACATTTAAGCTCTGCCAAAATTGCTTAAGCGTCACGAATGGATGTTTAAGCCATTGAGGCGCAGTCAAGGCTTGCCGCACACGCTGCTTCCAAAGGATTAATCCATGTTGACCGTCGACCAAATCTCACTCCTTGATATAATTGCCCATTAATAATCAATACGATACTCGGCAAAACTGTTGTTAAGCATTCGATCTTTATCAAAATCCAACAATTTCGCAACCTATTCTTTATTCTCTGGCGGCATGTCACTTCTTATCCGCAAGAAGCTCGCAAAGCGCGGTAAGCCATTGACGGTTAATCCAAGATATTTATAGGTGATAAGTGTGCCAATTGCGGGTGGATGCTGACGCTCGGCCAAGCTAAAACCCGTGCCAATACTAAAGACACGACCATCAGCTGTTTGCACTCTCAATGCGCCCAGTTGCCCGGCAAACTGTCCTTTACCCGCTATATGCCCAATCACTCTGGCCTCAGCATCTAAATATGGCTTTAACTTCATCACGTTAGGATTACGACCCGGTGTATATAGCGCCGTGCGTCGATGCAGGATTAAACCCTCACCACCTTGAGCCACTAGGGAGTCTAATTTCTGGTACAGCGCTTCGATACTCTCCACGCTCACCTGCTCAATCACTTGCAGGTAAACCGATTTACCTGCAATCAAGGTTTGCATCTGCTGATACCGCGCAGCAAAACTCCCTTGTGCCTTGGGTAAATCAAACACCATAAAACGTACATTCTGCCACTCGCTCTCATTCGCTGACGCTTGGCGGATAAGCCCTGATATGGCCTCAAACTGCCCTCGCCCGAGCCATAATTCACCGTCCATCGGGGTGGTAGGAAAATCCGCAGTAAACCAACGAGGCGCTAAGATGGGATTGCCCTGACGAGTCATTAAGCGTTTGCCATCCCAATAACCACGCACACCATCGAGTTTTTCGCTAACGAGAAAATCTTTGATGTGGGCACTCTTCTCCTTTGAGAACTCAGTCGCTAATTGAATATTTGGCACTTGGGGATTGGCGTCACTCACGGCCATGAATAAGCCGCAAGTGACGCAGTAAAGACCGAAGAAAACAGCGAAACGCAGCACAAAAGCAAATGTTAAAAAAGGTAAGCGAGTTGTAAGAGTCATTCCTTTGCCTCTTCATTAAAGCGGTATTGAGCTTCAAGCTTAGTCTTAAGATTTATTCGCCGCGAATACGACCACTGTCAGGTAACACCCTAGCAGGACTGCGAATTTGTCGGTTTAGCTATTTATACGCTTAAGTTATCGGGCTATACTGCGGCCTCTTTTTTAAGCTCGTTCAAATGTTAACACACGAGTCGTAGGCGGTTTGAACGGGTAAATGCTTCGCGAACAATCGCCCAAGTCGATGGAATTATTATGAAACCAGCAAACAACCACGGTATTAAACGCATCTTTAGAGCGACGGGATTTTCGATGAAGGGCTTAAAAGCCGCTTGGATCCACGAAGCCGCTTTTAGACAGGAATTGATCCTGGCCGTAGTCATGCTGCCCGTCGCACTGTTGGTCGATATCAGCACCATGGAACGGCTGATGTTGATCTTAACCTTATTTATCGTGTTGATTGTTGAGCTATTGAACTCGGCGATTGAAGCCGTGGTTGACCGTGTTGGCAGTGAAATCCATCACCTCAGTGGTCAAGCAAAAGATATCGCCTCTGCCGCGGTATTTATGAGTCTAGCGCTCTGCGGTATCACCTGGCTTGTGGTGCTGCTACCGCTATTTATTTAATACGCTGTTGATTAATGCCTGTAATTTAGTCCAGTCTTTAACGAGCGCTTTTATCTGGTAAAGCCAAGTATCACTTCTTAGCCATTTGTTCTGCTGTAAAAAACGCCTTTGGATTAGCATCTAAAGGCGTTTTTTATGCGGCATTTTTTATGTATCGCTATGACTGATTAGCGTAATTCCGCTGACTTATCGGCTAAAAAGCCAATCGCTTGTTTGATTTGCTCTAAGCGGTCATTCTCGGCCCAATAGGCAACATACACGCTGCGTGAAATGGGGCTCGCTCCCGAAACTAAATGTAACTCGCCGCGATTCAACAATGGCTGAACCAAATGCTCGGGTAAAAACGCGCAGCCACCGTTATTCAAGATAAAATCCAAGGCGATACGGGCCGAACTGGTATGTAAAGTCGGCACGGGTAAGGCGGCGTACTCCTGCGCATGCAGGATATTAAAGGCCGTGCCCCAATCCACTTTGACATATTGTCCGGCCTGCACCGCGTTCACCGCCACATCCATGGTCTTGGACACCAACAGAAGATTAATTTGGCCTAATTGCACCAGCTCGAATTGGTCCAGTTTGGGTGGATCGAAGGAAATCGCCAAATCAAGGGTGCGGTCCATCAATTGCCGTGTCATCACAGTTAATGGCAGCACTTCGGTCCGCAGGGCAACACCGGGCAATCCCACATGCAAATGCTGTAAATGCCCCTGCAAATAGGCGTCCCAAATATTGGGGCCTGCGCCAATGGCGAGTTGAGTCGATTGTAACTGACTGAGAGAGACATCCTGCTTGGCGCGCTCCCAAGCGGTTAATACCGCTTCAGCATGCCCAAGCATACGTTCGCCCGCCGGAGTGGGCTGAATATTGTTGCGTTGGCGCTCAAACAAGGCAACGCCAAGAATGCTTTCAAGCTGTTTTACCCGAAAGCTTACCGCGCTGCGGGTAAGGTAAAGATTTTCCGCAGCCTTACCAAAATGACGGGTACGAGAGACTTCCAAAAAGGTCTTAAGTAAATCGGTATCCATAAAAATTCTTGACCAACATTGGCAAATTTTTTTGATTTATAAATCAATAATACTAGCCAATACTCCAGTTGCAAATCTTTGTATATCAAAAACTAGAAGGTAACAGCCATGTCTGAACAGTCTTTTTCAAACGCTAACAAGGGTTCTGAGACGGTGAACGGCTCAGCTGCCAGCTTTGTATCCCATAAACGTTTTTATGACGATGCCAATTTCCCGAAAGGTTTTAAGCGCAGTGGCGACTTCACCAGTAAAGAAGCCGAACTGCTTGAAATACATGGCCATGCCATGAAAAATCTCGACGAAGGCAAGACACTCCCTGTCACTGCCGATGAAGCGCAATTTGTCGAAGTCATCAAAGGAAACATCGCTCCCAGTAGCTTGTTAGAGCAGATCTGGTTAAAGTACCGCAAACTCGCCCTAGGTAAACCCTTTTATGCCGTGGTTGGCACAGTACATTTGCCCCCCACTAAGCCTGAGGCCGAGCCCGAAGCGGCATTCGATGTGGATGTCGAAATTGACGATGATGTTCAGGATGAAGCTGAACCCGAGGATAAAGAATGAAAATGAAGGTTTGCGATTAAATGCGTGGGTGGATTTTATATAAAGAAACCGCGACTCAGCTAAAACCTGAATTGTATGAAATTGAACGTCTATTGGCGGCTGCCAAGGCCGACAATATTGAGTTAGAAGTGTATGCTCCGGATGAGTTCGATCTCACCGTGACGAGAGAAGACAACAAGAGTATTTTGTTAAACGGTCAACCCGTTGAATTACCCGATTTTATCATCCCTAGAATGGGCTCCGGCACCACTTACTTTGCGTTGGCGATCATTCGCCATTTAGAACGTTTAGGGGTGTACTGCTTAAATCCTTCTAAAGCCATTGAAATCGTTAAAGATAAGCTCTTTTCCCAGCAATTACTGGCCGAGAAGAACTTACCCACGCCCAAAACCATGCTGGTGAAGTTCCCCGTCGATATCGAACTGGTTGAACGCCATTTAGGTTTTCCCGTGGTGATTAAAACCCTCTCGGGTTCACAGGGTAGCGGCGTGTTTTTGTCCCATAAGGCCCGTGAGTTTGATGACTTAATGCAATTAATCGAGGCGACCAATAAAAACGCCAACATCATTCTGCAGGAGTTTATCGCTAACAGTCACGGCCGCGATCTAAGGGTTTTTACCATTGGTGGACGCGTGGCCGGCTGCTATGAGCGCCGTGGCCAAGAAGACAGCTTTAAAGCCAATGTCAGTGCGGGAGGTTCGGCGCGCCCCTTTGAGATCACACCTGAAATCGAATGGTTGGCAACACAAACCGCCAATATTCTAGATTTAGATGTGGCGGGTATCGATTTGTTATTCGATAACGGCCATTACAAAATTTGTGAAGCCAACTCATCCCCCGGTTTCGAAGGCTTGGAATCCTGCTTAAACGTGGATATTGCGGCGCAAATCCTGCACTTTATCCGCATCCGTTTAGGCATGTTTAACAAGGACGATAAAGCTAGCGAGCCACAGCCAGCTCAAGCGCAGGGATCCGAGGTCAGCGTGGCAGACGTTAGTACGTCTGAGCCCAAATCTACGACTAACTAGCTCTGCAATTGATACTCTATCCTTAAGCTATTATCTGCGGCCCAGTCTCTACTGGGCCGCTTTTTGGCTGGACTATACATTTTCTTCACAAATCACCAAGATGCAAATTACCGTGATCCCTGCCACAAGCTCGCCATACCAAGCAAAATAGCCGTACTACTTTTGTTTTAAATCACGAAACAATGCATTTTTTAAAACATTTCATTCACATTTTGAAATTTGCTGTTACACTCCAAATGTCCATAGCTTATGGCACTAAAGTCTGATGTTATCGCTGGATATTATAAGAAGAATACTGGAGTAACGTTGATTTCCACTCGTCTAACACCCCTAATGATCGCCCTACTCGGCAGCAGTCCTGTGCTGGCGGGCGAATTGAGCCTTGAGCTAGGGGGATTTTATTCACAGTCTGATACCAATATGGAGGTGACAAACCCGAACACGGGGAACAACTTCACCTTAGACTATGAATCCGATCTACAACTGGCCGAGAATGAGTTTTTACCCTTTGTTGAAGTCAATTATCACTTTAACGAGCGGCATAATATTTACCTCGACTGGAAACAGCTGCACCGCGACGCCGAAACGCAAGCCTTATCCAAACCCTTTCAAATTGAAATCAACGACACCATTTACGATATCAAGGCCGGTGGCCGACTCAACTCCACCTTAAATATTGATATTCTGCGCGTGGGTTACGGTTATGATGCCATCCAGGGTAGCGATTACGATGTGGGCTTCTCCCTCGGTTTGCATACTATGTTTATCAAAACGGGTTTTGAAGGCGTTATCGGTGTCTGTCATGCCTCTGAGCTGCTCAACAATGTCTGCGGTAGCCAAGCGATTCCCCGAATCGTCGATGAAAATGTCACCGCACCTTTGCCGGATTTTGGCGTTTATGCCAACTATGAATTTATCCCTGGCTGGAAGCTGACGACTCACGCCCAGTATTTCTACATTAAACTCAATGATGTAAAGGGTGAGCTGGTAGACGTTAAACTCGGCATCGATGCCAATATCACCGACAACTGGCGCATGAGCGTGGCCTATAACTACTACAAGGTCGATGTGGATATCGCCCAAAAATCACCGAATAAAGATACCCAAATCGCCGACTACAACATTTACTACAGTTTTATCGGCCCGATGCTTTCGGTCAGTTATACTTTCTAACGGATTGATAAGCATAAAAAAGGACGCCTTAGCGTCCTTTTTGCGTTTTATATGATTACTTTTTACGACCGTCTTGCTCACGCTTGGTCTTAAAGTCCGAGGCCTCTAACCAATGGGGCCAATCGCTGCCATTAGCTAAGGTCGTTAGCATGCTCGCCATCAGATCTAAATCCTGCTTCACCCCTTCGAGTGTCCAGTTAGGATCATAATCGTCGGCGCCTTTGTGGTATTTGTGGGCAATATAGTCAGGATCCGTATCCCCAAGGCTCATAAATAACAAGCCAGGCACACCTTGCTGGGCCAGCGCGAAGTGGTCCGATCTAAACATCAAACCATTTTGTGGTCTTGGATCGCCCTTCACCACCCGCCCCTGCGCCTTAGCGGCCTTGTCCAAATAGGTTTCTAACTCAGACACGCCCTCACCATAGCGCAGAATATAATCCACGCTTTGGTTCATATTCATGCCGTCGATATTCAAAAAGGCGACGATGTTTTTAGTGGGTACACTCGGATGCTGAGCAAAGTGCTGGGCACCAATCAAGCCGGTTTCTTCGGCAGTAAAGGCACTAAACAGAATTGAACGCTCAAGCGGCGCGGTTTGCGCTTGTTTGGCAAAGTAACGCGCCAGCGCCAACACGCCCGCCACACCACTGGCGTTATCCACGGCGCCATTAATGATCTCAGGCTTGCCATCTTCAATCACTGTACCTAGATGATCCCAATGGGCGTGCATCATCACCACTTCATCGGGGCGACTCTTGCCGGGCAACAGTGCCGCCACATTGTGGGACTCGGCGCGCTCAATCGTATTGTTTAAACTGACATTCGCCTTGAGCTTTAAGGGAATGGCCTTAAAGTTTGGCTTAGCGGCTTGTTGCTTTAAGGTATCGAAGTCCATGCCCGCCTTGGCAAAAATCTTATTGGCAACATCATGTTGCACCCAGCCCATCACGCCCACCTGCCCTTGATTATTATTGGCATCGACCAAGGTGAATTTAGTGCCAGTATTGGAGTTTTGCACCACTCCCCAGCCATAGGCGGCTGGTGCCGTCTCATGGACGATAAATACGGCTTCGGCGCCTTGACGCGCGGCCTCTTCGTATTTGTAAGTCCAGCGGCCATAGTAGGTCATGGCATTGCCTTTAAAAACATTGGGATCTTGAGTCGCAAAACCTGGGTCATTGACTAACACGATCACAGTTTTGCCTTTTACATCGAGGCCTTGGTAGTCGTTCCAACCATATTCAGGCGCATTAATGCCATAACCGACAAACACCACATCACTATTATTAAGGTTAACGTTATCGCTAATTCTCTGGGTTCTGGCGGTAAATTCACTGCCATTGGCAAACTTAAGTCCACCGATATCGAGTTGCATGTTTTGGTCAGCGGTGATTTTCGCCAGTGGCACTGCCTGCAAATAGCTGTCGCCAAACCCCGGCTTAAGCCCCATCTCTTTAAAGGCTTTCTCAAGGTAATCAATCGTCAGTTGCTCGCCTTCAGATAAGGGCGCGCGACCGCCGAAGGCATCACTGGCTAAGGTTTTGACGTCGGTGCGATACTGGCCGAGATCTATGCTGTCACTGAGGGAAGATGCAGCCATAGCAGGAAGTGACAGTAAGGAACCTAGGGCACCGGCAAGGATGAAATTTTTCAAGACTTTCTCCCAAGTTATTATCATTATTTAATTTTAGCGATAAACTCTATCATATCCCCCAACGCTTTTGGCAGGTAATTCAGCCTGCATTTGGGCATTAGTTGTAACGGGATTTAACGAGCAAAACAGTTTACCCAAATGTGGTATACCAAGTTTATCGAGTTATTTTTATTGGGATGTATCCATGTCACGAGATTTATTACAAACCGCAGCCTTGAATCTTAAAAAAGCGGTCCCTTTAATGCTCAAGCATCAAATTCCCACCACGCCAATCAATTATGCCCTGTGGTATACCTACGTGGGCGAACAAAACCCAGCGTTAAACGCCCAGCTCGATACGGTTATCGCCCACTACAACACTTGCCCGCCGGTCAGCAGTGAGTTGTTGTTCCGCCAGTATGTCGCCGATCCGGTTGAGTTGGATGTTCGCGATATGCGGCTCAACCTTGAGGCCATGGCCACTGAGCTGTCGCAATCGATTCGGGATACCAATCTCGATGCGACTGAGTTTCAGACCTGTATTAACAATAACTTTGCCAAACTCAATGGCATCGAAGAAGGCGCGCTTAGCGTCGAGCAAGTGCTGGATTTGGTGCGTAATTTGGTGAAAGAGTCCGAGAATATTCGCTCGAGCACTGAGTATTTCACTTCCCAGCTACAAAAAGCGCAAACTGAGATTGATGCGTTAAAACAAAAGCTTGAAAAATCAGAGAAAGATGTACTTTACGATGCACTCACGGGCTGTTTAAATCGCCGTGCATTCGATGCCGATATCGCAGGCATGTTGGCACAGGCCCCCGAGGGCACCTGTCTTATCTTGGTCGATATCGATCACTTTAAGGCCTTTAATGACAACTATGGCCACCAACTGGGCGATCAAGTATTAAAAGCCGTTGCCAAGCGCCTACAAGAAGCCTGCCGAGATGGCAGTAAACTGTACCGTTTTGGCGGTGAAGAGTTTGCTATTTTGGTGCCCAAAAGCCAACTACGTATAACAAGGCAACTGGCCGAGGCCATGCGCCGTGGGCTTGAAAAACTCAGTCTTAAGGATAGGCGTAGAGACCAACGCATTGAAAATATCACCGCCTCCTTTGGCGTCGCCCAGTGGCAGGAAAAACAAGTGGCGATCCAACTGATTGAAAGAGCGGATATGTTACTTTACGAAGCCAAACGCTTAGGTCGAAATCGGGTGATGCCGATGAGCAACTAGCTCGAATAAAAAGGCAGAACTCAGGTTCTGCCTTTTTGTTTATCACGCCTTAATAAATTCGTGCTCGCTAGGCCACCTTTTGAACCCTCGCCTGAGTAACTATCGTGTCAGCGGATTGCACCGCAGTAGGCTCGGGCTCGACCGGGATAGCCTGCACTACAAAACGCAGTTCAGCCCCGCCTTGCAGCGCATCGAAGGGATAGCAAGTGATCAGTGTTAAACGATTATCCTCACTTGGCGCCATCCACTCAGTTTGCGATTCGTGCACCACTTCGGTCGCCACCACTTGGTAAACAATCTCCTTGCCCGCCGCGGTTTGCAGCGCCAAGCGGCGTCCAACACTGATGCCATTTAACATCGCAAAATGCGTATCCCTGTGCCCTGCAATCACAGTGTTGCCTTGCGCGCCAGCGGGCGCACTCGACAGCACTAAGGCTGGCCCGAAGGCCAAATTACGGCCTGATGCGCCCGCCAACACATATAAGCTGTCGTTGGATGCCGGACCATCGAAGTGATTCGGTCTTTTAGCCTGCTCGATGGAGAGCTTAGCCACGGGATAGGTATCGGCCCAAGACCAAGGTTTATGGGACTGACCATCGATTAAGGTTTTAGCCCAGGCTTGTTCAATCAAATATTGGGCAAAGTGTGCTTTCGCTTGCATATAGAATCCTTTTCCAAACAATGTGATGCCGAGTAATACCAATCCCACCAGCAACCCTATTTGTATCTGTTGAGTCATGCGCATGCTCATGGACATGACTCAAGTGTTCAGCGCTAATGACAGCGCGCGTTGCTGCCGCTGCTGGCGACGAATCGACAGCGCAAGCATCAAGGCAAGCAGTAACACTGCGCCACCTAAGAGCATGTCGAAACGGCTCGAGGTCGATGTTTGTGGCAGAACGCCCATAGGCTGCCACCCCAAGGGTAAATGCTGACGCACCACCGCATCGCGGCTCATGGCATTGCTGGTGATGGGGGTTAAATCCACCGCGACCAAGCTGGTATAGGGGCTGACTAAGTGATAGTTCAGCGACAGCGCCGTGACCTGCTCTTTGACCTTGTCATCGTTAGCGCCGTTTTTACTCAGCTCTAACGCCGCAATCTGTTTGCGCGCCCAGAGTAAATCGAGCCCGGCTGCTGGCTGCGCTACATCAGTTGCAGAATGGCTTGCGCCATTGGCTTGTAAAGATAACGACTGCTGCCAGTTTTTATGGCCCTGACGACCGGAGATCACCAGTTCCTGAGGCTCTCGTGGGTGGCGCTTTAGGCTAATCAACACCGGTTCACCGCGGTAAAGATCGGGGATAGGCGCGGGCCAGTAGTCAGGCACAGAGCCATCGTCAAAACGCACCTGCAAATCGGTGAGCACTGGATACTGGATTTTGCCTAGCAATTGACTGATCTTTTGTTCCACCTCATCCACATCACCAATGTAAGTAAAAGTGCCGCGCCCAAGTTCAGCCGCACGCTGCATAAAATGTGAGTTCGGCGCCGAGCCAATGCCGACGGTGAAAAGACGGTTGTCGCCGATTTGATTGCGAATTAACTCAAATAGCGCTGCCTCATTGCCGACGGAGCCATCGGTCATAAAGATCACTTGTCTTAGCGACTTATCCTCACCCGAAGCAGTGTTAAACGCCTGCCTTGGCAGCGCAGCATTTAAAGCCTGCGCCATTTCGGTGCCGCCATCGGCCTGCAAACGATTCACAAACTGACGTGCCTTGTCCAAATTACTCGCGGTCGCGGGCAGAGGTGTTGACGATAGCAGGGATACATCGGAGTTAAATTCGATAATGTTAAAACTATCCTGTGGCCTTAAACCGCGCAGCGCATAACGCAGGGCATTTTTCGCCTGAATGATGGAATCCCCCGCCATCGACCCCGAAGTATCAATCACTAAAATAAGCTCACGGGGTAAGTTCAGTTGTTCACTGGCATCGACTTTGGGCGGCAGAACCATCACTAAGCTGTAGCTATCGGTATTGCTACTATTGCCAGCTGAACCTGTATCCGCACTTGCATTGTCGTCCTGTAACACATGGGTTTTGCCCGCTTGGTTGAATACCCAAGCCACGGGACTCGTGCCTTGCTTAAGACGCCATTGCAGCACAAAGTCACGATTAGCGGGCACACGATTAGCCAAGGCCGCCGTCAGTTGGCCCTGTTTTTCATCAATCGTAATGGGATGATACGGACTCACTACGGCGGATTTGTCCACGCCTTCACCGAGCTTGACCTTAATATCGGCCTTAAGCACGGGATCCGCCTCACTATTGGCATCGCGGATTGGGGCAATAATTCGGTCGGCATCGAAGACTTGGCTGCTGGTCACGCGCTCACCATTGTTCCCACCGAGTGTTAGGCCTGGAATATAGCGCGGTGCCACCACTAGCGGAAAACGTAGGCTAAAGAGACCATCTTCATAATGAATGGTTTCTTGATAACTGATTTCAACCACCAACTTTTCGTCGGGAGCGAGGTTGGCGACTTCGGTCGTGAACATATTGGGCCGTTCTTGGCTGACTAGACTGGCGCGTTTTCCTTCGGCTTTAGCTTGCTCAAAAATCTGTTTTGCTTGCTGTTTCGGGTGAATTTGACCTTCGATGATCCGCTCACCGATATGTAAACGCAGTGAGTCCACCGCCGCCTCATTGGGTAAAGGGAACAGATAGCGGCCATTGAGGACAAATCCCGTTTGGTTACTGAAAACCTGCTTTACGCTCACCCTATTGGTTAACCCAGAGACCTGCATCGACACTTGCGTGTCCACGGGTAAGGACGGCATTAAACGGCCACTGGCGGTTTGATACACCAACATCCCTTGGGTGATATCGTCGAAACTGAAGGGTGGCAATGTGCTCGCCGTGTGTTCATCGAAGGTCGCGGCAATATTTTGCGGCGCCGATAAGGTGCCCACACTGTTCGGTGAGGCTAACACCGCAAATGGTAGCCCCCAACAAATGGAGGCGCCGATCACTAGCATCGCCAGTGTTTGACAAACTTCTTTTACCCTTTTCCCTGTGATCATCACAAAGGCTCCTGATCTTGGTTGAATACGATTGATATTGTTGAACTATTCGGTCACGCGGCTCGCCATCAGTCCTTGGTTAGGCTGCATGGTCAAAGTGACTCGGCGATCGAACACATCGGATTCACTATCTTGCTGATCATTGAGTGGCATTCTGGCGCCGAAGGCTTGGGTGGTGATCCGCTCGGGGGCTACGCCTTGCTTAATTAAGTATCCCCGCACTTCTAACAAACGTTGCTCCGAGAGCGCATGGTTGTAGGCCAGATCACCGCGACGGTCGGCATAACCTTTCAGCTCGAGATTGGACTCGCTCGAGCGCTTCATCACCTTGGCGACATTGTCTAATTGGGGCAAAAAATGGCTTTCAAGCTCCGACGAACCCGTACGGAACTGCACATTCATGCCCAGTGCCAACTCACTTAACAGTTGTTGTTGCTCGGCGAGCAGTTCATCGAGTTGCTTTTGGGTTAAGGCGTATTCGGCGGCGCGTTGCTCGCTGGCCTGTTGTTTGGCCGATAAGCTCGCCAGTTGTTGGCGCTGCAGGGCAATATGCTGTTGCTGGGTTTTAACCGTGTCGGTGTCGGAGACCGATTGGCCGATTAAGGTGCCGGTAAATCCGCCGATAATGGCGCCAACGGGGCCGCCCACTAGGGCGCCAAGTAACGCTCCGCCGCCAAGACCTATCAGCGCTTCGCCATCATCCTCATCTTGCTCAAGCATCTCAGTCTGTGGCTCTGAGTGCACGGGTTGATTTTGCAGGGATACCCTTGCCGATACGCTAGCAATGGGCGCGGCGAATACACTCAGTACCAAGATATTAATCAGCGTCTTTTTCATCATCTCATTCCTTTTGATTTGTGCTGCGCTTACCCACCTAAGTCATTAGCGCGGCGGGTAAAACGGAATGAGCTTATTAAACACAAGCGCCATGGCATAAGCAGGGATGGAAAATGGCAATGCGACTATCAATTGTGGCAACAAAATGGCAATTGCATTTGGGAGCTTTTCTCAGAAATAAATTCCTGTATAGTCACGAAAACTTATCCCCAGACACTTAGTCCCAGCAGTCAATAGGAAGATGGCTAATGAAACGTATCGCCATTGTGGAAGATGAAGCGGCCATTCGCGAAAATTACAAGGATGTGTTGCAGCAACACGGTTACAGTGTGCAAACCTATGCCGACAGGCCATCGGCCATGCTGGCGTTTAATACCCGTCTGCCGGATTTAGCTATTATCGATATCGGCCTTGGTAATGAGATTGACGGCGGTTTTATGCTGTGTCAGTCCCTACGCGCCATGTCGAACACTCTGCCGATCATCTTCTTAACCGCGCGGGATAGCGATTTTGATACTGTGTGCGGCCTGCGTTTAGGCGCCGATGATTACCTGAGCAAAGAAGTGAGTTTCCCCCATTTGACCGCTCGCTTAGCCGCGCTGTTTCGCCGCTCTGAGTTAGCCACCAGTCAAACGCCGCAGGAAAATTTACTGGAGCGCGGGCCGCTCACCATCGACGCCAATCGGATGCTGGTTTCTTGGAATCAGATCCCGATTGAACTCACAGTTACCGAATTTTGGATGGTGCACGCCCTTGCCAAGCACCCGGGGCACGTCCGTAGCCGCCATGAGCTGATGCAAGAGGCGAAGATTTTTGTTGATGACAGCACTATTACTTCCCATGTGAAGCGCATCCGTAAGAAGTTTATGGCTGCCGCGCCCGAATTTGATTGTATCGATACCGTTTATGGCATGGGCTATCGCTGGGACAGCCTAGCCTAAACCATGTAGCAGATTAGCCAGCATTCTATGACACGTTTTCCCTTCGGTCTTCGCACTAAAGTTATTGGCCTCAGCCTGTTTTTACTCTGCCTACCTTGGCTGGGGTACCAATATGTGTGGGAGATGGAAAAATACCTGCGCCACGGTCAGGAACGCACCTTAGAGGGCACTACCCAAGCCTTAGCGACCGCCTTGCACGAGCGGCCGAAACTGTTCGACGGTCAGGCCAGCTTCTTAAAGCAGGTTGAAAAGAGTCGCGATCTCTATGCTTACCCCCTCGCGGGCGCGATCCTGCTCGATGGTAAACTCAATGAATGGCAGGAATATCAGCACAGATTTATCCAGTACGGCGAGGCGAATCTTATCATGCGTGCCGATCCCAGCACGCCGCTCACCTTGAGTTTTACCCATATGGTGGGTCAGTACGATGGTTATCTGTATGCCTTTTTTCAGGTGGTCGATCCCAATGTGGTGTTTCGTGGCAAAAATGCCTTAAGCGTCGATAGAAACGATCACCTGTCGATTGCGACCCTTGCCCCCGACAATAAATTTAAACGCTATATCGTGGCCACGACCCAGCCCGGTTGGATCAGTGCCTTCGAGCTGCCCGCCAACCCTAAGCAAACCGTGCCCGTGACGCCCGAAGTCCGTATTCAAGGACAATGGGCCACCACGGATGTGGGCTACAATATCGAACTGCGTATCCCCTTAGATATGGTGGGTAGCAAATTAGGATTTGCGATTTCCGATGTCAACGACAGCAAGTACCGCGATATCACCGCCGTTGTCGGCACCTCCGCCTTAGATACCGTCGACAAACTCGGTACAGTCCTAGTACCATCACCAGAAATTGAGAATATTATCAAAGGGATGAGCCACTACAGCTCACGCATTTGGGTGGTCGATAAACACGGCCGTGTGCTGGCGAAGTCTGGCGATATCCGTGACAGCAACAGTGTGTGGACGCGCACCCTCGATGATGAAAACAGCAACTCTATGTGGCAACGTTTTCAGCGCGACTACCTGCACCCGCTCTACTATAAAATCCTCACCAAACCACCTAAGGATTTTATCGACTCCCTGCAAGACTCGACCGAACTCGACGGCAGCCATATTCAAAAGGCGCTCGCAGGACAACAAAGCTCGACCTGGCGACTGACGCCAGACAATAAGGCTGTGGTGCTGGCGGCCGCCAGCCCTATTTGGATTGATAATAATGTGATGGGCGCCGTGGTGGCCGAAGAAACCACCCACGGTATTCGCACCCTGCGTAACCGTGCGCTGGAAAAACTGTTTAACGTGATCCTGACCATTATGAGCATGGGCACCTTAGCGCTGTTTTTCTTCGCCTCGAGTATTTCGAATCGTATCCGCAAACTGCGCGATGAAGCGGAAAATGCCATCGACAGCCAAGGTCGTGTGCGTAATCATTTAAAACCCTCCAAAGCACGGGACGAGATTGGCGATTTATCCCGCAGTTTTGCCAGCATTGTCGGTCGTTTAGGTCAATACACCCATTATCTCGAGAATATGTCGTCGCGCCTGTCCCATGAACTACGCACGCCGGTGGCAGTAGTGCGCTCCTCGTTAGAGCACTTAAATCTGCAAACCTTAGATAAAGACACGCAAAAGTATGTCGACCGCGCCCAAGAAGGGGTGAGCCGATTAAGCATGATTTTAAACAACATGAGTGAGGCGACGCGCCTCGAGCAGAGCCTCACTCAGGCCGATGTGGCTAAGTTCCCACTGTCCCAAGTGGTGAGCGGCTGTATGCAAGGCTATCAAATGACCTACCCTGAGCAGCAATTTAGCGTCAAAGTGCCCGAGCAACCTTTGATGATGCAGGGCGTGCCAGAATACATCGCCCAATTGATGGACAAACTTATCGCCAACGCCATCGAATTTTGCCATCAAGGCAGTGCGATCGAAGTCACCCTCACCCAAGTTGGCAAACAAGCTACTTTGCTTATCAGTAACTTAGGACCACAGTTGCCAGTGGATATGTCGGAGCAGATCTTCGACTCCATGGTTTCGGTGCGGATCAATCAAGCCCAAGACAAGCCTCACCTAGGGTTAGGTTTGTATATTGCGCGGCTCGTGACCGAGTTCCACCAGGGTAAAATTTTGGCCCGCAACCGCAGCGAAAACGATGGGGTCGATATTCTGGTCACCCTACCGCTGAGCTAATCCACGCTCTGCAACTTGAGGCAAACTCATCTGTTTGCCTCCTGCCATTTTCACGGGCAGATGCTAAGATGACGGCCATCACAATGGATAACAACATAAAAACTGACTCGCCAAGGTAAGCCCTATGACAGATAAACATCAGCTAGCCACCCAAATCGTCAGCGTCGGTCGAGATAAAAAATGGACCAAGGGTGTGATTAACCCGCCCGTATTTCGCGCATCCACTATCGTCTTCGACACCATGGAAGATATGCGTCACGCCGCCAAAAACAAAACCAATGGCGAAATGTTTTATGGCCGCCGCGGCACCCCAACCCACTTTGCGTTTCAAGCGGCGATCAGTGAGCTCGAAGGTGGCGCAGGTACGGCGCTGTATCCCTCGGGTGCGGCGGCAATTAGCGCGGCTTTATTATCCTTTTTACAGGCGGGCGATCACCTGCTGATGGTCGACAGTGTTTATGAGCCGACCCGCGATCTTTGCAACCATATTCTGGCGGGCTTTAATATTGAGACTACCTATTACGATCCCCTGATTGGTGAAGGTATTCGCGCGCTTATCCGCCCCAACACTAAGGTGCTGTTTTTAGAGTCTCCCGGCTCCATCACCATGGAAGTGCAGGACGTCCCGACCCTATGCCGTATCGCCCATGAACATGGAATGGTGACCATTCTCGACAACACTTGGGCCTCACCAATCAATAGCAAGCCCTTTGAGATGGGTGTCGATGTGTCGATTCAAGCCGCGACCAAATATATCGTCGGTCACTCTGATGTGATGATTGGCACCGCGACCGCTAACGAAAAGCACTGGCCGCAGCTGCGTGAGCGCAGTTATTTATTGGGGCAAACGACTTCCCCCGACGATGTGTATCTCGCTACGCGCGGATTACGCACCCTTGGCGTGCGCATGGCGCAACATGAGAAAAATGCTCTTAAAGTGGCTAACTGGTTGAAAACTCGCCCCGAGGTTGACCATTTACGTCACCCCGCCTTCGATACCTGCCCGGGACATGAGTTCTTTAAACGCGACTTTAGCGCAGCCAACGGTCTGTTCTCCTTTGTGTTAAAGCAAGGGGATCAGGAGGCGGTGACCGCGCTCGTTGAAAATATGCAGCATTTTAAAATGGGGTTTTCTTGGGGCGGTTATGAGAGTCTGATCCTAGGGATTTTCGGGATTGAAAAAATCCGCAGTGCCACTCAGTGGGATGCAAGCAAGCCATTGATCCGTGTGCATATTGGCCTAGAAGATCCCGATGATTTAATTGCCGATCTCAGCGCAGGCTTCGATCGCTTTAATGCCGTACTCGCCGCCAAGGCTAAATAAAGCTTAAACAAATTATGTGAAAACAACGAAGGCGGGAGCTTACTCGCCTTCATTTTGCCCCGCCTTAGTTGTGTCCCACTATCGTATTACTTCGGCTTCAATTCACCTTTGCTATTTGGGCTGCGCCGCACTTATTGCGGGGTCAATCCACGCCTGAGAACCGTACAAAGGCACGGTCGATAAGGCATGTTTGTGGCTGCCATTGGTCTCTTTGGTCGAATAGGATAAATACAGCAGGGTTTGATTGGGCGCATCGTAAATTCGGCGCACTTTTAAGCTCTTAAATAAGATACTTAAGGATTCGGTAAAGACCACTTCACCGTGTTTGCTCTTATCGATGTTAGCAATATCGGCGGCGGAAATCGGCCCCGTTTGACGACAACTAATGCCCATATCCGAAGGATCGGCAAAATCGAGGTTCGCTTCAATACGGCTAATATGGCAAGTGACCCCAGGGATTTTAGGATCCTGCTTGGCATCGATAATCACATCTTTAGTGGTAAATAACCCAAGGCTCACTTTACCTACGTCATCGCCACAGCCTGTGAGTAGCGTCCCCGCCAGCGTCACGGCCAGCAAAGACATTAAAGCTTTATTGACTCTTTTCATCTGTTTATCCTTATTCATCATCCTTCCCTATTGAGCAAAACACTTTTGTGCCCAGCGCGTTAATCCCGCCGTCACCGAACCAAAGTGGTCACCGACGACCACTGGGGTATCGGGATAAAGGCTAGTGATTTTAGCGTAAATCGCGGGGCTGCGCGCGGTGCCGCCCGTCACATAAATCACATCGGGTTTGCACTCTAGACTATCGGCATCCACGGACAACTCCTCTGGCGCTAAACCATTGCCCGCAAGACTCTTTGCCGCCTGAGTCAGCGCTTGGTGCATCAACGCCTCAACCTTGGTGAGCGAAGGCTCAATCGCCGTTTCAAACCCCGTGCGGCTCACTTCTGCCTGAAGTGATGCTTCAATAAAGTCCAGCGCACTCGCAGTCGTTTGCGCCTCCGACAGGGCAATTTTGGCGCGCTCGGCTAGTCGTACAATTTGGTAGCTTAACTGTTGTTGCTGCACTTTGAGCAATCTTTTTAGCAGCTGCGGCTGCTCGGCCTCTTTAATGAGTTCATCAATCAGCTTGCGAGTGCTTAGGGTGGCAAACTCACGCTGCGCGCTAATATCGTTGACGGCGACCGCATTCCAAAAGGGATTGCTCGGCATTGGCTTACCGTTGCTCATTAGCGAACCTAAACCAAAGTGCGGCATAAAGGCATTCATCGCCAGCGCAATATCCAAATCATTCCCGCCAATCCGCTGGCCGCTGTGGCCGAGGCAATCGGCACTGCGATCGAAACTCCCCTGATGCTTTGGCCCCATTTTGACCACGGAGCAGTCGGTCGTACCGCCACCCACATCGACCACCAGCACGGTTTGGTCGGCACTGAGACTCGCCTCATAATCCATCCCAGCTGCCAGTGGTTCGAACAGAAATGCTACATCAACAAACCCCGCCCGTTTCGCGGCTAAGGTTAAAATGGCCTCGGCTTGGCGGTTGCTCTCTTCACCACCAATGCCTTGAAAGTTCACAGGGCGACCAATCACCGCATGGGTAATGCTTGTCTCTCCCTCTGATGCAACACCCTTTTCGGCGAGTACGGCTTCGGCGCGCACTTTAATGTGCTGCATCATTAAGGTGACTATGTCTTCAAACAGGGCGACTTGCTCGGGTCTCAGGCCCGTTGCCCCTAAAAAGGATTTTGGCGAACGGACATAAAAACCTTCTTCCGGCATTTCAAGATATGCGGCCACGGCCTGCTCACCCACAAACACCGCTTGGGTTTCGGCATCGAGATCTAATTCATGGCGCACCATACGGGCGCGGCTCAATTGCGCGGCGCGCTTCTTGGCATAATCCGCTTTCAACGCCTGCGGCAAGCCACGGTAAACGGCCTCGGCAATAAGCTCTCTATCCATTGCATACACAGTGGAAGGTAAATAGGTTGAATCGCTCGATAAGGGTAACAGTGAAACTTCATCTCCCTGCATGATCCCAACGGCACAGTTGGCACTGCCATAATCAAATCCGACAAACATCCGCTTACCCCTACAGTCAAACCACAATCAAAAAGCCGAGCAAGGTAACACAGTTTGCCCCAATCCCAAAGGAAGCCCCGCACAGTTCCCCTGCTTTACCTTGTAAATTTGCGGCTAAATGCAAGTTCATTTTAAAGTCACATTTCTGTCACACTTGTCATCAATCTGACATATTCAGCTCGTATCTTTGAGCGCATATCACTTTCGCCTGAAGGGGAAATGGTCTGTAAATCCCTTCATTTTTCAGTAGCAAATCTGATTGCACTCCGATGGATGAATGCTATTGTATATTGCGCCATGACGCTTGCTTAAAGGAGCTGTGCAGTGTCCCCGAATACCGATAAACTGTCGATCGATAAAGAAATCTCTTGGTTGTCATTCAACGAGCGGGTGCTGCAGGAGGCCTGTGATCCCAATGTGCCTATCGTGGAGCGGGTGCGCTTTTTAGGCATATTCTCCAATAATATGGATGAGTTCTTCAGGGTGCGGGTGGCCGCGGTCAGACGGTCAATTCTGCTCTCTGCGCTGCAGGAAGGTCGCAGCAATAGCCGCCATCTAATGGCCAAAATTCAGACCAAAGTCATGGCATTGCAGGAACGTTTCGACAGCATTTACGTCGAGCTGATGCGTGAGTTAGTCCGCCGCAATATTTTATTAATCAACGAGAAACAATTAAGCGAGTTCCACAGTAACTGGCTTAAAAAACATTTTCGCGATCACTTTAAACGCCATATCGCGCCGCTTATCGTCAACAACAATCGCGACCTAGTAAAGCATATCAACGACGACGCCACCTATCTGTGCGTGTGTTTATTCACTAAATCCCGCAGACAATATGCCCTCGTGGAAGTGCCCACTAAAAATGTGCCGCGTTTCATCGAGTTACCCGCCGAAAAATCGAAGGCGAAAAAATACTTGATCCTGCTGGATAACATTATTCGCCACTGTGTGGACGACCTATTTGGTCCCTTCTTCGAGTACGAGGCCATTGAAGTCTATTCGATGAAGCTGACCCGCGACGCCGAGTTCGATATTACCGACGAACTTGAACAAACCCAGCTCGAGAAAATGACCAAGGGTTTGAAAAAACGCCTGACCGCCGAACCCGTGCGTTTGGTGTACGACAAAGAAATGCCCGAGCACATGCTCGAAATGCTAAAAGAAAATTTAAACATTAGCTCGACTGAGTGTTTGATCCCCGGCGGGCGTTACCACAGCTTTAAGGACTTTATCGGCTTCCCTAACCCTAGCCGTGATTACCTCGAAAACGAAAAATTGCCCGCGCTCAATAGCTCGGGCTTTGGCCGCAGCGCCAACAGTTTCGATGCGATCAAGATGGGCGATATTATGGTCAACTACCCGTACCATAAGTTCTCCCACTTTACCGAAATGGTGCGTCAGGCCGCCTACGATCCTGCGGTGCGTTTTATTCGGATCAACCTTTACCGTGTTGCGAAAAAATCCCATGTGATGCAATCGCTTATCGATGCGGTGAAAAATGGCAAACAAGTTACCGCCGTGATTGAGTTGCGGGCACGCTTTGACGAGCAATCTAATATTGAGTGGACACGGGTGCTCGCCGAGGCGGGGGTGAAGGTCCACCATGGGATCACCAGCTTAAAAGTACACTCTAAGTTGTGTTTGATTGGCCGCGAAGAGCAAGGCGAGATGAAACTCTATTGCCACGTAGGCTCAGGCAACTTTAACGAAGGCACGGCGCGGGTCTACACCGACTTATCGCTATTTACCGCCAATCAGGAAATCGCCCGCGAAGTGGAGCAAGTGTTCGACTTGATTGAGCATCCTTACCGCCGCGATAACTTCCAGCATTTGATTGTGTCGCCCTATGATGCGAGACAAAAACTAACCCATTTGATCGATAACGAAATCGTTAATGCCCAAAGCCATATTAAGGCGGCGATTACCTTAAAATTGAATAACCTGCTGGATGAATCCTTAGTCCAAAAACTTTACGAGGCCTCGGCTGCGGGGGTCAAAATCAAACTGTTGATCCGCGGAATGTGTTCGCTTATTCCACAAATTCCGGGGATCAGCGATAACATCGAGATCTACAGTATTGTCGACCGATTTTTAGAGCATTCCCGGGTGATGCTGTTTCACGCCGGTGGTGAGAATAAATTATTTATCAGCTCCGCCGATTGGATGAGCCGCAACATAGATAACCGCGTTGAAGTGAGTGTGCCTATTTATGATCCGCGTCTAAAACAAATGGTGATGGATATTTTATCGTTACAGTTCAATGACAACACTAAGGCGCGCATCATCAATAAGGAACAGAGCAATCCTTATCGTAACCGCGGTAATAAACGTAAAGTGCGTTCTCAAATTGCCATTTATCAATATCTGATTAATTATGAGAAGCGGTTGCAGCAAGAATTTAGCGCCCAGCGCGAAGCCGCAAAGCTTGAAGCGGAGCACGCGGCGGAACTTGCCCACAATCCCGAATTACAGGCCAAAGCCAGCTAATGCTGGCTTTATCATCGTCTCGATTGCCTAAGGATAATCCGATTGGTTGCCACACATTCACAACCGCGACACTTTGTCGCTATCGACATGGGCTCAAACAGTTTTCATCTGGTTATCGCCCGTGAGCAAGACGGCAGCTTGCAAATATTGCACAAAGAAAAACAACAAGTTCAGTTAGCGACGGGCCTCAATGCGCAGAACATCCTCAGCGTGGATGCTATCGAGCGCGGCCTCAATTGCCTGCGGGACTTTAATCAGCGTTTTTCCAACCTCGACCAAGCCCAAGTGCGTTTAGTCGCCACTCACACCCTGAGGGTAGCTAAAAACCGTGAGCAGTTTATTGAAGCGGCGCTCAGTATTATGCCCTATCCGGTGGAGGTGATTTCTGGCCACGAAGAAGCGCGCCTTATCTATAACGGCATTGCCCAAAGCCAAGTGCTTGGTAAACGCAATATAGTGATCGACATTGGTGGCGGCTCGACCGAAGTGGTTCTCGGGCAAAAAAATACCCCCACCCATTTATCGAGCCTGCGCTGTGGCTGCGTGAGTTTTAACGAGCGCTTTTTTATCGATGGGCAAATCACGCCAGCCTCATTTCGCGGAGCCCAAAGCGCCGCCGATAAACAATTTGCCTCGCTCTCAAAGGAATATTTCAGCGGCGATTGGGACTTAGTGCTTGGCAGCTCAGGCACAGTCAAAGCCATTTGCGAAGCGATTCAGGAAGATCATGGCGATGAAATCGTCACCCTCGCACGCCTCAAACAATTAAAGCTGAAACTGATTAAGTGCGGACACATCAGCCAAGTGCACTTTGCTAATGTCGATGATAAACGCACGCCGCTCGTGCCCGCTGGCCTTGCCATTTTAATCAGCTTTTTTAGACGCTTACCCATCGAGCAATTGGAGTTTAGTCCGGGCGCCCTGCGCGAAGGCGTACTCTACGAATTAGCGAAAATCGGCCAATATCAAGATATTCGCCACCGTACTGTTGAAAGCATCGCCCAGCTTTACCATGTGGATATGCCCCATGCGGCCAAAGTGCGGGACACCGCCATGGCGCTGTTTGAGCAGGTCGCCGATGAATGGGGATTAAGACCCCATGCGCGTTTGCTCTCCTACGCCGCAACCTTGCATGAGATAGGGCTGCACATTAACTCAAAGGCATTGCATAAACACGGCGCTTATATCATTAGCAACAGCGACTTACCCGGTTTTAGCGAGGCGCTGCAACAGGATTTAGCCAGACTGATTGCCAACCACCGTAAGAAACCCAATGAATTACTACTGGCCGAATTAGAGCCAGGCCACAAGCTCACCCTCATTCGTCTCGCCTGTCTGCTGCGCTTGGCGGTGTTAGTACATTTAGGCCGAATTGCCAAAGCCCTAGTGCTTGAGAAAATCCAAGTGGTTCCTGATGGGCTCATGCTAGTGCTACCCAGCCATAAACGTAAAATCAGTTTGTTTATGAAAGATTTGCAGCGTGAACAAAAACAGATGGCGGCTTTAGGAATGCAGCTGCGTTTAGTCTCTAGCCTTGGACTGAATCAGGATAAAAATCTCGAGGTAAAAGACGACACACTGAACGCCGTCGCTAGCTAATCTGTTCGTCCTTTCTCATCCCTTCTAATCCTTCATTCCTTAGTGCCGTTCACGCACTAAGGAATGAAGGGATCTCCAATTACTTATCCCCTTTCCCGTGGGGCGCTTCGAGCTTATCCAGTTCACAACCGCAACGATTACAATAGGTGGCATCGAGATCATGCCCCATCTTATGACATTGATTGCAGGAGCGCAGATCCCTGTGCCGGCCCACTTCTTGGGAAATTTCCGCGGTTAAAATCCCCGTTGGGATCGCAATAATCGAATAACCCAGCAACATAGTAAAAGCCGCAATCGCTTGACCTAATTGGGTTTTCGGCGTGATATCGCCGTAACCCACAGTGGTGATTGTCACAATTGTCCAATAGACGGATTTGGGAATAGAGCTAAAGCCATTCTCAGGGCCTTCGACCACATACATCACGGCGCTTAACACCATGATGATTAAACTCACCGAGAAGAAAAACAAAAACACCTTGCGGCTCGACTGCAACATGGCCTTGAGCAGCAGATTACCTTCGCTTAAATAGCGAAGTAGTTTCAGTACCCTAAAGATCCTAAAGAGGCGCAGCACCCTGATCACTAAGGTGAAATTCGCCCCAGGAATAAACAGCGCCAGATAACTAGGTAGTACCGACAATAAATCCACTAAACCGTAAAAGCTGCGGGCATACAGCACAGGATGAGTCGCGCAGTACAACCTTAAACCATATTCAATGGTAAAAATCAGTGTAAACACCCACTCTAACACGCGAATGATGTGCCCATAATCTTGGTGAACCGCTTCGACCGTATCGAGGAACACCAGCGCAACACTGAGCACAATACAGACCATTAAGCCAATATCAAAGTAGCGCCCTGCTGGCGTATCAGTGCCAAAAATAATGGTGCGTAGCTGGCGTTTTAATGGACTTTCGGTGTCTGGTTTTTCAGGCGACAGATCTGACATAGGGGAAAACTTCCTTGCGATAAAAAGCGTTATCTTTTCCAAATCCCCAAAGTCTGCCATGCAATTGCCACTAGCTCAAAATTATCTACTCACATAGACATAAAATTGCGGTATGATGCGCGAAAAACCTATATCTGCGTCATTTTTAGAGGAAGACATGCGCGTACCCCTACTCACTAAAACAATTACTGTGGCCATGACTCTCGCCGCACTGATTTCACCCCAAGTGCTCGCCTCATCGGGTATAGGTAAAGTCGATTTAGTGGTGATCACTAAGTCTGAGTCCAATATGGCGCTGTTAAGGGACGGCAAAATCCTCAAGCAATATCGTATTGCCATGGGTGACTTGCCGACGGGCCACAAGTTAACTGAAGGCGACCAACGTACGCCGCAGGGCCGTTATATTCTGGACTATAAAAAATCCGATAGCGCCTATTACAAGTCGATCCACATTTCTTATCCCAATGAAGAAGATAAGTTAAGAGCCAAGGCGCTGGGGATCCGCCCGGGCGGCATGATCATGATCCACGGCCAGAACCCTCGTTCACCTCTCTCGCCCGAGCAGGCGCAGCAATACAACTGGACCGACGGTTGTATCGCCATTACCAACGCCGAGATGGATGAAGTGTGGAAAGCCGTTGATGAAGGCACGCCCATCGAGATTTGGCCCTAAGCGCTAAGCTTGATTTGCCTATTCGACTCAACGCCCAGTCAAATGGGCGTTTTTATTTGTATTCCCCGCTTTAAGGATGTTTTATGTCAACAATCACGACAGAGGCTGCGGTATTCGGCTACACCACCTTAGAACAGACATGGCCGGAGTTTGAGGCGAAGATCCTCACGTTTCTTGGCAAATTAGGCTTAGCGGACAAGGCGCTGCATTGTGATCATGTCGCCTTGAGAGTGAACAGCATCGCAGCTGCCGATGCACTCAAGCAAGCCTTTAGTGCACGCGGGCGGATCATCTCGGATAATCAAATTAATGGCCGTACGATCCTTATCATCGAACTGGATAAGCCCCTAAAATTAGGCAGCTTTAGCATTGACTGCGTCGAGCTGCCCTATCCCGGCGATACCCTCTATCCCCAAGAAGGCTGGGAGCATATCGAACTGGTACTGCCATCAACGGCACAGGACTGCGACGGTCTAAGCCAAGAGCTGGCTCAGTTGAGCCCATCACTTGTGCCCTTACTCCAAGGGCAAGCGGCATCCTTAACCGAAGCGCCGATAAAAGTGAAATTCAGCTCGCCCAAGGGTGATAAAGAACGCTTAGCCAACCCTACCATTGCCTTTAAACAAGCCGATGTCTGTATCAAAATCCATCCGCACAGCATTAAAGCAGTTATCGCCAGCGAACAGGACTAACGGAAACAGCAATCTATGTGCGTTCCTTCTCGCAGGGAGTGTGAGCCCCATACCAATTACTGACAATCGCTTGCACAAAACAGGCAGTTTGAGAAAAAGTCAGCAACAATAAAGGTGGAAATAGTCTAGTTTGTGACTATTAACGCTTTGATTCACCACTAGGTTTTATCGAGTTTTGTGTTATCGACCGCGGGAATGCCAGCGGGCTTCCCGTGATATCCATAAGGACGCAGCGCATGAAACCCCACAAGCATGAAGCACAGCTACTCAAACTCGCCTTGGAGATTGGTATCGGCTACGCCAAAAAACGCGGTTTTGATGACTTTGACAAAGGTGTGTCGCCCAAGGATAAAGTGGAATGTATTTATCGGCTGTTAGTGACCGATAATTTGATCCAACCCTTAGCCAAAGATAAGGAGGATGGCCCGAATATGAAGCACAAGCTGGTACTGTGGATCATCCGCCATCTGCCGACAGATCACCCGTTGTTGCAATAAGCGCTCAAGCATAAAAACAGGGCGTCAGTGATCGGGCGCCCTGTGTGGAAATAAGAGATAGACGCGGGAGTTACTTCGCGACTTTTTGTGCTTTTTCCGCCGCCAGCACAGTCGCCATAGATGGCACTATGGTTGTCGGATCGAGGCGCATTTGAAACCAATTCACACGCCAATCTAAATGTGGGCCATTCGCTCGCCCTGTCGCACCGACTTCTGCCACGGCTTGGCCCTGCTTAACGGTTTCGCCCGCATTGACATAGAGTTTGCTTAAGTGCAAAAAGCTTGAACTCACACCATAACCATGGTCGATGATCATAGTGCCGCCCGAGTAAAACATATCGGGAACCGACAGGCTGATCACGCCATCGGCAGGCGCGACGACCACTGTACCGGTTTTCGCAGCGACATCCACCCCAAAATGGGGGTTGCCAGGCACATCGTTATAAATCCGCTGACTGCCATAGACGCCCGAGATCCTGCCGGTTAATGGCCAAATAAACGACTGTAGAAATGCCGTTTGCTCGCTAAAAGTGCCACGGGCCGCTTTCACCTGCGCCGTATCTTTAGCCGCTCGCTCCTGCGCCACGGGATCGGGCTTCATGATTTTATTGCTGATGCCCTTAACGCTTTGAATATTGTATTCGCGCTTAGTAACACTGAGCGGTTTGACTTCGGTTAAGCCATCGGGATAGACCAAGCGTAGTTCTTGGCTCAGCTGCGCATCCCTATCAAAACCGAAGGCAAAATGGCCGTCTGGCGTTACTTTTAAAGCCTCACCGTTAAGACTTATCTGCGTGCCCGCCGGCGCTTTACCACGAATTAACGCGCCCTGCTCAAATTGCCCTTCAAAACTCACCTGCGCCTGAGTCGATAAGCTAAACAGGGTTAAGAGCGACAAGACTGCCGCCTTACAACTGAGCGATGGTGGGTTCGGCAAAGTTTTTAACAACTTAGGTAGGGCATTGGGTACGGCGTTTAGCATCTTCTCAAAAATCCTTATTCAAACAATAACGCCCTAAAGATTAGGGCGTTATAAAAAAATCGACAGGGTTAATTACCTTTGCTCACTATGGCACCTTTACCCACACCTTCGTAGGCAATCACAGTAAATTGGCTCGATGGCACTTTCGCCACTAACGTGGTCGCCATATAGTCGGCCAGCAATTCAACCGTGGTATCGTGCGGGATCAAATCACAACATTCCTTGGGCATGGCCAGTTGGAAATCCCCCTGCGGCGCTTGATAGTGGAAACCATAGTGGCTGTCATCACTGATCCGCGTTTGTGGCGATAGATTAAGGGTCTTCACTGACACTAAATCCTCCTCGCTACCGAGGTAGATATCGTGCCAACGCTTGGCCCAATATTCATCCCATTTCGGTGCCGGAATACCGTTTTCAAACACTTGAACCGGGCTGCGATGACCATGGGCAATCCGCTGGCAATTGCCATCGTGTTTACGTAAACCATGGCTGTAATGATAGTAAGGCGAATTGAGGATCTCATGCCTTAAGGTGAGGCTAATACCTTCAACATTATCGGGCAGAGTTTCCCGCAGTGCTTTTTGTAAAAAGGCGTTAACGCTTGGAATATCAATCTGTTCAGATGGAACGAGTGCAAAGGCTTGAGAAGGACAAGCTAAGTGGATCTCACCGAGCGCGCTATCGAAATCCATCCATACCCGATCGCCCTGTTGCTGCCAACGCACACCACTGTAGGCGGTCGGTACCAATAAACGATGATCGGCCACCGCATCAATTGTCTGCTTGATGGTCCGTTTCACTTTAGCGAAATCGAGCACCATATTTTGCTCATCTAGGCCGCCTTCTAATACCACATCGACAATCCAGCTTTCCCCTACCATGCCACGCTTTGGGCAAAGATAGGAAAAATCGATCACGGTTAAATCTTTTACAAACAGTTGCATTGACTCTCCTCGGCAGAAAAACAGTCCACCTTAATAGGGATTGCGCCACTTAGCGATGGCCGAGCACGCTCACTTGGCCTTATACCAAGCTTACCCAAACAGTAAATAAGGATTCTAATCAATTCTGCCTCGCCCCGCGACAAATGAATCCGCTGTTAGGCGCTTTTTATCTGGATGACACAACAAATGCACAAGCATCGCACATGAGTTAGCCAATTCGCTGGCTAATTCGATGACTGAGTGAGCAAAAAGCAAAATGCACTTATGTCACTCGCCCCGCCCAACAACGCGGAAAAATCTCGATAAAGGCGTCAAGGATATCACCGCTGAGCTAATAGCGATGAATAGAAAAGCGTAAATACAGGCTGGTTAATAGATACTCGCGATTAGCAGATAAATTGCTAAACGAAACACCACTCACCCTATCGAGATAATCGAACTAAAACAGCGAATTAGCTCACAAAAACTTAATCCACAACTGCGATAGACCCAATCGAAACAAGGCGTTATCCCTAAGGCCATTAAGTCGTTAGTATCGCCCTATAAACCATACATAAAACAAGGTTAATAAGGGAGAGACCAGATGATAAAACTCACCGCTATCGCGATCAGTATCATGGCCATGTTAGGCGGACACTACGCCGTTGCTGCCGAACCGATTGAAGTGATTACGCCAGCTAAAATCACCGAGCCAGAAAAAGTCGAGCTAGGTAAGATGCTGTTTTTCGAACCCAGACTGTCGAAATCAGGCTTTATCTCCTGTAATTCTTGCCACAATCTTTCTACCGGCGGCGTGGATGCCCTGCCCACATCGATTGGCCACCATTGGCAAGAAGGTCCAATTAACTCCCCAACCGTGCTGAACGCCGACTTTATGCTGGCGCAATTCTGGGATGGCCGCGCCAGCGACTTAAAAGAACAAGCTGCAGGCCCAATTGCCAACCCGAAGGAAATGGGCTTTACCCATGAACTTGCTACCGAAACCATTGCCTCAATGCCCGCATACCGTGCTCGCTTCGCTAAGGTTTATGGCGATGAAAAAGTCGATATCGATCGTTTAACCGATGCCATTGCCGCCTTCGAAAAAACCTTAGTCACGCCGAATAGCCCATTCGATCAATATTTATTAGGTAAACAGGATGCGATTAGCAGCGAAGCCAAAGCCGGTTATCAACTGTTTAAGGACAAAGGTTGCGTCAGCTGCCATAACGGCCCCGCGGTCGGTGGCACTATGTTTATGAAGATGGGCCTCATCAAACCATTCCACACCAATAATCCTGCCGAAGGGCGTAAAGGCGTGACGGGCAAAGAAGCCGATAAATATGTGTTTAAAGTACCGACGCTGCGTAATATCGAGCTCACTTATCCCTACTTCCACGATGGCAGTGTTTGGACGCTCGAAGAAGCGGTAAATACCATGGCGGATATTCAGTTAGGACAAAAGCTTACCGACAAAGAAACTAAGGAGATGGTGGCCTTCTTAAATTCGCTCACGGGTGAACAGCCGCAGATTGCCCTACCAATCCTGCCACCATCGAATAAAGCGACGCCACGCCCAGTGCCATTTGCAGCAGCTTCCAAGTAAGTCGAGGTAAGCTGCGCTTCAGATAGGTCGCTTTCGCGCAAAAGTTAAAGGCCGAGGATTCATCCTCGGCCTTTTTGTTTAATGTTCGATGCTTAAAAAGCTGGCGCTTAACGCTTAAGCGATATTATCCAAGGCGGCTTATTCGCCCTTAAGACGTCTATCTAACTGATCTTTTAAGTTAGCGGGCACGCCTTTAATCAAGAGCGTGTCGGAAATCGGGTCGTAAATCACCCGCTGACCTAAATGGCCGCCATCGAAACTAATAGTGACGCCGCCACCGGTACCCGAAAACTTCTTCAATTGTCTTAAGGTCGATTTATCGGCCGGGAATTCTTCATCCAGCTCATAGCTACCGCCACGGGCAAAGTCATAGAAAGACTCCATACCTTGGTCGGCGAGTTCATCGGCTAAATCTTTGATCTCAATGTCAGCGCCTTCATCGAAACGCTCGGAGCAATACTCAAACACTTTGTTACGGCATTGCTGACGTTCTTCTTTAGTCAGATCGCTGCTGGCCACAAAATCTTCCACCGCATTCATTAGGGTCTTATTTTGCGCCTTGGTATTTACGCCCTCGACACAACCCATAAAGTCGAGGAAGAAGTCCGCCACCTTACGGCCGGCTCGACCACGGATAAACGAGATGTACTTGCGGGAATCCTTATCGGCCTGCCACTCAGTAAGGTCGATACGCGCCGCTAGTTGAATATTGCTTAAATCTAAGTGGTTGTTTTGCGACAGTTCCATATCATCGAGTACCGTCATCGATGACTTGGCACTCAACAGCGCCACAAACAAAAAGTCACTCGCCATGCTGGTATAGCAGGACATCAACAGGAATCCGCCTTGGCTAAAATCATATTTTGCCAACTCTTCCTGCAGCAACTTACTGGCTTGGCCGGTAAATTCGACGAAGCCTAAATCCCCTGCACGGTATTCCTGCAACGCATTCGAAAAGGCCGGATTCGCCTCACCGTCATCACCATGGATACCAAAATAGCCAAATCCTTTGCCGGATTTGCTGGTATAAGTCTGATGCAACTCTTCCAGCATCATCTCGACAGCCTGACTGTTCAGCAGAGGTTGAGGACGTAAACGGCAGCGTAATTGCCCCTGACTGTCCTGGGAAATCTCGTGAATAATTGCTTGTTCGATGTTAATACTCATAAGCCCTGATAGTGATGCTGGAATAAATCCGCTATTATATGCCGCTAATCCATTCCAAAGTGAAACATTTTTTGATTATGGCAATCCAATCGAAATACTCAAACGCACAAGTTGAATCATTAATCGCCGAGATTTTAGCGGTACTCGAAAAGCACAAAGCCCCTACTGACTTAAGCCTGATGGCACTGGGCAACTGTGTCACTCACCTGCTGGAGCGCAAAGTGCCAAGCGAATCTCGCCAAGCAGTCGCTGAACAATTTGCGAAAGCACTCGCACAATCGGTGAAATCCAATTAAGTTAGTTGAGTAACAATCGTTAAAACAACATAAGATACAACGTCTTTTAGGAATAAGCGGATCACTATGGTCGAGCGAAAAAAGCAAATGAGCCGCGATCGCGTGTCACGACTCATCAACTGGGGACATTGGTTCGCCTTCTTTAATGGCCTGTTGGCCATGATTGTCGGCACACGCTATCTGAGCAGTGTGGGTTATCCCGAAACCTGGTTTGGCTGGGGTTACCTCGCCGTCAGCACCATTGGCCAGTTCAGTTTTCTTGCTTTTATCGCCTACTTGGTCTGCCTATTCCCGCTGACCTTAATCTTACCTTACTCCAAGATTTTAAGAGGCTTAGCGGCAGTTATCGCCACCTTAAGCCTGTGTATCTTATTGTATGACACCATAGTGTATGCCGATTATGGCATGCACTTGAGTCCCTTCGCCTTTGACTTAGCCTGGGCCGATTTAAATGCCCTGCTCCACGGCACCTCTTATATTGTGACGCCCATTGCCATTTTGGTGATTGAGCTAACGGCGGCTAACTTCCTGTGGAAACGGATTGAGAAAATCCAAAAGCTGAATCTTGGCAATAAGGTCATTACCTTGATTGGGGTGTGTTTTGTCAGCAGCCATTTGATCCACATTTGGGCCGACGCGGCCGATATCACCGAAATTACCCGTTTCGATGATACTTATCCGCTGTCATACCCCGCCACGGCTCGCTCCTTTATGGAAAGCCATGGGATTGATGGTTCTTCGCAATCGGATGACGAAGCTAATCATGCGACCAGCACGCTCAGTTATCCTGCACAACCACTACAATGCCAAGCCGACAGCAAACCCAATGTGTTAATGCTGACCATCGACAGCTTACGTGCCGACATGGTGGACGCTAAGACCATGCCGTTTTTACATCAGTACACTGAGCAGAATCAGAGCTTTACTCAGCATTACAGTGGCGGTAATCAATTTAGAACCGGCATGTTCTCCCTACTCTATGGCTTACAAGGCAGCTATGGCGATGCGCGCATCTTCAATAGCACTAGCCCAATCATGACCCAAAGCTTTAGACAGGCGGGTTATCAGCTTGGCTTATTTATCCCCGAAACCAATCTGAATTTACGCTCGGCGCAGGCCATGTTTAATGACTTTACCCCCGTCATCGCCAAAGAAACCAATGGCAGTGCCGATGCAGATTTACGCAGCGTAAGCCACTTTAAGCAATGGCAAAGCGAGCAGCAGAGCCCATGGTTTGCCCTCGTCAATCTAAAGGCGCCGGAGAATTTTGACACTCCAGTCGGCTTCCTTGGCATCGAAACCGTCAAGGCCGATGCGAATTTGAAACCGGCGCAAAAGGTGCTGTTTAACCAATATCGCCAATCGTTGAATTTTATTGATAAGCAAATCCAAGCGATAGTGAGTGAGTTGCCGAGCGATACCTTAGTGATAATCACCGGCGTTAATGGCAAGATATTCACCAGCAACAGCGACGAAGCCCAGCGCAATCTGTCTCCCGAGAGTGTCAGAGTGCCCATGGTCATTCATTGGCCCAATGTTGGCGCCAGTAAGGTTAAATACCGCACGAGTCACTATGGCGTAGTGCCTACCTTGATGACCCATATCTTAGGTTGCACCAATAACACCACTGACTACAGCGCTGGCCGTAGCCTGTTGCAACCAAGTCAAGAGACTTGGATTTACATCGGTGACAGTCGCATATTTGCCATTTACCAACGGTCGGAAATCACCGTCATCGACCGCCATGGTAAATACCGTATATACGATGAAAACTTTGAGCACAGACTGCACAAGAAGATGAGTGCACCTGAGCTTATCCAAGTGATGCGAGAAGGCCGTCGCCTCTACAATCATTAAGTAGAGCGTCACTAAGCGAGCAAACTTTTACAGGCCGATATCACCCCTGTAAAAGTTTGCGTTAAAGCGAGAATAAACAAAAAGCCCCACCTTAATCGTGGGGCTTTTTGTTTGGCGAACAACTCATCTCAATCTATGGATGATTCCACTTTCACGGTGGAATAACGTTCTAACCAATGAGCGTAGGATGAAGGTAACACCCAAGATGGACGCGAGACCTTTAAGGTTTGTGCCGCTTGATAAGGCCAGTGAGGGTTAGCTAAGAACGCTTTACCTATCATCACTAAATCCATTTGTTGATCTTGAATCGCTTGCTCCGCATGGTGAGGATTATCCATGCCCCAAGACGTTGCCACCGGGAAACCCACTTCCCGACGCACTCGCTCGGCAATAGGCGCCAAAAAGGCCGGACGCCAAGGAATATTGGCCGTGGGGGTTGAAAAACAAATACTGACGTTGAGCATATCGAGGCCCGCGCGCTTAAATTGCTTTACCAAGGCGATGGACTCACTCAGGGTTTGCTCGTCTTTATCATCAAATTCAATCACACCAAAGCGCGCCGTTAACGGCAAATGCTCAGGCCAAACCGCCCTCACCGCCTCCACTGTCTCGATAAGGAAACGGCCTCGTCCTTCGGCATCGCCACCGTATTCATCGGTTCTTTGGTTGGCATAGGTAGAGAAGAAGCTTTGCGCTAAATAGCCGTGGGCAAAGTGCAGCTCTAACCATTCAAATCCAGCGTCGAGCGCCCGCTTGGCCGCCGCCACAAAATCGGCTTTCACGCGTTGAATATCATCAATCGTCATGGCTGTCGGTACTTTGCCAAGGTTTGCGCCAAATGCCACGGCCGATGGCGACAATGTTTGCCAACCTTGCTCCCCCTCAATATGGTCATCCCCTTCCCAAGGAATGTTGGCACTGGCTTTACGACCAGCATGGGCGATTTGGATCCCCGCCACCGCGCCAGCACCTTTAATCGCCGAGGCGATGTTGGCTAAACCTGCCGCTTGTTCCTCGTTCCACAATCCTAAGCAGCGCGGAGTGATCCGCCCCTCTGGCGATACGGCTGTCGCCTCAACCACCACTAAGCCTGCGCCGCCGCGAGCAAGACTTGTGTAATGTACTTGATGCCAATCGTTACTCAGCCCGTCGTGAGCCTGATACTGGCACATAGGTGCCACGGCAATCCGGTTTTTAAGCGTGATATCTTTTAATCTAAAAGGAGAAAATAGCTGGGTCATCTGACAGTCCTAACCATGGGTTAACTACGATGAGGACAGACTAAAACGAACGTGCCATAATTAAAAGCATTAGCATATTATAGGTTCTATAAGATTTCATTATGATAAACCCACAGTGGCTCAATACTTTTGCAGTGTTAGTGGAAAAGGGAAACTTTACCCGCACGGCCGAAGCCATAGGTATCACCCAAGCAGCGGTCAGCCAACATATCAGTCGCTTAGAGGAAGAATACGGCACTCTCTTTTTACGCCGTAGCCGCCAACTCGAAATCACCCCCGTTGGTGAGCATTTGTTGAGTTACGTCAAAGACATAAACTGCGCACAGAAGCGATTACAGCAAAAACTCATTCAAGATGATGCCCATATTGGCGAGATAAGCCTTATCACGCCAGGCAGTATTGGCTTAACGCTCTACCCGTTACTTTTACAGCTACAAACACAGTTTTCGCAGCTAAAAATTCACCATCGTTTTGCCCCCGATAATGAAATCCTCTCAGCCATTCTCGCTAATCAACATGAGCTAGGGATGGTGACCTTTAAACCGTCGGATCCTTGTATCAGCAGCAGCCATTTTACCGAAGAACCCCTCGAGCTAGTTGTGCCTGCGGGGCATAAAATTACCAGCTGGCAAGATTTGCAGCGCCTCGGATTTATCTCCCACCCCGATGGCGAAGCCATGGCCACCCGTTTATTAAGCCGCAAATATCCAGGGAGTCCAGGCATCCAAGAGATCCCTTGTAAAGGGTTTATTAATCAGATCAGCTTAATTCTCGAGCCCGTCGCCAAGGGGCTCGGCTTTACCGTGATCCCTCGCTATGCCCGTAAAGCCTTTGAACGACAAGATGAAATCTATGTGGTTGAGTGTGGCAGCCCAGTGGTAGACACCATTTGGCTGATCCACAGAGCCGAGTGGCCTTTGTCTCGCCGGGCACAAACGGCCATCGCTTACTTAAAAAGCCAGATTTAACCAAAACGGAGAGATAGAAACGCCACGGCGAAAGGCGTTAAACCGGCAAACTGAACGCCTAGCAATAAAAAACTAGCTATTTTAGAGCAACATAATTAATTGAATATCGGACAGATTTATTTTAATGGGTTATATTAACAACCATAAAGAGTACCCCATGTTGTTAGAACTCATTCATTGCACGGCTGCGATCCATGACAAAAAATGCCCCACAACACACAGAAACGGGTTCCGATACCAACCATAGTCAGGCCATTGATACTATTTTGAATAGTCTCGATGCACTGGTTTATGTCTCTGATTTAGCCACCTATGATCTGCTCTATCTCAATGACTACGGTGTATCGGCTTGGGGTGAGGCAAAAGGTAAAAAATGCTATCAAGTGCTGCAATCGGGGCAAAATTCACCTTGTCAATTCTGTACTAACCCTAAGCTGCTAGATGACAAGGGAACCCCTGCTGGCGTCCATGTGTGGGAGTTTCAAAACACCCAAAATAAGCGTTGGTACCAATGTCGCGATCAAGCCATTCGTTGGACCGATGGCCGATTAGTGAGAATAGAAATCGCCACAGATATCACCGAACGCAAGCAGATGGAGCAAGCGCTAATAGAGGCAAAATCCACGGCCGAACGCCTTGCCGATACTGACGAACTGACCCAGCTCTATAATCGCCGGGCTTTTTTCAATCTCGGTCGTCAAATCGCGCAGCAAGCCCAACAACCGCTGGCCTTTATCATGTTCGATATTGACCATTTTAAGCGAATTAACGACCACTGGGGCCATGCGATGGGGGATGCAGCGCTTATCCATATCGCAAAATTGACGCAAACCAAACTGAGATCCCACGATATTCTCGCCCGCCTCGGGGGCGAAGAATTTGGCCTGATTTTACCCAACACTCACCATGAGCAAGCATGGCAAGTAGCGGAGTCGATTCGCCACGGGTTTGATACGCAGCCACTACAGCTTGACGGCCACAGCATTCACTGCACCGCAAGTTTTGGCATTGCATCCTTAAGCTTGCCTCAAATCAATCAACCAGATGAGGCACAAACCCTGTTAGAGACCCTTTTCAATAATGCCGATCAGGCCATGATGCAAGCCAAGCGCGCTGGTAGGAATCAAGTCTGTGATGCGGCATAACCTACAGCAAGAAGGTAAGGTTGTTTAATACCTGAGTGATACAGGTAGCAAGACTCTCACAGATAGATTGCCAGAACCCAGCTTTATAACCATGGAGTCAGTTCAACATGTTTAAAGAGCTCCCCATCACCTAATTTGAGGCCCCTAGTCGTCTAGAACATCTAGAAAAGTAGCAGCTACTAATCCAACGAATGCAGAATATATTAAAATATATTTTCCTGAAGAATCCATACAGTCGCTTCCACCCTCGATTTAAATGATAGCTTTTTCAGTAGATTCTTAACATGAACTTTTACAGTCCCTTCAGTAATAATAAGTTTACGAGCAATCATTTTATTCGACAATCCCTGTGAAACAAGTCTGATAATATCTTTTTCTCTCGCGGTCAGCGACTCAATATCTCGTTTTGTTGCGGGGGGATTATGTCGTAAACCTGTCGCTAAAATCGGTGCAATTTCATCGCTTAATACAATTTTACCTGCAGCGGCTTTTTGTATAGATTGCAGTAAATCCTCTGGTTCCATATCTTTCAACAAATAACCATCTGCTCCATATTTAAAAGCATTAACAATATCGCCCTCATAGTTTGAAACTGTAAATACGATAATACGACTGGATAGCTCACATTCCCTCAGCTTAGTAAGAGTTTCTAAACCATTAAATTCAGGCATATTAAGGTCAAGCAGAATCAAATCTGGATCTAATTTTGTAGCTAATTCTATTCCATCTTTCCCACAGTTAGCTTCAGCAACTATACATAAATTATCGACCATTCCAATTAACTGCTTAACACCATTACGGAGCATGGGATGATCATCAATGAGCAAAATTGTTGATTTTTCTTCCTCTAGGAAAGCATCATTATACATTGCTATCTCCATTTTTAATTAAAGGAGTCTGAATTGCATCAAAGACAACTTTGACTTCGACACCACCATCTGAATGATTCCCTATATAGCATTTACCTGGGAGGTATTTTGCACGATCATTCATTATTGTTACTCCATAATGATTTACTTTAGTTATATCTTCATTTAAACCTACACCATTATCACGAATGATTACTTGAATGTAATTATTTACAGGCTCAATCTCTAATTGAACAATAGCCCATTTTGCACGTGCGTGCTTATATATATTACTCAGCGCTTCACGAACAATATGCACTAAGTGAATAGCTTGATGAGAACTTACACAATTTGGAGGTAAGCGGTACATTAATATAATATCAAAGCCTAATTTATTATTAAACTCATCTATTGTTGACGCCAATGCTGGATACAATCCAGGCTCACTGAGCTTAAGTCTAAAAGTTGTAAGCAGCTCTCGTAAGTGACTATAAGCAGAGTTAAGCTCAACGCGCATTTCCTTTATTAGTAACAATTGTTCCGCAAGTAAATTTTTGCTCTGCATTTGTAAGCAACTTACCTTTATTTTTAAGCAAGATAATGATTGAGCAATGGAGTCGTGGAGTTCCCTTGCAATCACAGCTCTTTCATCCATTATCATAAGCTGTTTATTTTTATAATCTTGATAATCTAATGCTAGTGATGTTGACAATTGTTCTATCAATGTTTGGATTGATTGCGATTGCAAGAGGGTTAAATTATTATCCTGCGAGCAATACCCTATCATTACACCATATGTACCATGTTGTCCTTTTAAAGGCCATTCGATTTTTTTATAGTTAAATAATGACTCATTGAAATTAGAATCCATACAAAGATCACAATCAGCATCGATACAATGTTTTGGCCTAACTGAATTAGTTGTCATAAATTGTTCAAAACTATTTGAATTATTATTTTCATGCAAACGTAATTGAATAGCTCTTAAAGGCGTTATCTCTTCTAGTTCTTTTAATATTGGTAAAAAACGTAAACAGGAGGATGCTGATGTATGGAGTTGATTGCTAGCACGATATAGAAAAGATAACCAAATATTTTGGTCATGAATGTGTAAAGTTTTTTCTCTAACTCTAATTTCTAGTTCATCATACATTTTAGCCAGTTCAGTTGACATACAGCTCATAGCATTTCCGAGAATAGTCATTTCATCATGATAATCTCGTTTTTTGAAACGCTGAGAAAAATCACCGGAACTAATACTATTTGCAATTTTTAGGAGCTCTTGCCATGGATGATAAATCCTTATTTGCAAAAAAACAATTCCCACTATAGTCAAAGCAATGCTAGAAATAATAAAAGCCAAATGAACATGAGAAACAACTCTTAATTTCACCTCTGTGTTTTTATCAATTTCTTTCACTAAGCCATCCAACTTAGCCACAAACAAATCGACATTAACTCGAGCGTCACTGGCAGTTGTTGCAGATAATAAATTAGGCAGCAATTGCAATGTCCAATATTGCTCCAACCTATCAAAATCATTAGTCAAGTTTTCTCTATCTAAATACCTATTTAACTCATTAGCATCGTCACCCTTACTTAATCTAGCATGATTTATATTTAGATCACTGATATATGGAAAATTGGTTAGCATCAATTTATGGTCATTACTTAATGGCACAAAAGAAAGAAGTTGGTAACTTTTCATTCGCATCGAACCAATCTCATCAATTGCATGTGCACTTCCCTGAATGCTATTCGATACCCATGATGATGTAAGCATCCCAATTATCCCCAATAAACTTAAGGAAATAATGAGTATCCCAATCTTATTTACGATAGAGAGAGTACGATTAAAACCCAACATAGCACTATAGTTCACCACTCAATTGACTCATGTATATTGCTTCGGTACTACACAGTCTATGTGTTTGCTATTTTAATCCCATACCTCCTTGTGAATACCCCTTAATTGTGTTGGAAATAAAATCAGCCACTACAGAACATGGCCTCAACCTATCCTTATGAAAAATAACAACTTAACAAGATAAACTCCCACACCTATAAAGGAGTAGGATGAGTATCTGCCAAAAAACATAATTCAAGTTCGATTGATTTATATCAATTTCTTTTAGTACTTAACCCAGTAAAAGCGTGACTACTTTCAATATTTTTGTAGGATCTCTTATGCCTTTACCTCAAAACGTCACCAAATCTCGACAGGGAGTCATACATGATTGGCAACCAGATGATAAAAATTTTTGGCAAAAAAAAGGTAAGAAAATAGCAAGAAAAAACTTAATAATTTCTATATTTTGTTTACTACTTTCATTTTCTGTCTGGATGTTATTTAGTGCAGTTGCTGTCAATCTTAATAAAGTGGGCTTTAACTTCACCACCGACCAACTGTTTCTATTAACGGCCTTGCCTTCAGTATCGGGAGCGTTATTGCGTGTGCCTTATTCGTTTGTCATACCCATTTTTGGAGGACGCCGTTGGACTGCATTCAGTACCGCTTTGTTAATGATACCTAGCATTTGGTTAGGGTTTGCTGTGCAAGATAGTGAAACGCCCTTCAGTATATTTATCATTATTGCGTTGCTATGTGGCTTCGGTGGAGCCAATTTTGCTTCAAGCATGGCTAATATTAGTTTTTTCTATCCTAAGGATAAACAAGGTAGTGCATTAGGATTAAATGGAGGATTAGGAAATCTTGGTGTTAGCATCATGCAACTATTCGTCCCCCTAATAATCTCCATTGGAATTTTCAATATTTTCGGAGACAGCACGGATATTCAAAATAATGGTAATCCAATTTGGTTACAAAATGCCGCGTGGATCTGGTTACCCTTCTTGTTAGTCAGTAGTTTAATGGCTTGGTTTGGAATGAATGATATTGCTACCGCGAAAGCATCGATAAGGCAACAACTCCCAGTGTTGAAGCAAGGTCATCTGTGGATTTTAAGCCTATTGTACCTCGCAACATTTGGATCATTCATTGGCTTTTCCGCTGGATTTGCGATGTTAACTAGTACCCAATTTCCAGAGGCCGATATATTACATATTGCTTTTTTAGGCCCTTTAATTGGTGCATTAATGCGTCCCGTTGGTGGAGTTTTATCCGATAGATGGGGTGGAATTAAAGTCACAATGACAAATTTTATGTTAATGGGACTCTTTGCTACATTACTCTTTTTTACCCTACCATCTGCAAATCACACCGGAAATTTTAATGCTTTCTTTATCGTCTTTATGGCACTGTTTGCTACAGCAGGGTTGGGTAGTGGTTCAACATTCCAAATGATTTCTGTCGTTTTTAGACGCTTAATTGTAACCAGAGTCAAAGCAAAAGGAGGAAACGACACTCAAGCCCAAGTTAAAGCGGCAACTGATACCGCTGCTGCCTTAGGATTTATTTCAGCCATAGGTGCCATCGGAGGCTTTTTTATACCCAAAGCTTTTGGTACTTCATTAGCATTAACAGGTTCTCCTGTTAATGCCATGAAAGTCTTTATCTTTTGTTATATTGCTTGCCTTTTGATTACATGGCTGATTTATGGGCGAAATATACAAACTATGGCCACTAAAAAAGCTTCGGCTGTTTAACGATTTTATTGTAGAGTTAATAAAAAAACGGTTTGCTCATGCAAACCGTTTTTTATTCCAACACGAGTTGAATTATGACTATCTCTATTTCCTGATTGGCCATCACTATTCGAATTGGATTTATACCTTATGGGTAAACCCTGTAATACGCATCTACCACTTAATAGTTCACCTGATAAAATACGCTAACCCCTAGCATCAACAATCTAAAAAATTAGTTAACAAACATCAGCTTATAAACAAACCTCACCTATCACCTTGGTGGTATCAAGCCTTAACCCTCATAAATTGCCCCCTCCCTAACTTGATCTTTGTCAACTTCTACTAACGTTCAGCTCTTTATCCTGCGGTCACCTCAAAGCAATGAATGTGTATTCATAAAAACAATTGTACACCACCATTAGGAGTAACTTGGATGAGTAAGTTTCTTGACCGGTTCCGCTATTTTAAACAAGTCGGAGACACATTCTCCGGCACTCATGGCCAGACATTGAATACAAACCGAGAATGGGAAGATGGTTACCGTAGCCGCTGGCAGCACGATAAAATCGTTCGTTCAACCCACGGAGTAAATTGTACAGGCTCTTGTAGTTGGAAAATTTACGTAAAAAATGGCTTAGTCACATGGGAAACACAACAAACGGATTATCCCAGAACCCGTCCCGATTTACCTAACCATGAACCACGCGGTTGCCCTCGAGGAGCCAGCTACTCTTGGTATCTCTACAGTGCTAATCGTCTCAAATATCCTATGGTACGTAAGCCGCTGCTCAAACTCTGGCGAGAAGCCAAACATCGTTTTACAGATCCTGTTCATGCTTGGGAATCGATAGTCACTAATCAAACTGCCGCAATGGAATACAAAACCGCGCGTGGTCGTGGTGGATTTGTTCGCAGTTCCTGGCAAGAAGTAAATGAAATTATCGCTGCATCAAATGTTTATACCATCAAACAACATGGCCCAGATCGCGTTGTCGGTTTCTCTCCTATCCCTGCAATGTCAATGGTATCTTATGCGGCGGGAGCGCGTTATTTATCCCTTATCGGAGGGTCATGTTTAAGTTTCTATGACTGGTACTGTGATTTACCCCCAGCATCTCCGATGACCTGGGGTGAGCAAACCGACGTCCCTGAGTCAGCAGATTGGTATAATTCTTCTTATATCATTGCTTGGGGCTCGAATATCCCACAAACACGTACCCCCGACGCACACTTCTTCACAGAAGTCAGATACAAAGGTACCAAAACTGTCGCCATTACTCCCGACTATGCAGAAGTCGCGAAACTTTGTGATCATTGGCTGAATCCAAAGCAAGGAACTGATAGTGCCGTCGCCTTAGCCATGGGCCATGTGATTCTGCGTGAATTCCACGTCAATCGACAATCAGAGTATTTTCAAAACTACCTACGCCAGTATTCGGATATGCCTATGCTGGTACAATTAGATCCACGTGATGATGGTAGTTTTGCCGCCGGCCGTTTCCTACGCGCCTCAGATCTGATTGATAAACTTGGTGAAGACAATAATCCAGATTGGAAAACTGTCGCCATTAACGATGAAAATGGAGAATTGGTTGCTCCAAATGGCACTGCAGGTTATCGCTGGGGGGAAAAAGGCAAATGGAACTTGGCACAGCAAGCAGGTAAAGATCAAGAGAGAGTGAAGTTACGCCTTGGTATTCATAATGAAGATCACATCGTCGACGTTGCCTTTCCATATTTTGGCGGCTTAGAACACGAACATTTCAGCAGTGTCCCCCTAAAAGATATAATCCATCGAAAACTGCCTGTAAAACGTATCCAACTTGCTGATGGAAGTGAAACGTATGTTACAACGGTATACGATTTAACCTTAGCAAACTACGGCGTTGAACGCGGCCTACAGGATCCTAGCTGCGCACCAACTTACGCCGATATTAAAGCATACTCCCCTGCATGGGCCGAGAAAATCACCGGCGTACCAGCCGATGACATCACCCGCATTGCCCGTGAATTTGCAGATAACGCAGAAAAAACACGCGGCCGTTCGATGATCATTGTCGGCGCAGGTTTAAATCACTGGTATCACATGGATATGAACTACCGTGGTTTAATCAACATGTTGGTCTTCTGTGGTTGTGTGGGACAAAGTGGCGGCGGCTGGGCTCACTATGTCGGTCAGGAGAAACTGCGCCCGCAAACGGGTTGGCAACCACTGGCTTTTGGCCTCGATTGGCAAAAACCTCCACGTCATATGAACGGCACATCCTTTTTCTACAATCACTCAAGTCAATGGCGCTATGAGAAATTAAAAACCGAAGAACTGCTGTCTCCTCTTGCCGATAAATCCCGTTATAGCCAGCACTTAATCGACATGAACGTTAAAGCTGAACGTTTAGGTTGGTTACCATCATCGCCACAACTGAACGTCAACCCATTGCACATTGCCAAGCAGGCAAATAGCGTAGGGTTATCGCCAACAGATTACACGGTTAAAGCTTTAAAAGAAGGCACTATTCGCTTTGCAGCAGAGCAACCAGAAGATCACTATCCGCGTAACATGTTTATCTGGCGCTCAAACCTGCTCGGTTCATCGGGCAAAGGCCATGAATACTTACTCAAGTATTTATTGGGTACCGAACATGGTATTCAAGGTAAAGACTTAGGTGAGATGAGTGCCGAAAAACCCAATGAAATCGAATGGAAAGACACCCCCACTCAAGGCAAGTTAGATTTAGTAGTGACTCTGGATTTCCGTATGTCAAGTACCTGCTTGTTCTCAGACATAGTGTTACCAACTGCGACCTGGTACGAAAAGGACGATATGAATACTTCAGATATGCATCCATTTATTCATCCATTATCCGCAGCAGTAGACCCTGCATGGGAAGCGAAATCAGACTGGGACATCTACAAGGGTATTGCCAAAGAGTTTTCAAAAGTCTGTGAAGGCCACCTTGGAAAAGAAACCGATGTCGTGACTCTGCCTATCCAGCATGACTCTCCAGCGGAAATCGCTCAAGCATTTGAAGTTGAAGATTGGAAACTAGGTGAATGTGACCTAATACCTGGGAAAACCGCGCCTCACATAACCACTGTGGAACGAGATTATCCCAATACTTATGCTCGCTTTACGGCTTTAGGTCCACTGCTAACGAGCCAAGGTAATGGTGGTAAAGGGATTAACTGGAATACCGACAGCGAAGTCGAACTACTGAAAAAACTCAACTATGTACACCATGATGGCATAGCAGAGGGTTTAGCAAAAATTGAATCAGCAATCGATGCCGCAGAAGTCATCTTAACCCTAGCACCTGAGACCAACGGCCATGTTGCTGTGAAAGCTTGGAATGCGTTAAGTGAGTTCACCGGCCTTGAACATCAGCATCTTGCCATCAATAAAGAAGAGGAGAAAATCCGCTTCCGCGATATTCAAGCACAGCCACGTAAAATTATTTCAAGTCCAACTTGGTCAGGTCTTGAAGATGAGCACGTTTCCTACAATGCAGGTTATACCAACGTTCACGAGTTTATTCCTTGGCGTACAGTGACAGGACGCCAGCAACTCTATCAAGATCACCAATGGATGCGTGATTTCGGTGAAAGTTTGATTGCCTACCGCCCTCCCATCAATACCCGCACGGTACATGAAATCATGGGTAAAAAAGGTAATGGCAATAAGGAAAAAGCATTGAATTGGATCACGCCACATCAAAAATGGGGGATCCACTCAACCTATAGTGAAAACCTATTGATGCTAACGCTGTCCCGAGGTGGGCCAATAGTATGGATGAGTGAAGACGATGCCAAAGACTTAGGTATTGAAGATAACGATTGGATTGAAGCCTTCAATAGCAATGGCTCATTAACGGCTCGAGCAGTAGTCAGCCAGCGTGTACCAGAAGGCATGGTGATGATGTATCACGCCCAAGAGCGTTTGGTGAACATTCCAGGATCTGAAATTACAGGGCAACGCGGTGGTATTCATAACTCGGTGACTCGAGTCTGCCCTAAGCCCACGCATATGATTGGGGGCTATGTCCACCAAGCCTACGGCTTTAACTACTATGGCACAGTGGGTTCTAACCGAGATGAGTTTGTCGTTGTTCGTCGCATGAATGACGTTAACTGGTTAGACAACGAAAATAATGATCACAAACAAGCACCCAATATGCACAGCGGCCTAGCTGGGGAGAAATCAGTATGAGAATTCGTTCACAAGTCGGCATGGTCCTGAACTTAGATAAATGTATTGGCTGCCATACCTGTTCGGTAACTTGCAAAAATGTTTGGACTAGCCGAGAAGGCATGGAGTACGCGTGGTTTAACAACGTCGAAAGTAAACCGGGTACTGGCTACCCTAGTGATTGGGAAAACCAAGAGAAATGGAAAGGCGGCTGGATCCGTAAAATTAACGGCAAGCTTGAGCCGAAGATGGGCGGTAAAGTTAGTGTGTTAGCAAAGTTATTTAACAACCCTGATATGCCCGTCATTGATGATTATTACGAGCCATTCACCTTTGATTACGAGCATTTGCATAATGCTCCGCAAGGTAAACATCAGCCGATTGCCCGTCCTCGCTCACTGATCACCGGCGAACGTATGGACAAAATTGAAAAAGGACCAAACTGGGAAGAAATCCTCGGCGGCGAATTTTCTAAGCGTTCAGCGGATCAAAACTTCAATCATATACAAAAAGAAATGTATGGTCAGTTTGAAAACACTTTCATGATGTACTTACCTCGTTTGTGTGAGCACTGTTTAAACCCTGCTTGTGCTGCTACCTGTCCAAGCGGTGCAATTTATAAACGAGAAGAAGATGGTATTGTCTTAATAGACCAAGACAAATGTCGCGGCTGGCGCATGTGCTTAACTGGTTGTCCATACAAAAAAATCTATTTCAACTGGAAGAGCGGTAAGTCAGAAAAATGTATTTTCTGCTACCCTCGGATTGAAGCTGGGCAACCCACGGTCTGCTCTGAAACCTGTGTAGGCCGTATTCGCTATTTAGGTGTGATTTTGTACGATGCTGATCGTATTGAACAAGCCGCGTCAGTGCATAACACCCAGGATCTCTACCAAAGCCAATTAGATATCTTCTTAGATCCGCACGACCCGAAAGTGATTGCAGAAGCCCGCAAACAAGGTATTACCGAAAACGTACTCGAAGCGGCACAAAAATCCCCAGTCTATAAAATGGCAATAGATTGGAAACTAGCACTTCCCTTACACCCAGAATATCGCACTCTGCCAATGGTCTGGTATGTACCGCCACTCTCACCAATCCAATCCGCTGCAGATGCTGGCGCAATCGGCAAAGAGGGTGTGTTACCGGATGTGAAGAGTCTGCGCATTCCAGTTCAATACCTCGCCAATATGTTAACCGCAGGCGATACCAAACCTGTGCTACATGCATTAAAACGAATGTTAGCTATGCGCCACTTTAAACGTGCAGAAACCGTCGATGGTGTCGTCGATACTAGCGCATTAGAACAGGTTGGATTAACGGCACAACAAGCTCAAGAAATGTATCGTTATTTGGCAATTGCTAATTACGAAGATCGCTTCGTGGTACCAAGTAGCCACCGCGAGCTCGCAAAGGAAGCCTTCCCCGAAGCCAAAGGTTGTGGCTTTAGCTTTGGTAATGGTTGCCATGGTGGTGACGACAGCAAATTCAACCTCTTTAACAGTCAACGCATCAATGCCATCGACATTACAGCGAAAACCTTGGGGGATAAATAATGCAGATGACATCACTCAGATTGATAGCCCTGCTGCTAGATTATCCAGAAAAAGAAGTTTGGGATAATGCACAGGAACTAAATAATCTAATAAAACAGTGCGCAGAACTCAGCGAATACCACAAAGAACTGATTAATCAATTTATTGAACAAATGACTCAAACTCCTTTAATGGATTTACAGGCACAGTATGGTGATTTGTTTGAGCGTGGCCGTTCTTTATCATTATTGCTATTTGAACACGTGCACGGTGAATCCCGTGACCGTGGACAAGCAATGATTGATTTACTCAATCAATATAATGCAGCTGGAATGGAATTAACGGCTAAACAACTGCCTGACTATTTGCCAACCTACCTCGAATATTTGTCGCAACTGACCGTATACGAATCAATAGATGGCTTAAAAGACATTGCGTCGATCCTCGCATTACTTAAAGAGCGACTGAGCCAACGGCAGAGCTTTTACAGTAATTTGCTGCAGGTGTTAGTCGAACAATCTGGAGAAGCAATTGCACAGGAAAGACTCGCCGAAACAGTGGCAAATGAGGCTAAAGATGACACTCCACAAGCACTCGATGCAGTGTGGGAAGAAGAGCAAATAAAGTTCTTGGGCGATGAAGGATGCGCCTCTGCACAACAAACTCTCCATCAGAGACGATTTGCTCAAGCCGTTGTTCCGCAATACCTCGACACTAAAGCATTAAATGGAGTGTAACCATGAATTTTCTTAATGGTTTTTTCTTTGATATTTATCCTTATATTGCCGCAGCGGTGTTCTTTATCGGTAGTTGGATCCGATATGACTACGGCCAATATACTTGGCGGGCAGGCTCGAGCCAGCTATTGGATAATACAAATATGCGACTTGCTTCTGGCCTATTTCATATTGGTATTATCGGGATCCTACTCGGGCATTTTTTTGGAATGCTAACCCCACATTGGGTGTATGAATCTTTCCTGTCAGTTCCGACTAAACAACTTATTGCAATGATCGCTGGGGGCATTTGTGGTCTGATAACCATCATAGGAGGAGCAATGCTGCTCAAGCGAAGATTGACGAATGTTCGTGTACGCGCAACATCGTCATTTGCCGATATCATGATCCTCACATTGCTTGTCATTCAAGCTTGTCTAGGTGTACTAACGATTCCTTTCTCTGCCCAACATTTAGATGGTAGTGAAATGATGAAGTTAGTCGGTTGGGTACAAGATATTGTCACATTCCAAGCTGGAGCATCCGCTCACTTAGAAGGAGTTGGCTTTATATTTAGATTGCATATGGTCTTAGGTATGACGCTGTTCTTACTATTTCCATTCTGCCGATTAGTGCATGTTTGGAGTGTACCAGTCGAATATCTCACCCGCCGTTATCAAATCGTCCGTAGTCGGAGCAATATCTAGGTTACGAATACTGAAGCCACCTGTTTTACAGGTGGCTTTGATACGACACTCTTCTAAGAAACTAACATGACTTGACACATTCGAGAGTTAGTTTGAAATGAAAATAAGCACAGATACAAGCAACTATTCAACTGCTTTAAGGCAAAATCCACGGCCGAACGCCTTGCCGATACTGACGAACTGACCCAGCTCTATAATCGCCGGGCTTTTTTCAATCTCGGTCGTCAAATCGCGCAGCAAGCCCAGCAACCGCTGGCCTTTATCATGTTCGATATTGACCATTTTAAGCGAATTAACGACCACTGGGGCCATGCGATGGGGGATGCGGCGCTTATCCATATCGCAAAATTGACACAAACCAAACTGAGATCCCAGGATATCCTCGCCCGCCTCGGGGGTGAAGAATTTGGCCTGATTTTACCCAACACTCACCTTGAGCAAGCATGGCAAGTAGCGGAGTCGATTCGCCACGGGTTTGATACGCAACCTCTGCAGCTTGACGGCCACAGCATTCACTGCACCGCAAGTTTTGGCATTGCATCCTTAAGCTTGCCTCAAGTCAATCATCCAGATGAGGCACAAACCCTGTTAGAGACCCTATTCAATAATGCCGATCAGGCTATGATGCAAGCTAAGCGCACAGGTAGGAATAGAGTTAATTCTGCAAAGAACTGCCATCCTATTTAGATAATTATCTCATACTATCGATATACTTAATTACATAAGTAGACAGACCAACATTAGCTAATGAGTGTTCTCTGGTTCAAGTTAATCCAGAAACATTAATCATTCAAATAGACAAACTTTTTTATCGAATGAATAATCTAACTTTATTTTAGAAATTCCTTCAAATTACACTGATTACACTTATCACCACAATTAAACAAGCATTGTAGCCTTTTTTGCACATCCTTGAGGATAACAGGATTGCTTATCGCTTTAATGATATTAAACTTCATTAGATACATCCCCATTTTATTATCACTACTCCGATAGTATTTCACCTCCTTCGCCTCAAAAACCACTTTACAAAAACTAAGCATCGGCTGAAAGTCTGCTATGAAAAAGTAAACGTAATCCTTCTCATTTGAGAATTTCAACAAATAATAACAAATCGCAACAATGATAAGTTCAAAATAATGCTTTGAATTAGCATAATAACCAGGCATAACCAAGGCACTTTTTTTTACTACTTCCTTATCAAGCTTTAAAAAATGAGGACTATCATTTAGCGGCAAAATATTTGCAATCCCTGACCAATGCCCCACAATTAGACCATCATCATTCTTCAACAAAAGAGCCGTATACAATAAATCTTTTGTAGACAACAACTTATTAAAATCACTTAAACATGAAATATTGCTATTAAACTCACCAAAGATATTTTGATATTCATCACCCCGGACCTCTGAAACCTCAGAAATGACATGCTCTGGCAACTTAAAATAAGAGAATGATGATATTGAAAAGTCTAGTGCCTTCGAGAGTAAATTAACTGCAGTCATAGCCTTATTGGAAGACTTTTGCTCCGATACGTCGACCTCTTTGATTATATCGGTAATGTTAACCCACAAAACCTTTGCAATATATAATTGCTTATATAGCGGAGGTGAGCTTCTCCCATTAATCCAGCGACTTAAGGTAATTAAATCCAATCCATCGAATATATCATAATACTCACACTGCAGCAGTGCGATCAAATCTTTCCTAGATATTTCTCTTTGCTCAATCCATGACTCCAATTTAGTTGAAAATTTGTATGTCATAATAGCCTTTATACGTTGCAACCCATAGAACGATGAATGTCGTTACTAAAAAATCAATTTAAGAGATAGAATTTAAACATGAAAAAAAAGAGAAATAGCAACTAATGAGCAGATAAAATTTACGTATATTATTTAAATGATTCTTTGACTAGAAGTTAATACTTGAAAAACCAAAAAATAATTTAGATATTAAGTAGAACTGGTTTGGTATACGAAAATAATACATTAAAATAAATTAACATTCTAAAGATATAAATAAAAATGTGATACAGGTTACATTTTTCACCATTAATTAAATTTATTTTGCATGGAAATACAATTTAACACCCTGTAAAAGCCGCCCTATAACAAAATCATCATTAAATTGTAAGTAGCATTTTGTAGCACCACTAACTATTCATTAAAATAAAGAGTAGATCAATCTAACTAAGAGATATTGCAAACACAGCAAGAATGAAATATAAACATTTTTAAAATGAGATATCAAAATTGTATTCATTAAGACATTTTATGAGGAAAACTAATATTAGGTGCCACAAAAATTCATTTTTAGCCAACTCATTAATACATCAGAGCACCTATATTTTGACCTGACCCGCCTCCACCATTAAATATTGTCGCCACGCTCAAGAACAATTTAATCTAAATTAGAACTCATGAGGTTGCACATTTTAAGACAATTAAACTTAATCTGTAATTTTTACTTTATTTAAAATAACTATATTATTGATAATCTTGAACTAAAAATATACCTATTTCATCATCTAATGGAAGATTGCAATTAATTTATCCAGAGTTAAAAACAAACTAACAAAACTCAACATTAGCATACAAAAACAATATAGAGTTAAATTAAACATTTAAAGCTTAATAAATTATCAAATAAAAAAATAGCCCATCGAACGATGGGCTATTTTTTATATTAACCTCAGTGGGTATTCATTATTGGGCCCACCACTGCGCCACATATCCTTCGCCATTATTTACGGATGGGTGGTATGTTCTCGCTCCTGCATTATCACCATTACAACCATATGCCGTTACCCCACCCAAGGGTATTAAAGTAGGGCTAGAGCAGACACCAAACAGGTCGAGTTGGTGATCATTTTCCCCCCAGAATCCCCAGAAGTTGTTCAGGTATTGGCCATTGATGACCTCATCTACGGAGTAATGGAAGCCATACGCACCACCATAAATGACCATATCTCCCAAGTTTTCGCCTTTGTCATTTGATAAATCAACGACAAGGTTGTTTCTGTATTTACCTATGAAGTACTTTCCATTAAGTTTGCCATAAACACCAGACTGAACACTTCCATTCGCAAAGCTGACATCACCCTTGTAGAAAGTCACTGGATGGGTAGTTTGCATGTACCAATTTTGCACTGTGTTATCAGGGTCTTTGTTAATCGTCTTAATTGAAGTATCTGAGGTATAAGAGACTCGCGAATAGGACAGACCGTATTTATTGCTCATCTCAGAGTTCGTTACACGGAAATCATTATAGTTGACTGTCCCACTCTCCGTTTTCACGAGCCCTCTACCATTAGTGAATAAGGACCCATTGAATGCTACATTTTTACCACGCTGAGAAAAAATGTTCGTGTTGCCACCAAAACGCTGTAGATTTGTCTTCTCAGAGTAAGACCAGACGAGCGTGTAGCCGCCAACTGACTTGTCCGTTGCGTCTGCTTCTGCTTGAGAAACCATGTCACATTGGGTTTTGTAGGTATAAGTATTGTCAGCACTTCTGAGCCAATATTCTCCATCGTTAGCTTTCAGAGCATACGGAGAATTATAGGTTGAGAAGATACTCTGGCAATCTTTTGCCGGTTGGTCGAACGAACCGATAACAATCTTAAAGAAGTCAAATGATCCAAGTTCGTAAGTCACCTGACCATAGACGTCGTAGCCAATCACCAAAAGCGTCACATTGTAAATACGTTGCTCAGGCGTAATGGTAAAAGACTTCTCACTTGACACGGTTTCACCATTGATCACCCATTCATATTCATATTTGCTCACGTCACAATATTCACAAGTCACTGACGCCGTTATAAGGTCATTTTGCCCTTCTGTCGCGTCAATCGCAACAATCACCAATGCAGGCGGGTTACCAACATGAACAATCACATTACCCGCAATTTCAGCCCCTGAGTTCGTCTTAATTTCAAAAATAAAATCATCCACGCCTATCGCGTTGCTATTAGGCGTATAGACAACTTTGGACTTACTTGTATCAGAAACTTTAACCGTACCCAACAACGCACCTGATGTACTTGTGACTTCAACAGATGCTTGTTCATCAGTGCGATATCCTTCAATTAAAGATGAAATATCGATCGTGATAGGTGTGTTTACATTCACGCTGAATGTTCTTTCCAACTCACTTTTCAACGATAAATGCGTATTTGAGTTGACAATGACGACCCAATGTTGAATGACATCGGCTTTACCATCAGTTAGCACGACATCGAAGAAGTGAGTACCTTCTGAGTCGACTTGAGCATCAACCCGTATCTTTGACTTATCGGTTGAGATTTCAGCTTTTACTTTTCCTGAAGTTGGCTGAGTCACTGACTTGAACGTAACCGTGTCATCATCAATGTCAGTTGCGAGAGCAGAGGCATTAATTGACATGCTAGTACTTTCATCTGTGTACCAAATATATGGGTTGCTTTGTAATATTGGGGCACTGTTTTCTTTTACATAGACGCGCACAATACCTGTCGCAAAACCGCCATTGTGGTCGCTAACTTGGTAGTTAATGTCGTGTATACCCGTGCGGCCGAATGTCACATCAAACTTAGTATTATCCAACTGGGTTAAGGTTGTTGGGGCCACAGTAGCGTCATACGCATATACCCCAACCAGTTGCATTGAGTCGTTGTCGGCATCATAGATGCAGCTACCTTTGGCATCTTGTGGTTCACGTCCATAAGTACACTCAGCGCTGATATCACTCGCCACATCGATAGTGTACTTCTGGCTAACGTTAATGTCCGAACCATTATTGGTCCACTGGAAGTACTTGGTTTCTGGGTTACTGTTGCTACCTGATGAGCTTACGCTGATATCAATCGCGCCAACTTTAAAGTCCCCAATTCCATCACCGTCAAAATCGTCGGATAATGAATATATTAAACGCGTAATTCCGCCTTGGTCATTGGCGTCACTGGTGTATTCAACAATGCTTTTTTTGAGGTCATCTGTTGTCGCTTTCGCACTGCCTGAGCCAAGCACTAAGACCGTACTAGATAAAACGTAGTTGTTACCTTCACTGTCCTTTGGATATAAGCTCGCTAGCTGAGCATTCAAATCGATATTTGCCACGCTTCCTGGCACAGAAATAGAAACTTGAATAGGAGGCAGTGTTGTCGACGGCAAGGAACGTAAACTAGAGCGACTATTTGGCATGATCGTTCTACGCTTTTCAACCAGTACGTTTGTTACCATTCTTGGATTCGAAAAGGTTGTTCCCGATTTAACACTACGTAGTGAATAGCGATACTGACACATTGTCGGATTTTCAAAGGCTTCCAACTCAAATGTCATACCCGATACTGCAATAGGGTCACATTGACTGGTACCGGTAATATTCGTGATGTCGTTGATCGACAACGCCTCGCTATTTGAGATAGAGTTTCGTTCGTTCAAATCAATTGAGAACTTTTGTTCGGTATAACCGCGCACAATGTGATCTTGGGTATAAACGACAGGCTGTTGCTCTCCAGAGCCATTATTGCTCGATGTAGAACTTTCAGTCCCTTCTCCACCGCAACCCACTAGTGCAAAAGATACTGTTATTAAGGCTAAATATAGTTTAATCATCATAATTCTCACACATTCATAAAATGAATTAATACGAAGGTTTAGTCGCTAAAGAGTTCCAACAACAAGCCTTGTTAATAAGGCTATTTACTTGTTTTTACTTTTACAACTTCACCTGGATAAACGTAATTTAGGTCTCTACCAGTGAAATAATCTTTATTGATTTCCAGAAACTCATCTAAAGACATATTAAATTGGCGACATATTTGATAAATAAAATCACCTTCTTCAAGGACATAATTACGCGTAAGCTTCGACTCTTCCTTATTAACAGGTGCTGGCTCAGAAAACTCTTCGGCAAGAGGATTAACCACTTTTGAGTCTTCTGATAAAAGCTCTTTGACTTTTTCTATTTTATCTTCAGTCACAATATCGTCACGAACAGACAAGGGCTCAACTGTTAGCTTTTTCTTATGAAATCGATATTTAACACCTAAACTGAAAGCATATTGATCTAAATAATCTGAACTAAAAGACTGATTAAAACCCATAACAACCGCCCAGTTATTATTAATATTGTAATCCACATTAAATTTAACGTAAGGGTTCACTTCTTTATCTCTTGCTTCGTTCCCTATGTCAAGGTCTGCCAAGAAACCGCCTGAAATTGCAAAATTGGTTTTGTCGGCTAAAGGAAAATTCAGTTTTAACAAAGCGCCATACTGAAGAAAGTTGTTATTAAACTGCCCTGAGTTCCAATCAATGTACCTAATTGTGTTATCGAACGAGACAAATTTATAAAGCGGCACATCAATATCTAGGGCGTAACCGATACCAAAATCAGAACTGTCTTCCGAGTTCAGTTGATTCACAAAGTCTAACTTTGGTGTAATGTAAAACAACTCTTCATATTCTGTTGCATAACCTGCAACAGAATAAATTACAGGCATTAATACAATGAGCTTTTTAAACATATTAAAAGTCCAATCCAAATACCACAACAAATGAGTCCGAGTAACTGCCAGTAACAACTTCATTGACTGTTTTATCGCTGTAACCGACGGTTAAGTTGAAGTTGATTTTTGTTTTATCACTTCCAACGGGGGCCAATACCACGCCAGCATTATGCAATACAGATGTAGTCATCTTGCCTTTCTCGTCGATAATGACTTTGTCATCGCAGGTGTCACAGTGAACGTAATACGGAATTTTTTTCTCTGTTTGTGAAGTATGAATTAAAGAATAATCTTTTGAATTATCAAACTTCATTTTTATTCCAGTATTGAAGTAGCCAAGCGTCTCGATATTAAAGCGTGTTTCACCCTTCACAGTCCCAGAGCCATATTGGGGTGGCATTACACCGCCGTTTTCTGGAGTCACAACCAAGGAAGTAAACACTTCGGGGAGGTAATTCACTTGGAAAGTCAAATTAAGTAACAGGTTACGATAGGTAAAAATCGACATACTGTTGTAGAAATAGTAACGAACCGGAACATTTAAGCTGCCAACATAAACACCTTCTGGTTTTCCCTTTAATGCTGTTAACAGGTCTGGCAGTTGGAACATTGGCCTCACAAAGTAAAAAGGAATGTTTTCTTTTGCGTTAACTACTGGATAACTGGAAATACATGTGTAGCTAGGCGCGGTGTTATACAATAAAACTCCTGATGAAGTTTGTTCAGGACTACATTGCCCTTTTTCTAAACCTGAGCCATGTGAAGAGTCACTAGTATCGATGGATGAATTAAGCCCACCCCAATCGAACTCAAGTCCGTAAATTCCGATATTTACTTCAGCTTGGTTGGTTCCATTGGTGAGCGTTACCAACGTGGTTCCCTTTTCGACTGCCGGAATCCATTTTTTTGTTGGCTCCAAACCCGAGAAAATTTCTGACGTAGTGGTTAAATAAAACGAACCAGCATACGCTCGTGCATTCTCGTATCGAATATCCTCACCTTTAACCGTCACATTCACCGTCAATACATAACTTGATGCACTGAATATTAATGAGAGAACGAATAGAATTAAATGCTTCATAAGCTGTACATCACCTGTTAACGCTCTTTCGCAGGAACGATGATTTTCTTTCGATAACTTTCGTCATGGTTTAGTATCGTGACATTGAGGTCTTTATTTACTAAGCCTTTTGGTAAATCAAAGCTCTTTTTTCTACCTTTGATCAGGGTGTAAAAAACGCGACACGAGCTTTCTTTCACACCTTGACAGTTATCAATCAATACTCGAAGCATAGTATTACCTTTGTTACGGATAGACAGACTGTTGCCCGCAACATCAATGTCGTAATCAACCTTTGGTTCTTTTGCCGGAACAATTAATACTGGCGCGTATCCAACGAAAATGTTGACTGATTGTTCACCTGACTCAGTGGCGTTAGCATACGGCTTTGGCACGAAAACGATTTCGTAGGTGCGATCTTCATCCCATGAACAGCTGCCACCACAGATTGCTCGAATACCAAGACTTTTTGTCCGACCGGGTTCAATAATGAATCTGGGATTACTGACTGCGACCGTCCATTCCGACAAGTTTTCGCGTGTATATGGTTTGCGCACTAATTCGCCATCTTCCGTGGTCATAATTTCATTGATTTTCGTTTCAACGAAATAAACCAACTCTTTATCATTAGTCACAATGAACGACGCGTTGCCGTTTTCATCCGAAACCTGCATCATTTTGTCGAGATACACTGCGCTGGATAATGTGGAGAACAGACTGAAAAACGCTCCAACTAATAATCTCATTTTCATATTACTTTCTTACCTCACCAATATTGATTGGATTATTTGCTTTCGCAAATTTAAGTAGCATATCCATCTCCTCTAACTGTTTATTTGAGAGAAGGCGTTCATCTTCATAAGATACATAGATAGCAACTCGCTCGCGCTTATCTAGCATGTAAACTTGCATATCTTTGTTTTCAATATTAGATATGAAATCGAATATGTTTGAATCCTTATAATACTCTCCTAAATATTTAACGGTCTTATCGCTATCAGGATGACCAGGAACAAGAATCGATTCACCTAGCCTTAATTCAGGAAAGCAATAGTTAGTGCCGTAGTTAGTTTTATCTTGATAAATTTCCAGCTCACACACCAAACCATTCGCTTTTAATGTGAAAGGCAGTTCATCAAATACTGTGATATCGAAAACGCCGTCATAAAGCTCATAAATATATAAACAGCCCGCACCATCACATGTTAAATGAGCAATCGGTGTATCAAAAATATCTTTAAATCCTGAAATCACTTTTTTGGTAGTACCGACACTGGTGCTTAACTCAATCACACCCGATGGATACGAGTAACCCGAGGTGTAATCGCGACCATTGTTTTGCAGGTCACCAACATCGGTATTCAGCTCAATCGCATACTGTCGGTAATCAGTCATTGGAATAATCGTCTGGTCATTGTAGACCGAGACTTTTTTCAACTGGCCATCGCTATCTTTCACGGTTAAGTACGCTTTGAGCTTATTGTTGTCACTTGTATGCTGTTGACCGCCATTGCGCTGCAGATCAACGATGCCATAACTACTGCTTTTATTTGCGGTCACGTAGCCTTTACCGTTGGCAAAGATTTGTGATGAATCAAGGCCTAGCGAACCCCCTCTCTTGCCTTGTGTATCAGCAATGACTAACCCGTTTGCATGTAAATAGTCATTTCTATAATTGCCCGAGTAAGAGGCATCAACTCTGGTCGAAGACTCAGAGACATTGTTATAAACATGACTCACTTCACCGTAATCGCTGTAATTTTTTCCATCGATGATCGACGCCGCCGACAAAGTATTTCTAATTGATGATACCTGACGGTTATAGCCGTGAGCAGTAGAGCGATAAGAAATAGAATTTTGTGGTTCCAAATTAATAGTCACCGACAAAGTCCCATCAAGTTTGTCTAGTTCAAAGCCCCCTACCAAAGAATTTGTTGTGTAGCCGAGATTGAAGTCAATGCGAACATAATTATTAATCTGACGTCCCAAACCGAACGATAAGTTATAGTTTTCATAGTTAATTGACGTCACATCACTTTGGTTAAAGTTATACGCACCGCTTAGTCTCGCTTGACCCAAGTCAAAAAAATTAAATGAGCTACCTATGTAGGCTCGTTTAAAATGGCCATAACCGTACAGCGTAGAAGCCAAATTACTGTCACGACCACCTTTGTATTCTTGGAAAGAAGTGGTTAATAAACCCAAGTCCACCGTAGTATTAAAATAAGTTTCGCCACTGTTGGCAAAGTTATAGGTTGACTGGAGAGACAGATCCCAAGGCAAATCGAACGTTAAGCCCGCAGTCGCGATAGCCCCTAAGTCACTGCCGGTAACACCTAACCCTAAAAGGGTAGAATTGTGTATTTTTAAACTTGTTAGTCCACGCACAAACATCAACTCGTCTTCTTGCTCTTTATCGATGATGTTTTTGCTTTCAAGCTGTCCGACAGAAAGCAGAAAGTCGTAATCGTTCAGCGCCAAGTTGTCAGAACGTTTGTTATAGATAGTGTGCGCTTCACGTAAGAGCACATTGTCATTATTGCGAATTTCTAAAATGACATCGTAAATACCATATGGCAGCTCAGAATAAGAAACAAACTGCTGACCTGGTGCCGTGTTTCGGTTTAATAGTATCCGACCATTATCAGCATCTTTGACGATCAAACGGCCAACCGATGGAGAGAAGAAATAGAGTTGTTTGTTTTCGTTCTTCCTACCCAATAACAGATTGTCTGATGATCCAAAATCGATGGTTCGTTCGGTTACCCCATTCAGTGTTGAGCCTTCACGTAAGAAATCTGTACTGTTCATTGATTCATGACCAATAAGCTGCCCAACTCGTAAACTATATCGGTCAAAATCGAGATGGTACGCAAGCTTGTACACGTCGAAATCATCGCTGTAACTCTGGTATTGCACCTCACTTTGAATGTAACCATACTTCAACCCAACCATTAACTCATCGTTAATGCTGTAGTTGAATTCAGAATCATCATATTTGTCTAAATCAATAGAAAAATGATTAATGGTCGCTGGATTATCTTTTTGGGTTTGTTGGTATTTTCCATCAACTTTAGAGTTGGCTTGATTGACTAAGTTAGGGCTAACGAAAAACAGTAATCGTTTATTGTCGTAATCTAAAACCAACGCATACTCTTCGCCGGTAGGAACCAAGACACAGTTAGACAGTACTTTCTCTTTACACTCATTATTTCTAACCGTGACGCCATCTTTCAGGTCGGCTAAGATTTTTGTGACATACTGATTTTTCAGATTGTTGTCCAACAATATGCCACTTAGTTTTAGACTTTCGCTAGAATCGTCGCCCAGCTTTACGCTATCGTAGGCAACCTGCAGCACTACATCACGATAGTCACCGTTTAACTGCTTTAGCTTTAGGGTTTGTTTTTGGTATGCGAAGAAATCTTCAAAGCCTTCGGGAACATTCACTTCCATTGAAAAAGTGCTAGATGAAGTCACCAAAGAGATGCAGATAAATAATTTGTATACACCTTTCATAAATCATACCTAAAACCTATCACAAACGATCCGTTACAGCTTCTAACGTTCTCATCACCTATGGCCTTAAACTTAAGCATCAGATCATGGGTAAGTACGCTACTTATTGAATCAAATTTTGTATCTGAGTAAATATTCGCTTCACCAATCTTCATTGGTTCCACTTTGTTATCGATATGGACGTTAGCGATACTGTCATAACCATCTAGCTTATTTTCGGCCTCTGGTCGTAGTGAGGAGTAGCAACTCGAGACGTTATTTATCAGGAATAACTGGTAGCCTGTTACTTCTAATTGTGAATCGAACGAATAGACATCAGATTCAACAGTGAGTTTGACTGGTTTATTTGCAAACGAACTGATAACTGGATCATAAGCCAGCGTGATTAAACTCGGTTCGAGTTTTAAATTGACCGTATCCGCCAACATGTTTGAGCGGTCAATATTAGTCGAGACCTGAAACGTATGACTTTTATAATCTGCTGCGGAACTTGGAACCATCAGAACCAACAGTGACGCAAAGCTACAGACAATAACTTTCACGTGATACTTCCTAACTCAGTGACGAGGGATAACCAGAATTAGATTGCCCCTCGTCGACTTCTAAATTACAGCTCTGAAGCCACGACTGTTACTGATAGTGCAGCGGCTTGACCTGCATATGCATCAATCACACTTGTATCAGCAGTAGTAGAAGCAGCGTTTAGAAGCAGGATATCGCCTTTATGAGTAGCAATTTGAGTTACACCAGTTGAAGTCACTGTCGCTAGTTGAGTGCCGTCATTCCGTACTGACCAGTCGATACCTGTCACAGGCGTACCATTTGCGTAGAAAGCGACATCAGCAATCGTCCACTCAATAGAACGAGCTTCTGTACCGCCTTGACCGTCATCACGAGTGGTACTTGAAACTAAGTCACCAACAACTGGAGCTGCCGCTGTCCCCGTATTATCACGCGCTTCAAGTTGAATGTTTGGAGCTACGATTGTGCCATCTTGAGCACGCATTAGCTGACCGATAGGCGTTACTAGTGCACCATTCTCACCTGTAATCAAAAAGCCATCAGATTGAATAACACCAGGGACAACACCCTGCCAGTTCGCGGTAGCAGTTGCAGTATCTCCTTTTGCCGCATTTGCGCCTTGAGCTACCAATGTGATTGCGCATGCAAAAAATAGTTTGCTTAATTTCATTATCTTTACCTCATAATCTTTAGAATTTTAAAAAGCACAACAAAAGTACAACAAAAGTAGTACAAAGGCTGCTGTTCGGGGAGAATTCTAGCTTTGTCACGCAATCAACAATTAGCATCTTTAAATTAATTTAAGTGGCGATGCTAATTTTCGCCCTGCAAACAAAAGTAATAATTTAATAACAAAAAATTAAACCTAAAGATACGCAATTAAAGAATGCAAACAGAAGAACAGATGAAGGAAACTATCGCTGCCAACAATCTTTCATTTCCCTGAAAGTTTAAATCTATTAAAACGTTAAAAACTTTACAGCAACTCAAAAAAGAGGCTGTAAATAAAATAAGCTATGTAACTTAACATATCTTTTAAAATCAACTTAGTGTGAGGTAGTAAATGACTTTAGAATCTGTCCCATTGAAATTAGTAGAAACATGGTTTTGGATGGTATTTTCTTGCAACGAACCAGCCGTCAACAAAGCAGGAAAAGTCAATATAGAGAAACATTTTGGTAGCATTGCAAGGGCTTTAAAGCAATACCCTGATTTACAGCAACATGCTCATCAAACTGTGCAATAATATTGTTATATAAAAACTAATGGATAGGGATACATAGTGTTTCTATGAAAAATTGTTACATTCTAAAATCATGCCTTTATGAAAGTACAAGGAATCTAGCCGTTGAATTACGGTTTAAATATCAAAACATTTTCAGCACAAAAGTAAACGGTGCGAATAACCTTACTGGTAAACGAGAAAGTATAGTAGGGGTAGAACTTCTTCTGGATTTTAATTTCCTATTAGAGCGGGGAGTTTCACACACTGAAATTAATGACATTATATCCCTCGGAGAAGCAGCCCACAGCGCTATAGATTATGCATCACAACTTACTAGTAAAGGTGTTGTTTTTATTAACCTTGAGCGCAGCAATCTGTGTGATGTAAAAATTTTAAATAGGGTAATTAATTTAAATAAAATGCTTAACACTCTTGGTGTACAGTTGGTTATTGAAATCACTGAGAGAAATTATTGTGGAAGGTGCTTGCGCATTATACAGGGTTTAACTCACTTAAGATCTTTTGATGTGAAACTAGCATGTGATGATTATAATTTTATAGGGCATGAGCTAGGCGCGCGTGATGTTGAACTATTACTTTATTATGACTATATAAAATTAGAAATGCCTGTTGGCGAAGCTGATGTTAACAGAATGAATGAGTTCATTAAATACTACGGCTCCGACAAGAAAATAATTTTGGAAAAAATTGAGGAAAATGAACAGCTCAACAATGTTGATTTGGATAATGTTTGGGGGTTGCAAGGTTTTGCTTACTGCAAAGGAATACAATTACCAAAAAATATACAGATTAGTCTATCACGCGCACCCCATAAGTAGGAGCTAAAAAACCTAATATGCCGACATTCCAATGAATTAAATAAAAACTCCTTCATATATATAATAAATAAATTATTACACTTAACCAACAATGATTTACTACTCCGTTAATTTTTAGCAAAAATTATTAATCAAAGAATACACAAAGTAATCTCTCTTCCCCAGAGTTTATTCTTACGCAGATAAGGAAACTTACTGAATACTTTTAGTGCGATTTTACTTTTAACGCCCCATTAAATTCGATATTGATAGCTTTGGAGGGGCTTTTACTACTAAATACACATGGCCTTAACTCTATTACTATGTACCCCATTTGATGGCAATAAACCTGTATACACCTGTAAACTTCTTTCCCTACATTACCTTTCAATATCCTGAACCGATACTTTGCTGTCCAGACTATATGATATTGATATCGCCAGGACACATGCGATGCTTGCTCGTATCGTCTCATGTTATTTGCCTATTTTGACTTCGCTAAAAATCAGAGATGTATTTAACATGGGTAGATATGCAGGCAAGGCCACTATTGATGATAACCCCCACTGAAGTCGGTGGTTTAGAACTGAAAACAAAAGGTATAACGTTTTGGTATATATAAAACTAATGTAGGAGTATTACTAGCAATCTTGAAGTTATGCTTGTCCAAGCTTTCCCAAAGTAAGTGGATATAGGATGAAAAGTTACCCTAAAAAGATAGAGATCAAGCATTAGCATATTACAGAGACTGGCAGAAAATGATGATCAGTTAACTCAGCCAAAAGCAGTTAAACTCACACTCCTAGATCAGTATTTAATAAAGAATCGTGAGCTCGTTGCGAGCGAGTTTATTGATCGCTTTCGTCACCTAGAGTATGAATTAACCGAATTAGCCCTAATACAACGCGTGGCCTTTGATAACTTCGCTGAGTTTACACATTGCCTTACTTTAGCGGGGCGTTTTGGCTGTTTAGCGAGATTAGTGCGAGGGGGAGATTTTTCGGGGACTGATAGTCTGCACATTTGGCCGCTGCTAGCGGCACTCGCCGTTAATGACTCACCCACGATCATCGCCTATAAAAAGCAATTTGTGCCCCCCTTTTTAAGAGGTCATAATGTGACAGTCTTAGCCTGCAATGCTGTATATGCCATTCTAGGTGCCACCCCCGTTACAAAAAATTTACGAGAAAAACTCACAAGCCTAAATGATTCGAAATACAGTATGGCGATGCTGCAAAGTCTCGCGGCCATAATCAATCAGGACATGGACTCGTTTATCGACAATATCAGCATCATGGTCAAGTCTAATCGCTCGCAACGGGAATATTCGCCACTGGAAAAATGTTACTGTGTAAATGCACACGCTTTAGTCAATCTCTGGCGGTTTCATACGACCAATGCGTCACTACGGCAACTTGATTTACCCCTACCATGGCAGAATGAATTAAATGCGTTTTTTACTTCAGGTCACGAGTCAATCCCAATAACATTTGATCCCTTAGGTGAGTGTGATTTAAGTGATCTGCCCATTGATCAAAATACTCTGGCGCTAATCCATTCATTAACAACATAATGAGGTAACAGAGGTTAATCCAAATGAGTGTTATGACTTTATTTTGGCAAACCAAGAACCGACTCAGGCGTAAAAGCTAATGGACATCAAAGCACTAATTGAACAAATAGAGAATACTGACTGGCTAAGCCAAGCAGAGCACATCTTAGCGATTTCTCAATTACAAATTGAATGGGATTGGTTACCGAGCAGCAGAGATCAATCCGATCCTTTCGGAGGAACATATCCTACTAAACCAGACGAACTGATCTACGACAAAGAGGCTGAGAAAATGGTTTATAAAGCCGCATTGAGATCGTTGCGAAGCGTTGGTAAGGCTCATCCTAAACTCGTCGATGGCCCCCATAACTACACTGAGGCAATGAAAGGTAGCGCGCTGTTCGCTTGCAAACACGCAGCTAAAGAGGTCCTTTCCAATCAGCCAGGAAAGTGGGTAGCAATCTTAGCATTATATAATCGCGGCGTGTGGCCATGTGGCATAACACAAACTGGGGAATTGGTGATCCTGTAAAAACAGTCAGGACACTATAGCTGCTTCGTATTCAGCAACCTTCAGTGTTACAACACCTAGCTAAAGTTGAAAGTCGCACTCGATTACTTAAAGTTGTTGCTAAGTTTATCGCCTTACTGGTTAAACCTATGACTTCCTTTCAATCTCTAGATAGCAGTAAAAAGCCAAATTACAGACACAAAAAAGCCCGCAACTGATTAAAATTGCAGGCTTTATTGTTTATGAATTTGGTCGGTATGAGAGGATTCGAACCTCCGACCCCTGACACCCCATGACAGTGCGCTACCGGGCTGCGCTACATACCGAAAATTTTCGTGCTTAAATAAACCGACTTAGTTAAGCTTAAGCACTTGTTACTTAAGATGCTATCGAGTGGGGTTCACCTTAAGTGACGCAGACTTTATCAAGTGGATTGCATCAACGCAAGTGCTTAGTGAAATGAGTTTGACCAACTGCTTAGTTTCTGGTCTGAATGGTGAGTTTTTACAAGAACCATAGCCTCTTTTGCCCCTAAATACGGCGGAGAGGCCCAGACTGTGACCTGAGGCGAAACTTAAGTTTTCGCATTCAATATCAAATTAAGAAACATCTGCTAAGCTAGTTATCATTAATCGTTTCAGTGCAATAGATTGCTTTTTAAGCATAAATTTTTGATGAAAAGGAATTATCATTGCGTCTACCTGCTGTGAATAGCGCCCATTTAAAGTTAGCCACCTTCCTCGGCCTACTGGGTTTAGTGCTTAACATCTACCCTATTCCGCTCTTTGCCAACGTCCAGCTTATTTTAGGTAATGCGGCGGTGGTGATAGTGGCCATTCTGCTTGGGCCTTGGTATGCCCTATTTACCGCCTTATTTACGGCAACGGGCTTGATGTTGGCCTGGTCTAGTGCCCACGTGTATCTGGTCTTTTTGCTCGAAGCGCTGTGGTTAGGGTTTGCTCGGCGCAAAGATGTGCCTATCTTGTATGCCAGCATAGGTTATTGGTTACTGCTCGGCTTGCCATTAATGAGTTTGTACCTGTGGTTAATTACCGGCATGCCGAGTTACCACATCCCCTTCACCACGATAAAACAAGCCTTTAATGGGATTTTTTACACGACTCTCGGCGAGCTTTGCGTGGTGGCACTCCCCAGTTTGTGGCATTTAAAAGATAAGTTAGTGAATCACACTCGCCGCACTATGAGTGCACAGCTTAGCTATCTATTTATTTTGATCACTACCATCAGCTTACTGACCTCATCTTTAGTGTTTAACCATTATTTTATGGATAAACAACAGGTGTTAATTAATCGGAATCTCGATGACACTGGCATATCTCTCGGGCATGCCACCGAGAGCTATATCGCGGTCAACACCCGAACCATTGCCAGTGTAGGTAAATTTATCAGTGATTCTGGCATTCCCTTTGAACAGTGGCAAACCACACTTAGCAGTGTACAAGGACTCACGCAAAGCTTTACTACCATGTTTATTGCCAATGAACGGGGTGAGATAGTCGCAGGTAGCCCAATCGAAAAGTTTCAGCAATTAAAGCAAATGGGAAAAATGTTTACAGTGAAGGATAGGGACTACTTTATCCAATCCTTTAATCACCACAACACCTTTGTGTCGCCAGTATTTGTGGGGCGATTTATTGGCAAAGAAATTATCATTGCCATCAGTGCACCCATTTTCAAAGAAGGCACAAACGACACCGTAGGCATAGTGCAAGGCAGTCTCGACTTAAGCTTTTTCTCGAGTATTGATAAACAAAATCAACACCATGAGACACAATCCATCATCTTATTAGATGAGAAGAAAAATATCGTTTATGCCTCTGAAAGGCTCGGGCTCACCCCATTGGCCCCCTTTAATTTCGTCACCGGCAGCACTGAGTACCGCACGCGATTAAAACTGATGGATATCAATCAAACCGAGGCGGATACCCCTGAGTATATTTATGCTCACCACCAACTGAATAATGGCTGGCATCTGTATGTGGTTGAGCCATTTGTCCCGCTACTCACCTTGGCTCAGGAACAGTACACCAAGACCATAGTGCTGCTCTTGCTTAGTATGTTAGGTGCCGTGATTATCGCAAAGGCAATCAGTCGCTTAACCACGACGCCCCTCGCCTTACTCGCACAGCACTTTAGCCAGACCAAAGATGGCAGTTTTAATGAGGAAAAGTTTGAGCATGAGCTGTTAGATAACAGTACCCCTAAAGAAATCTACAGCCTGTACGAGAGCTTAGAGGCCAATCAGCAAGCACTGCTCAGTTATCAACTCGAGTTAGAGGATAAAGTCAAACAGCGCACCATGGACTTGGAAATCGCGAATCGCAAACTCAAAGATATGGCGGAGCGGGATTCACTCACCAATCTGTATAACCGCCGTTATACTGAGAAACAGTTCCTGCATATCCAAGATCTGTGCGAGCGTGGCCAAGATGCGATTGCCGTGGTGCTACTGGATCTCGACTTCTTCAAAAAAGTGAATGATACCTACGGCCACCTTGCCGGCGATGAATGCCTGCGGGTAATGGCGGAAGTATTATCGAGTCACTTTAAGCGCGATGTCGATTTGCTCTGCCGTTACGGTGGTGAAGAGTTCGTGTTGATATTACCTATGTGTAATACCTTGAAAGTTGAGCAACATCTTAATGATTTCCGTGAGAAACTCGCTAGCGTGGTGATTACTAACCCGGCCGATCAAGTAACCTTTAGCGTCACCGTAAGCATAGGCGCCATCATTGCCGATGCAGCTTACAGCTCAACGCTTGAAGTCTGGTTAAAGCAGGCGGATGAGAACCTGTATAAGGCTAAGGAGCAAGGGCGCAACTGCGTGGTTTGCACCCTTATGAGTGCTTAGTTCGGCATGTGCGCGGCGCGATACTGGTCAATCCGCGTTATCATGTAGGGGAAAAACGGATTCCATTTTTGGCGTAACATTTCCGAGGCGGGCACGCTATACACCCCACGCTCGCCACGGGATGCAGCCGCGCCAATTTGGATCCTGAGTAATTTTTCATTATTTTTAATGCCATACAGCCCATCATCCTCATCGAATGGCAAGGCCACATGGGACAAGGAATACACGCCCGCAGGCCAGTGCAAAGATAACGACTCCACCTCTGGCTCGCTGTTATCCTGCGGCATAACCCCAAACTCCCGAGCTTGAACCTGCGTCGTCTCGCTGTCTTGATTTTCAATCAAGGTGCCACGGTAATGGATACTATCTCGGGAAGTCGGTAATAAGCTCGGCAGCGGATCATTGACCATCAACTTACTGTTTATCACGGTTCGGTTCATATCAAACAGCACTAACTCATGGCCCTTCTCGGGCAGAACTTGGTAAAGCAAATCCACCACGGCGGCACTTGAAACAGTTGCATCTGCGACGGATTGAAAGGTTAAAATGTCAGGGATCTGCCCACGCTGCGAAGGCGTTAAGCCACTCAATAGGCTCTGATTACGCAGCGCTAATTGGTAAACCACATCACCCGCGTTTACCGCAAAAGAAGTGTATTTAAAGGGATCGTATTCCATTTGAATACTGTTCCACTGCAACTTATCTAAGTCGAGTAAACGGCCAATCCAGCTTTGCCAACGGGCAGCCGCCGCAATCGGAGCAAGCCCAATGGCGGGCGACATAAAAATCATCCCCGCGTAATCGGGCGCTTTTTCTTGATTGATGAGCTCAAGTTCATGGTTTAGCGCTACCGCGGCGCCCGTTGAAAAGCCAATCACAAACAGCGGCTTACCTTTAAGCTCTTGTTTCATATGCGCCGTCGCCAAATTCATCGCGGCGGCTAAGTCCTGCCAGTACAGGCTCGTCAAACCACTCGGAATGGTGCCATGGCCAGGGAGTCTTAATCCGAGCACATGGGCTTTGCCTTTAAAATGTGCCGCCACATTGGACATGGCATAGGGCGAATCTGACATACCATGGAGAAGGAGTACGCCAAAGGGCGCATTGGCCTTGGGCCACTCGAAGGTGCGATTCCAGTTATGGGGCCAACGGGCGGGATCCGACAGGCTATTTTTAACATAACGATTCACGGGTGATGCATCCGTCGCCGAGACTTTTTTAAGGACTTTATTCTCCACTTCGGCAAATAACTTATCTTCTAAGGCGATGTAATCACTGAATTTGTCTAATTTGGTGTTGTAGCGAAACTCGTTTTTAAGTTCTGTGGTGTGCCAGAGGGAGAGATCGGGTCTGGCATTGAGAAAGTGTATCCCTGTCACCAACAGGGCGACGGCAATCCCCAAACAGGCATAAAATGCCGCGAAAAATAGATGCTTGGTTGAGCCTATGATGATGGCTTTCATTCTCGTCCCTTGGATCCCATAAAATGCGCAATTAGATTATAAGGTTAGATAAAAAAAAACCTCAACTTTCATGTTTAAGATTTGATCTCGCAACCATTTAGTTTCGGCAGCGCGCCTAAGTTAGGGTAAAATCCGCCCCACTTTGACTCCCATATTCGACTCTTATGCACATTGGCCCAGCCGCAGCGACCTATGCGTTTTATCTCCCCAATCCCCCACTCATGCCTGAAGATTGGCATTGGTCGCAGGATAACGCGATAGCAGAGCTTATCGCCTTAAATGGTAATCATTGGCGTAAGATATTCACAATTATGGCAAAAATTTGCGCGCCCAGTGAGGATTGGCGCGATTATCGCGACAATCAGTTACTCAAACAGCAGCAAATGCTGCTGACAGGTGCCAATGCCCTCTCACCACATGCCAATATTCATATTGTCTGTGGGCAAGCTGCCGCCACAGCATTAGGGATTGCTGCCAATAGCAACATCACCACTAACACACTGCAAACAAACGCGCAGCGAACACCCGAGCTGCAATTGATGCAAGACTCGCAAGCTAAACTGCAAGACGTCACAGTGATGCTGCAAGCACAATCCCCGTACTCAAGTTGTGTACTGCTCACGCCCTATTTAGACTATCGCCAATACTCAAACGCTTTGATTGCCCTAACGCGTTGCCACCTTCAAGCGAAGCACCGCTAATGGAATACGGTTAAGCACAATGTGAATAAGTTCGAATCGAGACACTTGGCGAGATTGCATTAAGCATTCGCACATAAAAAAGCACCCGATTAGGGTGCTTTTTCGTTAATTTTCAGACCGTAAGCGTCTTCAATTAATCGTAAATCGTGGGGATAGGTTGACGCTTATGCTGCGTGGCCTGGTAGATATTGATAAGCTTTTCTTCCACGGCTTTATCGACGGCTTTCCCTTCAAGGAAATCATCGATTTGCTCGTAAGTCAGCCCGAGCGCCACTTCATCTTCGAGTAGCGGTTGATTGTCTTCCAAATCCGCGGTTGGTGCTTTATAGACTAAGGACTCTGGTGCGCCCAAATACGCCGCTACCTGACGCACTTGGCGTTTGTTGAGGCCAAATAAAGGCGCGAGATCGCAGGCACCATCGCCCCATTTAGTATAAAAACCCGTGATATTCTCGGCGCTATGATCTGTACCCACCACTAAGCCACCCACTAAACCGGCTAACTCGTACTGGGCAATCATGCGCATCCGCGCTTTCACGTTACCTTTAATAAAATCGACTTTCGCCGCATCCGGTGAGTGCAATCCCGCTTCGACAAAGGCCGTTAAGGTGGCTTGATGCACACCATCAACCCCTTGATGCACATTGATGGTGACTAATTTGGTCGGCTGAATAAATTGGCAAGCTTGCTGAGCTTCGTGCTCATCTTTTTGAATTTGATAGGGTAAGCGCACCGCAATAAACTGATAGCCGCCGTCAGGATGCTCGCTATTGAGGCTATCAACGGCCAACTGGCATAAACGCCCTGCCGTGGACGAATCCACACCACCGCTGATCCCAAGGACCAAGGCCTTGCTGCGGGCTGCTTGCAGTTTAGATTTAATAAACGCCACACGACGCTGCACTTCGAACTCAGGATCGATTGTCTTGAGTACCTTCATTTCTGTTAAGATCTGCGCTTTCACCGAAAATTCCACCTTAATATTCGCTGTTATTGGGAGCAGTGATTCGGCTAACGTTATCATTTATTCGGGTCTGCCTGTAGCAAAAATTAACATCCACAGGGTTAATTGTTGAGAAAACGTCATTGGCTCAAATTTTTTGTCTCTCCCAAAAACAACAAGGGCAATAACGGTTTGCCGCTATTGCCCTTATTTACTTAAACCTATGTAGGCTTATCTTTCCCAGTAAGATTCTTCTAAGCTGTCTTCACGCTCAGGTAAACCGCGGGAGAGACGCGGACTGTGCTGCGCCAACACCTCGTAAGCCACGCGGTTAGCATACTTACAAATTTGGGAGAATGACGAATAGCACAGACCATCACGCTTGTGCTTGCTTGAACCTGGCACATTGGTCTTGTGGAAGGTATTGGCTGCCAAGTCGTGCAACAATGCCGACAACGCGCCATCACCTGCACCGTTGGTGTTACCGATTTTCTCTGGGCCGCCCATGTAAGGCGAAATATGCGCAAACACTTTAATAGGGTTTTCGCAGTCACGCTTCAGCTTAGGACGCGAGAACTCATAACGGTTAAATTCGGGGATAGCACCGGGTAGCAGTGTATGGGTGGTTTCACGCTTTTCGGCATCATCGGTATAACCCGCGGTGTAAAGCCCGATTGGGCCAGCAGTAGTTAACACCATATCACACCACTCGAGGGCTTTTTCGCTGGCAAGCAGCGGATCGCGAAATCCGGTTAAGGCCTCACCTTCATCTTCGTTCATCGCCAAAATGGTCACATGCTCTTGGATAAAGTTTTGCCACCAGACCGGATCTTCTTCGATTAAGAAGCGTGTGCCTAGAGTCAATACCACGGGGACTTCGGCTGCTTTGGCATATTCAATCGCGCACATGGCCGCATCGGTGATCCTGTCGCCGCCGCTGGCACGCATTAAATAGGCGGTTAATACCAAGGCAGAGCTGCCCTGCACTACGTCTTTATCAATGTATTCTGGGGTTAACTTGTCCATCGCGCCTTTACTGATCGCAAAGGTACGCTCACCGCAATCCGAAATCAGGGTGAAACAACGGCCGATAGGACCATCGACGGGTTGCAGGAAGTTAAGGTCAACCTTAGAGGAAGTGTTGCAAAGATAACGGTAGGCGTAACTGCCGACTTCGATATTTTGGCTCATCACCCCAAACAATACTGAGCGATCATCGGCCAAAATAGAATAATTGTGCACTGTGTTACCAATAGTGCCGCCCGCAAACTCATCGCTGATCAAACCGTTTTGTTTCAGCTCGGTATACAGGGCATGCGCTTGCTCGTCATTGATAAGCGTCGAATTGCCCTTAGGTAAACCATAACGGCCGAGCAACTCATCCTCTACCTTGGCTTCGATATCCACTAGGGTTTGATCGATACCGCTGACATAAGTCGAAAAGGGTTGAGGTTGCTGCGTTAATTGCTCAAGCAATGGGTCACGGGTTTTGACCGGAAAATAATGTTTCGATTTGCGCTGACCGGGAAACTTCATAGTGGCTCTCTTTTCCTGGCATCCATGCTAATGGGCATTACAATGAGCCTGCGCTCATCGTGTCCTAAAAATAATGAGTCTAGGCTAGAGAGATAAAAAATCCACTCCCGAGCCACAAAGGGCGCAGATTCTACCATAAAATCAGCATGAAACTAGGCCGTCTTTCGGTTTCAACGGGAGAAATTTACCGTCACTCTGCGCGTATCCAAGGTTGAGCTTGTTCTTGCACCAGTTGCCTGAGCAGCTCGATATGGAGCTCATCATCATTTAGACAGGGAATAAAGTGATAGGCCTCACCGCCCGCATGCAGGAAAGTCTCTTTACCGCCAATGGAAATTTCTTCTAAGGTTTCAAGACAATCGGTGGCAAAGGCTGGGCAAATGACATCGACACTTTTCACGCCTTGGCGGGGTAAATCGGCCAGCAGCTCATCGGCATAAGGCGTTAACCACTCTTCTTTACCGAAGCGGGATTGGAAACACACCTGCCATTGTCCTTCGGTTAATTCCAGCACCTGTGCCAATAACTTAGCCGTCGCGCGGCACTGCTCAGGATAGGGATCGCCTTCGGTGGCATAACGCAGCGGAATACCGTGGAAGGATAAAATCAACTTATCGGCCTGCCCATGGGTTTTCCAATGGCGCTTAACCGAATGCGCTAAAGCCGCGATATAGGCGTCATGGTCAAAATACTGCTTGCTAAAACGCAGCTCAGGAATGTCACGCACTTGGGTAAAATACTGCGCCACCGCATCGAACACACTGGCGACGGTTGAGCAGGAATATTGCGGATACAGCGGCAGTACCACGATACGTTCGGCGCCTTGGGCCTTGAGTTTGGCAAAGCCGCTCTCAATCGAAGGATTGCCATAGCTCATGCCCAGTTCCACCGGAATGGTTTGATTAAAGGTCGCGCTCAGATCCGTAGCTAACTTTTGCGCCTGCTGCTCGCTTATCACCATCAGCGGCGAGCCCTGCTCCGTCCACACGCTCTGATAAAGTTTGGCCACCTTGGCGGGTCGGGTGTTAAGGATTATCCCCTGCAAAATCGGCTGCCACAGCCAAGGGGACAAATCGACGACCCGAGGATCACTTAAAAACTGTTTGAGGAATCGCTTAACCGCTTTGGGAGTGGGTTCATCGGGCGTGCCGAGATTGACCAATAACACGCCAAACGCAGGAGAGGGAGAAGTCAATGTGGTACCTTTTATCAGCCAAATACCTCGGCAGGCTAACATTCGATCGCCAATAAAAAAAGCCTGCAATAGCAGGCTTTTTCCTAATATGAGAACTTGTTCTCGAATTTAGCAATGATGCTTATTTCAGCACGCTGGCTAATTGTGCACTCACAGCCGCTACCGACTGAGTACCATCAAACTTGTGGTATTGAGTGTTACCCGCCGCAGCCACTTTGCCATAGTATTCAACCAATGGCTTAGTTTGCTCGTGGTAAATGCCTAAACGCTTACGCACTGTCGCTTCTTCGTCATCTGGACGAATCGCTAAGTCTTCGCCAGTCACATCGTCCTTGCCTTCCACTTTAGGTGGATTGAATACCACGTGGTAAACACGGCCAGAACCTGGGTGAACGCGACGACCGCTCATGCGCTTAACGATTTCTTCGTCTGGCACATCGATTTCGATCACGTGATCAATGCTGATACCGTTTGCCGCCATCGCATCCGCTTGTGGGATAGTGCGTGGGAAACCGTCTAACAGGAAACCTTTAACACAGTCGTCCTGTGCGATACGCTCTTTAACCAGTCCAATGATCAGATCATCAGAAACCAGTTGGCCTGCATCCATCACTTTCTTCGCTTCTAAACCCAGCGGAGTACCGGCTTTAACGGCAGCACGTAACATGTCGCCAGTAGAAATTTGTGGGATACCATACTGTTCCATAATGAACTGGGCCTGGGTACCTTTACCGGCACCTGGGGCGCCCAATAGGATAATGCGCATCTCAAGAGTCCTCTTTTTCGCATTGATATTCTTCTTAGGGCGGCGATCTTCGCACATCTGGCCGCCATTGAGAAGGCTTTTAGCTTCGACTTTAGCCTCAGAAACCGCAAATAAATCGCAGTTTTGCGGCCAATTTAATCCTTAATAGAGCAAGGTATAGAGCTTACGGCGATACTGATTCGCCAGACTATTGCCTTGCCCAAGCGCCGTTAAAATCTCCATAAAGACTTGTTTTACTTTGCCATTTTCAGCGGTTAAGTCTTTAGATAAGACACTGTATAAATGTGCGAGCGCTTCTTCGTCTCGGTGGGCCGAATGCAAGGCCTTACAAAGTTCGAGTAATAACACTAAATCCTGCGGATTATGCTCGAACTTCTGCTGCAAATCACGAATTTCTGGCGTGTCCGCCGCATCCAAGGCAAGGGTTAATTTCGCCTTTAAGCTCTGGTAATAACCATCTTGGTCGGCAAGGCCAATCTGCTCGAGTAGCAGCTGCGCTTGGGCGAGTTCACCTTGCATCAAGTACACATCGGCAAGCACTAAACTCACCTCGGCCGCCTGATTGGAGGCGCTGTAGGCGTCTTTCAGTAACACGGCCGCCGTGGATAAATCTTCCGCCGATACTTGGCTTAAGGCTAACAGGGCTTTGGCTTGCTCAAGCTGTAATTGCCATAAGGGTGGCAAGTGTTTCTCCAGCATAGCGTTGACCTGCGCTACCTCTTGCATGCCCGCAAAGCCATCTATTGGCTGGCCCTTATCGAGCACTAAGGTGGTCGGCAGTGCTTGAATGCGGAAATAGTTAGCGATTTCCAGCTCGGTTTCGCAGTTCACTTTCGCCAGCACAAAACGGCCAGCATGCTGCGCGGCAAGTTGCTCGAGTGTTTGCACCATGGCAACACTCTGCGGCTGTGGCTGGGCCCAAAACACCATCACCACCAGTTGCTGCATCGAAGCATCAACCACTTGCTGAATATTGTCTTTCGTTAGATCGAGGATATTGTCCATGGTTTTCCTTACTCCCAAACTGGCACCTCTACGGGGAAATGCCCTAGGATAATGCGACTCGCGGTACCTAAAACGGAATCGGGGCACTTGTGTCTCGACTCAAGTGCCCCGAATGTCTTACTTCAGGTTCGCCAATAGCATTTGGTTCATCAGCTTAATAAAGGCCGATGGATCCGCTAGGCTGCCCTTCTCCGACAATTGCGCCTGTTGCAATAACAGATTCGACCAATCGGCGAAGGCGGCTTCATCTTGAAGATCGTTTAAGCGCGACACTAATGGGTGCGCTGGGTTTACCTCAAACGTCGGCTTCACCTCTGGCACTGGCTGACCCGCAGCTTGCATCAGTTTGATCATCTGGCTCGACATCTCACCTTCACCCGTCACCACACAGGCTGGGGTATCGGTTAAGCGTGAAGTGACTTTCACATCGGCCACGCTAGCGCCTAATGCCGCTTTAATGCGTTCAACCAAAGGCGCAGACTCTTCGGCGAGTTTCTCCTGCGCTTCCTTCTCGGCCGCATCTTCCAGCTCACCTAATTCCAGCTCGCCACGGGTGACTGAGTGCAGTTGCTTCTCTTTGTATTCGGTTAAGTGATTGATTAACCACTCGTCGATACGTTCTGACATCAGCAACACTTCGATGCCTTTCTTACGCAGCAGTTCTAAGTGTGGGCTGTTGGCCGCGGCTTCGTGGCTGTCAGCAACAATATAGTAAATCTTGTTTTGGCCTTCCTTCATGCGGCTTAAGTAGTCATCGAGTGACACAGTTGGTGCCGCGCTGCCAGTATGGGTAGACGCAAAACGCAGTAAGCCTGCAATACGCTCGCGGTTTGCAAAGTCTTCCGCAGGGCCTTCCTTCAACACTTGACCAAATTCGGCCCAGAATTGTTGGTATTTTTCCGCATCGTCTTTTGCCAATTTTTCCAACATACCCAGCACGCGCTTAGTGATACCAGTGCGCATCGCCTTGGTGATGTGGTTGTCCTGCAAAATCTCGCGAGACACGTTCAGCGGCAGATCGTTTGAGTCAATCAACCCCTGCACAAAGCGCAGGTAAGATGGCATAAACTGCTCGGCGTCATCCATGATAAACACGCGCTGAACAAAGAGCTTCAGGCCATGCTTACGGTCGCGGTTCCACAGATCCCATGGCGCTTTTGAAGGGATATACAACAGGTTAGTGTATTCCTGTTTACCTTCTACGCGGTTATGGCTCCACAGCAGTGCGTCTGTGTAGTCGTGGGAAATGTGCTTATAAAATTCTTGGTACTCTTCGTCACTGATCTCAGACTTATTGCGCATCCACAGCGCAGTCGCCTTGTTCATGACCTTCCAGTAACCTTCGGTAGCGGGGATTTTTTCACCATCTGGGCCATCGCGCTCAGGGGTGCCTTCCTGCCACATTTCAACGGGTACGGAGATATGATCTGAGTATTTTGTGATGATGGAACGTAGGCGCCACTCATCGGCAAACTCTTTCTCTTCATCACGCAGGTGCAGGGTGATCTCAGTACCACGGCTCGCCTTAGTGATGGTATCGACGGTGAAACTGCCCTCACCTTCCGATTCCCACAATACGGCTTCATTGGCCTTATGCCCTGCCGCACGGGTGCGTACTGTGACTTTTTTCGCCACGATAAAGGCGGAATAGAAGCCCACACCGAATTGACCAATAAGCTGCGAGTCCTTTGAGGCTTCGCCTGAGAGGTTTTTGAAGAATTCAGCAGTGCCCGATTTGGCGATCGTGCCTAAATGCTCAATCACGCCATCGCGGGTCATACCCACACCGTTGTCTTCGATGGTCACAGTGCCTTTTTCTTTGTCTGCGCTGATGCGCACACGGAGCTCACCGTCACCTTCGTATAGTGCGTCGTTGGTCAACGCAAGGTAACGCAGCTTATCGGCCGCATCCGCAGCGTTGGAGACCAGTTCACGCAAGAAAATTTCTTTGTTGGAATACAAAGAATGGATCATCAAATGCAACAGCTGTTTGACTTCAGTTTGAAAACCATGAGTTTCTTGTTGTGACATGAAATTTTCCTTATTTGTTACGCAATTTGGTTAAAGCAAACGCTTAGTGATTAATAAAATGGGGCTGTAAATCCACTTTTCAAGGGGGGAGATAAAATCACAGATCAAATGGCGAAAAATAAGGCAATCTGAGGCGAAAACACGGTCAATGGCCGAGATATTTGGGAAGTCAGTCGTGAACGAGGGAGGCTAACGCTGCGAACAACAACACGTAAGAGCACTGCTCAATACTCTTTATTCACATCATCCTGCACCTATAAAAGAAAAACCCGCGAGCACTGGGCTGGCGGGTTTTCTCTTTAGGCCATCACACGCTACAGCGGGATACGCCCATTGAAGGACAGCGCTAAGGTGGTGCTGTCGACATATTCCAGCTCACCACCCACGGGGACGCCGTGGGCGATACGGCTGATCACCACCTTATGGCGCCGTGCCATATCGGCAATAAAGTGCGCGGTGGCCTCACCTTCTACCGTTGGATTGGTCGCGAGGATAAGCTCAGCAACATCGCCCGAGGCTAAGTGACGCTCTAATAGCGCCAAGCCTAATTCCTCAGGCCCCACCCCATCGAGTGGTGATAAATGGCCCAGCAATACAAAGTAGCGACCGGTAAAATGTCCACCCGCTTCAATGGCTAACACATCGGCCGGCGTTTCGACCACGCAAATCGTCGACGAGGAGCCGCGTTTATGGCTAGCACAAATCGGACAGAGGCTTTCTTCAGTGTAGGTTCGGCAAGACTGACAATGACCGATATCGCTCATGGCACTCGACAGCGCCGAGGCTAATTTAAGCCCAGCTTTTCTATCGCGCTCAAGCAATTGAAACGCCATACGTTGAGCCGATTTAGGCCCAACCCCTGGCAAACAACGCAGGGACTGAATTAACTCGTCAAGCAGGGGGCTAAATTTCATTGTCTATCTCAATTAAAATGGCATTTTCATGCCTGGTGGTAATTGCATACCGCCAGTCACTTCGGCCATTTTGGCTTTTTGGTTTTCTTCGATACGACGCGCGGCATCGTTACACGCTGCGGCAATCAAATCTTCTAACATCTCTTTATCGTCTTCCATCAAGCTAGGATCGATTTCGACTTTACGGACTGTGTGTGAGCCAGTCATGGTCACTTTAACCAAGCCAGCACCTGATTCACCGACCATTTCCATGCGGGCAATTTCTTCCTGCATTTTTGCCATTCTTTCTTGCATCATCTGGGCTTGTTTCATCAGATTGCCCATACCGCCTTTTCCAAACATAGTCATTTCTCTTCTATTAGGGTTAGTCGCAAGCTTTTAAGCTGGCTAATCTTACTGAAATAAATGAGATTGGCAATCAATGCCGATATCCCATCGCTAAACTTATGATCTTGATAGCGAGTTTTTAACAAACTCTGCCACTCCACACAGCATATGCACAGAGGAAATATTACTCGGGCTCAGGCAGCGCGGGAATGAGCCCACTACGCTGAGCTAACAATTCTGGAGGATAAAGTAAGGTATCCTGATCCAGCTCGGCGCCAAAACGGTTAATCAGCCATTGCACATTATCGTCCATCATTAGCGATTGACGTGCCTGTTGCAGTAGCTCTTGGTGAAAACGTTTGCGCATCTCTAAGGGCGTTTCCCGCGAAGGATCGCTTCCTATGACCACCTCAACCTGCCTCGGGTTCCCCAATGCGGCTGTCAATGCCTGCTCGAGCTGCTCAATCGCCACGGGCGCCGCCAAGTGTTTTTGGTCGGGTTTAAGCAGCAACGGCAAAGGGTTAGCCTGCAGCTGACAAATCGAGTTTACCGCCAACTGACGCACACGGCCGCCAATCTCTAGGCTCGCCATAAGCTTATACCAGTGCAAGTCTAAGGGATGACCGGTAATCGATTGCGCCAATGTTAATGCTGTGGATGACGCAGGAGAAACCGTCTCGCTTGACGGTGACTGCACCGATGCCGGTTGCTGAGTTAACTGCTGAATCGATTGCTGAATTAGCTGCTGAGTTTGTGGTTGAGTTTTTGGTTGTGTAAGTTCCTGCGCCTGAGGCTGCTGCGGCGTATTCGGCTCAAGGCTTTGCGTCGCAGGCTCGCTTTCTTGTACAGCCGCTTGCTCTAACGCTTGTGCAACCCGTGTCGCCTCGTTATCCGTTGGCGATGTTTGAGCTGCAACGGGCGCAGTGCCTAAATCCTCAACAACTGTTTGCGATGCGACAGGGGGTTCAGTCTGTAAATTAACACTTGCAGCAGGCGCATTGGCCTCATCCATTGCCGCGACGGGCGCCTCTTCCCAAGGCGGGCGATCGTTCGGATCAAGCCGCAGATTTGGCGTAACATTTGACTGTGACTCAAGATGGAGCTCGGCCTCGAAATCATCGTCAAAGGGCAGCTCAAAGTCGTTATCAGACGCGTTTTTAGCGACTTGCGGCTCGATAGATGCATCAACTGAGGACGTGTTATGTGAAGTCGTGTTAGAAACTGGCGCGGTATGTGCACTCTGACCCGGAGTTTTAAGCTTAACTTCCGCTGCTGGCTTTTTTCCATCACCTTCCTTGGTGCTGAGCGCATCAAGATCGGATAACAAGGAGTCACGCGCCGCTAAAACCGCCGATAAAATATCGTCATCCTCGAGGGACACGGTAGTAGTTGGAGCCGGAGGAGTTGTTGAAGCTGAATTGTCGGCAAAAGACGGCGATTTGGGGTCAGCGGCGGACTCATGCACAACATCCGTGTGGTCGATAGACTGAGCACTGTCGCTCATCAAGGAGCTATCTTCCATGCCAGAGAACCCGCCCTGCTCCTCAGCTATAAATTGCGAATAATCATCCTGATAGGCATCGAGCGGCGCGGCGGCATAATCGTATTGTCCGAAATCCTCTGCAGAATATTCATCTGGCGCTAGCGCATCTGCACTCTGACTAACACTCGCTTGAGTATTTTCCTCGATATCATCATAAGATAAGGCAACGGGTTCTGTTAACACCGCAGGAGAAGGTTTCTGGCCAGAGCTTTCGGGATCCACCATCGCCGCTTGATTATGCTCAGCATAAAGATTCGATGCAGGCGTAGATACTGAGTTCGATTCAGGGCTTGATTCTGAAATTAAGACGGCCTCAGTACGCGATACCGTCTCGGTACTTGCGCCAAAGCCTTGGCTTTGGGCTTGACTTAAGATCACTTGCTGCTCGGCAATCAATGCCGCGTTGAGTGTAGATTCTTCATCAAGTGCATCCTCGTCAACTAAAGCATCCTCGGATACAGCTTGCTCTGCGACTTCGGCTTGAAAAGCTGAAGATTCCTGAGATTGAGCCATAGACTCAGAGATTGCCGCTTGTGGCAGAGCCTGTGAGTCACGCTCTGCGGTTAGCGGAGTTTTTTTTTCAGCCACTGCTTGATTTACTGCTAGTTCCGCCGCGGGCATATTTGGTGCGGGCGTCGCAGACATTGACTGCTGAGCTGGCAAGTTCACCTTAGCAGCGTCTTCAACCTGCCAACGTTTCACGGGCTTTTCGGGAACAAATGCCACCGCTCGGAGCAACGCCATTTCGAGACCCGATTTAGGATCCGGCGCATGGGGTAAGTCTTTACGGCCAGTCAGTAAAATCTGGTAATACAGCTGCACTTGTTCCGGCGCTAACTGCTCGGCAAAAGCCTGAATTTGCGCGCTATAAAGGGATTGCTGCGCGGCGGCAGGTGCAAATTGCGTCAGGGTAATTTGATGCAATAATTCCAGTAAACTGCGCAGCACTTCTTGGGCGTCCGCACCATAGGCGAGCACCTGTGCGCAGCTTTGCATTAAAACGCCAATATCGGCATCGGTTAAGGCTTTGAGTAAGCGCAGCACATGCTGCTCATCGATGCTGCCCAGCATAGATTGCACTTGGTTGAGCATTACCGTGCCACCACCAAAGGCAATGGCCTGATCGGTCAAACTTAAGGCATCACGCATACTGCCATTGGCCGCTTTGGCGAGCAGAGTTAAGGCTTCGTGCTCAAAGGGTAATTGCTCTTGGGTTAAAATATGCTGTAGCTGAGTGCCAATTTCCTGCTGGGTTAAGCTCTTTAAATTAAATTGAAGGCAGCGGGATAACACAGTCACCAGCAGCTTTTGCGGATCGGTCGTCGCCAGTAAAAATTTCACATGCTCTGGCGGTTCTTCGAGGGTTTTTAGCAGCGCATTAAAACTGCTGCGGGAGAGCATGTGCACTTCGTCAATCAGGTAGACCTTAAAACGGCCACGGGTCGGACGATATTGCACATTATCTAAGAGTTCACGGGTGTCATCGACTTTAGTGCGCGAGGCGGCATCGACTTCGATCAAGTCAACAAAGCGGCCTTGGGCAATTTCGACACAGCTGCCACACACGCCACAGGGGGAAGCCGTTACGCCCTTTTCACAGTTGAGGCCTTTGGCGAACAGGCGCGCCAAACTGGTCTTGCCCACACCGCGTGTACCCGTAAAAAGATAAGCATGGTGTAAACGTTGTTGTGTTAACGCATTCGTGAGCGCGTGCAACACGTGGCTTTGGCCGACCATCTGTTCGAATGTGGCAGGGCGCCATTTTCTGGCTAACACCTGATATGACATGGAACTCCCCAATGTGCATGACAAGAATGTTGGTACAAAAAAGGGGATCGCGCCCCGAGATAGTTGCAAGATAACATGTCAATTAACGACATGCCATTAAACTATCCCTAGGCGCCTTTGGCTGAAGAATTATTCGCCTTCAAACTCACAAAGTTTAACCAACTCAAGACCTAAGGCCGTTAAACGGGCTTCGCCACCGAGATCGGGTAATGAAATCACAAAGGCCGCATCTTGCACTTCACCACCCAGTTGGCGGATAAGTTTGACTGTGGCTTCGATAGTGCCACCAGTGGCCAGCAAATCGTCAACCACTAATACTTTGTCATTCGCGGTAATCGCATCGGTATGGATTTCAAGGCTATCGTGGCCATATTCCAGTTCATAGCTTTGGCTAATGGTCGCACGTGGCAACTTACCTGGCTTACGTACAGGCACAAAACCAATGCCTAATTCCAACGCTAAAGGCGCACCAAACAAGAAACCACGGGCTTCGGTGCCCACAATCTTGGTAAAGCCTTTATTGCGATATTGCTCAACTAATAAATCGATAGTCGCTTTATAGGCCGCGGCATTTTCCAGCAGACTGGTCACATCGCGAAATAGAATCCCTTCCTTAGGATAATTAGGAATCGTTTTAATGCTTTGCTTTATCAAGGATAAGGTTTCTGTATTCATAGCCATTTAATTTAACTTAATCGTTTCGCCACGCGTAACTGCTGGCGGTAAAAACAAAACGTCCACAGCGAGTGTGGACGAGCTTTAATAATTCGCACAAAGCTTATGCCGCTTTGGTTTGAGTTGCAATAAGCAGCGTATTCAAGTGACGAATTGGTTACCAATTTGTGCCTTAGATCAAATGTGCTTAGGATTCGATTTCAGGAATGATTTTAAGATACCAAAGTAATCCGCAAGCCATGGTGAGCAACAGTAACTTCACCCATACAATCGGGACCACCAAAATGCTAACGCTAAAACTGAGTCCCGTGAGCAACATCGCTCGGCGTTTAAGGCCTGGGCGCATCGCCCTATGTTGTTGCCATTGGGTCAGCGCATCGGCAAACCAAGGGTGTGTCATCAACCACTGGTGTAAGCGCTCGCTTGAGCGGGCAAAACAAAAAGCCGCCAATAGAATAAACGGTACTGTAGGCAATAGAGGCAATACAATACCCAGCAGTCCAAGGCCCAACGCCAAGCAACCTATCAATAAAAACAAACCGCGTTTCAATATCATAGTTTGTAAATGATCATAGTATGTTGATGCCTCAAACCTGAAAAACAAAAGCCACTCTAAGAGTGGCCAGTAGTATACTCAATTTGAGATTAAAACCTGCTTAAATTAAGCCTAATTGCTTTAACCAAGTCAGGCTTGCTGGTAGCGTCGGCAACAGTAAGACTAAAATAAAACCAATAAAATACATAAAGTTAAATGGGTCTTTAAATGGCTGACTGCTCATTACAGCTCCTCAAATGTGTGCAAAGATAAGTGCGCAGGAATCGTACAGTGATTAAGATCACAAAACGGGCGCCATTGTAGCGGTTTGTCAAATCAACAAAAACCCTTTTTATGTAAGGTTATTGCATTTATTTTGCTGATTTTAGCAACATGCAGCTTAAATCCCGCGCACTATCCCTTTAACGGCAAGTTGTTCGAGTAACTGAATACAGCCCTGGGTTAAGATCTCCGGTTGCATTTGCGGATAAATCCCTTGCAACCAGTTCAGTAGGTCATCGAGGCGACTCTGCCCTTGTTCTACCAAATATCCCAGCACTTGCGCACTTAACGGCGTTAATTGTAAGAAGCCCACCTCGCCCGCCTCATCCTGATAGAGGCAAAAAAACACTGGCTGTGGCAGTGGCGCTGTCGGGCGATAATCTTGACGGATCTGCTGCACCGGATACTGGTACTGTGCCACACTCGCCGTTGCCGCTAAACACAAATTGCGCTGCAAAATATCTGCGCTGGACAGTCTCTCTTGCTGGTCAACTTGTTGCGCCGTTGCCACTCGAAGCTCAAGCCATTCATAGTGCGCCAGCTCCAACATAAAAGGCGGATCACTTTCTGCTGGTGTATATTCAAATTGCAGGAATTGTAAAAACTCTCCGGCAATATCAATAAAAATTGGGGACTTACAATCGTGTTGACTGAAAAAAGCCTGCACTAAGGCTTGCCAGTGTGCATCGCTATAAAGACTTTTAAGAACGGGAAAGGCATTAGACGCAAAACCCATCACATTATTAAAAAACAGCTCTCTGTAAACCTGCATCCGATCAAAGGGCACACCGCTCGGCACAGGATTTTGGGGATCGCGAATATAATCGATAAAAGACTGCTGTACTTGCTTAAAATCCATCAGGCAATCCTCTTGTCTAAACGATTTTTCGCCCGCGCTTGATAGGCATGGATTTGATTAATCTCATCCAATAACTGCACCGTTTCAGGTAGATTAAAGTCACGTTCCAGCAGCGTCGGCAAGACGCCATGCTGGGCATAGCACTTATCCAACAGTGCCCAAACCGGATCGTTAATGTCGCTGCCATGGGTGTCGATCAGCAAGGTTTCAGACTGCTGGTAATGCCCTGCGATATGCAAATAGGCGATGCGCTCCGTTGGCATGGCCTTTAAATAAGCCTCGGCATCGTATTGATGATTTATCGAGTTCACATAGATATTATTCACATCTAACAGCAGCTTACAGTCAGCCTCTTCTAACACTGCGGTCAAAAACGCCTGCTCACTCATCTGCGCGCTCGGCGCAGCATAAAAGGAAATATTCTCGAGGATCAAAGGCCGCTCTAAAATATCCTCCACCTGTTTTACCCGCGTCGCCACATGCTTAACGGCGTCATCGGTAAAAGGAATGGGCATAAGATCGTATAAATGACCGCCACCCGAGCAATAACTTAAATGCTCCGAATAGACTTCAATTTGGTGCAGATCCATAAACGCCTTCACTTGGCGGACAAATTCCAAATCTAAGGGGGCAGGACTGCCGATAGAGAGTGACAGACCATGGCAGAAAAAAGTATGTTGCTCAGTAAGCAGCCTAAATTGCTTGCCGTATTTTCCTCCGAGCGTCATCCAGTTTTCAGGGGCGACCTCTAAAAAATCGATAGCCGTTGGCAGCGCTTGGCAAAACTCACTGAGCATTTCACGCCGTAAGCCTAATCCAACCAATCCACTCTCTTGCATTGCTTTCACCTCTTACCTAGGGCGTGTTGACGTGTCGAGATTACCTTTTCGTTTTGGCAAGCCCACACTCGAATGCTGCTAAACAAAGGCCAGCTGAGGCTGGCCAAGTGTAGAGCTGAAGCTCGATAGTATCGACTCGCGCTTATTTCATTTCTTTTTTGACTGCGTCAGCCTTAGCTTCGACTTTTTCAGCGGTTTTCTTCATATCGCCACCGCATTTAGCTTCACCACATTTACCTTCGTGGGCTTTATCGGCTGCGGCTTTTTTCATATCGGCGCCACATTTAGCTTCACCGCATTTGCCTTCGTGGGCTTTATCGGCTGCGGCTTTCTTCATGTCGGCACCACATTTGGCTTCACCGCATTTACCTTCTTTGGCTTTCTCGGCTGCGGCTTTTTTCATATCGCCACCACATTTACCTTCGCCGCATTTACCTTCTGAACCGACGATTTGATAACCCGCTTCCATGGTTTCAAATCCGAATGGGTTGGTTTGCGCATTCACGGCGAACGCAGAACCGACCACCACTGTACCTAACGCAACTGCAACGGCTGTTTGCTTAACTGACTTCATATATTTCTTCCTTTTATTTGATGAATGGTGGCCAACAACAGTGTTGTAGCTGGCTTACTGCAAAAGACCCGCCCCATCTCGGTTTCATTTCAAAAAATATCACCAAATCACAGAAATAATCAAAATATGCTGATAGGAAACAGAATTTAGTCGTAAAAATCCTCAATAACAGCCCTTACCCTTCCCTCGCAATGCTTTGTAACCACAGTCCAATAGGATAGAATGCACGCCCTTTGAAACTGGATATGGGTTTGTTGCAGTGCGCGTAATTTTGGCTCCGATGGAAGGCGTGGTTGACGACTTAATGCGAGATATTTTGTCTTCAATTAATCCCTACGATTTGCTCGTCACCGAATTTGTGCGCGTGGTTGACCAACTCTTACCCGAAAAAGTGTTTCTCAAACTCTGCCCAGAACTGCTCAAAGGCGGCTTTACCCCCTCGGGCACGCCGGTTCGTGTACAGCTTTTAGGGCAAGAGCCCAACTGCATGGCCGAAAACGCGATGCGCGCGATTGAGCTTGGCTCCCACGGCGTCGATGCAAACTTTGGTTGCCCCGCTAAGATGGTGAACCGCAGTAATGGCGGCGCGGTGTTGCTGCAATACCCTAATACGATTCACGATATTGTCCGTGCCATGCGCCAAGCCGTGCCCGCCGAGCATCCAGTGACGGCGAAAATTCGTTTAGGCTACGAAGACAAATCCCTGTTTATGGAAAATGCGCTGGCCGTGTATGAAGCGGGCGCGACTGAGCTGGCTATCCATGCCCGCAGTAAGGTCGATGGTTACAAACCGCCCGCCTACTGGGAATACATCACCGAAGTGCGCGAACGTTTGCCCATTCCAGTGATTGCTAATGGTGAGATTTGGAACCGCGAAGATGCCGAACGTTGTATGGCGGTGACGGGCTGCGACAGCATTATGATAGGCCGCGGCGCCATTTCGCTGCCCAATCTTGCTGACACGATTAAGACTGGCGCGGCGCCTTACAGCTGGGCTGACACCTTAGGCTTGATGCTAAGCTACACCCAACGCGAGCTGAGCGGCCGTAAGAGTGATTATTATCCGGCGCGAATTAAGCAGTGGTTTAGTTATTTGAATCGCCAATACCCCGAGGCGGACACCTTGTTTAGGGAGCTACGCATCTATAAAACCACAGAGGAAATTGTGCGAGTGCTGGAAGAGGCGCAGCAGCGCCTAGGCGAATAGCCACTGATAACGCATAGGATAATCCCATGAGAAAGTGGTGAAATTTTATTTAAAACACCACTAAATCCCTGCAAATCGGACAGATACTTGATCTTTATCATAGTCGTTGATAGTGGAACTATTAGACTGAATGTCCAGAGTCAGATAAAACAGGCGATTTTACGTGAGCACCACCCATATCAGACAAGAATTGTCAGAGCTTGAAGCTAATCTAAGGAAGGAAATCGGCGCGCTCCCTCAGTTTATTGAAATACTTGGGGCGCATTATGCCAATCTCAGCTTAGGCGAGTTAATTGACCGCCTGGCACAGAGTCACCTCGCAGAACATCCGCTATTTTGTCGTTTAAACCGCCTCGATGCCGCCTTCTGTCAACTCGACTTAGGCTTGTACGGCCTATGCTCAGATTGCGAAACTGAAATCGAAGCCGAGCGCTTAACTCAAGATCCCACCGAGCAACGTTGCAGTAGCTGCGCCGAGCATTATCAGCATGAGCATCGCCATGAGCTTAGGCTAAGCCATTAACAGCTTTAAAGTTTATCTGTTCACTCAGTCAGTTCACCAATAAAAATGCCACTCAAATGAGTGGCATTTTTTTACGATAATTTATCGCGAGTGATTACAGCTGACAGCCTTCAACACTGTTTGAGTTTTCGTAAACAATGTCGCCCACTGGATTGTAGTCAGCAGCAACGATTGTTTGTTTCTCTTTCAGGAATGAATAGAGTAAGTCCGCATCTACAAAACCTGTTTGGATTGGGCTAGCCAGTTTTGGATAACCGTCACCACCTGCAGCGTTAAAGCTAGGTACGGTGAACTTATAGTTTGCCGTTGCGCTGAACTCTTTGCCGTTGATTTCGCTGATATTAGCCGTCTTAGCCACACAGTCGATAGTCATTTTCACGCCAGTGATCTGCGCATAACCACCCGAACCGATTTGGATACTGCCCACAGCGCCTAAGTAAGCCGCGACTTCAGTACCTGTCATTTCGTTCAGGGTCACCATGTTGCCGAAAGGTTGAACCGTCAGCACATCACGGTAAGTAATGTCGCCCGCTTGGATAGAAGCGCGCACACCACCTGAGTTCATTACACCAAAGTCAGCAGACACTTTACCGCTTTGCGCCATGGCTAACATACGGCCTAAGTTGGTTTGCTTGTTACGTACGTTTGCACGTTCACCGTCGAGCAGCGCATCGGTAGTCGCAATCACTTCGTCTAACTTAGCTTGGCCTTTCTCTTGGTAGTAAGACAGCAGCTCTTTTAACTCAGCATCTGGCTCAATCTTAGTACCAGCCAGCTCAGTGGTTTTCTTGCCTGCTTCGTCCAGCTTACGCATGTTCACAGGGATCAGCTTGTAGCTAGCTAAGTGCAGTTCGCCATTGAAGTATTCGAAATCCGCACGGCCAACATACTTACCCCATTCATGGGCTTGCATGATCCAAGTGCCGTTTTGTTGGTCTGGCGCGCAATCATCACCAGGTTTGAAGTCCGCGTAAGACTTGTTGTCAGTTCCCGGTTCCATACACACTGGGTTTTGTGAGTGACCACCGATAACAACTTGTAAGTCGCCTTTATTTAACGCACGCGCCATTGCCACATCGCCTGGGGCGTTGCTACCGTTTTGAGCATCGGCATAGTGACCCATGTGAGTCGTTGCGAAGATAATATCAGCCGCTTTGGCGTCTTTAATTTCTTTGATAACTTTCGCTACTTCCACTTTAGGATCGGTGAAAATCAAATCGCTGATAAATTCTGGGTTACCGATTTTTGCAGTGTCTTCGGTGGTTAAACCAATCACAGCCACTTTAAGACCGTTAATATCGAACACTTTGTAAGGCTCGAAATAACGCTCACCTTGACCACCCTCAGCGTTTTTACGGTAAATGTTTGCCGCCAGCATTGGGAATTCGGCTAAACGACGCTGCATATCTAAAACAGATAATGGGTTATCGAATTCATGGTTACCGACTGCCATTGCGTCGTAACCAATTTTGTTCATACCAGTAAAGTCAGGAATCGCATCTTGTAAATCAGATTCTGGTACGCCGGTGTTAATATCACCGCCAGATAATAATAATGTTTGGCCGCCATTCTTGCTGACTTCAGCACGAATTTGATCGACTAGGGCTTTACGAGCCGCCATACCATATTCGCCATCACTGTTTTCCCAGAAACGACCATGGTTATCGTTGGTGTGTAATACGGTAAATGTTTTACAAGCGCTGCCCGCTTCGGCACAGGTTGTTGGTACTTTAGTATTATCATCATCACTATTACAACCTGCTAGCGCAGCAAGCACTGCAGTCGCAATTAATCCTTTAATAAGCTTATTTGTCATTACATCAACCCCTTGATTTTAATTATTTTATCATAGATAGATTGTGCGAGTACCATCGACTCTCGCGCCACGCATAATAACAAAGAATAAAGACGAATTGTGTCATTTTTATTAATAAACGTGACTTTAATGTGGGATCTTTAATGAGTTTTAAGACAGATTTGTTTCAAATAAAAAATAAGCTAAACGACTTATTTTGTATTTCACAATTAAATGGGGAAGGCATTTAAAAAGAAAAGATTTAACGCTTTAATTTAAGCAACTTAGATAGCACTGGCAATATAATGGATTGTTCTCTATATAAAACACCATGCAGCCAAAATGTAATTTACCGCATGGTGTTTTTATCAGCATTTAGATTTTTCTACATTTCAAAACACTGTTGTAACCAAGTGCTTATTGCTTTTAATTGTACCGGGATAACCGAATGCGGCATCGGATAGGTTTGCCATTGCACCGAATATCCTCCGGCCATTAACGCGTCTTTCGCTAATAAACCTGCGGATAATGGCACCACATCATCCTGTTCACCGTGCTGATGTAAAATAGGCGTTTTCGCATTGGCTGCACTTAATTGGCTGGGTAATACATCACCCGTCGGTAAATAACAGGACAGCGCCATAATGCCAGCGAGTTTTTGGGGATAACGCAATCCTGTAAATAAGCTCATCACCCCGCCTTGGCTAAATCCGGCTAAGACGATGCGCTCACTGGGGATCCCCGCGGCGATCTGTTCGTCAATCAAGGCCTGTACACTCAGCTCCGAGGCCATCACGCCCTGCATATCGGCTCTATCGTGCAAATCCATGCTTTTAATGTCATACCAAGCGCGCATAATGTAACCGCCGTTGATGGTCACCGCTTGCTCTGGCGCATGGGGGAAGATAAAGCGAATGCTGTGTCCCGCTGGCAAGCCTAATGCTGGAACCACAGGTGCAAACCCTGCGCCCGAGTCCCCTAAACCGTGTAACCAAATCACCGCAGCCGTCGCCTCAGCTTGAGGCTCAATCACAATACGTTCAAGTGTCATACTGACAAATCCCTTATAAATCAAAAGTTATTATGCTCGCCCTGCGAGCGTTTTACAGATAATCAATACCGAGGAGAGCTTGCAATGCGTCGAGCTGGTTGGTGTTATCTAATTTAATGCTCCAACGCACGCCGCCGCCATTGGCGATGATCATCGGCGGCTCCTGCCTAAGGCTGATGTCTTCAGCCGCGGCTTGAAGCACCACATTGGCCATGTTCAGCCGGATCTGCACTTCAAATTCAGTGGCAATCAACTTACCCTGAGAAAATTCCACTAGCATAGCAATTCCGCTCTCGTGATGAACCACTCTTAAAACGCGCCATAATAGCAAAGTTATATCGCTAAGGATGAACTTTTAAACTCGCATTACCGCTGATGACAGACACACCATAGGTTGAAAAAGCTTAGATTTACACATCGACAGCAAATCTACATCGCTCGGTATTGAATTCGCTTACCTCAAGTCCTGCGCACTCGGCATAGGCTGTTAACCCTGCGTTTTAGCAAGGCAATCCGAGAGTCTAGATAAAGTTTAATTACATTTTAGTGTCAGCTAAATTGCCCCAAACCAGAGCAGTTCGAGTAAAATCCCGCATCAGCGATGCAAGCCCGCTCACGGCTAGCACCTTTACACCATAACAAGAATCACAACACTGGGTGGTTATATGTTTTTATCCCGTCGTACCCTCATTAGCAGCGCACTCTTAATGCTGCTGCCATTAGTACAGTATGCCAATGCGGCCAATACCTTACCGAATACCAGCCTGGCAAGTGTCGCCGCCAGCCAAATGCACTCTGTCACCGATGAGCTGACCTTTGCCAATTACCAGCAAGTGAGCATTCATCACATCGCATTGGCATTAAAGGTAGATTTTGCGCAGCAGCAACTCGCGGGGGATGCGATTCTCGAGCTGGATTGGCATCAGGCCGGAAAAGTACTAGTGCTCGATACCCGTGACCTTACGATTAACAGCGTCAACATGTTAGATGCAAACGGCCAATGGCAATCCGTGCCCTTTAGTTTAGGTGCGGCCGATAAGGTCAAAGGCGCCGCGCTCACCATCAATCTGCCTCAAGAACGAGTCGCCAAGGTCAAAATTAATTATCATACATCCAAGAACCCATCTGGTATTCAATGGCTTACTCCAGAGCAAACCCAAGGTAAGCAATGGCCATTTATGTTTAGCCAGAGCCAAGCCATCCATGCCAGAAGCTGGATCCCGCTGCAAGATACACCTGCAGTGCGCCAAACCTACAGCGCCACCGTCACAGCCAAGCAAGGTATTAGTGTCGTGATGAGTGCCGACCGAGAGAGCGTGTCTGCAACGCAAACCCAATTCACTATGCCGCAGGCGATTCCAGCTTACTTGATTGCCATTGCCGCGGGACACCTGCAATTTGCCGCTTTAGACGATACCTCAGGCATTTGGGCCGAGCCCGAAATGCTCGACAAGGCCAGCAAAGAATTTGCCGATACACCGGAGATGATTGCCATTGCAGCCAAACGCTACGGCGATTATCGTTGGGGTCGTTATGATTTGCTGATCCTTCCGCCGAGCTTCCCCTTCGGCGGGATGGAAAATCCGCGATTATCCTTTATTACTCCCACAGTCATCGCGGGAGACAAAAGCCTAGTGAGTTTAATCGCCCACGAGCTGGCCCATTCTTGGTCGGGCAATTTAGTCACTAACGCCACTTGGCGCGATCTCTGGCTTAACGAAGGTTTTACCACTTATGTGGAAAACCGCATTATGGAAGATCTCTATGGCCGCGACCGCGCCCTGATGGAGCAAACCATTGGTTACTCTGAGCTATTGGCCGAATTAGCCGAGTTGCCCGCCAGTGATTCTGTACTGCACATTGACTTAGGCGAGCGCGATCCCGACGATGCCTTTAGCGGCGTCCCCTATGTGAAAGGACAATTATTTCTGCGCTTCCTCGAGCAAAAATTTGGCCGCGAACGGTTCGACACCTTTGTGAAAAGCTACTTCGATCACTTTGCGTTTCAAAGCATTACCACGGAGCAGTTCCGCAATTACCTCACGCAGCAGTTATTACAGAAATATCCCAATATCGTCAGCGAGTCCGAAGTGGATACTTGGGTGGAGGGACAAGGTTTACCCAGCTTTTTAGTGCCACCCAACTCACACGCCTTCGATGATATCGATGCCCAGCGCCAAGCATGGTTAGAAGGCAAACGTGACGCCAGCGCTCTGAACACTCAGGGCTGGACAGTGCATCAATGGCTACGCTTTATTAATGAAATGCCGAGGCTAAATCTCACTGAGCAGCAATTAGCCGAGTTAGATAAGGCCTTTCATTTTACTGGCACGCACAATAATGAAATCGCCTTTGCTTGGTATGCCCTCGCCCTCGATAACGGTTACTACAGTGTCTTACCGGCACTGAAACAACATTTAACCGATATTGGCCGCCGCAGGCTGATTGTGCCTTTGTATCAAAAACTGGCGAGCAGCGAGCACTATAACTGGGCAAAAACCGTTTACTTGGCGGCCCGCAGTGGTTACCACCCACAGACCCAAGCGAGTCTCGATATGATGTTTAGTGATAAACCGATGGAGCATGTTCATTAAGCGGTGTGCATGTTTGGGATTGGGCGCAGAAAGCCTGTGCTCAAGCCTCGCCATGAAAAGTGGGCATAAGTTTAGCGGTGAATCCTATACACAAAAGCCACGATATTGATTGCGAAACGTTGATTGTGAAACGTTGATTGTGAAACTTTGATGGCGAGATTTTGATTACAAAATATGGATTGCAAACCAAAGCATTAGCGCACAAAAAAGCCCAAACCTAGGTTTGGGCTTTTGTTTACTTATCTGGTCATTACTCCCGAGCACCCCTGCTGTAGCAGAGTATTGATGGGAGCAACTACGCAGATTAGTGGTGGTGACCGCCTACACCGTGGGCATGACCGTGGGCGATTTCTTCATCGGTCGCATCACGGGCGCCAACCACTTCGATATCGAAGGTTAAGTCACGGCCCGCTAATGGATGGTTAACATCCACTGTCGCCATAAACTTACCCACTTTGACGATAGTCACTTGACGTTGGCCTTGGTCAGTGTGAACCACAGCCGTCATGCCTGGCTTCCACACGCTAGCGCCTAACAGGTGCTTCACAGAAACACGTTGCTGCGCCGCTTCACCTTCGATACGTTGACCATAGGTTTCAGTGCATGGCAGAGTAACAGTGAACTTTTCACCAATCGCTTTACCATTAATCGCATTCTCAACACCTGGCATCATGTTGTCATGGCCGTGTAAGTAAGCAATCGGCTCGCGACCTTCGTTCGTCTCGATCACTTCGCCTTTTTCGTCGCGCAGGGTGTAGTTAAACTGCACAACCATATCGTCTTTAATGCTCATCGAATATCCTTTGATTTGCTTCGATTTCAAATGTCGGCCGAGCTTAACAAAACTGGCCTTTGCACTCCACTGTTTTATCCCTGCGATACATCACCAACGCTTAAGCGGCTGCGGATCTGTAAGCCCCACACCTGAAGTGGCATGGGTTGAGTAAACCATAGGCCACTTGCGGCAATATTCGCAGGCAGTACGACACTATGTACAGACTTTAAAGTGAAATCCCCAATGCGCTAAAGACTTCAGTGCTTGGGAAACCGTCAGCAATCATATTCTTACTGCGCTGGAACGCCTGGATCCCCGCCGAAGAGTTACGCCCAAGTACGCCGTCGGGTTTACCGACATCGAAGCCTGATTCATTCAGCTTGGTTTGTAACTGTTTGATTTGCTCACGACTCAAACGTGGTTGCTCGGGCGGTGCCACTTTTAGTGGTTCGCCACCATTAATTCTATCGGCCAAATGACCAACGGTAATGGCGTAAAATTCAGAGCGGTTCCAACGCATGATCACATTGAAGTTTTCATAGCCTAAAAACGCGGGACCAGTATGACCCGAGGGTAAATACAGCGCCGCCTTCATATCGATAGCGGGTAAAGGCAGTCCATTACTTTGCACTACGGATTGCGCCGCCCATTGGGATAGCGGCTGCGCCTCTTTAGCGCCAAGGTTTTCATAGCTGAAATTACGCGGCAATATCACTTCACGCCCCCAACGCTCATTGCGTTGCCAGCCTAAGTGCTGCAAAAAATTCGCGGCCGAGGTGAGTGCATCTTCGGTGCTATTCCACAAATCGGCCTTACCGTCGCCATCCCCATCGATGGCATATTTTGCATAGGCCGAGGGCATAAACTGGGTGTGCCCCATGGCGCCGGCCCAAGAGCCCACCATCGTACTCTTATCAAAGCCGTATTTTTCTTTTAACTTAAGCGCTTGCATCAGCTCAGTCGTAAAATAGCCACTGCGACGCGGCTCACAGGCCAAGGTAGCAAGGGAATCTAACACGGACATTTTGCCTTTGTAGGAACCGTAGTTAGTCTCAAGTCCCCAGAAAGACAGAATATATTGTGGTGGTACACCGTATTCCTGCGCCAATTTATCGAGCAGTGCGCGGTGTTTTTTCAGTAAACGGCGGCCTTCATTCACCCGCCAATCGGTCGCCCGCTTGGTAAAATAGTTGTTGAAGGTTTGGCTAAACTCGGGCTGAGCTTGGTCAAGCTCAATCACTTTAGGCACAAACTGCAAACTGGCGACTGTATCTTGAATAGTGGCTTCGGATAAGCCTTCGGTACGTGCGCGCTCCTGTAGGTTAGCCACACAAGTCGGGAATGCCGCAGCATGGGCGGCAATGGTGTCACTGAGCGGCATTTCTTGCACGGCGGCCTGCGTCTCGGCGATCGCAGTTTGAGTCGTACCGCCGGAGGTTGGCGCGCTCGAACACGCACTTAAGCTCACACACGCGGCGATGCTGGCGGCAAGATAGGACATTCCTTTCAGTTTGATCAAATCAATTACTCCTTCAGTCAGCGCTAAGAATGTATCTTAGCTGAGCGAGGCAAGAGGTGAATAACCCCAAGCCAAGAGAGATACGATATTTAGCCATAAACAGGTTGCCGCTGTGTTGATGGGACAACAAACAGAGCAACGGCCAAACATCCACGAAACTATTTTCTCCCCCAGAAAATCGAGCCAGATACTCACCTACAATCAGTAAACATTATCGGTGCCTCTGCTCGGCACATCCTGACCCATAGCGCCCGCTAACACAATGCTTATCACCACAAATCGCCAGATAAATTCACTTATTGCTCAGTTAACCAACAGCGAAAAAATCTTAGCAAAGAATCCCTTGGACTATCTATCCGTTGCCGTATAATGGACAAGTTAACAGCATACTTCAAAGAGACCTATCATGACTGAAATCAACGCGGCGTTGGCTGGCTTTATCGAAAACGTAAAAGAACATCAAACACTCTGGGGTTTGATGGATGAAACTGGCGAAGGCTGGGTCGTTTGTGACTCGGGCGAGTTCGAAGATACTGATGTTATGCCTTTATGGTCGAGTGAAGCGCAGGCAAAATCTCACTGCACCGAAGAATGGAAAGACTACCAAGCGGTGGCCATTAGTCTCGAAGAATTCCTCGAGTACTGGGTATCGGATCTTAACGATGATGGCGTGTTGATTGGTGTTGATTGGCAGAGCGATGAAGACTGCTTAGAATTAGATCCTATTGTTCTGGCGAAAGATTTAGTTGATGTTGAAGAGGTTTAATTCCATCAACCAAAACAGCATGTTTAAGGCATCAAGGGCTGAGGTATTTAGCTCTTGATGTCCGCTTTCCCTTGTATCGACATTCCCTTCGATAAACGTCACCTCTGTTGGTTTTGCGGCGAGCCCTGCAAAGACCGATTGGATTATCAAGCCGAATCACATGCGCCCCACCCAGCATTGGCCGTCCCTTGCTGCGCTGAATGCTTAAAATTGGCCCAAAAACATACCTTAACCTCTATCTGGGATTGCCGTGTGGCGGTTAAAGATGCCCTTATGAGCATTTATGCCAAGCACTTAGCCATTGGGATTAATTGGACAGAGGAAGAGCTAGCCGAGTCTGAATTTTCCTGCAAAGTGTTTGAAGGTTTTAAAAAAAGCGCTTGGATGATGTATCAAATTGCCCGTGACAGGATTAACTTTCCGGGCTGGCCGATACAACTTGAAGGAGTCGAACTCGAATGCCAGTTAGACAGTACCCGCTTTGAGTTTGATGGGGTAACTTACACCTCTTTGCCCGCGGCGATTCACTACTACAGCCAACAATTCTGCTTGGATCCAGTATTTTTTACCGAGCTTATCCGATTAGTCGGTAGGCAGAGATTTAACTATGCCCTCAGGCTTGCGCGGATCCATATCGCCGCCGCCAAAGAGATGAAGCGCCAAGTCCTTGCCGATGTTAAAGCCGAACTCAGCCAATAAACCGTATCGCGGTAAATCGTCTATCTATCACAGCAAATAGCCCGAGTTACGCCCACTAGTACAAGTCACAAGTCACAAGTGAAATACTCAAATCGAGCGCTAAAATAACAAGGCCGCCAATTGCAGGTTGCTAGGGCGGCCTATGGGTTTCAAACCTGTAATTGAGCAATCGGTTAAATCAGTGGCGTTATTTGCCAATAACTTGTTTTAATCTGTCCTGCACCACTTCCACCAACAAGTCGGGCTGGAACTTAGAAATAAACCTGTCGCAGCCTACCTTTTCCACCATCGCATTATTAAAGCTGCCACTGAGTGAAGTATTTAAGGTGATAAATAAGTCCGACATGGCCTTATCGTTACGTACTTCATAGGTCAGCTTGTAGCCGTCCATCTCCGGCATTTCGGCATCGGTTATCATCATCAAAAGCTCTTGGGCCACATTCTTGCCTTCATCGCGCCATTTTTGCAGTAAATGCAATGCCTGCAAGCCATCTGAGGCTTCGATAATTTCAATCCCGAGTTGGCCTAAGGTCTCACGCACTTGGCGTCTGGCGGTTGAAGAGTCATCAACAATCAACACCTTCTTACCGGGCATCTTGTCTAACAGGCTCTCATCTAACACCCCTTCGGAGAGACGAATATCGTAATGGACGATTTCCGCTAATACTTTCTCGACATCGATAATCGACACCAGTTGCGACTGACCTTGGTATTCGATGCGGGTAATGGCCGTGAGGTAATTATTTCGCCCAGCCGTTTTAGGCGGCGGCATAATATCGCTCCAGGTCATGTTGATAATGTGCTCGACCTTACCGACTAAGAAGCCCTGCACACTGCGGTTATATTCGGTGATGATCATATTGGCATCATCTCCCGGAGGCACAGGCTTAAAACCGATAGCCGAACGCAGGTCAATCACGGGAATCGACATGCCGCGAATATTCGCCACCCCAAAAATATGGGGATGACTGCCGGGCATAGAATTTAATGGCGGTAACTTGACGACTTCTTTGACTTTAAAGACGTTAATCGCAAATAACTGGGTAGAGTTAATTCGAAACAGCAGCAGTTCGAGCCGATTTTCACCGACGAGTTTGGTTCGTTGATCTACGGTTGCAAGCACGTTTGCCATAATGCGACTTCTCTACTTTGGAGGAACAGCTTTCCTCACCAGTGACGGATTAAGCTAAATTATAGCGGTAAACTCACCATGAGAACCATGCGACAAGTCGATTTTATCTAAAAATTACAATCACTCGGCAATCCATTATCCTTCGCAAGCGCCCCAATAAATAAATGAGTCGCTCACGGCTATCGCCGCAATTTATCCCCTTTATGCCATGCGTTTTCGGGCCAGCACCATGCCCGAAAGGTTGAGAAGATTTCTCTCGCAGAGGATCTCAAATCCCCCTTGGCGCAGTCCCGTTAACAATTCTTGATGGTTAAATCGATTCTGTTGTGGATGTTCAAACAACCGTCGACTCAAGGGATTGCAAATGGCGGCGCGGTATAAATCTTCCACCACAAAGTAACCGTTGGGTTTTAGCACCCTTGCCACCTCGGCAACCGCCGCTTGCCAATCGGGAATATGGTGAAACACGGCGAAATTGAACACCACATCAAACTGGGCATTTGCAAAAGGCAATGCAGTAGCATCGGCAACACTGAATGCCAATTGACTTAACCCATGGGGTGAATCATGCCAGCGCGCTTTAGCAGCTGCGACCATCTCAGGATCAAGATCGACGGCCGTCACTTGCTCGGCCCCAAAATGATCGCGGATCAGCTGAACTCCGTTACCAAAACCACAACCAATTTCGAGAGCGTGACGTAGATAAGGAAGGGGTTTGGGCATCATAGAAGTCAGTAATGGCGCTTCAACATGGTTTTGCAACCAAAAACGCAGCGGATGCTGGACTAACTTTTTCTCGAATGGATTTAACTTCATCTCATCCCCTTAAATGAATCGGTTATTGCTTGGTACACTGATCAAATTCTGTATATGGTACGTAATGATATAGACATAAGTTCACTTGAGGCCACTATGAAATTACCTCTTTTTCCTTTGCCAATCTGTTTATTACCAGAGGGATATACTCAGTTGCGCATTTTTGAACCTAGGTATAAACACTTAGTCGCTGAATCCCTAAAATCGGCGGATGGCTTTGGCCTGTGTATGACATCGGAAGATGGCAAAACCCTTTATCCCATCGGCACGCTGGTGCATATAATCGATTTTGAAACCTTACCCGATGGAATGCTCGGAATCAGTATTCAAGGAAAACAACGCTTCACATTCGGCGATATCAGCATAGAGTCGGACGGATTAAAACGCGCCGAAGTGAAGCTTATCGATAATTGGCCGAGTACACCGATTGAAGACGATGAGCGTTACTTGAGCGAGATGCTGCAAAACATTCTTAAGGAGTTCCCGCAGCACCTGCAACATTATCAGGTGGAACAATTTGAAGATATCGCTTGGGTGTGCCAACGCTGGTTAGAAATTCTGCCGGTGCAAGCAGCAGAGAAATACTCTTGCATCAATGCGTTAGATCATCAACTGACACAGGATTTATTACATACTGTCATTCAATCCGCTTGAGTGATCCAACTTCCCGCGCGCCACGTATTGCTCTGTATGCTTATCGAATGTCGGCCCTGACGTACCATCTTTTGTGATGTTCAGACTGGATTGAACCTTAAGTAAAGAGCTCAATAATGGAAAATTTTCAATCACATTTAGCGCAAAATCGCTATGATAGGCAGTTATCATCCCCTATCGATATGGCTATGGAAAACGATAGCACTATTTCAACTGCTAATGAGCCAATCACAGATGCGGATCCTTTGACGCGCGCCATTATAAGAGTCGCGAATCAACGGGATAAAGCCGCCTTTGCGGAATTGTTCAGCCATTTTATGCCCAAAATTCGCGCATTCGGACTGCAACGTTTAAACCAGCAAGGGCTAGCCATGGATCTGGTGCAAGAAACCATGACCTTAGTGTGGACCAAAGCCCATTTGTACAATGCCGACAAAGGCTCGGTGGCGACCTGGGTTTTTACCATTATGCGCAACCAGTGTTTTGACATGCTCAGGCGCATCCAACATAACCGTGAAGATGCCTTCGGAGATGATATTTGGCCTATTTACGATGTGGCTGTCAGTCAAGAAGGCGGCCCAGATCATAAACTCACCGCCAAGCTACTCGCGCACTTAGATGCCCTACCCCTGCCCCAACGCCAAGTGGTTCAAGGGATCTATATGCAAGAACTCACGCAACAAGAATTAGCCGATGCCTTAAAAGTCCCGATTGGTACGATAAAATCGCGGCTCAGATTGGGGTTAGAAAAGCTGAAAAGCTTTTTGGAGACGCAACATGATTAAACATCATCCCCATACCGATTTGCTGTTAGCCCATGCTCAAGGCGAGCTGCCGTTGTCTATGTCAATTGCCATTGCGGCCCATTGTGCCCTTTGCCACGAATGCCAATCGCAAGTTAGCCGCTTTACTGAACAAGCTGCAGAACAGGCCTTTTTAGCGCCGAGCAACATCACTGAACAAGCTTTAATCAACGAAACCGATTCAGCACAAGACGACGCTTGGCAGCAAATGTTGTCGCATATTATGGACTTGCCCGAAGCAACGCCAGCTGAAAGCGACTATCCCGCCAAAGCGACGGTTTCCCTTAATCATAAGCATGTTCGCTATGAGATCCCGACAGTATTTCGCCAACATATTGCTCATCCATGGCAGCAGATTGGTAAAGTCAGCCGAATGCGTTTCGATGTGGATGAAAGCCATACCCGCGCCAGCCTATTGCATATCGACGCCTTAGGTGAAATCCCGCAGCACACCCATAAGGGATACGAGCTGACCCTATTATTGGCGGGGGAATTTTCGGACCTCAACGGGCAGTATGTTCCCGGCGATTTCATCATCTTAGATGGCAACACACATCATTCACCTAAGACCCAGTCAGGCTGCCTCTGCTACACAGTTTTAGATGCGCCGTTATATTTTACCAAAGGGCTCAGTAAATTATTGAATCCCATTGGTGAGCTGATTTATTAATCTCGCTGACATTTAAAATAAGCTGGCAGAGTGAATAACCGATAAACACAAATTTACAACAAAATACCAACAAGCCTTTTTCCCGCTGAGTAAAAAATAAACTTGCCAGCGGGAATTTTGCTGTTATACTGCCCGCCGTTTTGAGAAGTATCTTGTCGTTATCCTTTTTATATCGGTTTGTACATTCGCGTAAGCAATGACAAACACGATCCTCACGAAGAAAGCCTACTACAAGTAAGTCCCACAAAAATAATGAGTTAGTGATTTTCTGCATCGACTCAAAAACAGTGAACTATTTAATTAAACCCATGTCATAGTATTGTCACTTTGCTATGGTCAACTGGGCTAATTGAGATATTCCATTGACATAATCGCTGATATGCATTAGTTATCAATAAGGCATCTCTTGATTAATGATCATGGAATGGGTAACCTCAAGACTCATTGGTATCATCTTTCGCAATTATGCTAAGGATATTTTATTGTTACAACTTACTCACCTAAGGGTGAATTGAATTAAAAGGAGTGTGGCCTATGTCATACAAAATTAACGGACATGAAATTACAGTGAACTTCCCTGTAGACTCTATTTCAGTTAACAAAACATCCATTGCTTTTACCGATAGACAAGGTAAAAACAAGCAGACTTTTTCAAAGCGTACCGAAGCCTTAAACTTTATGAAATGGCTATTGTCGGCAAATAAATAAGTCTGATTGTGTACTCCTTAGAGTACCAAAAACGGTGTTTAGGTTTATTCGGTTCCCATTTTCCTCGCCATACCGAAGCCTAATGACCGAAATAGATAGCCCAATATCACGATTTGCTATCCCTTTACGTCGAATGACGAACTCGTTTGGTTCAGGCGGTATCTAGCTCACACAGATACGTGCCGAACCAAATGTGTATTCCGCTAATCTAGATCAAATTAATCTGTATTTGCCCCTGCTAATATAATCACTCACTCAATTTGTGAATGTATTTTCTATGTCAAAACCCGATACTAAAACGGCTATGCAGAGCTTAATAACCCAGATTAAACAGGTTATTCCGCTCAACTTAGATGAAGCACAAATGTGTCAAGGTGAGTGTTTAGGCTGTTCTAAAAAAATGCTGGAAATGTTGGATGCAGAAATAAGCTATTGGCAATATTCAACCGATACGCCAGGATTGAAAGATCTTAAACATCTTGAAAAGATAGCCACACGTACCCACAAAATATTAAAGCGTAATAAGTTAGTTGGCTAAACGCTATCCTGCATCGCCCTCACCGTATTTTCGTCTATATCTTGGCAACATGGTTTGATTTCCTAATAGCCCCCCCTGATGAATATAGAGGATGGAGGCATGTTGCTCGCACTGTAAATAATCCTCTAACACAATAAAGCCTAAGGGATCGTAGAGTAATTCAAATTGCACACCGCTGGCACTGAGTCGTTGCCACATGGCATAAAACTCAGGATAGAGTTTCCCAAAATGGTATTTCTTCCCCACATTCAAAATCTGCGGATGTTCAGCAGAGTTGGGATTTAACTCATAAAACTGCTGCGTTAAATACTCATCGCCGCCGACAACGGCGCAGGTAAGCACTCGAATATTCAATTGCTGACGCACAAAATATTGATTTAAAAAGAGTGCCGTTGTTCCTGTACCTGCAGGTAAAAACACCTTGAGATCGGAAATGTGCCGTGACTCGGCCCAAGCAACTATTTCAGCGGCTAACTGACTAACACCATATTGCGCATACTGGCAGCGCCCACCTTCAGGAATAAACAAAGCGTTAGGTTCAGCCGGCAAGACTTGTTGCTCAATATAATCCTGGCAAGTCCAATTAGGCTCACGGTGGAGAGAAGGATTGGTTGTAATCAGGCTTGATAAATCAATGACACGCGTACCATTGGTGATAGCAGCGGCATAATTACCCGTCGGCAAGGTGCGGATATGGCTGGCAATATGATCCACATAAAAATCGCACTGCCAGCCCTTCAGCTTGGCAAGCACCGACAGTGAATACAACGAGTTAGCCTGCGCGGAGCCATAACCAATCAGCTTAGTCACGTCAGCAAAATCATGGTCTAGAAAATAGGCAAACTTACGCGCTTTATTGCCACTAAACGCAGGATGCAATAAATCGTCTCGTTTGAGAAATATCTCGCGTCCGGCAAAGGAAAAAGACTCTACAGGACTGTCAGAGAGCAGACGCTGAGTCAGCAGGCTTTTGGCTAACATGGATACACTCGAAGGAAACAAGGCCGTTAGTGTACCGCGAGCTTGCCTACATCGTCCGTAATTATTAAGCATTTTCGCGAAAATCTAGCATTTTTTACAACGTCATACCGTCGCCAAGATAAATATTCCACTGATAAATAAGGAAAAATATTTTGGCACAATTCTAGCTTACTCCATTTAAGTATCAATTAATGATTCTGTGTGTTGGACAAGGTAATGCCAACACAGATTTAAAATGAGTTAAGGAGTATTCAATGTCACTTTTACGGTTAATTTTCAATATTGCTTGGTTTGTCCTTGGTGGATTTGTGATGGGACTCGCCTGGTGGCTCGCGGGGATTTTGTGTTTTATCAGTATTATCGGTATTCCCTTCGGCCGCGCCTGCTTTGTCATTGGCGAATTGACCTTCTGGCCCTTTGGACAAGAGCAAATGAATCGTCGCCATTTAACCGGACGTGAAGATTTAGGAACAGGCGCCTTTGGTATGGTGGGCAATATTATTTGGTTCTTGCTGTTTGGAATTTGGTTGGCCATAGGCCATTTGGCCCATGCCCTCGCCTGTTTTGTGACGATTATTGGTATCCCCTTTGGGATCCAACATATCAAGCTGGCGCTATTAAGCCTGACGCCGATTGGGCAAACCATAGTAGCGAAAGCGTAATAATCACACTAGCGAAAGCGTAATAACCACAGTAGCGAAAGCATAATAATCATAGTCGCTAAAGCCTAAGGCCGATCACTCAGCACTACTCTGCATCAGAGGGTAGTGCTGATAGATAGTTTGGCAGTGACTGCACTAACCTTGCCTCATGACTAATCTTGTTTCATGGTAGGCCGTTTCCTCATCGAGCAAGTCGCCACAATCTACAAATGGCTCACTCACTTCCCCTCGTTCTAGACTTATCATTTCAAATAGATAATGCGCCAGTTTGGCTGGCGCATCTATGGTGATGTCATGACCACAATAGGCCAAGACAACTAAGTCGACGTTAAAATGTTGTGCTAATGCCCTGCTGGTTTGAATATTCACTAAGGCATCACGATCACCCGATAAAATACTGACTGGAACAGGCAAAGACGCAGGGCTGCGATAACGAAACGCCGCCCACAACTGACGACACGCATTACTAAAATGCGGTGTCGACTCGTGGCGATAGTGGCTCCAACGAGCAATCAAGGCGACATCGCGCCGATGGCGATAGCTGGTTAAGCGCACAATCGTCGATTCGATAGGATTAAGCTGTCGACCGCGGCAACGTTTGAGCCAAGCACTCAGGGCATTTAATCCATTAAATCGCTGATACCAAGGTGATAAGTTAGCCGCGCTACTATTTAGCACAAAAACGTGTTTTATCTGCTCGGGGCGCTGCTTAACCATTTCCATGGCGAGCATACCGCCCATTGATAAGCCCAGCAGATAAAAGGCTTGTCCCGCTAATTGCTCATCCAATTGTTGCCACACCGAGCAGGCATATTCGGCGATAGTTAAAGGGCTGGCTTGGTGAGTGAGGATCCCATTACCGGGCAAGTCAGGGGTAAAAACGGTGCAGCCCCTTTGCCTTAATCTCTGATCAAAGCCATTCCAATGGCGTTGATCGCGCATTAAGCCCCTGAGTAATACCCACGTTGTCATCAAAAACGCTCCCGATACCAAAACTGCTGCGCACTCTGCGCCAGTTGTGTGAGATGTTCGGGCGTCAGCCCCTCTAACTCCCGTGCGTACGCCGCCTCCATCAAGAACTGCATCAGTACTGTGTGCCGACGTAAAATCCTGTGGTGCCTGTGTGTTTTTTGCGGATTAAAGAAGCCCGCAAAATTGAATATTTGCCTTGGATTTTTCTTAATCCATGCCCATGAGCCCATCTCTAAAGTCAAAGGTAAGAATGGAATATTGGCTTGAGGATCCTGGGTATGATGCTGGCGGTACAAGTAATCCCAAATATCACCATGGGTGCGATAAAACTGGCTCTGGGGCGCAAGCCGATAATGGCCATGATGGGGATAGCTCGCTTCAAATAACTGCTTTAAGTGATAAATGAAGTGGGCATTTTCAAAGGACGCGCGCGTGTGGGCATAGGGAAACCAGATATGATCCGTCAAACCAAAACCAGAATGCGCATCAAGTGAAATAAGACTGGTGCTTTGTCTAAGCAGTTGTTGCACATAGGCCACCAGTCCCGCAGTTTCAAGCTCCATTCCGCCAAGGCCACGAAACCAAGGCAGCTTGGAAGAGAGCCGCTGCCCTCCAACCATAAAAGACACTTTTTCCCGGGACTCTATCGGCGCGTTGCGCATCAAGTCGACCTGATTGCCATTACCGCGACTGCCCAGCAGTAACCCGACGGGATTCACCACAGGGACAAAGGCTAAGCGGATGTCCGTTAATAACTGTTGTAGGTGTTTGTCCCACGCAAGGCGCTGCAACAGGCTGTTAAGCAAAGCCAAAATCACCTGGGAGCCAATCCGCTCCACCCCATGCACGCCACCAACGAATAATACGGTCGGACATGGGCGTTCGGTCACGCCTAACTCGACACTGTAGAGCGGAAAATGTTGATGCCGAAATGGAATGTCCGCAAGAACCTGATATTTGAGTTTAAGATGATGAGTATCAATGAGTTGTGATAGTGTATCTAACTCGAAGGGAATGTTATTCATATCATCCTAGAAAGTGAAATGAGCATAGACTCATAGCCTTAGGACGATATTAATGGCGAACCACGACAAATTTATGACAACAGATTAAGCCACAGCCAAGCTCACTTCAGTGGCGTGTGACTTCCTCCTGAAACAGCAACTCCCCCATAATGCTTTCAATATCCAGTTGAGCTAAGCCCTGGTCGAAAACATCCCGCCAATGGCGTCCCTCCTCAGTATTACGAAACGCAACATAGAGCTGTTTATTGGCAAGCAGTTGTTTATTCACCTGTAATTTATCCGCCAATGGCTGCAAATGAGGTTGCTTTAACAGGAAATAAAGTACGTTGACATCAATCACTGCGCCATCGATGCGACCAGCTGCCACCTTCTTGATATTTTGTTCATCGGAGGTCACGGCCTCGACGGGCTGCGTACCAGAAGCAATCATCAAATCCAGCGAGTCGGTATTCACATAGTCCTTCACAACCCCTAAGGTATAACGGTTCAAATCGGCTAAATAATGCCAACTAATGGGATGAGATTTTTGCTCAACAATACCTAATGGACTGATCCCTATTGGTTTTGAAAAAACAAATTTGTCTGTTTCAAAATAATATTCTGGAAAATAGCCAATGTAATCGGAGCTGGGCATGGCAGCCAATTTTATCGCTCGGCTCCACGGATAAAAATCGACAACAAGTTGTTGCTCCATGCGCTCGAAGGCGGCTTGGGCGACCGCGACACTGGCCCCTTGTTGTGCCAACTGCTGACCGGAATAAGGCGGCCAGAGTAAAGAGGTGAGCTTAAGCGTGTCGGCAAATGCGCTATTGGCCATAGTGAAAAGGCAACAGAGCATCAGTGGGCACCAGCGGATCATAACACCTCCCTCAAAGGATCATCTGTTTTAATAGATTGAAAAAACAAACAATTCATCACATGCTCATCGGTTAAACTCTTTTCAGTATAATCAGCCATCCCTCAAGGTACAGTGAATATTTGTTACATATTTAACCGGCGGGAACCTAGCTTAAGCAGAAATGATAGGAGTAGACTGAATTTGCATCGATATTCACTGTTCGTCATTCTTGCGGCTAAAGTGGAAGATGAGGCCAACCTGATGAGGTCAACATGGGGGACGCGATATGCCAATTTCTTTCAAAGACAGTAAGTTGAATTTTATGCACCCCGCGATGACTCGAACCGTCATTACCGTGATAGGTGCATGTTTTACCTTAGTCGGAGGGATATTTTTACTCTTACCCGGACCGGGACTGCTCTTTATCCTGATAGGACTAACCCTCTTGAGTACTCAGTATCCTTGGGCAAAGCGTTGGCTGCGTCTAAGCCAGCGACAATTAAGTAAGAGTGCGGCTTGGCTCGACAATCAAATTCGGCGTCTCCGCCGATAATCTTGAGTCTCCACCTAAATATCAACCCAAGCACTCGAACTTGGGTTGATTTATCTTAATATGCCCTTGGGCGTAATGACGTTTTAGGGGAATTTTTGCAGCGATATGGCTGACATTTATGCAAGGCAAAGTCCGTGCTGTGTAGTGATTCCACATAAACGGACGATAACGCAGCAGAAACGCTAGCTAAACGCAGTCCGAAGGATTTCATCTCAAAACGTCTTCACGTCCTAGGCATTAATATCCTCATATAACTCTTTATACATCAGCTCACGCATTTTAAATTTCTGGATTTTGCCCGTGACAGTCATCGGGTATTGCTCCACAAACTTGATGTAGCGAGGCACTTTAAAGTAGGCGAACTTTTCGGTGAGGAAATGCCGAATATCCTCCTCTGAAATCGTGGCGCCACTGCGAATCTTGATCCACGCGCACACTTCTTCGCCGTATTTATCACTATGAACCCCAAACACTGCTGCATCTTGCACATCTTTATGGGTATAGAGTTTCTCTTCAATTTCACGGGGATAGATATTCTCGCCACCGCGAATAATCATATCTTTAATACGGCCAACGATTTGCACATAACCTTGCTCATCCATTTGCCCAATATCGCCAGAATGTAGCCAGCCTTCACTGTCGATAGTTGCCGCCGTTTTTTCAGGATCATTCCAATAACACTGCATGATGCAATAGCCACGGCTACAGACTTCACCGGGCGTATTGATAGGCAGCACTTCACCAAATTCATCGACGATTTTCACTTCGGTATGGGGTAAAGCACGGCCAACGGTAAGCACACGTTTCTCAACTGGTGAGTCGATTTCAGTAATGTGATTCAGCGGGCTGCACTCAGTTTGACCATACCCAATTAACACTTCCTGCATATACATCAGGTTTTGTACCCGGCGCATCACTTCTTCTGGGCAAGTCGCTCCCGCCATAACACCAGTACGCAACGAGCTTAAGTCAAAGCGTTTAAATTCGGGGTGCTCTAACTCGGCAATAAACATGGTTGGAACACCGTGCAGAGCGGTGCAGCGTTCACGCTCAACCACCTCTAGGGTGGTCAGCGGATCGAAGGAATCCCCAGGAAAGACCGCCGCGGCGCCCTTAGCAAGGCACACAAGGTTCCCCAGCACCATGCCAAAACAATGGTATAAAGGCACTGGAATACAGAGCTTATCTTCACAGGTAAACTTCATTGCCTCGGCCACTAAGTAGCCATTATTCAGGATGTTGTGGTGCGATAAGGTCGCCCCCTTTGGGCTACCCGTGGTGCCAGAGGTAAATTGAATATTAATGGCGTCATAAGGGCTAAGTGACTCGGCGATTTGCTCTAGCGCCGCCTTGTCATCTGCCGTCACTTCAAGCAATAAATCATCAAAGTTCAGCATGCCGGGAGACTGCTCAGCACCCATGCGGATCACAAATTGTAACTCGGGCAACGCTTTGGCCTGCAATTGCCCAGCGGCGCACACCTTAAGCTCTGGCGCTAACTCGTAGAGCATCTGTAAATAGTTACTGGACTTGAATTTATCGGCGCAAATCACCGCCCTACAGCCCACGTTAGTCAGGGCATATTGTAATTCTTCAGGGCGATAAGCGGGATTGATGCACACCATGATGGCGCCAATTTTGGCGGTAGCGAATTGGGTTAGACACCACTCAATATTATTGGGCGACCAAATGCCCACGCGATCCCCTGGACCTATGCCCAGTTTGAGTAAGCCTGTGGCCAAAGCATCGATTTGTGCAAGATATTGGCGGTAATTCCAACGGATATCTTGATGATTCACGACAACGGCTAACTGTTCGGGATAAGTGTTAGCGATATCGTTAAGGTACTGTCCTATGGTTTTTTCAACAAGCTCCGGGGAATTAGGTCCCCGGAACTCACTGTATTTAAGTGGGTTTGTTGCTTGAGTCGTTGAAACAGACATTAAGGCCTCCGTGCTTTTTTATTATGGTTAGCATGGTCCAAACTAACCAATCCTCGGAACATCTCACAAGTAAAAAAGCACGGTATTAGACTAAAGAGTAAGGATATTCTATTACTCGAAAGCCTGAATTAACGGGTAATAAACGCCACCTGTTTATCAGTGGTTAAAACCTCTAAACGCTGTAAACGTTCCATAATCGCCAGCAATACCCCTTGGCGACGCATATTCTCTAACACCCCTGGGCTGAACACTTCGAGGCGAGTCATCGCGGTTAACAACAGACGGCATTGAGCGACACTGGCATCACGGATATAGGCGGGTTTATCGACTAAGTAACTGTTGTTATACCAGTAATCCCAGGTGAAATTCGCCAGTAACCAGCCCTGAGTGGTTAAATCGCTGATGAATTCCAACATGCGTTCGCGGTGCAGGCTCACATCCCCTGCGGTAAAATCTTTAAGGTATTTAGTGTATAGGCCACTGTCTGTGGTCATTGCTGAAGTTTCCATCACACACCTCACTGTTTCAACATCACTCATATAAGAAGTCGGGCATTGAAATAAAGCTTGGATTGGACCTAAAGCTGCCAACGTTGCATCGAATTGCGGCGTCATAGCACCAACTGCATAAGGCATACCAGACTCGATAGTGACGACAGAGTAAGCTGGGTTAACTGAACACTGACTTAACGCGCCGGATAATGCTTAACGTCAGGGGATCAGAGAACGGTTAACTGTGAGGCAAACAAAAACTAGGATAAACTCAACGCATTAACGCGATGAGATGACTATTTCAGTAAAGGATAAAAGATGAACTACTGGCTTATGAAATCGGAACCCGACGAATTTAGTATCGACGATCTTAAGGCTTGCCCCAATCAAACCGAAGCCTGGTTTGGGATCCGTAACTACCAAGCACGTAACTTTATGCGAGATGCGATGCAAATTGGCGATCAAGTCTTCTTTTACCACTCAAGTTGCAAAGTCCCCGGCATCGTCGGCATTGCCGAAGTCGTGACCAATGCCTATCCTGACAGCTCGGCCTTTGACCCCGAATCAAAGTATTTTGATCCTAAGTCCGATCCACAGCAGCCTCGATGGTTAAGGGTAGATATTCGTTTCGTCAAAAAATTTAAGGAAATCATCCCCTTAAGTTTGATCAAAAGTTTGCCGCAACTGGCCGATATGTACTTAGTCTCTAAAGGTTCTAGGCTGAGCATTCAACCTGTAACCGAAGAACAATGGCAAGCCGTGCTTATGCTCGCCCGCTAAGGGCACATATTCAGCTAAAGTTCATTTAAGCTAAACTAGGGCGTGCTGACGTTTCGAGATTAGATTTTGTTCGTTCTGGCAAGCACGTGCTCGCGAAACGAGGAATGAAGTGTAGTTATTCTACTCAAATGACGAGTGACAAAGAGCAAGGGCTTGCCTAGCGAACCCTTCGGGCAGCATTTGGCTGGCGTTTCTGCCGCGTTATCGTCCGTTTATGTAGAATAACTACACTGCACGGACTTTGCCTTGCATAAAAGCCAGCCACACTGCTGCAAAAATAACCCTGAAACGTCAACACGCCCTAGATTGACGCACAACAACCTCATTATTCCCTAAGGGAGCTAGTATGAATAAATTAACAGCAACACTGATAGGTGGAGTCGTACTCAGTCTGGTCGCCCCGATAGCGGCTTTTGCAAAGCACGATAATGATAAGAAGGACAAAGATCTGCCCCCTGGTCTACAAAAGAAAGTCGATAAGGGACAGCCTCTCCCTCCTGGATGGCAGAAAAAACTGCGTCGTGGCGATATCCTAGATTACGATATTTATGACCGCGGCCGCGTTGTAGTCCCCATCGACAGAGACGGCAGAATCAGCATTGAAGTCGAAGGCTCCATCATCAAGCTTGATGAAAAGAGCCGTAAGATCCTCGATATCATCAATGTGGTCACCTATTGATCTGAATTTACAAACAGCTTCCTGCGCACACTTAACCCGTTAAGTGTGCGCATTTTGCTTTTAGGGTTAGCGCCCGTCGAGCATGCGGCCAAGCCCGCCGAGGACTGAACCTTCACCGCGGTCACTACCACCAGCGGAGGGAGCGTGAGCGATAATGCGATCCGCCATCCGCGAGAATGGTAGACTCTGCAGCCACACAGTGCCATGGCCCTTTAAGGTCGCTAAAAACAGCCCTTCTCCGCCAAACACCATCGACTTCAATGAGCCAGACCGCTCGATATCGTAATTAATCCCTGGGGTAAAACCGACTAAACAACCTGTGTCGACACGTAAGGTTTCGCCTTTGAGTTCTTTCTTTATTAAGGTGCCGCCCGCATGAATAAACGCCATGCCATCACCCTGTAAGCTTTGAAGAATAAAACCTTCACCGCCAAAAAAGCCTGTGCCTAGGCGGCGATTAAACTTCATGCTTACTCGCGTCCCAAGGGCAGCAGCGAGGAAGCTGTCTTTTTGGCAAATCAGTTCTCCGCCATATTGGGCAAGATCGAGAGCTAAAATCGTCCCAGGATAGGGCGCGGCAAACGCCACTTTACGTTTCTGATGTCCAAGGTTTGTAAAGTGCGTCATAAAGATGCTTTCACCCGTCAGCACACGTTTACCCGCCCCCATCAACTTGCCAAAAAAGCCAGATTCAGGCTCGGAGCCATCACCCATTTTGGCCTCGAAGCTAATATCTTGCTCTAGATAATTCATCGCGCCGGCTTCGGCGATCACCGTTTCATGCGGGTCGAGCTCGACTTCAACCAACTGCATGCTGTGACCGATAATCTCATAGTCCACTTCATGGCAACGTCTAGACATACAATTCCCCTTACTCTGTCAGTCAATTAAATGTGGCGAGCAGAAATCATCAGTGCCACGATATTGGACTCACTTTATGACATAAAATGTCAAAAGGCGATCATTTTTATCCCAAGTCTGCGCCAGTAAGTTGTTTCAAAACATGACAAGTCGCAGAGGATTAACCAAAGCCCACCCCGTTAAACTGCCCTGCTTTAGCAAATTCCTCTAGGATTAATTCGGTAAAGAGTTTGCCAGCACGGCCCAAGGGGCGCTCAAGGGTCGAGACTAATTGGGGAGTAAAGGTATAACGACTGCCACCGACAAAGTCGACCTCCACAAGCTCGCCACTCAATAACTCCTCTTGCACCAGAAAATCTGGCAACCAACCAAAACCGAGTCCTTTTAATAACGCGTTCTTTTTCATAATAAAACCAGAAAGATAGAATACTTTGTCGCCGCCAAATTGCAGCTCATCTCGATAGGTCTTATTGGGGGAGGAATCTTCGATGGTCAGCTCAACATGTTGCTGTAACTCGGGCAAACTGATGTGTTTTTGCTGAGCCAGAGGATGTGAAGCGCTCGTCACCAGCACACTGGTTATCGCAGGGAGTGGCTGTGGGTGATAATAGGGGCCAGTGCGGTAGTCTTTAACCAACATCAGATCCGCATTATCACGCTCGAATCTATGCTGCACACCGCCGAGAAACTCCATATTGAGCTGAATTTTTGTCGGAATTTGATGCTCTGCCATCCGTTTAAGTGCCGTCATAATCGGCTCCATCGGCAAGGCACCATCGATCACTAACTCAAGCTTCGGCTCCCAACCTTCACTGAAACGACTGGCAAGATGTTCAATATTCGCAAGGTGTTGTAACAGTCTTTGCCCCTCAGCCAAGATCACCCGCCCTTCACTCGTCAGCTCGGCGCGGTATTGGTCACGGCTAAAAAGCTGCACACCTAAATGTTCCTCTAGCTTTTTGACCTGATAACTCACCGCCGATTGCGCCTTATGCAACCGCTCGGCAGCCTTAGCAAAACTGCCCTCTTCCACTAACACTTGCAGCACATTAAAAGCATCAATATCGATGCGCATGGGGACTCCTAGGCTCTCATTAACATGTCACGGAAACGCTACGAAGCGTAAAGCAGTTAATACCATCTAATTTTTAGATGGAGATAACAGATTTATTATTCTTTTTTTTGTTCATTCAAGCAACTAAATTGATAAGAAGATCACACTAATGCAACTTGCAGCATAACGACTCGCGGTGTAGGCAAGCCTGCAGCGCAACTTTGAAGGAATCACCATGCCATTTTATGTGAAACAAGGCCAAGTCCCCCATAAGCGCCATATCGCATTTGAGAAAGAAAACGGCGAGCTATACCGTGAGGAGCTGTTTTCAACCCATGGTTTTTCCAATATTTACTCGAATAAATATCACCACAATATGCCGACTAAGGCATTAGAAGTGGCGCCCTACCGCCTCGGTCATGGTGCCCAATGGGAAGATTCATTAGTCCAAAACTATAAATTGGACTCTCGCACGGCTGATCGTGAAGGCAACTTCTTTAGTGCCCGCAATAAAATCTTTTATAACAATGATGTGGCTATTTACACCGCAAAAGTGACTCAAGACACGCCGGAGTTTTACCGCAATGCCTACGCCGATGAAGTGGTGTTTGTGCACGAAGGTGAAGGTACGCTCTACAGTGAATATGGCACCCTAGAGATTAAAAAATGGGACTACTTAGTGATCCCACGCGGCACCACACATCAGCTCAAATTTAACGATTACAGTAATGTGCGCTTATTCGTGATTGAAGCTTTTTCAATGGTGGAAGTGCCAAAGCATTTCCGTAATGAATACGGTCAATTACTCGAGTCAGCCCCCTACTGTGAGCGCGATTTACGTACGCCCGTATTGCAAGATGCCGTGGTTGAGCGTGGCGCCTTCCCGCTGGTATGTAAATTCGGTGATAAGTACCAACTGACCACCTTAGAGTGGCATCCCTTTGATTTAGTGGGTTGGGACGGCTGTGTTTACCCCTGGGCATTTAACATCACCGAATACGCGCCTAAAGTCGGCAAAATTCACTTACCGCCTTCGGATCACTTAGTGTTTACCGCCCACAACTTTGTGGTGTGTAACTTTGTGCCGCGTCCTTACGACTTCCACGAGCGCGCCATTCCTGCGCCTTACTATCACAACAATATCGATAGTGATGAAGTGCTGTACTACGTCGACGGCGACTTTATGAGTCGTACAGGAATTGAAGCCGGTTACATCACCCTACATCAAAAAGGGGTGGCACACGGCCCACAACCCGGCCGCACCGAAGCCTCGATTGGCAAAAAAGAAACCTATGAATATGCAGTGATGGTGGACACCTTCGCCCCACTGAAATTAACCGAACATGTGCAAAATTGCATGAGTAAAGACTACAACCGCTCCTGGCTAGAAAACTAACGCTGCACCGCAGCATGAGTGAATGGCTCAACTAAGCCGACTAGCCGTAAGTCACCACAGCGAACAAGGCAAAAAGAGTGACTGCGTGTTGAATTAATCAAGAGGAACAGATCATGGCAAGCGAACTCAATCCACTGGGCTTACTCGGTATCGAATTTACCGAATTTGCCAGCCCCGACAGCGATTTTATGCACAAAGTGTTTATCGACTTTGGTTTTTCACTGCTGAAAAAAGCCAAAAATAAAGACATTTTGTACTACAAACAAAATGACATTAACTTCCTGCTTAACAACGAGCGCGAAGGGTTTTCGGCAGAATTTGCCAAATCCCACGGCCCAGCCATTAGCTCTATGGGCTGGCGCGTAGAAGATGCCAGCTTTGCTCACCGTGTGGCGGTAGAGCGCGGCGCCAAAGCCGTGGCCGATTCGGCCAAGGATCTACCTTATCCAGCCATTTATGGTATTGGTGACAGCTTAATTTATTTTATCGACACCTTCGGGGCCGACAACAATATCTATGCCACTGACTTTGAAGACTTAAGTGAGCCTGTGATCACCCAAGAGAAAGGCTTTGTCGAAGTAGACCACTTAACCAATAACGTCTACAAAGGCACCATGGAACATTGGGCTAACTTCTACAAAAACATCTTTGGTTTTACCGAAGTGCGCTACTTCGACATCAGCGGCGTACAAACCGCACTGGTGTCTTACGCCCTGCGCTCACCCGATGGCAGCTTCTGTATCCCAATTAACGAAGGTAAAGGCAACGATAAGAACCAAATCGATGAATACCTGAAGGAATACAATGGTCCAGGCGTACAACACTTAGCCTTTAGAAGTCGTGATATCGTCAAATCCTTGGATGCGATGGAAGGCAGCTCAATCCAATGCTTGGATATTATTCCCGAATATTACGACACCATTTTCGATAAAGTCCCACAAGTGACCGAAAACCGTGAGCGTATCAAGCATCACCAAATTTTGGTGGATGGCGACGAGTCAGGCTATTTATTGCAGATCTTCACTAAAAACCTGTTTGGCCCGATTTTTATCGAAATCATTCAACGTAAGAACAACTTAGGTTTTGGCGAAGGTAACTTCACCGCCCTGTTCCAATCGATTGAACGTGACCAAATGCGCCGCGGCGTGCTGTAATCGCAACCATTAATGCATAAGAAACAAAAACGGTACGCACTGCGTACCGTTTTTTTATGCCCTATCGTGACTCGCTGTTTGTCACGCTTCGCTTATGGCCTTTCGATTATTTTCTTTCAACATGGCCTTTTGAGTATCGCCCCTTGACGGTACGCTTGAGCATTGCTAATTCGAACGGAGCCTCTTGGCATGGCTCTCAAGCTTGATACTTTACAATCGTGTTTTTGCCCTTTGCCTTGGCTTGATACAAAGCCTTATCCGCCAAATGCAGCAACGACTCGCCAGTGATACCTTGTTGATACTCCACCCAACCAATGCTCACAGTGCAGTAAATCGTGTGCTCCTCGGCTGCTATCGACATCTCTGCAAAGGATTTTCGAATACGTTCAAGCACGGGATACACCTGCTCAGCATCAATATCCCTAAGCACAAGGGCGAACTCTTCACCGCCTAGGCGCGCGGCAATATCTTGGCTACGGCTGTGATGGTGTATCAACTGCGCCAACAGCTGGATAACCCTATCGCCCACACTGTGACCATAGGTGTCGTTAATCATCTTAAAGTTATCGAGATCCAACATAGCGACCGAATAACGCACTGTCGGGCCGTTAAGATTTGTCAGCTGTGGCATAAAGCCGCGGCGATTCAGTAGCCCCGACAAGGGATCATAGAGCGCCTCTTGCACCGCGGTCTGCTTATCTCTCTCGGTTCGGCGCAGCTGTGCCCGCTGTAACGACACCCCAAAAATGGTTAATGCCGATGACAACACAAAAGCCATCATCTCCGCATTGGTTTGATACGGCGTGGCATTGATAAACGGACCATAACCCTGAGCTGTCGCTAAAATCATAAACAGCATGGAGGCGCTGCTAAACAGTGCGAGATAAAAGCGCGTGACCTCAAAGGAGAGCACAACCAATAGCGGCAGGATCACATAAAACAACCAGCCCAGATCGAACTTAACCCCCACCAAACAAAACAGTGGCAAGCCAATCAAGGGCAGAAGGATATGGCGGGTTTTGGCTATGCTCAGCGCATTGGGTTCCACCCATCCTGCATATAGCTGATACACCAATACTATTCCCAGAATATCGGCAAAGAAAAACATTTGCCCCATACTCCAAAACGCGCTGGGAAAAATATAACCGCCAAGCACTAAGTTAGCGGATAACAATGCGCTGGAACCGAAAATGGGGATGATGCCTGCGACCACCACAAACTTCATCAAGTCATTCGCACTTCCCGTACCCTGCGGCAAGAAGCGTCTGAGTAATAACATCGACATCGCAGGCGCGAGCATATCGCTTAACGCGGCAATCGAAGTATGCAGCAGCGAAAGGCCGAGGGAATCCTGTTGCAACATGCCTTGAAAATTTAAGGTAAAACTGCCGAGGAATATCAGCACCAATGCCTTACGCCCCCACATAAGTAACATCACCAAGGCAATGCCGGAGGGCAGCCAAATCAGGGTGATATTCTCAGGTTGTAAGCTAAATAACGTTTGGCCTAAGGCGCCGGTTAGCCAATAGATAATGCCTGCGCACAGCAGTGCGATATGGCTTTGTCTTGCTGGCAGTAATGGCGAAAAAAGTGTCTTCAATCGGTAATCAACCTCAAAGAGCGCTAACGCATAAAATTAAACGGTTTATTGGGTCGCTATTAAAGCTTATGCCATGTGCATTAAATGGCAGTACAACCAAGTTTATATATAAACTTTGTGGCGGCTTTAACCTCAGCGACCAAAAGCCCTGCGACCTAAAAAAACCAGTACGATTGATCTTCAGTCCGCATTAGGTGCAGTGATTTGCTTAATCACCCTGCAAGGATTACCCACAGCCACACTATTGGCTGGAATATCTTTATTCACCACACTGCCCGCGCCAATCACGCAGTTATCGCCAATGGTGACACCGGGCAATACACTGACATTACCGCCGAGCCACACATGGTGACCAATATGAATAGGCTTACCAAATTCTGTTGTAAGACGAGCAATGGGGTCAATAGGATGGGTCGCGGTAGAAATCAGTACATTGGGCCCAAACATCACATGGTTGCCAATCGTGACCTGACAAACGTCGAGTATGGTTAGGTTGTGATTCGCATAAAATTGCTGGCCAATTTGGATGTTATAACCGTAATCACAAAAGAAGTTAGGCTCGATATGGGCACAACTAGGCACATTGAGTAGCTCACGCAAGTGGGCCATGCGCGCCTCAAGCTGGGTGGGATCGGCATGATTAAATCGATGACAGAGTAATTTAGCCCGCATTCTTTCGGCGACTAAGGTTTCATCTGAGGCTTGATAGGCTTCCCCCGCCAACATTTTTTGCTTTTCTGTCATCTAAGTTCAACATTTAACCCTTGTTATAATGACGCAACCCTAACAATCGACTATCAATAATTCAAGCGCAACAACAAATCCGATGCTTTTTTTGCATCAATTGCTGTACGGTTTTACATCCAACCAAGCTAACGTCAGCAAACAATGCCTTGAAACACGATGAAAATTAGCCCCGCTCATTCAGGCCGATTTGACAGGATGCTGGGCGAGTCAGCGATTTTGCCAGAGTGCAATTTAGCCGATTGGCTAACTCTCTCATTTTCATTACACTAGCGTTCCTTCACTCTTCTAGTAGACCGTTTAGACCATGCCAGATTTTGCCTTACTCGCTGTGTTTATCCCGACCTTTTTCTTTGTTTCTATCACCCCCGGTATGTGTATGACACTCGCCATGACGCTTGGGATGAGCATTGGTGTGCGTCGTACCCTGTGGATGATGCTCGGCGAGCTTGTGGGTGTGGCCTTGGTCGCTACCGCTGCGGTCATGGGGGTGGCGAGTATCATGCTTAACTACCCTGCGGTTTTTCAGGTATTTAAATGGGTTGGTGGCATTTACTTAGGCTATATCGGCGTGCAGATGTGGCGCGCACGAGGTAAGATGGCCATGCTTAGCGATGATGACACTAACCCAAGAGCCAGTAACTTTACGCTGATTTCACAGGGGTTTATTACCGCCATTGCTAACCCTAAGGGTTGGGCGTTTATGGTGTCGCTATTACCGCCATTTATTAATGCCGAGCGCGAGGTTGCGCCGCAACTCCTAGCCCTACTTAGCATTATTATGGTGACAGAATTTACTTCTATGTTGGCCTACGCCAGTGGCGGTAAGAGTCTGAGAATATTTTTAAGTCGCGGCGATAATATTCGTTGGCTAAATCGTATCGCCGGCAGCCTTATGATTGGCGTTGGCATCTGGTTAGCGGTGAGCTAGTTAAACATGCTGTCTTGAGTGATATGTGTTTAGTACATCACTCTTTTGTGTAAACCCATTCGCGTCGCGCCAGCGTATTTGTTGACGCGACGCTCTACGTTTATGGTGGTTATTAGCCCTTTTTATAGGGCAACACCTCGCGCATCTGCTGCATATACACTTCCATTTGTGCAGCTTCCTCCTCGGTAAAATGCGCTATGGCTCGCTTAAAGTCGGGATGAGCAATATTGTGGTAGGAATAAAGCGCCACAGGCTCGAAGCCGCGCAGCACTTTATGTTCGCCCTGAGCGCCTGCATCAAAGATATCAATACCATGGGCGATGCAGTATTCAATGCCCTGATAATAACAGGCCTCAAAGTGTAATCCCTCAAGCTCGACAATACTGCCCCAGTAACGACCAAACAGACATGTCTGCCCTTGCTCGTTGCGGCCCGTAAAATATAGCGCGCCCGCTAACATCTGCCCTTTCGCATCACTTACGACGAGCAAGACAATTTGCTCAGCCAACCGCTCGGCAATCATGTTAAAAAATGTTGGCGTTAAATAGCCACGATGGCCGGAGCGCTTAAGGTAGGTTAATTGATAACATTCAATAAAATGCTGCCATTGCTCACGGCTAATATCCGCTCCCGCGACAAACTCATAGTGCAAACCATAGGGCTCTAGCTGGGCACGCTCCTTAAGGATGTTTTTACGCTTACGGGAGGTGAGCGCCGCTAAAAAGGCGTCAAAATCTGCATAGCCACGATTATGCCAATGGAACTGGGTGCTTAAACGCTTAAGGGAAGTGGGATTGGATGCCTCAGCAAATAGCGTTTGCTGCGAAGGCGAGACAAATAAGCAATGCCAAGAGGACATAGGCGCATCCGCGTTCACTAATTGCTCATTTAAGCACGTAAATACGGCGCGGCTTAGCTGCTGCGCATCCTCTGCCAAAAGCGTAGGCGATAGCCCCAACCGCCGCCCCTGAACTGGTGTAAACGGAATGGCATTTAACAATTTAGGATAATATTCAAAACCATGGCGCTCATAGGCCTGCGCCCATGCCCAATCAAACACATATTCGCCGTAGGAGTGGGATTTTTGATAAAGCGGCATCACTGCCAGCAGGGGTAAATCCATAAAATCTGCGGCATCTTTTTGGCTAATAAAGACGGCATCTGGCGCTAATTCTTGTGCAAATTCACTGCCAGTGGCGTCGAACACACATAAATGATGTGGCCGCCAACCCGTCGCGGCACAGGCTGACAAGCTCTGCTCTAAGCTGAGTAAATAGTCATGCTGGCAGAAGGGATTGTCCGTCCCCATCAATCGGTCCCAGCTGTTAGCGTCAATACTCTGCGCCGCGCTGGCAAAGGCCAATATCAGTTGTCTCATTCGTTGAATTCTTATCCGTTAAACACACTAAGCAAAGATCCAAGGTTGCAATTAAGCCTAATTCTCGGCACATTGCATAGCCAAAATGAAAATAAATTCAGGATTGAATATGCGCCGCGCAGGAACTTTTAGACCTCTTATTCTCGCCATCGCCATGGCACTGCCTTTGTTGTCTTCGCCCACTCTCCATGCCGAAGAGCCTTCGATTTTCAGCCAAATGGCCACGGCACAACCCGTATGGGCAAAACATGGTATGGTCGCCAGCCAAGAAGCGCTGGCCAGCCGCACTGGCATCGAAATTTTGAAGCAAGGCGGTAATGCCGTCGATGCTGCGGTGGCGGTCGCATTCAGTTTAGCCGTCACGCTCCCCCGCGCGGGCAATATTGGTGGCGGTGGCTTTATGCTTGTCCATCTGGCCAAAGAAAACAAAACCATCGCCATCGATTACCGTGAAATGGCGCCATCAAAGGCGAAAAAAGACATATTCCTCGATGAGAATGGCGATGCGGTAACTAAATTAAGCCGTGAACATGGTCTGGCTGTCGGCGTCCCAGGCACTGTGATGGGCATGAGTTTAGCCCTTGAAAAATATGGCACTATGACCATGGCGCAAGTCACAGCGCCCGCCATCAAAATGGCGCAGGAAGGCATTAGCGTGACCCCAGATCTAGCGGTATCCCTTGCAGGCTTAAAGCGCCGAATGAGCCAATGGCCCAGCACGGCAGCCATCTTCTATAAGGCCGACGGTAGCGACTACCAAGTAGATGATATTTTAAAACAGCCAGAACTTGCCCACTCTCTGCAACTTATCGCCGAGAAAGGCACCAAAGGGTTCTATGAAGGTGAAACTGCAGAAAAACTGGTTAAGGCCGTGCAAGACGCTGGTGGCATCATGACCTTAGCGGATTTACAACACTATAAGGCCGTCGAGCGTGAGCCGGTTCGCGGTCAATACCGTGGATATGAGGTGGTTTCTATGCCACCACCATCCTCGGGCGGCGTGCACATTATCGAAATGCTCAATGTACTGCAGCAGTTCCCTATCGATCAATTTGGCCATAACACGGCGCAAACCATTCATGTGATGGCCGAAACCATGAAGCATGCCTACGCCGATCGCAGCGAATACTTAGGCGATCCCGATTTTTATAAGGTGCCCGTCAAGCAGTTAACCAATAAGGACTACGCCCAAAAAATCGCCAGCCAAATTGCGCTAAACAAAACCACGCCCAGCACCGAAATCAAACCCGGTAATCTAGCGCCCTATGAGAGTGACCAAACCACCCACTTCTCGGTGGTCGATAAATGGGGCAATGCGGTGTCTAACACTTACACCTTAAACTTCAGCTACGGCTCGGGTTTAGTCGCCAAAGGTACGGGCATTTTACTCAATAACGAAATGGATGATTTCTCCGCAAAACCCGGCACGCCTAACGGTTATGGCCTAGTGGGTGGCGATGCCAACGCGGTGGAAGGTAATAAACGTCCGTTGAGTTCAATGAGTCCAACCATAGTGATGAAAGACGGCAAACCTTTCTTAGTTACAGGCAGCCCTGGCGGTTCACGCATCATTACCACCACGCTGCAAATCATTATGAATGTGATTGATCACGGCTTAAACATTGCTGAAGCCAGCAATGCCGCGCGAGTACACCACCAATGGCTACCCGATGAACTGCGAGTCGAAAGCAGCCTGAACCGCGATACTATTTCGTTACTCGAAGCCAAAGGCCATAAAGTGAAAGTGCAATCGGCCATGGGCAGCACACAATCCATCATGGTGACAGACCAAGGGATTTTTGGTGCCTCAGACCCACGCCATTCGGGTAGCGAAGCCGTCGGTTACTAATCACTGATTGGCATACTAGTGATATGTATAAAGGCAAGGAAGCCATCGATTGGAGTGATAAGGCAAAGCACAAAGCTGCTCGATATTCAGCATTCAAGCTAAGCCGCGATATAGAATCGTTCAGGAAGAATTAGCCGGTTCAACAAGCCCTGCTATACACCACTGTATACGCAGGGCTTTTTACTCTTTGAGATAAAAGCCTAGCCCAGTCACACCATTCAGTCTTTACCATCTTCGACCGCGCTACGGTGGCAATATCAAGATGATAATACCGCTATCCCAACACGAAACTGCAAGCAGAACAGATGCTAAGCCATCAAACAAGTAAAGTGAGTTTAGCTTTAACGTGGTTTACTCAATGAAAAAGATAAAATGTAACTGAATGTCTTTCTGGAGGGGAATGGATTGACTCAGCATTAACTCGCTCTATAGTATCCTGCTCTAACATACAAATTGAAAAGGAATTTATTGTGTCAATAGTATCGCTGATTTTGCTATTGCTCTTAGCTAGCATGATGTTTTTCGGCTTGTTGAGTTATTCGCTCGGTCGCAAAAAGACCACGACCCCTAAGCTCACAGGGATGCTAGGTGCAGTATTGGGATTGTTTCCGTTATTGGGTGTTATTTTCTTGATTGTCTTAGTGCTAAAAGCCGACATCACAACCCCAAGCATGCCCCAAGGAAATAGCCTGCTCTAGCTAAAATGCGGTTAACCGACCTAGATTTATTTCAACAGTTAATTTAGAGCGAACATATAGCCGCGATACGCTTTTAGTTAGTAGCACTCATCAAGAGACTGTTGGGATTGTGTTAGTTTCAACTGTCATTTTCAGATGTCGATTCTAAAGAAAATACTTGACTCACTTTGGGACATTTTCGCGTTAGACTTTTAGCTAGGATTAGTGAATTTCGGATTAAAATTTCTATGGGTTAACGCCTCACAAGAAGGGGCGCCGGTTACGGCGTCCCTCTTGCTTGATTTGTTAGGTGCCTTTCTTGCTTATGAAAAAACGAAACAAATCATTCCCAAACTTTAATTCTACCTCTTTGTTTAAATCAATTAGTACTTGGGCATCTGTTTGATACTGGTTTTCAGTTGTGTCCGCAGTAAAATTGAATGAAACCAATACTTGGTTTTCAGTTTGTTTTTGTACCGCCACTTTAAAGCTTTCTATGTAATCCATAGAGAAGTTAGCTTCTTTGCCGTTATCAATTAGAAAGGTGATATCGCCTTCTAGTTCGCCACTGCCAACGTCATATGAACTTTTAATTTGATAGGAGTCAGTTTCTGCAAATGCGGAAACACTGACTGCGAATAATAGTGCGATTAAATATTTCATATTTTACTTCCTTATAGTTAAAAACAACCGGGCACCTAACGATTTTTGCTCAAAGGTGCGGTCACGCATCCGTTGTAGCGTATTGTTTTTTGAGGGCTGGACACGCTGAACTTAAGGTCAATGCCCTGCTGGCATACTATGTGATAACTGATGACCACTCGTCCAGTTGTGCGTGGAAGTTTGTGCCTTACTTGAGGCAGGCTTGCGGTGCCTGCGTGCAAGCTCGCTTCATCAGCAACGCGAACGCTTCAAGCGTGCCTGAAAAATTCAAACTTCGCCAGACTGTTTGGTACTATGCAAATTAACTGTGATAATACACAGTGATAACAACCTATCTGATTGATTCGGCGGCAAAAAATATTTTATTAGTGCGCATACGCGTTTTTCAAACCTATTAATTAAAATTTGACTAACATAGTTAATTGATTTTATGTAATTTTATTGGTTACTGATTTAATTAATGTACACTGATTTTGTATTCATAACACCACCAAATATCTAAATTTAAATATGACTGTATACCCATACATTGTTATGTCATTTCTGGTAAGGCCGAACATAGGCAAATATATAAGAATATGTATGGCAGCAGGTGTGGGAATTTTCGTTCGAGCTAAAGATCCAAACAAGGAATGGGGCAAAAAGCTTTTAGCCAGATGAACTGTTGTTATCTTGTTTTAACGATTAAATAGTAATGGCGGCTATTTCGGATTAGCCGCCATTATCTTATAAACCGATGAGTCTTGGCGTGAACTCAGCGCCTTTCACCTTCTTGTGTATTTCACCCATAACTTCAATTAATCACAATTGAAAACGCACTATTTTACAGCGGTTAGCTCAATAAAGGCGGCGGTGTACATTTTCAGATTCAGCATAAACTGTTTATGGGTAATAAATTCTTTCTCCGTATGGCCTGTGTATTCCACGCCCGGCATGGCGGGGCCAAAACTTAAGGCATTGGGAAATAATTTACTGTTGGTTGAGCCGCCAATGGCCACAGGTTTGGGTGAAGCTATGCCGGTAAAGTGGGCAAATACATCGAGTAAGGTCTGCTGATGCGGTGCATCTTTCATCACCATAGGCTCGCCCCAATAACTTTCTACGTCGATGAGTGTCACTTGATGCTCAGCTTGCCATTTGTTCAGCGCATCCTTGGCTTGGGCTGAGAGTAACTCAGGCGTTTTGCCCACTGGACGACGTAAATTAATGGTGACTTCCGTCCCTTTACTCGTTTGCGCAACGACAGTGGGAGCCAGCGTTAAAGCACCCATAAAATCATCTTTATAGGCCAGCTCGCCAAACTGCTCGGCATAAATCCCCAACCCCACTAACTCATTCATGGCGGCGACGGTTAAAGCCGCCGTGGTTTTAGGCCAAGTATATGGCTGCAGTAACGCTGCCAAATGCGTCACAGCATTCACCCCATCTTCTGGCGTGGAGGAATGGGCCGCCTTACCGTCGGCAAAAATATGCAAGTCGCACACGGCCTGCTCGCAAGTGCGCTCGAATCGATACTTCATCCCCTGCTGGTTGGTGGCGCTAGTTTGTAATTTTTCAAACAAGCTTGGGGTGATGGCATGTATTTGCGCCTCGGCTTGCTGTGGCACTTGGCTAGCAAAATAGCCGCCTGAGAATGCCGTTAAGCTCGGGACATTCGCAGCAGTCCACTGCTTCTGCGTTGACTCGATATTCGGCACAGTAAAGCCAATCTTACTCCAACCCTTTTCGGCGGTGACCACAGGATACTCGGCATCTATAGTGATATTCATCTGCGCTGGGGTGTAATGGGCTAAAAAAGCCTTTAGTGGATCCCAATCGGACTCTTCGGCTAAATACACCAACAGCTCAATGCGTTTTTCCCGTTTGAGTTGTTTATCTTTGATGGCCTTCATCGCATACATGGCGGTGACAATTGCGCCTTTATCATCTTCGGTGCCGCGACCTATCAGCTTGCCAGGTTCAGACTCGGTATCCAGCACATAGGGGCTTTTGGCCCAGAGCGCGGGATTGGCGGGTTGCACATCGCCATGGGTGACGATGCCCAATTTCTCAACCTGTGAGCGCTGGGCATCGACAACATTGGCATCGAGGCCAATCAGCACCACATAACCGTGATCGGCATAATCGAGCCCGAGTTCTTGGCTCAAGCTTTTTAAACTCGACTTAAAACCAATAAAGGCAGGGTTGGTATCGGGTGTCTGCCCTTCCACCGCTTGGGTATTAAAACTGATTAAATGCGCCAGACTCTTAACCATCTGCGCGTCATAGGTGCTCACCGCATAATCGGCCACCTTAAGCGCATCTTGGCTAAGCGTGATTGGCGACGCTGCAGCTTGCGTCGATGTCCACAGCGCAGCGGCTAATAGGGAATAAGAAAAACGACGACAAAGGCTCGTATAGTTAAACTGAGGCAATTCCATAGAGGTCCTATTTATTATTTGTATGATTAGGGACTTACATAAAAACGCACCCAAGCAATGGCTTTATCCTTTGCCCAATATTGCCTTAGTGCGCGGCTCAGTTTGCCATAGTTCTTCCGTTAAAAACCGCAGACTAACCATTTGTTACAAACAAAACACAAAATCGATGGAACCCTTAGTCGGATACATGCTAAACAGTCACCTTAAAATAACATTAATGGTCTGCAGTACCATTAATCCAACAGAATAATAATCACCTAACGGGGAATTGACATGAAGGGACTAAGCCTAAAATCACAGGCCCTTAACGCGCGCACACTCAAACCAGGCGCTATTAAACTGACCTTTAGCGCCATCACACTCGCCCTCGCCTTAAGTGGCTGCAGTGCACAGCACAGCGATACTGCGGCGCAGGCGACAGTCGCACCGAATGCCATGTCGGCGCAAATCATCAGCCAAAATGCCAGCAACCCATTCTTTAAACCCTATGGTACATTTATGGAAATTCCGGCCTTCGACAAGATTAAGCCCGAGCATTTCCTCCCTGCATTTAAGGCAGGTATCGCCCAGCAACACGAAGAAATTCAAGCGATTGTCGATAACAAAGACAAGCCTACCTTCGCCAATACCATCGAAGCGATGGAGTTTTCGGGCGATCTCGTCACCCGCGTATCCAACGTCTTCTTTAATTTAACTGGCGCTGATACTACTCCTGAGCTTCAAGCGATCTCCAAGGAAGTCTCGCCAATGTTATCGTCTGCCGAAGACGATATCTTATTGAACGATAAACTATTTCAACGTGTTAAAGCCGTTTACGACAGCAAAGGCAGCCTAAAGCTCAACACGGCGCAGGCCAAATTATTGGAAGACACCTATAAGTCGTTCACCCGTGGCGGTGCTAACCTCAGCGAGCAGGATAAAACCAAGCTGCGCGCCCTGAATGAAGAAATCGGCAAGCTTAATTTAGCCTTTGGTGACAATCTGTTAGCCGAAACTAATGCCTTCGAACTAGTGATTGATAAGCAAGCTGACCTGTCTGGTTTACCCGCCGATGTGATTGCCACTGCCGCCGAAACCGCGAAAAAGCGTGGTCATGAAGGCAAATGGGTATTTACCACATCACGCCCTTCTATCACGCCGTTTTTAACCTATGCCGATAATCGCGCACTACGCGAAAAGCTCTATAAGGGTTATATCGAGCGCGGTAACAACAATAATGACAATGATAACAAAGTCATTCTGGCAAAAATTGCCGCACTGCGCGCCGAACGTGCGCAGCTCATGGGCTATAAAACCCATGCGGATTTCGTGTTAGAAGAACGCACCGCCAAGACACCAGAAAATGTCTATGGCTTACTCAATAAAGTCTGGCCAGCAGCCCTTGCCCAAGCCAAGGCCGAAGTTGCGGATATGCAGGCGTTAATCGATAGCCAAGGCGGCAAGTTTAAGCTGCAAGCTTGGGATTGGGATTACTACGCAGACAAAATCCGTGTTGCGAAGTACAGCTTTAACGAGCAGCAAACTCGACCTTACTTCTCCCTCGACAGCACTTTAAAAGGCGTGTTCTACACGGCCAATCGCCTCTATGGTTTAACCTTTAAAGAACGTACCGACTTACCTAAATACAACCCAGAAGTACGTACTTGGGAAGTGTACGATAAAGACGGCAAACTTATGGCCATCTTTATGGGCGACTATTTTACCCGTGATAGCAAACGCGGCGGCGCTTGGATGAACTCGTTCCGTAAGCAATACCATATGAACGGTGTCGATTCGAAACCCATTATTGTCAACGTGTTGAACTACCCTCGCCCAGCGGGTAATGAGCCAGCGTTACTCACCTTCGATGAAGCCAGCACCCTGTTCCATGAGTTTGGCCATGCGCTGCACGGCATGTTATCCAATGTCGAATATCGCTCACAAGGCGGAACGGCAGTACCTCGCGACTATGTAGAGTTCCCTTCACAGGTCAACGAAAACTGGATGACTCAGCCTGAAGTGCTCGCGCAATTTGCGAAGCACTACAAAACTGGTGAAGTGATCCCGCAGGAACTGGTGAAAAAAATCCAAGCCGCCAACAAATTCAACCAAGGCTTTGCGACCGTTGAATATATGGCCGCCACTAAGCTCGATTTAGATTGGCACACTCTAACCGATACCACGCCTAAGGATGCCGCCAAGTTTGAGGCCGACTCCTTAGCTGCCATGGGATTGATTAATGAGATCAGCCCACGTTACCGCAGCACTTACTTCTCGCATATCTTCGCGGGAGGTTATTCTGCTGGTTACTACAGCTACCTCTGGTCTGATATTTTAGGTGCCGATGCCTTCGAAGCCTTTAAAGAAAATGGCATTTTCGATAAAGCGACGGCCGATGCCTTCCGTAACAACATCTTGTCTAAGGGTGGCAGTGATGACCCTATGCTGATGTATAAAAACTTCCGTGGTAAAGAAGCTGGCATTGAGCCACTGCTACGTAGTCGTGGTCTGTTAGCGGAGTAATCGCATCCCTATGGGGAAAAGCGAACAGATAAAAATGGGGAGCTAAGCTCCCCATTTTATTGCGCGTAAACGCACTCACTCGCACATAAAACCACTGCTTAGCTGAACAGCTCCACCGGCGCATCGTTAGGGGTAAGCTGCAACTGGGTTTCAAACGACATGCCTAATTTATTCAGCAGCGACTTAGAGGCCTGATTATGCGGGCTGACGATCGCGACAATCCGTTCAATCCCTATGGTTTTACCGAACTCCAGTGAGGCCTTAGCAGCTTCAAACGCATAACCTTTACCCCAATACTGCGGCAAAAAGGCATAGCCTAAGTCCACGTCCGCCAGCGTCGGCCGTTTAATCAGGCCACAAATGCCAATCGGAAAACCATTTTCGGCCAGCACCACGGCAAACAAGCCAAAACCATGCTCGCGATAGCTAATCGCGGGTCCATTGGCGATATAGTCCTTGGCATCTTGCAAACTACGCACGCCCTTATCACCGATATTGTCGATAAATCCTTGGGTGTTGAGTAAGACCAAAATAAATGACGCATCATCGGGCGTTAACTGCCGAAGCAGCAATCTTGGGGTGTGGGCAACTTGCATACTAAGGACTCCCATTCAGAGGGGATAAACTAGGTTATAGGTAGCGAGCGTACTGGCTGCCATCCTTTTGCGGTTTTTTCGGTGCCGCTACCGCTGGGGTGCCCACGTATAAAAAGCCGACGATTTGATCCTCTGGCGCTAAGCCTAATGCCGCATTCACGTTGGCGTCGAAGGCAAAATCCCCGGTGCGCCACACAGCGCCTAATCCCAGCGCGAATGCCGCTTGCTGCATCGCCATCGTGGCGCAGCCCGCAGCGATTTGCTGCTCAAGCACTGGCACTTTAGGGTGCTGTTGGGTTTTCGCCACAACGGTAATCACCATAGGAGCGCGCATCGGCATCCCTTTGGCTTTATTGATAAAATCTTCATCGGCGCCGCTGGCTTTGGCCGCGTTGACATAGATATCTGCTAAGGTGTCTAACCCTTGGCCTGTGGCAATAATAAATTCCCACGGTGCTAAGGCGCCATGATCTGGCACTCGAATCGCCGCATCTAAAATGATTTTAAGCTCATGCTCATTGGGCGCTGGCGCGGTTAATCTTGGGGTGGATTGGCGGGTGAGTAAAAGTTCGATAGCGTCCAAATGATTATCCCTGTTCTGAAAAATAGGTGCGTGTAAATTGGCTCAAGCATAGCAAATTGCGGCTAAAGAGGTACAAAAAATCCCACGCAAAGGTGGGATTGAAAGTGTTGCAAGCAGAGTCACTTGGTTTACTTTACGTTATAACGCTTCGCGATAAAGTAATCGAGACTGGTATAACGCCCGCCTCCTAGGCTAAAGAGTGCCAGCAGCATAATAAAATAGGTCGCCGCGAACTCAATACCATTATTTAGCACCACCAAGTTACCCGAACTGGTCAACCAATCGTAATTGCCGTATTCCTGCAACAGGGATTTGGCCTTATCCAGCTTATCACCCGCATCGAGCACCCGCTCATTGGCGAGCCATGAACTGCCATCGGCAATCGCCAACCAACCATTAGGCCAATGCACAGTAAACGCCGCCACCAGCATGGTTATCATCAAAGGGATAGAAATCAGCCGCGTCGCTAAGCCAACGAGTAACAAAAACGCGCCAAAAAACTCAGTGCCCGCCGCCAAGGCAGCCATTAACGTCGGCATAGGTAAACCCAATCCCCAATCGGGATTAGCAAACCAAGCCACAGTGTCTTCAAAGTGTGCGAGTTTATTATAACCAGCCTGCATTAGCACTGGCGCGAGATAAAGCCTAAGGGCTAAGGGGGCAAGCCCCTCACCATAACGGCTAAAATTGAGGAATTTTTGATACAGGTCAACAAGGGACATGGGCAATCTCAGAATTAGATGGAGTTGCCCAATAGACCTTGGCATTGGGATTAATCTTTCGTGGCTTTTGCCACTTTTTCGATCCCCTCTTGATTTAATTCACGAAGATCCTGAATAAGCTTGTTCAGCTTTTTATAAAAATGCTTGGACTGTTTCGCTGACAGACTGGCATTGATCGTGAGTAACAAGCCGCCGAATGCTTCGGTGTTTTGCCTTAAAATGGCGCGGTGTTTTTCCGACTTTAGCTCGTCAGGGCGCGTCATCAGCAGGGTCAATCGTTCGGTCAACAGCGGAATATCGCTGCGCTGCCCAAGGGCAACCTCAAATTGGCGCAGCCATTCGTGGCGGTAATCGAGCCACATATCTAAGGTCGACAGTCGCTGCTGGTTATATTGATGAATAAGCGTTTTTTGCTCATCCGTTACGCTACCCAGCCAGTCATCAAATTGCTCAATAAGATTCTCATCGGCCTCTTGCTGTAACTGCTCGGGGGTTTTACCGGCAAATTCCTTAATCAATTCCTGCTCGTCTTTTCGCGACTGGGCAAGAATTTGCTTCACCTGTTCATCGGTTAATGATGAGATGATCGGCAACATTTCTGGCAGTGCAAACTCAAATAACCGAAACCAATGCCGTTTGGCGAGTGTGACGTGCTCGGCCCACAATGCGGGAGTTAAGGTATTGGTTTGGATCTGCTGCTCAACTTCGGTTAGCTGCGCCACATAATGGCCGAGTTCTTCGGATTGGTGCCAAAGTACAAACTTGTCGATAAGCCCATCGACGACCTTTTGCTGGTTTTTATCAAGGCTGACATAGTCATCCAGCTCCCAACCTATGGCCCAGTCGAAAAAATGATAACTAAATTTGGTCGAGCAGGCCGTTAAGCCAAACAGCAACACCAGTAACAACACACCTTTTTTCATCAATTTGCATCCGTTCAGCCTTGGTCATCCTATGACACTGAGGTTAATAGAAAGTTTATTTTTTTAACACAACAACCATTAGCAAGCAGTGGCAGTGAGAAACAAAATACTTAAGATACGTGGCTGATAAGTGGCCAGAATTGATCGAACCAGTCGAAGTATTCCTGCTGCCGCTCGCCATGGGTGTGCGCCGCCATTAATAATGCCCAATACACGGCAAACACCCAATACATCTCGATGGCAGCGGGTATCGCCTTGATGGCATCCGAGGTTAAACCGGGGTGTCCTGCCAGATACTGTCGCACTAACAGATGCCGCTGCGCGGGCGTTAATTGATGCGTGGCGAGTACAACGGCCAGTTCACACAGTGGATGGGAAGCGGTTGTATACTCAAAATCGATGCAATACAACTGGTTATCTTTAAGCAGCAGATTATGGGGATTTAAGTCGCGATGGCAAAACTGCGGTTTGACTAAACAATCGGCTAAGGTTGCCGTCCAGCCATGGATCGGCCTTTGAATGCTGAGCAATTGCGCCAATCGGCTCTGCCACGCCTCCCCCTTATCCGCTGCGGCAAAGGCTAACAACTGCGTGTGATATTCCTGCCATTGCTCAGTGATACTGATGTGGTACGGCCCAGTCGCTTGCTCGCGAAGCTGTTGCAGCAATTGCAGTAACAGGCTGTGGGCGCAATTCGGCGTTATGGCTTCCAATAAGGGGAACCGTTCGGACGGATACCAAGTCAGCTTGTCTGCTGCGCCCTTGATATCGGCATGAGATTGCAACCAAGCCTCAATGTGCGTTTCGCCTTGGCAAAAGGTCGTTGCACTGCATTGAGACTCTAGTTCTTTCCAGCTTAGTTCTTTCCAGCTTAATTCTTTCGAGCTTAAGTTTGGCCGGCTTAAGTTTGGCAAGCTCAGTTCTTGATAACCTGATGCCATACTTGGCTCGCGTGACACTAGGTTATCAAGTCGATCAATACCACTTGCCGCAATAGGCTCTTCGGTAAGCAGATTTGCCCTGCCCTCAATATCCTCCATCAGCGGCGCAAACTGAGATGCTATAGGAAGGCTTGGGAGAGATTGCGCAAAGATAAACTCGCTTAGGTAATAACGCTGATCGCCACTCACCCACAGCAACTCGGGAGCAAGCTTTGCCTTGGCAAGATGGCGCCAATAGAACAACTCTTGCTCCCGCGAACAAAAGCTGTCGGCGGCATCGGCGTTTTCACGCAAGACATAATGCGCCGTCGGTGTCTCGATATGATAGTTGTGGTTACTTAATCCATCCGCTAACGGCTGGATTTGGCTGATATCAGTAAGGCCTGCCTGCGCTAATACCGCAAGCAGCGCATCCTTGTGCAGCCCAATAATCGGCGGCATTAGCGGCTTACCACAACAATCATGTTAAATAGCGTATTAGGCATTTGCAGCCCTTGTATATTGGCCATCATCTATTGATATCTGCCACCGTTAGCCGAGTAGTTTTGCGGCGCTCGACTCAATATGGGGATTGCGGCTATCGGCAAGGGCGGCGCGCCACAGGAAATAGCCGACAACCGCTAGGCCAACGTAGAGCACGAATAATAAGGAGGTCAGCATCAGTCCCTTGCTGAGGTAAAGGTAAATCGATACCAGATCGATAACCACCCAATACAGCCAATTTTCCAACACTTTTTTGGCGACTAAATAGGTCGTCATCACCGCAAAACAAGTGGTCGCCGCATCGAGGTAAGGAAAGGAAGCCTGGGTAAAGGTTGCCATCCCATGCCCAACACCAAGGGAGACAATACCAGTCGCGACAATCAGCTTTAAATGGGTTTTCAGCGGCCAAGTAGTCACTTTCACCCCTTGATGTTTGTCGCCGCCTTGGGTCCAGAGCCAGTAACCATAGAGTGCCATGGCCATGTAATAGATATTCAGCACCGACTCCATCAGCAGTGCGACTTTCCAAAATAAGACAGTGTAAATGGCCGTGCTGGTAAATGCCGCTGCCCAGCACCAAACGCTTGCCTTCATGGCCAGTAACAAATAAGCCATGGCCAATACCACGGCTAAGGCTTCCCATGCGGTCATCACATGAACTTCCCCTAGGGCCGCATTAACACTATTGACCAGCGTTAACCATAATTCTGTCATTGCCTTACTCTCACTCTATATCGCTTGCTTGAACCACTTCGCTTTAGCGTTCAAGTTAACTCAGGGCGTTACTCGCTATGGGCTAAATTCAGCTCACCACCAATAAACTTACATACAAACACCGCTTTGCCCCATTTTTCATGGGCGGCTTGCATCTCGGTCGCGAGCATGGCCATCACGTCTTGATAGTCGCCACACACTTGCGTCGCCATGGCATTGGTAACACGTTGAATTGTGGGGTAACTATCCAAGCGATGGATAAACCATTTGATCGGATCGAGATAATTTTCATTAAAGGGATACATGCTAATTTCGGCGGTGAGTTTCATCTTCACTCCTTAGGTCAAATGCTAATAATGCAATCGTCAGGCTGTGACGCAATAAGCGAGCACAGCCTGACATCTGATGTATCATTCTCAAGGGATTACATAAACTTAACGTTTAATGTGACCCCAATTTGGCGTGGGTCGCCATAGCGGATATATTGCTTTTCCGCCCAGCCGTTATCCGGCTCATTGCCAAAATAGAAACCACGCACACCATATTCTTCATCGAACAGGTTGCGGCCCCATAAATACGCCGACCAAGCACTCGCCTCATAACCTAAACGCGCATTCACAATGGTGTATGGCTCAGAGCGCGAGTCGTTGCTGTCTGAGTAGTAAAACTCACTCTTACCACTCATGTTGACGTTGGCAAACCAACCCGAGTTCGCACGATAGGTGCCGCCTAAGCTGTAGGTTAAGTGTGGTGAATGGGCCAAATCGCGGCCCGTTAAATCCACATCGCTACCGTATTTATCTTGATACTGGTAATCGCCGTACGCCGTTTCTAACCAACCTAGGCTTGAGTAAAACTGGAGATTATCGGTGGCATACCAAGTGGCGTCCAACTCGGCACCGTAGTTGTGTGAGCTACCCGCATTTTCAGTGTAGAGGATAAAGCGTTGTGGCTTGTTAGGATCTTGCTGGGATGCGGCCACTTGCTGATCCTGTCTGTCCATATAGAACAGCGCCAGATTCGTATCGATAAGCCCTTCAAACCAATGGGATTTAAGACCGATTTCGTAGTTGTATAGGGTTTCGGTATCAAACTCTTTTTTATCATTGAGTTCGACTGGCAAAGTCATGTTAAAACCGCCCGCCTTGTAACCGCGCGCCACACGGGCGTACACATTATGGGATTCATTCAGTACTTTGCTCAGCGCAATGTGGCCGCCCCACATGGTTTCGCTCGGGTCAAAATTGTCATTGTTAGTGTCTGAGTAGTGGCTATTGCGACGCTCAACACGCAGCCCCACAGACAAGGCATAATCGGCACCTAAATCCGTATCCAGCTGACCAAATACGGCGTAATTAGTTGCTTCATATTCGGAATCTAATACCTCATCGGGCCAAGTATTATATTCAGAATACAGTTGGTTATCTTCTTTAAGGTTCATCGCATAAACCCCAAGTAACCAGTCGGTTGAACCGGCAAAAATACGGCCTTGGTCGGTCGAGCTTAAGCGGAACTCTTGGGATAAGGTCTTACGCTGACCGGTTTTGTCCCAGAAGTAATCGTACTGACAAGGGGCGAGATTGCCCTCATCCTCACATTGCTTGGAGGCCCAATATTCAGGGTTAGCCCAATCGCCATCGTAACTATAATGGTGATCGGTATTGGCAAATGAAGTCAGCGAGGTTAACTCAAACGACTCAGCGCCCGAGTAAGTTGCTTTAAATCCTGCGCCCGTGGTGCGCTGGCTATCGACACCCGGCTGATCCGAAATAGTATGTTTAGGATCGTTGGTTAAACTCCAGGCATCGTAGCCGTTGTCAAAATCAGCATGCAGCAGAGTTAAATCGAGTTGCAGATTATCGGTGGCATACCAGCGTAATTTAGCGCGGCCAGTAAATTCATCACGACCATTGGTATCTTCTTTATTTAAATAGAGATTATCGCGATAACCGTTTTGTTGATGTTGCTGCAGCGACACGCGGTACAACAATTTACCCGAATCGGTTAACGGCCCTGAGCTAAAACCGCTAAAGGTTTGCAAATCGTCATTGCCTAAAGAGACCTCGGCGCCATGTTCAAACACATCCGTCGGATCATTGCTCTTAAGGTAAATCAAGCCCGCTAACGCATTGGCGCCATAGCGGGTACCCTGCGGGCCGCGTAACACTTCGACCTGCTGCAGATCGTACATGCTCGACACCATGCCGATACCAGATAAATCAATATCATCAATGATATAACCTACAGATGAGTTAGGCGCGCCTTGATATTGTTCCTGTTCACCCACACCGCGGATCTGGAAATACTTAGGACGTGAGCTGCCACCCGACCAGTTAAAGTTGGCGATGGAATTCATCACGTCTTCAAAGTGCTGGGCACTTTCATCTTGAATTTGCTGGGCATCGATAACGGTGATACTCGATGGCATTTTCTCTAAGCTGGCACTGCGAAAATCTGCAGTCACCACCATGATTTCCATATCATTGCTAGGCTCAGGTTTATCGATAGCATCGGTTTGCGCCCATGCGGCCGTGCTTAACGCCGCCGAAATGGCCAGCGCTAATGGCGCACGCGTTAAGGATAAGGAGAAGGTGGAACTCTTGGTAGACTTTTTGTTAGACATAGGACCTCAAATACATGTTTGAGATCCGGCAACGAATAAGCGATTCAGAAGTGTGCTGTTGATTGGCCCATTCCTACGCCGGTATTAGCCGGATCAGGTTCTAAGGGTTCGTCTGATGACATCTCAGTCTGCCACTTTGTTGGCAAACACCCCTTGGCGGCGCTAAGTATACATGACAAGCAGGAAAGAAAGACACTTTGAAATGAAAAATGCCAGCATTGCTGGCATTTTTTGGCTTAATGGCCGTTTAATCAATATCGACTGGGAGTTGGCGTAACGAAATACCGCTGTATTCTTTAGCCCACACTCACACTAACACTCGCAAAACATTAGTTTGAATAAGTCTCGCGCACATAAACATCGAATTTCGCCACTTGCGCATTTGGGGCTACGGCCGACACTTGTAGCTGTTGTTTACCGTGTAATTTCACCGATTTCCAACTGGTGGCTTCATCTTCGATGGTAAAGCCGCTGGCGTCGTACCAAGTAAACTTATATTGCACTCGCATATCGCTTGAGGACTTGCTGACGATCAAGGCCGAACCTTGGATCAGATCGCCAACGCGGCGCGCTTCAACCCCTTCAACACTGATATCACGGGCAAAGCTGTTGTTATCGACGCGGGTTTCTCCCAGTGAGTTCACCGAAATGCCCGCCGTATTGGTGCAGGCGCCGAGAGTCAGTGCTGCAGCCAAGATTACTCCACTGTAAATTGCTTTCATTTTGTTTTCCCTCACTCACAAAAACCTAGGTGCCGAACAACTGATGGGCAATGACACTACGCGACGCCAGCTGAACTTATGCTTAACGTGCTCATCTTGCCCCACCCTCGCGATTAATCGATTAAAAAGTGCGCCCTTGCGGTAGCGATCAACTGCTTACGATTGGTTTGCCAACAATTGATATTCACGTTGGCGACCCGTCGCCCCTGACGGGTGATACGGCATTCTGCAAAGCTGTCTTTATGCAGGCCTGCACGCAGGTAATCAATCGAGAAATCAACTACTTTTGGCACTTTTGCCGTTTGCATAAACACCATTAATTGCACTATGGCTGACATTTCCATAAAACCAGCAATTACCCCACCATGAATCGCGGGCAGGATGGGATTACCGATATTGTCATCCTTGGCGGGGAGTTTGAAAATCAGCTCATCGCCAAAGCGCTCGACCTTCATGCCAATAAACTTAGCATAGGGCACATGTTCGAGTAGATGACCAAAGTCGTTCAGCTCGGTGGCGCGTTTTACAATTCCCTGCACATCGAGGGTTTTCTGCTCGGTCGGCTTATTTGAGTTCATCTGTCTCTCCTAAGGGCGGCACGGCTTCTCCCATCAAGGCTTGTCTAAAGGCATCGCCCACCATTTCGGGGCTGATCCGCATAAAAGAGCCCACCGCATGGGCGATAGGATCATCAATACTGTCCTGATAGGCGATGGCGCGGGTAAAGGCGATATTAGATGACAACTTATAGCACTCGGCGAAGCCATAAACTGGCTTATGGGGCTGCGCGGGCTTCATATAATCGACCCGTAAGTCGAGGGTGGGCGAAATCTCTAAGGATTGATATTTTTGAAAAATCGCACTCACCACCGCACTGCCACAGGCCGTGTCCATCAGGGTAGTGATCACCCCGCCGTGGATAACGCCCGTATCGGGATAACCAATTAACTCAGTGCTATAGGGCAACTCAATCAATACATGGTGCTCACTGGCTTCGAGCACGGTTAACCCTAAGCGACGGCACTGGGCGAGCTGATCGACAAATCGCTGCGCCATTTGAGTCAGCGGAAAAAAATCAGGATTTACCTTCATTGACCTTGGCTCAGCATGGGTCCCAATGGCTCTCCGCCAACGAGATGAATATGGATATGGTACACTTCCTGTCCGCCATGTTTGTTGCAGTTCATGATCAAACGATAACCCTCTTTGGCAATCCCCGCCTCTGCCGCCAATTTGGCCGCCACTGTCATCATCCGGCCGAGTGCAGGTTCATCCGAGGCTTTCATATCATTTGCAGTTGGGATCAAATGATTCGGCACAATCAGAATATGGGTTGGCGCCTTTGGTGAGATGTCTCTAAATGCGGTCACCAGCTCGTCTTGGTACAGAATGTCGGCGGGAATTTCGCGGCGGATAATTTTGCTGAAAATGGTTTCTTCGGCCATGGGGAGTCCTCCTTGGGTTAATTGGGATAGTATACTAGCAATTCAACGCTTTGTGTCTCCAGATATTTTGCGTTTCATTTGCCTGTTGTGCGCATTTTTGGCAGCATGACGCCCATTAAAACGCATCGGTTTTACAGGATAAATTATGCTCCACTATCACATCATTCCCGTCGATCCCAAGGCGCACTTGTTCGCCGTCACCATGACGGTACAAAAGCCTCACCCTAAGCAAGTTTTTAGCCTGCCCGCGTGGCTTCCCGGCAGTTATATGGTGCGGGATTTTGCCAAGAATATTATCGATCTTAAAGCCACAGGCGATAACGGCGAGCCGCTTAAGCTCACTCAACTGGATAAACAAACCTGGTCGGTCGAACATCACAGCACCCAACTCACCTTAACTTATCAAGTGTATGCTTGGGACTTGTCGGTACGCACCGCGCACCTTGATATGACCCACGGTTTCTTTAACGGTAGCAGTGTATTTTTAGCCGCCCACGGCTTTGAGGCAGGCTTACACACAGTAACAATGGCGGCGCCGACCGAGCCGAGTCTAAACGAATGGCGACTCGCTACTAGCATGACACGTCAAAGCGGTAATGAATTTGCCTTTGGTGAGTTTTGTGCGCAAAGCTATGACGAACTTATCGATCATCCGGTTGAGATGGGGCTATTCACCCAAGCCAGTTTTGAAGCCTGCGGCGTAAGACACGATATCGTACTAAACGGTCGCCACCGCGCCCATATGCCGAGACTCTGCCAAGATTTAAAGGCGATTTGCGAGTATCAAATCAAGCTGTTTGGCACGCCAGCGCCCTTTGAACGTTATCTGTTTATGACGACAGTGCTCGACAATGGCTTTGGTGGTTTAGAACATAGGGCATCGACGGCACTCATGTGCTCGCGCAAGGATTTGCCGCTGTCGATGGATGCGCCGATTAATAATGACTACCGCACCTATTTATCGCTCTGCAGCCATGAATATTTCCACAGCTGGAACGTCAAGCGCATCAAGCCAGAATGCTTCTTACCCTATCAACTCGAGGCGGAAACCTATACGCCACAGCTGTGGGCCTATGAGGGCATCACCTCCTATTATGATGATTTCCTTACCTATCGCGCAGGCTTAGTCGATGAGCAAAGCTACTTAGATATGCTGAGCGAAACCTTTACCCGGGTATACCGCAGTCAAGGCCGCTTTAAACAAAGCATTAAGGACTCGAGCTTTAACGCTTGGACTAAGTTCTACAAACAGGATGAGAACGCCCAAAACGCCATTATCAGCTATTACACTAAGGGCGCCCTGTTTGCTCTGTATCTGGATTTAACCCTAAGAAGCGAGACTCAAGGAAAATACAACCTCGACGATCTAATGACCATTCTGTGGCAGGAATATGCCCTGCAAAATCGCGGCACCACGGATGAATGTCATCAAAGGATTGTTGAACGTTTATTGGGGCGCGATTGCCAAGATCTCTTCGCCTATTTAGACAACACCGACGATATCCCGCTGGCACCGCTACTGGCCGAATTTGGGGTTGAACTCACCCTGAGAGCGAGTAATGGAGCGCAGGATGTCGGCGGTGGCTCGGCCAAAGGGTATGAGATTGCCTTTGGCGCTAAGACGCAAGCCGCACCGATCGGCCTTAAAGTAACCACGGTCGCCCAAGGCAGCCCTGCGCACCTTGCGGGCTTAAGCGCCGGAGATATCTTAATTGCGGCGGATAATCTGCAGGTGACAGGTCAATTTGAAGCGCAGCTCCAGCAATACCCACTCGGACAACGCTTAACCCTACATTGGTTTAGACGCGATGAATTGATGACGGGAGAACTGATTATTGCAGAAGCGCCAAAAGATACGGTTGCCTTAAGCATCACAGATAAAGACAAACTGCAGGCTTGGCTAGGTCGCTAATTTTTAATGCATTTATATTTAATGCAATAGTCTTTAATGCACTAGTTTTTAGTGCATTAGACTTAATCCATAAAGCGCAAAAGGGGCAATCGTATCAACGATTGCCCCTTTCTATTTGTTTCTTTGTTTGTGCAATTGAATATTGACTTAGCGACCCATCAACAATGGATTACACCACCACATCGTGTAAATAGGTTTGCGCCCACGCGATGGCTTGACCACGGCTCGACACACCAATCTTACGGAAGACACGGTACAAGTGAGTCTTAATGGTGCTCTCACTCACAAACAATTGATTGGCGATATCGAGGTTAGTGCTGCCAGACAGCAGGGCTTGTAACACTTCGCGCTCACGGATAGTTAATGGCTCGGTATCTTCGAACAGTCCAAAGTCATCATTCACCCCGTTCACCAATTGGATAGGGATCACTCTGTGCCCACGCAGGATGTTGGAGAGGCCAAGGCTGATTTCAGTCAGTCCTGCATCCAGATAAAACACCCCTGCCGTAGTCGAGGCTTGCATTAAGAAACGGGCATCAACCTGTTTAGGGAACTGGATATAAACGACTCGCACACTCGGGTGTTCGCGGGCAAGCAAGCGTTGAAATTGATAGGCTTTTTGAAGATCGACGGTGGAAAGGTCAATCACCACCATAGAAGCTTGGTTATCTTTGATTTGATCGCACATCTCGTCTGGGCTGACTTGAGACAGCTTAACGAGAAACTCCTGCGGCCAGCGTCCGGCCAGTAATTCCATCAGAACTTGCGATCTTGACACTACAATCCAATGTAATATTTTGAACATCCTGCTCACTCCCTGTCTGGTTAACGATTATTCATTTTGAGAGGAGAAACATCTCTCAATACCACTTCAACATCCGTTCAATAGACTTCCAAGTCTACCGTGCACACGATATTAGCATTAGATAAAACAGATTCAAAAGACTTACGATAAAAATATTTACCGTACGCAAATCAAAAACTTCTGCAACTTTAGCATTGAGTATTGTCAATCAGAAGGCTGAATCTAAACTGAAAATAATGCGCTATTCATGATTGAAAGGCGTAAGATAAATCAACACAAATAATAAGGAAATATTATGTCCAATCAACAACCAATCCCAGTCGAAATGAAATCATATCTGGTATGGGACAGACCGACCCGCCTATTTCATTGGATCAATCTGCTCCTCGTGCTCGCCCTACTGATTGTGGGTGGCATGATGATGTTTCGCAGCGACTTAGGCATAACCGAACTCTCCGGCAAAATCGGGCTTAAAACCCTGCATGTCATCATTGGCTATGGCTTTGCGATTAATTTACTTATCCGCTTAGTGTGGGGGTTTATGGGCAATAAATACGCCCGCTTTAGCCATATGTTCCCCAATGCCAATAGCAAGGCCGAGTTACAAACCTATAAAGCAGAGCTTGCCGCGGGTAAAAATCCCCAATACCTAGGCCACAATCCTAAGGGAAAATTTGCCGTGCTCGCCATCATGCTCCTATTGGTCACTATAATGTTTACTGGCCTGATCCGCGCTGGCACTGATATTTACTATCCACCGCTCGGCAGCACAGTACAACAGTATTTAGCGACAGCGAATGTCGACCCGAGTAGTTTAAAACCCTACGATGCCACGGGTGTAGATACCGATAAAGCCAATGCAATCAAGCCCATGAAGGGGCTGGCCGGTGAAGTCCACGTATACGCAGTGTATTTATTAATGCTCCTTATCGTGCTGCATGTGTTTGCGGTGCTCTATACCGAAATCAAACGTCAACCTGGGATCATTTCAGCCATGTTTTCCGGTAAAAAACTGATCCAAGGGCAACCCAAGGACGAGTGAGATAAATCATGCATATAAAAAAACGCCAGCAATTGCTGGCGTTTTTTATCAAGCTTATACCGAAGTAGGGATTACTTCTTCAGGATAGAGTCTGGAGTACGACCATCATCATGGCAGCTTTCACAGGTAGGTTTTTGACCTACGTTCATATCATGTGGAGCGTGGCAGTCAGCACAAACTAAGTTGCCATCGTGTGGCTTATGTACTGCGTCCATTTCAGCCAAAGAGCCGTGGCAGCTTTGACATTGTTCAAATTCGAAAGCACCATCAGCAGAAGGCGTACCATCCTTATGACAGCTTTCACAACCACCTGACTCAGCATGGAAGTCTGATAATTTTTGATCCGCGGCAAATGCGGTTGGTGACAGCGCCAGCGCTGCAAGACTTGCCCCGAAAAGCGCACTTAATAGTTTTTTGCTCACAATTGTATCCTCCAATGGCGATTGACAGTGGAAATTCTTGTCAGGGTGACTTCCATCTCGCAACCAATGTAAATAGCACGACTCGATTTAACTTAGCTAAGGATTGAGCAATAAGCAACCCAATCTTAATGCAAAGTAACTTTATCAATATACCAAGGGGTAAAATGTGCGCTGCATCATGTAACCACATGCTTATATAAGAGTTTTACATTGACTTAACCTATCGCTCACAACTAAAAACGGCCCTAGCCTAATCCGTAGAAAAAGAAAAGCCCCAATAAAAAAGGAGACACTAGGTCTCCTTTTTTGATCTTACAGCCTCGATTAACGGGTCTGTAAAGCGGCGATACGCTTCTCTAATGGCGGGTGGCTCATCATCAGCTCTGCCATTGAACGCTTGCCGTTAATACCGAAGGCAGACATTTGCGCAGGCATTGCTGAGCTTTCAGGGCCTTGGCGTAAACGCTCAAGCGCTGCAATCATCTTATGCTTACCCGCTAAACGTGCTGCGCCTTCGTCTGCACGGTATTCACGGATACGTGAGAAGTAAGCCACGATAATCGAGGCCAAGATACCAAACAACATGTCGAGGACAAACACGACCGCCATATAAGCGAACATGCCTAAACCTTCACCTTCTTCGTCGTTGCTCGAGACGAAGTTGTTGATAATGCCCGCAACAACACGCGCAGCAAAGATAACAAAGGTGTTCACCACGCCTTGAATTAAGGTCAGTGTCACCATATCGCCGTTAGCAACGTGGCTCACTTCGTGGGCGAGTACGCCTTCAACTTCATCTTGGCTCATGCCGTACAACAGACCGGTACTCACGGCAACTAATGAGTTGTCTTTACTTGGGCCAGTGGCAAAAGCGTTCATCTCTGGCGATTGGTAAATTGCCACTTCTGGCATTTTAATCCCTGCTTGCTGCGCTTGGCGTGCAACAGTGTCTAACAACCAACGCTCGGTGCTATCACGTGGCGTGGTGATCACTTCACAGCCCATAGTCTTTTTCGCCATCCATTTTGAAATGGCTAAGCTGATGAAGGCTCCGCCGAATCCAAAAATCGCAGCGAACACAAGTAGTCCACCCATAGTAGACGTATTCACGCCCAGAATAGACATCACAATTGAGGCTACCAGCAACACGGCTAGGTTAGTCGCAATCAATAAAAAAATACGCTTCATTTCAGCTCCTTTACGGCAAACACATGCCATTTAACTTTGCTCAAAGACATAATATGTCCAATTAATCGAAATTCAAGGGGTAAAGATAAGAGTTTTTCTACTCGCTAATTTTTCTCTCAATTTAGACATTGCCTTTCATGGCTCGTGAGTCTAGGGACAGTATATTAATCCAAGCTTAAATCTAGGCTCTGTCAGCATTACAGCCAAATTCATGTGTGTTTATCTATGTTTATCGCGATTAAACTTTGTTAACATGCCAGCACATTCCGAGATTTCAGGATAAAAAAATGACAGTTAATGCCCTACTACTGAGCAGTTCTCGCGTCGGTGATACGCCTTACCTTTCCCATGCGATTCCCTTTATCAAACCGCTCACCGCTAACGCCCAAAAATGGATCTTTATCCCCTATGCCGGTGTCAGCATGAGTTACGACACTTATTTGGCCTCAGTCGTGGCGGGATTAAGCGAACTCAGGCTCGATATCAGCGGCATTCATCAACATCCTGATCCGCGCCAAGCGATTAAAGATGCCGACGGCATTTTGATCGGTGGCGGCAACACCTTCCATTTACTACACGAGCTCTATAAGTACGATTTAGTGCATCTGATCCGTGAAGAAGTACTGAATGGTAAACCATATATTGGTTGGAGCGCGGGCTCTAACGTCTCGGGATTGAGCATTCGCACCACCAACGATATGCCGATTATCGAGCCGCCGTCGTTTACCGCGTTAAATATAGTGCCATTTCAGTTAAATCCACATTATTCGAACTACCGCGCTCCTGGGCATAACGGCGAAACCCGCGCCCAACGCTTACTCGAATTCACCCGTGTCGATCCTATCACCCCAGTTGTTGGTATCGTCGAAGGCAGCGCACTCTGGCGTCAAGGAGACACTTTATCCCTGCTCGGTGACAACCCAGCCTATTTATTCAGTGGTGAGCAGCAAGAGATCCCTATCCCTGTAGGAAGCGATTTATCCCATTTACTGAAATAAGATCTATTCGGCGGCATTGCCTCAGCTAATCTGCTAATATCGGCCACCGAGTGTGAGTTTGTCATCAGACTTGCTGGCCGATAAAATGCCGCAAAATATCATATAAAAGAGGCCTCTATACCTCGTGCGGTGAAACAGGATAGCAGTAATATCCCAAGTTAACACCCAAGCTACCTGATGCTTTAACCGATAAGATCAGCACTTATCCTGCGGGAGAAAATACTTGCACCACTTAAGTAACTGCTCTAATTTCGTTGTCGAACACTTTGATTAACAAGATTAAATTTTTATCCACCCCTAAACACTTCCCGAACTAATGCATTCTAAGTGATTTATAAATCGGGAGTTTTGGGCACGTTACGGGTGCCAATCTTGCACCTTAGCCCATTGAAGTGAGGAGTACCTATTTTGCGACTGCATCCAACAATCAATCATTTAGCCCCTATCACACAGCGAAAAACGAACCAACCGCGGTTTTTTCTCGGTTCCTTACTCGCTTGTTTGATGGGCATCAGCAGTTTAGTCCCAGCCTATGGCGCCGACTCGACCCCAGAGAAAAAAGCCAAGGCCTTCTCCCATGACACTGTCATTGAACTGGCTCAGCAACTGGCTCAAAAACCGTTTAAAGAAGCAAGAAAAGCCCCCAAAGAGCTCATTGATCTAGATTACGCCACCTACGGCAAAATCAATTATCAAGAAAACGCCGCGATTTGGGGCGGCACCCCCACTAAGTTTTCGGTACAACTCTTTGCCCCCGGTTTTTTATACAAAAACCTCGTGGATATCGATGTGGTTGAAAACAGCCAAGCCTTGCCCATCGAGCTAACTGAGTCTTCCTTTAGTGTCCCTAATGGCGCCATTGAAAAATTACTCACTCAGGTTGGCCAATATGCGGGCGTGCGCCTGCACTACCCAATCAATGACGATGAAGTCAAAGACGAGTTCATCATGTTCCAAGGCGCGAGTTATTTTAGAACGCTGTCTAAAGGACAAATTTATGGTCTATCCAACCGTGGACTGGCTATCGATGTGGCCCAGCCCAAAGGCGAAGAATACCCATTATTCAAACGTTTTTGGGTAGAGCGCCCCTCTAAGTATCAAACCGCCATTGTGGTGCATGCGCTGTTAGACAGTCAGAGCGTTACTGGGGCCTACCGCTTTGGTATTTACCCAGGCGCGCCAACGCGGGTCGAAGTGGATGTCACGCTATTCCCACGCCGAGACATCGCCCATGTGGGTCTCGCACCGCTGACCTCTATGTTCCTCTATGGCGGGTTAGATACTTCAGATAAGCCAGACTATCGTCCTGCGGTACATAACTCCGAAGGATTACAAATCGATCGCGGAAATGGCGAGCGCTTATGGCGCCCACTTAATAACCCAAATAAATTGCAGATCAGCGCCTTTGGCGACGAAGACATCAAAGGTTTTGGTTTAATCCAACGTCATCGTAACTTCGATTACTATGAAGATCTGAGCGCAAACTATCAGCAACGTCCTTCCGCTTGGATTGAACCGCTAAACGATTGGGGTAAAGGCCAGTTGGTACTGCTGGAAATCCCATCGAGCGCCGAGACCAACGACAATATCGTCACCTACTGGGAGCCTCAGGGCGGCTTAAAGCAAGGCGAGCCCTATCGTTATTCCTATCGCATCACGGCGTCTAACGATAGCCCTAGTGCCAACACTAAGGCGCGAGTGGTTCGCAGCTCTAAGGGACAAAAACAAGCGAAAGGTAAAGAATTGCTGATCGATTACAGCAATATCAAGCCGCAAGAGATTGAAAAAATTGCCATTGATGCCAGTATCAGCAAAGGCAAAATTCTGTCTTCCCGCATAGTGGCTCATCCCGATATCAATGGTGCTCGCGTTTTCGTGACCTTCGAGCCTGAAAGTACTAATGTGGCAGAGCTCAGAATTCAACTGCGTAAAGATGAAAAGCCCCTTGCCGCTACTTGGTTGTATCGCTGGAACAATGATGATTGGCCCTAGGCCAATAAGCTAACACTCGATTATCGTTTTACTTAACACCATAAAAAACGCCGGAAGTCCGGTGTTTTTTATGGGTAAAATTAATATTGCAATACTCAGTTAATAACCTTACAGTTAAGCGGTATAATATTTCCGCTGAGTTATCACAGTATTTTGCGGAATAAATAGGATTATTTTTATCTAACAAAAATAGGGATTTTCAGTTCCAGTTTTTGAATCCCATTTCACGGCTCATAAGATTTACTCACCAATCCTACGGCGTTATATTAGCCCCTCAAAGCAACTGAATACTCGCACAAATCACGTTTTACCAAGATATCTATCTATTGCGCTCACCATATTCAGTTTTTGTTATATTTCGCATCATGAATATGTCAGAGATAAAATGAAGTTACCCATATTAACGGCTGCATATTTGCGTAAGCCAACAACAATATTGTTAATTATGAGTGTATTACTCGCACTCTATTCACTCCCCATGCTGGGGCGTGTTATTTGGCTTGCGATCGTATTACTTTGCTACACACTACTTTAAATGAAATTAAAATGTTAATCCCACCACAATAATTAACATTTTGATTTCTATTGCGTGCGCACTTTCTTTGCTCGCAATATTCAGTTTCATCAACCATCGAACCGACTCTATTTTTAATAAAGTGGGTGGATATTTACGCTATGCCATTGTTACCTCTAAAACCAACACTCGCACTTTCGTTGTTGCTAGTGCCTAATGCCTTTGCTAACACTGTCGATTATCACGATTACGGCCCACTACGCAGCTATGCGCAATCCCCGACCCAAGCGGGCAGTTTGACCCCAATGTTACGCTCGGGATTCTCCGTACCCGAAGGACAAAAGGAGTTACACCTCTCCGCCAGTGCCGCCAGCGTCTGGGCTGAAACCGATGATTACTTTGCCGATTATTACCATAACACCCTCGAAGGCGGGCTCTCCTGGCAAATCAACGATAAATGGCTGTTAGACACAAGCTATCACTGGCGCTTTAGTGGTGATAATCACTTAGACTCAGTGACTATGTGGTTCCATGATGCATTTGGATTTAGTCAAAATGGCCGCGAAGATGCCGCTAAACATCAGAATCAAATCTTCTCCAAGGATGGAATTAATCAGCAAAACATTTCGGGGGAAACCTTAAATAATGCGATAACGCTTTATCTTGGCTATCAATTATTTGAGAACTCACACCACGGCTTATCTCTTGGCGGCAGTTTATATTATAACTATGTCGACACTGGCCCCTTTGAAAATGAGGCCTTTGAACAAGCACTGCAGCTTAATTACAGTTTCCGCTATGCTAATCATTATTTTCACTCCACTGCCGCCGTCAGTTTTAGGCAGGGGAATGAGGTGCTGTCCGGGATCCGCTACGATAATCATGCTTATACCGTTAATTTAGGCTATGAATATATCACGGGGCGCCATGGCTGGTTAATTGAACTGCATCATTACCAAGGATTACTCGAAACCGAAAATGATTTTTCAAAAGCCTCAAATGAGATATTGCTCGGCTACCGCTATTACTTAGACAATAGTGCAATAGAGTTCGCCATCGTTGAAAATTATTTCAATATGGATAACAGCACTGACATTGCCTTTAATATTGGCTATCGCGTTAAATTATAATCACAATATTTTAAAGCTATGCTAACAAAAACAGAGGCGATATAGCCTCTGTTTTTATATCAAACTTATTATTTGAATAAGCTTATTTCAGCAATAAGGGCTGGATATCGATAAAGTTGGCGGCATGTTCCGCATCCGCTTGTGTAAGATGAGGAATACAACCAAGAAATGGTGCTGTCATCATCTCTTTGAGCGATGCTAAGTTTTCATCGAACACGCTCATATTGGGATCGACACAGTTTGCCACCCAACCCGCAACGGTTAAACCATCGGCTATTATCGCCTCTTGGGTTAATAAGGCATGATTTAGGCAGCCAAGTTTCATCCCCACGACCAAGATCACCTCTAAATTAAGCTGCTGCACTAATTCCGATAAATAGCGTCCGTCCCCTAAGGGTAAACGCCAGCCGCCCGCACCTTCTATCAAGCAAAAATCAGCCTGTTCAAAGGCTTGTCTGTCGAGTTTTGCCAAAATCGCCTCTGGCGATATGTTAATCCCCAGCTGTTTTGCCGCTATATGCGGTGCGATGGCAGGCTCAAAACTCACTGGGTTGACCTTCTCATAGCTAAGCTTTAAAGATGAGGCCGACATCAGTTTCAACGCATCACTGTTACGTAAACCCAGCTCTGTGGTTTCACAACCCGATGCCACAGGTTTTACCCCAAGGCTTAAGTATGCAGCGCCTGTACGAGCAGCTTCACGATTGAATGCGGTTAAAAGCGCCGTCGACACTAAGGTTTTACCGCTGTCGGTATCTGTTCCCGTTACAAAAAACATGATTTTTCCTTGTAAAGCTGTACCAATAACGCGCCAAGTCATGGCCTAGCGTCTTATACCGAGCCGCCATGGCGACGTACACGAAATTGGGCAATTTGATAGGTTAAAGGTAGGCCCTGTGTTTCACGAAACTGCTCAGCACGTTGCTGTAAAGCCTGCCAATCGCGGCGGCCACGCAATTTGCCTAAGGGGGAGTGAGAGTGGAAGTCAGATGCAGGCATATCACTCCCCTGCTCTTCAGGCATTGATGACTGTACAGATGATTGGGCAAAGGATTGTACCGATGCGCCCACACCTTTAATGGAATAGAGCAAGGTTTTAAGATCTTGAAAATAGACGGTCATTGGCACAAGTTGGACATCAAACAGTTGCCAATCAGAGGTATCAAAGGCCGCTTTTAAGCTTTCAAGGGAGAGAAAACCGTTCACCCTCAAACCAAGATGGGATAACTGCGCCAGACTGCCTTCAGCCACGATACTCAGATGCGCTTCTCCACCAGATTTTAAGACTCTAGCCATTTCACTGGTCGCAGCCGAAAAATCCTGGCACCACTGCAGGGCTAAATTGGAGTAAATACTGTCGATACTGCCATCGGCAAAGGGGAGTTGCTCGGCATTACCGCACACGCATAGGTAGCTCGGGAAAGTCGCTTGAAGTTGTTGTAGCATCCCCTGGGCGATATCGAGGGCATAAACCCTCATCTCCTCACCCATTGCTCGGTTAGCGAAATCGGTCCCCGGCCCTGCGCCAATATCAAGAATTGCGCCCTTGGCAGCAAATCCCTGCAACAAACTCGCGCCGCTTAAACGCTGTAAACAGTTATGCTCTTGATAGTGCTTAGCCGCAGCAGAAAACCTTTCGGCAATATGCTCGACCTGACTGGCAGATTGATGGGAATTAACACTCACGCCAAGCGGCATAGACATCACAGATTATTCTCACTTTAACATCAAACTTTTACTTATAAGCTTTTACGTTCAAGCTCTTACTTTCAGACTTTTATCTTCAAGCTCTCAGTACACGAGCATTGAAGTGCCCTGCCATTCACCGGATATTCTGAATCAAACACGGCTTACCGTTCAGGCCGCTCAGAAATCCTCGGCAATACACACTCGGCCAGCACAGTGGCAATCCCATTGACGCAGCGCCGTATTGCCGCCTCGCTATGGGATGCGCTTAAGGTAATGCGCAATCTTGCCGAGCCAACGGGCACTGTGGGTGGACGAATGGCGCCGACCCAAATACCTAATGCCTTTAGCTTTTCCGCCACCAGCAAGGTTTGAGCCGCATCACCAATAATCAAAGGTTGAATCGCGGTGTCGCTACCTAGGAGTGGAATGTCAGCATCTTGGCACAACTGCTTGAACAATAAGATATTGCTCTGCAATTTTTGCTTAAGATCAGGATGGGCCTCAGCGTATTCAACTGCGGCCAAGGCAAGGGCCGCATTGGCGGGCGACAAGGCGGTGGAATAGATATATTCCCGCGCATTGCTTACGAGAAATTCAATCAACTGCCGACTCCCGAGGATCGCCGCGCCCTGACAGCCTAACGCCTTACCAAAGGTCACTATCTGGATATCGATAAGGTTGGAAGCTGGAGTCGACTCAACTTGAGCACTCACAGCATCCACCACACCAAAACCATGGGCATCATCGACAATTAACCAAGCATTATGTGCCCGGCAAAGTGCGGATAACGCCGAAATCGGCGCGATATCGCCATCCATGCTGAAAACACTCTCAGTGATCAAGGCTGAAACGGCGTTCTTCGCTAACAGGCGCTCGGCGCTATCGGTGGCGTTATGCAAAAATCGTTTAAAATCCGCGCCGCTGTCGCGCAATCCATCGATAATCGATGCATGGACCAGTTTATCGGCCAGCACCACATCCTGCTTATCGAATAAGGTCTTACACAAGGTGGTATTGGCGCTAAACCCTGAGCTAAAGAGTAGTGCCGCCTCAAATCCCGTCATCTGGCACAGCTTAGTTTCTAGCGCCAAATGCGCCTCGCTGTAGCCCGTCACCAGCGGTGATGCGCCGCTACCAACGCCATATTGCTTAGCGCCAAGGTGCAGCGCCTCGGCCAATTCGGGAGCACGGGATAGCCCTAAGTAATCATTGCTGCTGAAGTTAAGATAGTGCCGATCCGCTAAGCCAAACTGAGGGCCATCCTCACTGAGTGCTGCCGCGCACGACAGTGCCTGACGCTGCCTAAGTAAGCCTTGCTCGGCTAACGCCTGCTGACGGGCGAGGATTTTTGCACCCAGTTTTGAAGTGAGTGGTGAACTCATTTTTTCTTACTCAACTTTTCTTGCTCAACTTTTCTTGCTCTGCATTTTACTTTGCTGGTTTACTCAGCGTCTTAACTCTTTTTCGCTTAGCCTCTGGCATAACGACGGCTAAATGCTCGCAGAGTCTCACCGTCCGCATCCTCTTTGGGGCCAGCGCTTCGGCTTAACGAAGCGCAAGTCCAAAGAAGCGAGTTTTACTGAGGCGATAAGTCTTAGTTACAGCGCCGCCGCATCATAAAAAGGTGCCGAGGCTTTATCTTGGTGCGCCGCAGCTTTGGCTAAGACTGCTTGCTCATCATCGATAGTCGCGGCAGCGCCCTGCTCAGGACGTAAGCCCAGACGGCGGAACAGGCCCATATCATCACTTTCTTCAGGGTTTGGCGTCGTCAGTAACTTGCAGCCGTAGAAAATCGAGTTCGCGCCCGCAAAGAAACACATGGCCTGCAATTCGTCAGTCATGTTTTCACGGCCCGCCGATAAACGCACACGGGACTTAGGCATTAAAATACGCGCCACGGCGATGGTACGGACAAACTCCAGCGGATCTAAATCATCGAGTTTTTCGAAGGGGGTGCCCGCTACTTTGACCAACATGTTAATGGGCACAGAATCAGGGTGCTGAGGCAAATTCGCCAGTTGTTGCAATAAACCCGCTCGGTCTGTGGCCTTTTCGCCCATACCAACAATACCGCCAGAGCAGACTTTCATGCCCGATGCACGCACGTGGCTTAAGGTATCTAAACGGTTTTGATAGGTACGGGTGGTGATCACATCGCCGTAATATTCAGGCGAGGTATCTAAATTGTGGTTGTAATAATCAAGGCCCGCATCGGCCAGCTCATTGGCTTGCTCGGCACTAAGCATGCCTAAGGTCATACAGGTTTCCATGCCGAGGGCTTTCACCTCTTGCACCATTTGCTTGAGGTATGGCATGTCTTTATCTTTCGGGTTACGCCAAGCGGCGCCCATACAGAAACGTGAAGCGCCCGCGGCTTTAGCACTGCGCGCTTCGGTCAATACGGTTTCCATCGCTAAGAGACGCTCTTTTTCAAGGCCAGTGTCGTAACGCGCACTCTGCGGACAATATTTACAATCCTCAGGACAAGCACCGGTTTTGATCGACAGTAATCGGCTGATCTGCACTTCGTTAGGATCGTACACTTCACGGTGGATACTGTGTGCTTTAAATAATAAGTCATTCATCGGCAGCGCAAATAAGGCTTCGATTTCTTCCCGCTTCCAATCATGACGAACTTGCAACTGCGACATTGAACACCCTTTTATTTTTGTATTTTACCTTGGCTAGGATAACCTCAGCCCTTAAACTGTCAACGCCAACCAGTGATACAGGTTTACCACTGATTATTTTTCAACCAACACTGTGAGCTTTTATGCGCAATTTACTCGATTTTGATTTTGATAGCGCCCATATTTGGCATCCTTATACTTCCATGACCCGCGCACTTCCTGTTTTTGGGGTACACAGTGCCCAAGGCTGCGAGCTGGAATTGGTCGATGGCCGTAAGCTTATCGATGGCACCAGTTCATGGTGGGCCTGCGTACATGGTTATGGACACCCGGCGATATTAGCGGCGATGGAGCGGCAACTGCACCAACTCAGCCATGTCATGTTTGGCGGTATTACCCATGAACCTGCCATTGAACTTTGTAAAAAACTGCTGGCGATGACCTGCGATCCCCTCACTAAAGTATTTCTCTGCGACTCAGGCTCAATTGCCGTCGAAGTTGCCATCAAAATGGCGCTGCAATATTGGCAGGGGCAAGATTTGCCTTTAGCGCAAAAGTCCCAAAAACAGCGCATTCTCACGGTAAAGAAGGGATACCATGGCGATACCTTTGCCGCCATGAGTGTCTGCGATCCCGAAGGGGGTATGCATACCATGTTTGGCGAGGCTGTAACGAAACAGTGTTTTGTCGACGCGCCGCAAACGCCCTTCGGCGAGCCATTAGGCCAAGATGATTTAGCGCCAATGCAGCGTATTTTACGCGAGCAACATCAAGAGATTGCCGCCGTAATTATCGAGCCGATTATGCAGGGCGCTGGGGGAATGCGATTCTACAGCAGCGAATATTTACGCGGCCTACGTGCCCTGTGTGATGAATATAATGTGCTGCTTATCCTCGATGAAATCGCCACGGGTTTTGGCCGAACCGGTAGGTTATTTGCCTATGAACATGCCGACATCTCGCCCGACATTCTCTGCCTAGGCAAAGCATTAACGGGGGGTTATATCAGCCTTGCCGCCACCTTGTGCACGGATAACGTCGCCCAAGGCATTAGCCACTCGCCCGCAGGTGTCTTTATGCATGGCCCGACATTTATGGGCAATCCCCTCGCCTGTGCTGCCGCCTGCGCAAGCTTAGATCTGATCAATCAACAGGAGTGGCCAGCGCAGGTTGCCGCCATCGAGCAGCAAATGCAGCGCGAGCTTGCCGATGCCATCGATATTCCCAGCGTGAAAGAGGTGCGCGTGCTCGGCGCGGTCGGCGTGCTCGAAATGCACCAAGCGGTCAATACCGCGGCGCTGCAGCAGCAATTTGTTGACTTAGGCGTATGGGTGCGCCCCTTTGCCAACCTAATTTATATTATGCCGCCCTATGTGATAACCCCTGCGCAACTGACACAACTGACTCGGGCGATGAAGCAAGTGGCTGCGACGATTACGCCGCCACAGGCCGCTCAAGCCGAGGCGCTTGCGAATGAAAGCATCACCATCAGTCACGGTTAAATGTGGCTAACACATTAGTCATTAAGCCTTTTTGACAAGGCTTGAGATCAAGGCCCGCAGCGCCGCCGGTTTAATCATTTTCGCCATATAGTGATAACCGCGGCGCTGCACATCTTCCATCAACTCTTTACGGGTATTGGCGGTGATTAAAATCCCCGGTAACTCTTTGCCATAGAGCGCGCGGATCCCGTCCATCGCATCGACGCCGTTTTGGCCATCGTCCAAGTGGAAATCCGCTAACACTATGTCTGGCGCTACCCCTTTTAGGCCTAATTTTATTCGCGCATCGGACAAGTCTTTGGCGCATATCACCTCGCACTGCCAGCGGCTGAGTAGACTCTCAAGCCCCGCTAAAATGGCTTCTTCGTTGTCGATACACAGGACTTTAATCCCTGATAAAGGTTGCAATAGCGATGGCAAAGCCTTCACCTGCGGCTGACGCACGGTTTCCCCTAGGGGCACGCAGATAGAAAACACTGAGCCTCGTCCCAATTGCGACGACACTTGGATCCCGTGATTCAGCACTCGGCTGATCCTATCGGCAATCGCCAGCCCGAGGCCGAGGCCGCTGACGCTTTTACTACGTGGATTATTTAAGCGCTTAAACTCTTTGAAAATTTCGCGGGTTTCGTGCTCATCAATCCCGCAGCCCGTGTCCAATACTTGGATCTCTAACTCACTGCCACGATGGCGACAGCCAAACAGCACCCGTCCACCACGGGCATAACGGTAAGCATTGGTTAAGAAGTTTTGCAGCACGCGCCGCAGTAGCGAAGGATCGGAGTTAACCGTCGCGCTACAGGGGATCATCTGAAAGCGAATTTGATTGTCCGCCGCCATCGCCTCAAATTCGACTGACAGACCATTGAGCAGCTCGGATATGGCAAAATCGCGGCGATTGACTTCCACCATGCCAGAATCCAGCTTCGAAATATCCAATAAGTCAGTGAGCAACTCGCCAGCGGTTTTGAGCGAGCTATTCACATGGGATAAGGTGGTGCGCGCCTCGCGGTCTAAATTAGGATACTGGGACAAAGACGCGGTAAACAATCTCGCCGCATTCAAGGGTTGCATTAAGTCGTGCCCTACCGCCGCTAAGAAACGACTCTTAGAAGCGTTCGCCATTTCTTCCTGCGCCTTGGCCTCAAGTAACTCACTGTTTAGCATGGCTAACTCGTAGGTACGCTCTTTGACGCGTGATTCGAGGGTTTCATTGGCTTCAAGCAAAGCGCGCTCCTGCTCACGGTATTGAGTAATGTCGGTAAAGGTCATCACAAAGCCGCCATCGGGCATAGGATTACCTTGAATTTTAATCACTTTGCCGTCTTTACGTTGCCGCTCTGAGGTATGCGGCGTGCCATTGCGCATATGCTGCACGCGTTTTTCGACCTGCGACTCAATATCCCCCTCGCCGCAATATCCCCGCGCCGCGTTAAAGCGGATCACTTCGCCAATCGGCATGCCTTGCTGTAAAAATCCTTCAGGATATTGATACAGCTCGACGTATTTGTAGTTCCATGCCACTAGGTTGAGGTCGCTGTCGATAACGCTCATCCCTTCATAGGCATGCTCGATAGCCCCGCGCAGCATATCTTGGCTGAGCATGATTTTGGATGAGGCTTCATCCACTAGGCTAAAGACTTCATCTAGGGCCAAGTCGCGCCCTTGTAACACCGAGTCCATCACCAAGGAGGCACTGGAAGCGCCAAGCACACCGGCGAGTAAACGTTCGGTGTGGGCAATAAGCTCAGGTGTCGCAGCCTTGTGCCAGCTGTCACTCTTGACCGCCTCGGTGGAGAATCGGCTAAAGCTTTCATAGGCGCGGGTTGGGCTAACAAAGCGGCTGGCTAAGATCAGCAAATCCTGCTGAGAGATAGGGCCATTTTTCTTATTGGCATTATTTTTAAGCTTACCCGGGCTGACAAAAGCGCTAGCCTGAATACGCTCAGCAACCCCTGCCCTGAACCAAATCGAGCCTAAGATATAGCAGGCAATATTGGCGAACAACGCAGTGAGGGCATCACGTACATTGGGGGTAATGGCATCTAACAGATCGATATTACTCGACAATAAGGTCGCCACATTTTGGCCATCGTTCATGCCGCTTAGCATGATGTAAAACCACAGGCCAAAACCCACACTCAAGCCTAAAAACACCCCGGCACGATTACCGTGTTTCCAATAGAGCCCGCCCACCAGCGCGGGAGCAAGCTGGGCAAACGCCCCGAAGGATAACATCCCAAGGTGCGATAGCGAGTCACTGTCGGCGAGCGCCAGATAACTGCCATAACCCAAACCAAGGATGATGACGATGGCAAGGCGGCGCGCATTTAATAGCATCTGCGAAAACTGGCTGAAATTTTTCTCACGGATATTGCCCGTGCGCAGCATCACTGGCACCAACCACTCGTTACTCACCATCACGCTTATCGTCACTACCGCCACAATCACCATGCCGGTTGCCGCAGATAAAGTGCCTAACAGCGCAATGACGGCGAGCAGTGGATGATCTAAGGCAAGCGGTAAATTGATCACATAAGTATCGGCGGCAACGCTATCACCGAGGATCACTTTACCCGCTAAAGCCAGTGGCCCAACGAATAAGCCAAATAAGGCCAAATACAGCGGGAATAACCAGCGCCCCTTGGACAACACCGATTCATCGGCACACTCCACCACCATCACGTGGAATTGCCGCGGCATACATAAAAATGCCGCCATGCCGACGAGCAGCTCAGGCATTAAGGCTTCGATTCGAGGATTTGGGTAATTAATTAATGCTTTTTCGCTCGCCTGCTGCCAGATATCACCAAAACCATCGAACACGCCAAAGCTAATCACAATCCCCACCAACAAAAATGCCGCCAGTTTGACTAACGATTCAAAGGCAATCGCCAGCATCATACCGGGGTTATGCTCGGTGGCGTCGAGCTTACGCGTCCCAAATAAAATGGCAAAAATCGCCAGCAACGCTGTGATAAGTAAAGGAATAGTAATGCCGTTTAAAGGATCGTCTGCTGGTTGGAACAAATTAAGGCTAAACACCATCGCCTTAAGTTGCAGGGCAATGTAGGGCATGATGCCAAATAAAGCGATGAGGGTAACAATGGCCGCCAATGTTTGTGACTTACCGTAACGGGCGGCGATAAAGTCGGCGACCGAGGTAATATTTTGCGCCTTGGACACGAGCACCATCTTGCGCAGCATGCCAAAACCTAAGGTGAAAATAATAATTGGGCCGATAAAAATCGGGATGAAGGACCAAAAATCATTAGCCGACTGCCCAACCGTGCCTAAAAAGCTCCAGGAAGAACAATAAACCGCCAGACTTAAACCATAAATGCCGACCTGCAGCTTCTTGGTCACGCCGCTAAACCAACGCTCCGCGCCCCAGGCTAAAAGGAATAAAAGTGAGACATAACAAATAGCAATAACGGCGACGACTAAGGTTAGATTCATATTTTGCTCTTTTTTTCCATTATTGTGCGATAAATAATGGCTGAAATCTAGCCAGATTTTCGAGTGCAACAGCCTAAATATAAAGGAAATTTTAAAACTAGACCAAGGTCTAATGGAGTTGCCAGCCCCTTGCATACCATACTCAGACTACGCAATTTTTAGAAAGGGAAGCCCTATGAGCTCGCAGTCTCTCTACAAAGTCTCCGGCAATATCGCTGCCAATGCACTTGTAAATAACGATCAATATAAAAAAATGTACCAAGAGTCGATTGTCAATCCAGAGGGTTTCTGGAGAGAGCACGGCAAACGGATCGATTGGATAAAGCCATACACTAAAATCAAAAAAACCACTTTTGACGATCATAACTTATCGATTAACTGGTTCTACGACGGCACCCTAAACGCCTCAGCCAACTGCTTAGATCGCCATCTAGCAGAACACAGCGACCGCGTTGCCATCATTTGGGAAGGCGATAACGCCAGCGAACAACGTAAAATCACCTACGGTGAGCTGCACACTCAAGTGTGTAAGTTTGCCAACGCCCTACGCAGCCAAGGCGTGCGTCGTGGCGATATTGTGACCATTTATATGCCAATGGTGCCAGAAGCGGCGGTGGCTATGCTGGCCTGTGCCCGCATCGGTGCCGTGCACTCGGTGGTCTTTGGTGGCTTCTCACCCGATTCTATCGCTTCACGGGTCATCGACGGTAAATCTAAAGTGGTTATCACCGCCGATGAAGGTATGCGTGGTGGCCGCGCGATCCCACTCAAGCGCAACATCGACGATGCGCTCAAGCATCCCGATGTCACCAGCGTTGAGAAGGTAATCGTACTTAAGCGTACTGGCGGCAAGGTTGATTGGGTAGAAGGCCGCGATGTGTGGTGGCACTCACTAGTTGAAACCGCATCCGAGCACTGCGCCATTGAAGAAATGGGCGCCGAAGATCCGCTCTTCTTACTTTATACCTCAGGTTCAACCGGTAATCCCAAGGGCGTATTACACACCACGGGCGGTTATATGGTGTATGCCTCAATGACCCACGAGTATGTGTTCGATTACAAACCGGGTGAGATTTACTGGTGTACCGCAGATGTGGGTTGGATCACGGGTCATTCCTACATGGTGTACGGCCCACTGGCGAACGGTGCGACCGTGCTAATCCACGAAGGGATCCCTAATTACCCAAGCCCTGCACGTCTAGGCGAGATGATTGACCGCCACAAGGTAAATATTCTCTATACTGCGCCGACACTTATCCGTGCACTGATGGCCGAAGGTAAACAGCATTTTGACAAGTACGATGGCAGCTCGCTGCGCATCATGGGCTCAGTGGGTGAACCTATCAACCCTGAAGCTTGGCGCTGGTACCACGAGGTCATCGGCCATGAACATTGCCCGATTGTCGATACCTGGTGGCAAACCGAAACTGGCGGCATCTTGATTACGCCATTACCCGGCGCAACCGATACCAAACCCGGCTCGGCAACTCGCCCTTTCTTTGGGGTACAACCGGCGCTCGTGGACAACATGGGTAACATTTTAGAAGGCGCAACTGAAGGTAACTTAGTGCTGCTCGACTCATGGCCAGGTCAAATGCGTACCGTATATGGCGACCATGAACGCTTCGTACTGACCTACTTCAAAACCTTCCGTGGCATGTACTTTACCGGTGACGGCGCGCGCCGCGATGAAGACGGTTACTACTGGATCACCGGCCGTGTGGACGATGTGATTAACGTCTCCGGCCACAGATTAGGTACCGCTGAAGTAGAAAGTGCACTGGTATCACACGAACTGGTCGCTGAAGCCGCAGTTGTGGGCTATCCCCATGATATTAAAGGCCAAGGTATTTACGCCTATGTGACCTTAACCCGCGGCACTGAAGAGAGTGAAGAACTTCGCCAAGAGCTGCGCCAATGGGTTCGCAAAGAAATTGGTGCCCTAGCCACACCGGATCTTATCCAGTGGGCAACAGGGTTACCTAAGACCCGTTCTGGCAAAATCATGCGCCGCTTCCTGCGTAAGATTGCCGCGAACGAAGTGACCAACTTAGGTGATGCATCAACACTGGCCGATCCAGCCGTGATTGAGACCTTGATTGAAACTCGCTTAAATCGTAACGAGTAATCGTTATCCCGCGCTTAATCGTGATTTATCACGGTTAAGCGCTGCTTTAGCTCCTGTATGTTTGAACCTGACTCCATCGAGTACTGGTTCTTTTAAATGAAGCAACCCCTGTTGAGAAAGTGCCTGATTGCCCCTTTCTCTTAGTTGCCCCTCCAACCAAGGGGCATTTTTTTGGTTCTGTGTTAAGCTTGGCGCCAAACTCAGTCGACCAAGAATACCTAATAGCGTGTCAGTTAATTCCAGCCCAAGTGTTACCCTCAGGGATTATCAGCAACAAGCCGTCGATGCCGCCATCGCGCATTTCAAAAAAAGCACCGATTCCGCAGTGTTAGTCCTGCCAACGGGTGCCGGGAAAAGTATCGTTATTGCCGAGCTGGCCCGCATCGCCAGAGGACGAGTGCTGGTTTTAACCCATGTGAAGGAACTGGTTGCCCAAAACGCGCAAAAGGTCGGATTACTGACGACTGAGGCCAGCATTTACTCCGCTGGGTTAAATCAAAAATCGACTGACGGCAAAACCGTCGTGGCCAGTATCCAATCCGCCGCGCGCGCCTTAACTCAATTCGATGAGCCCTTCTCGCTGGTGATTATCGATGAGTGCCACAGAGTCAGCCTCGAAAAAACCAGCCAATATCAGCAGCTCTTAAGTCATTTACAAGAGCGTAATCCCAAGCTCAAATTATTAGGCCTAACTGCAACTCCCTATCGGCTCGGGACAGGTTGGATTTACAAACGCCACTACCACGGCAAAGTCGGCTCGCCTGAACTTGGGATCTTCGAGCAGTGTATTTTCGAGCTCCCCATCCGTCCGCTGATTAAACAAGGCTATTTAACCGCGCCCACTTTATTTGATGGTTTAAGCGCCCAATATGACTTCAGCCAAATCAAGCCCAATGACAATGGCGAATATCCCGAGGCCCAAGTCAATGCGCTGCTGAATCACGCTGGGCGTGCGACAACGGCGATTGTGAAGCAACTGATTGAACTGAGTCACCATCGCCAAGGGATCATTATTTTTGCGGCAACAGTGCGCCATGCGGAAGAAATTGTTAGCCAGCTTAACAAGGAACACGGCGAGCAAACGGCAATCGTCACGGCGCAAACGCCAGATAATGAACGTGATGAGCTTATCGAGCGCTTTAAAGCCAGAGAGCTTAAGTTCCTTGTCAACGTCGCGGTATTGACCACCGGATTCGATGCGCCCCATGTGGATTTGATTGCAATTTTACGCCCCACCGCATCGGTGAGTTTGTTTCAGCAAATGATTGGCCGCGGTCTTAGGATCTGTGAAGGTAAAAAAGATTGTTTAGTGATTGATTACGCTGCCAATGGCTATGATTTGTATTTTCCAGAAGTCGGCCAAGCTAAGCCCAATAGCAAGTCGGTTCCGGTACAAGTGCACTGCCCTGTCTGCCAGTTTGCTAATATCTTTTGGGGATTAACCGACAATGATGGCGATATTATCGAACACTTTGGCCGTCGCTGTCAGGGCATAGTCGAGCATCATGGGCAAAAGCAGCAATGTGATTTTCGATTTAGATCTAAATCCTGTCCTGATTGCGGACAAGAGAACGACATAGCAGCGCGTATTTGCCTGCATTGCCAGTCGACCTTAATCGACCCCGATAAACGCCTTAAGCAAGTATTGAATAAGCAGCACCATCATCTGTTCCGCTGCCAGCATATGACGTTAATGGATGATGCGGGCGATCTTAAGGTGCAATATCTGGACATTGAAGGAAACGAGTTTAATCGACGCTTTAAACTGCAAACGCCCGCCCAATGGCGTGCCTTGTATGTGCTATTTATTTTCCCCCATAGTCGCACGCCGGGCCTAAAACCTAAGCAATACAAAAAAGTGTCTGAGCTGATTGCCGATAGCGCCGCTTTTCGGATGCCAGATCTGTTACTGCTGAAAAAGCATAAAAAAGGCTGGGATCTGCTCGAAAGCTATTTCGATTACCAAGGGCGCTATCAAACTGAAAATAAACACATCTGACATTATCAATTCGGTTAGCGCTATGGTATAAAACGCTTAAAGTAATCCTAAGGAGCTATTATGTACGTTGTTATTTTTGGCCGTCCTGGCTGTCCTTATTGCGTGCGAGCAGTACAACTGTCAGAGCAACTCGTTGAAAAACGTGATGACTTTAAATTTAGATACGTGGATATCCACGCCGAAGGGATTTCTAAAGCGGATCTCGAGAAGACTGTCGGCAAGCCAGTCGAAACTGTGCCACAGATTTTCGTTGATGAAAAACACGTAGGTGGTTGCACCGATTTCGAACAATATGTTCGCGATAACAATCTGTTAGGTTAATCCTAATGTGATGTAAAAGGAGACCTGAGGTCTCCTTTTTATTTATCTATTGACCCGTCCTAAATAGCGTTGACACTTTTCAAACTCATTTTGGAGAGTGTAATGACTTCAACAATTAAACGAACTCAACGCGATTATTCCCTCGCTTTTAAATTGGCGGTTGTCGACCAAGTGGAAAAAGGCGAGCTGACCTATAAGCAGGCGCAAGACAAGTACGGTATTCAAGGTTGCTCCACCGTGTTAGTGTGGTTACGCAAGCATGGCAAACTGGATTGGTCCCTAGGGACGCCGCCAACATCAATGCGAGGACAGTTGATGACTGAACCCACCACGCTCACCCCCGAGCAAAAGATAAAAGCCCTCGAAGCCGAACTGGAAGATACCCGCATGAAAGCGGCGTTCTTCGAAGCCATTGTCGAAAAACTCAGAACTGACTACGGGATATCCGTCGTAAAAAAGCCACCCGCGAAACGCTCCAAGAAAAAACGGCCATAGGTTATGGCGTCACCCAATGCTGTCGTTACCTTGGCATCAGTCGCCAGGCGTATTATCAACAATGCCAGCGGCAAACAGAATGGGAGCAAAGGGAGCAACAGGTGGTGCAAATGGTACAATATGAACGGCTACTTCAACCGCGAGTCGGTACGCGTAAACTGCAGTATTTACTCAACAAAATGCATCAAATAGTGATAGGACGAGACCGGTTATTTCGCTGTCTTAGGGCGCATCGTTTGTTGGTCACGCCTAAGCGGGCGTACCATAAAACGACCCATAGCCATCATCGATTTAGGTGTCATCCCAACTTGCTTAAGCCCAGCGAGCAGCAAGTAGACATCAGCCGCTCAGAGCAAGTCTGGGTGGCGGATATTACCTATCTGCCACTGCAAGATAATGAAGCCTATTTAAGCTTGGTGACCGATGCCTGGTCACGAAAAATCGTGGGCTATCATGTTGATGATAATCTTAAAACAGACGGGGTGCTAACGGCCTACAAACGGGCGCTGAAGCAGCGACAAGATAAAAGTAAACCGCTGATACACCACTCAGACCGAGGGATACAGTACTGCTCAAACGCGTATCAAGCGGTTCACGCACAACATGGCGTGACATGCTCAATGACAGACGGATATGACTGCTATCAAAATGCCTTAGCAGAGCGAGTGAATGGCATCTTGAAGCAGGAGTTTTTAACACATAAGCCCGCAACGCTGGAGGAGGCGCGACAAATGGTGACAGAAGCGGTAGCCATCTATAATCAACGGCGGCCACATTTGGCCTTAAAATACAAAACGCCCGATGAGGTTCATCGAGCGTTTTAGGTGGAAATAAGTGTCAACTTATTTCAGGACGAGACATATATACAACCTTAGAGCACATACTTCGCCGAGAAGATGATCCGGCTTAAATCACCATCATCACCATTCTCTTTACTATTCTGGGCGTACATATATTCAACCCCAAAGGTCAGTGGTTTGCTAGGGGAATACAACAGGTTGATATAGCCAGAATAAGCATCCTTATTCACCCCTGTGCCCGTTAAGGCCACATCATTATCCGCTTGCATGCCAGAGAATGTCACACTGGTGCGCCACTGTTCGTTCCACCAATGACGGTAAGACACAAAGCCGCCGAAGGTACGAATGGATTCAATATCACCGCTCGCATCTAACACGCCGGCATTAATATAGTTAAGCGCCATATAACGCCCTAAACCGTCACCATAGGTTGCGGTAAAGCGCAGATCATCTTTCCCAATGGGAATAATCCCCGCCACACTGGCGCCGTAGCCGAAGCTCGAACTATCGATTTGAGTCGCACCGATTTTGGTTTCTAAATTGAGTTGACGGGCGATACCCGCAAACGAGAATGAAGCACCACCGTCCGTCTTGAGATTGTATCTCGCCACCACATCAGGCACGACACCATTACCACTAGTGATGCGTGCACCACCTTGGTTCGGTGTTACCGTTGTTTCAGGGTTTTCTATCGCAAATTGGAAATTACCATGGGTATAACGCAGTAACGATTGGCGCACAAAGGGCGTACCATCTGCAGCACCCACAAAGTCGAGGTTTTCAGGCAAGGCAGCAGGGTTTTGGAATGTGGTCCAGGTTTGACCTACGGTCCAATTATCATAGGACACATAGGCATGGCGGATACGTGGTGAATAGCTGTTAGACACCCGCTCATTGCCATCTGTGTGGGTCATAAAATCCAGCTCAATAAAGCCCGATAAGCTATGGCCATCAAGATCCGTTGCCGCCTTAAAATTGAATCGCGTCTCACGGGCTTGGAAATCCACCACTTGGTTACCATTGCCTTCTTTACCGTAAATGGTACCCGGTACATAAAACTGACGGGATAAATCCCCCGAATCTGGTGCCCCATTGCCATAATCGCTGAACATTACGTCCGCCTTGATATAGCCACCAAATTCAACGTCAGTATTTTTTAAAGAAGCCGCATTGGCAGAGCCCATAAATGCCAATAAGGTTGCAGAGTAAAGCAAGCTAAGTTTTGCTTGTTTCATTTTATGTTTCCCCAGTTGTTATTATTTGTCCGCAGCCAATATGGACAATTTAACAAGCGAGCAACATTGGCAATAAGTCTATGAGACAAAAGTAGAAAATGCTAAAAACAAAGCGAAAATGCTTTGTGATTACATGCTGAGGAAGAGTTTACTAGGGAATTTAAGAGTGGTGGGTCGTGAAGGATTCGAACCTTCGACCAATTGGTTAAAAGCCAACTGCTCTACCGACTGAGCTAACGACCCATTTGTTTTTGCACTGATTTATTCACTTTCAGTAAAGTGGTGGGTCGTGAAGGATTCGAACCTTCGACCAATTGGTTAAAAGCCAACTGCTCTACCGACTGAGCTAACGACCCATCTAGGACTCTGAATTTTACACTTCCAGAAAAGTGGCGAATCGTGAAGGATTTAAACCATTCGACTGATTGGTTAAAAGCCAACTGCCCTAGCTTTATAAAAAAAGCGACTGAGCTAACGACCCGTCTATTTTGGCGCTGATTTATTCACTTTCAGTAAAGTGGTGGGTCGTGAAGGATTCGAACCTTCGACCAATTGGTTAAAAGCCAACTGCTCTACCGACTGAGCTAACGACCCATCTATTTTTGCGCTGATTTATTCACTCTCAGTAAAGTGGTGGGTCGTGAAGGATTCGAACCTTCGACCAATTGGTTAAAAGCCAACTGCTCTACCGACTGAGCTAACGACCCATCTAAGGACTCTGAGTTTTACACTTTCAGAAAAGTGGTGGGTCGTGAAGGATTCGAACCTTCGACCAATTGGTTAAAAGCCAACTGCTCTACCGACTGAGCTAACGACCCATCTATTTGGCACTGAGTTATTCACTTTCAGTAAAGTGGTGGGTCGTGAAGGATTCGAACCTTCGACCAATTGGTTAAAAGCCAACTGCTCTACCGACTGAGCTAACGACCCATCTTATTTACAACACTTCAAATACCGCTAACTTATTCTATTTACTAGAGTAAGTGGTGGGTCGTGAAGGATTCGAACCTTCGACCAATTGGTTAAAAGCCAACTGCTCTACCGACTGAGCTAACGACCCATTTACTGGTATTTTGCGCCCCGAACGACCTCGCCGTTCCGAGGGCGCCTATAATACCTTTTTCATTTTCCCATGCAAGCGTAAATTCCCAATTTTTTGTCGTTTGCATGAAAAACAGACTAAGAGTATGTTTTTTAGTTAATTATGCTTTAATTGCAGCCAATTGTTGTTGGGCAATGCGTGCTGCAGCGCTGTTGGCGTAGTCTTTTACCACTTGTTGGTAGTATTGAGTCGCACCGGCTTTATCACCGGTTTTCTCTGCGATCATGCCAAGCTTCACTAGACTGTCACCACGTTTGTTGGAATCACTAAAACGGGTCACGACGGTATTGAAGGCTTGTTTGGCTTCAGCAAATTCACTCTTGTTAAACAGTAACTGTCCTAACCAATAGTTGGCATTGGCAGCATAAACTGAATCCGGATACTGTTTAATGAAGGCGCGAAACGCTGGGATAGCATCGTCATACTTGCGCTCTTTCAGCACTAAGTTCACCGCACCTTCGTAGCTGGCCGTTTCACTTAAGCTACTGGCGGCGGCATTGGCACTTGCTGCGGCAGCAGCGGGCGTTGCAGGAGTAGAAGCTGCTGGCGCGGCAGCGGCTTTGGAGGATAAATTGGCAATTTCATCGTAAAGCTGACGCTGACGTTGTTGCATCTGCTCTATTTGATAATTCTGTTGTTCGGTCAAACCACGTAAGTCGAGAACTTCTTGCTGCAAAGTATCCAGACGGCGCTGCATATCAATTTCGCTTTGTTGTCTCGATTTTACAATGCGCTCTAAACGAGCAAGTCTGTCATCACCTGAACCACCAGCAATATCTTCAACAGGAGCAGGAGCTGCAACTGCAGCTCCTGCGCCGAAGAACATTGCCGTAATTAAGACGGCACGTTTCATCTAGTTACTCTCCGTAATTCAATCTTAGTAAACTAAAACTGCACGACGGTTTTTAGCAAAACCTTCATCGGTACGAGTGAAGTCAAGTGGCTTCTCTTCGCCATAGCTTACGATGCTCATTTGGCTAGGTTGTACACCCATGCCTTGTAAGTATTTAGCAACAGCTTTAGCACGACGCTCACCCAGTGCGATGTTGTATTCAGGCGTGCCACGCTCGTCGGCATGACCTTCAATCAATACGCGTACGCTTGGGTGCTCAACTAAATAAGTACCGTGGGCTTCGAGTACAGCGGCATATTCAGTTTGAACTTCACTGCGGTCGAAGTCGAAGTAAATGATGTGTTCTTTTCTCAACTGCTCGAGTTGCTGACGTTGTTGCTCTTCAGGTGACAACATTCCACCAATACCGCCAGTTTGAACGCCACCACCATTCAGTTCGCTACCAGAACCGTTTGTAGAGCCCATTGCATCAGTTTCTGATTCAGAAGTTGAGCTACACGCACTAATAGCCATAATTGGAAGTGCTACCAACATAGCTTTTAACAACTTGTTCAGATCCATTATCTGTTCCTTATAAAATTAAATGTGAATAAATCTAGCTAATACATTAGAGAAACGGAGACCAAGAAGGTGATTTCACCTCGCCCTGACCTACCGGTAATCTCGCTTTAAAGCGTCCGTCCGTAGAAACAGCTGCTAAAACTTGCTTGCCTTGATACGTAGTGCCATAAATCACCATAGTACCATTAGGGGCCACACTTGGAGATTCGTCCAAACGTGTCGATGTCAGCACCTGCATAAAGCGCGTACTTAAATCCATACGTGCAATATTAAATTTACCGTTTGTGCGATTCACAAAAATCATGCTGCGACCATCAGGGGTAATTGAACCACCTAAATTCCATTCACCTTCAAAGGTTTCACGGGTCACTTTGCCTGAATTTAAATCTACACGATATAACTGTGGTCTACCACCGCGCTCGGAGGTAAACAACAATGACTTGCCATCGGGATACCAAGATGGCTCAGTATCGATGGAATAGTGGTTGGTAATACGTTTTGCTGCCTTAGTGGCGATATCGATAACGTAAATCTCAGGTTGACCATCCTTTGAGAGGGTCACTGCTAAGGATTTACCATCGGGCGAGAATGTCGGTGCACCGTTAATGCCAGGGAAGCTACTCACCTTAGTACGTACTTGGGTGTAAAGATCCTGAACAAAAATCTCAGCCTTTTTGTTTTCAAAGCTCACATAAGCTAAACGACGGCCATCGGGTGACCAAGAAGGAGACATCAGCGGCTCTGGAGAGCGCAGCAACATCTGCTCGTTGTAACCGTCATAGTCGGCGATCATCAGTGAATAAGCCGCTTTCTGGGTATGGTTAACCACCACGTAGGAAATACGGGTTAAGAAAGCACCACGAATACCCGTCAGCTTCTCATAGACGATATCGCTGATACGGTGGCCATATTGACGGAACTGCGCCGCAGAAATCACCGTTTGGCGACTATCCATCAAAAACTCTGTCGCACTGGTAGGCCCTTTTAGCGCTTGGTTTTGCGCTTTAACCAAATCGATAAGGTCAAAGCTCACCAAAAACTGATCTGTGCCATAGGGTTTTACCGATCCCACAACAACGGCTTCGGCACCCACATTGGCCCACGCACTCGCGTCAAACTGGGCTAAAGCACCGATACCACGTTGTGGTAACCCTAATTCATCTAATGGTTTAAAGGTACCGCTACGTATTAAATCAGACATTACCACATCGGCGATCGCCTGAGGTGGTGCCCCCGCTCCTTGCCATTGGAATGGCATCACTGCGATTGGACGCGCCGCATCCACACCCTCAGTGATCACAATATCCAGCGCCGCTTTTGCCGGCATAGTGCAAAGCAGAACCGCCAATGCTAACCATTTTGCCAAAATTTTCATGGGACTCCTTTAATTAAACGTTGGTTCAACGATTAAGTTAATTTCTTTCATCAAGTTATAAACCGCAGGATCCGGAGACACTGGTAACTTGCCCGCTTTTAAAATCGCCGCTTTTGCTGCACGGCAAACGTTAGGATCGCCACCCTGTGTCTGACTGCTGATCACAAAACCATCGTTGGCTAAACGCACAGAAACAGTACAGGTTTTACCACGCATCGACTCGTCAACCACCAGGTTGCGTTGAATCGTCGATTTAATCATCGCGGTGTATTTACCCACTTCCGTCTGCATTTGCTTATTCATGGTTTGCGATAACGCAGCCTGTTCGGCGGCTAACGCATCAGCCATTTCCTGCTCTTGCTGGGCACGCACTTTAGCTTCTGCATCCGCTTTTGCCTTAGCTTCGGCTTTTGCTTTAGCTTCAGCATCTGCCTTGGCTTTTGCCTCCGCTTTGGCCTTAGCGTCTGCCTCGGCTTTCGCCTTGGCTTCGGCTTCCTTCTGCTTACGATCTGCCTCGGCTTTCGCGGCTGCGGCCTCTTCTACTTTGCGTTTTTCCGCCGCTTTTTGAGCTGCATCTTCAGCAAGTTTACGTTCTTGCTCCTTCTGCTTGCGGTCGGCTTCAGCTTTCTGCGCTTTTTCCTTTTCCTGTTGCTGCTTCACCTGCGCGGCTTTCGCGGCATCATTGGCCTTTTGGGTCTCAATTTCTTGCTGCTTACGTTCTTCCGCCAGTTTCTTCAACTGTGCTTGTTCACGCTCACGGGCTTGCTTTGCTTCCTGTGCTTTGCGTTCAAGTTCGGCTTGGCGCTCACGTTCGCGGCGCTCAGCATCGCGCTTTTCCTGCTTAAGCTTTTCAACTTGATTAGCCACTTTTTGCTGATCAACCATAACAGCTTTTACTGCAGGGGCGCTAACTTGTTGCACAGGTTCAGGTTTATGGGTGAAATCTATGCCAATGGCCAGAATAATTATCACGCCAATATGAATACCTGCTGAAATTGACAGAGGTAATGCAACATTTGAATTATCCGCCACCTATTTCTCCTTGGGTGAATCCGTCATCAAACCGACTGAGGGAACACCTGCCTGCTGCAGGGTCACCATCAATTGGATCACGTTATCGTAAGGAATATTTCTATCGGCTTTCACCACCACAGGGCGCTCAGGTTCTGTCAACATGATCGCCGCGACGGCGGTGGCTAACTCATCCAATTCCATCTCTTCGTTATTAGAACCGCCCTGATTGAGGAAATAAGCACCGTCAGCATCGATAGACGCGACCACTGGCGGCTTACTGTCCGCAGGCAATACTTCAGCCGCCCCTTGTGGCAGCTCCACTTTCACCCCTTGGGTCACAATCGGCGCTGTTACCATGAAAATAATCAGCAGCACGAGCATGACGTCGATATAAGGCACCACGTTGATTTCGGCAACGGGGCGACGACGTTTACGCTGATAACCGACTTGCATTATACGCCTTCCTTCTCACTGTATGCTTGGCGATGCAGGATGCTAGAAAACTCTTCCATAAAGTTAGCGTAACCGATTTCCAGCTTTTCAACTTGAGTCGCAAAACGGTTATAAGCGATAACGGCTGGGATTGCCGCAAACAGACCCATTGCGGTTGCAATCAGTGCTTCTGCAATACCTGGCGCCACCATGGCGAGCGTCGCGTTTTCCATTGAGCCGATAGCGATAAATGAATTCATAATACCCCATACCGTACCAAACAAACCGATATAAGGGCTAGTCGAACCAATAGTTGCCAATAAAGGTAAGTTGGCTTCTAACTTTTCTAATTCACGGGATAAGGTGACGCGCATGGCACGTGAAGTCCCATCCATCACCGCATCGGGCACTTTGTTATTTAATTTATTTAGACGTGAATATTCTTTAAAACCCGTCACAAATAATGACTCTAAGCCAGTATTATCTGGACGAGCCGATAATTCTTTATACAGACGATTTAAATCAACGCCTGACCAAAATTTATCTTCAAATTTTGCCGATTTACTTTTTGCAGATGTCAATAAGCTACGGCGTTGTAAAATCACCGTCCAAGACATTACAGACAAGCAAAGTAAAGTGAACATCACAAATTTCACTAATAAACTGGCTTGTAAAAATAACCCAACAATCGACATATCAGCTTGCACTGTCAAACTCCTGCACAATATTTAAGGGAATAGCTCGGGGACGCATTCGTGATAAGGCAACACAGGCCACTAGCACTGTACCTTCACAATAACAGTCTCCCTGATGATCAACCAAACGTTGATGAAATACCAACGAGGCCTTTTTCAACTCTATGACCTTAGTTTCTACAATAAGGTTCTGTTCAAAACGCGCGGCTTTTTTAAAATCCAATTCCGCCCGCTTAACTACAAACGCCGTATCATCGGCTAACAGTGCAGTCTGGCTTACGCCTAAGGCTCTTAACCACTCGGTTCGCGCCCGCTCAAAAAAATTGAGATAGTTCGAATGATAGACAACGCCGCCTGCGTCGGTGTCTTCGTAATAGACTGAAATGGGCCAATTAAACGTCATTTGAAATCAGCAAATTTTGGTTGAAAAATTGACGCTTACTATACCTAGGGAAACAAGACTTGTGAATGACCCGACGAAGATATAGATAGGGATAGCGCGGGTTTCAGCGCAATTGAGGGATTTGTAAATAACAATGGGGTCAAACGACCCCATTTCATTAACATAGTTCGCTATTTTGCGAGGGTTTGCGGCAATGTCAGCCCGAAGCTTTGCCACAGGAAGCTGTAAATGTCGGCAAACTCGTCGATCTTCATCGCCGTCGGTTTGCCAGCACCGTGCCCGGCATTGGACTCTATGCGCATAATGACGGGTTTATCGCCCTGCTGCTTCTCTTGCATCATGGCGGCAAACTTAAAGCTGTGAAGTGGTACCACGCGATCGTCATGGTCAGCCGTCATCACCATAGTTGCAGGATAGGCCTGGGCTTTAACGTTGTGGTATGGCGAGTAAGCCAATAACGCAGGGAATTGTTCAGCGTTGTCAGCACTGCCGTATTCACTGGTCCAAGCCCAGCCAATGGTGAACTTGTGGAAACGCAGCATATCTAGCACACCCACGGCCGGTAACACTGCGGCGAACAGTTCCGGACGTTGAGTAACCGCAGCGCCCATTAACAAACCACCGTTACTGCGACCATAGGCACCTAACTTAGTGCTGTTGGTGTATTTTTCGTTGATTAGGTATTCGGCCGCCGCAAAATAGTCATCAAACACATTTTGCTTTTTATCGAACATCCCCGCTTGGTGCCAGCTTTCGCCGTAATCCGCACCGCCACGTAGGCTTGGTACGGCGTAAATGCCGCCCATATCTAACCAAGCGATGTTGGCAGGACTAAAACGCGGTGTCATTGAAATCGCAAAGCCGCCATAGGCATACAGAAGCGTTGGGTTTTGACCATTCTTCACCAGCCCTTTCTTGTAAGACACCATCATAGGGACGCGAGTACCGTCCTTACTGGTGTAGAACACTTGCTCAGACACATAGTCATCGGGATTGAACGACACCTGCGGCTTAGCGACTACTGTGGACTCTGCCGTTTTAAAATCGAACTTATAGGTGGTTTCGGGTTGAATATAGCTGTTAAAGACATAGTAGAAATAGTCTTTGCTCGCCTTACCGAAAGGCCCTGCGACATTACCTTTGCCAGGCAAAGTGACATCCTGACGCTTTTGTCCGCCCATGCTGAAAATCGATAACTGACCCAATACATCGTGCAAATAACTGACGACTAAATGGTCATTAATAATGGCCACTTTATTAATAGGATCTTTCGATTCTGGAATAATGGTTTGCCACTGGGATTTATCACTATTACGGGTATCGATGGCAATCACTTTACCGTTTGGCGCATCTAAATCGGTCTTGAAATAAAATACCGCGCCATCATTCCCTAAAAACTCATATTCCGCTTCGAGGTTAAGGATTAATTCAACCACCTGCGCTTTAGGTTCAAACAGTGATTTATAGAAGAAACGATTACGTTTGTCTGTGCCTTGCGAAATTGACAACAGTAAATATTCGCCCTGCTCAGACACATCGATGCCAAAGCCCCAATCTTTATTTTGTGGGCGTTCGTAAATCAATAAATCTTGGCGCTGATCTGTGCCTAATTTGTGGTAATACACTTTTTGGTTAAAATTGACATCGGCCAGTAAATCACCGCCCGCAGGCGCATCGTAACGGGCATAGAAAACACCTTGGTTTTCCTTATCCCACACTGCGCTGGAGAATTTAATCCAGTTGAGTTCATCTTTCAGCTTTTTACCCGTGGCAATATCGATAAACTGCCACTGCTGCCAGTCAGAGCCTGACTTAGACACACCATAGGCTAGAATCTTGCCGTCATTACTGACGGAAACGCCAGAAAGTGCCACAGTTCCATCGGCTGAAAAACCATTTGGATCCAGTACAGGTTTCTCAACGCCATCTTTGCCTTTTACATACAGCACCGATTGCGCTTGTAAACCATCGTTACGGTAATAAAACTGGTTATCGCCATTCTCGAAGGGAGCAGAGATTTTCTCGTAGTTCCACAGCTCTGTGATACGGTCAACCACGGCTTGTTTGTTGGGGATCTTCGCCAAGTAAGCTTGACCAAAGGCCTGTTGTTCTTTTACCCAGCTTTCAGTTTCTGGCGTGTTTTCTTCAAGGTGGCGGTAAGGGTCCGCCACTGCAACACCTTGAATAGTCTCGACTAAGTTGTCTTTTCGGGTTTCTGGGTAAACCAATTTGTTTGCGCTGACCTGCTGTGCGGCCTCTTCTGGCGTATTGCCACTCTGGCAGGCGGCCAACGCCATGCCCAATGTGGCCACTAATAAACCTTGCTGGGCAAGGCGAAATCTTAATGCCATCTTTTATCGTCCTTTTGGTGATGTCCGGCTTAACGCTCTTTTGCAGCAAGTACTATACAAGCAAAATTTTTCATGGCAATGCCGCAGCAAAAGATGAGCTTTTCTAGCGAAGAGGCAAGATTTAACAAAGTGGTAGCAATGATGAGTTTATTGAAGTGTATTTTTATGCATTAATTCTGACTGACAAGTTGTTAATCAAGCTAAATAGTGACTTAAGTGAGCCAGATCACTTAATTAACCATTAGTTTTGCTAATGAGTCAGGGCAATTTTTCTCGTTTGCTTGAGCCCTTGGGACGCACTAAAATGTGCTTGTTTTCAGGAGATATCCGCTAGCGGATATGGAAAACAAAGAACTTTTAAACTGGTGTCTTTTTAAGACGTCAGTTCATCCCTGGTTCTTATGCTTGACTTCCTTCCTTCAATTTGTTGATTGCAAATGCATTTTTTGCGGCCCGCTTAGTTTAAGCGGGCTTTTTTTTATCTCGATTCAAACACGCCACGAAAATCTAGCGATTTTCAGTCGTCTTTTGTTACATAAAAATCTAATCCTCTTCCCTAAAAACGCAGCAATGACCTCATGCCTTAGCGTCACTCTTAGCATTGCCGAACTTTAAAAAGCCAAAAGCTTGAATGATTGAGATTGGAATAACACGCATGCATTCGCGAGATGCACGCTTCAGAAATGACAATACCAAGTCCGAAGACTTGGCATTGCTGTTTGTAACGTATTAACACTAGGCGTAACGCTATCTTTTAAACGATAAGCTATGGGCATTAACTTAGAGACAATAACTCACATCAGTGGCTTACTGATCCGGATAACCACGCGGCGGTTGAGTGCTCGCTCCTCAATATCGTCATTCGACGCCACATGACGGCGCTCACCATGGCCGACAGTGACAATCCTATCCTGTGGGATCCCACTGGCGACAAAGAAATCTTTTACCGATTCAGCACGCTTGTCCGACACTTTTTGGTTAACGGAGCGGCCACCGTAACTGTCGGTATAGGCATCGACTAACACCAGCTCCACATCCGGATCGTAGGACAAATATTCCTGAATACGCGAAAGTTGCTGCTGCGAAAACCGCGTTAAGTCGGTTCCACCTTCTTCGTAATTAAGTACGGTAAAGGCAATATCTTCGAAGCTATAGGGCAATAAATGCGATAGGCACGACTTAAACTCAGCATATTTACGGCCAAAGTTCGCCGCCGACAGCCCTACAGCAATTTTATTGGATTGGTTGTACCAATCGGCATAATAAAACGTTGGTTCCATGCCACGACTCAACTCACTCAACATCGACCAAGCAGCACGTTTTGGCACTTCACCATTAAAGTACTTTTGGTAACGTAATGAAGTGATTTCTTTCGACACCACGCCAGGACGCCATTGGGGAGCACGGCTCATCAAGGTCGCCTGTGTGACTTGGTCCGGTTTCACCCACATGTCCAAGGTAAAGTTAAGATTTAACTGTTTACCCGCTTCGCTGGTGAAAATCGCCTTACCGTAGGACGGAATATCATGCTCAAGACGGCACACGATGGGGCTGTTTTGACTGACTCGCCATTGGGATTCTCCCAAAGAGGCCACATAGTGGCGCAACTCTGCCATTGCAGTTGCTGGAACGCATAAAATTGATACTAATATCAGTTTTCGCCACATAGCCCTTACTCGTGTTTATTCGGTTACGAAGTTTTATCGGCAAACTTTTTAGTTCCTTTAGCTCATAAAACCACCAATCAAACATGACACATCCTAGTTCATTTAGCATAATAGCGCCCTATCATTTTTCTTGGGTACTTTAATGAGCGATATTAGCGACGCAAACAAATTGAAACACCGATTTCGAGGCTACTTTCCGGTAGTGATAGATGTCGAAACCGCGGGCTTCAACTCTCAAACCGATGCGTTGCTGGAAATAGCCGTCACGCTGTTAAAAATGGATGATGAAGGCTTGCTCTGCATTGATAAAACCCTGCATTTCAATATTGAGCCCTTTGAAGGCGCCAACTTAGAACCTGAGGCACTGGCCTTTAATGGTATTGATCCCACCAATCCATTACGCGGCGCAGTAAGCGAAAAAGAAGCCTTTTTAGAGATTTTTAAAGCCGTAAAAAAAGCGCAGAAGGCCTCCGATTGCCACCGCAGTATTATCGTGGCGCACAACGCCGCCTTCGATCATGGCTTTGTGAGTAAAGCGATTGAGCGTTGTGACTTAAAACGCTCACCCTTCCACCCTTTTGCCACCTTTGATACAGCAACACTCGCAGGCTTAGCTATCGGCCATACCGTGCTGGCCAAAGCCTGCATCATGGCGGGGATCCCTTTCGATAATAAAGAAGCTCACTCTGCACTTTACGATACAGAGCGCACCGCGGAGCTGTTTTGCTATATCGTCAACCGCTGGAAGCATTTAGGTGGTTGGCCACTCTTAGCCGCTGGTGAGTCAGAGGATACAGATGGTGAGGAATAAGCGTTAATGCTTATAACCGCTGTCACACGCCCAATAAAAAAGCTGCCCTGAGGCAGCTTTTTTATTACAAGAAAATCAGCAAATTACAGAGAGCTTGCGTTTTCTGCTAAGTAAGCCGCAACACCTTCAGTGCTTGCGTTCATACCTTTGTCGCCTTTTTCCCAACCTGCAGGGCAAACATCACCGTGCTCTTCGTGGAATTGCAGAGCGTCGATCATACGCAGCATTTCGTCAACGTTACGGCCTAATGGCAGATCGTTAACTACTTGGTGACGTACCATACCTTCTTTGTCGATCAGGAATGAACCACGGAAAGCCACACCAGCTTCTGGGTGCTCAACATCGTATGCTTTACAGATGTCGTGTTTAACGTCAGCAACTAAAGTGTATTTCACTTGGCCAATACCACCTTTTTCTACTGGGGTGTTGCGCCATGCGTTGTGAGTGAATTGAGAATCGATAGACACACCGATCACTTCAACACCACGCTTAGTGAACTCTTCCATGCGGTGATCGAAAGCGATCAACTCTGATGGACAAACGAAAGTGAAGTCAAGTGGATAGAAAAATACAACCGCTGGCTTACCTTTGATGGCCGCAGTTAAGTTAAAGCTATCTACGATTTCGCCAGAACCTAATACAGCTGCAGCAGTAAAATCAGGAGCCGGACGGCCTACTAATACGCTCATTTTATATCTCCATCTATGAGTTGAACTAACTATTAAAGTAAAACATCTCTTAAACACGCTAGCACCGATTTGCGCGAGTGTATTTGAGGGAGCTTACCAATCAAATCTTTAGGCATTATAAGTCGTGCGTTTTGCCTTACAACCTATTTAAGACCAATATCACATTTTTCAAGGGCATTTTGACACTACTGCTTAAGGATAGAGCAATCTGGACGAGTGGTAAGCGTACGAGAACACATTCGTCTAACAGTAAAAACCCACCCAATTCACATTTTCAGATATTTTTCAGATTAAGCCGCCGTAAACTGGACAGACACAGCCTTTGCAGTCAAAAATAGTCCCTTTGGTTTACAGAATTAAGATATTGTCTATGAATGCAGTCGTTATTGCTGTGTGTTTAATGTTAGCCCTCAGTTTAGCGAGGGTGAATGTGGTTATTGCCCTCACCATCAGTGCCCTCGTTGCCGGTTTAGTGGGGGGAATGGATCTGCATCAAACGATTGATGCCTTCAATACGGGATTAGGTGGCGGTGCACAAATCGCCCTCAGCTACGCCTTACTCGGTGCGTTTGCCGTAGCACTATCCCATTCAGGCTTAACGACACTGATCTCCAACTCCATCATTAAAAGCCTTGGCAAAGACCCCAATGCCACCAACACTAACTGGGTGCGCTGGTTATTGTTGTTATCCCTGCTCCTGATGTCGATGGCATCGCAAAATATCCTGCCGATCCATATCGCCTTTATTCCGATACTCGTGCCGCCGCTGCTGCATGTGATGACCAAGCTGAATATCGACCGCCGTCTGGTCGCCTGTGTGCTGACCTTTGGCCTTGTGACCACCTACATGATTTTACCTGTGGGCTTTGGTGGGATTTTCTTGAATGATATTTTGCTCTCTAACCTGACGGGCAATGGATTGGTCGCCGTACGCGATCAGATTCCCCCCGCCATGCTGATCCCCGCCGCCGGTATGGTGGTCGGCTTGCTCATCGCAGTATTTTTCAGTTATCGCAAACCTAGGGTTTACGATGAAGCTAAGGTACTGACTGCAGAGCCTGAAGAGAGCCTCAATAAACGCAATATCGCTATCGCCGCATTTGCAATTCTGGCGACCCTGTTTGTGCAACTGGAAACCGATTCGATGATCTTCGGTGCCTTAGTAGGCTTTATGATCTTCAGTTTTTCAGGCGCGCTAAAACACGTTGCCGATCAAGATATTTTCACCCAAGGCGTGCGCATGATGGCCAATATTGGCTTTATCATGATCTCCGCAGCTGGCTTTGCTGCGGTAGTCAAAGAAACTGGCGAAGTCGGCACGCTTGTCTCGTCATTAAGTTCATTGATTGGCGACAATAAAGCCCTCGCCGCCTTTTTGATGTTACTGGTCGGCCTTTTGATCACTATGGGCATTGGCTCGTCTTTTTCGACCATTCCGATTATCGCGACAATTTACGTCCCTTTAGCCCTAAGCTTCGGGTTTTCTGTGCCTGCGACTATCGCACTCGTGGGTACCGCTGCGGCATTGGGCGATGCGGGCTCACCTGCGTCTGACTCAACATTAGGCCCCACATCGGGTTTAAATGCCGATGGTCAGCACGACCATATTCGCGACAGCGTGATCCCAACCTTTATTCATTACAATATTCCCTTACTGGTCTTTGGTTGGATTGCCGCCATGGTGCTCTAGGGCCTAGACTCATGGGCGCTAAAATAAAAAAGCGTGGATAATTCCACGCTTTTTTATTTGCTAGGCACACAAGTCAGGTACGAATAACGACCGTCCCGGCTAAATAGTCATGAATGGCTCTGTTTTTCTCATTAAATAACATGGTAATGATTTCGAGTAGATGCCATATAAGAAAAGAAATACTTAAACCTATGATGGTATAAAGCTTCCAACTCGACAAATCCTCTGTAGTCTCAAGCGGGAAAAATACACTGAAAAACACAAGTAAAATTAACATGATGATGGGAACACTATCCCTTAATAGCGCTTGATTAAGACTAATGGAACCTTCAGTTTTATAGTCAACTACCTTGATATCAAAGATCATTTTCCCAAATGTTTGACCATAAAGGGTGTGGAGCAGCACGGAATACAATGCAAATTTCCAAGTATCGAAATAATTTAACGCGACTTGGAATACGGGCGCTACGTGCGTAATCGCAGATACAATAATCACAGAACAAATACTGATAATTACGCTATCGATTATAGAGGACCAAAATCTAAGACCAAACGTAGCGTACTTTTCTAATTCCGCTTGTTTATCCATGGTCGATTTAATCTCAGGATCCTGAAGTTTTAGCGAGATAAGTACATCAACCACTGCCGCTCTATCAGGATATTTGTCCCGATTGATATTTCTTTGGACATCAATCAGTTCATCCAAGGTGTAATTATCATAATTTGGAACAAAATCCATTAAATGCATTCTCCGTGCACATTCGTCTTAGCCTCAACCAAAAACAATGATTAATGCTAGGCATATCATTAAATGCAGAAAAATAGCATTGCCACCGCTCCAACTCAACAATTCATTAACACGCAGAAATATCACAACTCAAGAGTCATTAGGAAAAAGCGCATTAAAAAAGGGAGCTAATGCTCCCTTTTTTAATGGTAAAAACTAAATCAACAAATTATTTAGTCCCAAAAATCTTATCACCCGCATCGCCTAAACCAGGCAGAATATAGCCCTTCTCGTTTAAGCATCTGTCGATAGCCGCAGTATACAGCTCAACATCAGGGTGAGCCGCTTCAAGGGCTTTAATCCCTTCGGGCGCTGCGACTAACACTAGGGCTTTGATTGACGTACAACCGCGTTTTTTCAGCAGGTCGATAGTCGCAATCATAGAGCCGCCGGTTGCCAACATAGGGTCAACGATCAGCGCGATACGCTCGTTCATGTCGCTGGCCAGCTTCTCAAAATATGGCACTGGCTCTAAGGTTTCTTCGTCGCGGTAAATACCCACAACCGAAATACGCGCACTTGGAATATGCTCAAGTACGCCATCCATCATGCCTAAACCTGCACGCAGGATAGGCACAACAGTCACTTTCTTGCCCTTGATCTGATCCACATCCACCGGACCATTCCAGCCTTCAATCGTAACAGTTTCGGTTTCGAAATCTGCGGTAGCTTCATAGGTTAATAAGCTGCCCACTTCGGCGGCTAGCTCACGGAAACGTTTAGTGCTAATGTCACCTTCACGCATCAGGCCGATTTTGTGACGCACTAACGGGTGTTTAACCTCGACAACTTTCATTTTTCTCTCCTACTGTTGTTCGCGAAATATCTTAGGCAAATTTTTCAGATTTTAGATGATTTGTTTATTGGGTAAAACATAAAGTTTTGCCATTCGAGCTAATCGTGAGCAATATCCCAAGAATTATTGCCTATCGCTTAAGATACACCCATTAAGACGCTATTTTATGACCAATTGCAGGATAGAAAATGTGAAATATCCCGCTGTGAAGCTAAAAATACTCCCGACAAGTCGATAAATCCAAATCATGGCTTTCGACCCCTAGCACAAGCTGGTAGAATACCGCCGCATAAAAATCCAATAACGATGTACCCGAGAGGATCCTCCGTGAGCACTCCTACCCCACTGAGCTATAAAGACGCTGGCGTTGATATTGATGCTGGTAATGCACTGGTAAGTAACATTAAAGCGGCTGTTAAACGTACCCGTCGTCCAGAGGTAATGGGCAACTTAGGTGGTTTTGGCGCATTGTGTGAATTACCCACTAAATACAAGCAACCTGTTTTAGTGTCAGGCACCGACGGTGTTGGTACTAAATTGCGTTTAGCTATCGATTACAAAAAACACGACACAGTCGGTATCGACTTAGTGGCCATGTGTGTGAACGATTTGATCGTTCAAGGCGCTGAGCCGTTGTTTTTCCTCGATTACTACGCAACAGGCAAGCTCGATGTAGAAACAGCAACCTCTGTTGTTAACGGCATCGGCGAAGGTTGTTTCCAATCTGGTTGTGCGTTAATCGGCGGCGAAACCGCTGAAATGCCAGGCATGTATGAAGGCGAAGATTACGACCTCGCAGGTTTCTGTGTGGGCGTGGTTGAAAAGGCCGACATCATTGACGGGAGTAAAGTGGCTGCGGGTGATGCGCTGATCGCCTTAGCCTCAAGCGGTCCTCATTCAAATGGCTATTCATTAGTTCGTAAAGTATTAGAAGTCAGCCAAGCGGATCCTCAACAGGACCTCAATGGCAAGCCATTGATCCAACATCTATTAGAACCAACCAAAATTTACGTTAAATCATTGCTCAAGCTGATCGAAGCATCGGACGTGCACGCAATGGCGCACATCACTGGCGGCGGTTTCTGGGAAAACATCCCCCGCGTACTGCCTGAAAACTGCAAAGCCGTTATCCAAGGTGATTCATGGCAATGGCCTGCTGTTTTCAATTGGTTAATGGAAAACGGTAACATTGCAGAATATGAAATGTACCGCACCTTTAACTGTGGTGTCGGCATGATCGTTGCGCTGCCAGCCGATAAAGTTGATGCCGCACTGGCACTGCTCGCCGCCGAAGGCGAACAAGCTTGGCTAATCGGTGCTATCGCTGCTCGCGAAGGCAATGAAGAGCAAGTGGAGATCCTGTAATGCCCCAAAGCTGTCGTGTAGTTGTATTAATTTCCGGAAATGGCAGTAACCTGCAAGCCGTTATCGACGGTTGTGACGATAATCTGCAGGCCGAAGTTGTCGGAGTGATCAGTAATAAACCCGATGCCTACGGTTTAATTCGCGCCCATCATAGTGAAATTGATACCAGCTGCGTGATTGCTCATTCAGGTGAATCTCGCTCTGATTACGATGCACGGTTAATGGCAACGATTGAAAAGTACCAACCCGATTTAATCGTGTTGGCTGGATTTATGCGTATTCTTACCAACGATTTTGTGAATCGTTACTTAGGACGCATGATCAATATCCACCCTTCATTGCTGCCTAAATATACCGGATTAAACACCCACCAGCGCGCCATCGATGCCAAAGACACTGAACATGGCGCCAGTGTGCATTTTGTCACCCCAGAGCTGGATGCAGGCCCAGTGATTTTACAGGCAAAAGTCCCTGTTTATGAGGATGATACTGCTGAGATGCTCGCCGCTCGTGTCCATGAGCAAGAGCATGCGATTTATCCTTTAGTGGTAAAATGGTTCAGCCATCAACGCCTCAAGATGCAGGACGGCCAAGCCTATCTCGATGGCACGTTAATCGGACCTAACGGCTACGCCCCCGATTAAACACTGCCTCGCGAAAAAGAGACCCTAAGGGTCTCTTTTTTTTCGTCTTGCCATACAAAATCATTGTTTTCTCGCCTAATGTGGCATTAGATAAGCTAACGAAAAGTGATTTTGTTCGGCATACAAGAGACTATTAGATGAAAAATATTATCTGCGATATCGATGGTGTACTCCTGCACGACAATAAGCTGATCCCCGGCAGTGATAAATTTATCCACCGCGTTCTCGACCAAGGCAATCCCCTCGTTATTCTGACCAATTACCCGGTACAAACGGGCAAAGATCTGCAAAATCGCCTCAGCGCCGCCGGGATAGACGTACCAGAAGAATGTTTTTACACCTCTGCCATGGCCACCGCCGACTTTTTAAAGCATCAGGAAGGCAGTAAAGCCTTTGTGATTGGTGAAGGCGCCCTCACCCATGAGCTCTACAAGGCAGGCTTTACCATTACTGACATTAATCCGGACTTCGTGATTGTCGGTGAAACCCGCTCCTATAACTGGGATATGATCCATAAGGCCGCCGGATTCGTCGCCCGCGGTGCCCGTTTTATCGCCACCAATCCCGACACTCACGGCCCCGCTTACAGTCCAGCCTGCGGCGCCCTGTGTTCTCCGATAGAGCGGATTACTGGCAAAAAACCTTTCTACGTCGGTAAACCCAGTTCGTGGATTATCCGCTCGGCGCTCAACCATATCGATGGTCATTCCGAAAATACCGTGATCATTGGCGACAATATGCGCACCGATATTCTGGCGGGGTTTCAAGCGGGGCTTGAGACCATTCTGGTCACCAGCGGCGTGAGCAAGCTTGAAGATATCGATAAAGAGCCTTTCCGCCCCAATCATGTATTCGCCTGCGCTGGCGATATTGATGTAGTTTAATCCTTAAATCGACCAATTCTCAGCACCTTAGCGTGCTGAGAACCACAACAGACCTGATACGGTAAAGCAACATTAAGTAACATTTTTCCCCTTGGTTCTCCCTTGTCCCCCATAAGCGCTTGCTTCATGATAAGGCGCGACATACCCCTTTGATATATGCGTGAAATACGCCCTAAAAACAACAGTAGGATTAACCTATGCGACGTTTGTACCCTGTCTGCGCGCTAGCCATGCTCAGCGCCTGCAGCCCTAATTCGGCCCAGCCCGATGCCAACAGCAGTGCAGCCCTGAAACCCGTGCAAATGAATGAAGCACGTTTTAGAGACGATATTAAAAACCTTTCCTCAGATGAGTTTGAAGGCCGCGCTCCCACCACCCACGGTGAAAAGCTCACCTTAGACTATCTGTCTAACGCCTTTGCCGAAATGGGACTCAAAGGCGCCTATCAAGGCAGCTTTTTACAACCTGTACCTATGGTGAGTTATACCGCCGACGAGGCGCAGCAAATCAGCTTGGCAGGATTGCCGTTAACCTATCGCAAAGATATCGTCCTAAATAGTCGCCACGATAACGGCGGCGTGAATATCGAGAACGCGCCCTTAGTGTTTGTTGGCTACGGTGTAAATGCGCCTGAATATGGCTGGAACGATTACCAAGATGTCGATATGAAAGGCAAAATTGCGGTGATCCTTGTGAACGATCCCGGTTTTGCCCGCCCAGACTCTGGTAAGTTTAACGGTAAAGCCATGACCTACTATGGTCGCTGGAGCTACAAATTTGAAGAAGCGAGCCGCCAAGGCGCGCTCGGGGCATTGATCATTCACGATACTGAGCCTGCGTCTTATCCTTGGTCCGTGGTTGAAAACAGCTGGACTGGCGCACAGCAGGATTTAGTCCTCAGCAAAGCCGAGCAAGACAGTCGCGTGCAAGTCGAAGGCTGGTTAACCTTAGATGCTGCTACACAATTATTTGGAAAAGCGGGTTTATCCCTACCAACGCTGATGGCGCGTGCCGCCGATAGTCCGATTAACTTACCCCTTGAGCAAACGGCCAACATCGCCTTTAAAAACAAAGCCGAATACGCCAACAGCTATAACGTTGTCGCCACCCTTCCCGGCACTCAGCAAGCCGATGAACAAATCCTGTTTACGGGCCACTGGGACCACATTGGCAAAGATGACAGTAAAGAAGGCGATAAAATTTATAACGGTGCCATGGACAACGCATCGGGCATTGCGGGCATTTTAGAAATCGCCAGACAACTGGCCGATAACGCCAAACAGGGCCACGGCTTAGCCCGCTCGGTGACCTTTATCGCGACAACGGGTGAAGAGCAAGGTTTACTCGGCTCACGCTATTACGCCGCCAACCCTATCTATCCCATTGATAAAACAGTGGCAGTGCTCAACTTAGATAGCACCAATATCTATGGAAAAACCAAGGACTTCACTATCGTCGGTAAAGGCAAGTCCGAGCTTGAAAACTACTTAGTCGATGCCGCCAAACAGCAAAACCGTATTGCTTTGGGTGAAAAGAATCCTGCGTCGGGTGGTTTCTTCCGCTCTGATCACTTCAGCTTTGCCAAACTTGGCGTACCAGCGGTCTTTGCCGGTGGCGGAAGCGAACCCATAGATGCCGCAACAGCAAGCTATAAGACTCAAATGCAAGCGACCATGAAGGGCTGCTACCACAATGTCTGCGACGAATACCATGAAGACTGGGATCTGAGCGGTGCGATTCAAGATCTCGAAGTTTACTATCAAGTGACTCGCAGCTTAGGTAACAGCCAAGATTGGCCTGGCTATTATCAAGGCACTGAGTTCAACAGCCTGCGTCCTGCCAAAACGGAACTTGCCACGGCCGCAAAGTAAGCAACTGAAAACGATTCATCGCTGAAAAATCCCATAAGGCACCTTGAGAGGTGCCTTATTATTTTATGAGCCGCCCCGCCCCACTTTAGGCTCACAGTTTGACCTTGACTTTAGCAACACGCGCAATGACCGCCGACAATCTGGTTATAAAATCAGCAATATTTGCGCTTGGATCACTATCTTGCTCACATTTATGATGATTTTCCTAAAAACGGATTTTCTTGAGTGAACATTACGCATTTGCCAATATCCCGCTTTGTAATCAACAAACAAAAACACTTTATTCATAAAAATACGAAATAAATTAAATAAACACCAATCAAAAGCATTTTAAAGATAAAATAAACTCATCAAAAACACCTAAAAACGAACAAATCAACAAAAATAATATTTGGCAAAATCCTGAATCGCTGGCACATTGATACTCAATTGAGACATCCTCAAATGAAATAAGCGGTTTAGGAGTTGCATTATGTGTTCGATTTTTTCAATTTTAGATATTCAATCCGATGCGAAAGAGCTGCGCCAAGTGGCACTGGAAATGTCCAAACTGATGCGCCATCGCGGCCCCGATTGGTCAGGCATTTACGCCAGCGATAAAGCGATTTTGGCCCATGAGCGCTTGGCGATTGTCGATATTGAACACGGTGCGCAGCCACTGCTTACTGAAGACGGCAGCCTTATCCTCGCGGTCAACGGTGAGATCTACAACCATAAAGAACTCAAAGCCCAACTCGGCGATAAATACAGCTATCAAACCAACTCTGACTGCGAAGTGATCTTGGCGCTGTACCAAGAATATGGCACTGAATTTCTTGATAAATTAAACGGTATTTTCGCCTTCGTACTCTACGATAAAGCCAAAGACGCCTACCTTATTGGCCGCGATCATATGGGCATTATCCCGCTCTACACTGGGCGTGATGCAGCGGGTAACTTCTACGTTGCCTCCGAAATGAAGGCGCTGATGCCCGTCTGTAAAACCGTGGCCGAATTCCAGCCAGGGCAATATCTGTACTCAACCACAGGTGAGCCAGTGCAGTACTACACTCGCGATTGGCAGAGTTTTGATGCGGTGAAAGATAACGGCGCCAGCCAAGAAGAATTACGCGATGCCCTCGAAGCCGCAGTTAAGCGCCAATTGATGTCCGACGTGCCTTACGGCGTGTTATTGTCTGGCGGTTTAGATTCCTCGGTGATCTCGGCGATTACCCAAACCTTTGCCAAACGCCGTATCGAAGATGACGATCAAAGTGGCGCTTGGTGGCCACAGCTACACTCCTTTGCCGTGGGTTTAAAGGGCGCACCCGATTTAGCCGCCGCTAAAAAGGTTGCCGATGCGATTGGTACCATTCACCACGAGATCAACTTTACCTTCCAAGAGGGTTTAGATGCGATTAAAGAAGTCATCTACCACTTAGAAACCTATGATGTGACCACCATTCGTGCCGCGACACCTATGTACCTGATGGCGCGTAAAATCAAGGCGATGGGGATCAAAATGGTGTTATCGGGTGAAGGTGCCGATGAACTCTTTGGCGGTTACTTGTATTTCCATAAGGCGCCAAACGCGCAGGCCTTCCACGAGGAACTCGTGCGTAAACTGGATAAACTGCATCTGTTCGATTGTCTGCGTGCCAACAAAGCCATGGCGGCGTGGGGACTCGAAGCCCGCGTGCCTTTCCTCGATAAGGAATTTATGGATGTGGCGATGCGTATCAACCCTGAGGCAAAAATGTCTAAGGATGGCCGCATTGAGAAACACATTCTGCGCCAAGCCTTTGAGCATAAATTGCCAAAAGAAGTCGCCTGGCGTCAAAAGGAGCAATTCAGCGATGGCGTGGGTTACTCTTGGATCGATGGTTTGAAGGCCCATGCCGCTGAGCAAATAGACGACTTGCAACTGGCCAACGCGAAGTTCCGCTTCCCGTACAACACGCCAGAAACCAAGGAAGCCTATTTCTACCGTTGTTTCTTTGAGGAGCATTATCCTTTAGCTAGCGCGGCCGAAACCGTGCCCGGTGGCAAGTCAGTCGCCTGCTCTACCCCAGAAGCACTGGCATGGGATGAAAGCTTACGCGGCATTATCGACCCATCGGGCCGTGCCGTACGTTCAGTGCATGCTGCCAGCTATTAATCGCTGACGCATCTCATCAAAATAAAAGCCACCCTAGGGTGGCTTTTATCTTTCACTCATTTCTTTAAGAATCGGATCTAGCTCTGCCACACTAGGCAAACGCAAAGACGGTCAAGCAATATCGCCTTAAGAGCTCTAGGCAGATACTCCATGACCTAGGCCGATACTCCATGACCTAGGCCGATATCGCCAGTGGTGAAACAGGCGTCACATCTTTAACCTTGGCAATTTGCCAAGAGGACGTTGCAAGAAACGCCTTCCCCGCCATTATTCCTTGCTGGTAATCAATCCGTAAATCCGCATCTGTGCTACCTAACAACTTGGTCTGTAATGGCGCCTTCGCAAAAATCTGTACAATTTCGACATCATCGGGAGGATTGGCAATAAAATCTAACTCGGCCTGATAGGCCTCTTCATGCTGCACTAAGTAATCAATGGTCTTAGGGCAAAAACCAGAAACACAGATCCACGATTTAAGCTTATGTACCCAAGCCGATTGAGCTTGAAAGTCTGCATTGACCGTCCTCACTACCACAATTTTACGGGCCCCCCGTTTATACGCTTCACGCACGGGTAGCGGCGCCGCTAAACCGCCATCGAGGTAAAAGTCTTGCTCGGGTTCGAGTGTCGCATCGCTATGATTAGCAGATTCAATCCCTAGCCAAGGCGTTAACTTCACTCCCTGTTTATATAAAAAAGGCAATGCGCTAGAGGCTTTAAGTAACTCACGCCAGTGCTCATGACTGGTTGGACTCAAGAAATACCCTTGGCGATCGCTAACTCTCGTGGTGGTGATAAGGAGTTCTCGCCCATTGAGGGATTGACTCGCCGCGGCTAAATCCAGCTTAAAGCTGCCACGCTGAGTCTGCGCAAAATACCAGTCGAGATCGATAACATTCGCACCAATCAGACCGCGCCCTAGTTGATAGAAACGTTTATGGCGCGTTAGCCCCCGGATAAGTTTTTTGGCGTAACCCCTTTGTCTGGCTAAAAAGCTGGTCAAGTTTTGCGAGCCTGCTGAGGTACCAATCAATAAGTCGAAGGGGTCGAACTCCGCCTCAAGCCAAGCATCGAGTACGCCTGCGGTAAAAATGCCACGCTGGCCGCCACCTTCTGCAATTAACGCCACTTTCGGCGCAGCAACAGATTGAGAGGCAGAAGATAAATGGCTAATCGGCGGCATAACTGACCTTATCGCAACAAAGACGCAATGGAGAATAGATAAGCTCAGTCTAAACAAAGATTGTGACAGCAAAAAACGGATAGAATCAATCGCGGTAATCGAAAATTAAAATAAGCTGCGAATGACATGCATGATGCTGGCGTTATCATCTGGCGTGGGCGACTCGCCAATCGCGGGTTGATTAAGGGGGCATGGTTAGAGAGTGAATGATTAACCATGCCAGCCGCACAGGATAAAACTAATCCTTGGCAGCACATTCGCATGAGAAAAACATGAGAAAGAGATGAGCGAGTTATCAAATAAATATCGAGTAAAAGATAACGAGCCAACCCGAGTTAGCTCGTTATCTGTAAGGGCCTATCCCACTAGAACTTATGGCTCAGTTCAAGCGTGACATTACGTGGCTCGCCAGGGAAATGGCCATTGCGCTCACTAAATCCGCTGACAGCATATTCCTTATCGAAAATATTCTTCAGATTTACGCGCACTTGGGTTTGGTCCCACTGGGTCGTCCAGCTCATATCAAACACCGTATGGGGTTTTACCGTTTGACCATTGAGGCTAAATTGCTCGCCCACATAGTCCATCCCAAAGGCGATGGCCGAATCAATCGCTTGAATATCATAGCGCGTCCATAAGCCCGCTTGGTGACGCGGCGCATTGGCAAAACGTTTACCGTCACCGAAGGTGTTGGTCAGGCTGTCGTTGGTCACGCCTTTGATCACTTCGGTATCGTTATAGGCATAGTTGGCGGTCATGGTCAGGTTATCGGTTAAGTCCCCCACCAGCGTCCATTCGACGCCTTGACTGCGCACTTCGCCTAAATTCACTAAGTCAGGAATTCCATCATCCTTGCCGGTATCAAGCGGGTTCGCCTGAGCCACGTTTTGTTTTTCAATACGATAGAGCGCGAGTGTGGTCATAAACTGGCCATCCAACCACTCGTTTTTCATACCAAGCTCAATTTGATTACCGGTTTCAGGATCAAGATAGCCATCGCCCCCTTCCTGCTCCTGATCGCTCAATGAAGCGGGATTAAAGCTCTCTGAATAGTTCAAGTAAAAGGACATAGACTCGAGTGGACGATAATTCAGGCCCGCCCTTGGGGTAATGGCATTATCGCTAAAGGAGAATCCGGTCTTCTTGTTGTAATCTTCAAACTGACTGAAACGCAGGCCTGCAATCAGTGACCACTGTTCGTTAAAATGCAGATGCTCTTGCAGATACAGGCCAAAGCGGTTGGCACGGGTACCGTCAGTATCCATGTCTTTTAACTGATAAGTACTAGGATCAGTCTCACCGTAGTTAAGCTCATAAATATTCAGGTTACCGACGCCGGTTTTATCCGTCGCCAGTTTGTAATGGTACTCGGTTTCAACATAGTGATAATCGCCGCCGAACAGGAACTCATGCTCAAAACCTAAGGCATTAAAACGATAAACAAAATCATTGGTTAAACTGATTTCATCATTAGCACGGGCTTGCACCCGATATTCACGTTTGATCGTGCCATCCGCGCTGTTAGCTTTGCCATCACCGTTGACATCAACCCAACCTCGGGACTCGTGGTACTGCTGATCGGAGTCATTCGTGAGATAACGGAGCTGTGTTTTCACCGAAAAATCATCCGTAAATTGATGATCGAGAATCGCTTGCAGCACCAAGGCATCCATCTTTTGGAAGTCGCTCTTCTCGTTAGCATTGTAGGAAGGATCAACCAAAAAATTACCCGCATCATCCACGGGGACGCCACGAAGTCGATTACCGCCCAAATCCTGTTTGATCAGATCGAATGTGGTGGTGAGCTTGGTATCTTCACTGATTTCATACAGTAAGCCACCCGCCACTTCGGCATTCATGCTATCGGCATTGTTACGAAAGCTATTTTCCTGCTGATAATATCCTCCTAAACGATAGGCTAAATCCTCAGTTAAGCCGCCAGTGAAATCCAGCGAGCCGCCCATCATGTCGTAACTGCCCGTGCTTAGGGTGAGCTCTTTACGCTCCACAAATGTCGGCTTTTTAGTGACATAGTTGATCATGCCGCCGGGTTCACCGCCGCCATAGAGTGCCGATGCGGGGCCTTTTAACACTTCAACCCGCTGCACGTTGAACAGTTGTGGCACCGAAAAGCCGGAATACGGATCGCCACGCACGCCGTCGTAAAACACGTTGGCATCGTCGCGAAAACCACGAAAGGTCACACCGGAATAGCTAAATTCACTCACTCCAGCTATGGAGCGGTATAAGTCGGTAATATTGCGAGCGGCTTGGTCGTCAATCAGTTGCTCGGTCAGCACTTGTACCGACTGCGGCAGCTCCATCACATTAACCGCCGTTTTTGTACCAATTTCCGTCTCTTTATCGACGTACATTTGCATGGCGCGACCACGTACCACAATACGCTCGGGCGCTTTAGTGTCAGTCTGCACATTGGTTTGCGCTAAAGCTTGAGTGCTTGCTTGGGTAGCGGCTTGTGCCGCTGAAGCATTTTCTTGCTCGGGTTTGCTCTCTTGAGCGTTAGGCGCAGCCGCCAAGACCAAATGCGGCATCAGGGCAAGCGTTAGTATTGAATAGGCAAAACGAGATTTCACAAAGTCCCCCAACCTCGAGTAGACCTGTGGTCTACTCCTGTCATCTTAAGTTGGCGTCATTATAAAGTTTGAACCATAGATGACAATAATTCTCATTTAAATTTACATCAGTGGGGTTTTGTAACAATTGTAAAGATGGGAGCGTCACTCCAATACAGGAGCGCAATTCTTATCTAGGCCAACGGCAGCATCAAAAAGCCAGCATCACTCTGCTGGCTTATTACTGTTTTACTGGCTATAACGCTTTGAATGTAAAGACTTAAAAAATAGCCTCATCGAGCGTGGTTAACATCTCACTCGCCTGCTCCAACTGTTTACGCAGGCTACGGCTTTGCACGGCCCAATACGCCATATAAAAGTCCGCCGTTTTCAGTTTAGCTTGATAAAAATCCGCCTCTTGTATGCCATTTTCGAGCGCAGTCAGGGCAATCTTAGCCATACGCGCCCACATCCACGCAAGGGCGGTAATGCCAAATAACTCCAGATACGCCATCGATGCCGCGCCGATAATGTCGGGATTGCTCGCCGCATGGGTCGCTAAATAACCACTCGCCTTTTGTAAATCGGTGGCGCAATCCATTAGCCCGCTCACATAGGGCTGCATTTGCGGATCTTTGCCCTGTGATTGAATGAACTCAGTCACTAGCGCTGACCATTGCTGCATGGCGGCGCCTCGATCGCTCAGCAGCTTACGCCCGACTAAATCGAGCGCCTGAATACCATTCGTGCCTTCATAAATCAAAGCGATACGGCTATCACGCACAAACTGCTCCATTCCCCACTCGTGGATATAGCCATGACCGCCAAACACTTGCTGGGCATCCACACAGGCATTAAAGCCACGATTAGTGATAAAGCCTTTCACCACCGGGGTAAATAACGCCGCTAACTGGGCAGCCACTTTCGCCTTGGCAGGATCGCTATGGCGCTCAGCCTCATCGAGCCACAGCGCCTGCTGGCCAACGAGTGCACGGGCACCTTCGTTAAAGGCTTTTTGCGATAACAACATTCGGCGCACATCACCGTGAACCAAAATCGGATCGGCGGCTTTTTCGGGCGCCTTAGCCCCACTAATGGCGCGGCTCTGCAATCTGTCCTTGGCGTAGGCTAAGGCATTTTGATAGGCGATTTCGGACACGCCTAACCCCTGCATCCCAACACCTAAGCGTGCTTGGTTCATCATGGTAAACATCGCACGCAGCCCTTGGTGGGGTTCGCCGACTAACTCACCGAGTGCCCCCTCAAATACCATCACGCAGGTTGAGTTGCCGTGGATCCCCATTTTGTGCTCAAGGCCGCTAGCATAGAGGCTGTTCGCCTCACCTAAACTGCCATCACTGTTCACTAACACTTTGGGCACGGCAAACAGCGAAATCCCCTTCACACCTTCGGGCGCGTCGGGTAAACGGGCGAGTACCAGATGCACTATGTTATCGGTAAATTGATGGTCACCCGAGGAAATAAAAATCTTCTCCCCAGTGATGGCAAAGTAGCCATCCGCCGCGGGAACGGCCTTAGTGCGCAATAGCGCTAAATCGGTTCCGGCATGGGATTCGGTGAGGTTCATGGTGCCAGTCCATTCACCACTCACTAATTTGGCTAAATATTTCTGTTTAAGTGCCTCACTGCCGTGGGCATGAATGGCCGAATAGGCGCCATGGGTAAGGCCGGGATACATGGCAAAGGCCATGTTGGTCGAGGTTTGCATCTCGGTCGCAAAAATCCCGACCACTTCGGGCAGTCCTTGACCACCGTAGGCGGGATCGCAGGTCAGTGTCGGCCAGCCATTGTCGACAAACTGCTGATAGGCGTCGGCAAAACCTTCTGGGGTAACCACTTTACCATCCACGAGTTTGCAGCCCTGCACATCCCCCACGCTATTTAACGGCAACATCACCTCAGTACTGAAATCCGCCATACCTTGCAGGATGGCATCGACCAGATCGGGGTCGATTTCATCGAAGCCTTTAAGAGCATCTTGCTGATAAATATGCAACATTTCATCGAGGATAAATTGATAGTCACGTAGTGGTGCTTGATAGACTGGCATAATCGCTTCCCTTTCTTGTTTTATGGCAATGGACTAAGTGCTCTGACCACTTTAGCTAAATCTGTTGAAAAAGGAAGCATCTGAGCCTCTGTACAGTGACTTTTGTTTACACAATCGAACAGCGAAACCGTAAATTGATCGCAACAAAGGCTTATGCTCAAGTGCAAAAGTTTGTAAGCTAAGTGTCTGTATTGCTGATACGTCATCAGGTTGAGGATATTGTTACTATGGGTTCTGTTACCACCAAAAAACACGCAAACGGGCTCGATTATGTCGAAGTAAACACTGCGTTATGCCAAGCAAGGATTTTTTTACAGGGCGCGCAAATCGACCATTTTCAACCCGTAGGTAAGCCGCCCTTGTTATGGGTGTCTTCGGCGGATGACTATCAACCCGGTAATGGGATCCGTGGCGGTGTACCCATCTGCTGGCCTTGGTTTGGCATGAGCAATCAAGCTAATTTTCCACAACATGGTTTTGCCCGCACCCGTATTTGGACACTCGAGTCGGTTGAGATGCGTAATCAACTGGTGGATTTGCGTTTCAGTTTAACGATCAGCGAAGAAGACAAGGTCTTTTGGCCGCATCATACCCAAGTCAACGTGCTCTTTACCTTAGGTGAAACCTTAAGTATCAGCTTAGTTAACACTAACCTTGGCGATGTGCCCGTTACGCTCACCCAAGCACTACACAGCTATTTTCCGATTGAAGATATTCATCAGCTTAAGGCCACTGGTTTTAGTGGCGCTCAATATATTGAGTTTGCCGAAGGGCCTTATCCGCAAACGACTGATGATGTGCTATTTGACCGCGAAACCGACCGTGTTTATACCAAGCTAGGCCCAGTACAACACTTACATACGCCCCAAGGTGTGATTGAAGTGAGCCGCGAAAATAGCCACTCAGCCGTTCTGTGGAACCCTTGGATTGAAAAATCAACTCGTCTTGCCCGCTTTAATGACGATGACTATCTGGCCATGGTGTGCCTGGAAGCCGCCAATGTGCTTGAAGATAAATTAACGCTGGCTCCCGGCGAGAGTCACAGTTTAGTTACCCATATTCGCTGGGCAAACTAATCCGTCTTTATCCCCCATCAATGCAAAAGCCCAGTGCATGACTGGGCTTTTTTATGCCATCAAACTTATGATGGCCATCTATTAGGCAACAACCTACTTAGTGTTTTTCTCAAAACGCGCTAACAAGCTTGAGGTATCCCAACGATTACCGCCCATGGCTTGAACTTCAGAATAAAACTGATCCACTAGCGCGGTTAAGGGTAAGTGCGAGCCATTGCGGCGAGCTTCTTCTAGGGCAATGCCTAAATCCTTACGCATCCAATCGACGGCAAAACCAAAATCATAGCTTTGGCCCCACATGGTTTTGTAGCGATTTTCCATCTGCCAGCTTTGCGCCGCGCCTTTACTGATCACCTCAACCACTTTTTCACCGTCAAGACCAGCCTTACGGGCAAATTGCAGTGCTTCGGCAAGGCCTTGAACCACACCTGCGATACAAATTTGGTTGACCATCTTAGTGAGCTGGCCTGCACCAACCTCACCTAAACGCTCTGCGCAGCGCGCAAACGCTTCGATAACGGGCTTAACACGCTCGAACACGGCTTGATCGCCACCGACCATCACGGTCAGTACGCCATTTTCGGCGCCAGCTTGGCCACCCGATACAGGCGCATCGAGAAAATCGACGCCTTTTTCGGCCAGCACTTTATGTAATTCACGGGCCACATCGGCAGAAGCCGTCGTATGGTCAACTAGTACTGTGCCTGGCGCCATGCCATGGCTCACGCCATCATTGCCTAGTACCACTTCACGCAAGTCGTTATCGTTGCCTACACAGGTAAAAACAATATCTTGGCCTATAGCCGCTTCTTTAGGCGTTGGGCAGCAACGACCACCGTAGTTCTCGACCCAGGTTTGTGCCTTAGCAAAAGTGCGGTTATACACAGTAACCTCATGGCCCTTGTTGAGTAAGTGTCTTGCCATGGGGTAACCCATTACGCCTAAACCAATAAATGCGACTTTTGCCATGAGGAATTCCTTTAATTGATAAACAAGGTGAAACGTTTTACGCCACACATTTGCCCTGCGTTCATTAACATCGCTCAATTGACAACACTGAGTTGACAACAATGGACTAACGACACGCAAAACGCGCGCTTATGTTACTCCGAGAAAGACCCGACCTAAACTAAAAAAATGCGAGCAAGTGTTTCAACTTAAAGGGTCAATCCGTAGCAAAAAACGCTGGCGGCAGTGTAGCACTCGCTTAGGCAAGCGTCAGAGTAAAAATGCCCTCGGCAGCAAACGCAGTGTTCGACAGAAACAACAAAGACGCACACTGGCGCCTTTGATTTTTATCACGAGCCAAAATCACTTTTGCACGTGGGCTTCCATTTCGGCGCCAATTTTCTTGCGCATTTCCATTAAGCGCAGCGCAGAATCACGCAGATGAATATCATGCTCAGTCTGCGGCACCCATTCAGGTACGGGTGTCGGTTGTCCGTTTTCATCCACGGCAACCATTATAACGATACAATGAGTCGTGAGATGGCGCTCAGAGACCTTAGGATCCCCTGCCCGCACATCAATACCGATATGCATCGAAGTCTTGCCGGTATAAATCACCTTAGCGCTGACTTCGACAATATTGCCCACGAGGATCGGTTGAACAAAGCGGATCCCCCCCGCATAAGCGGTAATGCAATATTTACCACTCCAACCCGCAGCGCAGGCATAGGCCGCAAGGTCAATCCATTTCATCACAGCGCCACCGTGAACCTTACCACCAAAATTCACATCCGCAGGCTCAGACAAAAATCTCAGGGTAATTTGTCTATCGATACCAGCCATATAACCTCAACTTATTCAGCCTCTGTGGCTCAATGATTTTGCAATAAGTTGAGTTTACGATAGAAATAGTCAATAGCGTAAAGATAATTACGATTGTCTTGGTGAAGATAACCGATTTAGCCAAAGTAGCTTATCAGCCCACAGGAGAGTAATAATCCTGGCAACGCTAAGCGATACAACCACAGCTGTAATTGGCTGCTAACAAAGCGAGTCCCTTTACCAAAGGTATAAAGCCCAAGTCCAAATAGAAACAGCCCAATCACTTCAAATCCCGACGATAAATGGTTGTTACCACCGACGCTGATGGCAGTCACCAATAAGGCGAACCATACCAGCACATATGCCGCAATCGCAAAGGTGAAGGTCTTCATGCCGATATCCATATTAGGATGCCAAGCTTTAGATTCACCACGAATTAATTCGGTTAAATTAGCGGTTACCGCCCCAACGATAGGCACAAGCGGGATCACCAGAGGGTTTAGCATGACAAGCTTCCTTTTAGACGGAGTATGCCTGTCATTATCGGCGCCAAGTAAGATTAAACAAGTAGGATGAACAAAGGTTAACCCTTAGGATATCAGCATGTTAGAAAGTGATATCCGGCACAATTCGAGCATAAAAAAATGCGCCCATAGGCGCATTTTTTTATCGAGCTTATCGCTGTTTAGACTTTCTTAAACAGCAATGAACCGTTAGTGCCACCAAATCCGAAGGAGTTACACAGGGCGTAATCTAACTTCACATCGCGAGCAGTATGTGCCACAAAGTCTAAATCACAACCTTCGTCTGGATTATCGAGGTTGATGGTCGGCGGTACGGCTTGATCACGCAGCGCAAGCAAAGTGAAAATCGCTTCAACCGCCCCCGCAGCCCCCAGCAAGTGACCCGTCATAGACTTAGTCGAGCTAACCAGTAGATTATAAGCGTGGTCGCCAAATACTGATTTCACCGCTGCCGCTTCAGCTTTATCGCCCGCAGGTGTTGAAGTGCCGTGCGCATTGATATAACCAATTTTTTCAAATGGCAGCTTGGCATCATTCACCGCATTAACCATAGCCGCCGCAGCGCCCGCACCATCGCTTGGAGGCGATGTCATGTGGAACGCATCACCGCTCATACCAAAGCCGACGAGTTCGCCATAAATGGTCGCACCGCGCGCCTTAGCATGTTCGTATTCTTCCATCACCATCACACCCGCGCCATCACCGATGACGAAACCATCACGGTCTTTGTCCCACGGACGGCTCGCCGCCGTTGGGTCATCGTTACGGGTTGACAGAGCTTTGGCCGCGCCAAAACCACCTACACCTAATGGACAAGTCACATCTTCGGCGCCGCCTGCGATCATCACATCGGCATCGCCATAGGCAATGGTACGAGCCGCAAAACCGATGTTGTGCACACCGGTAGTACAAGCAGTCGTGACGGCAAAGTTAGGACCAGTCATACCGTACATAATCGATAAATGGCCGGCAATCATGTTGATGATGGTGCTTGGCACGAAGAAAGGCGAAATTTTACGAGGGCCACCGCTTAATAGCGCGCTGTGGTTTTGTTCAATCAGCCACATACCGCCCATGCCCGCACCAATTGCGGTACCGACGCGGCCTGGGTTTTCTTTGCTCATATCCAGACCCGAGTCTTGGATAGCTTGGATGCCAGCAGCCATACCATATTGAATAAAGAGGTCCATTTTACGGGCGTCTTTTTTGGTTAAGTACTGCTCAACATCAAAATCTTTTACAGAACCACTGAAACGAGTGGTGAATTCGCTGGCATCAAATTTGGTTATAGGTGCAATACCACTCTTACCCGAAAGCAGCGCCTTCCAAGTAGTATCGACAGTATTACCCACGGGAGTTACTAACCCTAAACCGGTTACCACTACACGACGTTTAGACACGGCAGTCACCTTTTAATGCTAAATAGATAAGGTTATGACAGACAATGGTGTTTCTATCATAAAGAGTCTTCGCCAATCTGCGGCGAGCATCTCATGGACAAATGCAACACAGGTTCCAGAGACGATTGAATGGCACTATTGCAGAATTGGGCGGGGCTAAAACAAAAACAGGCGGCATATTTGCCGCCTGTTCTCTAGAATTCAGAATTACTGATTCTTAGAAACGTAATCGATCGCTGCTTGAACAGTAGTGATCTTTTCAGCTTCTTCATCAGGGATCTCGGTATCAAACTCTTCTTCCAGAGCCATAACCAACTCAACAGTGTCCAGAGAATCTGCACCCAGATCGTCAACGAAAGATGCCGCTGGTTTAACGTCTTCTTCTTTAACGCCCAGTTGCTCTACAATGATTTTCTTTACACGTTCTTCGATGTTGCTCATTAGTTTTCTTTCCTATTCAAATTACGCACTTGCGTAAGATTGCGAGTAGTTTATTAGATTTGGCTGACAATGCAAGCTTAGTTTTCGTGGTCTAACCACGAAATTTAGCGACCAATTGATACAGATCACTACTCAGTTGCGACAGTATCCCTGCCATCCGCCCTTAAACCATGTACATTCCGCCATTCACATGCAAAGTCTCGCCTGTGATATAAGCGGCAGAATCCGACGCCAAGAAGAGTACGGCATTGGCAATTTCTTGCGCTTGCCCTAATCGTTCCATCGGAACCTGAGACATGATAGCTTTTTGCTGATCTTCGGTCAGCTCATCAGTCATATCGGTCTGGATAAATCCAGGAGCGATAGCATTAACTGTAATTTGACGAGATGCAACCTCTCTTGCAAGAGATTTTGTAAATCCGATCAAACCAGCTTTTGCTGCCGAGTAGTTAACTTGACCTGCATTGCCCATAGTGCCTACCACTGAACCGATATTGATGATCCGGCCGAAGCGCTTTTTCATCATGGTACGCATCACAGGTTTTGATAGTCTGAACAATGATGTCAGGTTGGTATCGATGATATCGTTCCATTCATCATCTTTCATTCGCATCAGCAAGTTATCACGGGTGATACCCGCGTTGTTGACTAGAATATCAACATCACCCGCTTTTTCTTTGATCGAATCGAATAAATCGGTGACGGATTGACTATCGGTAACATTAAGCACTAAACCAAAACCTTTGTCACCCAGATATTCTTGAATTGCTGCGGCGCCCTTCTCACTTGTGGCAGTTCCTACCACAATCGCACCGGCTTCGACTAAGGTTTCAGCAATCGCACGGCCAATACCACGGCTCGCGCCTGTCACTAAGGCAACTTTGCCCGCTAAACTCAGATTGATACTCATACAAACTCCTTATTCAGTTAACGCGGCAAGGGATGCAACGTCATTAACTGCTTGGGCAGAAAGAGATTTATTAATGCGTTTCGCAAGACCTGTCAATACTTTACCAGGACCACACTCAACTAACTGTGTAATACCTTTTTCGGCCATTAATTCAACGGTTTCGCTCCAGCGTACTGGGCAATACAGTTGACGAACTAGCGCATCTTTAATGTCGGCAACCGCAGTGGGTGATGCCACATCTACGTTATTGATAACAGTGATGCTTGGCGCATTAAACTGCACATCATTTAAAGCAATGGCTAGTTTATCAGCAGCAGGTTTCATTAATGCGCAGTGTGATGGCACGCTGACAGGCAGGGCAACCGCCATTTTGGCGCCCGCCGCTTTGCAGGCCGCAGCTGCACGTTCAACCGCGTCTTTTTGACCGGCGATAACCACTTGACCTGGGCTGTTGAAGTTAACTGGGCTCACCACTTCGCCTTGGGCAGCTTCAATACACGCATTAGCAATACCGTCATTATCAAGACCGATAATCGCGTACATAGCGCCAGTACCCGCTGGCACGGCTTGCTGCATCAGTTGACCACGTAGCTCAACCAGTTTGATCGCATCTTTAAAGTCGATGACACCAGCACAAACTAATGCAGAATATTCGCCTAGGCTGTGACCCGCTAACATCGCAGGCATAGCTTTACCTGAAGCAACGTAAGCGCGCCAAATGGCCACACTTGCCGCTAATAAAGCAGGCTGGGTTTTATCGGTTTCATTTAAGGTTTCAACGGGGCCGTCTTGCACTAATGCCCACAGATCATACCCTAACACCTCACTCGCTTCGGCAAAGGTTTGTCCCACAATCGGCTGTGCACCAGCCAGCTCGGCTAACATGCCTAGAGCCTGTGAACCTTGGCCTGGGAATACAAAAGCTACATTTTCCATATCAAATTACCTATGGCGAACTTAATTTATTGAACACTAAACCGTTATCTTGGACAGCAAACCAAGATAACGATAGTTAGGAATTTAGTCGTATCCAGATACGGTTAAAAACGGACGAGCGCACTGCCCCACGCAAAACCGGCACCGAAGGCTTCAAGCAGCAATAGCTGGCCACGTTGGATCCGGCCATCACGCACAGCTTCGTCTAAAGCAATCGGTACCGACGCCGCCGAGGTATTACCGTGTTTGGCAAGGGTTAACACCACTTTATCTAAGCTCATGTCTAGCTTTTTCGCTGTTGCATTAATAATGCGGAAGTTAGCCTGATGGGGAACCAACCAATCGATTTCCGACTTATCGATATTATTCAGGCGCAATGTTTCAGTAACGACATGGGATAACTGAGTCACCGCCACTTTAAAGACGTCATTACCTTTCATGGTCATAAAGCCAACCGCTTCAGAGGTCTCCCCCTGACGAGGAGGAAAGGCGCACTTGAGTAAGTCACCTTGACGACCATCGGCATAAATATGGGTTGAAATAATCCCTGGCTCATCGGAGGCGCCGATAACCGCTGCACCCGCACCATCCCCAAACAGAATGATAGTAGTACGGTCTTCTGGCTCACACAGACGGGATAATACGTCAGCACCAATCACTAATACTTTTTTCGCGGTACCATTTTTAACGAATTGGTCCGCCACGGATAAAGCATACACAAAACCTGAACAAGCCGCCGCAATATCAAAGGCTGGAATGGTATGTACGCCGAGCATGGCTTGGATTTCGCAGGCCGCCGCAGGGAACGCATTTGCCGCACTGGTGGTGCCACAAATGATCATATCTAACTCTGATGCTTCTATGCCGGCCATTTCGAGCGCCTTTAATGCCGCCTGATAGCCCATAGTTGAGACAGTTTCGTCTTGCGCCGCGATGCGGCGCTCTGAAATACCTGTACGTTCAACAATCCATTGGTCACTGGTTTCCACCATTTTTTCCAAATCTTGATTGCTACGCACCTGCACTGGCAGATAACTACCAGTTCCGAGAATTTTTGTATGCATAAGGAGGAATCAGTTATTTATATCTAAAAGAATCGACTCCAAACGATCTTTTATCATTTCGGGGAGTCGACGTTGCGCTTCAGTCACTGCCAAACTAATTGCTTGTAAATAGGCAGTTTCATCCGCATTTCCATGGCTCTTTACAACTATGCCGCGCAATCCTATCAGACTTGCACCATTATAGTGGTCGGGGTTCATCTGGCTGAGGACCGCCTGAATACGTGGGGCGATGAGTTTTGCCAAAAAACGCACGAAGAAACCTTGGGTTAGGCCACGTTTTAACTGATGAACCAATAACTTGGCAATGCCTTCAGAGGTTTTGAGCGTGATGTTACCCACAAAACCGTCACAAACGATCACATCCACATTGCCCGAGTAGATTTCATCACCTTCGATAAAGCCGGTGTAATTAATCTGATCGGTGTTTTGCAGTATTTGCGCCGCTTGTTGAACCTGATCGTTGCCTTTGATTTCTTCTGTGCCCACATTAAGGAGTGCGACTTTAGGGCGGGATTTTTTATCCACGGCCTCACACAGCACAGAGCCCATCACAGCAAATTGGAAAAGCGTTTCTGAATCGCAGGAGATATTGGCACCTAAGTCCAATAAATAAACTGGCTTTTGCGTGACCGAGGGTAAACAACTGACCAACGCGGGTCTGTCTACACCGGGCAAGGTCTTCAATAACACCTTGGCCATGGCCATCAAGGCACCAGTATTGCCTGCACTCACACACGCTGCAGCTCGTCCGTCACGCACCAGTTCAATCGACAAGCGCATCGAACTATTCTTGCGGGTACGCAAAGCGTGCACGGGTCTATCGGACATGCTCACCACTTCATCGGTGTGAATGACTTCAATACGTGAGAGTAACGGTTGTTCTGCTTGACGCAGATAGACATCAATTTCAGTCTTATCGCCGACTAAAATGATTTTAAGAGAAGAGTGAGATTTTAGTGCCCGCAAGGCTGCAGGCACCGTGACATGGGGGCCATGATCACCACCCATCGCATCTAACGCGAGCGTCAGACTCGTCATTAGGAAACCAACAAATTACTTGTTGATTACCTTTTTACCGCGATAGAAACCATCAGCAGTCACATTGTGACGCATATGGACTTCACCGCTGGTAGCGTCAACAGACAGCTGAGCAGTGCTCAGTGCGTCATGTGAACGGCGCATACCGCGCTTAGAACGAGATTTTTTATTCTGTTGTACAGCCATTGGCCCTGTCTCCTAGATTACTTGCTCTTCAGTTTTTCTAACACTGCAAACGGATTTGGACGCTCCTCTTGAGCGGGTTCGATCTCGCCTACAACTATGTCCATTGACCCGATGTTGCAATCAGTTTCTTCATGCATCGGGATGATAGGCATAGCGACTATCAATTCATCTTCGATCAATTGATGCAGACGTACTTCGCCAATCTCATTGCACTCAATTGGGTCATACGCATCCGGGAGCTCATCGATTTCTGCCTTAGTCCGGCATGGACCGAAGCAAAACTCGACCGTAACCTCAGTGGTAAATAGCGTCATGCAACGTTGACAAACCAGAGTGAGCTCCGTCACAGCCTTCCCTTTCAGGTAGACTATCCCCTGCAAATCTACGCCACATTCAATCGACACTGCCACATCGGAACAGTCGCCGGCACATAACTCATTTAATCTTTTCAATTGCTGCCCTGGCACTATCCCCTCATAGGTAGAACGGCTCGAGGCGGCGCGAATAGGATCAATTGAAACCGGTATCTTTACTGTTTGCATAAGGCGCGCATATTATAGTTTGAAAACGCTAGAGTCAAAGAAAAATTTCTAACTTAAGTCCCAGTTTGCGACTTAAGTGATTCTCTAGCCCCAACATTGAAATTAACGGAAGCGAAATTTTACCCAAGCACGGGGCGGCGCACAAGCGTAAGCCGTCTAAAATAGCCGCACTCATCGTAAGAATCCCCGATTACCGCCCTAAAGTCATGCTATCAGCCACCACTCGCTTGCATTCAAGCGTGACGATTAGCGACAATAAGTCAGGTTTTCTTATGGATTTTTACCGATGACGCCCCAGTTAATCCTCGCTTCTACCTCTGTTTACCGACAAGCACTATTGCAAAAGTTAGGCTTAGCCTTTGAGACTTGCAATCCTGATATCGATGAAAGCCCCATGGCAAATGAGTCCGCCCAAGACTTAGTCTTACGACTCGCCAAAGCTAAGGCCAAGGCAGGTGCAAGCCATTTCCCACATGGATTAATTATAGGCTCAGATCAGGTCGCCGTGATTGACGGCAAGATTATTGGTAAGCCATTAAATCGAGACAATGCGATTAAGCAGCTCAGCCAAGCCTCGGGCAAAGCTATCACCTTTTATACGGGTCTTGCGCTCTACCATGCTAAGACTGGAGAAGTGACGGCTCAGGTCGAACCTTTCACCGTGCATTTTCGTCAGCTGACGGGCGCGCAAATCGCCGCTTATGTCGATAAAGAGCAACCTTTTTATTGTGCGGGTAGCTTTAAGAGTGAAGGTTTAGGGATTGCTTTGTTTACTCGCTTAGAGGGCCGAGATCCTAACACCCTGATTGGACTGCCCTTAATACTGTTAACTGAAATGCTGCTCAATTATGGAATCGATGTCTTAGCCGACTAGCGTGAAGTGGTTATTAAGGTGGCATGACGTAAGTGCGGCTCGAGATGGGCAAGCCAGATGGCACTGTTATCCATAATCGCTTGCCTAGATAACTCAACAAGCACTTAGTTTTTTAGCGATTCAGCTCAGCATTCGTCATAAATCTGCGCTGATGAGTCAATCACTATAAATGCAGCAAGAGTTTTTCTGGGGAATCGATTAAGGCGATGGGATTGGCTTGCTGGAGCATTTCGCGACTATGAGCGCCGTACGTGACACCCACACCGTCGATACCCGCATTCGCCGCCATGGTTAAATCCAATAAAGAGTCTCCGACCATCAAGGCGCGTTCAGGCGGAACACCTAACTCCTGCAGCAGACTTAAGATCATTTCTGGGTGAGGTTTACTCTGCGCCTCATCGGCGCAGCGAGAAGCAATAAAATAGTGACCTAAACCGGATTGCTCCCACACGCGCACCAAGCCTGCTCTCGCCTTACCCGTTGCGACAGCAAGTTGATATCCTGCCGTTGATAATGATTCGAGTAGTTGGGGGGCTTGGTTAAAAATCGGCGTTGGCGTGGTATCAAGGTGCAAATACTGCGTCTTAAACTCGGCGCGCATCTTTATATAGCAATCATCGGTGCCAACAAGTGCTTGAGTTACGCCCGCTTGTGCTCCGCTGCTTGCAGATCCGTTACGCGTCGGCACTGAAGTCAAACCTTCTGGAAATAACACCTGTAACGCCTGCGTCATCGACAAGCCAATCACATTGCGAATATCCGCCTCAGCAGGCACTGGTAGCGTTAGCGCCCTAGCCATATTCTCAATGCAAACAATAATCTTGCCGATGGAATCCATTAACGTGCCATCCCAATCAAAAATCACTAAATCATATTTTCGTTGGGTTGAATGACTCACTGACACTTTCATGCTCTCAGGTTATCCGTTGGTAATAGGCGCAGATACAAACACTAAGCCACTAAGCCACTAAGCGCGCTTTAACTTGCCTAGCAGTTGCTGCAAATTATCATCGAGCGGCGCAGAGACTCGCATCACCTCATCGTTTTCAGGATGAATAAACATTAACTCTGCCGCATGTAAAAACAGTCGAGTCAGACCGAGTGCGCGCATACTATCATCAAACGCCTGCTCGCTGTATTTCTCATCACAGGCGATAGGATGCCCCATATATTGGCAATGCACCCGAATCTGGTGGGTACGTCCAGTCACAGGGCTCGCCTGCACCAGCGTACAACCTTGATAACGTTGTACAATTTTAAAGCGCGTTTCCGAAGGTTTGCCTTCGGCATTGACTCGAACGATACGCTCACCCGACTTAAGCGTTAATTTTAATAGTGGCTGTTTAACCACTTTATCCTGCGCCGACCACTCACCTTTGACTAAGGCCAAGTAATCCTTTTGCATCTTTTTATAACGCAGTTGGTCATGCATATGCTTAAGCGCGCTGCGTTTTTTGGCCACCAACAACACACCCGAGGTGTCTTTATCGAGACGATGAACCAACTCTAAAAACTTCTGTTGCGGACGCAAGGAACGTAGCGCCTCAATCACACCATAATCGACACCACTGCCACCATGTACCGCAATGCCAGCAGGTTTATTCAATACAATCAGATGATTGTCTTCATGCAAAATACGGTCTTCAAGCTGCGAGACTCTGCTCAAGTTTGCAGAAGGCGCGGTGCGATTATCCTGCTCAGCCATTCTGACCGGCGGCACACGGACCACATCACCTATTTGCAATTTGTACTCAGGCTTAATGCGTTTTTTATTCACCCGTACTTCACCCTTGCGGACGATACGGTAAATCATGCTCTTAGGAACGCCCTTTAGCACTGTGATTAAAAAATTGTCGATTCGTTGGTCGAGGTGGTCTTCGTCAATCGTGATCAACTGCACCTGTAGCTGTGGAGATTCTGTATTCATGATGTGCCATCTGCTTAAAACGGCGGCCATTGTACAACACTTAAGAAGAATTGTGCCTTTCCATTGCTGAATTTTTTGATTATTGCTATATTTCACCAGCGATTAGGGATAAGCCGTGAATAAAGTGTTCACAAGGTCCCAGTCCCAAGTGAAAAGCTTTATAGATTAAAAAAGATTTTCTTGATAGCAACTCATTGATTTGCAAATCGTATACTTAGTAAAAATACCACAAATGCGTTTTTTACGATTAAATCGAGAATCTAACCTTACTTTGACTAGGTTTATCTAAAGTTTTTCTCACCGATTTCGAAATATATTTTAACTTGTCGTCAGACAAACCGATTCGACTTGGGCATTACCGGAACGAAATTAAAGAATTTATGGGGTTGGTTGATGTTTTACAACGAATTCCTTGTTTTTGTAATCATTAAAAAATAAGCCATAAATAGGATGCGACACGCAGCGACTGCGTCTAACAGTAATGCGCACCTTGCCTAGCCACCAGCCGTGAGGCTTCGTTGACCTACTGCTAGGCCCGTAATGCAGCGAAACGCGATTGTTTGATGACCTCTATTTAAAGAAGAATGACGTCATCATGAAACGTATGTTAATCAATGCAACTCAATCAGAAGAGTTGCGTGTTGCCCTGGTTGACGGGCAACAACTGTACGATCTGGATATTGAAAGTCCTGGTCACGAGCAAAAAAAATCCAACATTTACAAGGGTAAAATCACCCGCGTAGAACCCTCTTTAGAAGCCGCTTTCGTTGACTATGGTGCCGAGCGCCACGGCTTTTTACCGCTAAAAGAAATCGCCAGAGAATACTTCCCTAAAGGTTATTCTTTCCAAGGCCGCCCAAATATCAAAGAAGTGGTCAGTGAAGGACAAGAAGTTATTGTTCAAATTGACAAAGAAGAGCGCGGCAACAAAGGTGCTGCACTGACGACCTTCATCAGCTTAGCGGGTTCTTACTTAGTCCTGATGCCAAACAACCCTCGTGCTGGCGGTATTTCTCGCCGTATCGAAGGTGATGAGCGCACCGAATTAAAAGAAGCCATGGCCGATTTAGAAGTACCAGCGGGTATGGGACTTATCGTGCGTACCGCGGGTGTTGGCAAAGAATCGACTGAACTGAAGTGGGACTTAAAAGTTCTACAACACCACTGGGCTGCCATTACCGAAGCCGCACAAAGCAAAGCCGCTCCTTTCTTAATTCACCAAGAAAGTAACGTGATTGTACGTGCAATTCGTGATTATCTGCGCCGTGATGTGGGCGAGATCCTAATCGACCATCCACGCATTTTTGAAGAAGCCAAACAACATATCGCACTGGTGCGCCCTGATTTCGTTGAGCGCGTAAAACTCTACGAAGCCGAAGTGCCATTGTTCACTCACTTCCAAATCGAGTCGCAAATCGAATCGGCGTTCCAACGTGAAGTGCGCCTGCCATCGGGTGGTTCGATTGTTATCGACCCAACTGAGGCATTAACCTCAATCGATATCAACTCTGCCCGCGCAACGAAGGGCGGCGATATTGAAGAAACCGCATTAAATACCAACCTTGAAGCCGCCGATGAGATTGCCCGTCAATTACGTCTGCGTGACTTAGGTGGTCTGGTCGTGATCGACTTTATTGATATGACGCCAGTGCGCCATCAACGTGAAGTTGAAAACCGCCTGCGTGATGCAGTGCACCACGACCGTGCCCGCGTACAATTGGGCCGCATTTCTCGCTTCGGTCTGATGGAAATGTCGCGTCAACGTCTGCGTCCATCCTTAGAAGAATCGGCTGCACATATCTGCCCTCGCTGTCATGGCCAAGGCACGATTCGTAGTACCGAATCTTTAGCGCTGTCGATTCTTCGTTTGATGGAAGAAGAAGCCATCAAGGAAAACACCTCACAAATCGAAGCCATCGTGCCTGTCGATGTGGCGGCCTTCCTGCTGAACGAAAAACGCAAAGCGATTCGTATCACTGAGCAACGCCATGATGTAGAAGTCTATGTGATCCCAGATCCGCACATGATGACTCCTGATTATCGCGTTATTCGTCACCGCACTGACGATGAAATCGATGAATCCAGCTACAAGCGCATCGAACAACCTGAAGCCAAGTTATACGAACCCCGTAAACTGGAGCGCACTGCTGCGCCAGCACCAGCCTTAAAAGGCTTCACCGCGCCGCAGAAAGTCGAACAAGCCGCTGCACCTGTTGCCAACAAAGTGGAAGCAGCTGAGCCAGGTTTCTTCAGCAAACTGTTCAGTGCCATTGGCGCCTTCTTCAGCTCAAGCGATAAGCCTGCGGCAGAAAAGACCACAGAAACCAAAAAGTCTGACAGCCAAACGGCCAATGCGAACCGTCGTAATCGTCGTAATGACACTCGCCGCACTCGCAATAACCAAGATGCTGACAAAGCGAAAGAAGGCACCCGCGAGCCACGCACTCGCAATGCCAAGAAGTCGGCTGATGCACCTCAGGCTCAAGAGCGTCCAGCTCGTGAAAAAGACGAGAATGCAAAGCGTACTAAGCCAGAGCCTAAGAGCCGTAATCAAGCACCAAAAGAAGTGGTAGCCGAGTCTCAAGACGACACACCAAAGCAAGAAGTGGCCCGTGAGCGTCGTCAGCGTCGTAACATGCGTCGTAAAGTACGCATCGATAACACCAATGAAACGACCGAAGCGCCAATTCAAGAAGAAGTGGTATTAGCCGAAGTGGCCGCCGTTAATGCAGCCAATACTGACGTTGCAACTGAGCCACAAGCTGAGACGAAAGCACCTCGCTCACGTCGCCAGCCACGCAAAGATGCCGCTGTTGCCAATGAGACAGCAGAAGCGACTGACGCAGCAAGCCAAGTGGAAGCAAACACTGAAGTTAGCGCTGAAAAGCCAGTGGTTGAAAACCGTACTGAGGCCCCCGCTGACGTAACCGAAGTGAAAACCGAAGCCGAGACCGATGCTGATAACGCAGAAGTCAGTGCCGATGCGGATGATAAAGCGAAACGCGAATCTCGCGATGGACAACGTCGTAGTCGCCGTAGCCCACGTCATTTAAGAGCGGCCGGTCAACGTCGTCGCCGTGATGAAGATGAGCAAGGCGTCTCTGCACCTGCGCAATTCGTACCAAACGATGCACTCGGTGATGCTCAAGACTACCCTGCTCCAAGCGCTCAAACTGCAGAAGCAGCTGAGACCACAGAAGCAAAAGCAACTGAAGTTGCCGCTGAACCGACTGTCACTTCTCCTGCAGCTGTAGTCGAAACGGCAGATGTCAGTGTGGTTGCTGAAACCAATAAAGCTGTTGAGACTGAAGTTGTTGAGTCAGTAGCTACCGAGCAAGTGGCCGAGCTTAAAGCTGAAGTTGCAGTAACAGAAGCGCCTGCTGACTCTGCGGTAAATAACAAGCCAGAGACGAGCGTTAAGGCTGAAGACGTTGCTGTTGAGCCAGCTAAAGCGGTAGAAACGGTTACAGAAGCCATTGTGACCCCAGCTGAAACTCCAGTTGCTCAAGCGAAAACAGAAACTGTCGCAGTTGAAGCTGTCGCGCCCGAAGTGGAAAAATCCGAAGTGAAAGATGCCGTGAAGTCTGTGGCCTCGGCTCCAATGGCAAAACCTGCACCTATCGTTAAACCTCAGGCGAAACCCGTTGTGGCTCAAGCTGTCGCAGCTCCTGCAGCTGAAACCGTGGTGAGCAAGCCCAAAGCGGCGAGCCGTTTTGGTTCAATGGTGTCATCTGAAATGACCAAGCCAACGGTAGAAGTTAGAGCTCAGGTTGAAGTGCCGAAAGGCCGCGAGTATGACAATGTCGCCTCCGCCGAAGCCGCTGCGCCTAAACTGAAACACAGCAACAGCGCCGAATCGGATATGGCTCGTCCATAATCCTCAAGCTGTTGTGAAAAAAGCCATGCACTCGCATGGCTTTTTTATTTTCAGCAAATTAAGCCATATTTAAGGTTTAGCTGAATCGGCTTTTTTGTTAGTATTCGCGGCTATTTTGCCAACACAAATAATTAACAGAGGTTTCATGTTCGATCTCTTTCGCCACAAAACATCTAGTCACAAAGCCGATATTCTCTCGGGACTGACGGTCGCCCTAGCGCTGATCCCTGAAGCCGTAGCCTTCGCCTTCGTCGCCAACGTCGAACCTATGGTCGGACTCTATGCAGCCTTTATTATGGGATTAGTTACCGCATTAATAGGCGGACGCCCAGGCATGATTTCTGGCGCGACGGGGGCTATGGCCGTTGTGATGGTGTCCCTCGTGGTTGAACATGGCGTGCAATACTTATTTGCTGCTGTGGTACTGGCTGGATTAATCCAAATCAGCGCAGGGATATTTAAACTGGGTAAGTTTATCCGCATTGTCCCCTATCCTGTGATGATAGGTTTTGTGAACGGCCTCGCCATTGTGATTTTCTTGGCTCAGCTCGGGCAATTTAAAGTCAAAAATGCCGCAGGGAAATTAGTCTGGCTACCGCAAGAGCCTTTGATGCTGATGTTAGGGTTAGTCGCACTGACCATGGCAATTATTTACTTTCTCCCCAAACTGACTACAGCGGTCCCCTCATCGTTAGTTGCGATTTTAAGCGTGACCGCCATTGTGGTCGGTTTTGACTTAGACACCCGAAATGTGTTGGATTTTCTTAAAACCATGAGTGGCGATGATCATGCGACCATCGCAGGTTCACTCCCAAGCTTTGCGATCCCACAGGTGCCGTTTAACCTTGAGACACTCTACATTATCCTGCCCTATTCCTTTATTTTAGCCGCCGTCGGATTAATCGAATCCCTGTTAACCTTAACGGTTATCGATGAGATGACCAATACCCGCGGACGTAGCAATAAAGAATGTATAGGCCAAGGCGTGGGTAACATCACCAGCGGCTTTTTTGGGGCCATGGGCGGCTGCGCTATGATTGGTCAATCGATGATTAACATAAACTCAGGTGGACGCGGCAGATTATCCGGTATTACCGCGGCTATCGGTTTACTGACCTTTATCCTCTTTGGTGCCTCTTTTATCGAAATTATTCCACTTGCCGCTCTGGTTGGCGTGATGTTTATCGTGGTGCTAGGCACATTCGAATGGGCAAGCTTTAAGTTTATGGGCAAAGTGCCGAAACATGATGCTTTTGTCATTGTGCTCGTGACCACTGTGACCGTCTTTACCGATCTCGCCTTTGCCGTCTTTGTCGGTGTCGTGGTGTCAGCGCTTGTGTTTGCATGGCAACATGCCAAACACATCAGCGTAAAAGTAACCTCAAATAGCCTTGGCTGGAAAGTCTATGAGCTGAACGGCCCACTCTTTTTTGGCTCAGTGGCCAGCTTCCTCGAACTCTTCGATGCCTCGCAGGATCCCCAAGATGTTATCATCGACTTTAAACATTCACGTGTAGCCGATCACTCGGCGCTAGAAGCCATAGATACGCTTGCCGAACGTTATGTCACGCTGGGCAAAAAACTGCATTTGGTGCATTTAAGTGCCGACTGCAAGGCCTTACTTCACAAAGCGGGCGATCTGGTTGAAGTGAATTTGCTAGACGATCCCCACTATAAAGTCGCGGACGATAAGCTAGATTCTTAAAAAGCACCTAATGAAGCTGCATAACCCACGGTCTGAAGGCTAACTTCACAAAAGATCGTGGGTTTATTTTTATATTGAAAACAAGACTTGATGTGTATAAACACCTGATGACTTAACATCACACCCAAACTTAGGTTTGATAAATATGAGATAACAATAGAGAAAACGAGCTGTGAGCTGTGAGCTGTGAGCTGTGAGCTGTGAGCAAGAAAACTATCGAATCAACACGCGGGGACGTAAAGCAATAACGCAGAAAACTTAAACGCGGCACAAATAAAAAGAGCCATGGTATTAACCACAGCTCTTAAATCCATTGCTATCAGCGCTTAGGCTAACAGCACTGAAAATTAACCGATTACGGTTACGTTTTCAGCTTGAGGACCTTTTTGACCTTGAGTCACAGTGAAAGACACTTTCTGACCTTCGTCAAGAGTTTTGAAACCGTCAGAGTTGATCGCACGGAAGTGTACGAATACGTCTGGACCAGATTCTTGCTCGATGAAGCCGAAACCTTTGTCAGAGTTGAACCACTTAACAACACCAGTAACTTGAGACATGATATAAATCCTGTAAATAAAAAATTAAAGCCTTAACGGCGGTGGAGCTGGAAAATGCCGGTATTACTTATGTTTACAGGACGAACTGGTCGTATTGAACACATAAATATAAGCCCAACCTTCAAGCTAGTAAGACTATAAACCATTCTAAAGATAAGTCAACATACTGCGACACTTTGAAAAATTTATTTAAACCAAGCCAATCTCAGGTTTTGCTACCGGCTCGCAGAACAGCATGTTCTTACGGCGTAAGCATCGACAGTTAAGCATTTTAAATAATTTATTTCAATAGGTTAAAATCAACCTCTAGACTGAAATGCGATGTACTTCAATCTGAAAGTCTAATTCGCAGCTTAATCCGCGCTGGGCAAATAGGTGCTTTTGCTCGGCCGTAAACTTCCAAGCGTAGGGCGTCATTTCCAGAAAATGGCTAATATCTTGGCTGTTATTTAGCTCAAGTTGTGACCTAAGCCGCTCTTGGTGTAAACATTCGAACCCCTCAATCTTGGCATCCGACGCTGGATGCAATCTCGGTTCGGCATAAATTTGCTGTTTTAGCGCAAAATGATGTGAAGGTCCTGGCGATACTGTGATCAAAATACCATTTGGCGCCATGACCCGCTGTAACTCTTCCAGCTTCGATGGCGCATAAATACGAATCGCTAAATCAATACTCTTTGATGGGATCGGCATTTCGTAGGCGCTCGCCACACAAAAGCTAAGGTTCGGGTAACGTTTAGCCGCATATTTTATCGCCGATTTGGAGATGTCTACACCCTGTAACTGGCACGGATGCTCGGCAACAAGCGCATTGTATAAACGATGGCTGTAATACCCCTCACCACAACCGATATCGAGGATCTGCTGCGCCTCGTTGGCATACTCAAGTGCCAACGCATTCACTCTGTCACTTAAACTTTGATAATAACCCGCATTTAAAAACTCCCTGCGAGCCAACATCATCTGTTGATTGTCACCGGGATCTTTGGAATTTTTCTTCTGCACGGGAAGCAGATTCACATAGCCTTCTTTGGCCATGTCGAACTTATGTGCCTGCGGGCATCCCCAAGTTCGTTCAGTCAAGGTGAGCGGTAAGGCACACAAAGGGCATATATATTGCATTGGTTAACTCTATAAATGATTGGAATGTCTGGCTTATGCCTCATCTTCCATGAGTCGCTCCACCATTTGCAGTAACTCAGGGGAGGCGAGCAGCTCAAAACATTCGAGCTTCCTTAAGGCTTTATCGATATTCAAACCGTCATTGGCCGCACGGCTGAAGTTAGGTCGTTCGAACATATGAGTATAAGTGCGAAATAACCATTGACGCTTTTGTTGCAGCAAGGGGTCAAGTCGCACCGCTTCTTCGGCTAACCCCGTATGACAATGCCCCAAGTCTCCGCGCAAAAACGCTTGTAGCTCGAGCCGCACTTGTTCTATTTCAGTCAAGCATACGGCCAAGGATTCAGCGGTAGCATTATAGTCATATTCCCGCGCTAATATCGCTTTTGCCATCATCAACACTTTGGGCTCATGCAAACCTCGGCCATCTGACTCGAGTGCGACGAGCTCAAATTTAGATGCTGTTTGCAGTGACACACTGATCCCAGCCTGTGCATCAACCTTAATTGCAATGCCTGCCCGCAGTTCCTGCGCGCAAAATTTGGGTGCTGTGCCTAGACGATGGTAAAGCCGAACTCCTTGCCCCAAAGATCTTGACGTCGATACGGCAAAACTTGTCGCTTCCGCTATCGCGGCATTGAGTTTAAGTCCTAAGATGGGTTGAAAACGGACAGCAATCTGCGGCTGCGGTGTTTCAGACACCACAATCAACTCAAGCAATGGTGCCCCCATCGCCTCAAGCACAATAAAATCGCTGATATTGCTGGGCAAGGTTAAGGTCAGCGTCGAGCTCTGCCCAACGTCGAGTACCATAGGTTCATTAAGATATTGATGATGCATAAGACTCTTTCCCTGTTCGAAGGGGAATTGTAACTGCCAACCGAGGTAAAGATCACCTCTTAAGCGCTTATCTTTTCAATATAATTTCTCAATCTCGGTTTTTGCTAATGAATATTGCGGTGAGTTTAAGTGTTAAGATGCTATCATTCGACAAAACCGTCATTTGATTGAAATTATGTATACAGCATCTCAGCCAAGTATTTTTTGGCACGATTATGAAACCTTCGGAGCCAATCCCGCCAAGGATAGACCGGCCCAATTTGCCGGGATCCGCACAGACTTAGATCTCAATATCATCAGTGAACCCGAGACTTTTTACTGTAAACAATCAACGGATTATCTCCCCTCGCCCGAAGCCATTTTAATCACAGGGATCACACCACAATTAGCCAACTTAAAGGGGTTGCCTGAAACCGAATTTATGGGGCGTATTCATACCCTCTTCAGCCAACCGAATACCTGTGTCGCAGGCTATAACTCCTTACGCTTTGACGATGAAGTCACCCGTTACGGATTCTACCGTAACTTTATCGATCCCTATGCCCGCGAATGGCAAAATGGCAATACACGTTGGGATATCATCGATTTAGTCAGAGCTTGCTATGCGTTTAGACCAGACGGGATCCATTGGCCTTTAAAAGAAGATGGCTCGCCCAGTTTTAAGTTAGAGCACCTGACGCAAGCCAATGGTTTAAGCCATGAAAAAGCTCACGATGCCATGTCCGATGTGTACGCCACCATCGCCATGGCCAAGCTGATTAAAGAAAAGCAACCCAAGTTATATCAATACTATTTTGAGCTGCGCCGTAAACAGGCCGTGAGTGCACAAATCGATGTATTGAATATGCAACCGCTTGCCCATGTGAGTTCCAAAATCAGTGCGCTGCAGGGTTGTACGACGCTGATAGCCCCAGTAGCCCACCATCCAAGCAACAAAAACGCCATCATTTGCGTTAACTTAGCGATGGATTTAAGCCCGCTGTTTGAGCTGGATGTTGAGCAAATAAAAACTCGCATGTATACACCAAGAGCAGAACTTGCCGCGGATGAGTTACCTATCCCAGTCAAACAAGTTCACCTTAACAAATGTCCTTTTATTACCTCGGCCAAGATTTTGGATGATGCCCAAGCTGAAAGACTCAATATCGATAAAGCCTTTGCCAGAGAGCAATACAAACGCTTAAAGGCTCACCCAGAATTGCGGGAAAAACTCGCGCAACTCTTTGAGCATGAAGGCGAAGTGACAACCACAGATCCCGATTTGATGCTGTATTCCGGTGGTTTTTTCAGCCCCGCCGATAAAGCCAAGATGGAGATCATTCGCCATACCTTGCCACAAAATCTAGCGGCGCTGGATCTGCAGTTTGACGATGGACGTATCCCCGAGATGCTGTTTCGCTATCGGGCACGTAACTACCCAGAGCTGCTAAATGATCAAGAAGCCCAGCGTTGGCGCACCTTCTGCCAGCAACGTTTGAGTGATCAGGATTATTTACTGAAGCTTGAAAATCTGCTGCAAGATACCGAGGGTGATGAACACAAACAGAAGTTACTCGCGGCCCTGTGTCACTATTTACGCGGGCTCTAAAGCGACGCGAACGCTAAAACAACCGATAAGCAGATAGCTAAATAAGACCGTTATTTAACGCCAGACAGTGATAACGACTTTCAGATGTAACCTATCTGGCGTTAAATTGAGGTGTAAACGCGAACTAACTCGCATTTATACCGTAACAAAATTACTAGAATGTTCTTCCATGAACTTAACAAACAAGGAGTCGGGAAATGCAAGATAGATTTATCAGAAGCATAACCCAGCTGCCAACACCATTGGCTGACGCATTAATTCCACTATTACATCAAAACTTTGCGGGACATATTGATGCACAGCAACTGGCAGAGTTAGTCCAAAGCAGCAAAATGACCGAAGCCGAAGTGTTACTGGCACTGCTGCCTATTGCCGCCGCCTTAGCAAAACCGCCGATCAGTGAGTTTTATGTCGGAGCGATTGCCAAAGGGAAAAGTGGCGATATCTATATGGGCGCCAATTTAGAACTGCCCGGCGAGGCCCTGTTTCACTCAGTGCATGCGGAGCAAAGTGCCATCAGCCACGCATGGTTAAGTGGCGAGAGCCAAATTGTCGACATGATAGTCAATGCCAGCCCCTGTGGTCATTGCCGTCAGTTTATGAACGAACTCGTCGAGGGTGGCCAAATTAAGATCCACCTGCCATCGCAAGACAGCCATTTACTGTCCTATTACTTACCCTATGCATTTGGGCCAAAGGACTTAAATGTACAGTCGCCCTTGCTGGTCAAGCATGAAACCGAATTTGCCCTCGATAGCAGCGATCCTATGGTGATTGAGGCGTTAGATCATGCGGGTTTAAGCTATGCACCTTATACTCAAAGTTACGCGGCCGTCGTATTAGAAACGGCAGATGGTGCAACCTATTGTGGTCGCTACGCTGAAAACGCGGCGTTTAACCCTTCCATGCTGCCAATGCAGATGGCCTTATCGAATCTGACTCGACATAACCGTGATTTTGGCGAGATCCGCCGTGCGGTGTTGGTCGAATCATCACAGGGGAAAATCAGTTTAGTGGGCGCAACCATGGATGCTTTACATGCCGTTGCGGCCATCGAACTTGAGCACATTGTGGTCGACCCTGTGTAACGCGAGTCTAGCGGCGCTTTAGCTTTATACACGTGTATTTGCTAAGCGCCGTTTTTCTAGCTGTTACAATAAGATACTCTTAATTTACCGCCTACAGCTTAAAGATTAACACTTAAGGATTAGCGCTTCGTTTAGCCTCGAACAACGCCTTTCGCTCAGCCATTCTCAAGTAACAATCATCGCGCTGCGCCTGTGTCATGGTGCGCCACGCTAAGATCTCATCCAAATGCCTAAAGCAGCCCATGCAGATATCTTGCTGATCGAGGCAGCAATTTCGCACGCAGGGATGTTCGAGGTGATTACTCTGACCAGACCGCATATTCGTTGCCCGCAGGCTCGATAAAGTGGAAACGCCGTCCACCGGGAAAGCTGAAAATCGCCGTGCTGATTACACCACCCGTCGCCTTCACCGCCGCTTGAGTTTGTTCTAAGTCCTTGCTGTACAACACGATGAGCGGGCAACCTTTTTCGAGGTTAAAACTCACCTCTGCTTGATAAAACCCTCCCGTGATCCCCGCATCAATAAAACAGCTGTACTGCGGGCCGTAATCTTCAAAGCGCCAGCCAAATACCGTATTAAAAAAGACCTTGGAGCGGCCAATATCTGTGGTGGGGATTTCTAAATAATTAATACTGTGGTGATCCATAACGTTCCCTGCTCATGATTAATCAAAATAAAAAAGGGAGCCAATGCTCCCTTTAGTATGCTGGCTATTGCCAGATTAACCTTGTACTAAGGCGGCGACAAGTCCGATGGCGCCACCAAATACCCCGCCCCACACGACCAACCAACCTAAATGTGTTTGGATCATCTCCTGCACGATTTGTTTAACCATTTGCGGCGTTAATTCATTCAGGCGTTGTTCAACGATATTGGCGATCTTCGTTTGCAGATCGGCCATCACACTCGGCTGTTCAATCTCTTGTTTCAATAAGTTGCGAAACTGTTCACTCTCGGACATTTCCACCAAGGAGGCTTTCATCTTCTCGATAAAGGGTTCCTTTAACGGCATTAACGACTCAGTGCCGCCAAACATGGATAACATGCCGCCGAAGGAAGATTGTGCCACAGTGTTAACTAAGGCATCGAAGGATGGTGCTAAGTCGACTTTATCAATCACTGGCGCCAAATCGATTTGGCTAATACCCTCTTTTTCCGACAGAAAACGGTCGATATTCTCTGTGGTAAAGAACTGCTTCATCATAAGATGTGCAATCCCCGCTTTGAATTCTTCAAAACGCGATGGCACCACGCCCGAACCATATAAACCTGGGACCTTCTCAAACAGCATATACACCGCAAGCCAGTTAGTAATGGCACCGGATAGGGCAAACAAACCCACATTAAACAGAATGGGTAAGCTCAGTACATATCCCAAAATCACACAAATGGCCGCTAACACATTTGTCACTAAACTCTTATTCAATCTTACTCCCCTCTTAAGCTATCGATGCGATTGCAAATGGCGCTAGTTTAGCAAGCGAAGGGGATGCAGGTCTAATGCTGAAAGAGTTGCGAAGCGTAACCAAAGACCAATAAAACATCGCGAAAACCCAGCTAACTCAAGCGGTATCGAACCGGCGTTACTTAGACAACGATGAGCGAAGCGAATGAGGTTATTTCATTAATTAACATTAACTTAGTTTAATGATTATTAGACAAAAATAATTGCACATTTCTCGAGGCGCTTAGGAATTATTGAAAAGCATCGTCTACACTCAAGGTGGCTATCACTTCACCCGTTTGCTCAATAACTCAAAACATAAGGGATGCGCTTATGGACTCTGCATTTAACACCGCTGGTGCCTTAGGTTGGCATGAACTCAGTACCCACGATTCCGAAGAAGCCATGCGCTTTTATGGCGAAGTGTTTGGTTGGCAGTTTAGAACGGTCAAAATGCCCCATGGTCAGTATCATCTTATTGAAAATCAAGGTGTCGGCATCGGAGGGATCACAGATAATCTAATCCCCGCACTGCCTTGCCATTGGACGGGTTATGTCACAGTCGCCGATGTCGATATAGTGGCAATTAATGCCAAAAAACTTGGCGGTGACATTCTCTTTGGCCCAGAGGATATTCCCAAAGTAGGTCGTTTTTGTTGGATAAAAGACCCACAGGGTGCCATTATCGCGGCGATAAGTTATCTCTCGGTATAACAGAGTATTGAGCTCGAACATCTTCTGATTATTAATATAGGGCGAGACTTGTCAGCCAAACTTGAGCGGCACAAAAATGTTGCCCCTGTGAATCTAGGGTTATCACTTAACATCGCTTATCACCTAAATGGGTTATCGCAAGGTAATGCTCAGATTTTATTGGGAAAAATCAAAACAAATCATGCACACTTAAGCATTATTCGCTAGAATAGCCGCATTAATTGATAGATTTCGCGCCAGCGTGCGTATTGGAGCCTTAATCTCACTATGTTGACTCAGCTATCACGGTTAAAACTCGCGTTCTTTAGCCGCCCACGATACCAACGAATTCTCGCCTATTTAGCGATAACCTACTTAAGTTACCTGATTATCCTTGGACTGGTACTTCCCAAGGCCGTAGTGTCTTTCGCCCCAGAGAAACTTACCGAAGTATTGGGCCGCCCTGTGACATTACAGGATCTGCGAATTAATCCTTTTACCTATAGAGTCAATATCGAACAGTTCGAAGTTAAAGAGAGTGACAATCAAACCTTTGCGGGATTATCTCAGCTTCAATTTGAAGTGAACTTCTGGCAATCCGTGTTTAATCAAGCCCTGGTGATTGACCATATCCAGCTGCAAGGGCCCTTCGCCAATGTCAGCCGTTTTCAATCAAAAGGGACAACTCAGTTCAATTTTGACGACATCCTGACTCGGCTTAATCAGGCGAAAACCCCGAGTGAGCCTGAAACCACCACAGAAAATACCCGACCACCGCGAGTGATATTAGGTGAATTCAGCTTAACGGCGGGTAAGGTCAAATTTGAGGATAACATCACCCATGCTTTGGTTGATTATCCCAATATCAATTTCAAACTCAGTCAGTTAGATACTGAGTATTTGATGACGGCCAATCCCGCTAGCCCTGCAACTGCTCAAGCGACTCAATATCAGGATAAGCCTGCAACGGCTGCGTCTACGGCTCAGGCCAGCACGGCATCGAATCCTCCGAGCATCCTGCACAACCAATTTGTCGCCCAGCTACAGGATGCCCATGCGGGTGAAGTCAGCCTTGCCGGACAATTCCAGCTTTTCCCTTTTAAACTTGTCGGGAATGTACAGCTCGCAAAACTGCAACTCGCCCCCTTCTGGCCATTTATAGCTGACCAATTCAAGGTAAAACTGGCGGCGGGTGAACTCAGTATCAACAGTCATTACCAAGTTGAGTTGCCAGCGGATGGTAACCTACAACTCACGGCCGATCGCGGCCAAGTGATTGTAGAGAAAGTTGATTTACTCAATGGCGACCAGTCCGTTATCGCCTTACCCTTGCTGGCGATTGATGGAATTAATCTCAACCTCGCCAAGCAACGCATCAACATTAAGCAAATCCACAGTGAAGGTTTAAGCCTTAAGGCCAAGTTGGATGAACAAGGCATCGATTTAGCGCAGCTGTTAATGCCAAAATCTATGGCTGCCAGCACCGAAGCGGCTGCGCCGAACTCGCCTGCAGAAGCGCAAACAGCAGAAGCGCCAACTAAGACGAACACGTCAGCCGCAACGTCTTCCCAAACGGCCTCGGAAAAAAGCGCCACTGAACAGCAAGATGCCTGGTTAGTGACACTGGGCGGGCTGAGTATCGAAAACTACGATATTCAACTTGAGGAGCATAAACTCACCCAAACCCCACAGCAATGGCGTGTGTATCCCCTTAATTTTGCAACACAAGCCATTGTGAGTGATTTAAAGGCACCCATCGACTACGAACTTTCCTTTGGTCTGAATGACAAAGGGCGCTTCCTCTCCCAAGGGCAGGTCGATGTGCCAGGCGAAGCCATTAGTGCAAACCTGAAAGTCGAGCAGCTCGCCTTAGCCCAATTCCAACCCTACCTTGCACCCTATGTGAATATGCAGCTCAGCAGCGGCCTATTCAGCAGTGAGGGCAAGCTAAACGCCGATGGTAAAGGCAAAGCGATTTATCAAGGCAGTGTTGAACTGGATGAGCTGAGTATCCTCGACAACATTCGTAAAGCGCCCTTGGTTAAATGGCAAAAAATGCATATTAATCAGCTCGATTTTGACCAACAGCTGAATAAAATTAATATCGACCATTTAAGCTTTGACCAGCCCTACGCTAAAGTGGTTATCGCTAAGGATCGCACGACCAATATCAGTAATCTGATTGTGGAAACGCCTACGACCGACGCACCTAAGATTACTGCTTCAACGGCAAAGACAGTGGCTAAGCCGCAGAGCAGCCCCGATGCAACGGCTAAGCAGCCCGAGTTAAGCTTAGATATTCAGAAAATCAGCTTTAACCAAGGCTCGGCGTTTTTCGCCGATAACTCCCTCACACCTAACTTTGCCTCAGGCATTGAGCAGCTTGAAGGCAATATCAGTCACTTATCCTCCAAACCCGGCACTAAGGCATCGGTCGATATTAAGGGTAAAATTGACCGTTATGCGCCAGTGACCCTAAAAGGGGATATTAACCCACTGCTGGATAAGCCTTATCTTGACTTAGACCTAGTGTTTAAGAGTGTCGAGCTAACCTCTGTGAATCCTTATTCAGGCACCTATGCAGGTTATTACATCGATAAAGGACAATTATCCTTAGCGCTCAACTACAAACTGGAGCAAAACCAACTCAAGGGCAGCAACCACTTAGTGATTGATCAGCTCAAACTGGGTAAACGCAGTAACAGTGACTTAGCCACCAGTTTACCTGTGACATTAGCGATTGCACTATTGCAGGACCGCCACGGCGTGATTGACCTTGGTATGGAAGTCTCCGGCGACTTAGACTCACCCAGCTTTAGTGTCGGCGGTATTATCATGACGGCCATCACCAATGTGATCACTAAAGCCGTGACAGCGCCCTTCTCTTTCCTTGCGGGTCTGGTGGGCTCCGATGAAACCTTGGATAAAATCCCCTTCAATCCAGGGCAATTTGTACTCAGTCCACATGAGCTGGAAAGCTTAGATAAACTCGCTAAAGGCTTAGACGATCGCCCAATGCTCAAGTTGAGCCTCGAGGGTAGCGTGGATGCCGTCAAGGATAGCCAAGCGATTGCCGAGCGTATGATGAAGCGTAAGCTGGCCACACTAGCCAATCTGCCACTGACGGAATTACCCGCGGATCTCAGTCCGAGCCAATTCCCAACCGAAGGTCCACTGGCCGATGCACTGGTCAAACTGTACGAGCAGGAAGTCAAAACCAATCCGGATGATGTGAAAGACACTATTATTGCCGAAACCAAAGATGCACCACTCAGCAAAGAGGAGCTCACCACCCGTTGGCACATCGCCCTGTATAACCTCACGGTAAAAGCGCAAAACGTCAGCCAAGGTATGCTTGGTGATTTAGCCCAAGAGAGGGCGAAGTCGGTGAAGGCCTATCTTGTCGACAGTAAAGGGATCGCGCCGGAGCGGATTTTCCTACTCGAGAGCCGCGTGACCCTGAACCAAGATGCGGCGCAGGTGAATATGAGCATCGACGCGAACTAATACTCACCAACATCAAAACATGGATAATAAAACGCCCAGTGTCCACTGGGCGTTTTTATACCGCAAGTCGACAAACAGCCTCACTCTCAATTGCTTGGCCTCACGCATCCCTTAGGTTACACTCTGCGGCTTTATGCGAGCGGAATCACATTTCGCCAAGTCTTTTCGACAACGAAATGCCCTTTTGCACTACCCATACTGCGGCGCGCTAACACACTTTATTCGAGGTAATTATGTTTATTATTCGCTGGATTTTAGGTCGGATCATTTTGTTACTGAACTTTGTGTTCACTCCAAAGAAGCGCAAGCGCCCACAGGCAGAGCAACAACAGATTGACGCCCAGACCCAAGCACTGGCCTTATATCAGTACAATGCCTGCCCATTCTGCGTTAAAGTGCGCCGCGCCATGCGTCGTCAAGGACTGAATATTCAAACGGTTGATGCAAAACAATCACCGCACAAAGATGAGCTCATCGCAAAGGGCGGTAAACAACAGGTTCCTTGTTTACGCATCGAAGAAAATGGCCAAGTACAATGGCTGTATGAATCGAAAGAAATTATTAACTACTTAGATCAACGCTTTGCCTAAGTGAAATGCGCGCCCTATGGCGCGCTTTTTATTTGCCTCTTGCTTTGCAGGCACCACGTTTATTTACGCCAAAGATATTCGCGATCGGAATAGTCAAACAACCACTGGGGTTGGTACACCACCAAAAGCGTCACCGCCATGCCATTGAGCAGCGCTTCGGGGAACGCTAATAGCGGGATTAACATCAGATAGTTATCAATCAACACGCCCCAATCATAATCCATTGACCACCATAGCCAGAATGCCCAACTAAATTGATGAAAAACCGTCGACAAACCAGCGTTAATAAAAGCGCCAACAAAAATAAACACAAAAATATGCTTAGGGAACAAATGATAACTACGGCTGTAGAGAATAAAAGCACAGAACAGCGGAATCGCAATCGCAAACAGGCTAAAGGCACCAAACTCGGCGGGCTGCTTTAACACAAAGACACTGAAAAAAGCGCTCGGTAGCAGCAAGGCAACCGTGGCTAAACGCCAACCAAACATCAGTAGGCAAGTGACTATGCCTAAAAAGTGTAAATGCAATCCCACTTGAATACTGGCATTGAGCAGCCACAGGGTGTTCACCGCAATCAAGGTCAGTAACAGTCGCCATTGTAGGCCTTTGTCCTTCAGTACCTGTTGTAACTCTTCCTTGGGCCAGATGGCATAAATCCACAGTCCCAGCAGCAACAGACTCAGGCACTGCAATGGGTTGATATCCCATTCGATTTGTGCAAAACGATTCGCCCAAAAGTCCAACATGAGTAAGGCTCCCTCGGTACAGCGCCATTCGGCGTGCTAAAGCGGTAAAGATAAGCGATATACGAGAGTGAGTATATCGCGAATAAAACCCATAATTGCATGATATTTCGCGGCATATTAAGGTATTCTTCGATAAGTGAATCACCTAAGAGTAATCCCTCATATGCCATTAAGATCGTTAAGTCTGACACTGCTGAGCTGCTTTACCCTACTCGCCTGTAGCAGCGCCCCGATAGATCCCGCTGAATTTGCGGGTAAGTTTAAAGATAAGCTCACCACAGATATCCGCGCCGATGGCCTGAAACTCTTTACCTATCAAGCTGGTTTAGCCGAAGACAAATCGAAAAAGGATAATGCCGAGCGTCCCTTCCCCCACGAAGAACGCATGCGCCAAGTCGCCCAAGATCCTAGAGAGCAACGCCGTAGCCGCAAAGAGCAGGCCGACTCACTCGAGATTTGGGGCAAACAAGTTGAGCTGGGATTAGATAAAACCTTAGAAATGACAGGATATTGCCGCGAGGGTTATTTCGAGTTGAGTCGAAATATTGAATCAGGACGTGGCGAAATTCGCGGAGAATGTAAAGAAGGCGCCACCGAGGAAGACAAACAAAAATTCGTGCGTTTTTAAAACATTAAGAGGGCGAGATTATCGCCCTCTTAAGCTTGTCATTTATAGACTGAATGCATCTTAAGCCCCAAATGGCCTACCGATGATTCACAATGGCCCAGCAGATCAAACTGCTTCGTTTAAAGGAACGGCACGGTTTTCGAGTAACACAGGGATCCCATCCGTGATTGGATAGGCTAATTTGTCTGCCTTACAAATCAGTTGCTGCGTTGTTTTATCGTATTCCAATTTTCCCTTACACACTGGGCAAGCGACTATGTCTAACAGTTTTTTATCAAACGCCATGGGATTTTCCTTGTTTAGCTTCAGCCACAGAGCGCACACGGCTCAGCAGCTGTTGATCAAATTGTGGCGATAGCTTGGCATCCACAGCCAAATACCACCAGTTTTCTTGTGCAAAATCGCGACATTTAACCGCATCTTTTTCTGTCATCATCAGCGGGCGAGATGCCGCAAGCTCGCATAACACGTGTTTATCGTAGGCTTGGTGGTCATCAAAACCATGGGATAACGCGAGTTGAATACCTTGCTGCGTTAACGTCTCAAAAAAACGCGCCGGATGACCAATGCCCGCCATCGCCACCACGGGTTGCGTCGGGTCAAACACGGCCTCAGCCTTGGGATTTACCGGCAACACCGCACTCGGACTCAGTTGCATCTCATATTGATTCGCCTGCGCGGGTCCACCATTGACCACCACAAAATCCACTTGATTTAGGCGCCAAGCCCCTTCACGTAGTGGCCCTGCTGGAAGCAAATGACGATTCCCTAAACCGCGTTTTCCATCAATCACCACCAGCTCAATGTCACGGCCAAGGGCGTAATGTTGCAAGCCATCGTCACAGATAATCACATCCACGGCAAACTGTGCCAGCAACGCCTTGGCGGTATCGACACGTTTGGCTCCCACCACCATAGGCACGCCAGTGCGTGCCACTATCATGGCGGGCTCATCGCCTACAGCCGCCGCACTATCCGCAGCGGTAACAACTTTTACCCCTTGGATATCCGCACCATAACCACGGCTGATAACGCCAGGGTTAAACCCCTGTTGCCGTAGCAGTTCAATCAAATAAATGACTGTGGGGGTTTTACCGCTGCCACCAACGGTAATGTTTCCCACCACAATAACGGGCACGGGTAATGGGGTTTGGGATTTGAGCCCCAAGCGAAACAAGCTGCGACGAATCGCGGTGATTAAAGCGAATAGCACAGAAAACGGCAGCAAGAGCCACCGCAATGGGTGGCCCTCATACCAAATTTTATTCACCAGTGCCTGCATTTAGCTACCAAACTGCATTTGGTATAACTTGGCATACATGCCGCCAAGTTCCAGCAGGGATTTATGGGTACCACGCTCGACGATACGGCCTTGATCGACCACTAAAATTTGATCGGCACTTTCAATGGTCGATAAACGGTGGGCAATCACAACCGAGGTGCGATTTTGACGAAGATTATCCAGCCCCTGCTGAATCGCCTTTTCAGATTCGGTATCGAGTGCCGAGGTGGCTTCATCGAGGATCAGCACTGGCGCATCACGCAGCATAGCGCGGGCAATCGCGATACGTTGTCTCTGGCCGCCCGATAATAACACGCCGTTTTCACCCACTTGGGTGTCTAAACCTTCGGGCAGTTGTTCGATAAATTCCATCGCATGGGCCAAGGTCGCCGCTTGGATAATCTGCTCGCGGGTCGCTTCACCGGGGTAGGCATAGGCGATGTTGTTGGCAATGGTATCGTTAAACAGGGTCACTTGCTGCGACACAAGCGCCACTTGATTACGCAATGATTTCAATGAGTAATCATAGATGCTCACATCATCGAGCAGAATGTCACCAGATTCCAAGCCAGTATAAAAACGCGTTACCAGACTGGCGATAGTGGATTTACCCGAGCCAGAACGTCCGACTAAGGCCAAGGTTTGCCCTTGGGTGACCTCGAAGTCGATTTTATCTAAGGCACGGCGCTCCTGCCCATCATAACTGAAGGACACATTATCAAAACGTAAGTTGCCCTTAGCACGCTTGACGGTATAAGTACCGGTATCGGATTCAGGCAAAGTGTCTAACAGTTCAAAGACCGTGGTACAGGCCGCGATACCGCGCTGAAATTCGGCATTCACACGCGTGAGGTTTTTGATCGGTTGCAACATGGCCATCATAGCGCCGAGGATGGTCGCGAAGGTACCTGCGGTCAGATCGGCTTTCATGCTATCTAGGCTCGCTGCATACAACACAAAGGCCAAGGCAAAGGAGCCAATTACCATGATCAGCGGCTGGCTAATGGCCTGCGCCACGGCGAGTTTCATGTTTTGATGACGGTTTCTGTCATTCACTTTGGCGAAACGCGCCGTTTCGGTTTCTTGTCCGCCGAAAGCCAAGACGTTTTTATGGCCCTTGATCATCTGCTCGGTCGCGGCACTGACATCGCCCATCGCCGTTTGGATTTGTTTCGATACCTTACGGAAGCGGCGACTGACAATAGTGATCACCAATCCCATAATCGGGCCAATCACTAAAATACAGAGGGAAAGCTTCCAAGAGTTATAAAACATCAGCGCAAGCATACCGATAACCGTCACCCCATCACGCACGATGGAAATCAAGGCACTCCCCGATGCACGGGCAATTTGCTCGGTATCGAAGGTCACTTTTGAAATCAAGTTCCCGGTGTTTTCTTTGTCCATGTAGCTCACGGGCAGGCTCAAATAGTGCTCAAACACTTGCTGACGCATATCCATGATCAAACGCGCACTCATGTAAGAAATGCCGTAGGTGGAGACAAAGTTCGCAAAACCGCGCAGGGAGAACATCAAAATAACCACTATCGGTGCCATTAATAACACTTGGTTATCGGCATGGAAGCCTTGGCTAGTGGGGAGTGCGATACCGTTACTGATCGCCGGTGCACTGGAAAAGCCTTTATCGATAAAAGGGCCGATAAAAGAAATAAAGGCCGCGTCGACAAGCCCATATACAATCAGGCCGGCAACTGAAAGCAAAAACATGCCCTTCATCGGTTTGAGGTAGCTCAGTAGTCGCTTGAAAACTGTCCACATTTCGTCTTTAGGAGATGCTGTCATTGAAAACACTAAATTATGGCAAAGTGGCCATTCTACTCTGGATTAATCAAGTCACCAAATCTAAACAAGCGGTTATACCAAAATGGCGCAAAATCACGCCGATAGGTCTTCACCTCCAATCGTTCAGCACCAAAAGAAACGCTGATCTGCCCTTCTCGCCCTGTCGTTAAATAAGCAATCCCCCGCGCCTGATAACGCGCAACCACATCGGGCTTTGGGAAACCATAACGATTATTCAGACCTGCCGGAAACAACACTAACTCAGGGGCGACCGCATCGATAAAGGCAGGGGTTGATGAGGTGCGACTGCCATGGTGCGGCGCAATAAGCACTTGGCTTTTAAGCTCGGCGCCTTTGAGTGCTTGCTCAATCAATACTGCTTCGGTTTCCTTCTCAATATCACCACTGAGTAACACACTGTGCACGCTATCCTCAATTCGCAGCACGCAAGAGGCGTTATTCCCACCCAGCGCTGTCTGCGTGGAAATAAAGTTTAACGTTAATTGCTGCCACTGAATTTGCTGCGGCAAACAGGGCATGCCAGCTAAATGAGCCACATCGGTTATCCAGTTTGCCCTTGGATAGGCTTTGGCCAACACCTCGGCACCACCAGCATGATCGTTATCGCCATGACTCACAACAATGTAATCCACCTGAGTTAAGCCTTTGCTGTTAAGAAACGGGATAATCACCCGTTCGCTATAGCTAAAATCCTCACCAAAGGCGGCGCCCGTATCATAGATAAGTGCCCGGTTATCCTGCTCAATCACCACGGCTAAACCCTGCCCGACATCGAGAAGATGCAGCGTCCACTGAGGTGAAGATGACTCGGTCATCCGTGGGAAAATTACTAATATGAACGGAATAAACAGCAAGACTATGGGTAAATGCCAGAGTCCATATCGACGATGATGCGGAAGGTAACGCCACAGTATTAAGGCCAGCAGTACGCACAGACTGGCCCCGAGCAAGGTCTCAGAAACCGAATGCCAATGGGCGGGTAAATCACCGCTGACTTCGAGCAACCAGCCATAGGGTAACAGTGTTAAATCAGCCAGATGGAACAAGCCAAACCATGCTTGACCAAAAAGTGTGCCCAACCACCAGAGGATAAACGCCAGCATAGACAAGGGGATAACGATTAAACTAAACCACGGCACCACCAGCATATTCATCCACAGACTGTGTACACTAAGGCCGCCGAAAAACACCGCCTGCACCAGCCCTAACACCAGACTTAAACGCCATTGAATTGACCAAAACTGCGCAAGTCTCCCTCTCGCTTTTGCTCTAAAGCTCGCGTTACCTTCAACGGGCTGAATACGCGGCACGCTTTCCAAGGTATACAAAATAATCGCCAAGGCGCAAAACGATAGCCAAAAACCGGCACTCAAACAGGCAAGCGGATCGAGCAAAAGCACAATAAAAAGTGCAAACAGTAAACGATCCCACGCACTCGAGTAGCGTCTTAATAAACTCAGCAGCATGATCAATAGGATCATCACTAACGCGCGTTGGGTCGAAACGGCAAATCCCGCTAAATAGCTATAAAATAAGGCACAGCCTCCAGCGAGCAATAGTGCAATCACTAGATTGCGCCGACTGGGATGCGCCGCGAAGCGGCTCAATAGAAACAGCGTACACACATAAACCCAAGCGGTGACCACAGATAAATGCAGCCCAGATATCGCCACTAAATGCCCGGTTCCCGTTTGCCTTAATGCCTGCCACTTACTGGCGGGTATGAGTTGCTTATCGCCCAAAATCAGCGCCAGCAAAATATCTCCCTGCGTGAATGTCGACAACTTAGGGGATAATTGGCTAATCAGGTGATTCCTTAATGAAAAATGAGTCGTGAGCGGTTGGGCATGAATGACTCGTCCCTTGCCAACAATATGCTGACTAATCAATTGCTTTTGTTCGTTGTAACCGCCTTGATTTAACACGCTTGAGATACTTTTAGGCATCAGCGTAAATGACCAAACTTGCCCCACTTGCACCGCTTCAGGAGATTGCCAAGTGAGTCGCAACTTAGCCCTTGGCCAAAAGATTAAATTTGGTTTATCGACAATAATATCGAAGCTAACCCAGTCGCTGTTTTGACTAACTAGTGATATGATTTCGGCCCTCACTTGAATTGGCTGTTGTGATAAAGGAAGATCCTGCCGAGATAAGACTAAGCAAAACCCCGTGAGCCAACACATCGCGAAAAGCATGCCAGACAAACTCGGCGCTTTTTTGAATAAGATGAGAGCCCCAAGGCAAAGGTAGGGTAAACAATTGATTGGCAGCAGCGAGGGCCACAACATCGCTGATAATAAGGTGGCACTAAAGCCAAAAATGAATCCATTCATAGTGAATTAAGTTAAGACAGCAATTTCAGCCTATGCCAAAAAAATTAATCAAAAAATATATGCCTAAGCCTGAAACCCTGCGTGAGCACAAACACCTACGCATTTTCGGTCGCTTATTACATAACCCCAATCTGTGGGCGCTTAATCGCCGCTCAGCCCCGGGGGCCTTTGCCATAGGTTTGTTTGTCGCTTGGATCCCAATGCCGTTTCAAATGGTCGTCGCCGCCGCTTTCGCCATCCTGTTTAATGTCAATATTCCTGTCTCTGTCGCATTAGTGTGGATCACCAATCCGCTCACCATGCCGGTGATGTTTTATGGCGCTTATTTATTGGGCGCAAAAATTCTGGGTCATGCGCCGCAGGAGTTTGCCTTTGAAGCCAGCTGGCAATGGATTGAATCCTCATTGGCCACCATTGGTCCCGCATTTTTGCTAGGTTGCTTAGTATTAGGGGTAATATTTTCCGCCGTGGGATACCTGACGATCAGTAATCTGTGGAAATATTCCATCATGTTTAAATGGCAAAAGCGTAAGACAAAATAATTTGGCGAATCTTTGCCGCATCATCCCATAGCTCACCCGGATTGTATCTAAACGCATCCAATAGCATCTAAGCACTTTGACTAGCGCTTAGATGCCTTGTTATTGATTGGATTAGATACCATTAGCTTAATCTGTTCTATCGAGTTTCTCTGGCTCACCAGCTCTGAATATTGAATCAGTTAACTCCTCTGCGCATTCCCCTCCCAGACTTTGTCACACTTGCCGCTTGCTAAACTCGAATCGTTAAGCAGCCAGCTATCTCGTCTCGCATCTAAGAGCCAATCCGTTGCAGCTAACAGCAAAATAAACAGCTTTCACCGCAGTAAACTGACTGTTACTCAAAAGGAGATATATACATTCATTTTATTTGCAGCTTAAAATATTCCCATGTTCACCTTCACCACTGCTCTGTATGCTGAATATTGATGAACCCGCACACTTACAACCTAAAGTGGCCTTATTTCGCTTAGGTTTTAGACCCTTTTTCCTGTTTGCCAGCCTGTTTAGTCTCTTAAGTTTGGGGATTTGGGGCGGTTTGCTCTCCGGCAAGTCGTTACTGCCAAGTACACTCAATCCACTCTGGTGGCATGGCCATGAGATGATTTTCGGCTTTGTCTGCGCAGTGGTTGCAGGCTTTTTACTGACGGCCGTTCAAAACTGGACGGGGCGTCCCGGCGTTAAAGGCTTGCCTTTAGCAGGGCTATTTTTAGTCTGGCTACTGCCTCGGTTGCTGTTCATATTGCCCTTCAACATTCCATTTGTTGTCATTATGGCCATCGATCTGTTGTTTTTACCCTTAATTGCGGTCTTGTTAGCCATTTCGGTGATAGAGGTTCGCCAGTGGCGCAACTTTGTGTTTATTCCCATTCTGAGTTTACTCACCCTCTTCAACGGCGTGAGTTATTACGGCTTAATGACGAATCAATTGAATTGGATGAATAACGGACTCTATGGCGCTGTGATATTAGTCGCCGTGATAGTGGCGCTGCTCGGTGGACGGGTGATCCCATTTTTCACTGAGCGCGCAACCCAATGGCAAAAGCAAGCCCCGATCCCAGCCATTGAGTTTGTCAGTTTTGCGAGCCTCTTTGCCCTCGTGCTAAGCCTATTTTTCACTGAAACCCTATTAACTCGCCTTCTGGCGGGCGTCGCAGGCGTAGTCCTGTTATTTCGCTGGTCACGGTGGGGATGGCGCGCGAGTTGGCCCGTTCCACTATTATGGTCGCTGCATTTAAGTTACTTATGCATCCCCATCGGCTTAGGGCTGATTGCAGCGGGATTACCACTTTCCGTTGGCATGCATGCAATTACTGTTGGGGGATTAGGCGGAATGATCCTCGCCATGATGTCACGGGTCTCACTCGGACATACTGGCCGCACGCTAACACCACCGCGCCCCATGGCACTGGCTTTTGCCTTGATCCTCTGCGCCACAGTGCTGCGCGTCCTCGCGGGCTTGTTAAGTACCAGGTTTATCGAACTCATGCTCGCCGCCATTGCACTGTGGATGATAGCCTTTGGTTGTTTCTGCTACTGCTATGGGCCCATGCTTTGTCGCGTAAGGGCCGATGGACGCCCAGGCTAACGCGGCGTCTAAAATCGTGGCGCTTGATTCTGTGGCTCAACCAGCATTTGTTATCTTGTGAATTGAGTCACAGAGAATCACGCCTCTTTTCCCTACCTAAGGTATTTTTACTGTTACTATTTATAAAAATATTCAGTAGGGGGTACCTATGCCATTTTATCGTCAATACGGTGCCAAGGGCTTAAAAGCCGTTGAGCATCTAGTATTAATCATCATTGCGATTGCGACCGTTGTTGCCATCGGCCAAGAAATTGTTCATGTTTTTAATGTCGGCGCCGTAGCACTTGCCGATCTGCTGTTATTGTTTATTTACCTTGAAGTGCTCGCCATGGTGGCCAACTACGCCGAATCAGGCAAATTACCCGTGCGTATGCCGCTGTACATTGCGATTGTCGCCCTAGCGCGGTATTTAATTTTAGATATGAAGAGCATGGATGACTGGCGAATTGCCGCCATTTCACTCTCTACGTTGATCTTAGCGGCTACGGTTATCGTTATCCGTTGGGGCCAATTAAAAATGCCTTACCCTAAAAATCAAGAATACGATAATTAACTCTCCCACGCGCCATTGCCAGCCAAACGCAATGGCGCGTTGTTCCTGCCAGTAAAATCCCCGTCAAAGACCTCGCTTTCACATTGGTATTCTGCCAAAAAGCAATTATGCTAGTTTTACTGAGATCAATTATTTACGGGGCAATTGAGTTATGGGTGACCATCCAACAGGATTTGATGAAAAACGTGGGTCGCTTCGCGTGGATATGGAAGCCGAACGTGTACTTTTACATTGGACTGACAATAACGGTATAGAGCATACCGACCAAGGTGTGTGCATCGATTTAGCCCGTAGAGGCATACTGTTTGATTACAAAAAACCCTTCACATTGGGTGATTTAGTTAGCGTGACCTTTAATCCAGACACAGATCACGAGAATAGTGTTAAAGGTCAGGTCTGCCGCTGCTCTAAACGTCATGATCAAAGTTATCATGTCGCCATGCAATTGCTTTAATTTCAATCCAGCTACGCAGGGTCGATTGAGCTGTTCTACACTGAATTAGTTGAACTATTCGTACAGGGGACATAGCTATGATATTGCTGGTGGGTGGTGAAAAAGGTGGCAGTGGCAAGAGTTGCCTCGCGCAAAATCTGGCGGTTTATATAAAACAGAAATTTGACGCCAATGTGCTGATGGTCGACTGTGACCCACAACGTACCACATCCGATTGGATCCAAGCCCGAAACAACGACCCTAGCCTCCCTGCTATTAACTGTATTCAACTCTATGGCAAAATTCGTAACGATTTGCTCAGTCTCAATGAGCGTTTCGACTATGTTATTGTCGACTGTGGTGGCCAAGATAACCTTGCGATGCGCGCCGCGATGTCGGTGGCCACTTACGTGGTGATCCCCTTAAGACCCAAGCGTCGCGATCTAAAAACCTTGCCCCATATGGAAGACATGCTCAGCACCTGTAAGATGGTTAACCCCAAAATGGTGGCCACCATAGTTCTCACTCAATGTCCCGCACTGCCCACACAGGTCAAACGCATCCTTGAGGCGAAAGAAGTTGTCCAATCCTTTGGCCTACGCGTGCTCAACTCAGTCACGTTCTGCCGCAATATTTACGATGACAGTGAGGAAAAAGGATCGTCCGTGATGGAAATTGAGCCCGATGGAAAAGCGGCCGACGAAATCCGCGCAATTGTGGATGAGCTGTTCACCTTACCTCCAGAAAATAGTTATGAGCTTAACTGATCTTAAACGTAAGAAACCCAAACAAGTCATCAAGTCGGTTTCTGTTGATGATTTTATTGAAGATGCCAATAACTATGCTCTTGGTAAGGCGAGTATTCTTAGCATCCCCACTCCCGAGCCAAAGGGATTAGATAAAAAGTCCGCCAAGATTTACCGTCACGCGACTTTTACCCTAACCGAAACCAGTATTTCCCAGCTCGATGGCCTGGCAAAAGAAACCAAAATCGCCAAATCGCGTCTGCTGCGTATTTTGATTGATGAATTCAGCCGAAAGACCGCTGATGAACAGCTTAAAGTAGTCAATAAAAGTAAGAAAGATGAAGGCTAACCCTGCTCTTTATCCATTGATATTAATCGGTTATCGATAACAGATTAAATTTTCCGCAATAGCAACTGCTAGGATGCAACCTTCTCCTTCTATAAAATTGCGCTTTCGGGAGATTTCATTGGCCGCAATCTAATGCGGCCAATGGCGCTAAACTGGACTGATGCTATATCGACTAAGGTCAGTTCGCCGAGGCTCATATGAAGCCTGACTGCAATTAGGCTAGGTTTCGATTAGCTAGGCTTCGATTAACAAGAGTACTTTCAATCATCTTAGTGGTGTGAATGATTACACTGCCGACCCGCGACCAGTGTGAGCCCTTGCACAGACTCCAGCATTTTCCCCTTGCGGATCAATAAACTGATTAGCTCTTCTGCCTTTAGATTATCGGCGCTGCAGGTATGATAACGCGCATTGTCACCAAAGGTTTGTGCCATCAAGGCGATAAACTCAGGCTTTAAAAGCGGATTTTCTTGCGCTACCATCAGCGCCATAACGTCATGACCGTGAACAGAATCGGACATAGTCTCTCCAAAAGATGTAAATAAGATTAAGCTTTATATCCGAACTGTTGAATTTTAACCCTGATCTTGCGCACATACTGCCGATTTCTATGCCTGTGCCGACTGCATTGACGATAAAGTGAGCCACTATGTCCTTGATCTTGCTCCTGACTCAACAGATGTCACTCTACTTAGTGATAGTGTATTTGGTCAGTAAAACGCCACTCTTTAAACTGTTCGCCGAAACCGCCCCCCGCCTACCGCACAAGGTATTTATTTACCTCATCTTTTCAAGCTTTTGCATCATGGCAACCTATTTTGGCGAGCAAACCTCGGGCGCCATTGCCAATACTCGCGCGATGGGCGCAGTCTTAGGTGGCTTACTCGGAGGTCCTGTCACGGGATTTTTCGTCGGACTCACCGGTGGTTTGCACCGCTACAGCATGGGGGGGTTTACCGATTTAGCCTGCGCCATCTCCACTACCCTCGAAGGTCTGTCGGCGGGCATGATCAGTTTTTACCTGCGCCGCGCGGGCAAGAGCGAGCTTATCTACAATCCACTGTTAGTTTGCCTAGTGACCTTTTACGCTGAAATGATGCAGATGAGCATTATTCTACTGATCGCCCGCCCCTTCGATGATGCCTGGGAATTAGTTCGGCAAATTGCGCCGCCGATGCTCTTGGTTAACTCTATCGGTGCGGCGCTGTTTATGAGCATGATCCGTGACCAAAAAACCATGTTCGATAAGCTTTCCTCCAGCTTCTCGACCAAGGCGCTCAAGATTGCCGAGCGCGCGTGGGCCTACTCTCCAAGGGGTTTAACGAAGAGAGCAGCGGTAAAGTCGCGCAAATTGTAATCCAAGAGACCAATGTCGGTGCAGTGGCCATTACTGACCGCGAAAAACTCTTGGCTTTTATCGGCATAGGCGCCGACCATCATATCCCTGGCACACCGATTTCTTCAAAAATCACCCTTGAGGCCATTAACCAGAACAAAGTGATGTTCGCCGATGGAGTGGAGATGCCCTATTCCTGCTCGATTTCGAGCCAGTGTAAACTCGGATCGAGCCTGGTGATCCCACTTCGCAGCGACACCGAAGTCATTGGCACCATCAAGTTATATGAGCCCAAAAATAAACTGTTCTTGAACATTAACCGCACCTTAGGAGAAGGGATCGCGCGGCTATTGTCAAACCAGATCCTCTATGGCCGTTTTGAGCAGCAGCAAAATCTACTGACCCAAGCCGAACTCAAATTGCTGCAAGCTCAAGTGAATCCCCATTTTTTATTCAACGCACTCAATACTATCAGTGCGATTATTAAGCGCGATCCCGATATGTCGAAGCAACTGTTACAGCAGTTGTCGCAATTTTTGCGGATCAATTTAAAGCGCACCACGGGTTTAGTGACTCTCGGGGATGAGCTCGATCACATCGCCTCCTATCTCACCATTGAGAAAGCCAGATTTATTGATAAATTACAGGTCAATATCGCTATCCCTGAGTCACTCTATCACTGCAAAGTGCCTGCCTTTACCCTGCAGCCCATCATTGAGAATGCCGTCAAACACGGCACCTCCCATATGATTGAACAAGGGCAAATCAAGGTGACAGGCCGGATGGATGAACAGGTATTGGTCTTAGAAGTCACTGATAACGCCGGGCTTTATCAACCCATTATTGGTTCTGAAGGGCTAGGCATGAATTTAGTCCATAAACGGATCCAAAACCTGTTTGGCGAGCAGTATGGTATTCAGGTGGAATGCGAGCCGGATGAGTACACCAAAGTCACCATCCGCTTACCCATAGAACAGACGGAAACTAGCACGTGATCACTTGTTTAATTGTCGACGATGAATTGTTTGCCCGTGAGGAACTGGCCGATCTGCTCGGCCAAGAAGCCGATATTGACATTATCGGCCAATGCTCCAATGCGATTGAAGCGCTGCAAACCATTGCCAAAGAAAAACCTCAATTGATTTTTCTCGACATCCAAATGCCGCGGATTTCCGGCATGGAGTTGATTGCCATGCTCGACCCTGACACTTTGCCGAAAATCGTGTTTGTGACCGCATTCGATGAGTTTGCAGTCAAAGCCTTTGATAATCATGCCTTTGATTATCTACTCAAACCCATAGATGCCGAGCGTCTCAGCCAAACCTTAAAACGAGTGCGTAAGGATCTTACGCCACAAGCAGTGAATCTGATCGCGCCATCGACTCTGGAGCATTTGCCCTGTTACAGCGGCAGTAAGTTAAAAGTCATCCCCATTCAAGATGTCGAATATGTCTTTAGCGATTTAAGCGGTATCCATGTCGCCTGTACCAAAGGCAAGGTCCACACCCAGCTCACCTTGAAAGTGTTAGAGGAAAAAACGCCGCTGGTGCGTTGTCATCGCCAATATCTGATTTCGCCCAAAGCCATTGCCGAGATAGAACTGCTCGATACTGGCGCCGAAGTCACCACCCTGCTTGGCGACAAAGTGCCCGTATCCCGCCGCTATCTCAAAAGCCTTAAGCAATTGTTTGGCTTCCAATAGTCCGGTTATTAACCGCTGATGCTCATATCCTAACCGCTCGGGGCGTTTAATACTTATGAATGACATACGTATGCAACCGCTCGCCCCATTCTATTACCGCTGAGTTAGCATTATCGACCTCTCACCCAGTTAGCTCTGTTTTGTGTAAACAACTTGTTTACACTCTGCACAACTCAAAATGGGGAGATAACTAAAATGATGTGGTTCCTACTCTGCGTCGGTCTATTGATCGGCGGTTACTTTATCTACGGTACCTTTGTTGAAAAGGTATTTGGTATCAACGAAAAACGTCAAACACCGGCTTTCAGCCAAACCGACGGCGTAGACTATGTGCCTATGTCGAAAGGCAAAGTGTACTTAATCCAATTATTAAATATCGCGGGTGTGGGTCCAATCTTCGGCCCAATCCTAGGTGCGCTTTACGGTCCAGCAGCCATGCTGTGGATTGTGATCGGTTGTATTTTTGCCGGTGCGGTGCACGATTACTTCTCGGGTATGCTGTCTGTCCGTAACGGCGGCCAATCTGTGCCAAACCTTGCGGGTAAATACTTAGGTAAGAGCGCCAAACACTTTATGAACGTGTTTGCCATCATCCTGCTGTTACTTGTGGGTGTGGTGTTTATCTCTGCTCCAGCAGGTCTGTTAGGCAAGCTAACTGGTTGGGATGTCAGCATTTTCGTTGCAATTATCTTCGTTTACTACCTGATTGCGACTGTGGTACCTGTCGATAAAATTATCGGCCGTCTGTATCCATTCTTTGGCGCGCTGCTGTTCTTCATGTCCTTTGGTTTAGCCTTTGCGATCATATTATCGAGCGAACACACACTGCTGCCCAATGTGCAAGCAGGTGACTTCTTCCAAAACTTAAACCCTAAAGACATGCCACTGTGGCCTGCACTGTTTATCACCATTGCTTGTGGTGCAATTTCAGGCTTCCACGCGACACAATCACCTCTGATGGCACGTTGTGTTGAAAACGAAAAGAACGGCCGTTTCGTGTTCTTTGGTGCCATGATCGGTGAAGGTATCATCGCCCTACTCTGGTGTGCGATTGCACTGTCTTACTTCCACGGTGTTGAAGGTTTAAGCACTGGCATGGCGGGCAACCCTGCAAACGTAGTATACGAAGCCTCTACTGGTCTATTAGGTGCTGTCGGTGGCTTTATGGCAATCCTTGGGGTAATTATTCTGCCAATTACTTCAGGCGACACCGCTTTCCGCTCTGCCCGTTTGATCTTGGCTGAGTTCTTTAAAATGCCACAAGTTGCGTTACCAAAACGTTTAGCCCTAGCTATCCCATTATTCGTGATTGGTGGTTTACTGACTCAAGTCGACTTCGGCGTGATCTGGCGCTATTTCGGTGTGGCTAACCAAGCAACCGCAGTATTAATGCTTTGGACGGCCTCTGCTTACCTACTGCGTCACAATAAACTCCACTGGATCACCACGATTCCAGCGATGTTTATGACTACTGTGGTTATTACCTTCCTGCTCAACTCGGCAACCTTAGGCGCGGGCTTACCTATGACCCTGTCGACCATTGCAGGTACCATTTCAACCTTAGTGATCACAGGCTTACTGATTGTGAAAACCAAAGGTAAAGGTGAAGTCGATAGCGACAGCGAATTACCCGATGAAGCTTAATTTCTAGCAAAACCACTAGAAATATCGCGACTCAAATTGAACGGGCACTCAACAGTGCCCGTTTTTTTATCCATCACCTTAAGCCTAGGCGCATATTACTGGTATAATCCTGCCATTGTTCACGGCTGTTTATTCAAGATGACTCAAACAAATAACCCATTACACGGCATCACACTCGAAGCCATAGTCACCCAACTGGTGGAACACTATGGCTGGGAAGAGCTCGGCGCTCGTATCAAAATCCGTTGTTTTACCGAAGATCCGAGCATCAAATCGAGCCTGCGCTTTTTAAGAAAAACCGACTGGGCGCGTGAAAAGGTGGAATATTTGTATTTAAAAACCAATAAACTGCCGCTGCCAGCCGCAAAATCATCCAACGCACCGGCGAAAACTCCGGCCAAAAAGCCTGCAAAACCAGCGCAGAAGCCTGCTAAGGCGAATGCAGCAGCATCGACAACGGATGGCCAGATCAATAGCCATATCTGGGGCAAGCGCGACTAATTTCGCGAGAACTTTCAAAGCGTACTAATAAGAACAGACAAAAATGCGCGGGATAATTCACTCGATTATCCCGCGCATTATTTTTTAAGGGGTTTATCAGCTGGGTTAGTTAGCGTTTAAGACTTTACCTTTCGGCTACTTTGTCTGCGGATAAGTCACACGGTAAATTGCCCCCGCATAATCATCCGACACGAGTAAACTGCCATCGGCCAATTCAGCAAAGGCCACTGGACGACCAAAGGTTTGTTCATCCTGCATAAAGCCAGTTAAAAATGGGGTGTATTTGACCACCTTACCTTCCTCAATCGTTGCCACGGCCACTTTATAACCCGCTTTCTTAGTGCGATTCCACGAACCATGCTCGGCCACAAACAACTGCTGTTGATAATCGCTAGGGAACTGTTTACCAAGATAAAAATGAATACCCAGCGGCGCCACATGTGCGCCTAGGGATAGCGCCGGAGCAGTGTATTTGGCAGGATCTTTACCATTGCCAAACTCAGGGTCAAGAATCGTACCTGCATGTACATAAGGGAAGCCAAAATGTTCACCCAAGTAACTGACCTTATTGATTTCGCAGGGAGGAATATCATCACCCATCATGTCGCGGCCATTATCGCTAAACCAAAGAGTTTGAGTGCCGGGCTGAAAATCAAATCCGACGGAATTACGAACGCCTTGGGCGATAGTGGTTAATTTTTTGGTCTCCAGATTCAGCGAGAAAATACGCCCATAGCGTTCATTCTCCGCGCACACATTACAGGGTACGCCCACTGGAATGATTAACTCACCTGTCGGTGAAACCCCTAACACTTTCCAGCCATGGTGGGTTTCACTTGGAAATCCATCGAAGACCACCTCAAATTTGGGTGAGTTTAAGTTATTGTCTATATCCTTGAATCGAATGATGCGCTCGACTTCAGAGACATACAAATCGCCATCTTTGATGACCACCCCCGAAGGTAGCTTAAGTCCTGAGGCAACCAGGATTTTCTCATCAGCCACGCCGTCTTGGTTGCGGTCGATTAGGGCATAAACATTCCCTGCCTTCATCGAGCCAGCATAGACGATGCCTTTATCGGATACGGCAATTTCGCGCGCATTTTCAACATCATCAGCGAATAAACTTACGTTAAAACCTTCGGCAACCGTCAGTTTATCTAAGATATTCTTGGCCATCGCCGGAGCTGAAATGCCACTCAAGACACTGAGGGATAAGAGAGAAACCGCCTTAAAAGTGGCTTTATTGAATAGTGCGGCGCGTTTTTTATGATCCATTGACTCGCATCCTAGTAGGGTAAAATTATTGTCGTACAATTAACTTAGCTTCGTTTAATTTAGTTACGTTACCTTAGATATACCGTATTACCAAATCCTCTGATTTAGCAGGTCAATCCGACTATGAGTCCCCTTAAGCGATAACTCACTGTCAGTTTGCCCTGTTCTTAATCCCACATATCGCGCCCTTTGCAAAATAAGGATGAAAATCTGCTTGAGTTTTTTATCCATCTGCCGATAACTCGATAAAGCACATTCGGCACTCACTACTTAGCACTCAGATGTGTGACTCAGCTTTTGTCACTCTTATGAAGATAGTTGAACAGCCACATTGAAGTCTCAAAGGAATCTATCGTGAACATTAATGGATTAAATACTACGGCAAGCAGCGGCGCCTTTAAGTCAGTGTCCAGTGCCTATATCACCACCACGCCTTCATCCAACGGCTCAACAGAGACCATAGACGCGTCACCTCAAGAAACGGTCAATATCTCCAATGCGGGAAGACAAGCCCTCGCCACTGAAGTAGGTGCAGCTTTAAGGGGACAAGCAGCAGAAAAACTGCAGCAGACGGAAACGACTGATACCGAAGAGCCAACATCGATTATTGATGAGCAAATTAAACGCATAAAGGAACAAATCAAAGCCTTGCAGGAAATGCTCACCAAACTCGAAGGAGATGATTCTGAAGCCGCAGCTCAGCAACGTAAGCTATTGCAGGAGCAAATTATGCAACTCGGTAATCAAATTGCCGTGTTAATGGATAAGAAAATGCGGGATGCACAAAAATCTGCAGGCTAAGGCTTAGCACCAATCTGCGTTAGTGTTTGGATATCAACACTTCATGTGCATGGGTTGAAACAGATTAAATAGGAAAACTAAATAATAACCGCCAGATATTTAACCCGTCACCAGTGCGATAACTGATCCCGATTCTATCTATGCCGAGGAGATCTCCGCCCAAGGGCTTAGAAAACGCTAGCGTGGCACCAATCTCATAGCTGCCGGAGACTATGGTTTCATTTTCAGCATCTTGACTAAAATCCAGCTCGTTGAAATACCAATAACCAACCGCAAAGACTCTCGGCTGCATCTGAATATTCAACCATTGCCAGCGCGGCGAAAGACCAATATCCACCCCAGTTTGCAGCACTGCAAATTGGTCGGTTAATTTCCCTACCCGCTCACTGTAACCTGCAAACCTTAGCCTCGACACCCAGACGCTGTCTTCGCCAGCAAGGCTGAAATCATACAAGCTACTCACGCCAGAGGCTAAAATTGCCACGTTGGCATCGGTATCGAAATTTGTCCCAAAGCCCACATCCAGATAGGCTTCCATTCGCGTGTTTACCGTTGCCTGCCAATGATGCTCTATGCCTGGCGTCATCGTCATAGTGCCGACCGAGGAAGGCAATTCACCATCGGTAATATCTTTGGCTAAGTAGTCAAAAAAACCGAAGGATAAGGGTAAACGCAGCCAGGTTTGGCTGCTCTCATCCTTTAAGAAATCAAAGCTTAGGGGAATACTCACCACTGTGGCATTTTGATCGGCGGCACGATACACACCCGTGCCAAGATAACTGCCAAAGGCATAAACGGAATTAGGATTATTTTGACCATCAATCGGCGATTCGGGGCTCATTTGAGCAAGCGACTGAGATTGCTGTGCGGTCTGCACTGGGGTGTGGCTTACAATGGGAGCGGTCGACGCCAACAGTGGAAAGACACACCCCATTGATAGCGCCGAACAGGAAAAGCATTTAACGAGTAACCGGCTAAAGATGGTCTTCAATTTATGCAAACAGATCCTGATTTGCTAAGCCTAATCGGTTATCGCTTGGGTTAAAGATTACTCTTCATCCGTAAAATGATACTCAGACATCATATGGCCAAGCTCGGTGGATTTGGTCTTTAAGTAAGCTTCATTGTAGCGGTTTTTACCGACTTGCAGGGGAACACGCTCAACCACTTCGATGCCGATTTCTTTCATCGCTTTGACTTTGCGAGGGTTATTGGTCATTAAGCGTACATGCTTCACGCCAATTTGTTCAAGCATAGGTTGGATCATATCGTACTTACGCATGTCCGCTGGGAAACCTAATTGCTCATTCGCCTCAACTGTATTGGCGCCTTTATCCTGCAATTCATAGGCACGGATCTTATTCAGCAGACCGATACCACGGCCTTCTTGGCGCAAATATAAGATAAATCCACTGCCGGTTTCGGCAATGTTTTGCATCGCAGTTTGCAGCTGGAAGCCACAGTCACAGCGTAAGCTGAACAAGGCATCACCCGTTAGACATTCAGAGTGAATACGACCCAATACGGGGGCATCGCTACTTAGGGTGCCAAATGTGAGGGCAACATGCTCTTTACCGGTTTCGGTATCTTCAAAACCGTGCATGGCAAAAACGCCCCAGGGAGTGGGTAATTTTGACGTCGCGACATATTTTATCGACATGACTTAACCTTAACGACTACTCTCATTCCATGAGACGGAAGGAACATCCATAAACAAAACGATGATTGGGCTCTTCGCCTACTGAGCGCCTATTCTAAAGCGTTTTCCGTGATCACGAAATACTTTAGTAATTTAATCAACTATAAATCTAAGCCTGCAGCGCGATCACGGGTATAGCTCAATCTGTCGAACAACCATTCAGGGCGCTGCAAAATAGGCATGTGCCTTATTTTGCAACTCAATGAATAACTTGCCAATAAAACTTAAAACTTTGCTGGCGCAAAACCTGTTACTTCAGTTAAGCCCATTTCGCGTCCTAATGCCGTCATAGGATGCACAACCACTAGGCCTTTGACTGACTTTTTCAGTTGACCCATGTCGGCTTGCTCAGCTTTGGTGAGGGCGCGGTGGAATGGCAAGTGTTGAATATCTGTGCCTTGCTTTTGTAAAAGACGCGACTGCTGCGTTTTTACACTATTGATTTGCTTAGTGACCGCCGCAATATCGCGTTTAAATTGCGCCACAATAACGGCATCGCCACGTTGCTCTGCTGCCGCCAGTTTACGACGAAACTTATCTAGCTTATCGTTAAGCTGCTGCAGTTCTTGCTTTAAATTCATCATTTTACCTTAAATTACTTAAGTGAATCCCAGTCGATATGTGCACCATTTAGGGCCTGAATGTCCGGGTCACTGTGTCAAGGTGTGGGATTATAACAGCAAGTTAGCGATCCTCGTTACCGCTTTTATAAGAAACGGATCACCTGATTGCTGCTGCCACGATATGGCAAACTCGGATCGGCAAGGCTCTGCTCGAATTTACCATCCACCAGCACGTCCACATATTCCAGTACCGCACGCTGCTTATCCGTTAGCGCATCCCAGGTATAACCCGTCCACAGCCAAATATCTTTACCCGGACATTCGGTTTTCACTCGCTTTACTAACGCGAGGATCCCCTCAAGGTTGGCGGGCAAGAGTGGATCACCGCCAGAGAGCGACAAGCCGCGGCGCACAATGCGCTCATCCTGTAGATCGGCGATAAGCGTATCTTCCATCGCCTTATCAAACAAATGGCCTGAGCGCACATCCCAAGTACTTTGATTATAGCAACCTCGGCATTGGTGCTCACAACCTGACACAAATAGGGTTACCCGGGTGCCGGGACCGTTCACCACGTCAACGGGATAATATTGGTGATAGTTCATTGCTGCGTCCGCGCTAAAGCCCAATATGATTAGGGGCTAAACATCAAAGCACAGTCGCCACCAGTGCGGCTGTGCCAGTGTAACAAAACAAACAAGGCAAAAGTGTTACAAGTGTTTGATCCTGCGTTTCACTTCTTCTTGCTTGCCATGGTTGAATGGTCTGGCATCTGGACTACCTAAGTAACCACACACTCGGCGAGTGACAGACACTCGGCTTGGCTCGTGGTTACCGCATTTAGGGCAAGTAAAACCTTTACTGGTACAGCTAAACTCGCCGGTAAAACCGCAGTCGTAGCATTCATCAATCGGCGTGTTAGTACCGTAGTAAGGCACGCGGCTATAACTGTAATCCCACACATTTTCGAGCGCTTCGATGTTGTGCTGCATATTCGGGTATTCGCCGTAGCAAATAAATCCGCCATTGGCGATCGCAGGATATGGCTGCTCAAAATCAATTTTATCGTAAGGATTCACCCGCTTTTCCACATCCAAGTGGAAGCTATTGGTGTAATAGCCCTTATCGGTGACCCCTGCAACCACGCCGAATTGGCGCGCATCGAGTTTACAGAAACGGCTGCAGAGGCTCTCACTCGGGGTGCTATAAAGGCTAAACCCATAACCTGTTTCGGCCTTCCATGCATCGGTAGCCGCTTTAAGATGCGCGACAATCGCCACCGCTTTTTCACGAAGTTTGGCATCATCAAACACATGGGTTTCAGTGCCATAGAGCGCATTGATAGTTTCATGCAAACCGATATAGCCTAATGAAATCGATGCCCGACCATTTTTAAAAATTTGGGCGATATCATCATCGGCGCGCAGGCGCACACCACAGGCGCCTTCCATATACAGAATGGGCGCAACTCTGGCTTTAACGCCGTTTAAACGTTCGATGCGGGTGTCTAATGCGCGGCGGGCAAGCAGTAAACGCTCATCTAAAATGCGATAAAATTCAGCCTCATCGCCATTGGCCTCGAGGGCTACGCGGGGCAAGTTTAAGCTCACAACCCCAAGGTTATTGCGCCCTTCATGGACCAGCTCGCCATTTTCTTTATAGGAGCCTAAAAAGCTGCGACAGCCCATAGGGGTTTTAAATGAACCCGTGACCTTTTCCACTTGCTCGTAGTTCAAAATATCCGGATACATGCGCATGCTGGCGCATTTTAGGGCCATTTGTTTGACATCGTAGTTGCAATCACCGGCCTTGTGGTTAATGCCATCGCGAATCGCAAACACCAGTTTAGGGAACACGGCAGTCTTACGATTTTTACCTAGGCCCGTCATACGGACTTTCAACATAGATTGCTGAATTAAACGCGACTCCCACGAAGTACCCAGACCAAAACCAAAGGTGACAAATGGCGTTTGCCCATTGGCGGTATGTAAGGTATTCACTTCATATTCGAGGGATTGGAAAGCGTCATGACATTCTTTTTCGGTCAGCGCCGTCGCATAGGCCTTGGCATCTTTAATTTGCCAGTTAAGTGCCACTTGATAGTGTTTGTCATAGCTCTTCGCCACAAAAGGCGCGAGCACTTCATCGATGCGGTTAATCGTGGTGCCGCCATAAATATGGCTGGCCACTTGGGCAATGATCTGCGCCGTGACCGCCGTAGCGGTGGAGATGGATTTTGGGGTCTCAATTTCGGCGTTGCCCATCTTAAAACCGTGGGTCAACATGCCCGCCAAATCAATCAACATGCAGTTAAACATCGGGAAAAACGGCGAATAATCGAGATCGTGGTAATGGATTTCACCAAGTTCATGGGCGGCCACCACATCCTTAGGCAGAATATGGCTCTTGGCGTAATGTTTCGCGACGATCCCCGCGAGTAAATCCCGCTGGGTTGGGATCACTTTAGAGTCTTTATTAGCGTTTTCATTTAACAGCGCCGCATTGCTCTGCTCGACTAAACCACGGATTTCGAGATTGAGTTTACTGGTCGCATCGCGGCAAATGTCTCTGTCATGGCGATACTCGATATAGACCCGCGCCAGAGACTTGTAAGGTCCTTCCATCAGTAGGTTTTCAACCGCATCCTGTAAATGGTGGATCTCGACTTCTGCCAGATTGGCCACTCGCTCCCTCACACAAGCGGCAACCGTCGCGGCATAGTCTGCATCCTCTATCCCAACCGAGTTTGCAGCCGCTATCACTGCATCTCTTATCCTTGTTTCATCAAAAGGTGTGCGGCAACCATCCCGCTTGATCACGACTGGCATTGTTCAGTTCCTCTCCATTCCGATTAAAATTAACACTACATATAGTGTTTAGATAATCAACAAACACAATATCTAGGCAATTAAGCGGCATTAACACCTAAAATTCCATGATCCAGATCATGATTTATCGGATGGATAAAAAGAACAAAGAAGAACTGTAGCCAAACCCAATGATCTCAGTTTTAAGCCTTGACCTTGGCCATAAAGCAGGATAGCGGACGCTAAAAATACCCGCTAATAACGACAAAAGTACCTTGGCCAGAAAGCCAAAGTCCTTGGAATAAAAAGTCCTTGGAATAAAAGCAGCCCGTAGCTCGGCGTTTGCCTTAGCTAAGGTTTACACTCAAACAGAGTTAACGCTTGGCTAACGCAAGATAACTACTCAGTTGCCCCGATGCCGATTGCTGCATCCCCATGGAGGAAGCCACTTGCATAGTCGATTTAAGCCCCTGCCATAACTGTTTTTGGCTGTCGCTCAGTGTTGGATTGCTATTTAGATAATCGGTTAACTGGCCAAATACCTTAGTGGCTTTTTGTGCCAGCACAGGAGATTGTGCATCATCCATATTCGACAATACGTTTTTAGCATCGACTAAGGTGTTGATCATCGGACTGTTTGGTGACTTTTCCGCTAAAGACTTTAGCTCGTCGTCGATAAAGTCCTGCAGGGATTGCTTGCTCGGCTTTTGACTCTGCAAATTAATGCCATTTTGTGACAGGCGCTCAACCTGTGCATCGGACAAAATGCCGTCCTTTTGCAGCCGAGACACTAGGGCCGGAATATCTGACACACTAAACTGGCCATCGGCAAAAAAATCCTTCGACATGGCTTGGATTTTTTGCGCCCTAAGCGCGCGGGGTGACAAGGCAATCTCATCACTCGGTTTCGCTTCAGTCTTAGGCGTATCCTTGGTGGATGACTTGGCATCCGTCAAGGATTCTGTCTTACTCGTGTCCGTCTTCTTGCTGTTCAGGCCATAGGCATCGGCAACACTGCTACGGTTCAGATTTAAGGCATTTAAAAGAGGATTCATCGTCAATAATTCGGCATCTAACACTGTGTGATGGGGTTAAAGCAAAAAATAAGCCAATCAAACAGTCACTTGCCTAAATTATTCTTGGAAGACTAAGTATCCTCACAACTTAGCCTTTCCAAATCGCGGCTTCAATCAAGTGCGCCACTTTCGCGACAGCCGCCTCCCCCGCCGCAATCGCTTCATCGGCGCGGTGAAATTCCATAGTGCCGATATTGGCCACTTCTGGCACGACGAGAACATCGGGAGGGTCTCCCATCAACCGTGCCCGTTTATGGCGCTGCTCTAAAATCCCCATCGACTGTGACATCACCGCAATCATACCGGGATTGGATTTAGTACCGAGGGAAAACTTGTCGGTTAAGCTGCTGACATACTCCCGCCCCCTCGCAAATAAATCCATAAAGCCGGTTTCTTGGCGCGCGGGCATTTCGGTTTCTTCCTCCGGCGCCTTATGACTGGTCATATTGACGGGTAATACCTGCAGCCGCCCTGAATGAAACCCGTGCAAATCCACAGCAATCACAATATCGACGCCCATGGCACGGCTTACTGACACGGGCACAGGGTTCACCACGGCGCCATCGACTAACCAACGCTCACCTTGACGCACGGGGGCTAATATCCCCGGCATAGAGCAAGATGCACGCACGGCTTGGCGTAAATCACCATGACGAAACCAGATTTCTTGCCCTGAATACAAATCCGTGGCTATGGCCGCAAAGGGGCGATCTAAATCTTCAATATTGATATCCCCAATACGTGATTGCAGCACATCGAAGACTTTCTCACCGCCAATCAAACCGCCCTTGCGCCAACGAATATCCATCAGCCCGAGGACATCCCAGCTTGAGAAACTGCGCACCCATTCCTCAAGCTCGGTCAAATGATTATGGGCATAGGCCGCCCCAACAAGCGCGCCGATTGAACATCCGGCCACTTTATCGGGTTTGACTCCCATGGCGGCCAAGCCATTGAGTACACCGATGTGAGCCCAACCTTTGGCGGCTCCGCTTCCAAGCGCGATGCCAATGGTGGGTTTTGTTCCCTTGCCCATAATATGTTTCCCTTAACAACTCAATGATTTGAATAAGCTAAATTCCGCCCTGAGTACTGTCAATCATTTATGGATTTATTCCACTTAGCGCGTTAAAAGGCCGCTGTGGAAATGAATCCAAGGCCCATCGAATACGCGTACCCCAAGGAGCTGCCTAGCCCGTTATACACATGTTGGGGGATTAATGCTCACGCCTTTGTTAAATCGCCAGCCATAACAACGGCTATTTAGCGGATTCAGTAAGATAATGACCAATCAAGATAGCTGAGCATAGTGATTTAAGGCTATAATCTGCCCTCACTCAGATTTAGGGGATATACCTTTGCAGTTTACTGATTTTTCTCTGGACCAGCGTCTGTTACAAAGCTTAAAGCATATGGGGATTGCAACCCCAACCGCCATCCAGGAACAAGCACTGCCTATCGCATTGGCAGGTAAAGATTTAATGGCATCATCAAAGACAGGGTCCGGTAAGACCTTGGCATTTTTGTTGCCAGCAATGCAAAGAGTAATCTCCACCCGCGCCTTGACCAAGCGCGATCCTAGAGTACTGATTTTATTACCAACCCGCGAATTGGCCCACCAAGTGTATAGCCAGCTACGTTTGCTGGTTGCCAACACTCAATACAAAGCCATTAGCGTTTTGGGTGGTGAGAACTTTAACGATCAAGCCAAAGCACTGGCAAAAGAGCCGCATTTTATCGTGGCAACGCCGGGACGCATCGCCGATCATTTAGAGCAAAAAAACCTCTTCCTCAATGGATTAGAACTGCTTGTCCTCGATGAAGCAGACCGTATGCTGGATCTGGGTTTTGCGCCACAATTAAAAGCCATCAACGCTGCCGCCGATCATAAGCGTCGTCAAACCTTGATGTTTTCGGCCACCTTAGATCACAGTGAAATCAATGAGATTGCCGCAGCATTACTTAAAAATCCGTCGCATGTTGCTATTGGCGCTGCCCACACAGAGCATCAGGACATTACCCAACGGATTTATCTGTGTGATCACTTAGATCATAAAGAAGCCCTGCTCACGCGTTTGCTCAGTGACGAAACCCACAAGCAAGTGATTATTTTTACCGCCACCCGCGCCGACACCGATCGCTTAGCGAGCAAACTCTCGGCTCAAGGCTTTGCCACAGCCGCCCTAAGTGGCGAGCTGAAGCAGGCGGCCCGTAATCAAATCATGGATCAATTTGCCCGTGGTCAGCAGCAAATTCTGGTGACCACAGATGTGGCATCCCGTGGCTTAGACTTACTCAATGTCTCCCTCGTCATCAACTTCGACATGCCAAAATTTGCCGAAGAATATGTCCACCGCATTGGTCGAACCGGCCGCGCGGGCGCCAAAGGTGATGCTATCTCCCTCGTTGGCCCTAAGGATTGGGATAACTTTAAGAAAGTACAACTCTTCCTTAGAAAGACCTTTGAGATCAGTGTGATTCAGGGCCTCGAAGCTAAATTTAGTGGCTTAAAAGACAAGCCAAAGACTGCCGCAACTAAAGCGGTCGCTAAGGCAGGTACCAAGGCCAAAGCAAAAACCAAGTCAAAAACGGTTAAAACGGCCGCCTCCCGTGACAAACGCTTTATCACAGGGGTTGATGTGGGTGATGCGCCCATGCGTAAAAAACCTGCGGCGCCATTGCTGCAGGATCATGACGACGAGCGTTAATGATTTACTCGCGAGAGTCCATAGTGCAGACTCTCGACATTACGGGTGGGAATATGCTCCTGCCATATGTAAGAAATGTTGATATTTAAAGGTGTAACATGCGAATTTGTGGTGTTGAATTAAAAGGCGGCGAAGCCATTATCAGTCTGCTGAGCTACGAAGGTGAAACCTTCAACGTACCAAGCTGCCGTAAAGTGTCTTTTAGCGTCGCTCAATCCGCCTCAGCGGAAACTATCCGTGAATTTCACTTCGCTTTCCATAAGTTAATGGAAGATTATAAGGTCGATGAAATCGTCGTTATCGAGCGCGAGCAAAAAGGCAAACTGGCTGGTTCTGCCACCAGCTTTAAACTCGAAGCCGCAATTCAACTCGGCGATCTGCCGGTGACCTTGTTATCACCTGTTGCTATCAAGGAACAAAACAAGCGTAATCCACCTCAAGTTGATTTTGACAGCTTAGATCTTAAACGCTTCCAACAACCCGCCTTTGAGGCAGCCTACGCTCAGCAAAATCGCCGTATCTTCGGTAAGGCTTAAGCGTGTGAGCTTAGCGCAACTGTAGCGCTAAGCTCGTTTCCTCCAGCTAGAAACAATGCAAACCTTAAAATATTTAAGCGGTTATAGTCCGGATATCCAACGCCAAGTTCAGCAACTACTCGAAGGTGGAAAGCTTGCGGATGTTCTGCTGCGTCGTCATCCCACGGTCCACGAGATCCGCAGCGACAAAGCTCTCTATGACTATACCCAAGGGATAAAAAATCAGTTTTTACGCCAATCCTCTCCCCTGTCAAAAGTGATCTTCGATGACAAAATTAGTATGAGTCATCATGCACTTGGCTTACATTCTTACGTCTCCAGAGTGCAAGGGAATAAAATCAAGGCTAAGAACGAAATCCGTATCTCTTCACGTTTAAAGCGCGTCCCCGAACCCTTGCTCAGAATGGTGGTGGTACACGAGCTCGCACACTTAAAAGAGAAAGACCATAATAAAGCTTTCTATAAATTGTGTACTTATATGGAGCCCGATTACCATCAATTCGAATTCGATCTGCGTTTACTGCTAACCTGTATCGACGCTAACCAATCACCCTACTCAAGCTAAATAAACTTTTTCGAGTAAGCTCGCATTTTACTCGTCGATTTATCACGCGCAGTTGACTGATAATAATTTTCATTTAGAATGAAACTGTCTTATCCGTTACCGCACTCAAGCCGTGTAAAAAGTCGTATGAAAAAGCAAAAGATTGGTAAAAAGCTAGAAAAGTGGTGTAACAAACAGGCCAAGAAACTGCAAAAGCAGCAGGCAAAATCTAATAGCCCTGTTGAATTGCAAAACCTTTATTCGGCAAATCCCCCAATAATGCATGCGACTCGCGCTCAACATAAAAAACAGCAGCGTAAACACTTAAGCCAATTATTAGCCGAATATGTGGCGAAACAGCAAATCCAAACCCTCGATAAGACCGCCCGCAAGAAACAACTTAAATTAGCTAAAGCCCATTTTAGTGCCGCAAATGATGCTAAATTTTTATCGTCCGCCGTTATTAAGCGTATCCGTCCATTAGCCACTGAACGCAGTTTTGCCCTTCGTCCTTATAAAAAATCCCCCTGCGGAGGCTGCCCAGCTTTAAAAGGTCGTCTGTGTAAATGTGCGTTAAAGGCAATGCAGAAACGTCAGGCCAGTTAATTCATTTGAATTGACGGTTATTCTGCGTAAATGAATCAAACTAGATACAAGCTAATGTAGTGCCAAGTGACTTGCTTATATCGGCACTCGGCCCATCTATAAGGCGATATCTGCTTGTACCCTTTATGTAGTGCCAGTTTCACTCTATTCAACGCTTATTAAAGCAGTAACACTCATTGCTTATTCGGCCAAGCATCAATCTCATTAAACTAGTATCTTGATGAATACAGCGTTTTCCAGCCGTTATCGCTAAACACAGCGCAAATAAAAACGCCGATGACATCAAATTCATCGGCGTTTTTATATTCGGTTCGCTCGGATTAATGAATGGGTTAGCCTAAGTTCATTAACGCTTGGCGGCTCTTCACGATATTGGTGAAGGTACGTAATTCTTGGTTCGCTAATTGGCTTGCCATCGGGATATCGGCTCTCATTGGATCCACTGGCTTGCCGTTAACATGGAATTCATAATGCAAATGTGGACCGGTAGAACGTCCAGTATTGCCTGATAAAGCAATCACTTGGCCACGGGTTACGCGTTGACCTTTACGCACTAATGCCTTAGAAAGGTGTAAATAACGTGTACGGTACTTACCACCGTGTTCAATCACAATATATTTACCCGCGAATTGGTGATCGGTGACTAAGCTTACGACACCATCCCCAGGCGCAATAACTTTAGTACCAATAGGCACTGAAAAGTCGGTACCATTGTGTGGAGAAATACGGCCAGTAATAGGATGTTTACGCGTCGGGTTAAAACGAGAACTCATGCGTGGTTGTTTGGCTAACGGAATACGTTGGAAGGCACGCACTAAGCTTTGGCCTTTAGCATCGTAATAACTGCCATCGGTATGTTGGAATGCACTAATTTCGGAGCGGCCCGTTTTAATGCTCACGCCTAATATTTGGCTGCTTCCTGTTGCTTCGCCCTCAACATATTGATCATTTACCAAAACAGAAAACTTATCACCTGCACGTAAATCCCGTGCAAAATTCACTTTCTCTTTGAGTAAATCTTCAATCCGCTGAATATCGGCCGCCGCTAAACCCATTTTTTGCGCCGAAACGTAGAATGAACCTTTAATATCGCCAGTGAGAATACGGTTTTGCCACACACCTTCAACGTTAATTTCTTCAACGTTAAAGCTGCCATCTTCATAACGGGTAAATACCACTTGGCGTGCGGCGTTAAAATACAGCTCTAACTTTTGCAGTTGGCCTTCATTATCCAACCAAAATTGGATACGGTTACCGGGTAATAAGGTATCGAGCGCCAGAATGTTTAAGTCGGCTTCTAACACTTTATACATGGTTTGCTGATCAACACCAGCTTTAGAAAATAAAGCACTTAAGGTATCGCCAGAAGCAATGACACGTTCAAAATGAGGGGTATTATCAACAATTGGGGCTGTTTCAACAGGCTCAGAAACCTGTGGCAAAATCGTCTCAAGATCGAGCGCGACGGGAATACGTTGAGCAGTAGGAACCACATGGTTGGCATTCGGCATTAACATCGCCGCACCGATTAATAAACCACCAACGAGGAGAATATTCTTGTGGGCTGAAGATAAATTCTGCAAACGAATTTGCGGAAAATTAGCCAAATTGGGTTTACCTGTCTGCAACGCTTTCACCTTTTGTTATCGTTATTGCGTTATATTTTTGAACCAGTCCCTCAGGGGGAAGCCCGAATTTTGTCAACTTATCCCAAAAAACCGATTATGACAAACGCTATTTTGCACTTTTATAGCACTATTTACTAAAAACATGCGTCAGTTAGCACTTTAAACCGATTGTGTGTTCTGTATATAGATGTTAAATAGCGCAAAATCTGGTTTGTCATGTCAATAAAAACAATGTGTTAAGCCAACATTTCTCCGCTTAAGTTAGACTAAGGCAAAATCACCTTGATTTCACTCCCATGGGAGGTTTTCAAGATATCAATTCGAGTGCCTATCTGTTCTTTCATTTCGGATACATGGGAAATCACCCCAATCATCCTCCCCGCCGACTGCAAATCCATCAGCGTGCGAATGGCAAGTTCGAGGGAGTCCTGATCTAGGCTGCCAAAGCCTTCGTCGATAAATAAGGTATCGAGTTTTATGCCGCCCGCGTAAGCTTGAACCACATCCGATAAGCCCAAGGCCATCGACAAGGCAGCCATAAAACTCTCACCGCCACTTAAGGTCGCCACGGGACGCACTTTAGAGGTGTAGGCATCCTCGACTTCAAGCTCTAGTCCTGAGGCCTTATTGCCCTTCGCCCTGTCCTCTTTACGCAATAATCGGTAGCGCCCTTTACTCATTAAATGCAGCCTCTGCGTTGCCGCAAGCAACACATCGTCGAGCAGTACGCTGAGCACAAAGCGTTGCAGGGAAATTTTGTTGCCCGTATTACCATTGGCAACATCGGCCAAGGTGCCAATCACAGCGTATTCATCCTCGAGGGATTTGGCCTTTTGATCGACCACCGCCAGCTGAGTTTGGGTATTGTTAAGCAGGGTGAGCCGAGTATTGAGTTGGCTCCATACCTCTTCCGCCGTTTTAAGCTGCGCGAGTCGCTCAGTGAGCAAGGCCTCTAAGGCGTCAAGATCGGGTGATGTCGACTCGCTCAACTTGGTTGTAAGCTGAGTCAGTTGCGACTGATTTAAGGCGCACTGTCTGTGATAAGTTTCTATACCCTCGGCCAGCGTCTGCATTTGCTCATCGGTTAACAAGGCTTCGCGCAATGCATCCCTATCAATAAAGCCTGCGTTATCGAGCGCCGTCAGTAGTGTCTGCTGTGCTTGCGCCTGCAGATCTGCCGTAGTATTACAACGCTCTATTGCCGCCGATAATGCCGTTTGCGCCGCGACACTCTGCTGTGTTGCCTGCTGCTGCGCGGTTCTGAGCACATCAATCTGACGCTTTATCTGTTCGAGTTGCTGCTGGTTATTCGCAATCGCTTGATTCAATACCTCCAGTGTTCGGTATTCTTCTGGGATCCTCAGCGCTTTTTCCGCAAATTGACCCGATAGCCGCTCGACTTTGCCTTCTTGTTCACGGTAGCGCTCACGCTCAAGTTCGAGTTGCTGCGTCAAAGTCGACTCTTGCAGCTGCAAGGTTTTGATCTGTTGCTGTAATTGCTGCAGCGCTTGCGCCGCAGCATCGGCCTGTTTCGCTTGCAGCATGAGTCTTTCTAAGGTTTGGCTATGGGATTCGAGTGACAACTCAACCTTATCGCCAAGGACTGTTGCCAGCTCATTAGCCTGCTGTTGCTGTGCTTCTAATTGCTTTTGCAGTCCACGATATTCTGCCCGCGCTTTATTGAGATTATCGAGCGCCAAGGCCTCGGCATCCTGCGCCGCCTGCAATTGTAGATCCGTTGGTAAATCCTCATGACTCACCGCGGGCTGAGGATGAGCCGAACTGCCACAAACTGGGCATGGCTCATGGGGTTTTAACTCTCTAGCTAAAATGGCTGCCTGACCTTGAAACCATGTCAGCTGCAAAGACTTGTAAGCCGTTGAGGCCGCTTGATATTGGGTATTAAGTGCTTTTCCTTGTGAGCCGACCTGCTCAAGAATCCCTTGAGTGTGCGCAACTTTGGCGCAGATCTGCTGCCACTGCTTAAACTGCTCGAGCATATGACGGTGCTGCTGCAGCGCCTGCGCAGTGGCAAGTTGCAGCTCACTTTGCGATTGCAAGGCAGGCAGTTGATTCTCACAATGACCGCGCTGCTCAACTAAGGTGGCAAGTGCTGTTTTACTCTCCTGCCCCTGCAACTTGGTGTGTTGCAGTATCTGTTTTGCCTGCGTTAAAGCTTGTTCCAGGCTGGTAAACTCAGCCAGCTGCGGCACTAAGGCACTGAGATGACTGTGTTGCTGCTCAACCTCACGCAGCTTATGTTCAAGGGGAATAATTTCCTGCGCCGCAGTTTCTGCATGAGTGAGGGCGAGCTTGGCGGCATCGAGCGTCGACTGCGCGCTATCGCGCTGAGCGGCTGCAACACTCGCTTCTTGCTCCCGCGACAAGGCATTATCTAATAAGGGTTTTACCCGCAGTGCTTGCTTGGCCACCTCAAGTCGTGTCGTTTGGGTAGCAATATGCGCTTGCTGCTCATTAAGACGAAGCACCTCAGCCTGCAATTCCTCTAAGCGAGTAAATTCAGCAAAGAGTTGCTGCGCGCTATCACGCTGTTTTAATGCCGCTAAATGCGCCGCAACGCTTTGCTCTTTTGCTGCCGTCGCCGCCGCGAATTCGGGTTCAATGCGGCTAAACTCAGCGGCAAGTTCATCATCGGATGTGAGTGCTGCCGTTTGCAAAATACCGTCACGGCGGGCGCGCTGCTCTTTCACTAAGGCACGAATATCCGCCGCCTTAGCCTTTAGAGTATCTTCGATGCGCTTATAGATATGGGTTTGGAATAATTGGCTAAAAATCTGCTCACGCGCCTTAGAATCGGCCATCAGCAATTCGCGAAATTTCCCCTGCGGCAGCACCATCACTTGGCGGAACTGCTCCACATCTAGGCCAGTTAATGCCTCGATTTCCGCCGTGGCGTCGGACACTTTACTGGCGACGATAAGGGTTTCGCTGCCATCCGGGGCAATCTTATACAGCTGTGCCTCACTCTTTTGTACCGTTGAGCCATCACCGCTTTTCTTTAATCTCTCCTGCTCGGGGACACGGCGAATACGATAACCCGTACTGCCTAATTGAAAATGAAAGGTTACCTCAGTCAGTACGCTATCATCGGCCATATCGCAGCGCATCTGGCTGCCTTCTCGTTCGTTACCCGTGGTTTTTCCATAGAGTGCAAAACAAATTCCATCGAGCAGCGTGGTTTTGCCCGCACCAGTTGGCCCGTTGATCAGGAATAAGGGGTTATTCCCCAGTTCGGTAAAATCAATAGTTTGAGTCGAAGCAAAGGGGCCAAAGGCCGACATCGACAGCGAGAGTGGCTTCATGCAGATTGCTCCCCTTTTGCTACAACGCGAGTAGATCCACCGCTATCGCCTTCATCCCTGTGAAGCTTAGTTAAAATCTCATCCATGACCGCTTGCTGCGCATCACTCAATTCCTCGCCAGAGACTTGACTGAAAAAATCACGGAACATGGCCATTTCGCCTTTTTTGATATGGTCACGGTTGAGTGCGACGGCCTGTTCGCCCGCCATTAATCCAGTACGTTCTAGATGCAGCACATTGGGATAGACACTGCGCAATTTACCCATGGCATCTAAAATGGCGTGTTTATCAAGGAGTCTGACCATCAGATAATCCTCACGCTTGGCATCGGTCTTTCCAAGATCTAATAAATGCGCCAATTCTCCTTCGATAATTCGCACATCGCGCAGCGCAGTTAAGGGCAAGAGTTGGATCTGCGCCGGAGTGTGCGCGGTGACGTCAACTAAAGTGACTGACTTGTGTTGATGCTGTTCGCTAAAGGAGTATTTCAAAATCGAGCCAGAATAACGTACATGTTCACTGCCTTTATATTGCGGTCCGTGTAAGTGGCCGAGGGCGACATAGTCAAACTCACTAAAAAGCCGTGGGGAAATTTTATCGGCGCCACCAATACTCAATGGCCGCTCGGACTCCGACTCACTGCCACCATCTAAAAAGCAATGACTAACAACGACCTTAGGTAACCCTTGGCTGTCGTGGCTGCGGACTTGTTCTAGCAGTAGCGCCATCGCCTCTTCATGGCTGGATACGCTGAGCCCCTTAGCATCCGCCTCAAATACTTGGCGCACGGTTGCAGGTTCGGCGTAAGGCAGCGGATAAAAGTAAGCATCGCCACTTGAGCTGGTTAAGCGGATCGGCGTTAAATCAGCCTGAAGCGGCCCTATAATGTGCAAGCCACTTGCCGCCATTTGTTTAGCCGCAAAACCTAAGCGTTCGTGCCCGTCGTGGTTACCGGCAATCATCAGCACTTGTAATCCTAACTCTGTGATGAGGCGATTAAGCACCTCATCGAGCAAAGCCACGGCGCTGGCCGGAGGAATCGATCTATCGTAAATATCCCCGGCAATAATCACCGCATCGACAGTGTGCTGCTCTGCCAATGTCACTATTTGATCAAGCACATAGGCTTGGTCTTCTAAGAGTGATTGATTATGTAACTGGCGACCAATGTGCCAGTCCGAGGTATGGATAAATCTCATCGTTGCTAAACCTTAATGGATACTAAGCCGATTCTATCGCGTGGACGCTTACCATTTAACGTGTGAAGTCTCAGGCGCCGCGAAGCAATAACACAGCCAATTGCCCCTAAAAACGCTTTAAAAATGCTAGGTTATCCTAAACATGACTGCGGAGTATAGCGAATACCAAGGGAGTGAAGAGATTTGCAGCAATAAGGCCGAAAACTGTGCTCATGGACTATGCAGCACGAGTAGGCAATCGGCCTTAACAGGGAGAGTTAAATATGAGAGAGGCTATATCAAAACAGGTGATATTGGCTGGCTAGCAGCTTCACACTCATGGCCAAGGACATAGTCACCACTAAAGGCTTAATGATCTTAGTGCCCTTGGTCACGACTAAGCGCGAACCTAAGGTAGCGCCGATTGCCTGCCCAGCAAGCATCACTAAGCCGAGCACCCAAATCACTTTGCCACCTAAGGTAAAGAAGATAAGCGAAGCAATATTGGTCGAGAAGTTTAACACCTTGGCGTGTGCCGTCGCCTTTGCCAGACCAAAACCGGCCAAGGTCACAAAGGCCAGCGCGAAGAAACTCCCTGTGCCAGGGCCAAAAAAGCCATCGTACAAACCCACACCGAGCGCGGCGGTAAAGGCAAAGGCGGTAGGCGTTAATACTTGGTGGCGGTCATCTTCCGAAATCTTTTTCGAAAACAAGAAATAACAACCAATCGCGAGGATTAAAAAAGGTAAGACTAACTCCAGTACTTTGGCATCGACCAACTGCACCAGAATAGTGCCTAAGGCGGCGCCCGCAAAGGCACAGATAAGGGACAGTTTAACGGCCTTCAAATCAACTAATCCCTTACGCACAAAGTACAAACTCGCAAAAAAGCTGCCACCGCAGGCCTGTAATTTGTTAGTCCCGAGCGCCACCGCCGGCGGTAAACCCGCCCACATTAACGCAGGGATAGTCAGCAAGCCCCCGCCGCCGGCGATAGAGTCGATAAACCCCGCCACCATAGCCACGCCAAAGAGTAATGCCGCAATTTGTAGAGTCAGTTCAAATTCCATGATTGTTATTATTGAGTAATAGGAGCTAAGGCTTCGCATTAGACTGCGTTTGCCTTATAAACGCAAAGGAGTTATTGTCGCGCTAGCGTGAGCAAAGCTCACACTAAATACCCTTATCATTTACTCGATTCGGATACGCCTATGTTTACTTCCTTGCCGCCCCTCAATGCATTACGGGCTTTCGAGTCTGCCGCCCGCTTGCAAAGCATGACACTTGCCAGCAAAGAACTGCATGTCACCCACGGCGCCATCAGTAAACAAATCCGTGTACTAGAAGAATTCTTAGGTTTTGCCCTTTTCGTGCGCCTGCATAAAAAAGTCGCTCTCACGGACGAAGCCAAGCGCTACTTGCCACATGTGCAAGCGGCTCTGCAAACTTTGTCCAGTGCCACCGCCGATTTACGTAGTCAAGGCTCGCGGCCACAAACTTTAGCGATCAATGTGTTACCCAGTTTAACCATCAACTGGTTAATCCCCCGGATGGAGCAATTTAAATCTCGGCATCCACATTTGTATGTGGATCTCTCGATTGGTGACTTCGCCGTCGATTTCAGCCAAGGTCGTTACGACATCGCCATTCGCAGCAGCACTCAACTCCCCAGAGGCGTTAATTACATCAAGCTGATGGATGAAGACTTGTGCTTAGTGTGCGCGCCGTCACTCGCGCCTAAGCTCAAAAGCATCGAAGACATCAATCAGGTCACGCTACTTAAACACACCACACGGCCAGAGCTTTGGGAATATTGGGCGGATAAAGTGGGACTAGTACTCACGCAGGCACAAACCTTTGGCGTCGAGCATTTTTATATGTTGAGCCAAGCCGCAGCCAGTGGCATGGGCGCAGCGCTGATCCCACGTTTTTTTATCGAAGAACAATTGGCCAATGGCAGCTTAGTGATCCCGTTTCAAGCACCTTTTACCAGCCCATACGCTTATTACTTACTCACGCCCAAATCCCCTAGCCTACCGCTAAAGGTGCAAGCCTTTATCGATTGGATGCTCGAGTTATTTGCACCATATCGGCAATCGTCAGATATCGACAAAGCCTAGATAGCAAAAAACCACCTGAGCGGTGGTTTTTTTACGCTTATCCGGCGATAGGCTTAGTGATGGCAATGTTCATCGTGAACATGGTCGTCATCCATAAACTCATCATCACCTTCTTGATGTTGCATTACGCCCCATCCATCGGTCATGCCGCCAAACTCGGCCGCAAAATCATTGAGTATGGTCTCTTGCTCAACCAAGTCATCGTAGTCTGGCACCATGTTGATGCATACGATGATTTCCCACTTACCGAGCTCATCGTTAAGGTTCAGCTCAACTTCGCCTTCTAAATCGGAGTTAGCTAACTCTTCGAGTGCAGTTTCAGCATCGCGCTGATCATCGAAAACTAAAAAGAAATCAACATCGAGGGCTTTAGTGAGGTCAATTCCGGCTTCGGCCATCGCAGCCAGCATTTTGCCATTATCGTCGTCTGGAAATTGCATATCCTACTCCACAGTTTCAGGCTTATTCAGCCGCAATGATTTGAACCGATTCACCATTAAAGCTGACGATGTCACCCGCAACGACTTTTTTACGTTTGCGCGTTTCCACTTCGCCATTGACGGTAACTAAACCTTCATCAATAACATGCTTGGCTTCGCCGCCGGCATTCGACATGCCTTGTACCTTTAACACTTTGTACAATTCAATAAAATCTTCGCCAGGATACAAAGCTAACTGATTAATTTGCGCCACTTAAACACGCCTCAAAAAATAAACCTGCGGCATTATAGCAGCATGTACCATGGGATGCAGATAATTTAACTTATCTTTGCCTTTCATCGGTGAGCAGCCCATAGGCGGATTCATCTAGCCACTCATCGCCTATCTTAAAATGCTGCCGAAATATGCCCTCCAGTTGAAAGCCACATTTCTCCATCACCCGAGCTGAGCCGATATTATCTTTAGCGCAGTACCCAACCAATTTATGGACTGACAGACTTAAACAGGCCCAATCGACAACCGCCAGTAAACTCTCAGTGGCATAGCCTTTACCTTGCCCTGCGTGCGCCAGCAAATAACCAACCTCAGCACGTTGCTCCTCCACACTATGGCAATGAAGGCCAGTTAAACCGATAAACTCACCGCTATCCAGCGTTTCGATCGTCAGCGTAAGCCAATCGCCAGAGGCATAGTCCCAGGTGACTGAGCGCTGCTCAAACTTTTGCCGGATCACTTCGGCAGATTCAGGAATACGCACATAGCGATTGATGTCAGGATCTTGATGTAATGCCAAGAAATGTGGCCAATCCTGCTCTTGTAAACTGCGAAGTCTTAGTCTGTCGGTATAGAGTTCAAGCATAGCGGCTCCCCAATGGATGGACGAACTAAAAAAAATGGCAGCCAAACGCTGCCATTGTCTCGGCAAGAAGACGATTAACCGCGGCTGGTGACTTCGAGTAAGTGATAACCAAACTGGGTTTTAACTGGACCTTGAACCACGTTTAATGGTGCACTAAATACCACTTCATCAAACTCACGCACCATCATGCCTGGGCCGAATGAACCTAATTCACCACCTTGTGCACCCGATGGGCATGAAGAATGGGCGCGAGCGATTTGCGCAAAATCTGCACCGTCGAGGATCTGTTGTTTAAGTGCTTGGCACTGCTCTTCGCTGCTCACTAACAAATGTCTTGCTGTAGCCTGAACCATGATAAAACTCCCTGAATAATCCTGAGACATTTGCCCCAAATATCATATGGTTTCCGTTTTTATGACTGAAAACGGGATGTGAATGTTGAGTATAAAAACATTCTGTTTAATTAAAAAGTCTTAAACCGCGCCGCGATTGATTTTGTTATCGATAACGGCGCAGCAGAATTGACTCAGTGTTAAGCCTTAGTCGCTGCAATCCAGCGATCAATTTTCTGCTCCATCACCGCCATAGGTAATGAACCAGAGGTGAGGATCTGATCATGGAAGGCTTTTAGGTCAAACTTATCACCCAGGGCTTTTTCAGCACGTTCACGCAGGGCGAGGATTTTTAGCTGGCCCACTTTGTAGGAGAGCGCTTGACCCGGAATCGCCATGTAACGTTCAACCTCGGCAATAATATCCGACTCGGCCATGGGCGAATTATCCTTCATATATTGAATCGCTTGTTCGCGGCTCCAGCCTTTGGCATGTAATCCCGTATCCACCACCAAGCGCATTGCACGCAGCATTTCGTCTGACAGCTTACCAAAGTACTGATAAGGGTCGCTAAAGAGCCCCATTTCGATGCCTAAGTATTCAGCATACAGCGCCCAGCCCTCTTCGAAGGCGGTATAGCCACTGAAACGTTGGAACTCAGGCACGCCTGTTAGCTCTTGCTTAATGGCGATTTGGAAATGGTGACCAGGCGCGGCCTCATGTAATGACAACGTCGTCATACCCCATTTCGGCTGTGCTTTTAGGTTATAGGTGTTGATATAAAACACCCCTGGACGGCTCCCATCCACAGCTGGTGATTCATAGGACGCGCCAGCAGCAGATTGCTCTCTAAAGCTTTCTACCGGTTTAACCACATAGTCGGCCTTTGGCATAACATTAAAATATTGTGGCAATACTTGGTTAATCTTATCTTTCAACACCATATAACCATCGATTAAGCCTTGGCGATCGCTATAGAAGTATTGTGGCTCAGACGATAAAGAAGCAAAAAAGGCTTTTAAGTCACCTTTAAAACCTACTTGCTCACGGACTTTGTCCATCTCAGAAAGAATGCGTGCGACCTCATTGAGACCAATTTGGTGAATTTCATCCACTGGCATGGTTGTGGTGGTATGAGAATTGGCTAATTGCTGATACCAAGCTTTACCGTTTGGTAGACCAGACCAACCGTCCGTCGCGCGGGACTTAGGTAAGTAAGTCTGCTTGAAGTAATCACGCAGTCCCGTTAATGCAGGCACTAAACGCTCATTAATCATCGCTTGATAACTTGCTGTTAGCTCCGCTTTATCTTGATCCGAAAACCCTTCTGGGAAGTGATTAATCGGTGAATAGAAAATGCTTTGGCTGGCATCCGTAGTAAGCATGGCATCAAGCTGTGGAATAATCCGCTCAACTAACACGCGAGGTAACACCACCTTACTGGCAATACCTTCATTCATACGATTCTCGGCCAATTGGATCCAATCAATAAAGCCGTTAACACGCTGCTCCCAGTTGCGATAATCCTGCACTGTATTAAAAGGCTGCGCACTCTCACCACTGCCCAATTGCACCATAGTGATCACAGTACTGTAGAACTGGCTGATCGGCATAAAGCGTGATGGGAAGGTTTCGTCCACTAGGGCCATTTCGCGGTCATAAACAAACAGCGCGTAACTGAGTTGTAAATCGGCAGGCAATTGCTCAAGGTCAATCGCCCTCACTTGCGCTAAATAACGGGTATTCAGATCATGACGCGCCTTAAGATATTCCTCAGTTAAGTCGCCGCCGAACTGCGCGTTGTAGTCATTAACACCGACAAAAGTGGCGTAAATCGGCTCTAACTTTAAGTAATCTTTAAAATAGGCATCGACTAAGGCGACGTATTTAGACTCAGCGGTTTGAGTTTCAGTTTGCGCCGCAGCGGCTTGGGTTGAGCCTTCTTGTACCGCTGCCGTTGTTTCTGGCTTTGAGCAGCCTTGTAAAGCAAACACTAACGCTATCGTTCCCGCCAATAAACTTAATTTCATCTTTTATATTTCTCCTTTTGGGTCCGTGATAGCCAAACTCTTCCTATACTTAGTTCAAAGTCTGCTTACGGGATTCATCTATGATCTACTCATTTCGTAACTCAGGTTTTAGGGATCCTGAAACAGGGGTCTATAACCAAACCTATTTCATGGAGGTATTCAACCGAGAGTGGCACAGGCACATACGTGAGCAGCAAAGCTTGGCGTTATTGTATCTGTGCCCTCACATTCATGAAACCGTCAAACAACCCCATTTACTCGAATTCTTTACTAAACAGGTACAAGAAGCACTGCTACGGGCGACAGATTTGATTGCAAGGTTAGATCACAATCATTTTGCGTTAGGACTTTTCAATATTGATGAGGAAGGTACTGAGGTGGTGTTAAAGCGTATTGAACAACATATTCAAGAGTTTAATCAAGAATTCGGTAAAAATCACAAGCTGAAAATCGATTATAAACTTGCCGCTTGCCTGTGCTTACCGACCCAAGAAAAGCGTATCGAATCCTTATTTAATAATGTCTCAAAGCTATCACTTGAGCTTGAACGGAATCAGCAACAATCCCAATTGCTTATCAAGCTGCAATAAAGAAAAAGCCCCTTACGGGGCTTTTTAGATCTGCATTGCGAATACAGTGAATTACAGTTCAACGTTGTGCATACGCGCTTTTTCTTTGATATAAGCGATATAGCTGTTTGCACTCTTCTCAGTCTTCTTATCCTTCGCGGCTAATACAGCGCGGTTATAAGCTGACTTGTACTGTTTTAAACTTAAATGGGCTAACGCCAATTCGAAGTTTGCTTCACCTGGATGTTCGATACCTAAAGAGATGGCTTTCTCAAGCACTGGAATCGCTTCAGAGTATTTCTCATTCAAGCTCAGTAAACGACCTTGTTTCAGGTACAGCTTGCCATCGTTATTGATAGCAGCCGCTTTTCCATAAAACTCAGCAGCTTCTTTGAACTCTTTCGCGTTTTGGTAGAAACCAGCCAAAATCTCGTAAGATTTAGCATCTTCAGTGATGAGGCCCGACTTCATGTTCTTTTGGAATACTTTAGCTGCTTGATATGGCGCACCTTTCTGTGCCATCAGCTGAGCTAAACGAGTGATGTTAGCTCCAGTATCCAAGAAACCATTACGGTAAGCCAAATCATAAGTCGCTAGCGACTTATCATAGTCTTCTACCATCAGATAAAACTGTGCTAACTGAACCCATAATCTGCCATCATCCGGGAATAACGGCACCATGACTTCTAACACACCAACGGCTTTTTTATACTTCTTCTGGTTGAAGTAAGACGTCAGTTTCATCTGATACAGACCTTTATCAGGAGCTTCGGCGAGTGAAAGGCCTTTATCAGCCACTTCAATCACTTTGTCCCACTGTTTCAGTTCTGTGTAAGCAATACCGATACGACGATACATTTGAGAGTCAGCCTTACAAGTGAAGTCCATCCACTTGTAATAGTAAGGAATCGCTTCCTTAAACTTCTTCTCTTGTAGCAATAAGTCGGCATAGAGGCGCAGTGTCGCCGCGTGATCTGTTCCACCTAAAATGTCCGCTTCAACGGCTTGTTTTAGGTACTTGATCGCAGTATCCATCTTGCCTTTTTCGGCATAGAAGTTACCGAGCATACGCGCAACATACGCTTTATCGAAATCGTTCTTTGGGTTGGCTTCCAACAATACGGCAATCGCTTCGTCAAGCTGGCCATTGGTGTAAGCTTCAAAGGATTTCTGAACCTTCTTCGCAGCACTTTCACCTACCGCTTTAGATTGGCGCTTATCGATTTCACATTTCTCAGCCGCAACAGCTGAAGAAACGGATAAGGCACCACCACAAAGAGACAGTAATAACGCAACTGCGATTTTATTAGCATTACGCATTGTTATTTGCCTCCTTTATCTAAAGTGAAGTCTAGTTGTACTGTCATGCCTGGTTGTTTTAGTGGCTTGCCGTCAACAATCTTTGGCTTGTACTTCCACTTCTTCAGTGCACGAATTGCTTCTTTGTCGAATAAACGTTTAGGTTCAGCTTGGATAACTTCAACGTCATCTACACCACCTAATTCGTTAATCGTAAAGCGTAACTGCACCCAACCTTCTTTACCGTCACGCGCCGCTGCAATTGGATATTGTGGTTCAATACGGACGATAGGTGTTGCATCACCGTCACGTGTCATCATGTTACCCAATTTGAAACCACCGGCACTATGACCACCAGCTTCAACACCACCCATATTGAACGACATAGACGTATCAATATTTGATGAAGTGTCTGGTGGCGTAGTATCAGGCTTTTGTGGTTGCTCTGGTGGTGGTGGCGGCTTAGGCACTACCCTTGGCTTATTCTGTGCTTTTGCATCCTGTCTATCCATGGTGATTTCAATTACAGGGGTCTCGGCCGATGTTTCAGCGCGTTGCGCCCCACCACCGACCAAGAACGCCATAAAAGCGAACAGACCAAAAGTCACAGCAGCACCAATAATGATTGATACTAGTGCTCTTAGCATATTAATCGTTCCCCGCAGATACCGAAATCTTATCTATACCAGCCGCTTTGACTTGGTCTAGAACTTTAACAACTAAGCCGTGTTGCGTATCTTTGTCGGCCTGGATCAGCACTGCTGCTTCAGGCGCTTCAGCTAGCATACGCTCAACGTTTGCAGTTACACGCTCGATATCAACCTGACGGTTTTCCATCATGATCACGCCAGTTTTGCTGACGCCGATAAAGATGTTAGCCGAAGGCTTAGAAGTCGCTTGTGAAGCTTTTGGTTTGTTATAGTCCAAACCAGATGGTTTCACGAATGACGTTGTTACAATGAAGAAGATCAGCATGATGAACACGATGTCGAGCATCGGTGTCATATCAATTTGCGCTTCCTCGTCTACACTGGAATGCTTTTTACGTGCCATGTTCAATCTCTCTCTAGTGGTGCGGCATGCTGTCTTTTAGCTTTTCTAAGCTGATTTTCATTTTGGCATCAAGGCGAGTACTGAAGAATACTCCCGATAATGCTGCAACCATCCCCGCCATAGTGGGCATTGTTGCCATTGAAATACCAGCCGCCATTAAACGAGCATTACTCGTCCCCTGAACTGCCATCACATCGAACACTGAAATCATACCGGTAACAGTACCTAACAAACCTATCATAGGACAAATCGCTACTAAGGTTTTAATGACCAGCATACGTGCATTCAAATCTTGCTTCGCTTGGGACAGCCAAGCTTCACGGATACGGTGTGCATACCAAGAGGTGGTTTCCTCTCTAGCATCCCATGCAGCTATGATTGCTTTATGTTGCTTTGGTGATATCCAATTAAGATACCAGTAACGCTCAAGCATCAATACCCACATTAAGAACAGCACAAACGCTACTAACCAGAGGACGTCGCCTCCGGAGGCCATGAAGCCCCTGACGGAATCCCATATGTCCATCAGGTGAATCATCATTAGTCAGCCCTCTTCTCAGCGTGCGCTGCGATGATACCAGCACTTTGCTCTTCCAGAACTTGCACGATTGACTTGCTACGAGCAACAACAACTGCGTGCATTAACATCAGAGGCAGAGCCGCAACCAGACCTTGAACTGTAGTGATCAGCGCCATAGAAATACCGCCAGCCATCAGTTTTGGATCGCCAGTACCGAACAATTGGATACTTTGGAAGGTTGCAATCATACCCGTTACTGTACCTAACAGACCCATCATAGGTGCGATAGCGGCCAGAACTTTGATGATTGAAATGCGAGACTCTAACGCTGGCGTTTCTTTCAGAATCGCTTCGTCAAGTTTCAGCTCTAATGTTTCAACGTCAACGTCTTTGTTCTCTTGATACACTTTCAGGATACGACCTAATGCGTTGTTACCTGGCTTATCAATGTTCTTACGTTGGCTGTTAACACGAGCGCCGATGATAGTCATAGTCACTAAACGTTCGATAGAGATCAACAGACCTAATGCTAACAGAGCGATAATGATGTAACCGATAGTACCACCCGCTTCTAAACGATCTTCAAAGCTTGCTTTGTTAGTGAAGATGTTTAACAGCACGCCACGAGCTGGGTCGATGTAGAATGGCGCAGTACCTGAAGTAGTTTGCTCCCACTTACCTACTGCACTAACTTGGTAGCCTTCTGGCTGTTGTGATAACTCTTGAATTAAACCTAATTCTGGGTTGTAAACAACATACTTGCCATCAGCAGTTAAGTTGTAAGTACCGATACGGTGAATCGTGGTGTTTTTAACGCTACCGTCGATACCAGTTACAGAACCTTCGAATTTAACAACCTTACCAGATTGTGCCATTTCGAATAATTGTTCTTGCCAAAATTGCTCTAACTCTTCGATTTTTGGTAATTGCTTACGCGCACCTAAATCAGCGATGAACTTATCGCGATTTGGGTATTGAGCACTTACGTTTGAACTGGCTAACTTACCAGCGAAATCGCCCGCTTCACCTTTAACCACACCGAACATCTCACCCAAGTCACCTTGAGCAGTTTTCAGGTCTTCTTCTAACTGAGCAATTTTACGCTCGTTGTCTAAGAAAGCTTGGTTTAAGTCTTTACCGCGTTGCTTTTCAGCCGCTAAAGCATCTTTTTCACGCTTTAACAGAGCCGCTTTATCGCCACGTTCAGCTTGGAACTCTTGTTCACGTTTGCTGTTAACTTTGCCTTCAGCAGCGCGATCAACTTTAACTTGCTGCAATAATTGATCGATGGTCTTAGGCGCATCAGCAGCGCTAGCCATACCAGCAGTTAAAGAAAAACTTGCAGCTAATACAGCTGTAGTAATTAACTTCTTCATTATTGTGCAGTCTCCGCAGCAGGAATTGGTAACGCGAATAGATCTAGAGCGCCTTGTTTACGGGCAATGCGGATACCTTTTGTCAGTTCACGCAAATAGCTGTCATCTAACTTATCCCAACCCTTAGATTCTGGGTTGTACATCCAGCCAGTCTTTTGATCTAAGCTCTGAGCATAAAGAGCTACGCGACCTAAGTTAAAGAAGTCTACTAATACTTCTTTACCATCTAAGGTCAATTTACCTTGGTTAACTGCAACAGCACTACCGTATTCACGCTCGATGCTGTACGCATCCAGAATCAAACGGTATTTTTCAGCTAAAGTTACTTCAGCAGTGTTTAACAGTGTTTTTAACTCTTTAACGCGGTTAGCGCGAACTTCAGAGTTAAATGGCAGATCTAATTGAACGAACTGTTCTAAAGACTCAACCATTTTAAACATTAAAGGCACAACGCCCTGACGCAGTTTATCTACGCCGTTAATGTCAGTTTGAATCGCGTCCATCGTTTTTTGTTGATCAGCGACTAAGCTGGCAACGTAATCGTTATAGGACTTCAGTGATTCACGCTCATCAGCAACAGAACCATACTCAAAAAGCATGTCTTGTGCTTGATCGAAATACTTATCAACATTCTTTTGCGACGCAGCAGCATCAGCATGGATCATACTATCCGCTTTTTGCACGTCGGTAAGAGGATCTGCAACTACTAAGTTGCTGCTCGCTAATGCCAGCACGCCAACAAGTGCAGTAGCGATTTTTGTTCTATTGCTTACCTTGGACATAGTTCCCAACCAATTTGAAGTGAATAAAAAAGTTAACTTAACAGCAACATCACTTTAAGCAAGACTTACTTTAGTAAATGCTTACTGTAAGTCCATCTTTCTCTTGTGATTCTTAGTTTTTTCTTCCCTTTCCTATGCCTTTACAGGCATAGACCCGCTGGCATCATTTCACAAAATGTTGACCTGTGTCAACATTCGGGACACGTAAAAACTAGTGTAAAGAAGTCTTAGTTATGAATTTTTTTACGAAAGGTGTTTTTTTAAGCAGTCTAAAAGTTTTGGTTGCTTTAGGTACAAAGAACAATCACTCATGAGTGGTATAAGCGGCGGATAAATGAAGGGCTTTTTAATTCAAAATTGCTAATCCTGAATGCAAAGCTAAAACGAATATGTCAAACGACGATAATTTTAGAAAAGTGAGCAGCACTGAATAAAAAAGCCGAATACTGGACTGTATTCGGCTTTTGTTAACTAGGAAAACTAATATTAGAACTTAGTAGTCGCACGTAAATAAATGAAGCGATCCATGTTCACATCATACTCTGTTACAGAGAAGTTGTTTGTAGAAATAGCCTCGTTATTTGTTGGCCCTTCAGCCTGAGGTTTCTTAGCGAACAGGTTGTTGATACCTAAAGAAATTTTGGTGTTATAAGCATCTATGTTATAACCAACAGAGACGTTGTGAACCATATAGGTATCAAAATTCTCTCTAATACCAAGCTCTTTATAGTAATCATAGGTCTCCTGGTCAACATCGGTGTAATAATCGTTAGTCATTTCACCAACCAGACGTACCTTCCAGTGAGCATCCCAATCACCCATCGCCCAATCAACCATTAGATTAGACTTGAACTCAGGGAAACCGCCATCGCCTGTTTGTATACCAACACGATCTGTACCATCAAATTCATTCTTAATTACATAAGCAATATCTAAAGATGCTTTGAATGAACCAAACGAAGTTTCTGGGAAGCGATATGCAGTGAAGAAGTCGATACCTTCAACATTGTACTCACCAGCATTTTGTAAGAAGTTACGTAAATCAACAATATTACCTAAGCTATCACGATCAATCCTGTCGCATGACGCAGGATTCGAACCTGTAGCACACTCACGTGCAATACGTGTATGTCCATAACGGCCAATCGCGTCTTCGACCTTGATGTTATAGTAGTCTAACGTTAATTCCGCACCTTCTAACCAACTTGGGTTATACACTGTACCGAATGTATACGACTCAGAAGTTTCTGGTTTTAAGTCTGGTGATGATACGCGTGTGATCCTAATTTGGGTATTTGCTTGTCTATAACCATCAGGAACGCCAGCACAACCTGGTAAACCTGAAATATCAAGAGGAGCACCAGAAGCTGTTCTAGTATTACATGGGTCAGTCCATGTTGCGTAGTCATCAGCATTACCAGCATATAGGTCAGAAATCGATGGTGCACGGTAACCTTGAGCCCAAGTACCACGAAGTAACATATCGTCGATTGGACGGAACTCTAGACCAACTTTACCTGTGGTATTGTTACCATAAGCATCATGGTCAGATACACGAACAGCAGGAGTCAATAACAAGCTTTCTAGAACAGGGATTGATAATTCAACATATGCTTCGTCTAAGCGGAATCCGCCCGAAGTAGCATCACGTTGGTTACCAGAAGATTCGCCTGTTACTGTTAATGGATCTGGAGTATCAAAACCAGATTCTTCACGACGTTCAAGACCAAATGCCATACCAACAGCACCAGCTGGTAAATCAAATAAATCACCAGAGATGTTGAATGTATAATCTTTCATTGTTAAGCCTGAGCGGCTTACGCTGTCGAAAGTGATGTAGTCAACCATGTCTTGTGTAACAGTGCCAGGACCTCCGAAAAGGTTTAGCGCCACACAACCATTGCTTGCATCACAGTTATCACCCAATGCTTGGTTGATACGAGTTAAGTTTAAAAGGCCAGTAGTCAACACATCTTGGTTGTTTTGGCCGTAAATATAACTTGCACTCCATGTCCAGTTATCGTTGATATTACCTTCAAAACCTACCATTGCGCGGTAAGTGGTATCGTTTTGATTGTATTGACGCGAACCAGCTTCAATCATACGACGCTGTAAAGCATATGGCACGTAACCAGCGGCTTCACCATTAGCGACAGCTCGTGCGCTATCACCATATAAGGTTTCACCAAACGGGTTGTAAATATTATTCGCACCGATATCTACACGGCTAGCACCAGCACCGAATGATGCACCTAAAGTTAATGGCATTGGCGCTAATTCTTGAGAAGACTTACGGTTTGTCATCATAAAGTCTGATACAAAGCGTAAGTTATCAGAGATATCGTAAAAACCTTGTACATAGAATGAATTACGATTCTGTGGAGTTGATAAATAGTTATCAGGAGCGTAGTTATATAAGTCACTACCGGTACGAGGTCTGAACTGATCAGCACCAATGTTAGTACCTGTACCTTCTTTTGACATGAAGTCATAAATACCTGAGCTATTAGGCTTTCCAATCGCAGCCAGCGCGTCTTGGTTAGCTTGATTCAGCTGCGAACCTTTAACGCGAAGACGAGTGTTATCAGTAGTTGAACTGTAACCAGTATCAGAAATATCACGGTCACCAGCCCAAATAGGCTGTTGAGTCACATGGCTCATGTTGAACAGTAAACCACCTTTCTCTGACACAGAGCCGATAGTCACATCTGCTGTATATTGACGACCATCGTCATATTTCGCGTTTTGTCCACCATAGACAGAAACTTCTACGCCTTCAAAGTTTTTACGAGTAATGATGTTTACTACACCAGCAATAGCGTCAGAACCATAAACAGCAGAAGCACCATCTTTAAGTACTTCAATACGGTCAATTGCTGATGTTGGGATAGTGTTTAAGTCAACAGTTGAACCTAGTGATGAGATCCAACGCTTACCATTAACCAATACCAGCAAACGCTGTGCACCAAGGTTACGTAGGTCCATATTTGTTGAACCGTCACCACCGTTGTTAAACGCAGTATTTAACGCAGAACCCGCTGCAGGGATAGTTTGTAGGATGTCACCGATACTAATCATACCAGTTGCTTCAAGCTCATCTCTGTTCATCACGAGAACAGGGCTTGCGGCTTCCATATCGGTACGTTTAATACGCGAGCCAGTTACTTCGATACGCTCAACTTTTGCGCCAGCTTCATCAGCAGCCATTACTAATGGCACGTTTAGCGCAGTTGCAGCTACACCACCAATCAATGCGAAACGCACAGACTTGGCTAAAAAGTTATTCTTATGCATTGTCTATCTCCCTGGACATATTATGTCTTTATTATAATCCGCTTATTTAATAAGCAGTTTCAAACAGGAGTACCTCGAAAAACTACGGAGCACTCAGCGGAAACAATAAAATCACATATAAAACCTTTAATCAACATAAAATAAACAAATAAAACAAAATGCAGACAACACTTACTGACAGTCCTGAATGCCAGCGGCATAAACAAAAAACGCCAGTCATTGCTGACTGGCGTTTTTTGTTTACTTTTCGTTATCTAGTTTCTAGATAAACAGCTGAGGCTTAAAGCGTATAGCGGATACCAATGGCAATGCCATCATCTTCTGATAATGACATTCTGGCTTCTTGTGCTTTGTCGGTGCTGGTGAAGTCGCTGTAGTCTTTACGTGCTTCAACATACAGAACCGTGTTTGGATCCCACACAAAGTGTAAACCTACAACTACAAACTGACGTTTGAACACATCGTTCGGATCGGCGTTAAAGTTTGGTTGAATAACATAGTCTTTACCGGCATCCAGAATGTTATAAGAAACAAATGGACGTAAACCGTTATCAAACTTGTAAGAAACTAAAGTTTCAACACCGTAGGCATCTTTAATCAAACGGCCGATGTTGTCGGTATCATGGTTCTCTTCTTTGTGAACGTTGGCGGCAGCATATAAACCATTCTTGTCGAAGTCGCCCCAGGTCGCACCCACACCGTAGATCAGATCAACAGCGGTTTTTTGGTCGCCATTGCCATAAGCAATATCAAATTCACCGCGGTTAATACCCGCCATCAAGCTGAGTTTATCGGTGGCTTTGTAAGTTACAGAGCCGCCATAGGTGTAATCATAGGTGACTTGTTGTGCTTCTTTCTTACCTGCGTTCCATTCCACTTCACAGGCTTCTTCTGTGATGTTTTCGATATCACAGGTATAGAAGCTGCTGTTTTTTAATTGCGCCTGAACCGCAAAACTCACATCACCAATGCTGTTACGGTATTGAACAACTTTGTCACCACGACCGACGCCGTTTACTGCACCGTCGTCTTTGTTAAAAGTGTAAACACCTGCCGCGTTACCATCCCATACAAAACCGTAGTTGGTGTTGTAAACCACGTCATACCAAGCACCCCATTGCTTACCAATAGTGATAGTGCCGTACTCATCGTGGCTGATGCCAGCATAGCCTAGACGGTTGTAGAAGAACTCGTCCTGCACCGATTCGAAACGGTTGTTATAGACAATATCGCTGCTGCCAACAGGGTTCACACCCCATTCCAATTTAGCAAAGGCGTTCCAACCGTGGGTTAACTCACGACTGAAACCAAAATTGATTCGAGAAGCACCATTAACAACTTCAGTTTCACCTTGGGTATTGATTACGCGCACATCAATAAAGCCACCGATTTCTACCGCATTTTTATCGTCTTTGTAGATTTCGATTGCTGATACTGTTGGCGCGAGAAAGAGTGCTGCTAGCGCAGTTGCTACTAACGTTTTGTTCATTTGGTGCTTAACCTTTTCGTTTATGTTTTATCAACGTCATTCCGTTGTTATATTTCCTTACAATTTCCCGGTGAGAGTAGCAAATTTTCATTCCACTCTCCAAGCGAAACCTAAAGATTATGTAGAGAAACATCACAAAAACAGCGTGTTTAACCTCTATAAAACAGGTTAAAACACTACACAGACCCGCAAATAAAACACAAAACACACAACAGCAACGCTAAATTAACAGCAACTGTTTAGAAGCAATGTTCGTGTAATTTAATTTCATTATTGAAAAGACAGGCTCTGCAATAGGGCCAATTTGCTTATCTATATAGTATTGATAATCAATTGTAGACGATCTATGCGAAACAGGTTCAGGACCGTTTACAGTAATCACATAATCAATCTGTGCCCCTCGCTTGCCAAAGGATGCCTTTCCTGTTAATTCACAAAGCTGGCGCGCCACTTTGACATGGGGAGAAGATTTGGCCGTGTATTCATCTAAATTACGGCGCATGCGTTTGCTAAATACCAGCTCATCATCGCGTTTACCAGCCAGCAGCTCAGCAATCACATCCGTTAAATAGCCACTAATATCCCTTTGGTTAAACATGCGCTCATAGAGTTCAGCCTGCACCTTACGCGCCAAGGGGCTCCAATCACTGCGAACCTGCTCCATCCCCTTAAAAGTGATTTCCAGCGAGCCATTCCTATTGCGCCAAGCACCGACATAACGCTTCTTACTGCCCTCCTCCGAGCCCCGCAGGGTCGGCATAAAAAACTGTTCGTAATGGCGCTCAAACTGTAGTTCGAGAAAACTTTCTAGCTGAAACTCCTGCGCAATTTTACTTTGCCATTGCTGATTCATTCGCGCGGCAATCTGCTTACCTAAGGCATTAATATCACTGAGATCTGGCTCTGGGCCTAAATAAACGAAGGTGGAGTCGGTATCTCCATAAATGACTTGGTAGCCCATGTCCTCAATCCACGCGCGAGTTTGCTTCATGATTTGATGACCGCGCATGGTGATGGAGCTTGCCAGTTTCGCATCATGGAACACGCAGCCTTGGGAACCCAAAACCCCATAAAGCGAATTCATAATGATTTTAATCGCTTGCGATAAAGGCGCATTCGCCTCCCGCTTGGCTTTTTCGCGTTGTTCGGAGAGATTTTGGATAAGTTTTGGCAGGATCGGTTGATGTCGGTTAAACCGCGCGCCCAAAAAACCGGCAACGGTTTCAGGCTCATCTAATGCAGATCCCTCCTCGTCATCCAAACCTTCAATCAAGCCCTTAGGATCAATTAAAAAAGTCCGGATAATCGATGGGTAAAGGCTTTTAAAGTCAAACACTAAAATATGTTGATAAAAACCCGGGACAGAATCCATTACATAACCACCAGGGCTTTCTATCCCTTGGCTAGCAGGCTCTGCGGGCGCGACGAAGCCTGCCCTATGTAAATGCGGTAGATACAAATGGTTGAATGCGGCGACCGAGGCGCCTACGCGCCCCAGTTCTAACCCCGTTAATTCGGCGCGAGCGAGGGCAAAATCCCACAATTGAGTATGTTCAAAGATATCCCACACTAAGCGACTATCGGTCAGATTATAATGTGCAAGCCCTTGTTTATTTTCGGCAAATAGCACATCAATCTCTTGCACTCGATTTTCTACATCATGAATCGCTTTGCCTTCACCGAGTAGCGTTTGGGCGACAAACTCCAAGGAGAAGCGCTCGAATTGATAAAAGGCCGCCTTTAACCAATCGATACCATCGAGCACCACTCGCCCCGGTAAACTTAAGGTTTCAGGCCGAAATTTATTCTCGACCTTCCACTCGAGAAGCGCGCCACCGCGGCCGATACGCAGCGGGATCCGGTGCAGCAACGCACGCCGATATAACAAGGCCAAATCAAAGGTCACCACCGACCAACCAATGATCACGTCGGGATCAAACTCAGTAAACCAAGCGATGAGACGATGGATAAGCGCCGCTTCATCGTTCACCCATTCGATGTAGATTGCAGCATCTGGCTGCGCCTCGCCCACCATAATGACTTTTTCATAGGGCTGAGATTGCACATCGCGTCCATAAAGGGCCACGGAATAGAGTAATCCTTCAAAACTGCATTCAAAATCGAGGGAGATTGAACGCAATTTTATTTCCGGCTGCGGGGCAACGGCTTTTGCTCGTACAGCGCTAAAAATGAGCAATTGTTCATCTATGCCAGCGTTGCTGACAAAATGCCCTAAAAATGCCACATCGAGCGCCACAAAACGTTCGATTAAAAAACGCTGCTCGGGACGGATATCCGCCTCAAATAAGGGAATGCCAGCATCCGTCGCTATCCGCTGTAAGTGACGAAACACACTGCTCGACTGGGCATAAATCGCCGCAACGGATTGTCTTTTAAAGCTTTTAAGTGCAAGCGGTACAAAGCGCAGTGCCTGCCCCGGCGTTTGTAATTGCAATGCCGCCATATCGCTTTGATGACAAAAACAAATGTACTCAGAGCCAGGTAACTCCACCAGCACAGGGCCTGAAGCGGTGGCAAGATAATACTGCAGCACAAGCGTTGCACCGCGCGTAATAACATGGCGCGTGAGGACGCGTCCCTGTACACTCACAGGCGCAGCCGTTTCAGGCGTCAGACTCTCGGGGGGATTCAACTGCGGTTTCACTCTAAGGCTCTCGCTGCTTATTGATTCTCGGGACACAGAATAAAATTGCCATAAAATGGCAGAAAAGTTTCTTAGGCTATGCAATCACTGTTATTATGTACAGCATTAATTCGATAAAGTAGTGCCGCATGTTACCTGACAACGTAAAAAACCAGATCCGCGCTATCTATAAAGATATTGCCGCCGCTTTGCCTAATTTTAGGCCACGCCGCGAGCAAAATTTTATGGTGGCAGAAATCTCTAAGACTCTTGCTGGCGACTATGACAAAGATAGACGCATCATAGTGGTCGAAGCGGGTACGGGGATTGGTAAATCATTGTCTTATATTTTGGGCACCATTCCGCTTGCACTTGCGAGTAAGAAAAAGGTCTGTATCGCTACGGCAACCGTGGCGCTGCAGGAGCAGTTGCTGCACAAAGACTTACCGTTTTTTCTCGAACAATCAGGGCTAAACTTTCGCTTTGGTCTGGTTAAAGGGCGCCAGCGTTATGTCTGTTTGTCCAAGCTTGCCATGCTGATCGGCGATGATAACAGTACCCAAATGGCCATGTGGCAAACAAAGCCGGATAACAGCCAAATTGCCATGTTGCAGGAGCTGCTCAGCGACTTTAATGAAGGCCGTTGGAACGGTGAAATCGACACACTATCGACACCAATACCGGACCATCTCTGGCAACAAATCGCCTGCGATAAACACAGTTGTCATCGGCAACTCGCCAGTCATCGTAATTGCCCGTTTCACAAAGCCCGCGAGGATGTGGACACCTGGGATGTACTGATCGCCAACCACAGTTTGCTGTTCGCCGACTTGGAGCTGGGGGGCGGGGTGATTTTGCCCGATCCCGAAGACGTATTTTATGTCATTGACGAAGCTCACCACTTACCTATCGTCGCCCGGGACTTTTCTAGCGCACAGGCAACGCTTAGAGGCGCCGCCGACTGGCTTGAAAAAGTCGGTAAGACCAGCGCCAAGTTACAAAATCAAATAAAGAGCAACAATATCATCGCCCCTGCGCAGGCGATGCAGGATCATATCGGTGACTTAATCGCTCAGCTCAATCAAGTCGCCCACTTCTGTGATACCCAGACCAAGCAGTTTGCTAATCCTGAGAGCCGCTATCGGTTCGAACACGGCAAATTGCCCGATGCACTGAAAATCCCCGCCGAGAATCTCGCGGCCACCTCCAATCTCGCCCTTAAACAATTTAACAAGATGCAATTATTGCTGGCTGAGGCGATCAAAGATGGCGACATTCCTAAGCACCAAGCGGAAGCGCTACAGGCCGAAATGGGCTTTATGTTGCAGCGACTCGAAAACCTGCAAAAGCTCTGGAAAATGATGGCAAAGGAAGATTCGACTAAAGGCGCGCCCCTCGCCCGCTGGATTGAATTGCTCACAGGCAAACAGGTCGATTACTTGTTTAGCGCCTCGCCGATTGAAGTCGGTTTTATGCTCGAATCTATGCTGTGGCAAAAGGCGGCTGGCGTCGTGCTGTGCAGCGCAACCCTGCGCGCGCTGAATAACTTCGACCATTTCGCCCATCAAGTGGGATTATCGGTAAAGGACGGCAGTCGTTATCTCGCCCTGCAATCCCCTTTCGATTATCCGAATAACGCCACGCTCTACTTACCTAAGATGAAAACCGAGCCGACGGACGATGCCTATACCGCTGAGCTTGCCGAGCACATTTTGGAGCTGATTGACGGCGAAATGGCCACCTTAGTGTTGTTTGCATCTTACTGGCAAATGGAGAAAGTGGCCGAATTGCTTGAGGGCAAACTCACGCAGGAAATCCTTATTCAAGGAAATGCCCCGCGCCAGCAATTGCTTGAGACCCACAAAGCCAAGTGCGACAAAGGTGAGCCGAGTATTTTGTTTGGCACGGGCAGTTTTTCTGAAGGTCTAGACTTACCCGGAGATTACCTCACCAACCTCATCGTCACTAAGCTGCCCTTTGCGGTGCCGACATCGCCCGTTGAGCAAGCCCATGCCGAGTATGTGAAAATAAAGGGCGGAAATCCGTTTCTGCAACTCACCATTCCAGATGCATCGCGAAAGCTTATCCAAAGTTGTGGTAGATTACTGCGCAAAGAGCAGGATTATGGCCGAGTCACTATCCTTGATAGACGATTAGTGACCAAACGTTACGGCAAATCCTTGCTAGACGCACTGCCCCCCTTTAGACGAGTCATTGAGTAGGATTAAGATTTGGAGTTGTTACTCGAGCCCAGTAACTGGGCCCTGTTGGCTGTCATTGGCTTAATTGCAGGTTTTATCGATGCCGTAGTCGGTGGTGGAGGCCTGCTCTCCATTCCTGCCCTGCTCACCCTCGGGATCCCGCCCCACACCGCCTTGGGTACCAATAAATTTGCCGCCAGTTTTGGCTCCTCCATGGCGGCTTGGACCTATTATCGCCAGCATCTGCTCAAACCCAGTTTTTGGTATATGGCGTTTATCGCCACCTTTATTGGCGCGGTGCTCGGCAGTGTGTTGGTGTACTTGTTAAATGCCCTGTGGCTTGAAAAAGCCTTACCACTGCTCATTATTGGCATCGCGATTTACAGCCTGCTGAGCCCAAATGCCATCTCAGATACCGATTGTCAGGCACCAACAAAAGCCCAATCTAAACTCAAACAAAGTCTGCAAGGGCTCCTGCTGGGTGGCTATGATGGTTTTGCCGGCCCTGGCATTGGTGCCTTTTGGACTGTGAGTTCAGGCGCTTTATACAAACTACCACTGTTGCATAGCTGCGCGCTTGCCAGAGCCATGACTTTTACCAGTAACTTAACGGCGCTGGCTATCTTTGGCTTTCTAGGGCAAGTCCATTGGCAAATCGGTCTGTGGATGGGGTTATCTATGATGCTCGGCTCCTTTATCGGTGCCCGCTGCGCGATAAAATTTGGTATGCCTTTTATTCGGCCTTTGTTTATATTAATTGTCCTGTCAATTGCCGCTAATCTGGCGTGGAGCGCATGGTTTTGAACACTTCGCAGCTAATCAGCACGTTGAAAAATCAGCTCACAACACTCGAGCAAGAGGTACTGCAACACGACAGTCATCTTGCGCCGAGCCAGCGTAAACTTCTGCAGGATATTGAGCGCTTTAATCAGTCGCTGTTTATTCAAAATGGCGCCCAACTCATGCCTTGCATTGAACAAATTCGTAATAGTATCGGTCAGTTAGAGAAGCAAATCGCCCTAAAACTCGCGCCGCAAACCATCGCCCTAAGCTGTGAACGTATTCAAGACCGTTTTACCGCGGTTAAACGGGCGCTACTGACAACCTCAATCGATATAAAGTCTAAAAATCAACAACGTGCCAGTAAACGTGCGCGTTTTGCCCAACAACAGACCCAATCGCACCAAGCCAGTGGGTTTGCTTGGATTGCCAGCAATGTGTTACAAAATAGCCACGAAATCTATGCCGAACTGAATAAGCATCTGAATTGGGCTAAGAAATTTGAACAAAAAATTGCAGAAATGGAATCAAAACTTGAAAACTGTCATAGTGCTGACAAAATCCGTTTGCAAAATGACATCCTTTTGATGCATCGTCGTTTGGGTAAATGCAGGCAAGCCATCAGTTATATCGAAGATCGCATTCAAGCATTCGAACGTCCGCATCAGAGTCATAATCGTTAAGGAGCAACAATGAAATCACTTTTGCCAATCAGCAGCCTGCTAGTGCTACTCGGCTCTGCCTCAGCCTTTGCCGCAGATCTGAATATCCCTATGTCCTTCGAATACCTTGCCCTCGATGGCAAAAAAGTCGAGTCCAGCGTATTCAACCATAAAAGCAGCTTAGAGTTGGCGCCCGGCACTCACAAAATCGCCATCCGTTACCATGAAATGGTTGAAGACGATTTCAGTGACAGCCAAACCTTCGTTAAGTCATCCCCTTTTATCGTGACCTTAGAAGTGGACGGCGATCATCAATATTATTTGCAAGCCGCTGAGGGCAAGGTCGTTAAAAAGCCTAAAACCTTCGCTCAAAATCCTCAGGTCGTATTAACCCGCTCTGACAAAGGTCAGGTGAATTACAAAGTGACAAACACCGACATTGAAGAAGAGAGCTTTGTCTCCCGTCTCTTTAGCGGTAACCAAGCGGTAGATGTGTCAGGTACTGCCGCCGCTGCAACGGGCGCGGCAGGCACAGCGGCGGTGGTTGCCACGCCAGCCCCCACTTCGGCGCAGGCAGCTGTGAACGCCACCTCATTAACCGCTCCGGTTGATACTTCTAAAGCAGCGGGCGCGAATCCACAACAGATGCTGCAATACTGGTGGTTACAAGCCGATGAGAAAACACGTAAAGAGTTTATGAGCTGGGCTATTTCACAACTCTAATCAAGATGATCCCATTGGTTTATCACGCCAGCTACTCCAAGCTGGCGTTACCCTCCCACCACCGCTTTCCCACGACCAAATACGCACGCCTTTATCAGTATCTGCTCGATAATCAACTGGCTGTAGCGGCTCAATTCCATGCTCCCTCGCCGATGACGGCGGAAGATGTAATGCTGGTGCATCAGCAAGATTATGTCGAACAATTTATCCAAGGTAGCTTAGCCAGTACGGCCTTAAGACGCATCGGCTTTCCATGGAGTGAAGCCTTAGTCGAGCGCACTTTGCACTCGGTATCGGGGACGAGTTTGACCGCACATTTAGCCTTGCAAACGTGTATCGCCCTTCACTTAACGGGCGGTTATCACCATGCACACTATGACTTTGGCAGCGGCTACTGTATTTTCAACGACTTGATTATCGCCGCCCGCAAACTGATGGCCGAGCAGCAATTACATAAGGTGCTGATTTTTGACTGTGACGTGCATCAAGGTGATGGCACAGCTACCCTCAGCCATAGGCATCAGGGCATTATCAGTTGCTCCATCCATTGCAAAGAGAATTTTCCCAGTCGTAAACAGCAGTCACACTATGATATTGAACTGAAGAAAGGTTCAGATGACCGCGCTTATCAGGAAACCGTCGAACAGACTCTCGAACTGCTGATTCGACTCCATCAGCCGGATTTAATCCTGTATGACGCAGGCGTCGATATTCATCAAGATGATGACTTAGGGCACCTAAAGATTAGCAAGCAAGGATTATATCAACGTGATTTAACCGTGTTATCTATGGCAAAAGCGGCAAATATTCCTGTTGCAGCGGTAATTGGCGGCGGCTACAGCCGAGACGAACTACAATTAAGCCAAAGACATAGCCAACTTTTTATTGCAGCCAACCATTTGTGGTAGCAAACTCAATAAAAATCATCATGGAGCACAGCGATGCAACTCGAAATCCGTAACTATTACGAAGTTCTCTTAATGGAAATGTTATCCGATGAAGGCCTGATGGATGAATTGCCGGAGGATTATTTAGCCGATCTCTGCTGTGTGACACTCAATCAACTGCCCGTGCGCTATATTCGTCACCTAGTCGACACCTATTTCTTCGAAGATTACAACGAGTTGCAAGAGCTCAAACGAGAGATCCAAGCCGCATTAGAGAAATCACGCGCCTTTCTTAAACAGAATCTACAAAAAAGAATGCAGCAGGAAGAAGCCGACAGCTAAGTCATACGAAAGTGGCATAGCTACATCGATTTGCAACAAGCTTTTACGAGTAAATTCAGTAGAGTTGCTAAATGCTAAGTTGGCTAGCTGCTGAGTTAAAGATAAAGAAGATTGGAATAGGATTGGGAGATTTGGAGGTTCCCCTAGAGCCGACACCCCGGCACACGAGTCGCTTGCTGCGGTTGCTCCCTTCCGGGCCTGGCCGAGTTCACAAGTTATCATTGCGGGGGGACCCTAGGGTCACCATAACTTCGAGTGTATCACTTGATGGATGATCACTGAACGACGCGGATTATCCCCCATGGCTCCTATGGGATCAAGTGCTAATCCGTCCGTTTGGCAAATATCCGGTTTAACTGGACAATCTATAGGCAAACTAGCCAAGTGAAAATGATAAAAGCCTGCTAATGCAGGCTTTTTCTTATAAGGGCTCCAGTACCAAGAGTCTGGAGGCGCCTTATCCCTAGAGCTTTATCATATGGCGATTTTGCTCAATCAACTTAGCGCCAATGCCAGAGACATTGGCCAACTCATCAATGGCCTTAAATTTACCATTCTGCGTTCGATAGTCTATGATGGCCTGCGCCTTGGCCGCCCCAATGCCCTTGAGCATTTGTAACTGCTCAGACGAGGCGGTATTGATATTCACCTGAGCCGAATCAGGCATGGCTTGCTTAGCATCCATTGCCATACTTTTAGCATCGGTCTTGGCTTGAGTTTGTACTTTACTGGCTTCTTTAACGGGATCGGCCGCCATCGCAGGTAGTGCAAACAGGGCTGAAAAGACAATGGCGCTCACCATTGCGGGTAAACGGTGTGTTACTTTCATAATGCTTCCTCTCTCCTTGAAATTCGGCCTTTCGTCCTACTTCCGTGGCCGTCAATCAAACATAGACGAAGCTTTTATGAATTTCCAAACGGCTCCAAACAAATATTGTGGATCGCTAACATAACCCATTCTTTGCAGATAGCGTTGTTGGTGATGTAGGTGGTGATATAGCACATTGCGTCGTGCCATAAAACAAAAGGATGCCATAAGGGCATCCTTTCACTAAACCTCGCAGAGCCTTATACCAGCATGGCCAAGGCTTGGTTTAAATCCTCGATGATATCGTCACAATCCTCTAAACCGATTGAGATGCGCAGTAAATTATCACTTATCCCCGCGGCCTGGCGCGCCTCTGGCGTGTAGGGCGAATGGGTCATGGATGCTGGGTGCTGAATAAGGGATTCCGCATCCCCCAAACTTACGGCGATTGAAAACAGCTTAAGGTAACCCACAAAAGCCATCGCTTGCTCAAGAGAGGCGACTAACTCAAAGGCAATCACGCCACCAGCCCGCGCCATCTGTCCACCGATAAATCGATGCCCTGAATGGGATTTAAGCCCGGGATAATACACCCGAGTCACAGCAGGATGTTGCTCCAAAAACTCGGCAACACGCTGGGCACTGTCACAATGGCGCTGCAAACGCACATCTAAGGTTTTCAGCCCGCGCAAAATCAGCCAAGCATCGTGGGGAGACATGACGGCGCCGATATCTTTTAGGATTTCATATTTCACTCTGTGCAGCTGCTCTTCACTGCCACACACGACGCCGGCAATTACATCGCCGTGTCCATTCAAATACTTAGTCGCACTGTGTACCACTAAATCGATACCGAATGCCAAGGGTTGCTGCAGCAGCGGCGTCATAAAAGTATTATCGACAATGCTGACAAGCTGATGCCGTTTCGCAATATCGGCGATACCTTTGAGATCAAACACCTGTAAATGAGGATTAACCGGAGTTTCGCAAAAAATCACCCGTGTGTTGGGTTTGATGGCCCGCTCAATGGCCGCTAAATCGGTAAAATCGACTAAGGTGACTTCGATACCGAAGCGGGCAAATTGGCTGGTCATAAGGGCAAAGGTGCAGCCATAAACCGCATTAGAAGCCACTAAATGATCGCCCATCTGGAGGTTAGCCAGCAGCGCCGCCGATACGGCCCCCATGCCAGAAGCCGTTGCCGCCGCAGCTTCTGCCCCTTCCAAAATTGCCATTTTACGTTCCAGCTCGGCAACTGTCGGGTTACCTAGGCGAGTATAAATGTAACCGGGTTCGTTGCCAGCGAATCGCTCACCACCTTGCTGCGCCGACTCAAAGACAAAGGTCGCCGTTTGATAAAGTGGCGTCACCAAAGTACCAAAGGCTTCGCGCTCATGTCCGGCATGAATGGCTTGGGTTGCGGCTTTCCACTGCTTGCTTGATTCATCTTGCATTGCTCACTCCTTGTTGTCGCAGAGCCTCATTCGCTTGTTGTTTCATTGTTCGTTTTAATGAGGCCATGCTTAGGGTCTTGATAAGTCCTATTGTTAAGTTAATGAAACATTAGCCCTATCGAATAAGCACTAACATACCCCGCCGAGCGGGTGAAACCAGTGCCATGATGAAAATAGCATCAGAGGCGCTGTAACTAAGTTGTTACATTCAGAGGTTTGGGGCAGAAAATCTGCGATAAAAAATGCGCTAATGACAGGGTCATTAGCGCATTAGCATTTAGCCTAAAGTGCAGTCGCGGTGTTGCGCACTCGGCTAGGTTATTTCTCTTTGGGTGTTGAGCCTGTTTTAAGCTCAGCAGCCTCTAATTGGCTCTTAAGCGCATCGCGCCCGTCTTTAGTCAATAACTTACCGGCAAACTGTTTAAGCTCAATCAACAACTCTTGATGAACTTTCGATAATTTGGGGCGCTGCTCCTCCCTAAACTGAATTGGTCGACACAACGCCATGGCTTGATATCCTAAGCGCGCCGTGAGCAGCCCACCACCTAAGCCTTGAGCAAGCCGTGCAGATAATTTCCCCGTCATCTCAACCGACAGCAGTTGGGTGCCCAAATCGGTCACTAACTCGCTGGTACCGGCATAGATGATGTTAATAATGATGCTACGAATGAGTTTAATCCTGCTCCAATAGCCTAACTCTATCCCATAACAGGCGGCGACATCCCGCAGCATGCGTTGGTTACGCCAAAGAATAATGGCCATATCCAATGCCGCCAGCGGACTCGCGGCAAGCAACACGGCTGACTCGGCCGCGTATCGACGGACGATTTTTTTCGCCAGTTCATCCCGCTCAGTAAGCACTAAGTCCTCAAATAACAGCACTTTTTCAGCGTCGTTGTGTTCATCTTTGAGCGACTGACGCAGCCGCTGTAGCCCCTGACTATCGGGATAATGGCGCACTATATTATTGATAAAACCATCGGCCTCCCCCATTTGCATACTGAGGGCAAGCCTTGCGCCCGACTCTTGCGTATCGGCAACCTGCTTGAGGCGTTTTAATTTACGGTATTCGCCCAAGGCTGTGACCATAGCCCAACTGCCGACTAAACCGAGTACTGCGCCATAAAAGCTAAATAACCAAGGGCTTGCCAACCAAGCGTCCCGCAAACCTAATCCCGTTTGCACTAAAACCAGTAGCAATAACCCAAAGACGGAAAAGCGCGCCAGCCAAGACCAACGGCGAGATTGATGCAGTTTTGGCCGAATGGATGACACATCCAATACTTGTGGATGGGCAGCCAAGGCATCATCGACAACCTCATCCACCGCTTTTAAGGGTGTCTGTGGTGCAAAAGCTTGGGCACTCTTAAGCTCATCAGTGGCAGACTGAAGTTTGACCTTATCAGAATCAAATACTTGTTGTTTTTTGAGCGGTTGGCTTCCAAGTGTATTTTCAGACATTGGTTTATCGAGCCCGTTTGTCTCTGACTCACTTGAAGGTGGTAACGAATCTAAACTCATTCCAATTTATCCCCCACGAGATACTGCAGAAGGTGATCGAGACGGATATGGTCAAAATGCACCGAAGATGGGTCCACATTGCTGTTATTCGGCGGAGCAAATCCCATAAAATGAAACCCTTGATCGCGCCAAAAGTTGGGCTCGGGTAAGCGAGTGGGCACTTCGCCGGGAAAAAGCGTCAGGGCTTGGCCGTTCAATCCAATCCCCTGCACAACTTCCACATCCCCTTCCGGAGTGGTCACCATGCCATGACGCGTCGCCTTAATGGCACTAATGGCCATAGTCTCGACTTTACAACCATCGAAACTGGCAAAGTGTTGGCTGTGTTTGAGCATATCGGTGAGCAGGGATAACACATGACTTTGTTGGTCCCGGGTCACATGGTCAACCTTACTGGCGGCAAATAATAATCTGTCTATTCGCGGCGCAAACAATCGGCGTAAGTAACTGGATTGACCATATTGGAAACTCTCCATAATGGCATTTAACGCGGCGCCCATATCCTCAAACTGGGTTTTGCCACGGTTTAAGGCGCTGAAGCAATCTACCAGCACTAACTGGCGATCAAACCCCGCAAAATGCTGTTTATAGAAGGGTTTAACAACCTTGGCTACGTATTCTTGGTAGCGTTTTTCTAGAACATGAAAGGCGCTGTGTTTATCGCTTTGTTTGAGCTCGTTCCATTGATTGTCTGTCACCGATAACAGCGGAAAAAACGCCAGCAGCGGCGCGCCTTCCCATTCCCCTGGTAATAACATTCGTCCGGGTTGTGCCTGATAATAACCCTGCACATGCACTAAATCGTGCAAGAGTTGCTGATACTGATCGGCAATGCGTTTAAGCTGCAGCTCATCGGCCGCCTCGGTTAAATTGAGCGCACTTAACGAAGTTTGAAACTCTGCATACAAAGGCGAGCTTTTTAACACAGCGACACGTTGTTGCTGCGCGCTGCACCATTCGATAAAGCTTTGGCGCAGCATAGGTAAATCTAATAGCCACTCGCCGGGATAATCGACAATATCTAAATACAGCGTAGCGGTATCGGCAAACTTGGCTAGCAGCCCCTTCTGCGGCTGGTATTTGATGGCTAAGCGCAGCTCCGAAATCGTGCGGGTCGATGCTGGCCAAGTCGGAGGCGTCGATGTAAGCGCTAACATTGCGCCCTGATAATCGAAGCTGGCAATTTCAAGATCCGGCTGCATTGCTCGCTTCACCCCGAGCAAACGTTGCTCACGGCTCACTTGCCACAGAGGTAAAGCATTCCCATGGCGGGAATGGGATACCTGAGAAGCCGCGCCACTATTGAGTAGTTGGTTGACTAATCCGGTAATAAATGCGGTTTTGCCCGCCCCCGATAACCCTGTTACCGCGAGCCGTAAATGCCTGTCAGCCGTTCTATGGAGCAGGGATTGGCTCTTCTGAGTTAATTTATGGAGCGAAACGTCAAGCATTCCCATAAGGATGTCCCTAAATGTTGAATGAGGTTAACTATACACTGGAATTGACGGGAGATTAAGCAACAAGGGCGGACATGGCCGCCCTTTAGAGGGATTACAAGCTATTGATTTGTCTTTTTAAATCAAAGTTATCAGATGTAACATGGCGTTCAAGGTTTTGCAGTCTCACCTCTAGGCTTCTAAATTGCCTGCTCACATCGCTTAGCGCTTGTTTAGCAGGCTCTCCCGATTGCCAAGGTTTCTTCTTCACCTCGATGTCATCCCTAACAGTGCTATTTTGGGGTTTGATGTCGAGTATCACCCATAACGCAACATAGATGATAAACACGACGCCCGAACCACCTAATAGGAAGATAGAAACCGCAAGTACCCGCACTAACCATGTTTCAATTGCAAAGTATTCGGCTATCCCCGCACACACACCTGCGACTTTACCTGACTGGGGAATGCGATACAAAGTACGGCCACTAGTTCCTCTCATGTTTGCCCCTCCATTCAGGCGATTCTGTATCCAGAATGGCCTCTAAGGTTTCGATGCGTGCAGCCATCTTATCGGCTTTAGCAATCAAATCATTGAGCTGTGAAAACTCTTCCTCAGTGAGTCCCTGGCTCACTTGTCGCTTACTGCGATAATGAAGAACTAACCATATTGGCGCCACCACTATCATAAAGATGATAATTGGTGCCATTAGTATGTCCATATCCATAACTCACCTCTGAATTGTTATTCTTTTGACTTAGTCGCGGTTTTGCCTTTTACTTTGGCCTTTAATGCTTCCAGCTCGGCATTCACTGAATCTTCAGCTTCCAGCGCGGCAAACTCATCGGCTAATGTCTTTTTATTACCCAGATCGTAGGATTCAACCTGCGCTTCTAACCCTTCGACACGGCGCTCATATTGCTCAAATTTCAGCATAGCGTTGTCGATTTTGCTTGAGTCTAACTGCTTCTTCACTTCTAAACGTGATGAGGCGGTTTGTTTACGCAAAATAATGGTCTTTTGGCGCGCCTTAGCATCCAGCAACTTTTCTTGCAGCAGGCTAACTTCATCCTTTAAGCGCACAATGTGCTCGTCGATCACTGCCAACTCTTGGTTTAAGGTATCCACTAAACCCGCGGCTTTTTGTTTTTCAACTAAAGCGGCCTTGGCTAAATCTTCACGATCCTTCGACAGTGCCAGCTCCGCTTTGTCTTGCCAATCTTGAACTTGTTCTTCAACACGGCTGATACGACGGATTAATTCTTTCTTTTCAGCTAACACTTTTGCTGACGTTGAACGAACTTCTACCAGTGTATCTTCCATCTCTTGGATAATCAGACGAACCATTTTTTCAGGGTCTTCTGCTTTATCGAGTAATGCGCTGATATTGGAGTTAATGATATCGGCGAAACGAGAGAAAATTCCCATAATGCTATCCTCAAATTGATGTTGGTCTCGCTTAGGGTAATACACTAAGTGTGCCAACTTTTATTTTATGTTTAAATTCATAAAGATAAACATATTTTTAACTTTTTCTTTATTTTATGGCTCAAGCCACTTATTATCATTTTCACCAAAATTTAGCGCGAAAGACTAAAAAATATCGTGGATAATAAATTTCAGCAAGACAACCTCATCGGCCAATCGAACGCCCTACTCGAAGTATTAGAGCATGTGTCGCAGATTGCGCCGCTCTCTAAACCTGTGCTCATCATTGGTGAACGGGGTACGGGGAAAGAGCTGATTGCTGAACGCTTACATTATCTGTCTAAACGCTGGGATCAAAGTTTTATTAAGCTAAATTGTTCATCTTTGAGTGAAAATTTGCTCGAGAGTGAATTATTCGGCCATGAGTCAGGTGCCTTTACTGGCGCCAAAGGTAAACACGAAGGCCGTTTTGAGCGCGCCGACGGTGGCACCCTATTCCTCGATGAGCTAGCCAACACCTCGGGACTAATTCAAGAAAAACTGCTGCGGGTCATCGAATATGGTGAGTTTGAACGGGTCGGCGGCAGTAAAACCATTCAAGCGGATGTGCGCCTGATTTGCGCCGCAAACGAAGATTTACCCTCACTGGCCGACGCCGGCGAATTTAGGGCCGACTTGCTCGACCGTCTGGCGTTCGATGTGATCACTTTGCCGCCGCTGCGTTGTCGCCCCGAAGATATCATGACCTTAGCCGAATACTTTGCTGTGGGCATGGCGCGGCAGCTTAAACTGGAACTCTTCAGTGGCTTCAGTGCCAGCGCGGTCGATCAGCTGATGAGTCATGACTGGCCGGGGAATATCCGTGAACTAAAAAACGTGGTCGAGCGCAGTGTGTATCGCAGCAGCGGCGAAAACCGCCCTATTGAACAGATTATTCTCGACCCTTTTGCATCCCCCTATCGACCAACCACGCGAGTGCGTACCCGCGAGCGTCAAATCACGGCACCTGAAGCGCCGCAGAGCGTGCCAGTAGTCACGTCGGCCAAAACCGATACTGACACGGCCGTCATTGCAGAGTCCATCAACAACCCATTTAGTTTTCCCTTGGACTTTAAAGAGCAAACCGAGCGTTATGAGATGGAGCTCATCCAACAAGCCTTATCGGCCAGTCAGTACAATCAAAAGAAGACGGCTGAAATCCTTGGTTTAAGCTATCACCAGCTGCGCGGCATTCTGAAAAAGTACAATTTGCTCGATAAAGCATAAGCAGATTGCCCACGGGCGAGAAGCACTGCTAAAATAGCCGTTCATAGTCGATAAAATAATGATTTATAAATGAGTGTGCTAATAAGACGCCTGTGCCTATCAACTGCAGTTTTCTGCATGAGTGGGTTGTTGGTTGCATGTGGCCCCCAACGACTCCCTTCTGGTTTGGTCTATTGTTCCGAAGGGAATCCCGAGTCTTTTAATCCGCAGTTGGTGACATCAGGCACCACTATCGACGCGACCTCACATCAAATTTATAGCCGCTTAGTGGACTATGACGCGCTCTCAGGCCAGCTCGTACCCGCGCTGGCCACCAGTTGGGCCGAGAGTGACGATGGCTTAAGTTACCGTTTTACCCTCAGGGAAAATGTTAAGTTTCAACATTCATCCCGTTTTACCCCGAGTCGCGATTTTAACGCCGACGATGTGCTGTTTTCCTTCAATCGGATTATCGACAAACATCACCCTTACCATGGCGTATCACGTACCGGTTATCCCTTTTTCCAAAGTATTGGCTTTTCAGAACAAGTTAAAAGTGTCGAAAAAATCAATGACCACGAGGTTATCTTTCGGTTAGCGCGCAAAGATGCGTCGTTTTTATCGAATCTTGCCACCGACTTTGCCGTCATCCTCTCGAGCGAATATGCCGATCAGCAACTGGCACTAGGGCATCCTGAAAATCTCGATCATTTCGCCATCGGCACAGGGCCTTTTACCTTAGTGCATTACGCCAAAAACGAATATATTCGCTATCGACGCAATCCCGACTTTTGGGGCGAGCCCGCTAAAGTCGATATGCTGGTGTACGATATCACCCCAAAAAGCACAGTCAGACTGGCCAAACTTATCGCCGGTGATTGCAGCGTATCGGCCCTGCCCAAAGCGGGTGAACTGCCCGTTATCAAGCAACATGAACAGCTGAGCATTGAGTCTCAACCCGGTCTTAACGTAGCCTTTTGGGCCTTTAACACACAAAAGCCTCCTTTAGATGATGTACGCGTGCGCCGCGCCCTCGCCTATGCCGTGGATAAGCAAAATATCTTACGGGCCGTGTATCAAAACACCGCCATAGAAGCCATAGGGGTGTTGCCGCCAGCGTCTTGGGCCTACGACAGCAATAAAAAACTGTTAGATTACAATCCGCAAAAAGCGCGCGATTTGTTGAAAGAAGCGGGAATAAAACATCTCAGCATCGATATTTGGGCCATGCCCGTTGCCCGCGCTTACAACCCTAACGCGTTAAAAACCGCCGAGTTAATTCAATCTGACTTGGCCAATATCGGTGTAAAGGTCAATATCATCAGTTACGACTGGAGCGTCTTTAGCCAAAGATTGAGCCGAGATGAATATGACTCAGTCCTCATCGGCTGGAACGCCGATAACAGCGACCCCGATAACTTCTTCACGCCATTGCTGAGTTGCTCGGCGATGCAATCAAACAACAACCGCTCTCGCTGGTGCAACAAAGAGTTTGATGCCATTCTAGACAGAGCGAGGGAAGTCTCGACTCAGGCCGAGCGCAAGGAAATTTACCAAGAGGCCGAGGCCTTCTTAGCCGAGCAAGTGCCAATGTTGAGTCTGGCCCACGCCAAGCGAGTCGCACTCACTCGCAGCAATATCCATGATATGCAGTTAACCCCTTTTGGCGGCATCTCATTTGCCCGAACCAGCCAAGCTGAGCAGGAGACGCACTGATGTTCAGATACCTGTTACGGCGCCTCAATCTGTTTCTTGCCACTTCGCTAGTGATGGTCGGCGTGCTGTTTTATGCAACTGGGTTGTTTCCAGTTGAACGCACCTTCGCCCTCACAGGGATCCATGCACCGTCAGAGAGCCAACTGGTGCAAATTGAGCAGGACTATAGGTTAGATAGCAATAAAGCCATGCAGTTTATTGCCTATTTACAGCAAAGGCTGAGCGGCAATTTGGGCGTATCCGTCACCTCGCACCAGAGCGTGGCCGAAGAATTAAGCTCTGTGCTACCCGCCTCCTTCGAACTCGCCGTCATGGCGGCCGTGATAGCCATTGGTTTAGGTGTGCCGCTTGGCGTGTTGGCCTCCCAGAGTCAGCATAAACTCACCCAAAATACCATTATGGCGATTACCCTGACGGGCTATTCTGTTCCTGTATTCTGGTTAGGTTTGTATTTGTCACTCTGGTTTGGTGTCGACTTAGGCTGGCTGCCCATTTCAGGGCAACTCAATCTTTTATATGAGATAAAACCCGTTACAGGATTTATGTTGGTCGACATTTTGCTGTCTGATTCTGAATATCGCATATCTGCCTTTAAAGATGCCTTATTGCATATCGTTCTGCCCGCCACCACACTCGCAGTGCTACCTTTTACCGTGGTCGTACGCAGCACTCGCTCGGCAATGATGAATGTGATGAACCAAACCTTTATCCGCGCCGCCGAAGCCAGAGGCATGCACACCAATACCATTATTTTGCGCCACGCCTTACCCAACGCACTGATCCCAGTATTAAAGCACTTGGGGTTAATGCTCGGAGCATTTGCGAGCTATGCGATTGTTGTTGAAATGATTTTCTCTTGGCCGGGTGTGGGTTCTTGGTTGGTGTCGGGTATTTATCAGCGGGATTATACGGTTATCCAGGGCGGGATTTTAGCCGTAGCCTTGTTGATCATCTTTTTAAGTATTTTGATTGAAGTGCTGCATACCGTCTTCAATCCCTTGAGCAGAAAAGATCTTTATGCCTCCAATTAAAATTTATCAGGAAGATCAAATCGCCTCGCCCATGATGCGGGTCTGGCAGAATTTTTCGGCAAACCCCTTTGCCTTAGCGGGTCTGTGGACCATTGCTTTCCTGCTGCTGCTCACCCTGTTTGGACCTATGATTGCCCCCTTCTCCCCCGAGGCGCAGGATCCACGGGCATTACTGTTACCGCCCTCTTGGGACCCTTCGGGCACAGTGGCGCACTTTTTGGGCACTGACGATCTGGGTCGTGATATTTTTAGCCGCTTGCTGCATGGGGCACATTTAACCTTCGGCATGGCGCTGATGATTGTCGGCACCGCATTGTTTATGGGGTTCATCATCGGCTCGCTCTCCGGCATGATGCGCGGCTTAAAGTCCAGTATTTTGGGACACTTGCTCGATGCATTGCTGTCTATCCCTTCACTATTAATGGCGATTTTAGTGGTTGCCGTGATGGGGCCAGGGCTTGAAAACGTCTTCTGGGCTGTGGGCATTGCCTTAACGCCACAGTTTGTACGCTCCATTCATCAATCGGTACATGAAGAGCTACAAAAAGAATATGTGACTGCCGCCCGTTTAGACGGTGCTAATTCGCTGCAGATTTTTTGGTATGTGATCATGCCAAACGTCTGGGAAGTAGTGATTATTCAAACCACGTTAGCCATTTCTGCCGCGATTTTAGATATTGCCGCCCTTGGCTTTTTAAGCCTTGGCGCCCAAGCTCCTAGTCCTGAATGGGGTGCAATGGTCGCACAAGGTATGGATAATTTGTTGACCGCACCTTGGACTGTAACCATTCCAGGGTTAGCGATTCTTTTTAGTGTGCTCGCCATTAACTTGGTGGGCGATGGCTTGAGATCGGCGCTTGCGCCCATCAGAAACTAACCTATGCCATTACTCGACGTTAGAAACCTGACCATTGAGCTCGACACGCCCCACGGCAGAGTCCGCGCCCTTGAGAAAGTGAGTTTGACCCTGAACGCGGGGGAAATCCACGGTCTCGTGGGTGAATCAGGCTCGGGCCGCAGTCTGCTCGCCAGAGCCATTCTTGGGATCCCAGGCCCCAATTGGACCATTACCGCCGACCGCATGATGTGGGATGGTAATAATCTGATGGCCATGACCTCGAAGGAGCGCCGTAATCTGATGGGTTCAGATATGGCGATGATCTTCCAAGACCCGTCTGGCAGCCTTGACCCTTCGCAAACCGTGGGTAGTCAGCTGATGCAGGCTATGCCTAAGAATCCTAAGGCTTACTTTTGGCAAAAGCACAAACATGCCAAACAGACAGCGCAAAAATGGCTGCATAAGGTCGGGATTAAGAATCCGCAAAAGGTCATGTCCAGCTATGCTTGGGAGCTTTCGGAAGGCGAATGCCAAAAAGTGATGATCGCGATGGCAATTGCCAACCAACCGCGATTATTGATCGCCGACGAACCGACAAACTCGATGGAGCTGAGCACTCAGGCACAGATTTTCCGTCTACTGTCACAGCTAAACCAGCTACAAAACGTGTCGATTTTAATCATCAGCCACGAGCTTGAGACCCTAGCACAATGGTGCGATCACCTATCCGTGCTCTATTGCGGTCAAGTGATGGAATCAGGTCCAACGGAAGAACTGATCAATCAGCCCTATCATCCTTACACTAAGGCACTCTTGGATAATATGCCGGATTACTCGGGGATAGAGGCGCACAAGGCCATTATGCCGACCCTGCCAGGCTCAGCCCCCGCCCTGCAGCATCTGCCCATTGGTTGTCGCCTAGGGCCACGATGCCCTGAGGCACAAAAGAAATGCGTTAATCAGCCAAGTTTGAGTCATTTACGCGACCGCTACTTTGCCTGCCATTTCCCTTACCACGGTGAAACGACAAATGACGACCCCACTGCTTAAAGTTAACGATCTCTTTAAGAGGTACGATACCGGCTATAGAGGTTTTACCCGCCAATATAATGATGCCTTAGCACCGGTTTCATTTGAATTAAACCGCGGCGAAACCTTAGCTATCGTGGGTGAAGCGGGCTCAGGTAAGAGTACGTTAGCGCGTATTTTGGTGGGCGCAGAACCCCGTAGTGGCGGTGAAATTTACTTTGAGGGAGAGGCGCTTGATAGTCGTAACATCAAGCAGCGCTGCCGCCTTATTCGGATGATTTTCCAAGATCCCAATACCTCACTCAATCCAAGGCTCACCATTGGGCAATTACTGGACGAACCGCTGCGCTTTAACACTGAGCTATCCGCCAAGGAGCGTAATGGCCAAGTGATTGATACCTTGAGGAAAGTCGGTTTATTACCCGAGCATGCGGATTTTTATCCCCATATGATTTCCGAGGGGCAAAAACAGCGGGTTGCGGTGGCGCGGGCACTGATGCTCAATCCAAAAATCATCATCGCCGACGAGGCTTTAACCGCCTTGGATCTCTCGGTACGCTCACAGATCCTTAATCTGCTGCTTAAACTGCAGAAGGACTTAGGCTTGTCCTATATCTTCGTGTCCCATAACCTGAATATTATTCGCCATGTCAGCGATAAAATTATGGTGTTACACAAAGGCGTGATGGTTGAGAAAGCCCCAACAGAACAGATATTTAATTCGCCTCAGCACGAATATACCCAAAGGCTGATTCAGGAGCAGAGCCTGTTTGTTCATAAGCGTTAAACTGCTCCAACCACTTAAATATTCAGGCGAATTGGCTAAAAATAGATGCCATTTAGCCGCCGAAGTATTTATCCTATTGGTCATTTTGATAGAAGAAGCTTAAACATGATTATCAAACCCAAAATTCGTGGATTCATTTGTACCACAACTCATCCCGTTGGTTGTGAAGCTAACGTTCAAGAACAAATTGCTTTAACTAAAGCCAAAGGCAAAATCGCCAACGGTCCGAAGAAAGTACTTGTTGTTGGTTCATCAAGTGGTTATGGCCTGTCTTCACGCATTGCCGCCGCCTTCGGTAGCGATGCAGCAACTATTGGCGTGTTCTTCGAAAAGCCGGGTACTGAAGCCAAACCTGGTACCGCAGGCTGGTACAACTCTGCCGCTTTCGACAAGTTTGCCAAAGCTGAAGGTCTGTACTCTAAGAGCATCAACTGCGATGCCTTCAGCCATGAAGCTAAGCAAAAAGTTATCGACCTTATCAAGCAAGATTTAGGTCAAGTCGACATGGTGGTCTATTCATTAGCATCACCCGTGCGCAAACTGCCTGACTCTGGTGAGCTAGTGCGTTCTTCGCTCAAGCCAATCGGTGAAGTGTATACTGCGACCGCCGTTGATACCAACAAAGACTGCATTATCGAAGCAACCGTTGAGCCTGCGACTGAGCAAGAAATTGCCGATACTGTCACTGTGATGGGCGGTCAAGATTGGGAACTGTGGATTAACGCACTTGCCGAGGCTGGTGTATTAAGCGATAACTGCAAAACCGTAGCATACAGCTATATCGGTACTGAGTTAACCTGGCCAATCTACTGGCACGGCGCATTAGGTCAAGCCAAGATGGACTTAGACCGCGCAGCTAAAGCCCTAAATGATAAACTCGCGGCCAAAGGCGGTAGTGCTAACGTTGCCGTGCTGAAGAGCGTTGTGACCCAAGCCAGCTCTGCCATCCCTGTAATGCCACTGTATATTGCAATGGTATTTAAGAAGATGCGCCAAGAAGGCCTGCACGAAGGCTGTATGGAACAAATCTATCGCATGTTCAGCGAGCGTCTGTTCCGTGCCGATGGTGCAAAACCAGAAACCGACAGCGACAACCGTCTGCGTTTAGACGATTGGGAGCTGCGCGAAGATATCCAGCAGCATTGCCGTGATCTGTGGCCACAAGTGACCACTGAAAATCTGTCTGAGCTGACCGATTATCAAGAATATAAAGCCGAGTTTATCAAACTATTCGGCTTTGGCATCGAAGGCATCGACTACGATGCAGATGTGAATCCATACGTTGAGTTCGATGTGATCGAGCTGTAATCGAATAGATTGAATAATCACGATAAAGCGCCACCCTCGGGTGGCGTTTTTATTTGCCGCAAATGCCGTACGATAGGCTAAACTAGCATGACCATTCAACACAAACTAAGGACAAAGAATGAAAATCAGTGCACGTAATACCCTGAGTGGCACTATTACCGCTATCGAAATTGGCTCTGTAAACAACGAAGTCACTATCGAACTGGCACCGGGCGTAGTGTTAACCTCTGTCGTCACTAAAGCATCCTGTGAGCGTTTAAACTTGAAGGTAGGTGATTCGGCTTATGCACTCATTAAAGCCAGCAGCGTGATGATTGGCGTGGATGATTAAGCGGCAGAAATAGCGCACTTATCGTTTGATAACGCGGTATCAAGACAAACAAAAAGGCCAAGTAAACACTTGGCCTTTTCTATTTGCATCGCGAAAGCAGTTATTACTTCGCCAAAATAAGGGATAAGCTCAGTTATCCCTTATTGCCATTAACCTTCTACAGGATAATGAACTTTCGCATTCGCTTTCAGTGACTCAATCAGACCGCGGTAATCCGCTTCGCTGTATTGTGCATTTAAGCGTTGTTTCAGCGCATTGACTAACTCATCGCTAACTGACTCTGCCGCGTTCACTTTATCCAGTGCAATCACAGCGTAGCCATTAGCTAAACCAACAGTGTCAACTACAGGTGCAGCACTCGGAGTTGGCATTTGGAAGGCTTTGCCGACAATGGCCGCGTCAACGTCTTGTGCGCCACGACCCAGTTTAGTCTTAGCCGTGAGAGTCACATCAGTCGCACCCGCTTTAACTTGGGTCATCAGCTCTTGTGCTTTAGCACGTGCCGCTTCGTTCGCTTGATCTTGCTTCAAACGCTCAGCGATGTCGGCCTTCACTTCGGCTAATGGCATAGTGCCCGCATCGTGATGTTCCTTCATACGGATAACCACAACATGGTTTGGCTCAAGTTCAATGACTTCACTGTTTAGACCTTGGCGTAAAACCGTGTCAGAGAATGCGGCTTTAACTACGTCAGGCTTGTTCAATGCCGCTGGCACATCATCACGTGAGAACATTGGCGTAGTCTTAATCTCAACGCCCACCACTTTCGCAGTTTCGGCTAAGGTATCAGGCACTTCGTAGCTGGTATCAGCCAGTTTGCTCTGTAAGCTGTAGAATTGATCGACCGCTTTTTTCTCTTGCAATTGAGCCACAATTTTCGTTTTGACATCCGCAAATGGCACTATTGTACCTGGCTGAACGTCTAACAGTTTGATGATGTGGAAACCAAAGTCCGTTTTCACGACTGCTGAATGCTGACCTTTTTGCAGTGCAAACAGTGCGGTATCAAAGCTTGGGTCCATTACACCGGGTTCAAACCAGTCTAATTTACCGCCCTGCTCCGCACTTAAGGTATCTTCAGAATTGGCTTTGGCTAACTCAGCAAAATCAGCACCGTTATCTAACTGCTTAGCTAAATCTTCAGCCTTGGCTTTCGCTGCCGCTTCATCGCTGCCAGGGCCAATCAGAATGTGCGCCGCTAAACGTTTCTCGTTAGACACATATTGCGTCTTATGTTCATCGTAGTAAGCCTGAGCTTCTTCATCGGTCACTTTGCTGTCTTTAGCAAAATCAGCCGCGTTTAACTCAACATACTCTAAGCTCACTTTCTCAGGGCTCATAAACTGGCCTTGGTTAGTGTCGTAGTAGTTTTTAACTTGCTCGTCTGTCACAGAGGCATTCGCAAGGAATGGCGCAGAATCCACTACTAAGTAGCGAATGTCGCGAGTTTGACCTTGCAGCTCAGCTAATTGCTTAGCTTCACCTGGTAATACGAATTCAGTGCCCACTAACGCTGCAGTTAACTGACGACGAGTCATATCGACACGCATCATGCTTCTGAAGGTTTGTGGCTGATAGCCTAACTGACGCAAAATCGCCTGATAACGGTCGTTATCGAATTTGCCATCGGTTTGGAAAGCGGGTTCTGATTTAATCGCCGTGATAATTTGTTCGTCAGACACACGTAGCCCCATAGCGGCGGCAGCTTGGTCAATCAATTTATCGGCCACTAAACGTTCGAGTACGCTCTGCTTGATGCTTTCTAGGTATCTTTCGTCGGCAGATAACGCAGCAAACATTTCACCCAGTTGTTGCTCCATACGAGCGCGTTCGCTCTGATAGGCCTGCTCTAACTCGGCTTTAGTGATTTTGTCACCGTTGACTTCTGCGGCAGGGACGTCCGATTTTGCGCCTAAATAGCTACTTACGCCTGCAAATGCAAAAGATAAAATCACAAGTACGAGAATGCCTTTAGCAATCACGCCTTGCGAACCGTCGCGGATCTTTTCTAACATCAGATTTCTCGCTCGTTGCGATTAACAAAATAAAAAGGCGCATCAATTTGAGATGCGCCTTTCTGTAATTTATGGGGATTATTCAGACGCTACCACTGGTAAGTACTAAAACCCCGAGTAATGGTAGAAATTGTGCTTCAAAATCCATTACTTTCAATTCGTAAAAAGCACTGTTTAAACAGTGCTTATCATTACGAACGCCTTACAAAGGCTACGATATCAAAAATTAATTGACAGCGTCTTTCAGAGCTTTACCAGCTTTGAATGCTGGAATTTTTGCTGCTGCGATTTTGATTTCTTGACCCGTTTGTGGGTTGCGACCAGTACGCTCTGCACGTTCACGCACTTCAAAAGTACCAAAACCAACAAGAGAAATTTTATCGCCTTCTTTCAGACCTTCGGTCACAGCAGCGATAAAAGAATCCAGTGCACGGCCAGCAGCGGCTTTAGAAATGTCAGCACCAGAAGCGATTTTCTCGATTAGTTCAGATTTGTTCATGTCATCCCCTTGAATGTAATTTTTTTGCGCCGCAACCAAATCCGTCTCTAGAGCGGTCTGCGGAGGCTTTTATAACAAGCTTGAATTCAAAGTTCAAGCTGAGTTCGAAAACCAAAGAAATAAAACTGGATACAGCTCAAAGCCAGTTGCGCCAAGGGCTTGGAGCAACCGACTCTCCACAGACCTAGGCTACCACAGGTCTGCGCTTTGTTAAGCCCCTTTTTTCATTTTTTTTAGCGTGATAGCGCATTTTCTTGCGTTATGCCAAGTTTTTAACCACTTCGAAGCCTTCAACCGGTCTTTCCAGCGCCAGTTTTAACACTTCGTCGACCCAACGCACGGGACGAATTTCCAAATCGGCAATCACATTGGCAGGAATTTCTTCCAGATCACGCTCGTTTTCTTTTGGAATAAGTACCAATTTAATGCCACCACGGTGTGCCGCGAGCAGTTTTTCTTTTAAACCGCCGATAGGTAACACTTCTCCGCGTAAGGTAATTTCACCCGTCATCGCCACATCGGCGCGCACAGGGTTACCCGTTAAGCTAGACACTAATGCAGTACACATTGCCGCGCCCGCAGATGGACCATCTTTTGGCGTCGCCCCTTCTGGCACGTGAACATGGATATCACGCTTCTCATAAAAGTCGCCGTTGATACCTAATTGTTCCGCACGGGCACGTACGACCGTCATTGCCGCTTGAATCGACTCTTGCATCACATCGCCAAGTGAGCCTGTGTAGGTCAACTTACCTTTGCCTGGCACTGATGTCGCTTCAATGGTGAGCAGATCGCCACCCACTTCGGTCCACGCCAAACCTGTGACTTGACCGATTTGGTTGTTCGACTCCGCCTTACCATAGTCAAAACGTTGCACACCGAGGAAAGACTTGAGATTGTCCGCGGTCACTGTGACTGACTTGATGGATTTATCCAGCAGGATCATTTTTACGACCTTACGGCAAATCTTCGACAATTCACGCTCGAGTGCACGCACACCAGCTTCACGGGTGTAGTAGCGGATGATGCCAACTATCGCACTGTCTTCGATATGAATTTCGTTCGCTTTAAGACCGTTACGCTCGATTTGCTTGGTCAATAAATGTTGCTTCGCAATATTGAGCTTCTCATCTTCGGTGTAACCCGACAGACGAATGACTTCCATACGGTCCAGAAGCGGACCTGGAATATTCATCGAATTCGAGGTCGCCACGAACATCACATCGGATAAGTCGTAGTCAACTTCGAGGTAATGGTCGTTAAAGGTCGCGTTTTGTTCAGGATCAAGCACCTCTAACAGTGCTGACGCTGGGTCGCCACGCATATCCGAGCTCATTTTGTCGATTTCATCGAGCAGGAATAAGGGGTTTTTCACGCCCACTTTCGCCATCTTTTGAATCACTTTACCCGGCATTGAGCCAATGTAAGTACGGCGATGACCACGGATTTCCGCTTCATCACGCACGCCGCCTAACGCAACACGCACATACTTACGACCAGTTGCTTTCGCAATCGATTGACCTAATGAGGTTTTACCCACACCTGGTGGGCCGACTAAGCACAGGATAGGCCCTTTAAGTTGACGCACACGGCTCTGCACTGCCAAGTATTCCAGAATTCGGTCTTTGACCTTTTCCAGACCGTAGTGATCGGTATCCAGTACTTCTTGGGCTTTGGCTAAATCACGTTTGATTTTAGAGCGTTGGCTCCAAGGGACTGAGGTCATCCAATCAACATAGCTGCGAACCACGGTCGCTTCGGCAGACATAGGTGACATCATGCGTAATTTATTGAGCTCAGCGACGGCCTTCTCTTTGGCATCGCTTGGCATGTTGGCTTCTTCAATCTTACGATTTAAGACTTCAAATTCGTCGTGGCCTTCGTCTAAGTCACCCAGTTCTTTTTGGATGGCTTTCATCTGCTCGTTCAGATAATACTCACGCTGGCTCTTTTCCATCTGTTTTTTAACGCGGGTACGGATACGTTTCTCGACCTGTAGCAGGTCAATTTCCGACTCCATCATCGCCATTAAATATTCCAGACGCTCACCGACGTTAGTCATCTCCAGCACGGACTGTTTGTCCTCAAGCTTGAGTGGCATGTGGGCCGCCATGGTATCTGCAAGGCGCGCCGCTTCATCGATGCCAGAAAGCGAGGTTAAGACTTCAGGCGGGATCTTCTTGTTAAGCTTGATATAGCCTTCAAATTGGCCAATCGCGCTGCGAACCAAGACTTCCTCTTCTTTATCTTCTAAAGGCTCAGACTCAAGATATTCCGCCTTAGCCACAAAGAAATCCGCTTCTTGGGTATAACGGGTAATACGGGCGCGGCGACCACCTTCGACCAGTACTTTTACCGTACCGTCAGGCAGTTTAAGCAGTTGCAGAATAGACGCCACTGTACCGACTTCAAAGATATCGTCTTTGGTCGGCTCGTCTAACTCAGCGTCACGCTGAGCGACTAAAATAATTTGCTTATCCTGGGCCATTGCCGTTTCGAGACAACGAATCGATTTTTCTCGGCCAACGAACAACGGAATTACCATATGGGGATAGACCACCACATCTCTCAGTGGTAGCACGGGGAGTTCGATATGCGCTTCACGCTCTAAGGTCATAGTTCGATTCCGTTTAGATGAAAGGGATTAGTTAAGGAGTATATTGGGGCGCTTTAGTGGGTTTCAATGGGCAAAATAAAAAAAGGAGCCCGATGGACTCCTTGATTTTCAGATTATTAGCAATCAGTACAATTATTGCTCGCCAGAGGCAGCTTGCGCTTCGTTGCGCTCGTAAATCAGGATTGGTGCAGACTCACCATTCACCACAGATTCATCGACAACCGCCTTCACCACGCCCTCAATTGAAGGAATATCGTACATAGTATCGAGTAAGATACCTTCAACGATTGAACGTAGACCACGGGCACCGGTTTTGCGTGACATGGCTTTATGTGCAATCGCTTTGAGCGCATCTTCGCGGAACTCTAGCTCAACCCCTTCCATCTCAAACAGCGCGTTGTACTGTTTTGTCAGCGCGTTTTTAGGCTCAGACAGAATTTGCACTAATGCTTCTTCGTCCAGCTCGGTCAGCGTCGCTACAACGGGCAGACGACCGATAAACTCAGGGATCAAGCCGTATTTGACTAAATCTTCGGGTTCGACTTGAGATAAGGTTTGCGAAATAGTTGCCTTATCTTTCTCGCCCTTAACCTGCGCACCGAAACCGATACCAGAACCTACGTGAGCACGCTGTTCAATCACCTTTTCAAGGCCAGCAAAAGCACCACCACAGATAAACAGGATCTTAGAGGTATCTACCTGTAAGAACTCTTGCTGTGGATGCTTACGGCCACCTTGAGGCGGAACCGCGGCAACCGTACCTTCGATAAGTTTCAGCAGCGCTTGCTGCACGCCTTCACCCGATACGTCACGGGTAATTGATGGGTTATCCGATTTACGGCTGATCTTGTCGATTTCGTCGATATAGACGATACCGCGCTGTGCTTTTTCAACATCGTAATCGCACTTTTGCAGCAGCTTTTGAATGATGTTTTCAACGTCTTCACCCACATAACCCGCTTCGGTTAAGGTGGTGGCGTCAGCCATAGTAAATGGGACATTCAATGAGCGCGCAAGCGTTTCAGCCAGCAGTGTCTTACCACTGCCCGTTGGACCAATCAGCAGAATGTTACTCTTGCCTAATTCCACGCCATCTTTAGGAGAAGAATTTCTCAGGCGCTTATAGTGATTGTATACAGCAACAGACAGCACTTTCTTGGCTCTGTCCTGACCAATCACATAATCGTCTAAATGCGCACGCAACTCATGTGGCGTTGGCAATTTATCATTATCACGCTTAGGGGAGATTTCTTTAATCTCTTCACGAATGATGTCGTTGCATAATTCAACACATTCGTCGCATACGTATACTGATGGGCCTGCAATCAGTTTTCTGACTTCATGCTGGCTCTTACCGCAAAAAGAGCAGTACAGCAATTTACCGCTGTCACCATTATTTTTGTTGTCGCCCATTAATTACCTCATTTGCAGTCTGCTCTACTGCTTGTCTTAAACTTGCTAACCCTTTACTGGGCTTTGCTTAATAGAGCATAGCCCAGTCAAAAGTAAAAATCAGCCGCGTTTAGTCATCACTGCGTCAACTAAACCATATTCAACAGCTTGAGTCGCACTCATGAAGTTGTCGCGATCGGTATCACGTTCAATCACTTCGAGTGGCTGGCCAGTGTGCTCTGATAACATCAGGTTCAGTTTATGCTTGATGCCTAAGATCTCTTGGGCATGAATAGCGATATCAGAAGCCTGACCTTGGAATCCACCCAGTGGTTGGTGGATCATCACGCGAGAGTTAGGTAAGCAGAAACGCTTGCCCTTTTCACCACCGGCTAATAAAAACGCGCCCATGCTGGCCGCTTGACCAATACACACAGTGCTGACGTTCGGCTTAATAAACTGCATGGTATCGTAAATCGCCATACCCGCAGTGACTGAGCCACCGGGTGAGTTGATATATAAGAAGATATCTTTATCTGGGCTTTCTGACTCGAGGAATAGCAACTGCGCCACAATCAGATTCGCCATATGCTCTTCAACTTGACCCACTAAAAAGATAATCCGCTCTTTTAACAGACGAGAATAAATATCGAATGAGCGTTCACCCTTAGCCGTCTGTTCGATCACCATAGGCACTAAAGCACTTTGTATGTCTGACGCATTATGCATTATTCGTTTCCCTAAATAAAAATGGCTCGCATGAGGAGCCTCATACGAGCCATTATAAATGGCGAACTGCCAATCAAGTCAAGCTTAGCTTATGCGCGACCTGTAGCCTTGTTCATAAATTCTTCAAAAGCAACTTCTTTTTCGGTCACTTTGGCAGATTTCAGCAGTGCTTCAACAGCTTGCTCTTCAAGCGCAACGTTGCGCATGTTTTGCATCAGCTCTTTGTTGCTGTTGTAGTACGCAACAACTTCACTTGGATCTTCGTAAGCAGAAGCCATAGAAGCGATTAACGCTTGTACACGCTCATCTTCTGCTTTCAGTTCGTTAGTCTTGATAACTTCGCCTAATAACAGACCGATTTTCACGCGACGAGCCGCTTGCTCAGTGAATAATTCAGCTGGCAGTTCTGGCATGTTAGCCGTTTGACCGCCGAAACGTTGCATCGCTTGTTGACGCAGTACGTTAACTTCGCCATCGATCAGTGCTTTTGGCAGTTCGATGTCGTTGTTAGCTAATAAACCAGTGATCACTTGCTCTTTCACGTTTGCTTTTAACGCTTGCTCAAGTTCACGGTTCATGTTTTTACGGATTTCAGTTTTCAGAGCTTCTAAGCCGCCTTCGCTGATTCCGAATAATGCTGCAAACTCATCGTTTACTTCTGGTAAGTTAGCCGCTAACACTTCAGTTAACGTGATAGCAAACTTAGCCGCTTTACCTTTTAAGTTTTCAGCGTGATATTCTTCAGGGAAAGTCACGTCGATAACGAATTCTTCACCCGCTTTGTGACCTAAGATACCCGCTTCGAAACCTGGGATCATACGGCCGCTGCCTAATTGCAGTTCGAAATCATCAGCTTTACCGCCTTCGAATTCAACACCGTCAACTGAACCAACAAAGTTCATTTTCACTTTGTCGCCGTCAGCCGCTTCACGCTCAACCGCTGCAAAAGTCGCGTGTTGCTTACGTAAGGTTTCGATCATGCTGTCTACGTCAGCATCGGTTACAGACGCTTTTGGTTGTTCTACTTCGATTGCATCTAAACCTTTCAGCTCAACTTCTGGGTAGATTTCGAAAGTCGCTACGAATTCGAATTTTTCACCGTCAGTCGCACCAGGTACGAAAGTGGGTGCGCCAGCTGGGTTTAATTTCTCTGCGATGATCGCTTCGATAAAGTTACGTTGCATCACTTCACCAGTGATGTCTTGACGAATTGCGGCGCCATAACGTTTGTTGATTACAGTAACAGGCACTTTGCCAGGACGGAAACCTGGGATACGAGCACGCTTAGCTTCACGTTGTAAACTGTCTTTAACCAGTTTTTCAATTTGTTCAGCAGGAACAGAAATGGTCAGGCGACGCTCTAGGCCTTGGGTTGCTTCAACAGAAACTTGCATTGTTTTACCTCGAAATTTGTCTAACGTCCTTTGTAATAGTCGAGTCATCAACTATTCAGGTATTCGTTTCTTGATCATTAAATTTGACTACAATGCCCACCACTATTGGCTTTCGGCACAGGTCGCTGTTAGTTGATATCTATCAAGACGCGACATTATAGCCACCGTTTTGTGCAGAGTCGAGCCTCTACGGCCGAATCTAGGGTATAAAAAAAGCGACCAGAGGTCGCTTTTTTTATTTTGTACTCAAAGTACTTAAAAATGGGGTGACTGATGGGGCTCGAACCCACGACAACCGGAATCACAATCCGGGACTCTACCAACTGAGCTACAATCACCACTGAAACTGGCACGCCCGGCAGGATTCGAACCTGCGACCATCCGCTTAGAAGGCGGATGCTCTATCCAACTGAGCTACGGGCGCATGGTTTACAGACTCTGCTGTATCCTAACCTACGTGGGATAACTGACTAAGGTTATCCGCTATTACTCGCTCAAATTAACTAAATAATCATGAGCCAATAATATTAAAGTGGTCGGTGATAGAGGATTCGAACCTCTGACCCTCTGGTCCCAAACCAGATGCGCTACCGGACTGCGCTAATCACCGAGAATCATCGTTTTCACAGCAAATGAGCACATCTGCTTGAGAACGGAGCGCATCTTAGCCCCTCACTTTGCACCCGTCAACGATTTTTTTAAGCATTCAAACTAGATGCTGAATTATCAGGCGAATACGCCTGTTTTTATCCATTTCGCCGCGGCTTTCACCATGACACACCCGCAACGCCCTGTTAAAATAGCCGCGATTGCCACTCTCTGTGTTAACGACAGTTTTCACCATCGCCCATATAAAGGATATCCTACACCCATGACAGCCCAAATAATCGACGGCAAGGCGATTGCTCAATCCATCCGCACACAACTTCGCGATAAAGTAACCGCCCGCAAAGAGGCAGGACAACGCGTACCAGGTTTAGCCGTCATTCTCGTGGGAGCCGACCCCGCTTCTCAGGTTTATGTTGGTAGTAAACGTAAAGCCTGTGAAGAAGTGGGATTTATTTCTCGCTCCTACGATCTCGATACCAGTTATACCGAAGAAGCCTTATTAGCCCTTATCGACGAACTCAATGATGATCCGACGATCGACGGTATCTTAGTGCAGCTTCCTCTGCCTGCGCATATTGAAGACTCTAAAGTGATCGAGCGCATTAGCCCCGATAAAGATGTCGACGGTTTCCACCCCTACAACGTTGGCCGTTTAGCCCAACGCATTCCTGTATTACGTTCATGCACTCCAATGGGGATCATGACCTTAATCAAATCAACGGGTGTCGATACCTATGGATTAGATGCCGTTGTAGTAGGCGCATCAAACATTGTCGGTCGACCAATGACACTGGAGCTATTGCTTGCGGGCTGCACCACAACCACATGCCATCGTTTTACAAAAAATCTCGAACAAAAAATCCGTCAGGCAGATTTAATCGTGGTAGCCGTGGGTAAACCTGGCTTTATCCCTGGTGAATGGATTAAACCGGGCGCCATTGTTATCGATGTGGGTATTAACCGCTTAGAAAACGGCACCTTAGTGGGCGATGTGCAATATGAGGTTGCTGCGCAAAACGCCAGCTTTATCACCCCAGTCCCAGGTGGTGTCGGCCCTATGACGATTGCCAGCTTACTTGAGAATACCTTGTATGCGGCAGAGCAATATCACGACTAATGTGCTTCGCCATCGCGTAGATAATGGCTTAAGTTATAACGTAAGTTATGGCGTAAATTGCAGCATTTAAACCTGCTATTTAGCCATCTAAGCTCCAGTAGCCTGTAACGGATAACGTGAGCTCAATTAAACGCGTGAGACCAATAAAAAACCTGCCATTGGCAGGTTTTTTATTATCGATGCAAATCTAACTTAAGCGGTCGGATAATTTCTTACGCCAACCTATTTCTTACGCCAAGTAGTACCGCTTGGGCCATCTTCTAAGACTACGCCAAGCTCATTTAACCGATTGCGCGCAACATCAGCCGCTGGCCAATCTTTTTCGGCGCGGGCACGATTACGCTCCACGATCAACGCTTCAATCTCTGCCACTTCATCGTCACTACCTTCGCCTTTAAAGAAGGCATCGGGCGTTTGGTGCAATAAGCCCAATACATCGGCCAGTTGCTTCATGGCAACGGCCATAGCTGACGCCTGCGCCATATCAGTGGTTTTCAAGCGGTTGATCTCACGTACCATATCAAACAGCACTGAATAAGCTTCAGGCGTATTAAAGTCATCGTCCATGGCCGCTTTAAACTTAGCGACAAACTCTTCCGCAGGTGCAGCTGTAACAGTCAGGTCAACATCTTTAATCGCAGTGTATAAACGCTCTAAGGCGGCACGCGCCTGCTTGAGGTTTTCTTCTGAGTAGTTGATTTGGCTACGATAGTGACCCGATAGCAGGAAGTAACGCACGGTTTCAGCGTCGTAATGGCCTAATACATCACGAATGGTGAAGAAGTTACCTAAAGACTTTGACATCTTCTCGCGATCAACCATCACCATGCCAGTGTGCATCCAGTAATTCACGTATGGCGTATCATGGGCGCAGCAAGACTGAGCAATTTCGTTCTCATGGTGCGGGAATTGTAAATCTGAGCCGCCACCGTGAATATCGAAATGCAGACCTAAGTGCTTGCTGTTCATTGCCGAACATTCGATATGCCAGCCTGGACGACCCGGTCCCCATGGCGATTCCCATGTTGGCTCGCCCGGTTTAGACATTTTCCACAGCACGAAATCCATTGGATTTTGCTTGTTATCGTCAACCTCAACCCGTGCACCCGCCTGTAATTGCTCCAGGTTCTGGCCTGATAGGCGGCCGTATTCAGGGAAAGAGGCCACACTGAACAGCACATCGCCATCGGCAGCGACATAGGCATGCCCGCGAGCCAGTAAACGCTCAACCATATCGATAATTTCGGCAATGTGCAGAGTGGCACGTGGCTCGAAATCGGGACGGATCATATTCAGCGCATCGAAATCCTTGTGCATTTCCCCAATCAAGCGATCGGTTAAGGTATTGCAATCTTCTTGATTTTCGTTGGCGCGCTTGATGATTTTGTCATCAATGTCGGTGATGTTACGTTGAAAATTCACCTCATAACCCGCGTAACGCAGGTAACGAACGATCATATCGAAGGAAACAAAAGTACGCCCATGGCCAATATGACACAAATCGTATACGGTCACTCCGCATACATACATCCCAACTTTTCCGGGAGTAATTGGCTTAAATTCCTGTTTTTGGCGGGTAATACTGTTGTAAATCTTCAACATCGGCATTCTCTTCAATGATAGATTCGAGTGTAAAATCAAGGGGTCAGTCTACCACGCTGACGAGGGTTTTGAATACTGCACTTTGCGTGCAATCCGAGATAAGTTAGAATCGCGCCACTATTTACTGAGAGTATGAAAACATGATCACATTACACACTAATTTTGGCGACATTAAACTGCAACTGAACGCCGAAAAAGCACCACTGACCGTGGCAAACTTTATGAAATATGTTGACGAAGGTTTCTTCGACGGCACCATTTTCCACCGTGTAATTGACGGCTTTATGATCCAAGGCGGTGGCTTTACCGCTGAAATGAGCCAAAAACGTTGCCATGAGCCAGTGAAAAACGAAGCCAACAATGGTTTATCAAACCGTACTGGTACTATCGCGATGGCGCGTACTTCAGATCCACACTCAGCGACAGCTCAGTTCTTCATCAACGTCAACGATAACACCTTCCTCGATTTCAAATCTGAAAGCATGCAAGACTGGGGTTACTGCGTATTTGGTGAAGTGGTTGAAGGCATGGACATCGTTGAAAAAATCAAAGCTGTCAGCACTGGTAACCAAGATGTGCCATTAGAAGCGGTTGTGATTGAAAAAGTCAGTGCGGCCTAATTCCCTAGGATGCGGACCTTATTTATTGGCGATCTGCACTTAAGTGCCGATCGCCTCGATATCACCCAAGCCTTTAATCGTTTCCTCGATACAGAACTTGATGATGCCGATGCCCTCTATATTCTGGGGGATTTATTTGAGGTATGGGTCGGCGACGATTTAGCCGCGCCTTTTGCTCTCGAATTAGCGCGCAAGCTCAAGCAAATCTCCCTAAGATTGCCCATCTACTTTATTCACGGTAATCGTGACTTTATGTTAGGCAAACAATTTGCCGATGCTGCGGGCATGCAAATGTTGCCCGAAGTCACTTGCTTAGAACTCTATGGTGTTAATACAGTTATCTTGCACGGCGATAGCCTGTGCACCTTAGATAAAGCCTACCAACGCTTTCGCAAATTACGCAGTTTTGCCTTCGCCCGTTGGCTGTATAGCTGTTTGCCGAAGAAAAAACGTCAAGCCATTGCCAATAAAATCCGCAGTAATAGCCAAAGCAGCAATCAACAAAAAAGCTATGTCATCATGGATGTGGAACCGAGTGCGGTGGATGCGTTATTTGCCAAGACCCACTGCAAACAGATGATCCACGGTCATACCCACAGACCCGCCATCCACGACTTAACTCATGGCTGTAAACGTATTGTGGTCGGTGATTGGTACGAGCAAGGCAGCGTGTTAGTGGTCAGCGCCGACGGCGTGGAGCTAAAAAGCCTGCCCTTCGACGCCAGCTAAGAAACGATAGCGTCAGCACCATTAACGCATCAAAGCATTGAAATGCAGGCCTCATACCTGAATATGGCTGAGGCCGCTATTTGTATTTCCACTAGGCAACTAAGGGTTGACCACTGTGGAAATGAAACTCGTCATCGGGCGCCATAATCAATTCGGCTTCCCTCTCGCCAAAATAAGCGACCCGCTCGGTAATATCCTCCGTTGAAACCAGCTGCGCCAGCTTAAGATAATCCTCAAAATGACGCGCCTCAGAGCGCAGCAAGGACACATAAAACTTACTTAACTCTGCATCCAAGTAAGGCGCTAATTTAGCAAAGCGCTCACAGGAGCGCGCCTCAATGTACGCACCCACAATCAACTTATCCCGCAGAATATCCTTCTCATGGGTGGTCACGTGGCTCATCATGCCCTTTGCGTAACGTCCCGCACGAATATTGCGATACGGAATGTGTCGTGCGTGCATCAGCTCCAGCACTTGCTCAAAATGATGGAATTCTTCTTTTATCAAACGGATCAGTGGCGGGATAAGATCCTGAGCAAAAGCAAAATGTTGATTCGGCTGTAGATTGGCAACCAGCTCGTTCTTTTTAACATCGCGAGCCAAAAACAGCTCGATATCGCGATCCTTGTGATAAACAAATTCCTCATAGGGTTTTGCCCACGCCAATAGCGATTGCCCGCTGTCTTTATCCAAGGCATATCGCCTCAATAAGAACATCGCAGTCTGCGCCGCTTTTAGCTCACAATTACAATGGTCAATTAAGAGTTCATCTAACGAGGCAGAGGCTCGAGCCATATCAATCCAAGTTTGCGGCGTCTCACAACGAAGAAACGCATGAACAGGTGCCAATAATTGCTGCATGGGATCACTCAAAATCATTAAAAAAATATCGTCATATTTTACGCGTAATTATCGACAAGCTATAGCTTTACACCGCAGTAAACTTGACGAGATGAACTTTTTGTTCAATAAATAATCTACACCTTAAGAACTGAGATCCTGATCACATAGCGTCTCAATTCGGAGTGTACGCAGTCGGGCGTTAAGGGATAGGAGAGCGTTTAACCCTGATTGTAGAGCTGTTGTCAGCTCGTCTGACGTTTGGCGAGCCATCATCAATGCTGAACAAGGATAATTATAATGATACTGAATCACTTAATGGGGTTATACACTCATCCAAAACAAGAGTGGCACGCGATTGAGAAGAATCACGAGGCACTCAAAAGTAGTTTAAGTCACGTTATTCTCATCGCACTCATTCCGGCGGTTTGTAGCTTTATCGCCACCGCATATATTGGTTGGAATCCGGGTTCGGGCGATCCGATTTATCTCACGCCACAAAGCGCCATGTTTATGTCTGTGGGAATGTATTTTGGCCTGATTGCGGGCGTCTTTGCCCTCGCCTATTTAGCCTATTGGATGGCAAAAACCTTCGATGCCCAGCCAACTTTCACCCAAGCATTAGAACTCGCATCCTACACTGCAACACCGCTGTTTATGGTCGGTCTGGCGGCGCTCTACCCGGTACTCTGGTTTATTATGATTGTTGGGTTGGTTGGCTTAGCCTACTCGGTTTATCTGCTGTACGCAGGTGTGCCCATCATTATGAATATCCCTGAAGAGAAAGGCTTTATTTACGCCAGCTCTATGGTCACTGCGGGTTTAGTGCTCTTGGTCGGTTTAATGGCCACCAGCGTTATCCTCTGGAGCATTGGCTTTGGTCCTATGTACCAATAAGGTTTCAGTAGACGTTTAATCAACAAGTAAGAGATGGCTTAAAAGTAGCGATAACAGCTGATAAAAATTGTGAAATCTAAAAGATGTAAAAAGCAAAGGCCCTTAGGTTTTATATCACTAAGGGCCTTTTTATTCGTTAATGCAGTTTGTTGCTAGCAGCAATGCATCATAGTGCGGCAGCGATTATCGCGGCGAACGACTTGCTATTCGAACGAGTCACGCAGCGCAACTGTAAGATTAAAGACTAAATGCTCGGCTGAAGAGTCTTTATTGTCTGCACAGAAATAACCTTCACGCTCAAACTGGTATGCTTTTTCCGCTGGTGCATTCACAAGGCTTGCTTCAACTAAACCATTCACCACTTCAAGTGAGTTAGGGTTAAGCACTTCATCCACTGTCTCTGCTGCTGCAGGATTTGGATCCGTGAACAAGCGTTGGTATAAACGGAATTCAGCAGGTTTAGCCGTAGTGGCTTCAACCCAATGGATTACGCCTTTTACCTTGCGACCATCGGCAGGGTTTTTACCCAAGGTATCCGCATCGTAGCTACAGTAAACCGTGGTGATATTGCCTTCGCTGTCTTTGTCACAACGCTCAGCCTTAATCACATACGCGTTACGCAGACGCACTTCTTTACCCATCACCAGACGTTTGTATTGCTTATTGGCTTCTTCTCTGAAATCCGCCACATCGATATACAGTTCGCGGCCAAAGGCAAGTTCACGTGTGCCCATGCTTTCATCGCTTGGGTGAGAAGCCGCTTGAATCGTCTCGATTTGACCTTCTGGGTAGTTCTCAATCACGACTTTTAATGGGCGCAGTACAGCCATCGCACGTGGCGCATGCTCGTTGAGCTCTTCACGGATGCAGGCATCGAGCATCGCGGCTTCAATCATGTTTTCTTGCTTAGTGATACCAATACGTTGGCAAAACTCGCGGATAGACGCTGGGGTATAACCACGACGACGCAGGCCAGCAATCGTTGGCATACGTGGGTCATCCCATCCAGAAACTAACTTACGTGTCACTAAGTCATTTAATTTACGCTTAGACATCAGCGTATATTCAAGATTTAAGCGAGAAAACTCGTACTGACGAGTACGGTTCGGCGCTTGGAAATCATCTAAATTGTCGAGAACCCAATCGTAAAGACGACGGTTGTCTTGGAACTCAAGCGTACATAACGAGTGAGTAATGTGCTCCAGCGCATCGGAAATACAGTGAGTGAAGTCGTACATTGGGTAAATGCACCACTTGTCACCCGTTTGATGATGGTGAGCGAAACGAATACGGTAAATCACCGGATCGCGCATACACATGAAAGGTGATGCCATGTCGATTTTGGCACGCAGTGCACACTCACCTTCTTTGAATTCACCCTTACGCATTTTTTCGAATAATTGCAGGTTTTCTTCAACGGAAGTATCACGGTACGGGCTGTTTTTACCCGGCTCTTTTAAGGTGCCACGGTATTCACGGGTTTCATCGGCATTGAGGAAACACACATAGGCTAAGCCTTTGTTGATCAACTCAACGGCATATTGGTGTAATTGGTCGAAATAGTTAGAGGAATAACGGACTTCACCATCCCACTGGAATCCCAACCAACGCACATCCGCCTGAATAGAATTCACATAATCGATGTCTTCTTTTTCAGGATTGGTATCATCAAAACGTAAATTACAAAGGCCTTGGTAATCGCGCGCGATGCCGAAGTTCAAACAGATAGACTTAGCATGACCTATATGCAAATAACCATTTGGCTCGGGAGGAAAACGCGTCTGCACACTGGTGTGCTTACCGCTTTTCAGATCCTCATCAATGATATTACGGATAAAGTTACTCGGACGTACTTCAGTGTCCACATGACTCATGGAATTCCTCTTTGCGAACAATGGCAATTTTAACAAAACCCGCATGATCCTACAGATCTCGGCCAGTTACAATGCCCAGTATAAAAAACTATGGTTTATGGCATGGATAGTAAAACAATAAAAGCAGCCATGAAAGCTGCTTTTATCTTTGTCATTACTAAGCTGACATTTATTACTCAGCGGTTACTCGGTAATGATCCTAACGCCAGGAATGATCTGTTGGGTTCTACGGCCCTTACGTTTGAGCCACAGGTAGAACACCACGAGCGCTCCGAGGAAGAAACCAATCCACAGACTCGATTGCAGTGGATGTGCACCAAAGGTTGCCGCTTGGTAAGCAATGGTTGCACTGCCGTAGGCCAGTGAGAATGTCCAAGTGGCTGCAAAGGTTGCCCAGCGAGTACCAAACTCATTCACTAAGGCGCCCATCGCGGCGACACAGGGAGTATAGAGTAAGATAAACAGCAAGTAAGAGAATGCGGCCACTTTAGTGGTAAAGCCTGACTGTAAGGCGCTAAAGGTAGAGGTTTCCACACCTTGCGACTCTGCTGCCACGTTAGTATTAGAAATATCGCCCACAGATAATTTAAGCGGGTCTTCTAAATCCAAGCCAAACAGGTTAGCAGGAATCGTCGCCAGCGCTTCGCTGAAACTATCCGCTAATGGCGTTAATTCTGCATCTTCATGGGCAACATTGGCATACAAGCTATTCAGTGTACCGACTACTGCTTCTTTGGCGAAAATACCCGTGATAATCCCCACAGTCGCAGGCCAGTTATCTTGCTCAATCCCCATAGGAGCAAAGATAGGTGTCACCTTTTGACTCGCCACACTTAAGAGTGACGCTTGGCTATCTTCATGGCCAAAAGTACCGTCGACCCCAATCGCATTGATAAAGTTAAGCAGAGTTACCACAAGCACGATGGTTTTACCCGCACCTAAGATAAAGCTCTTAGTTCGCTTACCAGTGCGGACCATCACAGCCTTCAGTTTTGGCATTTCATAGCTTGGCAGCTCCATCACCACCGCGCTGCTTGTGCCTGGTAATAAGGTGCTACGCAGTAATAACCCTGTACCAATCGCCGCAAAAATCCCAATCACGTACAGTAAAAACACCAGGTTTTGACCAGAGTCAGGGAAGAACGCCGCCGCAAATAACGCATACACAGGTAAACGTGCACCGCAGGACATAAAGGGCGCCATCATACCGGTCACGATACGCTCACGCTCACTACCTAAGGTACGTGTCGCCATAATCGCTGGCACCGAACAACCAAAGCCAACAATCATAGGCACGAACGCTTTACCCGGTAGGCCTATACGGCGCATTAAGCCATCCACCACGAAGGCCGCGCGGGCCATATAGCCTGAACTTTCAAGGATAGATAAACCGAGAAATAGCGCTGCGATAACCGGAATAAAAGTAGATACGGTTTGAATACCTTGACCGACGCCACCCGCGAGAATCGTCACCAGCCATGCTGGCGCGCCCATATTGCCAAGGAATGCACCAAAATGATCGACCAGTAATGCCCCGACAAACACATCGAAGAAATCGATAAACGCACTACCGATGTTAATGCTGAACATAAACATCAGATACATGACAAATAAGAACACCGGAATGCCAAGCACGGGATGTAACACTAATTTGTCGAGTTTATCACTGAGCGTGAGGAAGCCATCGGTCTTAACGGAACCTTGGAATACTCGCTCCACAAAGTTAAACCGCGTCGTAGCGACCATCACTTCGATGTCATGCCCTTGCTGCGCAATTTGCTCGGTGCAAGTGCTGACTTCATCCTGTAGCTCGGCATTTTTGCAGCTGCCACAACCAGAACCGTTACCCAGCATCGCTAAAGCGCGGCCACGGCTTAAGTTGGGGTCTTTACTGCAAAGGAGTTGCACGCCCGCTTCAATCTGTTCGTCGTAATCGAGTAGCAGAGGCGCTTCGGATACGCGACCTTGAAGTAAATCCAAAACCTGCGCTTGCACTTTAGCCACATCGGCGGGATCGCGAGAGCACACGCCAATAACAGGGCAACCTAACTCTTGGCTCATTTTCTTTAAATCGACACGGATCCCACGCTTAATAGCCGCATCGATTTTATTCAATACCACCACCATAGGGATCGACAGCTCACGTAGTTGTGCAGTCAAATAAAGGTGGCGCTCGATATTGGTCGCATCGACTAAGTTGATGATGCCATCGACACGTTGTTCGGCGAGGTATTGCTGAGCAATCTGCTCATCGAGGGAACAATCACAACTATTACCCGCGGGGAGTAAATCGTAAATACCGGGTAAGTCGGTTAAGTAAACGTCGGCGCCATTAAGGGTAAAATGACCGGTTTTTTTCTCAACGGTCACACCAGACCAGTTGCCCACTTGCTGATTCGCGCCGGTTAGCGCGTTAAAGAGTGTTGATTTTCCCGCGTTTGGGTTACCAACAGTGACGCAATGAAACTGCTTAGTCATTCGCCTTTTCCACCTCTATGATGTCTGCCAGGTCTCTGCGCATACAAAGCTTACTGCCACGAATATCCAACTCTAAACCAGAGCCCATTGGCGCTCTGCGGATCAACGAAAATCGTGTATTTGGGGTGATGCCCATGGATAATAATTTACGCTTCACTGTCTGCGGCAGATCTAAACGCCCGATTTCAGAAATAATGCCACGGTCACCGGGACTGAGTTCGCTTAACTTCATTACCTATTTCACCTTGTAACAGCTTCAGCTTGAAAAACTGCGCCCATTGTAACTGAGCGATGGCTCTAATAACTTTACCTAGATCAAGCTTTATGACTGGTAACGATAATAGTTTTCAATTGTGTTGAGTATTATGTGACAAAAATCTCAATGAATAAACGCCTGACCAAAAATAAAAATCCCCATAAAGGCACATCACTCTTCGCAAGTTAGAGTAAAAGTCAATGAGCTGTAAACGAGTGCCCCACAAACCAAAGTGAGAACAAGATCACACTTTGTCATTTATCACTAACAAAATCATCCTTCTTTACTGTCAATGACCACAAAAATGTTACGCGATTGTCGCAAATTTGTTCTAGTATTAATCAGCTAAATTAGTGATGTCGAAAGCTTGAAAAATAACAAATAAAACGCACTCGGGAATAGATGAACATGGATATTGGGTTAAAGTTCAAAAGCATAACTCAGGTTATGCTTGTTGTGATGTTATCGATACTCAGCCTTTCAACGTTAGCGGCACCTTGGGATGACAAGCCACCCGAGGAGGTCGTCGCGACTTTGGACAAAAAATTTGCCGAAGGTAAGTACTCCGCCAAAGGGGCTGACACTTGCCTGATGTGCCATAAAAAAAGTGCCACTGTGATGGCCATTTTTGATGGTGTACATGGTAATCCTAATGTCAAAGATTCCCCCATGGCCGACCTACAGTGTGAGGCTTGCCACGGCCCACTCGGTAATCATAACAAGGGTGGCAAAGAGCCGATGATCACCTTCGGCCAGAATTCCCCCGTTCCCGCACAAAAACAAAACAGTGTCTGCATGAGTTGCCATAACGACGATCAACGCATCGCGTGGAAAGGCAATCACCATGATAATGCCGATATCCCCTGCAGTAGCTGCCACCAAGTACACGTAGCAAAAGACCCTATCAGCGACAAAGCCAACGAAGTGGCGATTTGTACCCAATGCCATACCCAGCAAAAAGCGGATATGCACAAACGCTCATCCCATCCATTGCAATGGCAACAAATGGTCTGTAGCGATTGCCACAATCCCCATGGCAGTTTAAATGATGCCAGTCTGAAGCAAATGAGCGTCAACGAAAACTGTTACAGCTGCCACGCCGAAAAACGCGGTCCTAAATTGTGGGAACATGCGCCAGTCACCGATAATTGCGCGAACTGCCATAACCCCCACGGCAGCGTCAACGAATCCATGCTTATCAGTAAACCGCCACAGTTATGCCAACAGTGCCACGCCTCCGATGGCCACAGCAGTAATGCTTACTTTGGTAATCAAACCAATGCCTTCACCTCGGGTAGTTCCTGTATGAATTGCCATGGACAAGTGCATGGTTCAAACCATCCATCCGGCAAGTTGCTCCAGAGATAACAAGGGAATGATCATGCAAATAATGAACATATCGACTCCTAAAGCTTGTTTCTCACTCACATTACTGGCTTGGGCGATTAGTGGCGTACTCAACACAGCCCATGCTGAGGGATATGAAATCCAAAAAGCGAATCGCAGTGGCGTAAAAAGTGAGGCATGGAGCTGCAAGCAATGCCAGCCCAAAACAGGGCGCCAAGGTAACGTCAGCGCCACCCTCGCCTACAATGACGGTGAAGACAGTCGTTTTGGTAATCGCACTGGCACGGATAAAGATGGCATGGTCGGTGCCGTGGGCGCCGATATGCAATATCAGGCAGAGAGTGGTTACCAAACTCGGCTAGAAGCCGATAAATTGGGATTTGACACAGGTTCAGCCAAGCTCACCACAGGCCAACCCGGACACTATCAAATCCAATTGGGTTATAAAGGTCTCGCCAATTATCAATACAATCAGCTAAAGAGCCCTTACCTCACCGATAACGATAAGATGCTCTTGCCTGATAATTGGGTAGAGGGAGCAACGACCCAATCCATGCCGCTACTGCAATCGAGTTTAATTGAACAGGACTTAAGCATTACACGGGATAGATTCAACCTCGGCGGTTACTATGCTGGCCATATCTCATCGAGCAGCCGCTACAAAGCCTCGGTAAACTACCAGCATGAAAACCGCAGTGGTGCGAAAAAGACCAGCGCAAATATTCTCACTAACAGTGTGATGTTGGCGCAGCCAATCGATGACAGCACAGATGAAATCGATGCCAGAGTCTATTTTGGCGGCACAGGCTGGCAAGCGGGCATAAACAGCCAGATAAGCCAATACAAGAATGATCATCAGGCACTGTTATGGCAATCGGCTTATACGCCCACATTTGGTGCGGCCTACTTTGGGCAAAATGCCGTCGACCCCGATAACAAGGCCTATCGGATCGCCGCCGAGGCCAGTGGTGGCCAAAATGGCCATAACATCCTTATGCACGCGGGTATCAGCAAAATGTCGCAGGATGAGGCTTTTCTTCCCGCGACCATTAATGGCCCCTCTCCTGTACTGCCAACTGATAATCTGGATGCTCAAGTAGACATCCTAGATATGGTGCTTAAGTATTCAGGACGCATCACACAGGATTTGAGTGTTCAAGCCAGTTATAACTATCAAGACAGAGAAAACAAGACAGCTCAACTGGATTTCCCGCAGGTCGTGACCGACAGCTTTCATCAAGGCGCAGAACAAAATCGCCTCTACGATAAACGCAGCAAACAATTCGATCTTAAAGGAAAATACCGCTTAACCCCGTCGGCCTATGCTGAGGCGGGATATAGTCGTGATGAAGTCATCTATTCTGAACTAGACAGGCAATCCGTTGACGAATCGGGGCTATTTGCCAAACTCAGCTACCGTTATTCCCCCGCTTGGTCAGCTTGGTTAAAGGGAGAAGCATTAGACCGCAATGGCAGTGAATACAATCCTGTGACCAGCACCCAAAGTCCAAGCAACCCTTGGCTACGTAAATCCTATCTCGCGGACAGGAAACGTCAAAAAATCACCCTACACACAGATTATCAAAGTGATATCGGCTTATCTGTAGGCGCGAGTTTACACAGCATCGACGATGACTACGACCACACCTTGGTCGGGCTCACCCAAGTCTCTTACCTTGGCTATGACGTCTCCACACAATATTTGATTAGCGACAATTTAAGTGTGAACGCCTATCTCAACCAAGACTGGCGCGATTCCGAACAGGCCGGAAGCAATCGTTTCTCAACCCCAGATTGGTACAGCACCTCGGAAGAGAAATCGACCCTGATTGGCGCGGGTATCGCCTATCAAAACCTGTTGGATAATCGTTTAGATCTTGGCTTGGATTACAGCTACTCCGATGGCCAAAGCGACACCGAAGTCACCTACGGTATCAATAGTCCCTACGGTGACTATTACAGTCGCAAGCACAATATTAACGCCTACGCCAAATATAAGCTGGCCGACAGTATGTCGTTACGCTTCGATTGGTTGTTCGAGAAATATCAAGATGCAAACTGGCAAAACCAAAACACCACTTGGGACACAGTCCCCAATGTGCTCAGTTTTGGCGATATCAGCCACGACTACAATGCTCATTACTTAGGTTTGACCTTAAGCTACCAAATGTAACTTAGGCACTGACAGCGTATTCCAAGGATAGAAATATGAACAAGTTTGCAAGATTTAGCACACAATTCAGTCTGTTGCTGGCCTTAACCACCCTACTTACCGCCTGTGGTGGCAGTGACGGTAACGATGGCTCACCCGGTGAGCCAGGTAAACCACCCGCGATGACGATCGCTAGCCTAAACATCATGGTCGATAAAGTCGCCGTGACCGACGGCATCGCCCAAGTCGATTATCAGGTGAGCAACCAAGATGATGAAGCCGTGGTCGGTATTCCCTCGGCCACCTTCATTGCAGCGCAATTACTGCCTCAGGGCGCGACAGGTGCGGGTAATAGCAGCGAGTGGCAACATTTCACCTCTGAAACGTGCGCCACTTCTTGCCCTGGCACGTTTGTCGACCATAAAAACGGCCATTACAGCTATCGTTTTAGTGCCACATTCAACGGCATGAATGGTGTGAGCTTCCTTAACGATGCAACCCAACGAGTCGTCATTAAACTCGGCGGAGATGCACTAGCCGATGGCACGGCGCTCCCCATTACCAATCAACACTACGATTGGCAAACCTCGGGCAATACCCTCGCTTACACCCGTAACTTAACCACTATTGAAACCTGTAATAGCTGTCACAGTAATTTGGCTTTCCATGGTGGCCGTTACAACCAAGTTGAAACCTGCGTAACTTGCCATAACAGTAAAAAAGTCAGTAATCCTGCGGATATTTTCCCGCAAATGATCCACAGCAAACACTTAGCGGGTTTCCCTCAATCCATCAGTAATTGCCAGACTTGCCACGTTGATAATCCTGATTTAGCCGAAGCTCAAAACTGGCATAGAGTCCCCACCATGGAAGCCTGTGGAGCCTGCCATACCCAAATTAACTTCCCTGCGGGCCAAGGCCATCCTGCGCAAGCAGATAACAGCAATTGCGTTGCCTGCCATAATGCCGATTGGACCGCCAACGTACACGGTAATGAAGATCAAACAGCTGCGTTAGCCCAGTTTAGTCCTAGCATCAGCAGCGCAAGCATGGATGCCAATGGCACAGTGACAGTTGCCGTGACGCTAAGCAATCCATCCACCGGTACTGTATACAGTGATAGCGCAGATAAGCTCAAATTTATCAGCGACCTAAGGGTCTATGCTAACTGGGGAACCAGTTTCGATTACAGTACTCGCTCCGCGCGCTCAATTCGTCTACCCGAGTCCACACCGGTCTCTGGCAGCAACGGCACTTACACTTATACCATTTCGGGTCTCACTATTCCGGCGGGAACTGAAGCGGACCACGGCGGCTTAGCGATTCAAGGTCGAGTTTGCGCCAAAGATAAAGTATTAGTGGATTGCAGCACTGAACTTGCCGAAGTACTGGTTATCAAGGCAAGCCATAGTTACTTTGATATGTCAGCCCTGAGTGCCACTGGCAGACGCGAAGTCATTAGCAATGCCAACTGTGCTAGCTGCCACGGCGATCAACAACTGAATATTCATGGCGCACGCAACGATTTAGCGGGCCAATGCCAGCTATGCCACAACCCGAATATGCAAGCCGATGCGACAGCGGCAAATCCCTCCATTACCTCCTTTGACTTTAAGCAGTTAATCCATGGGATCCATACCAGCCAATTTGCTGGTTTTGAAGACCTCAACTACCCAGGCAAAATCGGTAATTGTGCTCAATGCCATATCAAAGATGCTGCGGGAGTTTCAACGGTTGCCCTGCCCTTAAACGCAGCAGTTCAACCACTTGCACTGAACAACGGTACCTTTACCAGCCCAATAGCTGCGGTGTGCAGTAACTGTCACTCAAGTGATACCACCCGCAACCATATGATGCAGCAAGGCGCGGTGTTTGCGGGAACAAAAGCCGACGCCACCGCAGTCACAGAAACCTGTGCTTTCTGCCACGGACAAGGCGCTGTCGCCGACGTTTTAAAAGTGCACCCTATTAAATAACCCTATGATGCAGGCCGAAAAGGCCTGCTACTGCAAATATAAAAGGAACTCATACTATGCAGTCATCTACCCCTAAAGAAATAGTCAGATCTCAATCACATTACCCGCTTAAAGTGACTGATAAATACCAATGACTTAGTTAGCCTTACAGGTGGGATCTAATTCCACACATTAAATGCGGTTAATGAGATTTATTCTTATTTGCTAAGCGCTTAATGATGATTAAAACTATTGCAGGGAAATATCATGATGAAACGGTTCAATTTCAATACCGCAACAAAAGCGATGTTGGGTGCCGGTTTACTTTCACTTCTTCTCACTGGTTGCGGTGGCAGTGATGGTAAAGATGGTGAAGACGGTAAACCAGGCGTTGTTGGTGTTAATATCGACTCAACCTCAACGTTAAAAGCAAAATTCACAAACGCCACTGTTGATGCAGGCAAAGTCACCGTTGATTTTACATTGGAAAATGCCAATGGTGTGGCTGTACTCGGCTTAACGAAAGATCACGATTTACGATTCGGTATTGCTCAGCTCACCCATGTGACTGAAGCAACGGACGATCCAGCTAAACCAGCGGATCGCGGCTATCAATGGCAAGCCTATATCAATGCCAAAAAAGAGCCTGGTACAGTTCCATCAGGTGTCGATAACCTAAATCCATCGGCCCAATACCAAGCCAACGTGGAAGCGGCAAATAAATGCGACACTTGCTTAGTTGACCACGGTGACGGTAGCTATAGCTACACCTATCAGGCCAACATTGCCAATGTAACTGAGCCACTCACAGTCACTTACAGTGCCGATGCGACTCAACGCGCCACAATGGAGCTGGATTTACCACAGGTTGTGGCCAACGCCCATTTCGATTGGCAACCGTCTACAGGTAAGACTGAAGGTATTCAAACCCGCAATGTGGTTTCTATCCAAGCCTGTTATACCTGTCACCAACCAGAAAGCTTAGAGCTGCATGGTGGTCGTCGTATTGATCTTGAAAACTGTGCCTCTTGCCATACTGCAACTTCTGGCGACCCAGAATCAGGCAATAGCATTGAATTCACTTACATGATCCACGCTATCCACAAAGGTGGTGAGCGTCATACCTTCGATGAGACAGGTGCAGAAGTTCCAGCGCCTTACAAGATTGTCGGTTACGGTGGTTCATTACACGACTACGGTAAAGTGACTTTCCCATTAAAACCTGCCGCGGACTGTTCAGCATGTCACGTTGAAGGTGCGGGAGCGCCTGCGAATGCAGACCTCTTCAAAGCCGATTTAAGCAATCAAGCTTGTATTGCTTGTCATACCGAAAAACCATCTTCACACCACAGCAGCACAGATTGTATGTCTTGCCACAATGCGACCGAACCATACGGCGGTACTGGCAGCGCGGCTAAGCGTCATGGTGATGTACTGAAAGCCTATTCTGATACTCAAGCAATGGGCATCAAGTTCAGCAATGTGGGTGTGAATGACACAGGTAAGATTACCTTTGATGTTCAAGTGGTTGATAAAGATGGCAACGCTATCGATAAAAAATATGTAAACCAAGACTCACGCGTTGTAGTGGCATGGGATTCTGATAAAGATTACCCAAGCTATGCAGATGCTTCTTACAATGCTCGCCGTATTCAGTTGAAAACGGGCGTCTACAATGAGGCAACGAAAGTTTACTCTATAGTAGGAAGCAGTTTTAATTTACCTGCCGACGCTAACGGTAAAACCTTTGAACTCTGGTCAGCATTAGAAGTGTGCTTCAACAATGGGGGTTACGGTGTTGCCGAAATCGTTCCCACCGATTGTAGTGTGGCTAACGTACGTAAAGTGCCTGTGAAAGAAGCCCCTTACCACTTTGTCTGGAAAGACAATGGTGTAGATAGCGCAGCGTCTCCAGCTAGCCGTCGTCCTATTGTTGACACTTCAAATTGTCAAGGCTGTCACAATCAGCAAGTTCTGCATTACGATAACGGCGTGAACTGCCAGACTTGTCATACTCCAGACAAAGCACTTAAAGAGACTGTTCGAAATTCTGGTAAGTTCGATCAAGCAACCAGCTTTGCCTGGAAAGCCCATGAAGCAGAAGGTCACTATCTGAAATATGCTGGCGTTCAATCAGGCACTGTTCTTAAGAGCGATTGTGCAACTTGCCACGTCGAAAAAAGTGGTGTCGTCACAGGCATCGAACTTGGCCGAGCTCCCAAGCGTACATGGATTTATCCAAACTCAGCAACCTATGATAAAGCAGGTGTTTGGGTATCTTCAGATGCGGGTGCATGTTTAAGCTGTCACCAGAAGTATCTGTCTGATGCGGCTAAGTCTCACATTGAAGCTAACGGCGGTATTTTAGATGGAGTCGATGCTGCGGATGTTCAAAACCGTGCGTCTGAAGGCTGTGCAACTTGCCATACTCCTACTCAATTAATGAAAGCTCACGGTAACTAAATAAACCACCTCTTTAGCGATTAAAGAGACTGGACAAAAAGAGAGAGGTAACCCCTCTCTCTTTTTTATTTTCCTCCTCACTATCCGCCGTTTTTTTGATCTAAATTTGTTTTTCCCCTGTGGTTTAACTACCTCTTTAGAAATAGAAAGATCCAAGTCACACATTAGCAAAGGCCTTGAAGATTTTAGGGGCATGTTAGGTTAGCCTTTCCTTGGGGAATTCTATTTCCAGCATCCACTTAAGTCGCATTCGAGACCAAAGCACAGACAAAGAATCTGTCGGGCGAAGAAGACAAGCGCTTAAGTAATGCCAAACCTATGCAGGGAAAAAAATGATGAACGCACAAAAATCAAAAATCGCACTGCTGCTCGCAGCAAGTGCTGTCACTGTGGCCTTAACCGGCTGTGGCGGAAGTGATGGTAACGATGGTAAACCCGGTGAACCCGGTGGCGAGCCAGCTCCAGCCATTCAAAAACTCAATTTTACATTTAACAAATCAGTAGTGACTAACGGTGTCCCAAGTGTGGAATTCACCGTCACTAACGAAGACGATTTACCCGTTGTTGGTCTGCAGAAAATGCGCTTTGCTGCAGCTCAGCTGATTCCACAGGGTGCAACAGGTGCCGGTAATGCCTCTCAGTGGCAATACTTTGGTGATGAGACCTGTGATGTGGCATCTACTTGTCCAGGTACCTTCGTGGACATGAAGAACGGCCACTACAGCTACACCTTCAAGATGAACCTCAGCGCCAACGCTAAGATCACCTACAACGATCAGTTAGCGCAACGTGTTCTGATCCGCGCTTACAACACGCCATTACCAGATGGCACACAAGTCCCTAATAGCAACGCTTATGTTGATTTTACCGCTGACACAGGTGCAACACCAGGTTACAGCCGCAAAGTCGTCGCCACAGAAAGCTGTAATGCTTGCCACCAAGACTTAGCCAATGTGAAACACGGCGGCGCTTACTCAGATGTGAACTACTGCGCGACTTGCCACACTTCTGGCAAAGTGGGTGTAGGTAAAGAATTTAACGTGTTAGTCCACGCTAAACATAAAGACCTCACCTTAGGTTCGTTAGAAAGCTGCCAAAGCTGTCACGTTGAAACCGAAGCCGCACCTGATTGGGGCAACTGGTCACGTATTCCAACCGCCGCAACCTGTGGTAGCTGCCATACTGCCGTTGATTTTGCCGCAGGCAAAGGCCACTCTCAGCAGTTAGATAACTCTAACTGTATCGCTTGTCACAACAGCAATTGGACCGCCGAGTTACACACAGGCAAAACCGCTGAGAAGAAAGCTGTCATGGCTCAGTTAGGTATGTCTGCAACGCTTGCGGGTCAAGAAGACAATACTGCGGTATTAACCGTATCTATCTTAGATAAAGACGGTAATGCCATCGATGCAGCAAGCGTACAAGATAAGATCAAACGTTTAGAAACGATCACTAACGTCGGTCCTAACTTCCCAATCATGGGCTACAACAAGAGCCCAGGTAGCGGTGCTGCGAAGATAGCCAAAGACCTCGTTAAAGATGGTGCACTGCAAGATGGTGTGACCTTAGTTGACGGTAAACTGGTATTCACCACCCCTGCACTGCCATTTGGTGCTGGCGATACTGATACCGCCTTTACCTTTATCGGTCTGGAAATGTGTAACACTGGCACCACGCTGACGGCTTGTACTGCAGAGAGCACAACCACTAGCATGAAAGCTGACTTAGTCTTCGGTACTAAATCAGGCAATGCACCTAGCATGCGCCATGTGAACTCAGTGAACTTCAGCACTTGTCAAAACTGTCACAGTGATACCTTCGAGCTACACAAAGGTCACCACTCAGGCTTTGTGATGACAGAACAAGTTTCACATGCCAAAGACGCCAACGGTAAGCCAATTGTCGGTGTGGATGCCTGTGTGGCCTGTCATACCCCTGATGGTACCTATGCAAGCGGTGCAAACAAAGGTGGTTTCGAAATGAAACTGCACGTAGTTCACGGTGAGCAAGGCGTTATCAAAGAATGTACTCAGTGCCACAACGACTTCAACTTAGACGCGTTCAAAGTGAAGGGTGCACTGGCCACTTCTGCCGGTAAATACACCACCCCAATCACGGCAACTTGTACTTCATGCCACGCGCCAGAATCTATTGGCCACGGCTTAGAAAATATGGGCGCGATTGTGAACGGTGATTATGTTCAAGCCAACCAAGCGGCACAGTCAGAAACCTGTTTCTACTGCCATACCCCAACAGTTGCAGATCACACTCAAGTGAAAATGTAATTTGCCCAAGCAGGGGGAGTTCGCTCCCCCTTTCTTGAATTTTGTTGGGACAAATTGGGAAGCCTATTATGAAGAACAGCCACAAAATGAAAAACCTACTGCCGGCATTGATGATGTCTGCGGTCATGGCATTGGCCATCGCACCGAGTGCTCACGCCTCCAAGTGGGATGAAAAAATGACGCCAGAGCACGTCGAAGCGACCTTAGATAAGAAGTTTGCCGAAGGCAACTACTCACCTAAAGGTGCCGACTCTTGCTTGATGTGCCACAAGAAATCCGAAAAAGTCATGGACCTTTTCAAAGGTGTCCACGGCGCCATTGACTCCACTAAGAGCCCAATGGCTGGCCTACAATGTGAGGCTTGCCACGGACCTATGGGTCAACACAACAAGGGCGGCAACGAGCCGATGATCACTTTTGGTAAGCAATCGACCTTAAGTGCCGACAAGCAAAACAGCGTATGTATGAGCTGTCACCAAGACGATAAGCGTATGTCTTGGAATGGCGGTCACCATGACAATGCCGATGTTGCTTGTGCCTCGTGCCACCAAGTTCACGTCGCGAAAGACCCTGTGTTATCTAAAAACACTGAGATGGACGTCTGTACAAGCTGCCACACTAAGCAAAAAGCGGATATGAATAAACGCTCAAGTCACCCACTCAAATGGGCACAAATGACCTGTAGCGACTGTCACAATCCCCATGGGAGCATGACAGATTCTGACCTGAACAAGCCAAGCATTAACGAAACTTGTTATTCCTGTCACGCCGAGAAGCGCGGCCCAAAACTCTGGGAGCATGCACCCGTCACTGAAAACTGTGTCACTTGTCATAATCCCCATGGCAGCGTGAACGATGCCATGCTGAAAACCCGTGCGCCGCAGCTGTGTCAGCAATGTCACGCCAGCGATGGCCACGCCAGCAATGCCTACTTAGGTAACACTGGTTTAGGTTCAAATGTCGGTGACAATGCCTTTACGGGTGGAAGAAGCTGCTTAAATTGCCATAGTCAGGTCCATGGTTCTAACCATCCATCTGGCAAGCTATTACAGCGCTAAGGAGACGAGAAGATGAAATTCAAACTCAATTTGATCACTCTAGCGTTATTAGCCAACACAGGCTTAGCCGTAGCTGCCGATGGTTATGGCCTCGCCAACGCCAATACCGACAAGGTGAAACTCTCAGCATGGAGCTGTAAAGGCTGCGTGGTTGAAACGGGCGTATCTGGCACTGTTGGTGTCGGCGTAAGTTACAATGGCGAAGAGGACATTCGCTCAGCCAATGCCTTTGGTTCTAAAAACGAAGTTGCGGGCAAGTTAGATGCAGACCTTGCCTACCGTGGTGAAAAAGGTTACCGCGCCAGTGTTGAAGCCTATCAACTGGGAATGGACGGCGGACGTTTAGATGTGAGTGCGGGCAAACAAGGCCAGTACAATATCAATCTGAACTACCGCCAAATAGCCACTTACGATAGCAATAGTGCCCTCTCGCCCTATTCTGGTATCGGCGGCAATAACCTGACCTTGCCCGATAACTGGGTCACCGCAGGTTCGAGCAGCCAAATGCCACTGTTGATGGACAGCCTCAACAGCCTCGAGTTATCACTGAAACGTGAACGCGCAGGCATTGGGTTCGAATATCAGGGGGAATCGCTGTGGAGCACCTATGTGAACTACATGCGTGAAGAAAAAACCGGCTTAAAACAAACCTCTGGTAGCTTCTTCAACCAATCTATGATGTTGGCAGAACCCGTGGATTACACCACTGACACCATAGAAGCGGGCGTGAAACTCAAAGGCGATCGTTGGTTCACAGCGCTCAGTTACAATGGTTCAATTTTCAAAAATGAATACAACCAGTTGAACTTTGACAGTGCCTTCAACCCCACCTTTGGTGCGCAAACGACTGGTGCCATTGCACTCGATCCCGATAACCAGTCACACACAGTGTCGCTGATGGGTCAGTATAACGACGGCAGTAACTCACTGTCTGGCCGTATTTTAACCGGACAAATGAGCCAAGATCAGTCACTGGTAACCTCTGGCTACGGTTATCAACTGCCAACGGATGCGGTAGACGCCAAAGTCGATCTGCTGGGCATGAACCTCAAAGTCGTGAGCAAGGTCAGCAACTCCCTTCGCTTAACGGGTAGTTACGATTATTACGACCGTGACAACAATACCCCAATCGAAGAGTGGACTCAGATCAGCATCAACAATGTCAGTGGTAAGGTGGCCTATAACACCCCTTACGATAACCGCACACAGCGCTTTAAAGTGGCGGCGGATTATCGCATTACCCACGGCATTAAGCTCGATGGTGGTTATGACTTCAAGCGTGACGAACGTGAGTATCAAGACCGTGAAAGCACTGATGAGAACACCGTTTGGGCCCGTTTGCGCGTCAATAGCTTCGACATGTGGGACATGTGGGTAAAAGGCAGTTACGGCAACCGTGACGGCTCACAATACCAAGCGTCTGAATGGACCTCTTCTGAAACCAACAGCCTGTTACGTAAGTACAATCTGGCTGACCGTGACAGAACCCAAATCGAAGCACGCATCACCCACACGCCACTCGAAAGCCTGACCATAGACTTCGGTGCCCGTTATGCGCTGGATGATTATACCGATACTGTGATTGGCTTAACTGAGTCAAAAGACACCAGTTACGATGCCAATATCAGCTATATGATCACCGCTGACTTACTGGCAACGGCCTTCTACAACCACCAAACCATAGAGTCAGAACAAGCGGGTAGCAGCAATTACAGCACTCCAACCTGGACTGGCTTTATTGAAGACAAAGTGGATGTGGTTGGCGCTGGCATCAGTTACAACAATCTGCTGGAGAACAAGTTACGCCTAGGTCTGGATTACACTTACTCAGACTCCGACAGTAACACTCAAGTCAGACAAGGTATCACCGGCGACTATGGCGACTATTTTGCCAAAGTCCATAACATTAACTTATACGCTCAATATCAAGCGACCGAGAAACTCGCGCTACGCTTCGATTACAAAATTGAGAACTATAAGGACAATGACGCCGCTAACGATATCGCCGTTGATGGCATTTGGAACGTCGTAGGCTTTGGCAGCAACAGCCATGACTACACCGCACAAATGCTGATGCTGAGCATGAGTTACAAGCTCTAATCTGCGTTTATTGATAATCAAAAGCCCGCTCTGCGGGCTTTTTTATTGCCAACTAACACTCACTGCGCTTTAGTTACAGGTCCAGTCTATTCCTGCGACCAAAATCTTGAATAAGATCAGACTCTGAGGCAAAACTTACGCCGAAAATGAGGTATTCCTTGAGTTTACTGGCACTTTAGCGGATGTTAATTCGGTGCGTTTACTATCATTGGATCTTAGATGTCGTCCTTCACTTGTTGCTTGTGGCGTTTTTGGCGTTTATCGCCTCTGCCCGCCTCGATAGGCTTAAGTTTGCTCGCTACCCCTGCCATGGCATTCGATTCCAGCGGTGGCACGGCGAGTTTATTTATCATCGTCGGACTGGGTGGATTTACTCTTATCAACGCATTGATGCAGGGGCTATTCTTTTTTGCGGGTCAGTATCGTAATCCCCTCTTTGCCAAACGCCACGTGCTGACCGCACTGATAGTGCCTCTACTCGCCTTTGCCTTAACCCTTTATGATCACCGTGCTTGGAGTGACTTTGCACTCAATCTCGGCATGATCATTGTCGGCGTTGGGCTGATTTTATTACCGCTGCAGTTACGCCAACTTAATCAGCCCAGCAAGCAACACGCGAACTGGCTGCTGAGTCTTGGTGGCCTATTCGTGTTAGGCATCAGTTATCTACTGCCACCCTGCGCCCTGTTTGCGATTATCTTGGGCCATATTGCATTAGCTTCTCATGCCAAGGCTCCCACTAAAGCCTTGGGCGCCAAGTTATTGAGTTACCTTGTATTAGTCGCCTCCTATGCGCTCTTTGGGTACTGGCTCTACCAGCTATTGAGCAAACTTGGGGCTTGATGATGACAGACATGTCGCCCCCAGCTATCAAACCAAACTGCTCAGCCGAGCTCAGTGTATTGCTCAAACAAATCCGCGCTTGCCAACTGTGTCAGGCCGAATTGCCCCTACCAGCGAAGCCGATCTTGCAAGCCAGTAGCCAAGCACGGATCTTAATCGCCGGCCAAGCCCCCGGCGTAAAAACCCACCATAAGGGCATCCCCTTCGACGATGCCAGTGGCGAGCGGCTGCGCGCTTGGCTTAATGTCAGTCGGGAACAATTTTATGACCCCGCACTGTTTGCCATAGTGCCGATGGGATTTTGTTTTCCGGGAACCATTGAACGCAATGGAAAAAAGCAAGGTGATAAACCGCCACGCCCCGAGTGCGCCGCAACTTGGCATGCGAAGTTATTGGCCTTGATGCCACAAATAGAATTAGTGCTGGTCCTTGGTCAATATGCCATTGATTACCATCTACCGCGCACACGTGCCATAGATACGACAGACGAAGCGTTAAGCTCTCAAGCGATAGCGATATCTACCCCACAAACGAACAAGAAGATCACAGTAACCCAAGCCATTGAACAATGGTCGTTATATTGGCCTAGGCTGATGGTCATGCCCCACCCTAGCCCGCGCAACAATCTTTGGCTAAAACAGCATCCCGAGTTTGAGCGCGAACAGCTCCCCACACTTCAAGCGCGTATCGCAGGCCTGCTGGCAAGTTCTAAGCCTATATAAACCCTAATCAAATCCCAATAAAAAGCCCCATTAAGGGGCTTTCGGAAACTAGAACTCAAAAACTGGAGCTTAGAAAGGTTTTGGCGAGCGACCTAAGCGTCCCTCAAAACACTGCACGGCTCTCAATATCACTGGCAACTCACGCCCACCACGGCAAATGCCGCAGCCACATCCGCCACAGGATAGGCAGAACCATTGGCACTCGCCGCCTGCTGCACGCCACAGGCCGCTTGGTTAAAGGTCAAGGTTGGTGTCCAATACAGCTGGTTCGCTAACACAAACACATCGAACGCCTTGCGAGTATTCCAACCATTCTTGGTCGCCAGTGTGTAAAAAGCTTTGTTAAACACCCCTGAGGAATAATGCACATCCATGGAACTAGTGTAATTGGCAGCATTGTCGATTGAGCGGCCATCCTTAGGCGGATTATCCATATAACGCAGTGCACCACTGCCTTTAACTATGTCGTAGCCCACTTTCCAGTCGTTACTGCCACGCATGTAGAACTCGGCCGCCTCACCGGCAATATCCGAAAACGCTTCATTGATACCGCCGGACTGGCCGCTGTAATTTAAGCCCGAGTTTTGCTCGGTAAAGCCGTGGCTCACTTCATGGGCGGAAACGTCCAAACTCACGAGGGGATAGAAGTAACTCGCACCATCACCAAAGGACATGGCCGAGCCGTCCCAGAAGGCATTTTCATAGTTACGGCCATAATGCACCCGCATCTCTAACTGAAACGTTAACGGTGCAGTGTTGTACCAATCCTTATACATATTAAAAATAACACCACCGAAATAGTGGGCATCATTTAAAGGCGAATAAGCGCCATTGACCGCCTGATAAGTGTTCTCCGGACAAGTAAAAGTGAACACAGAACCACGACGAGTCGAGTTCGCCATGTTCACGGTTTTCACATTGGCGTTGGTCATAGTGCATGTACCATTAGACTCACTCACCTTAAGAAAACCGTAATCACTGCCGTAGTAGTAACCACCGATTTTTGCATTGCCACCAGGACCCGTTGCATCCAAGGGAGTACTGCTGCCGCCTGAGCCGCCTCCACCACCGCCGGGTTTACCCACGTTATTCTTGGCGGTCATGATCTCATTCCAGTGCTCAAGCACCTCGCCGGTTTGCGCATCGACAAAACCTGTCGGCCGAGATAACGCATCGGTTTGATCGCTTAAGTAAGACACCCGATACACTAACCTCGGGTTATCCTCAGTCATCAAGATCACCAGTTGCACATCCTTTTTACCGGTTGCCGCCGAACCTGGATATAACCGATTCAACGCCGCAATCGCCTGCCCTTGAGAAATCCCTGCCGCTACCGAAAAATCATCCGCAATTTGTGCCACATCCCCCATGGCGCTTTGTTCTGTATCATCCGTGCTCACAACCAGATGATGGCCATACACCAGCACACCATCGAAATACTGCAACGCTTTCGTTTTGCTTTGACCTTTATTGAGCGTTACCGTTTTGACCTCTTTAAAGCTGTGTTTTTGGCTCAACCCTGCCGCTGCCGAGAGGGATTGCCCGTGATTAACGTTGAACTCAGCGGCCTGCGCCTGAAGGCTTGCCGCAACGCACATACTGAGTACAGAAGGTAAGAGATAGACTTTCATCGTGATATCCTTCGCCCTGTCCACAAAGGGACAAATGACACTTAAGGGAACAAAATACCGCCATAACCTTTCCCCAACTCAATTGTTAAAAATAGGTTAACAAGAGTGAGGTTCAATTCTCAGTATTGTCTCGTCCTGAAATAAGTTGACACTTATTTCCACCTAAAACGCTCGATGAACCTCATCGGGCGTTTTGTATTTTAAGGCCAAATGTGGCCGCCGTTGATTATAGATGGCTACCGCTTCTGTCACCATTTGTCGCGCCTCCTCCAGCGTTGCGGGCTTATGTGTTAAAAACTCCTGCTTCAAGATGCCATTCACTCGCTCTGCTAAGGCATTTTGATAGCAGTCATATCCGTCTGTCATTGAGCATGTCACGCCATGTTGTGCGTGAACCGCTTGATACGCGTTTGAGCAGTACTGTATCCCTCGGTCTGAGTGGTGTATCAGCGGTTTACTTTTATCTTGTCGCTGCTTCAGCGCCCGTTTGTAGGCCGTTAGCACCCCGTCTGTTTTAAGATTATCATCAACATGATAGCCCACGATTTTTCGTGACCAGGCATCGGTCACCAAGCTTAAATAGGCTTCATTATCTTGCAGTGGCAGATAGGTAATATCCGCCACCCAGACTTGCTCTGAGCGGCTGATGTCTACTTGCTGCTCGCTGGGCTTAAGCAAGTTGGGATGACACCTAAATCGATGATGGCTATGGGTCGTTTTATGGTACGCCCGCTTAGGCGTGACCAACAAACGATGCGCCCTAAGACAGCGAAATAACCGGTCTCGTCCTATCACTATTTGATGCATTTTGTTGAGTAAATACTGCAGTTTACGCGTACCGACTCGCGGTTGAAGTAGCCGTTCATATTGTACCATTTGCACCACCTGTTGCTCCCTTTGCTCCCATTCTGTTTGCCGCTGGCATTGTTGATAATACGCCTGGCGACTGATGCCAAGGTAACGACAGCATTGGGTGACGCCATAACCTATGGCCGTTTTTTCTTGGAGCGTTTCGCGGGTGGCTTTTTTACGACGGATATCCCGTAGTCAGTTCTGAGTTTTTCGACAATGGCTTCGAAGAACGCCGCTTTCATGCGGGTATCTTCCAGTTCGGCTTCGAGGGCTTTTATCTTTTGCTCGGGGGTGAGCGTGGTGGGTTCAGTCATCAACTGTCCTCGCATTGATGTTGGCGGCGTCCCTAGGGACCAATCCAGTTTGCCATGCTTGCGTAACCACACTAACACGGTGGAGCAACCTTGAATACCGTACTTGTCTTGCGCCTGCTTATAGGTCAGCTCGCCTTTTTCCACTTGGTCGACAACCGCCAATTTAAAAGCGAGGGAATAATCGCGTTGAGTTCGTTTAATTGTTGAAGTCATTACACTCTCCAAAATGAGTTTGAAAAGTGTCAACGCTATTTAGGACGGGTCATATAGAAGATAAAAAAACACCTGCCCTTTTCTGTCGTTTGCCTTTACCCTTATGGCGTCGCCGTTTAGGCGAACCTCTGTATCAATCCTTTGAAAATTAAGGTGAGTTATGTACGTTTTGGATCAACACATCGCTAAACAAATTGTGAGTCGCACCATGAAAATCATTGGGCACAATATCAATGTGATGAATGGCCAGGGCGTGATCTTAGGTTCCGGCGATCCCAAACGTATTGGCTCGACCCACGAGGGTGCGCTGCTTGCCATCGCCCAAAACCGCAATGTGGAACTGAGTGAAGAAGTAGCCTCAGGCTTACATGGCGTCAAACCCGGCATCAACTTACCCTTGCATTATCAAGGGCAAATTATTGGGGTGATTGGTATTACTGGCGATCCGGCCGAGTTAACCCACTACGGTGAGCTGCTAAAAATGACCGCCGAGATGATTGTCGAGCAAGCCAACCAGCAGGATCAGCTGCAGTGGGAAAATCGTCAGCGTGAAGAATTTATTCTGCAGTTAATTAAGGCGCAAACCGATGACGATGAGCAATTGCATCGCTGGGCCAAACAACTCGACATCGATATCAGTCTGCCGCGAGTGGCAGCCATTATTGAAGTCAGTGAAAAACAATCCACGCCAATCCAGCAAAAATCCGCTGCGTTTTCTTCATTAGTCCAGAGCGAGCAAAGCGCAGACGAGCGTAATCCCAGAGTCAGCGAAATCCTCAAGCAAGTGCTGCATTTACTGCAAAATCCCGATCGCGGCAACTTAATTGCCATGACCTCGATGTCGCAACTGGTGATCTTAAAACCAGCTTTTTTAGATGGTAAACAATGGGATCCCGAGCTTGAAAACCAGCGTATCGATAAACTACTGCAGCGCTTACCAGCGCAGATGGATTTAAATTTTAAAATCGCTCTTGGGCATTTTTTCCCTGAAAAAGGCGGCATTGCGCGCTCCTACCAAACCGCGCAGGAAACCTTGAACTTAGGCAAGCAGCTTAACCCCGAGGGCACTAAATACCTGTTTGAAGACTACTCCTTGCAAGTGCTGTTATCTGGGCTCAAACATGATTGGCGTGGTCAGGCGCTGGCCAGCCCCTACCAACAATTAGCCAAGGCCGATAAAAATGGTCAGCTACGCAAAACCCTAGCCGCCTATATCACTCACTTTGGTGATGCACAGCAATGCGCCAATGCGCTGTTTATTCACCGAAATACCCTAAGGTATCGGTTAGATAAAATTCAGCAACTCACCAAGAGTGACATCCATTCCCTCCACGGATTGTTAAGCCTTTATCTTGGGCAGTTGATAGATACCTCAAATTACCGACTCGAGTAGTGCCCCATATCACCACTAGCGTAAGACTCAACATCAGCAAGCGTTAACTCTATGAATGAATGGAAATTAGCCAAGATATTTCACTCATACAAGCTCAGGCATAATCCAGCAGTCTTGGCTTAGTTTTGCCGTCCTCTGGCCAGATATTCACAAAATGAGTGAAAGATAATTTCGCCTCGTCCTTTCCTATCAATGCACAAGACACCCATACGGTTAAATTGTTAAGGAAGGAAATCCATGCAGCCATATCATGCCAAACTCAGCTCATTCGCCACAGCGTGCCTAATGGTCAGCTCAATGTTTGTCGCCCCACTTGCCAGCGCGGCGGAGCGTACCATTCCAGAATTAGTAGATGCAGTGAACGGCACGCCAGATGCAGCGAGTCGCGAGGCGGGTAAAAAAGTTAAACTGCGTAATCATACAAAAGGGTTTTGTACCTCGGGCTACTTTGCCCCCAATCCCCAATTGCACGATTCACTCAACATTCCCTTTTTTAAGCAAAATCCCATCAAAGTGACCGCTCGTTTTTCCCTCGGCGGCACTAATCCTAAGCTGTCCGATAAAACCCCGGGGCGCTTTATGTCATTAAAAATCGATGGCGAGCGGGAAAACCTCAACTTTGTCACCACCAATGTGCCGATGTTTTTTGCCAGTAACCTAGAGGACTTTTATCTGTTCCAAACCAAGAGCAAGCAAGGCGCCGAAGGTAAACAATGGCTTATCGATAATAAGCCCGATGCCAAGGCCTTTTTCGACTATTTAAAACAATTGCCGCCGAGCCCGAGTTTTGCCAATAGCCAGTACTTTGGGGTGAACAGTTTTCTGTTTACCGACAAGCAAAATAACAGCATTGCGGGTAAATGGATTTTCGAACCCGTCGCGGGCACGCAAGCCCTCACCCAGAAGACATTGACACAACTCGATGATGGCTTTCTCAAGCCTGAATTACTCAAGCGAATTCAGTCTCAACCTGCCAAGTGGGATCTGTATATTCAGTTAGCGGAACAAGGCGATGAGATTAATAACCCGACTGTGCTTTGGCCCGAAAACCGTCCGCGCATTTTCGTCGGCCAAGTAGTGATTGATGGCAAGCGCGACAGCGATCCTCAAGTGCAACAATGTGATAGAAGCATCTTTAATCCTCTGCTCCTACCCAAAGGCATAGCAGCATCGGATGACCCCATCCTCAATGCCCGCACCGCGGCATATGTCGAGTCCTTTATCCGTCGTCAATAAGCGTGGCTCGCTGCTCGCGTTTGCTCAACAATATTCTTAGCATTACATTCGAATTCACGACCCTTATTTTGTGCATACGCACAAAACAAGGGCCAGTTCTGCCCGTAATTCCGTCGATTTACCCAAAGCTATTCAATTGACAGTGTTCAATAATAGGCTGACCTTAAAGCAGCCTTTATTTGGACTTGGGATCAAATAAAGACCGCGCCCTACAAAAACAGCCAAAACCACTTAAGAACTTCAGCCAAGACTGAACGGGAAAACATATGAACTTAGTGCTCATCCTCATCGGCGTGATTGCATTTATTGTTATCGCGACCTCAAAATTTAAGCTCCATCCGTTTTTAACCTTAATTCTGGCCGCCTTTATCGCCGCCTTCGCCTACGGTTTACCGAGCGGCGATATTGCCAAAACCATCACCACAGGCTTTGGTAATATCCTCGGCTATATCGGTCTGGTGATCGTGTTAGGTACCATTATCGGTATCATCCTTGAAAAGAGCGGCGCCGCCATTACCATGGCGGACGTGGTGATCAAAGTCTTGGGCAAACGCTTCCCAACACTCACTATGTCCATCATCGGCTATTTAGTGTCGATTCCGGTGTTTTGTGACTCGGGTTTCGTGATTTTAAACTCGCTTAAACAATCCATGGCCAACCGCATGAAGGTCTCGAGCGTGTCCATGAGCGTGGCGTTAGCCACAGGCCTGTATGCCACTCACACCTTTGTACCGCCCACACCAGGCCCTATCGCCGCGGCAGGTAACTTAGGGCTAGAGTCCAACTTAGGCCTAGTGATTGGTGTCGGCTTATTTGTTGCTGCCGTTGCCGCGCTTGCGGGGATGTTATGGGCGAACCGTTTTGCCAGTGTTGAACCCGATGGCGAAGGCGCGGAAGAACTCAAAGCACAAGCTGCTGATTTTGAAGCCTTAAAACAAAGCTATGGCACACTCCCTAGCCCATTAAAGGCCTTTGCACCGATTTTTGTGCCTATCCTATTAATTTGCTTAGGCTCTATCGCCAACTTCCCGTCTGCACCATTGGGCAAAGAAGGCCTATTCAGTCTGTTAGTCTTCCTTGGCCAACCCGTTAACGCCCTGCTTATCGGTCTGTTCCTGTCACTGCTGTTACTGAAAAGCGATAACAAGATTTCCGAGTTTAGCGAGCGCATCAGCCAAGGTTTAGTTGCCGCAGCCCCAATTATTTTGATCACCGGTGCAGGTGGTGCCTTCGGCGCCGTCTTAAAAGCCACCCCTATCGGCGACTACCTGGGTAGCTCACTGTCGGCGCTAGGGGTGGGTATCTTTATGCCCTTTATCGTCGCCGCCGCACTGAAATCGGCGCAAGGTTCATCCACCGTCGCCCTAGTAGCAACCTCGGCCTTAGTCGCACCTATGCTGGGCGATATTGGTCTTGGCAGTGATATGGGCCGCGTGTTAACCGTAATGGCGATTGGTGCCGGCGCCATGACAGTCTCCCACGCTAACGACAGTTTCTTCTGGGTAGTGACTCAATTTAGCCGCATGAGCGTTAAACAAGCCTATAAAGCACAAACCATGGCGACCCTTATCCAAGGCGTTACCGCAATGCTGACCGTGTATGTACTAAGCTTAGTGCTGCTCTAAGCCGCACTTTTCTCATCCTTGGGCGCATCCGTGCGCCCAAAAAGCTGTAGGATTTTGAATGAAGATAGTTATCGCCCCCGATTCCTTTAAAGAGAGCTTAAGCGCACTCGATGTGGCTAATGCGATCGAACAAGGCTTAACACAAGTGATCCCAGACTGTGAGATTATCAAAATCCCCGTCGCCGATGGCGGCGAAGGCACTGTGCAATCTATGGTCGATGCCACTGGCGGCAGCATTGTCAATTTAGAGGTCATGGGGCCACTCGGCCATAAAGTCAAAGCCCATTACGGCATTTTAGGCCAACAAGCCAAAGGCACGATTGCGGTGATTGAAATGGCCTCCGCCTCGGGTTTACACCATGTACCAAGGGATCAACGTAACCCGCTACTCACCACCAGTTATGGTACGGGCGAGCTGATTTGTGATGCGCTCAATCGTGGGATAAAACACATTATTTTAGGCTTAGGCGGCAGCGCAACCAACGATGGCGGCGCAGGTATGGCCCAAGCGCTGGATATTTTACTGCTGGATAAACAAGGTAAAACCTTAAGTGCAGGCGGCGGCGCACTTGCTCAGCTTGCCAGTATCGATATGAGCAACGCCCATCCACTACTGAAAGAATGCACCTTTGAAGTGGCCTGCGATGTCGATAATCCGCTGTGCGGCGAGCGTGGTGCTTCGGCCATATTTGGCCCGCAAAAAGGCGCAACACCCGAGATGGTGAGCACCTTAGATGCAGCACTAAGTCACTATGCCGATGTGATCGCCCAAAGCGGCGTCACCGATCACCGCAACCAAGCAGGTGCGGGCGCAGCGGGCGGTATGGGGCTGGGCGTAATGGCCTTTTTAGGCGCAGAGCTTAAACCCGGTGTCGAGATTGTGATGCAAACGGTGGGATTAGCAGACAAAATTCGCGGCGCGGATCTTGTTATCACGGGCGAAGGCCGAATCGATGGCCAGACCATATTTGGCAAAACCCCGATGGGCGTCTTAAAGCAAGCGCAGCTGCAAAATATTCCGACTATCGGGATTGCGGGTTGCCTTGGCGACAATGCCAATGCCGTGCTCGAGCAAGGTATGGCGGCGATTTTCCCCATCATTCCACACTTAAGCCCACTGGACGATGTGCTGGCGAACGCCAAAACGAATCTGACCAATACCGCCCGTAATATTGGCGCCGTCTTGATGCTGGGCAAACGTTAACTTTGCCTTAGCGTACCGATAGCGTTTAGATAGCCTAACAACACACACCCAAGGCGCTATTCATAGCGCCTTTGTTTATTCTATAACCCAAGCACAGACTTAGGCGGTGTTTTAGTGCTTGATGCCTAAAAGGCCTTGCAGTAAAGTGAGCTCCCTTTTTGGTAATCCGTAAACGGGTTTAAGCGCCATGTATTTGGTTATACTCTTAATCACCTTTGCGGTTTCACTATAAGAATTAATAGACGGCAAGCCCCATGACCCAAAAACTCCCTCGCCAAGCCATCGCATCCGAAGAAAGTCTAATGCGGATTTTCACTGTGCCCGAAGATGCGGAATCCACCTTAAGCATTATCGAGCAGAAGCTTTCCGAGGACTTAGCGGGTTTTTTGGGTGACAGCATTGCCGCGCTAGAAAAGCCGCTCTCCGAAATCGAGACCGATTTTCAAGCCTTTGAAATTCCAAGCCAGCCGCGTTTTGTCTCCGACTACACCGACGAAATCATGCAGAATCTCGTGGCGCATTCGGTGCATACGGCGGCGCCCAGTTTTATCGGCCATATGACCTCGGCACTGCCCTATTTCGTGTTGCCACTGTCGAAAATGATGGTGGGGCTGAATCAAAACTTGGTCAAAATCGAAACCTCCAAAGCCTTTACACCGCTTGAGCGCCAAGTGCTCGGCATGATGCACCATTTGATTTACGCTCAAAACGATGATTTTTATTGTAATTGGATGCACAGCGCCAACCATTCCCTCGGCGCATTTTGCTCAGGCGGCACTGTGGCTAACATCACTGCCCTGTGGATTGCCCGCAACCAATTACTCAAGGCCGATGGCGACTTTAAAGGCGTGACCCGCGAAGGCTTAATCAAGGCGCTGCGCCACTATGGCTTCGATGATTTAGCGATTCTGGTCTCCGAGCGCGGCCACTACTCCTTAGGTAAGGCCGTCGATCTGCTCGGTATCGGTCGCGACAATATCATCAGCATCCCAACCGATGGCAATAACAAAGTCGACGTTGCCAAAATGCGCGAAGTCGCCGCCGAACTGGCGAATAAGCGCATCAAAGTCATGGCGATTGTTGGGGTGGCTGGCACCACCGAGACGGGCAATATCGACCCATTGCGCGAACTTGCCGCCTTAGCAACTGAGCTAAACTGCCACTTCCATGTGGATGCAGCTTGGGGCGGCGCAAGCTTATTATCCAATAAATACCGTCACTTACTCGATGGTATTGAACTCGCTGACTCAGTCACCATCGATGCCCATAAGCAAATGTATGTCCCCATGGGCGCGGGTATGGTGCTGTTTAAAAATCCTGAGTTTGCCCATGCGATTGCCCACCACGCCGAATATATTTTGCGCCGAGGCTCTAAGGATTTAGGCAGCCAAACGCTCGAAGGCTCACGCCCCGGCATGGCGATGTTAGTTCATGCCTGTTTGCAGATTATTGGCCGCGATGGTTACGAAATCCTTATCAATAACAGCCTTGAAAAAGCCCGTTATTTTGCCGAGCAAATCGACGCACACCCTGACTTTGAACTGGTCACCGCGCCAGAGCTATGCCTGCTCACCTATCGTTATGTGCCAACGAATGTGCAGGCGGCGATGCAAGTGGCGATTCAACAAGGCGATAAGACCAAACTCGCTCGCTTTAATGAGCTGCTCGATGGTCTAACCCAATTTATTCAAAAACACCAACGCGAACAGGGTAAATCCTTTGTCTCGCGCACCCGCATTCAACCCGCCCGCTACTTTAGGCAACCCACAGTGGTGTTTCGCGTGGTATTAGCTAATCCGTTGACTAGCCATGAGATTCTGAATCAAGTGCTTATCGAGCAAGGTGAAATTGCCGCATTGGATAAAGAGTTTTTACCTGCGCTATTAGCTATGGTCAATGAATAGCGAGTGATTTGGCTTAAGCTTTAAATCTCATTTAAATACAGAGTGTTAATCACAAACAGCCGCAAACATTTTGCGGCTGTTTTTGTTTGCAGAGCTGGGATGAAAGAAGGTTAGGTTGAAAATATAAGGCTTCATCCAAGCACTTCTGATCTCGTTGCGGATACGCCGAATTCCATTGCTTCCGTGACACGCCGTGAAGCCATCCATGGCGGCTCTGCGATGATATCCATATCATCGAAGGTCACGTCCGCAATCGGACTAGGCTTAGCAAATCTCGGTGTAATCTGCGGCATTTAGAAGACAAATAGCACTATTAAACAGCTGCGATGTTGAGCACTTTAGGGATCTGGAAACCACGGGGAGGAATCCAGATTTTGCTCAAAAAAACAAACCTACCTATATAAATCAATACATTAAAATAGTATGCTGAGTTGTCAGGATATAAGGTGGCTTAATCTGCTTCATTTTTATCGAGTCTTAAGTAGTCGGCACTTGTGCTCTAATTCTGGCTCTTTCTTGTTCTCGAATTTGTTCCTCGATTACTTCTTGAATCTCTTGGTACAACTGTATATCAACACCTTCAGCAACCTCTAGAGTAATTGCCAGGCTATACTGAACAGGCTCTATAATCTTAGCCGCGTTTTCCTTGCAGTTAACTTTTATCTCAAGCATTCGGTCTTCAGTGATAACCGCTAGCTCCTCACCTTCAAAAACCTCATGCTGTAATGTCCCCCGACGAACCTGCATCCAATCAGCGGAGCATGAGCTCCTAGAAGTAAGATGCTTGTTGTCTCCTTCCACCGTGAACCATAATGCACTATCTCTGTACTTCATGTGAGTAGGGCAAGGTTTAGCAAACCAAGATAATGTAACTGTCAGGCGACGCCAAATATCTGCACCACCGAGACCTTCAGGGATAGGTAGTTTGTATACATGAGCTTCATCATTATCTAAGCTGCCATAACCAAGAATAGTAGCTCTAGTATCTAGGCAGAATTTAGCCCTATTTACATCAGGTTTTCCATAACCAATGTTTCTTGTAATAACATTTTTTAGTGACGTAGCATCAGGGTTCCCTAAGCAGTTTGAGATCCGATCATACATTGCCCCCCATGACGCTCCGTGGGTGATAAGAGATTTAAGAAGGAGCGGCGAATACTGTTCGAACTCACCAACTTTATTGCTCTCTTCGAACAAGTTTTCAAGAACATCGCAAACTTCTGCGCAACCTCTTGATATCAGAGCTGCAGAGTTACTTGTTCCCCGAATATAAACTCGATGATTAAATGCTGATGCATGTGGATGAGCGACTTTTTGCCCTGGGGCAGCATAGTTGCTTACAGCAGTTAAATTTGAGTGGCCGATGGCTTCATTGTAAAGCATTCGACCACCTGGCATAGAGATATCAGGCTTAACAGATCTTGCATAACCGTTACCTTGACCAGAATAGGCTGCAGGCATTTCTTCACTATATATATTGTAAAGCCCTACACGCAGCACAGGGGATGACTCATCAGAGTGAAGAGAGCCGACTGTTATTGCATTTACACTCTCTGCAGGCGATAAGAGCTTTCTAGCCCAAGTGTCATTCTGTACTGCTTTAAAGAACTCAACAGCTTTTACATCTTCAGTGAACTCATGGAATGTACTTCCTGATTGTGGAACAGTCACTGCTTTCGGATGGTTCCCTGCGCTTACTACGAACAACACATTATATTTAGAGCTCAACCAATCAAGCAGTCGAGCAAAAGGACTCATTTTGCCATCAAAGTGGATATTGGGATCGCCGATTGAAAGATTAATAACTTTTATGGATGGTGCCACAGGCAATTCAGCTCCATCACCTTCAAAAATACGCTTAACAGCTCTATGAATTATATCCAGTGGAAGCTCATCGTCCGGCAAAGTTTCCGCATTATTAAAGGTATGTGGATCAGGCTTCATCACTGGCCTTACATATAAAGGAGTAGATAGCTTACTTCCACCATCAGTAAGGTCTCCATTAACTATAAGGGAAGCCATTGCTGTACCATGCACCCGATTTTGAGCAGGATAGCCCGCCTCAAAATTGTCTGGGTCATCAATTATTAAGCTACCACGCAGATCAGAATGGTTAGAAAGAGGTAATCCATCAAACAGAGCTACTCGAGGAGCTCTTTCAAACTCTGGAGGAGTTAAGTCATGAGCACTATCCGTTTCTTCCCCTACAGTAACTGACTCATCATTATTCCATAGAGGCTCCACAGACATTTGTCCCAGCGGTCGGAACAGCATGATTTGATCGCAGCGCACAAGTGAAACTTCGTCTTGATTTAGAATTAGGTCTACTTGACGTGCTGGCAACTCTATCAGCAGAGATTGATAGTGGATATCGGGAAGACAGCAAGCCGAGATAATTTGCCCGCCCAACGCTTGAGTTAATTGAGATATCCTCTCTTCTGCAATATTTCGCTTGCTTTCATTCGTTCTAAACCATAATTCTGCTTCAAATCGAACTGGCTGGTCGGGTTCGAACTCTAAGCGTTCTTGCCAATATTCAAGAATACCTGTATTTCTGAGTCTATCTTGAGTATCCCAATAACGGATGTCTTTTAGTAGACGGAATAAATCTCTGAACTTTGCCCAACCTCGCATGAACTGCATGTTCGGGTTTTGACCGTAGTTACGCCAAAGAGACAAAAGCTCATTAATCGCTCGTCTATCTGATAGCATCAGTATGACTTGACCATTCAGAGGTTTATCTCTGTCGCTCCCTGCACTGTAAAAATCATCGTCAGGTTCTAGTCCTCTCAGCTCATGCTCACCGAGCCACTCCAGACCTTCGATCTTTTTTATAGCTTTAAAAAAATCAGACACACTACCATATGTTTCAATAACTACGGTGTATTCAGGATCGACTCCGGGGGTATCTCGTTGAACTTCAACTCGGCGATTTTCTAATGCTAATTCTAAGCGTGAAAACTTAGGACCTAACCTTTGAGCTTGGCGAGTAACGGATGGATGATTTGGAGTCCCTCCTCCACCATTTCGACTTGATGGGCTAGACGTATCAGGAGCAGGAAATAGAAGTAAGGGACGGCGGCTCATTAATTAATCCTCTTTAGTTGGAGGACAGAGTCCTCTCAGACCACGTTTTTAAAGCCGATGATATGATAGAACGCATTTGTGAACTAGGTTGAGTAAGCACATACTTGCGAAGTATCACTCTGCCAAACTCTTCTATTTCTGCAAAGTTAGAGCCATAAAGCCTTTTAGATAAAGTCTCATAAGCATATTCCAAAGAGATATCATGTCTTTTCTCAAACGCTTTAAACCATGACTCTATTTGAGAACGAGTTGGTTGAGGAACTTCTAATCTCAATTGAAAACGACGCCACACAGCTCTATCAAGTAACTCAGAGTGGTTTGTTGCAGCCATAACAATAACATGGCTAGGAAGGGAATCAATCTGCATCAACAAAGAGCTAACTACACGTTTGATTTCACCTGTTTCATGCGTATCCCCACGCTCTTTACCTAAAGTTTCAAATTCATCAAACAACAATACACAACGCCGTGTAGCTGCGTAGTCGATTACTTTTTTAAGCCTAGAAGCGGTCTCACCAAGGTAAGAGCCAATGATCCCCTCATAACGAACAACCAGTAAAGGAACCATCATTGACTCTGCAAGAGCCTCAGCAAGAGATGTTTTACCATTACCAGGAGGTCCGACTAAAAGAACTCGGTTTCTAGGCTCTAAGCTGTAGGAACGTAATAAATCAACTCTAGACTGCTCTTCAACCAATTCATTTAAAGAGTCCTTGACCGAGTCTGGCAGTATAAGGTCTTCGAATCGAAGTTTAGGTGAAATCTCATCAACGAGAGATGATACACGATTATCTTTAGCGGTAGGCGTGTCTACTGTAGAGTTAGATGTGCTGAGCTTTACCAACTCTTGTTCTAACCTATCCGCTATAACGTGATGTCTTTTTTGCCTTTCATCAGCTATCAGAGACTCTACAACTCTCTTAAATTGTATCTTATCTCCCATAGCCCCAGCTCTTACTAAGCTGATGATTTTATCTGACTTTGCCATTTACAGCTCACTCCACACAATCATTTTATACACAAACTCCAACTAAATACTTGATTATGAATGGAGCAGCTAAGAGTGTATGGCGTACATATTCAACCTCAAAAATTTTCATGAATGAATTAAAAACACATGGCGATATTAACACACAAAAAACCTAAATAGTGATGAATCTAATTGACTATATTCGTAGTTATTGAGATATATCGAATCTTCAGTTCTTACTTATCTGTATGTTTTTCATAAAAGAACTGCCCCTGATTTTTATAAAGATGATTGCAGATAATGCTGCTTTAGAATTTAACAAAAAATCAACGAAACACCCATTGTTAAATTTCTAAAAGTTGTTGCAAGCATTACTCAATTTGCTTTGTATGACTTGCAAATAACACAAACGCAGAAGGAGTTCACCTCCCCTCGGAGTTGCCGCAGGGCATTTACGTTCGTTGCGTGAGCGAGGCATGGATGCCGAGATAGCGTCAGTCGAATCAGGGACGAGCGTCTGACGCGATAGCATAAGAACGCTTAATGCCCAAGGGGTTTTCAACTCCGTTAGGGGCGTCTTGGAGCATCCAAGGAGGATAGGACGAGCAGTCCTCCTTGGTCGGGTGTGGGGTGAAGCCCCACGACGTTGTTTTAGCCTTTAAGAGGATTTAACAAGACTCCAAGATCTAACAAAACACCCATTGTTAAATTCATGGCATGCCTTAATTGTTGATAACAGACCATCTGCCATACCAATGGCTTAGCGGGATTCGGGTGCAGGGGTGAAACCCCATGACCTCGCGGTTGGTTTTTACACCACGACAGAGTAATCTAGCCAAAATCGCCAATGGGGTGTTCTATGGACAGAAAATCATTATTGCTAGTTACACTTATCCTGCCTTTTTCGGCCAATGCCGCCGTATACCAATGTGCCGATGGAAAATATCAGGCCGATCCCTGTGATGAAAATAGCCAACCCGTAGATCTCAGCGGCGTCGGTAGCGTGGTTAAGGGCCCTGATATTGCCCATGCAAACGCTGTAACTCACTCGGATAAAAAACAAGAAATTAGCGATTTTATTGATAAACAACGTATTAGCCGTGAAATCACTAAACTAGAGAACGACCGAAAACTCATTATCGACCAAAGGGATAAACGTATTGTCGAGCTGAGAAACGATAGAAGTTACGCCAATAACAATCTTGCCGGAGCGACTTGGGAGCAAAGCTTGGCGCAAGAAATGTCGGCTGTGGCGCAGCAAGCAGATACACAGGTTGCGTCTATCGATAGGCAGATAGAACAATTACGACTCAAGTTAAAGTAGAACAAACACAGCCACTCACACTTTCCCATTCGTAAATACACAAGAACAAATACAAAATAACCAATGCAAAGGAGTTGCGATGAAATACTATTTATCGATGTTGCTCACCCTCTGTTGTCTGCTGAGTTCCTCCGCAAATGCGAGCCAAACTTGTGATGCTGAGTGCCAATTACCGCAAATTCACGCCTACTTTAAAGCCTTAGATAAGGTCAGCCAATCGGGTTCTAGCGAACAAGATGTCGATGATTTTCTGGGATTACTGCATCCGAAGGTGAATTATATCCACCTCGAATACGGCGCTAATTTTGATAGGGCCAGTTGGCGCAGTGCCTTTATCCGCAATATTGCTCGTGGCGCCTATCAACAACCGAAGGAGCAGCGGGTATTAAATTACATTGTGGGTAAGCACCATGTCGCCGTCGAATACGCCCACGGCAGCATTCAACCCGATGGACAATGGCAACAAGAGCAGCCCCTACTTGTCTTATTTGGCTTTACCGATGGCAAAATATCCCTTGTAAAAGAGCTCTGGTAAGGCTTGTGCGATAAAAAGGGGAAATCGATACTGGTTTACTATTGGATTGAAAAGTATCGATTAAACCATTGGATTTTGGCTTTAAGACACCTCAAATAACAAGGAATGGCGATGTATTTTATTGCGGCTTTTGGCCTATTGATGCTGTTATTCAGCCTTGTGATGGTCATCAGGCCTGCGGCTTTCGCTAACGGTATCATTGCATTTAGCGAGCGGCCCTACTTCCATATTGTTGAAGTGGTTAGCCGAATTATTGCGGGTGTGATTTTTATCCAATATTGCGCCGATACCCGATTTCCACAGCTCATTCTTGTGATAGGCATTGTCTTACTCTGTGTGGGAATCGGCTTGGCATGCACGCCGCCGAGTAAACATCGTAAATTTGCCCTATGGTCAGCCCAAGCGTTTAAAAATCAATTTCGCTTAATCGGTGTTGTTTCCGTCCCACTGTCTTTGCTGCTGATTTATGCTGCTGGCATCGCCTAAAACTCTGTGATAATCCGCTCCAACTTCCACGACTTTAGCGCCTTGAGTAAAAGCGCAAGATTCGGGTCGAGTAGTATGCCTTAACCCTTCACTATGTCTCTATCGGCGCATATTGGCCGAGGCAATCAATGGAGACATATCTATGACAGTGTTACAGGGAAAGGTCGCAATCATTACTGGGGCAAGTTCGGGAATTGGCTATGCCACCGCAAAACGCTTTGCCCGTGAAGGCGCAAAACTGGTACTGGGGGCGCGTCGCGGCGCCATATTGGCCTCATTGGTGGATGAGATCATCACTCAAGGCGGTGAAGCGGTTTATCTGGCGGGCGATGTGACCGACGAGGTGTATGCCAGTGACTTAGTGGCGCTTGCCGTCGAGCAGTATGGTGGATTGGATATCGCCTTTAACAATGCCGGCATTAATGGCGAGTTAGGTGTGGATTCGGATGCGCTTAGCCGTGCCGAATGGGAAAACACCCTAACAACCAACCTTACCAGTGCATTTTTAGCGGCAAAATATCAATTACCACAAATGCTTAAACGTGGCGCAGGGTCGATTATTTTTACATCTTCCTTTGTTGGCTATACCATAGGCTTTCCGCAAACGGCGGCCTATGCGGCGAGTAAAGCGGGGATGATTGGCTTAACCCAATCCTTGGCCGTTGAATACGGCGCGCGCGGCATTAGGGTCAATGCGCTATTGCCTGGCGGTACAGATACCCCCATGGGGCGGGAGTTTGCTAATACCCCGGAGGCCATGGCCTTTGTGAAGAACCTCCATGCCCTCAAGCGCCTCGCAGATCCCGCGGAAATTGCCCAATCGGCGCTATATCTCGCCTCCGATGCGGCCAGTTTTACCACAGGGATAGCCTTATTGGTCGATGGTGGTGTGTCCATCTGTAAAACCTAGGGAATGGATAACGATGACCCAAGATTACGAGCGAATTGCGCGTGCTATTGACTTTATTCGTCAACATGTGGGTCATCAACCCTCACTGGCGGAGATTGCGGCGCACGTCCATTTAAGTGAATTCCATTTTCAGCGGCTCTTTAGTCGCTGGGCTGGGATCACTCCCAAACGTTATTTGCAGGCCTTAACCCTAGAGCGGGCAAAACAGTTATTGCAGCAGCCGTCCCACTCGACCTTGAGTGCCAGTTATGAGTTAGGCCTGAGCAGTGGCTCGCGCTTATACGATCATTTTGTGCAACTCGAGGCGGTCACCCCCTTCGAATATCGCCAGCAGGGTTTAGGGATCAGCATTGCCTATGGCTATCATCCTACGCCCTTCGGTTTGGCCTTTATCGCCCAAACGGCCCGGGGCATTTGCCAGTTTGATTTTGTCGATATGCAGCAAATTCAATTGCCATTAGAACGTTTAAAGCAAAGCTGGAGTCAGGCCACCATTTATGAGGACACGGCGCAAACGGCAAGCTTAATTGATCACCTCTTTAGCCAGTACTTTGCGGGCTCGAGTGCCGCAGAGGTTAATTTAACAGCACCTAATACTCAGGCTATACACCAAGGCGAGCCAGCCCCGCTCTCACTCTGGGTAAAAGGCACTAATTTTCAGCTTAATGTGTGGCGCGCCCTGCTGAATTTACCTAAGGGAGAGGTCGCCTCCTATGGTGATATTGCCAAGGCCATTGGCAAGCCTAAGGCCTCACGCGCCGTCGGTACGGCGATTGGTGCCAATCCGGTGGCATTACTTATCCCCTGCCATCGAGTGCTACGTCAAAGTGGTGAACTTGGCGGCTATCGCTGGGGTGAAACCCGCAAACATGCCATATTGGCAAGGGAAGCGGCCTATTGTGAGTAAAAAGATCCACCAGCAGGTATAACTGAGCTTTTCTGTTATTAACTGTGCGCGACTCTTAACGGCACTACGACTATAAACTGCGCGCTATTACCCAATTCTTAGCCATTGAATAATCAGGGAGGCAAACATGCCGACGCATTCCCCATCTCAACATGGACCTAACCCGAATGACAAATCCCCCTTAAAAGGATTCCCTCAGGTGGGGTTTCTGAAGAACTTTATTAGCCGTGACAACATTATCGTCGGCGATTACACCTATTATGACGATCCTGCAGGGCCCGAAAGATTTGAGTCAAATGTGCTTTATCACTTTGACTTTATTGGCGATAAGCTGATTATTGGTAAATTTTGTGCCATTGCAAGAGATGTTAAATTTATTATGAATGGCGCCAATCATCAGGTATCGGGCTTTTCCACTTATCCATTTTATATCTTCGGCAATGGTTGGGAAAAGGCGGCGCCTAAGCCCGAGGATTTACCCTTTAAGGGCGACACCCGCATAGGCCATGATGTGTGGATAGGTTATAACGCCACCATTATGCCCGGCGTCAACGTCGGCCACGGCGCCATTATCGCCAGCCAAGCCGTGGTCACTAAGGATGTACCACCCTACGCCATCGTCGGCGGTAACCCCGCGACTGTGATTAAATTGCGATTCGAGCCAGAAGTAATAGACAAATTACTCGCCATTGCGTGGTGGGACTGGCCGATTGAGAAAATCACCGAGCATTTACCTGCCATTGTGGGCGGCGAACTTAGCCAATTAGCCCGCTTGGCCGATGGGATAAACACGCAGCCCTAACCACGAGTGGCAGAAAGCGGTACCCAAAACTTCCCCAAAAACACGGCAAAGCGCAATTTTGTACAAAAGTGTCGAAGCGTTCTGGGTTACTATCTGGCAAAACAAGCATTAAACGCCAAACGCACTCGCCCATTCATCCAGTCGATAAAGGAGGCCGAATGAACACTGAACATGCGGCCTACCACATTGCCAATGAACTGGGTGGCCTTGAGTTACTTAACGCCCACTATCATAAGCAAAATTTTAGTCGCCATACCCACGAAGGTTACACGGTTGGCGTAATTGAAACGGGCGCTCAGCGTTTTTATCGCACGGGTGGCAACCATGTAGCGCCAAAGCACAGCATTATTCTTGTCAATGCCGACGAAGTGCATAATGGCTGTAGCGCCACCGAGGACGGCTGGTCCTATCGTGCTATGTATCCAGTCCCCGCCCAATTTGCCAATATTACCCAAGAGTTCACTTCAAGTCGCGGCGCGCCCTATTTCCCACAACCCGTAGTGCAGGATCCCGAGCTTGCCGAATTGCTGCGCCTCACCTTTAGCACCTTAGATACCTCGGACAATCGCCTACTGCGTGAAAGTCTGGTCTATTCGAGCCTGACGCAACTTATGGCGCGCCATGGCCGTAATTATCCCAGTGAACACTTGGGGGCAAACGCTAAGCCTGCATTAGCCTTGGTGAAATCCTTTATTGACGATCATCCCGCGGCCGATATCTCCCTTGAAGAGTTGGCCACACTCGCGGGATTAAGTCCCTATTATTTACTCAGGCAATTCCAACGTTGGTATGGTCTGCCGCCCCACGCCTATCAAACTCAGGCCAGAGTCAGACTGGCAAAACAGAAAATCGGCCAAGGGACCAAGCTGCTAGATGTCGCCATGGAGTGCGGTTTTCATGATCAGAGCCATTTAAACCGCCATTTTAAAAAGACTGTCGGGCTCACCCCTGGGCAATTTGCCAAGGGGATCGGCCGCAATATTATCCAAGCTTAAGCCCTGATTTTACGTTAGCCTTAACCCCTTATATTCTTTTTATCCCAGCCGTTATGAGGAGTCAGAGTGTCAGAGCCATATATTGTCCAGACCCATTCATCCAGTAAGACCAAGGCCTTTTTCAAGGGCACGTTCGCCATGTTGCCACTCACCATTGCCGTCGTACCTTGGGGGATCCTCGCGGGCTCATTCGCGATTGAGGTCGGACTAACACCAATAGAAAGTCAGGCCATGTCGGCGATTATTTTTGCGGGCGCCGCGCAATTGGTCGCGCTCGGCATGGTTAAGGCGGGGATTGGTCTGTGGAGCATTTTAATCACGACTTTGCTGATCACCTCGCGTCACTTGCTCTACGCCATGGCGATGCGCAGTCAAATCAGCCCCTTACCACTGAAATGGCGACTCACTCTGGGCTTTTTATTGACCGATGAACTCTTTGCCATCGCCAACCAAGGCAAGCTGCATAAATTCGATCCTTGGTACGCGCTGGGCGGCGGCCTGAGTTTTTACCTTGGTTGGAACCTCGCCACCCTGCTCGGCATTATCGCGGGCAATGCTATCGATAACTTAGGCGAATTAGGGCTCGACTTTGCCATTGCTGCGACCTTTATTGCGCTTGTAGTCCCGACGGTGAAAAAGCCATCAATCTTAGTCTGTGTGCTGGTTTCGCTCACCTTAGCTGTGGTGTGCGCCGTGCTGGATATTCAGGCGGGACTGTTAATTGCCGCCCTATCGGGGATGAGCGCTGGCGTGCTCTATGCCAAAGTCTCGGGCGAGGATAAGCCAGCCCCAAAAACCGACACGACTGCCACCCAAGCTGAGGAAACCCTATGATCTGGTTAATGATTTTTTCAATGGCGGCGGTGGTATTTATCAGTCGGCATTTACTGCTCGAGCCCAAACTGCCGCTAAGGCTGAGTAAAAATACCCAGACCTTTTTGAGTTATTCGGCGCCCGCCGTACTCACAGCCATCTTTGCACCTATCGTATTTGTGCAGGAAGGCAAACTCGATTTAAGCTTAGATAACAGCTACTTGATATGCGCAGTGGTCGCAACGGTATTAGCATTTGTCACGCGTAATACCCTATTGACCACAGTGCTAAGCATGGGGCTTTTCTTTGCTATTCATTAACCATAGCAGTGCTAGAGGCCACTTTGGCCGTTAACTTATGGCCCCAAATGGCGTAGTAAAATATTAAACCGTAGCAAGGTAACAGTAAGAAATACGCCATTTGGCTGTCACCTTGGCTATGGGCTATGTAGCCATAGAGCAGTGGCAGAATCGCACCGCCCGCAATCCCCATGATCAGTAGCGCCGATGCCGTGGCCGTTAAGCGCCCGAGTCCTTCAAGGGCTAATGGCCACACCGCAGGCCATACCAAGGCGTTTGCCAACCCAAGCAGGGCTAAGTAAAGCACGGGATCGGGCACGGGTAATACGCCTAACCAACCGAGTAACAGTTCAGACAAACCTTGGCTTTGACTGTCGCTGAGCAAGACCCCGAGGGTAAATAACAAGCCCGCGACAGCCGAGCCCACTAATGCCGTTTGCTGGCTGAGCCATCTTGGGATCAGCACGATTCCAAACACATAGCCAAGTACCATAAATCCCATGGTGTAGGAGGTCATCATGCCAAAGTGGGCAACCCCGAGTCCTTGACTAAATAGTCCTATGCTATCACCGGCAATCACCTCGGCGCCCACATAACAGAAGAGTGTTAGAGCCCCTAAGATCACCTGCGGATACTGTAGAATAGCCTTCCAATCGGCTTGGGTACGCTCGACTCGCTCACCTAATTCGGGCTCTGGCAGCGGCGAAAACCACACAAAGGCCATCAATCCCAGTAGTACAAACATCATCATTAAATAGGGCTGTACTAAACGATTGGCTAATTCCGTTAACGCCAATTCGCGCTGCGCTTCGGACAGGCTGGCCAATGCCGTTTCACTGTAGGGGTCCATGCCCGTTAAAATCCAGGCCGTAAAGATAATTGGCACAATAAAGCCCGCGCCCTTATTCACTATCCCCATTAAACTTATCCGCATTGCCGCACTTTCCCGTGGGCCAATACAGACAATGTAAGGATTGGCGGCCGTTTGCAGCAAGGTTAAGCCTGTGCCCAACACAAATAACGCCAAGAGGAAGGTCGCAAAATGGCCGACCAAAGCCGCCACAATAAACAAGCCCGCGCCAGCCGCCATAATCCCTAAACCTAAGGTCATGCCCATCTTATAGCCGAGACGCGTGAGGATAGATGAGGTCGGCAGCGCCATCACAAAATAAGCAATGTAAAACACAAAGGTGACTAAATAGGCTTCAAACTCATTCAACTGACAGGCGATTTTTAAAAATGGGATCAAGGCACCATTGAGCCAAGTCACAAAGCCAAAGACAAAAAATAAAATTCCTATCAATAACATAGGAATAAAACTGCCCTGCGGTGAGGCCGTGGCTTGGGTGCTGTCGGACGTGAATTTCATCGTTTCACCTTTTTGTTATTTTGCTTGTTGAATGGGCAATGAGTTGAGTACTTACCCCCAAATTAATGCCACTTTAATTATTGTTTTAATTGATATATCGATAACTTACACAAACCGAGCCTGCTCGGCTTGGTACTGCAACTCACCCGCAATCCAGACCGCTAGGACCCTGTGCTCGTCATCGAGCCAGACCCAATCAGCCTGTTTACCTTCGGCTATATCCCCCAATTGTGGCCGCAGAATAAAGTCGGCAGGCGTGCTCGTCGCCATCTGTACTGCGTTACTAAGGCCAAGATGGAGTTCGGTGGCGGCATAACGCACCGCGCTTGCCATATCGAGCACTGAGCCCGCTAAGGAGCCATGCTGATCCCTCAGCGTCATCCCATCACGAACCACTTTGCCATCGAAGAATTGAAATTCCGTTTGCTCGCTCCCTAAGGGCGACATGGCATCGGTGACCAACATCAGATGCTCAGTTCCCTTTGCCCGCCACGCCGCCAGCGCCGAGATGGGATGCACATGTTGACCATCGAGAATAATCCCGCAGTAAGTGTTTTCACTGGCCAATGCCGCGCCCACCATTCCAGGCTCGCGGGAAGTCAGTGCCGACATGCCGTTGTAGAGGTGGGTAAAACCCGATGCGCCAGCCTCAATGGCCTTAAGGACAGTGTCGCCGTCGGCATTCGAATGCCCAAGACTGACAATGGCGCCGGAGGCAACGAGGCGTTTGATTTGTTCTGGTGTGACTGATTCTGGCGCTAGGGTGATCAGCCTAACACCGAGATCTTGCCTTAAGTAAAGCTGCCACTCGCGCTCAGTGATGCTACGCAAGTGCGCGGGAGGGTGGCAACCGCGCTTTGCAACCGACAAATGCGGGCCTTCAAAGTGGATACCGATAATCCCAGGAACTTGGCAAACCATAGCTTCAGCCACCGCATCGGCCGCCGCCTGCATCACCTCAATATCGTCGGTGATCACCGTAGGTAACATGGCCGTAGTGCCAAACTGGCGATGGGCCTGCATCATCAGCCTTAAGGTTTCCAGCGTCGGTGCATGATTGAACATCACGCCTCCGCCACCATTGACTTGAGTGTCGATAAATCCCGCCACCAGCGTGCCAGAGGTCAATCGGTAGCATGGTTTATCCGCTGTCCACTCTGCCGATATTGAGGATTTAAGGCCGCGAATAATGCCATCCGACACCTCAATCGCGCAGTGCTCAGCAAGTTTGCCTTGAGTTAGCACCTTAGCGCCATCGGCTATCAGCTTAAAATCCGTATTAGGCTTCATAGCTTATCCCCGCATCGAGCCCGTGACCGAGCAAGGCCGCGCCGCGCACGCCACTGGCCGAACCAAAGTCGGCCAATTTAAATTGCGGCAAAGTCACGCCATCAAAAAGATGCGCCTTGGTTGCTTGGGGTAAGGCGGCGAGAATTTCTTCCACCTCGGATAACCCGCCGCCCAACACGATAATATCCGGGTCCATCGCCAGCACTAATGAAGCCATTAAGCTTCCGAGAATATCCATATAGGTCTCAAAGGTTTTGATGGCGAGCGGGTCGTTTTGCCGCAGTGCACTCAGCCATGCAAAGGTATCGGCCGTTTGCCCCGCGATATCTTGGTAGAGTCTGCCAAGCCCAGTGCCTGACACATAGGTCTCGGCGCAGCCCTCAAGCCCACAGCCACAGGCATAGAGCGGCAGTTGATGTCGACGGGCAACATAGGCGCTCACGCCTTGATGGCCAAACTCTCCGGCGAGTCGATTTGCACCGAGATACAACTTGCCATCGATACATAAACCACCGCCAGTGCCGGTGCCGAGAATCATCCCCAAAACGCGGGAGTATCCCCTACCCACCCCAAGTACCGCTTCGGAGAGGGCAAAACAGCGGCAATCATTACCGATAGCCACGGTTCGATTGAGCAACTTAGCAAGATCATGGGCAACACGGCGTTGATTAAGGCAAGGCACATTACTAGAAATCACAGTCCCGTCGGCTTTCACCACCCCGGGGAGCGCAATCCCAACGGTACCGCGCTCACCACATTGCCGATCCGCCTTTTCGATTTGCTCGGCCAGCGTTGCCATAAAGGCACTGTAATCCTGCCTAGGAGTACTTAAACGCCACTTATCCTGTAGCGCTAATTGAGTATCAAAAATCGCTAACTCAATCTTTGTTCCACCTATATCTAAACCGTAATACATGCCCTTGCCCTTATTTATATTTATTTTACAAAGGGATATACATTGACACCCTGCACAACTCGATTAACTTGCCCCGTAGGACAAGGATTATCCGGCGATACTTTAAGTTGAATCGCTTTATAGATGGCTAGGATTTGACACCACAAAATAAAGGGTAATCCCAACCAAACTTCGTTAAGCCCACTGCTGCCAGTTAACAGTTCTTCGGAGAGCGTCAACACTGATAATGCTTGATTATCTCGCTTAAGCTCTTGAATTAAATCGTTATCATATTGGCGAGTATAGGAGTCAGACGACACCATCACTAGCACTTGCGTATAACTATCGACTAAAGATTTTGGCCCATGGCGAAACCCGAGCGGACTCTCATAGGCACTCACCACTTGCCCAGCGGTGAGTTCAAGGTACTTAAGCGCCGCCTCTTGGGCGATGGCCTTAAGTGGTCCGCCACCGAGGAACACGACCCGCTTGCTAGGCTGCTCCGATTGCAGACGGATTTCAGCTAAGCGCTCAGTTAAGATGTGCTCGGCCATCTCGATGCACTGCGCTAGCGCCTGAGGATTTGGCGCAAAAATCAACAAGGTTGCCAAGTACATACAGGTAAAGCTGCTGGTCATGGCAAAACTCACGTCGTGGGTTTCATCGGGCAACTTATACAAGTAACAATGTGATTTGTCGGCGCAATAGTTGGCGAGCTTTCCCTGACCATTACAGGTGATCGCCAGATGGTAACAATCATCGACCAATTGCTCCGCCAGTTCGACCGCCGCCATACTCTCGGGGCTGTTTCCCGAGCGGCCGTAGGAAATCAGCAATGTGGGAATATTGCCCCGCAGATACAGCTCTGGATGACTCACAATATCCGTGGTGCTGATGGCTTCAACTTGTTGGGTTGCCAAAGGTAAATGCTGCTGAATATGGGCCGCGAGCACATCACCTATATAGGCCGACGTCCCAGCCCCAGTGAGGATAATCCTTAATTGCGGCTTTGCCAGAATCGGCGTTAACCAAGCCGCAATAGTGCGATTATCACTGTGCTGCTCGCTCACTTTGCGCCACATTTTCGGCTGCTGGCTGATTTCCTTCGCCGTCCAAAAGGCGCCATATTGGGTTAATTGCTCTGCACTCAATAACAGGTTGCTATCTTCATGTTCGAATGGAGAAAGAGGACTGGTTAACATCAAAATATCATCCCTTTAAAGGTGATTGCATCACAGGAAGCTGGCAGGCATTGGCGTAATCGGCCAATACTTCGGTAATTTTATGCAGCACGAGTTCACGGGCCGTGGGCTTAAGTTCCCCCGCCAAGACCGCCGTATACTGGTTCGGTAAATACTGGCTGATCAGCGGCAGAGGAATGCTTTGGGCTAAGTTGCTCAATAGCTGCTCGACCTTGTTTTGCAGACTCGGCCAGTAGTAACGCACTCGGTCACTAAAGCTAAAGCCAAGTTGCCACTTTAATGCCTCGTTGTCGGCATAAAACCCTTGCCAATACTTAGGGTTATCTCGCATCAACTCAAAACAGTTTTGACGTAAATCCGAGCATTGCTCGGGCTGGCACAGCACATTTTCGATATGGGACAGGGCAAACAAGGCCTCCCGCAGAGCAAAAGTAAGCTGTGGGCCCACTTTTAAAATCGCGAAATGCTGCTGCACTAAGGCTTGATACCCCATGCTGAGCTGATAATCGGTCGAATGCGCCTCAAACACTAATCTGGGATAACCGCGAATGAACTCACTTTGGGCATGGGTTGCCTCAGGTTCAAACAAATGCACTTGGCTGTTATCAAACTCCACCCCAGGCTGAACGACAACCGCAATCACCTTTTGCCACACCTCCTCTCCCAGCCCTGCCGCAGCAAAGGCGTCGCGGTGGCAATTTAAGGTATGTTCAATGGCGCTGACGGGCGTGACTGCAAGCTCGGCCTCCATCTCACTCACACCGCCGGGCGCGGGCACTTCGGTGCCTATCACATAACAGAGTGCTTGCTCGGGCGCGCGGTGGGCTTCGGCCACCGCACAGAGCCGCGCCGCACGCGCCGCGATAAGTTCATCCGCTAAGGGAAGCACATCACCGCCACAAGCCATACTGGTGTCGAGGTGGATTTTGGTAAATCCCGCCTTCACATATTCGGCGATAAGGTCTTCGGCCAATTGCATCGCCTCTTCGGCGGCTTGCTGGCACCAAACGACGGGGCCTAGGTGGTCGCCGCCAAAGAGTAATTGTGAAGGTTCAAGGCCAAGTTCAATGGCCATTTGAGTAACGAAGTCGATGAAATCCTGTGGTTTCATCCCGGTATAACCGCCAAACTGATTCACTTGGTTGGCGGTCGCCTCGATAAGTAAGGGCGTGCCATTCGCCTTTGCCTGCAATAGCGCCGCCTGCAACACCAAGGGCTGGGCCGAGCAGACGGCAAAAATGCCCGCCTGCTGACCTGCTTTATTGGCGTCAATGATAGTTTGAATCACTGACATAGCGCTTACCCCACAATGCCGAGGGGTTTCGCGGTTTGCCAGACACCACGGGTAAAGTCTGGGAAGTCCTTGGAGTTACCCCGGTCACCGACTGAGGCCACCGACAAGGGGAATACCGCCGACCATGCCGCGCCGTCGTACACATCCTGATCCAGTGCCTCGCCATTACGTAGGCAGTAAATCATCCGCCAGCACATCAAGAAATCCATGCCACCGTGGCCGCCATTCTCCTCAGCCTCTTTGCCCATACGGGTCCACAGAGGGTGGTCATATTTGGCGTACCATGAATCCATGTTTTCATCCCACTCGTGATAACTGCCAGAGCCACCGTTTTCCAGCGCGATACGATTAGGGAAACCTGCAAACACACCGTTGGTCCCTTGGATCAGGTTATGGCGGCTGTAAGGACGAGGCGTGGTCGTGTCATGCTGCACCATGATGCTGCGACCTTTTACCGTCTTAATCAAACTGGTGTTCATGTCGCCACAAATGTACTTGAGTTGGTTACGCTGATGATCCGCTGGGAACTCACGTTTGGCATAGGCGGCGCGGCCTAAGGAAGGAGAGCTCACAGAGGTTAAATAGTCTAAACGGTCGCCGCGGTTGATATTCATATACTGGGCGACAGGGCCTAAACCATGGGTTGGATAGAGATTACCGTTGTATTTAGCATGGTAAGCCGTACGCCAAGAGCCTGTTTTACGGTCGATTTCCTTCATCTGCCAGCGCAGTTCGTGGATGTAGGCGGCCTCACCGTGGAGCAGTTCACCAAACAGGCCTTGGCGCACCATGTTGAGCACCATCAACTCATCACGGCCGTAACAGACGTTTTCCATCATCATACAGTTACGCTGGGTCAGTTCGGCGGTATCCACCAGATCCCACAGCTCTTCAATCGTGCCCGCCATCGGGACTTCGACGAAGGCATGCTTGCCCGCTAACATGGCTTCTTTCGCCATGGGGTGATGCCAGGCCCATGGTGTGGCAATCACGACGATATCCACATCATCACGGTTTAACAGATCGCGGTACGCATGGTCGCCCTTGCTAAAATAAGCAGGTTTATCACGTCCATATTCGTTAATGGCTTTTTCAGCGCGGGCCAGCACTAAGGTATCGGTATCACAGATAGCGGTAATGCGGGCGCCTTCGATACGGCTGAAATGATGCACAAACCCAATGCCGCGCTCACCCACCCCGATTAACCCAACTCTAACCTCATCCATCTTGGGCACGACCAGCCCCATCACAGATTTACCCGCAGCCTTAGGTGTTGTGCCTGTAGCACGTTCACTGCTGGCACAGGCCGCAAGTGCCGTTGCCGCAGCGGTTACCATAGAAGCCTTTAAAAACGAACGACGATCAAAACCCGACATAGTAATTCCCCGTTATAAATTAGCTTTCTCAATGAGGTGTAATTGCACACCTTGTTTAGTTAATTCATCAACATAGCGCTCTGGGATCCCGGTATCTGTCACTAGGCGCGTAATACGGCGACTGCTGCAAATAACGTGGAATGCTTGTTGATCAAACTTTGATGAGTCAGTCACAACGATAATTTCACTCGCTATCTCACACATCATTCGGTTGAGGCTGGCCTCTTTTTCAAAGTGAGTGGTTAATCCCACCCGCAAATCGAAACCATCCACCCCTAAAATCAACTTGTTAAAGTTGTAATCCCGCAGGCTGTTCTCGGCGATATTGCCGTAGAACGACAGGGATTTTTTACGTAACAGTCCGCCGGTTAACATCACCTCCACTTCGTCAGCCTTAGCCAACTCGGTGGCGATATTCAAGCCATTGGTCATCACGATCAGATCCTTATGCTCCATCAGGTTCGCCGCCACCTGTTGGGTGGTCGTCCCCGAGTCGAGTAATAAGCGATCGCCGTTTTGCACCAAGGCCGCCGCGGCCTTACCTAACTCTTGCTTTAAGGCCGAATGGCAACTGCCCTTCTCCTTCAGTGATAACTCCCGGATCAACTCGCTGTTGACCATAGCGCCGCCTCGGGAGCGCACCAGTAACTGCTTTTGATCCAACATGGCTAAATCGCTGCGGATCGTGACTTCAGATACCCCAAAGTGTTCTGCGAGTTCGGCAACAGAGACCTTTCCCTGTAACTGTGTCATTCGCACAATTTCCTGCTGCCTTTCTATCGTGTTCAAAGTACTCACAAGCTTCTCCATTCTTTCGATTAACTATCGATTGAAAGGTAACACGCCAAGAACAACTTTCAAACACTTTCGAAATCACTTTTCACTATCACAAAAACAAATAACCAAATTAACAATAACTTACGAAGTTTTAGCTCAAGTTTTTGCCATAGGTTGATTTTCATCATGCATGAATGTGAAACTTTTTGAAAGTATTTTTACATTTTTTTATTGATCTATTACAGAATTTAACGCTATAAATAAGACTTCGAAAGGTTTGCGCAGTTTCTTTCGCTTTCGAAATTGTATTAAAAGACACGGCAACGACCGTGCATCACACTCATGCGGGGACACTATGAAACTCTTAACCACCAAGCCTGCCGCGATTGCCCTAGCCATCGCAGCGGCTCTGACAGCAACTCACAGCGCTGCCAATGAAATACCAGCAGAGCAACAAACAGAAACGAAAGAGCAAGTTCAAGCGAAGGACACTGCGCAAGCCCAGGATGCCGAAGTCGAACGCATTCAGGTAACAGGGATCAGAAACAGTATTAAGGAAGGGATGTTCCTAAAACAGAATGCCATGAGCGTGGTCGACCTTGTAGTCGCCGATGACATTGGTAAATTTCCAGATGAAAACTTAGCCGAGGCGCTACAGCGTATTCCCGGGGTGACCATTACCCGTAACGGCGGCGAAGGGCAAAATATTCTGGTTCGCGGCCTTGGCGATGGTTATAACGTCACCACCCTCAATGGCCGTAAATTGGCCTCAGAAAATGCAGGCCGAGACTTTAACTTCGACACCATCGCCTCGGAGCTGGTAAACGTGCTGGCGGTGTATAAGTCACCCGAAGCCAGACTGACCGAAGGTGGCATTGGCGCTATCGTCGATATCCAAACCCGTAAACCGCTGGATTTAGAAGGCCGTACCATTCAAGCCTCCGCCAAGGGGATTTACGAGTCCCGTACCGAGGATATTCATCCCCATGCCTCACTGATCATCGGCGATAAGACGGATGACGATAGTTTTGGTGCGCTGGTCTCGGCGGTATATTCCCGTAAAACCCTGCGGGCGGACACCTATTCGGCCGAAGGCTTCTTCGATGAAGATGAAGGCTGGGGCGTCGACAGTGCCGGGGTGCCGGTCGATACCAACAATAACGGCGTGATCGACCCAGGTGAGATTTATGCCTCTAAGATCCCAAGCTATATGTATTTTGCGAACGCCCAAGACGTGCGTGAACGCGTAGGTGGCACGCTCGCCCTGCAATGGCGCCCACTGGATAATCTCGACATTAACTTCGACGGTCTCTATTCACGCTACAACACCGATGGCCATAAATACCAAATCGGCTTCGTGAACTACGACGAAGAATGGACGCCGGGCACACCGCTATTTACCGACGCCATATTTGACGATCAGGGCCGTGTGGTGAGCATGAACCAAACGGGTGACAACACTATGGTTGAATTGCTCAACCTCAGTACCCCAAGAAAAACCGATACCTACCAAATGGGTCTGAAGGCCGACTGGTATGTTATGCCCAACTGGTCGATTACCGCCGATGTTGCCTACTCCGCCGCGCAAAATGCCAATAATGGCGATAACCGCTTCGTGGTTGCCCGTGGCTTTGTCGATGGCATCGACATCGATTACACCCGTGGCAATATGCTGCCCGATGTGGTGATCAGCCCAGGTCTGAGCGCCGATCAAAAATACGGCGCCCACTATAGCCGTAACAGTGGCGTCGATGTGGACGATAAAATTACCGACATCAAACTTATCAGCCAATACATTCCCGATGAAGGCATCATCAGCAAGGTCGATTTTGGCGTCAATTATGTCAAGCAAGTGAAGAAGCAGACCGAATTTGCCTCCGCTAATTCCAGCCAATTCAGCCGTGGTGGTTATTACCTTACCCGCGACGGTTATACCTTCGATAACAGCACTGTCTTTACTCAAGGCGAATTTGAACTGTTCCAAATTCCTTCGAGCGTATTTGTGCCCGCCAACTTCGATAACTTCCTCGATGGTGAAAACAGCATCTCCCCAGAGCCATGGCCAAGCTTCGACTACGACAAACTGCTTGAATACTACCGCAGCATTAACCAAGAAGCGGCGGATAAGAGCATTGTCGCTAGCCTCAATAAGGCAGGAAGCTATGAAGTCACAGAAGCTGTGACCTCCGCCTATGTGCAGGTGAATATCGAAGAGGAAATTTTCGATCTGCCGTATATGTTGAACTTAGGCCTCAGAGCGAGCCAGACCAAAGTCACCTCCGATGGTTATGCCTACGATTTGGCTAAGGTTGAATTAGACAGTGCCGGCCAACCCACCAACAATGATTGGAAAAACGTTGTTCAAACCAGCTACGACGATAGCTATACCAATGTGTTACCGAGCATGAACTTTAAGCTCAATCTGCAGGATGATTTGCTGCTACGTGTCTCCGCCGCCGAAGTGTTAAGCCGTCCGTCACTCTATGCGCTGCGTGTCTGGGCCGCACCGAGTTTCACGACCCGTGAGAATGGTTTACCGACACTGACACGCGGTAACCCAAGTGTCGCCCCCGAAAAGGCGCGCCAAGGGGATATCTCCCTCGAATGGTATTTCCACGAGAGTAGCTCACTGAGTGGTGCCATTTTTATCAAAGACATAGAATCCTTTATCACCGACGACAAAGGGCCTCAAATGGTTGAGGGGACAGAATATTATGTCACTCAACCCGTATCGGGTAAGTACGGTGCCAAAGTGCAAGGGGTGGAGGCCGCATGGCAGCAATCCCTCGACGAATACCTGCCAGAGCCCTTTAATGGTTTAGGTTTCCAGCTGAACTACACCTATGTGGACAGCAGCTATGATGATCCCGAAATCGATGCGAAAGGCTTACCCTTTAAGGGCATGTCGAAAAACTCTTACAACGCCGTCCTTTACTATGAGCAATACGGTCTGCAGGCCAGGGTTGCCTATAACTGGCGCAGTAAGTTCCTGGTCGATCCCGAAGCTTGGGGTGGTCCAGCTTGGATCCAAGACTACGGCCAGCTCGATGCTAGCGCGAGTTATGATATTTTCGAAAATGTGTCGATTTTCGCCGAGGCTTCTAACCTGACCAATAACCGCTATTCGGGTTATGTGAAGTATGAAGACCAAGTAAATTATCTAGAGCGTTTTGGCACCCAAATCGCCCTCGGGATCCGCGGCAGTTTCTAAGCAAGATTCATAAAGTAATCACAATAAAGCCACTCTATGAGTGGCTTTATTTTTCGGCTTCACGCTCGCGCATCTGGGCGTCCATCAGGCAAATATAATCCTCTAATTCCTGCCCCGGCGTTGGTTCAAAATGGCGGTTAAGCCTTAACAATCCGGTGATACGATCGACCCGAAAGTTGCGAAAATCTTGGCGTAATTCGCACCATGTCAGCAAGGTCCAAGTGCCGCGCCAAAAATAGATGGCGAGCGGCCGCACTTCACGCTCGGTCAGCGCTTTATTCACATCTTGATAGAAGAGTTTGACGTACTCACGGCGCTGGGCCGCATTACGCAGCGGATCGAGAAACTGAAACTCGTTGGAATCTAAATAAAAATCCGGCGAAAACATCAAGGATTGATAGGCTTGCAAGCGCTTAGGGAGTACTGCCTCCACTTTTATCATCGCCTGACGCGCCGCACTACCAAGCTCTTTGCCGCCCCATGTTTGCACCATACGCATACCGACTTGAATAGCCTCTAATTCGGCCTCGTTAAACATCAGTGGCGGCACATTCACTTCGTGGCGCAATAGATAACCCACGCCCGCTTCCCCTTCAATGGGAATGCCGCTCAAACATAAATCCTGCACATCGCGGTATACGGTGCGGGTCGAGACTTCTAAACGTTCCGCCAGCTCTTGGGCAGTCGTTAATCGTCGATGTTTAAGAATTTGCACTATTTGAAATAGGCGGTCGGCACGGCGCATGGACAGTAATCACACCTCAAATTGGCTTTGCTGCAAAAGTTTAGGGATCTTAACCGCTAAAGCTTACCCGCCCAAGCGATACTGTACAGGCAAAGCGTTATGGATTCGGCCTACACGATCCCGATATAAATCTCGACCTTATCGGCGCTTCGATAGACCTCAAAGTCCGTTTGATAATCACGCTGATGCGGACAATCAGGTGCACTAAAGTAGCGCCAAATCTGTCCCCAAAGATCAACCACACACTGGGGCATTTCCCCTTGTGCACTGAACTTAAGGTAATTTCCTTCACGCAGCTGCAACGCTGTAAAAGGGCCTGTCTCGCTGACAGACTCAACGCTTTTCCCCACTAAAACCGAATAGTCTCCCGTCATATCGGATTCATAGTCGTAGTAGACCCCATACATGGGAGAGTCGAGCATTGCCGTGAGTTGTGATGATTCAAAGAATGTCTGCCAAAGCGCTGCAATCTTGCCGCCCTCACCCGCCATTTCGGTGCTATTGTTGGTGCGCGTACTCAGCCCAAGCATAGGTTGAGCCGCCATAAAAACCTGTTCCATTATCCTTTACCTTCATCACTGAAATTTGCAGTTGCTTGTTTAAGGCTATCGCGAGACGTTACTGCATATCGCTCTTATCCGCAGAACTGACTGTATCCACTCGAATTAAAGATCGGCGTAAACATCAGTACTAAACATCAGTACCGAGAGCCGTGCCAAGGCACGACTCTGCAGAGTTTACATTACTGATTTTGCGACCAGAGGCCGACCTTATTGCCTTCGCTATCCACGAACAGGGCGATATAGCCACAACCGCCGTCTTTGATAGGCGTCACAGGCAATAGCATAGTCACATTGGCGGCCACGAGTTTATCCACTAAAGGTTGCAATTGTGCGCTGAAATGCAGGTATACAGTGCTACCTTCCATCGACGGTTTGCTCATGCTGCATTTAACGAGGCCAATGCTGGCGGCGCCTTCCTCCTCTGTTACCAGCGTCGCGTATTGCATGTCTTCCATATCGTCACGTTTAAATTCAACGCCGAAATGTTGTTGATAAAAAGCGATGGCACGATCCATATCACTGACAGGAATTTCACCCCAGACTAACGGTGCAATTGATAACATTTTCACTTTCTCCTTGTTGAAAAATGCCGATGATTCATCATGTTATAAATGTGATTCACCAGCGGACGACAACAAGAATAAAACAAGGCTACTGACAACATCATGTCAGTAGCCTTTGAGTGAAGCTGATTTTATTGAGTGCGCTAAAAGCGCTTATTTAGGTAGGCTCGCCTGATGGGCAGAAATAAACGCCTCCATCGCCTGAGTTGCCCGAGCCTGGGCGCTGGCCAAGGTGTCTTGCGCCGTCATAGGCTCGACCACCTCGTAGTAACACTTGATTTTAGGCTCAGTGCCCGACGGCCGTACTATCACCCGTGCGCCATTGGCTAAGCAGTAAGTTAATACATCACTGGCGGGCAGATTGATTTTCTCGACTTTGCCATCGGCAAAACGGCGCTCTAACGCCTTGAGATCATCAGTCGACACCACGGCATGTTCACCAATTGCCAGCGGCGGATGTTCACGCAGATAGGCGCCGATATTAGGCGTGTCGGGTTTTAAGGCAATGCTAACTTGAGCATTGAGATGGAAACCCTGCTCGCGGTATATCTGTTCGAGTCTATCCCAAATGCTTTGCCCTTTGGCGGCAAGCTCGGCGGTTAATTGGGCGAAGGCGACTAGGGCCGACAGGCCGTCCTTATCCCACACCATGTTACCGACGGTGTAACCCAGCGCCTCTTCGTAGGCAAACAGGAATTGATTATCAGGCTGACTCTGCGCAATCCCCACATTCATCAGCCATTTAAAACCAGTGAGCGTGGTATAACTTTCAACCCCAAAGCCTTTGGCGATTTTAGATAATAGACTGGAGGACACAATAGTCGTGCCCACCAGTCGTTGGTCTTTCGCGGCATGGCTTAACAGATAATGGCCAAAGAGCACGCCCACTTGGTCACCCGTTAGCATTTGATACTCGCCATCATCCTTGCGTACTGCAACCGCAAATCTGTCGGCATCGGGGTCATTGGCGCAAGCAAGCATAGCACCATGCTTTTTCGCTTCGGCGATGACCAAGTCCATCGCACCTTTTTCTTCCGGATTCGGGAAATTAACCGTTGGGAAATCCCCATCGGGTTCGCGCTGCGCCGCCACCGAATACACTTGGGTAAAACCTGCGTCTTGGAGCACGGTTTCAGCCATTTCTGCGCCCACACCGTGCATCGCGGTATAGGCAAGACTGACTTTTTCGGGCGCGGTATTATTTTGCAGCACATTGGCGTGCAACACGCCACGGCGATAGGTTTCGTAATAATCGTCCTGCAACCAGATAAGCTTGCCTTGTTTGGTCGCCTCCACCTGATCCATAAACGGAATCGCTTGGGTTGCCGCCAGCTCAATTTGAGCGGCGATACCTGAGTCATGGGGCGGGATAATCTGCGCGCCGTTTTCCCAATACACTTTGTAGCCATTGTATTGTGGCGGGTTATGGCTGGCGGTCACCACAATACCGGCGGCGGCATTAAAATGCTTAACGCCAAAGGCCACCAGCGGCGTTGGTGCCACTTTGGCGGTGAGGCGCACTTTAATCCCCATCGCGGTGAGCACACTGGCGGTATCATGGGCGAAAGTGCGTGAATCGTGGCGGCCATCGTAACCAATCACGACTCCGCGCTCGGCGGCATCTTTAATTTGTTCAAGTAGATAGGCACCAAGCCCTGCAGACGTTTGGCGGATAACCAAGCGATTCATGCCCATAGGACCTGCGCCCACCACACCGCGTAATCCGGCGGTTCCAAATTCTAAACGTCCCGCGAAACGTGCCTCGAGTTCGGCGTCATTTCCGGCATCGATTAAGGCTTGCAGTTGTGCCTGAGTGCGGGGATCTGGGTCATTTTCGAGCCAATGCTTAACCTGTAATTGCAAATGGGTATTCATAGGGGGCCTCAGTGAAAATCATTTTCAATCACCTTAGGAAAATCCATGTCGAAGAACAAGCGAATTTGCACTTTTCACGGCGGATTTAAGTGTAAAGAGGGAGAGTGTAACGAACTTAGTAGACGGGAAGTCACGCAAAGATGCGATTTATTAACCCTGTTAATCCTTATGTAACAGGGGCTGTCGAACTTGCGCAGCAGCGCGCTGTGGTGCGTCGAAAGCACTCACCACCTCAAGCAAAATTGCACTGATAAATGCCACGAATTGCCGTCTTAACGCAGTAAATTAATCGACACTACGTTAGAGAACAGCTCCTTTTCAGAGTCCTGCTCCAATTGATTGCGCCAAGGTTTATCGAAAACCCGCACAAGATAATAAGTATCGCGCCCCGTGTCTGTTACAAAGGCGATGCCATAACGCATCAACTCGTAGTGAATATCATGCACAAACACCAATGAAAAATTTTGGCGTCCGGTCAGCTGATTAATATCTTCTCGAGTTAAACTCACGCCCTTTTCGACACCCTCGAAGCGTTTCTTTAGCCAATGAGCAAATTCCTTCGCACTCACCATAGACATGATCTTTCTCCTCGTACGAACCTCGGCATTAACGGCCTGGCTCGCTGTCATTTGTTCGATTATTTGTAATGATGGCGTGGCGTAATGGTCAACATCTCAGAATGAACCAAACTGTCGCCCCATTCCGGCAGATAATGAGCTAAGCCACAAAGTTGATGGTGCTAATAATTTATTGTTATTATTGCAAAATTGATGAAAACAGACTCTTTATATTTGGCTCAGTGCGCTGTTAGGCGAACGATTACTCAGGTAGAAAGAAAGCCCGAGCCAAACGTCTGTCTATACGAAAAATAGAACAGTTTGCGCACTTTTACCAAACCTAAAAACCGCAAATAGAAATTATTTCATCGGCCGATAAACTAGGCAATTCACAACCATTCTTTGGGATGACCGAATAAAAACTGGCGCACTATGGCGCCAGTTTTAGATAGAAAAACATTAACTTACTTCTGCTCGCGCGTCTTCCACAGGGAGAATAATACCCCCGCCAGCAAGAGGCCGAAAGTGACGCCAAGGGATAAGGCCGTTGGGATTTTAAAGTCCACAATGCCTTCGTGATTAAAGTACACCAGTCCGACTTTTACGCCGATAAACACTAACACGACCGATAGCGCATACTTGAGGTACTCGAAACGATGCACCATGGCCGCGAGGGCGAAATACAATGCCCGCAGACCTAAAATAGCAAAGATATTAGAGGTATAGACGATAAAAGGATCTTGGGTAATCGCAAAAATCGCCGGGATACTGTCCACCGCAAACACCAGATCAGCGGTTTCGACTAAGATCAACGCCAAGAACAAGGGCGTTGCCCACCAGCCTTTGCTGAGTTGATGCTCCTCTCCCCTTACCCAAAACTTCTCTTGATGAAGGCTTGGCGTAAAACGCATTTTAGAGCGTAACCACTTGTAAAACTTATTATCTTGGATATCACCATGCTCATCATCGGAAAAGAGCATCTTAATGCCAGTGAAAATCAAGAACAGGCCGAATAACACCAACACGCCTTGGTACTGCGCTACCAGCGCCGCGCCTAAGCCAATCATAATGGCACGTAGCACGATAACGCCCATGATCCCCCAGAATAACACTCGGTGTTGATACAAACGGGGAATACCTAAGCTACTGAAAATAAGCGCGATAACGAAGACGTTATCCATAGATAAAGACTTTTCAATAAGGTAACCCGTGAGGTATTCCATCCCCGCGGTCGAGCCCTTATACCACCATAACCAAGCGCCGAACAACAGACCCATACAAATGTAAAAGGCCGATAATTTAAGGCTCTCTGCCACGGTAATTTCGTGCTGCTCTTTGTGTAGCACACCTAAGTCGAAGGCTAACAATGCCAACACAAAGCCAAAAAACATTAACCAAACCCATATCGGGTAACCCACAAATAACGTGGTTAAAAACTCCATAACACTCCCTAAAACCTAAAAAAATACCGAGTTTTCTCGGCTCCATCGCCACATTCGATCTTAGTACTTGGCGATACCAAAAACAGTGAAACAGGGTAAAAACCTTAAAATGTCAGATTAAAATTTGTTTAAATCCATACTTATCAGCCAAAAAAACTCGTTACACGAACCCTTATCATCAGAGTATTTATGGTACTTAGTTCAGATTTAAGCCTAGCCCTAACACTCACGGGATCACGGAGTAAAATAATCGCGTGAGCTCATCACTCATCACGCCTCAGCACCAATCGACAGTATTTTTCGCTAAGACGATAAAAAGCGAGCTGTTTCAGCGCACTGTGTACCACTTGAGCATTAAGCGAAAATGAAAAAGTTCGCGGACAAGCATGGCCGTTTCAAATAGTGTAAATGGCAAGTGTGACCGCTCACCACAAAGGATAAAAAGGAGATTCGATGGGAAGTGAAAAACTACTCACGCCCGAGCAGACGGCGGGCGACTAATACCACAAGATGCAGTAACAACAGGCCACTAAAGGCTAAGCAGAAAAACAGTAAGGCGATGGAGTTGACCTCTCGAGGAGCGTCACTGTAGAGATACCACCACAAAGGCCAATCGATAAGCGACAGCAGCGTCAACTGCCACATGCAGCGTTTACAGCGACCTATTTTTTGCCTAAAAATTGACGTTTTACATTCACCACAACTCATAATATTCCCTAACTATAGAGTGAATTCCTGTAATGCAACTGAAAAAGTAAATATACACAAAACACTTATCAAATACACATTGCATGTATCATCTCAAACAATGATACAGTAGAAATATTTTGAAAGAGGTAAATAGTCATTGATTAATAATCAAACGACACTAAATAACTGACCATATATGTTTAGAATAATCGTTTGCTGCACTCGTGCTGTTTCTAAGAGTAGTACTGAGTTCAAATCCTAGTCTGAGCCTTGCCACGTCTGACTCTGCCACCAAATTGTGGTAACGCTTGACACTGCAAGATTTTCGGCATGATATATCGCACAATTAGGAGCAGTTATTATCTGAATTCTGAGTTTAACTTTTCTAACACTGAACCATACCAAAATTTTCCCAACAAAACATAAAACTATGTACAATTAAGCAGAAAAATAGTATAAAAATTTATCAAATATGCCTACCTTACAAATTCACTAAAATAGGGAAACTTAATGAATTTTTCAAATGACATAATTCTTACTATAGATTTAATATTTATCGAAGCTAAATTAGATAACGAATCTTTTTCATACTTGAGCACGTTAAAATCGGCTTATGAACAGATTGATGAGTACAATAAAGAACAAGTGATACAACACTATCTTACAAATCAACCACCGATAGACAACTTAAATTCCTTGTACTTCTTTTTATTTGACTTAACAAAAAACTCTAGATTTTTAGAAAAAATTATCAATTCATGCCCACCAAACATGTCACCTCAAAGCTTTTACGAGATATATTGGAATATTGGAAATCGTTTATTTACAAACTCAACCCCGGTTAATACAACATCATTAAGAAATATCTTTAAAAATTTATCTAATGACATGAATAATTGGTTAAAACTATATAAATATAAAAACAAAAAAAATGTTAATCAGGTTAAAAACATTGTCATATTAAGTCCACAAATTCTTGGGATGAGACATTCCCCAACCAGAGAATCTTTCAACATTGCATGCCACTTAGAAACTTATCATAATTGTAATGTAACAATCATTAATTCAAATGGATTCAACTATCACAATACTCTTGGATTAATAAATCCCACAGGATTTAATGTCAATAAAGATTTAAATGGAACATCTGAGCTAAATATTAACTATATGCAATTTAAAGATAAGAAAATTAAAATAATATCTATTGAGAAACAGATGATGTCATCAAGAAAGGTATTAGATATTTTAGACATTCTTAAATCATTAGATACAGATGCAGTTATTTCACATGGTGAAAATCTTTTAGTTCAGGAGGCTATATTTGGAATTTACCCATCGATATTTGCAACCACTGGTGGTGTAGTCCCATTTGCACACTGCGATAGCTATTTTGTTCCTGGGAGCCTTTTCGATGATAACCATAGAGAGCTAGCATCTAAATATGAACATAATGACTTTATGCTCGAGAATATGTTGGTCACTCCAGAGGGAAAGGCTGACATTCCCGCCTCAAAAGAAAAATTGGGTCTGGATAATAATTCTTTCATTTATTTAGTAGTAAGCACTAGGATGGATAGAGAAGTAACCCCTGAGTTTATCGAAATTTGCAACGGTCTTATTAAAAGCAACGAAAATGCACATATTATTTTCTCTGGTACAGACAGTTTTAGTCTTTCAAGTAATTTTGACGCTGAATTAATTGATAGAAAAAAAGTGATAAACATTGGATTTCAAGATGACTTAGCATCTGTTTGTTTGATGGCTGATGTTTATTTGAATCCTAAAAGAATTGGTGGAGGCACAAGCTCTCAAACAGCAATAATAAATGGCTTACCCGTAGTGACATTAAACTATGGGCATATAAGTAACATAGTCCCAGAGGAACGTAGATTTAGCAATTGGAAAGAATATATGCAGTATGCACTTGAACTACAGAATGATAATTTCTTACAATCTGAAACTAATTTATTCTCCTCTCATTTCCATACAAACATGAATAGTCAATTACAAATTGAAAAAATATATAACAAACTGTGTGACATTGCGATAAGAAAATACTCTTAGTCAGTAAATGGAATGCGTTTAATCAATCAAATTTAAACGCATTCATTTTTACATTTCTATTTAATAATCAAACATCTATAACGAAGCTTTTAATCGACATATACCTTGGTCTATTGTCACCAGTGTACGATAACCTAAATCTCGTTTTGCCGCGCTGATATCGAAATAATGGCTACAGGAAAGCTGTTTAGCGACAAAGCGCGTCATGATCGGCTCTTCTTGCTTATTCAGCAATCGATACGCCGTTTCTAACACAGCGCCCACCACATAGGCTAGGGTCTGTGGCACGCGCGCGGTCACAGGCGGCAACCCATCACAGGCTAGGATGAGGTTCAGCATCTTGGCCATAGTCACTGGCTCGTCGTTACTGACAAAATAGGCTTTCCCTTGGCACTTAGGCGAGACTTGGCAAAGCTCCACGGCCGCCAGAATATGGGCATAGGCGGCGTTATCGATATAAATGGTATCGACCAGTTTATCCTCGCGCCCCACCAGCTTGAGCTTACCTAAACGACCGCGGGCGAGCACCCGAGGCACCAGATGCGGATCATTGGGCCCCCAAATCAAATGCGGCCGCAGGGCGACGGTCTTTAACGCATACGCCGACGCGGTTATCGAGGCTTGATTGGCATCGAGCATCATCTTCTCGGCAATCGCCTTGGAATGGGCATAATAATTTAAAAAGCGGCTGGCGTAGGGCGTCGACTCATCGATTCCCGATTCATCCTCGCCCGCAAAGGTCACGCTTGGGGTACTGGTATAGACTAGCTTATTGATTTTTAGTGCTTTACAAGCAGCAATCACATTAGCGGCGCCCTTCACATTCGGGCAAAAATAACTGTCTCTGTCGCCCCATACACCCGCTTTTGAGGCCACATGGAACACGATATCGCAGCCCTGCATAGCCTGTTTGACTTGCTCAGGATTGGCTAAATCCCCCTGTACCATAGTCACACCAAGGGCTTCAAGCTCAGGATAATGGCCACGGGCAAACCCAGTAACTTTAATCCCAGCCGCGACCAAACGTAGGCAAATGGCCTTACCCAAAAATCCGCCCGCGCCGGTCACAAAGGCATGGTTGACCTTAGCCGCCAAGGCATGAAGCGCGGCTTGCTCACGCGGGTCAAAGCCTGCTTGAGCGAGGTTATCGCCACGGCCAGTTTGTGTCGCATCGGCTTGAAGAACAGCAGGATTGTCAGTCATATCGCATTCCGTGACAGTGAGTGTCATCTTAGTATTCAATTCAGTGATTAAGTGCAACAAGGCACCACTCGCGGCAAAACGTGCCACGAACAAACGGTCGAAAGTTCGACCCTATTTAAGTTAAAAATGAGCTAAATTGAAATCAGCCTTTGGTTTGCGATTGCGCCCAAACGGCTAATTTTTCTCTAAATATTTTTGCATTGTGGCGCACATCCACGGGGAAATCGGGATGAATGAGAAAACGTCGAATCCCCTGAGTTTGGCTATACTGCTCGGCAATCGCCATCAACTCTTGATAGAGCTGCGCGCTCTTATTGCACACCAAGGATTGGTCAAGCTCGATACAGATGAGTGGTTCAATCTCACTCACGCCACCTTGGCCCTTCACTTTGATCCCCACTAATGCCGAACGTTTCACATTCGGATGGGTATTAAAAATACGCTCACTCGGAATGGAATAGTAACGTTTAATACACCGCCCGCCTTGGGTGGCATCCACTCTATGAGCTTTGCGGCCACACATCCACAACCGGCCACTGTCGTCCAGATAGCCAAGATCGCCCATGCGATGCCTGAAGGTTTGCTGCTCGCAATCCCATATTTTAGCCGCCGTCGTTGCCTTTTCGCGGCGATAATAGGACTGGCTCACCATAGGGCCTGTTACCACTATTTCGCCAATTTCCCCCGCGTTAAGACGCAGGCCATTATCCCACTCAGGAATATCAGCTTCAGTGATGGCGATAATCTCGATACTGACACCATCGATGGCGCGGCCGACACAAATCCCACCGCCATTGTCCGTGGTTTGAGTCGTGGTAAATAGCTCATCGCTGGCGATCATGCTGATAGGTAAGGATTCGGTGGCGCCGTAGGAATTGAGTACAGGCACGCCGTCACTGAGCATTTTGCTAAAACGGGCAATCGAGGCAATGGTCGCGGGCGCGCCTGCGGAAATCACGCGTTTCACACTGCTGAGTTTATGCTGCTTTTTCGATTCGGTTTGCTCACCGGCGCGGCCTAGACGCTCAAGCAAGGCCGGATTAACAAAAATATTGCTGCATTGGTATTTCTCAATGGCGGCAAATAAAAATTCAGGATTGGCCGTAATCGGTTTGCTGGCATCCATCTCAGGTACAATCGATGCCATACCGAGCGCCGGACCAAAGAGGGAGAATAGCGGGAATGTCGCCAAATCACGCTCGCCGTGTGCAATGCCATAATCCTGCTTTAGCGCCTGAATTTGCGCCTCAAACATGCCGTGACTATAGACAACGCCTTTTGGCGTCCCCGTGCTGCCACTGGTAAACAGAATCGCCGCCATCTCATCATGCTCTAACAGCGCCATCGGATACTCAGCCTGTTCCGGCAACTTAGCTGTAGACGACTTAGCTGTTGATAAGAGTATCGACGCTAAACTTGGCGCGCCCGTGAGTAAGCGCGATAGTGTGCCTGCAAGCCCGCTGGGATTGCCATCCACATTGATAAGATGCTGCACGCTGCCCTTACCCCAGCCTAATAAGCGTCTGGCGATATGGGCTTTAGGAATACCGATAAAGGCATCGGGCGCGGCTTCAATAAAACATTGCTTAAGGTTTTTAATCCCCATGCCCGGGTCAACCAGCACGGGAATAATCCCCGCCTTGAACAAGGCGAAAGTTAACGCAAAAAAATCCAGACTCGGGGTGACCATCAGCACCGCCTTCATCCCCCGCGTCAGCCCATGGGCATTGAGCGCGAAGGCGATGGCATCGCTTTGTTTATCGAGGCTAATAAAGTCGAGTTCTTGGTAAGTCAGATTGGCAAGGGATTTGCCCTTGCCCTGTTGCACCGCAACCGCGAGATGATGGGGTATGTGATGGGCGGCCTGCTTTAAATGCCGACAAATATTGGCATCGCTTGCTTGCTCGACGCTAGATGTCCCATGACCGAGCTGCGCATCCTCCACCCTAGCCATTAATGTGCGGCCTGTGGCGCTTGAATTTCTGCCTCAGGCTCTGTGACCTGTTCCATTTCAACGGACTGCACTTCAGGCTCTGGCGTTTGCGCCTCAGCCATAAAGTGTTTGATATGGGTAATCACCTCGTCGCTCGCATCTTCGAGGATATAGTGACCACAATCGGCAAATTCATGCACCTGTGCATGGGGCATATGTTCGCGCCATTTGGCTAAAAAGTGCTTATCGAACACAAAGTCCTGTAAACCCCAGCAAATCAGTGTCGGCACCTTGGCAAACTTTGGCAGACTGGCGGCAATATCCGACACCAGCTGATAGTTTCTGTCACCCGGTTTTAGCGGAATATCCTGCACAAAGCGCAGGGTCGAAATGCGATTTGCCCATGAGTTAAACGGCGCAACATAGGCCTCGCGGATGTACTTGGACATCGGCTGACGCTTTACCCCAACGTAGGATGCAATCGATGAAAAGGCATTAAAACCACGCACTAATACAGTGCCGAGCAGCGTATTGCGGCAGATCCACAGCGCTAGCGGTAAAGGCTTAGTATCGGGTAAATGAAAGGCGCCGGTATTTAAAATCACCAGACGTTTAATGCGCTCAGGGTAACGCGCCGCATAGCCCATGCCAATCATGCCGCCCCAGTCGTGGACGACTAAGGTAATGTTTTCGTTTACCTTTAGGCTATCGAGCAGCGCCTCTAAATCATCAATGCGACTCTTAAGGGTGTAGTCGTAACCGCTGTCATCCGGCTTATCCGACAGGCCACAACCAATATGGTCGGGCACGATACACTGGTGAGTATCCTTAAGGGCGCTCACGAGATTACGGTAATAAAAACTCCAACTTGGATTACCGTGCACCATGACCACAGGCTCACCTTGGCCTTCATTGATGTAATGCAGCTTGTTGCCATTACGGCTAAGAAAATGACGTTTAAACGGCAACAGAGTGTCTAACATGACGCTTCCTATCTTTTGTTCTAATTGTTTTTGTATTGGTAGCCTGTGCAGGTAAATTCGGCTTTACCTCTGCTCATCGCTAATGCCCATCGCTAAACCAATAAGCATAAAAATGCCCTAGCAAACCTTGCGCTCAAGCGTCGGCTAAGGCAGATAACAATCTTGGAAAACTACCACTTAATACCCAGCATCATGCAGTTCAAACCACTGCCGATACCTAAAAAGCTCACCTGATCCCCCGGGCGTAAAAAGCCTTGATCGTGTGCCATGGCCGCAGTGACGGGTAAAGAGACAGTGCCCATATTGCCAAGCAGTTGATATGTAGGGAATTCTTTTTCAGGCGGAATATTTAACGCACTCAAGACCTGTTTACGGTTTGAAGCGCCAACCTGATGACAGATCACTTTATCGACCTGCTCGACCAACCAATTCCGCTGCGCGAGGAAATGCTCCCACGTGTGTTTTGCCAGCTCGACCCCTTCTTTGAGCAAGGTCACCGCATCGGTACGCATAAACTCACGGTAAATATTGTGCCCCACTTCCTGCAAGCCCCACTGACACAGTTGATGGTGCTGTGGCGCTGATAAATGGGAGGCACCAAGCAGCTGATGCTTACGCACATTCGTCAGCGGCAAACTGCCATCGGTCAGGATCACCGCCACCGCGCCAGAGCCGCCGGTTAAGGTCGCCAGCGACTGCGCAAAATTCTGCATGGTCGGATCGGCCAGCATATTATCAATGGTCACATCGACAATATCCCGCGCCGATTCGCAGGACACCACCATGCCTGCCTTAATTTGGCCAAGCTCGATACGGTTAGCAATGTCTAAAATGCCCGATAACACCCCAAGACAGGCATTGCTGATATCGTAAATCGCCGTGTCCTTCGACACACCTAATGCCGCCGCAATCCGGCAAGCGGTGGCGGGTTCGTGTTGGTCACGGCAAACGCCGGTATACACCACAGCGCCCAGTTCGGCGACTTCTATTCCCGTTTCTGCAATTGCCTTGTGCGCCGCTTTAATCGCTCCATCGGATAATTGATGCCCTTTAGGCCACCAACGGCGTTCGGTAATGCCCGTTAACGCCGCAAGTTGCCCCATAGGAATGCGAAATTTTTGATATAGAGGCGCAAGGCGAGATTCTAGCTCGCTACTGGAAACCACGACAGGTGCCAGTTCATAGGCAAGGCTATTAATAAATACGCGGGAATATTTCATGAAACTGTTTTATTCGCTCACTAAGATCACTGATCTTTTAGGTCAGTTTTTAGTTGTTATTTGTCATTAAGGCGACATTTGAACAAGAAAAGCCCGATGATTCAATAAAAAACCATCTTTCGTCTTAGACTTGTCTCACAGAGCTTATCAGCCCTTGTGCAGATCATGCCGCCTATCCGTTAATTCAAAATGAACTAATAAAGAAATACTTCATAAAAAACAGGCAAGTATGGCCTCATCATTCAAATTATTTTTCAATCGCTCGATTTTTGCGCCAAAATCAGCGCATTTCGCGGCGTCACGCTGGTTGCACAAAATTCCCTCAGGGTTACCCGATAACCACTTTCCAGCAAAAAACAGCAGCGATCGAGAATTAACCACAGCTCCAGCGCACGGCGGAATAAATGCGCGGCCAAATCGATGCGCCGGGTTAACCTTTGTCGCTGTTTGCCTATCTCAAGCCAAGCGTCAAAATCACAATCTGCGGCTAAGGTAACCGTCTTTTGCGCCGCCGCCCAATGGCAAAACTCGGCAAACTCGCCGCTCAGCTGGCTTTGCTTTATGGCGGGCAAGGGTAAATAAGCATCTATGCCACGGCAACTTCGCTGCAGCGCATCAAACCCCAGCCGCCAAGCAATTTCCTGATGCCGCAGCGCCTGTTGTTTCGGATTTGCGATTACGCTCTGTTGTAAAGGCAATTGCAAGTCATGGCGACTTAAACACAGCGCGCTGTCTTTAGCGAGTGTTGATAAGCCTTGATATTGATTAGCTTGAATTAAATGGTAGCAGCAAGGTGAAATCGCCAGTGCCTGTGTGCCCGCCGCTGCCGCCAATTGCAATAAACGCACATGCAAATCGCCACAGGCATGCAGCGCCACCGCCTGTTGCTGAGCGCAAAAAGGATTGGTTTGATGAGCGGAATTTTCGCTAGTTTTATCGTTGATAGCGAAAGCATCGGCGCAAACAAAGCGCTGTGATAAATGCCATTTATCGGCAAAGGCTTGGCCCTCTTCACAGAGCATCGCCTGCCACTCGAGGCTTAACACATCCACACCACGTGCCTTGGCAATCAAACGGCCCAAGTGCCCTTTGCCCGCACACCACTCGAGCACGGGTAATCCCGCATCGGGCAAATGCTGCACAAAGGCAGTGATCTGCTCCCACTTACGGCCTTTTATATGGGCGCTAAAGTGAGCCAACTCGGTAAGATCAATACGAGGTGAAGTAGCAGTTTCAATATCATCAGAGCTGATGTCAGAGCTAATATCAAAGCCTATATCTGAATCAATATCTGAGCCCTGCGAAAGTTCGGCAAAGGAGGATAGAAGTAAAGACAGATCCCAGTCTAAACCTAACGCGGCAAGATCCTGCTTAAGTGCAGGAGATAAGGCATCGACTAACGCCGATTGCTCGGCATCCAAAGTATCGAGCACGGCATCATCAAGCGCCCAAAGGGTGGTTGCAAGCCTTGGGAATTGCGCCGCCCAAGGCAGTGCTTTTGCCTCAAAGGCGCGCACTTGCCACAGGGCGCGGCTCTGCTCAAGTAACTTATCCAACTGGATAAAGTGCGCCTTGAGCCAATCCTGACTGTCGGATATATCCCCTGCCTGCTTATGATTATCGAGCTTAATTGCCATGCTGAATTTGCTTTACTCTGATGTGTTCCATTTGACTATTTTATTGGGCTTAGCCGTCAGTTTGAAAACAGTGCCGTCATTAAGCCTTTACGAATATCAAGGTGCATTTTACTTAATATCGCTGCCCAAATAGCGGCTAAAGCTGCTAGTATCGCCACAATTTTTGTCAGCCTGCTTTACTCGCTGGCATGCATGGGAGATACGCCTTAACGCAGCAACAGTTAACGCTGCGGCCTCACCCATTGAACCCGATGACGAAAACCTGTTAAGAGGAAAAGTATGCTCTCCCCCTGCGTTGCCCGCTGCGGCTTAAATGATGAAGATTATTGCATGGGCTGTTTTCGCCATATCGATGAGATTGTCGCTTGGCGCGATGCCAGCGATGCAGAACACGCCGCGATTATCGCGCAACTTCCCGCCCGCAAAGCCCATTTCGAAGGCGACGAAAATCAACAGGTGCTAAGCCGCGCTAAATGGCTGGAAGCCGAGGCACGACTTGCAAAAAAAGCCTGAAAATTTCAGGCTTTTTACTTTTATCGCTACTTTTTCATCATCGCCTTTAAATCGGCAAAGGGATTATAGGTCGCCGCCGCTTGCTTGGTTTCGGTGGTGCTACCGTAGCGGATCAGTTCTTCGAAGCGTGAATGTTCATTATCGTGGCAGTAGAGGCACAATAATTCCCAATTAGAACCATCGGATGGGTTGTTATCGTGGTTGTGATCTCTGTGGTGAACCGTCAACTCGCTTAAGTTTTTTGAGGTAAATTCGCGGGTACAGCGGCCACAGATCCAAGGATACAATTTGAGCGCTTGCTCGCGGTAACCGCCCTCACGTTTCGCACGGTATTCCCGCTCTTGGGCTAAGACTTGATCTAACTTACTCTGGCCTGGATTTGCTGACATGCTTACACCTAACTGATAACCCCTAAAAAAGTGCCCCAAGGATAATCCGAGTTATTCCTTGGGGCAATATTTCTAACACGCGAAGCGTTTAGGCGACATGTCCTTGGTCGGCATTGGACAAGTGCAAATAGTGCAGGTATTTCTCGTATTGGGTGACCACATCCGCCAATAGCTGCTCTTCGGTATAGCCCATCACATCATAGTGCTGGCCGCCCTGCTCTAAGTACACTTCGGCGCGATAATACCAATTATTGCCCTGCTCTAACTCTTCACCGACGGGATTGACGATTTCAAAGCAGCGCATCCGCACACCATATACGAAGGGTTGATAGGCTTCGTTGCTGATCACCAATCGCACTTTGCCGTCGAGATACTCAAGATCCGCCGTCAGGCCCTTGCTCATAAATTGCTGGCACACCTTAGATAACGCCGGTGTCGCCACATTATTGAGGAAGATACGCGCCTCATCTTCGGTGGGATGCGACACTAAGACTTCAATACGATCCTCCCAGCTGATATTGGTCTTAGCGTATTGCACACTGGTGGTATGGAGCTGCACGCTGTTGATCTTAAGCCAATCGTCTTTCAGCGCCTTGTATAGCCCTAAACACATCAGCAGCATCACGCATAAAAATGGCATCGCACTGGCAATAGCAGCGGTTTGCAGTGCCTGTAAACCGCCCGCGATGAGTAGCACCGAGGCCACCACGCCCTGCAGCAATGCCCAAAACACCCGTTGCCAGACAGGCGCATTGTTATCGCCCCCCGAGGTCAGGTTGTCGATTACTAAGGATCCCGAGTCAGATGAGGTCACAAAAAAAGTCACCACTAAACAAATCCCTATGCCCGACAGGAGATGCGGGAAAGGCATATGTTCAAAAAACACAAACAAAGCTACGGGCACATTGGTATTCACCGCTTCGCTTAGGTAGGTCGCGCCTTGATTCATAATGGCGTCGATGGCCGAGTTACCAAATACCGTCATCCACAAAAAGGTCAGCGCCGAAGGCACAAATAAAATGCCGACTAAAAACTCACGTATAGTACGGCCGCGACTCACGCGCGCAATAAAGGTGCCGACAAAAGGTGACCACGAAATCCACCAGCCCCAGTAGAGTAGCGTCCAACCGCCAAGCCAGTCTTCCTTATGCTGATAGGCATACAAATTAAAGGTTTTATTAACGATATCACTGAGATAACTACCGGTATTTTGCACAAAGGCCTGCAGCAACATCACGGTTGGGCCAAGAATTAACACAATCAGCAACAGGATAAGGGCCAAGCCTAAGTTAAGCTCACTTAAGCGCTTCACCCCTTTATCGAGCCCCGAAAATACCGACAGAGTGGCGAGTAAGGTAATGCCAATAATCAGTGACACTTGCACCGTGGTGTTATTAGGCAATTGCTCGAATAAATAGCTTAGTCCCGAGTTAACCTGCAATACCCCAAAGCCTAGGGAAGTCGCGACCCCAAACATTGTCCCCAATACCGCAAAGGTATCGACGCAGTGGCCAATCGGGCCATGGATACGCTCACCAATTAAGGGATAGAGTGCGCTGCGGGGTAACAAGGGCAACTTATGCCGATAGGCAAAATAGGCCAAACTCAGGGCAACCACCCCGTAAATCGCCCACGCATGTATGCCCCAATGGAAAAAGGTAATCTTCATGGCTTCTTTGGCGGCGGCCAAGGTCTCAGGCGTTGCATCTGGCGGCGCTAAGTAATGCATCACGGGTTCGGCGACGCCGAAGAACATCAATCCAATCCCCATCCCCGCCGAAAACAGCATGGCAATCCAGCTCTTATAGCTATAATCGGGCACAGCATGATCGGGGCCGAGCTTAATGTCACCAAAGCGACTGACCATGACAAAGATGATAAAAATCAGAAAAATCGCCACACCAAGGATATATAACCAGCCCGCTTTAGCTTCTAGCCACGACTGCATGGATTTGAAAAAGTGATTGGCCTCAGTCGGCCAAATGGCGCAGATCATCACCATGAAGGTGATAAAAAAGACCGACGAATAAAAAACCGGTGGATTTATACTCGACTTTATAGACATAAAACTCCCTTGTATCAGGCAATTCCTATTGAAATCCCTTCAATTTTGAAGAGATAGCACAATAATAGATAACTCTTGCCTCAGCAGTATGTGATCAGGATGAAATATGCACAAATAATCCATGACAAGGACTCGCGGACAGCAATGCCTTGTGATGTCATACTCATGTTGGAACACTTCCTCACCTTAGCCTGTTTGCCCGGCGCTTTTACGCAATAGCAAAGTCAGTAACCATTTGCTCGATAAACAGCGACACCGCTGTTGTGCAATGCCCTTTAAAAACCAGCCGCCCTGTCAAAGGCAGCGAGCTGCGAGCATCGACACCATGCGACCGAATCGCAGGGTTCAACCTCTATGGCGACATAATGCATGTAAGCGGTTCGATATTAATGATATCGAGGATAAGGAATGCAAAGCGCGATTAGCTAATAACGGTTAACCAGTAGCAAATAACCAGTAATAAATAACGACTCGGCCTTGCTTAAGCCCTACTGAGGCGCCTTCGAACAGAAACCACATGCTGTCGAGAACTGACTCAATAGAGACACAGATAATGCTAAACAGCAGTCACGGAATTAGCATAAAAAATGGCGACCTATTAAGTCGCCATCGGATTGTATCACAAAAATGTATCTATTTGACGCAAAAAACTAACTCAAAAATCAAAGCCAACTTATTCGGCTTTAGTTTTTACCGTTGCCGCGCCCGGAGTTTGCGAAATCCCCGCGGTTAAATTGAAGCGCATCGCCTCTTCAAAAGACCAATCCACTAAAATCAAATCTTCACGTTTGACTAGGCTAGTGACCCCCGCCATTTGGTAACTGAGTTGGAATAACACAGGCACCCAATCCCCTTCGGGTAAGGCATCGAGCAATGGTTGCGGCGGTGTATCCGTCATAATAAAACCCACCACAAACCCGCCATTGGCCTGTTTAACCAACACGGTTTGCTGAGTATTGGGTTTACCCTCACGGTTCATTAAGGAAGCGATATCACGAATACTGCCATAAACAGATTTAAACAGCGGAAAACGCATTAGCTGACGTTCAATCCAGCCATAGAGCCACACAATAGGGCTCACCGAAAACAACAGGCCCACCGCAAACACTATGGCCACGACTAAGATAAAGCCCGCGCCGACAAAATGTTGGTTAATCCCTACCAACTCTAAAATAAAAATCCCTAAACCATCTAACGATACAAACAATGACCAAAACAACCACAGGCTTAACGCCATCGGCAGCAGGTTCATCAAACCACGGGCTAAGGTTTTCTTCATTACAATCTCATCAAATCCAATAGGATAAAAAAAGGCATAAATTATTTACGCTAAAAAGCGCGTTAAATGCTACCACAGAGTCACTTTTGCACCAGCACTTGATGTAAGGTAAGGCGCAGAGAAAACCAATAACAAACCGCTACGGCATCGAGGGAAAGAATATGCGCGTGACCCGACTAGACCATTTAGTGTTAACCGTGAAAGATATCGAGGCCAGCGTCGACTTTTATCAACGCGTGTTAGGGATGAAAAAGTCCGTATTTGGCCAGGGCCGAATCGCCTTAAGTTTTGGCGATCAAAAAATCAATCTGCACCAAGCAGGCGCCGAATTTGAACCTAAGGCAAACCTTGCCACGCCCGGCAGCGCCGATCTCTGCTTTGTGGTCAGCCACAATATCGAAGAAGTGATCAACCACTTAAACAGCCTTGAAGTTGCGATTATTGAAGGCCCAGTACTGCGCACCGGCGCCACAGGCCGCATCAACTCAGTCTATATCCGCGACCCCGATTTGAATCTATTGGAATTATCCGAATATCTGCCCGCCTGCGCGTTATAACCCCAACGCGCTCAAATGTCGGTGTACCTTGGCAGGCAGGATAAAGCGAGCTCTACTTATGAGCCCTACTTAAAGTGCAATTTTACAAACTCGATAAACAACCGTACCCGCATGGGGAGGTGGTCGCGGTCCCGATATAACATGGATAAAGTACGGGCTTTGCTACTCCAATCAGGTAGGACATGGTTCACCTCCCCCTGCGCTATCATAGGTAGCGCAAAATAATCAAAGTGAGAAAATATAGACATATTTGGACGCTCCCTAGATACTGGTTCGCGTCTTCAGCTTTTAGCAAGGTCGATTGAGGCAATGGAACAGTTAAACACCTACCTGAATGTTATGGAGCGTGATGTAGACCTGCTAATACTGGAAGAGCTGCTAGTGTCAGAGTCTTTTACAAATTGGTTTGTATCTGAAGCAACCCGACGACCTTCGCCAATTAGGATAATTGGGGCTTGGCATTCTGTGTCTGATGCACTGCTTGGTGAGTCGGATTTGATAGTAAAATTTGAGGCGGAAACGGGGTTAAGCGAAGCCATTCTGATTGAAAACAAGATTGATGCAGCAGCGCAAACTGAGCAAGGCCATCGTTACAAAATGCGGGGTGAAAAAGGCATTACACAGGGTGAGTGGGCTAAGTTCACCACCTGTTTGTTTGCGCCGCAGAGCTACATTGATAGAAATTCCGAACCATATGATGTTGAATTATCTTATGAGCAAGTCGTCACATTTTTTCAAGCTCAAGCCGATGTTCGCAGTCAGTATCGAGCAACCTTTCTACAAGAAGCTATAAAAAAGAACAGGCGAGGCTACCAATCTGTGGTCTGTCCGAGGATGACGGATTTTGCGACTGCGTACTTGGATTTTGTTGCCCGCAATCACCCCGAGCTTAATCCTGAAGTAGCAAAACCTAGAGCGGCAGGCCACGATTGGATACACTTTTATCCGATCCCCAATCAGAGAAATATTGTCATTGTTCATCAAATTCGCGGGCAGCGAATAAAAGTCATTTATCACGGACAGCTCAACAGATACGACGAAATTGCAGACAAGTTCGCCGATGTTGTTGATTTGTCACTTGCTGTGAAGCCTTCAGGGAAATCGGTAACTGTATCAACAGAAGCGCCATTTATCGACTTAGCGAACAGTACATTTGAACAAGTTAAGGGACAAATCCAATTGACCCTTAATTCGGCACTTGCTATTAAAAACTATCTAATTCAATAAAGTAAAAGGAAAATTTAGATAAGGAATATTTTAATAGCGCAGCAGTTAACCTTCTACCATGATTGGCTAAGCATTGAACAAGGAGGTTTGCATGCCGCGCCTTCGCGGCCCCCTGAGAAGTATTGAAGACACACTCGATTACCATTGTTGCAGCCAAGCAATCTCCTAGGGGATTACGTTTTCCTTAACCTATTACCCCGAGTTGGTGGATGGTACAAGCCGAATCATTCGCAGCGATAAACACGGTTCCATCAGTAAAAATAGCGCCAAGTTATAGCTCAAATTAAATAGTCCCCCGACAATTGGTTCAAGCTTACAACAGTGTTGTGTTTGGCAAACTATTTCATGATCTGGTGGGCACACTAGAAGAACTGACTGATGACTGCGAACATCTCGAAAAGCGACGACGGCATCTTTCGTCGAGCCGCCATTACTTTAATCATAATTAACAGTCACTTATATTACTTCGAAAGCAATCCTTACCTAGACTTCCCAAACACTATGGGACGACATAGCTCGACTGAAATACCCCATTTTTGAAGAAATTAGCGCAATTTATTTTCTAAAATGCAGCCCATACGACTGTTGAGGGGTATTATTTAAACTATTTTAATTCTGACAAGTTGTAGACAAGCCAAAAGTAAATTATGTTGTTGATTTATAATGAGTGGTCGGATTTATTTTCTTAATTTAGCTTTAGGATACATATGAAAAATTTCGAAGAAATGAGTAATTATCTCACTATTCCTTCTTCACCATTCGAGGCAGGTAAAGGTTTAGACTGGGGCTTAGTTACCAATTTTTATGGCAAGTCATTACCAACTGATTACATGATGTTTATAGAGCATTATGGTACGGGTGAAATCGGTGGGTGGTTAACAGTGCTTAACCCATTTTCAAAAAATACTTATATCAATCTGCTCCACCAATTCGCACCTATCCTTTCGTCTGTTTCAACCTTAAAAGAAGAGTTTCCAGAAACCTATCCATTTCCACTTTTATTTGAGCCAGGAGGTTTACTTCCATGGGGAATTTCCATTGATGGGGATATTTATTGTTGGTCTACTGCAGGTGTAAGTGGAAAATGGAAAATTGTCGTTTTAGGTAGGCATTCAGAACCTGAGGTATTTGAAGTTTCATTTACAAGCTTTATAAATGGTCTACTTAACGGTTCAATTTCTTGTAAAGCAATTCCGCAAGAATGGGCCGGTGGCGATATTAGCTTTGTACCGTATACCCCCTAAAAGCCATCACAACTACTCTACCTGACGCCATTCCATGGACAGAGAACTAGACTGTACTTAAAATAAACACCTCAAGCTTTAATAGCGCGCTAGTTTTAAGCTCCTATTATGCTTTATTTAAGCATTAAACAAGGAGGTTTATATGCCGCGCGCTCACCGCCCTCTGATAAGTTTTGAACAGCTCACGTTATATCCGATGGTTAACCTAGCGATGAGGCTCAAGTGATGACTAGCATTGCGCTGGCGAATCTTCTGTCCAATGACTCAAATAATCATCGGCGTGATAAAGAACAATGCTTGCTGTTTCATCCTCTGTATAAAACTATGTGAATAGATAACCGCTCAGCACACTATTATCGTTAACTCGCTAATGTCTCCATCCTCGCATGCATTTTTTGTGCTGCCACATTTTGTGCCGCGAGATAATCCAGTTTTAGCTGCTTGATAATGCTAGTGATGAGGACCAGCTCCTGCTGTAACAATGGGATCTTTGACATATCCTGTGTGGGCAAGTTGATGTCCACATTATCAAATAAATTACCAAAATAGCTCGCCATAATAAGCACTGTATTATTTTTAAACTCGATGCTTATTCCTGAACCTCGTGCGGTTTTCCGGAATAATTGCTCCAACTCAACCAATCGTTCCATCACTGCGGGTGACAATAAATATCGCGCATAATGTTGATCGTGTGAATACACTTCAAACATGGCCTCAAAGGTGACACTTTCTAGTTTAACTCTGGGTTGCTTGATGCCTGAAATGGCATTCCCCAGGGAACCATAGTCTTGGCTAACAATGGTGTGAGATTCAAAATGAAAGGGCATAGAGATAATCACCACCCCACCCTTAAATTGAATTTTATCCGACTTGCTTCCACGGGATTTTAAGGTTAACTCGCAAAACTCGAAGCTAACATCTTCTACCTTGCCGCGAATATGGTCTTCAGCTTCTTTCTTGCTAAAACTGGGCATGAGTTCAAAATCAGCCACGGCATCCAGATTGACACAGGAATCGGGGCTATATAGGTAATCCCCTAATTTATCGAGTAAAACAGGTAAAATTTTATTCTTATAATGGCGCTTAAATTGTATTTCAGGCAACTGAACCCACATCAAAATGCCTGCGAGAACAATCAAGCTCAGAATGCTTGGGTCACTATTTGAGGCTAACGACATCAAATCAACAACCAGCGCAGGCAAGCACAGGAGCCAGCCTAACCGCTTGGCCCATTTCTTCCGAGAAAGTTTCGTTTCAAGTTTTTCAATTCGATAAGCTTCTAGCGGCTCGAGTAGTTGCAACAGTGCCGCTTTCGCCTCTTCTGATATCGGCGGTAATTCGGGTCGAGGGAAATCTGCGGGTAAATTCGCTTCCACTATATGATTGCGAATACTTTTCAGGGCTTCGAACCCCTGCTTTAAAGAATACAACAATTGGCTCATCTACTTATCCCTGTAATCGCCGATACAGCGCCCATTCCATTGTGCTGTTTCTACTCTCGAGTGTCGGTTAACGCCGAGATTAACCTATAGCGAGTGTCAGATTAAACAAAGGGTTATTTATTGTAAATAACAAATTTCAAACAACGATTTTATGCAAAAAGATAAACTTGCTAATTGGTAACCCCTCTTATAGGTCAGAGGCGTAAACCAAACTTATTGTCTGACTTACAGTTCACTTTATCCCCCCAAAGAAACACAAAAAAACGCTCTGCGGTTAGGCAGAGCGTTTGCGGATAAAGCCGTATGATAAAAGGCGTTTAGTCCTTTAAATCCTTTTCCATATCTTCGTAGGAAGTATGGCGAACGTCTTTACCTTTCACGTAGTAAATAATGTATTCGCAGATATTTTTACAACGATCGCCCACACGTTCAACCGCACGGGCTGCCCAGAGTACGTCTAATACATCTGGGATTGAGCGTGGATCTTCCATCATGTAGGTCATTAATTGACGGATAATGCCTTCATATTCACGGTCGAGCTTGGCATCTTCTTTATGAAGTTCCAGCGCCGAATCGGCATCCATACGGGCTAAGGCATCGAGCGTTGCGTGCAGCATACGAATCGCATGGCGGCCCATATTTTCAATGCTGACTAATAACGGTTGCTGATTATTCAAACGCTTATCTAATGCCGCCTTGGCAATACGCACACAGGCGTCACCGATACGCTCAAGATCGGCAATCGATTTTGAAATCGCGATGATCAGACGTAAGTCGCTCGCCGCTGGTTGGCGTTTAGCGATAATGCGGGTGCATTCTTCGTCAATCGAGACTTCCATGCCGTTCACTTTGTGATCGCCGGTGATCACCTTTTGCGCTAATTCGGCATCTAAGGTGCTTAAGGCGTCGATGGCTTGCTCTAACTGACGCTCAACCAAGCCACCCATGGCGAGTACACGGTTACGGATATCATCTAACTCGGCGTTAAATTGCCCAGAGATATGTTTGTTTAAATTCATATTTTCCATTTGGCCAACCTTTTACTCAACTGTATCAACGCCTAGATGGAGTTTGCAATGTTTAACTCTGTTCTAGGCGGTGGCTTATTTCGTTTATCGCTTATCACTCACATCACCACTGCCAAAGGCAAGGTGATTAACCGTAACGGCCGGTAATGTAATCTTCGGTCTTACGTTTTTTCGGTGTGGTGAAAATGGTGTTGGTATCGGCGTATTCCACCAATTCGCCCATATACATAAAGGCCGTTTGGTCCGACACCCGCGCCGCCTGTTGCATGTTGTGGGTCACGATAACCACTGTGTACTTAGTCTTAAGCTCAGTGATCAGCTCTTCGATGGTTAAGGTTGAAATCGGGTCGAGGGCCGAAGTCGGTTCGTCGAGCAGTAATACTTCTGGCTCGATGGCAATCGCACGGGCAATCACCAGACGTTGCTGCTGACCACCGGATAAGCCAAAGGCGTTATCGTGCAGACGGTCTTTCACTTCATCCCAAATCGCCGCGCCGCGTAGCGAACGCTCGGCCGCTTCATCGAGTTCACGGCGGTTGTTAATGCCCTGCAGACGCAGACCATAAACCACGTTTTCGTAAATCGACTTAGGGAATGGGTTAGGACGCTGGAACACCATACCTACGTTGCGGCGCAGGGCGGCAACGTCGATTTTTTTGTCATAAATATTTTGACCGTGCAGCAAAATCTCGCCGTCGATATGGCAGTTGTCGACCAGATCGTTCATGCGGTTAATGCAGCGCAATAAGGTGGATTTACCACAACCGCTGGGGCCGATAAACGCCGTAACTTGCTTCTTCGGGATCTTCATCGACACATTAAACAGCGCTTGCTTGTCGCCATAGCGCAGGTCTAAGTTGCGGATCTCCAGTGCGGTATCGTTCTGGCTCAAGTTTGCTAAGTCAAAGTTGTTGGTTTTCATGGCTGTCGAATCTATAGAAATCATATTCAGTCCTAATACTTTCAGGATAATCGCTGATTAATGCTCAAGCGAACGATATTTTTCACGTAAGTGGTTACGCACACTAATCGCGGTTAAGTTCAGTGCCACAATCACTGTTACCAGCAAGAAGGAGGTGGCGTATACCAGAGGACGTGCCGCTTCAACGTTAGGACTCTGGAAGCCCACATCATAAATATGGAACCCTAAGTGCATGAATTTACGTTCTAAATGCACGAACGGGAAGTTTAAGTCCAGTGGCAATGTCGGTGCTAATTTCACCACACCCACCAGCATTAACGGTGCCACCTCACCCGCTGCACGGGCCACGGCTAAAATCAGACCCGTCATAATCGCAGGGCTTGCCATCGGGATCACAATCCGCCACAGGGTTTCGGCCTTAGTCGCGCCCAGTGCCAAACTGCCTTGACGCACTGCGCTAGGAATACGGCTTAAGCCTTCTTCGGTCGATACAATCACCACTGGCAAGGTCAGAATCGCTAATGTCAGCGCCGACCAAATCACCCCTGGCGAACCAAAGGTCGGTGACGGTAAGGCTTCGGCGTAAAACAGTTGGTCAATCGAGCCACCCATCATGTATACGAAGAACCCGAGACCAAACACCCCGTACACAATCGATGGCACACCCGCTAAGTTAATCACCGCAATGCGGATCATCTTAGTGATTGGGCCTTTTTTGGCATATTCGTGCAGGTAAATCGCGGCAATCACCCCGAATGGCGTCACGATAATCGCCATCAACAGCACCATAAACACGGTACCGAAAATTGCAGGGAACACGCCGCCCTCGGTGTTGGCTTCGCGTGGGTCGTCGCTAACAAAGCGGCCTAGCCCGACAAACCATTTGCCGATTTTACCCATCAAGCCTAAGTGGTTGACGTAGGTGACATCGAGAACCGAATCCAGCTTAAGTTCAACCTCAACACCACGCATATCGCGCACGATAACAGAGTCGCGAGCCGCTTCATCACGCAGGGCAAACAGCTCTTTTTCAAGCACATGGTATTCTTTTTGGAGCGCTTCCTTCGCGGCCGCTAACTCCAGCTTACGGCTATCGGTCAGCTCACCATCTAACTCGTAACGACGCTCTTTTAAACGCAGTTTCTCGATGTTGTAGTTAATCGCACCAATATCTTGTTTTTGCAGTGATAACGCTTTGTCAGACAAAGCAACGGCACGGTCGATATGCTCCATTAAAGAGGATTCAAGCGCATCGTTTTTCAGCTCTAAGCGTTTACCGTTTTCAATCACGGCCACTGGGTAGCCATAAAAGTTACCGTTTTTAGCACGCTCAAGCATGGCCACATCGGCAGGCTCGCTACGGCTGATAATGTCTGTTGCTAAAATCCAGCGGAAATCTAAGCCCACAAACTCACGGTTACCGGTTTTCACTAAGTAACGTGTCACAAACTCACCGGGTGGCTGTTTAAACACATGGCCCGCGGCGGTTAAGCGTTCGGTTGGCACTTCTTCCCTATCGTAAATCTCACCGATTAAGGTTGAACGTGCGCCTGTGTTATCTTCAAGTTCCCATTGATAAATCGTTGCAGGCCAAAAGTAGCTTAATCCGCGCCATGCAATGAGCAGTAACAGGCCTAATACTGCAATCAAACTGATGCTCACCGCGCCACCTGTCATCCAAATCCATGGCGAGCCTGATTTTACCCACTTACCCATTGCACAAACCTCTCAAGGTCATTGGCGAAATAGTATTTAGTATCATTATCTTATCTCCATTACAGCGAGCTATAGCGGTCACGTAGACGCTGTCTTACCACTTCGGCAATCGTGTTAAAGAAGAAGGTAAATACGAACAGAACGAAGGCCGCGAGGAACAGCACACGGTAGTGCGAGCTGCCAATCGCCGACTCAGGCATTTCCACCGCGATGTTAGCCGCCAGCGTACGCATACCTTCAAACACGCTCCATTCCATGATGGCGGTGTTACCCGTTGCCATCAGTACGATCATGGTTTCACCCACAGCGCGGCCAAGACCCATCATGACAGCAGAGAAAATCCCTGGGCTTGCGGTCAACAGCACCACACGTGTCAGGGTTTGCCAAGGCGTCGCGCCCAGCGCCAAACTGCCGTTGGATAAATGGCGTGGCACAGAGAAAATCGCGTCTTCGGCAATCGAGAAAATCGTTGGAATAACCGCAAAGCCCATGGCGATACCCACTACCAGCGCGTTACGTTGGTCGAAGGTGATGCCTAATTCGTTAGTAATAAATTGACGAGTGTTACCATCGAACAGCGCCACTTCGATCATCGGGCTGATGGCAAAGGAGAACCAACCCACAAAGCAGATAACCGGAATGAGCATCAGCTCTTGATAGACTTCAGGCAGACGTTGTTTCCAAGTACCGGGTAATTTGCTCCAAGAGTAAGCCGACACCAGAATCGCCGTCGGCAGCAGTACCAGCAGCACTAAGATGCCCGGCAAGTGCTCTTCAATCAGCGGTGCTAACCAAAGTCCGGCGAGGAAACCTAAGATAACCGTAGGTAAGGCTTCCATGATTTCAATCGTTGGCTTAACAATGCCGCGCACCTTTGGCGACATAAAGTAAGCAGTGTAGATGGCGCCCGCAATCGCTAATGGCACGGCGAACAGCATGGCGTAGAACGCCGCCTTCATGGTGCCGTAGGCCAATGGCATTAAGCTGAGTTTGGCTTCAAAGTCATCGCTACCCGAGGTGGATTGCCACACAAACTTAGGCTCAGGGTAACCTTCGTACCACACCTTATTCCACAGCGCGCTCCAAGACACTTCTGGGTGCGAGTTTTCCACGTGGAAGATATTCAGTTGTTTGTTCGCTTCAACCACTAGGCCGTTAGAACGAGGGCTAAAGCCCATCACACCTGGGTTTTTAAGGTCAAACTTTTCATCAAACAGTTCGCGCTCACTGGTGGTATACAGGAGTGATAACTCACCTTCTGGGCTCACCACGGCAAAACTTTTACGGTAGAACTCAGAGGCAATCGAGGCAACTGGCGCTAAGTCGGTAAACTCACGGATCTCTTTGTATAAACGGCCTTTTGGACCATTCACTTGGAAGTACTGGGTCACCACACCTGAGTCGTAGCTCACCAGAATCGAGCTGGCACCGGCAAGTAAGGCAATGTTGTTAACCTTAGACTTTTCCTTTTCCGCATCAATGACCTGCATTAAATCCAGGCTCTCAACATCACGGATATTGTAGATAAACACCTTGTTGCCCATTTGCAGCATCAATTGGCGTTGATCCGGTGTCATCAATTGGTGCGCAACTTTTTTAGGTGCATCGGGCAGTAGTGCGCCCGTGGTGGTCCATTCCACCTCTTCGGTCATCATGTTTTCTTGACCTTCGAGACGGCTTAAACGCCAAGCACCATTATCATCTTGGTAGGCGAAGCTGATTTTATCGTTGCTGTAACTAAAGGCTAAATGATGGATAGCGCTGCCCGACTCATCGATAGTGATCGGCGCTTCACCCGCGCTGTAACGCAGTTTTGGGGTAATAAGGCGCTTGTTGTTGGGGTAACTTAAGCCAAACTCAATCCCTACGATTAAGGCTTGACCGTTACTTAACCCCAGTGCGAAGCGTTGCTCACTCGGCGCGGCAATCGCGGCGCTGGTTACGCTCACACCCGCAGGTAATGGCGGTGTAAAACTGGAGAGTAAACTGCCATCGGCAACAGTGTAGAAATCCACTTGGCCATCGGCGGCCACGCGATACATAACCTCATTTTGCTCGTCGGCGCCAACCATCAGGGTCGCGACTTCAGCATGTTGATAACTCACGCTTTTGACGGGAGTCACATCCGCGCTGTCGAAAATGGGTTTAATCACGTACAGCAAATAGAAGAAGATCAACAATAAGGCGACAAACACCATAGTGCCGCCAATCGTGACCCCAATTTGAGCCGCTTTATCCTTAAATGCCCTGCGACTTGAACGTCCGCCTTTCAGCATACTTTGCGGCGCAGAACCAGGTTGAATGACCTGACTTTCCATTAAGAACCTCTATTATTAAAGCCTGTGAGTTTTTTCGCTAGGAATTGCGAAATGCTATGCTTACACTGTTTGAGCATAAACTGAGCAATAACAACACCCTTCATTCTAAGTGCGTTGAATTATATGACGCAAAGATGACAGTTGTGTTACACCCGATTTTAAAACAGGTGCCTTTTACAAAAAATAGGAGTCAGTCGCCATGCTACGATATTTAATCACGCTTCAAGCACCTGATAGAAAAGGATTAGTCGAGCAAATCGCCCACGCCGTGAGTCGCCATGGCGGCAACTGGTTAGACTCAGAGTTGCGCCATATTGACGGGATCTTTGCCGCCATATTGTTACTCGAGGTGCCTTCTCTGAAAATGGATGAGCTGATTGAAGCCTTGGAATGTATCGACGGCCTCACCCTCACCTATTCAAAAACCTCGGTCGCCCTCAAACCCGTTAAGCGGCTCACCTACAGCCTAGTGTCCTACGACAGACCCGGATTAGTGCTGGATATTTCCAATCGCATCACCGCCCTTGGTATCAATATCGAACAGTTTAGCAGCCAATTTGAGACCGCAGGCCATACCGGTATCGCCCTGTTTCGCGCCACCATTGGCTTAGGTTTAACTGACCTCGCTCAAGAGGAACAACTGGTGCAGTCCCTCTACTCCCTCGGTGATGACTTAGTGCTGGATAAACTCAGCCGTTAACCCTCAACACCTTCAACAAAAAACGCCGCGGGCACTCCCTGCGGCGTTTTTTATGGCAAGCTAACTGACTTTCTGGTGCCGAGACTTAATCAAATAGCGCAGCGGCACTTGGGAAATCAACATCCCCAGCAGCATCAAGCCGCACCCAAACAAGGCGCGCAGTCCTAAGCTTTCCCCAAGGAACAGAATACCGCCGATGGCCGCAAACACGGTTTCTAAACTCAAAATAATCGCTGCGTGCGCAGGATGAGCATGCTTTTGCGCCAGCACCTGTAAAGTGTAGGCAATACCCACTGAAATCAGCCCCGCGTAGGCCAGTGAGCCCCAAGCTGCAATCACCTTATCGACAGTCGTGACCTCAATGGCCGCCGACACCAGCAGGCTTAATACGCCGCATACCAAAAATTGCATCATGGCGAGTAACACGGGCGAAATTCGCTTGGCAAAATGATCCACCGCCAAAATATGCATCGCCCAAAACAGTGCGCCAATCAATTGCAGCGTATCGCCATAACCGAGGTGAAAGCCGTCTTTAATGCTTAAAAAATACAGCCCCACGACGGCGATACCACAGCCTACCCAGGTATTGGCGCCGGTAGCATGTTTCAGGGCTAAGCCCAATATCGGCACTAACACGATATAAAGCCCAGTGATAAAACCTGCGTTAGCGGCCGTGGTATAAAGCAATCCCACCTGTTGTAGCGATGCGCCAGCAAATAACAGTCCGCCCACCGCAACACAGCCAATGGCAAAATCTTTGGGCGTACCGAGATGAATTTTGCCTTGCCGAGCCAAGTACCACACCAGAGGAACGAGTGATACAGTACCAATTAAGAAACGTAGCCCGTTGAATGCAAAGGGCGATAAATGATCCATCCCTAAGGTTTGGGCGACAAAACCAAAGCCCCAAATGGCGGCGGCGAGCAAGAGTAAAAAATTGGCTGGCAAGATACAGTCTCTATGATTCAAAAGGATGACAAGATTACCCAGATGCCGGGCGCTTGTCCAAATATGTTGCGATACTGTTAGCGTTTACGCCATGCCCTACTGGCGATTCTTGCGTTGTAGGCTGTTGGCCTGACTCAAGATTTCATTTAAAAACACTGAGTCGGATTGCTTTGCCAACTGCACCGCTTTGTTGGAAGCCTCAATCGCGAGAGCGGTTTGACCATCAAGATCGTAGGCAGTTGCTAAGCTATCCCAAAGCACCTCAGACATAGGAAACACCTTTGTCCCCTCCAGTAAAATCTCCACTCCCCACACCGTTTTTTGCTCATAACTGGCCTTGAGGCCATAGACATTGTACTGCTGGGCAGAGAGCGAAAACTCATAGCCGAAGACCGCCGTTTGCTGGTGATAGAACTGCTTTAACGCCTTTAGCGGCATCACCGCGACTTCGGGCACCGCATTCCAATTCGCAAACAGCGTCTTTAATGCCTCAACATTGCCGATAAGCGGGGTGCTATCATGGGTTTCTTCGGGGAATCGTTTATCAAACCATCGCAACATTTGGGCCGGAGGAGGCTTCACTGACGGGCTGTTACCCAAGGTATTTTGCAATTGGGTGATTTGGGCTGCAAAGGCGCTGGCCATCTCGTTGGGTTCACTGGCGATACTCAAAAACCAACGCATGGGGTCAGGCTCTCAATCGAGAATTCCTATCTAAACTCGGCGGGATAATCTTGTATACTGCACACCACGCAATGACGAATGCATAAGTGCGCTGGGTGTCTTACCAAACCCAGTGACACCATAAAAAACTAGGAACACCTATGTTAGGAACGCTAAAAAAGCTGCGCGCACACTTAGATGAGGCGCAACAAGTACAGTATCAACTGGTTGTTGGCGACGAGTTGCTGCCACTGAATCCCTTAATTGGCAAGCCGCTAACCCTGACCCACACGGGTAACATCTTCTGCTGTAACTGCGGCAAAAAGACCAAAAAGAGCTATTCGCAAGGCCATTGCTTTGTGTGTATGCAAAAGCTCGCCAGTTGCGATATGTGCATTATGAAGCCCGAAACCTGTCACTTTGACCAAGGTACTTGCCGCGAGCCAGAGTGGGCGCAAAGCCATTGTTTTGTGCCGCATTATGTTTATCTATCCAATACTTCAGGCATCAAAGTCGGCATCACTCGCCACACGCAATTGCCTACTCGCTGGATAGATCAGGGCGCGACTCAAGGTTTACCGATTTTTAAAGTGTCGACACGACAAATCTCGGGTCTAGTGGAAGTGGAGTTAGCCAAACTCATCAACGATAAAACCCACTGGCAAACCATGCTTAAGGGCCACGCCGACGATATCGATTTAAATGCTAAGGCGGCGGAACTGATCCCGCAAATTGAGGCTAAGTTGCACGAAATCGGCATGCAAAAAGGCGATTACAGTATCGAGCGTTTAGATGAAACGATTCAGTCGATTCACTATCCCATCGACACCTTTCCGAAGAAGATCACTTCCCACAACTTCGATAAAAATGAGGTGGTAAGAGGGATTTTACAGGGGATTAAAGGTCAGTATCTGATCTTCGATACCGGTGTGATTAACATTCGTAAATTCACGGCCTATGAAGTGAGCGTAGAGCTAATATAAATTCATTTTTATGCAATTCAGTGTGTTGCTATCTGTCATGGTTATCAACACACTGATAGCGAAAACCTCGACATGCTCATGCTGAAGTATTGATACTGTGCCAGAGCATAGGTTAATTGATTGCCGCCGTTTCGTTATTACCCCGAGGAACTCAAGCCTTGCCTCCCTATGGATAAAAATGGCGCTAGGCTTCCCCAAAGTAAAAAACATCTTTATATGGAATATTTTTAGTGAAACAAGGACCTCAACATTTTATCCGTCGCTGTGCATTCCAACAAAAATTACGTAATAAGCAATCTGGAATATTTTTGCTCTTGATAATCCCGCTGATAATAGCAAGCGGTCCTTGGAAGGAACTGACGGCATCGCTTTCGACAGAACCATGGGATATAGGATTTACAATTGTTGTCGTTTTAGCCGTTGTGGTGGCATTTTTCTTCGTCTTCATGATCATTTCTGAATCGATAAGACTAGGCAAAGCGGCTAAAAATGAACAAAGGAAATTAGCCGAAGCGGGGCCAGATGGCTATTACATTGATATCTATCAAGAAGGCCTCATTTTTCATATTTACGATGCCGAATTTCATCTTTTTGAGATGAAGCAGCAGTTTGTCCCTTTGGATGAGATTGCCAGTACAAAATACTTTAAATACAGAGGCACACATAGCTTCACGATCAACTTTGCCCACATTTCCGGCCAAGTGTCGTTCACGCCTAGGGAAATAAATATGGATGATTTTGATTTCATAAAGGAATTTCTTGAGACTCATATTTCCAATCGAGGGAATAAGTCAGCTTAATATAGGCTGGTTAATTAAACATAGGCGCGCTGCGTTGTGTACAGCTTAGGCCTCACGCAACGCGCGCTATTATTGGACAAGCTTAGTTTAGAGGAATGTGCAAGAGGATGCCCTAACCCACTTGCGCTGCCATATGAACAAGTTCCCAGATATGTCCATCGGGATCTTCAAACGCGTGGCCGTACATAAATCCTTGATCCTGCGCTTGACGATAGGCTTTGCCGCCATGTTGCTCTGCGAGCTTAACCAGTTGGTCGACACGTTCCCGACTGTCGCAGTCTAGGCAATTGAGCACTTCTGTCGTGGTGCGGGCATCGGCAATCGCCTTATCGGTAAAGCCAGCGAAAAAAGGCTTCGCCAGCAGCATCACATAAATATTGTCGGCAATCACCACGCAAGCAGCCTGCTCATTGCTGTATTGCTCATTGATACCAAATCCTAGGCCAGCGTAAAAAGCCCGAGATTGTTGAACACTTTCAACCGCTAAATTAACAAAGATACTCTGTGCCATCATAATCTCCCTTTAAAAATCCTCTGCGGACGTCACATCCTGTCCTGTAAAAATACCTGTAACTGTAAATAGCTCAGAGAACAGTCTAGCCAATCATTGCGGCATCCTAAGCCTATATTCCCGCAAGAGCATAAGGCGAGTATCTTACTCGCCTTATGAGGATACCTTATGACAGTGATCTTAAGCTTTCAGCCTTAATTCTGTCAGTTTATAACCTTCTTTTTATAGCCATCTGTTTATAACCATCTGTTTTTAGCTATCTGTTTATATGAGTCAGTTTGCAACCGAGCGGGGATAACCGCACTATTGCACCGCATGGGTGACGGGCAGCGATAACAGCATTTCATCGATTAAACCATCGAAGCGGGCCTTAACTTCATCCATATCTTTAATGTTGGCAAAGCCTTGGGCAAGGACTCGCCAGACCATTTCTGTGGGTTGGCCTGCGACTCCCGTCGGCTTAAAAAAGCTAATCAGCACTGAGCCTTTATCGTATTTTTTAGGATCAACACCTTGGTTTGACAACCCTGGCACTAAGCCTGCGGCGGCGAGTATCTGCTCGTCCGACATTTGTGTGCCCATGGCAACGCCAAAGCCGACTTGAAAATCAGCAAGCTGCGGATCTTCGACCCAGCGATACCCTTTGGTCAGCAACACTTTTTTCAGCGTATCTTGCATATGCTGCTGCACTTGCTGTTTATCGAGTCGACTGTCAACAAAGATCTTCTGTAGGGTGGGATGCCAAGTATAGGTCATGGCACTCGGCGGTAATAGGCTCAAGTCCCCCGAAGTCACAATAGTGGTTCGCAGCGCCTGCGAATCATCCACACTCACACAGGCCGTCAACGCGGCCAAACTGATGGTTAATAGCGTCAATAAACGCCCAATGGTTTGTGATAAATACATGCTCTTTCCTTTATTGCGATTTTTACAGCTTAAGGATAGTTGCTATTTCTCAGACTGAAAGTCGATATGCATCATAGTGTTAAATCATGGTCATCGACAAGGATTGCGGCAAAATAGCAGCAAGGCACTCAACTCTACCCAATGCGTTATGATTTGTTACTTTATAAAGCCCTCAGGGCGTATAGGCGCGGCCCAATTTACCCGCTAGAATGCCTCGCCTAGCGTCTGTGCCACTCATGCCACTAGGCGACAAATTCAGTCACAATCACAATGCCAAAAACGACAACAAAAGGTGTGAAATAGATCTATGGAGTTAATACTCGCTATCGCGTTGTTTGCCTTCTCATCGGGGATCACCCCAGGGCCTAACAACATTATGCTGATGACCTCTGGGGTCAACTTTGGCGTTAAACGCAGTATTCCGCATCTGATGGGGATTAGCCTAGGCTTTCCCACTATGATCCTCGCCATTGGCCTAGGCTTAAGCGCCCTATTTCAAGCCTACCCGATAATCCACCAAGTGATTAAAGTGATTGGGATTGTGTATCTCCTGTACCTGTCTTGGCTAATTGCCAACAGCAGTAGCAAGATGGAGGGCAAGAGCATCGCTAAACCCTTTAGCTTTCTGCAAGCCGCCGCATTTCAATGGGTTAACCCAAAAGGCTGGATTATGGCGGTGGGCGCGATTGCTACTTTTACCTCGGTGCAACAGGATCTCACACCGCAAGTAGTTACTATCGCCACAGTGTTTTTATGTGTGGCCTTTCCCTGCGCCGTGGTGTGGCTTGGGTTTGGTGTGGCGCTTAAACGTATTTTGAAAAACGAGCGCCAGCAGAAGATCTTTAATATCACTATGGCCATCTTGCTTGTGGCGTCTATCATCCCTATGATCGCCCCCTAATTTTGGCCGTAAGAGTTAAGCACTAGCATGAATGAGATAGATCTGATCATTGAACAAACCGATAACTGGGTGAAAAAAGTGATCATGAAATACAATATTTGCCCCTTCGCCAGACGTGAGGTCGAGCGCGGCAGTATTCGCTATCTCGTTGTTGAACAAACCAAAGTCAAGCTAGTGCTTAAGGCCTTGATTGAAGAGTGCCAATATCTAGATGCGCATCCCGAAGCCGAAACCACGCTGTTTATTCTGCCGCGGGGTTTTGAGGGCTTTTACACTTATCTCGATCTCGTCGATATGGCGAACGACGCCTTATTCGACAACGACTATGAAGGCGTGTATCAGCTCGCGCATTTTCATCCCGACTATTGCTTCGAGGATGAACCACAGGATTCTGCGGCCAATTTTACCAACCGCGCCCCCTACCCAACCCTGCATATTATTCGCGAGGCCAGTATGGAGTTAGCCCTTGCTAACTACAACGACCCAGAATCGATTCCAGAGCGCAATATTCAATTTTGTGAGCGTAAAGGCAGCGAATTTTTTATTAAATTACTCGCAGAGTGCATGGGGAAATAGCTTTTATTTCAAAGCCATAAACTCAACAACGTCTAAGCATAGGCATTGAGAAAGGTCGCACCGCTTTACACCCAATCACAGGATTTATGCGCTCCATTTCTCATTGCCATAGCGACGATTCTTATAGCTATCGATACGCCATTCATCGGCCTTTTTAAGGACGATAAACAGATACTCATCTTCGAAGTGAGTGTTGGTTTTGATCTCTGCCAGCATAGATAAAAACATAGCTATAATTCATTATCTTAGAGTGAATTAACCAATCTATTCTCCCCAACATGGCTTGGCTGTTAACGCTACCATGATTGTCATTCTTTGTTTACAGCTCAAGATGTTTGCAAATTGCTACTTTTGTTATTTATTTGTTAAATGCGAATTCCTGTGTTAGGTTGAAATCGCCTAAGTCAGCAGACGCCCGTCTGTCCATAGGAGCGCAAGTAGATGCTCCGTGTCGCTTAGGTCTTACAACCTTGATAACAAATGGAGCAAGCACAATGAAATTAACCAAAATCGCGAGTGCCGTTATTGCCTTATCTGTGGGCGTTATTGCCCAAGCCCATGCCGACGATAATCGTTATGTCATCCAAGTCGAAGCGGGTCATGCAGGCATTGTGAAGGCACTGGCTAAAAAATTAGGTGCTGAAATCAATCTCGAAGGGGATGAATTTATTGCAGCGACTTTTACCGGTAAAGATCTCGCCCAAGTAAAAGGCCTGCTGAACAATCCACATATCACCCTGATTGAAGAAGACGTTCGCCGCCATCCTATGGCGTTGTATAACGACGATGCGGGCAATCCAATGACCCAGCAAGTCACGCCCTATGCGGTATATCAATCCCATGCCAACGAAGTGACCTTTAACCCAAATGCTGGCATGAAGGTGTGTATTATTGACTCTGGTTTAGATAGCTCAAACCCTGACTTTAACTGGAACAACATCACTGGCGACAACGACCCTGGCACGGGTAACTGGTTCCAAAATGGTGGCCCACACGGCACTCACGTAGCGGGTACTATTGGTGCGGCAGACAACAATATCGGTGTAGTTGGTATGGCGCCTGGCGTACCTATGCACATCGTAAAAGTATTCAACGCATCGGGCTGGGGTTACTCCTCTGACTTAGCTTATGCAGCCAACAAATGTAGCAATGCTGGCGCTAAGATCATCAGCATGAGCTTAGGTGGCGGCGCAGCCAACAATACTGAAAAGAATGCCTTCGACGCCTTTACTGCGGCGGGTGGTTTAGTGGTCGCGGCTGCGGGTAACGACGGTAACTCGGTTCGTTCTTATCCAGCGGGTTACCCATCGGTAATGATGATCGGTGCTAACGATGCCAACAATAAGATTGCCGACTTCTCCCAATACCCAAGCTGCGTGAGCGGTCGTGGTAAAAAAGCCGTCAACGATGATGGCATCTGTGTTGAAGTTACCGCAGGCGGTGTCGATACCCTATCAACCTACCCTGCTGGCATGGCAACGGCCTCAACCTTAACCGCCGATGGCGCGACAGTCGCATCATCAGCAATGGAAAACTCAGGTTCAGCCACAGGTAATACCTACTTTATGGGCACAGCTCAAGCCGTGGATTCTGGCGCGAACGGTAAGATTTGCGTAATCGATCGCGGCGTGATTTCCTTCCACGATAAAGTGCTTAACTGTGAAAACTCAGGCGGTGTCGGTGCAATCGTTATCAACAACGTCGCGGGCATGCTCTACGGCACTTTGGGTGATACCAACGCCACCACCATTCCTGCAGTTGGCGCTGCATTTGAAGATAGAGCGAGCCTAATCGCGGCACAAAACGCAACGGTTTCAATCGATTCGGTTGACTACGGCTTTATGAGCGGTACTTCAATGGCGACACCAGCAGTATCGGGTATGGCGGCACTGGTATGGTCTAACCATTCACAATGTACTGGTACACAAATCCGTAATGCACTCAAAGCAACGGCAATGGATGCGGGTACTGTGGGTAAGGATAACTACTTCGGTTATGGTATCGTTAACGCGAAAGCGGCCGATGCTTACCTCACTACCTATGGCTGCTCTGGCAAATAGTATTTAGCCAAGATAATCAACCAAGGTAATCCCAATAAAAAAACCAGCACTTGTGCTGGTTTTTTTATTATCGACTGGAGTTACTTAAACCAACCTTTAATACTGCTCAGCAGTGAGCGGCTGTAAAAAGGCACACTCTTAGCTTGGCAAAATGTCGCGATTGGCTCGACGCTGTCGCCATGTAAATGATGCACCTTAATGGGCCAGCTGTCCTGCCCCAGTTGACGCTCGAGCAACTTCACATCGCCACGAATACGATTAATATCCTCTGAGTTTTCAGCGGGTAATTGGATCACTAGGCTTAAGGCATGGTCCGACGTACTTCGAATAAAATCCAAGCGTGACGATTCCAACAGATAGGCCTTCTCGACAGCTTTATAGTTCGCGAGCAACGCTTTGAGCTGGGCGAAATGCGGATACTCGTGGGGCTCGATATTGCCAAATAACGAGAGTGCGCCCCTGTGCTCCACCAACTCAAGCTGCGATGACAGCATCAAGCGTACTTCGTGTGCATCTAAGGATTTCGACATATTGCTGTTAGGATTCAGCGCCATATCGCTCCCCGATTGCAGCAACACTTGGAACAGCGTCTCGGCATCGAGTGTCATCACCCCATGGTGCGCAGTGCCTTCGCTCTTCATCAATTCGATGGCCTTATCGACGGCGGTTTGAGATGTGAAAATCGGCGTAAAAGGATGATCACTGCCATCCTCAAGGGGGACATACCACTGGGTGATACCGATAGCCATCGCACCTTCACCCGCCTCGGGCGCCTCAGTGCTACTCTCACTCAAGATAAACAGGGTTGATTGGCTAAGTTGTTGATAAAACTCGCCCGCATACAGATTGTCTTGGAAGGCCTTCACAAAAATTTGTTCGAGTGGGGTTGTCGCTTCTAGGGTGTACAACATTGGCAAACTTCCTGTTATTAAGCGGTTCAGTCCTTTACTATCAAAGAGTTAAAAATAATTTTTAGCCATTCGATTCACACTGACCAGATTAAATCGCGTGGGCATGGTAAAACATTGAGGGCGTCGAATCGAGCAAAACATCCCACAATTGGCATCAAAGCAGGCACTTAGTACTGTACCGAGCCTGCGCAGTCGCAAACTCGGCACTCAGGAGTAACTGATTGATAGGGTTACAGACTTAATCCCCACACCTCGAAGGCATCGCGGCAAAGCTGCTCACGAAAATCCGGATGAGCGATATTGATCAGCGCCTGCGCCCGCTCGCGCAGGGAGCGGCCACGCAGGTTCGCCGCGCCATACTCGGTCACTATGTAATGCACATGGGCACGCGTCGTTACGACCCCAGCACCTGGCGATAACACAGGAGCAATGCGGGAAATCCTGCCGCCCGAGGCGGTACTTGGCAAGGCAATCACAGAGCGGCCGCCTTCGGATAACCCCGCGCCGCGAATAAAGTCCATCTGCCCGCCAACACCCGAATAAATCTTAGTGCCTATTGAATCGGCGCAAACTTGGCCCGAAAGGTCGACCTGCAATGCCGAGTTAATCGCCATCACATTGGGGTTTTTACGAATGATCGCAGTATCGTTTACCTGCTCGATATCCATAAAAATGACCGCAGGATTATCATCCACATAGTCGTATAACTTCTGACTTCCTAAGGCGAAACCTGTGACCAGTTTTCCGGGGTAAAAACGTTTCTTGCTGTTGTTAATCACGCCCTTTTCGACCAACTGCAAAATCCCGTCAGAAAACAACTCGGTATGCACGCCTAAGTCTTTGTGTTCGGTCAGGCAAGACAACACCGCATCGGGAATCGCACCAATGCCCATCTGCAAACAATCGCCATCACACACTAATTCAGCCACGTTTTTACCTATCGCCAAACTCACGGCATCGCCGGTGGCAAAGGCATGGATGGGCAAACTGGCGCTCTGTTCATACACGGCGGCGAAACGGTCGATATGAATGAACCCATCGCCGTGGGTGCGGGGCATTTGCGGGTTGATATGGGCGATGATTTTACCCGCCACTTGGCAGGCGGCTAAGGTGGCTTCCACCGAAATCCCTAAGGAACACATGCCATGTTTGTCGGGCGGCGACACTTGGATTATCGCGGTATCGATTTTTTGCTCGCCGCTGCGGAACAGTTTAGGCACTTCCGAGAGGAAAATCGGCACATAGTCGGCGTCACCGCTTTGTAATAACGGCCGAGTCGGCACTCCACCAAAGAAGCAACGATGGCGCAGATGACCACGCAAATCGGGATGACTTAAGGACTCGGCGCCTTCGGTATGTAGCTGTAATAAGGTGAGATTTTCAAGGGTGAGCGCATGTTTTGCCAGCGCATCCAATAAGACTCTGGGGGTCGCCCCCATGGAATGGGTCCACAGGGTTTCGCCACTTTGAATAAGCGATACCGCTTCGAGGGCACTTTGACACACAATCGCAGACATACTGAATTCCTTCGCTAAACTGATCCCCATCCCTTTGCGCATCTTGTGGCGAGGATGCGCCACACGCTTTGCATCTCCGCTCCCCCAAGGGATCCGCAAAGCCAATACCGCAAAGGAACATTTTATTAGCAGCAGTGTAAGCGAGTTCTAAAGTAACTAACATCCATTTCAACGACTTAGTCCGATTCTTTACCAATACTTTGCGTTAAGTCAAAACTCGCGCCCAAAGCGAGAGCCGTTAATCCAAACGTTTAGAGAATCGCAGGCTTGCCACCAGCAGCCCTAGGCAGGTAAAGCCAATCATCCACAGCGCATCAAATTGCAAGTCACTCACCTCGGCATCCCTCAGCACAATCGCGCGGGACATGCGCATAAAGTGCGTCGCGGGTAACGCCTCGGCAATCCACTGCGCCGCCACGGGCATGGCCTCGTAGGGGAACATAAAACCCGACAACAGAATCGACGGCAGCAGGATAAACACCGTCATCTGCATCGACTGTAACTGGGTTTTCGCTATGGTCGAAATCACTAGGCCTAAGGTCAAACTGGCGCAGATAAACAACATGGCCGCCAGCGCAATCGAATCCAAACCGCCGCGGATCGGCACTGCAAACAGTAAATGCCCAGCGGTAAGAATAATCGCCAGTTGCACAAAGCCCACTAATACATAAGGGGTGATTTTCCCAAGCATTAGCTCGAGCGGCCTCACCGGCGTGGTGATTAAAAACTCCATATTGCCCTGCTCTCGCTCGCGCACAATTGCGGCCGAGGTAAACATCACCATGGTCATAGTCAAAATGACCCCTAAGAGGCCGGGGACGATATTCACCACAGAACGCTGCTCAGGGTTAAAGTACTGCACCACCTCAAAACTGGGGGGATTCGATTTAACCGCCCTGCCCGCAATTTCATCCAGTGGCATTTGCCTTAAACTGCGAATGGTAGAAGCGACCACAGTATCCGAGCCATCCACCAACCATTGACCCACGGGCTCGGCAAAATAGGCCTGCCCTGCAAAGGCGGGATGTCGCACTAAACGCTCGTCGAGATCGGCGCCTAAATACAGCACGGCTTTTACTTCGCCCCGAGTGATGGCCGCATCCGCCTCGGCGGCGCTCAGATAGCGATGCTTAAAATCAACGACTTGAGTTGCTTCCACCGCTTTGACCAAGGCGCGGCTATAGGCGGAGTCGCTTAAATTCACTAAACCTGCGGGCAAATGGCGCGCATCGGTATTGATGGCATAGCCAAACAGCATCAGCTGCACTAAAGGAATCATTACTATCATGCCGAAGGTCATGCGATCCCGCGATAGCTGCCTGAGTTCTTTGACGACTACGGCCCAAATTCTACGTAACATCTTGAGCCTCCACTGTCGTGGCCTGACTGCCGTTTGGCGGCGTTAGCTGGGCACGTCCCCCCGTGCAAGTCACAAACACATCCTCAAGGCTTGGACGCACCTCGGTCAGCGCCCGCCCCGCAACCCTTGGACTTAACCAAGCCAGCGGATCTGCAATCGAACTTTGCACCAATACCCGTAAACGACTGCCAATCTGCGCCGCAGATAACACGTTGGCGTCGCTGATAAGCGACTGTTTAAGCTTGCGTAAATCCTCCCCCGACACTTCAATGACCCGCGCGCCCATGGCCGCCATAAGTTGTTGCGGCGAGCCGTCGGCGCGTTTTATCCCGCGCTCTAAAATCGCTAAACCATGGCAACGCTCGGCCTCATCCATATAGTGGGTCGAGACTAAAATCGTGGTGCCTTGGGCACAGAGGTCAAACAGCCGTTCCCAAAACTCGCGGCGATTTTCAGGGTCCACCGCCGACGTCGGCTCATCGAGAAATAACAGTTCGGGGTGATGTAAGGTCGCGGCGGCCAAGGCTAGACGCTGTTTTTGCCCACCACTCATGGAGCCCGCCATTTGCTTCTCGCGCCCCGCCAAATCGTAAAGGCTTAATAACTCGGCCAAACGCGCCTTGGTTTGGCGACGATTCAGCCCATAAATTTGTGCCACAAACTCAAGGTTTTCCCGCACCGACAAATTGTCGTAGAGGGAGAATTTTTGCGTCATATAGCCAATGCGGCGGCGCAGTTTTTCCTCGGCGCCGGGCAAGGTTTCGCCCAGCACCCGAATATCCCCCGAGGTCGGACTCAGCAGCCCAGTCAACATCCGAATGGAGGTCGATTTACCGCAACCATTGGGGCCTAAAAATCCATAAATCGTGCCCTTAGGGATAGCTAAATCGAGATCTTCGACCGCATTGATGCCGCCAAAGGCGCGGGTCATGCCGCGGGTTTCGATAGCAAACTCAGAAGCCACGTTTGATGTTTCTGCCGCTGATGTCCCAGCGACGGATATCCCTGCTGAAGCCTGTTGAGCACTCATGGCAGCAGTACCTCAAGGGCCATTCCCGTGGGTAAATCCTCTCCCTCTGGCGCAATATCGATATCGGTGAGATACATCAGTCGTGCCCTATCACGCTCATTTAACGCATAAAAAGGAGTGTAAGCCGGTTGACTGCGAATATTACGCACAGTGCCTGCAATAGGCTGGGTGCGACCATCGACAAGGATCTTCACTTGGCTCCCCGCCTTAACCCTATCGAGCCAAGTTGCAGGCAGATACACCCGCACATAGGGATGTTCAATTGCCAATAAACCAATGAGTTGACTACCTGCGGCCACCCTGTCCCCCACCCGCCAAGGTAAGGTATCCACCACTGCGGGTCTTGCCGCCACTAGGCTTAAATCCTTGAGGGCTTTTTGCTCCTGCGCCACGCCAGCCATGGCCGCCTCGACTGCGGCTCTGGCTTGTTCGAGTTGCTCGCTGCGGGTGCCGTTTTGCAGCAGTCTAAGGCTCTGCTCGGCTTCGGCCTGCTTGGCAAGGCTGGTATCACGCGCCGCGCGCGCCGCATCTAAGTCCGCTTGACTGAGCACCTTAGTCTTAAATAACTGTTGCGTACGCTCAAAATTCTGCCGCGCCTCTTTCACGCTGGCATTGGCGCCATCGAGGACGGCGCGGGCTTTATCTATGTCTTCCGAGCGAGCCCCCGTCACGGCTTCCTCTAGTTTGGCCTGCGCCTGTTTAAGCTCGGCCTGACGCTGGCCAAAGCGCGCCTGAGCGGCTGTACTATCCAGCTCGAGTAACACTTCCCCCGCCTGCACTTGCTGGCCTTCAACTACATTAATCCGCTTGATCAGCTCCCCCACGGGCGCGGTGAGGGTTAACCTGTCGCGTTCGACAGTGCCCAGCACGCGGGGCGATTCATCGCCGCAGGCCGTCAATTGCAGCAACAACGCCGCGCCCAATAAACTCGCCACCAGCTTGCCCCATCCTCGGGGAGAAGGTTGCCGCGCCTTAACCGACCTAACTGTTAACCTATTGGTTAAAATCATAATTCACTCCTAGGTTCACGCATCACCCCCTGCGTAAATACCTGCATATTGTGTAGCGCTAACCGTTGTAAATCCGTGCCACTGGTACTAAATAGGCCAAACTGACGCATCAATACCGGAGGCGCGATCAGCGGAAACACCATCAAACTGACAAAACTGAGGCGCACAAAATTCGGATCTAGCCCCTCCTTGAGAATGCCAGCGCTAACAAATGAGGCTTCGAGCCATTGGCGCGAGAGGGACAGCATTTGCTCAAACACAGACAGCATGATCCGATAGGCTTCAGTGCCATCGCTCTCCTGCAGCACACGGACAATCAATCGCGGTAATCCGGGGTTGGGCGCCATCACCCGATAATAGGTTTGCATTAAATCGCCCACATTATTAGGCGCTTGCGCCGTGGACACTTCTCGTAAACGGGTAATCACAGGCTCGAGGGTTTCGCGCACCATCAGCTCAAACAGCCCTGCCTTAGAACCAAAGTAATAACGGATAAGCGCCGCATCCACCTCGGCCACTCGGGCAATTTCACGGGTCGACACTGTGGGATAACTGCGTTCACTAAAGAGGCTGACGGCGGCGGTGATCAGCCGTTGGCGTGCATCTGAGTTGCCCTTAGGGCGGCCTGCCGCCTGGGAGGTGTCGGCATGAGTAGCAAATGGCACCACCCCACGGGGGCGGCTGGGAATAAGCGACATAACCAGCTCCAGCAGAATTCATCTATTGATGAATATACTGAAAAGCTGCTGGAAAAGGCAGCAGTTAAATTCCTCATTTTGATTCAAATTGAGGAATTTAACCTAAAAGGCTTAAGGTAGAGCTTTCAGCCGCTTAAGCCACTTTTACCTCTCACTTAACGGCTTAAACGCAGGAGTTGAGCTTAAGGCTCAGGGTTCAAGGCTGAGATTTTAGGCTACAGCTTACGCCCCTTTAACGATGGCGCTTAAACGTGCGATAAATTGCTGCACAGCTTCAAGGGTATCGAAACTGAACGCCAATCCGTAGTGGGTTTCGTTAAGGCTCTTATGTAACCTCTTGGGGAATCGCGTCATTTCCGCATTGTGGTAATAGTCATACTTGGCATGTACGCCCGCTAAGGTGGCTAGTTCGCTTGAAAACACCTCAAAGGCTGGGCGAATAATCAGCTGCGCGGTTTTGCCCTCCATATGCAGATAAAATGCTTCCTTGGTTTCCGGCAACATGTATTCGGTAATGCTCTTCACCGAAAAATTGCTGCGACAATTCAGCTCGGTTAAACAGCGGCTCATTTCCTGTTGTGTAATAGCCAAAAGTGCCTCCTGAAAGTGTAAACATCTTGATATACAGAACAATAAACTGATTAGCCTATCAGTGTTAATAAAAATAATTTCCCACAGCTTTAGGCAAATTTAAACAGCTTAACACGCCATGCGTTTTATTAGCGTTTACTGATCAAGTAATTAGCGTGTCCATCCACCCTATTAAAACACAGTCAAAAGATTGTCGCTATGTCATTAAATTGTATGGTGAATTTTTGCTTGCCAGCAGAAAATGTTGCGACTAGGTTAATAACCCAGAGTGGACGTCGGGCCAGTTTAACCCCCGATGCTAAAGCCTAGTAATGATGTGTTTTAGGCTTCCATTCCCAAGGTTTCGCCGTATTGATTAAAACCTGACAAACGCTTGCCATGCCGAACGCTGCGACTTAACGCCATTCACCCGACACTCAATGGCCGTTAGCAATGGACTGCAAGGCCGTGCTCAATCACTAAGAGATGAGAAACACCCATGAAGATAAAAAACACCTTAATGCTCTTGGGTCTGTTAGCTGTCAGCCCCGCGGTATTTGCTGCAACGGGTATCGCCTTTGTCCACGGAACGGGGCACCAAACCAATGCGTTAGCCGACTATTGGACATCGGAGTTTGTTAACTCGGTGCGCCAAGGGATCCCCGTTCCCAATAATTACACTGTCATCAACTGTGACTTCGACCAATATATGTGGGAAGAAACGGCCGCTGGCTGCCTTGCCACTCAGCTCAATAGCTTTATTCAAGCGAAGAATATTGATGATTTAATCCTGCTCACCCACTCCAATGGCGGCAATGTGGTGCGCTGGATTTTATCCAACCCCACCTGGGACAGCCGTTATCCTGCGGTGATCAAAGCCACTTCCAGAGTCATCGCCCTCGCCCCCTCGAGTGGCGGCACGCCGCTGGCCGATGCGGTCAATCAAGGCAATGTGTTCGAAACCAGCCTAGGTTGGCTCTTAGGTTATGGCAGCAATGCGGTCAAACAACAGCAAGTCGGCTGGATGGCAAACTACAACAACACTTGGCTCTATGGCACCTCGGGTCGGCCGAGTTTAGGTAAACCCTTCGAGGTGGTTGTCGGCTCGGATGTGGATTCCGCCATTTGGGACAGCGACAGCTACTGCGCTGGCTATCAATATCAGGTCGCCCTCGAAACCACCCAAAACTGGCTCGATAGCTGCTCCGACGGCTTCTTAAATTGCAGCTCGCAAAAAGCCGCAGGCACAGTCTGGTTTACCGATAAACAAAAGACCCGAGGCCAAGAACCGTTAAGCCATCAGCAGAGTCGCCGTGCCTGCTTTAACTTAGACACGCTGATCCGCAACCATATTTAAGGAGCCTAACATGCAACCTTTTACACTCCGCACCTTAAGCAAAATGGTCAGCCTCGTTATCTTAGGTGGCCTGCTCGGTGCCTGTCAGGATGAGGCGCCCGCGCCAGAGCCACAAAAAGAAGCCAGCCCAATGTATGCCAAGGGCTTAACCTTAGCCGCGCCGACGCAGAGCGATCTTGTCGATACCAATATCGCCTCGCCAACCCTCGCGCCGATTAATACCAGTACCGATTACGTCAGCTTTATCACCCCGTTCTACGGCGAATACCAAGCCAGTCAGCCCGTGCTTGAGCAGGCAAGCCAGAGTGATGAGTATTGGCTCAATGTCACCGGCGCCGAGCTAAATGCTGGTGTGCAGCTCAATTTGAGCCAAGCGGGCAGCTTAGTGCGGATTGCGCCACGCGGCGATGTCAGCACAGGCGCCTTAATGCATGCCGATGCCGTTGCCCCCGAGCGGGTGCAAATTCAGCGGATAGGCCAAACGCCGCAGGGGAAAAACGCCAGCCCACAAGCAACGGAATCTTTAGTTAAATCGCTGGTGAGCGCCGACGCCTTAGCGAGCGTAGGCTTAGCCGATGACTCCAGCGCCCTGCAAATGTCTGAAAAGGCCACGGCCGGAGAATATCGCCTGCAAGTCAGCCAGCCCTTAGTCGCTAAGGCCAACTATCTGGTCAACGTGAAGGAAAAAGGCTCGCCCTATCAACTGAGTATCAAGGCGCCGAGCGCGATTGCGGCCGATGCCCAAACGGTTGGGGTAAAACTCGCCTTAAGCCAAAGCGATAATCAATTTGCGCCTCAGGCCAAACTCAAGCAAGCCGATGGCACAGAGCAAGCGCTGGCCATGGTGAAACAGGGGGATGAATGGCAGGCTTTAGTGCCCGCCGACTTACCGCTTGCCAGCAGCAATGCGGGGCTGAGTGAAATCGAAGTCACAGTCCAGACTCTGGTCGATGGCCGCCCAGTACAGCGCACGGTGAAAACCGCGTTTAAGTCCTATGTGAACTCGGCCAGCATCAAACCCGAAGTGCTAACCGTTTGGGATAAAGGCGTGCCGAATCAAGCCAACTTTGAGCTCGATATCGCCGAAGCGGGACGCTTTGGGTTGAGTGGCGTGCTAACGGGCACCAATGCCGAGGGCGAAAAGGTCGCGATTATGCGCACTCAAGCGGCGACTTGGTTAACGCCCGAATCCCCCAAACTCAAGCTGATGTTTGACCCAACGCTCATCCAAGCATCGGGCCTGCAACCGCCCTTTGAACTCAACGAGCTAGAGCTGCAAGACCAAGGGCAAATGGCGCGGTTAAGTTTTCAGGCCAATGCACTGGTGCTTACTCGCTAACTACTAATGCTTATCCACTAACGTCACACCCAACCCTTCCCATTTCTCCCTTCGCAACCGCTTTGAGTGCCCACCTTGGGCACTCTTTTTTTTGAGCACTGTCGCGAACCAGCCACAAGCCCAAAAACTTAATAACAAAGGTTGCCGCGCTATAGCTCAAACTCACAATTCTGTGATAAACAGAGTGCCAAGCTACGCAATATCGTCACAATGACGATATAAAATTTACATTGATTACCTAGGGTTATTCCTTTTAAATAACAAAGGGTCTAGGCATAATGTCAATGTTTTGACGTCATGCGAAATGATGACACTCAATGTACAAAACGCGCTAACAATAAAAATAACAGCGACTCGCGGCTCCCTATTTCCCGCCTGAGTCGATGCTCAAGCAATGGAAATCCTATGAGTGACAGCACATTTTTTTTGGGTGAATGGCAAGTTAATCCCAGCGCCAACAGCCTGCTTCTGGGTAAACAAGTTAAACAGCTTGAGCCTAAGGCGATGGATGTGTTGTTATTTCTCTGCCAAAACGCCGGTGAAGTGGTCAGCAGCGACGAAATTGTTAGCCATTGCTGGCCGGGAGTCGACACAGGCGATAATCCACTGCACAAAATTATCAACCAGTTACGTCGCGCACTTGGCGATAGCGCCACCGAATCCCGTTACATTGAGACCATTCGCAAACGTGGCTATCGCACCTTAGCCGAGGTGCGCTTTCCCGTCGGCCACGAGGCCAGCGCCACGCCACAGACTTGGCAAGGTGGCTCGCCGTTTCCGGGCCTGCAAGCCTACAGCGCCAACTATGCCGACGTGTTCTTCGGCCGCAGCGAACAAATTAGCACGCTGCTGAATCGCATTAGCCAACAAATCCAGTTTGGCCGCGCCTTCTGCTTAATTTTAGGCCCCAGTGGTAGCGGTAAATCCTCCTTAATTAATGCTGGTGTATTGCCTAACCTCATGGCCGCCAATGGCTTTAATGGCGTCGGCGTTGTGGCCTATAGCAGCCTCGATTTTGCCGATGTCAACAAGGGACAACTGCTCACCGATCTGGCCAGCGCCATGCTCGACTGGGAGCTAAACGACACCCCAGTCTTTGAGGGAATGAGCGCCGATACGCTTGCCACCAAGCTTGAGCAAGATCCACAGAGCATTGTCGATATATGCAAACAAAGTCTTAAAAATCAGACCTATGCTACGCCACGCTTTGCCTTATTTATCGACCGATTAGAAGTGCTATTATCATCGCCGCTGTTTAGCGATGCCGAGCGCAGCGCCTTTATCGAGCTATTAGAGCGCCTTGCCACTTCCCATGCGGTGTTGATTTTAAGTGCCTGTCGCAATGACTTTTATCCGTTGCTGGTCAATTACCCCAGCCTGATGGCGGGCAAAGCGCGCGGCGCCCATTTCGACTTAGCACCGCCCACTCGCACCGAGCTGCTGCAGATGATCCGCCTGCCAGCCGTTGCCGCCAATTTAACTTGGGAAATCGATAGCGACACCGCCATGCCGCTCGATGAAATGCTCTGTAGCGATGCCGCCAGCAACCCTGATGCGCTGCCTATGTTGCAATACACCTTGCAGGCGCTGTATTTACAACGCAGCGACGATGACAAGCTATTAGTCTCTGTGTATCGCACCTTGGGCGGCATCGAAGGCGCTATCGGTAAAAATGCCGAGCAGGCCATCTCCCATTTAACCGAGGCCGAAAAAGCCAGTCTGCCGCGGATTTTGTCCCTGTTAGTCACCCTGCGTGAGGATGAAAAATCCATCACCAGCCGCACCGCCCGCTGGTCGCAGTTGCAAAGCGCGGCCGAAACCGCCCTAGTGCAAGCCATGGTCGATAGCCGCTTATTTGTGTCCCATCTGCAAAATGGTGAACCCTGTTTTAGCATCGCCCACGAAGCCCTGCTGCGTCGCTGGCCAAGGGCGACGGCGTGGATCAGCGAACATAACGACAGCCTTAGCATTAAGAGCCGGCTACAGCATTTATCCCAGCGCTGGCTCAGCGAGGCTAAACACAGCGCCTACTTATTGGCCGAGGGTAAACCCTTAAAAGAAGCCCAAAGCCTTAGGCAAAACCCCTTGTTTGACTTAGACGAGCGGGAAACCGACTTTATTGCCGCCTCCAGTAAACGTGCCACTATGCTGCGCTGGACGAGGCGCATCACAGTCGCCCTGCTGTGCGTACTCACCTTAACCTCAGTCACTATGAGCGTTCGCAGTATCGAAGCCGAAAAGCTGGCCCAGCAAAAACGCCTCGCCGCCGAAGATCTGCTCGGGTTTATGGTGGGTGACTTCGCCGATAAGATGCGCGGCATCGGCCGGATGGACTTACTCGACGGGATCAGCAATAAGGCATTGGAATATTTCACGGATTTCTCCAGCCAAGACGATGAGAAGTACTTAAGCTTCGACGCCCGCTTCCAGCATGGGCAAACCTTAGAGGCCATGGGCGAAGTGGCCTATTCACGCAATAAAATCGATGAAGCCCGCAGCGCCCTACTCGCCGCGCAGGAAAAAATGCTGCCGCTGCTCGAATTGCAGCCAGACAACTTAGCCCTGCTAAAAACCTTAGGCGCCAATGCCTTTTGGTTGGGTCAGCTTAAATATGATGTAAGTGATTGGGCGGCATCGCGCCCGTTCTTCGAGCAATACTTAGCCTATAGCCAAACCATGTATGCCCTAGCGCCCGAGGATAAAGATGCGTTGATGGAGCTATCCTATGCCCATAACACCTTAGGCTCAGTGTCGATGAAACAACAGGAGTTTGCCAAGGCACAGCAAGATTTTGATGAGTCGCTAAGACTTAAATTGCTCGCCTTGGCAAAAGCGCCAGAGGATAGCCAACTGATTGCCGATGTGGCCAATGCACGTTCTTGGTTAGCGAGTGCGGCAGTGTCTTTGGGTGATATAAGCACAGCAATATCAATCCATAAAGAACTGCAAAAAGAGTTAGAACTAGGTAATCATATAAAAAGTCCTTACTTGCTAGAAAAACTAAGCGGAAGCTACCAAACTCTCGCTGATTTGCTTAGTTATACTGAACATAAAGATGAAGCACTCAATCAAGCCAAGTTAAACCTATCAACTGTTGAAGAAATACTAAGGCAAGATCCCCAAAATGACATATGGAAAACATTGAGATATTACTCTATTTTCCAAGTAATCAGATTAAGTAACTCTACAACAGAGAAAACCCCAGAGAACAAAATCAGCGTACTAGAAGCTTCTATGCTTGCTGATACGAGTCTTAGTAAAATTCAAAAAAAATCTGAAATATGGGCTAGTTTTTACTTATCATCATCCTATTTACTGATGAATTCAGGGAACTATAAAGATGCTAAGATCTATGCAGAAAAAGCATACGAATCGTATCTAACTTTATCAAAAGATTTTTCACAAAATATGACTTTCGAACTCAACTTAGCAGAAAGTGAGTTACTAATTTCCGAGAGCAATGAATACTCTCTTGAAATAAATAATTCTTTTTGCCGTAAAGCAAATGAACGTATAAAAAAACTAATGGAATTAAGTAGAGAACCAAAGTATAAACTCTTATTTGAACGTTCTATTAATTGTATACATTTACAATAACGCTATTCTATAACAACACAATGAAAAGGAAGTAAACATGTTCGTACCACAAGGTCTTGCTCAATTTATTAAAGTCAATGTTACATTAGAAAATGGTGAACCTGTATTTATCTATACCGATGCTAGCGGTGAACAGTGCCCAGGTGATGTCACCATTACTCAAGCGGGTACTGTAACTTACCTACTTAATGACCAAACAGGTAAAGGGCTAAAATTTGTCGGTGTGGGTTTTGTGACCCCGTTTGATGAAATTGTTGATGCAGTCACCATCAGCAGCGATGGTATGTTGGTGCAACTTGTCGACCTAGATAAAACCCCAGGCAACACTAAGTTCCAATTTGTATTGAGCAATACTACCAATACTCTATTGGTATTAAGTCCTGATCCTGAAATTACCAACCGCCCACAAAACTAATCTTGGTTGGAAGGGACTGCCTAGCAGTCCCCTTTTCCCCTTCCAGTCCCCCTCTGCTTGCCACAGCCAAACACCTGAGTGTCAATTCTTCCCCCCTTTTAACCTGCAAGTTTGTGGATTATTTCGCCTTTATACGACATAAATCGCGTCGAATCGACGTGAAGATTGCCTTAAATCATTCGGAAGCTAATTTTTTATTCATTTATAAACAATGAGTTAAACCAGAAGATAAGCAGAAGGTATCTTTTCTTCCGCCAGAATAAAGTCATCCTCAGAAAAGCGCCTAGCGCAGATGATTAAAGTTCACGGAGAAAGATAACAATGACAAACTCACCGAAACTGGCTCGCCAACAACCCGCCTTATCCATTGTCGATGATGCTGCATTGCCCGCAACTCAACCTGCAAAGAGTGCCGAGCTACCGCTGAACTTTTTCGAGCATTCTTCCCTCGAGACCATTGAGCTCTTTATTCAACATTTAACCGAAGCCGTGATCTTAGTGAATGCCAATGGCTTTATCCGTTCGTGCAATCAGCGCAGTGCCGAGTTGCTCGATTGCCCGCAGGCGACTTTAAAGGGCCAAGACTGGCGCAATTTTTTGACCGAACATCATCAAGCACGCTATGACAATCTTCTGAGCCACGATGTGCAATTAGGCACCAACTGTGGTCACCCCGTGCAGCACCCAGCACAGGAAACCACGCTGATTTGCGCCTCTGGCAAGGCCAAAGATGTGGAGTTGTCTATCTCTTATATTCCCAGCCATGAACCTGTGTTTGTGATGGTGATGCACGATTTAACTCAGCATAAGGCGGAAAACCAAAAGCTGCGCAAGTTGGCCGCCACCGACTCCCTCACCCAACTGGCGAACCGTCGCTATTTTGATGAAATGCTGCAACAGCACTGGGAAGAATGCACCGCCAAACTGCGTCCTATCAGCGTAGTCATTATCGATGTGGATTATTTTAAGGTGTTTAATGATCAGTTCGGTCATATCCAAGGTGATGAATGCCTTAGAAAAATTGCCAAAGTGATCGCCACTATTGTGCCTATCGACATCGGCCTTGCGGCCCGTTACGGCGGCGAAGAGTTTGCGCTGATCCTGCCTAATCACAATGCAAAAATGGCGCTGACCATAGCGCAAAAAATTCAGCAAGAGATTAATAACATTCGTTTTACTGACCAAGGGCTCAGGGATTATGTCTCGGTAAGCGCCAGCCAAGGGATTGCCAGTGAAGTCAATGGCCAGTTCCGTACCTCACTCGCCATGGTGTGCGCCGCTGATACCGCGCTTTACCGCGCCAAGGCCGACGGTCGTGACCGGATAAACGCCTCACTGTAGGTCGCCACGATTGCAGCTTAAGCAATTGTCAGGGAATGAAATTAAACAAGGATGTTGCCGATGAAAACGCCGAAAACACCCCATAGCGCTTCGGATACGTTAATCAACACTGTGGCTCAAGCACAGAGCCAAGAGACAACCGCCTCGATGAATTCACTTTCCTTAACGCCATTGCCCCTCAGTCACACGCTCGATGTATTTACCTTTCAGGCGTGGGTGAAAACCCTGCAGGGCGGGACTGTATTTCAATATTGCGACCAAGCTAATTATCCCAGCTTTATCGTACAAGTTACGCCACTTGGCCATATTGAGATTCGAGTTAATAGCCAGTTATTACAGATTGACACTATATCCACCTTAGGCGGCTTAAATGATGGTTATTGGCATTTATTATCCATTACCTACCAATACCATGAATTAAGCTGTTTTATCGACGGCGATGAAATCCATTTACAGCAGCATTCAATCCCCTTAACGGATGAGGCTAAATTAAAATTTTCCACGCAAACCATGAATGCTTTTGATGGTGAGATAGTTAATATTAACTTGATTGAAACCTGTTTAACCGAAGCCGAAATTTTAGATTGTTATTTACATCCACACCAACAAGCGGCGCTGATTGACAGTAATTTATATATTTATCCTAAAAAACATACAAAGCACGAACTCCACTTAATGCCAACTCAATTGGCAAGGCAGGAAGTCATGCTCATTATTTTTAATGACACCGAATATAGTTTTAATAAGCAGAACTTAAACAGCAACCACTTTAATAAGCAGCTACCCAGTATTATTCCTGCCCATGAACGCTGCGCGTATATGATTGAATCCAGCAGTGATAACTGGCCACATTTTATTTATAAGGCGAATTATCAAGCTAAAGAGAGTGTCGATATCAAACTGAGCTTCGATATTTTAAAATCCCTCACGCCCCATCGCTCACACATTGATTTACAACTGAGCAATGAACTGGAATTTGATTGTTTTATCAGCCAGTCGACCTCGAGCCGATTAACGGCCGAGATCCGCATCAGTGAAAATGTGGTCACCCGACAAGCTAAGCATTTTATGCGCTTTATTAACGAAGTGCGCAGCCATATTGCCAGCGACCATATCATTACCGATGGCCAGTATTATGCTGAGCAGGATTTTTGGGTGAGCACGGGACAACAGATGTTGGCCTACGAAAAAGCCTGCCAACTGTTTAATCGCCGCTTGCAAAAAAAGCCTCTTGCCATCATCAAATGCCGCAGCAGCCAAGAGGTAAAGTTGGTCTACAAGACGGCGGTCGATTATCACCTTGCCATTAGCGTGCGCTCTAGCGGCCATGATCACGAAGGGGAAAGTGGCGAGACCAATAGCATAGTGATCGACTTATCCTCGATGAACAGCATAGAGCTCGATCCCATCAGTGGCATTGTCGCCATTGGGCCAGGTTGTACCATGCAGGCCTTAACCAGTTATCTGGCGCAAAAGGGCTTAATGCTGCCCCACAGCACCAGCGCCTCCCATGCCTTAGCCGGTTTTATTATGGGCGGCGGTTGGGGACCTTGGTGCCGCAAATACGGCATGTGCTGCGAAAGCTTAGTGCAGGCGGAAATCGTGTTGGGCATAGGTGAAACCCAAGTGGTCTCGGCGGCCAATAAGCCCGAACTCCTTTGGGCGCTCAAGGGCGGCGGTGGCCTAAGCTACGGTATTGTGACCCGTTTTTTTGTGCAGACCTTTGCCCTACCCCCAAGCCTGCTGAAATTTGAGCTGGAGTGGAACCCGTATCAGAAGGACAGCCAACAGCTACGAGAAACCACCCCAACCTTAAGATTATTAGAACGTTGGGAGCAGATTATTCTGGCCGATAATCTGCCTTGTTTGCTCGGAACTAACCTTAAAATTCAAGCCAAACCCGCCCTGTTGCAAGGGGTAAAACCGCCATTAAACACTGTGGTGCAGGCGCCCCAAGAGGCTAAACATAACTGCATTATGTACGGCTATTGGGAGGGCAATCCCGCAAGCCTTGCGCACTTTATTAAGGCCCAGTTTAGTGAAGTCGGTTTAAAGCCTAACCGGGTACAAATGGCGGCCATGGGCGGCTTAACCCAATCCTACGGCGATGAATTGATGGAGAGCTGGAACCGCGAAACGATTCAGGATTTACAACCCGTCTTAAACCATAGATTGGCTGAACTGCTTAATGATAAGGACATACAACTCTATAAAAATCAGCGCCAACACTCACAGGATCTACTCAGACCCGCGCCCCATAGAGTGACATCACGCTTGGCCCATGCACAGGGACTAAAACAGGGGCATATTGCACTTATCGACAGCCTCACCTCACCCCAACTGATTGAGGGCAATCGGCAATTAGGCTTGTTTACCTATGTCACCCTAAGCGCAATTGCCGGTGATTTTTATCGCACGCTTGGTGAGGTACAAAAAAGCCAGAGCGCCTTCCCCTACAAGGAGCAGGCCTACATTATTCAGTATCAAGCATGGTGGAATAGCGAACTCCAAGAGCAAGCCTTAATGCAGATGAACTCAGTGTATCCCCGAGTGAATAAGGCGCTCGACTGGATAGACACCTGCCGCGATGCCAGCATTGCCAATAGCGCTGGCGCCTTTATCAGCTTTAAGGACAATACCATTCCGACTGCACGCTACTTTGGGCAAAATTACCAAATGTTGCAGCAGGTTAAGGCCAGTTATTGCCAAGACCCCTTAAATCATTTTCGCTCGCGTAAGTCGATTGTGTAGCTGAGGATTGATGACTTGCTAGCGCAGTCAAACCATCAATCTCGGCTTGTGTCGGGCGGTCTACATCTTTATCACACCGCGCCAACACAGCGTTCGCAATAGCACTCGCCTAGGCGGCATTTTTAAGGCAAACTCAGCTCCCTTCGTCGTTGAATTATTTGCATTAAAGGTGATACATGACACCGCCACCCGCACTGGCCATAGTGCTTGCCCTGCTGGCCGCGAGCCTAATGGGCACCATTGGCGTATTCGCCCGTTTTGCCGCCCTGCCCGCAGAACATATTACCTTTTACCGCCTGCTACTCGGCGCGCTGTTTTTAATGGCCTATATGTTGTTAACGGGTAAGGGACGGCAAATTCGCCACAAACCAAGCAAGCGCACCTTGATAAATGGCGCTATGTTGGCGGGATTTATGGCTTTTTATATCGAAGCCATTGAATATACCCAAATGGCAACGGTGATCATGATTATCTATCTCGCCCCTGTGCTGGCGTCACTCTTTGCCCATTTTGTGTTTCACGAGAGGCTTAAGCGATCCAGCATCGCAAGTGTGGTGCTCGCCTTGTTAGGCTTTATGCTGATGCTGCCCGTAACCTCGAGTCAGTCACTCTACGACAATGAAATCATGGGATATTTTTATGCCCTGCTCGCATTGCTGACCTATTGCGGCTTTATCTTAATCAACCGTAAACCGAGCGCCGCTTCGCCCTATCAAAGCACCTTAGTCCAGCTCAGTGTTGGCGCCCTCTGCTTACTGCCTTTAGTGTTAACGACGCCCTTAGTGCCGAATCTGAATCAATTTGCTTGGCTGTTGGCGATTGGCTTCTTTCCGGGATTTTTAGCCATTCTGTTTGCGGTAAAAGCCCTCGCGCAGCTGCCTTCGGTCACCTATGGCACCCTCTCCTACGTCGAACCAGTAGTGGTGGTCGCACTCGCTTGGTGGTTATTTGATGAGTCGCTCACAACGCAGCAAATGCTGGGGGTGGCGCTGATTATGTTGGCGGGTATGGCACAGGGTTACTTAAGCCAGCGCCACTCGGCCAGCAAAACCTTGAAGGATTGCCCGACTTAAGCGTACAGTTAAACGCACAATTAACCATATGACTAATAATGGACACTCGGGTTTAACAGGAGTCTTAAGTGAAAAAACTACTCTTACTTATCAGTGTATTAGTGTTATCGGGTTGTTTGGGCATGCCACGCAATGTCGAGCCAGTTAAGGATTTTCAGCTAGAGCGTTACTTAGGCAAATGGTATGAAATTGCGAGGCTAGACCATTCCTTCGAGCGCGGATTAACCCAAGTCACCGCCGAATACAGCCTTAAAGCCGATGGTGGGGTGAAGGTCATTAATCGGGGTTATTCTGCCGATACCCAGCAATGGAAAGAGGCCGAGGGTAAGGCCTATTTTGTCAACGGCGATGGCGAAGCCTACTTAAAGGTCTCCTTCTTCGGGCCATTTTATGGCTCCTATGTGGTCTTTGGGCTCGACCAGCAAGATTACCAATACGCCTTTATCTCTGGGCCGGATACGGATTATTTATGGCTATTGGCAAGAACCCCGACCGTATCCCCAGAGGTGATGAAGCAATTTGTCGAGATGGCAAGCGCCCGCGGCTTTGATACCAACAGCTTGATTTATGTAGAGCAAAAAGCCGAAGTTAAGCCATAACCGCTCATCCAAGCGAAAACACTCAAGGCCAATACTCAAGCTAAAAGTCAGCAACAAAAACGCCGCTAATAAGCGGCGTTTTTATCTAAACACTTAAGGCGAGTTAATCATTAAAGCCAGTGATTAGCCTTCGATGCCCTTGCTCGCAAGGAACTCATCGTAGGTGCCCTTGAAGTCATTCACACCGTTCGGAGTGATTTCAAGGATACGGTTGGCCAGTGACGATACGAATGCGCGGTCATGACTCACAAACAGTAAGGTACCTTCATATTTCTCTAGGGCGTTGTTTAATGATTCGATCGATTCCATATCCATGTGGTTGGTTGGTTCGTCGAGCATCAGGATATTTGGTTTTTGCATGATGAGCTTACCAAATAACATACGACCCTTTTCACCACCCGACAGCACTTTGACTGACTTTTTGATGTCGTCGGCGCTAAACAGCATACGGCCTAAAATACCGCGTACCGCTTGGTCGTCGTCCTCTGGTTTACGCCATTGGCTCATCCACTCAAACAGGGTCATGTCGTTTTCGAAATCTGACTCATGGTCCTGCGCGTAGTAACCGATGTTGCTGTTTTCAGACCATTGGATCAGACCTTCATCCTGAGGAATATCATGGATTAAGGTACGCAGTAAGGTCGTTTTACCCACACCGTTCTCACCGAGGATGGCGATACGCTCACCCACTTCAACGATAAGGTTTAAGTCTTTAAACAGCGGCGTGTCGTAACCTTTGGCTAAGTTTTCAACCACTAATGCGTTACGGAACAGTTTCTTTTCCTGATCGAAACGAATGAATGGGTTAACGCGGCTAGAAGCTTTAACTTCTTCCAGCTTGATCTTATCGATTTGACGCGCGCGCGAAGTTGCTTGTTTTGCCTTAGAAGCGTTTGCAGAGAAGCGCGCCACGAAGGTTTGCAGCTCAGAGATTTGCGCTTTCTTCTTGGCGTTGTCGGCCAGCAGACGCTCACGGGCCTGAGAGGCCGCTTGCATGTATTCGTCGTAGTTACCAGGGTAAACGCGCAGTTCACCGTAGTCTAAGTCTGCCATATGAGTACAGACTGAGTTTAAGAAGTAACGGTCGTGCGAAATGATGATCATGGTGCTATCGCGTTGGTTCAGTACGTCCTGTAACCAGCGGATGGTGTCGATGTCCAAGTTGTTGGTGGGTTCGTCGAGCAGCAGTACGTCTGGGTCAGAGAACAGCGCCTGCGCCAATAACACCCGCAGTTTTAAACCTGGCGCGATTTCAGACATCAGACCGAAATGGCTTTCGATACCAATACCGACACCGAGCAACAGCTCACCGGCGCGAGATTCGGCGGTGTAACCGTCCATTTCGGCAAATTCCATCTCAAGGTTTGCCACGGCAATGCCGTCTTCTTCGCTCATTTCTGGCAGAGAATAAATACGGTCACGCTCTTGCTTCACCTTCCACAGTTCACGGTGGCCCATGATCACTGTATCGATGAGGGTGAATTCCTCATAACCGAATTGGTTCTGGCTTAACTTACCCAGACGCTCGTTGACGTCTAAGGATACGTTACCGCTGCTCGGCTCTAGATCACCGCAAAGGATCTTCATGAAGGTTGATTTACCGCAGCCGTTCGCACCGATAAGACCGTAACGGTTACCGCCGCCGAATTTAACTGAGATGTTTTCAAACAGTGGCTTAGAGCCAAACTGCATGGTGATATTCGCTGTAGTGATCAAAATGAACTTCCAAATCGAGTTAGGTTGGCCGGACGTCTGGCAAGGCAACTAAGTATAACCCTATTTGCAAAAGCCAAGCTGTCTAACCTGAGGGGGTAAAAATAAACGAGGCACTATAGCAGTTTGGGCTAAATTATCAACTAAAAAGGCCTACTTAGCCGCGAATCGTCAAGCAAAATAACGGGCTATAACGCTTATTTTAGTGCTGGTATTAACCTAAGCTAACGGCTTATTTCAGCAACATTTTTACCGGATGATTCAAGCTAATGGAATGGGATGACAGCAGGATGAATCGGCAAAGTGATTAGCGAGTCGAATGTAAGGTTTGTGCTTGAGTTTGGGCAGGCATTTAGGCTGAGGCGGATATTTATGTTCAAACAATACAGCCCGCAAAATGCGGGCTGGATTGGGAGTGCTTACTCACTGTCTTAAGATTTGCGAGGCAAAGTGTTATCGCTCATGCGAGCGCAAGCGTTATAACTGTTGCTGTCTTAACCGGTTCGCATTGGTGACCACAGTTAAGGAAGACAGTGCCATCGCAGCCCCGGCAATCACAGGGCTTAACAGCATACCCGTGAGCGGATACAAGACGCCCGCCGCCACAGGAATACCTAAACTGTTGTAGATAAAGGCCCCAAACAGGTTCTGTTTAATATTGCGAATGGTCGCGCGGGAAAGTGCCAATAAGTTAGCAATCACTATCAGCTGCTGGGACAGCAGAGTCATATCCGCGCTTTCGATCGCCACCTCAGTGCCCGATCCCATGGCAATACCCACATCGGCGCTCATCAGGGCTGGCGCATCGTTGATACCGTCCCCCACCATGGCAACCACATGGCCTTGCTGTTGTAAGGCTTTAATATGCTGCTGCTTTTGCTCGGGTAACACGCCCGCAATCACTTCTTCGATGCCCACTTGAGCTGCTACAGCCTGCGCCGTTTGCGGATTATCTCCGGTCAGCAGCACCACGCGAATCCCCTGTGAACGGATGGCGCTTATTGCGTCTTTAGCATCGGCCTTGATCGGATCGGCAATCGCGATAGTGGCCACTAACTTGCCCGCCTTGGCGACATAAATCGCCGTCTTGCCCTGTTTGGCAAATTGCGCGGCGGCTTCTACCGCAAAGCCTGAGTTGCTGCCTGTCACGCCCTCAGTTGACTGCACATTAAATGCCGCCATTAAGGCTTGATTGCCCACTAAAAAGTCGGCGCCATCGACTCGCCCTTCGATGCCCTTACCTTGATGATTGGTAAAAATCTCGGTCACAGGCAATGGAATCGAGGCTTGCTTAACATGGCTGACAATTGCGCTGGCCAGCGGATGCTCCGAATGCTGCTCAAGACTGGCGATAGCGCCAAGGAGTGCGCGCTTGTCTTCATCACTGAGTGCTTGGTCATTAGGAGCTTGGTCATTACCTTCAATCCAATGGATATCAGTTACTTGGGGTTTACCCTGAGTCACTGTGCCGGTTTTATCCAGCACCACGCAATCGACCTTGCTGGCGCTTTGCAGTGCCTCACCATTTTTAACTAAGACGCCCATTTGAGCGGCGCGGCCAACGGACACCATGATAGACATAGGCGTCGCTAAGCCTAAGGCGCAGGGACAGGCGATGATCAGCACGCTAGTGAGCACCACAAGCGCATGACTGAGCGCGGGTTCTGGCCCTACAAAATACCAAATCGCCGCCGCGAGTAAGGCGATGACCACGACCGTTGGCACAAACACCGCCGAAATTTTATCGGCCAGACGACCAATCGGCATCTTAGAGGTTTGCGCCTCCTGCACCAGTGCGATGATTTTGGCAAGGCGTGTATCCTGCTGCCCAGCGGTCACCCGATAGACTAAACTGCCGTTACCATTGACTGTCCCCGCACTGAGATTATCGCCAACATGCTTAGGTACGGGAATCGGTTCACCCGTCAGCATGGCCTCATCGAGTAATGACTGGCCGGACTCCACCACGCCATCGAGTGCGACCCTGTCGCCGGGGCGAAGTCTGAGTTTATCCCCCAATTTAAGCTTATCGATTTCCACCTCTTCATCGCCACTGTCGCCAATACGAATCGCGGTAGAAGATTGCAGGCCGAGTAAGCGCTGCACCGCTTCGCTGGTCTTGCCCCGAGCTTTCAGCTCGAGAGCGTGACCTAAGTTAATCAAGCCTAAAATCATCACGCTCGCCTCGAAGTACACGTGGCGAGTGTCCATTGGGAACGCACTCGGGATAAGCACCACCAGCATGGAATAGAGCCATGCCGTACTGGTGCCTAACACGATTAAGGTATCCATATTGGTGGTTTTGGCTTTAAGCGCACGCCACATTCCCTGATAGAAATGGCGCCCGGTACCGACTAAAAGTGCCAGGGTAACTAAGCCCATGATGCCCCAGCCAAGCTGCATGCTAGGGCTATTAATCATCATTTCGCCGCCCAGTAATCCCCATAACATCATAGGGATACCAACAGCGAGCGCGGCGATGGCCTGACGCATCCGCAGGCGATACTCCGCCGCATCTTCGACCCGTTTTTCCTCAGCGGCCGCCTTTGCGTCCACAATCAACTGGGCGGGATAACCCGCCTTATCCATCACTGCCAGCGCCGCGTCGCTGCTCATCTTGCCATCCACAGTCACTTGCTTATCGGCGAGATTGATACGGGCACTCACATTCGGCTCGGCCGCAAAGGCCTTTTCAATTTTGGCCACACAGCCTGCACAATTCATGGTGGCGACATAGAGTTTTATCTGCGACATGGAAGATCCCTCACTTGAACTTAACCGCTATAGGATTAAGATAAAGTCTCCCATCACGGGAGAGTCAAGGGTGTTTTTGTGGCAAGTATCACACTTGTCTGCACGAGTCTTAAGAACAGATAAGAACCGAGGTCAGTATGAAAATTGGTGAAGTCGCGAAGCACACAGGGTTAAGCGTCAAAAGCATACGTTATTACCACGATATCGGCCTTGTCTGCGGTGAGCGTAACGAGGCGGGATACAGGGTGTATCGCCATCGGGATATAGAATCGCTGAAATTTGTCCACCAGTGCCGCGACTTAGGTTTTAGTCTCGAGGATTGCAAACTCCTGCTTGGCCTTCGCAATAACGACAGCCGCAATGCCGAAGAGGTGAAGCAACTCACCCGCAACCATTTGGCCTATGTCGAGGAGCAAATTGGTAAATTGCAGAATCTTCGTAGCCAGTTACAGCAAATGGTCAGCGAGTGCCAAGGTGGCGACCAGCCCCACTGCGCGATTATTGATAGCCTTAACCACCAGCACTAAATGCCTAATCATCTGCATTAACCCAGCCATAAAAAAGCCTGCTTGGATGCAGGCTTTTTTATGGGTTGTCACTAAGACTTAAACGCCAAGGCGTGAGTGCTTTTAGTTTAGTGCATTTGTTAGTGCTTTAGAGCGGCCACATTATCCAACTGTAAGGCTGGCAACTTACCCGCAGGGGTAAAGTGAAATACTTGGCCATAAAAGGCTAACTCGGTTTCTAAGCCAGCGGCTTTATGCTCAGGCGTTCGCCCCTCGTCGGAATCATCGCCATAGTCGATGTAAGCCGTCGGCACGCCTTTAGCTTTCAGTGCCTCATAAATTTGCCGCGACTGGGCCGTCGGTACAATCTTGTTTCTCAAGCCTTGGAAAATCAGCAAGGGTTCGTTCAAGCCATCTAAGTGATTGAGTGGCGATAACTCACGATAGCGTTGCTTATTCTCGGGATAGGGGCCGATAAGCTGATCTAAATAGCCCGACTCAAACTTATGTGTGCCCTTGGCGAGCTGCTCAAAATCGCTGATGCCCTCGTAGCTCACCCCCGCTTGAAACACATCATAAAACGCCAATGAAGACATCACGGTTAAGCCGCCGGCGCTGATCCCGCGAATCGCAAGTTTATTTGCATCGACCCAGCCCTTAGCCACTAAATACTTGGCCGCATTGACGGCATCTTCCACATCGCTTTCTCCCCATTTGCCATACAGGCTCTGGCGATAGGCGCGGCCAAAGCCACTGCTGCCACGGAAGTTTAAATCTAACACGGCAAAGCCACGGCTGGTCCAGAATTGGATCTCACTGCGATAGGCAAGTGATGCGCGCGCCGTCGGCCCGCCATGTAACATCACAATAAGCGGCGGCCTGGTGTCGTGGGGCGCAATGTAATTGGGATTCACCGGACCATAAAAATAACCATAGGCCTGCTGATTTTTACCCGTCGCGAAGGCGATATTTTTTGCCCGCGACACGTAATTAGGGTCAAGATTCGGCAGCGCAGGCGCATAGACTAATTCAGTACCACGGCCGACAACTCGATATATGCCCTTCTCTGGCGTCGCCTTAGCGCCGACAAAATAAACCCCATCTTCGCCCTTCACCACCTGAGTAATCTCAGCAAAATCAACGGCAAGGGATTCGGTTAATCCCGAATCTAAGTGCATACGCAGCAATGCCGCTTGATTGCCTTCGACATAGCTGGCTATCAAGGTCGAGGCATTTTCGAAGGCGTAGTTATGGTTACCTAAACGCCAATCGGCTACGGCAAACTCGGCATTTTTACTCAGCACTGGCACTAAGGTTTGTTGTGGCGTCACGCGGTAGATGTTCCACCAGTTACTGAGATCGGACACCACATATAAGTTGCCATCGGGGCCGAATAAGGGTTGAGTCACCGAAGAATCCTTGGGCGTATTCACCTTACGAATATTTTTTAACTGGCCCTTACGGTCAAGATCCCCAAGCCAAAGCACGCTGTTATCCCAAGGCATATAGGGATGTTCCCAAGTGATCCACGCCAATTGCGTGTTATCGGGGGAAATCGTGGGGGAAGAAATAAAGTCATGGCCAGTGACAAAGGTATCGCCTTCACCGGCAAAGTTAAGATTGATGGTCACTAGGCTGGCTTTAGGTTCGTCGCCCTGACGGTGGTCTTCACGCACACAAATAATCCGCGAGCCCTTGGGGTACGCTACGCAATCGGCATGGCGGGTACCATTGGGGGTTAATGGCAATGGCGGTTGATTCGGGGCGAAACGATAAAACAGCTGATCCTGCAATTTAGTGGCAAACAAGCTCTGGCCTATGCCTAAGAATGCTGCGCCGCCATACTCATGCACGGTAGATCTGACATTAAAATCAGGGGGAACCACCTCGGTCACTTTGCCAAGGTCATCGAGGCGTTTAATGCCAACTTTGCCCTGTGCGCTGCCGCTAGATTCGGCAAAATAAATTGCGGCGCCCACGCTTTGCAACTCGGCAATATCATCGGCCTGCTCAAACACCGAGGCCGCAGACAAGGGTGATTGCCAGCTGCCATAGGGTGCAACTTTAATATCACCATTTTCCTTGGCGGGTAAATCCTGTGTATCCGTACGCTCACACCCGCCCAGCAGCAAAACTGCACTCAGCAAATATGGTAAATAGCGTCCTAACCCCATTGTATTCCCCAAGTTTGCCAACTTAACAAACCGAAATATGCTACTGCCCTTTTGGGCTTATTTTTTAACTTTTCTGATAAACCACTTGATGACATTGGCCTGCTGCACTTGCGTGAGACCAAAATAAATACAAATCCAAGGTGACAGCAGAAAAAACCACGGGATCACCGCGACCGAACGACCTGTGAAAAGAAGAAAGAAGAAGCCGCCGTAGATCACTATCACACCCAAGACACCGACTATCAGCATCATGCGCTTAGTGATTTTTTCAAGCCAAAGGGCCTTATCCTGCCATGACATTCAGATAATCAACTCCATCACTATAATGTCAACCCTATTTGTAAAGTTATGTAAAAAAAGTGGAGTGCGATTGTTGAAGGATAGCCAGTAAATGTCAACTCCGATCCACCCTTGCACGGCGCTAAAATCATCCGCCACACACAAATCTTTACCCAATAAAAAACCGAGCAAATGCTCGGTTTTGTTTAATATCAATAAGATAGCATATTACAGACGGATACCGCCATCCACTTCAAAGACACGACCATTTACATAATCGTTTTCGATGATAAAGCGTACGGTAGAGGCTATCTCCTCCGCTTGGCCTAAACGGCCAACGGGCACAAGCTTCTCTAATCGCTCAAGCGCTTCTGGCTTCATCGCCGCAGTCATTTCAGTGGCAATCACCCCAGGGGCTACCGCTGCGCTACGGATATTGTAACGGGCTAACTCTTTTGCCCAGCCCACAGACATGGCCGCCACACCCGCTTTAGAGGCCGCGTAGTTAGATTGGCCTACGTTACCCGCTTTGGCGAGGCTAGAAATGTTGACAATCACTCCTGCTTGACCCGATTCAATCATCGCAGCAGCCGCCTCACGGCCACAGAGGAAGGTGCCAGTAAGGTTAACATTGATCACCGATTGGAATTGGTCGAATGACATACGGTCAGTCACTTTGCCGTCTTTAGCTTTAACTAACATGCCATCGCGCAGGATGCCGGCGTTATTCACTAATACGTTGATTTTGCCGAAATCTTCCAATATGTAAGCAAAACCTGCGACCACATCTTCTTCGTCGGTAATATCTAACGCATAACCTTGGACTTCGGTGGCTGAGCCTAAATCAGCACAGGCGCGCTCGAGTTTTTCTTGATCAACATCGATCAGCGCCAACTTAGCGCCCGCCTGCGCAAAATTGTGCGCCATTGCTAAGCCTAAACCACCCGCGCCGCCAGTGATGACGACAACCTTATCTTTTAAATCCATCTGGTTATCCCTTGTTTATCTATTTTTTAAGTGGTGCAAATTGTTCAAAAATACTGGAGAAGTCTCGGCGACCATTGCCTTGTCTTGCATGATTCACATACAAGCTGCGCGCGAGTGAGCCCATGGGTGTACTCGAATTGCTCAATAATGCAGCTTCTTGAGAGAGGCCGAGATCTTTAACCATCAAATCTACCATAAAGCCGCCCTGATAGCCCTTAGAAGAAGGCACATTCTCCATTACGCCCGGGCAAGGATTGTACTTCTCTAAGGTCCAGTTACCGCCGCTGCTGACCTTCATAATGTCCGACAGCACTTTAGGGTCGAGACCATGGTCAATCCCCATTTGCAATGCCTCAGATGTGCCGACCATCAACACAGATAACAGCATGTTGTTGCAGATTTTAGCGACCTGACCCGCACCAGCGCCGCCCGCATGGAAGATATTCTTGCCCATGGCATTGAGCACAGGTTGCGCCCGTTCGAAGGCGATATCCGAGCCACCACAGATAAAGGTCAAGGTGCCTGCCGCCGCGCCCGCGGTACCACCCGATACTGGCGCATCGATAAATTCGATACCACTCTTAGCCGCTTCGGCCGCCACCAATTGGGCGCTTTGGGCATCAATGGTCGAGCAATCAATCAGCAGGGTATCGCCAGCGACTACGTCGAGTAGCCCCTTCTCGCTGCCATTACCTAAATATAAATTTCTAACATGCTTACCCGCAGGCAGCATAGTGATCACCACATTGGCACCCGCCGCTGCGCCGCATGCCGTGCTCGACACTAAAGCGCCTTGGTCGGCCAAGGCTTGCATTGCGGCTGGCACTAAGTCGAAGACACGTACCGTCATGCCCGCTTTTAATAAATTGGCCGCCATTGGGCCGCCCATATTACCTAAACCGATAAATGCTACTGTACTCATGCCATCACTCCTGTGTTCTGGTGTCTTTATTATTCCAGATAGTTGTTATTCCAGACAAAAATGGCAGGCAAAGCGCTCGCTCTGCCTGCCATCGATTGGCTTAGCTTAATTGGCTTAAGGGATGTTCTTCTCCCCAAGGTGAGGTCAAAATGTCCTCGATAACGCTGTTTGGCACGGATTGCACATCGGCAAATTGCCATTTGGGCTGTCTGTCTTTATCGATCAGCAGTGCCCGTACGCCTTCACAGAAATCGCCCTTAGCGCAGGTGTTAACGCTGACGGTTAATTCCCATTTAAAACATTGTGCTAGGCTGAGTTTGGTGCCGAGTTGGGTTTGGATATACGCCAAATGCCAACTGATAGGACTGCCCGCCAACATGGTCGCACAGGCTTTATTTAACCAGGCTTCTTCGGTGCTTAAGGTTGACATACGGCTGACGATATCCGTCAAGCTGCCCGCCATCAGTCGGTCGATCATCTCTTGGCTCTCGGCCAGTAAACTATCGCCCTTAGGGATGTCCACTTGGTTCGACAGTTCGTTGATCATAGAGTCAAGTCGTTGATGGTTCAGCGCTGGCGTATCGCTCCAATCGAGGGTCGCCATGGCATCGAACATCAGCTCTTTATCGTCACGATTCAGATAATGATCGGCAAGGCCAACGTAACAGGCATCGGCTGCATTCATTTGATAGGCCGTTAGCCCTAAAAACAGCCCCATTTTGCCCGGCATACGGTTGAGGAAATAGCTGCCGCCCACATCGGGATAAAGCCCAATGGTGACTTCGGGCATGGCAATACGGGAGGTTTCAGTCACGACTCTATGACTTGCGCCCGCCATCAGGCCCAGACCGCCGCCCATCACTATGCCATCTCCCCATACCAGCACAGGTTTGCCATAGGTATGCAGTAGATAATCGAGACGATATTCTTCTTCGAAGAATACTTTAGCGACCTCAGTCACTTGTCCCTTAGCAGCAACAGACGCGTGATATAACGCGCGCACATCGCCACCCGCACAGAACGCCTTTTCTCCGCTGCCATCGAGTACCACACAGGCGATTAACGGATCTTTTTTCCACAAATTGAGCTGCACCGTCATGGCCCGAACCATATCGAGATCCAAGGCGTTGAGGGCTTTTTCAACATTGAGCGTCACCACCCCAACTAATTTACCTGAGGCGGTGGCTAAGGTTTGAAAAACCACATTTTGTGTGGTGGACGTGTGTGCAGCCTTATCTACTAAATTTGTCATTAGCGGTTCTTCCAATCAGCTTTACGTTTTTCCAAAAACGCGTTCACGCCTTCGGCCTGATCTTCAGTATCGAACAATCCGACAAACAGTTCACGCTCTATCGGTAAGGCTTGGCTGCGCGGCATTTGGCGCCCAGCTTGGATAAGTGTCTTACAGGCAGTTACGCTGCTTGGGCTCTGATTCGCCACTTTGGCGGCCAGTGCAATCGCCGCATTTAAGGCTTCACCGGTTTCAACCACTTCCTCGACTAAACGCAAATTCAGCGCTTGGGCGGCATTCACCCGCTCACCGCAGAGGATCATCCGTTTCGCCCAACCTTCGCCCACTAAAGCGGTCAGGTTTTGAGTGCCACCCGCACAGGGCAGCAGGCCAACAGTGGCCTCAGGCAATGCCATCACGGCTTGGGTTTCGGCGATACGAATATCACAGGCCAGCGCGACTTCTAAGCCGCCGCCCATGGCATAGCCGTTAATGGCGGCAATCGACACGCCGCGGAACTGGCTTAAGGTTTCAAATGCTTCGCCAAAGTGTTTTGCCATGCTCGCCGCATTGCCCTTATCACCGTCGCTAAACAGTTTTAAATCGGCACCCGCGGAGAAAAACTTGTTGCCCTCGCCTGTTAACACCAGCGCGTAAATGTCCTTGTTAGCATTAAGCTCCAGCACTTTGGCCTTGAGCGCCTGCAAACTCTGGGCGGTCCAAGTGTTGGCCGGCGGATTATTCATCGTCAGAATCGCCGTGTGGCCTTCGATACGCTCAACTAAATATTCCATCTATTTCGGCTCCCTTATATTTCCAATCGGTTATCGCCAAATCCTACAGTCCCATCTGGGCAGCTTAGAGGATTTGTCCGGCATTTTCGTCGAGTAAACGACGGGCGATAATGAGGCGCATAATCTCGTTAGTGCCCTCTAAAATCTGGTGTACACGAACGTCACGGAAATGACGCTCTAAGGGGTACTCCCTGATATAACCATATCCGCCATGAATTTGCAGCGCAGCATCACAAACTTGGAAGCCCACATCGGTGGCAAAACGCTTCGCCATCGCGCAATAGGCGGTGGCTTCTGGGTCGCCACTGTCGAGTTTAAAGGCGGCCAGACGCACCATTTGACGTGCGGCCACTAATTCGGTCGCCATATCGGCAAGCTTAAATTGCAGTGCTTGGAAGGCTGCCAGCGGTTTACCAAATTGCTGACGCTCATTCATGTACTGAGTTGCACGCTCTAAAGCCGCCTGCGCCGTACCGACAGAGCAAGTAGCGATATTAATACGGCCACCGTCTAAGCCTTTCATCGCGAACGTAAAGCCTTGGCCTTCTTCGCCGAGCAGGTTTGCGACAGGCACACGCACATTATCGAAGGTGACTAAGCGTGTCGGCTGCGCGTTCCAGCCCATCTTATCTTCGGCCTTGCCATAGATAATGCCTTCACTGTCGGCAGGAATGGCAATCGCGGAAATCCCCTTTGGCCCAGCTTGCCCAGTGCGGCACATGACGACTAAAAGCTCAGTTGAACCTGCGCCCGAGATAAACATCTTAGAGCCTGATACCACGTATTCATCACCTTCACGCACCGCTTTGGTTTGCAGTGATGCCGCATCCGAGCCGGCACCTGGCTCAGTTAAGCAGTAAGAGGCGAGCATTTGGCCCGTGGTCAAAGGCTCTGACCATGCTTGACGCAGCGTCTCTGTGCCCCAAGTGGTGACCATCCAAGTGGCCATATTGTGAATGGTCAGCATGGCCGTTGTGGCAGTACAGCCTTTCGATAGCTCTTCGAAAATAATCGAGGCATCTAAGCGCGACAGCCCCATACCACCTTCAGACTCGGGGGAATACAGGGAGCAGAAACCCAGCTCACCAGCTTTTTGGATCACATCCTTAGGGAAATGATGTTCTTCGTCCCATTTGGCGGCAAAGGGGGCGAGTTCATCCGCCGCGAACTGGCGAGCCAGATCGGCAAATTGGCGTTGGTCTTCGTTGAAATTAAAATCCATTTGGCTCTCCTATGACTCTTTGGCCATTTCTTTTCATAAATATCTTTTGCGTAATACACAGTGATTTTATCGGCAGGCTTATCATCAATGGGCGCCAACTGGCGCCACGTTTAGACTGAAAAACCTGCTGTTTCACAATGCGTTGAAACTGTTTTTAGACCGCTTAGCGCAAGTTAATGCTCATATTTGGACCTGCGGCCACGGCAATGTCCGACTCGAACCAGCGAGAGGTAATGGTCTTAGTTTCAGTGTAGAAACGTACCGCTTGCTTACCGTAAGCGTGTTGGTCGCCGTAGAAACTGCCCTTCCAACCTGTGAATGAGAAGAATGGTAATGGCACAGGAATTGGCACGTTAATGCCCACTTGGCCAACTTCGATTTCGTGTTGATATTTACGGGCTGCGGCGCCGCTTGCGGTAAAGATAGAGGTACCATTGCCGTAGGGGCTGGCGTTAACCAGTTCGATGGCATCTTCTAATGAATCGGACTCCATACAGCAAAGCACTGGGCCAAAGATTTCTTCTTTGTAGATGCTCATATCGGTCGTGACCTTAGTGAACATGGTCGGTCCTACCCAGTTTCCTGATTCGAAACCTGCCACGCTAAAGTGGCTGCCATCGAGTAAACACTCTGCCCCTTCTTCCTTACCTTGGGCGATAAGTTTGAGCACGCGCGCTTTAGCGGCTGGGCTGATCAGCGGGCCGTAACCAGCTTCTTTATCGTCCCATAAACCTGGGCGAACCTTAGCTAAGGCTTCTTTAAGCTCAGGGATCCACTCTTTAGCCGCACCGACAAATACCGCGACTGAAATCGCCATACAGCGTTGACCCGCCGCGCCAACCGATGCGCCCACTAGGTTGTTGATGACTTGCTGCTTATTCGCATCAGGCATGATCACGCAGTGGTTTTTTGCCCCAGCGAAGGCTTGCACGCGTTTTAAGTTATCGGTACCAGTTTTGTAGATGTATTGACCTACAGCCACAGAGCCGACGAAGGAAATGGCTTTCACTGCAGGGTCTGCCAGCAGGATATCGACCGCCGTTTTATCGCCATGCACCAGTTGTAATACGCCTTTTGGCGCACCCGCTTCGACAAACAGCTCAACTAAGCGCTGCGGCGTCATTGGGTCTTGCTCTGATGGCTTAAGGATAAAAGTGTTACCGCAGGCAATCGCCAGTGGGAACATCCACAGCGGGATCATCGCAGGGAAGTTAAATGGCGTGATGCCCGCACACACACCCAGAGGCTGAGTGTAGCTGTAGGTATCGATTGAACGCGCGACATTCTCAACGGTTTCGCCCATCAATAATGAGGCAATGTTGCAGGCATGTTCTGCCACTTCAATTCCGCGCCACACATCGCCCTTGGCATCTTCAAAGGTTTTGCCCGTTTCTTTGGCAAGGATTGTCGCCAGTTCGTCGTGGTGTTCTTTAAGTAAGTGTTGGTAGCGCAACATGACACGGGCACGCTCAGACACAGGTACTTCTTTCCACGTCTTAAAAGCCGCCTTGGCACTGGCAATGGCCGCGTGCACTTCATCGGCCGTAGCGCTGTTGATAATGGCGATTGGCTCGTTATTAGCGGGATTGGTCACCACGATTTGTGATGTACCTGTGCCTGTGGTGAATTCGCCATCAATGTAATGCTTAACTTGTGTGGTCATGTTGCAATCCTTTTCCTTGTTTAGGGTCGAGCTGGCGGTGCGATATTATGTTTATCCTCAGCGGGATGTTTGCCCTTGCCAGCTCAGTCTTGGTCTTGTTGATTGTTTTGCCGTTATTCGCGATTAAGCCTTTGATTAGACTTCGATAGCCATAGCGGTCGCTTCACCGCCACCGATACAGAGTGAGGCTACGCCGCGCTTAAGCCCACGGGCTTTAAGTGCATGGATTAAGGTCACCAGCAAACGTGCGCCCGAGCAACCGATAGGATGACCTAAGGCGCAGGCGCCGCCATTCACGTTCACTTTGGCCATGTCTAAACCTAATTCAGAAACCGCCAGCATAGTCACCATGGCAAAGGCTTCGTTGATTTCGAACAGGTCAACCTCATCCTTAGACCAGCCCACATTGCTCAGCAGTTTTGCCATAGCGCCAACAGGCGCCGTGGTAAAGAGTGATGGCTCTTGGGCGTGGGTGGTGTGGCCCTTAATAGTGGCAAGCACAGTTAAGCCTAACTGCTCGGCATTGGCGCGGGTGGTTAGCATCAGCGCCGCCGCACCATCGGAAATTGAACTTGAGTTTGCCGCAGTAATAGTGCCGTCTTTAGCAAAGGCTGGGCGCAGTGCAGGGATTTTTTCAGGACGAGCGTTACCTGGCTGCTCATCGGTGTCGATAGTCACATCACCACGGCGATCGCTTACTGTGACGGGCACAATCTCCGCCTTAAAGGCGCCAGATTGAATGGCCGCGTTGGCTTTTTCCAGTGAGCTTAGGGCGAAAGCATCCATTTGCTCGCGGGTTAAGCCGTATTCATCGGCGGTTTTCTGGGCGAATGTGCCCATAGCGCCGCCAGTGTAGGCATCTTCTAAACCATCGAGGAACATATGATCTAATACCTTGCCATGGCCCATACGCATGCCTGAGCGCGCTTTATCTAGCAAGTAAGGGGCTTGGCTCATGCTTTCCATACCGCCAGCAACCACCAGCTTAGCACTGCCCGCTTTGAGTAAATCGTGGGCAAGCATTACGGTTTTCATCCCAGAGCCACAAACTTTGTTTACGGTCGTAGCGCCTACAGACAGAGGTAAACCTGCCCCTAAGGTCGCCTGACGCGCTGGCGCTTGACCCAGACCCGCTGGCAATACGCAGCCCATTAACACTTCATCGACCTTATCAGGCGCTACTTGGGTATCGGCTAACAGGGCTTTAATGGCGGTGGCCGCTAAGCTCGGAGACGTTACGCCAGACAAACTGCCTTGAAAGCCACCCATTGGGGTGCGTTTAGCGGCAACAATAACGATCTCTTGGTTAAATTGTTCAGTACTCATGGGGACTCCAAGCTAAATGTGCCTTGGCGGTAATACTCGCCAGCGGCGGATAAATAATGACAATGAAACCACTCTGACGTTTACGCGAACGTAAAGCAAGTATTCCTTGGTCTAATGTGTCGAGAAAATGCCACAAAAATTGTCAGTCAGAATTTACAGTCAAGGGAGTGAAAAGCAGCGTTAATGCGGTGAGGCTGAAGTTGCCAAGCCCGAAATCAATTTAAGCCGAGTTAAAAGAGGCGGGATAAGAGGGGTTTACAAAACGATATGGCGAACACAGCGTGATAAGCAGAGTGACCTTGGTTAGCCAAAGCCACTCGATTTAAGAGAGCAATAAAATAAACGCCAAAACAAACGCTAAAACAGTGCTACATCGAATGTTAAGAGGGAATTATTGCGATTCCCACGGCGTGACAGCCGACATATCGCTTAAGTCATAGGGCGTTAATTGGTAAACGTAATAGTTGAGCCAGTTGCTGACGAGCAGGCTGCCATGACTGTGCCAACGGGCAATGGCATCGGCCTTAGGATCGTCATTACGATAATAGTTTTGCGGCACATTGGGATTTAATCCCTGCGCCAAATCTCGATGATATTCATCGTTTAAGGTAGATTTTTGGTATTCGGGATGACCCATCACAAACAGGTTGCGATTGTTACGGCTGAGAACTAAGTAAGCCCCAGCCTCATCAGATTCCGCCAACACCTGCAGCTCAGGATGTTGTTTAAGTTCCTCGATATCCATCTCGGCAAAGCGGGAATGCGGCGCAAAGAACTCATCATCGAATCCGCGCAGCAACGGGAAATGTTGACAAGTGCGGCGATGCACAAATACCCCAGAACGCTTTTGCTGCAGGATTTTCCGATTTAGACCATAGAGATGGTAAAGCCCAGCGTGAGCTGCCCAGCAGAGGAAGAGCACTGAGGTAACATGTTGCTGTGACCAATCGATAATCTCGCGGATATGGTCCCAGTAAGTGACTTCTTCGAAATCGATTTGTCCAAGGGGCGCGCCAGTGATGATCAGGCCGTCGTAGTTTTTATGACGCACATCCTCAAAATCACGGTAGAAGGTGTTCATATGATCGATTGAGGTGTGCTTTGACTCTTTATCGTGAATTCGCAGTAAATCCACATCCACCTGCAATGGCGTGTTGCCTAATAGGCGTAGAAGCTGGGTTTCTGTCTCGATTTTATTGGGCATCAAATTCAGGATCAGCACCTTCATCGGTCTGATATCCTGATTGGCAGCCCGGGTTTCGGACATGACGAAAATATTTTCAGATTCTAAAATCCCTGCTGCAGGCAGATGATCTGGAATTTTAACTGGCATACCGCGCCTCTTCTATTCAACAATCAAAGGTTCCGGCGCGCGTATGCCACTCATCAAAGAGCAAACAAATTAGCGACCGACTTTCTCAAGCAGTATCGACATAGGCTCTGTCGAATTGAGGTCGACATGATAGGCTTGAGTATTAATAAACAATAACTTATCACCGAGCATTATCCTTGCCCCAATGGCATAGGTATGCCCCGCTTCAAACTGATCACGCCCCATCGAAAAACTAAACGGCGTTGGGGTTTTCGCCCCTTGGGAAACGCGCTCTGCCATGACTACGGCGGGCACATCCATCTTAGAGACATCAAGCAACTGCACTATCAACTTGGCATCGGCGGGCAATGCGATACGTTCGCGGTACATGGCCTCACCTTTAATCTCAACAATCGCATTAGGTGTGGCACAACCTGAAATCACCGTGGTGACGGCTAGTAACACCATAGCCGCTAATTTTTGCCATGCAGATGTCAGTCCGCTAATCCTTAACCCTTGTCTCATTTCATTTCTCCTAATCATACATAAAGACTTCTGGATGTCTATACGCCCAAGCTATAAATCTTGTCATGCTGGGCATATCTTCCTATGATAAGCCACCATTTCGTTGCCGAAAAATTTATGACCCAAGCAACTGCGATAATTGTGGGCGCTAGCTCACATTTAAGCCGCGAACTTGCCAAACAATTGGCCGATCAGCAGGTTGAATTAGCCCTTTTTGCCCAAGATGTCGAATCACTCCGCGAATTTGCCTCGACCCTGCCCACTAAAGTTCAGGTCTTTTCACTGCAAATTGAGCAGCCAAGCGCCATCATCAAGCAACTCGAAAGCGTCTGGCACGACTTAGGTGGCGCCCACTTAGTCTTAGTGAATACCGGACTCAATAGCTACGATCCTGAGCTGCCATGGCTACCTGAGCAGGACATTATCGATGTCAATGTGCGGGGCTTTGCCGCTATCTGCAATACGGCATTTAGATTATTTCGCGAGCAGGGTTATGGCCAGCTTGCCGCCATCAACTCGATTGCAGGGCTACGCGGCGGCCCAAGTGTGGCTTACCATGCCTCTAAAGCCTTTGCGCAAAACTATTTGGAAGGCTTAAGCATGCATGCCCAGCGGCTTAAATTGCCCATTACCATTACCGATATCCAACTCGGTTTACTGGATAAGGCCGCCATGCAGCAAAGTACGCTATGGCTTGCACCACTCCCGCAAGTGGCGGCGCAAATCATTAAGGCTATGCAGCAGGGTAAACGCCGCGTGTATGTGACCAAGCGTTGGCGCTTAGTGGCTTGGCTCACGAAATTGCTGCCAGAGTTTATCTACAACACGCGCCACTGGAAGCCGAAAAAGGCTAAAAAGTAGTGTTATGCCGCGTTTAGCGTTATAAATCGGCGAAAAACAAAAAAGGAGCCACAGGCTCCTTTTTTGTTACTTTAAAATCAGATGATTAGAAAGTGTAACCCACGCTGACCATATAAACCCATGGGTTAATATCGGTACTAATTGTAACGGGAGTACCTTGGTATTTAAATTTAACATCACTATCAATTTGTGCGTACCACACAGAGGCGTTTACTAACCAGTTCTTATTAAATTGGTAGTCTAAACCCACTTGCGCCGCTAAGCCCCAAGAGGTGCTCATGCTTAAGTCTGTTAATGAACCACCCAAATCGTTAGTGAAATCATTGTCGAAGAAGTTAGTGTAGTTCACACCAACGCCCACATATGGACGTAATTTAGATTGAGCATCACCGAAATAATACTGTGCAACTAAGGTTGGTGGTAAATGCTTAGTCTCCGCAATTTTACCAACACCCGCTAGAGATACATCATGGCTAAATGGAGTCGCTGCTAATAGCTCAATACCAATGTTATCGGTCAGCATATAACCGAAGTTTAAGCCAAGTTGAGTATCGTTACTGACTTTAAACTCACCTAAATTACCTACCCCAGGAATTACAACATCATCACTTGATTCATTAGGTGCGACAACCACAGCACCAGCACGAACAATGATATCGCCCGCTTGATGGGCAGAAACAGAAGCAGAGAAACCAGCGGCTAACAGGGTGGCGGCGATCAGTGTAGAAACAGTAGTTTTATTCATCATCATACTCCATATGTACAACATAGGTTTTTGTTTTACATTACATCCTTAACAATTGACGCCTACACTGCCAGATAAATTCGTTTACCTTATTGATCCAAATCAAGATTAAGTGGCGATACTTATTTTGAGGTATAAGCCATGGGATCAATGTCACGCTATCTAAACATTTATTGATAATACCAGTTCATTTTTTGTGACTTACCGCATTCATTAGCCACAGCTAAATACCTCCACAAGGAGTAATTGCGTCATCGCGCCGCTTACAAAATTTTTACATCGGTTTTAAGAAAACTCAGCCTATTGAGGTACAAGCGGACATAAAAATAGGGAGGAATAAACTCGACACAGACTTCAATCAAGGCAGGAGTCATCACACTCAAACTCGTTTATCTGGTTAGCTTGATATAGGTTTGAGTCACTAACGGGTGAAGGAGTCTGACGTTAACGATTGATGCTCTTACTCGGCCAAGGTCAGCCGCGGATATTGCGAAAACCAACCCTTTGCGGCAAGGCGCTGCTCAAACACCGACAACGCACGCTTGGGATTATGGGTTAACTGCAAGGCAAATAATGAGGTTAAACCGAAAGGAGCAATAAGCTGTAAGCTATCGATGACGGAAGTGGGAGGGTTAGGTATTTGCGCAAGATACACGGCGACGGCAGTTTCCTGTTCTGGCCAATAAGTCATCGCATCCTGTGTCGATTGATAGGGGTTGTCGTGATTCTTAAGGTGCATGCGAGCCTGATTTTTTACCGACCAAGGTAACTCTGGCGCCAGTGTTTGCAGGTATGCTTCTATCGCCCTATCCCGCTCGGGACGAGTATCCAAGGGGCAATAGTAAATCAGATCGATATCGTTTAACGGACGCTGCTGAATATCATGTAATTTGTCCCACACCAAATTGCGGACAAACCCCGCCGCCAAGCACCACTGCGGCAAACTATGCACTTGGGCGCATTGCTGCGCCAATTCAAGTGCTCTCATCCGATGCTTATCTTGGCTTAGCCAAGTACGTAATACAGCAGCTAATTCCGTTTCAGTCATGCCTAAAATCCGCGGTTATCTTGGCTAACACATAAGAATGGACGATCACTGGCCGTCGATTTATGCCATTTGTCATCGTTATTGAAATCGCTATTAGAGATCGTTATTAGAAATACTGCACTTAACCACTTGATGACAAAAAAGCCAATAACCTATTCATTTAGTGAAAATCATCTTCCAATAACCACCATATCAACGCCATTGCTATGATAAGACTCATAAAATGAGTCTTATCACTTAAGCTGGTTTGGCGACAAGCTTAACCTTATTTTGAACAAACGATACTCACCACAAAATGGCTTAAACCGCGTCGGCTTGGCGCTCTGGCGCCGCATCCGCAAAGGCTGGCAACAGATTACACTCAGCCCATACCCGCATGATATTGGGGTACGGCGTTAAATCCACATTAAAACGCTGCGCGTTATACACCTGCGGGACTAAACACAGATCCGCCAGCGTCACTTTGTCACCAAAACAATAACGGCCACTATGGCGCGCAAGTTGAGTTTCGAGCGCCGCAAATCCGCTCGCCACCCAATGGTGATACCAAGCGGTTTTGGCTTCTTCGTCGACGTTCAGCTTCTGAGTTAAATACTGCAATACCCGCAGGTTATTGAGTGGATGAATTTCACAGGCGATGGTTAACGCCATGGCGCGTACATGGGCACGTTCAAGTGCCGATGCAGGCAATAGCGGCGTCTTTGGATAAAGCTCATCCAAATACTCGATAATGGCGAGGGATTGGGATAAGGCATCACCATCCTGCTCATCATCGACCACTAAGGTTGGCACCAGCTCCTGCGGATTTAGGGCGATATAATCCGCCTTATGCTGCTCGCCACCATCACGCACTAAATGCACCGACAACTGCTCGGCGCTCACGCCTTTAAGATTGAGGGCAATACGCACACGATAGGCGGCGCTAGAGCGCCAATAACCGTATAGTTTCATCTCACTCTGTCCTTATGTCATCCTGAAAAAAACGGGGCTAAAAGCCCCGTCAATATTATCTGTCACTGTGTAAACACAAAAGCCTTACGCCTTGTACTCAACCACTTTTTGATCGATAGAACCAAAAATAGAGGCGCCGTTATCATCGAACATTTCGATGCGCACTGTGTCACCAAAACGCATAAACGGCGTGCTTGCTTTGCCGTCGGCGATCACTTCGAGCATACGTTTCTCGGCCAAACAGCTTGAGCCGGCACTGCGGTCATAGTTAGAAATCGTACCAGAACCGATAATCGCGCCAGCGCCTAATGGACGGGTTTTAGCAACATGAGAAACTAACTGACTGAAGTTAAAGGTCATATCCACACCCGCATTCGGGCGGCCGAATAACTCGCCATTTAAATGGGTGATAAGCGGTAAATGCACCTTTGAATCTTCCCAGCGGTGGCCTAATTCATCTGGCGTGATGGCGACAGGAGAGAAGCTGCTCGAGGGTTTGGATTGGAAGAAACCAAACCCTTTGGCCAGCTCTGCGGGGATCAGGTTACGCAGTGACACATCGTTCACTAACATCAACAGCTTAATGTGCGCGGTAGCATTTTCAACGCTCACCCCCATAGGCACATCATCGGTGATCACGGCGATTTCCGATTCGAAATCGATGCCCCAGTCTTCGCTCGCCAGCGGGATATCCGCCTTTGGCGCGATAAAGCTGTCAGAGCCGCCTTGGTAAAACAGCGGATCGGTCCAGAAGGTTTCAGGCATTTCAGCGCCGCGCGCCTTACGGACTAATTCCACATGGTTAACATAGGCACTACCATCGGCCCACTGGTACGCACGTGGCAAAGGTGATAAACATTTGGCTTCATCGAAGGCTTGTGCGTTTGGTAATTTGCCTTCGTTCAGCGCATCATACAGTTCTTGCAATTGTGGCTTGAGCAGATCCCAACCATCGAGTAATTGTTGCATCGTGTGGGCAATCGCGGGTACGGCAACCGTTTGAGTAAGATCGCGGCTCACTAACATCAGCTGGCCATCACGGCGACCATTGTTATAACTGGCAAGTTTCATATCTGCTCCTGTGCTTCTACGGCTTGGCGTACTGCGCTTTTTATCTATTTATGGTTAGCCGATACGCTCAGCTAACGGGAATGGGTGACAACGAGTGCGGGCAATCTAGCCTTTTTTGACTCGGCGTTAGGGTTTGCTGCGCGTAGAAATACCCGAAGCGACGGCGGATTCCTATAGCGTGAGCAAAATCACATTTCACCCTATTATTTCACATTTTGTAAACTAATAATTACGTTTCATACCCTGCTGCCGCTTGTCACTATTTCGCAGAACGATATGGTGAAAAAGTCGGCAACAAAGTGGAACGATACTGTTACATCCTAAGCTTAAAGCAAGATTACTTTGGCTTGGCTATCTTGTATTCCCTGAGTTTGTTGGCGATAGCCGTGTGGGACACCCCTAATTTTTTCGCCAATTGGCGAGTACTGGGGTAAGCCGGATATAAGCGGCGCAGCAAGCTGGCCTCAAATTGCTTCATCGCATCATCGAGATTGCCTTCGAAGGCATTATCGAAATAGCCAAAACCTTCGGCGTAGGATGGCAACTTAAGTTGCTCAACGGTCAGCTCGCCCGAACCGTCCCACATAGATACCGCCCTGAAGACTGCATTCTTAAGCTGACGCACGTTACCCGGCCAAGCGTAGGTTAAGAGATGATCGCGGCATTGGGCCGAAATTCGTCTCACAGGGCTCGATAGTTGCTGACTGTAGTGCTCGAGGAACATCTCCGTCAGCGGAATGATATCGACTTTGCGCTCGCGCAGTGACGGAATATGGTAGCTAAGCACATGGATGCGATAGTACAAATCTTCCCTAAACTCACCGGTTTGGCATAGCTCGGCTAAGTTTTTCTGGGTCGAGCAGATGATCCGCACATCGGCGCGAACTTCTTCGTCGCCACCAATGCGTCTAAAGGTGCCATCCTGTAATAACCGCAGCAGTTTAACCTGCGCCGCCTTGGACATTTCGGCGACTTCATCGAGGAACACTGTGCCGCCCTTCGCTTCTTCAAAAAAGCCGCGCTTAATCACTTTGCCTTGGCTGACGTAGCCAAAGAGTTCCTCTTCGGCGGCGCTATCGGGCAGTGCCGCACAGTTAATAGCGATAAAAGGTTTCTCGCGGCGCATGCTGGCATCATGGCTGGCTCTGGCCATCAGCTCTTTGCCCGTGCCAGTCTCGCCAGTGATTAATAGCGGCGCGTCGAGCTGCGCCATACGGCGAGCTTGTTTCAGTACTTCTTTCATCTTGTCACTGCTGGCTAACACATTTTCAAAGCCCGCGGTTTGATTTTGCAGTGCATTGAATTGTTTACCGACCCGCGCCGGCGATTTAAGCGATACCACAGCGCCCACGAGGATGGTCTTATCATCCTCATCGGGTAAGTAAATCGGTAACATTTCGGCCAGATATTCGTTTTGGCCTATATTGACCCGCGCCGCCTGCGGCAACACTTGGCTCTCACTGAGCCAGCGGCTGAAGTTAAACCCTTGCACCCAATGGTTTAAGGACTCATCGAGCACTTCGTGCTCCCCCATGCCCATGTTGAGTAGCGCCGACTCGTTGACGATACGAATGCGCGCCTTCACGTCGATGGAGAACACTGAGTCAGGGAGGGTTTTGAGTAGGGTTTTTAAGGCGTAGTGTTCCTGCTCCGAAGGCATAAACGACACAGTTCGCACATCGTGAACACTCTCCACTTTGCGGATCTGCGGCATCAAGGCACTTAAGGTATCAAAACTGACCTCGGCAAATTGCAGGTAGAGAAAGCCCTGGTTACTGGCATCGATGGCGATGAGATTAATGCCATAACGTTCTAACACGACTAAGATGTCTTTCGCTAAACCCACGCGATCTTGACAGCTAACTTCCAAGCGCATAATGACTGATATTCCCTATTTTGATTCGAATTTTGGGATAAACCGTGCAGAGCTATTATCTCGAGGGTGTTGCCCTTAGGCTTGGCCTCGTAAGACATTCGTTTGATGATGCCTCTATAGTTTACGCAAACGTAAAAGGCAGGATAAATAGCTGGGCGTGTATACGTTAGAAGGTTACGCTCAAAGTGGCAAGTCTAGTTTACAGCGTATTTGTAACAGGAAGAAAAAATCAGCGCCTAAATATAATTAAAGCGCTGATTTTAAAATTGAATTTTTTAATCTAACAACTGGTCGGTCTTGGCTGCCATGATGAAGTCATTCTTATGTAGCCCCTTGATTGAGTGTGACCACCAAGTCACAGTCACCTTGCCCCACTCGGTTAAAATGCCTGGGTGGTGGAATTCTTCTTCGGCCAGCTCAGCTAACTTATTGGTAAACGCCATCGCTAACTTAAAGTTTTTAAATTTGTAAACCCGTTCCAGTTGCATGATGCCATCACGCACTTGCACGCCCCAATCGGGGATCATGCGGATAAGTTCGGCCAATTCTGCATCGGTCACTTTCGGCGCATCGGCTTGGCAAGCTTCACATTTCATTTGGGTTAACGCTGTCATACATACTCCTCTTGGCAACATTAGGGGATCAATCCGTTGCCCTTATTACGCTTTATTCAATTCGTTTTTTTAGGGTCAGCCATTAGCTGGCTTTCTTGGTCTTGGGCGGATACTTAGGGGCAAATAAGCCTAACTGACGCGCCTTAGCCACATAGGCCATGATGTCCATCTTGGCAATTTCATCCAGCATATCAATATGTTCAATCACATAATAAATCGGCTGCATAATATCGATACGGTAAGGCGTACGTAGCACATCTAAGAGATCGAAGGGCTTACGTTCCGGCACTTGGCTTTCCATGGCATACAAGGTTTCGCCGGGAGAGCTTAAAATACCGCCGCCGTAGATACACAATTCACCATCCTGAGGTTTGAGCAAGCCAAACTCGACGGTAAACCAATACAGGCGCGCTAAAAAGACGCGGTCTTCCTTGCTGGCATTTAAGCCCAATTGACCATAGATATGGGAGAAATGGGCGAAAGAAGGATTGGTCAGCAAGGGGCAATGGCCAAAGATCTCATGGAAAATATCCGGCTCTTGCAGATAATCAAACTCTTCCTTGCGGCGGATAAAGGTCGCAACCGGAAATTCCTTGTTGGCCAATAGCTCAAAGAAGCGGCCAAAGGAAATCAAGGCCGGCACGGCCGCGGTTTTCCATCCTGTGGTGGCCTGCAAGACTTTATCAATCTCAGCCAATTGTGGAATGCGGTCCTTCGGCATCGCCAAGGCATCGAGCCCTTGGAGATATTCCTTACAGGCACGCCCCGGTAGGTTTACCGCTTGGCGAGCATACAATTGGCTCCAAATATCATGTTCTTCCTGCGGGTAATGGATAAACCCAGAATCATCTGCACTTCGCGCAACATAGGGCGCAGTGTGCGCTATCTCTTTAGTCATAAAATTCACTTCATGGCTGACGCTAATGCCTCCATAGTGATCTAAGCCTCGATTTTTGTTAACTCCCTCACAGTTTATTGTTCATGCGACAATGTGACGCAAACGTAAAGCAAATATTACAAGGCGATTAAATCCTTGGTCATTCCAAACCGGATCTGAGTTAGACCGGTAGCAAACCTTGACACTGCCGCTCAAAAATGACGACGATAGACTGATAATATGCAGAAAAACCGACAAATTTCGGTGTTTGCAAATGGCTTTTCTGCGTGGGTCATTTACAATATTGCCCAATAACCGCCTCTCCTTAATCTGAAGGTTCGCAATGAAACAACATCAAATTCGTAAAGCCGTTATTCCCGTCGCTGGACTTGGCACTCGTATGCTTCCTGCGACCAAAGCAATTCCTAAGGAAATGCTGCCTGTTGTTGATAAACCATTGATCCAATATGTGGTTAGTGAAGCCATTGATGCGGGGATCAAAGAAATTGTCCTCGTGACCCACGCCAGTAAAAACTCTATCGAAAACCATTTCGACACCAGTTTTGAATTAGAGGCGCAATTAGAGCGCCGCGTGAAGCGTCAATTACTCGAAGCGGTACAATCCATTTGCCCGAAAGACGTGACTGTGATCAGCGTGCGCCAATCCCAAGCCAAAGGCTTAGGTCATGCGATTTTATGTGCGAAATCCGTCGTCGGTGATGCGCCTTTCGCCGTGTTACTGCCGGATGTGATTATCGATGATGCCAGCTGCAACCTGAAAACCGACAACTTGGCCGCCATGGTGAGCCTGTTTGATGAAACCCAAGTGGGCCAAATCATGGTTGAAGGCGTGCCACATCATCTAGTGAACCAATACGGTATTGCGGATGTGAATGGCCACGATCTACAGCCTGGCGAATCAGAGCCATTGGTCGAACTCGTTGAAAAACCACCGGTTGACGAAGCACCGTCTAACTTAGCCGTAGTGGGTCGTTACGTATTGCCCGCAGCCATTTGGCCACTGCTCGCTAAAACCCCAGCAGGCGCGGGTGATGAAATCCAATTAACTGACGCCATTGCAATGTTAATGAAGCAAGAAACCGTAAACGCTTACTACATGCAAGGTAAGAGTCATGATTGCGGTAACAAGCAAGGCTATATGCGCGCTAACGTAGAATACGCCCTGCGCCACAGCGAAATCGGTGAAGATTTTGCTCAATATTTAAAAACAGTAGTAAAAGGAATTAAATAATGACGATTTTAGTGACCGGAGGCGCCGGTTATATCGGCACTCATACCGTAGTGGAATTACTCAATGCGGGGAGCGAAGTGATTGTTTTAGACAATCTGTCTAATTCAAGCATCGAAGCCCTTAACCGTGTCGAGCGCATTACCGGTAAATCGGTCACCTTTTACCAAGGCGATATTCTCAATAAGGCCTTACTGCAGAAAGTCTTTAGCGACCATAACATCGATGCCGTTATCCATTTTGCAGGATTAAAAGCCGTTGGCGAGTCAGTTACTAAACCGCTGAAATACTATGAGAATAACGTGACTGGCACCTTAATTCTTTGCCAAGTGATGGCAGAGTTTAAGGTGAAAAATCTCGTCTTTAGTTCTTCTGCTACTGTGTATGGCGACCCTGCCAGCCTGCCGATTACCGAAGATTTTCCAACGGGTGCCACTAACCCATACGGTCAGTCTAAATTGATGGTGGAGCATATACTGGCGGATTTACACCATAGCGATCCGAGTTGGAATATCGCCCGTTTACGTTACTTCAACCCTGTTGGCGCCCATGCCAGCGGCTTGATTGGCGAAGATCCTAACGATATTCCAAATAACTTGATGCCATTTATCGCGCAGGTTGCGGTCGGTAAACGCGAAGCGTTAAGTGTGTTTGGTAATGATTACCCAACCCACGATGGTACAGGCGTTCGCGACTATATCCATGTGGTGGATTTAGCCCTTGGACACCTCAAGGCCCTTGAAAAACTGGCCACCAAACCAGGACTTGTCACCTATAACCTAGGCACAGGCCAAGGCTACAGTGTGCTCGATATGGTCAAGGCCTTTGAAAAGGCTTGTGGTAAGTCGATTGCCTATCAAATTGCTCCGCGCCGTCCGGGTGACATTGCCGCCTGTTATGCAAACCCAGATCATGCTAAAACCGATCTGGGCTGGCAGGCGACTCACAGCCTAGAGGATATGGCGAACAGCAGTTGGCATTGGCAATCTACCAATCCAAATGGTTATAAAGGCTAATCATCTAAATGGCTTGTGGTAACTCCCAAGCCATTTTTATTATCCCTTATCACAATTAAACTCAGTAATACCTATGACAGAAAGCATCAATCACAGCCGCCGTAATCTCTTTAGCCGCCGTAAATCCTCGGCAATTCGACCGCCTTGGGTACGTGAAGGCATTGAGTTTACTGACATCTGTACCCGATGCTCAGCCTGTATCAACGCCTGTGAAACTAAGATTATCTTCAAGGGAGATGGCGGCTTTCCCGAAGTCTCCTTTAAGGACAATGAGTGCACTTTTTGTCGCCAATGTGCCAGCGTCTGTCCGGAAGAACAGCTCTTTGATCTGAACCAATCCCCATGGCAACACAAAGCCGTAGTACAAGATAACTGCTTAACATATCAGGGTATTTGGTGCCAAAGTTGTAAAGATGCCTGTGAGCCTCGCGCCATTGGTTTTACCTTAAGCGTGGGTAATGCCCCAATGCCGAAAATTGATACAGCACTCTGCACGGGCTGTGGAGCCTGTGTCGCCCCCTGCCCGAGCCAAGCCATCAGTATTAAGCCTGTAGAATAACCTTATGCCGTGAGTGTTACTGGGCTTCACGGCGTATTTAGGTTACTATCTCGCGCTCTAACCCTTCTCCAATTACCTAGGTTTCCTATTACCATGTTTGGCAAAAAATTTACCTTTACCCGAAGCGCTTCCCCAGCACTGAGTTTTATCGCCGAAGGGACTAAGCTTACGGGCAATATCGAATTTGCCGGAGATGTATTGATAGGCGGTGACGTACAAGGGCAAATCTTATCGCAGGCCAATGTCATTGTTGAGCGCACAGGAAACCTCCACTGCGAGGTCAAATGCCGCGAGCTGATTATCGATGGCTATTTTAAAGGTCGCCTGATTTGCGAGCGCTTAGTCATCCAAGCCCATGGTATTGTCGATGGCGATGTGGCTTGCACCTCGATGCAGATCAGTGAAGGGGGTCAGTTTATTGGATTAAGGATTAAAGAAGACCATCAGACTATCCATGCCCATAGCCTGCCGTCTGCAGCCTCAAGCAGCACGCGAATCACCCCTGTGCCGACATTGTCGCCCGAGCAGGAATAACGCTCTCCTTCGCTAATGAGTGCTCACAGCCAATCGAGATGATGACCCTTTAACCAAGTAAAGACTTTTACTGGCAAGTCAGCGCGGTCAGCACCGCCATCATTGTCCACTTGAGCAAACAATCGTTAAGTAATTGTTAATTTAACGAGTAAGATCACAGTTACGCCGTACGGCAACTGCTAACCTAGCCTACCAGCAATGCATTTCGTGCATGATTTCTGCCGCTTAACAAAGTGTCCCCATGTGTCTTGCGAATAGGAGCACAGGGCCATTGCAGACTAAGACTCATACAAGGCGAGACCAAATGAGCAACCCATTACTAAAACAAATCTGCGAACTGGATGTCTTCACCTTATTGGTATTTAAAAGCATTTTTGATAACGGACACGCAAATAGTGCCGCCAAGGCGCTCAATGTGTCGGCGCCTAAAATTAGCCGCTGCCTGAATGCGCTTCGTCTCACCTTTAACGATGAGCTGTTTTATCGCCGTCAACAGGGCTTGAAACCGACGCCCCTCGCCGAAAGTTTGTATGTCGCCATTTGCCAATTTACTGATTCGGTGTACTACCTAGAGCAATCGGCACTACAAATTCAAAATGCGGCTAATCATGTTGAGCGGCCGCTACATATCGCCGCAAGTAATGGATTATTAAGCTTTTTAGCGCCGCAGCTCAGTACACCCGAGGCGATAAGTGAACTAGGCCAAGTTAGGTTACATAAATGGCAGGAAAACAGTCCTGAGTTAATCCACGCAGGAGAATTAGACTTTGGCATCACCATAGAGCAGACCGACACTAAGGAGCTCAGCGTCTCCCGCTTAGGCTGTATTTCCAATGTCTATGTGGTGGCCTCAAAGCAGCATCCCCTGTGGGAAAGCCAACTGGAAATCAGCTTAGAACAAATCTGCCGCTATGCCTTTTTGTGCCTCGAACTTAAAGGATTCAATAGCCGAATTGACCCACTCGAACTGTTTTGCCAACGCCAAGGGCTGCTGTTGCCATCGATTGAAAGGGTGATCGATCGGGAAGAATGGTACGCCCATTTACTCACCATGCAGAGCGTCGCCTTCTGCTCGAGTATCGATATGCATACCGCCAAACATATGCCTGGATTGAAGTTGGCGCCGCTGCCCGTTTCTGAGCAGCAGCGCCTGCATGACACTCTTATGCCGCCGCAGTATTTTCTCATCGAAAAGCCCCGCAGCCACAGGCGCTATAGTCAAAATCAATGTGAATTAGTGGTCAGTTCATTATTAACCGCACTGACCGCACAGGCACCACAAGCTGCTAGCCCACACGCGGCTCAATAGCGCTTACAAAATAGCAATTCAGATAGAACCCAACACCCTAAAGCATGGACGCTTTTTACTGTTAACCATTCGATGTTAACCAAATGCATCGACTGTTAACTAACGGCATTTCGAGCCGGATTTTACCCCACATGCCCTAATCGCCCAGCTCGAAAAATGCGGTGTTCTTGACTCTTTTGTACTTCTTACCGAGAGTCATAAAAAGCCATACATACAAGTTTCAACAGTCTCCTCCGTGAAAATTAATCGAAAATTAATCCGATTAAATCACTCAAAATAAAAACAAAATTTTGCTGCGCAGCTCATGTTTTTAGCATCGAATTCTAAATTGAGAAATATTCAATTTCACAATATAGAATTGCCGTTTTGCTGTGTTAAATCATCGTTCACATATCGGATACAAACTTATAAATACCACTTTATAAGTAGGTGAATCGACCTATAGTAGAGTCACTGCACACGCAGTCTTATAGAAAGAAAAAGGGACGCGATGATGAAAAACTACAATAAATCTCTACTGGCACTAGCACTCACTAGTGCCTTATGTTTAACCGCCTGCGGGGACGGCAAAGACGGGCAAGATGGTGCCCCCGGCACACCAGGTACTCCTGGAACGCCAGGTACGCCTGGCACACCTGGTTTACCCGCTGGCTCGTTTGCTAAAACCGCTGAATCTATAACCGATCTGAAATTTACCCTCAGCCCTGCAGACATTAAAGTCACTAGCAGCGAAGGCTTTAGTGTCAAATTCACCTTAACCGGAAAAAGCTCTGGCAAAGATGTGCCCTTTATGGGACTCGACAAAATTGCTCTTTATTCATTAACGGCGAATGAAAACACCTCGGGTACAGGCGCTCCCATTCAGTGGCAAAACAATGCCATGGCAAACAATGCGGGCAGCTCATTAACTTGTACACTCAATGGCCTAAACGGCACTAAGAATGCGTGTACCTTAACCGAAGATACCGAAAACCCAGGCACTTACACTGCCACTTGGACCTATGATGGCGCTGCGCCCATCATCAATCCAAACGATAATCCAAATGCGGTGCACAGAGTCTTCGTTCGCGCTTACAACATTGTCAACACGGCTGGCGTAGCCTTGTCAGATAAAGTGCTCTCGGTACCTGTTGATTTTATCCCTGCCACCGATGAGCTTGCCGCATCAGGCAAAGACACAGTATCGAGCGCTGCATGTAAAAACTGTCACGGTGAAGTGGACGGCCATATCGCTAAGATTGAAGCCCACCACAACTACCAAGACGTTAAAAACTGCGTAACCTGCCATAACCCAGACCAAGTCCCAAGCGATGCGCAACTCGCAGAAGGTTGGGTATTCGATTTCGCGCCGATGATCCACCGTATCCATGCCGGTGAACACAATGCAGACTACCTGTCTGGCGAAGCGAAAGAATACTTCGGTGAAATTGGTTTCCCATCAGACTTGAAAGAATGCAAATCCTGTCACGATGGTGCACCAAGCTATAACACCAATATCTATGCTCAGGCTTGCGTGGGTTGTCATATCAATGTCAACTTCGCAACCGGTGAAAACCACTCAGAATTTGGTTTAGCTCAAGCCGATGACACTCAATGTAAATCCTGCCATGGCAGCGGTAGCTTAACGCCAGAAGCGGTTCACAGTGTCGGTAAACGTGCTGAATACGGCCCATTAATGACGGTCGACTTTACCAGTGCAACGCTAGGTACTTCAGCAACATTAGGTATGCAAACTCTGACATTGAAAGCCAATGTCACACTCAATGGCGCACCTATTGCCGATGGTACTAGCCTAAAAACCTACAATGCCACCAGCAACCCAACAGGTATGTTTGCGGCAAACGGTCTGCTGCTAGGTAATGTCGCTACAGATGGTACTGTGTACTCATGGCGCGATGTTAAACCTACAGCCATCAGTCTGAAACTGGAAAACGGTACCCTATCAGGTGGTGTATTAACCTTCGTGAAAGATATTCCAGATGCACAAGCAACTGGCACTATCTATGTTGGTTCTGAAGCCAACTTCTGTGCGAAAGCAGGTAAAGCGGTGAGCTGTAATACCGACGGACTTGAATATGGCCCAACTAGCCCTGTAGGTAACATTTCTGCGGTTAAATTCTTCAACTTAAGCGGTGGCACTCCAGCCGTAGCTCGTATGAAGGATCCAGCACGGATTACCGTTGAAGAAGCAAAATGTAACGCTTGTCATGGCAGCTTGGACTATGCGAAAGGCTACAGACACGGGGTTTACACCTTCGATCAATGTATGAACTGTCACAACGATACCACTGGCGCTTCTGGCCATGGTGCAACAGGCTACAAAGGCGAAGATGGTAAGTTAGTCGTTAACCCTGATGTAACCTTCAACAACAAAGATCTGTTCACCGTGGCTCACCGTTTCCACAGTGGTAACTTTGGTGTTGTCGAAGGCATCTTCCGCAATGCAGCTGGCGAACTTGAAGGTTATCCATCACCTGAAACCGCATGTTCAGCCTGTCACAAAGATGGTGCAACGCTGTTCGCAGCTGATGGTGGCTTAACTTCTGGCAAACGTTCTATCAAAGTGGGCAGCAACTACATTAGCCCTGTGGCTGAATCCTGCCGCACCTGTCACGCTCACTCAGATGCAGCAGCAGTGGCTCACTTTAGAAGTAATGGTGCGATTGTAGAAGCGGATGCAGTAACTGATCCTAACCTACCAGTAGAATCATGCGCGACCTGCCATGCTGAAGGTAAAACCTATGGCATAGATAAGGTACACGCAGAGGTAGCACACTAGTACTAGTACCTCCGGGTTGCCCCCTGCACAACCCGAACTTCCTCTCTGCAACTTATTGGGGCTCCTTCGGAGCCCCTTTTTTATCTGTACTTTTAATGAGTTGTGGTATCAATTTGAGTCGCACTTAGTGCGATACGTTGCCTTAAGAGCTTAATAAATTCTCTCGGGTCACGGTCTAAACTGTCGTGGGGAATATAGAGATGGTAGCCAAGATGAGTATTGAGCATCACGCAGCGATGACCAAACATCGCCAACACGCCGCGGTAACGGTCTCCCTCGATAACGAGCGGGCTAAATTCGGCGCCAAGATAGGTCTCTAAGGTCGCCAAATCCTCTTGCTGTGATGCTGCAGTCACCAATAACGGCCGCTGCTCAGTCAATAAACCCGCGGCAAGGCGCAATGAAATATTATCGAGGATCGGGTTTAGCTGCTTGAGCTTAATGCCAATATAGGAAAGCTCAATAGTATCAACACCCTGGGTAACTCGAGGAATATCTACCCGTTGAATGTTGCTCCAGTTTATTGCAACTTTACCGCGGCGATGAAAATAGGTCAGTCCCTGCTCATCCATGCTCAAGGTGGTCTCAGGTTCATAGACCTTCGCCAAGCCCAATATCAACGCAATCGCACCTAAGCTGAAAAACACTAAGCCCACGGCAAATAGCTCAGGAAGTAGTACAAATAGGCCAAAGCCTAAGACAAAGGCACTGGCGCCCACAATCGTTAAGGTTACACCATTACGTTTTGAGAGCGGGCGAACCGAGACAACATCGGACTCTAGCGTCATATTTTTATTCCTGTTTAATCCAGAGCCATAAACGGCCTATGTATTCATGTATCGCCCGTTGCGAAGCGAGCAAGTTATCCGCAGTCAAGCGCCAGTAGAAACCATCTCTGGCCCTAAAATCCGTCGGTGCAGCGCTCGCCGTTAATCCTTGACCGCTAAAAATCGCCATCGACCTTGGCATATGGGAAGCCGAGGTAACTAATCGCACAGCTTGATTGCCAAAGTGTTCTTTAAAATAGTGCGCCTCTTCAATCGTGTCGCGCGGCAGAGGCAATTGAACGATACGTGATGTATGGACACCGAGTTCAACCGCCGCCTTTGCCATCACTTCGGCATGGGGATGCTGCGTTAGCTCACCCTCCCAACCACTGACCACTAAGGTGCAGTCTTGACCTAATTGGAGTTGCCTTAGCCCTTCCGTTAGCCGCGCTAAGGCGACCGTCGATAAAGATTGTACTGCCGTTGCACCTTGGATATCGGCATGCCCAGAGCCCAACACCATTACCACACAGGTACCCGCAATAGGCGTTGAATTAATGGGATATTGAGTCTCGAGCGGTTTAACGAGATAGTCGACACTCAATTGACTGCTGAGCACTAAGAGCAGCGAAAACGCACCGCCAATCGCCCATTTTGCTAACCTAGGTTTGCGCCAAACCAAAAAAGATAGCAGTAATAACAACAGGATAAATGGAATAGGCATGATTGCCTGAGAGACAACTTTCTTAACCCAAAACATGCGTTAGTGCCTAATTATTCAAAGGAGCGCAATCATAACATCAAAAGAAAGCAAAACGCATCGCCAAGGCGATGCGTTGTCACGAGGGAAAACCTAACGTTAGTAGGTTATTTTTCCCATAACCAAGCGGCGCCGCGCACACCCGAAGAGCAGCCATAAAGGTTCTGTACGACAGGCGTTCGACACTCTCTTCCCACAACATAACGAGTTAATAATGCAGGTAATCTTGGATAAATCGCCTCAATATTAGACATGCCACCCCCGAGGACAATCGCATCCGGGTCGAGCATATTAATCACATGGGCGAGTGAGCGCGCGAGTCTGTCCATGTAACGATCAAAGGCCGCGATGGCCATTTCATCCCCCGCATCGACTAAGGCCATGATCTCAGTGCCAGATTTAGCAGGCGCAGCTTGGACATTCACCGCACGGCTTAGTGCCTCGTTGTAATCGCGAACAAAGCCAGTGCCCGAAATAAAGGTTTCGATACAATCGGGGTTCCCACAGAAACAACGGGTAGTATTAAACTCCTCCTTGGTCATCCAAGGCAGCGGATTATGGCCCCACTCGCCGCCAATGCCATTACCGCCCGCGTGGACTTTGCCGTTAATGGCCACACCCGCGCCGCAGCCCGTGCCAATGATCACCCCAAACACCACAGATTTTCCCGCAGCAGCACCATCGACGGCCTCGGATACCGCAAAACAGTTGGCATCGTTAGCAACCCGCACTTCGCGGCCAAGCAGTTCCCCTAAATTCACATCGAGGGGATGACCGTTGATCCAGGTCGAGTTGGCATTTTTGACTAATCCTGAATAGGGAGAGATGACTCCCGGGATCCCCACGCCAACCGTGCCCTTTTCACCTAAGGTCGCTTCGGCCTCATTCACTAAATCGACGATGGCATTCAGGGTGCCCTGATAATCCCGAGGGGTATTGATACGCTTACGAAAAAGTTCATTACCTTCCTCACTTAAGGCGACGAGTTCTATTTTTGTGCCACCTAAATCGATGCCCATGCGTATCATGAATGACTTACTCCACTGTTATTCGACCAAGGCGTCAGTACAGACGCCCTTGGCATTGTTCGTTATTCTGCCCAGCCTGGCGCCGTGGCAATAAAATAAGGGTTTAATATGTCAGGTTTTTGATTGTAGGTTAAGGGTAAACCTGAGTCATAACACACAACTTTGCCGCCTGCGCTTTCCAGCACGGCCTGCGCGGCTGCTGTGTCCCATTCGCTCGTAGGCCCTAATCTGGGATAGAGATCGGCCTTGCCCTCTGCCAACATACAAAACTTCAGCGAGCTTCCCACGCTTAACATCTCGTGTTGACCGAAATCCTTTAAATATTCCGCCACATCAGGGCTTAGATGCGAACGACTGCCGACAACAATTGGCACTTCTCTTGGCAGATTACAGCCCTGTAGCACCAGCTCGTGTTGCCCATCCTGTCGCCAAGCGCCTAAGTGTCTGGCGCCAAAATAGACAGTATTTAGCACGGGCGCATAAACCACACCCGCAATAGCAACCCCTTGATGGATAAGCGCAATATTGACGGTAAACTCACCATTTCGCTTAATAAATTCCTTAGTGCCATCCAAAGGGTCAATCAGCCAATAGGTCTGCCAGTGTTGACGTTCATCCCAGGCAATATCAGCCGCTTCTTCCGACATCACGGGAATGCCCGCAAATTGCTCGGTAAGCTGGGCTAAAATAACTTTGTGAGCCGCCAAATCGGCCGCCGTCACTGGGCTCTCATCACGCTTTTGCGTAACGGCAAAATCTTCTTGGGCATAAATCGCCATGATGGCGTCGCCTGCCGCATGGGCAATCTTCACCACCCGCAGTAAATCGGCCTTCGAAAAATGCGCTGCCATCGCTGTATTATCTGTCACTTAGCCACCTGTATTCGATTTGCTTTTCGGCATTATGCCACTGGCAGCAATTGATAATTAAGAACAAATTCATCATATATCGAGCAAAATCGACTAAGGCACTGACAAATTCACTCAGGCGCAAGGCTTACGCCACGGGCATAAACGCTAAATAAGTCGAGTCTAAGCCAAGCTGAATACGCTGAAAAGAGACATTGCCTAGGCTGCATTCGTATTCACAGCCTTGAAAACACTGCAAAGATGAGAAAGAAAACGACGGAGTAAGATGAGGCCACTTGAAGCTACCACTTGCCTTAGACCAAGACTAAGGGCTTCATCTGCAACCATTTATTACGAGAGATAACGCTTAATAAACTTGCGCGGCATAATCCTCGAGCATGGCCTTAAGCTGCCATCGCCAGTCACGCCACAGCTCGGGGCTATGGGTTAATACCGTATTTTGTCCAGTTAAGCACTGGCGTACTCTACCGCTATTTAACGCACTGTAACTGGGTCTTGGTGCCAGTTTATTGCCTTTCTCAAGCGCTTTTGCCGCATAACTTAGGCTATCTATGGCGCTAATCGGCACGGCTTTATCTAATAACTTCAGTGCCAAGGCTTGGCGCTGGATTTCGAGGGCAAATTCATACCAGCTGCATTGCCCCTGCCCGGCATAATGGAATAATCCAGATCCGCAACCGACGTTTAACGGACTCGCGATCAACTGCCAAATAAGATGCGCAAGTGCATCTACCCATGTTGGCGAACCTATTTGGTCGTTTATCACGGTGAGTGGCTGAGCATCTGGCGCAGCAGCCATCAACCTCAGCATGGTTTTCACAAAATTATGTCCATCGACACCGTAAAGCCATGCGGTGCGAATAACAATCGCGCGCTCAGCCAAGATGCGCAGCACCGCTTGCTCCCCCGCAAGTTTACTCTGGCCATAGACAGATAAAGGCGCAGGCGTGGCGCTTTCGGTTAAGCCACAATTGGTTATTCCGCACTGATTTAATGCCTGTGCAGCTGCCTCCGCTGGCTCGCCACTAAAGACATAATCGCTGGAGATATGCACCAAACGTGCGTCCGTAAGCGCACATTCGCTTGCCAATAACTCTGGCCCTAGGCTATTGACACGATAAGCCTCATCGGCCGCCGTTTCCGCCCTATCGACCGCATTGTAGGCGGCGCAGTTGATCACCCACTCAGGGTTAAAGCGGGCAAAGGCAGCGGCAACACTTTGTTTATCACCGATATCTAACTGGGCATGGCTTAGCGCGTGCACACGAAAGACGCGGCCATCTAATCTATATGCCGCCTTGGCAAGCGTTCGTAATAGAGCCTTAGCGAGTTGGCTATCAGCGCCAGTTAACAATACTGTTGTTGTCGATTCTGGCTCGCCATTAGGCGCATGCATCGCCTTTATATTCTTTTGCATTCTTAACGCTGGCGCCTCAAGCGATATCGTCGCTAAACAGCGGCACTAAATCGGCAACGCTTTTATGCCCCCGCTGAACTAAGAAGTTAAGCAGCGCCATCGGCGAGCGGTTGAGCAGCTTATCTTTCGGATAATCAACCGCTTCAATAATACTTAAGGCACGGTCAAACCCGCCGAGACTAAAAGCCACATGGGAATCCGACCCCATCACTAAGGTGGCCCCCAATTCTTTTGCCGCTTTGGCAATCGCGGTACAGTTAGCTTCGCTGCCCTTGCGAGAGACTTCAAAGGAGGAATTATTGATTTCAAGCGCCACACCATATTCGGCAGCAGCTGCGGCTACAGCTTCAATATCAATGGGATAAGCAGGATTACCCGGGTGGGTAATAATATCGACCTTGCCGCTTTTAATGGCATTAATCATCGCCTCGGTATGGGTGGCCTTATCCGAAGGCGGAAATACTGGTTCATGGAACCCTGCCAACACAATATCGAGCTGCGACAAATAATCGCCAAAGTAATCGATTTCACCCTCGCGGTTTTTAATATTGGCTTCGATGCCGCGTAAAATTCCCACGCCATCGACCATACGCGGGAGCACACGTAAATTCACAAAATGCCAAAAATGCGGTGCATCCGCCATCGCCGGACCATGGTCGGTAGTGGCAAACAGACGGATCCCCTTTTGCTTCGCCACCGCCAAATAATCGTGGATAGTGCTATAGGCATGGGTAGATGCCACGGTATGAGTATGGGTATCGACTGGGTACTGCATGGGTCACCTCTGTCTTGTACTAGTGTTCTGACTATTGTGATCTGTATGCGCTAACCATTAGTCGGTTAACGTCCCTTAGGCTCAGCTAGTGGAATAGCGAGAGCAATTCATCGGCACTGCCCTGCCACGCGCCTTTGCCTTTTCCTTCGAGAATGCTATCCGCTAAACCTTGCTTATGCTGCTGCATTTCTTGGATTTTCTCTTCCACCGTGCCTTCGGCAATCAGCTTGTAGACGAACACGGGATTTTCTTGGCCAATGCGGTGCGCCCTGTCCGTCGCTTGCTTTTCTGCAGCCGGATTCCACCAAGGATCGTAGTGGATAACCGTATCCGCCGCGGTAAGATTAAGCCCAGTGCCCCCCGCCTTTAAGCTGATTAAAAATACTGGCGTATCGCCTTCTTGGAACTTATCAATTTGCCCCTGACGCAGCCGAGTTTGCCCCGTCAGTTTGCTGTAGTCGATGTCGAGGGATTGCAGCAATTCCTCAATTAACAGCAACATACTGGTAAATTGGCTGAAGATTAAAATCTTGCGACCTTCCTGCACCATTTCTGGCAGGTTTTGGTTGAGCCAGTTTAGCTTGGCATTATTCTTAACCTTTTGCGCCTGTTCGAGTTTGACTAATCGCGGATCGCAGCAGGCTTGGCGCAATTTGAGCAAGGCATCTAAAAACTCGATATGGCTGCCCGCCACGCCTTGGCTTGCAAACAATTCTCGAATTTTTTTCTCCATACTCAGGCGAATACTTTCGTATAGATTACGCTGATCTTTCTCAAGCTCTAGGGTTTGATGGATCTCGGTTTTAGGCGGCAGCTCAGTCACCACCTCGGCTTTGGTTCGCCTTAACACAAAGGGGGCGATACGTTGACTCAACACCTTCGCCTGCTCGCCATCGCCATAACGCTCAATCCGATAGCGAAACGCCTTATTGAAATAGGCCGTTGTACCCAGGAGTCCCGGTAAACAAAAATCCATCAATGACTTGAGTTCACCTAAATGATTCTCAAGGGGCGTGCCGGTAAGGCAGAGTCTAAATGGCGCTTGCAACGCCTTAATTTGCTGGCTCACTTTGGCTTGTGCGTTTTTAATCTGCTGCGCCTCATCGAGTACAATATGTTCAAATGGCTGAGCTTGGTAATAATCGTAATCCCGCACCATAAGGGGATAGGTAGTGACGACAACATCAAACTCGCTTAATCGCGATAACAACGGGCCACGCTGGGCACCATGGATCACCGCCAAAGTTAACGATGGCGCAAACTTGGCCGCCTCCTTCGCCCAGTTCCCCACTAAACTGGTTGGGCAAATAATCAGGCTCGGCAATTTTGGCTGCCCTGCTAATTTAGCCTCCTGCTGCTTTAACAGAAATGCCAAGGTTTGAATGGTTTTCCCAAGCCCCATATCGTCGGCTAAGATGCCACCGAGTTGGTATTCCTTTAAAAAACAAAGCCAATTTAGGCCCTGCTGCTGATAAGCCCGCAGCTGTGCATTCAGTCCTGTCGGCGCGCTGACCGCAACCACACCATTAAATTCGGCTAACTTTGTCGCGAGCTGACGCACCCTTTCACCATTGAGCAGACTAATCTCGCTTTCGGCTAATTCATTGAGTAAATGCGCACGGTACTTAGGTAAGGCGATACTGTGGCCGCGATGCTGCTCAAACAACTCTTGAATAATGCTCATTAATGGCTTGATAACACTGGCTTTAATTTTAAGCCATTCGCCAGAGGGACTAGGTAGCAATAACTCGGCATCATCGGCGGGCTCGCCATGTTGTTTTAACCAAGCGGCCACCAGCGGCAACATAGGCAAGCGTTGGCCATTGATATCGGCATGCAACGACAGGGAGAACCAGCCTTCTTGGCTGTCATCCAGCTCAACCGTTAACGGCGTATCGACCACCTTAAGGCTAAACTCTGGGGCAAATCGCACCTCTATGCCTTGAGTTTGTAATCTTGGGACTTCTTCATCGATAAACGCTAGCCATTCCCGAATCGCATCGGGCAAGTGACCTAAGCTCCAGAGGGAAGCCCCATTTGCGGCGCCCTCCAAGGAGAAGCGGCTAAAGCCAAGGGTTTGCAGTTTGGACACGGCTTGCTGCTCTTCTTCAAGCGCGCGGTTAATTTGATAGGTGGTGCCGCCTTGAGTCACTAGGGTTAATGCTTCTTTAGCGGCATTGCCACTTAAGATGAGATCCCCGTAGACAAACTCCAGCGCCAGATACGGCTGGGCAATACCAGTCCCCATTGCAGCTGACTGAGTGCTGCCAGGTGGCATTGTGCCTGCGGGGACAACCTTAAGCGTCAAACGAAGCTGTAACTGATCTCTTAGCTCGACAAAATCGATCGCACTTGGCGGCGGCACAGTACGCGCCGAAAAATGCTTGATCAGTCGATGGCTCACCAGTTCAACCTGAGTGCTCGGCACAGGCGGCATTTGGCTAAGTAGCCGCAGCTTATCGACGCTAATGTCGGTATCGATAGCGCCAATATGAAAATAATCCAGCTCGATATAGTAAGGCGGCTCTGTCGGCACGAGTTCCCAGTTATCCCGCTCGGGTAATACAAGGCGCATTTGCTTGTGCTCGCTGTCGATATCTTGCCAGAGAAATTGCGGTGTAATGGCCTCGCCCGCGGTTAATGCGAGGCGGCTCTCCTCCCAGAAGCAGCGTTCGGTGGCGAGCATTTTCTCAATCGCTACCGCCCCTAGCTGCGCCTTAAGATACAGGCGAGATGCGCCGTGGCGTCTGGTTGACATGATAAGATTTAAGATCAGCACATCCTCGGCGCCAATCCAAGCGGGCATATAATATTGCACGTCCGAGAGCGCAATCTTAGTGCCCTTGTTGTAACCGCCCTTCTTGCCAAGCTTGCCGCGCCTAAGCTCGATAAACACCCCGTTATCGTCCTTTGAAAGGATATACAGCACCCTGTCATCGTAGAGGGATTCGACATCATTCACATTGGGGTCATCGGCTTCATCGAGTAGGTGTAACCACTGGGCGATACGTTGATCTTCAACGGTTTTGTCCGTAAGCAGACTGTAGAGCACCGCGGCCATATGCTTGCAGTTGCCGCTGGCGGGGCAGGAACAAAAGCCATTCATCACTAGCTTATGATTGACACTGACCAGACGAATATCCTGACGATAGGGCGTGGTTTCCGTGCCCGTGACTGTGCCTTCGATATGGCGAAAATCGGCATTGGCTTTCGCGCTTAACACCCTCCCCTGCATCACATAATCACGGGCGCGCATCAGTGTCGGCGGCGTGAATAAGGACTCAATAGCCGTTTGAGTCAATTGGATTGGCTCTTGGGGGGACAAGCGATTCATCTGCAAAACCTTGAAACTCAAAAATACCTCGACGGACAATAAACCATGATTGTCTAAGGCATTTATCAACGTGTAAGGGAGAATTGTATTGAAACCGAATGGGGAAAGCCAGAATAGGACTCACATACGAGAGCCGGATAACATACCCGCAGGGATCACCTGCGGGTCGTTAGCTTACGCAAGCTTAGGCTTGGCTGCGTTTTTCGGCGATATAACGGTCAACTAATTTTTCTAGAATATCTAAGGGGACGGCACCATTTTTCAGCACTACATCGTGAAAATCCCGTAAATCGAATTTATCACCTAGGGCTTGTTTGGCTTTTTCCCGCAGCTCGAGAATTTTCATCATACCCACCTTATAGGCCGTCGCTTGGCCGGGCATAACGATATAACGCTCGATTTCTGCGGTCACGTCGCGGTCGGACATACCGGTGTTTTGTTTCATATAGTCAATGGCTTGCTCACGTGTCCAGCGGCTGTGGTGAATTCCCGTATCGACAACCAGACGCACGGCCCGAAACAGCTCCGCCTGTAAGCGACCGATATTGTCGAAGGGATCTTGCTGAAAACCGAGTTCCCAGGCTAAACGTTCAGAATAGAGTGCCCAACCTTCGATATAGGCCGTAAAAGGCGCCATCTTGCGGATCAGCGGTTGCCCTTCTAACTCCATCGCCACCGCGATTTGGAAGTGATGCCCAGGGATCCCCTCATGGTAAGCCAAAGTACGCATGCCGTATTTAGGCGTTGCTTTGATGTCGAACAGGTTGGCGTAGAAACGTCCCGGACGACTACCGTCAATCGCCGGCTGCTGATAATAAGCGCCCGGTGCTGTTTTCTCTTTAAATTCAGGAATGCGCACCACTTCCATTCCCGCTTTCGGGCGAATACGGAAGGCATTGTCTAAGCCCGCATTCACTTCATCGAGGATTTTTTGGTAATCCACTAAGATCTGCGCCCGGCCCGCATCTGAGTCTTCATAATAGAATTTTGGATCGGCGGCCAGCGCTTCGATTGCCACCGAGAATCCTTGGCTGGTGTCGTATCCCTGTGCGGCCAAAATCGTCATGATTTCGTCCTGAATACGGCTCACCTCGGCTAATCCCTTGGCATGGATTTCATCGGCGCTGTAATTGGTGGTAGTAAAAAACTTCAGTAACTGCTCGTAGGCCACATCACCATTCGGCAAAGCCCAGTAGCCATCGTCCGTGCCCGCTTTGGCTTGTAACGCCGTGAAGTAATCGATAAAGAGTCGATATGCCGGTTTAACGTCGGACTCAATATTGGCTTTTGCCTGCGCCAGCAAACGCGCCTGTTCATCGGCACTGATTTGCGTGTCGGCGAGCTTAGTCTTAAAGGAGCTGTAGAGAATATTGTCTTCGACGGGCGCGTTAATGAAGTCATTCATCTCGGTTAGCACCCGCTCAATCACAAACTTTGGCGGAATAATGCCCTTAGCCTCTCGAAGCTTTAGTCCTTCTATGGTTTGGCCAAATTTAGTCTTCACCGCAATTAAGCGTGATAGGTAGTTTTCGGCATCTTCAACCGAGTGAACTTGGTGCTGCGCCTGCATAAAGCTTGGATAACCATTTTGCACACCAAACAGCTGATTTACTGGATAATTGTGATAACGATAGGGTTCAGATGCCAAGGCAAAATCCGCCAGATACAGTGCGATGTCCTTCGAAATGCGCTGATTATCATCCAGATCGGTATCTTGGTAGCTGAGTAAGGTATCCCTTAAGGCACGGACTTGGGTAAAGGTTTTATCCATGGCCGCAGGGCTATCATCGTCGAGCAAGGCATTGTGACCAGTGATGCCAACGGATTCTAAAAATCCCAAGGAGGTTAAGGTCTCTGGGCTTTCGAATGCCATTTTGACCATGCTTCTATCTAAAAATGCACGGAAGAAAAAAGGCTTTTTCGCAAACCATTCATGGGCGGCGAGCGCCCCGAGCAACAGCACTATGGCGAGTGTGCCAAGTCCAATTCGTTTTAATACCGTTTTCAATATTCACGCTCCTTGCCATTGTCGGGACCATACGCCCAAGATAATTTGGCTGCGAGAATATCACCATCACAGTTAAGCAACAATTTTATAACGTAACGAATCATTGCAATTGGTATTTACCAGTGCAGCACCTCTGTGGGTAAAAACACTTGGTAGAATAAGCGGATAGCTAATGGTTAACCCAATGTGCTCGACGAGCACATCTAAACGTTTGCATTGCGGCTGCTTTTGTAAGCCATGAGTCACTCGCTATGCAACCCAAACTATCCATGTAATAGCTTGGCCTCGGCTTTCTCAAGCCTTCTGGGCTTACCCACAATCAGTAAAATATCACCAGCGCGAAAGACCCAATCCAGCTCAGGATGTTCAACTTCGGCGCCGCTGCGGCGGATGGCTCTTAACTCTACCCGAAGCAATTCCCAATCAATATCGGCAACTTGCTTACCCACGGCATACGCGCCGCGGTGTAACAATACGGCGTGCAGCGACTCTAAGGTAAAGTCGGTTTCGGTACCCGAGAAGAAACCGTGTAAAAACTGATAATGATTGCGCCGCTCCGACTCCAGTCGCTTGAGGATCCGCGCCAGCGGTACACCACATTGATGCAGCACCTGCGAGACCAACATCAAACTGCCCTCGAGGGATTCGGGGATCACCTGATTCGCCCCCGCCTTTTGCAGCATATCTAACTCACTGTCGTCGCGGGTTCTTACCAGAATTTTGGCGTCGGGTGCCAACTGCTTACACAGGGGCAAGGCTTCTTCTAAACTGCGGGTCTCACAGAAGGTGATCACGATCATTTTGGCGTGTTTAATCCCCACCTGCTTAAGGATCGCCCGCTTGCACACATCGCCAAAATAAATCGGCTCACCCGCGCGGCGCGCCTCGGACACCCGCGTGGGGTCAAGATCGAGCACTAAATAGGGCACGGCTTCTGTCTTTAAAAACCGGGCTATGGTTTGGCCAACCCTGCCGTAACCTAAAATCAGCACCAGATCGTGATCCTCGGTAATAATCGGCACCACTTCATCCACATGCCCAGACTGGCGGATCCCCAACAGCCACTTAGCAATATCTACACTATGGCGCACCAACCAAGGGGCAATACTCATAGACAATACCGCGACCATCACCAACATAGTGCTAGTCTCGTTACTCAATAGCCCATAACTTACCGCAAGGGCTAACACCACAAAACTGAATTCACCAACCTGCGCCAGACTCAAGGCCGTGCTGATGGCAATCCGAAAAGGCTCTCCAACCAATCGCAATAAGCCATGGATTATCAGCGCCTTGCCAACGACTACCGCCAGCAGAATAAGTAAAATCTGCCACCAAAATTGAATAACGAGCGCGAAATCCAGCATCATGCCGATGGAGATAAAAAACAGCCCCATGAGTAAATCGCGAAACGGCCGAATATCCGCCTCAAGCTGGCGGCGGTACTGGCTCTCGCCAAGTAGCATTCCCGCCATAAAGGCCCCTAGTGCCATAGATAAACCTAACCACTGGGTAAAAGCCCCCGTGACTAAGGCCACCACCAATGTCGAGAGTACAAAGAGTTCATTGGAGCGGGATCTTGCCACCTCATCAAACAGTCGAGGTAAGGCCCATTTGCCTAAGGCCATCAGCAAGAAGAAAGCAAGAATCCCCTTCAGCAGCGCCAAGGCGATTGCCGCTAACATCAAGGGCTCATCATTCTGCCCGAGCAATGGCAGCAAAATAAGCAGAGGAACGACGGCTAAATCCTGAAATAACAGCACACTGACCGACAGCTCACCATGGCGGCGCCTTAGCCAGCCCTGCTCGTTAAGCAGCTTGAGTACAATCGCGGTGGAAGAAAGTGCAATCGCCGCGCCGATGACGAGGGATTCTACGCCATTCAAGCCGCAAGCTAACGCAATCAACATAGTCAACACTGTGGTCACCACCACCTGCGCGCTACCTAATCCAAATACGGTTCTGCGCATGGCCCACAGCCGAGGGACCGAAAACTCGAGTCCCAGTGTAAACATCAAGAGCACAACCCCAAGCTCGGCGACAGATTGCATTTGCTGCTGGGTAAACCAATGGAACCCACTGGGCCCACTCACCACTCCGGTTAATAAATACGCCAAAATCGCCGGCAAGCCGATACGCCGCAGCAAGGCAATCGCAACGATAGCAATCACTAGCATCAGCAATATCTGAATTAAGAAACCATGCTCCATAGGCGAGATAACTCCTGTCAAATAACTGGCGTGTCAAAAATATGGGAGTGCGCTTTAAGCTTAACTGAGTGACATACAAAGACAAATTTTATTCGCAAACAACACGGCACACATATTGCTTAATAGGGGGAAGAGTTCCAATCGCCATTTCATTTGCTGGGGTAATCATAATGGACTTTGGCTTAGCGACAACCTTATATCCTGATGAATATAACTATCAAACAGAGGCATACAGTCCAGCTTCTACGCCACTGGATTTAGTGCAAGTGATCCAGCAGCTGCACGCGAGCTTAGATCCGCGGACAGTCTTTGCCTGCTACGGCAAAGTGCTAGGGCAACATCTGCCCGTCCAAGGTGTTCGCCTGCAAGCCGAACAACAAAAATTAAGCTGGGGCAAACGTTATGGGATCAGTCTTAAACGACAGATCATCTGTGGCGGCACCCCACTGACACTGCAGTATCAACTGCTGACGCCGCTCACACCTTCGCAAACCATTATCCTGCAAGAGATTGAGCCCTTGCTGCTCCAGCCATTATTAAATGCCATGCAGTATCAAGAGATGTCGATGCAGGCGATGTTCGATTCCCTAACAGGCCTTGGCAATCGTCATTATTACACTCAAAGTTTAAAAAATGCGGTAGCCAGAGCCCACAGAAAGCAGGGCGCTGTGTCACTTATCGTATTGGATTTGGATAATTTTAAGCAGCTTAACGATAGATATGGTCACAAATGCGGTGATTATATTTTGAAGGAGTTTGGAGACATTATCCGCAGCAGTATTCGCAGTACCGATCAGGCCTTCCGTATTGGGGGCGACGAGTTTGTGGTGATAGTGCAAGGTAATATTCATGCGGCGGGCTTATTGTGTGAACGTATCGTCACTGCGACCAATGCCCATGCGAGTTTCCATCAATTTGGCGTAAGTAGTAGCCTCGGGGCGGCAGAGGCGAGCGACATCATGGAAGCCGAACAACTCTATGAGCAAGCGGATAAAACCTTGTATCAAGCCAAAGCCTCGGGCCGTAATTGCTACAAGTTAAGCCCAACCCAACTGTCTTAATCGAGCATGGATGCTGCTCACTGGCGATAAAGCATGGCAAATAGACTTTGCTATCCGATAGCCTGCCCATCAAACTTAAGCCCAACATCATCCCCTTGGGCACAAAATGCCTTTTCGACCCAGAGTCCTAGCGCCATTACTAAACGCTCGTTATAGAACAAGAACCCCACCTCAGCACGTAACCATGGCGGCACAGCGCATTCTTGCCAGAGTTTTTTTAGCTCGCGTCCCTTATCGCGAAAATGCGGCTGACAGCGGAATTGTCCCGGCAGCTGATAACGCAGGCTCACCACCTCATCCGCCTTGGGTAAACGCAGACGAGGCCCCATGGTCGCTAAGGTAAATGGCGCAATTTTATCTTCAACCATTGTTGATGCTTGAGTCAGTAAAGCCAGAATATCTTGATGCAGTTCGTGCGCAGTGATTCGCGGCGCGGTGGATGCAATGTTTAGCGTATCCAGATAAAGCATGCCAGCGAAGCGGCGCAGCAGGCAGTCACCAATCTGGAGCTGCACTTTGGCATCCTCTTTTGCCCCCATTAACTGCTGCAGAATTTGCTGTAGCTGCACATAGGAAGGTAATGCAAAACCTTGGGATTCGATAAAGCCCCGCAGCAGTAATCCTTGCCATTCGCTGGTTTGCGTAGAGAGCGCATCAAGCTTAAGCACAGTTTGCTGGGTAAAGGGCGCCTCGGTTAGCAGCTTAGGTAAACGCTCACTCACCTCGGCATCCACTATGGCCTGCTGCTCGGCGCAAAGCTGGGCGCTGCGACTTGCGGTGGTGGCGATACTGGGCCAACGTGCTTTTAGGCGTGGGATAATCTCGAGGCGTAAAAAGTTACGATCGTATTTATCGTCTTGATTACTTTCATCTTCGATATGCACTAACTGCTGCGTTTGGGCAAAAGCTTCAATCTGCTCACGGCTAATATCGAGTAAGGGACGCGCTTGCAGACAAGCCCCCTTCTCGCCAAGCGAGAGCATTTGGATTTGCCCCATGGCGGCTAATCCTTTGGGGCCCTGACCGCGTTTGAGGGCGAGGAGAATCGTCTCGAGTTGGTCGTCTTCATGGTGGGCGGTCAGCAGCACATCCTGAGGCTTAAGGTGCTGCAATATCGCCTGATAACGCATTTTTCGCGCCTCGGCTTCAACACTCACTCTCGGCCCTAGGGTCAGTTGCACCCGCTCTACCGTGATTGGCAAACCGTAGTTGGCGGCACGAGTTTGGCAGTGCTCGGCCCAAGCATCGGCATTAGGGCTCAGGCCATGGTGCACATAAATCAGTTGATAATGTAACTCGGGGTGATGTTTGGCGAATTCACTCAAACCGTAGGCGAGCACTTCGGAATCGACACCGCCGCTGTAAGCGAGGACTAACTTGCTCCCCACTTGCAGCGGTAAGCTCGCCAAAAAACGCGCTATATGGGCACTCAGTTCCATCGCCGCCATTGCACTCACCCTATAAAATCCATCACTCGCTGATGCTAATTATCCCCTGCCAACCCTAAGTCTTTGTCAGCTTATCGATTAGGGGAACAAAATCCGCACCTTATTTGGCCCAAGCAGGCTCTCAAGGGCAAACACCAATTCATCGCTGGGGTTGACTCGCCAATGTTCCGCCAACCTAAATTGGCCCTTGGCCTGCACTTGGCTGTAGTTAATCACCACGGGCACCGCACCGTTGCGCCATGGGCTTATTGACTGCTCGATACTTTCGAGCACGCTTGGATTTAACTGCGATGCGTCTAAATCGATTTCTAAGGCGCTGGCAAAATGGCTGCGCGCCTCGCTGATATCGATAATGTTGCGCGCCGTCATGCGGTTGCCACCAGCAAAATCATCGAAGCTGACTTCACCTTCACAGATCAGGATCCTGTCCTTCTCGAGCAGATGGTTAAACTTCTCAAAGGCTTCGGTAAAGAGCATCACCTCGAGGCGCGCACTCTTGTCATCTAAGGTCAACAGACCCATTTTCGAGCCACGCTTAGTGAGCATCACCCGGGTTGCGACCACAAGGCCAGCAGCCTTCACGGTTTTGCCGCGATCGGTTGGATGCACGTCCTTTAAGCGCCCAGAAGTGTAATGCTTAAGTTCTTTAAGGTATTGATTAATCGGGTGACCAGTTAAATATAGACCTAAGGTCTCGCGCTCCCCTTCGAGCCAAATTTTATCCGGCCACGGAGTGCATTCGACAAACTGCTGCTTGCTGTCCTCAGGGTCGCTATTGAGCAGACCAAACATATCATGCTGGCCAATGGCTTCGGCCTTAGCATGCTGATCGGCGGCGCTTATCGCCTCAGACAAGGTAGCCATCATAGAGGCGCGGTGCGGCCCAAGCGCATCTAAGGCGCCCGCGCAGATAAGCTTTTCAATCACCCGCTTGTTAAGTTTTTTAAGATCGATACGGGCGCAAAAGTCGAATAAATCTTTAAAGGGACCGTCCTTACGCGCCTCAAGAATCGACTCAACCGGCCCCTCACCCACACCTTTGATGGCGCCGATGCCGTAAACGATGCGTAGATCATCATCGACGGTAAACTTAAACAGACCTTTGTTTACATCCGGCGGAATAATAGTGAGTCCCATGCGCTCACATTCATCCACTAGGGTGACGATTTTGTCTGTGTTGTCCATATCGGCGGACATTACCGCCGCCATAAACTGCGACGGGAAGTGAGTCTTGAGCCACAGGGTTTGATAGGACACGAGCGCGTACGCGGCGGAGTGGGATTTGTTAAAGCCGTAGCCCGCAAACTTTTCCACTAAGTCGAAGATTTTCATCGCCAACTCGCCGTCGACGCCGTTCTTAATCGCCCCTTCTTTAAAGGTACCGCGCTGTTTGGCCATCTCCTCGGGCTTTTTCTTACCCATAGCGCGGCGCAGCATGTCCGCGCCGCCTAAGGTATAACCCGATAGCACCTGCGCAATCTGCATTACCTGCTCTTGGTACAAAATAATGCCGTAGGTGGGCGACAACAGCTCCTTCAAAGATTCATGCTGGTATTGGGAATCAGGGTAAGAGACCTCTTCACGACCATGCTTACGCTCGATAAAGTTATCCACCATGCCCGATTGCAGAGGCCCCGGGCGGAACAGTGCCACGAGTGCGATCATATCTTCGAAGCAGTCGGGTTGCAGACGCTTAATCAAATCCTTCATACCACGGGATTCGAGCTGGAATACCGCAGTGGTTTCATAGCGTTGCAGCAAGCGGAACGAAGCTGGGTCGTCTAGGGGAATCGCCTCAATCCGCACCGGTGGACGGCCGTTTTTAACCTCCACCTTGTTGATCATCTCCAGCGCCCAGTCGACGATGGTGAGGGTTCTTAACCCTAAGAAGTCGAATTTGACTAAGCCGGCGGTTTCCACATCGTTCTTATCGAACTGGGTAACCGGGTTTTTACCTTCGGCGTCGCAGTAGAGCGGCGAGAAGTCGGTGATCTTGGTGGGCGCAATCACCACGCCCCCCGCATGCTTACCGGCGTTACGGGTCACACCCTCGAGTTTACGGCACATGTCGATAAGATCTTTCACATCCTCATCGGCATCGTAGGACTCCTGCAGCGCAGGCTCCACCTCAAAGGCCTTAGCGAGTGTCATCCCGGGCTCTGGCGGGATAAGCTTAGAAATGCGGTCCACAAAGCCATAGGGATGACCGAGCACACGCCCCACGTCGCGGATAACCGCCTTGGCCGCCATTGTACCGAAGGTAATGATCTGCGATACCGCCTCACGGCCGTAGAGTTCGGCCACGTGGTCAATCACCTCATCGCGTCTATCCATACAGAAGTCGACGTCGAAGTCGGGCATAGATACCCGCTCTGGGTTCAAGAAGCGTTCGAACAGTAGGTCGAATTCGAGGGGGTCTAAGTCGGTAATCTTAAGGGCATAGGCCACAAGCGAGCCCGCGCCCGAGCCACGACCCGGCCCCACGGGAATACCGTTATCCTTACCCCACTGGATAAACTCCATTACGATAAGGAAGTAACCGGGGAAGCCCATTTGGTTGATAACCTTAAGCTCCACATCGAGACGATCGTCATATTCACCGCGGCGCTCGGCGCGCACTTGTGGATCGGGGAATAAGAACTCTAAACGCTCTTCAAGCCCCTTCTTAGAGCAATCAACCAGATAATCCTCAATCGACATATCGCCGGTGGGAAAGTTCGGTAAGAAGTATTCGTATAAGCGAATGGTAACGTTGCAACGCTTGGCTATTTCAACGGTATTTTCGAGCGCGGCAGGAATGTCAGCAAACAGCTCACACATTTCCTCTTCGCTACGAAGATACTGCTGCTCGCTGTATTTTTTAGGACGGCGAGGATCGGCAAGCGTAAAACCATCGTGAATCGCAACGCGGATCTCATGGGATTCAAAGTCTTCGGGTTTTAAAAACACTACCTGATTGGTGGCCACCACTGGGATGCCCTTTTCCTGCGCCAGTCCCACCGCCATGTGTAGGTAACGCTCCTCATCGGTGCGCCCCGTACGCAATAACTCGAGGTAATAACGCCCTTCAAAATGCTGCTGATAAAACTCGCATAAGGACTCGACTTGGGTATTGTTGCCCTTAAGCAGCGCCTTACCTACGTCCCCTTCCCGACCGCCAGATAGCAGCAAAATGCCTTCGTTGTAGGTGACAAGCCACTCTTGGTCAATCACCACGCGTCCTTGAACATGGCCACGTAAATAGGCTTGGCTGATGATTTGGGTGAGATTTTGATAGCCATCATTATTCATCGCAATAATGGTTAAGGCGCAAAACTCGCCATCAAAACCCGGCACTTGCATCCAAAAGTCCGCGCCGATAATCGGCTTGATCCCAGCCCCATGGCAGCCACCATAAAACTTGACCAGACCACAGAGGTTGTTTTGATCCGTTAAGGCCACCGCAGCCATGCCCTTCGCCTCAACTTGGGCGAGGATGGGTTTGACCTTAGCCACACCATCGGACATAGAGAAGTCACTGTGGACACGAAGATGCACAAAACGAGGATCGGACATAATTAGAATTATCTTTGAATAGCAGGTTAACAATCACTAAAAAAGCAGACTAGCAAAGTCACAGCTCTGGGGCTAGTGACTTTGCTCTCAAGCTGAAGTGAAAACACCCAATCGGTGTTAACGCTCCAGTAATGCCTTGACGGGTTTGAAACTTTTACGATATTGGTCGAACACACCGTGCTCGGCGATGGCGTCAAAATGCGCCTTAGTCGGATACCCCTTATGCTTGGCAAACCCATACTGGGGATAAGCCGCATCGAGGGCATCCATCTCCCGATCGCGGGTCACTTTGGCAATAATCGACGCCGCACTGATACTCGCAATCAGGCCATCACCTTTGACTATGCTATGACTGTTCAGAGATAGTCCTTGGTGCGTAAACGCCGGACTGCGATTACCATCGACTAAAACTAACTCGGGCGTACGAGCAAGCCCTTCAACCGCGCGCTGCATAGCAAGCATTGTTGCATGGAGAATATTCAGCTCATCGATTTCCGAAGGTGTTGCCCGCCCCACATGATAGCTTAAGGCTTTTTCACAAATCTCATCGAACAAGGCCTCACGGCGCTTCTCGGTGAGCTTTTTAGAGTCATTTAAGCCTGCAATGGGACGATTGGGATCGAGGATCACCGCAGCGGTGACTACATCGCCAACCAGTGGGCCACGGCCGACTTCATCCACGCCCGCCACTAAACCTGTTGAGAAGATAGCCATATCGGCGTCGGTCAACGTCTTAAATACCGCCATTAGTTCACATCCTTGGCATCGACCAGTGCTAACACCGCCTCAGCCGCTTTTTGGCTGGCATCACAGCGCAGCATTTGGTGCAAACGCTCAAACTCGGCTTTGATTGGCGCAAAGTCGCGGTTCAGCTCAATGCCAACCGCTTCGGCAATCTTCTCTGGGGTGCAATCGTGCTGGATAAGCTCTGGTACTACATCTCGCCCCGCTAATAAATTCGGCAGGGAGAAACGATTCACTTGCATCATGGTTTTCGCTATCTGATAGGTCAGCGGACTCACGCGATAGGCTACCACCATAGGACGTTTGATCAGCATGGCCTCAAGTGTTGCAGTGCCCGACGCCAGTAAAATACCATCGGCGGCAGCCATCACCTCACGGGACTTACCTTCTACCATGTGGATTTCAAGATCCGGCGCATACGCTGTTAACGCTTGCTCAAACTGCTCCCGGCGCTTTTGATTCACTAAGGGCGTCACAAAGCGAATATCGGGAAATTGCTGCTTGATAAGTAGCGCCGCCTTCACGAAGGGCTCGGCCAATTGCTTTAATTCGCCGCCGCGCGAACCGGGTAAAATCGCGAGGTATTCGGCCTCAGGATCGAGCTCTAGCAACTGACGGGCGCTCGCCTTATCACTCTCTAACGGAATGTCGTCAGCCAAGGTATGGCCGACAAAGGTACAAGGCACCTGATGCTTGTCGTAAAAAGCTTTCTCAAAGGGCAATAACGACAGCACCATATTGGTAGCCTTAGCGATTTTAAAAATACGCTTAGGGCGCCATGCCCATACCGAAGGGCTCACGTAGTGAACGGTTTTAATCCCCTGCGCCTTTAACTTAAGCTCAAGACCGATATTAAAATCCGGTGCATCGATACCGATAAAGCAATCGGGTTTAAGTTCGGTGATGGACTTAATCAGGGATGAGCGCACATGGAGTAAGCGTGGCAGGCGTGATAGCACTTCGACTATACCCATCACGGCTAGCTCTTCCATCGCGAACAGGGATTCGAAGCCAAGGGCTTCCATGCGAGGTCCACCAATACCGACAAAACGGGCGTTGGGGTGTGTTTTTTGCAGTGCGGCCATTAAACCTGCACCTAAAATATCGCCGGAGAGTTCTCCGGCGACCATTGCAAACACTAATTGAGATTTTTTGCTCATAAACCAATCATATCTGACAAGTGAATGGCACCGCAGCGCATCTCTGCCATGGCATTGTCTAAAGCAGAATATTACGAGCAGTGCCTATGAATGGCATAGTGTAGAGTCTAGGACTCTTAACGAATAATGCCGCGACCCGATGATTTAACAAACTCAATGAACGACTTAACTTGCTCATCGTTCTGCGCATCTTCGGCAAGCGCTTCAATCGCTTCATCAACAGTTAAACTGCTGCGATATAAGGTTTTATAGGCTCGGCGCACTGCTAATTGGCTCTCCTTAGAGAAACCACGGCGCTTCATACCTTCGCTGTTTAAGCCACGAGGAATAGCAGGTTGTCCCGCAGCCATCACAAAGGGTGGCACATCCTGTAGCAATAACGAGCAACCGGCGGTAAAGGCATGAGCACCGATATGCACAAACTGGTGAACGCCAGTCATACCACCGAGAATCGCCCAGTCACCCACATGCACATGGCCAGCGATAGACGCATTGTTGGCCATAATCACGTTATTACCAACCACACAGTCATGGGCGATATGCACGTAGTTCATAAACAGGTTGTTAGAGCCAATACGGGTTTCGCTATTATCTTGAACCGTACCACGGTGAATGGTCACATGTTCACGGATAATATTGTTATCGCCAATAATGAGTCGAGTCGGCTCGCCAGCGTATTTCTTATCTTGGCATTCTTCACCCACGGAGGCGAATTGGAAAATACGGTTGCCTTTACCGATAATGGTTGGGCCCTTCACCACTACGTGGGAGCTTAACCAACAATCGTCGCCAATCTCGACACCCGCGCCCACATAACTCCATGGGCCAATGGTGACGTTTTTACCAATTTTTGCATCGGGATGCACAAACGCTAATGTATCTATCACTGATTAATCTCTCTGCGGGCACACATGATTTCAGCGGAACAAACCACTTCACCATCCACTTTGGCCTCACCATAGAAAACGCCAATCCCGCGGCGCTCTTTAATCATTTTGACTTCAAAATGGATTTGATCGCCGGGCTCAACCACACGTCTAAAACGCGCGTTATCGATACCAGCAAAATAGTACAACACACCAGGAGGCGGTACATCGTCACTCATGGTCTTAAACGCGAGCAAACCAGTGGCCTGTGCCATGGCTTCTAAAATCAGCACGCCGGGCATCACAGGCTGAACAGGGAAATGTCCCTGGAAAAAGGGTTCATTAATCGTCACGTTTTTTATCGCATGGAGACTCTCACCTGGGGTGTAATCCAAAACGCGATCGATTAATAAAAATGGATATCTATGGGGTAGATACTTAAGGATCTCCGTAATATCCATAGTGTTCATTTGATTAGACACGAACCTAGTTCCTCAAAATTGCCTTGGGGCAATTACTCTGGTGTATTTGAATTCTTTTCCAACGTTTTCACACGTTGGAACAGTTCATCCAATTGACGGAAGCGAACTGTATTTTTACGCCACACTTTGTTTTCCATTGCCACTGTCGCAGAAGAATACAAACCAGGCTCACGCATGTTACCTGTAATGTTTGTCGCGCCAGAAAGATGGACACCGTCGGCAATGGTCAAGTGGCCTGCAATCGCGCAGTTACCACCGATAATACAATGTTTACCAATGGTCACACTGCCAGCAATGGTCGTGCTGCCGGCGATCGCGGTATTTTCACCAATAATATCGTTGTGGGCAACCTGTACTTGGTTGTCGATGATAACACCGTTGTGGATCTCGGTATGACCTAAGGCGCCACGGTCGATAGTTGAATTCGCACCGATTTCGACGCGATCGCCAATGCGTACACCACCGGTTTGGGGAATTTTAATCCATTGTCCACGCTCGTTGGCGTAACCGAAACCGTCTGAACCAATAATTGCGCCAGAATGGATAATACAATCTTGGCCTAAATGGACATTATGATAGAGGGTCACATTGGCCCACAGACGAGTGTTAGAGCCGATGATGGAGTCTTGACCAATCACAGAGCCCGCACCAATCTGCACGTTTTCGCCGAGGATCACATTCGCGCCAATCACCACATTGGCACCAATTGCTACGCCTTCGCCTAATTGGGCAGAAGAGTCGATTTGTGCCGATGGATGGATACCTACGGCCGCCTTGGGCGTGGTATCTAAAAACTGAGCCACACGGGCAAACCCCACATAAGGGTCTTTAACGACTAACGCAGTGCCTGAATAGTCCTGCGCGTCTTTAGCCGACAATAACACCGCACTCGCTTGAGTTGACTCAAGCTGAGCACGGTATTTGCTGTTGGCTAAAAAAGAGATTTGACCCGATTGGGCATGTTCAAGTGTTGCAACGCTGTTGATCACTAACGTTTCATCGCCTTGGACAACGCCGTCTAATAACAGGCTTAGCTCTTTTAAAGTCACACTTTTCATTAATTACTTGCCTTTGCTTAAGGCTTCAACCACTTTGCCACTGATGTCAGCATTTGGCTTAACATAAATGACGGCACCACGCTGTAAAACTAAATCGTATTTTTCTTTTTCAGCGATAGTGTTAATGGCTTTTTGAACCTTAACTAACAGTTTGTTTTGCTCTTCACCTTGGCGACGACGTAAGTCTTCATCCAAAGCTTTACCTTTTAGCTGATATTCAGATTTTAACGCTTCCATTTTACGAACCAGCTCAGTTTTTTGCGTGTCATTCATTAACGCGCCGTCACGTTGCTGCTTCTCCATCAGAGAGCGCATTTCTTCTTGCATTTTCTGAACTTCAGCCATGCGATCACCAAACTCTGATTTCAGAGATTGGGAGATTTGCTCACGTTGAGGTAACTGTTCAAACACAGCGCCCATATCAACAACAGCAATATTTTCTGCCTGCGCCGCTAAAGGTGCACCTAATAAAGCCAACGTCACCAGGGCACGGTTTACCATCTTGTTCAAAATAGACTCCTTGTTACCTTTGTTATATTCAGCAAAACCTGCCGAGTGTATGCCTTTTAAAAAGTTTTGCCAATATTGAACGAGAAGATCTCTGTTTGATCGCCTTCGTATTCTTTAATCGGCCATGCCAAGCTGAATACCATTGGGCCCATAGGAGATAGCCACTGTAAGCTTAACCCCCAAGACGCTCTGATACGGCCAGGATCACTGTAGTCCTGTAACTTATCAAATTCTTCCGCTGGTAGCGTTTGATACTTAGCGAAATCGAACTCAGTATCCCATACGTTACCCGCATCGACGAAGAAGCTGGTACGAACAGAGTTAGTGTAGGCTTCATCCAAGAATGGCGTTGGTACAATCAACTCCATACTGGCGGTAGCAATCGCGTTACCACCGATTGAACGGCCTGAGCTGACCTGAATACTGTTTGGATCACCCGGTAAGCTACAACCGTCACCCGATGGATCCGGCGCACAAGGCTCACTACCACGGAAGAGGTAGAATGAACGTGGACCGACCGAGTTAGACTTAAAGCCTCGCAGTGAGGTACTTCCGCCCGAGTAATAGTTTTCCCAGAATGGCAGGATCTGGTCATTATCATTAAATTGACCGTAACCGTTGCCATAACCTAAACGACCACGCGCTAATAACACAAAACTGTGGCTGCGGTTGATAGGGAAATAATAGTTAGTATCGAAGTCGGTCTTAAAGTACTGCAGATCCGAGCCTGGTACTGTCATCTTACCGCTTAAACGCTGTGACGAACCATCCGTTGGGAAGGTGCCACGGTTTAAAGTACTGCGGTACCAGCCTAAGCTCAGCTCAAAGTTATCGAAGCTTAAATCAGCATTTGGATCATCGTCACGGTAGATATTGTAGAAACGCAGCGCCTGCTCGTAGGCGGAGATTTCTGAAATCGTGTTATGACGATAGCCAATACCACCGTTGATACGGTTGTATTCGTTAATTGGGAAGCCTGAGTTTAATGCCACGCCGTAGGAGCTGTTTTTATAACGCTCAAGGTTAGCCTCATTCGCATCGAACTCGTTCCAGTAAACGCTGCCACCTAAGCTCACACCATCTTTGGTCCAATAAGGATCGGTGTAAGATAAGTTAACGTTCTTAGAATACTTGTTGGTGCTCAAACTCACGCCCGCTTGGTTACCCGTACCGAGGAAGTTATTTTGCTGCACACCAAACTGCAAACTTAAGCCCGATTCAGTACCATAACCCACACCGGCGTTAAATGAGCCCGATGGCTGCTCTTTGACCTTCACGGCCACATCGACTAAATCGTCGGTACCTGGCACTTGAATGGTTTCGGTATCAACGGTCTCGAAGAAGCCTAAACGGTTTAGACGGGCTTTAGATTGCTCAACCTGAGCCGAGTTTAACCAAGCCCCTTCCATCTGACGCAGTTCGCGGCGCATTACTTCATCTTTAGTGACTGTGTTACCAGTGAAGTTAACCGAACGCACATACACACGTTTACCCGGTTTGATATTGATGTTTAAGGTCACTTCCTTAGTTTTATCATCAATTTCAGGGTAGGTTTTCACTTCAGGGTAAGCGTAACCGAAACGGCCTAAGTATTTGCTGTACATCTCTTCGGTGAAGGTCACATCACCGCCGTTGTACATATCGCCCGCCTTAATTGGCAGAATAGATTTCATTAACTCTTCACGGCCCATTAAGTCGCCGGTGAGGTTAACGTCTTTAACCTTGTACTTCTCACCTTCGTTGACGTTGATGGTGATATACAAACCTTTACGGTCAGGCGTCATCGCCACTTGAGTCGAGGTGACTTCAAAGCGGATATAACCCTTGTTGTGGTAATAGGTTTTAATGGTTTCAAGGTCGGCTTGCAGCTTTTGCTTCTGATAGCGACGCTCACCGAACAGATCCCACCAAGCCACGTAGTCTTTGAGTTCTAACATGCCGATAAGCTCAGCATCGGTGAACTCTTTGTTGCCAACCACGTTAATTTGGCGAATTTCAGCCGCTAAACCTTCGGTGAACTTGAATTTTAGTTCGACACGGTTACGGGGCAAGTTAATCACCTGCGCTTCGACTTTCGCGCCGTATTTACCCACACCGTAGTAGAAGTCTTGTAATCCCTTCTCGATGCCCGTCAGCATAGTACGGTCTAAGGACTCACCGACTTTCACGCCTGAGCCGTCCAGACTTTCCTGTAACTGCTCATCTTTAATGTCTTTGTTGCCTTCAAAGGTCACGGCGCTGATCGTTGGTCGCTCAGTGACTTTGACAATCAACACACCGCCATCATGACTGACTGAGATGTTCTCAAAGTTAGTCGATGCATACAGGCTTTTAATGGCTTGTTGAATTTTTAACTGGTCAACAGTGTCACCCACTTTCACTGGTAAGCTTAACAAGGCAGCACCCAGTGCGACTCGCTGCAAACCTTCAACTTGGATGTCGGTCACTTCAAAGGGTTGGAAAGTATCCGCCAACACAGTCCCTGAAAACGACGCACCGACGAATAACATCGAGGCAAAAAGTTTATTCAATCTCATAGAGCACTTCTAATTATTAGTCTGTCCTTGCTCAGAGTCGGGCAAAGTCATTGAAGAGCGCGATGCTCATCAACATCAGCAGCAATGCTGCCCCAAATCTGAATCCTATTTCCTGTACCTTTTCAGACACAGGTTTACCAGTGATTACCTCAACGAAGTAATACAGCAGGTGTCCCCCATCGAGCACAGGCAATGGCAGCAGGTTAATGATGCCTAAATTGACACTGATAAGCGCGAGGAAACCGAGAAAGTAAACCAAGCCATAGTTTGCACTATTGCCCGCACCCTGTGCGATTGAGATAGGTCCACTTAAGTTTTTCACTGACACATCGCCAGTAAATAATTTGCCAATCATCTTAAAGCTCACAGCAACAAGTTGCCATGTTTTATCCACTGCGATAGCGAAAGAATCGATTGGGCCATATTCGAGTTGTAGGCGCATATTCTCGGGCCATTGCGCCTGAGCAGGGCTCACCCCAAGCACGCCTATATCTTTGCCATCGCTATTTTTAACACTCGCAGGTGTCACAGAGATGGCAAACTGCTCGCCATTACGGCGCACAGTTAACTCAACAGGCACATTGGCAGAATGTTGAATAATGTCAACAAAAGCTTGCCAATCCGTGTAATTTTGCCCATTGATGGCAACCAAAGTATCGCCGACTTTCAGGTCACTCTTAGCCGCCGCACTACCTTCGCTGATAAGCGCTATTTGTGGCTCAATCGCAGGGCGATACACACCCAAACCCAACGCCGTAATCGGCGACTCTTTTTCTGGGTCGAAACGCCATTCGCGGGTATCAAGGGTATAAGTGCGAGCCGTGGTATCTAAACCTTGCAAGCCATTTAGCGGCGCGAGGGAAACGGTTAAGCTGTCATCGCCGATATGGCCCACTAGTGCTAAATTCACTTCTTCCCAATTGCGTACAGGCTGGCCTGAAATTGCCGTCACTTGCATCGGCTCATTCACTTGGATTTGCGCTGCCGCAGTGCCAGGTGTGGTTGAGGTAATCACAGGCTTGAGCGATGGCACGCCAATTAAATACATTAAATACAGTGCGATAATCGCAAAGATAAAGTTTGCAATCGGACCTGCGGCTACAATCGCAATCCGTTGCCATACACTTTTACGGTTAAAGGCTTTGTCCTTTAACTCATCGGGTACGTCTTCTACTCGTTCATCGAGCATTTTGACATAGCCGCCTAACGGGATCATGGCGATGACGTACTCAGTGCCATCTTGACCCACTTTGCGCCAAATCGCCTTACCAAAACCAATCGAGAAACGTTCAACCTTCACGCCACAGCGGCGTGCAACATAGAAATGGCCGTATTCGTGGGCGGTGATCAGCAGCCCAAGCGCAACGATAAACGAACCTAAGTTCCACAAAAAATCTAACATTCCACTCCTTATGTCATCGTCAAATTCGCTTATTCCTCATCAATGAGGATTAAGCCAATTTCGCTAACTGTTCGCGGGCATATATCCGCGTTTGCGCATCGAGGGCGATAATATCATCGATGCTGGTCATCGTCCGTTTAGGCACTGATGATAAACAGGCTTCATTCACCTTAGCGATATGGGTAAAACCAATCTGTCCCTGTAAAAATGCCTCAACGGCGATTTCATTGGCGGCATTGAGTACCGTAGTTGCTTCTTGGCCTTGGGCACAAGCGGCGATCGCTAACGCCAAACAAGGAAAGCGATTAAAGTCCGGCTCACAAAAGCTTAACTGTCCGACTTTGAAAAAATCCAAAGGTTCAACGCCAGAGCTAATTCTTTGTGGATAGGACATACAATGTGCAATCGGTGTACGCATATCCGGGTTACCCATTTGCGCGATGACGCTGCCATCGCGGTATTGCACCATCGAATGGATAACGCTCTGCGGATGGATAACCACCTTTAATTGGTCTTTCTGGGTATTAAACAACCAGCGCGCTTCAATAAACTCCAAGCCCTTATTCATCATAGTGGCGGAGTCGACTGAAATTTTCGGCCCCATCGACCAGTTTGGATGTTTACAGGCCTGCGCTGGCGTCATCGATGCAAGGCTTGCAAGCTCAGCGGTCAAGAAGGGGCCGCCAGAGCCGGTCAGTAAAATATGGGAAATTCCCGATGCGGCTAAATCACAGCGGCCTAAATTGGCCTGTACTTCTTCGGGTAAACATTGGAAAATCGCATTGTGCTCACTATCAACTGGCAATAGAGTCGCGCCAGAGGCTTTAGTGGCCTCAATAAAGAGTTCACCTGACATCACCAAGGCTTCTTTATTGGCAAGCAATACTCGCTTACCCGCCTTGACGGCAGCTAAGGTTGGCACTAGCCCCGCAGCGCCGACGATAGCGGCCATCACAGTATCCACTTCAGCGGCTGTGACTAAGGCGATGAGTTCATCCTCACCGCTACTGACTTGGATATTAAGCTCAGGGGGAAGCTTGGCTTGTAGCGCTAATGCGGCCTGACTATCGACCATATGGGCGACTTGGGGGCGATGGGTTACACACAGGGCGAGCATCTTATCGACACTCGCATTCGCCACTAAAGCGTAAACACGATAGGCATCGCGATTAGCCGAAATCACACTTAAAGTGCTGGCACCAATCGACCCAGTTGCGCCCAAAATCACCATATTTTGCATAGCGTTACATCCAAAATGCAATGTAGATTAAGGTAAACACCGGCAAGGCCGCAGTGAGGCTGTCGATGCGATCGAGCACGCCACCATGCCCAGGCAGAATCGTACCAGAGTCTTTGATGCAGGCGGCACGCTTAAACATACTCTCGGATAAATCGCCAAGCGCCGAAATCAGTGCCACGAAAATGGTCACCGCAACCACTAACCCTAATTCCTGCTCAGGCGAAATATACATCACGCCAGCGACAACAATCAGTGTTGTCATCAGGCCGCCCAATAAACCCTCTAGAGTTTTAGCAGGGCTCACCGCAGGCATCAGCTTGGTCTTGCCGACCGCTTTACCGACAAAATACGCGCCCGAATCCGCCGCCCAAACAATCAGCATCACCAGTAATACTAATGATGCGCCATAGTAAGGCGATATTTGCGAACTAATGGATTTGAGTGCAATCAGCGCCACAAAACACGGCACTAAGGTGAGTTGTCCAAACATGGACTTTAGCATCGGGTTCTTTTGCCAGAGTTTGGCGCTTTTAGGGTAAGTCACCACCAACAACAGTGACACTATCCACCAGAATGCACCGATAGCAATCACGGCAAGATAGATAGGATGAATTTGTCCCCTAAGCCAAATTGTGTCGGCGGGAACAATTAAATTCAACGCGATTAGTAAAATACCGACGGTGCAAGTAAAACTCCATTGAGTCACATCACATTGACTATCGATGATCCTGCCCCACTCCTTAGCGGCGATCAGAAACACGGCCACTAAGGCCCAAGCAAAGTACTCTACGGGGAGTAAAAAGATCGCTCCCAAAACTAATGGAATTAACCAAATTGCTGTTATTATACGTTGTTTTAGCAAAAAAAATCCCTCATGACGTTTTACAATGCGCGCATCTCATCAATTTGACTTCCGGTCAAACCAAAACGGCGCTGGCGACTGGCAAAAGTAGCAATCGCTTCATGAAAAGCCTGTTCATCGAAATCAGGCCAAAGGGTGTCCATAAACACCAATTCAGCATAGGCAGCCTGCCAGAGCACAAAATTGCTGATCCGGTAATCCCCACCCGTACGGATCATTAAATCAACTTCACTCTGATTTTGCATGCACAAATGTTCACTCAGGGCTTCTTCGGTGAACTGACTGCTGGTCATTTCGCCATTTTCCACCTTTTCAGCTAACTTTTGCGCTGCTTGCAGTATGTCCCAACGGCCACCGTAATTGGCCGCTACATTCAATATCAATCCACTATTGCCTGCAGTTTTTTCTTCTGCGGCACGAATTTGTTTTTGTAAACGCGCAGAAAAACGGCTGATATCGCCGATGATATTCAATCGGACTTGGTTTTTATCGAGTAACTTAATTTCCCGTTGTAACACGGTAAAAAACAATTCCATCAGCAAGCTGACTTCTTTATCGGGTCTACGCCAATTCTCGCTGGAAAACGCAAATAGCGTCAGCGATTGTATCCCTAACTGACTGGCCGCACTCACCGCACGTCTCACCGCCTTTACGCCGGCTTTATGCCCCATCACTCGTGGTTTGCCCTGGGTTTGGGCCCAACGCCCATTACCATCCATAATAATCGCAACATGTTTAGGTAATGACTGTTTAACGAGTTCGGGTAATACCTCCGGTAAGCTTGTCTGAGCACAAGCATCCTGCTCAGTTGACCTAGATTGCGGATCAAATTCCACTGTGGATGACATCTATTACAACCCTTTAAAATAGACAAACGCCGTGTAGTATACCCCTACACGGCGTAGCAACTCTAGCTTATAGCGCCTGAGATTAGACTTCCATCAACTCAATTTCTTTGGCCGCTAAAATCTCATCGACCTTCTTAATGTGAGCATCGGTGAACTTTTGCACTTCGTCTTCAAAGCGGCGAACATCATCTTCAGTACATTCTTTGGCTTTTTCGAGTTTCTTCACTTCAGAAATCGCGTCACGACGTACGTTACGAATCGCCACACGGCCGCCTTCAGCTTCTGCACGAACCACTTTGATGAAGTCTTTACGACGTTCTTCAGTCAGTGCGGGTAATGGAATACGTAAGGTTGCGCCCGCTGACATTGGGTTTAAGCCAAGATCTGAGCTCATAATCGCTTTCTCAACCGCTTGGATTGCACTACGGTCGAATACAGTCACAGACAGGGTACGCGCATCTTCAATCCCCACGTTCGCCACTTGGTTCAGCGGGGTCATAGTGCCGTAGTAAGACACTTGGATAGAGTCCAGTAAGCTTGGGTGTGCACGACCTGTACGTACTTTCGCCATTTGGTTCTTAGTCGCTTCTACGCATTTACCCATGCGCTCTTGAGCATCTTTTTTAATATCTGCAATCACGTTAAATGTCCTTCTTGGTCATTAAATAACTTATTTCGCTCTGATCAATGTGCCTTCTTCTTCACCCATGACCACGCGGCGCAGAGCACCTGGTTTGTTCATGTTGAATACTAGGATTGGCATGTCATGATCACGCGCCATCGTAAAGGCTGCTAAGTCCATTACTTTTAATTCTTTGTCCAGTACTTCAGTGTACGATAATTCATCGTACTTCACTGCTTCTGGATTTTTCATCGGGTCGTCAGAATAAACGCCGTCAACTTTAGTGCCTTTTAGCACGACTTCTGCTTCGATTTCAATGCCGCGTAAGCAAGCAGCAGAATCGGTAGTGCAGAATGGGTTACCAGTACCCGCAGCAAAAATCACTACACGGCCTGATTTTAATAAGCTGATAGCTTCAGCCCAATTGTAGTCGTCGCATACCCCTTTTAACGGGATTGCCGACATCAGACGAGCATTAACATAGGCACGGTGCAGGGCATCACGCATGGCCAAGCCGTTCATAACCGTTGCCAGCATACCCATGTGATCGCCCACCACACGGTTCATGCCAGCTTTTGCTAGGCCTTCACCGCGAAATAGATTACCACCACCAATGACCACACCCACCTGAATGCCTAACTCTACCAGCTCTTTCACTTCTTGAGCCATGCGATCTAACACTTTAGGGTCGATGCCGAAGCCTTCGTCGCCCATCAGTGCCTCGCCACTTAATTTTAGAAGAATGCGTCTAAATGCAGGTTTTGGATTGGTGCTCATATTTTTTTGTCCTGGTCATAACAAGACCGCAGCCATTGCTGCGGTCTTGGGGGTATTTAGCGTTGGCGATTAAGCCTTTTTAGAAGCAGCGATTTGAGCAGCAACTTCAGCTGCGAAATCTTCTTCTTTCTTCTCAATACCTTCACCCACTTCTAAACGAATGAAGTTAGTGACTTTAGCGCCTTTCTCTTTCAAGAATTCGCCAACAGTTTTCTTTGGTTCCATGATGTAAGCTTGACCAGTCAGAGAGATCTCACCGGTGAACTTCTTCATACGACCAACAACCATTTTCTCTGCGATTTCAGCAGGCTTGCCTTCATTCATAGAGATTTCGATTTGCAGAGCTTGTTCACGAGCAACTACGTCTGCTGGAACGTCTTCTGGGTTAACGTATTCTGGCTTAGAAGCAGCAACGTGCATTGCTAAGTGCTTCAGAGTTTCCTCATCCGCTTCACCAGTTACAACAACACCAATACGCTCACCGTGACGGTAAGAAGCTAATTGAGTGCCGTCGATGTACTCAACGCGACGAACATTGATGTTTTCACCGATTTTAGCAACCAGAGCAACACGGGCTTCTTCGAATTGGGCTTTTAAGTCTTCTAAAGACACTTTAGACGCTGCAGCAACGTCTAAAACAGCGTTAGCAAAACCTAAGAAGTTAGCATCTTTAGCAACGAAGTCAGTTTGGCAGTTTACTTCTAACAGAACTGCGAAACCTTCACCGTTTTTGATCAGGATAGTACCGTCAGCAGCAATGTTACCTGCTTTCTTAGCAGCTTTAGCAGCACCAGACTTACGCATGTTGTCAATTGCTAACTCCATGTCGCCGTTGGTTTCTTCTAACGCTTTTTTACAATCCATCATGCCTGCGCCAGTACGCTCGCGCAGTTCTTTAACTTGGGCAGCAGAAATTGCCATTGTTAAATCCTCTCTAAAAATTCGACTAATTTGCAGATATAAAACAGGGGCCGAATGGCCCCTGTTAACCAATCAAAATCTTGGTTAATAAGGGTGATGAAACTCATCCCGCCTTATTATTATTCGGCTTCTACGAAACCGTCTTGCTCAGCTTGAACAGCTAAATCTTGACCACGGCCAGCGTTAGCAGCTGCAGCAACAGAAGTAGTGTACAGGCGAATAGCGCGCATTGCGTCGTCGTTACCAGGAACGATGTAGTTAACACCGTCTGGAGCAGAGTTAGTATCAACAACTGCAACAACAGGGATACCCAGGTTGTTAGCTTCTTTAATAGCGATATGCTCGTGGTCAGCGCCGATAACGAATAATACGTCTGGCAGGCCGCCCATGTTCTTAATACCGCCTAAAGATTTTTCCAGCTTTTCAAGCTCACGAGTACGCATCAGCGCTTCTTTCTTGGTCAGCTTGTCGAAAGTACCATCTACTGATTGGCTTTCCAGTTCTTTCAGACGCTTGATTGACTGACGAACGGTTTTCCAGTTAGTCAGCATACCGCCTAACCAGCGGTGATCAACGTAGTACTGATCGCAAGAAATAGCAGCTTCTTTGATCGCTTCGCCAGCAGCACGTTTAGTACCAACGAATAATACTTTACCTTTCTTTGAAGCAACGTTGCTGATGAAAGCCAGTGCTTCATTGAACATTGGCACAGTATGCTCTAGGTTGATGATGTGAACGCCGTTGCGAGCACCGAAAATGAATGGCTTCATTTTTGGGTTCCAGTAACGGGTTTGGTGACCGAAGTGGACACCGGCCTGGAGCATATCGCGCATTGAAACTGTAGTCATTTCTATTACCTTAAAATTTAGGGGGTTAGACCTCCACGTATCCCATGTCTTCGACCCCGCAGTTAACAGCTGAGGGCACCCCGAAGAATGTGTCGACACGTGTGTGATTTAGTATTTAGATAAATTGCCATGTATAATGGCCGCCATCTTTAGTCTTGCCTTGGGTTAAGATAAGCAAACGCTGACCTTATACATCCTGCAAGACTTAAACATAACGGCGCGCTTTATACCATAAATAGCCCTAAAGCACAAATTTTTGCATTGGGTAGATGCCGCCAATAGACATCGAAGACACAAGAGAAAACGCAATGAGTATAGTCATTAAGACAGCAGAAGAAATCGAGAAAATGCGCGCAGCGGGTAAGCTGGCCGCACAAGTATTAGAAATGATCGCACCTTATGTTAAGGCTGGCGTGAGCACTAATGAACTAAACGATATCTGCGCCAAATATACCGAAGAGCAAGGCGCGATTTCTGCCCCGCTCAACTACCATGGTTTTCCTAAGTCGATTTGTACTTCGTTAAACAACGTTATTTGCCATGGTATTCCGAGTGACCGCGTTCTCAAGGATGGCGATATTCTCAATATCGATATCACAGTCATCAAAGACGGTTACCACGGTGATACCTCTAAAATGTTCTTAATCGGTGAAGTCAGCCCTAAGGACAAACGCCTGTGCCGTATCGCGCAAGAGAGTTTATACCTGGCCATTCGTAAGGTTCGCCCGGGGTTAAAACTGGGAGAAATCGGCAATACTATCGAAAAATTCATCAAAGCCAGCAAAACAGGTCTTGAGAAATATTCCATCGTGCAAGATTATTGTGGTCACGGTATTGGTGCCGGTTTCCATGAAGAGCCGCAAGTCATGCACTACCGTAATGGCGATAACACCATTTTACGCCCTGGCATGTGTTTTACCATTGAGCCAATGATCAACGCCGGTCGCCACACCACAGTGTTAGACCGTGACGATAAGTGGACTGTCACCACCTCCGATGGTAAAAACTCTGCCCAATGGGAACATACATTATTAGTGACCGAAACCGGTGTAGAAGTCCTGACTCTACGTGATGAGGAAGACTTCCCGCGTATCATTAATCACTAAGCGACATACTTAGTACGTTAGGACTCAGAGGATTACTGAACACCTAACTCATCCAAACAAGGGACTCGATGAATACAGCTCTGCTAGCTAAACAATCATTAATCGAACAGAATCAAACGCTTTTAGCAAGATTCAAGGCCAAAAACCCGATTGAAGAGCTAGTGACGCAGCGCTGTCAGTTCGTCGATTCCCTCGTCAAGCAGGCCTGGCAACAGCACGGTCTGGACCAATATCCTATCGCCCTGATTGCCGTTGGCGGCTATGGTCGCGGCGAGTTACATCCGCACTCGGATGTCGATTTATTATTCCTGTTCGAAGGCGAGTTATCGCAGGCGGCTGAAACCGCACTAAGCGAATTTATCGCCTTTTTATGGGACGCCAGCCTTGAAATTGGCCACAGTGTTCGCACTCTCAGCGATACTCTAAATCTGGGTCGAGAAGACATTACCATCGCCACAAACCTGCTCGAGGCTCGGCTACTCTCAGGCCCAGAATCCCTGTTTGATCAACTCTATGACGCCATCCGCCAGAGCGACTTTTGGACGTCGAGCCAGTTCTTTATCGCCAAACGTGATGAACAAACGGCCCGCCATGCCAAGGCAAGCGCCTTCGACCTTGAGCCCAACATCAAAAGTTGCCCCGGCGGCCTACGGGACATTCAAACCATCGCCTGGGTTGCCATGCGCCACTTTGGCGCCTCACGCCTAGAAGAACTGGTTCAATACGAATTTTTAGAACCCGCCGAGTTAGAAGAGCTACTCGAGTGTCAGCATTTTCTGTGGAAGCTGCGCTTTGCCCTGCATATGGCGGTCGGGCGCGATGAAAATCGCCTGCTGTTCGATGTTCAGCGCCAAGTAGCCGAGCTGATGGGTTATGAAGACGCCACTCAACTTGCCGTTGAGCAGATGATGAAACGCTACTATCGCACGGTACGCCGCGTGATGGAGCTGAACGAAATGCTGCTGCAACTGTTTAAGCGGGCGACACTGGGCCAAACCAAGGCCTTAGAAATCCAAGCGATTGACAATAACTATCAACGCCGCGGTGCCTTTATCGAGGCCCTAAGGGACGATTTATTCGATAGCGGCGAAGAAATTGTACGCCTCTTTGTTCATGTCGCTAAAAACTCCAATATCAAAGGCATTTATGCGCCGACACTAAGATCCCTAAGACGCGCACGCCGGGCACAGCTGCAACCCTTGCAGGAAAATCCGCAGTGCCGCCAAGCCTTTATGGAAATTTTAAAACATCCTCGTGGCATCGCGGCCTTATCGCTGATGCACAAACACGGGGTGCTGTCGGCCTATTTGCCCGCATGGCGCAATATCGAAGGCCAAATGCAGTTTGACCTGTTCCATGCCTACACGGTGGATGAACATACCCACAGATTGCTGCTCAATATCGAGCGCTTCTCACAGCCGGAGCAGAAGGAAGAGTTTCCTTTAGGCTCAGTGCTGATCAATCAGTTACCGAAAAAAGGTTTGTTGGTTCTCGGCGCAATTTTCCATGATATCGCCAAGGGCCGCGGCGGCGATCACAGCAAGCTTGGCTCAAGCGATGCCCTCGCCTTCTGTAAGCTCCATGGCTTGAACGACCACGATGGCCGCTTAGTCGCTTGGCTGGTCGAAAATCACTTAGTGATGTCGGTAACTGCTCAGCGCCGCGATATTTCCGATCCCGATGTGGTGGCCGACTTTGCCAGCAAGGTGCGCGATGCGGTGCATTTAAGTTATTTATATTGCTTAACCGTCGCCGATATCTGCGCCACCAACGAGAAGACCTGGAACAACTGGAAAGGCTCACTGCTACGCGACTTATATTTTTCCACCCAAAGGGTGCTCGCGCGCGGCAAAGAAAAACCCGTCGATATTCGGGCCCGAGTGCGTGAATACCAAGCCAAGGCCAAAAAAGAATTACTGCGGCGCGGCATAAAAGAAAAAGACTTAGATACTCTCTGGCAACGCTTTAAGGCCGACTACTTTTTGCGACACCAGCCGAATCAGGTTGCTTGGCATGCCGAAGCCATCCTTAAGCATAAACAGTTGGACGAGCCGCTAGTGCTAGTGTCTAAGCACACGACGCGCGGCGGCACTGAACTCTTTGTCTACTGTCAGGATAGACCTAAGCTATTCGCGACTGTGATGGCGGTACTCGATAATAAAAACATCAACGTCCACGACGCTAACATTATGACATCGAAGGATAATTACGCCCTCGACACCTTCGTTATCCTCGAGCAAGACGGCGCCCCCGTGAGCCAGCTCTCACGTATTCAGAGTATCCGTAAGGCCCTTGAAAAAGCGCTTGCAAGCGATAACCCTAAGCTACCGCGCTTTAGAAAACTGTCACGCAAGATGAAACCTTTTAATGTTCCCACTCAGGTGAGTTTCCTTGAGAGTAACCGTCATGGTACAAGTATGATGGAACTCATCGCCTTGGATACGCCGGGATTATTAGCTAAAGTGGGCGATATTTTTTATCGCTGCAACACGATCTTGCTGGCCGCCAAGATCACCACCATTGGCGAGCGAGCCGAAGACTTTTTTATTTTGCAAACCAATGATGGCTTGCAACTCAATGAAACCCAAGAGAATACGCTCAAGGAAGCCTTGATTAGCGCGCTGAGCGCCATCAACACAGAGTCAACCAATTAACCAAAACGGGAGAAGTAAATGGAGGCTTTACGCCAACGTATTGAGGCCGCATTTGAAGCGCGTGCCGACATCACACCAAGCACTGTTGACGCAAGCGTGCGTAACGATGTGCAAAATGTCATCAATATGCTCGATAAAGGTGAACTGCGCGTCGCCGAGAAAATCGATGGCCAATGGCATGTACATCAATGGTTGAAGAAGGCGGTATTACTGTCATTCCGTATTTTCGATAACGCGGTTATCGATGGTGCCGAAACCAAATATTTCGATAAAGTACCGTTAAAGTTCGCCGAGTATGACGAAGCCCGCTTTAAAGCCGAGGCCATCCGTGTGGTGCCATCGGCAACCGTACGTAAAGGTTCTTTTATCGGTAAAAACACTGTATTAATGCCCTCTTACGTCAACCTTGGCGCCTACGTTGACGAAGGCACTATGGTTGACACTTGGGCAACCGTTGGCTCATGTGCGCAAATCGGTAAGAACGTGCACTTATCTGGCGGTGTGGGCATCGGTGGCGTACTCGAGCCGCTGCAAGCGGGTCCGACCATTATTGAAGACAACTGCTTTATCGGCGCACGCTCTGAGATTGTCGAAGGCGTTGTCGTTGAAGAAGGCTCTGTGATTTCCATGGGCGTTTATATCGGCCAAAGTACCCGTATTTATGACCGTGAAACGGGCGAAATCCACTACGGCCGCGTACCAGCTGGCTCTGTCGTAGTATCGGGTAACCTGCCATCGGCTTGCGGTAAATACAGCCTATACGCTGCGATTATCGTTAAGAAAGTGGATGCGAAAACCCGCGGTAAAGTGGGTATCAACGAACTGTTACGTATCGTCGATTAAGCCATATTTACGCTGTACACCATGCCAAAATGCCACGCTAATGCTTGGCATTTTTTATGGTAAAAACACACTCCAAAGGCCTCAAAGACACATCAAGTTACACCGAGACACACTCTGTTCCCAACCCCACATTTAGATACACTTCAGCGGCCAAATCCCTCTGCAAGGCCGGTAAAAACAGACTTTACTCAAAGGGTCTACTCACCCGTCAAGGAGCTAAAGATGAAAGCAACATTGGTAAAATTGGGCGGTGCCGCCCTACTCTGCACTATAGGAATAGGCTCAAGCGCTTTTGCCGCCATGGATCCACAGTTAGAAAATACTTTAGTGGCGGTTTGTAAGGCTGGAGCCAGTAATAATCTGATCTCATTTAGCAACACTATGCAGGAATACCGCATCAACCAAGCTCGGATATTCCCTCGTTTAGTCTGTAACGGTGAAAGCTTCCATCAGTTCGCCCTCAGCCAGGGCGCCGACAAAACCGCCAAACGTATTGGCCGTTATGTACAAGGTACTGTCACCATCAAAGATATCGCCCAAAATTCAATGGATGAGGTGTATGCCGTTAATTTTTAATTTGAACGTCACGGTAAGATTAGGCGTCAATTTGACGCCTTTTTATTGCTATCGATTTAAGGGATGAACGATTAATGACGATTTGGAGCACATGCGGCAGACACCTTGGGTTCAGTTCATCCAACCAACGCTGGTAAATCAAACCTAAGATGTTAAATCAACCGCTCCGCCTCTTGGCGATCCTTGTTTGCCATGGCGATGGTTCGCCAACCAATCACACCTATCGCATGCTGAGCTTTATTCACCACGACCAAAAACTCAGTATCCATTTGGTTAAGCAGCTGCAATGCATCTTCAGAGGTGGCGACATCGCTAATCAAAGGCACTGAGTGCTCCATAATTTGATGGGCTTTTTTTCGCAGGAATGCCCTGTCGTGTTCCCGCTCCGCCGCTGTGCCAATCAAGGGGCTAAGCCAATAATCCACTAGGCGCTGAGTGATCACACCGATGATTTTATGGCTCTCATCGAGTACCACCGCCACCTTGGCATGGGCCGCAGTTAATAAACGTTTGATATCGGCAAGCTCATGGTCGAGTGTCACCGACACCACAGGATCCAATACCGCAGCGCCGACATGATCACTAATACTCAGTTCGCGATTGATTAAAATCTCTAAGCAAGTATCGACAATTTTCGCGTCAAACAAGCTGCCTCGACCCGCTTTTAATACCTCAGTCATTTTAGCCAACCCCATAGAGGGGCGATAAGGGCGATGGGACAAGATAGAGTCGGCCACATCGGCCACGGCAATGATCTTGGCCTCATAAAGGATCGCTTTATCCTTCAAGCCTAAGGGATAACCCGAACCATCGAGCCGCTCGTGGTGCTGCAAAATCATCTGCTTAATCGGCCAAGGGAATTCCACATCGGCAACAATTTCGGCTCCATGCAACGGATGGGTTTGAATTAATGCGTACTCTTCTTTGGATAATTTAGAGGGTTTAGTCAAAATCTGCGACGGGATCGCAAGCTTACCAATATCGTGTACCAGCGCACCGATTTTAAGCCCTTCTAATCGCTGCGGTTCAAGCCCGAGTTTTTCACCAATCAAATAGCTTAACTGGGCAACCGATTTTTGGTGCCCTGCGGTATAGGCATCCTTTAATTCAAGCGCCTCCGAAATCGCGCTGATAAGCTGGGTCAAGGATTGGGATAACTGCTCTTTTTGCGCCTTGATGATTTTTGATTGGCGCGACACCGCCCGCAGACTGCGAGGAAGCTCAATCGAATGCCATAAAATACTCGCGAAGGTCAGGAGCGAACGGGCATCATTGCGGCTATAGGGCTCGTCTCGCCCCACGACACACACTATCCCGGCTAAACGGTGATGGAACACCATAGGCACAGCAAGATAGCGCTCCCCCAGCAGTAAGCGGTCAAACAACAAATTATCCGGCCGATTATCCGCTAACGTATTCTCAATAATGGGTTTGTAATCTTTAACACACTCCTGCCATAGCTGACTTTCCAGCTCTGAGGCTTGAGTATTTTCTTCGACAAATTCGGCCTGGTTGACCTTAGGCTCGGGGTAGTCCGAACGGGCCGCGAGGGTAAGTGACTTAGATTTATCGTTATGCAGCAAAATGAAGCCGTAGCGGCTGTTCATCAACGCAATCGCCTTTGCGACGGCGACCTTAAACACTTGTTCCTGTGGAGATTGGATCACATCATCAATATGTTGCAACCAAGCATCGCTCGCTTGAATCGCTTGGCGATAATCGGCATGCAGCCCTTTGAGTGGCCATTCTTCGAAATTGATTTCAGAGAGGATGAGTTGCCAGCCCTGCTCAGGAATAGCGTGCAGGGCAAAATGCACCCGCATGCCCTGATTATCCCGCAGCACCAGCCCGATGTAGTTATCGGTACGTTGAAGAATATCACGACAAAGTTCGGCATTAAATTCAGTGAATAACTGGCAAATCGGCTGATTGATGATCTGTGCCGCCGAGCGCTGGCAACGCTGATAAAACGCCCGGCTCATGCACTGCACCCGAAACTGACTATCTAGCCGTGCCCAAGACAAAGGTAAATCCTCGGGCAGGTCTTTTATTCCTATAATGAGGCTACGGCTCATAGACATCAAACACCTCTTCCATGATGAATGCACTGGCCGAACAACAATCTCAAATCAAGTGCTTGAGGTTCGGCTCAAGGTGCAGCAACTAGGTGATAACGTCTTAAATATTGCAAGTAACCTTACTGATAGCAAGCCCAAAGCCGCGTGTTAATCCTAAAGTCTTAGTCGGCAAGTCCGCAGCTATATTTCAAGCTCATACAAAAAGTTAGCCTTAAAAAACAATGGTTTTATTACCATAAACCACCACTTGCTCATTCAGCACTAGCTGTAACGCTTTGCTAAGGACACTTTTTTCGACATCGCGCCCCGCTTTGGCCATTTCAAGCGCGCTGTAACTGTGATCGACGGGGATCACGTCCTGCTTAATGATTGGTCCTTCATCGAGGCAATTATTCACAAAATGCGCAGTCGCGCCGATGATCTTTACCCCTCGCTCCCAAGCTTGGCGGTAAGGGGCGGCCCCAATAAAAGCAGGCAAGAAAGAGTGATGGATATTGATGATACGGTTTGGATATTCGGCGACAAAATCCGGTGTCAGCACCCGCATATATTTGGCGAGCACCAGATAATCGGGCGCATATTGCGACACGGCGGCCAATAACGCCTGCTCATGCTGGATTCTGTCGAGCCCTTCATGACTCACAAGGTGAAAAGGAATATCAAATTTTTCAACCAATTCCCTTAACACGTCATGATTACCCACCACAGCAGCTATCTCAACATTCAAGCCGCCATAGTAGGCCTTCATCAGCAGATCGCCCAAACAATGGGCCTCTTTGGTGACTAATACGACGATGCGCTTCTTGCCCGCGCTGACCAAGGTCATATGATTTTGGGCGGGTAACACCTCACGCAGATCCTGCAGTAATTGCTCGCTGTTAAAGTGCCCCTCAAGCTCAGTACGCATAAAAAATCGCCCCTGAGCATTATCCACAAACTCACTGTTTTTAATGATGTTAAGCTGATGATTAAAACAAACACTGGTGATTTTGGCGATAAGCCCTTGGGCATCGGCGCAATCTGTCATCAGAATTTTACGTGCTAAGGCGGGTTGCGCGTTCGATACTACTTCATGCTGTGACTGCAAAATCTGCTCTCCTCTATGATCCCTCATTCGAGTGTGCCATAGCCAATCCACTCATACAGCATGAAAAGCTTATTTTTTGTGATAAAAAGTGAATTTATTGTGAGTTAACTTTATTAAACACAATAAATCAGCGATTAATTTCAATAAGATGTAATATTAACGCCGGGTATCTAAATAGCGCTGTAAGACTTTGCGTAGGGTTTCAGCCTTAGTGCCATACACCACTTGCACGCCTTTGCCCATCACAATCACGCCCTTAGCACCCAGCTGGCTGAGCCGCACTTTATTGACGAGCTCAGGGCTGTGCACACTCAAGCGTAACCGGGTAAGACAAGCATTGAGCTCAACAATATTCTCGCGACCACCCAATGCAGCAATGATGGCTCTTAAACTCTCTTTGGCGCCATGAGGTTCATCGGGTTCGAGTCGTCCTGGCGTCTTTAAATTAAATGCCAGAATACTGCCCCTAAACAGCAGGTAATAAATCACCGCCGTCAGCGGCCCTAAGAATGCAAACCAACCCGTATTGCGCGAGAGGGGAAACAGCAGCGTGAAATCCACCAGCCCATGGGAGAACACAATACTGTGGTGAATATCGAGCATGATGCAGACAAAATATGCCAGCCCCGACAGCAACACATGGATAAGAAACAGGATAGGTGCCACAAACATAAAGGCGAACTCAATCGGCTCTGTGACTCCGGTCAGCCAACTGGCCGCCGCCGCGGAAAGCATAATACCCGCAACCCGATTACGCTCTGAGGGATCGGCGCAGCGCCAAATGGCCAGCGCCGCCGCGGGGAGTCCCCACATTTTAATCAAATAACCGCCCGCTAAATTCCCCGCCTGCGGATCGCCGGCTAAATAGCGCGCCACTTCACCCCGAACCACTTCAGCGTTCTGTAACTGGTATTGGCCGACTTCTAAATAGAAAGGCGCATTCCAGATATGATGCAAACCGAGGGGAATGAGTAAACGTTCGAGCGCGCCATAAACCCCAAAGGCGATGGCCGGTTTTTGGTAAACCGCCCAGTCGGACACACGCTCGATGAGCAGAGATAACGGCGGCCACACATGGGCAAGGATATAACCTAAGCCCATCGCCAACGGAATAATCAATAAAGAGGCGCTACGTCGCCCCTCAAAAAAGGAGAAAATTGCGGGCAGGCGAATATATTGACTCCAGCGCACGGCAAAGCAAGTCACGCCACCAATCAACATGCCGCCGGCAATCCCTGTGTCTAAGGTTTCCATGCCGAGTAGTAATTGGGTCGGCAATTGGTAGAGATCCGCTAAGGCGGCTAAGGTGGCCGTCATCACCCCATAACCAAATACGGCAGTAAAAGCGGCGATGCCTTGATCACGGCAAAACCCTATCGCCACCGCCACCGCGAATAAAATGGGCATGATGGCGAAAATCAGCTTGCCAACCGCCAGCATTAATACGGTTAGCACCTCGGGCATAAAAGGGATTGGGCTCACAGTTAAGCCCAACATCACACCCGCTGCGGGCAAAATCGCAATAGGAATTAACAGCGCCTGACTTAAACGCTGGGCAAATTTAAACCACTGTTGAGTAACGAAATGACCTAAGCGGCGCGTTCGGATTTGACGATTTGATTCCAGCTTTCCAGCCATTTTATCGCTTCGACCTCAGGTTCCATGGTTTCACAGGCATCAATTTCAAGACGCGCCACAACGGGTTTAGCACCTAACTCACTGAGCAATTCATCTACCGATTTACCCGCACCGCAAAAGGTATCATAACTCGAATCACCAAGTGCGATTACGCTGTATTTCAGCTCAGGCAGATAAGGCGCCGTCTCCTTAAGATGATAATACCAAGGCTGAAGATCGTCGGGTAAATCCCCTTGCCCTGTAGTCGAGGTCACCACCACTAACAACTCATCCTGTGGCGGCGTAAATTGACTAATGTCATTCGGTTGCCACAATTTGGCGTCATAGCCGAGTTCTGTCAGCGCTTTTTCTAAGGTTTCGGCGGTAAATTGTGCGCTACCATACACAGTGCCAAACACCAGATTAACTTTTTTCATGATATACTCCGTGCCACATGCGTAAACGCAACTTAGCTGAAGTTACTTTATTGTGAGGCTTTAGGGCAAGCAACAAGGTAAAAATTTTATAAATCAAGTTATTGAGCATGAGGAAGCGAACTGATGCGACAGAGCAATAGGCAAAAACACCTCAAGCACCAACATAAAACCACCCAAATACGACGTAAACATTACTTTCACGCCGCCCAGCAAAATCTGCAATTACCGCCTAACGCCTCGGCGGAATACTCGACCTTAGCCAGCTTGATATCCAACCTCAAAGCAACCGTTAGTTAAGACCGCCGAATGTTGCAGTGAATTGCATGCAACTAGACATATCTCCAAGATGCAAGCTTAAGTCAGCACTCGCCTTAGGCTAGAAGTATCTTTAAGCTAGGAGTCGCCTTGAGCAAACATTAGCCTTAAACGCCCAAACAAGCATTGCCTTAAACGGTCGTCGTTTGCTCTGCAATCAAGACACTTGGCTCGCAACAAAGTGCGGCATCATCCCAACCCAGTCCTGAAAACACGGTTTCCCATTCGGGTTCAAGCTCGGTTTCGATACTTAAGCGCTTAAGTGTCACCGGGTGAGTAAAGGTTAACTTTTTCGCAATCAGCCACAGTCGGTTGATATCGAAATGTGCGCGGAAAAACGCATTTTGCTTACCATCGCCGTGGGTGGTATCGCCAATAATCGGGTGACGTAAATGCGCCATATGGCGTCTGAGTTGGTGCTTACGCCCCGTTTTTGGACTCAGTTTCACTAACGCGAAGCGACTAGTTGCATAACGCCCCGACGGATAAGGAATTTCGGTATTTAATAGCGGCTCATATTGAGTCACAGCGTCCTGCGCGGCCTTATCTTGATTGGCAAACTTGTCTGCCACCTCATCTAATTCGACTTTGAGCGCATAATCCAACACACCACTCTCATGCATATTGCCACGCACCAGTGCCAAATAGTGTTTTTCAATACTGTGGTTGGCAAATTGCTCGCATAGGGCGTTGGCCACCTCACTGCTTTTAGCAAATAACAACACGCCCGAGGTGGGTCTATCTAAACGGTGTACCGGAAACACATGGCAACCAACTAAGTCCCGAGTCAGTTGCATCGCAAAAAAGCGCTCACGCCGCGCTAAGTAGCTGCGATGAACCAATAATCCCGCGGGTTTATGAATAGCTACCAAGTGCTCGTCTTGATACAAGATACGCAGCTCTGGCGCAGGCTCTGACTGTTCGTCGTTCTCGCTTGGATTGTATTTATCCTCTGGCATATCCAGCCAATCATCATCTAGGTTCATTTAACAACATATCCAATTCATTTAAGACGGCGATTAAAGGCGCTAACGCCGCTTGTTCGGACCACACATGTTCCGCCATCGGGGCTATCGCAATTTTGCTTGGCAAAGGTTGCCCCGCATCGATAAGGGCTTGCATGCGCGGAATAAAGATAAACTGCAACCATTGTTCTAACGACATAAGATCACAGGCAAAAGGCGCCGTACTGGCCATGGCTTCATCACTGGGCGCACGAGTAGACCAAAGCCCGGCACTTTGTAACTCGTGGGCAATTTGGGCTAGTTTGGATTGAGTTTGGCTGTAAAGCATCGATATAAGGTCCATTAAGCCACGGTCATTCGACAATTAAGCGTTGCGACTGAGGCGATAAAAGTGTGGCAATCATACCATCGCGCACAACTTCCCCCTATAATGTCGCCAATTTATTGAGCCTTTTTGATTGATATGGCAGCCAAATGACTGAAATTACCACGCTTAGCCAATTTTTAACGACCGCCAAAACCCAATTCCAAGTCTATGAATTAGGACGAAGAGTACAGCACATCGATATGCTGGCCTTCCATCAAATCGAATCATTAGTCACACCCTACCCTTACCCAATTCAAGGGCATGCCCAATTTGCCATCGTGTTTTGGAACGAAAGCCAACAGCACTTTATTTGGTTCCTAAAACTACCGTTAGACGAACAAGGACTGCTTTCGCCTGCGCCGCGCTCACAGTTTATTGAAATGGTATTAACGGCACTGGGGCAAGATCCGACTCAACCCTTAACCGATGAGCAACAGGATCGCCTCGCTAACAATCCGTTTAGCTTTAAGCCCAGCCAAGAAAAACTGGCGGTATTTAACGCCTTAGTGCGTAAACAATTAGGGTTAAGCGCTTCTATTCAATATGAATTTGCAGTGCAATATCTCTCGGGACAAATTGCACCGAGTGAATGGCAGCATATTGGCCTGCAAGGTTTGAGCGACGTATGTGTTCGCCTTGGTGAGTTAGATCACGAGCAGCAACTCCTTGCCAGTTTTGACAATAGTGCGATTGAAGTGCAAATTGCCCTGTGCCAATGTCTCGAACATCTGCATTTAACAGAAGGACTTGCGAATAAACTTTATGCTAAGTTTGTGGCAGCTCCTCCCGAGTACCAAGCCTATTACTTACGCGCACTCGCTTCTCATACCGAATTGAGCCAACAAGCCCTCGCCCATCTTCAGCAAACCGACCGCTTAGAGGCCAATGAACTCATCAGTATCGCAGGCCGAAACTGGACGGTATTAAAGCAAGAGCTGAGTCGCAGTATTTACCTCGAAGCATTGGCGCGACAACCCCAGGCCTTTTTTAATCAGATCTTTGCTGATATTGTGGCGATACCGAGTTTACGCAATCACTTATTGGGTGAATTAAGGAATCCCAATCGGAGTGTTCAACTATCACAGGCCATTGGTGGCTTGTTTAAGGCTACAAGTAAATGATGTCAGATCTGCTGTTAATTATTGCGCTAATTGTGGTTGCGGCCTTCTTTTGGCAATTACGTCAAATGGCAGAATTAAGCCGTATTTTTGCCGAAAAAGAATGTTGTAGACAAAAAGTACAACTCTTAGCCATCGCAATGGAAACGGCTCGCCCCAGCCTTGGCGGCACGACAGGGATCTGTTGGAGGGCAAAATACCTATTCGAATTCAGCACCGATGGCATTAACCAATACCGCGGCCATATATGGATGCTAGGGAAAAAAGTGCAAAAGATTGAATGGCCTATTTTCCCAGAGCCAGAATGGCAAGAAGCACCAATGGCCAAAGGCAAGTTTGGTGGTTGCGGCAGCCAAAGTAGCTGTAGCTCGGGCAAATGCCATTAATTGACTGCCGTAGACCTTTGAGTTGAATAGACAATGCCGAGTCGTATAGATAACACTCAGCTATAGCTCGGCTCTACATCCGTACTCAATCAGCTTTATCTGCACGAATACCAAAAAAGAAAGGGCGTGGTCATAAGACCACGCCCTTCTGTTCTCTGTTAAGCTATCCCGCTATTTTCGTGCTCCCTGCACCATCCATGCGTCAACTTGCATCCTGCATCATCCCTGTTCAATCCGTGATATTTCCCTGTACTCAACGTACTTCCCTATCTCTTGGCGTTCCTTTTACCAAGCTTGCTCTTTCCTGAGCGGTTCCAGCATCATCCGTGAAATAGGTTCAGTAGCATCCTTTCTATTGCACTCCATGTGCCATTGCAATCCTGTGCAATTAGGCTATCTATCCCTGATAGTCTTTCCTTCCGTGGTTCGCATCGCTTTCATCCTGAAAGTCTCTCCTTACCACTCCATCAGTGTTTATTCCTTAAACACTGTCCAGTCATCCTGACTGCTAACTTCCTGTTCGCTGTAGTTCCGTCTACAAATGAATTCTACGACAGCTATGGCAGGCAAGCTTTCGCAAAAGATAAAAATGTAAGCCGCCATATTAAGTTCATAATGGAAAAAATTTCTTAACATATTGATTAGATGTGACTTACCTAAAACTAGGTAGTCATTGTCAGTCAAAAAACTTACAAATCACTTACAGCCTTGTGAGATATATCTCACAAGAAGTCGGGCAATTTATGCCGTTGGAAGGCACAAACATTGATTTATCCCGAGACGCTTAAACACATCAAAGGAAATAGCGACTGCATAAAAGAGTAAAAATCGTTCGATAGATTTTATTTTAAGATATACCGCACGTAAAAGTGGACATTATGACATATTGTAAAAATAGGCGTAGGAGAATAGAAAAAAGAAAGGGGCGCACTATGTGCACCCCATTTATCCTCTGCAAGCCATCCTGCTTGATTGTGCTCCCTGCACCTTCCTTGCGATCGTTTGCTCCCTGCAAGCGTCCTTTAATCCCTTTATTTCCCTGTGCAGTGAAGTCTCCACTACACTCAATCCTTTGACCCGAATATCCTATTTCGGCTCCTGTCACATCCAGTGACTCATCCCAATCGCGTCCTGCTGAATCCTTTCCTCACCATAGTACAAGCTGTTCACCCTTATACTTATCCTTTTACTCGATACTTCCTGCATCCAGTAACGCTTAATCCTTAAGCTTGTCCTTTTCATCCTGAAACCTGCTATCCCAGCAGATACAACGTCCTCTATCATCCATGAGAAAGCAGCCTTGCTTTTCCTTAGCCTATCCTAGGCAGATGACAGTTTTCCTACTGTCAGTGGTTCAAATCCAAGAACCTGAATTCGTCGCTTCTTGCGTCCCTCTCGCCTGTATTGCAATCCCTGCTGTCCATTTGCTTTGGCGATGAGTTAATTCTACGTGGTTCTCGCTATTTTTGTTTCGGTTAAAGAACACACACTAGCGCACTTTTCATACAATCAAGCTTTATTAAAACATAACACTATGATTTTAAATACACTTTAAAAGCTGTGATTACAAAACAGTCAGTAAGAAAACATTTTATCCTACAGGCTTTGTAAGCGATCTCTCACACGGGTGTCAGCTTCTCACTGGTCAGGGATATTTAGCACTTCAACTTACCGGTGATAATTTGTGCAAACATCACCCAATCACCCATCAAACTGTACAAGGGATATTGGAATGTCGCGGGGCGATTATGCTCAAACACAAAGTGTCCCACCCAAGCAAAACCATATCCCACTAAGGGGATAAACAGTAAAAGCCAACCATTTGCGAAAACCAGCGCAGCGACGAATAACAGGAGCACTATAAAACTGCCAATAAAGTGCAATCGCCTGCAGCTCAAGTCCTGGTGCTGTGAGAGGTAAAAAGGGTAAAACTCAGCGAAGGAGCGGTAAGGTTCATTCATCTTGTTGGCCCGTGTAAAAAAGTAATTGTCCGGCCACATTGCCTATGCTCAATTCTCCGAGGGAGACAAAATCATGTTGCATAAATAACTGGCTATGGGCTTCTTGAGTAGTAAAGACCCCAATCCCCTCAAGTTCGGGCTGCTCATCGCACCAACTTACTACGGCTTGCACAAGTTGATGACCTAACCCCTTTCCCTGCTCATTAGGCGCAAGGGCAATAAATTGTAGGATCCCGCAGTGCTCGCTCGGTAGCAGCTCGACGATGCTCGATTCTTTCTTCATTATCGCCTGAGTCGATTGCCAGCCTGTACCAAGCAACATCTTGAGTCGCCAGTGCCAATAGCGGCCCTCCCCGAGGGGCACTTCCTGAGTGACCACACAGGCAACACCAACTAAGCGTGTTTGATCAAACAGCCCAATTAAGGCTTGCTTCTCCTGCCAGAGCGCATTCAACTCTTCACGGATTGCGGCACGTAATTTTTGTTCGTAGGCGAATTTGTCTGAAGTGGATAAAGCATCCACAAAGAAAGGGTCGTCATGATAGGCGTTGTAGAGAATCGAAGCGGCGAGGCGTAAATCTTCGGCGGTGAGATAAACTGCACGGCACTCATCCAAGGTATTATTGTCCATTTTTAGAATTCCTTGATTTAGATCACACTCTTAGGAGTAATTATCACTGTATCAAGGAAACAAAAAAGTGCAAATTTTAATCATAGATTGCATTTTTCAGTGAGTTGCATACCCTAAATAAAGGCACACTGAGAGGATGCGAGCATGGATACAACGCCAGTCGATTTGAGTCATCTATTTGAACAGTTGGGATTAGCCAATCAAGCTCAAGCCATAGGGCAGTTTATTGCGACCCATCAACTTCCCCCTGACACACACTTAACCGAAGCGCCATTTTGGACGCAGGCACAAAAGAGTTTTCTGACCGAGGCATTAGAGGCCGATGCCCAGTGGACCGAACTTATCGAGCAGCTCGATGTGCAATTAAGAAAGCCCTAATGACTTAGGGCTGAGACTGAATCACTTCATGGCGAGTTGCGTTGAGTCGTTAAATTTTGTTGTAGGCGGTGTCGCCCCAACCGACTAACACACTGTTACTTAAGACGATTGGCGTGCATTCATCCTTAGTGGTTTTACCGTCACTGTGGGTATGCTGGGTGCGATAAAAGAGGACCAACACTTCTTTATCGGCTTGGCCGTCTTTCTGCTGCAGATAAGATTCGCTAAAGTCCGAGGCGCCCATCAGGGTCATCACTTGGTCTTTGCTCATGCCAAGGCTGAGCTTAGTCAGATTATTGCGGTTTTTGTCCTGTGTTTTTTCCCAAGATTCGTTGCTATCCCACTTAGATTCACTGTCACCGACATTGACCACACAACCGCTAAGACCTAAGCTTGCTAACCCTAAAAACGTGACCGCGATGAGTTTGCGATTAATATTTGCGTTCATATTATGACTTCCTGTGTACTTGTTATAAAAATGCTTAAAAAGCAAAATCAATGCCAAACAGCAATGCATTGATTTATAAGAACTAAAACAACCACATCACAGTAAGTTAGTGAAAAACACGATATACATTAAGGAATTTCACTTATTATGAGTCCGATTGACCAAGTGTTAGCAGCAGCGTGCGCACTCGAAGCCAGCGGTAAAACCCCAAGCCTTGCCTTGATAAAAAGCCGCGTCGGTAACAAAATCCCCATGCCGCTGTTAATCCAAGGATTACAGCAGTTTAAATCGATACCCAAAGCCGAGCGTGAGCGTTTAGCGGCCCAATCACAACCCGTGGTTGAAGAGACTCATACCGCCGAAGCTTCGCCCCCCACAGTCGCCACACTGGCGCAACAGTTAGTCCAGTTACAACAAGGTATTGAGCAAGCTCTCGCGTTAAAAAACAACGAGATCATGCAACTCAAAAATGAACTTATCGAGCTGAAACAACGTGTCAGTCAACTCGAATCCCAAGGAAAATCCGCTTAATGTTTGTCACCGAATTGCGCTTTGAATGCTTTGCCGATACCACCATCAGTGCGGCAGAACGTGCCATCAATCAATTACTCGAAGCTTACCGTGCTAATGGCCAAATCCTTGGCCGCGAATTTGCCGTGGCATTCAATGAGGGCGAATTCCGAGTACGCCTACTCACGCCTGAAAAAAACAGTTTGAATCATCGTTATCACAGCCCTTGGGTGAAAAAAGCACTGGCGGAATTAACCGAGGCTAAGCTACTGGCGCCACGCGAAAAATTCATCGGTCAGGATATTAATTCTGAGGTGAGTAATACTGAGCCACCCAGCTGGCAACTGCTCTACACTAGCTATGTGCATATGTGCTCGCCCCTGCGAAGTGGCGATAACCTATTGCCCATCCCGCTGTACCAAATCCCCGCCACTTTTAATGGCGATCATAAACGGGTTATCCGCTGGCAAACCGAGTGGCAAGCCTGTGATGAGTTACAAATGGCGGCCGCCACTAAGGCAGAATTTGCTGCGCTAGAAGAATTATCCAGCCCAAACAGTGATTTATTTAGGAGAGGTTGGGACTTACGCGGCCGAATCGAATACCTGACCAAAATCCCCACTTACTATTATTTGTATCGCGTCGGGGGACAGGATCTGCAATCCGAGTTAGCTCGCCCCTGCCCACGCTGTGGCAGTCAAGACTGGAAACTCGACGAGCCGCTATTAGATATGTTCCACTTTCGCTGCGAACCTTGCCGCATAGTGTCTAACTTGTCTTGGGACCATCAATAACGCCCAGTGCTGAAGCGCAAACTCGGCAGGCAAAATAGCCGAGTTTGCAAGAGGCTTTTTCAAGAGACCTTTGCAACATTTCCCCGCGCTTAACGCTTACCTATCAGGTTGTGCCACATACGTTTAAAGCTGGCAAAAATCCCCGGATGTTCGAGCGCCGGCATAGGCAATTCTTCATGTTTCACAGGTGGCGCGATACGTGGCGATAAAGCCTCAATAAATTCAGCTACACTCGGCGCCAATTGGGTGGAAGGTAGCTCGCCAGGGATTTCAACCCACACACTACCATCAGCATTATCAACGGTTAGCATCTTATCGCCCTCATCGAGCAAACCAATAAACCAAGTTGCCGGTTGCTTGAGCTTTTGCTTCATCATTAAATGGCCGATGATGTTTTGTTGTAGGGCATCAAAATCTGCCTCATTCCATACCTGCAACAATTCGCCCGTGCCCCATGGTGAATCAAACAACACGGGCGCGGCAAAATACTCCCCATAAAAGTGATTGATATCCGGCCACAATGTTAGTTCAAGCGCATGCTCAACATTCGCAAAACTGCCGAGCTGTTCACGCTTAACGGGGAGCCAAGACACCGCCTCTTCGGATGATTCATCAAACTCACCTTGAATACACAAAGATGGCTCGCCCTGCGGGTAATATCGCGGTAATTCGCCTAAAGTTGATAGGTAAGACTGATGATAGTTTTGCAAAAATTTATCGAGAGCAGGCAGACAAGACACTTAAGCACAATCCAATTTCGGGTATAATGTGCGCCTATTTTGACATGGAAACAGTATTGATGACACACAATCACGATCCCTATAGTGATGCAAAAGAGCTTGCCGGCCTAACCTTAGGTAAAGCCACGGATTACCAAGCCGAGTATGATGCGTCGCTGCTGCAAGGGGTTCCTCGCTCACTTAACCGTAACGCTATCAACCTCACGGCGGAAAGTTTGCCTTTCCACGGAGCCGATATCTGGACGGCCTATGAGTTGTCATGGCTAAACGCCAAGGGCAAACCTATGGTGGCTATTGCCGACATTCAGCTAAGCCATGAAAGCCAAAATCTGATCGAGTCAAAATCCTTCAAACTGTATTTAAACAGTTTTAACCAAACCAAGTTCGACAATATCGAAGCGGTGCAAAAAACCTTAGTGCAGGATCTGAGTGAATGCGCCCAAGGCCAAGTCACGGTAAAGATTATTGAGCCTAAGAGTTTTGGTATTCAACGCGTCGTCGAACTGCCAGGCACTTGCATTGACGATCTGGATATCGAAGTCAGCGACTATGACTTTAACCCGGATTATCTTGAAAACAGCACAGATGACAAACAGATTGTTGCCGAGACACTCAATTCTAATCTGTTGAAATCAAACTGCTTAATCACCTCTCAGCCGGACTGGGGCAGTGTGATGATCCGTTATCAAGGGCCTAAAATCGATCGCGAAAAGTTACTCCGCTATTTGATTTCGTTCCGCCAGCATAACGAGTTCCACGAGCAGTGTGTCGAGCGGATTTTTGTCGATTTAAAACATTACTGCCACTGCACTAAGTTAACCGTTTACGCCCGCTATACCCGTCGCGGCGGCCTAGACATTAACCCTTACCGCAGTGATTTTGAGCACCCAGGCGAGAGCCACCGCTTAGCAAGACAGTAATCAACTTGCAGCAAAAAGCCCTGAGTAATCAGGGCTTTTTTATTGTCTGTTGTAAGCTATTCAACCAAGCTCACAACTTAAACTGTACCTGCACTTAGCCCAAATTCGCCCTAAAAATCTCTTGCACTTGGCTCAACGTGGCATTGTTTGGCAGGCTGAAATACAAGTAACCATCGCCACGGAATGCGCGGTCAAGCTCAAGCAACACATGGGTTTGCTCGGCATCGCACACCAGAGAAACCTCTATCTCTCGCAAACGATTAAAGCCCATATTGCGCGGCTTAAACTCTAGCTCTTGGTAACAACCCGATGTGGAACGAAAGGCGCGTGTATTGAGGAAACCTTGCTCCACATCGGCTTTAACTAACACAAAACCAAGGCCGTCCATCGCCTTTAACACATGCTCGGCAATCGCCGTTGGCATAATAACCAGCGCATCGATATCGCTAGGGTCGAGCGCGGTATCTATGTCCACTCCCGTTTGTAACCATACCTGGGATTGATTATTGCGCACTGGGAGCTGAGTAAAAGGGGTTTCGGGGTGCAATTTACCTGAAAACGGGATCTCGCGAATTTCACCCGCTTGAATTTCAAAGGACTCAGTCAAGCGCCAGCTCGCCAAGCGATGGTTCTTAAAATAGTCGCCGTTATCGCTACTCACTTTCACCTTAGTCATTAGGGCTAAGTCGAGGCCAGAGATCTGCTGCGGCACATTACCGCCTTTAACGACGATAGTGGCATTAAAGATTTGACCTGGCAGCAGTCGATTATCAATTAATTGGGTATCGACCGTCGCACCACCGATACCGACAGAGGCCAGCAGTTTTTTAAACATGGGATTTCCTTATGTTGCTAAGGCTGCGCGGATAAGCAGCCGTAATACAGCGGTTATTCAATTAATGAGCAGATTTGCACTCGAGCAATAATTGCTGGAAATGCGCGCCTAAATCCTGCTGAGCAAATTGTTCACTGGCGAGTGCCATTTGCTTAAGGCTTTGCATGGCTTGCTCGACACCCTGCTGTTCGATCAAACTTTTAGCATAGGCCGCCGCATCCGCGCCCTTTTGTAACAGGCTTGCGACTTGATCAAAACTGACCTCTTGTTCCATCACCTTCTGTAAATCGCCGAGTAATTCGGCCACCTTGGCCGACTCTACTAAGGCGCCTTCGACACTCACTAATTTACCGAGGGGATCTTGGCTAAGTTTTTCGGCCACACAGGCCGATACTGTGCCCGCCGCCGCACTTTGAGCGACCACATCGAGCCCGCGGCTGCGGATTTGCTCAACCACTTGTTGTAGTTGGGGATCTTGAGCAAGCCATGCCTGCTCTAATTGCTGTTTTTCATCGCCACCAAAGTAGCCACAGCCACCAAGCAGTAGCAAAGTGGTGGTCGATAAAAGGCATTTGAATTTCATGATTAACAACCTTGTCAGTGAGTTCTCTGGCGTGACTATAGCGAGCTAGGTTTAATCCAAAATGAAATATGAACGGAGGAATAACAAAGTCAGTGAAGGGACAAGAAACTGAATTAAAAGCAGTAATTCAAGAACGAAGGCGACCTAAGCCTTAGTGCGAAGGCCGCACTAGATGGCAGAGCACGCCGCCAGTAATGCAGTGATACTGGTCAGCTGCATTGAAATAGTCACCTTCGCCAACCTGTCATCCTGCACTAAGCTGTCACCATCAACCAAGCTGAGCCCAAAACGATATTCCTCATCAAGTCGGCCAAAATAACTCCGCCAATGCTGGGCATGGGAGCTTGTGGCATCCTGCGCAGTTTCAGGTTCAATCAGCAGCTTAATAATGGAATAAAGTGGAATACGCGATGGGAGTTGAAGATAAGAACAGGGCATAGCTTGGCTCGGTAAAGCAAAGTTCTCTTGTCGCTTGAGTTCAACCCAGTTCGGGGAGGCGACAGCTTGCAGCGCGCCACCATCAACCGCCAGCAAACTGTTTGGGGCTAAGTCAAAGGCAAAGGATTTCAGCGACTGCGCTAGGCCCAAACCCGTTGCCTTGATGTAGGATTCCTTGAGTGCCCAAAGATCAAAAAAGCGCTGCCGCTGCGCATCCTCGCCCTCAAGGGCTAATAAGCCTTCGGTTTCAATCGCGGAAAAATAATGATTAAGGATCGGGTAAATATGAGTACTGGCGCGGGCACGCTCGATATCCACACCCAAGCCTAAACGGGGCTGCGCTGTGTTAGCGTTTTCTCCCTTGTCATCATCTTGCGCTAAGGCAATCAATAACCAGTCGCCACTGTGGCTCAAGTTAAACTCAATGCCAGTACTCAGAAACTGCTCATGGTTAAGACTGGGTTTGCCCTTTGCCCCATACTCAAAACACCAATCTTGGGGGGCAATCTGTCGTTGGGTAGTGCAAGATGAGGCTCCACCGCGAGATTGCAGTCCTTGAGATAAGACGCAGCGCAGCGCCGCTCGCACCAATAAGCCGTTCATTTGCGCCTTAGGCGCACGGTAACGCGCCACTTTAGCGCGCTCGTCCTCACTCAAGAGCGCCATACACGCATTCGTGCTGGCCGCATCCATTTCGGTTAATGGTATAAAAAAAAGCTCAATATTCATTAATTTATCCCAACAACACTTGGGTTTAACGGCTGCCCTATTCTACTCAGTTCTACTCGCCTGACGAGCAGTATCTTAATTTGGTTTCTAATCTTATGAATTTAAATGATTATTTAAACATAGACCCTGTGCTACACAGGAGTTTGGCTCACTTGAACAGAGTCATTTGAACATTAAAAAATCATTTCAAGTCCCATATGATTGTATCGAGCCGAAACCTCAGGTAATCTGCATCACCATTGTGCGTAACAAAACACATAGCTCACGGGTTTTAAGCCTAGATTAAGCATGAGTCCACACTCCGCTTTGGCAGGCAAGTTTAAGCAGTCCCGATAGATTATGTTGGATGAAAATAATAAAGATGGGACAGCACTAACAACATGAGTTCTCGAAAAGTGGGTACTCAAGCCGCGGATCATGCTCAGGCTGATAAGCCGAGCTCGGAGCACAAATCCGCCCCCAAAACGGCTAGGCACCGCAATGCCACCACCACGCCGGAGATGCGACACTTTATTCAGCAATCTGAATTGAGTGTGAGTCAGCTCGCCAAAATTTTAAATATTACCGAAGCCACAGTGCGTAAATGGCGCAAGCGCGAGTCAGTGAACGACAGCCCGAATACGCCGCATCACCTCAATACCACCCTCACTCCGATGGAAGAATACGTGGTGGTGGGACTGAGATATCAGCTCAAACTGCCGTTAGACAGGCTGCTCAAGGCCACTCAAACCTTCATTAACCCCAATGTGTCCCGCTCGGGGTTGGCCCGCTGCCTTAAGCGTTATGGGGTTTCGCGCCTCGATGAGTTTGATCAAGAGCTTGTGCCTAAACAGTATTTTAATCAATTACCTATCAGCCAAGGCAGCGATGTTCAGACCTACACGGTCAACTCCGAAACCTTGGCCAAGGCGCTTGCCCTGCCAAGCACAGATGGCGACACCGTAGTGCAAGTGGTGTCCCTCACCCTGCCGCCGCAATTGACCGAGGCCGAACCTAAATCGGTACTCCTTGGCATAGATAGCAAGGCAGATTGGATTTATATCGATATTTATCAAGACAGTAACACCCAAGCGGCCAATCGCTACATCGCCTATGTGCTGAAGGATGGGCCGTTTCATCTGCGTAAATTGCTGGTACGCAACTACCACACTTTTTTAGCCCGCTTTCCTGGCGTACAAACCCCAAAAGCCATCGCTAAATCCCTTAATAAGGCAACGACCAAACGCTTTGCCAGTGGAGACTCGTTATGAGCCATACCCCATCACAGCCTCAATTATCAACCGATGAAAAAGCCGATAAGAGACTGAATAAACGCTTAAAAGATATGCCGATTGCCATCGTTGGCATGGCGAGTATCTTTGCTAACTCACGCTATTTGAATAAGTTTTGGGATTTAATTTGCGACAAGATTGATGCCATTACCGACGTGCCCGAATCCCACTGGTCGATTGATGACTATTACGATGCGGATAAGTCCAAGGCCGATAAGAGCTACTGCAAACGCGGTGGTTTTATGCCAGAGGTCGACTTCAATCCGATGGAGTTTGGTCTGCCGCCCAATATTTTGGAACTCACCGACAGTTCGCAGTTACTCTCACTGGTCGTCGCCAAGGAAGTCCTGCAGGATGCCAATCTGCCAGACGACTACGACCGTGACCGCATCGGCATCACCCTCGGGATTGGCGGTGGTCAAAAACTAAGCCATAGCCTCAATGCGCGCCTGCAATATCCAGTGCTGAAAAAAGTATTTAAAAGCAGTGGCCTGAGCGATGAAGATAGCGAGCTGCTGATCAAAAAATTCCAAGATCAATATGTCCACTGGGAAGAAAACTCTTTCCCCGGCTCCCTGGGCAACGTGATTGCCGGACGCATCGCCAACCGTTTCGATTTAGGGGGGATGAACTGCGTCGTCGATGCCGCCTGCGCCGGTTCGCTTGCCGCCATGCGTATGGCGCTGACCGAACTGACCGAGGGTCGCAGCGACATGATGATTACCGGCGGTGTCTGTACCGACAACTCGCCCTACATGTATATGAGTTTCTCAAAAACGCCAGCCTTTACCACCAACGAACAGATTCAACCCTTTGATATCGATTCTAAGGGCATGATGATTGGCGAAGGGATTGGCATGGTCGCCTTAAAACGCCTCGACGATGCCGAGCGCGATGGCGACCGTATCTATGCGGTAATCCAAGGCGTGGGCGCATCATCAGACGGTAAATTTAAGAGCATTTATGCACCGCGCCCCGAAGGCCAAGCCAAGGCATTAGAGCGCGCCTATGATGACGCAGGCTTTGCGCCGCACACAGTAGGCTTGATTGAAGCCCATGGCACAGGCACAGCAGCAGGCGATGTGGCCGAATTCAATGGCTTAACCTCAGTATTCTCGAAGGATAATGAACAGTTACAGCATATCGCTTTAGGCTCAGTCAAATCTCAGGTCGGTCATACTAAGTCCACCGCGGGCACGGCGGGTGTGATTAAAGCAGCATTGGCGCTGCACCATAAAGTCTTGCCGCCAACAATTAACGTTAGTCAGCCTAACCCTAAATTGAACATTGCCCGCTCGCCCTTTTATCTCAATACCGAGGCGCGCCCTTGGATCCAACGCAGTGACGATACGCCGCGCCGCGCCGGGATAAGCTCCTTCGGTTTTGGGGGCACTAACTTCCATTTAGTGCTCGAAGAATATCACCCCGAACACGCGCGCGATGACGCCTATCGCCAGCGCAGCGTGGCACAAAGCTGGCTGTTTGCCGCCGCCGACAAAACCGCCTTGCTGAGCGAGTTAAAAACCGCATTGCAGCAAGCAACTGCGGCCAAAGCAGAACTTTCTCAGGCGCATTTTGTTGCCTTTGCAAAAGCCTACGCCCTGCGTGAACTAGCGCCGCAATCGGCCCGTCTTGGCTTTATCGCCAAGGACTATGCCCAGTTACAGACTCTGTTAACCCAAGCGATAGCGCAGCTAGAATCCAATAGCGCCGAGAGCTGGCAGTTACCCTCAGGGATAAGTTTCCGCGCCCAAGCGCTGGTCAAGGATAACCACAAGGTTGCGGCCTTATTTGCCGGTCAAGGCTCGCAATACCTGAATATGGGACTGGAAATTGCCAACAACTTCCCCGAGCTTCGTCGCCATATCCACGCCAGCGATAAAGTGTTTAGCGACCGTGGTGAGGCTTCGCTTTCAAGCGTGCTGTACCCGATCCCCGCCTTCGATGACGAATCGAGAAAAGCGCAGGAAAGTGCATTAACCAATACCCTTTATGCCCAAAGCGCCATCGGCGCGATCTCTATGGCGCAGTACGCCCTGTTGACTCAGGCGGGTTTCGCCCCAGATATGCTCGCAGGTCATAGCTTTGGTGAGCTTTCGGCCCTGTGCGCCGCTGGCGTTATCTCTATGGATGATTACATCAAGCTGGCCTTTGAACGTGGGCAGGCAATGGCGCAGTCACCTCAGGATGCCGACTCCAGTCGTGATGCTGGCGTCATGTATGCCGTTATTCTTAAGCAAAAACAAGATATTGAGGCAGTCAACGATTGCCTTGCGCAGTTTGACGACGTCAAGATTGCCAACTACAACTCACCGACTCAACTGGTGATTGCAGGCGCTACTACAGCGACACAACAAGCCGCTAAGGCCATTGGCGAGTTAGGCTTTAAGGCAATTGCCCTGCCCGTTTCCGGCGCCTTCCACACGCCATTGGTTGCCCATGCGCAAAAGCCCTTTAGCGAAGCCATTGATAAGGCTCAGTTCAACACGCCAAAGATTGCCCTGTATGCCAATGGCACTGGTCAGCTACACCCTATCGAAGCCAACGCCATCAAAACCGCCTTTAAAGATCATATGCTGCAATCGGTGCACTTTAGCGAGCAGCTAGAGGCCATGTATGCCGCTGGTGCACGGGTGTTTGTCGAGTTCGGCCCGAAAAACATTCTGCAGAAGTTGACAGAAAATACCTTAGCCGCGCAGTTAAACGAGCTTTGCCTTATCAGCATTAACCCGAACCCTAAAGCTGATTCCGACAGCCAACTGCGCAGTGCTGCGGTGCAACTGGCGGTTGCGGGGGTAACACTAGGGGAAATCGACCCTTATCAAGCCGAATTGATTGCGCCAGCAACGCCTTCGGCCATGAATATCAAGCTCAACGCGACCAACTACATCAGCCCAGCGACCCGCAACAAAATGGTCGATTCGCTGCAATCGGGCAAAATTACCAGCCAAGTGCAGTATGTGGATCGCCTCGTTGAGAAAGTGGTTGAAAAAGTCGTTGAAAAACCAGTGATTGTCGAAAAAATTCTAGAAAAGGTTGTCGAAGTGGAAAAGCCAGTGGCACAAAATAGCAATACTATTCAACAACAAACGTCTGCACAGCCAGCCAACGTTGCCGCTGGACAGGCGAATCAAGATGCCCTGAGCGCCTTTTTTGCCGCCCAAACCCAGGCCGCGCAATTACATCAACAATTTTTAGCGATCCCGCAGCAATACGGCGATACCGTCAGTGCCCTGATGGCAGAGCAAGCCAAAATGGCAAGCCTTGGCATCGCCATTCCGGAGAGCCTGCAACGCTCGATGGAGCTGTTCCACCAGCATCAGGCACAAACCCTAAAGAGCCATGCTGAATTTATGCAATTGCAGACCAGCAGCAGCCAAGCGGCATTAGCCCTACTCGGCCAAATGCCAGCGCCTCAGGTTCAAGCCCCCATTCAAGCAGCACCAGTGGCGGTTGCACCAGTGGCAGTTACAGCGGCAACGCCTGTCGTTCCAGCACAGGCCCCCGTGGTTCAAGCGTTAGCCGCAGAGCCAAAAGCGACTGTTGCACCTGTGAGTGAGCCCCAAGTTCAGCAACCACAAGTGCAAACTGTGGCGACAGCAACTCGCGCGCTTTCCGAGAAGTCAGTCGTGCAGCAAATCGAGACAGCCATGCTGGCAGTGGTTGCCGATAAAACGGGTTACCCCGTTGAAATGTTAGAACTTGGCATGGATATGGAAGCCGACCTTGGTATCGATTCTATTAAGCGCGTGGAAATTCTAGGCACAGTACAGGACGAATTACCTAACCTGCAAGAACTGAGCCCTGAAGATTTAGCCGAGTGTCGCACCCTAGGGGAAATTGTCGCGCTGTTTAGCCAAGCGACTCCTGTAACAGCTGCAGCCTCAGTTAGCCATGCGACACCAAATGCAGTACTCGCAAGTGCAGTAGCTGCAAGTGCGGCGCTATCTAATGATGAAATTGAGCGCACTATGATGGCGGTGGTAGCCGACAAGACTGGCTATCCCGTGGAAATGCTGGAACTGAGCATGGATATGGAAGCCGACCTTGGTATCGATTCTATCAAACGCGTGGAAATTTTAGGCACGGTACAGGACGAGTTACCCGACCTGCCAGAACTCAGCCCTGAAGATTTAGCCGAGTGTCGCACCCTAGGGGAAATTGTCGCGCTCTTTAGCCAAGCGGCTCCTGTAGTATCGACAGCCGTAGTAGCTGCGGCCACAGTTAGCCATGCGGCACAAAATGCAGTACTCGCAAGTGCAGTCGCCACAAGTGCGGCGGTTTCTAATGATGAAATTGAGCGCACTATGATGGCGGTGGTCGCCGATAAAACGGGTTATCCCGTTGAAATGCTGGAACTCAGTATGGATATGGAAGCCGACCTTGGTATCGATTCTATTAAGCGCGTGGAAATTTTAGGCACAGTACAGGACGAGTTACCGAACCTGCCAGAACTGAGCCCAGAAGATTTAGCCGAGTGTCGCACCCTAGGGGAAATCGTCGCGCTCTTTAGCCAAGCGGCTCCTGTACCCGCTGCTGCACCAGTCAGCCATGCGACACAAAATGCAGTACTCGCAAGTGCAGTAACCACCAGCGCGGTTTCTAATGATGAAATTGAACGCACTATGATGGCGGTAGTGGCCGACAAGACCGGCTATCCCGTAGAAATGCTGGAACTCAGTATGGATATGGAAGCCGACCTTGGTATCGACTCCATTAAGCGCGTGGAAATTCTAGGCACAGTACAGGATGAGCTACCGAACCTGCCAGAACTGAGCCCAGAGGATTTAGCCGAGTGTCGCACCCTAGGGGAAATTGTGGCGCTCTTTAGCCAAGCGACTCCTGTAACAGCTACTGCCACAGTTAGCCATGCGACACAAAATGCAGTTCTCGCAAGTGCAGTCGCTGCAAGTGCGGCGCTATCTAATGGCGAGATTGAACGCACTATGATGGCGGTCGTGGCCGACAAGACCGGCTATCCCGTTGAAATGCTGGAACTCAGTATGGATATGGAAGCCGACCTTGGTATCGATTCCATCAAGCACGTGGAAATTCTAGGCACAGTACAAGATCAATTGCCAAACCTGCCAGAACTGAGCCCAGAGGATTTAGCCGAGTGTCGCACCTTGGGTGAGATTGTCTCCCTCTATGCGGGTTCGCAAGCATCAAGTGAGGCGCCGCAGCAAAACCATGCTGCGCCAATTCAAGAGATTCAAGAGGCAACTGCAGAAACCGTCGAGGAAACTATCGACCTGCCGCCCCATAGTGAGGTGATGCTAAAAAAGTTGCCAGCGGCGGCTGAGTTAGCGCGCATCATAGCGACTAGCGATGTTCAACTGACGGCAAACAGTTACGTCGTTATCGGCGACGATGGCCACAACGCGGGGGTGATTGCCGAAAAGCTTCACGCCCAAGGCGTTAAGGTCGCGGTTGTACGCTCACCGAAAACGGTTGTGACCAGCGCATCGCCACTCGATAGCCATATTGCCAGCTTCACGCTGGAGGCGATTGATGATGACAGTATTTGTGAGGTCATCAATCAGATTGAAGCGCTTGGCCAAATCGCCGGTTTTATTCATCTGCAGCCACAACATAAGTCCGATGTGGATAAAGGTGCTGGCTTAGTGCTGGCAGACGACGCCAAAGCCTCGGTCGAGCAAGCCTTCTTGTTCGCCAAACACTTACAACCGCTGTTAACTGAGCGCGACCACTGCCGCTTTGTCACCGTCAGCCGTATCGACGGTGGCTTTGGCTATATCGGCATGGACGAGTCGGCTGGCGCTGTTATTAGCCTGAGTGAACTCAACCAAGCGGCGCTCTCTGGACTCACGAAAACCTTAAATCACGAATGGCCGGGAGTGGTTTGCCGCGCGCTGGATATCGCGCCAAACTTGGACGCTAAAACGGTCGCCAATGCGGTAGTGCAGGAATACTACCTCCAAGATGCGCCAGTCGAAGTCGGTATTGATAGCGAGCTTGAGCGCACCACCTTAGTCGCTGGCAATGCCGTGCTTCGCCGCAGTGGCGCGTCTCTCTGGTCTGCGGACAAAATCCTCGTCACAGGCGGCGCTAAGGGCGTCACCTTCGAGTGCGCCTTAAGTTTAGCGAAACGCTGCAAGGCACATTTTATCCTCGCGGGTCGCAGCGCCCATCAAGGGATCCCCGCTTGGGCTCAGGGTAAAAATCGCAACGAGCTGAAAGCCGCAGCCATTGCACATCTGCAAAGCCTGGGTGATAAACCCACGCTAAAACAAGTGGATGCCTTAGTTTGGCCAGTACAAAGCAGCCTTGAAATCAGCAATGCCTTGCAGGCCTTTGAAGCCGTGGGCGCCAGCGCCGAATACTTAAGCCTGGATGTTAACGATCCTGCCGCCATTGCCAGCACTATTGCGCCTATCAGCGCCCTATCGCCCATCACGGGGATTATCCACGGCGCGGGCGTACTTGCCGATAAACATATTCAAGACAAAACCTTAAGCGAACTTGAACGCGTTTATGGCACTAAGGTGACCGGACTTAACAATCTGCTGTCAACGCTGGATCTTAGCCAGTTAACGCTCATCGCCCTGTTCTCTTCTGCGGCGGGTTTTTACGGCAATACAGGCCAGAGCGACTACGCCATGTCTAACGACATTCTCAACAAGGCCGCGCTGCAACTCGCGCAGCAATTGCCGCAAGCCAAGGTGATGAGCTTTGACTGGGGGCCTTGGGATGGCGGCATGGTCAATCCTGCGCTGAAAAAGATGTTTATCGACCGCGGGGTTTATGTCATTCCACTCAAAGCCGGTGCCGAGTTATTTGCCAGCCAATTATTGAGTGATACAGGGGCGCAGCTGTTGGTCGGAACCGATATGCAGGGCAATACTGCCAATACCGTTGAAGCTGCATCAGCAAAAAAGCCTGAAGCGGATCTAACCACGGCGTTAGATCCGCAGCCTATGGCCCAAACGGTGCCGCAAAGCATTCGCGTCATGCGCAGCCTCGACCCTAAACGCATGAGCTTTATTGAGGATCATTGCATCAACGGTCATGCGGTGTTGCCAACGGTATGCGCCATCGATTGGATGCGTGAGGCCGCCAAGGCCCATTTAGGTAAGGCGGTGAGTGTCTGCGATTATCGACTACTCAAGGGAATTATCTTCGATGAGGCGCTGCTTGCCCGCGATGCGCCTATTGAGCTCGAACTAATGCTCACGCCGCTTGCCGACGCGACACAGCAATCGACTGAGGCGTTAACCGCGCTGATAAGCTTTGAAGGTCGCCCGCAGTATCAGGCAGTGTTAGTGGCGCAGACGGATGATACGGCAGACGTGCAGCGTTTCGAGGTTGGTGAGTTGCATTCTCTGATGCAGGAGATGGCACAGCAACCCGCTATCGCGAACCGTGAGTCGCTCTACAGCGATGGCACACTGTTCCATGGCCCAAGACTGCAAGGCATAAGCGAAGTGCTCGCCTTTGATGATCAGCAGCTTATCGCTAAGGTAGCACTGCCAACGGTGGCCTTAGATGACTGTGGTGAGTTTGCGCCAAATATTGAGGATAAAGGCACACAACCCTTTGCCGAAGATCTGTTATTGCAGGCCATGCTCGTGTGGGCGCGCCTTAAATATCAAGCGGCAAGCTTACCCAGTACCATTGGCGAGTTTGTGTCCTATTCGCCCTTAGGTTTTGGCGAGAAGGCGGTATTAGTGCTGGATGTTATCAAGCATTCGTCCCGAACGCTTGAAGCCAATATTGCGCTTTATCATCAAGATGGCCGATTAAGCTGCGAGATGAAACGAGCCAAGGTTACGGTCAGTAAGACGCTCAACCAAGCGTTTTTGGCCAATAAACCTCAGCAGCCAATGCAAGAGCAGGCAGTCGCCCAAAGCTCGGCCGAGGTAAGTGTTAAGTGACACTCGACCCAAGCGCAGATGCCGCATTAAGCAATGCGGCACTAAACAGTCCGCATCCCAATGCCAAGCCACTGCGAATAGCCGTATGGCTTGGTGATGGGTGGATGCAGAGTGTGCTTAGCCATGCACCAACCGATGTCAGTAAGCTGCAGCAGTTGATGGCTTGTCGAATTAAGCTCAATGTTGAAGATAAGCCACTAATTAATAAGTCAGCCGATGAGCCAACACTGGTCGCCTTGCTCACAGAGCAACTCGACCATATTGCGCAGAAACAACTTGTTGAAATTCGCTTTGAATATCAGCAGCAAGCACGTAGTCTTTATCTGCTCGATGGACTAATGGCAGCGCAGTTACACCTGCATGCCGAGGCTTATATTTCAGCATTCGCGCAAATCCAAGCTGAAACAGCCGAAGAAACAAATACAATCAATACAAATACCGTCGAGCGCTGCTTAAACAGCGCTTTTAGCTTGGCGAAACGCGATTGTTCTCAGGCAGTTAATGGCTACGCGCAGGCAGGCAATCTTGCCAGTCAGTTGAATGTATTATCTCAAGCGGTTGAGGCGTTAAGTCATCGCAGTCTCAAAGGCATTGAACCAATGCTTGATGCCGCTGATGCAGCGCAACTTGCTGAACGACTCGCTGAACAACACGCTGAACCGCGCGCTGAAAAGCCCGTAAAAACCGCACAGAACGGCTATTGGTTTACCAAGCCCCATCAGGCAAGGGTGTTAAGCCTAAATCTCTTGGGTAAAGTCCCTAAAACTCAAACAGCCCAAAGCCTTATCTTGACCCAAGGCACTCGGCTTATCGCTCAGCCGTTGCTCAATGCTAACAGACTGTTTATTCCCATCAGTGGCAACACGCTTGAGTCTTTAACGGTACAGTTATCACAACTGATTGATTCATTAGAGTTATCGGCAAACTTTCCCGATACGGATTGGCTCAGCAGTCAAGGCAGTGATTGGTTTAAGCGCTATCAAGCACAGGATAAATTAGCTTTAGTGCTGATGGCTGGCTCAGTTGAAGAGCTAATGCAAGAAGCCAAGGCGATGCGCGCTTATATTGAAAAGACGCAACAGACTCCTGCGCCAGCGCCAGTACCAGCCCAAACGCCATCGGCCAATCTAGCCTTTAAGACCCCTGCGGGCAGTTATTTTACGCCAACACCCCTCGGCGATACGGGCTTAACCTTTGTCTACCCCGGCGTTGGCACGGTTTACCCGAATATGTTCAGCGACTTACATAGCTATTTCCCTGAGCTTTATCGCGAGCTTGAACGCGAAGGGGATTTAGCCGCCATGCTGCAGGCCGAGGCGATTTACCAAAGCGCAAATAATACGAAAAGCACAGAAAAAGATTCGGCAGAGATGAGCTTAAGCCAACTTGCGATTAGCGGTGTTGGCGCCAGTTACCTATTTAGTCGGCTGTTGACTCGAGTCTTTAATATCCAACCGCAACTCGCTCTAGGCTATTCCATGGGTGAAGCGGCCATGTGGGCAAGTTTGGATATTTGGCAAACGCCACATGCCCTGATTAACGCCACCCAAAACAGCGCCATCTTCAATCAGGAGATTTCAGGCCCACTGCTTGCGGTGCGCCGCGATTGGCAGTTGAGTGAAGATGCACCGCTAGTGTGGAATAGCTTTTTAGTGCGAGCCTCTCGCGCCGAAATTAATACCCTGCTGACTGATTTTCCACGGGTTTATCTGGCGATTGAACAGGGCGATACCTGTATTCTCGCGGGCTGCGAAGCAAGCTGCTTACAACTCCTTAAAAGGCTGAATAAGCGTGGTATTGCCAGCAATAAAGTCACCGCCATGCATACCCCGCCCTCGCAGTCACAGCACAGTGCTATCCAAGGGTTTTATACCTTGGGCATAAAGGCGAATGCCTGCGAGACTCAGGTGCGTTTTATTAGCGCGGCGCAGCAAAGCGCCGTCAGCATCGATAGCCAAAGCATTGCCAAGAGTATTGCCGACACCTTTTGTGCGCCGCTGAATTTTACCGCGCTGATTAACGCCGCGTATCAACAAGGTGCGCGCTTATTTGTCGAGGTGGGCGCCGATCGGCAAACCAGCACACTTATCGATAAAATCGGCCGCCAACTAGAGTTGGGCGCCGATGGCGTTCAAACACAGGAACAACCGATATTAGCCATGGCATGCAATGCCAAGGGCAGCGATACGATCACCAGTTTACTCAAATGCTTAGCTCAACTTATCAGCCATAGAATGCCACTCTCCCTTGCGCCGCTTATGCCTCAATCGGCAGATAAGGCTACAGCGAAAACGATAGCGCCACATTCAGCCAGCGCCAGCGCATTAGGCCATTATTCAAACGTATTCCAAGAAGGAGAACCCCTTTGAGTTCTCAAATGCATGCTCACCCGACTCAGCAAGACAGCACAGCTGTGCCAAACGACCAGCGCCAAAGCTCAAAGGCGATGCCAAAGATTGCCATCGTCGGCCTTGCCGTTCAGTATCCCGATGCCGACACACCTGAGCAGTTTTGGCAAAATCTGCTGGATAAAAAAGATTCCCGCAGCCAAATCGATGCGGCCAAACTCAATGCCAATCCAGCTGATTACCAAGGTGTTCAAGGCCAAGCCGACCGATTTTATTGCGACAAGGGCGGCTATATCCGCAACTTTCGTTTTGACCCACTGGGTTATCAGTTGCCGCCGACGGCCTTTGATGGGCTCGATGAAAGCTTTTTATGGGCATTAGATTGCAGTAAAAAAGCCCTGCTGGATGCGGGTGTGGATTTAACGGCGCCATTACTTGAACGTACAGGGATTGTAATGGGCACCCTGTCGTTCCCGACCGCAAGCTCCAATGAATTGTTTTTACCGATTTACCATCAAGCGGTTGAAAAGGCATTAAAAACTAAGCTTAATCAATCCGAATTTGCTCTAGCGCCCTTCGCCAATGCGTCGATGGTAGGCACGCAACAGGCCGCCAACGGCGCCATTGCCCACACGGCCTCTAAGTTGTTAAGCGATGCCCTCGGTCTTGGCGGCGCGCAGCTCAGTCTCGATGCAGCCTGCGCCAGCTCAGTCTATGCCCTTAAATTGGCCTGCGATTATTTAACCACGGGCAAGGCCGATATGATGCTCGCAGGCGCCGTATCGGGCGCCGATCCCTTCTTTATCAATATGGGATTTTCGATTTTCCACGCCTATCCAGACCATGGAATTTCGGCGCCTTTCGATAGCAATAGCAAAGGCTTATTCGCGGGCGAAGGCGCTGGTGTATTAGTGCTTAAGCGTTTAGAGGATGCCGAGCGCGATGGCGATAATATTTATGCCGTGGTCAGTGGTATTGGATTATCGAACGATGGCAAGGGCCAATTTGTCTTAAGCCCCAACAGTAAGGGCCAAGTGCAAGCCTTCGAGCGTGCCTATGCCGCCGCCAACACGCATCCGAGCAATATCGAAGTGATTGAATGCCACGCCACCGGTACGCCACTGGGGGATAAGGTTGAACTCACCTCGATGGAGCGTTTTTTCGAAGATAAACTCGGCGGCACTAAGGCGCCGTTGATAGGTTCGGCTAAATCCAACCTTGGACATTTGCTCACCGCTGCCGGCATGCCTGGGATCATGAAAATGATCTTCGCCATGCGCTCAGGGCAGCTACCGGCGAGTATCAACCTCAAGGCGCCGATTTCATCGCCTAAGGGATTGTTTAGCGGTAATAATATCCCCTCTCAGTTGCAGGCTTGGCCCGATAAAACAGGCAACGATCGTCGCCATGCGGGGGTGTCTGTGTTCGGTTTTGGCGGCTGTAATGCCCATCTGTTGTTGGAATCCTATCAGCCAACAATTCACAGTGCCGAAAAGCAAGCCAACAAACCTGTTTATCAGCAGCAAGCATTAACCGTTATCGGCATGGCGTCGCATTTTGGGCCTTTGGCCTCCATCAATGCGCTGGATAAGGCGCTATTAGCTCACACGGATGCCTTTATCCCGCTGCCACCTAACCGCTGGAAAGGCTTAGATAAACACCCCGATATCCTTAACCAATATGGCCTAAATCGCGCGCCCAAAGGCGCCTATATCGAGCAGTTTGATTTTGACTTTTTACGCTTTAAAGTACCGCCCAATGAGGATGACAGGCTGATATCCCAGCAATTGTTGCTGATCAAAGTCGCCGACGAAGCGATTCGCGATGCCAAGTTAACCGCGGGCAGCAAGGTCGCGGTGTTAGTGGCGATGGAAACCGAGCTTGAACTGCACCAATTCCGTGGCCGGGTGAATTTGCACACCCAACTTGCGGATAGCTTAAAGAAACAAGGCGTTCACCTCTCCAATGATGAATACCTTGCCCTCGAAGCTATCGCCATGGACAGCGTGCTCGATGCCGCCAAGCTCAATCAATACACCAGCTTTATTGGCAATATTATGGCGTCGCGCATCGCCTCGCTGTGGGACTTTAACGGCCCGGCCTTTACCATTTCAGCCGCCGAGCAATCGGTCGCTCGCTGTATCGATGTGGCGCAAAACCTACTGTCCCAAGAGGCACTCGATGGTGTAGTGATTGCCGCCGTGGATTTAAGCGGCAGTGTTGAACAGGTCATATTGAAAAACGCCGAAGTCGCCGTTGATCTCGATGCCAACAGCGCGAATCCACAGTGGAAGGTGGGTGAAGGTGCGGGCGCTATCGTGCTGACCAGCCAGCAAGCGAGCAACAGTCAACAAGCGAGTAACAGTTCTCAAAAGGGCTACGGCCAAATTCGTGGTCAAGCATTTGGCACACATCATCAGCTGCCCAAGCTGCTTGATTCGCTGATAACCGAAACGGCTATCGCCAATCCTTCAGTGCCCGCTGCCATCCATATGGTTGAGCAATGTATTGCCCCAGAAGAGCAACTGCCAGCGGAGCAGCTATTAGCGCAGCTTAATCTTATGGGGACGCCATGCAATCGAGTCGCCAATACCCTTGGGCATAACTTTGCCGCTGCGGGTATGGCCAGTCTTTTGAATACCCTGTTAAGCCTAAAGAACGGGTCTGCGGCTTCAAATAAAAACACCGATAAGCAGGCATTAGTGTCTACCCAAAGCCAAGGGGTGAGTTCGCTGCTGCTGTTAAGCCAAACGGCAACGCAGGCGGCGCAACTAGAACAGCGCCTTGCGCAGGACTTAACCTTGAGTGAGCAAAAACACTTAATCAAACCGGTGACGCTCGGTGGCCGCGATATCTATCAACATATTGTGGATACGCCGCTGCCCGCACTTGCCACTATCCAAGGCAAAATGCGCCAGTTGCAGCCTTTAGGCCAACAGGCAACACAAACTGTAGCCACAGTGCGCGCAGCACTTGATACCACGGCTGAAAACGCCACCCCATTTGCCACACCAATAGCAGTAGAGAGCGGTATGTCATCTAACGCACCACACCAATATTCGGCGGCGCCCTTGGCGCAGGATAGGGCGTCGCAGGATAGCGCGGCACTGTTACAAAACCAGCAATTGGCCCGCGAAGCTCACCTAGCCTTTTTACAGAGCCGTGAGCAAGGGCTCAAACTGGCCGATGCGCTGTTAAAAGCGCAATTGTCCCAGACGACACAAATGGGGTCTGTTGCACCCCATGTTGCCACCAGCGCCAATGTTGCTCCCATCGCAGCGCAGCAAGCTGTATCAGTCCCAGAACTAAAACCAGATCACGCAAATGTCGCTCCCTATACGCCACCCATTCCTGCGGCTAAGCCCTGCATTTGGAACTATCAGGATCTGGTGGAATACGCCGAGGGCGACATTGCCAAGGTCTTTGGTGCCGATTACGCCATTATCGACAGCTACGCACGCCGCGTGCGTCTGCCAACCTCGGATTATCTGCTAGTCTCGCGGGTGACTAAGCTCAACGCGCAAATGAACCGCTATCAGCCGAGCACTATGACCACAGAGTACGACATTCCCATGGATGCGCCCTTCTTGGTCGATGGCCAAATTCCGTGGGCGGTGGCAGTCGAATCGGGTCAGTGCGACTTAATGCTGATCAGCTACTTAGGTATCGATTTTGAAAACAAAGGCGAGCGCGTCTATCGCCTGCTCGACTGCACCCTCACCTTCCTTGGGGATCTGCCCCGCGGCGGTGACACCCTGCGCTACGATATCTCCATCAACCACTTTGCCCGTAATGGCGATACCCTGCTGTTTTTCTTCTCCTACGAATGTTTCGTGGGCGATAAGCTGATCCTAAAAATGGACGGCGGCTGCGCGGGATTCTTTACCGATAAAGAACTGGCCGATGGCAAAGGGGTGATCCGCACCGAGGCCGAAATTAAGCTGCGCGAGCAAGCACAAATTGCACTGGCCAATGAATATGCGCGAAACGGCAATCAGCCACGCTTCACACCGCGACTTAACTGCGCGCAACCGGTCTTCAGCTACGGCCAAATCCACCGTCTACTGAGCGCTGACATTGGCGGCTGTTTCGGCGGTGAACATGCGGCCCATCAGGCGAAGTTTGGCCTCCAACCTTCACTGTGCTTCGCCTCGGAAAAATTCCTGATGATCGAGCAAGTCAGCAAGCTCGAAGTGCATGGCGGCGCATGGGGCTTAGGCTTGATTGAAGGTCACAAGCAATTAGCCCCCGACCATTGGTATTTCCCCTGCCATTTCAAGGGCGACCAAGTGATGGCCGGCTCCCTCATGGCCGAAGGTTGTGGTCAGTTACTGCAATTCTTTATGCTGCATATTGGTATGCACCTTGGGGTGACTAACGGTCGTTTCCAACCCCTTGAAAACGCATCGCAAAAAGTGCGCTGCCGCGGTCAAGTATTGCCACAATCTGGCACGCTCACCTATCGCATGGAAGTCACCGAAATTGGCATGAGCCCTCGCCCCTATGCCAAAGCGAATATCGATATTCTGCTCAATGGCAAAGTGGTGGTGGATTTCCAAAACCTCGGGGTGATGATTAAAGAAGAAGCAGATTGCACCCGCTATTCGCAGAGCAGTTCTTCACAAGGCAATGATTCGCAAGCTGCAAATATCGACAATCAAGCGGAACAAGCGCCACTGATGGCGCAAATCCCAGATGTTTCAGCTCCCCTGAATAAAGGCGTTGTGCCGCTTAAGCATGTAAGTGCGCCGATTGCGCCAGCAGGCTCTAAGCACGCCAACCGCGTGCCCGACACCCTGCCGTTTACGCCTTACCATTTGTTTGAGTTTGCCACCGGCGATATTGAAAACTGCTTCGGCCCCGATTTTAGTATTTACCGTGGCTTAATCCCGCCACGTACGCCCTGCGGCGATCTGCAACTCACCACCCGAGTGGTGGCCATTGAGGGCAAACGTGGCAAACTGAAAAAGCCATCCTCCTGTATTGCCGAGTATGAAGTGCCCAGCAACGCGTGGTATTACGCTAAAAACAGCCACCCGAGTGTGATGCCCTACTCAGTGTTGATGGAAATCTCATTGCAGCCCAATGGCTTTATCTCGGGCTATATGGGCACGACCTTAGGCTTCCCGGGGCAGGAGTTATTCTTCCGCAACCTCGACGGCAGTGGCAAGTTACTGCGCGAAGTGGATTTACGCGGTAAAACCATAGTCAACGATTCGCGCCTGCTGTCCACCGTGATTGCTGGCAGCAATATCATTCAAAACTTTAGTTTCGAACTGAGCTGCGATGGCGAGCCCTTCTACCGAGGTAATGCGGTATTCGGTTACTTTAAGGCCGATGCGCTTAAAAACCAGTTGGGGATCGACAATGGTAAAATTACCCAAGCCTGGCACATTGAGCACGATATCAAAGCCGACAGCCAAATCAATCTGTTAGATAAAAACGGCCGCAGTTTTGTGGCGCCGCAGGGCAAGCCACACTACCGCCTAGCAGGTGGGCAGCTGAACTTTATCGACAAGGCCGAAATTGTAAAAACTGGCGGTAAGAAGGGAATGGGATACTTGTACGCCGAGCGCACTATTGACCCGAGCGATTGGTTCTTCCAGTTCCATTTCCATCAAGATCCAGTGATGCCAGGCTCACTCGGCGTCGAGGCGATTATCGAATTACTGCAAACCTATGCCATAGACCAAGACCTAGGCGCAGGCTTCAATAATCCGAAATTTGGCCAAATTCTGTCAGAAATTAAATGGAAGTATCGCGGTCAAATTAATCCATTAAACAAACAGATGTCGCTGGATGTGCATATCACCAGCATTGAAGATAAAAACGGAAAACGCATCATCAAAGGCGATGCCAACCTGAGTAAGGATGGCCTGCGCATTTATGAGGTAACCGATATCGCAATCTGTATCGAAGAGGCATAGCGCTAGCGCCTAACTTGCGGCATTAGCCAAAGTTAGCTTAAACAGTACACAACAGCCGCAGTGCAAGGGAATAACCCCACTGCGGCAAACAAATTCAGGCCCCAAACACCTAAAAGTGAATAGCCCAAATGACGAATACCACACTCGATAATAATAAGCTCAGTCCTTGGCCATGGCAGGTTGATGAAGCCGCCATCAGTTTCGATATCGATTCCCTTGGCAAAAAACTTAAAGATCTCAATCAAGCCTGTTACTTAGTCAATCATGCCGAAAAAGGCCTAGGCATAGCCCAAAGCGCCGAGGTGGTGGGTCTTGTAGAACCCAGCAATAGCTTACACAAAAGCAATGGTTTGCATCCTGTGAGTGCCTTCGCCCCCGCCCTTGGCACCCAAAGCTTGGGCGACAGTAATTTTCGCCGTGTGCATGGGGTGAAATACGCCTACTACGCGGGCGCCATGGCCAACGGCATCGCCTCGGAAGAGTTAGTTATCGCCTTAGGTCAGGCGGGCATTCTGTGCTCCTTTGGCGCGGCAGGGTTAATTCCATCGCGCGTTGAAGCCGCGATTAAACGCATTCAAGCGGCATTGCCCAATGGCCCCTACGCCTTTAACTTGATCCACAGCCCGAGCGAGCCAGCGCTTGAGCGTGGCAGTGTCGAACTTTTCCTTAAGCATCAAGTGCGTACGGTTGAGGCCTCGGCCTTCTTGGGCTTAACACCGCAAATCGTCTATTACCGAGCCGCAGGCCTTAGCCGCGATGCCAACGGCGAGATTGTGATTGGCAACAAAGTGATTGCTAAAATCAGCCGTACCGAGGTGGCGACCAAGTTTATGGAGCCAGCCCCGGTTAAGATGCTGCAACAATTAGTGAACGAAGGGCTTATCAGCGAAGATCAAATGTTGATGGCACAATCTGTGCCCATGGCCGATGACATTACCGCCGAAGCCGACTCAGGCGGCCACACCGACAATCGCCCTCTGGTCACGCTATTGCCGACCATTTTGGCGCTAAAAGATACCATTCAAGCCAAGTACCAGTACAAAACGCCGATCCGTGTGGGCGCAGGTGGTGGTATCGGCACGCCCGATGCGGCGCTGGCGACCTTTAATATGGGCGCAGCCTTCATTGTCACTGGCTCAATCAATCAAGCCTGTGTTGAGGCAGGAGCCAGCGAACATACCCGCAAATTGCTCGCCACCACTGAAATGGCCGATGTGACTATGGCGCCCGCCGCCGATATGTTCGAAATGGGCGTTAAGTTACAAGTGGTTAAGCGCGGCACCCTATTCCCGATGCGCGCCAATAAACTCTACGAAATTTACACCCGCTACGATTCGATTGAGGCGATTCCAGCAGAGGAAAGACAAAAGCTGGAAGAGCAAGTGTTTCGCGCCTCATTAGATGAGATTTGGGCAGGCACTGTGGCGCACTTTAATGAGCGCGATCCTAAGCAAATTGAACGCGCGCTGGATAATCCAAAACGTAAAATGGCACTGATTTTCCGCTGGTATTTGGGTCTTTCGAGCCGCTGGTCAAACACAGGTGAAGTTGGCCGCGAAATGGATTACCAGATTTGGGCAGGCCCCGCCCTCGGCGCCTTTAATGCCTGGGCAAAAGGTAGTTATTTAGATGATTATCGCGAGCGCAATGCTGTGGATTTGGCTAAACATTTGATGCAAGGCGCGGCCTACCAAGCACGGATTAACCTGTTGTTATCCCAAGGGGTAAGTATTCCAGTCAGCCTGCAACGCTGGAAACCACTGCAGCGTTGCTAATTCGCTTTGGTAAACTTTATTGAGCGGGTTAAGTGAACACTTAACCCGCTTTTTTGGGTTAAATTGGGGGGTAAATTTGGGGTTTCATTTTTGGCTCTATTACGGGTTTAGTTCCGCTCGGCATTGTCGCTTTCAATCAATCGAATAAATAATGCCAAAAGCCGATTGGAGTTCCGTTTCCGCTCTGCATTGTCACTTCAGTGGCACGCCGTAAACCCATCCTTGGGGGCTCAACGGAAAAATCCCTTTTTCCGATGTCCACTGCCGTGACAATGCTCGCCTGCAACAGGCCTAAAATTACACCTTATCGATTTTTAATATGCCATTTTTAAAGTTAGGCAGATAGAGAATAGAAACGCACTGACCATTTTGAATAAATGATTCGTGGTTTTTATTTGAAAAGAAGTAACTTGCAGTAACGTAGTCATTGTATGCAAAGCGTACACCCGATACCGAAAATGATTCCTCTCTGCTAGCGCTTTGGTTGACTTGATAATTCTTTATACATCCAGAGATCACCTGCGTTTTATTTTCCAAAACAGATTGTTGAACTTGGTAAATATCGAGATACATAGAAAGAGTCACGAAAAAACCGAGTAGGATAAAGCTAAAACTCAGCACAAAAATAGTGCTTGGTTTTAAGTTAACGGTTTGCGAAATATGTTTTATGAAAGGCGTATATGTATAAGCAACAATAAACATAACAGATGCAATGACAAAGCCTATAAGACTAGCAGGATCTGAACTGAGCGCTTCGATTTCGCTTACGTAGTAGGAGTTGCTTGAAGGAATTAACATATTATAAATGTGTGACTCCATGGGTCTAATAGCATTGGTTTTGCAAAAAATTAGCTCTCACTTTTAAATCAACAACATAATGCCATTTCGACCTACTCTCAAGCCATTATGCTGTTCTCGCAATTATCTCACTGCAACTCTTACCGAATCGCAGGTAAAAATTGCCTATCTCGCTTATATCAGCCAATCCTCCCGCCAACACAGCATTTAAAAATTACACTAATAATCAGTAAATTAGCCAATAATCTCAAAGTTGGCATTAAGCTCGCAATATCTCCTTTGTGAGTTTATTGCTGGATTGAGTGATAACGGGATGTAAGACGCAACTTAGCACATTCAACTTACTTCACTAGCTCTCAACAACGAACTCCACTAGCTCGCTCGATGTAAACATGCAGAGTGAAAGAAGACAGAAAAACCGAAATAAGACAAAGGAGGTGGCTATGTTAGGTTGGACCTTAATGTTTCTGGTTGTGGCCATTATCGCCGGACTGTTTGGATTTACGGGGATCGCTGGCGCCGCAGCGGGGATCGCAAAGATTATTTTCTTCTTATTTATTGTATTACTTGTGATTTCCCTGCTGGTCAATGCCCTTAAGGGCAAGGTACCACGCGCTTAAATTGGATAAAAGGAGAATCGATATGAAACCTATGACCATGATTACCACTGCATTTTTAGCCTTATTATTAACCTTTGGACTGTCAGCCTGTAGCGACAATCACGCCGAGGACGCAGGCGAAAAAATCGATGAAGCCATCACAGATACCGGCAATGCGATTGAAGATGCCTGTGAAGAACTGAAAGAAGGCGTTAAAGCGAAAGATACCCGCTGCTAGGACGGATGACGGAGAGTAGTGAGCCCCGCAAACGAGCCTATCAGGGGAACCACAGTTCAATTGAGTACCACCGAGCCACTTTATCGCGACAGCTATTGGTCACGATAAAGTGGGTTTCCCTGAGGCTCGCCGCTTATCAATGGAGGAGATGCCAATGCTGAGTAGGATCCACATTAAGTATTTCTACCTGTTCGGAGCACTGTTATTTGGCTATTTTGCCGTAACGGGCCACTCCCCTATCCTCACCTTTATTTGGGCATGGAGCAGCCTATCCCTCGCCCTTGTCGGCTCGGCCTATTGGTTTAATCTCGCCAGTATTTTTAGAAAACGTCAGGATGGATCCATCCCTTGGTATATCCGTTGGGGCTTTATTCCATTTTTATTAGGATGCCGACTCTATAATCTCTGGGCTCGGCGCCGCGATAGCGTGCCTTCAATGCAAGCCATTGATAAATATCTATACTTGGGTAGCCGCTTAAGCGCTGCCGATTTACCTAAACTGAATCGTTATGGCATTACCGCTATTTTAGATGTCACCGCCGAATTCGACGGCCTCGATGTGTCCCTGTATGAGGATCATATCGACTATCTGAATATCCCTATTCTTGACCACAGCGTGCCAACTAGCGCCCAATTAAATCAGGCGATTAACTGGTTACACCGTCAAGTACGCGCCCAAAAGCGGGTATTAATCCACTGTGCGCTCGGCCGCGGGCGCTCCGTAATGGTGCTGGCCGCTTATCTTATGTGCCGCCGCCCCGAGCTCAGCTTCGCCGAGGTGCTGCAACAGATTAAAAGCATTCGTAAAACCGCAGGGTTAAATCGCTGGCAACTCAAAGCGCTGGAGCAGATGTACACTCAAGGGGAAATCAAACTGCATAAGCGAGCCTGGATTATCGCCAATCCCGTCTCTGGCGCGGGTAAATGGCAGAGCCATGGCGAACAAATTTGCACTGAGCTGAAACGCTATTTTGAGGTGCAGTTAGCGCTCACCACGCCAGAGATTAGCGCCCAAACCCAAGCGAAAAAAGCCCGGCTTCAGGGCGCCGATATCATCATCGCTTGCGGGGGCGATGGCACAGTCACAGAGGTCGCGGCGGAGATTATCGACACCGATATCACCTTAGGCATTATCCCGCTAGGCACCACTAATGCCCTGTCACACGCCCTCTTTGGTTTAAGCAGTAAGCTCAATGCCGTCTCCCAAGCCCTTGATAATATTATCCAAGGCCAGACACAGACCATAGACACAGCGCGTTGCAATGCGCGACTGGTGTTACTGCTGGTCGGCATTGGGTTTGAGCAGCAAATGATTGAGTCGGCGAGCCGCGAGCGTAAAAATGCCCTCGGCCAACTCGCCTACCTCGATGGTTTGTGGCGCGCGGTGAACACCGACACCAACCTCGAGTTGCAGCTGACTTTAGATGACCAAACCCCAATGACAGTGCAAACCCACAGCCTAGTGGTTGCCAATGCCGCACCTTTTACCAGCTTACTCGCCCAAGGTAAGGGCGAACCCAATATGACCGACGGCTTGTTGGATATCACTTGGTTAGATTCAAATAATGAGCCGAATGAACAGCTTATCAGTCTGGCTGAACTGGCTTTTACCGGCTGGATTAAAGAGGCCGCCAATAGCGACTCTGCGCCCTCGGCCAACACGGGTAAAGTGAAACATGCCCACGCGAAAAAGGTGAAGATCAGCAGTCAGCCCCCATGCAAGTATGTGATTGATGGCGAGATTTGTGAGCCGGAGCAACTCAATATCGATATCCTGCCCGCCTCTTTGAAGGTGTTTGTGCCCTATCAAGCGCAAAATGCTGAACCGCAGTTAGAGCCCCAAATAAGCTAACACATTCAGAATCAACTCTGAATCAAAAGCTGAATCAATGCATTAGCTTATTTTCAGGCATTTTATGTAGGTCACTACTTGGCGACGCTATTGCTAACGGAATCTTCGCTAACGGCATCAACAACAGTTTGAGCATCTGACTCCTGCTCATATTTACTGAGCTTGTTATAGAGGGTTTTAACGCTGATCCCAAGCTGCTCGGCGGTGTCGGTCTTATTGCCCAGACTCGTTTCAAGCGCTTGGTAAATGGCGATTTTTTCCAGCTCCTCAAGGCGCATACCTTGGGGGATCACGACATTTTCCTCTGCAGTCGCCTCTTTATCCAAACTGGGCGTAAGCTGTAAATGCTCAGGGGTAATCTCATGGTCCGCCAGAATATAAGCGCGCTCGATAGCATGCTTTAACTCGCGCACATTCCCCGGCCAAGCGTGGGCCGCAATCGCCTCTAAACTTGAGGGCGAGAACACTTTACTCTGTTTTTCTGCCGCATTGCGATAGGCCAGAAAATGCTTCGCAAGTCCGACAATATCTTCCCCACGCTCCCGCAATGGCGGCACTTGAATGGGGAAATGCGCTAAGCGAAAGTACAAATCTTCCCGCAGTTGTCCTTGCTCAATCGCCACTAAAGGATCGCGGTTTGTCGCCGCCACAATACGCACATTTGCCTTGAGCACCTTAGGGCTGCCGACGGGACGATATTCATTATTTTCGAGCACTCTTAACAGCTTAACTTGATGCTCTAGGGGCATTTCGGTGACTTCATCGAGAAATAAGGTGCCGCCTTCGGCCTGCTCAAATACCCCTTGATGATCGCGATTCGCGCCAGTGAAAGAGCCTTTTACATGGCCGAAGAGTTCACTATCAACCAATTCTGGGCTCAAGGCGCCGCAGTTAATCGCAATATAGGGCTTATTCACCCGCGGGCTGGCTAAGTGAATGGTATTGGCGACCAGTTCTTTACCCGCGCCACTCTCACCGATAATCAACACATTGCTCTCGGCGGCCGACACGCGGCGGATAGTGCGATACAAACGGTGCATAGGTAATGAGGAGCCCACCAGCAGACCATATTGGTCTAATTCGCTGGCAAAGGGACGAATGCGCGTCGAAGTATTGGCAACTAAATGCTGGGCAAAATCCGCTAAGGTTTCGCACAGCAACGACATATCGATGGGCTTACGGAAATGGTAGCCCGCGTATTTGGACAAGAGTTTATCGAGGTGAGGATTCGGCAGGCCATCGGAGAGAAAAATAAACTCCACATCCGCAATGGCGCTGGACTCGAGTAAGGCTAAATAATCTTCACGGCTTAGACGGGGCAGCTCAATGATCGCCACATCGATACGATTGGCCTCCAGCTGACTAATCCAAGATAAATCATCGGTACTGCGTAGCTTGTTGTAGGTCTGCGCGCCCTCGAGCTGTACTAATGCCTGCTCGGTCTCGAAGTCCTGTAGATGATAGAAAAGCGTTGGTCGGATCATCTTGTGCCACTCCCTGTGAATGAAGCACCACTGTATGCCAGCCGTGAAATTTTAACAATCTCAACGGTAAGAGTTGCCGATAATAAGCGAGGCACTGGCGACAATGGATAAATATCATCAGTTAAATCAATCCATTAACTTATCATTAAAAAGTGAACGAAATATGCATAGAAGCTGAATGAAACTGAAATTTCCATAAAATGTTGGGCAATCCGTGTCGGCGGAGCAGCCCAAACTACCACAGGAGGTCGTTATGACGTCTAATGTTGCGCAACATCAGACCGAGTTGAGCGCCGATATTAAGCTGGTTAATGAGTTAATCGAGCTGACCCAAACCGGCGTGGATTTTTATACTCGGGCCAATACCACTGTCGATGACTACAGCCTTAAACGCATTTTTATTGCCCAAATCAAGACGTATCAAGGGATGCTGGCGCGATTTAAGCAATTGCTCACCCAATCATTACAACAAATGGGCCAGCATTCGGTGCCTCCATCACAGACTCGGCCCTATGCCGATGTCGATGCTTTACTTATTAAACAGCAACTCGCCGATGCCCTCGCCGTGCTCTGCGAGCTTGAGCGTCAGCGCCTTAATCACCTCAAACAGCTAATTAAAAAAGCCAATCACCCAAGGTTAATCAGCCAATTGGCCGAGGATATTGCCTGGCTACAAATCCATTTGGATACCTTACACCTGCGTAGCCAAGCCCAGTAAGGCGGCCATGCCATCCAATAACGCGGCTAACAGAGCCGCGTTTTTGTTGCCTGCGATCTATTTGAGCTTAACGCCTATCCCACTTAAGCCAAACCGCTTAATCACCCTCGGTAATATTTACATTTTGTCGGTAAAAAGCGCCGATTTGCCGATTGAGCCAAACACCTAAAACAGGGCGCCAATCCAATTAATTATATTTAAAATCAGTAGGATAAAAACATTGGCACGATTCACGCTTTAGTTCCTTCGAGATAACAACGGAGGATATCATTATGAAAAACACGACAACTTTAGCTTTAACCACCTTACTTGTCGGTTCTATCAGTTTAAATGTGGCCGCCGCACAGGATTGGAAAGACGATGCCAAAGATGCTTGGCTAGATGGCAAGGCCGAAACGACTTTGTTGCTCAATACTAACCTCAACTCCTTTGACATTATGACCGACGTGAAAAACGGTCATGTCACCTTAACCGGTCAAGTGGAGAGCAGTGTCGATAAGGCGCTCGCCGCTGAGCTCATCAAAAGCTTAGATGGCGTAAAAGGGGTCGATAACAAGTTAACCGTGATGAAAGAAGACGAAGGCACCAATGAGGTGGTGAAGACCTTAACCGACTCTAAGGTCGCAACGGTCGTAAAAACCCGTCTGTTGTTCTCGACCGACGTATCGGGCACCCAAATTAACGTCGACGTTGCCGATGGCGTAGTGACCTTACAGGGTGAAGTGGCTAGCGATGCCGAGCGTCAATTAGTCCTGACCATTGCTAAAAATACCGATGATGTGAAAAAGGTCGTCGATAAAATCAAAGTCAAAACCTCATAATGGTCCCGACCATTCAGCCCTTGCTAATTCAGCTCTTGATAACTCAGCTGTTGGTAACTCAGCTGTTGGTATTAGTCACTCGGGCAAAAACCACAAAACCAGCTTCGGCTGGTTTTGTTTTATTGGCGCGATGTTATGTTCATCATGCCTTAGGCTTCGGCTTCCTGTTCGAGGCAGAAGCTAAATTCATAAAAATGTTGGCCATTTTCGATGCTTATCGCCATAGTGCCATATAACCCAACGAGTTCACCCGCGCCAGAATGGGGGACAACCTCAAGGTGTAAACGGTTTTGCCCATCGGTCATAATGCCAAAATGTTGCAGCACAAAACTGCCCTGCCTGCCGCACAATTTACCTACGACTTGCTCTATCGCCACGTATCCTGCCGAGCCTTTTACCGCTGTCATGGCACTGAGCATTTCGCCTTGGCTGCGGGCTTCAAGCTCACCATAAAAGCTTTTATCTAAGGTCATTCTGCCCAAGTTCACCCCGCCTACACCTGTGGCATAGGCACTCTCGGGATTGAGCTTAACATCAAATTTGCCCGTGACTTTGGTCATTTCCATGACTCGCTCCTTGTTTTAATTTTATGCTTTATGCCAAAACCTTAGCTTTCCCAGCCGCTAGGTGAAATAAATACCTCAGCCGTAGCTGAGGTAAAATTAACTTAGCATAAGCCCAGATATAAACCTAATGCAGTGCTTTGATTTCCGACTCACTCACACCGACTTCAAGGGTTTTCGCCACCTTAGGCTCCTCTGCCATAGGTTGGCCCGCCGCCCTGTCACGGTAGGTGATGGCGACTTTATATGGCGCCTCAAAGGGATACACAGGCTCGATATTATCGACTTCGATACGATCGCCAATAAACACACTGCCTAAGTGCACTAATCGATTTTGAGCATAATCTAAGCTAAACAAGCCAAGGTACCAAAATACCCCCGAACCTTGATTCGTGACGATATAAGGCGCCACAAAAGGCATGGTTTGCTGCTTAGGATCGTCCTGCAATGGCGCATCGCTTTGGGTATCAGGCTCTAATGCTGGGTCAAAATTAAGCGGCGTAATCCGCATATAATCCAGCAATACCCGACCCTTTTCTTCACCTTGTTGATAATCCCCCAGCGCAAATTCCGTTTGCTTGATTTTAATAAAGTGCGTCAATACCACTGGCAGTTGGCTATCGGGCAGCTTTACTTCAAAGGGATTGGCCGTATTCAAACTAAAGAGTTTCAGCATCACCTCGGAGGCATTCGCCACCGGTTTGACCTCACTTGGCACCACAGATTCGATGGCATCTTCGCTGGAAGATAATGCCGCCTCTTTGGCTTTTGCCTTCGCATCGGCCTGCGCCATGGCCTCATCGTATTGCAGTACTTGTCCATCTTCCATGACCATGTAGATATCATCATTGGTCATGTTAAAACGATAAATGCCCGCGGCTAGAATACTGAGCACAAGGACAGTCGCCGCTATCGTTAATTTAACAAACATACTCATCCGCTCCCCCAATGCGCTTTACTCGCGCTTTTTACCTAACTCAAGCTCTGTGAATGTCGGAGCAGTATTACAGATACTGAGTCAAAGCGGAGCGGGAAAAGTGTAAAAAAATAACACTATTTGGCAATTTGTCAGGTTAAGTTCAGCTAATCTTGCCCGCTCCACTCATAGGCACTGAATTTTGGTCACCTTGCCATCTTCAAGCTTAAAAAAGGCGTCCTGCGGCATCTCCTGCGACCATAGCGCCTGATAATCCAGATTAGCGTAAATCCCGCGGAACACTGCGCCAGACAAGGCATGGGATACGATGATCACCCGCTCCGGCACGGTCGGATCCTGCAACCAATCTTGAATGCGCTCACTGATACTGGCGAACGTCTCCGCATTCGGCGCATAGGTATACCAATCGGCCAGCGCATTTAACTCAGGTTGGTTTTGCTTGATTTCGGGCACGCGCTGCTGCTCCCAATCACCTAGACCAAGCTCCTTTAACCGCTCATCTTGTTGTAGACGTTCAACGGGAAAGCCGATTTGTTGGCAAATGATTTCGGCGGTTTGCACCGCTCGTCCTAAGGGGCTCACATAAAATGCCCAGTCCTGTGGTTCTTGAACATACTCACTCAATACATAACCCACGGTTTTCGCCTGTAACTCACCGAGTTCGGTGAGCGGCGAATTGCAATGTCCCTGCAAACGTAGCTCTGCATTAAACTGTGTTTGCCCATGGCGTAATAAATAAATCGTTTTGCTAGTCAATGTAATAACCTAAAAATCAGATAAATGATGTCAATGCGTATTTTGCCAATGTCTAATGTTACCAATGCCTTAGGCAACACTTTGGCATTGATAGTGGGAGATATCGTTATTGAGGATCAAATGGCATCCCTTGGCATCGGAATGTAAGATGCTCAAACTGGCTGGCCGGATGGAATTCCACTTAGTTTCAACGTTTTGCTCGCTTAAGAAATGGTTCGTCAATAACTTCACCATCAAGGGTTCCATCACAATAAGCACATTGCCTTTGTATAAGGCACCGATATTTTCGACAATCTCTAACAGGCGTTTTTCGACTATTTTCAATTGCGCATGGATGGAAGAACAAAAGCCGCGGGATTGCGCCATCATAGTATAAATACACAGGGATAAATCAAAGCATTCGCCGTTAATGTCAAAGTCGGACTTAAAATCGGCTAAGGCTAATCGTTTGATTACAGAGATAGCGCGCTTTCTATTTCTGTTTAAGATTTCAGCCGTCTCCATCGATAAGGGTGAAGAACAGGCATACACCATCTCAAAACGTGTGTCCCTTAAGGAGTGCGCCAGCATATTCACATGCACCTCCCCAAGGCTGGACAAGGTTGCCTGAGAAGGTACTGACGGTTGGAATGCTTCTACTGCTGCGTCTCCCTGACTAATTAAATATAGATTGGCCAATTTAATCACCTCTACTGCGCCATTAAGTTGGAAAGTGAGCCGAGTGTCTATTTGCTAACGCACTCGGCTTGAGTTGAAACGCTTACAAAACGGAAACGCTTAAAAAACGTAGCGAACACCGACTGTGAATACCTTATCGTCGCCAATGTCTTGGGTAATGCCAGACATTTGATACTCACCCTCATACATAGCGTAATGGGTATACACACGGGTCGATTTGGTCAATTTTTTCTCTGCGCCAAGGGTTAATTGGCTGATATCCACATCCGTTATCTGCTCATTTGGGCCAACGAGCTTAGAAAAATAACCGCCCAAACCCGCGTTGTCTTGGCCAAACTCGGCCTTTAATGTGGTGCCCCAGAGGTCGTAGGTGGCGTTAATGAAATAGGAGTTACCCTCCATATTGGAAAATTTTAAGCTTTCGGTATGTTGAAAGATCCCACCCAGTTTCATGTCGCCAAACTTAACTTGGGTTACAAACCGATAGGCATCGATATTGGCGATCCCTTTATTGATGGCGGCGGCAACATAATAAGGCGCCTTTTTAAGATCTTTATCCCCAAGCGTGGTACTTAGGGCATACAGCTCATTATCGGCGCCATAGTTATCCTGTAATAAATAAGTTGCGTTAATATCCATCAGGCCGAATAACTTAGGCGAGTAATACCAAATACCATCGGCGCTACGCGTCTGCCCAGAGACCAATTGATTAATATCCGCATTGGTCGTTCCAAAAATATCGACTTTGCCTTCGGCGGTTTTGAAAACCGTATCATTGCGCCCGACAAGCAAGGTGCCGTAGGCCGTTTCGACACCTAGGTAAGTATTTCTCGCCGAGAATACCTTGCTGGAATCGTTCGCCCGATTAGAGGTGTTGTTAACGCCAAACTCCATCTTGTAGATGACATTAATGCCATCACTGAGTGCCGATTTACCCTTAACGCCAATATTGGAAGAATTGTTTTCAAGATAGGTGCCGCTTTCCCCCACATCAACGCCACTGGTACCGCTATAAACGGTTGAACCTAATTCGGAATGGGACACGGATAAATCCAGACGACCATAGACTGCGGGTGACTCATCGGCCATTACAGGTAATGAAGACACAGCAAGCACTGAAGCGGTTAATATGACTTTTTTCATCGTGTTTCTCTTACTTAGTTTGAGATTAATGATTGAGAAGAAACGCTTTTAAAGAGGTCATGGTGATTAGCCATGACCTCGTCAGGCTAATCAATCAACGACAGTGACTTTTTTCGCCCGCCATACCGAAGCGGCCAGCACAATCGAGAGTACGGAAGTACCAATCCAGAAATATTGCGCACTACCGAAGTCATAATGCTTAACACCAGCCACTTCAGTAACCAGGATTAATTTAGAAGAAACAATCTCTTGTATAGAGGCTGCGAGATAAGAGAACAGTCCGATAAAGCCTTTAACTGCACCAACAGCGTTTTTAGGCATTAAGTCACAGGCCGTTAAACCAGCGAGGAACACCACCAGACCACCGATAGAGAAGCCGATTAAACCTAGGCCGAAGGCATCCATCATGCGGCTATCAGAACCCCAGAATAACAAGCTCATACCTATGATATTGGCAAGACCGTATAAGAAGGTCGGAATGTGACGGTTAGCATTGAAGATTTTGTCTGAAATCACCCCAGATAGGATGGCGCCGAAGAATCCCGCGATGGGGTAAGAAGACATAGCCACACCCGCGTCGATCAGGGAATAGTTCTTCTCTGACTGCAGGTACAACACGGCCCATGAACTCATGGCATAACGTGATGAGTACATCGCCGCACAAGCTAAGGCGATAATCCAAACCACTGGTTGTCTTAATACAAAGAATTGCGCCTTACGAATAGCGGCGGGATCATGGCCTTTTACTGATTCAGGTTCTTCGCCATATGCCGTTGCAGGATCGGGTAAACCGTAGGTACGTGGGCGGTCTTTTAACAGGACTAACATACAGGCTGCGGCGGCAAATGCAGCAATACCTGCGCCGACAAAACCTATCTTCCAACCGAAGAAACTGACTAATGATGCCGTTAAAATCCAGCTGATGGCTTCACCAATGTTACGTGAACCGCCCCAAATGGAATACACACTGCCCCGCTGTTTAGGCGAATACCATTGGAAAATCGACACACATGAAGGCGCAGAGCCCACAGATTGGAACCAGCCGTTCATCCCCCACAGGATCACGAAGAATAAACCGGCAACGCCCATCCCCATGGCCATACAGGTAATGGAGGAAAGCATGAGCGACACAGACATAAAGCGGCCAATGTTGGCATAGTCCGCTAAGAAACCGTTGGAAAACTTACCTATGGCATAGGTAAAGAAGAACGCAGAGCCCATTAAGCCCAATTCTTCAATGGTCACTATACCCGAGTCGAGCATAGGTTTTTTCACCACACTCAACGCCATACGCACTACATAAAACATGGCATAGCCGAACACTAAGCCAATAAAAACTTGCCACTGGTATTTTTTATAAATCGAACGAATTTTTTCGGGCGTTTCGTCCATAATTGGTCGGTCGGCACCGGTTTGGAAGAATTTTTTTATCATAGCTTGCTCCAACAGTTGGAAGTCTAGTTAGCCAAAAAATAACGATGCACATACCAAAACCCGATGTAACATCATTTTCACAGACACACTAATACCCAGTCAGACTCGCAACAAATTGGTAAAAACGGGTTAGTTTTGACACAAACTCGTCCTTAGAAAGCTAATTCCTATGTGTTAGTACAAAGCGAAATCGATAAAGATGACTTAAGCTATTTCAAACCCCAAAAAATCGAGTCAAATTTGACTCAACCGTCGCAAAGTAAGAATTTAAAAATTTAAAAAATATGCGAGTTGAGTCACCAATTAAGGTGTGAAAGGTATGAGTGACATTAAAGTGGCGACAAAAAATCCACGACAGAAAATAAAAATTAACATCTCAAGGTCACTATTATTGCTGTGCGCTAGCCTCTGCTTAAGCGTATTTGTTCATTCCGCCAGAGCGGCCGAACCTATAGTGGTATTAACCACATTTTCTGAAGAACCAATGGGAGCATTGTTTGAAGAATTCAAACAGTTAAATCCCGATATTCCCATTCAAGTGGTATACCGCCGCACAGGCCCTGCCCTAAAGTGGGTACAACAATCATCAATCAATCCGGTTGATATGATCATTTCCTCCAGTCCAACCTTCTTCCATGACTTAGATAATGAGGGACTGATTGTCGCCCCCTTAGAGCAGTACGAGATGCCAGCTTGGTTAACTGTGCATGACCTAACAAAGAGCAATAAAACCATTGCGTTAGGTTACTCAGGCATCACCATCATGTATAACCAGCGCTATCTGGAGAAAAACAACTTACCCATACCCCACACCTGGAAAGACCTGGCGGCAGCACAATTTTCTGGGCATATCATGATGAGCACCCCTAACAATTCGGGCACCACACACATGATGGTCGAAGGGGTATTGCAGCAAAAAGGTTGGCAACAGGGCTGGGCCTTACTGCGTGAAGTGGGCGGCAATTTGGCCTCAGTTTCGGCCAGAAGCTTTGGGGTGAGTGAATCTATCTCCCGCGGACTCGTGGGGGCTGGGGTGGTGATTGATAGCTATGCGATTGATGCAAAAAATAAATTTCCCTTTACGGATTTTAACTATTTACCCAACACGGTGATTTTACCGACCTATATTTCAGTCACTCCCCGCGGCCGAAATAAAGCCAATGTTGCGAAGCTAATTCAATATTTTCTCTCTAACAATGGCCAAACCCTGATCAGCTCCAGCGCCATTGCTAAACACTCGCTCACGGATGCCAGCCTAGCACAAAGCTCCCACCCCGTGATAAATGAAGACCTATTATTTAATCGGGCAACTATTATTAATGCCTTATTTGATCAAGTCATTACCTATCAATTACCTAAACTGCAGCTCGCCTGGAAATTGATCCATCAGGCAGAAGCCACAAATAATATTTCGCCAGATGAGCAAAATATCATCAAGCAAGCGCGGCAATTAGCCAGCGCGGTGCCGATTAATGAAACGGAATCATTACAGTTACAACATCAATTTATTCGGCAGGCGAATGAATATAAACACGCCACCGAAATAGAACAAATAATGTACCAATGGCGTAAAGAAAGTGAATCACAATTAGACCAAGCCATTAGTTTAATGAATAGCCTAGCGTCCCAAAAACGATGAAAACGAATTATTTTAAAATACCCACATCCCTAGGCGGCAAATTAATGCTCGCCTTTGCGAGCATGACGTTCTTAAATCTATTTATTGGTATTACGACAGTGCTCATTTGGGAAGAACTGAGTAATAAAATCAATCATATTGTCGAGCACAGTCTGCCACCGTTAAATGGCGCTTATATGCTCGAACGCTCTAGTGGAAACCTGCAAAGCATTATCTCGAACAGTTATAAAATAAATGATGAACTCGGCTATCAAAATTTTGAGAACGATTTAAAAAATGAAATCGACACGATTAAGCAAGCCTATATCAGCAGCAACCCCGACCGCCAACGACTCCCAGAGCAACGGCTGGCACTTGAGCACTTTTCCCGTTTAATTGAACAACAGGACACATTGTTAAAGCAAAAAATAGCCTATAGCCAAGAGCTTGATAACCTTCAAAAACGTATCACTTGGTTGCATCAGGATTTGAATGATGAGATGACACCTTTGATGCAGGAAGTCGAGTGGCACGTCACTCGGTTACTCTCGCACCCTGTCGATAACCTATCGCCGAATGCCCTGATGAATGAGTTCTTTATTCTGCAGGAGTTATCCACCAAGGAGACTGAGCTATTTACCCTAGTGAATGAGATTATTGACCAGAGATACACCCGGGAATTAACCAGTGCCTTCTCATATCTGGATCAAAAAATCGCTGAAATCGAAACCTTAGTGGAGAAACTCACCAGCTTCCCTTCGACAATCAGCCATAGACAGATCATGAAGAATCTCATCACCCTGATTAGCTCTAATGGTGAATTGATCCGACTACTTAAATTGGATACCCAGGCGCAGTTGGCATTATCCCAATTAGCCGACCCCTTAACCCAAGTGTTAACCCAATTTCACCTCAAAAATATTGCGACACTCGAACAATCGAGCCAAGCGTTTAACTCCCTCAACACCAACACTAAGTCGATGATCATCAATGGCAAATTGATAATTGTGCTTATCTCTATCATCTCTATTGTGATCAGTGTATTAGTGCTGACTGTGCTTATCCGCCAACGGGTATTAAAGCGCCTCAACACCCTCGAAATTGACCTGAAAAATGTGGCAGACGGCCATTTAGATTGGCCAATCACCACCCAAGGAAAAGATGAAATTGGCCACATGGGAGACTGTTTACGGCAGTTCTGTGTCGATATGCAAGCCATGGTCAAAAGCAATGCGCTGACGCTGATCAATAACGCTCAAGCCAGCTTGATCACCTGCCATCCCAATGGCGAAATCGAATCGGCTAACCCCCATGCATTGCAATTATTGAGTCTGAGCACGCTCGCGCCGCAATTGACCCTATGGCAGGCGTTCCCTGCCGCTTGCCAACCACAATTATTGGCGCAATTCGCCGCCGATAGCGAATTGAGCCGGACAGGACAAAGTGAATGCATCCTTAATTTAGTGAAACATAACGCGCCGCAGTACTTACATTTTCACCTGCAGGCTTTCGAACACGCCCGCCAAGCCAAGTATATGGTGACGATTACCGACATCACTAAACAGGAGCTAAACACCCGCGAACTCGAACGCTTAGTGGCGGACAGAACCTTAAACCTCACGGTGAAAAACCAAGAGTTAACCGCAGAAATTGAGCAACGCAAACTGGCGGAAGCGCATTTACATCAAGCGCAGGCGGACCTTATCCAAGCGGCCAAAATGGCGGCGGTCGGCCAAACCATGACCAGCCTTGCCCATGAGTTAAACCAGCCGTTGTCGGCCGTCAGCACCTATTTGTACAGTTGCCGCTTGGCGCTTGAGACCAATCAACTCGAGTTACTTACTGAGATGCTAGGCAAGACGGAAAAGATGAACCTTAGGATGGCAAAAATTATTTCGGCTATCCGTAACTTTGCGCGCAAGTCCCCCACGCAGGTGGAGAGCGTCAGTATCGATATCAATCAACTGGTGAATAACGCGCTGGTACTGGTCGAAACCCGCGCGCGAAACGAAAACATCATCATTCATAATGAGTTAACTAAAGAATATCTTATCCAAGTGGATGCGGTTCAAGTCGAACAAGTGTTGCTCAACATTCTGATTAATGCCATGGATGCCACCGCAAGCCAGACCGATAAACATATCTATGTGACTGTGCTTGAACAAAGCGCAGCCAAACTGACGCTGGCCATTTACGACAATGGGCCGGGATTTGCGCCAAGTATTTTACCGCAAATTTTCACCCCCTTTACCACCACCAAGGCCGTTGGTCTAGGCTTAGGATTGAGCATCTGCCGCTCGATTCTCGAACGTTTTAACGCTGACATTTATCTGGCATCACACTTAGATGGCGGCGCTATGATTATTTTGGAGTTCCGCAATGCCGATTGAAAATTCGACGCCCTTTACCGTGCTACTCGTCGATGATGATGAGGATGTACTGACGGCATACCGTCATTTGTTGCAGCTTTCGGGCTACAGCGCTAAGGGAACCCACTCGCCGACTAAGGCCCTTACCCTACTCAATGAACATTGGAATGGGGTGGTCGTCTCAGACATTTATATGCCGGCGATGAATGGCATGGATTTACTCAACGAAGTGAAAAAAATCGATCCCGAAATCCCCGTCATCATGATCACTGGCCACGGTGATATTCCTCTTGCGGTCGAGGCGGTTAAACGGGGGGCATTCGATTTTCTCGAAAAACCCCTCGATTCGGCGCAATTTTTACAGCTGCTCAAGCGCGCACAACAGATCCGCCAAGGGATCATTGAACAGCGGGAAGCGATTTCGAGCACCTTTAAGGAGCACCTCTTTGGCACCAGCGAGCAAATCAACCAGATCCGCCAGCAACTGAGCCAGATTGCCAGAATCGATAAAGATGTGATGATTGAGGGGAAAATCGGCACGGGCCGCCATTTAGTCGCTTCCGTGCTTCATAGCTTAAGTCAACATAAAAACAACAGCTTAATCATCCATGATTGTAAAGAGTACCCCAGCTTAACCGAGTTAGAGGCCAGCATTGCCAAAGTCCAAAATGGCACCTTAGTGCTGCGTTCATTGACTCAACTGAGCCATGACCATCAACGCTGGCTATGTACTCGCCTGCTGGATCAAGAAAGACTCAACACCAAAAGCCATAGAACCATTTGTATCTTCGATACTAATCCCGACAATGAGGTCAAAACCGGCGCTTTATTGCCCGAACTCTATTACTACTTCTCACAGGCTCGGATCCAATTGCCCACCTTGGCTGAACGTAAGAGCGATATTATTCCCCTATTCCGTAACTTCCTGAGCCAAAGCTGTAAGCGCTTTGACATCCCTATCCCTAAAATTGACTTAAATTACATAGAGATCCTCAAGCGCCACCATTGGCCAGGAAACATCCGCGAACTGCGAAACCTCGCCGAGCTCTATGCGGTTGGCATAATCAAACTCCCCGGCGAAGAAACCCTTAAATTAGTGCAAGCCCCCGAGGCACCGCTCGATGAACTCGTCGATGCCTATGAGAAGCAAGTGATTGAGAACATTCTGTATTTGTGTTCAGGCAGGGTAACAGACGCCGCTAATTACTTAGGGATCCCACGTAAGAAGCTGTACCTAAGAATGAAAAAACTGAACTTGGAGAAAGATAAGTTTAAGCCTAAGTCATAAATCGATGCCCTCGGCTTGCTCATCGCTCAGATGAGTAAGCCGATTTGCGCTTTTCCATCCAGCTCCAACTCAGGCTATAATCCCCACTCTGGTGGATAGGCAAGTCCTTGCGTAGCCCCACAGTAAATCGTTAATCCCTGTTGAATCCTTAAGGATCTAATTGCCTATGACCAATGCATCGACTAGCCCTTTTGCCGTGTTAAACCAAAGCACTGCAAACTCGTTTAATGAACAGAAAAACCTGATTAAACGGGTCTTTAAAGGCAAGCCTGTGCAATGTCCAAGCTGCAATCAAACCCTCAAAGTTATCTTGCCGGAGACGGCTAAAGCCGACCAAGCCGCGGGTATTTTTTGCCCTAAGGGCTGTACCGATATCGAGCTAGATATGGAAGCCGTGGCAGGTATCTAAGCCTTCCTTCAGGATGAGCGTAATTGTCCTCGAAAATAATGGCGGTAATACCCCACGAGATTACTGCCAATAAACAGCAGCTCCATCAATACCGCCACGGGCGAGCCAACTAAAATATTGTGGCACAACCAAAAACTGGTGCCGACTATCATCAATAAGCGCAGATTTTTATCCGTCTGACAAAAGGCGGCGCGGGTTTGAAACAGTGTACCAATACAACTTATCACGCTCACAAGCCCGCTGTAGGTCAAGCCGCTCATCAGCACCGCCGCCCCGCTAAAACCCCACATGGCCTTTTTAGACGTCGTAAAAATACTGGTGAGGTAACGCACACTGGCAATCCCCATTAGCCCTGCGGCCGTCCATTGTGCCAATAAACAAAAATGGATGGAGATTAAGATGCCCGACACGAATAAGCAGGCGACGATGTGCTCACGCGCCTTAAATTGAAACGAGATCAAATCGAAAACGATGGCGATTGCCACCAATAGTTGCGACAGGGTAAAAGCACTCAAGATAGGCTCCTTTAGGGTTCGATATCGGCCTATGAAATAAGCCAATACATTCCACTGTGACTCAGACTGATAGCCGAGGAGCATGCAGGGGATGACCTAAAAGCGCATTAACTTAAGTTAATTGGATGGCTGTTTATACTGAATCTTGCAAACGTCTACGGATCCGCGACAGGCTAATCGCGGTAATGCCAATATAATTAGCCAGTTGCGCATGGGTTAACCGTTTAACCCAGAGGGGAAAATGCTCGAGTAAATGTAAGTAACGTTGCTCTGGTGTGTTGAGCAGCAAAAAGGCTTCTTTTTGTTCTTTATACAATAATTGCTGTTTGAGTAGCGAAAGTTGCACTCGCTGCATCGATGGCTCATTTAACACGGCAAGTGGCATTTGTACTAACCGACAAGCACTGACGGTTTCTAGCTGATAGGGCGCAAGATCCTGCTTTAACCAACTGCGATATAAGAAACAAAGCTCACCTTCGAAGTAAAACTCCTTGCAGCGCTCACTGCCCTCTTGGGTATAGTGGCAAGCGCGCACTATGCCATCCACCACAAAATAGGCAAAGGTTTGGTGCTCGCCTTGGGGTAACAAGCACTCGCCAGTCTGACATGAAAGCGCCCTTGCTTGACTGAGTAGCGGCGCTAAATGCTCAGGCTCGGCCCCTAAGGCGAGCAAATATTGCCAAAGGGGGTTGATTGCCTGCTCAGTAGTTGCCTGATGAGCCGATGCTGAGGGCGCCGTCATTGCATTACTGGCTTTGCCATTCACATTCGACCAAGGGCGTTGGGTGTGACGCATCCTTTAGGCCTAAGGCCACCTTAAATACCCGATTGGGCGCGATGATGCCGACGCCTTTTGGGGTGCCTGTCATCACCATGTCGCCATCTTCCAAGGTAGTAAAGCGTTGTAATTCTTCTAGAATCGTCTGCGGGTTATAGATCATTAACTCAATATGGCCCGCTTGGGTTAACGCCCCGTCGATCGTTAAGCTAAATTCAAATGCCGCGCTGGCATCATCGATAGCGACAAAGGAACTAAATAACGCCGCGCCATCGAAGGCTTTGGCCTTTTCCCAGGGTAATCCCTTGGCTTTCAGTTTGCTTTGCAGCTCTCGCTTAGTGAGATCCAACCCGACCCCAACATGGCTAAAACGCCCCTGCTGATAGATAAAACACAGCTCAGTTTCATAGTGCAGCGCTTCGCCTAAATGCTCAGCATGCAGCACAGTGCTAATCGCCGAGTTGGGCTTGAAAAACACCACCATATCTTCGGGAATGTCATTACCCAGCTCGTGGATATGGTCGACATAATTACGCCCAATACAAAGAATTTTACTCGGGCAAATCTGTTTATTACCGACGTTAACAGTCTTCATTTGACTCCTCATTGGGCTATTGGCTGTAAAGCTATGGCACAGTTAATATCAGGCGTATTCCATTAAAAATTCATCGAGTTGTTCGTTGGCGATTTCAATTTCATCCCCCTCGAACTGCGCAATGTGGAACATGCCCTCACCTTCGTTGGTCACAGGTATATTGCTGATCCCAATGATAATGCCATCGGTGGGGGCGCGAATGGCTACGCTATCGCCCCCATGCGGACTCACAATATGGGCGATGATATACCCCTTATTGACCCGCTGCCCGAGTTTAAGCTTCATATTCACTAAACCATCGGACTCACTGCGAACCCAATAACTGCGAATCGCACTCACGCTGGCGACCTTGTTACTGACTCGCCCCTTGAGCATATCAAGGCTGCGCATCACATTGAGTACGCCCTTAAGACCCGACTTAATCGCCAGTTCACTAAAGCGCAGCGCCTCGCCCGCCTCATACAAAATACAGGGAATACCCTGCTGATTCGCATAGCCACGCATCGACACGCTACGCGCCTTGGAGTGCATGATAAGTGGCGCGCCGAAGGCATTGGCCATGGCTAACATGGTTGCATCACTGGTATCGCAGCGGATCTGCGGTAAGTTATCTCTATGAATAGCACCCGTATGTAAATCAATCACATGGGTTGCGTGCACTAATAATTGGGTAGCAAAAAGGTTGGCTAAACGACTCGCCAGCGCACCTTTGCTCGAGCCGGGGAAACAACGATTGAGGTCACGCCTATCGGGGAGATAACGGGATTGTTGAATAAAACCAAACACATTGACTATAGGCACCACAATCAGGGTGCCGGCTAAATTCTTAGGATTGACGCGCCCAAGCAAGCGCCGGCAGATCTCTATGCCATTGAGCTCATCGCCATGGATGGCAGCGCAGACTAACAGTGTCGGGCCAGGTTTGATACCATGGAACACTTCAACATGAATATCGAGTTGGGTATCGGTATAGAGCTTAGCGGCGGGAAGTTTTATCCCCATTTGCGTGCCCGCAATGACTCGCTTGCCTTCAATTTCAAACGCTTCGCGCTTTTTTACCATAGTCACTCCCTGATGCTATCCCTAAGACGCCATACAACACTTTGTCTCTCGTCCCCAAAAACTGGGTCGATTAACGTTCAAAGTGAGCAAGCCACGTCTTTAAAATCTGCTGCAATGTTTCGCGCTCGGCACTCGGCACTCCTGCCAATAATGCGCTTTGGCATTGAATATGTTTGGGCAGCGCCGCATCAATCAACGCCTTGCCTTCGGTGGTGAGCGACACATGCACGGCGCGGCGATCTTCCTTACTGTGCTCACGGGCAATCAGCCCTTTATTTTCAAGCCGGTCTAAGCGACTGGTCATAGCGCCAGAGCTTAACATCATGCTCTGATACAGCTGCGAAGGCGATAGCATATAAGGCTCGCCCGAACGTCTGAGGGTCGCGAGCACATCAAATTCCCCCTGACCTAAGCCAAATTCGCCGTGGCACAGGGCGATGGCGTTTTCCATATATTTGGTCAGGCGCGCGATGCGCCCTAACACCGCCATTGGCACTAGATCCTCTGTCACCCCTTGAGCCTGCCACTGCCCAAGGATGTTATCTAATCCATCTTTAGCGGAAGTCGACTGTTGTTTTGCATCGGGTGATTGCGAGTCGTTTACCATAGCTTTATCTCTATATAAAGATTCTTCACATGCCACACATTTTATCGCCTAATTAAACGATTTGTATATGCGCAGGCTTTTCGTGGGCAGATAAGATTACATTCTGCATAAAAAAAACCGCCCAATTGATACAAATTGGGCGGTTAAGTGTTCAAACAAGCTTTAGTGATAGTGACTTACGACTTTTTCACAAAGCAGGTCAGGATCACGATGCGAGTGCCATTCACACGGCCTTCGATATGCTCTGGATTGTTGGTCAACGAGATATTACGAACCGCTGTGCCGCGTTTTGCCACAAAGCTGGTGCCTTTAACGTTGAGATCTTTAATGATAACAACGGTATCGCCAGCGTTCAGTACCGCACCGTTGCTGTCTAAGGTCGGAGGTGTATCATCGCTCGCGGCAGCCACTTCGGCATCGCCCCAAGCGCGTAAATCCTCTTCCAGATACAGCATATCCAGTAAATCCTGCGCCCAGCTTTCGCTGCTTAGGCGTTTCAGCATGCGATATGACATCACTTGAACCGCCGGGACTTGGCTCCACATGCTGTCGTTCAGACAACGCCAGTGGTTCATGTCCATGGTATCCGGCGCTGCGATTTGGCTGCTGCAATTTTCACAAATCATGATCTCGTTTTCATGACCATCGGAAGCCGGTAAGTCATAAATAGAGAGTTCGACGTCACTTGCGCAGAGTTCACATTTGCCGCCACAGCGAGTTAGCAATTCATTTTCAGTCATTTTTTCTGTCTACATGCGTAATAAAACGCGGATTATGCCATAAATTGGCTTTTCACGGCAGGGGGGAAGGCAAGATAACCCTATTTTTTATATGAGTTATCTGTTTACCCATCCTTGAAATTGCCATTTAATCCTTAAAATTCATAAGCTAAACTGAGTCTGATATCTCGCCCCGGCGCGGGGATGCCATCCGACAGAAACGGCGTCACTTGCTGGTTCGTCAGATTTTTTGCCATTAAGCGCACGCTTAGCCCTTTCAGGGTATCTTGAGGCTCGTAGGCTAAATATATATTTTGTAAGAAGTAATTCTCACTTGGGGACTCAGCATTAAAGATATCCCCCTGAGGCACATTATCCTGCGCATCGTACCAAGTACCTTGCCAAGCGACTGAAATGTCATCGGTAATGTACATGCCCACACGCAGGCGAATATCCAGCGGCGCAATGTTAGCAAGGTATTCATCCTCGCCTTGGCTGTCTCTGAGCGATCCCCGATGCTCGCCCTGTAACCAAGAAACGGCTAAGTCACTGAAGAAATCCTGATAACGGTACTGGGACTCAAGATCGGCGCCGTAGATCTCATAGCCGTCAAGATTGGTGTAACCACTTTGAATCGCTTGATTTGGGTCGGACTTTGCCCCGCGGCGCTGGGCAATATCATCCCGCCCCAAGTTAGCAAAGAGGGTCACTTGGGTTGAAAGCGTATCTTGGGCGGCAAAAAGATGGGTTTGCTGCGTCATCAAGCCCAGTTTAAAGGCGTGCAGACGCTCAACATCAATATCTCGACTCGTGCCGGTAATGCTCGCCTTGGCGTATTGCACCGCATAGATTTCATCGACCACTGGCGCCTGTAAGCTGTAGGCGTAATCGAAATTCACTCGAGTATTAGCAGTTAACTGGTAGTCGATACCCAATCGCGGTGAAAAGCCCGAATGGTGGGTCGAACTGTAGTCGTGCCCTGCCTCGATATCGTTGTAATCGGGGGCAATGTTGGGGCGACCAATGCTATAGATAAAGTCATACCGTAGTGAAGGGGTGATAGTTAGTTCATCCGTCACACTAATCGCATCGCGCAAATACACTGCATAGGTATCCTGACGCCCTTCTGGCTGATAGTAAGGGGTGTACCAACCGTAGTTTTTCTCAGGATTTTTCTCATAACTTTTGTTAAAGACCATTGAATCCCTATCGAGGCTACGGAACTGCAACCCTGTGGTGATCTCATGATCCCCAATAACACTTAAGTTGTTGATGTCAATGTAGTCACGTTTGTAATCCAGCCAAGATTCATGGCCGAAGTTGCCGACGGAGACAGTCATCTTCTCCCACGCAATTGGCGGCCTGATCCAATGGCGCGCATTCGCCGAATGGGAAATCACAATCTGGGTATCAATTAAAGGATTACTCGGTGAATAGCGATAATTCGCCGACCAAGTATTGTCTTCATAGGTGTTGTAAGCCGTGGTGGCATAGAGCGCCTGCTCATAGGAACCATATTTACGGATGTTGTAGTCAGAAATCGCGGGCATAGGACCACGGCGATTGGCCCAAGGCTTTCGGCCTTCATCGAGATAATGGGTCAGGCTCAACATAAATTGATGATCGCCCTGCTCATAATCCAGTTTGCCGAGGTAATTATTTTGCTCATAACCTGAGTATTCAAATTCATCACCATTAGCGAGCGTCACATCCCCCGCATCACGACGAGTGATATGCAACAAGCCTGAAAGTTGTCGATTCGCTCGGCCATAAAGGGTTCCGGTGTAACTTTTGGCGTCGTTATTGCTGGCGTAACTGGTTTTAACTCTTGTGCCAACACTTTGATTGTAATTTAAAAAATCATCTGCAGATTTTGTGACTACATACATGGAGCCACCAAAACCGCCGTTACCCGAGCGGACATCGTGGGCCCCTTTAATCACTTCGACTCGCTTGATTAAATCGGGATCTAAGAAGAACGAACCATAGCGATACTGCTCAAATCCCACGGGGGCGTTATCGACATAAATGTTAAAATCTTCGGTTTCGCCAAATCCCCATACGTTAATGCGCTCGCCACCACTGCGAGTCCCACCATCAACATGGGCACCGGCCATATCATCGATGACTTCGGCAAATGTGGTCGCTTGCATCTCTTCAATTTGCTCCATCGAGATGATCGCCTCACCCGGCTTAGTCATAGTGGTCGCTCGGCGATATTGCTGGCCATGTACTTGTAATATCTCGATGGGCTCGACCTTAGGCGCTCCCAATACCTCCTTGGCATTGAGTGGCAACGCAGGCAATACCGTCAAACCCGCACAACCCATCATTATTTTCGCTATCCTGCTCTTAGGTTGATATCCCATCTCCCCATCCCCTATTACCTAGTGTAAAAAATAGGGCGGCATTATAGGCATCAAAGTTAAAGATGAGAATTATTCTCACCTAACTTTACATGTAAATCGCAACCTGATAGTCACGGCAGAGAAATGCTCGAAGAATTTGCAATATCCAGGCGCTTTTGTTCAACTCGCACTAGCCTGTTTTGATTAACGATCGGAATTCCAATCTCAAGCACCTCAAAGGTTTTATGCACATGACTAAGCTAACCGCACAACCCCAAACCGAGTTGGCATTTACGGCCGCCAGCTTAGATTTTCTCAAACAGCTGGCGCTCAATAACTCCCGCGACTGGTTTAAAGCCCATCAGGAAGAATATGAAAATAAGGTCAGAACCCCTGCACTGCGTTTTATCGAGCAAATTCAGCCTGATATTGTTGCTATTTCCCCAAGATTAACGGCGGTTGCCAAAAAAGTCGGTGGCAGCTTAATGCGTCCACAGCGCGATAGTCGTTTTAGCAACGACAAGACACCCTACAAGACCAATGTGGGGATCCAGTTTCGGCATTTTCAGGGTAAAGATGTGCATGCACCAGGGCTGTATTTACATATTGCCGAGGATGGATGTTTTATTGCCGCCGGTATTTGGCATCCCGAATCCAAGGTGCTGAATGCGATTCGGACTTGTATTGATGAAAACCCCAACGGCTATAAAAAAGCGCTGCACATCTTAACCAATCAAGGATTTATGATGGATGGTGATAGTTTGACACGCCCTCCTAAAGGATTCGATAAACATCACCCAATGCTGGACGAGCTCAAACGTAAGGACTTTATTGCGCTAAAGCCAATCCCCTTTGAACGGCTCTGCCAAGCCGATGCCGCCCGCTACTGCGCCGAACAATTCGCCCACTGTAGCCAATTGATGGCTTACTTGTGCTTTGCCCTCGAATTGGACTTTTAGGTTTCTGTATAAGTGGTTGCGTAAGTTTTTACAGTTGATGATGCCAAGTATTGCCTTGGCCTCATGCTTATCGGTTTAGCCTACGTCCTATTTCACATCGACGGGCTTTAGGGGCGTCAACGCGAGACTCTTAAGGTATTCACTTAATACCTCAAATGCGTTATCCAACAGCGCGTATTCCTTCGCCTTGCCTAACACTCTAATCCCTTGTAATTGAAGCACTAAAAATGCCGCGAGCGACTCAGGCTGAACCGATTGAGACAACTCACCCTGTCGCTGACTGTAGCCTAATACATCGGCGAAATTACTCTGTAACTGGGCAAATAAGCGCTGGCACTCCTGCTGCACGCAGTCATCGTCGAGGCATTTTTCCATCACCGCATTCTGCATAAAACAGCCGTACTCTTGCTCGCGCTGCAAGGCCACAAATCGTGCTAAATAGGTCAAGATTTCACTCAGCCCTGCCTGTGCGTGCAGGATTTGCTCTTTCGCGCCGAAGGAATAGTGGTCGAGATAAAAGCGCAGGGATTCGCGATACAAACTCTGCTTATCGCCAAAACTGTTATACAAGCTGAAACGATTAATCCCTAAGTGTTCGACCAGATCGGCAATCGAGGTCTCGGCAAATCCCTTTCGCCAAAACAGCTCCATCGCCTGAACGAGCTTTTCTTGTCTATCAAAATTACAACTGCGTGCCATGGTCCAAACCTACATTGATGCCTACATTAAACGGAATATCATAGGGCAAAAACATTCTTGACTGACCGTTTAGATATGGCGTAAATTCTATCCTAACCGATCGTTCCGTTAAAGCCCTATTTGGCCAAACTTACAGATTAATAGAAGGAAAGAGCATGAAGCTTTATGAATTAGCCCCAACGCCAAGCGCAAGACGCGTGAGTATTTTCCTCGCAGAAAAAGGCATCGACATTCCGCGAGTGAGTGTGGACATTCGCGGCGGTGAAAACCTTAACCCTGAATTCAAAGCCAAAAGTGTCAACGGGCGCATTCCCCTGCTCGAACTCGATGATGGCAACCATATCTGTGAGTCCGTCGCTATTTGCCGTTATCTCGACGAGATCTATCCGAGTGACACTTCCTTATTTGGTAACACGCCACTGGAGCGCGCTAAAGTGGAAATGTGGCAACGTATCATTGAGTTACAAGGTTTTACCGCAGGTTTTCAAGCCTTTAGAAACCTAACGGGTATCTACAAAGACAGGGAAAATTGTGTCGAAGCCTGGGGCGCAGAATCACGCCAACGGGTCATTGACTTCCTACCGACCTTAGACCAACAATTAGCCAAATCAAGCTATGTTGCGGGCGATAACTATACGATTGCCGACATTTCTGCTTACGTTTTTATTAGCTTTATTAAAAACTTAGATATTCTGGTGGATGACACTCTGCCCCATATTCAAGCTTGGTTTGCGACAGTGGCCCAGCGCCCTGCAATAGTGTCGCTTACCCCGAAAAACTGACAGCGATGCCCTGTTGGGCAGCCAGATTAAGCATTAACCAGTTAAGACTTAAGGGATAACTATGATTGATTTATATACCGCCGCGACCCCGAACGGTTTTAAAATTTCCATCGCGCTCGAAGAAATGGGTCTCGACTATCGAGTGCATAAGTTAGATTTCAACACTAACGAACAGAAGCAGCCTGAGTTTCTGGCCATTAACCCTAATGGCCGTATTCCCGCCATTATCGACCGAGATAACGATGACTTTGTGGTGTTCGAGTCCGGCGCGATTCTTCTGTATCTGGCTGAAAAAACGGGTAAGTTTTTGCCTGCCGATCCTAAAAAACGCTCGCAGGTCATTCAATGGCTGATGTTCCAAATGAGCGGTGTTGGTCCAATGATGGGTCAAGCTAACGTGTTTTACCGTTACTTCCCCGAAAAAATCCCTGCGGCTATTGAACGTTACCAAAAAGAAGGTCGACGTTTGTTTGAGGTAATGAATACCCAGTTAGCCAAGCATCAGTATCTGGCCGGTGAAGAGTACACCATTGCCGATATCGCGACTTGGCCTTGGGTGCGCATCCATGAATGGAGCGGCATCAATATGGAAGGACTCACTCACCTACAACGTTGGTTAGATGAGTTAGCCCTAAGACCCGCTTGCCAAAAAGGCATAGTGACACCGCCGCCTTCGGTCTTGAGTGATGAAGAACGTGCTAAGCAAATCCAGAAGATGGTGACTAAGTAGGTCATCCTATCCTCTCGCGCATTCGTTTTTCCCATCAAGCCCCAACTCAGCATTGGGGCTTTTTTACTGCTAGCGATACGTAAAACTGCTACACTCTGCGCCACTTATTGATTTGCTTGGCCATATTCATCCCATCGGATGCACATCACTCGGCCGAGCCCCTTTTCAGGCTAACTTTATGGGCAATCCAAACGGCTTATCATCAGCAACCATGGCATCTACAGTGAATATCGAACCACAAACCCTCGCGCAAAAACGCGGATTAAGTTATGCCAATACCATTAAGTTATTGTTTGATGAGATTTTAAACACCAAGCAACCCGCCGACCGAGTTCTCGCGAACTACTTTAGGGAACATAAAAAGCACGGCTCTAAGGATCGCAAAGTGATCCGCGAATCCTTATTTAGCCTGTTCCGTTGGTGGGGCTGGTTTAAAGCCACAGGCGAACATCAACAGGCGCCACAATTTTTTGCCATGCTCAGCGCGAGTGCCTTAATCGAAGCCCATCCATGGCAGGATATCGCCAGTGCCTGGCATGGGCTCGCCCAATCGCCGATTGATTATCAACAACTTCAATCCCTTAGCGTTAGCAGCTTAACGGATAAATTGGCACTGGTACGGCAGCAATTTCCCCAAGTGTCCTTCGAACTCACAGATTTATTACCCGAATGGTTTTGGCAAGTATGCCCAATTGCGCCAGAGCTGCGTCCAAATCTCATCGAAGCCATGTCTAGCCGTCCACCGATTTGGGGACGTGCGCAGGGAATCAACAGCCAAACAGCAGTCAAACAACTGCAAGCACTTGAGATAGATGCAAGCCTCAGCCTCTATTTTGAAGATGCCATAAACCTTGGCACTAAGAGCATGAATCTCAATGAAATATCACTCTATAAAGAAGGCAAAATCGAGATCCAAGATTTAGCCTCGCAAGTGATAGGTCAAATATGCGCTCCAGAGCCTTGGCAACACTGGTGGGATACCTGCAGTGGCGCAGGCGGAAAAACCCTGCAATTGCGATCACTGATGCAAACGGCCACGGCTAAGCACAATCCATTCGTGGGCAGCATTGTCTCATCGGATATTCGCGCCCACGCCTTAGAAGAACTCAGCAAACGTGCCCAACGAGCAAAGTTTGATGGTATCAGTATTGCGCGCTGGCGCAGTGATGCACTGCCAGTCGACGCCAACCATTTTGATGGGGTATTAGTCGACGCCCCCTGTAGCTGCACGGGCACATGGCGCCGCAATCCCGATATGCGCTGGCTCGACAGCATCGAGACCGTCACTGATAAAGCAGCACTCCAACTGGATATTTTAAGCCGCAGCAGCAAAGCGGTAAAAGTGGGCGGAAGCTTAATCTATGCCACTTGCTCATTGTCACCCGTTGAAAATGAGCAAGTGGTTTCCGCCTTTTTACAACAACATCCCGAATTCAGCCTAGTGCCAATCCGCCATCCCTTTACCGGCGAACAAACAGAAATGTTGACCGTGTGGCCCTTCGAAGCCAATACAGATGGAATGTTTGTGGCGCGCATGCAGCGCAATCACTAGCACTAACTCCTTATTTTTTTATCAGAACTTGGCACTCATCCCTTGAGTGCCATTCTTTTTGCCTCCGCACAATATGAAGGCGCTTTTTATCTTAATCATTTAATAATCATCAAGATAAACCCTAGATTGCGGCGTAAAATCGCCAACCCAATTCCATCGAGACCTATCCCCCCTTCTTGGACAAAACTTTTCACCATCAGTGATGAAATATTTCGCTTTAGCTTAATCTCGCCTTTGGGTAAAAAGATCGAGTGCTGAGAATGGCACAGGTATTTTTGGAATTTTGACCATGTCACACTCCTATGAATTTGACGACGATGATGCGCCATGGGGCGATAACGTCAAAGGTAAGCAAAAAAACAAACGCGTAAAACAACGTCGCAGGGACACTAAGCGCCGTTATTCAGATGATGCAGAGGTGGATTTCTATCAGCATAAATCGAAGTAACCGATAAACTACCCGTTTGCCTTAGCAAATTCGCGCTTTAATAAGCCAGTCAAATCCGAGCAAGTTGGATAACCTCCAACTTGCTAGTTAGTCCAAGCGTTTCCCCTCTTCTCTGTTTTGATTCAATTGTAAAATCAATAGGCTAATGAGCCGATTTACCCTATGCTCTTTAGGGTTTATTTACGCCCTTTATTGACCAAACCACCTGACACATCTTAACGGGTTTAAAGGATGATCCCATGGAAAAACAACGCCCCGATTTTATCTATCCCCCTGGCAGTATGTTGATGCACTCGCCCTTAGTGTTGAATAAAGCCGATATGTACGGCTTTTTTCTCAAGGGAAAACTCGCCAATCTGCAGCGCTCCATTGATAAAACGCTCAATCAAGTCGCCGGAAGCGCCATGTACTTTAAAGTGCTGTCGCCCTATGTACTGACAACCTTTACCCAAATAGAGAAAGCCTATTCAGAGGACCCGACCGACAGAGCCAAAGGTTGGATCCAAGAAACCGACATCATCACTTGGGTCATGGTCGGTCGCCAAGACCATAGCAACAGCGCATCCATCAGCCATGTGTATTTTCAGCCGCTGCATATTTGGGTGAATGATGCGATGGCCCTGATCAATGGCCGCGAGTTGTTCGGTTATCCCAAGTATTTGTGTGAATACACTATGCCCGCGGTCGGTGAGCCATTAACTCGACTCTCCCTAGCAACAAAGAGCTTCTTACACTTTAGCCCTGACACTGAACTTGCCATGCACCCGCTGATTGAAGTGAATTGCAATGCCAAGCCCGAGGCGCAGCTCACCACGCTAGAAGCCATAGCCCAAACCTGGCAACTCTTTAAAGAACAAACGGATTTTATTCCAGAGCTGGATAAGCTAGGTGAGGAGCAACTGTTTCACTTACTGTTTAAGCCCGCTATCGACCAAGTGTTTTTAAAGCAGTTTCCGGATGCTTCAGGCCAAAAAGCGGTTTATCAGGCGATTACGGCGGCGCCCGCACAGGTCAACAAAGTGCACAGTGTTGCCCTATTGGAAAATGACTTTGTCGCCACCATTTTTGATAACGCCAGCTTCCCACTCAAAGAGACCCTAGGTGTCGAGGTTGGCGAGCAGCATGTATTACTGCCCTACCATGTGAACTTTGACTTTGAAGTACCACCGGGCGAAGTGCTGGTCGATAACTCTGAAATCAAAAAACAAAAAATAGCCATTCTCGGCGGAGGTGTCGCCGCCATGACCGCCGCCTGTTATCTCACCGACAGACCCGGTTGGCAGAATCAATATGAGATTGATGTCTATCAATTAGGCTGGCGAATCGGCGGCAAGGGCGCAAGTGGCCGTAATGCCGCTATGGGACAACGGATTGAAGAGCATGGCCTGCATATCTGGTTTGGTTTTTACCAGAATGCCTGCGCCTTGATGCGTAAAGCCTATGAAGAATTAGACCGCCCGCCAGAAGCGCCGCTAGCCACCTTCTTCGATGCCTTTAAACCCCATAATTTTATTGTGCTGCAGGAGGAAATTAATGGCCGCTCCGTTAGCTGGCCGATCACCTTTCCGACACTCCCAGGGATCCCAGGAGATGGCACCGAAACCTTAACCTTCTGGAAGGTAGTTAAGGCCGCCTTTGCTTGGATAAAAGAATGGCTAAAGGACATGGACTCCCTGCTGGAAGCCGATGAAAAAGCCATGGCGACGCCGAAAAACTGGCTCGATATCAGCTGGTTTGAACGGCTGAAGGATAAGTTAGAGGATTCGGTCGATGATGCGATGGAATCCCTAGACGCCCTAGGTGACAAGCTCGAATGCCATTTTAATCAAATGATTGGCCGCGAATGCGATGAGCATGTCCACAGCGAGAGTGACGATGGTTTGGTCGAATCCGCCGTCGATGCCCTGCACCAAAGGTTGGTTAAACGCTTTAGCGACCATTTAGACACTAACGATGAGTTACGCCATCTGTATATTGCCGTCGACTTAGGCTTAACCATCTTAAAAGGGATGTTTGCCGATGATGTGTTTGAAAAGGGCTTCGATGCCATCAACGACTACGATTACCGCGAATGGTTAACTAAACACGGCGCCAGCCCAAAATACACGGTCGACAGCGCGCCGGTACGTGGTTTTTATGATCTGGTGTTTGCCTACGAAAAAGGCAACTTCGACAAACCCAATGTCGAAGCAGGGACGATTATTCGCTCCATGCTGCGTATCGCCCTGTGTTATCAAGGCGGAGTCATGTGGAAAATGCAGGCGGGTATGGGCGATGTGGTCTTTACCCCTTACTATGAAGTGCTGAAACGGCGCGGGGTGAACTTCCACTTCTTCAATCGGGTTGATAATTTAGAATGTCGCGACAACAGCATTCAAGCGATTGAAATCACTGAGCAAGTCGCACTGGCACCGTCGGTTAAAGACTACAATCCACTCGTGGATGTTAAAGGGTTAGCCTGCTGGCCCAGCACGCCCAATTACGATCAACTCGAGCCTGAGCAAGCCGCATTGCTAAAAGCCCATGATATTAATCTTGAGCACTTCTGGAGCGATTGGGACAATCTGTACGAGGCGCAATTTGGTCAGGCACTACCGAAAAAACGTCTGCAAAAAGGCGTGGACTTCGACAAAGTGATTTTTGGTCTGTCATTAGGATCGGTTCCCCATGTAGCGAGCGAGGTTATGGCACAGAGTCCGGCGCTCAAAACCTGCGTCGATAAAGTGCAGACAGTCGCGACCCAAGCCTATCAACTGTGGATGAATCAAGATCTTAATGGTATAGGTTGGCCCAATTATTCTGAGGATGGCGAACAGCCCGTCTTATCTGGCTTTACCGAGCCCTTCGATACGTGGGCATCGATGGACCAATTGCTCGATAAAGAAGACTGGCGGGGCATAGAGCCAAAAAATGCCAGCTATTTCTGCTCGGCGTTGCCTGTGGATGCTTATCCTCCGCGTACGGATATCGGTTTCCAGCAGCGCAAAACCGCCGAAGCCAAGGCTGGCGCCATCAATCAACTCAATACGGAAATTCATAAGCTGTGGCAGCAGGTTGGCGACAGCTTCCCCTGGGAATGGTTGCACGATGAACAGCAGCGCGAAGGCGAGGCGCGATTCGATAGCCAATATTGGCGCGCCAATGTGGATCCTTCCGAGCGTTATGTCCTGTCAGTGAAAGGCAGCTCTCAATATCGGATCACCACGGATGGTACGGGCATCGACAATCTGTATATGACGGGAGATTGGATTAAAACCGGTCTCAACGCTGGTTGTGTGGAAGCAGCGACGATGGCGGGTATGCATACTGCCAAAGCCATCTGCGGCCATCCGGCCATTATCAAAGGCGAAAAAGACTTCGCCTAAATGCCAAGGGGCTGCATTATGCAGCCCCTTTTTTTATCCAACTATATGTATGTGTTGTATGTGTTCAAACTTAAAGAGGCGCTCGATTAAATGGAGGCTCTTTTAAATAGACACTCTAAATCGAGACAATCTCGCCCGCGCGGGTATCGGCGTATTCCTGACGGCGCTTTTCCATCCGCGACTGATACAAACTGCTATCGGCGCTGCGAAGCCACTCGTGGGGCTCGGCCACATCGGTATTGATAGCAAAACCAAAACTAAACTGGCAATCCTTTAAGCCCTCAGCGGCAAATTGCGTCGTTAACCCCCTCAAGTAGGTCGTTAAGGTTGCCATACCATTTGCGGGCAGGATCAGCACAAACTCATCGCCACTGATCCGATAAATTTTAAGGTGAGCAATATTAGTCGCCTGCAAAACCTGTACTAAGCGTTGCAGTAAACGGTCGCCCTCTTGATGGCCTAAGGTATCGTTCACCATTTTAAGGCTGTCGACATTGAGTAACACCAAAGCCATTGGCTGAACCACTTTATTGCCAAAGGCCAATTGTGAATTCATAAACTCATCAAAGGCATAGCGATTACCCACTCGGGTTAAGCCATCGAGCCTAGCCTTTTCCCAAGCGATTCCTAACTCTTCGATATGCGCCTTACGTTCCTCGGATAGCAGTTTAAGCTTGTTCGCTAAGGCGAGGGATAACAACAGAGCATCCACTGTGCCGCCCAGCAGCGTGGCAAACTCGGCATGTTCGATAAAATCGGGGGTGATCCCCATATTGCCCGGAAGAATAATTAACGCTGGCAGCAATAAGCAGCTAAAAGCCATAATAAAATAACGGGCAGGCGCAAAACCTTTCATTAAACAGACATTGCCGCAGGTAATGGCCAGTGCAATCCACAGCATGATTAGTACTGAGGCAATAATCGCGGTATAGGACAATAACAACACACTGGTTGGCAGGGCTAAAATGCAGGCGATTAACAGGTACTTGCTAAGGCGCCATAATCGCGGCGAATAGCTGGGAAGCTGTAAGAAGTGTTTGTAGAACAGAATGTTAAATATCGGCAAACTGATAAAAAACAGATGATGCAACTCAAGCTGATGAAAGTTGAATAGATGCGCTGGTAAATGGAAGGTCAAGGCCCAACCACCAAAATAGGTCAACACATACAGGCCGTAATATAGAAAGGCTTTATCAAAAATAGAGATATAAATCAGCAAATTGTACAGCGCAATAAAAAACAATCCACCTAAACAAATCATTATGGCCAAGGCCATGCGGTCCGTGGTCAGTTGGTGTACTTCTTCCGACTCAATTGCCAGCTCAGGTGCAGAGGAAAAATATCGGCTGCTCAGCCGAGTCACTAACCAATAATCCGTCCCCATATTGAGCTTAACTTTACGGCCATAATCGAATAAAAACTCATAGGGCGCATAGTAACCACTCTGGGCAAACTGCACTGAACCATCGCTGCCGAGCAACCAATAATCGACCGATTCGACAATGGAATTACTGGCATCCACCACCCAATGGTTTTGGCGACTGTTGACCATCACGGGAGACACCATCCAATAATCGCCCCCAGCCAGGCTCACCGAACTGGCCTCTTCGAGCTGGCTCATCCATTGAGTCACTTGATTAAAATCACCCGGAGGCTGTTGTTTATCATCGGCGTGGAATAAATAGGGGGAATCCAACGCAATTTCAGCGCTCAAGGCAAACGGACTAAATGTCCAAAGAAGCAGCAAAAAGCACCAGAAATTGTGTAAGTTAGTTTTGCTCATAGGTATCTTGGTTTATATACCAGCGTCTAGTTCCAGGCAGAAAATCATTTTAGAGTGTTAACTTTATGACTACATTTTATTTTTTACAATTGATTAGACTAAATTAGTCGGCAATCGGGTACCTTATGATGATATTTTAGTCGTTCACTTAGTGCGTAAAAGCTTAGCCACCATTTCAGCCGTTAACTTGGATACCTATGGCACCCTTATTGATGATTCTAGCTGCCCAGTTGTTGATTGCCAGCGGTAACCTATTGGTTAAATTGCTTGAAACGAATGCGCCCGTGTTTCAACTGGTGCTGTATCGCCAATTATTCGCCACGCTCTTAGTATTACCCTTTGTTTGGCGACTACAGGGAAACCTTAAGTTAAGCCCCTTTTACAAGGTGCACTTGAGCCGAGCACTGTTAATAGGCTTAGGCAATGCCATCTTTATGCTAGCGGTGCTGCACTTACCGCTGGCGACTGTGACTGCGGTCATTTATACCTCCCCATTGTTACTGTTGCTAATGTCCGCCTTCTTTTTAAACGAACGCATAGGTTATCGTCGCACCGTCGCGGGGATTATTGGTTTTACAGGGATTTTGCTGATAAGCCAGCCGACAGAATTTAACCTCTATATCGGTCTAGCCTTTTTTGGAGCTATGACCTCAGCAACCAACAGTCTCATTTTGAAGGCATATTCAACCCATGAGCATCCCTTTTCAACACTCTTTTGGTCTAATGCCTTTGCCATGGTTTTTCTGATACCGGCAACCTGGTACGAAGGCGCCGACTTTAGCCTGCCCGTCGCCCAAGTTGGTTTGACCCTAGGCCTGTTTTATATCGGTATGACCTACTTCATCATCCACGCCTATCGGCGTGCCGATGCCAGCCAAATGGCGCCCGTGGAATACACTGGCCTTATTTTTGCCGCATTGTTTGGTTGGTGTTTTTTGGATGAGCACTTAAGCATTGTGGTGTGTATTGGCATAGGACTGGTGATCTTCTCTTCCATCCTGCCAAGCTACAGCGAGCTGAAAGCCAAATGGAAAAGCCGGCGAAGATAACCTTAGCCGGCTTTGACATCGAAGTGGCCTCTGTAAAAGCCACTCAATAAGGCGAGATTAGAAGCGGAACTTACCGCCGATGTAAACGCCATCTTCGAAGGTGAAATCACGGGCGTGATCATATTCGAAGGCAATCTTACGGTAACCGACATAGAACGCCATATTAGGATTCACACGGTACTGTACCTTTGAATCCAATTCGTATTGACCATCGACATTACCGAAAGACAATACCGATGGCGCATAGTAAGCAGCGGCATGCAAAGAGATGTTTGGCCCTAACGCCAAGGCATAACGACCACCGACTGACACTGTGCTGCCATTTGGCGCATCATCTGCCCATAACTGGCTTAACTTTGCGCCAACTTCAAAATGATGCACACCCGCATCATGGGTCATGTGCATTGCGCCTTGGGCAATATGACCGCTATCGTCTGAATAAATATATCCTAATAGTGCATTGACATCTTTATTCACTTGCAGCTCTAACTCGGTAGAAACCACATCGTTGTTTAACCCAAGATTAAATTCTGACGCATTCACCTGCAGCGCGGCTGCACTCAATAATAAGACACTTGCTACTCTGAACTTAGCCATAAAAACACCTCAATAATGACTGTGGGTAATGGCGCGAATCATACCGAATAAAAAAAGAAAATCTGCATATTTAGCTGAGAGTCGAAAAGATTTTTGAATTTGAAACCAAACGAAAACCGGTAAAAAACACAAGCAAAACTTAAAGCAAACAATTTAGAAACATTTAACTTGCTGGAACCCGATCTCCAACGAGGGATTGCATTATGCCATCGATATCCAGCTCATCTTCGAGGGCTAAGTAATACCAACCGACGGTATTCCCCGTTCCTCTAATACTTAAATAATTCCGCCAAAAGTGAAATCCGGCCTTGAGTAAATTCACTCGGCTGGCGTTGTTTTCATCTCGAATGGTGGCAAATAATAGGGCTATCCCCAGCGCTTTAGCCACTTCAATCCGCTTAAGGGTAAGCCCTTGGGCTATGCCACGGCGGCGGTACAAAGGCGAGACCACCAGATAACCTAGTTCCCCTACGGGGCCAGACCCCGCCTTAATCGCCGCGCAGCCAACCATCTCACCCTCGAGTGTTTTCGCCAATATTACAGCGCGGGACAGAGCAAAGGCCTGATGGTCGAGGGGATGCGCGTTGTCATCCCGTTGATCGATTAAGGCCGCCGAAGCCGCTAATTCGGCTGCGCTTTGGCAAAGGACAAATTGAATATCGTTTTGATTCATACAATTGAGTTAAACAACCAACATCCACTTAGAGATACAGTATCGTCGCCATGCCGAGGAAAGTGAAAAAACCCACCACATCGGTCACTGTGGTTAAAATCACTGAGCCAGAGAGCGCCGCATCTTGGTTAAATCGCTGCAACACCATAGGGACAAACACCCCAGCCAGCGCCGCGACCGCCATATTGATCAAAATCGCGCAACCTATCACTATGCCTATCGTGCTGTCGGCAAACCACCAGCCCGCCACGAGTCCAATCACAATCGCCCACAGGGTACCATTGACTAGACCAATGCCTAACTCGTTCTTCATTAACGAGAATAAGTTACCCGCAGAGATCTGCCCCATCGCCATACCGCGGATCATCAAGGTGAGCGACTGACTCCCCGCAATCCCGCCCATGGACGCCACTATCGGCATCAACACCGCAAGTGCCACCACTTGCGATAACACGTTCTCAAATAAGCCAATGGTTGCCGAGGCCAAAAATGCCGTGAGTAAGTTAATCCCTAACCACACGGCGCGGCGCTGCGCACCTTTGATGATCGGGGCGAATAAGTCGTCGGACTCATCCATACCCGCGGTCGCCATTAATTGCGCTTCGTAATGCTCACGCACTAAGGCGGTGGCGGCCCTTAGGGTGACACGGCCAATCAGCTCCCCAGCCTCATCGATAACGGGTAACTCAATTTCGCGGCTATGTTCTATCGCCTCGGCAGCATCGAGTAGCGTCGTATCCGCAGCTAAAGCGCGACTGTCTTCCGATAACAGTGAAATCAGCAACTCAGAGGGATCATGTTTGAAAATATCATAACGTCTGACCGTACCTAGGTATTTATCCGCCTCATCGACGATAAATAAGTTGTCGTTACAGTCGAGTTCGATTCGTCTGAAAAACCGCTGCGCTTGGGCTACTGTCGCCTTATCACTGAGCACTAACATTTGATGATCGGTATAACGACCAATCTCGTTTTCCGAATATTGGTCGTACAACTCAAAGCGCTGCCGCTGACGTTCGCCCATTTGCGCCAAGGCGCGGTCGGTAAAACTTTCAGGGAGATAATCACTCCACTCAATCAAATCCTCAGGACTGAGCTGCGCAAACAGCAGATCCACCTCATTGTCGGGCATCTGCTTTAGGATCCCCATACGCGGATCGGCGCGCATTAAACTCAGCACTGTCACACGGTCACTAAACTCAACCTGTTGCCAACGCTCGTAACGCTCGTCTAAGGGTAAAGACTCCAGAACTAAGGCAACCGTGCCAGGCTCAGCTTCATTTAAGATTTCACTGAACACTTCAGCCTGTTCTTCACCTTCAACTTCAGTGAGTTGTTGAACAACCTGCCCGACATCGGCCTGTGTGTTTGTTTCGTATTCGGCTTCATGTTCAGTCACATAAACGCCCTTCTGCTGAGATAAAAATTAGCGTAACTATATTGATATTGAAGAAGATTAGCAAACCCACAAAATAAATTGCACACAAATCAATTGATAACAATCAAACTATTATTTATGCTAATCACCACACCTAAGGAGGTAATGATGACATCGACTATCTATAGCCATATCGCAAACGACATTCAAGGTAATCCAACGGCATTGGCGCAATATCAAGGCAAAGTGATCTTAATTGTGAATACCGCCAGTGAGTGCGGTTTTACACCACAGTACAAGGGCTTAGAAGCGCTCTATCAAAAATATAAAGCGCAGGGATTGGTGGTTTTAGGCTTCCCATGCAATCAGTTTGGCGCCCAAGAAAAAGCCGATGAGAAAGGTATTCAAAGTTTTTGTGAACTCAACTTTGGCGTGAGCTTTCCACTGTTTTCGAAAATCGAGGTAAACGGTGAGCACACTCACCCTTTATACCAGTACCTCAAAAAAGCGGCTCCAGGCGTATTAGGCACGGAACGCATTAAGTGGAATTTCACTAAATTCTTAATTAATCGTCAGGGCGAAGTGGTCGCTCGCTTTGCGCCAACCACAAAACCAGAGGCCATTAGTGACAAGATAGAAGCGCTTTTAAAATAATCCGCACGCTATCCCATTGAAATTTTATTATTAAATAAAAAATTTAAGTTATTTTTTATTTTCGATGGAACTTTAATTCTATAAGCCCCTCAAACATATTGAACAGCGAATGTCTTTTTCATGTTCATCATTCTCCCTGGGGCTTCTAGCGCAGCCCCCTTGACCTAGGAATAGGTCACTAGGCAACCAATTGGTTGCCTTTTTTTATGTCTATGTTTTATATGTAAAATAAATGTGGCCGCTCACCAACGGCTCAATTTGCTGATGTCAGCAAGCCCAAAAATAAATTTAAAATTTTTTAGCCGCCAACTGAACTTTATCAAAAGGTCTTAGTCTGACTATATGTAAGGATTAACAAATCCGCTTTGATGCAGAATTGATTGCTAAATGAAATGTTTAGCAAAGGATTAAATGGATAAAACCCGCCGTTTAATTCAATGAAACAGTTTCAAGTTATTGCATAGAGTCGAATTGGTTGGTCGTTCATCATCATCTCCCTTTTGGGAAACAATCGAATACACGCTAGCGCACTGCATTCCTTTGTCTCCTACTTTGATTCTTTTATGGCAACCTTAGGTTGCCATTTTTTTATCTGAATTTTATCCCTTCAGCATTCTATCCAGTTGCACTTGAATCGAAGGATGGTATCCCGCCCGCGCACAAGCATAGATTTGTTGTAACTCCGCGTGGTATCCCGCAACCTGCAATTCAGCATAAAGTGGACGGACAAACTTACCGCGGCCAATGCGCTGTAAATACGCACTTAAGGCGGGCAGCACTGGATCATAATGATTGCGGATAGCGACCCTAAACCAATCGCAGGCAATTTCAGCGTTAGTAGACTCGGTGAACTTAAAGGTATCGTCCAAATCCATCAGTTGTACCTGCGACACCACTTCGGGCAATTGAGTCAAAAAGTATTGCCAATGGTGGACTCGCCAGCCCTTAACTTTAAGCTCGCTGGCCGCTTTGCCCTGTAAGAAGTCATCCAAGGCGCTATCGACCTTATCTAAACTTCGTGATGTGGGCCCCACATAACCTTGCGGTAACCCTTCGCCATAAATCCATTCCTGCAGCTCAGCTTCGTTTATTTTATCGGGATAGGCTTCGACTAAAGCGACTTTCGCATATTCGACAAACACTTCGGTGGTGATCGCCTTAAAGGCAAAGTGCTGCACATAGGCAAACAGAAACTTATCGAACTCGACGCGGCCGAGGCGATGCTCTAGCTCATGGACGAACATCGATGCCTTATCGTAGGTAAAACGGTTAAAGGCCAAATTAGGATCGGCCTGCTGCACATTCGCGGGCAGCGTTTGCCTGTGGCGCGGTAACATGGCCATTTCTTCGGTTAATCGGCCAAATTCAATGACCCATTCCAGCTCGGCCTGCTCCTTACCATAAACGGCTTCGACAATCCGATTGGTGAAATAGGTTGTAAAGCCTTCATTCAACCAGAGATCGCGCCATGTGGCATTGCTCACCAAATTGCCCGTCCACGAGTGTGCCAACTCATGGGCCACTGTCGACACTAAGCTTTTATCCCCCGCAATCAGGGTTGGGGTTAAAAAGGCTAGACGCGGGTTTTCCATGCCACCAAAGGGAAAGCTCGGTGGCAAGATAATCATGTCATAACGCCCCCAGGCATAAGGGCCTAAGAGCGATTGCGCCACATCCAACATATGCTCGGTATCGGCAAACTCAGTTGCCGCGGCCTCTAACATGCAAGGTTCGGTATACACGCCGCTGCGCGGACCTATGGCTTGAAAGGCTAAATCGCCCACCGCTAAAGCTAGCAAATGGGTGGGAATGGGCTTTTCCATCTCGAATTGGAATTGCCCCTCGAGCGGTGTTTCTGGGTCGTTCATCGCACTCATCACGGCACGCATCCCCTTTGGCACCTCAACGTGCGCATCGAAGGTTATTCGCACCTTTGGCGTATCCTGCAGGGGGATCCAACTGCGAGCATTAATGGGCTGAGACTGACTAAAGAGATAAGGTAATGCTTTGCCCGCCGTTTGTTCAGGCGTCAGCCACTGCAGCCCTTCAGCCTCCGGCGAGGTGTGGTAGCGAATGCAAACTTGTTCGCACAGCTCTTGGGGTAACTGGATGACTAATTTCTGCCCGAGAATCTCATCAGCCGCTTCAAGATGAAATGCCAGCGCCGTTTCATCCTCAGTCGTGACCGATAAAATGTGTAAGTCGCGACTATCGAGCCATAGCTCGCCAACCTGTGACTCAAGATAGCGCAGCGACAGCGTTGCCTTCCCCTGCAAACGACGAGTCGCAAAATCGACTTTAAGCGCGAGGGGTAAATGCGTGACCTGTACTTGGTCGCTATTAGCAAAGGAATGGTAATCTCGGTTGTGATCCCAGGTTTGGGGTTCAATTGGGACTGGTTGGTTTTCTGGCGGCATCTGTTAAGCGACCTGTTATCGGTAAATGAGCTAATCCTATTATCGGTCGCTGATTTACTCCTGCGCAATCGAATAAACCTTTCCCGCATCCGCATTTTGTAACATTGCTTGAGTCGATAACGTGCCAGAATCGACTTGAGTTAAGCTGCAAAAATAAAATTTACATATTTTTCAATAAATAAGGGTTATATGAAAAAATATTTTCAAAAAATTTCTATTTTTGCTGAACTAATTTCACGCCCTTGAGTCAGATATTATGAACCGAATCTTTGCAATGAGTTTCTTCGTTCATCATCATTCTCCTTTAGATGGTTTCTAGCGCGACCGTCCCCGGATTCCGAATTGGAATTTACAGCAACCTTATTAGGTTGCTTTTTTTATGCCCACTTTTTCAGTTTTAAGCTGCAATGAATCATCCCAAAAACAAAAAGGGCCTCCGAAGAGACCCTTAATGGTTTAGCGATTAAGAATTAGAGGCGGATGCCTAACTGTTCTAAATCTTTAGCAACTACGCTCTTAGGCAGAGTCACATAACCGTCTTTTTCTACCACTTGCTGACCTTGCTTAGACAGCACGTAACGGATGAATTCTTTTTCCATTGGTGCTAAGTCTTTGTTTGGTTGCTTGTTCACGTAGACATATAAGTAACGTGATAATGGGTAAGTACCGTTAGCAGCGTTTTCTGCAGTCGCTTCGATAAACTCGTTACCTTTCTTCGCGATAGCAACGGCTTTCACGCCAGCAGTTTTGTAACCGATACCAGAGTAACCGATAGCGTTCAGTGATTGAGACACTGACTGAACCACAGAAGCAGAACCTGGTTGCTCGTTTACGTTGGCCTTGAAGTCACCTTTACACAGAGCGTGCTCTTTGAAGTAACCGTAAGTACCAGATACTGAGTTACGACCGTACAGTTGTACGTCTTTTGCTGACCAGGTACCGTCAAGACCTAACTCGCCCCAACGTTGGATATCGCTGCTACCACACTTGTGAGTAGAAGAGAAAATGCCGTCAACTTGTTCAACAGTTAAACCTTTGATTGGGTTATCTTTGTGTACGAAAACCGCTAAAGCGTCAATCGCAACACGAACTGCTGTAGGCTTGTAACCGTAGTGCTTTTCGAAGGCTTCTTCTTCGTTAGGCTTCATCTTGCGGCTCATTGGGCCGAATTGTGAAGTACCTTCGGTTAACGCTGGTGGCGCAGTAGAAGAACCAGCAGCTTGAATTTGGATGTTGACGTTAGGATACATCTGTTTAAATTCTTCAGCCCACAGAGTCATCATGTTGGCTAAAGTATCTGAACCTACAGACGAAAGGTTGCCTGATACACCACTTGCTTTCTCGTAAGTTGGCAGAGATTGATCAACAGATGCCATTGCAGTGGCAGAGAATACACCAGCGGCTGTGAGGGTCATCGCGCCGACAAGCTTTTTCAGTTTCATTATGTGCTCCAGTAATAAGCTAACTAATTTCTAACTTAAGTTTCTTCAGACGCAGCCAGTATCAATCGCTACAATGACAATTCTATGTCCAAGATGTGACACTTAGATGACAAAACACATTTTTCGTATTTTTTTGCAAAAAAGGTCATCACCCAGTACTGATAAAAACAAAACAGGCCCTAATGGCCTGTTTTAAATATAAAAATAAATTAAGTCTGCGCAGCCGTTATTTTTTACGGACGATCAAATGGTGTGGGATCACAAAGCTAAAGGTGCTGCCTTTGCCCAATTCACTACTAATATTGAGCTCACTGTGGTGGTGACTCAGGGCATGTTTCACAATAGCTAAACCAAGGCCACTGCCCCCAGTTTGCCTTGAGCGCGCACTGTCGACGCGATAAAAGCGCTCGGTTAAGCGACTAATATGCTGCGGCGCAATTCCCTCGCCCGTATCCGTCACACTAAAGAGGCCTCCAGTTGCCACACTACGCCATTGTACGGTAATTTTCCCGCCAGGTTCTGTGTAGCGAATCGCATTCGAAATCAAATTAGAACAAGCACTTCTAAGCTGTAACTCATTACCATGAGAGTTGAGTCCCGCCTCGCAATGGAAACTCAGTTCGTACTTATCCTGCGCCAGTGCCTTGGCCTCTTCCTTCAAGACCTCCATCAACTGCGCCATATTCACCGTATTCTCAAGGTTAATATCGACCGCATCTTCGATGCGCGATAACACCAACAGCTGCTCCACCATCGACTGCATTCGCCGCGTCTGTTGTTGCATTAAGGCTAAGGGCTTGGCGTTCATCGAATCGGGTTCGGCCATGCTTTGCATCATCTCTAAATAACCCTGCAATACAGTGAGCGGGGTTTTTAGTTCGTGTGACACATTGGCGACAAATTCTTTACGCATGCCTTCGAGTTGTCTTATCCGAGTAATATCACGGGCGATCAACAGCAACTGCCTATCACCATAGGACATGATACGAATTTCAAGTAGGCGCCTATCCGAGACTGGTGAGGCCAACTCTAACGGGTCTTTATATTTCCCCGCCTTAAGGTAGGCAGAAAAATCTGGGTGGCGGATCAAGTTATCAATCCGTTGACCATTATCCTGTGGCCAGACAAAGCCTAAAATCAGCTGCGCTAACTTGTTACACCATAAGATATTGTGCTCTGAGTCAAGCACGACTGCCGCATCGGGCAAGGCCTCGGCGCCTTGGCGAAAACGTCCGAGTAATGCGGCTAATTGGCCGACTCGGCGACGATTTTTACCCTGCAAACGGTATATGCCGTTAAACACCCCTTCCCAACTGCCACTGCCCTGGGGAGGCGTTAATTTTCTGTCACGCCATAACCAAAAATTGAGACGAGCTAACTGACGGTAATGCCAGAACACCAGTCCTAGCAATCCAATGATAAGTATCCAGAGGGGTTTCCCTACCAATAAACCAATTAGCAAACAAAGCAGTAAGAACACCGCTAAGCGCGAAAACAACCGGTACCCTGAATAAGAGTCGAACATAAGTAAACCCAGACATCAGGCTAAATAAGAGGAGCACAAGATAGCTTAAAAGCTAACCTGTGCCTATCTCTTATTTGGCACTAAATGCGTGTAGAGAAACGATAACCAGCCCCACGAACCGTTTGAATGAGACGGTCATGACCCGACTCTTCGACCGCTTTACGCAGGCGACGGATGTGCACATCGACGGTTCTGTCTTCTACATACACATTGGTTCCCCAAACGTTATCGAGCAGCTGTTCGCGGCTGTAAACACGTTCAGGGTGTGTCATAAAGAAGTGTAATAAACGGAATTCCGTTGGCCCCATGTCAAGCACGGTATCGCCAACACTCACCCTGTGGCTCACGGGGTCGAGTAACAATCCTTGTACATCGATGGTTTCTTCGAGGCGGGTCGGTGCGCTACGGCGCAACACAGCCTTGATACGCGCCACCAGCTCCTTGGGTGAGAACGGTTTAGTGATATAGTCATCGGCACCTACTTCGAGGCCCTTAACCTTATCTTCCTCTTCACCGCGAGCGGTTAACATAATAATGGGGATCTGACGGGTAAACTCATCCTGCTTAAGGCGTTTGGCCAATTGAATACCACTTCCACCAGGAAACATCCAATCCAACAAAATCAGATCGGGGTAAGGCTCCTTTAGCAGCGCAATGGCCGAATCAAAATCTTCCGCCGCAGAGGTTGTAAACCCATGCTGTTCCATTACAAAAGTCAGCATCTCACGGATGGCTAACTCGTCTTCTACTATCAATATCCTTGCAGTCATAAGTGATTTTCTGTCAGTGAATGTCAACACGGCTATTATTAGTCATTTTTATTACAGATTTATGAATTAGCGTGCTACTTAAGCGATATAGTCGCGATAATTGTCATATTAAGTTTATATAACTGTTTGTTTATCGCAATAAAAAAGGAGGCTTAAGCCTCCTTAATTCAACCTTAATGCTGAGATTAGAACTTGTGTTCTAAGCCAACACCGATGTATTTGTCATCGTCGTTTGACGCTTCCATAGAGCGGTTAGTATAAAAAGCAAACACTTTCGTTGGCTTACCTAAGCTGTAGTCCGCCCCCACTGACCATGAATCACCTAAGTCTTCCATGTCTTGGTATTGTGCTTTTAAGGTCACAGCGTTGATATCGTAAGCTGCGCTTAACAGGTAACCATTCACGCTGTCAGTGTTAACAGGTAAAGCGTTTTTATAGGTTTGTTCCTGTTGTTGGTACATACCACCTAAGGTTAAATCAGCGATTTTACCTTGTACCGATGCACGCAGGATTTCGTAACCTTTTACGTCAGAATCGTAAGCGATAGCAGCGTAGAAAGGTGATTTTTTCAGTTTAGCGTCACCGTACATAGCGGCTAAGCTGAAACCGTCTTGAGCTTGTTGGTCAGCATCGCCTTCAGCAGCATAAGTTGCACCGAATACGAAACCACCGATTGAAGGTGATAGGTAAGTTGCAGTTTGGCCTAAACGGTTTTCACCTTTGAACAGGCTCTTTAAGTCACCTGATAAATCGTTGAACTGGTCAACGTTACCTTGAGAGATCTTTAACAGAGTGTCGTTACGACCAACAGAGAAAGAACCAAATGCACCTTTTAAACCAACGAATTGGTTACGGGCTTTGAAGTTGTCGCTTGTTGCAGCGCCAGTATCAACTTCGTACTCTACTGTGTAGAACGCTTCCAGCGAGCTAGACAGTTCGAAATCACCCTTCACACCAAAACGAGAAGCATTACTTTGAATAGTTGTTGTAGAATCACCTTTCTCATCATTTGATTGAGCGGTAACGTTCAACTTACCATAAACAGTCAGTGGCTCAGCGGCATAAGCAGAAGCCAGAGTTGCAGAAGCTAGCGCAGAAGCAAGTAGAGTTTTACAAAAAACGTTCATCATTTAATCCTTTCGACGTTATGTTCGTCTTGGTTATTGGTTTGGAACGACCGAAAGTTTGCAATGAATCTGTTTCAGTTTTATTTCAATTGTGACAACTTGGGTCAGCCACCACGAAACCGCACTCCCCTTCAAAGATAAAACCGAGACATACCAAGGGTTACAGACAGATTTTTTTCAATGTTACATTTTGATGAATTCTGCAACCGGGGCAAAATTTAACGATTTAAGGTAGGTTTACCCCGCTGCAACTATGCCGTAAACTGCGACTTTATTTTTCCAATGAGCGCATCTTATGTGGTTTAAAAATCTTACTCTTTACCGTTTCAATAAACCTTTTTCCATCGAGACAGAAGCACTTGAAACCGCACTCGCCGATTTCACATTTTCCCCGTGCGGCAGCCAAGACGTCAGCAAATTTGGTTTTTCCAATGCCTTAGGTAAACAGGGCAGCACCTTAGTGCACAGCGCCAACAATCGTCACCTTATCTGTGTCACTAAAGAAGAAAAAATTCTGCCAGGCCAAGTGATTAAAGAATCATTAGAAGAAAAAGTGGCGCTAATTGAAGACGAAGAAAATCGTAAGCTCGCCAAAAAAGAAAAAGATGCGCTGAAAGATGAAATCATCACTAGCCTATTACCACGCGCCTTTTCACGTCGCAGCCAAACTCGCGCGCTGATTTTACCTGAGCTGGAAATGATCCTCGTTGATAGCTCTAGCGCTACTAAGGCAGAAGAATTATTAGCCTTATTACGTAAGGCCTTAGGCAGCTTGCCTGTGATCCCATTAAGCTTTAAAGCGCCTGTTGAATCGAACCTCACTCAATGGTTAAAGGATGGCAGCGCACCATTACCCTTTGAAATACAAGATGAAGCCGAGTTGAAATCGGCCGCCGATGAAGGCGGTATCGTGCGCTTTAAGCTGCAAAATCTGAAAGAAGATGAAGTACTTGCCCACCTTGAAACAGGCAAAGAAGTGCATAAGCTCGCCCTGCACTTTGGTCAATCAATTGCGCTACTGCTGCAATCCGACGCCAGCGTAAAACGCTTAAAATTCTCCGAAGAATTTAGAGCGGGTAATGATGAGCTAGGGAATGAAGATCCTATGGCGCGTCTCGATGCCGACTTTGCCTTAATGGGCAGCGAGTTAGTTGCGCTGATGCACGCACTGGTTTCAGCATTAGGCGGCCTTGAAGAGACTCAAGCTTAACGCTTAAGCAAGCAGATAAAGCACAGCCATATTTAGCGAAAGCGCCAACCAAGCTTAAGCAAAATCAAACGAAATAATGTATAAAGGCGCCGCAGTTGAACTTAGTTCACTGCGGCGCCTTTTAGTCTCTATGACTGAAATAACACTTTGGCAGTCATTCGAGGGAGCGATTCAAGTAAGCCAACCTTAATTGCCACCACTCACTCAAATCGCAAACGAACTAGCTTTTCGTCAGCAGCTCACCCTTATTATCGAACGGCCAATCAATGCCAAGCCAGGCTTTGAAAAAGGCTTTTTGCCGCTTAGTCGCCTTCGCATCGCCTTTTAGCACTAGCTTACCGCTTTGTTTCTCACCTAAGGTTAACGCCACTTGCTTGATTTTGTCGTTGTTAAATAAGGTGATTTCAACTTTATCACCCACTTTAAAGTCTTTGATGCGTTTATCAAAACCTTGTGCCGTGACCTTTAAGCCATTGATCGCGAGGATCTCATCCCCTGCCACGATACCGGCCAGCCACGCGGGGCCATTACGCATGACTTGAGAAAGCACTAAAGAGCCATGTTCGCTGCTTAAAGTCATGCCCGTAAAAGGCTCAGCTTTGGAGTCTTTACCATAGAACATCACTAATCCTGCCTGAGACAACAGGCTTGAAAACTCAAGACTCAGCGGACTATTCACATGGCTCTGCCACCACGGGCCATAATCCTTACCCGATAAGTCCTTCAGTATTTGCTGCACATCGGCCACAGTGTAACCCTTAGGTACGCGGTAATCCTGATAGAGTTTACGGTGTACATCGCGATATGAGTGGGCAAGATTCGAGTCGGTCAGCAGGGAGAAATCCAGCGCCAGTGAGGCTAAATAACCTTCAGAGTAAATATTCACACTGTGGTTAATAGCATAATCACCACCCGTGCTGCTCCACTCCCCTAAACTGGCCTCGGCCACAGATTGAATTTCACGCCCGGGAGTCAGCTCACTCTTCTCAATGCGTTTAGCAAGATCTTCTAAAAACTCCTTAGGTGTCATCACTCCTGCACGCAGCAGTAACTGACCTTGGAAATAACTGGTCGAGCCCTCGGCAATCCACAAAAGTTCGGTCATGTTTTCATGCTGATAATCGTAAGGAACCAAACCCGCTGGACGATAGGCTTTAACGTTCCAGGTATGAATAAACTCATGGGAGGCGGTACTGATAAAGCGTAGGTAATCCTTACGCTCACGAAAACTAAACCGAGGCAGTTGGATGACCGTCGAGTTCAAATGTTCGGTTGCGCCACTCGCACCGCTAGTGGCATGCACCATATACACATAACGCTCAAAAGGATAACCATCCCAAATCGCCTTGGCTTGATCACTCAGCGCGGTTAAATCTTTCACTACCTTGTCGGCATCGTAGTTGCCTTCGCCCCACAGCACTAACTCATAGCCTTTACCATTAGCGCTAAAGGTTTTGTGGGTGCTCACACCGGTTTCGATGGGCGAATCAATCAGCACATCATAATTTGGCGCCACAAAGGAATGCGCCGCGTTGCCTGACGACATACCCGAATAGCTTTGCCAGTTTTCGGGAACCGTTAATTGTACTGCGACAGCATCGGCTCGAAATTGCGGGCTATACATAAATACGCCGCTGGCATCTAAATAGGCGTGGGTAGCATCGATATGACGCACTCGTTGACCTAATTCATTGGCATAGAGCTGATAATTCACTGTCACACTGGTGGGCTTATCGAGAGCAATTTGCCATTCACCGCTGGCGGTGCGTTTCCATGGCAGTGCGTTGCCTCGTGCATCGGTCGCGCTAAATAAACGCACACCGTCGGATAAAGGTAACACTTGGTATTTGCCCGTACGCCACACGGGTAGATTGACATTGAACTCACCCACTTTAGCCTCGGGGAAGGTCACACTCACCTTCGCAAGGTGATGTTCTGGTTGGCTTAAATCAATTTTGTAATCCACATCGGCAAATACGTTAGCCGACCCTAATACACTTAATACCAAAATAGATAATCTACTGGGTTTCACTCTGACTTCCTTCCGTCTTCTGTTATTATGCTTCTTATATTTTTTCCAAGTATAACAAGTCGATGTAGCATCCTCATTAGGCGCTAACAAAAGCTAACAAAATAAGTTCCTTGACTTAGGGAATATAGGGCCACCTACACATGCATAAACTCATTGTTATTTTCGTGACCTTGTTGATGTCTATTTCTTTTCAAACAAAGGCTACCGATCTTGAGGCCGAAGAAATAGAATTGCGTGAAACGCCGCAGAAGATGTATGACAGACTTAACCAGTCCATCTCTTTTCCTATTGCCTTTAAGAATCGTGAACAATTTAAACGTGCCGCCCAAGAGCAAGGTTACAGCAGTGATGAATTCGAGCATATTCTTCAACTGCTTGCGCGGTTAAATCTCGAGCCAAATGTGAAATCCAAGGTTGGCTTTCAAGACGCCAATAGCCTGATTGAATTACTGGCAAGCATAGCGCAGAGTCCCTTCGAACAAGCCACTGTCGCTATGCTCAAGGGGCGTTATATCGGCCGTACCGAACAAAAATACCAAGAGGCCATCTCATTTTATAATGAGGCGCTGACACGTATTAACGACAGTTATGATGTGGAATCCATGCTGCTAAAGCACACCATTCATGAACATTTAGGCGGTTTGCACCTCGTTATCCGCCAAGATGTGCCCGCATTAATGCATTTTCATACCTACCGTGATATCGCCTACAAGCTTAGAAACGACTACCTTATCGCAGCGGCCGAATCGAAACTTGGGCATTATTACAATAAAAATCAACAACTCACTAAGTCGTTGCAACATTATAGCGAAGCGATTCGCCTGTCTAATCGCTCCAATTATCCTTCGATGAAAACCCACCTGCAGCTGCAACTGGCGAAGGTGTATCGGGATTTAAAACAATGGGATGAAGCCCTAAAGAATGCCCATGAGGCTGCAGCAGGTTTTAAAAAACTGGGCAACGACACTTATTTATCAAGCTGTATGACGGTCATCGCCATGGTGTATGGCGAGCAAGGTGATTGGAACCGCGCCATCGATTACTACCTGAATGCCCAACAGCTCGACGCCAAACGCGGTAACTACATCGCGCAAGGGCTAAATTTTCACAATCTCGGCCAAGCCTATTCACACCTACATGATGAGGTAAACGCCCTCAAATACTTATTGATGGCGAATCAGATATTTCAAGAAAAACAAAGCCATCACTATTTAGTCTATAACGAACTGCTTATCGGTGAGATAGCCCAATCGAAGGAAGATTGGCCGCTGATGATGAGCCACGCCGAGAATGCTTTGGCTCTCGCCAGCGATTTAAAATTGCAGGATGAGCAAAAATCGGCGCTGACACAAATCGCCCTGTCTGCGGAAAAGCTCAACGACCAAGCTAAAGTGATTAGCACACAAAAGCGCATTATCGAATTGACCGAAGCACTTGAAAGCACAGCCAAAGATCCATCGGTTTCCGCCTCAGTGCTGGCCGAGCAGCAACTCAAGCTCGAACTCAGCATGTTGCAAGGCAAACTGAATGATGCGGTTGAAACCACTAAAAATACTAACAAATTGCTCGCCTTTAGTGGCCTGATTGCGACTGTACTCTTAGTGGGGATCATCATACTGCTCAATCAGCGCCTTAAGCACAAACGCCAAAACGCCATGTTGCAGCAGTTAAGCCTCGAAGAACCTTTTACCCACCATCAGGGATATGCAGCGCTATTAAAGGATCTCGCCCAAAGCACAGCGAATGCGCCCACAACCGCCCTCGCCTTAATTGAATTTCGCGAGCATGTCAGTACCGATCTGAATCACGGCCAATATTTTGCCAATGCCATTACACGCCAATTAACTGGCCATATCACTAATGCATTGTCGATGCCCGTGTATGTGATCCGTCAGGGCTTGTTTGCCGTAAGATTTACCGAGGCAGACGAACCGCAGCGAGTGTTACAAACACTGCGGGCACAGCTGGATACCAAAGGCATGGGCTATCATTTTAATTTAGGCTGGATTAGCTTACCGCTATTGACCAAAGCGGAAATCAAAATAGCCCCTAAATTACTGTTTGAAACCCTGCAAATGGCACTCGCAGGCGCGCGCAGTTTGCCGAATGACACTAGCCATTATGTGAGCCTTAGAGCCTTAGATTTTGTGCCACCGACACTCTTTGCCGATCCACTATTTTTGCATCTTGAAAAAGGGATTGAACGCGGCCTGATAAGGGTCGACACCAGCGCAACCAAAGACGACATCATTTGGCCCTGCTGGGAAAATAACCAAGATCGACATTTATTAGAAAATATTTGATCAATATCGACAATTAATCATCGTGGCATGGGGAAAGCAATTTGCACTCTACCGCCATTGTTATAACATTAGAAGCATATGAGTTTACCGCTAATCTGGACAGAGGACGTCATGCTTGTTAGCCCTACAGAGTTAGGAAAATACTCCGGATGAAGGATTCCAACGCGACAGTGACACAGCTGGCATTGCTTCAGCAAAAACTTCACTCGGCAAAATTGGCCCTCGATGAAGTAAACGAAGACAGGAATGCTAAGTTACAAACACTACTCCAATTTATTGGCCATTTAAGTCTTGCCTGCAAAGGGCAGAATTTAGAACTGGATAATAAACTTGCCAAACTTCGCCACAATCTAAATACCTTTGAGCGAGTCGATGAAGCATTACCGGAGTTGGTTGATGTTGAACGCCTGTTAAAGGGTCAGTACAACCACGTAATGGTGCAACTGGAAGAAAGCCGCACAGGGCTTGCTCAAGTCATTCGCCAAATCCAACGGGTTAATTCGGCGCCAGAAAAACTCAAAAAAGAAGTTAACTACTTCAAGCAAGATCTCTCTAAACCGTTCCACACTGTGTGGGAATATATTCCTAAAGTTAAACAAATCATTGGTTTCTACGATACCATCCTGCAGCAACAGTTCAACGAAACTGAAAAGCTCGATGTCTTGCCTAAGCACAGGCAACTCGCCCACGAACTGGCACAGATGATTTCGGAAATTGAGTTTCGTAAAGATCAACGCGACCAAGTGCTGGTGATTAAAGAGCTGCTGGCATCGGAAGTTGAAATCGATACCTTGCTCGAAGCTTATCAAACCATTTTATCTCTGCTGCTCGATAACATCGCCCGCGAAAAATCGGCCTCACAAGAGTTTTTATACGCCCTAAACGATGCTTTAGCCGCGGTACGTGAAGTGGTGAGTGAATCCTATAATCACAACCAGCGCAGTTTTCAGCTAAAAACCCAGCTCAACCGTGAAATCAATTCGCGCGTCGATAATGTGGGTGAAGCCATTATCGACACCGACGATATTGTCGATCTAAAAGCCCAGTTAACCGAGCAGCTTAGCTCGATTCGCTCCGCCCTCGCCCGCAAAGAAGCCTTAGAGCAGCGTGAACAAGCCTTGCTGCGCAAGTCGATGGAAACCATGCGAAAAGAGCTTAACGAGCTGAGCAACGAGGCGAACACCTATAAAGAGCGTCTCTTCGAGCAACAAAAACTCAATCTATTGGACAGCTTAACCCAGCTCCCTAACCGTGCCGCCCTCGAAGAGCGCATGGAACTTGAGTATCGCAATTATCAGCGCCATAAAAGCCCACTGTGGATTGCGGTGGCCGATATCGACCACTTTAAGAGTATCAATGACAGCTTTGGCCACAGCACGGGCGATAAAACCCTGCAGGTCATCGCCATGGCATTAAAGAACTCCCTAAGGGATACCGAGTTTGTCGCCCGCTACGGCGGTGAAGAGTTTGTGCTCATCCTGCCCGATATTGACGGTGGCGATATTGCTCAACTTTTAAACAGAGTCCGTGAGAAAGTAAAAAATATTCCATTTAAATTTAAAAATCAGCGAATTACAGTTACAGTATCTATAGGGGCTGCGCAGGTTATGGGGAACGAGCTCATACATGAAACCTTCGAGCGCGCCGATGCAGCACTCTACAAAGCAAAACATGAAAGCAGAGACAGGGTTGTGATTGACGTATAACAAAGTCCGCCTATACGTCGCCTCTTATCACTCCTGTCGAGACGAAGGAGTGATAAATGATAGTAAAAGTCAGCCCTAAGGGCAGCATGGATCAGCTTTCACAACTCGAAGTTGATCGCCTCAAAAATAGTGCCAAGAGCGCCCTATATCAACTGTATCGTAACTGCTCACTCGCCGTCCTCGCCGCAGGCCTCAAGACCGACAACTCTAAAGCGCTTTTCGAGCAATACCAAAGCTTCGATATCAATGTGTTGCAACGTGAACGTGGGGTTAAACTAGAGCTTATCAATCCCCCCGAGCAAGCCTTTGTCGACGGCCAAATTATCACGGGGATCCAAGAACACTTGTTTTCGGTACTGCGGGATATCCTTTATATCAGCGACAAGTACGACACCCTTAAACATATCAATCTCACCAACGCGAGCCACATTACTAACGTAGTGTTCGATATTTTGCGTAACGCCCGCGCCATCGCACCGATGAAAGACCCCAATGTGGTCGTCTGTTGGGGTGGTCACAGTATTAATGCCGTCGAATATCAATACACCCGCGAGGTGGGCTATCAGCTTGGCCTAAGAGAACTCGATATTTGCACTGGCTGTGGCCCTGGCGCGATGGAAGGCCCGATGAAGGGCGCGGCAATTGGTCATGCGAAACAGCGGATTAAGAATGCCCGTTATATTGGTCTCACTGAGCCCAGTATTATTGCCGCCGAGCCGCCTAACCAAATTGTTAACGAGCTGGTGATTTTACCCGATATCGAAAAACGCCTCGAAGCCTTTGTGCGTCTAGGCCACGGCATTATTATTTTCCCCGGCGGTGCGGGTACCGCCGAAGAGTTACTGTATATTTTGGGCATTTTGCTCAATAAAGAAAATCAGGAAACCCCCTTCCCACTGGTGCTCACAGGCCCCAGTGAGAGCGCGGATTATTTTATTAAAATTGACGAGTTTATCGCCGCCACCTTGGGGCCACAGGCGCAGCAAAAATATCAAATCATCATAGACAATCCCCCCGAAGTCGCGCGGGTGATGAAGCAAGGCATGGAGCAAGTGAAAACCCATCGCCGCGCCACCGGCGATGCCTATCAATATCAATGGGGACTTAAGATAGAACCCGAGTTCCAATTGCCCTTTATCCCTAGCCATGAGGTGATGGCCAACTTGGATTTACATTATCAGGCCAATAAAGCCGAACTGGCCGCCAATTTGCGTAAAGCGTTTTCGGGTATCGTGGCGGGTAATGTAAAATCAGACACCATCAAGCAGATTGAACAACTAGGCCCCTTCCACATTAAAGGGGATCCACATTTAATGGAGCTGATGGACAATTTGCTGGGCGCTTTTGTCGCCCAACATAGGATGAAACTGCCGGGAAGCGCTTATGTTCCCTGCTATCAAATAGTGAAGTAAAACAATAACCGCCAATGAATAAGTTTTTAATTATCGATGGTCTCAACTTAGTTCGCCGGATTTATGCGGCGATCCCAGATGAGAACGATATGGACAGTTTAACGGAGCGTGTGAGTGTCGCCTGCACTAAACTGCTGCGCATTCACCACCCAACCCATGTCGCCATCGTCTGGGATGGTGATGAGATCTCCTGGCGTAAACAGCTTTACCCCGATTATAAAAAGGGCCGCAAACCTATGCCCGAGCCTCTGGCTGCGGGCTTACCGGCACTGCAGGAACACCTGAAAAGCGTACAAATCCAATCGATTTATGCCGCAGCCGAGGCCGATGATGTTATCGCTACCCTTGCGATGAAAACCGCCAAAGCCCAAGGTGAAGCCGTTATCGTGTCGACCGATAAAGGCTTTAGCCAACTCAATCACCCGCGTATCAGCCAATGGGATCATTTTAATCAGCAGTACCTCAACATCGCTGAACTTGAGCAAAAATTGGGCGTCGATCGCAGCCAATTTCTTGATTTAATGGCACTGGCTGGTGATAGCGGCAATAAAATCCCCGGCATCGCAGGCATAGGCCCCAAATCGGCGGCAGAATTACTGCGAACCTTCAGAACCCTAGCGGCGTTGTTTTCTTCGCTGCCCAATCTTGGCGCTAAACAAGCCAAGAAACTCGCCGAAGGCCGAGACATGGCTCGCCTCAGCTATAAATTAGCCCAATTACAAATCGATTTACCCTTAAACATCAACCTTAAGGATTTTAGGGTCAACGGCCCCACCAATGTGCCGCAGGTCGATTAGCACCTATTGTTAACACTAAGTTGCAATAAAGCCGTTTACCTTAGGTCATCAAAGGCGTATTTTATTGACTTGCCAGATAGTACATTGGATATGCAAAGGAATTAGATTCAATGAAATCAAAAACTTCGGTCATTATTGGTAGTATATTTGCCGCGTATGTCGCCTTCGTCGCTGTTGTGGTGCTGGTATATGAGCCCACCCCTGATGAAATGGATTGGGAAGACAGGCAAGTTTATAACAGCCAGAAATTAAACGAGTTAACCCTAGGGCAGGATATTTCCGCCGTCAAAACCCTATTTGGCAAAGCCGATTTTACGGAAGCCAAATCCCTTAAGGATGGACAGCTACAAGTGCTCTTTTATCGTACTCACCATGAAAAATCCGATGGCGTGACCACCAAAGAAGAATGCACACCACTGATTTTTAAAGACGATAAACTCGTGGCATGGGGTGATGATACCTATAAACAGTATCTCGAAGCTGGCACCGATATCGTTAACCGCACCGCCAAAGAAGCTGAAAGCTCAAGCAAAAATTGATTTGGCTCTGATATCGCCATCATCCCTAAGCTAAATATCCAAAGCTTATTAAGCTATCTCCAAAAATGGCTATGTAATATTAATTCATTGCCATTGATGTTCTATAACCGCTTGAAAGCAAGATGACTTTATCATCAGGAGTGTAGGATGCATTGTCATTTGCCCCTGTGAGACCCCTTGTTATTTCACAAGAAGCTTTCATGAAGGCCTTACTAAAACCTAGATGTTTTAGAAAGTCACAGTTGCAACAATGACAATCTTTACAACCATTGAACTGTTCATCTGGCTAAAAACTTTTTTGCCCCAAAGCGAGAAAAGTTTGTCGTCAGGTGTGTAGGATGAATTGCCATTGTTTCCCCTGCGACACGCCATAAACTCATCCCTGAGGGCTCGACGGCGGCATCCATGCCGCCAACGGTCACAGTTGCAACAATGACAATCTTTACGACCATTGAACTGTTCATCTGGCTAAAAGCTTTTGCCCCAAAGCGAGTTAGCGTCCAAGGACTAACAAGTTTCACAGACTAATTTTTAAGTGAAATAAATTGATGTGTAGACACAAGATAGAACCAACACATCTTCATTTACTTTAAGAGTGCCGTCTAATACTGATTTACGGTAGAATAAATATTCTCAGTATATTGGGCAAGGCGTTACAAGCGTAGGCTTGGGATTAAAGGAGGAATGAATGAGAGTCGATAGATGGGAAGAATACCAAACTTTTTTTCAACTAATTATACTTCGGTATCTTGTTGTATGGTTCTCGTTAGTCCCCGTAATTGCTGGACTTGTAAACCAACTACCAAACCCATTACCAATCACTCTTATGGGGGTTGAACATAAAATTGAACTAATCCTCCCATTTCATTGGCAATTACTTTGGCTTTCTTCATTGTCTTTTGTGATTGCTTTGGGTTTGTTTAAGTTTTATTGTCCCAAGTTTGTTCAAAAATACAGTAGCTTTTCTGAGTACAGCTCATACAACAATCACCCAAGATGGCTTACGTGGGAGACTCATAGATTATTAAAAGCCGCAAACGAAAAGCAAAAGAGCAAGTTGGTTGAACGACTTAAGGCTAAAAAGTACGTAACTAAGTTGGAGTCTAGTATAGATAAAGACTTATGTGATTCTCCCATAGTCAAAGAGAAACAGACCGTACTTCAATTTAAAGTAGATGATGAGTCTTATGAATTTGGAATGCCCATACTTCCAAACACCGACAATCAAGAATCGGAAAAGGACGTATTCTATGAACTCTTTGGCAGATACTCGGAGAGTCATTATGCTGTACGCGTTATTATAAAGGTACTACTAATATTTAGTTTAGTGCTCTTCTTATTCGTCTTAATTGAACACATCTTAAATGGTGCAGTGTTCGTATGGGAGTGGATATCAGGGTTATGTCATAAATGAAATCATATAAATATTATGCGGGCCTAACTAGTCAAGTGGGTTTCTGCGCAACCCCGCTTCGCTTAGATCCTTATAATCGATGCCAGTATTCTTGTGACTATTGTTTTGCTTCCACAAGGCAAGGTTATGGTCGACGTGGAGAGTTGCAAATTGGTAACCCATCCTCTCTTTTAGATAGGTTGACTCGGGTATATAATGGTAAAGTCAATTCTGCTCTTGATGAGTTAATAGAACACCGAGTTCCCTTCCAGCTTGGTGGTATGTCAGACCCATTTACTAAGCTAGAATCTAAAGAGAAAATCACTTTAGAATATTTAAAAATTCTAAAAGAATTTAATTACCCCGTTATTATAAGTACAAAAAGTGACGATATAACCCATGATGAATATATGGATGTTATTTCTGGTTCTAATATTTATGTTAGATTTTCGACTACAATAGTAAATCCTGAGCAAAGGGATAAGATTGATCGTGGGTGTATACCGATAGAAGACTTAGCTAAATCAGCCAAGACACTTGGTAGTGAAGGCATTCCCGTTTGTTTTAGGTTTCAGCCAATAATTCCTGGACATGAAAAGTTCTTCAATTACATTTTGGATTTGGCAGCTTCATCAAACGTAAAACACATATCCGCTGAGTATTTAAAGTGTCCTATAGATGCTAACAAGAAGTTTGGCAGAGAATTAAACCACCTATTAGGAGGTAACCCCATTGATTTTTATAAAAAATCAGGAGCCACTAAACAAGGGAGAGAATACTCTCTTCCTGCTGAATATAGAGCTTTCAACTTAGCAAAAATTGCATTTCAAGCTAGAGCTAAAGGTATGACTTTTGGCTTTGCTGATAATGATTTACTTCTGCACTCAGATGGGAATGCATGCTGTTCAGCATCAAATTTGTATTTGGAAAATTCGAATTACTTTACTGCTAACATAGTGTCTTTAGCGAAATCAAAGTCTATCGGCGAAAAATTATATTTTGAAGATTATCTATCTGGATGGATACCAAATAGTGCTATATCTACCTATTTGAACTCGAAAGCTCGGCTCTCTATTATAGATACAACTAAGCCTGAGTGGTTGAACTATCTTCAAGAAATGTGGACAGGAAAATTAGGTGTTTACAATCCAGAATACTTCGATGGAGTTCAAATAACAGATGAAGTAGATAGTAATAATCTTCCTGTTTTTGTTAGAGCAATTTCAAAATACTCTGATATTCGTAATTTGAATAATAGTCCTGTCCAGCGGCTTTCAAAATCATGCAATACATTCGAGAAAAGTGAAAAATTACGTGAGATTGCATTATTTTAGAGACTTATTTAACAGCAACAGGCTTTGATGGATGAATCAACTTACTTTTCCTAATATCAAATAACGATGTTAGTATTTTTACCCTAACGTGCTTTTGTCCCAAAGCGTGCTTCGTATTTCTTTAAAACATACAGACCACGCTAATGCTAAACAGGTGAGCCATGGTGATTAGCGAGACGACCGTCCGCCCCATGGACGGGGCGGTCGAGCATCCACGGATGGACTCGCTGCGTGTCGTTGAGCAAATACCATGGTTCGCCCTTAAATATGGTCTGCATTCAATAACCAAGCAATGATATTCGTCTTCCAATATTTAACGCTCTTCTTGTCCCAAAGCATGCTTTGTATTTCTTTAAAACTTACAGACTACGCTAATGCTAAACAGGTGAGCCATGGTAATTCCAAGAGTACAAAAGGACTATTTCAATGAGCTAGCTCGCGCCCTTATTGCCATAAAAAACGCCACCTTTCGGTGGCATTTTTAATGGATAAACCTAAACCAGAGAGTTACTCATCATCGGCTTTATATTCGACATAAGCTTCACCTTGGCTTAACCAAGTTGGTGCGGGTTTACCTTTAAGATAATGGTCGAAGTATTCCATCATCCGAATACTGTAATCGAGCTTATTAGGGTATTTCTTCAGATGATGGGGTTCATCTTCATATTGTAAAAACACCACATCTTTGCCCGCACGGCGCATCGCTAAGTACATTTCAACACCTTGCTCCCAAGGCACCGCATCGTCTTTATCGCCAAACATGATCATCAATGGCGTTTGAATGCGATCGGCATAGAAGACTGGCGAGTTCTCAATATACTTTTGCGGCGCAGCGAAGAGGCTTTCACCTATACGGCTTTGGCCGGTTTCGTATTGGAATTGGCGCGCAAGCCCTGTGCCATGGCGAATACCGCTGTAGGCACTGGTCATGTTGGCCACTGGGGCACCAGCTACCGCGGCTTTAAACATCTTGGTTTGAGTGATGGCAAACGCCGTTTGATAACCGCTCCAAGAGTGTCCTTGTAAACCAATGGCGTTAGCATCGGCAACACCCATCTCGATAAGCTTTTGCACACCCGAGGTCAGTGCTTGAACCGAACTGGCACCGGGGTAACCGATATCGAAACGAATATCCGGCAAGAATACCGCATAACCGTTATTCACATACCAAGCAAAGTTTGGTCTGTGGTTGACCTTCATTTGCGGGAAGGCATGCAGTCTGTCGGTCATAAAGCGATAGTAATAAACCAGCACAGGATAACGCTCGCCCGCTTGATAGTTCGTCGGCTTAATCAACACGCCATCGAGCGGCTTGCCATCGCCATTGGTCCAATGCACTAATTCGGCTTGGCTCCAATTAAAGGCTTGGCGCTGCTTATCTAAATCGGTTTGCTTCACGGCATTTTGTGGCGCTTGATAGCTTGCGGTGTATAAATCGGGGAAAAGATCGAAGCGCTCCTTAGAGAACACTAAGGTATCGGCATCTTTACTGCGACCAAGCACAGTTAACTTATACTCGCCTTCCATCAAGGTCTTAACGCCCGCTTCGCCTAAGGTCGCTTGATAAAAACCATCGGCCTTAGTCTTGTCGCTGTAACCATGCAGCAGCACAGTGGCATTGTAAGCCAGTGTGGTTGGCTCATCGGGATTATCGACTAAACCTTCAACACGATATTGGATTTTTTGAGCGCGGCCCTGCCCTGCGGTTAAGGCAAATCCGCTTTTCGATGCGGTATTAAACTGCCACACATCGTATTTGTCGTAGACGAGGAAACCAGCATCATCCTTCAGCCAAGGGCCAAAACCATAACCCGGCGCATTGGAAGGATAATCATGGTCTTCATCGGCAAAACTCACTTTTAAAGACTTGGTCAGATTAGTACGGCGCCCTTCGGCAATGTCGTATAAGTACACATTACCTTGCTGATAATAGGCCACATATTTACCGTCGCCCGATAAGCTCGGTTCAGCATCGCTTGGTTGTTGGGTTAACAGCGGCAACTTGCGCCCCGTGTTGATATCCACCAAGTAATAATCTTGATAAAAACCCGCCCAAGTGATCATCTTGCGATAGGGTAAGTCAGAGCTTGCCAGCATATAACGCTTATGCTGCGACAGAGTCACATCCGGCACCGTTTTATCGCCAAGCTGCACCACATTATTTGAGCCTAAATGCAGCACGGCTAAGTAAGTGCGCTTTTGCTCTTTATCATATTGTTTGATCTCATGGGGTTTAATCCGTGGATCGTCCCCATGCCAAACCTTAAGCCCACGTAGGCCTGTGACTATCTCTTTGTCGTAAAGATCTTTTTCTTCAGCAATTTTCTTCAAGCTAAGCTGCTGGCTCACCTCGGGCACGCGGCCAAAGAAGAGTCGTTCACTGTCTAGGGAGAAGTTTAAACTGGCGTAACGGTTTAACGTCCACTCTTTGGTGTTTGGCACAGGGCGAATTTTGCCAGAAGCGATATCGACTAGGCTTAGCTGATAACTGCGGCCATAGGGTAATTCACTCGCATCCCCTTGAGTAAAGGCCAGCCAGCGACCATTTTTCGACAGTGAAACCGCACCGATTTGCTGAGTTTGAGATTCAAATGCCGTTGATTTTTTGTGGTCTTTCAAATCAATCAGTTGCAGTTGATGTTGTTTCGCCTCGATATCATTGACAGCAACGGCCAAGCGGCGACTATCTTTATCAAACTGATAGGCGGTCACATGCTCCAGATCCACCCGCTGCGATGGTGAAGACAAATTCACTAAACTCAAACGACGGCCTTGGTCGAACTTATCGACCTTCACCTTCTCGGCTTTGGGCTTATCATCAATGCCTTCGGTCTTCTCTTTGGCGTCTTTCTTGGCCTCTTCGTCGGCTTCAAACCAAATGGCTAAATGCGCGCCATCGTCGCTAAAGACAAATTCTTTTACCCGTTCAAATTTGGTTTGCGTGCCCGTTTCAGTGTCGAGCAGCACCATATCGGCCTTAAGCTTTTTCTTCGCTTTAGCATCGCTGGTTTCAACGGTGAGTAAACTGGGTTTAACCGCCATCGCTACATAACGGCCTGTGTGACTCACGATAGGATCCGAGCCACCTTCAATCTGAAACGCTTTACCTGTTTGTAGATTCTTAATCAAACCATGGCTATCGCCACGATCCGGTGCCACCTCCACCGCGAGCACTTGACCATTGTCAGCGATAACGGGTTTTTCGAGGGACTCAAAATGCATAATGTCGGTCAGGGTAAGCGGTTTAGTGCTGGTTTCTGCATGGGCATTGGGCAGTATTCCGAGGGATAAAAGCACTAGCGATGTGATAGGTAATAACTTCAATGTCTTCCTCTTTTATGTAGTTGTTAGACTAAAGTAGACTTTTTTAACCATTGGTCCTCCATCATCGTTATAACCCAGTATTTTTACAAGTTATACCCGATAAAAAATCGTGATATTGCTCACTATTTCCTGTGAAGTTTGACCAAAGACGGTTAAAATAATGGGGAGAAAAAACACCAAATTCATAGTCATGTTACCCGGCTAATCCCGGGTCGGACAATTGCAGTAACGACGAACCGTGGAAGGACTTCTCCATGTCAAAAAGAACGATAACCGTAATTCCAGGTGATGGAATTGGCCCAAGTATTATTGATTCAGCCTTAAAAATTCTTGATAAAGCAGGTTGTGATTTTGAATATGAATTTGCCGATGCCGGCTTAACTGCTCTCGAGAAGCAGGGCGAACTACTTCCGCAGCGTACTTTAGAACTGATCGAAAAAAACCGCATCACCCTGAAAGGCCCGCTGACGACACCTGTAGGCGAAGGCTTCACCTCTATCAACGTGACATTACGTAAGAAATTCGGCCTGTACGCTAACGTGCGTCCTGTGTTGTCTTTCAAAGGCACTCAAGCCCGTTATGAAAACATTGATATCATCACAGTGCGTGAAAACACCGAAGGCATGTACTCAGGCCACGGTCAAAAAGTGTCTGAAGACGGCACCACCGCAGAAGCGACCAGTATCGTCACTCGCCAAGGCGCTGAGCAAATCGCGACATTCGCCTACGAACTAGCTCGTAAAGAAAACCGTAAGAAAGTCACTATCGTGCACAAAGCAAACATCATGAAGTCAACTTCAGGTCTGTTCCTGAAAGTGGCCCGTGAAGTGAGCCAACGCTACCCAGACATCAAAACCGAAGAAATGATCGTCGATGCGACTTGCATGAAGCTAGTGATGAACCCAGAAAACTTCGACGTTATCGTGACCACCAACCTGTTTGGTGACATTCTGTCGGATCTGTGTGCTGGTTTAGTCGGTGGTTTAGGTATGGCACCCGGCGCCAACATTGGCCGTGATGCAGCGATTTTCGAAGCGGTTCACGGCAGCGCGCCAGATATCGCAGGTAAAAACCTCGCGAACCCAACCTCAGTGATCTTAGCCTCTATCCAAATGCTGGAATACTTAGGCATGGCTGATAAAGCCGACATGATCCGTAAAGCCGTATCGGCAGTGATTGAAGAAGGCGACCGTACGACTCGCGATTTAGGCGGCACCCACGGCACGACAGACTTCACTCAAGCGGTGCTTGACCGTCTGTCATAATCGCTTTGCGCGAAACAAAAAAACGCACCTTGAGTGCGTTTTTTTATGGCCGCCATTTAGCGGGACAGCCAAATAAAAAGCCCCAAACATCACTTGGGGCTTCAGTCACGAAAAGAACAGTGAAAAACCGCTGATTAGTTCCAAGCCTGGCTAGGTCTAATCCACAGATGAACCGTCACTTCATCACGGTCATGATATAAGTGCTTACACTGCAACTGGAATTCGTTGATGCCGTTTTCCTTGAGGATTTCCTGCATGGTATTCAAAATCGCCATCACTTCTTTATAACGGCTCTTCATCGGCAGCTTGAGGTTGAAAATCGCTTCTTTAAACCAGCCATTGATGGCCCAAGCTTCAATCAACTCAGCCACGCGCGCAGGTTTTTCAACCATGTCACACACTAACCAATAGATGTTTTTGCGCTGTGGCTCGAAGCGGAAACCATCCTCGCGGAAATGTTTCACTTGTCCGGTCTCCATCAGCTTTTCGTTCATTGGGCCATTATCGACCGCGGAGACCATCATGCCACGACGCACTAACTGATAGGTCCAGCCGCCAGGGCAAGCGCCTAAGTCCACCGCATTCATGCCGCTGCGAACCCGCTCTTCCTGTTCTTCTTTAGGCACAAACTGCGCGAACGCTTCATCGAGTTTCAGGCTTGAGCGGCTCGGCGCATCGGCAGCCATTTTCAGTCGCGGGATCCCCATAAAATAGGGTGAACTGTTGTTGCTGAAGGAATAACCTGCGTAGGCGCGACCTGGGCCGATAAAACACACGTGGATAATCGGACGCTTAGGATTTTCTTGCGCGAGTAAACTGCCGGATTTTTTCAAATGCTGGCGCAAAGGCACGGTAAACTTACGGCAAAATGCCGACAGCTCTTTCGCTTCGTTGGTATCTGGAGTTTCAACCCTCAGCTCACCCGCTTTACTCACGTCACTGAGCGCCGCCACAATCGGGCTGACACGATCAGACTCGGGTAAATCCGCCAACAGCTCGCTTGCGGCAAACATCTGACGGGCAAAAATCAGTGAATCCAACGGCAGTTGCTTCACTAAGGTATCGCCGCCGTCTTCTTCAAAACATTGATATACCACGTAGGCATCGTTGTTGTTGGCCTTAACAAAGCCACCCACATTGAGCTCGGCGGCTCGCTGTTGGATTTCTGCTGCGCATTCTTTCTCATAGCCTGCACGGCAAAATAAAAATAGGTTTTTCATGGAGATCCTTAAGAAATCCAAGCCATAAACATGGCCGACTATCGATTTGGGCGCCAGTATAGCAATTTCAATACACAAAAGCCCGATTTGCTATCGGGCTTTTGTGTGATTGGCAGGATGCCCCCATGGCGCAGTGGCTACGCCATACGAGCATTATGACTCGTTACCATCCACCACTTTATGGCGCCATACGGCGGCGGCCAGCAATAACCAACCTAAGAGGAAACAGCCACCGCCCATCGGCGTGATAGGGCCAAACCATTTGCTACCGACCAGCGCCAAACCGTAAAGCGAGCCAGAAAACAGCACTATGCCCGCCATAAACAGGTACGCCGCCCAGTCCAGCAAACGCGAGGTTAACCACTGCCCGGCAAAGGCCACGGCAATCAGCGCAAAGGTATGATAGAAGTGATATTGCACCCCCAGATTAAACACCTCAATCAGCTCAGGCGGCGCGACAGCCTTGAGTCCATGGGCGCCAAAGGCGCCTAGCGCAACCGCAAAAAATCCGCTTACCGCGGCGAGTAACAACAATCCTTTACGCATTTTTACCTCCAAAAACCAATAGGCTTTACGACAGACGGCGCTCTAGCAGTCATGCCTGAGCGCTTTAGGCCACATTAAGAATAAGCATTAGCCAATAAATTTTGCTGATAAATCAACAGCCAATGCAAGGTTAGCCGCTTCGGTCGTGCCTGACGACTTTCTTGGGACAAAACTATGATCCCCATCGGCTAAGTATTCAATTTGAATATCGCGCTTAAGCGGCCAGCTAGGGATTTGCATCTTACCGCCAAACTTATCCCGCTCCCCTTGGAGGACTAACACCGGCACTTGACAGTCGTTTAGGGGTTCTAGCCTAGGTTCACCGCCCTTAAGCGGAATAAAGGGATAACCTAAACAAATGACGCTGTCGATACGGCTCGCTTGCGCACTATCGCAGGCCAGTAACGCCGCCATGCGTCCGCCCATGGATTTGCCCATCAAGACCACACGCTTAACCATAGGCTGAGCGTGCGCCACATCGAGCATCTCGCTAAAACGGGCAAGCAACTTTGGCGCTCTGTCAGGGGGGCGCTTTTTACCATCCACGGCATTGGCCTGCATGTAGGGAAAGTTAAAGCGCATCACTTGAAACCCCTTGGCGACAAGACCTGCGGCCATTTGGCACATAAAGTCGGAGTCTCGATTCGCTCCCGCGCCGTGGGCAAATAAAATCAAGGTTTCTGATGGCTCGCCTTCTAACACATAGGCGTTTGAAGCAACATCCTCGTTGACCAAAGGATTATCCGGGCAACAACTCACTGCGTGACTCCTCGGCAAACATATCTAACATCCACTCACGAAACGCGACCACTTTACCGAGCTCGGCATGATTCTGTTGGCAGACGAGGTAATAAGCATCTTTACTCACTAACACTTCTTGGAATGGGCACACCAGTCGCCCCGCCTTAATATCGGGGCGAGCGAGTACGCTATAACCCAAGGCCACACCTTGGCCGTGGGCCGCCGCCTGCAAAACGAGGGAGGAATGACTGAAAATCGGCCCTTGGTTGACGTTGATATCGTGAATGCCACATTGTCTAAACCAAGCCTGCCAATCGTGGCGGCTCATATCGTGCAGCAGGGTGTGGTATTTTAAATCTTCCGGCTTTGATAACGGCTTAGGGCCGTTTAACAGCATGGGCGAACATACAGGGATCAGCACTTCATTGCGGAGTTTATCGGCGCGCAGTCCCGGCCAATTGCCTAAACCATAATAAATGGCGACGTCGACATCGTCGGTTAAGGAGCTGGCCTCTGTGTCAACCGCTTTAATTCGTACGTCAATGTCGGGATTTTTTTCACTAAACTTCGACAGGCGCGGCACCAGCCACTGAATCGCAAAACTGGGCGACATACTCACGGTCAACGAACCAATGGCGCTACGTGCGAGCAGCCTGTCGGTCGCATCCGCCAGTTGAGTGAAGATATCTTTAATATCGAGAAAATAGCTCTGACCTTCTTCGGTCAGCAGCAGCGAACGATTCTTTCGGCGAAATAATTTTAATCCGAGAAAATCTTCCAGCGCCTTAATTTGGTGACTCACCGCAGCCTGAGTCACAAACAATTCTTCAGCCGCTCGAGTAAAGCTCAAATGCCGTGCGGCGGCCTCAAATGCTTTAACCGCATTCAGTGGTGGTAAGCGTCTTGACATAGTGATCTCTATCTCAATTTTTAATTAGTTTTTCTAATCCGTATTGTTACATTTAATCGTTTGTAAAGGCCAGCGTTTTTGATTAAATTTTGCGCCAACGAAACACATGAGTTGGACAATCTCGAACGGGTGATGGGAATGTCTGACAGCAATACTTTGTCAGCCCGGAGGCGACTATGTTCAATTTAAAATCTGCTTTTGCATTAGTGTTAGTCAGCGCACTCAGTGCCAATGTCAGCGCAAATGTTATTGATGCAGAAATTATCATCGACACCAGTGATTTACAGGCAAGCATCAATGCCGAACTAACTGCGACGATGGAAAAAATGCATCAAGAAGCGCTGCAGGATCCTACCTTATTGCTTGCCGATGAAGTGTTACCGGCACAGCAAGTGGTGAAGACCGAATAAATTGCACTGCTGAACTGTCTCGTCCTAAGATAGGTTGACAGTTTTTAGGCCAGCTCCAGTAGCTGGTCTTTTCTATTGTGCACCTGATTAGGGGAGTCCATATTCAAACTCAGATGCGGTCTCATATTGTTGTATATTGCTATCGATTCTCTAACAAGTATCTTCAGCTCCGCAAATGTCCTACATCGGTGCAGTAAAAACTCCTGCTTCAGTATGCCATTTACTCTTTCTGCTAATGCATTTTGGTAGCAATCATAACCATCCGTCATTGACGGCTGGATTTGGCTCGCCTGAAGCGCATTCTGATAAACGGCTGAGCAGTACTGTAAGCCTCTGTCTGAGTGATGCACCGCGTTGCCGATATAGCGCTTATCTTTGATGGCCATTTTTAACGCTTTCACCACACTCTCGGCTTTCATGTCTTTACTCACGTGATGACCGACTATTTTACGAGAACTGGCATCGGTGATCAGTGACAGGTAGTGCACACCTTGGTCTGACTCAAGATAGGTGATATCGCTGACCAGTACATGCCCTGCATCGTGCAGTCCCTCCTCTTTCAGCAGATTAGGATGCTTCTTCATCCAGTGTTTGCTGAACGTGGTTTTTGTGTAGCTTTTCTTCGGTTTAACCAGTAAACCTTCACTTCTCAAATAGGTAAAGAACCCATCTCGCCCGAGTTTAATATCGTGCTCAACCAGCTTGGATTTTATCAACGTGTAGAGCTTACGGGCCCCTAACCTTGGCATATATTTACGCCAGTACTGGACCCAGTCTTTGATAACCGATAGCTCAGCTCTACGACTTTCCATTCGAGCAACTGCCTGATAAATACCTTGCCTCGACATACCCGCAGCACGACATGCGGCAGCGAGGTTTATTTCTCCGTTGCCTTTTGCTTGCCAGACGTACCGGATAAGTACTTTTTTCTGAGGCCTGCTCCATATTCATTGTCCATGATATCAACCATGCCATTGAGGATTTGGTTACGCAGTTTCTCTTCTGCTAACTCACGTTCAAGGCGCTTGATCGTTTCGGCAGGTGTTTCTTTTGACTTAGTCATAAGGGGATGCTGAAAAGGTTTCGACCAATCAAGTCTACCATGTTTTCTAAGCCAGACGAGTACCGTTGAACGGCCTTGAATACCAAAATGGGCTTGGGCTTGTTTGTACGTCATTTCGCCTTTTTCAACACGCTCTACAACGCCTAATTTAAAGGCTAAGGTGTAATCTCGTTGTGTGCGCTTACGGCTTGAGTTAATTAATGTTGTCATAAAGAAATCCTCTTTATGTCAACGTATTTCAGGACGGGACAAACAGTAAAATAAAAGCCGCATTCCAATGCGGCTTTTTTGTATTCGTTTACCTGCTTATTGGCGGATTAAGGCCCCAATTCATGCGCATTAAGGCCAAAATTGATGTTTGGCCTTCGCACGTGCATTACTGGCTATCGCTTAAGGGCGGTAAACCTTAACATTGTGATAACCTTGCTCAATCAGGTATAGCGCCTGTAATTTACTCATCACACCACGCTCACAGTACAACAGGTAAGTCTTCTGCTTATCGAGATCGGCAAACTGAGTCGCTAATTTGAAGAAAGGGATCCGCTTGATTTCCACGCCTTCAATCTCCAGCGGCTTGTTCTCTTCTTCCTCTGGGGCGCGAATATCAATCACCACTTCATTGGTGTCGATAGCAACAACGGTTTCAGTTTCAGTGATACGCGTATTCATTTGTTCTGCTATCTCCCTGATATCAATGGCCACGGCCTGCTCAACGATACGGTCAATCAAGTCCTCAGAGAATTTAGTCTCCTCAGCCTCAACCTTAGCCAGTACCGCCTTCACGGTTGGCTTTTGCGAAATCACGCCGCAATATTCGGGCATAGATTTCGCAAAATCTTCGGTGCCGATACGGCGGCATTCGTTGATGATGTCCTGCTTGTCCATGGCGATCAGCGGGCGCAGGATCAGCATATCTGTGCAGCGGTCAATCACGTTTAAGTTGGTTAAGGTTTGGCTCGATACTTGGCCTAAACTCTCACCTGTGACAATCGCCTGAATGCCCATACGCTCGGCAATACGCGCCGCGGTGCGCATCATCATACGCTTGAGCACCACGCCCATTTGACCGTTGTCGATTTTCTCTAAAATCTCGGCCACTACAGGCTCGAACGGCACGGACACAAACTTCACCTTGTGGGATTCACCATAGGTTTTCCACAAATGGTAAGCGACTTGTTTCACGCCAATTTCATGCTGCGCGCCGCCGAGGTTGAAGAAACAGTAATGGGTACGAGCGCCCTTCTTAATAAATTGGTAGCTCGACACGCCTGAGTCAAAACCGCCCGAAATCAACGACAACACATCTTCCTGTGTCGCCATTGGGAAGCCGCCTAAGCCTTCGATACGCTTGGTCACCATATACAGTTTATCGCCCTCGATTTCGAGGTTAACTGTCACTTCTGGGTTCTTTAAACGCACGCCAATCGCATCGGTAAACTGGTTTAAACCACCACCGACATAACGCTCGACTTCGATAGAGTTAAAATCGTGGGAGCCAGTACGTTTGACGCGCACACAGAAGGTTTTACCGGCAATTTGGTCACGATATACGGGTAAAACTTGCTGGTAGATATCGTCGACTGAGGTAAAGCTGTATTCATCCACTTGCACCACATGGGCGATCCCAGGAATACAGGCTAAACGCTCACCAAAGGCCTGAGCTAATTCAGGTTTATCATTTGGCACCTTTACCCAAATACGGTCCCATTGACGTTGCACTTTGGCATCTTCATCAACTTTTTTGAGCACGTTACGGATGTTGGTTTCAAGCATTTTGGTGAAGCGCATGCGCACGGGCTTGCTCTTCATCATGATTTCTGGGTACAGCTTTACAATAAACTTCATGGGATTTCCGCGGGCAATTTTGTAAACAGCAAAATTGGTTAAAAGAATAATCGCCGGATTATAACAAACTCACGGCGATTGGCGCACCTGTTTCCACACTCGGACAGCTCGTGGCGTGCGCTTATGCACAGTTGAACTTATAGTCAAAAAATCACAAGTAAAGAATCCGCCTTCTTAGAAGGCGGCTTTGATTTGCCCCTGGAAGGGGCTATTTCCTTACACCTACTTCATCTGTAGCGACAATTGAGCATCATGCTCTAGATCTTGCTTATCTTGATGGCGAACATAGCGTCTTATGATTTCCTCATTTACGCCTACCGTATCAACAAAATAACCCCTCGCCCAAAAGCTATTTCCCCATAACTTCTTGCGAACATGAGGGAATTTGTTAAAAAGCCTTATTGCGCTCCTACCCTTCAATATCCCCATTAATGTGGATACTGACAACTTTGGGGGAATTATCACGACTAGATGCACATGATCTATCTGGACATTTAATTCTAAGACCTCACAACTTTTCATATTGCATAGAATATAAATCGACCTGTAGGGCTCTTTACCAAGGTTACCTTTTAGAATTTTGAATCTGTACTTAGGCGTCCAAACGATATGATATTTACAACGCCAGTAAACATGTGATGAACTTCTGTAATCGCCCATGTTTCTCGTTTCCTCTTACTTGTGGTGAATAAGAAGGTCTCTTTTAACATGGGCGTTATTCAGGCTATAGCCTTAAGGGACAATCACCACCGCCAGAGGCGGTGGTTTTGGGATGACAATAAAAAAGCCGTGAGCAAGTCACGGCGTTTTTATCGAATCACAGGTTTGGTTTAAAAGCTATTTACCTACTTGAATTTCTTCGGATTCTTTGGCTTTACCCTGTTCAATGGCGATCTCAACTCGACGATTTCGTGCGCGGTTTTCAGGTGAGTCATTGGGCACGATTGGATTATTCGACGCCATACCGACCACTTTCATCCGCTTAGGATCGAAGCCCTTCACTTGCAGCAGCACATCGGCCACCGCCACAGCACGTTTACTGGAGAGATCCCAGTTCGAGCTATAGAGCTCATCACTTATCTGCATATCATCAGTGTAACCCGATACCGTGATGATCCCCGGCACATCTTTTAGCAATTCACCGACCGAGCGCACCACGGGTTTAAATCGAGGCTGCAGGAAGCCAGATCCTGAGGCAAACGAGCCCTTCTCACGGATACGGATAATGATTTGCTGCCCAAGTGACTCAATTTCGATCGCCCCATCGGTGATCTCATTATTGAGTTCCTGTGCCATTTTCTTCACTTGCTGATTGATTTTATCCTGCGCCGCCGCGGCTTCGGCCTTCACCGCATCCGCCGTTTCTTGGGCCGTCGCCGAGGCTTCACCGCCCCGCTGCGAACCATTTTGCTGCTGCACACCACCCGCGCTATCGTCTTCACCCGCTTGATAATCCAATACGGGCTCGGTCATTTCGTTGGTTTGTTGGTTAATGATTTCAATCGGCGTGGGATCGGGGCGGCCAGGGCGAAACTCCAGTGCGATCACAGACGTCCCCTTAGGAATGTCTTTGACTTCGACCTTGTTTTGCACCCCGAAGGCATACTTCATCGAGCCTGCGATCTGCTTAAACTTCATCACGTCCATTTCGGAGAATGACAGCAGCAGCACGAAGAAACACATCAAGAGGGACATCAAATCGGCAAATGTTGCCAACCAGAGCGGCGCTCCGGGCGGTGGACAGTTGCACTTAGCCATGGGCTACTCCCCGTCCGTTGTATCGATTTTCCGCTGTTTTTCAGCAAGATAATTCTTCAAGAAACCTTCAATCACCCGCGGGTTTTGGCCATCTTGAATGGCTAATACCGCATCCATAATCAGGTTGCGGTTAAGCATTTCTTCACCCATGCGTAGGGTGAGTTTATCGGCAATGGGAATACACACCATGTTGGCGACCACGGCGCCGTACAGCGTCGTTAACAAGGCCACCGCCATCGATGGACCAATCGATTTAGGATCCGACATGTTGGATAACATGGCCACCAAGCCCACTAAGGTACCAATCATCCCCATCGCAGGGCCAACGTCACCAAAGGCCCTAAAAATCGCAATGCCGTTGCGATGGCGCTCTTCTGTAAGGGCAATGTCTTTTTCAAGTGCGGCGCGCACCACTTCACCATCGTGACCATCGACCAACATATCGACGGCTTTTTGCATAAAACTGTTGGAAATTTGCGCTTCTTCGAGGGCAAGGAATCCGCCTTTACGGGCGGCGTCCGCCATAGTCACGGATTGCTCGATAAGATCTTCAGGCTTATCAATCTTAAACATAAAGGCTTTGACGGCGATTTTTACCGCCCCCAAAAACTGTTTGAGATTGAATTTCATCATTACAACGAAGAATGAACCACCGAACACGATAAACACTGAGGGGACGTCGATAAAGATTGCCAGGCCGCCGCTGGTCATCATAGCCCAAAGGATAAAACCAAAGCCCCCGACTAGTCCTATAACTGTAGCTAAATCCACAACGGCTCCTCAATATTCGGTATAAACGACATGATACTGACTCTATTCGCAAAATAATACAAAATGTCATCCGCATAGGGATTACACTTTGTGTTTTAACCTGAGCCTTACTCTATGATGTCAAAGGATGATTATAAGCATAATGCTATTATTGTCATTTATCGGACAAGCACTAAGCAAGTTTAGCGACAATTTCTATTTTCTGAAAAAAATTCAGCAACAAAGCGTGCTATTGAGCAAATATCCGTCGACTGAATTTGACCCTTGAGTCGCCCTGATATACCTTGTGTCCGCTCTTTCAAAGGAATTATTAACGTGGCGAAGAAACCCGAAAATCTCAGTTTTGAAGAATCCCTTGGTGAACTCGAGCGCATCGTTGCCGAATTAGAACAGGGCGATGTCTCTCTGGATGATGCGTTAAAACAATTTGAACGTGGCATCAATCTGGTGCGTAACAGCCAAGCAAAACTCGAGCAAGCTCAGCAAAAAGTGGCCATTTTACTCAAGCAGGATGAAAATGCGCCCCTCTCTCCCTATGCCGTTGAGGGCGAATAAGCGTGTTAGTCAATGCAATAAAAGAATATCAACTACGGGTTGATGACCAATTAAAACAACGTTTCAGCACACTCGAAGACACAGCGCCGCAATTAAAGGCCGCCATGACCCACGGCGCGCTGTTAGGCGGTAAGCGTATTCGTCCCTTCTTGGTTTACAGTGTTGGGCAAATGTTTGGCGTGTCGCTTGAAAAACTCGACGCCTGCGCCGCGGCCATTGAGTGTATTCATGCTTATTCGTTAATTCATGACGATTTACCCGCCATGGACGATGACGACCTTCGTCGTGGTCAGCCCACAGTGCATATCGCCTTCGATGAAGCGACCGCCATCCTTGCTGGGGATGCTCTGCAAACCTTAGCCTTTGAAATTGTTACCGAAGCAGTACCAGGGATCAGCAGCGAGCAGCATATCGCTATGGTGAGAGCGCTGGCGAAAGCCTCGGGCTACCGTGGTATGTGTGGCGGCCAAGCGATTGACTTAGCCTCAACCGATAAGCTCATCGACCTTAAGGCCCTAACTCAACTCCACAATATGAAAACGGGCGCCCTTATCAGCTGCGCCGTTGAGTTAGGCTTGATTGCCGCTAATGCGCCAAAAGATGAATATCAGACTATGATGGAATTTGCCCATGCGGTAGGACTTGCCTTCCAAGTGCAAGACGATATTCTGGACATCATTGCCACCACGGAAGAACTCGGCAAACCCCAAGGCTCAGACGCCGAGTCCAATAAGAGTACTTTTCCGCAACTACTTGGACTGCAAGGCGCCAAAGATACCGCCGCGCAACTGATCCAAGAGGCACTATCAGCGCTGGCTAAATTGCCATACAATAGCCAGTTAATCGCAGACTTCGCCCGCTATATCATTGAGCGAAGAATATAATAAGAGACGAAGTATCTCGCTATGAGTTTGGACATTTCACAGTTTCCCGTGTTGGCTCAGGCCAACACTCCTAATGAACTCCGCCAGCTTCCTCAGGCCCTGTTACCTCAATTGGCCGATGAGTTGCGGGAGTTTCTTCTTAAGTCCGTTGGCATGTCCAGCGGACATTTTGCCTCTGGACTCGGCACAGTCGAACTGACTGTTGCCCTGCATTATGTCTATAACACCCCGTTTGATCGTTTGATTTGGGACGTTGGCCACCAAGCCTACCCCCATAAAATCCTCACCGGTCGCCGCGACAGAATGCACACCATTAGGCAAAAGAACGGTTTACACCCTTTCCCTTGGCGGGAAGAAAGTGAATACGACACCTTTAGCGTCGGACACTCCGGCACATCCATCAGTGCCGCATTAGCCATGGCCGTTGCCGCCGAAAAAGAACAGGCAGGACGCAAAGTGGTTGCCGTCATTGGCGATGGTGCCATGACGGGCGGTATGGTGTTCGAGGCCATGAATCACGCGGGTGATTTGCACAACGATATGCTGATGGTGCTGAACGATAACGAAATGTCGATTTCAGAAAACGTCGGCGCGCTCAACAATCACTTAGCGCAACTGATGTCAGGCCGCCTCTACACCACGATTCGTGAAAGCAGCAAGAAAGTGCTCAAGGGCATGCCGGTTATCAAAGAGATGGCCAAGCGCACCGAAGAACACCTTAAGGGTATGGTCGTACCTGGCACTCTGTTTGAAGAGTTAGGCTTTAACTATATCGGCCCCATCGATGGCCACGATGTCGATGCCCTAGTGGAAACCCTGCGCAATATGCGCTCTCTAAAGGGCCCACAAGTACTGCACATCATGACTAAAAAAGGTCGTGGTTATGAACCAGCCGAGAAAGATCCCATCGGTTGGCACGCGGTACCTAAATTTGACCCGTCACAGTTTAAGAAGCCAGCCACTAAGCCGGGCCTGCCGACCTTCTCCCAAGTGTTTGGCAAATGGTTATGTGATATTGCCGAGCAGGACGAAAAAGTCTTAGGTATTACCCCTGCCATGCGTGAAGGTTCAGGCATGGTGGAGTTTTCACAGCGCTTCCCGAAACAATATTTCGATGCCGCCATTGCCGAGCAACATGCGGTGACTTTAGGTGCCGGATTTGCCTGTGAAGGCTTTAAGCCCGTGGTCGCCATTTATTCAACCTTCCTGCAACGGGGTTATGATCAACTGATCCACGATGTGGCACTACAGCGTTTACCTGTATTGTTCGCCATTGACCGTGGCGGTATCGTCGGTGCCGACGGCCCAACTCACCAAGGGGCATTCGATTTAAGCTTTATGCGCTGCATCCCGAATATGGTGATCATGGCGCCATCGGATGAAAATGAATGTCGCCAAATGCTCTATACCGGTTATTGCTATGATGCAGGCCCGAGTGCGGTGCGTTATCCAAGGGGCAGCGCCACCGGCGCTACTCAGGTCGAAGCCATGACGGCATTGCCGATCGGTAAAGGCGTGATTAAGCGTTTAGGCAAACGTATCGCCATGCTGAACTTTGGTACCACCTTAGCCGCCGCCTTAACCGCCGCAGAAAGCTTAGACGCCACCGTCGTCGATATGCGTTTTGTGAAGCCGTTGGATGTGGATTTGGTTAAAGAGATGGCGCAAACCCACGATGTGCTTGTCACAGTGGAAGAAAACGCCATTATGGGCGGCGCAGGCTCTGGTGTATTAGAGCTACTGCAAAAGCTTAAAATGCCCAAACCTGTGCAGCAAATCGGCCTACCCGATGAGTTTATTAAACATGGCTCTCCAGAAGAAGTGACCCATGATTTACAACTCGATGCCGAAGGTATGTTAGCGCAAATTAATGCTTTTCTTGCCGATTGAATATTGATGGGAGCTTAGCTCCCAGTAATACTGCAAACGTGATAAACCACGATTAACAGTAAATAGAAAAACAACAGACAAATAAAAAGGACTGCATCGGCAGTCCTTTTTATTAGTTAGCGCTAAGCGTTAGCTTAGGCTTCAATGTTGATTTCTTGGCTAGGGCCGCCCTGTGACACCATCACCATGGCAGGACGCAGTAAACGGCTGTTTAGCTCATAACCCTTTTGCATCACTAACATCACAGTATTGGCTGGATACTCAGCACTTGGCTGCATACCAATGGCTTGATGTTGGTCTGGGTTGAAGGCTTGACCCTGTGGATCGATAGGTTTTACCCCAAACTTAGCCACGGCGGCTAAGAAGCTCTTTTGCGTGAGCTCAACACCTTCGAACAATGCTTTGGTGGTTTCATCCTGCGGATTAGTACCTTGCAGTGCACGTTCCATATTGTCTAACACTGGCAGTAATTCGTTGGCGAATTTTTCCAATGCAAATTTGTTAGCCTTTTCCACATCCATCGCCGCACGGCGACGAATGTTGTCTACTTCGGCAGCAGCACGGATAACTGAATCTTTTTGCTCTTCAACTTTCGCCAAAGCGTCAGCGAGTAACTGTTCCAGCTCTTCAATACGGAAATTGGCTTGGGTAAGCTCGTCAATCAGACTCGCTTCTTCGGTAGAAACTTCAGACTCTACACCCTCTTGGATCAGATCCTGTTCTGCTTTAATCGACTCGTTGCTCATTTTCACTCCAGCTAAAAATGCTTTGTTTCTAAATACTCTGGGCATATTATGGGGATCAATTTTGACGTTTCAAGGCCTAAGGCCAGATCTAGCATAAATATGACCACAAAGTTCCACACTATTGGCCTGATTGGCAAGCCACACCACCCAGGGACAAATCAAACCCTCAAACGTCTGCACCACTGGCTGACGGTGCAAGGGTATGAAGTCCTCGTGGAAGAGCGTGTTGCCAGCGAGTTAGGGACAAATATCGTCGCGGTCGATTTGTTAGAGATTGGCGCACGCTGCGATTTAGCCATAGTCGTGGGTGGTGATGGCAATATGCTCGGTGCAGCCAGAGTGCTAGCGCGCTTCGATGTAGGCGTTATTGGGGTAAACCGTGGCAATCTCGGCTTTTTAACGGATTTACCGCCCGATGCCTTTGAAGAAGCCCTCGCCAAAGTGCTCGATGGGGAATTTGATACCGAACACCGCTTTTTACTCGAGGCCGAGGTCTATCGCCATGGCATGTTAAAAGCGAGCAATACCGCCGTTAATGAAGCGGTACTCCATCCGGGTAAAATTGCCCATATGATTGAATTTGAAGTCTATATAGACAACCAATTCATGTACAGCCAACGCGCCGACGGCATGATAGTGTCAACCCCGACGGGATCGACCGCCTATGCCCTGTCGGCAGGTGGCGCCATTCTGACCCCCAATTTACAGGCATTAATCTTAGTGCCTATGTTCCCGCATACACTGTCGTGTCGCCCCATAGTGGTCGATGCCTGCAGCACCATTAAGATGGTCGTCTCCCCTGAAAATGGCGAAAATCTTGAAGTAAGTTGTGATGGCCACGTGCATTTAGCCGTCTTACCCGGCGATGAAATCATAGTGCGCCGCAGCTCTGAGCAGCTCAGGCTTATCCACCCTAAAGGCCATAATTACTTCCATGTGTTACGCAGTAAGCTCGGCTGGGGCAGTAAGCTGTTTTAAGCCCACATTAGGCGAGGCATAATGGCCGCAACGGCTCGCCATCATTAGTCACTCAAGTTTATCTCCACACCAGCTGTTAACAGAATGCTGTGTTGCGGCTGCGCGGCTGTAAACAGCTTTATTAACCGTTATTAAATTTCAGATTAAAACAAAATTCATTAAGTGATATTCATCACGCGAAATTTAGTCATCACTAAAATTTGATCTTGCTCTCAATATTTCCTGCGGTGCAAAACTCAATAAAAATCTATTAATTCATTATCTTACTCAATTCAGTTTAGCGGAGTGATTTTTACCGCCACATAAAAATGAGAGATGAGTCACATCTTAATATTGTCTTAAAAATCCATTAAGTACTCATTAATGAAATAAATGGATCAGTTAATTGCAATACTGATAGCTAATTTAGCGGATATCTCGATTTTTATAACCTTAAGGAATAGAAATCAGTGAATCATCCCATTATCGAAATATAAAAAACCACCTTCGAGTGACATGGATCACAGTTAGGAAAATCCTATGAGAGAAGCCTCCCGCAGCACTGTAAATTAGCATTTTATACAGCAGTCAAAATGATCTAGATCATATTAGTTAAGCCCCGAATAGCGTCTAGTACACACCACAGAATGTTGTGACTCTTGGCATTGGCAGTTGAAACTGCTGATTTATCCGCCGAGGGTTAAACAGGAAAACACTAGCAAGATCCAAATATAAATAATAAGACAGACCACTTTATGTAGAGGCAAGCATGACAATACTTCAACTCCTCGCCAGCTTGACGCCAGTAATCAGTGTAATGATCTTTCTCGTATTACTCAGAATGCCAGCGTCCAAAGCTATGCCCATCTCCATGGTAATCACAGCGCTTGCCGCCGTGTTTATTTGGCAAATGGATACCACGCTGTTAGCCGCATCGGTTCTCGAAGGACTGCTGTCAGCCATCACCCCCTTAACCATCATCTTCGGCGCGGTATTCCTGCTCAACACCCTGAAATACTCAGGGGCCATGGATACCATCCGCGCGGGTTTCACTAACATCAGTGCCGATGCCCGTGTGCAAGTGATTATTATCTGTTGGTTATTCGGTGCCTTTATTGAAGGTAGTGCGGGCTTTGGAACGCCAGCCGCGATTGGTGCGCCGCTGCTGGTATTGCTGGGGGTTCCGCCCGTTGCCGCCGCCGTTGTGGCGCTGATTGCCGACTCGGCCTGCGTATCCTTCGGTGCGATTGGTTTACCCGTGCTATTTGGTATGGAGCAAGGTTTAACCCAAGGTGGTGTAAGCTTGGCGGCTGAGCAGTTTGCAGCCCATGGCGGAAGCTACGTTGGCTATGCTCGCTTTATCGTAATGCATATGATCACTATCGACTTAATCACAGGTACCTTAATCCCGCTAGTCATGGTGACCATACTGACAGGATTCTTTGGCCGTAATAAGTCATTTAAAGAAGGTTTAGCGATTTGGAAGTTTGCGATTTTCGCGGGTCTTGCCTTTACCGTTCCCGCTTGGATTATCAACTACCTTGCAGGTCCTGAATTCCCATCTGTTATCGGTTCATTGGTGGGTATGGCCTTAGTTATCCCCGTTGCTCGTAAAGGATACTTACTGCCAAAAACGCCTTGGAATGACTTTGCTGAAAATGATAGCCAAGAAGGCGCGAAAATTGAGACTACCGCTAAGTTCTCCCAAATCGCCGCTTGGACACCTTATATCATCATGGCAGCGCTATTAGTGTTATCACGTACGGTTGCGCCACTCAAAGCCTGGTTATCCAGTTTCAACATCAGCTGGACAGGCCTAATGGGCACTGAGCTAAAAGCCAGCTTTGCGACCCTGTACGCACCAGGCGCCTTCTTCGTGGCCGTGTGTATCTTAGGTTTCTTCCTGTTCAAGATGAAAAGCCCAGCGATTAAGCAATCTATCGGCGTGTCATGCAAGTCGATGTTACCGACTATCATCTCATTAGGCGCATCCGTGCCTATGGTGAAAATCTTCTTAAACTCAGGCGTTAATGGTGCAGGTCTTGCGTCTATGCCAGTCGCCTTAGCCGATATGTTAGGCCAATCTATGGGAGCTGTGTGGGCATGGATGGCACCGATTGTGGGGATCTTCGGCGCCTTCCTTTCAGGCTCGGCGACCTTCTCCAACATGATGTTCTCCAGCCTACAATACAGTGTGGCCGACAACATTGGCATGAACCATACACTGGTGTTAGCACTACAAGGTATCGGTGCAAACGCCGGTAACATGATGTGTGTGATGAACGTCGTAGCCGCCGCGACCGTTGTAGGTATGGCGGGCAGAGAATCAGAAATTATTCGTAAAACTATGCCTGTGGCGATTGGTTATGCGCTACTTGCAGGCACCATCGCAACTCTTTGGGGTGGCTTCTAAGCCAATCTAAACCTAAGGCCGCTTGGCGGCCTTAGTCATTTTTAGCGTTGAGAGAGTAACTTATGTCTATTAATTATGACGCTGTTTATAAAGAGCTTATTCAACAACTCGGTGAGTCAGCCGTCTCAAATGACCCTGTGCGCCGCTTTGCGTGGTCTACTGACGCCAGTTATTTCCGTATCGTGCCTGAAATTGTGGTTCACGCGGATAACCTCGAACAGGCCAAGCAGACCTTAGCCATCGCCCGTGCCCATAAAGTGCCAGTAACCTTCCGTGCGGCGGGTACCAGTCTATCGGGCCAAGCCATTGGCGAAGGGATTTTATTGATCTTGGGCCACGACGGTTTTAGAACCATTGAAATCAGTTCCGACAGCAATAAGATCACCTTAGGCGCGGCGGTGATTGGTGCCGATGCCAACGCGGCGCTCAAGCCTCTCAATAAGAAAATAGGCCCCGATCCGGCGACCCTTGCCTCGGCCATGGTCGGCGGTATTGTGTCTAACAACGCCTCGGGTATGTGCTGTGGTACGGCGCAAAACAGTTACCAGACCATCGCCTCGGCTAAACTGCTGTTTGCCGATGGTACCGAGCTCAACACAGGTTGCGATAAGTCTAAGGCCGCCTTTACCCAAAGCCACGGCGAGTTGCTCGACTCACTGGCCTCACTGGCTAAATTAACCCGCAGCAATGACGTGCTCGCGCAGCGTATTCGCAAAAAATACTCCATCAAAAACACTACGGGTTATAGCATCAATGCTCTAGTGGATTTTGAAGACCCGTTCGATCTGATTAACCACTTGATCGTTGGCGCCGAGGGCACCTTAGCCTTTGTCGAAGAAGTCACTTACCACACGGTCGATGAAGCCAAATTTAAAGCCTCGGCTATGGCGGTATTTTTCAATATGGTGGATGCGGCAAGTGCCATTCCACCGATTATTGGCGATAGCGTTGCCGCCGCCGAATTACTCGACTGGGCATCCATCAAGGCCGTCACCGGTAAAAAAGGCATGCCAGATTGGCTCAATGAACTGCCAGAAGGCGCGGCAATTCTATTGATTGAGTCCCGCGCTAACGATGCCCAAACCTTAGAAAGCTATACCCAAGATGTGATTGCCAAACTCGCGCACATCAAAACCGAGCGTCCAATTAGCTTCAGTAGCGACGCCAATGTGTACAGCAAATACTGGGCAATGCGCTCTGGTCTGTTCCCGATTATTGGTGGTGAGCGACCAAAAGGCAGCTCAGTCATCATCGAAGACGTGGCCTTTAACGTCGAACATTTAGCCGCGGCCGCCGCCGATTTAACCGAGCTATTCCATAAGCACGGCTATCCCGAAGGCGTGATTTACGGCCATGCGCTGGCGGGTAACTTCCACTTTATTATCACCCCGACCTTCGCCTCCCAAGCCGACATCGAGCGCTTCCAAGGCTTTATGCAAGATGTGGCCGAGATGGTGATCCATAAATACGATGGTTCGATGAAGGCCGAGCACGGCACTGGCCGCGCCGTTGCACCTTTCGTTGAAATGGAATGGGGCGCAGATGCTTACACCCTCATGAAACGCATCAAGCATATCTTCGATCCAGAAGGCCTGCTCAACCCCGGCGTTATCTTAAACGACGACAGCACAGTGCACGTGAAAAACATCAAGCCTTGCCCTGTTGTCGATGATTTTGTCGATAAGTGTATCGAGTGTGGTTTCTGCGAAAAAACCTGCCCGACTTCGGCACTGAACTTCTCGCCACGTCAGCGGATCGCCACCCTGCGTGAAATCGAGCGCTTAGAGCAATCTGGCGATAAAGCCGCCGCCGATAAAATGCGTGCCGATGCCAAGTATGATGTGATTGATACCTGCGCGGCTTGTCAGCTCTGTACTATTGCCTGCCCAGTCGATAACAGCATGGGTCAGTTAGTCCGTAAGCTACGCACACCCTATATCAGCACCACTGAGCAAAAAGTGTTGGATTTCCAAGCCAAACACTTTGGCGCCGTCAACCAAGTGATCAGCACAGGCTTTGACGTATTGGGAGTCATCCATAAAATCACCGGCGATGGTATCACCAACGCGCTGATGAAAACTGGCCGTTTACTCTCCAAAGAAGTGCCCTATTGGAATCCAGACTTCCCCAAAGGTGGCAAATTGCCTAAACCATCACCAGCCAAAGCGGGCCAAGAAACTGTGGTTTACTTCCCCGCCTGCGGTGGCCGCACCTTTGGTCCAACACCTAAGGATCCCGATAATCGCACCTTGCCAGAGGTGGTTGTCACCCTGCTCGAGCGTGCGGGCTATAACGTTATTACCCCAGAGAAGACCCGCGATTTATGCTGCGGCCAAATGTGGGAATCTAAAGGCGACTTTAAAAACGCCGACGCCAAACGCCAAGAGCTTATCGATGTGGTCAGCAAGATGAGTAATGGCGGCAAAATCCCAGTATTAGTCGATGCCCTGTCTTGTACCTACCGTACCCTCACGGGTAACCCTCAGGTGCAAATCACCGACTTAGTTGAGTTTATGCACGACAAGCTGCTGGATAAGCTGAGCATCAACAAAAAGGTCAATGTGGCTCTGCACTTAGGTTGTAGCGCTCGTAAGATGAAGTTAGAGCCTAAGATGCAAGCCATTGCCGATGCTTGTTCGAGCCAAGTGCTCAAACCTGCGGGCATTGACTGCTGTGGTTATGCCGGTGAAAAAGGCCTGTATAAGCCAGAAATCAACGCCAGCGCCCTGCGTAATATCAAAAAGCTCATTCCTGTCGAGATCAAGGAAGGCTATTACGCCAACCGTATGTGTGAGGTCGGCTTAACGCAGCACAGTGGCATTTCCTACCGCCACTTAGCGTATCTGCTCGAAGAGTGCAGCCGCTAAAAAGTACTCAACGGGGCTAGAAATGGCCCCGTTTTTTTATCAGAAGAAAACTATTCTCATTTATCGTTAAACACTATTAACCAGCGAGGTAAATCACAAAACAAAAATCATATTTAACAGATTAAAATCAACACATTAAAATATTCTCATTTTTGCAAAAATCAACAAGATCATTTACTAAATTAGCGCTACTTATTTACTTAAGATAAGCCTATATTTGATCAACTACCTTAGCATTTGTGTGGACTTTGGGGTCACAGTGCAAGGCAATGTCGTTCACTAACAAGAAAGAGAAAAACACAATGAAAATCGCTCTTTTCATCCCGTGTCTCGTTAACCAAATGATGCCAGGCGTGGCGATTGCCACCCTGGAATTACTGGAAAAACTCGGACACCAAGTGATTCTACCCGCAGGCCAAACATGCTGTGGCCAACCTATGACCAACTCGGGTTGCTTCGATGCAGCACGCAGTACTACCTTGAAATTACTCAATGCTTTCAAGGGTGTGGAATGTGATGCCATTGTTTGCCCTGCCGCGTCTTGTTTAGTGGCCGCCAAAGAAAACTTCCACGAGTTTGACAATAGCCCAGAAGCCCAAGCCGTTATCGACAAACTCTATGAGCTGACCGAGTTCCTCCACGATGTCGCCCCGATCCCTGCCTTCAACAAGCCGTTTTCCCATAAGATCAGCCTGCAACTAAGCTGTCACGGTATTCGCATGTTGAGCCTTGCCACACCAAGTGAGCAAATGGGCCCACGATTCAACAAAGTAGAAGCCGTACTCGCCAACATCGCCGGAATCGACATTGTCTATCCAGACCGTCGCGACGAATGCTGTGGCTTTGGTGGGACTTTTGCCGTCGACGAAGGCGCAGTATCGGCCAAGATGGGTAAAGACAAGGCTCAAGCCCACGCGGCAACAGGCGCGCAATATGTGGTTGGCTTCGACCCTTCATGCCTATTACACCTCGATGGCATGATCCGCAGACAACAATTGCCAATTGAAATTCGCCACATAGCGCAAGTACTTAACGCCGCGCTCTAGGAGACCCACTATGGCATATCAACATAATCACGAGACAACGGGTTCACAGGTTCACGCCCACAAGGCCGATATTTTCTGCCGTGATGAAACCCGTGTTGACTGGCACTCTAAGGCCCTTTGGGTGCTGCGGGAAAAACGTGACCGCGCCGCAGGCAGCTTACCCGAGTGGGAACAACTGCGTCAGTTAGGCTCCGAAATCAAACTGCATACCTTAACTAATCTTGCGCAATATCTTGAAACCTTTGAGCAAAATTGCCTAGCAAACGGTATCAAAGTCCACTGGGCAAAAGATGGCGCAGAGCACAACCGTATCGTACACGGCATCTTAGCCAGCCATCAGGTGAAGAAGTTAGTTAAGTCAAAATCCATGCTGACCGAGGAATGTCACCTCAATCCTTACTTAGAGCAACACGGGATTGAAGTTATCGACACCGACTTGGGCGAGCGTATTATTCAGCTCGCAAAAATGCCGCCTTCGCACATTGTGGTGCCCGCCATCCACATGAAGAAAGAAGAAGTGGGCGATCTGTTCCATGACAAATTAGGCACTAAAGCGGGCGAGTCCGATCCACTCTATTTGACCCGCGCCGCCCGTGCCCACCTGCGTGAGCAATTCCTCAGCGCCGATGCCGCCATGACAGGGGTAAACATGGCGATTGCCGACAAGGGCGCCGTGGTTGTTTGTACTAACGAAGGTAACGCCGACATGGGGGCAAACTTACCCAAGTTGCAGTTGCATTCAATGGGTATCGACAAAATTGTCCCCGATATCGACAGCGCCGCCGTGTTACTGCGCACCCTCGCCCGTAACGCGACTGGTCAGCCCGTCACCACCTATAGCGCTTTCTACCGTGGACCACAGGTCGATGGTGAGATGCACGTGATCATCGTCGATAACGGCCGCACTGAGATGCTCAAGGATAAAATCCTTGCCGAATCTCTAAAATGTATTCGCTGCGGTGGCTGTCTAAATACTTGTCCTGTGTATCGCCGCTCCGGTGGTTACAGCTACAACTACACCATCCCAGGCCCGATTGGGATTGCCGTGGGTGCCAAGAGCGATGACACTAACTCCATCGCTTGGGCTTGTACCTTGTGTGGTAGCTGTACCTATGTTTGCCCGACTAAAGTACCGCTCGATAAGATAATTTTCCACCACAGACGCCTAAAGGCCGAAGCCGGAAAACTCCCTTACGGCAAAAACAGTTATATGCCTTTAGTGGGTAAATTTATGGCAAGCCCGACCATGCTCAATTGCTCAATGGGCGCGGCCCGTACCGCACTGCGCATTCTGCCGGGCAGTCTGCTCAAGCCATTTAGCGGCGCTTGGGGTAAATACCGTGAACTGCCCGTCGCCCCCAACTCCAGCTTCGAAGCTTGGTTTAAGAAACACAGGAGCCTATAAGATGTCTAGTAAGCACGAAATTCTCAATGCGCTCAAACTGTCGGCTTTAACAAACCATCCTATGCCAAGCATCGATGTCGCCCCGCGGGTGGAAGATCTGGTTGGTCAGTTTGAAACCAATCTTAAAACCGTGGCCGGCACACTGCACCGCGAAGGCGGACTCACGGCACTGCAAGCCAAAGTGGATGAGCTTGTCGCCCAAGGCTTGCAGGTTATCTCCCTCGTTGAAGGCATCACGGCAAACCGTGATGTGCCACCAACGGCACACGAGCTTAGGGATATCGATTATGCGGTCATTCCAGGGGATGTTGGCGTTGCCGAAAATGGTGCCATTTGGGTCAACAACAAAAACCTCGGCCACAGGGTCACGCCTTTTATCTGTGAAAACCTCATATTAGCGCTACCTAGCACTAAGATTGTGCCGAACATGCATCAAGCCGCCAAGGACATTACCTTAGATGCCGGTGAGTTTGGTGTATTTATCGCGGGCCCCTCAAAAACCGCCGATATCGAGCAAGCCCTCGTCGTCGGCGCCCACGGTGCCTGTAGCTTAAATGTGTATCTGGTTTAATTGCTAGCGCACTAAACCTTTAAAAGCCGCCTTAACTGGCGGCTTTTTATTGGATTGCATGATTTGGGACAAAAATCGTATTAAGTAATTAGCTATACAGGTGAATTTCGCATAAAAATTTTCTACGGGATAACCTCGACTAAAATGACAGCCCAAAGTGCCGCCCAGTTTTAAGTTATAGTAAAGTCAAGCCCTCTCAACAGAGAATTGTAATTTATATACTGCTAATTCAACACCTGGAGCTCGTTGTATTGCAATTTTCAATTCATTACTAATTTCATTTGAAATTATTATCCCTCGTGATGGGCCTAAACCCAAATTTTTATCTACCCACGCCATGTAATAAAGGATTTGTCCTAAAACCTTTTCTTTTCCATAATCTCGTTTCAGTTCGATAATTACAGGGCTATTATTTTTATCCACAGCTAATAAATCTATTCTACCGGAGTCTATTCTAAACTCTACACCATTTATTCCATCTAGCTCGTAGAGCCGTAATCCAGGCTCAATTTTATCTAGGTTTTTGGCAAGAAAATCTCGCAAATGATTTTCTAATGCAAAGGTTAAATTTTCTTCAGATTCAATTTGCTCTTCATCTGCTAGATCTTCTGTCTTGTCTAGAAACTGCTCGTAATCTAGTTTTAATTTGTATAAAAACTCTAACTGTTTTTTCCCTTCATTTTCAAATCCAATGGGCCAATAACGAGTCATAAATTCATCAAGAAGATCGTGTGTTTTTAATAATTCAATCAAATATGCTCGTCTAACACTTGTTTCATAATTTCTTTCCCATTTTTGAATAGTCATCGACCGTATTGATATGGCCGCTTCTTCTAAATCATGCTCTTTCGCATAAACGTATGCATGCTTATTTGGAAATGTTGTTCTCATTTGTTTATCTCAATAAATTAACGTCTGCATATACTAGTGGCTTGCAGCAGATCGTAACAATAAATCTAGCCACTCATTTTAAATCAAGTAGATAATACACTTTCTGTGTGCATACAACACTGTCAGATTAACATGGCCGATTAAACGTTCACTTCAGTAAATTACGCATATAAAAATGACAGAGAAAAATTCTTTCTCCGCCATTTTTATGAAAAAGCTCAATCTGTGTCTCTACAACAAGCCGCTACATAAAGGCTTTCGTAAAGGCTTCCTTCGATTGGCGAATATAGTTGCGTGCACTTTGGGCATGTTGTTCCCATACTGCCCTATCGCTTGGGTCGGTGAAGGGGTTTTGTTCGGCGGCAATCGAGCGCTCGAAGCGATCGTAGAAGGTTAACATCGCCGAAGTGATTTGATTGAAACGCTCTTTAAACTCCTGAAACTCATCCATTTTTTCAGTGGTTTTAATCATGTACTGTACTAATTCAGCATTGCTATTTGCGGCTAATAAGGCATCGGCCTTGGCGCTGATATTGGCATTCACGTCGGCCATAATCTGCGCCCGCGTTTGCTCATCTTTGCTCATCACCTTGCTGTAATTTTCGGGTGTGCGGGCAATGCTGGCATGTTGCAGGTAGCTACGCAGATGCTTATCTAAATCCTTACGGAACGTATCTAAGTTCTTCTGCATACTGACTAAATCGTTATCGAGCGCCGTAACCTGTTGTAGTTCTTTCTCGATTTCAGCCATAAAACGCTCGGCCTGCTGATAAATCTTAAGGCCATTTTCCTCGGCAAACTTTTTATCACTGCGGCTTAAGTCGCTGTTGTCATAGTTTGAGCGGTCAAAGGTGGCCGCGAGGAAGGATTTAAAGGGTTCGGCAAATGCCGAATAAGCACCCGCACTCACCACATTTAAAGTGGCGGTGGCTAAGTCACCAAAGGGCTTAACCATAGAGCCTAAACGCGCCTGTTGGATCGGCGATGCCACACGCTTAGCATCGGTTAATACCGACCTAAAGGTGTTATAACCCAATGGGTTAGACATTTTATTACGTTCAGAGGTCGCCAACACAAAGGTGATACTCGAATAAATCGCATTGGAATATTCGAGGTACTGTCTTTGGCTTTCGAGCTGGGCGGCGTAGTTTTTACCTAGGGTTCTAAAGGACTCGGCCTGAACCTCGTAGTTTTTGTCTTCTTTAAGCTTATCTAAAATGCCACCAATGATTTTTTGCTCGTTCTTTTGCAGTGCGATATCGAGGCGAATTTTATCTAGGGTTAAGTCATCCAAACTAATGGGGCCATTAATGGCTTCGATATCGAGGCGAATATATTGGCGGCTCGGATCGTCAATCGACACCCTGTGGGCCAAATATTCGGTAGTTGCTGGGGTGATATCAATCAGCGCCACATGCTGCCACTGGGCATCCAGTTTTAATACCGGCGATGTGAGTACATTAATCCGATATTGGGTTTGGATATTTTGGGTCTTGACCCAAAACTCCAATAGGCCCGCTTCGGAGACAGGGAATTTACTGACGATACTGCTATTGCCTTCGGCACATAACAATGCGCTCTCACCACTGTGGGGCTCTGCGCCCTCAAATTGGCAGCCCATGATCCAAGACCAAGGTTGGGATAAGCGGTTACCCTCAAAATCGCTAGCAAACACTAGCTCATTATCCTTGGCACTGGCATTAACACTGGTTAACACGCCAAACAACAGCATAGAGATGACTGCAGCGGTGCGCATAAGAGCCTCATAAAACATAAATAACAAACGACGAGCCTGAAAAAGGCCCAGAATTCTATCCTATCCGCACGCTTTTACCGTCAGTCGGCAGCCGTATTTTAGTGATAAAAAACACGCTAAAAACTGCGCTAAATTTAAGCTGGGATTAAACCAGCGAAATGTAACAGAGCGCATGCCGACACGCCAGTACTAAGTCGGTTTCAAAGGTAAAGATAATGCGTAAACAACATCAGACTTTAGCGTTCACTTGGAGCCGCCCCATCGCGATAAACATCCAAATCACCAGCATAGTGCTACAGGTCGCGAGCGACACCCACACGCCAATCACACCAAAGGCCCAAGCAAAACAATAGATAATGGCGGCGATAAGCAGCAGTTTCGCCCCAGTGAGTATCGATGCCTGCTTAGAACAATTAATCGCTTGGAAGAAACTGGCGCCCACAAGAATCAAGCCTTCCATAGGTAAGCCCCAGAAATACCAGCGCATTCCTTCAATCGCGACCGGCGTTAAGCTTGGGTTGTCACCGGCAAACAGGTACACCAACCATTCGGGGCGGGAATAAATCAACACTAAGCCGAGTGCGGCGGTGAGTAGGGTCATGCCAAAGGCGATATTGCGTGCCTGCTTAACCCTGTCGAAGCGCCCTGCCCCCGCATTAAAGCTGTAAATTGGTTGAGTACCGAGGGCAATGCCTTCAAAAATCAGATAGAAAAACGCTTCGGTGTAACTCACAACCCCGTATGCCGCCACATGCAGAGGGCCACCGACCCATAAAAATGCGGTGTTATGCAGGGTCAATACAATCGACAAATACAGGTTCATCAAAAAGCTTGGCAGGCCGACACGGGCAATATTGAGGCAGTTGTCGAGCTTTAGCTTCATCTGCTCAAGATTAATTTTGAGCTGTGTGCGCACCCCAAAGAAATGCTGCAGGCAGAGTAAACCAGTCACGGCCTGGGACAACATGGTGGCAATCGCCGCCCCGGCCAAGCCGAAGGGAAACACCACAATAAACAGCCAATCTAAAAAGGTGTTCAGCACACCACCTAAAATCAGCACAAAGGTCACCATAGATGGGCGACCGTCGTTACGCAGCAAGGTGGTGAATGCCATTGAAATAATAGGGAAATGACATAAGGCAAAATACCAGAACAGGTATTCGTTAGCGTTTTCGAGTATCTCCCCCTCTGCGCCGAGGGCAATTAAAATATCCCGAGAAAAGATCCCGCCGACTAAGGCAAAAAATACCCCCGCCAGTAAACACAAGCTAAAGGCGTTGCCGAGCAACTTGCGCGCCTTGGCGACATTACCTTGCCCTAAGTTAATCGAGACTAACGCCGCGCTACCCATGCCTATCATGGCGCCAACGGCATAGAGAATCGCGCCCACGGGATAGGCCAACATCATGCCCGCCAATCCAGTTTCACCGAGATAATGACCAACGAAGATACCATCAATGGTGACATACACCCCAGTCACCAGCATGGAGGCGATCGTTGGAATGGTGTAGCGCCAAAAAAGCTTTGAAATCGGCTCTTGCAGCAGGCGTTGGTCCGTTGCGGCAGCGGAAATAGCAGTCATAACCTAATCTCACAAAAATAAAGGCGGGCGCGCACTCAGCTTGTTCTGGCGGTATTACACAGAGAAATAATGGATGAACAAAAATGCGGCAGTGGATTGTACCTAAATTTTACCTTAATACCAATCGCGTTTAACGGGAGAAACTTGTAACAAAAACTAATCATCACAATACCTTACTGCTAGCACATATTTATTCCGTGATTGCAACAAGCAAGCATCACTTAATAACAGATGTGGTGAAAGTCATCATTTTTCACTACTTTTTTGGTATTTAACCCTTAATTAGGTAAAGTGTAGGCTTAAATTGCCCGAAATCGGTTAATTATTACGGCGTTATTTGCCCAAGCAATTGCGTTAACCATTTAATTAATAATGAATTAGTGAAATTAAATTCAATAACAATAATAAAGGGAAGGACATGAGTCACAGCAGTCCAAATGCAGAGAATGATCTGCGCGAAGTCAAGCAGTTAGGCATGTGGGCCTCGATCACTAGCCTAAGTTATATTTTTTGGTTAGTGGGCGGTATGGAGCTGGTCGAGCGTATCGCCTATTACGGTGTCAAAGCCAGTGCGGGCTTATACGCCAAAGCCCCCGAGTCGGCGGGCGGTCTGGGGATCAGCCTCAGCGACTATGGCATCATTATCTCGCTCTGGGCCATTATGCAGACCTTTGTGCCCGTGTTTACCGGCGGGATTTCCGATAGGGTCGGTTACAAGGAAACAATTTTCGGCTCAACCGTGATTAAAATCATGGGCTACCTGACCATGGCGTTTTTCCCCACCTTTTGGGGCTTCTTATCGGGGGCACTGTTACTCGCCATCGGCACTGGGATATTTAAACCCGGTATTCAAGGCACTTTAGTGCTCTCCACCAATCGCAATAACACCTCCATGGCCTGGGGGATATTTTATCAAGTCGTGAATATCGGTGGCTTCTTAGGGCCATTGGTTGCCGTGCATATGCGCCAGCTTTCTTGGGATAATGTGTTTTATGCCTGCGCCGCGATTATCTCGCTAAACTTCTTGTTCCTATTGACGTATACCGAGCCGGGCAAGGCCGAGCGCGTTGCACGCAATCAGCAAATTAAATCCGGCGAAATTAAGCAAGAAGCGCTCTGGCGCGACGCTTGGCATGAGCTTAAAAAACCTATCGTGATTTATTACATGCTAGTGTTTTCAGGCTTTTGGTTCCTCTTTAATGCCCTGTTTGACGTACTGCCTATTCATATTTCGGAGTGGGTCGATACCAGCGTGATTGTGACGAGTCTGTTTGGCAGCGAAGGTACCAGCAACGGCATTTTACAGTTCTGGCTCGGCTTAAATAACGAAGGCACTAAGGTGATGCCAGAAGGCATGCTGAACCTCAACGCCGGCCTGATTATGACCAGCTGCTTTTTAATTGCCGCGCTGACCGCCAAATACCGCATCACCACGGCGATGCTGATTGGCTGTTTACTCAGTATCTTGGCCTTTGTGTTTATCGGCGCCTTCCATGCCGCCTGGTTTATTGTGCTCGCCATTGCCATGTTCTCTATCGGCGAGATGATGATAAGCCCGAAGAAGAACGAATTTATGGGTAACATAGCTCCCGAAGGTAAAAAAGCCATGTACCTTGGCTTTGTGATGCTACCGCAAGGAATTGGTTGGGGCTTAGAAGGTTATTTTGGCCCTAAACTCTATGAAATTTTCGCCTCTAAAGAGTTGTTCTCACGCGAGTTATTACTCGAGCGCGGCATGAGTTCAACGGATGTGAATGCCATCCCGCAGGGTGAAGCCTTTACCACCTTAGTCAGCTTTACTGGCGAAAACGCCCACGACCTGACTCAGCAGCTCTACCACAGCCACAATATCGGTATGGCTTGGTATATTATCGCCGCGATCGGCACCATTTCGGCTGTAGGGATTTATATCTATGGTAAGTGGTTACTGTCGCTGCAACGGGCGCAGCAAGCAGCGCACTAATGGTTCAAGATCTATAGGGGCGCAATATGAGGCGTAAGTTCTCGCCCCAATAGACTTATATAAAAAGTAAGTTCTAAAAAAGTGAGTGTGTAGGCACTCACTTTTTTATTGGATGCTTGGCACCAATTCCACTAAAAGCCCGCTAACAGCGCTACTTCGAATTGCTCGGCCGACAGGGTTAATCCCAAGTTGTTGCACTGCTCTTGCAGTTGATTTAATTCCTTATCGACGCTGGATAAGGTCAAGGTATTATCATCGAGCAGATAGACTTGGCGTAAACTGGTGAAGTAAAACAGCAATGTAATCAACGCATTTACATCATTACTCGCCGCAGCAGCTCGGATCTTATTCAGCTTACGGTAAATGCGATTTTGCAGCTGCTTTAACTGCCACACGTAATAAATCTCTTTAAAAAAGGGCTGAGTCTTAAGCTGATACACTATGGCGCTACAAAGCAACACCGCCAGAATCACCCCGAGTAGATTCCAATGAAAATTCCCCGTCGGCTCACCGGGCACGGCCTCTACGCCAAAAAGCGCAATCAATCCCGCCCCAAAGCTTAGGGATAACACAATCAAGCCTAATACCAAGGCCACCATAAACAGGTTCATATTGCTGCGGTAAATCGTTTTATCTACTTGCTGTAACTTCATCGGCTCACTTCTTATCGAAAAAACGCATGACGGCGCAGCATACCTCAGATTGCTTGAATCTGCCTGAATATCCGCGTCTTTCATCTATAGCCAACTCAATGTGATACAAATTGAAACAGGCTTAGCCAGATAAGCAAAATAAGTAAAACATCCATAAATTTAGCCGCTTATCTTCCTTTTAAAGAAACACTCTTATCCCGTATAGTCACTTTGCAAACTGCGAGTAAGCATAAAAATCGGTGTACAATTTGCCAGTATTGAGGAAAAAGAACATTTACCTAATAACTACCTCAAAATTGAACTAAATTCCTATAGTCGTCATAAAGGAACCGTCAATGGCATGTAAAAGAGTGCTTATCGCTTGCAGCCTTTTTATTCTCTCGAGCCTGTGCCCACCCGCACAGGCGGAGGAGCTGCTTGCCGTAGGTACCTCGTTTAGCCAGATTTTTGAACAAAATGCCAAGGGCGAATACAACGGCTTAGCTGTAGATATTCTGAATCGCTTTGCCGAACGCCAAAAAGTGACGATTCACTATCAACTTGCACCCTGGCGCCGCGCCCAATCTATGGTCGAACGAGGGCAAGCGGATATCCTAATTGGCCCCTACATTTCAGAAGCTCGTCAGAAAGTCTTAGCCTTTTCGTCCCTCGCCTTTTACCGTGACGACATTGTCTTTTACGCCAGAACCCATCATCCCACGCCTTGGGATGGCAATTATGCTAGTATCCGTGGTCTAAGAATTGGTAAAATGCAGGGTTGGAGTTACGGCTATCTGTTTAATGAGCGCACTAAGTCGCTCACCATCAATGAATTTGCCGATCTTAAGAGTGGTATAGAGCGCTTATCCCGTGGGGATCTCGATCTGCTCGCCAGTAATATCCGCAACACTGAGTCACTACTGGCGCAAATCAAGCTTCCACAGAACATCGTGCCACTTTCGCCCGCGATTGATACTCAAGATGGCTTTATGGCTTTTCCCAAATACGCCCAATTTCAACCGCTTCTGGATAGTTTTGATCTGTTTCTGCAGGACATGGTGCAAAGTGGTGAATTAGCAAACCTCGCCAAGGCGAGGGGCGTGTCTATCCCAGATACTATGCTGACCGAGTAGCATAACGCCCTACTGCAGATAACATGGCGCACTTAGCCTAGCGCGCTAAACAGCCCAACAAACCTTGCTCAATCTCATCCCAATTGAGCGCTTGGGTCGCGATCATTTCTAAGCGTGAATCGAGACTATCGTCCAGCTCAGTCACCGCCATATCGCCATCACTCCAATTGATCCCGGCAATACCATCGCTGGTGATCATCACAGCTTTTAGCCGTAAAAGTGCAGAATGGCCTTGAGTCTGCGCCGAGATAAACTGCATGAGTTTATCAAAATCAAACTCTTGCATTGGCTCAACAACCCAGCCGTAGCTAAAGCAGCCTTCACCCTGATTGTGCTTCCGCACTAGGCCGCGCGCATCGAATTGAAAGGTTTGCTCGCTCGCATCCTCGGCAAAAACGCCCTGCAACCCTAAGCTGTCGCGAGTATTTCGCAAAAGACTTGCGGATGTTGTCACGGGACGAAAAGCGGCGGATTTGCCATTCGTGGCATTTTGACGCCGTGGCTGTTTAAGGCCGTCGAGCAAGGCTTCGGATAATCCCTTTGTCGCACAGTGTTCAATCACACGGGTATCACTCAGCTGTAACTCATTCAAATATTGGTTTAAGTCGTCCGCCAAGTGCCCGCCCGCTGCCGCTTCAAACTCGGGGTATAAATCGGTTTTCGTGGTAACTATCATATCGGCGACGTGCAACTGCTGGATAAAATTGTCGTGCCCACGGTAGCGTTCATCCCGTAATTTGCGGGCATCGATAAGGCATAAAGTGCTCTGCAAACTGATGACATTTTGATAATGGGGCGCGCTGAGCACTTTGATAATCTCGTTGGGGTGCCCAAGCCCCGTCGGCTCAATCAGCAATCTATCAGGCTTAGCACGGACAATCAGTTGATTAATGGCGACTTGAGTCGGTACACCTGCGGCGCAGCACATGCAGCCCCCCGCCACCTCACGAATTTGCACACCGCTGTCGCTGGCATCCATCAACCCAGCGTCAATCCCGACTTCGCCAAACTCATTCACTAATACCGCCCAGGTTTCGCCTTCAGGTTTGGTCTTAAGCAGCTGTTTAATAAGGCTAGTTTTTCCTACGCCTAAAAAACCTGTGATGATATTGGTGGGAATGGCTTTGATTATCATGGACGACACTCTCATGGCAACGAACTGAATTGAGGGCACTCGAGTGTAGGGATTATCCCTTTAAAGCTCAACAAAAAGCGCGCCAATGGCGCGCTGATAAATGGATAAACCGATACAGAGGGATTATTTACCCTTTTGAGTATTCGGCTTATTTTTAGCATATTTCCCTTCACGGGCTGGCGATTTACGCGCCCGCGCTTGGCTTTCGCTCGATTGACCGAATCCGGCGTTGCCACCAAAGCCACCCTTGCCCCTCGCACCATTAGCTTTAGTGCCATTGGCGCCCGCGCCTTTAGCCCCCGTATTGCGACTGCTCTTGTAATTCCATTTAGCGGTCTTAGTGGTTGCCGTCGGCGCCTCACGGTAACGCGCAGGCAGCGGTGTGCCTTCCTCGTAACCGGGCTGTACCGTCACTGGCAGGGTTTGGCCAATCAAGGCCTCAATCTCAGCCAGCATCTCATCATCTGCTGGAGACACAAATGATATCGCGCGACCCGAGAGTCCCGCACGGCCGGTGCGGCCAATTCGGTGAACATAGTCTTCCGCAAGGAATGGCAATTCGAGGTTAATCACTAAGGGCAGCGCCTGAATATCTAAGCCGCGCGCCGCCACATCGGTCGCCACCAGCACTCGCAATTTGCCCGCTTTGAAATCATCTAGCACACGATTACGTGCGCCTTGGGTTTTATCGCCGTGGAATACGCCCGAGCTGATCCCATCGAGGGTGAGTTCCTGCAATAGATGTTCGGCGCATTCCTTAGTGCTGGCAAACACCAGCACCTGACGCCAATTGTTGCGCCCGACAAGCTCTGACAATAATTCGGCCTTGCGGCGTTTATCGACTCGATAGACCAGCTGCTCAACCGTGGATGCCGTGGTATTTTCGGCCACATTGACCCACTCGGGTTGATTGAGCATCTTATGGGAAAGCTGCTTGACCGCATCGCTGTAGGTGGCTGAAAACAACATGGTTTGATGCTCAGTGGCGATAAGGCGTTTTACCTTTTCAATGTCGCGCACAAAGCCTAAATCGAGCATGCGGTCCGCTTCGTCGATCACTAAGGTGGTCACACTCGAGAGATCTAAATGGAACTGGCCAATAATGTCGAAGAGTCGCCCCGGCGTCGCAACCAGAATATCCACGCCCTGCTCTACCCCTTTACGCTGGGGATTCATATTCGCGCCGCCATAAACAGCTAAGGTTTTCAGGGGTAAAAACTGACTGTATTTCTGAATGTTAGCGCAAACTTGAATCGCCAGTTCCCGGGTCGGCGTCATCACCAACGCCCTAAGCAAAGGCTTATCATTTGGCTGCTTTGACAGTTGCTCAAGCAGGGGTAAGGCAAAGGATGCGGTTTTGCCCGTGCCCGTTTGAGCGCAGGCCATAATGTCTTTTCCTTCGAGCGCGAGGGGGATTACCTGCTGCTGCACTTGCGTGAGCTGCTGATAGCCACACTCAGTTATCGCATTCAAAATAGGGGAAGATAAGCCGAGTGTGTCAAATTTCATAAAAGCTCTTTTTGTGAGTGCGAAGTGTTAATGCAAAACCGATAAATACAGCTTGGTTCCATAAAGTGCGACGTCGTTAGCAGGCTTTATCAAGCACTACTCTGATTAACTGCCATTCGAATCAGACGCCATATGCCCTTTACGGGGCCGCGGAGTCTAGCAAAATTTGCGACGCATTTATAGGCAAAAGATGGGCATCAACTCAAGCCGGCGTTAACGCCACCCTCGCCTAAGCCTCTTTAACCAAATGCTGACGCGCAAATTCGCTGGCACTCACAGGCTTAGAAAATAAATAGCCTTGGCCATAGTCGCAGCCCGCATTGAGCAGCACTTGGCGCTGCGCCTCGGTTTCGACCCCTTCGGCGATCACTTTCATCCCGAGTTTATGGGCCATAACGATAATCGCCTCGCACAGGGTTTGGTCACTTTCATCTGTGTCGATATTGCGGGTAAAAGATTGATCGATTTTTAAATAATCGATATCGAACTTCTTCAAATACGCCAAGGAGGAATAACCCGTACCAAAGTCGTCCAAGGAGACTTGTACGCCCGCGTCCCGATAGGCCAAGAGTTTTTCGGTCACGCCCATACTGGCATCGAGGAGTAATCCTTCGGTGATCTCGACGCACACCCCTGTGCCTGTCACATCCAATTCCTGCAGTAACTCGAGCCAATTGTGCAGCAACGTGCCTTCATCGCGAAACTGGATGGGTGATTTGTTGACACTGATTTGAATTTCAACTCCAAGTGTTTTACGCCACTGAGCGCTTTGGCGCGCCGCCTGCTCAAAGACCCAGTTGCCAATCTCGACAATCAGCCCGGTATCTTCGGCGACGGGAATAAATTCCGCAGGGGAAACATAACCCCGCTCTGGGTGGAACCAACGCAATAGCGCTTCGGCCTTAAGCACCTCGCCCGTGGTCATGGTCACTATCGGCTGGTAGTGCAGTTCAAATTCTTTATTCACCACGGCCTGGCGCAAATCTTGGATTAAGCGCATCCGATATTTGGCGTATTCCTGCATCGAAGGGGTGAAGTAATTGAAACGATTGCGGCCCTGATCTTTCGCCGCATACATGGCCTGATCCGCATGTTTGAGCAAGCCTTCAATGCTAGTCGCATCATCGGGATAAAGGGTGATGCCAATACTGGCGCTGATATAGGCGGTTTCCTCACCCAGCACATAGGGCTCAGCAATGCGGCGTAAAATGTGTTCGGCGACCCGCTCAATGCCCTTGTGATCCTCCATGGCGCTGAGCACCACAGTAAACTCATCCCCACCGAGACGAGCCACCACATCGGTATCCCGCACACAGGATTTTAAGCGACTGGCGGTTTCAATCAGCAATAGATCCCCCATGGCATGACCAAGGGTGTCGTTCACTTCTTTAAAGTAATCCAGATCGAGGAACATCAAGGCAAAGTGATTGCGATTGCGGTCAGCACTCTTGATTTCGGCGCTTAAATATTCGAGCAACATGCGCCGATTCGGCAAGCCCGTGAGCGTGTCGTAGTTGGCCTGTTTCCAGATCAAATGCTCGCTCTGTTTTTTATCTGTGATATCGGAAAACAGCGCCACACGGCGATAGGGTTGGCCATCTTTATCTTTGATGGTGTTGATGGTGAGCCAAATAACGTACTCTTCGTTGTTCTTACGTCGCTGACGCATTTCCCCCTGCCACTCGCCTTTTTCGCGGATTTCATTATTCATCTCGGTATAAAAGCCGTGACCGTTGAGATCGCAGTAGAGCATGCGAATATGCTGGCCGCGAATTTCTGACTCGCTGTAACCCGTAATAGCGGTAAAGGCGGCGTTGACTGTGATGATAATGCCGGTTTCATCGAGCACGCTCATGGCCTCTGAGCTGTTGTCATACACCAGTGCAGACAGCTTTAAGGATTCTTCGATGAGCTTGGCCTCGGTGATGTCCGTATAGGTACCACACATTCTTAAGGCATTGTTATTGGCATCACGGCTCACCACTTTGCCCGTATCTAAAATCCAGCGAATATCGCGGTTGAGGGTTTTTAAGCGATATTCCATCTTATGCTGCGGCGTTTCTCCGCGAATATGGGCCTCGATGGAGTGCAGCACCTTGGGCCTATCTTCAGCAACAATCGAGTCCATCCATTGACGGCTATTGGCATTGAGCATGTCAATATCGCAACCTAGGATATCGGCGCTGCGGGCGTTACGCTCGATATGGTCATTACGGATATCCCAGTCCCAAACACCCAAGTCGCTACTGCTTAACACCAATTCAAGTTGCTCACGACTGGCGAGCACTTCCCTATCGGCCAGGGTCTGTGCAGTGACATCCAAATAACCCGCAATCACCAATAACACATTATGATTCGCGCGCTTACAGGCAACCGTCATATGGGTATATACAATCGAATTATCTTTTGCGATAAAGCGTTTATCCATCTCATAGTTATCAATTTTGCCCGCGAGCATGAGTTCAAACTTGACGATATCAGCCTCGACATCATCGGGATGGGTGAGCTGTTTCCAGGTCATATGCAGCAACTCATCCTCTGAGTATTTCAGCATCTGACACAGCCTTGGATTCACCTTGATCCACTTTTGGTCAACGCCGGTAATAGCAATCCCTATGTTGCCGACGTTAAATTGGCTGCGGAATAAAAAATCATCCTGCAAACGGATCTGCTCGTCACGCTCCAGCTCAAAACGGCGGGACAGCAAACGGCTCAGTAGCCAAGTCGCGAGGGGATAAATGGTTAGCACGGGCAGCATGATTTTTTGCAACACGGGAATGGCAATCTTGTCCGGCAGCAAAAAGAACCACAACAACATAACGATGTGGACAACAAAGGCAAAACTGAAGATTTCTCTGCCCGAGATATTGGCAAGGTAAGATTTACGCTGTTGACGCCAGAGTACGCCAATCAAGCCCGAGGACATAATCACGCCTAATCCCACCCACATGGCGGCGCCGCCAATACTGTAACGATAAATTCCGGTGATAATCACCGCCACCGCAGTAGGCAAACCACCAAAAAAGAGGCCGGTAACACATAAGAGCACAGAGCGAGTGTCGAAGATAATGCCGGGTTCGTACATCCATGGGGTACTCATAATCGTGACGCCTATGCCACCTATGAGTAATCCGATCCCCAGCCGCCACAGAAGAAAATACTGCCGCTGATGCTTTTTAGGAATCGCATCGTACAAAAATACCAAGGCGAGCAGTAACGCCGCATTTTGTACTAAGGGTAAGAAAATGCTTTTATCCATGGATGTGGAAGCAACTCCAAAATGAGGGAACGGATTATCTTACGAAAACTCTCCCTCACAAGTGTAGCAGAATTGCTTACAAATCATGATCTAATTACAGTGGCTTGCCGACAAAATCTTGCCTTGGCACGAGGCCAAAATCCGGTGCTGGCAAGCTTAAGCGTAGAGCCGAGTCTGGTATTCGAGGGCAATGCCGTGCCAGTCGAAGCGTCGTGCTTTCGCCTGACGTTTGAGTTGCATCCAATCATTACCGCCAAATGTCTCCAGCGCGTCGCCAAGCTTTGCTAGCAAAGCCTCACCCTGCACCTTGATATCATCGCCATAGAACACAAAGCCATCGACATTATCCTCGACCGTATCCCGCAATCCGCCAACCCCATGCACAAGGCAAGGTTGACCACTACGCATGGCGAGCATTTGGCTAATACCACAGGGTTCGAAGGAGCTTGGCATCAGGAACAAGTCACCCATTTGGTAAAGACACTGGGAGAGCTCCTCATGGTATCCCTGCAGAAATACAAAATGGGCATACTTAGCCGCAAGAGTTTGAAAAAATTGCCCTATTTCAGGGTCTCCACTGCCCAAAAGCACAAACAGTGCCTTAGGCTGCGTTTGCTGCAACTGTTGCAGCAATGTCTCTAATACCGATAAGCCAGAAGGTAAAATATGGCGCAGGATCAGCACCTTTTGATCGGTAAGCCGACCAACCGAGGTCAACAGAAAGTCCGGAAACTCCCCCGCAGAGGCTTGGCGCCACAAGGCTTGCAGCCGCGTAAAGGCAATCATATCGACGCCACTCACCTGAGGTCGCCCGCCCTGCCACTGCACTAAGGCCGACTCGATGCAACTCAGTAGTTCCTTAAACTCGGTTAATCCCATACGTTCTAGGGAGGTTTGCGCTAAAGCCTCTGGGTATTCACAACCGTTTAAAATGCCAAGTACTCGCCCCTGCTCGGCTTTGCGTTGTAAATCCGCCTCTAAGCCTTCACCACCGAAGAACCCCAACTCTGGGCGAGACGGAAGCAACACCTCCTTGGCGTAGGTGGGTGAGACGAGATGCACCTTATCCGCCAGCGTAATTCCCATCCGTATAGGATTGATGCAATGGGGATAACGGGGGTCAATAATCTGGTCGCGTTGGCCCTCATCCAACTGGGCGAATAAGTGAGGGAACCAAGCCGCAAAGCTTGAGGTATCATGGCTCAGCGGCCTAATCCCCTGCAGCGCAAGATTATGAATCGAAAACACACATTCTATGCTTTGCAATGCTTGATACTCGGGCGCCAGCGCCCGCAGCATGGCTAAACATCCCGTGTGCCAGTCGTGCAAATGTAAAAGCTGAGGCATAGGCACAAGCCCCGCCACTAAGGCTTTGGCTACGCTTGCACACAACAGCGCAAACTTGGTCGCATCATCGGCAAAGGGGCGGTCACTCGTGCCTTGGCTATAAATCTGCCCGGGGCTGGATTGCCACAGCCCATGCTCGAGCAAGTAAATATTGGCGTCCTGCACCTTGGGGTGCGCTAGCCAATACAACTTAATCGGCTCCTGTCGCCCGGCAAAACTCACCTCAAACTCATGGATAAGTTTTGCCCCAAGGCCCGTTAAAAATCCGTAGCTTGGCATAATTACATCGGCTTGGATCTCAACACCCGCGAGGGCTTGGGGCAAGTCACGGATCACATCCGCCATCCCGCCCACTTTCGCCCCTTTCAGCGCCCCATTTTCCGCCGCGACCATTAATATGCGTTTCACCTAACTTCATACTCCAACAGGGTTAATATTCAAGCAAATTACCGGCTTGGCCTTACTCATAGCCCACGGGCAGTCCTAACATATCGCGGGTGACTAAGGTGATGCCTTTCTCGGACACCCTAAAGCCTTTTGCCCTGTCATGGTCGTGGTTATAACCAATCACTGTACCTTCGGGGATGATGCAGCCCCTGTCGATGATGGCGTTTTTAATCTTACAGTGGCGCAGCACCACCACATCGGGCAGCACGACTGAATCCTCAACCACTGAGTAGGAACAAACCCGCACCTCGTTAAACAATACACTGCGGCGCACGGTTGCCCCTGAGATAATACAGCCGCCGGATATAATCGAATCCACCGCCATGCCGCGTCTATCGTCATCGTCGAACACAAACTTGGCGGGAGGCAATTGCTCCTGATAGGTCCAAATCGGCCATTTGGCATCGTAGAGGTTTAAGGCGGGCGTGGGCGATAACAATTCCATATTGGCCTGCCAGAAGGAATCCAAGGTGCCCACATCGCGCCAGTAGGCTTGTTCGTTGGGGAAGGCGCTCTTAAAGGGATAGGCGAACACTTTATGTTTTTCGATGATAGAGGGAATAATGTCTTTGCCAAAATCCCGATCGGAATTGGCATTTTGCGCGTCTTTCTTCAACTGTTCGAACAAAAACTCAGTGTTAAACACATAGTTGCCCATCGAGGCAAGGCACTTCTCGGGATTGCCAGGGGAGTGTTTAGGATGCTTAGGTTTTTCTTCAAATCCTAGGATGCGCATCTCGTCATCGACTTCCATCACCCCAAATGCACCCGCCGCTTCGGCCACGGGCACCTCGAGGCAGGAGACTGTCATATCGGCGCCGGATTCGGCATGGGCAGCCAGTAAGCCTGCGTAATCCATGCGATACACATGGTCACCCGAGAGCACCATCACATACTTAGGCAACTCATGGCGGATGATGTCGATATTTTGGAATACCGCGTCGGCCGTGCCTTGATACCAATTTTCGGAGTAACGTTGTGAGGCGGGTAGAATTTCCACCGACTCACCTAATTCCTTTTTAAAGTGGCCCCAACCACGCATCACGTGGCGAATTAACGAGTGCGACTTATATTGGGTCACCACCCCAACGCGGCGGATCCCCGAGTTGATGCAATTCGACAGCGGAAAATCGATGATCCTAAACTTACCCCCGAAATACAGCGCGGGTTTAGCGCGCCAGTCGGTGAGTTCATGTAAACGCGAGCCTCGGCCACCAGCCAGAATCAATGCATAGGTTTCACGAGTTAAATTACTGATATAACGTACATTAGACATAGGCTCTACTCCCCAAATAGCACATCAGTGTCGATTGCTTCACAACCACTCTTCCCTGCCGCCCTTAGGCCGCAGGATTGCATACAACTGCGCATTCCTTTGCTCATTAACCTCTCCGTTACAGTTTCCAAATATCATCTCGATAGCCAGCAATCGTCACATCACTGGAGAAGCGACCACTGGCCGCCGTGTTGCGAATACTCATTTGTGTCCACTTTTTCGGATCTTTATAGGCCTTAGCCACAGCCTCTTGGGCGAGGCGATAACTGTCGAAATCCGCCGCCGTCATCCACTGATCATCCGCGCTTTCAATCGAGGCGATAATGGGGTCGAAAATACCCGGTTCCAGCAGGTTGAAATGGCCGCTCTTGAGTAAGGCCATGACTTCAGATAAGGCGTGGGACTCGGCGATAATCCGCAGCGGTTGGTAATCACAGCGCATTTGGCTCACTTGCTCGGCGTTGAGGCCAAAGAGGAAAAAGTTATCCTCACCCACCTCTTCGAGCATCTCGATATTGGCGCCATCTAAGGTGCCTATGGTGAGTGCGCCGTTCATCATGAACTTCATATTGCCCGTGCCAGAGGCCTCCTTACCCGCGGTGGAGATTTGTTCGGAGACATCGGTACCGGGGCAGATTTTTTCCATGGCACTGACGTTGTAATTGGGCAGAAACGCAAAGCGCAGATAAGGCGCCACCACAGGATCGCAGTTGACCATATGGGCAACATTACTGGCGAGTTTGATGATGAGCTTCGCCATAAAGTAACCGGGCGCCGCTTTACCGCCAATCAGCACGCAGCGTGGCACTAGGTGCTCTGTGTGCCCCTGCTGGATTTGATGGTAGAGATGGATCACATGCAGAATATTGAGTAGCTGACGCTTGTATTCATGGATCCGTTTAACCTGCACATCAAACAGCATTGCAGGGTCAAACTCGACGCCACATTCCTTGGCGATCATCTTGGCGAGTTGCACCTTGTTGGCTTGTTTCACCTCACGCCACTTTTGAATAAAACTGGCGTCTTGGGTTAAGGCATTGAGCGCCGTCAGCTGGCTTAAGTCCGTCACCCAGCCCTTGCCTAAATGGCTAGTTAACAGTTTGGCGAGCGCGGGATTGCAGTGGGCTAACCAACGTCTTGGGGTCACGCCATTGGTGCGATTGTTAAATTTCTCCGGCCACAGGCTATAAAAATCCTTAAATAGGCCCGACTTTAATAACTGGGTATGCAGCGCTGCCACACCGTTTACCGAAAAGCTCGCCACTATGGCTAGGTACGCCATGCGTACATGGGGATCAGGCCCATCTTGAATGATCGACATGCTGGCCAGTTTGGCGCCATCTCCCGGCCAGTGGTGGGCAACTAAATCTAGGTATCTGGCGTTGATTTCATAGATGATTTCTAAAATTCGCGGCAACATCAACGCCATCATACGCACGGGCCAGCGCTCTAACGCCTCGGGTAACAATGTGTGATTGGTATAAGCCATAGTCTGGCTGGTAATCGCCCAGGCGGCGTCCCATTCGAGGCCATATTCATCCACCAGCAGCCGCATTAATTCGGGGACGGCAATACTGGGGTGAGTGTCATTCAGTTGGATCACATTTTTCGCGGCAAAATCGCTGAAATCATGGCCGTGGTGATGCACCCAACGTTTTAAAATTGCCTGCAGGCTGGCGGAGGACAAAAAGTACTGCTGACGCAGCCGCAGCTCTTTACCGTTTTCGCTGGCATCGTTAGGGTACAACACCATAGTGATTTGTTCAGCGAGGTTCTTGCACGCCACCGCCTCTGTGTAATCCCCTTGGTTAAACTCTGCTAAATCAAAGTCATCCGTCGCTTCGGCCTTCCAGAGTCTGAGGCTATTCACCCGACCATTGCGATAACCGGGCACGGGCATGTCATAGGCCACGGCGAGCACATCCTGAGTGTCGACCCAAATCATGTGCCTGCGCCCTTGTTTGTCGACATAGGATTCGGTGTGACCGAAAAACTTTACCGTCACATTATGGTGCGGAACGCGCACCTCCCAGGGGTTGCCCTCACGCAGCCAACGATCTGGGCGCTCGACTTGATAACCATCGACGATCTTCTGGGCGAACATGCCGTATTCGTAACGAATGCCATAACCCGTGACGGATAAATCCATGCTGGCACAGCTATCGAGAAAACACGCGGCGAGTCGCCCAAGGCCACCATTGCCTAAACCTGCGTCGTGTTCGGCCTCCTCAAGCTCCTCAAGAGACACGGAATATTGGCTAAGCGCCTCGCGGCTGTCTTGCTCTAAATCTAAATTTAACAAGGCATTACCTAATGCCCTGCCCATAAGAAACTCCAGCGATAAATAAGCCACTTGCTTGTTGTCATAGCAGCTATCTTTTATCCGCGTCTCACGCCACTCATCCAACATTTGCTCTTTAACACTCAGTGCCAGCGCTTGAAATAACTCACCATGAGCCACTTCGCCGCGGCTTAAACCGTAACGCACATGGCGATTAAAGGTCGCAGGCAGGGCATCACAGGGCTCGCAGGGTTCGAGTGTCGCTTTTGGCTTACTCGGCGCGGCCTTAGTGGCACGTTTCTTTGGGGGAACGCCGCTGGTATTTGGGCTCAGCTCACTGTTATGACTCATAGTTAATTCCTTATAAAATCAGCATGAAACAGCATAAGACTGCGATCCTGTAACAAGTACCGCGTCGGTGAGGACTGAGCATCCAGCGGCTCAGTGGGAGTTAAAAATTGTGGGTCAGTTTGGGTATGCAGCAGGCATTGCCACGGCCCTAAACAGTCAAACACTGGCAGAGTAAAGGCCAAGGGATGCTCATCGGCATTGACCATCAACAGCAGCGCTTGAAGGCTGTCACCCTGAGTCTGTGGTTGAGTGGCGGTTAAATTACCCGATAACACCACGCAGAGGCTGCGGCCCATGGACTCGCTCCACAGGCTTTTGCTCATGGGCTCACCTTGGCGGCTAAACCAATCCAGCCTCGCCCCCGTTGGAGTAGAGACGGGGCTTACAGCATGGCTTGAAGATGACTCAGAAGACCAATCGAAGGCATTGGCTACTAGCTGCTCATGGATAAAACGTTTGGAACACAAGAGCGGGAAGCGTTTGCGTAAAGCAATCAACTGCGAGGTGAAACTCAGCAATGAGCTGTCCATGTCATCCGATGACCAATCAAACCAATTCAAGGGGTTATCTTGGCAATAGGCGTTGTTATTCCCGTCTTGGGTGCGGCCCGTCTCATCGCCGCTGAGTAACATAGGCACCCCTTGGGATAAGAATAATGTGGTCAATAGATTGCGTTGCTGGCGGGCGCGCAGCGCGAGAATGGTGGCGTCGTCAGTGTCGCCTTCGACTCCATAATGATGACTGAAGTTCTCATGGTGGCCGTCGCGGTTTTCTTCACCGTTGGCCCAATTGTGCCGCTCGCAATAACTCACTAAATCTTTGAGGGTAAAACCATCGTGACTGGTTAAAAAGTTGATACTGGCGGCAGGAGGCCGGCCGCTATGCTCAAAGAAATCCCCCGAGCCATGAAATCGCCGCGCAAACTCGGGCAACATGCCGTGATCGCCGCGCCAGAAACGCCGCATGGTGTCGCGGTATCTGTCATTCCACTCGCTAAATGCCACCGGGAAATTACCCAGCTGGTAACCACCCGGGCCAATATCCCAAGGCTCGGCAATCAGCTTCACCCGGCACAACACGGGGTCTTGCAGCAGCGCATCAAAAAAACCACTTCCAGGGTCAAATCCATAGGCTTCACGGCCAAGACAAGCGGCTAAATCGAAGCGAAAGCCATCGACGCCCATCACTTCGACCCAATAACGCAGCGAATCTAGCACTAACTGCAACATGCGCGGATGGTTGAGGTTTAAGGTATTACCGCAGCCGGTATCGTTGATATAAAAGCGTTTATCGTTTGGATGCAGGCGGTAATAACTCAGATTGTCGATACCGCGAAAGCTAAAGGTCGGCCCGAGGCGACTGCCTTCGGCGCTGTGGTTATAGACCACATCGAGAATGACTTCGATACCCGCGCCGTGTAGCGCATCCACCATAGTGCGAAACTCGCCAATATCCTCACTCGAGAGATAACTCGGCTCAGGCGCAAAAAAGCCTATGCTGTTATAACCCCAATAGTTAGATAGCTGCTTTTCAAGCAGAAATGGTTCGGAGAAAAATGCCTGAACCGGCAGTAACTCGACACAATTCACGCCGAGATTGACTAAGTAATCTATCGCGGCATTCGATGCCAGCCCGGCAAAGGTACCGCGCAGCGGCGCATCTATCTCAGGGTGCAGCGCGGTAAATCCCTTTAAGTGCATCTCATAGATAATGCACAGCTCAAGTGGCAATGGCTCACGCTTGCTTGAGAGCGGCCGAATAGTATGGGCCTTAGCGGCATCAAAAAGGGGCCGAGTATCGACCACTTTGCATTTTGGGACAAAGTCCGCGTTATCTAAGGTGCTGAAAGATAAGTCTTCATTAGGGTTATCAATCTCATAACCAAAATTGGCGATATGGTGGTGATAACGCCCCACGAGCTGGCGCGCGTATGGGTCTAACAGCAACTTATGCGGATTAAATCTGTGGCCTAATTGCGGCTCGTAGGGACCATAAACACGGTAACCATAAAGCTGGCCATCACTCAGTCCATGCACATACAAATGCCAGATTTGCTGGGTCTGCTCCGTCAAGGCGATGCGTTGAATTTCCACCTCGCCTTGAGCATCAAACAGACATAACTCCACCCCAGTGGCATGGGCCGAAAACAGAGCGAAATTCACCCCGCCATCATCGACCGTCGCCCCTAAGGGAAAGGGCTGCCCCGCACTTAGGTTATAGGCGGTTAAGCCATCAGCATTTACAGGCACAGGATTCGTCATAGGCTGGTATCTCTTGGCGCATCCGTCGCAGGCCCGAGGATTAAGCAACCCAGGGGCGGCACAGTGATCAACGCGCTCGATGCCATGCCCTGCCAAGGTAAATCTTCGGCAATCACCTTGCCCGCATTCCCCTGATTGCTGCCACCATAGAGATGGCTGTCGCTATTGAGGTACTCACAGAAATCCCCGCCTTGGGGCAAGCCGATACGAAATCCTTGGTGCAGAGTGGGCGTCATATTCACCACAAACACTAAGGGCACATCACTACCCTCGCCATAGCGCACAAAGCTAAAAATACTGTCGCGGCCATTGTCACAATCGAGCCAGCGAAAACCTTGCGACTCATAGTCGAGCATGGATAAGGCGGAGAATTGGCGATAAAGCTGATTCAGATCGCGAAGCCAGCGCTGCACGCCTTGGTGAGGCTCGAAGGCGAGCAAATGCCAATCGAGGCTATGGTTATGGTTCCATTCGTCACGCTGGGCGAACTCGCTGCCCATAAACAGTAATTTTTTTCCCGGATGCCCCCACATAAAGCCATAATAGGCCCTGAGGGTGGCGAATTTTTGCCAATCATCGCCGGGGATTTTATGCAGCAAAGAGCCCTTGCCGTGCACCACTTCATCGTGGCTTATCGACAGCATAAATTGCTCCGAATAGGCATACATCAAACTAAAGGTCAGCTGGTTATGGTGATACTGGCGATAGATGGGATCGCGGCCCAAGTAGCTTAGGCTGTCGTTCATCCAGCCCATATTCCACTTAAAACCAAACCCCAGCCCGCCGCTATCCGTCGGCTTAGTCACCCCCGCAAAGGCGGTCGACTCTTCGGCTATCATGCAAATACCAGGGAAGGCTTGATACAAACGTTGATTCAACATTTGCAGAAAATGAATCGCCTCTAAATTCTCCCGTCCGCCATAGGCATTGGGCAGCCATTGCCCAGGTTCGCGGCTGTAGTCGAGGTACAACATGGATGACACCGCATCGAGCCTGAGCCCATCGAGGTGAAATTCCCGCAGCCAATAGCAGGCATTGCTGAGCAGAAAGCTGCGTACCTCACCGCGGTCGTAGTTATAGATCAACGTATCCCAATCGGGGTGCGTGCCTTTGCGCGGGTCTTCATGTTCGTAGAGGCAAGTGCCATCGAAACGCACAAGGCCATGGGGATCCTTAGGGAAATGCGCCGCGACCCAATCGAGTAACACGCCAATCTCGGCCTGATGGCAGGCATCGATAAAGGCCTTTAAGCCATTGGCATCGCCAAAACGATGGGTCGGCGCATACAGGCCAACGGGTTGATACCCCCAAGAGCCGTCGAAGGGATACTCGCTGACTGGCATCAACTCGATATGGGTAAAACCTTGCTCCTTCACATAGGGAATTAATTGCTCGATTAAGTCTTGATAATCAAAATATTGCTCACCGAACTCACCTTTTCGGCGCCAAGAGCCTAGCTGCACTTCGTAGATAGACATAGCGGCGCGATGCCAAGCTGTGGTCGCCCGTTTGTGCATCCATTGTGTATCCGCCCAAGGGTGTTGGTGTTTTTTCGGCACTATGGAGGCATTGTGCGGCGCACATTCCATTTGGGTCGCCATGGGGTCGGATTTGGCGTGGCGCTCGCCATTTTGATAAACCAAATCAAACTTATAGTGCGCGCCTTCGGCAACATCTGGCAGAAAAATCTCCCATAAGCCGTTGGCCATATGTTGGCGCATCACATGGCGAGTATCGTCCCAGTGATTAAAATCCCCCACCACAGAAACCCGCTTAGCATTGGGGGCCCATACGCAAAAATGCACGCCTTCGACGCTATCGACGTGGCGCCAGTTCGCACCTAAAAAGCGATAGGCCTGCTCAGAGCTTCCTTCGCCGAAGAGATATAAGTCCTGACTATCGAGGAGGGAGCCAAACTGATAGGGATCGATAATATCCTGCTCGCAGAGGGGATAAGTCACCCGTAGCGCATACAAAAAAGGCTTAACCCGTCTGCCAAGCGTGCCCGCAAACAGCCCCGCCTCATTGACGCGCTCAAGGCTCGCCACCTTACGGCCATCCTTAAGACTTATCACATCAACTTTTTGGGCGTTGCGTAAAAAACAGCGCACCACCAAGGCCTTACCCTCGTTGATGCTGTGCATACCGAGCAGGGAAAACACATCCGTATATTGACCGTTTAACAGCGCGACATCGCTACCGTCATAGAAGTAAGTCTGGGCTTGAGTCATCATTTGGCTTCCATTTTTAGTCAAAGGGTATCTGTATGCGCAGCCGTTTCTGGCAAATGTCTTGCCGCAGCAATGCGTTGCAAACGCTCAGCCAGCGCAGGCCTAGCTGCAGCTTCGCTTAGGCTGATGGGCAATCGCCGCTGCCAATTGGGGTACTCGAGCCAAGTGCCGGGGATATTCACCGCATGGCGGTCCCCGAGTAGATCGCACCATTGCACGCTGTAAAGTGCGCTGTTGCCCGAGGCGCCAAATGGCATCCACGCCGTTAATAAATCTTCAATATCAATCTGTTGAATATCTGTTTCCGGCAATAAGCCCTGGGAGATTAAGCACTGCGCGAGCTGATGTTTTTCCTGCTCACGTCCGGCTAAGGCCTCACCTAATTGTTCGTCGGTATTGAGCAGTTCGAGTTGTCGCCTCAGGTGCAAATCGCTGCCCGTCCACCAGGCGACTAACGTCGGCACATCGTGGTTTGCCAGCATCATCAAACTCTGGAACTTATAGTGGCTCGGCGGCTTAAAACCTTGATGGTCTTTGCAGAAGTAGAACAACTCGTTGGAGTAAACCCCCGCCTGATACAGGCGATGAATAATATCGGGCGGCACTAGGCCCAAATCTTCACCAATTACCACACAGCGGGCGCGTTGACTCTCAAGGCAGAGAATCGCCAACAGGGTTTCGACCGGGTAATACACATAGGCGCCATGGCCGAGGCGCTTATCCAGAGGCCACCACCAGAGTCGCAGCAGCCCCATCACATGGTCGATTCGCAGCGCACCGCAGTGGGTCATATTGGCGCGAGTCAGTTCAATAAAATGGCGATATTGATGCTGTTTTAGCTTGACGGGATCGAGGGGCGTAAGTCCCCAGTTTTGTCCCTGCGGCGCGAAGGGATCCGGCGGTGCGCCAATGCTGGCGTTTAAGCAGAACTGCTGCGAATTGGCTTGAACCTCAACGCCTTGCAACGCGGCGCCTACGGCCAAATCACGAATAAGCCCAATGCCCATTCCCGCTTCTTTGGCTTTGAGCTGGCACAATTGCAGTTGATCTTCGGCCACAAACTGTAGATATAAATAAAAGCCTTCGTCCTGCGCTATGGCCCTTGGACTGCGTAGCGATTCGGCTTGGGCAAATTCCCTGAGCGGCGCGCCCTGCTCTGCCACAAAATCCTCAAATCGCTGCGCCCTGGGTGTGTTGGGCTGTAAATGGTGTTCGCAAAAGACAGTATATAAACGTGCAAAGGCGCGGTACTTAAGCTCGCTGACCTTGGGGTAATCGAGCCAGTTCTCCGCGTTGAGTAGGGCAATGGTTTCTTGCCATTCCTTCGCCGCAAACTCCGTTTTTAGTGGCTCAAATTCAGGCACGCTAGGTAAATGAATATACAGCGGATTCAGCCTTCGACGATCGCAGGGACTATAGGGACTCGGATGTTCCGGCGCGGCAATATCTAAGGCATGCAGTGGATTAAGTTGAATAAAATCGGCGCCATATTCGGCCACTAAACCGATAAGTTGCTCTAAATCGCCAAAGTCGCCCATACCCCATTGGCTTTCGCTGCGCAGACTATAGAGCTGAAGACTCACGCCCCACGGTTTATGGCGCTTTCCTTGAGCCACAGCGCTCATCACCCCTTGATAGGCGGTTCTCGGTGCCACCATAAAAGTGCCATGGAACTCAGTCGCCTTACTTGCTGCCGAAATGCTTGCTGATGAGTTGCTTGCTGCTGAGGTGCTTGCCGATGCAAAGCCTTGCTGAGCATCTGCCAGCCCAAGCAAACTGACGCTCAGTGTGTGGTACCCCAATCCCAAGCAAGATAAATCACTTAAGTTGTCTTTATTGTTAGATGTGTTTAGCGCGGCGCTGACATTTTCCCATGAACGGCGCGGCTCAGCCTTGCTATCTTGCTCAGCGGCATCGCCCGCATCACGGCAATGAAACTCATGACCTAAGAGGTCGAGGCGGTATTGCAGGAACTGACACTCATTGGCAAAGGGACTATTGCCAAACTGTGCCAACTCCTGCGCCTGAATCCGATAATCCCCAATCGGTTTTAGCGCCGAAAACGGCACCTCGAGGATAACCCTCTCCCCTTGCTCACAGGTAAAGGTGAGCAGCAGATCGCCACGGTAAGATTGAGGTAAATACAGACAGACCCAAGGTTCGTCGACATAGCACCAATGAAACGCCGGCAACACTTGTGTCCAATGCTGTGCATCGAGTTGATATACCTGAGCGTCAAGCTCATCGCCACTGGGTAAACTCGTTAATGGTTCATCCTTTGCCTCGCAGGCCTGAGTATTTTTCTCCTGCAACATACAGGTCAAAATCCCTTGCCTGTCAGCCTCGGGAATGCGGATGTACTGGCCGAAGCAGTCGGTAAAGTCTGCTCCCACGCCCCGCAAATACAGCAACTTCTCCAGCCCCATATTTGTCGCCCCCGCGACTGCTCATCCATAGCCTTAGATAGGCAGTAACCATGCCAGCGCAAAATAACAGCATGAAGACAGATTTGTGTCAGCCAAATGACAACAAAGAAAACTTATAAATCAGCATCTTGAATAAAATGCGTGCCTTTATCGCCCAAACCTTGGGCCACGGGGCCACCTCGTAAACGCACTAGTTTGAAGCAGGGAGTGATTAAAAAAGGTGCAACGCGCTTAAATGGCGCAAGCAAAACAGCGTCTTATCTTGGAGCAGTATTTCATGAAGTATCGCAGCGGTTGAATCCCCAGCGCAAACTCCCAATCCCGTATCAGCAACTAGCTGCAACACTTTGTATCAATTGCATTTTTCATCTTGAACTCCAGTTCATCGCTCTGTCACTATGCGCGTTCAAAACAAAAACAACACCTAATCGCAACATTTACCTACAGCTACTTACATCATTCAAAGTGGCAGGAATAAATGGCGAACGATGCAAAATAAGGAAATTGATATGAAAAGAATCACGGGACTTTTACTCGCCAGCAGTTTGAGCTTAGCCCTTGGCGCCTGCGGCGGCAGTGGCGACGATGAATTAACACCAACGATCCCAACTCCCGATCCAACCCCACCGAGCTTAAGCGCCGATGTCTGTTATTTAATGAGCACCACTAAGGGGGATTTGACCTTAGCCATCGACCTCACCCATATGCCGATCACGGGTAAAAACTTTAAACAATATGTCGATAAGTCATTCTATAACGGCACTTTATTCCACAGAACCATCAACAACTTTGTGATCCAAGGCGGTGGTTTCACCACGGGATTACAAAGCAAGCCGACCAGCGCGCCGATTAAAAATGAGGCCGCCGTCGGCATCAGCAACAAACGCGGCACTATCGCGATGGCGCGTACCACAGTGCCAGACTCAGCGACATCACAGTTCTTTATCAATGTGTTAGATAATCCGCAGCTCGATGCTTCGGCGAGCAACTATGGTTATGCCGTGTTCGGTAAAGTCGTTGAAGGAATGGATGTGGTCGATCAGATAAGCATTGTGCCGACCAAAACCAGCAATGGTTTTAGCGACACACCAGTGAATGAAATTTTGATCAATAGCGTGACGGAAACGAACTGCCCCGCCGCCTAGCAAAAATAACAAAGCACTGTAGATACAGTGCTTTTGTATTATTTAAGACCGAAAGGGGATTATTCGTCCCCTTGAATTTTCCCCACCAACAGCATAGGCGCGGCATCAATTTTATCGGCGTCCATCATGGCGGCAATACGCTCCACCGATGAGAGCAACTGACTCTGCTCCCACTCTTCAAGATTTTGATATTGCTTTATAAAGTGCTCTTGAAGTGGTTTAGGCGACTCTTGCAATAATGCCCGCCCCGCCTCACTTAAATGTAAATGCACCTTGCGCTTATCGGACTCGCTGCGTTTGCGGATCACTAATCCCCGCCCTTCGAGCCTATCAATAATTGTCGTCACAGTGGCTGGGCTGAGGGTGATTTCTTCGGCCACCTGCTTGGCTAAGGGAGCGCCGAGCTGGGCAATTTTCTGCATCACCATTAACTGCGGCCCCGTCAGGCCTGAATGTTTATTGAGTTGCCGGGAATGAATGTCGATAGCGCGGATCACCCTGCGCAGTGAAATAAGCAGTTGTTCGTATTTTTCCATCGTGCTTCGCGTGCTCCTCATCAACCCAACGGCCGCACCTTACCAGAAACTCAGCCACAACTCACCTCGAAGGGCGAATTTATCGCGCAATAATCTGAGTTTAACTAAACAAGCAAAAGCTGAAAAAAACCTTAAAAAACATAGCGTATATCAAGCCTGATCCCTGTCATAAAAGTTCATTATTTAGTTATCTAGTTCCAACTTTAGTGGGAATTTCACCTCAATAAACTGCCTAAGCCGATCTAGATCACATCTTGCATACCCCTTAATTGGTAGCTTGGTCACCAGAAAGAAACAAATTTAATTTACAAGCAAATAGGTGGACTTATGGCTGCTAAATTTTTTATCCCTTCCGTCAACGTATTAGGCAAAGGCGCCGTCGATGATGCTATCGGAGATATCAAAACCTTAGGCTTTAAACGCGCGTTAATCGTGACGGATAAGCCTCTCGTCAAGATTGGTCTGGTCGGTGAAGTGGCCGAAAAACTCGGTCAAAATGGCATTACTTCAACTGTGTTCGATGGCGTGCAACCCAACCCAACCGTCGGTAACGTCGAAGCCGGTCTTGCGCTATTAAAAGCCAATCAATGTGATTTTGTGATTTCATTAGGCGGTGGTTCACCCCACGATTGCGCTAAGGGTATTGCCCTAGTTGCCACCAACGGCGGCAGCATCAAAGACTATGAAGGGTTAGACCAATCCGCTAAGCCACAACTGCCATTAGTGGCCATTAACACTACCGCTGGCACCGCCAGTGAAATGACCCGTTTTTGTATCATCACTGACGAAGCTCGCCATATCAAAATGGCGATTGTCGATAAACACACCACCCCATTACTGTCTGTGAATGACCCTGAGCTGATGCTGAAAAAACCAGCGAGCCTCACAGCTGCAACAGGCATGGACGCGCTGACCCACGCGGTTGAAGCCTATGTGTCTATCGCTGCGAACCCAATCACCGATGCCTGCGCCATTAAGGCCATTGAACTTATCCAAGGCAACTTAGTGAATGCGGTAAAACAAGGCCAAGATATTGAAGCCCGTGAGCAGATGGCCTATGCGCAATTCTTAGCGGGGATGGCCTTCAACAACGCCAGCTTAGGTTATGTGCATGCGATGGCGCACCAATTAGGCGGTTTCTACGATCTGCCCCACGGTGTATGTAACGCCCTGTTATTACCCCATGTGCAAGAATACAACGCCAAAGTGGTACCAGATCGCTTAAAAGATATTGCTAAGGCCATGGGTGTCGATGTAGCCAATATGACGGATGAGCAAGGTGCTGCGGCGGCGATCGCCGCGATTAAGGCCCTATCCGTTGCGGTAAACATTCCAGAAAACCTGACATTACTCGGGGTTAAAGCGGAAGATATTCCAACGCTGGCCGAAAACGCCTTAAAGGATGCCTGTGGTTTCACTAACCCTAAACAGGCAACCCATGAAGAGATCTGCCAGATCTTCACTAACGCCTTATAAGCCCGCGTTATAGAGCATTAACGCCGTCTGTCGCGCGCCAATTGACAGGATGTTGTTCGGCTAGCGCAAGCTAACGACATGAGAATCGGCCCAAACAAGGGATCTTGTTTGGGCCTTTCTTTTGGGCTGAACCAGCCAATTTTGCACTACGCCATAATGTAAAAAACCGCCGTAGCGCCTTAATCTTCGGCAGTTGGGATCCCATAGATCGAAAAATCGTCCCAATAGCGTAAAAACGTGATCTTGGTGGGTTACATGCTGTTACAAATCCGCTAGACTGGCTCTAGTTCGCTTTTTCCCTGCAAAAGATGAAGCCAGCTCAGAGGCCCATTCTAAGGAATGGGCCTCTGTCCCTTTTAGCGCCCGTCCCTACACCTTCCCAATAATTTGCTACTGTTTAATGGCTCACTGCACCATTCAGATCCTGTCACTTATTTGCTGCTTTATTGCGCAGTAATTAAGCAAAAACGAATTTGAGTACAAAACTGAGAGATAGCACATAGATATTCGTTAAAAACTCATGCTAAATAACACTGAATGGAAATGAATTAACTGACTCATTTTTAAACAAAAATACTTGTAAATACTGTGATTTAACTCGGGCGATATCAGCGCAATTAATGATTGACCGAATTCAAAAACGATGCCTATGATGGCAGCAACATCCTCAACAGGTAGGTACGCTATGACAGCAATTACTCATGTATATAACTACACAGTTAGATGTCCGCATTACAAAGATCCCGAACATCCAGTGAGTTGGTTAAACCACATCGAATTAAACCAATCCAGTGAAATTGCCTTAAACCGTATCACCAAATGGCACGAACTCTCAGGCAGTAAATCCTTCGAAACCAGTAAGTTTGTTGTCCGCAAAGCCGATAATGAAGAAGCCTACTTCTCCATGCAGAGCGATAGGCTTAAAAATGATGGTCATGCGCTGGTCACCTTTAAAATCTTCCTCGATACCTGCTGCGACGATGCCGCCCCAGAAGAAATTATGCAGCACCTGATTGATGACTATCAGCAGCGTTTAGCGAAACTCGACCAAGCCTCATAATGCTTTACTTGGGAGTGACTGTCACATAAGCGCTTAATCGCTAAGTGAAATAGTAACAATGCCAGAGTTAATACTCTGGCATTTTGTTTTACTCACCTTGTTAATCAATCCATTCTAAACCGTCACTCATCCGCCACTGAACCACACCCCGTTAACTTGGATGAAGACATTTCATCTTCACTCAAGCAAACTGATGCATTATCCCTAATCTAATAATTGGGCTACAAAGATTAGAGCTCCGATAATTGGATTTTCAGATTATTAAGGCGCGGTACAGCAGTATTTGGTATCTTGCCTAACAAACGTGCGTTATCAGGATGAGTACAATGAAAAAAGCGATGCTGTTAATACTACCGCTGCTACTGGCCACCACAGCCTGCGCCGATTTAAAGGATGCGGGTCGCGCCATTGGCACCACCACTAAAGATGTGACAAAAGAGATTGGTCACGCCACCCGCGACACCACCAAAGCCATTGGTCATGCCTCACGGGATGCGGTGAAATCGGTTAAAGAAGAACTGACGGAAGATTCAGAGTGACGCCCATGCGTCACTCTGCTTTATCGGGGCTCAATTCTTAGGCCGCATTGGCGCGAATACCATGGGGCACAGGTAAGCCCTGGGCATTCACGTTTACAAACACCATCTTATCGATACTAACTACTGGCGCTTGCGTCATCTTATTACGCACTTGGCAACTGACCGTAATGGAACTGTGCCCAAGGCTGACAAGCTCCAAACCAAATTCCAACACATCCCCCTGCCGCGCCGGTGTCATAAAATTGATCTCAGAAATCAGCTTAGTCACATGGCTGGAGCTCTTCATCTGGCACGCAGCAAAGATGGCCGCCTCCTCGTCAATCCAACTCAATAACTGGCCGCCAAATAGGGTATTTGCAGGATTTAAATGTTCAGGTTTGACTAAACGACGACTGTAATATTTCATGACGGTGACCTCACTGTGAATGCCAAGTTTTACAGCCAATTCACAGCATTATTTAGGCCAAGATAAATAGCCATTGAATAACAATGAGATAGCATTAAGTCTTTGTAAAACGGTTAAAAAATTGCACCAACTCGAGTCAGAGTTGCACCAGAATAATCAATTAGATAAAAAAATAGCGACTCAGAGAGTCGCCAAGCTCAGGCAAGCAATGTATTGACTGGGTAGGAAGTTAAGTCACAAGGTTTGACTTAAAAACCCGTGCAGCACATGTAGGCGAACTGCACGGGGGACAACAGCTGCAATGCAGCTAAACACAGGGTTTACGGGTACAACATCTTACGGGTAGAACCTATTCGCGATACAACAGACTTCGCTTAAAACTGCTCTTCTTCGGTCGAGCCAGTCAGCGCCGTCACCGATGAATGACCGCCTTGGATCACTGTGGTGACTTGGTCGAAGTAACCAGTGCCCACTTCCTGTTGATGCGCGACGAAGGTGTAGCCTTTCTTTGCTGCTGCAAACTCAACTTCTTGAACTTTCTCAACATAATGCTTCATACCTTCACCACGAGCGTAGTCGTAAGCCAGGTCAAACATGTTGTACCACATGTTATGGATACCCGCTAAAGTGATGAACTGGTACTTGTAGCCCATGTCCGACAGCTCTTGTTGGAAGCGCGCAATCGTCGCGTCGTCCAAGTTTTTCTTCCAGTTGAACGAAGGTGAACAGTTGTAGGCCAGTAATTGGTCTGGGTACTGAGCATGGATTGCCTCAGCAAAGCGGCGTGCTTCTTCTAAGTCAGGCTTAGCGGTTTCACACCAAATTAAATCCGCATATGGTGCGTAGGCTAGACCGCGAGAAATCGCTTGGTCCAGACCCGCTTTTACGCGGTAGAAACCTTCACTGGTGCGCTCGCCAGTCACGAAGTCACGATCGTATGGGTCGCAATCGGAGGTCAATAAATCCGCCGCGTTCGCATCGGTACGAGCGATAACTAAGGTTTCAACACCGCTCACGTCGGCTGCAAGGCGCGCCGCAACTAACTTTTGTACCGCTTCTTGGGTCGGCACTAATACTTTACCGCCCATATGGCCACACTTTTTCACTGAGGCTAATTGGTCTTCAAAGTGCACACCGGCGGCGCCCGCGTCGATCATCGACTTCATCAACTCGAACGCATTCAGTACGCCACCAAAACCCGCTTCCGCATCGGCAATAATCGGCAGGAAGTAATCGACAAAGTTTTCTTCTTCCGGATTAACCCCATTGCTCCACTGAATTTGGTCAGCACGGCGGAAAGAGTTGTTAATACGGGCTACAACAGCAGGCACTGAGTTTGCTGGGTATAAAGATTGGTCTGGGTACATAGTGCCCGCTAAGTTAGCGTCGGCCGCCACTTGCCAACCAGACAGGTAAATCGCTTCGATACCGGCTTTAGCCTGTTGTACCGCTTGGCCGCCAGTCAGTGCTCCTAACGAGTTCACATAACCTTTTTTTGCGCCACCGTTGACTAAATCCCACAGTTTAGCGGCACCGCGTTTGGCAATGGTATTTTCGGGTACGATAGAACCACGAAGAGCCACAACTTCCTCTGCAGTGTATGGGCGACGTACGTTTTTCCAACGTGGATTCTCAGCCCAATCTTTTTTGATCGCGTCAATCTGTGCCTGACGTGAAGTCTGTGTTGCCTTAGTCATAGTGTCACTCCTTTCTCTGTGATGTTGTAGCAAGTGAAGCTGCCCCACAGCCTCACCCTGCCCATTGGTTTAATTGGCGGCTTGGCCGCCATAACGCATTCCATGTAAACGCATTCAGTGTTACAGCATTAAAACGCTAATCATTAAGCCGTTAGCATCTCGTAACCGGGTAAGGTTAAGAAATCGACCAACTCATCCGAAGTGGTAATATCCTCAAGCAATACAGCCGCTTGGGTAAATTTGCCGTGGGTGAATCTGTCACCGCCCACTTCTTTTTTCACATTCGCTAACTCTTCCACCAGCATGTCCTTAAACAATTGTTTAGTGACGGGTTTGCCGTTTGAGAGTGACTTGCCATGTTGGATCCATTGCCAAATCGAGGCGCGGGAGATTTCCGCCGTTGCCGCATCTTCCATTAATCCGTAAATCGGCACACAACCGTTGCCACTGATCCACGCCTCAAGGTATTGCAGAGCGATGCGAATATTCAGGCGCATCCCTTGCTCAGTACGCTCGCCATCACAGGGTTTTAATAACTCTGCGGCGAGGATCGGTGCATCCACATCACGGGTGATATGCAATTGGTTTTGATGATCTTGGCCTATGTATTCGTTAAAGATCCCCATTGCCGTGTCCGCAAGACCTGGGTGAGCGACCCAAGTCCCATCGTGACCATTGCGAGCCTCAAGCTCTTTGTCCTTACGTACCCGTTGCAACACGGTTTCGTTTTGAGCGGGATCCTTCGCTGGAATAAAGGCCGCCATGCCGCCCATCGCCAGAGCGCCACGTTTATGGCAGGTTTTGATCAGCAGTCTTGAATAGGCGCTTAAGAAAGGCGTATCCATGGTCACCGCTTGGCGATCCGGTAATACACGGTCGCTATGACGCTTTAATGTTTTGATATAGCTGAAGATATAGTCCCAACGACCACAGTTCAGCGCGACAATGTTTGAGCGTAATTCATAGAGAATTTCGTCCATTTCAAACACCGCGGGTAAGGTCTCAATCAAACAGGTACATTTGATTGTCCCAGGCTGAAGGCAAAATCTTTCTTCAACAAAAGCAAACACTTTTGCCCACCAACGCGCTTCAATATGGCTCTCGAGTTTAGGAATATAGAAGTAAGGACCACTGCCCTTCGCCAGCAATTGGCGATAGTTATGGTAAAAGTACATCGCAAAGTCGAATAACGCGCCGGGAATGGACTGCTGGTTAAATTCAACGTGCTTCTCTTTTAAGTGCAGGCCACGCACACGGCAAATTAATACCGCAGGATTTGGGCCTAACTTGTAGTGTTTACCGGTTTCAGGTGCTGTGTACTCAATCTCACCGCGCACGGCATCACGTAGGTTAATCTGACCTTCCACGACTTTCTGCCAGCTCGGTGCTAAGGAGTCTTCAAAATCCGCCATAAACACTTTGGCATTGGCATTAAGTGCATTGATCACCATCTTACGTTCGACGGGACCTGTGATTTCAACACGGCGATCGAGTAAGTCATTCGGAATGCCGCGGATCTTCCATGCACCATCACGAATTGCGCGAGTCTCGGGTAAAAAGTCAGGCAAAGCCCCTTTATCGATACGCGCCTGCCTATCTTTACGTTTGGCGAGCAAGGTGGGCACTTCTGTCGCAAATTCACGGCAAAGTGACTCAAGCAACGCCAGCGCGCCTTCGGTAAAAATCACCTCCTGCCCAGGGATGGTATTTCCCACTAAGGCCAGAGTGCCATTCGCAGTGGCCTTATTCTGTGTCGAATTCAATTGCTGTTCACTTAAAGTGTGTTCCGTCATCTTCTCGCCCTCCCAAGAGGCTAACCTTTTGCTCGTTTACGACCCATTACCAGCAAAGACATGAGTAACATGTACAAACATTCACCACAAAACATTCAAATGTTCGTTTAGAACCAAAACTTACAGACAAACATTTGTATTTGCAACTATCCAAAAGTGCCATAACCGCTAAAAAATTTGACCAAAAAACCTCTCAAAATTGGTCTGACCAAGACAAAAAACACGGTGCAAACAATTGATAAACAAAAGCTTTAAAGATTTTAGCTAAATAAGATTTTTCTTATCGTGAAATTTGTCAGACAACTTTACCACTACAAGCGCCATGTAATTTTATACGTAATTTAATTACCAATTGAAAATTTAACTATACATCATTTTTAGCCTATTCGACCTAAGTAGAAACCTGTGCGCGTTTTGAACTCCACCCGGAGGAAAGCGGTAAAAACCAACAAAACCAATAAATTAACAAAATAGAAACATATTAAAAATTTAAACACCCGTTTAACTATTACGTTTACGTAAACAGTCGAATAAGGAAGGGAAGAGTGACAGGGATCACGGGTTATGTTTCTCGATCAAAAACCCGAGTCGATGTGGTTAACCCAAAAAATAAATCACTTTTTTATAAAAAAAATGAAACAAATTAGAAATCTGACCCAGCATTGCTTCAAATGAGGGCAGCAAGTGATAGTGAAGGTCTTTATCCCCAATACAGTTAACCGTATTTCATATGTAAAGATAACCAAGGTTCATGGTCTTTTAAGGGCCAAACAAGAGGTTGCAAACTAGATGAAAATCATTATCATTCGCGACCTTTCTGATTGGGGGACTTTCAATGCCAGTATTACAGCCTGTATTTCGCTTATCGCTTATTGCACTCGCCTGCCTCAGTGCTTTACCACACACAACCTACGCCGATGACACACCTTCAGCTCGCGATGAAAACGTCGAGCGTATAACGGTATACGGCAAACAAAACTCTGTGGTGAAAAACTCAGGACTTGCGACTAAGTCAGATATGTCCTTGATGGAAACCCCTGCGGCGGTTGTTATCGTTGACCAGGAGCTGATTAACAGCCAAGGAGTCGACAATCTGCAGGACTTGATTCGCAATATCAGCGGGGTGACTCAAGCGGGCAATAACTACGGCATTGGGGATAACTTAGTGATTCGCGGCCTCGGCGCAAACTACACCTATGACGGCATGTATGGCGGTGCAGGCCTTGGCAATACCTTTAACCCCACTCGCTCCCTAACCAATGTGGAATCCGTGGAGGTTTTAAAGGGGCCAGCGACTGGACTCTATGGCATGGGCAGCGCGGGCGGCGTGATCAACCTGATTGAAAAGAAACCGCAATTCGAATCCAAACACAAAATCACCACAGAAGTTGGCCAGTGGGATACCTACTCGCTCGCCATCGACAGCACGGGTGGAATCACCGATGATCTTGCTTATCGCTTAGTCACCAAAACCGCCCGCAGTGAAGGCTACCGTGATTTAGGCGCCGACCGTGATGAAGTGTTCGGCTCACTCAAATGGGTATTAAGTGATAGCCAAGATCTGATGCTATCCGGCGCGTATATCAAAGACGCCATTGCCGTTGACTCCATCGGCCATCCAATCCGTATCTACAATGCCGATTCTGTCGGTGGCAAAACCGCTGGCGAAGTCACTTGGCAAGATTTGATTAACGATCCTAAAGGTCAAGGCATACAGCTAACCGATGAGCAGCGTCAGCAATTAACGGCGTCACTCGCCAGTGGTGATGGTTTAACGCCTTATTCCTTTGGTGACGCGGGATTAATTTCTCCCATGGCAAAAGATAATGAAGGTGAAGAATTAAGGTTCAAACTGACCCACAATATCTACTTTACCGATAATCTGTTCCTCAACCAGCAGTTGCAATATCGCGACTACACCACAGGTTTTGCCCGTCAAACAGGGGCCTACAACTATGTGTACTGGAATAACAAAGGCAAGATAAACGCCGATCCCCGCGCGCCACTGGTTGAAAATGGCGTGCTCTATCCCTTTGCCGCCAGACGTCAGGAATACCGCCAACTCGATGCCGAAGAAACCTCATGGCAGTATTTTGCCGATCTACGTTACGACTTCCAAATCGGCAATATCGACAATGAATTACTGGTGAACGCTAACTACGAAGACCGCAACATTCGCCTCGAACAATTCTCGATTTACGATGCGGATCAAGTCATTAAAAACAAACAAGGCGATGTGATTTACCGTGGTTCGCTGCCTTACATTTACGATATCCGCAATCCAAACTGGGGAACGGGTAAATTTGCCGACTACGATCCGCTCAAAACCGCCAACTACAATAAAAAAGTCAGCGCTTGGGGCCTAGGCGTGCAACATGTGGGTTATCTAGGTTATGGCTTTACAACCCGTGTTGGCGTGGCCTTTAACGAAATCAAACAGAGCTATGAGCACCTAGGCGTGGATGAGCGCTACAGCGCGAGTCAAGCGAGCCCCACTCCTGAGGAAGATAGCAAAGATAACGGTGTGACCTATAACTTGGGCTTAACTTATATGCCCATTGATGATTTATCATTTTTCGTCAATCACTCAAAGGGTCGCACCGCCTATAGCATCTTAGGCTCAATCACGGGGGAAAATACCGACCGCGAAGACTCAGAATCCGTTAGTAACGATCTCGGTATGCGCTTTAAAGCCTTTGACGATCAGATGCTAGCATCGCTGGTGTTCTTTAAAAGCTCACGCACTAATGTGCCTTACAACAACCCAGACTATAACGCTGGCGTGTCAGGTGCCGAGGTGCCCGTGTACTTTTACGATGGCAGCGAAGATACCCAAGGGGTCGAGCTGGATCTCAATGCCCACTTAAACGATAACTGGCGCATCAACCTTAACGGCATGTATCAAGACGCTAGGGATAAACAAAACCCGAATGACAAAGCCAACTACGACAGCCGTCAAAAAGGTGTGCCCTATGTGACCGCCAGCGCTTGGGTAACCTATGGTGCAGACTGGTTTGCCTTAACAAGCCCTATTGAGCTGAGTTTAGGCGCCAAGTATGTGGATGATAGAAGCACACACTCAAGCTCATTTGGCATCCCAGATGGTTATGTGCCGAGCTACACCTTAGTGGATTCAGCCATCAGCTACGCCACCGACTCTTGGAAGTTACAATTGAATATCAACAACCTATTCAATAAAGACTATTACAGCAAGGCGATGTTCCTCGGTGGCATGCCGGGCGAAGAGCGTAATGTGAAGCTGCAATATAGCTACAGTTTCTAAGCGTTTTCCTTAAGCCCATAAACAACAAGAGAGCCCATCGGCTCTCTTGTTTGTTTTAGCTGGCAGACTTAACTGACGTTTTCCCGGTCGCCACGCATCAGCGACTCCAACTCGGCTTTCCCCTTAGTGGATAAATCAATCAGCTTGGCTAAATCATGCTGATGGGCAGCACTGGCGATCACCAGCTTTTTATCGTGCTCAGCAAAAATCTTCACCCTTTCATTGGCTTGTACCTGTGATAAGCCTAAGCCCTGCAAAATCTTCTCACTGGCAGACAAAGCCGAACCAAAGGTTTCACGGAACACATCGGTCACCCCAAGGCTCATTAATCGATAGGCGTGGTTACGATCACGTGCCCGAGCGACAATATTGATATGGGGGAAATGGGTTTTCACCTGCTGGGCAATTTCAATCGAATCCTCAACATTATCAACGGCCAGCAGCAACAAGCGCGAGCGCGCAATCCCGGCCGACATCAACATATCTAAGCGTCTGGCATCGCCAAAATAGACCTCACCGCCGTATTTGCGGATCACATCCACATGGCTGGCATCTTTATCTAAGGCCACAAACGGAATGCCCGATGACGCTAAAATACGCCCAGTGATCTGCCCTACCCGTCCAAATCCGGCGATCACCACCTCAGATTCAGTCACATTAATGGTATCAGGCAAACGTGTATCCACCACCTTAGGCTTAGTGGCTCTAAATAGTGTGAAAATCATCGGTGTGACAGCCATGGATAAGCCAATGGCGAGCACTAAGATTTGGGCGATTTTATCATCCACTATGCTGGATAATTGCGCCTGCGACAGCAGCACAAAGGCAAACTCACCGCCCTCTGCCAAGATAAGCCCTAGGGCAATACTCGGGCGCCATGTATGGTGACGCACTCGGCCAAGCAGCATCAGCACTAGGGTCTTAATCAGTAACATGCCCAGCAAAATCGCGAGGATAAGTAAGGGATCGGTTAAAAACAGCTTGAGATCCATACTCATGCCCACCGCCATAAAAAACAGCCCTAGCAGTAAGCCTTTAAAAGGTTCGATATCGGTTTCGAGCTGATGTCGGTAGCTGGAGTTCGCCAGCATAATTCCGGCTAAAAACGCCCCCATACCCGCCGATAGCCCCAGCCACTCCATCAATTCGGCGCTGCCCATCACCAGCAATAGTGCAAAGGCGGTTAACACTTCACGAACCCCGCTGCTGGCAACGAGTTTAAGTAACTGCGGCAACAGATATTTGCCCACCAACACAAAGCCCACTAAGGCTACACAGGTCCAATACCAAGGCACTGCATGGTGCTCAATCTGGGCCGAATTAGGCGCAAGGTAAGCGGTTAATAGCAACATGGGGATCACGGCGAGGTCTTGCATTAACAGCACCCCAAAGGCATCGCGGCCCAGCGGGGTGGTCAGTAATCGATGTTCGCTCATCAACTGCACCGCAAAAGCCGTCGATGACAAGGATAACGCCGCGCCCACCACTAATGCTGCCTCAACGGATAAGCCAAATCCCCAAGCTAAACCGCCAATTGCCGCCCAAGAAAGGAGTAACTGACCACTGCCGAGACCAAAGATGGCGCTGCGCAGCTCCCATAACTTGCTCGGATTGAGTTCAAGCCCGAGCACAAACAACATCAATACCACACCCAGCTCGGCAAAATGCAGCACGGCAGCGGGATCAGACACCAGCGCCATGCCGCCAGGCCCTAAAATCACCCCAGCAGCGAGGTAAGACAGAATCGGTCCTGCGCCAAAACGTTTGCCCAAGGGTACAAAAATCACCGCGGCCAATAAAAATAACAGTACAGAAGTGAGCAGACTCGACTCTTCCATTAGGGCTCCACAACGTTAGCGAAAGGCAAAAATAGGGGTATGACCTTAAGCGAAAAAAGCTTCGGCTACCGCTGGCAATCATACTCTAGTTAGGCAGGAAAAAGTGTGAAAAATTGACCTAAAAATCATCGAGAAAACGCAAGAAATAACCGAAAAAGCGAAAGAAGAAAACCGCGTTACATTAACCTAAACAGTCAGTTACACAGACAATACAACTCGTATCCTACTGCCTTGCCAACTGGCTGGTAATATTGGTGGCGCGTTTATCGGAGGCTAAAGCGTCCTCATAACAAAATACACTGTTACGACCATTCGACTTTGCGGCATACAGTGCCATATCGGCACGGTGCAGCAGAGGGTCTAGGCTTAAGTCTTCTTTTGTCATACCGCTAACCCCAAAGCTCGCGGTGATAGTAAATTTATGCCCCGACAGATGCGTATCAATGGCTTCGATTCGACTACGGCATTGTTCGGCAACTTCCATCCCCTTAGATTCATTGGCGTAAGGCAAGAATAGCGCAAATTCCTCACCGCCAATCCGGGCAAATACATCGCCATTGCGCACATGAGGTTTTAACGCCTCAACGACTTTTTTCAGCGCCCAGTCACCCGTACCATGGCCGTAGGAATCATTAATCCGTTTAAAATGATCTAAGTCGAATAAAATCACGCAAAAATCGCCCCCTCGGGCAGCGGCTTGCACAAACAGATTTTCGCCAAGATCTTGCCCTGCACCACGGTTAAGCACCCCCGTCAAAGCATCCATTCTGGCCATACGCATAAAACGCCGTTTTTGCAAATTGCCCACGATTAACAAAATCGCGAGGAAAAACAGCCCGCCCACTAATATCGTGATAAACATCAGCATATTAGTGTATTCACGTTCTTTTACCGTTTGCTGAGCGATGTAAAGTTCACGCTCTTTATTCAGCAAGTTGATTTCACGCGCTTGCTCATCGGCATTAAACTTAGCCGCCTGATAAGCAAGGGTTTTCATCTTCGACTCATCAAAAATCAGTTGGTTATAATGTTGCTCTTTTCTGGAGTATTCATAGGCTTGTTCAAATTGTTTGTCCGCCGCCATCAACTCGGCAAACACTTTGTAGGCAATATGCTTATGTTCGATATAACTATTGTCATCGGGAAATGTGAGCACTTTAACAGCGTGACTTTTTGCTTGCACCAGTTCACCCGTTGCAAAGTAATTTTCGGCAAGTAGAGCATGCACATGGCTGATTTCTAATTGAAATTGAAAAGCTTCATACCCTTTTAACGCTAATAGCAAAATCGCTCTCGCGCCTAAATAGTCACCTCGCTCCTGCAATACCATCCCTTTGCCTTTCATCGACATCGTTGCTAAAAGGGGAAATTGCTTCGCATCACAATATTGACGACTATCTTCGAAGGCGTCGAAGGCATCGGGATTTTTCACACCGAGCAAGTAAATCGCCCGCAGCAATTTGGCATGGCAAATATCGCGGACATCGGTTTCCTGAGCGAGTTGTAACACCTTATTGGCATAGAGGCCCATATCGCTATAAGCGTCCATTTCAGAATAAATATTGGCAATTCTTAGATAGGAGTGACGTTTAATCGTAACATCATCGATATTCACCACTAGGGCTAATGCTTTGGCAACTGCCGACAAAGCTTTGTCATAGTCACGCATCCCTATATATACCGTGGCTTGATAGCTATAAACCGATGCTAATAATTCAGAACTTGTGATTAAGGTTTCGGCCTGATGCAGATCGTCTAAGGCTTTGGCATATTCACTGACAAAAATATAACTAATGGCTCTGTCAATTCTTAGTCTGCCTTTTTGTGTCGGGGTTAAACTGCTAAATGCGGTCTCATATTCGGCCAGTTTTTTCTGCGCAGCGCTAAGATCTGATTGCAGTAATACATCAAGCTCATTGAGTGCCTGATCAAAATCGAGAGAGTTAGCCATCAATGCTGTCGAACACAAAGCAAAGATGGCTAATAGGGCACAACGTAACCGTTTCAAGATAAGTTAATTATTACCATGATTCACTAATAAGAAGGCTTGATAGTCTTGGTCGCCACTTAACGTTTTGAGCTTTTCCATATCCCCAGTCATTACAGCGTTAATTTCTTCATCAGTTAATCCGTGGGCACGCATCACCGCCTCGGGATTCTGCTTATAGTCTTCCATTAACTGCGCATCTTGGCCTAGCTGGGTAAAAAAATCCGATAATGCAGACATGTTTTTTCCTTATTGTTAATAATGACTCAGTATCACACTTCAATTTAGCCCAAATCTTCGGGACCGATCCCTAACTTAGCCAAAATAGCATAGTTGTACTCTAGCTTTTTTGCTGGCGGAATTAACAACGTACTAATCGGTGTTAAGTGTGCTTGGGGTAAATTCGCTAAAGGTAAACGCTCGATACGTGGGGCTTGGATTGGCAAATTGGCTGCTTCGTAGATGACCACCTCATGGTCGAGCGGGTACCATTGATTCAACTGCTCCACGAGGATCTGCAACCTATCACTCGAGGTATGGAATTGGGTTAGGGTATGTTCGCCCGCAATCGCGATTTGCCAGAGTAATAAGTGGGTGGTGGGATCGGGCACATGGTTGAAAAACATAAACTGGCTGGCTTCAAAGCTTTGATGCCCTGAGTTGCCAGGATCAATCCCTAAGTCGGCCCACAGGCAAGCTTCGGCCGAAATCCCCGGCTCCATCTTGACCGAAAACCCTTCGGCCTTGGCGCGAGTTATCGCCATATGGGATACACAGGCAAATACCCCCGGATGACCATAGAGTGCACACACGGTTTTTTTACCCGCTCTCACCGCATCTAGAATGGCATTGACCATTTGCTTGTAGGTGTCTCGACGATTTTTAACTTCACCATTTTGCGCATAAAACTGCTGCAAATTGATGACATTGGGGTTGAGCTTCGTCAACCAACGCTGCGAAAAACCGTCGGGTAAGAGTGAAAATACAATATCGGCATGTTCAATATAGCTGCGGCTTAATACGCTAATTTGCCCCGCGAGCTGTAACCCCGTACCCACACAAACGAGTGATCCCAATGGTCTCTCCTAAAAATGCACTGCCGCAGGCTTATTGATGAACTCAAACCGTCATCTTGATAGCAACCGCTAAACCCTATGCTACTCCCTAAAGTAGCGAAAAAATGCTAACACCATCAAAGTAAAACACTTTCACAACTTTACCCATGTTTTCACAACATTGCTACATGACTATTTCGACTTTGCTTAACTTTACGGTTTTTCAGCGCAATTTACCGTGGGGCAGCTTATTTAAGCCCAATGATCAGCATAAAAATCTTCACTCACAGCGAACTAAAACGCGCCGCTTAGGTCGAAAACTCACACAATTGCAACGATAAGCGCCGCAACGCCCAATTACCCTTGTCATAAGGGGGAGTGCTTGGGTATGATGGCCGCCAGATTTTCAGAAGTAGCGCATACAATGATCAATAAAAAGCAAAGTCTTACCCTGCTGAGCGCCATTGCGCTCTCAGTTTCGCTCAGTGCCTGTAGCGTGTTTGATTGGCTGATCTATAAGCCCGATATTCCGCAAGGCAACTACATGGAGCCGCAACAGGTTGAAAAGTTGCGTATCGACATGACCAAAGAGCAGGCCGAATACATTCTTGGTCGCCCAGTATTGCGTGACAGCTTTGCCGATGACACTTGGTATTATGTGTACCACTATAAGAGTGGCCGTGATGCGAGCATTACCCACAAAGAACTGATCCTGCACTTTACCGGTAACAAATTAAGCTTAGTGAAGGGCGACTATGAATTAAGCCCAGAGTTTAATACACCGCTTGAGCAGAGTAAGTTACCTATGGCCAACACCGCTGAGTCTGCGCCGCTCGTGCCAGCACAGCGCCCGGATGAAAAGCCATTAGTGAAAGAAAATCAAACCGAAGCGCAAGTTCAAAAACCAATCAAGTAAGCATACTGGTTTAACACTTGCCTTAAACACAAAAAGCGCCCATGGCGCTTTTTGTTTGTTCGTGTTGCCGACAGATTAAGACACCCGTCCACCGGTCACTTTATTGGCACGACCTTCATCCTTGGCCTTATCGGCACGGCGACGGCGCACATCCTTAGGATCGGCGATCAGCGGGCGATAAATCTCCACTCGCTGCCCCGGTAAAATCACTTGGTCATGCTTAACCACATTGCTAAACACCCCAAGCTTTACCGTTTCTAAATCAATCTCAGGGAAAAAACTCACCATATTGCTCTGACGCACTATGTCAATCGCGCTCGTGCCGGGCAATACGCTAACCGAAATCACCTTTTGCTGAGTCGGCAGCGCATAAATAACATCGACGACGAACTTATCTGCTTCATTTATCACTGTAAATTACCTTAGCGCGGCTGGTAAATGCCGTCACCATAGACACCATAAGATCATTAAACACTTTACCAAAAGCCATATCGACCAATGAGCTGGAAAACTCGAAATTTAAGTCAAACTCTACCTTACAGGCATCTTCCGTTAACTCGGTAAAACGCCACTGGCCGAATAAGTGTTTAAAAGGCCCATTTTCAAGTCTTAACTCGATACTCTTTCCCGGCACCACCTGATTGCGCGTAGTAAAGGTCTTACGGATCCCCGCCTTACTCACATCGACCGAGGCCACCATGGTTTTACCATCAAACTCAAGCACTTTACCGCCAACACAACCGGGTAAAAACTCTTTGTACGACTCAACATCATTGACTAAATCATACATTTGCATCGCACTAAAACGAACTAACACACTTCGAGAAATTTGCGGCATAGGGCTTGGCACTCTCAATCTAAGTAAACACGCTGTCTCAAGCGAACTCCGCGCGCCCTAATCTCTAGGGAAGCTAACAAAATTGGTTTGGATTCTACCACGATACTTAAAAAACGCACCCCTCACATATCCCTATGATGACTAAGCAAAACCGAGCAAAAAAACAGCAATAAATTGATGAGGGCTTGAAATAGCTCAAATAAACCCTTATATCCATTTCAAATTGATTCACCGTGCGTATAATGGCGCCACTATGGTAAAGAAAAACTCAAAAAAAGCCGCGCCTGCGACGATCGCACGTAATAAGCGCGCAACCTTCGAATACCGTTTCGAAGAAAAAATGGAAGCCGGCCTGTCCCTCATGGGATGGGAAGTGAAGTCTATCCGCATGGGTAAAGTGAACCTATCGGACTGCTACGTTTTTTTAAAAAATGGCGAAGCCTTTATGCACGGCTGTACCATTATTCCGCTCAATACCGCCTCCACTCATGTGGTGTGCGACCCGATTCGACTGAAGAAATTGCTCTTAAGTCGTAAAGAGTTAGACAAATTAGCCGGTCTTGTTGAGCGCCAAGGCTACTCGATTATCCCTATCTCCATGTACTGGCGTAAAGGGGCTTGGGTCAAAGTGGAAATCGGCCTAGGTAAAGGTAAAAAAGACCACGACAAGCGTGAAGATACTAAAGCGCGTGAGTGGGAAGTGGAAAAAGCCCGCGTAATGAAAAAGGAAAAAACGCGCGGATAATGAACAAACGATTGAACTTGCAGCAAATGATACTAGGTTATCACCACGCTACGAGTTACAATCAACTTTCTTGGGGGCGATTCTGGATTCGACAGGATTCACGAAACCCTGGGAGCATGCCGAGGGGCGGTTGGCCTCGTTAAAAGCCGCAAAGTTATAGTTGCAAACGACGATAACTACGCTCTAGCCGCTTAATGCCGCTAGCCATCTACCACACGTTTCGCACATGGGCAGTGGATTTGATGGTCATCTCACATGGTGCTAGCGAGGGAACCCTGTCCGGGGGTGAACCGCGAAACAGTACCGGACTCACCGTGTGGGATCCTGTCTTTCGGAGTTCAAACGGTTAAACAATAGAAAGACTAAGCATGTAGCGCCTTGGATGTAGGTTTTCTGGACGCGGGTTCAAGTCCCGCCGCCTCCACCAAATATAAGAACGAAGACGTCTCAGGACGTCTTTTTTCTTGCCTTAAACAATATAAAATCAATAACTTAGCAAAGCACCTTGTCCATAGACGTCCAATAATGGTTGGTAACATCCATGCTTTTTAGTAACATCAGAAGTAACATCGGCACTTAGTCTTAAAGTGTGATGTTACTAAAGATGGTGTTACTGATTATAAATCAATCTCTTATATTGAAATTGATTTTAGTAACACTGAGTATCAACGAAATCTGGTGCTAAGGTGTTGTTATGGCAAGACTTGCTAAGCCGTTATCTGATACAGAAATTAAAACAGCCAAACCGAAGGATAAGGAATACAACCTTGCCGATGGTGGCGGTCTACAAATCAGAATTAAGCCAAATGGCTCGAAACTATGGCTGCTTAACTACTCACATCCAATAACGAAAAAACGCCAAAACCTTAGCCTAGGCTCTTATCCCGATATATCACTATTATCAGCTCGTAAACTCGCACAAGAAGCTCGGACTCTTATTGCCCATGGCACAGACCCTAAAGCCCATAGAGAAGCTCAGATTGCCGCTAAAGCAGCCATCATAGAACATACTTTTGGTAAAATTGCTGCCGAGTGGTTTGAGCGGAAAAAAGATGAGGTGACAGAAGATCATGCAGCAGCTACTTGGCGCTCTTTTAAGCTGCACTTACTACCCTCACTTAATGACATCCCAATAAGCCAAATTACTGCGCCGATGGTTATTGAATTCTTAAGACCAATAGAAGCAAAGGGAAATTTGGAAACAGTAAAACGACTCACTCAAAGGTTAAACGAAGTGATGATCTATGCAGTAAATACAGGGTTAATACATGCAAATCCCCTATCAGGTATTAAGGCTATTTTCAAAAAACCTCGTAAAGAACACTTAGCAGCCTTGAAGCCAGATGAGCTACCTGAGTTAATGCAAGCTATTGCCAACGCAAGTATTAAAAAAGTGACTCGCTTTTTAATTGAATGGCAACTGCACACTATGACTAGACCAAATGAAGCCGCCGCAGCTCGTTGGGATGAAATCAATTTTGATGAGCGTATTTGGCTTATTCCTGCTGCAAGAATGAAAATGCGCCGAGATCACCAAATCCCACTAACAGAACAAACTTTAGCCCTCCTAGAAGCAATTAAACCTATATCAGGACACAGAGAATATATTTTCCCTGCTGATAGAGATCCAAAAACTCACAGCAATGTACAAACGGCTAATGCAGCATTAAAACGCATGGGCTTAAAAGACAGAACTACAGCACATGGTTTTAGGTCTCTAGCAAGTACCACACTCAATGAGCAAGGCTTTGATCCTGATGTAATTGAAGCAGCACTCGCTCACACGGATAAAAACCAAGTGCGCAGTGCCTATAACCGCAGTATTTACCTTGAGCGCCGACGTGAGATGATGGCATGGTGGAGTAACTACATAGTGGAAGCCGCTAAAGGAAACGTTAGTCTTGCGCACAATGCCAGAAATTTAAGGCTTGTAGCTCAATAAAATAGTCCGTTTTTAAATCACAGTAAAAGTAAGGGGCAACCAGATGGTTGCCCCTTACTTTTACTTCATTTCTCTATCAAGGCTAGGATGACCTTTAAAGGAATTTATTTGAAGTGCTTAGTGGGTCGACAAAGAACCACACCGAGGGCATCGAGCATGCTGGCTTTCTGAGAAGAAGTTTGCACCACAATCTTCACAAACCATACTGTATCGCGCATTACACTGTTTAATTATCCTGATGACTTTCATACATTTCTACTCCTTCATTTAATGTAAAAACAAAATATCCCAAAATGGGATATTTTGCAACTTACTCTAATATCCGAGCATGAAAAAAATATGGTCGGATCGCGAAGAAGCTTTGCGTAATGAACTGAAAGCCATGCGTAAAATGGCTGGGTTCAATCAAAGTGAACTTGCACTTAAATTAGGAAAACCCCAAAGTTTCGTATCCAAATACGAGAGCGGGGAACGTCAACTCAAAATCCTAGAGCTTGAGCAAGTTTGCCTTGCCTGTGGCACATCAGCGCATGCATTTTTGAAAGGTTTTAGTGAACGGCAAGTATAAAAATAAATTTTATTATCAATAAGTTAAATCAAGTCAACCTTGTATTAATTTTAAAATAAATTGAACTTTCATCTATCTAAAAATTAATGCTTCGAAGTAGCCCCTAAACAATTCTGAGCATCAAAGCTCCTAACTAAGTTCAGGATCGTCCTTTACTACAGCACCCAATCCCAAGATAGAATTGTAAAACCAACATATTAAAAAGTATCGAAAGACAGCTAACTGGTAGTTCGAATTCAGATTAGATGACTCATATTGAACGAAAACAAACCCTTACTTGAAATTTAGCTTAAATATCAACAGAGTAATTCTTTCTAAACTATTTATTGCATTAAATCTACAATTTAAATATTATCAAAGTGATACTAAATTTATTATCGATTAGGTAAACTAAATATGAGCGGATATAACGACGTTATTGAAAGTGGCGATTCAGACTCAGAGCTCCCACCTTTGTGCGCAGAATGTGGTGAACAACTCGCAGGCCTTCATGGATTTTGTTATGACTGTGAAGGAGAAACCAACGATAATTGACTAAATGTGTTCGTCCCACCCCTCCTAAAAAGTCCGGACACTGAATCACCGGGCTTCTTACCTATGATGGCGATTGAGCTGTTACTTTTTGATTTATCTTATAAAAGTGCATTGAAGCCATCAGTGATGAGCTTCCGTTGCAAGCATATTGAGAGGTAGCAAAACGCAGCCTCTCTTTCACACGGACTAACATACAGAAATTATTATGATTGGTGTTACGTGTAACTAGAACCTAACACCAAAAAGTCCACCATTTTCTGTATCGGTAATCTTAAGATCTACCAAATAGTCATCTATATTAAAATCGTCATAGGACGCCATATCAGGCAAATCATCAGAGTTCATTGTTACAATATACTGAAAATCATATTTTTTAGCCCATTCAGCTCCCAAATAAAGAGCTTTAGCAACTTGCCGCTCATCGACTCCGTCGAACAACAAGCTGTCGTGGATCAGGAGTTTAGGTCTGTGTTTTTCTGAGGACCATAATTTCATCATCATCATATCGAAGCAAAAAATCTGCATTTTGGATTTTCCAGTGCTTTTTTTACCTTCAATTTCAAACTCAAATTTTGGGCCATCTTCAGTTGGCTCTATTGTAAAACGCCCAGGCTCTGCATAAAGAACTTCGGATATTTGCCCGAAAGTAACAACTGCATCTCTAATTGCCTCACTTCTTTCAGAGTGATCGACAAGTGTTTTCTTCTTAAGAACACCTTTATCGATTTTCACATCTGTTTTTTGTACATTTAGATTTTCCGTAGCTTTTAACTTTTGGCGTAAAAGTTCAATATTTGCTTCAGCTTTGTTTAATCGCCCCTGTAGCTTATAGAACTGTTCTAGAGCCCCATGAGATTTTAGTAATGAAAGTATGTCACTTCTTTCATCATCTAGTTCTTTTTTCTTTATTTGTCGAGATGCTATGCGAGATTCGATTTTCTGAATCTCTTCCGCTAAATGAGCTCTTCTATTGGCAATAATAGATGAATGAAAACCAACAAACTCACCAAATTTCTTACTCACAATCTCAGGAAAGCTGATAGAGGCCTCTCTAAACAAACGCTCTACCTTAGAGTTATCAGGTTCACTTTCTTCTGCGATAGTCCTTTCTAAAGTCGAAAGTAGTTCCTTGTCTGCGATATCATCTGAACTAAGCGCTGATAATTCCTGAGTTATTTGATTAGCTCTAGCCTCTTTCTGCCTATATTCAGGAAGCACTTTAAACTCTTCAACTGCTTTTTTTAACGAAGTCAATTGTTCATTTTTTAAGTGGATTTCAGTAGCCAATTCAGGAGCACTTCCCATGATGCCCTTGAGAGCCCCCTCGTTCGAAGCTTGAATTAGTGCCCGTATCAATTTGTCTTTTTGTCTAATCGCTTCAAACTCACGGACTAATTTCCAATTGAGTTTCAATAAATAAGTCAATGCTATTTGCGACTGCCAGCGAGCTTGTTGAGGGAATGTTTTATCAGGAGAATCAAAGCCTTTTGAAGAACGAGCAAAGTAGGAAAAAAGTAATCGGAAAGAAACACTATGCTTCATTTCAAAGTATGAACTATGAAGTCCAAAGACCTGATTGCCTAAAAATCGAGTCCACTGTTCATTCGAGATAACAAACCTGTCATTCTCAATAAACTTCGATGGAACTACATTATCATCATCTTGGTTAATGAATACTTTAGTAGGGTATTCACCACTTTTTGACACTTCAATAGCATGGCTATTAATTGTCATATTCAGAGAAAACGACTTTTCTTTTAGAACATCGCTCTTAACAAGGCTATCTTTCTTAATGTCACTTCCCAATAGAGTATTTATAAGCTCTACTAAACTACTTTTTCCTGCACCATTTCTGGTTTGGCGATCCGTAGAACTATCCGTCTTGTCTGCCAAAATGATGTTAAGACCATTATGAAATGTGACTGATTTGAATGAAGTCAAATCACTTGTTAATTTATTTAACATTGTGCTTCCTTTTTATAAAGCTACCCTTCAGCTCTATAAGGTCAAGAAGATATAAAAGGTCAATTGATAGGATAAACCAATCGAAAGATACATCATTACAACGAAAAGAACTGACTAAAATATCTGAATATTCTTCCCAAATCGAACTTGTTGTCGAATTATCACGAATCAAATCGTACACTTCAGCAGAAATAGCTAGAAGCGTTCTATTTGGCGGTAAGTGTTTCGTTGGGAATATCATTTACATTTAGACCAGTCTTTTGGTGGATTTTCAAAAATATCGCATCGTTCAAAAAAGTAAGTTAGTACCGCTAGAGATGAAACTTGTGAGCTAGTCATTGCAGGATCGCTACCAGCAAATTTTTGTAGCTTATTAAATATTTGGTCAGCAGCGATTCCCTCGGCTCTCATCTCCAAATAGTACGCATTAAATGCTGCGGCCAAATCATCCCCATACTCAGGATCAGGCCACTTTATCAGCAAGTCTTCGACTAGCTTCTCTTTTACTCGACCAGCCATCAATAACGTTGCCACATCGTCAGACAAATCATTAAATTCAAGCTTATCGACCGAAACGGGTACGATGGGGCTAGTCGAACTTGTTTGTCTTGATATTGCTTTCAACAAAGTCTTAATAGGCTCATGCGTCAAGTCAGCTAATTGTTTCTCACTAGGCATTAATCCAAAAACATCAATTAACGACTCTGGACTCAAAGACATTGCAAAATCATGTATTATCTCTGGTCCCATAACTCTTATGTCTATACCAGGATTACATGCCCTTAACGCCGATATTTGTTCAATGGCATAAGGTGGAAGACCTTCAAACTCGTTGTGAACAAATGTCCAACCAAGCATTTCCGACTTCCATTTTTCCTTCGCACCTTCAAAGTCACCAACAATTTTCTGAAGCAACTTATCTTTTTTAAACCCTGAGCTTGGGGCATAGACCTGATACACTCGCTTCTCTGGGAACAAATACCCATCCGCTTTTCTATCGCCCTCCCGCCCCGCCGCTTTGACAGGGAGGAAGTTGTCTGAATATTTTTTTTGCATAAGGGTACAAAAAAAATCTTCGTATGCTTGCTCTTTCTTCTCAAGAAGAGCAATTCGTATATCTTTCCCGTAGAAAGCGCGCTGTAACAAGTCCATGCTTTTCCTTAGTTCAAAAACTCTCGTCCGTAAGATCCCGATGCTGCTTCTTTGCCTTTGATAATCTCATAACCAATACCCGCAGAAACTCCCATCAGCTCTGCCGCCTCTTGCTTATCCTTAACGTTTTGAGAGTCAATCATGTGCTCCCCCTTAACTTCGATCATCACGTAAGAACCATCTTGTTTCTTGATCAAGAAGTCTGGGTAGTAGCTACGAACTCTCTGCGTATCTGAATCCACATAGTGAATCACAAAGTCACTTTGACCATGCGTTAGCATGCCGGTGAACCAGATCTTTTCCACTTTATCGTTGTGCAGCATATCCCAGAAAAATTGTCTTTCAGGATTAGAGTCAAAACAGTAATTATCTAAGTGGAAACTGCGTTCGGCAACCTTAGCGACATCAGAATCCGCTTTGCGAACAATCTTATCCTTCGAGGCCGTCACAGTGTAATAACCTGGGTCGATAGGTGGCTCTTTAACTAGTTCAACTTCGAACTCTTCTTCAATATTTTCTGCATTAATGTCATACATAGCTTTAAACAAACGAGGAATAACCTGGTCGTATAACACTTCATTGAACTGGTTAACCAAGGCTAAGATGCCATCAAAGTTCTCTTCCGTTAGAGCGATAATTTTGTCTATCTCAATGCATGACTTATTGAGGTAACGTGCAATATCAGCAACTAAAGAAATACGAGAGAATTTTCGCTGTACTTTAAGGTAAGAGAGATCATCTCTTACTGATTTTTTCGTATCACCAAGATCGTCGGGCATTTTCATACCTTCACGGACTTCGTGAATTAAGCGGTAATCATTGAGTTCTACTTCGTCCAACCCCAGCTTGTAGCCTTTTATGATTTCGTCCTTTTCCACCAATTTGTAACTACGTCGAACACGCTTGATAGGGATCTTAATTGGCGGTTGTTGAACTCGAATTTTAACCGTTTCTTTGTTTGGATCTGGCTCTTTAATATCATCCACTGAAACTCGGAAGTTCGCCTCTAGCTCTTTATCAAGAAGCTTCAAGTTATCTTGGGTGAGATAAACATGACCAGTGTACTGAGCTTTGCCAATTGCACGTAAACAACGCATGGTTGCTTGAAGAACAAAGACCTTTGACTTAGGTTCACGATACAGTGCCACAGAGAATAGAGATCGACAGTTCCAACCTTCTCGTCCTTTGTTCACGAGCAGAATAAATTGCTTCTCCGAATGTGGCGTATCCAAGCGGTTAAATTCACGAATATCATCATCAGTTGTGAGCTTAGAGTCCCCAACGTTGACAAGAATTCTATCCGATGAAATTCCGCGCTTGGCGAGAATATTCTCAACCGCGGGACGAACTTCTGTCGTTATTTCTTCTATGGTTGTCCCAAAAATAGCCATCTTAGGAAGCATATTTTCCGGCCTGAAAGGCTTGGTAACTTCTTGGCCATTTTTATCAAGTGATACCTCACTCAGACGTTCCATTTCATCAAGGAAATTATTGATCGCAATTTCTAGGAAATCCTCGTGCCTAGTGTTGCTATAGCCATTCAGGCGAACTTGTTTCAGATAGTTGTTATCGATAGCTTTTCGTAAGCCATAAGCGTAAACAACTTCAGGAAGAACGCTCTTACCAACATAAGGCGTACCTGTGTAGTTATAACAGCCAACAACTCGAGTCCCTGCATGCTTTAAGTTAACTGCTAGTTCATCAATGGTTTTACGTAATGAGTTGGCCGCTTTCTTGACGCCCATATCTTTCGCTAATTGATCACCAAAAGCATGGTGGGCCTCGTCAACGAAGATCCCCAGTTGAGGAAGTCGTTTTAGCTTTTCAAAGCGCTGGTTAGTAACCAAATCCCCCTCAGTTTCAGGTGCAGCAGCAAGTGAGTCCGGATCGATATCCAAAATACCCGCAACCGCATCACCGATATCGCCTAAGCCCTGGTAGATATCTTTGCCTGAGCTGAACAATTTATCGGTTGTGGATTTACCCTTGCTATCGCGTTTTAGGATGATTTTTTGGCTATTCGATACAATGATGTTGAACTTTGAGCCATCAAGAGTATTCAGCGACACACCCGCATCTTCAAGATAGTGAAACTTGAATTCCGCGACTATTGGCATGTATTCCGGTGGTACAACCTTGGAATGGCTGAACGATTCAATTTCTCGCAATGACTGTAATACTGTTTTATCAGGTGCAAAGATAAGGGCATTTTGAATAAAGCGCTCATCGTTACCTTTTTTGTTGCCCGCGAGAAAATCATAAAAGATGCAGGTTGCCATGAGGATGGTTTTACCTGTCCCCATGGTTAAAGCAAAAATGTAGTTCGGGTATAATCTGCCAGCATTGCTAGCTTTCATATTTTTAAAGATGCCTTTGTAATCTTGTTGCGACATCTCCCAGAACATATCGCCTTGAAGGATTTGTCCTTCAATTGAATCAATACCCGTTACTCTGCTTTCAAACTTTCCTTTATTGGTATACCAATCCTCAAACAACTGGTAAACGGGTTTGTTATCTAAAAACTCTTTCAAAAAGACATAGATTTCGAGCGCCTCAAATTGAGGCACTCGAAGAAAGCTTCCAGGTCGTGACGGATCATTATAATCAAGGAATGCTTTGCTAAGACGCGTGTAGTGTTGACGAACTAAGCCGCGCTTTTGTTTGTAAAACTCATGAAGGTGAATATAGAACGAGTTATTGAGCTCGAAGTTATCCTGAGCACCTTTAGCCATGCGCGATCACCTCTTCGTAAGACTCAGAGAGCAAATCGGTAATCTTGATTTTAATGTTGCTCGCACCCTGAGGTATCTCGTACTCTCCAGCAACAAACTCGTTTTTATCAGGGATATCGATAACGATAGGTTCCATTACTGCACCATCATAGTTCCAATCGATCATGATGGACTCGACCATTTCTCGCCACTCTGCCACATCGTCTTTTTGTTGGCTCAGTTTCTGGAGTAAATTACGCGGATAGAACGCGTCTACAATCAATTTGCCTTCTTGGACTTTGATAACGGCTTCAGAATCATACTTGAAAGTTAAGTCTGACTTATCTCGTAGAATATCAACGACTTCAACCTTCAATTTGTAGCCACATTCGTTCTCAAGGGTTGCACCTAAACCAGGTTCATGCCCCATACATACCAGCATAATTTCTTCGACAGGCTTGTTCGGATTAGCGGCTTTGCGCTCTTCAAATTTCTTATATGGGAAATTTGCTACCAGTTCATTCAAATCTTCTTTCGTCGCAATACGGTTAACTGGCATGATTTTAACTTTGTAGCCATCTTTTTCGCCGTCATACACAACATTGCTATCGAGTTTTTGTATTTCGAGAGCTTCAATTAAGAGATCTTTAGCCTCAACTGGGTTGCGAAAAACTTCGTAATTATTTACGACACTGTATTCAAAACAACTATCAACTAAATAAAGCCTTTTTGTTGCTGTTCGAATCGCGCCCAAATTTATGTCGGCACCAATATATCTTCTACCTGTTAAATGAGCTGCTTCTTGCGTGGTTCCTGACCCCATAAAGCAGTCAAATACAATCCCATTTTCTGGACAAGATGCTTCGATTATTCGCTTAAGTAAATCTAATGGTTTTTGAGTTGGATACTGCGTATCTTCTTTTGCTTGCGAGTTTACAGAGCTAATATCAGTCCATAGCGATTGAACTGCTCTTCCTTTACTTTCATCTAAGTATTTTTTAAATCGTGGCACCCCCTCTCCAGAAGAAGGCCAATAAATTCTACCGATAGAATCTAACTCATCTAGTCTATGCTTCGGATATCTCCATGCTCTTACAAAACCCTTCCATTCATACTCTTTATTGGTTCCTACATGACCTATCAATGGAGAAGGCATAAACTTTTCCCCCGTTAATTCACAAGTCTTAGTGTAATATCTATTTATATAATCTTCTGCCAAAGGAGTGTATTGCGGCTCAAAGTAATAACCCTCTGACTTTGAATAAAACAATATAGTATCTGTGTTATGAGAAAAATGACCAGAGGCATTAACTCGAGGATTCCCTCTTTGCCAAATAATTTCATTTCTAAAATTTTGAACCCCAAAAACTTCATCACATATTAGGCGTAAATAATGAGATTTATGCCAATCACAATGTAGATATATGGATCCAGTTTCTGACAAAAGCTCTCGAATGAGAGTTAAGCGCTCGTACATGAACTGTAAGTATTCGTCATTAGTCCAAATATCCGTATATTGTTTTTCTTCAAATCCTGATTGGTCATTACTAACTGACTTTCCCTTTGTTTTTATTGATATTTTATAGTCAGCTTTTGAGTCGAAAGGGGGATCAATGTAAACAAGATCTATTTTCCCTCGAAATTCTTTTAATAAGTGGCTCATCACCTGAAGATTATCACCCCAAAAGATCTTATTAATCCAGCCATTATCATCTTCCCGGCCGTATACTTCTTTTAGCTGTGCTGGAAAATACTGCGTAGAGCGAAACGGACGCTTCCCTTTCCAGCTCAGCATTGGATAACCTTTAATCGGCTCAAATTCGTACTTTTCGACGTTGGTTTGTTCTTCGTTAGCCATATTCATCTCTAATCTGCTCACTTGTTCTACGCCTTACTTAAGCGCAGAAGTTCCAATTCTTTCTGTCGCAGTAGGCTCTGGCACTACAGTCAACACAGGTCTTATCTGGTCTCGCTTTTAGCGAAAAATCTTTGTTTTCAATTCGGTCGACAATTCTATCAAACTCTGCGACCGTTTTGTCGATCGTATCGCTCGCTTTGCTAAAGGATATGTTCGGTAAGCCATTGGTCTCACCCGTAAAGTACAGATGCATCTTACTGACTTGGTAGCCATAACGCTCTTCAACTAAGTGAGCATAAATCTCAAGTTGCTTTTTGTGATGCTGAATACGCTCTTTGTCGCGTTCCATATCTGGCTTGCGCTCTGATTTAAAGTCCACCAGCTCGACTGTCCCATCAGCGCCCTTTATCAAGTCAACACTTCCGGTCAGAACATATCGGCTTTTGACCAATGAGATATCCACTTCCGTTTCTTTAATGTCGGACCAATCGCCCCCTTTACGTTCGACGTAACGCATCACATGCTTGAGCGCTGCCCCTAACGTTGACTCTCCCAAGTACATACGTTCTCGGTTTGCCAAATTCTGATAGTTATCCATTAGCCAGGTATTGATGTTCTGCTCGGTGATTTGATGCTCCTCTCCTCGGATGGCCATTTTGTGAATATCTTCCAAGGTTTCATGAATCAACGTACCAAACAGCATAGGACTCGCTTTCACTGGTTGGAATTCCAAATCTTTAAACAACCGATACTGCTCTGCGCACGTTTCAAACAAGGTTATGTGAGATGTAAAGGCGTACTCATTTTTTATGTTCACGTCCTTTACAGACTCAAAATTCAATGCTGAGAGTTGAGGTTTAACGTCTCGCCAGTAAGTTAGTTTCTCGGTGTAATCCGTAAAATGGTGAGATGGCGTTTTTCCGTGGCCAGATTTCTCCTGCCCTGTCAGCACCAGCAAGTTTTGAGGACGAGAAAAAGCGGTATAGTAGAGTCGCCAGAAGTCGAAATACTTCGTATCCTCCAGCGGCTCAAAAGGCTTTTTACCCATGTATTGTGTTTCAATAAGCTCATCAAGATCGGTATATTGTTTACGTGGAGATGCCTCCAGAGAGCCGACAAACACAACGGGAAACTCCAACCCTTTTGATTGGTGTATGGTCAAGAAAGAGACGCATCCAGAAGGTGCATACTCCGACATATCTTCATATTCATCGATCCCTCCATCGTGTAAAAACCTTAAGAAGTTATCGAATAAGTCACGAAGGTTACGCTCTAAATACTTGGGGTTCAAAACACTGACACGATGTAAATACTCAAATTTCCCAAGCATTCGGCTGAACTGCGCCAGGTTACGCTGAGCACGCTCATTGCCATTTTTTTGCTCTAAGTATTTAGAAAACAATGGGAACTGCAAAATATCGTAAAAGATACCTAGAAAGGAGCTGTCTGCGTTCTTGGTTAAGTTGATGTGCTCATGGGCCTTTTTCTTGCACCAGGTAACTAAGTCTGACTGTTCGCGCTTTGCCAGTTCAGTGAGCAAAGGTGCTAAACATTGCTGCTCATAGTAGTTCCATATAGGCAGAACTTTCCCTTCCTGAGAGCGTTTTTTGCGGTCAGGTAGAACCATGGGGAAAACAAGATGAAGAACCCCGAGCATCAATCGAATTTCTTCTCGTTCGAAGAATAAATTGGCTCTCGGAGAATAAACAGGAATCCCTTTATCTTCGAGCGATTGAGCTAGAGCTCTCACTTTATCGTTCTTCACTGAACGGAATAAGAAAGCCACTTGATTCCAGTCGGTCAGTTGGCCATTGTCTCTCAAATGAATTAGCAACTGGTAAACATCGTCATGCCAATCATCTCCTTCAGGAGTAATGGCACTCACTACCGCTGGACCATCCGGAAAGTCGCCATCTCGCGCAACTATTTTTTTGGGATAGCGATAGTTAACTTGGCCTCGTAACCAAGGCTTATCTCCCATATACGTATCGTAGAAGCCAACGATTTCAGGGTGTGAACGATAGTTGGTAGATAACTTAACTTGTTGACACTGGCCAGGAGGAAACTGTTGTGGAAACTCGAGTATGTTACGCACACTTGCACCGCGAAAACGGTATAAAGCTTGGTCATCATCTCCAACAACACACAGGTTTTGCTTTTCTCCCATCAGTAACTGAAGCAGCTTTTCCTGAATAGTATTGGTATCTTGGTATTCATCCACCATGAGGTATTCGAGCTTATTTTGAAGCTCCTCAAGCAGTGATCGATTCTCAAGCAATAGATAATACGTTTCTAACTGGATAAAAGAAAAATCCAAAGCATTGTGCTTAGTTAATAGTGTTTGATATACGCGACAACTCTCACCCAATGCATTAATTGCAACATCAGGAGATTGGCACAGTACCTCAACTTCAAGAACCTCTTCAGAAGCCTTGTTCAACCAAGTCATTAGATTTTCTGACTTAACCCATGCCGGGAGCTTGTGCTCTCCCTGTATGTGTTCAATACCTTCAATATCTTTGAATTCTCGTAAATTCTGATAAAGGAAGTACTGCTGATCAAACTGGTCCATCAACACAAATGAGCGTTTCAGCCTGGTGAATTCTCGATATTCCTCAAGAATTCTCAGACAGATTGAATGGAAAGTTCCCAGATACATTTCATTCACGTTGAAATCCGTCCCAAGCTCTAAGATTCGGTTTGAAATCCGTGTCTTGAGTTCCTGAGCTGCTTTCTCCGTGAACGTAACAACAAGTAGTTGCTCTGGGGCTGCATCATGCACATTGATAAGGTTGATGATGCGCTCAACGAGCGTATAGGTTTTGCCAGAACCAGGACCGGCTATGATTAGAAGCGGTCCTTTAGCATGTTGAATTGCAATTTTCTGATTAACACTTGCGCCATCCATAACACAATAGTCCTAAATAATCCTACTCATTGTACCGAGGTATCTAGTATTTCTAACACCTTAGACTGAACCTTGTTGTACATAAAAACTTAAACAAACCAATATTGGAAATCAAAACTATTGCTCTATCAAATATTGCTTAAGGAACCATTTGACTTTTAAAGTCATTTTTTATTGTGTCAGAAAAGATCCATCTAATCCAGTGAGATAGCACACAGTCTTTGTACTTGAATCATTTAAAAACTTTTAACGTTAAATCCTGTGATATTCTGTTCAACTGAAAAGTGATAACGCAAAAATCTAACCTCACGCCCCAAAATGGACCCTAAAATTTGAGCAAATTAATTTGCGCAAAGACCAATTGCCAACAACCTGATAACACAGTAATATGCTCTACGCGAGCGTACTCTCCTGGAAACTTGGGCTGCCAAATTACCGAATAAGTACAAAGGGCCTTCCCTTCTTCTCCAAATCCCAATGTGAAATCTTAACTTGCCCTTGGCAGTGCGGCTTTCAGCTGCGGCATTTTCTTTGGAGATAAAAATGAATATTGCACATCTATTAAGCGCAACTCGCAAAGTTTACGCCCTCATTCCACGCCCTTCTTCTGAAACCAGATTATGGTCTATTCAGCTTGATGGTTTATCGAGCAATGACATAAAAACAGCAGCGAGAAACTTACGAGAATCGAGAAAAAAATCAGCTATCGCATTAAGAGATATACCAGAGTTAAAAGTGAGTGAACTGCACCGCAACTTGGCAATGATGTTAGGTGCTAGCTCTTTTGATCATTTACGCCAAATTGAACCCGATTTAACGCGTTTTCTTTGTGAAAATGGCATGACACATCCAACCGATCTAATTAGGTGTAACAATCACCCATTTATTCGCTTAACGGCACAACAGGTTTCAGAGCGCATCTTTAAATCAAATTTACCTCTACCGAAGCGTGTATTTACAGGTGTAGGCTCTCGATTCTTTATGACGAACGGTGTAGGAACATTAGATCTGCAGCAAGTATCTAAAATCAACTGTCATTGCATTGATGAAGCCATCGATTGGGCGAATGAAGCGCCAAATGAGATTGTATTAACAGCACCTCACAATCGGCGGATGACTTTAACACGTAGAGATGTATTGCTACATGCTTATAGTTTTAATGGTGTCATCCCAGGATTCAACCTTATTGGGGACTCGCTGGTCGATCCTATGCTTCGTCCAATTGAACATCGACTTTACAATGCCACAGACAAGGATATGGAGCTGGCTGAGCGAATTTTTCAGCTTTTTCGCCAAGAAATGGAGAGTTCTGATGATGGCTGGCTCGAGGTTATAACCTACCCAGAACTTCCTAATATTGCCTTTTTAAAAGGCATAAATGGTGCTTTTGACTGGGTAATTAAAGACCAGCGCAATAACCAATACTCAGGTAATCCTTATAAGCACATATTCAAAAATGATGAACTCCCTTCTGCAATGAGAAGCTCAGAATTTGATGCATATTGTTATTTCAACCGTGATATCTGGAATGAATACATTGAACATTACGCAGAAAAGCGCCATTACATTGAGGGCGGAACCATCGCTAACTGGCCGGGTTATCCTCAATTAATGTTAAAAGAATTAGTTGCCTCGAAAACTTATATCATACCACCGAATCAAGAGCCCGCTATCGCAGATGACTTTATTACTCATAAACTCAGTGATGATCGATATTTAATGGTTTCTCCGCTAGTTACCATTGGAGCATTTTGGGATTTTTATGAAGAATCCAAAATGCGTATTCATCGGTCAGAACTGCTTGGTGGTAATGGTCAGCCGTTAGAAATGAATCTGCTCAGTGTCAACAACCCAGAGGAAAATAACGATCTCCCAGCCAGCGTCACTTGGTATGATGCAGTTGCATTTTGTCGATACTACGAGCTTAAAACTGGACTACCAGTACGTCTGTTAACTATTGAAGAATGGAAACAAGTCTCACCTGAGCCCAAGCTCAGCATTGAACAATTAATGGAGAGTGAAATGGTTGACCTTGAAGAACATCGATGCATTGTTGACCAATTTAATAAACTTCGCTGCTTCTCAAAAATGAATTCTGACAATCCAGTGCTACGTTTCGGTGAAAATTTACATTGGACTTATAATTCTGAAAAGTTGCCCTTTCTGGAAAATTCCGATTTTGGTGAGTGGCTATTCGATTATTTTGGCGGTTACGCCCCTGCTGCCAACGCCCTGACAGGAGAGTCATTAAGTTGGGGGCAATAGAAAGAAATCTATGTCTGGCGACCTCAACTATGCGCTATAAAAGCATGAAAACGGGCTTCCGCCTTTGCTATCTAGCAAAATCTGACAAATAAACTCAATTAACTTGATGAGGTGAAGGCTTACACTAGCCTTCACCATTTTATGCTGTTTATTAAAGGCATTCTGTCACCGCACCATCCCTCTGCGCGATCCTTTCTAATATCCACTCCTGCACTTCACTTTCAACCCATGCAACGGCTCTATCGCCTAGTGAGACAGACTTAGGGAATATGCCCTCATCGATATATTTGTAGATGGTTGAACGGGCAAGGCCTGTGCAGTCGATAACTTCTTTTAGTCTGATTAATCTCATTTTTTTAATCCTCTGGTTTAGTTCAAACCATGAGGAGTGGCGGTTATCTTTAACTGTGAAATTTAGCGGTCTCCAACCTTTTTCACATCTATATCACTGAGATGCAGTAACCCATTTACTGTCACATCCGGCCACCAGAAGCGATTGCAACCAGTGGCCAATCTATCTATTTAAACTAAGGAGGCTTTATGCCTATCGCATTTATCGCCGGCTTTATGCTTGGCGTTGGAATTTACCGCAGCTTAAAGGAGAAGGATTATGTTTAGCCTGCTCATTAATCGGCCAATGGCTGAGTTATTTATTCTCGGCGTGATTGCTGGTTACGACTGGGCGAAAAACAAAGGTATGTAGCCTAGGTTAGTCATGTCCTCACTAAGCCAAGGTGCCCACAAGCACCTTGGCTTTTATGTCTGTTTCGAACATTTTTTAGCTATATATCACTCCAGTGCATAAGCCCATTAACGCTTTCAAGGAGCCTGATATGTCAACAAAACCTATGCACACTAGAACAACCATTCGACCTGTAACGCTATGGCCGCCCTCGGATGACGTCATCCTCGCCTCTGCCGCCAATATCATTGCCGAGCGCTATGTGAAAAAGGACGCCTATACCAATCCACAGGCCACTAAGGATTTTTTAACTTACAAACTCGGTGGTTATGAGCGGGAGGTGTTTGCGGTGATGCTGCTCGATAACCAGCATCAATTATTGGAGTTTAAAGAGTTATTCTTTGGCACGTTAGATGCCGCCAGTGTTTATCCACGGGAAGTGGTTAAGGCGGTGTTAGCCGTCAATGCCGCAGCGGTGATTTTTGCCCATAACCATCCCTCCGGTGAGTCTGAACCTTCAATGGCAGATAAGCACATCACTCAACGGTTAACCGATGCGCTGGCGCTTATCGATGTGCGCGTGCTTGACCATATCGTGGTTGGCCGCACGCCAGTGTCCTTTGCTGAGCGCGGCTTACTCTAGTCAGCGTTAATGCCAACCATTTTTCAAGGAGTCCATCATGATTGAATTTACCGATAGCTTTTCACAGGCCTGTGTTGCCGAAGCCTGCGCCGCGTTTCCTGAACTGCGTAACCGTTTAGCGGTTGAACTCATTTTGCCTATGTTTGTGCGGCCACTTAATGCCATGGGCCAAGTGATTGGCAAGCCGATTGTGGCACCTAATCCACTGCTACATAAAACCGTATTGAGTGTGTTTCACCGTGATGTGGTTGAACACTTGCCCAAGGAGATCAGCTTTTGCCGCTATGTTTGCCCCTGTAACAGTTATGGGGTGCCTACAGGTGAATGGCAGCGGGTCATCAATGGCGTGTACTTCAACCATGGCAGTAATGAACAACCTAATTGGAGTGTGCATACCTAAAACAATTACCTGTCCGGTATCCAGCTCACTAGCTAGCTGTATTCACCGCTTGTACTCGCCTAGGTATTTATCTCCGCTCCCGCTAGTTCGCTAACAAGCAAGCCACTTCCTTAGTTTCATCCTTAAACAATTGAGGTCACTATGACAACCCTAAAACTTTTCGATATTGAGCACGCTTGGGGGTTGCCCCGTAAAGTGTCTCCTCGCTTTGGTGCGAGGCTAATTTTACGCGGTCTACACTTGGATTATCTCCATGACCGCGCAAGCTTTGTTGGTGAATTTCCACCAGCCATTAAACAACAATTTGTCGAGGCCTTTCCCGCTATGGTTAAACAGCTTGAGCAGCTGGTGGCCAAAGGTGAGATTGATGCCACCAAGCAGCACTGCGTGAGCATTGAACACGCAGGCTTTACCTGTGAGGCTGATACCTTAGGTAGCCACGGCTATTTGTATATTGCGATTTATCAAACCGAAGCTAAACCACTGACCACCAGCAACCTCGCCATCACTCGATAACTTTTTCGAGTTCGTAAGCCTGTACCAATCCCCTAACCGTAAGCACCTTTTCCTAAACCCTAGCTTTAGATCTCTATCAAGCAGCCCTTAGCGACTCACGTTAAACCGCTCGACCAACAACAGTTTTATTAACCCAACTGCATAGACAACAAGAGCCAAGGCGTGACTACGCCTTAGCTCTTGCTTATGCCCGTTTTTAAATAAGGAATATTCCATGACATTAACTATCAAGCGTAATCAACTGCCAGCGATGCCTGATCGTTTTTACCAAGTGATTGAAAAGGAACTGGCCAACGTCGATCCAAAAGGCTCCAATGCAATCACGCTCAATTTTAGAGATCCAGATTACAGCGCCGAAGCGGGTGGCTTTCATCCCGTCGAAGTCAGGCTTGAGAAACAACAAGATCACTGGCGTTTAGTCTACGTCACCGACTTTGCTTTTCGCGGTCATCCCTTCCCTGAACTGGTTAAAGATATCGATATCTGCTTTAACAGCAAGCAGGTCTATAGCCTGTTTAGCGGCTGGATTGGGGAGCGGGAATCCCAGGGGCTGATTAAGTTGTTCAGCGATAACTTTGTCAGTTACTACCAGATGGAAGCCTATCAAGTGGAGGTGAGCTTGGATTAACCCGCATCGTTATTTCAATGTTGTTGAACGCCCGCAAGTTCCCGTAACCATAAAACGGGAACACTCCAACCCTTGCCCCATAAGGCTTTGCGCAACGCAAGTGCCCAAAAACACGCTATAGCAAAAAAGAGGAACATGACCATGCCTGAAGTTCAAGCGGTTAAAGATCAAGACACCGTTAAGCTTATCAGCTATCTGCTCGAAAGACAGTTTAGCCAGCAACTGGCCGATGTGTGGAATATCGGCCTTAATCTCGCCCTGAGGATTTCTGACTTACTCTCGATTAAGTTCAGTGATATCCACGGCGATAGACTCATCATTAAGGAATCCAAAACCGGCAAAATCGCCAATATCAAACTCAACTCAAAAACGCTAGAACGGATACAGCGTATTCAACGCGAGTATCCTAACCATATCTATCTGTTTCAGTCCTACCGTAATCAACGAGCGAAAAACATCAAACCCGCGCCTTTGTCACGGCGCTATATTTGCCGCGCCCTAGCGATGATTGGGGAAGAGCTCAAAATCGCCTTAGGCACCCACTCAATGCGTAAGACGCGAGGCTATCTGCTTTATCAACAAACCAAAGATATTGGCCGAGTAATGAAGATGCTCAGGCACAGCGCCGAAGAAACTACCCTGCGCTATATCGGTATTGAGCAGGACGATATCGATAAGGACTTTGTGGAACTGGAAATCTAACAACAAGGAGGGATTACCCTCCTTATTTTTTGTCAAAAACGCTTTTACTTTTAAACAACAACGCAAAAAAGTTACAGCTTAATGTGTTGATATTACTTACAACCTTTTACGAGATAGAGCGATTCATTTTGCTTTTCACCATCCACATAAATTTTTAGCTCCTGAGCACCTGTGAATACAGCTTTAAATGACGAACTAAACAATCCATTTTGAACATATTGAGCTGGTGGCATCACAGGTTTGTACTCATAAATCTGCTCTCCAGCCCTTACTCTAAAACAATCGAGGTTATATGCAACTTGGGTTGCTTCACCAGGTTTAATTCGAGACAACTCAATATCTGAATAACCAGAAAGAATGTGGATGGGAATACAGCTCTCATTCAAAACCTCAATATTAAATTGAGTAGGACACCCCACCAAACTTAAGCTAGTAAGCACTGTAGCAACCGTTTTAAGCAACACATGTAAAATTCTCATAAAACCTGCACTCAATGAGGGGCTAGCTTTCAAGACGCCCTTAGGTCTCTCGTAAAATCAAAGAGTTAGTCCGTTTTAGTTAGATGACATCCACTTAATCAGTTTCTTATGAAAATAGATGATTTTATGATTATCCAACGGTAGCTGGGAGCCGGTAAAATCGAGAGCAAAATCCACATCTTTGACCTTTTCAGGGAATTTAAAGTACAAGTTATAACAGTTATCTACAAATTCACTGCCGAGCCGTAAACTCTCTTTGTTATCGGCAATATCGACACTGCGAGTACCCCATCCAGCACCTAAAGAATAATCAGAACCACAAAAAATTGGACCATTCCTTTTGTATTTCATTACCCTATATGGCTTAAAATACTGCTCGACACCATCAACCTTCATTATTAGCACGATATTGTTTGCTATTAACTCAACATTCAATTTCAAGGGTTTTACCCCCAATGCGAGTATAATTTCATCATCATTAAATTGACTATCACGCCAACGGTTCATCTCTATACCCAGTATGGCATTACCGCGGTACTTGGTTTCGTAATTTGACAATAATAACGACAGATTAACGTCGGGAAACTCAATAATATCATCAAGGCTTTTATTATAAGTATACTCCGCGGTATCAGGAATAGGCTCCCAAGGGCTAACTGAAGGCACACTGGCGACCTCTAAAATGGTGGAAGTGCAGCCACACAAGCAAAGACCGATAAGCAGTAACAAATACTTCATCACTCATTCCTTACACTCTTGCCCATAACTGCTCCAAACTAATTAAGCCAATACATCAACCGAATCAACCCAAGTGACTTAATGGGCTTTACTGAGTAGATAAAAATACATGGTTAACGCCTTGCTTTACCACTACACTGGTTGCTGGTGCCACCATTGAGTAACATTCCGAGCAACCTGCGCTATGAATGTCTTGTTGTAGTTCCAGTAGACACTCTAAATTATAAATGTTATCCACCTATACTAAGCTATAGCCAAATGAACGTGTTCTATCGCCATAATGCTTAGTCTCTAACTTAGCAAAATAGCTCAAACGATAGAAGGCGTTACCAAATGTCTGAGAATACTTTTGAGCATTACGATTGATGTAATAAACTGGCGTATCCTCAGGGAAATGCACTAAATGCCTAGTACTGTAATCATCTAACCCCAAAGCACTAGCCCAGGCTTCAACAATCTTAGTACTCAAGTTTTGGCCATTTCGATTGTAATTTCCGAGATGGCTATAAGCATCCTTATTAAGAAAAATCACTACGTGGTAGTGATCTGTGTCTGCATCTGCTCGCTCCTTTGCCCATATATAGCGCAAAGTGCAAGGATGAACACGCTTAGCTTTGCGCCCTTTGATAAACCTATCATATCGGATTTTTGCAGTAAGAGACTTAAAGAACTTGGTTATCACCATTGAATCATAAACTACTGGTGAATCACAAAAATTGAGCTGCGGTAAATGTAAATCAAACCTCACCATGAAGGTTCTTGGATGGTAGATAATAGCAGTCTGCATCGTCTTCAATATTATTTCTAAATACGCACTGCTTAAAGGCCTAGAGTTAACCTTAAAGCCTTGATACTGGCCATTACTGATTATGGGATAAGCGTTAGAAGTTGACATGTTACGATTCCATATTGGTTATTTTTCATAACCTAAATAGTCAATGTAATCTTAAACTTATGCTCCTTTATGATCTGATGAACCTAGTACTCATTACACAACTGTAGTGGTCAACTAAATTTGACCACTACAAACTTCCAAGGATGAATTAGGGTAATGCAAGGTCAATTGGCTTCTGTTGCACTTGTCCTGCAATGGTTTTGTGATTGAGATACTTGGAGTCGAGGCTAATCTTGAGCCCAACATAGAGCAGCTAACAACAGCCTAAGAGGAATGGAATAAGATGGTAATAACAAACAGACATGGCACCAGACTGGCATGCTTGATCGCATTAAGGGAAAAGTGTTCTCAACTACGGTAAATTCCAAGTATTTTGCGGTCGATGCAACTCGAAGATTAAATGTTTTTGATCGAGAATAATCTAAAAATTTTTAAAAATCATATACCTTCTAGTGAAGGATCTTCAATCACCTCTAGCTTCCCACGTACCAAGCGTGTCCTCGTATACTTCAGATCAATTGAAACAGGGAAGAAGACTCTAAAAGAAGGAAGGGTATTAATTTCTGACACTGAACAAACAAACCCATATAAAGGCCTGTTTTTATTATTAAACTCTTTAACACATTCAATGCATTTCCTTAGTTCCATGGCTAAGGGAAGAATAAAAACCTTGAGTAACACCTCGGCAAAAATTGTTAGATCCCATGTATTCATCAGTTCTTCATCTTTATGTTCATCTTCTTCACTCTCTGATTTGTGAACTTTGTACTGACTATCCTTAAGCTCATTTTGCCCCTTAAATTGAAATGTGGGTTTAAGTACAGCAACAACGTTTGCAACTAATTCATCTATGCACGCATCATCAAGTTGCTCGTCGTTCAAAGATGACTCATCAAATGCCATCGACACAGCATAAAAATAGATCAACTGAACGATGTAGCTTCTTAGATTTTTTCTAAGCTTAGCCTCCATAAAGATCCTTAAGCATTTTTCAACATTTTTGACTTTAGTCAATTTATCCATTCTAACTAGGGATTCTTTAAGAAATGATGCTGCATTACGCTTTCTGCTATCATCAAACTCTTCCTTTGATTGCAATACAGCAACCAAATACTTTTGAGCTTCAAAACAAAGAGAACTAAATTTTTGATACACTTGTAAGGAAGAACAAGATTCACAAACAAGTGATTGTAGTTTAGATGAAATAAACTTATTTTTTGTTACATCTAAAAAATAAACTGATGGTCTTGCACCTAGAATATATTTTGATGTAACACCTGGCAAAACAGACATAACGTATTGAGTGGACTGAAGTTTAGTCAATTGTGAAAAAAACTGGTCTCGACTCATCCCTGTTAACAAAGAGATTTTATTAAAACCTAAACTATTAACGCATCCATACTGATCGGCATGTAGCAGTAAAACGATTAAGAGCAAACGATTACCTAACTTCAAGTCTCCATGCGTTCCTAATCTTTTACTCTTGATATCCAAAATTTCACTCACAAGACTATTTCGACTTTCTAAATGAATATCGAAACTTGACAAAAACTCAGTTGATATTTCGAACTCAGGAGTAGGTCGACCTACTTTGGGGACCTCTTTGCTAACTACTTTTTTAAATAGGCTAGCATTAGAAAGGTAATTAATCGTAGCCGAAGCTAAATCAACTGAAACTCCCAGTTTTTTAGATAAGGAGATAATTGATGACTTGAACGTAACCGAGAAAGAAAACGGTAGCTCTAAGTAGTAACTTCTCAAGATTAGCCATGCACAAAGCCTTACTTCTGGCTTCGCCCCCTTCATCATAGCCAAAAATGTAGTCATTACCACTCCTTATCATTTACCAAGTTTCTAATAAACAATATATACTCCAATAACCAACAGGTAAACACCTAAGAAAAAAACTAGTCATATGACTAGTTTTTTGCTATAAAAACATTTACATTAATTTATTAAATATTGAATTTATGGAAAATTATGAAATTAACAGCACATCAAATACTTTCAAAGTTAAAATTTCTTGAAGAAAACCAATTCCAAATAGACTGGGTAAAAAATTACCTATTCAAGAAAGGGTTTCATCATGTTGCAACCTGTCAAAACATGAAAGAAATAAAACAAGTAACATATGAAATATTATGTAAACTTGAACGCTATGACATTGAAAATTCTGTATCCTTGATGAAAGCAGCTTGGGCAAGGCATAAGGGAAGACACAAAACTAATAGCAACAGTGTTATGTTAAACGTTAGCATCTCAAGAGAGCACATGAAAAAGTTAAAATCGATGTCAAAAGGCACATTAAAAACAAAGATTAAACTGGTAGAGTCTCTTATCGATGGTAGTTATGAACAGTATCTCGAATTTGCTATAAAATTGAAATCAGAAATTTCCTCAAAAAAATCTCGTTCAGAATCAATGATAAAAAGCATGCAAGTTAGATATGACATAAAAATAAGTAAAATAGAAAAAGAGTTAGAAATTCAAAAATCAAACTCTATAAAACTAGCGGATGGTTTAAGTGAGCTATTTCGCATCATTGAAGATGCTGCTGAAAATGATTCAAAAATAACAGCTAAAGACTCTATTACCGCAACAAAAATAATTAAAGAACTCATAGACTGAGTATTGTAAATTTTCTTTTGATATTGAAATGAAAAATGCGCATATAAAAATATTTTTGAATTTTAAATACTGGAATTTAGCCCTAGATTAAACGCCAACGCACTGTTTAATAACTGGTCAGGAAACCTAAATAGGCCTATTAATTAGTGCTATTTCTTGTTTTCAATCTTGAACTGTAAAGAGTTCCATCATCGAATAACCTCCTCTTACTACATTAAGCTCTGACTACGACAGGAGCTATCACTATTAACAGAACCAAATTAGTGCAACTAACTACTTTTCTGAGCAACTATTTGGTAACGCACTTCAAAAAAACAATCCCGAATAGCAACAATTCATATCGACTTACTTCTCACTTTTAGTAACACCAAAAGTAACACTGAAAAACTTCAATACCAACAAAATTAATATAATTCAAAAACATAATTACGCAATTCAGATGACGCCGCCTCCACCAAATAAAACAAGGACTTAGCAGAAATGCTAAGTCCTTTTTCTTTTCAGTGGCTACAAAATGGCGACATCGGGATATTGCCCACTTAGCTCTTAAGATTTAATGCTCATTATTTTCTTGTACCCAAAAGATGACCTAGTGCATTTGTAGTTTAACTAATGCACTTTGATTGTTTATTTTGTAAACACCCCCAAATGCATCAAGATGTGGCCAATATAGCCGCACATGGGACTACTCAAGAGATATATTTCGATGGGCAGGCAGTTGGGGGAATTACCGGGGCAGAAAAATTTAGCTCAAATCCAAACTGACAGCGCCCCTAAAAATGGGCAACGGCCAGTTTAGATCTGAGCGAGTACAGATACGTTATTGGCCCACATCGACACCATTTTGATAATGGTATTCGGATGAGGCTTCGCCGTTGAAGTAGTAGACCAACTTGCCGTGTAACTGGTTATCGACATACTCTTCGCTTCGCTGCAGGCTACCGTCTTCATTGAAGCTGTAGCTTTTCCCTTGCAAGAGGCCTTTGTTATCGTATTGCATCGTACCCAATAAGTGGCCGTTAGCGGACATGGCTCGCCACGGTCCCACTTCGTGCCCCGCTTGGTATTGGCCCTGCCATAACTTCACCTCGCTGTAGCTGCTCTCGTCTTGTACTAACCATTTGCCTTCACGCTGGCCGTTAACGTACTGGCCTTGGGCTTGCAGTTGTTTATCGAAGCCTCGCTGTAAAAAAGCGCCATGCAGCTTATCGTTTTGATAAAACGCTCGATACATTACCGTGCCGTCGGCGGCGATATCGCTCTGCTCGCCGTTGAGCTGTCCTTGTGAATTAAACTGTTCGATACGCGTCGAATCAGGATTTTGGGTGACCCACTTACCGACCTTTAGATCCGATTGATATTGCCCTGTGACAAAACTGCCATTTTCGGCATTATCTTCACGATACGCACCATGCATTTTGCCTTTACTGTAATTTATCCGCCTGAGAGAGCCATTCCAGCCTACGCCGACATACACCCCGTTGTAGCTGCCTTTAACTCGCTCTTCTCGTTCAAGCAGCGAGCCTGTCCTATCAAAACGCTGACGCAGACTCCAGTCTTTTACGGTATCGCGCTGATATTGATAAGTTAGCTTTCCACTCTCATCGAAGCGCTGCTCGTGGGTTATATGGCCTTTCGCGAGATATTGAGTGTCAATTTGGGAGGTTACATGGCCCGCACTCGCATAGGTTATATCCTGAATTTCACGGCCTTTTGCATCGTATTTCTGCTGCTGGGCTAACCGCCCTTGCGGATCAAAACGTTGTTGTATCCCTACCTGCTTATCATGCTGATAATGTTTAATTTCTCGAGGCACATCAGCGGCTTGGTAAACCAACACTTCACCGTGTAATTTTCCTTTGATGTAAAACTCTTTAGTGAATAACCAGCCTTCTTTTGTCCAGTAAAGGCGCTCGCCTTCTCTTTTACCCGCGACCATATTCACGGTTTGCTCTGGCTGACCATTGCTATGAAAGCTTTCATATAAGCCTTCCATTCCCTTAGCGCCATAGGTTACCCGTGTTTGCAGCTGGCCATTGTCAAAATAACTTTGCGCTAATCCAGACTCCATACCATTCGCATAATGTTGATGGTCGCGTAACTGACCATTGGTGTGATAACGTTTTTGCTCACCGTGGAGCCTGCCATTCAGATATTGGTACTCACCTGAGCGTGTTCCATCTTCCCAATAATACAGATGCGTTCCCTGATAACGCCCTTGTGCATCGCTACGTCCCTTGCGAGAGAGTTGACCATTGGGGTGATAAAATTCGAAATCACCGACGATAACACTCTCCGCTAAATTGGGGCCGTTGACTGTCCCCTTAAAAACGGGTTTATCCGTCTCTACATAAAAAAGCGTTACTGGCCACGCGCCCTCTTGCTCGGTCGCTTGCTGTTTCTGGTAGTAAATAGCCTCACTCGGCACCGTGCTAGGCTGCCATTGTTCGTCGAGTAAGATGCGTTCAGCCAGCACATTAAACGATAGAAATAGTGTAGATAATAGTAATAAGGCTCTCATATCAGCTCCTTAAGGTAAGGCTGGGAATGCAGTAACCCACTGTTTATTAACGGGCTCGCCGCTAACTTTCAGGTATTCAATCGCCTGCACTCGCCCTTGCAGCTCAAACCAACGGTCTTGATGAAGCACTTGCTGTAACGGCCGTTGATAAAAATCGTCGCGCTCCCCCGGCATAAAAGGCGCGAGAGGAATGTTCTGCGTATTTAAAAAACGATAACGGCGCATCACCTCACCCACGGTTTGCGTGGTATCGAGTTCTGGCAATTGAGTGGTATCAATCAGCCAACCTTGCTTAGGTTGATACGCAATCGCTTGCCATTCGGGCGTACCCGTACAGCTCAGGGCGCTACTGACTTTAATATCGTAAAAATTACGACGGATCCCATCGGCACTGGTGAGTTGATATAGAACCGTCTTATCAAGATGTTCCGCCATACTGTTTTCGGATTTGATCTGCGTCCATTGCAAACTGTGGCCGTCAACTTGGGGCGCATCCACCACAGTTAAGGAGCACACGGCAGCTTGCTCGGCGCTTAACTGCAGGCTCACACCATACTTAGCCACCATTTGGGGTTCGAGTAAGGCGGGATCGGCGACGAATGTCTCTTGCGGCTTATCGTAGCGCACATACATATCATCACGGTAAAGCGTGCGCTGATCCACAGGGGGATAAGCGACGTTATTCATGTAATCCCCCATTGGAATAAAACGAACATCTTGGGTCAGCTCGCTACTCTCATCCGGTGTATTCACATAGATGGTTAGCGCCTGTGGCTCGGCCGGAAAACTAAACAAGGTGGAGGGTTCAAATTGCATCGATGCAGCTAACCCCAACATATTGCGTTCGGCTGAGGTTAACCAAGCAGGCCCTTCTACCGACGGCGATTGATACTTCATCATGGCGCCTTCGGCACCGTCAAATCGCCCCGCTAACCAAGATTTATGGGTTGGGTCGCGCGATGTGAGCACATAAGAGAAGGGCTTATCGGGGATCGGAGCAAATTCCAGCTGTAAATCTTTATACTGCAGGGACACCGTTTTGTTTGGATCGGGTGTTAATGCCAGTTTAACCAGCTTAGCGCCCTGATAGTGGGCCTTAGCACGAAACTCAGTCACTTGGGAAAACAGCTCGGAGGGTTCATTCCAACCGACGAGTAAATGTTGCTCTACGGATTTATAAAAACCATCCTTTTCAGCGAAATTAAAGCGATAAATTTTACTGAGTTGTATCGGTAAAACACTGCCATCGGCACTGTGCGCCGTAATATCGGTTAGATAAAACTCTCCCGATGCTTTTAAACCTGAGAAATCATGTTGATAGGTAAGGCTGAGTTGGTCATCATAAAGGTCAAAGTAACCCGCATCGTAGGCAAATACCGCCTCTTGGGTTAAAGATTTATTGGCCTCTTCAAGTGATAATTCAGGCTGTTTTTCATACTCACCCGGAGGGAAATCGTAATCAAAAGCCACTCGCTGCGACAGGTCGCCCAGCTCACGCTCCTTGGGCACCATAATCACATTGCTGCGCATCGTCCCCTTAAAACCGTAACGCTCAAAGGGCACCTCTGCCACTAGCCCCATCTGCACAAGCCACCCTCGGTCGCGCTCGAGCATAAGTTGGCCGTATATTTTGGCTTGCTCACCTTCGCTTTCCACCTGAGCCAGAACATGGGTGTCAGTGACCTTTAACACGGTAAGCTTTGAGTTAGCATGGCCTTGATAGGCCGGAAGCATCACCACAGCCCCCACTTCAGCGGGTATCGAATTAATAAAAACCGATGAGCTAAAGAGCTTTTTAAGTTCCTGCTCAAGCTCAAGGCCGCGCTCTGCCAGCATGGCTTGCCAAGCAGGTTTATTTAACGCGCTAAATTCTTTAACGCTGCCATCATCTAAATCTAATGAAAATTCAAAGCCCTGAGAGAAAATGGCATGCATTTCGGGATTTCGCTCAGCCCGTTCACCGCTGCTCACGCCACTCCCTTGGCCATCTTGCATTTTCATATAATCGACATGCACTTCGAAGAGGCTATTTTTACCTGCCTCGAGCACCTTATAACGCAGTAATTGATGGGATGTGGTGTCCACCGTTTCATTACGGCCACCTGCCTCGACCGAGATGCGGGCAGTGCTATAGACTTGATACGCGCGCTCATCGCCTTTTTGTGGCTTAAACTCCACGTCGGCATCGCCAAATGAGCAGGCTGATAAGAGAAAACATGTAACTACGCTAACCAAATACTTCATGGTTATTCCCTGTACTGAATATTAAAACGCCGCATTATGCCTGTTAATTGGGCATAAATACATTTTTGAGGCGATTTTTATCGGGTTCTCTATTTGAGCGAAGCATATTATTGATGGAAAGTGAGCGCGATTTCGAATTCAAATTGCTCTGTGCTGCGGTAGAAGTTCAACAGTAAAAAGAACTATATCAAGCATCCCCAAATAGGATTGCAGCAACTTACGGATAATATTCGATGACGACGCTAGCGACTAAAACGATTGAACAAGGTAATAGAAAGGTTGCAAAAAAGAGAATGGAATATATTTTCTGAAATGATTTAAAATATCCATCATAAGCTCAACCCGCAGCCAGATATGACAAAAATACTATAAAATCATAGTTATGCTCATCAATCGCAAATATTCATTTTGTAAGCGTGTTATTAGATTCTTTCCTCATCCAAGCATATTCACTAAGCAGCATCGACAAGCCTCTGGCTCTACATAATGCAATGCTGTTATTGGTGCCAATAATAGGCCATGGGCGATATCGTATATGACTGTTGGCAGTAAAATAGCCATATTGACAACCAAAATATTATTCAGTCAAAAGTATTAACTTAATTAGCTTTAACCATAACGGTATTAATGACCGAAAAACTCAATATTAATATTGTTACGCTTGATAGAACCCAGCCCTGATAGCCGATAATAAAAAAGCACAACCCAATTAAGTTGTGCCTTTTAGATTACTACTGAAGCGATATTGAGCCAATATCAGCTCTGCTTTTCGACCTTATTGATGCTGCCTTTGTAGCCCGTGGCATCGACTGCAGTAATCAACTTATCGAGGTTAAAATCATCGGCGACTGTGACCACAGCCTGCTCGGTTTTGAGGTTCGCCTTGGCTTTGATCACCCCATCGGTTTTACGCAGCGCCTGATTAACCACGGTAACGCACAGTGGGCAGGTCATGCCTTTAACATCGAGTGTCACCTGCACGTTATCCGCCCAAGTGAATGGGGTAAACCCCAACGATGTGATGAGCACGAGTCGTGTAATACGTGATAGTGGCTTCATTCGAACACCTCAAGTAGCCAAGGTAAAACAAAGGGATACAGTTGGAACGCCAGCACAATAGGCACAGTCAGCCAATAGGCTAATAGCATTTGTCCTCGGCTAAATGTACCGGTACAGAGCGGCTTTTTCGCAAAGTACAAGCGCCAAAAACCCAGCAAAATCAACCCTGTTGATAGGAGCAACATGGGTACTTGTAACCAAGCTAAACTCGATAACCCCGACAGCCCCGCCGCAGACACGCCAAACACTAAATAGATTAAGGGCGCGATGCAGCAAAGGCTAGAGGCAACCGCCGCAACAACGGCGGCGGCCATGGTGGCAAGCAGCGGTTTAGCGCTGCTCGCTTGACTTGTAGTCATAGGCAAAGACTTTTGGTTCATAGTAATTAACAGGATCGCCGTCCACTTCGGCATAGGGATAACCAAAATTGTTCAGTGGAGTCTGCTCCGCCACGGGGAATAAGTCAAAGTCGCGGCCATAGTTAAAGCCAACCCAATTCATTTCCCAGTTACCAAACAGGTAATCATTCACCGCTTGTACCGCAGGGTCGCTATGTTCCTTCTTCTCAGTGAGGCGCATTTTAGTCACATCCGCAGGGTCGGCGGGTAACCAACCATAACCCGCTAAGTAGAACATGGCACGGCAATGTTGACCACCCGTCACATCGGCAAAGCCCTTATCGTCGGCGCTGCCAAAGGCTTTTTTGGAATAATGGCCCATCTTGATGGCTTGCCCTAAACGAATACCAAACATTTCACGGGCAGGCACACCGACTGCGCGCATCAGCGCCACAAATACTGAGTTGATATCGGTACACTTACCGCCGAGTTTGCCACTTTCAAGAATGGCGGCCACATCGCCACTGCCACAACCTATGACATCATTATCACGATACATGTTGGCGCTCACCCAGTTGTAAATTAACTGTGCTTGCTTGAGCGGCTCGGTTTCTTTACCCACAATCTTATCCGCCGTTTGCTTCACAATGCCGTCTACAGGCATATGCTTGGTTGGCTTTAGGTAAATGGCGACGTCGGCAGGATACTCAGGCTTAGCTGGCGCACGGTAATGGGTTAACTCGCCACTTTTAACGGGTTCCCAATCTTGGGTTTCTATCACTAATTCGAGCGTTAGGGTCATCTTGCCCTTGGCATCGGGCCAAGTAGCAAACAGGGTTTTAGCGCCATAGTGGTTATTGGCACTGATATAGGCATCTTGATAAGTCCCGCTAAAGTTAAGTTTTTCAACCTGCTGGAAAGCCGTGTTTTCGGGGAGTGGCACCCATAACTTCACCACGCCCGCAGAGCCTTCTGGCGCGACGAGCTGATAGGTATTGGTTAAGGTAAAACGGCGGCGACCACAGGTTTTATCGGCCACCGCAAGGGCTTGCGTCGACGCCGCCAACACTGGCATCACGGTTCCTGCCGCCGACAGAATGGCTGCACCCTTTAAAAAATCACGTCTTTGCATTAGGCATTCCTTAGTTTGATAAGCATTAGAAAAAAAGATACCACTAAAGTAGTTGCCAAGGATTATAGAAAGTTATCGATCGGGCACAATCACCAAATTTCATCCAGCGCGAACAGCATGACAAAAACCACTACCAGCGCACAGAGTCCCCCATTGCCAAGGGGACAACTAAGACAATTTGTCCCAATCACAGACAAAAAAACAGGCACAGCACGACTGCCATACCTGTTTGTAAAGGAGGTAAATCATTAACTAAAGGCAAGCAGAGGAGAGACGCATAACAGCAAGCCGGTGACGATAATGATATACAGCGACACCCCTTTATATTTATGCAGCGCAGGCACTTGATAAATCAAATAGGCGGGGATCAAACAGCCCACTAAACCAAAGATTGGACTACAGATAGAGGTAAAACTCAGCACAGGGGCATTTAATACAATCGCGCCCCACGACAGTAAAATGGTAAAGATCATGATGCCGTAACCCACTAACGACTTATTGATCCGCTCCTCGGGCATCACTCGGCGCAGCATATTCATGGTCAATCCCTGACACGCCTCTCTAAACCCTAAATACACACCAAAATACGCCGTCATTACCGCAAAGATATTTAAGGTCAGGCTAAGCAGTTTTAAGGTTTGTCCTGGCATGCCCTGGGCCACCATGGCTAAAGCGGAAATATTTTCATGGGAAGCGCGCACCGCCTGCTCATGTCCCATGGCTAAGGTAAAAGACACTGCGTAGAAAAACACCACCACAAACAACACTCCAAAAGCAATGTTCATCGCACGCATCGCCTTAAAGCGGGCAACGGCAAGGGATTTTTCCCGCGAGCGGTAAGAGATCACCATAGGGCTTAAGCTTTGGATAAATAGAATCGATGTCAGTGTAAAGGGCAACATCACAATCGCATCCTTTAGCCAATCACCCGTGCTGGGCACACTACCGATATTATTAATATCCCACTTATCGACCATCATCAGCCCGAGTACCGCCACCACCCCAAGCTTAGTCAGCACCATAAAGGTGGAGATCTTAAATAACAGGTTTTCACCACGGGAGGCCAATGCGACTAAACCGCAGATCAGCGCTAGGCCATAGAAGGGATTTTCAGACAACAATGACGTAGTCGCGCCAAAGCTTTGTAAAAAGGAGGCGCTATCATTGGTGATGGCCGTGGAATACACAAACACCCAAATCACCAACATAATGAAGTACAAGCCGCCGAGTAAGATGCCCCAGTTTTTGCCCAGATACCCCGAAATCACACTCGGATAATCCTTACATTCGGGCGACTCGGCCAAGGTATTGATAAATAATCGCTGAAACAAATACATAGCTGGATAACCAATCACGCTGGAGAGCAAAAATACCCACAAGCCCATCAACCCCACCTGCACTGGCAAAAATACGATCCCGGCGCCAATCGCCATGCCAATACTCATAATGATCCAGCCCCAATCCGTACTGTCGAAGCGGGTATCCTCTTTCCATTGTGCCGCCGTTAGCCTTGCATCCATATCTCATCCTAACCGAGTTGATGTTATTTTTTGCAAATACATTTGAACAAAACAAACTCGGCAAACAAAATACTCAACTTTTGTTGAACAAATTGCCATCGCTCACAATTCAGCCCAAAACCCGCCGAAAGACGCATAAACTCGTCTTTACGGCATAAAACATTAAAAAATAATTGCAACCAAACCAAAATATGCAAATAATATTGCACATAGAATTTCGATAGCATTCAATTTTATTTGCAGATTGGAGAGATAATGAAAAGCATCATTCATGCAGAACGTGCCCCAGCCGCGATTGGCCCTTATTCCCACGGCACCAGTTATGGCAACCTGATTTTTACCTCTGGACAACTGCCTGTATGTAAAGAGAAAGGCGGCGTTGTCGATGGCGGGATCAGCGAACAATCTGTGCAATGCCTTGAGAATCTGAAATACGTGATTGAAGCCGGTGGTGGCAGCATAGAAACCGTGCTTAAAACCACCTGTTACTTGAGTGAGATCAGTGACTTTGCAGCCTTTAATGAAGTCTATAAAACCTATTTCAAAACCGACTGCCCTGCCCGCAGCTGTTTTGCGGTAAAAGATCTTCCACTGGGTGTCAAAGTGGAAGTAGAAGCCATCGCCCACGTTCACGCATAAATTGGTAAGGTTGTAGCCCGATGAAACCTCTATGGCAGCAATACATTCAGATCATTAACCAAGTGGTTAAACCCGCCTTAGGCTGTACAGAGCCGATTGCCGCTGCCTATGCGGCGGCCGTAGCACGCACCTTGTTACCAGTTGAACCTGAGTCAATTGCGGTGCAAGTTTCTGATAACTTATATAAAAACTCGATGGGCGTTTATGTCCCCGGTACAGGAAAAATCGGTCTTGCTATCGCCGCTGCCGCAGGCGCGCTTGCAGGCAATGCCGATGCGGGATTAGAAGTCTTGGCCAACGTGACACCTGAACAAGTGGCACAGGCGCAAACCCTTATTGATGCGGGTAAAGTGAAGGTTGAGCGTACCGAGACCGACGAATTTATCTATTGCTGCGTGAGCTTAACCGCTGGCGAACAAGAAGCCATGGTGAAAATCTGCGGCGGCCATACCTTAATAGCCGAGAAGCGCTTAAATGGTGAGTTAGTCTTTACCGCCGATAGCGCCCAAACCAAGGCCACAGGCTCAATCTGCGACGGCGTCGATATCAATATTGAATCGATTTACCGCTTCGCCCAAGAAGTGCCCTTCGAACAAATCCAATTTATTCTTAAAGCCTCGGAATTAAACAGTAAATTATCCGATGAAGGCATGTCCAAACCCTATGGCTTGGAAGTCGGTCGAACCATGAAAAACGGCATTGCCGCAGGGATCATCGGTGAGGACTTACTCAATAAGATTGTGATGCTCACCGCTGCGGCTTCGGATGCGCGTATGGGCGGTGCCAATCTGCCCGCCATGAGCAATTTAGGCAGTGGAAACCAAGGAATTGCGGCAACGATTCCTGTGGTGATCACCGCCCAGTGTTATAAAGTCAGCGAAGAGAAACTGGCTCGCGCGCTGATCATGAGCCACCTCGGGGCAATTTATATCAAGTCCCACTATCCGCCGTTATCGGCATTCTGTGGCAATACGGTCACCAGTGCCGCCGCCTCTATGGCGATGGTGTATTTAGCTGGCGGCAGTTTCGAGCAATCCTGCTTTGCGATTCAAAACGTCATCAGCGATAGCTCAGGCATGGTCTGTGATGGTGCCAAAGCCTCCTGCGCCATGAAGGTCAGTACCTCATCGAGTGCGGCGGTGCGATCCTTCTTAATGGCGCTCAACAGCCAAAACGTTTCAGGCCAAGGTATCATTGCCAAAGATGTTGAGAAAACCATTAAAAACATAGGCAAGATGGTACTCAATGGCATGTCATCTACGGATGTCACTATCATTAACATCATGTCTGAATAAGACGGTTATTCCTGATAAGCTGCTGAAAAAGGCCGAATATTGTGAAATTGCAAGACTTAACCCAAAGCGATTTGGATATACTCAAGTCCATCGAAAATATCGTCGATGGGATTGCCGCCATGTATGGCCAACATACAGAGGTCGTGCTGCACAGCTTAGATGCTAAGCACCCTTCGGTGATCAAAATTTCCAATGGTCATGTCACTGGCCGTGAGGTCGGTGCGCCCATCACTAACCTGGCCTTGCTTAAGCTCAAAACGGGTCAGGATATTTCCAACTCTTACCTTACCAAGTGTGCCAACGGTAAGACATTACGCTCGATAACCACAGTGATCCGTAATCCTAAAAACCTGCCAATTGGGCTGCTGTGCATCAATACAGATATGGACGCGCCGCTGCAATCTGTGCTGCGCACTATGATGCCAGAGCAGCTCCTCGGCAGCGAATTGACCAGTTCGCCCGAGGTGTTTGCGCGCAATATTGATGAGGCGCTGCACAGCACTATCGATAGTGTTAACCACGAGGTGCGTGCGAATCCTGCGATTTCCCCTTCACAAAAGAGTCGTGAAATTGTCAATCAACTCCATGAGTTAGGGATTTTCGAACTCAAGGATAGCGCCCAAGTGGCCGCCACGCGATTAGGGATTTCTGTGCATTCCATTTACCGCTATTTGCGTGAAATTAAAGCCAATCAGGCGGAAAGCGAGAAAAGCCTCGCTTAAAAAAAAGGGCTAAGATGTTCATCTTAGCCCTTTGTTTTTATCCGCTTGCTAGCTTTAAATGGGATTGCTCATTGGCTTAGAGCACATTACTCGCTCTACCTGTTACATCCCAAGCCTGTACCGTGCCATCGTCCATTAGGGCAATCACATCCAGTAAATTACTGCGAATATCGCGCATGTGACTCAAATCAACGGCTTGCTTATCTAGCGTCACAGCGGGATCTTCCCGCATCCATACTGCAATCGAGCCATCTTGGCGTTTAACCGTAAAGCCTAACCCCGTAGGGAAAATATCCGTTGCTTGAGTTATGTCAGTTTTGGGGCCAGAGTGGCCATCAACCACAGTGCCATCTTGCTTTAAAAAGGCAAACTCGCGTTCATAGGTCACCACTTTAATTACCTGAGTGACCTCTTGATAACGCGGCTGGTTTTCTGCCAATTCCCATCCTTCCCAAGCGATAGCCGTATTATCCCTACGTAGCGCGACAAATCCTTCATCAATGGGATAAACCTTATGCACGCTTTGTAACTTATCCTTAAGGACTGACGTATCAGCACCATGGTATTTACTGCCCCAAACGATAAGTTGACGACCTATGGTTAAGGCGGCAAACGCGTCATTATTGGCAAAAATATCAATCACTTTATTGGCGCGACTTGGACGAGATAAGCGGGCAGGAAATGGCACATCATACTCAGTTAACTCCCCTTCCCCCCACGCATAAACACTACCGTCAGCCAGCAGCGCTGCAAAACCATTTTGGGAAGCAACAACTTTCACGGCAGGCGCAAGCTGGCTAAGCTTTGCCACTTGCTCACGGCCTTTTTGATCCTCTCTTACCTTACCCCATGACACCAATCTGCCCGTCGCTGTCATCGCGGTAAAAGCATCATCATTAGCATAGAGTAGTTTCACATTGTTAAGCGCTGAGGCGACTTCGCGACTATCGCCACCATAATTAGCCTGCCCCCATGTCACTACTGTTCCATCCCGTTTTAAGGCGGCAAAAGCCCGATAGTTAACAGATACAGACACGACGTTAGTCATCGCAGGCGCGGCGTGCTTACCAGAGCTTAGCTCGGCAGTTGATGCATCTTCAAAAGACCAACTGACGACACTTCCATCTTGCTTAATGGCGGCATAGAGCCCCTTAGCCACAACAAAATCGCGCACATCATGCAGTACAGGTCTCACTCCTCGAGTCCAAGGCATAGTTTCATCGCCCATTCCCCAAGGGATCAGTTTGTGGTCATGGGTTAACGCGGCAAAGCCGCAGGTATCCTCTGCCGCATACAGCTGTTTTACATTGAGTAGAGGCTCGGCGGCGTTATTGCTATCACCACCACACTCGCCATCACCCCATGTGACTACAGTACCGTCTCGTTTGAGCGCCGCAAATGCATTGAGATTGCTGTAGATTTGACTCACATCGGCTAATTCTGCAGGCATAGGGATTTTGGGCGAAGTCTCAGCAATCTCAGGGGTGTTTGGCTCATGAATCAAGACATTATTCGCGAAAGCGGGTGTTCTGTGAGCCTGAATAGTGTCAGAAATTTGCTGCTTTAACTCTGGGGATATTTCAGAATCTTGCTTATCTATGATTAAGTTAACCACATGACCTAAGGCAAAAATGGCTAGCGCCACGCCAACCCAGGGGACCTGTTTTTTTTCCACGACTATATCCTTATCGTAACTGCAAACTCTCACTGAGTTTAAACGGATGCACAACATCGACTGCTTGCACTCTGAGGCGCGATTGTAACTTAACGGACCAGCAAAATAACATTGCCCAAAAGTCGAGTACATTCCATCGGCCTTAAAACATAAAAGCAGCGAATATCGCTGCTTTTATTTATATCATCCACAGGATTGGCTTAATCCCGTTTGCCGACCTTCTCTAAACCCCAAACTAAGGCGATGGCCGCCATCATACACACAACAGCTAACATCAGCTGTGAAGGTTGGCCCGTTACTTGTTCAAAATTCAGCGGCGAAATATTTTGCTCCAATAGCGGCACTTGTTCACCGTGGGAGTTAGTACGCCAGGTTAAGGTTTGTTTCCAAGGCCAAATTTTACCTAAGGTGCCGAGCATCAAGCCCGTGAGAAATACTACGGTCGCATCATGGTATTTACGCAGCAAGGCCGAGAGTAAATGGCTAAAGCTTAAAATTCCCAGCAAAGCGCCAACGGCAAAACAGGCCAAGATATCGATTTGGATATTTTTTGCCGCCGCGAGTACCACTGGATATAAGCCGAGCAGCAATAAGATAAAACTGCCCGAAATCCCCGGTAATACCATGGCACAAATGGCAATTGCACCGCCGAAGAAAATATTTAAATAGCTGGCCTCGACCGATACAGGGTTCAGTACAGTGATCACCCAAGCAGCCAGAACCCCTAAGGCAAATAATCCCAAACGCGCCAGCGTAAAACCACTCACCTGTTTAAGCATGTGCACCACAGAGATGATGATGAGGCCAAAGAAGAATGACCAAATCGGAATGGGATGTGCCACCAGCAACCAAGAAATCAGTTTAGCGAAGGTAAAAATACTGGTCAGGATGCCCGCTAATAGGCTCAGTAAAAATCCACCATTGATATGTTCAAACGCGCCTTTAATCCCCTGCGACTTAATCACGCCCCAAAGGGAAGGATTAATACGCTTAACGCTTTCGAGCAGGGTATCGAGAATACCGGTGATAAAGGCGATAGTGCCACCCGAAACCCCAGGCACCACATCGGCGGCCCCCATGGCCATTCCCTTAAAATAGGTCAGCAAATATTTCACTGTGAGTCCTTGTAGTTAAATCATTATGACGTGTCATTGATGACAAATTTGTCGTGATTATACGGTGTTAGCGTAAAAACCGCGAAATGAAGTTTACTTAATTCGGCCGACTGGCATTTAATGTTATCCCAATGTTACACTCATCCGACCAGAAAGAAGCAGGCACGCCGCTAAGCATTAAAAATATCAGCGGCCCAAGACTAACACCTTAAGTTTGCACTCCGATGAAGGATAACCATGAGCCCTAACGCACAAACCCCAAACGCTAAGCCCAATAAGGTTCTCGCGCTCTACCATAAAACCCAAGGCTTACCCTTTGGCCAAAAAATCTTCTCCATCATGGTATCACGCATGGCGCCTTATTTTGGCACCATCAAACCACTGATCACTGAATTACGCCTTAACCGCTGCGCTTGTCTGATTAAAAAACGTCATGCCGTTCATAACCATATAAAAACCGTGCATGTTATCGCCATCTGTAACGGCTTAGAAATGGCGATGGGCGTGATGGCCGAAGCATCGATTCCGGCTCACCTGCGTTGGATCCCTAAGGGCATGAGCCTAGATTACACCGCCAAGGCGGGCAGTGATATTTTATGTGTTGCCGAAGTCACGCCAGAGCAGTGGACGCCCGGCGATATGTTGGTGCCCGTTACCGCCTACGACACCCAAGGAGTGGTGGTTGTGAAGGGACATATCAAGTTATGGATTTCAGAAAAGCCGCAGAAGTAAACCAAGCTTAATCATCAATCGAAATCACCACTTAGGTTGTCTTGCTCAACGCTTGCAGGCTGCTATGCTAAGCCAAACAACCTAAGACAGGGGAGCGAAATGGATGAATTTTTACAGGCCGCCATTGATGAGGCCAAACAAGGATTAGCCGAAGGCGGTATCCCCATTGGCTCAGTATTAGTGATCGACGGAAAAATTGTCGCCCGCGGCCATAACAAACGCGTGCAACAAGGCAGCGCCCTGCTGCACGCCGAAATGGATTGCCTCGAAAATGCCGGCAGACTAACCGCCGCCGATTATCAAAAGGCCACACTTTATTCGACTCTCTCCCCCTGCGATATGTGTAGTGGGGCAATATTACTCTACGGCATCCCTAAGGTGGTGGTCGGTGAAAATGTCACCTTTCAAGGGCCTGAAGCCTATGTGCAGTCCCGCGGAGTTGAGGTGACTGTGGTAGACAATCACGAGTGCAAACAGTTAATGCGCGATTTTATCGCCGCCAAGCCACAACTGTGGAACGAAGATATTGGCGAATAGCCAATATCTTTCAAAGCGGTTCACGCGCCTAACGCTTTATGTCGTTGAGTGTTCTTTGGTTTGAGCGCCTGTTAAGCTAGCGCCTTGTATTATCAACTCAATCTCGCCGAGCTGACTCGGTTTATTATCCCTAATAGCAAAAGGATGCCTGCTATCAAACCTATCACTCAAGCTGCCCAGGATCCTTGGGGAAATCCCGTCGATGCGACTCACACGCCCCATCAGCCTATCCCAACTGAACGTAATGCCAACCTCGATGCCATACGTGGGCTAGCGGTATTGGGAATATTTTTTATGAATATCTATTTTATGGGGATAAGCTTTTATGGCTATGCGCCCCATCAAATCCCATTACTCTCAGATCAAGTGCAAGAAGCCTTTAGCAATTTCTTTATTGAAGGGCGCTTTATCAGCTTGTTTTCCATCTTATTTGGCGTTGGGCTTTATATTCAATACCAACGATTTAGCGATAAAGGCTTAGCGGCCTATTCGCTGCTGCGCTCACGCTTGAAATGGTTGATTGTCTTTGGCCTGATCCACGGCATCATTATCTGGCCCGGTGATATTTTACTGACCTATGGGATCAGCGGTTTTTTAGCACTCTGCTACCGAGATGCCAGCATCGCCGAGTTAAAACGTAAGGCCAATATTTTTATTTTCAGTTCGTTAGTGGTTATCTGCTTAATCAGCATCATGGGCAGTGACGAACTCTTTACCCGCGAATCGCCCTTATTCGCCGAGCAATACAGCGCTTGGACAGCGAGTTACCCTAATCAACTGCTGCTGCATGTCATGCAGGTCGGCTACATGGCGCTGGTCATTCCCTTCACGCTAATGTGGTTCACGGGTGGGTTGATGCTGCTCGGTATGGCGCTCTATCGCCAGGGTAGCTTCAAGCAGGGATTTGAGCGAAACACCTTAATCAAGCTGGTTTTAGCCAGCTTAGTACTCTCAGCGCTAGATACCCTGCTGGGATTAACTCAAAACCCAATACTGGTGATGTTTTCGGACATCATAGTCATGCTAAGCGCTATCCCTACCGCACTGATTTACATCCATATACTGGTTAAAATCTGCCAAAATCGCTCGGCGGTGCTAAAGCCTTTGCAAAATGTCGGCAAACTCGCCTTTAGCCTGTATATATTGCAATCCATTGTCGGTGTGTTTATCTTTCGACACTTTGCCCCCGAGTTACTATTAACCCTCGACAGGGGCGGTTATATGGCGATAGCGCTGGGTTACTCGCTGCTACAATTGCTACTGGCAAGCTTGTATTTACGCTACTTTCACCAAGGGCCACTCGAAAAACTCTGGCGCCAGCTCGCCTTTAAGTCCATCAACGCTAGTAGCCATTTGAACTCGAACAATGAACAACAAAAGAGCCAATAAAACGCCGTCCGCTCCAGTACATGAACGACGAGCGACTCAACAAAGAGTTAATCAGCGAAAAGCAACTCAAAGTAGAGTGACTCAATCTAGAGCCACAGAATCAAGAGCCGCTAAGCCCAGAGCCGCGCGCTCGCGTCAGAGTTCGATACCTTTGTTATTAGCGCTGGTTTTTCTGGCGATGCTAATCGGCGCAGCTTGGTGGCATATGCTGCCCATCGCGATTGTGGGTTTATACCTGCTGCTGAGTTTATGCACCTTTATCGCCTACGCCTTCGACAAATCGGCGGCGCGTAAAGGCCGCTGGCGCACCAAGGAAAGCACCCTGCATCTAATGTCTCTCCTCGGTGGTTGGCCCGGCGCAATGTTTGCCCAGCAGCTACTACGGCATAAATCGGTCAAAGCCGCCTTTCGCCAACTGTTTTGGCTCACGGTCGTCACCAACTTAGCCATACTGGGTTATGGGATCCAAACGGGTTTCATGGATAGATTGATTTAACAGTCACCCTAATTCGTTTCTATTTCAATCAATTGCTCGATAGCTTTTAACGCTTGCATGGCAGCACCTGTGTCGCCGCGCAGCTGCGCCGACACTATAGCACCTTCCTTCAATAGGCATAGGGTATCGACAAGGTAAGCCGCTTTGGCCTCGGACAAGCCCAAGGCCGCCACTTGCTGACCGATTAAATCTGCCACCCGCTGTTTATGCTCGGCGCACAAACGATGCACTGGATGGCTGGCATTGGTAAATTCGGCACTCACATTGATAAAAAAACAGCCCCGAAACTCACACAGCTGCGGCACTCTTTGATTAAACCAATCATCGAGCGCCATAAATAACGCGCGGATCCCCGCCTTACCCATTTCGACCGCCAGGACTCGCTCGCTTATCCATTGATAAAACACTTGGTCGCGGTACAGGACCACGGCTTCGACCAACTCATCCTTACTGGCAAAATGATGGTACAAGGTTTTTTTGGCAATCGCCGACTCCTGCAAAATCTGGTTAATGCCGACCCCATGTACGCTCTGAAAATAAAACAGTTTAAATGCCGTGCTGATGAGCTGTTGACGCTTATCTAAGGGCATATCTGACAAAACTTCGGGTTGCGGCATATCGCCTTCCTCTGCAATTAGGATTTAAACGTATCTTCTCACAGGTAGACAACTCAGTCTACTCATGCGATGATATCAAGTAGACAGATTGGTCTACCTATTAAAGATTCAACACAATTAAGTGCAACGCGGCCACTGGGATGGAGTCAACGGGCAACCCAACACTGCCATCAAGCTGAAGCCATTGATATTCAGCACATAACCCACTGCCCTTGCGCGATAGCCAAGTTGGGCTCAAAGGACACATAATGAAAGTGATAAGCCAACAGCAATTAAAACCGGCACTGCTCGCAGGCATAGGTGCCATGTTATGTATCAGTGCCTTAGCAAGCTTGGAGCAAATGAGTTCGCACCTGTTGTGGCTGATGGCACCCTTTGGCGCCACTATGGTGATTTTATTTGCCCTTCCCGATAGCCCATTGGCGCAGCCAAGAAACATTGTCTGCGGCCACCTACTGACCAGTCTGATGGGACTTATCATCCTCCACAGTGTGGGCGTCTCGCCGCTGAGTTTAGGGTTGGCCGTAGGAGCGGGAATCGCATTGATGATGCTGACCCACACAGTGCATCCTCCTGCTGGAGCAAACCCGCTAGTTATTATGCTGACCGCGCAAGAGTGGGACTTTTTATATTCGCCGGTCGCCAGTGGTCTAGTGCTGATCCTATCCTTTGGCTGGCTGTATCATAATATGCTGTGTCGACGCCCCTATCCGCAGAAATGGTTTTAAGCTGCGTCAAAACACTAAAACCTTAACGTGTTAACACATTCAGGCGTGAAGTGGCTAAAAAAGAGAATAAAGAACAGGATAAAAATAAAGGGCAAGTTGATTGCCCTTTATCAAAACTGCTCACTTTGATCTTAAAACCAGCTGAGGGCGATACTGATAATCCCCCCGGTGATCAGCAACTGCATTAAACAGAATCCCATGATATCCCTCGCCTTTAATCCGGCGATTGCCAGCACTGGCAGCGCCCAGAAAGGCTGAATAAGATTGGTCCACGCATCACCCCAAGCCACTGCCGTAGCAACACGTGCAACATCGGCGCCCAAGGCTTCGGCCGCAGGCAACATAATCGGCGCCTGCACCGCCCATTGTCCGCCCCCCGAAGGCACGAAAATATTCACAATCCCTGCACTGATAAAGCTCCAAAATGGCAGACTTTCGGCGCTGGCGATGGCCACAAAACCTTCGGAAATACTCTGGGCTAACCCCGATTGCACCATCACCGCCATAATGCCGGCGTAAAAAGGAAACTGGATGACGATACCCGCGCCGCCTTTAATGGCCTCGTTGAGACTCAGTAATAAACTGCGTGGCGTTTGATGTAGCACTATGGCGAGGAATAAAAATAAGAAATTGACTAGGTTAAGGTTTAAGCTGCCGTCCTGCACCGCAAAGTAATAGCCTAAGTAAACGAGTCCCGCGCCGCCGACACTCCAACCGAGCAAGCGACTGTTTTCTAATTTATCCGCAGGGCGAGTCGTATTGGCCGTTAACTGTACCGCTTTATCGTCTGCGCCCCCATCCTCCAGCGCCTTAGGATCAACATAAATGCAGTCTTTATCTTCTGGCAACATAAAGCGGTTCACCAGTGGCATCACCACAAACAAAATAAGTACTAACAGCAGGTTAAAGCTAGCGAAGATGGTCTCGCTGGTGGGGATAATACCGATTTGTGATTCTGAGAAATGCCCAGCAGTGGCAATAGTTAACGGAATCGAGCCCGCTAAGCCGCCATGCCAAACCACAAATCCCGAGTAAGCACTGGCGACCAATAAACGGTAATCCACACGCACTTTACGCGCTAAGGCCTTAGCGAATAAGGCGCCGACCACTAAGCCAAATCCCCAGTTAATCCAACTGGCGGCGAGGGAAACCAAGGTCACTAAGATAATGGCCTGAGGCGCCGACTTGGCAAATCCTGCGATGCCATCGAGTAATTTCTTAATCGGTGGCGAGCTGGCGAGCATAAATCCCGCCACCAGCACTAATAGCATCTGCATCGAAAAACTCAGCAGCGCCCAAAAGCCATCGCCCCAGTAATTGATGACTTCGAGTGGGGTTTTCTGCTCGGCTACCACGGCCGAAATCAGCACCACTAAGGTTAAGAGCAAGACAAAGATATAAGGATCGGGTAAATATCGGTCGACGAGCTTGACCAGAGGTTTTGCCGCTTTGGTTAACATAAGACTGTCCTTGTTTATTCTTCTTATCTGTTTTTATTGAGTTTTTGTAGAGTCTAATGTCACAGGTTAAGCGATCTCTAAAACGGGATAAAGCCTTTAACCATTTTAAAAAGTGAGAAAATGTAACGCGAATCATCCAACACCGCGCCCAGCCGAGGCGCTAGCCACTTCGGCTAAAAAACTGATAACATGACCAAAATTGACTGAGGTGCTCCTTAAAATGAAAATGTTACTTGCCGTTGTTGTGATTGCTGGGGTGATTTTTTACTTCTTTACCTCGATGAATAACCAAAAAGCGGCCCAAGAAAATATCCGTTTAGGTAATGAGTTTTTAGCGCAAAACAAAACCCAAGAAGGGGTGAAAACCACCGCCTCTGGATTGCAATATCAAGTGTTACAGCAAGGCTCTGGCACAGTTCATCCTAAGGCGAGTGATACAGTGACTGTGCATTACCACGGCACCTTAATTGATGGCACTGTGTTCGATAGCTCGGTAGAGCGCGGCGAACCCATTGCCTTCCCATTAAATCGTGTTATTCCAGGTTGGACTGAAGGCGTGCAACTGATGGTCGAGGGCGACAAGTATCGCTTCTTTATTCCTAGCGAACTGGCCTATGGCAACCGCAGCACTGGCAAAATTGGCGGCGGTTCGGTACTGATTTTTGATGTTGAGCTGCTGAAGATAAATTAATCTTATGCTGTATTTGTCTCGTCCTGAAATAAGTTGACACTTATTTCCACCTAAAACGCTCGATGAACCTCATCGGGCGTTTTGTATTTTAAGGCCAAATGTGGCCGCCGTTGATTATAGATGGCTACCGCTTCTGTCACCATTTGTCGCGCCTCCTCCAGCGTTGCGGGCTTATGTGTTAAAAACTCCTGCTTCAAGATGCCATTCACTCGCTCTGCTAAGGCATTTTGATAGCAGTCATATCCGTCTGTCATTGAGCATGTCACGCCATGTTGTGCGTGAACCGCTTGATACGCGTTTGAGCAGTACTGTATCCCTCGGTCTGAGTGGTGTATCAGCGGTTTACTTTTATCTTGTCGCTGCTTCAGCGCCCGTTTGTAGGCCGTTAGCACCCCGTCTGTTTTAAGATTATCATCAACATGATAGCCCACGATTTTTCGTGACCAGGCATCGGTCACCAAGCTTAAATAGGCTTCATTATCTTGCAGTGGCAGATAGGTAATATCCGCCACCCAGACTTGCTCTGAGCGGCTGATGTCTACTTGCTGCTCGCTGGGCTTAAGCAAGTTGGGATGACACCTAAATCGATGATGGCTATGGGTCGTTTTATGGTACGCCCGCTTAGGCGTGACCAACAAACGATGCGCCCTAAGACAGCGAAATAACCGGTCTCGTCCTATCACTATTTGATGCATTTTGTTGAGTAAATACTGCAGTTTACGCGTACCGACTCGCGGTTGAAGTAGCCGTTCATATTGTACCATTTGCACCACCTGTTGCTCCCTTTGCTCCCATTCTGTTTGCCGCTGGCATTGTTGATAATACGCCTGGCGACTGATGCCAAGGTAACGACAGCATTGGGTGACGCCATAACCTATGGCCGTTTTTTCTTGGAGCGTTTCGCGGGTGGCTTTTTTACGACGGATATCCCGTAGTCAGTTCTGAGTTTTTCGACAATGGCTTCGAAGAACGCCGCTTTCATGCGGGTATCTTCCAGTTCGGCTTCGAGGGCTTTTATCTTTTGCTCGGGGGTGAGCGTGGTGGGTTCAGTCATCAACTGTCCTCGCATTGATGTTGGCGGCGTCCCTAGGGACCAATCCAGTTTGCCATGCTTGCGTAACCACACTAACACGGTGGAGCAACCTTGAATACCGTACTTGTCTTGCGCCTGCTTATAGGTCAGCTCGCCTTTTTCCACTTGGTCGACAACCGCCAATTTAAAAGCGAGGGAATAATCGCGTTGAGTTCGTTTAATTGTTGAAGTCATTACACTCTCCAAAATGAGTTTGAAAAGTGTCAACGCTATTTAGGACGGGTCAATTCCTTAATAAAAAGCCCTGCATTCGCAGGGCTTTTTTGTCTTTAACCCCTACATACTAAGGGCAAGACGCTGCGCCAATATCCGTCCATACTGAAGCGACACCGGGGACATCACCCTTAGTCCAGTATTTGGCTTGCCACTGACGACCGTTATAGCTAGTCGTTGCTCCGCCGTTGTAGGCAACGCCCGCATCCCAGCCTAACTCAACCTGACTCAACAATTGCCATTGGTCGGCGGTTCTTGAAGGTGTGTTACCTTGAGTCCAGTATTTAGCCTTCCAAACCAGTTGGTTATAACTCACTGTATCACCTGTGTTGTAAATGCTTGTCGCATTCCAAGCGGGATAGTTGGCCGCATTGGGGTCAGTTGCGTCACATTGACCGCCCGTCGCCTTAGGCGTCACGGTTAAGGTCAAGGCAGCACTGGCATCTAAGGCGCCATCGGAGACTAATACACTCAAACTGTATTGGGTCGATTGAGTAACAGCTGGCGCCGTCACCACCAATGTGGCAGTGTTTTGTCCACTCGCCGCTACGCCGCTTGGCACTGTCCATGCGTAGGTGAGGCTGTCGCCATCGGCATCGGTCGCCGTCGCATTGATGCTCACCGATTGCCCCGCTTCAAGCGTTACAGTCGCAGGCACAGTCACCACTGGCGCTTGGTTTGCCGTCTCGGCCTTATGGGTGAGAGTCACAGTGTCGGTTGAAGATAATCCCTCAGGATCTGTGACTCGCAGGCTAAACACATACACCACATCCGACGCCGCCCCGCTCAGTTGCACCATAGCATTGGCCATATCCGCATTACTGATACTTAAGCTTGGGCCAGAGACTTGGCTCCATTGATAACTCAAGGCGCCGTTTTCAGGATCCCGCGACGCGCTGCCGTTTAGCGTGACATCCGCTGTACCTGTTACCGTGATATCCGCTCCCGCGTTGGCAATCGGCGCTTTATTCGCTGGTGGCGTTGTGCCCTCGCCATGACCTAGACCTTCGTGCATGGCATTGAGAATGTCGCCATTATCGGCATCAATTTCCCAGGCGAACAGACCACCGAGCTGATTGGCCAGCACGTATTGACCCTTGGCTTTAACAGAACGAGCATCGTCGAAGGTAATTAAATCACCCGTAGATGCATTAAACACCGATGGTGCTTCAGCGGTTTCATCATAGGCATAGCTCCAACCTGCGCCCATATAATCCTTGGCGATCTGGCGATAATCCACTACGCCCGCTTCCCAAGTGCCCTTCACTTTGCCCGTTGCAGTGCCCGTGAAAGGATTGTTACCGCTATAGCCATTGACCCCAGTCCAGCCGCGGCCGTACATCGCTGCGCCGACCACAATCTTACCCGGGGTCACCCCTTGAGAGAGCAGGGCTTTTACGCCTTTGTCCGTGGTGTAACGGGTATTAGGATCCCAGCTCGCCTCATAGAGATTGGTTTGATGTCCAAGCTCTGTATTGGTCCAGCCGCCGTTAAAGTCGTAACTCATCAGGAAGATGTAATCCATATATTGCTGCGCCGCCTGATAATCGACCTTAGCAATCTTATCGCCACCCGCACTGATGGCCGACGTCAGCTCATAGGTGCGTCCGGTTTCGGCGCTGAGCTCATCGAGCATCGCCCGCAGTTCACGCATCAGGGTGACATAGGTTTGTCCGTCGTTGGCATTACCTAAGCTTGGGTTAGCACCACTGCCGCCGGGGAATTCCCAGTCGATATCGACACCATCGAAGAACTTCCAGGTCTGTAAAAATTCCTTCACTGAGGCGACAAAGGTATCGCGCTTGGTTTTATCCCCTAAAAAGTAGAAGGGATCGGAGAGCGTCCAGCCACCAACGGAGGGGAGGATCTTCAGATCGGGATAGGCTTGTTTTAACGCCATCAATTGACCAAAGTTGCCTTTGTAGGGATCGGAATACTCACTCACCCCCGCCTGCGGCATTTGTACCGCTGCCCAAGGGTCGTGGATCGCCACTTTAAAATCAGCACGGCCAGCACAGGCGCGCTGCAATGCCTCAAAGCTGCCTTCGATTTCCTTTAAGCTGTCATTGATGCCATTGCCGCCACAAATCGGTGTAAAGCCATATAAAATATGGGTTAAGTTTTGTGCTGGGATCTTATCGACGGGGAACTTACGCCCATAAACACCCCACTCCACAAAGTAACTTCCCACCACTTTGCCGGATTTATTCGCATAGGGACGATTGTTTTCTTTCAAAGGCGCATTGAGTGGCAGTAAATGACTGCCATCGGTATCGGCGACTAAGATTTCCCTCGCATCACTGGCGCTGCAACCTTCGTTATTACAAAGCTGCACGCGCATTTGATAGCGCCCGCCCTTATTGACCTTGAAATTGGCCGTACCCGCCGCACTCGATGGACCTTCCCATGCTACATTTCCATTGAGTAACACCTGCGCCTTATTGCCGATATCGCCGTTATATAAGTTCCACGTCACCGACACATCGGCGGCATCTTTAACCGTCACTAATTGGTTATAGGCTGAGGCAGCTTGATTCACCTCGATAATGGCAAACTTGGTTTCCCCCCAACCTAAAGTCGGTTTACCGGGGAGCGCCGCAAAGGCTTGAAAACTGGCAGCGGATGCCAGCACAGAGGCCACCAGCATCGCCGAGGTGGAGATTTGAGTCTTAAACATGAGATTTCCCTATTGAGTAAGTTATGCATCAATAAGGCAAACAAAGCGTAGACAGGAAACAACACTCTTAAAACCATGTGCGTACAACGGCAGCATGAAGAAACAACCTGTGGTATCCCCGCTATCATAGGTACAAACGAACCCTTAGACCGGAGGCTTTGCGTCCCAATCTTTCAATTGGTTTGCCTTTTTCACTAATGACAACGTTGTCATTGCGTTAATTAGCATATGCCGCTATAGCGTTAAATTGCAACTAAATATTAACAAACGGGCCGTTGTACCGATTATCAACGCAGTATTGGCTTTAAAGAAAAGTAAAACCATTGAGTGCAAAAAATAAGCAATGAATTGTATTTAAAAGGATTGCTTAAGCTATGGCTCCTATCATCGACTCGTATCGCCAATAGGGAAGACAATAAAAATAAATCGAAAGTCTTAAGAAAGCGGTTTGCAAGACGCAACTTGATAACTCGTGCAAACAAAAATGCGGTCATCGAACGAGGTGATATGCAGAGTGCACTGCAAACACACAAATCCGATGGCCGCATGCTGTTGTTCTCGACCCAAAAGAAACCAATATCTGAACCAATATCAGCGTCAGTAAGCCAAGATTAATAGCCTGAACGAACTTATCACACCTCAATCTTGGTCTATCCGCACCTCAATCGAAAACCGTTAGGCGGCGTCCTTCGAGTAATCCCTAGCCAAGATCACCGATAAGCCACGACAGACTAAGGTCTCCATATCATCGACACGATTAATCTTCATTTCGGCTAACGGTGCACTGAGAGCCATGCGTCTTAAACTATCCAGACAACCCTTGTAGTACGGCGCGCTGTTCATCATGCCGCCCGCTAACCAAATCCGATTAGGATTAAACAGATTGACCGCCCACGCTAACCCCATTCCCAGATAAGTGCCGGCGAGATATAAATCATCGGCGGTGGAAATCTTACGGCTGCGGATAGAATCGCCGCTGGCGAGCTGCTCGAGACTAAACTCCCCCGCCTCCGTCATCACTCGGCAATGCCCAAGCTCCCCCGCCACTCCCGTAGCCCCCGTAAAAGCCTTGCCGCTCAACGCGATCGACATGCCAATCCCAGTGCCACACATGACTAACAACTCACAGGCATATTTTTCATCACAGGTTGCCTGCATACCGGCGTCGATATCATTGCAGATAAACTTAAGTTCACCTTGGGTTTTCAAGGTTTCAAAGCTTAGCCCATTGAGACCGGGCAGCGATTTACAGGACACCAAACGATTCTGTTGTACGAGTCCTGGTACAGCGATCGCTAAATGGTAGTGCTGTAAATCATAATCCCGTTCCAGCGCCGCGATTTGATCATTTAAATCTTCAATTTTAAAGCCTTCACCCGTGGGGATTTTATATTGTTCTGTATGCCCCTTGAGTTGAAGTTCAAACAGGGCTTTGCTACCGCCCACGTCTATTGTTAATGTTTGCATCGCCAACTCCACTGATACATGTGCTCCCCTCTGACCCCGAGCGGAGATGGCGAATGTTAGCATAATGGGTAAATATTAGCGATTGAATAAAACTTAAGTAGCTAATTTGTAAGAATTAGTCGGAAGAACTGAGTGATAAAGATAACATTTCAATTTGGAAATTAGTCTAAGATCACAACCCTTGTTACTGCAAAGTGATGCCGAAAAAACAAAATTGTATACAAAATCCTTTATTCCATCCCCTTGCATCTTAGCCGTTGAGCTTGCGATAATCGCCGCCAATTCGCATCCTTTTCGCCAGCATTACGCATTATAATTTTGGCTGCCTACGTCAGCCGCCAATGCCAATATTTGGAGCCCCTATGTCATTATCATCCCAACAGCCTAATAAGATTGCTAACCGTCTTGCCGCCATTCGTAGTGAACTCACCAGTGCCAATTTAGATGCCTTTATCATCCCGCGCGCGGACGAGTACTTAGGCGAATATGTGCCTGAGCATAACGAGCGTCTGTACTGGGCAACGGATTTTACTGGCTCAGCGGGCATGGCCATTGTCTTAAAGGACAAAGCAGCCATCTTTACCGATGGTCGTTACACGGTGCAAGTGCGTCTGCAAGTGGATGCAAATCTCTTTAGTTATGAAAGCCTAACTGACACACCGCAAATCGAATGGCTATGCGATACGCTTGCCGCTGGTTCACGTGTAGGCTTCGATGCCCGTTTACACACCTTAGCTTGGTTTGAAAACGCCAAAGCGACGTTAGCAAAAGCCCAAATTGAATTGGTTGCCGTCGAACAGAATCCGATTGATAAGCACTGGCAAAATCGACCTGCACCGTCGAGCGCAGCTATCACGTTATTTAGTAATGAGAGCGCGGGTAAAACCAGCCTGCAAAAACGCACCGAGATTGGCGCACTAGTCAAAAAAGCCGGCGCCGATGTCGCGCTGATCGCCGCTTTAGACTCCTTCTGCTGGCTGCTCAATATCCGTGGTAATGACGTGCCGCGTCTGCCTGTCGTGCTCGGCTGCGCGCTACTTCACGCCAATGGCGATATGCAACTGTTTACCGATTTAAGCAAACTCCCTGAAGGCATTGAGGAACACGTTGGAGCGGGTGTGAGCTTTAAGAGCGAAGCTTCGCTTGCCGATACCTTGGCAAGCTTACAGGGCGTGAAACTGCTCGCCGATCCAAACTCTGCCAACGCTTGGGCACAAAATATTGCCCGCGATGCAGGCGCCAAGTTAATTGCCGGAATTGACCCGGTCTCCCTGCCTAAGGCACAGAAAAATGCCGCCGAATTAGCGGGCATGCGCGCCAGCCATATCCGCGATGGTGTGGCCGTGAGCCGTTTCCTCGCTTGGCTCGATGCCGAGGTCGCGGCCAATCGTCTGCACGATGAAGCAACCCTCGCCGACAAATTAGAAAGTTTCCGCCTCGAAGATCCACAGTATCGCGAGCCAAGTTTCGATACCATTTCCGCCGCTGGCGCCAATGCGGCCATGTGCCACTACAACCATAACAATGGCACGCCAGCCATGATGACGATGGACAGCATTTACCTTGTGGATTCTGGCGCTCAGTATCTGGACGGCACCACGGATGTCACCCGTACTATAGCCATTGGTAACGTGACCGATGAACAGAAAAAAATGGTCACCTTGGTATTAAAAGGCCATATCGCCTTAGATCAGGCTCGCTATCCGAAAGGCACGACAGGGCAGCAACTCGATGCCTTCGCCCGTCAATATCTGTGGCAACATGGCTTTGATTACGACCACGGCACAGGCCACGGCGTTGGTCATTTCCTCAGCGTGCACGAAGGTCCGCAGCGCATCGGTAAAAACCTCAATGCCATCGCCTTAGTGCCAGGCATGGTGTTATCCAACGAGCCAGGGTATTACCGCGCCGACAGTTTCGGGATCCGCTTAGAAAACCTAGTGGTAGTGCAACACTGCGAAGCCTTAAAGGGCGCAGAGCGTGAAATGTATGAATTCGATGCCTTAACGCTGATCCCAATGGATGCTCGCCTTATCGATAAGAGCCTGTTAACCCAAGGCGAAATCGACTGGTTTAATGCTTACCATCAGAAAGTGTTTAACACCTTATCGCCATTAATGTCGGGCAGTGAGCTTGAGTGGCTGACAAAGGCAACAAAAGCCATCTAACATTAAGTGGTAACAAACACTAAAGCCCAAGCCAATGCTTGGGCTTTTTATTGAGAGTCTCTTCAAGACCCGTTCCACCAATGATGTTACTGTTCTGACAAGCTAAATCACGACATTAGTCCAATAGTCGGGCTGATGTTTTTCACCTAAGCTCCTACCACTATTTAGGCAAATGAATCTATAACAGCTTTAGCCCAGCATAAGCTAAAAACTGACCTTATACAAAACTCTGAAATTTGCTTTTAAACAGGATAAACACTCGTTTGAAAGCGAATTAAAAATGCAATATTTGCAGAAACTTACAAAATTTAAAAATCATTACTTTTGTTGCGGGTAAAGCGAAAAACCGCTCTCCAATAACCACACAAAAATGATACCATTATCACATAATAAGCCGACTCCAATGAGAGCTGGCACCTGTTTTACCAGTTACATTTACCCAAAAAGTCGTATCGGCCCTGAATGGACACACTAAATGAGCCAGAGTAACCCTAGCCGCAGTAACACCAGTCAACTCCACAGTAACGCACAAGAAGTCCGCCTCACACCACAAGACGAATTGATTTCCACAACAGATACCCGTGGGATCATTACCTATGTTAATCAACGTTTTGCCGAGGTGTCGGGTTACAGTGCCGAAGAGTTAATCGGCCAACCCCACAACAAAGTGCGCCACCCAGATATGCCCAGCGCCGCCTTCAAAGAAATGTGGGAAAAGCTGAAATCCGGCCAATCCTGGCGAGGCATAGTCAAAAACCGCTGTAAGAATGGCGGTTTCTATTGGGTCGATGCCTTTGTCTCTCCGCTGTTTGAGAATGGAACTATCATCGGCTATCAGTCGGTGCGTATCCAGCCGCAGGCAGCCTATGTCAACAAAGCCACGGACATATACCGCAGACTAGTGCAAAACAAACCCATACCTAAGCCGCTGAGTTTGATGCAAAAACGATTTGTGTCAGCCGTTGTGGCCACTACAGGGTTACTGATTGCTGGTTACTTTTGGGGTTGGGGCGTGATTTTCGCTGGGGCGATTTTAATGAGCCTCAATCTGGCAATTTTCTACGATGAAGCCTTCCGCATTCCAGCCAAATTGATTGAAATGCAAGAGAAATATGACTCAATCAGTCGCTACATCTACTCGGGCGCCGACACTTCATCGATTCTCGATTTCCAATTGATCCTATTGCAAGCCAAGATGAACGGCGTGCTTGGCCGCACCCAAGATCAGGCCCACCACTTACATGCGATTGCCGATCAGCTGGTGGTGACGACAGAACAAACCTATGTCAGCCTAGATCAAGAGAAAAACCAGCTAGAGCAACTCGCCAGCGCGATGGAAGAAATGAGCTCAACCATTGCCGAAGTCGCACAAAATACCCAACTGACCTCGACCAGCATCAACACCGCCTACGATCTCTGCTTAAAAAGCAGCGCCAATATGAAGGCCAACACCCAAAAAGTTGAGCAATTAGCCAAATCCGTGGCCGATGCCGCCAATAATGCCCATCAACTCAATAAAGAAGCCGAACGGGTGGCCAGTGCCATGGGCGAGATTGACTCGATTGCCGAGCAGACTAACTTACTCGCGCTCAACGCCGCGATTGAGGCGGCTCGAGCAGGCGAGCAAGGCCGCGGGTTTGCGGTGGTTGCCGACGAAGTACGCGCGCTGTCGAGCCGTACCCAATTATCGACCAACAGTATTTCCCAGAGCGTCGACAAGATGTTCAGCATGCTAAATGCCTGGGCGAAGGAGATGGAGCAAAGTCGGCAACATGCCGAGCTCTGTGCTAACGATATTCAAACCTCCGCCGAAAACGTCAACACCATTTACCAAGAGGTGAGTGAGATCCACACCTTTGCCCAGCAAAACGCGGTGGCCGCCGATCAACAGCGTCAAGTGGTGCATGAAATCACTAACAACATTCACTCCATCACCCAAACCAGCAGCGAAAACCTCGCGGCAACCCATCAAATTGGTGATGCAGCCAATCACCTCAAGCAAAACGCCGAAAAGGCACTCGGCCTGCGCCGCGCCTTTGGTTAACATGCCTATCGCACCATTGTCTATGTAGGCAATGGTGCGAGACGCTCTCCTCAGCCTTTCCAACGCCTTTATCCATATCAAAACCTACTAACACTGCGTCATAAAAGCCCAAAAGGTTAAAAAGTACAGGTTTTAACCGAAAATTTTGCTATACTCCGCGCCCGCCATTTTTATGCTCACCGTGCAGTAAAATACTGGATGGGGAAATGCATAACCAAGCGCATGATGGTTTGACTCGGGTGTTAAAGTGATTGCATTCGAGTCAAGGCATTTGAGTGATTGAATAAGTGAACAACAGGAATCCAAAATGAGATTTGAATCTTTTAGTTTTTGCCCCGAGATTTTACGCGCTATCTCAGATTGCGGTTATCAAAAAATGACACCTATTCAGCAGCAAGCGATCCCCGCCATCCGCCGCGGACAAGATGTGCTCGCCAGCGCGCAAACGGGCACAGGTAAAACGGCGGCATTCGCATTACCTATACTGCAAAAGATGGCAGAAAATCCCAGCGAGACCTTAAAATCGAACGCGCGGGTATTAATCTTAACGCCGACTCGCGAGCTCGCAGCTCAAGTCGCCGACAATGTTGAAGCCTACAGCAAGTATTTAAATTTCAGCGTGTTAACCATTTACGGCGGTGTAAAGGTTGAGACTCAGGCGCAAAAACTTAAACGTGGTGCCGATATTATTGTCGCGACGCCAGGGCGTTTGCTCGAGCACCTTACCGCCTGTAATTTAAGTCTCTCTAGCATCGACTTTTTAGTGCTCGATGAAGCCGACCGTATGTTAGACATGGGCTTTAATGCGGATATTCAAAAAATCCTCCAAGCGGTGAATAAGAAGCGTCAAAACCTATTGTTCTCGGCCACCTTCTCCAGCGCGGTGAAAAAACTGGCCAACGAGATGATGGTCAAGCCTCAAGTCATCAGCGCCGATAAGCAAAACACCACCGCAGATACCGTGAGCCAAGTGGTGTATCCGGTTGAGCAGCGCCGTAAGCGCGAACTCTTATCCGAACTGATTGGTAAAAAGAACTGGCAACAAGTGTTGGTCTTTACCGCGACGCGCGATGCGGCCGACACCTTAGTGAAAGAATTGAATTTAGACGGCATTCCCTCTGAAGTCGTCCACGGTGAAAAGGCGCAAGGTAGCCGTCGCCGCGCATTGCGTGAGTTTATGTCGGGTAAGGTACGCGTCTTAGTCGCGACCGAAGTCGCCGCCCGTGGCTTAGACATTCCAAGCCTTGAGTATGTGGTCAACTTCGACTTACCCTTCCTCGCCGAAGACTATGTGCACCGTATTGGCCGTACCGGCCGCGCGGGTAAATCTGGGGTCGCGATTTCATTTGTGAGCCGTGAAGAAGAGCGTACCTTAGCGGATATTGAAAAGCTTATCGGCCAAAAAATTCGTCGTATTACCGTTCCTGGATACGAAGTTGGTAGCCGCGACTTGCTGTTAAAGCAGCTACAAACCCGCCGCAGTTTTGCCAAGAAACAACAGCGACTCGACAACGTCAGCGAGCAGATCATTGCCGAAAAAAGCATGCAGGGCCGCCGCGTAAAAATGAAAGTTGGCCAAGCCCCAAGCAAGGCAAAAAAGCTGAAATAAACAACTGACATAGGCAACTAAACCTCACCAAGGTGTCTAGTCATAAAAAGCAAAAAAGCGTCGCAAGGGACGCTTTTTTATTGAGCCAATAATGGGCTTAAAATTACTTAACAACTTGAATTTTAGGGAACGGATATTTTCCCTCTTGGATGTCTTTATTCGGGCCGTACATCCGCATAATGATGTAAGCGTCCTTCTCCGGGATAGGCAACCAATTACTGTTACTCTCATCCCCCTTAGCACTCAGTTCAATGGTATACATACCATTGGCATCGGGTTTAAGGTTGCGATCACCACGGCTATGACGATTAATTGCGTTGTGTGCCATCAAGCGGTTATCTGAACCATAAACCGTAAATGACCAGAATTGACTCACCTCTGGTGCTTTAAAATGCATCACGTATTTTTTGCCATTTGAACCATTGAGAGATTTACCGTCATCGCCCTTTTCCTCCTTCAGATAAACGGACTCATCGGGTGGCAATCCCCACTGACCAAGATAAGTGCCTTCGGCGAAAAGGTCACGAGCACCATCACTCAACTGCTCACGAGTACCTAATAACTTACCCGCATTGGTCATTTTAGGCGCTAAATCAATAATGTGTTTCATACCTAACTTTTCGCCGACCTTAGCGGCAGCAATTTGGGCGGCCGTGAAGTCTTCCTTACAAGGGGCCAGACCAATATCCTTAAACTGGGCCAACCATTGCTTATCTGCAGTCCCCATATCACCATCGCAGAGCATATAATTGACCCTTTGCAACCAATTAGTCTTCTCTGGAGCGAGGTAGGTACGCACCTTAGGTTTAGGACCTGCCACACCAAGATAGGCAGACAAAGTACGGATATTCCAATCATCCATATAATTTAACGCGATTTTCTCATCCTCTTTGCCAACGGCCATAATACGCCCCATCAGCTTGATCAGATTCGAATCCACATAAATCACTTCGTCTACACTCGCGGGGACATCCCCCTTCCATGAGCGGGCTGCAAACATAAAGCGCCCACCTTCATTCCCCCTCAGACGAGAACCAATCATAGAGGTTGTGTAATGGCCCATATCCATCGTATGGAGGATCCAATAGCGTCCTTTATCCATATCGGGCACGCTTACGATCACAGGTTCGCTCGCCACATCCAACCATCCCATTAAGTGCAGGGTATCGTTGTTAATTGTGGGATGCGCGGTGTAAGTATCATCGGCAATATGGCGAATATTTTGGAAACGATTTAGCGGAGTATCGGTTTTAACTGCTGTTTCGTAGAAAAACTTATAGGCTTTATCTATAGAATAACCATAAATAAATGCATCCTGTGCATTTTTATCCGAAATAGATTGTGCAAAAACAACTTGGCTCGTCATGATTGCGGCGAGGGAGAACAGTACTTTCTTCATCAACAACTCCTTGTATAGATTGAAAATAGCCAAAAACCCAAACTCATCGTTCAACATCAATAGTGCAGTGTTCTACCGATAAAGATGCCAACAAATATGAGTACATAGGACTCGTGATTCATCCTAAAGCCATTTATGCTCGACCACAAGATTGAATAAGTTGCTCAATTGACAACTCAACTCCAACCGGGTGCTTAACACCCAACATGGCTCAGGCTCTAGGATATAAACAGGCCAAATAACTGTTTAAGTCTTTGCTCATCAATGGGATTTTCGCCGCGCCAGCCCGCAAGCGGTAAGATGATGTCAGAGCGAATACTGCCCGGATATTTGATATTGCAGATCGCTTCAAATGGCGTAAATGCCTCATAAAGCGGCGCAACATAGGGATTTGGCATAATGCCAAGCTCTGCTAACACCATCAGTTGGCCACGGAAACTGTACTGATTAAATTTGGGGATAATCTTGGCTTTCTTCACCCTTTGCTCGAGTTTTCCGGGTGTTTCATCTAAAGGAGCCTGACGGATAGCCTCAATTAACGCACTGAAGATGGCCACATCCTCTACACTGGGTTTACATGGCGATAGCGTACAAAATTCTTGTAATTCTATGAGGTTGTGCGCCCAGCGCTCGTTCCACACACTGCCAGCGTAACAGGAAAAGATTTTTTGCCCCTGCTCAATCCAGTTAACGCGCTTGATGGAACACACAGGACAAATGTCACTATCGGTTGCCATCGAATGTTCTGGTAGCGCCTTAGCAAACAAATAACTGAGAATGGGTTGACGACCGCGAGGGAAGCTTGAAAAACCACATAAATAGGCCGCCAGTACATTTTCGAGGGAAAGATTCGGCTGCTTTAGTATCGCTTTATAGCCGAGCACCACATCATCATGACTCTGGTTAACTCGGTCGTTGACCGGATAGCCACTCTGTTCAATCAATGCGATTTCGGCATCAGTTAGGCCTTGATAGGAGTAGAGATAAGTTCCCGTATCGACATCAAACACATCGCCATTATCGATTCTTTGTTGATAACCATGCTCGTCTTTGCGGTACGACTTTTTAACATAGACTTTCTTTAATGCGTTAAATAATCCCTTATCCATTTACGGCTTTCCTATTGAAAAAATTACCAAATATTACTTCTGCCTTTCAAGGCTGTGGCAATATTACCACTTTCGCGTTCGGCGCCCCACCTTAGTTCACTTGATTAGCGGACTCGATTAGCTCACTCAATTAGCCCACATTATCGGCTCACACCATTGACTCATATGAGACTAAAACGAGCTCTTGGGTGATTGAGCAACATTGCTTTAAAAACACCATGAAATCTGGATACACACTGCAATAAATTGCTGCATTCGCCGTTCTTATAACAGTCTTCCCCATTCACGCCCCAACAAGCGTACAAACCAGAGCCAATCGCTTGAATTGATAGAATTACCCATAACAAAGAGAGATTACTTATGCCGTCCCTACTACAGCGCTTTTTACTGACCACCAGCCTACTGCTTGGCAGTTTTACCACGCTAGCTCAACCTATCGCTAAGGATGAATATTCGGTTAGCCCACTGCTCAATGGCGAACAAATTCCCGCAATTACCTTACAAGATATGAATGGCCAAGGCGTTGACTTAGCAAAATTAACCGCACAAAAACCAACCATTTTCTTCTTTTACCGTGGCGGCTGGTGCCCCTTTTGCAACAACCAAATGGGGCAACTAAAAGCCATCGAACCTAAACTTATCGACATGGGCTTTCAACTGGTGGGGATTTCCCCTGATACGCCAGCACAGTTAAAGGCATCGGCCGCTAAAAACGAGCTTAAATACCAGCTACTTTCCGATGAAAAAATGCAGGCATCGCAAGCCTTTGGTCTTGCCTTTTACACTAGCAAACAAGTCACAGATACTTATTTGAGTCGCTTAAAACTGGATAACCCACTGTGGACAACGCCCGAAGGCGATAAGCGCTTAGTTCTGCCTGTTCCGGCAATTTATATCGCTGACACTCAAGGATTAATCCATTTCCAATATGTGAATCCCAACTATAAGGTGAGACCCGCACCTAAGTTGATTCTGACCGCCGCCAGCCTAGTCGGAGCACCAGAATAATCCATCCCCCGTCCAAACAGCCGCTAAGAATCGTTATCGCTTTAGCGGCTGCTTTGCTAAACTAGCTTGGCCGCAATCGATACTACACGTTCCATTAGATCAATCCTTTAGCCCGCGGCGGAGCCACAATGAATTCTCAAACCTATAACCAAGCCGTACTCGAACTCGCCCGCGCGGGTCTTGCCGATTTAACCGCCTCAGCCCAAGCTAAAAAAGCCCAACGCACACCTGCGCAGGAGAGTCATTTTCTGTGTAACTGGATGGTTGAGGCGCTCAAAGAAAAGCGTTTCTCGAAACTGGTGGCCGACGATCTCACGGCATGGATCCGTATGGCGCGCAGCCAAGGTGCTGGCGCCGAACTTAAGCGGTTATTGGAAAAAATTGTTCATCAATATCAGAGCGTTGAAAACTCGCACGTGGAGTTAGGTACAGCATTAAACGCTATGATTGCCGAGTTAACTCAGCTCGAATGGCTAGTGTTTACTGACACCGAAATTAACACCAAACTCAAGCTGGATGCCGATGGCCAATCGAGCTTAGTAATTGATATAAAAGAGTTTACACAACACATCCAAGCTAATCAGCTCATCAAGCCTATCAACTTGTATGTTCGCGCCGATGAGCAGCTGTTGACTCAAATCGCCCTCTCCCATGGCTTGCTGATAAGCCAAGGCAATAAAAAGACCAGCCTGATTAAGCACCATAAAACCTATCAAATTTACCCGCACAATCAGCTGCCGGCCTTGTGCCAACTCTTGGCTTAAGCCTAAAAAGCTGCTTGAATAGGGAAACTGCGCTACGGATAACAAATTTTTCACAATGGCTAGGTAAGATGTAGCGCAGTCACCGCGAAGCTCGTTCAACCAAGGAGTGAAGGACAAGATAGGTAAAGGAAGTATTCTCTATCGTTGGCGAGCGCACGCCGTGTTATTACTTCTGTTGTTTACTCCCCCCTCCTTTGCCCAATTACTCAAGTACAACATCACCGGCTCCTATTCTTGGTATCCCTATTTTATTGCTAACCAACCCGAAGCCCCCGGCATGGTGTCTGAGTTAATCCCACTGATTTTATCCTTAGCCAATATCGAGGGCGAAAACCTGTCCTTACCACCCAAACGGACGAACAACGCCCTTGAAACCGGCCAGTTAGACTTTGATGTAGTCAGCCCAAGTTGGTTTGCGCATCAAGACTTTGGCCCCTTGTTCGTTAAATCCGATCCCATTATGCCCATCACAGAATACGTGGTGACCAGACCCGAGAATGTCGAATCCTTTAAGGAAGTCGCTGAAATTAAAGGTAAGCAAATCGGTACCGTCAGGGGATATTTGTACCACGACGACAAAGAGTTTATCCGTGTCGATTTTACCTCGGAACAAGAGCTGATTAAGGCATTGGATAAACACCGCATCACGGCCATTATCGCGGGTAACTATCCCGCCTTATATTGGTCGAACAAGCTTAAGATCCCCGTTGGATTGGCCGCAGTGCATTCCGATGGCGTATTGGTGTTAAGGCTACGTAAGGAGCATGCCGATCTACTGCCCGCACTCAATCACGCGATAGCACAGCTAAAAGCCGATGGAAAAGTGGAACAGATTATCCAGAAATACACCCAAGCCTTTGCCAGCTAAACCGATAAAAGCGCATGTATTCAAGTGCTCACCAGAAAATAGCTCTGCAATAACGCGGCAAGCTTTGTATTTTGCAAACAGCAAAGATGAAATGGATACTTAAGAGGATGTCGCGTTTAGCGCAACCTTAGGTTTTAACACCAAACGCTGCCCCTGATTCAGATGGGTGGTACAGGCGACCCGCAATAAAGAAGCAAAGTTAGCCACTTCGCCCTGTCGAGTTAACACCTCTCGGTAAATTCGGGTTAAAAACACCGCCACACTCAGCTCGGCATCTTCGGCAATCTCTTCAATAATCTGCCAAAAAATCGCCTCGAGCCGCACGCTCGTCACGACACCATCGATTCGAATGGAGCGGGTTTTGAGTTCAAACAGTTCGGGTTCGGCACCGGAATAGATTTCACACACAACATTACTCCCCAAGCAGCTATTGCGCTTAGCTCCAGCCATTGCGTCATGCTTAAGTCCCAAGTGAATACTTAACTTAAGCCTCTACCTGAACTGTTATGCCATAAATAATGCTAGATGAATATCGTTAATTCAGTAACTTGTTAAACTGCGCCAACCATGCAGGATGCGCAGGCCATGCGGGCGCAGTGACTAACTTGCCATCGGTGATTGCCGCAGTCACTTCAATATCACAGTACTCGGCGCCCGCTTGTTTCACTTCGGGCGCGCAAGCTGGATAGGCAGACACTTTCTTACCGCGTACCACATCGGCCGCCGTCAGTAGCTGCGCGCCATGGCAAATGGCCGCAATGGGTTTATCTTGGGCGGCAAATTCAGCCACCAAGGCAATCACCGCAGGGTTTAGGCGTAAATACTCAGGTGCACGACCACCGGGAAGCAGCAGCGCATCAAAATCACTGGCGTTGGTACCGACAAAATTGCCATTTAGGGCAAATAAGTGCCCTGGTTTTTCGGTATAGGTTTGGTCGCCTTCAAAGTCATGGATTGCCGTTTTAATGGTTTGTCCCGCCACTTTATCAGGGCAGACAACCGTTACGCTGTGCCCCACCATTTGCAGGGCTTGGAACGGTACCATTAACTCATAATCTTCAACAAAATCACCGGCGATGATCAAAATATTGGCCATGAGAAACTCCTTTTATTTGATAAGGGAAAACGCAACATCGGATTTCACTCTACTCCGACCATTAAATTTAGGGTAATAGTGGAATACTACAAATTGGCTCAGCGGTTTCAGGCATAAAAAAGCGCCCGCAGGCGCTTTAATCTAAACCATTAATATCAATTACTTATCTTTGGTTCTATCACTGTATGTTGCTGGCTATAACCATTTAATCCGCTATTGGCCGACTTCACGACATTTAAGGCTTCGGTGGTTAAGGCATTATTTCCATTGAGTAAATCATTTAACGTGCCAGACTCCGATTGCACTAAGCCTAACTCTCGCAGCATAGCATCCACCACGGGCGCATTGGCGCGGTAGTTTAACGCGGCGCTGGTGACTTGCTCGGCGATACCGCCTTGATGTGCAACTGCGCCATCGGCTCCCGATGCCAGTTGATTACCGGCGCCATAACCTTGAAGGATCTTAATACCTTCGATATTTTCCAGCGGTTTAACCGCCTGCGCGACAATCTCAGGCAGTGCTTTTAAGATAGCGAGGGATTTTTGCAGCGCAATCTGCTCATCACGCAGCACGTTTTCGGCTTCATACAGAGCTTGTTTACCCGCCGCTTCAACGGCATAGACCTTCTCGTCGGCCTCGGCTTGCAGTTTCTTGGCATCGGCACTGGCGCGAGCTTCAATCAGAATTGCGCTCGATCTGTCTTCGGCGGCACGTTTTTCCGCCTCGGCTTGTACTGTCACGCCTACCGCATCGCGCTCCGCTTCTTTGCGCGCATCGATCACTTCAATCTCTTTACGACGATTCGCCTCAGCCACTTGGCGCACCGTAATAACCGCTTCTTCTTTCTCTACCTTGGTTTTTTCCGCTTCGGCGGCGCGGGCACGGGCGGCAGACTCTTCTTCCGACTTCGCGGCTACCGCGATGTGTTTTTCCTGCTCGGCAACTTCGATATCACGTTGCTGTTGAATACGGGCCTGTTCGATAGATTTGCGCTTTTCAATCTCGCGGGTTTCGATGTCTTTAGTCTTTTCGATTTGAGCAGTTTCGATTGCGCGCTCTTTGGCAATCTCAGCTTCACGTTCTTCACGGGACTTGTTTTCTTTTTGCTTAATAATTTCCGCTTTCTGCTCGGCACGCTTAAATTCGAGTGACTGCTGCTGCACCAGACGCGCTTCTTCTTCGGCCTTTTCAATCTCCAGCGATTCTTTTTCAGCCTCTAGGTTACGCTGCTCTATCTTGATGCGGTTTTCCTGCTGAATATCGTTGGTCTCTTTACGTTTTTCTTCGATGATCTTGGCTAAACGCGCACGACCTTCGGCGTCGAATGCGTTATTTTCATTAAAGAATTGCAGATCAGTCTGGTCAAAACCCGTTAACGAAACGGATTCGAGTTCTAGCCCGTTTTTCTCGAGATCGTTGGCGACGTTATTCTGTACCCGCTGGACGAAATCGGCGCGCTGCTCGTGCATTTCTGTCATGGTCATTTCCGCGGCGACCGCACGTAACACGTCAACAAACTTAGATTCCATCAGTTTTTTCAGCTCTTCCACACGCGTGGTACGGGTACCTAAGGTTTGTGCCGCCATTGAAATGCCTTCGGCATTGGGCGCCACACGCAGATAGAAGTCGGCCTTCACATCGACACGCATTCTATCCTTAGTGATCAGCGCATCTTTTTGGGTTTTCTCCACTTCGATACGCAGGGTATTCATATTTACGGCTATGGTTTCATGCAGCACGGGTAAGACGATTGCGCCACCGTCCTTAATAATTTTTTCACCACCAAAACCCGTACGTACAAAGGCCATTTCCTTCGTCGCACGTTTATATAATTTGGCAAAAATCAGACCAATCACAATCAGGCCAACCAATACCATTCCGGCAACTAACAACACGAAGTTGCTCGAACTGGTTACATCATTTAACACATCCATTTGCTTTCCTTTTTCGTTAATGGCTTTGGAAAATTAATTATCAAAGCGAGTCGCAGACCAGACTCTTCCTTCTCGTTTCAGCAGCACCACTTGCGTGCCACTGGCAAACTCGATACCCGAGGTTTCGGGTTCGACTAATACATAATGTTTTTGTTGATGTTTATCCCGCACCACGGCTTCCGATGGCATGCCCTTCATGGCGCAGCCTAAGGTGATAGTACCGACATAACCACTTAAATCATCAAGGGATATGGCCGTGGACTCATTCTTAGGGAGTAAATCGGCCAAGATCCGCCCGAGATAGCGACAGGCAAACGCACTGCCAACCACAGCAATCGGTAAGGTAAAGAGTTGCGGTAACAAGACGCCCGTGGATAGCAGGCTCAGGTAATTTGCAATATAACCAACAATCGCAAAGCTGGTCAGTGCCAGCACAAACCAGATAAGTAAGGGTAATCGATTCAGACATAACCAGCCCGCAATCCCCGTCAGGCCAGTGCCGCCAATCTCGGCATCATAATCCACATCGGCGGGCACCCATTGGTCGAGCGCACTCATCATGCTTAGCCCTATGACTAGGGCTAAGGCTTCAAACACACCAAGGACAAGCACGCAGGCGAAGGCAATAGTGTAAGGTAGGTTAGGCTGTTCAACTAAAAACGCCCACATAGTCATCTCCTTGAACGATACAGCATTCCATTTACTTCACTGTAATTATCAACTTACGAGTGACAGAATAGCAAGGCGAGCCTAGTTTCCAAACAAAAAATTTGCCCTAAAACGGATTTTGACTAAATCCTTGCTGCGCCAGAATCGCATGGGCCGTCATCGCAGACAGGGCCATATCGACGCCCGGTAACAAAGAGGCATTGTGTAAGTCAAAATAAGCGGCGCTCTGACCACAGATATAAAACTTCACCCCATGGGCCACTAAGGTTTTCACTAAGGCTTTATTGGGGTTTTGCGCCCCGTTGTGCTGCTTGGCATAAAAGCTATCATCGGCTAAATCGCCAACGGCACTGCCATGCACCACCATCGCTAGCTCAATATCGCTTTCTTTAACGCCAGCCGCCACGTGCATATTAATAAAACGGGCAAGGCTGTCGAGCTGACGATTCACTTGGCCGACATCGGCCGCCTTGCTCATATCGAATGCTACCTTAAACTTCATCCCAGCAGGGATAGCAAGGTTGCTTTCGACCTTAGCCACTTGACCAAATTCGGGGATAGCCGTTCCCGGCGCAAAGCTGTCGGCTCCGGCATGGGCGGCGCAGGATAAACCGACCAACAACGCCATGGTCATGGCTTTAAGGGTTTTAGTGTGATGTGATTTTGGCTGCATGATATTATCATCCTGTTATTGTTATTTTTTCGTGCTAATAGATAACGACAGCACCTTAAGATTGAGTCTATGGATACCGCTATGAACACCAAAGAACCTACGCCAAGTTACGATAAACTCACGGCGCATTTCCAGAAAATTTCACATTTTGAACATTTTAGTGCGCTTGGTGATTGGGATCAGGCTGCCATGATGCCCCTCGGTGGCGGCAGCGAGCGTGGCGATGCGATGGCAGAGCTGGCGTTACATATCCACAGCCTTAAAACGGCGCCAGAGCTTGGCGATAACCTCGCACAAGCCTCGCAAGAGGCGCTGAGCCCAGAACAACAGGCCAATCTGAGGGAAATGCAATATCAGTATCAACAGGCGACCTTAGTGCCGGGTGAGCTAGTACAGGCCAAAACGAAAATGGCCTACCAGTGTGAGAATGCCTGGCGCGAGCAACGCAAAAACAATGATTGGCAAGGTTTTAAACCGAATCTAAAAGCGGTGATTGCCCTCGCGAGGGAAGAAGCCTTAATTCGCGCGCAGGCGCTTAACATCTCCCCCTATGATGCCCTGCTCGATAAATTTGAACCTGGAATGACCACGGCAAAGCTTGAGCAGACCTTTGGCGACTTAAAAACGTGGTTACCCAGTCTTATCCAAGATGTGCTGGCAAAACAAGCCTGTGAACCCAAGCTTACCCTTAACGGCCCCTTCGAAATCAAGGCACAGCAAGCCCTAGGCCAAGCGGTGATGGCCTATTTAGGGTTTGATTTTAACCATGGCAGGCTCGATATCAGCAGCCACCCATTTTGTGGTGGAGTACCAAGCGATGTACGCATCACGACACGTTATAATGAAGCCGATTTTAGCAGCGCTATCATGGGCATAGTGCATGAAACTGGCCACGCCCGTTATGAACAGGGCTTACCGAAACAATGGCGCGGTCAGCCCGCAGGATTGGCTCGCTCCATGGGTGTCCATGAGAGCCAAAGCTTATTTTGTGAAATGCAGCTCGGTGCCAATCCTGCGTTTTTACGCCAATTACAACCACTGATTAAACAGCATTTGGGCTGCGAGTTCAGCGCCCAAGACTTGGCAAGACACTATACCCGCGTCAATCCCGGGCTTATCCGTGTCGATGCCGATGAAGTCACTTATCCTTGCCACATTCTATTGCGCTTCGAGGCCGAAAAAGCCTTTATCGACGGCAGCCTGAGCGTGGATGATCTCCCCGATTTTTGGTCAAGCCAGATGCAACAACTGCTCGGGATCAATACCGATGGTAACTATCGCGATGGTTGCATGCAGGATATCCATTGGGCCGTAGGTGAATTGGGATATTTCCCAAGTTATACCTTAGGCGCTATGTATGCCGCCCAATGCCGTTTTGCACTTGAGCGAAGCTTAGGCCCGATTGAAAACCTTATCGATAATGGGCAGTTATCCCAAGTATTTGACTGGCTTGGCAGCCATATTTGGTCCAAAGGCTCATTACTGACAACGGATGAACTCATCATTCAAGCCACAGGAGAGCCGCTCAATAGCCAATATCTAGCCAAACATTTGAAGCAACGTTATTTGGGGTAAACGCCGTAAGCAGCCGAGATAATCGCAGCACTGGCGAGTTTCTAAGCTTTTGCTGCGATTTGGGTATATAATCCCCAACTTATTTATTCACACTGTTTTGGACGGAAAAAGGTCGACCATGTTACTGCGTGCAATCACCCCAGAGGATTGGGATGCTATTTTACAGATCCAGGAAGAATGTTACTCCCAATTGGATCCTGAACCCCTGCATGTATTGCAAAGCAAGTGGCACGTTTCACCTCAATCCTGCTTTGTGTTTGAGGTAAATGAGGCGGTGGTTGGCTATTGCCTCGCCCACCCTTGGACCACCAATATGCCTCCCGCACTGTATGAGCCCATCACTCAGTTACCTAAGGCCGATACCTTGTATCTGCACGATATTGCCATCTCGGTAAAGGCGCAAGGTTTAGGCGCAGGCTCCAAAGCCCTAATGCGCTTAAAGCAACTCGCGGATCGCTTTAACTTGAGCTCCCTCTCTCTGGTCGCGGTACAAGGTGCCGATAGCTACTGGCGTAAAATGGGCTTTAAACCTAAGGCCATTGAGAAATGCCTTGGCAGCTATACCGACGATGCAATGTATATGATTTATAAGCTTAATCATCGAGAAGAATGATGAACCCCACCCTAACGACTATTGGTTTACTCTGTCTTAGCAATATTTTTATGACCTTTGCATGGTATGGGCATTTAAAATCCTTAGGCTCAAAGCCTTGGATTATTGCCGCCTTAGTCAGTTGGGGCATCGCCTTATTTGAATACCTACTGCAAGTGCCCGCTAACCGCATTGGCTACACAGTGATGAATGTCGGCCAATTAAAAATCCTGCAGGAAGTCATCACCTTAAGCTTGTTTGTGCCCTTCGCCTATTTCTACATGAAGGAACCGCTCAAACTCGACTATCTCTGGGCGGGCCTGTGTATCCTCGGGGCGGTGTATTTTATTTTTAGAAGCGAATTTAACTAATTCCAGACTTATTTCAGGACTTTTTCAGGAGAAAACCATGGCGCGTCAAGTGACTTACACCTTCAAAGGTGAGACGAAAACCATCGCCTTTAGTTATGATAAACACCGCGATTTATACGAAGCCGTGGCCGAAGCCGAAGGCATAGACTTAACCAAGTTTCTCGCGATGGAACAACAAATTGCCATGACCTCACGCAAAGGTGCCAAGGCCGAAAAAGACTATCGTAAGGTCGAGTTTGCGCGCTTTGGGTTTAGCAATATCCACTTTGTACGCGATGAAGAACCCGAGGCCTAAGCCTTATCGTCATTTATCCATTTAGAATTAGGATTGCAGATGTTAAATGCTGAACATGCTAACTTTCCCCGTGCAGGATTCTTCCGCCGCTTAGGGGCAATGATCTATGACCTGCTGCTCGCAGTAGCCGTTTATATGTTTGCTGGCGCCATCGGCTTTGGTATTTTCTTCGGACTCACAGCCTCCGGCCTGATTAGCATGAATGGCTTTGAACATGTGTCCGACGCTCTCAATGGCACACCGATTTACCATGGGATTTATCAACTCTGGTTAGTACTTTGCGTTGGTACTTTTTATGCGCTCTTTTGGAGTAAGGGCGGTCAAACCCTCGGGATGCGCGCTTGGCGCCTCAAGATCCAACATCCTAATGGCCAAAACCTAAGCCTTATCACCGCCTATGCACGCATCGTCTGGTCATTACTCGGCATTGGTAATCTGTGGGTGCTGATCAACGACGATAAACTCGCACTACAGGATATGATGACTCGCTCAGAAGTGGTTGTGTTATCCAAGGAAGCTAACCAAATGCGCAATTGGCATGGTGCATAAAGCGCAGCGCTTAAAGTTAGCACTAAACCTCACAACCGTGATTAAGCTAACTTGCCCCAATAAAAAACGACGCCATATGGCGTCGTTTTTTATTACCCGCGTTTTATCACCGCCGGATAAAGTAAAAGGCTATGCCTGTAAACAACAGACTCGGCGCAATGGCCCCCACGTAGGCCGGCAACTCATAGACCATACTCATGGGGCCAAAGATCTCGTTACTGATATAGAAGCTAAACCCAGCCACCACACCGAGCAACACCCGCGCCCCCATAGTCACGGTCCGCAGCGGCCCAAACACAAAGGATAAGGCCACCAGCATCATCACCCCGACCGTTACAGGCTGCATCACCTTGCGCCACAGGGCTAATTCGTAACGGCTTGGGTCTTGGCTGTTATTTTTAAGGTAATCTAAGTAACCCATTAAGCCGCGAATCGATAAGGCCTCGGGCTTGACCGATACTACGCTAAGCTTGTCGGGCGTGAGACTTGAGCGCCAAATATCTTCATCTAAGTGTTCGAGCTTCACTTCGTCGTAGCTTAGGTCGGTACGCTTTACATCCATAAGATGCCAGCTGTCCTTACTGAACAAGGCACTCTTGGCATGCACAACATTCGTAAGCTTTAACTCACTGTTAAACTTATACAAAGTAATATTATTCAGCTTATCAATATCGGCGACTTCACCAATATTCACGAACAAATCACCATCCTTTGCCCAAATGCCTCGGTGGGATTTAATCAAACTGCCGCCGGAGAGTTTAATGGCTTGGAGTTCATTGGCCTTTTGCTCAGCCACTGGCGCGCCCCACTCTCCCAATGCCATCACCATCAACATCAATGGCACTGCGGTTTTCATTGCAGATAACGTGATTTGTAACCGCGACATGCCCGAGGCTTGCATCACCACCAGCTCAGAGTTCGAGGCCAGCATCCCCATGCCGATCAGCGCGCCTAACAACACCGCCATCGGGAAAAACATTTCAATATCGCGAGGCACGAGGAATAACACATAAATGCCCGCATCCATCATGGAGTAGGAACCTCGACCGACTAAGCGCAGCTGGTCAACCCACTTGATAATGCCCGACAAGCCCGTCAGCACTAGCAAACACAGCGCCGAAGTACTTAATAAAACTCTGGCGATATAAAGGTCTAAAATCTTCATGCGGCCACCTTTTTACGCGCCATTGCCGTCGATAAACGAGCAAATAAGGGTCTGTCTTTGCCGAGGAGTAAAATCCCCATAATGAGTGCCGACAAATGGATCCACCACATGCCTAAATACTGTGGAATAACACCATCCTGCAACGCTTTACGTCCGGCAACCATCAGGCCAAAGTAGCCAAGATATAACAGTACCGCGGGGAGCATTTTAGCAAACTTACCTTGGCGAACATTGACTCGAGCCAGCGGCACGGCAATAAGTGTCATGATAGGAATCGCCAGCGGAATCGCTAAACGCCAATGGAACTCAGCCACGGCTTCTGGCCCTTCAACTTTCATCAACTCTGTCAGCGGTAAGGCTGATAGTTTACGACGACGCTCATCGACCTGTTGCTCTTTGATTTGCATCTTATAACCACCGAATTCAATCATTTGGTAGTCTTTCTGTTGTGGGCTGCCCTGATAGCGCACCCCATCATTGAGCTGTAACTGCTGCGAGCCGTTCTGATCTTCCAGTACCCGCCCGCCTTTAGCCACGACCACGTTGGTTAAACCAATTTCGTCATTTGGGTCAGGCAACTGGGCCACAAACACTTTATCCAGATCGTTATCCTTGCCGATACGCTCGACAAACAGCACTGCACGGCCGTTAGGACTCGCCTGAAAACGCCCCTGCACTAATGCGGCAAGACCCGCCTCGGATTGAGCTTTCTCGAGCACTTGGTTTTGTTGCTCCTCGGCCCAAGGTGCAACATAGAGGGATAAATAGCCAGTAAACAACATGTTGATCACGGCGAGGATCAAAGTTACTCGGGTAACATACCATTCACTTACGCCAACACCGTGGAGAATGACCATTTCATTCTCGGCATACATGCGGCCGTGGGCCATGAGGATCCCAAGGAACAAACTTAAAGGTAAAACGAGAACAACAAGATAGGGTAAGTTGAGGCCTATCAAGGTGGCGATAAGAGAAGCAGGAAATTCACCGTCTGAGGCGTCGGCCAATATGCGCACGAAATGCTGGCTAATAAAAATAGTTAACAGTACGAAAAGTACTGCAATTTGCGCCTTTAAAACTTCTCGAATAAGGTATCTAAATACAATCACAGGTAGGATCCGGTCTCTAAACTTATCTTTTTGCTGGTAACAGACTAACTTTCATGTAAACTGTTTACTTTTGATAGTTTTCTGACCAGCTTCAGGGGTTCCTGGCAAACAATAAACGTCACGGATTTTTCACAAAAACGTGACTCAAGTGCCGAGAATAAATCACCTTTGGAGTAATAACTTAGGCCCTTTTCGGGACAAGCAGACATTATCCAATAAATATAAAAATTTGTCTTTAAGAATCTAGGAGTGCTCATGGAGTTTAGCGTAAAGAGCGGTAGCCCCGAAAAACAACGCTCAGCCTGCATCGTTGTCGGTGTTTATGAACCCCGCCGTCTATCCGGCATCGCCGAGCAATTAGACAAGATTAGCGAAGGTTATATCAGTAATCTACTGCGTCGCGGCGATTTAGAAGGTAAGCCAGGCCAAATGTTATTACTGCACCACGTTCCTAACGTATTGAGTGAACGAGTACTGTTAGTCGGTTGCGGCAAAGAACGAGAACTAGACGAACGCCAGTACAAGCAGATCATCACTAAAACCATCAACACCTTAAATGAAACAGGTTCAATGGAAGCCGTGTGCTTCTTGACCGAGTTACACGTAAAAGGTCGTGATACCTATTGGAAAGTTCGCCAAGCGGTTGAAACGACTAATAGCAGTTTATATAGCTTCGATGCGCTCAAAACCCGTAAAGGTGAGACCCGTCGTCCGCTGCGCAAGTTAGTGTTTAATGTCCCAACTCGCCGCGAACTGACCTTAGGTGAGCGTGCGATTGAGCACGGCATGGCCGTTTCTGCCGGTATGCATTTATGTCGCGATGTGGCTAACATGCCGCCAAATATCTGTAATCCAGCCTATTTAGCCTCTCAAGCTCGCCAATTGGCCGAAGTTCACGAAAACCTGCATGTCACGACTGTGGGCGAAGAGCAAATGGCAAAACTCGGCATGAACTCTTATCTTGCCGTCGGCCGTGCCAGTGCCAATGAATCCATTATGACAGTAATGGAATACAAGGGTGCCGTTGACAGCACTGAGAAACCTATCGTATTGATTGGTAAAGGCTTAACCTTCGACTCCGGTGGTATTTCATTAAAACCAGGCGAAGCCATGGACGAAATGAAATACGACATGGGCGGCGCAGCTGGTGTTATCGGCACCATGAAAGCCATCTGTGAGATGAAGCTGCCAGTCAACGTCGTTGGTATTCTTGCAGGTTGTGAAAACATGCCATCGGGCAATGCTTACCGCCCAGGTGATATTTTAACCACAATGTCGGGTCAGACCGTTGAAGTGCTCAACACCGACGCCGAAGGCCGTCTGGTACTTTGTGACGTATTAACCTATGTTGAGCGTTTCGACCCAGAACTGGTTATCGACACAGCAACACTGACAGGCGCCTGTGTGATTGCCTTAGGTAAACATGCCTCTGGCCTGTTCTCATCACACAACCCTCTGGCACACGAGCTGCTCAATGCTGGTGAACAGAGTGGTGACCGCGCATGGCGTATGCCACTGTGGGATGAGTACCAAGATATGCTTGACAGCCCATTTGCCGATATGACCAACTTAGGTGGTCGTCCAGCGGGCGCGATTACTGCGGCTTGTTTCCTGTCTCGTTTCGCCAAGAAGTACAACTGGGCTCACTTAGATGTGGCCGGTACTGCGTGGAACAGTGGCGCGAATAAAGGTTCAACGGGTCGTCCTGTGCCCATTCTGACTCAATTCCTGATCAATCGCGCAGGTGTAGAATTAGGCGAGTAACCGCTAACAACACTGAAAAGGCGAAGAATTTCTTCGCCTTTTTATTTGGCTCGAAGGCTAAATGACGATTGACTCAGGAATAATTGCAGCCTAGCAACGCGAAGAGGAAAGAAAATCGCGATTGAATAATTTTTGATTGACAGCCACGCCCTCGCCCTTTAGTTTTACTTCCTATGAAAACAAATACCGCAGCTTTTTTTACTTTCTTTTTTACACCCCCACTCTAGGAGGCGGATTTACTGTGTAAAAACGAAAGTAAAAATCCAAAGCCTCCCACTGGGAGGCTTTTTCGTCTTAAACGCTCGATAATACGGTGGCAAATGAGGTCAGAATGCAAAAACCACAGCCTTTAAATCAAACGCGAGAACAAATTACTCACCTCGACAATGAGCTTCTCTCGTTACTCGCCGAACGTCGACGCCTAAGCCTTGAAGTGGCCCGCAGTAAAGAAGTGGATGTGAGACCCATTCGCGACACCCAAAGGGAAAAAGAACTGCTGGCAAGATTAGTCACTGCTGGTCGAGAAAAAGGCTTAGATGCCCATTACGTGATCTCACTGTATCAAAGCATTATCGAAGACTCAGTCCTTAATCAACAGGCTTATCTCCACGGCCGTGCTAATCCAGAAACCCAAAAACAGCAGTACTGTATTGCTTACCTTGGCGCCCGCGGCTCCTACTCTTACTTAGCCGCCTCTCGCTATTGCCAACGTCGTCAGGTTGAGATGCTCGACTTAGGCTGCCAAAGTTTCGATGAGATTGTCCAAGCCGTTGAGTCAGGCCACGCCGACTATGGCTTTTTGCCGATTGAAAACACTTCGTCCGGCTCAATCAACGAAGTGTATGACGTGCTACAACATACGAGTCTGTCCATCGTAGGCGAGACGACTATCGAAGTAAGCCATTGCCTGTTGGGTAAACCGGGCAGCAAACTGAGCGATATCAAAACTGTTTATGCCCATCCGCAGCCAATTAGTCAGTGCAGCCGTTATCTGAGCCAGCACAAGGACTTAAGACTGGAATATTGCTCAAGCAGCGCCGAAGCGATGGAGAAGGTCAACCAATCTGCCGACAATAGCGCCGCTGCGATTGGTAGTACCGAAGGTGGCGCGCTGTACCAACTCGAGTCGATTGAGTCAGGCCTTGCCAATCAAAAGATTAACCAGAGCCGCTTTATCGTGGTGGCTCGAAAAGCCGTAGCCGTACCCGAGCAATTGCCCGCTAAAACCACCCTGATCATGGCCACAGGCCAAAAGGCAGGGGCGTTGGTAGAAGCCCTATTGGTACTTAAAGCGCATCAACTGAATATGAGCAAACTCGAATCTCGCCCTATTCCTGGTACGCCGTGGGAAGAAATGTTCTATCTGGATATCGATGCCAATATCTCCAGCGAAGCCATGCAGCAAGGGCTAAAGCAGCTCGAGAGGATCACGCGGTTTATCAAAGTATTAGGATGTTACCCCTGCGAAACCGTCAAACCGACGCAACTCAGTAATAGCCAATTACTCATTGAACCGAACACCTCAAAAGCTGAGGTGATAAGCACGGTAAGCCTTGACCCGTCGCCCTATCGCTTCAGTAAGGCGTACAAGGCGCAGGCGAGTGAAATTCACTGCGGCCCCTTTACCATTGGCGCAGGCCATATTGGTGCTATTGCCAAGATCACGTTGAGCAAAAGCCTACTGCAGCAAGAGTCGTCACAGGCCGCCTTATCCACCTTTGAGCGCAGAGTGAAACAGCTAAAAGAAGCGGGTTTCCAAGCGGTGATTTTAGATGGATGTCACTCACTCGCCTCGGCCGAAGCCATCATCCCTAAGCTGCGCCAAACCCTACATCAGTATGATTTGCTTTGTGTCATCGCCATCGAACAGGCGACGGATATGCCATTGGCGACTGGTCATGCCGACATGCTGTTCTTAACGGGCAAACAAATGTTTAATCAATCCTTGCTGACTCAGGCAGGCACCTTGCCGATTCCGCTATTCCTCGAACGTAACGATATGGCAAGTTATGAGGAATTTATGGCGGCAACCGAGACGATTTTAAGTCAAGGGAACCAACAGCTTATCCTATGTGACTCTGGCATTCGTACCTATAACAATGCCAACTTACCCACCTTGGATTTAGCAAGCCTCATCCAAATTAAGGCCAACAGTCATCTCCCCATAGTGATTAACCCTTGTTATGCCATCAGCGAAGATGCGCTGCCACTGCAAACTCAAGGGATTAAACAGCTGAAAGCCGATGGCCTAGTGCTGAATTGCTCCCTTGAAGAAGATAAAACACATGACTCATTGGCGCTGATGAGCGAGGTCGTAAGGGAGTTATATCGCTAATTTGCGTGTATCAGGATACTGAAGAACATACAGCCACGAATATCGTGGCTGTATTGTTTAGGGCTTAGGATTTAAGACTGTAGATTTAGGGCTGCGGATTTAGCGCTTCGCGTTTGGGTTTATCCCTCGAGGGTAATCCCAGCTGACCTAGGTTCGCTCAGTTGCAATCTGATGATTAGCCTCTGTTGCCACCGCATTACTGCGGCGAATTAACCCCGTCATACTCGAGCCTTGCACTAGTATTGAAAACACCACCACGGCATAGGTCATCACGAGCACAAGCTCTCGCAGCTCAGCACCTGTTTGTGAATCGATAATCACGCCCTCGGGTAAACTCATCGCCATAGCTAAGGCTAAACCGCCCCTGAGCCCGCCCCAGATAAGTATCGACTCGGCATAGGGATTGTACGACTTAACCAACCTAAATCCGATATAGGGCAAATATACACTCACCGCACGCGCCGTTAAAACCAGAGGAATGGCCACTAACATAAACCACCATAATGGCGCCTTAAAGGTGACGAGCAGGAGTAACAATCCGAGCAGGAGGAATAGCAGCGCATTGAAGAAGGATTCAATCAGCGACCAAAAAGTGTAGAGTTTTACCCGCTCTTGACGCGCAAAATACTTAGGCACGCTGTAGTTACCGATAATTATCCCCGCACTCACCATCGCCAGCGGCCCCGACACCCCTAACACTTCGGCGATGACATAACCCGCAGTCGGGATCAGTAAAGTGACCAACATCAGCTGGGTTTCTTCCTCACAGTAGCGAAAGAAATGGTGCAGCAATACACCCAGCACGGCGCCATAAACGACGCCCCCGAGCGCCTCTTGGACGAACAATAGCGAGATTTGCGAAAAGGTCAGCGGCTCAGTTGAAAAGGCCAGATGGGAGATGGCCACAAAAATCACCAACCCTATGCCATCGTTAAAGAGTGACTCTCCTTCTACCTGAATAGCAATATCTTCGGGCGCGCCCATTTTCTTCAGAATGGCTAACACGGCAATTGGATCTGTGGGTGAAATCAAGGCGCCAAAGAGCAAGCAATGGCTTAGGGCCAAGGGTAATCCCAGCATGGGAGCAATGTAGTAAAGCAAACCACCGACGATAAAAGTCGAGAGCAAGGTACTGACAAAGGCAAGAATGAGAATTTCCCATTTCTGATGCCTTAAGATTTTTAAGCGGATCTGTAATGCCCCAGCAAACAAGAGAAAACCCAACATGCCGTTGAGTAACAGGGCCTGAAAGTCGAGCTTCTCCAGCCCCGCAACAAAGTAACCGTAAACATGGCCGCCAAGCGCTTTACCGCCCAGCAAGAGTAACAGGCTCATGCCCAACGCCAATGCGGTAATGGCGACGGTTTCTTGCAGCTTATGCAAACGCGAGGATGCCACAGACGTGACTAAGGCTAACGCACAGAGAATACAGAGAATTTGATAACTCGTCATAAGAGTCTCTAATCACCCTAAGATGAAGAGACTCAAGCACAAGTTTTAGACTTCTAAACCATCCAACAGACTTAACCAGCCTTTAATAATCCGATGGCAAAACCAAATGATACCAAAGAGATAAATCGAAAGACTGAGCCAAGTGATCGGCAGACAATAGCCCAACACTAACAGGCCGAGAAATATCACATTGGAATGACGTTGCCAGCGTAAATGTGATGCCAACAAGGCATTACCTTGCGTATGCCGTTGAGACAAGTTGATAAATAGGCTCAACAACACCGGCAGCAGTAACAGCGGAAAGCCTGACATTAAGGCGTAAAGCAAATGGCCTAAGCTGCGATCTTCAATTTTTGCGGCATATGTGGTTGTCGTTGTCATTGAGAGACTCCAGCCAGACGATGGGACTGGGCGTTACTCCGCCCTCGTCTTTAACCTTACGTTCTCGCAGACATAATCGCAACTAAGGCGCAAAAATATTTCCGCGCGAGAGTTTTTAAACCACCAATGTAATGAATCGACCAATGCCCTTCGCAGGCAAATATCAGGTTAAAGACAGGGTCACATCCGATTTGAGTTTAGTCGAGCAAGCTAACACATATCCGGCTTCGATTTCGGTAGGCGATAAGGTCATGCTACTAGTAGACTCGGTCTCCCCTTCGAGCACTTGGCATTTGCACGCACCGCATACGCCCGAACGGCAGGCCGCAATAATCGGTAAGCCTTCGGCTTCAATCCCTTCAAGCAAGCTTTGCTCGGCCGTTAAAGCCCGCTTTTTATCGCCTATGGATAACATAAAGCTGTTACTGCCACTCACAGGAGCCTCAGCCTGCATTTCTGCCTGTTTTACGCGGCTTTGCGCCTCTTTCACCGCTGTGGCAAAACTCTCGTGATACAACTGAGTCATATCGAAGTTAAGCTCAGCAAGAATCGTTTTGACCGCCTGCATATAAGGCTCTGGCCCGCACAAAAATACGGTTCGCTCGGCAAAATCAGGGACTAAAGCTCGAAGATTATTGGCACTTAAACGGCCGATATCATGCAATACCGCCTCGGGATGCCAAGCCGTGTCCGCAGTGACATCCTCAACAATGTAACGCAGCTTAAAATCTCGATGGCGCGTAGCCATGGTCTCTAATGACGTTTTAAAAATAATATCGGCCTGGGTGCGAGCACTATGTACAAAAGCAATGTCGGCATTCATTTGGCTGTCGGTTAAATAACGCGACATCGAATACATGGGCGTGATCCCACAGCCTGCACTCAAAAATAGGTATTTTTTGGCAGGAATATCAAACAGATTAAACTGCCCCGTTGGCGGTAAGACGCGTACCGTCTGCCCCGGCTGTAAATGATCAATCAAGTAATTCGACACCAGTCCACCATCGACTCGCTTGATGGTTAACATTAAAGAGTAAGGTCTCGAAGGGGTTGAGGACAAGGTGTAACTGCGGCAAGCCTGCTCACCGTTGATCTCTAGCACTAAGGTCATAAATTGCCCCGGCTTATAATCAAACTTCATCGGCTCACCGGCTTGAAAGCGAAAACTCACCACATCGGCGGTTTCGTTCCAGCGCTCCACACACACTAACTGGCTAAAACCCACAACACTTGCAGGCGCAGAAGATAAAGCGGGACTTGGCATGATATTTTGCATAGTACTGATATTCATCGTCTTTGTATCCATAACACTGCGGCTTTAGCGCGAAAGCCGCAGTGACTCCATGCATCAATTGGCCTAGGCCACGTTCAGCATGGTCTTCAGATCGGCTTCAACTGTGGTGGTGTTACGCAGACCAAATTTTTCTTCCAAAATTTTGGCAAGATTAGCCGTTAAAAACGCCGGCGGCGTTGGGCCGGTACGGATGTTTTTCACCCCAAGCGACAATAGTGTCAGCAGCACGACAATGGCTTTTTGCTCAAACCATGAAAGCACGAGATTCAATGGTAATTCATTGATATCGCATTCAAAGATTTGTGATAGCGCAATAGCTAACTGAATAGCCGAATAGGCATCGTTACATTGGCCAATGTCGAGTAAGCGCGGAATACCGTTGATATCGCCAAATTCCAGCTTGTTGAATTTGTACTTACCACAGCCTAAGGTCAGGATGACGGAATCCTTTGGCGCCGATTTCGCTAAATCGGTGAAATAACTCCGCTCCGACTTATCACCATCACAACCTCCGACTAAGAAGAAGTGTTTGATAGAACCGTTTTTGACGTTTTCCACCACAGTCGGCGCTGCGGCCATTAAGGCATTACGGGCAAAACCTATGGTGATATTGTGTGGAATTTCATCGTATTGGAAGCCATCGAGTGAGAGAGCCTTGTCGATCACAACTGAAAAATCATCCCCAATTACATGGGTCACACCAGGCCAACCCACTATACTGCGAGTAAAGATACGGTCGCTGTATTGGCCCACATTCGGGTCGATAATACAGTTTGAAGTCATCACTACGGCGCCGGGGAAATTAGCGAATTCTTTTTGCTGGTTCTGCCATGCACTGCCGTAGTTACCCACTAAATGGGCATATTTTTTAAAGGCAGGATACGCAAGCGCAGGCAGCATTTCACCATGGGTATAAACATTAATGCCTTTACCTGCAGTTTGCTCGAGGATAAGCTCTAAGTCCTTCATATCATGGCCAGAAACCAGAATCGCTTTGCCTTTAACGGGTTTAGTGTTGACGACAGTCGGTTCTGGATGACCAAAGGCTTCGGTCTCGCCCGCATCGAGCATGGCCATGATACGGTAGTTTAGCTGACCAATATCCATGGCTGTTGTGAACAGTTTATCGGCATCGACACTCGGCTCACCAAGAAACGCCATGATCTCATGGAAGCGACCAGCAATCTCAGCATCGGTTTTACCTAATACACGGGCGTGCTCCATGTAAGCCGCTGCCCCTTTAAGGCCATATAAGCACAGTAGTCTCAGCCCAAGGATATCTTCGTGGATCTCATTTTTATCTTTATTGAGTAAGGCGACTGGCGCTTGAGACAACATTTCAGGCTTGCTGGTACCCAGTACAAATTGCGCCACAGGAGGGAGCGATTCAGCCCGTTTACCCGCAGTTTCACACGCCGCTTCATAGGCATTTTTTAAACTTTCACGGTATTCAGCGGCCTGCTTGGCATAGGCGATGATGCGTTCATCATCGAAGTTAACGTTGGTTAAGGTTGAGAAAAAAGCTTTAGGAACAAAGGTATCCACCTCAGGGTGAATGACGCCCAGTTCACGCGCCTTAGTCGCATACACTGAAACACCCTGCAGCATATAGATTAACAAATCTTGCAGATCCGAGGTCGCGGCCAATTTGCCACACATGCCTTGGGCATAGCTACAACCGTTGCCAGCTGGGGTACGAATAGTTTGCTCACACTGAATACAAAACATGGATAGACTCCTAATTTAAATTCATGCTTTATTTTTGCATGTTTAAAATAAGTCTACCGAAACCGTAAATAAGCGATAGCCTTTTCTTGGTTCGAATGCGAAATCTTAGAGAGAGATCACCTTCAGTAATTGCTAATTAACACGGTAAAATCAGCCTGAAATCCTAAAAAAAATGCCCATCAAAGATGGGCATTTTTATGGCTAACTCATTCATTATCAGTTTGTTTTCATATCACTGACCGATTGCAGCATCATGCGGCTTTCACGCTGAAACTGCGGTGCAAAATCACCAAACCATTTTGCAACCGTTTGGAACTGGCTGATAAACGCGTCCCTATCGCCCCGTTTCAGTAGCTCTAATGCTTCGCGGTAGTTATCCAAATAATCGCCAATCGCATGCTGGCTATCCTGCTGGGCAAAAATAATATCGGCATAGAGCTCAGGGCTTTGGGCAAACAAACGCCCTACCATGGCGAGCTCTAAGCGATAGATAGGTGAACTAAATTGCAGCAGGGTTTCAATATCCGCTTCTTCTTTGCAAAGGTTCAAGCCATACACAAAGGTCGAGAAGTGACGCATCGCCTGTACCAGCTGCATCGCATTGTCGTGACGCTCAGGCTCAGCTTCGACAATCCGCGCGCCCCAAATTCCAATTTGCTCGAGCAACCATTGGTATTTATCGGCTTCGCGGCCATGGCACACCACCACCACCTGCTTAGCCAAACTGCCGACATCTGGGCCAAACATGGGATGAAAGCCGACAACAGGCCCCTTGTGAGCGGCCAACATCGCATTCATAGGTTCGGTCTTGATCGAGGTTAAGTCGGCTAAGATACATTCCAGCGGTAATTGGGTCAGTTTCTCACGGATAATGTCGCAGGTGATGGCGATAGGCACAGTCACCAATACCAATCCAGCGTCAGCAAATAAGGTTTCCGCTTGCTGCCAGTCGTCTTTATCCAACACTTTGACCTGATAACCCGAGAGCGACAGCATTTGTTGGAACAGTCCACCAAGCTGGCCCTTACCACCTACAATCACGACCGAACCGAGATCGTTTTTCACTTGCTTAAAGCCGACATCCTTCTCGTTGAGATAGGACTCACGCATCAAGCGGCGCAAAATATCTTCAATCAGTTGCGGCGCAATGCCCATGGTTTTGGCTTCTTCGCGACGTTTTGCCAGCATTACCGCTTCTCGTTGCGGTGCATAAATCGGCAGTCCTGCGGCGTGTTTTACCGTTCCGACCTGGGCGACTAAATCTAAGCGTTTACGTAGTAAATGCAGCAATTGCTGGTCGACACCATCGATGAGACCGCGAAGGTGTTCTAATTCAGTTGTGGTTTTTTCGTTCATCTTATCAGTCCACTACACACCTAAAATAAGGTGTTTAAACATTCGGCTCTTAAGATTGACTCTTAAGCATTGGCCACTTTGAGCATATCGAAACGCGTTGCTAATACCGAAGATAACTTCGATGCGCCCGCACGTAAAACGCTTTCGGTTTTTTCCCAATTAATACAGGAGTCTGTCACAGAAACCCCATAGGCCAATTCGCTCAATGGTTTATCACAACTTTGATTACCTTCGTTTAAATGGCTTTCTAACATCACGCCAATGATGGACTTATTGCCGTTGTAGATCTGGGCAAATACATCCTCACACACGGGGACTTGCCTGGTGTAGTCCTTAGAGGAATTACCGTGGCTGCAATCGATAATAAGGCGAGCATTGAGTTTGGCCTTATGTAACTGCGCCTCACACTCGGCAACGCTCTTAGCATCGTAGTTTGGCGTGGCGCCGCCACGGAGGATCACATGTCCATCGGGATTTCCCGCTGTTTGCAATAACGCCACTTGGCCCTGCTGGTTAATCCCCATAAATCTGTGACTGCTGGCCGCCGATTTTAGCGCGTTAATCGCTACATCAAGCTTTCCATCTGTGCCATTTTTAAAGCCGACGGGCATAGATAAACCCGACGCCATTTCTCTGTGGGTTTGCGACTCAGTCGTGCGAGCACCAATGGCCGACCAAGTGACTAATTCCGAGATGTACTGTGGGCTAATAGGGTCGAGCGCTTCGGTTGCCACAGGCAGTTCGAGCTCAGCTAGCCAAATCATCAGCTCACGGGCCATTTTTAAACCCTTCTCAACATCGAAGGACTCGTCCATATCAGGATCGTTAATCATCCCCTTCCAACCCACAGTGGTACGTGGCTTCTCAAAGTACACTCGCATCAGGATGTAAAACTCATCACTGAGTTCATCGTGTAGTTTTTTAAGCTTTAAGGCGTATTCCTTGGCGGCATCGATATCATGGATAGAACAGGGTCCGGTGACGATAAGCACGCGGTTATCGCGCTTATGGACAATATCCGCCACGGTTTTGCGTGCATTGAGGATGTAACGATACGCGTGCTCAGAGAGTGGCAGAGCCGCTTTTAGCTCCTGCGGTGTAATAAGAACTTTCTCTGAACTAATGTGTACGTTATTGATCGTATCCTGTTGCATGCTTACCACCTAAAACTGAAGTCATATCCCCATGTGATCAGGAGTCTGGATCTCAAACCGCTGCGGGGAAGAATAAATAGCCGAGGCCACCATGTAATATTGTAATGATACACCATTACAGTGAGCGACCAATATGCCTATTAATTGGCAGAAGATCAAGGAAGAATTTAACAAATTCAGCATTTATACGCATCGCATTAAATATCTGTTCATTCCGCGGGAGTTAAACGCGCTTTAGACAAGGCGAAGGCTTGAAGGCATAGTGGTTCTCTGTAGAAAGCCGTATTCACCCGAAACGCACACGAAATGGCTAAAAAGAAAAACGTCAGGCAACAAAAAACCGCCACGAGGGCGGTTTTCTGTGCGAACACTACGTCTTGTTTTCTGTAACGGGTACTATTACTTAGTAGCCAGCTTTTCACGGATACGTGCAGATTTACCTGAACGATCACGTAAGTAGTACAGTTTGGCGCGACGAACGCGGCCACGACGCTTAACTTCAATGCTAGCGATCAGAGGGCTGTGCGTTTGGAATGCACGCTCAACACCTTCGCCATTAGAGATTTTACGTACTGTGAATGCAGAGTGCAGACCACGGTTACGCTTAGCAATTACAACGCCTTCGAAAGCCTGTAAACGCTCTTTATCACCTTCTTTAACACGAACCTGAACTACTACTGTATCACCAGCACCAAACGCAGGTACGTCTTGTTTCATTTGCTCATCGTTGAGCATTTTAATGATGTTGTTCATAACTTACTCCGTTCTAGAATTAACTGAGCTACGACTAAGCATTCTTGTCCATTGCTTCAACGAACTGCGCTAAAAGAGTCGATTGTTCGTCAGTCAGAGCTAGATTTTCAAATAATTCTGGCCGTCTTAGAAAAGTCCTACCAAGGCTTTGCTGCAAACGCCAGAGTCTAATTTGTTCGTGGTTGCCACTTAGCAGTACTGCGGGTACATCGAGTCCATCTAAGCTTTCAGGGCGCGTGTAATGAGGACAGTCCAGTAAACCGTCGGAGAAAGAATCTTGCTCCGCCGAAGCTTGTTTTCCTAGTACGCCAGGAACCAATCTCGATACTGCATCTATCAAGGTCATTGCGGGTAATTCGCCGCCCGAAAGCACGTAATCCCCAACCGACCATTCTTCATCCACTTCCGTTTGAATGATGCGCTCATCAATACCTTCGTATCGACCACACACCAGAATCAACCGGGATGATTCAGCCAACTCAGTGACGCCTTGCTGATCCAGCTTGCGTCCTTGAGGTGACAAGTAAATCACCTTTGCCTCTTCGCCTGCCGCCGCTTTCGCAGCATGGATGGCATCGCGTAAGGGTTGCACCATCATCAACATACCGGGACCACCGCCGTAAGGCCTGTCATCTACCGTACTGTGTCTATCATGGGTGAAATCGCGAGGATTCCACGTGTGCAACTCAAGCAGACCGTTCTTCACGGCACGACCCGTAACCCCAAAGTCTGTTACGGCACGAAACATTTCTGGGAACAGGGTTATTACCCCTAACCACATATGTTGTACCTCGACTTAAAAGTCAGGATCCCAATCCACTAAAATCTGTTTACCTTGGACATCCACCTTTAAGATGAATTGCCCTGGGACAAAGGGAAGCATACGTTCCACTTTGCCGAAGCTATCTTTCGCGTTGGCTTTCACTAAGAGCACGTCGTTCGAACCGGTTTCCACGATTTGATCGACAACCCCCATGTTATAGCCATTGGTATTAATCACTTCACAACCGATGAGGTCACGCCAATAGAACTCGTCTTCTGGCAATGCGTTCATCTGCTCTGGCAGGATCCCAATTTCGCAATTGGTGAGCATTTGTGCTCGCTCCCGCGTGGTGACACCTTCAAGCTCGGCGACAACCGCCTTGCCTTGGTAACGCCACTGAATGACTTTTACTTCACGCCATTCACCATTTTCTTTAATAAGCCAAGGTGAATAGTCAAAGATACCTTCAACAGAATCGGTATAGGCGGTGATTTTCAGCCAACCTTTAATGCCATGACAGGAGCCTAATTTCCCCAGTACGACTGGCTGTTGGTTACTGCTCATCAATCTATACCTTAACGCTATTAAGCAGCTGCTTTAGCGTCTTTGATCAATTTTGCTACGCGATCAGTTGTCGCAGCGCCGTTCGCAACCCAGTGCTCAACGCGAGCTAGGTCTAAACGTAAAGTTTCTTCTTGGCCACGAGCCAATGGGTTGAAGAAACCAACACGCTCAATGAAACGACCGTCACGAGCGTTACGGCTGTCAGCAACAACGATGTTGTAAAATGGACGCTTTTTAGCGCCACCACGAGCTAAACGAATGGTAACCATGCGTTTTCAATCCTCTAATGATTTGCTTGAAGCAAAAATAAAAACTGGAACCCCGTGTTCGCGAAGAGTCCCAGATAGAAAGCCGGAAGATTTTACCTGACTTTTCAACGAATGCAACCAAATCTGGCGATTATTAAACCTGCCTTAGGATTGCCCGCTTCATTTCAAATAGAATCAACCAACTGATAAAACATCAACTTTGATGAAAATCGCTGGAATTAACGGCCAGGAAATTTCATTCCGCCAGGCATCATGCCACGCATTCCGCGCATCATCTTCTGGATGCCGCCCTTGGCCGACATCTTTTTCATCATCTTTTGCATTTGGGTAAACTGTTTCAATAAACGGTTCACGTCTTGAATTTGCGTACCAGAACCCGCTGCGATACGGCGCTTACGTGAGCCCTTGATTAAATCAGGGTTTTTACGCTCTTTGGCCGTCATTGAGTTAATGATGGCTTCCATTTGACGGGTCATTTTACCGTCTTGGATTTGCGCTAGGGCATCCGGTGGCAATTGACCCACACCGGGCAGCTTTTCAATCATGCTCATCATGCCGCCCATGTTTTTCATCTGCTGTAGCTGCTCGCGGAAATCTTCGAGATCAAAACTGCCGCCCTGCTTCACTTTAGAAGCCAGCTTCATCGCCTTGTCTTTATCGACACCGCGCTCAACTTCTTCGATAAGCGATAATACGTCGCCCATGCCGAGAATACGTGAGGCGATACGGTCTGGATGGAAAGGCTCTAGGGCATCGGTCTTCTCGCCGACACCAAGGAATTTAATCGGCTTGCCTGTAATGTGGCGAATCGATAACGCCGCACCACCGCGCGCATCACCGTCGACCTTAGTTAAAATCACACCGGTGAGCGGCAGCGCTTCGTTAAAGGCTTTGGCCGTGTTTGCCGCGTCTTGACCTGTCATGGCATCGACCACGAACAATGTCTCAATCGGTTTAACCGCCGCGTGCAGCGCCTTGATCTCATCCATCATGGCTTCATCGACGTGCAGGCGACCCGCGGTGTCGAGGATAACTACATCGATAAATTTGAGTTTAGCGTGGGCAATGGCCGCCTTGGCGATATCGATTGGCTTTTGGCTCACATCCGATGGGAAGAACTCCACATCGACTTCAGTCGCTAAGGTTTCAAGCTGTTTAATCGCCGCAGGACGATAAACGTCGGCGCTGACGACAAGTACCGATTTTTTATGGCGCGTACGCAGCAATTTACCCAGTTTGGCAACGCTGGTCGTTTTACCCGCGCCTTGAAGACCCGCCATCATCACCACGGCTGGCGGCTGAGTGGCTAAATCCAGAGCTTGGTTTGCCTCGCCCATGGATTTTTCAAGTTCACTTTGAACAATCTTAATAAAGGCTTGACCAGGACTTAAGCTCTTCGCTACTTCCTGACCAACAGCACGTTCTTTTACATTGTTAACGAATTCACGCACCACAGGCAGGGCAACATCGGCCTCCAGCAGCGCCATACGCACTTCGCGCAGGGTTTCCTTAACGTTTTCTTCGGTTAAGCGACCACGGCCACTGATATTCTTCAGCGTGCGTGACAGTCTGTCGGTTAGATTCTCAAACATCGTCCTGCTCTATACCTTTAGGATCTCGATTAATGGGCTGTATTATAACGATGCGGGCGCATTATGCTACTGCTATGCCCTACTTGCGTTAACTTCGGCAACTAACCTGCTTTAGGTCATATTTTGCGATTCGCCTACGACTATTTACGTCTAACAATAAGAATCTGCTAAATTTTGCAACTTATGTCACTGCCCATTTGCCGACGGCTCATGTTATTCTAGGCAAAATATTGATCTGTATGCCCCGTTTTTAAGGCACCATTAACAACACGAATAGGTTAATTACCCATGGTCATTTTTTCTGCCTCAGCCATGTTTTTTTATTGCATTGCATTGGTATTAGTGACAAGTCGACTGTTCCACCCTGAAGGTCCTAATCGAAAGGCCGTTGCCGGTGTCGCCGCCATCGCCGTGATTTTGCACGCAGCAGCCCTTTCTCAAGCGATGTTTACGACCGATGGGCAAAACTTCAGCCTCACTAATGTGATCTCGTTAGTGAACTGGATCATCGCCTTCACCTTTACCGTGATGATGTTTAGGCTAAAAGTGATTGTGGTTGTACCCGTGGTTTACGCCTGCTCTGTGCTCTCTGTAGCCCTACTCTGGTTATTGCCACCTAAGTTTATTACTCACTTTGAGCTGTACCCTGAGGTCTTGGCCCACGTTGTGCTCTCTCTCATGGCATACAGCGCCCTGATGATCGCTGCCCTGTACGCGATTCAGCTGGCGATGATCCAAAATAAACTCAAGAAAAAACAATTAATGCTAAGCCCAGGCATTCCGCCGTTGATGACGGTAGAAAAGCAGCTCTATCATCTTGTAATTATTGGGGTGATTTTATTGAGTTTATCCCTCGCCACAGGCTTTATCTTCCTCGATGATATGTTTGCCGATGGCAAAGGCCATAAGGCGATTCTGTCTATCATCGCGTGGTTTGTGTATATCGCCATGCTATGGCAGCAGTATTGGGTCGGCTGTAAAATTCGCACAGCGGTCATTTACACCTTAACCGGCGCGACCTTGTTATCCTTAGCTTATTTTGGCGCTCGGATTGTCAAAGAGTTAATTCTTAGTTAATAATTTCAAGTCAGCTTAGGCGCTTATTCCCTGAGCTGACTTGACACCCCGTTTATTTCTCGGTATCAACTTATACTTATCGGCCTGATTGGAGCCTATTTTTGGACGCTATATCGACAAGCGCACTCCTCATTTTTTTACTAGTGCTTATCCTTTGTTCTGCCTACTTTTCAGGTTCTGAAACCGCCATGATGACCCTTAACCGCTATCGGTTAAGACATCTCGCCTCAAACGGCCATAAAGGTGCCATACGTGCCCTCAAGTTACTCGAACGACCAGACCGCTTAATTGGCTTAATTCTGATAGGCAATAACCTGGTTAATATTCTCGCATCGGCCATTGCGACCATTATTGGTATGCGCCTTTGGGGTGATTTAGGCGTCGCGGTAGCCACTGGTGTGCTGACCTTAGTCGTATTGGTCTTTGCCGAAGTCACCCCCAAAACTATCGCCGCCTTAAACCCTGAACGCATTGCCTTCCCATCGAGTATTTTACTCATTGGTCTATCAACGATTTTCGCCTATGTCGTCACCAGCGTTAACTGGATAACCACAGGCATACTGCGTCTCTTCGGCATCAAAACCATCAGCAGCAGCGATGCACTTAGCCAAGAAGAGTTAAGGACGGTTGTACATGAGGCTGGCGCCTTGATCCCCCAACGCCACCAAGAGATGCTGTTATCGATTCTCGATTTAGAAAAGGTGACCGTTGAAGACATTATGGTGCCGCGCTCGGATATCTACGCGATTAACGTCAACGATGACTTTAAGTTTATCAATCGCCAAGTGATCCAAAGCCCACATACTCGAGTGTTGGTATACCGCGATACCATTGACGATGCCGTCGGCTTTATTCATCTACGTGACGCACTGCGCCTGCAATCAAAAGAGCAGTTCAGTAAATCCTCATTGCTACGTGCTGTCAAAGAACTCTACTTTATTCCCGAAGGTACACCGCTCAATGTGCAATTAGCCAACTTTCAGCACAATAAAGAACGTATCGGCCTAGTGGTCGATGAATACGGTGATATCCAAGGATTAGTGACACTCGAAGATATTCTCGAAGAAATTGTCGGTGACTTCACCACCTCGATGCTGGCCACACCGAGTGAAGACATTACCGCCCAGCAGGATGGAAGCTACTTAGTCGATGCCAGTATCACTATCCGTGATTTGAATAAAGAAATGAAATGGGATTTCCCAACCGATGGCCCCAAAACCCTCAATGGCCTGATCTTAGAGTATTTAGAGGATATCCCCGCTGAAAACACTAGCCTTCGCCTAGCAGGTTATCCATTAGAAGTCATTGAAGTTGCTGACAATATGGTCAAAACAGTACGTATCATTCCGCAGCATTATCAGTCGCCACGCTAACGTTCCCAGATAAAAAATCGGCTGAATCCAAATGGAATCAGCCGATTTCCTTCTCCCCCAAGAAATTATTTAACGCTTTGCGTCTTTAGACGTGCTTCGAGAGCCCGGCGCTTCTCGATAGCAATAGGTGTAATCTCAGCATCTAACGCCTTTTCTAACCCCAAGATAAAATACACTTCGGCCATTAAGAAGAACGGACCAATTAGCAGTTGGTTTAAATCGTCCACAAAAGCGGGTTTGGCCTTCTCGTATTGATGGCCAATTAACTGGAAAATCCATCCCACGATAAATACCGATATAGCCAACCAGAAGGCGTTGGGAGAGTCTGCCATGAGTTCAGTGGTATATACGACGGGGGCGATAAATAAAGCTAGGCCAATCGCTAACTTTGCATGTAAGCGAAAATAATAAACCAGCACACCTGCCCCTAAAATCACACCTAAACTCACATCGCCCGTACTACCAAGTGGAATACGGATAGTCGCCAGCAATAGAAAAGCAGACCATATAATCAATGGAATACCAACGAAATGGGTAAGTATGTTGCGCTGATTTAAATGCACACTCTTATAGGTTGATAGCTGCTCTACAGCGGATTTCATCTGGGGCTCCTTTTGCTGTGTCCCTGCAAATAAGTATCTAGATACCACTTTTGACCTAACCTAGCCCAAAAATGCGAAACTGAACAGAAAAAAGTAACAAAAATGTTGCCACGCATTTTACTCAATAAAAAAGGGAGCTAAGGCTCCCTTTGTGCTAATGGGTTAGAAACTAGCGCGATTCGAGGATAACCGTCGCAATGGCGTAGGATTTTTCATCCGCGATTGAAATGTGTCCCACCACGCCGTTGAGCAAAGCTAAACGCTGCTGCGCCCCTTGTGTAAAATCAATCGTCGGCGCACCATCGGGCGTATTCCCGATATGGATATGCTGAAAAGATACCCCTCGACCAATCCCCGTCCCCAAGGCCTTAGCTGCGGCTTCTTTGGCGGCAAAACGTTTCGCCAAATAACGGCTCGGTTGGCTATGCTGTTGATAGATTTCGAACTCAGCCTCCGTGAGTACACGTTTAGCCAGCTTATCGCCGGAACGTTCCACATGGGCCGTGATACGCTCAATTTCAACTATGTCAGTGCCAAGCCCAACGATTGCCATTATTCGCCTCGACGACCTTCTAACATCAGCACTTTCATGTCTTTAACCGCTGTCGCTAAGCCATCAATGGCCGCACGCGCGACAATGGCATGGCCAATGTTGAGTTCATACAGCTCTGGGATCGCCGCAATAGGCTTAACATTGTGATAATGCAGCCCGTGGCCCGCATTCACGACTAAGCCCTTACCGTGAGCGTATTTCGCCATTTCGCTGATACGCGCAAGTTCTTTGGCCTCTTCCTCAGCTGTTTTAGCGTCGGCATAGCAACCGGTATGGATTTCGATAAGTGGCGCACCAGAGGCGACTGCGGCATCGATTTGCGTCTTATCGGCATCAATAAACAGTGACACTTGAATACCATTGGCAGCTAAACGGCTTACCGCGGCAGTGATTTTATCGAGTTGACCAGCCACATCTAAACCGCCTTCAGTCGTCACTTCTTGCCGCTTTTCAGGGACTAAACAAACGTAGGTTGGTTTGACTTCGCAGGCAATGTTGAGCATTTCTTCAGTCACTGCACACTCAAAGTTCATCCGCGTCTTTAAGGTTTTTGCCAGCAGATACACATCGCGGTCGATAATATGACGTCTGTCTTCCCGTAAATGAATCGTGATACCGTCGGCTCCCGCATGCTCGGCAACCGCCGCCGCATGGACAGGATCGGGATAACTGGTGCCACGAGCCTGACGCAGGGTCGCAATATGGTCGATATTAACACCCAATAAGATACGGCTCATCGGGAACTCCTTTATGTTTGTAAGGCTAGAATTAACGCTGATTTGCGCCCTATTGTACTGGGACAGACAGTAAAAAACAGGAGCTAGGGCTAATTATTCCCATCTCTGTTAGAGGCTGTCGCTTGAATAAACAACTGCCTGCTCACCAGCGGCTTATTTCCGAGCAGGGGTTGCAGCATCGAGCGCATCAACCGTTTGGCCTCTAAAAACTGCTCTTGCAACAATTGATTATCGTTAAGCGCGGTTAACATCGCGCCTTGATAGGTATACTTTGCCCTGCTGTTCAACACAAATTGAAAACCCAGTTCTGGCACAAGCTGATAGTAATGTTCAGGGATCAGCGGTTCGCCCTGGGTATCGCGAATAAGGGATGGCATGGCCCCAAGCTCCCGCAAAAGCGCCAACTCAAGGTATCGCAGCTTCGACTCACAAAACTGCGCCGCAAGTCCTACCAAGGCTTGGTGGTAGATGAAAAATAACGCCTCGGCATTATGGTGAACCGACAAGGTTCGCATCAGCAACTCATTGATATACATGCCGGCATACAGGCTATAACCTGATAAAGGCACGGCTGGCGCGGCCGCTTCAATTTGGCTGATATTCTTGAGTTCAGACTTACCGCTAAATTCAAAAATCAGCGGTTGAAAGGGCTGGAGGATACTTTTGATGGAGCGTTTTCCGCTCCCGACTCGCGCTACGGCATCGACACGACCAATACCGTCAACCAAGAGATTGACCAGCGCGCTAGACTCCCGGTAAGGGCGATGATGCAAAACATAGCCCCGTTTCATCGGTCTGCGCGCTCGTTCATGATCAGGCTCGGCCTATTATCAGTAACGATTAATCGTCACCGTAACCTAAGCTTCGCAGGGCGCGTTCATCATCGGCCCAACCGGATTTGACCTTCACCCACACCTCGAGGAACACTTTGTTATCAAACAAGGTTTCCATATCGAGGCGCGCTTGCGTGGCGATGGTACGAATGCGCTCACCTTTGCTACCAATCACCATCCGCTTTTGGCCTTCACGCTCGACCAAGATCAGGGCGTTGATTTGATAAACGCCGTTTTCCATCATCTTAAATTGCTCGATTTCAACCGTCGCATCATAGGGCAATTCATCACCTAAAAAGCGCATCAGTTTTTCGCGGACAATTTCAGAAGCCATAAAACGTTGCGAACGGTCGGTCACATAGTCTTCGGGGAAGAAGAATGGATTCTCGGGCAGAGACTCTGCCGCCATCTCTAAAATGCGCTTAACGTTGGTGCCCTTACTGGCTGAAATCGGCAGGATCTCATCGAAGGGATATTTCTTGGCCACTTCTTCCAAATAAGGGAAAAGAGCTTCTTTGTCTTTGATATTATCGACTTTATTGATGGCTAAAACGGTTTTACGCTCTTCACCGCCACGGCGAAGTTTACTTAATACCATCTCATCATCGGCGGTCCATGTCATACCATCGACCACAAAAATCACCATAGACACATCGGCAAGCGAGCTCGCCGCCGCACGGTTCATCAGACGGTTAATCGCACGCTGCTCTTCAATATGCAGACCCGGTGTGTCGATAAACACGATTTGGCGTGGACCATCGGTATGGATCCCCATGATGCGATGACGCGTCGTTTGCGGCTTTTTCGAGGTAATACTGATCTTTTGCCCAAGCAAACGGTTCAGCAGAGTCGATTTCCCCACGTTAGGGCGCCCAATAATGGCCACCATGCCACAGTAGGTCACATCATAGTGAACAGACGGCGCCGCCGCGCTCGCCGCATTCATCCTTGCCAGTAATTCATCTAAGCTCGGCTCATTGCTCGCGTTAGCGGCATCGACAGCTGGCAAGTCTGTTTTTTTGGTCATTTCTTCAGTAACTCCAATACTTGAGCCGCGGCAATCTGCTCGGCTTTGCGGCGCGAACTCGCTACGCCAATCACGCTTTCGCTCAAGTCATCTATACGACATTCAACGGTGAATGTTTGATCGTGGGCATCGCCTTCTATATTGATTACTTGGTAATCGGGTAGCGGCTTCTTTAACCCTTGTAAATATTCTTGCAGTAAGGTTTTAGCGTCTTTTTGATTCACGCCCGGTTGGATCTCGGCCAAACGCTCAGCGTACCAATGCAGTAACAGCTTACGGCACACTTCGAGATCGGAATCTAAGTAGATTGCGCCGATAATCGCCTCGACCGCGTCGGCCAAGATAGACTCACGTCTAAAACCACCGCTCTTTAACTCGCCGGGGCCTAAGAATAAATAATCCCCAAGCTTAAAGGCCTTAGCAATCAAGGTGAGCGTATCGCCACGCACTAAGGTGGCACGCATCCGGCTCAGGTCACCCTCAGTCGCCTTAGGAAACTGATGGTATAAAGCGTCAGAAATCACAATCGATAAAATCGAATCGCCTAAAAACTCTAACCGCTCGTTGTGCTTATTTGCCGCACTTCTGTGGGTCAACGCTTGGGTGAGAAGCTCAAGGTTCTTGAACTCATAGCCCAAAGTACGACACAAACGTGGCAAATTTTTAATCGGTTCCATACTAGTGAATTCCACCTACTCGTTCAAAACGTACCCCACTTGGCACCCAAGTTGGCAGGAAGTCGGCTTTAGAACGGTCAAACTCAAAACTAATCCAGATAGCCACCGCTTTGCCGACAAGATTTTCTTCTGGGACAAAGCCCCAGAAACGGCTGTCGGTACTGTTATCGCGGTTGTCACCCATCGCAAAATAATGTCCTTCGGGTACAAGGAACTCACCCGCAGGTAAGTTAGCTTCACGCTTGAAGTATCCCAGCATATCGGGGCGGCTTGGATTGATTAAAATATCGTGGGCCACTTCACCGAGTTGCTCTTTAAAACGAATTAATGGCACACCATCTTGGCTGAAATCACCACGGCTGATTTCGGTACGCGCCACCAGTTCTGGCTCTGGGCAATTAGTTTGCTCTGCGCCACAGGCTTTTTGGATCATCAACTGCTTGTTGCGGTAAATAATCCTATCGCCCGGTAAACCCACCACGCGCTTGATGTAGTCAATCTGAGGATTCTCTGGGTATTTAAACACAATCACATCGCCACGTTTCGGCTCGCCCGTTTCAATCAGTTTAGTGCGCCATACGGGATCTTTTAGGCCATAGCTAAACTTTTCCACCAGAATAAAGTCACCCACTAACAGGGTTGGCATCATAGAGCCAGAGGGAATTTGGAATGGTTCGTAAATAAACGAGCGCAGGATCAACACGAAGGCAATCACAGGGAAGATGGAATGCGCGGTTTCAACCACTGTGGGTTCGCGGATGATGTTATATTCGGCTTCCTCGGTTAAATTAGCCTGCGAAGCCTTGGCTAAGGCTAAGCTTTCGCGGCGTTTAGGCGCAAATACCAGCACATCGATTAACCAGATCAGCCCTGAAATCAGGGTGACTAGCACTAAAATAATGGAAAAATAGGCTGCCATTGCTTATTGAACTCCTGCCTTGAAATGTAAAGATCCAAACTCAGCGACTATTGTATTTCGACTCGCGAACTTTAGTTAACTTACCGTATTTCTAAAAAAACACCACAAAACATACGATAAGCTAAGTAAAGCGCCGCAAACTGCGGCGCAATAATAGCTAAATTGTGTTATCTCGAGTGTTACTCGTTTAGCTTAAGTACCGCTAAGAACGCCTCTTGCGGCACCTCAACGTTACCCACTTGTTTCATCCGTTTCTTACCCTCTTTTTGTTTATTCAAGAGTTTCTTCTTACGGGAAACGTCACCACCGTAACACTTCGCCGTTACGTCTTTACGTAGGGCTTTTACGGTAGAACGGGCAATAATTTGGCTGCCAACAGCGGCTTGAATCGCGATATCAAACATCTGACGTGGGATCAGCTCCTTCATCTTCTCAACCAGCGCTAAACCACGGTGACGAATGTTTGAACGGTGAATAATCATCGCCAATGCGTCTACGCGGTCGCCGTTGATCAGAATGTCTAAGCGCACCATGTCCGCAGGATCGAAGCGGATGAAGTTGTATTCTAACGATGCATAACCACGGCTGGTCGATTTTAAGCGGTCGAAGAAGTCCATCACCACTTCCGCCATTGGCAGGTGGTAAGTCACGGCCACTTGATTACCGTGGTAAACCATGTTCACTTGGGTACCACGTTTTTCGATACACAGGGTAATCACGTTACCTAAGTATTCTTTTGGCACCAGAATGTTAGCTTCAACGATAGGTTCACGCATCTCTTCGATGTTGTTAATCGCTGGCAAGTCTGCTGGGTTATCAACATAGATGGTTTCACCACTGGTCAACAGCACCTCATACACTACGGTAGGTGCAGTCGTGATTAGGTCAAGATCGTATTCACGCTCTAAACGTTCTTGAATGATTTCCATGTGGAGCAGGCCTAAATAGCCAATACGGAAACCAAAACCTAGGGCTGATGAGCTTTCAGGTTCGAAGAACAATGACGCATCATTGAGGCTGAGTTTGTTCAGCGCATCGCGGAAGTTTTCATATTCATCGGTCGAAATTGGGAACACACCAGCGTAAACCTGAGGCTTCACTTTCTTAAAGCCGGGTAATGGCTTTTCAGCGCCATGCTTAGCCAGTGTCAAGGTATCACCCACTGGTGCGCCGTGAATTTCTTTAATACCCGCGATAACGAAACCTACTTCACCGGTTTTCAGCTCGGTTTTATCGGTTTGTTTAGGTGTGAAAATACCCACGCGGTCTGCGGTGTGGTTTTGTCCGGTAGACATCACCTTAAACTTGTCACCTTTCTTCAGCACGCCGTTTTTAATACGTACGAGAGAAACAACGCCTAAGTAGCTATCAAACCAAGAGTCGATGATCAGCGCTTGTAGCGGCGCCTCTGGGTCGCCTTCTGGCGGCGGAATTTGATCAACGATGACTTCTAATACTTCGTCAATACCCACACCGGTTTTGGCCGAGCAACGCACAGCGTTCATCGCATCGATACCCACGATATCTTCAATCTCAGCGGCTACGCGTTCAGGATCGGCTTGAGGTAAGTCGATTTTGTTTAGGATAGGAACTACGTCCAGATTCATATCCAGCGCGGTGTAACAGTTCGCGAGCGTCTGAGCTTCAACGCCTTGCCCCGCATCCACCACGAGCAGCGCGCCCTCACAGGCGGCTAATGAACGAGATACTTCATAGGAAAAGTCAACGTGGCCAGGGGTATCAATAAAGTTAAGTTGGTAAGTTTCGCCATTTTTGGCTTTGTATTCCAACGTGACGCTCTGGGCCTTAATCGTGATACCGCGCTCACGCTCTAGATCCATAGAATCAAGAACTTGCGCATCCATTTCACGGTCGCTTAACCCGCCACAAACCTGAATCAGACGATCTGATAGCGTCGATTTACCATGGTCGATATGGGCAATAATTGAGAAGTTTCTAATGTGTTTCATTATGCTGCTATGACTAATACTGAAAAATGGATACGGTTCAAAGGTGCGAAATTGTACCTGATTGCGGTTTCAATACCAATCAGATTCACTCATCCTTCTCTTTAAGTCGGAAAATGTGGCTCTCAGCGGAAGTTTATTGCCAGATTAAAATCAATAACAACATGAAATTAAACGGGTAATTTTTCTAAACTGATCCCTGAGCCTAAATAAGCCAAAATGACAGGTTGCGAATCGACTTCGAGTTGTTTTGCCTTGTGCTTTCCAAAGAACCAAGCGGTTAACGCACCTAAGGCTGCAAAGGCTATCGCACTGAGATCCGAATTGATTTCCAACAAACCTGCGAAAAACTGGCCAAATACCGCGCCAGCAAATAAACCAAGCAGCGGCATCAAATAAACTAAGGCCGCCGCTTTCAGGATCACGCTCTCAGGCAAACCGAGCTTGAGCAGTTCGCCAACCTCGCAGTTTCGTTCACTTTGAATGGAGAATTGTTGTGTCTTTGCCGAAAAAGCCTGAGCCACAGCCGACGTACCACAAGACTCGCTACTGCTGCAGCTCTTGCAAGTACTTTTAAGCTCAACCTCGACGGTCAGCCAACCTTGATTATCGCAGGCGATAACCCGCGCAACTTCTTCCATCATGATAGGAGGCCTTATTCTAACATCAGACTTTTTGCGATACGGGCTAAGGTTTCGGTCGGCACTTTACCCACGGCAACAACTTCAGCATTACCCACTTTTTCAGATACCAAAGACAAGCCATTACGAGTGATTAACTCTTCGGGTAATGGCGTGGAACCTGCTCGTGCGACATAGACGGAAATACTGGCTAAGCCATCGGTTAAGGCAATATATTCAACCGCCTCGTGACTGCCAATCAAACGGTGGTGATCACGCACCACAACACTAAATCCTGCTGGTAACCAAGAAAACTGCCAATTTTGTCCATCTTGGCGTTCAGCCTGATCGATAACCGCTGGCCATTCTTGTTTATAGGCTTCCTGTAAAATCGATGGCGGTTCATTTAACTCAATAAGCTCAATCACCATCAGCTGTTCAAGTAATTGTTTATCTTGAGTCAGCATGTCGTATCTGAGGGGCAGATAGGTGTCCATATCCAGCCAAATTTGGAAACCGTAACGGTATTCATCATTTGGCAATAAACGGATCATTTGACCGGGACGTCCCGCAATACGCGTACGACCACCGAGCACAAACTGATAACCCACTTCTAAATCACTCATCTTTGACGAGAAAGCCGCAGGCCATACGCCCTGAATATGATTAGAAAGGATGCTATAGGCGGGTTGATCGTGTTCGATAAAGGTGACTCGATTGCCCACTCTGACCGCATTTTTTGGCGGGCCATTGAGGTACTCAAGAAACGCAACTTCTTGATTATTCACCTTACCGTGAAGATAAACCAAAGGCCGAATATGGTCGGCCTGAAGTTGTATAATCGATGCTTTAAACTCTTTCTCTTTTAAAGCCTGGCTCATTTTCTCAAGCCAGACTTTGGCAGGCATATCTTCCTGCGCCACTGCAGGGAATACCAAGGCTAACAAAGCCAACAGGATTAGACGCAAGCTAACTCCTTACTACTGATTGACAGGAACGGGGATAACCTCGCTATTGTCTTCTACAACGGCACCCGTATTCAATCGTTGTTGCAACATATGGTCCTGAATATAAGTGTTAATTCGGCGACGTTGCTCATTCATTTGGTCATTAGTGTAGCTCTGGTTTTGCTGCACTGGACCTGTCTGCAAGCTCACAGGCGACGCACTACCAACTAGGGGACGGGTAATGAGCACAGGCGATGGCGATGCGGCATCATCAGCTGTTTGGTTAAAGTTCTGTACGCCTACGATGGCGAACATGGCCACAGTAGCGGCAATCGCATACTGACCAAACTGCTTGAATAAGGGCACAACGCGGCTTTGGCCAGCATTGACGGCGACTTGCTGTGGAGCCTCTGTAACTTCAGGTGCGCTCACTTGAGGCGAGACAATGGCAGGCTCAAGTTCGATTGCAGCTGCAATACTGGCGGAAAGGTCTAACGCCATAGCCTGGGGCAATTCACCCCGCATAGCATCACCTATCACATGATAGTTACGCCATTTATTATGTGAATGCGTATCGGCAGCAAGTTCTGCCATAGTCTGCAGATCTGTCTCTCCATCGACAGCGGCAGATACCCATTCTTGACCTAATTTATCCATTGTTCACCTGTCTAAATTTAAGGGTGTTACTCTTCCAGTAATGGCTGGAGTTTTTTATCGATTGCTTCACGGGCGCGGAAGATACGAGATCTTACAGTCCCCACGGGGCAATCCATGATGATGGCAATATCCTCGTAACTCATCCCATCGAGTTCGCGTAGCGAAATCGCCATACGTAATTCTTCCGGCAAGGTTTCTAACGTCTCGAAAACCACTTTTTTGATTTCGTCCGATAACATTAGTCGCTCTGGGGAGGCAAACTCCTTTAGCGCATCACTGCCTTCGTAGTATTCGGCATCCTCGGCATCCACATCATTTGCAGGCGCTCTGCGCCCCTGTGACACGAGGTAATTCTTAGCCGTGTTTACGGCTATGCGGTACAACCAGGTATAAAACGCACTTTCTCCGCGAAAGTTTGGCAAAGCTCGATAAGCTTTGATAAACGCTTCCTGTGCCACATCGGTAACGTCGGCTTGGTTACGCACATAGCGTGAAATCAAGCTCACTACTTTACTCTGATATTTAAGCACCAACAGGTTAAAAGCGTTTTTATCTCCCCGTTGTACGCGCTCAACTAATTGTTGATCACTTATTTGTCCACTCATCCGAGCCGACTTCTCCCAAATCTAAAATGCTGATTTCTCAGTCGCTCGAATCATATTCACTTATGTAGACTAGCGTGCTTTGAAAAAGTTCTAAGAATTATACAAAAAAAGTAAGGTTAAAAGGAAAGTACCCATAATCGGTGAGTTGGTTTACCATAGATGGCACTCTCAGTCATAGCATGATACCCGATGAAACAAGTAGTTGAACACCAATCTGACATATTAGTCATAGGTAGCGGTGCCGCAGGTCTGACACTAGCTTTGCATCTTGCTGAAAAAGCAAACGTAATTCTGCTCTCAAAAGGCCCACTTTCGGAAGGGTCGACATACTACGCCCAAGGCGGTATCGCCTCCGTGTTCGATGAAAGTGACACCATCGAATCCCATGTGGCCGATACGTTAGTGGCCGGTGCCGGCTTGTGCGATAAAGAAGTGGTAACTTTTACCGCTGAAAACGCCAAGAGCGCCATGCAATGGTTAATTGAATGTGGCGTGGCATTCGATAAAGAAGAAACCGCTGGCGATAATGCCAAAGACGCACCTTATCATTTGACCCGCGAAGGCGGTCACAGCCATAGACGCATTCTGCATGCCGCAGATGCGACGGGCAAAGAAGTGCAAACCACGCTACAAGAACGCGCCCTCGCCCACCCCAATATTCAAGTTTTAGAACGTTACAACGCCATCGACCTTATCACCACCCGTAAATTAAATCGCCCTGGCAATCGCGTATTAGGCGCTTATGTGTGGAACCGTAATGCCGAGCAGGTCGAAACCATTAAGGCAAAATTTGTCGCATTAGCCACGGGCGGTAGCTCTAAGGTCTACCAATACACCTCAAACCCCGATGTGGCGAGTGGTGATGGTATTGCCATGGCGTGGCGTGCAGGTTGCCGCGTAGCCAATATGGAATTTAATCAATTCCATCCGACCTGCCTTTACCATGCTGATGCGCGTAACTTCCTACTGACCGAAGCCCTGCGCGGTGAAGGAGCTTATTTACGTCGCCCCGATGGCAGCCGCTTTATGCCTGACTTTGACGAGCGTGCCGAACTCGCGCCCCGCGATATCGTAGCCCGCGCCATCGACTATGAGATGAAGCGTTTAGGTGCCGATTGTGTCTACTTAGACATCAGCCATAAAGACAGCGACTTTATCATCAAGCACTTCCCAACAATTTACAGTCGCTGTTTGGAACTGGGCATTGATATCACTAAGGATGCTATTCCTGTGGTGCCTGCCGCCCACTATACCTGTGGTGGTGTAATGACGGACTTGCATGGCCAAACCGACCTCAACGGTCTCTATGCCATCGGCGAAGTGGCCTATACCGGCTTACATGGTGCGAACCGCCTGGCGAGTAACTCGCTGCTCGAGTGCTTGGTATTTGCCCGCGCTGCATCGCAGGATATTGAGAGCCAAATGCACAAAATTCCATTACCGGGGCAAATTCCGGCGTGGGACGAGAGTAAAGTATCCAACTCCGATGAAGAAGTGGTGATTGCCCACAACTGGCACGAACTGCGCCTCTTTATGTGGGACTATGTGGGGATCGTCCGCTCGGATAAACGCTTGGAGCGTGCATTGCGCCGCTGCCTGATGTTGCAACAGGAAATCCAAGAGTATTACAGCAACTTCAGAGTCAGCAATAACCTGCTGGAACTGCGTAACTTAGTGCAAGTGGCGGAGCTGATTATCCGCTGTGCTATGGATCGTAAAGAGAGCCGTGGTCTGCACTACAATATCGACCATCCAGAGAAAGTTGACTCACCGCAACCAACGATTCTGCAACCAGAAAAATAACCGAGTTGCTTTAGGGACACTTTTAACGGGCTAAATCTACTCAGATTTAGCCCGTTTTATTTAGGCTGAAGGAAACATGCTAGATATGAATTAAAGAGATTCGCGCAGGCTCGTCGCCTGAGTTTTAACCTTAAGTAACAGTCGGCATAAGTGGCGGTACTCCCTATCGCTAAACATATCGGCCCAAAGGGGCAAGAGATGCAACTTATCGGCGGACTGATAATAAACCAAGCAAACAAAGGGCGTTACCCAAGTTCTGGGGAGAACATGAAACGCCTCCCCTGTTGAGAGCCAGCCTTCCCCTTTTCCATTCAGCTCAAAACGACAATGCCAAGTCCTCAGTCGCCATAACTGATAGCCTAAGAATCCGAGGATTAAAACGGCGAATATCAACTTAAGCACACGCCAAAATACGACGTCCGTTTCAGGCCAGATAAGTAAAGAGGTACTGCAGACACAAACAAAAACGACCAACGAGAGTCGCTGGTCGCGAGAGGCTTTTACGCTAAAACTATGGCGCCGCTCTGCCACGGACTTGCACTACCATGCGGGCAAGCTCTGCATCGGGACAGGCTTCATGACCCATAAACCAGGCAAATAATTCAGGGTCTTCACACTCGAGTAAACGAATAAACAGGGCCTTGTCGTCATCCGACAAATCCTGATAAACATTTTCGACGAAAGGCTGGAACAAGACGTCCAATTCGAGCATTCCGCGGCGACATGCCCAGCGGACCCGTGCAATGTTCATTAACTCCAAGTTAATTCTCCCAAAACAAATTTCGCCTTAGTTTACCAGTTCACGCCGTAGAGTGTCGATGCAAGCCGTATTGAAACTCGGTTTAACACCGCTGAACTTGGCTGTCTAATCCGGCAAATAAATCACTGAAATCCGTCTCTAATAAACGTTTCACCGCGGGATGTTGGATCATCCGCTCGGCAAACATCACATGGTATTCCTCCTTCACATCTAAGGTTTCACCTAGGAGATGCATGCCATGGGAAATCACCTCTTGAGGGTAAACTGATGGCGTAACGAAGATCCCGCGTTTCAGGTAGCCAAAGGCCTTCATCATCGCCGCATCGTCAAACTCACCTAGGATGCTCACCTTAAGATTTTGTTCATCGAACCAACGGTATAATTGTTGCCCAAGCGATGTTCTACGGCCGGGGATCAGCAATTGAGCTTGTTCTAAACAGGCAGGGAAATCGGCGCTGTAGGTTTCAGCGGAGAAAAAGCTCACGCCACACTCACCCAGTTTTTTCGATAAAATCTCAGGATATTTCAATGACTCACCTGCACAGTCCGAGAGGATCATATCCAGTTTATGCTCGCGTAAACGGGTCATTAAACTTTCGTGGGTCGCTTCATAACAAGCAAGATGCATAGAGCCGTCATTGGGCACCACAGAAAGTAATACGCGACTCGCCAAGGCTTTAGACAAGGCATCGGCAATACCCACTTCAAATAAAATGGCATCATCTTTTTGATAGTTCAGTAAATCAAGCATCTCATAACTGAGGGAAAACATCTTATCGGCGTAGCGAAATACCAACTCACCGAGCTCTGTCGCCTCTAAATTGCGTCCGACACGTTTGAATAGGCTGCCGTTAAGGCGATCTTCAAGGGCGCGAATTTGCCCCGTGATGGTTTGAGGTGTCAGACAAAGGGCTTCGGCCGCCTTGGCCACAGAGCCCTTCTTCTTGATCATCCAGAAATAATAAAGATGGTTGTAATTAAGATGCAGCATCGCCAATAAGCTTCCTCTGATGGATACCGCAGCCTCAAGGGCTGCGGCATGTCGGATCGCAGTGACTCAGCTTAGCAAATGATGAGTCAATAGCGCTATTTTAAACGCTGACAATCCAATAAGTTAACCACAATTCCCTGCAGCTGTTCTAAATCGGCTGCGGTACCCGTGCTAACCGCTTCCGTTACGCCAGAGACTAAACTGTCTCTATCCGGAATACGATTGGCGCAATAAGTGCGATTCGCCTCTTGGAAACGTTTACCGCCGCGGTACTTGAGCGCCCTAGACTCATAGCCATTGGTTTCAAGCCGTGCACCTAATGCCTCAGATTTAAACATTAACGCGCCATCGACTATGCCCTCAAGGTAGCTTTGACAGGTTTGTGATGCGACATCCTTGTTACAGGCATCAATCTGCGAAGCCATTGCGCTTGAAGAAAGTGTTAACAGTGCTGCCACTCCTACTAATTTCATATTTATCATAGTTATACTCCTTTTTTAGGTAACACTTTTGATAACCAGAAATACCCGATCAAGGCCGCCAGAATTGAGCCTATCAAGGTGCCAAGACGCGCTAAGTCGCCGTACATAGGGTCTGCTTGCTCAAATGCCAGCGAAGCAATAAACATCGACATCGTAAAACCAATACCACACATTGCCGCCACAGGCGCAATCTGCTTCCAACCAATCCCATCGGGTAATTGCGCCAACTTCAGTTTGACGGCCACATAACTAAACAACATTACACCAATCGGCTTACCTAACATGAGTCCCAATGCAATCCCGACTGGTACAGGGGAAATCAGGGTATCCAAACTCATGTTACCTATGGCCACACCCGCATTTGCAAAGGCAAAGACTGGCAAGATAAGGAAAGTGCTCCAAGGGTGCAGGCTATGCTCTAAATGCTCAGAGGGTGAACTGCCATCCTTTGCCCGCAGTGGGATACAGAAGGCAATAATCACACCTGCCAAAGTCGCGTGGACGCCAGACTTCAATACCGCGACCCACAGTACGAGTCCCAACACGCCATAGGGTGCTAACGCGGTCACACCTTTACGGTTTAAGGCGACTAAACCGACAATCGCAATGCTGGCAATCACTAAGCTAATGGTTGAGAGATCGCTGCTGTAGAAGAGCGCAATAATCACAATCACACCTAAGTCATCGATGATGGCCAGCGCCAACAGGAAAACCTTCAATGCCACTGGCACCCGGCTACCTAACAGCGCCATGATACCTAACGCAAACGCAATATCGGTGGCCGCAGGAATAGCCCAGCCCGCTTGGGTCACAGGATCGCCATAGTTAAATAACAGATAAATGCCTGCTGGCACCAACATCCCCCCTATCGCGGCAAAGGTTGGCAGTGAAGCCTGGGCCACACTGGATAAGGCGCCTTCTAACAGTTCACGCTTTACCTCTAAGCCGATCAGTAAGAAAAACAATGCCATCAGGCCATCGTTAATCCACAGCAATAGCGGCTTATGCAGATCGAGCGCGCCGACACGCACTTGTACTTCAGTTCCGAGAAAACCTTGATAGAGTCCCGCTAGAGGAGAATTGGCCATGAGCATAGCTAAGACAACAGCAACCAATAACAGGATGCCGCCAGCCGATTCCTGGCTCAGAAAATTTCTAATTGCTTTTTCCATCTTGCACTCCAAAAAATCATAATGAAATGAGTGTAGACGAAGAAAATTGACAAGTATAATCGATAGTTTCGACAAAATACCTCGGCAATTCCGAGGTATTAGTCGATTATTTCGCCATCAAACGGCGACAGGCGCTTTGATATGCGGGTGTGGATCGTAGTGAGTTAGCTCGAAATCTTCGAATTGATAATCGAAAATAGAAGCGGGTTTACGCAGGATTGTCATGGTGGGTAAGGGTCTTGGCTCGCGACTTAACTGCAACGCCGTTTGTTCCATATGGTTGGAGTACAAGTGGGTATCGCCACCCGTCCACACAAAGTCACCCAAAGCTAAATCACATTGCTGTGCCACCATCATGGTCAGCAGCGCATAACTAGCGATATTGAAAGGCAAGCCTAAGAACACATCACAGCTACGCTGGTACAGCTGACAGGATAATTTGCCATCGGCAACATAGAATTGGAAAAAGGCATGACAAGGTGCCAATGCCATTTTATCCAGTTCACCCACGTTCCACGCCGAAACAATCAAACGACGAGAATCGGGTTGAGATTTGATTTGTGCGATCACCAGAGCGATTTGGTCGATAGCATCACCACTTTGGGTCGGCCAGCTGCGCCACTGCGCGCCATAGACAGGGCCTAAATCGCCGTTTTCATCGGCCCATTCGTCCCAGATACTGACTTTATTCTCACGCAGATAAGCAATATTGGTATCGCCCTTCAGGAACCACAATAGCTCATGAATAATCGAGCGCATATGGCACTTTTTGGTGGTCACTAAGGGGAAGCCCTTACTCAAATCGAAACGCATTTGATAGCCAAACACCGAGCGAGTACCGGTACCTGTGCGGTCTGATTTATCCACACCTTCGGCTAAGATGTGCTTCATCAAGTCTAAATACTGTTGCATTACTGCTTACCCTCTGGACGAAGAATGAGATATAAACCGAAGAGGACCATCGGCACAGACAAGATTTGCCCCATCGTCATAAAGCCCCAATAGAGACCTAACTGCGCATCGGGTTGTCTTACGGTTTCAACAATCATACGGAAAATCCCGTATCCGAGTAAGAACATGCCCGACACGGCACCGACTTTCTTCGTTCGTTTACTGAACCAATAGAGGAGCAGGAATAAGGCTACCCCTTCAAGGGCGAATTGATAGAGTTGTGATGGATGACGAGGTTCTGGTCCACCACTTGGGAACACCATGGCCCAAGGGACATCGGTGACTCGGCCCCATAACTCACCATTGATAAAGTTACCGATACGGCCCGCACCTAAACCAATAGGTACAACCGGTGCCACCATATCTGCGACCGCAAAGAAGGTACGCTTTTGCTTCCAGGCAATATAAATCATGGCGGTAATGACCCCCATTAGACCGCCGTGGAAAGACATACCACCTTCTGAAATCTTAAACAAATACATTGGGCTAGCGAGGAAATAATCGAAATGATAGAAGAGCACGTAGCCGATGCGGCCACCTAAAATCACCCCTAAAAAGCCATAAAACAGTAAATCGGAAACCTGTTCTCTTGACCATAAACCATTGGAGCGGTCGGCCTGGCGATTGAGTAACCACATGGCGGCGACAAAGCCAACTAAGTAAGTAAATCCATACCAACGCAGGGCGGGTTCAAAGGTTTGTCCAAAAATATCAAAGGGACCAAACTTCACGATCACAGGATCGATATTGGGAAAATTCAATGCCATAACTTATCCATCAACAGCCTCAAATCGAGGGCTAAACACTAAAAATCAGCTCAGAATTAATTTGAGACCGACACACAGGAGTAAAAGTGCAAATATTTTTTTAAGGACCGAGGTAGGCCAAGTGCTTGCCGCCTTAACGCCTACTGGAGCCATTAAAATTGAGGTTATTATTAAGCCAAATAGCGCAGGTAAATAGATATACCCTAAGGTTCCCTCGGGGAGATCCGGCGCGTTAAAGCCCGCGATTATATACCCTAAGCTGCCCGACAAGGAGATTAATAATCCGGTCGCGGCGGAAAATCCCACAGCTAGGCGCATCTGCAAACCAAAATAGGTTAAAAATGGTACTAACAAGACGCCGCCGCCAATTCCCATTAATCCTGCAATAGCGGCAACAATCACGGCCACCACAAACAAAATCATCGAGTTTGGTAGTTCTCGATTCGATTCGGTTTTAAAGGGATAAGCCATTTGAATCGCCATTAACATCACAAATACCGCAAACCCTTGTCTGAGGGTCGCCGCAGGGATTTGTTCGGCAATAAAGCCGGACATCAAGGCGCCGAGAATAATCCCCGGGAACATGGTTCGAAACAATCCCCAGGGCACATTACCGCGTTTATGGTGCGCTCTTGCAGAAGAAATCGAGGTTAAAATAATCGCCGCAAGGGATGTGGCAATCGCAATATGGGGTAACTGAGCCGAAGTGATACCGACAGAAGGTAAGATATAAAGCAGTGCGGGCACGACAATTAAGCCACCACCAATGCCCAATAACCCCGCCATAAAACCGACAAACGCGCCTAAAGCCAAGCAAATAAAGAACACCGACAGCAAACTATCCACACGGGTACCTACAGCGTGATTAAGTGAAGCCTTAGCTTAAAGCAAAAGGCGCGATTAGTTAATTAAGAATTGTGGCCAATCCCTGCTGTGTTAAATATTCTTTAACCAACTCACGCACTTGAAAACCGTTTGATAGGCTCAAGGCCTGCGACAAGAGTTGCGTCAAATCGGCGCGGGACACACGGCGCAGCAGATAATTTATCCGGGCTAAACTGCCTTGGTTCATACTCAAATGCTGGTATCCCATCGCCACCAACAGAATCGCCCCCATGGGTTCCCCCGCCAGCTCGCCACAGATACTAATATCGAGTTCATGGTAGTCACAATCGAGCCGAGCCTGATGCAGCGCCCGAAGAATGCCTGGGTGATAACTATCAAACAGGGAACTCACCCTTGGGTTGTTACGGTCCACCGCGAGTAAATATTGGGTCAAATCGTTACTACCGACCGACACAAAATCGACGCGTTTTGCGACTTCATCCAACTGATATAACAGCGCAGGAACTTCGAGCATAATGCCAATGCGCGGCATTTCAATTTGGCTGTTCACATCGTTCTTGAGTTCAACGTAAGCCTGTTCTAAATAGGCCAAGGATTGATCAATTTCATCTAAGTTACTGACCATTGGCAGTAAAATACTGAGCTGTTTGCCCTCTCCGCCTGCTTGCAACATCGCTCTTAGCTGTACGAGGAACAGCTCGGGATGATCCAATGATAAGCGGATACCGCGCCAGCCTAGGAAGGGGTTATCTTCTTTGATCGGGAAATAAGGCAGCGGCTTATCGCCCCCCACGTCTAAGGTACGCATCACCACAGGGCGACCCGATGCCGCCGATAACACCTGTTGATAGACTTTTACCTGCTCGGACTCACTCGGAAAACGCTGCTGTAGCATAAAGGGAATTTCGGTGCGATAGAGCCCGATACCATCGGCGCCTTCGGCGATTTCAGAGGCGACACCACTGAGTAAGCCAGCGTTAAGATATAAACGAATACGCGTACCATCGAGCATGACCGACGGCAGGGCTAACTCCTGCGCGTATTGGCGTTGCAACGCCTTTTGCGCCGAAATCAAACTGCGATATTCGCTCACAATGGCGGGCGATGGCGACACCATCAATTGCCCACGGCTGGCATTGACCACTAACAGCTTCTGGTCAATATCGGCCGACAACAACTGCTCAACGCCGGTAATGGCGGGTACGCCCAGTGCGCGCGCTAAAATGGCCGCATGGGAGTTAACACCCCCCAGTTCAGTGACAATACCGGCTAATTTTTGTCGAGGGAATTCCGCCAGCAATGTGGCATCCGCTTCACGGGTAACGAGAATCACCGGCTTATCGGGTTCAAGCTCTAAACGCTCGGGTTCGATTAACTGCCTTAATACCTTTTGCCCAAGGTCACGAATATCACTCGCCCGCTCCTTCAGGTAGGGATCTTCCATCGCTAAAAACTGTTGAATATAACGCAGCGAAACTCGGCTGACCGCCGATTCGGCTTCCCAGCCCTGCTGCACTTCACGGGCATATTCACCACCTAAGCTGGCATCATCAAGCAGCAGCTGCAAGGCATTGAATATCGAGGCTACTTCTTCATCCTGCTCACGGTCGAAACGTTGAGATAAGGCGCCGATTGCCTCTTTACAACGCCCCATTGCCGCCACTAATCGGCTGGATTCGAGGGCAATATCCTCGCAGCGTACATCGGGCTGCTCGAGGGAAATTTCGCCACCGAGCACTAAGGCATGGGCAATAGCGATACCGCTTGATGCTGAGGTGCCCTGGAATAAAATCTGTTGATGCAGCGAACTGACTTGTGCCTTTTGCTTTAATCCTCTAATCGCCATCGCGAGCTGCGCGGCCAAGGTCATTAAGAAGGCTTCTTCCCCTTCGCTAAACTGCCGCGCGCTGGCCTGCTGCACCACAATCACGCCAACTACGGCTTTTTGATAAATAATGGGGACGGCTAAAAAGGCACGGTATTCTTCTTCAGCGACTTCGGGGAAGAGTTTAAAGCGTGGATGCAAACGCGCATCGGCGAGGTTTACGGCTTCTTCGCGTTCAGCAGCCAAGCCAACCAAGCCTTGGGTTAACGGCATGCGCACGCGCCCAACGGCACTCTTTTCGAGGCCATCGGTGGCTGATAATACGAGTTCTTGCTGATCTAAGATGTAGACCGAGCAACATTGGGTTTCCATCGCCGCTTTGGTCGATGAAACTAGGACTTCTAATGCGGTTTCTAAGCTGTGGGCGGACGCCACAGCTTGAGTAATATCCCTGAGCGTATTTAACACTGTTTTCAATCCTCTTTTGAAAATCAGCCCGTTGTTCTTTGTCTTACCCGCTTCCTCGGAATTTCCTGGGTTTGGAATGACAATGCCGTTACCGCAAATTCTTTCATGACCTTACGATAAACATCACGCTTAAATGAGACAACTTGCCGCACAGGATACCAATAACTTACCCAACGCCAATCGTCAAACTCAGGGTGGCCTGAAGAACTTAAATTAATCGCACTATCTTGGCTTTTGAGTTGTAACAGAAACCACTTTTGTTTTTGGCCGATACACACAGGCTTGCTGTCCTGTCTCACTAAACGTTTAGGTAAACGATATCTCAACCAAGAACGGGTCGAGGTTAATATAGTGACATGCTCAGGTCTTAAGCCTACTTCCTCATACAATTCACGGTACATCGCCTCTTCGGCCGTCTCACCATCATCGACGCCGCCCTGAGGAAATTGCCATGAATGTTGTCCGAATCGTCTGGCCCACATGACTTGGCCGTATCTATTACAAATTATTATGCCCACATTTGCGCGAAAGCCGTCGCTATCAATCACATGGACTCCAAATAAGGATAACTTTTAATAAACCGATTGTTTCACAAAGCCAGTCTCTCAGCAAACCTCTATTTACAGCTATTTTTTGGATAAATACCCTCAACTTACTACTTTATCAACAATCTAAGAGTTTCAACCTTGGGGATATCCACATTTTCTGTGGATATCTCTGTTTGAAACTAGGGTAAACTAGGTATATCGTTCAAAAAACATCAAATATCATTCATGGCAGTCAGCTTGTTTAAATAAAATAAAAAACTAAAAATCATTAAGTTACAAATATTCAGTGTAAAAATATGTGACTTAAAAACTAATGAGCTCACTTTTTAACCTAATGCAAATTATGCGATTTCATCCGAGTAACACCTAAATGTTATACACAGAGCTCACCCAAAATTACCCACACTCCCGTGGAAAAATGCCCCTTTTAGCAATTGACTCACGATTTTTATTCGGTTAAAGCCTACTGCATTGTGAGTTATCCATAATATCTGTGGATAAATATGTGAGAAACGCAAGGGAAAACCGAGAGTAACTTTGAACACTTTCGCAGGTATTGGAATGCAAACTAACAACTAACATTAAAATCATATACTTACAGATTCCCCTGTAAGTAAAATCTTATGCTTTTTTGAGTGCTTAATTTTTAACCTCTGTTGCTAAGCACCTATTTTCCAGTAAAATTCGCCCTATGAAACCAATAATCCCTCCTCAAAATCTGAGCGAACTGCTCGAACGTGCCAATATGATGGCCGGCATCTCTTTGGCCCAAATTGCAGCCCACCGAGGGATTACTGTGCCTAAGGATCTGAAACGAGATAAGGGCTGGGTCGGACAACTCATTGAAATGGAGTTAGGAGCAACTGCCGGCTCAAAGCCCGAGCAGGATTTTCTCCACCTCGGCGTTGAGCTAAAAACCATTCCCATCGATAGCAAAGGCAAACCACTGGAAACCACCTATGTGTGTGTGGCGCCGCTAACCAATATCAAAGGCTTAACTTGGCAAGACAGCTTAGTGTGTCACAAGTTACAGCGTGTGCTCTGGGTACCCGTTGAGGGCGAGCGGCATATTCCTGTGGGAAATCGTCGAGTCGGCACCCCCATATTGTGGGAACCCGATCTCCAAGAGCAAAGGTTACTGCAACAGGATTGGGAGGAGATAATGGAACTTATCGCCTTAGGTAAAGTGGAAAAACTCACCGCAAGGCATGGCGAAGTGTTGCAACTGCGCCCTAAAGCCGCCAACAGTAAGGCGCTTACCCAGAGCATTGCCGAGGACGGTAGCCTGAAAATGACCAATCCACGGGGTTTCTATTTAAAGACCGCTTTTACCGCCATGCTATTAAATAAGGTATTTGGTTAAATTTTCGTAGCTATATAGCGTTGGATTGATCCAGATCACAAATATCACTGGCACTCTAGTGATGATTTTCTATAAACTACGGCATCCTGAAATATATGGTCGTATTCGGATACAAAACCCGTTGTGAGAGCACGTAGACAAGCGAAAAAACTTCTTTTTGCGATATTAGCTTGGGCGATAGCCATGGCTGCGTTCGTGTTTTTCCGATATGCACAGTCGCCAGAGTTACCACAATGGGCTGTCGGTTCGGCCGATCTCGCGACGCTTGCCGTCTACATGGGCATCATTTTTGGCAGCCTACATTGGATGTCGAACCTGATCGCCGACTTCAGCGCCATCAATCGTCTTCCCTATGTATTCTCAGTGATTTTTAAAGGTTTGTTCCTGCTACTCGGGGCGACGACCTTAGCCTATATGACCCAGTTCTTGAATATGTGGGCCATTGAGAATCACATGTCGACCCTAAGGCAAATGCTCACGGCGCATATTCTCTATAGTCCGTCCTTCCAAGCGCTCATCGTCTATTTAGTGGTCGTACGGGTCAGCTTAGCCTTTGTCGAACAAATGGCACTCTTGGTTGGGCCGCGTATTCTGCTCAATATTGGTTTAGGTAAATACCATAAACCTAGGTACGAACAGCGTTTATTCCTTTATTTAGATATGGTTGCCTCGACAACCCACGCCGAATCCCTCGGGGATTACCGTTTTAGCCGTCTCATTCAAGACAGCTTTAGCCTGTTATCCGATACTGTGACTAATAACGAAGCCGAAATTTACCGTTATATGGGTGATGCCGTATTGATCCACTGGCCGTTAGAAGAAGGCGTGGTGCACGACCGCTGCATGAATATCTATTTTGAATTTAGCCAGCAGTTAAATTGGCAGCGACGTTACTTTGAAGAGCACTATGGTTTTGTGCCCAAATTTAAGGCTGCGGCCCACTGTGGACAAGTGGTTGCTGCTGTGGTTGGTGTGCAAAAACAAGAAATTAGCTTCTTTAGTGATGTACTAAATACCTTAGCCAGACTTCAAGATCAGTGTAATCCACTGGGGCAACGCATGTTGATTTCAGGTGCATTGGCGGGCCGACTCGATAATCCCAATAGCGAATACCGCTTAACTAATTTGGGTCCAGTCAAACTAAAGGGGAAACAACACTCGATTGAAGTGTTTGGTGTTTCCCCTCTCTAATATCCTAGTTTTAACTTACAGCGATTATTCCATTTCTTTGGTTAACAGCTTTTGAATAAGCAAACCTAAGGTACGGAAGGTCAAAATCCGGCTGGTTGTTTGTCGCCAAACTAAGCCGATATCGCGGTAAGGCGCTTCACCTGGCGGAGTCATCACCACCAGATCGGTATCATTTAAGATGCCAGCATCAATCGCCATTTGCGGTAAGAAGGTTGTGCCCAGCTTGCTATCCACCATTTGCACTAAAGTGTGCAGACTGGTTGCGGCAAAGGGATTCACCTTAGCGCTGTCACCTAACTGACAAGCGGTAATCGCATGCCCTGTAATACAGTGTTCACTCTGCAGCAGGAAGATACTCTCATCGGGCAAGGTCTGATAATCGATAGGTTGATGAATGCCACCCACTAAATCTTTATGGATCACCATCTTAAAGGGGTCTATCCCGACTTTCATGCTGTGGTAACCACTGGTATCCACGGGCAAGGCGAGGATCAGTAAATCCAATTCCCCTTTGCCTAAGGCATCGAGCAAACGCTCAGTAGTATCCTCTTTGAGTAATAAACTCATCGCCGGATAAGCTTGCTGACATTGCTTAACCACGCGGCTTAATAAAAATGGCGCTATCGTTGGAATACAGCCTAAGCGGATATCCCCAGTCATGGGTTCGCCCTGGTTTTTAACCAGTTCGACTAAATCATCCACATCCGTGAGTATTTTGCGTGAACGCTGCACCACTTCTTCGCCGATAGCGGTGAACATAAAGGATTTATGATCACGTTCAATTAATTGATGGCCAAGCTGTTCTTCAAGATTCTGGATCCCGCTCGACAGCGTTGATTGGCTCACAAAACACACCTTAGCGGCGCGATTAAAATTCTGCTCTTGATGAAGATTCACCAAGTAATATAGATTCTTAAGGCTAGGTAAATTTTTCATTTTATCGATTGCCACTACGGTTATGAATTAATAAATTTAATCAACTCTATCATAAGTTATCAACTAAAACGCGGCTAAATTACTCAATAGTGTGAGCAAAATCGATTTTCAATCAAGGTAAAACGCTTGAGGCAACTCAGAATACAGGAGGGAAAAGCAAAAGGGGGGATAAAACGGGAAGGAAGAAGTTATCGAGGTGCAACCTTTACGCCGCACCTCGCAAACCAAACTAGGCTTTAGCCTGTAAGAATTGCTTTAATTGCTGCAGATCGGCACTCGCAAATTCAACAATTTGCGCGACCCAAGTTGCATGTTCAACTTCCCAACGCGCTTCTTCGCCATGCTGGAGTAATTGGGCAATTTGCAGAATACGTTTTAAACCAACTGAACCCGCTGCACCTTTAAATTTGTGGGCCTCTGAACATAAAGTGTCCTTGTCAGCAGCTTCGTTAGCCTTTACTAGATTCCCAACATATTCAGGCATTAATTGCTCAAATAACACCACGCTCTTTAGCAAAGTACCGGCACCAATCGCGCTGCAATACTGTTCTAACGTATTGAGATCTAGAATTGTCTCTAATTCAACTGTGGCCATCTAGGCCTCCCTTAAGTAGTCCAATGCTTAAAACAAATTTATGACATGATACCCACTAAAATTGTCAGCGCAACTTATAGCAGCATTTGTGGTCAAAAGATGTTTTTATTAACAAAAAATCAACTATATCAAATACTATTAGCGATAAAAAATTACCAAATGAATCCATTCAGCAAATATGGACATTATGGTCGCGCTAATGCCGCCCCTTGTCCACCCTTACTCGCAAGATCCTCAATAATCGCCACTAAGCCATTCCAACGATAACCACACCAATCGGGTGCCAGCAGTATCGGTTTTTTCGCATAGGCGGTCACCCGATGAAAGATCACCTCTTTCGGTGTATGCCGAACCAGTTCGCCGACACAAGCCGCATACTCCTCAATACTGAGCAAAGGTAAGCGCCCTGCGCGCCAAGCTTTTTCCATAGTACTGCCCTCAACCACATGTAATGGATGAAGCTTTAAACCATCTACGCCCTGCGCCAGCACGGCCTGAAGGGTCGCCATGTAATCGAGACGAGTCTCACCGGGTAAACCTAAGATAAGGTGAGTACACACCTTTAATCCTCGACTTCTCGCCCGCAAAACGGTATCGCAATAACAGGCAAAATCGTGCCCACGGTTAATCTTATGCAAAGTCCTATCATTGGCGGTTTGCAATCCAAGCTCCAACCAGACATCGACGCCCTTTTGCTGATAACTCGCTAATAAATCTAATACATTATCTGGCACACAGTCGGGACGAGTACCAACACACAGGCCCACAATCTCACTGTCTTTGACCGCCTCATCGTATTTAGCCATCAGCACTTGATACTCATCATAAGTGCTCGTATAAGCCTGAAAATAAGCGATAAACTTATCCGCATTCAGCTTGGGTTTCGCCTCTTTATAACGGGCTTTCCCTTGTTCTAGCTGCTCACTGATGCTGAGCGTTTCCGTTTGCTGATAACTAAAGGACGCCACGTTGCAAAAGGTACAACCACCACGTCCAAGCGTGCCATCACGGTTAGGACAAGTGAATTTGGCATCTATGGTGAGCTTGCGTAATCGCTCACCGTATTTAGCCTTACAAACAGCACCAAATGTGTTTACGTATGCATCGAGCCCCATTAGCTCGCCCGCCAAATTTCATGTCGTTTCATTAAAATTAACCAAGATAAAATCACAAAAAAGAAGGAGTAAAGACGTGTGTTTAGATGAAAAAACTCATGATAAACAAAGCGAGCACACTTTTCTTGGCGGTAAATCAAACTCTCATAATATTCACCATATCCAAGCTAAAAACCTGAGCAGCCCCTCACAGGGCCTTTACATTCTGTGATAGCACTCACAACCAAACGGAATAACAATTCACTTACTTCATATTTTTATACAAACACTGTATTTGCAATAAAAATCACTATTTCTAAATCAAAAACAATCAGCGCCAATGTTACATTTTGGTAACTTACAAGTTTTTCATTTTTTAAAATTCTTTTTATTCATAATGTTATACAGCACTTTAATCAGTTAACGTTAACGTAAAGTAATTATGTTTTGTGTATAAAACATGAATTAATACCCATATTTTATGCAAAATTTTGGTTTGACCTTTAGTTAATCTCAGGATAATTTGGGTGGTTCGGGTGCATATCTATAGAAAGTCTTTACATTTCTCCCGAGTAGTAATTTCGTTGAGGTCAAGGGAGGTTTTTGTATGAGCTTATATCATCCCAGTTTTGAGCGGGACAATTGTGGGTTTGGCTTGATTGCACAAATGGATGGCGAAGCCAGCCATCGTATCGTGCGCACCGCCATCCATGGCCTCGATCGCATGAAACACCGTGGCGGTATCGCCTCTGACGGTCGAACTGGGGACGGCTGTGGTTTATTAATGCAGCTACCATTGCAATTCTTTGAAGCCATTGCCGCGGAAAATGACTGGCACCTGAGCCGCAAATTCGCCGTGGGCATGTTGTTTTTAAGCCAAGATGAAGAACTGGCCGACCAAGCCAAGTTTATTCTCGAACGCGAGCTCGAGCGTGAAACCTTAAGCATTGCCGGCTGGCGTAAAGTCCCCGTCAATCCTGAAGTATTGGGTGAAATTGGTAAATCGAGCCTACCGCAAATCTATCAAGTACTGATCAACGCCCCGATTGGCTGGCGTGAGAAAGATCTTGAGCGTCGCCTCTACATGGCTCGCCGCCGATTAGAGCAACAAATTACTGACGATAAAGACTTTTATGTCGCGAGTCTTTCAGGCCAAGTCATAGTCTACAAAGGCTTGATGATGCCTGCCGACTTACCCGCATTCTATTCCGACCTTGCTGACATTCGTTTGAAGAGCTCTATTTGTTTATTCCATCAACGCTTTTCAACCAATACTTCACCTAAATGGCCACTCGCTCAGCCCTTTAGATATCTTGCCCATAACGGCGAGATCAACACTATTACCGGTAACCGCCAATGGGCCCGTGCCCGTGCCTACAAGTTTAATTCACCACTACTGCCCGACTTACAACAGGCGGCGCCCTTTGTGAATGAAACGGGTTCTGACTCCTCATCGCTCGATAATATGCTCGAGATGTTGCTCTCAGGCGGTATGGACCTATACCGCGCCATGCGTTTGCTTATTCCGCCAGCATGGCAGAGTAACCCAGAGATGGATGATGAGCTAAAAGCCTTCTATGACTTTAACTCCATGCATATGGAACCTTGGGATGGCCCAGCGGGTATCGTAATGACCAACGGTCGCCACGCAGCTTGCGCGGTGGATCGTAACGGTCTGCGTCCATCACGTTATGTGATCACCAAAGATCGTATCTTAACCCTCGCCTCCGAAGTGGGCATTTGGGACTACGCCGCCGATGAAGTGATTGAAAAAGGCCGCGTCGGCCCGGGTGAGCTATTAGTGTTAGATACACTCAATGGCCGTCTGTACCAGTCATTCGAAATCGATAACGATCTTAAGCGTCGCCACCCCTATAAAGAGTGGATGGCCAAAAACAGTCGTACTCTGGTCCCTGCCGAGCAGTTAGCAACGGAGCAACATGGCGCCAGCGAATTAAGCCCTGAGCAACTGCTGCAATACCAAAAGCAATTTGGTTACACCCGCGAAGAGCTTGAACAAGTGATTTGGGTGCTGGCAAAACAAGGCGAAGAAGCGACAGGCTCCATGGGCGATGATACGCCAATGGCCGTATTGTCGAAAAAGTCACGCTCGCTCTATGACTATTTCAGGCAAAAATTCGCTCAAGTCACTAACCCGCCTATCGATCCATTGCGTGAAAAGCACGTGATGTCTCTGGCGACCTGTATTGGCCGCGAACAAAACCTCTTCAACGAAACTACTGGCCATGCCTATCGAGTGATGTTCAACTCACCGATATTATTATTCAGTGATTTCAATCAATTACTTGGATTAGATAGCACTTACTATCGCGCCAATATCGTCGATTTAAACTACGATCCGAAAGAAGGCTTAGAACAGGCGATTCGCCGCATCACCTCGGAAGCCGAGCGTTTAGCCCGCAGTGGCACTACGCTGCTGATTTTATCCGACCGTGCGATTGATAAATCGGCGCAGGTAATCCCAGCGGCCATGGCAGTCGGCGCAGTACAACAAATGCTGGTCAGCAAGAGCCTACGCTGCGATACCAACATCATTGTTGAGACCGCATCGGCGCGGGATCCGCACCACTTTGCGGTGCTGCTCGGCTTTGGTGCCACGGCGATTTATCCGTATCTAGTGTATGAATCAATCTCAGATCTAGCGAAACGCCATCAACTGACCGACACCACGGCGCTGATGCTGAACTTCCGCTACGGCATCGAGAAAGGTCTACGTAAGATCATGTCGAAGATGGGGATCAGTACCGTCGGCTCCTACCGTTGTAGCCAACAGTTTGAGGCCATTGGTATTGCCAGCGATGTAATTGAACTCTGCTTTAAAGGAGTGGTGAGCCGCATCGAAGGCGCCAGCTTTGAGGATATCGCTCAAGATCAAGCGCTGCTGCATAAAGCCGCTTACCGCGCCCATGTGCCACTGCCACAAGGCGGTCTACTCAAATACGTTGATGGCGGTGAGTACCACTGCTTCAACCCAGATGTGGTCAACACGCTGCAGGCGTCATTAATCGACAAGAATTTTGCGACCTACAAGAAGTTTGCCGAATTAGTCGATAACCGCCCAGTTGCTACCCTAAGGGATTTGATTGGCATTAGAGCTGACCAAGCCGCAATTGAACTGGATAAGGTCGAGGCTGCCAGCCACTTGTTCCCGCGCTTTGACAGTGCGGCCATGAGTATCGGCGCCCTAAGCCCCGAGGCCCATGAGGCATTAGCCATCGCCATGAATCGCTTAGGCGGCCGCTCTAACTCGGGCGAAGGTGGTGAGGATGCTCGCCGCTTTAATACCGAGCGTAACTCGGCGATTAAACAAATTGCGTCGGCACGTTTTGGCGTAACCGCCCATTACCTAGTCAATGCCGATGTGTTGCAGATTAAAGTCGCACAGGGCGCAAAACCCGGTGAAGGCGGACAACTGCCAGGCCATAAGGTGAGTGTGGAAATTGCAGGACTGCGCCACGCGCGCCCAGGTGTAACCTTGATTTCACCACCACCGCACCATGATATTTACTCTATCGAAGACTTAGCCCAGCTGATTTTCGATTTAAAACAAATCAATACCAAGGCACTGATCTCCGTGAAGTTAGTGTCTGAGCCAGGTGTCGGTACTATCGCCACAGGTGTAGCAAAAGCCTACGCAGATATGATCACTATTTCTGGCTACGATGGTGGCACGGGCGCAAGCCCTATCACTTCGGTGAAATACGCCGGCAGCCCATGGGAACTCGGCCTTGCCGAAGTGCATCAATCTCTGGTGGAAAATGGCCTACGCCATAAGATCCGCTTGCAGGTCGATGGCGGCCTAAAAACCGGAACCGACGTCATCAAGGCAGCCTTACTCGGCGCCGAGAGCTTTGGCTTCGGGACTGTGCCTATGATTGCCTTAGGTTGTAAGTACCTGCGTATTTGCCACCTGAACAACTGCGCTACTGGTGTCGCAACTCAGGACAAGAAACTGCGCGATAACCACTACCACGGCTTACCAGAGCGAGTGATGACTTACTTTGAGTTTGTCGCCGAGGAAGTACGCCAGTGGATGGCAACGCTAGGGGTCAGCAAGTTCGAAGACTTAGTGGGCCGCAGTGAGTGGCTACATACCTTGGAAGGCCAGACCGATAAACAACGTGGACTCGATTTAGCGCCGATCCTGTATCAGCCAAAGGTCAGAGCCAGCACCTCGCGCACTTGGCAGGAAACCAATCCACCAGCGGATTTAGGCTTACTCAATCAACATCTGCTCAACGAGTGCCAGAGTGCGGTCGATAAGGGCGAGTGTTTCGATGCCGCTTACAGTATCAACAACACTGACCGCTCAGTGGGCGCACGCCTGTCGGGCTATATCGCGACTACCCTTGGGGTTAAAGGCACTAAGGCCCCGATTAAACTCAGCTTTAATGGCAGTGCCGGCCAAAGCTTTGGGGTATGGAATAGCCCAGGCCTTGAACTCAAGCTCTGCGGTGATGCCAACGACTACGTCGGTAAAGGCATGTCAGGCGGCAAGATTGTGATTTATCCACCGCTAGGGAGTCCATTCCAGAGCGAGCGCAGCGCGATTGTCGGTAACACTTGTCTGTATGGCGCGACTGGCGGACGCTTCTTCGCAGCGGGTCAAGCGGGTGAACGCTTCGCGGTACGTAACTCGGGCGCCATTGCCGTAGTTGAAGGCTTAGGCGATAACGGCTGTGAATACATGACCAGCGGCATTGTAGTTGTGCTCGGCAAAACCGGGGTGAACTTCGGCGCAGGGATGACGGGCGGCTTCGCCTATGTGTTCGACCAATTTGGCCGCTTTAACCGCCGCGTGAATAACGAGCTTGTCGATACCCAAAAACTCGAGTCGCCTATTCATCAACAGCATTTGAAAGGCTTGATTGAAGAGCATGTGGCCGAAACCGGCAGTGAGCACGCGAAGATGATCTTAAGCGACTTTGCCAACTGGTTAGATTGCTTTGTTTTAGTGAAACCGAAAAATATCGCCGTTGCAGATCTGCTCAAATTAGAGCAATCGAGCCCGGAACTAGCAGTTAAAGCGGGGTAATAGCAGATGAGTAACGATTTTCAATTTATTGAAGTGGGTCGTAAAGACCCAACTAAACACCCTGCAGCAAAGCGTTCGACTCAGTTTATTGAGATTTATCAGCCCTTTGCTCAAGCTCAGGTGACTGAACAGGCGGACCGTTGCCTCGATTGCGGCAACCCTTATTGTGAGTGGAAATGCCCGCTGCACAACTATATTCCCAACTGGCTGAAGCTGGCACAGCAGGGGCGGATCATGGAGGCGGCTGATTTAGTCCATGAGACCAATACCCTGCCCGAGATCTGTGGCCGCGTCTGTCCACAGGACAGACTCTGTGAAGGGGCTTGTACCCTAAACGCCGACTTTGGCGCCGTGACTATCGGTAATGTGGAGAAATATATTACTGATACCGCCATCGCCCAAGGCTGGCGTCCGGATATGAGCAAGGTCACGCCACGCAAGGAAAAGGTCGCGATTGTGGGCGCAGGCCCTGCGGGTTTAGGCTGCGCCGATATTCTTGCCCGTAATGGGGTTAAGGCTGTGGTATTTGATAAGTATCCCCAGATTGGTGGCCTGCTGACCTACGGTATTCCCGCCTTTAAACTGGATAAAGCCGTGATGGCGACTCGCCGCACAGTGTTAGAAGGCATGGGCATCGAGTTCAAACTGGGCGTCACTGTGGGTAAGGACGTCGCCTTTAACCAACTGCTTGAGGAATACGATGCCGTCTTCCTCGGTATGGGAACCTACACCGCCATGAAAGCGGGCCTTGAGGGCGAAGATGCCCAAGGCGTGTACCAAGCCCTGCCCTACTTGATTGGCAATACCCATCACCTGATGGGCAGCAGTAATCCAGATACGCCTTACCTGAATCTTGCCGGTAAACGCGTGGTGGTCTTAGGTGGTGGTGATACAGCCATGGACTGTGTTCGCACCGCCGTGCGCCAAGGTGCCAGCAGTGTAATTTGTGCCTATCGCCGTGATGAAGCCAACATGCCAGGTTCACGCCGCGAAGTACAAAACGCCCGTGAAGAGGGAGTGAACTTCCTGTTTAACCGTCAACCCGTGGCGATTAAAACCCAGGACGGTATAGTGGTGGGTGTGGAATGCGTTGAAACCCAAATGGGTAAAGCCGATGCGAGTGGCCGTCAACGTGCTGAAGCAATTGAAGGCAGCGAGCAGTTACTCGACGCAGATGCGGTAATTATCGCCTTCGGTTTCCAACCTAGCCCTGCGCCTTGGTTTGCCGATTACGGCATTGAACTCGACCAATGGGGCCGAGTAAAAGCCAGTAAACAGGCCGATAACCCATTCCAAACCACCAATCCAAAGGTATTTGCTGGCGGCGATATGGTCCGTGGCTCGGATCTGGTTGTGACCGCAATTGCCGAAGGACGTGATGCCGCGCAAGGTATTCTTAACTACTTAGATTAATTGTTTTTTGTTGTACCGCTGTACCTGTGAGTCTCGGACTCGTACCCACGAGTCCACCATTTGCTTGTGAATTTTGGCGCACCTTAGGGTGCGCATTTTTTTACCTTCCGCGCGTTTTATCCCACCCCAATCAAGCAATCGCAATCCCACAATAACGATAAAGCATAACTATGGTATATTAGCCGCCATTCTGTTATCCCACTCTTTTAGTGGCATCACACATTCAGTTGAATCAAAAGGGTCTCCCATGAAAATTGGTATTATTGGCGCAATGGAGCCAGAAGTTGCCCATCTTATTGCGGCTATGACAAACGCCTCTTCGCAAACGATTGCAGGTATTGAATTTATCGCTGGCACCTTAGCGGGCAAAGACGTTGTAGTGACGCGCTCTGGTATTGGTAAAGTCGCCGCTAGTATTGCCACCACGCTGCTGATTGAGAAATACGCCCCCGATGCGGTAATCAACACAGGTTCTGCGGGTGGTTTTGTCGATTCACTGTCGATTGGCGATATCGTGATTTCATCCGAAGTGCGCCACCACGATGTGGATGTCACCGCATTTGGTTACGAAATTGGCCAAATGGCGCAGCAACCCGCAGCCTTTATTCCGGCGCCATACTTAGTCGAAGCGGCTAATAAGGCCATCGCACAATTAGGCGAAGTGAAAGCGATTGAAGGCTTAATCTGTACTGGCGATAGCTTTATTTGCGACCCTGTTCGCACCAAGACCATGTTGGAACACTTCCCAACCATGGCAGCCTGTGAGATGGAAGGCGCGGCAATTGCCCAAGTGTGTCACCAGTTTGGCGTGCCATTCGTGGTGATCCGCTCGCTCTCTGATAACGCCAACAACGACTCACCGGTCGATTTTGATTCTTACATTGTGAAGGCAGGTTACCATTCGGCACTAATGGTGATGTTGCTGCTTGAGCAATTAGATCCAAACTCAGTAAAGTAATTGACTAAAGCATGATTGCGGAAAGTACCTGATGCACAGTTCTTTTTATCAACAACTTGTCGAAATTGATGGCGCTTTGTTTGAGGGCTTCTTGGTACTTTTCTTTGCTTTACTGTTGGCGCGTTTAGCGCCATTGCCGAGGGAAATGCAGCCACTGATTTGGTTTAGTCACTTAGCCAAACAGCTCGCCGCCAAAGTCAATCGCCCCGGGCGCGCGCCCAGTCAACAGGCGACCGCTGGCTTTTTAGCCATGTTGCTGCTGGTGTTTCCCTTCTGGGCGATTATCACTTTTTTACTCGAACTTGCCGCCTTCCCTTGGTTCTTTGAGTTTTTAGTTCTGTATCTGTGTTTGACGGATGCAGGCTTTAGCCAAGTCGCCGACGAAATAGCTAAAGCATTGAAGCGCGAGGATAATGCCAGCGCAAAAAAGCTATTACAGCCGTGGATTGTCCGTGATACGGATAGTCTGTCGGAAGTCGGTTTAACCAAGGCCACGATAGAAAAGCTCGCTACCGCGCCGATTTACGGCACAGCATCGACCATCTTCTTCTTTGCGATCGCAGGCGCCCCTATGGTGCTGGCGGTCAGAATGATTAAACAGCTCGAACTCAGTTGGCCGCCCATTCAACCTAAGTACCAACACTTTTGCAGTTCGGTACACGTTATTTCTACGGCGCTGCTGGCTATCCCTGCTTGGTTATGGAGCCTGTCGATTGCGATTCAGGGCGGCCCCAAGGCCTTAGCAATGCTGTTTCGCACCTCTAAAAATCATCCTGCCCTGCGGGGTTATGTGATGAGCGTGTCCTTAGTGGCAAATATTTTACGCATTGAATTGGGTGGACCACAGAAGTTTTCAGGACAGCGTATTGATGTGGCTAAGATTGCCCATGGGCCACAGCCACACCAAGAAATGATTGCCCCCGCGGTAAAACTCACATCGCGTGCCTGTGCTATCTGGTTTAGCTTTATTACCTTACTTCCTATCATTTGGGCGGGTTTACGCTGGCTACAAACCCTGTGATATGATGCCTTTAATCTTAACATTGGGTTAAAGGCTGACTATCTTGTTCGAAAACATGCATGTTTCATTAACAACTCCCGCCTTGCTATTTCCGGCAATCTCACTGCTATTACTGGCCTATACCAACCGTTTCTTTGCATTGGCAGCACTGATACGTCAGCTCAGTAACGGTGATAAACCCGTGCATAAGGATCAGATTAAAAACTTAAGCCAACGGATCCGGATTATTCGCCGCATGCAGGAGGCTGGCGTATCCAGCTTTGCCCTGTGTGTGCTCTGTATGATTTTTATCTATATCGGTTTTAATAAGACGGGCTCGGTGATCTTCGGTGCCAGCTTGCTACTGCTGCTCTATTCACTGATTTTGTCTGTGATAGAAATTCGTATCTCTGTGGACGCGCTAAACATCCACATCAAAGAGATGAGTAAATGAGCCACTGGATTTACTTCTTCGATTTATGTGGCACAGCGGTATTTGCCCTTTCCGGCGCTTTAGCCGCAGGTCGTCACCGTATGGATCCCTTTGGCGTTATCGTGCTGGCCTCGGTGACTGCGGTCGGCGGTGGCAGTATTCGCGATGCGCTGATAGGCGCGACGCCAGTGTTTTGGATCCGCGACCCTAACTACATCATTGTCATACTCGCCACAGTCCTAGCTTGTTTGCTGTTGGTGCGCCGCCCCCGCAAGATGCCGCAATATACGCTGCCGGTCGCCGATGCCTTAGGTTTGGCCCTGTTCACTGTGATTGGTGCCGAAAAAGCCCTCAATATGGGACTCAGTGGCATGATTGCCGTCGTGATGGGCTTGATCACGGGCGTTGGAGGAGGCATTATTCGAGACTTACTGTGCAGACAAATCCCTATGGTGTTACGCACAGAAATCTATGCCACAGCGTCGATTATTGGCGGCATAGGTTATACCGTAAGCCTTGCCTACGGGATGGGCGAAAAAACGGCGCTATTTTTAGCCATGACCAGTGCCTTAATCATTCGCCTATGCGCCATCAAATGGCATTTATCTTTACCCGCCTTTGATCTCAAAACCAAGAGGGAATAGTTTGCGAATATTGTGTCTTTTAGTCTGTCTTATTTGGGTTCCGGCCTTGTTTCCTGCGTCTGTACACGCTAACTCAGGGGAAATGCCAGCAGAACAGCAGTTAGCCGTAAAATACATGAACGCGCTAACCGAACACGACTATCAAACACTCGGCAAATTCTATAACCGTGATACCGTCTTCTTCGATAAAACCGCTAATCGTAAATACACGGGTGGGCGGTTTATTATCGACTTCTTTGAGCGCGCCCACGAAGGGGTGCTCGAATATGATTTCAATATCGAGCATATGTATAACGCAGGCTCCCTCGTGGTGATGATTGGTAACTATCACTTTAAAGGGCCCGGCGAGCAGTTTGGTAAACCCGGAAAAATTATTGATGTCGCCATTCCTGGAGTCACTAGCCTTAAGCTCGATATGCGTAATCACAGGGTCACAGAGCATGTGGATCTGATTGATTACCAGACCATGTCAGACCAATTAGCGATGCAGTAGTCACAAAATTTAGCTTTTATTGAAACTTGAGCCCTCAAAACGAGTCGAAACCTGCAATGAGTCAATACGACTGAGGTGCGGCATCCTATGCCCACGGGTCGTTTCGTTTCAATGAGGTTTGTATGAAGTTGTTTGGACTGATTGCCCTACTCGCCCTGAATGGCCTAATGCTCGCGCCCCACGCACAGGCGCAGCAGCCGATTATTGTGTCCTACGCGGTGCAACCCGTAAGCCATTTCAACCAGCAACTGCGGGCCGCCCAGGAGCAACATCAAGCTTGGAGCGAAGATCCCAGCGCCATCAGTAGCCAATATGCGGGTAAAAAATTTACCCTTGTTCGTACTCAGCCCACCAAGGATGGAATATTTACCTATCAAGTGAGCGAGTTGTCGCAGCAGCACCCACAAATGCTGTTAATTTTGTCGCTTAAGAAAAGTGCCCAACGCTGGCAAGTGGATTCCGCCCAACTGGCGTGGAAGTGTCGCGATGGTCAGCATTTCGGTACCGACAGATGTAATATCGGCGAGCATGAGGCCAGCACAGCACCTTAAGCACTGCACCTTAAGCACAGTCTCTTAAGCTATCGAGATAAAATGCAGATATAAAAAGAGCGCCCTTAGGCGCTCTTTTTACTGCTTGGTAAGTACTTATTAACCTTCTAAGCACTCACTGGCTGTAGTCACATGGTGACATCCGATTCAGCTTAAACCAGAGTCACTTTCGCGAACTTACGCTTACCGACTTGGAATACGGCAACCGTGCCAGCGCTTAAGGTCATACGGCTATCGTCAACCTTCTCACCGTCCATCTTCACCGCGCCTTGCTTGATCATACGCATCGCATCGGAAGTCGACCCCACTAAGTCGGCATCTTTAAGTAAGTTAGCAATCGCTAAGCCTTCACCCGCCGCTAATTCAACCTCAGGGATATCATCTGGGATAGCGCCCTTTTGGAAACGGTCGATAAAGGCTTGATGGGCACTCTCGGCCGCCGCTTGGTCGTGGAAGCGCGCGATAATTTCCTTCGCGAGCGCAATCTTGGTATCACGCGGGTTAGCACCGTTGGCGATATCTTGTTTGAACTGTTCAATCTCGGCCAAAGGACGGAATGACAGCAGCTCAAAGTAACGCCACATTAATTCGTCAGAAATCGACATGATCTTGCCAAACATTTCATTGGCGGGCTCACTCACACCAATGTAGTTGTGCGCCGATTTAGACATTTTCTTCACGCCGTCTAAACCTTCAAGCAGTGGCATCATGATCACGGCTTGTGGTTTTTGGCCTTCGGCTTTTTGTAACTCACGGCCCATCAACAGGTTGAACTTTTGGTCGGTTCCGCCTAATTCAACGTCGGCCTTCAGGGCTACTGAGTCATAACCCTGTAAAAGTGGATACATAAATTCGTGGATAGCGATCGACTGACCCGAAGCATAGCGCTTCTTAAAGTCGTCACGTTCCATCATACGAGCAACGGTTTGCTGCGAGGCTAAACGGATCATCCCAGCTGCACCTAATGGCTCTAACCAGCTCGAGTTGAACTCGATACGGGTTTTTGCAGGATCCAGAATTTTATAGACCTGCTCTTTATAAGTCTCGGCGTTGGCTAATACTTGCTCACGAGTGAGGGGTGGACGCGTGCTGTTTTTACCACTTGGATCACCCACCATACCGGTAAAGTCACCAATTAAGAAAATGACTTCATGACCTAACTCTTGGAATAATCTTAATTTATTTAAAATTACTGTGTGTCCAAGATGGATATCCGGTGCAGTAGGATCAGCGCCTAACTTGATACGAAGTGGACGTCCTTCTTTGAGTTTTTCCAGCAGATCCGATTCGAGTAGGATCTCATCGGTACCACGTCTAATTTCTGCTAATACTTGGTCTAAATCAGCCATCTCGGCGGGGACTCCTAAGGCCATGATCATAAAATGAGGAGACTTATGTTACTTGTTAGCCACCACAATTGAAAGTGTGTACACTAACGGGATTATTCAAGCCTTAGGTAATCGGTATCGGCGTCACATGGGAAAGGTTATAACGTTATTTAAATTGCTGCCTAAAAAGCATCAAATTCTCCTCAGCATTCTTTCTGTTATCACTACGATAACCCTGCTCTTTCCCTCTGAAGAAGCGCAAGCTTCAAGACAAACTCAAGGTGTCGCAGACCAAGCTCAAGTCAATACCCGTTACGATGTTCCCTTAGCCTTTCGCTCACCAGAGCGTCCAGAAGGTGTTGAGGGCCAATCGCAAGATGCATCTACCAACGCCACGCCATTATCTTCGGCCGACGCCTTAGCCGCAGGCAATGTGCCCGCCAGCGAAACCTTAGAGAGCGCCCACCATAGGGACGTAGAACATTTTAATGTGAAAAATGGCGATACCTTAGCCGCAGTATTTGAGCGCGCAGGACTCACCAGCAAAGATGTGTATGAAATTACCCAGTTGCCACTCGCCAAACAGAATCTGTTAAAAATCATCCCCGGCGAAGAAATCGTGATTTCAAAGGATGCTAAGGGCGATTTAACCGAAGTCCGCTACCGTGTCGATGCGGTCTCGACCTTAGTCATCACTAAGGATCAGGAAAAGTATTCCGAGAAAATCTCCGAAAAGGACATTGAAATACGCACCCAATTCACCAGTGCGAAAATCAAGAGTAACTTCTGGAATGCCGCCGTAGATGCCGGTTTAAACGCAAACCAAATTATGCAGCTCTCAACCGTGTTTGGCTGGGATATCGACTTTGCCTTGGATTTACGTGAAGGCGACAGCTTCGCCATTATCTATGAGCAGGAGTATGCCGAAGGCGAGTTTTTACGTAACGGCAATATCCTCGCCGCCGAGTTTATCAACCAAGATGAGCGCTACACTGCGATTCGTTATACCGACGGCAACTACTACTCCGAAAACGGCACTAGCATGCGTAAGGCCTTCCTGCGCTCACCGGTCGACTTTAAATACGTCAGCTCCAACTTCAACCCGAAACGTCTACACCCAGTGACGGGGCAAGTTAAGGCTCACCGCGGCGTTGACTATGTTGCCGCCATTGGCACCCCCATTAAGGCGGCGGGTAATGGCCGAGTTATCGAATCCGGCTACAATCAATTTAACGGTAACTATGTGTTCATTAAGCACAACGATACCTACACAACTAAGTATTTGCATTTGACCAAATGCAACGTCAGTAAAGGGGCCAGCGTTAAGCAGGGGCAAATTATCGGCACCTTAGGTAAGACAGGACGCGTCACCGGCGCTCACCTACACTATGAATTTATCGTTAATGGCGTGCACCGTAATCCAAGAACGGTTGATTTACCTAAGGCCGAATCGATTGCCCGTAAAGAAAAGCCACAATTCGATGCGCTCAGCAAACAGTTAATGGCCAGCATTTCACAGAACAAGCAAACCCAATTGGCGATGCAATAACGACGGACGGATCCCCTCACATGAACAAGGCTTATTATATTGGACTGATGTCTGGCACCAGCATGGACGGCGTCGATGCGGTGTTAGTCGACTTTGCGGGCGAGCAGCCACAGCTTATCGCAACGCATACCGAGGCGATTCCAAGCCATTTGCTTAAGGGATTGCAGCGTTTATGCCTGCCCGGCAATGATGAAATAAACCGCCTTGGCCGCCTTGACCGCAGTGTGGGTAAATTATTTGCCCTCGCCGTCAATAACTTGCTCGCCAAAGCCCAGATAGCCAAAGAAGACATCATTGCCATTGGTAGCCATGGCCAAACCGTGCGCCACATGCCAAACCTTGAGGTAGGTTTTACCCTGCAAATTGGTGACCCAAATACCATTGCAACCGAGACTGGCATCGATGTGATTGCCGATTTTCGTCGTAAAGACATTGCCTTAGGTGGCCAAGGCGCACCGCTAGTGCCCGCCTTCCACCAGCAAACCTTTGCCCAAGTGGGTAAAAAGCGCGTGATCCTCAATATCGGCGGCATTGCCAATATCACCTATCTGACCGGGAATCGTGAAGAGGTCCTAGGCTTCGATACTGGGCCAGGCAATACGCTGATTGATGCCTGGATCCAGCAAGTGAAAAATGAGCCCTATGACAAAGACGGCGAATGGGCCGCTTCTGGCAACACCGACCAACAGCTATTGGCGCAATTGCTATCGCACCCTTATTTCTCCCTCGCCTATCCCAAGAGCACGGGGCGTGAATTGTTTAATCAGGCTTGGTTAGAACAGCAATTATCAGAGTTTAATCAATTGGATGAAGAAGATATCCAATCGACATTGCTCGATTTAACCTGCCACAGTATCGCCCGCGATATCCTTAAACTTACCCCAGTGGGAGAGTTATTTGTCTGCGGTGGCGGTGCCTTTAATACCGAGTTAATGCAGCGCTTAGCGGCGCTACTACCGGATTATCACATCGATACCACCTCAGCACTCGGTGTCGACCCTAAATGGGCCGAAGGCATCGCCTTTGCGTGGCTCGCAATGCGCCACAATTTAGGCTTACCCGCTAACCTACCTGCGGTGACAGGCGCTTCGCGCGAAGCCGTATTAGGCGGACGCTTTAGCGCTAAGTAAAACTCAAACCTACTTAAGTAGCTTGTGTTTAAGCAGTATGATGTCCCGCTGCGGAAAGCCATCGAGCGTCATCACTAAGCGGTTTGACTCCGGTATATAGGTCATGGAGCCAAAGCCGCTTAGGCTAGAGCGAGGAACCCTTAGGAGTGATGTCAGTTGCTGACTGCCCGCCTCCCAAAAATTCAGCCGCTGCTCGTTACCATTGCTCGATTTAAAATACACTCCGTGTGACGTAAGCACCCAGTTATTGCCCGCACGAAACACCTTCCCCGGGATAATCTCTTGCACCTGTTCGGGCTGCGTGAGGTCAATCTGCCAGAGTCCATTCATTCCGTAGCGACTAAATACAAATTCGTTGGCCGATTTTGCAAAGCCCACCGCCATACTCAGCGGACTAATCACCTTAGGCGCACTATTGTCCAAATGGAATTCAGTGATGCCATCGCTGGTTGATGCTAACACCGCCGTCCCCTGCCAATTCCAGCTGGGGCGGCCATGATTGTGATAACTCGAGGCTAAGGCGGTAATGTTCTTATTGGTTAAATCTAAAATAAAAATACGATTACCTTCGTTGCGATCGTCAGGGGCGATAAAAGCGATTTTGCTACCATCAGGGGACCAACGCGGATAAGCGACACGCGACTTAAGCTGGGTATGTTGCTCCAGCTTTTGCCCTTTGGCATCCGAAGTCCAAATCTCGTTATAGCCCGTATCGCTGGAGACAAATACTATCCGTTTCGCCTCAGGGGAATAATCGGGATTGCGGTGGCTAATGCCGGAATACAGCAGCGGAAACAAACTGCCGGGCACGGATTCGCCGAGGGAAAAATACGCCATCTGGAATTGACGACGATACTGGTGATAAACCAGCTCGCCCTCATCGGATACGCTACTGGGATAGCTCATGCCCTCCACATCGAGTGGGCGAATATGGGCCGTTTCAATATCGATAGTAAAGCCGTTGCGACTGCCAGAATCTTCGGTGGCAAAAACCAGCGACTGGCTATCAGGCGTCCAACTCAAGCCGCGAATATCTTCTAACCCATGGGTTAAGCGTGTTTCATTGGCACTGGCTAAGTCGCGAATAAAAATATCCTCAGAGATATTACTAAAGCGCCTCGCTATCGCGAGCCAGCGACCATCAGGGCTAAAGGCTAAATCTCTATCCTCATAATTACACTGGCTTTCGCAGGATAATCTTTCAGCCTTAGCGTCCGCATTTGCCAAAGCTAAACGGTAAATCCCCCCCACTTTATCCGCCTCATGGGAGGAGATATAAGCAAGATATTGACCGTCGGGAGAAATATCTATGGCCGCCATATCGCTACTACAGGGCGCTAAGGCAAGGGTCTCGTTGGTCGCAAGAGTCAACTGAGTGATATGGCATTTCCCCGTGCCATGGATGCGGGAGGCAAAAAACAACTTAGTGTCATCTAAGCTCCACACTGCGCGAAGCTCTGCCGATGTGGAAGGCGTTAACTGGCGGGCGGGGACATCTTCACGTTTAAAATCTTTAAGATACAGACTGGATGTCACTCCGGGGCGACTCGCACCATACACAAGCCAACGCCTATCGTGGGACAGCTTAGGGTAACGCTCAGAGCCCGGATCCCGCGTAAGCACTGTGATTTGGGTTTCCGTCATCCGCTGTTTATCTTGATACAGATGCACGCCCATAAAGAGACCGGCCACTAGCATGACCGCACCCATCAAACTCGCCATCCAATACAGGCGTCGTGTGGTGTGCTGTAACTTCGCCTCTGTGGTCTGCAGTTTATCGTCATCAGTCTCATCGGCCATGTCATACACCGGCGGTAATAACAAGCGATAACCGGCTTTACGCACGGTTTCAATCACGCCGCCTTCAAGCTCCAGCGGCGATAATTGCTGACGTAAATGCCAAATGGCATTCGTGAGTGCCTTAGTGCCAACGTAAGCATTGCCTTCCCAGACTTTATCGATCAGCTCGTCACGGGTCACAACATGAGGATGACGCAGGGCGAGATAGCTAAGCACTTCAATAAACTTAGGTTGAAGTGACACCTTAGCCGATTCCTGTTGAGCACTTTCCTGCCCCTGCGTTTGAAATGAAATTGAGTTATCGGAAGGGTCAATGCGACAACTTCCTAAGCAAAAACTCAACTTACTCTTATCCTTCATTTTTTCTCACACCTGCGTTATTCATCTTTTTATGGTTAGGGTAATGAGTACAACATCTTGGCTAGATACTACCTAAGACTGAGCCTGGTTAGCAAACGAATGATTTAAACTAACTATTTAAAATTCAAAACATTAGCATGCAAAAAATCTAAAATAGAGATTTAAACAATATAGAAACGAGCCAAAGCCGATTGCGACCAAGCAACAGATTGATTACAACTGCATGACCAATAACAACATAAACCTCAACGTCTTACACCTGTTTACCAATGCGTAGTGCGGGCGTGAGTCACATCTTAGGGACCTAGATATGCTTCGCTTTGCCTTGATTTGCATCGGCATGATGTTGTGCCCGCTGTTTGCCCCAAAAATCTTAGCGCAGGACTACCAGAAACCGTCTCCCGCATTACAGCAAACCATCAGCCACAGTAGCAATCTCACGACTCGACTCTCAAACGATCATCAATGGCTGGCATTACTCAGCCCGATTTCGGCGCCGAGCATTGCCACGCTGGCCCAGCCAGAGCAAAAGTTGGCAGGATTACGTATCGCCGCCGAGCAATATTTACCGAGTCGCATCACCCAGCGCTATCACCAACTCAGGCTGATTAATATTCAGGACAAGCGGCAGCGGCTGATAAGCTTGCCCGGTGGCCACGATATCACCGAGCTGCAATTTTCCCCTGACAGTCGCTACCTCTCCTATGTGAGCATAACGCCAGAGGGCGGTTACTTATATGTTTACAACCTCGCTCAAGATAGCCACAAGCGCCTGTCAGACAACCGATTAAATGGCACGATTAGCCTTGATTATCAGTGGGCTAACAATAGCAGTCTGCTCGCTCGCTTTGTGGCAGCCTCCAATACCAACGCAAGCATGGCTCAGGCCGTTTACGCACCGAAAACCAAGGAAACCTCGGGCAAACAAAGCCCGCAGCGAACCTATCAGGACTTATTGAAAACCAGCGCCGACAAACAACGCTTTAGCCAACTGACGACCAGTCAATTGGCCCGAGTGGATTTAGATGGCAAGCTGACAACTATCGCTGCGCCGGGTATTTTTGAGGATTTTTCGGTGTCACCCGATGGGCGCTATATTTTAACCCATCAGCTGACCACGCCCTTCTCAACCCAAGTAAAGTATTATGATTTTCCAACCTTAACAGAGATTTATAATCTTGATGGCCAACGCATAACGCAACTGCACCACAGCCAGAGTGGAGAATCAAAGCCCCAAGGAAGAGACTCAGTGCTCCCAGGCCCACGCCAGTTCCATTGGGTTCAAGGGCGAAGCGCAACCTTAGCCTTTACCGAGGCTCTAGATCAGGGCGATAGCCAGCAAGAGTCGCCGCTACGGGACAGTCTATGGCAACTCGATGCCCCCTTTCCCCCAAAGGCTAAACTCATCGCCAAAACCCCTTGGCGGATCATCGATATCGACTGGGCGGAGAACAACATCGCCCTAGTGACCCAGCGCAATAGCAAAGCACAGTTACTGCGACTGAGTAGCCTAGACACCCGCCTTGGAGAAACTAGCCTACAAACGTTGAACGAGCGTAATCTGCGCGATAAATATCAAGAACTTGGAACATTCCCCAGAGAATACACCCAAGGCAAAGGGCATGTGATCCGCCTGCAGCAGGCGCAAACCACAGGGCTTATTCACTACGGCCAAGGGGCATCGCCACAGGGGGATAAGCCTTTCTTAAAGCGCACCTCATTAGTGACGGGCGAGTCGTCATTGCTTTGGCAATCGCCAGCCCAGCAATTAGAGTCGGTGCGCTACGTGCTCAATCTTGAGCCCTTACAGCTGATTATTAACCGTGAAAGCCCGACTGAAGCCCCAAGCCTTGTCTTAATCGATGGTGCTAAAGAAAGTGTGCTCTACCAACAGGCCGATGAACTGAGTGCGTATAGGGGAATGCAGAAGCAGCTTATCACCTACAAAAGAGCCGATGGCGTGCCCCTGTCTGGCACTCTCTACTTACCCGCCAATTACACCAAGGAGCAAGGCACCCTACCCGTGTTAATGTGGGCCTATCCGCGGGAATTTAACGATCCCGATGTCGCGGGCCAAATTAGCTTTAGCGCCAATCAATATCCCAGCATCAGCCCTAGGGGCCCAATCCCCTTAGTCGCCGAAGGCTTTGCGGTGTTTGATAAAGTCTCTATGCCCATCATCGCTCAAGGGGATAAAGAGCCCAATGACAGCTTTCGCGACCAACTCGTTGCCAACGCACAGGCGGCTGTCGATACCTTGGTAGATTTAGGCATTGCCGATCGCAAACAAATCGCGGTGGGTGGACACTCCTACGGGGCCTTTATGGTGGCAAACTTGCTCGCCCATACGGATTTGTTTTATGCGGGTATTGCCCGAAGCGGTGCCTATAATCGCAGTCTCACTCCTTTTGGGTTTCAAAATGAGGAGCGTTACTACTGGCAAGCCAATGATATTTATCAGCAAATGTCACCGTTTAATTACGCCGATAACATCAAATCACCTTTGCTATTAGTTCACGGTGAGATGGATCAAAACTCAGGCACTTTCCCGCTGCAATCTGAGCGTTTGTTCGATGCTATTCAAGGCCTTGGCGGTAAAGCAAGATTAGTTATCCTGCCATTTGAAGGACACAGTTATGCGGCTAAGGAATCCCTAGAACACTTGCTCTGGGAACAAAGCCAGTTCTTAAAGGCAAATCTGTCGTCCACGAACCTGTGAGCCAATAAGCTAAATAACGCTTAGCATTCCACATGTACATCCCATCAAAGGATTGGCGGCATAACAAGCCGCCAATCACTTAACAGGTTACTGCTATCACTTATCCCTAAACGCTCTGTTCAATTTAAGAAAGTATCTCCCCCTCACTGATGCATTGAGCTTCTGTATCTTTAGCCTTTGTCTCTTAGAGCTTTTGACTCTTAGGTCTTTTGACAATTCCCCGTTAGTCGGTTGACTTTATGCTCTGTTTTTATCACTCAAGCCCCCGTAGAGCATTCGCCTATGTGAGGAGCTGATATGTAGCACGCGAGCAAGGTTCTTGTGTTAAACACCTTTATTAAGTGATTGTTTTAAAAAATTAATCTAAACACCAGAGCTAAGAGCTTAAGTTAATTACCGTAGTCTAAACCAGTAAAAGCTTAGTATCAGTCTCTCCAGTTTATGGCTTGCTACGTGCACCAAACCTATTGCGTCGAACTTATTGCGATGAACTGATTACGATGAACTGATTGATATCCGCGTCTAACGGTGATTGACAATAAAAAACCGCATGCAGGGAGCCACATGCGGTTGAGCAAACTTAAGTGGTTAGTATCAGTTCAACGATATTAGAACTTAAGCTCTGCACCTAGGTAGGCATAGCGACCAACACCACCGCCATAGGCGCTGCTGTAGTTACCATTACCCGTTTCGACTAAATCACCAGTATCGGCCACCCAAGGCCCCTGATTGTCGAAAATATTACGCACACCGCCGTATAAACGTAATTCAGCCTGACTCACGTCCATAGTGTAAGACACCGACAAATCGTGGGTGATATACGAGCTGTAGAATAGGAATGCCGGCGTTTCTGGATTGGCCACTGCAGTGGCATCGCCAGCATCGAGTTTGGCTTGGTTTTCGGCTTTCAGCACGTTCCACTCTTCAACTCTATCGTGGCTATCGACCATGGCGCTCTTATACTTAGCGCTCCAACGTACACGCCAATCATCATTGCTCCAGGTTAATGAGATTGCACCTCTGTCCTCAAAAATCCCGCTGGCAAGCTCACCCACGTAGTCATCTTCAACTAAACCGTCTGCGCCGTAGTAGCTAGTGCTGAATTCCAACACATGGGTCCAATTAGTTTTTAAGCTGAGCTCACCGTAACCGTCTAGTTGCCACTCGTAGGCCATGGCGATATCAACACCACGGGTGACAATGTCATTTAGGTTCTGTTCCTGTTGGATAACCTGGGTGATTTGCCCTTCAGTATCGCGGCTGATGACCTGACAGTACTCGTTATCGGCGCCATAGGGATTACTCGAGTTATAACACTCGGCTAGTATATCCTCGTTGCTTAGTGAACCAATGGCGTCGGTAACTTTGATATCGTAATAATCGACCGCCAGATTAAAGCCTTCGAGGAAGGCTGGCGCCATGGTAAAGCCTAAGGTATAGGTATCCGCGGTTTCCTCGGTGAGGTTTTCATTACCGGCGTTCGGCGAATATTTAGAACCGCCCTCATCCTCAAAGATACCGTTAGTCGCAATTGCGGCAGCAATACCAGGGTCTTGGCGACAACTATCATGCCCCGCCCCTGTAGAGGTTGCTGTTACCCCATCACAAATATCGCGAATACTGTCGTAATCTCCACGGGGTGGAGAAATCAGCTCGGTAATATTCGGCGCACGTTGCGAGCGAGAGTAGTTAGCACGTAGGGCATAGTTGGCAATCGGCTCCCACAGGATACCCGCGCGATAGCTCGACATTAAGTCGATGTTTTTCTGGCTGTAATCGGCAAGACGTAATGACAAATCTAGGTCGAGCCTATTCGCAAAAGCCTCATCCCTTAACAAAGGAAGATTCGCTTCACCAAAGGCTTCCCATACGGTCACATCTCCTTCAAATGGCGGCACATCGTTAAACGTTATCGCATCGCCACGCATCGCTTTATCGGTATCGACGGCTTGAGTATCACGGCGATATTCGACTCCGAATGCCGATTGCACACCACCCGCGGGCAATTCAAACAATTCACCTGAGATAAATCCTAAGGCATTAAATTGCGTGATATCCGTGTTGATATAAGGATTGGCACGGATATAGTCCGCCCCTTCCTTACTGATTGAACCTTCACCAAAGATATTGACGGGAACACAACCCTCGGCCCTTGCCTCTTCACTGGCACATTGGATAGTCACACCATCGGCAGCGTATTCAGCATCCAGAGCATATTGCAGACGACGAATACTGATCTCATTGCTGCGGCGCTGACGCTGTTCAAACTTACCGTAACCCAGTGAGGCATCCCAGGTCCAAGTTTCAAATAAGTTGCCCTGCAATCCCGCCCAAGTACGCAAAGTAGTACGCTCGTTATCGCTCTCAACGGGCCCAACTTCTTGGAAGCGGCGATCCCAAGTGATGCTCTTGCCAGCTGTTGCAGCAATTTCGGCTGGCACATAAGGATTGTTTGGTGAAATACTGCCCGCAGCAATAGTCCCAGGAAGCCCCGTTACAGGGTCGATATAGAGTTCAGTGTCGTTATAGTCTTGGCCTTCGGCATCGGTACGACGAAACGCGTTATTGCGGCTAAACTGCACTTGCACATTTGCGCGCACATCGTCACTGAGGTCATAGTTCATTTTGACCGCCGCGGCCAAGGTATCCTCAGGGACCTTTAATAAACCTGTGGTGTAACCGTTATAACCATCGCGCTCTTCTTTAAAATCGGTTTTAAGCTCAGTGCCATCGTACCACCAAGAGTTTGATTTAAAGCGGCCACCGACGATGTCATTACTACGCTCGCGCCAATCGTCTCGGGTAATATCGCGCATACACTGGTCGCCATCGACAGTGTTCATGGCATTACACATTTGCTTTTCATCGTAGGCAAAACTTGACTCGTACAGGGCTCTTTCCCTGTCGGTCGCAAATAACCCATGTTGCTTATCGTAAGTCGCACTGGCGAAGATGTAACCTTTATCGCCATTAAAATCAGTGCCATAACCTACATCGACTGTGGTTTCACGACCACCACCTTCGGTGGTTTCGCCGCCACGGGCGTTAATCTCAAAGCCCGTCTTGTTCTGTTGAGTGATAATGTTCACCACCCCAGCAATCGCATCGGAACCATAGACAGCCGACGCACCGCCGGTAATGATTTCGACCTTATCGACCATAGCGGCAGGAATGGTGCTTAAGCTGACATAGTTACCGCTATAACTGTTTGATACTACGCGGCGACCATCGATCAAGGTCAGGGTGCGGTCTGTTCCTAGGTTACGTAAATCAATGGTTGAAAGACCCGTATTTTGCACGCTCGATTGGCTATTTGTACTGCTAACGCCTTCTGCTAATGCAGGAATTTGGTCAACTAGAATATCCGCCAATGATCCAATACCGCTATCGGCGATATCTTTCGCATCTAAACCCTGCAGTGGAGTGCTAAGTGAAAAGCTGTCACGCTTAATCCGCGAGCCCGTGACTGTCACTTTTTCGATGCTTTCTTGTTTATCCGCTACCTCGACTTCAACCCGATTAGCGCTCTCATTCACCGCATTGACTTCAATTGGATCGGCAGCCCAAGCTACCGAAGGAGCAATACCAAACATAGATGCTTGAATTGCCAAGGTTAATAATTTCTTCTTCATCCTTCCCACCTTCACTTTTACAGCGCAAGCCATTCTTGTTGTTATTTGGAGCTGTTACTTGTTATCGCCAAAAGTGCATTTATCGCTGCGATGTATCGTCAAACCCGTAGGCTTGCCAATCAGCAACAGCAAGAAAACACAATTAACATTTCAGCAACCAAAACGTTGTACTTTGCCGAGTGAAGGGCGGCAACGATATGCCACTCGTTTCTTTGCCCGTTTTATATCTATTAAATATCTATTCTTTAATTTTCAGTATATTAACCACATAAAAAGAGAATAAACCGACTATTGAATCCTCAAAAAACATCGCAGAAAAATCACCAATACCAACTGTTTTTCATCAATACGACCTTGGTAAATAACCAACTAAAATGACGAATGTGCCCAAAATAAGCCGCTCATTGGCGCATTAAGCCACGTATCAAAAATGCACAATGTAAAAATCCATCTATGCTTGATCACAGTTGTGTCATCTAAACTCGCTAAAGTGATTGTTAACTAAGCAGTAAATACACAACCGACTCACTGTCAGGGCCGTACAAGGCCTGCACACTCTGGGCGCGCAAACATATCAATTAAGGGAATGGTTATTTATCTAGCTCGACTTAACCAGCAAGATAAACAAAGGTTTATGCAAAGAATGCGAAGCGTATGTCGGCATAAATCGACTGAATAGGAAATCAATCAATGAATATGTCACAAAAAATGGCGGCAGAATTTTTGGGCACTCTGTGGCTCGTTCTCGGCGGCTGCGGCAGCGCAGTGCTGGCGGCGGCCTTTCCAGAAGTAGGGATAGGCTTACTCGGGGTGTCGTTAGCCTTTGGTTTAACGGTTCTGACGATGGCGTTTGCCATTGGTCATATTTCAGGTTGCCACTTAAACCCCGCCGTATCCTTTGGACTCTGGGCTGGCGGACGTTTTCCGGCATCGGAACTGCTACCTTATATCATTGCCCAAGTGGCGGGTGGTATTGTCGGTGCAGGCGTATTGTACGCCATCGCTTCAGGGCAAGAAGGTTTTAGTCTCGCGGCGGGCTTTGCTTCTAACGGCTTTGGCGAACATTCGCCCGGCGGTTACAGCATGATGTCGGTGTTGATCTGCGAAATCGTGATGACCTTGTTCTTTTTATTGGTGATTTTAGGGGCGACCGACGAGCGAGCACCTAAAGGCTTTGCGCCTATCGCGATTGGTCTGTGTTTAACTCTTATCCACTTGATCAGCATTCCCGTGTCAAACACCTCGGTCAATCCGGCCCGCAGTACTGGCCCTGCGCTGTTTGTCGGCGATTGGGCCGTATCGCAACTGTGGATTTTTTGGGTCGCTCCTATCCTTGGTGCCATTCTCGCCGGCGTGATTTACCGTTATTTCAACGCAGCTAAATAATTCCCCCGCTAGCAACAGCGCCCTCGCGGCGCTGTTGTGCTTTTTCAAACCCCGCTCTAATGTTACCATCTTGCCAACTGGTGAGTTTTGCTGTGCTGACGCTATACATGAGTCGCACGACAGGCTTCGCCCTATTCACGCATAAGAGATATTTTCATGAGCAAGACTGTTAAAACCTTTGCAGAAGCCGCTGGCATGACTCCAGAAGGTCGTTACGATTACCTCGTTGAACAAGTTAAACAACACAAAGTGTTATGGACGCTACAGGACCAAGATGGTTGCGTCATGCTGACCACTGAAGATGAAGATTGCATCCCAATGTGGCCAACCGAAGAAGCGGCCGAGTCATGGGCGGTCGATGACTGGAGCGAATGCCAAACCTTAGCGATTCCCTATGATGAATGGCATGAAAGATGGGTTCCTGGCATGGAAGACGACGACCTGTTCGTTGCCGTATTCCCAGTACAGGATGACTTAGGTGTGGTCATTCCACCCTATGAATTAGATCAACGTTTAGTCACTAAACAAAGCCACTAATCCATAAGGGCAAACCACAATGTCGCTGAGCGAGCAAGAATCCTCTTTGGCAACTCAGGCTACGCCGCCCTTGGCTAAAGCCCGTTTACCTAAACGCTTAATTGCTTTGCTGCTACTCTATGTCGCAGCATCGGTAAGCGGCTTAATTGCTAAACAAGGGGTACTCTTCTGCCTGTTAACCCTATTGATGGTGCTCGGGATTATCGGTCGCCAAAAGGCAGGGCTAATTATGTTAAGGGGTTACACCTTAGTGCAGTTGGCGCTAGTCAGCATGTTACCTGTGATCCTTTATGATCCTGACAATCTCGTGGCTGGGCCAACCACTGTGCATCTTGGCGAGTGGCAAGAAAAACTCCCCGATTACATGATTTTTATCGTGTTGATTGTCTTATCTTTATTGCAGGTGTGGGTGGCATTCGATAAGAAAGTGAAGGCTTGGTTTAAACCTAAGCTTAATCTGAATATTATGAATTAACGCCAAAGCAAGGCGCTTACGCCTTGCTTTGCCAATACTTGCAACACAGGAAAGACCAACAAAAAAGCCGTCATCTCGACGGCTTTTTTATCTTCTATATCAGTTCACTACATTCGTAGAACAAACTTACACAGAGAAACTTGCGCCACAACCACAAGTCGTTGTCGCATTCGGGTTCTTCACAAAGAAACGCGAACCTTCGAGGCCAGAAGTGTAATCCACTTCACCGCCAACGAGGTATTGTAAGCTCATGGGATCGACGACCAATTGGACGCCTTGCTTCTCAACGGTGAAGTCACCTTCGTTGACCTTTTCATCAAAGGTAAAGCCGTACTGAAATCCAGAACAACCACCACCCGTCACGTACACACGTAGCTTAAGTGCAGGATTTTGCTCTTCTTCCAACAAGCCCTTTACCTTAGCGGCTGCCGCATCGGTAAATTTGATAGGCATTGCTGCGTCAGCTTGATCAGTCATTACTACCTCTTACATCAGTTTTCTGGGGCAAATTATCCGTTACCTGACTATTTTGTTCAAGTATTACCCGCGGTTCTTTTTCACCCTGTAAAAGCTCAGGGACACTATAGACATGTTCTATCTGTGAATTTTTGGTCCAGCGGCTCGAAGGCACCACAACTTTGACTTTAACCTGCACTAGGTTAAATCCCGCAGGCACACTCACTTTGGTATCTATGACCTGAAAATAGCGAAAATCAAACTCGAGCTTAGAACCCGTGAGTTTGTTCACACTTAACTCAACGGATTTTCCGTCTTGCACGCCAATGAGGGTGATTTCGGTACGACCTTGAATCGCCTGCTTACGTTTTTGCAGTTGAGTCAAAATCAGCTTGAAATTGTATTCATCCGCTAAGGCGCCCGCAGTCATTTCTAAACCGTGTATGGCTACCCCTTCGGCATTGTCATCCGGCGACATGATACTGCGATAAAAGGCTAATTCGCGCTCTAACTCTTTTTGTTTTTTCATCTGCTGCGCAAACATATCCTGCATTTGCGCATTGGCTTCACGCTCGACAGATAATTCTAAATTACGTGTCGCAAGTTCCTGGGTTTGCGCCTCAAGTTCCGCGGTGACACGTTGCAGTTTACCGCCGCCAATATGCTTTACGACGGGCTCGTCACTGTTGAGCACAATAAAGCTTACCCAAGCGCCTAACAGAAATGCCACTAAGACTAAGGACAATAAATACTTGGTCGATGGACGATACTTTAGATCCATGACTTGCAGCCGATCTAGCCAACGATGATAATTTGGCATTAGGTAACAGCCCCTTATATAAAATACAATCAACTCAAGAACGAGTTCGATACAATACAACTCAGGCCAATGCAGTGCAATTAACGATAAATAAAGCCGCGATTCAAGACGCCATCAGCACAGCTAAAAAGTACTTAACTAACGAGCTGCGTGATCATTTATCCCAAGCCAAGATCAGTGCGCAGTTGTGCTTACTGGCCTTGCTATTCGCCATTTTCGCCTCCTGCGTGATCCTGTTGTTTCGACTCTTGCTCCTGTGGGCGAACCATTACACCCAAATCGAGTCGCTGGATTCTACGGGTAACATCGCCGACTGGCGAGCCCTGTTGCCACTTTTTGGCGCCTTGTTGATCTGGATTGTCGCCAAACTCGGCTCCAAACGTTACAAGCGCATGGGGATTGCCTATGTATTACATAGGGTTAAATTGCACTATGGCAAAATTCCACTGCAATCTGCTGCGGGGCAATTTTTTCAGGCGCTGTTTGCCTTAGGTACTAATTTCTCGGTAGGGCGCGAAGGCCCCGCCATTCACCTCGGCGCCGTGAGTGCCAGTGTTTTGGCTGAAAAATTTAATCTTCCCGATAATAGTGTGCGGATTATGTGCGCCAGTGGGATTGCCGCAGGGATAGCCGCAACCTTTAACGCCCCGCTAGCAGCAGTAATATTTGTACTCGAAGTGATAGTGCGCGAGTACAAGGTACATTACTTCTTCCCCATAATGCTGTCCGCCATTTGTGGTGCGGTTTCCAGCCAGCTGGTTTTTGGTAATGTGCACGAGTTTGATCGTATTCAGGTGATTCATATTCCATTAGATCACTATCCCATTTTAGCCTTGGGCGGCATTGCACTAGGCTGCGCGGCCGCCTTCTTCAATTTCGCCCTCCTTAAAGTCACCGCCACCGGACAAAACTGGCCACTGATTTATCGACTATTATTGGCGGGCAGTATCACTACCCTGATTGGCTTAATCTTGCCCCAAGCCCTCGGCACTGGCGATTTAGCGATCAGTGAAGCCATTAGCGAGCATCCCAGTTTATTGCTGTTAATCGCCCTGCTGGCGGCCAAGATTATCGCCACCATAGCGGCAATCGGACTTGGGATCCCAGGCGGTTTGATTGGTCCACTCTACGGTATCGGCGCCTTAATAGGTGCCATCTTAGCCTTAGTTAGCGCCATTCTATTCCCTTCGATTGCGCCTTACGTTGGCCTCTATACGGTTATCGGCATGACGGCGATGATGGGCGTTTGCCTCAGTGCGCCGCTCGCCGCCCTAGTGGCGCTGCTTGAGATGACCAACGATGCCAGTATCATTCTGCCGGCAATGTTTGTGACCATTCCCGCCTTCTTGATTGCCTATCAAGGGTTTAAAACCAACTCTATTTTCTTCAAGCAGCTAGAGATTATGGGTTTAGGTTATAAAGTCGCCCCAGTGAATCTGGCGCTACAGAAAAAAGGCGTGCGCGCCCTGATGGATAAACGCTTCGTTATCGTCAACAACAACGACGAGCTGCTGCTCGAAGTGTTAAAACGCGCCGAAGGTCGCCCAGTGTTAGTACGTAACGCCGATGGGGTGATTGAAATGCTCAGCCTTGAGATGCAATCCTACGATGACAACATCACCCTCTCCCGCCATCCGATGCAGGGGCTGAGTGACACTAAAACCCTCGATGAGGTGTATAACTTGTTGTCGCCCAAACGCAGCGGTGAGGTGTTTATCTATCAAGATACTCCAGACAATGTGGTGGGAGTGGTCAGTTGGTCGAACCTACAGCAGGAAATTCGCTCCGGCCAAGTCTAAGCCCTGCGAAGATGGGCTTTGATTCACAAAATCCTGTATTAGCAGCCTAAAAAATCTATACGAGGGGGCGGCGACTATTTCGCTGCCCCTGTGCATCTGTTACAATCGCGCCTCAGCCACCCTACATATACACCAGGGCACAAAGCGCAACCTTGCACTTTAACGCCCCCTAGCAATTGGAAAACAGGCTGATGAACCAGTTCGAAGGATCTCATATCCTCTCCGTAAACCAGTTAGATCTTGATTCAATCCAAACTATTTTTAATGTTGCCAATCGTATGATGCCCTATGCACTTCGTGAGAAGCGCACTAAGGTGCTCGAAGGCGCCATTTTAGGTAACCTGTTTTTCGAGCCTAGTACCCGTACCCGCGTGAGTTTTGGCTGTGCCTTTAACTTACTCGGCGGCCATGTGCGTGAAACCACAGGCATGGCCTCTTCGTCCTTATCTAAGGGCGAGTCACTGTACGATACCGCACGTGTACTCTCGACCTATTCCGATGTGATTGCGATGCGCCACCCAGACTCTTATTCGGTGAAAGAGTTTGCAGAAGGTAGCCGCGTTCCGGTGATCAACGGTGGTGATGGTTCGAACGAGCACCCGACTCAAGCCCTGCTCGATTTGTTCACCATTCAAAAAGAGTTAGGCCATGCTGGCCGCGGTATCGATGGCATGCATATCGCCATGGTCGGTGACTTAAAATTTGGTCGTACCGTTCATTCTCTGTCGCGCCTGCTGTGCATGTACAAGAACATCAGCTTCACACTGATTTCGCCAGCTGAATTAGCAATGCCTGACTATGTGATCTCCGACATTGAAAATGCTGGCCATAGCATCAAAATAACGGACCAGCTTGAAGGCCACTTAGATAAAGCCGACATTCTTTATCTGACCCGCATTCAAGAAGAGCGCTTCCCATCCCAGGAAGAAGCGAACAAATACCGCGGCAAATTCCGTTTGAATCGCAGTATTTATACCCAACATTGCAAATCTAACACTGTGATCATGCACCCGCTGCCACGGGATTCGCGTGCGCAAGCTAATGAGTTAGATAATGATTTGAACAGCCATCCTAATCTCGCTATCTTCAGACAGGCGGACAATGGACTGCTAATTCGTATGGCACTGTTTGCATTGACACTCGGGGTTGACTCGCAACTCGAAAAATATGAGTGTCCCGTTAATTGGTATTCACGTAAAGCCGATCGCTAATCGGCTACTTACTTTAAGGACTTAACATGACCCGTTCCGAAGCGCTATTTGAACAGGCTAAAAAAACCATCCCCGGCGGTGTTAACTCTCCGGTTCGTGCATTTAACGGTGTAGGTGGTTCGCCGCTGTTTATTGAAAAAGCCGATGGCGCTTATATTTACGATGCCGATGGTAAAGCTTATATCGACTATGTTGGCTCTTGGGGCCCGATGATCCTCGGCCACAACCATCCAAAGATCCGTGAAGCCGTATTAGCTGCGGTGCACAATGGTCTGTCTTTTGGCGCGCCAACCGAACTTGAAGTGCAAATGGCCGAGAAAGTCATCGCCATGGTGCCTTCTATTGAGCAAGTGCGTATGGTGAGCTCAGGCACAGAAGCCACCATGAGTGCGATTCGCTTAGCGCGCGGTTTTACCAATCGTGACAAGATCTTAAAGTTTGAAGGCTGCTACCATGGCCACGCTGACTGCCTATTGGTTAAGGCAGGTTCTGGTGCTCTAACTTTAGGTCAACCAAGCTCTCCAGGTATTCCTGAAGATTTCGCTAAGCACACCTTAACTGCGGTGTATAACGATCTCGATTCTGTTCGTACGCTGTTCGAGCAATATCCAACTGAGATTGCATGTATCATCATCGAGCCTGTGGCAGGCAACATGAACTGTATCCCACCTATTCCAGGCTTCCTCGAAGGTCTGCGCACTATGTGTGATGAGTTCGGTGCGTTGCTTATCATCGACGAAGTGATGACTGGTTTCCGTGTATCTCGAAGCGGTGCACAAGGCCACTATGGCGTTACTCCTGACTTAACCACACTGGGTAAAGTGATTGGCGGCGGCATGCCTGTGGGTGCATTTGGTGGCCGTAAAGAAGTGATGCAGTTTATCGCTCCGACAGGTCCTGTGTACCAAGCGGGTACCCTGTCAGGTAACCCAATTGCAATGTCAGCAGGTCTAGCGCAAATGGAAGCCCTGTGTGAAGAAGGTTTATACGAAGCGCTGAGCGCGAAAACCAAACGTATCGCCGAAGGCTTTAAAGCGGCGGCCGACAAACACGGCATCCCAATGGCCATCAACTATGTCGGTGGCATGTTTGGCTTCTTCTTTACCGAGCAAGAGCAGATCACGCGCTTCGACCAAGTGACTAAGTGCAATATCGAACACTTCCGCACTTTCTATCACGGCATGTTAGATGAAGGTGTTTACTTAGCACCGAGTGCCTATGAAGCAGGCTTCCTGTCGATGGCCCATGGCGAAGAAGAACTGCGCCTCACGCTAGAAGCGGCAGACCGCGTATTAGCTCGTATGAAAGCGGCAATGTAAGCGAGAGCTTAAAACACTAAGGGACGCATTTGCGTCCCTTTTTTATTGCTTGGCGGTTGCGTCGGCTATTGCATGAGCCTTGGCCCCATCAATAGCTATCGGAACGTTTCGAACCTAAAGCTGATTTAAATACAACCGCCGCAACGAGGACCTGTAAGGTCAAAGTGATATGGTCAACCATCAGGCTAGGATTATGTAATATTCCCAATGCGATCAGCTGCTTGCCACTATATGTTAACCATACTAAAGAGCCTAATAACATCAGACTACGGAGCACAAATGTCATTTTGCGTTATCCTTAAGATACAACATCCAGTGTCTTAACTACTAAAGTGGCACAAGATACAGCTCGCTTTCTGTCCAGTCAATATTTTGACCTGGTCATTTTTGTGACACAACTAAAGAATTCCGCACTCAGCACCGTAAACAGCACAAAATCCGATCCTTCACCTCTGTGACTGCATTTTCACGCAATATTTGCTTCATAAAGAAAAATTAATTGCGGGATCGGCAAAATAACTGCTTAGACTTTAATCGTAGATCTTACTTTACAGTCCTCCGGCAATCTCTACCAAACAAGATAATTAACTGCTCATTAAAAATAAAACAGTGTTTAACGCTAAAAAACAATCGTTTTCACTGAGACCAATATCACAAAATGACGCAAATCCGAGTTACAGCTAACAGTTGCGTTATTCACCCCATTATGTTCTGATCCGCACGCATTAACACGGCAAGCTTAATTTAGCCTTGATAATGCCACTCAATAGCTCGCCTTTGGCTTGCCACGACATTAAAACAGCAGTTGGAATTGCAGTTATGTTATATACCTTTCTGATCATACTGGCGGTGCTCGCATTGCTCAGTATTATTTTCGAAGAAGTCACCCACCTTAATAAAGCAAAAACCACCTTATTCTTTGGCTGTATTTCTTGGGTAGCACTGTTTATGGCTGCCGGAGACGCCAACCATGAGAAATTGGTTGCCCATCAACTCAATGAAAACTTGCTCGAAATTGCCACCCTGTGGCTGTTTTTGATGTCGACAATGACCTTTGTGGCCTATCTAAACGCCAAAGGTATGATCCAAATTATGGTGCAGAAGCTGTTCCCGCAGAAGGTTTCTGTGCGTTTGTTAATGATCCAAGTGGCCTTATTCGCGCTTATCCTGTCGGCTTTCTGTGATAACGTCACCGCGACCTTAGTGTCTTTAGGCTTGTTAACGACCTTTAAGCTCGAAAAGCAAATGCGCCGTAGAATGGCAGTGTTGATTATTTTCGCCGTGAACTCTGGCGGTGTCGCCCTGATCACCGGTGACGTCACCACTTTAATGATCTTCTTAGGCGGCCACGTACACATCTCCGAACTGTTGATGCTGTTTATCCCATCTGCCGTGAGTGTGATTTTACTGGCGACGTTGTTCTCATTGAAGGCTGAAGGCGTGGTGACCACCACCCCGATTAAGCACAGCTATCAAACCGTGGATCTGCTAATTGCCTTAGTGTTCTTCTGCACGATTCTGATGACCATGCTGCTGAACATTCTATTTGGTATTCCACCAGTACTGACCTTCTTAACCGGTCTGTCGATTATGTTCCTTATCGGCCACACGACCCGCAGTGATAAAGAAGAAATCAAGATCCTCGAATATATTCGCCAAGTCGAATACGACACCCTGTTGTTCTTCTTAGGAATTTTACTGCTGGTTGGTATGCTTAAAGAAATCGGCACCTTAGATATGCTGACCGAAGCTTACAGCCTGTTTAATCCAAACATCTCTAACTTCGTTACTGGTATGGGTTCAGCCCTGATTGATAACGTGCCATTGACGGCTGCGCTGCTTAAAGCAGAGCCAGTACTCAACACCCCAGAATGGTTAGGGTTAACCTACAGTGTGGGCGTGGGTGGTTCATTGTTAGTGATTGGTTCGGCTGCGGGTATCGTCGCCATGAGCAAAGTAAAAGAACTGACTTTCGTAAGCTATCTAAAATATGTGCCAGCCCTGTTCCTGTGCTACAGCATTGGTTACGCCCTGACCTTATTCCTGGCGTACAACTTCTTCGCTTAATCTTTGATTTTAAGCGATAAAAAAGGCGCCCATCGGCGCCTTTTTGTTTGTAATAGCACAGTTAAATGGCGGGCACCCTAAACTGCGTACCTTGAATTTCGAGCACCACATCCCGTGGGCGAATCGCAATAATCTTTAACTTGCCTCCAATCTGGTCGCCTTCCTGTAACTCGGCGCCATCGACATTCAACCAACGCTGACTCGCATCCGTCGAATAAACGTGGGCAACAATATTAAATTCAGGTACTTGGAGTTGTAACCCTGCAGGCAGTTGCCCATATTTAGGAATATCGTCGTTTTCGACCTTAGGAATAGGATCAAGCTTGGGCTCAGTTACCGGCGTCTTTACATATTCCACATCCTTGAGCGCATCCTGAAAATTCGCGACTAACTCATCCTCTTTGCGGCTCTGCGCCGTCTCTAAGCCCACATCGGCCGCCGCGGCATTCACTTGCTCACGCAGAGCCTCGAGTGTCGCTAAGCCCTGACGATTCGCATTAGCACCCAACATAATAGGCTCTGACTCGCCCGTATCCTGTGGCGCAACGTCTTCAACTGAGGGTTGCTGCGTTCGAGTCGTTTCAGCTAAGGCGGCAGACGTCGCCAGATAGTCATCGTAGCTAGGATCTGCACTCGCAGAAGCGGATGCCGTGGTAGATAGAGTCGAACTCATGTTGGGGTTCTGATAAGGCTGCACGTTTGCAGGCGCCTCATTTAATACCTGCTCCCTCGGCAGTGCCACTTTGCCCGCTAATCGAAACCCTGACGATTCTGCTGAGGTTTGCTCTGATACACCTGTTTGCAACGCAGCGCGAGTAACTGCACCTGATGAGGCGCGAACACCTTCGGCAGATGGCTGCACAGTAGAGGCTGTCTGTGGTGTGTATTCAGCCTTTGTATCAGCCTTGCTTGAATTGATAGTGCTAGGCGCCGCATTTACTATCGACATCGCATTTTGCTGTTGCCAATTCGCCACACCCCACGCCACACCCACACCCAGCGCCACCGCGACGGCGAGTAAGGATAATTTTGCCACGGGGAATGCAGATTTACGCGCCGAAGGATAACTTGCCCTCGGCGTTAATACCGCATCGGGTAAGGGTGAAGTTTGTTGCTGCTTATTACGGGTTACCGCATCGAGTAAAATGGACATTAACTCTGCGCTCCCTTATCGGTGAGGCGCGGTCCCTGATCACTTAAATACAAATTTAGTCTCACTAAGGTTTGATTACCTGCAATCCCGTCGGCCTTTAAACTATGTTGGCTTTGGAAAGCTTTCAGATCGTTCTCTAATTTCAGATCGAATTGAGACACCCGGCGCGAAGGTCGGTTAGCCACATGGGCAAGGGCGTTTTCAAGCCATTGTAATTGCCCAGGACTCGACTTCTGACTGATTTCCAGCATAGGCAAGTTAGGCGCCTGCCAGAGAATTTCAAAGGTGCCACTAAAATGTTGATTGAACCAGGCTCTATCGACCCAAAGCTGCTGCTCGCCTAACTGCATCAATAGCTGATCAGCATCAACGGCTATCACAGCGCCATAAAAATCTTGTTGATTATCATCCACTAAATACACAACCGCGGGATAATTGAGCCGTGTGAGAGACATCCAATTGCCCTGCTGTTGATAGCAGGAAAGCCCCTGCTCCAGCGCCGACTGGCACGCGGTTAAGCCTTTAAAGGGGACCTTACCCCACACATTAAAGAGGCCTGCAAAGGCGGTATCGATACTGCGACTTTGTTTGATGGCCTCCTGCAACACCCGCACACTCGGATCCGGCGCCGCAAGCGTTTGCGGCTCACTAGCCACTGGCGCACTAGGCATCGAAGCCCGTGCTTGCTCCGGCTGAATACTATTAGCTTGAGTCGATGCTTGAGTCACTGCAGGTGTCGTTTGGCTCGATTGTGTCACAGGCGAATTGGCCACATTGGCAACCGCTGGACTTTCGGTAAATAACCAATAAGACACGCCGAAAGCCACAACCAATGCCGCCGCAATAGCACTAGGCCACAAGAATTTATTTTGCTGTGGTTCTTCTTCGCCTAATACTTCAGCCGCCGCTTGTCTCACCATATGGTGATCGATTGGCACCTTAGATTGTGCGTAACCCGCCATCAAAGCACGTTCGCACAGCAAGTTAATTAACCGCGGAATGCCGCCACTGTATTTGTGCAGCACTTTAATTGCTTTACGAGTAAAAAGCGGTTCGAAACGACCTGCCACCTGTAAACGGTGCAACACATAGAGTGCGATTTCATCTTCATTCAGAGGCAATAGATGATAACGGGCAGTAATACGCTGGGCTAACTGTCTAAGCTCTTGCCGTTTGAGCAGCAATTGCAGCTCTGGCTGACCAATTAAGATCACCTGCAGCAGTTTTTTGGTGTCGGTCTCAAGATTGGTGAGCAGCCTTAATTGCTCTAATACTTCGGCACGCAGATGCTGCGCCTCATCGATGATGAGTACGGTATTACGGCCTTTCTCATGATTAGCCAGTAAAAAACGACTCAGATGGTCAGTGAGTTGTTTTAGGGTTGGGTTTTCACCATAGCTAATCTTCAATTCATCACAGAGCGTGGCGAGTAACTCCAGCTCCGTCAGCGAAGGATTTAAAATAAATGCAGTGTCGGTATTATCAGGCAATTGCCCAAGTAAACAACGAGATACTGTCGTCTTCCCCGTGCCGACCTCCCCCGTCAACAACACAAAGCCCCCAGTTTCACCCAGTCCATAGGTCAAATGGGCTAAGGCCTCTCTGTGCCTGTCACTCAAAAATAAATAATGGGGATTGGGTGCAATCGAAAAAGGGTTATCACTGAGTCCATAAAAGGCCTTGTACATACCACCAATCATCCTAAGCTAAAAATAACGCCCCACGTTAAAACGTCCCAATGATATTGTCAAAACATCCGCAACATGGATGTGACATCCCAATAAATATCTGCATCCAAATTCGACTCGCTATCGCTTCATCATGTTAAGCTAGATTTATGACACATTAGCTAAAATATTCCTGTGAAAATTTATTTAGTGGGCGGAGCTGTACGAGACAGCCTGCTCAATCTCCCTATAAAAGATAAAGATTTTATGGTTGTCGGCGCGACTCCGGAGCAAATGCAGCAGTTAGGCTATCGCCAGGTGGGTAAAGACTTCCCGGTCTTTTTGCACCCTAAAACCCAACAAGAATATGCATTAGCACGCACAGAGCGCAAAATCGGCCTCGGCTATGGCGGCTTCAGCTGTTACGCCAGTCCGGATGTCACCCTAGAGCAAGACCTGCTGAGACGCGATTTAACCATTAATGCCATCGCCCAAGATGAGGCGGGTAACTTGTACGATCCTTACCATGGCATCGCCGATATCAACGCGCGTAAGCTGCGACATGTGTCGGCCGCCTTTGCCGAAGATCCGCTGCGAGTATTAAGGGTTGCCCGCTTTGCCGCACGTTTTCATGACTTAGGTTTCGAGATTGCCGCTGAAACCATGGCGTTAATGCAGCACATGAGCCAAGCCGAGGAGTTAACCGCCCTTACCCCAGAGCGCGTCTGGCAAGAAGTCGATAAGAGTCTTGGCAGCCCTCACCCAGAAGTCTTTTTCGAGGTGCTACGCCAATGTGGCGCCTTGAATATTCTTTTCCCTGAGATTGAGGCGCTTTTTGGTGTGCCACAACCAGAAAAATGGCACCCGGAGATAGACACAGGTTTGCACACTATGTTGGTGTTAGCTCAAGCCACCGCTCTGACAGAGGAAAAAGCCGTGCGTTTTGCCGCCCTAGTGCATGACTTGGGTAAAGCATTAAGCCCTAAAGAGCATTGGCCTAAACACCATGGTCATGGACAAAAGGGCTTACCCGTCATTAAAAGTCTGTGTGAACGCTTGCGGATCCCCAACGAGTATCGCGATCTAGCGCTGTTGGTGAGCGACCAACATCAGAATGTGCACCAAGCTTTTGAGTTAAGAAGCGAAACCATCATCAAACTCTTCGATAAAGCCGATTTTTGGCGTAAACCAGAACGGCTGGAGCAACTTCTATTAGCCTGCATAGCCGATATGCGTGGCCGTACCGGATTCGAGCATCACGCCTATCCACAAGGCGATTATCTTTCTGCTTGTTTTTTAGCCGCCAATACGGTCGATGTGAAAGCAATTATTGCGGCAGGTTTTCAAGGTGCACAGATAAAACAGGCGCTCAATTCGAAGCGGATAGAGGTCGTTGAGCAAGTGAAACTCAACTGGCAGCAATCCCAAGCCAAACAAACGCCATAAAATTGTAATATTTTTGTAAATGCGACCACACTTTCTGGTAAATACAGTGCCATTTTTCGATGAAAAAGGCCGATATAACCGCGAAAAAACGCTTTTAAAAAAAATTTATATGTCTATAGTGGTTAAACGCATTAATATTCGTAGCAAATTAAAATAGCTATGTCATAATTAGGCAGTTTCGATTCCAAAGTGACGAAACATTCAAATCCAACCTATTTTAAGGGATTTTTTACAATGAACAAAAAAGTACTGATGATTGCTGGTTTAGCAATGACTGCCCTACTAGGTGGTTGTGCAAACACTACTGCTCTGGAAGAAAGCGTTGCAACTCTGGGCAACAAAGTTGATCAATTGTCAGCTGATGTTAGCTCTCTGAAATCAGAGCAAAGCAAACTGTCTGCAGACGTTAAAGATGCTAAAGCAGCAGCTATGGACGCACAAGCAGAAGCTAAGCGCGCTAACGACCGTCTAGACAACGTTGCTTCTCGTTACAAGAAGTAATGATAAGTAATTAACCTGTAATTCAGCAGGTTGGCATAAAAGGCTTGAGAGAGATGAAAGCGAATAGCACATCCATCCAAGCCTTTTTTTATGGCCTTAGTTAATCCAAGCACCCATCTTATCTTTAAAAGTCATCTCCAATTTAAACCTACACTTTCTCGGCTCTTTAGCCCTTTACACTCATCATATCTTTAAAACTCATTTGGCTTAACGGCAATGCCAGTCCAAAACCGAAGTTCATCGCTCATTTGTTTAAGTGGATTTGATTTTTAATCTCATCCATAAACTGAGATTTTAAGTTTTCTTAATCTCCACGAATCTTTTTGCTTAAAACTTTATTTTTGCCCCAGTGTTATCGTCGGCATTTTAAAGAAACTGCAACGCGACAAACTGAGGCCATTAGGGAAACAAAGGCAATAAACTGGTAATAATTGTGAGAGACAAAAGTGTAATAAAGATAAAGTTTAAGGGACGCCGTTTCGCATTTACATTAAAACAACATAAAAAGCTCGATTAGTATCATAGACTTGCGCAATTCACCCTATTCAAGCCCCCAGAAACGCATTCACTAAGCCAATGAATAGATTAAAAAACATCCTATTCAATTATGTATTTTGGCCTATTAGGACTCAATTAAAGACTTTTGCGCTAAGACCAAAACAAAATCAATTTCCAGCGTATCGAAGGCTTTCGTCCGAATAAGGTGTTTAACTTGTTCAGAAGCTCGCCACGCAAAGGGGGTCATATCCAGCAAGACCAGCGCTTGTTCACCCGTAACGGACAAACTAAATTGCAATTGCTGCTGTTCTTTGACAATTAAACCCGAAGGTAAGTTAATTTGGGGCGTTTTTTCAGTCAGTTCCGGATAAATACACTCCCTGATTTGCCACAAATGCCGCGCACCCGGGATCACCTGTAACATCAAGCCCTGATCTTTAAGGACTCGAACGCATTCCTTCCCCTTCAACGGCTTATCGACCACGGTAATAAGGTCAATGCAATTGTCGGCAAAAGGCAGCACTTTTGAGGTGCTTAAGCACAGCGCGGCAGGGGTTTGCGCTTTGGCCGCAGCAAAAATAGTATTTTCTGCGTCCGCTACGCCACTGAACTGGACGTTTAGCTCGTTTGTGAGTTTAGGTAGTACAGAAGCTAAAGCTCGCAAATAGAAGCCGTCAGCGCACTCATAGTCCAATAGGCAATCATCCGCTTTCAGATGAGGGGCGATGATCGCCGCCATTTTTTCAACTAAAGGTGAAAAAATCCCCGACTCAAGCAAGAAGCGCTTTGCCCGCACTTGCTGACGAGAGTCGCCAGTTGGCTTTTGCCGTGCCGGTTTAGTAAAAATCCAATAACCCGCTTCGCTTTTATCAAAATGGTGCTTGTTCGCACAGTAAAAACCTTGGGATGCCTGATGCTGCATCAGTGCCGAACCACAGGTAGGACATTGAAATTGAAGGCCCATAACTTACTCCGTTAACGAATATCCGCGCCTAAAAACACAAAAATCGGGTATTAGACCCGATTTTTTTAGCCATGGCGCCCCTGTATTATAGGAAGATAAATCCACATAACACAGCACCGAGGATGAGGCGGTAAATCACAAATGGCGTCATACCCATACGGCTGATAATTTTTAAGAAATAGTGAATACACAGATAAGCGGCTACAAATGAAATCACAGTGCCGAGTGTCAGTGCTTGATAATCAATGGGAAGCGGGCTTTCAGCCAAATCTTTACCCACTAGAATAGCCGCGCCCAGACTGACAGGCACAGACATCAAGAACGAGAAACGCGCTGCGGCATCGCGGCTAAGGCCTAACATCAGCGCGGCCGTCATCGTCGCGCCCGAGCGTGAAGTACCAGGGATTAATGCGAGCGCCTGAGCAAAACCAATTAATAACGCCTTGCGCCAACCCGTTTGATAAACCGTTAAGTCACGGCGTGACATCTTATCCGCCCACCAGAGCAGCAAACCAAAGACCACAGTCGTCACGGCGATCACACCGGCGCTGCGCAGATGGGTTTCGATAAAGTCTTTGGCCATAAAGCCAAAAAACACTGCGGGTAAAGTGGCAAGAATGATCCACCAGGCTAACTTACTGTCATCGGAATGCTGACCTTTCACCATGCTGGCAATCCAAGCCTTGAACATGGCCCAGAGTTCATTGCGAAAATAAATCACCACGGCGAATAATGAGCCCGTGTTCACGGCAACGTCGAAGGATAAGCCTTGGTCTTCCCAGCCTAAAAGCTGTGCGGGTAGGATAAGGTGCGCCGAACTAGAAATGGGGAGGAACTCTGTTAATCCTTGAATTAACGCTAAAATAATTACCTGAAACGTATCCATGACAATCCTATCAATCAATTAAAAAGTGAGCCATGAGGCCATTCAAAGGCTACCGGCCATAGCTTTTGCGACGCTTTATCATATTCATCCCACATTACGGCATAGGTTTTCTGCTGCAATGGGTGAACCAAATCGGGGGCGATTTCCGCTAAAGGCCAAAGCACAAAAGCATTAGTAACAATTTCGGCGCGGGGCAGTACCACAGGGGTCTGACAAACGACATCATCGTAAAGCAATAGGTCAATATCTAAGGTTCTTGGACTAAACTTTTTGGCCCCCACCAACCGGCCGTGATTTTGCTCGATTTGCTTAAACTGCGCAACTACCTCAGCAATATTCAGGCTCGTTTGTGCACAGGCCACCATATTTAAAAAGTTAGTGCCATCAAACCCTACGGCTTCACTCTCATACATAGAGGAAAGCTGCAGTGGACCAAAGTACTCTCGTAATGACTGCAAGCCCGCCTTCAGATAGCGAGAAGGTTCTATATTACTGCCTAAACTAATGTATATAAGTGCCATACCAATGTCCGAACCGTCCGCCTAACTAAGCTAAAACCCGAATCTAGAGTAACGACTAGCGTGAGCGTTCAATCTCAACCCCAACGGCAGAGGCCGAAGGCACAGCGCCGGGTTTCATCACCACGACTTTCACCCAATTGACCTTAAACTCGTTGAGCACACATTCGGCCACTTGTTCAGCCACGGTTTCGATTAACTCGATAGGCTGTTCGGTGACGAGCTGAGTCAGGCGGTTCGACACCGTTTCATAGCAGAGTGCGTATTGATAGTCGTCGGTTGCCGCAGCGGCCTTATTGTCCCAAGCCATGTCGAGATCCAAAAACAGGCTCTGCTGGATTTTCTTTTCCCATTCATAGACGCCAATCACAGTATCAATACGTAATTGTCGAATAAGCACTTTATCCATACTAATTCCTACTAACTCATGCCAATGAGGTCTGATAAGCTAAACGCGATAGAGTCTGTATAATCCGCCGTTCGATGGAACGACTAATTTACTTTCTACTCGGACCAATCCGAAGTAGGATAACGCCCAAATGGATTTGTTCGTTCAGAAACTATCGCAACTTGATAAGTCGCGTTATCGCTATCGCTTATGACTGAATGCTTGCCAAGAGGCTGTTTAATTGTGGCGCGATAATACCTTAAGACGTGTAAGGAAACCAATGTGAGTCAATTAACACTGACACTTTTGATGATTGTGGCCGCCTATTTAGCCGGTTCTGTCTCAAGTGCTGTGCTAGTGTGTAGGATGAGAGGCCTACCCGACCCAAGATTGCAAGGCTCTGGTAACCCCGGAGCCACCAACGTGCTGCGCATTGGCGGCGCAAGCTCGGCTGCCATGGTGTTATTTTTCGATATGCTTAAGGGCGCCTTACCCACTTATCTTGCCTATTTAATGGGAATTGACGCCATATCCCTCGGCCTGATCGCCATCGCCGCCTGTCTTGGGCACATTTATCCGATATTTTTTGGTTTTAAAGGTGGCAAAGGCGTGGCGACGGCTTTTGGTGCCATGGCGCCGATTGGCGATGACTTGGCCATCTGCTTGATGGCTTCTTGGGTTGTCTTAGTCCTGATCAGTCGCTACTCTTCCCTCGCTGCGATTATTACCGCCCTACTGGCACCACTTTATACTTGGTGGCTAGATGACAGATTTACGATTCCCGTCGCTATGCTCTCAACGCTGATTATCATCCGCCATAAAGAAAATATTCAGCGGCTGCTGAAAGGTGAAGAGTCTAAAGTGTCACGTAAAAAGCGTCCTAAAACACCTTAGTCACGCAACACCATAGTGACCAATCCAAGAGAACAATAAAAAACAGCGCATGATGCGCTGTTTTTTATTGTTCTTATTTGGCTCGCGATAACTTACGCAACTGGCGGTAAGGTATCGAGCGGCCATCTCGGTTGACCTTTGACCGCTAAGTCTTCCTGTTGCCCCGCCTTCAAACGCTGCAGGCCTGCAAAGGCAATCATAGCGCCGTTGTCAGTACAAAACTCACCACGTGGATAATAAACTCGGCCACCGATAGAGGTCATCATCTCGGCCAAGGTTTCCCGTAGGCGCGTGTTGGCACTCACGCCACCCGCGATCACTAAACGGTTATAGCCAGTTTGTTTTAACGCGCGGCGACATTTAATCGCGAGCGTATCAACGACCGCTTCTTCAAAGGCGCGGGCGATGTTCGCTCGGGTTTGCTCATCATCGGGCTCGGCGGCAATGGTATTGGCGGTGAAGGTTTTCAGGCCTGAGAAGCTAAAATCGAGACCGGGTCTGTCGGTCATTGGGCGCGGAAATTGATAACCTGCTGGCTCACCTTTGGCGGCAAGTTTTGCAAGCCGTGGACCGCCGGGATAATCCAGCCCCATCAACTTAGCCGTTTTATCGAAGGCTTCACCGGCGGCATCATCCACCGACTCACCTAAGACTTCATAAAGGCCGATACCATCAACCTTTACTAGCATAGAGTGGCCACCAGACACTAACAGTGCCACAAAGGGAAACTCAGGCGCATCGTCTTCCAGCATTGGCGCCAACAGATGCCCTTCCATATGATGCACACCGATGGCGGGTTTGTTCCAAGCAAAGGCAAGTGAGCGACCAACACAAGCGCCCACTAATAAAGCACCGATAAGGCCAGGGCCTTTGGTGTAGGCAATACCATCTAAATCGGCAATTTCGGTATTGGCGTTTTTCAACGCTTGGCGGATCAGCGGGACAATTTTGCGCACATGGTCGCGGGAAGCCAGTTCAGGCACAACCCCACCATAATCCGCATGCAACTTAACCTGACTATATAAAGCATGGGAAAGTAACCCTAGCTTATCGTCATAGACGGCAATACCTGTCTCGTCACAAGATGTCTCAATACCTAGAACCCGCATGGTGCCTCATATCCAAATTACCAAAGGGTGCTAATTCTACCTGTATGATGACAATTACTCCAGTCACCGATCATCATATTCCCCTAGCCAAACCCGCCACAAAGGATTAGGGCTTTACAAGCCTAGTTGTCTCGGTATAAAATTCCGCACCATTTTAAATACACTTGGTTCAAGCAATTGAACCACACAACCTACACCTAAGGGGTGATGGCGTATGCCAATTATTAAAGTACGTGAAAACGAACCATTCGACGTAGCTCTGCGTCGTTTCAAGCGCTCTTGTGAAAAAGCTGGTATTTTAGCTGACGTGCGTGCTCGTGAATTCTACGAGAAGCCAACTACTGCACGTAAGCGCGCTAAAGCAGCTGCAGTTAAACGTTTAGCTAAAAAGCTTTCTCGCGAAAACGCACGTCGCGTACGTTTATACTAATCTCTTATGAGCCTAATTGATCAGCTAAAAGACCATATGAAACAGGCCATGATCGCCAAAGAGAAGGCGAGATTGAGCACTATTCGTATGGCACTTGCAGCCATCAAACAGATTGAAGTGGATACCCGCGAAACTCTGAATGATGAGCAGGTTATAGCTGTCTTAACCAAAATGGTGAAACAACGTCGCGATTCGATTGCTCAATATGAAGCAGCGGGTCGTAGCGAGCTGGCCGCAGCAGAAGCAGAAGAGATTCAAGTTATTGAAACTTTCCTGCCAACTCCCCTCTCTGAGGCGGAAATTGCCGCGTTCATCGATGCCGCTATTGCTGAAATAGGCGCATCCTCCATGGCGGATATGGGCAAAGTAATGGGAGCATTAAAACCTAAAGTTCAAGGACGTGCAGACATGGGCGCTATCGGCGCTATGATCCGTGCAAAATTGCAATAATTAGCGTTTCAATGTATGAACAAGCCGTGCCTATGCGCGGCTTGTTTGTTTAAATTCGCGCAAGGCGAGATTTTAAGCACTCAATGGCAATACCTCGTGATTTTATCAATGAGCTAATCGCTCGCACCGACATTGTCGAACTTATCGACCGCAAGGTGCCCTTGAAAAAGGCGGGTAAAAACTACTCGGCCTGTTGTCCTTTTCATAGCGAAAAATCACCTTCGTTTACCGTTAGCCGCGATAAACAGTTTTATCATTGTTTTGGCTGCGGTGCCCACGGCAACGCCATCGATTTTGTGATGGAGTACGACAGACTCGACTTTGTCGATGCCATCGAAGATCTTGCCGGACAACTGGGCTTAGAAGTCCCAAGGGAACAAGGCACGGGTAAACGCCAAGACGATGGCCTAAGCCGTGATCTATACCAATTAATGGAAGAAGCGAGCCGCTTTTTTCAAACTCAGTTAAGACAACACCAAGATAAACAAAAAGTCATCGACTACCTCGCCTATCGCGGATTATCCGATGATATTGTTGAGCATTTTGGGATTGGTTTTGCGCCCGACGGTTGGGATGGTTTATTAAGCCGCTACCGACACAGTCAAGATGCACAGGATAAACTCCTGACCGCAGGCATGCTGATCAGCAATGACAGCGGTAAAAGATACGACAGATTCCGTGACCGCCTGATGTTTCCTATTCGCGACCGCCGTGGTCGTGTGATTGGATTTGGTGGCAGAGTATTGGGAGATGGCACCCCCAAGTACTTGAATTCGCCAGAAACGCCCATATTTCATAAGGGCAATGAACTCTACGGCCTATACGAGCTAAAACAACGTCATCGCGATCCCGATAAGGTACTGATTGTCGAAGGCTATATGGACGTGGTCGCCCTCGCCCAATATGGAGTGGATTACGCGGTTGCCTCACTAGGCACCTCGACGACGGCCGAACAATTCCAGTTGTTGCTACGTAGTGCCAAGGAAGTGATTTGTTGTTATGACGGCGATAGAGCCGGTAATGAGGCCGCTTGGCGCGCCTTCGAAACCGCTTTACCCCTACTCAAACCTGGGGACAAAGTGCGTTTTATGTTTTTACCTCAATCAGAAGATCCGGATTCAATGGTTCGTAAGATTGGTAAGGACGCATTCGAGCAAATGATGGAAAGTGCCATCACGCTGCCCGAATTTTTGTTTGATACATTAGCGACGAAATTTGGTACCGATAAAGGTAACTTAGCCAAACAAGCCTTTGGCCTAATTGAAAAAATTCAAGATACTGTGCTGCAAAACCTGCTACTTGAGAACTTAGCTCACAAGTTAGGCATGAACAGCTCAGACGATATGAAGAAAAAACTGGGTTTTAGTGTCAAACAAACTAAGCCCGCAGTATCAACAGGACTCAAAGGACGCGGTACACCATTGCGACTTGCCATCGCCTTGTTAGTGCAGCATCCCGAGCTGGGAGTGGGATTATCCCCACAACCGGCATTAAACCATCTGCAAATGCCAGGCATCGACTTGCTGCCATTGCTGTTGGAATTAACACGAGAGCATAGGTTAAACAGCGCACAACTACTTGAGCAATTCAGAGACAGCCCCCACAGCGGGACGCTGCATAAATTAGCCCAATGGGACCATCAAGTGGCGGATGAAAACCTGCTCGAAAAGTTTAAACAGACCCTGGTTTGGTTGAACAATCAATATATTGAACAACGATATCAGGAATTGAGTCTAAAACAGACCCATACTAAGGAAGAGAAGATCCAGCTGCAGAAGCTGATCTCAGTCATGAAAGGACTAAACTGAGGCAAAAATGTCCTCAATCAGTATCCCAGTGACTAGCACAGGTAAGTGCACATGGCTATAATTGACGATTTGCGCGGCACTTAGCACAAGCTAACTGTCCGTCGTTGTAACAGTTTCCCAACTTGGATGATATCTATGGATCATACTCCGCAGTCGCAACTCAAGCTGTTGCTTGCCAAAGGTAAAGAGCAAGGTTACTTAACCTATGCAGAAGTGAACGATCACTTACCTGCAGACATGGTCGATTCTGACCAGATCGAAGATATTATCCAGATGATAAATGACATGGGTATTCGGGTGTTCGAAGAAGCACCAGATGCCGATGACATGATGATGTCGGAAGACAACACAGACGAAGATGCAGCGGAAGAAGCCGCAGCCGCCCTTGCCACAGTAGAAAGTGAGCTAGGCCGCACTACAGACCCAGTGCGTATGTACATGCGCGAAATGGGTACCGTTGAACTGCTGACCCGTGAAGGCGAAATCGTTATCGCCAAACGCATCGAAGAAGGCATCAACACAGTTCAAAGCTCTGTCGCCGAATACCCACAAGCGATCGCCATGATCCTTGAGCAGTACGACCAGTACGAAGCCGACGAACTGCGCCTGTCTGATATTATCTCTGGATTTGTTAACCCGGACGAAGAAGACTTAGGTCCAACAGCGACTCATATCGGTTCTGAATTATCGGAAGAAGATCTCGATGATGAAGATGACGATGAAGACGATGAAGATGAAGACGGTGATGGCGACGGTGATGACGATGGCAACAAGGGTCCCGATCCTGAAGAAGCGCGTGAACGCTTTAGCCAATTAAGAACCGCCTACGAAAACGCGCTTAAAATCATCGATGCCAAAGGTCGTGAACACCCAGAATCGATTCAAGCACTGTTTGAAATCGGCGAGATTTTTAAAGAGTTCCGCCTCGTACCTAAGCAATTCGACCGCTTAGTGAAAAGCATGCGCTCTATGATGGACCGCGTGCGCGTTCAAGAGCGTCTACTGATGAAGCTCTGTGTCGAACAGGCCAAAATGCCGAAGAAGAACTTCGTTAAATTCTTCACCGGTAACGAAACCAATTTAGATTGGTTCGATGCAGAAAAGAACTCAACCAAGCCTTATGCCGAAGGCTTAAGAATGGTTGAAGAAGACGTACAGCGTTGCCGTAGCAAGCTGGCCGCCATCGAAGAAGAAACCGGCTTAGTGATTGCCGCCATTAAAGATATCAACCGTCGTATGTCAATCGGTGAAGCCAAGGCTCGCCGTGCGAAGAAAGAAATGGTTGAGGCAAACTTACGTCTGGTAATTTCTATAGCTAAGAAATACACCAACCGTGGTCTGCAATTCTTGGATCTTATCCAAGAAGGTAACATCGGTCTGATGAAGGCTGTAGATAAGTTCGAATACCGTCGTGGTTACAAGTTCTCGACCTATGCGACTTGGTGGATCCGTCAGGCAATCACCCGCTCAATCGCTGACCAAGCCCGTACGATCCGTATTCCAGTACATATGATCGAAACTATCAACAAGCTGAACCGTATCTCTCGCCAAATGCTGCAGGAAATGGGTCGTGAACCGTCTCCTGAAGAACTGGCAGAGCGTATGATGATGCCGGAAGATAAGATCCGTAAGGTACTGAAAATCGCTAAAGAACCTATCTCCATGGAAACCCCAATCGGTGACGATGAAGATTCGCATTTAGGTGATTTTATCGAGGATACCACCCTCGAATTACCACTGGACAGCGCCACCAGCGAAAGCCTGAAGAGCGCCACCCATGAGGTATTAGCAGGCTTAACGGCCCGTGAAGCGAAAGTACTGCGTATGCGTTTTGGTATCGACATGAATACCGACCACACGTTAGAAGAAGTGGGTAAACAATTTGACGTAACTCGTGAGCGTATCCGTCAAATCGAGGCGAAAGCTCTGCGTAAACTGCGCCACCCTTCACGTTCGGAAATCTTAAAGTCGTTCTTAGACGAATAGTCAACCGAAGCCTCGATTCTAAGCCCCGCCTAGCGGGGCTTTTTATTGCCCCATTAACATCCCCTAAAATCCCCGCTGAATATCTATTGTTAAGCTCTCTTTCAAAATCAAATGGTTAAAAATCACTTCCCCACTCAGACGACATGAAATCCCTAAGCAAAAACCACAGTTGATTAACAGATAACCACTTGAATCAATTCGGTGAATTTCATCAAAAAACACGGGTGACAAGCGCAAACAAGCTTAGTATACTGCCACTCGCTTTAGGTAATGACGATTGCCTTTAGTCGGCCCCTTAGCTCAGTTGGTTAGAGCACACGACTCATAATCGTTAGGTCCACGGTTCAAGTCCGTGAGGGGCCACCACCCAATTCAACAAAAAAGCCCATTTAATAATGGGCTTTTTTGTGTCTGTTATCTGTCGATACTCATTCATCCCCACACGCTTCATTTCCGATAACCAACTCAAACGCGATTTCGATTTGTCTCTTTAGGCTATTGCTAGAATAAGATTAAAAATAAAGGCGCTGAGTGAAGTCCACTTAAGCGCCTTGATACCTTTTCCTTGCGCACACTGTGCAAGACCCCTCGATTTAGGTCTTTAACTTACCTAATTGTTGATGCTGCTGTTTCACCAGTTCGGCGAGGACCACACTGCTTTGCTGCGCTTCACCCGCAAGGCGCGCCAGCTCCGAGGCCGAATCGGAAATGCCGGTGATATTACGGTTAACTTCTTCAGTGACCGCGCTTTGTTCCTCCGCTGCGGCGGCAATATGCGTCACCTGAGAAGAGATTTCTTCTATCTGACTGACCATAGAGTTAAGCGAGGTGAGCGCTTGCTCGGTTTGCGACACGGCCATTTGCGCACGCTCAGCACCTTTATCAATAATGCCAGAGGCACTATTCACCTCTTGCTGCAAGGCATCGATTAGCACACTGATATCATCGGTCGAACTTTGGGTTTTAGAGGCAAGCGCCCTCACCTCATCGGCCACCACAGCAAACCCCCGCCCTTGTTCGCCGGCCCGCGCCGCCTCAATTGCAGCGTTCAACGCCAGCAAGTTGGTTTGCGCGGCAATTGAGCTAATCACCTCGAGAATACGGCTGATATTGGTGCTACTTTCAGCCACTTTGCTCACGGCCACTTTCGCCTGCATCGACTCCTGCGACATTGTGGTCACGTATTCCATAGCCTTAGTCAGGCTCTCTTCGCTGAGGCGTACATTACGGGACATGGCTTCGGTTTCCGCAGCCGTTTGCTCAGAGGCTTTGGCCACTTCAAGCGCCGTGGCACTCATCTCATTGACCGCGGTTACCACGCTTTCGATTTCGCCATACTGACGATGGACACTATCGCGAGTCAATTCCGCAATTTGCGCCGAAGAGAGACTTTCCTCCTGGGTGCGTCCCGCGAGCGTTTTTAACTCACTGATCAAGTCTTTTAACTTATGGATAAAGGAGTTAAAGCCTTTACCCAGTGCAATCAGTTCCGCATGGGCATCGACCACAATGGATTGGGTTAAATCACCATCGGCACTGGCCAAGTGTTCAACACGGCCTTGGATCATCCTCAGCGGTGCAATAATGCTGCGGATCACTATGCTGATGGTAACCACGGCCAGAATAGACACGGCTAAACCGACCATCAACAAGATGCTGCCAAGGGATGTGGCCATTTCATCCATTTTGTCATTCAACTCAATGGAACTCTTAAAGGCTTGAGCTTTAGGGACTTGGATGGCCAATGACCATTCCGCTTTCGCCAGTGGGATTTTTATCGGATAGGCCACGATAATCTCATCATCGCTTGCCATGTAACCGCCATTTTTATGTAACGCGACTATCTGTGACGCGAGCTTAGGGTCGATAGATTCGCTCAGAGGACGCGCTTTTTTGCTGTAATGGCTCGCGGCGACCACTAAACCACGGGTACTCAGTAGGGTCACTTTAGCTTGACCGCCATAGAGGCTCTTGGAGAGCTTATCAATCAGCGCTTGAAACACGGGCAAGTTCACGTCGACGCCCACCACCCCGATGAACTGTTTATGTTTCACCACTGGGACGGTTAAGGATGTCATCAAAGCCGTATTACCAGGGCTGATTTCATAGAGATAAGGTTCCATTAAACAAGGTTTTAGGGTTTCCTTGGCGCAGAGATACCATTCGGCTTCACGGATCCCAAACTCGTTTAAGGTCGAGACATATTTCTCAGCTGAGTCATCCACTTGATGATGTTCGACCGTACCATCATCGTTGCGAGTGTAATACACCTCCAATGCCCCCGATGATGCGACGCTGTGGCTAACCTCAACATTTAAAAATTCACTGTCGAGCCCGTCGTAACCATTAGGCTCAAACTGCGCATACATGGAGGATATCTGGTTGTTTTTCTTTAATACCGCCGCCACGGCCAGCTCTAAACGGTCACGCTTTAATGGCAGATCTTCCGCCGTGCTCTCCAACATGCCGGAAAAGGAAAACGGGATCCGATAGGCTTCATTGATAAAGCCCGCCACCATCTCACCATATTCGCCCGCACGGGCTTCGAGTTTGTCACGGGTTTCCGTTTGTAGTGTCTCTTGAACCTGATTAGACAGCTCGGTGTTTTGGTCCGAAAGGGTCCACCAGAGGCTGATGGAGAGAATGGCGACAATTGAGAGGAATAAGGCGGAAGTGATCCACAACAACTTAGTACTGATGGACAAATGCTTCATCGAGTAAACTCCAAAAAATAGAAGGTCAAGAGCCTAATTATTTTGATCTAGTTCATTTTTATTTTTGCTTCTCAGTTTAAAAAATAGCACTCAGTCACGAGATTACCAGCCTTTAAGATAGTGAATTGTTAAGCGTAAGTAAAACTTTTAACTGACTCCTTTTCGGCAAATCGTAGAATTATTTCGGTTAGCTGAGAGTTTGATATTTATCGTGAAACGCCATGCTCTGACATGACTCAACTCACAATAAGCGCCGCGAGTTGAGCACTCTTTTTTTTACAAAAATTAATTCCAGATTAAAAATGCCCATTTCATTTGTAACAAAGTCTATTCTGTAGCGTTGTGGCATTGGTTTGCACAGACTATCGCCTTATACTCTTGGCCTCTAACACAAAACAACAATAACGGAAGCAAGCTTTATGACTCTTGGTACCAATCAGGTAAGCAAGACACATTCGTTTATGACTGTGTCACTTATCGAATTATGGGAACGTTTTGGTTATTACGGCATGCAGGCGCTGATCGTGTACTTTATGGTGCAGCGTCTTGGCTTTGATGACTCCCGTGCAAACTTAGTTTGGAGTGCCTGTGCGGCGCTGATTTACGTGTCACCAGCCATCGGTGGTTGGGTTGGGGATAAAATTCTCGGCACCAAACGCACTATGCTGCTCGGTGCGGGGATTTTGTCGGTAGGTTATGCATTGATGACAGTGCCGACCGAAAACACTTGGTTTATGTTCTCCGCACTTGGGGTGATTGTGGTCGGTAACGGCCTATTTAAACCCAATGCGGGTAACTTAGTCCGTAAGATTTACGAAGGTGACGATTCTAAAATCGATAGCGCCTTTACCATCTACTACATGGCAGTAAACGTAGGTTCGACCTTCTCTATGCTGTTAACACCTTGGATTAAGGATTATGTTAACGCGCAATACGGTAACGAATTTGGCTGGCATGCCGCCTTTGCCGTGTGCTGTGTGGGCTTAATAGTCGGCTTAGGTAACTATGCCCTGATGCACAAGAGCCTCGCCAACTATGGCTCAGAGCCTGATACTCGCCCAGTCAATAAGAAGAACTTGGCTATCGTTTTAGTATTAGCGGCGCTTTCCGTTGTTGCTTCTGCCATTATTCTTGAATATGAAGATGTTGCTCGAGTGTTCGTGTATGCCGCGGGTGTGGCGGTATTAGGGATTTTCTTCCACTTAATTCGTACCAGTGAGCCAAGTGAGCGTGCCGGCCTTATCGCGGCGCTAATCCTCACAGTGCAAACGGTATTCTTCTTTATCTTCTATCAACAAATGTCGACCTCTCTGGCCCTGTTTGCGCTGCGTAACGTCGATTGGGATTTCCAAGTCTTTGGTACCCATTTGTGGACTTGGTCTCCTGCACAGTTCCAAGCATTGAACCCAATCTGGATCATGGTGTTAAGCCCAGTGTTGGCTTGGAGTTATTCATGGGCAGGTCGCAATAATAAGGACTTTTCGATTGCCGCTAAGTTCGCCTTAGGTTTTGCGGTTGTCGCGATTGGCTTCTTTATCTATGGTTTTGCTGGCCAATTTGCCGTTGAGGGTAAAACCTCTTCTTGGGTGATGATTTGGGGTTATGCCTCTTACTCACTCGGTGAACTGCTGGTGAGTGGTCTTGGTTTAGCCATGATCGCCCGCTATGTACCGGCTCGCATGGGCGGCTTTATGATGGGCGCCTATTTCGTGGCATCGGGTATTTCCCAGTACTTGGGCGGCGTTGTGGCTAACTTTGCCAGCGTGCCACAGGACTTAGTCGACCCGCTGCAAACTCTGCCAGTCTATACCAATCTATTCAATAAATTAGGTATTGCTGCCGTGGTCTGTACTTTTATCGCCTTAGCCGTATTACCGCTGATGCGCCGTTTGACCGAAAGTCATCACGCCCATAACAGTATTGATGATAACGCGGCGGCCTCACTACGTGATGTGAAAGCCGAGCAATAATCCTTCACTCACATAAGTTATATGTGAATGATAAAAACTGCCGACAAGCCACGCTTGCGGCAGTTTTTTTATACCTTTAGGTTACTGCTCATCACCAAACAATCTGAACTTTCTGTGCCGATTTTTCATGCATCTGCTTGGGATAAGGCTTTCGCTCCTGTTTGCAAAAACTAAGATGTTCGGTTCCAATTTTAACTCAGTGTTAAGCTCAAGCCTTGAGCTTGTTTATCATTGATACGTCACCATATCCTAGGGTAAGACTTCATCAGCACTGACAGAACAATCGCTTTAGTACCCACCACATTCATCCGTGGGCGGCCAAATAAAGCCGCTGCCACAGAGCTGACTCACGCAAAGAGGCGCTTAATTTATGGCTACATCATCCACATCAACCTCATCCGCCGCCCCATCGCAGGCTGTACCTGCGGCTAAATCTCCCCTGGCGGATATTCCCTTTTCACTGTTAGAGCTTGCCCCGGTTCGCCATGGCGCCAGTATCGGAGACACGCTACGCGCCAGCCTGCAATACGCTAAGGTTGCCGATGACTTAGGTTTTAATCGATTCTGGTTTGCAGAGCACCACAATATGCCCGGTATCGCCAGCGCCGCGACATCGGTATTAATTGGCTATATTGCCGAGAATACTAAACGCATTCGCGTTGGCGCGGGCGGGATTATGCTGCCCAACCATGCGCCCCTAGTGGTTGCCGAGCAGTTTGGTACACTCGAAAGTCTTTATCCTGGGCGTATCGATTTAGGGCTTGGCCGCGCGCCAGGGAGCGATCAAATTACCAGCCGCGCCCTTAACCGCGATATGAGCCGCGCGGAGCAATTTCCCGCCGAGGTGAGCGAGTTACAAACCTTACTCGGCGACTACAATGGCCACCATCCCGTTAGAGCGATTCCCGGCGAAGGCACCCATGTACCGATTTGGCTACTCGGCTCGAGCCTGTTTAGCGCCCAGCTTGCGGCGCAGCGTGGCTTACCCTATGTCTTTGCAGGGCATTTTGCGCCAAGATTCCTCTACGATGCGATTGAGATTTACCGCCGCAACTTTAAGCCATCTAAGGTGTTGGATAAGCCCTATGTCATGCTTGGCCTGCCACTAATCGCTGCCGAGACGGACGCCGAAGCCGGATACCTGAGCACCACCTCCAAGCAACGGGTACTTGCGCTGATCCGTGGTGAAGCGCTGTGGTTAAAAACGCCCGTGGAGAGCATGGATGGCCTGTGGAGCGAGCAGGAAAAAACCTATGTCGATAACTTCTTAGGCTTATCCGTCACCGGAGGCCCCACCACCATCAAGCACCGCTTAGAGATGATAGTGAGGGAGCTGGGTGTCGATGAGTTTATCTTTACCAACGATTTGTATGATCAGGACAAACGTGAGCGCGCACTGCAAATCCTGATGGAGATAAAAGGAACTTAAGCGTTAAACCACGCCATAAAAAATCCCGCCTAAGCGGGATTTTTTATGGCTATTAACCTTTTAACACGGCATCGAAGCAGGCTTTAAGAATGCCCAACCCCGCTCCTAGCTGCTCATCTGGCACTGTCAATGGCACCAATATACGCAGCACGTTTCCGTAAGTGCCACAGGAGAGGAGGATCAATCCTCGGTTTCTTGCCTCGGCTAAGATTTGGGCACAGTACTGAGGAGCAGGTTTACCATCCTCCATCAATTCAATGGCGATCATCGCCCCTAGACCACGCACATCGGCGATTTGAGGATGTTCAACCTGCATAGTATTTAGCGCCGACTTAATGCGCTCGCCAATTGCATTGGCACGTTCAAGCAGCTTTTCCTCTTCAAACACCTCAAGTACGGCAAGCGCTGCCGCACAGGCCAGCGGATTACCGCCGTAGGTACCGCCAAGGCCACCGGGACCGATGGCATCCATGACTTCAGCTTTACCCGTAATACCTGAAAGAGGGAAACCACCGGCAATGGATTTAGCAAAGGTCGTGATATCGGCGCTCACACCCATTTGCTCCATGGCGAAGAAGGTCCCGGTACGACCCGCCCCCGTTTGCACTTCATCGGCAATCAACATAATACCTTCACGGTCGCAAAGCGCACGTAAACGCTGCATAAAGGCTGGCGATGCAGCATAGAATCCACCCTCACCCTGCACAGGCTCGAGGATGATGGCCGCGATATCGCTCGGCTCGGCATCGTTTTTAAAGATACGTTCGATAGAGGCCATCGCATCATCATCGGACACGCCGTGCAGCACACAGGGGAACTCGGCGCGGAACACATTAGCCGACATTAATCCCATACCTTTACTGTAAGGCGCGACCTTTCCCGTTAATGCCAGCGCCGCCATAGTGCGACCATGGTAACCCGAGGTAAAGGCAATCACGCCCGCCCGCTTAGTGTATGCACGAGCCACTTTAACCGCGTTTTCAACCGCCTCTGAGCCGCTGGTGAATAAGGCCGTCTTCTTGGCAAAATCCCCCGGCACTAACTGATTGAGTTTTTCACAGACTTGAATATAACTTTCGTAGCCAAGCACCATAAAACAGGTGTGGGAGAAGTCCTCAAGCTGCGCCGCAACGGCCACCTTCACCTTAGGATGTAAATGCCCAGTGTTGAGCACAGCAATACCACCCGCAAAATCGATAAACTCTCGACCTTCAACATCCCACACGGTCGCGTTTTCGGCGCGAGCAGTAAAAACAGGATGAATTTGACCAACACCGCCTGCGACTGCGGCTTGGCGACGTGCCATCAATGAATCATTGGTTGTGCTCATTTAGTATTCCTTGCTCGCGTGCCTAACTTGGCTATACACAAATGTCGATAACAATGCCTATGCCCAAAGGGCTACCACTGGCGGTCTATTCCAAACTGATGCTTAAACAGACATACAGATATATTTGATTTCTAAATATTCTTCGATGCCGTACTTAGAGCCTTCTCGGCCAAGTCCTGAGGATTTCATTCCGCCAAACGGCGCGACTTCGGTGGAAATCAACCCAGTGTTGACGCCCACCATGCCGTATTCCAATGCCTCGGCCACTTTCCACACGAGTGAAATATCACGGCCATAAAAATAAGCCGCCAAGCCAAACTCGGTATCATTGGCTTGCTTAATCACATCGTCAACATCGGTAAACTTAAACAGCGGCGCCAGTGGACCAAAGGTTTCTTCACGGGCGACACGCATACTGCTATCGACATGTGTCAGTACCGTGGGCTCGAAGAAGTTGCCACCTAAACTATGGGGCTTGCCGCCCGCAACCACCGATGCCCCTTTACTCAGCGCATCCTCAAGATGGCTCTGGACTTTTTCGACCGCCGCGCGATTGATGAGCGGGCCCGTAGTGACGCCTTCAGAAATCCCCTCGCCCACCTTTAATTTGCCCACGGCAATGCTGAGCTTGCAGGCAAATTCATCATACACGCCCGCCTGAACATAAATGCGGTTAGCGCAGACACAGGTTTGCCCCGCATTGCGATACTTAGCGATCATGGCGCCTTCAACCGCCGCATCGATATTGGCATCGTCGAATACGATAAATGGCGCGTTACCGCCTAATTCTAAAGATAATTTTTTCAGAGTCGGCGCGCATTGCTCCATCAACTTAATACCCACTTGGGTCGAGCCGGTGAAAGACAACTTACGCACGACTGGGTTGCTGCACATCTCATTACCAATACCGATAGCATCGCCAGTGATCACACTGAACACACCCGCGGGGATCCCGGCACGCTCGGCAAGCACGGCTAAGGCTAATGCGGTAAAAGGCGTTTGCGGCGCAGGTTTCACCACCATAGTACAACCGGCAGCCAGTGCTGGCGCGGCTTTGCGGGTGATCATCGCCGCAGGGAAGTTCCAAGGAGTAATAGCCGCTGTCACGCCCACGGGCTGCTTGATCACCATGATACGTTTATCGCCCTGATGCCCAGGAATCGTATCGCCATAGACGCGCTTCGCTTCTTCGGCGAACCATTCGATAAAGGAGGCGGCGTAGGTGACTTCACCCTTAGCTTCGGCGAGGGGTTTGCCCTGCTCAGTGGTCATCATTAGCGCTAAGTCATCACTGTTTTCATTGAGTAATTCAAACCAGCGACGCAGCTTGGCACCACGCTCTTTTGCGGTAAGTGCTCGCCATGCGGGCAAGGCAGCTTCGGCTGCCGCAATCGCCGCTTGCGTTTCGGCTTGCCCCATCACAGGGACACTGGCGATCACCGCGCCCGTCGCGGGATTGGCGATAGCGACAGTTTCTTTTGACTGCGCATCGCACCATTGACCATTGATATAACATTGCTGACGCAGCAGACTCGGGTCTTTTAACAACACAGGAAATTCCTCTCGCGGCGAGGTAATGCCTTACCTCTTATAAAAATTTATATAAATTAGATACCTAATTTATCTCTTAGACTGTAATACCATGCCCCCAGCGCACTAAAAGGCACACGTAAGGCGTGACCGCCGGGGAAGGGGTAATGGGGCAGCGCCGCAAAAGCATCGAAACGCGTGGCTTGACCATTGAGCATTTCGGCAATTAACTTGCCTGCCAAGTGGGTATAAGTGACGCCATGGCCGCTACAACCCTGTGAATAATAGATATTTTTACCAATACGGCCGACCTGTGGCAAACGCGATAAGGTCAATAAAAAGTTACCCGTCCAGGCATAATCAACCTTAACCCCTTTTAACTGCGGGAAAGTTTTGAGCATATTCGGGATGATCAGGGATTCGATATCCGCAGGATCGCGGGCACCATAAACAACACCACCGCCGTAGATCAGACGCTTATCGCCAGACAGCCTGAAATAATCGAGCAGATAATTACAGTCTTCGACGCAGTAGTCTTGGGGCAACAGACTTGCAGCCAACTCTTCGTCCAAGGGCTCTGTGGTGATCACTTGGGTGCCGCAGGGCATAGATTTGGCTTGCAATTCAGGCATGAGTTTACCGAGGTAAGCGTTACCCGCCACCACCACAAACTTGGCTTTTACACTGCCCTTAGCGGTGTGCACCACAGGGCTATCGCCTTCATCGACCCGCAGCACCGCTGAGTCTTCAAATATCTTTCCGCCGAGGGATTCTACCGCACGGGCTTCACCCAAGGCTAAATTCAGCGGATGAATATGGCCGCCGCTCTTATCTAACATACCGCCGACATAGCGCTCAGTATTTACCACAGAACGAATGCTGTTTGCATCGAGCAGCTCAAGCTTGCCCATGTGGCCATGGCTTTCCCATAACTGCTTTTGATGGCGTAAATGGCCCATCTGCTTTTCGTTCATCGCCGCAAATACGCCGCCATCCTTTAGATCGCAGTCAATGTTGTACTTAGCGATACGTTCACGGATGATGCGTCCGCCCTCGAAGGCCATTTGTCCAAAGAGCTTGGCTTGTTCTTTGCCAACGTTTTTTTCAATGGTATCAATGTCACGGCTATAGCTGTTGACGATTTGTCCGCCATTACGCCCCGAGGCGCCCCAGCCAATTCGCGCCGCTTCGAGCACCACCACACTAAAACCCGATTCGAGTAAATGCAGTGCGGCAGACAGGCCTGTGTACCCCGCGCCAATCACACAAACATCGGCTTCAATCGATTCCTGTAAACGCGCGCGCTCAACCTTATCGTTGGCCGATGCCGCATAATATGATCCAGTGTGAGGTATGGCTGACATGATGTTCCCTTGATTTTTATGTTCATTATTTTAAACAACTATCACATCCTACACCTTCAAATCGGGAAACGCTAGCCATAAAAGCACAATAATTTACACAATGTTTGATATTTCAAACAAAGTGTCCTTGATGCCTTAAACGGATTTGAAAATTACTGTGGAGGCACAGATAAGAAGACTTGGAGGGCAGAGAGAAGGATGGCCTTGGCGATCAAGGCCATCCTTTCGCGGGAGCAAACAACTCAGTGTGTGTTCGCTCTGTGTTTGTTCACTCTGTGTTATAGCACCACTTATTAGTTCAGCGGCATACGCTCACGTTTTTCGGCGCGTCTTGCCATATACCAAGACAAGAAAGCGATTAACGACACACATAGAATAATAAGTGTCGCCAAGGCGTTGATCTTAGGCGATACCCCCAAACGCACCGAGGAGAACACCACCATAGGTAAGGTGGTCGCGCCTGGGCCTGAGGCAAAGCTTGCGATCACTAAGTCATCGAGTGACAGACTAAAGGATAACAACCAGCCCGCCACTAATGCCGGTGAAATCATGGGCACAGTAATCAGGAAGAAGGTCTTAAGCGGCGTTGCGCCTAAATCCATTGCCGCCTCTTCGATTGACATGTCTAACTCACGCAATCTTGACGACACCACCACAGCCACATAGGCCGCACAGAAGGTCGAGTGGGCAATCCAAACGGTCACCATGCCGCGCTCTTTTGGCCAACCTAAGAGATCCGCCATATGCACAAATAACAGTAGCAATGACAGACCCGTGATCACCTCAGGCATAACCAAAGGCGCAGTGATCATGTTCGACAACGTGAGCTTGGCCCACGAGCGCTTAAATCGCGTCATCACAAAGGCGGCCATAGTACCGATAATCACCGCCATGGTTGAGCTGTAAAACGCAATCCTAAGGCTGGTCCACACCGCATCGAGAATTTGCTGATCGGCAAATAACTCACCGTACCATTTAGGTGAAAACCCGCCCCACACTGTCACTAACTTAGATTCGTTAAACGAATAAATCACTAGGATCAACATAGGTGCGTACAAGAAGAACAAGCCGAACCACAGCATCACCGAAGAAAAACTCAGCTTTTTCATAGGTCTTTCTCCAAACTACGCGCCTGATAGCGATGGAATAAGGTAATAGGAATAATCAAGAGTGCCAGCATCACAATCGCCAGTGATGAGGCCACAGGCCAGTCACGGTTATTGAAGAATTCCTGCCACAGCACTTTACCTATCATCAGAGAATCTGGGCCGCCGAGCAGCTCAGGGATCACAAACTCCCCTACCGCAGGAATAAACACCAGCATAGAACCTGCAATCACCCCGCTCTTAGATAATGGGAAAGTGATTTTCCAGAAGGTATTTAAACGGCTCGACCCTAAGTCAGATGCAGCCTCAATCAGGCTCATATCTAACTTCACTAAGGTCGCGTACAGCGGCAAAATCATAAAGGGCAAATAGGCGTAGATAATCCCGATATAGACGGCGATGTTAGTGTTTAAGATTTGCAATGGCTCAGAAATGACTCCTAACCACATCAATGTGTTATTGATAATCCCCGTGTTACTTAAGATCCCCATCCAAGCATAAACGCGGATCAAGAACGAGGTCCAAGAAGGTAACATCACCAATAACAACAACACGGTTTGCAACCTTGCTGGCGCACGGGCAATGGCATAGGCCATGGGATAACCAATGATCAAACAGCCAATGGTCGAAATGAGCGCCATTTTTAATGAACTGAGATACGCGGTGTAATACAGCGAATCATCAAGTAACATCAAATAATTACCTAAATGCAGAAAGATGTTTAATACATCATCCGCATATTGGAAGGTCGCCTCGTAGGGCGGAATCGAAATCGCCGCCGTCGAAAAACTGATCTTAAGAACAATGGCAAAGGGCAAGGCGAAGAACAACAACAGCCAAGCGTAGGGGAAGCTAATCGTCCAGAAACGTCCCTTAAGCCATTTTAGTTTTGACTTCATCTTCATGATCTTAACACCACGCCACTGGTGTCCTCCCAGCTGATGAACACTTCATCATCCCATGTCGCATGGTCGGCACGGCGTTCACGGTTGGTCATACTGCATTGCACTATTTGGCCGTTTTCGAGGCGAATGTAGTACACCGAAATGCCACCTAAGTAGGCGATGTCATGCACTATGCCCTTGGCCCAGTTGTACTCGCCCTCAGGTTGCTCACGGCTGATAATGGTTTTTTCGGGGCGTACCGCTAACCACACATGCTTTTCTTCGGCACTGGTCGTTACCCCGTAACCCACATAGAAAGGCTGGGCTAAATCATTGGGTTTAATGATGAGATGGTCGACTTCGTCCACTTCAATCTCGCCGCCAAAGAGATTCACTGAACCGATAAATTCAGCAATCATGCGGCTGTTTGGACTCTCGTAAATGTCCATAGGTGAGCCAGTTTGGGCAATCCAACCGTCGCTCATAATCGAAATGCGTCCCGCCATGGTCATGGCTTCTTCCTGATCATGGGTCACCATTACACAGGTCACGCCAACACGCTCAAGAATCTCAACCACTTCTAACTGCATCTGAGTACGCAGCTTTTTATCCAGTGCGCCCATAGGCTCATCGAGTAGCAATAACTTAGGACGTTTCGCGAGGGAGCGGGCTAACGCCACCCGTTGACGCTGACCGCCGGAAAGCTGATGCGGCTTACGTTTGCCATATTGTTCCATATGCACCAACTTGAGCATTTCTTGTACCCTTTGCTCAATTTCCGCTTTGGGTAACTTATCTTGCTTTAAACCGAAGGCGATATTTTGCGCGACCGTCATATGGGGAAAGAGCGCGTAGGATTGGAACATCATGTTGATGGGACGTTCGTAGGGTGGCAAATCGGTAATATCTTCACCATCGAGAAAAATCCGCCCAGAGGTCGGTCTTTCGAACCCCGCGAGCATACGTAATAAGGTCGACTTACCCGAGCCTGAGCCCCCAAGTAAAGCAAAAATCTCACCTTTATTAATCGTCAATGATACGTCGTCAACCGCGCGTACATCGTCGAACAATTTACTGACCCGCTCAATCTTAAGCAGGACTTTTTCTTGCGTCTTTGTAGTGGGTTTGTTGGTGACGCCCGAGGTGCTTGCCATAGTACTTCTCCACCCGAGTATTGATGCGACAAGGCGTTCAATACTTGAGATTTACACAATGAATTAATGAATAGAGATAAAATCTGTAGGCCGAATGCTCAAGGAGCAAGGCAATGTCTGTGCGATTAAAAGGGGCAAGCAATGCTTGCCCCATCTCGATTATTGGCCAGACTTCACTTTGGTCCAGACGCGGGTTAATACGCGTTGGATTTTCAATGGACGGATTTCGCCAATATACAATTTATCCAACACTTCTTTTGGCGGATAAATCGCAGGGTCATTGCGAATCGCTTCATCTACTAAAGGCTGTGCTGGGTCGTTAGGGTTCGCATAAGCCACATAGTTAGAGATAGGCGCAATCACTTCAGGGCGAAGTAAGTAGTTGATAAGTTTGTGAGCATTTTCAACGTTAGCCGCATCCGCAGGGATAGCTAACATATCGAACCACAGGTTCGCGCCTTCTTTTGGAATCGAGTAACCAATCTTGTTACCGTTACCCGCTTCATCGGCACGGGCCGCAGCCTGGAATACGTCACCAGAGAAGCCGAATGCCACACAGATATCGCCGTTTGCGAGATCAGAGATATAGCGTGATGAGTGGAAATAAGTCACGTAAGGGCGAATTTTTTCGAGTAATTCACCTGCTTTTTCATAGTCTTCGGCTTTCGTGCTGTTAGGGTCAAGACCCAAATAGATCATCGCCTGTGGCACCATATCATCAGCCGAATCCAGCATAGCAAAGCCACACTTAGAGATTTTTTCAGCATATTTGGGGTTAAAGATCAGCTCCATTGAATCAAATGGCGCATCTTCACCCACTGCGGCTTTCACTTTATCGATGTTGTAACCGATACCATTGGTACCCCAAAGGTAAGGCACAGCATATTGGTTGCCAGGATCAGCCTTCTCTAACTGTTTCATCAGATCGGCATTGAGGTTTTTAAAGTTGCTGAGTTTAGAGCGGTCTAGCGGCTTGAATGCGCCAGCCTTAATTTGTTTAGCGAGGAAATGGTTAGATGGAACCACGATGTCGTAACCACTGCGGCCAGACAGTAACTTGGCTTCCAGCACTTCGTTACTATCAAACACATCGTAAATCACCCGAATGCCCGTTTCTTTCTTGAAGTTTTCTAAGGTATCTTCGGCGATATAATCAGACCAGTTATATACGCGCACTACTTCTTCAGCTTGAGCAGCAACGCTTGCGAGGGCGCCCGCGGTTACTAAAGCCAAAGTCGTCATCTTATTAAATAGCTTCATGCTTTCTCCTTTCTCGGGTAGCAGAATTGCCTTTAACAATTCTGAAATTGTGTCACCGACCATCTGCTCGGTTATTGTTGTTATTCTCGACCAATGCTACACCTTAAAAACCGCATCGGCAGTCTCTACAGCACCATAATGCCTTCATCTCTAGGTGGCTGCAATGAATGGGAGTATCAGATTTCATGCCAAATTTGTCGATTTACCCACTTGCATTAACAAGCACAAAAAAAGACTAGATATTTGTACGCCCTACATCTTGCAACATTCAGGCAAATGCCTCAAGCCCCTAGAAAAACCGCTGAAACCATCTCAGGAAAACTCTTTTAAACCTTAACTAACAGCGAGTTACAAATCGCCTCATTCAAATAAATTTATGTATTGGCAACCAAGGTACAAAATCATCATCGCTTTGAGTTCATTGAATGAGATTTCACTGCGCGACTCAGTTACCGTAAAGCATACGTAAGCATTTCAATTTAAAAGCACTCTGCACCAAAGTTAAGCAAACTCACCGAATTGGTACAGAGTATTTTTACTGATTGTTCAAATATTCCCACTATCTTGACCCTAAACCCGTTAAGGCCGTGACAGTTTTGAACAAAAACAGTGCAAATTACACACTGAGTAACAGGAACTCACGCTCCCACGAACTCACGACACGGCGGAAGTTTTCAAGCTCGGCCTGTTTAACCGCCACAAAGCCGGTGGTAAAGGCTTCACCTAAATATTCCTTACAGGCATCGCTCTCTTCCATCGCCGCTAACGCTTCTTCTAAGGTTAACGGCAGGCAATGTGGATTGTTGCTACGGCTTTCGTTCGATTTACCCTGCACTGGTGTTGAAGGTTTTAACCCTTCCACCATACCGATGTAACCGCAGAGTAAGCTCGCCGCGATGGCTAAATAGCAGTTTGCATCCGCCCCAGGAATACGGTTTTCAATGCGGCGGTTTTGCGGTGAAGACTCAGGAATACGCAGGCCGCAGGTTCTGTTCTCAACGCCCCATTCCAAGTTTACTGGCGCAGAGGTGCCCGGTAAGAAACGACGGAACGAGTTGGCATTAGGTGCCATCAACGGCAGGAGTTCAGGAATAAACTTCTGTAAACCAGCGATGTAGCTTAGGAATAATGGGCTTTGAGTACCGTCTTCATTGGTGAAGATGTTTTTGCCCGTTTCCTTATTAATCACGCTTTGATGAATATGCATGGCACTGCCTGGCTCATCAGTCACAGGTTTAGCCATAAAGGTGGCGCACACATTGTGCTTTAATGCCGCCTCACGCAGGGTGCGCTTGAATACAAACACCTGATCCGCAAGAGATAATGGATTACCGTGGCTGAAGTTAATCTCCATTTGCGCTGGGCCGTCTTCGTGGATCAGCGTATCGATATCTAAACCTTGCAGCTCGCACCAGTCGTACATATCTTCGAAAAGCGGGTCGTATTCGTTAGCCGCATCAATCGAGAAAGACTGACGTCCCGCTTCGGGTCTGCCCGAGCGGCCAATTGGTGGCTTAAGGGGTAAATCGTGGTCATCGCTACGACTGGTAAGATAAAACTCCATTTCAGGTGCAATGACTGGCTCCCAGCCTTTTTGCTCGTATAGCGAAAGCACTTTCTTCAATACGTTACGTGGCGATAATTCGATGGGATTGCCCATTCTGTCGTAGCAATCGTGGATCACTTGAGCAGTGGCTTCAATGGTCCAAGGCAGCATAAATACGGCATTTTCATCGGGGACACAGACAAAATCGATGTCGGCATCGTCGAGCAAGCTGTAATAAATATCATCGTCGACAAAGTCACCGGTCACGGTTTGCAGCAACACGCTTTCGGGTAAGCGCATGCCTTTTTCATCGAGGAATTTATCCACTGGGGCAATTTTTCCGCGGGCGATACCTGTCATATCGCTGATAACACATTCGACTTCTGTGATTTTTCGTTCTTTTAAAAAAGCGATTAGCTTATTCATTTTATTTCACTCGAGTTGTAGCCCTACGACGGCATGCATCACCAAAGGCATTGAATATAGAGAGGAAAAATGGGTTTTCACTCACCTTCCATTCAGGATGCCATTGCACACCGAGGGCAAATTCATTTGCGTCTATAACGGAGAAGGCCTCCACTAGACCATCTGGAGCATAAGCTTCTGGCCGCAACCCAATCCCAAGACGCTCCACGCCCTGAGTATGTACAGAGTTTACCTCTGCCGAGTTACGGCCCCAGACCTCGTAAATGACCCCCCCAGGCTCCACAGTGATACTGTGGGATGGCCCATATTGCACCTCTAACGAGGCCTCTTTATCTTCTCTGTGTTCAATAAAACCGCCCACTTCGTGCAACTTCTGATGCAGACTGCCACCAAAAGCTACGTTCATCTCTTGAAAGCCACGACAAATCCCAAGCACAGGCACACCCGCCGCAATGGCCGCACGGATAAGCGGTAAGGTGGTGGCATCGCGTTTGGGATCGTGGTGAGTACCGACTTCACTCGGTTCACCCGCATAGAGATGGGGTTCAACGTTCGAAGGCGAACCAGTAAAGAGAATGCCATCGAGACTTGCCAGAATCGCCTCTATAGGTTGTTCAGCACCTAATGAGGGGATCACTAAGGGCCAGCCCTTAGCACCATTCACTACACCTAAGAGGTATTTTTCACCAACAATATTAAAGGGATGTGATCCCAATTGTTGATTACACGCAATAACACCAATAAGGGGCAACTCGACAGACATAACTCACCTTCACCTTGAATGACTGCATAATGAACATGTTAAGTTTTGATGTTCATTTTTTCACACAGTACACCGAATTTTAACCTCAGGCAAGAGGTTAAACACTTGTTAATGATCGTTTAGTTGCAAGACAGCATTTTGGGATGTAATACAGGAAATTAGGGGGTGTTGTGTTGTCAGAGGGTAACAGAATCGGCTTATAGCGGTTGTTTATGATGAAAATTAGGCAAAGATAATTAGAGCTGATTTAGAGTCATTTGAAAAATATTATTTACACTTTGAAAAATATTTTGTAATCCAAAGCCAGTTTGATGCGAGGTAGATAAGGGGGAAATCTCAAGATAGCGCCATCCTAGACAATCTAGGACAGCGCTCTGCGACTAGCTATACGATTAGAAATTCGCTGGCGTTGTTGCACTGACCAGTCGACAAGGTTCATCGAAAGGGTTACGAAATCTATGGGGTAACTCACTGTTAAAATAGTAACTATCACCCGCTTCTAAGATATATACCTCATCGCCAACGGTCAGTTCGAATTTGCCTTCGATCACCATGGCCGCCTCTTCACCTTCGTGTTTCAGCATTTCCTCGCCCGTATCCGAACCCGGTGGGTAGGTTTCACTCATCACCGACATGGCACGATTGGGAAAGTCGCGGCCAATCAACTTAAATTCTAACGGCCCTGTACCTATATCGAGGAGTTCATCGGAGCGATAAACCACTTTTTGCTCACTCTCAATCGAGGCTTCAATCGAGAAAAAATCCACTAAAGACATAGGGATACCCGACAATACCTTTTTCAAAGAACTGACGGACGGGCTAACACTGTTTTTTTCGATCATTGAAATTGTACTGTTAGTCACACCAGCACGCTTAGCCAGCTCACGCTGGGATAAGCCTTTCATTTTTCGAACAGTTCTGAGACTGGCTCCAATATCCAAATTTCGCATCTCCCCAAAGGATCGGTTGCCCCGATAGATGAAGAACAGGTTGTTCAGGATAAACATCATCCCAAACACATTTTAGCCCTAAAAGCGTGAGTTTAATCGCTTCCGTTGTATTCTATCTAAAAAGTGTGTTAAATAAAATGCACACTTTTTAGCAGTATCACAAAAGTGTGATGAGTATACTGGGACAAGCCCAATTTACAATAAAAACAATTTTTTGGAGCTCAAATGACCACCAAACCTCCCGTTCATAGTGAACAATATCCCCAGTCTTATTATGTTGATACTGCAAAAGAAATTTACGCTCATCCCCAACTTGAGGGCAAGGTAAGCACCGACGTTTGCATTATCGGCGGTGGTTTCAGTGGTATTAACACAGCTATCGAACTGCGGCAAAAGGGCCTAAACGTGGTGCTACTCGAGGCCAAGCGCATAGGCTGGGGCGCCTCAGGGCGTAATGGTGGCGAGCTGATCCGCGGGATTGGCCATGATCCTGCGCAATTTATCAATGAGATAGGCCAGGAAGGCGTGAGCGCCATTGAGCAAATGGGGTTTGAAGCGGTAGAGATCGTGCGAAATCGGATCCAGACCCATCACATCGATTGCGATTTACAAATGGGCTATTGCGATCTTGCAGTTAAACCTCGGCATATGCTCGAACTAGAACAAGAGTTCGACCATCTTAAACACCTTGGATATCAGCATGAAATCAAACTATTAACTCAGTCTCAGCTCGGAGAAGTTATCGGCTCTAAGTTTTACCAAGGCGCCCTAGTCGACATGGGCAGCGGTCATTTACATCCGCTGAATTTGGCCTTGGGCGAGGCTCGTGTTGCCCGAGAATTGGGCGCTCAATTATTTGAATACAGCGCCGCAGAAAAGATTATTCCAGGGGATAAACCGCGAGTATTAACGGCAAAAGGCGAAGTGACTTGCCAATATGTGGTGCTCGCGGGAAACGCTTATATTGGCCATAAACTGAATAGCTACATCGGCGGTAAAGTACTGCCCGCGGGGAGTTACTTGCTTGCAACCGAGCCGCTGACAGAAGCACAATGCCAAAGCATTATCCCGCAAAATATGGCCTTTGCAGACATGCGAATCGCCTTAGATTACTTCCACTTATCGGCGGATAGACGCTTACTCTTCGGCGGACTTTGTACTTACTCAGGCAAAGATCCCAAAGATATTGAAGCAGCGCTCAGGCCGAACCTTGAGAAGGTATTCCCACAGTTAAAAGGTGTACGCATCGATTACGAATGGGGCGGCATGATAGGCATTGGCGCCAACCGTATGCCCCAAATCGGTCGTCTCCCCGATGCGAGTAATATTTTTTACGCCCAAGCCTACGCAGGCCACGGCGTCAATGCCACCCATATGGCTGCCAAACTGCTCGCCGAAGCCATATGTCAGCAGGCGGGATATTTTGATGTGTTTGCCAAAATCAAACATATGACCTTCCCCGGCGGCCCCACATTCCGCTCGCCCATGCTGGCTGCGGGTATGCTGTACCACAGGTTTAAAGACTTATTCTAAGGTTTGCCCTGTCGTTGGATATGCGAGCAAGCTATCCAACGACACTAAATGGCGCGGACAGAGTTAAGGCGTTTGCGGCGCCTTGACCACAGAATAAAAGGCACCGAGCCAAGATAATGGACTATTAGCGCCACCAGCACGCCAAAGCCTATCCCACTGGTGGTTAACGGGATGCCCGGCTTAAAGTTAACTATGGTTTGCTGTAAATATTCAAAACGAGCTGGATTAAACATATAGGCGGTTTTCTCGAAGAGATTCCCCTGCGCAAAGGTCTGCATTCCCTGCTGCAGCGCTTGATACAAGGCTAGCGTCTGGCGTTTTTGCTCGGCATCCGCCCTGACGCTAGGCTCCTCATTTTGCAAATGGCGGGCAATCATGGTTTCGACATCGCCGTAGTGATATTCTTTCGCCGTGGCCTCATAGCCCTCAACTTGCCATTGAGTCGAGGTATAGAGCCCCGCCAAAAATTGCTGATAATGATCGGCTAATTGTGGAAGTTGCAGCGCCATCACTAAGATAAAGCCGAAAATCAGCTTATCGAACAATCGAGTTATCATGGCAAACTCCTTGATAAGTCAAAGGATATATCACTGACAATGGAGTACTGCAGGGTGTCCTGCACAACACTCCTGCATCAACGCTTATTGCGCTATGGGTAAATCGCTGCGACTGCCCCAGTCCGCCCACGAGCCATCGTAGAGCACTGCATCGGCATGGCCAGATGCGAGTGACGCTAGGATTAAGATACAGGCGGTAATGCCCGAACCACAGCTGAAAATCCTTAAGGGTTTATCGCCAATAAGCCCTTGAAACAGGGTTTGTAATTCGGCCGATCTTTTGATTTTGAAGCCATCGAGCACCTCTGCAAAAGGTAAATTAACCGAATGGGGAATATGCCCACTACGCACACCTGGGCGTGGCTCACTCACTTGGCCTAAAAAGCGCGCGGCGCCGCGGGCATCGATAATCGCGCTGCCGCTATCATCAAGCTTGACAAACACGGCCTCGGCATCCATCACCTTGGCAGGCTGATATTCCAAAACGGCAGTGAGTTCCTCACTATCGCTTGCACCATAATCTATCCCTTCTTCCTGATAGCGGGATGAGGTGACTCTGTCTTCAGCCATCCATTGGGGTAAACCACCGTCGAGCACATAGACACGGTGAAATCCCATCACCTTGAATATCCACCAAGCGCGTGGAGATGAATAAATCCCTTGATTATCATAGATAACCACCACGCTTTGCGGGTCTATTCCTAACTTGGCAATGCCTTCGACAAACTGTTCGAACCTTGGTAAGGCATGGATTTGAGTGGACGTTTTATCGCAAAAATCCGTTTCGACATCAAAGCGCCTCGAGCGCGGAATACACACAGGTTCGGAATAGAGGATAGGCTCTTTGCCCAACACCACGGCCATGCTGGCATCGAGTAACACGAGATCTGGCGAGGTGAGGTGCTCTTCGAGCCATTGAGTGCTCACGAGAGGATATTCCATTGGCTGTCCTTATTCTGATTTCCAACTGGGATAATGACTTATCAGCCTGCGTTTTGCTGCACATGCAAAACCCAAGCGCTATTCAAACCATTCGAACCGATACTGTTTTGGTAAAGCACACATGACAAGCTCATTGAGAGTCGATTACTGACTCGCCGCTTGAATCACTTCAATTTTGACATCCAGTAAACCTGCCGAAGTATTGCCTATGCTGCTAAATGCGGATTTGGACAAATCTATAATTCGGCCCCGCACGAAAGGCCCTCTGTCGTTGACCTTAACCACAACCGTTTTACCATTCTTAAGATTTGTCACTTTAACCACTGAGCCAAAAGGAATTTCCTTATGTGCGGCCGTTTTTAATTTATGGTTATAACGCTCACCGCTGGCGGTTTTCTTATTTTGATGTTTATCGCCGTAGAAAGAGGCTTGGCCAGACTCAGTAAACCCCTGCCAGTTTCCCGAATGGGTAGAAGAACACCCTGACAAGGCCAAGGTGACTAGCAGCATTAAGGTCAAAGATACGTATTTGAGACTCACAGAACATCCCTTAGCAAATGAGTTCATCATCCGAGCAATGTACAGCAAAAATCCCTAAGAGGCACCCTTGCGCCACTTTATCCATTTAATTAGAGGGTTAACCAGAAAAAATAAAGCCCCTTTCGCATCGGCGTAAAGAGGCTTGAGAGGGAGTAAAAACGACTTAGAGGACTATCCAAGTCGCCTTGATTTCGGTGTATTTGTCGAAGGAGTGCATGGATTTATCGCGGCCATTGCCCGACTGTTTATAACCACCGAAAGGCGCCGTCATATCGCCACCATCATAATGGTTAATCCACACCATTCCCGAGCGCAGTGCCTTGGCGGTTTTGTGCGCCTTGCTGATATCCGCCGTCCAAACGCCAGCCGCTAAGCCGTAAATGGTGTCATTGGCTATCGCAATCGCCTCTTCCATGCCATTGAATTCAATGACAGATAACACAGGGCCAAAGATTTCCTCGCTGGCGATTTTCATCTTGTTGTGCACTTGGCTAAAGATAGTGGGTTGCACATACACGCCGCCCGTTTCGGCCAGCACTTGCTGTCCACCATGGACTAAACTCGCGCCTTCATCTTTACCCGCCTTGATATAGCTTAAGATGGTATCGAGTTGTTGCTTATCGACCACAGCGCCGCTGACGGTAGCGGGATCCAGCGGATGCCCAGGCTGCCATGAGGCGAGTTCTTCGGCGATAAGCGCGATCAGTTGATCTTTAACCCCAGACTCCACCAGCAAACGCGAGCCTGCGGTACAGACTTCACCTTGGTTAAAGGCAATGGCTTCGGCCGCCGCCACCGCCGCCGCTTTAAGATCGGGCGCATCGTTAAATACAATGTTCGGGCTCTTACCGCCCGCCTCGAGCCACACCCGCTTCATATTCGATTCGCCCGCATAAATCATTAATTGCTTAGCGATTTTTGTTGAGCCAGTAAAGACTAAGGTATCCACATCCATATGCAGCGCCAGTGCCTTACCGACCGTATGCCCATAACCCGGCAGTACGTTTAGCACGCCCTTAGGGATCCCAGCCTGTACCGCAAGCTCGGCGATACGAATGGCCGTTAAGGGGGATTTCTCAGAGGGTTTAAGAATAACGCTGTTGCCCGTCGCCAGTGCTGGTCCCAGCTTCCAACAGGCCATCAATAACGGGAAGTTCCAAGGCACAATCGCCGCCACCACGCCAACTGGTTCGCGGGTGATCATGCCAATTTCATTATGTGCCGTAGGCGCCAGCTCATCGTAGAGTTTATCAACGGCCTCACCCGACCAACGGATAGCACGGGCAGCGCCGGCAATATCTACCGCCTTTGAAAAACGGATTGGCTTACCCATGTCCAAGGTTTCTAACAGGGCGAGTTCATTGGCATTTTCTTCCAATAACTCGGCAAAACGGATCATCACTTGCTTACGTTTAACGGGAGCTGTCTTTGACCATACGCCAGATTCAAACACCTCACGGGCATTAGCGACGGCAATATTGGCGTCCATCAGATCGCAACTGGCGACCTTGGCTAATACGCGTCCGTCGATTGGGCTGACACAATCAAAGGTGCTGCCCGCTACCGCATCGCGGTATTCGCCATTGATATAAGCCTTGCCATTGATTGCTAGGCTAGCAGCGAGGCTTTCCCAATCACTCCGTTTTTTAGGTGTACTCATGATGACCTCTTAATCGTTTATATTTGTTTATTTTAGCTTTATTGGGATGAGGGCTATCTCGACGGCCAAATGCCAAAGATGACCTAAGTCGTTAACTGCTGCTTAGATTACGCTGTTCAATCATTAATATTCAATATTTTTTACAAAAATAGCATTTTTGCCACAAATAACTGCACACACCTCTTCCATGTTCATTATTTCTAACATAGCATAGCAAATATTAGCCACCCTTAACGAAGACCTGACCTCATTTAACAAGGAAAAGGACAAGGTAAACACTATGGCCGATTCACCCTACAACACAACGCATGAGCATCCTTCTCTCGAACATTATTGGATGCCCTTTACCGCCAACCGCCAGTTTAAAGCCAGCCCTCGCCTGCTCGCCCAAGCAGAAGGCATGTACTACACGGATATCAATGGCAATAAGGTATTAGACTCAACGGCTGGCTTGTGGTGTTGTAACGCCGGCCATGGCCGCCGTGAGATCAGCGAAGCCGTTAGCAAGCAAATTCGCGAGATGGATTACGCACCGTCCTTCCAAATGGGTCATCCCCTCGCCTTCGAACTCGCCGAGCGGTTAACTGAACTCAGCCCTGAAGGGCTCAATAAGGTCTTCTTTACCAACTCGGGCTCAGAGTCCGTCGATACCGCGCTTAAAATGGCACTCTGTTACCACAGAGCCAATGGCCAAGCGTCACGCACCCGCTTTATTGGCCGTGAGCTGGGCTACCATGGCGTAGGATTTGGTGGCATTTCAGTGGGGGGCTTGAGCAATAACCGTAAAGCCTTTAGTGGCCAACTGCTGCAAGGTGTGGATCACCTACCGCACACCTTAGATATTCAAAATTCAGCCTTTAGCCGTGGCTTACCTAGCCTTGGTGCCGAAAAAGCCGAAGTATTAGAACAACTCGTCACACTTCACGGCGCTGAGAATATTGCCGCCGTTATCGTTGAACCTATGTCGGGTTCGGCCGGGGTGATTTTACCGCCACAGGGTTACTTAAAACGCCTACGGGAAATCACCCAAAAATACGGCATCCTGTTGATTTTTGATGAAGTGATTACCGCCTTTGGTCGCGTCGGCGCCGCCTTTGCCAGCCAGCGCTGGGGCGTTATCCCCGACATAATCACTACGGCCAAGGCCATCAATAATGGTGCGATCCCAATGGGCGCCGTGTTTGTGCAGGATTTTATTCACGATACCTGTATGCAAGGCCCCACCGAACTCATCGAGTTTTTCCACGGTTACACCTATTCAGGCCATCCAGTAGCGGCGGCCGCGGCGCTCGCCACGCTGTCCATCTATGAAAACGAACAGCTATTTGAACGCAGCTTCGAACTTGAGCGTTATTTTGAGGATGCCGTTCACAGTCTCAAAGGTTTGCCGAATGTGATTGATATTCGCAACACCGGATTGGTAGCAGGCTTCCAACTCGCGCCGAATAGTCAAGGCGTCGGTAAACGCGGTTACAGCGTGTTCGAGCATTGTTTCCATCAAGGCACGCTCGTGCGGGCGACGGGCGATATTATCGCCATATCCCCACCGTTAATCGTAGAGAAACACCAAATAGACCAAATAGTTAACAGCCTAAGCGATGCAATTCGCGCCGTAGGATGATGCACAATTTTTTATCTAACGCCCAAATTGGGGGCAATTGAAAGGTTACCTATGCTGACAATGACTCATTATGTGAATGGCGAGCACACCGCCGCCAGTACAAGAAGCCAAGAGATTTTCGAACCCGCTACGGGAGAATGCCGAGGTCAGGTCTCCCTCGCGAGTCGCGACGAAGTCTCCGCCGCCATTGCTATCGCCAAATCGGCCTTCGACACTTGGTCACAGGTAACGCCCCTCAATCGTGCTCGTGTGTTATTTAAGTTTAAAGCGCTGGTCGAGCAACATATGGATGAGCTGGCGCGGCTGATTACCTTAGAGCACGGCAAAGTGCTCGATGATGCGCGGGGAGAACTCATCCGCGGCCTCGAAGTCGTCGAATTTGCCTGTGGTATCCCACACTTGCTCAAAGGGGAGCATACTGAGCAGGTCGGCGGTGGTGTCGACGCTTGGTCAGTCAATCAAGCTTTAGGTGTTGTCGCAGGCATAGCGCCCTTTAACTTCCCCGTGATGGTTCCCATGTGGATGTTCCCAATCGCGATTGCCTGCGGTAACACCTTTATTATGAAACCTTCGGAGAAAGACCCAAGCGCGGTAATGCGTATTGCGGAATTACTCACCGAAGCTGGTCTCCCTGCAGGGGTATTTAACGTGGTCAACGGTGATAAAGAGGCCGTCGATACTCTGCTCAGCCATGAAGATATTCAAGCCGTCAGCTTTGTAGGCTCCACCCCGATTGCCGAATACATTTACAGCACCGCATCTAAACACGGTAAACGGGTTCAGGCCCTCGGCGGCGCGAAAAACCATATGCTACTGATGCCGGATGCGGATTTAGATCAAGCGGTGAGTGCCCTCATGGGCGCCGCCTATGGCAGCGCTGGCGAGCGTTGCATGGCTATTTCGGTGGTATTGGCCGTGGGGGATGTGGGCGACAAGCTAGTCGATAAATTATTACCGCAAATTCAACAGTTAAAAGTGGGCAATGGCCTCACCCCTGAAATGGAAATGGGGCCGTTGATCTCCCGCCAACACCTCGCCAAAGTCACGGAATTTGTCGATGCTGGCATCCAAGAAGGCGCGACCTTAGTGGTGGATGGTCGTCAGTTAACCGTGGCCGATCATCAGCAGGGTTACTTCTTAGGTGCCTGTTTATTCGATAACGTCACCCCTGAGATGCGTATTTACCGCGAAGAAATCTTCGGCCCAGTGCTGTCGATTGTGCGAGTTAAAGACTATGCCAGCGCACTGGCGCTTATCAACCAACATGAATTTGGCAATGGCACCGCCATCTTTACCCAAAGCGGTGAAGCTGCCAGACATTTTTGCCACCATGTGCAAGTCGGTATGGTAGGGGTTAACGTGCCCATTCCAGTGCCTATGGCCTTCCACTCCTTCGGTGGCTGGAAACGTTCACTCTTTGGTCCCCTGCATATGCATGGTCCTGATGGAGTACGTTTTTATACCAAACGTAAAGCCATCACGGCACGCTGGCCCGTAGGCAAACAGACTCAGGCCGAGTTTGTTATGCCCACCATGAAATAACCTCAGTGGAGCCTATATGACCATGAGCGTAACCTCGATCATTCGCTTTGCCAGCGCACAGTCGCCGGTGGAAAGTTATCAAGTCGCCCCAGAAAAGCGCATCTCTGGTAACCCCACCCAGCAATTACAGAATCATTACTCTAGCCCCTGTAATCAATTCCATAGTGGAATTTGGCAAAGCGAATCAGGCGCTTGGAAAATCAACTACACTGAATACGAGTATTGCGAGATCCTCGAAGGGACCAGCGTCATCACTGATCTTGAGGGACAGTCACAAACCTTCAGTGTCGGCGACCGATTTATTATTCCTGCAGGGTTTCAAGGGGTGTGGCAAGTCGTTGAGCCATGCCGCAAGGTTTATGTCATCTTCGAACAAAAGTGAGTTTCATAGGGGTGCTTTTTACCTCGTTTAACCAAGCTAAAGCGATTTAGCTTAACTCGCCATGAGGTCACAGCTACGGGGTTTCCTGAGTTGTTGTTTGGCAAAGCAACGAATGTACTAGCCTGTTTTAAAAGCTAAAAGAACTTAGTACATCCGTGTCAACCAAGAAAATGGGAGAAATACCGTGAATAACAACCTAAATAAAAAGCGGCTGGCACAAGTTGTTGGGCTCGCGCTAACGACCAGTTTATTCTCCGGCATTGCCGCCGCAGAAGTGTCGGGGGAAATTGGCGTAACCAACGATTATCGCTTCCGTGGCATCTCGCAAACTGCGGGCGATCCTGCGGTTCAAGGCGGTGTCGATTGGAGTTTTGAGTCAGGATTTTCGGTCGGCGCTTGGGCCAGTAATGTCGACTTTGACGAGCCAGGTTACAACGGTCCAGATATCGAGTATGACTTCTATGTTGCCTACGGCGGTGACATCAATGATAACGTCAGCTACGACGTGACCCTCAACCGCTATAACTATTCGGGCGAGAGTGATCTCGGCTATTTCGAAGTAACGGCTGGCGTCGAGTTTAGCGGCTTTCGCGTGGCCTATTGGTACACCAATGATTACGGTGGCAGCGATTTAGATTATCACTACGGCGAAATCAATTACTCCTATGAGTTTGTTGAAAACTGGAGCCTCGATCTGCATTACGGCTACAACGTAGGCGATGCCTTAGACGATGGTGAAGGCTTTGATAGCTACTCGGATTATTCCGTTGGCGTATCCACCGAATTTATGGGATTTGGCCTGTCACTCGCTTGGCTTGGCACCGACTTGAGCGGCGATCAGAAAGTCTCCGACGGTGTGTGGAAAAACGACGATACCGTATTAGCAAGCGTCAGTTACGCCTTCTAATTCACGACGTGCAAATACTAAAAAGCCCTCTGTTGAGGGCTTTTTTACATCGCCTGATAACCGATTACCAGTGACGCATCTTATGACCTTTCACGGCATAGAAGAGAATAAACAGGTAGCAAGGTAACATCACCATATAACCGCCCTGCTGCCCCATATCGGTGGCCGAACTCATGAGTCCCCAAAATAGTGGACCGAAAGCACCACCCGCAATCCCCATGATGAGTAATGCCGAACCTGTGCTGGTGAGCTTACCTAACCCCGACAGTGCCAGAGGCCACACCGCAGGCCAAACAATCGCATTGGCTAATCCTAAGAAGGCAATGAAGAGTAAGGTATCAGGCAAGGCCACACCGCCAAAAGGCACTAACAGAGCATTGGCAATCGCGTAGGAATGGTTATCCCCAAACAGTATGGCTAGGGTCAGTAATAGGCCAAGAATCGCCGAAATCATCAATGCCGTTGGCTGAGAGATGAAGCGAGGAATAAGGATAATCCCTAAGGTATAACCCAAAACCATACACACCATAGTGTATGAGGTCATCACCCCATAATGCTCAACCCCGAGCGATAAGGCAAAGGTACCGATAGTGTCGCCAGCAATCACCTCAACGGCAACGTACACAAATAGCGCGATAACCCCAAATGCGAGGTTAGGATGAGACAAGGCAGCCTTGATTTGGCCTTTATCTGTGTGCTCGGCCACTTCATCTTCATTAGAGAGTTCTGGCAGTGGAGATTTTTTAACAGCAAGCGCCAATACCCCAATAAAAATCGCCATGCCGAGGTAAGGGAAAACCAAGCTGTTTGCCATTTCATCAATTTGCACTTGGGTTAACGTAGTGCCAATGCGGTCTTTAAAGCTATCTAAAATCAATGCAGAGAAAACTAAGGGTGCAATCACCCCCGCACCTTTATTCAAAATGCCCATCACACTCACACGGGCCGCGGCAGACTCTTCAGGCCCAAGGCGAACCACGTAGGGATTGACCGCCGTTTGTAACAGGGTTTGGCCTGTGCCCATCACTAATTGCGCACATAAAAACAGGCCAAATATTTGGGTCTTAGCCGCAGGAATAAACAGTAAGCCGGCGAGCATCATGATGCCCATCCCCAGTGCCATACCATTCTTATAACCCACTTTACGGATCACCCACGCCGAGGGTAGCGCGGTAAAAGTCACCGCAATGTAGAAAGAGAACAGGATTAATGAGGCTTGGAAGGGATTGAGTTGCAAAATTTGTTTTAAATAGGGCATCAAAGATCCATTCAACCACGTTGCGAATCCGAGGATGAAAAAGAGTGCTGCCACTATCGCCATGGGGAGAAAACTGCTTTTCTGCTGGCTTTTATCGAGTGTCATTTCCATAAACCTGCTTCTTATAGTAATTAATTTTTTAAGGTGATGGCGGGACTAAAAACCGCTGAGTATTCCGCACATCCGTATCGCAACTCATCTGCAATGGCTAATGTTATCATCCGAACGCACCATTGTTTCAGTGATGTTAAAACAAACAACACAAAAAGACAACGCTGTCATTTGCGATTTAGCCCGCAAAATGGCCTTGTTTGCCCAGAATGGGCCCTAAACTCTCAGTTAACCGCTGATTTACAACCAAAGATGCCATGCGCCCTTTGTTTGCTAGAAATAAAAAAGCCACAGAGGTGAGTCTGTGGCTTTGAGAAAAATCTGCTATCGGCGTTAGATCCGCACAAAAATATTGCGACGATACATCCAATACAGCACTAACCATTGAACGGTGAGCAAACCAATCACGGCCGCTAACGGCTGAGCATTTTCTGGCAATGCCGCGATAACGCCACCGAACACACTCTGGGCGATATATTTCCAATCCACCAGACTGGACGCCAGATAAATAATGATGGCGTTAGTGCCTATCACCACAAAAATAAAGGCGAGCTTTTGCCATTTGAGCACATCCACTATGGCATAAAACAGCGCTAACAGCAGCATGCTCCAACCGCTAGTGACCAATACAAATGAGCTTGTCCACAGCTCTTTATTGACGGGAATAACCCCATCCAGCAACCAGCCTAGGGCCAAACAAACACCACCTGCAACGCTCAATAGGCCAACCTTAGCCCACTCCCCTTTTGGATGGGATTTCACAATAAAGTGACCGACAAATACACCCGCTAAGGCGTTGACTACGGCGGGCAGTGTCGATAACACGCCTTCAGGATCGGGCGTTCGTCCTTGATAACTCACACCTGGCAATAAAAGGCTATCCACATAAGCATTGATTGACTCTGTGGGTGATAACACTCCAGCCTGCCCACCAGGAAACGGCAACCAGAGTTGCACCGCGCCATAAGCCACTAATATGCCCAAGGCCACCAGCACTTGGGTCCGTAAACAGGTATGCCAGACCAGCAAGGCGGCAAAAAACCACGCAAAGGCGATTCGGCCTAATACGCTGGCATAACGGACTTTTTCAGGATCGGCAGGCGCCCCCGTCCCCCAACCATGGTTATAAAGAATGCCAAGCAACAACAAAAGAAACAGCCGCTTAATCCCGTGGCGATACACTGGCATACGCTCATGCATAGGCAATTTATCTAAGCGTTTTGGCGATAATCCAAGGGCAACACCAGAGAGGAAAATAAACAGCGGAAAAATCAAATCATAGAAGCGAAACCCATTCCACTCGCTATGGTGCATTTGGGTATCACCCCATTGCCAGCCAGCCCAGCCCGTCAAGATAAGCAAGGCGCCAAATAGTGCTTCGCCACCTAAAATCCAAAACATATCGAAGCCGCGCAAGGCATCGAGGGACATCAACCGCGGTTTTGACTGACGCTTTTTCGTGACAGCCTCCTGAGCATTCACGCCCGTATTGGTGACAGATTCCGGCGCAGTCGTACTCATACCATTATCCTTTATTATTGTTATTTCACTTATTTTATAACTTTTGAGCAAAATGCAGACTGTACAATAAAAAAACTTTGCCCCTGTCATCAAAATACGACAAGGGCCAAGGTTAACGCTTTACTGACTCAACCCGCACTAAGGGCGAACATAAACCGCATTTCCAGCAATATAGTTGGCCAGCACTTTGTGTTGATTATCCAGTAGTACTAAATCGGCACCCTGCCCTACCGCTAACCGACCAACGTTTTCGGCAATGCCAAGGAACTCGGCAGGATACAAAGATGCCATCCGCAAGGCCTCACCGAGCGATAAACCGAGCATCTTCACACTGTTCTCAACCGCTGTCGCCATGTCTAACACACAGCCTGCCAGCTCACCTGTCACTGCATTTAATCTATCGCCGACACGCAGTACCTGAGTACCAAACAGTTCAAAACTGGTTTCATCATCCATGCCCACTGGCGGCATAGCATCGGTCACCAACATCACTTTGCCACGAGGTTTAGCGCGCAGGGCGACCCTTGCTGCAGCGGGGTGCACATGGTGGCCATCGACAATCAAACCACACCAAGCGGTTTCGCTCTCTATCGCTGCGCCGACCACGCCAGGCTCTCGGGAACCTAAGGGTGACATAGCATTGTAGAGGTGAGTAAAGCCTGTTGCCCCCGCCGCTAAGGCTGCGACAACGGTATCGTAGTCCGCATTGGAGTGGCCTAAACACACTTTAACGCCAGACTCCACCAACAGGCGGATCACCTCAGGCGAGACATTTTCGGGCGCTAAGGTCACCACTCGAATACCTAAATCCTGACGGCAAAAAATCGCCAGTTCAGCCTCAGTGATCTCACGGATAAAACCTTGTGGATGCACGCCTTTTTTAGGTACCGAAAGATGCGGGCCTTCAAAATGAACGCCTAATACGCCTGCACTCTTTTGCGCGACCGCACTGGCAACCGCATCGGCAGCCTTGGCCATCACCTGCACATCATCGGTGATAAGCGTGGGTAAAAAGCCTGTGGTACCAAAGCGAGCATGCGCCTTACCTATGGTTTCAATGCAAGCGACCGTTGGGCTGCTATTAAATAACGCGCCGCCACCGCCGTTAACTTGCACATCGATAAAACCTGGCACTAGGGTGCCTGGGTAGCGAATTTCCTTAGCACCCGATGCGGTGTCTAAGCTGGCTATCAGCCCATCCTCAATGGTGACTGGCACATCCCGATGGAAGGCTTCACCATCAAACAGTTGCTCGGCAATTAAGGTGAATTTCATCCCAAACCTCTTTTCAAATTAACGCGGCGACAACGGCCATTCATTACAGCGTTTGAGTGACTTTTTTCAGCCCTGCGGGTTGGTCTGGGTCAATACCACGGGCAATCGCGACTGCGGCCACGTCGATATAAAAACGTTGTAGCAAGGCTAAAGGCGCAACACGTGGATGAATATCCGTCGACGTTTGATTCAAATGCACTAAATCGGCGCCACGTTGGCTCACATTTTCAATCTGTTCGATATGGCTAGCGTACGACTCATCGCCAATGCAGACATCCACAATCGTGAGTTTTTTCTCCACTAAGGTCACAGGACCATGGAGGAACTCAGCGCTACTAAAGGCTTCGGCATGGATAGAACACACTTCTTTTAACTTAAGTGCGATTTCCTTAGACACGGCGTAACCTAAACCACGGCCTAACACGACTAAGTTTTTCACGTTTTCAACCGATGCTGGAGTCAATTGTGGCTCAGCATCGACCGCAGTTTGCAGTGCTTGAGGTAACGAGTTAACTGCCGCGGCGAGGGATTCGCTCTGTGTCCACGCCGCGGCTAATTGTAGAATCGCCGACAGAGTTGCAAGGTAGCTCTTTGTTGCGGCAACGGCTTTCTCTTCGCCTGCACGTAATGGCACTACCACATCGACGATATCCTTGATTGGCGCGGTTTCATCGTTCACTAACGCCACACAAAACGCGCCTGCGTTTTTTGCCATACGCGCCTGGGCTAAAATATCAGGGCTGCGGCCAGATTGCGAAATCACAATCACTAATCCGCCTTCTAACTTCAAGGTTTTACCGTAAACGCTGGCCACTGATGGCGCGGCGGCAAAGGTGGGTACACCCGCTTCGATTTCAAAAAGATATTTAGCAAATACACCCGCATGGTCCGATGAACCACGGCCCACAATCATCACAAAACGGGGCTCGAAAGCACGCAGTTTTTCACCTAACTGCTGCATTAAATCGGCGTTAGCGGCTAACTGACCCGCAATCTTCTGCGGCGCGGTGCGAGCTTCTTGCTCCATAATAGTGTTTGTCATGTTATTTACCTTACAAATCAATACGGGTATTGCTTTAGCACTGATGCGCTAAAACGGCTTATTCATTAATGTTGACTGAGTTAAATTGCTGCTGAGCGAAGTACATGGCACCCAATTCTGGCGGCGCTAAGGTTTCAGAAATCTTGGCCACCACATCGCTGCCAAGCCATGCCTGTAGCGGTTCGGCAAGACCACCGATCATAGAGAATCGCACTGGATTGAGGCTAAACAGCTTGCGTGCCATTTCACTGATGTAATCGGCGCCTTCCTGCACAATCCCGCGAGCGACTTCATCTCCCGCGTTTGCGCAATCGAGTACGCTTCTGGCCAATTCGGCATAGCAACTCGAAGACTTACCGGCGAGATGCTCGACGATGCCTAGGGCATCACTTACCCCAAAATGGTTTAACAGCATTTTGGTTAAGACGGTCGGCGCGGCAAAGCCATCGAGGGCGAGTAACACATGCTCGGCGGCTTTTAAGCCAAGCCAAGCACCGCTGCCCTTATCGCCCAGCGCAAAACCGTGTCCGCCAATGCTTAAGCTGTCATCACCTACATGGGCATAACCGCAAGAACCTGTACCCGTAATGATCACCGCACCATCCGCGCCGCGGTGTGCACCGATACAAGCGGTATGAAGATCCGTAGTGACATACATGGCGGCAAACGGATGCTGCCAGCTGATCACATCCTGATACAGGCGCGGCACATTGACTCCTGCCAGCCCTAAGCCCGCAACCAGTAAATGGCTATCGGTTTCCTTCATGCCCGCATCCAGCAGAGCTTGGCGAGTCGATGCTTCAATAGATGCAAATGTGTGTGCAAGACCATGCAGCGGATTAGCGCGCCCAGCAACACCTGTCCCTAAAACGGTACCGTCCGCAGTATAGATAGTGGCTCGGCACTTACTGCCGCCCCCATCAACACCGATAAACAGTTGTTGATCTTTTGTCTGGACTAACCCCATGACACCCCTCTTCATCTCTTAATGCAGCGCTACCGTTGCTTATACTTATGCCGTTAATACGACACTCAACTTTAGTTAACTCAATGTTACAGCAAAAATGACAGCGTTGTCATTTACTTTTTGAAGCAATTTCTAATCAAATGTCAGGCGAAAGAATTGACTGAAAGTTAAAAAGAAAAAGGCTGTATTTTTATTTTAAAATACAGCCAGATATAGCTTTTTATTAATTAACGACTAAGCTGCGGCCTTTACGTTTTCCATCGGCCGCGATGGCGCGGATCTCAACGGGGCCCGTTACCGCCTGCCCAGCTTGATAGGATTGCCATTGCCCACTTGCTTGTCGCCATTCAATCTTAAGTCCTGGATAAGCCACGTTGGCAAACAGTTTACCGTCGCGGATCTCGGCGCCGACAGTCGGCACTCGGTAATCGATACCCGCTTTATCGAGTTTGATAAACTCCTTATGTCCTAAGGTGTTAGCCATTTGCTGCCAAGATTGCGCCTGAGCCTCACGCATAGCAGCGGTGAAATGCCCCGTAGTTTGATTATACAAAGCGCCTTGATATTGATATGGCACTTCCCACGCGGCTTGATGCCAAGCACGCTCCGCCAGCATCAGTAAACGTGGGAAAATCATATATTCCACAGTGTTATCGCTACGGATGGTTTCACTCCAGAGCTGGCCTTGTAATCCGGCAAAGGCTTTACCTTGTTCCCTTGGGCCGGATTGTTTGCCCTTCTCATCGGTTCTGGCCCTATCGTCGGCCTCAAAAGGCAGATTTTGAATGTCGGTCCACTGCTCCGCGTTTGCCACTAAGTTGTCCGGCATAAAGCTAAACACTTTGTGTGCGTTGGTTGCGCGGCTTGCCCAGTAGTAGCCATGCTCCTTAGGATCGGCTTCATAGGGGAAATCAAAATAAAGCACCTCAGGATTTGAGAGCACCACATCCCAGCCGTTGTTGACTTGTTGATTGGCATGCTCGTAGCCCTTATAGGCAATCACATCCCAAATGTTGGATTGGACTTTTGCAGGCATATTACTTGGGCGAACATGACTCATACCATCGCTCCAACCCGCCGCTTCTATGCCTTTACTCGCGAGCTGATTCGAAATGCGCTCGATAAAGTACGCCCCTAAATCGTCGATGGATTTCACACCTTTATCGTTATTGGCCACAAAGTCCAAACAAGCTGGAGATTGCTTCCACGCCCCTGCCGTTTCGTCGGCACCGATATGGTATCGAGTTAATGGCTGACCCGCTGCTTGGTGTAATTTTGCAATTTCATCAATGACTTTATCGACAAACTGATAGGTCGACTCCATGCAGACGTTCAAGGTGTTATCGTTGTAATACTGCACCGAAGAATACACTGTGGTGTCCGCCGCATCCGACAACAGATAGGTTTTCGCCTCCTCAGCTTTACCTTCGGCCACGAGCTTACGGTAACGCGCCTCCATCGATTTTATCGCCGCGCGGCTATGGCCTGGCATGTCCATCGAAGGGATCACTTGAATTTGGCGCGCATCGGCATATTTAACGATATCGATATAGTCTTGTTTGCTATAGAAACCGTTAACAGGCACATCCGCAAAAGGCCCGCTGCCAAGCTGCGGTAACAGACAGGTATTTTCCTCAAGGTCATGGCAACGCTTACTGCCGATGTCGGTCAGTTCAGGCAGACCATCGATCTCTAGGCGCCAACCTTCATCGTCTGCCATATGTAAATGCAATTTGTTGAGCTTGTACGCCGCCATTTGATCCAGCAGGTCAAAGACCAACGCCTTGCTATGGAAGTTACGGGCCACGTCGATATGCATGCCACGGAAGGGATACCTTGGGCTATCCTCAATCGTCATGGCATTTACGCGCAGATCCTGCACATCAATCAAACTGGCAAGTGACGATAACGCATAGGAAAACCCTGCAGCATCGGCAGCGGCAATCTCAATCGCATCTGCTTTAATATCCAGCAGATAGCTGCCCTCAGCGCCTTGACGCCAGTTCAGCTTTACCGCTAAACCTTGTTCTGACTCGTTAACGCCTAAGCGCGCTAAACGGGAAAGTGCCGCCGCTAACTGTTTAGGATCCAAAGGTTGTTGCGCCGCAGATGCGTTAGTGACTGAGCCGAAATCCAGTTTAATACCAGAGGTCAGTGACACGGCTTTATCTTGGCTGTGGATAGCGACTTTTTGCGGCGTGGGAATAATGGTATTGACCGCTAAGCTGGCATCTTCACTAACATTTTGGTTATTACTAAATAACTGTGAAGCGGTCGCTGGCGCTAATTTATCCGCATCGGTACGGCGATACTGCTTCACCATATCGGTGTAGGCCTCAACATAGGGGCGCACTTCCATCCCCGTTTCAGAATCTTGCTTTACTTTCGTACTGGCGATCACCACTGGCGATAAATCGCCTGAAACCAGATAATAGTTAGGCATGGCATCGGTTTCTGAGAGCTGCCACAATTCACCGCGGAACCTTAGGGTCTTTTTCTCGCCCTTACTAAAACCGCTAAATGCCTCGGTGGGCGCGATACGATACAGATCGCCCTTGATATGCGTAATACTAAACTCTTTGCTTTCAACAGCTTGAACTGGACGCATTTGACTAAAATAAATCGCCCAATCACGGCTCTTAAGCTCAACCTCTGGGACAAAATCGATTTCAGCAACAAAACAACGACCTTCGGCGGCAGCTTTGTCACAGCTATCGTCGGGCCTGTTAGTGAGCACGCGATAACTCACGCCCAAGGTATCCCCAAACTGCTGCAATTGCGCTTGAGTTAATTGGCTATGCTTAGCTTGCTCGGCAGTACTTGAGCTAGGCACGGCATTGGTTTTAGGCGCATCGCTACAGGCCGTTAAGCCAAGAGCCAATAAAATCGCGGTGGCGGCAATCGTTTTATTCATGATATTCCTTTTCTAGCTTCAGAAATGGCTACAATCTGAAGGAAGTTACTAACGTCCGCAGTCTTTCCCCTTGGTGAAACAGTCGCTCACTCGATTGTGCTAAATGCTCACTATCGAGGGAGGCTGAACCTGAGACATTGGCAAGATCATTTAATGTACGAGAAATCGCTTCGGTGACGCAGGTTTGCTCCTGCGCCGCATGGGAAACTTCGATATTCATATTACTGATATTGGAAACTAAATAAGTCACTTTAGACAGCACTAGCTTAATTTCTTCCGAACGGTTGACCCCTTGATTGGAGAGAGTCTGGCTCGATTGCATCACATTCACGGTTTCGGCAACTCGGCTCTGCACCTGTTGGATCATTTTTTGGATTTCACCCGTCGCCTGTTGGGTACGGCTCGCTAAAGAGCGCACTTCATCGGCAACGACGGCAAAACCACGCCCCTGCTCACCCGCTCTGGCGGCTTCAATAGCGGCATTTAGGGCGAGTAGATTAGTCTGTTCGGCAATGCTGTTGATCACCACCACGACTTCATCGATGCGTTGGGTTTCCTGTTGTAGCTGCGATACCGATTGGGCAGAACGCGCTAATTCACGCGCCAATTGACGGGTAATGGCTAAGCCCGAGTCAAACTGACGTTGACCATCGTCGACCGCCCTATCGGCTTGGGTTGCCGCATCAGCAGTACGTTTTGCATTAATGGCCACTTCGTTGGCACTGGCACTCAATTGAGTCACGGCCGTGACCGCGGCTTCGGTTTCTTTAAGCTGAGCTTGCACCCTTTGATTGTTGCTTTGCGACAGCGTACCCAGCGCCTTAGCATCACCCAATAGCAGGCCCGAGGTTTCATGCACTCTGGTAATAGTGCCATGAATTTGCTCGACGAAACCGTTGAAAGCATTGGCAAGTTTGCCGATTTCATCTTCGCTCTCCACGGGTAATCTGTGGCTTAAATCGCCATCACCATTGGCGATTTCTTCTAACGCGGCGACAACCTTATCCAAAGGACTAATCACTAAGCGTTTGAGAATGATGAAAATCACTAACAGACTACCCGCTAAAATCAGCAGCGCCTGTAAAAAGTACCCCAGCAGTAAGTCGGATAATTGCGCCTTAACCGGCAAAGTCGAGAAGGCAATGGTTAAGCGCCCGGTCGGATTACCTTGGTCGCTGAACTGTAACTCTCTTGTTTGTAGGTCGCTTGCGGCAACGGCCTCGGTTTGTTTGTCTTCGGCGAGCAATTTACCCCGATGATCCACAACGGTGATTTGATAGATTTGCTCAGACTTTAACATGACAGACAACACGGCACGGATCTGCTCGTAGTCGTAGGTAAAAATCGGCTGCGCCATGGTGACCTGAAGATTCGCAACGGTATTGTCTTCAAAGGCCATTTCGTTGCTGGTCAAGCTATCGCTCGCCAACCAATAGGACACCCCAAATAGCACGCTGACTATCATAAATATCGCAGCTGCTAACCCAATTTGTACTTTTAAGGCTAATGTTTTCATTATTTTGCACCTTGCATACTAAATAGATCTAACCACAACTCTTGGCGTTCAATGGGGGTTAAGGGACTTAAATCAGGCGTATCGAGACGAATAATTACACGCTGCTCAAACTGGGCATCACGGTAGAGCTTGTCTATCTTAAGCTCACGATTAAACATCTCATCAAAGCTGCCGTCGCTTATCATATTTTCGAGCCCGGCTAAGATTGCCGCCGCTAACTCGGGACGTTTGGGGGAGACAAAAAAATATGCCGGCGAGCGATATTGCAGCAGGATGTGAGTATCGATTTTCAGCGCAGGATCGGGGTGGCTTGCGAGTTCATCGCCAATTTCCTGTGCGCCGAGGGCAAGGTAATCGAATCGCCCCCCCTCTAACATAGGATACAGATTGGTGTATTGATAGCTAGTCACGACAGGCAAACCATTGGCTTCTAGGATGCTGGCATCGGGCCAATAGCGGTTTTGCCCTGCTTTTAATCGCTTAAAATCCGCCAGCGTTTTTACATTGGCAAATCTAGCCTCATCCATTTTGCGGATAATTAACAGGCGGTTACCGAGTAATCCCTTAAACAAAGGGATACGAACCGGGAGCACGGTTTCCTCAAGCTCCTTAGAAGTCATGCTCCAAAAAACATCGACAGTACCAGCCAACGCTTCTTCGACCTTACGTTTTTGGTTCATCTGCGTCGACATTTGTTCGACCTGATAGGACTGACCAGAGCGGCGCAGCGCCTCTTTGAGGAGATTAAACTGCCACTGCTGTTGGATTGTGGTCACTATCTTGATGGGAGCAAGATTATTTGCTGTAGAACTGCCTGCAGTAGCGGCATTTGTAAGCGTAAACGACGCCGACTCCACGGCGGCTATCGCGGTGAAACTAAAAGCGCAAACCATAGCGCTCGCCCAGAGTCCAATGATGGGCATCAGCAAACGCTTAGCAAAAGTAGTCACTACGCTGCCAAGCAGTGTAGCAATATGAATAACCATGAATCGCAGCCTCTTTTTTATGACTGGAATATCCAGCGAGTTTTATTTTTTAATGCCGCTAACTTGTCTGCTTATCCTAAGCAAGGTCGCTCTACCTAAAAAAATGGCTGGGCACTGCTTACAGTACCCAGCCAACGCTAGTTTCTGGGGAGAGACTATCAAAATATTAAAGACAAACGTATCGCCGCCCGACCAGCAATACTTCTGCCAAGTACATGAATAAGGAGACCTCATCCTCTTCATGCAGACCTTACAAAACAACGAATCACACAAGCAGATGACAGCGTTGTCATTGATTAAATTACACAAGAAAGAACAGGTTTTCTACATTTTTTTGACATTTATCGGTATTTTTTTAGTCAAAACACTTTTAATCATTAAATATCAATAGATTATGTTTTAACTTTTTATTTCCACACCAGTGTGACAACGCTGTCTTTGACTGATAACATGCATGCAACAACTCACCCACTCCACTCAATAACTCGAAATGCTGCCATATGGCCTTATCTTAAAACGTAGAAATATTAACCTCGGCCAATATTATCGACCGATAGCAATCGTCCTTGTGCTATTGAGTGCATGGCTATGTTGGTTAGTCCAATTTCATCAACCCATTGAGTTAATAAAACAATACGGTCAGTTTGTGTTTTTGGGGATAACGGGAGCCATCTTTGCAAATGCCACGGGAGCGGGAGGTGGAGTGATCTTTATTCCGGTGTTCTCTAGCTTAAATTTCAGTGAAGTTCAGAGTGTCTCCACGTCATTTATGATCCAATGTTTTGGTATGACGGCAGGGGCGATTTCATGGTCAAGCTACTATCGACGACACCATCACCATGACAAAACTTGGTCAGGCTTTATTCCAAGCATTTTATTAGCGGCGACCTGCTCAGTGCTTGGCCTTTGGAGCAGTCAGTTATGGCAATTGAACTCCCCCTCCTCACTGCATACCAGCTTTAGTCTTTTTTCCATCCTATTAGGGATAGCGATCATTATCAGCAGCCAACGCCGTACCCTTCAAAGCCATCGCCTCAACGCCCGAGACTATTGCTGGCTAGCAGTAATTGGTTATTTGGGCGGGATCATCACCGCCTGGTTATCGGTTGGCGTGGGCGAACTGCTAGTGATCTATCTGATGTTACGGGGAGTGTGTGCCAAGATGGCCGTTGCCATCGGAGTGGTGGTATCGGCGATTACCGTCTGGTCGGCAAGTCCGATACATGTGTTTGCAAGTAGCAGTCATGCCCTATTCGAACTGGTACTGTTTGCAGGCCCTGGTGCAATTATCGGTGGTTTATTAGCGCGAAAACTGGCGCTAATTCTCCCAGTCAAAACCTTAAAGCTGTTTTTCTCAAGTTGGATTATCTTGACTGGGTTTGTCATGATTTGACCTTCTGACAGACAGAAATTCGAGCTGAAAATGTTATTCAATCCAGCGGAGGAAAACCGACTTCTATCACTAAACAAGTCCGAGGTAAGGTGTTTTTATGGACAGTTGTGCCATGTAAAAAACGAGCATCATGGCAAATCAATCTTCCCGCCAGAGAACTGACTCTATATTGCTGCGCCAAAGGATACTCACTACATGACTTACCACGCATAAGCTGCCGATTATCATCCTGAATAAAGACTAAATCAGCACTATTTTCAGGCACATCTGTATAATAAATTGCAACTAAATGCGGTATAGACCAATCATCATTCGCATGCCTGTGAGCCACGGCATCACAACCATACTCCATACGATTGGCCCAGGTACGGTGATACTTTAACTTTCTAATATTTCTCGTTTTATCAAATCCAAGCTGTACCGCTGCATCAAAAATGCACATCAATATCCAGCGCCCTAAAGGATTGGACTTAAAATTTAACAGCTGAGGAATTGGATGGGTCTGATGCAAGTGAACCGTAGATAAGGCTCGCCCCCCATTAGCATCAGGTACGTTTGCCTCATTTAGCACTTCTGGTAACGCAAACAAGGCATCAATTGTTTGATAAGTATCGTCTTTACCTTCAAAACTATCATACTGTTCAAAATCATAGACACAGATTGCGTTATCAAATATTGGCACTAACATCATAGCCATCCAGATTAAAATTAAACCTTTGTAGACCGAGCCTGCTCAAAGGCCTGCTTTAAGCCTTCAAGCCAATCTCGATGTTTTAATAGCATTGAAGCCGCTTTAACGACTAGCTGATCATTTCCTTTCATTAATGCATCACAATGCTGAACTTCTTGTGCTGATAAGACTGTCGCAACCGTGTTGAATTTCATTCCATATAACACATAAAGGAAATTTTTATGATCGAACAACTCAAAACGCCCAAAAAAATCAGATGCATGAGGAGGTCTTAAGGCAAAACGCGCAAGTCGCTGATGTAGCTCCTCAGATATAGTCTCGCTCTTTTTATTATCGAGCCAGAAATCCGAGTCTGTTCTATCTGAAACGCAGTAATGCAATTTAATAAAGTCCACGACTCTTTCCCACACATAGGTCGTGACCTGATTATAGTGAGGCGTGAGCACATCGATATCTTCCAGATGTCGAGGGAAATTACGTGCAAGTAATTCAGCAGAAAAGTCCGATACCAATATCGACGTTGCTTCTAGCGGTTCCACAAAGCCTTGCGCTAACCCTAATGCAACACAATTCTGATGCCAAAATGTTTCTCTGTAGCCAACCTTCATTGGAATTTTACGCGGATTAAATTGAGCCTTATCGATGCTTAGATAGTCGGCGTATAAGCCTAACGCCTCTTCATCACTCATATGACGACTAGAATACACAAAACCAGTACCGCGCCGAGTCGTGAGCGGAATATCCCAAATCCAGCCCGCTTTATGGGCCGTCGCTGTAGTATAGGGGTTAATCTCCTCATCGCCCCCCAGTGCAACCTGCTGAACAAGTACTGTATCAGTTAGTAACTCATTGGCTTTACTTACAAAAGGCACTTTGAGGGTTTTATCAATTAAGATTGAAGCAAATCCACTGCAATCCACATAAAAATCAAATGCGAGTGAAGCATCATCCGCGGTCACTAAATGGGTAATTCGGCCGGATTGACAAATTTCGGCACCTTTAATCGTGGCAAACTGATGCTTTACGTTAAATCTCGACTTGGCGTTGTTAGCGAGAAGACCTGCAAATTTCAAGGCGTTAAAGTGATAGGCATAGGACAGTGCGCCTTCATAATCGCCAGAACCTTTACGTTTGGGCGATAAGCCTAACTCACAAATCCGAGCTTGGATTCCTACATCATCAAACGGCCGGTCAGCAGCATTTGCCAGCCAATAATTCGATACATCGACACCCGCGGGATAGGGGGTATCAAAACTATGATAGTAATGATATTCTCCATGTCGTTCTGGGTCTAACCAATTAACAAATTTAATCCCTTGCTTAAAAGTTGCATCGCAAGTCAGTAGCATCTCAGCCTCTGAAATACCAAAACGTTTCAGCCCTTTGGCAAGATAAGGCACACTTCCCTCCCCCACGCCAATAGTTGGTACGTCTAAAGATTCTATCAGGGTGATCTCAATTTCCGGGTCGTGACATAACTCTGCGCCCAAATGGTTTGCGGCTAACCAACCCGCTGTTCCGCCACCAATAATTGCAATGCGTTTGATTTTCATCGGCTTTGACTCATCTATAAAAAAGCCCAGTCGAGACTGGGCTTTTAGACTAAAACAACATATTAGAATACAAAACTTGCGCCTAACTTGTAGGTAGTTTCGCCTTTAAACGACCATGTTGGGAAATCGTCTTGGAGTGCAGGTTTAACTTCTGTACCTACGCCAGCTGCACCATATTGCACATCGTCTTCAGCTGTTAAGTTAACAATTTCAAGACGTAAAGCAATGGCTTCTGTAACGTTCCAACCTAAAGTCACATCCAGAGTACCAAAGGCATCGTGCATGCGGTTACCGTAGTATTTACCGTATTCACGAACCATATACTCAGAACGCCAGTTATAAGCTGCACGAGCTGAGAAATCATCATTTTCCCAGTAACCCACTAAGTTCGCACTGTGCTTAGAAGACTCAGTGAACATACCGATGTTATCAGTATACACTTCAGCAGGAGCGGTACCATCCGCGTAGGTATAGTTAGCGTTAACACCGAAACCATTGTCGAAAGCGTGGTTTAACTGTAACTCGATACCATCGATCTCACCACCACCCGCGTTTTCATAATTGTTTACAGTCCAATTATCGGCAGGGGTTTCTAAGTCATTGTTCACTACGCCAATCTGTTGATTGTATTGGGTAGTAGCAACAATGAAGTTACTGATATCTTTGATAAAGTATGTCGCAGAAACTAAGTTGCCATCACCATAGTAGTATTCAAGGCTTAAGTCAGCTTGTGAAGACTTCATTGGCTTTAAGCCTGGATTACCGTAGGTGATCTCTTCGTTACCACGTCTATCATCTGGATAACCAGTTGATGTTGATAAGAATAAGTTATCGTAGTTAGGACGAGTAATTGCTTGTCCTGCTGACATACGTAAGATCAAGTCAGGTGCAAGGTCGAAAGAGATGTTAAAGCTTGGCAATACATCGCTGTAGCTGTCGCTGATGCTATGGATTTCTTCGCTCCAACCTTGGTTCACACCTAAGATGTCTGCAGGCGAGTTATCGATGATATGACCGCTAGAAGTCACGTCAGTTTGGATGTAGCGTAAACCGAAGTTACCACGGAAGCCTTCACCGTCGAATGAGAACATACCGTACATCGAGAAGTTATCTTCTTCGATGAGGCCGTAAGCTGAACGGCTATAAGCAAATTGGTCAACTAGAGATTCTGTCGCGTTGATCATCGCATCAAGATCGGCTTTAGGAATAGTCCAACCGTCATAGCCTAACTTCATGGTGCCGCTGTAAAGATCTGAAGTCTTGAACTCATTCTTCTTAGCAGGGTCGTAAATAGCACGGTATTCACTCTTTTCAAATTCATGTTGAGTGTAACGCACGCCAGTTTCAAACTTATTGATAACGCCAAAATCTAAGTCAAAATCAACATCTAACTGCAGATAAGTTTCTTCGTCAGAGTTAGGTCCTTTGATACCAGTCCAAGTTGAAGTACCAACAGTAGTGTCTAGCTGATCTTGGGTGAATCCCATGTCACGGCCATTGATGTCAATTTGCTTGCCAGTCGCATCAACGGTACCCGCCCATTTCACCTGACCAAACTTGTCACCCCACCAACCATAACCAAAGTTAGCACTCATCTGAGTACCGCCTTCAGCCTTAGTTTTACCTGCTACACCAGAGATAGCAAAACCGTCACCTTTATAATCCGCATTTAACTCAAAGGTATCAGATGTCATTTCACCTTTACGTGCCCAGTTTTGGAAGAACACGTTAGATGGGTCACTTTCTGGAGTTACGCTCAGAGTACACACACCCGCAGCGTTAAACTGTTTACAGTGAGAAGCTCCTTCACCCCAGTTAGTGTCGGTTTCGATATACATGTTGGCACCAATACTATCAGCACCAAGCTTGAGTGATAGTACGTGAGCACCAAATTCTAAATTGTCTGTTGGACGGAATTGCACTGTTGCATCGAGCGCAGTCCGCTCTTGTTCTTGCAGGAAGCTAGATGGTTGAACCGAAGAACGGCCGCCCCAATCGAGGTCCGCTTCAGTACCAGTACGCAGATATTCACGGTCAATGTATGACCCAGCGACTAAAACACCGAAGGTTTCATCGTCATTTTTCCAGCTATATAAACCAGATAGCTCAGGTGCAACATCTTCGTTCACTGAACCGTATTCACCTTTAACAGAGGCAAATACAGAGTTCGCATCCATATCTAACGGTTTACGAGTCTTAACAATCACAGTACCACCGATACCACCCTCAACGAGGTTAGCTTGGGTAGACTTATACACTTCCATACCACCAATCAGTTCTGATGGCAGCATAGAGTAGTTGAATGAACGGTCTACGTTCATTTGATCATACCAACCTGTTGATGCAACGTTTTGACCATTCAAAGTAGTCAACGTCATTAACGGATCGGTACCACGAATAGAAACAGAGCTACCTTGACCAAATGTGCGGCCAACAGTCACACCAGGAACACGTCCTAAAGCTTGACCTACGTCAGAATCAGGAAATTTACCGATATCTTCAGCCGTTACCGCATCAACAACTGCATTTGAAAATCGTTTTTCGTTGATATTGGCTTTGTTTGAAGCACGAATACCGCGCACTTCAATCTTTTCAATATTTTCAGGTACCGCTGCTGCAGCGGCTGCTTCAGCCTCTGCAGCAACAGCACTGATTGAAACAGCGCTGCCGAGTAGGATAGCAATGTTTGTAGCTAGTACACTTTTCTTAAAGGATGATGGTCGCATCTCGTTTCCCTTCCATAACTTTATTATCGTTTTAGTATTCATAACCATTCCGATGGAATGACAACGCTGTCATGTCTAGTGCAAACATTACACAATAATTAACAGCCTTGCCACAACAAAATAACTCTGGACGAAAAAAAATGTCATAAAGCGAAGTGTTGAGAAGAGAAAAATCAATATATTCAAGCAAAAATAATCACTTAGATGTTTTGATGTAAAATTACAACTTATAACCGAGTGTTAACAGTTGAAAAATGCCTCAGTTTGTAACAATTCAGCATTGCTATACGCGGTAAATGCTCGCACTATAAGAAGCATAATAAAAAGTAAGCTGACAACGCTGTCGGCTTGTAAATTGCGCCTAAAGGATTTAGGTTCATCAATTAGCTAGCCCTTCGCACATTTGAATAAAGAGTTTGTAGATCAATGAAAGTCACTATCAACGACGTCGCTAAATATGCTGGAGTGTCAATCAAGACAGTTTCCCGCGTAACCAATAACGAACCTTCGGTAAAACAAGCCACGGTTGATAAAGTGAACGAGGCCATCAAAGCATTAAACTACCAGCCCAATCTCGCGGCCAGAAACCTTGCTGGCACAAAATCCTATGCCATTGGTTTTATTTATGATAATCCCAACGCTTATTACATTATTGATATGCAAAACGGGATTTTGTCGGCCTGTAAAGATAAAGGCTATGAGCTGGTTATTCATCCTTGTAACGCAAAATCTGACACCATTTGCGATGAACTGACTCAACTCGTGAAACATTCGCGACTGGCAGGTTTAGTGTTAACGCCGCCTCTTTCTGAAGATCCTAAAGTCCTTAAAGCCTTAAGTGATATTGAGGCCAACTATGTGCGAATTATTGCCGGCGAAGGTAATAAAGAGCAGGATGGACTGACGATTTTAGTCAATGACAAATTTGGTGCGGTTGAAATTACTCAGCATTTGATCGACTTAGGCCATAAAGAAATTGCCTTTTTAAGTGGCGATCTACACCACGAGTCCACCAAAGAGCGGTTACTTGGTTATAAACAAGCATTAACAAAAAATCGCCTGCTTCTGAATGAAGATTACATAATTGAAGGAAAATACTCATTTGAGTCGGGCGTTGAAGGGGCTAACACGCTGATCAAACAGAAAAACCGTCCAACAGCGATTGTTGCCTGTAACGACGAAATTGCAGCAGGGGCGCTTTTTGCTGCTCGTTTAGCAGGGCTAGATATCCCTGGCGATCTATCCATTGTCGGCTTCGAAGACAGTCCATTCTCACGCCAAACTTGGCCAAAACTAACAACAGTGCATCAACCTAACGCTGAAATTGCCCAAGTGGCAACAGAGCTATTAATCGCGAAACGCCGTGAACAAGATGCCAAGTTTGCAAAAACATTTACGCCAGAGCCTGTGATCCGAGACTCTTCAGCCTCTCCCAAACATTAATTTTCAGCCCTGCTAGGCTTAAACAAAACAGAGAGCCAAGGCTCTCTGTTTTGTTTTCAGTTAATGCAATTTCAGCTTTGGCCTTTGCCATTTCAGTAGCTTTTGCGCAATGCGATAAATAATTGCGGAGAACCAGCCATATAGGCTCGCTAAGTGTCTCTGGTATAACGAAATATACATGATCCTTGCGATATGACCTTCCACGAAGAAAGTTCCAGAACGCAAATTCCCCATTAGATTACCGACCGCAGAAAAACGACTTAAAGACACCAGAGAACCATAGTCTTTATACACAAAAGGTTTTTCCGCCTTCCCTTGTAAACGATTCACAATATTCTCATACAAGGTATCCGCCATTTGTGCTGCCGCTTGAGCGCGAGGGGGCACAGGTTGGCCGGACTCCAAAATTAATAGAGCACAATCCCCAAGCGCATAAATGTCTTGATGGCCTTTAACTCGCATACAAGCATCAACTTCCACTTGATTGCGCGGCGTAATGGGTAACTTAGAGAAGTTTTGAAACGCTTTTGGACCTTTCACACCAGCCGCCCACACTTTAAGCCCCGCTTCGATAACGTCACCATCCTGCGTAATAAACCCATCGCGGGTGACTTCTTTAACCTGCACCCCGATATGCAAGCGGATGCCAATTTTATCCAATACCGCTTGAGCTCTTGCGCTCACACGTTCGGGTAACTGTGGGAGAATTTTTGGTGACGCTTCAATAAGATGCACATCAAGATGATGCTTAGAGATATTGAGGTAGCCATATTCTTTCACCGATTCAATGACATGGTGAAGCTCTGCGGCTAATTCGACTCCTGTGGCGCCAGCGCCAACAATACCTATACTTACTTTCTCTTGTGTTTCATTGAGTTGCAGTAATGCATCTAATAATTTTTGATGGAATAAGTTAGCGTTATCTAAACTATCAAGGAAAATACAATGTTTCTCAGCACCTAGGGTATTAAAGCTATTAGAGACCCCGCCTAAGGCTAGCACTAAGTAATCGTATTCAATTTGACGGGGCTCAAGCAGCAATTCACCAGAGTCACTATAAACCGCAGCAAGTTGGATGGTTTTGGCATCGGGTTCACATTGCTCAATTTCGCCACGAATGTATCGATAACCATTCTTAAGACCATGATCTCGATACAACAATCCCTCTATAGACTGGTCAATAACCCCAACAGCTACTTCGTGTAATTTTGGCTTCCAAATATGGATTGGGCTTTTATCAATTAAGCAAACATCGACGACATCACTACCGCCCATCTTGCGGCCTAATTTAGAGGCTAGCGCTAAACCTGCCGCCCCACCACCTACTATCACGATTCGTTTCGTAGCCAAAATAACAACCTCAACAAGCCTATTTAAGTGGCTAAGTTATACCATGGAACAGATAAGAGATAACTACTTTAGTCTAACTAAAGAGGCTATTTTGCATTAAAGATATTTCAGGAACAGAAAGACTTAGTCCCATCAATCATAAATTTTAAGCAACAAAAAAGGGCCAAATGGCCCTCTCTTGAAACGGATGAATCACACCGCTTCTTCGTTTTCTTCACCAGTTCGAATGCGGATAACGCGCTCTACATCCGTTACGAAAATCTTACCATCGCCGATTTTACCGGTACGAGCTGTTTCCACAATAACATCAATCGCTTGGTCGACTAAGTCATCTTGAATCACGAGTTCTATTTTAACTTTAGGTAAAAAGTCGACCATATACTCCGCACCGCGGTAAAGCTCGGTGTGCCCTTTTTGACGGCCAAAACCTTTAACCTCCAGCACTGTCATCCCGGTGATACCTATCTCAGCAAGTGACTCGCGTACATCATCCAATTTAAAAGGCTTAATAATCGCTTCAACTTTTTTCATCAAACATTCCTCGGCACTTGCTGACAGATAATCAAATAGAATGCCATTAGCTTACACGGGGTTAGGCGATTATTGAAGTATAGGCAGTGCTTTCCTCATAAAACACAGTTTCTATAAAACAATTCTTAGTCCGTAAAAATCTAAAAGTCTCATTGGTACGCTTCTATACTTAAACAGCAGCAGTTTTGCTCCAAAGGCTCGTAGGATGCGAGCGACATTTATAACAAAGGATCTGTTATGAAAACTCTACCACATGGCTTTAGCTTGATTGAACTCATCACTACTGTATCCATTTCGACCATTCTGTTATCGATTGGCGCTCCCTCGTTAAGCGATTTCAACACGAGATTCAGGGCTGATAGTAATATCAAAGTCATCCAGCAAACACTGATGCTCGCACGAAATCATGCCATTTCCTTCAATCGAAAAGTGACTGTCTGCGCCTTAAGCAACAATCAGTGCATATCTAACTGGCAGCTTGGTTTGACGGTATTTATCGATGTTAACAGCAATAGTCAACTCGATGGCAATGAAACGACTATTTTTACCACTAACGCTTTCAATGCCAGAGATACAGTTATCTACAATCGAACCTTAATTCGTTTTCAACCAGACGGTCTTGCCTCTGGTACTAATGGAACATTGAAGTATTGCCCATCAAGTCCCACCAGCCCATACTCACGAGGGATTGTGGTAAATCAAGCTGGCAGGGCAAGACTATCGACTGATGCCAATATCCGCTGCGGATAAATGGCGAGAATTGATTGAAGGCAATATCAACTGACAACATAAAAGGATTGAGACTATCTTTTAGAAATTAAACAGCACAAAGGATGCAACTTAGATACTGAAATCCCGCCTATTCTCGCTTATACTTTAGTTTGTATAAGTGAGGGTTGAGTGCATGCTAAATAAATTGCTTGGTTTCACACTGGTTGAACTGATGGTTACGATTGCAGTGGCTGCAATATTATTAACTATCGGAGTACCATCTTTAATATCCGTCTATGAAGGTGTGCGCGTTAATAATAATATCGCCAAAATTCATGACATTATGGTTTTTGCCAGAAATCAAGCCATCAGTTATGGCGCAACAATTAAAGTTTGTGCATCAAATGGAAGTGCATGTGGTACAAATTGGGGGAATGGGATTAAAGTGATTAGTCCTGATAATAAAGATATTCGTGTTATTGACGCATTCAATACAAATGACAGTGTAAAAAGTAATTCGGCGAGTTTTACCTTTAGCTCTGAAGGCATGTTATCAGCAAATAGTGCTGTAGAAATCATCTATTGCCCTGGAGGCTCCGCAACCAACTCCAAGAGTGTAAACATAAGCTCTAGCGGACTAATCTCCTACGGAGCAGATGGTAAAAGCTGCTCATAAACCAGAAGATATTCCACACACATAAGCTTATCTCAAGGTTAGCTCATCAATTTTCTTACTGTTTTCATTAGTGAACTCTTGGCTAAGCTCAACACACTCTACAACCTCTTTAATAAAGAATTTCTTTTTATCTCCACCTACTTTTTGCTTGCTAGGAAGACTCGCCATATTCAAATTGACATCTTTAATCCTCCATCGATAAAACAGCACTTTATCACCATTTGTCGTTGTGACATGGCATTTGTAATCCTGCATAACCACTGTAGGTTCCGCAGCAATCACAAATGCAGGCAAAGCTAATGCTAAAGCAATACAATATCTTATCATTTCCAACACTCCGCAGAAGGCCCCTTTACACCAGCAGATGTCATCGTAATAGTCGCACACGTTGAGTCTCGACTAGCCTGCGAACCTTGTGCAGTCGCAGTGATAGTGAATGAACTGGTTCCACTTGAAGCTAAGCTATAACGCCCATGCTCTGTAACAAAAGGATTAGCGGCTAACCCCAGTTTGGTCATATCAGTCGCATAGGCTCGGTTATCCAAATAATACTGCTCTTGAAGATTCGCAACCTTCATCACCGCCGCAACACCTTCAGACCGTCCACTCTTAACCACGTAATCAATGTATGATGGATACGCTATCGAAGCTAAAATCCCCACGATAACAACAGCGATCATGACTTCAATTAAAGTGAACCCTTGCAGTCTATTCTTTTTCATTAATGTTCTTACTCATCAATATGATAATAAATTTTGTTAGTCTTTAAGCCGCTACCCAATTCGATCGTTCCCTTGCATTCACCGTTCTCACACTCGCCTTTACCAACACCGATAACATACGCTTTCGGCTCTTCACCCGGTTGTGGCTCAGGGATAACGATTTGGGGGGTGTCAGGAATACGTTCACCCACCTCATAGTAAAGTGTACTTGATGTTCGAGTACCTTTATGTAGGTCAAATACATAGAGCCGTCCCTGTCCCGAAAAACCACATACCCCCGCATCCAAATCAACTGCTTGGTTAGTCGGCGGAACAAATGAAGTGAAATAAACTTTACCATCAAAAATAAGCGAGGAAGATAGGCTTTTCTCTCCCGTGGCAGGGAAATCATAATACCAACCTCTCTTTTGCCCAAAAGCAATATTATCACTCTGCGAAGTAGGTGCTGCAGAGGTCACATCATATAGATTAGAAATCGTTAGAGGGGCCGGTATATCGGTGCCAGTGAATTGTTTAGTGACAACATTTCTATCCTGAAATACATAAAACATGTCATTAGTGGCAATATCTAATGGATGCGTCCTATTCCCCGTACCCACAGTGACAGCATCATACGGGATACTCTGATACGATAAGACCCCATTTTCAGAATGAATATTATTAAACTGGGTTTGGGCGACTGTAGGTTCAGCAAAAAACATCCTGTTGTTAGGGGAACTCGTTGTTGCAATTTTAGCAAATTGGAATACTGACCAATTAGTTTTATCGGTCGAAGGTAAATCTATTCGCCAAATACTTCCCTCGATGTCACTTGCATATATCCGATCAGATATACCGTCATTATTACTATCTAAAACAGCCACTTTATTTGGGATACTGCTCATTCCCGTAGCGGTAAACTTAGTCACAAATTCACCCGTAAATGCTTTAACAATATAAACAGCAGCCCCAGAACCCTCTGCTGATTCCATCCCGCCCCCAAAAATCAATACTGGTTCAGAGATTGATGGGATAAAAGTGACGACAGGTTCTGACCAACTTTGGCCTAAGTCTTCAAACTTTTCCGTACTAGAATTGATCATCCACTTATACTGTGGTGAATCTGGGTTTGTGATATCTAACGCATAGTAAGATGTGCCGCCGCGCCTCATCCCAAGGAAAACCCAAGCTTTATTAACTTTACCAACCGAATCCGTCTCAGTATATGCAACCGGTGATAAGTCCATCCCATAAACACTGTGAGTACCAGTCGAATCATCTTGCCTGAGTGTTGGAATGTTATGTACTAATTCAGATGGTATAAATGCCCAAGACTCGGTAACTGAACCAACAGCATAATCGCCACTACCAGTGTCTGAGTCTTTAAACATATGTACCAATCCCTGATTGGTGCCAACTAAGATTCGAACATCAAGATTTTCAGATGTCACATTGCCATCGGCATCTGTTGTAGGTTTATTACCGAAGTTAATGGCGAGAGGCTTCGAATGGAGAGGATCCCCCATAATATCATCTCGAGGGTCGGTATAGGTTTCATCATTATCTTCATCATCAACATCTACACCATAAATCCAGTCTCGATTCTTGGAGACAGTATCAGAAACGGAGCTAGTTGCAGGACTTCCTAGAAGAGAATAAAAACTCGAATCGCTTATTGTTGTAAGCAAACTCAAACCACTTCCATCATTTATATATATTTTTCTATTTTTTAATTGGGATTTTAAGGTCGGTAACACCCCACCCGATTTAACCTTATTACCATCAATGTTACCTGCGGGACAGGTATTCCAATAGGTGCAAGTATCACTTGATATATTGCCGTTAGTATCAATTGCTCCCGTCGTACCACCTGGACCGACAATCTCACCAGAGGAATTAACTTTCAGCTTTTTCAAATTACCACTCCAGCGGGGTCCACCACCGGGTAAAAACATGGCAAAGTAAGCTGAGTTATAGGTCTGAGTTTTATCGAAGTTGTTACTGGCAATACTCGGAGAGGTGAAAGATGAATCAATGGTCAGAATAGACTTTAATGCGTCGTTCATCGCTTCGACTAAATCAAGGCCCGTTTTAGCGACGTAATAACCTTTAGATACGCCATTTACTCTTGGGCTTCCGCCCCTAAAAGCCGCCTCCTCCAAGAGCGCAGCTGCTTTATCCGCACCGTCAGAAAAGCCTATGGTAAACAATCTAACGTTTTGTTTGTTATCAACACCATTCGAATCTTTCGGCCCAACAACAATATCATTGTTGTACATATAAGCCGCTAAAGCAGGCAAATAACTAAAATCATCTTGATTACGATCATCTTTGAAACTCATAGCGCTGTAGTCACCAGCGACTTTAGCGGTTGAAGTTAATTGCTTAATCGAATCGTCCGCAGCATGGTCGATTGTTGGCGCACCATCGGTAATATAAATCACATATGCGGTATCCGGACATGCTTTAAACTTCGTAGCATAATTGCCACTCATCAAGATGCTTGAGGGACTATTTGGCGTATAGTTATCAACCTTATAATATCCTGTCGCATTTTTATCATCATTACCAAAGGTGACAGGTCCGCCACTAAAAAATTGATAAGCTTCATATAATGTTTCACACAGAGGTGTATTAGTTTGTGCAGGCATGTCCCTAATTAAAGATATTAAAGAGGACTTATTCGCTTCCGTCATTTCGGTCATATCATAAATAATACGTCCACCGTCAGCATAATTTTCGGTTGGATAGTTCAAGTTATAAACGGCAAGAGCTGCATCAATGGGAATAGCCAAGGACTCTAATGCTGACTTAAGTGCATTTTTTGCGACATCTAAACGAGTACCAGTACCACCACTATTCTGCCCTTCTGTTGTAGTTGTAGCCCACTTGTACCACACAAGGTAATGTGCAGAGTAAAGTGTCACCGGCGTTTCGGTTCCAAACTTTGTATTATTTAAGCTATATAGACGATCTGTCTCAGAGCTTCCCGATGTATACATTTTGTTAGTATCAACAGGATAACCATTTGCAAACGTTGGGTTTTTATTAGTTGAACCTGGATTTTTAGGGTCTTTATTGAGAATATCTTCGTAGCAGTCAACTATATCGTTCTGATTAAAACCATTATTGTTTGCTAAAGACTCCCACTTATTTTTGTTAAACTCTCGCAAGTATCCTGTGTAACGTCCCTTATCCACTAACGCTTTGGCAGCAGTATTACAGTTATTATTTCCCAAATAAAAACGACGACCATCATTTGGATCATCTGGTGTCGGCATATTGCTGGTATTATCGATACCGCCTGCATTCCAATAGGTACCTTTCTGATTGATATACCCAGAATAACTGTTCATGTATGTCTCAAATCCTGCAGGGTAGGTACAAGTACCTGCCGCATGACCAGCTTCGGAACAATATGAGCTGACAGCATTCTGATCTTCTGTAGACATACTCCCTGAGTTATCAAAGATAAATAACACCTGTGGGCGCTTGCCAGTCCTTACCGTTGAGTCAACAAGATAAAGCTCTGTATCATCTGCATGTATTTGCCCTGCAATAATGACTGTTGCAGCCATAAGAGCACAAAAGAGTTTTTTCAACATAACTTTAGTTTCCTGTTAGCACTTGTTGCTCTACACCTGAAACAACGGTTAATGAGCCAAGATTGTCCCGACCAAAGGTCACTGAACTGCTAATCTCAACCCTTCTACAGCTAACCAAATTTGCCCCTGTCGCATTTGTGGTTCTTTGGCATCCCACATCACGCACGCCCGTTTCAGGCAAGGGCTTCAATGTCTGGCTGCTATTAAATACTGTTGTATCCGCCTCTGCGTTAAGGTTTGCCAATTGTTCGCCCGAATAATCTGAAATTACCTGCTCTAAACCACCATCAGCAATCGCTTTAGCTTCTATTCTTTCTGCACCAGCCCCAGACATTCGTAGCGATTGTGTTGAGTTAACCGCCAACGCAACACCGATAACAGTCATGAGGACCAAGACAATTAATGCAAAAAACAACACTATCCCTTTCTGCTTTCTCATCACTCATGGCCTCAATTAACTGCGTATAAGCACTGGATTTTCCAATACTATGGTTGTCGACAATACCTTACGACGATAATGGTCGTTAGCAGGAATAGTGATGGTTTTGTCTCCCAAAAGGTACTCCGTCTCGTTGGTATAGCTCTTGTCTTCGTTAATCGATCTCACCAGTACAAACGCTTTTATCGCAACCAATCGCTGAAAGCCTTCGTTATCCCACATCAATGATGTGACATCTTCAGCAGGCATAAAGCTATCAGGAGTGCTATCCCCATCATTATCAAAACCATATAAGAATCGAATATTCTCAATGCCTTCAACTAACTGCTCATCGTTACTCATGCCTGTACTGGTTAAGGTTTTACGCCTTAGGATAGGTATTTGATTTGCGTCGTTTGCAATAAAATACACATGGTGTTGATATTCCCATGTTCTCGGATTTTCAAGCGCTGTGGTAGGAGCACCAACAAAAAATACCGCCTGAGAGGAGTTCGCAGCCACGTACACAGAGCTTGAGTTTCCCGCTGCGACATTAGGTCCAATAAAGCGTTTTAGCTGCAAAACATCTGTATCCGCATTAACATCACTGTTCCCCAAACAACTAAGATGTGTACTTGTTGCAGTATTCTCATACCCCCACAAACGCCTAAAATGAGCCGGCTGATTATTAGGCAGCGTCGCGTTATTCAGCCCATCGCCGACACAATCAGCGGTTATGGTAGTGACCTCGATGCTGGTATTTGTCCCGACGATAAAATCAGTGCCCGTTAAATCCCCCATAAAACCTAACTGGCTAATATCTCTTTCCATAATGGCCAAGGCTATACGACCATTCTCTTGCAACTGATTAAACTGACTTGTCGTCGTCACGTTTGATGACGACATACTAAACATGGTAAATACACCGGCAGTCAAAAAAAGCCCTATGACCATAGCGACCATCAACTCAACGAGTGACATTCCCAGTTCCGCGGATTTACTTAACTTCATACGAAATGATTTTTTCATCTAAATAATCACTGTCTTAAGTGAAAAAATGCGCCTATTTTCAGTGTCAGCACCACAAGTGTCTGCTGCATCCGCAACGGCTGAAGTATCAATATTGGTCTCACGTATGCCTCGCCAAGTAATCACAACGAGCACATCACGATTATTCACTTCAATACAAGCCGTAGGAGAATCCAATCCCCCAACGTTTTGAGTGCCAACAGTTTCAGACTCTCCGGTTAACGAAGATTGCCATTCAAAAATATCCCACAACTTCAATTCTGTTGGATTGCAAAGTGTTGTGTTTTCACACACCTTTGCGACAGAACTTGGGGCGCCAGTGTATTCTCCGGCATAGCTAGCAAGCTGCGTTCGATTTAGCTTCATGCGGTTGATAATATCATTGGCGTAATAGGAGGCTTGTGTTTGCTGAAAGGATTCAAAGCTGCCGCGCTTAGCCACAATGTGTAAATTAAAAATACCGATCAAGCCAATCACTAGAATCACCAATGCGACAAGTACTTCAATTAAAGAGAAGCCCCGTTGAATTCTGTTATGCGTCAATCGTTCGAATTTAGTCATATTTTTGACAAGCTTTTCAGCCATTTACCCTTTTAAATCTTAATCTTACGATAAAAACATTACTAGCAGTTAATAATAGATGAGTAAAATGTAAGTAGCCAGTAACAATAGCATATAAGCGTTAATTCCATTATGCCTTGTTTGTATTTGGTGAATTTTGATAATAAAAAAGAGGCCATTGGCCTCTTTCAATTTACTACAATTTTCTACATCAATTAACGTAGTTCAGCGGGTACGGCAAAGACGGTATCTTCTTTACGCCCTTCAACTTCGGTAACGACACTCGGTGCTAATTTCGCAATCGCTTGAACCACTTGCTGAACCAGTACTTCTGGTGCAGATGCGCCAGCGGTCACCGCAACTTTAGTCACATTTTCAAACCAAGATGAATCGATATCATCCGCGGTATCAACCAGATAAGATTGAGTCCCAGTCTTTAATGCCAATTCACGCAAGCGGTTAGAGTTAGAGCTGTTTTTCGAGCCGACCACAATTAACAGATCCACATCGGCCGATAAGTTCCGCACTGCATCCTGACGGTTTTGCGTCGCGTAACAAATATCATCCTTACGCGGACCTTCAATCGAAGGAAAACGCTTTTGCAATGCGGTGATAATATCGAGGGTATCATCTACCGAGAGCGTTGTTTGAGTCACGAAGCAGAGGTTATTTGGATCACGAACTTCTAAAGTTTCGACATCTGCAGGAGATTCAATCAGATAAACACCACCATTAGGGTTATCGTATTGCCCCATGGTGCCTTCCACCTCTGGATGTCCCTCATGACCAATCAAAATACATTCAATCCCCTTGCGGCTCGCTCGAGTGACCTGCAAATGCACTTTGGTGACTAATGGACAAGTCGCATCGAAAACTCGCAACCCACGCGCCTTAGCCTCGGCACGTACCGACTGAGAAACCCCATGAGCACTGAAGATAACAATATTGTTATCCGGTACTTGGTCTAACTCTTCAACAAAAACGGCACCGCGGTCCTTCAGGTTTTGCACTACATAGCGGTTATGCACCACTTCATGGCGAACATAAATCGGCGGCGAAAATAACTCGAGTGCGCGCTCGACAATACTAATGGCGCGATCCACACCAGCACAAAAGCCGCGAGGATTGGCCAGCATAATATTTAAACTTGGGCTGGTAGGATCTAATTTCATCTTACAATACCTTCACCACGTCGAGTTCAAATGTCACTTTGCGTCCCGCTAGAGGGTGATTGAGATCGACCGTAATCGAATCGCCCGCAACCTCACGCACAATTCCGGGGATCTCACTGCCACCAGGGCCTGCGAAACTGACGATAACGCCAACTTCAAGCTCCATATCAGCTGGGAAGCGAGTTCTATCCATATAATGAATCGCATCGGGATTTGACTCACCAAAGGCATCGACCGCTTCAAGCGTAAAGCTGTGTTTATCACCTTCATTCAAGGAAACAAGTTGCGCTTCAAATGCAGGGCTTAAAGTACCATCACCGATGTTAAGGCGTGCTGGCTTACCCGAGGCTTTAGTGCTATCGGCGGTCGAACCATCTTCAAGCACAATATTCATATGGCACAATAACGAACGTGTCACAGTCACTACTTCACCTCTTCGGTTTTATCTTGTTCGGATTTGCTGTTAAAAAACGAATCCCAAATGATCAGCACGGCGCCGATAAAAATCGCGGAATCGGCGATATTAAAGGCGGGATAATGGCTCTTACCCCAATAAAAATCGATAAAATCCACCACAAAACCGTGCATCAATCGATCGATTAAGTTACCTAGGGCGCCACCGATCACTAAGGTGTAAGCCAAGTTTAACTTCCAGAGGGATGCCGATTGCTTGCGCAGCCACACAGTCAACAAGGTACTGAAACCAACAGCCACTAGGGTAAATAACCAACGTTGCCAACCGCCCGCTTCACTTAAAAAGCTAAATGCGGCGCCATAGTTACGTACATAGGTGAAATTAAAAAAAGGTAATAACTTCACCGATTCGAACAAATCAAAATTGGCTAAGACCCATTGTTTGGATAGTTGATCGGCCAAAAACACCAATACAACTACCCAATACCAACGTAAGCCACTGTCTTTCCAGGTTAATGGCATACAGATCCTTTACGCAAACAGACGAACTTCGCCGTCACCTTCAATATTGGTTACGCAGCGATGGCACAGCGTTGGGTGAGCCTCAATCGTGCCCACTTCTTCCCTATGGTGCCAACAACGCTCGCATTTCTCTGCTGTTGTTGCATTTACCACTAACTTCAATGAAGCCAATTCAGTTTCAACGGCATCGCTTGTCGCATCTGCCAATGGCAATACTTTGGCTTCTGAAGTTAATAGGACGAAACGCAGCTCATCACCAATGTGCGTTAACTGCTCAGTTAAAGCAGCATCGGCAAACAGCGTGACTTCGGCTTCCAAGGAGCCGCCAATACGTTTATCGCGGCGCGCTTGCTCGATAACCTTGTTGACTTCGTTACGCACAGTCAGCAGATTTTCCCAGTACTCATCACTTAAATCAGTATCTAAAGTGATAGATTGTAGATCTTGGTACCATTCTTGGGTAAACACGTAAGCATCACGTTGACCTGGCAGTAATTGCCACACTTCGTCGGCAGTAAAGCTCAGGATTGGCGCAATCCAACGCACCATAGCCTCAGCAATGTGGAACAGTGCAGATTGGCAGCTACGACGGGCATGGCCCTCTTGCTTAGCGGTATATTGACGGTCTTTGATGATGTCTAAGTAGAAGCTACCTAGCTCAACCGAGCAGAACTGCATCAGCTTTTGCGTCACAATATGGAAGTTATATTGCTCATAAGCTTCAATGATTTCTTGCTGCAGCGCTGCTGCGCGGCGCACCGCCCAGCGATCTAACGCCACCATATCTTCTACAGCCACTAAATCCTTAGCTGGGTCGAAGCCATTAAGGTTCGCCAGTAAGAAACGAGCAGTGTTACGAATACGGCGATAAGCATCGGCGCTACGGTTTAAGATTTCATCCGATACGGTCATTTCACCGCTGTAGTCGGTCGCAGCAACCCAAAGACGCAGAATATCCGCACCTAGCTTGTTGGTGACTTGCTGCGGCGCAATAACGTTACCGATAGATTTAGACATCTTGCGACCTTTACCATCAACAGTAAAGCCGTGGGTCAGCACTTGCTTGTAAGGTGCTTTGCCAGTCATAGCGGTAGAAATCATCAGAGATGACATAAACCAACCACGGTGTTGATCGCTACCTTCAAGGTATAAATCGACACCATGACCATGAAACTCTGGGCGCGCGCCTACCACAGAAGCAAAGGTTGAACCTGAGTCGTACCATACGTCTAAGGTATCGGTCACTTTACGGTATTGTTCGGCTTCTTCGCCCAGTAATTCGGCGGCATCGAGATCCCACCAAGCTTGAATGCCTTCTTGCTCAATGCGGTTGGCCACACGTGCCATTAACGACACGCTGTCAGGGTGCAGCTCTTCGGTTTCGCGGTGTACGAATAAGGTAATTGGCACGCCCCAAGTACGTTGACGGGAAATACACCAATCAGGGCGATTCTCAACCATCTTCTCGATACGGCTTTGGCCCCAGTCAGGGATCCACTGAGTCTGCTCAATTTCGCTTAATGCTTGCTTGCGCAGGTTTTGGTTATCCATTGAGATAAACCATTGCGGCGTAGCACGGAAGATAATGGGCGTTTTGTGGCGCCAGCAGTGTGGATAGCTGTGACGGTACGCAACATGGTGTAATAGCGCGCCTTTTTCTTTCAGCAGTGCAACCACATTGTCGTTTGCTTTAAATACGTGTTGGCCAGCAAAAAACTCAGTGTCTGGTTTGTAAACGCCGTTATCACCAACGGGGTTTGCCACTTCTAAACCGTATTTTTGACCGACCACGAAGTCGTCTTGACCATGGCCAGGCGCTGTATGAACCACACCAGTACCGGCATCAGTCGTCACGTGGTCACCTAAAATCGCAGGTACGTCAAAGGCTAAGAATGGATGCTTAAAGCGAACCAGCTCAAGTGCTGCGCCTTTAACTTTACCTAACACGTTATGGCTCTCGGCGCTGTAACGCGTCATACAAGCCTCAACTAACACATCGGCCAGAATAACTGCGTGAGTCGCGCCCTCTTTCGCAAATTCAACCAAGCTGTAATCCAGCTCAGGGCTGATAGATAACGCGCGGTTAGCTGGCAGCGTCCAAGGGGTGGTAGTCCAAATCACCATAGCCACAGGATGCGAGTAATCGCTTACACCAAACTGAGCGGCTAAAGCTTTGCTATCAGTCGCAGTAAAGGCTACATCGATAGCGGGAGAGGTTTTATCCTCGTATTCCACTTCGGCTTCAGCAAGGGCTGAACCACAGTCTGTACACCAATGAACAGGTTTAACACCTTTATGTAAGTGACCGTTTTCAATCACTTTAGATAAAGAGCGTACGATATTGGCTTCGGTGGCAAAGTCCATCGTTAAATAAGGCTTTTGCCAATCGCCCAGCACGCCTAAACGAATAAAGTCGGCACGCTGGCCATCGACTTGCTCGGCGGCATATTTACGGCATTCTTCACGGAATTCGGCCGCAGAAATTTTTTGACCAGGCTTACCGACTTTTTGCTCAACTTTCAGTTCAATTGGCAGACCGTGGCAATCCCAACCAGGCACATAAGGCGCATCAAAACCTGACATGGTTTTTGACTTAACAATAATGTCCTTAAGAATTTTGTTGACTGAGTGACCAATATGAATACTGCCGTTCGCATACGGTGGACCGTCATGCAAAATAAAAGGTGTGCGGCCAATTCGGCTATCACGGATCTGCTGATACAGACCGTCTTTCGTCCAGCGCTCTAACATCTCTGGCTCGCGATTTGCCAAATTACCACGCATCGGAAACTCAGTTTCCGGCAAATTCAAAGTAAATTTATAGTCGCTCATTGATCCTATACCGTTAATTAAACTGATAAATATCAGCCTGCATCGTTACCAAATAAAGCTCTGGCCTCATTTGCATCATTCAAAATCTGTTGTTTTAGTGCATCCAATGAATCAAAGGGTTGTTCATCGCGAAGTTTTGCCACTAACTCAACCTCAACATGCTTGCCATAAATGTCACCTTCAAAATCAAAAAGATGCACCTCAAGCTGACAAACTTGACCATTTACGGTCGGGCGGAAACCAATGTTGGCAACCCCTTCATAAATATCGCTCTCATCCCAATAGAGTTTCACCGCAAACACCCCGCGCACGGGCACCACATTGCGTTTGAGGGCAATATTGGCGGTGGGGAAACCTATGGTGCGGCCAATTTTTTGGCCATGGGCCACGCGGCCGCTTAAGGTAAAAGGATGACCAAGTAGGCGTCTCGCCTGCTCCAAGTTTCCTTTAGCCAATTGTTCTCTTACCGCGGTCGAACTCACACGTTGCGAGCCCACCATAAAACTCTGGGTGCTGACCACAGTAAAGCCATAACGAGCTCCCGCCTGCATCAGCATTTCAAAATTGCCTTTTCTGCCTTGACCGAAGCAAAAGTCATCGCCAACGACGAGGTATTTCACCCCGAGCTTGCGCACCAGCAGTTCTTCAATGAAATGCTCAGCCGGTTGATCTGCAAAGGCACGATTGAAGTTAACACACACTAACCGTTCAACGCCTAACTCATCTAACAGGATGATTTTGTCCCGCAATAAGCTCAAACGTGCGGGCGCATTATCACCACGGAACAACTCCTGTGGTTGAGGCTCAAACGTCATCACTGTCGGAGGTAATGAAAGCTGCTTGGCCTTTTGCACCAGATTGGCAATCACCTGTGCATGGCCGCGATGCACGCCATCAAAATTACCTATCGTCAGCACACAGCCATGGTGAGATGACAAAATGTTATGTATACCGCGGATTAATTCCATAACTTTAGACAACTGCCAAGCGCAAATCGGCTGATTATATAACAGCTAACGATAAGAATCAGCAATCAAACTCCCCGTTTCATTGACCAAGGACGAATTCCTAACGCCAATAAGCCAAGTAAATACGTCATAGCGCCAACAGCAATCAAACCAATCAAAGCCTTAGCACGCCCAACCAGCTGCCATTCCAACCATTGGGATTGTGAAGGTAAGAAGTAGTACAAGACTACCACCATCAAGGCCGTTGAAACCACGGCTTTAAGGAAAAACACCATTGTTGGCTTAGAAATTCGGTAAACACCCGCCTTATGTAGGCCGCGATATAACAGAGTGGCATTCAGTAAAGCCGACATCGATGTCGCAATCGCTAAGCCGACATAACCAAAGGGAATCGCAAAGATCAAGTTAAAGCCCATGTTGGTAATCATGGCGATAATGCCGTAGCGCACAGGGGTCTTAGTGTCTTGGCGCGAGTAATATCCAGGCGCTAACACTTTAATAAGCATAAAGCTGAGTAAACCACTGCCATAAGCCATCAAGCTGTAGGATGCCATCTCAACGTCTTGGATAGAGAAGGCGCCGCGCATAAACAGCACCATCAACATAGGTTGGGCGAGCACAATCAGCCCCATCATGGCGGGTAATCCTAATAACAGAATCGCCTTGATGCCCCAATCCATGGTTTTACCAAAACCATCACCTTCTGCATTTACATGATTTCGAGATAAAGCCGGTAAAATCACTGTACCAATGGCAATACCAAACAAACCGAGTGGAAATTCCAATAAACGGTCCGAATAGTACAACCAGCTAATAGAGCCCGTCATCAGGAAACTGGCGATAAAAGTATCGAATAACAGATTGATTTGTGAGACTGACACACCAAAAAGCGCAGGGATCATCAGGGTTCTAATCTTCACTACCCCAGGGTGTTTCCAGCCCCATGACGGCTTAACGAGAGCCTTTTCTCTAAGTAGGAAGGGGATCTGGAATAAAAACTGAATTAAACCGCCACAAAACACACCCCAAGCAAGGGTAATTTCAGGCTGGGAAGAGGTTGGCGCAAAAAACATCGCCGCCGCAATAATGGCCACGTTTAAGAATACTGGGGTAAAGGCTGATACAGCAAAACGCCCACGAGTATTTAGGATGGACCCCGCTAACGCGGTAAAGGTGATAAACCATAAATAAGGGAAGGTGATTTTAAGCACAACGGTTGCCAGCTCAAACTTGGCACCATCGGGCTCATTGTTAAGCCAAGCAACAAACCAGCCGCCACCAAATAAGGCCGACAATACGGGGGATGCGATAACACCGATAAGAGTCACAATGGTCACCAAGAGCCCTAAAGTCCCCGCCACTTTACTGAGTAACTCTCGAGTCTCATCCGAAGTGTGTTTTTCCTGATATTCGGTCAATACGGGAACAAATGCCTGAGCAAAAGCGCCCTCGGCAAATAATCGACGTAAAAAGTTAGGAATTTTATTGGCGAAGAAAAAAACGTCGGCGCTTGTCCCTGCCCCCATTAAATTGGCAACAACTACATCTCGAACCAAACCTAAAACACGAGAAATCAACGTCATAGCACTAACAATCATGCCAGATTTCAATAATTTTTTACTCAAACGTCCCCCAGACCTACATCGAATGGATTAGGTGATTCATCTCAAAAAATCGACTCAGGCTCTGTCACACTGCGGCAATAGCTGTTAGAATTGCGCCACATATTACACGAGTTGGGTTGAAGATAGCCAAGGCGGGTTGAATTAATTTATCTTTATGATGATTATTCAATCATAGTCATTGACAAAGTGACTAAATGCAGGCATATTCCTCGGCCTTTAAAAGTATCAAATCCAGTTTTTAGGAGTTGCACCTTGGCTAATAGCAAGTCTGCAAAGAAGCGCGCGCTTCAATCTGAAAAGCGTCGTCAGCATAACGCCAGCCGTCGCTCAATGTTACGTACATACGTTAAAAAAGTAATCGCTGCTATCAAAGCTGGCGATCACAAAACAGCAACTGAAGCTTTCGCTGCTGCACAACCAATCGTTGACCGTATGGCGACTAAAGGCCTTATTCACAAGAATAAAGCTGCCCGTCATAAGGCTCGTTTGAACGCTAAGATCAAAGCACTAGCTGCTTAATTGTCTTAGTAAATAAAAAAAACCGGCAATTGCCGGTTTTTTTATATCTGATGATTACCATTAATGACAATAAATATTGTTCAGTAAATGGATCATCTCACGCACTTCATCACTCTTAAGCGAATAAAATACGGTTTGCGCTTCTTTGCGTGTGGTTACTAAATTATCTTTGCGCAACCAAGCAAGGTGTTGTGATAGTGCCGATTGACTTAAGCCTAATTTTTTATTCATTTCGCCAACGCACATTTCACCTTCGTTCAATAAATAACAAAGGATAAATAAACGGCGTTCGTTTGCGAGTGCTTTTAATAGCACTACGGCATGATCGGCTCGCTCCTGCATCAATTCAATATTCATTACGCACTTTTTCTCCTAAAACTAACCCCTGCGCTAATATAGCGTTGCCTTACAGATATAGTCGGGACATAAAGCACACTTTTTGCTAGATTGTTTTCAAAAATGGGACATGCTTAATAAAAATAAAGGAAACCTATGAAATCCTACCAAACAACACTAATAACTGGACTATTTATTGGCGGTTTGAGCGCCTGCCAAACTCACTTAGAAACACCCGCAAAAAATGATATTCCGGCTCAATTGCAGCAAACCGCATTATCGTCATCCTTGGGATATGACATAGTCGAATCCCTCACTGTAGAAGTCGGCCCACGCTTAGCTGGCAGCCCAAAAGACATAATTGCGGTGAACTGGGCAATGAATAAGTTAACAAGTCTTGGGTTTGATAAGGTTTATAAAGAGCCGGTACAAGTTCCGATTTGGGAACGCGGTGAAGCCAAAGCCAAGATGATCTCGCCGGTAGAACAGCCTTTAGTGATAACAGCCTTAGGCGGCAGTATCGCCACGCCAGCCGAAGGCATTCAAGCCAAAATTGCTCGTTTTGATAGCCTTGCGGCATTACAAGCGGCAAATCCAGAAGATGTAAAAGGCAAGATAGCCTTTATCGACCAAAAGACCGAACGTCACATCACAGGTGAAGGTTATGGCAAAAGTGTCGGCGGCCGCTCAAAAGGCGCAGTCGCAGCCGCACAAAAGGGAGCCGTAGCAATTGTCATTCGCTCAATTGGCACCGACCATGACCGCATGGCACACACTGGTGTGATGCGTTATCAAGATGGCGTGCCTAAAATCCCGGCCGCAGCGATGTCTAATCCCGATGCCGACTTAGTAGATGCGATGTTAAAACGCGATCCAAACGCGGTGCTCGAACTACATATGTCACCAAAGGATTTAGGCTCCAACACATCCTACAATGTGATTGCAGAAGTCACTGGCAGTAGTAAACCTAACGAAATCGTTCTGATTGGTGCTCACTTAGATTCTTGGGACGAAGGTACAGGCGCGATTGATGATGGCGCAGGCGTTGCCATTGTGACGGCAGCTGCAAAACATATTCAAGATCTTCCGCAAAAGCCCGCTCGTACGGTACGAGTGGTTCTATATGCTGCTGAAGAAATTGGTTTAGTAGGAGGCAAGGCTTATGCTGAGGCACACCAAGCCGAACTACCTCTGCATTATATTGCTGCCGAATCGGACTTTGGCGCAGGCCCGATTTATCAAATCGACACTAAGGTCAGTGACGGCGTTTTTGCCCAAGTTCAAGAAAGCATAAAACCAATGACATACAACGGTGTTGCCCTCGGCAATAACCAAGCCTCTGGTGGGCCTGATGTCTCTATGCTGCCCGCATTAGGCGTACCTGTTGCTTCATTAAGACAGGATGGCCACGATTACTTCGATTATCACCACACCCCTAACGATACCTTAGATAAAATAGACCCTAAGGCACTGGCACAAAATGTGGCGGCATATGCACAATTTGCTTATATCATGGCGAACTCGAATCTAGTGTTAACACCGATTAGTACTGAGTCGAAATAATCTTCCGCCAGCACATCCTTCGTAAATAAAAAGAGCAGCCTAGGCTGCTCTTTTTATTTTACGCATTATGAGTTACTGCGCTTCACGCAAGAATGTTGGCTCATTCGGTTTACTCAATTCTTCACTGTAGTAATAACCTGCCACATCAAACGCTTTTAATTCCTCAATTGAACTCACTTGCTGGTCAATGATATATCTTGCCATCATTCCCCTTGCCTTTTTAGCAAAAAAACTGATGACTTTATATTGGCCATTTTTAAAATCTTTAAAGACAGGAGTGATTAATTGACCGGCTAATTGTTTTGGTTTTATCGCCTTGAAATATTCATTAGATGCGAGGTTGATAATGATGTCATCGCCCTGCGCAGCAACCGCATTGTTGACTGCTTCGGTGAGAGTATTACCCCAAAAATCGTAGAGATTCTTACCTTTAGGATTGGCAAGCGCCGTCCCCATTTCTAAGCGATAAGGTAAAATTAAATCCAAGGGGCGCAGTAACCCGTAGAGCCCAGATAAAATACGCAACTGTGACTGGCTGCGTTCAAGCTGTTCGGGTGTCAGCGTATCTGCATCAAAACCCGTGTAAACATCGCCTCTAAAAGCAAAAATCGCCTGCTTAGCATTATCAATGCTGTAATCGGGTGTCCACTCCCCAAAACGCGCGGCATTTAAGCCTGCGATGTTATCGCTCACCTTCATTAATGTTGCTATGTCACTGGGGGTTAACCGTTGGCAGACTTGAATAAGCTCTTGGCTATAAGCTAAAAAATCGGGCCGAGTGTGGGTTTGAGTCAAGGGAGGTTGCTCAAAATCTAGGGTTTTCGCCGGTGAAACCAAAATCAACATTAACACGCTCCAACAAATAAAATACGCCACTATGATACTGAACAAGCATAAAAAAACCACGTACGGATGACGTGGTTTTTCCGATAGCGTTAATCAGTGAACTTGAGTTTATCGACTAAGCGCAGATTCTGTACGCGTTTTCGCCTGCTCGTTGGCACTATTATCCTGCCAAATACCATCATCGAGTTGTTCCATCAATTCGGGGAACTTACTGCGATCAAATTCAGGCATTTTGCCACTCTTCAATTGTTCACAGTAATCGTTGATAACCCGTATCGCCAAACCAGATAACAGCAGCAAAGCAATGATATTGACCGTAGCCATTAGTCCCATAGACACGTCCGCTAAGTTCCACACTAAGCTGATTTTGGCCACAGCACCAAACATCACCATGCCTAATACGCACAGGCGGAATAGCGGTAATGCCTTAGTGCTGTTACCCGTTAAAAACATCACATTGGTTTCGGCGTAGGAATAGTTAGCAATGATAGAGGTAAAGCAGAATAGGAAAATGGCTATCGCAATAAAGGCGCCGCCCCAATCTCCTACGTGGTTTGACATCGCATTGATGGTGAGACGAATGCCATCTTCGCTAGAACCGATATCGCCTGAAAGCAAAATAATCGCCGCAGTTGCTGTACAGATAACGATGGTATCGACAAACACTCCCATCATTTGCACAAAACCTTGGGATGCAGGATGATTAGGATTAGGTGAGGCACTCGCCGCCACGTTTGCCGCGCTGCCCATCCCCGCCTCGTTTGAGAACAAACCACGGGCGATTCCCGCTTGCATGGCCTGAGCGACCGTATAAGCAACACCACCTGCGGCGGCTTCTTGCCAACCGAAAGCACTCTTTACAATCAAGCTGATGATGGCTGGCAGTTGTTCTAAATTGAACAGCACGATAATAAAGGCGATCAGAATATAAGCCAGTGCCATAATAGGCACGATAAACTCAGACACTCGCGCAACTTTACGTAAGCCACCGACAATCACAAAACCACTGGCTAACACTAAGCCGATACCGACATAGGTCGGGTTGAAACCAAACACCCGCTCCATTGCACCCGTAATGGTATTGGCTTGCACCGCGTTAAACACCAAACCAAAGGCGATGATCAGGAAGAAAGCGAACAACACCCCCATCCATCTCTGTCCAAGTCCCTTCTCCATATAATAAGAAGGACCGCCGCGAAACTGACCGTTGGTATCTCGTACCTTATATACTTGTGCAAGAGTCGACTCCACCATGGCGGTTGCCATACCTAACATGGCGATTAACCACATCCAGAACACAGCGCCAGGTCCAGCAGCGCCAATCGCCACGGCAACACCGGCCATGTTTCCGGCACCAACCCGAGCGGCCATACTGGTACAGAATACTTGGAATGAAGACAGACCACTTTCACAACCTTGGCGGCTCATGGTCATGACTTTTAGAGAGTGCTTGAAGTGTGTAAGTTGAATAAATACAAGTCGTAAGGTGAAATAAAGCCCCGCACCCACCAATCCGTAAACGAGCAATTTGCCCCAGAGCAGTGCGTTCAAAAAGTTTACAATCGTTTCTAACATATTATTTTACTTCTTCCCGTAGCAAATGCCCGCCTCCACCTATACTTAGCGAGGTGCAACATTTGTGGTGAATGAATCCTTCCAAATAAAGGTAAGAATATCGGTAGATTTATTCTTTCAAATTATCCTTCCGTGAATTTACAACATCACGGCTACCGAATTCAACGCAGCAAAATAGCACAGTATTCGAAATTACTCATGTGATCAAGCCTAGGTTTGCATCGTTAAATAGCTACAACCTCACACTCGTAAAGCTTAGATAAGTCACTGTTAATACTAAATTAACAATTTAACAAACTTAATCCACATGCGTTAACGACGAACACAAGTTTTAAAATTTGGATGCAGGGCACATTTTTGTAAGAAAATTACAAATATAGTAATCCCAACACAACACAGTTCAATTCCGTCTGCTCTAGTGAGGCTTAATATGACGACTACACATGAGATAAATGCTCTTAAAAAATATGTAAGAGCCACTAACTTCCTCGCCACCTCTCAGATTTACCTAAAGCAAAACGTATTACATAAGCGCCCACTTGCGCATTCGGACATTAAACCTCGCCTGTTAGGGCACTGGGGGACTTGTCCGGGGATTAACTTCGTTTATGCCAACGTCAACCGACTCATTGTAAAACATAATCGTCCTTTCATTTACTTAGTCGGCCCAGGCCATGGTTTCCCCGCAGTACAAGCTAACCTATTCATCGAAGGCTCACTCAGCCACTTTTATCCAGAAACCATTCCTTATAATGAAACCGGTATCGAAGATATCTGTAAGAAGTTTTCGGCGGCCTATGGTTACCCTTCTCACGCTAACCCTGAAGCACCCGGTCAAATCCTTGAAGGGGGCGAATTAGGTTACTCGTTAGCTGTAGGTTGGGGCGCGGTATTAGACAATCCTGATCTTATCGCAACCGTATTAGTGGGCGACGGTGAATCAGAAACAGGTCCTCTTGCAGCCTCCTGGTATGCGAACCGTTTAGTCTCCCCTGCCACCAACGGTGCAGTGTTACCTATAGTACATATCAACGGCTATAAGATTTCAGGCCCAACCCGTATGGGACGCATGAGCCATGAAGAGCTAGATCTTGAATTCCGTGGTCTTGGTTATCACCCTATTATTGTCGACAGCGAAATGGAAGAAGATATCTACGTCCAAATGACAACCGCGATGGATACTGCTTATAGCATGATTAACGATATCCAAACCCGCGCACGTAAGGGTGAAGATATTGTCAAACCTCGCTGGCCAGTGATCTTAATGCGCACCGCCAAAGGCTGGACAGGTGTAAGCGAATATAATGGTACAAAATTAGAAGGTAACTGCGAATCGCACCAAGTTATCGTCAATAAATGTGCGACCGATAAAGGCCACCTCAGCGCACTGGATAACTGGTTGGCTAGCTATCAGTTCCAAGAGCTTTACCAAATCAATGCCCAAGGTGAACTGATTTTTGATGCGGATATTAGCTCCTTGATCCCACCTAAGCATTTAGCTTGTGGTCGCCAACATCTCACTTATGGTGGTGAAGTTGTTAGAGCTTTGTCCAATCCAGATCTCGAAAAGCTCAGCTATGGTCCAGAAGTACCACGTGGACACCGCGGTTACTCTATGTTGAAAATGGGTCAATGGATGCGTGATGCATTCAAACTGAACCGTGACCAACGTAACTTACGTATCTTTAGCCCAGACGAAACCTATTCAAACCAACTGCAAGCGGTATTTGAAGAAACCGATCGCGCATGGCAATGGCCAATTGAAAGTTGGGACGAGGATATGACTCGTGATGGCCGCGTGCTCGAGTTACTCTCTGAGAACTTACTATTTGGTATGTTACATGGCTACACAGTAACGGGTCGTCACGGCATGTTCCCAACCTATGAGTCTTTCTCACAGGTCGTATCTTCAATGGCCGACCAATACTGTAAATATGTTTACGCCAGCCAAGGGGTGCATTTCCGCAAACCTTTACCCGCGTGCAACGTGGTACTTTCTTCATTATTAGAGCGTCAGGATCACAACGGTTACTCGCATCAAAACCCATCGTTCCTCGGTGCGATGTTAGAAAAACATCCAAAGATTATCTCTGCTTATTTACCTGCTGATGCAAACAGCACCTTAGTTTATACCGAACGCGCTTTTGCGGATCGTGACAAACTGAACATCCTAGTGGCTGGTAAAAAAGAACTACCGCAATGGTTGAGTTTAGAAGAAGCACGTAAACAAGCGAAAGACGGTGTGATGGTATGGGATTTTGCTTCAGATGAAAATCCAGATATCGTGCTTGCAGGTTGTGGTGATTATGTCACTCAAGAATGCATGGCTTCACTTGTGATTATTCGTGAACTCTTACCTAGAGTGAGAATTCGTTTTGTCAGCGTGACCGAATTAAGCAGTGATGGTTTAGGTAGCCGTAAGTTTAAAGAAAAACCTTGGATGATGGATGAAATATTTACCCAAGATAAAGGGGTTGTATTTAACTATCACGGTTATCCAAATACTATCAAAAAGTTAATTTTTGACTACAAAGGAAGTCGCCGTTTCAGAATTAAAGGTTATGAAGAAGAAGGTTCAACTACAACACCATTTGATATGGGTGTTCGTAATGGCACTTCTCGCTATCACCTTGTTATTGATATGGCTTACAAACTATTCCAACAAGGCGTCATCGATGAAACCAAGCACGTTTCAATCACAACCGATATGCTGCAACGACTCGTTGATCATCGCAACTATATTAAGGCAAACGGTGTTGACCCTGTCGAAATTGAAAATTGGGTTTGGACCCGTTAACCCCAAATTTTAATTAACAAATTAAATACAATTAAAAGGCATCCTTCAGGATGCCTTTTTAACATCAATCAAAAGTAACAATATGCTATTCCATAAAAAAACTTTGGACTAAGCACTGGAAAAATTTAACAAATGAAGTGATAATTAATCGCTGGCTACAATACCAAAGGATCCCCACACTAAGTGCTAGCAATGTTTTGCATAAAACCTGCAAAGCATATTGGTGGAGAATCATAAACAATGGACTTAGAGAAAATGATGAAGAATACATTAAAAGTAGTTTTGCTTACATCAATGCTTCCACTTGCTGCCAGTGCATCTCAAGAGTTAACACCTTGGTATGTTGGTGCAGGTTTAGGCGTTAATAACTATGAACACATTGCAACTGACAACGGCGATGACAACCCATACGCATGGGACATCTTCGCAGGCTATATGTTTAATGACTACTTTGGTGCTGAAATCGGCTATCGTGATCTAGGTAGTGCAGATTGGACCTATGCAGGCATTGGCAATGATGCAGACGTTAAAGGTGCAACTCTTGGCTTAGTTGGTGTATGGCCACTAGGTAACCGTTGGAGCCTATCTGCTGAAGCTGGCGCAATGTACTACACCCTAGAAAACAACCAACGCGTTGGTGGCGTTTCTAGTTCTTACAGCGAAAACGACTTTGCACCTTACTTCGGTGCAGGTGTTGGTTATAACTTCACTGATAACCTGAAGTTACAAGCTAAATACCGTCGCTATGAAAACTTAGACGATAACGCTGGTGCCAGTGCGATCGTTCCAGTAAATGCTGACAGCAACTACTGGGGCTTAGAATTAAGCTACCGTTTCGGTTCTCCAGCTGCTCCAGTAGCTGCAGCAGTTGTTGCTGCAACACCAGTTGACTCTGACAACGATGGCGTTTACGACGATAAAGATCAGTGCCCAGCAACTCCAGCAACTCACAAAGTTGACTCTGTTGGCTGTACTATCTATGAAAACGTTAAGAAGCAAGAAGATGTAGGTTCTATCCAGTTTGCTAACGATTCTGCTGTAGTGAAGAAAGAGTACTACAAAGACATCGAAAGACTGGCTAACTACATGAACAAAAACCCAGAGTTCACAGTTGAAATTGCTGGTCACGCTTCTAACGTAGGTAAACCAGACTACAACATGACTCTGTCTGACAAGCGTGCTGACGCTGTTGCGAAGATCCTTGTTGAAAAATATGGTATCAGCCAAAGCCGTGTAACTTCTAACGGTTACGGTATCACTAAGCCATTAGTCGCTGGTGACACTAAAGAAGCTCATGCAGCTAACCGCCGTATCGAAGCTATCGTGACAACTACTGAAAAACAACCTGTTCTGAAGTAATTGCACTCTTAAGAATAAAAAAGTCGCTGCTTGCAGCGACTTTTTGTTTTTGTAACATCTACACTATGCAATCTGATGACGCTTAGCTCACTGTTGTAATGCAATCACAGCTTTTCGCCTAAATTCGATATAGCTTTACCATTTTTGTAATTTTTTTACATTGATGGTTGGAAAAGTTGGCAAAATCGCTTCTAATAGTCATCAGTTCATTTCTGAGTTTAGACCGCTATCTGAGAAGGATGTTTTTCATGGCAAATACATTAGAGCAACTCAAGTCATACACTACGATTGTGGCCGATACTGGCGATATTGAAGCGATCAAACGCTATCAGCCAGAAGACGCAACGACCAACCCATCACTCATTCTAAAAGCGGCTCAAATTCCCGAGTATAGCGCTCTAATCGACAATGCTATCGCGTGGGCTAAATTACAAAGTGCTGATATTGAGCAACAGATTGATGATGCCAGCGATAAACTTGCAGTGAACATTGGTGTCGAGATTCTAAAACTGGTCCCGGGCCGTATTTCAACCGAAGTGGATGCCCGCTTATCCTTCGACAAAGAAAAATCCATTGCGAAAGCACATAAATTAGTACGTCTGTACCAAGAAGCGGGCGTGGATAAATCTCGCATTCTGATCAAATTAGCCTCAACGTGGGAAGGCATTTGTGCCGCCAAAGAGTTAGAGCAAGAAGGCATCAACTGTAACTTAACCCTACTCTTTAGCTTTGCTCAAGCACGTGCCTGTGCAGAAGCGGGCGTGTACTTAATTTCTCCATTCGTTGGCCGCATCCTCGACTGGTACAAAAAAGACACAGGTAAAGACTATGACGCAGTAAACGACCCAGGTGTCGTTTCTGTGACTGAAATTTACAACTACTACAAACAGTATGGCTATAACACGGTAGTCATGGGTGCAAGTTTCCGTAATATCGGTGAAATCATCGAATTAGCGGGTTGTGACCGCCTGACTATTGGCCCTTCATTGCTAGAAGAGCTGGCAAACTCTCAAGTTGCTATTCAACCTAAACTCATTCCTGCCAGCACCACAGTTGCAGCCGACGAGCCTTTAACTGAAGCGCAATTCCGCTGGGACTTCAACCAAGATCCTATGGCTGTCGACAAGTTAGCAGAAGGTATCCGTAACTTCGCCATCGACCAAGGCAAACTCGAAGTCATGCTCAAGGCAAAACTGGCAAACTAAGTATCTTCGGAGACGATTCGATGACTATCTTGACCCAAAGCACAACTTGGCAAGCGTTAGCAGCGCATAGCCATCAGATCCCGCATATGCGGGAACTCTTTGCAGGCGATCCGGCACGCTTTAGCAACATGTCGCTTTCTACCTGTGGCTTATTTTTAGATTATTCAAAAAATAGAGCGACACCTGAGACAATCAACTTGCTGCTGACATTGGCGCAAGAGGCAAAGCTTGACGCTAAAATCAAGGCGATGTTTGCCGGTGATATTATTAACACCACCGAAAAACGTGCCGTATTACATACCGCACTGCGCAGCACCGCCGAGCAATCCATTGTTGCCGAAGGTCAAGATATCGTTCCTGAAGTACAGCAAACGCTGCACAAAATGCAGCAGTTTGTTACTTCAGTCACCTCAGGACAATGGAAAGGTTTCACTGGCAAAGCCATTACCGATATTGTCAGCATCGGTATCGGTGGTTCGTTCCTTGGCCCTAAAATTGTTTCCCAAGCATTGCGCCCTTACTGGATTACAGGTCTAAATTGCCATTTCGTTGCCAACGTCGATGGCACTTCGATCAGTGAAAAACTCAAGCAACTCGATCCAGAAACCACTCTGTTTATCATGTCGTCTAAGTCTTTTGGTACACAAGAGACGCTGACCAATACCCTAACGGCGAAGGCGTGGTTCTTAGCCAAAGGTGGTTCACAGTCAGATGTGGCGAAACACTTTGTTGCCGTGACCTCTAACGTGGCAAAAGCGACCGATTTTGGTATCGATGCTGACAATATTTTCCCAATGTGGGACTGGGTTGGTGGTCGTTATTCACTTTGGTCAGCCATTGGTTTACCCATTGCTTTACTCATCGGCATGGATAACTTCCGCTCCCTATTAAAGGGCGCGCACCAAATGGATACCCATTTTGCCAATGCCCCTCTAGCCGAAAACATGCCAGTGATCATGGGATTACTATCTCTGTGGTATGGCAATTTCTTTAATGCTCAAAGTCATGTGGTATTGACCTACGATCATTACCTACGCGGACTTCCGGCTTACTTCCAACAACTGGATATGGAAAGTAACGGTAAGTCAGTCACCCTTAATGGTACCCATGTGGATTACAGCACGGGTCCGGTGATTTGGGGCGGCGAAGGTACAAATGGTCAGCACGCTTACCACCAGCTACTGCATCAAGGCACAGCATTAATTCCGGCCGATTTCATTATGCCGCTGCAAAGCCATAATCCTATTGGTGAGCACCATGATCAGTTAGCCTCTAACTGCTTCGGACAGACTCAGGCGCTCATGCAAGGCCGCACCCTAGATGAAGCGCTGGCCGAATTGAGCAAGAGCAACTTAAGTGATGAAGAGAAGTTACTTATCGCCAAACACAAAGTTATGCCAGGCAATAAGCCAAGCAATACTCTGTTAATGGATAAGCTGACTCCTGAAACCTTAGGTGCACTGATTGCGCTCTATGAGCACAGAACCTTTGTCCAAGGCGCCATTTGGGACATCAACTCCTTCGACCAATGGGGTGTTGAACTCGGTAAAAGCTTAGGTAATGACGTTCTCGCCCGTATCGGCGCAGAGCAAGACGCCACCGCCTTAGATGCCTCGAGCAATGGGTTAATTAACCTATATCGACAGGGCAAAATCTGATCGAACAAAAAGCCAGCAACAGCTGGCTTTTTTATTTTATCTCATTAATAAATTTAAAATATTCCCTCACAACTTCCCCTACAACTCCCGCGAAGATCAATGACATATCATTCAAACTTCATTTCAAGTTAACACAAATGAAACATAATTCTTGCACCCTGTTTTGAAAATATGTTATTTAATCGCTGACAAAACATACAACAACAGGAGGTTACCATGGATCGTTTAGATTATGGTTGTGCGCTAGATGAAGTCGTAGAAAGACCCGATCGCTCGCGAGGCTCCAATAAAAAGCGTAAGTGGCGAGAAATTGAAGCGTTAAAGGACAAACATCGTTTACTCAAGGAACTTCAAGAGATTGATAACAACTTTGATTACGATATAGACGCTATCCAGTTGTAACCCATTGTTTGATAAACAGCATATAAAGAAAAAGCGCCAATGGCGCTTTTTCTGTTTTTACATTCCGCTATTCGGCAGTTCTAAGGTAAGAACGAAGCTCATCAAAGGCCTGTTGCTCGCGGTCGAGGAATAACGGATCATCGATTAAAGACGCTTGGCACTGTTGCTCGATCACCTGCCAATCCTTATCGGTTAAGGTTTTAGCCAGTAATGGGAAGATTTCCCGCTCCTCCATTTGCATATGCCTTTCTTGTAGCTCCACATATTCCGCAAAATCAGCGACTAACTTATCCCTCGCGACCACAATATCACTCAAAATGAGATTTAAGGTATTCATTAACGCCGAGGATGCCGCCGTCACCACTTGGTGCTCATCACTCAACTTATCAATTTCATCGTTCGCCTTATGCGCCAAATAGTAAGCATAGATAATGTCTTCCACAGGATGATGACTGCGCTCAGCATATCCTTGCATATACTCAACTATGTCCCGAACCACGATAAAATTAATGGCTTCACCTTCAGCTAATTTCATCTGCTTGTTTTTCAAGACATTCAACAACACTGCTATATGTTTATGATCATGCATGAGTCTTTTAAGCATATCGCCTCCTGAACTGGGACTCTGACTATTGATACTAGTCAAGTCGTTTATCGATCTCCAATATAACAGGCGAATTCGTGTTCACTTTATGACCACGATCAAGTAATTAACATGAGAGTCTGTAAAAATGCGTGAATTGATCGGCAGATTAACCCTAAATGCCTAATAAAGAATTGAGAGTGAGTTAACTAAAGCAAAGCTAACTCACTGTTTATTTATGTTATTTTGTTAGTTGATTCAACTGGCGTTGCAATGCCTTAAACTTCGCAATCGCTTGCGTATCATCTGCGGTTGCTTCTCCCTCGGCTTTTGCCAACTCTGGGTATTGCTTCTGCAGCGTCTGCACTAAGGCAGATGCCTCCTGTGTTTGTTTGGCTTCTATCAAGGCTTGTAAGCGTGTTAAAGACTCCATCAGAGCGTCTTCCCGAGCCATTACAGGTGTATCTTGCTGCGGTAGTGCCCGTGCCATTTGTGGTGCTGCTCGAGACTCTAGTTGCTGATTTTCCTGCGCAGACATCTTAGCCTGTGCCCTCATTGCTTCCCTTTGCCTATTTTGTGTGGCGGCTTCTTCTCTAGCTTGATGCGCCATCTCTGCTTGTTGTGCAGCATTATCTAGCTCAGCCTGAGCGGGCATAGGCGCACTCATAGTCAAAGCGGCTGGCGCAACTAACTCTTCCTCAAAATGGCCTCGGTTGAGGATCACTAAACCGACGACGAGCACTAAGGAGGCTGCGCTTGATAAAGCCCATGGAAAGCGGCGCCACACAGGCGTGACTGAGGGCTTGAGCTGGTTAACGTTGATGTCAGCCAAATGGGCCTGTGATAAGCGCAAAATATCTTGGTCAAGTCGCTCAGATGGCATTTCCAGAGCTTGCTTGTGATACCAAGCCCAAACTTCCTGACGTAGTGCCTCTTCTTCCGATGACAGAGTCGAATTACTCATGACCAACCTCCTGCCATTTAGCATTGACACAATCTTTTAAGCTTTGATACGCGTAGCGAATGCGGCTCTTGGTCGCTTCGAGTGTTACCCCTGCAATATCGCTGATCACTGCAGCGGTAAAGCCCATTTCGATATTGAGAATAAAGGCCTCTTTTTGCACTTGGGGTAACAGGGCAATACAGGTTTTCAGCAACAAGCTTTTTTGCGTTTCCTGCCAATGCACATCGGGTTGTTCCTGTTCTGCTCCCACAAAAGTATCTAGCCCTTCCTCGTTATCGTGACTGACTAGATCAACCGGCTTAACCGCCCTGACGTGGTCAATCAACAGATTATGGGCAATCCGATAGAGCCAAGTATTAAACTTGGCGCTCGGCTCATAATTGGCGGCGGCACGGATCACCCGTCCCCAGGTTTCTTGATATAAATCTTCGGCTAATTGTTTGTCACCGAGTTGGCGCACAAAGTAACGGTACAAGGCGCCTTTGTGTTTAAGATAAAGCTGCTCAAACGCTTTGCCATCGCCCTTGGCATAGCGTTGCATTAACTGTTCATCGGTATGCTCATGGGCATGCATTTGCGGTATCGCCAAGGCCATGGCAGCTCCCTAATGGTTAACTAACTGAAACATAATAATTTGGCTCATTGCTGATGCGGTTTATCCTCGGGCGGGAAAGGTTTATCTCCGGCATCAAAGGATTTTTTGATTGGCACTCGCTGTGTTTGTGCGAGTATCGCAGCGGTATCGACAAGTTGCATAAATTCATGTCGGTAGCCGCTGGTATCATCCCCCAGCGCAGAACGTGTGAGCACACTAAGCTTATTATAATCAAATTGATGCAAATAGTTGCTTTGATTGAGTAACTGTCCTAATCCTGCCACTGCAGCGGCAAAACGAAAATCGTCACTCGCCTGCGCTAATGAGTTTACCCTTTGGTCGGCACGGATTGGATAACTCAGTAACTGGCTCTGAGTCGCATCCGGTAGCTGATAACGTAATTTAAGAAAAGCAATTTCGTCGCGGCTATATTTTTCATTGCCAGTCTTAGGATTATAGCCATAGCGAAGTTTATCATTAGCCAAATTCCCCGCATCAACATAGCGAAGCTCGTAAAGCGCCGTGACCGTATGCCCAGCACCTATTTCGCCCGCATCCACCTTATCATTATTAAAATCTTCACGTGCGAGGGCACGGTTCTCATAACCAATCAGACGATACTCAGCCACAAGGGCGGGATTAAACTCGACCTGCACTTTCACCTCTTTGGCTATGGTGAGTAAAGTTGCACTTAACTGTTCCACCAGCACTTTTCTCGCCTCATTGATAGAATCAATATAGGCGTATTGTCCATTGCCTTTATCGGCCAATTGCTCCATCAGCTGGTCATTGTAGTCCCCCATACCAAAGCCGAGCGTCGTTAGCCCAATGCCCTGTTGTTTCTGCTCGCTAACCAAATCGATTAACTCATCGAGGTTGGTCGTGCCGACATTAAAGTCGCCGTCGGTCGCGAGAATGACTCGATTAATGCCGCCTTCAACAAAGTGCTTTTTCGCAAGCTGATAGGCAAGCTGAATCCCCTGCGCCCCATTGGTTGAACCACCCGCACTGAGCTGCTCTAACGCATAGTTAAGGGTTTGACTGTCGTTACCCGCCGCGCCATCTAACACAACTCCAGCGGCGCCAGCGTAGACGACAATCGATACCTTATCCTGAGCATCCAGTTGCTGAGTCAGCATTTTCAAGGCAGTTTGCAGCAGAGGTAATTTATCGGGCGATGCCATCGACCCTGACACATCCAGCAGAAACACTAAGTTACTGGCGCCGAGTTCGGCTTTACTCTGCTCATATCCCTTCAAACCGATGCGAAGTAACATCATGTCATCGTTATAGGGCGATGGTGCAAGCTCGGTGGTAACACTAAAGGGCGCCTCATTTTTACCCGGCAGTGGATAGTCATAGGAAAAATAATTCAGCATTTCCTCAACCCGCAGAGTGTCCTTCTGTGGTAAACGCCCTTCTTTCAACATTCGTCTTAAGGTCGTGTAACTACCAGTATCGACATCGATGGCAAAGGTGGAAACTGGGATTTCCCCGGCAACCATGATGCCGTTTTGCACTTGTTTCTCGAATCGATTGCGCTCAGGTGGCACAGCCCCAGACCAATCGCCGTTTAACGCGGGCGCAGCACTAATACTGGCCGCAGGTTGAGCTATATAGGCTCGATGCTCAGCACTCATTGTCCGCAGTTTTGCTGACGAGACTTGCTCATGCATGGCGATAGCGGCATCCCGCTGCATATTGGCCTGACGCTCGGTTCTTTCATTAAGCTCAGCTTTTTCATCAAGCTCTGCCTGCTGCTCGGCGGCGAGTTTTGCTTGAGCAGCTAATTCAGCACGCTTTTGTTCAGAGGCTTTATCACTGCAACCACTCAAACCAAGTAATACGGCGAGTGTTAATCCCGAAACAACAAAGGTTAAATGCGTTTTGTAGCCGAAGACTGAAGATGAATATCTCATGATAGTAACCTAATCAAAGTGTTCTCAATGGTTGATATCCCTATAAACGCAGGCCCGGCACAAAAGGGTTATTTGGAGAGAGAAATTGTCACATTCACTTTACCAAGCACAGTATTTATTAAAAACAAAGACATTTAACCGCCTTTTGCAACTATGATCACACAAGGACATTTTTCTGGACTCTAAAATAGAGCCTTGTAACAAGCCGCGTTTATGGACCCACACGTGTCACACTCTGCTCATTTGTTTTCATTAAGAATTGCCCACGCCCTTAGCGAGGCGTGCGTAAAAGATAAGTATTCGGTTAAGCGTTTTGGACAAGATCTGCTGGCGGGACTGACCGTCGGGATTATTGCCATTCCGCTCGCAATGGCACTGGCGATTGCCAGCGGCGTCGCACCACAATATGGCCTATACACCGCCATTGTCGGTGGTTTTATCATAGCCATGACGGGCGGCTCCCGTTATAGCGTGTCAGGGCCAACGGCCGCCTTCGTGGTGTTACTCTATCCGATCGCCCAGCAATTTGGTTTGGCGGGGCTGCTCATTGCCACAGTGATGTCAGGCATGATGTTAGTTGCCATGGCGATGTTAAGGCTCGGCAGATTGATCCTCTACATTCCAGAATCCGTCACCTTAGGCTTTACTGCGGGGATCGGGGTGGTAATTGCAACCTTGCAGCTAAAAGACTTCTTTGGCCTGCATATAGAGCACATGCCAGAGCAGTATTTTGCCAAACTCATGGCCTTAGGTCAGGCATTACCCAGCCTTCACTTGCCAAGCTTATTCGTCGCCTGTGCCACCTTAGCCACTATGCTACTCTGGCCTAAATTGAAGATCCCAGTACCAGCCCATCTGCCTGCAATCGCCCTAGGCAGTATTCTTGCTCTAGTGTTAAATGCCATGGGCGCAGAGATTGAAACCATAGGGACACGCTTTCATTATCAATTAAGCGACGGCAGTGTCGGCACAGGGATCCCCGCGGTCCTCCCCCACTTTGAATGGCCTTGGTTGCAGGCTGGTGCCAACGGCCAAGTCTTTGAATTTAATCTGGCCACCTTTCAAGCATTACTCCCCGCCGCCTTCGCGATTGCCATGCTAGGGGCGATTGAATCGCTACTGTGTGCCGTAGTGCTCGATGGCATGACAGGCAAACGCCACAGCGCAAACAGCGAACTTCTCGGCCAAGGCATAGGTAATATTATTACCCCCTTCTTTGGCGGTATCCCGGCAACGGCCGCCATTGCGCGCAGCGCGGCAAACGTTAAGGCAGGCGCCCAGAGCCCGATAGCATCGATGATCCACGCCATTGTGGTGTTAATTGGGTTAGTTGCGCTCGCAGGAGTACTCGCCTACTTACCCATGTCGGCCATGGCCGCATTATTATTGGTGGTGGCTTGGAATATGAGTGAAGCCCCCAAAGCGGTGCATTTACTTAAAACGGCACCCACCAGCGATATCTTAGTGTTTTTAAGCTGTTTCTCCTTAACGGTGATCTTCGATATGGTAATCGCCATCAGCGTGGGCATTATCTTAGCCGCTCTGCTGTTTATGAAAGAAATAGCCGAGATGACCAAGCTCTATGATATCAGCACCAATAAGCGCTATGTCGAGCAACCTCTGCCCGCTGATTGGGCAGTGATAAAGATTAACGGACCATTATTCTTTGCTGCGGCTGACCGGATTTTTGCCGAAATAGCGAGCCTCACCCAAGACAAACAAGTGATAGTGCTTTACTTAGATGGGGTGTCCATTCTCGATGCGGGCGGTTTGTCGGCGCTCAATAAACTCATCGATAAATGTAAGCTTAACCACACTAAGTTGATTGTGGCGGATTTGCAGTTCCAGCCTATTCGTACACTTGCGAGAGCTAAAGTGCAGCCGATTGAAGGGGTATTGAAGTTTTATCCCACCCTGCGCGAAGCGTTGGCGGAGGCGCCGCTGCCAGAACAGACCACCGAACCAAGCGCGGCAGAGACAACTAACATTTAGGATTAACGATTTTGTACCTCATCCCCAAAGCCCCTTATCGGGCTTTGGGGATGACCGCGACGTTAAGCCCATTCGGCGAACACTTTATCCACGCTAAAAGCGCTATTTTTACGCGCAAAAAACGTCAGAAATCAGGCTTTACATGCTATTATTCTGCGCCATGATGCTCCCGGCTCTGACTGGGGTTGCGGACATCGACTGTACCCAGACCTGATACAAGGTCGAAATATAATTAAAATTAGTGAGTTAAGGAGTTATCATGCAAGCCCTTGTTGCTGTTGTTATGGGTTCTAAGAGTGATTGGCCCACAATGGAAGCCGCCGCTGAGATCATGGATAAACTGCAAGTGCCTTACCATGTTGAAGTCGTATCTGCCCATAGAACGCCAGATAAACTGATGGAGTTTGCAGCCGGTGCCGCTGACCGTGGTTTTAAAATTATTATCGGTGGTGCGGGCGGTGCTGCTCACTTACCCGGTATGATTGCCTCAAAAACTCGCTTACCCGTATTAGGTGTTCCAGTACAAAGCAAAGCGCTGTCAGGTATGGATAGCTTACTGTCTATCGTGCAGATGCCAAAAGGCATTGCTGTAGGCACACTGGCCATCGGAACCGCTGGAGCCTTTAACGCCGGACTACTCGCCTGCCAAATTCTTGCGAATAACGATGCCGAACTTGCCGCACGTTTAGAAGCCTTTAGAGAAGAACAAACCCGCGCAGTGCTGGACAATCCCGATCCGAGGGAAGCCTAATGACTCAAGCAAGTGCAAAACCTAAGGTTTGGGTATTAGGTAATGGCCAGCTTGGCGCCATGCTGACCCACGCGGGCGAACCTCTGGCGATTGATGTTCGCGCCGTCGATATCATGACGCCCACCGATGAAATCCTGCCGCTGGCACCTCACGATATCATCACCGCTGAACGCGAGCAGTGGCCTGAATCCGCCTTAAGCTTACAACTCAGCACCCATCCGCATTTTGTTAACGGCCCAGTATTTAGCCGTTTGGCCGACCGTTACAGCCAAAAAAGCTTACTCGATCAGATCCAAGTCCCAACTGCGCCTTGGACACTCGTAGATGATAAGACCGACGTCGAAAACCTATACCAAGCCTTTGGTCCTCGCGTACTGATGAAGCGCCGCACGGGTGGCTACGACGGTAAGGGTCAACATTGGTTAAAACAAGCCGAAGCGGGAGAGATCCCCCAAGATTGGCGTAACTTGGCCATTGCCGAGCAAGCAATTAACTTCGATGAAGAAGTGTCTTTAGTCGGCGTACGCACCCGTGAAGGTCAATGCGTGTTTTATCCATTAACACTCAACCTGCACCAAGACGGCATTTTGATGGCCTCAATTTCGCCTCTGACTCGTCTGAACCACCTGCAAGCGCAAGCGGAAGGCATGCTGAGCGCTATTATGCATGAGCTGGAATATGTCGGCGTGATGGCGATGGAATGTTTCCGAGTGGGCGATAAGCTGCTGGTTAACGAGTTAGCACCGCGGGTACACAACTCAGGCCATTGGACCCAAGCGGGTACCCATATGGATCAATTCCAACTGCATTTAAGAGCCCTGTGCGGTATTGCGATTCCGCAGCCACAGGTGAACTTTCAATGCGTGATGGTCAACCTGATTGGTATCGAAAACGATCCCCGCTGGTTAAGCCTGCCCAATGCCGAACTTTACTGGTACAACAAAGAGGTTCGTCCTGGCCGTAAAGTCGGGCATTTAAACCTTTCGGTGCCGAATACGGCCGTGTTAAAAGACAGCATTGGCGCGCTGCAAACTTGGATGCCAAGCCAATATCAAGCGCCCCTCGCGTGGATTTTAGCTGAGTTTGCTAAAGCCTAATTGAGCGCACAGATCACTGATAAGAGTACATATTTGTGCTCTTATCAGTTGATTTCTCCACCTTCGTTATATACTTATCCAAACTCAGCGTGAATGAGTTAGTGACCGAGTGATTAAAACAGACTAACCGGAGCACGAATAAGGGAACTGCCGAGTGAAATTAAGGGATAATTTTAAACGTAAAACCATAGACCGCTTGGACTATCGTTATCATCTATTGCTCTTGATAGTGCCGATAGTGCTATTCGTCTTATTATTTGTGTTTAATGCCCCCACCGAAGGCTGGACTATCCTCCCCCTGCTGTTTGTCTGCCTTATCTATGTGATTGCCTACAGCCTTATTTATTATCTTCACCAGGGCCGCTTAATGCGACTATGGCAACACTTAGAGCAGGTCGTCAGTATTAACGATGCCATTTATGAACTTGCCCACCTGTCGAGCCAATATAAAAATGAGCATGCGTTTCTCGACGCGCTGCTCAATAAAGCCGTCTGTATCATTAACGGTGCAGAAATGGGCAGCATCATCAAAGTCAACGAAGAAACCCATAGACTGCATTTCGAATCCGTTGTTGGGCTCGACCTTAACATGCTCAAGCAATTGAATTTTTCCCTCGAGCAATCCTTCGAATATCGACTCACTAAGGGGAAATGCGACCGCGTGGTGGTAGTCGATGATATGAAGAACATCAATGCCGCCAGCACGCTCACCACCGAAGAGCAGCACATCTTACTCACGGCTGCCAAACATCCTATTCGCTCGACGCTGTCCAGCCCGATACGCATCGACGGCAAGCTCTACGGCATGCTTAATCTCGATAGCAGTAGCGTAGGCGCATTTAGCGACTACGACCGCAATCTGGTCTCCATTCTCACCCATGAAGCCAGCAATGCGATTGCCTTGTATCAAAAGTCGCTGCAAATCACCAAATTGGCGAATTTCGACAATCTAACTGGGCTCTATAACCGCAAAAATTTTGAAGATGCCCTACTGCATTGGCAACCCAAGGCGCACTTAGGCAGTTATTTGGTGATTATCGATATGGATAATCTCAAGAGCATTAATGACCAACAGGGGCACCAAGTCGGCGATTTAGCGATTAAGCAAGTGGCTAAGACTATCCTCGGCTTTTGGAAGCATAAAGGCATCATCTCACGCTTTGGGGGTGATGAGTTTGTTGCCCTCTGCCATGGCCCGCTAGAGCAGCTCGAGAATGACCTCGATGCCATGCGCCTCAAGCTGCACCAAGAGTCGTCCCTCAATCTAAACTTCAGCGTGGGCATGTCGGCCTATGACAATGATTGGGCCAAGTCTTTCAAACAGGCGGATAATGCGATGTATGAGCAAAAACGCGGTAAGAAAAAAGCGATAAAAGCACTCGAAGCGATTGCGGCCAATAACCAACTGACGCAATGAGTTTAGCAAGGAGCCTATCCGCGATAAGCTCCGCAAATGGATTTAGGCTACCCGAAGAATAAGCGCCATAGCCAAGAAGAATCTAAATCCTCCTGACAGGTTTTATACTGGGCCGCATAGCGCTTAGCCCTGTCATCCACCTTAGCCGCGACTTTGACCAGCCACGCCTTAGATTTATAAGTCCCACGGCGATAGCCACCCCACCCTTCGTGGTAGTTGAGGTATTGCGCCCTCGCATCCCACTTGGAAACCCCATTGATTTTATTGGTCTTGTAAATAAACCACCCCATAAAATCCATGGCATCATCAAAATTACTCCGCGAAGACCAGCTGTTTCCCGTCTCACGAACATAATCATCCCAGGTCATGGTTTTTGCCTGCGCGTAGCCATAGGCATCACTGGCTCGCCCGATGGGAATAAACCCTAAAAAATATTCCATTGGCGGCGCGGCATTATGCTTGAAGGAGCTTTCTTGATACATCATCGCCAGCGGCACATGCACAGGCACGCCCCATTTATCACGGGTGTCCTTAGCGGCTTCGTACCATGAACGATGCTCTTGAAAAATATCGCAAAGGTTATCGGGAGATTTAGGCGGAGAAGTGGCGCAGCCAGAGAGAAAACCTATGGATGCACATAACAGAGTTGTCGAAAGCCATTTCATTAATCGCTTGTTCTCCCAAGAAATAAAACTGGCCCATCATCGCACAGTCATAGGGTGAGGCAAAGCGCCAATCCTGTTTTTGGCGCTAAGATCACCTTAGCGCCTATTATCAGGTCAAACTCATTAACAGAAATGACAATCCGTTGTTAAATCTGATTATTTTGTTTCAGGGCTAAGATCAAACTGACATTCATGGTTTTCTTGCTGCCACACACCGGGTTCCCAATAGTTGGTATCTTTCCCCATATAGCGCTTATCCGTGTGGAATAAGGCGCCAATATGGTAACGCTGATGTCCTTCAACCTTTAACTTAAAGGTTTTAGGAGTGCGCGCACTGAGGGATACGCCCAAAGAAGGTGCATCAATCAACTCGGCAACCGTGAACTCATATTCCCCAGGCGCCAATTGATAATTAGGTTTAGATACCACAGGCTTACCATTGAGATGGGTCACCACCACGCGATACCAATGGGTGCTGGCATCGGGCTGTAAATACCCAGACACAGTCCCGCAACTTAAGTCATCTTCAGGCGAGGAGACGCAACCTGACAAGAATGCCGTGAGCCCTAGTAGACTGGCAGCCAGTGTAAGTTTGTGCCCGGTTAAATAGTGACTCATTAGGATGAAGTCCCGAAATAATCCGTCAGATAATCATCAAAGGATACCGCACTTTGCGCCGCTTCGATGTCCGCTTGCTTATTAAGCGATGCTTGCGCCTCGGCTTGATAATCGCTGACAATCTCGGCTGATAAGGGGTAATCCATAAAATATTGGTGATATTGCTGCGCCAGTGACATCACCCATTGTCCATGGTCTTGGCCTTTGGTGATTAATTGCTGGATGACTTGACCAGACAAGGTCTTTTGTGGGTCATTCACGGCTTCACGCCAATGAGCTAATGCCGCTTGGTAATCCTGTTTATCGCCATCGAGTAACTTAGCCAATGAATCCAAATGCTCAAACAGATCTAAAAGCCACGTTTGCAGTGAGCGTGTACCTGTCTCGGTTAATAACTCGAGCCCTGGCTTACGGCCTTCAAGCACAACAGATTTTAAGTTAGCACTTAAACGGGCTTCTTCTGCCGCATCGGACTTAGGCGACTCGGTTAGTAAGCAATAGAGTAAAAACAGGTCGAGGAAACGCACTTGGTTCTCTTCAATCCCAATCGGGCTAAAGGGGTTTACATCTAATGCACGCACCTCAATATATTCAACCCCCGCACGGGCAAGGGCTTCTGAGGGCTTCTCACCGCTTTTAGTGACGCGCTTCGCACGGATTGGCGAGTAAAACTCGTTTTCAATTTGCAGCACATTGGCATTGAGCTGGCGATATTCACCATCCACCTTCACGCCGATATTGGCAAAGTTGGCCGATGGCATCTTAATCGCGGCTCTCACCCCAGCCAGATACTCGGGCAGGGAGTTATAGCTGATGTTGAGATCTTCCTGCTCTTTATTGGTGTAACCCAGGTCGCTCATCCGCAGCGAAGTCGCATAGGGTAAATACAAGGTGCCGCGACCCGATTTTTCAAAGCGTAAATCGGTCTTCTGCCCTTTGATAAACGAGCTACACAGCGCAGGCGATGCCCCAAACAGATAAGGTAACACCCAGACTAAACGGCGGTAATTGCGAATGAGGCCAAAGTAAGATTCGGAGATAAAATCCTCAAAGCTCACGCTTTTGTCACTCAACTCATAGAGGCTTTGCCACAGCTCCTGCGATACCGAGAAGTTAAAATGCACCCCAGAGATGATCTGCATCAGCGCGCCATAACGGTAGGTTAAGCCCTTGCGATACAAGGTTTTCATCTTACCCGTGTTAGAGCTGCCATAACGGGCGACCGGAATATTCTGCTCATCTTTCACGTAACATGGCATGCTCACGGGCCACAGACGCTGACCATGCAAATGACGCACGCTAAAGGCATGGGTCTCGGTGAGTCCTTGCAATAGGGAACCAACGTGATTGTTTACTGGCGTGATAAATTCAAGCAGGGCTTCACTGTAATCTGTCGTAATGCGCGAATGCGTTAATGCCGAGCCAAGCTCTAATGGATGACCATCTAACGCAAGGTAGCCTGACTCGTCGATACGCAGCGCTTCACGCTCAATTCCACGTAACATGCCAAGGAGTGCGGCACGCCCTTGAGCGTCCGAGAAATGTTGTACTAATTCATTGAATGGCTTCAATTTGCGCTTCTCTGATTGGTGATTCGCTATCGCGACAAGGTTAACAGTCAGACCTTTATTTTGAGGCTTATCTTTCAAAATACGCCTCAAAATAAATCTAAACCTGTCCGTGGAGCAAGCCTAATTACATTCTTCTGCGATAAAACGCAGACGGTGACAGCTAATGCTGTCACCGTCTTACTCGTTAATACTTTAGACTGGCAGCGAGGTTGTGCTGCACAATTAGCTTGTCTGCAATTTATATTGGGTCGAAAAGCTAATTTACAATACTAAAGTTTCAATTGGATAGCCTAAAGTTGCTAAATCCGCTTCAATTTTCGCCTTATCTCCCACCACTAAGATGATCATTTTCGAGATATCTAGCTCGGAAGCCGCGAGGGCATTGAGTTCATCTTTTGTTACAGTATTTATAATTTTGTCCTGCTCGGTAGTAAAATCTTGGCTCAGCTGGTAACGCTGGATCATCCGCATAAAGCCCGCCTTCTGATAAGGCGTCTCATAATCCAATGCTTGCCCTTGGGAAACCGAGTTACGCATAAAGCCGAGCTCAGTGTCCGTCATCCCATTCTGCTGATAGGCTTTGATCTCTTTGATAAATTCATTTACCGCCTTGGCCGTCACATCGGTACGCACATCACTCGAGGCCACAAAATCACCGACTTCGACGCCGCCGGTAAATAAGCTGCGAGCCCCATAGGTATACCCCTTGTTCTCACGTAAATTGAGGTTAATACGGCTATTGAAGGCGCCACCGAGCGGATAGTTCATCAGGTAAGATTTGAAATAATTACCTGTTGCATCATAGGGTAAGGCACGTTTCGCAATGTTAATCACCGACTGAGCGGCGCCCGGTTTATCGATCAGATAGATAGTCCCGCCCTTCAGCGCAGGGAATGACTTGAGTGGCGGCAATGTACTCGCCTCACCTTGCCATTGACTCAATCCAGCAAGCTTAGGTAGTAACGCACTTTCAGGCAGATTCGCTACCGTAATGATTTTAGCGTTCGCACCACGGTACTGCTCGGCGTAAAACGCCTTCACATCCGCAAGTGTCAGCGCGGCAACGGAATCTAAGGTCCCTGCATCGCTGACGCCTTGAGCGTTATTCTTGCCATAGAGCAAGCTATACAGCGCAGAGTTAGCGACATAGCCTGGGTCTGACTGCATATGCTGAATTTGCTGCAACTGTTGCTGCTTCACCCGCGCAAAGTCGGCGTCGTTAAACGCAGGCTGGAACAGCTTTTCTTCCAATATGGCTAAGGTTTCATCCAAGTGCTCGGTGAGCGCCGACACCTTAATCGTGCTTTGGGATTCGGAGGCACTAAAGTCCACCGTACTGCCGAGCATCTCAAGCGCCTGCGACAATTGCTCTGTTGAGCGCTTTTGCGTCGACTCATTCAGCATCTCAGCGGTTAAGCTTGCCAGACCCGCCTTTTCAACGGGCACTAATCTGTGCCCGCCGTTAAGATAAATCACTAACTCCACTGTTGGGGTTTCGCTGCTTTGAGTGCCCATCACTTCGATGCCATTGGCTAACTTAGTCGTCCAAATTGTCGGGACTTTAAGCACGGGCGCTGCGCCCGAGGCTGGCATTGTTGAGCGGTCGAAACTTGACACCAACTTAGCGGCGGGTAAATCGCCCTCTACAGCCGTATCCGCCACGGGCAAGGTTTGAGGGGTGAAGTTATCCGGATGAGCGACTAAAGCCGTCATTCCCTGCGGTACTACACTCATCACCACCGTGGGCTTGTCTTTGATGTACTTTTTAAATACCCGCATCACATCGTCTTTGGTCACATTGGCGTAGCGCACAAGGTCTACTCCAATCTTATTCGGCTCACCAAACATGGTTTGATTCAAGGCAAGCATAGACACTTTGCCTTTTACGCTCTGCAGGCCAAAAATGGTATCGGCCTCAAACTGCACTTTCACTTTTTGCAGGTCATCGTCGGTGACGCCGCGCTGCTCAAACTCATTAATCGAGTCGAGAATACGCTGTTCAAGTTCGGCTAAGGTCGCCCCCTTTTGCGGATTGGCTAAGGCATAAATCGACATCTGACAGGCTAACTCTTGGCAGGGTTGGCTCACGCTTGCCTGTACGGCATAACCATCCTTCACAAGGTTTTTGTAAACGAGTGAGGTTTTACCACCACCGAGGATATTGGCTAATAAGTCCAGCGCGGCTTCATCGGGATGGCTGGCATACACAGTCGGAAAGCCGATACGGATCAGCGGCAGATGCACGTTATCTTCCATTGAGATATAGCGCGTCTTATCGAGCGTAACTAAGGTCTTAGGCTCGGGTTGAACCTCGGGGCCGCGGGGGATTTCGCCAAAGTATTTGTTTACCCAGGCTAAGGCTTGTAGCTCATCAAAATCGCCGCCAATGGTCAGTGTGGCGTTATTCGGGCCGTACCAACGCTGGAAAAAGTGTTTCACATCATCCACTGTGGCGCGGTTAAGATCCTCTGGCCAGCCGATCACAGGCCAAGAATAGGGATGACCGACCGGGAACATCGCCTGATTAAAGCGCTCGCTCATTCGGCCATAGGGTTGATTATCGATGCGTTGAGCGCGCTCGTTTTTCACTGTCTCGCGCTGTACTTCAAACTTTTCGCTGGTTAGTGCCGGCAACAAAAAGCCCATGCGGTCAGACTCGAGCCACAGCATTTTTTCGAGCTGGTTGCTAGGGACTGTCTCAAAGTAGTTCGTTCTGTCGGTATTGGTTGAGCCGTTCAGCGTGCCCCCCGCCTCGGTTACCACCTCAAAATGTTGCTCATCGGCGACATGCTCAGAGCCCTGGAACATCATATGTTCGAATAAATGGGCGAATCCTGAACGGCCTGCCAGTTCTCTGGCCGAGCCGACGTGATAAGTCACATCGACATGCACTAAGGGATCGGAATGATCTTGATGCAAAATAACCGTTAGGCCATTGGCAAGCTGATATTTTTTAAAGGGAATACCGACTTCTGAGTCCTTCAGTTGCACATTTTCAATTAACTTTACGCCCGCGGGTAATTGGGTTGAGGTTTGGCTGGCACAACCAGCGAGTGCGGCGGAAATCGTGACCGCTAATATCCATTTTTTCAAGGTATTCCCCTTATACATCAATAGGCTAAAAAATTAGCCCCTGTAGAATGCTCGGTATCAATAATGAGTTCAGACTCATTTATCCCTACAAAGTTCCAAGTAATACAAGGACTTCCTTTATAGCGTTATCATCCTTTAACCGAACAACGAGTGTAAAAACTAACTAAACCAATGCAATGTAGCGGCCGCCACGATAAGGTAACGCAGGGTTTTGCCGATCAAAATCATCACTAATGCGGGGAACGCCCTAAGCTTTAACCATCCCGCCAATAAACATAATAGATCGCCAATCACTGGCGCCCACGACAACAATAGCGACCAAACACCGTAACGCTCAATAAGGGCTAAGGCTTTGGCATGCTTTCCCTCACTTAGAGCCTCTGGGGACTTTGCAAACCGGCCGATACGCCCTAGATAAAAACTCGTCATCGCCCCTAAGGTATTGCCAACACTGGCCACCACCACTAATTCGACCCAAGCTTGCGGCGCTTTATTCAGCAACGCAATCAGTAAAACTTCTGATCCTCCCGGTAACAAGGTCGCGGCTAAAAAAGCCCCAGAAAACATCATGCTTAATTCAGACATAAAAGCTTACTCTATGAAATTACAGCTCTTTCACGCTCTCGAGCAGAGAACTACCACAGCGTTAAAAGGATGTAGCGACTAACCATTTCACAACAAACTCATTTATCACAATAAGTTATAAGAAAATCGGTTTGTTATAACCCTATCACAGCCGATACAATGCCTTTAATGGCAAAAAATGTCCTGTACCTGACTCGTCGCTTGGTATAAGTTCACTCACTTCAAGTGGATACTCATACTAGCATCTCAGGTCCATGGGCTTGTAATGATATATTTTTGGAAAACGCATGATTCTTCAAACCATTAGCCGCATTCCTTTTTGGCAAAAAGTCCTCGCAGGCTTTATTTTAGGTGCGCTCGTTGGCGTACTTTTAGGTGAAACCGCCACTGTGCTTAAACCGCTTGGCGATTTGTTTATCAGCGCCATTAAGATGCTGGTTGCCCCATTGGTCTTCTGTGCGATTGTGGTCAGTATCACCTCGCTCGGCTCTCAAACGAATCTCAAACGCTTAAGTCTTAAGACCTTAGGCATGTTTATGCTGACTGGCACTGTTGCCTCACTGATTGGCTTAGCGGTTGGCTCGCTTATCGATATGGGCGGCACAATGCAACTGGCAACCACGGAAGTGCGTGAGCGCAATATTCCAGGTTTTGCGCAGGTGCTGCTCGATATGATCCCAGTCAATCCCTTTGCCTCACTGGCGGATGGAAAAGTACTGCAGATCATTGTCTTTGCTGCGTTAGTCGGGATCGCCATCAACAAAGTTGGCGAGAAAGCCGAGCCACTAAAACGCACCATCGAATCGGGTGCTGAAGTCATGTTCCAACTGACACGCATGGTGCTCAAACTCACCCCTATTGGCGTGTTTGGCTTAATGGCTTGGGTGGTCGGTGAATATGGTTTATCGACCCTATTACCTTTAGGTAAATTTATCGCCGCTATCTATATTGCCGCCCTTATCCATATGATTTTTGTCTACGGCGGACTAGTGAAATTTGCCGCGGGCTTGAGCCCTATGCAATTTTTCCGTAAGGCCATGCCGGCGCAATTAGTGGCTTTTAGTACCTCTTCAAGCTTCGGCACTCTGCCTGCGAGTACCAGAGCGGTTGAAACCATGGGTGTTTCAAAGCGTTACAGCGCCTTCGTTATGCCGCTCGGCGCCACCATGAACATGGATGGCTGTGGTGGTATCTACCCTGCGATTGCCGCAATTTTTATCGCTCAAATTTACGGTATTCCACTCGATACCTTAGATTATGTGATGATTGCCGTTACAGCCACTGTGGCCTCAGTCGGTACCGCTGGCGTGCCAGGCAGCGCTATGGTGATGTTAACCGTCACTTTAGGCGTGATTGGTTTACCCCTAGAAGGTATCGCCTTTATTGCCGCCATCGACCGTATTATCGATATGATCCGCACCGCAACCAACGTCACAGGCGATATGATGACCGCCGTGGTGATAGGCAAATCTGAGAATGAGCTTGATGTTGATCAGTTCTACAGCAACGAGACTCAAACGGCTGCGATTGCCGATAATTAATCACTCAGGGTAAATCATTAAAGATTTATCCAGTAAAGAATCCGCCTTCTTAGAAGGCGGCTTTGATTTGCCCCTGGAAGGGGCTATTTCCTTACACCTACTTCATCTGTAGCGACAATTGAGCATCATGCTCTAGATCTTGCTTATCTTGATGGCGAACATAGCGTCTTATGATTTCCTCATTTACGCCTACCGTATCAACAAAATAACCCCTCGCCCAAAAGCTATTTCCCCATAACTTCTTGCGAACATGAGGGAATTTGTTAAAAAGCCTTATTGCGCTCCTACCCTTCAATATCCCCATTAATGTGGATACTGACAACTTTGGGGGAATTATCACGACTAGATGCACATGATCTATCTGGACATTTAATTCTAAGACCTCACAACTTTTCATATTGCATAGAATATAAATCGACCTGTAGGGCTCTTTACCAAGGTTACCTTTTAGAATTTTGAATCTGTACTTAGGCGTCCAAACGATATGATATTTACAACGCCAGTAAACATGTGATGAACTTCTGTAATCGCCCATGTTTCTCGTTTCCTCTTACTTGTGGTGAATAAGAAGGTCTCTTTTAACATGGGCGTTATTCAGGCTATAGCCTTAAGGGACAATCACCACCGCCAGAGGCGGTGGTTTTGGGATGACAATAAAAGACCGCAAATGCGGTCTTTTTTATTATCCGTATTTCACTTATTGCGAATAAAACGTCCATGACTTTCGGTCAAACAAGCTGTTAAACTCTTCACTTATTTACCAAAAGTAGAATGAAGCATGACTAAACTGTTTTTATTCCCGCTTATCCTTTGCTTGCTGTGGATACTGTTTTTAAAAGCCAATGGTTTACCGCTGGCTCAAGGAAAACGTGGCTTTATCTACATCATAGCCATCAGCGGCACGGTGATTTTGCTTCTTATCCTGCTCCTGTGGTTAACAGCTTAAAAGCCTATTGGTTCACAATAGGCTTTGTTCTAGCCTCCAAATTTGCAGCTTAGCCAAGCACAGCCAGTAAAATCCCCGCCGCAACCGCAGAGCCTAATACCCCAGCAACGTTTGGCCCCATGGCGTGCATCAGCAAAAAGTTATGGTGATTAGCCTCTAACCCCACCTTATTCACCACCCTTGCCGCCATTGGCACAGCCGACACTCCCGCCGCGCCAATTAATGGATTGACCTTACCGCCAGTTAATTTGCACATCAGTTTTGCCATCAGCACCCCAGCAGCGGTACCAATCCCGAATGCTAACGCGCCCAAAACCAAGATCCCTAAGGTTTCGACGCGCAGGAACTGATCCGCAGAAAGTTTAGAACCGACGGCCAAGCCTAAGAAAATCGTGACGATATTAATCAGCTCGTTTTGCGCCGTTTTCGATAATCTATCTACCACACCCGACTCACGCATTAGGTTGCCAAGGCAAAACATGCCAACCAGAGGAGTCGCTGCGGGCAAGAATAAAATCGTTAAGCCCAACACCATCAGCGGGAAAATGATCTTCTCCTTCTTACTCACCTCCCTGAGCTGCTCCATCTTTATCTCACGCTCGGCTTGGGTAGTGAGTAAACGCATGATGGGCGGCTGGATAATTGGCACCAGCGCCATATAGGAATAGGCCGCTACAGCAATCGCGCCCAGTAACTCAGGTGCAAGCTTAGAGGCAAGGAAAATCGCCGTTGGTCCATCCGCGCCACCGATAATGGCAATGGCAGCGGCATCCTGCATGGTAAATTCAAAGCCTGGTACTAAATTTAGCGCTATCGCCCCAATTAAGGTCGCGAAAATCCCAAACTGCGCCGCCGCGCCAAGTAGCAAGGTCTTTGGATTGGCAATCAGCGCACTAAAATCTGTCAGTGCCCCGACCCCCATAAAGATCAGCAGCGGAAACACCCCGGTTTCAATCCCAACATGGTAGGCGTAATACAGCATACCGCCCTCTTCGGTAAAGCCCGCATTGGGAATATTCGCCAGCACGGCGCCAAAACCAATAGGTAACAACAGTAGTGGCTCAAAGCCGCGCACTATCGCAAGGTATAACAGCAAGGCACCTACCGCCATCATCAAGGCTTGCCCCGCAGTAAAATGGGCTATGCCCGTTTCGGCCCAGAAAGCCAGTAAACCATCCATAACGACTCCTAGGCTAAGGCCAGTAATTGAGAACCCACGGCAACCGAATCCCCTTCTTTCACAAAGAGATGGGTAATAATGCCATCCCCCTGTGCGCGGATTTCGGTCTCCATTTTCATGGCCTCTAGGATGATAACGACATCGCCGGCGCACACCTTGTCACCAATGCCGACATGCACTTTGAAGATATTGCCCGATAGGGGCGCGCTCATCTTAAGTTTCACCTCACTGGTTTGAGGCACTGGCGCAGCGCTCGGCTGAGAAGGATAAGCTTGGCCAAGCGGCAGTTCGGCTTGTCCCTGAGTTTGGATCTGGCTAATTTCGCCGCCCTCGGCAACCTCAACCACATAAGTTTGCCCTTCAACCGTAACGGTATAAGTCTCGGCCTCACGCGGCGTAGCAGGTAACACTGGCGCAAGTTCAGGTTTTGGCTCAAAAGCGGTTGGGTCGTCTCGGTGTTGTAAAAACTGTAAGCCAATCTGCGGGAAGAGCGCATAGATGAGCAAATCATCGTCCAGAGACTTTTCTTTACTCTCTGAGACGAGACGAATCCCTTGCTCCTGCGCCTTTGATAATAACTCCGTACGCAGTTTGTCCAACTCGGGTGCGAGTAAATCCGCAGGACGGCAGGTGATCGCCGCCGCACCGTTAAGCACTCGAGCCTGCAACTCAGGATTAACTGGGGCTGGAGTAGCACCATATTCGCCCCTTAACACACCTTCAGTCTCTTTGGTCAACGATTGATATCTTTGCCCCATCAGTACGTTGATAACGGCCTGCGAGCCAACAATTTGCGACGTTGGTGTAACCAAAGGCAGAAAACCTAAATCCTGACGTACCCGAGGGATCTCCTCGAGCACTGCGTCCAGCTTATCGGCCGCGCCTTGTTCTTTGAGCTGACTCTCCATATTCGTCAACATGCCACCGGGTACTTGAGCGCGAAGGATCCGCGAATCGATACCTTTTAACGCCCCTTCAAACTTGGCGTACTTTTTCCGCACCTCACGGAAATAAGCGGCAATCTCTTCAAGTAAGGCAAGGTCATAGTGAGTTTCACGCTCGGTCTCCGCCACCATAGCAACCACGGTTTCAGTTGCCGTATGGCCATAGGTTTGGCTCATGGAGGAAATAGCAGTATCGAGCACATCGATTCCCGCCTCTATCGCCTTTTGATAGGTTGCGGTACTTAGCCCCGTCGTGGCGTGACAATGCAATGAGAGCATGAGTTGAGTTTGTGATTTTAAGCGACTGATCAGCTCAAAGGCTTCCATCGGCTTGAGTAAGCCCGCCATGTCTTTAATACACAGCGAATGGCAGCCCATGTCCTCAAGACGCTTTGCCATATCGACCCAAGTATCAACCGTATGAACAGGGCTGGTCGTATAAGAAATTGTGCCTTGCGCGTGCCCACCGACGTCACGCACCGCTTTTACCGCCATCTCAAGGTTACGCACATCATTCATCGCATCAAAGATACGGAATACATCCACACCATTGGCATGGGCACGCTCGACAAAACGTGTCACTAAATCATCGGCGTAATGGCGATAACCCAATAGGTTTTGACCGCGCAGTAACATTTGTTGAGGTGTATTTGGCATTAACTTTTTCAGCTCACGGATCCTGTCCCAAGGATCCTCACCTAAATAACGGATACAGGCATCGAAAGTCGCTCCGCCCCAAGACTCGAGCGACCAAAATCCCACTTTATCGAGCAGAGGTGCGATCGGAAGCATGTCATCGATGCGTAAACGCGTTGCTAAAATAGACTGATGTGCATCCCTCAAGACGACATCGGTTAACTGTAATGGCTTAGACGCCACAATCGAATTTACTCGGTTCATATGGCGCTCCATTATTTAGCCTGAGAACGATACTGCTGGACGGCTAAGCTGATCGCAGCCACCAATTTAGGATCTAAGGTGTTTGCAGCTCCGATTGAACTCGCATCATTCACCTTTAACGGATCTGCTGCTTTAGGCTCTTCACGGCACCACTTAGCAACCAGATTCACACCTAATATCAATACACTTAAAAATAAATACACCAGCCCCATGCCCAATAACATGATGCCAACAGCATCTAATAGCTGCTGCGTTAGCTCCCCTTTCACGTCAGTACCTCCTCCAGCTTTCAACCCAATCAAGTGTTAGATTTACAACTTCACAACATCTTCATTGATATCAAACTCAATCTATGGCTGTAAATTGGTAAGACCAATTCACATAAGATCGGCAATAAGTGTCTGAGGGATCCTTAGTGAACGAGCGATAAAATGAATATTCGTTAATGAAACAGCAAAGCAGATATTTTTATTGGGGAAAAAAAGGTTACTGGCTCTCAAGATTAAGGCCTAAGTAAACAGCAGCCGAAAGTGCAATCTAACGATAATGAGGTCTTGAATCTCTTATTAAATGAGTACAAGTTTAAATCGAACGATGAGTAAGGACACAATCCAAGAAGCATCAAAATACAGCGCTAAAGCATTAAGCTGCCAAGAAGGTGTTTAGAGGAATAATGAGGACACAGGTTTAAAAGTCTAGAAAACAAGATAATCAGCCGTTCTCCATTAACGCTGCATCTTAGACCGCAGAGTAATAACGTTAGTAATTAAAGAAGGCTTATGAAGAATACAGAAACTGAAATGGTAAACACGAAAAACAAAAAAGCCAGCTTATTCAGCTGGCTTCATTGTTTAATTAGGCGCTTGGCGATGACCTACTCTCACATGGGGGTGAAATCATCGCGTTATAAATACGCAGTATTTAGCCATGATTGAACGCGAAGAAGCTTGTCTTCGTAGCTGGGGAGCCCGCTTAGCGGCGGGGCGACATCGAGGTAGCTTTTCGCGGAGCGTATAAACACAAAAGCCCTAGCGGTTTAGACTAGGGCTTTTGTGTTTATTTGGATGCTTGGCGATGACCTACTCTCACATGGGGAGACCCCACACTACCATCGGCGCGATTGCGTTTCACTTCTGAGTTCGGGATGGGATCAGGTGGGACCACAATGCTATTGTCACCAAGCAAATTTGCTATTTACTTACCCGTCTTATCTCATGCAGGCAGTAAATTAATTCGGAAAGCTGGATTGAGTGCACTTCTTAAGTGTTTGTATTCAAGCTAAGTGCTACTTAGCAAAACCCATCTGGGTTGTATGGTTAAGCCTCTCGAGTCATTAGTATCAGTTAGCTCAACGCCTCACAACGCTTACACACCTGACCTATCAACGTCCTAGTCTCGAACGGCTCTTTAGTGGACTTAAAGTCCAAGGGATGACTCATCTTGGGGCTCGCTTCCCGCTTAGATGCTTTCAGCGGTTATCGATTCCGAACATAGCTACCGGGCAATGCCATTGGCATGACAACCCGAACACCAGCGGTTCGTTCACTCCGGTCCTCTCGTACTAGGAGCAACTCCCCTCAATCATCCAACGCCCACGGCAGATAGGGACCGAACTGTCTCACGACGTTCTGAACCCAGCTCGCGTACCACTTTAAATGGCGAACAGCCATACCCTTGGGACCGACTTCAGCCCCAGGATGTGATGAGCCGACATCGAGGTGCCAAACACCGCCGTCGATATGAACTCTTGGGCGGTATCAGCCTGTTATCCCCGGAGTACCTTTTATCCGTTGAGCGATGGCCCTTCCATTCAGAACCACCGGATCACTATGACCTACTTTCGTACCTGCTCGACGTGTCTGTCTCGCAGTTAAGCTGGCTTATGCCATTGCACTAACCGTACGATGTCCGACCGTACTTAGCCAACCTTCGTGCTCCTCCGTTACTCTTTGGGAGGAGACCGCCCCAGTCAAACTACCCACCAGGCACTGTCCTTAACCCCGATTAGGGGCCCAAGTTAGAACATCAACACTACAAGGGTGGTATTTCAAGGACGACTCCACGTGAACTAGCGTTCCCGCTTCAAAGTCTCCCACCTATCCTACACATGTAGGGTCAATGTTCAGTGCCAAGCTATAGTAAAGGTTCACGGGGTCTTTCCGTCTAGCCGCGGGTATACGGCATCTTCACCGCAATTTCAACTTCACTGAGTCTCGGCTGGAGACAGCGTGGCCATCATTACGCCATTCGTGCAGGTCGGAACTTACCCGACAAGGAATTTCGCTACCTTAGGACCGTTATAGTTACGGCCGCCGTTTACCGGGGCTTCGATCATGAGCTTCTCTTGCGATAACCCAATCAATTAACCTTCCGGCACCGGGCAGGCGTCACACCGTATACGTCATCTTGCGATTTTGCACAGTGCTGTGTTTTTGATAAACAGTTGCAGCCACCTGGTATCTGCGACTGCCGTCAGCTTAGGGAGCAAGTCCCATCACCAACAGCAGCGTACCTTCTCCCGAAGTTACGGTACCATTTTGCCTAGTTCCTTCAGCCGAGTTCTCTCAAGCGCCTTGGTATTCTCTACCCGACCACCTGTGTCGGTTTGGGGTACGATTCCCGCTAACCTGAAGCTTAGAAGATTTTCCTGGAAGCATGGCATCAACTACTTCATCCCCTTGGGGACTCGTCATCAGCTCTCAGTGTTAAGAACGCCCGGATTTGCCTAAGCATTCCACCTACCACCTTAAACGCGGACTACCAACGCCGCGCTAGCCTAGCCTTCTCCGTCTCTCCATCGCAGTTAGCGGAAGTACAGAAATATTAATCTGTTTCCCATCGACTACGCCTTTCGGCCTCGCCTTAGGGGTCGACTCACCCTGCCCCGATTAACGTTGGACAGGAACCCTTGGTCTTTCGGCGAGGGGGTTTTTCACCCCCTTTATCGTTACTCATGTCAGCATTCGCACTTCTGATACCTCCAGCGTGGGTTACCCCTTCACCTTCAACGGCTTACAGAACGCTCCTCTACCGCGCAACCCTAATGGATTGCACCCGTAGCTTCGGTGGTATGTTTAGCCCCGTTACATCTTCCGCGCAGGCCGACTCGACTAGTGAGCTATTACGCTTTCTTTAAATGATGGCTGCTTCTAAGCCAACATCCTAGCTGTCTAAGCCTTCCCACATCGTTTCCCACTTAACATACACTTTGGGACCTTAGCTGACGGTCTGGGTTGTTTCCCTTTTGACGACGGACGTTAGCACCCGCCGTCTGTCTCCCGGATAGCACTCTTTGGTATTCGGAGTTTGCAAAGGGTTGGTAAGTCGGGATGACCCCCTAGCCTTAACAGTGCTCTACCCCCAAAGGTGTTCGTCCGAGGCGCTACCTAAATAGCTTTCGAGGAGAACCAGATATCTCCCGGTTTGATTGGCCTTTCACCCCCAGCCACAAGTCATCCGCTAATTTTTCAACATTAGTCGGTTCGGTCCTCCAGTTGATGTTACTCAACCTTCAACCTGCCCATGGCTAGATCACCGGGTTTCGGGTCTACGCCTTGCAACTAAACGCGCAGTTAACACTCGGTTTCCCTACGGCTCCGCTATTCGCTTAACCTCGCTACAAAACGTAAGTCGCTGACCCATTATACAAAAGGTACGCAGTCACGGTCTCAAGTACCGCTCCCACTGCTTGTACGTATACGGTTTCAGGTTCTATTTCACTCCCCTCACAGGGGTTCTTTTCGCCTTTCCCTCACGGTACTGGTTCACTATCGGTCAGTCAGGAGTATTTAGCCTTGGAGGATGGTCCCCCCATATTCAAACAGGATATCACGTGTCCCGCCTTACTCGTTTTCATCAAAGGTTAGTTTTCGTGTACGGGGCTATCACCCTGTGCCGCTGGACTTTCCAGACCATTCCACTAACACCCCTCTGACTTAAGGGCTAATCCCCGTTCGCTCGCCGCTACTAGGGGAATCTCGGTTGATTTCTTTTCCTAAGGGTACTTAGATGTTTCAGTTCCCCTCGTTTGCCTCACTACACTATGTATTCATGTAGTGATAACAGCTTATGCTGCTGGGTTCCCCCATTCGGACATCGTTAGCTCAAATGCTTGTTACTAGCTCGCCAACGCTTTTCGCAAGTTACTACGTCCTTCATCGCCTCTGACTGCCAAGGCATCCACCGTATACGCTTAGTCGCTTAACCATACAACCCAAATGAGTTTCACTTGAATTGTTGCGACCAGCTGGTTTTACTTGTCTCATCTTCGACCAAGAAGATGGACTCGCCTTAGACTTGAATATTCAAGACACTTAAAAAGTGTTTTAAGAACTCAATTTTTTTCGTATTAACACAACGACAGACATCATTGTATTAATTACTATCAGCTTTCCAAATTGTTAAAGAACAATGCTTACCGGCATGCGGTGCATTTCGCTCTCCCTCCTCTTTCGAGAAGTTCAACAAGCCATCTGTGTGAACACTCAACAAACATCGAGTTAGTCGTATAGGTAAGGAGGTGATCCAGCCCCAGGTTCCCCTAGGGCTACCTTGTTACGACTTCACCCCAGTCATGAACCACAAAGTGGTGAGCGCCCTCCCGAAGGTTAAGCTACCCACTTCTTTTGCAGCCCACTCCCATGGTGTGACGGGCGGTGTGTACAAGGCCCGGGAACGTATTCACCGTGGCATTCTGATCCACGATTACTAGCGATTCCGACTTCATGGAGTCGAGTTGCAGACTCCAATCCGGACTACGACGAGCTTTGTGAGATTAGCTCCACCTCGCGGCTTTGCAACCCTCTGTACTCGCCATTGTAGCACGTGTGTAGCCCTACTCGTAAGGGCCATGATGACTTGACGTCGTCCCCACCTTCCTCCGGTTTATCACCGGCAGTCTCCCTAGAGTTCCCGCCATTACGCGCTGGCAAATAAGGATAGGGGTTGCGCTCGTTGCGGGACTTAACCCAACATTTCACAACACGAGCTGACGACAGCCATGCAGCACCTGTCTCAGAGTTCCCGAAGGCACTAAGCTATCTCTAGCGAATTCTCTGGATGTCAAGAGTAGGTAAGGTTCTTCGCGTTGCATCGAATTAAACCACATGCTCCACCGCTTGTGCGGGCCCCCGTCAATTCATTTGAGTTTTAACCTTGCGGCCGTACTCCCCAGGCGGTCTACTTAATGCGTTAGCTTGAGAGCCCAGTGTTCAAGACACCAAACTCCGAGTAGACATCGTTTACGGCGTGGACTACCAGGGTATCTAATCCTGTTTGCTCCCCACGCTTTCGTGCCTGAGCGTCAGTCTTTGTCCAGGGGGCCGCCTTCGCCACCGGTATTCCTCCAGATCTCTACGCATTTCACCGCTACACCTGGAATTCTACCCCCCTCTACAAGACTCTAGTTTGCCAGTTCGAAATGCAATTCCCAGGTTGAGCCCGGGGCTTTCACATCTCGCTTAACAAACCGCCTGCGCACGCTTTACGCCCAGTAATTCCGATTAACGCTTGGACCCTCCGTATTACCGCGGCTGCTGGCACGGAGTTAGCCGGTCCTTCTTCTGTAGGTAACGTCACAGCTGCAAGGTATTAACTTACAACCTTTCCTCCCTACTGAAAGTGCTTTACAACCCGAAGGCCTTCTTCACACACGCGGCATGGCTGCATCAGGGTTTCCCCCATTGTGCAATATTCCCCACTGCTGCCTCCCGTAGGAGTCTGGGCCGTGTCTCAGTCCCAGTGTGGCTGATCATCCTCTCAGAACAGCTAGGGATCGTCGCCTTGGTGAGCCATTACCTCACCAACTAGCTAATCCCACCTAGGTTCATCCAATCGCGAGAGGCCCGAAAGTCCCCCTCTTTCCCCCGTAGGGCGTATGCGGTATTAGCAGTCGTTTCCAACTGTTATCCCCCTCGACTGGGCAGATCCCTAGGCATTACTCACCCGTCCGCCGCTCGCCACCTCAGGAGTAAACTCCCTTGTGCTGCCGCTCGACTTGCATGTGTTAGGCCTGCCGCCAGCGTTCAATCTGAGCCATGATCAAACTCTTCAATTAAAAGTTTTGTGAATCCGAAGATTCGGCTCAATGAATTCTGAATCGACTTAACTTAATAAGTCGTTGTACATATTGCTATGAACACTCATTCATTGATGTAAATTTTGATTACTCGCCAAACGGCAGAGTAATTTCGATTAACTCAACACCTGTGAGTGCCCACACAGATTTCTTGTTTAGATTGTTAAAGAGCATTTGACCATTCACTTCGCGCTACCGCTCAGCGGGTCAGGGCTGCGTATTCTACGCATTTCCCTTGTCGCGTCAAGGCGTTTTTGCAAACTTCTTGATGCTTTCGAACCAACTGCACATTTTGCATTCGACTCGCACTGTCACCGCGGTTGCTTTCGCTGTCTGCCGTGTCAGTGGATGCGCATTATAGGCACCGAAAACTTTTGTGCAAGGGCTTTTTTAACAAATCACGTCAAGTGAGCAAATAACCAGCAAAACTGCAAATATCGGATAAATATACTGCAATCTTTGTCACTCGGGTTGATAAGTTTGGCATATGCGGCATCGATGTGCAGGGAATTATATAGATCGAATAGCCTTAAGAATGGGCGCTTTAAAACTTTTGTATATATAGATGTATAGGTGTCAAATGAGGAAAACGGTTCAAGAATAACGACTCTTGAACCGTAGAACAGACTCATTGAATAAAGCTTGCGAGTGTTGGAACTGTCGGACTAAGGATTATCCGTAGAATTTGTCGAACTCTTGGTATCCTCTCCCGTGCCTTGTTCCTTTTCATGATCGCCATCGCCCACAATGTGCGCCACTTTTAGTTTTCTCACGGTGCGAATAGTAATCACAGGCCCAGAAATGGCGTAGAGGTAAAAACCGATACAGAGAATTAATGCTGGTTGCACCGACACCACCACAAACACGCCAACCACAAATAAAATCGCAATGAAATTCACTTTGCCGCGCCAGTCAATTTCCTTAAATGAGTGATAACGGAAATTACTCACCATTAATAATCCCGTGGTGGCCGTAATCAATCCGGCAATCCAACTGATATTCTTACCATCGAGGTTGTACTGATTGCCAAGCCAAATGCTACCAGCAATTACTGCCGCTGCAGCAGGACTCGCTAAGCCTTGAAAATAGCGCTTATCTGCCACGCCGACTTGGGTATTAAAACGTGCCAACCTTAATGCTGCGCCCGCACAATAGATAAATGCTGCGAGCCAACCAACCTTACCTAAATCCGCAAGCGCCCAATTATAGGCGAGTAACGCAGGTGCCATACCAAAGGATACCATGTCTGCCATGCTGTCATATTCGGCACCAAAGTCACTTTGCGTATTCGTTAACCTTGCCACTCTGCCGTCTAAGCCATCGCAAATCATGGCCACAAAAATCGCAATCGCCGCCGCTTCAAAGTTAGCATTCATAGAGGCAATCACAGCATAGAAACCGGAAAACAAGCCTGCGGTGGTGAATAAATTCGGCAGTAAATAGATACCTTTATTCTTTACTGTTTGATTTGAGGAATTTTGCATACACTTATAAAGCTATGAGCTGAAATGGAAGTAGGCTTCAAGATAGCATATTTTACTATCATGTCGATGGTGACCCTTAGGGATGATTTTTATGTTAAGAAAAGCCAAGGTTAGCGCTATGTTTTTGCGGATTGCATGCTTAATGCTGCTCACTCAGCCCGTATTAGCCGGGGTGATTTACACTTGGGTCGATGAAAATGGTGTCACCCATTACAGCCAGCAGCCACCGGAGCAAGAGCAACCCAAAACGCAGCAACTCTATAGCGAAGATATCGAGCCTGGTAAAATTGGCTATATAGCTCCCGCTAAAAAAGATGCGCCCCCTGAAATGTCCGAGTCAGAAAAGTCGGCAGCGTTAATTAAAGAGAAAGACGCTAAGCAAGCCGAAGCGATTTGTGAAAACGCTAAACATAGTTTAGATGTACTAACGACTCATACTAAACTCACCCGCCAAGAAGAAGGCAATAAAGAGCCAGTCGCAATGACAGAAGAAGAGCGCCAAGCGGCAATTAGCGAGAATCAGCAGCGGATAAAACTGTTTTGCGATAAGAAATAACGTTCTGCGTTTGTTGTAGCTGCATGCAAACCTTGATAGTCACGTCACACTATCGCGTACAGCTCTTTTAGGGTTACCTAACATTTATCTGTAGCGTATAGATATAAAAAAACCGAAGCCTGAGACTTCGGTTTTTTTATTTAGGTTAAGCTGCATTTAGCACGTTAATCCTCCGCGCAAATTATTGCTCGAATACCAACTCACCACCGGCGCAACTGACCTTAATCGGTTTGCCGGGCAGTAAATCGCCACGCAGTAATTTTTGCGCTAATGGGTTTTCCATCTCTTGCTGTAAGGCACGTTTCAGCGGCCTTGCGCCATAGACTGGGTCGAAACCAATTTCTGCGATTAACGATAATGCCTCGTCGGTGATCTCCAGCGTATAGTCTTTCTCTGCCAAACGCTTACGCAATGAAGCAATTTGGATAGATGCAATATGCTTGATATTTTCCGCATCCAAGGGATGGAATACCACTGACTCGTCGATCCGGTTTAGAAACTCGGGTCTAAAGCTATGGGTAACCACATTCATCACCGCGCTCTTCATTTCGCTGTAACTTAGGTGACCGAATCCTTCTTGGATAATGTCAGAGCCTAAGTTTGAGGTCATGATGATCACCGTATTTCTAAAGTCAACGGTACGACCTTGACCATCGGTTAAGCGGCCATCATCCAGCACCTGCAGCAGAATGTTGAACACGTCTGGGTGAGCCTTTTCCACCTCATCGAGCAATATCACCGAATAAGGCTTGCGACGCACCGCTTCGGTTAAGTAACCGCCCTCTTCATAGCCGACATAGCCAGGAGGCGCCCCCACTAAACGGGAAACCGCGTGTTTCTCCATAAATTCAGACATGTCAATGCGCACTAAGGCCGATTCCGTATCGAAGAGGAACTTAGCCAACGACTTACATAACTCAGTTTTACCCACTCCGGTTGGTCCTAAGAACAGGAACGAACCAATAGGACGATTCGGATCGGCAAGTCCTGCGCGGCTACGGCGAATCGCATTGGCGACAGCATCCACGGCTTCGTTTTGGCCAATCACCCGCTCATGCAGTGCCACTTCCATTTGCAGCAGTTTTTCACGCTCGCCTTCAAGCATCTTAGAAACCGGAATCCCCGTTGCCTTTGAGAGCACTTCGGCAATTTCTAAGTCAGTGACTTTATTGCGTAGCAGCGTCATGTCCTGCATTTCGGCTTGCGATGCTAAGTCCAGTTGCTTTTCAAGCTCGGGAATACGGCCATATTGCAGCTCGGACATACGGGTCAAGTCGCCCGCGCGGCGCGCCACCTCTAAATCCATCCGCGCTTGCTCAAGGTCGGCTTTAATATGCTGAGTCCCTGCAAGCGCCGCTTTTTCGGTGCGCCAGATTTCATTAAGCTCCGACGCCTTAGCCTCAACCTCATGCAACTCGACACGTAAATGTTCAAGTCGACGGCGGCTCGCCTCATCGTTTTCTTTGGCTAATGCCTGCTCTTCCAGTTTCAACTGGATAGCACGGCGCTCCAATCTGTCGAGGGATTCAGGCTTAGAATCCATCTGCATACGGATGCTCGATGCCGCCTCGTCAATCAAGTCGATGGCTTTATCGGGTAATTTACGGTCCGACACATATCGGTGCGACATGGTGGCCGCCGCCACAATCGCCGGATCGGTAATTTCCACATGGTGATGCAGCTCGTAGCGCTCTTTGAGGCCACGCAAAATCGCGATGGTATCTTCCACGCTAGGCTCATCCACTAATACTTTTTGGAAGCGGCGCTCAAGGGCGGCATCCTTTTCAATATATTGACGATATTCGTCGAGAGTGGTCGCACCCACACAGTGAAGATCGCCACGGGCCAGCGCAGGCTTTAGCATATTGCCCGCATCCATGGCGCCATCGCCTTTACCCGCGCCCACCATAGTGTGCAGCTCGTCGATAAAGAGGATCACTTGGCCTTCTTCCTGCGCCAGCTCGTTAAGCACGGCTTTTAAACGCTCTTCAAACTCGCCACGATATTTAGCGCCCGCAATCAGTGCGCCCATATCTAAGGATAAAACGCGTTTATTTTTAATCCCTTCAGGCACTTCACCGTTCACAATTCGCTGCGCGAGGCCTTCAACAATCGCGGTTTTACCCACGCCAGGCTCACCAATCAGCACTGGGTTGTTTTTACTACGACGTTGCAGCACTTGAATAGTGCGGCGGATTTCATCGTCGCGACCAATCACAGGGTCAAGTTTGCCTTGTTCGGCACGCTCAGTGAGATCGACGGTAAACTTTTTCAGCGCTTGGCGTTGATCTTCCGCGTTAGGATCATCCACATTCTGACCGCCGCGCACTTGCTCAATGGTTTGCTCGAGCAGCTCTTTGGTGGCGCCTGATTTCTTTAAGCATTGCGCCAAGGCATCGCTGCCCTCGAGTGCCGCTAAAACAAACAACTCACTGGAGATATATTTGTCTTTGCGCTTTTGCGCCAACTTGTCGCACAGGTTTAATAAGCGAATTAAACCTTGGGATAATTGTACATCGCCGCCAGTGCCTTCGACCTGCGGTAGACGTTCAAGCTCTTGGCTCAACAGCGAGCGCAGCGCACTCACCCGAATGCCAGCTTGGGTTAATAAAGGATGGATAGAACCAGAATCCTGGTTGAGCAGCGCCATCATCAAATGTAACGGTTCGATAAACTGATGATCACGCCCGAGCGCGAGCGACTGGGCATCTGAGATGGCAAGCTGAAATTTATTGGTCATACGATCGAGTCGCATACAGCCTCCTAAAACTCACAAATTAGGTATCACATTTTGTTAGTTAAAAGATGGGGGCTATTTAACCGATTTCAAGCAAGGCGGCGGGAAATTAATACAAATTGTAGGGGAATAAACCTAAGACTTAAGCCAGATCAATGAAGCCATGCGGCCAGTGATTTTATCGCGGCGATAAGAGAAATAATCAGGGCTAGAGACAGTGCAAATATCGGCGCTGTAGACCTGCGTAATACCCAGTTTCTTTAAGCGCAATTTGGCTAATCCGATAATATCGGCAAGGTATTTGTCAGGCTTAGTTGCCTGACATTGAGCGACGAAGCAGTTTGCAGCGCTTGGATCTATTGCCATAAAGGCAGCACGCACCTCGGCGCCAACCTCAAAGGTCTTGGGCCCAATGGCAGGCCCAAGATAGGCAATCAGCTCGCTTGGCTTAGAGGCAAACTTAGCCACACTCGCCTCAATCACTCCATCACAGAGTCCGCGCCAGCCGGCATGGGCAGCGGCGACTTCTGTACCTTGTTGATTGCACAGAAGCACTGGCAAACAATCGGCGGTCATCACCACACACACACGTCCAGCGAGGTCGGTATAGCTGGCATCGGCCACCAAAGGTGGCGTATCTTGCAAGGCCACACTCTCTGATTGAGCTTTTGGGGCAAGATTGATTGGGGCGATATCGGCCAAATCAACCACCTGAGTGCCATGGACTTGCTCCAACCACACAGGCTCAGTCGCAAGCCCTAACTGTTTCGCCAACATGCCACGATTAGCCAATACCTGCTGCGGCGCATCCCCCACATGCAGCCCTAAATTCAGGCTATCGTAGGGCGCGAGACTCACACCGCCGTGGCGGTCAGTCATCGCAATTGCCACATTATCCGGTACAGGCCAATCGTGAAGCAGCATAGCCTAGTACTCGACTGGGTGTTCTAAGGTGTCTTGGCGCAGCGCTTTGGTCAGAATCACCATGTCTTCTGGAATAGGCGCGGTCCAGCTCATGATTTCACAAGTCACAGGATGCGCTAACTCCAGACGCACCGCATGCAGTGCTTGGCGTTTAAAGTTTTTCAGGATCTCGAAAAACTCAGGACTTGCCGCCTTGGGTGGCTTTGGACGGCCGCCATAAACAGGATCGCCCACCAACACATGGCCAATATATGCCATATGCACACGGATTTGGTGAGTACGGCCCGATTCTAAACGCAATCTTAAACGGGTGTGATTACGGAATTTTTCGGCCACACGGTAGTGAGTCACCGCGGGTTTACCCGAATGATGCACTGCCATATGGGTACGTTTTGTCGGATGACGACCAATAGGCTCATCGACTGTACCGCCCGCCGTCATAGTACCGAGGACAATCGCCTCATACTCACGGGTGATTTCACGGGCTTGCAACGCGGCCACTAAATGGGTTTGCGCTTCAACCGTTTTGGCTACCACCATCAAACCTGTGGTGTCTTTATCCAAACGATGCACAATACCCGCACGTGGAACGTGCTCGATATTCGGGCAATGGTGCAGCAGGGCGTTCATCAAAGTGCCATCGGCATTGCCAGCACCGGGGTGAACCACTAAGCCCGCTTGTTTATTGATCACTAAGATATCATCGTCTTCGTAGACAATATCCAGCTCAATGGCTTGTGCGGCAGCATGCACTTCTTCTTCGAGCGTGGCATTAATTTCAATGCGCTGCAGCTCGAATACCTTTTCGCGCGGCTTATTCACCATCACGCCATCAACATAGACTGCATCAGATAGGATCCATTCCTTGATGCGCGTGCGCGAGTAATCTGGGAACAACTCAGCCAGTGCTTGATCCAATCTCAGGCCAGTTTGTGTTGCCGAAATCTCGCTTTTTAGATTAATCTCTTGTGTCATAGGAACCGTATCCCCATTTTGGGGTCAAAAAATGTGTGCTATCTGTTACAATCGAATGCTTTCTATTTTATCGTGAAATGGAAAAATTCTTAACTACAACTTATAAAGAATTGAATTCAAGTATGTATAAATTCTCCAAAGGCTTAACCTTAGTCCTATTTTCGCTAGCGTTATCAGCCTGTAGCAGCAGTCCTGAAGATAACGATATTGCCGCCAAAACCTCACCTGATGTGCTCTACTCTCAGGCAAGAACCTCCATGGAACTTGGCAATTACTCTAAAGCCGTCCGTTCATTGGAAGCGTTAGACTCACGCTTTCCCTTCGGACCACATAAAACTCAGGTTCAGTTAGATCTGATTTATGCCTATTACAAAATGGACGATGTTGCCTCTGGCATTGCCAACATTGACAGATTCATCCGTTTAAACCCAACCCATCCGAATATCGACTATGTCTACTATATGCGTGGACTCGTCAATATGCAGGCGGATAGCTATCTGTTCCACGATATGTTGAATATCGATAGAACCGACCGCGATCCTAAAAATGCCCAAGATGCCTTTAAGGATTTTGATCGTTTAATCAAAACCTATCCCAACAGCAAATATGCTGCTGATGCGCAAAAACGCATGTTGTCGCTGAAAAACCGTTTAGCAAAATATTCCATTCAAGTTGCTGAGTATTATATCAAAATGAACGCTTGGAGTGCTGCGGCCGTTCGTGCTCAATCTGTGTTGGAAACATATCCCGGCACTCCTTCAACGGAACGTGCACTGGAGATTATGGCAGAAGCTTATGGCGAGTTAGGTCAGAACCAACTGAAGCAAAACGTGCTCATGGTAATGCAAGCTAACTTCCCAAACAACGAAATCTTATCGAACTAAGCGTAAATGCCCCTTTATAAGGGGCATTTTTTTATCTTAAGTTCACCGTTTGATGCCCCTTCCCTTTTAGGTTCTGCAGCGCGCCAAGTTCCTTTTCATCTGGGTAAGAGTCAATAAATACGCTATTCGAGTAAAACTTATCCAACCGCACCACTTTTTACATTATTTCGTAAAAATCAGTTGACTCAAAAGCCGAAAAGCCTTTAAATTGCGCCCGTCGCCCGAATAGCTCAGTCGGTAGAGCAGAGGATTGAAAATCCTCGTGTCCCTGGTTCGATTCCGGGTTCGGGCACCATCTTTAAATTGGTTGCCTTAGCGACCAGTGTTAAAGAATCGCAATAAAGTACAGTGCAGGTGTGGTGGAATTGGTAGACACGCTAGCTTCAGGTGCTAGTGCCCTTGCGGGCGTGGAGGTTCAAGTCCTCTCACCTGTACCAAATTGCGATTCAAATTAAAATTCGACACAATGTCGGATACCAATGCAGATGTGGTGGAATTGGTAGACACGCTAGCTTCAGGTGCTAGTGCCCTTGCGGGCGTGGAGGTTCAAGTCCTCTCATCTGTACCAACATTTAAACCTCGCTTAGCGAGGTTTTTTTGTATCTGCGATTAAATTTCCTTAAGTAACTTATCACCTTCCTTAAATTTGCTATAACTATTCATACAGACTCATCATAGGGACAGCTCGAGCTCTGCCTAAAGGACTCCCTTGTTTCACCGAGGAAATCCATATGAATGGTCTACAAATAAAACAAAAAATGTTTATCGGCATTCTCGTGCCACTCCTAATGCTACTGACTATCGGTTTTATCGCCATCAATATGATGGGAAAAATCGAATATGGTGTCGAACGCATCTATAACGACCGAGTCGTCCCCCTTGATGATCTCAAAGTGATTGCCGATAAATATGCCGTGGATGTGATTGATGCGGTGAATAAGGCTAATGCCGGCGGTTTTACGGCTTCTCAGGCCATCAATGCCCTTGAAAGTGCTAAATCCACAGTCAATCAACGCTGGCAGAAATACCTATCAACTGAGCTCACCAAAGACGAGTCACAACTTGCGCAGCAAGCTGAGCGTTTATTTACTCCCGCCAATGAACAAATAGAGCAGTTAATCACATATCTTCGGGGGTTAAATGGCGATGTGGTGCATCAACTGAACGACAAAATATTACCTCTGTATAACGCCATCGACCCTATCAGCGGTAAAGTCTCCGAACTGATTGATCTGCAAATTAAGATCGCCGGTCAGGAGAAAGATGCCGTAAACGGTATTTACCAATCCTCCATTTCTATTTTTATCACCCTCGCGGGTATCGCCATGCTGATCAGCATAGTGATTGGGCTCTGGGTGAATCGCAGCGTGATGAATCCGATCCGTGATATTGTTGAAAATCTTAAGACGATACGGCAAGACTCTGATCTCACTGTTAAATTTAAAACTTTCAACGACGATGAACTCGGGCAGATCTCCACTAGCCTGACCCAAGTGATTGAACATCTGCGGGGCATTTTGCATTCGATTGCCGAAGCCGCCAATACGGTCAATAGTTCAGCCACTGAGCTAAGTAGTTTTACCCAAGCGACCAATAAACGCATGCAGCAGCAACAGGCGGAAACCGAACAAACGGCAACGGCCATGAATGAAATGACGGCCACCGTTGCCGAAGTGGCTCAAAGCGCCGCAGCGGCCGCAGATTCCGCCAAGGATGCGGATAGTTATGCCGCCAATGGTAATCATATTGTGATGCAATCCATCACCAGCATGTCGCAACTTTCGGAGCAAATTCAGAAAACGGCGCAAGTGATTGGCTTTTTATCCAATGAAAGCCAAAACATCGGTCGGGTATTGGATGTGATCAAAAGTATTGCCGAACAAACCAATCTACTGGCACTAAATGCGGCGATTGAAGCCGCCCGCGCCGGAGAGCAAGGTCGAGGTTTTGCGGTGGTCGCCGATGAAGTCAGGACATTGGCGCAGCGCACCCAAAAATCGACTCAAGAGATTGAAGCGATGATCGCCACTCTACAACAAGGCGTAAAAGAAGCGGTGAATGCGATGGAGGTTGGTATCAATCAAGTGGATGATGCCAACGATAAGGCGAATCAAGCTGGCCAAGCATTAAAAGAGATTGTCGCCTCCGTCGACAATATTACTGAACTGAATACCCATATTGCCACGGCTGCCGAGGAGCAAAGTAGTGTGGCCGAGAGCATCAACCGTAGCATTATTGCCATTAGCGATATTGCCGAACACTCCACCAATTCGGCTTTAGAGCTGAGTGAGTCGGTGATCAACTTAACCAAGCTTGCCAACAGTATGCGTAATCAGGTGAGTGCATTCAGACTCTAGTTCATATCGCTGGCACAGGCCTGCTGTGCCAGCCCAATTCCTTCATGCTGTCACCACTCTCAGTCTACAATTTATCCAATACCTAACAGCTTTAGCTGTAATTATTATTGATCTAAATCAAATGAATCTTTAAACTCAAATAACATTCATAAATAAAGCATGTTAAGGATTCACTATGTTGGATAGCAGTACCATCCAAATCATCAAGAGCACGATTCCCCTTCTCGAGTCAGCAGGCCCTGCACTCACCCAGCATTTTTACCAACGGATGTTTGCCCATAATCCTGAGTTAAAAGACGTATTTAACTTGGCTCATCAGCATTCTGGCGGTCAACCTGTAGCCTTGTTTAACGCAGTTGCAGCCTATGCCAAAAACATCGATAACCTAGGTGCATTAGGTTCGGCCGTCGAACGCATTGCTCAAAAGCACACAGGATTTTTAATTCAGCCAGAACAATATGCCATCGTCGGCGGTCATCTACTGGCCACGCTAAAAGAGTTGGGGGGAGAGGCGGTTACCGAGGAAGTGCTCACCGCATGGGGCGATGCTTATCAGTTTTTAGCCAACATTTTTATCCAGCGCGAAGCGCAGATCTACCAAGAAAGCGCAGAGCAAGATGGCGGTTGGTCTGGTGAACGTGAGTTTGTTATTCGTGAGAAAACAGCCGAGTCGGCCGTGATAACCTCGTTCGTATTAGCGCCAGTCGATGGGCAAGCGGTAAAAGATTTTATCCCAGGACAATACCTCAGCATTAAGCTGCAACATCCTAAGCTCGATTTCGATGAGATTCGCCAGTATTCGCTGTCCGACGCACCTAACGGCAAAAGCTACCGCATTAGTGTAAAACGTGAGCCTAATGGCCAAGTGTCGAACCTGCTTCACGATGAGTTAAAGGTGGGCGATATCCTTGCTGTGATGCCACCTGCAGGGGACTTCACCCTAACGGCTCAGCCAGAGACACCTGTAGTGTTAATTTCGGCGGGTGTTGGACAAACGCCAATGAAGAGCATGTTGAATCAGCTACTAAAACTAAAACACCCAAGCACAGTGACTTGGTTGCACGCATGCGAACATAGTGACGTACATGGGTTTAAAGCGGCGATTAACACTAAACTTGCTCAACACGCTAATCTTGCCAGCCATGTGTGGTACCGCGAGCCGAAAGCGACTGATATTTTAGGCCAAGATTATGATTTTAAAGGAACGATGAACTTAACCTCAGTCGCCGATAAAATCGTGGCCAACGCACATTACTATTTCTGTGGCCCCATTGGCTTTATGGCTTCGATCAAGCAGCAATTACTCGCCCTGGGTGTACCTAGCGCGCAAATGCACTATGAAGTCTTTGGCCCCCATGCGGAACTCTAACGCTGCAACTTCGTTATCCATCATCAATAGATAGTTAAAGTACAAAGCCATCTTCCCGCAAGGTAAGGTGGCTTAATACTTATTGCATAAGCACAGAGTTAAGCTAACTTCCCTGCAAGATAGACAGAATCTACCTCCTCTGCTGTCAACATACGACTCTCGCCCGGCTTTAAGGCTTCATCCAAGGTAATCTCACCGATAGAAAGGCGATGCAATCCCACCACTGGATTACGGAAACGACCAAACATCCGTTTGATTTGATGGTACTTTCCTTCCCTTAAGGTCACCTCTGCCACATGGGGTTCGAGGATAACAAGCTGTGCCGGCTGAGTGGTGATATCTTCAAAGCCAAAATACATGCCTTGCGCGAATGCCGCGATATAGTCTTCGCTCAAAGGATTTGCCAGAGTCACCCGATACACTTTATCCACTTTTTGCTCAGGCGACATGAGCGCCTCGGACCAACGGCTATCATTGGTTAGCAGCAATAAGCCCGAAGAGTTTAAATCTAACCGCCCTGCTATATGCAGCTCATGGCGAGCATCGCAATCGAGTAAATCAATCACTGTGCGATGCTCTTTGTCTTTGGTAGCACTCACCACACCAACAGGCTTATGCAACATCAAATACACTGGCTGGTTGGCCTGTAAGACTTGCCCATCAAACACAATGTGGGAAAATTCATCCACCAGCAGATCGAGCGCTTTCGCAGGCGCACCATCCACATACACTCGCTCCGCCAGCAAGAGTTCTCGCACGGCTTTTCGGTGAATTTGTAACTTAACAGCAAGGTATCTATCTAGACGACCGCGTTTTGATTGCATCACACCACCTAACTCTAAGATAAAGGCGCAATGCGATAGGCGCAGCGACGAGCACCGTCGATGATATGCTCTTCACGGCTTACTGTGGCGATATCGGCAAATAATTGCTGGAACTGTTGCAGTTCGGAGCGGCAAAAGTTTTGGCACTTAGTCGCTGCGCTGCAAATTGGGCAGTGATTCTCAAGCAACCAGAAAACCCCATCGGCTTGTTCTTGCGTCGCCATATAGCCCTCGAGGGTACGCAGCTCCACCAGTTTCGTTAGGCGACTGGCAATATCCGTCATGCCGTGCATCGCGCTGCGATACTGCTGCAAGGCCGTTTGTTCCCTATGCTCGATCAGTTTATCTAAGCCTTGATCGCCAAATATCATTTTAACGGAATCAATCAATTGCAAACTAAGCTCACTATGGCGATCGGCAAAGTGAGTCCGACTCTGCTCCGTTAATCCCCAATATCGAGTTGGGCGTCCACGGCCTTCGACTCTATCTTCAATATCGACATCACCCGCATCCTCTAAGGCCTGCAAATGCTGCCGGACGCCCATGGTCGTCAGGGCGAGTTCTTCTGCTAGGGTCTTTGCCGTTAATGGACCGTGCAACTTGAGTAATTGAATAATCTTATCAGTGGTTTTCATATGCGCTCTCCGCTTTTCGCCTCGGATTATCCCTCAATCGCCCACCTTTTAACAGAATAAATAAAGTTTTTTATTTATTTTATCCTTTACAAGATTAAATAAAGTGATTACCTTACAAATAATTTATAAACAAATAGGTTTACATAATGAACTTACTCATCATCAGCACCAGTCAAAGAGCCAATTCGCAAAGCGCTAAAGTCGCGAAATACATAGCCGAAACCAGTTTTTTATCGCCCCATAGTGTCGGTTACGACGCTATCCATCATTTAGAACTTTGCCAGTTCAATCTGCCATTTTGGGACGGTGAAGAGGACAACAAGGGCGAACATTGGCCTGAGATTGAGCAAAGAGTCGATGCCGCGGATGCCCTCATTTTGATTACGCCCGAATGGGGTGGAATGGCATCGCCACTGCTTAAAAACTTCCTATTGATGTGTAGCCGTCAAGAAACCGCCCATAAGCCAGTGTTGCTGATTTCAGTTTGTAGCGGCATTAGCGGCGCCTACCCTATTGTGGAAGTCAAAATGAATGCTCTCAAAAACAATAAATTGGTACCGATCCCCGACCATTTGATCATCCGTAATGTCGAGAATGTACTCAACGCTACACCCCAAGGTACGCGGGATATCAACCTTAGGGAAAGAGTGCAATATAGCCTATTTATGTTGCATCAATACGCCCAAGCCTTAGCGCCGATACGCCAACGCCATATTCATCAACCCTACCCCAAGCAGCAGGAATACTGCTACGGTATGTAAGCAGCTTGGATGTGAATCACACTGATTAAAATCATTACAAGGAACGCATTATGATCCACTTAGAACACATCAACCTAGTCGTCGACGACATCCCAAAAGCACTCACTTTTTATCAAGCCGCCTTCCCACATTGGCGTGTCCGTGGCGGAGATAAAGGGACTTGGTACGGCAAGCCGCGCAATTGGATCCACTTTGGCGATGATTATCAATACATTGCCTTTAGCGATAACGGTGAGGGCGAAAACCGCGACTTAACGGGCCATCAAATTGGCTTAGCCCATTTTGCCTTTGTGGTGAGTGATCTAGATGCAGTGATAGCCAGGCTAACCCAAGCCGGTTTTCCGATAGCCAAAAATGGCATGGAAGACCCCTTCCGCCGCAATATCTACTTCTTCGATGCCCATGGCTTTGAGGTCGAGTTTGTCGAATATCTGAGTGATTTGCCCAACGAACGTAATCGTTATTAAGCCGTAAGGTTAATTGGCGGCGGGATACATAAACCCAGTATTCCGCGCCAGCTATTCCCATCGACGCCTGCCTAAAAATCGTTACTTTGGCAGGTTAAACCGCTAAACTAGCGCGTAATCAGGCTTTCCAATATTAGATAACTCGATGACAACACCTTATTGTTATTCCACTACTTATATCTTAGATAAAGCACATTTTGACGAGTGTTATACCCAGTCAGTCAGACCCGATCCCACGCTCAAACCTTACTATAAAGCCATGGGATTTGGATTCATTGGTATTGCACTGATTTTTGTGGATATCAGCCTCTATCTAGCCTATTTCTTTGTCGGGCTTGGAGTCATTGAAGCCTTGAATGTGAAATACAACAAAGCCTGGTGGTTGATGCGGCAGATGATGAGTAAGGCCGCCAATAATGAAGTCACGCTGGTTGTCGATGATCAAGGCATTAGCACCCAATCACAATACGTTAAAAGCCAGATCCTCTGGACGGATATTTACCGGATTGTGCCAACGGAAAAAGGTTTTCTGATCACCCATAAAGCCGGTACCAGTTATATTTCGAATCGCAGTTTAGATGAGACCTGTAGCGCATTTATTAAGGCAAAAATCTAACCTAAACGGTAGTAGCTTCCAAAAACAAAAAGGCTGAATCATTCAGCCTTTTTGTTAAATATTCACCACCTAGAATGATGCTTAAGCCTTTGCTTTTAACTCGCCAATCGGCAAAATCGTGCGGCCATATTCATTGTTAAGCACTTGCGCCATGGCGAAGTAAATCGCACTCGCGCCACAGATAATCCCTTCAAAACCCGCGATAGTGCCAATCAAGGCGCTGCCAGTGAAATCTCTTGCCGCCAACAGGAAGAACAAAATAGTGAGCGAAGCAAACACAAACTGTTTCGCTCTTGGGTAGCGTAGTGAACCCACGAACATAAAGGCAGTAAAGATCCCCCACAGGGTTAAATACCATCCCATAAAGTGGGTTGGGCTCGCCGCAATCCCGGCATTAGGCATTAAAATCAGCCCGACTAAAGTTAGCCAGAATAAACCGTAAGAAGTGAATGCGGTTGTCCCAAAGGTATCACCCCGCATAAAACACATAATGCCGACGATGATTTGGCCGAGTCCGCCATAGAAAATGCCCATCGCTAAGATCATTGCATCAATCGGAAAATAACCCGCATTGTGAATGTTCAGCAGGATAGTCGTCATACCAAAGCCCATTAAACCTAATGGAGCAGGATTCGCCAGTTGTGTCGACACAGAAAGTCCCCAAAATAAATAAGTTAATCTCAGTACCTAGCCAAACTCTAGGTACTTATTGTTTTATAAAAAGAGGCGAATTTTAGATAACTACCAATTGGATCACAATCAAAATATCAATACCGAACAAAAACAATAATTAACTATTAAAAATCATGCAGATAAAAACAGTTAAATCAAATTAAATCTAAAGTTTAAAAATTAATCCAATAAGATTCAAACAACTACAAAACATCGACACAAAGAGTGCGCCACATCTGATTTATCGGTTAATTTTGCTCGGCTTCAAACTTCCCATTTTCCCACCTAAAAATAACGTTAGCCCGCGTAGGTCTAAAGCTTCAAAAACATTAACTTCATCCCATAACGCTATCAAAGATGAGATAAGTCTAGTTTTAGACAAATTCATAACATTTAGACGCGTGTAGCAAGGAAACTTAAGCCGTTTTAGAGAGTCTTAATGGAAGCAGCCAAAGCTTGGCGCAAGAGTGGACGCGATAGAGTGGCATTGTGCGGCGAATTCATCTTTGCAAAACAGGTCTCAAGCGTCGATAAAATTGCCCATAAAACAAGCGACTTTTGCTGGCAAAAATGGCTCACCAAATTAGCGAAAAATTATTTATATCTAAAAAATAATAGCAGTGATAGATTGCTATCTGTTGACGCAGCGGCATGATGGGAAACCAGTTAGGCTGTTGTTAACTATCAATAACTAAAGGAAATAAAATGAAAACCTTATCAGCTGTTATCACACTGTCGGCACTTATGAGTTTCGCAACCTTTGCCGACGAATCGACTCTTCCACCCGCCCCTGCAAATGATATCGCTCAACTGACAGAAGTGTGCCAACAAATGGCCTCTGAAGATCAGGTCGAAAATGCCGAGCTTAAGCAATACGTGCTCGACTGCGTGAATGACCAGCTCACTGAAATGGGTTATCAAACCGTCAAAGAACTTAACTGATCTTTTTTACTTCCTTTAGCCTATAAGCTCTTTCGGGTTTTAGCGCCTTGTCCTTATGCCATTCACATCCTGAATGGCATTTTTATTGACAACAAGCAAATCTACAACAATAACCACGACAAAAGCCAGCAGATAACATACAAAAATACAACCACGTAAAAAGTGTTAAACGACGGCCTCTGAGGCTTTTATTTTGTCTTTCAATTGATTGCGTAATCTACATATCAGCTATTTATATGATATCTGTATCATTTTGCATCCCTTCAGGTGAAAGCACTGTGGATTTAAGCATAAAATGCTAATCTGTTGACCATTACCGACCGACATTACACCCGAACGCAAAATCATGTATCGAAAACTGTTTATCTTACTCGCCGCACTTAGCCTGCCTTCAATAGGAATGGCGAAAGAGCCGTGCGTCACTAAAGATGAATGCATTGAAATGCGTAACTGGGATTTAGGCGTGGCGGTCGGCTGGGGACAAAAGACCAATCCATTGCGGGATTTTGATGATATTCCGGTCTTTTTTATTCCGACCGTAGCTTACTATGGTGAACATTGGTTTTTTGATAATGGCAACTTAGGCTATAGCCTGCTCGAGAAGCCTTATTTCAGCTTAAATTTAGTCACTAGCTACAGCATGGACAGGGCGTATTTTTATCGCTGGGATCCTTCAAATATCTTTTTGAAGCGCAGTTCACAGGAAGAGGCCAAGATGCTCACCACCAATACGGCCCTCAGCACTGAGCCTGATCCCGTATTCAACTCCTTAGAATCGCGAAACTTTACCATGCTGGGCGGTGCAGAAGCCTTTATTTATAGCCCGTTAGGTGTAGTTAGATTAGCCTACACCCATGATATGTTTAACGTACATCAAGGCGCTGAAGCGCAAATAAAATGGACCTATGGTTGGCATTTAACCCGCTGGGTTATGGATATGTCGCTCGTATTTGATTGGAAAAGTACCAATGTCGTCGACTATTACTATGGTGTACGCCCGAGTGAAAACGCTTATTGGAGCCAACATTACCATGCAGACGCTGGTTGGAATAAAGGAATAGAAATGACAGCCCGTTATATCTTAACTGATAACTGGGATCTGCTGTTTGCGTTCCGCTACACACAACTTGCAGACGAAATTGCCGCCAGCCCCTTGCTCGATCAAGACTATAGCAGCACATATTTTATTGGCGCAGCGTATAGGTTCTGACACTAGTGACTCCCCTTCATATCAGGATGCTGTGCTGGTTAGGCCTAAGCTTGAGCTTGATGGGGCCAAGCCATGTACTTGCCGCATCGGATGAAGAGTCAAAGTTAAAACTGACCCCGGAAATTTGTATCACAGGGGATGAAAGCCAAGCCTGTGAGATCCGTGTCGAGTTACAGTGGCAACTCGCCCACGACGAGCTAGTCTGTATCTTGTCCGATAATAACGCCTATCCCAAATGGTGTAGCGAATCTTTAGAGCAACACGAAATCACGTTGAATATTAGTACATTAAACGATATTCAATTTGTCTTAGTGAGTAAGGACACCAATCAAACACTGGCTGGAGCCAAATTAAAAATCACGTCAACCTCGCAGCCTCAGGTGCGCAGACGTTACCGTAACCCTTGGAGTTTATTTTAATGACGAATCCACAATCACCCCACAGAGTGTTATTGGTTGAAGACGATGTCCGTCTTGCGAATTTAATCGTAGATTATTTGAAATCCCACGGCATGCACGTAGAAGTCGAGCGCCGTGGTGACACAGTCCTAACCCGCTTAATCAACTACAAGCCCGATATCATACTGTTAGACATTATGTTGCCAGGTATCGACGGCCTAAGCCTGTGTGAAAAACTGCCCGATTACTTTGCCGGCCCCATCCTACTGATGAGCGCTCTGGGCTCTAGCGAAGATCAAATCAAAGGGCTAGAACTCGGCGCCGACGACTATGTGGTAAAACCCGTCGACCCAGCACTACTGGTTGCCCGTATCAACAACCTATTACGTCGCCAAAACCAACCGCCTCAGGCTGAATCCCACTGCCTGACCTTTGGTAAGCTGAGCATCGATCCCCACACCCATGCTATCCGCCTCGACAATAAAGAAGTCGACCTCACCAGCCATGAGTTTGAACTCCTGTGGTTGCTGGCCTCGCAGGCGGGACAAGTGCTGAGCCGTCAGTACATCTATCAATTACTGCTTAACATTGATTTTGATGGTAAAGACAGAAAGATAGACGTGCGCATTTCAAGACTGCGCAAAAAACTCAACGACAATATTGAAACCCCTTTCAGAATTAAAACCGTCTGGGGACAGGGTTATCTGTTCGCCCCCGAGGCTTGGAACAACTAAGAGCTCCCGTGAAACGTCTCTTTATCAGCTTATATTTACTGCTGAGCCTCAGTTTTCTAGGCATAGGCTGGACACTGGACAGCCTGTGGCAGAAAAATGTGGATGAAAATAATGCGTTAGACGCTCCTCTGGTTGCGTTAGCCCAGTTGCTAACCCAACTACCAGAGGAGAATCGTAACGCCTATCTTGAGGCGCTGCCCAGCCATGCTCAGTTGCCCCTTAACCTGCTCAGCCCAGATCAAATCGCGTTAGCCAAAGACCAACAGCTCACGCCCAATCATGTGGTTACCACCACAACCAGCGAGGGCGAACAATTCCAGTTTATTCAGGTAGGCGAGCAAGTGTTAATGGCGGGTCCCATCGAGATAGACCCAAGAGCCTCGCTGCGTAATCTGTTTACGCTGTTTTTCTATCTCTCGCTGGCATTAGTTGCACTGATTTGGGTCGGTCCGCTGTCTCGGGATTTAAGTATTTTACGTAAGGCCACCAAGGATTTTGGCGAAGCTAAATGGGATACACGCATTAGCCTTTCAAACCGCTCCCAGGTTAAACCCTTAGCGAACACCTTTAATGAAATGGCGCGCCATATCAGTGCGTTAATCGAAAACCAAAAACATTTATCCAATGCGGTTTCCCACGAGATCCGCACACCACTCGCGCGGCTGAAATTCGCCCTCGCCTTAATGCCCATGTACTGCCAGCCCGATTCTGACGAGCAAAAGCGTCAAGACTTTCTCAATGAGATGCAGCTCGACATAAAAGAAATGGAAAACCTGCTGCAGGAACTGTTGACTTACGCCAGTCTGGAGGCTCAACGCGAAGGCACACCGTTGGATGAATACGATCTGCTCAGCTTAGTTAACCAGTGCATTAAACGTTTAAGCAGCCTAAGTGATACTCCCATCCGCTTACAGGCGGAGATGACGAGCCTCCCCTTGGTCGGCGAACCCGCACTGATTGAACGTGCCCTACAAAACCTGCTGACCAACGCCCAGCGTTTTGCTCGCCAGCAAATCCTAATTGAAGTCAGCCAAACCCCGCAAAGGGTGACGTTGAGTGTGAGTAATGATGGAGAGCCTATCCCCGAGGTGGATTTACCTATGGTGTTCGAGCCCTTTTACCGTAGCCAATCGGTGCAAAATGGTAACAAGGGTCATGGCTTAGGGCTGGCGATTATCAAACGGATCATGCAGCGTCATCAGGGCGAAGTGAGCGTTAGCAGCAATCCCACTCAAACGTGTTTTACCTTAAGCTGGCCAAAAAAGCGGGAAATTTAAGCGCTTAGTTGGTGCTCTCAAAGTCGAATTACTCCTCGAGGTCAAAATCACCGAGGTCCAATTCGGCAGCATCTTGCGGCGCAAAATCGAGTTTGGGATTAAGCGCCGCCCTCTCCAGCTCAAGTGCTTGCTGACGGGCTTTGTATAAGGCCAACTGTCGCCGACGTTTACGTTGGTGGCATAAACGGATCACATCGTGCTTTTGCGCGTCGGTTAAGTGCAACCAATTGAATCGCTCATCACGACTACGCAGGCAACCTTTGCAATAGCCGCGGGCATCGGTTTGGCACACACCGATGCAGGGGCTAGGTATTTCGAAAAAGGCTAACTGTTCCATGATGTTGAGCTACTCTGGCAAATTAAGCACTTAAAATGTGTGACCTTAAATACACAAGTAAAACAATACAAAAATTAAACACTTTTCACTAAATTACTTGCAGTCTTGTTGTTAATCAAGGCACATTGAACAGAGTTTGTACAACTTGGAGTGTCATCATGGGATACAAAAATATCGCCAGTCTGTTTGCCGCCTTGGTCTTAGTCAGCGCCTGCAGCAGTAAGCCGAAAAACGATTACGATCTCAATTACGACTTTAAGGCATTAAAGAGCTTCAGCCAGCTCGCCCCCCAACCTAGCGACGACCCACTCAGCGCCCAGCGCATTCAAACCGAAATCACCCAACAATTAAGCCAAAAAGGCTTTACCGAAAATGCCTCTTCCCCCGATTTTAAAGTCGCCTATGGGTTATTAACCCAAGATAAGCCTAAAGACTCGGGTCTATCCATAGGTTTAGGCACGGGCAGTTTTGGCCGTTCTGGCGGCATTGGCGTAGGCACAAGCGTCGGCGTACCACTTGGCAGTGACACGGCAAAAATTCAAACCATTCAAATTGATATTATCGATACTAAAACCAATAAGCTGATTTGGCGCGGCACAGATAGTTTCGATTTTGACGGAGGCGGCGATAAAAAAGCCCAAGACACAGCCAAGGCTGTTAGCCGGATTTTGGCGCAGTTTCCTCCGCAGCCTTAAGCCTGCTGTATTAAGTGCTATTGATAGGTCTGATGGCGGTTAACTCTTGATGATTTAAACCATAATGACTTTAACCACAATGGCTTAAACCACCGTGGCTTATGCAATAGTCAATAAAAATGGGCGATTAACGCCCATTTTTATTGCCAAAGGAAGGTCAAAACCTAAGCGTGAAGCTTAGTTAGGGTTAAGAAAATAACCCAGATGACAGATAACGGTCGCCCCTATCACACACAATTGCGACTACAACGGAACCCGGATTCTGCCTCGCAATCTCGAGCGCCGCAAATACCGCGCCGCCAGAACTCACACCAGCACAAATGCCTTCTTCACATGCCAAGGTTCTTGCCATGGCTTTCGCATCTTGCTCCTCAATATCCATCACGGCATCGACACGGGCAGCATCGAAAATACCCGGTAGATATTCCTGTGGCCAGCGGCGGATCCCCGGAATCGAACTGCCATCGGCGGGTTGTAGCCCGACAATGGTGACATCGGGATTACGGCTCTTTAGGTATTTCGACACCCCCATAATAGTGCCTGTGGTACCCATACTAGAGACAAAATGAGTGATCTTACCTTGGCTCTGCTGCCAAATTTCGGGGCCAGTGGTCTGGAAATGGGCATTGGCGTTATCTTGATTATTGAACTGATCCAGCACCTTACCTTTGCCTTGTGCCTGAAGCTCTAAGGCTAAATCCCGCGCGGCTTCCATATTGTCCACCAGCAGCAGCTCGGCGCCATAGGCCTGCATGGCATCCTTACGCTCTTGGGTGGAGTTCGACGGCATAATCAGGATCATCTTATAGCCTTTAATCGCCGCCGCCATGGCTAAGGCGATGCCCGTATTGCCACTGGTAGCTTCAATCAGGGTATCCCCTGGGGCAATCTCTTGGCGAAGCTCCGCCTGAATAATCATATTCAGCGCCGCGCGATCTTTTACCGACCCCGCGGGGTTATTCCCCTCCAGCTTTAACAATACCGTTGAGCTACCACAATCAAGTCGCTGCAAACGTACCAGCGGAGTTTGCCCAATACAGGCTTCAATAGTCGGAAAGTCAGACACTCGGATGATCCTTTTAATAAAAGCGATTCAGCATAGGGTTATTTTAAGGGGGTTAGCCACAACAAACACGATGAATCTCACCCGAGGCATACAATTATTCGCTCATAGTTATTCAAAAAAGTTCTATTTGTGTGGCTTTTTATAAATAAAATCTTCTATTACTCTATTCCTATACACTGACACAGTTGCCAGATTAAGGAGTACAAAATGCCAGTAAAATTGACTAAGGCCCTGCTGGGAACCCTATTGCTGGGAACCACCCTCAATGTGGCAGCCGCCGATCAGACACTATTAAATTCCTCGTATGATATCGCGCGGGAATTATTCAATGCCTATAACCCTGTTTTTGCTAAACATTGGCAAGAACAAACTGGCAAGACCGTTGAAATCAAGCAATCCCATGCGGGTTCTTCCGCCCAGGCTCGCTCGATTCTTCAGGGCTTACCCGCCGATGTCGTGACCTTTAACCAAGTCACCGATGTGCAAATTCTGCATGACCGCGGCAAGTTGATCCCAGAAAACTGGCAACAACTGCTGCCTAATGCCAGCTCACCTTACTACTCTACCATCGCGTTTTTAGTGCGTAAGGGCAATCCAAAGCAAATCAGTGACTGGAATGATTTAGCCAAAGATGACGTTAAGTTGGTGTTCCCGAACCCAAAAACCTCGGGTAATGCGCGTTACACCTACTTAGCAGCCTTAGGTTATGCCCAGAAAAACTATGGTAAAGATAATCAAGCCTCATTAGATGAGTTTTTGAAGAAGTTCCTTGGTAACGTTGCCGTATTTGATACGGGCGGCCGTGGTGCAACCACGTCGTTTGTTGAACGTGGCATCGGCGATGTGCTGATCACCTTCGAATCTGAAGTGAACAATATTCGTCAGCAATATGGTGCCGATGATTACCAAGTTGTCGTGCCAAAAACCTCGATTCTGGCAGAATTCCCCGTTGCCGTAGTTGAGAAAAATGCTAAGCGTAACGGCACGCAAGAACTCGCAACCGAGTATCTAAACTACCTTTACAGCGAAGAAGCACAACGTTTGTTAGCCGGATTTAACTATCGTGTTCACAACGAGAAAGTTGTTGCCGAATTTACCAAGCAGTTTCCTGCGGTTGAGTTAATGACCGTTGAGCAGATCATAGGTAACTGGGACAACGCGATGAAGACCCAATTTGCCAATGGCGCCAAACTGGATCAGTTATTAAAACGTTGATCATCCGCTTGGGTAGCTAAATCACCAAATCCACAACCCGGGCAATGTCCCGGGTTTTGTGGTTATATCGCGGCAACGGACAAGGTCGCTATCACAAGTTGTCTTTATCGCGATTGAGCAATGATGTGCTAATGGCATAATAATATTGGATTAACTCCATTAACCTTATCGGGTGGTTATTCAGTGATATTTAATAATGGGCGCTTACGCCACAAGCGGGTTTTGCCGGGGTTTAGTATCAGCCTAGGTGTGTCTTTGCTGTTTGTCAGCTTGATTCTCTTACTCCCCACCACAGGCCTGATTATGCAAACCAGCCAGATGAGCTGGGCAGAATATTGGGGCGTGATTGCCGATCCCCGCGTGCTGGCAAGTTATAAAGTCACTATTTTATCTGCACTGGCCGCCTCCCTGTTTAACTGTCTTTTTGGCCTGTTACTCGCCTGGGTGTTGGTGCGTTATGAGTTTCCGGGTAAGCGCATCCTCGATGCCTTAGTCGATTTACCCTTTGCCTTACCCACCGCCGTCGCGGGTATCACCTTAGCAACCCTGTACGCCGAGAATGGCCAGATTGGTAGCCTATTAGCCGAAATCGGTATCAAAGTGGCCTACACGCCATTGGGAATTGTGGTTGCGATGATCTTCACCAGCATTCCCTTCGTGGTGCGAACCGTCCAGCCCGTACTGGAAGAGTTATCCCACGATGAAGAAGAAGCCGGCATGACCTTAGGCGCAACCGATGGTGCCGTGTTTTGGCGGGTGATTTTACCTTCCCTCTGGCCAGCCTTAGTGGTTGGCACTGCGCTGTCTTTTACCCGCAGTCTGGGTGAGTTTGGTGCGGTGATCTTTATCGCAGGCAATATGCCCTACATCAGTGAAATCACCTCCCTGATGATTTTTGTTCGCCTACAGGAATTTGATTTTGCCGGCGCCAGCGCCATTGCCTCCGTTGTACTGCTAACCTCGCTGTTACTGCTGCTGCTAATTAACCTGTGGCAGGCGCGTTATTTACGCCGCATTCACGGCCGATAAGGAGCCACCATGAACTCATTTAAACCGTTAAGAGTCGGTGAAGCGCCCCTCATCAAATGGAGCCTAATCACCCTAGCCGTGTTCTTGGCCATGGTGTTGTTGCTACTGCCCTTAGCCAGTATTTTCCAGCAGGCCTTCGTCGGTGGTTGGGAGCGTTATATCGAGCATCTGAGCCAACCCGACTCACTCCACGCCATCGGGCTGACCCTGATGGTCGCAGCGCTAACCGTGCCGATTAACTTAGTGTTTGGGGTACTGCTCGCCTGGAGCGTAACGCGCTTTGAGTTTCCGGGGCGTAAGTTACTCATCACCTTGATTGATATTCCCTTTGCCGTATCACCCGTGGTCGCAGGCTTGCTCTATCTACTGCTTTACGGCAACAGTGGCTGGCTCGGCGCTTGGCTATTTGAGCACGATTTACAGATCATGTTTGCCTGGCCGGGGATTCTGTTAGTCACCATTTTCGTGACCTGCCCCTTTGTTGCCCGAGAATTAATCCCCTTGATGCAGCAACAGGGCGCATCGGAGGAAGAAGCCGCAGTCATTCTTGGTGCTTCATGGTGGCAACTGTTTCGCCGCGTGACTCTGCCCAATATCAAGTGGGCACTGATTTATGGGGTGATCCTCACCAACGCCAGAGCCGTAGGTGAGTTTGGTGCCGTTGCCGTAGTATCTGGCAATATCCGTGGTGAAACCAACACCTTACCTTTGCATGTGCAATTACTTTACGAAGATTATCAGGCCGAAGCCGCCTTCGCGAGTGCGTCACTGCTTGCCTTAATCGCCCTATGTACCTTACTGCTAAAAGCCTTAGTAGAGTGGCGCCAACAACGCAGCTTATCCGCCAATGACAACCAAGAGCAGAGCCAATCATTATGAGTATTCGTTTAACTAATATTTCCAAAAAATTTGGCCAATTTCAGGCGCTCTCGCCGCTCAATCTGGATATTCAAGAAGGCGAGATGATAGGTCTTCTCGGCCCTTCCGGCTCAGGTAAAACCACCCTATTGCGGATTATTGCCGGCCTTGAAGGCGCAGATAGCGGCCAAATCCATTTCGGTAATCGTGATGTGACTCAAGTGCATGTGCGTGACCGCAGAGTGGGGTTTGTGTTTCAAAACTACGCCCTGTTCCGCCATATGACGGTCGCCGACAACGTCGCCTTTGGACTCGAAGTCATTCCGAAAAATCAGCGCCCGTCTAAGGCCGAAATCCAAAAGCGCGTCAGCCATTTACTCGAAATGGTGCAACTGGGCCATTTAGCCCAGCGCTACCCTGAGCAGCTTTCGGGCGGACAAAAACAGCGTATCGCCTTGGCCCGCGCCTTAGCGACTCAGCCCGAAGTACTGTTACTCGACGAACCCTTTGGCGCCCTCGATGCCAAGGTGCGTAAAGAACTGCGCCGCTGGTTGCGCAGCCTTCACGATGAGCTGAAATTCACTAGCGTGTTTGTGACTCACGATCAAGACGAAGCCTTAGAGCTTTCCGATAGAGTGGTGGTGATGAGCAACGGCCATATTGAGCAGGTCAATACGCCCATTGAGTTGTATGCCCAACCCAACAGCCGCTTTGTGTTTGATTTCTTAGGTAACGTCAATCGGTTTGAAGCGAGCTGGCAACAGAATCGTTGGACTAATGGTGACGCCTTCTTAGTGCCACCAGAACAAGCGCCACTGCAACAAAACGGCGCGCTCTATGTGCGTAGCCATGAGCTGGCACTAGCGGATAAACCCAACAGCCAAGCCCATATTCCCTTTACCATAGTGGCGATAACACCGGTGGGCGCAGAAGTACGCGTCGAGCTGGCGCCTATCGGCTGGCAGAGTGAAGAACTGTGGGAAGCCACCTTTACCCACCACCATCTGCAAGAATTAGGACTGCAAAAAGGCAGTGTGGTCTACGCCACCCCAAGAACGGCTTATTTCTTTGGAGAACAAAGTGATGGCTCGCCTATTCGTCAAAGCTGGCCCTTCCTGCCGCCGGGCAGCTTGGCCTTCGATATTTAATCGCAGCCAGCATTCACTTACTGCATATAACAAAAAAGCGCTGACAGTCTTGTCAGCGCTTTTTTATTCACTCTTGGACAGCTTAAAACCAGATCCAAGCAAAGTCGTTAGCGTAAAACTCCGCTAGTGCCCATCGAAGAACAAGTAGTTTAACCAGCCCTGCATCCGCAGCAGCACTTTACGCATCACGGCGACATGATGGAAATGTTCAGTGTACACAGCCACTTGTCCTGCAACACCCGCCGGGAATTGGCGGCGTATCGCATCGTCTTCAATATCGATTAACACGATAACCCGCCCTGTTTGGAATAGCTGATTGGACGATTGCAGCGTACCATTCATCTGGATCTCGCCTTCGGCCATCGCGGGGAGTACCTTAGCGACTTTGCCCTTGAACACTTGTCCAGGCGCCGCATCTAATACCACTTCCGCCTCATCCCCTTCCTGTAATCGCAGCAAGGAGTTTTGCCAGAATGCGCCAGCAAAATAACGCTGCTCGTCGGGGATAAAACTCATCACTGGCCGTAAAGGTAAAGGCACCGCCATTGCACCTGGGCGCAGCGCCATTTGAGTTACAATACCATCGGCGGGTGCCCGCACGACGGTTTGCTCGAGATTATAGAGCGCGCTTTCAAGATCTCCCTGAAGACCCGCCACCTTAGAATTGACCCCATCCACATTGGACTCATAGGCAAGACGTGCACGTAACTCTTCGGCCTGCGCAGCCGTTAGCTGAGCCTCTGAGGCTAAAAACAGTTGGCGTCTGTTATCTAATTCCAGTGCTGTAAAGGGAGAGTTCGCCCCACCTTTGCGGTGCCCTTGCTCATAACGGTCATAGGCTGATTTATTACGTTCCCTGTCCGCAGCCACTCTGGCCACATTCGCCTTGGCTGATTCCCAAGCTGCCGCAAGTTGTGGCACTTCCTGCTCCGCCGCTAACAGTGCGGCTCGTTTGCGTTTTACCACGGCTTCAAAGGGCGCAGGATCGATACGGAATAACACATCCCCTTGTTTCATCGGCGTATTAGGCTTAGCTTCCACCGAAATGACCAATCCTTTTACCGCAGGCGTAATCGGGATAGTGACATAGTATTCCCGCGCAAAACGCGAATAGGGGTGGTTGTAGTTCATGATAAGTAACAGCGCACCGATGAGGATCACGCCCCCGAGTACTGCGGTCGGCACTGTCCATTTGTTCATCGGGATCTTAAAGACTTTAAAGATCACAATGCAGAGCGAGGCATAAGTCAATATCAGTAGTAAATCCATGTTACACCTCGGCTTTTTGGCTAGTTTCTGTCACGCTAGCTTCTGTTGTTATCGCATCCATTGGCTTGTTTACCGCTGGCGCGGCTGGCGATTCGAGCTGCTCAAGCTTTGCCTGCAAGGCCAATACGGTTTCCCTTAACGCTTTAACATCCTCCTCCAACGCCTGCTCGCGCTTCATTACAGTGCTAAAGCCCCATCCCCTATCCTCTCGGTACAAGGTCGCCCAAATCCACAGAAACGGCCAAAGGGCATGCAAGGTAAACAAACTGACCCAACCCGCGATATGCAATGCATCCTGCTGGGGATGATTGCGCTTTTTCGCAATTTCATAGGGGATGTCGTGAATCGCAATCACGCCATAAAAAATCACCACAATGACAAAAAACAAAATGCCTAAGGCAAAATAGTCCAAAAACATGCTCAGCTCCCACTCCCTTCCCGATCTTAATTTCGGTAAAACCACCCATACCAAAATCGTGCTTTGTCCCGCCGTGTCGTTCAATTGGCGACACAATATAGATCTACACCAGAATGACAAATTCGCAACAAATCCATCTAAGTAGCTTGATCAAAAACACAATTGTTTGTTCCGATGAAACAAATGGCATCGAAGGAAGACTGTCACTAACGACAAGTCGCGTACGCCCAGATGTCTTGACGAAGAAGTGAATTATTTGCCAAATGCAGCAAACAGCGGGAAAGGAACGCTTTAACGTCTAGGCCTTTAAATCTTGTATCGAGAAGGCGCTAGCGTGAGTGAGCAAAGCGTTACTTAAGCACTAGATTTGCGGGAAGGTCATGCCAGCTTAGGTTTTTATGGGGTAACACCCGATGTTGAGGCGTTTAAACCAAGGTTGGATACGATATGACAGTTCACCCTGAGTATCAGCCCAAGAATACAACCGCCCAAACGTTTAATTTAAAAGGTTTTTTATTTCAAAAGAGTTAGCATCGTTCTTGCCATAGACTGTCGACTAAATTGAACTCATAGTGGCTGTCGTGGGGGGCGATATTGGCCTTTAGCTTAAAGTTTTGGCCGCCTGCGGCAATCCAACACTGAGAGAACCATTCGATAAGCGCGCTTGTCGCGATATGCCAAGGGTCAAGGTCCTCATCCTTTTCGATATATTCCTCTTCAAACTCATCGGGATAGACATGGTCTATGTCGAGCAAATTTGGATTGACTGGGGACGGATATGCGGCCTTGCCATCGATATCAATAAAAAATACTCGCACCGGAAATTGGGATGAAAAGCTATCGGCAAAGACTTCAAACGCCAGCGTGGCAACCTCTTGGGGATAATCATGCTCAATCAGTTGCTTAAGAATGGGCTGTAACTCATCGGTGAGATTGTCTAAGTAACCACCGACTTTTTCTGTAAACTCTTGCTCGAAACTCATCTCTTCCCTGCTTATCATGCTGTACGGCTCAAACGGCGAATATTACTCATGCTAAAAACTTGCCATTAAAACTGAAAAATAATCAATATCGACCAGCAAGTTAACACCAACTGTGATGATATCCAACTTTCCCCAACCCAAAGCCAACACTAAAATCTAAAGCCGCTTTATGGTGGAAAAGGCTCAGCCGCCCCATACGCCGTCCATATGCCACCAGAATGCGATCAGTGATAGCGAAATAAGTTGCTACTCATGGGCATTGACTGTGCGCCCCGCGGCCCATTGTCTTAGGGCATTAATCTTATCGCCCATCACTATGGATAAAGGCTTAGTTTTGGTCAGCTCTTCCAGCAACATGTCTTGGTCGAGCGTTCGCGCTAAACTGCGGGCGCTGTACATGGCGGCGATAACGGCTTGCTCGATTTCAGCTCCAGAAAACCCTTGGCTGTGGCGCGATAACTGCGCAAGGTCGAGCCGAGTCACATCAATACCACGGCGCTGGCAATGGATCAGGAAAATCGCCTGACGTATGGCCTCGTCGGGTAAATCGACAAAGAAGATTTCATCCATTCGCCCCTTACGCATCAGCTCAGGCGGCAGGGCTTGAATATCGTTAGCGGTGGCGACCACAAAGACCTCAGACTTACGCTCTGCCATCCAAGTTAACAGTGTGCCAAGAATGCGGGTCGAAGTGCCCTCATCACTGCTACTGCCGCTTAAGCCTTTCTCTATTTCATCAATCCAAAGGATACAGGGCGACATCATATCGGCCAGCTCGAGAGCATTACGCAGATTCTTTTCGGTTTCGCCTATGTATTTGTTATATAAGGCGCCCATATCGAGTCTGAGCAAAGGCCGTTGCCACACACCCGCTACTGCCTTGGCCGCAAGGCTCTTACCGCTGCCCTGCACCCCGAGTAATAACACGCCCTTGGGCGCATCGGGTTGTACAGTAGCCTTGGCATCAGTGGTTACCTGCGTCACTGGCGCGCGCTGCTTTAACCATTTTTTGAGATTATGTAATCCAGCAATCTGCGAAAAATCACTGGTGTCGTATTCAAATTGCAGCACACCGTTGAGATCGAGTAATTGGAATTTGGCTTTATTGATAAGGTCCACATCCGAATGGGTAATGGCGCCATCATCCACAATCGCTTTATGGATCAATCGTCTGGCATCATCTAAGGTTACACCGCGCAGGTTTTCCGCCAGTTTGACCACGGCTTTATCATCCACAGTAAGCGGCATGCCTTGGCCGCGTACTTTATCCACTTCAAGGTAAATCAAGTTCTCAAGCTGGGAGGTACTCGGCAGGGTAAGCTGAAAATAGGCGCAATAACGCTTAATTTCGGGCGGGATCTCAAAGGCATGGCTCACTAGCACCAACGTATGTTGCAGCGCATCGTATTCGAGGGCGATTTCTTTAAGCAAACGGACATTCTTTGGCGCATCAACCACAAAGGGATGAAAATCACAGAGCACATAGATGCCCTGCTGGGTCGTCGATTTAATCTGCCCAAGGATATCGCTTGGTTCAGTATTAAATTTCTGCGCCGCCATGGGTTTATCGACCCGCGTCAGCCCTTGGGTAATACTCCAAGTAAATAAGGGCTGATAGAGCACATTCGCCACCCGCTTAAGCATGTCTACAACACGGTATTCCTCATAGGTTTCAATCACTACGATAGGTGTTTTAGAGCGTAGTACGGCGGTCAAATCACGAATGTCTTGCATCTTAGGTTTCCATAATCAGTTATGAAACGAAAAGTTAACATAAAACACCGCCACAAACAGGATTTTTACTATGCCCAAGCACTAGGGCGTGTTGACGTTTCAGGGTTATTTTTGCAGCAATGTGGCAGGCTTTTATGCAAGGTAAAGTCCGTGCAGTGTAGTTATTCTACATAAACGGACGATAACGCGGCAGAAAAGCCAGCCAAATGCTGCCCGAAGGGTTCGTCTGGCAAGCCCTTGCTCTTACTTTCTGTCATAAGAGCCGCTCGTTATTTGAGTAGAGTAACTACACATCATTCCTCGTTTCGCGAGCACGTGCTTGCCAGAACGAACAAAATCTAATCTCGAAACGTCAACACGCCCTAATCCCCCTTAAATAGCTTGATCGAAAACACAGTTGTTAATTTCAGTCTCATGCTTTAGCGCCAATCGGGGTAGACTATGGCCCAAGAACGTCCAAAGGCGTCAATTATCCCAATATAAAAAGGTACCCACACCATGATAGGAACTCCCTACACAGAGGGCGCTCGACGCGCCATGTTGCTTGGCTGCGGTGAGCTAGGTAAAGAAGTCGCCATCGAGCTACAACGCTTAGGTGTTGAAGTGATTGGCGTCGATCGTTATCCCAATGCCCCTGCCATGCAAATTGCCCATCGCTCCCATGTGATCAATATGCTCGATGCTAAAGCGCTTCGCGCCATTATCGAGCTAGAAAAGCCCCACTTAGTGATCCCCGAAATTGAAGCTATCGCCACTCAAACCTTAGTTGAGATGGAAGCCGAAGGCCTCAATGTGGTGCCGACAGCGCGCGCGACTCAGCTGACCATGGACAGGGAAGGCATTCGTCGCCTCGCCGCCGAAACCTTAGGTCTACCGACCTCGCCCTATTTCTTCTGCGACACTGAAACCGAGTTTAATCAAGCCATTGGCAAGATTGGCGTGCCCTGTGTGGTCAAACCCGTGATGAGTTCATCGGGCAAGGGCCAAAGTGTTATCCGTGATGTATCCCAAAGCGCCAAAGCCTGGCAATACGCCCAAGAAGGCGGCCGCGCGGGCGGTGGTCGTGTGATTGTCGAAGGCTTTATCCCCTTCGATTACGAAATTACCCTGCTGACCATTAGCGCAGTGAATGGCATCCACTTCTGCGCGCCAATTGGCCATAGACAAGAAGACGGCGACTACCGCGAGTCATGGCAACCTCAAGCCATGTCGGCCGACGTGCTAGCAAAATCCCAAGCAATCGCCAGCAAAGTGGTGGAAGCCCTCGGCGGTTACGGCTTATTTGGGGTCGAGCTGTTTGTGAAGGGGAGCGATGTGTACTTTTCTGAAGTCTCGCCTCGTCCGCACGATACCGGTTTAGTCACCTTAATTAGCCAAGATTTATCCGAGTTTGCACTGCATGTCAGGGCGATTCTTGGTCTACCTATTCCGAATATCCACCAACATGGCCCCAGCGCCTCGGCGGTTGTATTGGTGGAAGGCAAATCGAAAAACATTCGCTATCAAGGTCTTGCCGATGCCTTGGCGGCGGAAAATACTCAGCTCAGATTATTCGCTAAGCCTGAAATCGATGGTCGCCGCCGTTTAGGGGTTGCCCTCGCCCGCGATAAAGATATCGAAAGCGCAGTCAATAAAGCGCTGGATAGTGCATCTAAGGTAAAAGTGATTTTCTAGGCTTGAATGCTTAACGACTTGTCGCCCACAATCACCGCGCCCAGCCCTGTTGCTGGGCGCGTTTTTAAGGCATTTAAACCGAGTTAACCGCCATCTCTTATTCAGTCAAATTGATTTCGCGTCTAATGCAAAAGCCTGATGCAATCCAAGGTGGTTTTGAGGCATAGTAGTCCTCTATTTGGCATGCCCCACGCTAGGCTTTTACACTTATCCCATGGATTTACGCAGTCGTTATTCCACTCTCTTTCACTCTAAGCGCTTTCAGTCTAGTCGCTTTCACTCTAGGCGCTTTCAGTCTAAGCACTTTGAGCCCAAGCGCTCAAAATCCTTGAAAGCGATACATCGCCCCCTTTCCCTTTTGCTCAGGTTATCCCAGCTACTGACGTTATCCTTTGGCTTAGTTTTCCTTAGTGCCTGTCAGCCTGCGAATCAAGATACATCGAGTATCAAAACAGCCACCACCGCCCCGCGTGAATTAACCCAAGAGGTGTATGTGTGGCAGCGGCAATGGCGCGATGCCAATCAAAGCGCCTTGGTCGAAAGTCAAAGCGCGTTTAATGGCGTGCGCATTCTGGCATTGCAAGCCCACCCTAAACCCAATGGCGCGGATATCTGGTTTGAAGTGCAGGTCAACCATGCCTGGTTACAGGCCGATCCTCGCCCTAAAGTGGCGGTGATAAGATTAGATGGTCAAATGACACGCCTAAATAATCGCGAAGTCATCCAAAAAATCCTCGCACTCGTTCAAGACTGGCAAACAAAGGGCACCAATCTTGCGGGAATTGAAATCGATCACGATAGCGCCAGCAGTAAACTCGCGGCCTATAACGCTTTTTTGCGCGAGTTAAAAAGCCAACTACCCCACACGCTAAAACTCAGCATTACCTCATTGCCCGCTTGGTTGAGCAGCCCAGAGTTTCCGCCGTTGTTTGACAATATCGATGAGCTGGTACTGCAAATTCACAGTGTCAGCGATCCGCGTTTAGGGCTGTTCGACGCCACCCAAGGTTGGCATTGGGTCGAGCAGCTGTCACGCTTAGCCAAGGTGCCCTATCTCATCGCCCTGCCGTCCTACGGCTCGGCGGTGTATAGCACGACATCGGGTTATCGGGTGGAGAGTGAAGTACCGATGCGAATGCCATTGGCAGATACCGCATCTTCGCAGCATGTTGCTCGCCAAGAGCTGATGGCCGATCCACAGGTGTTGCAGTCCTTCGTTAAAAAACTGCACACCTTTGCTGACCCAAGGCTTAAGGGGATGATTTGGTTTCGATTACCCCTAGAAGGGGATAAACGGGTTTGGCCACTCTCGACCCTGATTGCAGTCGCCCAGCAGCAACCACTCGCCCCGCACATTGAGCTAGAAATCTTAAACCAAGCCAATACCGATTCGGCCCAACATGAGGCGCCGGGAAGCCGTTTATTTCAATTGGTGTTAGTCAATAAGGGCAATCTTGCGGGCAAGTTACCGAACCAGTTGTCCCTAGCGGCGCAGGCGTGCAGCGGGTATGATGCGCAAAACGGTTATCAAGCTAAATTAACCCAAGGAACATTAGTGTGGCAGTTACCGCAAGCCACCTCAACGGAGCGCGCAGCCGCACCGGCCTCCTCGCAGTTTGCGCCGAATTTAATCTCAGCGGTCGAGCTAAGCCCAAACGGACGCAGAGTCATAGGCTGGGCACGTTGTGAGTCATTACATTTACAGGGAATTTATGCGCCATAAGCCACATTCATTGCCAGCGAATCCTCTCCCTCGCTGGAAAACCAAATTCAAACAAACCAGCCTGATTGGCTTAAGTCTCTTCTCCCCTGCGCTATTAGCCTGCGGCCCAGACTTTCCGCTGCAATTAACCCAAGACAGGCAATACAACTTAAGCTATTTACCGCAAACCAGCTTTAGCCAGCAAATAAATGGGCTTGCTAAGCCGTTAGCTTGGCAATTTCAAGATGAGCCAGCGGCGCAGGAATATCTCTGGAATGAGGTGCATAGTCGCTATCTATCCCAGACTCGCGCCTATGAAAACAGCGAGTTATCCGAGGCGCAGCTCGCGCTGGTCAATAGTCTGCGTGATGCGCAAAGCTTTGCAGAGGCCGAACAGCTGGCCGCGCAGTTAAAAGAGAGCTTAGCGCCTGCCTTAACCTGGTACAGCCTTGGCGCCATGGCGTTTGATGCCAAAGAGTACGATAAAGCCAGCGATTACTTTAAAAAAGTCATCGCCCTCCCCGAGACTGAACGCGCGGGTCGCAGCCTATGGGCGCTGTATAGCTTGTCTCGTATCGAGCTGATTAAGAGCAAAACCGCGAGCGATAATAGTCACTTTGTCCAAGCTAATGCTTACTTGCAGCAGCTACAAACTGAGGTGACCCAAGGCGCCGCCGATCCGCTACGCTTGAGCTTAGCCGGCCTTGGCGAACAGGCTTATATTCTGCTGCATCAAGGCCAAGCTCAAATCCAAGTGGCTCGTGGGGAATATGAGCCGCCAAAAATTGATGTGGCCTTAAATCCCGCGACGCTGGATAAGATTATCGAGCTTTATGCCACTCAATCGGCCGAGGGCGACAGCAGCGGTTATGATTCGCTGTTGATGTTAAGCCGCACCTTAATGGCAAAAGATATCACTGAAATTAAGCCCTTATTGCAGCAACAAAGTGTGCAGCAGTTGCTTATCGCCTACTGGCAGAGCAGCGCCAATGACTTAGCCTTTGATGGACAGCTTACAGAAATGGGTCAACAGGTCGCTAAAACGCTGACCGTCTTCCCAACCGACGGCCTGATGCTGAGCCAAGGCGATAAGTTAGCCGCGATTTACTATCAATTGGGCGACTATGCCAGTGCCGAACGCCTCATTGCCCTCGCAAAACCCAGCGGCCTGACTTGGTGGCTCACGGCAAAATTAATGATGCAAAAGGGCGATCAAGCCCAAGCCGCCAAAGCCTATGCCGAAGCGGTGCGCCATTTTCCAACGGATATGAACGCTACTGCCGCAACAGGCAGCCAACAGGATGCCCAGCAGCAGGCCATTGAAGCCGATGCCGAGCAAGCCACCTATTGCCGTATTCGCGCCGAGCAGGGCGTGCTATCCCTTGAACGGGGCGAATATGTCGATGCCCTAAGCCAACTGTTCGCCAGTGGTGATGAGTATTGGCAGGATATTGCCTATGTGGCCGAGCGCGTGCTCACCACCGCCGAGCTTAAGCTGTTTATCGACGAGCATGTGCCGGTAATGAACTTCGAGTATCCCAAAGACAGCGATTGGTACGACAGTGTCGAGCCACTCAACAATCGCCTACGTTACTTACTGGGTCGTCGCTTACTGCGTGAAGGCGCAATTGCCGAGGCTCCAGCTTATTTCAGTAATCCCACACTTAATGCCAACGTGCAGGAGTATGGCAAGGCACTGACCACAGCCAAGAATAGCAAGGGCATTGAGAGCGCCCGCGCCTATTGGTCTGCCGCCGAACTCGCGCGTCATCAAGGCATGGAAATCTTAGGCTTTGAATTAGCACCGGATTATTCGATTTATGCTGGGATGTTCGACTTAAGGGATTGGTATGCAGCGGATAAGCTCAGCGATAAAGAGCAGCAACGCATCAGCGCCAGCCAAGCGATTCCCGACAAACGTTTCCACTATCGCTACCAAGCCGCCGAACTAGCAAGCAAGGCCGCCGACTTAGTCCCCCACAACAGCCAAGCCTATGCGGCGCTATTGTGCCAAGCCACAGGTTGGGTGTTATATCGCGATGATGAACTCGCCCAACGCTACTATAAAAAATACGTCGCCAACGGCCCCTTCGTGCCTTGGGCGGAGAATTTTGGTACTCAGTGTGAAACTCCAGACTTTGACCGCGCCGTCGAACGGCAAAAAGCCAACCAAATCGCCGAGTGGAATGCGATTTACCACAAACTGAAAAAGCCCGTGGCCGTTAGCTTTGCCATCATCGCCGCCCTACTCGGCGCTTACGCGTGGCGCAGAAGAAAGCGTAAACAGTAAAAACACAAAGCGCCTTTCTTATATCACCAAAGAAAGGCGCTAAAGCAGAGCGAACCATTCCAGCCTCTACACTTATGCTGTTAAGTGCAGAAGTTATAAAGCATGATTCTGAATATTAAAGACTCAAATTATTTCAAGATTAGAAATACTCTAACGAACCTTAACACTGCTATTAATTGCCATTGCTTCCCCAGTGACACGCCATGAACTCTTCCATGAGGGCTCTACTAAAACATCCATGTTTTAGAAGGTCACTGTTGCAACAATGGCAATCTTTACGACCATCGAATTGTTCATCTGGCTAAAAAGCTAATGCCCCATTCCTTGTTTCGGTTCGTTGGCTCAATAGAAAACTCCTACTCTTGTTGCCATACAAAATCTCATCCATTTACCTAATGTTTGGACCTAACGTAAAGCGACTAACAATGTATGGGTATACAGTCGTATTTAAATTTAGGTGTTTTGGTATGATTTTTAGACAAAATCAGTGCGTACTAATTCCATCCGAAATAAATAAAACTCTATAAAATCAGGTGGATATAGTAACTGAATTTTAGTTAATAGGTTTGGAAAACGCGCATGCGCGTTTTTCCAGATGGTGTATTTGGCCGAAAGCTGATAAGTTCTTTGCATACAGATAGTTAACCGTGCGCGTTTTCACTGGTCCAACGAGGTAAACGCGCATGCGCACGAATAAAATGTTAGCCAGTATGAGTAGAGATATGGAAATTGTTTTCGAAGGGCCTTGGTTTTCGTCTGAAGAGGATGAAGATCGTTTTTTTCAAGCCATATATGATCTTCCTCAATATTCTAAAATTGTGGGAAAAGGAACTTCTCTTTATCTTGAGTTGAAGCTTCCTATAGAAGAAAAAACGGTTGGAGGTTTATTGCAAACGTTTCATCGTTGGAACATCGACGTCAGTTCGCTAGCAGTATTAAAGCAGTTTCTACCCAAAAGCGAATTGTGGAATTCATAGTTTTGTATTTTTAAATTATTAAAGCCTGCCAAATATAAAGTTGGCTAACAAAGCGTAGCAACCCGCGCACTTCGTGCGCTGGACAGTTTTTAAGTCGCGGTTTTGTGGTTTTGCTGCGCAAAAGTAACCCACAAAACTACGACTTAAAAACTGCCGTTGTACGCGGCGTTAAGTGTCACTATGAAATCAAGCATCGGCGTAGCAGTCACAGTTTTCTTAATAGTCTTAGGTATATGGTTAGCTGATTTATTAAATGACCAAAGTAATTCTGTAAAAGTCACTGAGTCTGTTGCCGCTTATAGCGACTGGGAATGTGGTTATCAGCATACGTTGGACTGCAAAGTTGTATTTGAAACCGAAGTTAACAAAAGTTATCCCGTTCAACGAATTCGGTATGGTAAAGACTTTATGGCAGTTAAGGTTAGTCAGGTTGGTATTAGTGGTTGGATATATGCGGGTAAAGGGGTTCAAGTAAATGCAGAACCAAACACTTAACAAGGCAAGTCAGCATCGCACCTTCGGTGCTGGACTCGCTAACGCTCGCCGCTGCTTGCGGCGTTATGTGGGTAAACTATGACAACTCTGCTTCGCCAATTAATTGAGCATCCAAGTATCGATATAGTCAGCCCTTTTCAATTGTCTCTATCTCACGGTTTTGAAACGTTTACATGTTTGATTCGCGGTTACGGAGCCACCCAAGGTATGTTGATTGACAGTGATGGTCATAAATTTGCTACTTACGGCACTGAAATTGCCAGCCTTGGTTATGGTTATTCGTGTTTCAACATTGAAACGGAAGGTAGTGCTCAGGAATTTATCGATGAAGTTTTGAACGGTGATTGGGGCAAAGTTGTTGCAAATCATTAGCCCACATAACCTGTTGCTCAAGTTTACTCCGCCAGCCTCGGCTGGCTCCGTGGGACTGGCGCATGGCGCCAGCCCCTTAACAAAGTGTTATGTGCCTACATGGAGTCTCTTTTGAAAGATTTTTTTAAAAATAAAATACACACAAGAAGTTTATCGATGATCTCCGCTCTGGTTCTCATTATCAGTGGGGTTGTCATGTGTGCTAAAGATATGTCAGTGGATGGGAAGATCAATGTTAAATCAGCCTTTATAGAAGGATCTTTAGAGACTGGCTCTTTAGGTCTACTGGTCATTTTTGTTGGGTTTATAATCATCATTGCGCTTAACTTTGATACTAAGCCATACAAAGGACAAGAGTTTGAGCTGGACGTTGAAGGTATAAAGTTTAAAGGTAAGGGACTATCACAACATAAAATCAAAGATCTGATTGAAGCAATGAAGTCATTTAAAGGCACATAACAAACGCATCAAGGCACTCGCAGGCTCGCTGGGACACCAAAACTACGCGGCGATTAGTTTGGTGCTTCGCCCAAGTTTAACCAATCGCCGCTTAAGTTTTGCTGCCCCTTATGCGGGCGTTAGTTGCACGGAGCATCATGTTAAACCTTAGTTCAGCAGTCTTATTAACAATCATCAATATGGCTTATGCTGCTGTAATTTATCTGTCTCTTCATGGCTGGCTCGTTCAACATGAGCCAAGCGGCATGCAACTGCTTATGCACGTTTTCGTAACTACACCAGTTATTGTAGTTACCACACTTTGGCTGTTTCTACTTAGCAAATCTGGTAAGTGCAGCGCCAAATTCTGGAAGCTTAATCTTGCAGGCTTACTTGCCCCAATTATGAGCATTCAAACTGGCGTCACTTATTATCATTACGACAAAATTGGCCTAGCAGTAACCATCTTGGTTCCTATAGCTTTAATAACATTATTAATCAGCGAGTTTCGTCGTCATGCAAGCAACTAACAAGGCCAAGCACTTAAGCCAGCGAAAAACGCTGGCCGGACAGCCACTGCGTGGCTGCCCGTGTTGGCGGCGTTATGCGTAAAGGAAATACCGAGTGAGTAGCGAAGACTGGTATAGAAACAAAGAGTGGAGCGAAGAAATTGAAAGCAAGTTCTTCGAGAAGCTAAAGCGTGCTCGTCGAAAAGAGCAGTATTTGCGAATCCAGGCTTGCACCATTGCCAGTACAGAACCTGATATTGCACTTTCGCTACTCAAACAATACTTCGAGCTTAACGATGACTTCGACCATGCTCAGGCTTACTGTGATATGGCAACTGCATATATCGCTAAGGGTGAGCTCGAAAATGCAATCAACTCTTATGGCAAGGCTTTAGAAAGAGAGTCGGTATTTCCAAATTTAAAGACCGATGCATATATTCTTTATCCGCTAGTGATCGTTGAGAACAAACTTTCTAAGTTATATCAGTCTGCCAACCTAGTCCTAGATGAACATCAGGAGCGGTTAATGTTTCCAGTTGACCATTTTCGTTGGCATGCAGCAAAGGCAATAATTTCCGCAGAAAGTGGCAACACTGAGGAGGCTGCCAATCATGCCGGACAAGCATTTGACGCTGCTCAAATAAAGAAGTCTGGTTTTCGGTTCCATCAAAACCTTGGCTTGGTGGGCAAAGAATATAAAGGCTTGGTAAATGAGCTTCGTGCCATTCACGCATAACAAGTCAAAACACTCGGACTTGGTAAAGCTGTCACCTTTTTCGCTTGCGCAAAAAAGCCGCCAACTTCACCAAGCCGGTGTTAGAGGCGTTATATTTTAAATGGAGTTAATATGAAGTTTTGGGCGTCACTATTAATCATATTAGGTTTGAGTGCCTGCGTTTTCACAGCAACAAAGTCCCCTTTTTTAGCTAAGGAACCAATAGAAGTTGAGTTGAAGGAGTTAGAGAATTATTGGGTTTTGCCCTCGAATAGCTACAGTGTCGACGATAGCGGTTTGGTTCCACCAAATTCGAATGGGTATGTGAAAGTTAGATGCCTTATAGATTCAAATGGAGAGGTTTTCGATACCCAAATTATAGAATCTCAACCGGAAGGTGGCTGGGATGAGTTCGCTCTTCGAGCAGTTAAAAGCCAGAAGTATTTAGCAGCTGAGAAAAATTCAGTAAAAGTGCCGGTCTATGTCGTTGAAGAGTTCACTTTCGAATTTTAAAAATATAACAAGTTAAAGCAGCGGAAAACCACTCGCTACGCGCGCGTTTTCCGCTGTTTAAAGCGTTAAACCCATAGAAATTTTAATCCGAAACTCAAAAATTAATGTTGGGGATCTAACACGTTCGTGCCCCATTCCTTGTTTCGTTTCGTTGGCTCAATAGAAAACTCCTACTCTTGTTGCCATATAAAATCTCATCCATTTACCTAATGTTTGGACCTAACGTAAAGCGACTAACAATGTATGGGTATACAGTCGTATTTAAATTTAGGTTTTTTGGTATGATTTTTAGACAAAATCAGTGCGCACTAATCACATCCGCAATAAATAAAATTCTATCAAATCAATTAACTATGGTGACAGATTTTTAGTTAATAGGTTTGGAAAACGCGCATGCGCGTTTTTCCAGATGGTATATCTAATAGAATGCTGATAAGTTCTTTGCATACAGATAGTTAACTGTGCGCGCTTTCACTGGTCTAACGAGGTAAACGCGCATGCGCATGAATAAAATGTTATAAGCTTCGAGGAAAACATGGAAACTATTATCAAGCAAGCCATTGATTTACGGAAAGAAGCTAAGTTTCAAGAATCGAGAGATTTGTTAGCGACTCTATTAAACAACGAAAGTTATGCGGCTAAAGCTCATTTGCAAATCGCGTGGTCATATGACAATGAAGGTAGAGAGCAGGAGGCGGTAGGGCATTACTTATCATCTTTATCAGGGATACTTTCTCCAGTAGAACGGTTTGATGCTTTATTTGGTTTAGCGAGCACCTATCGAAGTCTTGGCAACTATGTAGAGGCGTTGGGTTACTTTGAACAGGCAATCAGTGAGTATCCAGATGCGATAGAGGTTCGACCTTTCTATGCTATGTGCCTGTACAATCTGGGGCGTCACAAAGAAGCCATGTCTTTGTTACTTGAGTTATTACTTTCGACAACAAGTAGCGATGCGATCAAAGAGTATCATCGTGCTATCTCTTTGTACGCCGAGGATTTAGATAGAAAATGGTAAGAATAACCACGCTTATAACAAACGCCTCAAGAGGGACTGTCAACGCGTTGCGTTTCCAGTCCCAATGAGTCGTAGTGGTTACGGTTGGTGTGTTTGAGTTTAGTGGTAATGCGTTGTCAGCCCCTTAGGCGGGCGTTAAGCATACGGAGATCACATGGTAGCGAGAACTTTAACGGAAAAAGAAAAGAAACAATATGCGAAAGATGTAGGGAAGGTTCTCGTAAAAAAATATGGGAAGCAGAAGTATTACAGCCCTCATCGTGTAAAGCTGGCGTCGAAGGAAACTAAATGGGATATCGATTGGCATTGTTGGGCTATGTGCCTTTATACATCACCAGGAGATTTCAATCGGTATCACGAATCAATCGGTGAGGTGTGTGATTACGCCTCAATGAAAGGTCAAATGGCACATGCCATAACGAATGGGGCTTCAGACTCATGGTTCGATTTTGATCTTTCATGGTTGGATTGGCCTGATTTCGATTTTCTATCAATCTTTGATATTTTCGACTGATGCTTAACAAAGCCAAGCACTTTACCCTCCTGCGCAGGGGCCGGAACTCCCTTCGGTCGGCCCGTGTTGGCGGCGTGATGTTACTCGTTAACCAATGTAATTTTGTATTAATGGTAAAACATGGAAGTACTTGAACTGGCATTAGGCTTTTGGCTATTTATATTCAGTAAAATGTTTCGGGAAAACTGTTTTTTTGAATATCGAAAATCAGGCATTTTTGGTAAATTTCTAATTATTTTGAGCTCTTTGGTGTCTGTTGTATTTGGCTTGGCAATACCGTTACTTATATTAGTTTGGGTATTAAAACTTTAACCCGTAATATAACAAACAACTTATGTGGGACTGCTAAAGCTTGGCTCGGTTCCGCTTCGCTTCGCTACACATTTAAGCCAAGCTATAGCAGCCCCAAAGTTGGGCGTTAACCCATAGATATTTTTATCCGAAGCAGATGCGTTAGAGTTAAGACTTAAACTCGAATTTGTCCCAAAGCGTGCTTCGTATTTCTTTAAAACTTACAGACTACGCTAATGCTAAACAGGTGAGCCATGGTGATTAGCGAGACGACCGTCCGCCCCATGGACGGGGCGGTCGAGCATCCAAGGATGGACTCGCTGCGTGTCGGTGAGCGAATACCATGACGCACCTATCAGTTGGTGCCAACATTTTTAACTACCTACGATCCCTGCATAATTTACGCTGGAGTAGCAGCCTATTCCCTTTAAACATGAACAAGCTAACTCGGCCTTATGGATTTACCCAATTCACTCTATCGCCAGCTAGATAAGCGCTGAGATTTGCCGTCGCGATATTGAGTAAGTTCTGCCGCGCTTCTTTGGTCGCCCAAGCATTGTGGGGGCTGATACTGATATTGGGCGCTGTTAGTAGCGGATTATCCGCACTCGGTGGTTCGGTAGAGAGAACATCGACGCCAGCAAAGACTTTGCCCTGCGTTAATGCGGTCGCCAGCGCCGCCTCATCGATTAAGCCGCCGCGTGCGGTGTTGATCAGTAACGCCTGCGGCTTCATTAATTCGAGGGTTTGAGCATTAATCAACTCGGTTGTCTCTGGGGTGAGTGGGCAGTGGAGCGAGAGAATATCCGACTCCTTAAATACCGTATCACGGGATGTCCAACTCACGCCTAGGGGTAAATCGCTAGGTTCGGTGCGGGTATTCACTAATACCTTCATGCCAAAGGCTAAGGCGAGTTTAGCCACCTGCTGGCCAATATCCCCATAACCAATCAAGCCTAAGGTTTTGCCTTTAAGGGATTGCAGCGGCATTAAGGTAAAACAAAAGTCACTGCAATTGCTCCATTGCCCTGCGGCAACGGCTTGATGGTGCGCCGCAACGGCTTGCGTGTGATGCAAAATATGGGCAAACACCATTTGCGCGACGGCATCGGGGCCATAGGCGGGCACGTTGGTGACCACTATGCCTAACTCTTTTGCGGCGGCAAGATCCACCACGTTAGTACCCGTGGCAAGCACGCCGATATATTTAAGCTTAGGCAGTTGGGCTAAGGTGTTGGCATCGAGGGGCGTCTTGTTGGTGAGCACTATCTCGGCATCCTGAGCGCGCGGGATAATCTCCGCCGAGGGCGTGCGGGCAAAACAGCTAAATTCCCCTAATGCGCTGACCGCTTGCCAGGTCAAATCCCCAGGGTTTAAGGTTTCACCATCGAGTACGACTATTTTCATCTTTACCTCTTAACTGCGTTTGCACCTTGCCCGAAAGCTGAGAAATTAAAAACTGAGTTTGACCCCAAGATTGGCTTGCACTTGCCACATGACATCCGATGTGACATGCCATAGGCATTGGTCTTCATTACAAAAAAGTGAGCTGTCACTGTCGATAAAGGTCGCGTAGCCACGCAGATCCGCAAACAGCGCGAAGTTTTGCGTCATGCGGTATTCGGCGCCACCACCAATGCCCATGGAGAAACGGGTTTCCGTTGACCAATCATCAGGCATCATCCGAGTCACCCCGGCACTGGCGGTAATGTAGGGCTGAAAATCGCCACTGGGGAAGAATAAGGTACCGCCAAGGTGGATATAGTCCACATCTAAGGAAGCGACTAAGTCAGGGGTAAACAGGCCGCCGCTTTTCAGCTCGGAGGATTGGCGACTGTAGAGCAGGTAAATATTGCCGGGATCGTTAGTGCCAATCCCTAACATGATGCCGTAATGGCTCGCCTCTTCGATACCCACACTCTGCTTATTATCGGTTTCAGCCTTGTTCGCATCGAGTTCATTGATATCGAACGAGCTACCACCAAAGCTGTAACCACCGTAGGGGGCGACAAACAGCTCGGGTTCAGCATAGGTTGGTAATGCGAGAGCGAGCGGTAACAAACCAGCAATCACAGTTAATCGGTTAACGTATTTCATCTTAATCCCTTATCTGTCGTTATTATTCCTTGCGTCGACAACGTTAACCGAAGCGTTAGCGCATGCCGCGCTCCGATTTCACCCTGTCGTACGCAGCTTGGATGTCCTGCGCTTTACGATTGGCAATTTCCATCATCTCGGGTGGTAATCCCTTAGCGATTAACTTATCGGGATGGTGTTCATTCATCAACTTGCGATAAGCTCGCTTCACCTCTTGATCCGTTGCCTCGGCATTAATGCCGAGCAAATGATAGGCGTCGGTAATCGAGGTTTTGTTGCCATTAGAGGTCTGGTGGAAACGGTATTCCGCTTGCCAACGTTTAAGTAATTCATCGAGTTGCCCACGACCATAACCTAACTCTTGGGCCACCGTCATCAGGATTGCATGCTCAGCGGGATCGAGCTCACCGTCCGATAAGGCGGTTTGAATTTGGATCTCGATAAACATTTGCACCAGTTCTTGGCGACCTTGGGTCACGGCGCGAAAGGCTTGCAGACTGCTACGTAGGTCAAAGTCTGGCTCTTTACCCTCACGGAACGCCTGCTGCGCCTCTTTACGGGCTTCACCCGTTAGGCGCATCTGGTCCATCAACATAGTCGCGATACGAATATCGGTCTCAGTCACTCGACCCGACGCCTTGGCCACATGGCCCATTACGGCGAAGGTGGTGTTAAAGAATATCCCCTGTCGATTTTTAGCCTGACCTAAGATCTGACTAAAACTGGCGCCACCACCAGCGCGTTTGTCGTAGAGATGCCCAAGCCATAAGCCTAGTAGTGCACCGAAAATACGGCCAAACATAAACCCGATAACAAATCCAAAAAACTTACCCCAAAGGCGCATCTTAATTCCCAATTTGATAATTTATTCAGTCAATCGACATGGCGAGTGAAACCGTTCACTCAGGGCGCTAAACGTTAAGCGATATGCCATTACGCCAGCGCTGACTCTAATGCTTGCAGACGTGGAATAGTCCCAACATCGCACCAGAGTCCATTAAAGTGTGCTCCGGTGATCAGGCCATCGGCCATTTTAGCCCGCAGCAAAGGCCCAAGGGCAAAGGCACTATCCGGCGTGCCGTCAAATAATGATGGGCGATATAATCCCATGCCAGAGAAAGTGTATTTTTGCTCACCCTGTTCACGTACAAGGCTCTGCTCTAAGGCAAAGTCGCCTTTAGGATGTTGCTCTGGATTCGGCACCAACCATAAGTGCGCCTGAGCAGTATCCGCTAAGGGAGCAATCGTCGGCAAGGCATCGATAAACACATCGCCATTGAGCACTAAAAACGGTGCATCCGAGTCGCCGTCAGTCAGCAGGGGCAATGCCTGCTTAATTCCGCCACCGGTCTCGAGAGCCGATGCTTCGGCGCTATATTGGATGTTCACCCCAAAGGCCTGACCATCCCCTAAGGTTTCGACCAGCTTGTGCCCAAGCCAAGCATGATTTATCACGATATCGACAATCCCCGCCGCGGCCAACTTCTCGATATGGTACACAATCAGCGGTTTACCTAAGACGGGCACTAAAGGTTTGGGCAGGGTGTCGGTCAAAGGGCGTAAACGCTCTCCCCTGCCTGCCGCGAGGATCATGGCCTTCATTGCTTATCTCCCTGCAGAGAATTCTTTCCCTTAGCCGCAAACGCAGGCACAACGCGCGATTGCACCCAAGCGGAAAATGGCGTGAGCGCTGGATAAAGGCTGGCAATATCCACAATGTAGGACAAGGTTAACGGAATATCGGCCATATAGGCGGGCTTGTTATCACGATAGTGTAAACGCGCAAAAATCCCCGCCGCCTTGATATGGCGCTGCAATCCCATTAAATCAAACCAGGTTTGATACTGGATAAAAGATGTCTGCGCCGGGATTTGCCCCAACTCAAGCACTTGTTGATAATGCTGTCGCATTAATTCCTGCACCATGGTTTGCGGCCAACGCACATAGCAATCCCGAAGTAAGGACACTGCATCGTAGGTCACTGGCCCTAGCACCGCATCTTGGAAATCAATCACACACAGCTCGTTATTTTTTAACATCAAGTTGCGGCTGTGGTAATCGCGGTGCATGCCCACCTTAGGTTGCGCGAGGGCATTTTCCACTAATAGGTCAAAGCTTTCTTCTATAAGCGAGCGTTCCTCGTCGCTAAGTTCGAGCTGTAAATGTCTCTCTAAAAGCCACTCGGTAAAGATCCCCAGCTCACGGCGCACAAACGCCTCATCATATAAAGGCAATGGCTGCGTGCTGCCAGTAACAGGGTCAAGGCTCTCAACCACTGAGGCCACCTGAGGCAATAATGCCAAGGCGCGGCGATAGTAGTCCGCCACATTCGCATCGGTCAGCACAGACAACAACTGAGTATCCCCAAGATCGCTCAGAAGCATAAAGCCTTGCTCGGCATCGGAGGCGATGACTTTTGGAACTGTCAGTCCCGCCGCCGCATAGGCACTGGCGAGGGCGATAAAAGGTGCGATAGGCACTAAGGTGGGTGGTGAATCGGCAACAATGTAGCTTGCATCGCGGTCCGTGACCCGGAAATAGCGCCTAAAACTGGCGTCACCGGAAATCAGAATCGGGGTCACATCATAGGAAAAATAACGGTTCAGCCACTGATTAAGGGAAATAAATCTCGAGTCGGATAAAGTCATTTCATGGCTCTTATAGAAAAATTGCTTTATTATAGCTGGCATATAATTTGGAAACAGCTAAGAAATTGAGAGATTTATTTGCTGCGTTGCACTTGTAGTTTGCAACTTTCCCCGTCGATACTTGTCCAGACAAAGAAATCATTATTATTGACCTAAGATGCAGATCCGTTACTTTCTGGCCTTGAGCCTGTTACCGCAAGTTGTCCTGGCAGACGAATCTCCCACAGCCTCAGCGTCACAATGCGTCATTGAACCGCCAGTACCTCGTATCGTATCTGAGCCCGGCCTGAGCGCCGCCGATCAAGAGAAAATTCGTATCGTGTCGGACCGCTCCAACGCCGAAATGGGCAAACAAGCCATTTTTACCGGTGATGTGGTCTTCAGTCAGGGCGACAGACATATTGCCGCCGATGAGGCGATTCTCGACCAAGCGACCGAGCAGTTCGATGCCAACGGCAACCTCGTTTTCCAAGACAGTATTTTTACCGTTACCGCCGATTCGCTGCAGGCACAGATGCGCAGCAACCGCGCAACCCTAAAGGGTGCCCAGTATTGGCTACATGGTCAGCAGGTTCACGGCGATGCCGAAAAGCTGCAAATCACCATGAACAACAACCTTATCTTAACCAACACTAACTTCACTACTTGTCCGCCAGATAATGTTTCTTGGTTGCTCGAGGCAGAAAAAATCAAGATCAACAGTGAAGAAGAATGGGGCGAGATTTGGAATGCTAAGCTGAGAGTCGCCGATATTCCGGTGTTCTACATTCCGTATATGACGGTACCAGTTTCCGATAAACGTAAAACTGGCTTCCTTTACCCAAGCTTTAGCACCAGCACCACCAACGGTTTTGAAGTTTCCGCACCCTATTATTGGAATATCGCGCCGGAATATGACCTCACCTTTACACCTAACTATATGTCTAGCCGTGGTTTATTCACCAAGACAGAGTTTCGTTATCTCGCGGGTGAGGCCCAGAGTGGCCGCTTGAATTTAGAGTATTTGGGCAACGACCAGATGATCAGCGGTAGCCCAAATCGTTACCTCTATAACTGGCAACATCAAGGCGCTATCGATAAAAACTGGCGGGTACTCGCCAACTTTACCGAAGTGTCGGATAACAACTATTTCAACGATTTAAAGTCTGATGTGAACCGCGCCACCGATAACCAGTTATCGCGGATTGGTGAAGTCAGCTACTTTGAGCGTAACTGGGATATCAGTACGCGGGTACAAGACATTAAAGTGTTGGGTGAGGACGAAAAGCCTTATCAAGTGATGCCACAGGTCAACTTTAACTACCGCGCCGCCGACTTTTGGAACAACTTGGACTTTGGCTTTAACTCGGAGCTGACCAATTTCGCCCATCAAGACAGCGACATGAATACCGCTACCCGTCTGCATATGGCACCAAGCCTGACGCTGCCTATTCATGGTCCATCGGGCTCATTGACCAGTCAAGTAAAGTTGATGCAAACCAACTATTGGCAGGAACAAAATAACAGTGCCTTCGATGGCTTAGACGACACTGTCAGCCGCACGATTCCACAGGTGCGGATCAATGGTCAGATTAACTTCGAGCGCTTTACCGAACTGTTCGATCAAAACTATCGTCAAACGCTCGAACCTCAGTTCCAGTATTTGTACGTAGGTTATGAAGATCAACGTGGCATCGGCATTTACGATACTGCCCAGTTACAGGACGACTACTTTGGTCTGTTCCGTGACCGCCGCTTCTCAGGCCTTGACCGTATCGCCGATGCAAACCAAGTCACCCTAGGTGTGACCACGCGTTTCTTCGACGATCACAACCAAGAGGCGACTAAATTCAGCCTAGGTCAGATCCTCTATCTGCAGGACAGCAAACTGGGTTACGAAGATAACCTCTTCGAGCAAAATCAATCGACCTCAGTATTGGCCGCCGAGTTAGATACCCGCTTAAGCCATGATTGGTATTTAGGTGCCGCGATTCAATATGATACCAACTCGAGCGATAACAAGAAGACCGAAGTCACCTTAGACTTCCGCCCCGAAGCCAATAAACTCTTGCAGCTCAGTTATCGTTATGTGCCGGATCTATTGAACTCCAACACCAACGATCTAGTAAATATTTCCCAAGCGGGTGTGCGTGGTGCATGGCCGATTAACGACAGCCTGTATTTTGTCGGTAACTGGTACTACGACCTCAACGAGAGCCGCAGCATAGAAACCTATACAGGTTTTCAGTATGAATCATGCTGTTATGCAATCCGCCTCAGCTATCACTACCGAATTAAGACCAATTACGATGACAACATTGGTTCGGCCGTTATCGATGAGCGCGAGCAATTTGAAAGCGGTGTTTACCTGAATTTAGTCATCAAAGGACTCGGTGGTTCAGGCCCATTAGGCGTATCGGATATGCTCAATGACGGTCTGTTTAACTACAGAAAACCGCTTTATCTGAGGAATTAGCAAAGATTTGTGGTAGATTGCTGAACCTCAACAAGGACTGAGAGTCCAAACAGGTTAATGAAAGCCGTGCGCTCCTCCCCAAAAAAGTCTCGGAACGCACGCTTTTAGAGTTACTAACAAAAGAACATTTAGGCAACTCACTGTAATTTCGATATAAATGGTAAAGTTAACTTAAATAAGCCGTCGAATTTGACCTTAGAACGTGCCAAGGATTTTGTGGATGAAACCCAGTAAACATCTGATTTTTGCTTTATTTGCACTCGCTATCAGCCAGCCTACTATGGCCGCTCCTCAGCCAATCGACCGTGTTGCCGTTCAAATCAACGACGGTATTGTGCTCGAAAGTGAAATCACCAACATGATTGACACTGTAAAAGCCAATGCGAGAGCCGCGAATCAATCGTTGCCATCCGACAGTGCACTGCGTACTCAGGTTATCGAGCGACTCATCCTCACCCGCTTGCAGTTGCAGATGGCGGATCGTATCGGTCTGCATATCGGTGACTTACAGTTAGACCAAGCGATTGAAAACATTGCCCGCGAACAAAAAATGACCGTGGCGCAAATGCAGCAAAAAATCGAGAGCGAAGGGTTAAGCTTCAGCCAATACCGTGAGCAACTGCGTGAAGAAATCACCCTAGGTGAAATCCAACGTATCCAAGTTCAACGCCGTATCCAAGTGTCACCACAGGAAATCACTGGCCTGGTAAAACTGATCCAAGAGCAAGGCATGAAGGACGTCGAATACCAAATCGGCCATATCCTGATTGACGTACCTAACAACCCAAGCAGTGAACAACTGGAAGCATCAAGCAAGCGCGCGAACGCCGTACTCGAGCGTTTAAAGAGTGGTGAAGATTTCCGCCGCACTGCCATCGCCTCTTCATCGGGTCCTAAAGCGCTGGAAGGCGGTATCTGGGATTACATGAACATCAACGAGATGCCAACGCTATTTGCGGAAGTCATCAACGGCGCCAAGAAAGGCGATATTATCGGCCCAATCAAGAGTGGCGCGGGTTTCCACATCATCAAGATCATGGATGCCCGTGGTTTACAAACCAAAGAAATTGAAGAAGTTAGAGCGCGCCATATCCTGCTCAAGCCATCGCCAATTCTGTCGGAAGACCGTGCTAAGGCCATGTTAGAGCAGTTCTTAAAACAAATTCGCTCTGGCGAAGCCAAGTTTGAAGATTTAGCGCGTCAATATTCTGAAGATCCAGGTTCGGCAGCCAAAGGTGGTGAGCTGGGTTGGGCAGAGCCAAGCATTTATGTGCCAGAGTTTGCGCAAACGCTCAATAGCTTAAGCCAAGATCAAATCAGTGAGCCTTTCCGTACGACCCACGGCTGGCATATCACACAGCTGGAAGAGCGCAGAAAAACCGATGCCACGGATCAATTTAATACTAACCGTGCGCACCAACTGATCTTCCGTCGCAAATTTAATGAAGAACTGCAAAACTGGCTAGACGAAATGCGTGCCGACGCATACATTGAAGTCTTTCAGCCTGAGTCAAACCGAGGTTAAGGTAAATTGACCACTAAACGTATTGCCGTTACCCCCGGAGAACCTGCGGGTATCGGCCCCGATTTAGTCGTGCAACTCGCTCAGCAGGCTTGGCCTGCTGAGTTAGTCGTTTGTGCGGATCCCGAATTATTAGCCAGCCGAGCTAAACGACTCGGCCTGAATGTCACGTTTCGCCCTTACTTGCCCGAGCAACCTCCTAAACCGCAGGAAGCAGGCACACTCACCATTGCGCCTTTCAAACTGGTGACCGACGCCGTTTGTGGCCAGCTCGATGATCAGAACAGTGCTTACGTGGTTGAAACCCTGCGTTATGCGGGTGAAAAAAACATGAGCGGCGAATTTGATGCCGTAGTCACTGGCCCAGTCCACAAAGGGATCATCAACCAAGCGGGGATTTCCTTTAGCGGCCATACCGAGTTTTTTGCCCATCAGGCCAACTGCCCCGATGTGGTCATGATGTTAGCAACCCAAGGTTTACAGGTGGCACTGGTGACCACCCATATCCCTCTGGCCTATGTGGCAAAAGCCATTACTCGCCAGCGTTTGCATCATATTATCAAGATTTTACACGCAGACCTTATCAGTAAGTTTGCCATTGCTTCACCTAAAATTTATGTCTGTGGCTTAAACCCACACGCGGGTGAAGACGGCCATCTTGGCCGGGAAGAAATCGATGTGATTATTCCGGCGCTGAACGAACTGCGTGAAGAATATCAAATGAACATTGTCGGCCCCCTACCCGCCGATACTCTGTTCCAACCTAAATATTTACAGGACGCGGATGTCGTGTTGGCCATGTACCATGACCAAGGCTTACCCGTTCTAAAGTCACAGGGATTTGGCAAATCGGTAAACATTACCTTAGGTTTACCTTATATCCGTACCTCGGTTGACCATGGTACGGCGCTCGATCTTGCGGGAACTGGCAAAGCCGATATTGGCAGTTTTGTCTGCGCCTTGAATAAAGCCATTGAGTTATCCTCAAAAAACTAAACGATTAGATATTAATGAGTAGCAAAGTACATTTAGGCCACACGGCCAGAAAGCGTTTCGGACAAAACTTCTTAACCGACGACAATGTGATTAACCGCATTGTGGGTGCGATCGCCCCCGATAATGACCATGTGATGGTCGAAATCGGCCCCGGCCTTGGCGCCTTAACCGAACCTGTCGCCACGGCGATAGATAACCTGACCGTGGTTGAGTTAGACCGCGATCTGGTTGAGCGCTTGCAGAATCACCCTGTACTTAAGGATAAGCTCACGATTCACCAAGGCGATGCGTTGCAGTTCGACTTTAGCCAGTTGGTGGTACCGGGTAAAAAACTCAAAGTGTTTGGTAACTTACCCTATAACATTTCAACCCCTTTGATGTTCCATCTGTTCGAATTTGCCGAGCAGATTGAAACCATGCACTTTATGCTGCAAAAAGAAGTGGTGCTGCGTTTATCGGCAAGCCCAGGCAACAAGGCCTATGGCCGCTTAACTGTAATGGCACAGTACTTCTGCCAAGTAGTTCCCGTACTCGAAGTGCCACCCCATAGCTTTGCGCCACCGCCTAAGGTCGATTCGGCCGTAGTACGTCTACTGCCCTATGCCGAAAAACCATTCCCTTGTAAGGATGTGAATGTACTGCGCCAGCTGTGCACCACGGCCTTTAACATGCGCCGTAAAACACTGCGTAATAACCTCAAGCAAGTATTGAGCGATGAAGAGTTTGAGCAACTAGGCATAGATCCTAACCTGCGCCCTGAGCAAATCAGCGTTGAACAATATGTCGCCATGGCGAATATGGTGTGTGATAAGCAGGCTTAAGCAATATCAGTTTGATGGGCACTTTAGGGTGCCCTATCTTATTAAAGGGAGCAGCATGAGCGCATTGGATGACTCAATCCGAGTCGAAGTCAAAACCGAATACATTGAACAACAGTCCTCGCCCGAGGATCAGAAATACCTCTTTAGCTACACTATCACCATAGTTAACCTCGGTGAACAAGCCGCCAAACTCGAAACCCGCCACTGGATTATTACCGACGCTAACGGCAAAATCAGTGAAGTGCAAGGCGCAGGCGTCGTCGGCGAAACCCCAACGATTCCCCCCAATACCGCCTACCAATATACTAGCGGTACCGTACTCGATACGCCCCTTGGCATTATGTATGGCACTTATGGTATGGTCAGCGAATCTGGCGAACGTTTTAAGGCAACGATTAAGCCCTTCCGTTTAGCACTCCCCGGTTTATTACACTGATTTATAAATAGAAAGGATATTGTGGCCCATTATTTTGTTGGTGATGTCCAAGGCTGTTTTGCCGAATTAAAACGATTACTTGCTGAGGTCGACTTTAACCCATCACGCGATGAACTCTGGGCGGTGGGCGATTTGGTCGCCAGAGGTCCCGATTCATTAGCCACGCTGCGCTATTTTCAATCCCTAGGGGATGCGGGTAAAACCGTCCTCGGTAATCACGATCTGCATCTGCTCGCTCTCCATGGCAAACTCAAGCGGGATAAACCCAGCGATAACCTCGCGCCGCTGTTAAATGCGCCCGATATTGCCAGTTTAATCGATTGGTTAAGGCTGCAACCCTTAATGCGGGAGTTGCCAGAGCACAAGGTCATCATGACCCACGCTGGTGTGCCGCCACAGTGGTCATTAGACGTCTTAAGGCAAGAGTCGCAACTCGTCAGCCAAGCCCTCAAGCAGAGTGATTACCTCGAGGCACTGATAAGCCAAATGTACAGCGATACTGCGGAGCGCTGGGATCCAAGCGCCATAGGCTTAAACCGCCTGCGCTTTTGTATCAATGCCCTGACCCGCATGCGTTATCTGTATGTCGATGGTCATTTAGATTTTGACTGTAAACAACCACCCGAAGACTGTAACAATCCACAGCTACGCCCTTGGTTTGAATTTACCTCTGCGTTACGCCAGAGTCACACTTTAGTGTTTGGACATTGGGCGGCATTGATGGGTAAAGTGAACGATCCCAAATTAAAAGCGCTAGACACAGGCTGTTGCTGGGGCGAATATCTAACCCTATGGCATCTTGAAAAAGACCAAAAAATTACCCAAAAAAAGTTAAAAAAGGGTTAAACTAAGCCCGAGAGTGGTCGATATACGACAGTACCCTATGCCCTGAATTTAATAATCTTTTCATTCGGAATAATATAATAATAACCGGAGTATCCTATGAAAGTTAATGTAGCCACCCGAGTCATTGGCGGGTTTAGTGTTGTTACACTTTTACTTGTGTTGTTAGGATTTACCTCGTACCTGACGAACATTAGCCTCAAAGATAGTTCGGCTATGATGCAAGAGTTAAGCTTGCCAGCCCTGAAGGCAACCACTCATTTAACCGAATCCTTGAGCGAACAACAGCGCCAAGTGCTCATTGCCTTTCATACGCCAAAATCCTCTAACATTCCTGATATCCGTAAAGTCTTTAGCGACCACGGTAGCCAGTTTAAAAATGAGATCAGTAACCTAACGCGACTGGTGCAAGGGCAAGCGAACCTTTCATCGTTGATCTCGCAACTCGATGGCAGTTTCTCGACCTTTGAACGTGACAGCCTCGCCATGCTCAATGAGCGCGAAGCCACTCTCAGCAAACAAGAGCAACTCATCGGATTAAAGAAAAAGCTTGAAAATGCCGCCGATGACGCCTCATCGGGATTGCTTGATATTATCGACCTAGAAAACAGCCAAAACCCCGATGCTCAGAGTCTCGCCGCATCGGCAAGCGCCATCGATACCAGCATGGGTAATATCATCACCACCATTACCGATTTAGTCACCAATGACGAAATGAGTAAGCATGAGCTTATTTCTAAAGAACTCGACTACATCCTGAGCGAGAGCAAAAACAAGCTTGAGTACGTCAACCGCCATGCGCAGGATATTGTGGATGCGGACACCTTAAAATCAGTCAACGAAGATATTAAAAAAGTCCTTGGGCTGCTCGAAGGCTCTGACTCTATGGTGCAACTTAAGGCGAGCCAATTAACCCACGCTCAGGCGGCGGCAAATCAACTGGCCATCATTGAGAAAGATGTCAAAGTTATTGACCGCAATATGGAAGATGTAAGTAATAACATTGAGTCAGCTGCCGCAGAAATGAGCCAAGCCACCATATCCAAGATTGATGCAGCCAGTATCCGTACCATTATCGTGGTGCTAATCGCTATCGTTGCCGCCGTCATCATCAGTTTTGCAGTGGTTGCGCCATTGAAGCGTTCACTCTACCAAGTTAACAATGCACTTAACGTGTTAGCCTCTGGCAATTTAACTCATAAACTGGATGATTCTGGCCACGATGAATTTGCTGAACTGGCAAAAAACTGTAACCGTTTAGTAGACAGTTTACGCAGCCTAATCGTCGGTATCTTGGACCGCTCTAACCAGCTCGCTGCGGCGGCCGAGCAAACCTCGGCAATCACGGCGCAAACCACGACGGGAATTCAAGAGCAAAAGAACCAAGTTGACCAAGTTGCGACTGCAACCACAGAGTTAAGCTCCAGCGCACAACAAGTGTCGATGAGCGCCGATGATGCACTGGCGCAAATCAAGCAGGCCGATCAAGAAGCCAAACACATGCGCACTATCGCCGAAGAGAATAAGCGCACCATTTTAGCCCTCGCTGACGAAGTCGCTAAAGCTGGCCAAGTGATCAACAAAGTACAATCGGACAGCGCCTCAATCGGCTCGATCCTCGATGTTATTCGTGGTATTGCCGAGCAGACTAACCTGCTGGCATTAAACGCAGCCATTGAAGCGGCGCGCGCCGGTGAACAGGGCCGTGGTTTTGCGGTCGTTGCCGATGAGGTGCGCAGCCTTGCATCGAGAACCCAAGTGTCGACCCGCGAGATCCAACAAATGATCGAAGTGCTGCAACAGGGCGCCCAGCAAGCCGTGGCAGCAATGGATATGGGTCGTGCCCAAGCCAATGCCTGCGTCGACAAAACCGAGCAAGCTAACCTCGCCCTAGAGACCATCAGTCAGTCGGTACACAAGGCCTATGATGCGGGTACGCACATTGCCCATGCTGCGCAGGAGCAGAATCTAGTAAGTCAGCAAGTATCTGAGAAACTTGAGCATATCGCGGCCATTTCGGAAGAGACCGCCATCGGCGCCGACCAAACCGCGCAATCGAGCCATCAAGTGGCTAAGCTTGCCGAAGAGCTACAAGCTTCTGTCGGTGAATTTAGAGTGTAAGCATACACTCAGGTATCAATAGGGTCGCGATTGCGGCCCTTTTCTTTGGCTTGCGCTTTCGCGGCGAAAACAATAGCTCAAGCAATAAACTCAGTTTTGACACTTATCAGCATCAACACCCAAGTACCCTGCTCAATATCCGGTAAAAACGGCCTAAACGACACCCATAAAAAATGCCGAACTCAGTTCGGCATTTTTAACTATCATTTTTTCCTTGTGTAAACGCACATTAAAAAATGATGGGACAGATGATTACTCTTCTTCACCGCCAGCAGCAGCGCCTAAACGCTCTTTGACTGCCGCTGTGATAGGGCTAGCACCGTGACCATTGGCTTCAGCCCAAGCTTGAATCGTCATGCCATCGGCTTCTGGTACGCTCAGTTCGTTAACTGATAAACGCTTAGCCACAAACTCACCGGCATCATTCGCATTCGCGGCATAGGCAGTACGCAACAAGCTTTGACCATCACAGCTAATCCCGCTGTACACTTGGCGTAACTTAACACGGCTTTCTTTTAGTTTTTTACGTAAACGGTTTTTATCGTTCGCTTTTACGTAATCACAAATACTCGCGACAAGTGGATCAGCTTCGGCTTTTGCCGTGGTTGGCACAGAAACATAGCTAAATCCGATTAGTGCAGCCAAAGCTACAGGCATAAGACGCATCCGATACTCCTTAATACTTTCTTATAGTTTTATTATGTTTTGTATGGTTTGCGTCTATCTCTAGCGGATATCGGCCTCCTAGGAATCATCAGTAAAGAAGCCGTAAAAAACCGCTATCTCAACTAAGTCAGGCCTATCGGATCTAATACCTTAGACATATTGACAATCCATACGCACAGGGTACACAACAGAACAACGTAATTTAACATTTTTTTGTCAAATTGATAAAGCGATATTCCAGCCCATCGCCATTTATAGCGGTTACCGATTCGGTTTCTTGCCATTTATCGCTATCCCAAGCAGGGAAAAAGGTATCGCCTTCAACATCTAAGCTAATTTGCGTCAGGTAGAGTGTGTCGGCTTGAGGTAGTAATTGCTGATACAACTGCCCACCACCGATAACGACTAACTCTTCACAATCACCCGCCGCCAGTTTAGCGTCTTCAAATGAGGTCACGCAGGTCACACCCTCAATCTGTAAATCCGCTTGGCGGGAAATCACAATATTGTGGCGCCCAGGCAGAGGACGACCGATGGACTCAAAGGTTTTACGTCCCATGACCACAGGTTTGCCTAAGGTCATGGCTTTAAAGTGACGTAAATCTTCGGGCAGATGCCATGGCATTTTGTTGTCTTTTCCGATGACTCGATTGTTTGCCATCGCGGCTATCATAGCAATGCGCATGAGCACTCCTTTGGTATTGTTTTTATTGAATAACAGGGCGGGTTCTAAAATACAGCAGACTCGGTAAGGCAAGGCCCACCGACAGTGCTCCTAAGATAAATACCGTTTTTAAGCCGTTACTGATCACTTGCCCAGTCAGCTCTTGGCTGACCTGTGACTGCGCCGTTAATTGCACTAAGGCAATCACAGTATTAAAGGCATAGGTGCCTGGGATCATCGGGATAATCGCCGCAACGGCATACATCAACGGCGGCGCGAGATGGCGCTTAGCAAAACCGATAGTGATAGTCCCTACTAAAGCCGCGGCGGCAAAGGTCGCCCATTCGATAGGCAAGCCAAATTGCAGCATTAGCGTGCGTGAGCTGTGCCCTATGGCGCCTGCGAGCGCGCAGTAGGGTAAGAAACGTTTTGGCACGTTAAACACCATGGCAAAGCCCACTGCGGGAATCGCCGAAAAAAAGGCATCGTGCAACAGCGTCCACAATAAGGCGATCATAGGAAGATCCCCCCAATCTGCATCGCAATGGTGATGCCGATAACGGATGACACTGTGAGCAAGGTGGCATGACCCCAACGGGAAATGCCCACGTTCATATGGCCTTTGACCATATCAGAAATCGCATTGATCATCGGGAAACCCGGCACCAGCATCAACACACTGGCCGCCATGGCCGCCTGCGGGGTTTCACTCAAGTGAAATACATAACCCGTTTGCGCCAGCATGCTAGTGACAAATGCCGTCACCGCAAAATTGACCAGCAAATTAAAATGCCGCTTGGCAATCGCAAGGCGCACCGACATCCCGACAGCAGAGGCAAAAAAGGTGATGACTGATGCGGCAACATCGCCATTAAACAGGTGGCAAAAACTGGCGCAGGACAGGCCTATCATCAAGATCACGAGATACGGCGGATAGGTCTTAGGTTCAATCCGCGCTAAGCGTTTACGCACTTCGTTGGGGCCATAGAGACCTTTTTCCGCCAACAAACAGATGCGCTGCAACTCGCAGACTATGGTCATGTTGATGCCATGCTCGCGGATCCGACGCGTCGTCGTGATACAGCGACCATGCACTAAACTGGTTAACACGAGGGAATTAGAGGAGATGGAAAGCTCAACACTTGCCAATCCTAAGGCCTGACCTAGGCGCTGGCTGATTTCTTCAACTAAATCAGATTCAGCGCCGTAGGCCAGTAGCAGTTGTGCGACACGCACAACCTGCCGAGTAATATCATTTTGAGTATCTGCGTACACGGGACTCTCAAAACTTAGGTTGGGATATTATCTTTGGTAGATCACTTCTACATCGTAGTCGTCATCATCAAAGTCATCGTCAAATTCATCGTCATAGTCTTCATTGATCGCATCAATGTTGGCTTGATGATAATTGTCCCACTTGAACTCAACCTCTGCATCTGGGTTCGCATCTTTATCTTCCGGTGGAAGACTTTGGATGAAGTCCAGCAGCTTGGTCGCTAATTCTTTAGTGCCATCGCGGCTATAGGCAGAAATAGTGTAAACGTCACCTTCCCAACCTAATTCTTTAACTACGCGAGCGACTTTCTCTTTTAGCTCGTCTTCGAGCAGTAGATCGGCCTTGTTAAAGACTAACCAACGTGGCTTGCTTGCCAATTTTGGCGAATATTTTTCAAGCTCACCGACGATCGCACGGGCAGAATCCACAGGATCTGTGCCATCAATTGGCTCGATATCGATGATATGCAACAGAATACGGCAACGTTCTAAATGCTTTAAGAAGCGAATGCCTAGACCCGCCCCCTCTGCCGCGCCTTCGATCAAACCAGGAATATCGGCGATCACAAAGCTTTGACCTGGGCGAGGGTTAACCACACCTAGGTTAGGTACTAATGTCGTGAAGGGGTAATCGGCAACCTTTGGTGTTGCACGTGATACCGCACGAATAAAGGTCGATTTACCCGCGTTAGGCATACCGAGCAAGCCAACATCGGCTAACAGCAGTAGCTCTAATTTCAGGCTGCGGACTTCACCCGGAGTACCTAAGGTCTTTTGACGTGGGGCACGGTTAGTACTGCTCTTAAAGCGCGTATTGCCTAAGCCGTGGAATCCGCCTTTAGCCACTAATAGCTTTTGGCCATGAGTGGTTAAATCGCCGAGGACTTCCTCGGTCTCATCGTCAATAGCACGTGTACCGACAGGCACTTTTAAAATCAAATCTTTACCGCTATGGCCGGTACAGTCACGGCCACGGCCGTTTTCACCGCGCTCTGCCATGTGAAAACGTTCAAATCGGTATTCAATCAGGGTGTTGTGGTTTTCATCGGCTTGCAGATAGACACTGCCACCATCGCCACCATCACCACCATCAGGACCACCATCGGGGATATATTTTTCGCGTCTGAAACTCACGCAACCGCTACCGCCGTCGCCTGCTTCGACCCTAATTACTGCCTCATCGACAAACTTCATACTTACTCCTGGCATCACTGAATGAAGGAATTATACCGTTTAACTTCATCGGTCGCCAAAAAACTCGAGATACTTGCTCCCAATCTTACCAGCCAACGCCCTCAATTTGATAAAGATTTACCAAACTCACCAGAAACGCAGGTAAATAGAAGCATAAAAAACAGAAAGCCCCACCAATGGCGGGGCTTTACAGTATAAGCTAGACTCGAAAATTAAGCTTCGATGCTAATAAACTTACGGTTATTAGGACCTTTAACTTCGAATTTTACTTTACCGTCAGTCAGAGCAAACAGAGTGTGGTCACGACCAATACCCACGTTTACACCAGCGTGGAACTTAGTACCACGTTGACGAACGATAATGTTACCAGCTAGAACTGATTCACCGCCAAAGCGCTTAACACCAAGACGTTTACTTTCTGAATCACGGCCGTTACGAGTAGAACCGCCAGCTTTTTTATGTGCCATGAGTTAGACTCCTATTATGCGTTGATAGCAGTAATTTTAACTTCGGTGAACCACTGACGGTGGCCCATCTTCTTGTCGTGGTGCTTACGACGACGGAACTTAACGATAGTTACTTTCTCGCCACGACCATGACTTACTACTTCAGCAACGACTTTACCGCCAGCTACTAAAGGAGCACCAACGTGCACTTTTTCACCGTCAGCGATCAGTAATACTTGATCGAATTCAACAGTTGAACCAGTAGCAACTTCTAATTTTTCTAAACGAACTGTGTGGCCAGGGGCTACACGGTGTTGTTTACCACCACTTTGAAAAACAGCGTACATAGCTATTTTACTCCGATATTCCTAACACGCTGGCTCACACTATGGGAGGCAGGGTGCTACAAAAACTTTATTGACAATGGGCGCGGAGTTTACGCGAAGAATCCTTATCTGGCAAGCCCTAATTAGGAAAGAATAAAAAAAGGCCGGAATAACTCGCACATTAGTAGTGTGAGTACTGTCATATGTCGGAATTTTAGGTAAAATTCATTCTATATAACACGTGAGCCTAAAATAGAGGCCGGGTACGTAATGGCCCCACAACCAGAGTCTATTATGGATTTAAACGCTATTCGTCAACTGGCTGACACTGATATGCAAGCAGTCAATCAGCTGATCTATAAACAGCTGGAGTCAGATGTCGCCCTGATTAACCAGTTAGGTTTCTACATTATTAATGGTGGTGGTAAACGTCTTCGTCCTTTACTGTCCGTCCTCGCAGCGCGCGCAGTCGACTATCAAGGTGAAGCCCACCTTAAGCTTGCCGCGATTATTGAATTTATTCATACCGCTTCATTATTGCACGATGATGTGGTCGATGAATCGACCCTCAGACGCGGCCGCGAAACCGCCAACGCACTCTTTGGTAACAGCGCCAGTGTATTAGTAGGTGACTTCCTTTATACCCGCTCATTCCAAATGATGACCGAACTCGACAGCATGCGAGTACTGCGTGTATTAGCCGATACCACTAACGTATTGGCCGAAGGTGAAGTATTACAGCTAATGAACTGTAACGACCCTAATACCACAGAAGAAAGCTATATGCGGGTGATCTATTGCAAGACCGCTAAGCTATTCGAAGCCGCCACGTTACTGGCCGCGGTATTAGCCGGCGCCACACCCGAGCAAGAAACCGCATTAGGCGACTATGGCAAATATTTAGGTACAGCCTTCCAGCTGACCGACGATTTACTCGACTACACCGCCGACAGTGAAGAGTTAGGTAAAAACATTGGTGATGATCTCGCCGAAGGTAAACCGACCTTACCGCTAATCTATGCGATTGCCCATGGCACAGAAGAAGAGCAGCAACTCATTCGCCAAGCCATTGAGCAAGGTGATGGCACCCACGCCATTGAGAAAATTGTTGCCGCTCTGCATCACTGTGGCGCGCTCACTTACACTCAGCAAAAAGCCATTGAAGAATCCAACAAGGCGATTGCAGCGTTGGCAGTATTACCCGACAGTGACTTCAAAACCGCATTAATTTCGCTGGCAAAAATCTCCGTTGATCGTAACCACTAATTGGCTGCGATAAATCAATAAAAAGGCCTTGCTTAGCAAGGCCTTTTTATTTTTAAGGTGTCCCGTCCTGAAATACGTTGACATAAAGAGGATTTCTTTATGACAACATTAATTAACTCAAGCCGTAAGCGCACACAACGAGATTACACCTTAGCCTTTAAATTAGGCGTTGTAGAGCGTGTTGAAAAAGGCGAAATGACGTACAAACAAGCCCAAGCCCATTTTGGTATTCAAGGCCGTTCAACGGTACTCGTCTGGCTTAGAAAACATGGTAGACTTGATTGGTCGAAACCTTTTCAGCATCCCCTTATGACTAAGTCAAAAGAAACACCTGCCGAAACGATCAAGCGCCTTGAACGTGAGTTAGCAGAAGAGAAACTGCGTAACCAAATCCTCAATGGCATGGTTGATATCATGGACAATGAATATGGAGCAGGCCTCAGAAAAAAGTACTTATCCGGTACGTCTGGCAAGCAAAAGGCAACGGAGAAATAAACCTCGCTGCCGCATGTCGTGCTGCGGGTATGTCGAGGCAAGGTATTTATCAGGCAGTTGCTCGAATGGAAAGTCGTAGAGCTGAGCTATCGGTTATCAAAGACTGGGTCCAGTACTGGCGTAAATATATGCCAAGGTTAGGGGCCCGTAAGCTCTACACGTTGATAAAATCCAAGCTGGTTGAGCACGATATTAAACTCGGGCGAGATGGGTTCTTTACCTATTTGAGAAGTGAAGGTTTACTGGTTAAACCGAAGAAAAGCTACACAAAAACCACGTTCAGCAAACACTGGATGAAGAAGCATCCTAATCTGCTGAAAGAGGAGGGACTGCACGATGCAGGGCATGTACTGGTCAGCGATATCACCTATCTTGAGTCAGACCAAGGTGTGCACTACCTGTCACTGATCACCGATGCCAGTTCTCGTAAAATAGTCGGTCATCACGTGAGTAAAGACATGAAAGCCGAGAGTGTGGTGAAAGCGTTAAAAATGGCCATCAAAGATAAGCGCTATATCGGCAACGCGGTGCATCACTCAGACAGAGGCTTACAGTACTGCTCAGCCGTTTATCAGAATGCGCTTCAGGCGAGCCAAATCCAGCCGTCAATGACGGATGGTTATGATTGCTACCAAAATGCATTAGCAGAAAGAGTAAATGGCATACTGAAGCAGGAGTTTTTACTGCACCGATGTAGGACATTTGCGGAGCTGAAGATACTTGTTAGAGAATCGATAGCAATATACAACAATATGAGACCGCATCTGAGTTTGAATATGGACTCCCCTAATCAGGTGCACAATAGAAAAGACCAGCTACTGGAGCTGGCCTAAAAACTGTCAACCTATCTTAGGACGAGACAAGGTTCTTTATTAAAGCGAACTTAGACCTGCCATTGGATAGGCGCTTCGCCCCGCGCCATCAGCAGTTGATTCACTTTAGAAAAATGCCCACAACCGAAGAAGCCGCGATAGGCCGACAGTGGTGACGGGTGGGGTCCCGACAAAATTTGATGCTGTGGCGCAGTAATTACCGCCCCTTTTTTGATGGCATGGCTGCCCCAGAGTACGAAAATAATCGGCCGCTCCTGCGCATTTAGCAGCTTTAACGCCTCAGTGGTGAAGGTTTCCCAGCCTGCATTAGCATGGGAGTGGGCTTGGCCTTGCTCCACCGTCAGCACGGTATTGAGCATCAAGATCCCCTGCTCCGCCCATTGGGTTAAATCACCATGGTTTGGGATTTGGAAACCGGGAATATCGTTCACTAACTCTTTATACATATTGGCCAGCGATGGCGGCGGTTTAATGCCTCGCTTAACCGAGAAACACAGACCGTGGGCTTGGTCGGGGCCATGGTAGGGATCTTGACCGATAAGCACTACACGCACTTGCTCCAATGGGGTTGTTTTAAAGGCGTTGTACACATCCTCTTTAGGAGGATAAATAACCTTACCCAATTCACGCTCTTGATTCACAAATGCTATCAACTGCTGGTAATAGGGTTGAGAACGTTGATGATCAATAAATGCCTGCCAAGTCGCCAAAATCTGTTTCTCTTACTTAAGTTACGATGCCGTTAGCTTAAAAGTGATAGCGCGACATGACAAGCCAACTCCGGTTTTTATTCCCTAACCTTGAGATATCGCAAGCAAATTAAGACCTAAACCCGTTCCATCCCTTTGGTAAAGGCAATCGCTTGCTATTGAGAAACGCCCCGTATCGCAAAAGTTAACTCGAGCAAAGTTGAGTGCTGCGCCATGTTGCGCCTCCGCGCTTTGATTCGCAAATGGCTCTGATAAGCCATCAGCTAGCGTGACAGGGGCGTTTGTTCAAATAATCCGTACTAATCGCGACCACGGTGGCCATGACCACGGTCGTCATCCCTATCTTTGCGGCGCTCATGTTTGTCGTAATGTTTGTGGTGATGCTTATCCTGTTTATAGGAGCGATAACGGGGTACGTACTCATCGCGATACCAGACATCCTGAACAAAATAGACTGGGCGGCCGCAGGCACCGTAGGAGGCACAATAGCGACCCCATTTTTTCGCATGACCAGGCGGCACATGCAGATAGATAGGTTCATACACGACCCGAGACTGCTCTATCACGATAGGCTGTTCGTAAATCACCTGTGGACGAGGAAAATTACCAATATTGATCTGACCGTAAAAGTTTGGATCGCCGATGTTAATCGACACTCCGACATCTGCCGCAATGGCCGAAGATGAAGCTGCAGCGAGTAGTAAGGCTGACAGAGTAAGTTTAATTGCTTTCATGGCGGTTCTCCTGTTGATGGAAGCAGTATGCGAGTGGCTAACTGAACAGAAGATGAATCCTCACAGGAGGCTAAATCAGATATTATTTCCCCCGCACCGCCATGCAGACCTTGTATTTCGGCAGGCTATCTACATCCCAAATCGGCAAGAATTTAAATCACGATGATAGAACTGTTACATATCTTCCGTCTTGAAACGATGCAGCAAAACCCATTGATACCAAATACAATATCGCCCAATCAACCATCAAACTAACCGCAATTGAGCCATAGGTGACGTGCGAAGAATTAGGCTCACTACAACAGATTTAGATCCCAATACTTAAGCCTAAGCGGTTCCTTCCTGCAGAATTTAGGATAGAATCGCCCACCAATAAATTATTTTGAGTAAGCGCTATGACTGATACCAGCAACACCACGATTTTTGAACTTGCCGATCAATTTATTGCCTTAGCCAATCAGCTAAGCCAGCAGGAAGCTGATGTCGGTAAAGTCGGCACTGCCCTGCGTTTTGCCGCAGCCCGTTTTAACGCCTTTGAAGCCGCAATTAAATCTGCTGATTTAGGCGCAGAAAAAGACAACGCGCTCGACTGGTTTAGCGCCGAATACCGCGAAATGCTAAACGACAACTTAGACGACCATATCGCCAATCCACCCGTTATGCAGGAAGAAGCGGTGGCAGCGGATGATTCGGTACAAATATTTAAAGGCTGATGATGCGTTATAGGCCAAGCATCGCCTGCTAAAATCCCATAAAAAACGCCATCCTAGGATGGCGTTTTTTATCTCTGTGCATTTATCTCTTCGTACTGTTCTAAACGTATTGCAATACGTTACAGGGTATACACCACGCGTATCGCGAGCAGGATCAGCACCACACCAGAGAGCTTATCGATAAGCCCCGCTTTTTCCCGCAATTTAGGCAATACGCTCGAATGGGACAGCAGTAAGGCAATCAAGGTATACCAAAGCCCGTCAACCACCAACGGCGTTAACACAATAAGTGCTTGACCCGTCAAGCTATCGGCCGCCATGACAAACTGGCTAAACAGCGCTAAAAAGAACAACATAATCTTAGGATTGAACAGGGAAATCGCGATACCATCCCGCGCAGCCGTGAGCGTATCCGTCGCCTCCCCCGCCGCAAGTTTTGCCTGCATACCACCGCTTGAGCGCAATGATTGGATCCCCATCCATGCGAGATAGAGCGCGCCTAAAATCGCGATCCCATTAAAAATCAACGGCGCTTTTTTCAATACAACGGCTAGGCCGAGTAACGTCACTAACGCATAAATGCCAATACCAATCGAGTGTGCCCAAGCGCAAACAATCCCCTTGCCGCGACCACCGCCCAAGGTATGACGCACCACCATGGCCAAACTCGGCCCGGGAGACATAGCGCCCAAGCAACAAATCGCCAATAGCCCTAACCAAGTACTAAAGCTCATTTTTAACCCTTTAAAGCATAAAAAGGCCCTCAATAGGGCCTTCACAGGAGTGGCAGTTTAACACTGGCCAAACAATACGGTCACTCTCATTTAGCCGCGTTAGGATGATAAAAAGTGCGGATATCTTGTACCAGTTGCGCAAGCGATGCGGGCTCTATATACATCATGTGGCCTGCCTTGTAGTAATGCATAGTGACGCGGCTATTATCTATACCATTATCGGCAAAGGTATTTTCAGTCGCGAAGAAGGGCGTCGCAAAATCGAAATAACCGTTACCAACAAAAATGCGCAGGTCTTTATTCTCGCGCTGCGCCTGCCCTAAATAGGGCGCCACATTCACATAATGCATTTGCTTACCGCTGATATTCCAGTTCCAGCCACGGTTAACATCGGTGGAGAGCACGTTGAAGGGGCGTGATAATTTAACCCCCAAATCCTCATACAGATATTGATGGATAGCCGCCGTATAAGCGCCATCGATACCATATCCTGAAGGGTCATTATCGGTCGAGTCACCGCCACTGTCGTAATCTTTGCCGGTGTAACGGCTGTCTAACCGCCCGACTGTTAAATCCTGATCCCTGAGCAATTCCTTGGTATAGCGACTCGCACTCACCCGTAAATTCACTCGATCGAGGTAAGACTCACTCAAGCCTGTAAAACGCGCCAACTGTTTGCGTACGCTTTGATAATCGCTTTGCGCCAAACGGCTACCCTGCAATAGGGCTAAGGCATAATCCTTGATGGCGAATTGACGCGCCTGTTCGACAAACGCTTCGAGCCCCAAGGCCTTATCGGCATCGTTGACTTTATTGTGATAAAACGTAGTTGCCGCCATAGTCGGTAAAAAACCAATGTAGGGTTGGTTATTACCCGGTTGATAGCGAGCGTGGCTAAAGTCGAGAATCGATGAAATCAGCATCACACCATTGACCGAGATATCGGTCCAACCGCCTTGGAGCTCATCCACTAATGCTGCGGCTCGTGTTGTACCATAACTTTCACCGGCAAGATATTTAAGCGAATTCCAACGCTTATGTTCAATCAACCAACGGCGCATAAACTCGGCAATGGATTGGGCATCTTCTTTCACGCCCCAAAAATCGGCACCTTTCTTCTCACCAAGCGCACGGCTAAAACCAGTACCCACAGGGTCGATAAATACTAAATCAGACTCATCGAGTAATGAGTAATCGTTGGCTTCAATCCGATAAGGCGCCGCACCATCATCTTTGGCATCACCTGGCACAATCACACGTTTTGGCCCAAAGAGTCCCATGTGCAGCCACAGCGAGGCTGAACCTGGGCCACCGTTAAAAATAAACGTGACAGGGCGTTTACTGCTGTCCTGCACATCATCCCGTAAATACGTAATAGAGAAGATGCTCGCCTGAGGCTCACCCTTATCATCCTCTAAAATGGTTTCTCCACTAATGGCTTGATAGCTGATCTTTTGATTTTGAATCGTCATTCTGTGCTTAGTCGTCACCACCTCTGGCACTAGCTTATCCACTTTAGCTTCGCTTTTTTGCGCGGGGTCGGCATGACCTACTATGGACACAGTGAATAACAAGGGCAGCAACACACTTGCCCATTTCAGCCTTGAGGGCGTTTGCTTTTCTGTTAGCGCTCGCATCAATTATCCTTCCCTTCTGTAGTGGTTATTTTGTGATCTTTTTATTGGTGCACCAGCTTACAAAGACTGTGCACTCGGCGCAAAAGCACAATTGCAACCGAATGCGTCAAAGCTTTAATCGGCTTTTAAAGCATAAATTCACGCAGATTTAAGCTGTTAGCCGCTAAGATAGATTGGATTATCGGAAACTTATGTAGGCATCTATGGGCACTATCACTCTTATCAGTCTGGCCATTCTCGCATTACTCGTGGGCGCGATTAGTCTGCTAATCTGGCAACGCAGCAAAGGTAAGCGCATTCCACTGGCGGTGATTTTTGTATTGGGATTTTTCGCCGTAGGTCTAGGCGGAATTATCGGTTTTGTACATAAAGGCGAAGATTATCAAGCCTATCAAAAGCTGCAGTGGCATACGCTAGCCCCTGAAAAAATCGCGCCGCTGGTCGCCGATGGCTACACAGTGTTTGTGGATATCACCTCTGACTGGTGCAGCATTTGCCAAACCAACAAGGCTGAAGTCACCCACAGAGAGCAAGTGGTGAATGCGCTGATGGCCGACAAGGTTATTTTGATGCAGGGAAATTGGAGCGAAGCCGATTCCACCATTGCGGGTTATATGAGGCATGAAGGCGTACCTGGTACACCTTACAATAAGGTCTATGGTCCAAGGGCGCCTAACGGCATAGTGCTGCCTTCAACGCTCACCATAGAAGCTGTACTTAATGGCTTAGCTCAGGCAAAAGCACTGTAAGCAATTGATTTTGATTAAAATTCAAAAACAAAGCTTTAAGATTAAAACACTCGCGCAATAAAAAAGGCTGCATCGCAGCCTTTTTGCACACTTCAAATCAGTAGAAAGTAATTTTCCGGAAAGGTGGGCAGAAAATCACTCCGTACTCTTAACAGCCATCTCACCCCAAAACGCTATTAAACTCGTTCATTCACTCACACCGTACTTCAATAAACATCTCCGCGTTGCCGTGAATTCCCAGTCTTAAGGGCGAGCCTGCTTTGTTCAGGTCAACTTAGCCAAAGATATTTATGAAACATTTTTATAACAATTTACTCTTTTACGCCAGCACTAAATACAACTTTCGATCGATTAAAATATAAGCTTTTTATTATCAACAAGTTAATGGTCAGACCTCTAAACATACCTCTAAGCCATTCAATTCGAGCATTACCGAGCAACTCACGATATATCGCGACACGACTCAAGGGGTTATACTCTGGGCACTCATTCGTATTAAGGAATCAACGGAATGACCTCAACACAGCCCGCCGCAATGCCCTTGGATAAACATTTTCTGCCAGAGAACCAGCTACTGCTCAATGCCGTGGGTGAAGGCATTTATGGGTTTGATTTAAATGGTAATGCCGTCTTCATCAATCCCGCCGCCGAGCGCATGACGGGCTGGAAGAATGAAGAATTACTCGGCAAAAATATCCATAATTGCCATCATCATAGCCATGCGGATGGCAGTCATTATCCCCAAGAAGATTGTCCCATCTACAATACCTTGAAGGATGGAATAGCAAGGGAAATCACCCACGATGTGTTTTGGCGCAAAGATGGCAGTAGCTTTCCAGTGCATTACAGCTCGACCCCCGTCTATCGGGACAACAAGCTTATCGGCGTAGTCGCGATATTTCGCGACATCAGTATTCAGAAACAAACCGAGCAGTCGCTACGTCAAGCTTTAGCACAGGTTCAAGCCCTGTCGGAGCAACTGGCCAGCGAGAATCACTATCTCCAAGCCGAGTTAGCCGATAAAACCGGCGATGTGGATATTTCGGGCAGCAGCGCGGTGATCCGCCATATGATCCAGCAGCTGCATATGGTGGCCAATACTGACAGTACCGTATTGATTTGTGGTGAAAATGGCACAGGCAAAGAACTGGTTGCCCGTAACTTACATCAACTGAGTCGCCGTAAAGATAAGCCCATGATCAGCGTTAACTGCGCGGCGTTTTCAGCCTCATTGTTAGAGAGTGAGTTGTTTGGCCATGAGAAAGGTGCCTTTACCGGCGCGACGCAGCAGCGCAAGGGTCGCTTCGAACTCGCCCATCAAGGCACACTGTTTCTCGATGAGGTGGCCGAATTAAGTTTGGAGGCGCAATCTAAGTTGCTGCGGGTGATCCAAGAGCAATCCTTCGAACGACTCGGCGGCAGTGAAACCATTAAGGTCGATATTCGCTTAGTCGCCGCCAGTCACCATGATTTACTCAAGCGCGTTGAACAGGGCTTATTCAGGATGGATCTCTATTACCGCTTGAATGTCTTCCCAATCCAAGTGCCGCCGCTGAGGGCAAGACTTGAGGACATGCCCGAGCTTGTCAGCCACATTTTGCATTCCCTAAACCGCAAACTCGGTAAGAAACTGCGCGGCGTGAGCCAAAAAGGTCTGCAAAAACTGATGGCCTACAGCTGGCCAGGTAATGTGCGTGAATTGCAAAATATCCTCGAACGGGAGGCCATTTTATCTCAAACGGATATTTTACAAATCCATGCCATGCCCACGCATCACCTGCAGACTCAAACCGCGGCTTCACCTTTACAAACCTTGGCCGAGGCGGAAGCACAACACATAGAACAAACATTAAAGCAGCTCAATTGGCGTATTTCGGGCTCCAACGGTGCGGCCAATGTGCTCGGCGTCCCGCCAAGTACACTCAGATCGCGGATGAAGAAGCTTGGGATTACACGCCAAAACCTCGCGGAAGAATAGCGTTAAAAACGCGATATATCGCCAATTAGCGATATATCGCGACACCTACTAAATCGCAAATAAACTTAATCATTAAATATCAATAAGTTAAAACAAAAAAAACTCTTGGCCTAACGTTTGCTATAGGGAGCCGAATCTTATTTAAGCCGTTAGGACAGCATATGCCCAAGAGTGACACCCAACACAGAGAGAACGCCAAGCGCCCCTCTGCTGAGCAATTTATCCCCGTAAAAAATATCCAGGCGGACGATAAACCAGCCCCCGTGAATGGTCAGATTCATTTCCGAGAGCAGAAGGGTTATTTTCAGCGCCTAAGAACCACAATGAATAGCCTGTTAGTACTGCTGTTTTTTGCCCTGCCCTTTATTTCATTTGATGGTCGGCAAGCGATATTACTGGATGTGAGTCAGCAGCAGTTCTTCTTTTTCGGCCTCACGCTCTGGCCACAGGATTTCACCTTACTCGCTTGGGTGTTTATTGCTGCCGCCTTTGGATTGTTTTTCATTACTGTGTTTTGGGGGCGCGTCTGGTGTGGCTATCTTTGCCCGCAAACCGCGTGGACTTTTATGTTTGTCTGGCTCGAGAGCCGAATTGAGGGCAACAGCAACAAACGTAAATTGCTGGATAAGGCGCCGTGGTCAGCCAATAAAGTCGGAAAAAGAAGTCTCAAACACGGCCTGTGGGGGTTAGCCGCCTTAATTACTGGCTGTGGATTCATCGGTTATTTCATCCCCGCACGCGAACTCTATTTAGATATTTTTACCGGCAACGCCGGCTTTTGGACGACCTGCTGGGTATGGTTTTTCGCGATTTGCACTTACTTAAATGCAGGCTGGATGCGCGAGCAAATGTGCTTACACTGTTGCCCCTACGCGCGTTTTCAGGCCGTCATGTTCGATGCCAACACTAAAACCGTCACCTATGATGCCGCACGCGGCGAAGCGCGCGGCCCACGTAAACGCAAACAACAGACTGAACTCGGTGATTGTGTTGACTGTAACTTATGTGTCGAAGTCTGCCCGACGGGGATTGATATTCGCCAAGGCCTACAATACGAGTGCATTAACTGCGGCGCCTGTGTCGATGCCTGTAATGAAACCATGCAAAAATTCGACTACAAACAAAACCTAATTAGCTATGTCAGCGAGAATGAATTAAAGGGCATCACCCATTCCAACTGGCGCTCGCCACGCTTTTTAGGTTACGGCGCCGCCGTTGTCATTATGTTGGTTGTGATAGGTTTAGATCTCTCCAGTCGCAGTGAGATTCAGCTTAACGTCATTCGCGACAGACAGAGCCTGTATCGCGAAACCGCCGATAATAAAGTTGAAAATACCTACCAGCTGAAGATCCGTAACAAGACTCAGCAAACCAAGCAATATCAACTCGCGCTCAACAGCGAAATGCCCTTCAGCTTAATTGCCGATCCTGTCATTACCCTTGCTCCGGGCGAGCAGTCGGATTATCCCGTGACAGTATTAGCCGATAAGGATGCAATCCCAACGGGACGCAAAATTATCGAATTCTCGGTAACGGATGTGAGCAAACCTGAACAAAGCGTTAGCCAAGAAACCGGCTTCTTTAGCCCTTAGCGCGTCATGCGGCAGTGTGCTCGCCGATAAGCGAGCACACTGCATCACCGTTAGTCACTTGCGCAAATCTTGCCCGTTAATCACTGTGGTTCGCAGGGCTTTTGCTCCGCTTGTTTCGTAAAGTCCGCTAAATAGCCTCAACTCGCGCCGCACAAAAATGAAGTACGTCAAATCAAAACCATAGCCTTCTAGCCACTTCTCTTGCGCTTACGGCGACAGCCTCAAAAGAGGCTCGGCTGTCATTGCGGTAAACCAATGTCGATTTATCATTGACGGAACACCATATAGATCGAATACAATGAATATACGAAACACATATAAAGTATACTTGTGGGCATAGTTAAAATTTCCGAAGAACTGCATGATGAGCTGAGAAAAGCCAGTTCGGTCATGTCACGTTCAATCAACTCGCAGGCAGAATTCTGGATAAGGATCGGGATGCTGGCAGAATTGCATCCACAGCTCTCCTTTAATCAGTTAGTCGCCGATCTGATGAAATCTGCGGATGTGAACCTAGCCAACGTGACCCAGGTAAAGGAAATGGCCGATGAATAATCAGGTGAAGATAAAATCTGCCGAAGAAATTGCACTGATGCGCTGCGCCGGGCAATTATTAGCTCAAGTATTTCAAATGCTTGATACCTATGTCCGCCCCGGTATCAGCACCATGGATATCAACGATACGGTCGAAGCCTTTATCGTCAATGAGCTAAAATCGCGTCCCGCGAGTAAGGGGCAGTATGGCTATCAATATGTGTTGAATTCATCCATTAACGAAGTGGTCTGTCATGGTGTACCCTCAGCGAATGAGGTCATCAAAAGCACAGATATCATTAACTTAGATATTACCCTCGAGAAAAACGGCTATATTGCCGACTCCAGTAAAATGTATGTGATGCCACAGGCGCCCGCCCCAGCCCAAAAGCTGGCCGATGTTACCTATCTTGCCATGTGGCAGGGGATCAAACAGGTAAAACCTGGGGCGACATTAGGCGATATTGGCCATGCGATTCAACAATATGCGCAATCCTTTGGTTATAGCATCGTCAGGGATTACTGCGGCCATGGGATAGGTCAAGAAATGCATGAAGAGCCGCAAGTCCTTCACTATGGAAAGCCGAATCAAGGCCTTAAGCTCAAAGCGGGCATGGTGTTTACCATTGAGCCCATGGTGAATCAGGGCACTGAAAAGATAAAGCTCAAAAAAGATGGTTGGACGGTTGTCACCCGCGATAAAAAACTCTCGGCGCAATCGGAACATACGATACTTGTCACCCCTACGGGATACGAAGTGCTCACCCTACGCCACGATGAGCAATCTCCCCGTTAATTTCGACGCTAACCCTCGCTTTTTCATCTCAAATTCAGGTGTGCTGTAGTAAATTTGCACTGCAGTTCACCGCCCTTCATTAGAGTAAAAGTTCTATTTTTACAATTGGATAGCCGTGCAAATTGCTACAATAATTTAACGATAAACGTTGACCTGACAGGTTGAATCCTTCTAATCTAAACACTCGTTTGATTTTAAAATAATAACAACGATAAACCTATTTGAGGTAGTTAGGCATGGCATACGATCAAGAGTCACAACTCGAACTTGGCAAATACTCATCACTCATAGACTTAATCGAACGCACTAGCCAACGCTTTGGTGATAAAACGGCATATGCTTGTTTGGGGAAAACCAGCAGCTTCAATGATATAGAGCGCGATTCACGCTATTTTGCTGCCTATTTGCAGAATAACACTAATCTAAAACCCGGCGATCGGATCGCGATTCAATTACCCAACATTACCCAGTTTGTTATCGCCGCCTATGGTGCGCTGCGGGCGGGACTTATCCTAGTCAACACTAACCCGCTCTACACCGAACGAGAGCTTATTCATCAGTTTAATGACTCAGGCGCTAAGGCCTTAGTGGTGCTGTCGGATCTGTTGCCAACCCTTGCTAAAGTCGTTGCGACCACACCAATTGAATTGGTGATTTCCACTCACCCGTTAGATCTTATCGATCCGCAGGTGCAGCCCAAAACGGGGCTTAAAAATGTCGAATTTTGCCAAGTGCTAAAACAAGGGGCCGAGCAGCCCTTTAACCGTGTTGCCCCTGCCGCAGGTGACTTAGCGGCGCTGCAATATACCGGTGGTACAACGGGTCTCTCCAAGGGGGCCATGCTGACCCACGGTAATATGCTCGCCAATGCGGCGCAGGTAAAATCCCGCATTGGCAGCGTTATCAGCGAAGGGGAAGATATTTTTGTCGCGCCACTGCCGATTTACCATATCTACGCCTTTATGGTGAACTTAGTACTGTATTTTGAATGTGGTGGTTGCTCGGTATTAATCCCCAATCCCCGTGATATTAGTGGCTTAATCAAGACACTGGCTAAATACCCTTTTACCGGCTTTGCAGGGCTTAACACCCTCTTTGTCGCCCTGTGCCATCAGCCCGAATTTAAGGCGCTGGATTTCAGTCATTTAAAAATCACCATTTCGGGTGGTACGGCACTCACCGCGGCCGCAGCTAATATCTGGCAACAAACTACGGGCAATACCATCAGTGAAGGTTATGGATTATCCGAAACCTCACCGGTGATTTCACTCAATGCTCCCGGATATCAGAAGATTGGCACTATCGGTAAGCCCGTTCTCGGCACTGAGGTCAAACTGCTAGATGAAAACGGCAATGAAGTCGCGCAAGGGGAAGCTGGCGAACTCGCCGCCCGCGGCCCGCAAGTGATGCTGGGTTATTGGAATAATCCCCAAGAAACGGCCAATGTAATGACTGCCGATGGTTTCTTTAAAACCGGGGATATTGCGATTTTGAACGAGGAAGGATTCCATCAAATCGTTGATCGCAAAAAGGATATGATTATTGTCTCCGGCTTTAACGTCTATCCGAATGAGGTCGAAAACGTGCTCGCCAGCCATCCAAATATCATTGAATGTGCCGTGGTTGGCGTAAGGGATGAACACTCAGGAGAAGCGGTAAAAGCCTTTGTTGTGCTAAAAGATGACAGCCAAGATCATGATCAAATGAAAACCGCCATTATCAACTTCTGCCGCGAGCAACTCACCGCCTACAAGCTGCCCAAGTTGATTGAGTTTATGCCACAGCTACCTAAGAGTACCGTGGGTAAAATTCTGCGCCGAGAACTGAAACATCAGGCTTAAACATAGCTAAACATCAGCGATGTTTGAGCAGTCTTAAATCCAAAATAAAACCCCAGAGCAACACTCTGGGGTTTTATTTGCATGACATTCCCATCCAAACCTTACTCACTAAGCGCACTCACGTCATCCGTTAGCAGCTGTAAACTGGCAAACTCACGATATAAGGCATTGGTTTGTAAAAGGGTTTGATGCTTACCACTGGCGACGATACGTCCCTTATCGAACACGATAATTCGGTCCGCATTGATCACTGTGGCAAGGCGATGGGCGATGATAAGTGTGGTTTTCCCCTTCATCAATTCATCGAGTGCCTGCTTTACTTTTTGCTCGCTTAAGGCATCGAGCGCACTGGTCGCCTCATCGAGCAGCAAGATAGGCCTGTCGGCAAGAATCGCTCTCGCAATCGCGATACGCTGCTTTTGACCACCGGATAAGCGCACGCCACGCTCACCCAAATAGGTTTGATAACCTTCACTAAATTCGCTGATAAACTCATGGGCACGGGCCGCAATACAGGCATCAATCACCTCCTGCTCGCTGGCATCGACGCGGCCATAGCGCACATTTTCCAGCACACTAGTAGCAAAAATCACTGAATCCTGCGGCACAAGCGCAAACTGCGCCCGTAAATCCTTTGGTGAAAGCTCAGCAATATCAATCCCATCCAAATGAATGCTGCCCGAAGACGGTACATAAAACCGCTGCAATAACTGAAATAGCGTGCTCTTGCCGGCCCCACTTGGCCCGACCAAGGCCACCCGCTCGCCCGCAGTTATCGTCAGTTCTAAGTCGCTGAGCACTAACTGAGTTTGCTCGGGATAATGAAAATTCAGCTGTTGTAGTTGCAGCTCGCCACGCACTTTCGTGGGCAGTGTTTTAGGCACCACTGGCGCAGGAATATCGACCTCAGTTTCAGCCAGTTCGATTAAGCGCTCGGCGGCGCCCGAGGCGCGTTGGATCTCACCGACAACTTCACTAATGGTTGCAACGGCACCTGCCACCATCACGGCATAAAACATAAAGGCCGACAGTTCGCCGCCCGTCATTTTTCCCGACATCACATCGTGGGCGCCGACCCAAGTCACAGATGCAATGGCGGCGATACTTAAAAACATCACGGAGGAAATCAACATGGCGCGGTAACGAATGCGGCCACTGGCGGCGGTCATCACATCTTCGACACGACCATTGAATAAACTGCGGTCTTTATCCTCATGACCATAGGCTTGCACTGTGTGGATTTCATGTAAGGTTTCATCCACATAAGCCCCCAAATCCGCCACCCTGTCTTGACTCTCCCGCGCTAAGGTTCGCACTTTTCGGCCAAAGAAACCGACAGGCCCCAGCACCAAAGGCACGGCCAGTAGCACCAGCAGCGTCATCTTCACGCTGGTGATCCCCATCATCGCCAGCCCGCCGATCACAGTCACGCCGGAGCGCAGCGCCATCGACAGACTCGAGCCGACCACGGTTTGCAGCAGAGTCGAGTCGGCGGTAAAGCGCGAAATCACCTCACCGGTACGCACCTTGGCGTAGAAGGCTGGAGACAACTTCAGCAGTTGATTGTAAACCGTTAGCCTTATATCGGCGCTGACCCGCTCGCCGAGCCAAGTCATCAAATAAAAACGACAAAACACCGCAGTGCCACTCACGGCGGTGATGAGCAGTACCAACAGAATAATTTCATTGAGACGCTGGGCGTTATCCTTAATAAAACCTTCGTCCACCATCAGCCGCACGCCCTGCCCGAGGGATAGCCAGGCCAAGGAGCCAATCAAAAGAAATACAATCGCCGCAACCACCCGCAGGCGATAGGGCTTAAGAAATTGCCAAATCCAGGGCAATACCGCCCGTTGGCGAATCGAGGTATTAGCAGCGTTGTGAGGCATAGTGGACTCTGATAATGATCGTGGGGGAAGTGTACTCGATTCTGTAGGCTCAGTTAGCGGTTTGTTCACTATTGATATCCTTTGCCCATCAACCTTAGCACATGCGAGTATCAACAAAGCATACCCGAAAGCCCTAAGGATAAACAAAGTGACTTTAGCAAGGCGTCGCTGCAAAGCCAGCAATAGCAAAGGCTGATGGCAAAAGTAAAAATGCCTTGAGGAATATAACAATAAACCCGCTTAGATAGCGGGTTTATGCTTTTACCTTGAGTCGGTCAAGCTTTCAAGACACTGATGTTTAAGACTCGAGTGCTTAAGCTACTTGCATATCTTCGGGCGCTTTAGGCGTGCCATGGTGACCATCTCGCTTCCAGTTAACATCTAGTAATTCACTGCCCGTCAGACTAAAAGCTTGGCCAAAACCTTTCACATACAATCCCTGATGGGGCGCTAACTTATACAGATTAAAGTCCATCAGTGCCGCGAGGTTATCGGACATGTCGCCAAAGCGTTTTGATAACAGGCTGACTCCTTTGCTAAACGAGGGCGTATCGCGCTCAACCGCTTGAGCGATTGCATCGAAAGTGAGGCGTTTACGGGCGAATACCGACTTAGCTTCGGCTTCATCCTCCACCAGCATCACAGACACTTTGGTCGACTGTTTAAGGTTGTGGCCGTGGCGGGCTAAGTCACTCACTAAGATGTAAAAACCATCGTCAGCTAAGGCAAATGGCGCGTAACTGGCATTGGGTTGCCCATCCGCATCCACTGTGGCGAGTTGCAAAGTATGGCGCTGCTGTTTAAAGGCCTCAATTTCGGGTAACAGTTTGTCCCTTAAACGTTGTTCTTGCTCGGAGATTTCAGGCTTCATATTGGATACCTTAATAAATTATGTCGGTGACTATTGAGTAGCAAAGGTGCCCGCTAGCGTTTTAAAACGGCGAACTTGCTCAGGAAAAAGCACTCTTTGCTTATCTCGTCCTAAATAAACTTTGAATACCACCTCGCCTTGAGGGCCAAAAAAGTTAATCGAATGGCTCTCGCTGCCCCTGAACGGTCTGCTGATTAAGGCGATAGCTCGCATGTTATCCAGCTTGAGATGACCATGAAGACCATCGCCTTTGCTGTAGAGGTTGTAGTAACCATGGGCAAATTTCCCTTGAGGGAAATCACCTTTAAATTCAAACACACTGCCCGAGAGCATCACTATCGTGGTCAGAGGTCCCCACTCGGGCAAGCTCTGCAGCAGTTCATCGATTTGTGTTAGAGGTAAAAACACCCGCTGCGCTTGCGGCAGTGCTGCGACCACATCAAGCTCGGCAATCCCTGATTCACTCGCCAGTTGTGCAGGCATTAAATCGGGCTGGCTGACAAAGCGCAGCCTTAACATTGACTGCGAGTCGGCATCGATTTGATGGCTCGGGTGAGCAATTTCTGTGTCGATTGTCTGTGTCATTTGCGTCTCCTAAAGCTGGGCCTAGAACATGTAACGTGCTGACAACTTCATATTGCGGCCAGGTTGATACAGGGTCTGCCATGCCTGTTGGTATTTCTCGTCACCAATGTTTTCAATGGCGAAATCGACTCTCAGGCCAGACATAGCCCCCATCGCTGGCTCCCAGGCGAGGTACACATCCCACAGGGTGTAGTCGTCATACTTAGCCACGCGATAACCTTCGGGCGTATTGGATTGGCTGGCGACATAGGTCACTCGGGTGCCGAGTTTCATATCGCCTTCCATGATGCCTTGGGAAAGATCGACGTTAAACTTATTGGCGGGCATACCTTCGATATAGTCGCCAGTCTTTCGGTCTTCACCACGAGTCTGACCGTAATTCATCGCCAGCCGTGTCTGACCAATGCGATAACGGCCGCTGAGCTCAAACCCAGTTAACTGCGCATCTTCCACGTTATTCCATGAGGTCGTTTGCTCAAATCCTGGGATCCCCATTAACGGATTGGAGACTTGCTGAACGATAAAATCGTCCACATCGTTACGGAAGATGTTTACGGTGAAAGCCAGCTCATCATCTCCAGCTAAGTCGTTGAAACGAAAATCGGCTTTCAGTTCTTTATTGCGGGCGACTTCAGACTTTAAGTTGGGATTCGTCGCAAAGGTATTACACAGACCTTGGGGTAAAAAACCGGGGATCGGCGGAATGCAATAATGGGTTCCGGTAGAAAACATTTCCTCGACCGTCGGCGCACGGAAAGCCTGATCGTAACGGGCACTTAAGGTTAGCCACGGCTGAGCCTGCCAACTCAAACCCAGCGAAGGCGATAACTCATTGTCATCCGCAGAGGCATTGAGATTGTGACTCTCGTTTTTGAAGCTGTCATAACGTAAGGCGGCGTCGAGATTAACGGTTTGCGTTAATTGAATATCGGCACGGGTAAAGGCACCCCACACTGTGGTCTCACCATCAATATCCCCTGGGCGTTGCCCCACTTGGCCTTTGTCGTCTCTAACGGTTTTAAGGGTATCGCGATAACCATCGACACCATAGGTCAACTTAGTGTTACCCAACTGCGAACTGTTGTTGAGATTAATCCCGATGGTGCGGTATTCGGTGCTATCGAATTGACCTTTGGTCACCCTGTCTTCGTCATAATCCGTGCTATTCCAATAGACTTGGGCTTTGGCGTCCAAATACGGATTATTTGCCGGCGCCAAGCTGTAATTAAGGGTGACGTTTTGATCGTCCGTTTTACGACGCACTAAAGGCACCGAACTGCTCACCGCGGCGGAAGGATTACTCGGCACCAGTTCATTAATCTTGCCAACTCTTGCCGATAACTCTAAGCGTGAATCCTCATCGGCTTGCCATCCAAACTTAGCCAAACCGTTGCTCCCCAAAGAAGCACTATTTGCTAAAGTTTCGTCATTCCCCGTATTGATATTATTGGAGTCGAAGTAAGATCCATTGATTAACCAATCAATAGTATCTTGTTGGCCATACACGGCAGTGCTGGTTTTAGTGCGATCGCCATTGGTGTCATAGCCTTGCTTTAGATAGCCACCGAAGGTTTCGTTAGGGGCCAAGAAGTCTTGAGCCGATTTAGTATTCTGCGCCACCACACCACCGATGGCACCACTTCCCCAGAGACTACTGGCAGGACCGCGAATCACCTCAATTGATTTGAGTAATTCAGGATCCATAAAGTAAGAACCACGGTGACCTGAACTGGTATTCTGTCTTGCGCCATCAATGGTTTGTAATACGCGATCGCCGCTTAAGCCACGGATCTCAACCCCTTGAGACGTCGCTCTCGGCCCATTGGTTAAAGTGATGTTAGCTTCATTTTTTAATGCTTCAGCAACCGATGATGCCTGAGCCACATTGAGCTGTTCTTCACTCACAACGGCGACACTGCGGCTCGTTTGGGAGACTTTTTCACTCAAGCGTGTCGCGCTTACTAAAACTTCGTCAAACTCAGTCTCGACTACTCCCGGCTTTTTTTCCTTTTGCTGTGCAGTTACACCTTCTTCAGCCGCTAACGTAAAACTTAGCGCCGTAGTCGTTAATGCGATCGCAACGGCGATAACTAACGGCTTCTTTTTCATGGTTACATCCTCAAATCATCAATAATATTAATCGATTAGAATTCGAATCGACCATTTGTGGTTAGTCCGTCAACCTAGGTCGAACTGCTGCATTTTCGAGCATCCATTTTCGTAATTGCTGGCACTCTAACTGAGATTGGAAAATTGATCAAATAGAAATCATTATCATTTGCGATCTCAATTGTATTTATGTATCTTAATTAGCATTGATTGATGAGAGACTGTTTTTTGAACTTGGAAGGCGTACTGTGACACCGAAACGATATCTGGTTTTTGGCGCATTAACCGTTGCAATCCAAACGGGTGTGATTGCATCGCAGCCTGCTATGCCATTACCAAGTAGCCTCAATGAATCGACTCAAATGGCCGCATTCAATGAAGCAAATAAAGCGGTTACCTTAAGCTTTGCAGCACCTCGTGCAGCAGAAAAATTAGCGGCCATATCTGCAGTAAAAAGTACGCCAGCGAATATCGCTCCCGTGGATACAACCTCCACAAATGTGCCTCATACCAGCTCGTCTAAAACCAGTAAGCCCCAAACGGCGCCAAAACCAACTGAAACGCTAACAGCAGAAATGGAAAGGCAAGCACCCGCACCAACCACAGCTAAGCCGCGAACGGTTCAATCTGATGGAAAGAACAAGCCTGCGCCAAACACATCTTCGAAAGCTGATCCGACAACGGCTATGCCGCTTATGGCCGCTAATACTCAGCATCGAAAAGAAACTGAACAGATTTCAAAACATTCTGATCGAGTGTTGTCGCAAATGGCAGAAATCAAGGCTCAAGATAATGCCGCCATTAACAACACCAATATGACGTCCACCAGTGCCAGCGAGAGCAGCAACGCCACCCCCGAGATTATTGAACTGGCGACGCCAACTTTTGCCAGTAAACCGCCGCAACCCACCTATCCACGCATGGCACGTAAAAAAGGGCTTGAAGGCACAGCGACGGTAGAAGTGATGTTTAACGAATTTGGACAACAGCTCGCCCTCACCTTAGTGAAAAGCTCAGGCGTTGGGCTGCTAGATCAAGCGGCATTAGAGGCGGTTGAGACCTGGGAATTTCAAGCTCCCACCAACAAACTGGCCAGCCATTACAAGGTGAAAGTACCTATTCGCTTCGCCTTAAATTGAACGTCCCTAGCCGCAGCATTCCAGTTATCGCTGATAGCTTGATAACCCATTATTAGATAACGAATTTGACCTAAGAGGCTCAATTGCCCATGACTGACTTTTCCACCCTACAGGCTCAACTCGGCGCCCTGACTTGGCCGCTACTTATCTGCGCCTTTCTCGCGTTAATGATTTGTCTCGAACGTAGTGCTTTGTTTTTACAGCAATCCTTTGCATCTATGTCCCCCAAAAAACAGGCTTGGGTGAAAGCGCTACGTCAATCCGATGCCAAGGCCAGCAGTGAAACCATTCAAGCGCTTATCGATAGCACCAGCCGTCAGCAGGACTTACTGACAAGAGGCGCCAATTTACTGCTAAAACAAGCTGATAAGCCGAAGCAGCTCAGAGAAGAATTACTGAGTCTGTGGCTGAACAAACAGCAAAGGGACTTACAAGCGGGTCTCAAGTTACTGCAAGTGATTGGGATTATTAGCCCATTGCTCGGTTTATTGGGGACGGTACTGGGGCTGATTGAAATGTTTGCCCAGTTAGGGCAATCACAAGGCCCAGTCACACCAGCACAGCTCAGTGCAGGGCTTGGACTGGCGATGAACACCACGGCAGCGGGCCTGATTATTGCGGTGCCGACCATTACCGCCGCCCATTTGTTTGGGATCTGGGCCCATAGTCAGTGCGTAAAAGTAAGTCATGTGCTGAATCAGCTCAATTTGTGGCTATCTGGGGTTGAACATATCGCCCTCGAGCAGAATCACTATCAGGCTTTTGCCGACGTTAATCGCGCTAAACCCGCATCTAACACTCAACTTGAGTCACAGCCATGATCAGTGCCGATAGAGCCTCATTACCTCAAGCGGGGATCTCGGCCTTAGAACCCCTGCCGAGTATCGATCTTACGGCACTGATTGACATTATTTTTATCGTCTTAGTGTTTCTGTTGCTCACCGCCAATAGCCGTTTGATGAGTTTACCCGTGGAAGTGCCGCAAAGCCCAAGCAGCGCGATCTCGGCCGTCGAACCGAAACAATCCATCGCCATCAATATTATGGCAAGCGCTCCCCACTGGGCGCTAAACGGTGAGACCTATTCCGACTTAAGCGCCTTCAGTTTGGCATTTGAAGAACAGCTAAAACACCATCCTCAGGCCAGTATCATTATCGCCGCAGATAAAGCCGCGCCGGTAGAACCTTTAATGCAGCTGTTAGCGCTCTTACAGGGCAATGCCATCAGCCAGACGCAAATTTTGATGGAGCATTAATCGCTTAGGTTAAAGCTGAACATTTTCGAAACTATTTACCTTGGCAGTACTTTTTGTCTGCCTTGCACACAGATGAAGTAGGAGTTTACCCATGTTGTTTAAAGCCAATCGTCATGCCAATCAATCAGTCAATCAGTGGCGGCTATTTTTCCAAGCGCTCACCCTCTCAACGTTCGCAGCCTTGTTCTCGACCAATGCCTTATCACAGGAGATAAAACTGGTTAGTGCGGGCGCTGGAGTGACAGAGTTGGTGCTTGCCCTCGATGCCGCCGACGAGCTGGTTGCGGTGGATTCGACCAGCTACCTTCCCGAGCACTTGGCATCGATTGCCAAATTGGGGTATCACAGAATGCTGTCGGCCGAGGGCATTATGGCGTTGTCACCAACTCTAGTTATCGGCTCTGAGGTGATGGGGCCAGAAACCACGCTCAATGTGCTCAAACAGGCCAAGATTGAGGTGGTGAAGTTACCCTCCAGTGCCGATGAGAAACAGCTGATGACCAATATTGATACCCTCGCTCAGCTACTAAAACGCACAGACCAAGCAACACAGTTAAAACAAGATTTACATCAAAAACTTGAAGGACTAAATAAACAGCAACAGCAATTGAGCCAACAGCAGACCCAGCCGAAAATCCTGTTTATGTTATTACAGGAAGGACGCGGCGCCCGCGTCGGCGGTAAAGGCACTGCGGCCGATACCATTATCGCGCTCGCGGGGGCGAAAAATATTGCCGACTTTGAAGGTTACAAGAGTCTATCCCAAGAGGGCATACTCTCACTCCAGCCCGATGTGATTTTACTCTCTAAGCGCAGCGAGCAAAGCGATCCACAAACGGATGAACAAACCGCGCAAGCACTGTTAAAGGAAATGCCATTACTCGCCCATACTCCCGCAGGCAAAAATGGCCATATCCAAACCCTTGCGCCGCAAGCCTTACTCGGCGGATTAGGCATTAGCGCTATCGGAGCGGCTGAAGACTTGGCCGCCACTTTGCTCAAGCAAGATCAATAATGTTAGAGCTGATGAGTATGTTACAACCTCGCTGGCTATGGCCCACCATGGCAATGCTGCTACTCCTCAGCAGCTTGCTTTCCGTCAGTGTTGGGCCAGTGAATATCAGCCTTATCGACTCCCTCAGCGCGGTATTTAATTGGGCCACGGAACAAAATATTGGCAATCTCGCGCCCCACGAGCAACTGGTTGTCAGCAATGTCCGCTTACCTCGCACCTTACTCGCCCTTGCCGTTGGGGCTATGTTGGCCCAATGCGGTGCGGTGATGCAGGGGTTGTTTCGTAACCCCTTGGCGGATCCAGGGATTATTGGCGTGTCATCCGGCGCGGCATTAGGTGCGGCCATCTGCATAGTGCTATTCCCCCACGCCGAATCGGTCATGATTTCTGTCAGTGCTTTTGCCTCTGGTTTAATCACTACTCTTATCGTCTATCGTCTTGCCAGCAGCGCTTTAGGCACATCGGTCGTGTTATTGCTCTTATCAGGTGTCGCCGTTGCCGCGCTCGCCGGAGCTGGGATTGGTGTGCTCACCTATTTAGCCAATGATATGGCGCTCAGGGACTTAACCCTGTGGCAAATGGGCAGTATTGCCGGCGCACAATGGCAATATGTGGGCTTGTGTTTAGTCGTGCTGGCACTGCTCAGCTGGCAATTTAATCGTGATGCTAAGGCGCTTAATGCCCTGCTACTCGGTGAAGCCGAGGCTAGGCATTTAGGGATTGATGTTGATTCACTCAAGCTGAGACTCATACTGCTCTGCGCCTTAGGGGTCGGCGTCAGTGTTGCGGCAACGGGCATTATCGGTTTTATTGGCTTAGTGGTACCCCATTTAGTGCGTATGTTGCTGGGGCCAGATCATCAACGTCTCCTCCCCATGAGCGCTCTGTTAGGTGCCGCCTTGTTGGCACTTGCCGATATTGGCGCGCGCGCCTTTTTACCCCCTGCGGAACTCCCCGTTGGCTTAGTGACAGCGCTCATTGGCGCACCATTCTTTATCTTTTTACTCCTGCAACAACGCAGCAAATTAATCTAAGCGAGAACTCCATGGCTATGAGCTTATCGGCTGCGCCCGTCGCTAAACAACATTTTGAACGTACCCAATTAAGCGTTGATAGACTCAGCTACGCTATCGGCGATAAGGCGGTGTTAAAAGACATTTGTGTGCAATTTCAACCGGGCAGTGTCACCGCACTTTTAGGGCCGAATGGCGCGGGTAAGTCCACACTGTTAAAGGCACTGTGCCAAGAGATCCCCGCCGCGCGCGGCAGCATCCGGCTTGGACACAGCCCGCTTGTTGATTGGCCAAGGGCTGAACTGGCAAAATCGCTCGCGGTGCTACCACAGCACGCGAGTTTAACCTTTCCCTTTAAGGTGAATGAAGTGGTCGCCATGGGCCTGTATCCGCTCACGCTGAGCCAACAGGCGGGACAGAATCTCGTGACCAAATGGCTCACTGAGGTGGAGATATTGCACTTGGCACAGCGTAGTTACCCCACCCTTTCGGGCGGCGAAAAACAAAGGGTGCAACTGGCGCGGGTATTAACTCAGTTGAGCCAATCTCCTTTCCCGCCGATTTTACTGCTCGATGAACCTACCTCGGCACTGGATCTGGCGCAGCAACACAAGGTATTAGCGCTGGCAAAAAATCTCGCCCACAAGCACGCCTACACAGTGATTGTGGTACTACACGATCTCAATCAGGCCGCCCGTTACAGCGATAGAGTTATCGTCCTCAAGCAGGGTGAAATCGTCAGTGAAGGCTCGGCAAAGGAAGCTTTATCGGCCGAGATAATTCGGCAGGTGTGGGATTATGAACCTGAGTTTATTCCTGCACCACAGGGCGGTTATCCATTGATTTTTTAATCCGAAATCAAACTCGCTAAGCTTTTTCACTTAAAGTTGAGGGTATAATCGGGCCAATCGATATCGCCATGACATTGAGCAGATGAAAACCACGATTTCCACAGAGACACAGCAAGACGCCTTAAGCATTGCCAAAGCCACGCAAAAACCGGGGCAAACGAAGGAACAGACTAAGCTTATCGCGCAGGGGATTGAAAAAGGCATTGCCGAATACAAAAAACGCCAAAAAGCCAAGGCCCGTGAGCGCGATAAACTAAGAAAACAACAGCTAAGAGCTAGAAACCAACAAGCCAGCGCGGCCGACGAGATGGATGACGGCGAAGATTTTTCGCTGCCGCAGACTCAATTTACTCCTGTTGCTTGGGCAGCCATCGCCTTGTTACTCCTCAGTTGGCTGGGCTTTGGGGCTTATATCTTCCTTTAACTGAGGATATTCGCGCGTAACCTATCAAGGTAGCTAGTCAGCTCCTGAGGCAAAAACGCTTGTGCAATTAGCGCCTTAGCATTGATATTGCCAGCCTTTAGCTGGACTCGCCCCGTCTCGGGTAAAAAGGCCAACTCGAGCCAGTTGGCTCTGTCGGGGTAGCCATCGAGTGTTAGACAAAGCGTATTGTCCCGCTCAATGGCAGACTGACAATCCCAGCATTGGCCGACAAGGTCGAGCAGCACTTGCCCGCTTTGCGTGTCGGTTACTCTCGGCGCATATACCCAATGGGACATGCGCATTTCATGGGGAATGGTCTCCAGCTTAAAGCGGCCCTGTAGAAAAAACTGTTCGGTTAACATAATCGGATCATCAAAGTAGTTATCGTCTGTGAATAAAAATAAATCGGTAATGGCCAGATTAACTCACTGGTTTATAAGTAGATTAACTCATTAAGCCTTCTAATCGATTCGCGATCCGCTTAGCTAAGCCTTTTTGCCAAGCCGCACTCTTTGGCTGACTGTAGAGCCTATCTTCCCACGCAAAAATCTTATTCATGCCATGGTATGCGAGCCAAGGTAAAGGCTCGCGCTCCCAGGGTGCTAATACCTGTTGGACTGGAGCATCAAACGCCCAAGGCATAGACACAAGCTGTGTATCACGCCCTAATATCAGGTCCACCAGCGTGCGGGCAAATAGATTTGCCGCCCCGACACCTTCCCCACCATAGCCGCCAATCAGACCTAAACCCAGGCTCTTATCAAAAATGGCATGGGGAGCAAAACGCCTCGCCAAGGCTAACGTTCCGCCCCAACCATGGGTAATTTGCACGCCCTTAAGTTGTGGAAATAACGCCAATAATAATTGATAACGAAAGCCAAATTCGCCCTCGAAGGCACGCTGAGGTGGGCTTTGATTTGCAGGAAATTTCCCATTAAACAGTTTAGGGTCAAAACCAAATTCGGTGCGTATTTTTGCGCCAAAGCCATAGCCGCCACGGGCACCAAATATCAGCCGATTATCAGGGCTACGCTGGCCATAAGTCACTATGCGGCTGGCATCACTAAAGGTCGCGCGATTGGCTAAGCCAATTGCATCCCATGTGGCATCCGTTAACGGCTCGGTGGCGATAAGTAGACTCTGCACGGGTAAGGTAAATCGCCCCAGTCCACTGAGCTGACGCAGATAACCTTCCACTGCGGGCACCACAATCGCCGCACGAACTCGTCCCTTTGGTGTTTGCAATAGGGTTTGTGCATCACCAAGATGCGCCATGTGATTTACTGGGGTGTGCTCGTAGATCTTCACCCCTAAGCCTTGCACCAAGTCAGCCAAACCACAGACGAGTTTCGCCGGATGTATTCGCGCGCAATGGGGAGTAAAAAGTGCCGCTTGGCCCTCGGCCATAGACACTTGCTTATCGAGATCAGTCTTATCCAGCCAACGAATATCTTCTTCACCAAAACCTTCTGCGCGCCACTGCGCTAATTCGGCTTTAATATTGACTAATTGCTCGGGATAACGCGCCGCCACCCGCAGGTTACCGCCGTGGTGTAAATCACAGTCGATATGATGCTTGGCGCAAACTGTTGCCACTTCAGAAATAGTTGCTTGAATAATGGCTTTAGCGCTAAGGCGCTGCTCGCCCTCGAGCCGATTGAGATAGGCGACATCGCCACTGAAACAGCCCATCAACCAACCGCCATTTCGACCGGATGCACCTTGGCCTATGCATTCGGCCTCAAGGATAACCACTGACAGATTTGGCTGGTATTGTTTTAGATAATAGGCCGTCCAAAGTCCGGAATACCCCGCACCGATAATGGCAACATCGGCGCTGATATCCTGCGCTAAGGGCGGTAAAACGGCTCGTTGAGTTAACTTAGCCTCAGTGTCGAACCAAAATCCGCGCTCTTTCACGCCAAGGTTTCGCTCGAGGCATTAACACCAATAATTGCCGCAATTTCATCGACATGGGTATCAACCCAGGCGCTGCTGATGGGCCCCCAAGTAACGATACGATAATAACCCGCATTGTTACGACTGCCGTCCTGCACAAACTCGACTCGAATGCCAATATCTTCAAATGCGGCGATAGAATCCTGCAGCGTGCGCCGCGGCATTCCAGTTAACTTATTGAGTGATAAAAGGTTGTGTCGTTCATCATCCATTAAATGCGCTAAATATAGCTTACGCAAAAATGCCTTATGCTGTTTCGACATCGATTGAGTGGCTGCAACTTCTAGGGGCATAGAGGAACGATCCAAAAATTAACCAAGAGACAATAAAACTACTTGATATTCAGTGAATAAGAAATAGCCTCAGCGCAAATTATTATGCAGAGTTTACAGCGCTACACCCACCAATATTGAACAATTTTGCATCATTGACTTGTGTTTATCCCCTCATCGCTGTTATTTCTAAAAGGAGTCAATCGATGGGAGCAAGCGATGAGCCACATTATTACTGCGGAGCAAGTGCTGCATTTCTGGTTTGAGGAAATCTCACCTAAATCTTGGTGGATTAAAGACCGTGAGTTTGACGCCCTTATCCAGTCCCGTTTTGAAGACTTGCTTAAACAAGCCAAGCGGGGCGAGCTTGCCGATTGGCGCGTCACCCCTCAGGGACGGTTAGCCGAAATCATAGTGCTGGATCAATTCTCCCGAAATATCTATCGCGACACGCCCGCCGCCTTTGAGGCCGATACTATCGCGCTCGTCCTTGCCCAAGAGGCCGTCGCCCAGCAGGTTGACCAAGCACTTAAGCCAAAACAGGTGCCCTTTTTATTTATGCCTTACATGCATAGCGAGTCGGCCGTCATTCATCAGGTCGCCGAAAAGTTATTTAATCGAGAGGCGGCAATCGCCAATTTAGAATTTGAGCTTAGGCACAAAGCCATCATTGACAGATTTGGCCGTTATCCTCATCGAAACAAGATATTAGGCAGAGAATCCACCACCGATGAACTCGCCTTTTTAACCCAGCCGGGGTCCTCTTTTTAAGGGCTATTTGCGCCTTTGCTAAATAAATTAAACAAGACTATAAATTAGCAAACTACACTTATTGCAGTAGGTCATGGAGCGGCCAAAACTGGTTTGTGACTCACTAAGAGGTATTGATAAGTGATGAGACAGGTTAATCTTGCTTCGGCTTATGCTAAATTTTGCCATCTTCGCTACCCGCTAATGGGGCTAATTGCCCTATTTCATCCCCTAACAAGCAAAGCTGATGAGCTAAAAATAGGGGTCAGTGTGTCAATCCCTCCCTATGTGATTCGAGAGACCAATAGCGGTTTAGAGCTTGAATTACTCTACAAAGCCCTCGCCGTTAAGGGGCACAGTGTCAGTATTCATTATTTCCCCTTGGCGCGTACTTTCCATGAACTCCGAAAAAGGAAACTCGACGGCATAATCAACATCAAAGAAGGCATGGTGGATCATGCATTCTACTCCGATATCGTCATCAGTTTTCAAAACTGTGCCATCAGCCTCGATGAACATAAGTTCGCTATCAACAGTGTTCAAGACCTCGCCAATAAAAAGGTAGTCGCCTTCCAACGGGCCTCAGTGTTGCTTGGCGAGGAATTTAGCCTGATGGCAAAAGCCAACAGCGGCTACCAAGAACAGGCAAGGCAAATACAACAGGTCTATATGTTGATGAAACACAGGGCCGATGTGGTGGTAATGGATAAGAATATTTTTAAATACTATCTCAAGCAGGCATTTATCGAGGGAAAACTGACCGAGGCGGAAATCAAGCAAGTGGCTATTTGCAATCGCATTTTCCCACCAACGGAATATAAATTTGCCTTCTTAAATGAACGCATTCGTAATGACTTTAATCTGGGATTGAAGCAGATCACCGAGGATGGGACATTCAACGCGCTACAGGAAAAATATCAACATCTAGTTTCCCTCGACAACGATGCTGAGGCCTCAAATACCCTGCTCGAACACACAGTGTTAAAGCATGATCCGCTCTAGTTTTTACTTAACCACTAATACTGGGCATTTTGCCAGTCTCACCACATCTTGGCTCACATGGGGTTTTAAAAAATCAGCCAAGCCGCTGCTACCGTGACTAGCGAGAACCACCATACCTACATCGGCGGCTTCAGCGAGGATTTCTTCGCTCGCATCGCCGTGGCGAACAATGCATTTGATATTCAGGCCAGGTTTTAATCCCTGCTGCATCTCCTGCTGTAGGCTCTGCATTTTTTGCTCGACAAATTCCGCCAGCTTTTGCTCCAATGCCGCAGGAGTCTCCACTGCTACACCGTAAAAATGGGCGCTTCGTGCGGGGCTAACGACATGTAACAAGCGGATATCCACCTGATAAAGATTCGCCATTTCAACCGCATATTTAAGAGCATGGGCGGCAGTCGCCGAAAAGTCCGTCGGGCATAACACTTCTTGAGTACGCATAATCTTATCCATCGCTGATTGTTGTTTCGCCCAATATTGGGGGCAAATCGCATTGCTGATAATCTGTATTTTATAGCAGTAAATCGGCACAAGCAGCTAGGGCGTAAAATTAATTATGCTTTAGCAATCAAAAACAAAGGGCGCCTTAGCACCCTCTTATGCCAGAATTAAACGCTATTTTACTACCAGTACGGGGCAAGCGGCGCCATTGGCAACGGCCTCGGCGACATTGGTATGTAAAAAGTGCGAGATCCCCGTCCTGCCATGGCTGGCAATCACCACCATGCCCACGTCTTTGCCATTCGCCTCTTCGAGGATCTGATCGACGGGATCGCCACGGCGAATTAAAGTCGTGATAGGTAATTCGGTTTTAAGGCCCTCGAGTAAAGCCTGCATCTTAGTTGCGGCGGCTTCTTCCATACTCTTAGCGAGCTCTTCTGGCGTGATCGCTAAGATCATATAGTTTTCGTCACCCAAGGGTTGCTCAACAACGTGTAAAATCTTTAGCCCTACATGGTATAGATTTGCCATTTCAATAGCATAACGTAGCGCATGGGCCGCAGTTTCCGAAAAATCGGTGGGCCAGAGTATTTGACCTGAACGCATAATCTGTTCTCCTTAATGGCTAGTCATCGTGAAGCTCATCTTTGAGCCAAGTAATAGCATCCAGCTTATCGACAAAAAACTTAACCTCTGCCGGAGTAAACCAGTTTGCCAGTTTTGCCATCACCTCCTGTAGCGTCGTTTTACCAACTATGGCAATCCGCTCAAAGTGGCGAACATGCTTAACCCCTAGTTTTAGATCGTCCCAAGCGGCTTGAAGTTCCCAACCATCGAGCTCAGTAACATCGACTAAGGCATAAATATCGGGATCTTTTACCCCAGCTAACGCGGCTTCGAGCACGGGCACCATCACCTCATAGTCATGATGGGTTAAGGTGCCAATCGCTTTAAAGGCAACAAAAAAATCATCGTCACCATAACGCTCAATGCCAACTGAAATACCATGCTTTAACAAAGTCATACCCACTCCTTGTCTAACAAACTACCTTTTAAGTGTAGAAGTTAAGCCCATAACAGGCCGTGATCTTGCTCATAAATGCACCAGAACACTTGCGTATGCTCACGCTGTTCGCTAGGATGAACCGACTAATCAGTCGGTTTATTTTTATACGCCACAAATAACGTCATCAGCTCAAGACTTGCATCCGAGGAATCACTATGAATATGGCAACAGACCCAGCAAAAATCTCGCCACTCACCGAGTTACTCCAACGCCAACGTGCAAGTTACTTGGCCGCACCTAATCCCGATTACGCTATCCGTAAAGAACGCTTAATCCGCCTTAAAGCCGCCTTGCTGAAATTCCAACAGCCGCTCGTCGAGGCGCTGTCACAGGACTATGGCCACAGATCGGTCGACGACAGCTTGATTTCCGACATTATGCCCGTGGTCAATAACATCAATTACAGCCTGAAAAACCTGAAGAAATGGCTCAAGCCAAGCCGCCGTCATGCGGGTATCTTACTCGCCCCCGCCCAAGTGAAAGTGCATTATCAACCGCTTGGGGTTATTGGGATAATCGTGCCGTGGAACTTTCCCGTCATGCTCTCCATCGGTCCCTTAGTCACGGCCATCGCCGCTGGCAACCATGCTATGCTCAAACTCTCGGAATTTACCCCGGCAACCAATAGCGTCATTAAGCAATTGCTTGCCGAAGTGTTTGAAGAATCCCATGTTGCCGTGGTCGAAGGGGAAGCCGATGTCGCGGCGCAGTTTTCAGCCCTGCCCTTCGATCATTTGCTGTTCACAGGCTCAACCACAGTCGGTCGCCATGTGATGCGCGCCGCCGCCAATAATCTCACGCCAGTGACTCTCGAGCTGGGCGGTAAGTCGCCAGTGATTATCGCCCCCGATATGCCACTTGAGATAGCAGTAGAACGAATGATTTATGGTAAGTGTTTGAATGCTGGACAAATCTGTGTAGCACCTGACTATGTGCTTTGTCCTAAGGCGAAAGTGGCAGAGTTTATCCAAGCCTATCAGACGAAATTCCAGGCCATGTATGGCGCCATTACCCACAACAAAGATTACGGCAGCATCATTAACGCCCGCCAGTTTGAGCGCCTGCAAACCGTGCTTGAGGATGCCAAGGCTAAAGGGGCTAAGGTGATCCCCGCCTCGAATGACGTGATTGATAGCCAGCATCGTAAACTCGCTACTCAGCTCATTACCGACACCACTGAAGATATGCTACTCATGCAAGAGGAAATCTTCGGCCCACTGCTGCCAGTGATTGGTTATGACAGCCTAGATGAGGCCATTAGCTACGTGAACCATCGCGCCCGCCCCTTAGCCCTGTATGTGATGAGCTTTGATGAAGCGAGCCAACAAAAAATCCTCAAGCAAACCCATTCCGGCGGTGTGTGCATCAACGAAACCGTGTTCCATGTGGCGGCCGATGATGCCCCCTTTGGCGGTATAGGTCCATCGGGAATGGGCCATTACCACGGCAAGGAAGGATTCCTCACCTTTAGCCACGCTAAAACCGTGCTCAGCCGTGGTCGCTTCAACACGGGTAAATTTGTCCACCCTCCCTATGGTACTTTTATCCAACGCATGTTGATGAAGCTGTTTTTACGCTAATCGGAGCGCTTAGGAGGGGTTATGCCGAGCTTATTACCAACAGATACAGACACTAAACCCATGACAGATAAACGTCAGGCCATTTTGGAAACCGCCTTACGCTTATTTGTCGACCAAGGATTTCATGGCACCTCGACCGCATCGATAGCCAAGCAGGCGGGCGTCGCCACGGGCACTCTGTTCCATCATTTTCCGACCAAGGAAGCATTGATGGAAAGCCTGTTTCTTACCATCAAGCAAGAATTTGCCGATGCCTTGTTGTTAAAGGTCGGTGAGGGGCAAGATCTTAAACATAATGCCGAAACGCTTTGGCAGAGTGCGATCGATTGGTCGATTGAAAACCCAGTCAAACAATTGTTTTTCCAGCAGTATTCTATGTCGCCGCAGATAGCAGTGCATATTCGCGAGCAGGCGATGAACAGCATCCTAGGGTTTATCGCGCAATTGATAAAACAGGGACAACTGATGGGGTTGATTGCTCACTATCCCGTTGATTTGATGCTTGAAAACTGTCACGGCCAATACTTGGCCGCCACGCGCTTTTTTATCGATAATCCAGAATTAGGCAAAGATAAGCATTACCGCGATGCCAGCTTTGCGCTGTTTTGGAAGGCGTTACAGTCCGATTAACCATAAAAAAACCGAGCCAGACATGTCGCTGGCTCGGTGCTTGTTATCGCAATGGGAATTAACCTTGGCTCAACTCCTGCTGTCTTTCTGCGGGTTGTGTCACCTGAGCCTGACTCCAATAACCTTGCTTAATGCCCTTATCAATCAACTCGGCGACCGCGAGTTCGATGGCCTGCAGCACGCAAAACTGCACGGGTTCGTTAGTGGTAAAACCGACTTCCGCCTCGGCCAAACGATTCAAACTGGTATAGCGGAACAGGCCTGCACGCATTTCCTGCGAAAGTACCCTTTTACTCGTAGATACAGACATCATCACTTTCCCCGTGTGCACATCGACCGCGCGCAGATAGATAGTGACTAAATCCTCACGGTACATTTCCGAGGCGCCGATGCCATAGTATTCCACCCCTGTGCCGCCGGTGCTGGTGTTGGTCTCGTAGCTGATAATGCCACCTTCTAATAGCAATCTCGCCGTCGATAACACCGGAATATCATCGCCCTTAGTGCCATTTTGTTTGTTGCTGATTTTGCGCTCGGTCAGTAAATTTTGCAGGCCCTCACGCTCGACGGGGGTAAACCATTTCGAGTCGAGCAAGGTTTGCATCAACATAGAAGTTGCCCCTTGCGTGACCGCCGTGGAGAAGGAACTCACGTTTGCCTGAGGCTTATACTGGCCCGTTTGGTCGCGAAATGAATACACGGCCACAGGGATAGGAAACTTAGGCCCAGGCTGACTCTGTAATCCCTTCATCACCTCACTCACGGGATTCACCTGTGCGGGCGTGATATTTAAGTCAGGCTTTGGGATCAAACTACAGGCTGACATACTCAGCAGCATCAGGGCGATAAAGATGAAACGAGTCATTAGTTTCCGCCTCCGAAGGTTGGCATTTCAATCACTGTCACTTCACCGGTTTCGATATTAGTGATGGTCAGCATCACCCCTGTGCCAGTGGAAGCCACTTCAATACGAAAATCACCGGTATCGTACACGCCATCGGTGATTTCCCCATCGGCCACGCCACGGGTGATAGAGTTGATGATGTTGCGTTCTAAGGATTCCTTAAAGCGGGTAACAAAGTCCTTCTCGGTCGAGCTGGCTTTGTTATCGTTTTGAGCCTGCGCTTTATTCAGCAGAAAGGCGCCATTGAGCGGATTACCGCCAAAGCTGGGATTCACAGGGGTATAGATTAATTCGGTTGCTTGGCTTGTGCATGCCATGCAGAGCACGGCAAGAGAGAGTAACGTCCTGTAAGTCATTATTATTATCCTAAAAGTCGTCCGTTTTTCCTGAAAAATCACCCGTAATGGCATTGGCTCGAACCTGAGCTAAGTAATCAATGGTCAGCAATATGGCCTGCTCTGCGCTTTCCTTAATCGGATTGGCGCGGCGACCAAAGTGCGTGGTATAGATGCGCGTACCGTTGACCTCCAAGGTTAAAACCGTGCCCGCCTGCGGAAACACGGTTTCATACAGGGTCACGTTAAAGCCTTGGGTAAAGGGCAATTCGCGCCAATAACTTGAATAGTAAAAGCCAAAATCCTTACCAAAGCGGGTTAAGGTTCTGTCTATGACTAATCCACTGATTTCAATGTCATCATCGGCCAAAACACTGGGGGAACTGACAAACAGCAAGGGACACAAGATGCAGACGAACAACCGCTTTTTTAACGATCTCATTTTCCTCTCCCTGTTGATGAAAGCCACCCATTGCGCGATATCCAAAGCCGAACCAAGGACAAGCCCTTAGTCAACATTTTCGCTTACGCAGGGTAACAGGACAGCCGATCTTTCGTCATTAGAGGGAGAGGCAAATTAGCCCGAAAAGCTAAGGTAAAAACCGCAAAATAGCCCATTTGGGTAATACATTCGGCTGAGGAGTGAAACCTCTTGATACACACTTAAACGCGGTTTATTGCGGCAGCCACAAATGTACCGATAGGCCGCCGTCGCTGCGATTATGCATGCTAATGCTGCCATCGTGGGCTTCGATAATTTCACGGCAAAGTGGCAGACCTAAACCCGTGCCCGATTGTTTAGTCGAGTAAAAGGGCAATAGGGCTTGCTCTAACACTTCCTCGGACATACCGCTGCCGCGATCCTCGATTTTGATACTAAAGCCCGCCCCATCCACCATGGTTTGGTGGCGAATCGAGAGCGTGACTTCATCGGGATTGGAACCTGATTCATGGGCATTTTTCAGTAAATTCAGCAGGACCTGCTCCATTTGCCCTTGGTCGAAATAGCCCATCTCAGCGGGTAACTCATTGGCTAAGGTAAAAGGATAATGTTGGGTTAAATGTTCGATAAGCTGCTGCCACGGCACATCACGTCGCTGCGGTAAAGGCAGTTTAGCAAAGCGCGCATAATTGAAAATAAACTGGCTCAAGTGATTCGTTCGACTCTCTATGGTGTCGAATATCAGCTTAAGCTTGGGATTATCGAGATCTTTCGTGAGTAAACGCCCCGAGTTCACCATGGAGGCGATGGGCGCGACAGAGTTATTCAACTCATGGCTGATAATGCGGATCACCTTCTTCCATACCGCCACTTCCTGACGATTGAGTTCTCGGGTCATCTGCTTGAGCAAAATTAAATTATGCTGTTGGTTATTCAGTAAAAACTGGCCACGGCTCAGATACCAAGTCTCAGTATCATCCTCACCCATGGTAAACAGACCGCTCTTTTCTTGCTTAAGGGCCAAGGCAAGCGCTTCGGGTAAGTCTTGAAGCAGCTCGTCGAGGCTCAAGCCTTCCATCTTGCCTTTGATATGAAAAAGATGCCGCGCCGCATCGTTGGCATACATGAGTTTTTGGTGATCGTTAAACAGCAGCATCACATTCGGAGAACTTTGAATCACCTTATCCAGCAGCAGTTCCCGCTGGTAAATATATTGCCGCTCTTGGCGCAGCTTAGCCGCCGAATCATTGAATAATTCCGCCAATGCTTTCAGCTGTCCCTCCCCATTTGCCGGAATGCTCACGCTAAAGTCATTGTCGTTAAAGTTGAGCAAACCAACCTCTAAGGCATTGAGACTGCGAGCTAAATGGCGAGTAAACCAAGCAACCCCAAGCGCGCAGCTACCACAGGCCAGCAGCAATATCAGCAGCATATCAAATACTGCCGGCATCGACTGAGTCTGTTCCGACAGGCTAAATTCGGCGGGGAGCACAGGTTCAACCGGCGCAACCATTGGTGGCGCCTCAATAGGATGGGGGGCGGGGCTAAAAAGCCCATCCTTCAAACGATCGAGTTTATAGAGCTTAATCTGCACTTGCTCTTGTTTTAGTTGCTCTAACTTTTGCAGCTCGTGTTTGATTTGCTCTGTCTTCAAGCGCTCCTGCAATGAGAGTGCCTTTTGAAATTGCTCAGTATCCTTAATCGTCGATTCGATTGCGGCCACCGCATCTTCGAGCTGCGCCAAATCCAGCTCGGGCACGGTAATATCGGGCAAGGTGTGCGGAGTATCCTCCACGAGAGAGGAAACTGACGAGCGATAACTCATGGCGCCTAGGGTGAGTACCCCCCCCAAAGCACAACAAACTGTTGAATAAATGATTAATTTTGTTCGCAGTAGCACGTTAATTCCCGCCTAGTCGCCACCCATCATGCTGCCAATCGTTACTTCTCTAAGCCAAATTTGTCCATACGGCGATACAAGGCTTGGCGACTCAGCCCTAAGGATTTCGCCACGCGCGCAATCACGCCCTTGTGTTGCCTTAAGGCCATTTCAATCTGCTCACGGCTCACATCCGTCGCCTCATTGCTCTCCTGCTCAATCGGCGGATTCGCCAGAGATTGCATCTCTGATGGCGAGACTAAGGGTCGAGTCTGCCCAAGGGGCGCGACACTCATATGGCTAGCATGATGATTCGTTTGATGGCTAGTTTGATGATGGGCATGCGCGGGCGGTAAACCAAAATCGACTTCGGTTAACACTCGGCTTTTGGCCAACAGCGCCGCTCGTTTGCAGGCGTTTTCCAGCTCGCGCACATTGCCCGGCCAGCGGTGCTGCAATAGGGCTTGCTGCGCTGGTTTACTCAGGCTAAAACCTTCGCCGACAAAATGCTTCACTAAGGGCAAGATATCGTCAATGCGTTGATTCAGCGGCGGTAAGGCCAATTCAATCACATTCAAACGATAGAATAAGTCCTCACGGAAACGCCCCTCGGCAATATCTTGGGCCAGATCGGCGTTAGTCGCACTGATCACCCTCACCTTCACCTTTAAGGTTTTATGGCTGCCTAAGCGCTCAAACTCCCCGGTTTGTAATACCCGCAGCAATTTCACTTGGCCCGACAGAGGTAAATTGCCAATTTCGTCCAAAAACAGCGTGCCACCATCGGCCGCCTCAAAGCGGCCAATGCGCGCCTTATTGGCACCGGTAAAAGCCCCCGCCTCGGCACCAAAGAGTTCGGCTTCGAGCAACTCCATCGGCAAGGCGCCCACATTCACCTTGATAAAAGGTTTGTTTTTTAAGGGGGAATTGGCGTGAATAATATCGGCAAGCTTATCTTTTCCCGCACCATTGGGGCCGGTGATCAACACAGACACATCGGAGCGTGCCAGTTGCAAGGCTAAGTCGATACAGCGCTGCATGGCGCCACTGCCAAACACGATTCCGCAGAGATCCGCATCGGCGATCGCCACCTGACGCTGGGAATTCACTCGCTCGAGCTGCTGGTTTGCACGGGCAAGTTTATGTAACGCAATTAAATTCGTAATACTGTTGAGTAACTTAGCATCATCCCACGGTTTACCCATATAATCGGCGGCGCCCGCTTTAACTAACTCGACCGCGGTTTCGAGCTGGGTCCACGCCGTCATCAGGATGATCGGCAGATCTTGCTGACGCTCACGCAGGGCATAAAACAACTGCCGCCCTTCTTCACCCGAGGTGGTATCGCGGGTGAAGTTCATATCTTGGATAACCAAATCAACATCTTGGGTTGCCATTAGGCTAAGGGCATCTTCGGGCGTATGACAAGTCAACACCTGATAACCATTGATCTCCAGCATTAAGCCTAAGGCCTGACAGATGGCATGGTTATCGTCGACAATCAGAATAGTGTCCATGTGAGCATGTGCGTCCAGAGTAAAACTATTAACCTTAAAGTAACAAAAAGTGCAATAACATCCTAATGTTATTGCACTTAATGCCCTTCATCCTATTTAAACACTGCGGGTGGCTGTCGCAGGAGAAATCTTAGCGGCCTTGCGAGCTGGCAAGTACACCGCAAGGGTGGTTACCGCAAACAGCCCCGCCACAGTCAGCAATGGATAGATTATCTCCAGCATCGGCAGGCTATAGAGACTCATCAATTGCTGACCGAGCTGAATCGCTAACAGCACACCAATACCACCGCCGAGCAAGCAAAGCAGATAGTTCTCTACGAGGAAGTAGCTGATAATATCCCGTTTTTTCGCCCCTAACGCGCGGCGAGTGCCAATTTGCTTAGTGCGGCGCTGGATATTAAACATCACCATGCCTGTCACCCCAAGGGATGTGATCAGCAGCAGTAACACCACCATCATGGTCAGTACGGTTGCCATTAATTCATGGTCACGGTACGCCTCGATACGGCGCTCTCCCATGGTTGTAAAACCTTCGACCACGCGGCTCGGATATTCCTTATGCAGCAGCTCGGGAATGACTTCCTTGAGGCGGGCCATATCGCTCGACTTAGCTCTCACTAAATAGCGTTTATAGTCAGCGGGATAATTCACCGACAACACTGAGCTAAACTCTAGGTTTTTGTTATCTACCCACGCCGTTTGTAAGCGCTCCAACACCCCAATCACCACAAAGTGCTGCGTGCCCATATATACGCTCTTGCCGAGTGCAGTCTCATTCGGCCACACCTTATCGGCAAAGGCTTTAGTGACGATCATCTTGCCACCATCTTCCAACAACTCTGTGGTGATCTCCTGGGGATAGAAGTTACGTCCTTCGACTAACTTCAGTCCTAGGGAGTTGATGAAATGCTCATCACTCATGTACATGCCCGTATTGGGCGTGGATTTAGCGCGCTCCTCCGGCCCCAGCGTAAAGTTACTCGACCAACCGCCACCGCTCAGGGGGGCCATAGAGGTGGGCGCCACATCGATAACGCCCGGGATCGCACGGATGATCTCTAAGTCTCGTTTATCTTGCGCGACTAAATCCGTTGATTTATCAAAATGATAAATACTGAAATCGAAGACTTCGCTTTCAACAATCCCCGAATCCCGCGCCATTAAATTCAGGCGCTCGGCGATGATAAAGCTGGCATTCGCGACGATAGCCACAGATAAAATGATCTGTAATAACAGCAACAAGGGGCCACTTTTACTGCGTAATAAACTGCTGAGAATAGGTTTGATATGTAACATATTGCCCCCGATTATTGGCTCTTAAGATAAACACTAGGGTTAGTCGTACACACACGCCACGCGGGGTAGATGCCAGCCACCACAGCCGCCAAAATCGCGATCAAAGGTGCTATCAACCACATGCTAGTATCGAGGTGAGTTAAAGACGCCTCCAACTGAAACTTCTTCGTCAGCAGCATCAGTGAGCCCCAGGCCCAAGCTAAACCGAGTAAACCGCCGAATAATCCCATCAAGGACACTTCCACCATATGTTGGGCAAAGATCTGCCCTTGGCTGGCGCCGATGGCGCGGCGCACACCGATCTCGGGAGCACGGCGTAAAAACTTAGACAGCAATAAACCTAACATATTGACTAAACAGACAATTAAGAAGAGTGCGCTCAGGCCCACCAGCACCTTGTTATCTTCAGGCACCACTTTATTGATGGCTAACCATTGGTCAACATCGGACAACTGCACATCGGCCTTAGGTGAGCTAAAGCGGCCTAATTTCTTTTGTTGTTCAATATATTGGCGTACCCACTGGCGGTACTCAGCCACTTGATCAGGCGTATCGAGTTGCACCCAATATTGCGTCCAATGCTTTTCTGAGGTTAAACGTTGTGCATAGTTGTTGATGCTTTCATAGTTCCAGCCGTTGGTATTCCCCCAACTGCCATATTCCTCAATCGGCGCTAAGCTGTAGGGCACAAACAAGGTATCCACATTGCCAAAGGCGCCGTTGTTAAGATCGTAATAGTTTGGACTCGGTGCCCAAGGCTTAAGCACGCCAACGACTTGGTAGGGCTTAGCATTAAAATAAATCGTCTTGCCGACACTATTTTGGCCCGCAAACAGCGTCTTATTCAGCTCATCGGTCAACACCACTTCGTAGCGAGCATCTTTATCGACACTGTCATCCCACGCCTGACCGTATTGAAACTCGAGGCCAAACAGTGGGAAAAAGTCGTTATTGGTTACCCTAACCCGAGATTGCAGCACGGGTAAAAAAGCGGGATCTTCGGTTTGCACCGCACCGCCCGTGCGAAACATGGGGGTTTGCAGGCTCGGAATATCACTCTTAAGTAAGTTCATCCCGTCTTGATAGGTGATCTGTTGATCGAAGCGATCCCAGGCATCTGGCCCTTGGCTCCACAGCTGCACCGCAAACAATTGGCCAGACTTCTCCCCCGCTGGGTTAATCGACATCATTTTATAGATATTGAGTGTAGTGATAGTGATGCCAATGCCGATGGAAATCGCCATGATCATCAATGCCGACAACATGGGCGTTTTTTTGATGCTACGCCAAGCTAAATCTAAGTAATAGAAGAACATAACCGCTCCTAGCCTTGGGCGTTAGCAACCAGTTTATCGACACTGCCGTGGCTTGCACTGCGGGCCGCATTGGGTTGATACATGGTAAAGTCACAGACCTGACCATCGACAATTTGAATATTGCGCTGGGCACGGCGGGCCAGTTCAGGATCGTGGGTCACCATGATGATCGTGGTGCCAGATTGGTTAATATTCTCTAATAATTCCATCACTTGGCGGGCCATTAAACTGTCGAGGTTACCCGTAGGTTCGTCGGCGAGCAGAAAACGGGGTTCCCCCGCTAAAGCGCGGGCAATCGCCACCCTTTGCTGCTGACCGCCGGATAGTTGGGTCGGTAAATGCTTCATCCGCGCACCTAAGCCCACTTGCTCTAGCGCTTGCTCCACACGGCGTTTACGCTCCTTGGCACTGAAACCACGGTAGCGCAGCGGCACTTCAATGTTTTCCGCGAGGTTAAGATCGGGGATCAAGTTAAAGCCTTGGAAGATAAAGCCAATCTTCTCGTTGCGTACGGCGGCACTCTTGTTATCACTAAGGTTAGAGACATTAATCCCATCTAAAAAATAATCCCCATGGGTGAAGCCTTCGAGCAAGCCTGCGATATTTAAGAAGGTGGTTTTGCCTGATCCCGAAGGGCCAGTTACAGCCACAAACTCGCCCTCATTCACCTCAAGGTTGAAATCCCGCAGCGCGTGGGTTTCCACTAAGTCCGTTTTAAAAACCTTGCTGATATTCTTCATTGATAACATTTTAATTTCCTTGATTAATTTTTATCTTTGCGCGCAAACGGCTTATAAAACGCGCCAGTATTTTCTTTATCTTTAAGCGGTAACGGCTAACACAAAGCCATTACCCCACAAAACGACCCATCACCACCCCACTCAAGGCATCGAACAACCCATTGAGACAGGCGAATATAAAGCTCACACTTTCCATCGAGACATCACCCACTTGGCGCGCCTCTTCTAGGGGATTCGTCCATTCCAAAATATTTAAACCTAGGAAAAACCAGCTATTGGCCTCACCTATGCCCAGCTCAACCGCCACGACCAGTAGGGCCAAGGCCAGCACGCCAAACAATTTGGACGACATCAGCAGACCAAGATCGACGTTTTTAGTACGCATAATGAACTCCTTGTACACCTTAGCCGCAGACTTTTTAGCCAGAGCGGCGTTAATTGCATCAATTTGATTAATAAGTAATTTTTGACTATCGGTCATCAATGCATTTTGACCTGTTCGGCATGGTTGAAGGACTCAACACTGGAGATCACCCATTCGTCACCCGCTTTACCGCCTTCGATCACTTCCACCTGACTCATGCTGGTGCTGCCAAGCTTAATCTCGCGACGGGTAGCAATATCACCTTCGACTTGATACACCTCATCGCCGCCACCGCTGGTCATAAAGGCACCGCGTTTAACCATCAACACATTCGCCCTGTGTTCGAGTAAGACTCGGGCGGAGATCCGTTGGTTTTGGCGCAGCTTCAAGCTTTCGTTCTGGACAAACTGCACTCTGGCGGTCACTTCACGGTTACGCACTTCGGGGGAAATCGAGGATAACTTGCCCATGAGTTTGACTTCACCGAAGCTCAGTTCGACCTCCATTCCGAGCCCTAACTCGTCGGCGTAGGATTCTGGCACCGCCAACTCGGCCTCATAGGCACTTAAATCGACCACGGTCAGGATGGGCTGATTGGCGCTCAGACGCGTTTTTTGCTCGGTCAACCAGTTACCAATAATGCCACTCACCGGCGCCTTGATATTTAAGGCGTCGACCTGACGCTCAAGCTCTTTGACCGCCAGACTCTGACGCTCCATTTCCAAGGCCTTGTTTTTCACCTCAAAGGTTAAGGTATCCTTGGTTAAGGCCACTTCCTGCTCCGCATGCTTAAACTTGAGTTTTGCCTTGTGCAGATCGTCCTTGCCCTTCTCATAGTCGATTTGGCTAATCAGTTTAGATTGGATCAATAAATCCCCACGACGGCTCTCCCGATCGGCCGCTTCCAAATCGACCGAGGCCATGTCTAAGGTTTGATTGACTTGTAATTGGTTACGTCTGGCATCTAGCTTGGCACGCTCAAGGGCGCTCTCTAATCCCGCCAATAGCGATTTTGCCTGCTCTAATTGATTGGTTAATCTTGGGCTGTCCAGCTTTGCGACCACATCACCTTTACTGACGCTATCACCAGGGTTGCTCAGTAGCGTCACTGTGCCTTCTTCGGTGCTGTAGAGGATTGGCGCATTGGCAGCAACAATTTTACCCGTGGTGGCCACATCTCGAGTGAGCGTGCCAACGTACAAAGTTGCGGTCGTGAGCTCGCTACGGCTGATGGACTGGCTGACTTTATCGCTACCAAAACTGGCCCACACTAAGGCGCTAACCAGTAAGGTGCAGCCGCCAATCATCAGAGGCAACTTGAGGCGTTTGGCGGTCGATGGCACAAGGACTTTATCTTGGCCGCTGGTATCTTTAATCATGGCGTTTCTCGCTTCCCTGTCGGAGGGCTGGATAGGCCCATCGCTACGGACACTATTAAAAATCGATATTCAGTAATAGCAACGCCTATGCCAATTTCGTTAAAACATTTATTTTCAGTATGTTAAGCAACATTTAAGATAAAAGTGTCCGCGGACACCGAGGGCTTTATTAGAAAGTGTCCGCAGGTTTTCGCGAAAGTGTCCGCTGAAAAGCGGTTTATGAACATAGGAGTAAGACGGAGTGCGGACACTCAACATGCGTTAACACTTTTATTGGTGAAATGGCTGAGTTTCCCTTTACAGCTAAATCCTTGCCACATAAGATCCTGCCACCCTCGCAGCAGAAACATTCAACAAGATGAATCGCCCTATGACAACACTCACTATTACTCGTCCTGACGACTGGCACATTCACCTAAGAGACGGCGCACAATTAAAAGACACGGTTCGCGATATCAGCCGCTATATGGGCCGCGCTATCGTCATGCCTAACTTGGTTCCTCCCGCTATCGATACCGAAACCGCCTTGGCTTATTACGATCGTATCAAGGCGCAAGTGCCAGCCGGCTCGCAATTTGAACCCTTAATGGTGTTGTACCTCACCGACAAAACCAGCCCAGAAGAAATCCGTAAAGCCAAAGCCTCGGGCAAAATCGTGGCCGCTAAACTCTACCCAGCAGGCGCGACCACCAACTCAGATTCTGGCGTCACCGATTTGAAGAACATCTACCCCGCCCTCGAAGCGATGCAGGAAGTGGGCATGTTGTTCCTAGTGCATGGTGAAGTGACTGATTCATCGATTGATATTTTCGACCGCGAGCGCGTGTTTATTGAGAATATCCTCAGCAAGATCGTGGCCGATTTCCCTAAGCTTAAAATCGTTCTCGAGCATATCACCACTAAGGATGCGGTCGATTTCGTGACTCAAGCGTCTGACAATGTGGCCGCCACGATCACCGCGCACCACTTGCTCTATAACCGTAACCATATGTTAGCTGGCGGTATTCGTCCGCACTTCTATTGCCTGCCGATTTTAAAGCGCAATACCCACCAGCAAGCGCTGTTAGGCGCCGCGGCCAGTGGCAATAAGAAGTTCTTCCTCGGTACTGACTCAGCGCCACACGCTAAAGATCGTAAAGAAGCCGCCTGTGGCTGCGCGGGTTCTTATACTGCCCATGCGGCCATTGAGCTGTACGCCGAAGCCTTTGAATCGGTTAATGCGCTGGATAAATTAGAAGCCTTTGCCAGCTTCAACGGCCCAGATTTTTACAATCTGCCCCGAAACAGCGATACCATCACCCTAGTGAAAAAATCTTGGGATGTGCCCGTCAGTTACCCACTTGGCGACAACAATGTTGTGCCAATTCGCGCTGGCGAACAAATCGATTGGCAGGTCGAATAAACAGGCCTTTTGACGCGATAAACGGCTAGCTAAGCCTGCCGTTTATCGAGCTCGACACCGTTAAGAGTCGCCTTAGGGCGACTTTTTTATAACCAGCAAATAACGTCATAAGCAATTATCTTTTAAGAGAAAAAACATGAATACACGGAAGTTACTAACGCTGCTATCTTCAAGCCTATTATTTGCCACTACGCTGCCACTCAGCACTTTTGCCGCCGATGAACTCTCAGGTATTTGGCAGGGCACGCTGGGTAAAAGCAGTGTTAGAGTCTGCTTTAACCAATACGGCAGTGGCAGTTACTACTATCAACGCTACTTAATCCCAATACAGCTCGAGCTGCAAAACGGTATTTGGAAAGAAGAAAACAATACTGGAAACTGGCAGTTCGATAGCGCTACGGCGCAGCAACTCGGCGGCCATTGGTTTAAAGACAATTCGGGTAAATCCTTACCCATAAAGCTTGAGCGCCAACTCAGCCCCGATAACCAGGATGACTGCAGCGCCGATGCCTACAATCTGCCACTTGAAACCAAACCTTCACTGAGCCGTGGAAAATGGCAAGCTTTTCAAACCATTGAATACCGTCCGCTGACCTATGGCACCGAAGTCGGTATCGAATTTAACGGCCCACAAAAAGGCATTCCCGCCATTAATCAGTGGCTTGAGAAAAAGCTCACCGATGATGAGCAGCTGGCACAGACCTTTGATACTCGCCGCAGAATGTTGTCGCAAATGGGCCACTTTGTGGCCGATGAAACCTATGCAGAACCGATTTTCCTCAATCAGCATTGGCTCAGCGTGCGCTTATATCGCTGGGCGGCAGGTTTTGGCGCCAATGGGATCAGCCAAGAGTTTGTTAGCTTCTCCCTCGCCGATGGCAAACCTTTCCATCCATGGCAGTGGTTTATTGCCGATAAACCCTCGCAAACCTTGCCAGAAAGCATGAGTTATCAGCTCCCACCCGCACTTAAGGAAAAGTTGTTTGCTAATGCGGTCCCAGATGCTGAATGCCCAAATGCCGACGGCTCTGGGTATTTTCAACTCACCCTCGAGGCGAATGGGATTAAGTTTTGGGAAATGCCCCGTGGCGATGGTTGTGAGCAGGAGTTTACCTTAACCCCACAAGAAGCCATGCCCTTTGCCACACCTTGGGGGCAAACGCAGCTTAAGCTATTGGAATAATAAAATTTAATATAAATTCATCATTAATCGCGATGGCGGGAAAGCAGGCTGAGATAACGACATTTTGCGTTTGAAAGCCCTTTCTCGTAAACCTTGACGGCTAACGTCTCTTGTCAGATTCAGCCCCTATTTTGAAGGAAGATAGCTTGAGCCAGCAAATCCCCCAGATAGCAGAACAAACAGCCGAAGCCTTAGTGCAAGCTCAATTAGTCGCCTATAACCAACACGATCTTGCAAGCTTTGTCGCGCTCTTTAGCGACGATGTTTGTATTTACCGCCCACCCGCCACAGAGCCCGTGATCCGAGGCAAGGCCGCCTTTAGTGATTTCTATCAAAATGAACGCTTTAACTTGCCGCATCTGCACGCCGAGATCCTCAATCGTATGGTGGTCGGCAATAAAGTAGTCGATCACGAACGGATCAGCGGCATCCGCGAGGAGCCCTTTGAAGTCATGGTGGTCTTTGAAGTCGCTAATGGCCTTATCCAAGCGATGTGGAGCTTTGCCGCTAACTAAGGCGCGCTAAATGGTCATATCAAGCTGACTGGCGTAACAACAAGCATCTGCGGCAAAGGCGCTCGCTAAAGCAGTGAAAAGTGTTACGCCTATCCCATATTTCATTTCGGCGCCGCCTTTTGGTGTGATATCAACAGATTCTGTGAAGCGCACGACTGTCCCTCAACCACAAAATACCTTAGGGTTATTAAAGGGCGATGCACTCAACGCCCCTCTTCATTTTGCCCAACAATAGGAATTGCTGATGTCTGATAACCAACAAGCCTTTTACGAACGTGCCACCGAGATGATTAAGCTCGCGAACCAGCAAAACCAAAACACCGAGATCCAAACCGGTGAGGTCAGCGCTTCCTTTATGTGGGCCGTCGCCCGCTACAACGCTTGGTTTGGTTCCACCAGCTTTGAATCCAAAGAACAAATGCAGGCCAAAAAACAGGAAATGATGGATTACTATATCGAACGCTACAAAGAGATGATTGACGCCAATCTCGAAGACTATATCGAAAACTTCGACCACTACCGCGCCACACAAAAGTAGTCAGTGAATAAACAATTGCTCTAATAGGATTGCTTTAGTTGGTTTTAGGGCTCATAAGCCTAAGAGGGGCAAATAGGATTATTTGCCCCTCTACTATGACACTGTGGCGAACAGCTTCTTACTTATGCGCAGCAAGAACAAAGATGATACATCGCCGTTATTGAGTGCATGCGTTTGTCGTTTGGCAGTCGGCTGCGGCCTGACGCTTAAGCTGCTGTGCGTATTGCTCCGCCGCTGCTTTTGCCTTTCGAGCCTCAACCTTATGTTGCACATTCTCCACCAAGACCTTATCAAAGGTCTCCATCCCAAAATGGTCGGAAACATCCTGATAAATAAACCAAGATGCAAAGGCGACAATGCCATAGGTCATTAGACGTAACATGGTTTTTAAACCTCAACAATTGTATCAACAACTGCAATATAACTGAGGTTTTTCATAAAGAAAACTGTCAATTTAATGGCTTAAAATTGTCAAATTACCACCATTATTCAATAGGATACAGAAACACAAAAACCTTTAATTACATCAATTTAGCTATTTTAGGCAAAAGTCAGTGCCTAGCCGTCAAAATTGGCTATTAACCATTGAAAATGAGCGATTATTTGACATAGATTTTTAAGTGACAATAAATCATGTTCCGCTTAACTAACGCCAGAAAATCGACGAAAAATTCATCAGTTGTAATTTTTGACACAGCAAGTCAAGCCTAAGCGATAGCGCAGTCTTAAGTTGTCGGAGGAAGCCTTTCTCGCCATAGCTGGATAGCGCGACGAGTTAAGGGTTCAAATTCTCTGGATTGATCTCTGCCTCGATAAATTGAGCGGCTGTTTTCAGCAATCGGCACCGAATAATGAATGTCGTAGGCGAGTTGCGTTAAGTATGCTCGCCCCATCTCACGATAGCGCGCAGATTCCTGTTCATTTAATTGGATCAAATAGTGATAACCAAATGCACTCATACTGCAGTTGGCATCCAGATAAAATTCGCCCTCATGCTCAAACAAAAACCAGGCTCGATTCTCAGTATCCACTACTCTCATCTCAACTCCTTCGGTCTGAGAGACTCACATCACTGTTAACCAATATCAGGCCGTTAAAACGCTTGGAAGAAGACTCCAAAGGCGCTGAAAATCGCTACAAACCAAGACAATGAACGCAACGTGCCTTTGTTCAGTAGATACAAGATCTGATACGCCACCCGCGCGGCGATATGCACAACCGCTAACCACTCAGCAGTCGCGGTGACTTTGCCCGTGGCGATAACCGTCACTACGGCTAAACCAAAAATCAGTAGGGATTCGAAGGCGTTTTGATGCCCAGCGAGTGCCCGCGCACCAAATCCAGTTAATTGCGCCTGTTGAGTACGCGGATGATGATTATCATAACCGCCCGCTTTGGCCATTGCCCATGCGACGGGCCCTTTGGCCAAATACGGCAATAACATAGCGATAAATAAGCAAATCAGTAAGGTGTTCATCTTTAACGGATCCTATTGTTTTTGTTGTGTATGCAAGCCTGCGTCTATTTCACCAGATACATGCCTTCGCTGGCGGGACGACTGAATTTAAAACCAAATTTTTCATAGAGTTCAGGCACATCGGCCATTAAGGTAATATAAGCCCCCGTAAAAGCCTCACGGTCTAGGTAGGCCATAATATGTTGCATAATCAATCGGCCAAGCCCCTTGCCTTGATGCTCGGGATCTACCGCGACATCGACGATCTCAAAGTTAATCGCCCCATCCCCCACAACCCGCCCCATCCCCACGGTTTGAGTTCCATAGTTAATTTGCACCCCGTATAAACTGTTTGGCAGCGCCTTGACGACACCCGCTAAGGGGCGAGGGCTTAAGCCCGAAATCTGTCGTAAACGGATAAAATCCTCAACCGACGCGACTTGCTCTATCACTTGGTACATAGTTCATTACTCAACAGTCTGATGACTCAAGAATTTCAATATTAAGGCCTTCGTCCTCCGTGGGCGCTTGAAAGAAGCGACTCACATGCCAGTACACGGCTTCGGTATCGAACTGAGCGCGTTCTGGCTCTGCTTGGCGGCGCAGGGCAAGGCGACTCAGGCATAACTCATCGCTGTGCTTAAGGTAAATCAGTCGATGAGCCGCCCCCGTATCCAGACTCAAGCCCAGTAACCAACGCCTTTGATTGAGGGTATTCGCCGGAAAATCCATCACCACAGTTAACCCAGCCAACAGCAGTGCCTCAATATGGCGCTTCAGCAACGGCTTTAGGCGAGCGGCGTAATGAATATAGGCATCAAAGTCTTTAATTTCATTTGGATATAATGTCGCTAGCCATTCATCTTCACTGATGAGCACGCAGCGTTCACCCTTAGCCAGCGTTCTGGCTAAGGTCGATTTACCCGCGCCCATCTTGCCACACAGCAGCACGAGAGAACCCTTTTCACAGATACCTGAATTGGCATCTTTACTGACATCTAAACTGACATTAATTGGTTGCGACATCTTTATCCCCTCAGGCGCATTTCCTACTGCAATATTCTCTGCTGCAATGGATGATTAACGCGCTTTATCCAAAGCATCACAGACCGCCTTCACACCGAGTAGCGCCCTTGGCGTTGCCCGGTGTAATAGATCGGCATTTAATTGATAAATATGCTGGTTTTTAACCGCAGGAATTTCGGTCCATTTGCTCCAATCAACCCCTTTGACATTGCCTTCCTCTTCGCTCTGTAAAATCACCTCGGGCAAGGTCATTAACACATTCTCCAAACTCACCTGCGGGTAATCACTCGCCGCATCGTAAAAAACATTTTTGCCATGACACACGCCGATGATTTGCTGGATCCAACTGTTTTTCGCGACCGTCATTAACGGCGTTGACCACAGCTGATAAAACACCTTTGGCTCGGATTTCGCGGCATTCTCACTGCGTAATCGCAGCAGCTCACTGCGATAATCGGCCGCCACTTGGCTCGCCTGCTCAGTGCGCCCCGTGAGCGCTCCTAACTCCTCAATTTCTTTGGCGACATCCTCAAGGGTCTTGGGGGAACTGCTATAGAGTTTAAAACCTAAGCTTTTGAGTTGATTGATATCCTCGGCCTTATTGCCCGTATCCCATACCACAATAAGATCGGGATTTAGTTCTAATACCCGCTCAATCTGGATCCCATAATACCCACCGATACTGGGGATTTTTTTCGCCGCTTCGGGATAATCCGCATAATCTGTCGCGGCTACAATCGACTCCCCCGCGCCAATGGCATAGAGCATTTCAACCGCATGGGGCGAAAGCGCTATAATACGTTTTGCAGGCTCGGCCATCGCCGCTATGGGTAACAGCGCCAAGCTTAGGCCGAGGGCAATAAAGCGTCGCATTAACATGATATTCCTTATATTTAATCGATGAATTCTTCTGGCCAGCCGTACTGCTCAAGGTAGGTCTGCAGATTCTTAGGCCGATATTTAGGGTCTTGATCCCAGCGGGTTTTCACCGAGCGATGCAGCAACACGGGCGCAACGTTAGGATCAATTGGGCGCAAATAGGATTGCTTAATTCGGTAAAAACTGCGGCGCGAGTCGTGTAAAGTCGCCAAAGGATTGGGATGCAAACTCGCCGCTAGGTGCGGCTCTAAGCTCAAATTAAATCGCTCAGCCTCGGCCATCATCCACGCGAGCGCATTATCCGACAATAGCGAGCCGTCCTTATCCGGTAGATAGCTGCCGCCAATATTGCTATGGGCGCCGGCAAACCAGACCTGCTGCATATCCATATTATCGCGCACTTGCCAAATCGTAGGTTCGAAGTCGCTGCGATGTTCGTCTATCGCTAAGGCATGGCGGGCAACCCGCACATTACGGCCAATCTTAGTGTCGTAAAACTCGTCTTTATCTTCGAATAAGCCGAGAAACGAAATCGGGATCCCCATGGCGCCCACCGTATCCCACACGCCGACAAACTTAATCTCCCGCGATTCGTGGCTGTGCTGTTGTCTAAATTCAACGGATTTATCGCCGCTTGGGGCAAAGGGCGCGCTGCTTTTTTTATAGTGGTCAAAGGCTTGTTGAATAAGCCTCGCATCGGGACGCTTGAGGATGCCGCAATTATTGATCAGGCCACATAAACAGCGCACTGTGTAAGCGCCTCGGCTAAAGCCAAACAGATAGATCTCATCACCGGGGGAATAGTTCTGCACTAAATAGCGGTAACCATCCATGATATTTTTGTGCAGCCCACGCCCCGTCGCGCCGCCAATGGCTTGATCGTAATAGGAGCCAACGCCCCAGTCGTAAAACACCTGCTGGGGTTTTCCATCGGCCGCCATCGGGCTGATGGCCCGCGCCAGACGCAGCACATTAGTGGGAAAATCCACCTTAAGGTCTTTCTCTGGCCGATTCCAAGTTCCGTCGGCACAAATCACAATACGTTTATTCATCGCATCATCCTTGAGTTACCCATGCTACTCACGCTAACGGCTATAGATAAAAACGCTAACCATAGTGACGCTAACGGATTTTACCGAGGAACAACAGCCCTAATGGGGTTTAAAGGGCGGCTCGCGGTGTAACCAATCCGCCTAAGCCGCACTGTTTAATAGTCGAATCCCGGCTGCGCTTTAATGCCCGCTTCGAAGGCATGTTTAATCGGCTGCACTTCGCTAACCGTATCCGCCAGTTCGATAATCGCGCGGTGGCAAGCACGGCCAGTGATAATCACATGCTGCATCGGCGGACGGTTTTTCAGCGCCGTGAGCACCCGCTCCACATCGAGGTAATGGTAACTCACCATATAGGTCAGTTCATCGAGCATCACACAATCAATACTTTCGTCTTGAAGCAAGGCTTCGGCGGCATCCCACGCCACGAGAGCGGCGGCAGTGTCCTTTTCTCTGTCTTGGGTTTCCCAGGTAAATCCGGTGCCCATCACATGAAATGCCACGCCCGCACCTTCAAGCAGATTACGCTCACCGCATTCCCATGTGCCCTTGATAAATTGCACTACCGCGGCTTTTTTGCCGTGACCCACCGCGCGGGCAACCGTGCCAAAACCTGAGGTCGACTTGCCTTTGCCATTGCCTGTGAGCACCAGCAGAATGCCTTTTTCTTCTTGGGCGGCGGCAATTTTAGCGTCCACACCCGCCTTCACTTTTTGCTGGCGCGCCTTATGGCGTTCAGCCTTGATTTGCGCTTGTTCGGTGTCGAGCTGTTTTTCGTTCTCTGCTGTCATGATCTTCTGTTCTTCCTACTGCTAATTCTTATGCATTTATAATGGACGCAAGTTTTTGCATATCGAGATGCTCGGCTAATACATCGGCCAAACGATCCAGCTGTTGCTCACGAATTTCATTGATATCAATCGTTTGAGCATTTTCCAACCCCGCCCAATTAAGGACTAGCTGACAGGCCTCAGGGCTGTCGAATAGCCCATGTAAATAGCTACCGAGCACTTGCCCGTCGTCACTTAAACAGCCATCGGCAAAAGACTTTTCTGCCTGTTGATCGCAAGCACTCTCACTTTTCAAGCGTAATGGCGCACTCTTGGCGGCATCACTGGACGTGAGATATTGGGACTCACCGCAGTGGATCTCATAGCCCTTCACCTCCACTTGTTGCCCTTGCAGCGCTAAATGACCTGTGACCCTACGTAACTGCTTTTCAGCCTTAAATTCGGTGGTAATGGGTAAATATCCGAGCCCTTGGCTCACGCCCAGCGAGTCTTCGATCCCCATGGGATCGGCAATGCTTTTACCCAACATTTGATAGCCGCCGCAAATCCCCAGCAGCTTACCGCCGTAGCGCAAATGCTTGGCAATTTGTTTGTCCCAACCCTGCTCGCGCAAAAAAGCCAAGTCCGCTCGAACATTCTTACTGCCGGGTAAAATCAGCAGATCGGCGGCAATCTCCTGCGTCTGTGCTGTGGCCTGAGTCTGGAGCGACACATAATCAAAATCGATATCGGGGTGCAACCTAAGTGGGTCAAAATCCGTGTGATTACTGGTGCGGGGATACACTAATACCCGCACCTTAAAACGGCTTTTTGCCTGCTTAGTGGGCGACTCGATAAGTGCATCCTCGGCGTCTAAATGCAAATAATGCAAATAGGGCAACACCCCCAACACGGGCTTTTGCGTATGATTCTCGAGCCAATCGAGGCCAGACTGCAACAGGCTAATATCGCCACGAAAGCGATTGATCACAAAGCCTTTTACCCTAGTCTGCTCGGAGGGCGACAGCAGCGCTAAGGTGCCCACCAAATGGGCAAACACTCCGCCTTTATCTATGTCGGCAATGATGATCACTGGGCAGTCGACCGCCTCGGCAAAGCCCATATTGGCGATATCTCCTTGACGCAGATTGATTTCCGCAGGGCTTCCCGCCCCTTCAACCACAATCGTTTGGTATTGCTGACCTAAACGCGCAAAGGATTCCAGCACGGCATTTAGCGCCATGGCTTTATAATCCTTAGACTTTTCCCCGAAAAAGGCCGAGGCCTCTAAGGTGGTTAAGGCTTTGCCGTGGACGATGATCTGCGCGCCCGTGTCCGAACTTGGCTTAAGCAGGATGGGATTAAAATCCGTGTGCGGCGCGAGAAAACAAGCTGCGGCTTGCAGCGCCTGCGCGCGGCCAATCTCACCACCATCAATAGTGACGGCGCTGTTGAGCGCCATATTCTGTGGTTTAAACGGCGCGACCTTCACGCCCTCACGGGCGAGCAATCGACATATTCCCGCCACCAGCGTACTTTTGCCCGCATCCGAGGTTGTCCCCTGCACCATAAGCACTTTTGCGCCTGAATGCTGAGCTTCGCTTTGACTTGCAACACCTTGAAACTGGTTTTGCGACAAGGCCGAAGTGGAGTTGGAGGCGTTATTTGAATTCATGGGCAAGAACATCACTCAACAGAGGAAAATAAACTAACGGGGAAACGGTTCGCTCCCTCACTAAGAATGCGTCGATAACAGTTTGTCTTAGCTGGATTTAAGCACCAGTGGCAGACCCGCCACCACTAAGGTCACATTATCCGCCACCTCGGCAACGGCCTGATTTAACCAACCCGCTTCATCGACAAACTGACGACTCAATTCGCCCAAGGGCACAATGCCAGAGCCGACCTCATTGCTGATTAAAATCACCACGCCCTCAAGGGTGCTTAAGGTCTGGATAAAATCGGCGCGTTGTTGCCGCCAGTGTTCTAAAGGCTCATGGCGAGAGCGGGCAAAATCCAAGGCAAAGTCCGATTCCGTTGAAGCGGGCTCGGCCTCGGGGCTCTGTGCAAGTAATTGATTGGTGAGCCAAAGCGTTAAACAATCTACCAGAATCACTCGGCCGGGTTTGGCTAATTGTTTGAGCTTGGCGGTTAATGCCAGGGGTTCTTCGACGAGTTGCCAGTCGATATCATCCTTGGCACGTCCATCCTGATGTAAACGAATGCGACTGCTCATTTCGGCATCGAGCGCCTGTGCAGTCGCCAAATAGCAGGCATCGAATCCGAGGGCGGTATACTGGCGCACTAAGGCTTCGCCGTAGCGGCTCTTACCGCTACGCGCGCCGCCTAGCACTAAATGGATCACAGTATGCTACCCACAACGAGCAGCACGAAGTAACAGACGATTTCGCAGATCTGCTGCGCTGCGCCTAAGGTATCCCCCGTGTAGCCACCGATTTGGCGTCTAAAGATCACCACAATCAAACGGCGTAGACCAATCATCACCAGTAACAACGACAGCGCGGCAATGCCCTTAAGCACCAACAGCACTAACACACCGCTGGCGATCAAAATAAACAGTTCATTAATACCTTGATGCTGCGCTAACGGCTTGGATTTACTGGATTCATCATCGCGCACATATTTCTCGGTAAAGATAAGGCTGGCGGCAACGACGCGGCTCACTGTGTGGGCGACTATCATCGCCGAGCCAGCAACCACAGGATCATAAAGCGCGAGTTCCACTAATAATTGCCACTTGAGCATCAGCACAAGCATCAAAGCCAAGGCGCCGTAGCTCCCTAGGCGAGAGTCTTTCATGATCCGCAGCTTGTCTTCCGCCGTCCAACCGCCACCGAAACCATCGAAGGTATCGGCTAAACCGTCCTCGTGAAAACCGCCCGTGAGCAGCACGCCTGTGACCATCGACAGCAGTACGGACACGCCGGCGGGCAACCAGTTTTGGGTGAGCCAAAACACGATGGCACTGAGTAGCCCCACCAGCAGACCCACTAACCCAAAGTAACGGCTGGCTTTATTGAGCTTGTCGGCATCGACCTCAACCCATTTGGGCATAGGAATGCGGGTAAAATAGCCCATAGCCACTAAAAACAAATCTATCTCTTTGTGCCAGCTTTCGCGTTCTGACATAAAGCATCCTTAGTGAATTAACACTTGCTGCAAGGTTTAAGATTAAAACGGTTAGCTAAAAGTTATTATTTTAAATAAGACACTTAGCAGGGCACATCATACAACAGCCTCAATCCCGGCATCACTAAAACTCGCCATTTGATTGTAAAAATTTACTGCGGCTTGAATTAACGGCAATGCCAAGGCAGCGCCCGTGCCTTCGCCTAATCTCAGCCCTAAAGATAACAAAGGTTTAGCCTTTAAATGTTCCAACATCCGCTGATGACCTTGCTCCTCGGAGCGGTGGGCAAAAATCAAATAATCCCGCACATGGGCATTGATAATCACGGCAACCAACGCCGCCGCGGTTGCAATAAAACCATCTACCACGACCAGCATCTTGCGCTCGGCGGCGGCGAGCATGGCCCCCGTCATTTGCACAATTTCAAAGCCGCCCAAACAGGCCAGCACTTGCTTTGGCCCTGTCATCGCACTCTGATGTAACAGCAGTGCAAGTTCGATAAGCATCTGTTTACGCTCTAAAGTCTCAGTATTGATCCCAGTACCTCGGCCAACACAGTCGGCCACATCGAGTTGCATGATGGCCGCCATAATCGCCGCAGCGGAAGAGGTGTTACCTATGCCCATCTCGCCAAAGGCGACCAAGTTACAACCCGCTTGATGGTGACGCTCGATTAACGCCTGCGCCATGGCAAAACCCTTGTCCACACAGGCTAAACTCATCGCTGGCTCTAAGTGAATTGCGCCAGTGCCCGCGCCAAGGCGTTGGTCGATAATGCCTTCGACATCCTCAACAGGGGTTAAAATACCGCAATCAATCACTTCGAGATTGAAGCCTAATTGGCGACAAAACACATTTATGGCCGCGCCGCCATGGGCAAAATTTTGCACCATTTGCCGCGTGACTTCGCTCGGGGCTATCGACACGCCTTCGGCGGCAATCCCATGATCCCCAGCAAACACCAACATGGTTGGGTTCACTATCTCTAATTGCTTAGGCCCTTGAATGCGGGCAATTTGCAGCGCCAAGGGTTCTAACAACCCCAGAGCGCCCGGCGGCTTAGTCTTCAGATCGATCTTTTGTTGAATAAACTGATCCTGCGCTCGACTCGCAGGCTCGATTTGAAATAACAGGGTAGATTGAGACATTCACGCTCCAGTGGCAATTTAGGCTCCCATGTGGAGCCGCTACTCATAACTTATTGGCTAATACGCTCGCGGCTATTCATTTACAACTATTCGTTCGCAACGATTTGTTCGCAACGATGCGTTCGCAACTACAATTCTAGAACAACCACTACGACGCATTCGGCAGCGATTTGCTATACGCACTAAGTACGAATTTGGCTCATTCGAGTTGGGCAATTTATCTTTCAACAATCACTTATCGAACAATTGCTTATCAACATCAGCGTGCAAACAACTAATTCGATAGCTTGCGCCGACGCAAAATCAGCAAAAAGAAGAAGCTACCAATCGCGGCGGTAATAATCCCTACGGGTAATTCCTGATTGCCAAGCAAACATCGGGCGAGCACATCAATCCACACCATAAACAGGCCACCCACCAGCGCCGTCAGTAAGATGGGCTGACGACCGGGGAATAACAAACGTACTGTGTGCGGGATCATCAAGCCGACAAAGCCAATGCCGCCACAGGTCGCCACTAAAATGGCGGTGATAAGCGAGCAGAGCAGCAGCATATTGAGGCGCAGCTTAGGCACATTCACCCCTAAGGTATGGGCCGTTTCATCCCCCGCCTGCAACGCCATGATTTGGCGCTTCCAACCGAGAATAATCAAAAAGCTCACCAGCACCACTAAGGACGGCAGCACCAACAGCGACCAACTGGCCTTAGCAAAACTGCCAAGACTCCAAAACAATACCGATGCGGTGGCCTGTGGGCTGGCAAAGTACAGCAGTAAACTGGTTAACGCGCCAAACATAAAGGAGGTGGCTACGCCAGAGAGCAACATGCGCTCTACCTGGCTCTTAAGACCTAACCCAGCTAACGCCAGCACGATTAACACCGACAGACTGGCACCAATAAAGGCGCCGAAGGGCAAACTAAACCACAAGAGTCCCGCAAAGCCCCCCGCGCCGCTAAAAATCCCCGAACTGGCTATCGCGCCCGCATTGCCAAATAGGCCAGAACCAGTGAATAGCGTCAACATGACCACGGCACCAAACGAAGCGCCGGAGCTAATGCCGAACAGATAAGGATCGGCAAGGGGGTTACGGGTCACGGTTTGCAGCACGCTCCCCGCCAAGGACAGCCCTGCCCCCGCCACAAAGGCAAGTAAAATCCGTGGCAGTCGCAGCTCCATCACAATCCGCTCTGTCATGCTGCTGGTGCTCACGGCCTCATCAGTCATAAACAGCTGACTGAGTTTATTGATAAACACATGCAGCACATCTAAAAAGCTAATGTTTGCCGCGCCAAAACTCGCGGCAGCGATGGGGGTGAGCAGGGCAAAGCCCGCCAAGCCTAAAATCAGCCATTGCTGGCGGGTGAGCGGCGTAAAAATGTGGCTAAAAAAATTCATGGTCACCAATTTGAGTGTGTCTATCATGGCGTGGGTTCAACGCTATGCTTATGCAAGGCCGCGTTAGGCGCCCCGGGGTTATGACAGGCGCAGGCCACAGGAGGTAACGCTTGAGCCGAAACTGCGTGGGAGTCACTCGCCGCGTCCGCAGTATCGCTCTTAGGCTTTTGATAACCATAAAAGTAATTAATCAAGGGGTTACCATGCTGTGGATGGGGCGTCACTTGGGCGCATACTCCAAACACTTCGGCGATACGTTCTTCGGTTAACACCTGAGCCGGCGTGCCCATGGCACTCACCAGCCCTTTATCCAGTAGCAATAAGTGGTCGCACAGGGCGCTGGCTAAATTCAGGTCATGAATCGAGGCGATGACGCTGATCCCAAGGCTTCGCACTAGCTCTAAGATTTGAATTTGATAGCGGATATCGAGATGGTTTGTCGGCTCATCTAAAATCAATAACTGCGGCTGCTGCACTATGGCACGGGCGATCAGGGCGCGCTGCTTCTCACCGCCCGATAATCGATCGTATTGCTGATGCACTTTATGACTCAGGCCAACCTTTTCCAGCGCCTTGGCAACCTTGTCACTGTCTTCGCTGGAATGGCTATCAAACATCCCCTTATGGGGCGTGAGTCCCATGGCAACCAATTGCTCTGTGGTCATATCGAAATATTGCGGCGTATCCTGCTGCACCACCGCCACTTTACAGGCAAACGCCTTGGGCGACAGTTCGCTAATATCCTGCGAAAACAGGCTGATATGCCCTTTAGCAGGGCGAATAAAGCGGTATAAACAGCGCAGCAAACTGGATTTACCCGCGCCATTGGGGCCAATCAGCCCGAGCATTTCCCCCTGCGGCAGGGCAAAGCTTATCTCCGAGAGAATGGTTTTTCCCTCAATCGCCCAGCTCAATTGGCTCACTTGAAGTGCCATATTGGCGGAAGTCGCAGCGGGCGCTAAGGGCGCAAGGCTCAATGTGGAATGCATCACTAACGATTGCTCCCACATGGATATTGATTGGTGTTATTTGTGCCTGCCGCCGCTTGGGCCAACAGGGCGAAACTCATTAATGTCATCTTCTGCTCCCTCGAGTTACCCGCTCGAGAACTAAGGCTGCACGCAGCGAAAACAGAAATAGGCAGGTATCCTGACTCGTAGGTAAGAAGCAAAATGCTTCGACTACTCACAGTTGCGGGTACAGTTCGGGCTACTGACGGGCAGCTCCCCGATTCCCTATTATGTTTGGGTTATCCGGCGCGCTTAAATACTGTTGCCTTTAAGCAATAGCAGTCAATCGCACAAAATTCCTAACACCTATTTCTGCGACCTTTGAGCTTAACGTACTGGGTTCGTTATCTGGCTCAAACGTCAGGGAAAAGCATTATCCTATATCTTGCTCATTAGGCAATGCTGTTTAAATCAGAAAATTTTCATCATACCGATGACAGGTACTTTTAAGCTACTCACAGTGGCCCGAGGGCCAGTCTAAACGCCAGTATCTTTTACCTTGCTCATCCTCGAGGACATTAATCGTCACCACCGCCGCCACGGGTAAGGCGAGCTGACTGTAAAAACCTAAGGTTTTCACCGCCCCCAGCGCCCTTGACATCAAGTGGCGAATAACCCCGCCGTGGGTGACCACCCAGATATTGGCCGCGGGTGCATTGGCATTAAACTCGCCGTGGGCCTGTTCATCATCCATCGCCAGCAGGGCAAACTCTTTATCGAGGATTTGTTCTATCGCACCATCGATACGGGCTTCGAAGTTTGCCATGGCTTCACCATTGGGCGGTGTCACCTCCCAGGGATTCTGCCAATAGGCCGCCATCCGCTCGCCGTCGCGTTGATATAAGTCATCGAGCAGGCAACCATCCCAATCGCCGAAGGCTATTTCCTGTAACTCCTCCAGCAGGTTGACCTTAAGCGGCAAAGGCGCGGGCGCATCTAAACTCCTGCCCACGGACGCACTCGAATGCAGCTCAGCCGCAAAGGCCTTGGCAAACTCGGCGCAGCGCCTTGAGGTCGAGCTATAAATGCCGTGGCACACAGTCGCCTGCGCCTCCACCGCCGCCGACATCTGCCGCCAGCCCTTATCACTCAGTGGCACATCCACTCGGCCACGTAAAATCGCCCCGCCCTCACATTCTCCATGGCGTAACAGTAATAACCTGAGCTGCTTCATCTGATCTTTCCTTTTATCGTTTTTATCTGGGTTATCTCGCCTATGCTATACCAACTTTAGCCTTGCCCTGACAATCCGATGTCGCGTATTATGGACGTCTATACGTATAAATGTCCAAAACATAACGAACGACATTCAATAATAAAATGCAATTTGTCACCCGATTGCGTACTTTGGACTCAACTTAGCTGTAGTAAAGGTAATCATTTTATGGCGATATCTCTCCATCGAGCCAGCCAAACACTGGCAGACATTCGCAACCAGTTGTCCAAGCGCATTCTGATTTTAGACGGCGCTATGGGCACTATGATCCAAGGCTACAAGCTGGAAGAAGCCGATTACCGTGGCGAGCGTTTCAAGGATTGGCATACCGACGTTAAGGGCAATAACGATCTTTTAGTGCTCACGCAGCCACACATCATCAAACAAATTCACACCGACTACCTATTAGCCGGTGCCGATATTATTGAAACCAACACCTTCAACGCCACCACTATCGCCATGGCCGACTACGATATGCAGTCGCTGTCCGCCGAAATTAACCGTGAAGGTGCGCGCCTCGCCCGTGAAGCCTGTGATGAAATCGAAAAAGCTACGGGTAAACCCCGTTATGTAGCCGGTGTGTTAGGGCCCACTAACCGCACTTGCTCTATCAGCCCCGATGTTAACGATCCCGGATATCGCAATATCCACTTCGATGAGTTAGTGACCGCTTACTGCGAATCGACCCGCGCCTTAATTGAAGGCGGCGCCGATATCATTATGGTCGAGACCATCTTCGATACCTTAAACGCCAAGGCCGCCTTATTTGCCATCGAAACCGTGTTCGATGAACTCTTTGGGGCAAATTCGCCAGCACGTTTGCCTGTGATGATCTCAGGCACTATTACCGATGCCTCGGGCCGAACCCTGACCGGACAAACTACCGAAGCCTTTTATAACTCCCTTCGCCATATCAAGCCCTTATCTATCGGCCTTAACTGCGCCCTCGGCCCTAAGGAACTGCGCCCCTACGTCGAAGAACTGTCGCGCATCGCCGAATGTTATGTCTCGGCGCACCCTAATGCGGGTCTGCCAAACGAGTTTGGCGGTTACGATGAAACCCCAGAAGATATGGCGAGCGTTATCCAAGAATGGGCCCGTGAAGGCATGCTCAACATTATCGGCGGTTGCTGTGGTAGCACGCCCGAGCATATTAAGGTCATTCGCGAAGCTGTGGAGCCGTTTGCGCCACGGGTACTACCCGAGATCCCCATCGCCTGCCGTTTATCCGGTTTGGAACCGCTCACTATCGATGCCCAAACCCTGTTTGTGAACGTGGGTGAACGTACCAACGTCACCGGCTCGGCTAAGTTTTTAAAGCTGATCAAAGAAGGCAAGTTCGAGCAGGCGCTCGATGTCGCCCGTGAACAGGTAGAAAGCGGCGCGCAGATCATCGACATCAACATGGACGAAGGCATGCTCGATGGTGTGGAGGTAATGCATAAGTTCTTAAATCTTATCGCCTCTGAGCCGGATATCAGCCGCGTGCCTATTATGATCGACTCCTCTAAGTGGGAGGTGATTGAAGCGGGCCTCAAATGTATTCAAGGTAAGGGAATCGTCAACTCTATCTCCTTGAAGGAAGGCGAAGAGAAATTTATCGAGCAGGCTACCCTAGTGAAACGCTACGGCGCTGCGGCCATTATTATGGCGTTCGACGAGCAAGGTCAGGCCGACACTAAGGCGCGTAAAGTCGAGATCTGTACCCGCGCCTACCGCGTGCTGGTCGATAAGGTCGGCTTTCCGCCCGAAGACATTATCTTCGACCCGAATATCTTCGCCATCGCCACGGGTATCGATGAGCACGATAACTATGCCGTCGATTTTATTGAAGCCATTAAAGAGATTAAGGCCACCCTGCCCCACGCGATGATTTCCGGCGGTGTGTCGAACGTGTCGTTCTCCTTCCGCGGTAACAACCCAGTACGTGAGGCGATTCACGCGGTGTTCCTGTACCACGCGATTAAAGTCGGCATGGACATGGGTATCGTTAACGCGGGCCAATTAGCGATTTACGATGATATCGACCCCGAGCTTAAGGATAAGGTCGAGAACGTCGTGCTCAACCTGCCTTGTCCTGTTGAAGGCTCAAACAATACCGAGCAATTGCTTGAGATTGCTGAAAAATTCCGTGGCGATGGCTCAAGTGCCGCCAAGAAAGAAGACTTAGAATGGCGCTCATGGCCAGTTAATCAACGTCTCGCCCATGCGCTGGTCAAAGGCATCACCGAATTTATCGACGAAGATACTGAAGCGGCTCGTCAGCTCGCCTCCCGTCCGCTGGATGTGATTGAAGGCCCGCTGATGGACGGTATGAATATCGTTGGCGACCTGTTTGGCTCGGGCAAAATGTTCCTGCCACAGGTGGTGAAGTCGGCGCGGGTGATGAAAAAGGCCGTGGCCTACCTCAACCCCTTTATCGAGCAAGAGAAAGTCGAAGGCCAATCTAACGGCAGAATCTTGATGGTGACGGTTAAGGGCGATGTGCACGATATCGGCAAGAATATTGTCGGCGTGGTGCTCGCCTGTAACGGCTTTGAGGTATTCGATTTAGGCGTGATGGTGTCGGTGGAGCGCATTCTCGAGGCCGTGAAAGAGCACAATATCGACATTATCGGCATGTCTGGGCTTATCACCCCAAGCCTTGATGAGATGGTGCACAATGTGAAAACCTTCCACCGTGAAGGCCTCACCATTCCAGCGATTATCGGCGGCGCCACTTGCTCGAAAATCCATACCGCGGTGAAGATTGCGCCCCATTATCCCCATGGCGCGATTTACATTGCCGACGCCTCGCGCGCCGTGCCTATGGTCAGCAAGCTAGTCAGCAATGAAACTCGCCAAGCGACTATCGATGAGACCTACGCCGAATACGAAGAGATGCGCGTTAAGCGTTTATCGCAAACTAAGCGTAAGGAAATCGTCTCGCTGGAAGCCGCCCGCGAAAACCGCTGCCAGCACGACTGGGCAAACTACACCCCGTTCAAGCCTAACGTACTGGGTCGCCAAGTATTTGAAGACTATCCATTAACCGATTTAGTCGACCGTATCGACTGGACGCCGTTCTTCCGCGCCTGGGAGCTACACGGCCATTACCCCGAGATCTTAACCGACAATGTAGTGGGCGTTGAGGCGCAGAAACTGTTCGCCGATGGTCAGGCGATGCTTAAAAAAATCATCGATGAAAAATGGCTCACCGCCAAGGGCGTGATTGGGTTATTCCCCGCCAATACCGTCGGCTTCGATGATATTGAGCTCTATACCGACGAGACTCGCACCGAGCTCGAAATGACCACCCATCACCTGCGGATGCAGCTTGAGCGTGTGGGTAACGATAACTTCTGTCTGGCCGACTTTGTGGCGCCCAAAGATAGTGGCGTTGCCGACTATATGGGCGGCTTTGCCGTGACCGCTGGCCATGGTATCGATGAGCATATCGCCCGCTTTGAGGCCAACCACGATGACTACAACGCCATTATGCTCAAGTGTTTAGCCGACCGTTTAGCCGAAGCCTTTGCCGAGCGGATGCACGAGCGCGTGCGTAAGGAGTTCTGGGGTTATGCCGCCGATGAGCAGCTCGATAACGAAGCCTTAATTCGTGAGAAATACAAAGGGATCCGCCCCGCACCGGGTTACCCCGCTTGCCCGGATCACACCGAAAAAGGCCTGTTGTGGGAACTGTTAAAGCCGAATGAAACCATCGACTTAAACATTACCGAAAGCTACGCCATGTTCCCCACCGCAGCGGTGTCCGGCTGGTACTTTGCCCACCCGAAATCTCGCTACTTCGGCGTAACCAATATTGGCCGCGATCAGGTGGAGGATTACGCTAAGCGTAAGGGGATGACAGTCGCAGAGACGGAGAAGTGGCTAGCGCCAGTGTTGGATTATGACCCTGAATAGGGAGTGTTCCAGAGTAATCATGTTTACTCTGTGAGTTGTCTTAGGTGAACTTGGGCAACTCAGTAAATAGATGAAATAAGGGGCTGAATCCTAGCCCCTTAATTTTTTTGTTTAATTTTGAAGTTTGAGTTTGAGATAAAAGCTTAAAGTCGTGGGGCTTCACCCCACACCAGATGTTGCTGGTTCATTTTGCATTGCGAACTAGCAACAATATCGCTGTAAAGTAATGATGCAACTCATTGCCTGCCGCAGGCTTTCGCACTGTTACCCCAGTGACACGCCGTGCATACATCCTTGTAGGCTCTACTAAAACATCCATGTTTTAGAAGGTCACTGGTGCAACAGTGCCCTATCTGGTGTACCCATCAGTTGCAGCATATATTTTGTGGGCTAATTAATTAAAATATTAGCCACAAAAAGAGTGGCTTCGTACTTATTCGAAAATCGCTAACGCTTCCGATGGGGCATCCCCTTGACGTAAAACAGAGAGTCCGAAAGCTAGCTCGGCATCCATGCCGAGACTCACGCAATTTATTCCAACGCCCCGCGGCAACTTCGCAGTGGATTGGTGAACATCTGCGAGAATAGAGTTAACTTCTCACATTCAAAAAGCGATGCATCTCCTATTTCTTAACCAATTAAACAATGACTGTCTCATTAAACCTTCTTGCATCTTCCCTTACTGTCCTTAGTGAAGTTACATGCATAAGTTAGTGCCTTGTGCTTACTCGAAAAATTTTCACATAAATAGAATTATGGGCGTCTTGATTTTTTAGTGTTAACAATTAGCAAAATTTAACACAAATATGCTGACACAGTAGAATATTTCCGTCAATTTTAACTCTATGTACAAATGACTTAATAGAAGCATAATCTGATTTACAATCAAATAAACCAACAAACTCTAAATCAGATTTAGAACAAACATCTTCCTCAACAAGAGTGCCAATATATCTTCTGTAATCAGTAAAAAAATTAAAAAAACCATTGTCAGAACCAATATAATAGACAACCAAAAATGTATTAGTTAACTGCAATGGGTTATAGTTAATCAATAGTTTTTTATAATGCTTTACTATATTACTCCTATCTACTGACTTTAATCTTAATGCTTCAACAATGGCAACCCAACGATTATAATATTTAATAGCTAAATCAAGCTCACCCAAGTTTAACTCTGAAAATGATTTACCTCTCCTAGTCTGATCATAAACATCATAACCTTTAAAATCTAAAAGATCTCTTACATAATCATTATGCTCATTTTCTTTTTTACCAACTCTAGTTTGAGAAACAATTTCTAACGCTTTTAGCAAGTCAGATTGAAATACGCTCAAATTATATCTTAACTTTCTATTACCATTGACTTCTGTAGAGTCAGAAAGATTAAATTCTGATAATAAATCAACACTATTCAAAGTTAACTTACCAATGAAAGGTTTATATTCATCATTTTTCAATGAAACTAAGTACTTTCGACATGTTGTAGGGGCATTAATTATAGTATCTACAACAAGACTTCGTGTTCCACCATCACTAACGCTAACGCTTTCAGATTTAATTATCTTATTAGACATGGAATCTAGAAACCGCCTCCAAACAAGAAGATTATCAAAGGAATTTTTACACCCTTGGTTTCTTTCCATATATTCAAGCCATAGTAGCTCTTTGTTATCAATCACTACATGGTGATTTGAATTTACAGTGGTTGGACATATAAGATTTATGAAAAAATTAGCGTCCCCTATTTTATCTGCAATCAGATCAGGGCAAAAGCAATAAGCATTAAAATCAAACATTCTTATTTGCCTCTTCCATCTCTCTCATTTTGTTTATTTTCAACCGCTGAAGCGTAATGCTATCTTGAATTTCAACATCCATGAAATTTTTTGGCCACGATATTTCAGCAAGACTATTGAATTCAATTTTTTTCAAAGATGTATTTCCGACACAATCTCTTTCTAGATGAAAAATATTCAAATCATTATCAAAAAAATTTACATTTGGATCTAAAAGCAAAATTTGCAGCCTTTTAATTATGGTATCACTATGAGTCTCGATTATAAATTTTTTATTATTCTCTTTAGATATTTTAACTAAAGCATTTGTCAGCCAGGCCTGCATTTTTGGATGAAGATGTATCTCTGGCTGCTCTATAATAGTTATAGATTTACTTGGACACAAAAATGCTTGTACTAAAATAGGAAGAACTTGAGAAATTCCAAAACCAACATCTGTTAGCTCTACAGATATATTGTGTTGACGCACAACGATTCTATGAATAATATCGTTAACCTTTTCAGTTGATATCTGTATATCAAAATCTATAAATAGTTCATTAACCTTATAAAGTACATCTGGATTATTTTTTAAAACCTCTGCCAATTGAGAACCATCATTTGAATTCAAAGTAATATGTTGTGCAGACTTCTCTAGGAGATAATAGCGCTGAGGGAAAGCTCTAAGAGGACTAACATGATTAATCTTAGTGCCTTTAATTTCGCTATGGAATAACTCTAAAAAAAAACCAATATAAAACCTAATATAATTAGCTAATGGGTTTTTCCTCATTAAATCTAACTCAGTAACATCTATAGGCTTCAAAGACTTAAAATTAAAGCCTTTTAATATTTCATCTTTACTTCTACCAAGAACTTTTTCACATATTATTTCAGAGTATATTCTCGCTCTCTTTGAATTCAAGCAATTTATATCAATAACAACATCACCAGAATTGTTAATAAACTTAACGCCTTTAAGATAGCATTCATTTTCGATAGGATTGTATGCTACAATATACTCTAGTTTATTTGGCTTAAGCTTAATTTTATCAATCAATTGAACAGAAACAAAATCCCTAAGTTTTGACACATCAACAATATCAAAAGTGGCATTCGTATCCACACTAGAGTCAGATACAAAATCAACAACCTCTGATGCTAAACTTCTTTGCATTGCTCTAACAAAATATGTTAACTTTTTATAAGCCTCAACTTTTCTTTTAGAATCACTATCTATAAAAACAATCATAGAATAAAAGTAATCATTAAACTCAGAATGTATTTTTTCAACTATCTTTGAGGCACTTTTATTATACCCCTTATGCCTCCTAACATAAGTAACCACCTTGCGTAAATAATCTCCAACAAACTCACCAAAGTCATACAATTCCATATCGGTGATATTTTCATCTACAACAAAATTAGGCACAGCTAAACCAATGGTCACATAATTATTTATTTTTTTATCTTTAAATATGTTTTTTGCCTCACCAAAACTAGACTTCTGGCCATTAAGTCTAAACAGTGATTCATAGGAACCAATAGAATCACACGTTTGAGACAACATTAACAATAGGTTTGTTATTGAGCTTTTACCGCAACTATTACTTCCCAAAAGAATATTTATACTTGTCAAGTCAAGGTTAAAGTCCGAAAAAGACTTATAATTATTTGCATACAAACACTCAATCATCTCTATCCCTTATAAAAATTAAATTCTAGCCATAAAAATAAAATTACCATTGACTATAAAAACTTCCTCGAATCATACACCCTATCAAATTCTGCTTTGGCATCGGCTTTATGGTTTAGGCAGTTAACCATATGCTCATCTGACTTATAGTTTTTGCAGTCTTCGGGGACGATATAGTATTTGCGCCATGCTTCGGCTTTACGTATGCGTGCCGCTTCGTTTTGTTGTGCTATTCGTCGTTGTTCCGCAGCCCGCTGAATTGCAATTTGTTGCTGTTGGTATTCAGCAAGCTGACGCTCTTTTACAGCTTGTTGATGAGCTTTTTCTCGCTGTTGTTGCTGTAGCGCGATTTCGTTTATTTCTTGCTTAACCCGATATTCGACATAGCTTAGATAGCCAATTCGAACTAACAAAGTAACCAAGCTCGCTAGCAAAATCCCTAAGGTAATTTGTAAAACTGATTTCATTCCAAAATCCATTTCTATTCTGAACAGATCTTTTCATCAAAAAACATAAATACTACGGGATACACCCGAATTGGTATTGTTGCACCAGTGACCTTCTAAAACATGGATGTTTTAGTAGAGCCTACAGGGACGTATGCACGGCGTGTCACTGGTGTAACAGTGCAAAAGCCTGCGGTAGGCAATTAGCTACACTGATAATTGGCAGAGATATCATTGCCAATTCGCGACGCCCAGCAAAGCAGCACTATCAAAACGTTTTAACTTTGTCATTCGACAAAGCTTCCCATAGCTACCGCACTTGGCTAACGGTCATTAGCCAATGATGGTAAGGCTGGATTGTTCAGGAGGCGTTTCTAGCGAAATAAAGATACATCTTCCTGATGCAAGTGAACTTAGCCGTGGTCACGATTAAGTTTCATCCTTGTTAAAAACCTAAGATAACGTTCTGTTTAATATCTGTCTACCACTTTCACATTACAAATTAAGTAGTTAAGTGATAACTAATCTTGGCACATAGCTTTTATGAGCAAACCCACAACACCACTGCTAATGGGAACGCCAGAAGTGGCACTGTTGCACCAGTGACCTTCTAAAACATGGATGTTTTAGTAGAGCCTACAAGGACGTATTCACGGCGTGTCACTGGTGTAACAGTGCAAAAGCCTGCGGCAGGCAATTAGCTACACTGATAATTGGCAGCGATAACATTGCCAATTCGCGATACTAAGCGAACCAGCAATATATCGGGTGTGGGTTGAAGCCCCACGACTTTGATTTATCTCGACCGATAGGCCGCAATTAACAGATAACAGCAATAACATTGCTAATTCACACCAAGCGAACCAGCAATATCATCGAGTGTAGGGTGAAACCCCACGACTTTCTCGGCCATTAGGCCGCATCCCAAAATTCCCTTTTGCAATTCGGCACCCCCTAACCTTGTAGGTATTTCCCAAAAAAATCCAAGGTTCTTGCCCATGCAAGCTCGGCGGTTGGCTCATCGTAGCGAGCGGTGGAATCATTATGAAAACCATGATTCACATTGGGGTAGAGGTAGGCAATATACTCGGCCTTGTTAGCCTTTAATTGGGTTTCGTACTCGGCCCAAGTGTCGTTAATCCGTTGATCTAACGCGGCAAATTGCAACATCAGCGGGCCTGTGACTCGGCTGCGTAGCTCTGTCGCCGCTGGGGTGCCATAAAAAGGCACGCCAGCAGCGAGTTCGTCGGGAATACTGGCGGCGAGCATATTGACTATGTAGCCACCAAAGCAGAAACCGACGGCGCCGAGTTTGCCATTACACTGGGGATGCGCCTTTAAAAAGCGCGCGGCGGCGATAAAGTCCTGCTCGATTTTGGCTCTGTCGAGGCTGGCTTGCATGGCGCGGCCCGCATCGTCATTACCGGGATAGCCGCCGAGGCTATAAAGCGCATCGGGAGCGAAGGCGATATAGCCTTTGGCCGCTAAGCGGCGGGCAACATCTTCGATATAGGGATTCAGGCCACGGTTTTCATGTACCACTAACACCGCTGCGGCCTTTTTAGTGGGGTCCAAGGTCTTAGGATCGCCCGCCTCTTTGCCGGGAATAAGCATAGAAGCTGGCATCACTAAATAGCCGCGCCCTTCGCCATATCCCTCTGGGGAGGGAAACTTCACATAACTGGCTTGAATGCTGGGATCGTTAAAGGAGACTTGTTCGGCTAAGGCGTAGTTGGGCATGAGTGCGCCAGTGAGCGTTGTCATGGTAAAGCCCAGTGCCACAAGGCCTGCGAGGCGAGCCATAAACTCGCGGCGGTCGATGATGCCGTGGGCATATTCATCGTACCAATCAAAGGCCTCCTGCGGGATAGGTTGAGCAGCTGGCGCGTTATTGTCGGACTTGGGTTGTGGGCTCATCGTTCTTTCTCCATTGAACAAGCTACCACAGGTTTATCTTCCCTAGCTTGTGAGTTATCTAGCGGCGTTAACAAGAGTAAAGGATGAAGCCTTATCAGGGCAATCGGCTTTCTCACCTTATACCACTATTCATCATGCAAACTTACGACTGATCTTGCCCCCAAATTGGCATGAGCTTTTTATTCCCTAGAGGATTTTTTGTGTATAATGTCGCCAATTTTTAGATTAATAGATTTACATTTCAACAATATAAGTTGCCAATGGAGTTCAAATGGCTATAGGGATATGCAGGGTAATTTGTACCAGTCTCACGCTCACCTTGGGATTAACGGCGTGCGATAGCGCTGGCTCCAATAAATCGGGGGGCATCCCCAGCGCACGCGAATATCAGGTGATTTCGACCCTCAGTATCAATGATGGTATCGAAACCCAAAAACACATGCAGGGGCGCGTGCTACTGAATTACCAGTTGCAGGATGCTCAGGGTAAAGCGACTAGCTTAACCACGCCATTAACCAATGATGCCCACTTCTTCGTTCAGCCGAGCCTGATGCAATTAAGCGATCGCGGCCTGCCAATCCCCATCAGTAATATCGATCCGAAAAACAGTGGCAAAGAACTCACCTCCATCATTCAAGCGGGCTTTAATCTCGAGCTGAAAAATGGTGACAACAATCGGCTTACGCCAGTTACCCAAATAGAAGAAAAAGATATCGCCGAGCTGTTTAACCGCTGGACGAGCCTTAAGTCCCTACTTGAGCAATCGCCTACCCTGCCCGTGCAGCTTGAGCCCCGCGTAGGTTATAGCGCCAGCGCCCCCATGGATGAGCGGTTAATCTGGACGGTTGAACAAGTGAGCGACGATAGATTGCAGGCTTTGTTGCAGACTAAACAGCAACCGGGCGAAAACAGTCATCTTAAGGTTTACGGCAAGTTCGAGCTTAACCGTAAAACCGGTTGGTTAGAGAGCATGGCACTGTTTAAACAGGATGAACAGCGGGGTAAAACCTTTGTCCAGCGCATCGTTATGGCACCAAAGGATCGCCCCGATGTGATGAGCCTGCTTTGGTATGCCGATGACAACTACGATGCCGAGCGGGATATAGATGATAAGCAAAAAGAGCTTTATCCCATCAGCGGTGTGCCGAGGGAATACAAGCCTATCGACAAGGCATTTATCCAATCACTATTAGCTGATCATCAAGGGATTATTGATAATATTGGCGACTGGGGCAGCGATACTCCAGAGGAGATCCAACTGCGCTTTGTGCATGCCATGAGTCCGCAATATGTGGTCGGTAATATGCACTATGAGGACATCACCGCCTTTGATGAGAGCGGAAAAGCGTTAGATCTCAACTTCTGGCAACACAGCACGGGGGCGGCGGTCAATTTCAGCCGCAACATTGAGTCGTCGACCAACATTATCGCCACGGGTTGGGATAACACCGCCGATAAACTCAAGCGGATAAGTTATATCAACGCTAAGCTCACCTTGGTTCCCGAGGCGAATAGCATCATCGATAAATCCTGGGACGAACTGCTCGCTACGCCCTATACCTTTGGCGATGCCAGCCTCACGATTCAGCCAATCGATGCGGGCGCCAAACTCTTTAAAGTGGTCATCAAGCAGAGCGATAGCCACAAGATCCACCTCGGTCTGCAGCAGTTAACAGGCAAAATGGCCTATGCCAGCCCCGAATCAGCATATCCTAAGTGGCTCACCCTGACCGATAAAGAACTGCTAACGGAATTGACCAGCGCCAATGATAGTCATCCGCTGACCACCAAGGCACTGCTGCTTAAGTTAGACGAAATCCCAAAAAACCTAGTGCTAGTAACGAGTCAACCCCAACCTGAGCTCAGCCAAAGCAAGCAGATCCGTTTTGTTCCCGAAGCCGAGTACAACCAAAATCTTGCCAATCCCCTGAGCGAGTTTGGCAGCGTCAGCATAGGTGACCCCTTCTCGGATAAGCTGGCCTCGTCCAAGCCAGAAATCAGTGCGGTGAAGGATATAAAAACCGCGACTGAAAATGGCCACAACTTATATATCCCCATGTCTGCCGCGTTAGCGACGGCCTGTAAGCCCGAAATAGCACAAGGCTTTAATGAAGGCACACAGACTGTGGCTTGGCAGTTTGTGCCCAATGGGCCCGAAGGCGCGGCTTACCATTTGATGACACCCGACCGCGTGCGCCAGTACTTCTACGATAAGCGCATTCAAGGCACTATCCATTGCAAAGGCGATATCCACTGGCAAACCTTGCCGCAATCTGTCACCGAGCGCCCTTGGTTAATCGATTTGCAAACCTGGCTGACCGATACGGGGTATGGCAAGGAGCCGAGCAAAGATTTACCCAATTACATCAGAGTCGAGAATGCTCAAGGCAAGCCACTAACGATTCGTTTGCCCGAAGAGACAGAGTATAGGATTGATGAGGTGCTGTTAGATGGCCGCTATTTAAGTGTCACAGGCGCCGCCGCTAAGGTGAGTTATATGACTATCTCCCAAGAAGCCTTCGATATTCCCTATGAATTCACCTTTAAACCTTTGCCTTAAGGAGCGGTTATGCGTCCATTTACTGTAAAACTGCTCCTAGGAGCGCTCGCCCTCATCAGTACCCATGCCAATGCGGAAAAGGTATTACTCGATGCCAATTGGAATGTCATCAAGGATGAGAAAAAAGCTCTGTACTATTTTGAGCAACCCGTTGATCAGACTGATGGTTACTACAAGATCGAGGTTTACTACAAAGAGAAGAATAGGCTTTTCTGCTCAACGGCCATCGCCGATAAAAATATCGGTAAGGCACTCATTAGCGAGCAATTTCGCGGGCCTTATCAATGTCACTTCGACGATGGAACCCCCTACGAACAGGGCTTTCGTAACGCGCAAGGTCAGCTCGATGGCGTCATCAAAAAGTACATTGCCACGGGGCAGTTATATACTGAGTCGCACTACGAAAATGGTGTAAAACAAGGCCAAGAAACGGGTTATTGGAATGGCGGCAATATCCGCAACAAAACCACCTATAAAGATGGCCAAGCCGTCGGTATCAGCGAAAATTTTAGTCCCGAAGGTGAAGTCACCGCCAAAATCTGCCATGACCCCACCTGCGTCAGCCAATATTTTAATCTAGGCAAACTCAACCGAGAGGAACATAAGGTTGATGGCCTACTGCAAGGCACAGAGACCACTTGGGGGCTAAATGGGCAAGTCATCTCGACCCAAGAGTGGTTTAAAGATAAAAAACACGGCGACTATTTCAGCTATTTTGACAATGGCAAGGTAGAGCACCACTTCCAGTATCAACAGAATTATAAGGTCGGTGAGCAGCTTACTTATTTTGAAAATGGCCAGCTCAAATTAAAGGAAGTGACCAACGATAAGGGCGATGTCATCCAGTCCATCGAATACGATGACAAGGGTGTGATAAAACGCACAACCGACAGCAAATACCAAGGTAATCGCTGGGTTTATCGCAAACAGCAGCGCTATCGCGATGGCCAATTGATTGAGACTCAAGAAGAGGACAAACTCAAAAACGGGTCGCTCTCCGAAACCTTCAAACAAGGCTTGTTAATCGAGCGCCAGGAGCTACTCAATAAGCAATTGAATGGCTTACAAATCAAATCCTTCGACTACAACGATGTCATCACCCTCACCCGTGAATATTATCAGGCGGGTAAGCGTGAAGGCGCCTATGAGACGGTAAAAATTGAGCCTGCCACGGGTAAAAGTCAGCTGGTAGAGCAAGGCCAATATGCCAAGGATAAACAAGCAGGCACTTGGAAGAAATTTCAAGATGACGCCACCATCACCTATAGCCACGATGATAATGGCCAGCTCCACGGTGAATACCTCAACAAGACCAACTCAGGGCAGTTGCTTGAATCCATGCACTTTAAACATGGCAAAACCGATGGTTTAGTCCAGCGTTACGCCAGTAATGGCCAAGTGTATGAAAAAGGCGAATACCTTAATGAACTGCGCCAAGGCGATTGGGTATTCACCGATAACGAATTCCAATATCGCCCAAGGCCGAATCCTGAAAGACGCTCTTGGCATGGCCGTTTTGAGCAGGGTAAACAAGTCGGCCACTGGGAACTGCGTACAGTCGAGGATTATGTGCTCGAAATTGCTAACTATGACGACCAAGGTAACTTGCATGGTAAGCAATACCAGTTTGAGAATAATGGCTCGATACAGGTGATTAATCATTACAATCACGGCCAGTTTTTAAATCAGGAAACACCGCCGCCCGTCTTACCCGTTGAAGATAGCGTGTTTCCTTTTTATTAACGAAAGCAGGTGGCGTTAAGCTGTTTAGCTTAACGCCAATCGCGTAAACTAACTCGCCGTGCACTCGGCCAAAGTGCACAGCATCAACATAGTGTAAACGTTAGGATTCTTATACTGGCCGCCCATTGCGCGGCCCTAAGATCCACAGCAAGGGATCAGCATGTACAACTCGCCATTTCGCTTTATTAGCCTCGCCATTGCCGGGATCAGCCTAGTCGGTGTCCATGCACAGGCGGCGCAAAACCTCTCCTCCATGATGGTCGAAATTCGCCAGCAGGACGGTATTCCCAGCTATTACAATCTCGCCACGGGCATGCCCTTAAATGGCGATATCGCCATCGTTCGCGATAACCAAGGTTATACCTTAGGGCAATTTTCGCAGGGGATACCGAATGGGAAATGGCAGGTTTTTCATAGTAATAACAGCAGAATTGTCGAAGGTAACTATCAACTCGGTTACCAAGATGGCACCTGGCGACTGTTCGACTTAGATGGCGCCATGACCGAGGAGCAGCAATTTGCCAAGGGAGTCCCCGTTGGCGAATGGAAGGAATTTAACGCCACGGGCAATGTTACCCAAAGCACCCTCTATAAAAATGGCCAAAAGTCCCAAGTAAAACGATTCTTCCCGAGTGGCAAATTACAGGCGCAAGAAAGCTACCTCGATAACCTTCGCCACGGTAAATGGGAAAGCTTTTATGAGAACGGCACTCTATCCCAAAGCCAAACCTACGCTAATAACCAACTCTCTGGCCCCTACCTCGAGCAAAATGCCGAGGGTCAAGTCGTTGTAAGCGGCCGCTTCGATGCCGACGGTCGCCGCCAAGGTTTATGGGAAACCTTCTTCGACGATGGCACTAAGGCCAGTGCCAGCCAATTTACTCTCGATAAACTCGAGGGTGAAGAACGCACCTTTTACCCCAGTGGCGAACTGGCAAGCCTGTGCCACTATCAAGCCGGGCTTCGCCACGGTAAATGCCAACAATTCAACGAACTGGGCAAACTCCAAGTGGAGGAGCAATACCTCAACGATGTACTAGAGGGACGCCAGCAATACTTTAACCTTGAGGGTGTGCTGACCAGCGATTTGAACTACAAGCAGGATATGCTCGCTGGCACGCAAAAGTATTTCCATTCCAACGGCCAACTGAAAGAGCTGCGAACCTATCAGGACTCGCAACTGGCCGATAATGGTCAATACCCCTTGCATGGCCCATCTGAGCGTTATGATGCGGACGGTAATCTTATCGATAAAAGCAGCTACAACATGGGCTTGAAGGATGGATTATTTGAGCGCTATAACGGCGGTAAACTGCAAACCGCTGAGGTATGGAAGCTAGGTCAAAGAGACGGAGAATTCCGTCGTTACCACACCAATGGCCAACTCCGCAGCTTAGATGTGTATGTCGATGGCAAACTCACTGGCCGATCTGAGTCCTACTATGAGGATGGCTCGGTGAATGAACGCGGTGAGCGCATCGAAGGCGCGTGGGTCGGTAAATACGAATCCTTTTACGACAATGGCAAACCAAGAGAACTCGCCCACTACGCCCGCACAAAACCCGATAACAGTAATAGCTATCCCCTCGATGGCCACTTTAGCCGTTGGTACTACAATGGCGATCTCAATGAGGAAGGAGATTATCAAAACGGCGTTAAAGAGGGACTGTGGATCCAATATCAGCAGGGACAAAAACAAAAAGAGCAGACTTTTGTTAACGGCAAACTCAATGGCGACTATGCCGAATATTACCAAGGTCGACGCCGCGTCACTGGCCAATATGAGGATAATCAAAAAACCGGTCTCTGGATTGATTACCGCTACGAAGCCAAAGACCCAACCTATGGCGCAATCCCCGAGGGCAATATCAGCCAGAAAACCCATTGGAAGGATAATAAACGTAACGGCACAAGCGAGTACTACAGCTTTAAGCAAGTGGTTTATCGTTTAGAAACCTATGATAACAATGATAAAACGGGCACCTATGTCGAATATTATCCTAACAATGGCCAGCTCAAACTGAGCGGCACAATGGATAAAGGTCAGCAAACGGGACTGTGGGAAAGCTGGTATGAGGATGGCATTTTAGCCGCCAGCAGCGAGTTTTTAGATAACCAACAACATGGCAGCAGCAAAGAGTATTACAGCAATGGCCAGCTCAAACTCGAAGCCCAATACACTAAAGGCGAGCTCGACGGCGAGCGCAGGGAATACCACCAAAATGGTAAACCTAAACTAAGTGAAACTTGGTTAAAGGGCCAGAAGGAAGGCGATGCCAGCTATTACCACACCAATGGCAAACTCGCCGAACAGGGCACTTATCTTAAGGATCGCAGGGAAGGCTTATGGCAGCAATTTTGGCCCAGTGGCGAAAAACGCAGTGAAGGCAGCTATATCGCCGACCGCCAAGCGGGGGATTGGAGCCACTACGATCAGCTCGGTAAGTTGATTAATACCGAGCATTTCTAATAGCTTACCCTACCGTTTCGATTCAACCCTCAGTGTTTAAAGATTGCTGAAGCTGCCTGTTTACGGTCAGCTTCAGCAATCACCTTAGGCTGTTATTTATGCTGTATGGCCGTCTTTCGCGTTGGTCGAAGTAGGCTCCCAAGCAATAATCCACAGCCTAAACCGCCAAGGTGCGCGGCATTGTCCACGCCGCCAAAAAGCCCCATCACAAGACTGGCAGAGACGAATAGAGCCAGATTCAGGGCGAGTGGCATATTGTCCGCCAAAGGCAATAAGCCCAACCATATCCAGATAATCAACACGCCAAATAGCCCCATGATGGCCCCCGAAGCCCCAATGCTGATTGTCGCCTCATACCAACCAATGCTGGCTATGCTCGCCACTAAGCCACAGCACAAATAGACCCCGAGCAAACGCCATTTACCCAGCAGCGGCTCCAAAAACATCCCCGCAAAAAACAGCCCATATAAGTTAAAAACCAAATGCATCAGGCCGCCATGCAAAAACACATTACTGAGTAAACGCCAGACTTGTTGCTCAAGCACTAACTGGCGAAGGTTTGCCCCCCAATCGAGTAACACGCTGTTTGGAAAAGCGATAAAGTGTTGACTGGCAAAGGCCATCAATACAAATATCAAGCTGTTGATATAGAGCAAGATAGGCGTGATAACAAAGCCCTGCCGAGGTTTAAATTCGGCTAAAAAGCCATACAGCTCCGCCTTAGGTTTTTCTAGGCTTAGCTGTGCCGCCTTAGACGCCTGTGTCTCATCCAGCTTTAACATCAGACTCATCAACAACCACAGAATGGCCCCAAAGCTTAACCAAGCGATAATCCACGCCAGTTTATGACCATTACGCGCCTCGAAGGGGTGATTCACTGGCATCAAGACGGTTTGATAACCCTCGAAGTAGACTGAGCTTTTTTGGGCTGCGGTGAGTAACTGACTGTAACGGTTCGACGGGCCGATACGGTCAAGATAGACAAAGTCATCAGGATTTAAAGCATTAAACTCTTGCAGGCTATGATGAATAAACTCTTGAAATAGCGCTTCTTTCTCCTGCTGTTCCAGTCGATTACTGATCGTTTTCTCATAAACTTTGCCATACCATGCCAAGGCCTTAGCACCGACCCGCCAACTCTCGTTACGTTTAGCGAAAATCGGCATCGCAATATACAGACTCATGCGCAGCTCACTGTTGCCCTTGCCTATGGGCTCAATATTGCGCTGCACCCCTATGTGTTTTTTGTCGATATAAAACTGATTTAATTGGTAATACTTGGTTTGCGGCTGATGCAATAGTGCATTGATGGACTCGAGTTGAGTCAGCTTGCCCGTTGCGCTATTAAGGTATTCCTGCGCCACGATAGTGGGCACGGCGAGCAACAGCACGGCAATCACAAAATAGATAAAACGGCTATTACTCTTGGTAAAGCGGAATAACTTGAGCCTCGGCCTTAAGTAGAAAAACAGCAAGGGCCAAGGCAATATCAGTGGCAACCAGAAATTGATAATCGATTCGTCAATGCTCAGCAGTTGGAACTCGATAATCAACAACCAATGGAGCAAGCTGTAACCTGAGACAAATAGCAGGCAGAGCAGTATAAAGGGCACATAGATCAGCTGGAGTTTTTTTAAGATTAACGCCACACGCATATCATCCTTGAGAGAAAAATCCCGCCAATGATACGGCGTATCGCCACACAACGCACCCTTAGCGGGATGATTGCTTGGTTTTATACCAATCACATTAAATATCTAATCAGTTCAGTGCCTCACAGGCATCTCAATCCAAGGCGCATTGACGAAGAAATGGTTATTCCCTTTTAAGTCAATGTAACACGGGAGTGAGATGCCAGTGAGGCTCCCCAAGGGCGGGGTTAAACGTACTTTATACTGCGTTTAAGGCTTTCGACAGAGCGCCACTATGCCTTCAAGCCTTCGCCTTGTCTAAAGCCCGTTTAACTCCCGCTGAATGAACAGATATTTAATACGATTGGTATTAGTGAAGCCAATCAATCCTCTACAACAAAAGTGCTAGAAAAATGACAACAAAAAGGCCAGAACGATTCTGGCCTTTTTATTGAGTGGATAAGCAATTAATGTCTGCTTAGGTCTCGCTGACTTTGGCAAACTGCTGCTGGCTGCGCTGCTTTTTATACTGCTTCGCTTCGGCAGGGATAGGAGTCACTTTGCCTGTTTCTAACCAGTTACGTAAACGGTTGGCATCCGCCATATGGGTGTATTTACCATAGGCATCGAGCACCACAAAGGCCACTTGGCGTTTAGCCATTTCAGTACGCATTACTAAACAGTGGCCAGCCTCATTGGTAAAGCCAGTTTTAGTGAGGTGAATATTCCAGTTATCTTTGTAAACCAAACGGTTAGTGTTTCTAAAGTCGAGGCTGTACTTAGGTTTGCCAAAGGTGACGGTTTTCTTTTCGGTCGAGCTTAACTGACCTAACATGGGATAGCCTTCGCTGGCCTTGAGTAACACCACCAGATCGCGGGCACTCGAAACGTTTTTCTCTGACAGCCCAGTCGGCTCCACATAACGAGTATTCTTCATACCTAGGGCTTTTGCCTTAGCGTTCATCGCCTTAATAAAGGCCTTATGGCCACCGGGATAATGGTGGGCAAGACTCGCTGCGGCACGGTTTTCTGATGACATTAATGTCAGCAATAACATATCTTTACGACTAATTTCACTGCCGATACGCACTCGAGAGTAGACACCGCGCATTTCCTTAGTGTCATTGATATTGATGGCAAGCTTTTCATCCATAGGCAACTTAGCATCTAAGGTCACCATGGCGGTCATCAGCTTAGTCACAGAGGCAATAGGCCTTACGGCATCGGGATTACTGGAATAGAGAATTTCGTTGGTTTTTAGATCCACCACCAGTGCACTATTGGCGGCCACTTCCTGCTGTTTTGCAGGGGCTTTTTTCGCCGTGGCGGTGCTTTTTGTAGTGACAGAGGCCGAATCGGCAGAATGCGCTGTCGCGGCAACAGTTAAACTGCTGCATACCAAGATAAAACTACCAAGCAGAGAAGGGATCTTCATGTAGATTTCACTGAGTCGTTAAATAAGTCGAATGTGCTACGCACAAGGTTGAAGCTAAGTATAAGAGGTCTGTGAAAAAAGGAATAGAATCCCCATCGACTTTTATCAGTAATATCAGCACTTTTTACATTAAAAAATTAATGCAAAATAACAGCGTAAAACATTAGCATAAATGAATAACTAAGCAGCACGATCCATGACAATAGCCATCAGCAGTGACTAAACCTATAAAATCGTTTTTTTATAGTGAAACAACTCAAAAGCTTTGCAAGTAAAAATATCACTGCCATAAAAAAACCAGCCTAACGGCTGGTTTTTATTACTCGCTCTTGGTGTTGAATCAACACCTAACAGGCTTAGGCCTGTGGACGCATCGCTGGGAACAGGATCACGTCACGGATAGTGTGAGTGTTAGTGAATAACATCACTAAACGGTCGATACCGATACCTTGACCCGCTGTTGGTGGTAAACCGTGTTCCAGTGCAGTGATGTAGTCTGCATCGTAGAACATGGCTTCGTCGTCACCCGCGTCTTTCGCATCAACCTGCGCCTTAAAGCGGCTGTCTTGGTCTTCAGCATCGTTTAACTCGCTGAAACCGTTAGCCACTTCACGGCCACCGATGAAGAACTCGAAACGGTCAGTGATGAAGTGATTGTTATCGTTACGACGTGCCAGTGGCGAAATGTCCGCTGGGTAGCCAGTGATGAAAGTCGGTTGCATTAACTGCCATTCAGCGGTTTCACCGAAGATCTCTTCTAATAGCTGACCACAGGTCCAGAACTTCTCGATCTTGATCCCTAGGCTGATAGCCAGTTCACGCATGAATTCAAGATCTTTCACTTGCTCGTAAGTCATAGCTTGGATAGTCGCGTTGTCAGGATTGTACTTCTGAATCGCTTCTAACATGCTTAAACGGGCATATGGGCCACCGAAATCAACAGTGTGCTCGCCATATGGCATTTGCGCGCTACCTAACAGTTCAATCGCGATTGAGCTTAACAGTTCTTCGGTTAAGTCCATCAGATCTTTGTAGTCTGCATAGGCCATATAGAATTCCATCATAGTGAATTCTGGGTTATGGCGTGGCGACAGACCTTCGTTACGGAAGTTACGGTTGATTTCGAACACACGCTCAAAACCACCTACCACTAAACGCTTGAGGTATAACTCTGGCGCGATACGCAGGTACATTGGCATGTCCAGCGCATTGTGGTGAGTGATAAATGGACGGGCTGAAGCGCCGCCTGGGATCACGTGCATCATTGGGGTTTCAACTTCCATGAACTCTTTCTTGATCATGAAGTTACGGATAGCTGCAACCACTTTTGAACGCATAACGAAGGCTTGACGAGATTCTTCGTTAACGATTAAGTCCACATAACGTTGGCGGTAACGGGTTTCTTGGTCGGTCAGGCCGTGGAATTTTTCTGGCAGAGGACGCAGTGCTTTAGTCAGCAGTTGGTACTCTTCCATGTTCACGTACAGATCGCCTTTACCAGACAAGTGCAACTGACCAGTTACGCCGATGATGTCACCGATATCCAGACCTTGGTATTTATCCTTCAGATCCGCTTGAACGCCCTTTTCAGCGTAAGCTTGGATACGACCAGACACGTCTTGGATCACGAGGAATGGGCCACGTTTTGCCATGATACGGCCAGCGATACTGGTTTTAAAACCTAAGGCTTCGAGTTCTTCCTTAGTGTTTTGACCGTATTTTTCCTGCAACTCAGCCGCTTTGTGGGTGCGACGGAAAGTATTAGGGTGAGCATTAGCGCTGCAGTTCGGGCGAATGCTTTCTAGCTTGGCACGACGCTCGGCAATCAGTTTGTTTTCATCTTGTACTTGTTCAGTCATCTTATTTCTCGTCTATACCTTTGAATTAATTACAGCCCTGATTTCAAACTGGCTTCGATAAACTTGTCCAGATCGCCATCGAGTACCGCTTGGGTATTGCGCGTCTCCACGCTAGTGCGTAAGTCTTTAATACGGGAATCATCTAATACATAAGAACGGATCTGGCTGCCCCAACCGATGTCAGACTTGGCATCTTCGGCGGCTTGCTTTTCCGCATTTTGCTTATGCATTTCTAATTCGAACAGTTTGGCTTTTAACTGTTTCATCGCCGAATCTTTGTTCTTGTGCTGTGAACGGTCGTTCTGGCACTGCACTACCGTGTTGGTCGGTAAGTGGGTAATACGTACCGCAGATTCGGTTCGGTTAACGTGCTGACCACCCGCACCCGAGGCGCGGTATACGTCGATACGTAAGTCAGCAGGATTGATATCGATGGTGATATCGTCATCAATCTCTGGGTAAACGAATACCGAGCAGAAAGAGGTATGGCGGCGGCCCGATGAGTCGAATGGCGATTTACGCACTAAACGATGCACGCCCGTCTCGGTACGTAACCAACCGAAAGCATACTCACCGGTAAATTTAATGGTCGCGCCCTTAATACCGGCGACGTCACCGTCGGTAACTTCCATCAGCTCAGGGCTGAATCCGTGGGCTTCGCCCCAACGCAGGTACATACGCAGTACCATGTTGGCCCAGTCTTGCGCCTCAGTACCGCCACTGCCCGATTGAATGTCTAAGTAACAATCGGAGGCATCATGTTGACCAGAGAACATACGGCGGAATTCGAGTTCGGCCAAACGGCTCTCTAAATAATCCAGCTCTTTGGTGGTTTCATTGAAGGTATCTTCGTCTTCTTCTTCGATGGCAAGCTCTAGTAGACCTTCAACGTCTTCTAGACCGGCGTCCATATCATCGATAGTTTTGACAACGGCTTCGAGGCTGGCGCGCTCTTTACCTAGGGCTTGAGCACGTTCTGGCTCGTTCCACACCTCAGAACTTTCAAGTTCACGGCTGACTTCTTCTAGACGCTCATGCTTAGCATCGTAGTCAAAGATACCCCCTAAGAAGCTGCGTACGCTCGGCAAGCTCCTTAATTTTGAATTTTACTGGATTAACTTCAAACATGGATTTTCAACTTCGCTTTATTTTTGCCGTTTCAATGGATTTTCCATCAAAGGAGGCGGCGATTAACAGTATTTGCAACCGCGCATTTTAACCTAACAACGGCTGTAAACCTAGGGCGTGTTGACACTTCAGGGCGATTTTATCAGCCTAAAAAGCACCGCTGACGCCAGCAGATTAACAGACAAAGCCTAGTTAAGACTGTGATCCTACATGAAATAACCCGTTTAACGCCTCGATCAAACATAAATTTGAGCAAGCTAAACAGTGATAATCACTAAAAACCTCAAAGGATTAAGCAAGATACAGATAAATCAAATGCAAAACACCAAGCAAATCACAACTTTCCACCAGCAAACCTTCATCAGCGCACAGTCTGACACGGGTTTGTGATGACAGCGGCAATTTAGCGTCAAACTTCCCCAGCCCATAAGCGTCTTCTAAAGCGCTCTAGTTATACTCAAACCCACCTTAAGCCTGCCGGTTTACACCAATGCAGCAAGTACCCTACAAATATAAAAGGCCTTGGGATGATAGAACTTAACATCGACAATCACAGCGTCACGGCCGAGCCGAGCGAAACCCTATTACAGGCGGCCCGTAAGGCGGGCATAGCCATTCCGAGTCTGTGCGAACCAACGGATGCGACACGGCAATTAGGCGCAGCGCCTAACGCCGATAAACAGGACTGCAACCTCTGCTTAGTGCAAATCGAAAACACCGATGCCAGCCTGCGCTGCGTAAAAGCCTGTGAAACGCCCGCCGAAGCAGGCATGAAGGTCATCACCCAATCGGCATATTTAACCAAACAGCGCCAAGCCGCACTGAGCACAATTTTAACTGACCACTTTGCCGATTGTGAGGCGCCCTGCCAGCAGGCCTGCCCCGCGGGCGTCGATGTGCAAACTTACCTGTACCACATTGCCCAAGGCGACCATACCCAAGCCATAAAAGTCATTAAAGACACCCTGCCGCTGCCGCTGTCGATTGGCCGAGTCTGCCCCGCATTTTGCGAAACTGAATGCCGCCGCGGCCTCGTCGATGACCCCATTGCTATTCGTCAACTTAAGCGTCACGCCGCCGATTTAGACTTGGCCGACGATGAACAAAGCGGCAGTTATCAACCACTACGCCTCGCGGATACGGGCAAAAAAATTGCCATTATTGGCGCGGGTCCGGCAGGCTTAAGTGCCGGTTATTACCTGTCAAACCAAGGGCATCATGTTGAGATTTTTGAAGCTATGCCCAAGGCGGGCGGCTGGCTGCGCTATGGGATCCCCGAATACCGTTTACCCAAGGCGATTCTCGATAAAGAAATCGAACTGCTGTGCCGCAATGGGTTAACTATTCATACGGATACTCGCCTCGGCCATGAAATTCATTTAGCCCAACTGGTCGCCGATTTCGACGCGGTGTGCCTCGCCATCGGCGCCCAAAAGGCGGTGCCGATGAACTATAAAGGCTCAGAACTTGCGGGCTGTTACCTTGGGGTGGATTTTCTTAAGGATCATTGCCTCGACAAACAATTGAAGTTGGGCAAAAAAGTCGCCGTGATTGGTGGCGGCAACACCGCCATCGACTGCGCCCGCACCGCCGTGCGCGAAGGCTGCGATGTCACCTTAATCTACCGCCGTACCCGCGCCGAAATGCCCGCCGAAGCCTACGAAGTACACGAGGCCGAAGTTGAAGGCGTTAAATTCCATTTCTTAACCAATCCCATTGAAAATCATAGCGATGCCAATGGACAGGTAGAAGCTGTCACCTTCAGCAAAATGGCGCTCGGCGAAGCCGATGCCTCGGGCAGACGCGCGCCCGTGGACACAGGGGAAACCTTTACCGAGGCCTTCGATACCGTTATCGCCGCCGTCTCCCAAGCGCCGGATCTGAGTTTTATGCAGGATCCTTTAGGGCAACTCAGCCATGGCGAACTGGCGCTGAGCCGCTGGAACACCCTGATAGGCTGCGAGCAAACCATGTCATCGGGAGTCGAAAAACTGTTTGTGATGGGTGATGCCCGCCGCGGCCCCGCGACTGCCGTAGCCGCGATTGGCGATGGCCGTAAAGCGGCAATCGCTATTGATAAGATGCTAAAAATTGGCCTTAGCTGCGATTTACATGCCCATGAGTTTAACTCGGTCAAAACCATTCCAAGCGCCCTCATTCCAAACACCCTCATTCCAAACGCCCTTAAGCAAACCGAAACAAGGTCAAAAGCAGGGTCAACGCTTTATCCCCATACGCCGCGTCAGCCCCGCTTGAAGATGCCCGAACTCACAGCGCTGCAACGGCTACTGAATTACAGTGAAGTCGAGTTAGGTTTTCCCGCCGATGCCGCCATGCAAGAGGCGGCGCGTTGCCTCGAGTGCGCCTGTCAGGCCAATACTGACTGTAAGCTGAGGGATTACGCCACGGATTATGGTGTCGAGGCCAAACGCTTAGCCACTGAAAATGCGCGACGTTTCAGTGTTGATAAGAGCGCACCCTTTATTCAATTCGATGCTAATCGCTGTATTAGCTGCGGTAAGTGCGTCGATGTGTGTCAGCAACAGAGCGGTCACTGCGCCATCCAATTTAGTCAAGATTCCTATCAGGCACTGCCGCAGGAAATGACTCAACACATGGAGCGCCGCGCGCCGAGAGTCGGCTTTAGTGCGAGCATGGCCGATAGCCAGTGTGTGCAATGTGGTAACTGTGTACAGGTTTGTCCGACGGGCGCACTGGTCGATGCCCGGGATAAACGCCAAGGCGATAGCACAGAGTTAAAAACTGCCTCGACGATTTGTACTTACTGCGGCGTGGGCTGTCGCCTCGACCTTAAAATCGACCCCAACGCCAATCGCATTCGTCATATCGAAGGCAATAAGGACTCGGTCGTTAACCAAGGCATGCTGTGTGTTAAGGGACGTTTTGGCTTCGATTTTATTCACAGCGACAAACGTCTCACTACGCCACTGATCCGTAAAAACGGCGAGCTGCAACCGAGTAGCTGGCCCGAAGCCATCGCCTATGTGGCAAAACGCTTAACCGAGATAAAACAAAAAGATGGCAGCAATGCCCTCGCCAGTCTCGCCTCAGCTAAGGCCACCAACGAAGATAACTTTGTGCTGCAAAAGTTTGTCCGCAGTGTTCTTGGCACCAACAATATCGATCACTGCGCCCGCCTATGCCATTCATCGACGGTAACAGGCTTGCAGCAGAGTATTGGTAGCGGCGCCATGACCAATGATATTCCGAGTATTAAGGACTCGGACGTCATCTTTATCTTAGGATCGGATACCACCTGCGCCCATCCGATTATCGCCTCGAAAATTCAGCAGGCAGTGATGCAACACGGCGCACGTTTGCTGGTTGCCGATCCGAAACGCGTTGGCATTGCCGAAAAGGCCGAGCTGTATGTCGCCCACAGACCGGGTACGGATGTAATGCTACTCAACGCCATTATGGCGGAAATTATTCGTAACGATTGGCAGGATAAAGCCTATATCGCCGAGCGTACCGAAGGCATTGAGGCCCTCTATGCGGAGTTAGCCAAGGAGGATTACTCCCTCGAAAACGCAGCGCTAATCACGGGCGTAAAAGCCGAAGACATTGCCCGCCTCGCGCGCACCATAGGCACTGCGCAAAAGACCGCGGTTTATTACGCCATGGGTATCACTCAGCATACGACGGGGCACGATAACGTCACGGCCATCTCTAATTTGCAGCTACTTTGCGGCAATATTGGTGTGTCAGGCGCGGGGATTAATCCACTTCGCGGCCAGAGCAATGTCCAAGGTGCCTGCGATATGGGCGCACTACCCAACTATTTTACCGGTTACCAAAAGGTCACGGATATTCATGCCAGAATGCGCTTTGAAGACCACTGGCAAACGCCGTTATCGGGAGAGATTGGCGTCACCGCAACCCATATGATGCATGATATTGCCAAGGGCAACATTAAAGCCTTGTATGTGATGGGCGAGAATCCCGTGCTCAGCGACCCCGACCAAGCCCATGTACTTAATGCATTGAGCAAAATCGAGTTCTTAGTGGTGCAGGATATCTTTTTAACCGAGACGGCCGAGCTTGCCCATGTGGTCTTGCCCGCCGCCGCATTCGTAGAAAAACGCGGCCACTTTACCAATACCGAGCGTCGGGTACAGCGACTCGAGCAAGCACTCGCCTCACCGGGTGAAGCCTTGCCCGATTGGCAGATAGTACAAGCGGTCGCTAATGCCATGGGCGCTAACTGGGATTATGCCAACGAAGAAGCTATCTGGTGCGAGATCAACGAACTTACTCCGCAGTATCGCGGCATTCGCTGGGACAGATTAAGTGCCAATGCAGAAGGTCAAATCTCTCAAGGGATTCAATGGCCCTGTCCGGATGAAAACCATCCCGGGACGCCGATTATGCACCAAAACCAATTCACTCGAGGCTTAGGCTTATTTACCCCCGTTAGTTATCGCCTGCCTGCTGAAATGCCCTGCAACGAGTACCCGCTGACGCTGTCGACGGGGCGGCTGTTGGAGCAATTCCACACAGGCACACTCACCCGTAAAACACCTGGGCTGGATCTACTCGGCGCGCCTAAGGTGATGATTTCTGTCTATGATGCGGAGCAACTGGGGATAAACAATGGCGATAAACTTCGCCTCACGACCCGCCGCGGAGAGATTGAAATCGATGCCTTTGTGACTAAACGCGCCCAAGCGGGCGTGCTGTTCCTGCCGTTCCATTTTGTGGAAGCAGCGGCCAATAAGCTCACCATCAATGCGCTCGACCCTGTGGCTTATATTCCCGAATATAAGGTCTGTGCGGTTAGGGCTGAAAAGGTGACTGAGAAGATAACTGTAAAGGTGAGTGAACCAGCCTAGGGCTGCATAGCAAGCATAAAATTAAGCCCAAAGATGAACATAAAAAACGGGAGACACTGTCTCCCGTTTTTATTCGCTAACTTAATTAACTGCTTAATTAACTTGCTTAATTAGCCGAGTTAAATCTTAAACTGCCCCACCAATTTACCTAGGTTAATCCCTTCCTGAGACACGGTTTGACTCACCTTGGCCGCATCTTCACTGGAGTGCAGCAGCTCGTTAACGATCTCTTGGATGGCATAAACGTTACGGTTTATTTCTTCGGTCACAGAGCTTTGCTCGGTCGCCGCCGTCGCAATTTGGGTACTCATATCGTTAATCGCAGTCACCGCCGATGTCACAGAGCCTAAGCTTTCCGAAATAGCGCGGGAAGAATCCACCGAGCGCACGCAGCTCTGCTGGCTCTCGTCCATGGTTTTGACTGCCAAGGCCACCAGCTTATGGAGTTCTGAAAGCATTTCATTGATTTCTAAGGTACTTGCCTGAGTACGGCTAGCAAGATTACGCACTTCATCGGCCACCACGGCAAAGCCACGCCCCTGCTCACCGGCGCGGGCGGCTTCAATCGCCGCGTTAAGGGCCAGCAGGTTGGTTTGCTCGGCGATGCCGCCAATCACAGACAAGACACTGTTAATCTTTTGCGATTGCTCACTTAGGGACTTAATGCTGCCCGCGGCATTATTGATTTGCGCCATCAGTCCTGCAATCTCTTCGAGTGAGGCATCGACGCAGCGCTGCGCATTGGCCACATCCCCAGTCGCCGCTTGGGTCGCCTCGGCAACTTGGGTGGTATTTTGCGCCACTTCACTGGCGGTAGACGACATCTCGGTAATGGCCGTCACCACTTGGTCTGTCTCGTTGTTGTGGCTCAGCAGTTGGCTCGACATCACTTTGGTTTGGTCATGAATCGCATTGGCGGCGGATTTCACCTTAGCCGTGGCGTTTGCCACATCGCCAATAATGGTTTGTAGCTTATCGACGAATAAGTTAAAGGCTTGACCTAACTGAGCAATTTCATCCTCGCCCTTCACGCTTAAGCGTTTAGTTAAATCCCCTTCCCCCTTGGCGATATCATTCAGGCTGTCCGCCATATTTTTAATCGGCACCACCATACGATGGGCTGCAACCATAATGATAAAGGCCGTGATCCCCGTCAGCACGAGGGCAATTAACAGGATCATGAAGGATTTATCGGCCATTTGTTCGGTCACGGTTTGGCGGTAATCCTCGACCACGGCTTCGATATCGTCGATATAGGCCCCAGTACCTAGCATCCAGTCGGTACCCGGAACCATCATCACGTAGCTAATCTTCTCGATTTGCTCGTTGGTATTGGGCTTTTGATAGTAATAGGAAAAGTTACCGTCGCCACGTTTGGCCGCATCCAACAAACCGACGATGATCTTAGTACCGCGAGGGTCTGTCATATCGATTTTGTTCTGACCTTCGAGATTCGGCATTAAGGCGTGGAAAATGTTTTTACCTTGGGAATCATAAATAAAGAAATAACCGGCGCTGCCAAAACGAATATCACGCAGCGCTTGGTTCACATTGCCTTGGTCCTTGAGGGACAATTGATACTGCACAATTCCGGCGGCAATTTCGGTCGCTTCTTTGATTTGTTGTTTACGTTCGCCAACCAGTTTCGTCCTAAAGGTCACCACTTCTTCCGCGAGGGATTCTTGTTCGACATAGTAGGAAACGGTCATGAGCACTAACAGGGTCAAAATGAGGGGAAACAAAGACAACAGCAGTAATTTATTACGCAGACTTAAATTCGACATGCTTGCTTACTCCAGGGTGATCGAGCTTATATTTTTTTATATTTCTGAAGTATAGCCAAAACGGTGCAACACCTTTGGGTTTGACTTAACAAATATTGTATTAATTTGCACCAGCTAGCATGTCGATAATTTAGTTTAACCAAGCAATATCAATCCGATACCGCATACGCTAAAGCCAAGAACCAGCAGTACCATCTGCGGTTTAAAGAGTTTTAGCGCACCAAAACCGAGCAACACCACCGCCATATCCACGGCGGATAACACGCCTTGGGTAAACACGGGTTGATACAACGCCGCCGCCAATAATCCCACCACACAGGCATTCACGCCCGAGAGCATGCCAGCAATCTTGGGTCTGGCGGCAATCGCGTGCCAACTCTTTAAGCCCACCAGCATCAATAAAAATCCCGGTAAGAAAATAGCGATGGTGGCAATAGCCGCACCGACAAAGGGATTGTCTAGCATCATCTCGGCGCCAAGGAAGGTCGCAAAGGTGAACATAGGCCCAGGCACAGCTTGGGCAAAGGCATAACCTGTGAGAAAACGATCGCCGCTCATCGCATCGCCAACTGTGGTCTCAAGCAGTGGCAGCACCACATGACCACCACCAAAGACTAAGCTGCCGACACGGTAGAATTCGCCAAAGATCCCCGCCTCGGCGCCGAAGTTAATGGCAAAAAAACTCCCCGCAAACAAGGCGATAAATATAGCGAGGCTCAGGTAATTCAAGCGAATGGGTTCAGACTTTTGCACTTCACTCTCGCTCGCACTGAGGAGTGACAAGCCTAAAAGCGCAGCAAGGATTAACAGCGCAATTTGGGTCCACAAGAACGGGAAAATCAACATGGCCGCGGCGCTGCCAAGCATGAGTAAACGCGCGGTGTTACGCTGGCAAAACTGGCTAAACATCGCCAGTACAGCGTCTGCCACCACCACGACCGCTAACAGTTTTAAGCCATGGACTATGCCCTGCATATAAAGGTTATCGAGCCAAGCGGCAGTCGTCACCGCCAGCAGATACATCAATATAAAGGAAGGCAAGGTAAATCCGGCAAAGGCCGAGATGGCGCCGAGCAGTCCACCGCGATGATAACCAATGGCAAACCCCACCTGACTCGATCCCGGTCCCGGCATAAATTGGCTTAAGGCGACCAAGCTGGCATAGCGTTTATCATCGAGCCAGCCGAGTTCGTTAACAAAGGTTTGTCGAAAATAGCCGATATGCGCCGCAGGTCCACCAAAACTCATCAACCCAAGGGAAAAAAAACGTAAGAATATCTGCAGCATAAGCTTTGCCTTTCGATGCATAAAGTGAGCAAGATTATGCCACTAAAAAGACAATTTAATGAAAGTGAAATGTGAAATCTTCGAAGTATCGCGGATTCCATAAACAAAAAAGCCGGCAAAATCCATTTGCCGGCATCCTAAATTCAGGATAAATATCAATTGACTAGGAAGTCAAACCCATGATTAGTGAGTTTTTCTTCTTCTGATCAATGCACCGAGAGCCAGTAGCATAGATAAACCACCTAATGCACCACCGCTGCTATCTTTAGCTGGTGTTTCTGGTGTAGTCGGTGTCACTGGAGTGGTCGGTTCAACACCATCGGATTCAACGGTCAGCATAAAGCTGGTGCTCGCTGCATCGGCTGGGTTTTCCACATCACTTACCGTCACTGTGACTTCTACGTCGCCGTGGAAGTTAGCTTCTGGTGTAATTGTGATGGTTGAACCTGAAGTATTGCCATTCACTACAGCGCTGATGTGCTCACCGGCTACGGTGATCTTGTTCACGCTGTTTTGCTCATCGGCAAATACAACCTTCAGACCTTCTAAGCTCGTGTTTTCCGCAATCGTTTGGTCGGCAATAGCACCAATGCTGATATTGGATGGCACAGTCACAGTGTGGCTCATGCTGATGTCAGCCATACCTTCAACTTGGCTAACCGCATCAACCGTCAGTGCTTGGCCTGCAGCATTATTTTTCACGGTAGTCCATGCAGTCACTTCAAACTGTGACGACTCTGGGCCAACGTAGTCATAACACACGACTAAACCATTACTGATTTTGTCCTTCAGGTTATCGAAGGCGTATTGCTCACCGAGGTACTGCTGCAATGGACCATAGCTATATAAACCACCTTGGAAACCTTGCAGACCGATAGAACCACGACCATCTTGAGAACCAAAGTTGATATTGTCGTAGGCCATCATCATTTCGTATTCACCGTCGCCGAAGCGGGTGTTCACGTTGAAGATAAGCTCGAAGTCGAATCTATCGTCCTTCTCTTCCCATTGGTAAACACGGTTTGCATCGTATCCTAATGACTTATAAGAACGTGCATTATCGTATTCCAAGATACCCCAACCGGTTTGAGTACTCGCAATAGAGATACCCGAACGCTCAGCTGATGTATTGATCAATGGCGCACTCAGAATATCTTGAGTCGCACCCGCACCTAGGCCAAATCCACGCCACAACATACCGATAGAGGCATATGGGAAGCTGTTATATGGGAAGATGTCATGGTATGGGTAGAAGAATGGCTGCCCTTGGAATAAGGACACGATACCGTGACCACGAATTTCCAAGGCGTTCTGCTTCCAAACGTTGATCTTGTCTTGGTTGTTATACAGGTGGAAACTGTCGAACGCACCACCAAACACAGTGCTGATTGGTAAGGTAATACCGTTGCGATACAGGATGTTATTATCCTTACCGCTGAGTGCCTTCCCGTTAGAACCATACTCAACTGGCGCAAAACCACTGAAGATTGGGTAGATAGAGAACTCTTCTAAGTTCACGTAACCGCCTGGCTTCTTGTTACCAAAGTTTGGCGTACGGCACATAGCGTCATCAATGTTAGTGGTGACGTTGTAACGTGGCGCCAGATCGCTGGTATCGGGTTGAACACCACTGATCGTCAGCTTGCCATTTTCCAGTTTCACATCTTGCACAATCGCGCTTGAAGAGCTCAATACGTCCTCAGGGCGTAGGCTGAGTCCAGACGGAATGGTCGCGACAATACTAAATGCACGGTCTGCACCCGTATCGTTAGGTTGCACTTCGAAGGTGAATGGAATTTGATCGCCAGCCACAGCCGCAGTTTGCGTTGCGTCTAAGTGAACATCATTTACGCCACGCTCGAGTTTAAAGGCGACTTTACCAATGTTACCGGCGTTAACCTCTGAGGTACCAAAGTCCAGTAACGAGTAGTACACGTCACCTTCTTTCATCTCTGGCATATCCCAGTTAACTTTGATATCGACAGGATCGCGACCATTGCTCGCAGGTACTTCAACACTCATATCGCTGGCAACTTGGTCCATTACAACGGTCGTCGCATATTGGAAGGTTTCTTCCAGCGCATTGTAATAGTTGTTCGCCGCAGTGCCTTTTCTTGGGTTGTAGAATAACGCCCAATACTGACCTTCTTCTGGTTGGTTAATATTACAGAAGTTGTTGTATTGGATGTGGTTAGACACACAGAGCAGTTCTTCGAAAGGATCGGCCTTACCGTTACCGTTATAGTCCTTACCGACATAAACGATCAGGTTGCCTTTATCTAACGTCGCGCTGAGATCAGACTTAGCCGTACCGAAAGATTCGACGATTAAACGGCGAGCATTTGCTGGCACATCAATCATTTCCACATGGGTAGCTTCGTCGATACGCTCATCCATACTGATGGTCATATCCGCATTGCTGCTCCATGGGAAGTTACCATCGTTATCTTTTGGCAGCACAACGGTTTTCACATCCGCTTTCACTGGGCTAAAGATACGACCATGAATGTTGTCACCTTCAGGTAAATCGATACCTTTGATTACAGCGTTTGCATCATTACGGTGAGCCACTGCGCTTAAGCGTCCTGGCATACCGTTTTTGTCGTATTTGAAGACCACAGGCCAATGCGCCTCAGAGGCTTTGCCGTTGGCTTCGGTGAAGATCAGGTTTGAATGCAGTTCCACTTCCGCGTTACTGAACCAATCTTGAGTATCCATGATCGATGCTTCGACCACGATATCCATGGTTTGACCCGCAGCTAGCGTAAACTCGCTTGGCGATACTTTAATAGACACACCGTTTTGCACTAACTGTGAACGTGAATCGACACTCCAGTTAATCACATCACCGTTGGTCACACTCCAAGTACCGTCTTTAGTCGCCTTAATGGTACGGATCCATTGGCACTTAGGCTTACATTCGAAGTTCACTAACTGTGGAATGTTCAGTTTGTGCACCGCGCCACCGTTGTGAGGATCCGCCGCTTTAAAGCGCTCAACGGTTTCATCCATCACAAAGCCCGCATTCACAGCATTGGCCACGTTGATACGGCCAGTACCCGCACGGTAAGTTGAGGCTAAAGCCACATCACCATTCTTGTCATCCAAGCGATAGTAATGCACTTTGTTTTCAGCCGTCATCGCCAGTGCCGATTGGATTTCAGTTGCACTCCAACTTGGCTGAGCTTGACGTAACAAGGCCATCGAACCCGCCACGTGTGGCGATGCCATTGAAGTTCCGCTTAAGAAGGCAAAGTCACCCGATGCAGGTGAACCGCTAAATGGATGTTCATCGGCAAAGGCCGCGTAAATATTCACACCAGGCGCTGCAACAGCTGGGATCAGCGCTTCAGGCGTCGATGGGCTTGGGCCACGAGAAGAGAATGCCGCTAACCAATCGGCACGCTCTGGGTCGATAGTGCGTTCGATGGTCGTGCCAGAAATGGTCAGCATGTGGTAGTTACCCTTTGCCAGCCAATCACTTAGACCATAACCCGCCATGCCGTTATCGTAACGACCATCCCACTCTTCCTTAGTAATATGAATACTTGGAATAGAGTAAGAAGCCGTAGGCACCAGCGCATCACCGTTCGCGTAGTTATACATGATCATGCCATCGGCACCGCCCGCTTTGACGTTATCCGCCTTCGCGGAACGCGCAACACCGGCAGTGTCTGATAAGCTGTTACGCTTACACACGACGATCACATCGGTTGGGTTACCGTCGCCATCTTTCAGATCGAAGGTGCCCGCAGGGAAAGGTTTAGCACAGTATTCATCACCAAAGGTTTTAGCGTTAACCACCATACCCGTGACTGGTGCCGCGTTAATCGCACCACCAACAATTTCGCTCCATTTTGGCACCTCGCTACCGCCCATAGGGTCAATCAGCTTAGTCGTGATTTCCACTTCGCGAGCATGGGTGCTGGCCGCTACGTTCATTAACCATGGTGACGCGTGGTCAATCAGACCAAAATATTCTTTATAACCCGCTGGTTGGCCAGAGTTACCCGCCGCAACCGCAACGGAAATCCCCGCTTCACGAGCCGATAAGAAGGCCAATTCCACATCGTCAACCCAAGGGTTTGAATCTTGACCGCCGATGGAGAAGTTGATGACGTCAACGCCATCGTTAATTGCATCTTCAATACCCGCAATCAGCGCCTCACCTGGACAGCCCGCATTGAGCTGGTTGTCAGGATGACACACTTGGTAAGCGACGATGTTGGCATGGGGGGCAACACCACTCATGCGTGGGAACAGATTCGGTTTAATCACAGCACCATCGGAAACGGCTTTGCCGCCTTCAGGGCTGACATAATCCACATCCAGCAGCACGTTACCCGCTGCGGTAGAGGCTACGTGTGAACCGTGACCTTGATAGTCTTCACCCACAGCTGGGCGAGTCGCACCATAAACACCGCTGGTGAAATTGTCGGTAATCACAGGATAAGAGCGAACGCCAATTAACTTGTCGTTACACATGGTCTCAAAACCGCTCTTAGTACAGTCACCTATGTAGTTACCCGCACCCCATGGGTTGCTGTGCTTATAGCCATCGTCACCAACGGCCGCAAAGGAGCGGTGATCAGAGTTAATCCCGGTATCGACGATACCAACGATAATGCCTTCACCCTTGTAGGCACCCGCATCTGGGGTGGCTTCGCCCGACCAAATCTTGTCGGCTTGGATTAGCTCAGGGCCCGCATCCGATAATAGTTCATAGGTTTTTGAGCGACGAACCGAAGACACATTGGCTAATTGAGATACGCGCTGCGCCTCTTCCTGTGTCATTGCGATAGAGAAACCGTTGACCGCATTGGTAAATTGTTGACGTACTTGACGTGAACCCACGGTCGATTGAATGTCAGCAATCACTTGTCTTTGGCTGTCGAGTAAGCGGCTGCGATAATTCTTTACAGCGCTACTGGCGGGTTGACCGGCAACGAATAATTTTGAGTTTGACGATTTGCCAAAGGTTTTGCTGGTAGCTGAACTGGCGAGCAGTTCCGTACTAACTTGCGCCAGTGGTTTTTGATTGAGACGAACGATGTAAATCTGCTCACCCGTTAACCCTTCCTCAAATTCGAATTTGTTAGCTTGAGGAGTAATTTGTAGGTTTAGACCCACCCCAATATCTGAATCATCGATCTTGGCTTCTGGGGCATTTAATTTTGCAATTTGCTCTGGTGTTAACTGCAAACCTTTAAGTTGATGTACATCGCCTATGCTAGCAGCAGCCTGCATAGCACCAGCACCATAAAGGGCGGCAGCAATAGTACAAGTTAGTATTTTAAGCTTCACTTTGCTTTCTCCATTATTGTTATTGCGAGCCGTTTTTACGGGCCAGCTGCCTAGCGGCATACCATCTAAGCACTCAAGCTGGAGAAAACCTCAACACTTTCACGTAGCATTTTGTACAATCTGATAACACAAGAAAAACACAAAACTCACACATTCCTTTGCAGACAAAGATGTAGCATTTTGTAGCACTATGAATAATTATGCTTAAATTCTGTGAACAAAATGATAGGCTGAGGCTCGTCTTAATGCGGTTTAGCAAAGTATTTGAACAACATTGGGGATTATCTAAGAAGTGACAGTTAAGGTTAAAAAACGATTCTTACTGCTCGCACTACTACTAAGTCAGAGTGCCGCGCTGCAAGCTAAAGAAATTGAAACAGTTTCCGCCGGAGACTGGCAGATTTCCCTTGCCGCAGGTTATGGCGCGCTCGAAAACCCAAGGGCGAAGGTGGATAACGTCAACACTTGGATATTGCCCACTTGGTATTACTACGGTGAGAACTTTTATGTCGAGAACTTCACCTTAGGTTATAGCCTGTATGAGTCGGATAACTTTATTGTTGACCTGCAGACACGCTTTAATGAGGACGGTTTTTTCTACGAATTCGATGGACTGAATAAACTATTACTGAGTGATATTGTAGGTTATACCCCAGTGAAGCAGCCCATTAATCCAAAAGTCGTTAAATTTGAGGAAATTGAACGCAATCTTTCCTACCTAGGTGGAGTCAATACCACTTGGGTGACGCCCTATCTCGATGTGAGTCTCGGGTACTTCCACGATATTACTGGGGTGCACCAAGGTAATGAAATTCAGCTCAGGCTCAAACGCAGTCAGGCATTTTCTTGGGGCGCGCTCGGCTTGGAAGTGGGTGCGATTCGAAAAAGTGAAAACCTCGTCAGTTACTACTACAAACTGACCAAGGAAGAACAAGGTCCACTGCGTAGCAAATATCAACCCTCGGCCACCATCAATTACCATGCCCGTACCGTGGTCAATGTGCCCATTTTCGATAATGTGAATTTTGTTGGGATCCTCGAATATACCTGGTTAGGGCAAGAAATTACCGACAGTGTGCTGATCGATAAGTCCGGCTATTTGTCTGGCTTTGTAGGGTTTAGCTATGATTTCTAAACCCTACCATTCAAGCTCACTCTGGCTCACCTATTGTACCTATTGCAGCTTAATCTTGGCCTGCTTCGTCAGCCTGACGTCCCTGGCCGACGAGCTGAAAATCACGCCGAACACCTGTGCGGTCACCCTCGAAAAGCCCGACTGCCATTTAGACTTACTCATTGAGTATCAATCGGATATCCCTCAGTCACTCTGTGTGTGGCTCACTACGGAAGCGGTCGCACTCACCTGCTTTGAGGACAGTCTCGATTTTAAATACCAAGTGCAATTGACCCTCGAAAAAGATGCCTTATTTGAACTCAGGGATCCGCAAAGCAACCACATAGTGACCACAGCGTTAGTCAAAGTCGCTAAGTTTGAACCCGCCAATCCCAGAAGACGTCGCGGACTGAACTGGAACTTATTATGACAAGCGCGCCAATGTCCGAACCCCAATTGCAAATCCTGTTGATTGAAGACGACCAACCCCTTGCAGACTTGGTCTGTACCTATTTAACCCAAGAGGGTTATAAGCTTATCCACTTAGATAATGCCGAAGATGCACTCATTCGTCAGGACACCGATGATTTTGACCTCATCATTTGCGATGTCATGCTGCCAGGACAAGATGGCTTTAGCAGCTATCCGCAGCTGGCCGCGAGTTATCCCTGCCCGATTATCTTCCTAACGGCGCTCGATAATCATGCCGATCAAATTCGGGGATTAAATCTAGGCGCCTGCGATTACTTGCTCAAACCCGTGGTGCCGCCTTTACTGCTGGCGCGGATTAAGGCCAACCTGCGCAAACAACAATCCAGCAGCAGCCGCAGTAAACTTAAGCTACACGACTTATTTTTAGACCCAAACCTCCAGCAAGTGAATCTGGGGGATGAAGCCCTCTCCTTTACCACTAAAGAGTTTTCACTGCTGTGGATCTTCGCCCTGCACGCCGGCAAAGTGTTATCGCGGGAGTTTTTATTCGAACAGCTGGTCGGCCGCGAATATGACGGTTTAGACAGGGCCATAGATTTAAAAATCAGCCGCCTGCGTAAACGCTTAGATGAGCTCAATGTGCCGGGATTAGCCATTACGACTATTCACGGCAAAGGCTATTTATTCAATTATTTACCCAAAAAAGGCTAGGTTTAACCGAAATGAAATTTCAGTTCTACCGCTTGTTTATATTTTTATTGTTGTCCTGCGGATTAGTGATCTGGAGCTTTGGTGAACTCGCCGAGCATTTTGCCCACGATGAGTACAACTACCAAATCGACGTTGACGACCTGCTGCAAAACTACGATGAGCAGCTTCCGAAGATACAACGCCTCCCCATCGGCGCCCTCTCACTGCCGGAAAACTTAGAGGACTCGCTGCAACAGGGGGCGACCATCGCTCTGCGCCATAGCAGCAATGAACTCTATTATTACCACTTAGATAAAGACAAACAGCACATCTTGATGCTGGGCCCATTGCAAACCTCTGCGCCAAAAGAGCGTAATACTAGTTTGATTTTATTAGGGTTGTATTCATCACTCTGCTTAGTTGCCCTCTGGTGGATCTGGCCGGTATTTCGGGATCTTAACCATTTGCAGGAGGCTGCTATCGAATTTGGCCAAGCCCCGCGCAAACGCCCCAACGAAGTCCATAAACACTCGGCAATTTTCCCGCTTGCTAAGGCTTTTAACAGCGTCAGTCACCAAATCGTCGACTTTATCCAGATGCATAAGGAGCTGTCCCGCACCATCTCCCATGAGGTACGTACGCCTCTTGCGCGGATGCGCTTTGCGCTGGAAATTATTCGACCACAGATAGACAGCAATTACGCCAATCGCTTAAATGAAGATATCGATGATATTGAACAGCTTGCTGCAAATTATCTGTCTTTTGCCCGTCTAGAGCATAAGGAAGAAACCCTCAGCCAAGAGTCGCAATCTATCAGCTTGTTTATGGAAAAGCTGGCCCACAAATACGCCATCTACCAGCCTAAGTTCAACATAGTGTTTCACCATGACTCGCAGCAGGCCCACTTCGACCCGATTGCGATGACGATTGCGATTCAAAATCTTGTCCAAAATGCCATGCGTTTCGCTCAGCATGACATCCATGTCCACTTCCATCAGCAAGATGGCATAAATCGGATTAGTGTTGAGGATGATGGTCCGGGGTTTGAAGGCAAAGGCAAAAAACTGGTGGCGGCCTTCGAGCGGGATAGCCAGCAAAGCGATACCAGTGGCTATGGTTTAGGGCTATATATCGTTAAGAAAATTGCCACTTGGCATTATGGCACGCTGGAGTTAAGCCGCTCACAGGCCTTAGGCGGCGCCGAAATCAGCATTAGCTGGGACGATGCCTTAACGCCTAAAGCCGAAACTGACGCCGAGTAATGGCGTGTTGAGGTTTAGTCTTTCACTAATAAGGCTAATACTTCGAAATGATCCGAGTGGGGAAAGAGATCGAACAACTGCACCTTATTTAACCGATAGCCACGAATATGACCAAGATCTTTGGCTAAGGTTTTAGGATTGCAACTGGAATACAAAATCGCCTTAGGGGCAAACTCACTTAAGGAATGGCACAGAGACTCACCGATCCCACGGCGCGGCGGGTTGACAATAATCAACTCGGGCTTAGTTTGCGCCGCATCGCCCTTGGCAAAGTCAGTGGAATCGAGCGCCATAAACTGTACTTTATCCAGCCCCATCAACTGCGCCGACATCTTAGCGCAAGCAATGGCTTCGGCCTCAATTTCAATCCCTGTCAATGGGATATCCTTAGCTGCACAGTGCAAACCAAAACCGCCCACACCACAAAATAAGTCCCAAAGGGAAGCTGGCGCAAAGTCAGCCACCCACTCACGGGCGGTTTGATACAGCTTTGCCGCGACCTGCGGGTTGGTTTGAAAAAAGCTCTTGGGACGAATAAACAAAGGCACATCGTTAAAGCGCTCTTCGAGGCGAGTGTTTTCGGTCAGGAAAATCTCCTCCTCACCTTCCAAGATGGCCATATGAATAGGCTGCAAATTGACTGAGACAACTTTGATCTGCGGATATTCGGCCATCAGCGCTGGCAATTCACGCTCGATACGGGCGATGGCATCCCGCGAGCGCAGCACAAACCGCAGCATATACTCGCCACGCACTTGGCTGCGCGTCAGTAGGATAAATTTAAGCTCGCCCTTGGCCTTATCGACACGGTAAGGCGGAATACCTGCCTGCTGAACAAAGCGCTCTAAACGGTGGAGTAAGGCTTGCATATCAGCAGGATACAACAGACAGTCACACAGGCTCACCGCCTCGCCGCTGGGGCTGACAATCCCCAGTACAGGCGCATGGGCTGCGCCCAAGACGACCATTTTCGCCTTGTTACGAAAACCGCTGCTGTCACCCACAACCGGAGGTAAAAACTGCGCTTCGGCGTTATCGACAAAAGGCGCTAACAATTGCTGCAATTCTTGGGTTTTGGCCGCCAGTTGCTGCGCCATAGGGAGCTTAATATGGCGACAGGATTGGCATTGGCCTCGTTCAAAATACCCACATTGTACTAATGTACTCACAGCATCGTACCCACAGCAGTGCCCGTCTATCTTATCTATTGAGATGGCGAGTGAAATTTGGATGACAACTGAAGCATAACAAACAGGATTGAGACTCCAGTCAAAAAGCGCCACACTTTAGCGTTTTTATGCCGAAAAATCACCTCGAAGTGCAGCCTTGGCCGATTATCCGGCCCAGATTAACTTAATCTCAGGCTATCCACATCGGCGATGGGAGTACGTTTTCCGAGTTTTTGTTCAACCCACTCAAGCACTTCGGCCGAGGTGCTCCTAAAGGTCGTGAGTTTTCCGCCGTAGAGACTCAGTAATCTCGGGTGAGAAATCGAGGTTTGCATTAGGGTATCCCTTGGGCGCTCAAAGGCGGAGCTTGCCTGTTTAGGTAATACCCTCACGCCACAAAACGTCTGCACTATCTTAGTTTTGAGTTCATCAATCGAAGGTGACATAGGAAAGTAGTGCCGATAAATACCTAAAAGGTAATTTATTTCAGACTCCGTCACATGAGGCGGTGTATCTAGAGATGTCAGCTCGGTTTCTGTGGTGCCAATTAGCAGTTGACCATACCAAGGCATCACAAAAATCACCCGCTTATCGAAGCAAGATTCTAAATATAAGATGCCGTCGGGGGCGGGTAAATCCAGTAGCAAATGCGCGCCCTGCACCCAATCCAGCTCAACACCAGCCAGTGGTGGTGACACCTTTGCCAGCACCTCATTCACCCAAGGACCGGCGGCATTAATCACCAACTTAGCCTCAGTCTGTTGCACTTCGCCGCGATGGCGAAAGCTTAAGTCAATTTGCTCACTCAGATGATTAAGCTGTAAAAACTCCGCCTCGGCATACACATGGGCACCCAATGCCTCGGCACTTCGCGCCACCGCTTGGGTCAGCAATTTATCATCGGTTTGCGCATCCCAATACTGGAATACCGCCTTTAACCCCGAGAGCTTAAGCCCTTTAAAGCGATGCCAATGTACGGCGGGAATAGACACAAAGCGGCCGAGCGGATCAAATTCACTGAGTAGCGCATACAAACTCAAGCCCGCCCGAATCGTCCAAGGGTTACGCTGACTGTCTTGATAGACGGGAATATAAAAAGGCACGGGCTTGACTAAGCTGGGCGCGAAGTCGAGCAGATGGCGCCGCTCCTGCAAGGATTTGCGCACTAGGTTCACTTGTCCGCTTTCAAGATATCGCAAACCACCGTGGATCAACTTGCTGGAATTGGCCGAGGTTTGGCCGCCTATCTCGCCTTTTTCGATAAGCAGGGTCGAGTATCCCGCCGCCGCTGCGTATTGGGCGATACCGACACCGCTGATCCCACCACCGATAATCGCAATATCGTATGAGCTCATACCGACTTTATCCATCCCAGCGCCTTGATGGTGTGTTTATCCATGTTCCACTCCCTTGCTATCACAGATTGGCTTTCACACTATTCGATACTGGCGTGCAATTGCTTTAAGGCTTTGTCACACATGGCTTTTAACGCCTTAAGATCTTCTATCTCAGCACCGATTTTACAGCGCATCAGATGCGGGATCTCACTCGCCTCGAGTTTTAGCGCCTGTCCAGCAGTTGTCAGAGACAATACCCGCACCCTTTCATCTTGGTCACTGCGTCCACGACTCACCAGTCCTTTCGACTCTAAACGTTTTAACAAGGGCGTCAACGTCCCCGAATCGAGGAACAATTTATCCCCTAGGGTCTTCACGCTGATCCCCTGCTCCTGCCACAACACCAGCATGACTAAATACTGGGGATAGGTTAAATCCAACTTATCGAGCATAGGACGATAGGCGCGCACCATGGCATTGGCGGCGCTGTAAAGAGAGAAGCAAACCTGATTCTCTAAACATAAGGCATTGTCTGCTTGAGTATTTTCCGCCGTATCCGACGTTTTATCTAAGGATGATAACTCTGAGTTAGGCATAGTCGATCCAAAAAACTTAAATATATTGCGCACAATATACTTGCATTCAGGGTAAAAATCGAATTATAGTTTATCACAATTAAATTGCGCACAACTTAAATTATCTTTGACACTATGAGGAACGAAACATGAAAACATTATATGAAACTCGAGCTACCGCCAGAGCCGGTCGCCAAGGCCAAGTCAGTACCGATGATGGTTTACTCGATGTTGCGCTGGCCTATCCAAAGGCGATGGGCGGAAGTGGATTAGCAACCAACCCAGAGCAACTGTTTGCAGCGGGTTATGCGGCCTGTTTCTCTAATGCGGTTTTACATGTCGCCAAAATCGGCAAAGTGGCCATTACTGAAGCACCAGTCAGCGCAGTAGTTGGCATTGGCGCCAATGATGCGGGTGGCTTCGCCTTAACCGTCGCCCTAGAGGTTAATCTTGACCTTCCCCAAGCTGAGGCCGAAGCCCTAGTGCGTCATGCCCATCAAGTGTGTCCTTATTCCAACGCCACACGTAATAATATCGATGTAAAACTGAGTGTTAATGGCGCGGCGATAAACTAAGCCCATAAGACAACAGTCACTATCGTCTAAAAAGCACCTCAGGGTGCTTTTTAGTTATCTGCCGCGAATCGCCCTTCCCATAAACCTGCCTAACTTCCCAAAAAACAGCTAATCGCGAGTTAACTAACATTTCTTAATGCTCAATTTAATCAAGGGGATTGAATTCAGTAGAGTAGTAGTCAGAGAACCGTTTTAATACCTATAACCCCACTATTGTGGAGGCGCTATGACTAAATACTTAACCAAATTCGCTCTACTATGCACCCTTGCATTGGCCATGCTAAGCGCACCGAGCTGGGCCGAAGAAGCCAATAATGCGGACCAAACTTGGCATTATGTGAATGCCCAAGGCGAGCTGAAGATCAAACTCTATTTCTTTTGGTCGAAAACCTGCCCACACTGCGCCGAGGCCCATCCCTTTATCGACTCGCTGCCGCAAAAATACCCTTGGATAGAACTCGAATCCCATATGGTTTCGGCTCCTGGCGTGCAGGACATTTGGCAAGGTATCGCGGCTAAAACCACTACCGAAGCCCGTTCTGTGCCTTATATGGCAAGCTGCGAGAAAGCCATTGTCGGTTATTCCAGCGAGGCGGTGACAGGTGAGTTTTTAGTGAACCGCCTGAAGAACTGTTACTTATCCCTTGGCGGTCAGCTAAGTGAAGCGGATATGCCTACTACAGGAACGCCTGCTGTTGCACCGACCAATAGTGAGCCGCTGTTTGGTACCTGTGGAACCGACTCTGGCGAAGGCACCTGTGATGCCACCAGCCTTGCAAGTACTGACCAAGCCGAAGTGCAACCCGTTGAGTTACCACTTGTGGGTGTAGTCACACCCGAGAGCATGTCACTTCCCCTGCTGACCTTAGTGCTGGCGGGCGTCGATGCCTTTAACCCCTGCGCCTTCTTCGTGCTGCTGTTTTTACTGTCGATTATGGTTAACGCTAAGAGTCGCAGCCGTATGCTGTTGGTCGGCGGCATCTTCGTGTTCTTCTCAGGCTTTATTTACTTCCTGTTTATGACGGCCTGGCTAAACATCTTCCAGCTGTTAGGTGCTGGCAGTGATGGCGGGATGATCATTCTAGCCGCGGGGATCCTAGCCTTGATCGCAGGCACGATAAACGTGAAGGATTACTTCTTCACAAAGGGCGATGTCACCCTGTCGATGTCGGCGGAAAACCGCACTAGCCTTATCAAACGCATGGGCAAACTGTCGAACTCCAGCAGCCTAGGCGCGCTGATTGTCGGCTCAACCGTGCTGGCCATTTTAGCTAATGCCTACGAGCTACTCTGTACTGCGGGCTTCCCGATGATTTATACCAGCGTGCTATCCATGCATAATCTGCCGGACATTGAGCGCTATATGTATTTGGTTTTATACAATATTGTCTATGTAATCCCTCTCGCGATTATTGTGATTGTGTTTAGCGCTACCTTAGGGAAACGCAAACTGACCGAAAAAGAGGGTCAAGCACTCAAGCTGATGTCCGGCGTGATGATGTTTGGTATGGGTGTCGCGCTAGTGTTAGATCCCACTGCACTGCAGAGTGTTGGGCTGGCACTGGGATTAATCCTAGGCTCACTGGGCTTAACCGCCATCATAGTACTCAGTCGTAAGTTACTCACGGCAAAAGCGAATAAAGCGGTATAAGCAATAGCAGGGTTTTGGATTGGCAAACTTAGGATAAAGGACTAAAGTAAAACCTGAGCTTGCCGATACAAAGACTCAGCTTACAATTGAGGTTAGTTATGTCTATTTCACTGAACACCCAAGCTATCACGCCTAACTTAGAAAATGGTGCCGTTGGCGTTAAAGTGGCGCAGTTAGCCAAAGAGCAGCAAAAGGCGGAAGGTCAAATTGCCGTTGATTTAATTAACGCAGCCACACCTCAACCCGTGGGAAATAGCGGCCACAATATCAACACTACGGCCTAACCCACCCGCAAGAAATTGATAAAAAGCGCCCCGAACATCGGGGCGCTTTTTTATTTAAGGTATTCGAATGAAATTAAGCCATTTGAACGGGCTAACCTGAGGCTCTGCCCGGTTCTGCCCTAAGAAAAGGCATTACCATTGACATGCATAATGGTGAATGTCCACACCACAAACGCGAGTGGGATATGCACTAAAGCGTAAAAGCATTGATCCAACCGACTCATTCCCTTGGCCAGCCAAATCAAATACAGATGCAGGCCAATCACCACAGGGAACAACATAAATAACGGATACAAGGCAAAAGGGCTGGCATCGGCTAATAGGCTGTGACTCAACAGCGCCCAAGCCACCATCAGCGCCGTGGTTAAAGGTGGCGTGGCAACACGATACTGCTCTGGATACGGGAACATCCTTGGCCTCTTACACTTCTGCAATACTGATACGGTCAGTCGCCCCGCGTTGGGGTGACGTCTAGGGTTTTCGTGCGATCAGCTGCGCCTTGGCACTTTCAGTACCAGCAGCATCGCTTAACCGACCTTCAAAGTAATGCAAAGGTTGCCAGTTAGCAAATACGGATTGCAGTTCGTTCTCTGTGAGTAAAAAATCGGGGTTGCGAGGTCGACCAATTTGCGCCTGTTGCCAAGTAAAGGTCTCATACACAATCAGTCCGCCGGACTTTAGGCTCGCAGCAATTTGCGGGAACAGTGGTCGATGTAAGTAATTAAAGACTAATACAATATCAAAGGACTCTTGGGGTAACTGAGGCGCGCTGCCGTCTTCTAAATTCCACTGCCATTGATGTGCTTTGTCGTGTGTCTGCTCAGCCAAGGCACTCAAATCCTGGTCGATAAAGGTCACTTCACAACCTTGGGAGAGAAACCACAGACCATTTCGGCCCGAACCGCAGGCTAAATCCAATACCTTAAGCCCTGTAAGCTCAGGCCATGAAAACTGGGTAATTAAGCTCGAGGCATTGCTGAATGTGGCGTGTGTCATCCCTTTATCTCTTTTTTAGTGTCTATCTGTTTGCGATGCACTATCGAATAGTGTCTCAGCCCCGATGGGCCATGGGATACTATCACAGATAAAAATAACACTAAGATAAACAGTTCAGGCTTGTAGTTGGCAAGCGGCACAAACAGGCAAAGTAGTCCTAATTTCCCAAGAGTTAACACGCCTTTCAGTTGAATTAACCAACGCCAATCTCGAATAATCTCCCACAACATCAATATGCTGCCGGTACTCATCGCCAGATACCAATAATTCAACCAGAGGGATTTATCAACGCTCAATAATATTCCGCCGCCCGCTCCGGCAATCCCCAATATATGTAAGGCTCTTAGGGTTGTTTTACTCAGCCGCTGTACCCAAAAACGTCTTTCAGACATCTGCTGCCTTGCCATAGATTTAACCCCTTAGCACCACTCAAGTAACATTTTTGAAAAAATACATGTTATTTTCTCAAAAAACACTGGTGAGATTTAATTATTTACTGAATACTCACAGGATAAATATTCGAATATTTACACTAAATAATCAAATCAAAAATAAATCATAAAAATTATAAAGTTAAAATAAATCCACCATACAAGACTTTATTTTTTCACATCAATTCAGCAATGATAATTTAGCCCATCAAAATATGTTAACTCACGCAAGTTATACCGTATTCACTGAGTGATTAACTTCAATTTCGTTAATATTTTCAGCCATGTTGCACATTTCAAATATGTAATTCCTTTTGCAACAATCGTTATGTGACCTAAGTACGCATATACCTCTTTAGATAGTGGTAACTTTGTTCATGGAGAATACTCTAAAAGCGCGTGAGCCACGTAAAATATAAATATCACGCCATGATGAATAACCCTTATTAAGTAGATGAAATGTACGGCGGAGGAACGATTATGTTCACAAGAAAGATTCAAAAAACAGCACTAGCCATGCTGATCTCTGGTGCAATGGCAGGCACAGCCTATGCCGCGCCAGAAGTACTAGCCGATTTTCACGGTGAAATGGGCGGCTGCGATAGCTGCCACGTATCAGACAAAGGTGGCGTGACTAACGACAACCTGACCCATGAAAATGCCCAATGCGTTAGCTGCCACGGCGATTTAAAAGAACTGGCTGCTGCAACGCCAAAAGATAAAGTTTCTCCGCACAAATCTCACTTAATTGGTGAAATCGCTTGTACTAGCTGCCATAAAGGCCACGAAAAATCAGTAACTTATTGTGATGCTTGCCACAGCTTCGGCTTCGATATGCCATTTGGCGGCAAGTGGGAACGTAAGTTTGTGCCTGTTGATGCAGACAAAGCGGCTCAAGATAAAGCCATTGCCGCTGGCGTGAAAGAAACCACAGACGTCGTGGTTATCGGTTCGGGTGGTGCAGGTCTTGCTGCCGCCGTTTCAGCCCGTGATGCTGGCGCGAATGTGATTCTGTTAGAAAAAGAACCTATCCCAGGTGGTAACACTAAACTGGCTGCCGGTGGTATGAACGCTGCAGAAACTAAGCCACAGGCTAAGTTAGGTATCGAAGATAAGAAACAAATCATGATCGACGACACCATGAAAGGTGGTCGTAACATCAACGATCCTGAATTAGTGAAAGTCCTGGCCAACAACTCTTCAGACTCTATCGATTGGTTAACCTCTATGGGTGCCGACATGACTGACGTGGGCCGTATGGGTGGCGCAAGCGTTAACCGTAGTCACCGTCCAACTGGTGGTGCTGGTGTGGGTGCACACGTTGCACAAGTGTTGTGGGACAACGCCGTTAAACGTGGTACTGACATTCGTTTAAACAGCCGTGTTGTCCGCATCCTTGAAGATGCAAGCGGCAAAGTGACCGGCGTTTTAGTGAAAGGTGAATACACTGGCTACTATGTGATCAAGGCCGATGCCGTCGTGATTGCTGCTGGTGGTTTTGCGAAAAACAACGACCGCGTTGCTAAGTACGATCCTAAGTTAAAAGGCTTTAAAGCGACTAACCACCCAGGTGCAACTGGTGACGGCTTAGATGTTGCGCTGCAAGCGGGCGCAGCAACTCGTGACTTAGAATACATCCAAGCTCACCCAACTTACTCACCAGCCGGTGGTGTGATGATCACCGAAGCGGTACGTGGTAACGGTGCTATCGTGGTTAACCGTGACGGTAACCGCTTCATGAACGAAATCACGACCCGTGATAAAGCGTCTGCAGCGATTCTGCAACAGAAAGGCGAAAGCGCTTACCTCGTATTCGATGACTCTATCCGTAAGAGCTTAAAAGCCATCGAAGGCTATGTTCACTTGAACATCGTTAAAGAAGGCAAAACCATCGAAGATTTAGCGAAACAACTCGATGTGCCTGCCGCTGAACTGGCGAAAACCGTCACTTCTTACAACGGTTTTGTGAAATCAGGTAAAGACACGCAATTCGAGCGTCCAAACCTGCCACGTGAAATCGCCACTGCGCCTTTCTATGCCTTAGAAATCGCACCAGCGGTTCACCACACTATGGGTGGTATCGTTATCGATACTCAAGCTGAAGTGAAGAGCGATAAAACCGGCAAACCTATCAGCGGTTTATACGCAGCTGGTGAAGTGACTGGTGGTGTTCACGGTGCTAACCGTTTAGGTGGTAACGCCATCTCTGATATCGTGACCTACGGCCGTATCGCGGGTGCATCTGCCGCTAAATACGCGAAAGACCACTAGTATCAAACGTTTCTAGGTTAAGGGACTAACCTAAGGCTCACATAGCACGACCCATTTGAGCCCAGCTTGAATCTTCAAGCTTATCAGTACAAGCGAGCCGTCAGGGGCTCGCTTTTTTTATGATTTTTTGTGCAATTGATGACAAAGCTCACTCTTTTTACGGGGTAAATTCATCACCAGAGGACAAACGTCGCCGAGTCACATACACTCAGTGCCAGTAACAATGTAACCTTTAGGTGATTGAAATGAGAATTGGATTTTTTAGCGCAAAACACTACGACATGCAGCATTTTAACCGTACAAATGCCGCATTTGGTGCGCAAATTGAGTATTTCGATTATCGCCTCTGCATGCAAACCGTTAAGCTTGCCGAAGGTTTTGAGGTGGTGTGCGCCTTTGTTAACGATTCCCTCTGTGAAGAAGTGTTGGTCGAGCTTGCCAAAGGTGGCACGAAAATCATTGCCATGCGCTGCGCGGGTTTTAACAATGTCGACTTAGTCGCCGCCAAACGCCTAGGCATGCAAGTGGTCAACGTACCCGCTTACTCCCCCGAATCTGTGGCCGAGCATACTGTCGCCTTAATGCTGACCCTAAACCGTAAAATCCATAAGGCCTACCAACGCACCCGTGATGCAAACTTCTCCCTCGAAGGTTTGGTCGGTTTTAACATGTTTGGCAAAACCGTTGGCGTAATAGGCACAGGTAAGATTGGGGTCGCCACAATTAAGGTATTGCTCGGTTTTGGCTGTAAAGTCATAGCCTTTGACCCTTACCCAAATCCTGCGGTCGAAGCGCTCAATGTGGAATATCAGGATCTGGATACCATTTACGCCAACAGCGATATTATCAGCCTGCACTGTCCATTAACCGCCGATAACCACCATCTGCTGAATAAAGAAAGCTTTGCCAAGATGAAACCCGGCGTCATGGTGATCAACACCAGCCGCGGCGGTCTGCTCAACGCCTTCGATGCGATGGAAGCCTTAAAGCTCGGCCAGATTGGCTCCTTAGGGCTCGATGTGTATGAAAACGAAAAAGAATTGTTTTTCGAGGACAAGTCGAACCAAATCATTCAAGACGATGTGTTCCGTCGCTTATCCGCCTGCCACAACGTGATTTTTACCGGTCACCAAGCCTTCCTCACCGAAGAAGCGCTGGGCGCGATTGCACACACAACCCTAAGCAATGTCAAAGCGCTACTCGCGGGCGAGCGCTCTGGTAACGAACTGTTTTAACTGACAGAACCATACCTGACTGCTAAAGTGAGGCTTCAACATTGAAGCCTCACAGAGGAAACTAAATATGTTAGTGACTCAGCAAACTCAGGATATCAACACGCCCACAGGGCCGATGCGTACTTATGTCTATCGCCCAGATGCCCCTGGGCAATTCCCCTGTATCCTCTTCTATTCTGAGATTTTTCAGCAAACCGCGCCCATCGCCCGCACCGCGACTATCCTCGCTGGCCATGGTTTTGTGGTGTTAGTGCCAGAAGTCTTCCATGAGCTTAATCCGATAGGCACAGTACTGGCCTACGATGATGTGGGTAAAGATAAAGGCAATGCCGATAAATTTGCCAAGCCCTTAGAGCAGCACGACAGCGACACCCAAGCCCTTATCGATTTTGCCCGCCAGCAAAGTTATTGCACCGGAAAAGTCGGCAGTATGGGCGTGTGTATTGGCGGCCACTTAGCCTACCGCGCCGCACTCAATCCCGAGATATTGGGGGCGTTTTGCCTCTATCCGACCGACATTCACTCCAATACCCTGCCCTGCGCCTACGGCAATGACTCACTGAGTCGCAGCGGCGATATTCAAGGGGAATTAGTGTTAGTGTTTGGCAAGCAAGATCCCCATGTATCGCCCGAAGGTCGAGTTTTGATCCACCAACAGTTGATGGCTAAAAACCGCAATTTCAGTTGGTTAGAGGTTAATGCTCAGCATGCTTTTATGCGTGATGAGGGTGAGCGCTACGATCCCGCACTGGCGCTGCAAATGTATCAACAATCCGTGGCGTTTTTTCACCGAGTATTGAGATAGTCAAAACCGAAAGCATCAAGCCAACCCCTTAACCAATATGATTAATGGGTTGGCTTAGCTAAATGCTTAACTTTAAGAGCCTAAGCCTCTAGATCTTTACACCTCTGGACTTACCTGCCCCTGTAAACGGCTTTGGCTATAGGCCACCAGCTCTTGGTTGCTCACGCGGGCAATAAACGTATCATCGAGGAAGAAGTCCACATCATCCCCAGATTTACGGCCCGACAATAACTGAGAGCTGCCATCTTCGTAGGCTAACGTCATAGTGACTGTGTGCTCATCGGGATAGGCAATTTGCGCCTGAGTCAGTTTAACGGGCGCCGATTTCAGCTCATCACTCACATGGGGATTCACCTTAAAAATCGCGTCCACCGGCATATCAACTACCGCAGGCGATTTATCGGTGATCGGATTCTTACCCGTCCAAAACTCAATAGTGTTAACAATAAACAAATCGCCCGTTGCCGCCAGACCATACACAGGACTTAACAGAATAAATAAGCCCGCGCGGCCATAACGGTTGTCCACCGCACTTAAGTTACCCTTAGTCACCATTTGGCTCAGGCCCATTTGTCCCATACAGCCAGTTAACTGAGTGGTTAACAGCGCGCCCATCGTCACAGCTAAGAGTTTAGATTTCATCAGGTTTGCTCCAATTCGCTAAAAACAAAAACATGAATTCTAAGGATTAGATAGGGCTAAACCGTGCGACGGGACACAAACCAAGGTAAACAAAAGGGAGTGGATGTAAGCAAGAACGCTGATTTTGTTATGAAAAATGCATCAAGAAAGTAAAGCTCACAGAAAGATAATAAAACTGAGTATCTCACCCCGCGCCGACAACAGTTTGCTAATAAATGTACTGCTGCGGCGCACGAATGCAAGAAGACCTACTCCAGATCAAAGCGCTTTTTACCCTCCTGCAGCGCTTGACGCTCGGCGAGCGGCGCCTGATCCGCCAGCTTTAACACCGCCTTTTGCAGCATCAAGTTGTTGGGATAAGTGATGGTATCGCCATTATCCCTGAGGATAAGTACATGAAACAGCGCGATTTCAATAATCACTCCGCTGATATCTTCATCCTTATCCACCACCCGAATACGTTCACCAATTCGATACGGGAACACAAAGAAAATCAGCACACCAGCGGTTAAATTGCTCAGTATCGACCACTGAGCGACTAAGGCGACGCCCATCACCGCAAACGCGGAGGAAACGAACAGCGACACGTCCTGATAACCCAAGCCGAGGGATACCGCCATCAAAGACAAAGTGATAAAAAACATCACATAGGAAATAAACCGAGTGACAAGACTGGTACGGGCGGCACTCACCTGCTTCATCAATGAGAGTTTTTTCACCCATTGAGTTAAGGCACGCTGCAAAAAGAGAAACACCGCAAGATAAATACAGGCAAGCAGGATTTGATTTGTCATAATAGCCACTTAAAAAACGAAACCAGCTGAATTCTAACTTTTTTGCACCAGCAGTTATAGAGTCCCAAATCAGCCCAACGCAAATAGAGTAATAAGTACTATGGCCGACGCAACTTTACTACATGAAACCCAAGATGCCCTAGGGCCGATCCGCGTGCTCGACTATGGTGATACCCGCGTGCTGTCCTTTGGCGACAACGATGAGCAGAGCAAAATACTTAAAACCGCACCGCATATTCCGCAGCATACCTATGTGCAAGGCATGCTACTGGTGTTGTTGTTTTGCCAACCCAAAAGCGCCATCGTACTCGGCCTTGGTGGCGGTGCCCTCATTCATGCCCTGCGCCGCTTCGATGCCGCAATCAAACTTACTGCGGTTGAACTTCGCCCGGCGGTGATTGAACTTGCCAAGCGTTATTTTCAATTACCGATTGGCAAAAAGCTTAATCTCATCAACGAAGATGCCGTCGCCTTTATGGCATCGGCCGAGCATAAAAAGGTCGATGTGATTTTCGCCGATATCTACAGCGCCAAAGGGGTCGACACAGGGCAGCTCTCGCCCACTTTTCTTCAGCAGTGCACACAGCTAATTAAACCCAATGGTTATTTAGTGTTGAATTGCTGGAAGGAGCACAGCCAAAATCGCGAGTTACTCGCCGATCTGCAGCACCATTTTACCCACGTGCATGCCTGCCTCACCAGCGGGGGCAACTGGGTGATTTTTGCCAGCCAAACACCACAACCTTTGGGCGCGTCGGCACTGAAGAGTCAGGCGCAAACTCTGTCACAACAGCTGGATTTTGCCCTTGAACGTTCACTGACTCGTTTTGGCCCTTGGATTTAAGATTAATCTCAGTCAAATGGCTTAAATTAGTTAACCCTAAGACTCAGCTTTGCTATGCTTCACACTCTCTATTGATATGAGCTGTCACCATGAAAAATAAGAATAAATTTTTGTTAAGCGTTATGGCGCTGGCGTGCCTTAACTCTCTCAATGCTAACGCCGAAACCTTTAGTTTTGACACTCGTAACTCACTCAATTCCGACACATTAGTGCTGTTCCAAAGCGCTGATTCGACAACCTATAGTCTCGATTTTTTACCCCAATCGACTCAAGACCAACTTAACCTTGCGGTCGCCGACAACAGTTTTGCGGGTAAACGCGGTGAAATCCTCGAAATCCTAGTCCCGAGCGAAATCGACGCTAAGCGAGTTTTACTGGTTGGGATTGGCGATGCAAAAACCTTAACACCCGGTGAAATCAATACCTTAGGTGGCAATATTGCCGCCAAGCTTGAAACCGTGCCTCAAGCGACAGTGCGTGTGCTGACCCAAGGCTTAAGTAACGCGCCGTTGTTTGGCTCAGAACTGGCCCACGGCATCGAACTGCGCAGCTACCGCTACACTCAATTTAAAGCCAGCAATCGCGCCGAGAAGAACTATCAAATCGGGGTTGATGACTTAAGCCAAAACCAAAAACACCATAAGAATCTACAAGCTATCGAAGCGGGTGTGTTTTTAGCGCGGGATCTCACCAATGCCCCGGCTGGGATCATGTATCCCGAAAGCTTTGCCAACGAGGCACGTAAACTTAAGTCCCTCGGCGTAAAAGTCACAGTACTTGAAGCCAAAGACATTGAACGCTTAAACCTCGGCGCCTTAGCCGCTGTGGGTAAAGGCAGCGAGCGTCCACCTAAGTTGGTTGTCGCCCACTGGCCCGGCAGCAAAGAAGCGCCGATTGCTCTGGTGGGTAAAGGCATTACCTTCGACTCTGGCGGCTACAATATCAAGGCCACAGGTACCTCTATCGCGCGGATGAAGTCCGATATGGCGGGCGCGGCGACCGTGCTCGGCACAGTCAAAGCCATGGCCATTCAAAAGGCGCCGGTAAACCTAGTCGCGATTATGCCGATGGCGGAAAACATGGTGTCGGGACATGCGATGATCCCAGGCGATGTGATTAAAACCGCCCAAGGTCTCACGGTTGAAGTGCTCAACACCGATGCCGAAGGCCGTTTAGTATTAGCCGATGGCCTCTGGTATGCCCGTGAGAATTATCGCCCTTCGATTATCGTCGATGTGGCCACTCTCACAGGCTCGAAAGTGGGCGCGCTAGGTAGCGTTTATGCGGGATTGTTTACCGATTCTGAGCCGCTGGTGCAGCAGCTCACCTTTGCGGGTCAACAGGTGGGTGAAAAGGTCTGGCGCTTGCCATTAGATCAAGCCTACGACGATGAGCTGAAATCCACCATCGCCGATTTAAAGAATACCGGTAAAGAAGGCAGCGCGGGGGCATCGTCTGCCGCCATGTTCCTCAAACGCTTTGCGGGTGAGCAACCTTGGGCTCACCTCGATATCGCTGGTAACGCTTTAACCGCCACCGATACCGCCGTCGTGCCAGCCGGCGCCACGGGCTATGGCGTGCGTCTGCTCAGCACTTGGTTAACTCAGCCTAAGGCGCAAAACTAACGCTATATTGTGAGTTAACTTCATCCAAACCCACTAAAGCCGAGTCTGTGGTTGGTTTGAGAAGCTAGATTAAGGGATATCGTCGATATCCCTTTTTTATTGCCCTGCACTTGTGCCACTTCATTAAAGTAAACAATCAATTAGCCGCTAGGGCGCGCCAGTCCTGAAAAATCGATTAATCCCCCATCTCAAACCTGCTAAATTCGATAAAACCGATTAGGATGATAGTTTTTATGCGTTATATTTATGATTCTGGGCTGGGTAATATGCTTCACATCAACGGGACACAAGTTAAGTGCCTCGTACTTAATTCACCATAATCAACTAAATGGAAGCATAAAATGACTCAGTCAATTATCAACAGCACAATCAAACCATTCAAAGCCACTGCTTACCACAATGGTGAGTTCGTTCCTGTAACTGAACAAGATCTGTTAGGTAAATGGTCAGTTGTATTCTTCTATCCAGCAGACTTCACTTTCGTTTGCCCAACTGAATTAGGCGACATGGCGGATCACTACGCTAAGTTACAATCTATGGGCGTTGAAGTTTACTCAGTATCGACTGACACTCACTTCACTCACAAGGCATGGCATGATACTTCTGACACCATCAAGAAGATCAACTTCCCAATGCTGGCTGACCCAACTGGCGTGATCAGCCGTAACTTCGGCGTGATGATCGAAGAAGAAGGTTTAGCACTCCGTGGTACTTTCGTTATCAACCCAGAAGGCCAAGTGAAAGTTGCTGAAATCCATGACTTAGGTATCGGCCGTAGCGCTCAAGAGCTGGTTCGTAAGATCCAAGCGGCTCAATACGTTGCCACTCACGATGGCGAAGTTTGCCCAGCTAAATGGCAACCAGGTGACGAAACCTTAGCACCATCTTTAGACCTAGTAGGCAAAATCTAATCTAGCCTAACAAGAGTCAACCCCGCCAACCTAGCATCTCAAGCTAGTTGGTACCGCAGTAAGGTGGTAATTGCACGAATCCCCATAAGCTTAGTCGCTAAGTGATTGGGGTGAGTAAATGCAGCCAACGCCACTGCGGTGCCAAATAGGAAGAGATAACCGCCCCCTGCAAGGTTCTAGGTTGGCACCCTCGCGTTTTTCTCTCTTTTCAATTTTTTATACTGATTTTGGAGTCATCATGTTAGATGCGAATTTAAAAAATCAACTGCAAACCTATCTGCAAAACCTCAAGAGACCAGTTGAACTTGTCGTGTCAGCAGATGAAAGTAGAAAGTCTCAAGAATTAAACAGCTTAGCCAATGACATCGTTAGCCTTTCAACATTAGTGAGCCTCAAAGAAGCTCAAGGCCCCCGCACGCCAGCGATGACAGTGGTTAACCCAGAACTCAATACTCAGATTAGCTTTGCTGGTCTGCCTATGGGTCACGAATTTACCTCACTCGTGTTAGCCCTGCTGCACACGGGTGGACACCCCATCAAACTCAGCGACGAAATCATTGAGCAGATCCGTAATCTGCCTGGCAAATATGAGTTTGAAACCTATGTGTCACTCACCTGCCAAAACTGCCCTGATGTGATTCAGGCGCTGAATATGATGGCGGCGATTAACCCAAACATCACCAACGTGATGATCGACGGCGCCCTGTTCCAAGATGAAGTTGCCAGCCGCAATATCATGGCCGTACCGTCTGTGTACTTGAACGGTGAAGTCTTTGCCGCCGGTCGCATCAGCATTGGTGAGATCTTAAATAAACTCGATACTGGCGCGGCCAGCCGCAAAGCGGAAGAACTCAGCCAAAAAGCCCCATACGAAGTCTTAGTCGTCGGTGGTGGCCCCGCTGGTGCTGCGGCAGCGATTTACGCTGCCCGTAAAGGTCTGCGTACTGGAGTGGTGGCCGATAAATTCGGTGGCCAAGTCGCCGAAACCGTCGGGATCGAAAACTTTATTTCGGTTAAAGCGACTGAAGGTCCAAAACTGGTGGCTAACCTTGAAGCCCATGTGCGTGACTATGAAGTCGATATCATGGATAACCAAAAAGCCGTTAAACTGGCGAGCGATGGTTTATTCGAACTCGAACTGGCAAGCGGCGCTAAACTGCGCAGCCGTACCATACTACTGGCAACCGGTGCCCGCTGGCGCGAAATGAATGTCCCCGGCGAGAAAGAATACCGCGGTAAAGGCGTAGCCTACTGCCCACACTGTGACGGCCCATTATTTAAAGGCAAACGTGTTGCAGTGATCGGTGGCGGTAACTCAGGTATCGAAGCAGCCATCGACTTAGCCAACATCGTTGAGCATGTCACAGTACTCGAGTTCGACAGCAAACTGCGCGCCGATGATGTGCTGCAACGTAAAGCGGCCTCTATGGGTAATATTCATATTATTACTCAGGCGATGACCACTGAAGTGACTGGTGATGGTACCCGTGTAAACGGCCTGAACTACACCGACCGTGCAACGGGTGAAAGCCATCATATCGCGTTGGCAGGTATCTTCGTCCAAATCGGTTTAGTGCCCAATGCCGAATGGTTAAAAGGCACTGTGGATTTGACTCCTCGCGGCGAAATCATCGTCGATGAGCGCGGCCAGACCTCAGTACCAGGCGTATTTGCCGCAGGTGACGTGACGAACTCACCTTACAAGCAAATCATCATCGCCATGGGTAGCGGTGCCAATGCCTCACTGGGTGCATTTGATTACTTAATTCGCCATAGCGATGACAGTACCGAAACCACAGCGACTAAAGCGGCTTAATCGTTAACGATTAATCCCTTAACTAAAAAGCCAGCTTATGCTGGCTTTTTGTTTTAGTGCTAACAATCCGGTTCTACAGGTAAGCATTCTCAAGTCGAATTTGCATTAAGGTTTCTGGTGTATCGACCGCTTTGAAACCAAATTGCGCATAGAGTCCATGGGCATCGCGGGTGGCGAGCATTATGCGTCTTAATCCTTGCAGATCAGGATGTTCCATAATTGCTGCCATCATCATCTTACTTAAACCTAAGCCGCGGTGGGATTCGAGGACAAACACATCGGCAAGGTAGGCAAAGGTGGCTTTATCGGTAATCAGTCGCGCAAAGGCAAGCTGCTGATTATCCTGATCAAACACCCCAAAACATAAACTGTTGCCAAGCGCCTTTCGCAAGAGTTCTGGCGGCATCCCCTGCGCCCAATAACTGTTGGCAATAAAACCATGGATAAGCTCAAAATCCATTTCCGTTTGCGCTGTGCTGACTCGATATTCCATCACTCGCCTCGATTTAGCTGTTGTTGACGCTTACCAATAACATGAAAGCCATGGCAAATAACACTAATTTAGCTAATGAATACAAGGCCCCCGCCAGAGTGCCACCGCCATGGTTAGTAAATGCCAAGTGGCGATTGATTTCATATTTAAATAAATGGGCGAGATGACGATAAGCCAAAAAGTAAAGCAGTGAAGCGGCAGGCCAAATGCCAATAATCAGCATTTGGCCCTGTTCCTTGGTCGTCAAAAGTGCTGACAGAAAGGGAATACTCAAACATGCCGCGTATATCCAGGCAAAACGCTTAAGTAACTGACGAATTTTTTTATCCGATAACGGCTTCAACTGAACTCCTTTTCATCTTACTTCCACGCAATCACTGACTACATTGGCTCGATTTGCTCGACCATCAACTGCAGGGTGAAATTACCGCGATATTCATTTACATCCAGCTTATAAACGATGCGCGCATGTTGAATCGTCGCATCGGGCCAAGTGTGTAAATCCACATTAAAGGCAATCGCATCTAACATCACGGTACTGCATGGGGTTTCAAGCACTAATTTAAGGTGGCGCTCCCCCACAATCCGCTGCTGGATAATCTTAAAATAACCATCGAATAATGGCTCCTCGAAGGACTGACCCCAAGGTCCGGCATTACGCAGTAACTGGGCGATTTCGAGGGTAAGTTCCGTCGGAGTTAATTCGCCATCGGACCAAAGCTCACCCGTGAGCTGCTCAGGCTTTAACAGTTCACGCACCGCATCATCATAGGCTTTAGCAAAGGTTGCGAAGCCACCAGACTTTAAAGTTAAGCCCGCCGCCATTGCATGGCCGCCAAATTTGCTGATAAGCCCAGGATGACGCGAGTTAACCAACTCCAGCAGATCGCGCATATGCAAGCCTTTGATAGAACGCGCCGAGCCTTTAATTTCACCATTCCCCGCGTCGGCAAAGGCGATAACGGGTCTGTGGTATTTATCTTTAATCCGTGAGGCAAGAATTCCGATAACCCCTTGGTGCCAATCCTCTTGAAAGAGGGCAATACCCCACGGAAGTTGCTCTTCATTAAGCTTTAGATATTCAAGACTTTTCAGCGCCTCTTGCTGCATCCCGACCTCAAGCTCACGACGCTCTTGGTTGAGACTATCGAGCTCTGCCGCCATCCGCCTTGCATACATGATGTCTTCGCACAGCAGGGTTTCGACCCCAAGCGCCATTTCATCCAGCCGGCCGGCGGCATTGAGCCTTGGCCCTACGGCAAAGCCAAAGTCCGAGGCAACAATGCGAGCAGGATTACGTTTGGCCACTTCGAGTAAGGCGGTAATGCCTACGCGGCATCGACCACTGCGTACCCGCTGCAATCCCGCCTCGACCAAAATACGATTGTTGGCATCGAGCGACACCACGTCGGCCACAGTGCCAAGGGCAACAATATCCAGCAGAGTACCTAGGTTGGGCTCGGCAATGCCTCGGGCTTGATACCAATGACGAGTGCGCAGCTCTGCCCTAAGCGCCGTCATCAGATAAAAGGCGACCCCGACGCCAGCAATGGATTTACTAGCAAACTGACAACCCGGCTGATTGGGATTCACTATGGCATCGGCCGCCGGTAACTCATGGCCGGGTAAGTGATGGTCGGTGATCACCACCTGCATGCCAAAGGTTTTGGCGGCAGCTACACCCTCAATCGAGGAAATGCCGTTATCAACAGTGATAAGTAATTCTGCCTGTTTGGATGCCGCCACGGCGACAATCTCAGGACTCAGACCATAACCGTAGTCGAAACGATTGGGGATCAGATAATCGACCTTGCTCGCGCCCATCATCCGTAACGCTAACAAACACACGCTAGTCGAGGTAGCGCCATCGGCATCGAAATCGCCGACGATCAGTATCGACTTATCCTGCTGCATCGCATCGGCAATCAACTTAGCGGCCGGCTCCAAGCCCTTCATTGTATCGGGTCTTAGCAGGCCTTTGAGCACCAGTTCGCATTCGTTGGGCATAACACCACGGCGGGCGTAAAGCTGTCTTAATAACGGCGGAAGGTGAGCGGGTAAATGGCTATCATCAACGGTTGGGCGACGGACTATCTTATGGATCAAGGGAGCAAACTCTTAAGCAATCATGGGGCTAAGATAACAAAAAGGTGAGCCTTAAGCTCACCTTTAATGGGATAAATTTATCCGAAACCGGATTATTTGCGAGCTTCTAAAGTACGCAGTAGATCGGCAGGTGGTTGATATCCTGGGATCATATTACCGTCTTCCAATACGATTGCAGGCGTGCCGTTAACGCCAAAGCTGGTACCTAGCTCATATTGCTCGGCAATCTTGGCATCACAGGTCGCGGCGGATACTTTTTTGCCAGCCTTAGCTTCTGTCATGGCCTTTAATGGATCCTTAGCACACCAAATAGCCTGCATCTCATCGGCATTGGCAGATGGTACACCAGCACGTGGGAAGGCTAAGTAACGCACGGTAATGCCAAGCTTGTTGTAGTCGGCCATTTGGCTATGTAACTTACGGCAGTAGCCACAGCTCACATCGGTAAACACAGTCACAACGTGTTTTTCATCCTTGGCTTTATATACCAGCATATGATCTTCAAGCGGCTTCATCATCGCCAGACGAGGGCCTGCAAGCGCCGCTTCCGTCAGGTTTTTCATGCCCTTATCAATATCGTATAAATTACCGTGGAACAGTTTTGAGCCATCGCGGCTGATATAAAGCACGCCACGGTTGGTCATGGCTTGATATAAACCTTCGATAGGTGAATCCTGCATTGAAATCACTTCAACGTCTAACATCTCGCTGAGTTTTTGCTTAATCGCAGCTGTGTCGGGAGTGGTCGCCGTAGCGGCGCTGGCCAGAGGCGCAACAACAAGCGCGAAAACTAAAGATAATGCTCGGGTCAACTTCATGGGACTTCCTATTAAGTAAATCGCTACTGCGACATATGGGTCATCTTATTAGACCCTGTATGGGGGCAAAAAGTTACAGACAAGCTAGATAGAATGCAAATTTATACTGTAACTAAATTCAACCATTCGAGGTTTTGTGAAGGATAAACTTAACCGCGAGGATGATGCTGTTGGTGCAACTCTTGTAATCTCGCTCGCGCCACATGGGTATAAATTTGAGTCGTCGATAAGTCACTGTGACCTAAGAGTAATTGTACCACCCTAAGGTCGGCGCCATGGTTAAGTAAGTGGGTGGCAAAGGCATGACGCAGGGTATGGGGTGAAAGTTCAGTTTCGATGCCGGCGCGGCTCGCATAGAGCTTGATCCGATGCCAAAAGGTTTGCCTTGTCATCATCTGTGCCCGCTTCGAAGGAAATACCACATCGGACTGAATATTGCCCAAGAGTTCGTGGCGCGCAAAACTTAAGTAACGCTCAACCTCGGTAATGGCCAGCTCGCCCATGGGCACTAACCGCTCTTTACCGCCCTTACCCACAATCCGCACTAAACCTTGGCGCAAACTCATCTGCTCCAGGGTGAGCCCCACCAGCTCACTCACCCGCAATCCAGTGGCGTATAAGAGTTCAAGCATGGCTTTATCACGGCACTCGACGGGGTCGTCCACATTGGGCTCGGCCAGCAATCTATCGACCTGTGACTCACTTAAAGAATCTGGCAATTGCCGACTCAATTTGGGCGATTCAATCAGCGCCATAGGATCGCCAGCAATCTGTTTGGTCTGCAATAAATAAGTGTAAAAGCGCCGTAAACTACTGAGTAAACGTGCGCTACTGGTGCGGGCAAATTGTTGTTCGACTCGGTAGGCTAAATAGGCACGCACATCGGCTTGCCCCACCTCGATTAACCGCAGGCCTTGGCTCTGTTGATAGCGGTCAAAATGGCGTAAATCGGTGCGATAGGCACTCAAGGTGTTATCACTTAAGCCCTTACTGGACCAAAGATCATCGAGAAAGGCATCGATAAGCGGATCGCACTGATAGGTTTTAGCCACAAAAACTCCATAAAAAACGGCGTATTCTAAGGATACGCCGTTGATATTAACTCAATTGTTCTGCTTGTGGCAGCGTCTTGTTTATGCCGCGCTGACCGCTTTCGCACCGCCGCGGCCAAACAATAAACACAGCACGATCACGACTAAGGTGGGCAGTAACCACGCCATGCCTTCTTCGTACAGTGGCAGGATAGACAGTGTCGGAGACATACCGCTGACGAGATCGATAAAGCTCTGCGCCGCTTCGGTGATGCCTTTACCGTCTTCACCAGTGAGGCCTTTCGCTGCGACTTTCATCCCATCGAAAATACCAAATAGCAGGGCTACAGACAGTGCTGCACGGTGGGCAAACTGTGGACGCGGGAAGTGTTCGGTCAAGAAGGTCACCGCCACTAAGGCAATCGCCACAGGGTAAACCGCCATTAACACTGGAATACTGATAGCAATTAACTGAGACAGGCCCACGTTTGCGATCAAGGCGCAGATGGCGCTCAGCAGAACCACTAAGAAACGGTAAGACAGCTTTGGCATCAGCTCATTGAAAAACTCAGAGCAGGCACTCACTAAACCGACCGCCGTGGTTAAGCAGGCTAAGGTCACAACGGTAGACAATAATACTGTGCCTAAACTGCCAAACTCACGAGTCACATAGTTAGTTAAAATCTCGCCACCGTTTTTAGCACCTACGGCAATATCACCCGCCGTCGCACCTAAAAAGAACAAAGAAACATAAACAAATGCTAGACCTGCCGCCGCAATAAAGGCTGCGCGGATCAAATATTTAGTTTGCGCGCTAGGTTGGTCAATCCCCTTTTTACGCAGCAGATCGATAATCAACATACCAAACATTAACGACGCTAGGGTATCCATGGTGTTGTAGCCTTCGAGGATACCTTTGGTTAGCGGATGGTTTTGGTAGTCACCCACGGCCACTCCAACTTCTGCAGCGGGCAAAAACACCACAGACAGGGCTAAACCCACCAGCAATAACAACAGGATAGGCGTTAATACTTTACCGACGCTGTCGAGTAATTTACCGGGGAATAATGCCAGCAGCATAGTCACAGTAAAGAAGCACAGGGTATAGATAAGTTGCGACAAATTAAGCGACAAACTGCCGAGCATAACGGTCGCACTCGTATTGTCGATAAAGGGCTTAGCACCGATTTCATAGGCCACCAGACCCGTACGTGGCGCCGCAAACGCAGGCCCAATAATAATATAAATCGCGATGGCCAATGCGGTTGCCGCAAACACTGGTAGCATTGCCATAACCTTACCTTGAGCCTTAGCAACAGCAATGAGCCCGACTAAAGGTAAACCTACGGCAGTGATGAGAAAACCTAACATAGCAAGGGGCATATTCTCCCCGGCCAACATGCCCGCAAAGGGTGGAAAAATTAAGTTACCCGCCCCCAAAAAAAACGCGAAGGTCATAAAACCTAAGCCTAATGTATCCCCGATACTCATCTGATTGTCTTGCACGGAAAGCCCCATCTTGTCTTATTGTTTTTAATAAACTTAAGTGATTATGTGTCGATTAGCCATAGCTAAAACAAAGCCCATCCGGAGTGCAAATCTATGTTTACACAATTCCGTGGTAAATATGTGCGATATCTGCTGAGTTTATAAACAAAAATGAACTAAAAATTGGCTTCACTGCCGATTTATTCACCTAAAAACCCGTTCACCTATCCGTTAATCATAAAATTGATTAAAAATGGGGGCGAAACTAATATCAGAATTTAAAAACCAATACAACAGACAAGATTGTTTTCACCTAAAAAAGCCCTGCAATGCTAATTAACTGCTAACAATGCGTTACCGGGGTAATAAATTAAACCCTTAATTAAGTGAACTTCGACTCAAAACAGCATAAAAAACACAAAAACTAGATCTAAATGGAAGAATGAACTTATTTGTATCAGGCACAAAAATCTTAGCGAATATGCGTTATGCCCTTTAAAATAACGCCAGCCCTTATGGGCGAAATCTTTATTATTCACTTAATGATGTAATTCCCATGGCATTTACCTTTAAACAATTCCACATTGACGACCTTAATTGCGGCATGCCCGTCAGCACCGACGGCGTGATATTAGGCGCATGGGCCCCCCTATCGCAGGCTAAGCATATTCTCGATATTGGTGCGGGAAGTGGATTGTTAAGTTTAATGGCGGCGCAGCGTAGCCAAGGGCAAATCATCGCTGTCGAATTAGAAGAAAAAGCCGCAGCGGCCTGTAGATACAATATGACGCAAAGTCCGTGGGCGCAGCGCTGCCAGCTTATACATGGCGATATTCAGCACGTTTGCCAACAACCTGAGTATCAAGGGCATTTCGACCATATCATCTGTAACCCGCCCTACTTTGAGCATGGCCCCAAGGCGAACGAGCAACATAGGGCGATGGCGCGCCACACTGACACCTTAGGCTTTACGCCCTTACTCGAGGCGATAAATCAGTGCCTATCGCTTGAGGGTTACGCCAGCCTTATTTTGCCCATCCAAAGCCTGACGCGCTTTAAGGCTTGCCTAGATCAGACTGAACTTTATCTTGCGGAGGAAGTGAGGGTTAGCAGTGTGGAGAATAAGGCCGCCAATCGCGTGTTGTTGCTGTTGGCTAAGACTGCGCAGACTAAAAGTCACGATGAACCTTGTCAGCACACAGAGCTCATTCTACGCGGGGAAGATGGCCGCTATACCGAGCAAATGATTGCCCTGACCAAAGATTTTTATCTAAAACTGTAATTCAAACGAGTGATAAGGCTCCAGCAAGAGCCTTATCTTTTATCGCTAATCTAATATCAGCTATCTACCCATTTATTTTTAATCTCTAGCACTTTATCTAAGTTATCGCTAAATAACCGCACCAACTCAGGATCGAAATGCACCCCGCTCTGCTCCTGGATATAGTCCATGGTCTTCTCGACTGACCAAGCCTCTTTATAGGGGCGTTTACTGGTCAGGGCGTCAAACACATCGGCGAGGGCAACTATCCGTCCTTCTAAGGGAATGGCTTCGCCTTTCAATCCATTAGGATAACCAGTGCCGTTCCATTTCTCGTGGTGAGTTAAAGACACAGATTTCGCTAACCGCAGCAGCTCAGAATCCGCCTCACCGATAATCTCGGCGCCAATATGGGGATGGGTTTTCATAATGGCAAACTCTTCATCGGTCAACTTACCCGGTTTGAGCATAATGCTATCGGGAATACCGATTTTACCAATGTCGTGCATGGGCGCAGCGTGTAATAAATCATCCGCCTGTGCCTCACTCAAGCCGTAGGCCAAGGCCAAAATTTTAGAATAATGGCTCATGCGCAGCACATGGGTACCGGTTTCATTATCTTTATATTCGGCGGCGCGACCTAAACGTTGGATCACTTGCAAGCGAGTGCGGCGCAATTCATCGGCCTGCACTAAGGATAAATGGGTTTTCACCCGGGCTTTGACTACGGTGGCCGAAATCGGCTTCACAATATAATCCACCCCGCCCACGGCAAAGCCCGCCGCTTCATCGTGCTCATCATTCAAAGCGGTAACAAAAATCACAGGGATCGATTGGGTCTCTGGGATATTTTTCAGCAACTGACAGACTTCTAGCCCCGTCATATTGGGCATCATAATATCCAGTAGGATCAGCGATGGCAGCTCAGTTTGCGCGAGGCGCAGGGCCTCTTCGCCACTTTTGGCAAAGATAAGATGGTAATCCTGATGCAAAACTTGCTTGAGCACCCGTAAGTTAACGGGCTCATCATCCACCAACAATAAGGTTTTCTTATGTTCAGATGTAGACTGCATTGCTACTCCTTATTCGCGGTGATAGTACGCCGTAACTCGGTCAATTCGTTATGGGCAATATCAAAATCAAAGTTGTCTAAGGCTTCGGTAATCATGGCCACATGAAGGCGCAGATGTTCATCAATACGAGCGGTAAGCGCCTCAAGATCAGACTCTTCAAAACTATGGTGCGCAATCGATGCCAGCAAGGCATCAATATGTGCTAATAATTCTGCGGGATCGCTTGTCCCCACATGGACGGCGGCGGAGGCGCTGGCCGTTGGCATTGTGGTGCCCTCGATATAATCCCCAATCTCGACGAGGGAGTCGCTTACCTTAGCAACTATGGCCTCCATGGCTTCACGCGAGGGCGAGGGCGACTCAGCTTGCGCTAACTGCTCTAACTGTCCAAAGTGCGCCATCCACTGCAATAGACCCAAATTCCCACTAACGCCTTTCAAACTATGGCTTAAGAGCTTAATGGTCACAGTATCTTGGTCATTTATCGCCTGTTGTAACGCTTGATTTTTCTCTGGCCATTGGGCAATAAACTTCATCAACTCTTTGATAAATTGCGGTTTAGAGCCCCACAATTTCACGCCCTTGGCTTCATCGACTAATTGCGTGCTAGCAGGCTGCGAAGAGACAAACTCGGCCTGAGGCGGATTAAGCTGCAACACTCTGGCAATTTCCCGCGTCAGCAGCACAAAATCGATGGGCTTATTGGCAAAGCCATCCATACCGGCTTGCTCGGCGGCGCTCTTATCTTGCTCTAACACGCTCGCGGTTAACGCAATGATTGGCATACGGGGTAATTGAGATGCGACTTCTTGCTCGCGGCGCATCTTCGCCGCCGTCAAACCATCCATGACTGGCATTTGCAGATCCATCAGCGTGATATCGATGTCGGCTTTTTGCATCCGCAGCAGCGCCTGTTCACCATCGCGGGCGGTGATCACTTTATGCCCTTGACGGGTTAACCATACGGATAGGAGATCGATATTCTGCTGAATATCATCGACCACTAACATCGTCAGTGGCGGTAATGACCAGTTATCGTCGTGCTGGCTCGATAGCGGCTCAAAGCTAGGTTGCAAGGGAATAGTAAAGCGGAATGTACTGCCTTGGCCGAGGGCACTTTTCGCCTCAATCTTACCGCCCATCAACTCAACTAACTGTTTACTGATGGTCGTGCCAAGCCCTGTGCCGCCGTATTTTCGGCTCATGGACACATCGGCCTGGGCAAATGCCTCAAAGACCCGATTTAGCTGCTCGGGGGACATGCCAATACCGGTATCGACAATCTCGAAGCTAACCAGAGAGTCATCCTGCGGGAAGACGTTGACCGTGACTTTGCCTTCACAGGTAAATTTAACCGCATTACCAATTAAGTTGATCAGCACTTGGCGGATGCGCTCCGGCGAACCAATAAAGTTCGCCGCCATCGTCGGCGCGATATTAACCTCGAGGGATAAGCGCTGCTTTTTCGCCTGCAACCACAGGGTTGAAATCACAGTATCGATTTCATCGGTTAAGCAAAACACTCGATTTTCTAACTCGAGTTTACCCTTGTCGAGCTTGGCGCTGTCGAGCACATCGTTGAGTAGATGCAGCAAGGATTTGGCGGAGCGATTGATGGTGGAGAGCTGTTTTTGCTGCTCAACATCTAATACCGACTCCAACAGAATATCGCTAAAGCCGATGATGGCATTCATTGGCGTGCGGATCTCATGGCTCATGTTGGCCAAGAAAGCTGCGCGGGCGGCAGCCGCCTGCTCGGCATTATTCTTCGCCATCACTAAGTCCTGTTCCATCTCCTTACGCTCGGTGATATCCATCAGGAAGCCGTCAATCCACACCTCTTTGCTGGTTTCATCGAGGATATAATTGCCGTGTTCAAACAACCAACGCACCCCGCCATCTGCGCGGATAATACGGTATTCCATCGAAAAGGTCGGCGGCTGCGCTTGGGCGTAAATGGTTTCAATATCGTCCGGATGATAGAGATCCGAGAAGAAACGTTTCGGATGGGGAAGCTCGAAATCCTCGGCGGGATAGCCAGTGATGTTTTGCACCGCGTCGCTGATAAACACCATGGGCCAGCCCTCTGTGCTTTTACAGCGATAGGCAATGCCTGGAATATTAGTGATCAGCGAGCGAAACTTGGCCTCATTGTTTTTAAGCTCTTGTTCCATCTCATTACGTTGGCTGAGATCGGAAATAAAGCCAACAAAGTAATGGGCTTTGCCCTGCATCACATGGCCAATACTCAGGCGCACTGGCACTAAATGGCCCGCCTTATGCTGCGCCTCGACCTCACGCCCCGTGCCGATAATCTGCGCCTCACGGGTTTTCACGTATTGGGCTAAATAACCATCGTGGTTCGGCCGAATCGACTCGGGCACAATTTTCTTCACATTCGCGCCCAGTAACTCGGCGGATGACCAACCTAAAATAGTGGTCACCGCTTTGTTCACATTCACTATGATGCCTTGCCCATCGATCGTAATAATCCCATCGACTGCAGTATTCATCATGGCGCGCATACGGTCTTCGTTTGATTTTGCGAGCAAAGACAAGTCTTTATACTTAAAAATCACGTTCACAATCAGCACTAAGCAGATGATGATAACAGTGATCACCGAGACGCCGAGCGCCAGATAAAACGAGATTTCTGAGGTCTGCTGGCTCAGCTCAAGACCTTCGGGTTTAACGAATCGCGCCGCCGCCATGCCTGTGTAATGCATGCCTGAAATCGCCAGTCCCATGACGATACTGGCGATAAAATTACAGCTAATGCTATTCATATTGGAGGAAATAAGCTGATTCAGCCCAGTGCGCACCCACAGCGCAATAATGGCGAGTAGTACAGCGACTACGATAGACAGCGCAAAAATCCATGGGTCATAACGCAGTAATGGTGCCATCTCCATGGCCGCCATCCCCACATAGTGCATAGTGCCAATCCCTGCACCCACTAAGGTGCCGCTAATCAGCACTTGGGAAAGTTGAAAACTCGGCTTAGAAAGCAAATTCAGCGCCACCCATGAGGCACCAATACTAGGCAAAAGGGATAGCGCCGTGAGCCCAAAGTTATAGGTCACGGGCGAGCATAAATCGAAGGCTAACATTCCGATAAAATGCATCGACCAGACCCCACCGCCGAAGACTACGCTCCCCGTCAGTAACATGATCTGTTGCCGCGCTCTCGATTGACTCAGCACCGCTTGAGAGGTGACCTGAAAGGCCATAAAAGCGGCAAAAATCGCAATCAGAATGGAAATAGTGACCAGCAGAGGATTGTAATAGACATTCAGCAATAGGCTGTCTTGGGAAGAAATAAAAAACTGCGATAACCAATCAAAAGCCATATGTTCCAAGCCCATGTTTTAGAAACGTAAAACCTAATCGTAACCAACATTCGAATACGCCAATCCAAGCAGGGCTAACGCTTGGGTACTATGGGATGCGCTCATCAACCATAGGCACAATTTATTGTTAAGACTCCAGCTAACATCCCATCAATCCTTCGAACTCTCTCAACAACAGCCAATTTTTTACAATGTTCTCTTTATCTTATACATCTTTTGCAAAATGTCTGCCTTCAAATGCAATAGAGTACGGTAAAATCCACTCCCAACAGCCGCCACCAACAAGCCTTGAAGTGAGTAGACCCGCACTGCATCGGCCAAAGCACGTAAAAGTAAACCCTCTCCCGATTAAATTATTTAAGTTAACGGTTATAACCTTTATAATGCTTGGCTATTATTCGTCGAGACGCCGCGCATGCAATTTGAAGATTTTCAGCTTGACCCTAGCTTATTAGAGTCACTTAAAGCCATGGGGCACCTGTCGCCCACCACCATCCAGCAAGAAACCCTGCCACATGCCCTCGAGCAGCGGGATATTTTGGCGCGCGCCCCGACGGGTACAGGTAAAACCGCCAGTTTCTTATTGCCTGCGTTGCAACACTTAATCGACTTTCCCCGTCGCTATTCTGGCCATGCGCGAATTTTGATCCTGACGCCAACCCGTGAGTTAGCCAGCCAAATTCACCGTTATGCCTGCCACTTAGCCACAGGCCAAGGGCTGAATATCGCCATCATCACTGGTGGTGTGCCCTATGGTCCACAGGAAGAAGCCTTAAAAGACAATATCGATATTCTGGTCGCGACTCCTGGTCGTCTGATGGAATATTTAGATAGAGGCAAATTCAGCGCAGAATCGGTCGACATATTGATCATCGACGAAGCCGACCGCATGCTCGATATGGGTTTCTCCGCCGTGGTGAAGGCCATTGCCCTGGAAGCCCAAGGTCGTAAGCAAAATATGCTGTTTTCGGCCACCCTCGAAGGCAGCGGCGTTATCCGTTTTGCCCGCGAAGTGCTTAACGATCCTATCGAAATCGATGTCGACGCACCGCGCAAAGAAAAGGCTAAGATCCACCAATGGATCCACCTTGCCGATGATAAAGAACATAAGATTGCTCTGCTGTGCCATCTGCTCAAGCAGGAAGAGGTTAAACGCGCCATCGTATTCGTAAAGACTCGCGATGTGGTTTCTAGCCTCGAAGGTCAGTTGCTGAAAGCCGGTATTCCCTGCGCCTTTATGCGTGGCGATATGGAACAGAAGAAACGCTTCCAAGCCTTAAGCCGCTTTACCAAAGGCGAAGTGAATGTGTTACTGGCAACCGATGTAGCCGCTCGTGGTATCGATATCGACGATATCACCCATGTGATTAACTTTGACATGCCACGTTCTGCCGATAGTTACATCCACCGCATTGGCCGTACTGGCCGCGCGGGCGCGAAAGGAACGGCGATTTCATTAGCCGAAGCTCACGATATGCGCATTGTCGGTAAGATTGAGCGTTATATCGAGCAGCCGCTTAAGCGCCGTATTATTGAGGAACTGCGTCCTAAGCACAAAGAAGCGCGTGTACCGACCAAGAAAAAAGCGAAGGTGAAAGCCAAAGAAGCGGCCAAGCGAACCAGCAAGAAAGAGGCAGCGAAAAAGGCCACTAAAATTGCCCGCAAGAAGCAAGCTTAACCCCTCCCCAAAGCCGCATAATGCGGCTTTTTTTATGCTCGCCCGCCGCAAAAAATCGCTATAACAAATGCAAACGGAGTGACCCAAACACTCTTATCTTCCATATGCTTATCGGCGGCCAAAAAAGAGGTGGCGTACCGTAAAAACGCGCCATCACCTTTAGACACATTTTATTTACAAAAATAAATTTATTGCGCCGCTCGACTCTGATACTTTAGGCGCATTAAGCGATTTAGCACGGATGTAACAATCATATGATGAAAACTTTACTCAGGAGATTATCTCCTCTGTTTATACTGCTGTTATTTGTTGTTGGTGCGATAGCACTGATGTCAACTAAGGAAGCCCCCGAACAAAAACCTGAAGAAATGCCAGTACCTATCGTCGATGTCACTCAGGTTGAGCAGCAAACGGTATCGCTTAATCTTCCTTCCTACGGCGTGGTTACCCCTAAATATAAGACGCAACTGGTGACCGAAGTCCAAGGGCGGATGCTGAGCATTTCGCCGCAATTTGTGGCTGGTGGCATAGTGAAGAAAGGCGACCAATTAGCCCAAATCGAACCTTCGGATTACGAAGCCGATTTAATGCAAGCCGAAGCCACCTTGGCTCAGGCAACCGCGGCGCTCAATGAAGAAATCGCCCGTGGCGAAGTCGCTAAAATCGAATTTAAGGGCTACGACAAAGGCTTACCGCCAGAGCTGGGATTACGTATCCCACAGCTGAAAAAAGAGCAAGCCAACGTTAAATATGCCCAGGCCGCACTGGCACGCGCCCAGCGTAACTTAGAGCGCACGGTTATCCGCGCGCCCTTTGATGGCATTATCAAGGCCAGAAATGTCGATTTAGGTCAGTACGTGACATTAGGCACTAATTTGGGTGAACTGTACGACACTAGCATTGCCGAAATTCGTCTGCCTATCTCTAACGATGATTTAGCCTATTTGGAATCCGTCGATCACCCCGATACCCAAGTCACCTTAAGCGCCTCTTTGGCGGGTAAGGAAAACACTTGGATGGGTAATATTATTCGTAGCGAAGGCGTGATTGATGCCGATAACCGCATGGTTTACCTCGTCGCCGAGATTAAAGACCCTTACCTACGTGAGCATAAAACCCAAGGCAGTTTACCGCTGAAATACGGCAGCTTTGTGAATGCCGTGATTAAGGGCCGCACCGTCGATGGCATAGTTAAACTGCCTCGCCACGTGGTGCGTAACGAGCATGTGGCCTTAATTAACGAGCAAAATATTGTCGAGATGCGCCATGTGAATGTCGTGCGTAGCGATCTTGAAAATGTGTTCATCAAGGACAGCTTAAAAACCGGTGAGCGCGTTGCCATCACTCACTTTAGCAATATGGCGAATGGCCAGTTGGTCAAAATCATAGGTGAAGATGCCAAGCCGGTGCAGACCCCCACACCTAAGGAAGATGCTCCTGAGTCGAGTCTTGCGGCCGCTGGAGTGAACTAATGGATACTCAAAAAGGGATCTTAGCCTGGTTTGCCCGCAACAGCGTGGCAGCCAACCTGTTAATGTGGGCGCTGCTGATTGGCGGTCTATTTAGCACAGTGTTGATTAATAAAGAGGTATTCCCCTCTTTTAACCTTAACTTATTGAGCATTACCGTTGCTTATCCCGGCGCTGCGCCGCAGGAAATCGAAGAAGGCATCAACATCAAGATTGAAGAAGCCATCCAAGATATCAACGGGATTAAAAAAGTCACTTCGGTTGCCAGTGAAGGGGTTGGCGCCATCACGGTCGAAGTCGAAGATGACTACGACGTGCAAACCGTGCTCGACGAAGCCAAGTTACGATTGGACGCGATCTCCACCTTTCCGGTGAACATCGAAAAACCGCAAATCTATAAAATCGAACCCGAAAACAACGTGATTTGGGTGTCGGTCTACGGTGATATGTCGCTGCACGATATGAAGGAGTTGGCTAAATCGGTACGTGATGATTTGACCCAACTTCCCGCCGTGACCCGCGCGAAAGTCACGGGTGTGCGCGACTATGAAATCGGTATCGAAGTCTCAGAAGATAAGCTGCGGGAATACGGCTTAACCTTCTCGCAAGTCGCCTTGGCGGTGCAAAACTCTTCTATCGACTTGCCGGGCGGTTCGATCCGCGCCGAAGATGGCGACATTCTGCTACGAACGAAAGGCCAAGCCTATACTGGCGATGATTTTGCCAATATCGTCGTCACTACCCGCGCCGATGGTAGCCGAGTGATGTTGCCTCAGGTGGCAACCATTAAGGACGATTTTGAAGAACGTTTAGAGTACACCCGCTTCAACGGCAAGCCAGCGGCCATTATTGAAGTGACCAGCGTTAACGATCAAAACGCCCTCGACATCGCTCAACAGGTCAAAGACTACGTTGAGAAACGTCGTGCCACTCTGCCTGCCAATGCAAAATTAGACACTTGGGGAGATTTAACCCACTACCTCAAGGGCCGGTTGAACATGATGATGTCGAACATGTTTTATGGCGCCCTGTTAGTGTTTGTAATCTTAGCCCTGTTCCTCGATCTCAAACTCGCCTTCTGGGTGATGATGGGGTTACCCGTGTGTTTCCTCGGCACTATGCTCATCATGCCGCTGGAACCTTTCTCCATGACCATCAACATGCTGACATTGTTCGCCTTTATTCTCGTCTTGGGGATAGTGGTCGACGATGCGATTGTGATAGGCGAAAGCGCCTACAGTGAGGTCGAGCGGCACGGACACTCTATTGATAACGTGATCCGCGGGGCACAAAAAGTGGCCATGCCAGCCACTTTCGGGGTGTTAACCACTATCGCCGCCTTTATTCCTATGTTGATGGTCTCTGGCCCCATGGGGATTATTTGGAAATCCATCGGCATGGTGGTCATCATGTGTCTGGCGTTTTCACTGGTGGAATCTAAATTTATCCTGCCAGCGCACTTAGCCCACATGAAGTTCAGAAAACCAGGTGAACCCACGGGTTTCTTTGGACGCTTCAAGGACAGATTTAACAATCGCGTTCAGCACTTTATTCACCACAGTTACCGCAACTTCCTCGAGCGCTGTATCCAACATCGCTACAACGTCGTCGCGGCCTTTATCGGTGTGTTGATTTTATCCATAGCCTTAGTCGCCAGCGGCAAAGTGCGCTGGGTGTTCTTCCCCGACATTCCATCGGACTTTATCCAAGTACAGCTAGAAATGGATGAAGGCAGCTCAGAGCAGAACACCCTCAAGGTGGTACAGGATATTGAAGAAGCCCTGTACAAGATGAACGCTAAAATGGAGAAGGACAACGGTAGCGAAGTGGTGAAGCATAGCTTTATCAACATGAGCTCGCGCACCTCCGCCTTTATCTTTGCCGAACTGACCAAGGGCGAAGACCGAGAAGTGGATGGCGAGGCCATTGCCGCCGCATGGCGAGAACAATTGCCCGAGTTACTGTCGGTGAAGAAGCTCGACTTTAACGCCAGCGGGAACGGCGGTGGCGGTGGTGACATATCCTTTAGATTGACCTCGAGCGATCTCGAAGAATTATCCGCAGCCGCCCGCGAGCTCAAGCAAAAGCTCGCCACCTACGAAGGTGTGTATGATATTGCCGATAACTTCTCTTCGGGTAGCCATGAGATCCGCTTAAAGATCCGCCCCGAGGCCGAAGCGCTAGGTTTAACTTTGTCTGATTTAGCTCGCCAAGTCCGTTATGGCTTCTATGGTTATGAAGCACAACGTATTTTGCGTAATAAAGAAGAAATCAAAGTCATGGTGCGCTACCCCTTAGAGCAGCGCCGTACCGTTGGTTACCTCGAGAATATGTTGATCCGCACGCCGCAGGGCAAGTCGGTGCCTTTCTCTACCGTTGCCGAGGTTGAAAAAGGCGAATCCTACGCCTCTATCACACGTGTCGATGGCAAGCGGGCAATTACCATTATTGCGAATGCTAACAAACACAAGGTGGAACCTTCTAAGGTTGTTACTGAGATCCAAAAGGATTTCCTGCCGCAGTTACAGGCCAAGTATCCTAAAATCCAAACCACCCTCGATGGCGGCAGTTTGGATGAACAGAATGCTATGGTCGGTCTAATGCAGGGCTTCTTCTTTGCGCTGTTTACCATTTATGCCTTAATGGCGGTGCCGCTGAAGTCTTACAGCCAGCCACTGATCATCATGTCAGTGATCCCCTTCGGGATTATCGGCGCGCTATTTGGGCATTTGATCCAAGGTCTTGCCATGAGCGTCTTGAGTCTCTGTGGTATCGTCGCGCTCGCCGGGGTAGTGGTAAACGACTCCTTGATCTTGGTGGACTTTGTTAACCGTGCGCGGGAGCAAGGGCAATCGGTCAGACAAGCGGCGGTAGATTCAGGATGTTATCGTTTTAGGGCGATTATCTTGACCTCATTGACCACCTTCGTCGGTCTTGTGCCTATTATTCTTGAGCGCAGCCTACAGGCGCAGATTGTGATCCCTATGGCGACTTCCCTTGCCTTCGGTATCCTATTCTCGACTGTGGTGACCTTAATTTTGGTGCCTTTGCTGTACATCATTCTCGATGATGCTAAACGCGTTGGAAGCCGCTTCTACCATTGGTGGTGGCGTCCAAAAACATCGCAGGAGAGACATTTACATACCAATGAGAGTCACAAGGTGTCCTTAGACGCCTTTAATGAACCTGACTATAAACAGGATTAGTGGTCGTCAAGTCACCATTGTCCCCCATAAAAAGAGAGCCTAGGCTCTCTTTTTTATCTCTGGTTTCCCCTAACGAGTAAAGCGCGTTGTGCGATCTAGGTGGCAGTTATCAAGGATCGCATTCGTTACACTCAACCTAAGTGACCGCCAAGATGCCAATAAAGTCGATAGTATGAAAACAGATCGGATGCCAAACTCACATTCTGCCCCAATCCACCCCGCCCCCATTAAAGCCACTGAAACCTTAGCCAATGGCAACACCACGGCGGAAGTGTGCACTAATGAAACCTGCGCCACCGAAACCTTAGTCTATGATATTCGCAGGAGTCGTTATCTGAATATCACGGGTCGCTGCACCCTGCGTTGCGCCTTCTGTCCTAAACATAATGGCAGTAAACAAATTCACGAGTATCAATTGGCATTGACCCACCAGCCCAAGCCGGAGGAAATTATCCCGCTGTTAGGCGAGGTGGAAGACTTTGAGGAATATGTGTTCTGCGGGTATGGTGAACCGACGATGAATCTGCCGACATTGCTGGCCGTAGCCAAGGAAATCAAACGCCGTGGCGGCCGCGTGCGGGTCAATACCGATGGCTTAGGCAACCTAGTTCACAGACGCAACATTCTGCCCGAGTTAGCGGAGTGCGTGGATGGATTATCCATTTCCCTCAACGCCGACAATGAGGCCGCCTATAACCAACATTGCCGCCCAAAACTGGCAGGTTCCTACGCCGCCGTGAATGCCTTTATCGCCCTCGCCCCCCATTATATCGAGCGGGTACAAGTCTCGGCGATTGAGGGATTAGAAGGAGTCGACATCGATCTTTGCCGCGAACAAGTGCTCGCCTCGGGCTGCGAGTTTAAGCACAGAGTGTTAGGCGCACTCGGTTAACCGTTCCGCGCAGCCGCATTGGGGTTGATGCATTGCTCGGGATAACAGAGTCGCCGAGCAACTTGCCACTGTCGTAACATTTCATTCGTGTTAACATAGCCTAATTAACAGTTAATCAACCCTAAATCGGCCCATGCTGAAAAAGAACCCTAACCTACACCCACTCGCGCCATTACTTTCATTGACCCAAGGGCTGCATTGGTCTCACCAACGCCTGTTGGCTGTCGCGAGCCAGTTATCGATGCTGGTGATAGGTATGATTATTTTAACCAACTTAATCATTACCTTAGGTGAACGTCGGTTACAGGAAGAATGGGCAACCCAAAGATATAGCGAATTACAAACCATAGGCACGCTGATCACAGATAAGGTCGCCTTCCAGCAATTTCGCACTCAGCTATTTGCCAAAGACGAGTTACTCAAGCAGTACCTCAAAAATCCAACGGCCTCGTCTCAACAAAAATTACAGGCAAGTTGGCAGGAGCTAGTGCAGCATATCCCCGAACTCCTCGGGATTGCCCTGTTCGATCCCCAAGGTAATTATAAGTTTGCGACACCTTCAAACTTTAGTCAGGACGCGCTACCCGCCGCCCTGTTAGGCTCGAGTCGTAACTTAGGTGGCAAAGAAGTCTTTACCTCACCCTTAGAGTTTGTGCCCCTTAATGGCATGCTCGAACCCTATATGTATCAAATGACTTGGCTTGAGAAACCCGATCAAAGCTCCATGGGTTATTTGATTACCTACAACTCGATTGTGCAGATGCTAGAAGCAATTAAGCCTGCATTTTCAAGCAATAAATCACCGATGCTAGTGTTAGATACCCAAGGGTTGCTCTATGCCGGCGTGAGTGAACTCGCGCCCTTAACCCATATTCCCGATACCTTAGGCGCCAGTCTGCGCCAGAGTTATCCGGCGCTGTGGCGGGAAATGTCGATGAGTAACTTTGGCCAATTCCATGGTGAAGATGCCACCTTCGTGTACCTCAAAGTCGAGTTAACGAATCAGCCCGAGCTGCGCCGCGAGTACTTTTTACTCTCTTATATTCGTAACGATGATATCGCCTCTAAGTTTTCCCAATGGCAGAACATCGTCATCGTCGCCGCGCTAATTCTGACCTTACTGGCCGCTTGGGTGATCTTGCTCAGCCATATGTACCGCCTGCAGTATCGCTCTCGCCAATACAGTATCGATGTGGCTAATGCATTATTTAACAATGATATCGGCTTTATCCTCGCCAATGAGCAGGCACGAATTATCAGTGCTAACCCTAAGGCGGCCGAGGCGACTCAAGTGCCGCAGGATGAACTCACAGACCGAAGCCTGCAACGCGCCCTTAATCTCGATGACTTGACCCTAGCGCAAATGCTCGACCAAGTGCATCGACAAGGTGAATGGCAAGGCAAGCTGTCGCTAGACAATGATAAGGGCTCAAGACTTAGCGTATGCGTACGCCAAGCGCCAAGATTGGGGCGCGGCTTACCGCATCTGTTAGTCTCCCTTGAAGATATTAGCGCCATGATCGATTGCCAGAATCAAGCCTTCTTAAGCGACTTACTCTGCGATACGACTGTGGCCACGGCGTTGACGGATGCCAATGGTAAGCTGATAAAAATCAATCCAGTATTCGATCAACTGATGCAACTTAATGGTGATTTGAACCATGATTTAGCCTCACTGCTCGCCAACGATCTGGGTAACCAATGGCAGCGGATCACCGCCCAAATCAGCATGCAGGGTCAATGGCAAGGGCAGATCCTCTGCTCGCCCAATCTGCGCCATTCCAATTGTTTACAGGCCACCTTGAAGGGCCATGTGGCTTCTGACGGTGAGATTGACTACATCATCTGTACCTTAGAGCAAGCCGCCGATAGCCTAAGGGGAACCGAGCCGCGCAGCTTTGTGCCGCACCGCAGCACCATTTTGCAGCATCTCTCCGATTTGGAACGCTATTTTGCTTCGCTATCGCCCCAAAGCCGCAACCACTCAAGTCTGCTGGTGATGGATATCAACCCTGAGGGCTTACTCAGCCATATGAGTGATATCGACCAACTTGAGACGCGCCAGCAGGAAGTGGAAGTACAGCTCTTGCTCGAAATCCCCGCCCATTACCAAATCCTTCACTGGCAACTCGGTAAACTGTTGTTGTTATTGCCTGATACCAACGCCACGGCGGCACATCACTTCGCCCTCAATACCATAGAAAAGCTCAACAGCAATGGCTTAGGTGAAGGGATTAGCATTGGGATTGCCAGCTATCAGGAAGGACAAAGCCTAGAGCAATACCTCAGCAATGCCGAGGTGGCGCTCAAACGGGCAAAGCAGAATAACGATCAGAATATCGGCCAAGCCTTTACTCGTCAGCCTTAGCGGGCGGATTAAAGGAATCGGGTAACTGACTTTGGGTGATCTCGATAATGGCCGAGCGATTCATAGTGATTTTGTAGCGCGCGTATTGCGGTTCTTCGCGGCCATCCCGCAGCACTAAAATCAGATTCACTTGGTAGCGACGCTCGACCGACTCGTGGCTGATCTTGCCCTCAATTTCCTTATAAATTTTTGCCTTACCCCGCTCTAAGTAGCGGGCAAAGGGCACAAAACTAAAGTTCACTTGCTCTTGTATCGTCGAATATCCCGCCTGAAACTCGCCATGGTTTACCCGAGTGGCAATCTTATAATGCAGGACTTCGGCATCGACCTTATTCTGGCTATGCCGTTGTTTTAGGATTTCATTAACTTTCTCCGGCAAATCCTGTTGCCGCATAAATTCGAGCCAAACTAATTGCTTAGCGATCACCGACTGACTGGTGGTATCCCTTAAGATACGGCTCCAACGCGGCCGACCACGCTGAATAAAGCGCCAGAGGGCATTACGCACATCGTCCTTAAAGATTTCACGAAATCCGTAAATGACCGCCAGCGTCAGCACCAACGCTATGGTAAAGCCACTAAAGACGCCCTGCGCCTCGATGATCAGCGCCGATACCACCAACATCACCAATGCGGTCGCAAGTCCAGTCGTAAACTTTTTAAGGCCGATGCCTAAGGGTTTTAACTCTTCTTTGAGTACCACGCCTTGCTGAATTAAGCGCCGCAATAACAGCATCTTATTCGAAATTCGGTTTGGGTCTTGTTTGGTCTGCGCCGAGTTATAGTTGTTGGCGTCGCGGTAAGCGCATTCGTTGCGGCACAGGGTCAACACTCGTTCTTGGATGTCGGCAAAATCACTGGTGCGCGTGGCGTGGGCGAGCACTTTTAGCAGTTGCTGCTCGCAGAACCAAGAGAGATAGTTATCGGCATTCTCGAAATAGGATTTCCATTTCGGATCGCCCGGCTCATTACGGCGAAACTTTTTCAGTAGCTGCGTCACTTGCTCGCACAGCTCATCGAGCGCCAGATAGAAGTGCGCCACATCGGCGATGCGATTGAGTTCTTTGACATCGTTTTCAACCGCGACGGCAAACTGGTAGGCAAACAGGTTTAAGTACAGCCGGAATTCTTCCACCGTGCGACGATTCATACTGGCGAAACGCCCTTGCACCAGTGGCAAGTGCAACCCTTCGGAGTAGTAGGAGCGTCGTCCAACAATCGCGCTGTGGTAATACTCTTCTTCGTTTAAAGTGTGCGCGCCTATGCCCATTTCCTTTGGTAAAAAGAAATAGAGATCGAGCTGACGATTATCGCCCTTTTCCATCTGATGGCTGAACTTAATCGACAGGGATTCTTCTTGTTTGACACGTATCTTAAACACAACAACCTTATGATTGAGATGGAAGAGTCGGCATTAACACCATGGAAAATATAATCTAAACCGAAAGTGCGGCAAATTCACTGATTAAATTCGGCTATTGACGATTCTGCAGCCACAAACGGTGTTACTCGGCTGAAACAAGACAACCGCATAGTCTTGGTTGGCATCGCTGTCTAACACTTCAATACTGAGATTGTGTCGACCGGACTCACTAAAGTGCAGACTGCTGATGTAAGAAAGGTACTTCATGTGTTCGGGCCAATACTTTTTATCGACGTCCTCGGACTCAGTCTTGGTTTTGACCGACACATTGTAGGTCATGCGATTTAGCTCCATGCTCTTGACCTCGCCCTGCATCAAAATCGCCCCCGCGCTTGAGCCGTCGAGGTTAAAGTAGCGGTAATTGATCTGTGCATTGCCCGCCGAGATCAACACATCGACCAAGAGGTAAAATTTCCCCTCATCCACTTGTTGGCTATGGCGGTCAAACAGCTCGGAGCTGCAATTTAAGATCACCGCCTTATTGGAAACAGATTGCAGGTAAATCACCCCGCAGGCGACGATTAGCGCCGAGAGTATGGTGAGATTTATCGTCCACTTGAGCCACTTAGCCACAGATCCCGACCTCCTGCAGCCAGTTTGCATCAATAAATTCCTTCGGCCGTCTAAAGTCGCTGATCTTCAAGTTGCGAATCACCGATTGCCCGAGTTTATAACCTCGCATAGTAATGTTGAGCACCTGCTTATCGTGGGAGAGCGAGGAGTACACTTCGGACCAATCACTGTGGCCGCAGCGACTCAGCCCTTGGCCCAAGCGGTCGCCTAACTCAAACAACAGGGTGTTGTTGGTTTTCGAATTGGCATACAAATGCAGCCGAATATGTTGCCCCGAGGCTAAGGGCAAATCGGTAGAGAGCAAAGGTTGAGTCGGTACGCTGTGGTCGATTCGGCTAAGATAAAAGCCTGAAATCGCGAGCATAAATCCAAAAACCAGCAACACACTCCACCAAGGTAAGGATTGCAGCCTAGGGTAACGCAAACTTTTAAACCTTTGTCCTTGGGTGCTGTGCAGCAGATAGCCCTGACCTTTGACGGTTTCAATCAGCCCCTCATATTGGGGCCCGAGGAAGGAGCGGATCATAAAGACCGCCCGCGCTAACGAAGTGTCAGTAAGAGGAGGATGCGCCCCATCGCCAGTCTTCAGCTCATGCTTGGAGACCAGTTTGCCTTGATGTTCAACCAACAGGCTCAACACTTGCAACTCGGCACGGGGAAGGTGCCAAGATTCATCACGAGCCTGTTCGACAAGTAAGCCACGCTCACGGTCAAACCAACAGCCCCCCACCTGCATAACTCAAACTCCAACCTGTAAAATCATCGAATTAAGTCTATGCAAGCCTGCTAATGATTACTGTGATCCCGTTAACCCAAGGCGGCAAATAGTTAAATTTCGTGAACCAGCCCGCAAGCGGATCGCCATAAAACAAAAATCTGCGTTAGCTCACAGCGATAAATGCCATTTGCAGCGGCTTAGCTTGGTGATAAATTCGCATAAATTTACATAAATGCCACAAATAATGTGCGTTGATGCACATTGAAATCGAACATATCCACAAAACCACTTAGCAAACATCGGCTAAAACGATTGTTCTTCTCCCACCGCCAGCGATTTTGGGAGACCAAATATCCCCGGCCGCAAATCACACTATTTATTGCTGCAGTTTCTAGAATGATGCCATCAACCAATGGTTACTGATTGATAAATAAAAGCAATTAATAAAAGAGGATATTCATGATGAGCATTAATCGACGCCAAGCATTAACTCGCATTATCGGTATCAGCACGGCGGCTGCGGGCGCAACTTTAATAGGGACGTCAGCATTTGCGGCGACCAATGCCGACGGTCAATATCTATTAGCCCTCGGGGAAAAGCTCAAATATGTGCCACTCGATGCCATGGCGACCGCAAAACTCGCCTACGAGACGGGTGGCGGCTGTATGCACCAAGTGTTTCATTCGGTTATCACAATGCTAGCGCAATCTAATAGTGCCGATGCCGACAAGTTTAAAACCATCCCCACAGCTCTGGCGGGTTATGGATTTGCCGGGGTCACAGGCCAAGGCACACTTTGCGGCAACCTCAACGCCATCGGCATGTTAGTCAACATCTTAGATGATATTAACGGCCAGAATAGCGCGGTGATTGCCAATGCCTTCCGCTATTATGAAAACACCACCTTGCCACTATCAACCCCTGAGTTCGTTGCGGGTATCGGCTCGACAGCGGAAAAAACCGCCCTCGTAGGCAGCTCATCGAAGGCAATGAGCGTATTGTGCCACTCTTCTATCAGTAACTGGTCACGGGCCTCAGGCCTGCCATTCGCCAAAAAAGGTGAGCGCTGCTACCGCCTATCGGCCTCTATGGCCTATTACTTGGTGGAACTGCTAAACCGTGCCTATCAGGGCGAGAATATTGGTGCCCTGCCCGGCAGCAAACCCTCACTCGAAGCGCAGGATTGCCAAGTCTGCCACGGCAGCACTAGCACCTTAGGTTCGGCGGCAAGTGTTAAAACCGATATGGAATGCACCACGTGCCACACTGGCCACTTCAATTAAGGAGGCAGTGATGAAATACCCATTACTCGCATTAACCCTAGGTACACTCGCCCTTGTTGGCTGTGGTAGTGACGATGATAAATCCGAGGAAGTCACACCTCCGCCGCCACCGCCGCCAGTAGAAACCACGGTGAGTATCGATGAGGCCAGCCAAATTAATCTGGCGGTAGGACAGTTTGACCCCAATACCGGCAGCTTAGTCTTCTCATTAACCGATGCTAACCAGTCGGCCATTACCGCCGCCAAGAGCTATGACATTTATTACTTTGGTTTCCCTAATAAGGATAAAGCCTCGGCGAATCCTAAGGCATGGAAGCGCTGGCATGTCACCCAAAGCTATCGCTGTCAGAGCCAAGGGGAATGTACGGGGCAGCTGACCGAAGTAAAGAATGGCCAATATCAGTTTGAAATCGCGGGTCTCGATTGGCAACAACAGGACCCAAGCGGCGCCGTGTCCCAAATCAAGGTCGCCATTCAGATTTATGGTGCTAAAGCCAATAATGAACTGACATTAGTCCAAGTCACACCGCAGTAATCCCATCATCGCGCCCAAAAAAGGCATCCAATTGGATGCCTTTTCTACGTATTAATAATGCTATTTGCTCTGGCAAGCCCACAAATGGCCGCTGGGATAAAACTTGATCAGTACGTAATTGTTTAAGGTATCCATATCCACAATCTGCATATCAAAACTCATTCCACCCTGCTCAAATAAGGCCTTACGGGATTTTTGCACTTCCGCACGCATTAAGTCCGGCACCTCGGTTTGCAACAGATCCATTTTTAAATTGGCCTGATCTAAGTTGAGCTTATAGGTCATTGTCCCTGGCGCTAAGGCGCTGACTTTTCCCTCGTAAATCAAGGCGGCGAGATCCTGACCATTCTGCCCATAGCGAGAACTTAACTTGGCCTGATTGGCCGCAATCTTCACATCCAGCGCCAAACTTTGGCTGTACGAGGGTAAAGACTTCGCCTTAAAAGGCGCCTCATACAACTTGGCGCGGCAACTCAAATTTAACTGTTTGCTGTTAAACGTCATCGCATAGGCGCCCAACCCTATGCCGACTAACATCAGCACTATGGCAATCACATGCCAGAGGCGAAGCCGGCGGTTGTGGTTTTTTATCCCTGTCAGTTTAAGCACAGATCCCCACCATTTTTAGCCATAGCTCATCAATCACATCGACATTGAAGTTTTCCGACATCATTTTGATGGTTTCAAACTCGAGTCCATTGGCATCGTTATTTTTCAGTACCAGACTAACAAACCTTTGATCCGTCGAAATAGTCGCCGCAATGGATTGCCACGGAAACACCGCACAGGCAGACACTTGCTCTAAAAAGTGATTGACTAAGGGTCGCATCGAATGATCCGACGGCTGACCGGTATAGAATTGAATTTCCGAATAATGCCCGTCGTGCGTCAGCAACTGCTTCGCATAATTCGGCGCGATACTTGTAGGGTGAGTGATATGCGATCCCACCCACAGCAGCGCAGCTAAGGTCAGGAGCGTGAGCACCATAAACTGCGGCATACTCAGCTTGAACAGGGGCGAGTTCAGCGCGGTACGAGAATGCTTGCGGGGCGTGGCGTAGAGGATATAACCTTGATTGGCGATACTCACCAACAGATGAGCGGCGTCATCACCGAGAAATAACCGTAAGCGGCGAATAGTACTATTGAGCAATTCATCGCTGCGCATAGACAACTTGAGGTGCGGCGAAATCACTTGCAGCAACTCCATGCGTGAGACCACTTTGCCACGCTGCGCACTCAAGAGTGAAAGCGCTTGGAATTCGTCCGTACTCAATAACCAGCTACGTCCTGATGCTGCATCGACCAGCACTTGTTCCTGTGCATTAAACCAACAAGTGCCTATTTGCATCTCGGCCCCTTTCACTATTTGATGTGGGGCCGAGTATACAATTTGAACGAAAACAACGCAGTGATCTTATCGCCACCTAACAGGGTTAGATGAATAATCTGTGAATCACATCAATAAAACATTTAATGCTGAAAACAAATGCAGATACACTATGTTTCATTTGTTTTTAGAACATTGCAGCATTGAGCCACATATGTACCAAAATGCTAGCGATATACCCTAGTGCGATCACAGGTGTCCAACGTAAATGGGCGCCAAAGGTGTAAATCCCCCTTGCCTGTCCCATCAAGGCGACCCCGGCCGCACTGCCGATGGACAACAAACTGCCCCCAACACCCGCGGTTAAGGTCACCAGTAACCATTGGCCAAGGGCCATCTCAGGGTTCATGGTCAATACGGCGAACATCACCGGAATATTATCGACAACCGAAGACAACAGGCCGATAGCGACGTTGGCATAGGTCGCATCCCAGTGGGAATACAATGCCTCAGACACTAAGCTCAAATACCCCATAAAGCCAAGGCCACCCACACACAACACCACACCGTAGAAGAACAGTAAGGTATCCCATTCGGCACGGGAGATCCGGCTAAACACATCGAAGGGCACCACGCTGCCAAGCTGTTGCAGGCGTTGTTCATCGCGGCGTAATTCCGCCTTCGCCCGCTCACGGGCAACGGACTTGTCGAAGGTCTTACGCAGGTAGTAACCGAAGAACTGCAGAAAGCCTAGACCCGTCATCATCCCAAGAACTGGTGGCATGCCGAAGAAGGAATGCGCGCATACCGCCGTCGCAATGGTCAGCAGGAATAACGCCACGATACGTTTCGCGCCAGGTTTAGTGTACACCTGCTCTTTTTCAGGCTCGGGCACATAACTTGGGATAAACACGCTCATGATGGCCGCGGGTAAAGCAAAGTTAACCAAGGCTGGAATAAACAGATGGAAGAAGTCCGCAAAGTGCACTAAGCCCTTTTGCCACACCATCAGGGTGGTGATATCGCCAAAGGGACTAAACGCACCGCCCGCATTCGCCGCGACCACAATGTTAATACACGCCAGCGTAATAAATTTGCGCTGCCCTGCGCCCACCTTCATCACCACGGCACACATCAATAACGCCGTGGTTAAGTTATCGGCCACTGGCGAGATAAAGAACGCCATAAACCCGGTCAACCAAAACACGGTTCGCAGGCTAAATCCCCGTCCGACTAACCAACCGCGGATCGCATCGAATAAGTTACGTTCCTCCATGGCGTTGATATAAGTCATCGCCACTAATAGGAAGAGTAATAACTCAGCGTATTCCAGTAGATTGTGCTTAAAGGCTGCCTCGGAAACCTCCGACATGCCATTTTGCACATACACAAAACCTATCATGCCCCAAATAATGCCGGCTGCGACCAATACGGGTTTGGATTTACGCAGGTGCAGCGCCTCTTCGGCCATCACCAAAATATAGGCGAGAACGAAGATGCATACGGCAATATACCCCACTGATGCAGCGGTTAAATCGAGCCGTTCTGTTCCTTCGGTCATTGCCCAAACTGCTGGTGAGAATCCGCTCAATATTGCAACGCAGAATAGGCTAGATAGCGCCACTCCACTGTTTTTAAACCACTGCTGTAATTTCATCAAAGTTGATCTCTGCAAGGGAAATTAGTTCGAAAATTACCATAGCTCGGGCTCTGTAAATTTTGACAAAACGCAACTTTCTACGTATTTCTCGGTAACTAAAGGGGCTTACAACATTAATTTTTGTATAACTACAGATACAACTAATAAAGAATTAACTAACTTTGTTTCAAGTTAGTCCAAAAACAGCCAATAAAAAAGCACCTCTCGGTGCTTTTATGTTGATATCAATCACATTGATTAGAACGAATAGAGCAAGGTCATATTCGTTTCGGTATCAGTGCTCTTTTTATCGTCCAGTGGCTCACTGTTGTAGCGCACAATAATCGCAAACTTCATCGCTAAGGCGCCAATGATATTGGCTGTCAGCGAGGTTTCTGAACGCGCATCTAATTTATCGCCGTAGTCGGCCACAAAACGTTGCTGGAATTTTGAGGTTTCAGTGATTTCAGTTTCGAAGTTGATCACGCCGTGGGCAACCACGCTGTCATTCGAATCTGTGCCTTCTAACAGGGCTTGCTCTGAATCGAGGCGTTGATAGATGTAACCGGGACCGATCTCTACATCTAGGAAAGTCTTGCTGGTGTCATAGAGTCTGTGACCATAACCCGCCGCGCCTGATACTGTGTAGTCATAACCGGTGAAAGGGTCGACTTCGTAGTTAGCGTTGGCAAACAGATAGCTGCGGTCTGTCATCTTATAGTTGCCTTGAGCGCCCGCTAAATAACGTTTTGCCGTGACTTCACCCGTATCTTCTTTATACAAACCTTCTAATAGGTATTGGTTTTCCCAATCACCTAATTCGTGCTTAAGGCTTAAGCGGCCCTTATAGGATGAGGTGTCGGTGTTACCTGTGGTTAAGGTTGCACCTAGCTCGGCTTCACCTGCGAATGTCTTGTCGCCCTTAACAAAATCGGCTCCCGCGTTTGCCATAAATGGTGCAGACATTAATAGCGCTGCGGTCAGTACTTTCTTCATGTTTATCCGTTCCTGTTCCGTTTAATCCCCTGAAAATCTGGGCAATACTAACATTTACGATTAGAAAATGAAAATTCAACGATTTTTTGCATAGAAAAAGCCCGCACTTTGGCGGGCTTTTTAGAGCAGTTTTTAAGGCTTAGAGGTTGATCTTAGGATCTAAAGCACCTGACTGATAAGCTTTGTACATTGCTTGTAAAGACAATGGCTTAATCTTAGAAGCTTGGCCCGCACAACCGAAGGCTTCGTAGCGAACAGTACAGATGTCTGCCATCGCTTCCATAGAGGCTTTCAGGAACTTACGTGGGTCGAACTCGCTTGGGTGTTCGGCCAAGTATTTACGTACCGCACCGGTAGACGCTAAGCGTAAATCGGTATCGATGTTCACTTTACGCACGCCGTGTTTGATACCTTCAACGATTTCTTCTAATGGCACGCCGTAAGTTTCAGGAATTTGACCACCGTATTGGTTGATGATCTGTAACCATTCTTGAGGCACTGAAGATGAACCGTGCATCACTAAGTGAGTGTTAGGAATGCGGGCATGGATTTCTTTGATGCGGTCGATTCGCAGTACATCACCCGTTGGTTTACGGCTGAACTTGTATGCACCGTGGCTAGTACCAATCGCAATCGCCAGCGCGTCAACATGGGTATCGGCAACGAAGCGTGCCGCTTCTTCTGGACTGGTCAGCAGTTGGTCGTGGCTTAATACGCCTTCTGCGCCTACACCATCTTCTTCACCAGCAGTACCGGTTTCTAAGCTACCTAAACAACCGATTTCACCCTCTACAGACACACCACACGCGTGGGCGAATGCAACAGTTCTGCGAGTCACATCAACGTTGTACTCGTAAGAAGCTGGGGTTTTACCGTCGGCCATTAATGAACCGTCCATCATGACTGATGACATGCCTAATTGGATAGAACGCTGACAGATATCAGGATCGGTACCATGGTCTTGGTGAATACAGACGGGGATATCTGGATACTGCTCAAGTGCAGCCGTCATCAGGTATTTTAAGAATTGTGGACGCGCATATTTACGTGCACCCGCAGAGGCTTGCACGATAACTGGGCTGTCTGTGGCTTCTGCGGCCTGCATGATGGCACGCATTTGCTCAAGGTTGTTTACGTTGAACGCTGGCACACCGTATCCATGCTCTGCCGCGTGATCGAGTAGTTGTCGTAGGGAAATTAACGCCATTTTTTAACTCCAATAATAGGGTGACTGTCACATCAACGTTAGGTCACCGAGGTCGCTATCGTTTGGATGGATTTTTATGCTCAATCACTCAAGAACAGGTTTATGCTCTTAAGAGAATGAGCGGTTTTTTATAATTTTTTTATCAAGTTTTAGTGCCATCGCAGCGCCCTGCCGCGATGGCGCAATACCTAACTCAATATTAGGCTCCGCGTTGTTTTAGCATAGCTACAGCCGGTAACTCTTTACCTTCTAAAAACTCAAGGAAAGCGCCACCGCCAGTAGAAATGTAAGAGACTTTATCGGCGATATCATACTTGTCGACCGCCGCTAAGGTGTCACCACCGCCTGCGATAGAGAAGGCTTTAGAATCAGCGATAGCTTGTGCGATACGCTTAGTGCCTTCACCGAATTGGTCGAATTCGAACACGCCCACAGGGCCGTTCCATACGATAGTGCCAGCAGACTCGATGATTTTCGCTAAGGCTTCGGCGCTGTCGGGACCGATGTCGAAAATCATGTCGCTATCGCCTACTTCGTTGACCGCTTTTAAGGTCGCAGTAGCTGTAGGGCTAAACTCACCCGCAACAACTACATCGGTAGGCACAGGAATGTCGCCACCGCGGCTTTGGGCGTTCGCCACTAAGCGCTTAGCTTCATCAATTAAATCCGCTTCGTATAAGGATTTACCTACATTGTGGCCCGCCGCAGCGATAAAGGTGTTGGCGATACCACCGCCAACGACTAACTGGTCCACAATACCAGATAAGCTTTCTAATACGGTCAGCTTAGTCGACACTTTAGAACCGCCAACGATGGCCACTAATGGGCGCGCTGGGTTGTCTAAGGCTTTGCCTAACGCTTCTAATTCTTGTGCTAATAATGGGCCAGCACAGGCGATAGGAGCGTGTAAGCCAACGCCATTGGTTGACGCTTCTGCGCGGTGAGCGGTGCCGAAGGCATCCATCACATACACATCACATAAGGCCGCCATTTTCTTTGACAGGGCTTCGTCGTTTTTCTTCTCGCCTTTGTTAAAGCGAACGTTTTCAAACACAACCACTTCGCCTACCGCGACTTCAACGCCGTCTAAATAGTCGGTCGCTAAACGGACGGTGCAAGACAGGGCTTTTGCCAAGTAATCGACCACAGGTTGCATGGAGAATTCGCTGTTGTATTCACCTTCGGTTGGACGACCTAAGTGAGACATCACCATTACCGCTGCGCCTTTGGCAAGGGCTAATTCGATAGTGGGAAGAGAGGCGCGCAGACGTGCATCACTGGTGACGACGCCGTTGCTGACTGGCACATTGAGATCTTCACGAATAAGCACTCGCTTACCTTGGAGATCTAAATCTGACATATTGATAATTGCCATGGTAACGCTTCCTTTTATAATCAAAAAACAAACTGGTTTTTGCATCAATCGGTTAGCTTAGATAGCTACTCGGCACTCGACATCCCGTCGAATTGGCCACTAGGCTTAACCCATTGGTATAAATTCTTATCTTCAGCTTTGTTTAGCTGCAATCATCGCCAAACTGGTATCTAGCATACGATTTGCAAAGCCCCACTCGTTATCGCACCACAGCAACAGTTTAACCAACTGCCCTGCGCTCACCCGAGTTTGGGTGCCATCGACAATACTTGAGCGCGGATCATGGTTAAAATCACAGGATACGAGCGGCTCATCAGTATAGCCTAAGATACCGTTAAATCGTCCATTGGCGGCCAATTCTAACACTTGATTGACGGTCGCAATATCCACTGTTTTATCTAATGTTACCGAAAGATCGATAGCGGTAACGTTGATCGTGGGAACGCGCACCGAAATCGCCTCAAACTTGTCTTTCATGTGCGGCAAAATTCGCTCGATACCGCGGGCAAGTTTAGTGTCGACTGGGATGATAGACTGGCCCGCAGCTCGGGTGCGGCGTAAGTCATCATGATAAGCATCAATCACTTGCTGATCGTTCATCGCCGAATGGATAGTCGTAATCGCGCCACTTTTCACGCCAAAGTGTTTATCCAGTACATCGATGACGGGCACGATACAATTGGTCGTACAAGAGGCATTGGAGACCACGGTATGCTCGGCACGCAGTAAGTCTTGGTTGACACCGTAAACGATAGTGCCATCAACATCGGCAGAAGAAGGGTGACTGATTAGGACCTGTTTGGCGCCTGCGTGGATATGGGCCTCGCAGCTGTTGCGATCTAAGATGGCGCCAGTCGCTTCATAGACGATATCGATGTCCATTTCGTGCCAAGGCAGCTTAGCAGGATCCGGTTCATGGAGAATTTTGATGACGTCATCGCCGATCAGCATCTGATCATCGACTAATTTGACTCTGGGCTGAAACCGACCGTGGGTAGTGTCGTACTGGGTCAGATGAATGATGGCTTCGGGCTTAGCCAACTCGTTGATTGCGACAATTTGTATTTGCTGACGTTTTCCGGACTCATATAAAGCGCGAAGAATTGAGCGGCCAATACGACCATAACCATTGATTGCGACTCGGATCATTGAGGTCTTTATTTCCTCTTAACAATACTGCATATACAAAAACGGCCTGCAAACGATTGCAGGCCGCATTATACAGATTAACCTTTCAAAAGTTTAACCTTTTGTCGGTAATCTCATCACCTAAGCGATTAGCCTAGTGATTTTGCAGCATTCAGCACATTTTCAACGGTGAAACCGAAGTGCTTCAGCAGCACGTTGCCTGGCGCAGACTCACCGAAAGTGGTCATGCCTACAACAGTGCCTTCGAAACCAACATACTTGTACCAGAAGTCAGTATGGGCCGCTTCGATAGCGATACGCTTAGTCACCGCTTTTGGCAGTACAGATTCTTTGTAAGCAGCATCTTGCTTATCAAACTCAGTGTTTGATGGCATAGAAACAACGCGAACTTGTTTGCCTTGTTCGGTCAGCGCTGCAGCCGCTTCTACCGCTAATTGGACTTCACTACCGGTCGCAATCAGGATGTACTCAGGCGTACCTGCACAGTCTTGCAGTACGTAAGCGCCTTTTGCCACATTCGCTAACTGCTCAGCAGTACGAGCTTGAGCCTTCAGGTTTTGACGGCTGAATACTAGCGATGTTGGTGCATGACGACGTTCTATAGCCGCTTTCCAAGCCACTGCGGTTTCAGCCGCGTCACATGGGCGCCATACCGCCATATTTGGCGTCATACGCAGGTTAGCTAATTGCTCAACAGGTTGGTGAGTTGGACCATCTTCACCTTGACCGATAGAGTCATGGGTGTAAACGAAGATATTTTGAATGCCCATCAGCGCAGACATACGTACTGCGTTACGTGCGTATTCCATGAACATCATGAAAGTCGCGCCGTAGTTGATGAAACCACCGTGGAGTGACACACCGTTCATGATGCCGCTCATACCGAACTCACGCACACCGTAGTACACGTAGTTACCCGCTGGATCTTCTTGAATACCTTTAGAACCTGCCCACAGGGTCAGGTTAGAACCCGCTAAGTCAGCACTGCCGCCTAACAGTTCAGGCAGAACCGCACCGAAGGCTGCAATCGCGTTCTGTGACGCTTTACGGCTCGCAATGCCTTCGCCTTTCGCTTGGCATTCTTGGATAAAGGCTTGTGCTTTGGCTTCGAAATCTGCAGGTAATTCACCTTTCAGAACGCGGCGCTCGTATTCGGCAGCCAGTTCTGGGTAAGCTTTCGCGTAAGCGGCAAACTTGTCGTTCCATGCTGCTTCACGGGCGTTACCGGTTTCTTTAGCATCCCAACCTGCGTATACGTCGGCAGGGATTTCGAATGGCGCATGTGGCCAGCCTAAGAATTCACGGGCCGCTGCGATTTCCGCATCACCTAATGGTGCGCCGTGGCAATCGTGGCTACCAGATTTGTTTGGTGAACCAAAACCGATAATGGTTTTGCAGCAGATCATGGTTGGCTTGTCGGTCACCGCTTTTGCCGCTTCGATAGCCGCGCGAATCGCATCGCTATCGTGACCATCAACGTTAGCAATCACGTGCCAGCCGTATGATTCGAAACGTTTTGGCGTGTCATCGGTAAACCAGCCTTCAACATGACCGTCGATAGAGATGCCGTTGTCATCCCAAAATGCGATCAGTTTGCCTAGGCCTAAGGTACCAGCCAGAGAACAAGCTTCGTGGGAAATACCTTCCATCAAGCAGCCATCGCCGAGGAAGCAGTATGTGTAGTGGTCAACAATCTCGTGACCTTCACGGTTAAACTGTGCCGCTAAGGTTTTTTCTGCAATCGCCATACCCACAGCGTTGCTGATCCCCGCCCCTAATGGGCCAGTGGTGGTTTCAACACCTGGGGTGTAACCGTATTCTGGGTGACCCGGAGTTTTTGAATGTAACTGACGGAATTGCTTCAGTTCATCGATAGGCAGGTCGTAGCCAGTCAGGTGTAATAAAGAGTAGATCAGCATAGATCCGTGACCGTTAGAGAGGATAAAACGATCTCTATCTACCCATTTCGGATTGTTCGGATTGTGCTTAAGGAAATCATTCCACAGCACTTCAGCAATATCTGCCATGCCCATTGGGGCGCCAGGGTGGCCTGAGTTTGCTTTTTGAACTGCATCCATACTTAACGCACGGATTGCGTTGGCGAGTACTTTACGGGAAGACATGCTCTCTCCTGCTTAATTTGTGGGGTCTAGCGGGCAATTTGGACGCATATTTTCCCCTACATAGCGAAGCGACGCAAACGAAAATTGCATTCCACTGTCCAGTCTGGTGGATTACACCTTTGAAGGTTTAGGCTAATTCATCTTAAAACACATTAAACATATTTGTAATACAATAATTCAAATATGTTATATCCTTTGTCACATTGAGTCCCATAGCAATCAGGCTACAACCTTGGTTTGAGCTTAGCTCAGCGATAACTTGCCCAACTCATCCAAGGCAAAAACCACATACCACTATCAATTCATTGAGTTAGAGCAGAAACTCCAGCGCCACAAACTCTATCCGATTTGGGGCTTACCTCACTTTACACACAAATATTTAGTTTAGGGGGTGTCAACCAAGGGAAATTCCACTAAAATAGCCGTCTAGATGTAGATGCTTCTACACGTTTGATTGCTAACGACGAGATTTTCCTACTATGGCAAAGCACTTGTTTACTTCTGAGTCGGTCTCAGAAGGTCATCCCGATAAGATTGCAGATCAGATTTCTGATGCTGTGCTAGATGCGATTCTAGCCCAAGATCCTAAAGCACGTGTTGCGTGCGAAACATATGTCAAAACTGGCATGGTATTAGTAGGTGGCGAAGTGACCACCTCTGCCTGGGTTGATATTGAAGAGCTGACCCGTAAAACGGTTCGTGAAATTGGTTATGTCCATTCAGATATGGGCTTCGATGCCGATTCTTGCGCAGTATTAAATGCGATTGGTAAACAGTCTCCAGACATCAACCAAGGTGTCGACCGTGCCGATCCAAAAGAACAAGGTGCCGGCGACCAAGGTTTAATGTTTGGTTATGCCAGCAACGAAACCGACATTCTGATGCCAGCGCCTATCACTTATGCCCACGCATTAGTGAAGCGTCAATCTGAAGTACGTAAAGATGGCACTCTGCCATGGTTACGCCCAGATGCGAAAAGCCAAGTCACCTTCGCTTACGAAGACAACAAGATTGTTGGTATCGATGCGATCGTACTGTCTACTCAGCACAGCCCAGACATCGCCCAAGCGGATCTGATCGAAGGCGTGATGGAAACCATCATCAAGCCAGTTCTGCCAGCACAATGGCTGAACAAGGACACTAAATACTTCATCAACCCAACTGGCCGTTTCGTTATCGGTGGTCCAATGGGTGACTGTGGTTTAACCGGTCGTAAGATCATCGTAGATACCTACGGTGGTATGGCGCGTCACGGTGGTGGTGCTTTCTCTGGTAAAGACCCATCAAAAGTTGACCGTAGTGCGGCCTACGCTGCCCGTTATGTAGCGAAAAACATCGTAGCAGCGGGTCTGGCTGACCGTTGTGAAATCCAAGTGTCTTACGCTATCGGTGTGGCTGAACCTACTTCTATCAGCGTTGAGACCTTCGGTACTGGTAAAGTGTCTGAAGAAGTCTTAATCAAGTTAGTCCGTCAACACTTCGACCTGCGCCCATACGGCCTGACTGAAATGTTGAACCTGGCTCGCCCAATCTATCAAGCTACCGCCGCTTATGGTCACTTTGGCCGTAACGAGTTCCCATGGGAAGCGACGGATAAAGCTGACGCACTGCGCGCCGATGCAGGTCTATAATCTGCATTAAGCTCACGCTTTCGCACAAAAAAACCGCCTAAGGGCGGTTTTTTTGTGCTTAGGATGTATTGCCTAACCCCATTCCTCTCAGCAAGATAGCTTTCATTCTAGGCAAAAGACAGAGACTCAATGAAGCCGTTAATCGCACAACTCCAATCCTGTTCTTGGGTGACCAATGTGGGCCATCACGAGCCCATGGCCAACACCTTAGGCAGCTTAGAAGACATAACCACTTGCCTTAAAAGGGATCCTGACCGTTTTTTCGAACCACCCTACACTGAATCCTATGAAAGCTTATGTGTTAGCGACCATCAACAAGCCGACAGATTAAAACCCCAAGTCTCTAGCGAAATCGTCGCTCAAATCGCGAAAACCGCCTATCTGGAAACGTGGAAAATAATGCCCGTTGCCGAGATTTGCGCGCTAGTCGCAGATGATGCCGATACCTTAGCCACCTTATTGTTAGCCGAAGTCACGCTATGTGACTTCACACAAGAACGTTTAGCTTGGTACTTGCAGGGACGGCTTCCTTTTGGCTATCAAGGTAATTACCCAACGGGGAAATGGTTAATCCTGTGATCCGGATTAACAGTGGTCAAAGTGGGCGTTTTGCATACACAATAGGTTGATCTGCGCGGCGGATAACAGTGCACAGTCTTGCACGTTGATTATCCTTGCGCCCTTAACGGCCTCAGGCGTTAAACGGACGATAGCCGCGCTGTAGGCATTGGTTCTGCCACAATCGAGCCAACAATCTTCAATCTGCAGCCAATAATGGGGGCGACTGTTGTCGCAATCGACTTCCAATCCACGGGCTTCACATTGCTGCAACGCACACTCGGATAGCAAGACTCGCAAATTATCCCAAGCCGATAAGTTCGCATTGGCGTATGTCGTCAGCAGGGTACTGACTAAGTTATCAGTCACTATTTCTCTCCAACCAGAAGGCTTTGGCCTCGGGGCCTGGCATCGCCTTGGCGTATAACCAGCCCTGCACATAACCCACACCCGCCGCTTTAACAAACTCGGCCTCTGTGGTGGTTTCAACCCCTTCGGCAATCAAACTAAAACCTAAGCTATTACAAAGCTTACAAATTTGCAGATACAAGGTCCGCCCTTTTGGCTCACTGGTATTGGCCAGAATACTGCGGTCGAGCTTAATACCATCCACATTGATCCGACTCAGCAGACTTAAGCTAGAAAACCCCGTACCGAAGTCATCTAAGAAGAAAGTAAAGCCATGCTGCTTAAGCTGACGCATGCTGCTATCGATGCGATTCAAATCCAACATAAAGGCCGATTCTAACATCTCAATTTCGACTCGGTTGGCAACACTGCCTAATCTTTCGTGCAGCGTCGCCAACAACTGGGGATCGGTAATATTGTTTGGGTCGATATTGATGCTCACTTTAGGGAAAAAGCCTTCTAATTCCCAGCGGGCCAGATCCTCTGCAACCGTATTAATCACAAAGCGGTCGATGATATGGGAATAACCTGCACGCTGAAAGGCATCAATAAAGTAAGGTCCCTTCAAGTTGCCATGTTCATCCTTCAACCGAATAAGCGCCTCAAATCCCACCACATGGTCACTGCTGAGGGCAATTTTAGGCTGATAATGCAGCTGTAACTCCCCTGCCAAGACTTCCTTAATGGTCTTCTCGAGGTTTAATTCAGCTTTCAGTGATTCGGACTGCTGCTGTGAGTAATGCTGCTCACTCATTCGATCGATATCCGCTTGAAACTGCACGCGTTTGATTAACTCGCTATCAAACTCATAGTGCTCAGACATCAAGGAGAAACGCCTTACAAAGGGAAGATAAACCAATACTCCAAGTCCGATTAATAACACTTGGAACAACACCGCGCTGATATGGCCGCTGGCAATGTAAGCGTTGAGCAGTGGCGGCGTGATCCAAGGAAAGCTGTGCCCCTCAAAGCTTAAGATCCCAACATTTATGGCACTGTAAGCTAAGATAAAATTAATCAGCGGCGACAGGATAAACGGCACTAATAAACGTGGGTTAAAGATAATGGGGAGGCCGTAAATCAGGATCTCATTGATGTTAAAAATCGCAAAGGGCGTGGCAATTTTAGCAATATGCCGAGTGGCGCTGTCTTTAGCACCAATAAAGATTGCAATGATCAAGGATAGCGTCGCACCACTGCCACCATAGAGAATAAACAAGTCCATAAACTGGCTAGCAGTCAAGTGCGGCACCAATTCCACTAAGCCATTATCGACACCGATCAACAACAGATAGGCATTATCGCCATGCACCCCAAAACACCAAAGCACATGAGTGATTAGGATCCGCATAAACAATTGCACCCCAAGACTCGCCTGCTGCAGTGCATCGATGAATGGGGCAAACAACCATTCTAAAAAGATAGAGGCTTCAGCAACAATGGCGAACAGGCCAATAAAACCAATCACTAATGGGAAGAATAAGTTTAAGTGTTGCTTTAAGTAACGGCTAAGCGCCTTAGCCTTAATAAACTTTAGCCCTTCCCACGCCGTCAAAAATCGTAATAAATAGGCCGAAATAATCGGTAAAACGGCAATGCGTGGGTCTGCCAAAATGGCGCGCACATAATCGAGATTAAATACATTCCCCGTATCTTGGGCATTAATAGCGAGCAAGAGACTCAGCGACAACGAACACACCACAATCGCCGACAGCTGCAAATATTTAGCAAAATGGAAGGACAGGGAAATTAATGCCAGCAGCGGAAAAATCTTTAAAAGTTGTGCCGAAAAAAAACTGATCCCCTGATGAAATGCAGAGCCCTGCCAAGTCGGCATGCCGATGTCGAGTAACGCAATAATCAGCGAGAGAAATGAATTAATTAAAATAAAAGGCAGTAACGCGATAAAGGATTCACGTATCGAGATAAGAAAGCTTCTATCGAGAAATTGGCGTAGCTCAAACTTCATAGCGCTATTTTTATAGATTGGTATGCACTAACCATAGTCGATACTCAGTATTCCTCATAACGATATGGGTTAAATACTGAGTTTCCAGGCAAGAACAAGCCTCATATTGCATGCCGATTAAGCTTGAGTCCGCGCCACCATCAAATAATAATCTCTTGCTGAAACCGTAAAAAAGTCAGCCACCTGCATTGCAGCCTTTTGGGTGTGGGCGGCAAAGGAACGCTCGTTTTCCTCCGCGATGAAGGTCACCGCATAGGCAAAATGAGGGGCAATTTGCTGATAAATCCCCTTCACTAAGGCCGCAAAAATCCCCTGACCTCGGTAATGTTGATCAATCCAAATCGGGCCATATTGGCAACTGTTCTGCTGCGTTAATCTAGGGCCATCCCACTCGGCCTTAGCCAAGCGGTTGAGGAGTGTGCGGTACATAGGCCAAGTGGTGAAAAACGCCCAGCGCCCGGCAATCACATAACCGATAATTCGCCCTTTATCTTCGGCCACTACCACCCAATGCCGAGTGACTAATTCGGTCAGCTCATTACGGCCGAATGCTTGCCCCTCCAAGCCCATCGCCGAAGACGCCAGTTCATCGTTGAGGAAAGTCCTTTCTAATACAACTAAGGAATCAATATCTTGCGTCGTAGCTGGACGTATATTCACTGTCATTATCTTCACTCAATTTGGTGAGCAATCTGGTTGGCGGCGCGCCAGTATACAGGAGTCACCAATCATCCCAATAATAGATGCACAAAAAATGGTGTTTTTTTAGCCCATTGATTTGCAAATTATCCTGTTGTTTTCCAAACTTAAGGCATATTTTTTGCCCATTAGGCGCCACCATGTTGCCCGAAACCATCAACCCCAATGTCAGCCTACTCGATAGCGATCACCAGCAAGTCAATCTCGGTCGCTGGATGCACCAATGTGAGTTGATTAAAAGCTACTACAGCGCCACCAGCGTGTTTGTGCTGCAAATGACTCAGTCCGGGTTTGAAGTGATTGTCAGTTCGGTGAGTGAAACACCGCTGTTTACCTCAGGCACTTTGTTTGCGAGCGACTTCCCCCTGTTTGAACAACTTAAACATAGCCCTGCGGAGGGGGATTATCTTAATCTCGGCCGTTTTATGCTCGATGAATTGCCACGGGATTTTGATGGTATTCAACATATTCTCTCCCGCCCTATCGCTTGGCCCGACGGCAGTCAATTTGGTTCGCTGTGCGTGTTAAATCCCCATATGGTCGATCCCTTAAACAACAGCGCCATGCTGGAGCCTTTTCAAATTCTGCTGCAGCAGGAATTGTCCCTGCTATGCCAAAACCATCGAATCGAATCGCTGTCGATGCGCGATCAAGAAACCGGCATGCTCAACCATTATGGCTTTATGATGATGGCACCAAGGCAGCTCAATCTCGGCCGCCGTTTTGGCGCCCACGCCGGGATTCTTTTTTTCGAGTTAATTGAGGCAGACACCTCAGAAAACAGCTTAGAAGAGAAACACCACAGGCTGCTGGGCAATTTAGTCCAAGATACCATTCGCACCGCCGATGTGGCCGCCCATTTCAGCGCAACCCAGTTTGTGGTGTTAGCCTTTGTCGATAGTGAGCGCGATATATTGCACATTATGAAGCGGGTCGAAAAACAATTAGAGCAACAAAATCACCATCTCAAGCTCGATGCCAGTTACAGCTTTTTTACCCCCGAATCGACAGCCAAGTTAGCGCCCATGATGGAGGACGCGCGCAGCAAACTCAAATCCATGCAGCCCGAACCTGAGCCAACACCTGCGAATCAAGCGCCCAAGTTCGATGCCAAGCTGTACGATAATCCCGCTGCCGACTCGGCCGAGCTCTAGTTTTTATGCAGACAATTAGTCTTTATGCTTAGGCAATTCGTTTTTAGTCAGCTCATCCTGACGCTTCGCCCATTGGATAAACAACACCACGGGATAGGGAGACATCAGCACCAACCCTAAACCTATGAGGCTTGAGATCAATAACATACCGCTGATTTCTAGACTCCATTGGGTCAACATATAGATCCCAAGTCCACAAACTAACATCAAAACACCTAACCAATGTAAAAACTTCAATAAATTCATAGTGCTTTTAATGGTATCTGTCATATAAACCTCTTTTTATCTCCCGCTAAACTTGTACACTATGGTCATGAATACGGAAAAAGGAACTGAGACAATGTTAAAACAAACATTTCTATTAAGCGCATTACTTTTTGGTTTAACCGCATGCCAGAGCACAGACGTTGCCAATCAGGACACAGTGCCATTACAGGGAAGCTGGCATATTGAAGCCGTTCAAGGGCAACCCACAGTGGATTACAGCCCTGCGCAAATCACCTTCGCCGATGAAGGTAAACTCTCTGGCAATAACAGCTGCAACAACTTCTTTGGCCAATATAGCCAGCAGGGACAGGAGCTAAAAATCATTCCTGGCGGCAGCACGATGAAGGCCTGTGTCGATGCGCTGATGCAGCAGGAGCATAAAGTGATGCAAGCCCTGCCGTTAGTTGCTAAGGCCAAGTTAGTGCAAGGGCGTTTAACTCTGCTTAGCAGCGATGATAAGCCCGTCCTCGTCCTAAGCCAGCTTAAATAAGCTCGCTTCGATAATAAAAAACCGCCTAGTTGGCGGTTTTTTATTATTCAATGAATTAACTTTTCGTCGCGGCGTTTTCACTCGCGGCATTTTGCTCGGCAATCATAGCGCTCTGCACCATATCGGCATTGTAATGTTCAACATCAAGCTCATCTTCCGACTTAGCAATCACAGTCGTCGCCACTAAGTCACCAGAAACGTTTACGACAGTACGTGCCATATCGAGAATACGGTCAATCCCCGCAATCAAGGCCACACCTTCTAAGGGTAAGCCCACGGTCGAAAGCACTAAGGTCAACATCACTAAGCCTGCGCCCGGCACACCCGCGGTGCCGATTGAGGCTAAGGTCGCGGTTAAAATAATCGTTAGATAGTCGACCCAAGTTAAATCGATACCAAAGGCCTGCGCCACAAACAGCGCGGTCACGCCTTGATACAAGGCCGTACCATCCATATTGATGGTGGTCCCTAAGGGCAGCACAAAGCTAGAGATCTTCTTATTGACCCCGAGATATTCGCTCGCACATTTCATGCTGGCCGGTAAGGTACCCGCCGAACTTGAAGTGGTAAATGCCACCGCCATCGCATTGCTGATCCCCTTGAAAAAATGCAGTGGATTCAGCTTGGCAAATAGGCGCAGCACTATGCTGTAGAAGCCTAACACGTGGATAATACAGCCAATATATACGGCAATAATCACTTTAATCAGCGGCCACAGCATATCGATGCCATACTCGCCCGCGACCCATGCCATCAGACCAAATACCCCATAAGGAGCAAGCTTCATCACCATGTCGGTGAGTTTGTACATGGCCTCTGCAAGGCTTTCAAACACCTTGATAGCAGGCTTTCCATGGTCGCCAATCAAGACCAAGGCAATCCCAAGCGCAACAGCAAACACAATGACTTGCAGGATTTGGCCACTCGCCAAGGCAGCAACGGGGTTGGTGGGGACTATGTCAATCAGGGTTTGCATCACCGAAGGCACTTCTTTCGCCGTTTGTACCGCTTCGTGTTGCAGTAAAGGCACGCCCGCACCGGGTTGCACCACATAGCCCACGGCTAAACCTAAACTGATCGCAATTGCGGTGGTACAAAGGTAAAACGCAAAGGATTTAAAACCAATTCGGCCCATTTTGGCGGTGTCTTCCATTGAGGTCACACCGACAATCAATGAACAAAACACTAGAGGCACAATCAGCATCTTGATGGTATTCACAAACAGGGTGCCAATAGGTTTCAGGTAAGAAGCCTGCTCACCTAAGCTGACGCCCACCGCAATCCCCAACACCATACCAACGAAAATTTGCAGCCACAGGGGCACTGACATCCAGGAAGACCAGATCCGGCCTAGGGCTGATGACCTATGTTTTGACATGTTTATAACCTTGAGTTTGAAATGATGATAGGGCTGAGCCTTATCCTTGGCGGGACTAACTTAAATTAGCCAGCCGCCGAGTCTAACATAAGGGATAAAATTCTAAGGATGATCTATATCACGTTGATGCCAACCGCTGCAAAATCCAGCTAAGGCAAAGCCTAGGCCTCAAATTGCACCGAATTGACTGAGGCGGAAAAACGTTGGCGATAAAGGGATGCGGGCGGCTGTTCGCACTCGATAAGATAGCTCCAATAGTCATCGTCAAAACCACTGAAGAGTGACTGATTATCCCCCTGTGATTTGAGGATCAAATACCACCAAACCAGCCCCCATAGCCCGAAGGTGATTAAGGTGAGCATAAAGTGCATGGCGTGATTAATCTGAAGATCTTTTTGCACATCATAGGGTTGTAAAAATTTTGGCTTAAAGCGACGAGTTGATTTTACGAATGCCATAATCGCACCACTCCCTTAGGGTGAAAACCTTATTCAAGCCTAGCAGATTAGACTTTAGTCGTACAAAAATTAGCCGCGATTAAAGCAGGATTTCAAACGCTGTTCACTCGTTCTTCTAAACAGTTCCGTGCTAAAGTGAGCCGCCGAATAAAAGCCGATGCATAAGCGTCATTCCCATACACAAGAGCGGTAGAGGTACTAACCGCCGAGGAGTTGTTATATGTTGATCCGTAAAGCTAAAGTGCAAGATCTCACCGCCTTAGTTCAATTTAATCAGGCAATGGCGCAGGAAACCGAAGGTCTCGCCTTAGACGTAACGACCCTGATTAAAGGCGTTAATACCCTACTGAATCACCCAGAAAAAGGCTTTTATCTGGTAGCCGAGATTGATGGCGAAATTGTCGGTTCGCTGATGGTGACCTTCGAATGGAGCGACTGGCGCGCCAAAGATTATTACTGGATCCAAAGCGTTTATATTCGTCCGCAAAATCGCCGTCAGGGGATTTATGGCAAGCTCTATGCTGAGGTAAAACAACTGGCCGAAGCCAATGGTGGCGCCGCGAGTTTCCGTCTCTATGTGGAGCAGGAAAATACCGCCGCTCAGCAAACTTACCAAGCGCTAGGGATGAAGCAGAGTTACTATCTGATGTACGAAGAGAAGTAATAAAAAAAGGATCGGGCATCACCCGATCCTTTCGTTTCAAACCGCTTTTAATTCCAAGCTTAGCTTAACAAGCCAAACAGAATAGCGGTCATCGCCAGTAGGCCCGCAATAATCACAAACACGTTGCTGATGCGGTTACGGTAAGCCTTCAGCGCCGGCACTTTGTACACGGCATACATTGGCATTAAGTACAAAATCGCCGCAATAATTGGGCCGCCCAGCGCCTCAATCATCCCCAAAATACTTGGGTTTTTAATCGCAACGGCCCAAATCGTGGCAAACATAAACACTAAGATAAACTTGTTCAGCTTGTTCTCACTGATTTGTTTGTTACTTGAGCGCAGCTGCTTAACGATAATGCCCTTCATGCCCTCAGTTGCGCCCATGTAGTGACCAAAGAAAGAAGACACAATCGCCACAAACGCAATGAAAGGCCCGAAGTAGCTGACAAAACCACTGTCATGCACGTTCGCAAGGTAAGATAAAATCGGCAGGTTCTTCGCCTTCGCTTCGGCCAACTGTTCTGGCGACAGTGACAACACGCAGGAGAACACGAATAACATCACAAAGCCGACTAACATCATCGAGGTGTTACGCAGGATCACATCGGCCTTACGGGCCGCATTCGCCCCATGGTCACGCTTAAGGGAAACCGAAAATTGCGAAATCGCCGGAGAATGGTTAAAGGCAAACACCAATACAGGAATGGTTAACCATACCGTACCTAAAAAGGCGCCGGTGTCTGGCACGACTTGCAGCGCATCCATTTTCCACTCAGGGATCAAATAGATGGACATAAAGGCCAAAATGCCCACCAGCGGATAAACTAGCAGTTGAGTCACTTTTAGCATAAATTGCTCACCGGCAACCATCACAGCCATCATGCCGAAAATCAACACGCCAGACAGCAGGAAACGTGGCGGAGAGGCCATGCCCAACTGGTTGACGATAAAGCTGTCGACGGTATTCGTGATCCCCACACCGTAGATCAACACAATGGGATAAATCGCTAAGAAATACAGCAGCGTAATCGCCTTGCCCGCGCCAATCCCAAAGTGTTCTTCAACCACTTGGGTAATGTCACTGCCGGGAATACTCGACGAACATACGAAGCGTGACAGACCGCGGTGGGCGAGATAGGTCATAGGCCCAATGATAATGGCCATCAAAACTAAGGGCCAAAATCCGCCCATACCCGCATTGATAGGAAGAAATAGAATGCCCGCCCCCACAGCGGTGCCGAATAAACTTAGCATCCAAGTCGTGTCTTGGCGCGTCCATGGTAAGTGTCTTGTTGTGCTTTCTTGCGTGCTTTGAGGTGTTTCGAGAACACTGATCGCATCTTTTTGCATATTAAAATTACCTTACGGTGATACCGCATAAAAAATTCGGCGTAAGGATAGCGAAAAAGCTTTAGCAAAAGTTGATCTAACGCCATTTTAAGTAATGAAATTTCAAATAAAACGGATATTGCGACCTAGATCCATGATTTGGCGTAATAAATTTCCAATAACGCATCAAAACGATCACAATAAATCACCAAGAAAACACAGTAAATTTACCCAAGCACCTAAGTTGCGACATCGGCATGTCGTCGATAAAAAAACCAAAGTGGCGTTAAGTCGCAAAAACCGCCCAATTGGGATCGAACTCAATCAAGTACTAATAAAGTTTGAAGTAGATCACCCTCCATATTGTTAAATTTTTACATTTTGAAACAACGAGCGCTGCGCCAGAGAAAGCCCATAAAAAAGGCCCACCTAAGTGGGCCTATCGATTAACGACAACTCAGCCATTACTGGGCTTTTTGCAGTGTCAGCTCTGTAGTCGAAATCACCGCAGGGGCAATATCGGCTTCCTTAAACAGTAAAGGACGGAAACTCTTACTGCTGGAATACAGATTGCTTTGGTCGGTAAAGGAAGGTGACAGTATATTGCTCGACTCCGAATAGGTGAGTATGCCACGCGCGACAGGGCCTTCATCGGTAAAGCTTACCGCCATCATCCAGCTTGAGCCGTAACGCACTTGGTAACCCTTGGCCGTCATGCCTGAGGCCATCGCCTTACCCGTGACAACGTCCATCAAAGGCGCGTACTTATGCTGCGGGATCAGAGTGTCATCTCCCGATAAGCTCGTCGAAAATACGTTGAATCCACCTTCCGCGTTATGGCTGCCCGGCCAAGGTAAACGCGCGCCGCTGGCAGTGCCATCGGGGAGTGACTTCTCGACAAACTGCACATCACCTAACGGTGCATCTAAGGCAAAACCTGCGGCTTCAAGATTCAAGGCCGCATGGGCAAGCGCCACTAATGCGCTACCGTCGGTGGTAAGCGTGTTAGGCGTGGTCGCCGCATTCGCGGGGTCGAATCCCTTGGTCAGCATGGTTTTTTGGCTGAACTGATGGGCAAACTCACGCAATAAAGCGCCGCCTTTACTGTCGTTATCTTGCTTACCGTTCCAGGCTTTGAGCGCTGCACAAGCCGAGGTGAGATCCTTAGATAAACTCGCAGATACCACCACAGGCGTACTGCCCTGCGCCTCACATTGGGCAATCAAATCCGGCAATACCAACTCAGCTAAATAACTGCGATTCGACAATACCGCGGCTTCTAACTCTTCCAGATTAAACTTACCATCGCTGCCCGCCGCATCCTGCATTAGGGTTAAGCCCATACGAGTACGCAGCGATAATTGCCCTGCTTCTGGACCATACATAGGCGAGAAGTACGTCAGTGGCTCGTTTAAGTTGGTTGACCAGAAGGAGTCATTGGAGTTTTGCACAAAGTCGCTGCGCTCAAGCTTAGGCGCACGCTCATAAGGGGTTGGGCCATTAAAGCTAAATAATGAGGTATTCCCCGGCAGAATAGTAAAGCCCGCCTGCTGCTTGGCCGCCTTAATATCGGGCGAAGTCTTGAGCACCACCACGGCCGCCTCGGATAGACCGGGCACGGTCGAGTCGTCAATGTAGAAGGCGTTACCCTCTTTATCGGCATACATAGTGTTGTTGAAAATCACCCCATCGTAGTCTTTAAAGGCTTGTTGGAATTCGTCTTTATTGGTCGCTAAGTTCATGGCAAGCCAGTGATCGACCGGATCCATAGTTGCCATGTTGGCATCTTGGATCATAAAGGCACTGCCATCGTCCCAACCAAAAGGTGCGAGCGAAGGTGGCGCCTCGACCATAGGGCCTTTTGCGGTGGTGTAAATATCCTTTTCAGCCACTAACATGCCAGCGGGGCCTGCGTTCACTAGGATAGACACAGTCTCTTTATTGATCGGCATCGGCTGCCCATCAAACAGGTATTGCAATCTGTCGCCCGAGACCAACTCGAGGTTGTACATCACAAAATGTTCGGCGGTTGAGAAGGTATGAGTCCAAGCTAAGTCTTTGTTAAACCCGATGTTGATAGGGCCAGGCATGCCCACCAGCGAGCCGCCCATCATATCCAATTGGCCAGGGATGGTAATGTGCGATTGCCAGAAGCGCAGGTTGCCCGTGTGTGGGAAATGCGGATTGCCAAGCACCATGCCGCGACCATTTTCGGTCTTATCTTTACCTAAACCCCAACCGTTAGAGCCTAAATCCCGTGGATTGGTCTCGGGTGTGGTAATGCGCGCCGCACGGGCAAGCAACTTAGACTGCATATCGCTGACAAACGCTGTTTGTTCTTGGCTTGGTGCAGGTCCGACGATGCGTGGCATGTACTCCTGCCCATCCCCTGGGTTGGCGTAGAAAATCAAATCGAGGAAGTTAGCCGCGCCGGGTAATAGTGCGATGGAAAACAGATAAGTGACCACATCCTCTGGCACTATGGGCTTTACCCACGGCTGACCGCCACAGAAAGGTTCGGCGGTTTGTTTGCCCGCCTCAACATCGGCAAGGTATTGGTTATAACCCGCGGTAAAACCTTGGATTAATGCACGGGAGCGCTCGCTAAACTGCGGCCATTTGGCCTCGGCTTGCTCACGAATTTTTAAGGCTTTATAGGCAAAGTCGGAGATTAAGTTGCCATTGTCTTCTGAGGTGGGCTGCCCTGTGGTGAAATCAATCGACGCATGGGGGCCAAAGTACATAGAGCGTTGGGAGTTGGCCTTAATAAAACCATCGGCGAGCACGCAGAGGTTGTCCTGAGCCTGCGCGTAACCGCTACCAAAACCTAAGCTTTCTAAGTTATCGGCTTTGATATGGGGCACACCGTAGGTAGTTCGACGAATATTGGCTTTGAGTAAGCCGTTGGGGGCAAAGGTTTGTAGCTGAGTTTCAGGTTCGGTAGGTGGAGTGCTATCTTCGCTGTCGTTACAGCCTGTGAGCATAACGCCGCAGGCCATCCCCATCGCGATCATGAGTTTGTTGAATTTCATTATTATTATCTCTTAATTTTAGTTCCTTCAATGACATAGCTTTACTGCTTAAATCAGCTAATTGACTGAAGGAGCAATAGTCGTATGTCGCTTCCTGATGCACGACTCTGGCTATTTGCTCCCCATACATTCGCTTTTTACTGAGCCAAGGCGATGAATATGGCAAAATAGAAAACCCAGAGGCGAGACACCTCCGACCATTTAAGCAATGATTCAAACGAGCGTCCACATTAAAAATCAAAATAAATAACTTATATGCAACAAAACATTATCAAAGTAATCGTCGGTTCGAAAAACCCCGTCAAAATAAACGCAGCGGCCAATGCCATGGCGCTGCTCTTCCCTGAATATGAGATCCAAACTCAAGGTATGGATGCGCCCTCGGGCGTCCCCGCGCAGCCCATGACAGATAGCGACACCCGCCAAGGGGCTATCAACCGTGTCCACTATTGCCAGCAACAAGTGGAAGCGGATTATTACTTTGCGATGGAAGGCGGCGTCGATTGTTTCGAGTTTGGTCCTGCGACCTTCGCCTATATTGCGATTGCCCACCAAGTCCGTTTAAGCATTGGCCGTGGCGCCTTGTTGCCGCTACCTATGCAGGTTTATCAGGCACTCGAGGCGGGTGAAGAATTGGGTCATGTGATGGATAGACTGTTTAATACGGTTAACATCAAACAAAAAGGCGGCGCGATAGGCCAACTCACCCACGGTCACGCCACCCGTGAGAGCAATTACACCCAAGCGATCATCCTCGCCATGGCGCCGTTTTTAAATCCTGAGTTGTACCCTTAAATTTTGTTAATGAAATATTGCAAAGCCGAGCAAAGCCCGCTAATTTCGTTGTAACTTGCAACTAAATGATTCGAACTGAGCCACTGCCAGCCCACACTAGTGCTTGCATGGCTCAACTTTGGTTAACCCTGATGGCATTCAATCCGACTATGGCAAATGATCCCGGCTCATCTAGCCAACTGAGACACCTTTCCCGCTATATGGTCAGACACTTAGGCATGCTCAATGCGGCCTTTGGCGATTTACCTCTGTCCCCAGTACAGGCCCACGCCTTGTTTGAGATAGGCAATCAACCGCAAACCATTAAGGAACTCGCCTGCAAACTGAGCATAGATAAATCCAATGCTAGCCGTGCAATCAAACACTTAGTCGATAAAAACCTCGCCCAGAGCCAAATGCATCCGCGGGATAATCGCTGCCTCGTCGTTCAACTGACTCCAGCGGGTAAAAAGCTGCTCGCAAAATTAGATAGCCAGCAAAATCAACTCTTTCAAGAAATCTTGGCTCAGCTGACCCCTGAGCAAATTCAACAAATCGAGCAAGCTCTTATGCAATACAACCAAGCCATACATAAAGCCAAACAACAATCGGGTTATCTTATCCGTGAAGCGACCGCCGCCGATGATGCTGCCATTGCCCAAGTGATCCGCGTGGTTTCCGCCGAATACGGCTTAACAGCGGATAAAGGCTATAGCGTGGCCGACCCAACCTTAGATTGTTTAAGCCAAATCTATTCGCAGCCGGGCGCCCAATACTGGGTGATAGAACATGAAGGCCAAGTGGTTGGCGGCGCAGGCATAGCGCCACTGGCTAACAATGAAGGAATTTGTGAGCTGCAAAAAATGTACTTTATGCCCGAGATCCGCGGTAAAGGCTTAGCTAAGCGTTTAGCGCTGCAGGCCCTAGATTTCGCCCGTGAAGCGGGTTATCAGAGCTGCTATCTCGAAACCACCGCATTACTCAAAGAAGCCCTAAAGCTCTACGAACACTTAGGGTTTAACTACTTAAGTGCCCCACTTGGTAATACTGGCCACGATGCCTGTGAAATCCCAATGCTATTACCACTGCACTCTGAGCTAAATGAATAGCGTTATGCCAATCTTTGCAGCAGTTAAGGCGCGCTAAGCCCCCTTTTTGGGTAATACAAAGCGACCCATCCAACGAAAGCATCCAGAATAAAGCTCCACTTAACAACAAATCGTGGAGCCATATTCTTTCGAGGTCGTTGGCGGTTACATCAGAGCCTGCAAAGCGTTGGCGTTACTCCCGCCAACTTAACGGCTATGAAGTCGACACAGTGACAAACTTAAACCTTATGCAGAGATAATGTAGTCAGCAGCAACTGACTACGAATGATTTGACGTATCTGGTTATGCAGTTCAAATACCCGGTTACGGTCGTTAAGGTTTAAGGAGAGATTTTCCAGCATAACCAAGTCCAAATTAAATTCGGGATAATGCAGCGTCATCGACATATAACCCGAAACATAACCCGTATGGCTATATTCGACTAAGTCATTGTCATTATTGATCCTTATCCCATAACCATAGCGCATATTCGGCCACAAAAATGGCAACTCGATATACGCAGTAGTCATCCGCAGATAACTCTCAGGGCTTAACAACTTGCCAGCATGTAATTGCTGCTGAAAGGCGGCATAAGCAGCCGTTGAGGCAATTAATCCCCCTGCGGGCAATAACGCTTCATCAATCACCAGCTCAGAAGGCGCAATCAATTCGCTTTCCTGCAATCCCACCGCTAAGCTAGGCACTTTGGCATGAATCGCCTCAAGGCTGCCAAGCTCAGCACTTAGGCCATTGAGTTGGTACCGCGCAGCAAATTGCGCCACCTGCTCGGTAAAGGATTGATGATTCACCTTCTCAAGCACTTGCCCAAGCAATGAATAACCCAAATTAGAGTATTCAAATTGGCTACCCGGCTCGAAGCGATTGGCCTGTCCAATGCTGGCAACACCCGATGTATGGTTCAGCAGTTGGTGCAAAGTAATGCGCTCATCATAACGGTTGGGATTCAAATCCCCCGCATTGGCGCCCGCATCAATGGCTTTTAGCGCCTTAGATTCCGCCTCAAGATCGCCAAAAAGGTAATGATTTAGCGTTTGATTTAAATCGAGTTTTCCCGCATCAAGTGCCTGCAATACTAGCGTTGCGGTAATTTGTTTCGAGAGCGATGCCATTACAAAACGCGAATCTTGATTGATACCTTCGCCCTTTTGTAATTCAAGCAGTGGTTTCCCCTCTTCAAGCAGAATAACGCTACCACTAAATGGCTGCGGCGAATCCATTATCGCCGTTTGGATTAAGCTCTTAATCTCCCCAAGCTTAGATGCTGAAGATGCAGTTTGGCTTTCAAGCTTAACTAACTGACCGCCTTGCGCGCTTTCCGACACAATCGCAGCTTCAAGCGACTCGCCAACACTATTGGCACTTGGGAGTAATAACAGCCCCGATAGCAGGGAGCCGATAACACTCAAACGCATGAGTTATCCTTAACTTAATGAGCAAATACTGCCTGATTAGAAAGCGGCCAGCTTATCATAAGTTTTCATAGTGTTGCGGCGTTTGAGATGAGCAATCAAAGTATGGATTGAGTTTTTAAAAGCAAAGTCAAAGTCGTGGGGCTTCCCCCCCCTTGATTTTTAATAAAGAGTCGACCAAGGAGGACTGCTCGTCCTATCCTCAGTGCTCATCGTTTTCACATCAGCAAAGACGCCCCTAACGGAGTTGAAAACCCCTTGGGCATTTAGCGTCCCTTATGTTATCGCATCAGACGCTCCCCGCCCTGATTCGACTGCCCTGCGACAACTCCTAGGGAATAGCGAACTCCAGTAGCTTTAGTGCTGTCTGCTCGTCATGCAAAGCAAACCGAGTAACGCTTACCATAATTTTTAGAAAATTTAACAATTGGTGGCTCGTTAAATTCGCTCGTTAAATTCCTTTTTCTCTGATCACACAGGTTATTTCTTTAGGGTTAGTTTTCCAAATGTGGTCAAAACCACTAGAAATCATTACTTCTATATTACCTTGAGGGGACTCGACCAATAGGTATCTATCGTGAGAACCGCTATAAAGGGTACTCTCTGAGGTTGTCCATTGTCGAAAAATAGACTTGACGAAGGCGTCAGTTATTTTGGTACTATTTTTGACAACACCTAATGCATCTGGCGTTTCAACAAATTCAATTATTAGCGTGTGCCTAGGTAAAATAGTTAGAAACAATGCCTTGTTGTGATCCCACCCTTGAGCTAAATAGTTGTCGCAAATAGTGATTTTTGTAGCCGAAGAACATAACATTTGAAGATACTTAATGAAGTTGACTCGGCTTTCTGTAGGTGTCAACGTTATTGTTATTTGGTTTTCAATGAATGAGGAACGAAAATACACATAGGGCAACATTGCATTTTCGTCATCCGTCAGAATAATTTTCAAGCTTGTTTTTGATGCTAACAGCTCTAATGAGTCATCACGATCGACTTGATGCTGAAGCTGGGGCATTAACCGCCCAAAAACCGACTGGTTCAGCCCTTGATCTCGAGCTTCGATGAGTTGCTTTTTATTAGTTTTGTATGGAAGTGAAATTAGTTTCATTAGCCTTTTGTATTTTTTTTGATACTTACTAGGTTCAAAAGCAACGTTTTCATAAGCTAACAACAGTGAGGTACTGAGAACCATTTTTTCAGCCATCGATTACCTCATTTTCATCAAATCTGAAAGAGTTGCATCAAAAAAACCAGTTGGAAAACCTATGACTTCACCAGCAGTATTGTTAAACTCTCCATTTTCATCTATCAGTATGGTTTCAAAATTGCTATTAACATTACTTTTGTAGTGAATGACGACTGCATCACTTTGTATATGTTCCTCATATACTTCATACGCTATTTTATTTATCAAATGTTCACAGTGAGTTTCAACAATCAATTGAATGCCACTGTTGGCTATATAGGATAAAAACACGCCCAGTTGAGCTTGAGCTTTTGGATGCAACTGGATTTCTGGGTTCTCCAACAAAATCAGATCACCTTTTTTTGCCATCAAACAAATTATGATGACTTTGGCAATATAGCTCATGCCAGCCCCAAGGTTAAACGGGGACACATTGGCATCAATGTCTTTAACACTAAACGAAACGTATACCTGATCGCTGAGCTTTTCGGTAATTAGTTCAGTTTCAGAACCTGTAATAAAACTTAACCATTTACCAACCTGATATGAGATTGTTTTAGAGCCCTCAAATCTTAATAATGAGTCAGGTAATGCTTTTCCCTTTATTCTTTCAAATGTTGAAAATAGATATTCACCCAAGCTGCCTACTTTGCGCTCCGATACTTGTAGTAATTCTTGAGCCCCAATCCTGTTTGCATTTAGGTATAATAGTTCTAGCCCTTCTTCATCTGGCTCGAGTTCATAAAAGTAAGGTAACTGACCAGACTTTTGCATACCATCCGAAGTTATTTGTAAGGAATGGCAATTTCTCTCATCATCGATAGCCATTATGTCAATTGACTTAGCATTATTCTTTTTATTCCGTATTGTTGAAAAGTCGCTTAAGTATCGAATTAGTTCCTCCATACTGTAGCGATTGCTGACCTGGCTGTTTCTGATGAGTAGCATCAGTGCTTGAATTACGGTTGACTTCCCTGATGAATTTGACCCTGTCAAAAGGGTTAACGGTTCTAATCTCAGTGTTTCTTTGTCAATACTTTTTAAGTTATTGATTTCAAGTTGCTTAAGCATCCTTAAGTCCTTGTGTTATTTTTTGAGCAGTATCAAACCTAGCTCTTACATTGTCTGTTGTGTCAATTGAACCAGAAAAAAGCCCTTCGGCATCTACGTTTTTCTTATAACTGTCGACAAGTTGTTTGGCCTTTAAGCAATCTAGTTCTGCGGGGGTTATATAACAAAATGCAAATACTAACATTTCAAATAACCCCATATTTACAGGTCGTCTATTTCCGCCATCTTTAGATTTGAAGCGAAAGGCTTCATCACCTAACACTTTATACACACTATCCATTCCGTATAAGCAGACAGCTTTAGCGTGATCAAGCAACTCTTTAGGCGCTTTAGTATTTAGATATTTCATTACTGACGCTAAAAATGCATCGACATCAGATTTATACTGAATCGCTGACCCTTGAAGTTGGTTTGTCATTAACAGATAGAAAGCCACAAATCTTAACACTAAATATCTATCACGCATCCGATTCGGTTTGACGCCGTTTCCTGTAGCTAACTTAAACTCTTGGCTTTCAGCTAGCTCTTGAATCAAAGTGGTAGCTTTACCTTGATACAAAGCATGACGCATTTCTTGTTTGTTTAAGTTAATACCCCCCCTATTCACTCGTTCAAAAATATTGAACTTTACATACTCGGGTGTTGGTGGCTGTATCACATATGAATGTAATTGATAATCTTCCAGCTTGGCTTGAAGTATCGGAGGAATGTCATCGAACTTCTTGCCTTTTAGATCTGGTAACATCGAAAGATTTGTGAGTGTAAAATTGTTATTTTTAAACTGTTTTAAGGCCGTAATTCTTTGCTTACCATCAATGATCTGCCTAACGCCTTCTTCGTCTTCAAATAGGTAGATCAACGGAATAGGAATACCCATCAAAATTGACTCGATCAACTCGGATTGGTGCTTTCTATCCCAAACATTTTTTCGCTGAAAATCAGGAGCAAGAACTAGATCACCTCGACTTTCCTTACGAAGCAGCTCAAAGACGCTAGATTGCTCTTTAGCAATCCGTATTTGAGTATCAGTACCCATTTGATGCGGGTGCGCGGTTAACTCAAGTTCATCTTGATCTTCAATTTCGATTGCATCATCTGCTTCAATCATAGTCTGTGCCTTGGCTTTTCCTATAGCATATCATTTGGCGGTAATTGCTATAAGAACTTTATTGAGAGATATTTTGATGCTCCCGGTGAATCAAAGTAATACTAAGCTCATCGAATGCAGTTTATTGAACACTTATTGTTAAATTTTATAACGGAAAGACAAATTTAAAGCATATTAAAGCTAACAGGATACGCAGTGGTCAGCAGGATTAAGCACTGACATGGAAGTGACCGTCCGTGACATGGAAGTGACCGTCCGTGACATGGATGTCACGGTCGAGCATACAAGGATGTACTTGCTGCGTGTCACTGAAATAGCAGTGCTTAATCATTGAGTTGATAAATTTATTGATACACCGTTGATAAATTTGGCTATGAAAAAACAAAATTAGTGGATGTGGGGGCCGATGTGAATCATCCAAATGCGCTGGGGTATCGTCCGCTCGATATTGCTTACTGGCAAGGAGAGTTTCGCATGGGATGCTATACCACTGAAAGTCAGCGTATGGTGAGCTATTTAAGCCGCCATGGCGGTAAATCCTTTAGCTAGATATCAAAGCCTAAAACTAAAAGCCCTATAAACAAAAATCGCGTTAGGCTCAGCTGTACTAGCTGTGCCTAACGCGATTTTCTATTCCACTTACCGCTTAATCACCAAAGTCATCGAGCAGGATATTTTCAGGCTCAACCCCTAGGCTTTCGAGCATACGGATCACCGAGGAGTTCATGATTGGAGGACCACACATATAGAACTCACAATCCTCTGGTGCCTTATGATTTTTAAGATAATTCTCATAGAGCACGTTATGGATAAAGCCTGTGTAGCCCGTCCAATTATCCTCTGGTAGCGGCTCAGACAACGCCACATGCCAAACAAAGTTTTCATTCTCGGCAGCCAAGGTGTCGAAGTCCTGCTGGTAAAACACTTCGCGGCTTGAGCGTGCGCCGTACCAGAAGCTCATCTTACGCTGGGTCTTTTTACTCTTTAGCTGATCGAAAATATGTGAGCGCATCGGTGCCATACCCGCACCACCGCCGATAAATACCATTTCCGCATCGGTCTCTTTCACAAAGAACTCGCCGAATGGGCCAGAGATGGTCACCTTATCCCCCGCCTTGAGGTTAAAGATGTAAGAAGACATCTTACCTGGTGGCACATTGGCCGATGGTGGCGTGGCAATCCGCACGTTAAGCATGATGCGGCCCTTTTCATCAGGATAGTTCGCCATCGAATAGGCGCGCAGCACGTCTTCATTCACGGTGGATACTAAGTCGAATAGGCCGTATTTTTCCCAATCGTCGCGGTACTTAACCGGAATATCAAAATCGGCGTACTTCACCACATGGGCTGGCGCTTCAATTTGGATATAGCCACCCGCCTTAAAGTGCACGTCTTCACCTTCGGGCAGTTTTAGCAATAACTCTTTGATAAAGGTGGCCTTGTTATCGTTTGAGATCACCTCACATTGCCACTTCTTCACGCCGAAGATTTCTTCCTCTAGCTCGAGTTCCATATCGGTTTTCACCGCCACTTGGCAGGCGAGACGACAACCTTCTTTGGCTTCTTTTTTAGTGATATGCCCTTGTTCTGTCGGCAGAATATCACCACCGCCCGATTTGACCTTCACTCGGCACTGGCCGCAGGTACCGCCGCCGCCACAGGCCGAGGGAATAAAAATATTCTTACTCGCTAAGGCGCCAAGCAGCTTGTCGCCCGCGGCAACTTTAATGCTTTTCTCGGCATCGTCGTTAATCCCGATAGTGATCTCACCGGTAGTCACTAATTTCTTTTTGGCGATAAGGATTACTATCACCAGTAGGCACACCACTAAGGTGAACATGCCTATGCCTATTGCCATTTCCATTCGATAACCCTTTTTCTAAACAGAATGCGGTTTCACTTTCTCAGCCACGCGTTACAGCGAGATCCCAGAGAAAGACATAAAGCCAAGTGCCATCAACCCTGTGGTAATAAAGGTGATACCAATCCCCTGTAAGCCTTCGGGAATCGCATGAAACTTCATCCGTTCACGCAGCCCGGCCAGCATCACAATCGCCAGCGCCCAACCCGTGCCCGAACCCATGGCAAACACCGCCGATTCAGCAAAGTTGTAATCACGGTTAGCCATAAAGATCACCCCGGCAAAAATCGCGCAGTTTACGGTGAGCAGTGGCAGGAAGATCCCGAGGGAGTCATACAGGCTTGGAATGTATTTATCTAAAAACATTTCAAGGATTTGCACTAAGGCCGCAATCACACCGATAAAGGTGATCAGTTGCAGGTAACTTAAGTCGATACCAGGCATGCCCGCCCAAGCCAATGCGCCCGGTGCTAACACCTTCACATAGATCAGTTGGTTTAAAGGCACGGCTAAGGTCATCACCACGATAACCGCAACGCCTAAGCCGAAGGCGGTCGACACCTTTTTAGACACGGCTAAGAAGGTACACATACCGAGGAAAAACGACAGCGCCATGTTGTCTAAGAATGTGGCCTGTAAAAACAGATTAATATAGTGTTCCATATCCGCTCCTTAACCGCGTTTACGCTGGATCACGTTAATGCTCCAGATCAGCAGGCCAATCAGGAAGAAGGCGCTTGGGGGCAACTTAAACATCTCATTGGGTAAGTACCAGCCGCCGTTTTCAACCGTAGTCAACACGCTATGCCCAAACAGATTGCCCGTGCCTAACAGCTCACGCACAAAGGCCACACTGATCAGCACCAAGCCATAACCCGCCGCGTTACCCACGGCATCGACTACGGCTAAGTGAGGTGGATACTTCATTGCAAAGGCTTCTGCGCGGCCCATGATGATACAGTTAGTGATGATTAACCCAACGAATACAGAGAGTTGCTTAGATAGCTCGTAAGCCACATCCTGCAACACCATGTCGACGATAATCACCAAGGAGGCAATGACCGTCATCTGGGCAATAATCCGCACACTGTTAGGGATAAAGTTGCGAATGGCGGAGATGATAAGGTTAGAGAACACCAGTACGAAGGTCACCGCCAGTGTCATCACCACGGCCGTCTGCATGGAGTTACTCACCGCCAGCGCCGAACATACGCCCAGCACTTGCATCGCCACTGGGTTATTGGCAAATACAGGGCCTGCTAACATGTCCCGCATGGATAAACTGTTGCTCATTTTGCACCTCCCAACTCACCTTGTTCAGCCGATGCTTTTAATTGGTTGAAGAAGGTTTGGAAACCCTCGACGCCAAACCAAAACTCCATTGCACGCTGCACGCCACGGCCGGTCATGGTCGCGCCACTCACAGCATCAACACCGTGGATATCACCCTCTTTGGCGCCGCCTTTGACGAGGCGCATCGCAAACTTGCCTTTTTCATCAAAGAGTTGTTTACCCTTCCACAGGGATAACCAATGTGGGTCAGTCACAAAGTCACCGATACCAGGGGTTTCACCGTGCTCGTAAACCACCATGCCTTTAATAGTGTTAAAGTCAGGTTCGACGGCCACGTAACCGTAGATCATCGACCACAGCCCTTTACCGTAGAAAGGCACGACCACGCTGGATAACTTGCCGCTGTCATCGAACACCTTAAACACGCGGGCATCGTTGGCGCGGGTCTTGATTTTGGCGATATCCTTTTTAGGGGCGCTTGAGGTTTCTGGGTTAATCGCCGCCATGCGCTCGTCAAAGTCGAGTACATTGGCATCAGAGTCCACTTTGCCTGTGTCGAGATTAATCAATAATGGCTTAACGGATTTAGCAAAAATCTCTCTAAACTCATTGCCTTGGCCAATATTTACATCGGCAGCCATCAACACATAACGTTGTAACTCATCGCGTTTTTTCGCGAGCTTACGCTCTTTCAACACGCCTGCGGTGCCAGTAATCATAAAGGAGCACAAAAGGCAGAGCGTGATGGTGAAGATCATGGTCCCCACCACAGTATCTTTCTTAAATACCATGACGTTTTACTCTCCGTTTGATGTTGGCACGGGCCACCAGATAATCGAACAGCGGCGCCCACAGGTTGGCGAACAGGATGGCTAACATCACGCCTTCTGGCATTTTGGGGTTAGCCACACGGATAAGGATTGTCATAAAACCAATCAAGGCGCCGTAGGCAAACTTGCCTTGGCGGGTATAAGAGGTAGTCACTGGATCGGTCGCCATAAACATCATCGCGATAGCAAAGCCGCCCGTGACTAAGTGCCATGTCCAAGGCATTGCCATCATCTGGTTAGTGCTTGAACCAATAACATTGAACAAGGTTGCAGTGGTAATCATGCCCAACATCACGCCCACCACGATGCGCCAGTCGGCTAAACGGGTGATAAGCAGTAATAACCCACCGAGCAGCACAGCAAGTGTGCTGGTTTCACCAATCGCGCCCACGGTAAAGCCGAAGAAATTATTCCACCAGTTAGGATCGCTAAAGGCGCTGTACCAAGCGTAATCGGCAAATTGCAGCTTGCCGGCTGCGGCTTGCGCTAAGGCTGTCGCGCCTGAAAAGCCATCCACAGCAACCAGTTGCTTAACGGTTGACACTTCAGAAGGGTAAGCAAAATAGATAAACGCCAAACCTGCTAATGCGGGGTTAAGGAAGTTGTATCCCATGCCACCAAACAGCTCTTTGGCAATCACTACCCCAAAGCTAATCCCCATCACCACCAACCAGAGTGGAATCGAAACGGGTAAAATCAGCGTAAATAACAAGGCAGTGACGAAGAAGCCTTCGTGCAATTCTTGGCGACGCACCTTGGCAAACACCACTTCCCAGAACAGGCTGGTCAGCAAGGCCGTTAAGTAAATCGGCAAATAAAAACTTAAGCCATAGAGGAACAGGCCAATCACGCCCGTCTCGGCACTTAAGCCACCGCTTAGGGCATTAAACAGTGCGAGTTTCCAGGTTTCTGGCGTCGTTAGGCCACTTGCTAGTGCGAGCTGAGCCTGTAAGCCTACGTTATATAAGCCAAATAAAATGGCGGGTAATAAACAAAGACCCACTAAGGTCATGGTACGTTTTACGTCAATGGCGTCACGTACGTGTACTTGTCCCTTAGTGCTGCGACCACTGGCGATCACCAATGAGCGCACAAAGCCCTTCATCGATTTACCCGTGGCGTAATACTCTTGCTGCAAATCAGGGGCGTCCTGTAAATCAGGTTTTTTAGGTTGTGTCGTCATTAACCTTCCCTCTCAATAACATCTAGACAGGCACGTAACTCTTTACCGAAGTCATACTTGCCGGGGCACACAAAGGTACACAGGGCTAAATCTTCTTCATCTAACTCCAATGCGCCTAACGCTTGAGCCTCGTCGGTATCTCGCACCACTAAGTCACGCACTAGCAGAGTGGGTAAAATATCTAAAGGCATTACGCGATCGAGCTGACCAAAGGCCATCATGGCGCGGTGAGAACCGCCCTGATGCGTGGTAAATTCGAAGGACTTGGTCAGGCCAAATAAACGGGAAGTCACCGCACGGGTGATAGAGAACTTGTCCGAACCGCCACGCACCCAAGGCAACACTTGGTGCTGTGCATCTTCGGCGAGAACCGATACTTGGTTGTGGAAACGACCTAAAAAGTCATGTACGCCCCTCGCGGTATGGCCAGATAACACTGAGCCTGATACCACACGGTTGTTACCGGGTTTCACTTCGTCGGCCACTAAGGCGCTCAGCTCAGCTCCTAACTGAGTGCGCAGTAAACGCGGGTTAAGCACACTCGGGCCACCCAGCGCCACAACGCGGTCGGTATAAAGCTCACCGGTTTGGAACAGCTTGCCGTAGGCGATAACGTCTTGATAACCGATATGCCACACCTGACGTTCGATACTGACGGGTAAGGTAAAGTGAATGTGAGTCCCGGCTAATCCGGCAGGATGCACCCCAGTAAAACGGCGCACTTGCACTTTAGGTAAGTCGGCGCCGACTAAGGTCTCGCCCTTATCTTGGCAGAGGTAAACCTTGCCTTCGGTTAAATGACTCAGTACCGCTAAGCCCGCCTTAAAGGCGTCGCTCTGCTCGGCAATAATCAATCTAGGATCGGCGGCGAGTGGATTGGTATCCATCGCCGTCACGAAAATGCCTGCGGGTTTGGCATCGAGTGCGGGAACGCGGGAGAAAGGACGAGTACGCAGCGCAGTCCACAGACCGCTCTTAACCAGTTGCGCTTTAACCACATCCGCAGATAAGGCCTGTAAATCGGTGTGAATGTCGAAACGGATCTGCTCATCGGCGTCTAAGCCATTGCAGCGGATCACCACGGATTGCAACACCCGACGTTCACCACGGTGGATTGCAACAATCTCACCACTGGCGGGAGCGGTAAACAGCACGCCCTTTGTTTTTTTATCTTCAAACAAAGGTTGGCCTTTTTTGACCTTATCGCCGACTTCCACCAACATAGTCGGTTTTAAGCCAACATACTCCTCACCCAACAAGGCCACTTGGGATGGCCTGTTACCGGGTTCGATGATCTGCCTAGGCTCACCCGAAATCGGCAAGTCGAGGCCTTTTTTGATCGTTATAACTTGGTTTGAAAAATCTGCCATCACAAATATCAACCATGAAAATTTTTAGATAAATTTAGGGTAGATGTTTGTTAACAGATAATCCGATATTGGCGTCACATTCCGCCGCAATTTCGTAAGTAATATACGTAAATTCGCGCCATTTTGTGACATCGATTCACATCGATTACAGCCTAAAGTTGCAAATGTAGTTTTATAACAAATAATTCATAATTCCTGTATTTCTGATTTAGTTACGACTTAACTAGATAAAAACTGACAAAAATCTCCCCTTTCAGCCCAAATTTTTGATAAAGGCGTAAAACACTGAGTCGGTGGCGAGTTCGTGTGCAATCCACTGTGCCAGCCCCGCAACCTTACTGCGGTTCCCGACTTTTGAGCATTGGTTATTTTTACTGCAGTAAAATGTTTGACGCCCTATTAACCTTTGCTTTACAGCAAAAGCTTGATAGCCTCGGACTAAGATAGTTTCCGTAGGAGAAATAGATGGAATACAGACGCATACCGCATTCTAATCTCGAGGTGAGCAAAATCTGTTTAGGCACTATGACTTGGGGTGAACAAAATACCCAAGCCGAGGCCTTCGCACAGCTAGACTACGCCATCGGCAGTGGCATCAACTTTATTGACACTGCGGAAATGTACCCTGTGCCGCCCAAGCCGGAAACCCAAGGGGAAACCGAGCGCATTTTGGGCCAATACATTAAAGCCCGTGGCAACCGTGATGACCTAGTGATCGCCACTAAGATTGCCGCACCGGGTGGCAAGAGTGACTATATTCGCAAAAACATGGCGCTGGACTGGAACAACATCCATCAAGCGGTCGATGCCTCACTCGAACGCCTACAAATCGATACTATCGATCTCTACCAAGTACATTGGCCGGATCGCAATACCAACTTCTTCGGGGAATTATTTTACGACGAGCAAGAGATTGAGCAGCAAACGCCAATCCTCGAAACCCTTGAAGCCCTCGCTGAAGTCATTCGCCAAGGTAAAGTGCGCTATATCGGTGTGTCGAACGAAACCCCTTGGGGACTGATGAAGTACCTGCAACTGGCGGAAAAACATGGTCTGCCGCGCATTGTGACAGTGCAAAACCCCTATAACCTGCTCAACCGCAGCTTTGAGGTCGGCATGAGTGAAATCAGCCACCGCGAAGAGTTACCACTGCTGGCCTACTCGCCCTTGGCCTTTGGTGCCTTGAGCGGCAAATATTGCAATAACCAATGGCCAGAAGGCGCGCGCTTAACCCTGTTTAAACGCTTCGCCCGTTACACAGGCTCGCAAATGGCACTCGATGCCACCGCTGCCTACGTAGACTTAGCCCGCGAGTTTAATCTCTCGCCCGCGCAAATGGCGTTAGCCTTTGTTAACTCGCGTAAATTTGTTGGCTCAAACATCATTGGCGCCACCGATTTATACCAGCTGAAAGAGAATATCGACAGCTTAAAGGTCAGCCTCTCCCCCGAGTTACTCAGCCGTCTAAATACCCTCTCAGATCAATTTAGATTGCCCTGCCCTTAGCTCTTTGCTCTAAAAAGAGAGCGCTAACAATGAGCTGTTACATTGCGTTTTTAAATAAGCCTCTAAAGTGAGTGGCCAAAGTGCCACTCACTTGAGTCACAAATTGATTGTCTATCAGAGCGGTACCCTAACCGCAGCGATAGCCATACAATAGCGGTTTATAAGGCAGCAAAAGTCGAGCACCCAAAATGAAACAGGCCATTGTCCATATCGCGCTCGTCGTAAGAGATTACGATGAGGCGATTGATTTTTATGTCAATAAACTCAAATTCGAATTGATTGAAGACAGCTATCAACCCGAGCAAGATAAGCGTTGGGTCGTGGTAGCCCCACCCAATTCCAGTGGCACCGCCTTATTGTTAGCCAAGGCCTCTAAGCCGGAGCAAGCACCTTTTATAGGTAATCAGGCTGGCGGCCGGGTGTTCCTGTTCTTAAATACCGATGATTTTTGGCGCGATTATCACTATATGCAGTCCATTGGGATCCGCTTTATTCGTAAGCCGCAGGAGCAGGATTACGGCACCGTTGCCGTGTTCGAGGACCTCTATGGCAACCGTTGGGATTTATTGCAATTAAACCCTAATCATCCCATGGCCAAAAGATGCCAATAACAGTGTAAAGACCAAGCCGATAGCCAAGTAAAAAACACAATAAGCGTTAACTAAGTGATGCTGCGAGTACCAGCAAAGTGCTTATCTCATTGAATAAACTATTGAATCAACCACGCAGCTCAATGATAATCAGCTTGGCTATTTAATCGCGTTATTCTTCACTTAGGAGTTGAAATGGATTTCCCTCAGTTTACTTATCACCCTCATCCCCTCGATACTGGCGCAGTGATCGCAAGCGATGCGACCTGCGAATGCTGCGGCCAAGCACGGGGATTTATCAGCAGCTCAGGAATGTATTGCAGGGACAATGTTGAAGCGATTTGCCCTTGGTGCGTTGCCGATGGCAGCGCCGCAGACAAATTTAATGGCCATTTTGTCGACGATTATCCGCTACTCGACGCGGGGCTGGATCTCGCCATCGTGAAGGAAGTGGCGGAAAGAACGCCGGGGTATGTCTCATGGCAACAGGAAGTCTGGCAATCCCACTGTAATGATGCCTGCGAGTTTCATGGCGATGCCGAACTCACTGATTTACAAGCCTTGCAGGGCGAAGCATTGGAAGGATTTTTATCAGAGCACATGCTCGACTCGGGCTTTTGGCAAAAAATCTTGAGTGGTTATCGAAAAGGTGGCAATCCGGCCATCTACAAGTTTAAGTGCCGCCACTGCCAGCAAGCGATTTTTACCTTAGATTGCCACTGAACCAGTTTTATAACTAAAAGTTAACTAGACTCGGTCAATGTAAATCAATTAAGGTCAGTCTGTGGATTAGATAAGGCTAAAGCGAATTGGCTTACATCAGCGACTCAGGTTGCCTGACGCAGGCGCAAGCTTTAGCTTATTTCAACAGGGATATGCGCTTCCCGATAAGACTAACGGCTGAACCTTAACCAATAACAATAATGGCTTATCATCAATTTCGGACTCATAAAAAGTGGCCTTGGTTGCTGCTCAGTGTATGGCTACTGGTTACCCAGTGCTTTGCGCTGACCCATTACACCGAACACAGTCTGGAACATGAACACACCCATTGTATTGTCTGCGATTTTGGCCATGATACCAGTGCAAGTCCGGCATCTATGCCCGTGCTACCGCTGGATTTGCAACACGCCGATCATCGCGCCACTGCCACCTATCAAGCCCCCAGCTTAGCCCACATTCGCCATGTTGATGCGCGCGCCCCTCCCTTTTAGAAAGCAAATTCAAAAACTTAAAAATTAATTTTTTGCTTATCTACAAGGAAAGGCACAATGAAACTTGCACTATCTTCAATAGCGCTTGCGGTCGCGAGCGTGTGTTCATCGGCTATGGCCGCAGAGCTTCAAGGCCAAGTCACTGATCAACAAGGTAACGCGCTCGCCAATGCCCGCGTCAGTGTTGACGGCGGTAACAGCACGACCACGGATGCCCAAGGCCAGTATCAACTCAAGATTGCCGATAATAGTCACCTGCATCTACATGTGAGCCATGCGAATTTTAAACATAGCGATCAAGAGATTAGCTCAACGACGGCGGTACTTATTCAAGATGTGGCGCTGAGCCAAACCCCGATGGAAAATATCGTGGTAACCGCATCGCCCCTCGCCCGTTCGGCCCTCGAAAGCACCACGCCCATCAGCGTGTTGACCGAGGATCAACTCAAGCTCAACACCGAACCCACCTTGGGCGACACCTTAGAAAAACTCCCCGGCGTACAGGCCTCTCACTTTGGTGCGGGCGCCAGTCGGCCGATTATCCGCGGCATGGGTGGCCCCAGAGTACAAGTGCTTGAAAATGGCCTGTCAGTTGGCGATGCCTCTACCGTATCGGCGGACCATGCCGTGACCTCCGAGGCCACCTCGGCGCAGCAGATTGAAATTCTTCGCGGTCCGGGCACCCTACTCTATGGCAATGGCGCCATCGGCGGTGTCGTCAATGTGGTCGATACCCGCTATAGCGAAACCCCAGTCGATGAAGTGACTGGGCACTTTGGCGCTCGCTATGACAGCGCCAATAATGGCCAAACCTATAATGGCGAACTCAACGGCGGTAATGGGCAGTTTAACTGGCATCTGGATGGCACCCACAGAAAAACCGAAGATGTCGATATTCCCGGTAATGCCATTGCCGATATGCCGAGCACCCACGGCACCTTAGCCAATAGCCAACTCAAACTCGATGATTACGCCGCAGGCGTTGGTTATACGGGAGATTCGGGTTTTGTTAGCGTCTCCGGCGCGCGCACCGAATCCAACTACGGCATCCCCAGCCGTGGTGAGGCCGATGCTCCCAATATCACCATCGACTTACAGAAAACCGCTTGGCAATTACATAGCGGGCTACTCGACCCCTTTGCTGGTTTTAGTAAGTTAAAATTCGACGCAGCCTATAGCGATTATCAACACGCAGAGGAAGAAGATGGCGTTGCTGGCACCACCTTTTTCAACAAGCAGAGCGAAGCACGTTTAAGCCTAAACAATCATCCTTGGGGCGAATGGCAAGGCACTCTGGGGCTGCATGCGGTGCACCGCGACTTTGCGGTAGAAGGCGACGAAGCACTGACTCCCGACAGTAAAACGGACACTCTCGCCGCCTTTATCGTGCAAGAACGTAAGCTGGGGGATTTTCGCTTTGAACTCGGCGGTCGCCTCGAGCATTACCGCCTCGCGCCCGATAGTATGCAGCTCGACACGCTTAATGGTGAACAAGAGTATCAACCTAATGATTTAACTGATAATAATGTGACGTTGTCGGCGGGCGTAGTGTGGGACTTCGCCCCTTCCTATAATCTTGGCCTATCACTCACCCGCGCCGAACGCTCGGCCACTGCCGAAGAGCTTTACAGCTACGGGCCACACGATGCCACTCAAAGCTTTGAGTTAGGGTCGCAATTTAGCCTAGAGAATGGCCAAATTGTCGCCAACAGCGGCAGTAACGATAAGGAAGTCGCCAACAATATCGACCTCACGCTGCGTAAGCTGGACGGCGCATGGACAGGTTCACTCAGCTTCGCCTATAACCGAGTCAATAACTTCTACTATGAGCGCAACACTGGACTGATTGCCTCGGATCTGGTCAACAGCGATGAAGAGGGCGACATGCCGGTTTATCAATATACTCAAGACGATGCGGATCTTTACTCCATCGAGGCGCAGGCAACGATTCCATTTAATGATCTCTGGTCACTCGGGCTCTTTAGCGATTACACCCGCGGCAAACTCGTTGATGGCGGTAACTTACCGCAAATATCGCCAATGCGTGTCGGCTCGACAGTAAACTTCGATCTGCAGCAGTGGCACGCAGAGTTAGGCGCCATTGGCTATGCCCGCCAAACCGACACCGCCGACAATGAGACCGAAACCGCAGGCTATGCCCTAGTGAACGCCGCCGCAACTTATCGCTGGTATACCTCAAGCGGCGATATTTTGGTTTATCTCAAAGGCACCAACCTGCTCAATCAGGAGGCCCGCCCTCATACTTCCCTACTCAAGGATTATGCGCCGTTAATGGGGCGCAACCTGATGCTGGGCGTCACCTATAACTTCTAGCCCTAGGCCATAAAGCAACAAGCGAAGCCATTTGGCTTCGCTTTTTAATCACTTAACTGCGGGTTATTTCATTAACCACGCGCGGTAGGACTTGCCTTTAATGCGGCCGCTGGTGATTTTACTCAGCGCCTTTTTAGCGACTTTACGATTCACCGCCACATAGGCGCGATAATCGGTCACAAGGATTTTGCCGACCTGCGAGCCTTCGATACCATTCTCCCCAGTGAGGGCGCCGAGGATATCGCCGGGGCGAAGCTTCTCTTTTTTACCGCCATCGATTTGCAGGGTGATCATGGTTGGCGCATTGGGCGCAGTACCCAGCAAACTTAATGATGGTAAGGCTTCGCTCTGAATATCTCGCTCTAAGTACTCTTCTAATAACGCAATTTTGTAGCCATCTTGATCGTTAAAGAAGGTAAAAGCCGCGCCCTTACTGCCCGCACGGCCGGTACGGCCAATACGGTGAATATGCACTTCGGTATCATAGGCCACATGGTAGTTAAATACCGCGTCCAGTGCGTCGATATCGAGGCCACGGGCAGCCACATCGGTTGCGACCAACACACAGGCACTCTTGTTAGCAAATTGCAGCAGGGTTTCATCCCGGTCACGCTGCTCTAAATCGCCGTGCAGGGCGATAACGCTAAAGCCTGCATCGCTCAGTTCATCGGCCACTTTTTGGGTTTCGCGCTTGGTATTACAAAACACCACCGCACTCTCTGGCTTACGATCCAGCAGCAATAATTGCAGCGCCTGCATGCGCGCCTTGTCGTCATCCAAGTGGTAGAAATGCTGCTCAATGGTGCTCTTTTCGTGGGTTACGGCCACTTTCACCATCACAGGGTCGTACATAATTTGCTTGGCAATCGACTGAATCTGCTCGGGGAAGGTTGCACTAAACAGCAGGGTTTGGCGCTCGCGTGGCGACTGCTCGATAATCGCATCGAGCTGGGGTTGGAAGCCCATTTCTAACATACGGTCGGCTTCGTCCAGTACGAGCATATTGAGGTTACTTAGGTCTAAACGGTTCCGCTCTAAGTGGTCAACAATCCGCCCCGGCGTACCGACGATAATGTGGGCGCCATGCTCGAGCGAACCGATTTGCGGCCCCATAGGCACGCCGCCGCAGAGGGTGAGCACTTTTACGTTGTGGATACCACGCGCCAGTGTGCGGATCTCCTGCGCCACTTGGTCGGCCAGTTCACGGGTCGGACACAGCACTAAGGTTTGAATGCGAAAACGCTTCACATCTAACTTGTTCAGCAGACCTAGCCCGAAGGCCGCCGTTTTACCCGACCCCGTCTTACCCTGACCAATCACATCCTCGCCCGCTAAAATGGCTGGCAGACTCTGCGCCTGAATTGGCGTCATTTCGTGATAGCCCATAGTGGTAAGGTTCTCAAGCAGTTCGGGTTTTAGCTTAAGAGTCGAGAAAGCCATTGAAGGCTGAGTGTCTGAATTGCTCAAGGCGAATATCCTGTGGTGGGTAACCCGCGCTGGCTTAAACTCAGGCAAGTCACTGAAATTGCATTGTGTTACTGATTAAATACGCTTATCGCTTTGGGGCGTTTAGCCATTTGCTAGGCCTTTATTTCTGGCGGTTAACCTTAGCTAAAGTCTTTAACTTAGCCCTTTAAACTAGCCCTTTAAACTAGCCCTTTAAATAGGCCATGCCAGTCACGCTATAAGGCTAAGTCGGCAACTTGCCGTGCTCAGTTTTATCCGCACCATCCAAAGCTCGGCTATTGTAGCAATAAAGCGCGCTCTTTTCCTGATGTCTTTCGCTTAACTACCCAAGTAAGCTTAATTGCCTGCGTTGAAGTCTCTGATAGATAAGAAGCGCGCTAACAAAAAGCCCTGCGTTGGCAGGGCTTAGTGGATGTGACTTACGGAAAAACAAGCTTTGTAATAGCGGTGTTTTCAAGTCAGGAGTCAAGATTTAACCCAATCGAGACTTAGGCGATACTGCCAAAGCGGCCCTCTTGATAATCGCGAATCGCCTGCTGAATTTCCGCTTGGGTGTTCATCACAAACGGCCCCATTTGGACGATTTTTTCGCGGATCGGTTTACCCACAAACACTAGCATGCCCGCACCGCGTTCATCGGCCTTGAGCTGCAATGGCGTTTGGCTATCGAGCACTAAAAACTGGCCTTCATTGAATGACCACTGTGAGCCTTCGCCCTTACTCAAGCCACCTTGGTAAAGATAGAGGGCGGCAAACTCATGCTTAGATAAATCGAGCTGCGCCTCACCATTGGCGTTAATCATCAAGTCGGCAATCGCCGCCTCGCCCGCTAATCCTTGAATGGTGGCACTGATCGCGCTCTTACCCGCAAAAGCCCAATCCCCCGCCAAGGCTTTAAGGGTGGCGCCCGTGTCGTTCTTGGTTTCAACGCTAGGGGTTGAAGCCGTATCCTGATACGTCGCGGGGCGCAGTTTGTCCTTAGCAGGCATATTGACCCAAATTTGGAAGCCATGCAGACCATTAAGCGCATCGGCCAGCGGCATTTCGGAATGCACCACACCGTAACCCGTGCTCATCCACTGCACATCGCCAGCACGAATCGCTTTGACGTTACCCATCTGATCGCGATGCTCAAAGCCACCCTTACGGATGTAGGTAAAGGTCTCCATTCCACGGTGCGGATGCGGCGGAAAGCCACCAATAAAATCCTGTTTATCATCGGATTTAATCTCATCCATCATCAAAAACGGATCAAAATGGGTCGTGATAAAGTCCGCCACACGACGAATATTCACCCCGTCGCCATCCATCGCAGGTTTAGCAGAAAACTGACCTAAGACTTTCATTTTATGCTCCTAACTCGTAAGGCATTAGCCCGTGCACTCACGATCACTTGATGTTAGAAGTGACTGCGTGAAACAGTGGCAATGCTGATGGAGGCAGAATAACAAGGAAATTTGCAAAAGAATAACGCGAAATCACGGTCTAAACATTCGAAAAAATGGAACGGTAGCTTGCTGATAACCACTCATGCAGGCTTGCCATGATGTTCACTCACCGACACGGTGAATGGAAACCTAGGGTTGCTGAACCTATGAACGAGAGCTATGGATGGCGAACTGGCCTTTAAGCAAGGAGGTTGTTCAAGTCAGACCGTGAATGCAGGGCCGCCCAGTCTGATGTGAATGGATTCACGAATGCCGCGATGGCATGGATGCAAAAAAGTGGCCATGGGGCGGACGGTCGTCTCGCTAATTACCATGGCTCACCTTTGACATTAGCGTAACTTGTAAATTTAACGCTGCCTAAGGTGCTGGCAACGCATACAACTAAACTCAAACACAACAACCGAAACCACCGCGGCTCAATGGGACTGGAAACGCCACGCGTTGACAGTCCCTCTTGAGGCGTTTGTTAGGTGCGTTCTAATTGGGCATATTGAACTTAAATGATAAAGTTTCCCTAGCTAATGCAGAAAAAGCATGAATTATTTTGGTTCTATTGTTCATTTTTGAATATTTAGTGAACTCTATCTTTGCAAGCACACCTTCAGCCCATTCTAATAAACCAGACTCGATAGCATCAAAAAAGAACTCATGCGCCAATTTGTTTCGAATCGAGTTTATTTCGAGCAACATCTGTGAGCAAATTTGACACTCTTCGTTCTGAGATAACTTGTTGGCTTTTCCATAGAAGCTTAACTTATCACCATATAATTCAGTTAAGGCTACATCTAGAATCAAATGCCCTTTAAGAAGAATGAGCTCTTGCTCCCGAACGGTCTCCAACCGATTCCATACGCCAAACTCAAATAAAGGCAAGATTTCTTTCTTCATTCTCATTTATCCCATAAGCACCTAACGCCCAAATTTAGCGCGGAAAGCCGCGCAGCGGGTTGACGTCACAGCCAGCGTATTTTGCTGGCGATAAAATTTGTTTGTTATGCCTTTTCCACAATGTGGATATTTAGCGATTTCATATCAGAAGTACCAGTAATGGAAACCAACGGCCTTCCACATGAACATTTCGCATTTCCAGCTAGCTGGTTCAGGAAAGGGCCATCGACATTCAAATTAACTAAGACGGATCCAGAGTGACAGGGGCTTACCTCTTGAAAGTTATCAGTGCCTATATGGCTCACGAGCACTTCTTCAAGCTCTACGATTAATTCTTTGTCAATATGGCCTGTTACTTCATAACTGAATTCCATGGGATCTCCTTAAGGCACAACATTTTATTCGTGCGCATGCGTGTTTTCCTCGTTGGACCAGTAAAAACGCGCACAGTTAACTATCTGTATGCAAAGAAGTTATCAGCTTTCTGCCGAATTCACCATCTAGAAAAACGCACCTGCGTGTTTCCCAAATCTATGACATAAGTGTTGCGTCATATATCTATCTGATTTTTTAATAACTTTAAATTATGTATATTGTTATGGCGCGCACGGATATTGTTTTAAACACACTTAATAACAAACGTTTTAGGATATGACTTTATACCTATCCAGATTTGGGCTGTTGATGCGAAGCGAGAAAAATGGGGGCTAATAGATGAGATTTTGTAGGTCAACTCGTTCGTAAAATCCCAAATGAATAAACTAGTGATAGCAAGTTTTGGGCAAATAGCTTTTAGTAGAACGAGCAGCGAGAAGGCTAGTTAGCATTGGCAATTTTTACGGAAGTGACCGTCGGTGACATGGATGCCACCGTCGAGCCCTCAAGGATGAGTTTATGGCGTGTCACTGGAGTAATATTGCCAATCGACACTGCACACTGATGAATTTTTTAGACTCTAGCTTTAAAACTAACAAGCAAAGCAAAACCAAGCCTAGTCAGGCTTAAACACCCCAATCACGGCACCTGTGGCTTTTTCGGTGACTTTGACATCGGTTTGTTGTTCGCGGTAATCACAGTCGGTGCATTCTACGGTTTCGATACCGTTTTCTTTAAACAGTAGAATGCTGTCCTTGGCGCCACATTTTGGGCATTTTGCGCCAGCTACGAAGCGCTTTTTGATTTTGGTTGTCATGCTAATACCTTTAATGCACAGACCAGCTCAGTTGGATCAGAAGATGACTCCGCTTCGCTTGAGAAACCCAAAGCGTGAGCCTGAAATTGGCCGCTATTTTGCCACAGTGCCCAGCTATTGCCAGCCTTTAAACCAAGTTGTGATGCCATAAGATATGAGCAGGCGTTAGCATCTTGCGGGATTCACTCAAGAAGGATTTGCCAAATCGGCCGTGCACTCGCTTTGCCTCTCATCCTAAGAACGCCCTAAAAGCCGCCGCAACATTCGCCAAAAAGATGCTGTAAAAAGTGTAAGAAATCCTCAGCAACTCGGCCTAAGTTGTGGTTTGCCATCAGCTTGTACGTTATCATCACAGCCCTTACTCATTCATGATATGACCAAGTTGTAGTTAATGATCAGCATCAACCAAGCGCAATTAATCCGTGGCAGCAAAACCCTGCTCGACGAAGCCTCTTTGACCATCTATCCCGGCCATAAGGTCGGCCTAGTCGGCGCCAATGGCACGGGTAAGTCCTCACTGCTGGCATTAATTATGGGTCACCTGAGCTTAGACAAAGGCGAGTTTAGTATGCCTTCGGGTTGGCAAATCGCCACCGTAGCTCAAGAAACGCCCGCGCTGGAAGTCTCTGCACTTGAGTATGTGCTTGATGGTGATAAAGAATATCGCCAGCTTGAGGCCGACTTGCATATCGCGCAAGAACACAATGATGGCCACGCCATTGCCACCTTGCACGGTAAAATCGACGCCATTGGCGGCTACGCCATTCGCGCCCGCGCAGGAGCCTTGCTGGCAGGTTTAGGCTTTAGCGAAGCCGAGCAAAATAACCCTGTGAAAAGCTTTTCGGGTGGTTGGCGGATGCGCCTCAACCTTGCCCAAGCACTGCTGTGCCGCTCCGACTTACTGCTGCTCGACGAACCGACCAACCACTTAGACTTAGATACCATGTACTGGCTCGAAGGGTGGATTAAGTCCTATCAAGGCACGCTGATTTTAATCAGCCACGATAGGGATTTTATCGACGAGATTGTCGATGAAATCGTCCATGTCGAGAATCAAAAACTCAATTATTACAAAGGCAACTACAGTGCCTTTGAGCGCATCCGTGCCGAACGTATGGCGCAGCAACAGGTCGCCTATGAGCGCCAGCAAAAAGAACGGGCGCACATGCAGTCCTTCGTTGACCGCTTCCGCTACAAGGCCAGTAAAGCCAAGCAAGCGCAGAGCCGCTTAAAGGCGCTGGAGCGGATGACTGAGCTGTTGCCATCCCAGGCCGATAGCCCGTTTTATATGGAGTTTCGCTCGCCAGAAGCCCTACCCAATCCATTGATTAAAATGGAGCAAGTGGCGGTAGGTTATGGCGATAAGCAAATCCTCAGCAAAGTGCATTTGAACTTAGTCCCCGGCGCCCGTATTGGCCTCTTAGGCCGCAACGGCGCGGGTAAATCGACATTAATCAAACTGTTATCGGGACAACTGTCACCGATGACCGGATTGTATGAGCCCAATCCCGGCCTGAATATCGGTTACTTTGCCCAGCATCAAATCGAATTTTTACGCTTAGACGATACGCCGCTGCAACATCTGGTGCGCCTCGCGCCAAATGCCCGTGAGCAGGAATTACGTAACTTCCTCGGTGGTTTTGGCTTCCATGGCGATATGGCGCTCTCGCCGGTGCGCCCGTTCTCGGGTGGCGAGAAAGCGCGTTTAGTATTGGCCTTATTAGTGTGGCAGCGCCCTAACCTATTACTGCTCGACGAACCAACCAACCACTTAGATCTAGAGATGCGCCATGCGCTTACTATGGCATTGCAAACCTTTGAAGGCGCAATGGTTATCGTATCGCACGACCGTCACTTACTGCGCTTAACCTGTAGCGATTACTATCTGGTTGACCAAGGCCAAGTGCAGGCCTTCGATGGTGATTTAGAGGATTACCACCAATGGTTACTCGATGCCGCTAAGGCCGCCAGTGCGAATTCCACCGTTAACGGTGACGATGCAAAACCCGCCGTCGATAAGAAACAGCAAAAGCGGTTAGAGGCAGAGCTACGCCAAAAGGTGTCGCCACTTAAACGTAAGCAGGCGAAGCTTGAAACCGATCAGCAAAAGCTCAGTGAACGCCTCGCCGAGTTGGAGCATCTACTGGCCGATAGCGAGCTTTACGATCAGGACAATAAAGCCAAACTCACGTCGGTACTCAGTGAGCGCACCAGCTTGACACAAACGCTGGAAGAAAGTGAAATGCAATGGCTTGAGCTGCAAGAAGAAATTGATTCAATGGAACTTGAGCTGATGGGCCAGTAATTGGCTCTTAATCGCCTAACGTACAAGGAAACAGTATGTCGGATGCAACCCCGTTAGACAGTCAAATTTGGCATTGGTGTGATATGAGCTACGGGCAAAATAAGCAGCTTTGCCTCGAGCTACAGGATAACTGCCAAGTGAATGTGAATCTCTTACTGCTGGCGCAGTATTTAGATCTCACCAGTGATGTGGCGGGCCCACGGGAATATTCGGCCGAGCAGTGGCAGCAGCTAGTGAATGCGGTTTGGGATTGGGATGAAAAGTTTCTCACGCCCTATCGCCGTCTGCGCCGCCTCGCCAAGGCAAGCCTGAATGAGGAAGAGTATCAGCAGATGCTCGATGTTGAGCTGATGATGGAACGTAAGGCGCAGCGCACGATTCTAAATGCCGTCAATGGGTTATCGCCAACTGGCGCACAAACCAATCTGGTGAGTTACCTGACCCTGTTTGGCCTATCCGCAGCCGATGTAAATTCGCTGAATTTTATCGCGCCTTAATAGACCAAACCTTATCTTACTTAGTCCGAGCCTGAGGATAACGCTGGCAGTAATCCTCAATATTGAGCCAACTTGGTTGCTCATCGGTATAAATATGGTAATTAGGCTGCACCAGTTCAGGATCATCTAAGCTTGCAATTGTCAGGGTGAGATAGTCGGGATACTCAGTGTGCCTGTAGGTCAGCGAGCAGCCGCAATGGGCACAAAAACCGCGTCTCACGTATTCTGATGAAGCAAACTCTGTCACTCGCCCCTTAACCCAAGTCACCTGATGCAGCTTAAAATCCATCCAGGCGCCAAACACGGCACCAATGCTTTTTTGGCACATGCGACAATGGCAATAATCGGCATCGAAGGGCTTGCCCTCAATCCGATAACGAATCGCCCCACATAAACAGCCGCCCTCCAAGGATGCTATAGATTGCATACAGGCTCCACGCTATTGCGGCTCTCGGCCATCGGTCAGCTTTTGCGCCAATGCGGTGGCATTGCGCGCGGTAATGCCATAAATCGACAGCTGCGGATTGGCCCCGAGGCTGGTCGGGAAGATAGAACCGTCCATCACCGACAGATTATCCAGATAATGTGACTGACCATAGCTATTCACCATAGAGAGCTTTTCATCCTCACCAAAGGGGCAACCGCCCATCACGTGCGCCGAGGCGACGATTGTCCGCAGCGGCGCTAAATCCATTTGCGCAATGCTCTCTTTAGCCTCCTTCCATGATGACAGATACGGCATGCCATCACTGATGGGCAGTACTTTTAATGCTCCCGCCGAGAATTGCAATTCGGCCATGCTGGCATACGCCCGCCGCGCCGCACGCCAAAAGGCCTCGGTGAGCGGATAATCCAAGGCAAAGCCCATCGAGGTGAGATGCACTTGCCCACCTTGGCTATCGGGATGATAGCCATCGCGGATCAAGGCGATAGTGACCTGTAGCTGATTAAATTGCGCCATCAATTCGGCGTGGCTGGCGCCGTAACCTAAGGTTTTAGAGGCGATCAAAATCGGATGCACAGGCGGCACCTCAAGCTTGTAGCCTAACTCGCCATCGGCACCGTTTTTCCAAACAAATTCATCGGAATAGATAGATTGTGGTGCACCGCTGTGGGCATTAATCGCATCGGCAAAGATGCCCCCCGAGAGCACTGTAGGATGTAAAAAGGTACGCTTGCCCAACAGCTGATAGGGATCGGGCACCTCGGAGCGCATCATTAAGGTCGGCGTGTGGATAGCGCCTGCGCTTAAAATATAGTGTTTGGCTTTGAATAACAGCTCGACCGACGTCGGCCGTAAATTAACATCGAGCGCCTGCGCCTTGAGGGCAAACACTTGGCCATTATGATGTTCAATCTTAACGACTTTGGCACGGCTAAAAAGCTGCGCGCCCTTCTCTAATGCAGTCGGAATCGTAGTCACTAACATCGACTGCTTGGCATTAACTGGGCAACCCATGCCGCAATAACCAGTATTCCAGCAGCCCGCCACGTTACGCTTAATGACGGTGTAATCCCAACCTAAGTTGATGCAGCCTTGCTTAAGCGCGCCATTATTGCGGTTAGGTTCATAATTCCATTCGTGAATATTGAGCCGCTGCTCCATCTGCTCGAACCAAGGGGCCAGAGCGTCGGGGTCGAGACCCGCAACGGATTTATGCTGCGCCCAAAAGGCTAAGGCTTCCTTCGGGGTACGAATCGAGGTGGTCCAATTGATGGTGGTCGAGCCGCCCACGGCACGACCTTGAAAAATACCAATCGCCTTATCGGCGGTTTTCATCGCGGCCGCCTGTTGATACAAATTAGGGTAAGCGACCCGCTCCTCCATATTAAAGTCGCTGGAGGATTTAAGCGGCCCCGCTTCAATCATGATCACACTGAGTCCAGCTTGGCTGAGGATCTCCGCCGCCACACCGCCGCCTGCGCCCGTGCCCACAATCACCACATCGGCTTCAAATTGCTGGTTCTCTTGCAGTTGACTGGCGTCGGTATGTAACCATCCGGAATTTAAGCCTGTCACTATGGGATCTATGATTGCCACTTGGAATACTCCATTCTTACATTATTGTTATTATTATAAATTCAGCCTATTTGAACAATTCAGGCTTGGCGTAGTGAAGTCGGCTCCAATGCTCGGGACAGGCGTAATAACTGGCCATCACTAATTCCCGCAGGCCTAAATAAGCCGTTTGCAATAACGCAAAGTAGCTGTGGCGCCAAGTTTCCAACATTTGCGTTAAGTCGCTGGGTGAACGCATCAAGAGTGGCGTCATACTTGAGGTAAGAAGCAGTAAACCGAGACGATTTTCCAGCATATCCAGCAGTTCGAACAGCTCTGCCTGCTGCTCGTCGGGCAAGACATCAATCGAATGCTTAATGGCATCTAAGGTACGATTCTGCGCCGCCAACTTATGGGTTGCCACATCGGGCAAGGCCCCATCGAGCATCACAGGTAGCAACACTCCGAATAACAAACGATAGTCTTTTCCTTCGCCTTCATCGGGGAGGCTGAATTCGGGAGAGTAGAGATTTACCCCCAAGGCAATCGCCGCCGTACCGGCAAACGCGCCCAGTAAAAAGGTACGTCTATTCATCTATGTCTCCCCAAGACGCTAAGTGTTAAATTATTGTGCTACAATGACCGCGAATCTAAATTAAACACACGTTTTAATTTTCAGCAATAGTTGATATCAAGATAAGATCCCATGCCAAACGTTTTTAATCCGCCTTGGTGGGCCAAAAGTCCCCATGTACAAACTATTCTGCCCGTTTTCACTAAAGTGGCCAAACCTGTGCTTGAGCGACAACGACTCGAGCTTCCCGACGGCGATTTTATCGATTTAGATTGGCAAGCAAAGCCCCAAGTCGGCAAACCCATTGTGGTCATCATTCATGGGTTAGAGGGCAGTGCCCAGTCCCATTATGCCAGACGCATTCTGCAAGCCTGTAAAGAGCAAGGATTAGCGGCTGTGGTTCACCACCACAGAAGCTGCTCAGGGGAAACCAATCGCCTCGCCCGTAGCTACCACAGTGGCGATACCGACGACCTGCAGTTTAGCCTAAGCCAGCTACAACAAACGTACCCGCAATCACCTTTATTAGCAGTGGGTTACAGCTTAGGCGGCAATGTGCTGACCAAATATCAAGGCGAATATCAAGAGCATAGCCTGTTGAGTCGCGCCGTGGTTGTGTCGGCGCCGCTGCAATTATCGGCCTGTGCCAAACGCTTAGAAAATGGTTTTTCCAAGGTTTATCAAAGCCATTTAATCAAACAGTTACAACATAAGGTCAATCAAAAGCTTGCTGACCCCGATCTTGCAGGCGTGATGGCATTGAGCCCTATGCAAGTTGCTAATCTCAATACTTTTTATGACTTTGACGATAAAGTCACCGCACCACTCCATGGATTTTTGGGCGTTGAAGATTACTACGCCCGCGCCAGTGGTCTCCCCTTTATCAAGTGCATCACTAAGCCAACGCTGATATTACACGCCAAGGACGATCCCTTTATGACGGATGCTGTTATCCCACATCCCAACCAGCTTTCCGAGCATGTGGAATATGAGTTACACGCCCATGGCGGCCATGTCGGTTTTATTGAGGGCGGTACACCTTGGAAGCCGCTCTATTATCTAGAGCGGCGCATTTTAGACTTTTTACTCGCCAATGATGCTTCATCGGCACCTTAAGGAACCCTAATGCTTATCCCCTACGATGCTTTACTCCAGCTTCCCAAAGAGACGTTAGCCAATTTGATCCGCGAATATCTGTTAGGCCAAGTGGAGGATGGTAGTTTTACTAGCCTAGATGAGCAAGAACTATCAGCCGCAATAGTGCAATGCCAACAAGCACTTAAACAAGGCAAACTCGTCTTGGAATACAGCGAGGACGATGAATCCTTTGCCATTCGCCACGCCGACCAAGTGGCAAAACGGCAAGATTGACCACCAGTATCCCTGTGCCGTATAAATAGCTTATACGGTTTATCGCTCCCAATGAGCGGCTCTTTAGGTTCCTAGCTAGGTAGAAAAAATGTCAGCAAAACATCCGATTATTGCAGTTACAGGCTCATCCGGCGCAGGAACCACCACAACTACAACCGCCTTTAGCCATATCTTTCGCCAGCTAGGGATTAATGCCGCCTTTGTTGAAGGCGATAGTTTTCATCACTATACCCGCGCAGAGATGGAAGTGATGATCCGTAAATCCCAGGCTGAGAATCGCAATCTGAGTTACTTTGGCCCCGAGGCCAATAACTTTGCCCGCCTAGAGCAATGCTTTCGCGATTACGGCGCCACGGGCCAAGGCGAAACCCGCAGCTATTTACATACCTTCGATGAGGCTGTGCCTTTTAACCAAATGCCGGGCACCTTCACTCAATGGCGTCCACTGCCTGAAAACACCGATATGTTGTATTACGAAGGCTTACATGGTGGCGTAGTCACGGGCGATGCCAACGTGGCCCAGCATGTGGATTTACTGATCGGCATGGTGCCTATCGTTAACTTAGAGTGGATCCAAAAGATCATTCGTGACACCTCGGAGCGAGGTCATAGCCGCGAAAAAGTCATGGGCTCAATCGTGCGCAGCATGGACGATTATATTAAGCATATGACGCCACAGTTTTCCCGTACCCATATCAACTTCCAACGGGTGCCGACGGTAGATACCTCTAACCCTTTTAGCGCCAAAGATATTCCAAGCCTAGATGAAAGCTTTGTGGTGATCCGTTTTCGCGGCATCAACAACGTCGACTTCCCCTATTATTTGAGCATGATCCAAGGCTCCTTTATGTCACGGGTCAACACTTTAGTGGTGCCGGGCGGCAAAATGTCCCTCGCAATGGAGCTGATCCTCACACCCTTGATTAAAGATTTAATGGAAAAACGCCAGCAGCTTAATAGCCCGCAGGCGAACTGAGATAGAGTTAACGTTTGACTAAAGGCTAATGAAATAAAGCCTTTTTGAGCAATAGATTAAGCTTGATTTAAGCCATTGAAGTTAATCTTGTTGGCATCGGGATTTCAGGCGAAAGAACGATAGTTGGCATACTCTTGGGAGTTAATTCCCCCATCTTGATCTGTTGATTCCCTTGGGTGTGCCAACAACCCTTCAAAACAAGTATTAGAAGTGAATTCCACATCCATGCTTGATCTGTTGATTCCCTTGGGTGTGCCAACAACCCTTCAAAACAAGTATTAGAAGTTAATTCCACATCCACGCTTGATCTATCTTGATCTGTTGATTCCCTTGGGTGTGCCAACAACCCCATCTTGCGTTAAGTCTTAGCTGTTAATTCCACATCCACGCTTGATCTGTTGATTCCCTTGAGTATGTCAGCAACCCCATATTGCGTTAAGTCTTAGCAGTTAATTCCACCTAAATGCTTGATCTGTTGATTCCCTCAAGTATGTCAGCAACCCCATCAAAGCTTTTAGTCGTAGTAGTTAATTCCACATCCATGCTTGATCTATTGATTCCCTTGGGTGTGCCAGCAACCCATCTTGCATTAAGTCTAAGCAGTTCATTCAACTTCAATAATCCTTCGAAGCTTTATCACCCCAGATTTTCAATCTGTGCCCAGTTAACTGCGAGCTGTTAAGCGCCCTAAGTTTTTGTACATCACTCGACAATCCAAGGCGATACCGCGGGGTGAGCAATAGACGGCGTCTTCCTCTAGGCCTTCACCACCAAAACCACAGCGGCGATAAAATTCGACCGCATTTAAGGTCGACTCTAATCGCAATTGGGCAAGGCCGAGATTAAACGCTTTTGTTTCAATAAATTGCAGTAACGACTTACCAACACCTAAGCCCATCGCCTCGGGAGAGACAAACAGCGCCTCAACTTGAGCATAGGGTTCATCCAACATGATGGTGCCCACCACAGCCGGTTCTTGGGTTGTTTCATTAAGGATTTCAGCCACATAAAAATGTGCGCCCACCATACGACGAAAAGATTCAGTCAATTCACCCTGAGTCCAAATCTGTAAGTCATCTTGAGAATAAAATCCGGCGCAGCCTTTATTAATCGCCGCATTGCGGATATCCCAGCAGGCCTTGGCATCTAATTGCGTCGCCTTACGTATCCTTAGCATAGTCATCCCGATAAATTGCCCTAGCCCTAGCTATGGCCATAACCATAGCCAACCGCTAATACGCTGAATCATAAAATAAACATATAAAGACTCATACTGCCCACCCTTTAATTTTATGCAATAAAAAACCGCCCGAAGGCGGTTTTAATACAATAAGAAGCGCTACTCGTAAGCTAAGCCGCAAAGGCAAGCTGCAGTCGCAAAGGCAAACTTAGCCTTTAATCAGCTCGCTGATGGTCAGCACGCCGTGGGTGGTCGCGCCAGCGCCCCAGAGTGCAGAAGCCGAATCTTCGAAGGCAGCCGCTAAATCCACGTGTAACCACTTGGCTTCTGGCGAAACGAAACGCCACAGGAAGCCCGCCGCATTAGAAGCGCCGCCAGCACCACCACCTTTCACAGGGCGACTGTTTGCGGTGTCAGCATAGGCCGATGGACACATGTCTTTGTGCCAAGGGTCCAGTGGCAATGGCCATACACGCTCGGCCACTGTCGAGGCTTTTTGCTGCGCCAGTTGTAACACTTCGGTCTGTGGCGAGAAAATCGCGTTGTAGTTAGAGCCAACCGCCATCACAGCTGCGCCAGTTAAGGTTGCCGCGTCGATAATAAAAGGAGCACCCGTCGCAGAAGCCGCTTGCAGACCATCGGCCAGCACTAAGCGCCCTTCAGCATCGGTGTTAACCACTTCAACTGTCACGCCATTTTTGTAGGTGAGGATATCACCCAGCTTATAGGCACGGCCGCTAATCAGGTTTTCAGCACAGCAGAGGAATAACTTAACGCGTTTGTTCAGACCCGATTTAATCGCTAAACCTAAAGCGGCCGTCACAGTGGCGGCGCCGCCCATATCGCACTTCATCCCCAGCATGCCTTCAGAGGCTTTAATGCTGTAACCGCCAGAGTCGAAGGTAATCCCTTTACCCACTAAGGCAACAGATACTGGGGCATCGGCTGACAACGGGTTAAAGTCTAGCTCTAACATCGCTGGTGGACGCTCACTGCCACGGCCTACGGCATGGATCCCAATCCACTGCTCTTCTAATAATGCTTCGCCTTCAATAATACGGTAGCTCACCTTAGCGCCACCGATATCGGCTAACCATTTGGCTGCTTGCTGCGCCAGTTTCACCGGAGACAGATTTTCAGGAGTATCGTTGATCAGTTGACGGGCAAATGTCGCCACTTCTAAGCGACGTTGTAACTCGGCTTGCACAGCTTCATCGCCGCACCATTGGATCTTGTAACCGGGCTTGGCTGTGGCAAAACCTTGGGCGAAGACCCATTGGCTATTCAGATCCCAAAGAGCGCCCGCTAAGGCAACAGTGCTGATCCCTTGATTGCGTAACTTACGCGCCGCCATTTGAATTTGACGCAGCTCATCGCCACCACCTAAGTGGACTAATGCGCCTTCGGCATTGAAGGTCACATCGGCTTTGCCCCAATGGGCGGCAGGGGTATCTTTGGTTAACTCAACTCTCATCACTTCAGTCACTTTAAGTTCACTCATGAGGGGTCCTTATTTTAATTTGTTCTTGCGCTTATACCCATGCTACTTGAGGTGAGAGCTCCTGCATCCTCAGGCTTTTGGGGTATACAAAGTACAACGGGGTTGGCGGCAGTTTACTGCTAGCAGGCAAGGACTGAAAGCCATCGGCCTAAGTTACCGAGGTAAAATCTGTAAACATTTGCGAAATTTGTTAGTCTTGGGCGCCCAAATCACCTCGCTACAGGTTATAGCATGCACTTTAGTCCAGCACTGAAATCGGGAAAGTTGCTCCAGCGCTACAAACGTTTTCTCGCCGATGTTCAACTCGAAGACGGCACTGAAATCACCCTGCATTGCCCCAATACTGGTTCAATGCGTAATTGCCTGTTCCCCGGTGAAACCGTGTGGTTTTCGACTTCTAATAATCCTAAACGTAAATATGCCCATACATGGGAGTTAATGACCACGCCAACGGGTGGCCTTATCGGCATCCATTCGGGCAATGCCAACGCCCTAGTCGAGGAAGCGCTTAATAAAGGTGTCATCACCGAACTTACAGGCTACGACAGCTTAAGCCGCGAAGTGAAGTACGGCGATGAAAACAGCCGCATCGATATCTTGCTTCAGGCTGCTCAAAAACCCGCCTGTTATATTGAAGTCAAAAGTTGTACTTTGCTCGAGGATGGCCAAGGCTATTTCCCCGATGCGGTGAGTCTTCGCGGCCAAAAACATCTGCGGGAATTAATGCACATGGCCAGCCTTGGGCATAGAGCCGTCTTGCTATTTGTGGTGCAGCACACAGACATCCACAGCGTGGCCCCCGCGGCACATATCGACCCAGAATATGCTAACCTGTTGAAAAAGGCTGTTTTATCGGGAGTAGAAGTCTTAGCTTATCGCTGTGAGATTTCTGCGAGTGAGATACATCTAGCCCACGCTTGTCCAGTCCGAGTATGATGTTAAGATTCAGTAAAATGCATTTTCATTTCAATTAGCGAAGGCAATCAAAAAATTCTGCCAAGGTGAAATGAAAAATTTGCCTCAATGTGAAGATTCTGATATAGATAGCGGCCGTTCTTAAGGACGCCCTACAACGCAAATGATGACAGGAGATGCGTTATGCCTGAAGGCACCAAAAAACTTGGCGTACTCGCTATCGCAGGTGTAAGTCCCTACCAGGAAAAGCCGGGTGAGGAGTATATGAACGCTAAGCAACTGGGTCACTTCAAGATCATTCTTGAAGCTTGGCGCAATCAGTTGCGTGAGGAAGTCGACCGTACTCTGAGTCACATGCAGGACGAAGCAGCAAACTTTCCTGATCCTGTAGACCGTGCAGCGCAAGAAGAAGAGTTCAGTCTCGAACTGCGTGCCCGTGACAGAGAACGTAAACTGATCAAGAAGATCGAGAAAACCCTGCAAAAAATCGAAGAAGACGATTTTGGCTTCTGTGAAACCTGCGGTATCGAAATCGGTATTCGCCGTCTCGAAGCGCGTCCAACGGCCGATCAATGTATCGACTGTAAAACGCTTGCAGAGATCAAAGAGAAGCAAATGGCGGGTTAATCGGCCATCTCGGGCGGGGATTTCCCCGCCTACTTGTTTGTGCGTCTTGCATTAACATCCTCTCGTTTCACTTCGCTTTTTTGTTCGTATCCCCCTAAAATACAGCCACTTTGACTGGTTATTCCTGCAAATTTCTATGATGGCGACTCACTCTTCCAACACTTCTACTTTGCAACCCTATGTTGGCCGTTTTGCCCCTTCGCCCTCGGGCGCACTGCATTTTGGCTCACTGATCGCCGCCCTTGGCAGTTATCTGCGGGCACGCTCATTAGGGGGAAAGTGGTTAATTCGGGTTGAAGATATTGATCCACCTCGGGAAGTTGCGGGCGCAGCCGATGATATTTTACGTACCTTAGAGGCATACGGTTTCGAATGGGATGACACTGTGCTGTACCAGAGTGCGCGCACCGAGGCCTATCAAGCCAAACTCGATGAGTTACTCGCCGAAGATAATGCCTACTTTTGCCAGTGTAGTCGTAAACAGATCCAAGCCATGGGCGGGATTTACGATGGTCGCTGCCATCAGTTAACCACGCCGCATCAATCGGGTGCGATCCGCATTGTCAATCGACAACAAGTCGCCGAATTTAGCGATAACCTGATGGGAAAAGTCGTCGTGGACCATGCCTTTGCCGCGGAAGATTTTATTATCAAACGCAGCGATGGCCTGTACGCCTATCAACTGGCTGTGGTGCTGGATGATGCCTATCAAGGCATTACCGAAGTGGTACGGGGCTATGATTTAATCGAAGCCAGTTGTCGCCAATTAAGCCTGTATCAAACCTTTGGCCTAAGCGCGCCGCAGTGGTTGCATTTACCCTTAGCCTGTTTGACGCCGGGATTTAAACTGTCGAAACAAAACCATGCGCAGGCTATCGATAAACAGCATCCACAGGCGAGCCTTAATGCAGCCCTCGCCTTTTTAGGCCAAGCGCCAGTGGAGCCGACAACGGCGCCGCAAATGCTGGCCCAAGCGGTGGCGCAGTTTCAACTGTCGGCCATTCCGAAGCAGCGGGAAATCTTGATAGCACCTTAACCCCGTGGGTCGAGTTGCGGCCAAAAAGCATCATGTTAGCTGTGCTAAGTCGTGGCATAGCTCAAAAATCGCGATATACCCATCGGTGCGCAATTGGTATATCATAGCCGCCAGATTTTTAATCACATAACAGATACATTCCGAGGTGTCCCATTTTTCGCCGTATCAGCCAATTCTGCAAGCAGCTATTTGAAGACGCGCCTAAAACGACCGCTCCGACTCCAGCTCAGATTGAACCCCAAACGCCAGAACTCACTTCAGGCGGCTTAAGCTTGTCGCTCGTGCCTCGGGATGCGCATTCGATTTCCCGCAAGCAGATCAGCGAAAACGCACTTAAAGTATTATACCGATTGAATAAATCAGGTTTTCAGGCCTATTTAGTCGGTGGGGGCGTACGGGATTTACTCCTCGGACTCGAACCGAAAGACTTCGACGTTGTGACCAATGCGACGCCAGAAGAAATTAAAAAGCTGTTTCGCAATTGCCGCGTAGTCGGACGCCGCTTCCGCCTCGCCCATATTGTGTTTGGCCGCGATGTGATTGAAGTTGCCACCTTCCGTGGCCACCACGGCGACAGCAATGAAAAGATTTCTAAAGCCAATGCCGAAGGGCGTTTGCTCAGGGATAACGTGTATGGCGAAATCGATGAAGACGCAGAGCGCCGCGATTTTACCGTCAACGCCCTTTACTACGATATCAGCGACTACTCTATCCGTAGCTATGGCGGCGGTATGGAAGATCTTAAGGCAGGCACCTTAAGGCTGATTGGCGATCCCGAAACCCGTTACCGTGAAGATCCAGTGCGTATGCTCAGGGCTGTGCGTTTTGCCACTAAGCTCAGCATGGCGATTGAAGAAGTGACCGCTAAACCTATCAAACAGTTAGCGCCACTGCTCAAGGACATTCCGGCCGCCCGCATGTATGAAGAAGTGCTCAAACTCTTCTTCGCCGGCAAAGCCATGGCCAACTTTGAGATGATGCAGGAATATAAGCTGTTCGCGCCGCTCTTCCCGCAAGTCGATGCCCAATTAAAAGATGCGCCTAAGGGCCCTGCGATGAAGATGGTGCAAGCCATCATGAAGAGCACGGATGCACGCGTGAACGAAGATAAACCTGTCACTCCGTCCTTCTTCTATGCGGCGATCCTCTGGTATCCACTGCGCCAACGCGCCGAAGATATCGCCGTTGAAAGCGGCCTGACCTTATACGATGCGTTTTTTGCCGCCATGGGTGATGTGATTGAGCAGCAATGCCAAACCATCAGCATTCCGCGTCGGTTTAGCACGCCTGCCAAAGACATTTGGCAATTGCAATTACGCTTCGATCGCAGCCAAGGCACTCGCGCCTTTAAACTGCTAGAGCACCCTAAATTTAGAGCGGCCTACGACTTGCTGTTACTGCGCGGTGAAGTCGAAGGTGGCAATGTCGCCAAGAGTGCAGCATGGTGGCAACAGTTTGTTGAAGCGGACGAAGCCGAGCGTTTGAATATCGCCCGCAGTGGTAACAAAGCGGCGGGTAACCGTAACCGCAATTCACCACAGCGCCGTCGCCGTCGCCCGAGTGCCACGAAAGCCAAAGCCGCCGAATAATGACTCAGGTTTTTGTCGCCCTCGGGGCTAATCTTGAAGATCCTAAAGCTCAGCTGGACAATGCCGTTGCGGCCTTGTCCGCCTTAGCTGAAAATCAAAGCCTCAAGGTATCGCCCTATTACGGCTCCGCCCCCATGGGGGACGTAGTGCAACCCGACTATATCAATGCCGTTGCCAGCTTTGAGACCTCTCTGGCGCCCATCGCCCTGTTAGATGCACTGCAAGAGATTGAAAACACTCAGGGCCGCGTCCGTAAAGAACGTTGGGGCCCCAGAACCTTAGATCTCGACTTACTCTTATATGGCGATGCCATTATCGATGAGCCCAGACTCAAAGTGCCGCACTATGGCATGAAGGAGCGTAGTTTTGTGCTAGTGCCCTTGGCGGCCATAGCACCGGATCTGGTGTTACCTTGTAAAACGCCGCTACGCAGCCTTATCAGTGAAAAATTCTTGGCCGAGTTACAACTACTGGGCAATGATCATTGAAGTCAGCCCCCAGTTAGCTTATAACACCACTTCTATTTGGTTTGAAGATCACCCATATGTCTAAAGTTACTAGCTCAACCCTGTTGAAATACAAACAGGAAGGTAGAAAATTCACCGCTCTGACAGCCTATGATGCCAGCTTTGCCAGTGCGTTCGACGGCGAAGGCATCGATGTGCTACTGGTCGGCGATTCTTTGGGAATGGTTCTGCAAGGCCACGATGATACGCTGCCCGTCACGACAGCCGAAATCGCCTATCACACTCGTTGTGTGCGTCGCGGTATCGAGCGCTCACTGCTGATCGCCGACATGCCATTTATGAGTTACGCCACACCAGAACAAGCCATGGAAAACGCCACTGCACTGATGCAGGCGGGTGCCAATATGGTCAAGCTGGAAGGCGGTCACTGGTTACTCGAAACCGTGACTAAACTGACCGAGCGCGGTATTCCTGTCTGCGCCCACTTGGGCCTCACTCCGCAATCGGTACACGTTTTTGGTGGTTTTAAAGTACAAGGCCGCGATGCTGAAAATGCCCAGCGCATTCTCGATGAAGCCAAGGCCTTAGAAGCCGCTGGTGCGCAGCTGTTAGTGGTCGAATGTATTCCGGCATCACTCGCCACCGCTATCACTCAAGCATTAACTATCCCAGTGATCGGCATTGGCGCTGGCGCCACGACAGATGGCCAGATCCTAGTAATGCACGACGTGCTCGGTATTTCGAGTGGTTATATCCCACGTTTTTCAAAGAACTACCTTAAGCAAACGGGTGAAATCCGCTCGGCGGTACGCGCTTATATTGAAGAAGTGGCCAATGGCAGCTTCCCAAGTGCTGATCACACGTTCAACTAAGCGTGCTAGCACTCATTGAGCTAAATAGTGCTAAGCACACAGACGACTATTTCAAGTTTTAGCAAGGTAAGAGTTAATGATCACTAGCGCCCATATCGATGATATTCGTACTCAAGTGCGAGCATGGCGTGCCAAGGGCGAGACTGTCGCCTTTGTGCCTACCATGGGCAATCTCCATCAGGGACACATCACCTTAGTGAAAGAAGCTGCGAAGAAATCCGACCATGTGGTCGTATCAATCTTCGTTAATCCCATGCAGTTCGGGCAGAACGAAGATCTCGACGCCTACCCGCGCACCTTAGAGGCCGACAGCCAAGCGCTGACGGCCGCGGGCGCCGAGCTGCTGTTTACCCCAACACCTGCGATTATTTATCCTAAAGGCTTGGCGCAGCAAACCTATGTTGAAGTACCAGGAATTTCCGATGTACTCTGCGGTGCCAGTCGTCCCGGTCATTTCCGTGGCGTTGCGACTGTAGTCTGCAAACTGTTCAACATAGTGCAGCCCGATGTCGCATTCTTTGGCAACAAGGATTATCAGCAACTGTTAGTGATCCGCACTATGGTTGAAGACTTGTCACTGCCGATTGAAATTATCGGTGTGGATACCATTCGTGAAGCCTCAGGCTTAGCCATGAGCTCTCGCAATGGCTACCTGACGGCGGAAGAAAAAGCCGCGGCGCCGGCGCTGAAAAAGGCTATCGATGCCATGGCACAAGGCATCAAGCAAGGCCTGAGCATCGAACAAGTCACCGCTGAAGCTAAAACGAGCCTTATCGCCGCAGGCTTTACCCCAGATTATTTAGAAGTTCGCCATGCCACTACGCTGGCCAATGCGGAAACTACGGACCAAGCACTGGTGATTTTGGCCGCCGCTTACTTAGGTAAGGCGCGTCTTATCGATAACCTGCGCTTCGACCGCTAAGCGTTTTTAACGCAAGAAAAAGGAGCTTAGGCTCCTTTTTTGTTTGCGCAGCTCTGTACAGACTCGCCTCAATCCATTGAGCGTCAAAAAAATTCCATCGTCAAAAAACTGGTTTTATTCTTCAAGTTACGCCATAGTATTCACGGTTGTTAACTATGAGTAACAAGTATTCCAGCCTCTTAATCTGATAACTGCTAGAGTTTAACAAGGACGCAAGCGCCAATCACAATCTGGCATTGCACCAATACAGTAACGTTATTCATTATTGCGTACACAAAGGATCTGTCGTCGAATGGCAAGACTCATAGTGACTCTTATTTGCGTGCTACTTCCTACAACAGCACTTGCAAATACCGTCTATAAATGTCGCAAGGACGATAAGGTCGTCTTTAGCCAAACCGCCTGCCCGCAGGATTATAGCCAACATAAGATTGAGTATCAGCTTGGCATCACCACAGAAACCGATTCAGACAAACGAGAGACGCCTGTCGACCCGCTGCAAGCCTTGCTCAATAGCCAAACGATTTCTAAGGAAAAACTGCTGCAATTGCTCGATGCCGAGCTGTACCGCCTAAAGCAGGAAAACAGCTATTTCGAAATCCTTAGAACCAGCGAGTTGCAAAAATTAGAACGCCAACGTTACTGGCAACATAAAGAAAAAGATGACCCTGAATACATCAGTCAGCTCAATAAAATTAACGATCATTTTAATGACTTAACCTCGAATAACACTCAGGCGATACAGCAGTTATCCGACCGGAAAACACAAATTTCCGCCGAAACCGAGCCTGAGGAAGTGAAAGAAAAACCTTAGCTTTCGAGTTTAGATAACAAAAAAGGCGACCCTAGGGTCGCCTTGTTATTTTATGACTTCATTAGAACTGCGCGACAACCGCCGCAGAACAGAGTGAGCCCGAGGTTTCACACACTTGGTACGTCACACTCGATGCCGTCGTTGTAAAGCGATCGCGGTAGTTACCATCGTTTTCAGTCGTAGCCACTAACTCGCCATCACGGTACAGGGCCACGCTTTCACCTAAGGCGCTATCCCATGTGAGATCAACCATAGCACTGCCACGGCGTGAGACTAGCGCACGAGTGACAGTGGCACTGATACTATGTTCATACACTTGCACTTCCATAGTCACAGTGTTGCTATGCTCCATGGCGTCAGTCACGGTAAGCGACACTCTGTAGGTGCCAGCGGCAGCAAACACATGGCTTGGGTTCATTTCGCTAGAGTTAGTGTCATCACCAAAGTCCCAGCTATAGCTCACGATATCATCGTTTGCATCGGTACTGGTGTTAGTAAAGGCAACGCTTAAGCCTTCAACCGCATACTCGAAACCTGCTACAGGTGCCGCGGGAGAGGCTTCACCTAAGCCGCTGATCACTAAGCCCCAGTTATTCAGGGTGCCCGTATCCGCGCCCGCATTGTCGTCAACAGATAATGACCAAGTACCACGGGCATTTTCACCGTCAAACGCGCTTAAGTCCCAGCTCTTAACGATGTTGTCGGCGCTGCCGCCCTCACGGTTATGCAGAACCACTTCGGTGCCCGCTGGAGAGGTTAACACAACACGTAAATCACCAATCCAAGTGTGGCTGATATTCACATCGGCGGTCACACCAAAAATCTGCACATCGTCGGCAACGTCGATAGTGCTTACCACGCCATTAGTGTTGTTATCAGGGATAGCAACAGCGTTTTCATTGCCATAGCTAAAGTCATTTAATCCCTGTGGGAACACATTCAGTGCAACGACTTTAGACTTTTCAATGGTGCCATCGGTACCTGTTACTGTAATGCTGTAATCACCCCAAGCTGTTTGCGCCGTTGTCGCTACATCTAAGGTAAATGAACCACCAGCTGTAACTGTTGAGGCTGATAAGGATACGCCTTCAAGCGCTGGAGACACGGCTACGCTAAGCGCCACATCACCTTCCCACCCTGCCACACTACCGACAGTAAAGTTATAACTAGCCGTGTTACCCGCTTCGACCGATTGCGATGCTGGCGATACGGTAAACTTATAGCTAGGGGATGGGTTTGCCTGCTCTAAGGCATTTGCCACATTGAGGCGAGTCCCTGCTACGGTTTTACCGGTGAGGTCCGCATTCGCATCACCCGATGCCATCAGTAAGGTTTTCATTTCTACTGGTGAGAGATCGGGATTTAACGACCACACTAGTGCTGCCGCACCTGTTACATGGGGCGTCGCCATTGAGGTACCAGAGTAAGTGGCATAGCCACCGCCTGGGATGGTTGACAGAATCGCCGTGCCAGGCGCGCCCATATCAACACTGGTTAAGCCCCACTGTGAGAAATCTGACATACGGTCATTACGGTCGGTACTGGCAATAGACAACACCACATCCGAGTCATAGCTTGAGGGATAATGTGGGCTGGCATCATTGTCCACCGCGTCATTACCCGCTGCTGCAACGAATAAAATGCCTGCTTCACCACCCGCTTCAATCGCATCTTTTAAGGCTTGGCTAAAGCTGCCGCCGCCCCAAGAGTTGTTGGTAGCTTTGATATCAACCCCATGATTAACCTTAAGATCGGTAAAGTAGTCCAGACAGGCAATCGCGCCTGCGGTAGAACCATAACCATCGGCATCGAGGAACTGACAGGCGGCGATTTTAACGTCCCAGTTCACCCCAACAACACCCACGCCGTTATTACCTTTAGCGCCAATAGTGCCAGACACATGGGTACCATGGCCGTTGCCGTCCATTGGGTTACCGTTATTGTTGACCGCGCTGTAACCGTGAACATCGTCGATCACGCCGTTGCCGTCATCGTCGATGCCGTTACCTGGGATCTCGCCACCATTCACCCACATGTTGGCCTGTAGATCGGGATGATTGTAATCCACCCCTGTGTCAATCACCCCAATCACCACATCCGAACTGCCGGTAGTGATTTCCCACGCTTCTGGAGCATCGATATCCGCATCGACGGTGCCACCGTTTTGTCCCGTGTTATTCATGCCCCACAGGCTAGCAAAGCTTGGATCATCAGGTGTACCAATAGCCTTGAGAATATAGTTAGGTTCGGCATATTTTACCGCCGGATGACGGCTAATCACCTTAATCGCATCTTCAATATTGGTGCCCTTACGCAGGGCTAAACGTGCCAGTTTGCCATTGAGTAAATGCTGGAACTTATCATCGACACCATCCGCATTGGCATCGGTTAAGGTGCCACGAATTAAACGCTGAGCCGCCGAGCGCTCCGCCTTCGTCGCATTGTCTTTATACACCACGAGAATGGCATCTTTTTCATAGACAGGGGCATCTTTTGCCATAGCGGGCACGGCTGACAGTGTCATCGCTCCTGCAATTGCTAACGCCAGTGGTGAGAGTTTTATCGACATATTGAGCTTCCTATAGTCCTTTACGTTGAAATTCTGGAACCGCAATTACGCAGCCTCCGCTCAAAATTGATTGGATAATAGCGACGAACATCCAGCATGTTTGCCGGTAAATTGTTGCCATAATGTTTCAACTTAAAAAAGCCGCCCACAATGAAATACAACTTAACTACTAGACCGACTTGGTAGGTTAAAAGGGAAGACGTACGGTTCATAAATAGACAATAGACTGATTTATCATAGGATTAACAAAAGTTAATCCAACCTAGCAGGCTATTGTTCCCCAACAAATAAATACCCTTTCGGCCAATTGTCTCTCGGCCCTATGACTCGTACCTTGATGCCTGAATTGGTCGGTGTGTTTTTCAGCCCGCCAAAACACCTATACATACAAGGAGTCACTTGTGCCAAGTCTATTAACACGCTTTTTGGTACTGCTCATCTTGTTATGTAGTTGTCTGACACCCAGCCAAGCGGCAGATGTCAGTGAACTGCCCATTACCCTGCAGGCGCTCATTGAGCGTTCTGGGCGCGATAACCTTATCGACCTAGTGCAGCAAGGTACGGCAAACCAAGCGATAGTGATCCAGTCGGGCAGCGATAACAGCGCCTATGCGACGCAAGCAGGTAACGACAACGTTTCGCTTGTGACACAGATTGGTTCCAACAATGAAGTCCAACTACTGCAAGTCGGCACTCAAAACACGGCTTCAATCACCCAGATTGGCAATGACAATTTGGTGCAATTGAACCAACTAGGAAGCGGCAATTTTTCGATCCAGCAGATTGCAGATGGTGCTGCAATCTCAATAACTCAGTATTAAACAGGGAGAGTCACATGAAATCACAAGCGAAAAAATCACTCATTGCGCTAGCTATTGCGACTGGCTTAAGTGGCCAGGCATTTGCAGCCAGTCTCATTAACGACATCAGCGTTGAACAAACTGGCCAAGGTCAAGACACCTTAGTGGCGCAAACTGGGTTAATTAACGCTGCAGCAGTTACTCAAACGGGTAACGACCAAGTTGCCACCGTATTACAAGACGGTGTGTGGCATGAAGCGCAAGTTAACTCAACGGGTGATGCCAACCATGTCACTGTGACTCAACAAACGGATTGGCATGTTGCATCAGTTAACGTCACTGGCAATAACAACGAAGCTGAAGTAGCGCAGGATGGTTTCTTCAACCAAAGCAGCAACGACATCACTGGTAACGACAACCTGGTTTCTGTGAACCAATTAGGTGAAGTGAACGAAAGCTACGTTGAAATCACTGGCAACGAAAACAGCGCCTTCGTAGAACAAGAAGGTGATGCTAACCTCGCAGTATTCCGCGTTCAAGGCGATAACAACGATGGCGACATCAAGCAATACGGTAGCAACAACCAAGCGGGTTTAATCGCACTCGACCTGACCGCTAACGTGGGCAATAACAACGATGTATCGGTTGAACAGATTGGTAACAACAACTTTGGTGCGGCTAAAGGCATCGCGGGTAACGACAACAGCGTCGATATCTATCAAAAGGGTGAAAGCCATACTGGCTTCGTTTACGCCTTAGCGGGTAGCGAGAACGACATCACCATGAAACAAGAAGGCAGCAGCAACACAGCTTACCTGTCAATGACCACGGGTGATGACAACAGCATCGATATCGCTCAAGACGGCAACCGTAACACTGTAGGCGATACTTTAGTTGCCGACATCCAAGGTAACGACAACGATATCACTATCAAACAACGTGGCGACAGCAACGGTGCAGAGTTCCAAGTATGGGGCGATAGCAACGACGTTGACTTAAAACAACGTGGTGATGCTAACTTCGCAACCTTTGGTGCTTACGGTACTGACAACGATTTCGACTTATCTTCTAAGGGTGATAACAACGAACTGGTTGCCTTCGCAACAGGTGAAGACAACAGCATCGAAATCAGCCAAGAAGGTGATACAAACTTCGCTTATGTGGATGCCGTGGGTAACGACAACGAAGTAGATGTTGAGCAAGATGGTGATCAAAACGAGACTATCATCAGTGTAACGGGTAACAACAACGCCGATGTGACTGCACTGCAACACCGTGGTGATTTGAACCTTATCGATTTAATCATCGAAGGTGATGAAAACTCAGCTCAAATCACTCAAGCGGGTAACGGTAACTGGGTAGGTGGCGATAGCGGCACTTCATTCGCTTCAAGCTCATTTGGCGTGCGTGGTGACAACAACAGCCTAATGATTACCCAAACAGGCAATGACAACTTAGTTGTCGGTTCACAAGCTGGCAATAGCAACAGCATCAGCGTTAATCAAAGCGGTGATATGAACGTTGCAACTGTTGTTCAGTACTGATCTTTATCGATAGCCGTCTGCTGTAGACGGCTCAATAAAAACGGGAACATGAATCATGTTCCCGTTTTTATTTGCGTATAAAGTGCAAAAGTGAGTTAGCGCTTGTCGAATCTTGCCGATGTAAATCACCATCCCCGCTCACTCACACCTCACCTCACCTCACCTCACCTCACCTCACCTTAGTAAGCTTAAGGCTTAACTGCAAAACTCAAAATGGGTTTGATAAGTTTGCGCCCAACGTAATAGTTCAACGCGATTGCGAGACTGGGTCTTACGGAAAATAGAGGAAATATGCGCCTTCACCGTATGCTCACTGATGCAGAGTCTATGGGCAATCTCCTTATTGCGCGCCCCACTTGAGACGAACTGAATAATGGTCCTCTCTCTGGAGGTAAGCGCTTGCAACATGGCGACGGTATCGGCGGGCATCTCATTTTGCCCATCCAACTTTTGCACCACACGGCGAAACATCTTACTGAGCAAGGTTCTATCGTACCAAAGCTCGTCGGCCACCATCTTACGCAGCCCCGTTAGCATCAAATCCATCCGCTGATCTGCAAATAACAGACCGCGGATCCCCAGCAGCATGGCTGACTCTTGGTCTAAGGAATTACGCTCGACTTGATACAAAGCGACGGGAACATGTGGCACAAGACGTGACGCTAAGAGTGGGATCCCTTTATTGTCTAAGGCCGCGCCCTTTTGGGCGATTAAACAGAAACTGCGCTGTCCTTTATCTAAATTTAACTCAGAAGCCTGTTTAACAATCCGTGTTTTTAACCCGATAGATTCTGCCAGTATCGCCAAATGGCAAGGCGCTGCCACTTGATGCAGAAAAACTAACTCATTGATAGTACTCAATTTACTCTTCTCCCTGAAAAGTATTTCGTCTTTATTAGTCTAATATTGAACTTAAGCGTGCAAATGCACAAAAATACAATTAATTAACATAGCCCATTTTGACTAGTTACCGCATGAATGCCATCACCCGAATGTACTAAATAATCACTCTTTTTTTATAGTAAGTTCGACTAACAGACCAAGGCTTTATCACTAAACAGTGATTAATCCTGAGGCTTAACGACGGAACAATCAGGTTACACCTTAGTCTATAAAGCTCTCAATCGAAAGTTTAAACAAAAAATTAACAGAAAAAGATGACAATTTGAGGAATAAAAATCCCCTCTAAGGAAGCCTTAGAGGGGATTTTTGGTAAGTGTTTGAGCCTAAGCCTGACCGATAAGTTTTGCGATTTGCTTATCCTGCACACGGGACAAACTGATTAGTGCGACAATGGCCCCAATCAAGGCCAAAAACATATCCGATTGGGTATCCCACACATAACCTTGAGTGCCTAAGAAGGCCTCAGCACCTTCGCCCGTCGCGGCGGCCACCCACCATTCAATCAGTTCGTAGAAGGCGCTGAAGGCCAACACAAAGCAAGTGACGAGAAAGGCACACCAGGCTCCAGGTTTAACGGCTTGATTACGTAACATAATCTCACGGGCTAACATGGCCGGAATAAAACCTTGGGCAAAATGCCCGACCTTGTCGTAGTTGTTACGCTCGGTCCCCATCCACTGGGCAATCGTGTCGAACAGTGGCACTTCGGCATAGGTATAGTGCGCGCCAACAAACAACACACAGCAATGCACTAGCACCAAAAAATACACTAAGGGCGTCAGCGGAAAACGCTTGCGGGTAAAAAAGAGCAAGGGCACGGCCACTAATGCTGGCAGGGCTTCGAGCCACCAAGTGAATGGATCTGCGGGTTTTATCGCCGACCATATTAAAACTGAGAGGTAAATACCGCACCAAATGATTTTGTTATTCAATGTTCCTTCCTCTTATGCGATATTGTTCTAATTCTAGAATATTAACTTTAGCCATCTAGCCCTCCACAGTGAGCAAAAAAAGTGCTACTTTGGAAGGCCAAGGTTGTCAGCATATCACACAGAACTATTTCAATTAATTAGAGGGTACCCATATCATGGCGAAACATTCGCTGGACAAGGATAAGATCAAGATCCTGTTGTTGGAAGGCGTCCACCAATCTGCGGTCGATGTATTTGAACGTGCTGGATACACCAATATCGAGTATCACAAAGCCTCCTTAGGTGATGAAGCCCTGCTCGAGTCCATCAAAGATGCTCACTTTGTTGGTATTCGTTCCCGTACCCAATTAACGGCTGAGGTATTGAAGCGTGCCGAAAAACTGATTGCGATTGGTTGTTTCTGTATCGGTACTAACCAAGTGGATCTGGCGACCGCCGAATTACTCGGTATCCCAGTATTTAACGCACCATTCTCTAATACCCGCAGCGTGGCTGAACTGGTATTAGGCGAAATCATCATGCTGATGCGCGGCATTCCTGAACGTAATGCTATCGCCCACCGTGGTGGCTGGATGAAGACGGCCGCCGGCAGTTACGAAGTCCGTGGCAAAACCTTAGGTGTGATAGGTTATGGTCATATCGGTACACAGCTCGGGATCCTAGCTGAAACCTTAGGCATGCGCGTGGTGTTTTTCGATATCGAAGACAAACTGCCATTAGGCAATGCCCAGCAAATCCATTCGATGGAACAATTACTGGCACAGTCCGATGTGATCAGTTTGCACGTCCCTGAGACGGCGCAAACCAAAGATATGATCAGCACCGCCGAATTTGCCGCCATGCGTAAAGGCAGCATCTTTATCAACGCCTCACGCGGCACTGTGGTCGATATCGATGCCCTAACGGTTGCCCTTAAAGAGCGTCACCTTGCGGGCGCGGCCATCGACGTATTCCCCGTCGAGCCACAATCGAATGATGATGAATTTATCAGCCCATTACGTGGTTTAGATAACGTACTGCTGACTCCGCACGTGGGTGGCAGTACTGCCGAAGCCCAAGAAAACATCGGTATCGAAGTTGCCGGTAAGTTAGCTAAATACTCTGACAACGGTTCGACCGTATCTGCGGTTAACTTCCCTGAAGTGTCGCTGCCAATGCACAAAGGCATTTCGCGCTTACTGCACATTCACCAAAACCGTCCTGGCGTGCTAATCAAAATCAACAAAGCCTTCTCTGAAAAAGGCATCAACATTGCCGCTCAGTACCTGCAAACCACTGCAGAAATCGGTTATGTGGTGATGGAAGTCGATACTCACCAAGCCGAAGAGGCACTGGTTGAACTTAAGGCCATTGAAGGCACACTGCGCACCCGCGTATTGTTCTAATGCTTTAAGCACTCAGCTTGAGTGAATTTATAAGGCGCACATTTCATTCAAGATATGTGCGCCTTATGCTTTTGAGCGCCGCTTAATTCCGCTACAATCTAGCCTCTTGCATCGTCTTCATTTTCAGGATCTCCGCTATGACTATTGCAGTTTCGACACCCACTTGGGATCTGGACGCCTCCATGCATCCACTTGTGCTCGCCAACCTATCCCACCTCGGCCTCATCAAAGTAGTCGGTGAACAGGGGCGCAGTTTTATCCATGGCCAAGTGACTACGGACATTAGCTCACTCGAAGCCAACCAATGGCGCTGGGGCGCACATTGCGATCCTAAGGGTAAGATGATCGCCAGCTTCCGCACCTTTGCTATCCAAGAGGCGCTGTTGATGCTGCTGCCAAGGGAGACTATCGAGGTCGATCTGCCGCAACTGCAAAAATATGCGGTGTTTAGCAAGGCAACCCTGACCAATGCGACGGCAGAGTGGACTTTACTCGGCGTAGCAGGCGAACAAGCAACACAATTTGTGACCCAACACTTTGGGGAAATCACTGAAGAACTGACGCTGGTCGAACATGGCGCCATTTTAAAGGATGCGGATCGTTTTATTCTGGTTCTGCAGCCAGAGGCGGCAACTACCTTAGTGGGCGAGCACACAGTGTTTGATGCCAGCGCTTGGCAAGCCTTAGAAATTACAGCAGGCTACCCTAACCTAGCGCCAAGCCATGCTAATCAATATGTGCCGCAGATGTGTAACCTACAGGCTATCAACGGCATCAGTTTTAACAAAGGCTGCTACATGGGCCAAGAAACTGTGGCTCGGATGAAATACCGTGGCGGTAACAAGCGCGCGCTCTATATTCTCCACGGCACGACTTCCTCAGACATCAATTTGGAAAGTGCTCTCGAGATCGAATTGGAAGATGGCTATCGCAAGGGCGGGCAAATTATTGAGTTCGTACAGCGTGGTAATCAAGTACTGCTCACCGCTGTGCTGGCAAACGATACCGCGAACGATGCCAAGCTGCGCTTTGCCGACGATGAGCAATCCAGCTTACACATTAAAGCATTACCCTACTCGCTCGAAGAAGCCTAGCTTCTAAACGAGTCGTATTGAAAAAGGCGCCCTAGGCGCCTTTTGCTTTTAATGCTCGATATAAGTATCTCGAATCGCCACCACCTCGGGCAGAATTTGCTTAAATTCCTCCACCAGCTTAGGGTCAAAGTGTTTGCCCGCTTGGCTTTCGAGTAACTCGACCGTGGCTTCGATTGTCCAAGGCTCCTTATAAGGACGGCGCGAAGTCAGGGCGTCGAAGACATCCGCAATCGCCACAATCCGGCCTTCAATCGGAATATTTTCCCCTGACAAACCATTAGGATAACCAGAACCGTCCCATTTCTCATGGTGGGTCAAGGCGATGCGCCGCGCCATTTGCAGCAGTGGATCGCCATGTTCGCCAATGATCTCTGCACCAATGGCAGCATGTTGTTGCATGATTTCCCACTCATCGGCATCAAGCTTACCGGGCTTTTTCAGCACCGCATCGGGCGTGCCGATTTTCCCTATGTCATGCATGGGCGCCGCGTTATACAACAGCTCGCAGAAGGTGCTAGGCAAGCCCAGTTTAACGGCCAGCATCCGTGCATAGTGGCTCATACGCACAACGTGCAGGCCCGTTTCGTTGTCTTTGTATTCGGCGGCGCGACCTAAGCGGCGGATAATTTCGAAGCGAGTTTCTTCTAGCTCTTGGGTGCGTTCTTTGACTTGTTGTTCTAGCAGGCGTTTTTGATCGTATAGCGCCAGATGGGTTCGCACCCGTGCTTTTACCACGGGAGCACTCACAGGCTTAGTGATGTAATCGACGGCGCCGAGTTCAAACCCTTGAGTCTCGTCGGCCACCTCAGACAAGGCGGTCACAAAAATCACCGGAATATGGCAAGTTAAAGGCTCCTGCTTAAGCAGCTTACAGACTTCATAGCCGTTCATGCCAGGCATCATTACGTCGAGTAAAATCAAATCCGGCAGGGTTTTGGCGACAAGGGCGAGCGCTCTTGGTCCATCAATCGCCACCTTGACCTTATAATCCTCACCGAGTATGCCCACTAAAATATCGATATTTTCCGGTGTATCATCGACGACCAATATTGTTGCCTTATCCATCAACACTTTCACCTTATCCTGTGGCTTATCAATGGCCAATACCGCACTCTCTTGACCGGTTTTTAGGTTAATTCCGCAAGCACTTCATCAATCAAATCCACTGCTTCATCAAACTGATACTGATTAATCATAGTCAGGGCTGGGCTGAGCTGCAGCCATAACTTGCTACTCACCTGAGGTTTTAACGCATCGATTTGCGCCACCGCATCTGAGTCAGCATCCTCTAGGCTTTGTCGCAGCTGTTTTAAGGCGGTGACTAGCGCCTCTGGCGAGAGTTGTTCGCTCGTCGATGTAGTCGACTCCTCAAACTGCGGCTTGACCCGCTCAATGGCATCACAAATCGACGCCACTAGCGCTTGGATTTGGTCTAACTCAGTTTGGTATTCGCTCTTCTCACTTAAGTGCAACTCTAGTTGGCGGGCTAATTCCACCAGCTTGCTAGAGCTTAAGTTACCCGCGAGCCCCTTCAAGGTATGCGCCATCCGCACGGCATCGTCACGTTTGTCATTGGCGAGCGCTTTATTGATGAGATCCACCACATTACGCTGACTGGTAACGAAACGATCGAAGCTCCTTTGATACAAACGGGTAGAGTTTTGAACTAATTGTAAGCCCCTATCGATATCCAGCTCAGGATGCTCGGGCCATTTCACCACAGATTCAGAATCTAAGTTGATCGGTTTAACTGGAATATCAACCAGTTGACTCGGTTCTGTGTTATCGACCAGCGACGCGCTGCCACCTAAGTATTTCAACAGGGTTTGATACAGTAGGTTGACCTCAATCGGCTTAGCGATATGGTCGTTCATCCCCGCTCTTAAACACATTTCCTTATCGCCAGCCATCGCATTTGCTGTCATCGCGACCACGGGCAGCTCGGTGAGTTCGGGCCGCTTTCTAAGAGCCTGCGTGGCCTGATAACCGTCCATCACTGGCATTTGGCAGTCCATCAACACCAGATCGAAGCTCTGCTGCTCCAGCTTATCGAGCGCTATCTGGCCGTTAGTGGCAATGGATAAGATAATCCCCACCTGCTCTAAAAACTCGGTGGCCACCTCAAGGTTCATCTCATTGTCTTCAACCAAGAGGATGCGCTTACCCTTAAGCGGCAATAACAGTTTAGGATCGATGCTCTCGCTCTGGCGTCTCACGGGGAGAACTCCCGCCCGACCGAGGGAATTTATAATGCCGTCGAGCAACCTAGATGCACTAATGGGTTTACTGATATATCCGGCCAAGCCAAGTTCTTCAATTTGGCTTAAGAAGTCTTGGTTTGCATGGGCCGACACCATCAAGATCCGCGGTGCCTTCTTCGCCTGTTGCTTGATTTGTTTAGCCGTTTCTATGCCATCGAGGTTCGGCATCTTCCAGTCGATTAAGGCAACGGCATATTCCTGCTGAATACAGCGGGTCACAGCCTCTTCGCCGGAGCGCACAGTATCCACCCTAAAGCCCATGCTTTCTAAGGTGGTGCGCATAATGTCGCGGGCGGTGGCATTGTCATCGGCAACCAGAATCGGCATGCCTTCAAGCTCTTGGGCGACCGTTAGCTTTTGACCGCTGGAAATCTGCAACTTAACGGTAAAATAGAAGGTACTGCCGTGGCCGAACTGACTTTCAACCCCAATGGTGCCGCCCATCAGTTCGACGAGCTGTTTACAAATCGCCAACCCTAAGCCCGTACCGCCGTACTTGCGTGTTGTAGAGGTATCGGCCTGACTGAAGGATTTAAACAGTTTGGCCTGCTGATCTGCGGTTAAACCAATACCGCTGTCGCGCACACTAAAGCGCAGCACCACATCGTCATTTTGCTGCTCAACCAAGTTGAGCGATAACAAGACTTCACCGCGCTCGGTAAACTTAATCGCGTTGTTCATCAAGTTGATCAGCACTTGCCCTAAACGCAGCGAGTCACCAAATAAGTGCCTAGGCACATTGGGCGCCACCGCAAACAGCAGTTCAAGCTGTTTATGGGCCGCCTTCTCGGAGAACATATCGCTGAGATCTTCGAGCATAGTATCGAGCTGGAAGGGCACAGATTCGATATCTAACTTGCCGGCTTCAATTTTAGAGAAGTCGAGGATGTCGTTAATGATGGAGAGTAAGGATTTTGAGGCGCGCTCAATTTTCTCCACATAGTTCTTCTGCTTCTTATCCAGCGCTGTCTGCAAACAAAGTTGCGACATACCGATAATGGCATTCATCGGCGTGCGGATTTCATGGGACATATTCGCGAGGAAATCGCCCTTAGCCTTACTCGCCGCATCCGCCTCCTCTTTCGCCACTAACAGTTCGTCAGATAAGAGTTTCAGCTCTGTCATATCGACCATACTGACCACGGCCGATTCGAACTGCTTCTGGCTATCAAACAGTGCCGACACATTGACCGTCATCCACAGTGGCTCACCATTGGGGCGAATAAAGCTACGTTCACCGCGATAGTGGTCGACTTTACCTTCGGCCAATTCTCTAAACTGAGCCTTAGCGGTTTCTTTATCCTGCAGGCTCAAGACATCGAAAATTGGCACACCGCAGAGTGACTCACGGGTCTGGCCCATGTCTTCGCAATATTGGTCGTTACAGTCGAGGATCACGCCTTTGGCATCGACGTTCACAATGCCAATGGTCGAGCCATCAAATAGCGCCTTAAAGTGCGCCTCGCTAACTGCCAACTCTTCTTCAATGGCTTTACGCTCGGTAATATCCATCACGTAGCCATTCCAAATAATGGCGCCATCATCGTTGTAGTGACCGCTCGCTCCCGCCTCCATCCAGCGAATACTGCCGTTAGGATGGCGATAACGGAACTCACGCACCCATTGCAACTTGTCCTCACTCTTACCCGCTAAGGCACGCACCACCTCGGGGCGTTCCTCATCAAAAATCCGCTCGGCAATGATATTAAAGTCTTTCAGTAAATCTTCGCGGTGTAAGCCCAGCATATGGAATGCCGCGCCGGAGAGGAAAGTAAAGGTATGATCCGCAGGAGAAACCCAGCGCAACTGATACACAGTACAAGGGATAGATTCGGTAATATTGGTGAGTTGCAGGCGCGACGCCTCAAGCTCAACCATGGCCAGTTTGCTCTCGGTGATATCGTCAATACTGCCGTCAAACCACAGTGGGAATCCTTCTTCGGTATAACTCGCCTTGCCCTTTTCATGCACCCAGCGAATGCTGCCGTCACGGTGGCGAATACGGTATTCCACCTCAAAGGTTTCCTGCTGCGCCAGCGCCCTATCGATATGTTGATGGCATAGCTCACGATCTTCTTCCAAGATCAGCGAGGCAAAGGTGCGTTGACGGTTTTCAATAAACTGGCTCGCCGCAAACCCCGTAATATCGGCAATGTTGTCACTGACATATTCCATCACCCAGACATCGCCGATGCGCGTACGATAGACGGCGCCAGGAATATTGGTCACTAGGCCGCGGAACCTTAGTTCACTGTCACGGATTTTTTGCTCTACGGCTAATTTCTGGGTCATATCCCGAATCGATGCCGCCACTTGTCTGCGACCTTCATGATCGGCAGGTAAAATACTCAAGGCGATTTCGGCGACAAACTCCCCGCCATCGGCTTTAAGCGCCCGCACATGGCGCGCATTGGCCATGGGGCGATCGCGGCCTTCACGCAAAAATTGCAGGCGGTCGCGGGCATGGTTGCTGCGCATGGCTTCAGGCAAGAGTGACTCCACCTGTAGCCCTAACATGCTGTTGGCATCGTAACCAAAGAGAATTTGGCAGCGGGTATTAGTGAATACAATTGAGCCCATCTGCTCGACGATCAGCATCGCCTCTGGCGCCGCTTCGAGTACGGCATTAGACCAAGTGGCAGCGGAGAACTGTTCGGTCACATCGGTGAATAACATCTCCACCGACATCAGCTCGCCCGTATCCGAAACCAAGGGCAGCATAAAGAGGTCGAGCATACGTGGGTGGCCACTCGCGTCGAGCAGCTCGACTTGATGGGAAGGAACGTTCTCCCCCTTCAGGGCTAAATCCGTGTATTCCCAGTTTTTTTCATTTAATGGATTGGCGGTAAACAGTCTTTGATACTTACGTTTGAGTAGCTCAGGTGACATGCCCAAGACCTTAGTGACGCCCTCACTCACCTGCGCCAGCTGCCCTGAAGGGTCGAGCGAGCAATAGAAGGACTTATCACTCATGCCATCGATCAGCCGCGCGAAACGGTTACCGCGGGAGTCTAAAATCGCCTGTTCACGCTCGCCGAGGAGTTCCGCCATCTGGTTAAAGGTGCTGCTTAAGGTGACTATCTCACTCACCGCACCTTTGGGGATCGCTAATTGCTGGGCTTTACCCTGACCGAAGGCCAAAATGCCCGACTCCAGCGCCTCAAGCGGCCGAGTCAAACGTTTAGCGGCGATGTAGCAAGTGAGTAATAACAATAGAGTTAATAAACTAAGGTTAAGCACCACGGACGCCACATCATCCAGCAGCGTTGCAAACAGCTGATGTTCGGGCACCATGACAATGACGCGCCATTTGAGCTTAGCGACTGAGGCAACACTGGCGAGATACACAGTGCTCTTATCATCGATAAAGCGCGCCTGTCCGTTTAACCCCTTATCTAATAATGTCCAAAAGTCACTGTTTCGACGGGTATTTCTATCGAGCCATTCGGCGGAGGTCACGGCGAGCACTTTCTCTTTATCGCTGTGGAAGATCAGCCGCCCTTGATCATCGAGTACCACTAATTGGCTTGGCTGCACACCAAGTTGTTCAGGCAATTTATCGAGCGCCAAATCGACGGTCGCCACCCCAAAGTAATCATTTTCAGGGCCAAAAGGCACCGAATAAGTCACCATCAAAGTGTTTCCCGCGCCCTCATCAAAATAAGCCTTAGACCAATAGCCTCCGGGTTGATTAATGGCCTTTGACCACCAATCCCAGGAGCCATCGGTATAGTCATAACCCTCGGCGCCAATATCTAGATAATGGAAGTTGTTGCCATCGCGGTAAACATAGGGGGAAAAGAGTTTTTTATCGGGGAAGGTATAAGGTTTAAACGCAACGGCTGAGCCATAAAAATCGGGATTGCGTTCGATGCGATTAGTGAGTACCCGTTTGATTTTCTCACTATCATTAATGCCCTCCTTATTGGAGATAAACCCAATAAAATCGGCAACACCTTGCGTATTGGCCTGCGCATGTTCGATTAGCAACTGTAGGCGATAGGCGGAATGATTCGACTCCTGGGCTAAGGAATCGTATAGCTTTCGCTCGGCAGAAAGATAATTAAACCAAGCATTAATGCCGTAAACGGCCGTCATGATAAGAATTAAAGGCAGCGCAATATGGGATAGAATTTTGCTGCGGAAGGTACGAAGTTTACTTTTATCCATGGCGTCGCCTCAAAGCCCCCGTTTTTAATCCACCCATTTTTGGGTAACCCTTATAAAGTAAACGAAGAACCCCTTATAAAGTAAACGAAGAACCTTGTGGCGACAATCTTAAAGTTAAAATAATGTGAACTAATATATTGTTTTCACAACATTAATAAATTGGGTCTAATGTACGGTTTGAGAGTGTCCGAACAAAATAGCTTTGGGTTTCGGCAATAATGACGTGCCTTAATCCAATAATGGCAATCAAGTTAGGGATCGCCATTAAACCATTTACCGTATCGGCCAATAACCAGATCACATCCAGCTTGATAAAGGCGCCGACCGCAATCAGGCCTAAAAACAGCATTTGATAGGCACGCAGCCCACGTTCGCCCACTAAGTAATACCAGCAGCGCTCGCCATAGTAGTGCCAACCTAAAATGGTGGTGAATGCAAAACAGACTAAGGCGATGGTCACTAAATACTGACCGATAGCCGCCGAACCGCCTAAGCTAAAGGCCGCGCTGGTCATGGCTGCGCCGGCGGTATCGCCGCTCCAGACACCCGTAATAATCAGTACCAGTCCCGTGATAGTACAGATGATAATGGTATCGAAAAAGGTGCCCGTCATACTGACTAAACCCTGCTCGACCGGCTCATTGGTTTTCGCCGCCGCGGCGGCAATTGGGGCGCTACCGAGGCCAGACTCGTTCGAAAACACCCCGCGGGCAATCCCCATTTGAATCGCCTGCGCCACGGTCGCGCCTAAGAATCCGCCCGCCGCCGAAACAGGCGTAAAGGCCGACTCCACCACTAACTGCAATGCGGGTAAAATCGATTCGGCAAAACTCACTAAAATCCATACACAAGCCAGTACATAACCAATCGACATCGCTGGTACTAACTTTTGCGCCACGTTGGAAATCCGCTTCACCCCACCTAAGGTTACCGCCGCGACTAACAGGGTGAGCACCAGTGCCGTCGCCCAAGTGGGCACCTCAAAGGCAATGGTCAGGGCATCGCTAATCGCATTCACTTGGGCAAAAGTACCAATCCCGAAGAACGCCACCCCCACGCCAAACAGGGCAAACAACTTCGCCATCCAATGTAGGCCCAGCCCCCGCTCGATGTAGTACATGGGGCCGCCTGCAATTTGCCCGCGCGCATCGGTGGTGCGATATTTTACCGCCAACATACATTCGGCATACTTGGTCGCCATGCCGAAGAAGGCCGCCAGCCACATCCAAAATAATGCCCCTGGGCCGCCCATCTTAATCGCGGTTGCCACCCCGACAATATTGCCCGTACCAATGGTGGCGGAGAGTGCCGTGCACAGGGCGGCGAAGGAAGAAAGATCCCCATGCCCTTTGGCGGGTTTAAACAATAAACCGAGGGCCATTGGCAGACGAAATACTTGGATAAGCCGCAAACGCAAGGTGAGATAGATGCCCGTACCTACGAGTAAACACAGGGTAACGGGTCCCCAAACGATACCGTTCAGGCTGCTGAGTAAAGCTTGAAAACTCATGATATTCCTCAATTATTAAACAACTTAATTAATAAAGGAGGAGGAAAAGAAATGGCTGTGACACACCGCTGCCAGCCTAAAGAAAGACTATCACCCAGCCAATAAAGGCAAGGAAAGAGTCCAAAAGACAAACGACAGGGACCGTGCAGTCATCCTCTCCTCTGTCCTTTTGCCTGAGCGTTTCGCAGAATGCATCCATCGACGCACCTACTTTCGCCTTCGGCGCCACCTATTATCGCGACTCAACGCAATCGGTAGTCTCTCCAGAGGCTCGTCCAGTAACAGTCCACGCCTTGCGGCACCTGAAAGAGTGCTTTGGTTCGGGAAAGATCCCAAACAAAGTTGCCTCGTCGGTGTGGGGTTAATTCCCCACTCTCCTGCTACCTTCATCCGAACGGATTGTTAAATCGATAGTCCGCTATCGATTTAACAGGGCGCACAGCATGCAACAAACACAAAAATAGCTCAAGCCCATTTGCTCACAGAATGGGGTTCCAAAACCACAATTGATGATAATTTAAACAGCATAAAACCTAAGTCTGAATCCAAACAAAGTGAACCTTAAGGACCAAATAGCAGTATCTATCAGAAGATAAAATGTTTTATCTTTAGTCGGGCTAAATGTTGCCAGAGTGGAAGGATAAATGTCAGAAGTAGCCAAACTTATCCAAGTGAGTAAAAGTTTTCGCGACGGCGAGCAGCGCCATACAGTACTGCAAGCCGTCGATTTAACCTTGCATCGCGGCGAAACCATCGCACTCACGGGCCCCAGCGGCAGCGGTAAAAGCACACTGCTAAATTTGATCGCAGGCTTTGAAACGCCAGACAGCGGCCAGATAGTGTTGAATAATCAATCCACCCAAGATTGGCAAGACAAACACTGGAGCGAGTTCAGGCACAACCATTTGGGCGTGGTGTTTCAACAATTTAATCTGCTGACTCCGCTCAATGTGAGAAACAACATAGGTTTTTCACTCAATCTCAACGGCGCCAGTTGGAATCCTTGGTGCGATTATCTCGTCGACAAATTGGGGCTGGCTTCGCTGCTCAATCGGCAGGTCGAAGCGCTTTCAGGCGGGCAACAGCAAAGGGTCGCTATCGCCAGAGCCTTAGCCCACAACCCGAGTTTACTGCTGGCCGACGAACCCACGGGCAACCTCGATGATGAATCGGGAAAACAGGTGATGTCGCTGCTATGCGAACTGGCCAAAGAAAGCCAAACCAGCATACTCATGGTCACCCACAGTGAAGAATGCGCCGCTTTTATGCACAAGCGCTGGCATCTTTCCCACGCCGCTGTGTCTATCTCCGGTTAACTAGATGATGAGTCCTGCATTAACCCCTAAGGCCAATCACAGCCAAACCAGAAACCGCCCATGGCTGCGGATCTACTGGGTATTAAAGGTCTTTCTCGCCCACTATCGCCACGCGCCGCTGCAAGCGGGCGCGATTTTGCTTGGCCTTGCCCTCGCCGTGACTTTGCTTATCGGGGTTAAAGCCACCAATGATAATGCTATTCGCAGCTACAGTGAGGCCACAGAACTCTTGAGCCAGCGAGCCGATGTGTTCTTAAGCGCGCCCATTGGCCAAGAAACCCTCGACGAATCAGTGTATTTCAGCCTGCGCCAAGCGGGCATAAGCCAAAGCCTTGCGGTTGTCAGCGGTAGAGTGGCGGGCCTGAACGGCCAGTTCTGGCAAATTGAAGGCAGCGATATCGTCGCAGCACTGACGGCGAGCCTAAGCTCAAAAGAGGAACAAAAGCACAACGCCAGCACAAAGCAAGCAGCCAATCCTAAAATGTCGATGGGAGCGCTGCCGCTCGCCGAGTTAATGAGTGGTGAGCCGATAGTGGTTATCAGTCAGAGCCTTGCCAATAAAATCGCACCCAATGGCCAACTCGACCTCGCGCCCGCGTCTTTTGCACCAGACAAGCTTAAGGTCATCAGTATCGATGATAGCTGGGGGCTGGGCAGTGCGATTCTGACCGATATTTCCCTCGCCCAAACGTTGCTCGGGATGCAAGGCAAACTCAGCTATATCGCCCTATTCAGTGACAGGGATAAGCTCCCCACCTTAAAGCAGCGGCTCGAAACCTTAGGTATTACGCCGCTTCGCGCCAGTTACAGTCAACAAGATCAAGGCCAAGCCTTGATGGCGCTTACCCGCAGCTTTCATTTAAACCTCAATGCGATGAGCATGTTAGCCTTTGTGGTCGGACTGTTTATTGCCTATAACGGTGTGCGTTACAGCCTGATGAAACGCCAACGTCTATTAATCCAATTGCTGCAACAGGGCTTAGCACGGCGTGAAGTCATGCTAGCCCTGCTTGGCGAGTTGCTGCTGTTGGTGGTGTTGGGCTCGCTAATGGGATTTATCCTAGGATTACAGCTGAGTCACTGGTTGCAACCTATGGTCGCTATGACCTTAGAGCAGCTCTACGGCGCCCACTTGTTGCCGGGGATTTGGCAATGGCGTTGGTTGGCCGAAGCGATAACCCTCACCTTAGTCGCCGCCCTAGCCGCCTGTTTACCCTTGTATTTTGACTTAACCCGCCAATCCCTCGCCCAAGGCGCTAATCGTTATCAACAAACGCAGGCCCACAACAAAACCCATGGCAGGCAGTTTATCTTAGCCTGCTGCCTGCTCACGCTCGCCGCAATACTCATGCCCTTCAGCCAAAGCTATAACACCAGTTTGGTATTGTTGGGCATGGTTGCCGTTGCGATTCCATTGTTATTACCACAAGTATTGCATTGGGGCGTTAGCTTGCTGCTGCCATTGACTCGCCCCGGACTTAAGCACTATCTCCTCGCCGAAACCCGCGAGCTTATCGCGCCATTGTCCCTCGCCATGATGGCGATACTGCTGGCACTGAGCGCCAATGTGTCGATGAATACCTTGGTCGGTAGCTTCGAGCAAACCTTAAGAAGCTGGTTAGAAACCCGCTTGCATGCCGATTTATACCTGCGCCCCAGCGCCAACCATATGGCCGAAGTGCGCGATAAATTGAGCCAAGATCCTCGCCTGAGTGGCCTGTATCAGCAATGGCAAGTGGAGGCCGAAGTATCACCCCAAGGGGCGGCGCAAACGATTCCCGTCAACCTAATTAGCCGCGATGATGCATCGATTCAACACACCAGCACACTCAAACAAAGCTTGCCGGATCTCTGGCAAACTTACTTTGAAGGGCGTTACGTGTTAGTCAGCGAACCCATGGCCATTAAGTATCAGCTGCAACTCGGCGATAGTTTGGCGTTAAATGTGCTAGACAAAACCGCCAATAATCCCGTGGTGATCGCCGGGATTTATTACGACCATGGTAATACCCGTAATGAGCTCATCATCAGCCATGAGCTATGGCAACGGGCGCAGCTACCCGTGTTACCCATTAGCCTTGCGGCCAGTTTCCACTCTGTCGAGCCAGAAGAGCAAACCACTGCGACTCAGCGCAAACTCAGTGAGGCTGAGCTAGATGAACTACAAGGGCAATTGGCCGTTACATTGGGCTTAGCACAGGCACAAATTTACAGCCAAGCCAAGATCAAGGCTCAGGCCATTGCCATGTTTAAGCGCACCTTCTCAATCACCTTAGTGCTCAATAGCTTAACTTTATTGGTGGCGGCCATTGGGCTATTTAGCGCCTGCTTGATGTTAACTCAATCCAGGCAAGCGCCATTGGCGAGGCTGTATTCCCTCGGGGTGAGTCGTAACAAATTGCGGACTATGGTGTTCAGCCAAATGCTGCTAGTCGTGGTCATCACTTGCCTGATGGCCATGCCCACAGGTGCACTGCTCGGCTATTTATTGATTGATAAAATCACCCTGCAGGCTTTCGGCTGGACAATCAAGATGATATGGGATTGGTTTGCTTATGGAAAAGCCATCCTCATTGCCTTAGTGACCTGCACCTTAGCCGTACTCTTACCGCTTTACTGGCAAACCCGCAGGCCCTTAATCGCCAGTTTGCAGCAGGAAACCCTATGAGCGCACGCGTACCTCAAACCAAGGCTTGGCACCTTAATCCATTAGCGTGTGCAACGCGATTTAAGATCGGCACAAGCGCAGGCTTTATTTTGAAGAGTGCCATAGGAGGCTTACTGCTTGCGACAATAAGCGGCTGCGATAACGCGCCTTCAACGACCGAGCCTCAATCCATGGGGACTATACTGGGGCAAGCAAGCGCAGATAGCCAAAGCTTTGCCAAGGTCACGCCAGGAAACCACTTTCAATTTCCTCAAGATCACCTCGCCCATCAGGATTTTCGTCAGGAATGGTGGTATCTCACCGCTAATTTAACCACTGAGAATGGTGAGCAACTTGGTGCCCAATGGACGCAATTTAGGGTAGCGCTCAAACCTAAGCACACAGAACCGCAAAACGAGGGAGCGACGCCTAAGACAACTTGGGCGACGGAGCAGCTTTATTTTGCCCATAGCGCACTCACCTCCAGCACTTCTCACCTCGCCCATGAAAAATGGTCGCGGGCGCATCCATCACTTGCAGGGGTAAGCGCAGATCCCTACCAAATTCGCCTCGATAACTGGCAATGGCGCAGTCAGTCAAATGAGTTATTCCCTGCAACCTTGAGCGTTGCAACCGATGACTTTAGTTATCAACTCGAGCTTAACAGCCAAGCGCCACTGCAATATCAAGGGGATAAGGGTTACAGCATTAAGAGTCGCGACGGCAAAGTCGCCTCTTACTACTACAGCCAACCCTTTATCACGATTCACGGTGAAATCACCCGCCATATCAAGATCGATGGCCAAGTGGAAAACCGCGTCGAGAAAGTCACAGGCCAAGGCTGGTTAGATAGAGAATGGAGCTCGCAGTTTTTAAATAAGAGCCAGCAGGGCTGGGATTGGTTTGCCCTTAGGTTAGATGATGGTTCGGCGTTGATGCTATTTCAGCTCAGGGAACAATCCTCCGATAAAGCACAATCGGCCTTTTACAGCGCCAGACGAATGTTTGCAGATGGTACCGGACGCAACATTAATTCCCGCGATAACCCCGATGAGATTAAAATGACCCCACTCGAGTGGCAAACCACCAGCACGGGTAAATACCCGATCCGCTGGCAAGTGCAAATCCCAAGTGAGCAAATCGACATCCGCATTTCCCCCTTAAATCCCAATAGCGCCATGGCGTTATCCACCTCCTATTGGGAAGGCCCGATTGAGCTTAAAGGCAGCCATAGCGGCACAGGTTATATGGAGCTGACGGGCTATTAATCTCCATACGTCTGACTTAGCTCTAATGTGATCTCCATATCAAAAACAGCGACTTAACACGCATTACTCTCATACTATCGATTGCAAATACTGTTGGATTTTCAATCAGTGATTGCATTTCGATGAAAATCCCAATAAATTATTATGACAACGTTGTCAAAACAATCAAAACAACAAGATAGCCATCGTAATCACGGACGATTCTATTCAGTTCAATAACACAGGGAGGGGTGAATGAGCGCTTTACGTAAAGGGTTTACCCTGATTGAACTGATGATCGCCGTCGCCATTATTGGCATTCTTGCCGCCATTGCGATTCCTTCGTTTAATGAGTACTTAAAACAGGGTCGACGCTTCGATGCGCAGCAATATCTCGTCAGTAGCGCCCAAGCGCTAGAGCGCCATTATTCCCGCAACGGCCTGTATCCCGCTTCGCAGAGTTTAACCAACAATGCCTACTACAGTTTTAGCTACACCCCCACCACGGATAAATTAGGTTTTAGCCTCAAGGCCGTCCCCACCAGTCGTCAGTCGGATTCCTGCGGCACCTTAAGCCTCGACCATAAAGGTGTACGCGCCCCTGCAACCCATTGCTGGACCCACTAAGATGGCAAAGCGCACTAAAGCGGGGTTCACCTTAGTCGAATTACTGGTCGCTATCGCCATCATAGGTATCTTGGCGAGCATCGCCCTGCCTTCCTATCGGGATTTGATCGCCAGAGAAAGCCTCACCAGCACGGCGAATGAACTGATCTCCAGTTATAAATTCGCCCGTGGCGAAGCCATCAAGCGCAATCAGGCGGTGACACTGGAAGCGACAGAAGATGGGCGCTGGCTGGTCATCAGCAATCAGGAACAACTCAAGGTCTTTAGCCCATCTAACCGCGGCGTCAGCATCGATGGCTTTAACACCCTCAATATCAATGCGACAGGCAACACCACTAAAACCCAGATGAGCCTCGAAAACACCCAAGGCGAAACGCTCAATCTGTGCATATTGCCAAGCGGGCAAAGTTATTTACAGGAGGCGGCATGCGCATAATGGTGCTGGGTGAGAAACAACAAGGCTTTACCATGACCGAAGTGCTGATTTCGTTAGTGGTTTCGGTCACTTCGCTACTGGCGCTCGGCAAAGCTCAGCTATCTTCATTGCAGCATGCGACCAATAGCTTCCAGTATACGGTCGCCACCATTCAAGCACAGAATGCCATTGAAAGGATCTGGCCGAGGATCTGCGATATTCAGCGCCAACCCGCACGCTTTGAAGATATCAATTTTAGGGCCAGCCTCAGCCAAGATATGCCCAGCGGTTACACCTTAGTGCTACCGAACACTTATCAAGACACTATGCCCATCACTGTGACTTGGCAGGACGGCCGCATTGAGGACAATAACAGTGTGAGCCTCAACGCCAGCTTTCCGCACTTATGTCAGGTGTAGCTATGTCCTTAAGCGCGAAAAAACAGCAAGCGGGATTTAGCTTATCAGAACTGATGATCGCTATGGTGCTTGGGCTGATTATTATGCTGGCCGTGGTCAACTTTTTCGCCCCGCTCAAGGCCACTGTTGAAGAAAGTAAACGCCTCGAAAACGCTGCCGATGCGCTGAGATACGCCACCCTCAGCCTCAGCAAGAGCGTCAAACGTGCATCAAATATTGTATCCCTCAGCGCGAATGAGTTAGTGCTCGCAGTTGCAGCATCCCCTGCCCAACCGAGTTTAACTTGCCTAGGAACCAGCAAAACCAGCGATTACAACGAAACCTACCGTTTTGACGCCCCCAATCTGAGCTGCGACGACGGCGATGGCGCTCAGGTGTTACTCACAGGGCTAGAATCGACCCGTTTTGCACTGAATGGCGAACTGGTGACTGTAGTACTCAAGCCCGAAAAACTCCCCGCGCAATATGGCCAAGGGATCCAGCTCGATATCGCCCTGCGTAAACCCCTATGGCAACAAGCCCTCAACAGCCAACAGAACCCATAAAGCAAGGAAGCCATAATGGACAATCTAAGACCAGCTCTAGGCAATAAGGAACACGGCGCGGTACTGCTTATCGTCTTAGTATTCAGTCTATTAGCGAGTTTGCTGGTGGTCACGTCCCTCAGGGATAACCTAGTGCAAGAGCGACTGAGCGGTAACTTTCAAAAGCAAGTCAATGCGCAGCTACTCGCCGAACAGGGGATGCATGAGAGTTACAACCAACTCAAGACTCAGCTGCAGCGCGCGCCCAATCAAGGCCTGCAAACCCTTTATGAGCAACTCCCCGCCGAAGCCGATGGCAGCCTCGAAGGCAGCAGTTATGCCCTCGAAAACGGCCAAATCGCTGGGGCCGATCTTAGCCTCGACAGTCGTGGTAATCATCTAGAGGGCGAGGCCAAACTCAACGCCCAGTTCACACTGCAGGGCAGTCACGGAAATACGATTTTCAATGATGCGATAGTGTCCTGCGAAAGCTTAAACCTTACCGGCAGCAGTAGCATCGATGGCTACGATTCCCGTAAAGGGGCCTATGGCGATAGCATCAGTAATGGCCAAGGTGGCAGTGAGCTTAATCAACACGGCAAAGGCAATGTCACGACCATTGAGCCCAATGCCAATATTACGCTCACGGGCAACGCACCAATTTACGGCGATGTTAGCGCCACGGGCAGCGTCACCCTCACCGGCTCGTCGGATATCCACGGCAGCATTCAAGCCAATAATGATGTCACCCTAGGCACAGGGACCATAGGCGGGAATGTCGCGGCGGGCAATAACTTTAACTTGGCCAATAGCGGCACGGTGGCAGGTTCGGTCAAAGCCAATAATAATGCCGCCACGGCGCCCAAAGCCCAAGTGAATGGCACACTGCAATATGGCGGCGACGGTAACTTTCATCAGGACAGCCAGATTGGCAACTTAGTCAACGCACGCCCTAATGTGCCGCCCGTGCCGACAAAATCCTGTGACCCATTAGATATTGGCGCTGTGATGGGCGGCTTTAAGATGCCAAATAACGGCGCGCGCAGGATTGATTCAAACGCCAATGTCACTATCACGCCATCGGGGTCGAGTAAGACCGAACTCGGCTGGAAAGGTGATTATTTCCCGAGCCTTACCCCCACGTCAGAAAACATCTTCGGTAGTGACACCCCAGTATTTAACCTCGACAGCTTAGTCATGAGCGCCGATGGCGTGCTCAATATCAGTGGCGGCGATGTCACCCTGATAGTCAATGGTGACTTTAAGATGAGTGGCTCGAATCAGCTAAATATTGCCCCGGGCTCGAGCCTTACGCTGTTTGTGGGCGGTGAAGTCGCCTTTACGGCGGGAACAAACAACGGTAACAACATTAAGGGACAAACCCTAACCGACAGCAACAAGCCGCCACTGTCTATTTTTTCTGGCTCGGATAAGGATGTCACCGTCAGCGGTAATGTGCCGATTTATGCCGCGCTCTACGCCCCCAAATCTAAGGTTAATCTTCCCGGCGGCCCAGAGATTTTCGGCTCGGTGAGGGGCAAATCCATCACAGCCACCGGAAATGGAAAAATCCATTATGACAATGCCTTAGGCGCTGCCGACTTAGGCGAAGGTAATGCTAATCCCGCGGTCATCCTGCTCAAGCAATGGCAATATTTGTAGAGCTAATGCCCACGTTTAACTCACTCGCTGGCTCCCTCTCCAAAGGGATAGGGATTGTGTAAATTTCAAACTGAGAGTTAGATCACGCGCAAAACTTTGATCCCGATCGACTATCCCCGCCAATACCTCTTGCGAGGTATACCCACATTTTTTATCAGGTCTAGACTCACAGTTATCCACATTGAGTTGTCGCGATGTTTATCGAAAACAACTGAATGAATCTCAAGATAAAGGTACCGCTATGAGTCAGGAATACCATGTCACCAGTCTTGTGGTACATGCCGCCCCTTATGCCTTACAACAGGTTGAGGCCGATATTGCTGCATTAAAGGGCTGCGATATCCACGCCATTTCCCCCGAGGGCAAGTTCGTTATTACCCTCGAAGGCAATAGCCAAAAAGCCATTCTCGACAATGTTGAAGCCATCAATGCCCTGTCCGGCGTGTTATCCGCCAGTTTGATTTACCACCAAGTAGAACCCTTAGAACAAGAGAGTGAGGAAACACTATGAGCATTAGCCGCCGCGAGTTTCTCAAGGCTAACGCAGCGGTTGCCGCTGCCACGGCCGTTGGCGTCACGCTTCCCGTGAAAATGGTCGAAGCCGCCGAGTCAGATAACATTAAGTGGGATAAAGCCCCCTGCCGTTTTTGCGGTGTGGGTTGTAGCGTATTAGTCGGTACCAAAGCCGGTAAAGTCGTCGCGACTAAGGGCGATCCCGAAAGCCCAGTTAACCGTGGTTTGAACTGTATTAAGGGTTACTTCCTGTCGAAAATCATGTACGGCAAGGACAGATTAACCACGCCGCTGCTGCGGATGAAAGACGGCAAATACCACAAAGAAGGCGAGTTTACCCCAGTAAGCTGGGATGTTGCCTTCGATACTATGGCCGCTAAGTGGAAAAACAGCATCGCCACTAAGGGCCCTACCTCAGTCGGTATGTTCGGCTCGGGCCAGTGGACCATTTGGGAAGGTTATGCCGCCTCTAAATTACATAAGGCCGGATTCTTAACCAACAATATCGACCCTAACGCCCGCCACTGCATGGCATCGGCCGTAGGTGGCTTTATGCGTACCTTCGGTATCGACGAGCCTATGGGGTGTTACGATGACTTAGAAGCCGCCGACCAATTTGTGCTCTGGGGCGCTAACATGGCAGAGATGCACCCGATCCTGTGGGCACGCTTATCCGACCGTCGTTTAAGCCACAAAGACTGCCGCGTACATGTGCTATCCACCTTCGAGAACCGCAGTTTCGACTTAGCGGACAATCCTATGGTGTTCCGTCCACAGTCAGACTTAGTGATCCTCAACTTTATCGCTAACTACATCATCCAACACAAAGCCGTGAATACCGACTTTGTGACTAAACATACTAAGTTTGCTCTCGGTGTGGATGATATCGGTTATGGTCTACGTCCAGATCATCCGTTAGAGAAGAAAGCCAAAAACCCAGGCAATGGTAAGTCTAGCCCTATCAGCTTCGAAGAATACGCTAAGTTCGTCAGCACTTATACGCTGGAATATGCGGCGAAAATGAGTGGTGTAGAGCCTGAAAAATTAGAAACCTTAGCTAAGGCCTACGCCGATCCTAAGGTCAAAGTCATGAGTCTGTGGACCATGGGGATCAACCAGCACGTACGTGGTGTGTGGGCAAACAACATGCTCTACAACATCCACTTACTCACAGGTAAAATCGCTACCCCAGGTAACAGCCCATTCTCATTAACGGGTCAACCTTCGGCCTGTGGTACTGCCCGTGAAGTCGGCACCTTCGCCCACCGCTTACCTGCGGATATGGAAGTGGCCAACGATAAACACCGCGCCATCACAGAAAAAGTGTGGCAGCTACCAGAAGGCACCATTCCGCCAAAACCCGGCTTCCATGCCGTGCTGCAAAGCCGCATGCTCAAAGACGGTAAGCTCAACTGCTATTGGACCATGTGTACCAACAATATGCAGGCGGGTCCGAATATCAACGATGAAATCTACCCCGGTTTCCGTAACCCAGAAAACTTTATCGTGGTATCCGATCCATACCCAACCGTCACCGCCATGGCCGCTGACTTAATTCTGCCCACCGCCATGTGGGTTGAGAAAGAAGGTGCCTACGGTAACGCCGAGCGCCGCACCCATATGTGGCATCAACAGGTCAAAGCGCCAGAAGGGGCCAAGTCGGATCTGTGGCAATTAGTCGAGTTCTCAAAACGCTTTAAAGTGTCTGAAGTGTGGCCGGCTGAGCTTATCGCTAAACAGCCAGAATATGCTGACAAAACGCTTTATGAAGTGCTGTTTGCCAACGGCGTCATCAACAAGTTCCCAACCACAGATTGTAAGGGCGACTTAAACGATGAAAGTGCGCACTTTGGCTTCTATCTGCAAAAAGGCATTTTCGAAGAATATGCCGCCTTTGGTCGCGGCCATGGCCATGACTTAGCCGACTTTGACCGTTACCACGAAACCCGTGGCCTACGCTGGCCTGTGGTTGAGGGCAAAGAAACCCTGCGCCGCTTCGTTGAAGGTAGCGATCCTTATGTGAAGGCAGGAGAAGGCTACAAGTTCTACGGTAAACCCGATGGCAAAGCGGTGATTTTCGCCCTGCCCTACGAACCTGCAGCAGAAGAGCCAAATGAAGAATACGATCTGTGGATGTCTACCGGCCGTGTACTCGAACACTGGCATACAGGTTCGATGACCGCCCGTGTACCTGAGCTGTACCGCGCTTACCCCGATGCACAAATCTTTATGCATCCTGAAGACGCTAAAGCCCGTGGTCTGCAACGTGGTGATGAAGTGCTAGTCGCATCTCCCCGTGGTGAGGTCAAAACCCGTGTCGAAACCAAAGGCCGTAACAAACCGCCACGCGGCGTGGTGTTTATGCCCTTCTTCGATGCGCGTCAGTTAGTTAACAAGTTGATTCTGGATGCGACCGATCCACTGTCAAAAGAAACTGACTTTAAGAAGTGTCCCGTAAAAGTGATGAAGGCCTAAGCCCTCATTTGATAGCGATAAGCGTATTTGAAAGCGATTAAGGAGTGCTAAGGTGAGTCAGCAAGTGAAGAGTCCATTCACAGTCAAGCAAGTCAACCGTCGCCAGTTTTTGGCAACGACGGCTAAGGCTGGCTGCGTGATGGGGCTCGTGGGATTAGGCTTGACGGCCACGGCAAAAAGCCAAGGCCAGCTCGCCCCCCAAGCTTGCAGACCGCCGGGCGCCCTTGAAGAAAGCGATTTTCTCTCCGCCTGTGTGCGTTGCGGTTTGTGTGTCGAGGCTTGTCCCTACGATACCCTATCGCTGGCACGCTGGTTTGATGGCGCCGCCACTGGCACGCCATTCTTTACCGCAAGACGCATTCCCTGCGAAATGTGTGAGGATATTCCCTGCATCAAAGCCTGCCCTTCGGGCGCGCTTGATCCTCAACTTGAGCAAATTAGCGATGCTAAGATGGGTGTTGCGGTACTGATAGATGAGAAAAACTGCCTAAACTTTAAGGGATTACGTTGTGACGTCTGTTATCGGGTTTGTCCGTTAATCGACAATGCCATCACCTTAGAACGCCAACGCAATCAACATAGCGATCACCACGCCATGTTTTTACCCACAGTCAACAGCGATACCTGCACGGGTTGCGGTAAATGCGAGCATGCCTGCGTGCTCGACACGGCCGCGATTAAGGTGTTACCGACCACTCTGGCGCTCGGTAAAGCGGCGGCGCATGACACTTATATCAACACCGAGGAAACCACCTTAGAGATGTTGAATAAGGGGCTAACGCTATGAGTAACAAGTCCATGAATAACCAGACCATGAACTCAAAAGCCCGCATGCAAGGCGAGCATGCCGCAGCCATTGCAGAACTCGGTTGGTTTGGCGCACACAAATATTTGCTACTACGCCGCGCGGTGCAATTCGGCTTATTAGGCTTATTTGCACTTGGGCCATTACTGGGAATTTGGCTATTTAAGGGTAATTTATCGGCCAGTTTACTGCTCGATACCATTCCCTTGGCCGATCCACTCGTGAGCTTACAAATGCTCATTAGCGGGCATATTCCCGAGCTTAGTCTACTGGTAGGCGCAGCTTTGATCATACTATTTTATGCCCTCGCCGGTGGCCGGGTGTTTTGCAGTTGGGTGTGTCCAGTCAATCTGGTTACCGATGCCGCAAGCTGGCTCAGACGTAAATTGAACCTTCCTCGCACCAGCGAGTTACCACGCAATTTACGTTATTACCTGCTGGCACTCGTGCTGTTATTGCCACTGCTCACAGGCAACTTGATTTGGGAATGGGTTAACCCAGTTCCCTTAGTCTATCGCGCCGTGCTATTTGGCAGTCTCAGTGGTTTATGGATCTTAGCGGCGATATTTCTGCTGGATCTGTTTATCGCCGAACGCGCTTGGTGTGGCCACCTGTGTCCAACAGGCGCCCTATTTGGCTTAATCGGCAAATGGAGCCCCATCAAAATCGTCGCCAGCAAAGCCAGTGCCTGTGATAACTGCATGGATTGCTTTGCCGTTTGCCCTGAACGCCAAGTATTAAAGCCAGCGTTAAAAGGGCAAAACCCGGTGATCACTAGCCCAGACTGCACCCAATGCGGCCGCTGTATCGACGTCTGCGCACAACGCGTATTTCGCTATCAAACACGCTTTACGGCCACTCAGGCTCAACTTAGTAAAGGCGACTCGACCGATTGTCAGTCGCCATCAACCACTTCACCAATTCGTCAACACATTGCCCCCAAGGCGGAGAATGACCAATGAAAAAAATACTCACCTTAGCTGCGATTGTATTAGCCATCGGCGGCTGCTCAGGCCAACAGGCAGACTCTCAAGCCACACCCGTAAACATCAAATCCCTCGCCGGCGATAGCGCGGTAACGGATATTCGCCCAGCCGATGCCATGCCCGTCTATCCAAGCCGTGGCAAGGCGCTAGAGCGCAGCTTTACCGACCAACCGCCACTCATTCCCCATAAGGATGATTACAAAATCACCTTGGATAAGAATGGCTGTTTAACTTGTCACAGCTGGGATAAAGCCCCGCGGATGAAGGCCACACCAGTGGCGAAGTCCCACGTAATCGACGATAAAGGCACGCTCAATGGCCATAACTATTTCTGCACCCAGTGCCACGTTGCACAGGCAGAAAACAAGGCGCCTTTAGTCGAGAACAAGTTCTCAAATCAATAACACAGCACTTCCCTGCCCACAAAAGCCACTGCTAACCCAGTGGCTTTTTATTTTCCGCAGCGCTAAGCTTTGCCCGCATTGTGTTCAAAGTACTGTGTTAGGAGCGCAGCTAAGACTGAAGATTAAAACGCAGAGAATGAAATACAGAGCGTTAAACAAGCATGCAATGAGATAGGAGAGCAGGGAAAGAAAACGGGTGGGAACAGAACGCGAACACGAAACGATTAAAAAGTAAAAACCCAGCCTAGGCTGGGTTTACTTGTTGTTTTGCTTTATGCAAATCACCCGCTGGAGCCGTTAATCTGGTTTGCACCGCTTTAGCTGTTTGCACATTCTTTGCTTCAGGCATAGCTGCCTGCCACAAAGCACCGACCCATAAACTTGATGTGGATTTCATTGGTTATTCCCCTGTTCTGTTAACGAGCTCAAAGTAATACTTAGGCCATCATCAGTAAAATGAATTAACGCCATACCATGGATTCCATTTAAGCATGAATATCCCAATCAAGACCTTGCAATGTTTTCTGACCTTAGTCGAAACAGAAAACTTCACTCGAGCCGCGGAAAAATGCTTTATCACCCAGCCGACGCTCAGCAAGATCATCCAAAGGCTCGAAGAGAGCTTAGGAGAGACGCTGCTAATACGTAACAATCAAAAGGTCGAGCTGACCCAAGCGGGACAACTGTTTGAGCACAGCGCACGGGAAATTCTCGGGCAATGGCATAGATTGCAGGAGGACATGAGCAACTTAAGCGGACTTAAGTCGGGACGATTAAGATTAGGCGTCTGCCCTATGATGAGCAGTTTAATTATCGGGCTGCTTACCAGTTACCGGAAACGCTATCCCGGCGTTGAACTACAAATGTATGAATACGGCGGGTTTGGTTGTGAGCAAGCGCTGCTGAATAACAGCTTAGACATCGCCTTTACTGCACTGCCAACCACCCATGAGACAGAGCTGGTGAATCAACCGCTCACTAAGTATCCCCTGCTCGCTTGTTTGCCCGATGGGCATCCGCTCGCCAGTCAATCCCACCTCAGCTGGCAGGATTTTGAGCCCTATCCCTTTATTCTCTATAACGAGGATTTCTCCCTCGCTAAGTTAATCAATCGGCTAAGTCGTAAGGCGGGAGTGCAACTCAATATCGCGTTTCGAAGCGGCCAATGGGATTTTCTCGCCGCCATGGTCGAGGCCGATATGGGCCTAGCGATTTTACCCGAACCTATTTGCCAAAAACTCAGCACCAGCAAGCTAGTGTTTAGACCTATGCAACCGGCTATGACCTGGGATTTAGCGCTCATTTGGCGGCAAAATCTACCTTTAACCCCTGCGGCCAATGCGCTACTGGAACTGAGTAAACAGAAAGCACTGCGTTAAACAGCTCCTTCAAGGCTTAGGATTGGACTAAGCCTTAAGCTTCACCACTCATGCTGTTTTACCTTAAATTTCACCCATAAAAAAACCGCTGCAAGCCTTGGCTTAGCAGCGGTTTCTATTTAGAGGAAGTTAAGAATTACTTCTTAGCTTCAGCAGCTTTACGCTCTTTAACTTGCTCAACAACTTTGTCCGCAACGCTGTTTGGACATGGGCTGTAGTGTGAGAACTCCATAGAGAACTGACCACGGCCTGAAGTCATTGTACGCAGAGTACCGATGTAACCGAACATTTCTGATAACGGAACGTCAGCCTTAACGCGAACACCAGTTACACCAGCAACTTGGTCTTTGATCATGCCGCGACGACGGTTTAAGTCACCGATTACGTCACCTACGTTGTCTTCTGGGCTGAACACGTCAACTTTCATGATTGGCTCAAGCAGTTGTGGTTTAGCTTTAGCAATAGACTGACGGAATGCCGCTTTAGCAGCGATTTCGAACGCGATTGCTGAAGAGTCAACTGCGTGGTAAGCACCGTCAGTCAGTTCGAACTCAACGTCTAACACTGGGAAGCCAGCGATAGTACCAGTGTTCATCATGCTCGCGAAGCCTTTCTCAACTGCTGGCCAGTATTCCTTAGGAACGTTACCACCAACAACTGAAGACTTGAACACGAAGCCAGAGTTTGGCTCACCTGGGCGGATGATGTATTCGATCTTACCGAATTGACCAGAACCACCAGATTGTTTCTTGTGGGTGTATTGGTCTTCAACCATTTGAGTAATGGTTTCACGGTATGCTACTTGTGGTTCACCCACGATCAGCTCAACACCGTAAGTACGCTTCAGGATGTCCACTTTAATGTCTAAGTGCAGTTCACCCATACCTTTAAGGATGGTTTCACCTGAATCTTCATCAGTTTCTACGCGGAATGATGGATCTTCTGCGATCATCTTACCGATAGCGATAGCCATCTTCTCGCTGCCGCCTTTGTCTTTTGGCGCTACTGCGATAGAGATAACTGGCTCTGGGAACACCATCGCTTCCAGAGTACATGGGTACTTAACATCACACAGAGTGTGACCAGTTTGTACGTTCTTCATACCCACGATAGCGATAATGTCACCAGCTTCAGCTGATTCAATTTCGATACGATCGTTTGCAAGCATTTCGCACATACGGCCGATACGCTCAGTCTTACCAGTTGCACTGTTAAGAATGGTATCACCTTTCTTCAGGCGTCCAGAGTAAATACGTACGAAGGTCAGGGCGCCGAAACGGTCGTCCATGATCTTGAATGCTAATGCTTTTAATGACTCATCAGCAGAAACGATTGCGTATTCGCCAGTTTCGTTGCCTTCTTCGTCAGTTAAAGGTTGTGGATCAACTTCGTTTGGTGCTGGCAGGTAGTCAACAACAGCGTCTAGAACCAGTTGCATACCTTTGTTCTTGAACGCAGAACCACAGAATGTTGGGAAGAATGCCATAGTACGAGTACCCTTACGGATACAACGCTTCAGGTCTTCAATAGATGGCTCTTCGCCTTCCATGTAAGCTTCTAACAGGTCGTCATCTTGCTCAACAGCCGTTTCGATCAGCTGTTCACGGTATTCTTCAACTAAGTCAACCATGTCAGCAGGGATCTCTTGGATAGAGTAGTTTTCTGGTAAACCAGTTTCATCCCACACGTAAGCTTGGCGAGTTAACAGGTCAACAACACCTTTGAATTCATCTTCAATACCGATTGGTAGAACCATAACCAATGGTGTAGCAGCTAGAACGTCTTTAGTCTGCTTAACAACGCGTAAGAAGTCAGCACCCATACGGTCTAACTTGTTTACGAAGATGATACGAGCAACTTCAGATTCGTTAGCATAGCGCCAGTTAGTTTCTGATTGAGGCTCAACACCACCAGAACCACAGAATACAGCGATACCGCCGTCAAGAACCTTAAGAGAACGGTAAACTTCAACTGTGAAGTCAACGTGTCCAGGGGTGTCAATAACGTTGAAACGGTGGTCTTTCCAGAAACAGCTTACTGCTGCTGATTGAATAGTAATACCGCGCTCAGCTTCCTGAACCATGAAGTCTGTTGTAGATTCACCGTCGTGGGTTTCACCAGCTTTGTGAATTCTACCAGTTAGCTTAAGAATACGCTCGGTGGTCGTGGTTTTACCCGCGTCAACGTGAGCGAAGATACCAATGTTTCTGTATTTGGATAATTCGGTCATGATTCAACTTTAATGATTAGTTTAAGAAGTAGACGGAGTATGCGACAAACCACCGACACACCGCACATCAGATTATTTTAGGCGCATATTGTAAATTGGAACCCCGCTATGCGCAAATGGCTCTTGCAATTTTTCACGATAAAGTCGCGGAAAAAATTAAAAAAAAATAAGAAAAATATGTGAAAACAATTAAATAAAAAAATTTAGCTCAATATTCAATCAATTAGTAAAAACCCTAAAAATAAGCCGATTTTCATCGAGACTGATGTTTTTCCATGCTTTAGCTGTTAACAAACAGCCATAAACCCGCTCTAAGCCTGTCAACAAATAGCCTTGAGCCAGTCAATCAACAACCTTGAGTTGACTCACTGTGTGCGCAACTCAGTAAAAATCGTGCGAACTGGGAAGGTTTTCTAGGATAAATAGCGGATTTCTGGATAAAAACCGCTACGAGCTTAGGAATGGACTTAAATCTTACCAAGCAAGGCAGCTACAGATGAGTGTCATCGACACAAATCTGATCCCGCCCCAGCGCTTTTGCCTGATATAGCGCCTTATCAGCCCGCTCAAAACATGATTGCATCGGCTCATTGGCCGCGAGTTTGGCAATCCCGAAACTACAAGTGAGCTGAACATCGCCACTAAAATGGTACTCACTGATGGCGGTTGTGATCCGCTGACACAGCGACTTCACGGCCTCGAGTAAGGTGTTATGGCAAAGGATCACAAACTCTTCCCCGCCCCAGCGTGCAACCACATCACTTTCACGCACACAGTGCTGCAATACCGAGGACAACTCCCTCAAAATAGTATCCCCAACGGAATGGCCTAAGGTGTCATTGATCTCTTTAAAGAAATCGATATCTAACATCACCAAGCAAATAGCCCCTTGCGTGGAAGCGGCGGCGCGGTGTTCATGGACAAATTGTCGATTAAAGTAATGCCGATTGTAGAGTTTAGTGAGCGGATCGTGGGTGGATAAAAACTCAAGCTCGGTATTGCTTTGCTCTAATTGCAAGCGCAATTCCTCAAGCTGCTGGTTTTTATCGGTTAGCCGGCGATTGTAACGACTGATCATATAAGTGCGCGTTACCAGTAGGCACACGACTAACAGTGTCGCCGCAATCACTTGATAGATAAGTAAGTAGTTGGTTTCATCGATAATGGTAATGTTGTTCCATTTCTGGTAAATCCTGATCCGCTCCAGCTCATCCACATTGTCTAGCACTTGATTGATTAATGGCAGCAGCGCCTCATGCCCAGAACTCACCCCCACCCGCAGTTCATCCTCCGGGCCACCCCAACCGGCAATTTTAAGGTGATTGAATCCTGTCTGCTGAATATAGGCATTAACGGAAAACATCGATCCCACAAAGAGGTCGACCTTTTTCTCGAGCACGGCTTCAAGCCCCGCAGGCTCGCTCGCCACTTTAATGGTGCGAACCTTGGGATAGTAATGCTGAATATATTCGGCGAGACGATAGCCATCAGGCACCGCCAAGGTGCGCGGACCGATGTTTTCAAACCCTTGCAAAAAGGGTTCGTCCTTGAGAGACACTAATACATTGGGGGAACGAAAATACACATGGCTGAAATGTAAAAACGGCTCCCGAGTCGCCGTCTTATTGAGGAGTGGGGTTAAATCACAGCGCCCCGTTTGTAGAAAATCTAAGGTTTGTGTCCAAGAGGTGGTGGGCACAAGACTAAACTTTAACGACGAATGGGCTTCGATATAACGAATATAATCCGACGAAATCCCCACATGTTGACCGTCACGAATCGCTTCATAGGGTAACCAATCAGGGTCGACGCAGTAACGCACCAACTGGGTGGCATTGGCAAATTCATCGTCTGCAGCATTAAGGTATGAGGCCAAGCGCTCGGCATTGACACATAAAGGTGAGCATAAACAAAGGAGTAAAACCCAGAATCTGCAACCCATGTCGCTTCTCTAATACACTCAGCAATTCGTCTTACAAGGTAAAAAAAGTGTATACGCGATATTAAGATAATACCAATAAACCCTAAATTGATTATGGAAATACACGCTGGGATGTATCCAGCGACTGTTATACCAATTGTATTAAATATCTGTTCATTCAGCGGGAGTTCAACGCGCTTTAGACAAGGCGAAGGCTTGAAGGCATAGTGGTGCTCTGTCGAAAGCCTTAAACGCAGTATAAAGCGCGTTGAAACCCGCCCTTTGGGAGCCGCACAGGTATCCGATCCCCTCGTTACATTGACTTAAAAGAGAATAACCATTTCTGCATCAATGCGGCTTGAATTGAGATGCCGGTGAGACTCTGAATTGATTAGATATTTAATGTGATTGGTATTACTCAGATAAAAAAATACCCGCCGATTGGCGGGTATTTCGATTCAGTCATCGCTTAAGCAAGATTAATCTTCAACTGGCGACACAACGAAGAGTAAGTCACCTTGCGATACTTGCTGACCATTGCTGTTCAGAATACGCTCGATGCGGTACTTCTTATCTTCAGGGTACAACACCGCGCCTTGACGGTTGAAGCCGGCTAAGTTGACCTGAGAGAACATCTTCATCGCTTCAGTTAACGCAAGCGTCTGATCTGCAGTAACAACATCGCCTTCTTTCACGAAGTCAGGTTCGCCTGGGGCTGGAGAGGTATAGAAGATACCTGCGCCTTGGGCTAATACTTTCAGTTCGTTACTTTCACCCACACGCAGTGACTCAGTGTCTACACCCACGGTTTCGGCAGCGGCTTCCATTTCAGCGATCAGTGCTGGAATGTCGAGCTCAGCCATGAAACGTGGCAGGTAGTTAGTGTCGTATACGCCTTCTTTGAAGGTGCCATCGCTTAGGATCAGTTTCAGCAATGGAATGTTAGTCGCGATACCTTTAAGCACTACGCTGTCTAAGTAAGCGTGCAGTTTCGCGATAACGTCTTCACGGTTTTCACCGCGCATAATTACCTGAGCGATTAAGCTGTCGTAGTATGGTGATACTTCTTTACCCGCTGCGGCAATCGAGATGATTTCCACATCTGGATGATCAGGGAATACACATTCGGTGATCTTGCCAGGATTTGGGATCAGTTGCAGTACACCATGGCTGTCCAGTGCTGCTTTTTCGGCAGTCACACGCACTTCCATTGCATAACCGATTTCTTTTGGCTCGAGGTTTTCGATTGAACGACCCGCAGCGATATCAAACTGCGCGCTCACGATATCGATACCTGAAGTCGCTTCAGTAACTGGATGTTCTACCTGCAGACGGGTGTTCATTTCCATGAAGTACACTTCGTTGGCATCTAAGTTATAGATGAACTCAACTGTACCTGCGCCCATGTAATCGGTCGCATCACCTAAAGCACGGGTGTAATCCAGCACTTGTTTCTTCAGTTCTTCTGGCAGCATGGTTGAGCCAGACTCTTCGACCACTTTCTGGTTGTTACGTTGTACAGAACAGTCACGTAAACCCAGAACCTTAGCGTTACCAAACTTGTCACGCAGTAACTGCACTTCGATATGACGTAGTGAGGTTACATATTTCTCTAAGTACAAGTCGCCGTTACCAAAAGCCGCAGCCGCTTCGGTAGAGGTCTTTTGGAATAAACCAATCATATCCTCAGGACGTTTAACGACCTGGATACCTTTACCGCCACCACCTTGTACCGCTTTGAGCAGTACTGGGTAACCAATTTCGTTGGCCACGTTCACCGCTTGCTCAGCGTTCGTCAGAATACCGTGCGAACCTGGTACTACTGGCACGTTTTGGCTTTGTGACGTCTTAATCGCGTTCGACTTGTTACCCATAGTCGTCATTGAATGTACGCTAGGACCAACGAAGTTAACCCCATTGTTCACACACAACGCCGCAAATTGTGGGCTTTCAGACAGGAAGCCGATACCTGGGTGCAGTGCATCAACTTGTTCGTATTCGGCAACTTTGAGCACAGAGTAAGCGTTCAGGTAACTTTCGTCAGAGGTGTTACCACCTAAGCAGACTAACTTGTCTGAGTCTTTCAGCATATCCGCAGGTACTGCGGTCATGTCAGGATCTGACGCCACTAATACCACGTTGATATCGTTATCGTGAGCCTTACGGATCAACTTAACAGCGGTACAACCACGGGCATGAACCAATACTTTGTTAATTGGTTTCATTAACTTACGTGGATCGTTTTGAACAATCACTTCTTCTTCAACAGGCGCTTCAACAACCAGTGTTGATAGGGCGTTGATGATCACGTCATTGATCTTCGCCGTTGGCATTGGCATCAGAGGATCAATGCTCGCCAATTGGTTATCTAAGGTTTCGCTGAATGGGTTGTGGACTAAGCCCGCCATTGCACCTGGTACTTTCGACAAGTAGTTAGACAGTGTCGAAGTCGAAGGCAAGTAAGCTGGAACCACCATTTGACCCGCGAATGGCATGTTAGTACCAGACAGGTAATAGGTTTGCACTAATGGGTGAGTCACGAAACTCGCCTGCGCACCACCGGTACAGTCACCAAAACCGAACATCAGTACTGGCAATTCGTTATCACGGATGAAACGAGTGATACGGTCGTTCACAACAGCCATAGAGAACAGTGCTGCAGCACCTTCTTTAGTTTGCATACCGCCTGAGCTGATAAAGCAAACAACAGGTAGCTTACGCTTAGCACACTCGATCAGCAGCGCAGAGAATTTCTCAGCACTCGCCATGTCGAAGGCACCCGCTTGGAATGCGGTGTTAGACACAGCCACACCCACACGGACTTTTTGACCTTTTTCTTTAAAGTCAGCAATACCTGTGATCAGACCGCAAGGACGAATGCCTTTGTCTAACGCATCTTCGATTGAGAGACGGAAACCAGGGAAGTTAAGCAAGTTGGCCGACATCTTGTCGCCATTGATCTCTTCAAAATGAGTGAAAAATTGCTTAATCACATTTTCCCATGTCATCTTGCCGGTACGTTTTTCGTCACGTAATACTTTTTGGATCAGTAAGTCCTGATAACCCATGGTCAAGCGGTTCCAGAAGTCCTTACGACGACCGATACGCACAGGGTTAATCGCGCCAGTGTACTTGCTGTTATCACTTTCACTGTCGAAGTATTCAGGCAGTAAACGCTCGAAGAAGTAAGTCAGGATAACGAATAAACTGTCGTTAAGTTGTGGGAAGCCCACACTCTTCCACTGCTCTACACGCACCAAGAGATCGGCACGGTTAGATTGGCCCATAAAGTACTTAAGCCACTTGTAGAATTTCGCCTTGTCGTTAGCGGTATCCTGAGTCGACAGCGCATGGTCAATTGACTTGTGCAGCAGGTTGTTCACTGAGTTGCGAGACAGGCTCTTAGACATCATGGCTTCTTTCGCGATAGACGCTAAGCTGCCCACAACGTTGTCGTACAGTGAGTTAAAGATCAGGATGTTATGACATTGCCAAATGAAGTCTTCACGCAGTTCGTCGTTCACAACCACATCGAGCACAGTCAGTTGATTCAGTTCAGGCCACTTGGCTTGAGTCACTGACTTTGGCAGATTTTCAAGGTGCTGGATTAAGCCCTTGAAGTTGTTTGCCGCGTTGCTCTTCCAGCGATGATATAAAGACCAACCGATGTTAAATAACAGCGCCTTGCGTGCTTTTTTGTAGTTCTCTTTTGGTTCACCCAAAATCAAACGAGTCAGCATGTTACGCTCGGTAGACACTTCATCGCGCTTAGCAATAAAGTTCGCCCACAGCTTGTTTAGATCTTCATCGTAAACCAGCTTATCAGGGCTTGATAACCAAGCTTGGAATACACGGTCTTGCTCTTGCTGGATACGTGCTAACAAGTCACCTTCAGGCACGCTAACACGTGACAGACGTCCGTATTGTTCCTGAGAGATTGAATGAATGCGGCTACGCAGCGTTAAATAACGCAGGTAACGGTAAGCACTACCAAACAAATTGTGATGGTTAGTTGGGCTAGTTGCCACGGCCAGCTCTGCGTTTAATTCTAACGCCATCAGGTTTTTAGATGGGTTAAGGAAACGCGCTAAACTGCGATCATAGTGCTCACGTAAATCTTTAGATTCACGCACAAAGTTGATGGCTGCACGTTCAACAGCTTCGATACTGCTGATAATAGCGCGGCGTAAGTTGTGCTGACGCTCGTCACGGTCACCTGGAGAGAAATCGATGATGCCATCGATACAACCCGCGGTGTATAGCTCTTCTGGAGACACGCCCACAGACTTAGCACATTCCTGCCATGACAGGTTGTACTTACGTGCAATACTCTGCAGACCTTGTGGCTGAATCGTGTTGAAAATACCATCGCGCAGCGATAACAGGATGTTAGCCGCCGCTAATGGAATCGCGCCGCCCGAGTAACCCGCACCGATAACGATACCGACTGTTGGCACGTCAACGTTGGCACTCTCAGCAATCGCCTTAGAAATAGAATGTGCTTGGTTTTGGCTGTTAGCCACTTCGCCCGCATCGGCCCCAGGGGTATCGATGAGGTAAACGATAGGCATAGACAATTCGGCGAAATGACGAATCGCTTTACAGGCCGCATAGTGATGTTCAGGCATCCACGCGCCGTTAGCCGTGGTACGCTCTTGGGCAATAAAACCGATACGACGAGTGCGTGAACCGAAATTCAGCTCGACCTCAGCGCTGTAGAAAGAACCCAAGTGAGTTTCGGTAATCAAGCGACCTTTTAGGTCAGCAATGATACGTTTTGCACCAGGACGACCTTTATCTTGGGTCGGCTGGATCACTTTTGCGACGTAACCATCGACATCTAAAGATGCCAAGTCTTTTAAATTTGCCTGAATGGCGTCATCGTTTAAAAGACCTTTAATTTCATCTGATAAGCTCTGTTTACTGTGTTTAGGAAACAGAGAAAAATCTTTTGCCAAATGCTCGGCTTGTAAAAAAAGCGGATCGGGCGTTTGGGCTTGAGTCATGTGTGTGGGCTGATTATTGCTGGTCATCAAAAGATCCTCTGCTTTAGCCTCTGAAAATTTTTAGCCAATAAATATAACTTTGTTATCCCGCCAAATGCCATTAAACTGCATAAGACGCTATGTTCCAAATATGAGACAGTGGGAAAAACATGCCAGATTTAAACGGTATGATGCTATTTGCAGCCGTAGTTAGAGCGAAGGGATTCTCCCAAGCTGCACGTGAAACCGGCCACCCTAAATCCACCATAAGTCGCAAAATCGCGCAGCTCGAAGAAGAACTTGGCGTGCGATTATTACAACGCGACACCCGCAACTTAAGCCTTACTCAAGTCGGGGCCCTCTTTTATCAACACTGTGATTCCATTCGCAATGAGGTGGAAGCGGCCAAGGCTGTTATCGAGAGTACCCATGATGATGTGTCAGGATCATTACGGATAGCTATTCCAGTCTCTTTTAGCCAAGAATTAATCGCTAACCTCTGTAGCGGATTCATGCGTTTATATCCCAATGTGGAATTAGATGTCCAGTTTACCGACAACGATATCGGTTTAGTGGGTGAAGGATATGACATAGCTATCAAATATGGGCCACTGCAATCCTCTGATCTTGTTGCAAGATTACTGTTCGAACGCCAACCCATTCTCGTCGCAAGCCCGGCTTATCTAAAAGCCCGAGGCACGCCTGCTACGCCAAAGGAATTAAGTGAACACAGTGGCATCTTACTCGGGACATCACGCTCAGCGCCCATTTGGCCCCTCGGTAAAGGCGCGCGTAAGACCATGGTGAATTTTCAACGTAAGGTTAGGGTTAATAGCCCTATTATGGTCAAGCAATTAGCCCTCGATGACTTTGGCATTGCCATGCTGTCCAACTCCGCCTGCAAGACGGAATTAGCGAATGGTCAACTGGTTCCCATACTGCAAGAATGGCCAATCGAACCCTTTAAGGTCTATGGGGTGTATTCGAGCCGTCGCCAATTAGCCACTAATATCAGTGCCTTCTTGGACTTTTTCGTCAAACGCTTTAGTAGCCAAGAAAGCCTGCAATCCTTGATGGGCTAAGCACTTTATCGCAGAGGTCTTCTCCTTTGCCTATATCGCCACTCCTTGATTCACATCCCTATGTTGAGTGACCATGCCATTGAGATAACAAAAAAGCCTAGCGAATTGACTAGGCTTTTTGCGTTTAGGAATGAGGTGCAAATGCTCAGACTAACGGGTAACACGCTGAGTATAAGTCTATTGTGTCTGAGCGAATTAAGTATGAGCCATTAGCTATGAGCGCATCAGCATTTTGTCCATATATCTTTACACCTTATATGACTGCTATTTCACACAAATGCGCCGCTAACCATTTCTAAGGAATAATTTTTTCCTGTTTCAGCACTGCTTTCGTAATGCTTTGACGCAACCCTAAGCCCTCAGCGGTGGGCATATCCATATTAGTCGCGAAGAACCACACATTGTCATCGAGTTCGACCCAGCCAACCCACCAACCAATTTTCGGTTCAATTCTGACCGAATAGCCAGTTTTCGCCCGGATGATATAGTCAGCATTTGCCTCGGTCAGCATGGCTTGTTTGACAATGCGCTGACTACGCTCAGAAACGTGCAGCTTGTTGTGGTAGAGCTTGCGTAAAAAAGCGATTTGCTGGGTAGCCGAAATGCGAATACCACCATCGAGCCAAAAGCTGTCTAAATTGCCCGAGATATCCTCATTGCCATAATCGAAGGCATGCAGCATTTTACTCATACGTGCCTCGCCAATTTGGCGGGCAAATCCTTGATAAACAGGCACAACCGAATACTTCATCGCGGTGATTAAATCATGGTCACGATTCCACGCGGCGATATCACGCGTCTGTCCATCCCATTTAAAGACTTGATGTTCATCCTTAACCACGCCTAAGTCCAAGGCAATTAAACTGTTTGGGATCTTAAAGGTCGATGCTGGTAAAAATGCTTGGTTTGCCCGTTTAAGATCGTTAGTAAAACCCTGCTGTGTATTCTCGTTCCAGAGCACAACCACGCCTTGGGTTTTATGTTCGCTAAAGTGAGCATTCCAGCTCTTGTTCTCTTGCCACTCCTTCGCTACCGCAGGCATGCCAATCATCGTTGTCACCATCAACACAGCCGATAAGGCTAACGCACGCATAATGTCCCCTTGCCTAATGCAATAAATCCATAAAAATAAGGCGCTAAGAGTAGCACCGTCTTGGCGGGCTTTCCCTAGCAAACTGCTGACCAATTGTGGCAAAAATAAGGCAGGCACCTATGCCCGCGTTTCTACCCACTTAACACTGATTAGCGCCCGCGCTCCGACCTCAATATGCAAAACAGGAATAAGATCCTCGAATCACTCTAGGTAAACTCTTATACTCAAAACAATCATTGTGACTTTTTGGCATAAGTTACATCCTCTCTAGGATGAAGCAAACCCAAACGCCTTAGGAACATCGCCCTTTTCCAGCAAAATAAGTGATTAAAATAAAAAGGAAACGCCAATGTTAAAGCCCAGCCTCGTTTTTATCCTCGCCAGCACAGTGGCGCAAACCGCAGCTGCCGTACAACTCCTAGGAGATGTGGAAGTTTCCCGCATTCCCACTGCAGAAAAAACCATGGCAGAAGTGGTCAACCGCTATCAAGCCTTGGACGAAGGCTTGGCGACTCAGCTTTCCGCACAGAAGAATGAACGCGATGCAACTCAACTTGCCGCTCGCCAAGGCCACAGACTGTGGCAACAAGCGGTGCGTGATGTGCAGTCAGGGCACTTTGACGACAGATCCCTCTACTGGGCTCGGCTCTCAATGTTAAATAGCATCAAGAGCAATAGCGCCAATTTCAAAATGGCCGATTGGCAACAGAATATTTTAGCCAGCGCCGTCGAGAAGGCATCTCGCGGTTTTAGCGATATCCAATACGGCGACGATGTGCAGATAAAAATCTTCCTAACGGGATTCGACCCTTTCTTCCTCGATAAAGACATCAGCCAGAGCAATCCCTCGGGCTTGGTCGCCCTCGCCCTCGATGGTTTTAGGTTTGATATCAACGGCAAAAAGGCCCAAATCGAAACCGCAATGATCCCAGTGCGCTTCGAGGATTTTGACCAAGGCATTATCGAATCCTTACTCAGCCCGATTTACCGCGATCCTAAAACCCAGTTTGTCTTTACCGTCAGCATGGGCCGCAGTGACTTTGATATTGAACGCTTCCCCGGCCGTAACCGTAGCGCCGCCGCGCCGGATAACCAAAATCTATACACAGGCGGAAGCAAAACCGCGCCTGTCGCCCCCAAACTCAATGGTAAAGACTTTATCGGCCCAGAGTTTGTTGAGTTTTCACTGCCCGTCGCGGCCATGCAGGTCAAAGACGGCCAATGGAAAGTCAACGACAACCATACAGTGACCACACTAGCTCGCGGCGAATTTAATGCCAGCTCCCTAAGCAAGCTGCAAAATGAAACCTCGGTCGAAGGTTCTGGCGGTGGCTATCTCTCAAACGAGATTTCTTATCGCGCCATTGTGTTACAGCAAAAGTTCAACAGCCCTGCCAAGGTCGGCCATATCCACACTCCAAGGGTGAAGGGCTACGACAATGCCACCGAACAAGCCATCGTCGAGCAAGTGCGCACTATGGTGATGCAAGCTGCGGCAAGCCTGTAACGGCCGCAATACTGGCATTGTCAGCAAGCGTTCGTTATGATGCGAACGCTTGCAAGTCGCCTTGAATGAGGGCTCTGAGCATGTGAGTTTTGAACTCAGCGAATCGTAATAGATGTCTTGCGAGTTGTTTAATTGATGCTTTGCAAAATAAGAGTTAACGCCTAAGTCTATGTTTAACCCGAGATCCCTACTCAATAGCCTGCGCCGTAAAGCCATCTCATCCGCGAGTATCACCACAGCAACGGCGGCTAACTCGGCCACGCCACAACGCCAGCCAAAGCCGCTGACACCTCTGCAGCAACAAATCCTAGTACGCATCGAAGACTGTTATCAGCAGGCGGAAATCTACTTCAAGCGTCCATTTGCGCGGCCGCTGACCCAATTTACTCTGCGGGGCCGGAGTGCGGGCACAGCCCATTTGCAACAGAATCGCCTGCGCTTTAATCCCGTATTACTCAGGGAAAACAGCGAAGCCTTTTTAGCCGAAGTAGTGCCCCACGAAATAAGCCATTTGCTCTGTTTCCAACTCTTTGGCAAAACCAAGCCCCATGGCCGCGAGTGGCAATCCATCATGCTCAAGCTGTTTAAGGTGAGCCCCAATACCACCCACAGTTTCGATACTCAATCGGTTAAAGGGAAAGACTTTGAGTACCGCTGTGCCTGCGGTCCGGTTAAGCTGAGCATCCGTCGCCATAATAAAGTGTTACGTGGTGAAACCCGTTATCTATGCAAACGCTGCCATACCCACCTCACCTTTATCGAAGCCGCCGAATAATCCGCAATACACCAAATCCTCCGCTAAAAGTACGAGCGATTTGCATAAGGCGCGGTATTTCCCTTACCATTCAGGCATAAGAGACGAGCCACAGGCTCGCGTAGTACAGATTACTTTTTGGGATAAATATTGAACAACACCAAGATAGCCTTAAGGTCTCGGCAAGCCTTGCTGTGCCTATTCAGTTGGCTGGCGGTTTCGGCCTCAGTCCACGCCTCTCCTTCACACCCCAATAGTTTTAGTCAAGCCAAGGTCTTGTCCCAATCTTTATACAAAGGCAGCCGTCAGGGCACCTTGCCCGCGGTCAGTTTTTATTGTGGCTGTGATATCCAAATAAAGGGCAAATCCTGGAAGCCAGATCTCAACAGCTGCGGCTATCAAGTGCGTAAACAAGAAACCCGCGCCAACCGCATCGAATGGGAACATATAGTCCCTGCATGGGAATTTGGTCATCAATTACAATGCTGGCAAAAGGGCGGCCGTAAAAACTGCGCCGATAGCAGCCAAGAATTCAATAAAATGGAAGCGGACATGCACAATCTGGTGCCCGCGATTGGTGAAGTGAACGGCGATCGCAGCAACTTCCGTTTTAGCCAATGGAACGGTAAGGCCGACCAATATGGTCAATGCGCTATGGTCATCGACTTTAAGAATCGCCAAGCACAGCCGCCCGTCAATGCCCGAGGCAAGATTGCTCGTACTTACCTGTATATGCAGCAAACCTACGGCCTTAAAATCGCCTCGCAGCAATTAAAATTGTTCAAAGCATGGGATAAAAGCTATCCAGTTGATACTATTGAATGCAAACGCGATAACGCCATAGCGCAAATCCAAGGTAATCATAATCCCTTTGTGCAGAATGCCTGCAATGCGCCGCCACTGCGCCAACAATTAGCCGAATAAGGTCGACAATGAGAGTTCCAAGAATTTATCAACCTCAACCATTAGCCGTAAATCAACAGCTGAATTTAGATGAGGATGGCGCAGCCCATATTGGCAAAGTGTTGCGTATGGGCAGTGGCGAACACATTAGCCTGTTTAATGGCGATGGTAATGATTATCTTGCCGAAATTGTCGATGCGGGTAAAAAATCGGTCACGGTAAAAGTGCTCTCCTGTGAGGCCAATCCATCGGAATCGCCCCTCAACCTGCATTTAGGCCAAGTGATTTCCCGTGGCGATCGGATGGAGTTCACCATTCAAAAATCCGTTGAGCTAGGGGTGAATACCATTACGCCACTGTTTTCTGACCGCTGCGGCGTCAAGCTCACTGGTGAGCGTCTCGAAAAGAAAATCCAGCAATGGCAAAAGATTGTGATCAGCGCCTGTGAGCAATCTGGCCGTAGCCAAGTGCCCATCGTTCGCCCCGCCATGGAATTACAGGAATGGTGCAGCGAACCGACCAGCGCACTCAAACTCAACTTGCACCCAAGGGCGGCCCACGGTATCAATGGCTTAGACTTATCCCATACCCGTGTACGCCTGCTGATCGGCCCCGAAGGGGGATTATCGGCGGAAGAAATCGCCATGACGGAAACCTACCAGTTTACCGATGTGTTACTCGGCCCCCGAGTGCTGCGCACCGAAACCGCCTCACTCACGGCGATTACCGCGCTGCAACTTAGATTCGGTGACTTAGGTTAAATCTAAAATGGTTAAACGCCAGCGGGTAACACACTGGCTGGCGAATCGATTACTGGCTAATCCATAAATGCTTTTTGCCTGCAACGGCAATCAATAAGGAACAGATTAATGATAAAACTCGGCATAGTGATGGACCCCATCAGTGAGATCAACATTAAGAAAGACTCCAGTTTTGCCATGCTAATGGCGGCGCAGGAAAGGGGTTACCAACTGTTTTATATGGAAATGGCCGACCTCGCCATGGTCAACGGTGTTGCCATGGGCAACATGCGTTCATTAAAGGTTATCAACGATGCCAATAAATGGTTCGAACTGGGCGAGGCTCAAGACACGCCGCTGAGCGAGCTGAACGTGGTGTTAATGCGTAAAGACCCGCCGTTCGATACCGAATTTATCTACGCCACTTACATGCTAGAGCGCGCCGAAGAGCAAGGCGTACTGATTGTGAATAAACCGCAAAGCTTGCGCGATGCCAACGAGAAGCTATTCACCGCATGGTTTAGCGAATTTACGCCAGAAACCATAGTGACCCGCGATGCCAATCGCATCCGCGCGTTCCACCAAGCCAAGGGCGACATTATCCTCAAGCCATTAGACGGCATGGGTGGCACCTCGATTTTCCGCGTGAAGCAGGACGACCCTAACCTTGGGGTGATCATCGAAACCTTGACCCAATACGGCAACCAATACGCCATGGCGCAGGCTTTTATTCCTGAAATAACCAAGGGCGACAAGCGTATTCTGGTGGTGGACGGTGAGCCCGTGCCCTACGCTTTAGCGCGTATTCCGAAAAAAGGCGAAACCCGCGGTAACTTGGCCGCAGGCGGCAGCGGTGTTGCTCAGCCGTTATCGGACTCTGATTGGAAAATCGCCCGCGCCATTGGCCCTGAGCTGAAAAAACGCGGCCTGATTTTTGTGGGTCTGGATGTGATTGGTGACAAGCTGACCGAGATTAACGTCACCAGCCCCACCTGTATCCGTGAAATCCAAGCGGCATTCGATGTGGACATTACTGGCATGCTGTTCGATGCCATCGAAGCCCGTCTTGCCCAGTAAGCTTGTACACCTACAAGATAATATTATTCATTGAAGGCGCCCACAGAGCGCCTACGACTTCTAGGGATCTGATATGAGTTTCACCAAAGCGCCACTGTTATTGCTTGGTATGAGTTTATGGCTCTCCACCTCCGCACTGGCAGTCGAAGCGGGAACGAATGAGACTGGCCCAGTAAAAGCCCCCTCACGCCCGAAAAATATTGTGATCATGATTGGCGACGGCATGGGGCCTTCCTATACCAGTGCCTATCGTTATTACAAGGACAATCCAGATACCGAAGAAGTCGAACAAACCGTCTTCGACCGTTTATTGGTTGGCATGGCGAGCACTTATCCCGCCAGCGTCAGTGGTTATGTCACCGACTCGGCCGCCGCCGCGACTGCCCTCGCGACAGGAGTCAAATCCTATAACGGCGCCATTTCGGTCGATACCCAAAAACAGCCACTGCCTACCATTTTTGAAAAGGCCAAAACCTTAGGCTTGAGCACGGGTGTGGCGGTCACGTCGCAAATCAACCATGCCACGCCAGCGGCCTTTTTATCCCATAACGAGAGCCGTAAAAACTACGACGCACTGGCATTAAGTTATCTCGAAACCAACGCCGATGTGTTTTTAGGTGGCGGGCAAAAGTACTTTCCTCCAGAGCTGTTAGCCCAGTTCACCGCCAAGGGTTATCAACACATTACCCGCTTTGACGATCTGGCCAGCATTACCCAGCCTAAAGTCTTAGGTTTGTTTGCCGAAGTGCAACTGCCTTGGGCGATTGATGAAAAAGATGCTAAAAAACTCAGCACCTTAACTCAAAAAGCCCTCAGTTTACTGTCGCAAAATGAGCAAGGCTTTGTGCTACTGGTCGAAGGTAGCCTTATCGACTGGGCGGGACACAACAATGATATCGCCGCCGCCATGGGCGAAATGGATGAGTTTGCCAATGCGATTGAAGTCGTCGAGCAATTCGTACGCCAAAACCCCGATACCTTAATGGTGATCACCGCCGACCATAATACTGGCGGATTATCGATTGGTGCCGATGGTAACTACAACTGGAATCCCGAGATCCTACGTAATATCTCGGCAAGCTCAGATACCTTAGCCCAAGCCGCCCTTGGCGGTGACACTTGGCAAGCAGACCTATCCCGCGGGCTAGGCTTTGAATTGACCGAAGAAGAAGTGACTAAGTTAAATGTTGCCAGAATGCAGGGCTTAGAAACCATGGCCGTTGCGATTCGCCATGTGATTGATAAACGTACCGATACGGGTTGGACTACCGGCGGCCACACGGGGACTGATGTGCAAGTTTTTGCCGCAGGCCCAGCCTCTGAGTTGTTTAACGGTCATCAAGATAACACAGATATCGCCAATAAGATTTTTAGCCTGTTACCTAAGCCTAAAAAGCCAAAAGCCACCGCACAGGTATCGACTCCAGCTACAGCGCCTGCACCAGCACCAGAACTAGCACCAGTGCAGTCTCAGGGCTAATTTGCTGCGATTAGCTAATAGATGAAAGGCAACAGTGTTAACACAGTTGCCTTTTTTATTGGCTTTCATTCCGCACCGTTCGAGTGAGCGCTGTTTTGCTGCATCCCTTAAGTCTGCGGCTTGCAGGCTGGCTCGTAGCCGAATAAGGGGTATAATGCCCGCACTTATTTTTTACGGTAGCCATGCAGTGTTAACGAATCCATCGCAAGTCATTATCCGCAATCAGGAAACCCTGAGCCAACATAAAGTTTTAGTGCTAAACCATGAGGCAGACTCTCTGCCCAAAGCACTGCTCGATGTCGCCCAGTCCGTCGATGCTCTCGCCTTGGATTATCACCATTACCTGCATTTAGCGCCGCAGGCTAATGCCAAACTGCGCTGCTATTTTGGCCATCAACTGCCCCACCAGGATAAGTACGACACTGTGATTGTTTACTTTCCTAAGGCTAAGCCGTTAGCGCCCTACTTGTTTAATCTGGCCGCTCAGCATTTAGTGGCAGGTGGTCAACTCTTAGTCGTGGGTGAGAACAAAGGCGGGGTAAAATCCTTAGTCAAACTGCTGCCGAAATACTTTGCCACTGGCATCAAACTCGATAACGCGCGCCATTGCCTGCTCTTTGGCAGCAGCCTAATCGATACTGCGCCCGCGATTAAACTCAGCGATTGGACTAGCCAGTATCAACTCGCCACCCCGCAGGGCAATATCACCATCTGCAACTTAGTCGGTGTGTTCAGCGAGAAGCATTTAGACCAAGGCACAGAGCTATTGCTGTCGCATCTGCCAACGCTTTCAGGCCGAGTACTGGATTTTGGTTGCGGCGCCGGTGTGATTGCCGCTGCGCTGTTAAAGGCACAACCGACACTGTCGCTAGAATGTATTGATATCAATGCCATGGCGCTGGCCTCCTGCGAACTTACGCTAGCGGCAAACGGCATGACGGCCAAGGTCTATCCGTCCGATGGACTGGCGCAAACCAGTGGAAAATTCGACGGTATTATCTCCAATCCCCCGTTCCACGATGGCCTTGCCAGCACGACCAGCATTGCCCAAAGTTTTGTCGCCGATAGCGCCAAGCAATTACAATCTAAAGGGATTTGGCAAATCGTCGCTAACCGCCACCTACCCTATTCGGACACCATCGCCGCCGAGTTCGGCCAATTAACCGTGCCAGCAGAGAACAACAAGTACAAACTCTATTCCTTCCAACAGGCCTAATCTTTCGCCCCACTCAATTGTGAGTGGGGCATCCTTGCCGAAATTCAGTGCCCATTGCCTCTGCGGCTAGGTTTTAACACCCTCTTGGTTTGCCCTTGCGCGCACGCCTCTAACACAATCATATTATTTGGATTTTTGGATCGGCATCTATATGATGAAGCGCGAATATCTGTATGAATATGAGGTTAAAAGGTTTGAGCAGATTTAGCTGGTTTAACTCACTACGATACCGACTCACCTTCTTTTTCGGTGGGATCAGCCTTATTTTCTGCCTCGGTTTTACCAGTTATTTATCCTCCATCACCTCAGATAAACTACTCAATGCTTATGCCAATCAATTAACCATGATTGGCAGTTCAATCGAAACAAGTATCTCGAATAATATTGATGAGCGCGCCCGTGAGATTTCACTTTTAAGCAAACGCACGCTATTTTCAGGCACGCGTGCCGATTACCCACGGATCCGCCAAAACTTAGACCACATCAAAGCATCCTACGAATACTACTCTTGGCTCGGCTTTGCCGATATAAACGGCATCGTCCAATACGCTGCCGACGGCACACTCGAAGGCCACGACGTTTCCAAACGCCCATGGTTTATTAGCGGTAAGACGGGTGTGTTTATTGGCGATGTTCACGACGCCGTATTGCTCGCCAAGGTATTAAACATCGATAAAAATGACCCGCTGCGTTTAATTGATTTTGCCGCACCAGTGTTTGATACCGATAACAACTTGCTTGGCGTTGTTGCCACCCATTCAAACTGGAAATGGGTTAACAGTGTTATTGAATCGGCGCTAGCAAGGAGCGAGCAGCAAACAGGAATAGATGTGCAGATCCTAAGTCGTGACAATGGGATTTTATATCCGCAAGTATCGGCCAATCAGTCCATTCCTCAGGATTTGCTCCCCAAAGATAACAGCAGCCAATTGATCCTATGGCCAGATGGTCACGAGTATCTGACGGGCGTCACCCCCCTAAAATCTACCTTAATGGATCCGTTAGGTTGGCGCATTGTCGTTCGCATCCCAAAGAACATTGCACTCCAAGAAATCGCGCAATTGCAGCGCCAGCTCCTATGGGTCAGCGTGATTGCAGTCTTATTGTGTCTGTGGTTTGTCTACCGCATGTCCATTTCAATGAGCTTGCCACTGGAACGTCTCATTGCAGTCACCAGAGCGATTCAAGCGGGCGACCAGCGGGTTAAATTTCCCAAATCGAATGGATTGATTGAGATTTCCTTTTTGATTGATGCCATTCAAAAGATGACCTTCTCACTCTTAAGCCACGAGAAGAGCCTAGTGGAAATGAATCAAACCCTAGAACATAAGGTGCAAGAACGAACCAAAGAGCTCGAGTCCGTCAATCAAGAACTGGAACGATTAAGTCGACGGGATCCATTAACCGATCTCCATAATCGCCGCTCCGTAGCAGAGCATATCGACAACGAGTTTACCCGCTTAAAACACTTTGGTTTAAGCTATGCAATCATGATGGTGGATATCGATCATTTCAAAAAAGTGAACGACACCTACGGCCACGAAACGGGCGATATGGTGTTGGTCGAGGTCGCCAGAATATTAAGCCAAGCCGTTCGCAAAGCCGATTTAGTCGCCAGATACGGTGGCGAAGAGTTTTTAATCATACTGACAGGCACAGAAAGTGCAGACGCCCTAGTGATGGCCGAAAAAATCAGAGCCACAATCGAGATGACCGAACTGACCATGGTTAAACATGTCACGGCCAGTATTGGCGTATCCTGCGTCGAACAAACAGACCAAAGCGCCTATGACGTCGTCAGACGCGCCGATAGCGCCCTTTACCTAGCCAAAACCACTGGCAGAAATAAGGTTTGTACTTAATCAACGCTGCTAAAGCAGAAGGTAAAAGCTTATTGATTAGAATGCCGCGTTTATATATGGATATAAAAACGCGGCCATATTTCGTGTTTCGGCTCGTTAGCTCAATCGAAAATTCTCACTCCTGTTGCGATACAAATTCTCATCTATTTGCCTATGTTTGGCCCTGAGATAAATCGACTAACAATGTATGGGGATACAGTCATATTTAAATTTAGGTATTTTTGAATGATTTTAAGACAATATCAGTGCGCATCAACTCCATTTGTAACAAATAAAACGCTATAAAATCAATTGACTATAGTAGCTGACTTTTAGTTAATAGGTTTGGAAAACGCGCATGCGCGTTTTTCCAGATGGATTACTTATATGAAAAGCGGCAGAAAGCTGATAAGTTCTTTTCATACAGATAGTTAGCTGCGCGCGTTTTCACTGGTCTAACGAAGTAAACGCGCATGCGCATGAATAAAATGTTAGGGATCCCAATTGGCTCAGGTGTATATGGACGTTAAAAAAGAGTTATCAAGAAAGGGATTTGTATTTATTCCAAAATGGAATGTAAATCAAACAATTAATGAGCTGGCAGGTAATCTTGGTAGCATTGTTAAGATTTCAGATTACTTAAATCATTCGATGATTTCAGACGCTCAACTAATAAGTCCAAAAGATAAGGATAATGCATTAAAGAATCAATATAGTGGTGAGTTTGGTTTAGATGCTTTTCCGTTACACACAGACCTTGCTCACTGGAGTCAGCCTCCTAATTATCTAATGTTAAGGTGTATTAAGGGAGATGAGAGAGTGGCAACTAAAATTCTTCCTCTTGACATTATTAAGGATATGTTGGAACAACACGGAATACGTAGGTCTGTTGTCAAGTCGAGAGGTAGAAATGGTTGTTTATTTCCGCTGCTGTTCAACGTGAATGGGGAATGTTTTATTCGTTGGGACTCTTATTTTTTAGAGCCAATTAATGAAAATGCTAGAGTAATACGTAAATTGATGTTGACTAGAGAAGTTTGGGAGCTAGCGATAGATGTGTACTTGGTGAATTTTGGTGATACTCTAATCCTTAATAATCACGCAATTCTTCATGGTCGATCGAATATTCCATCCAATTTCACTGAACGAAAAATAGAACGGATTTATTTTAATTAGAGTTATACACATGACAAATAAAACAATAGTTAATCCTTGGAGTTCTGAATCACTTTTTGCCAAATCATTAACTTATCTACAACAAATGGAAGCAAGCATCGCAGACGATTGGCAATATGGTTTGTGGTCCTCATTAAGTCTTGAATTATTAGCGAGAGCAGCGTTATCAAATATATCGCCAGTACTGCTTGCAGATTCGAAGAACTGGCGAAACATTAATTTTGCTTTAGGTAATGCACCAACAGCAAAAATGTTTAATCCAATATCGATCTCAACTAAAGAAGTTTTAGCTAGGTTAACAGAATTACTGCCAGAGTTTACTGAAGAAATGGCTGGCTTTTGTTCTAAACATACTGATGATCGGAATGCTGAACTGCATTCAGGAGAGGTTATCTTTGGTCAAAATGGAACGTCGCGTTGGCTTCCTCGCTTTTACCAGTCTTGCGATATATTGCTTAAGTCAATGGGGAAAGCGTTAGAGGATTTCGTATCTGATGCTAACAATGCAAAATCGTTAATTAAGTCACTAACTGACGACGCATCAAAAAGTGTTAAGCAAGATATATCAGCCTACTCTAAGGTTTGGTCAAATAAATCAGATGACGAGAAACAAGCCTTGGTACTTCAGGCAACAGCCTGGGCAACAAGACAATCTGGTCACAGAGTTGAATGCCCGTCATGTAATTCTGTTGCGTTAATACATGGCTCACCTGTAGGCGCTGTATCAACTGAAATTCATGATGGGGATGATGAAGTAGTACAAAGACAGTCTATGTTGCCATCTAGTTTCGAATGCATTGCATGCGGTCTTAAGATTTCTGGTTATTCCAAGCTATCGGCATGCGGACTTGGAGATACTTTTTTAGCAAAGACGATATATACCCCTGCTGAATACTTTGGCTTATATACCGAGGACGAGTTGCAGCAAGCAAAAGATGAGGTTGAAGCATCTTATACATATGAGCCTGATTTTAACGAATATTAAGCCCTAACAAGGAAAGCACTCGGATGTCAAAAGCTTCGCTTTTGCCACAGGTGTTTGCGGCGTTAACCTCTAAGGCGAGTATGAAGCACATTATTAGTAAAAATATCGGGATTGAAGAATTTAAAAAGAAATTCTCAGAAATCAGAGAAACCTTTTGGGATTCTTTAACAGCAGCAAGCGATGGTTATAAGAATGTAAGTTACCTTGCTTGTGATGAAAATGGGGCAGCTATTAACTGGGTGTGGGACGATGAAACCTTCACCCATAACAAGGAAGCAGGCTCTCTTGAAGAGGCAATTCAATTTGCCAATAACATGATAGATAGCGGTATGTGTTTCTCCTATATGGGATGTTTGGCAGGCTCCGGTGAGCTTGAAGTTTGGCTGACGACTTTTGAGTCCCCCATAGAAAAACCGACATGGCCAAGCAATAAAGTCCCCCTATTTGAACTGACTCATGGGGGTGTAACACAAGAATAGAAAAGAGGTAATCAAATGTTAAACCATAGAATGTTGAATCCTAACCCTGCGATTTAATCCTAACCCCACGAATGGAAGCAAAGCACCTAGCTCACTTTTCCCCCTAAGTTAGATTACTCGAAGATTTTAACGCGCCGCCCCCATCTGGATAGAAACCTTCCCCCCTTAAGCACACCTCAATAAAGTCGAGCTCCCAAGCCGAGCACTTGCGGCTATCTAGATAAGATTTTTATGGTTTTGTGAACGCTATCAAATGCAGTAAGCGCTAAATTATCGAGGGTTTTACCCCAGTGGTGTTGTCCCTAACATACGGGGCAGCGTTGTAAAGTTTAATTTTTTGTTACATGCAAACATTGCGCAGTTTTAGGCTCATGCTGGCGCACAGGCAAAAAACCAAAGATAACACTAAGTTACCGCCTATAGCTCTGATAAAAATCTATTTAAAAATCAACGCATAGACTATAAGCAACAAAACGCCAACATTTACACCTTTTCGTGTCGAAAAGGCTTCTTTGAGCAAAGTTTCTACTGTTATACTCAGGTTAGCTACTAAAACAAAAATAAAACAAATGGATAGGAAGTGCTCTATGTTGGCCCCTGAACTTCTTGAGCTAAGCAGCGATAAAACCAAGGCGGAATTACGCTTAATTCCGAATGAACACGGTCCCATTACCCGTGATGATGTTATGCGTTTATTGTCCGTGCCAGAGTTCGCCACCCTATTCCCCCTCGAGCCTGCGATAGATAAAGTTATCGCGCAAACCAATTCCCTATGCCATCAAGAAGATGGTAAATACGAGCTATTTGCCGTATTGGCAGAGCGCCGCGATGGCAGCGTAAAAATCGAGCTCAGCCAAGATAAAATGCAAGCCACCATGATCTTAACCGCCCCTTGGGGAGGTAAAGCCGTCGATTTACCCGAAATCCTCACGCAGCTTAAAAAAGACAATGTTTGTATGGGCTTGAGTAAGCTTAAAATCCAAACCTTGCTGCAAAAAATGACCAAGTTAAAACCGGGTGAAAGCTGCCAGAGTGAAATCGCTCAAGGTAAGGCCGCGATTAATGGTCAAAATGCGGTGCTGGAGCGTAAGGTTTCCCTCGCCCGTGAACGCCTATTGCAACCGCAGGAGCGGGAAGACGGCACTGTGGATATGCGTAATCTCGGGGCGATGATCATGGTCAAACCCAACGATCTACTAATGATTAAGCATCCCGCGACCGAAGGGTCTCCCGGCTACAACATTAAAGGCGAAGTCCTTAAGCAAAAACCGGGGAAAGATCTGGTATTACAACCCGGTACTGGTACCGACTTCCACCCGAAAGATCCCAATAAACTCATCGCCACAGTGGCAGGCCAACCCGTTGAAACCCGTACTGGTATGAATGTCGACGATGTGTTGCAGCTTAAAGATGTAGATATCAGTACCGGCCATATCAACTTTAAAGGCAGTATTTTAATCACAGGCGATGTGCACGAAGGCATGATGGTTAAAAGCTCAGGCGATATTACCGTGATGGGCTTTGTCGATTCGGCAACTCTCGAGGCCGAGGGCGATATTACGGTGAGCAAGGGCGTGATTGGTCGCCAAGTCAGAGTGAATGAGTTCTCCACCAATATCAGCGCTCAGGGGCAGATCAGCGCCCAGTTCGTGCAATATTCCCAGTTAACGGCCAAGGGGAATATTCTGATCACTAAGCAATTACTCCACAGTAATACCAAAACCGCAGGCACGCTCACAGTAAGCGATCAGAGCGGCCGCCGTGGTGACTTAGTGGGTGGTGTCGTGCATGCCGAAAAGGGCCTCACCGCCGTCGTGATAGGCGCAACTGCGGGCACCAAAACCGAAGTGTATTGCGCCATGGAACAGGGCGAACTCAAACAGAATCTCAAGCAGCTTGAGGAGAGCGTGCATGCAATGGTGGTCGCGACGCTGGATATCGAGGCTCGCCTGAAAAAACTGCCGCCGAAATCCGAATGGCAGAGCGACCCTATCATGATCGAACAGATCAAGATGATGCTCGATGAGAAGAATCGCATCTTAGGCGAACGTTCCCGCGAAGAATTAGAGTTCGATAGCCTCAAGCAAGAAGTCGAAACCTATTACGACAAGTATCGTATCGATGTGATTAAGCACGTATTCCTCAATGCCAAGTTCCATATTGGTCAAGCCAATCACAGAACCACCCGCGAACACGGTACCTGCTCAATCACCAATCTGAATCAAGAGATTAACTTCGATTACAACGCTAAACCTAAGGCGCAAGCGGCAAGCCATTAACAGGGCAATCATCAACACCCGCTAAGGGTTCATTCCATTGAGTGAACTCTTAGCGCGAATGCTTAGCCTGAATGCTTTGCTGCCCGCCATGCTCCCCCATTTAGGCGACTTGCCAGAGAAAATCCCCCAACGCCTTTCATCTTCGCCTAGGTCGGTGGCATACTGACCTCAATACAGCCCTTTAGCACAGACTCTGTCGGCTAAAAGGCTAAGCACATAAAAAGCCTACGGGATTGCGCATGACTCAAGTGAAAATGGCAGACATTGAATGGCCTGCGGTAGTCAAACTCACTCAAAATGACGAACTACTCTACCTCGCCCATCAACGGGATTGGTTAGAACTTGCCTGCCTGTATCAGCATCAATTTGTCGACACGGATCTGTTACTCGACAGTCTCGGTAATCAATATCTGATCCGCGCCACTCCAAGCACCATTCATGAAGATCCCATAGGCGAGCTACCTAAGCTCCTCAAACAAGAGCAAAAATTGCCGCTTACCGACTTTATCAAATGGGTACAAAAGCACGCCAATGCCATAGGCCAGTGCTGCGTTGCTAAGTTAGCCTTCACCACCTTGGCCCAAGGGATGGAAATCGTTCGCAGCTTAGATGACTAACCCAGCTCAAAGAAATCGCGAGCGATCACAATAAAAATTAAGATGATCCTAAAAGCTAATATCCTCAGTCACATTTCACAGGCATAATTTGTCATACACGGCGCAGGCCGTTTTGCCCAAAGCGATTGATATTTATATGCCAAATTATCGCTGGGCATCATTCGGATACACATACAAACGGACCCTAAATTGGAACTACTTAAGATTGACTGCTTAGGCAAATCGCTGCGTTTGGAAGGCTCACTCGCAGGTTGGCAACAACTCTTTTGGGACAATACCTTAGTCTCACAAAAAGCCGCATCGGTCGAAAATGGCGGCCTCAAAGTCCATGAATTTGAACTCACCCAGCACCAGAGCCAATTGGCCAGCGATACCGGCGAAACACAGGTTTTAGAACACAAAATCCAAGTACGCCTCGAGACCGACGTGGTTTGGCAGCCGTTTCGATTCGATTACCGCCTGTTGGTCGATGAAGAAGTGATTGCCCAAGGCACTCGCACCGAGAAAGATATCGAGCGTCAAACCCCAGAAGTCCCCGTGACTAATCCACAAAAAATCAGTTTTGTCGGCTTAGCCTCCCTCGGCTTTAAGCTGCTCAAGAGTGCCAAAGTAATTAAAGTGGTGCTCGCGGGCGCGAGTGTGGCGGCTTATTCTTGGCTGTTTTCCTTCCAATTTGCCTTGGCGCTTATCGCCTGTTTGGTCTTCCACGAATACGGCCATATCCGCGCGATGAAGTATTTTGGGATGAAAACCAAAGGGATTTATCTCATCCCCTTTATGGGCGGACTCGCGCTGAGCGACGAAAAGATTAACACCCGCTGGCAGGATGTGGTCATCTCGATTATGGGGCCGACCTTCGGCCTGTTGATGTCGGTAGGTTCACTTATCGCTTACCACATGACGGACAATGTCTTCTTTGCGGGGCTAGCAGCCTTTAACGCGCTACTTAACCTGTTTAATTTATTGCCGATTTTACCCCTCGATGGCGGCCATATTTTAAAGAGCATTAGCTTCTCGATGAACAGCATCATGGGCTTAATCGCCTGTGTGATTGGCGCCGCCTTTGGGGTCTATATCAGTTATACCTTGGGCCTTGCCCTGCTCGGTTTTCTATTGCTTATCGGCAGCTTAGAGATAGTGTTCGAGTGGCGCACTCGCCATCAAAGCCACCTGTTGCCGCTAGACAGATATGGGCAGATTTTCTCAACCATTTGGTATCTGGTCACCGTTGCCGCCCTAGTCGGCATTATCTGGCACTTAGCGGGCACGGGCGATGATATGTTAAGCCTGCCACTGCATATTCTGCGCAGCTAATCAGACTCGCATTAAGATAAAAGCGAGATAATGAAAAACCGCGATAGCCTTAGGTATCGCGGTTTTTATTTATTAACTATTCAATTAGCTCAATTAGTTATCCACTAATGGCGGCGCTATATCGCTTCCACCTAAGGCTTGGTAGAGTGTCGCTTGAGCCGTTAATTGGTTATAGCGATTCTCCAACAATGCGGCTTCGGCGCTACGGCGATTCTCCTGCGCATCGATCCAATTTTGAATGCCGATAGCACCATGGCGGTATTGGCTCTCATAAATGGCTTCGGCCTGGGCGGCGGCGCTAAATTGCAGTTCAAGCTTCTCACCTTGGTAGGCATATTGCTGCTTGGCCGAGATGGCGTTATCCACATCCTCGAAGGCGCTGTAAAGGGTTTTACGATAGCTGACGATGGCCGATTGATAGTCGATATCGGCAATATCATTGTTGATTTGCATTTGATTCCATTGTAAAAAAGGCAGCACTAAGCCAGCGCCTAAACTCCCCACGGGATTACGCAATAACTCTTTTAGCTCTGAGGTCGACTCCCCTACACTGCCAGTCAAACTCAAGCTTGGGAAGTAACTGGCATAGGTCGCATCTTTACTGGCCAGCGCAGAGCGCAATTGATACAGGGCCGCCTTCACATCGGGACGACGGCCGACCAAGTCGGCGGGAATGCCGACGCCAACCTCAGGTACCGCACTGTCCGGCAATTGCTTGATCTCTACCGCCACTTGCCCCGGGGCGCGATTGAGTAAGATTGCCAGAGCATTTTCGGCTTCAACTAACTGTTGCAACAGTTGGCTGTGGGAGGCCTCTTGCCCCGCTAAACTGCGTTGGGATTCGAGCACATTAAGCTCTGTCACGGCGCCCGAAGCATATTGGCGCTGGGTTAACGCCAGCGTTTGCCGACTGTGCTCAATACTCTTATTGCTCAGTTCAATCCGTTGATGCAAATAGCCAATTTGCCAATAGATCGACGCCGTCGTCGCGACGAGACTCTGCGCAGTGCTCTCTCGATCTTCGATACTTGCCAGCGCCGTCCATTGGGCTTGGTCGATATTGGCCGACACTTTGCCCCACAAATCCACCTCATAGCTTACCGACAGATTCGCCTGAAATGCCCTGCTCGAACTGCCGCCATCCAGCGGTTTATTCACCGAGGCCGTATTATTGGAGCTGAGCTGTGGATACAAATCATCCCGCGCTAACCCCGCCTGTAAACGCGCCTTTTGCAAGGTTAAGGTGGCGAGCGTCAGGTCATTATTACTGCTGAGCACTTGGCTAATCAGCTGATCCAATTCGGGTTGATTAAACTTCTGCCACCAAGGGTCTAGGCTCACTTGACCATTCACTTGGGTGTGCTGCCACTGCTCTGGCACCTGTAAAGCAGGCGGCTCAAAGTCGGAGCGCATCAGCGCGCCACAACCTGACAGCAGCGCAATGCTGATGGCAATCACGCTGAACTTGAGCGTTGAACCGACACGGCGGCTTAATTCGTTTTGATGCGTTAAAACTCGATTATTCATTCAGTTACTCTCTCGCTAGGGCATCAACAGGGTCTAAACGCGCCGCGTTGCGAGCAGGCAGGAAGCCAAACAGCACCCCGATTAAGGTAGAGCAGGCAAAGGCGGCAACAATAGAAGTCGTCGAATAAATCATCTGGAAACTGCCTCCCGCTTGGGCAAACACCACGCCAATCAAATAGGCCAAGGCCACCCCAAGCGCGCCGCCGCACAGACAAACCAACACGGCCTCAATTAAAAACTGCCGCAGAATATCGCTCTGGCGCGCCCCGACCGCCATGCGAACACCAATCTCGCGGGTGCGCTCGGTCACAGACACTAGCATGATATTCATCACCCCAATACCGCCCACGACGAGGGAAATCACCGCAATCGCCGAGATTAATAGCGTCATGGTCGCGGTGGTTTTCTCGATATTCTGGCGAATGGTATCCGTGTTAATGGTGAAGAAATCCTGGGTGCCGTGGCGCATCTTCAGCAGGCTAATAATGCCCTGCTCCGCCGCATTGCTCGGCACCGACTCATCGAGCCGCACGGTAATGCCATCTAAGTATTTTTTGCCTACCATACGGCCAGAAACCGTCGTGTATGGCACCCACACATTGAGGGCATCACTATTGCCAAAGGCGCTTTCCTTAGGCTGAGTCACACCAATAATCCGCACCGGCAAATCTCCGAGGAAGATAACTTCCCCGATGGCAGAGCCCATGGCACCGCTACTATTAGGGAACAGCTGTTTACGGGTGTTCTCGTCGATCACCGCATCTTGGGCTAACGCATTAACACTGTCATCGTCCCAAAACTGTCCTTGGGCAAGCTCATAGCCTCGAACGCGGAAGAACTCTGGCCCTACGCCATTCACAGTCGCCGTGACCGCCTTATTGCCATAACGCACAGTCGCACTCGAGCCAATGCTCGGGGTAACACTATCGACATAGGGTAAATTTTTCAGTGCATTAGCATCGCTTGCGGTCAAAGTCCGTACTCTTGCCGAGCGCCTATCACCAAAGCCTGAGCCAGGGCGAATGTCTATGGTATTGGTGCCCATCGAACTAATGCTCTTTAAAATTTCCCGCTGCGAGCCTTCACCCAGCGCCACCACAGACACCACGGAGGCGATACCGATAATAATCCCGAGCATAGTTAAAAAGGTGCGCAATCTATGGGTCGACATCGCCAGCAGCGCCATTTTCAGGGCTTCGGCATACCTGTCCCATGCCGCCACGCGGGCGCGTGCCTTAGTCTTGGCGGGGATCACTTCGGTCTTAGGCGCAGCAGCAATATTTGAGGCGGGATTAGGCTCATCGCTGATAATCACCCCGTCCTTAATCTCAATAATGCGGTCGGCATGCTGGGCCACATGCATATCGTGGGTCACGATAATGATGGTCTGACCCTCGCGGTGCAGCTCCTGCAACAGCCGCATCATTTCTTCGCCGCTATGACTATCTAAGGCGCCCGTCGGTTCGTCGGCGAGGATCACATCGCCGCCATTCATCAACGCCCGCGCCACACTCACCCTTTGCTGCTGGCCGCCGCTGAGCTGATTCGGCTTATGGTCTAGGCGCTCACCTAAACCCAAACGCGATAACAAGCTTTCCGCCCGCTCCCGACGCTCGAGACGATCTTTCCCCGCATACACGGCGGGCACTTCAACGTTACCCACGGCATTAAGATCGCCAAGCAAATGATATCGCTGGAAAATAAAGCCAAAATGCTCGCGCCTCAGCTTTGCCAGTTCATCCACATCCATCTGCGAGGTATCTTGGCCATCGATAAAGTACGAGCCCTTTGAGGGTTTATCTAAACAGCCCAAGATATTCATCAGGGTCGACTTACCCGAACCCGAGGCACCGACAATCGCCACCATCTCACCACGGGCGATGGAAAGATTAATATCTTTAAGTACAGTCAGTTGTTGCTCACCCGCCTGAAAACTGCGGTAGCAAGCTGAGACTTCCAGTAATGGCTTACTCACGCTTAAAACCTCATTGGTGGGCCACGAAACTTCATGGTCGAACCGTCGGCGGGCATTCCGAGCACCACTTGGTCGCCTTCGTTCAGGCCAGACAGGATTTCGGCATTGATTTTGTTATTAATACCAACAGTCACATCCACATATTGCACTTGGTTATTCACCAGCACAGGCACTTGATATTTCGGCCCACGGGATTTGCGATCGCTTGCCGATGCCGCTTTGTCCCGCGGTTTAGCTCGCAGCACCTGTGATGGTACTAACAACGCATCATCGGCTTTGGCGAGCACAATCGAGATCTGCGCCGTCATGCCAATGCGCAGGGTACGGTCGGGGTTTTCGACATCGAATAAGCCGTGGTAGTAGATGGCGTCCGAATCGCTGGAACTCATATTGCTATCGTCACCATCCATGGAGGTGGGACCGGGTTCAATCGCCCTTAGGGTGCCGAGATATGGATGGTTGGGGCGACCGAGAATCGTAAAGTACACCGCCTGCCCCGGATGCACATTAACGATATCCGCCTCGGAGATCTGCGCCTTGACCGTCATGGTATCGAGCTGCGCCATCTCAACTATCGTTGGCGTAGTTTGATTGGCGTTAACGGTTTGGCCCACCTCAACCGCAGAATAAACGACCGTGCCATCCATGGGCGCGGTGATCTTGGTATAACCTAAATCGATTCTGGCACTGTCGACATTAATCTCAGCCTGTTGTTTTTGCGCCTGTAACTGCTCAAGCTCGGCTTGATAAACCGTCAGCGTGGCTTCGGCGGCTTCAAAGTCTGCCCGGGAGCTGGCCTTATCGGCGAGCATTTCCTGCTGACGGGTGTATTCCAGTTTTGCCTGACGAATTTGTGCCTGTTTAGCGCGGTACTGGGCATTGATACTTTTAAGGGAAGCCAGCGCATTTTGTAGGTTGTTTTGCTGCGCAAGGCTGTCGATTTGCGCGATAAGGTCGCCCTTTTTCACCTCTTGGCCAAGATCCACTGGCAGACTCTGGATTTGCCCCGAGACTTGCGCGCCTACACTCACCAACTTAGAGGCCTGCAACATGCCATTGGCGAGCACCGAGTTTTCAATGTCGCCGCGCTTAACGGGTTCAGTCACATAGCTTGGGGCCGCCTCGGGTTTATGCAGCAGAAAATAAGCACCGCCCCCGAGGAGGACTAAGCCGCTTAAGATCAATATCAGTTTACGCTTTGAGGATTTTTTCATCTGAATCTGGGTGTCCATCAATGCCAATGGGCGCAAGCTTGTATCTTGCGGGAGGAAAAATAGTGCAGTCAGTATATAGAGTTAGCTCAGCGCAGTAGACGAAGGAAATGTCGATATCGGGTAAAGATTTGCAAATATCTGTGTAGAAGTTTGAAACAGAGATCACGGCCGTAACAATTCCCACAAACGAGTCCTGATTCGTTTGCGATGGGTATTGCTCCCAACTTTCTTGGCATCCGCCACAACGCGCCAACCAGCGAAGGGCATCATCCGGTACTGGAACTAAAGTGCCATTGTCAGGCGCCGCAAAATTCAGCAAGTTCTCACTATCATGAACTTGGAAGCACTCCTATGCGCAAATTGACACTCATTGCCACTTGCCTCAGCGCACTGTTATTCACCCCCGCCTATGCCCAAAGTGAGTATCAGGCATTTAGCGAATTTGGCGCCAATCCCGGTGAGTTAACCGCCTCCTATTTATCGCCCGAAGGCCCAGGCCAAGATGCGCTCGTAGTGCTACTGCACGGCTGTGTGCAGGATGGCGTGGAACTGGCCAACAATAGCGGTTTAACCGCCCTCGCCCAAGAGAAAAATTTTAGCTTACTGGTGCCACAGCAGAGTTTTGAGAACAATGTAAAGCGTTGTTATAACTGGTTTTCAGCCCAGGATACTCAGGTGGATAGCGGCGAGATGCTATCGCTGAAAAACATGATAGCCAAAGCCCAATCCCAATCCGGCGCAAAACGAGTTTATGTGATTGGCCTGTCCGCCGGTGGCGCCATGGCCAGCGCCGCACTGGTTAACTATCCCGATTTATTCACCGCAGGCGCGGTGATCGCAGGCCTGCCTTACCCCTGCGCCGATAACCTGACCAAAGCCATTTCCTGCATGAAAAAGGGCCCAGCAGAGTCTGTTGAAGAACTGGTGAGTTTTGCCAAACAGGTGCATCCGAACCAACAACACTGGCCCGCCTTAACCGTGTGGACAGGGCAAAATGATGTGGTGGTGAATCCTGAAAATGCCAAACAGCTCTCGGCCCAGTGGGTCGCACTGACCCAAGCGAATAAAACACCAAGAGTCGAACAATATGCCGACTATAGTGTTAGCACTTGGTCCGATACGAGTGGCAATAACCTTATTTCGTTAGTCGAAATAAATAATATGGGCCATGGCATTGCCGTTAATCCAGATATTAAAAACGGCGGCAACACGGGAGACTTTTTACTAAAAGCACCTATCAGCAGCATGCTAGAAATAATCAATCTTTGGGGAATGTAGGGTTTAATAATAAATAAACCCTGAGTATCGATATTCGACGTATCGGTATAAAAAATAAAAACAATGAGTTAAAAACACATACTACTATAGTACCGATTTAAATTTTAAATAATTACTATAGAGTCAATGTGAATCAGAAAAATAGTAGTAAGTACCAACCTTTAAAAAATAAATACTACAACGGGAAATCTGTATGAAACAGAATACTATCAAAATGAGTTGCATTGCTTTAGCTATCTCATCTGCATTGGCAGCACAATATGCTGTCGCTGAGGATGAAAATAGCGCCGGGGAGAAGCAAGCCACCTTAGAACGCATTGAAGTCACCGCTCGTAAGTCCATTGAGAGCCTGCAAAACGTACCAGTTGCAGTGACCTCGGTCAGTGCTGACGATTTGGCGGAAAATGGCATCAGCGTGATGACTGAAATCCAGCAATTTTCACCCAACACCACACTGCAATCCAGTCGCGGCACTAACTCTACCCTCACGGCCTTTATTCGCGGTGTCGGCCAGGAAGATCCGCTCTGGGGCTATGAGCCCGGCGTCGGTATCTATATCGACGATGTGTATATCGCCCGCCCACAGGGCGCGGTACTCGATATCCTCGATGTGCAACGTATCGAAGTACTGCGTGGTCCACAGGGCACCCTCTATGGTAAAAATACCATCGGCGGCGCGGTCAAATACGTGACCAAGAAGATGAGCGGTGACGCTGAGTTAAACCTCAATGCCACCATCGGCAGCTACAACCAGCAAGACTACAAGATAGCAGGTCAATTACCTTTAATTGATAACAAGCTGTATATTGGCGGCGCCTTCGCAAGCTTAAATCGCGATGGTTATGGTGACTTCATTACCTCAGCATTACCAGACCAAGATACTGAAAACTATAACAAAGATGTTATGGCGGGCCGTGTGAGCTTAGAATACACGCCAACCGACGATCTGTTTATGCGCCTCAACTACGACAAAACCACAGATGAGTCGAATTCAAAGGGGGGCTACCGTATGCTCCCCAGTGTCCTGACCGATGCCCCAGTACCAGACAGCAAATACGATTCCTACACCAGTATGCCAACCTGGAACAAAGTAGAAACCGAAGGTTGGGGGCTGACCATTGAATACGGCTTGAACGATGATTGGACACTGAAATCCGTGACCTCATCCCGTGAGAGCTATTCGCCCACCAACATCGACTTTGACAACACCAGCCTGCGTATTTTGGACGTTCCAGCCATCTACGATGACGAGCAATTTAGTCAGGAATTTCAAGCTAACTACGACGGCGATAATTTGAAACTCGTCTCAGGCCTTTATTACTTTAAAGGCGATTCCTGCGGGATGTTCGATTCCATCCTGTATGAATATTACAAAGCTTACGGTGGTCTCACTCGTGAAGTTCGTGGTTGCAACAACAGTGAAAGCTATGCCGCCTACGCTCAGGGCTCTTACGACATCACTGATAAATTGTCGATGACCGCAGGTTTGCGTTATACCCGCGAAACGAAGGATGCCACTGTCTATAACGGCATCATGTTTACAACGCTTTATCCCGAAACAGGCTGGATCCCAGGATATGTTCGCGATGAAGATGCCATCAACGCCAGTATTCCTAAGGTGTTAGATGATGAAGAAACCTGGTCGAAACTCAATCCACGCTTAGGTTTAGAGTACCAACTCAGCGACGATATGATGCTCTTTACCAGCTATTCACAGGGCTTCAAGTCGGGCACCTTTAACCCAAGGGCAACAGGTCCAGAACCCGCAGTAGACCCAGAAGTCGTTGATTCCTATGAGCTGGGTATGAAGAGTGAATGGTTTGACAGGCTGCGAGTTAACGCAACCGCCTTCTACTTAGACCATAAAGACAGACAGTTCGTGACCGTATTACCCGGTGAAAACGCGTCCGATCTTAACCAACGTCTAGGCAACATTGGTAAATCGACGGCCACGGGTCTAGAACTCGAAGTGGAATACGCCGCGACTGAGTCATTGAATCTGTTCGCGACTCTGGGCTTAATCGATGCTAGCTTCGAGGAAGTGATCTCCTACGATAGCGATGGAAACCGCATCGATATCAGCGACACTTACACTATCACCAACACCCCAGATACCACGGCAAACGTTGGATTTAGCTACAATATCGACACGGATATCGGCAGCTTTGTGGCCAACGGTAACTACTACTATCGCAGCGACTACGACTTAGCCGTAGTAAATAACCTGCTGAGCCAAGACGGTTATGGCCTGCTAAACCTCGGCTTGAACTGGTATAGCAACGACGGTCACTGGCAAGCGGGTCTGCATTGGAAAAACGTCACTAACGAAGAATATCTGGTCGGTAACTACGCCTTCGTCACCCCAGATGGTAATGGCGGATATATTCCAGGTTTAGGCGGTGACAATACATTAATTGGTTATTATGGCGATCCAGAGACTATCTCTCTCACCGTTGGCTATAATTTCTAGAATATAATGTTATTGACAAATAATAATAACCGACTCCCATGAGTCGGTTATTAATTTAACGGCTTTAAATATTATCTAGCATTAATTTCCAATAGGATTAAACTGGGTTAAAAAATAAAGGGAACGGATTATGTCTCAGATAAAAGTCGCCATTGCTGATGATCATCCATTATTTCGTACAGCCTTAACACAAGCTGTTCTCAAGAATGTGAATACGGCGGAAGTATTGGAAGCGGAAAACTTTCAAGAATTAATTACGCTCGTTGAGAATAATCCTGATATTGAACTTATCTTTCTCGATTTACATATGCCCGGCAATGAGGGCTTTACCGGCTTAACCCTACTACAGAATCATTTTCCCGATATCGCGGTGATCATGGTGTCCTCCGATGATCAGCCCGAGATTATCCGTAAGGCCATTAACTTTGGCGCCAGTGCGTTTATCCCCAAATCCGCCAGCTTAACCCAGATCTCCACCGCGATTGCCACAGTGCTCGAAGGGGAAGTCTGGCTACCGGAACACACGGATATCAATGTCGATCAGCAAACCGCTGCCGAGCATCAACGTTTAGCGAAGCAACTGGCACAATTAACCCCGCAGCAGTACACAGTGCTGGCCAGCATTGCCAATGGACGCTTAAACAAGCAGATCGCCTATGATCTTGATATTAAAGAGACCACGGTAAAAAAACACGTATCGGCGATACTGGTTAAACTCGAAGTCTACAACCGCACTCAAGCGGGCTTAGTCTTTCAACAATTGATGATAACCAGCAACGATAAACCGCCGATCAGCGCCTAACTAACCTAGGCTCCAGAATTCAAACCTAAAGAAAAACAGTGGAACTAAGCCACTGTTTTTTTTATCAGCATTTACCAATCCGAAAGCACGAGAGTGCCGAGTTAAGACAATTGCTTAATCAATCGTTTTAAGGCGGTGGCTTTAACGGGTTTACGCACAAAACTGAACTGTGCACTGCTGGTATGTTGTCGCACGGATTCAGACGGATCTGCCGAGCAGATAATGCAGGTCGGACGCTGACTGCTAAACACAGGATGGGTGAGCAAGCTTTGCACCAGATCGACACCGTTTTGGTCATCATCCAAGTGGTAATCGGCAATGATAAGCTTCGGCAACACCTGCTGCGTCAGTTGCTGCTCGGCACTGGCTTTATCCCGTGCAGTGAGTACATGGCAGCCCCAGCCTAACAGTAATGAGGAGATGGCCTTTAGCATTAACTCATCGTTATCTATGACTAACACGCTGATATTAAAGCTATCGTTTGCGCCTTCCTCTTCGCTGCGTAGCTTAACCACATTACTGGGATTACTGGGTTTAGCCTGGGCGAATACGCGCGGCACTTCAACGCTAAAACAGGTGCCCTTACCCACCTCTGAGTGCAACGCAATCTTAAGCCCGAGTAACTTAGCGATGCGATCGCAAATCGCCAGTCCCAGCCCAAGCCCTGGGATCTCCCGCGTTTGTTCGAGGCGCTCAAACTCGCCGAAAATCGCCTGCTGTTTATCTTGAGGAATGCCCGGGCCATTGTCCCACACTTGAATGAGCAGGCTGTGTTCGAGTCGCCTCACACCCAGCAACACCTTAGGCACAAAATCGGCTTGTGATAGCTTAGGCAGAGCCGCGCTGGCATTGAGCGACAGCGGCGTTTGCCGATTCACCGCGCCAGCCGGGGAATAATGGAACGCATTGGAGAGGAAGTTTTGAATAATCCGTCGCAGCAAACGTTGGTCGCTTTGCACTAGACAGGAGGAAAGCTGATAGGAAAAATCGATGCCCTGCTCGGCAGAAAGCACTTTAAACTCATTCACTAAGGTTGAGAGTAAATCATTGAGCGCAAACTGGCTCTGCTCGGTTTTAAGGCTGCTGCTATCGAGGCGGGAGATTTCCACCAGATCGGATAACAGGCTCTCCACCACATTTAAGGAGGCTTCAATATGGGTGGCAAGATCCTTGAGTTCGGTCGACGTCACCCGCTGTTTGAGCATCTCGGTAAACAGGGTGAGCGCGTTAAAGGGCTGCATTAAATCGTGGCTCGCCGCCGCTAAAAAACGTGTCTTACTGCTATTGGCCGCCTCGGCTTCGGCCTTGGCTTTCGCGAGTTCCCTTGTGCGGCTTTCGACCCGCTTTTCGAGGGTTTCGTTAGCCAGTTGCAGGGCTTTTTCGGCCTGAATATGGGCGGTAATGTCGGTAAAGGTACTGACAAAGCCGCCACCCGGCATGGCTTGACCACGGATCTCCAGTACCTTGCCATCGAGCATAGTGCGCTGGAAATGGTGTGGGCTGCCGCTACGCATATGGGCGAGGCGTTTTTCAACCAGCTCATGGGCCTCATCGCCCACAATAATGCCGCGCTCGATATTAAACCTCAGCAGCGTCTCTATCGGTATGCCTGCTTTGACGTAATCTTTAGGATAATCAAGCAATTCAATATAGCGTTTGTTCCATGCAACTAGGCGCATATCGGCATCGACTACGCTGATCCCCTGCTCGATGTTTTCGACCCCTGATTGCAGCAGCTCGCGGTTAAACTCGAAGATCTGGTTGGCCTCATCGACTATGCTGACCACATCCTCCAGCGGCACTTGCTGCGAGCGTGAGGCGGCATTCATCACCATCCGCGTCGAGGCAGACCCTAGCACTCCCGACAGCTTAAGGCGGGTGTAATCCACCAGCTCCTCGCGCCGTGTGGCTAATTGCAATTCCGAACCAAGTACTTTCGCCCTAGCCTGCAGGGCATCGGCTTCTTCCTTATTGATAAAGCGGTGTAGTAGGCTCGCCAGATCCTCAACCGAGAGGTGCCTTTCCAGCGCCACCTGTTTGCGGTTAACAAACACATCGGCTTGGAGCACCTCCCCCACACTCTGCTCTTTCAGCAACGAAATCAGCACAAAACAACCGACGTTCGCGAGCAAACTATACAGTAGGCCGTGGCTGATATTATCCAGCCCCGTCAGGCCAAATAGCGCGGTCGGAGTTAACCACGCTATGTTAAAAAGCCCTTGGCTGACCCAAACTGCATCGGGAAAGGTCGCAGGCAGCAGCAAGGTATAGAGCCAGACTAAACTGCCCATCAACATGCCCCAAAAGGCACCTTGGGTGGTGGCGCGGCGCCAATAGAGCGCGCCCACTGCGGCGGGGAAAAACTGCGACAACAGCACAAAGGATAATAAACCGATGCTAGCCAAGTGATTCTGCTGATCGATATAACGTTCGAAGGCAAAGGCCGATAGCAGAATCGCCGCTATCGATATCCGCCGTAAATTGAGCAATATCCCCGCGAGCTGCGGCGTCTGTTGCGAGCTAAATTTCGGCAATCTCAGCAGCAGCGGAGTCAAGATCTCGGTCGAAATCATGGTGCTGAGTACAATCGCCGCCACAATGACCATGGCCGTTGCCGCCGCAAGGCCGCCAATATACACCAAGACCCCAAGCCAAGCCTGCTGATAGAAGAGTGGTAAGGTCAGCACGTAGGTGTCGGCATCAACACTGCCACCGGGAAAGCTAATCTGTCCCGCAAGCGCGATAGGCAATACAAAGGCATTAATCAGCAGCAGATACAGTGGCACCATCCAACGGGCGGCTTTTAACTCTTTGGCATGATGATTTTCAATCATCATCATGTGGAATTCCTGTGGCAGCGCATAGATAGTAATGGCGCCCAGCAGAATTTGTGACAGCACAAAATAGAGTGAATTCCCCTCAGAGCTCGGCGGTAAATGCTGACCCCGAGCGAGCAAATCACTAAAACCATCAAACACATAGAAAGTCGCGAACAACCCAACCGTGGTGAGCGCAAACAGCTTTACAATTGAGCTAAAGGCAATCGCCAGTACCAAGCCTTGATTTTGTTTACTGGCCGAAAGCTGCCGAGTACCGAATAAGATACTAAAGATAATCAACACGATAGTAACGATAAACGCCGTGCTGATCCCAGATTGAAAAGTACCAGTTAAGAGGTCGAAGCTGGTGCTTATCGCCCTCAGTTGCAGCGCGATATAGGGAATAGTGCCAAAGAGGGACACCATGGCAACGCTGGCGGCAATTTTAGGCGAGCGGTCGAAGCGGCAGGCGATAAAGTCGGCAATCGAGGTCAGGTTTTGGCTTTTGATGATCTGCAATGTGCGCATCAACATAGGCCACGCCAATACTAGGCAGATTATCGAACCTATGTAGATGGGCGCTAACCAAGCGCCCGTGGTCGCCGCTTGCCCAACCGTGCCGTAAAACGCCCACGAAGTACAACACACCCCCAAGGACAAACTGTACACCCAAGGCCGTTTACGCCATTGATCTATTGCCTGATTTTGCCCCCATTGGGCGACAATAAACAGCACAGCCAAATAGGCAATCGATATAACGCTGATCCACCAAGTATCAACAGACAACCACGCCAGCAAGATATTCCCCAATCAACCTGTATACACCCAGCCAAACTACACTAGACAAACAAATTGTTAAACACTTGATAACAGCACGGTGCACTAAGGTAGTACTTATTTATCCCCCCCCATCGGCTAACCTACGGCCAATATTGACTCGAGGTTTTAAACAACTATGCCGATAAAAATTACCCATAAATATCTCGTAGAAGGCTTGGTTTTTACCAGTTACGTCTTATTTGCAATGGCATGGGTTGGTGGCACCGCGAGTATGAATAACATCATGGCCTCGATGCATATCGAGAGTTATGCCTCCGCCAGTTTACTGAGCGGTGCAGTCACCTTAGCAAAAATTGTCGGCACCTTTGCTGCGGCCTATCTCACCCTCAAATTTGGGGTGAAGTATGCGTTTTTAGTCGCGGCGTTATTGATAGTTACGGGCATCATGACACCCTACGCCCCAAACTATGAGTTACTGCTGGTGAGCCGCTTTTTAATGGGACTGGGCGGCGCCTTTATGATTGTCTATTTCAACCCGATTGTGATGCACTGGTTCGCCCCAGAAGAACGCCCAGTGATCAATGGATTAAACGCGGTGGCCTTTAATGTGGGCACGGCTATCGTGCTTTGGGGTATGCCGAGCATCAACGCCATCAGCGGCGGTTGGCAACACAGCCTGTTGGTGTTTTCCATTGCCAGTCTGGTACTGGCGCTACTGTGGTTATTGGTGAAGTTCGAACAAGCCCCTAGCCATCAAGCCCATGCACAACAAGACGACACTCACTCATACTCCTATCTCGATGGCTTAAAAGACGGCTTTAACTGGGCCTATGCCCTCACCTACTCAGGATTATTATCCTTTTATATTTGCCTATTCACCTTTTATCCGCAGGCGGGCATCAGCCAGAGTAAGTGGGTGATTGGTTTTGGGATTGTCGGCACCATAGCGGGGATACTCTACAGCCGTAAACAGCCCCTGCGCCTGCCAATTATTCGCCTCAGCGGCCTGCTTATTTTCTTGACCGTGTTAGGGCTCTCCTTTGGCTCGGCGCCTTGGCTGCAAACCCTGTGTGCCATCGTCTTAGGCTTTTGCATCTTTTTACCCGTCACCGCTTTAGTCTCGATTCCCCACGAGCTACCTAAGATGACCAGCCAAAAAATCACCGTGATTTTTAGCCTGTTTTGGTCCATCAGCTATCTGATTTCGACCTTAGTGCTGTGGCTGTTTGGCAAGCTTGTGGATATCAACCAAGGCAGTTACTTCGCCTCGTTTGTGCTGATCACCCTGTTAAGCGCCACTGTGTTTGTTGGCAGCTATTTTCTCCCCGAAACCGGACAAGCTAAGGAGTAAGCATGCAAGTTTCCCCACGCGGTACCGCTTCAGCAAAGCTGACGGATTTTCTTGAGTTAGCGAACCAGAATATCGCCCTCGCGAAACAGCAAAACATTCAATACAGCCCACAACTGCTGCGGGAAAACTTGAACAAACTCGCGGCCCTGATGAGTGCTAAGCCTGAGGTGAGTTATATCGCCGATAAGGCATGGCAAGTTAAGGATGCGCAGCATGGCGACAGGGAAATTGGTTGCCGTGTTTACAGCCCCGAGCCCAGCACAGCACTGCCCGTGGTATTACATTTTCACGGCGGCGGCCATATGTGCGGCAGTGTGGAGCTGTACGACCCTATCTGTCGTCACCTGGCCAGTATCGCTCAATGTGTGGTGATCAGTGTTGAGTATCGCCTCGCGCCCGAATATCCCTATCCGGCGGGACTTGAAGACTGCGAATATGCCCTGCGCCACTATCAAAGCGTGCTGACTGAGGTGCCATACCAACAAGGTGTCAGCATTATGGGCGACAGTGCCGGTGGCGCGCTATGCACTAGTCTTAGCCAACGCAGCCTCAGCGACAGCACACTTAACATCAGCAAACAGATCTTGGTGTATCCCAGCGTGGATTACACTATGGCGAGCGCTTCCTATCAGAGTAATGGTGCGGGTTTCTTGCTCGAAACCCCGAGGGTGCAATGGTACTTCGAGCAATATTTTCAAGAGATGGCTAAGGATGCCGAGCGGGTCAAACAAGCTTCCCCCTTACATGGCGAATTCAACGTCAAACTGCCTAGCACCTTGATATTTACCGCGGGCTGCGACCCTCTGCGGGATGAAGGCATTGCCTATGCCAACGCCTTAACGGCGGCTGGCGTGCAGGTACAGCACCATCAATTTGAAGACATGATCCACGCCTATATGCTGCTGCAGGATTTGGTTTCGCAAGAATGCCTTGCGACCTACCGCATGATTGCCGCGTTTTTAGCAGAGCCCGTAACCTCAGCCACTCGCTAGTTGGCCTATTCAAACTCTCCCTCAAAGCACCTACACCCAAGATATGCTTGTAGGTGCTTATTTTTTAAGTCGGTAATGACGAAAGAAGCGATTTAAAATAATGGAGTCACACAATAAAAAACGGGATGGGTAACAATACCCATCCCGTTTTATATTTCTCAGTCTTACGCCTTAAGCTTATTGACTCAGCGGCGGTGTACGCGGCGGAATCATACGCTTATTACCCGTCGACTCGAACGCGCCGGCAAACTTCAGCAGATTGTTATCATCGTAGGCACGGCCCGCGAAGGTTAATCCCACTGGCATACCAATATCGGCCATTACGCCCATAGGCACAGTCACAGTCGGCACGCCTAAATGGCGAATCGCGAGGTTACCGTTTGCCACCCAAACCCCGTTGCTCCAAGCGATATCGGCTGAGGCCGGATTCACATGGGCATCGGCGGGGCCGACATCGGCCACGGTAGGGAACAGCACGGCATCAAGCTTAAGTCCGTCCATCCAGTCTTCGAGATCCAGCTTACGGGTCTTCTCTAAACCACGCAGACCATCGGGAATACTGTCGATCTGGTCATAGGATTTCAGGCCGCGTTTGGCCATGTTGACATACTCTTCCATGCCAGCCGCTAAATCACCCTCACGGTTTGGCAAGGTGCCGAGGTCATGGGGGAATATCAAATGTCCCACCACATCTTCAAGCTTGTTGAGTTTAGGGTCGTTGTTCGCCCGCAGGAACTCATCGAACGCCCAACCCGACAATTCCCATAATTCATCATGGAGGAATTGTGGCGTGACTATGCCACGGTTAAACACGGTCGGCGCGCCAGGGCGGTCGCCTTCACAGTTAGACACCAGCGGAAAATCGACTTCAATCACTTCCGCACCTGCAGCTTCTAGGGCTTTACGCGCCGCTTCCCACAAATCGATAACCGATTGGCGAGTATGGATACGTTGTCCCGTTGGTCCACCGATACCTGGGTTTTCGCTGGTTCCTGCAAGTTCATCTTTGTTGATGTACATGCGTGGTACGCCAAAACGTTTACCCTTAAGGGTGTCGGCGCTGGCGGCAAGCGCCAGATAGGATTCTGGGCGAACGCTAGAAGCTTTAGGGATTTGAACCCAAGGTTGTAGGCGCCAGAGGTCGCCACGGGTGATGGGGTCATCGGCCACAATCACATCCAGCACTTCGAGCATATCTGCCATAGTGCGGGTATAAGGCACGACCACATCCATGGTTGGGGTTAATGGCCAGTTGCCGCGCACCGAAATCACCCCGCGAGACGGCGTATAGGCACACAAACCGTTGTTGGACGCAGGGCCACGGCCACTCGACCATGTCTCTTCGGCAAGACCGAACGCCGAGTAGCTTGCCGCCGTTCCAGTGCCCGCACCGTTGGAAGAACCCGAAGCAAATGGCGCCGTCAGATAGTTCGCATTGTAGGGGCTTTCGGCGCGGCCATAGTGACCACGCTGCATGCCGCCATTCGCCATGGGTGGCATATTGGTTTTGCCTAAGCAAATAGCACCCGCAGCGCGTAGGCGCTCGACGGCGAAGGCATCGTACTGGGCCACTAAATCTTTAAATGCTGGGCTGCCTGATGCCGCCGTCAGTCCCTTCACTAAATAGCTGTCCTTAGCAGTGTAAGGGATACCATCGAGTGGACTTAAGGTTTCGCCACGGGCACGGCGCGCATCGGAAGCCTCGGCTTCTTTGAGCGCATCGGGATTGTGCACCACTAACGCATTCAACTTAGTCTCAGTGGCAGGGCCATCGTAAGCCGCCACTCTAGCCAAATAGGATTTCACCAACTCAACCGCAGTCGTGCGGCCGGATTCGAGTGCTTCACGCAGCTCGGCAATGGAAACTTCAGTCACTTCAAACATCTTACGCCCTCCCGCAGAAAACCAATTGTGGTGCAATAACAGTGACATCAAGCGTCATACTGTTCTCCTTGGTGTACTTACTTGCCAGAAGGGATCTGCTGGGTAATACAGTGGATATTGCCGCCACCTAATAAAATCTCCCGTGCAGGCACACCCACAATCTTGTGCTCAGGGAAAATGTCCTGCAGTTTTTGCGCAGCGATATCGTCAGTTGCTGGGTCAAGCAGTGGGAATACGATGCGGTCGTTAGTGATTAAAAAGTTCACATAAGAGCCTGCTAAGCGCTCGCCCGCAGTGCGCGGTACGCCAGTGCCTTCTGTTACGCCTTTTGATTCTTCTTCGGTGCAATACAGAGGACCCGGTTGTGGCAGAAGGTGAATTTTTAACTTGCGACCTTGGGCGTCAACGGTGTTTTGCAACACGTCCAGCGCGGCTTTCGACCGTGGGTATTGTGGATCGGTTTCATCGTCAGTCCAGTGCAGGATCACTTCACCTGGACGCGCAAAACAGCACATGTTGTCGATATGGCCGTCGGTTTCGTCCATATAAACGCCCTCTTCCAACCAGATAAACTGCTTAACATTCAAATAGTCACGCAGTAAGGCTTCGATCTGATCTTTCGTCAGGTCAGGGTTACGGTTGGCGTTCAGTAAACATTCGGCCGTAGTCATACAGGTGCCTTCACCATCGACATGGATAGAACCACCTTCGAGGATCAACGGTGCACTATAACGGGCAAAACCATGTTGCTTGAGCATTTGTGCGGCAACCTGTTCGTCCTTATCCCATGGGAAATACAGACCACCGTTGTGACCACCCCAAGCATTAAAGCCCCAATCCACGCCACGGCATTCGCCCTTGGCATTAACCACCACAGTAGGTCCAGTGTCGCGAGCCCAGCAGTCGTTGCTGTCGATTTCGACCAGAGTCACGTGGGAAGGCATCACTTTTTGCGCTTCGGCTAAAAAGGCCTGAGGTACACCCATATAAACGGGAGTTGCACCACCAATGGCATCGGCCACCTTAGCAAAGGTTGCTTGAGCATAAGCACCTGCAGAGCGCCAGTTATCAGGACGATATGGCCAAATCATCCATACGGCTTGCTGCGCCGCCCATTCGGCGGGCATATAAAAACCATCTTGTGATGGCTTAGTCGTTAACTGCGTGGCATCCACATTCGCGTTTGTCATGAGTTTTGTCTCCAGTAATGCTCAAATCTATAAGGGTGTACGCCCCATTAAGGACGACAGAATAGAAATACACCTAACATAATCAAATAAATAAATCGAATAACCGCATTCATCACGCGGCGCGTTAGGTCAAAATTGCCACGTCTTCACTAGGTGAGTTTTCACCTCATAAAAATTCTGGCGCCTATCTTATCATTTAAGACGGCTTTCGCTGAATAGTGCTATGCAGGGCATTGGTGAGAATTTACAGGATAATGCGCTATTTGCTGTCAGTAGCCGCCCCCGCCATCCACCCAAGCCAATGCAAAAAGGCGAACCATAAAGTTCGCCTTTGTTATCAAGCCTACATAACCCAGTCAGGGCCTTCCCCTAATCAACCTTTTTACTTAGTTAGGACAGCTACCAACCACATAGTAATTGGTAGCAGTATTGGCCAAAGTACTGCTATAGAAGGTGTTATAAAGCCCCATTAATTGACCCGAACCCTTAGCGTAGGCATAACCGCCACTGCTGGTCGCGCGCCCCGCCGTAACATGGGCATAGTTGCTCGCCGTGACTTGAGTACATTGATAAGTATCGCCATTGGGCGTGGTATCACAGGCATTGCCGATTCCATCACCATCGTTATCCGCCTGATCCGCATTAGCGACATTAGGGCAGTTATCTATGCTGTCACTAATACCATCGTTGTCGCTATCTGTAGGCTCAGTGGTGCCACCTGTGCTACCTGTACATGCCTGCTGAGGCCCCGCGCAGCTAGTATTGCCATCGGCAACCCACTGACATTGCGAGCTGCCCACCGCGTATTCGCGCATGGTAAATTGCCCAGTGCCGAAGGCAAGATAACAGGCGGAATAACCTACACCCCAAGTGATATGACCAAGATTAATATGGGTGTTGTAATCCCCCGTCACGCCGGCATCGATAGTAAAGTTAATGCCGTCTTGGCTAGAGAGTTGCGTGCTATCCATCGCAATCACGGTCGCAAGATTCGCACCGCCCGGTAAATTACAGCCTTGAGCGCTATATTGAGTGCCATTAATGCTCGCGCTGACTTGCTGACCAGAACTAAAACCAACGGTCACCGAGGCTAAATTTTGGTTTGCATCAACAACCGAGCCCGTCACCGATGCGCATTGTCCTGAAACACTCACCTGAATATTACTCAGTACTGGCGCAGCATTCGCAGGCTCAGGCCCAACACGTACGGTTAACTCCACTGGCGCGCTAAGCGCAGACACATCATCACTTGCTTGTACCACCAGCTTGTACAGACCATCACTTAAGCTCTGGCTAGATAGCTGAAAACTGCCGTCGCTACCAAGGCTTGTGGTACTCACATTGCCGATCAGGCTTTGGCCCGCACCGTCGAGCAAATAAATGCCCATAGTTACCTGCGCGACATACCCATCGCTATCATTAGCCATGCCAGAAACAGTCAGCACGCCCGCGTTATCCGCACCTGTGACATTGGCAAGGGTAGGCAAGGCATTACGGTTTACCCTTTGGTTATTGTCGGCAAAAAATTTTCCTAAATAGGTGGCAAAGTTAATGCTGTCGTCGGCCACATAATCCCCCGATGCGCCCGCCCCACCAGACCATGAATGGTCTAAGCCATCGAACCACAACATTGCCACCCGTTTGTTGCTCCACAGGGTTTCAGATGCCGTATGTCCAGCGCCCTCAGATAACGCATTGGTTCCGCTTAACTTAGTCACGCCATAAACCGTAGCAAAACCATCGGCATTCTGCTGGTTATAGCAAGTGTTGACCGTAGTGTCGGCCTTACCATGACCAATCACGGCTAACTGAGTCCCCAAATAACTCTTATAGCTACCCGCGTAGGATTCGCAGCGTGATTTAAAGGTAGATGTCGATACGGTTTCACAGGTAGAGATCGCCCCATTCGAACTCGTCCCTATGCTTGGCCCCGCGCTTGAGGCCACCCCTGCAAACACATCGGGTGCCACGCAAGCAGTTTGCATTGCCATCGCCGCGCCCGAGGAGAGTCCTGCAATATACACCTGAGTCGGGTCGATATGACGGTTTACATCACCCGACAGGGCATTGGCCAAATTAATCAGATTTTTATAATCCCCCGATGTCCGATTAATGCTGCCCTGCCAATAGGACCAACAGCTGTAGCCCGCCTTATTCATCGCATCGGGTACGGCAATGACCATGCCGTGAGCCTCTGCAGCCTGTTCAAGGTTGGCCGTAAGATAGTTGTTGATGGGTTGCACGCAGCCATGCAGCACTAACATCAATGCCTTACCGTCGCCCACCTTAGCGTCAGTATCCGGAGTGTAAATATGTACTTTGTTAAAACCACCAATGGCCACATTCTGTTGCCAACTTCCGGCGTACGTCAGAGATGAAAAAAGCCCAATTACAAGGAGTAGAAATTGGGCGACGAGACACGATTTATTCCATTTCATTGTTATCACCTTTAAGGTTATTTTTGTTTGAAAATAGACATCAAACTAAACCTAGGTGAATCGCCTTAAAACGGATATGGGTCTTTAGAAGTAGATGCTAAAGTAATACTAACCTGTTGAGCTAAAAACGATTGTGCCAGCCTTTGATGCAAACCTATTGCGCGGTCCAGGCGCCGTCCATGGCCAGCGATGCGCCGGTAATACCCCGCGCCGCACTGCTACATAAAAACAATACAAATTCACCAATCTGACGCGGGTCGAGCATCTCTGGTAGGGGTTGTTTTGCCGTAACGAGTTGATACTTAGCCTCGTCGTAACTTAAGCCCTTATTGCTAGCGATGGCCTCAATCTGCTTGTTGATCAGCGGCGTATCCACCCAGCCAGGGCAAATAGCATTGACGGTAATCCCCTGCTCGGCGCACTCGATAGCCACGACTTTGGTTAAGCCAACAATCCCGTGTTTAGCCGCACAGTAGGCCACCTTGTTGACCGAGGCTACTAAACCATGCACCGAGGCGATATTGATAATGCGACCCCAACGCTTTTCGGCCATCGCAGGCACAACTTGTTGAATGGTATGAAAGGCCGAGGACAGGTTAATGGCGATAATGTCGTTCCATTTATCAATCGGGAAATGAACAACATTTTCAGTATGTTGAATACCGGCGTTATTCACCAAAATATCAATACTGCCCAGAGCCTTAACACCCGCGTCCATAAAGGCATGAATGCTCTCGGGATCCCGCAGATCGGCGTTACTGAAGAAAGTGCGAATGTGATATTGCTCGGCAAACTCCGCCGCCAGGCGCTGCCCCTCGGCTTCGGGCATTAAGCCGTGCAGGATAAGATGGCAACCTTGCTCCGCCAGCACATGGGCCGTTGCTAAACCAATTCCACTGGTGGAACCGGTGATCAGCCCTACCTTACCCTTTAAGCTTGAGTGTTCAACCGCCATATTGCTTGTCTCCCGATACTTTAAAATCCAGTCACAGTCCTTTATCCATGCCTTGAACACAGGCATGGCGGGGCGCACATTCCCAATGCCCCAGACTCAATGCCATTAGAATATGGCAATTGGCCGCGGTTTTATTTGGCACCTTAGTACCATAGGAGCGTTCGAAAAATTGGGTAATAGTAAGCGCCACACTTTCAGCAAGCGTAAGAGAGCACTCCATGTCTGGATTGAATAAGGTGGTTACCAGCTACAGCGATGCGTTAGCGGGACTCGAAGATGGGATGACGGTGATTGCGGGCGGCTTTGGCCTTTGCGGTATTCCTGAAAATCTAATCAAAGAAATCAAACACAAGGGCACCAAAAACCTGACCGTCGTCTCCAATAACTGCGGCACTACGGAATACGGACTTGGGATCTTATTGCTCGATAAACAGATCAAAAAAATGATCGCCTCCTATGTGGGCGAAAATGCCAACTTTGAAGCGCAGATGATGTCTGGCGAACTGGAAGTCGAACTCACGCCGCAGGGTACGCTGGCGGAAAAAATGCGTGCGGCGGGCGCGGGCATTCCGGCTTTTTATACCGCGACTGGCTATGGCACTGACGTGGCAATAGGTAAAGAAGTCAAAGAATTCAATGGTCGCCATTACATTCTTGAAGAATCTATTACAGGCGACTTTGCCATAGTCAAAGCCTGGAAGGCCGACACCTTCGGCAATTTAGTCTTTCGCAAAACCGCCCGTAACTTCAATCCCCTTGCCGCCACCGCGGGCAAGATAACCGTGGTGGAGGTGGAGGAAATTGTCGAACCGGGTCAATTAGATCCCAATGAAATCCATACGCCCGGCATCTATGTCGATAGGCTTATCCAAGGCAGCTTCGAGAAACGTATCGAGCAACTGACTACCCGCCCCTCCAGCAAATAGGATTTGGTTATGGCACTTTCAAGAGAACAACTCGCCCAGCGCGTCGCCCAAGAACTCAAAGATGGCTATTACGTGAATCTTGGCATTGGTATCCCCACACTGGTGGCCAACTATATTCCCGAAGGCATTGAAGTGATGCTGCAATCCGAAAACGGTCTGTTAGGGATGGGGCCTTTTCCGACGATGGAAGAGGTCGATGCCGACTTAATCAATGCCGGCAAGCAAACAGTAACTATGGCAAGGGGCGCCGCCATCTTCGACTCGGCCGAGTCCTTTGCGATGATCCGCGGCGGCCATGTGGATCTCACCGTATTAGGCGCCTTTGAGGTCGATACTCAGGGTAATATCGCCTCCTATATGATCCCGGGCAAATTAATTAAGGGCATGGGCGGCGCCATGGATCTTGTCGCCGGCGCCGACAATATTATTGTGACCATGACCCACGCCTCAAAGCACGGTGAGTCTAAGCTATTAACCGAGTGTACCCTGCCACTAACGGGTAAGGGCTGCATCAAAAAGGTACTGACAGATCTAGCTTTTATCGAAATAAAAGAAGGCAAGTTTCATCTGCTCGAACGCGCCCCCAGTGTGAGTGTCGAGGATATTATTAAGCTCACTGCTGGTGAACTTGTAGTGCCAGAGCATGTCCCCGAAATGATGTTTAACGAATAAGCCCAATTCAGTGAATAACAGGTTCAAGCACGCATTCAACTATGCCTTTTAAATCGCCAATAAAAACAGGGATACCTAAGGTATCCCTGTTTTTTTACGCTATGCCAAAGAGGCATTCATTGCAGATAGTACAGCGCTTAGCCGAAGCGGCGACGCAGTTCGCGGGTCGCATCCACCATGTTCTTCAGTGCGGGTTCTACCTCATCCCAAGTGCGGGTCTTAAGGCCGCAATCTGGGTTAACCCACAGTTGACGCACAGGCACTTTTTGCGCCGCTTTTTCGATAAGGTGCACCATGGCCTCAACACTTGGCGTATTTGGCGAGTGGATATCGTAAACGCCTGGGCCAATTTCATTTGGATATTCAAAATCCTCAAAGGCGTTGAGCAGTTCCATGCGTGAACGCGAGGTCTCAATGGTGATGACGTCCGCATCCATGGCGGCAATGGCCGCAATCGTATCGTTAAACTCGCTGTAGCACATATGGGTGTGAATTTGGGTTTCATCCACAACACCCGCCGCACTCAGTTTAAAAGCATTCACCGCCCAATCTAAGTAAGCTTGCCACTCGCTTTGCTTTAATGGCAGACCTTCGCGGAAGGCTGGCTCATCAATTTGAATAATGCCAATGCCTGCATTTTGTAAATCCACCACTTCATCACGAATCGCTAGCGCCAATTGGGTGGCAATGGTATCGCGGCTGATATCTTCACGGGCAAACGACCAATGTAGAATCGTCACAGGACCCGTTAGCATGCCTTTGACGGGTTTGTCTGTCAGGCTTTGGGCGAATTCGGCCCACTCAACCGTCATGGCCTTAGGGCGACTCACATCACCATAAATCAACGGCGGCTTAACACAGCGAGAACCATAACTCTGCACCCAACCATTTTTGGTAAAGCCCACGCCTTCGAGCTGCTCGCCGAAGTATTCCACCATGTCATTACGCTCGGCCTCACCATGAACTAGCACATCGATACCGAGTTTGAGCTGACGGTCTATGGTATCGCGGGTCACTTGCTGTAACTGCTCGGTATATTGAGCATCGCTTAGCTCCCCTTTGCGCCAGCGGCTACGTAAGCCACGGATAGCTGGCGTTTGTGGGAATGAGCCAATCGTGGTCGTTGGCAGTAATGGCAAACGATACTTGCGCTGCTGCACCGCTTGGCGCTCAGTAAATTCGCTCACACGTTCATAGTTGGCTTGAGTCAGCGCAGCGACACGGGCTATCACTTTAGCATCCGCCGCCTGTGCCTTAGCCTCACGGCGTGCCAAACAAGTGTTAACTATCTCTTTGGCCGCGACGGACTCGGGGGCCAGTAGCAATTGGCGCACATTCGCCAGTTCTAACAGCTTTTGCTTAGCAAACGCGAGCTGCTGACGTAGCGTCGGCGTGAGCGTCGTCTCCACCTCTAAATCTACAGGGCTGTGAAGCAGTGAACAGGAGGTACCAATCCATAGGCGCGCACCGTCTTGTGAGCATAAGTCTCGGGCGACACTGCCGATACGCTCGACAATCAGGTCAACCTCTGCTGCCCACACGTTACGGCCATTAACTACACCAGCCGACAGAATTTGATCTGGTCTTAAGGCATTGGCAAACAAGGCCAATTGTTCAGGGGCTGTTACTAAATCGAGGTGCAGACCCGCCACCGGCAGCGCAGAAACCAGCGCCTGATGATGACTGATGCTGCCATAGTAGCTGGTGAGTAAAATCTTCACTTGAGCCGTTTTAAGCGCTTGATAAGCTTCGCTAATCGCTGCTTGCCAATCGGCGGCTAATTCGAGTGCCAGAATCGGCTCCTCAAGTTGTACCCAAGTCACGCCCTGTGCGGCAAAACGCGCCAGAATGTCGGCATAGGCCTTTAACAGATTGGGCAATAGGCTGAGTTTATCGAAATCCTGACCCACGGTTTTTGCCAGATACAAGTAACTCACAGGGCCTAACAGCACGGGCTTGGCTTGATAACCCAGCGCCTGCGCCTCGGCGACTTCATCAAAAAACTGTTCATAGGCGATAGAGAACACTTGGTCTTGCTTAAGCTCTGGCACTAAGTAGTGATAGTTAGTGTTGAAATACTTAGTCATTTCCGAGGCTGGCGCATCGGTGCCAGTTGGCGCACGGCCACGGGCAACACGGAATAAGGTATCAAGATCGATAGCGCCCTCACCACGGTGACGATCTGGGATAGCGTTTAGGGTCGCACTCAGGGTTAACACTTGATCGTAAAAGGCAAAATCACCCACGGGCACTTGCTCAATCCCAGCGGCTACTTGCCATTGCCAATGGGTGCGGCGTAACTCCTTGGCTACCTCATGCAGCTCAGCTTGAGTGCTCTCACCACGCCAGTATTTTTCGAGGGCAAATTTCAGTTCACGACGACGCCCGATACGGGGAAAACCAAGACTGTTTAATTGCATACCATATCTTCCTTTATTTGAGATAAGCCATATTCGGCACTTGCACCCAGCTGATGGTGTTTTCTTGGCAATTTTTCGCATTTAAGCCTTGATAAATCACAATGGGCGTCTGGACGTCTAGAAGTTTATTGTGATAGTCTCTATGCCAGCAACCGAATTGATTTCAAGCACAACATGAGCGAAATTCACTTGGAGTGATCATGATCGAACTAAGACATCTGCGAACCTTAATGGCACTGAAGGAAAGTGGCAGCTTGGCGGGCGCAGCCAAAAAACGTTTTGTCACTCAATCGGCTCTCTCCCATCAAATTAAGGAGTTAGAGCAACGAATTAATTCGCCCATTTTTGTGCGTAAAAGCAAACCCCTGTCCTTTACTCAGGAAGGCGCACGGCTATTGCACCTCGCCGAAGAGATCCTGCCTAAGGTGTTAGAAACGGAAACGGATCTGAAAAATGGCCTAGAGACAGAAACCAATCAACTCAGAGTGGGGATTGAATGCCACAGCTGTTTTCGCTGGTTAATGCCAGTGATGGAGCAATTTAGGCAAGATCATCCGCAGGCCGAGTTAGATCTGTCGAGCCGTCATCTATTCGATTCGCTCAATGCCTTGGAGATGGGCGAACTCGATATAGTGCTGACCTCAGATCCCGTACCGGGACACTCGCTCGCCTATCAGCATTTGTTTGATTTTGAAGTGAAGTTAGTGGTTGCCAAGGATCATCCCTTAGCGAAAGAAGCCTATGTTACGCCTAAGCAATTGGCCCGCTTACCCATTATCAGCTACCCAGTGCCACTGGCGCGTTTAGATATTTATCGCCACTTTTTAGAACCCGCAGGCGTTGAAGCCGGCGAGCAAAAGACCTGCGATTTGACCATGATGTTATTGCAACGCATCGCCTGTAAGGACGGTATCGCCGCCCTACCCAACTGGTCAATCAATGAAGGACATGGCTTGAGTTTAGCTTCAGTCAAACTCGGCCAAGAAGGCTTAAAACGCCCACTATTTGGGGCCTATCGCCGCCACAGCGCGAACTCAGCCTTAGTGCAAAACTGGCTGCAACTGGTGGCAAGCGAAGGCTTAGCGCGTCAGCAAAAATCCAATTAATGCCGTAAAAACAGCATAAAAAAGCCTGCAATTGCAGGCTTTGTTTTTATGAGCAGTGCTTAGAGCGGGTTGAGTAACATGCCGCGCATCGAGAGCACACGGCGCAGAATCAACCCTGGAGAATTTTGATTACGGGTCTGGCGCAGGTTATGGGCGATCATAAACTCTTGGCGCAGATCCTGATCGAGATCTAAGGCCTCAAAGGCTTCGATGGTTAAGGTCTGCTGCTGATTATCAATCAATGACTTAATCACGCTTAACGGGAAAGATTGCTCAGAGCTGGCATTTAAGTAAGCAAAGGCCGTTAAGGCAATGATTTGCCCGAATACGCTAAACAGCGCCAAGGTTTGTACTTCATCGGGGTCGACATCGACATCCGGCATATCGACTAGGCTGTCGACCGCATCGGTAGCGATATTTTCCGTGAGTTTCCAATAACCTTGTACCAACTTCTTATAGGGTTGGGGTAATTCATCGAGGCGTTCTTTCAAATAGAAGGTGAAGGCATAACGATAAATATTGACCTGACCTAAACGGATTAGGGCGTCTTTTAAGGAGCGAGATTTAGGATTTACTACACCTGAAGCCTGCGCCGAATTACTGCGCATCAACATGTGGGCAGCTAATGCGGGATCGCTCGAAATAATATCGATCACATTACGAATGTCGCCTTCGGCAAGGATCGCTTTTTTGAGTGGAATTAAGATCCCACGGCGACCGATCACTTGCTCTTCATTCGCTATGATGGCTCTCACTTGAGTAAAAACCTGTTGCTCAAGATCTGTCATAAGACACTTTACACCTGTTAATTAGCTATAAGATGATTCGAATACCGCTCACATCATACCCAAACTACTGAGAATTTCAGCCCTAAGTCGCAGAATAATTGTGACTATGCTTTAGATGAAGTGATCTATAGCACAAGCAACGACTTAGGCTATCTCAAAATAGGCTGAACTTATAAAGAATACACCGAGAAAATGGATTTTTCTCTGCACATGGCCAAACAACAGAAATAATAAAGCCAGACTGAGCCTGGCTTTATTCGGTTAAGCATTTATTTCAAGCTTAGAAGCGGTAACCCACAGTCAAGCGAATATCACGGCCTCGGCCTGAGTAATAGCTATCACCCCAAATGCCACCGTAGTAACCCGAGCTAACATACTCTTTATCAAACAGGTTATCGATACGCAGGCTCGCTAACCAAGCATCACGGGTATAGTTAAGGGCTAGATTACCTAAAACATAGCTAGATAATTTATCGCCTTCGTTGCCGTTATCGCCTTCGATAAAACGATCGCCCGTGTAAAGCGCCTCGGCAAACACTTGGAAATGCTCGGAAAAATCCATGCTGACATAACCGCGTCCCGTATGCTCAGCCACCCAAGACAATTGCTTACCATCATTCACCCCATCGGTAAATTCGGCATCAATATAGTTATATTCCAAGCCTAAGGTGAGGGCTTGAGTGACCTGCCAATCCCAATCGGCACTCGCGCCATAGCGGCGTGAAGCATCAGCATTGACGTTGGCACCTTGGAAGCTGCCGCCAACAGGTTTTTCAGCACTCGGGTCGAAGACAATTTCATCTTCTAAATCGAGGCGATATAGGCTAACGCGTAGGCTTTGGTTAGCCACAGTCCAATCCCAACCCGCCTCATAGGAACGGCCTGTCTGTGGCTTTAAGCCATAGACATCTTTCGGGGTGTAAGCTTGCTCATCAACCTTAGCAAAGCGGAAGTTTTCATCGCCACGTAGATAGAACCTGTGCTCGGCGCTCGGACGGTAATTTAAACCGAACTCGAATGCGGTCGCATCTTCATCTAAATCGATGCCATTTGGATACACATTGCCATCGACCAGATCGTCGGTCACCCGCGCATAACGGCCGCCCACCACATAGCTTAAGGTGTGGCTTAATGGCACAGTGGCTTGCAGGTAAGCACTTTGCATTTCCTGCACATTGCTGCGCGCCATAGAGTCAAACTCGGCCTTACCGCGGCTGATATCCAAACCAGTCACTAGGTTTAGCTCACCTTGACGGGTGCTGTAATTGGCGAGCGCTTTAGGGCTAAACATAAGTAGCGAGCGAGTATTTTGGCTACCCGCGCCCCAGTTTAATGAGGTCACTAAGGTATCGCTGTAATCCAGATCCGCCGCTAAGGCCCAGTTTTGGTTAAGCTGATGCTGATAACCACTGCGTGCCGCTGTGGTCATCTCATGAACATATTCGCTGCTATTAGAAGACTGGCGTGGATTTTCTTTGAACTGTTCTACCGTCAACGAGCCAGGATTTTCGCGGTCATCATCGTAATAGCTGGTTTCAACAAAGAAAGAATCTGTGGCGGTTTTATATTGAATACGCCCAAGGATAGAACCCGTTTCATTGGCATTGTGCTTGCGATAGTTATCGCCTTGGTTGTAGCTACCGGTCAGGAAATAATGCCAATCTTTATTGATGGCGCCCGACACATCGCCGCGACCTTCGTAGGTATTAAAGCTGCCGCCGGATAATTGCACGCTGCCACCCGTATTCTCAGGCGACTTAGTCACAATGTTGATCACCCCGCCGACCGCTTGGTCACCATAGAGCACGCCCGCACTGCCCGATAAAATTTCGACACGCTCAATTAAATTGAGTGGAATTGCATTCAGGCTAGGTGCGGCGATATCGATGTTATTTAAGCGACGACCATCGAGCAAAATCAGCGTGTTGTTAACGGCGGTGCTGGCGCTAAAGCCGCGCATCGCAAAGCTAGTACCAATGTTATTGTCGGACAGCTGAATACCACTTTGACCGCGTAACACTTCGGTCAAGCTGGTTGCGCCACTCTGCTCAATCGCTGCGGCATCAATCACATTCACATTGGCGGCAATATTTAAGGGGGTCTTGTCTGAACGGCCAATCACGACGATATGCTCATCGACTTTGGCGACTTTGGCGACGCTGGCATCATCGGCCGCCACGGCGGGTGCGATAACAGAAAAGCTGCAAAGGCTGCCGATCAGCAGCGCGATTTTAGTTGGATGTGTTCCCATTTTACCTTTAACTCCTACAAGGAAAACGGGGCATTGGCGCCACGATACCGTTGATTCAGTAACAAATACTGACAGTCACTATCGCATTTTGAGATCTGCCCACCGAAATCTCAAAAACACCTTTAGGGCCGGTCTCCGGACTTAGGCTATGTTAATCCAAGTAATAGAAGGACTAACGCGAAACTGACCTTTGCACACTCGATTCTCTGGCTCACCTTGAGCTACCTAGCGAATGCGGTCGTCTCTCACCTTTTACCGTTGCGGGGGCAGTGCCAGAATTTCACTGGCTTCCCGATTATCTCGCGACGAATGCATCGCAAGCACCACAGAAGGTTGACTAAAAATAGGTTCAGAGGGCGAAAAACCAGTTAACGCCCAATAAGGCTCGTGGCATCAAGCCTGAGCGCGCGCATTATAGACGTCTATACGGATGAAAGTCCATGCTCATCCGTCTCTCGACTGACAACTACTTTAATGAATAGGGTGCTAAGCCTGAAATAAAGTCGGCACTGTTGGCCGCCTGTAAGGGAGGTTTGTCGGCAGAAAACACGTCGCCACGCATCGATTTATGCAGTAAATACAAGTCTTTGTTACCACTTACCACAGTATAGTAACCAATTTCGCCCTGGGGATGAGAGGTAAAAGCACTGGGGTTAAACTGAGTCGCGCTATGGACATTCGGCATTGTGGTGCAACCGAGAATAGCTTGAAAACCTTCGTGACCGTCTACTTGGGTATCCCCTAGCTTTTGATACACCACTTCACCGTCACAGGCGGCTTGGTAAGTTTCAGCCATCGCATCTAAAAACTGCTCGGGGCTCACGCTTTCGGCCATGTCCTTAAAGCCTTGCACACAAAACAGTGCACTCCATTGATTGAGCGCTTCCTGCTCCGGCACAAATTCCGCCATAAACATGCCCGCACGTTCCTCATGGTAGGCTTGACGCCAACCCGCTGGCAGGTTAAATCCTAATTGCTGACTAAAGACAGGCAACACATGGGTATGCGACGCACCACTTTCGCTGCGAGGCATATCCAATTTCGCCTCGACGGATTCAGAGCCGATTAGGCTGCACAGCATTAATACGCTCGCGCCCTGCCATAACCTCACCTGCATATGGGGTATACATTTCATTATTATCATCCTTGTATCGCATTGTTATGGGTTAATACGACATATGAAATTGCATAGAAAACATCCAGCATTCTAGCGAAGATGTAAATAAGATAACAGTTAAAAAGCTAAACAAAATGATACTTATACAGTCACAACAACTGTAAAACAGCAAATAGCAGCCAAAGATAGGGTCGATGATGGATTTAAAAAGCTGGTGAATGAACTTTCACCAGCTGAGAAATGCCCTACACGCCCAACAATGAGTTAGTCAAATGACCAATTGATTTTCCGCTGCGGCCTTGCCTGACTCAAAATCGCCTGCCGTTGCTCTGGGGTTTCACATTGGGCAGCGGGGGTAAATTCCAGCGGCTTCACCACCAAGGAATCGGCAGGTTGTACCGGCGGTTTATCAAACATTCCGAGATTCATCGACCAAGAGACCCATTCTCCCTTTTCACTGAACCCCACAAAACCATCATTTGCCGGCGCTAGCCAAGTGAGGCGGGGAATGCGTTCAATCAGTTGCTCGACATTTTTAAGGTCTGCCCGATAACCGACGGGTACCACTTTGCCGTCGGGGCGCGTAAAGGCAAAGGAGGACTTACCTAGGGTAATTTTGCTGCCTTGCTGCCAATATTTGTCGAGGATCGCTTGAGCATGATGAAAGCCAAACAGATAGGCGTAATCCGTATCGTCGGCGAGAATTTGCGGCGTAGCGTTGTCACGCAGTAGCAAGAATCCCGGGCCAACGCTGATAATCTCCTTCACGCCTGTGATATCGGTTTTCTTGATCCAATCGACGCCACAGTTAATGCCATCGCCCCAGAAATGGGCATCCCCCGTTGGACTTAACACCGCAAAGGCGCAACTGTTTGCAGTGAGACTCGCCACATCCTTAAGAGCGCTGCGGATCGGATAAGCATCACTGCGCCAGCCCCAACTCACCACTGAGCCATCTTTTTTCAAAGCGGCATAGGTATTTTGAAAATATTCGATATGTTTAATATCCGTCAGCTGCGACTGCAACTTCTTCATATTGGTCGAACTTTCAACCTCACCCCAAACTACGGCACTGGCGTCTTTTTTCAGGGCAATAAAACTACGCCCTTTAGCAAAGATATCGACCACATCGACTAACTCATCCTGCACCTGCAAACTATTGCCGCCGTAAGGCCCATAGCCCCAAGTATGCACCTTACCATTGGCATCGAGCGCGGCTAGGGCCTCTCGGTTGGCAAATAGCTTAGTGATATTGGTCATGCGCGCTTGCAATGCCTTGTCCAGACTTAATTTTCCCGCATTGCCCCAATAGACCACAGTGCCATCTTGTCGCAGCGCGGCAAACCCGTCTTTAACCGGGACAATTTGCTTCACTTGCTTAAGTTGTTCTGTCACTTCACGGCTATCGCCACCAGCAAGACTGTCACCCCAAGTGATCACCTCACCCGACTGAGTTAATGCGGCGAAGGCTGTGCTGTTGGTCACCACAGTCTCAACTGCGGGTAAATCGCAGGGAATATGGCGATAGTTCGGATTCGCCTTTTCCTGAAACTGGATAAGCTTGCCGTTATCAAATTGCAGCAAGGATTCCTTTTCATTTTCGACTACGGCTACGGGTTTAGGTTGGCTACAGGCGGTTAATTGTAACGCCACTAAGGCGGCCACCAGTGCCATGGGGCGTGAGATAGGATAAGACTGCATTACTTATTTCCCTGTATTTGCTGAAACTTTGGTTGCTGAAACTTTGGTTACTGACAACGTGGGTTGCTGATTGGGTTGTGCTAATTTGGCTAATATCGACTCGAGTAGCGGCTTGAGTTGGTATTCAAAGCCCAGACGCGAATCGATACGGGTTAGGAGAACTTGAATTTGTTTATCCAGCGCCTGCGCACTGTTTTGGCTTAGGGTGTCGAACGCCTTCGCCTGCGTTAAGGCTGTTAAGATCAGTCGTTGAACTGGGCCGATAACCAGCCCCGCTTGGCGGTTCAGTGCGGTATTATCGAGTACCAATGTCACCAAGCAGAGTAAATAATCGAGTTGCACCGCAAAATCGACGGGGCATTGCTTTTCATCCGCCAAGCCGAACCTTAGTACTTTGGCCTCACACAGTGCCTTCAATGCCGCTAACTTTTCTGCGGTTAATTCCAATGCAAAGGGCAACTGCTTAGTGCACGTCATCAACACAAAGCTGGCTAAGGTTTTAGCCGACAATGCCTGTTTACTACGGGCGAGCATCGCCAACGCTAAGTCGTGAAATCCTAATGAACTCAAACGATAAAAGCTTATCATCACAATAGATTCATCTACCGATTCCAGCTTTTTTTTGCTCGGTGAAGTTTGCATTTGCTCGAATAAATCGACCAAACGCGGATAGTGCTCAGGGCTGCGACCTAAATGCTCTGCCGCCTCCCAAACCAAAATATTCGCGGCGGGATGCTGCCGATAGGTTTCAAGCAAACGGATAATCCCAGTGTAATCCTGTTGCTGCCCTAAACGCTTAAGTATTGGCACATAACGGAACTCGGCCCAGCGGATCCTTAATAGCGTCAAACAGAAATAACCGACAAGCATACAGCCTAATATGCCTGCGATGCCAAAGCCGAAGTCCAGTTTGGCGCGATCGCGGGTTAACTCAAGATCGGCACTCGCCCGTGTTGGCGCCTCGGGAAGATAATGCACAAAACTTTGCCCGTAGTTGGGCACTAATGCGCCAGGAGTGTCGCCCTGCGGCGGCCGTAATTGATAGGTCGCTTGGCAATTCACGCCATCGAGTTCCCATTGGCGAACGAGGTTGCCCTCTGCGGTGCGATACTCAACCAAACAAATCAATCTTTGGTTATATACGCCCGTCGAACTGCGCTCACTGCGATAGGCCGTCTCAACCACTCGACCCATGGCCACATCGCCACGCTCTAGCAACTGATTGACCAGAAACCACTTTTGCGCCCCTTCCCAGAGAAACAGCGCGGCAACACCAGCCAAAAAGAGAGGGACACAGGTCAAGAGTATTTCTAACCAACCCCAAAAACGCGCGGGTGCACTCGAGGTTAATTGACTGCGATTCATCAACACGCCAGAACTTCCTTATCATTCCATGATCGGTAAGGCATAAGAGAACTTGATTCTGCCTAAAGCGGGGCGCTATTGTAGCAGCTTATTGATAGAAATCAGAAAAAGCTCACAGTTTGCCTTAAAGACTCGGCCACATCCTAGCCTGCAAACGTGGGCGTGCTATTCTTAGCCTCCATTCCCGCTGTTTAAAGGAGTAACAGTATGAGTCGCCCAATTATTTTGGATTGCGATCCCGGCCATGACGATGCCATCGCACTCATTTTAGCCCTCGCCCATCCCGAGCTAAACCCACTAGCCGTGACCACCAGCGCCGGTAACCAAACCCCGGATAAAACCCTCAATAATGCCTTGCGGATTTTAACCCTGCTCAATCGCAGCGATATTCCAGTCGCGGGCGGCGCGGTTAAACCTTTAAGCCGTGAGTTGATGATTGCCGATAACGTTCACGGCGAAACGGGACTCGATGGTCCAGCTCTGCCTGCACCGAGTTTTCAACCTCAAGCCGTAAATGCGGTCGAGTTGATGGCCGAGAAAATCCGCCAAAGCGATAAGCCAGTAACCTTGGTGCCAACGGGGCCGCTGACCAATATCGCGCTGCTACTCGCCAGCCACGGCGAATTGCACGCCAAGATTGAACGCATTGTGTTGATGGGCGGCGCTGCGGGTGTGGGTAACTGGACGCCCGCCGCCGAGTTTAATATTTTTGTCGACCCCGAGGCGGCCGATATCGTCTTTAAATCTGACATTCCCATTACCATGTGCGGCCTCGATGTTACCCATCAGGCACAAATTATGGATGAAGATATCGAGCGCATTCGCGCCATTCCCAACCCTGTAGCTAAGTGTGTCGCCGAGTTGCTAGATTTCTTTATGATTTACCATAGAGATCCCAAGTGGGGATTTGTCGGCGCGCCGCTGCACGACCCTTGCACTATCGCTTGGTTGCTCAACCCCGCATTGTTTGATGCCCAAGACTGCTGGGTCGGCATTGAAACCCAAAGCGCACTCACACTGGGAATGACAGTCGTCGATCGCTATCAACTTACGGGTAAAGCTGCGAATGCCACTGTGCTATTTGGTATTGATAGACAGGGCTTTGTTGACTTGTTAGTTGACAGTTTAGCGGTCTACACACCAACCTATCTCAATCGCAGATGAACTTAAGGTAACGCTTCCATGAGTCACATACTCGTTATAGGCAGTGCCAACGCCGATCATGTTATGAATTTTGAGTATTTGCCCGCACCGGGGCAGACCTTAATGAGTCGCAGCTACCGACTAGAGCATGGTGGTAAGGGAGCGAATCAGGCGGTGGCCTGCGCCCGCTTATGTCAGGCCGATTCGCGAGTGGATTTTATTTGTCACTTAGGTCAAGACAGCGCTGGAAACGAGATGCGCACCAATTGGCTCAAGGATGGGATAAAAGCCGATGGCATTACGCAAGTCGCCAATATGAGTACGGGCACGGCGATGATTTTTGTCGCTGATAATGGCGAAAACTCCATCGGCATTGCCGCTGGCGCCAATGCCCATCTCACGCCTTTGGAGCTAGACAAACATTATGCCCTGTTTGCCAATGCCCAATTTATGCTTATCCAGCTCGAAACGCCCATGGATACGGTGAGCCATGCGTTACAAACTGCCAAACGCCTAGGCATTACCACAGTGCTGAATCCCGCGCCCGCCGTGAGTTCACAACTAGATTACCTTAAGTGGGTCGACATTATTACCCCGAATGAAACCGAGGCCGAAGCGTTAACGGGTATTGAGGTCAATAGTGAAGAAGATGCCAACTTAGCCGCCCAACTGCTGCATCAACAAGGGGTGACGACTGTGGTAATTACCTTAGGCAGTAAAGGTGCGTTTATCAGTAGCGCAGGCTTTACCGGGTTAATTCCGGCACTTGAAGTACAAGCCATAGATACGGTTGCCGCTGGTGATACCTTCAATGGCGCCCTAGTCGTGGGCTTAAGTGAGGGCATGTCGATTGCCGCTGCCGTCGGCTTTGCCAATGCCGCATCCGCGATCACAGTGACCCGCGACGGCGCTCAGCGTGCCATTCCCTACCGCCACGAACTGCCGCGTTAATTCCCCATGAGTGCGGCAAATTGTCGCACTCAGCCTATTTCACCCTAAAGTTGTATATACATAATTTACATATCGAATTCATTCCCATTTAATGAATTAAGCCTATGCTGGCAAGCGAATACTCGAGTCACATCGGCTCGATCCACCTTGTTCAGAATAAGGAAGTACCAGATGAAAGCGAAAAGCACCACTTTCCGTAATATGACTAGCGCTAGCTTACTTGGCCTAGGATTATTAGTCGCCAGCCAAGCGAGTGCTAACGAATGTGAACTCAAAATTGCTGCGACTGACGCTATGCAATTTGACACTAAAGAGCTGTCTGTTCCCGCTACTTGTAAAGAAGTGACCCTGACGCTAACGCACACTGGCACACTGCCAAAAGCGGCGATGGGCCACAACTGGGTGTTAACAAAAGCCGCTGATATGTCTGCCGTTGCGACCGATGGTATGGGCGCTGGCGCCGATGCTGCTTACGTTAAAGCCGGTGATACCCGTGTTATCGCTCACACTGCATTAGTGGGTGGCGGTGAATCAACTTCTGTAAAATTTAGCACTGCGGGCATGAGCGCGACTGAAGCTTACCAGTTCTTCTGCAGCTTCCCAGGCCACTGGGCGATTATGCAAGGTAGCTTTAAGATCCAAGGCTAATTCCATTGCCTAATGCTCACTTTAGGTATTCCCTTAAGTGAGACAACAAAAAAGCGGACCTCGGGTCCGCTTTTTTGTTGAATGCTGATTGGCTCACAAGCCAGTTTGCCTTCGAGGATTTTGTTTCGAGATGTCTTCTTCGAGCGAGTTATTCTTCGCCGAACTCGTCTTCATCATCAAAATCATCGGCATCGGTTGCCGCTTCAGCCGCTAAAGCCGCCGCTAATTTGGCCTTAGCCTGTTTCTCTGAACGACGCTTGTTGCGCTCAGCCAGCGTGCCTAAAAACACTTGCAGCTCGGCTTGACCCCAAGCTTGTGCCTCGGCCTCGGTCGCAAAACCGTCATGGCTTTTCGACACTACCGTCTTAGTCGACGTCATACGACGGGTGATTTCCGTCTTCCAACCATTTTCAGCTTGAGTGACGCGAAAATCGTATTTTTTACCCTTGCTCATTCTGCTCTATTTCCTAAATGATGCTTGCCACGTTTGTCTTATCAAGCGATACAAACGCCATCATAAAACAAAAGGAGCGCAGTTTACTTGATTTCGGCAAAGAAAGATCGCTTACGAGAAAATTTTCATGCTCAGCTGGCTCAGTGAGTCGAGGCATCCCAATATAACCCCGCCTGCCAGATGATTTTTCGCCCTAATCTTAGTCCTAAGCTCAGTATCAAGCTAGCGCAAAAGCGGCTGGCGGACGGTATCTTTTCTTGTTTTGGTCATAAAAATAAGTAAATTTAGTCATATAGCAATTTTAGAGTGTGAGGGACCCTATTAATAAGTCATTCGTAATTTAGGAAAGATGATGAATACCTCCTCAGTAACACTCTGCATACTGTTGGCAAGCACGGCCCTGCTAGCAGGCTGTAACAGCGATAACAAAGATAGCGAGACTACACAACCACCAGCGAAAATGGTGCCCGCCCAAGTTGGTGAGCGACCACTGTTTTTAGTGCGCCAAATGCAGGACAGCAACTTAAAGACCCGCTTAGCCCAGTGCGAAACCGATCATTTCTACCGTAGTGATTTTTCCATTGGTCACCGCGGCGCGGCGATGCAATTCCCTGAACACACCAAAGAATCCTACCAAGCCGCCATCGACTCTGGTGCGGGTATTGTCGAGTGTGATGTGACTTTTACCGCCGATAAAGCCTTAGTCTGTCGCCACTCCCAGTGCGATCTCGCCAGCACGACCAATATTTTGGCCATACCCGAACTTGCCAACAAATGCTCAGTCCCCTTTACCCCCGCCGATGCGGCCAATGGCGTCGTCGCCACTGCAACTTGCTGCACCAGCGATATCACCCTCGCCGAATTTAAAATGTTAAAGGGTAAGATGGAGGGTGAGAATCCCAAGGCGACCAATGTCGAGGAATTTATCAATGCCACGCCTAAGTGGCGCACCGATCTCTATGCGGGCAACGGTACCCTGATGACCCATGCAGAAAGTATTGAGATGTTTAAAAAGGCAGGCGTTAAAATGACGCCCGAGCTAAAAGCAGCCAGTGTCGCTATGCCCTTCGATGGTTTTACTCAGCAGGAGTACGCCCAGAAGATGCTCGATGAATATACCGCAGCGGGTGTCGATGCCTCGCAGGTCTTCCCCCAATCCTTTAATTTAGAAGATATAAAATACTGGATTGCTAACGCCCCCGAGTTTGGCAAACAAGCGGTATATCTTGATGATAGATATGATATTCACACAGGCTTTGACCCACAGGACTCCTCCAGCTGGTCGCCCTCAATGGCAGAACTTAAAGCCCAAGGCGTAGAGATTATCGCGCCGCCACTCTGGGTGCTGGTGACCTTAGATGCGGATAAGAAAATCATTCCATCGGAATATGCCAAAGCCGCGAAAGCAGCGGGACTTAAGATCATCACTTGGAGCTTAGAACGCTCAGGATTATTGAAAGATGGCGGCGGTTGGTATTATCAAAGCATCACAGATGCCATTGATAATGAAGGCGATACCTATGAGCTGCTCGATGTGCTCGCCAAAGATGTCGGCGTGATTGGCGTGTTTTCGGACTGGCCAGCGACTGTCACTTACTATGCCAACTGCATGGATTTATAGGCCAAACAAATAGGCTCTATTTCAAAACCGAGAAACAAAAAAGCGTTAGCAAAAACTGCTAACGCTTTTTATTAACAGATTCTTTTTACTTAAAAAGATGCTGAATATTTTTTAAATCGCCCTTACCTTCGGCAATTTCTTCCGGCGTTAAGCCTGTCACTTCGTGTGGGAACACTAACCAGTCTTCAGAGGCATGGATATAGTAATCAGGCTTTAAAGGCACAGCGGTATTCTTTGGCTTGTAATAAGGGCAAGCGATACGAATATCCTGCGGCATGTTTAAGCGCATCAGTTGGCTTAACTTTTCCTTCAGCGCGTGGATGCTGCGGCCAGAGTCGAACACATCGTCAACAATCAGTAAGCTGTCGCTAGCATTCGCATTTTCAACAATGTAATGCAGACCATGGACTTTGATTTCTTTGCTTTGCTTATCGGTACCAATACCGTAGTAAGACGAGGTACGCACAGCGATATGGTCGGTTTCAACCTTCTTAAAGTCGAAAAACTCTTGTACCGCGATCCCGATTGGAGCACCGCCACGCCAAATACCCACGATAAACTGCGGACGGAATCCACTCTCATAAACCTGTGAAGCTAATAGAAATGAATCTTCGAGCAGTTGTTGTGCGGTAACGAAATATTTTTCAGACATGACACCGATCCCCATCTTAATTATTGATTTTAGGTGTTAAAGCGCGAGCTTTTACCCTGTAAGGTCTGTTCGGCGTCCAAAACACGAGAACAGCATTCTCTTCATAAGAGTCCTAGCAAGTGTAGGCAGCCGCCGAATTTTGGGAGCGAATTTTATACCAAAAAAAACCGCCGTGCTGCAGTTATAGTCATAAGTTGCAGGTGAACGGCCGTTTATTTTGCATTTTTAGGACGGAACTAACAAAAAGCGTACAAAAAAGGCCACCCAAAGGTGGCCAACAAGGAACGAGCACAGGCTCAAAGCAAAGTGTGGCGCTTAAGTTTGACGCTTAAGTTAGCTCACAGGGTTGATGATATGTTCACCGACCTTAGTCATGGCGCTGTAGCTGCGGCTACTCGACTCTTCAAACTCCTTCGCCAGAATCGTGCTGACATAATGCCAATCGCTACGCACCGCTTCCTTGGTGAAGGTTAATGTCATAAAGCCACGGTCTTTAAGGTTGGTGTATTTAAGATCTGGCACCAAGTCGACGATCGCCGCCTCGGTCGCGGGGATCTGTTCCGCTGGTAGATTTAAGTAATATTCCAAACCAGGTGATGACACTGAGCTTGTGGCAAACTCGACCCCAACGGTATCGCCGTTGACATCTTTAAGCTCATTCGCCCAGGCATTATGGGTGTCACCGGCAATCACCACTAGGTTGTGATTTTTCGATTTAGCCGTGCCTAAAATCACTTCCCTTTCATAGGCATAACCATCCCATGCATCCAAGTTATAGGGAATAGATGGCAGTTGCAGCAGGGCAATCACCTCTGGCGTTAACAGGGCTTGATTAGCCTGCAAGTACTGTAATTCTGCCGCCGTTAGGGTTGGATCATTTGCCGCAGCGCGGGCGGCTAACTTCGCCAGCGCCCCAAGCATGGCATACTGTGGAATGCTCATTTGCTGGGTAGCAATCGCCGCAGGTAGAGACATTTTGCCCATGAGGATCTGTTGTCCTAATACCTGCCAAGTGCCGGTGGCTTGCAATAAGGTGCCCTGTAGCCAGAGTAACTGAGTCAGACCTAACATAGTGCGCGAGGTCGATGTCACATCGGCGCGGAAACGCTCGCCATCGAAGGCGCCCGTACTGGCATCCATATAATCGGCATAATCGAGCTGCTTATCGCGGGCCAAGACGCGCGTATCCAGCATATGTAAGTCAACTAGGTTGCCGTAACTGAAGCTGCGATAAATCTCCTCATGGTTACCCTCGCGCCATGGGCGGATTGGCAGCCACTCGAAGTAAGCCTGCAGCGCGGCTTCTTTACGAACCGCAAAATCCCCTTCGCCTTCGTTGTGGTTCTCGGCGCCATCACGCCAAGTATCGTTTGCTACTTCGTGGTCGTCCCATACCGTAATAAATGGCACTTTCGCGTGCAATTTTTGCAGGCTGGCATCGGTATGATATTGGGCGTAACGGGTACGGTAGTCGCTGAGGGTCAGCAGTTCGTTGGCGGGTAACACTTCACGGCCAAGTTCTGCCGCATGTTCGCTGGCATAGCCGCCGCGAGCATATTCGTAGATATAGTCACCCAGATGCACCACGGCATCGAGGTCATCCTGCGCCGCAGCCAATTCATACACGTTAAAATAGCCGGCAGGAAAGTTAGCGCATGACATGACGGCAAGTTTTACCGAACTCACATCACCCTCGGGTAGAGTGCGGGTCTTGCCCACCTCAGAGGTTTTTCCGCCCGTCATAAAGCGGTAAAAATAGGTTTGTCCCGCACGTAAACCACGGGCATCGATTTTAACCGTGTAATCACGGTTAGCATTGGTGACCATCTCCCCTGTGGTCACTAATTGTGAGAATGCCGCATCACTGGCCACTTGCCAGCTGACTTTAACATCCCCAGCAGAATCTGGCGTCACACGGGTCCAGAGGATCACCGCGTCATGCGCAGGGTCACCACTGGCTACCCCATGTAAAAACTGCGCAGGAACAGATTTATCATCATCACTGTCACTACACCCCATTAGGCCGTAGGAGATCACTGCTGCACCAATGCCTTTGGCCGACATGGCTAAAAAATCACGACGAGTCACGGTTCGTTTCATTATTATTATTCCCTTATAAGATGAGGTTTCACTGGTATGAGGTCTAATGAGGCCCCGATTGTGAGACATCACTGTTACACATTTGTGACATCTTTGTCAGCCTTTTATGATTTCTTTTAATTCATAAGCTTATACTGGATAGCGTACTTTATTTGTACAGCACTGGCACAAGCTATGAGTAAGCTGCTAACATCGGATCAGTGGCAAATCGCTCAGATTGTGGCTCGTCGAACGTCAAACCTGAGCCTTGTAAAAAAGGAATTTATAGGATGAAAGTCAGCGATATTATGAGCACTGAGGTCATCTGCATCAGCGATGGTGCTAGCCTGAAAGATGCCCACCATTTAATGCAAACCCGCGGCGTGCGCCATTTACCTGTGATATCTGAAACCGACGGCACCTTAGTCGGTGTACTCACCCATAAGAAGATGATCGCCAGCGTATTGTCTATGTTGAACAAATACGGTCAAGGCGCATTGGATCGCAAGGAACGCTACACTCCCATAGCGACTGTGATGGACAAAGACTGCCAGCACTTAACCGCCGATGAGCCCTTAAGCGTGGTAGTGGAATACTTTATCGACAACAAACTCGGCTGCTTACCCGTAGTAGATAACGATAAGAAAGTATTAGGGATTGTCACCTCTTCCGACTTTATTAAGCTCTGTCGTACCCTGCTGCAACGGCAAGCTTAACGCCTAACATCCTCACTCTTTCTCGCTGGCCCTCGGTTATCAGGGCTGGCGAGAGTCATTATCTAAAAACTCCAAGGACGCCCGTGGCCAAGTTATTAACCCAAGAACAATTTATCCGCGCCTATGAATGCGCCGAATTAGGCTGTATCACCAACCATGATCGCCTCGCCCAATTGCTCGCCGATCCCGATTATGACGCTTTACATGAATACAGCGCCTACTTTGGCAAAGCGGCGACACAAATCGTCTGTATCAGTGACTTACAAAGTATGGAGGAATTGCATTTTGTCGCGGGCAACTTGAATTGGGATGACCATGATCCCGATATGGTGAGGGCGATTATCGAACATCCGCTCTGCGATGCGGGTACCGCTTTATTGCTCTACTGGTACGGACAAGGCTTTTATTACTCCACGCCACAGAGGCTCGACACGCCTTTTGGACAGCTATTCAAAACCATCACCGAACGCTTTGTTACGCGCGACTATGCCAGTTATAGAATCCATTTTGATCCGTTTAAAGAATGTTTTATGCCCTCATTAGAGGACGTCCTCACGAATGGATGCCAAATTCCAGGGGCCATTTTTGCCCCCTACAGCACCATGGAAATCGAAACCGATGCAGGACATTCAAGGTATCTACAATTTAAAAATGAGCAGCTGAAATCGGGTAAATGGGGCCAGCAATAAGCCCCGTTCTGTCTTTAAATAGAGCGCTTAAAACCAAGCGATTAACGTGATGAAACAGGCGTTGCTGGCGGAATACGGGTAAAACGCTGCCAGCGACCCGAGCGCCAACGGTGCACCATAATCAAGCCTCGCACCCATTCATCGGCCGCAACAGCAAGCCAAGCGGCCAGCACGCCATAACCTAAATGCAGCCCAAAGAACCAAGCCAATAGCACGCCAATTCCCCACATGCTAAACAGGCCAACGCGTACCGGAAACGCCACATCCCCCGCGCCTTTTAATGCAGAAATAATTACCAGATTAAAGACTCGGCCGGTTTCGAGCGCGATGGAACCCAATAGCAGGAGTGCGGTAAGTTGAATGACCTCAGGGTTTTCACTCAGCCAGCCCACTATGGTAAAGCGCTGCCAATAAAAGGCTAACACTATGGAGAGGGAAGCAATAAATCCCACCAGGCAATATTTTTGCACCCGCACAGTAATCTCATCGAACCATTGTTTACCGACGTAGTAGCCGGTTTGAATTTGCGATGCCTGCCCGAGCGCCACCGCAAAACAGTAAATAAAGCGGCTGATATTCAAACCATAGGTATAGGCAGTCAGCGAGAGTGTGCCCATCTGGCTGATAAAATAGATGATGGTCATCTGTGCCACGTTGTAGGACAGCATTTCGCCCGCATTGAGCAAACCTATGCGCATCACACTCCAATAGGTGCTGCGCGGCAATAACTTCAACCTTGGCATCGGCAGCGGGATACCTTTACGGTGGATCACCGCCAGCATAATCAAGGCACCGATAATCTGGCTGGTTACAGTCGAAATCGCCACCCCAGTCACTCCATAAACCGGCAAACCAAAGGGAGAATAGAGGGCAATATAGTTACCCAGCACATTCATCAATCCCGTGCTGGAGGTGACTAACATGGCCGAGCGGGTAAAACCGTAGCTACGTAAGATGGCGGCAAAGGCGATGTTCATCACCAGCCCAATACTTAAACTGCCGCAGATCAGCAGATAGTCATAACCATAGCCTGCAACCTCAGGCTCAAGCGCAAACAAACCGATAATGCCGTGGGCACCGAAAAACATCGATGCGCCCATAATCACGGCTAAGCCTAAGCTTAAGGCCACACTGGCGACACCAATATCGGTTGCTTGCTGCGTCTGCCCCGCACCATTATTTTGGCTGATCAGAATGCTGGCGCCCGTGCTGACCATCATGGACATCACCATCATAAAAAACATCAATTGAGTAGTGAGCCCCACGGCGGCGACGGCATTATCGGAATAATGGCTCAGCATAAAAATATCGCTGATCCCGAGTAAGGATTGCAGCAAGGTTTCGATAAAAATCGGCCAAGTGAGGGCGACAATGCCCATGCGTTGTTGCAGGGTTTTAGCTGATTTGGCCACGTTCTATCCTTACCGCTGGAAGACAAGTGAAATAGCAATAACACGCCAAGGTTGGCGAACGGTAATTTTCTTACATTTTTAGATTGTGCTCAATCTTTCATTACAACCAAACCGACCGCTGCAACCGTATTCATTCGTGACGCCTCCATCAACAAGTTTTACCAACAAGTGCTAATCAACTGAAATAGATGGAATTAATAGCAAATCAGCCATTACACACTACCCTTTTCAATATTGAGCCGATACACTTTGCCGACCACAAGGGGCGATCAACGCTCACCGAATATATTCAGGGAAACTGCACATGAGCCAACTCTATTTAGAAGACGGAATTAAACAATTGGTGAGCGAGTTTATCGCCGCAGGTTGCCCTTCGGTGCGCGAGCAAAGCCTTGAGGAACGTCGTCAAGGGTACATCGCCAGCACGGTATTGGCTGGCGAGCCGGAAGCGGTGTTTGAGGTCAAAACCTTATCCCTTGAGGGCATAGAATTAACCCTATTTAAGCCCTCGGCGGACAACAACTTACCCGTGGTCATTTACTATCACGGCGGCTGTTTTGTCAGTGGCGGCATCGCCACCCACAATCAACAACTGCGTAAAATCGCCAATGATTCCGGCGCGTTAGTGGTGGCGGTCAGCTATCGCCTCGCCCCTGAGCATGTGTACCCCGCCGCCCATGACGATGCCTTCAATGCAGCCAATCTCGTGCAGCAATATTGCCAGCAATGGGGCGGTGACAATACTAATATCACTCTGATGGGCGACAGTGCCGGCGGCCATTTAGCCCTAGTCACTTGCCTGCGGTTAAAAGCACAAGGGCAATGGTTACCTAAAAAACAAGTGCTTATCTATCCTATGTTGGATGCAACCGCCAAAAGTCAGAGCTATATCGATAATGGCGATAAGTACATCATCACCCGCGACACCCTGCTCACAGGCTTTGATTTGTACCTCGATTGGCACCCCAGAACCGATGTCGAAGCCAGCCCACTTCGCAGCCACGACCTAGCGGGTTTACCCGAAACCCATATTATTACCGCCGAGTTCGATCCCCTGTTAGATGAGGGCGAACAGCTATTCCGTAACTTGTTGGATGCGGGCGTAAATGCCCATTGCCGCCGCTATTTAGGGGTGATCCACGGCTTCTTCCAACTCGCTGGCGTCAGTCAATCGGCGCGGGATGCCATGGTGCAGGTAACCCATATTATTCGCGCTTAACCTGCTTAAGCCGCATGCCTTAATGCGTGGCATGCGGCTCAACGAACAACTCATTGCATGATAACGCAATGATCAAACGACGCTATTTCGCCTCTGGCCGACTCAGTTTGTGGATCACGTCTTGATGCTGTGGATACATGGCCAGCAAAGCTTCTTGGCTAAACAACTCAAAGTCATCGAAGGTAAAACCCGGTGACACCATACAGCCCACCAGCGAAAACCCCGGTTGATTCATGGCCGAGCCAAAAATACAGCCCTTAGGCACTAAAAACTGTGGCCTTTCGCCCGCGGCTAAATCCAGCCCCAATTGCGCCGTGGTCAGCTCGCCCTCGGGGGAAATCATATAAATCGTCAGGGACTGACCCGCATGGAAATACCACATTTCATCGGCCGTGAGTCGATGAAAATGCGACACTTCGCCGGTTCGCAGTAAGAAATAAATGCTGCTCCACAGCTGACGACTCGGATCAAAAGCCGATTCTGAGCGATAGGAAGAACGGTAATATCCACCTTCGACATGCTGCTCAAGTTCTAAATACTGAATAAAATCATCTGCATTCTGCACCTTTACTACTCCATTCATTTTTTCGCACCTGTATCTTGGCTAATACCTTTTTTAAGAAGATGTTAGAACCATGATTAAAATCAAATAATAATTATTCTCATTTACATATAATGCTGCCACTTGTAATTTTACGGAGAAATGAGAGTGAAGCCTACTTACCTTGCCATCCTGTTAGCAGCCCTACTACATCCCCCCTTGGCCAGCGCAGACGAAGTGAACCAACCTGAGCTGGAAAAAATCGAGCGCGTGAGTGTTGTCGGCGTAAGACAACGATTAGAGCAAGCCGGAACCTTGGCTAACACTATCATGAAAACCGAAGTCATCGACGCCAGCGTGATTGAGAACAAAAATGCCGTTAACCTCTCCGAGGCAATTGATAACTCCCCCGGCGTCAAAGTCTCCAACGAATGCTCAATGTGTGGCGTGAAGCGCATTATGCTCAACGGCATGAAAGGCGAGCAAACCACGATTCTGGTCGATGGTTTACCCGTACACACTATGATTTCGGGCTATTATGCGGTCGATGCGATCCCAACAACTGGGGTCGAACGTATCGAAGTCGCCCGTGGCGCGGGCGCCTCCTTAATCGCCCCCGAAGCCATTGGCGGCACCATTAATATTGTTAGCTATGAGCCCACAGAAAACGGCGCGGAACTGGATTTGTCCGCAGGTGAAAATGGCTACCGTAAACTGGGTTTTCTCGGTAAAGGGGTGACCCAAGATGGCCGCACCCGCGCGACACTCGTTGCACAATATGACGATAGAGATCAAGCCGACGCGGACAATAACAAAGTCAACGAAGCACCGATGCAGGAAAACCGCAGCCTGACCGCTCGAGTCTCCCACGATGTGACCGATGCCGATAACCTAGTGCTGCGCGTCGCCAATATTCAATCGGAAATTTTCGGCGGCCCTATGATAGGCAGCACCTTCACCGATGGCGTAGCGTCTAGCACGGGGAACGTGTTATCCGGCTACGATGGCCAACCGAGCGAGCCACAACAACTGTTTGAAGATGGTGATGTGCGTAAGCGCTACACAGGAAAAGCCTGGGAAACCACCGAATGGATTAAGACCGAACGTAACGAAGCCTCACTCGCTTGGCTGAGGGAATTTAACGACGACTGGAACATGCACCTTGCCGCCAGCTACGCCGATCATAAACAGGACTCCTTCTACGAAGGCTTCGATTACAGCGCCGATGACAAAATGTGGTTCTTCGATGCACGCTTTAATTATCTGTTGAGCGAGAGCCAACTACTGACCTTCGGCGCCGACTTACGCACAGAGGAAATGCGCTCCCATTCCCGCTCTGGCAGTGCCAACCCAGATTATGTTTCCGACTCCTTTGACTATGATGTAAAAGGCGTTTATCTACAGGACACTTGGCAAGCCACTGAGTCGTTAGAAGTCGCAATGGCACTACGTTACGATACTATCAGCGCCGATTTTACCGACCCCAACAAACCCGGCACTGAACTCGATGAGTCGATTCTGTCTCCTAGGGTCGACATTCGTCTGCGCCACAATGATGAGTGGACCTCGCGCCTATCCGCAGGTCGCGGCTATCGCGCGCCATTATCCTTCTTTGAAACCGACCACGGCATTTTAGATGGCTCACTCGGCTTCGATATCGATATCGACGAGCTAGAGCGTTCCAACTCGGTCAACTATGCCCTAAGTTACGAAGGTGAACGCCTCACCTCGACCGCCTCGATTGCTTGGACCGAAGTCGAGCATTTAGCGGCATTAACCACTAACGACCATGGCATTCCATTACTGACCCAACTCGATGAAAAAGCACGGGTTATCACCAGCGATATCGCCTTAGGTTATCGCTTGACCGACGATATGAGCCTTAGCCTAACCGCCGAGCATTTTGATTATGACTCTGTCTTCAAATCCTCCTATGCCATTGCGCCTGTTGAAAAACGGGTCAGCCTCAGCATGGATTGGGACGTGAATGACTGGGAAATTTTTGCCAACCTAGTGTGGATCGGTAGTCGCGATCTCGCCGAATTTGGTTACGAAGGCTATAACCGCCTCGATGCCAATGGCCAAGTCGACCCTAGCTCGAAAAAGACCACGGATGCGCCCGCTTACGTGACTTTAGATTTAAAGGTCAGTTATCAGCTCAACGATACCCTGTCACTCTACACTGGGGTCAGCAATCTGTTTGACTATACCCAAGCGGGAGATGAAGACACGCCACTGTTTTACGATGCCGAGGGCGCCTTCGACGTGGGCTATATCTATGGCCCACTGCGTGGCAGAGAAATCTACGCTGGCATGAAGTTTAGCTTCTAATGCTGCGCATTCTTCTCCCTATGCTGTTGTGCTGCGCCCTGCCGTTATCGGCGGCACAGCTCACCCGCGATTATCAGTTTCAAGCCTTGCGGGGTCAGCAAGTGACTGACTTGTCACATCTCGAGGGGCAAGCAATGGCATTGATGTTCTTTGAGCCTGAGTGCCCTTGGTGTATCAAGCAGGCCAGTGTACTCAAGCAGCTGCATCAAAGCTGTCATCAAGGCGTGCACACCGTGGCGCTTGGGGTCAATGGAGATAACTTAGCCTTAAAACGTGCCCTGTTTAGGCTGAATTTCCCCTTTGAAGCCTACCGCGCGCCGCCCGCTTTGCTAAAGGATATGGGCGGTATTCCTGCCACGCCAATCTTGCTGCTGCTCAATACCAAGGGAGAGTTAATCAAAGGCTATCGCGGTTTTACCAGTGAAGCAGAGCTGAAGGCTCAACTCTGCCGCTCGAGTTAATATCAGTATAATTTAATCTATTGTTTTCAATCAGAGTGTTGTTTTCACCGCTTAAAGAATACGCTATCCTGATTCTAAGCAATAGGTTTCACCTAACGAAATCAACGCTAATCTACGCTGTTCATTACCAACATCAGATACACTTAGAGTGTTACTCCGGCTCATGCCTAGGCTCGAAAAAAACCACATGGGTAGATGATTTGGAGTAATCGCAGTAACAGGTGTGATAACAGACTAGAAGCCAAACAAAAGCGCTTCTATCTATTAGACCCTTTAACGAATAGGGAGCTTGTTTGATGGTCAGTGTTGAGCAAATGGCTTTAGTGCTGGACGCGCTACCCGATCCGGCGTTTATCCTGTCCCAAAGCGGCCGCTATGTTGCCGTATTTGGTGGTAAAGATGCGCGTTATTACCACGACGGCAGTGGATTAGTCGGCCTTTACCTGAGCGATGTACTCAACGACGAAAAAACCACTTACTACCTCAAGATTATTCAGCAAGCCTTAGATAGCCGTAAATTACTGATTGAGGAATATGAGCTCAGTAACAAGGATGTCAAAGGCTTATCCGATCAAGGTCCTTCAGAACCCATCTGGTTTGAGGGGCGCATTCAGGCGTTAGATTTTCTAGTGGATAACGAACCCGTCGTCCTCTGGGTCGCCAGTAATATTTCCAAGCGCCATAAGCTAGAAATACAACTGCGGCAATTAAGTGATACCGACCAACTGACTGGACTCTATAACCGCCGCCGCTTAGACCGTGACTTACATTTTCTCTTCGACACCTTTAGCCGCCACCATATTCCGGCCTCGATCTTAGTGCTCGATCTGGATCACCTGAAGCTTATTAACGATCAACTGGGTCACCAAGCGGGCGATCGCATCATCATCGCGGTCGCCGAAGCCTGCCAACAGCAATTTCGCAAAACTGACAGCGCCTACCGTTTTGGTGGCGATGAATTTGTGATTGCCCTGCCTGGGGTTGAGCATGACCAAGCCATAGTGTTTGCCGAGTACCTCTGTGACTGCTGCTTTAAGGCATTGCAGCAACTCTCGGTAAAGGGATTATTTGCCACCGTCAGCATTGGTGTCGCCAGCATAGAAGCGGGCGATAAATCCTATGAAGACACCCTAAAACGCGCCGATGCCGCGCTCTATCAAGCCAAGCGAGATGGCAAAAACCGTGTTATCGCCAATAGCGCTTGATGCCGCATCCACCCGGTAAAGCACCAATAAAAAAGCGAACCTAGGTTCGCTTTTTTATGTACTTCACACACTTAGCGTCGCGATTATTGCGCCGCTTTGGCCTTGCGGGCGGCATGCAGTTTCTTATAGCTCTCGATTAAGCGTAAATGTGGCTCAATCCCTTCGAGCTGCATGCTGGTCTTAGTTAAACCGCTGAAACGGACTTTACCCGTAACGCTACCGACCACTTGTTCCATCACTTCCGCGCCAAACATGCGGGTAAAGTTATGGCTAAAGTCTTCGAGTTCAAGGTCTTCATCCAGCGTCACTTCCAATACCGCGCTCATTGCTTGGAAGAACAGATTACGCTTCACGGTATTATCGTTAAATTGCAGGAACTCACCGACTAATTCCAGTGCTTCTTCATGCGCGCCGAGTGCCAGATAAATCAGGATCTTAAGTTCGATAATCGTCAACTTACCCCAGACAGTATTTTCATCGAAGACGATACCAATCAGGGTACGAATATCTGTGTAGTTATCGAGCTGACTTTCTTCTAAACGATTGACTAGGTTAACCAATTGCTTAGTGCTTAAAGAATGCAGATTCAGAATATCTTCACGGTAATCCAGCGCCTTGTTGGTGTTATCCCAAATCAGGTCTTCTACTGGATAAACTTCTGAGTAATCAGGCACTAAAATACGACAAGCCGATGCGCCTAATTCGGTAAATTCGGCAACATACACCTCTTTACCGAGATCTTCTAAAATGCCGAATAAGCGGTCCGCTTCCTCTTGGTTGGTGCCAGAGAAATCCCATTCGCAGAACTCATAATCATGCTTGCTGCTAAAGAAGCGCCAGGAGATCACACCCGTTGAGTCGATAAAGTGTTCAACAAAGTTTTCAGGCTCGCTCACCGCCATGCTGTTAAAGGTCGGTTTTGGTACATCGTTTAAGCCTTCAAAACTGCGACCTTGGAGCAATTCGGTCAGGCTGCGCTCCAATGCCACTTCAAAGCTTGGGTGAGCACCGAAGGAGGCAAATACTCCACCGGTTTTCGGGTTCATCAGCGTCACGCACATGACTGGGAACTGGCCGCCTAAGGAGGCGTCTTTCACTACCACAGGGAAGCCTTGTTCTTCTAAGCCCTTAATGCCCGCAAGAATGCTTGGGTATTTTTCTAACACCGACATAGGCACGTCTGGCAGAACGATTTCTTGCTCGATAATTTGGCGTTTCACCGCGCGCTCGAAGATTTCAGACAGACACTGTACTTCGGCTTCTTTGATGTTGTTACCCGCGCTCATACCATTGCTTAAGAACAGGTTTTCAATCAGGTTTGATGGGAAGTACACCGTCTCACCATCGGATTTACGCTTGTACGGAATCGCACAAATACCACGGTCACGATTGCCCGAGTTGGTGTCGATAAGATGCGAGCCACACAGCTCCTCATCGGGGTTATAAATCTCTAGGCAGTAGTCATCTAACAGGCCCGCTGGCAGCGAATCATCCTCTTCTAAGGCAAACCACTTTTCGTTGGGATAATGCACAAACTCGCTGCTTGCGATCTCAACCCCAAAGAATTGATCGTTATAGAAGAAGTTATTGTTTAAACGCTCGATAAACTCACCGAGGGCCGAGCACAGCGCGCTCTCTTTGGTTGCGCCTTTACCATTGGTAAAACACATCGGCGATGCAGCATCACGGATATGCAGTGACCACACGTTGGGCACAATATTGCGCCATGAGGAGATCTCAATCTTCATCCCCAGCTCAGCCAAAATGCCGGTCATATTGGCAATGGTCTGCTCCAACGGTAAGTCTTTACCCAAGATATAGGTGCTGCTGTCGTCGCCTGGCTGACCCATCAACATGGCATTGGCATCGGCATCGAGGTTTTCAACGGTTTCGATTCTAAATTCTGGGCCAGTCTGCACGACTTTTTTCACTGTGCAGCGGTCGATAGAGCGCAAAATACCTTCGCGATCTTTATCCGAAATATCATCGGGTAATTCGACATTGATCTGGAAAATCTGGTTGTAGCGATCTTCTGGGTCGACAATATTGTTTTGTGACAGACGGATATTGTCCGTCGGAATATCGCGGGATTTACAATATACCTTCACAAAGTAGGCGGCGCACAATGCCGAAGAAGCTAAGAAGTAGTCGAAGGGACTCGGCGCCGAGCCATCGCCCTTATAACGGATGGGCTGATCGGCCGTTACCGTAAAATCGTCGAACTTTGCTTCGAGTCTCAGGTTGTCGAGAAAATTAACTTTGATTTCCATTAGAATTTTTCCACTTAATATGCTCAAACGCGATAATCGCATTCGTTACCGCACAGCATTGCCCTTGGGCGCTATCGTCTTGGGGGGAATTATCGGTGTTTTTCGCCCATTAGTCTTGGGTTAATTATGTTAAAAAAACACCAGCGGGATTTTTATGCGATGAGTTGCAAGCAGAGCAGTAGGATTTATTGCAGCATCCACTGTGGTTTAGCCAAGGCTTAATGCTCGGCACTGCCTTGCTTATCCGCCTCGCGCTTAACCAGTAAAAAGGTGAGATACATCTTTGTCGGCAGGGATAACGCCATGCCAACGGCAACGCAAACGGCGCTGATAATAATGCCTCTTACGCCCATGGCTTCGACAGTTTCATTAAAATTATGCAGATAAATCCCAAGCATAATCAGACACAGCCCAAGGCCAATGCAGATTTTTAACAGCGTTATCAGCCTTTGATTAGTCACAGTCCTGCCTTTAGTTGCGGGTCTTGATTAAGCTTGAGTCGTCTTGTTTAAGCTTGCATCGCACCGTTTAGCCACTCAAACAAACAAGCGCCGCCTATGCATAAAGATTAGCTAATATAATGAGCGCATTGGCTTATTGAGGCTTTGATTAAGATCAACGAAGTGATTCAGCCTGTCGCCCTCATCCTTAAGTCAAATACCACTTTGCACTTTTGTCGGTTACATTAGATTTTTGTTAACTTAAGCACTTAAGAATATTGGGGATTCGTTATACTGCCCTGCAATATTAAAGCGGCTTATTCCGGAGTTGTTGAACATGTCTAATTTCAGTTTACGTAACAAATTGCTCCTACTCGCACTGTTCCCGTTGATTCTGACCCTCATAGTGCTGATGACAGTTTCCTACCATGTCGAGCAATCGGCGCTTGCCGATGAAGTCACCACATTTAGAGAAAAGTTAATCGGTGAGCGTAAAACCCAAATCAAAGAAGCCACCCAAATCGCCGCAGGCATAGTGCAATACCAGCTATCGTTAAAAGAACAGGGCAATGTTAACCAAGCCCTACGTGATATTCGCTTTGGCAGTTCGGGCTACTTCTTTATTTATGATTCCCAAGGTAAAAACCTATTCCATGCGGTCATGCCCAACCTCGAGGGGCAGAATAAAATCGATATGACCGATCCCCGTGGCACCAAGATCATTGTCGGCCTACTCAATGCTGCCAAAAACGGTGACGGTAATTTCTCGTTCTATTTCCAAAAACCCAATACCAACGAGCAAATCGAAAAAATCGGCTACTCCATGATGATCCCAGGCACAGATTGGATGCTCGGCACCGGCGCCTATATCGACGATATCGATGCCGTGGTTGAGGATTACCGCACCACAGTGACCGAGCAGATGATCGATAAGTCCTACGCGATTTTATTGATTGCACTGTTATTAGCAGCCATTACCGCCGCCGTGATCTTAGTGACCGCACAGCGCATGGTCACACCGATTAAAAATATGGCCGATAACTTAAACGATATCGCCAAAGGCGAAGGCGATTTAACCAAGCGCCTTGCGGTGAAGGGCGACGATGAAATTGCCCAACTCGGCCGCTCCTTCAACCTGTTTGTCGATAAACTGCAAACCATTATCGGTGATGTGGCCCATGCCACCGCTAAGGTCAAAACCGCAGCCAATGCGATTCATGACCAAACCAAGGTAATGTCGCGCCAGCTTATCAGCCATAACAATGAGACTGATCAAGTGGTTACCGCCATTACTGAGATGTCTGCCACCGCGAGTGAAGTGGCGCAAAACACCACCCAAGTGGCCGAAGCGACCCACGCCGCCACGGGCGATGTGGCCAATGCCCAGCGCTGTGTCGATGCCTCGTTAGAGGAGATTTCGGCGCTGATGGCGCAAATCAATAATGCCGCCAGCAACATTCAATCTTTGAGTGAACAGTCGCAAAAAATTAATAGCGTGCTCTCGGTGATCGGCGGTATTGCCGAGCAAACCAACCTGTTGGCATTAAACGCCGCGATTGAAGCCGCCCGCGCCGGTGAGCAGGGTCGCGGCTTTGCCGTGGTGGCCGATGAGGTACGTAACTTAGCCAGCCGCACTCAATCAAGCACATTAGAAATCAACGAGATGCTATCTGAGCTGCACAAGCTGGTGAGCTTAGCGGTTAAAACCATGGAAGAGAGTCAGCAGAGTTGTATACGCTCGGTGGATTCGTCCCGCGCCATCTCCGAAAGCTTAGGCTCAGTGACCTCGGCTGTGACCGCCATCAACGATATGAGTACCCAAATTGCCACGGCGGCGACCGAGCAAAGCTCAGTGACCGAAGAAATCAACCGCAATGTGTTTGCTATTCAAGAGATTGTGAATGAGCTACTGCACTCCAGCGAAGAGGCGGCGAGCGTGAGCCAAACCGTGTCGCAGGAAGGACTTAACCTCGGCAAACTCGTGGGCCAATTTAAGATTTAACGCCTAAGGCGTGATATCTACGGTCGGCGTACGTCGATTAGGTGTTCATCACCTCGGCGTACGTCGATTCAGTGATAATCTATTCGGTATAAATCGCTATCTTTAACCACTTAAGGCCTCAAGCAATTGAGGCCTTTTTCTTGCTGGCTGCCAGCGAATAACTCTGCATAAGCTCAGGGGCGACATGAGAGTTCAGCCTCAAAGTTCGGCATCGACGCTCGGCATCAAAGCTCGGCCTCGAAGCGGGCAAGACGCGCCTCGCTCATCGTGCATTGGGTTTGTTGCATCAGTTCGCCCAAGGTAATGGCGGGGTTTTGGTTGATCAGACGAATCAATTTTGCGCCGAGTGGTTCAAGCTTATCGGCGTGTTGTAATAAGCCGCTGTCGATCTTTTTGATCATAAAGGCAAATTCGGCAGTATCACTCAGTGCTTTTAACTCGACACAACAGCTTTGAATCGCGATAGCCTGCCCAGTGATGATCCAATTACGGGAGCGGCGCACCCGCTTTAGCTCGCAGCCCTTTTGCACAGCAATCGCCTGCGCCCGCTTAACCGCCTCGCGGCCGATGCGATGGATAAGGGATGGCAAGGAAATACTAATATCATCGTGCATGGCAAGTTAACTATCGGGCCTTGGGTCGAATATGGGTGAATAACGGAGCGCGGCGCTAAGTCGTAAGCGCAAAGCACTAAGCATTTTGCGAGATGCATATAGCCAACGCCGCAAGAGTTTACCCTGCAGGGCGTGCGAACAAAAGACGATACAGACCCATGCAACAACTCACGCATCAACTCACGCTAAGCGCCGCTCGCCCAAGATAGCGGCTCAGGCGTCACAGACTGACAACAACAGTCCTTGAGCAAGGCGGCGGGATTGCCTACAATAACGCACTTTTTGTTCACTACAGATAACGACCATGACTGACACAACTTCACAACCCGCATTACCGGATCGTCTTTCGGTTAACCCACGCAGCCGCCACCATGTAGCTGAAGTCTTCCAATACGATGTGGGTATCCGCGTGAACGGTAAAGAACGTTTCGATGTTGAAGAATACTGCATCAGCGAAGGCTGGGTTAAAGTACCAAGCAAATCTTTAGACCGTCGCGGTCAACCTCTACTGTTAACCATCAAAGGCACAGTAGAAGCATTTTACCGTTAAGCACCCACCGCTTAATGGATAATAAAAACGGCCAATTCGATTGGCCGTTTTTATTTGCCCTGTATAACCCCAAACCGCCCAGCAATTCATCTCCCCAAGTATTCACAAGTTGTTATTTAAAATAAGCTTTTGTGATAAAACGCATTGATTAAACCGCATAGCGCGGGTTAAAGTGTGACCACTAAGGGAAATGCAGAGCCACACTCGAACGCCACTATCGAGCACGCTATTTAAGGACAAAGCAGCCAATCTGTACCATGCCGCCCCACTCTTAACAGCCTCCTCTGCCACCAAGGTATCAAGCACATTCAACATGTGTGCGTTATGGAATTAACAATAAACCTTTCTATTTCAAGGATGTAAATGGCAGATTTCGGCAGCAATCTATTATCCGTTGTAATTATTCTATCCAGCCTATTTGTCGGAGCAGGAGTGTTGCATGTGTTTCTTCGATACCGCGATGCAACACTAACCCTGCCCGTTGACCGTGAGCAGCTAACCCGCATTCCCGCCTATGGCTTACAAAAGCAAATCCAAGATCTGCAATTAGATTTAATGGGTTACATGATGATGGGAGCCATGATCTTTTGCTTCCCCTTTGCACTTAACAGCATTCAAGCTCATATCGCAGCAGGTAAATTCCCTTGGATGTTAAGTATTTCAGCGTTAATGGGCTTAAGCTATTGCAGCTTTAAAACGTGGAAAAACTTTTCCAAACTCACCAAATTACGCCTAGGGCATACGGCAGAGATCGCCACCGCTAATGAACTAATCGGCCTACAAGCCTTGGGCTATCAAGTGTTTCACGATGTGCAAGCCGACGGCTTTAATATCGACCACCTCGTCATCGGCAAAAATGGTGTATTCGCGATTGAAACCAAAGGTCGCCATAAGCGCAATAAAGACCTACGCCAAACCAATGGCAATGGCGGAGGCTCTGGCTCTAGTTCTGGTAAGAAAGGCTATGAAGTATTTTACAAAGACGGGCGCTTAAACTTCCCCTCGTGGACCGAAACCAAACCCATAGAACAAGCCGAACGTCAGGCTAAGTGGGTCAGCCAATGGTTAACCAAAGCCACAGGCTCCCCCGTCGCAGCCACCCCAGCCCTAGTATTCCCCGGCTGGTATGTCACCAGTCAATCAAAACCACCGTTCCCGATCCTCAACCACAAACAATTAGTCGGAACGATCCCGAAACTGAAAACCCAAGATCTTACCCAGCAACAGGTCGACACCATCATCTACCAAGTCGCCCAAAGATGCCTAAGTAAAAGCGAGGTTGGGAAATGAAATTAGATAAACTTAAACTGACTCTATTTTTGAAGATAGATAAAACCAAATTGAGTTTGAAATGAACCCTAATAATTCTTTCGAATATGCCGTTAGACAAATTCTAAATAGACGATGTGTTCCTGTTGCTGGGGCTGGTATTTCGATATCTAGTAAGCATCCTGAAACATATAATTATCACAGTGTACCGTGGATGGTAGAGACTCTCGAAAAAAATTTGTTAAAACGGCGTGTTGCTAATTATAATGAAAATCTTCATGGCCCAGTTTGCACCCATATTACAACGATTAACGGAATAAATGTTCAACAAGGATGCCAAATAAGACTGAAACAGCTAGGGCATTCAATTGTATCGGTTGGCAACATTAAATCTGGCTGCTTCTTTTGTGACGTAATTTTAGCAGCGAAAAACCTTAAACTAGGAAATTTGGCTGAACTTTTCTTGTGGGAAGTAAATAGCCAATACGATGAATCGAATAATCCTGAAACACCTTACAAACAACTTGTTGAGTTGTTAAGAATTATCGAATACACAAAACTCGAACCAACTCCTACTCATAAAATTATAGCTAAACTGGCTAGAGAGTCCTTAATCAATGAAGTTATCACGACCAACTATGATTGTAACTTTGAAAAAGCTTACGAAAAAGTCGCAGGCAAGGGGTATGCTGATGTAATCGCAAACCTGAATAAATATCGAGAACTCGGTGCAGCGTCAAATGAAGTCGTTAATCATCTTAAAATTTTCAAAATAAACGGTTGTGCTAAAGAACTAGGCGATGGTAGTAATGAAGATCAATGTGAGCGAATCTTACTTACTGAACGTCAACTGCAACAATGGCGTAATCGGCAATGGGCAGCAGATATATTTAAAGACAGACTACGTTCTAATACATTATTTTTTAATGGGTTTGGTAGCGACGAACCACAAATTCATCATACATTACAAACAGTATTGGATGAATATTCCGACTATTCGCCAAAAAAGGCAAATGGAACTTTATTTGATACGCCAACTGCACCAATAGTAGCAATTTACGCACCACATCCTAGTTTTCACCAACAGCAAATTGTTAAAACATATGCTTTTCAGCATGGTTTCAACGCGCTAGATGGCGATCAGCTAATTATTCGGAACCCTAAGATTGGATGGTCTTTATCTGCTGACGAACTATGGCAGGCTATTTTTGAGCGTATCTATCGCCAACTGTTAATCAATGCGCTTAAGCACTGTATTGTTGCTGCAAATGCAAGTTTTACTGCAATTGTTCCCTATGCTTCAACAATACTTGGCGAGATTTTATCGACCTTCGAAAAGACTCTTGACGATGACAAACTTCAAGATAATGAAAAATCGCAAATAACAAGTGTGCCAGACTGGTTGAGCTCGTTAAAACAGATATGTGCTAGGACAATATTACCAGAAAATATTTATCAAGCGTTTAGTACGTGTCTTCAGATGTTAAAAGGCCATTTTAATGAGCAAGACGAATCTGCTCACTACGTACCCGTTAATGAAAATAAAGCGCTGATGTCCGAGCTGATGTTGTTGCTATTTATTTTGCATAAAAATCGTAAAGAACAGATTAGCTTTTGCCAAAAAAGAGGTATTGGGATTTCGCTAAAAGATGAAGTGAAATCTCTGTACGTTTCAGCCAGCCCATCATTCTTAACCGATTCAAATATATCAAATAAAATAACTGGTGCCGCAGAATTGATTCTTCTAATAGGAAATTCGGGAAGTTGTACTAGACCACAAATACATCGTTTATCAAAAACCGTGGACAAAAGCACCTTGCAACCTAGCACCATAATTGCTTTGGGATGGAAGCATATTTTCTATGATGGGCGCCTGAATAGTATTTCGTCTATAAATAAAAGACTAATGGATGCAGTTCAATCACCTACTCATTATTACTATGCGAACCAGCCAAGCTTAAATAAGCGCTCTTACTTAATACAAGTCTAAAGGAAGTGAAAATTGGAAAAAAATGACTACTTTAGCATCGAGCTAGATAAAAGAACTGATCAAACATTATCAATAATGCCTATCTCAGTCCATTGCTCATCAGCTTGCAATTTAGTTATATGGTTATCGCCAGCAATTAATGCTGACAAAATTAATTGGACTGATATGCGTTTTGACATCGCGCAGAAAATGGACCAACTGGCAGATTTACTTCGCGACCTTCAGTATTTCTCACCATTAATTGCGATCATTGATCTTGATGCCATCAACAAACAAAACATATTAAATCAATGGATTAACATAACAGGTGATCAGGACTGGCACCGTGGCCGTTTTATTGTCCAAATAGCAAATGCTGAAGAGTATCCTAGTGTAAAAGAGCTTTTAGATAAATGGACTGGAGCATTACAAGTTAAGGCGTATTCGCCCAAGCGTATTGATAACAAACGTTTTAAAGAACTTTTACTTGAGACTATTCCTTCTGCAAAAATTCCAACAGGTACTGAACCGCAGCTTTTTGGGCGGTATACAGATAATGTGCTTCAAGCTTTGGAGCATGGACAAGTAGATAAAATGGCTCGAAATTGGCAACAAGAGATTGTTGATGATTTAAATAACCTATTAGGTACACAATTCTTTGAAGGAACAAAAAATGACGCTTAATAAAACTATCAGTTCAATTGAGCTTCAAAATTTTAAAGGATATAGGTATAACCAAGGTCAAACAAATAATCGTTTTGATTTTGATAACGCTGATTTAATTCTGATCACAGGCAAGAATGGTGTAGGAAAAACATCATTATTAGAAGCCTTAGACTGGACGATGAACCAAGACGGTATCCCTAAAAAATATCTTAATCAAGATGAAAAAACTGGGTTAGTCGTGGTAAATGGTAATAAGTTCGACATAGGTGAAAAAAATCATGTGGGTGATTTTTTAAAGACTGTATCAACTTTTTTCTTTCAGGAACATATTAAAGAACTAGCCTGCAATGAAGTAATACAACTACTTGAACCGGATAACAAGCCCGCGCACGAAATGAAAGCGAGCCTTAAATCACTGCAAATAGAATTAGAGAAATTGCAACAAAAATTACAGCAGAGTAAATACCGAAAAGATTATGAAGCAGAACGGAAGAAATTTGCAGGAATAATCACTGAAAAAACAGAATCTCTTAACAATGACAATCCTATTAAAGCATTATTAAAGTCATCTACGCTCACAATAAATAATGGGAATTTGCAGAGTAAATGGGACTCGCAAATAAGAAATCTGTCTAAAGGACTAAGTGAATTAACGAGTAATAACAAGGTAATAGGTGAGAGTATTCCTGAGTATTTAGCTCATATTGAAAAGTGCCTCAGAGATGTTGAGTTAAAAATAATGGCAGATAAACCTGAGCAAGATAAAAATCTAGAGTTTGACCCTGCCTTCTTCGATATACTGGAACAGTTACCTGTTGAATTAGAAGTAAAATGGTTAGATGGAAGAAAAGGAAATAATTTATCACCCTCATCGTTAGATCTGCTTATTGTTGATGTTGATGAGAATAAGTATTTACCTGAGATAAAAAAACTTTTACCTGAACAAGAAGAACTTCGAAAAGAATATCAAAAAGTATCGGATGTAATAAGAAAGCTTATAGACAGTGATAGTCTTGAAAACTGGTTAAATAGTTTTCATGAAAATATCGAGCAATGGCTAAGTGCTTTTGATAATGATGCTGAAAGCGTTAGTTTAGCCAAAATTATTGAAGATTTGACTTACAACCTTGACAAATTAAAAGTTATTAGCCAGAAAAAGCTTAAAGAACTATATCAGCAACGTATAAAAATTGAAGATCAAGGTAAACGAATTTCAACAGAAATCCAACGATTAAACTTATATAGTACTGCGGCAGATCAATTCAATCGTTTCAATTTTGAGTTAAAAGAAAAATTCCAAGAAAAAACGTTAACGGTAGGTGAAGCACTTAGTTACGCAAAAAACAAACTTGCTAAATTGCCAAAAGCTCAATTTGAAAATAACGATATTTACTCACTTAAAATTTTGATTGGTACATTTCGGGATTGGTCAAGTATTGAGTATGACAAACAAGTTGATGAAAAAAATATTAGCCAACCTGAGAGTATTGAAAATGCAGAAACCTTACTATCTAGTGCGATAAAAATTTGTAAACAGGAGTCAGGAATAAACAGCCAATTACTAAACCTTATGAGCGAAATTCCTGCTGTTGAGCTACAAAGTTTGACTGAAAACATGAATTCATTACTAAATAGATTTCATTTCCCTAAAGGCTTCCTCCCAATCAAACTTAGTAATACTGGTACAGATAAAAAACCTACATGGACTTTTGAAACACAAAATAAGGTTAAATTTTCCGACTTATCGACAGGGCAAAAAACCCAACTTGCTATTTGTTGGACCATCAATCTTAATTTAGCGCTCGCAGATACGTTAAACCATCAAGTAATAGGTTTTGATGACTTCACAACATCGTTAGATATGAACCAATTGATCCCCGCAGCAGTGTTACTCAGAAAGATGGCATATGCTAACGATAGAGATAAGTGGAAACGACAAGTGATTGTTACTAGTCACCATGAAGATCTTACCAACCGCTTATTGGATTTTTTACTGCCACCACAAGGTAGAAGTATGAGAGTCATTCAGTTTGAGGATTGGTCACCTGAGGCTGGACCTAGTTTCAACTGTTTTAAAGTTGAAATGGGTGAGCAAACTTCATCAATTTCTCGAGCAGAATCAGCAATTAATCGCTTGTTTAGTAATTGAATAAATAGAAATCCACCAATAAAAAAGCGAACCAAGGGGTTCGCTTTTCGATGCTTCAAATTCGCTAAAGCCTAAGAATGATAATGGCGTTACTGCCGACGATAAGGCAAGGAAGCCGATGCTTTTAGCCACGGAGTTGACTGGTGTCAATGAGTAGCGAAAAGTATTGGCTGACGCCGAATTATCTAGGCCAAGTAGCCATTATCCTTACTCGTAGTCTTCCATCGGCACACACGCACAGAACAAATTACGGTCGCCGTACACGTCATCAATACGGTTCACGGTCGGCCAGAACTTGTTAGTACGCACTGCAGCACTTGGGAACACGGCCACTTCACGGCTGTATGGGCGTGAATCGAACGCTGGGTCCATAATATCGGCCATAGTGTGTGGCGCGTTGTGCAGCGGGTTGTTGTCCGCTGGCCACTCGCCTGCTTCAACTTTCGCGATTTCGGCGCGGATGGACACCATAGCGTCGATAAAGCGGTCCAGTTCAACCTTAGACTCAGATTCGGTTGGCTCAATCATCAGCGTGCCCGCAACAGGGAAGCTCATGGTTGGTGCATGGAAACCGTAGTCATTCAGACGCTTAGCGATATCCATTTCGGTCACGCCAGAGGCTTCTTTAATTGGACGCAGGTCGATAATACATTCGTGCGCAACGCGATCGTTACGGCCACGGAACAGTACTGGGTAGTGTTCAGACAGCTTCTTCATCACGTAGTTAGCGTTTAACAGTGCGGTTTGAGTCGACTTTTTCAGGCCGTTTGAACCGAGTAGCTTAATGTACATCCAGCTGATTGGCAGAATGCCAGCACTGCCGTATGGCGCTGCAGAAACTGCACCGTTGTTATCGCTTTCGCGGCCTGGTTTCACTACAACGTGACCCGCGACGAACGGCGCTAAGTGCGCTTTCACGCCGATTGGGCCCATACCTGGACCACCGCCGCCATGTGGAATCGCGAAGGTTTTGTGCAGGTTAAGGTGCGATACGTCGGCACCGATAAAGCCTGGTGAGGTTAAGCCAACTTGGGCGTTCATGTTGGCGCCGTCCAAGTACACTTGACCACCGTGCTGGTGCACAATGTTGCAGATTTCGCGGATAGATTCTTCGTACACACCGTGGGTCGATGGGTAAGTGATCATGATACATGACAGGTTTTCTGCCACTTCAGCCGCTTTGGCCTTCAGATCTTCTAAATCCACGTTACCTTGCTTGTCACAGGCAGTCACAACCACTTGCATACCGGCTAATTGCGCCGATGCAGGGTTAGTGCCGTGGGCAGATTGTGGGATTAAGCAGATGTTTCTGTGGGCCTGCCCGCGAGACTCGTGGTATTTACGAATCGCCAGCAGACCCGCGTATTCACCCTGTGCGCCAGAGTTAGGTTGGATACACACGGCATCGTAACCTGTGACATTCACTAACCATGAAGACAGTTCTTCAATCAGTTGAGTGTAACCCTTGGCTTGATCCAGTGGGCAGAATGGGTGCATGTTAGCAAATTCTGGCCAGCTCACCGGCAGCATTTCAACCGCAGCGTTTAACTTCATGGTGCATGAACCCAATGAAATCATTGAGTAGTTCAGTGCTAAGTCTTTGCTTTCGAGACGCTTGATATAACGCATCATCTCGGTTTCGCTTTGGTAGCGATTGAAGGTTGGGTGGCTCAGGATGGCATCTTCACGCACTAAAGACGCTGGAATCGATTGGCTACCTTGCGCCACGATTTGCGCGTCTAATGCGGCAACGTCTAAGCCATGGCCAGCACCTAAAATCACATCGAACAGGGCTTCGATATCGCTGCGGATAGTGGTTTCATCTAAGCTCACGCCGACGATGCCGTCAGCATCGAAACGCAGGTTCATTTCAGCGGCCAGCGCACGAGCATTCACTGCTGCAACGTCTAAGCCTTTGATGCTGATGGTATCGAACCAAGTGTTGTTCACTAAGCTCACGCCTTTAGCTTGTAAGCCAGCGGCTAAGATATCGGTGAAGCGGTTGATGCGTGATGCGATGGTTTTCAGGCCTTGTGGGCCGTGGAATACGGCGTAGAAAGACGCCATGTTCGCTAACAGAATTTGCGCGGTACAAATGTTTGAGTTGGCTTTTTCGCGGCGGATATGTTGCTCACGAGTCTGCATCGCCATACGCAGTGCGCGGTTACCACGGGTGTCCTTTGACACACCGATGATACGGCCAGGCATAGAGCGTTTGTGCTCATCACGGGCGACGAAGAAGGCCGCGTGTGGGCCACCAAAGCCCATCGGCACACCGAAACGCTGTGCGCTACCGAAGACCACGTCGGCGCCCATGGCACCCGGTGACTTGAGTAACACTAATGCCATGATGTCGGCAGCCACAGTCACAATCACGTTCTTCGCGCGTAATTCGGCGAATAAGTCTGTGAAGTCAGTGATTTGACCGAAACGGTTTGAATACTGGAACAGGGCACCAAACAGTTCGTGGTTTACTGCTTCATGGGCAGGACCTACCACCACTTCAAAACCAAAACACTCAGCGCGAGTCTTCACTACGTCTAAGGTTTGTGGGAATACGTCATCGGCTACGAAGAAGATGTTGGCTTTTTTGGCTTTAGACACACGCTTAGCCAGCGCCATCGCTTCGGCGGCGGCAGTCGCTTCGTCCAGCAGTGAAGCAGAGGCTAAATCTAAACCGGTTAAATCCATAGACACTTGTTGGAAGTTTAGAATGGCTTCTAAACGGCCTTGGGCGATCTCTGGCTGATATGGCGTGTACGCCGTGTACCAGCCTGGATTTTCGAAGACGTTACGTAAAATCACATTAGGTACTTGGGTACCGTAGTAACCCATACCAATGTAGCTTTTGAAGACTTGGTTTTGTTTGGCTAAACCACGAATGTAAGCAATGCCTTCGGCTTCGCCGCAGGAATCACCAATGCTCAACTCTTGGCTTAAACGGATCGACTCAGGCACGATTTGCGCAGTCAGATCGTCCAGAGACTCAGCACCAACGTAGTTCAACATTTCTTGTTGTTGGCTGCTATCCGGGCCGATATGGCGACGTAAGAATAAATCGTGCTGTTCTAACTGAGTGAGGGTTTGCTTGGTCATGATAAACCTTGTTCCAGATTTGCCGTAGCTCAGAACTGTAGGGTACTGATAAACGGGCTATTGTTATGTCAAACTTGCGCTAAAACAAACGAAGCCCCTTGGGGCTTCGTTAGCGTCGACGATTATTCCTCGTCGATGACAGCTTGGTAACCTTCTGCATCGAGCAGAGCGTCAACTTCAGATTCATCTGAAGGCATAACGCGGAAGAACCAGCCTTCGCCGTAAGCGTCGCTGTTTACGAGCTCTGGAGAATCTTCCAGTGCTTCGTTGACGGCAATCACTTCACCAGAGATTGGCGCGTAGATGTCAGAAGCCGCTTTCACTGATTCTGCCACTGCACAGTCGTCGCCTGCAGTCACAGTGTCGCCCACTTCTGGCAGCTCAACGAAAACCATGTCACCTAACAGCTCTTGAGCATGCTCAGTGATACCCACAGTGTAGCTACCGTCTTCTTCCTTGCGGATCCATTCGTGTGAAGAGGCGTATTTCAGTTCTGTCGGAATATTGCTCATTGTTCTTGTTCCTTGTTCCGTTTTTTTAAAATGCTTGTTTACCGTTGCGCACAAAGTTTGGCGCTACTACTCTAACAGCCACGCGCTTTTTACGCATTTCGACTTCCGCCGTATCCCCAATCGAGTTAGGAACACGCGCCATCGCAATAGAATAGCCCAATGTTGGCGAGAAAGTACCGCTAGTGATCACGCCTTGCTGCTCAACACCCGCTGCATCGGTGAAAAATACTGGCATATCATGGCGTAACACGCCTTTTTCTTCCATCACCAGACCGACTAATTTGTCGGTACCCGCATCGCGCAGGGCTTCAAGTGCCTTACGACCGATAAAGTCACGGTCAGTTGGCTCCCATGCGATGGTCCAGCCCATGTTGGCGGCCAGCGGGTTGATGGTTTCGTCCATATCTAAGCCGTAGAGGTTCATACCAGCTTCGAGACGTAATGTATCGCGAGCGCCTAAACCACATGGTTTAACGCCTTGATCTAACAGAGCTTGCCACAGGGCTTCGGCTTCAGTTTCTGGCACGATGATCTCGTAGCCCACTTCACCTGTGTAACCTGTGGTGGCAATAAACAGAGAACCGGTTTGCTTACCGAAGAAAGGTTTCATGCCTTCGATGGCGGCATTTTGCTCGGCATTGAATACGGCGGCGGCTTTGGCCTTAGCGTTAGGACCTTGAACGGCGATCATCGCCAGCTCAGGACGCTCAGTCACAGTGACATCAAAACCTTGGGATTGTTTGGCGATCCACGCTAAGTCTTTTTCGCGGGTCGCGCTGTTGACGACAACACGGTAGAAAGTGTCGGTCAGATAGTAAGTGATCAGGTCGTCGATGATGCCGGCATTGTCATCTAACATGCCGCCGTATAAGGCTTTACCAGGAACTTTAAGTTTGGCCACATCGTTTGCCAGCAACTTACGGAGGAATGCACAAGCGTCGGTTCCGGTCACATCAACCACAGTCATGTGGGACACGTCGAACATACCTGCGTCTTGACGCACGGCGTGGTGTTCTTCGATTTGTGAACCATAGTTGAGGGGCATATCCCAACCGTGGAAGTCGACCATCTTAGCGTTTGATTCTAAGTGCTTGTTAAACAGAACAGTTTTATTAGCCATTGTTATCCCTTTTTTGCGGCCTTTTTCAGGTCTCTGCCTAGCGTAGGGTGATACAAATCCGGCTAAATATCTGGCTAATCGGCATTTCACTTCCACGATGCATCAATTTGAAAGGTGATTCTTTCTGTATCAATGCGTCTGTCACTGCAACGCCTGATTTCGCTCTGAATTAATCAGATATTTATCGTGATTGGTATAAGTACTAGGGTCTAAAATGCGGCGAAATTATACCTTGCGTCACAAATTTGTATACAGGAGATTTTTCTAATCCGAAGCCAGTGTCATTAGATTTTCTCATCTTTAACATGTAATTTTTTTACATACGAAAGCGAGATTTGCGCAGCCTGTGGGCAAAATGCTGATAATAGCGGCAATTCTGATCACATTAGCGCAACCGAGGCTAGCGACATAACTTGGGGAGTGAGGACTTATTGCCCATGGCCTGTTGCATGAACACTGTTTTCAGCCCAGCGACATTATCAACGAGGTTGAGTCCCAGATCGCGAATGGCTTTTTTAAGGGGATTGCTACCCTCGAACAAACGCTTAAAGCCTTCCATCGCCGCAATCATCTCCATCGCATCGGCCTTGCGCCAACGCTCAAGCGCGCGCAGCTGGGCATAATCGCCGATATCCTTACCCGCCTCGTGCAGCTCGCCGATGACTTCGATAATGCTGGCGGCATCGAGAAAACCTAGGTTTACCCCTTGGCCAGCTAATGGATGAATAGTGTGGGCCGCATCCCCCGCGAGCACTAAACGGTGGCGGGCAAAATGGCGGGCATAGCGCATCCGCAGTGGGAAAGCTTGGCGTTCACTCTCAAGCTTACAAATGCCAAGGCGACCGTCGAAGGCGGCGGTGAGATTGCGCTCGAACTGCTCTGGCGCCATCTCGAGTAACTCGGTGGCGCGCTCTGGCGGCACTGACCAGACGATGGAGCAGAGGTTGTCTTCATATAAGGGCAAGAAGGCCAGCGGACCGTCCTGCAAAAAGACTTGGCGGGCAGTGGCAAGGTGCGGCATTTCGCTGCGAATGGTCGCCACGATCGCATGGTGACCATAATCCCAGAAGGTTAACGGGATCTTACATTGTTCGCGCACCCAAGAATTGGCACCATCGGCGGCAATCACCAGTGCGGCGCTAACGCTCTCGATGTCAGCATCGGCGCCATTGGCTAAGGTCAACCAAGCTTCGCGCTCACCAAAGGCGATACGCTCTATGCGTTGGTTTTCGATATGGGTGATATTGTCAAATTCACTGGCACGCTTGGCGAGGGCGTAGCTGATGGCATCATTTTCGATAATAGCGCCAAGACTAGGTTCACTGATGCTGCTGGCATCGAAGGCGATTTTACCAAAGCCGTCTTTATCCCATACCGCCATTTTTTGATAGGGCGTCGCGCGGCTGGCATCGACATAGTGCCAAGCGCCGAGGTGCTCGAGCAGACGTTGGCTCGCCTTGTTAATCGCGCTGACCCTAAGCCTTGGCTCACCGCTTACGGCTTGGGTGCTTTGAGCATCGATCACGACGACATTCAAATTGGCCTGCGCCAATCCTATCGCGGTGGCGAGTCCCACCATGCCGCCACCCACAATGGCAATGTCATAGGCTTGTGAACTTAACATGGGTACATCCTTTTCGCGTTGCGATACCAGTAATAATTATTTCCAGCCCATCGCCTTCTGCGCGACGGGGGTTTTCAGTGGCGGGAACCAAGATAACAGACGCAATCCCAGATTACGCCCAAGGGCCAAGGGCCAGTATAGGTTAGAGAAGCCACGGACTAAAAATTCAATATTGCGAATAGTGCTGTTTCTATCCGCCTCGCGGGCCTGCAAATAGCCATGGGTAACGGCGACACCGCCGATATCCTCACCCTGCACTAGCGCGCGTTGCAGCACATCGAGCAGGCTGACGACATCCCGAAGACCCAAGTTAAACCCCTGCCCTGCAATTGGGTGCAGAGTCTGCGCCGCATTGCCGATAAACACGCATCTATGGTGAATCGGCCTTGGCATGTAGGACAGGTTTAACGGATAAGCATGGCGCTCGCTAACGTCGATAAACTGGCCTGCGCGATAGCCAAAAGCTTGCTGCAACGCAGCTAAAAACTCGGCCTTGGGCGCGGTGAGCATCGCTTGGGCGCGGTTATCGTCGAGTGCCCAGACGAGGGATAAACGCGGCTGTCCTTGGCTATCAGCCATCGGTAATAATGCCAGTGGGCCAGTCTCGGTAAAGCGTTCATAAGCCCAGTGCTGATGCGGCTTATCGGTTTGCAGATTAGCGATAATCGCGGTTTGCTCAAACGCCACTTGGGTGATGGGCAGATTAAAACTGCTGCGCACCTTAGACTGCAAGCCATCGGCAGCGACCACCAGCTTGGCGCAAATCCGCTCGCCGGAATCGAGCACTAAGGTGTGACTCTCGTTAGCCGCAATTAACTCTGACAGTTTGGCAGGGCAAAAGAGTTTAACCTGAGTTTTGTGAAGCTCGCTAAACAGCACTTGGCCGACTCTTTCCAGCTCGACGACTTGCCCTAGCGCATCTAAGTGAAACTGACTGGCGTTGAGTTCCGTCATCCCAAAATGGCCGCGATCGGATACGTGGATATCCCTAATCGCCGTGCCTAAATGCGCCAGTTTCGGCCATAAACCTAAGCGGGATAACTCGAAGATGGAACCATGGGCAATGGCGATGGAACGGGCGTCAAAGCCGGGATGGCTGTTGTCGGGAAGATGCGCCTCGATTAAGGCAATAGATAAAGGTTTTTCAGTGCCAGATAAACGCGCTAAGGCCAGCGCGAGGGTCGCCCCCGCCATGGCGCCACCAACAATGGCAATATCGACATTTTGAACTGAATTATCCATGTGCTCTGCTACCGTCATGGGGTTCTCATTCAAGCTATGGCATGGCTAAAAGCGTTTCGCCATCGGATGTTAGATTTGAAACTCATTAAAGGCGGAATCGTTCCGCCTTTCTCTTTCTACGACCTTTCTCTTTCTACGATTAGTGGATCACCGCAGGATCGTCGCCCTCTCCGTGGCTCGGCTCTGGGCCAAACTCGGAGTAACACAAAATGGCGGCAATGCGGACAAACTCAAGCAACTCTGTGTAAGCCGTTTCCGATTCTTCATCTTCGGTCACGTCAAACTCGACCTGAGCAATCTCCGCCAGATCTTTGATCACTTCACGCACTTCGGCCGAGGCTTTATTCAGCTTTGGCTGGATAATCGCGATGCCGGTTAAGAAGCTTTGTGTCCACAGTGATAACGCTTCAACGCGTTGACTTAACGGCTCTTCCTCTTCGGGAAGCAGTGGCATAAAGCCAAACTCAAAGTCGCCTAAACGGGCAACCGAGTCTTGGAATAGCTCACACACCAATTGATGCAGAGGCGCTGGTAAAGGTTGACCATCATTCATCAGGTCAAATAAAGGTTTAATCCACAGATCGCCAGTTTGATCTACGCCACCGCAGATTAACCCCACAAGGGCACCGTGCACTTCCACGGGATGCTGACCAATTTCAGCCGCATCGAGGGCGATTTTTAAGCTGTCGATACGTAACGAAGGAGGGGTCGCCATATCAGGTTCCAATCAGAATTTTCCAGCAGCAATGCTAGCAGAGATAAAGACTTGAACCAACTCTGATCCGGCATTCTTGGGGGCGAAGATAAAAATTCCGGCAACTGCTCACACAAGCAGCAAACAAAACGGCGAATGTGCAATCCATCCGCGGCTCACCTTGCACTTTTAATATCAGCCCTATATAGTCCGCCCTATCGATGCCAACGAAAGGATCATCTTCGAATGAGTAATAGTGCAGTTGAAATCACCCTGCTAGGGCGCACCTACTCTATCGCCTGCCCCAAAGGTCAGGAAGATGCCCTACGCGTTGTGGCGCAAGGTGTTGAGCAACAGCTCATCTCGATGAAAAATCGCACCAACAGCTTAAGCCGCGAAGAAATTGCCATTATGGCGGCGCTGAATATTGGACACGAGTTGTACCAAGAAAAGCAAAAGAATAAGCACTATATGAAACAAATGGATGACCGCATCAGCCTGTTGCAGTCAACCTTGGAAAACGCCTTAGTTGAGCGTTCAACCAAATAGATTTAGACTGTGCCACTCGGTGCCAAGCACCATCTATCTGAGAAGAGTTGCACAGTGAATGGCTAAACTGGCCTATACTTTTTAAGCCAAGATTTTAGCGATTCAATACCGTTTTTGCTCCCTGGGGTGCAGGCCAACTGGTAATGTCCCTGTGCCGATAATTTTGATCTCAGGGTGAATGCTTTACTGACATTGAGCATGCTCGGCTCGTACCGAGAAGCCTTAGGAGGTAATCATTTACCCGCCTTGAACCTACGGTTCAAGGGCTACACCGGTAGCGGCATTCTGGGGAGCATCTTATTTATGTCTATCACGTCACCTGTCTCGAACACTTCGGCCCCAACAGTCAAGGGGCCACACGGCACTCAGTCTGCAATTGATACCCAGTCGCTAAGCCCAAATCTAAACCCAACGCTAAGCCTAAGCCCAACGCTAAGCCTAAGCCCAACGCTAAGCCGCGCCGAATTGCGTAAACAGATCCGCTTAGCTCGCCGCTCGCTTTCGACAGAGCAGCAGGCAGAGGCAAGCCTTGCCGCAGGTCAGCGAATGCTCGAAAAACTCAGCACGCTGAAGGCCCAGCATGTCGCACTTTACCTCACCCACGATGGTGAACTGGCAACCGCTCCGCTTATCGAAGCACTTTGGCAGCAGGGGATTCACACCTATCTGCCACGGCTCCACCCCTTTAATGCCGGGCAATTATTGTTTTTGGATTACCACGCCGACTCGCCAATGCTGCCGAATCAATTTGGCATTTTAGAGCCTCAGTTGGATGTGCGCGCAGTGATGCCAATTGAGCGGCTCGATGTGGTGATCACCCCGCTGGTTGCCTTTGATATCAAAGGCAACCGCATGGGGATGGGCGGCGGCTATTACGACAGAACGCTTGCCAATTGGCACGCCAAAGGTAAACCTCTGCCCATGGGTTACGCCCATGATTGCCAGCAAGTCACAGCCCTGCCCTGCGAGCATTGGGATGTGCCCTTACCGACTATTATCACCCCAAGCAAAGAATGGCGGTTCGACTAGGTCGTTTAGTTGAATCAGCCGAGTCATTCGGCTAAGTCCTATGACTCGACTTAGCCCAGTTATTCGTTTAAACCCTGCTAATCGTTTAAATCCAGTGACTTTTTTAAACCCAGTACTTGATTAAGTTCACTGCTATCACGCAGCTTTACTTTAAATGCCGCCCACCATCGACATTGTGGCTACGCCCTGTGACGTAGCGGCTCGCCAATAGATAATCCACTAAGGCGATAATCTCCTGATTTCCAGCTTCTTTTGGCAAGATGGCCTTAGCCAAGGTCTTTTGCCGATAGGCTTCATCATCGCTTGGATTAAAGAGGATCATCGCCGGCGCAATCGCATTCACTTTAACCTCGGGTGCCAATTGCGCCGCAAAGGATAAGGTTAAGTTATCCAGTGCCGCCTTGCTGGCCGCGTAAGCCATGTGCTTGGCACTGCCCTTTTCGGCCACATAATCGGTGAAATGGATAATATCGCTGGCGCCAATCTCGCCCTCGGCTCTCGCTCGCAGCTGTGAGGCTAAGGCCAAGTTCATTTGATAGGGCACGCTCACATGCACCTGCATCATGCGTTGCATGACTTCATGGGCGGCAAGGCTTGGGTTGTTATCTGGCAGCCAGTCAGAGGCGTTATGGATAATGGCGCGGATTTTAGGGTATTGGCTCAATTGCTCAATCAGGGTTTGCAGCTGCGCATTATCGTAGAAGTCGCATTGGATTAGAGTCGCGCCCAAAGACTGCAACTCATCGATGCTGGGATAATGGCTGCGATAGGTGCCAATCACCTTGTGCCCTTGGGCGAGCAAGTGTTTCGCGAGGGCGTAGCCAATGCGTTTACCCACACCTGTGATAATAATGGGAGCTGTCATATTCATCCTGTTATTTGCCTAGTACGGGCTTATGGGTTCAATGTAGGGCAAATCTAGTTAGCCAAATCATCAATAAAACAGTGTAATACGCAGAATGTTACTGCCTTTATCATCCTGCGCCTAATCATTAAGGCATTAAAGGCTGCATGATTTAGATCTAAAATGATGGCGCCCGCGTATACTCAAGGCCAGCTTAATCGAGGAAGCCCTATGGAACTGCGGATTTTTTACGACGGCAATTGCCCTTTATGTAGCGCCGAAATGCGTCAGCTTAAAGCGCGCGATACCGATGATCGCATCGAACTTGTGGATCTTAATGCTGACAATTTCAGCTCTCGATTCAGCTATATCGATAAAGAGTACGCCAATACCATTCTGCATGGTGAAACGGCGTCGGGGGAGATTTTGCTTGGGCTCGATGTCACCTGCAAAGCTTGGGGATTAACGGGTACGCGCCCTTGGGTGCAGATGCTACGGTTGCCACTTATCAAACCTATCGCGGACTGGTGCTACCTGAGATTTGCCAAGCACAGATACCGCATCTCTTATTTACTAACGGGCAAGGCGCGCTGCGACAATCAATGCCAGCTGCCTAAGTAACTAGCCTAAAGCTAAGACTCAAATTCAGCCCATAAAAAACGGAGCCATTAGGCTCCGTTTTTGATAATCCAGATGGATTACTTAACGAAATCAACGCCTAATTTGATATCGCCTTTCAGCGTATCTAACATAGAATCACGGGCGTTAGCTTCGAATGCGCTCACTTCACCGTAAGGCAGTACCTTTTCGATACCGTTTTTGCCTAACAGCACTGGTTGAGCGAAGAATTCAGCGTGCTCGCTACCGCCGTCAACGTAAGCACATTCAACGATGTTAGCTTCGCCTTGCAGACCACGAACCAGAGACATACCGAAACGGCAAGCCGCTTGACCCATAGACAGAGTCGCGCTTCCGCCACCGGCTTTAGCTTCAACCACTTCAGTACCTGCGTTTTGGATACGCTTGGTCAGAGAAGCCACTTCTTCATCAGAGAAAGTCACGCCTTCAACTTGGGACAGTAATGGCAGAATAGTCACACCGCTGTGGCCGCCGATAACGTTCACTTTAACGTCTGCAACGTTTAAGCCTTTTAATTCAGCGATGAAAGTTTCAGAACGGATAACGTCCAGAGTTGTCACACCGAACAGACGGTTCTTGTCGTAAACACCGGCTTTCTTCAACACTTCAGCTGCGATAGCAACAGTAGTGTTTACTGGGTTAGTGATGATACCCACTAACGCTTTAGGGCAAGTCACTGCCACTTTTTCGATCAGGTTACGAACGATACCTGCGTTGATGTTGAACAGATCTGAACGATCCATACCAGGCTTACGCGCAACACCAGCAGAAATTAGAACAACGTCAGCACCTTCCAGTGCAGGCGTTGGATCTTCACCAGCAAAACCTTTGATTTCTACCGCAGTAGGGATGTGGCTCAAGTCAACCGCAACACCCGGAGTAACCGGTGCGATATCGTATAGAGACAGTTTAGAACCCGCAGGTAATTGAGTTTTTAACAGTAGGGCGAGAGCCTGGCCGATACCACCAGCAGCACCAAGTACAGCAACTTTCATAGTTATCTCCGTTATTTCTCGGATATGTGTGACATGGATCTAATTTCCGTTGGCGTCACATTACTGGAATGTCACGTTAATTTCAATTATCCCTTAGTCGTGGAGACAAAGTTTTAGCGAAACTGAGCATTCCAATGTTGAATATTTACTCTAGTTCAATATCAATACCGACAACACGGCTATCTAGCCATCCATAAATTGCATTTTTATTCAGTCATAATGGTTATTTGTTGACACTTTGACCAAAACTATTCAAAATACGCCTGTTTTTTTGAATAAAGAATAAGACTATGCAAACGACCAAGAATCAGGATGACCTTGTTAGAATTTTTAAGGCGATTTTAAAAGAGGAGCGCTTTGGCTCCCAGAGTGAAATTGTCGCCGCTTTACAAGCAGAAGGCTTTAGCAATATTAACCAATCGAAAGTGTCTCGGATGCTCAGCAAGTTCGGTGCAGTGCGCACCCGCAACGCTAAGCAGGAGATGGTTTATTGCTTACCCGCCGAACTCGGCGTGCCTACCGCTGGCAGCCCGTTAAAGAACTTAGTACTCGATGTTGACCATAACCAAGCGATGATTGTCGTTCGCACCAGCCCTGGCGCCGCGCAATTAATTGCCCGTTTATTGGATTCCATCGGTAAACCAGAAGGGATTTTGGGGACCATTGCCGGAGACGACACTATCTTTATCTGTCCATCCAGCATCCAAGATATCGCCGATACCTTGGAAACCATCAAATCTTTATTCAACTACGCAGAATAAAAAAACAGGTCAGCTTGCTGACCTGTTCTGTTTTATCTGTACGCTTTTCAGTCCAACATTGCCCTTGTTTCAGGGCTGGTGTCCCGATTACGTTACAGCACAAGACCTATCTGTTGGCTTGGATGACGCGTACTTGGAAAAAAGACTCGTCACCCCAAACTTACAAACCTGAGCTCACAAACCTGAGCTCACAAACCTGAGCTCACAAACCTGAGCTCACAAACCTGAGCTCACAAACCTGAGCTTACAAACCTTAGTTCGTCGACTTTAGCCCGTAGTTCTAAGCTCATCAGCCTTAGTAGGCCACACTGATCCTTTGATTAAGATGCGCCGCTTTTTCTGCTTCATCCAGCATCGCTTTGGCGTAGTCGGCCACTGAAATCTTGCTCTGGCCATTCGCATCGGTAAAGAAGCTATCGCCACCTAAACGGTATGGGCCTTCGCTGGCGCCTGGGTAGATTTCTGCCGCAGGGCTGACAAAAGTCCAGTTAACAGTGGTGTTAGCGGCGCGAAATGCCTTCAATGCCTCACCTTGAGCCAAGGCTTCATCCTTATAGGCGGGCGGGAAATCTGGCGTAGACACTAAGGTCACTCCCGGCGCGACTTCTAAACTACCTGCACCACCGACCCAAAGTAGGCGAGGCACTTTTGCCTGTGGCAACACGGCTAACAGATTATTGACCGTCTTCGCGACTATGCCATGGTTCTGCTCGGCGCGCGCACCCACTGCGGCGATCACTACATCGACACCTGCAAATGTGTCGGCTTTCAATGGCTGAGTCAGGTCGACACTACGCACTTCTGCCGCTGTTTCGCCAAGCTTGCTTGGGTCACGCACTAAGGCAACCACTTCATGACCACGGCTCAGCGCCTCGTTAAAAATGGTTCCGCCAATCCAACCTGATGCACCTAATACTGCAATTTTCATTTGATAAGTCTCGCTACTGATTTAAATTGAGACCAGTTTACTTGCGACACTTCACGTGATAAATATCGATAAATGAGCATGATTGTTTCAGATTGAGATACTAATGGATAAAATCGCCGCCATGCGTAGCTTTATCGAAGTGGCCAACTGTGGCAGCTTTACTAAGGCCGCAGAACACCTCGATCTGAGTCGCCTACAGGTTTCACGTCATATTCAAGAAATTGAGCAGTGGCTGAGTTTACGTTTACTGCACCGCACGACCCGCAGCGTGAGCCTCACTCTACAGGGTGAAGAAGCCCTGCAATATTGTCAGCGAGTGCTGAGCGAAGTCGCCGCAATGGAAAGCCGCGCCCATAGTCATAACACCGAATTAGTTGGCAGTATTCGTATTGCCACGCCCGTCGGGCTTGGGCAGCACAGTCTGTTTGATGTGGTCGATCGCTTTATAAAATTACACCCTAAGGTCAATATTCAGCTGTTAATGTCGGACAGTTTTGCCCAATTGGTGGATGAGCGGGTGGACGTGGCACTGCGCTATACCGAACAGCCCGATGAGAATTTGATTGCCCGCAAACTGATGAGCATAGATGCCGTGCTATGCGCCGCGCCCAGTTACTTGACTCAAGCCGAGCCGTTAACCGTCCCTAACGATTTGCTCAGCCATAATTGCCTTATCCATAGTTCGCAGCAACATTGGCAGCTCCTCAAGGAGCAACAGAGCGAGCTGATTAAACCTATGGGGAATATGATGGCGAATGAAATGGGAGTGCTTGTCAGCGCCGCATTGCGCGGGCATGGCATTGCCTACTTGCCCTGCGACTTAGCCAATCCCTATCTGGCCAGCGGCCAACTACAAGAAGTACTCCCCGAATACACGGCGCCAGGGCAAACCCTTTGGGCTGTGTATCTCTCCCGCAGTTATCAACAAGCGCTGGTGCGCGCCTTTATCGATTTTACCGCCCAGCAATGGCAGCAGGATCTCAGTAAGTGGACGGCATCGAGTTAAGCCCACAAACAAAAACGCACTGAGGCTTTAAGGCTCAGTGCGTTATCTAAGATTTTACGCAGGCTTAATTATCGAACTGCATCAAAAAATCTAAGCTTGGGGCGAAGAAAGAAGAGCCCGTTAATGCGCTGGTGAAGTGCATCAAATGGTCGTGATTACCCGCACCATCACCAAACACCATACTGTGAAGCATCTTCTCGAAGTGCTCTGGCGTACGGCAGGTTGAAATAAACATCAGCCCCTGCTCCTTGAGCGAACCGTAAGGCATGCTCTGGCGCAAAATCTCAATCGACTTGCCGTTGTTATCCTTGAGGTTTACCCGCTTGATATGGCTAGTTAATGGCTTATCTTCCGACTCGTATTCGATGTTGTCTTGCTTGGTGCGACCAATAATATCTTCTTGCTTTTTAAGCGGTAATCGATGCCACTTACTCAAGTTGTGGGCATACTTTTGCACGTGAATGTAGCTGCCGCCCTTAAATTCAGGATCTTCATCCCCGACTAAGGCGACCTCTTGACGATGGCGTCCTTTAGGGTTTTCTGTGCCGTCGACAAAGCCCGTTAAATCGCGACTATCCATAAATCTAAAGCCGCGTTCCTCTTCGACTAACTCGACTAAGTCTTCGAACATTTGGCTGATTTCGTTGGCGACTAAATGCAAAATGTCGTAGCGGTCGCAGCGAATATGCACAAACAGATCGTATTCGATCGCAGGCGCCTCACGGTTACCCGCTTGCATCGCTGGGAATGGTTTGAGCATTTCGGGGCGAGCATCGGGATAGAGGCTGTCCCAATAGTTGGCACCTATGCCCACAAAACCATTGAATGCGCTGTCGGAATATTGATCCGTCAACTCATAAATATACTGCGCAACGTTGGCAATACAGGGACGCAATTGCGATTCAACGTTATCGTTGTCGCTCGCATTAAACATCAAATAGACGCTATGTAAGTTTCCCTCTGCACACACACCCAACTGTTCACGCGGCATATTTTGAATATCCATCTGGTTATCACCCTTTTGTCGATTCATTTTCGGCAATATTATCCGCAACTTTACCTGAAAATGACATTAAGTAACGCACAGTTTGTCCGTCTTTGTAATGTAAACACGTTTGTAGACTGGAATATAAAAATTGACGAGGCCATTACGCCTCGTCAATTCGTCTTACGCAAGCTTCGGCGCTCATTAGGCCAAAGGCGAATTATGCCTTAGTAACCCGCGGCATAACCATCTTTACGGCTCTCTGAGGCACCGCGGTAAACGCCCGTTTCGGCATTAAAACCAATGGCTTGATATCCACCAAAATCACCGAGCCCATCGCGTAGCACATGGCCTTTCTTAATTAGCTCACGGCGAGTTTCAACGGGGAAGCCTGATTCTAAGCTCACATAGCCACCGTCATTCATCACCTCACCCGTAGGCTCGGTCGAACCTGTGTGCAAAATTCTGGGGGCATCACCCGCTTCTTGCAAGTTCATTTTAAAATCAATCAGATTAACAATAATCTGCGCGTGCATTTGCGGCTGTGTTGCACCGCCCATCACGCCAAAACTTAACCAAGGTTTACCGTCTTTAGTCACAAAGGCGGGAATAATGGTATGGAAGGGACGCTTACCCGGCGCATAAGTGTTGAAACGGCCTTCGGTGAGATCGAACATCTGCCCGCGATCCTGCAGCACAAAGCCGAGATCTGGTGGCGTCATACCTGAGCCCATGCCGCGGTAGTTACTCTGGATCAGCGACACCATATTGCCGTCTTTATCCGCGGTAGTGAGATACACAGTATCCCCATGTTGCAGCGCAGGATTACCCGCATCGACACTCTTAGCCGCCTTGTTTAAGTCGATGAGCTTAGCGCGATTGTAGTTGTATTGCTGCGAAATCAGATCGTTAACTGGCACTTTGTTAAAGGCCATATCGGCATAGAATTTCGCGCGGTCGGCAAAGGCAAGTTTTTTAGCCTCTACGAATAAATGCACATATTCGGGGCTGTTAAAGCCCATGGCAGCAACATCGAAGGGCTCCATGGTTTTTAAGATCTGTAGTGCAGCAATCCCCTGCCCATTGGGCGGTAATTCCCACACATCGTAGCCACGGTAGTTGGCCGATACGGGTTCAACCCAGTCGCTAGTATGGCTGGCGAGGTCTTCATAACTGAGGTAACCGCCTTGAGCCTTGATGTATTTATCTATGCTCTTGGCAATATCGCCCTTGTAAAAGGCATCGCGGCCGCCTTTGGCAATTTTCTCGTAGGTGTTTGCTAATGCGGGATTTTTAAAGATCTCCCCTACCGCAGGCATTTTGCCATTGGGCATATAGGTTTCCTTAAAACCGGGGAATTGACCGAGTTTTTTACCACTGCCATTAAGATAATAAGCAATCAGCTCAGAAACGGGGAAGCCTTCGCGGGCATAACGAATCGCTGGCGCTAAATTATCGGCCATCGGCAGTTTGCCGAACTTGTTGTGCAGCTCGAACCATCCATCCACCGCGCCGGGAACCGACACGGGCAGCGGCCCAAAAGGCGGTAAATAATCTAATCCAAGGGATTTAAGCTTCTCTAGAGTTAAGGATTTGGGGCTACGACCCGAAGCATTGAGGCCATAGAGCTTTTTATCTTTAGCACTCCAGACGATGGCAAATAAATCACCACCGACACCCGAGCCAGTCGGCTCGACTAAACCCAGCATGGCATTGGCGGCAATCGCCGCATCCACGGCACTGCCGCCCTGTTTTAATACATCAATCGCCACCTGTGTCGCCAGCGGTTGGCTCGTCGCAGCCATCCCATGGGTGGCATACACTTCTGAGCGCGTCGCAAAGGCTTTACCCGTTATCCTATCCATGGCCAATACTCCCGATGACGACATTGCTGTCGCCACTGTGACTAAGGTACAAATTGATTTTATTGTTTTTATCATAATTCCTCCCACTCTGGAGGAATTAAGGTAACAAGGAAGGCTGAAAATATCAGCAATCTAGAATTTTTTTGCCCAAGTTAAACGTAAGCAAAAATGTCATACTTTATGCTGATACAGTGACATATCCTCTGCGGCCTGCTTAAGACTCAAATAGCACCAGAGAATGTGGCTCAGTGCTTAATCCCACTCGCTGGCCAACATTCAACTGCATGATTTGACTGCGCACTTCAACATAATGGGCGTGGGATGCCGCTTCGACTTTCACCCAATAATGGCAAAATGCCCCGAGGAAGCGCCGCTCGGTAATGGTCCCCACACCCGTATCATCGGCGCTAAGCGCCAATTGCTGTGGCCGCAAAAACACTTGCCCATTGAAAGCATGGGATTGCGACAAGGGCGTCAGGCTGCGCAGCTCACCAATCGGGGTGGCAACACTATGGCCATCGAGCACTTCGGCGGGTAAGTAGTTACCACTGCCAAGAAAATCCGCCACATAGCGGCTATTGGGCGCGGCATATAAGTCCTCGGCGCGCCCATGCTGCACTATCACGCCTTGGTTGAAAATAGCCAAGGTATCGGCAAAGACGAAGGCCTCATCCTTACTGTGGGTCACAAAAACCGCGCTGACATTACGCTGTTTGAGAATGCTGCGGATCTCCGCCATCATGCTGTGGCGCACTTGGGCATCGATATTTGAAAAAGGCTCATCGAGTAACAGTAATTGCGGCTCATAGGCTAGTGCGCGCGCAATCGACACCCGCTGCTGCTGCCCGCCGGATAGTTCATGGGGATAGCGTTTAGCTAACCCTTCGAGTTTCACCAGGGCGAGCATGTCATCTAACCGCGCCTTGCGCTGCGCAGGCGTTAATCTTGCCACACCAAAGAGAATATTCTCGGCGACGGTCAAATGGGGGAACAAGGCATAGTCTTGGAAAATCATCCCTATGCCCCGTTGCTCACTCGGCACAAATTGCCCTGCGCCGCTAACCGTCTTGCCATTGATTTGGATTTCACCTTGGCTGATGGCCTGCAATCCTGCAACCGCCCTGAGCAAAGTGGTTTTGCCGCAGCCACTTGGGCCTAACAGCGCAAGGATTTCCCCTTGTGCCAAGGTTAAATCTAAGCCTTTGAGTACCTGTTGGCCCTGATAATCGCTATGAACTTGATGAAGATTGAGGGTACTGGTCATCGGCTATCTTGCTCCAAGGAACGGTTTAAATAAATCAGCGGGACTAAACCCACGAGTACAATCACAATGGCGGGCAAGGCGCCATGTTCAAGCTTTTCGTCTGAGACAAACTGGAAGACATAGGTGGCGAGATTCTCAAATCCTATGGGCCGCAGCAACAATGCCGCCGGTAATTCTTTCATGCTTTCGATAAACACCAGCAGCGCCCCGGCAAATAACCCCTTAGTGAGCAGCGGCAGATGCACTCTTTGTAGCAATCGCCTAGGGCTCTGTCCTAGGGTCAGGCTCACCATGTCCAGTGACGGCGAAATGCGTTTATAGCTAGTCTCCACGCTGCCGATGGCGATAGCCACAAAGCGCACACAAAAGGCAAAAACCAGCGCGGCCGTACTGCCCGTAAGCAGGAGTCCTGGGCCTGTCATCCCCAACCAATCGGCTAAGTTGTTGATCGCAAAATCGAGCAGCGTTAATGGCACCAGTACGCCAATGGCGAGCACTGTGCCAGGCAAGGCATAGCCAGTCGATGCCAAGCGTGATGGCAGCGCATCGCTCGATCTCGGGCTCACGCGGCGAATAAACATCAATATCAATGCAATAGTGCAGCACACTAGGCTAGTGATGAGTGCGAGGCTCAAACTATTCACGCTCAATTGCCAGAAAATCGGATCCCAGCTCTGCTCAAAATAATCAATGGCATAGGAGAGTAAAATCCCGCTTGGCAGCACAAAGGCTAGCACTAACAAGGTGATGCAATAGCCGAGAGCACATAGGGTTTGCAGCGGTGAGAGTCGATATAAATCGCTGGCTTGAATACGGGACTGCTTTTGGAATAACTGCTGCTTACGGCGAGCAAAACGTTCTATTCCAATCAGACTAAACACTACCAAGAGGATAATGGCCGAGAGCTTAGCCGCCGCAGTCAAATTGCCATAACCTAGCCAAGTGTCGTACACGGCAGTGGTCAGGGTTGGTACGGCAAAGTAGTTGACCGTGGCAAAATCCGCCGCAGTCTCCATCGCCACTAAGGCCACGCCCACGGCCAAGGCGGGCCTTGCCATTGGCAAAGATAAACGCCAAAAACTCTGCCACGGCGAGCAGCCCATAATCCTCGAGGCGTGGGCCAAGCTTAGGGATTGCTCCATAAACGCGGTGCGCGCCAACAGATAAATATAGGGAAAGAGCACCAGCGACAACACACACGCCGCGCCGCCTAAGGTACGAATATCGGGGAAAAAGTAATCCTGCGGTGAACTCCAACCAAACACAGAACGAAGCCCAGTTTGTACTGGGCCGGCGTAATCGAGTAAATCGGTATATACGTAGGCAACAATGTAGGCTGGCATGGCCAAGGGGAGCAATAAGGCCCATTGCAGATAACGCCTAGCAACAAACTCACAGCGCGCCATTAACCAAGCGCAGGGCAGTGCCAACAAGAGTGAGCCAATACTCACCCACAGGATCAACCATAGGCTGTTGGAGATATAAGTAGGTAGTACAGTGGAGAGCAGATGACCAAAAACGGCCTCATCGGGCTGCGCCGCCTGAAGAATTAACGCAAAGAGGGGTAACACCAGTAGCGCGGCTATGGCATAACCAGTAAGCGACCAGCTTCTGGCTAATCCTAAAATCATGTGGATCCTTTAACCTAAGTGCGCCAATCAAGGCGCACTTTTTACTTTTACTATTTCTAGTCGTTATAAGCGCTCAACTAGAGATCGAACTGAACTTCATCTAATAGTTTCACCGCCGCTTGGTGGTATTCCGCCAGCTTGAAAATCGGTAATTGGTCGGATTTAAACTCGCCCCAAGAGGCGACCAAGGTTGAAGGCGCGACATCGGCTTTGACCGGATACTCCATGTTCACTTCGGCATAGGCTTTTTGTGCCACATCCGCAGACAGGAACTCCATCAACTTGATAGCATTGTCTTTATTCGGAGCATGGCGAGTGAGCACCATACCAGAAACGTTCACATGGGCACCGCGATCGGCTTGGTTCGGGAAGTTAATCACCACTGCCTCTGCCCAGCTCTTTTGCTCTGGATCTTGCAGCATATTGCCGTAGTAGTAGCTGTTACCAATGGCGATATCACACAAGCCCTCTTTAACCGCCTTCACCTGCGCCCTATCGTTACCCTGAGGCTTGCGTGCTAAGTTGGTTTTCACGCCTTGCAACCAAGTTTTAGTGTCGGCCTCACCGTGGTGGGCTATCATAGACGCCACTAAGGCGATGTTATAAGGATGCTTGCCACTGCGCGTACAGATCTTGCCTTTGTACTTAGGATCGGCCAACTCTTCGTAGCTGATCGCTTGTGGGCCGAGACGATCTTTTGCCGTATAGAGATTACGTACACGCATCGTTAAGGCATACCATTGTCCATCGGGATCGCGGTATTGCGCGGGGATATTGCTATTGAGCTGTTCACTTTTCACGGAAGAAGTCAGGTCTTTGTCGACCAATTCAACCAAGCGAGAGAAATCTGAAGTTAACACTAAATCCGCAGGGGATAAACGGCCTTCACGGGCGATACGCTCGGCAATACCGTCTTTCGCAAAGACAAAATTTACCCCAATGCCCGTTTCCTCCGTAAAGCGCTTCAGAATAGGCTCAACCAGAAAGGGCTGACGGTAGGAGTAAACGGTTAATGTCTCATCAGCGCTAGCCGAATTCGCAACCGACATTAACCCAAGTAAAGCGGCACAAGTTACCCATTTCATTCGCGATTTCTCCCCAAAATGATGACAGCAAGCGTGAGTCAATTCTTAAGACTATTAATGATAATAGTTATCAGTTGCGCAAGAGTAATAGATCAAATGAACTAGGGCAATAGGTTGATTAACTTTTTGTTTTTAATGAAATAAAACTTAAAACTGGTGATTATCTCAAACCAAACTAAACTGAACCTTAATTTGCTTAAAATACATGAGGAGGCGGTATGTTGGGCGTTTTACTACTGCTGGTCATCGCGGTAGCGCTACTCGCATTGCTGACACTCAAGCGAGGCCCTAAAAAGCGCAAGCACTTTGTCAAACTCATGGAAACCGCAAAAAATAAAAATCAACGACTTGCAGGGCAAGATCGCCGCTTCCACTGTGTCAGTATCGAAAATGACGGTAGTTGTTGTGATCAGGTAGATGAGCTCAAAGGGAAACGTTTTCTATCAAAGGAAGCCCCTGAGCTTCCCATGGAAGAATGCACTATGGCCAATTGCCAATGCCGCTATCAACACTATGATGATAGACGCCAAACGGGTAATGACCGTAGGGTAGATTACGGCATAACGAAGGATCTCTACGGCGCGTTTGGTGAACATAATCGCCGTGAGACCCATAGAGGCCGCCGCTCGACAGACCATTAAACGCCTTTTACGCTGGGCGAGTTTCCACAAACGCTGGGAGATCGCGCATCTCACTAAACCAGAGCGAGGTCGCGGGAGCCACTTTACGCCAATCGAGTTCTGGATGTCTGAAATCCACATAATCTAATAAGCAAATTAAGGCTAATTGTGGCGCCTGAATCGTTGCCTGAGTGATCACGCTCTGATGTTCCATTTGCATCAAACCACGCAGCAGCGCTTGCTCAAAACGCGATGTCCAAAAGGCCGATCTCACCCCTTCCTCTTCACGCATTTGTTCTTGGCGCAATTTTACTGCGCTATCGATAAGACCTTTGATCATCGAATATTGGCACTGTAATACCCAATTATTCACTTGGCCACCGAACATCTGCTGTTCACCTAATTCGGCGTCTAAATAGCGCATAATCACTTCGCTATCGAAGATAGGTACACCATCGTTGGTGATGAGGCAAGGGATCTGCCCAAGCGGGTTAACATCGAGCAGCTCGGCGGTGTTTTCCATCGGATTGACTAAGACTTCTTCGATATCCTTAATCCCTAAATAACGGATTAATGTGCGAACACAGCGAGCATAGGGTGAAGCGAGGGAGCAGAGCAACTTCATCAAAAAATCCTTCTATATGACTGACATTAAAACGATTAAGACTAATTATTTGTCATTAACACTCAACCGATTACCAATACTTCTCGACGGTAATTTGTCCCGGAGCGCGGCGTAAATTCTTCGCGAGTCCCTTGTCGAGCAACGCGGCCTGCGCGCCACTGATCATCCCCGGATTACCACAAATCATCACCTGCGAATCCGCCGCGCTGAGCGCTAAACCGACTTTAGCCTCAATCTCCCCCGAGACTAAGCCATCGGGGATACGGCATTGCAGTGCATCGTCAAGCTTTTCACGGGTGACGGTTAAACACAGGATAAACTGATCAGGATATTGCACCGAATAAGCCTTTAATTTATCGAGGTAAGCTAAATCTTTAGCTTCGCGGACACCATAGACGAGTACGACTTTTTCGAAACGCTGCCAAGGCTCTGGCGTATCGAGCATAGATAAAAATGGCCCCACGGCCGTGCCCGTGGCTAACAACCATAAGTGACGGCCTTGCCCTGCACCCTTAGGGATCTCATCTAAAGTCATAAAGCCTGTGGCTGTGGGAGTGATCTCGATTTCATCCCCGATAGCAAGATTTTGTAATTGTGGGGATAACTGGCCATCTTCTACGGCGACAGCCAAGATTTCGGCATAGGGTTTATCGGGGGAATTAACCAGGGAATAGGCTCTAGCGACACGCTTATCATCTTGCAGCTGACTGAGTTTAATAAATTGACCCGGAATAAAGGGCGCCAGTTCGGCCGCTATCCGCAGCGAAAATAATTTATCACTCCAATCAATACGTTCAATAACACGTCCCCTAGTCCACATAACTCGCCCTCAAGCAAAACGTTAAATAGACCCCTAGCATAGACTGTTCTCTGCGCAACAAAAACCCCTTATTGCAAGGGGCTTAAGACAAGGGAAATGGCAACAACATTGAGTGCTAAGCGCGGGACATTATGCGCTAGCCGTTTGTGTCTCATCAGGTTTCTTATTGAAGCTATCTCGGAAGGCCTGCAATCCCTCTTGCACTAATCCATAGGTTTTATCGACGCCATCGGCGATATCCCCTTGCAGCACTTTAAGGCCGGACAAAATATCCCGCGCCTCCTTAAAGCCATTATCGATAGCGCCACCTATGATGCTCATAAAACTGTCAAGCTGATCATTTAGACTCATATTCGAATTTTGCTGTTGGTGAATGCTAAAAAATTGCGTCGCAAAACTCACAATCCTATCGGCCGTCGCCTCGGGGGAAGTATCGACATTATTATCGTAGGCGGTTTGAATCGCATTTTCGCCCATCGAAGGAGCTAACTCTTTGTTTATCGCTTCAATTGCCGCGCGATAAAGCAAAGTCATGGATTGATCACCGGATTTTAGACTCACATCTTCCTGCGCCGACAGAATCGCCTGATTCATTAACTGCTTACTCGTTTGCTGCGCAGTTTGTTTGCCGGGCGCTTCCACATTTTTCGCTTTATCACTATTAGCAGCGGCATTGTCAGCATACTTCTTATGGGGCGTTGAAGGCGTCTGTACCTGTGCAGGGTTGTTGATTTCCATGATGCTAATCCATTCAATTTGGGATGACTTTATTATCGACCAAAAATTGAGCAACTTTAGTAATTTTATAAATTGCAGTACCATCACAACCTAAGGCAATGATCCCCATGATGAATCTACTCGCCTCAGTGTCACACTTGCATACGCCCATTAGATAAGGATATACGGCATGGCAATTTTCCAATGGTTAACAGTGGTCAGCCACTCCTTGCGCATCACCAGCTTCAATGCCCTTCGGCTATTGCACACTCTGCTGTTAGGCCTGTTACTCTTTACCAGCATTGGACTCTGCCCTATCAATCAAGCTTTTGCCGATAATCGATTGATTATTTTGGTGAGACACGCCGAAAAAGCCGACGCTCCAGCAGGCGATCCTACACTTTCAGATGATGGCCATGCACGTGCCCTCGCGCTGGTTAGCGCCTTGCAAAGGACGCAGATCTCGCAACTGATCGCGACCCAATATCAAAGAACCCAGCAAACCTTATTGCCTATGTCTACGGAGCGACATTTACCCATTACCGTGGTTGCGGCAGAAAAACCACTCGAAGCCCATATCCAGCAAATTGTTGAACAAGTACATGCCGTTAAAGGTAACAGCTTAATCGCGGGGCATTCCAATACCGTCCCACTGATCATCAAGGCCCTTGGCGGCCCAGAAATCCCCACCATCGCAGAAGATGATTACAGTCAGCTGTTTTTACTCTCCATCCATGATGGACAGCCAGCGAGCCTTATCTCCACCCGTTATGGACACGAATAGAGGATAACAAGATGCAAGAACTCAATTGGTTTATGTGGGGACTGGATCTCTTCTCAGGACTCTTTTTAATTCTCATTGGCTTAGGCGCCCTCGCTGTCGTCTATATGTACATCGCCGACAAGCTACAAACCAAGCAGGCCGTGCGCCACAACTACCCTGTGATAGGTCGCTTTCGGTATTTATTTGAGAAACAAGGTGAGTTTTTTAGACAATACTTTTTCGCACAGGACAGGGAAGAATTACCCTTTAACCGCGCCGAGCGGAGCTGGGTATATCGCGCCGCGAAAAACGTCGACAGAACCATCGCCTTTGGGTCGACACGCCCGCTAGACAGCACGGGCGCCATCATGTTTATGAATACCGCCTTTCCTACTCAAGATGAAGATATCACTCCAATTCTGCCTCAAACCATTGGCCCCCATTGCCGTGAGCCCTACACCACTAAGGCTATTTGCCATATCTCCGCCATGAGCTTCGGCGCCCTATCACGCCCTGCCGTCACCGCCTTATCCCACGGCGCAGCGCAGGCGGGATGTTGGTTAAATACCGGTGAAGGTGGCTTAAGCCCTTACCATTTAAAAGGCGGCTGCGACTTAGTCTTTCAAATTGGTACCGCTAAATACGGTGTACGTAATGAGCATGGCCATTTAGACGATGACAAGCTCAAAGAGATCGCCGCACACCCTGAAGTTAAAATGTTTGAAATCAAAATGAGCCAAGGCGCCAAACCAGGCAAGGGCGGTATCTTGCCGGGAGTCAAAGTCACCGAGGAGATCGCCAAAATTCGCGGTATCCCGCAGGGCCATGATTCCATAAGCCCCAATGGTCATATCGAGTTTAAAAATGTGGCTGACATTCTGGATATGATTGCCAGAGTGCGTGAGGTCACTGGTAAACCCACAGGCATTAAGGCCGTACTTGGAGACGTGCAGTGGCTTGAAGATTTTTGCGATGAAATTGAGCGCCGTGGCGAAGCATCCGCCCCGGACTTTTTTACCTTAGACAGTGCCGATGGCGGCACGGGCGCCGCCCCTCAACCCTTAATGGATTATGTGGGACTGCCACTCAAGGAAAGCCTGCCCATACTGGTGAATATCTTAATTCAGCGTGGGCTACGTAAACGCATTAAAGTAATCGCCTCGGGCAAGCTCATAGTGCCATCGAGGGTGGCTTGGGCGCTCGCCTTAGGTGCAGACTTTATCGCCTCTGCCCGTGGCAATATGTTTGCCCTCGGATGTATTCAAGCGCTGCAATGCAACAAAGATACCTGTCCGACGGGTATCACGACTCACAACAAGAAACTCCAGCAAGGTCTTGATCCTAGAGATAAATCGACGCGTGTTGCCAACTATAACCATAACCTACACCACGATTTAGCCTTGATAGCCCACTCCTGCGGGGTGACAGAGCCAAGACAACTCAAGCCATCCCATGTGAGGATTGTGCTCGAGAGCGGTTTGTCGGTTTCATTGGATAAGTACTATTCCCATATCAATCAATAAGTAACCTAGCTCTGTATGCATTTTGTACGACTTTCGTCTAAAGTTAATTTAGCAAGAGGTAATTTGAATGCGTATCACAAAAGGGGTAAGATCCGTGATGCACGCATGAGATTAAACAACTGCATATTAAGTTAAGGAAACACTGTGAAAGCAAGCTTTGTAAGCCATATGCCAGACAGTAAGACTGCCAGCACAAGCTGTAAGAGCTGTAATCGCTTGACCGAGATCGAAGGCGAACTAGTGTGTTTTCGTGAAGGCCAAGTCATTCGGCTCACGCGAATCGACGAATCGACCACCAAATTCAATCTGTTGTGTGAAGGTTGGAAGGCAGAAAAACCAAAGGGAATATAATTTCTTATATTCCCTTGTTTTGTTTCAGCAGTGATACTCTCTAATACCCACCACGAATATCTGCATTATATTCATTGGTTTTACGGATAATCCCAGCTAATTCAAGTTCTTGATTCAATTTTGCCAGAGTTAAACGTCTTGTGGTCACTTTAAGGCCTGCATTTAACTCTGCGTGAATGCGTTGTAGCGAATCATAATCCACACCGCGTTTTTTAAGGGTTGCCATAATCGCAAACCAGTCTGTGCTTACTTTCTCTTCTCTGCCTTCAATATTGACTCTTAATGCCATATTTTCCATGCCAAGCACCTCTTATCATTATTTGCTTGGATTTGAGTATAGAGAGCCGAACCTGAATAAAAACTGAATTGTCCCAACGCTGTTACACTTCTACCGAAAGCTGCTGTTGCTCATTTTGTATGCGCCACAACTTAGCGTATAAACCATCCTGAGCCAGTAAAGACTGATGATTCCCCTGCTCGACAATTTCCCCTTGGCTTAAGACCACGATCTGATCGGCATCGACTATGGTCGATAACCTATGCGCCACGACTAAACTGGTATGCCCTTTGGCGACCTCGCGCAGTGCCGACAGAATAGCTTGTTCTGAACGGCTATCGAGGGAGGATGTGGCCTCATCAAACACTAACACAGGAGAGCCTTTTAAAATCGCCCGCGCAATGGCCACACGCTGTTTCTCCCCGCCCGAGAGCTTTAAGCCCCGCTCACCCACTTTGGTATCCCAACCTTGGGAGAGCGACGCGATAAAATGCTCTAAATGTGCGAGTTTGATGGCATTGCGCACTTCTTCATCCGTCGCATCGGGGCGGCCATAACGAATGTTCTCCACTAAGGAATCATTAAATAACACAGTATCCTGCGGCACTATGGCAATAGCACGGCGCAGTGCATCCTGGGTTAAGTGACGAATATCTTGCCCGTCAATCAAAATGCGCCCTTGCTCCACATCGTAAAAACGGAACAGTAACTTGATGAGTGTTGATTTTCCGGCGCCACTATCTCCAACGACGGCGACTTTTTTCCCCGCCGCCACCTTAAAGCTGACGTTGCGTAGTATGGGCCTGTCATCGTAGCTAAAACTCACATGTTCAAAACTAAGCTCACCGCGCTTAGGCTCAAAGTCTAAGGCATCGGGTTTGTCCACTATACGAGGGTGCTTATCGAGCAGACTGAACATCCGCTCGATATTGGCTAAGGCGCCGCGAATTTCACGGTAGACAAATCCCAAAAAGTTGAGCGGCATAAAGAGCTGCATCATAAAGGCATTGATCAGTACAAAGTCACCTAAGGTCATCTCATTATTGGTCACTTTATAGGCGGCTAACGCCATCATCGCCGTCATCGCCAACGCAATAATCAGCGCCTGCCCACCGTTGAGGGCAAATAGCGATAAACGATTCTTACGTTTAGCCACTTCCCATTGGTCTAAGGCTTGGTCATATCGATCCGATTCATACTTTTCATTATTAAAATACTTCACGGTTTCATAATTGAGCAGACTGTCGATGGCGCGGGTGTTGGAGAGTGAGTCGGCCTTGGCCGCATCGCGGACGTATTCGGTGCGCCACTCAGTCGCCACCACCGAAAACCAGATGTAGGCCATCACAGAGGTAAAAGTGATCGCGGCGAAGGCAATGCCATAATTAAAAAAGAAAATACCAATAACCATGGCGATTTCTAGCAGGGTCGGCACTATGTTAAACACCATAAAGCGCATCAAGAAGCTCACGCCACTGGTGCCGCGCTCAATATCCCTCGACAAGCCGCCCGTGCGCCGCTCTAAGTGAAAATCCAAATCGAGTCGATGCAGGTGATCGAACACCGCCAAACCTAAACGGCGAATGGCCCGCTCAGTGACACGGCCAAAGAGTGTGTCGCGGATTTCACCCGTGATCACAGTTAATAGTCGCACCGCGCCATAGGCTAATACCAACCCGATGGGCACACTCAAGGCCTGCGCGGTCTTATTGGCATCCAAAGTATCGACTAAATCTTTAAGAATAAAGGGCAAGCCCACGCTGGCAAGCTTAGCGACGATAAGACAAGACATGGCCAATGCCACTCGGCCCTTGTACTCGAGCAAATAAGGCCAGAGCAACTTAACTACGTGCCAATTGAGCTTATCGATGGGACCTTCAAAATACAGTGTTGGGCGCATATGTCTAAACCTTTGCCAAAGTCGCTCAATTGTAGCAGCATGGCGCACGTTAAGGCGAAAGCAAACAGGGAAAGTTTGAATAAAATCAATCAGATTTTTCTGACAGACAAAAAGCGGCCATCTTGGCAAAATCTCTCTGGCTTATCGAAATAAAAATGTCATGCTAACGACTTACGCTCAGAGAGTTCGCAACGCGAATATTAAGGTGAAAAAATTCTGAAACAAGCTTGGCTTTATCAGAACAGTAACCGTTAAAATAGGCCTAACATCAAGGGTTCTACTGTTGATTATTTTGTCGGTTTTACCCAAAATGCCCTATGGACTTAAGATCGCTAGCAGCAGGATTTGCAAATCTCTGGCCGTAGATCCGTGTGTAAATGCCGTGCTGCACTCGTTCTGCGATAACACTAACGATAACTCTAATAAATTAAGATCGAAGGAAGCTTTATGTTGGATTCCGCTAAAGTTCAATACCCGCCATTACCACTGATCCAAACTTGGGTGTGGATGATGATCGAATCAGGCAATCCAGAAATTCAGGACAAAGGCAGAAATAACCTCATTGCAGCTTTTGGTAGCTTGGCCAAAGCTAACGAATACTTAGCCGAAATGAGCAAAAAATAATAAAAATAAAGGCGCCAGGATAGCGCCTTTATTTTTGAGCTTTTCAGGACTTAGACCCGCTGGCGGCGTGCAATAACGCTCTGATTTAACACCGCTAACAGACGTTCGGTATCATCCCAGCCAATACAGGCATCCGTAATACTCTGGCCATAACATAGCTCTTGGCCTTCAATCAAATCTTGGCGACCTTCCACTAAGTAGCTTTCAACCATCACACCAAAAATCGCCTTATTACCCGCGGCCACTTGCTCGGCCACATCATTCGCAACGTCCATCTGGCGTTGATATTGTTTGCTGCTATTGGCATGGCTAAAGTCGATCATAATGTTATCGACAAGCTTGGCCTTTTTCAGTTGTTCGCTGATCTGCGCAACATGGCTGGCACTGTAATTAGGCTCACGGCCGCCACGCAAAATGATATGGCAATCAGGATTACCCTTGGTCGACACAATCGCCGAATGGCCAAATTTGGTCACCGATAAGAAGTGGTGCGGCGCATTCGCGGCGCCGATGGCATCAATCGCCACCTTGATCGTGCCGTCAGTGCCATTTTTAAAGCCTACAGGGCAAGATAACCCAGAAGCTAATTCACGATGCACCTGCGATTCTGTGGTGCGCGCACCAATCGCGCCCCAGCACATCATATCCGCCACATATTGCGGAGTGATCATATCGAGAAACTCACCTGCGGTCGGCATGCCAGAGTCATTCAAATCGACTAAAAGTTTACGCGCGGTACGTAAACCATCGTTCAGTTTGAAGCTGTTATCCATATAAGGATCGTTAATGAGTCCCTTCCAACCCACTGTAGTACGCGGCTTTTCAAAATAAACACGCATCACCACTTCAAGCTGATCTTGATAACGTTCTCTGAGCGCAACCAGTCGCTGGCCATATTCCAATGCGGCCTTAGGATCGTGAATTGAGCAAGGACCAATGACCACTAACAAACGATCATCTTGGCGGGCAAGAATGTTATGAATGCTTTGACGGGCGTTAAACACAGTTGCAGCAGCGTTTTCGGAGGCAGGAAATCGTTCTAGAATCGCAATCGGTGGAAGTAACTCTTTGACTTCATTAATGCGAACGTCATCATTTTGGTAATACATAATTTACTGCTCCAACTCTCGTGTTTAGGCTATTTTTATCGCTGCAATAGGGGATCTCAACTGCAATACTGAGTTCAATTTATCCAGTCTGCGCCGCTAATGCAACCAAGTTGTCTCCATTTCAAGAAATCAAATATAACGTATTGTTTTAACATATTTTTAAAAAATGCAAATTCAAATATTTCAATGTGATATGCAAACTAAAGCCAAACGAGTGTTGGGGTTGGAAGCAAACGGTGGTGAAAGCGGAAATAAAAAACCTCCTTTGCCAGTAGTTAATCGCAAACAAAGGAGGTTGAGTAAAGGATTAATGTTGTTGCATGGCCTGCAGTTTTGCCTGATAGCGATGTTTATCTGTGGCTTCGCGGCTTAGAGCCATGGCTTTTTCCATATTGAGTTTGGCGCGCTTTTCATCCCCCAGCGCCCAATAGGTGCGTGACAGGCCAAAGAAAAACTCATGGCGATAATCGGCTTTATCCACGGCCCTTTGATACCAAGCGAGCGCCTCGCTGTATTGATGCTCATCATAGGCCTGCTCACCCATATCGTAGTAGTAATAAGGATTGCGAATACGCGCTAACTCCAGCACTTTATTGACCTGCGCCCACTCTTCCAAACGGCCCTGCTCACCTAAAATCACCGCCAAGTTATAAAGCGTCGTCATATCATCGGCATCATATTTGAGTGCATAGCGATAGACTTGCTCGGCCCGCTTTTCATCGCCCTTGTGGCGATAAATCACGGCTAAGGTGTTGAGCGCAGGAATAAAGTGTCCTGATTTTAAGCCCGCTTTAATCAACGCATAGGCGCGATCTAAATCCCCGTCGACCAAGGATTCGGCGGCCATATTGTTATAGAACATACTGGTTAAGGTCTGGCGATTGATTTGCACTTTGTTGTAGCCTCGCAGGGCGCGCTCGGGCATAAAGTCGACCAGAATTGCATGGGCCGACACATACACAGTGTGCACGCTCTCAGCGGGTAGCAAGCGTAAATTGACATGGCCGTTGATCAGATAAAACTCGCCCTGTTTGTCCCATACGGGTTCAATCGCAATATCCTGAAACTCAGTGCCAATTTTAAACACATCCGCGAGTGCCGATGTCATCACCACCAGCGACATACAATTCCCCGCGCGCTGGGCGTAGGTTTCGCTGGCGGTTTGAGTCAAATTATCTTGATAGTGAAAATCGCTGTGGCCGCCGAGCTGATTGGCATTGATATAACTGGCTAACCATTCATGCACCGCGACGGGGTTTTTAGTCGATAAGCTGTAGCGGTCGTAGGCGCGCCGGACATCAGCTGCGACCGAGGACGGAAGGCTGAAAATATCCTCGACGCTAGGAATATTGCTGACAGATTTAAATAACGAATCTGCAAATAGGGCATCTATCTCATCATCACTTGGTTTGGGGACTGTCGAGCTGCAACCCCATAATAGTAAAAGTAATAATGAGCAGAATATACCGCTAGAGATGGTGCGCAGTTGTATCATAATACGTCCCCCAGACCATAAGGCTCCTATTTGAGCTTATTACACTTGGCCAAAAAGACGTCATAAAATGGTTACAAAAAATAATGGCCTGCCACAAAGGATTGCGGCAGCTTAAAGGTTAACGCTGCGCCGGAGGGTCAACCTTGATATACACATCCTGCTGCTGATAACGATAGGGGCGATAGTTATCCTGACCACAAGTGAAGTAAGGGTAAGGCTTTACCTGCGCGATACAACCGAGTGGCAAGGCCTGCAGAATTTGAATTTGCTCCTGTCTTCGCAAAGATTCCTGCCATTCATAATCTTTCAACACTTGATCGCGCACGGCAAAAGCATCGAAAGGCTCATCCGAGCGAGTCACTACGACTTGCCCCGCCAAAGCGGGCAAGGCTATGAGCGCACTCAGAATGCCCCCAAGCAAACAGGTGCGTCTGAGTCGTCCAGTGGAATCAAAGATTAAGCGCATTGTTCACTCCTTGTGGTATCAGCATGGCAGTCGAAGACCCATAAAAAAAGCAGAGCACTAGGCTCTGCTTTACTATCCTCTTATCCCTTAGAGGCATCAAGTGATATCAATACCTGTTAGCCTGCACTTTTGACAGTCACAAACTCTGGGTAAGCGTCGATACCACAATCAGATGCATCCATACCGTTATATTCTTCTTCCTCTGAAACACGGATGCCCATGGTCATCTTCAGTACAAACCACACCGCAAACGACGCGCTAAATACCCATGCGAAGATAATCGCTGCGCCAGTTAATTGCGCTGTGATAGTGGCGTCGGCATTCGATAAGGGGACACACATCAAACCGAGGAAACCCGCAACACCGTGCACAGAAATCGCGCCCACTGGGTCGTCGATCTTGATTCTGTCCAGACCCACGATAGAGAACACCACTAAACCACCAGCAACTACACCAATTACCCCAGCCATTAGCAGCGAAGGCGACAGCGGATCGGCAGTAATCGCCACTAAGCCTGCCAGAATGCCGTTTAAGATCATGGTTAAGTCCGCTTTACCCCAAATCATTTTGCACACAACTAGGGCAGAGATAGCACCAAAAGCGGCCGCGGTGTTGGTGTTCACGAAGACTTTAGCGACAGAGCTAGCGTTGGCTGCATCTGAAACCATTAATTGTGAGCCACCGTTGAAACCAAACCAGCCCATCCACAGGATAAACATCCCTAAGGTTGCCATTGGCAGGTTAGAGCCTGGGATCGGATTCACTTGGCCGTTAGGGCCGTATTTCCCCTTACGAGCACCGAGCAGTAACACCCCAGCGATAGCCGCCGCAGCACCTGTCATATGCACAATACCGCTACCCGCAAAGTCCACAAAACCTAAGCTAGAGATAAAGCCTTTACCCCAAGTCCAGTAGCCTTCAACAGGATAGATAATGCCTGTCATCACCACGGAGAAGAACAGGAAAGCCCATAACTTCATCCGCTCCGCCACGGCGCCAGAGACAATCGACATCGCCGTTGCCACAAACACCACTTGGAAGAAGAAGTCAGATTCTAAGGCATGGTTTGCATCTTCGGCTTGTGAGCCAATCAGCGTACCGAGTGAAGGCAACCAACCGCCTTCGGCATTGTCGACGTACATAATGTTGTAGCCAACCAATAGGTACATCACACAGGCAATCGCGTATAACACCACGTTTTTAGTTAAAATTTCGGTGGTGTTTTTAGAGCGCACTAGGCCGGCTTCGAGCATGGCAAAACCCGCCGCCATCCACATAACCAAAGCGCCTGAAATCAAAAAATAAAAGGTGTCGAGTGCAAAGCGCAGTTCAGAGACTGTCACGCCTAATTTTGTTAGTTCTTCCATCTTCCGCCCCCTATAGCGCTTCAGTGTCGAGTTCACCCGTACGAATACGGATGGCATGTTCTAAGTCGATAACGAAAATCTTTCCGTCACCAATTTTTCCCGTATGAGCCGCACTGGTAATCGCCTCAATTAGCATGTCGAGATTTTCTGCTTTAGTGGCAATTTCTAGTTTTACTTTTGGCAAAAAATCCACCTGATACTCGGCGCCACGGTACAACTCCGTGTGCCCCTTTTGACGGCCAAAACCTTTAACCTCGGTCACCGTCATCCCCTCAATACCAATACCGGCGATAGCTTCACGGACATCATCCAATTTAAATGGCTTGATGATAGCGCTGACTAGTTTCATCCTGACCTCCAAAAAACGCGATTGTTATTAACTTGTAGCCAAGATAATTCAATCATCAGGCCATAATTTTAATTCATTGATTTAAAAGAAATAATAAAGATTAGCCAGGAATAGTTCGATTAAAAATGCACCAGACTTGTGCAAGCGTGGGGGCGACGCACTCTTTTAGTGAGCAATTTAAGTGCACGCCATATTCGACCTTTGCCCTATTGGTGAGGCTGCCCAATTAGGGTTTACTAACAGTGCAAAAAACACACAATTCACAAAATAAGCAGAGCAATCGCTAAACGATGCCTTTATCCACCCGCGCAGAAGGAACGCCCGATGTTAAAACCCGAAGAATGTGTACTCGTAATCGTCGATGTGCAGGGAAAGCTCGCTCAGATCATGGATAACTCAGCCAAGCTTCATCAGCAGTTGAGTACACTTATCCAAGGCGCACAGCTGTTTGAAATCCCCATCCTCTGGCTCGAGCAATTGCCCGCCAAACTTGGCTCGACCACCGAAGAGTTAAAAACCTTGCTCGAAAGAACTGGCTCGCCCATTGCCAAGCAACATTTTAGCGGTTGGTATTGTGATGAATTTGCCAATGCACTCACGAAATCTCGACGCAAACAAGTGTTGCTTGCGGGGATAGAAACCCACGTCTGCGTGTACCAAACTTGCCGCGATCTGCTCGACCAACACTACTCTGTGCATCTTGTCGCCGATGCGGTGTCTTCCCGCAGCGTTGACAATAAACAGCTGGGCATTCAAATGATGACCGCCAAGGGAGCCACTCTCACCAATGTGGAGTCACTGTTATTTGAACTGCAACACGAAGCCCAAGGCGACCGATTTAAGGCGCTGATTAAGTTGATTAAATAAGGCTGATTAAATGAGACGAGAAGAGAGCTTATTCAAGCTCTCTTTAGTATTCAAAACGCGGCGACACAAACAGCAAATTTGGCACTATTGGCATAACTGCGAAAACTATAGCCGCTGGGGGCGACCGAGATAATGCCGACCTCGAATTCGGTCTCATACACTGTGCGAGACCAAGAAGGGATTGTCGAACTCCACTGCGCACGTTGATAGGCTGCACGACTCTCGCCGTACCCATAGAGAGTGTTTAACTCCTGCTCTGTTGGCCTGCGCCAATTGTCTTTACCTGCAAACTCGAGTGAAGCCAATTTTTGGCACCAGCGGTCAAACTGACCGTTAACACCAACCTTGGCCTCATTGCCCTTGGCTGCTTCGCTGCCGGGTAAGATGACCCCTTTACCGTCCTGACGAAACAGGGCGTATTCGCCTCGGCTCGGGCCAAATACAAACTCGTCTTGCACGTTAAACGTCATCGCATAGCTATCGCCACGGTTGTTGGCATCATCTTGTTCAAGATAACCCAAGGCATTCATCACGGCGATGGAGGGCGAACTGCTAAACCATTTCGTCTGGCGATCGCTTTTATCGTAAAGCGCTTTGATTTTTAGGCAGTTGGTTGATGCTAGAGTGCGGTCGTTATTATCGAGGCCGCCATCAAAGCTGGTATCGATTGGCGTCCCTTCGACGTGGCCACACAGGGGAATTTGCTCTTTTTGGCGACATTCTGTCAGTAAAAACAACAGCACTATGGCACTGCTGAATATGGCGATTTTAGTGGGATTAATCATGACAACAAACCTTAATCCAGTGGTGGTAAAAAGACAGTTACAGACAAGCTTGATGGCATTCGCTTCAGGGAATTAGCCTTAAGCGAATGGCCAATTAAGCTATAACGCCTTAATCACAGGCTCCTGCACCAACAATTGATCGTTTTTGTAAACATAAAGTCTACCCACTGGACTCTCTTCGGCGCTAAGCACAATCACATCGCAAACATAGAGATAGGGACCACTTTTAAACTGGAAGGAATGATTACCGCCGTTACCATCGAGGACTAACTTACCCTTTTTGAGGACTAAATCAGGTTTCTCGCTCAGGGATTTACCCTTTGACCAAGCGGCATAACGGTATTGCTGACGATCGAGGGCATCGACACGTATGATGAATCGCTCGGTTTCCCACGCCAGCTCAGGGCTAGCAAACTCGCGCACACTCTCGTGTAGCATCGCTTTTTGCTGGGCGATCAGTTCATCCCTTAACTTAGCTTCCTCTGGGCTTTGATAATTAATGCCCGAGATTTTGCCATCGAAATCCAACCAGACACTGCCGTGGTCGAGCATAATGCCGCGCCAGCCCATAGTCTCCCAGTTGTTCTCTGTGGTCGAATTGGCGATTTGACTCAGCAACTTGCTATCAAAGACTTGCTGAAATCTCGTCAGCAATTGTTGTGGATTTTGCACATCGGGGAGCGGATATTCCCGCTGGAGGGGATAAGAAATTTGCTCGGCAATCGCCTGACGATCACTCGCCTTGGCCGCATCAATCAAGGCTTGCACCTGCGGCACGTACTCCGCCTCTAGGGCAGCCAGAGCCTGTGGCGTTGCGCTAAGGCTCCCCAGCAACAAACCCGAATAAAGCCCTAAACGCGAGAGTCGATTAATCGCTGAAAAACCTTGAAAAAATGGGCGACTAGACATGATTTATTCCTTTAAAGTCAAAAACATCCAAATTAAGACTTCGCAAGGATAGCATAGCTAAGGAGGGATAAACACACACAATCCCCCCAAACTTATGTACTGTAAGCCGCATCACAGCCCCACTGTCACCCCGTTAGGCCAGCAGCAAATTAGACACTATCGCTACCGCCACCGACATAAAGATCAACCCAATCACCCCATCGATAATAGGTGTGAGTCGTTGCAGCTTTTGCTGCACCTTGGCTTTAGAGAGCATCAGTGCCAGAAAGCCAAACCAGAGCAATGACAACACAAATAACATCAGCGCAGCGGCGAATTTAGTCACCGGAGTCACGCTCGGGGTGATCAGAGCAGAGAATAAGGTTAAGAAAAACACTAAGGCTTTAGGATTCAATAAATTGGTATAAAGCCCCCGCATAAACCCCTGTTTAGGTGATAAGGCGTTTACCGCGCCCGCCGTAGGCATATCAAGGCTGTTTTCCGAGGTTGTTGTAAATCCAGTGGGCTCTACGCCCTCGCCGTTCAATACGGTTTTGGGTTTACTGAAAAAGGCGACCGCAGCCTTAAGCGCGCCAAATCCCGTCCACGCCAAATACGAAGCGCCCAGCAATTGCACTAACAGATACAAGCTATGGGAGCTTTTAATCACTAAGCTAACGCCAGTTAAACTCAAAATGGTATGGGCTAAAATCGCTACCGATATCCCAGCCGCCGTGGCGATTGCGGTGTTTCGCGGCTGCGACGTAGCAATCTTCACCATAATGGCAAAATCCGGCCCGGGGCTGACTAAGGCTACGCAGTGAATTACGGCTAAGGTGACTAACAGGGATACATCCATCAATAGGGCTCCGCAAATACATGTAAGAACGCCAGTATGCCCAAGCCTTCAGCATCTGCATTGTAAGAAATTGCACGCGGCTAAATTTACCTTAAAGCATGCGCCGCTGAAATTGGACGGGTGAGAGTAAAAAGGCCTGCTTAAACGCCTTATTTAGATGACTCTGGTCGAAAAAGCCTAACTGCTGTGCGACATCCGCCACTAAGGCGCCATGGGTTAAGGACTTTTTCGCTAACTCTAATCGCACTCGCTTCAGGTAGGCATGGGGTGTCATCCCAGTCGCTAGTTTAAATTGGCGTAAAAACTGAAACTTACTCAGATTGACCTCATCGGCGAGCGCCTCAAGCTGAGTGTTTTGCCACGGCTCATCGTGAATTTTCTGTTTGATGCGATTTAACTGCTGCCATGATAACCCCCTATCCTGCCGTAAATTCAGCATTCCCGTGGGGTGGCGCGTCAATAACAGCTCCATAAAGTTCAGCAGATGGGACTCGGCCGCAAGCTCAGAGCATTGACCTTGAATGAGTACATCATGCAACTGGATAAAGTATTGATATAACGCAGGGTCATCCACCATGGGCGCATTAAAGAAATGGGCCTTGAGCCCCATTTCTTGGCTAATGCTGTTCATATACTCCACGGGGATCGACATCACCTTAACCCGATACCCTTCGGCGTCGCAGCTTTGTCCATCGTGGGTTTCATCGGGATTGAGGGTCGACAGCCCATGTTGCCCGAGCTGATAACGACTGCCCTTATTGATAAATTGCTGCGCCCCTTGAGTCACAACCCCTAAGTGGTAATCCAGATGCACGTGTTTATCAAAACTGAAATAGGTAAATTCGGCCTGACTCAGTTCAATGCCCGAGAGGCTGGGATGGCGCCAGTAATTGATATTTTCAACGGGAGTCACACGGCTCATAGGGCAAGCTTAATCTCACAGGCAAAGACAACTTTAGATACTACTCATTCTAGCCGCCGAGAACTTGGCTCGAATAGTAAAATATTGCGGCGTCCTCTCCAAAAAGCAAAACGCCCAAATGCGGGCGTTTTGTGGTAACTCAAAAAGTCGCTTAGTGCGAATGACTGCCATGGCCGCCTTGTGCCTCAATGGCATGGCCTTCGCTGTTATAAAAACCACTGCTACCGTGCTCGATAAAGCCTTGGTTAATCATCTTGGCGATAAAGGGGTCAGACTCACTGTCGCCCACATCGGCAAAATCAATGTCTTGATAATTCTGGGTTAAAGCGGCAAATGCCTCGTGGCTGTAGGGCTCAACCTTGAGCAATTGGTAACTCAATACATCGCCTAAGTTAAATTGCTGCGGCAGTTCAATGCTGGCAATCCAGTCGAGCTGGCTGTCCATACCATTGACCTTACCCGCAAAGCCTTGGGTCGCAAAACAAGGCAGTTGTTTTTGCTCGGTTTTCGCCAAGTTAGCTGACAATGCAGGAGACACTACATGGTACAACTGATTGCGGTCGTGCTGAATGTTTAGCGCCCTTAAGTCGCCCTTGCGATAGGTGACTGAGCGTTTTTCAACGGGGAAATAACGCACATATTCGCCATTGGGTGCCCATTGTTCGAAGGTGGTGTTATCCCGTTGAATAATAAAATCTTGTCCATCTCTTAGCAGGGTCATCTGCCAGCTTTGCCCCTTAGCATTGGTGACTTGGTACTGGGCTTTTAAATGGCTGGCCTCGAGTGTTGCGCATTGTGTATTGGCCTGATTGGCAGAAGCAGCGCTAACGGGAGTGGCTAAGGCCATCACTGGGGAGGCTAACGTCGATACCAGAGTGACTAAGAGGAGTTTGTTCATGTTATATCTCACTTACACGCTAATTTTATGACTCGCATTACTGACTAACATCTTTACAGACAGTTAGATAAAAGCCGATGGCAGGACAACCCACCATCGGCATTTGGCTTACTTCGCCGCCATTGCAGCTTCCGCTTTCGCGACTAAGTTCGCCGCACGGTTCATCACGTGGAAGATATGGTTTTGTTCAACCGTACCTTGAACCAGATCCGAGCTTGGGCCACGGGCAAAAATCGCCACGTCTTCACCCGCATGGGTTTCATCGCTTAATGGCACTAGGGCTTCTTGATGGAATCCAACATCTTGGGTATCCACAAAGTTCAAGTCCTTACGGCCAGCATCAACTGGGAAGTTATAACGCTCATCGCCACCGGTTGCTAATGACGCATAACCCATACCGTTGGCATAACCTACTGTTGTGTAAGGTAAACCGTTAGCGTCGGTTGAGTTAGTCACTTCGGCGATACCGTTCGCATCGTTACTCTTCACCAGACCTAGGATCGGGTTACCACGGGTTGGATAACCTGCAATGGTGAACACATGGCTGTGGTCAGCCGTCACCATTAACAGAGTGTCGTTGGCCGAGGTTTTTTCCATCGCAACACGTACCGCTTCTGAAAGCGCAACTGTGTCGTACAGGGCACGAGCGGCGTTACCCGCATGGTGCGCATGGTCGATACGACCCGCTTCGACAATCAGCACATAGCCTTTGGTGTTTTTCTTCAGAATATCAATCGACTTGGCTGTCATCTCAGCAAGTGATGGCTCGCCCTTCACGCCCGCTTCGGTGCGGTCGTAGTCGTATTCCATATGGGATGAGTTGAACAGGCCCAATAAATGATCAGTGCTGGCAACATCCACATTGAGGAAACCATCTCTGTCCTGAACGTAGGCCGCATTAGTGTACTTAGCTAACCATTCGGCAGTCAGATCGCGACCATCGTTACGCTTGCCCGCTTTACCTTCTGGATCAATTAAGGTTTTTGGAATAAAGCTGCGACGACCACCGCCCATCATCACGTTTAAGCCATTGCCATAGTTAAAGTCGAGCATTTGCGCGGCGATATCTTTACAGCCATTGGTCACGGCTTCGGCTGGCAGGTTTGAGTCGGCTTCCCAGTCACGCTCAGGTACGTGGGCATAGGTTGCTGCAGGTGTTGCGTGGGTTAAACGCGCTGTGGTGACCACACCAGTAGACATACCCGCCATGGCGGCCAGTTCCAGTGATGTCACTAAGTTTTGATCTTTAGTCGATGCGCAGTTAGCACGCACTACGCCTTCGGCCTGTGAAATCACGCCCACATCGGTTTTCACCCCAGTCATCATCGCCGACATAGTGCCCGCAGAATCTGGTGTTTGACCATCGACGTTATAGGTCTTAGATAAACCGACGTAAGGCAGCGTTTCGAAAGATAAAGAGTTTTCTTCACCCGTCTTGCCCTTTAATTGGCCTTCTAAAATACGCGCCGCAGTGATAGTCGAGACGCCCATGCCATCGCCAACAAACAGGATCACGTTTTTCGCCGCACCCACATCGTTGTTAACGCTCAGGCCATCGGCCTTAGTCACACGCGCTTGAGCATCGACATACCATTGGTTGACTGCGGTCCAGTCTTTACCGTCGCTGCCATTGGAACCGTTAGAACCATTCGAACCCGGCGTACCTGCCGCGCCGTTGTCACCATCGCTACCGCATGCGGCTAAACCCAGCATGGCAGAGATTGCGAGTACCAGTAATTTCTTATTCATTTTTAACTCCAAAAGTGAGAACTGTAGGTCGCAGACGACCTATTAGTACTTAGTGCCGCCAAGCTGCTGGGCTTGGTTGATAATGTGGAAGATCACGTTCTGCTCAATCACGCCCTGTACCAGATTCGAACCTGGGCCCATTGCGTGTAAGCTGATGTCTTCACCGGCGTGAGTCTCACTTTCCATTGGGATAAGTGCTTGTTGCATGAAGTCTTTGTCTTGAGTATCGACTGAGGTTAAGTCGTCACGCACGCCAACCACAGCGCCTGGGCCGTTAGTGTAGGCCAGCGTGGTGTAAGGCTTGCCGTCGTTAGCGAGGGCTAACGAACCATCCACATCGTGGACTAAACCTAAAATCGGGTTACCGCGTTTTGGGTAGCCTGCAATGGTAAATACATGGCTGTGGTCAGCTGTTACCATGATCAGGGTGTCATCGCTGCTGGTTGCATCTACCGCGGCTTTCACTGCGTTAGATAATTCAACTGCGTCGGTCAAGGCGCGGTTAGCGTTGCCCGCATGGTGGCCATGGTCGATACGACCCGATTCCACGATCAGCAGGAAGCCTTTATCGTTTTTCTTTAAAATCTCGAGGGATTTCGCGGTCATTTCTGAAAGTGATGGCTCACCACCAACGTCATCGGCACGGTCCGCTTCGTATTCCATATGGGATGGGTTAAAGAGGCCGAGTAAGTGATCGGTATTGGCGACATCGATGGCATCGAAACCTTTTTTGTCCCACACGTAAGCCGCTTTGCTAAAGTTTTCGACCCACGCTTTAGTCAGGTCTTTGCCGTCTTTACGTTTACCGGCTTTGTTCTCACCGTCAGTGACTTCTTTTGGTAAGAAATAGCTGCGACCGCCACCCAGTGCAACGCTAAGTGAGTTTGCCTCATCGCGCATCACCAGTTGGCTGGCTATATCGGTACAGCCGTTCGCAACGGCTTCGGCAGGCAGGTTAAAGTCGCCTTCCCAATCACGCTCTGGTGATTTAGCGTAAGTCGCGGCAGGCGTCGCATGAGTTAAACGGGCGGTCGTGACAATCCCGGTCGATAAGCCTTTTGCATTGGCTAAATCAACCAGAGAAACTAGTTCATTGCCTTTAGAAGACAAACAGTTACCACGTAAACTGGTGTCAGAAATCGAGATGATACCGGCTTTGGTTTTTACCCCGGTCGCCATGGCGGTCATGGTACCTGCGGAGTCAGGAGTTTGCTGGTTAGTGTTGTAGGTTTTCACTAACGCAGTGTGGGGAAACTGCTCGAAACTTAAGAAGTTTTCTTCACCGCCTTGGTTACCCGTTTGCTGCTGTCCTTGCAGAATACGGGCGGCAGTTAAGGTTGAAATACTCATGCCGTCGCCGACAAAAAGAATCACGTTTTTAGCTGTTTTCTTGGTTTCAAGCTGCGCTTTAGTCGCGACATTGGCTGCACTGTCTTTAAACCACTGACTGTCAGTTTGGGTTGCGGGTAAGACTGCAGCGTGGGCTACAACCGTCATTAAGCTGCAGGAGATAGCTGCAGCGATCCGTTTAATATTCATCACGTTCATCACCGATTTTATTATTGAGTGTATGAGGGTATTCCCTTAAGAGGCGCCCACATTTTCAATGCTATATATGACGAACTGGCGTGATTTTAATGGCGTTTTTATTGCAGCTAGATGTCGGAATGATTGCAGTAAACAGAATAGAAAATGCTAAGTTTAATCTCGTTGCGGAATAAACTTAGCGTATCGATTGGCGCTAGCAATGGTCACTCAAGAATGGTCACTCCAGTTAGAAACGATAACTGACACTCACCCGCACCATGCGCGGCTCAACAGGATGATAATGCAAGTCTTCCACGCCTTCAGCTGGCTCACCCGCTAGACGAGACTCGTAGAAATAATCGATATCGTGGTCTTTGCTATCAAATATATTCAATAGCTCGAGCTTAGTATCGAAGCCCGATATCTGATAACCCAAGGCAAGGTTCACTAAAGTCGTGTCATCGGCTTTATGCTCATCAAAACTATCGAGAATTCGCTCGCCTAAATATCTCAGCCTGACACTGGTATACCAACCATCGCCATCGGGACGGTAGGTTATGCCCGCACTGCCAACAAAGGGCACTGCACCATCGACATATTTGCCTTCATCGAGCTCATTCTCAGTAAAACGGGCACGGGTCCAGGCCAGTTCCATATCTAAACTCAAATCATCGTTAAGCCAATAATAGGCCGTGACTTCAACACCGTAACGCTCAGAGGCGCGGCTTGGTTCGGTATTGCCCGCATCGCCGACGAAGAGTAGTTCAGAGTCGAGTTCCAAATACCAAAGAGCCGCCGAAAAGTTAATAAAGTCGCGATCATAGTATTTGACGCCAAACTCGCCGCCATTGGAGCGGACTAACAAATCGACCTTTTCAACCTGATCGCCCGTGACTGGGTCGACCTTAATGGTTGCACCACGGGCATCGTTAGAATGCAATCCCTGCCCCGCATTCATATAGAGTTCCAGATTATCGTTCACTAGGTAGGAAGCGTCCGCCTTTAAGCTCAACATGCCATCGGAAGCATCGCCGCTATTGAGGGGATTATCACTATCGACCTGCACATCGAAATAGTCGTATCTCAAGCCTATATTCAAACGCCATTGATCAGCTGGTAACCATTCCAGCTTGCCAAATAATCCCGTGGAGAGTTCCTGCACTTCATCGAGCCTCACAGTGCTGAGGCGTTCCCGTGCTTTGGTGTTATATAAACCCACGGCACCGATATCGTCGTAGCGCACATCGGCACCTAGACTGTAATTGATTTGTGTCCCCGCCAGACTCATTTGCCAGTCGCGTTTAATATCGCCGCCCCAAATGGTGCGCTCATCGACCTGTTCAAATTCATCGCCATTGATGGGATCGTTTAAGAAGTAAGTAAAGTTTGAAAACAGATCCATGGTCGAGCGAATGGCATAGGCATTGGCCTGCCAGTTGCCAGCGTCATAATTCGCCGAAATGCTGTAACGACTGGCCTCTCCGCCCACATCGGTGTCGAGTGAACCGTAAAAATCAATCACCCCAGACTCCACCGCCCGCGCCGGAATTTGATCCGCCGAATTCCAGCTATTGTCGTAGGCCATCATAGTGAGGCTAAAGTCCCCGCCATTAAGCTTAGTAAGATAGCGGCCTACCACATTGATTTTGCTGACATCTTCCTTAATATCACTCCAAGGACCATCGTAAGCCTGTAATTCTGTTCCTAAAATAAATCGGCCGGCCTCGGTCTTCATATCCTGAGTGGCCACCAGCCGTTGATAACCGTATTCCCCTAAGGTCACCCCAACTTGGCGATAAGCGAGTTCATCGGCGAGCTGAATTTGCGCCGCACCCGCGCCGGAAAAGTCCGCCACTTCAGGATAATAAGCTCCTTTGGCATAACGGATTTCCCCTAACAGCTCGGGGATCAAAAAATTAAGATCCGTATAACCTTGACCGTGGCCGTGGGTCCGCATATTGACTGGCATACCTTCGACACGGGTATTAAAATCTGTGCCATGGTCTAAGTTAAAGCCACGCAGAAAATACTGATTCGCCTTACCCGAACCACTGTGCTGAGTGACTATCATCCCAGGGACAAACTCGAGGATCTCCCCCGTGCGCAGTAGCGGACGACTTTCGATTTCCGCCGCACCCACTATCCCTTCCGACGCCGAAGTACTATGGCCTAAGGTATTGATTTGTCTGCCACGCACTTCTAAGCGTTCAATATTATCTGCGCTGTCGGCCAAGCTTACACCCGATAAACCATAGAGCGGCAATAACCAAACTCCAGATAAATAAGCCTTGGTTCGCCATCCTGCAACCGTATGGAATAACTTCATTTTTCCTTCCCGCATCAACGAATGAGTGACACGGATTTAACGCTGTCTTCACGGTTAAAAAGCGGATCAAGCTCAAACTCTGCTGAGGAAAAAATCACCAATGACAGTTATCTTTCTATTTTACGTGCTGTATCGCACGTTTTTATCCGCAAAAGGACAAATTGTCCTCCTCAAGATCACATTTTATTCCGCGATGAACAAACTAAGGCAGCTCACATTACCAACCTCAAAATCCCCGCCCCCACTTTTGCGAGAGTGTCTATACTTTAAGCACTTAAAAAGGTTAAGGATACCCTATGCAAGCCCCCTGTCGTCCCAACGGAATAAAGGCTTTTCTCTTGAGCATCTGCTTAGGCTTACTATTTAATTCACTGTTATGCCAGACACTCAGCGCCAATCCCTCCCCCATATCCCCAACGCCCACCACAGCCGATATGCCCGTTATTTCTATGGCGTTTTATGAGGATCCTAAGGACAACCTGTATTTTCGATTGGGTGAACTGATTTACACCGAGGCATTTGCTCGCCTTGGTTATCGATTTAGTTATCAAGTGGTTCCGCCGATGCGCGCCAGCCTAATGGCCGATTCGGGCAAAATCGATGGTGAACCGGCGCGGGTATTTTCCTATGGACTGAAATTTAAGAACTTAATCCGAATCGAAGAACCCGTGATCGAGACTAAACTCATCGCCTATGGTATCCATCCCGATATGCAAATTCAGAACTGGGCTTCACTGCTGAATCATCCATATCGTATTGAATATTATCGAGGGATTTTTTATATCGAACAGAAACTTGAAGGGCTAGTGCCCCAGGACCGTATCACCACCTCTTCTTCCCCCGTAAATTCCTTTCGCCGTATGCTGCGCGATAGGATTGATATCTACATAGATACCGAAGCGATTGGGGAACAAGTCCTTAAATACACTGAATTTCAACACAGTAAAATCCATCCCGTGGGCGAATTGGACGACCTCATTAGCTTCGGCTACCTGCATAAACGCCATAAAGCACTGGCGGCCAAACTCAGCACCACCCTTAAGCAAATGAAACAGGAAGGCTTATTCGAACAATACCGGCAGCAAGCCCATAGTGAACTCGACCCAAGTCTTTCCCCAAACGAACGGTCAGAGTCTAAGGACTGAAATCCGCTCTAATTGACGGTATTTCATTCGGTTAACTTGAAAGCACTTTAGCCTTTGCTACAGTCATACATACTTCCTAACCAACTTGGAGGCCGAGCACGCTCATTACAGAGGCATACATCGCGTATCACGACACATTTTCCAAGGAACAGATGAGAAACCCACAGGTTAACGACCTCATAGGCCAAACTGACTCGCCTTTACTCATCAGCACTCCCATGGCGTTAGGGAGGAAGGATGGGTAGTAAATTAAGGCAATTCATCAACATATTGCAGCAACAGTCCCGTTCAACCGTCGCTAAGGTACTGTTGATTATTGGCATGTTTATCACTATCTGTATCGTGCAGGTTGCCCTCGTCTATGTTCAGGGCAATATTTTCGATGGCGTTCGTACCTATGTCAGAGGTGAAGGACTGTGGGCGAAGGCGCAAAAGGATGCCACTTTTTATCTGATCCAATATTCCTACAATAAAAATGAAGTAGATTATCAACGCTACCTAGCGGCAACCGCCGTTATGCAGGGCGACAAACAAGCTCGCGAGGCCCTACTCTCCTTACCGATTAATCAGCGTAAAGCAAGGGAAGGCTTTATCCAGGGATTAAATGACGACAGGGATACAGAGTCCTTAATCTGGTTTTTCCGCCATTTTAACCGTACCCACTATATGCAGCAGGCCGTCAAGATTTGGGGCCTCGCCGACGATAAATTCAGTACCATGATGTCCCTCGCCAGCGCGATGCACCAAGAAATCAACCTGTCAGGGGGCAACGCGGCAGACCTTAGTCAATATCGAGAACAAATCATCAAACTGAGCGAAGAGTTACTCAGTTTAGAGATTGAATTCTCCGCCGTACTCAGTGAGGGCGCCCGCTGGGTGAAACAAATCACTTGGTTAATCAGCCTAGGCGTGCTGCTGCTGTTTATCAGCATTGGAGTGTTGGCCAGTAGGCAGATTATCCGCAACATTGCCAAATCAGAAAAACTCTTACTTATCAGTGAGTCACGATTTAACAGCCTGAAAGACTCCGACACCATAGGCATTATTTCATGGCAGCTCGATGGCACCATACACGATGCTAACGATCACTTTCTCAATATGTTGGGATTTGACCGTGAGGATCTCGCCTCAGGCCAAGTCAATTGGCGCTCGCTCACACCGCCTGAGTTTGAGGCCAGAGATCAAATCGCCATCGCCGAACTCATCGAATTAGGTCATTGCAATCAGTATGAAAAACAACTCATTAGTAAAACGGGCGAACATGTATCCGTGATGCTAGGCGCGAGCTTTTTAAACAGCAGCACCCATGAAGGGGTCGCCTACTTTATGGATTTAACCAGCAGCAAGCAGGCAGAAGATAAACTGCGGCTCGCAGCAACCGTGTTTAATGCCAGCACAGACGGCATTATCATTACCGATCCCCTACTGAGTATTATCTCTATCAATCAAGCCTTTACCGATATCACTGGCTTAACCGAGCAGGATTTACATCAAGACGCCTCACGCTTTATCAATACTGGGCATCCGAGCGAAGATGCCTATCAAGCCATGCTCAATCTGCTCCAACAGGGAGAGCAATGGCAAGGAGAGCTGATTAAAGAAACCGCCTCGGGTTATCTTCCCCTTAGCGTGCGGATAAATACTGTACGTAACCAAGATAACCGACTAACTCACTTCGTGATTGTGATCACCGATATTTCTGAGCGTAAAGCCGAAGAAGAACATTTACGCCACATAGCTCACCACGATGCCCTCACCAACCTTCCCAATCGGGTGCTATTCCATACCAAATTGGAACAAGCGATCATCCATGCGCAGCGTTCAGACGGGATCTTTGCCATTTTGTTTCTCGATTTGGATAACTTCAAACCGGTCAACGATGAATTTGGCCACGATGTCGGCGACAAGTTATTGCAGGAAGTCGCAAAACGACTCACGGGCAACATTCGACAAATCGATACTATAACCCGCCTCGGCGGGGATGAATTTGTGATTTTGCTGGAACACTTACCCAACGAAGAAAGCGTGCCCGTGTTGACTCAAAAAATCACTCAAGCGGTCACCGCGCCTTATATTATCCATGAACACAAGTTACGCATCGGAGTGAGTATTGGCTCGGCAATTTTCCCCTGCCACGGCACCGATGCTAAGACCCTGATCAACTATGCGGATCAAGCCATGTACGCGGTCAAAAAAGCCAACAAGTTGATGCAGTCATCCCAGTCATAATCCGATTAACGCCATTGACCTTAAGGTCAATCCCACATATAAAGAACATAAATTAAGCACTTAGAGCAAACTCATGGAAAGAGGCATTTTAGTTCGTTGGAACGATGAGAAAGGATTCGGGTTTATTCAACCAGAAGATTCAAAGGGTAAAGACGTTTTTATCCATATCACTGTGCTGAAGCACATGGCTAGAAAACCCCAAGTCGGCGATAGTATTTTGTATCGAACCGAAATACAAAACGATGGCAAAGTGAAGGCCATCAAGGCCTCTATCGAAGGCGTCGCCGTGTTAGCGAACACAAGTAAAAGCCCACGACGCAATACAAATCCCCCGAGTCGCTCCCTATCAAATACACTGCTGCCGCTGTTATTAATCTTTGGCATTGGAATATTTGGTTTTAAGAAATATACCGAGTTCGAGATAGCTCAGGCGCCTAACAACGCAGAGATTGAGACAACGCCCCTGTATGAGCCTCAAACTCAGCCTCAGTCAGCACCTCAGGCTCAGTTTCGCTGCGAGGCTGGTAAAACCCATTGCAGCCATATGAGCTCTTGCGACGAAGCAACGTATTACATCAATCACTGTCCGAATACTCAAATGGATGGCGATGGTGACGGCATCCCCTGCGAGCGCCAGTGGTGTGGCCATTAACGAAATAAAAAGCCCCTGTTAATCAACAGGGGCTTTTAGCTCGGATGAAGTGACAGCATCAGATACAGTTTATACCGTCAGCTGCGCGCTTCAGCCTAAAACGTCTTAATGTGTTTTACGATTTCGTCTGTAAGCTAATGGAAGCAAACCTAAGGCTAACCAACCTAAGGCACCACCCGAACTTTTCTCTTCAGGCTCGATGGTGACAACTGGCAGCTTACAACTGCCATCATCGGTATTGGCCGAAGCATCATAGTTAGTCGCGCCGCTGTTAGTACAGCCATACTCAATACCGTCGGACTCAACCATTAAGTTGAAACTAGTCGATGCCGCATCTTCTGGATTCACGCTGTCTTTTACCATCACAGTCACCAGAGTTTCGCCATGGAAGTTCGCCGTTGGGGTTAATGTCACAGTGTTACCATTTACGCTAGTCGTAAAGTTATCACCGATAACTTCAATCACATTGCTCACTTGATTTTCATCTGAATAGAGCACGTCGAAGCTAATCGATTCATTTTCTTTTACCGTCTTATTGGCAATCGCCGCCAGCTGAATATTCCCTGCGACTGCAAGTTGCAGCTCAAGCACTTCACTGTCGGCGCCCACTAAGTGGTTTTCAACTTTGAGAGTTTGAGTCGTTCCCGCTGCTTTTTCAGACACATAGGCCTTAAACTGCAGGTTAAACTGTGACTCTTCTGGACCGGTATAATCCATACAGACAACAAACTTATTGCTCAGTACTGAGCCTAAATTGTTGTATGCCACCGAATCACCTAGGTTGAGATCGATTGGCGTATCACCATCGACAATCATTCGGCCATCGGCCGCTTTGAAACCGATAGAGCCTTTATCATCCACCATTTGTAGATTGTCATAGGCAAACAACATCTCATAGTTACCTGGCTCATAGTTAATGTTCATGCGTAAGAACATTTCAAAATCAACCAATTGACCAGGAGTATTTGCACGCTCAACGTTATCCCACTCCAACACTAACCAATCACGCGAAACCGTATAGGTTGGGGTAATACCCGCGTTGAGATGGTATTGACCATAACCACCGTCGAAACGTTTTGGAATACGGTTATCACCCGTCCAGTAAGGGGCAACAATAAATTCTGGCATAGGTAACAAACCAAGCGTGCCAGAGGGGAATTCAACATGAGACACTGGTGTACGACGTGCCGTGTTGAATGTCACTAGACCCGCAGGGTTGAGCTTAATCGTATCGACAAAGTACTTGTTAAAGAATGGGAAGCTAATATCCGCATCAGTATTCATCAAGTCCTTCAGCTTATACTGGAACTCGTTATTGTAAGCCCCTTGAACACCTTCTAGCGTTTTCCACCCTAGGCCTTCCTTCAACTCAAGGTAACCAGGATACGGTGATTTAGCCGCCGTCAGTGAACACATTGGATCGTTTTGGTTGTTAGTAATCTTATAGTTACGCACAACATCTTTCGTCGTTTCCTGCACACCCGCGAGGCTTATCGCGTTGTTTTCGAGTACTGGCGTACCAGGTGTGGCATGTGAGGCGACAACACTGCCAGGGATGATTTGAATCGCATCAGGGAATGATGCGTTCAAGGCAAAATCTCGAGCCTCACCCTCATTGTTAGCAATCACATTGACTTGGAATTCAACCACTTCACCAGGAATTGCCGTTTCACGGCTTGCGGTAAAGGTCACATCCTTATCGATTTGGTTAACAATCACAGGCACAAAACCTAAGTTGCCCGCATCGTTGGCATTCGAACCTATATCAAAACCACCAAAGTAGGTATTGCCAACTTCCATTTCTGGCAGTTGATAGGCTAATTCGAGATTGTATTCAGAGTAACCAGGGATCTGCGCAGGCGCTTTAACCGTTAAGTTACCCTCATCGCCAGTGACCACTGCAGTCGAGATGCGGATATCGCGACCTTGATCCACTTGTCCGTACGAGAGAGTGGCCAAGTTCATATAGACAGTAAAGTAACGTCCTGCCTGTGGATTACTGATAGTACAGAAGTTAGCAATGCTGTAGTTGGTTGACATACATAAGGTTTCATCCATTGAAGGCACACCATCGCCATCAGAGTCTTGTCCCATAAAGACCAACACTCGACTATAGTCATTGCCAACAACACTGCCTGCCAGTAACTTCGCGCCCTCGGGCACATCCGTCCATTCGATATGGTTAGGGTTCACTTGCACCCCATCGATCTCAAGAGTATCGAAGGGATCGCCACCCGTTTTATCGGTATAAGTGTGAATGGTCTTATCTTCACCCTTCACTAAACCATAACTACGCGCAGTGAAATCAGTAATTTCTGCGGTATTAAATGGCCCTACATTCAAGGTTGCCGACTTACGGTGAGCATTGATTTTCACGTAATCAGGTAAGCCAGAATCTCCCTCATAGGTCCACACGGGCAGTTCAAGCACCGGAGAGTTCGGATTGTCAGAAACCAATCTCACTTGGCCTTGATTGCCTGTGTAATCCAGATAGGTAGCACCCGATACGTTCTTTTTGGTCTTAGCTTTAATGACTAAAGACTGTGATTCACCCGCCTTGATGCTAAAGCTGGCTGGTTGAACATTAATATCAAAGTTACCAATCCAAGTTTGAGTATCAACGGTCCAATGGCCATCTTCAGTCGCGGTAAAAGTCCGTACAAACGAACACTCATTAGGACACTCGTTATCGACCATGTATGCTGTGTTTAGATTCTTTGGACGACCACCGAGGTTCGGATCGGCTGCCGCCATGTTATCCATAGACTCATCGAGTACTAGGCCAACTTTATCGGCTAACTCCACATGCATACGACCAGCCCCCGCATCCTGCAGGCCAGACTCTTCACCGTAATCAGCGTAGTTATCCAAATAACTCGCGTTGGTTAGGGTATTAGATGCCGTCATCATTAATGCCGATTGCACTTGCATAGGGCTCCAATCTGGGTGAGATTGACGCAAAATCGTTGCCGCCCCAGCCACATGTGGACTCGCCATTGAAGTGCCGGATAAGGTTGCCCAATTTCCTGTCACTGGATTCTTAGTAAATGGCTGGTCATCCGATGCTGGCGCAAAAATATCGACCCCAGGAGCGGCGATATCGACAAACAAAGTATCGATACCAAAATAAGAAGGCCCACGGCCTGAGAAGTTAGCCACACGCTCCTTATCCACTGCCTGAATATCAGCAGCGCCCGCCGTGACCGTTGCCATATGTCCCGCACCAGAAGCTAACCAAGTACGCAGTAAGTTGCCGTCACTGTACTTAATTAACGTACCAGGGATAGCATATGGCACGCCAGGGAGATTGTTATCTTGTGTTGGTGAAATACTTGCAATAACAATACCTTCTGCGCCACCCGCTTGCACGTTGGCCGCCTTATTCAATAGTGGCAAAGAGCTACGAGAACAAAGCACAATCACATCTTGCTGACTTTCATCGATATCGGTAGTCGCAGGATTATCAGCCAGATCGAAAGTGCCAGCAGGGAAAGGCTTATCACAGTTCTTAATGCTTGAAGTGATAGTCTCATTCGGGTTTTTGAAGTTTTTGGCATCTACCACTAACCCTGTCACCGACTGAAAGTTTTTGGTCGAACCAACAATGTTCATCGGTGCTGCGGTTGCTCCGCCTGACAGATTCTCTACACCATTAGCCTTGAAGGTCACAATTTGATCGGCAGTATGAGCCGCCACTGTGGTTACCCAAGGTGATGAATGGTCGGCCGTCATTAACTCAGGACCTGAGTTACCCGCAGCCACGGCCACAAATACGCCCGATGCCGCCGCATTCAAGAAGGCTTGTTCCATTGGCTCTGACCATGGGTCTTCTTCTAATCCACCGAGTGAAGCATTGATAACGTCAACATTATCGATAGCAGATTGTTCAATTGCCGCCACGATGGCCGACGTTGGACAACCTGCATAAGGATCTCCCGAACCACCTGGCCAGCAGACTTGATAGGCGATGATATTGGCGTGTGGAGCCATACCCGACACTTGCGGTAACACTAACCCCGTTTCTATCCCTTTGCCGTCTGGAGTGTATTCGGTAATGGTATGAGGTAAGTCTTTGATCACGTTACCCGCAATAGTACCGGCAACGTGAGAACCATGGCTGTTATAATCCAAACCGATTGCGGGACGGGTCTCGCTAAATACCGGATCGGTATACGCCTTAGTAATTTCTGGATAGGAATAAATCCCGATCAACTTATCGTTACAGTATTCAGGCGAAGCCGCACAATCACCTAAGTATTTGCCATTGAGCGGGTTGGTATGTTTGTAACCATCACCACCCACGGCGGCAAATGAAGGATGGTCAGCATTAATACCGGTATCGATAACACCGACAACCATACCTTCACCCATATTGGAGCTATTGAGCGCACTGTTGCTCCATACACTCGTCGCCCCTGTTTGGTCTGGCGTGCTAAAGGTTTTAAGCTCGTAGATTTTTTCACGGGTAATGCGTTTAACGCCGGGCACCTTCGCCAGTTTGGCCGCCTGCTCCTGCGTCATTTCAGTGACAAAACCGTTAAGCGCAACCGAAAACTCACGACCGACTTTTAAATCGAGTCCCTGTAATGTTTGCGCTTGTGAGACAACAGCAGCACGTTTTTCTGCCAGATAGTTGTTATAGGCTTTGAGCTGGGGCTGGTTTAAGTTGAGCGGTGCTTTGGTATTTCGTGCCTTAGCAACCGTAGTCTGTGTCGCGGCCAACTGACCGACACCACCCTGATAGGTCGAAATAGGAGCATCACTAAGTTGTACTATATACTTGTGAACACCTTGAATATCGGCTTCAGCATTGAAGACTGCATGTTGTTTTTTAATTGTTTTATTGACTTGGTTTTCCCAAGTAAAAGTGTCTTCCGCTAATGGTTTGGGCGCGTAATCCGCAGGTGCGGGTCCCCATGCTGAAGACGGTTCGACCGTATTAAGTGCGCTTGTTGAAGCAATACCGCTTCCAACGTATAAAGCGGTCGCCACCATCACGGCGACTTTATTGTGTGTAAGCATTATCTTCCCTTTTATCCACGATTAACTGTCATTAAATGCAACATAATTACAACATCGCGGATAATTGCCGTTAGTGCATAAGGCGTCAATTCGATAAGGGCGTTTGCTACAAAATGCTACTTGTAAAACAATGTATTAAATAAAATACAGCCCCCATTTCGTGAGGTTTAACTAAGTGATAAATGGGGATGTTTATCATCCCTAACGCTGGTTAAATGTTAAAAAATTGCAGCATTAAAAAACCGTCAGAGAGTGAGTAAATGAGCCATCCAACCGTACATCAAATTGAATCTCGAGCCATGCTCGACACACTGTTGAATCAACACCATGCGGTAGTTTTGCTCTTTGGGGCACCAAGCTGTGGTGTGTGTCAGGCCCTAAAGCCTCAGATTGCGGATTTGTTGGCGAGAGAGTTTCCCCAAATGGCGCTGGCATATATCGATTGTGAGGCCCAAGGCGAGATTGCCGCTAGCTACCAGGTCTTTAGTTTGCCAGTGGTCGAAACCGTGTTTTATGGCAAAACCTTTGGGCGTTTCTCGAAGGTGTTTTCATTGAATGATATCCGTCACGCCATCGCGCGGCCTTACTCATTAGTATCGCAAGAACACACTGAGGAAGAATGAGTGATCTAGAATCGAATACCGTCCTAACAATCGAACAAAGCAACAAGAGCTGGTATTGATGATAAGGAGTCCCATAACAACGAGACTCCGAATTCGATTGTGGTTAAGGAGTCACTACAATAGAAGATAAACTGACACTTCCCGACTTATTCGGTGATAGGTAAATCGAACCAATCACTAGGTTCTGCGTCCTGCGGGGCAAAGCGTACTTGCAATAATGGGCTTTCACTGCCTTCATATTTTATGGAGTCTTCAACAACAGTTTTCCCCGCCCCTTTTCCGCCACAACTTGCCACTGAATTGGTTGAGTTAACCGAATTTAGTGCAACCGAATTACCAGTTAACGTAAAACCTGTCACCATCTGTTGCTTATTTTTGCGAGAATCAAAATTGACCACTTTATTTATATCATAGGAAATTTCCGCCTCTTCACTATGATATTTGAGAGTCCCTTGGTTATTCGCGCTCCCATTTGTTGTACCCGAGCTACCCGTCCACCATTCACAGGTCCAAGTCACTGTACCTTCAGCAAAAAAGCGGAACTCTAGAGCAGAGGCATTCGTCTGTAATTGGCTATTATTCCAGTCAAATACCGATTGAATATCTCCTTTGCCAATAAAACCATTACCATTTTCATCATAGGTAACAGTGGCATTAACGGAACTTGCAAACACAAAGGTAGCTAACGCTACGAGTGTCGATTTAAATTTCATATATTCTCCGAAAGGTAAAAAACAAATATCCATATCCCGTTAGCGCATGCATTGGGTTTGCATATCGCCAAGGTTTTTCACCTGATTCGGCAACTCAGCCATCTTAATAACAGCCTGTACAATAAGATCCGAAGCTTTGCGACCCCGTTTCACAACGGGTGTGCCTGTTCGTCAGTTGACGTAGGAAAATAAGCCAAGCTTAAAATCCTACTATAAGATGATAGATAAAAATGAAGGCGTCAAACTTTAGTATTAAATTTATTCGACGTTAAGCGGTTGAATAACTAACGCTTATGGCAACCAGCCGCTGTTAATCATCCGCATTTAACAGGGAGTAAGCCCCCTAATCAGGACTGCGACTCACCTCTACCGAATAACCTTCATCCTGCTTGATAAAATCGACAAAGTTTTTGATGGCGGGCAAGGCATCTTCCCTATGGTGGGAGACGTACAACAATTGGCTGAGATGATGCTCGGCAATCATATCCAAAGCCCGCATCACTAAGGTGCGATTGATAAAGTCGAGCCCTTGATATGGCTCATCCAAAATCAATAATAACGGCTGTTTAATCAAGGCTCGACCTATGAGTAATAGCCGCTGTTGACCGTAATCCAGTTTTTTAAAGCCCGTGCTAGCAAACTCACTCATGTGCAAAATTGCCAACCACTCCTTGGCCAGATCCAATTGGGGTTTAGTGGGCTTGTGATACAGGCCGATGGAATCGTAAAAACCTGACAATAAGACATCGAGCGCCGAACAACTGACGCGATACTGTAAATGCAATGCCGACGACACTATGCCAATCCGTTGTTTAATCTGCCAAATACTCTCACCGCTACCACGGGGTCGGCCAAAGAGGGTAATGTCATTGCTGTAGCACTGGGGATGGTCGCCCAAAATCAGTCCGAGCAGAGTACTCTTGCCACAACCATTGGGCCCTCGCACTTGCCAATGCTGGCCCGCGCTAATCCGCCAATTCACCCCTTTAAAAATCAAGCCGCTCACATATTCGACCTTGCCGTTTTTAATGTCGACTATCGGGTCAAACGCCTCGGCATTGTGGCGTTGACGCGCCATCAATGCCAAGAGTTCGGCGCTGCGGCTGGCCGAAAGCGCATTAAGCTGCGCCATCACAGGATGTGTATGCCACTGCTCAATCGACATGGGCGCGCTTAGTTGATGCACATGCTGACCCGATTTGAGCATATCGCTATTAAACAGCGCCACATGGCTAATACAGGGCGGTAATTCTTCTTGGCGTGAGGTAATGATTAGCAGCTGCGTATGTTCGGCAACCTCCACCAGTAACTGCGACAGGCTAAGCTGATGCTCGATATCCAGCCCTGCATAAGGGTCATCTAAAATCAGCAGGTTGGGCTCAGTTGCCAGCGCCCGCGCTAACATCACTCGCCGGGTTTCACCGGTCGATAACTGCCTAAACCCGCGATGCTTTAAATGGGTTAATTCAACTTTCTGTAAAATGGCCGCCAAGTGTGCATCATTTAGGCAGCATTCCTGCACCAATGACTCGACCGTCGAGCCGTAATCGAGTTCGTCCTTTTCTAATTCCCGCTCCAGCAGCGCCTGTTGCAAACCGAGAGACACCCAGCCAATTCGCGCGGGCAGCCCCGTAATTTGCCCCGCATCGGGCTCAATATCCCCCGCCAATATTCGCCCAAGCAATGAACCGCTGTAACTGTCGGTCGCAAAAATCGCCCAATGCTGCGCAGGCATTAGCTGCCAATCTTCAACCACTAACAGTTCATTACCGCGGCCGTAGCGTAATCCCTTAACGGCTATCGCCTGAGAGTCTGTGGTGTAATGCTGCATTGAGTACGTCCTTTGGGGTGATTTTTATCCAAGTCTAACAAGCTGTTATCGTTTTTGTCCCTTCGACTTTATGCAAAGGGCTGACACAAACAGGGATCAGGGGCGTAATTTGATATACAACTCGCCCTCGCGAATTTGAATATCTTCGACGCCGTCGGCAAAGGCATTCCAAAAGCCTCTGTCGCCGAACTCACTGACAAGATTGACATTCTTCATATTGCCTAGCCAAGCGTTAGGAATAGGCACGCCCATTAAACTTACGCCCACCAAAGACACACTCGGGCGGCGATTAGCATCGAGATGGATATCGAGTCCGGCATTAACCCGTAAAATCTCACCCGCCATCACAGGAAAGTCCCTAGGGATCGGCACTAAAATTTTGGCACTGGCTAAATTATCTGAAAAATCAATGGCAATACGCTGTGCAAAGTCGGGATTACGGCCAATGATGGCATTGACTTCGCGCTCGCTAAAACTCACTAGCCTATCTTCAGGCCGCTCGCGGTAGGGCTCAGGTTGTAAATCGTCACTCGAGGACGACTGAGCCGAATCCTTGGTATGAGCCGAGGCCTTGCGCTCTGGCTGCCAACCTAGCTGACTCAGTTTATCCTCAAGCTTTGCCTCTTCTTTGGTTGATAAACTCACAGGCGTCAAAGGCTTAGGGAAGATATAACTGCGAACCACAAAAAAGGTAATCCCCACGGTGAGCACTATGGTCACCAGTATCATCAACAAGACTTGAACACCGGTAAAACCCTGTTGCCGCAGCCCCATATTAAAGGACTTACGTGAGCGGCGCTGCGGCCTTGCTAAATGGAGGCGAGATGTTGAGAGCATATTCGTTTCGCTGCAAAGAGATTTCCCCCGATACTACTTGGCTAAGCGGCATAAGGAAACGTCTAAGGCCAACAAGCGAGGTCTTCAGCGAAAACTCAATTCAAGTTAAGTGAGGATAGAAAGAGAAAAGTCCACCCATGCACAGGGCACGGATGGACTTATGAGAGTTGAACTCACGGGCGATAAAACCCAGAGTCAATGGCGCTTAGATATCGAAGCGATCGGCGTTCATCACCTTATTCCAGGCTTTGATAAAGTCTTGCACGAATCTGTCTTGTCCATCTTGAGCGCCGTACACTTCAGACACGGCGCGCAATTCAGAGTGCGAACCGAAGACTAAATCGACGGGAGTCGCGGTCCATTTCAGTTTACCGCTCTTACGATCTTGCCCTTCGTAGATACCTTCTTGCTTCTCTGACTTGCTCCACTTGGTCGACATATCGAGCAAGTTAACGAAGAAGTCATTGCTTAAGGTGCCAGGTTTGTCGGTAAACACCCCGTGTTTCACGCCAGCGCTGTTGGCATCTAAGGCGCGCAGACCACCTACCAGTACAGTCATTTCTGGCACGGTCAGATTAAGCATGTTCGCACGTTCAATCAGCATCTCGGCGGGAGAATGGCTACTGTCCTTCGAGTAGTAGTTACGGAAACCATCGGCCGTTGGCTCAAGAACCGCAAAGGATGACACATCGGTTTGTGCCTGAGTCGCATCCATACGTCCTGGAGTGAATGGTACAGAAACAGTCACACCCGCCTCTTTCGCAGCCTTTTCTACTGCCACGCTACCACCGAGCACAATCACATCGGCCAACGAAACCTTCTTGCCACCTTTCAGTGAGCCGTTGAAGTCTTTTTGGACTTTTTCCAATTTAGCCAGCACCTTAGCTAACTCTTTAGGATTGTTCGCCTGCCAGTTCATCATAGGCTCTAAACGAATACGCGCGCCGTTTGCACCACCACGCATATCGGTACCCCGGAAGCTGCTGGCCGAAGCCCATGCCGTTCTCACCAATTCGGGAACCGTTAAGCCAGAAGCCAAGATTTTGTTACCTAAGGCTTTGATATCGGCGTTATCGATTACAGGGTGGTCAAGGGCGGGAATAGGATCCTGCCAAATCAACATTTCCGCTGGCACATCGGCACCTAAGTATCTTGCCTTGGGTCCCATATCGCGGTGAGTTAACTTAAACCATGCCTTAGCGAAGGCCAGCTCAAACTCCTGTGGATTTTTAAGGAAACGGGTCGTGATCTCGCGGTAAATAGGATCTTCCTTCAGCGCGATATCACTGGTGAACATCATAGGCGCATGGCGCTTATCCGCAATATGCGCATCGGGGATCAGATTAGCGGCCTTACCGTCGGCAGGTATCCACTGGATATGGCCTGCTGGACTCTTGGTTTGTACCCAATCAAAGGTATACAGCCAAGTTAAGTATTCCATGGTCCATTTGGTTGGGTTAGATGACCAAGCCCCTTCTAAACCACTGGTAACAGTGTCTTCCGAGTGACCTTTGCCGCATTTGTTTTTCCAGCCTAAACCTTGTGCCTCAACACCAGAGGCGGCGGGATCGGCACCGACACATTTAGAGGGATCATGCGCGCCATGCGCCTTACCAAAGGTGTGGCCACCCGCGATCAGCGCAACGGTTTCTTCATCATTCATCGCCATACGGCCAAAGGTGTCACGAATTTCCTTCGCCGAGGCTAATGGATCTGGCACACCATTAGGGCCTTCTGGGTTAACGTAAATTAAGCCCATTTGGGTCGCGCCCATCGGCTTAGCCAGTTCGCCCTTTTCATTGCGGCGCTTGCTATCGAGCCAGGCTTTTTCTGAACCCCAGTTCACCTGTTCCGCTTCCCAGTCATCGACACGACCACCGGCAAAACCAAAGGTTTTAAAGCCCATAGACTCCAGCGCCACGTTACCCGTGAGCACCATTAAGTCGCCCCACGAAATCTTGCTACCGTATTTTTGTTTGATAGGCCACAGCAGGCGACGCGCCTTATCTAAGTTCACGTTATCTGGCCAGCTGTTTAATGGCTCGAAACGTTGCTGACCACCAGCGGCACCACCACGACCATCAAAAATCCGATAAACACCCGCGCTGTGCCACGCCATACGAATAAAGAAAGGACCATAATGACCGTAGTCCGCTGGCCACCAATCCTGAGACTCAGTCATCAGGGCTTTGATGTCTTTTTTAACGGCGTCGAGATCTAAGGATTTAAAAGCTTCGGCGTAGTGGTAGTCGCTACCATAAGGATTTGATTCAACTGCATTTTGACGTAGCGGGCTTAAATTTAGCTGTTCAGGCCACCAAAATTGATTACCCGTGACTTGCTCTTGTGCGATAGCAGCCCCACCAAATGCCAACGACATCGCCAAGGTCAGCGCTGACAAGGTAGGAATAGTAGTTTTCTTCATGATGATTACCTATTTCTTCTAGTAAGGACATATCTGCCTGCACAGATGTGTGTCGTTTGTTTGCTGCTCAACCCCATGTCTCGTTGTGTAATTCTCGGGTAATGCATGAAACCGTCACCACAATCGATGCCAGAAAGTGTAGTGATGCGAGCTAACTATATGAAATGATTAAAATCGATGATTGGAATCGCCAAAATAGATTAACGATTGTTAATTTATGAAAGGATTATCAAAATCCCGACTTACGGCAATCCATGCGGTATCGGGCTAAACAGCGATTAAGCCGTTACTTCACGGCCGTACCACCACTTAGGCGTAACTGTGATAAAATGGCCGCCGTTTTCTGTTAACTTCGACAAGGTATTGCAATGAATCCCATTATTGCCATCTTAAAAGAACACAATGTCACTGATGCAAAAATTAACGAGCTTTTTCAATCATTAACCGATAATCCTCTCATGGCGATGGGCATTATTGGTCAGCTTGGGATCCCACCCGAAAAACTGCAGCAACTGATGGCGTTGGTAATGCAAAATCCGGCGTTAATCAAAGAAGCCGTACTCGAGTTAGGTCTTGATTTCGCTAAGGTTGAAGCCGCCAAGGCACAGCTACAAAAGTAATGCCGCTCCAGCCCATGGCTTAAAAAGGTAAAGCGACGTTCGCTTTACCTTTATCTCCTGTTCCACGCTGTTACATAAAGATATAAAAACCTTATCCCCCCTCGCGAATAATATTTGCTAGAGTGTTGTGACATCAGTGACAACAAGGAAGCAAGATGCGCCCACGTACTCCCCTATTAGCACTACTATTGCCCGTATTGTTGTTGGGTTGCCAAGAGCAGACTCAGGCGCAAAATCCATCGACTGTGGACAAAACCGCCGCGCAAAGCACCGCCCAAACGGACACCGCACAAACAAGCGCAGCTCAAACTGACACGCCCCCAAAAGAGACGACCGAGGACAAAACGGTCACTGTGGATAAGCGCGACACTCCGCAGCTTCACACGTCGACTGATAAAGGTTTTATCAAGCCAAGTATTTCACCACAAGGAGAAGGCGTAATGCTGCAAGGCACTGTGAGATATATGAATTTAGAAGGTGGATTCTGGGGCATTATCGCCGACAACGGCCAAAAAATATTGCCTAAAAATCTGCCGCAGGATTACCGCAAAGACGGGCTGCGCTTGAGTTTCACCGCGCAGGAAATCACTGGCATGATGACCATTCAGCAGTGGGGCACACTCTCGAGTTTGAGTGACATCACGGTTATCGGCCAAGTGGAGAGTCAATCGGCGGATCCGCGACTCTAACAAGCGTTGGCCTGAGTATGAGCCGCAAGCTTCGGGCAAAAACTCAGGCCACACTTATTGAACATCGAACATCGAACATCGAACATCGAACATCGAACATCGAGCGAATAGTATCCCCTCGTTCTGGCGAGGTATCCTAAGTACGCACACATCAGGTGATGGTTCGACACCCGATGACTCAAAGGATACATGCCACAGGGGGCAAACATTAAGACTGCCCCGACACCTTGGCCTGCTCAGCCTGCCACTCTTCAATCACTTCTTTTGCCGCCCTAAAGGCCTCAATGCCCGATGGCATGCCGCAATACATAGTTGAATGTAAAAGCACTTCTTGAATTTCTTCCACTGTGCAACCGTTACGCAACGCGCCGCGCACATGGCCTTTTAATTCGGTCGATGCCTTTAATGCGGCAAGCGTCGCTATGGTCACCAGACTGCGAGTTTGCCGAGAAAGCCCCTCACGCACCCAAACCTCGCCCCAGCAGTTCGCCGTCACCAACTCCTGTAATGGACGCGTAAAATCCGTGGCACTGCTCAAGGCCTTATCGACAAAACTATCGCCCATCACGGCGCGGCGTACTTCCAGCCCCTTCTCGTATTGTTCATCATTCATTTATTCAATCCCTGTGTTATCCCATCTCAGTTAGCCTACTCTAGGGAAGATAGCGCGCTCGCGCCATACTCCTTAGGTGGATGCTAGGGCGCAAAAATAACAATGGGTTTATCCCGATTGGATAAACCCATTCACGACGAACTGTTTGCAGACTATGGGTTTAAGAGCCCATCTGCCAATCTGAGGCCTTAGGGATAAATACGCTTCCAATCGGCTTTCATATCGACCATGGGCCAGCCTTTGGACGTTGCTTCATCTAAGCCTTTGTTTAACTGACCGATATGGGAGTCGCGATCATATTTCCACTCACGCTTGTCATCGGTATGGTGGATGTACATAGGTAAACGTAGGCCGTCACCCGCCGCGGTCCATTGCAACATGGCCAAGTCGCCATCCGAATTACCAAAGGCGGCTATGGGTCTGCGGCCTATACGTTCATATATTTCCTGCACTTTCATTTCTTTATCGTCGTTCACTAAGAAATTTGGCATACGTTTTAATGTTGGCTTACCGTCAACCAAGCTGAACTCGGTCTCAAAGGTACTGCCCACCACTTGCTCTGGGGGAATATGGTAAACGCCTTCCACCCAAGCCCGCATAAAACCCGTGCCGCCACCGGAAACGATAAAGGTCTTAAAGCCATTAGCACGCAGGTAATCCAGCAGCTCTAACATAGGTTGGAACACCATTTCGGTGTACTTTTTCCCTGTGGTGGGGTGCTTGGCCGTCGCAATCCAGTCCTTCACTATGGCATCGAACTCATCGGTGCTCATGCCGGAATGGGTCGCATAAATCACTTTCACCAAGTCTTCGGTATGCAGCTTGCTCACATCGCCCTTAAGCACGCTGGCGAAGGGTTCCTCGGTTTTCCATTCGGGATGGCTTGGAGCCAGGGTTTTGAGGCGGTCGAGGGCAAACAACACTTGAAAGTACATGGGCTGTTCAGACCATAGGGTGCCGTCGTTGTCAAAGGTCGCGATCCGCTCGGCTTCTGGCACAAAATATTGAGAATTCTTATCCGTCACTTGCTGCACAAACTGTGTAATGGCCGCCTTGGCCTTGCCATCGTTCCAAGATGCCAAAGGGTCACTCTGGGCCGCGTAAGCTTGCCCCACCAGCAACATACTAACGAGTAACAACATCCAATTGCGGTATAGTCGTATGATTCTCACAGGGTATCTCCTTATTACGATCGGTAATGTCCCTCTATGACTCAGAGGCTTTGGGTTCGGATAACACTTTTCCAGCGGCTACTTTTTCGGTTAGTAAGGGTTGCGTCTCTAATGCAACGAGGGCCTTAGGTAAGGCCAACCCCATTCGGACTCGCTTAATGCGCTTCCAGAGGTAGATAAAATCCGCCCGACGAGTCGAATGGGTTTGTAACCTCAGGGCAGCAGCTTGCCAATCTGGCTCTGTGGATGCCGCTGTCATCGACAGTAATTGTTTGCGTCGACGTAAGCGTCGGTACAAGAGTGCTCGACAGGTTTGCCACTCACCTCGGCGCAGGGCGCGGTAAAACACTAACCACACGGGAATAGGATGGGTTTGGTAATACGCTTTCCCCCAGCGCATCAATAACCCCAATATCGCCGCGCTTAACAGCAGGGTGAATAGTGTCCATGCGTGGTACTTCAACCAAGAACTCAGGGTATGCTTGACCTTAATAGTCTTCCCTTCCAACACTATCTGCTCCAACTGGCCGCTTTGAGTGTTCCACCACCAGAGTCGATACTCGGACCAGCTCACATCGCCGCCATGCTGCAACACATAGGTTTGGCTATCGATTCGGCTCGACACATAACCTTCACGGCTTTGTTTATCCACCAGCTCGGGAGAACTGGGATACAGCTTCCAATCGGAAGAAGCTTGCGCCGGCATAAGATTGGGCAGCAGCACAGATAGGGAATCATTGGCCTCAATATGAATGGTGCGCACTAGGCTATCCCCCACCTTGAGTACCTCAGCCTCATTTGGGCTCCACTCCTGCTGCACTTTGACGTCCGATGCCGCAAACCAAGCCTTTGTGCTGGCAAGCTCGGCACTGGGCAGAGCCACCCGAAATCCCATCGCAGGGGTTGTAAGCGTGACAGCTTGTTTGTCGCCATTGACGCCAGCCACCTGAGTGATGACTGTAGCTTCTGGCACACTAAAATCACCGCTGGTTTGTGGATAGAGGGCGATTTCCCAGCGCTGCCGCGACCAAGTCTGGCCGTCTTCCTGCTCGGTATAGTTAACGGCAAAGGTATTGCGTTGCTTCACTAACACATTGGGGATTTCAATGCCCTTTATCTGAGTGCCCGAGGTAAACCAGCGGTTGGTCGACACCTCAATCTGCAACAATATCTGCTCCGTCGGCGCCCATAGCTTTTCAGTTCCATCGGGATTTGCATCCGGTTTTTCACCCAACCACGCCTTCACTTTGACTGCGGTGGCGGGCTCAGTAGGTAGGGCATCGTCCGTCTGCGTCTGCGCCTGGGCATGGGTTACCAGCAGCAAACCATTCAATACTAAGGTGATGAACATCAAAGCGATGACTCTTATTGCCATCAATCTCGCACCGCCGATGACTGGCTTTATCGATACTCGCACTCTACTGCCAAATAGCGTTTTGTCGCTGCTCAGTGCACTGATTGCATGACTCATGGCTGCAATCCTCCCTTGGCGTTATCAGTGCTCTGTGCGCCCTTAGGTTGCAGGTTTTGCAGCTGAAACTTCGCCCGTAAAAATTGTTCGGGATTAGCCTCGACTCGCTTTAGCCAGACTTCGGCCAATTTAGGATCGCCTAACATCTGCTCCGCCGTCAGGTTTTGCGACTGCATTTTATCCTGTGAGGTTTGTTCATCGGCGCCTTCGGCGGTCTGCGGCTGATCATCCGGCAACTCGATGGAGGTTTCCTGATCGCCCATACTGTTGGCTTGGGAGGCACTCGCTTGATTGATTTCATCAATAAGCCCTTGGATAACCTTAAGATTATGCTCGATATCGGCTTTGAGTTCGGGAGCAATATCCTGCTTCTTCGCCAGCGTCCTCAATAGCTTACGCGCCGCGATATATTCCCGCTGCCGAGCTAATGCGCTGGCGGCGTAATAGGCGCCAAGATCGGTTTGTACCTGCATAAAGGCCGAGTGGGCGAGCTTATACTCGCCGCCATAGTAGTAGGCGATGCCCTTGTTGAGCACCGAATGGTAAGCCGCTGCCGCCTTGGCAAATTCACCCCTATTAAACCAGAGTGCGCCTTGTTGATCCGGCGTTAGCCACAGATCCAACCACCATTGCCAACTCCGCTCGGCAAAGCTGACTTGTGTCACTTGGGGCTCGGTGGCCGCCTTAGAAACGGTGATTTCGGCATAGGCCTGTTGCGGCGCAATACTCGGTAGCGTTAACGCTAACACTAGGCTCCACTTCACCAACCAGCCCCGGCGAAACCACAGCAAACTGAGCAAAGCTAAGGGCCAAAGCAACCAATAGCCCTCATCTAACCAAGGCATGCTGGTGTCATTATTTAGCATGCTAAAGCGTTCAATTTTGCGCTCAAGTGCCTGAATATCCGCATCATCTATTGTCATGCGGTACAGACTGCCACCCGTGCTATCGGCCAAGTTGGCAAGAGAGTCAACATCCACAGGCACCTGCGATTGAACATCGGGATCGCCGATCGCCAAGATCAACAGTTGATAGGGAGGATGTTCAAACTGCTCGGTAAAATATCGTTCAAAGGCATCGATAGTGAGTTGGTCAACGCCGTCTGTAAGCAGTAAGACACTGTTGCCCGTATTCGCGGGTAATTGCTCAGCGAGCTGACTCAGTGCGGTTTGCGCCGCCTTGCCCGATAACGGCATCACCTCAGGGCTGATCGCCTCAAGGTAAGGCTGCAGCACCTTAGCGTCGCTGGTAACGGGCATAGCCACATGGGCGCTGCCCGCAAACACCATCAACCCCGTCTTACCGCCGCTTCGTGCCGCGATTAAATCCAAGATCTTATGTTTAGCGCGGCTGAGTCTATCCGGTGCCACGTCCTGTTGTTTCATACTCTCACTGCTGTCGAGCAACACCATCAGCGCGGCATCGTCCTCACCAAAGGGTGACGCTTCACGCTCCCAGGTCGGTCCCGCACAGATAATTACCGCCAATAACAGCAATAACATTAAGATTTTCAACGGTAATTGACTGCGCCAACCGCCTTGATTCAACGTGAGCGCACTGCGCAAATGGTTGGGAAAAAATACTAGCCGTTGCTGCACATCATCCCGGCGCCAACGCAGCATCAGCACCATGGCGAGCGGAATGAGGGTCAATAACCAGAGTGGCCGAATAAAATGAAACTGCGCCAACATTTGCAGTTCTAAATGCCAATCACTCATTGGCCACCTCGGTGCGGCTGAACATTTGCCGCAGCGTCATCCAACTGAAAATCAACAAGTGTAAGGCGAGCACAATGGCAATCAGATAGTAATGCAGGGTAATTTTCGGGCGGAAACTGGCGCTGCTGTATTGCTGCGGCTCTAGCTTATCGATCAGCTTATACGCCTTATCCAATTCCGCTTGGTCGATAGCGATAAAGGCGCGCGCCTGAGTGAGCTGCGACACCCTTTGAACCACCTCCATATCCATTGGCTGCTCGCCCACATGGGTTGGATCGCCCATGGCAATAGTGTAAATCTTGATGCCTCTCGCGGCGGCAATCTTGGCGGCATCCACGGGTTCAACAAAGCTGCCAGTATCGTTACCATCGGTCAGCACTATCATCACCTGCTGCTCCGATGGCTGCGGATTTTGCTCGAACACTTTAATGCCAAGACCAATCGCATCGCCAAGATGGGTGCTCTGCCCCGCCATCCCCGTTTGCGCTTCCTCTAGCAAGCTTAACCACACCTGCTGATCGGCGGTAAATGGCGTTTGGATAAAGGCGGCATCCCCAAACAAGATCAGCCCAAACCGGTCGCCACTGCGTTTGGCGATAAATGTTTTTAAGACGTTTTTCGCCGCGTTTAAGCGGGTTAAGGTACTGCCATCGGCGGTGGTAAAATCCGCCTCATCCATCGAGCCAGACAAGTCCACTAACATGAGGACGTCCCGCCCGAAGGCTTCGCGGGTTTGCACTTCACCTAGGATACTGGGTTTAGCCAATGCGGTGACAATCAACAGCCAAGAGAGGATCAGCATGCCCCGCTGCCAATGTTTCGGGCTGAGCAGGCCAGCGGCAACTTTGGGAGTCTCGTTCAATGCCCGAAGGATTTCGGTAAAGAACGGCACTTTGATTGCGTCTTCGCGGCTACGGTACGCGGGCACAAACCAGTACACCAGCACGGGCAGCGGCAACAGGATAAACGCCCAAGGATAAGCAAACTCAAGCTGATCCATGGCGAGCCTCCGGCAATTGATGCCCGCTTAACCACTGGCTTAGCCCTTGGCGCACAGCGCTAAAATCGGGGCGAGCGGCATTAGGATCTTCAAGGCATTTTAGCCACTGCTGAAACGATTCGTCGTTCGCGAGGTGAGCCTTCGTATGGTAACGCCCCATCTGCTCGAGCAAGGGAGCACCGTAGAGGGAGGCATTTTTCGGCTCTAAGTAGACCATCACGATTTTAATAATCTTCATCATCTGCGTCGGCCAATGCGGATCCTCCGCCGACAGACTCAGCAAGGCCGTTATCGCCTCCTGGCGGTAACGGTTTCGCCACCAGAAAATCCCCTTGAGATACAGGCGATAACCCAGATACAGCAGCAATACCAGCAGCAATATTTGCCAGCCCAGAGTCTGTGGCCACCAGCTCACAGGATCGGGCTGAGCCACGTCTTTTAACTCCCTCAGCATGTAGCTGCTGGGAGGAGACTGAGTTGCACCAAACAGTAAGATTGCCGTCATTGGATATCACTCAGGGTACGAGCCAGTTGCAGCAGATGATCGCCTTGAGTGCCGATTTCAATAAAGGGCATACGCTGCATTGCCATCAGATTTTTGAGTTGGGTTTGTTTCTCAAGATATTGTTTTTGCAGCGCCTTATTCACCTCGGCCGTTTGTTGTCCCTTCTGTAATGCCAACTGATATTGGCCATCACCCACCACCCAAGTGCTGCTAACACTATCCTCGGGCACATGGGTTTCCATCGGATCAGAGATAAAAATACACAGCACATCATTATGCTGCTGCAGGTACTTTAACTGTTTGAGGGATTGGTTATCGGCATCGGCAAAGTCGCTGACAATCACTAGCGTTGCGGCTTTGAGGCTGCGCTGACTTAAGATTTGCATCCACTGGGCGAAACTTACCCGTTTGCTATCTCGGCTCGCCGCGCTCAGAGAATGATTGGCTTGGATAAGCCTATCTAATCCCATTAAAAAATGCGCCGTACCACGCTTTGCCGAGCACCAATGCAGCTGCTGAGTCGCGGATATCAACAGCCCAACCCTGTCATTATTGGCCAGCGCCAGCCAGCCCATTAAAGCGGCAATCTCGGCGGCCACGACGGATTTCATATGGCTCACCGAGCCAAAATACATGGAGCTACGTTGGTCAACGCAGAGGATTACTTGGCGATCTTTCTCTTCGGTGTAACTGCGCACATGGGGCTTACCCGTGCGCTGGGTGACCTTCCAATCCATTTGACGAATATCATCACCCAGTTGGTAGTGACGCAGCTCTTCAAAGTTCAGCCCACGCCCCCGTTGATGCGATTGATAACGGCCAGAAAGATGCGCCCGAGAGTAACGCAGACTAAGCATTTTGATTTGCGTCGTCTGTCCCTGCAATCGCACCAGTTGCGGCAAACTGGCGTAGATACGGGAGTCCTGTTGCTTAGCGGCAGCGGACATGGACGACTGAGTTCGAGTGGATGCGGCCAGAGATGCGAGCGCCATAGCCGTTATCCAATACTGACCACATCGAGCAGTTCATGCACCAGATCGCGCTGATTGACTCCATCCGCTAATGCCTCATAGGAGAGGCTCAACCTATGGCCCAACACTAAAATCGCCACCTCACGCACATCGTCCACCAGCACATGGTCGCGGCCATTTAGCCAAGCCAAGGCGCGGGCACATTTGTCTAGCGCAATGGATGCCCGTGGGCTGGCGCCAATCATCAGCCAGCTGGCTAACTTAGATTGGGGATATTGCTCTGGCTGGCGCGTCGCCATCACTAAATCGATAATATAGTTCTCCACCATATCCGATAGCGTCACGGCCGCAATTTGCTGCCGCGCCTTGAGAATACTGGCGGGATCTATGGTGATGGTTTGCGGTTTTTCGGCGCTAAACACGCCGTTCTCCTCACTGCGGACGAGGCGCACTATGTCACGCTCGGCTTCTTTTGTAGGGTATTCCACCGAAGCTTTGATCAGGAAACGATCCATCTGCGCCTCGGGCAGCGGATAGGTGCCTTCCTGCTCGATGGGGTTTTGCGTCGCCAGCACCATAAAGAGTTCGGGCAGCACATGGGTTTGCCCCGCCACGGTAATAGTGCCTTCGGCCATGGCCTCTAACAGCGCCGCCTGCACCTTGGCGGGGGCACGGTTAATTTCATCGGCCAGCACGATTTGGTTGAACACTGGCCCCGGCTGAAACCTGAGTGTCGATTTCCCCTCAGCCTCGTGAAGCACCTCAGTGCCCGTCACATCGGAGGGCAAGAGATCCGGCGTAAACTGGATCCGGCCAAAGGAAATCGCCAAGGCATTGGCCAAGGCTTTAACCGAGCGGGTTTTTGCCGTTCCGGGCAAACCTTCGAGCAGCACATGGCCGCTACACAGTAAGCCCAAAATCAGACTGCGGATCACTGTGCGTTGCCCTACGACTTGAGATTCAACCTGTTCAATTAAGGCGAGAATATCCCCGTGGGCACGCGTTTGTGTGTTAGCCATTGGTTCCATGTGGTTGTCCTAGCAATACGGCCAATCCCGTCAGAATTGGCAACGAATAATCGAAAAATGCTTTAATCCCTGGACACAGATAATTAAGCCCTTCTTCCCCATCTGGGGTTTTCAGCAGGCGATTTTTAGGGCATTCGCCCCAACAGAGTTTGAGATAAGGGCAGTCTTTACAGTATTGGGGTAACGAGTCGCGCTTCGCCATACCAAAGGTTAATTGCCGGGTTGAGAACGCCATTTCATTTAAAGGACGCTCGCGCACATTGGCAATCTTATATTCGGGGTAAACATAATGGTCACAGCTAAAGACATCGCCATTATGCTCAATGGCTAAGCCCTTACCGCAAAACTCAGCGGTAATACAAAGCTGCGCCGGTTTACCCATCACTTGGGCGACCGCCGTCTCAAACAGGTTAACCAGTACTCGGCCAAGATCGTTGTTGATCCACTCTTCAAAGGTAACGACAAGGAACTTGCCCCAGTCATCGGCATCGACTGACCAATCCGTCACCACCGACATAGGATGCCCAGGCTTTGCCAGCTCGCTGCCGACTGTGGGTACCATGCTGCTGTTCCAAAACTGTGGTGCCGTGGTTTTAAAATCGCTGGGTTCAACCACAGGATTGAACTGGATATAGGTCGCGCCCAACTCTTTGGTGACAAAGCGATAAACTTCGAGCGGGTACTTAACGTTGTGGCGGTTAACCGTCACTAAAGCATTAAAACGCACCTTGTATTGTTTGAGTTTTTCGACCGCAGCCATCACTAAATGAAAGGTTGGCTTGCCGCTGCGGGTCACACGATATTTGTTATGGAGTTCTTCGGGACCGTCGATGGATAAACCCACGAGGAAATTATGTTCGGCAAGAAACTGGCACCACTCATCGTTTAATAGGATGCCGTTGGTTTGCAGATCGTTTTCAATTTTAACGCCCACGGGCTGATATTTTTTCTGTAGCTGAACTACCTTGCGATAGTAGTCCACGCCTAACAGGGTCGGCTCGCCACCCTGCCATGAGAATACGATTTCGTCGCCATCTTGGCTTTCGATATAACCTTTAATAAAGGCTTCGAGGGTCGCATCATCCATCTCTGGTTGCTTAGGCTGATGCAATAAGCCTTCTTTGTGCAGATAAAAACAATATTGGCAATCGATGTTACATTTCGCCCCACCGGGTTTAGCCATCACGTGAAAACGACGTTGGTAATCGGGATGCTCTCCAAGTGCTTTTGCAGCTGATTTTAACGGTACAACATCGAGTATCGTTGATGCTCGCATTGAAGTTTTCGTCATGCAGACTTCCTTGTATTGGCTGACGTTCACATGAACGTCAGCCAATTTCTATTTAAAAAACAGCTTGTTTATCTAGGAACAAACGTACCAGCTTCCATCCGCGGTGGGAACTCTTTAAAGCTTTCCATCACTTCAGCAACCTTAGCCATGGCGGGGCCTAACAAGAATGCACGTTCGTACATCCAAGTGTTGTAGCCCATACCTTTGTCACCCTTCTCGAATGGATCGACACTGAGGTCGAAAATCAAAGGTACACGCAGCTTAGTGAATGGATATTGCCAAACCGCAAAGCCCGTTTCATGCTCTTGGATCATGAAGTGGAACTTGAATTGGTTGTAACGCAATGCCAATAAGTCACCGTCGTCACTCCAGTAGACGAACTCTTTACGAGCCGACTCTTGGGTTTTATCGGTGAAGTAAGGCAGTTGGTTGTAACCATCGAGGTGCACTTTGTAGGTTTGTTTACCGACCTTTTTACTCTTGAGTAATTCTTTCTCAACGCCTTCACCGCCTGCTGCGGCGACTAAGGTTGGGAAAAAGTCTTCCAAAGAGACCATACCGTTTTTAGTAGTTCCAGGCTTAATGTGTCCAGGCCATTTGATCATGCCAGGCACACGGAATGCACCTTCCCAGCCAGTGTTTTTCTCACTGCGGAAGGGCGTCATACCCGCATCAGGCCACATGTCGACCATTGGACCGTTATCCGAGGTGTAGATGATGATAGTGTTATCATCAATACCCAGATCTTTGATCTTCTTCAGTAACTTACCCACCTCATCGTCGTGCTGCTTCATACCATCGGCATAGAATCCGGCACCGGTTTTACCGGCATAGGAGTCAGGCACGTGGGTATAGTTGTGCATACGCGTGGTGTTAAACCAAGTGAAGAAGGGTTTATCCGCCTTAACTTGCTTCTCGATAAAGGTTTCGGCCGCATCGAGGAACTCGCCATCGACGGTTTCCATACGCTTACGGGTTAGTGGACCTGTATCTTCGATTTTGCCATCGGCATAGGAATGGATGACGCCGCGTGGCCAAACTTCTTACGGAAGGCGGGATCTTTAGGATAATCGACGTTTTCAGGCTCTTCTTCGGCATTGAGGTGGTACAAGTTACCAAAGAATTCGTCGAAACCATGGTTAGTCGGCAAATGCTCGTCGCGGTCGCCTAAGTGGTTTTTACCAAATTGACCCGTTGCATAACCTAAATTTTTTAACATAGTTGCAATGGTGGGATCTTTTTCGCTAATCCCTTCGGGGGCGCCTGGCATACCGACTTTAGATAGACCTGTGCGCTTAGGCATCTGGCCAGTAATAAAGGCACTACGACCCGCGGTAGAACTCTGCTGAGCATAAAAGTTAGTAAACTTAGTTCCTTCTGCGGCAATACTGTCAATATTGGGCGTGCTATATGCCAACATTCCATTGTTGTAGGTACTTAAGTTCCAGTAACCCACATCATCACCAAAAATTACCAGAATATTTGGTTTATCTGCAGCATAGGCTGTCACTGACGCGGCGCCCAAAGCAAGTGTGCAGGCATTTAGCACAAACTTATTTGAGCGCGTTTTTTTCCTGTACTCATAAAGACTCCATTTTTACGGTTGGGGGTGATCTCATCTCTCACAAAAAATAAACATCCCACTCAGGCTAGACCTAATTTGTACAAGAAACAATCATCAAAATGTTTTAAGATACATAAATCAAATTTATGAATTGAAGATTATGGGTTTAAATTTATGGATTTAAATTTAGTGCGCACCTTTTTAGTCGTGGCCGAATGCCAGTCCTACACTAAAGCCGCTGAACATTTACAATTAACGCAACCCGCAATCAGCGCCGCAATTAAACGCTTAGAAAATCGCTATGGCGAAAACCTTTTTATCAAGCAAGGTCGAGGAATCGAACTCTCCAGTAAAGGGCAACAATTGATCCCCGCATTTCGCCAAGCCCTTAGCATCATCGAAAATGCGATGAACATGCGCACCCAATTTAATGTTTGCTGCAATGAATCACTGATAAGTGCATTATTTCCAATTGAAAACATTAACTTGCAAGAATCATCACCAGAGAAACACCATCTATTTGAACACCTTCGCCACGAAAAAACTGACATCATAGTCGACAGTTTTCTGACCCGAGATAGCGCCTTTATGGTGGAAGAAATTTACTTAGAACCCTTAGTCGTTATTTGCCGTCGTGACCATCCACGAATTCAGCACAGCATTACTAAAGAGGCCTTTTATAACGAAGAACATGCACTTTATAGTGGCACCTGGGATAAAATTCGCGCCTTCGAACTCTTTGCCAATGAACCGATTGAAGAACGCAAAATTGCATTAATTTGTCACTCCATCGCCAGCATTGCGCTCAATATTGCTCAGAGTGATTCTATCGCCGTTATCGCACGCACATTTGCCGAGCAATGGGCCGATAAATTAAACCTGCAAATATTAACCTGCCCCTTTAAGACCGACTTTATTCCCTATCATTTGGTCTATCACAAACGGGAAATTAAAAATCCCTACCACAAAAAAATCAGAGAAGAAATAAAAGCCAAGATAAAGGCCTTGGATAGGCATTAGTCGCTAATCCGAACTTCAACAATGGGTATCAATGTAACCATTGCACCCGTAACTATTCCCAGAATACCGCCGCAATATCACCGTCACGGGTGAATCTATCACGCTACCGTTTACCTAAATTCAATCTCAAGTTTAACTTTTTGCTGTTACTTAGGTACTATGGGTTTGTTTATTATCAAGTTATGAATGGATTCTGCTGATAACGCCCCCGCACAATAGCCTCAGTTTCCACCTAGTCCCGGTCTTGATTGGGATGCGATTAACAAGATACAAACCATTTTTAACAACGCGACATTACACTCGCCGATACACAGTAAATTGGTAGAAATAAGGATGCTTTCTATGAACAAAGGACTGATTCTCGCAGCCATACTCCTTGGCTGTTCTTCTCACTTGGCCCTCGCACAGACATGCGATATCGAGATCAAAGGCGAAGTTCCGGCTCACATCAGCCTAGATAAACTGTTTGTCTCAGTCTATCAGCGGAATATTCCCGTAACTGCACATCAATTTAGTGTCTGTGCCACCAAGAAAGATCTCAATGTCACAGGCCAACATAACCCCAATAATAAGGTTTATCTGGTCGATAAGAGCACGGATACACCACTTTACCTTTATAGCAGCCTAGTGTTTGTGCAAACCAAGCAAATAGAGTTAGACAGCATTTCAACACTAGCTAACTATGCCTGCGATAGTCGCTGCGGTTACTACTCGCACCAAAGGATCCAAGATGATGCAGAGCTAATATCACTCGCTCAGCAATACAGCCAAATTGATGCTAAAGCCAAAGCCGAACGTTCCGCTTTCACCCTTAAACATCAAGCAACGCTCGGCCAGCTGTATACCAAGGTGGCTGATATAAAGGCGCTTGATGCAAACCGCATGACCGAAATCAACAATCCAGATCTCTGGGTCGACCCTTATAGCGGCGCGGGATTATTCTTTGATAGTAAAGCCAACTTACAATCTACTGCCTTTATGGAAGGGATTGGTGACAAGATCCGCAACATCATGAATCAAAACCCCGATCTCAAACCACTAGTCACACCCCACGAGAAAGATTTAAGCGTAATTGGTGAGGGCGGCTTAAGCTGGGAGCAAAAAGGTGAGGCTATCGACGCGCTGGCCGCACAGTTTAAAACCTACAATCAGCCGAAACTCGACGAAATCGGCAAAATCCTTAAAGACAGCTACCGAAATGCGTCCCCTCGCTTCCAAGATTATTTGTCAAACAAGGATAAAACGCCCTTTGCAGCGCTTAACCAAGCCGACAGCACGTTTGAACTCGTGCTAGCCAACTGGACACTAGCCGCCTACAGTCATAGCAAAGATAAACAAAAGTTCTCCGCCCTTTTTACCGAGCGCTTTAAACAAGAACAGTTGCCAATACAAGATAAGGAACTGGATAGCGCCCTCTCTCGCCTTATCACACTCCCCAATCACTTAGGTCAGCAGAAATTGGCCGATGGTTATAAAAATATCCAAATTGAGTTTAAGGACAGACTCAGTCCTTCCAACGAGCGCTATGACTTTAAAGATGATCTACAGAGCCTAAGCTTTATCTATGAACAAGGCGCATGGCGACTAGACAACCTAAGCCAAGTACCAATGAATCACTATGAGCTATAGAAGCGAGTGTTAGTAATCCTCTAGGGCGGGTGAACTTAAATCGTACGGTTTTGTTTATCAGTGGATATAAGCCTAAATTTATATCCACTTCAAATGCGAACACCGACACCTGAAACTTTCATAAGAGAAGTGATAACAGTCCCTCTTGAATCTCTCTTGCCGCTATTCACCACATGCTGTACGCTAGGTTAAATTTTGATTAATAAACAACAGTTAAGATGTTACTTAATCAATACCGATTTAGTGTTAACGATAAATTTCGCTAATCAAAATAGCGATGAAATGAGTCAGGGAAGAGCAGCTCATCAAAATGAGCTATGCAAGGATAAGTTTTCAATACCCACCTTAACAATGCTCCCCTCTCAAACAATTGTGATTCTGGCTAAAGTTCATTCGACGATTAACTGATAGCTTTATGATTGTTTTTCTTAAAATTTATTGTCTGTATTTGCTGTCTGGTAGCAAGTGCCATGGGCGGTAGCGTGCTTACATACTTGGATAAAAGCACCGCCATTAACTTCAAAGCTAAAACCGACCTCCCTGCTTATGAACGAGTAAAACAACTACATTCGTTGGAACCCACATGCAGAATAAAGAAAAAATTGCGGTGTTTATTGATGCCGATAATGCGCCAGCCAGAAAGTTTGATGTGGTACTCGCTGAGCTTGCAAAACACGGTCTCATCAGTATTCGAAAAGCTTATGGTAACTGGAAAAGCCCGAACCTAAAGCCATGGGAAGATATCCTCCATGAATATGCCATTCAGCCTATTCAACAATTCGATTTAACCAAAGGTAAAAATGCCAGTGATATAGCTTTAGTTATTGATGTTATGGATATTCTTTACACAAAGGATATAGACATCATTTGCTTAATTTCTTCGGATTGCGACTTTACTCCCCTTGTGACCAGAGCCTTAGCCGACGGTAAAACCGTTTTTGGTTTCGGTGAACGTAAAGCACCAGCCGCTTTCGTAAATAGCTGCTCTCGCTTCCTCTACCTCGATGCTGAACCTGTAGTCGTCGCAGAAGAAATTGAGGTGATATCAGAAGTAACCCAGCCGCCACCAACGACACCAGACGCAGTCAGTAAAACCGAGCAAGCTCAGCCCAAAACCGCGATTCCACAAAAATGCAATTTAAAAAGTGACACCAAACTGATCAACCTTTTGCGCCAAGCCATAGAAGCAACCGAAGAGGAAGAAGGCTGGGCACAACTTGGTCACATTGGCTCGCATATATCCAATCACAGCTCATTCGATCAACGAAACTACGGATTTAAAAAACTCAGCGATCTCTTTGCCGCAATAGATCTCTTCGAAATGCGTAAAACCCACGGCTCAGTGCTATGGGTAAGAGATATAAAACGAGCAAAGAAGAATGGAAGGTAACTATATTAATTTACAACATAATAAAAACTAACATATTAACCAAAGAGAAAAAATTATGAAATTATTCAAAACTAAATTTGAGCTTACTCTTAGCTCAATTATGTTAGCTCTTTATATAAGTTCAATTATTATTTTTTCAATCCTATATTTCCTCGAGATAATAAAATCACCTAAAATTGAACCACTGATAGGAGGTGGTCTTGTTAGTTTAATTGCTGTTTTTATTCAATTTCTCATGCAGTATCAAGATTTTAAAAACAATGAAAAACTAACCAAGAGTGGCGTTGTTAACTTTTTAGAAAGAAGAGATGACAAAGATTATTATGAAAAGATAATTAAAACAACAAAAGAGAAACTAAATCTTTTATTTTATACAGGAAAACGGTTTTCTGAAGATTTCTGTCAAGATTTCGATGGTGACAATGCAATTATAGAAGCACTAAAAAAAGGAGTTAAAATAAGGTTATTATTAATAGACGAATCACTTTTACCAGATGATGAAAAAGACAATTTTAGAATTGCAGAAAACAACTTCAAAAGATTAAAAATCAAATACAAAGATAACTTTGACTATAGATACTACAAACACATTCAAACTCACAACATTTTCATGAATGAAAGTTCAGCAATAATTGGACCTTATTTCCATAAAAAGAAAAGCAAATACAGCAATTCAATTCATTTCAAATCAAATTCACCATACGTAACTGATTTTATAAACTTCTTCGAGGCTGAATGGGAAGAATGTACATGATAAAAATAACAATACCATTTAGACTACATTTAAACTTATTAGCCATGCACTCATGTAAATACAGAAAGTATGGTGGATTAGGTTTTTCAATCCTAAACAATAGCAATTACCTCACAGCAGAAGAATATGTAGAAAATAAAATAACAATTAAAGGAGATTGCAACAATATCTTAAGAATACAAAAGATAGAAAATATCCTTAATGACATTAAAGAAAAATATAAACTTAAAAATTCTATAAAAATTGAACTTCATGGATATTATTATTTTCATATAGGTCTTGGGGTTGGTACAGCGGTGACACTTGCTTGCATAGAAGCTTTATTTTTATGTAATAAAATAAGCGTAGAACACAATAAAATAATCGAAGAATCTAAACGCGGAGGTACATCAGGAATTGGAATTAATACATATTTCAGCGGTGGATTTGTAATCGATATTGGAATAAAATCAGATAATAATGAACATCTTCCATCATCACAAAAAAGCACACGTTCAACATCTAATGTACTGGCAAGATGTGATTTCCCAAATTGGGAATTTGGGATTATCCTTCCTAAAAAAAGAAATGAGATATCAGATATAAATGAGGTCGAATTTTTCAAAAACACATGCCCAATTCCAGATTCAGAGGCATATTTTGCTACATACCTAGCAATATTTGGAACTTTCTCCAGTATAAAAGAATCTAATTATGAACTATTTTGCTCTAGTATAAATGAAACGCAAAATACATTTTGGAAGAAGTCTGAGATAACTCAGAGCAATTCGAATATTAATCTAATTAATTATTTAAACAGCCTAAAAGTAGACTGTGCAGGAATGAGTAGTTTTGGAAACAGTATTTACTTTTTTTCAAGAAACATTAGAAAAATTGAAACCTGTCTAGATAAAGATAACTATAATTTGATGACTTTTAGTGCTTGCAATACTGGAAGAGACATTGAATATGTTTGAAATAATATTTTTTACATCTAATCGAACAAAAACACAGCATGCCCAATACTTAGTAAGAAATTACGATGTAAAAATATCCAATTTCAGAGAAAAAACTTACCATGCAAATTATGACGAACCTAGAATTAGCGATCGGGAAAAACTGTTAAAAGAAAGCCTTGATAGCGCTAAAGACAAAGCCATTTCTGCAGGACTAAGTCCGAACCAACCCTTCATATTAGAAGATACATCAGTAATAATTGATGCCTTAAGTAAAAACAATCTAGAATATCCAGGCACTGATATAAAATACTGGATGCGAGAAACTAACTTTGAGACAATTGATTTACAATTATTATTTTCAAACAACAATAGAAACGTCATAGTTAGGTCTGACCTTGTGTTATACTTACCGACAATACCGCCATACGAATTTTACTTTTCTAGCTATACAAAGGGCACCATAACAGAAAAAGTTAATTATGACTTACAAACAAACCCGATATATCCATGGCTAGATAACAAAACATTCAACAAATGGTTTTGCCCCGAGGCTGAATCAACAATAATTAGCGAGATGCCTATTGAAGTTGCCGACAAATATGATTTTAGAAAGGGAGCATTCCAAGATCTATTAAATTTTCTTCATAAAAAAAATTTAATAACAAATAAAACAAAAACGACTAGAATACAAAGAGATGCCTCATTCCTATCCAGTTTGCACATTGTTGTTGGGCTTAGCTGCACAGGAAAGACAACGATTGCTGACTATCTAGCAGAAAAACATTCATTTTTACATATTGAAGCATCAGACTTCATGCATTTAATTTATTTAGAAACACATGGAGAAAGAAGTGATGTTAAAATAGGTGAGTTTGCTCAAAGAATTCTTAAAGAGCGACCGACCTTAGTTGCTGAAAAAGTACTTGATTTTCTAGAAAAATACAACTGGTCAAATGTAATAATTACTGGTTTTAGGAAAGCTGAAGAAGTTGATTTCATCTTAGATAACTACCTAACATCAGGAGAGATAAAAGTAATAAATATTACAGCAAGCTCAGAGTTAAGAATTAAAAGAAAATTAATTAGAAATCGAAGTGAAACAACAAACACTACAGAAAACTTAGAAGAAAGAGATCTTAGAGAACTTGGAATGGGGCTTGAGATTCTGCAAAAAAGAAGTGGAATTCTGACCATTGAAAATAACGAAACAAAATCTATTTATTACGAAAAGTATTCAAGCGAATGTTTAAAATCCGACACATATAACACTGAAACAATTGAAAAATCAAAAATAGATGGTAATAAGCAAAGACTATATGACTTAGTTATAATAACATTATACAGATTGAAAACTGACGGAGAAAAGAGTAATTATCTCACAACGGGTGAGATTTGCAGAAACCTTAATAACTTCTTCATGCTAGACAAGCCTAAATTTAGAGAGAATATTGGGAGACTTTTAAATATGAAGTTCGATGTTTTCTTTGAAGTAAAATACGATAAAAAAAATAGAAGAAAAACATATCGGCTTTCAAACACGGGGGTTGGACATGCAAAGCTATTGCTTAAAAAATACAGTTTATAACTCATATCAAAAATATGGCCGGCATAACTCTTTATGGTCTAACACCCAACACTGAGTTCACAGAAGTTCACCTTTCCCCTCGGAGTTGCCGCAGTGCATTTGCGTTCGTTGCGTGAGCGAGGCATGGATGCCGAGATAGCGTCAGTCGAATCAGGGACGAGCTTTTTTCAAATTCAGTTAAACTTACAGTGCAAAAGCCTGCGGCAGGCAATTAGGGAATACTGAAGCTTACAGCACGGCTGTAGTCCATTCACAGCATCTATCTCTGCCGAGATAACATCAATCACTCTGGCGCTGTCAGCGCCAAAAACAAAACCCCGACTCAGTTACCCGAGTCGGGGTTTTCATTTTCTTTTATAACTATTTGGGTTTTAAGCGATTAAGCTAAAGACCACAGATGCTTTTTGCGCAGGATAAATCGTGTTAGTACAAGGCGCTGTGAGCGTAGCATACGTTGTTTGTATGTGAGCGAGCAGCAACGCCGTAATAACCGATTTAAACCAGCAAAAATTACATCATGCCGCCCATTCCACCCATTCCACCCATACCGCCCATATCTGGCGCATCAGCTTTTGGCAGTTCAGCTACCATTGCTTCGGTGGTGATCATCAGGCCTGCGATAGACGCTGCGAATTGCAGTGCGCTACGGGTCACTTTAGTTGGGTCAAGGATACCCATTTCTAGCATGTCACCGTAGGTGTCGTTGCCCGCGTTGTAACCGTAGTTACCGCTGCCGTGTTTCACATTGTTCGCCACAACAGAGGCTTCTTCGCCTGCGTTGGTCGCGATTTGACGCAGTGGCGCTTCCATTGCACGCAGTGCGATAACCACACCGTGTTTTTGGTCTTCGTTAGCCACTTCAACGTCAGCAATCTTAGAAGCAACACGTACCAGAGCAACACCGCCGCCAGGTACCACGCCTTCTTCAACCGCAGCTCGGGTTGCGTGCAGCGCGTCTTCTACGCGAGCTTTTTTCTCTTTCATTTCAACTTCGGTCGCTGCACCGACTTTGATTACCGCAACACCGCCAGCTAATTTAGCCATACGCTCTTGCAGTTTTTCTTTGTCGTAGTCTGAAGTTGATTCTTCGATTTGTTGCTTGATTTGGCTAACGCGCGCTTCGATTTGCGCTTGTTCGCCGTTACCATCGATGATGGTGGTGTTGTCTTTAGTGATCACAACACGCTTAGCTGTACCTAAATCTTCTAAGGTTGCTTTTTCAAGCTCTAAACCGATTTCTTCAGCGATTACAGTACCGCCAGTTAAAATCGCTACGTCTTGCAGCATTGCCTTACGACGGTCACCAAAGCCTGGGGCTTTAACCGCAGCCACTTTTACGATACCGCGCATGTTGTTCACAACTAGCGTTGCTAAGGCTTCGCCTTCAACGTCTTCGGCAACGATCAGTAATGGCTTGCCGGTTTTTGCCAGACCTTCAAGGATTGGCAACAGTTCGCGAATGTTAGAAATTTTCTTGTCTACTAACAGTACGAATGGGTGATCTAATTCAACGCTGCCAGTTTCTGGCTTGTTGATGAAGTATGGAGACAGGTAGCCACGGTCGAACTGCATACCTTCTACTACGTCCAGTTCGTTTTCCAGTGCTTGACCTTCTTCAACGGTGATCACGCCTTCTTTACCGACTTTTTCCATTGCAGTGGCAATGATTTGGCCGATTGACTCGTCAGAGTTAGCAGAGATAGTACCTACTTGAGCGATAGCTTTTGAGTCGGCGCAATCTTGAGAAAGGTTTTTCAGCTCGATAACGGCTGCAGCAACGGCTTTATCGATACCGCGCTTTAAGTCCATTGGGTTCATGCCCGCTGCAACGGCTTTTAAGCCTTCAGTTACAATGGCTTGTGCCAGTACGGTTGCAGTAGTGGTACCGTCACCGGCGGCGTCGTTGGCTTTAGAAGCAACTTCTTTCACCATTTGCGCGCCCATGTTTTCGAATTTGTCTTCTAATTCGATTTCTTTTGCAACAGACACACCGTCTTTAGTGATCAGTGGAGAGCCAAAGCTCTTGTCTAATACCACGTTACGGCCTTTAGGGCCTAAGGTCACTTTCACTGCGTTAGCCAGAATGTTTACACCAGCCAGCATTTTTACGCGTGCGTCATTACCAAATACAACTTCTTTAGCTGCCATATTGAGTATCCTTTAAATTTTTGATGATTAATTGGAATGTCGAATTGATGTCGTGGATTAACCTACGATGGCCATCAGGTCAGCTTCTGACAGGATCAAGACTTCTTGACCGTCGATTTTTTCTTTCTTCACACCGTAACCTTCATTGAAGATCACTACATCACCTACTTTCACATCTAGCGGTCTTACAGTGCCATTTTCGAGAATACGGCCGTTGCCTACTGCCAGTACTTCTCCGCGAGTCGATTTTTCAGCGGCGCTACCAGTTAATACAATGCCACCCGCTGAAGTTGATTCAACTTCTAAACGCTTAACGATTACGCGGTCATGTAATGGACGAATATTCATCTATGAACTCTCCTAATGATTTAATGCCCAACAATCGAGGCGATTTTGTGATGAAAAAGAGGAAGCGTATTCGCCGTCCCCTTTGATGTCTGTGATATGGGGTTAGCCCCCGCCAGATCCAAGTGCCTTTACAAAAAAAAATTCATTTTTTTGATGTCAGTTTTTTCAAGCGAGCACAATCCTGTTAGAATTCCGCCTCCGCTCGCAAACAAGGCACCATTTCCCCATGCAAGACAGACACGGGCTGCTTAGCGCGCCAATTGGTCGTGTACTGCTCAACATGAGCCTCCCTAACTTGATTGGCATTATGACCATTCTGGGTTTTAGCCTCGCTGACACTTTTTTTATCAGCCAGTTAGGGACAGAAGCCTTAGCGGCGATCAGTTTTACCTTTCCGGTGACCTTGATTATTTCCAGCATTGCGATTGGGATTGGCGCTGGCGTATCGACCAACCTTGGCAGGCTGATTGGCTCGGGTAATGCCCCTCGTGCCAAAGTGTTTTTGCACGATGCACTGCTGCTGACCTTTATCCTGATCGCCAGTTTATCCGCCCTAGGTAGCATTTTTATTAAGCCACTATTTAGTTTGCTTGGTGCCAATGACACCAGTCTGCCGCTGATCCACGACTATATGGTGTATTGGTATGTGGGCGCGCCACTGTTGGTGTTATTGATGGTGGGGAATCAGGGATTACGCTCGACCGGAGATACCCGCTCCCCCGCGATGATTATGGCGCTGGCGGCGATCATCAACTTAATTCTCGATCCTTTATTAATCTTCGGTATCGGGCCGTTTCCGCGCTTAGAGATCCAAGGCGCGGCGATAGCGACGCTGTGTTCCTGGCTGGTCGCCTTGTCGCTCTCGGGTTATTTATTGATGATTAAGCGCAATATGTTGGAGTGGGCGGCATTTGATATCGATAGAATGCGCGCCAACTGGAGTAAGCTCGCCCATATCGCCCAGCCCGCGGCACTGATGAATTTAATCAACCCACTCGCCAATGCGGTGATTATGGCGATGCTGGCGCATATCGACCACAGCGCCGTCGCGGCCTTTGGTGCGGGCACGCGCTTAGAATCGGTGCTCTTGATTGTAGTGATGGCGCTTTCATCAAGCTTAATGCCATTTATCGCGCAAAATCTCGGTGCTGGGCAGCCGCAAAGGGCCAAACAGGCACTGCTGTTATCGCTGAAATTTATCTTAGTATTCCAAACTTTACTCTATATTCCGCTGGCGTTTTTGGCCCAGCCTATCGCCCATTTATTCAGCACCGATCCGCAGGTGTTAGAGTGGTTAAGCTTCTATATTCTGGTGCTGCCCTGCGCATACGGCCCCTTGGGCATAGTGATCATCTTTGCCACGGCGCTTAATGCCTACCATAGGCCGATGAGTTCGTTAGTGATTAACCTGTGCCGCTTAGTGCTATTGATGCTGCCACTGGCGGCGCTGGGATCTTATATTGATGGCGTAAAAGGCTTATTACTCGCGCTCCCCATCACCAACCTCTTGATGGGGATTGCCTGTTATTACTTAGCGCAGCGGATTTGCGAGCCGACCAAGGTCACGACCGCCGACGCTATTTAGGTTGTGCTTTTTAGGCTAAAACGCACATCATTGGGTGGGAAGGGCTCCTCCGATGCCTTACAAACTCGGCGCACACTTTGCGTGCTGAGATTAGTTGGTACACCTTTCGGCGCCAGTTCTTTAATAATAAAGTCGATAAAGCGTCTGCTGGCCAAGCTTACATAACGCCTTGATGGGTAGGCCAAATAGCATTCGCCAGGATGGGACTCTATCTCAGGTAACAGGGTAATTAGCTGCCCTGAAGCCACAAAATCAGCCACAACTTCCGCAGGCGCATACACAATGCCGCGCCCTTGCAGAGCAAACTCTACCGCGACCTCGACACTGTTGGAGCAGAAATTCCCCCGAACCCGAACTTCCTGTTCTGCACCAATCCATAACTCATTAAAGATCTTGCCATTTGAGAGCCTAAATAAAGCCACATTATGGGACTCAATCTCCTGTGGAGTCTGCGGCATACCATGTTGCACTAGGTATTGGGGACTGGCATAAAAACGCAAATCCGTGGTGAATATCGGCCGCACCACTAAATCTAAGGTATCTAATGCGTGTTCGACCACAAAGGCTACATCGAGATTATTCTTCACCATATCAACAGATTCTGCGCTACTAATCACTTCAACCGTGAGCTTGGGATGCAGATCCATAAAACGAAAAATGGCTTGCATCAACACATTCATACTGTGGATAGGAAACATTTGAATGCGGAGATGGCCACTGATCTCAGCATCTTCGTTAGTCATCTCAAACAGAGTTTCATCGAGCTGCGCCAAGATATTCTGTGAACGTTGGTAAAAATGGCTTCCAGCCGAGGTCAGCGTCATCGAGCGGCTCTGTCGGTGGAATAGCTTGATATTCAGCTCATCTTCCAATGCCTGTAAACGCCGACTCACGGTCGATTTTGGTAAGTTAAGCAAATCCGCCGCTTCAATCAAACTGCCGGTTTCAGCGATTCGGTGAAATAACGCGAGGTCCTCTGTATTCATTTTTAACTTAATATCAATCTCATTATGTGGGATTGATAATCCCAAAGTATCCCGTTTATTGCAACAACTTTAGCTGATAACTTCGCGCCCCTGAAATGCTGATAAATTGTTATTGAGGACTCTCCACCATGAAAGCTTATCGACTTATTCCCTTGGCGGCGTTATTGCCAGCCCTGCTTACAGCCTGCACGCCAGCGGAAAGCTCGGTACAGGCGAGTGTCATCAGACCCGTAAAACTGTTTGAGGTTGCCAAACTCGAGGGCGGAGATTTTAGAACCTTCCCCGCGCGGGTGAGCGCCAATAGTCGTGCAGAATTGTCCTTTCGCATTTCTGGGCAACTTACAGAGTTGGCGCTGGTAGAGGGGCAAAGTGTTAACCAAGGTAGCCTATTGGCTAAACTGGACGACAGGGATGCCTATAACAATTTAATGACCCGCGAAGCAGACCATGAACTGTTAGCGGCGGATTTTCAGCGTAAAACTGAACTCCTAAAGCGTAAATCAATCTCCCAAGCCGAGTTTGATAGCGCCCAAGCACAGCTTAAATCGGCCAAAGCCGCCTTAGCTGCCGCCCGTGACCAGTTAAGTTATACCAAGCTTATCGCCCCTTTTAGTGGCACTGTGGCCAAACGTTTAGTGGATAACCACCAAATTGTGCAGGCTAATCAAGGAATATTAACCCTACAAAACAACCATTTGCTCGATGTAAGTATCCAAGTACCCGAGTCGATGGCCGCGGGTTTAAACACTTATATCCAGCAGCAAAAGTTTGTCGCTAAAGTGCGTTTTAGTGCATTAGCAGGCATGGAGTTTGATGCGAAATTCAAGGAGTACTCCACCCAAGTCACGCCTGGGACTCAGGCCTACGAAGTAGTGTTTTCCTTACCTCAACCTAAAGATATTCAATTACTTCCAGGGATGAGTGCCGAGTTAACCCTCGCCTTAGTAAAGACGCCAGACCAAACCGCTTCGGCCATAGTGCCAGTCACCGCCATCGATAAACGCGACCAAGACGGCCAAGTTCAAGTATGGGTGTATCAGTCTCAGTCGGGTGAAGTGAAACCCACTGCCGTCACCTTAGGGCGTGTCACTACTCAAGGCATCGAAGTCTTAGGCGGCATCAACAAGGGCGACTTGATTGTGAGTGCAGGAGTTTCCCAGTTATCCGATGGGATGAAAGTCAAACCACTACGCTGGCAGCGCGGAGTGTAATTCATGAATATTGCTGAGTATTCCATCCGCCATAAAGTCATCAGCTGGATGTTTGTGTTGCTGCTACTCGTGGGTGGCGGCGTCAGTTTTACGGGTCTTGGGCAATTAGAATTTCCCGAATTTACCATTAAAGAAGCCCTAGTGATCACCGCTTACCCGGGCGCATCACCCGAGCAAGTCGAAGAGGAGGTGACCCTGCCCCTCGAAGATGCATTACAGCAGCTCGATGCGGTTAAGCATGTGACCTCAATCAACAGTGCTGGTCTGTCGCAGATCCAAATTGAGATCAAAGAAACCTACGACAAAACCAGCCTGCCACAGGTGTGGGATGAAGTGCGCCGTAAGGTTAACGATACCGCAGGACAACTGCCCCCCGGCAGCACCTCGCCCAAGGTTTATGACGACTTTGGCGACGTCTATGGGATTTTGTTCAATCTTTCAGGCCCGGATTACAGCAACCGCGAATTAACCAACTACGCCGACTATTTGCGCCGCGAATTAGTGCTAGTGCCAGGGGTGAAAAAAGTCTCAGTCGCGGGCAGTGTGACCGAGCAAGTGGTGATTGAAATATCACAACAAAAACTCTCGGCACTGGGGCTAGATCAAAACTATATCTACGGTCTTATCAACAACCAAAACGTAGTATCCAACGCCGGGAGTTTAGTGGTTGGCGATAATCGCATTCGTATCCACCCTACGGGTGAATTCAGCAGTGTGCAGGATCTGGCGCGTCTGATTGTCAGCCCGCCCGGTAGCACCGAACTCATCTATTTAGGGGATATTGCCAATATTGAGAAAGATTACGACGAGACCCCGAGTGTGCTCTATCACAACCGTGGCGAAGCCGCCCTCTCCCTTGGGATTTCGTTTTCGAGTGGCGTCAACGTAGTCGAAGTGGGTAAAAGCGTTAGCCAGCGCCTTGCCGAGCTGGAGTCACAACGCCCAATTGGGATGAACTTAGATACGGTTTATAACCAGAGTCTGGCGGTAGATGACACAGTTAATGGATTTTTAATCAACCTATTAGAATCGATTGCCATCGTTATTGCCGTGCTATTGCTGTTTATGGGCTTACGCTCTGGCTTACTGATGGGATTAATCCTGCTGCTGACCATTCTCGGCACTTTTATCGTGATGAAAGTACTGGGCATTGAGCTGCAACTGATCTCCCTCGGCGCCCTGATCATCGCACTTGGTATGCTAGTCGATAACGCCATTGTGGTGACGGAAGGCATTCTGATTGGCCTGCGCCGAGGTAAGACTCGCCTCGAAGCCGCAAAACAAATTGTGTCGCAAACCCAGTGGCCGCTACTTGGCGCCACAGTGATCGCGATTATCGCCTTTGCGCCGATTGGTTTATCACAAAATGCCGCCGGTGAGTTTTGTCGCTCCCTGTTCCAAGTGTTAATGATCTCTTTATTTATCAGTTGGATTACTGCGATCACCCTAACACCTTTCTTCTGCCACTTGCTCTTTAAAGATGCACCAGCAGACGATGAAGAACAGGACCCATACAAGGGCTGGTTCTTTAGCTTATACCGCACGAGTTTGACCTTTGCCCTGCGTTTTAGGCTCACCAGTATTCTCTTGGTCGGTGCCATGCTCGTTACTGCGGTAATTGGCTTTGGGCATATCAAAAATGTGTTTTTCCCTGCGTCAAATACGCCAATCTTCTTTGTGGATATTTGGATGCCAGAAGGCACGGATATCAAAGGTACAGAACGCTTTACCGCCGATATTGAGCAGATGCTACTCAAGCAAGCGGAGGAACAACACAGCGGCCTAAAACACTTAACCACAGTGATTGGCCAAGGTGCGCAGCGTTTCGTCCTGCCCTATCAACCCGAGAAAGGCTACCCCGCCTTTGCCCAGTTGATCATCGAGATGGAGGATTTAGCGTCGCTCAAAGTCTATATGTCTGAGTTAGAAGGACAGTTAAATAAACGATTCCCGCAGGCGCAATATCGATTCAAGAATATGGAAAACGGCCCGTCTCCCGCCGCGAAGATTGAGGCTCGTTTCTACGGTGATGACCCCGAAGTGCTGCGTGCATTAGGCGCGCAGGCCGAAGCGATTTTCCATGCAGAACCAACGATGGACGGTGTTCGCCATGACTGGCGCAATCAAGTGCCGCTGATCCGCCCGCAGCTGCAAAATGCTCAGGCGAGGGAAACCGGGATCAGTAAGCAAGATCTGGATAACGCACTGCTCATCAACTTTAGCGGCAAACAGATTGGCCTGTACCGTGAAACCAGCCATTTGCTGCCTATCGTTGCCCGTGCGCCCGCCGAAGAGCGCTTACAGGCCGACAGCCTGTGGAAACTGCAAATTTGGAGTACCGAGCACAACACCTTCGTGCCAGCCACCCAAGTGGTGAGCCAGTTCGAAACCCAGTGGGAAAACCCGTTGGTGAAGCGTCGCGACCGGATGCGGATGTTAGCGGTTCTGGCCGATCCAAAGCTTGGCAGCGATGAGACAGCCGATTCTGTGCTGCGTAAAGTGAAGGATAAGGTTGAAGCCATCAGTCTTCCCGCTGGTTACCACCTCGAATGGGGCGGCGAGTATGAGACTGCAGGCGAAGCCCAAACCGCGGTATTTAGCTCGATTCCTATGGGTTACTTGGCGATGTTTTTAATCACAGTGTTCCTGTTTAACTCTGTGCGTCAGCCCTTAGTGATTTGGTTTACCGTGCCACTGGCCTTGATTGGTGTCTCGGCGGGATTATTGATTTTCGATGCCCCCTTTAGCTTTATGGCGCTGCTGGGCCTACTGAGCCTCTCGGGCATGGTGATTAAAAACGGCATTGTGTTGGTTGACCAAATCAACCTCGAGCTCGGTGAAGGTAAACCCGCCTATGCCGCCCTTGTCGATTCGAGTGTGAGTCGTGTGCGCCCCGTATTAATGGCGGCGATCACCACTATGCTCGGGATGATCCCGCTGATCCCCGACGCCTTTTTCGGTTCGATGGCGATCACTATCATCTTTGGTTTAGGTTTTGCCTCATTACTGACCCTGATAGTGCTACCAGTGATGTACAGCTTGGCCTTTAACATCAAACCGAATGCAGTGGCGAGCACCAACTAGCACGTCACTCTCCCTAAACGCTTCCCGGCGTGGCCGATCGATGTAGTATTGCTCATCGATTGGCCCTTTCCTTCTCTTGATTATCCACTTAAGCCGAATACAAAAACGCCTAGATTTCAGCTTGGTTAGCATAAAATCTAGGCGCGGTAAGAGTGAATGACTATCGAGCCCGGCGTTAATTGACGACCTTTTTCACGACTTTCTTAGCATCGACACCCTCTTTCTTATCGTGCTTGTCGTGTTCGTGCTTATCTTGCTTTAGCGCATCGGAGGCTTTGTCGGATAGCTTATCGTCGGGTTTAATATCATCGACCTTATCACTGACCGAATCCGTCACTTTATCCTTAGCATCCCCAACGGCATCCTTGGCATCTTTCGCCGTACGCTCGGCGGCTTTCTCGGGAGTACAGCGACCACTCACGCCAGTAGTCGCCTTAACCGCCGCATTCTTGGCGACTTTTTCAGGGTCGCAATTAGGATCTAAGGGCCCTGCGACTGCGCTATAGGTAATCAGCGAGCAAGTTACGACAGACAACAATCCCGACATCAGCTTTAACTTAGTCAGACTCATATTCAACCTCCATGAATAATATGTTCGAGCTTTACTATAGTACGTCGCTAAGTTGAAGCAAACCGACTTAAGCTACCCACTACAACTATTGCGACAACGCGCATAAAAACAAGCTCCCAGAGGTTTGCACCAGTGGGAGCTTGTAGAATATTGCGTGAGTAACGGCTTAATCTGTCAGGATCAATGGTTAAGATTTTGGATCTTTGTGCTGAGTGTCGTTAGGCTCATGCACTTTCGCGTCGCCATCTTTATCCGTTAATTGATGACTCTCGGGGCGTTTATCGCTCGGATCAGCCTTATGCTCAAAGTCCCCTTCATACACATTGCCGTCGGAGTGAGTATGTTGCTCAAAGGGGGATTGGCCAAATGGATTCGACTGTGAGCCTGAATGAGGTCCAAATGGACCCGTACCAAAACCGCCGCGCATTCCGCCCTGTAAACCAGACACCACGCGCAGCTGCATACGCTTAAACACTAAGGCGGCAATCGGGCGGCGCGTTAAGGGTGTGAGTAATAATAGGCCAATAAAATCAGTCACAAAGCCAGGGATAACCAGCAATACACCCGCCATGGCTAACATCATGCCTTCGACAATTTCCTGCCCTGGCGCCTCGCCTCGCGTGAGTTTTTGCTGCACTTGCATCAGCGTGCTCAGCCCTTGGCTACGCACGAGGGACACACCCAACACGGCGGTAAATAACACCAGACCAATAGTGGTCCAAGTGCCGAGCACCTCGCCCACGCGAATTAACACTGACAGTTCGATAACTGGGATCAGCACAAATAATAAAAACAGGATTAAAAACATACCGACCTCAGATTTATCTCGCTTACTTGAAAACTAAATGGGGGCTATCCGGTCTTAATTCAAGTCTCTTGGCTGGCGCTGTCGGTAAGGGAGTGAAACTTCTGATATTTAGCTCACTCTTTTGTTACCCGGTTAATGTATGAGACCATAAAAGCACGTAAAGTAGCTTAGCCTAATAGGCTTAAGCGAAGTTTAAGATTGTTAAGGGACGATACCTCACACCATGCAAGCTCAGTATTTAGTGGTCAGCACCAGTTGCCCTGATGAAGTTCAGGCAAAGCGCATCGCCCATGCCTTAGTGGAAGCGCGCATCGCCGCTTGCGTGCATATCTCGGCGCCGATCCGCTCAGTGCATGCATGGGAAGGAAAAATCTGTGAGGAGCAAGAAATTAGCTTACACATTAAATGTTTACAAAGCCGCTATGCCGAGTTAGAACAGCTTGTGCTTCAACTCCACCCTTATCAAGTGCCTGAAATTATTGCCGTACCCGTCACTCACGGGCTACCAGCCTATTTAGATTGGATAAAAGATAACACTCAGCCATGAAAAAACTACTTAGCTTTATCTTCACCGCATTACTGCTGCTTGCGCCCTTAACTCAAAGTAGCAATGTCTTCGCCAATAGCTTCGGTTTTCTAAAAAGTGAGCCAGAGTTAATGCCTGTCGATCAAGCCTTTGCCTTCGATTTTAAGCAGGAAGGCAATAAGGTCACCCTCAATTGGGTCATTGCCGACGGCTACTACATGTACCGAGATAAGCTTAAGTTTAGTGTCAATGGCGCCGAACTTGGCACCATAGATCTGCCAAAGGGCAAACCCCACAACGACGAATATTTCGGTGAGCAAGAGGTGTACTACACCTATATCGATATTCCCGTTGGCCTGAAACAAGCCGATGATAACGGCACCTTAACCGTGACCTTTATGGGCTGCGCCGAGGGTAAACTCTGTTATCCACCGACCAAGCGCGATGTCACCCTAAAAGCCGTCGCGGCCAATGATGGGCAAATCGCGACTGGCACAGACAACAACGAAACGACTGAACCTGCCGCCACAGCTGATGTTAAGCAAACAGCTAGTGCACCAAGCCAACCTATTACCCAGCAAGATAGCCTAAGCCAGATGCTGTCTAACGACAGTTTGCTCTGGACCTTAGTGATCTTCTTCGGCCTAGGGATTGGTCTGGCGCTCACGCCTTGCGTCTTCCCTATGTATCCGATCCTATCGGGCATTATTGTCGGCCAAGGGCAAAAACTCTCGACTGCCAAGGCCTTCACCCTGTCGATGGCCTATGTACAGGGTATGGCGATCACCTACTCGATTTTAGGTCTAGTCGTTGCCTCCGCGGGGATGAAATATCAAGCGGCACTGCAACATCCCGCTGTGTTGATCTTTTTAGCTATCCTGTTCTTTGTACTCAGTTTATCCATGTTCGGTTTGTACGATCTCAAACTGCCTTCTAGCTGGCAGGAGAAGATGAACTCAATTTCCAACAATCAAAAGGGCGGCAATTTAGTAGGCGTGTTTTTGATGGGGGTGATCTCGGGATTAGTGGCCTCACCTTGTACAACGGCCCCGCTGTCAGGCGCCTTAGTCTATGTGGCGCAAACCGGTGATTTATTGCAAGGTTTCCTCGCGCTCTACGTGCTGAGCATGGGTATGGGTGTGCCGCTACTTATCATCGGCACCTCGGGTGGTAAGTTACTGCCACGCGCTGGCGCTTGGATGAACATCATTAAAACCGTGTTCGGTTTCCTCCTGATTGCGGTATCGATTGTGATGCTTGGCCGTATTTGGACGGGTGTGGTTTCCGATGTGCTCTGGTCGCTCTGGGGCATTAGCTTCACCGGTTATCTGATGCACCAAAACAAACTCAGCGCCTTCAACTGGAAGCAAACCGTGCGCTCAGTGCTGCTGACGCTCACGCTGCTGGCCAGTTTCTCCTACGGTTTCCAAGCGGTCATGGGCCACTTTGGCTTTACTCATGCGCCAATGGGCACTGTGGCGACAACCGAGCAGGAGCACGGCTTTAAACGGATTAAATCTATTGAAGATTTAGACCGTGAAATCGCCGCCGCAACCGCTGCGGGTAAGCCTGTGATGCTGGATCTCTACGCCGATTGGTGTGTGGCCTGTAAAGAGTTTGAGGCCATCACCTTTAAGGACGCCGAAGTGTTAGTGCGGATGAACAAGATAGTGTTATTACAGGCCGACGTAACTAAGAGCGATGCCATAGATGTCGCATTGCTAGAGAAATACAACGTACTGGGCCTGCCGACGCTGCTAATGTTTAACGAGCAAGGCGAGCAGAGGGAAGATTTAAGAGTGACTGGCTTTATGGGACCGAAGGAATTTGCCGCCCATTTAGATCACTTAGTGAAATAATCTCAGCTAAAACGCCAATTTATCTCTGCGCCGTTTTAGCGTCAAACCAATAAAAAGCGGACTTTTTTCATTAAAAGTCCGCTTTTTTATCACGCTGTCATCGATTTCTTATACAATCCCTGTTTAACGTGGACTTTTTAGATTGGAGCATTATGGAACCGGCTATTCTCATCATTACACTTATCTGCGGCATGCTGGTTAGCCGCATAGGGCTGCCTCCCCTGATCGGCTACTTAGTGGCAGGCTTTGTACTCTTTGTTTTTGGTATTGAGAAAGAAAGCCTGCCCCTGCTGCAAGAACTCGCTAACCTCGGGGTCACCTTATTACTCTTTGCCATTGGTCTTAAACTGGATATCCGTAGCCTCTTTAAGGCCGAAGTCTGGGCCGGGTCGAGCATACATTTAGTGCTCTCCATGGTGCTGTTTATTCCCATCCTCAAAATCCTCGGCCTGATTGGCTTAAGCCAGCTCGACGGTTTGAGCGTGGCACAGCTGTCATTAATCGCCTTTGCGCTCAGCTTCTCCAGTACGGTGTTCGCGATTAAGGTATTGGAAGATAAAGGCGATGTGCAGTCCCTCTATGGCCGTGTCGCCATTGGTATCCTGATTATGCAGGATATTTTTGCCGTCGTTTTCTTAACTATTTCCAAGGGTGCCATTCCGTCTGTCTGGGCGCTGGCATTATTGCTGTTGCCTCTGGCAAAACCGCTGATTTACAAAGCCTTCGACCGTGTTGGTCACGGCGAACTCTTAGTGCTATTTGGATTAGTGATGGCGCTGGTTGTCGGCGCTTGGTTATTTGAATCCGTCGGCCTCAAACCGGATCTCGGCGCACTGATCATCGGGATTTTACTCGCGGGGCATAAAAAGGCCTCTGAGCTGGCTAAATCCTTGTTCTACTTTAAAGAACTCTTCCTTGTCGCCTTCTTCTTAACCATTGGCCTCAACGGCTTACCCACGGTATCCGATGTGGTACTCGCGGCCTTATTAGTGCTGTTAGTGCCGTTAAAAATCCTGTTATTCGTCTACTTACTGACACGATTCAAGCTGCGTTCACGCACCTCTATGCTGGCCTCATTCAACTTAGGTAACTTCTCTGAGTTCGGCCTTATCGTGGCCGCCGTTGCCACCAGCAAAGGTTGGCTACCACCACAATGGCTGGTGATTATCGCGGTCGCCTTAAGTTTCAGCTTCTTATTTGCGGCGCCACTCAACGCTACCGTAGGCAATATTTATCAACGCTTCCAACAACGTCTGATTCGACTCGAGAAGCCCCCGTTGCACCCAGAAGACAGACCAATTGCCATTGGTAATCCCCGCTTCTTGATCTTAGGTATGGGCCGCATTGGTAGCGGTGCCTACGACGAACTGCGCGCGCGTTTCGATGGTGAAATCCTCGGGATTGAACACAAGCAGGAACTGGTGGATTTGCACCGTGCCAATGGCCGCAACGTCGTGCAAGGCGATGCCGCGGATACCGACTTTTGGGAAAAGCTCGATAGAGCGCCAAATCTTGAGTTAGTGCTGCTGGCCATGCCGCACCATGCGGGAAATCTGTTCGCCGTTGAGCAGCTTAAGAAGCTGAACTATCAGGGTAAACTCAGCGCCATCGTACAATACGGCGATGATGCCGCCTCGCTGAGAACCTCTGGCGTACACAGCGTGTATAACTTGTACGAAGCGGCGGGTGCGGGTTTTGTCGATCATGTGATCCATGAATTATTACCCGATTCAGAAACCCGCGCAGAGGCCGAAGCCAATGCCGACAAGTCACCAATTAACGCTAACGCGACCTCTGGCTCTGTCTAATCTAGCCTTGAATAAAAATCATCTTATTTAGGCTGATGTTGGCTCAGGAAATTAAACCTCCTGAGCCAACTTATCTCTCCCCTTAAAATGTTAAAAACAATCAAAATCAACTAATTGCAGTGATTCGCCAGACAGAACTAATCGGTTGCTTGTTCTGTATCGATTTTCCCTAACGAGACTATCGTCTATACCCTACAAAATCTCAGTTACAAGGCCGAGTTAGTCGTGATATAAATCGAAGACAAGAACGCAATTTAGCTCAGCTTTTTTGGAAGTCTTCTCAGCATGTCGAACCCTGCGCAGCGCGCCACTAAGTTATTTGTCCAAACCTTTGGCACTAAAGCCGATGATTTATACCAAGCCCCAGGTCGGGTTAATTTGATCGGTGAATATACGGATTACAACGACGGCTTCGTGTTGCCCGCCGCCATTAATTTTCATACTGTGATTGCCGTTAAGCGTCGAGAGGACAATAAGTTTCGCGCCGTTGCCGACGCCTTTTCGGGACAAATCAAAGAATGGAGTTTCGGTAAAGACACCGAAATCAATCCCGAAGATGGTTGGGTCAATTATCTCAAAGGCCTAACGGTGGCCATGGCCAACACTGGGCTTATCGCCAAAGGGTTAGACTTAGCGGTTGTCGGCGATGTGCCATTAGCTGCGGGTCTGTCTTCCTCCGGCGCCTTAGTCGTCGCTTTTGGCACCGCCATTAGCGACAGCAGCCAACTGCATTTATCTCCTATGGCGGTAGCACAACTCGCTCAGCGCGGTGAATATCGTTATGTCTCATCGGCTTGCAGCATTATGGATCATATGATCTGCGCCATGGGCGAACCGGATCATGCCTTACTCATCGATTGTCTGGATCTGGATAGCGAGCCTATTGCGATCCCTGAAAACCTCAGCCTTATCATTATCGATGCCCATATCGAGAAACAACGTCTGGCGGCGATAAATCAACAACGCCGCGAAGAATGCGCACAGGCTGCCGACTTTTTTGGTCTCGATGCCCTGCGCCACCTCGACCTGCGCCAGCTCGAAAGTGCTAAAGATCAATTGGATGACACCCTGTATCACCGTGCCAAACACGTCGTCACCGAAAACAAACGCACTCAGAGTGCTGCTCGGGCGCTAGAGCAAAATAATCTATCTAAATTCAGTTTGTTAATGGCACAGTCCCATCAATCCCTGCGGGATGATTTTGAGGTGACACTGCCCGAATTTGACACTTTGGTGGACATAGTCGGCCAAGTGATTGGAGAGCGTGGCGGCATTCGCATGACCGACGGTTGTGTTGTCGCCTTAGTGGATCACGAACTCACCGATGCCGTAGTCTCGGCGGTCGAGCATGCATTTTATGAGCAGACCGGAATCGATGCCACTGTGTATCTCTGCTCGGCGAGTGCGGGCGCGGGGCGCATCGACAGCTAGTCCGTCAATCACGCTCAATCCATTCTTCCAGACAAATACCATACGAATTCAACCTTGAATCCTATGGTATTTGTTGTTTTTAAGAGGCAAAATCAAGCGGTTAAATCACATTAGAGGGAAGCTAAATGGTGCGTTTCAGTGTACTAGATCCTTGGACCGATCCCCGCGGCGGTGAAATCGAACGTGTGCGGATAGACAATGGCATCATCGCCTTAGAAGTGCTCAGCTTAGGTGGCATTATTCGCTCACTTTGGACGCCCGATAAACAGGGCCAACGCGCCAATATCGTGCTTGGCTGCGACAGTGCCGAAGATTATCTAACCCAAAACGCCCACCTTGGCGCTATCGCAGGGCGCTTTGCCAACCGAATTGCGATGGGCAAGATGCAATATCAAGGGCATGAATATCAACTGGATATCAATCAGGCCAGCAACTGCTTGCACGGCGGCCGCGAAGGTTTTAATCGAAAAAACTGGCACTTAGGCCAACTTCCCGACGGTGTGCGTTTATCGTTAGTCAGCCCTGATGGCGACATGGGGTTCCCCGGCAATTGCACTGTCCAGTTAGACTATCGCCTCGCAGCCAATAATCTCTATGTGGAAATCCTCGCCTCGGTGGATAAACCTTGCCCCGTCAGTCTGACGCAGCATTCCTACTTCAACCTCGATGGACTGCCGAATAATCATCAACATCGGATGCAAATCGATGCGACGCGCTACCTCACCATGAATGAGGTGGGCGTGCCTACGGGGATTGCCGAGGTCAAAAACAGTATTTTCGATTTAACTCAGGGCGTTACTCTAGGGGACAAACTCCAAGATCCGGCGCTGGCCAGCACCCAAGGTTATGATCATTGTTATCTCTTGGACAATCCCGATAATTCACTGCGCCGCTTTGGCTGTCTATCAAGCCCCGTCAGTGGTCGCGCCATGACAGTCTTTACCAATCAGCCCGGCGTGCAGCTCTACTGCGCTAACTTTTTAGCGGGAACCCTAGGGCGAAACCAACAAAGTTTGAACGCCTATCAGGGCGTGTGTATTGAACCGCAAAAATTACCTGACTCGCCTAATCAACCCCTACTGGGTGATGACGCTTGGTTAGTACCGGGGAAAATCTACCATCATATCAGCCGCTATCAATTTGATATTGAAGGCTAAAATGAATGCGTTTTGGGATAGGTTTTTCGAATAAAGGAAGGAAAAGCCGGTAAGGAATAAAGTGATTTATTCCTTACCCTAACCAAATTTGCCCTAGGCAAACTCAGTGTTAATCGTCGAAATCATCGCCCCAATCTTCATCAAAATCGGCGCCAATGGCATCGGTTTCAATTTCAGGCTCAACTTCAGCTTTAGCCTTACGAACAGGGCCTGAATCTTTCACATTGTTCAGGTCGATGCGAGCTTGATGCTTGCCCATAAATTGAGCTCGAGCTGCTTTCCATGCGCCGCTAAACTTAGCTTCAGCCGCTTTTACCGCTGCATCATCTAAGTCATGTAGGTTCACTTTTACGATGTCTTCTACATACTCAACAATAGCATCACGTTCGGTATTGTAGAGGTAGATTCGTCCAGGGGAAGCCTCTGGCAGCTGGTTGTCATGGACGACAATCGCGGTGCCCTTCGATGTTCTCAGCTCACCATACCAAACCTGTTTCTTTGCTGTGTTATACATATATGCCAATACCCTTAAATCAACACATACACTATGAGTTTTTTAGTCTGAATAAGCGAAGCGTCGCTTGCTTTGATCCACGAATCGCGCCGGAAAGTCTCTGACGTTTTCAACTGGGTATTTTTACAGAATATTTCCGATAATCAATGCCTCATACCATGAAATTTTCACTTATTACGCATTAATTTCGGCCAAAGTCTCTAAAAAATTTTGTCATTAACGACTTTAGTCTAAAAAAACATCACAGCAAGTTTTAATTCGGCAGCCCGCCTCCATCAAAGGATTGAGGCGAGTGCGTTTACGCAGATGTAGCCAGGCGGGATCACAAGGTTAATACAACTTTGCCTCTATGTTCTCCCGACTGCATCAGCGCATGGGCCTTGGCCGCCTCGGCCAGTGGAAAGGTGGCACAGATATGCGGCACGATTTGCTGGCTATCGAGCAAAGGCCAAACCTGCTCACGTAATTGCTTGGCGATTTCGGCTTTTGCCGCAACGCTCTGCGGTCTTAAGGTTGACCCTGTCCACACAATACGTTTGGCCATCAACTGCAGAATGTTCACCTCTGCCTTACCGCTACGTTGGGTCGACACTGACACCATGCGGCCATCTAGCGCTAATGCTTGAAGATTCAAGTTGATAAAGTCGCCACCAGCAATATCAAACACCACATTGACGCCTTTGCCTTGAGTAAAGGCCATGACTTCTTCCACGAAGTTCTGGGTGTTGTAGTTCACCACCAGATGGGCGCCTAATCCGGCGCAATAGTCGCGCTTAGCATCCTGCCCCGTGGTCGCAATCACGGTCGCACCAAGATGCTTGGCGAGTGAAATCGCCGTGCTGCCAATGCCACCCGAACCACCGTGGATCAACACGGTTTCACCCGCCTTGAGTCCCGCGCGCATAAAGAGGTTGCCCCACACAGTGAAAAAGGTTTCGGGCAGCGCCGCCGCTTGCAGCTCAGAAAAGCCCTGTGGAATAGGTAAACAATGCTCGGCATAGGTTAAGGTGTACTCGCCGTAGCCACCGCCGGGCACTAAGGCGCAAACCTTATCTCCTAACTGCCATTGGGTCACGCCGTCGCCTAAGGCACAGATCTCCCCCGCGACTTCCAGCCCAATAATCGGCGAGGCCCCAGGTGGTGGTGGATACATTCCCATCCTTTGTTTGATATCGGGTCCATTCACCCCGGCTGCGCGGTTACGAATCAAGACTTGGCCAGCACTCGGTACGGGCAATGGCGAGCGTGTCAGCTGCATCACCTCAGGCTCGCCGGGCTGCTCAAGATAAATATGCGTGTAATCATGGGGTAATTCGGACATAACGTGCTCCTAGGAGAATACAGAGTACTGCCGCTAACAAGGCGGTCTTCACTGCTGGTTAGCAGCCATTTCAGGCATAGTTGGATATGGGGATAAATCGATAATCATAGCGACGATAGGGCTAGACTATCCCAAGTTCAAACACTAAAACTGGCATGACTCTCAAAGCTTTTCAAGCGCTTGTACTCTTGCCTTGGCCTTAGCTTCGTAATCATTCGTAAAGGATTTAGCCAGTTCAATGCTGTGCTGATAGAGCGCAAGGGCGCGCTCTGGCTCAACGCTGCCACCTTCGCCCGTATCGAGTAGGCTCGCAAGCTGAAAATAGGCACGCCCCAACACATCCCGCTGCATGCTTTGTTTATCGCCCTGCGAAACCACTTTTTCGAGCCAGATGCGCGCTTGATGCGCATCACGCGTGTCGGGTTTTAACAGAATATCCGCATATTCAGCGACAACATAGAGGTCGCGCTCGGCGGCAATCTGCCAAAACTCTTGGCTTTGTTCAAAATCCTCGAGCAAATAATAGTAATCACTGGCGGCGCTATGGGCTAAGGCTGGATCAGCCTGCACGCTCATACGATAGTGAGTTAACGCTGCCGTTGCATCATGGTAGGGCGACCAAGGCAATGCTTGGTACAGCGCCATCATACTCATGGCCTCGGGAACACCTTGATTAACCAACTGATTTAACTGCTTCCAAGCGCTGTCTTGGACGCTTTTCGCCTCGGCCGTATTCGGTTTGCCTTGCAGTATGGTCTCAAATGGCTGACGAATCAGTTCCAACTTGGCCTCGACATCCCCAAGCCTTGCCGCGCGTTGTAGCCAATAACGGCTCTGCTCAACCTCGCCCGCATAGGCTGCCTGTGATTGCATCCACTGAATCGCAATCAAGTCATCGCCCTCGGCCGCCTCTCGGTAGTATTTGCGCGCTTTTTCTTCATCCTTCGCCAGCGCATGACCAGCCCAATAGATATGTGCTAACAATCGCTTATCTTCGGCCTTGCTACTCCCACTTAAGGTATTGAGCATAGATTCAGGCTTACCATAGGCATAGAGATGAACGTCCCCGCGCGGATAACGATACTCTGTGCCATCGGGATAATGGACGGAGATATGCTCAGGCTGACGCCATACATTCACTTGATAATCTGGCAGAATTTCGGGATTAAACTGCACCCGCAGCACTGGCTGTTTATCGAATCGCACCATTTGTGTCGCCGCGCTTGACCATAAACGGCTACTCGATTGCAGATTACTCTTAAGCTTTACCTCAAAGGGGCTGTCGGTCTTGGGGCTGTAAATCACCACAGGGTAATACACGGGATTGAGGCTAAGCGGCAACGCCGCAACCAGATTGGTATCTTCTTCGCTGCCAGCAAGCACGGGCTCGATAGTCAGCTCCTGACTCAAATAAAAGCCATCATGGGGCGAGGCTTTGGTCACAGGTCCGCTCGATGTTAATAGCGGTGACGTATGTAAATAGCCATCTTTTAATGACTTAACCTTTTGCCAGATGGGATGACTTGGCTGCAGGGTAAGATCGAGAACTAAATCCTCCAATTGCCAATCGCAATCTCCGCCCCCTTGCAGGGCTAACGTCAGGTTAAAAGGTTTGGCATTGTCGGTCGTATCAAGGGTCTGTCGCAAAACCGAACTCTTATTCAGCGTGGCGCGATAGGGGTTGGCAATATCACCATTTGGGAAACGGATTTCTTTGCGGGTACATGTAGAGGAAGTGTAATAGCCAACTAATTCGAGCTGGGTGTGGGCGGGTAAGGTTCCCGTAAACTCGAAGCGTTGCGCAGTCTTTGGCGGCTTAGTTTGGTCGACGGGTAACTCCTGTAGCCACAGGTTATCCCACCAGCCCGCCCAAGCTGGCGCAGAGTTCAGCAGGCTCAAACTCAAGATGAGGCCCAGGGTCAGGCCCTGCCCGAGCACTGCTACTTTAGGAACCAACCTCATAATGCCAGTTCTCCATTGCTGATGAGATACCATCGCCCTTGCTTTAATGTCTCTACATCGGTTTTCACCAATGGAACCACCCTTGTTATTTTAGGCATAACACCCGTGTGAGCTTAGGTCAGTGCCGCTAATGCCTTGGCCACCTCACTAAAACGTGGGCGACTTGCGAAGTCGGCCTGCATACATTGCTCTTTTAACTGCAGCAGCTGTGCGTGCAGCCCCTCGTCCTCAAAACGATTAGCGAAGGGCAACAAATCATCAATCAAACAACCTAGAGCCCGCACCTCTATGGCCTCCATCGCCTCTCGCTCTGATTGGGATAGTTTGGCCAAGTTTGAAGCAGCACCAAAGTCACCGAACAATAGCGCCATCTGCGGATTAATCATCATATTGTGCGCATACACATCCCCATGGCTGATTTGCTGGGCGTGCATATGCGCGAGAGTCTCGGCCAACTGCAAGGCTATCTTAACTATGCCGTTAAGGCTGAATTCGCTGCCCGCCTTAAAAGTATCGCGGGTGCAGGTTTCGAGGGAGGGCGGTAAGCCTAAGTTAGAAAATCCTTGGGGGATTAACGCCATCACTAGCCCTAGCTGATCCTTCTGGCTGATATGCGCTAAAACCTTGATGAGATTTGGATGCTCGCCCGTGGTTAAACAACAATCCAATTCATCGGCAGGGTAACCGTCACTGGTCACCTCACCCTTAAATAGCTTAACCGCGATCTGCTCAGTCCCCGTGGTGGCAACCATCGCAGGATTTAACCAACGCCCCTGATAAATAATACCCGAGGCGCCCTCACCCAATTTGTCACCGAGGGCAATATCCGCTAATGACACATTGGGTACACTGGCCACATCGGCATGGGGGTCGACTAGCGTATGGCTAAAGGGATTGCCCGCAAACGCCAGCCAAGTGAGTTTAGGCAGCTTAAGCAACCAATTCGGCAGCGCGGCTAAAGCATTTGCCGATAAACGCACTAGCTCTAGGTTATGGCATTGGGCCATGGATGCTGGCAGCGAGGTTAACCGATTGCCCGCTAAGGCTAATTTTTGCAGGCGATACAATTGCCCCATACGTTCGGGCAAGGCGGTTATTTGGTTATCCGTTAAGATCAACCAGCGGGTATGCAAGGGCAATGACGCCTCAGGAACCGAACGAATTTGATTCGCCTTAAAGCCAATCATCTCCAGTTTAGGGCACTGACCTAACACTTCGGGCAACACTTCAAAGCGGTTATTGGAAGCAAACAAGATCTTCAACTGAGTTAAGCGATGTAAATCTTCAGGCAGTGAACTGAGCTGGTTATTGGATAAGTCGAGGATCTCAAGGGTATCGGCTAAATCGAAGATCTCCCGCGGAAACTCGGTTAAATTTTCAACCAACTGTAAACGGGTAACCCCTTGTAATTGTCCCGCTTTTAACTGCGCTAACGTCTGCACTCTCTCATCCACTGCAATAAAAAAACGCCGCTATCTTAGCGTATTTAGCGCCAAAGCTAAACGTAACTAACGCGGTCAAATTTTAAGCAAAGCTATTCACAAATGCGAAAACAGATTAGCATGTGCCAAATCATGGAATACCAAGTCATCACAGATTACAGGACAATCATGCGGAAAACCTTTCGCCAACCCCATGCCTTAGCTGCGCTCGTGGTCGCCATCTTGATGGGCCAGCTCAGCGGCTGCGCAACCACGTCGGCGCAAACGTCGCCTACGGAATATGCTGCAACCATGCCTGACGCCCAGAGCAATAGTGAAGAGACAGCACAACCTCAGCATGTTGAAACGGAAGTTATCGACGAGCGTTACGCCGATGTGTGGGAAAAAATTCAACACGCCCGCACCATTGATGTGCATGACGATGCCGAAGTCCGCAAACAGCGTAACTTTTTCGATGATAAACAAAAGTTTATGACTCAGGTGACCCAGCGCGCCGAGCCATTTTTATACTATATTGTCAGCCAACTCGAAGCCCGCAACATGCCGCTCGAACTGGCACTCCTGCCGATTGTTGAGAGTGGTTATAACCCGCTCGCTCAGGCAAATGGCCCCGCCGGACTCTGGCAAATGATCCCTGCGACGGGACGTAATTTTGGCCTGACCATCAACTCGGCCTACGATGGCCGTAAAGATGCACTGGCCTCGACCGATGCCGTGCTCGACTATTTACAGCACTTGCACGACACCTTAGGTAACGACTGGATCAACGCCGTTGCGGGTTATAACAGCGGCGAGCTAGTGATCAAAGCCGCTATCGATAGAAACAAAGCTAAAGGCAAACCCACGGATTTCTGGTCGCTGAATATTCCTGCTCGCCAAGTGCAAACCGTACCTAAATGGCTGGCCTTTATTCAAATTATCCGCGCACCTAGCCATTACAATCTCAAAGTAATGCCGATTGCCAACCGCCCATTTTTGGAGCGTTTACCTGCACCTAACGGCGTTGAACTCAGCCAAATCGCCAATGCCGCGGGACTCACTAAGGCGGAGTTTAAAACCTATAACCCTGGTTATCGCCAAAGCGTGATCCCAAGTAAGGGCAAATACCAAATCGCCCTGCCGATTGAAAACATCGGCCAATATCAAGAGAATCAGCACCAGCTGTCCGCGCAAAAACATTACGACAGCCAAAGCTATATTGTGAAATCCGGCGATAGCCTAGGCACAATTGCAGCGAAATTTGATATCTCAGTCAAAGAGTTAAAGCAGGCAAACAACCTCAGCTCCGATAGAATTAAAATCGGTCAAGAATTAACCCTGTTAACACCGATGACAAGCGAAGATAACGCCTCGACCGAGACGCCAAAACAGAGCAAAGCTCAAACAACATCTCAATCGGCTAAGGCTAAAACCAGCAGTAAAACCGCTGACAAGCCCGCCGCGAAAGCCAGCACATACAAGGTAAAGTCCGGTGACTCGTTAGATAAAATCGCGCGCAAAAACAAAGTGAAGCTCGCGGATTTAATGAAGTGGAACCAGCTCAATGCCAAGAGCATTATTAAGCCTGGCCAAGAGCTAAAACTGTCGGAATAAAGACGGTCAAGACGAAAAAGCACTACCTAGGTAGTGCTTTTTTATTGCCCAATCTATTTAGCGATTAAAGCTTAACGAGGTTATAGCCAAAGCTGGTTGAAGCGTCCTTATTCAGCACCATAGTGACATTATCTTCGTTATTAAAATCCATCATCTCTGATGCATAAACCACTGTCTTAGTGCCATTTTCTACCGCAATCACCTTGATAAAATACTCACCTTTTGGCACCACTAAGGACTGCGGCGCCGTAGGGTTAACCGCACTGATCTTATAGGCTGCGGTTTCAATGGTGTCGTTCGCCTTTAAGAAGTACAGCGTCAGGTTACTCTTGTCGGCAAAACTGACGATATCAAACTTGAAGCTGTAGGGACTCGGCGTTTGCGTTTGCTTCATCTCCATCGCTTTCACTTGGCTACCTTCTTCGGTGGCTTGTTCGTAGATAAAGATGGTTTTGATCTCGTCCTGATTAAGGGTAATCAGCACATTATCGAGCAGTTTAGCTTGGCTAGTATGGTCAAACACGCTCACACCAAAGTCATTAAACTCAGCGCCTTGATAAGCAGTCACGCCAAAGGGAGCCACATTGCTAAATAGGGCTTCTTGCTTGTTGCTCACGACTTTGACATCGACATTGTGTGTTGCTAAACCATTGAATACCCTAAAATCGACGCTGCTTTCGAGGGCTACATGGTTACGCACATTGGTGGTCGAATCCACGCTATCTAAGCTGATTTTGGCATCCGAAGCACCAAAGCTTTCCCGTAAAATCAACTTATAGGGCACCTTAGTCTTAAAGTTAATGCTTGCCGTGGTGTAGCTCACGTTAGTGGTTCCCGCGGGGGCGAGGTAAACCTTGTAATCCCCAGTGTCTAAAATCTGCGGTGTCGAAACTTCACCGTAGGCGACACTGCCTAGCATCACCGCATCGGCAAAGCTTTGATCGGCTTTGGCAATATAGGCATCGTAGGCAGGCGCATCCATCGCCGTATGGGCGATCAATAATTGCATTTTGCTCTTGTCCGCTTCGGCATTTTGCTTATCTAACTCAGTGCGCGAGTAATTGATATTCAGCAGCGATGGCGAGGCAAAATCCCCATGTAAGACGAAGAAGTGATCCGTTGCGGTTTTTAAATCGATATCCTCTTTATAGAGCGAGATATCTTTGTTCGACGCATCCTTACCCATTACCTCGACGGCACTCACGCCGGGTGTCGACGTGAACCTTGGCATGGCATCGGCGTAATTCACACTCTCATAGGTTTTATCGCCAATTTTCAGTGCCGTTGCCGTGCTCCCCACAGAGGCATTGTAAAATTGCACATAGGTATCGGTCTTCGAGGTATCCTCGTCTTTATTGTTATCGGAGCCACCACAAGCGGTCACGCCCAAACAGGCGAAGGTTAAAACCGCGAATCCTTTTAGTTTATTGTTGAGCATCGTATCCCTCATTAGCAGACAAAAAATTCAGTTCAGTCTACGCAGTTATACAATGACAACAACGGCAATTTCCACTTAAAACTCAAACAAATATTTCACAAACTCAAACACTTAACAAACATTTCAGCAACAACACCAAAGTTGATACAAATCACATTTTTAGCAGGATTTTTTGATACAAATTGCCCTGTCGCCACTACAGTTCACCTCCATCGCATCGGCTGGCGAGAGTCGCATTTAGGCGAAAATCCCCACAAGAGGTTGTTCTACACCTCGCATTGATCATCGACATGTTAATGACACAAATCGATATTGCAGATGCTAAAACCGACTCAATAAAAAAGCCCCCGTGATACTGAGATGACAGGGGCTGATTGGTTTAAGAAGCGACTTAGATTCGATAACCACAAGATGCCACGGCTTAGCGCCTAAAAATCATAAGGCTTTATGGCGCCAAACCTTGGCTCATTACTGCGCCGTGGCGGGTGCAGGTAAGGTTTCGATGGTTAAGCGTTTATCATCCTTGAGGTATTTCTGCGCCAATTGGCTTAACTCGGCGGGCGTGATCTGTTGTACCAGCACCAATCGTTGGTTAAAGCCCGCAAAACGATCCGGTTGGCTTTGGGCGGTTGAGGCTAAATCGAGCCAAAAGTTGTTATTTTGCGGCGCCATCTGCATCCACTCCAACACAGGTTGGCGGGCGCGATTGAGTAAATCCTCACTGATCCCCGCTGGCGCTTGGACTTGCTTCACCGCGGCGGCGTAATACTGAGCCACCTCAGGCAACATGGTCTTAGTTGTGACGCTAAATAAGCCAAGATAGCCATAACCCGTTGGATTTAAATCATTATATGAGAATGCCGAAGGAGAATAACTCGCGCCGGCTTTTTCACGCACATTCTCGGTCAGCAAAATACTCAAAACCTGTTCGAGTAAGCCTAAACCAATCTGCTCACGAAGATTGCTCATATCCGTGGTTGGCCACACCTGCGCCAGCGCCGCCATATCGACCTGACCATAATGCATCAGGCTCATGTGTGCGGGCACTTTGGGAAACACGGGTACAATCGTCTGCCCCTTAGGGATAGGCTGACGGGCAATGGCTCCTAAGGTTTGCGCCACTTCAGCAATCGCTTTGTCTTCATTCACATCGCCCGCAATTGCCAGTTCAATCGCCCCCTGCTGAACGGCAGAATGGAAGCTAGGCGCAAGCTCAGCAAACTGACGCTTGAGGATTTCCTCTGGATTACCATAGCCATAGCGTTTATCCCCATTATGAGCAATACGGGCAAACTGGTTCGAAAACTCCAGTTGCGGATTGCTATGAATACTCTGCTGCTCGGCAATCACTTGCTCACGGAATAACTGCTCGGCTTGCTTATCCATACCTGGGTCGACTAAGTATGCCGTCAGCACGCCTAATTGAGTGCGAAGCTCGGCAGCATTGGTGCTGATCTCGCCACCAAAACTCTGCTCACGCAGACTCAAACTCACCGAGATATCTTGGCCAGCAAAAATATCGCGCATGCTGTCCCAGTCATGTAAGCCTAAGCCGCCCTGCACAAAGGCGCTGTTAAACAGATAGGACAAACCGTCTAACTCGGGGAATGGCACCTCGCCAAAACCTATGTTTAAGCTCACTAACGCCACGCCCTGATTAAAATCCGTTGGCTTGATATTAAGGCGTACACCATTGGCAAACTGTATCTTACGGATCCCAGTTGTGGCATCACGCTGATCGGCAACAATCTGCCCCGGCTCACCAAATTGACTATAGGCAAACTCGGCAATAGCTTTGGTTTCAGGCGCTTTTACCGCTTGCTTTTGACTCGCGTTGTAGGCGGCTAATAGTTGTTTTTCAGCATTATCAATGGGCTTATTGCTGGTTAAATACAAATAAGGCGTGCCATTCCAAGTCTGTTTAAACAACTGCTGCAGTTTTTGCGGCGTGATACTCGGCATCAGTGTCTCAAACAATGCCAATTGCCACTCAGGCTCGACGGGCACCCGTCTGCTCGCTACGGCATTCACTAGGCTTTCGGCAATGTTCACGCTGTGAATAGTGTTACTACCTGCAGCATTGAGCTGATAACCCTTATGCATTCGTTTAAGTTGTTGGTCGATTTCCTGTTGGCTAAAGCCAAATTCAAGCGCCTGACGCAGGGTTTGCTCCAATAGCGTAATACCCTGTTGCCAGTTGTTTTCCTGCGTGCCCAGCGTCATTTGAGTGCCGTAGGCAATACCATACTCGGGGCCAATTTGCAGATTAATGCCGTACAGGCCTTGGCTGTGGAGTAATTGCGATTCTAGGCGGCGGTATAAAATGCCATGGGCAAGCTCTAATAAAATCTCCTGCTCTCGCTGGGCAATGGTATCGGCTTTAGGCTGTTGAGGCTTTAACAACCCCAGAGAAACCGAGGTTTGCAGGCTTGGATCGAAGAAGGCGCTCGCCTCTATCTTAGATTTGGCTTGTACCACACCGATAGATTGCGCTTTTACCCCTGCGGCCTGCGGCGCAGCTTGCCAGTCGGTAAATTGCTGTTTGATCTTTTGCTCGATACGACCGACATCAATATCGCCCACCACAATTAAGGTTGTGCGGGACGGCGTGTAAAAACGTTGATAGAGGGATAATAACTTTTCACGGTTCGCATTTTTAATGCTCGTCGCCTCCCCCACGGGGAAGCGCTGCGACAGCACTGTTTGCGGCATTAAAAAGGCTAACTGGTGGCGATAGTTTTCTAAATCGGCGCTGCTACGCTCACGCAGTTCAGACAAGACCACGGCCTTTTCACGCTCGATAAGCGCGGGATCAAGCAACAGATTACCAGCGATTTCGCGCATTAAAAACAAAGCGGTATCGACTTTATCTTGGCTATTGCTCGGTAGATTAAACTGGTAAACCGTCTGCTGGAATTCAGTCACCGCATTGGTATCGGCCCCAAAACTTAAGCCTAAGCGTTGTAAGGTTGGGATCATCTCCCCCGCCGCGAGCCCGGTAGAGCCATTAAATGCCATATGCTCTAAAAAATGCACCAGACCTTGCTCGGCATCCGTTTCCATCACAGATCCCACATCGACCCGCATACGGACGATAACGGCCTGTTCGGGAGTTTTGTTGTTTACCAACAGATAGTGCAACCCATTAGTCAGGGTGCCTGTGTGCACGCGTTGACTTAAGGGTAAATCGGCAGACTCAGGCCACAAAGGCGCTTCAACCGCCCTTAAGGGTAAGGCCACGCTGATAAATAGCAGCCATAGCCACAGGTGTTTAAACTGGATTCGCTTGAAATGATTCATAAAAATTCATTTTATCCCCCCAATTGGGTTCATTAACCGGATAAAATGCTTACCTCAGTACTGATAAATTGACTTTTTACTATAGCCGCTAAAAGGCTTTAAGTCACAAAATCAATACCTTACACCGTACCAAAAGCAATTATCACCTTGATATTTAGCAAAATATCTTTAGAAATAATCTCACCAAAATCTCGAACCAAATGCCTCGTCCAGCGGCAAACACTCTACGCCCCGAAGCGGCTGACACAGATCGCGAATAGTTTGATTCACTATGATATAAGCCAGTTTTTCCTGTAGCGAAAATATCGACGCTCCCTCCACCTTGCTGGCATCAATCACTAAAGTCTGGATTTGGAGTGACTGACATTCACCATAGCGGCGATAACTGACTTGCGAGCGATTCATATCGATACAAGCGAAACGCTTAAGCACCTTCATCGCATAAAATTGATGATTGATGTCTCCGCTGTTATCACGAATTTCAGCAGGGATAAACTGGACTTCTTTGTCGCTAACTGCACTAAATTGCTCGACAAATAATGAGCTGACAAGGGGAAGGCCTATGGTAGGCAAAATGTCGTACTGGGTAATTGCCTCATCAAGCACATCCACCTCATAGTAAAGGGGCGTTATACCATTAAAAGGCTTAGTAAAACTATCAATATAGGGCTGCTCATTCTGCTCCGAATACACAAAATAAACATCCCTGTGATAGAAAGCATCCAACTCAAAAAATGGTTCCATATCTACATCCTGTAAATGGTTTGAAAGCAACTCAACGTTTTGCTATCAACGGAAAAATCGCAATTAAAACAAAGCCCCGTAAACGGGGCCTTGTGTTTGAATCTTAGCACTATGCTAGATAATCAAGCTTAAAACGGGATATCGTCGTCCCAACCATCATCCAAATCTGGGGTAAAGTTTTGTTGTGGCTGTGGCGCAGGACGTTGTGCAGGTGCCGCTGGTGCTTGATACGCTGGAGCAGCAGGCTTAGGCGCATAACCACCTTGCTGTGGCTGAGCATGGGATTGCTGTTGCTGGCCATAGCTTTGCTGAGCTGGCTGCTGATTGTAGCCAGATTGTGGCTGCTGTGCGGGTGCTTGGTAACTTTGCTGTGCTGGCGCGTATTGGTTTTGCGCTGGCGCAGTTTGAGCCGGTGCTGCTTGGTAACCCGCGTTTTGTTGCATGCCACCCATAGGAGCACCTTGACTTTGGCCTTGATTGCGACCACCTAACATTTGCATGCTACCGCTTTGGTCGATAACCACTTCAGTGCTGTAACGATCTTGACCGCTTTGATCTTTCCACTTACGCGTCTGCAGTTTACCTTCGAGGTAAACCTGTGAACCTTTACGCAGGTACTCACCCGTAATTTCAGCCAACTTGCCAAACAGAACCACACGGTGCCATTCAGTACGCTCTTGCTGTTGACCTTGTTGGTCTTTCCACGATTCGCTGGTCGCTACTGTGATGTTAGCGACTGCGTTACCGTTTGGCATGTAACGTACTTCTGGATCTTGTCCCAAATTGCCAACCAAAATTACCTTGTTAACACCACGACTGGCCATTGAAATCTCCTGCGATTCTTTAAATAATCTATTAATTCAGTATGTTGTTTATAATTGTTGCCGCAAGGGAAAATCCGCTTCCCTAAAACTCGCGGCAATAACACATATTATTGAGCAGAGCCTAACACAGCTCGGGCTTCTCTTAAATCGAAATGCTCATCAACCTTTAAGTAGGCCACTTTTTCGTCTAGCACCACAATCGCTTCGACCACACCCATCAATTGTGACAGCTGCGACGCCATATCCCGCGCTTGGGCCTTATCTTTCACGGCGGCTTCTAAGGTGTAACTCTTAAGCAGCACAGGATTTTTCATCCCTAGGGTCAATAATAACCAAACGCCCATCAATACCAGCGCGACGATAAACACGCCCACGGCGCCAACTAATTGGAACGCCCCCCCGCCGAGCATACCGCCACAGAATGCGCCTAAGAATTGGCTAGTCGAATAAACCCCCATGGCAGAGCCTTTTTCACCAACTGGGCAGAATTTCGCAATCAAACTCGGCAGCGACGCCTCAAGATAGTTAAAGCCGGTAAAAAACAGCAATACCGCTACGCTCAATACCCAGAGGTTGTTCGAAAACATCGCCATCGCCGCAAGGGCAAACATCATGATCACTAAAGCAATTTGGAACATCGCCTTGGTATTCTTACGCTTCACCCCGATGATGATTAACGGCACCATCAAGAAGAATGCGCCCACAAACGCGGGGAAATACAGCATCCAATGTTTTTCTTTCACCAGACCCGCATCGACTAAATCGAGTGGCAAGGCGACAAACACCGCGGTTAACACTAAGTGCAGAATAAAAATACCCGCATCGAGCCTAAACAGCTGCGGATCGGTCAACATACGCTTGAGCTTGGCAGGCGCCGCTAAGGTATCGCCCTTAGGTGCATGGGAAATCGGATTCGGCACTAATAACTGCACAATCAACATGCCAAGTACCGCAAGGCCAGCGGTTAGCAGGAATAAACCCGATAAGCCTAAATGCTGCGCCACAATTGGACCCACGAGTAACGACAAAGCAAAGGAGCCGCCGATACACATGCCGATAATGGCCATCACCTTAGTGCGCTGCTCATCTCGGGTTAAGTCCGCCGCTAAGGCCAACACGGCGGCAGCAATCGCGCCCATACCTTGCACGGCACGGCCAAATACCACCCCGTAAATCGTATCGGCATTGGCGGCAATTAAGCTGCCGATGGCGAACAATACTAGGCCAGCGAGAATGACAGGTTTACGACCATACTTGTCGGATAAAATCCCCATCGGGATCTGTAAAACGGCCTGAGTCAAGCCATAGGCACCAATGGCTATCCCCACCCAAAGGGGAGAAAAACCTTCTAAATGCTGACCATAGAGTGCAAAGACGGGCATGATCATAAACAAGCCCATCATACGTAAACCAAATACGCTGGCTAAAGAAAACGCGACTTTTTTCTCGGTTCCTGAAAGTCCGTTGTTACCCATGATTTTGCCCTGGATTGAAGTCTTTTAGGGGGCGCATGTTAACACACCCAAAAGCGTTTGCTCAAAAGGAAAAACCGCCCGCGCCGAGAGTGTAAAACAGCGGGTTTTGCCCCGCGCCAATGCTGATGCTCGCGCGTTAGCGTACGCTTAGGCCTTTATTTTTAAGGCTTATCTAAAAGCCCATTGGCTACAAATAGTTAACTCGATGCTTACAGAACTTGGCTAAGTTCACAGCCAATAGACGGATTAATCTTCGTTAATCCGCTAACTGCATCACCTTTATCAGCAATACCGGCCCCACAACCGCGCCCATTGGGCGTGTCAGCAAGATCACAGAATCGACTAAACTCGGCCGCCGAACTGTGCGATACTTAGGCTCATTTTTTTAAGCATAAGACTTGAGCGATAGATGGATAAGATTGAAATACGCGGCGCACGGACCCACAATCTCAAAAATATCAACCTGACTATCCCAAGGGATAAGTTAATCGTTATCACAGGGTTATCGGGTTCAGGCAAATCTTCCCTAGCATTTGATACCTTATATGCCGAAGGCCAACGACGTTACGTTGAGTCTCTTTCTGCCTATGCCCGCCAATTCTTAAGCTTGATGGAAAAGCCCGATGTCGACCATATCGAAGGCTTGAGCCCGGCGATTTCCATCGAACAAAAATCGACGTCCCATAACCCGCGCTCCACAGTCGGGACTATTACCGAAATTTACGACTATCTGCGTCTATTGTTTGCCCGTGTGGGCGAACCGCGCTGCCCTACTCACGGCCAACCACTTGCGGCGCAAACCGTGAGTCAGATGGTTGATAAAGTGTTAGAAATGCCCGAAGACAGCCGCTTGATGCTGCTGGCGCCCGTGGTCAACGGTCGTAAGGGTGAGCACGTTAAACTACTCGAAGGTTTATCGGCGCAGGGCTATATCCGAGCCCGAATCGACGGTGAAGTCTGCGACTTAACCGATCCACCAGCACTCGATTTACACGTTAAGCACACTATCGAAGTGGTGGTCGACCGCTTTAAAGTCCGCAGCGATATCCAGCAGCGTCTCGCCGAATCCTTTGAAACCGCGCTCGAGCTCTCCGGCGGGATTGCCGTGGTCGCCAGCATGGATGAAGGCACTACTGAAGAATTAATCTTCTCGGCAAATTTTGCCTGTCCGCACTGCGGTTATTCAATGGCCGAGCTTGAGCCACGGATTTTCTCCTTTAACAATCCGGCTGGCGCTTGCCCAACCTGTGATGGTTTAGGGGTACAACAATTTTTCGACCCAGACAGAGTGCTCACTAACCCTGAGTTATCCCTTGCGGGCGGCGCGATTCGTGGCTGGGATAGACGTAACTTTTATTACTTCCAGATGCTGAGTTCGCTCGCCGACCACTATAAGTTCGATGTCGAAGTGCCCTTCGAACAGCTGTCGGATAAGGTGAGAAAAATCGTCCTCTACGGCTCAGGCAAAGACAGTATCGCCTTCAAATACATCAACGACCGTGGCGATGTGGTGGTGCGTAATCACCCCTTCGAAGGCATCTTAAATAATATGGACCGGCGCTACCGCGAGACCGAAAGCAACGCGGTGCGCGAAGAATTAGCCAAGTTTATCAACACTCAAGCCTGCCAAAGCTGTGGCGGCTCGCGCCTGCGTGAAGAAGCCCGTAACGTGTTTATTGGCGACCTAAACCTGCCCAAACTCACTGTTTGGTCGATTGGTGAAGCCCTCGAATACTTCGACAAACTCGAGTTCAGCGGCCAAAAGGCGCAGATCGCCGAGAAGGTATTGAAGGAAGTACGCGATCGCTTAGGCTTCCTCGTTAATGTCGGCCTCAACTATTTAAGTCTGTCGCGTTCGGCCGAAACCCTCTCAGGCGGTGAAGCGCAGCGTATTCGCCTCGCCAGCCAAATCGGCGCAGGACTGGTCGGTGTGATGTATGTGCTCGATGAGCCATCTATCGGCTTGCACCAACGGGATAACGAGCGGTTATTGCAGACCTTAATCCACCTGCGTGATTTAGGTAACACAGTGATCGTGGTTGAGCATGATGAAGATGCGATTCGTATCGCGGATCATATTATCGATATCGGCCCCGGCGCTGGTGTACACGGCGGCGAAGTGATTTGCGACGGCCCGATTGAGAAAATTGTTGCCTGCGACGAGTCCGTCACTGGCCAATATATTTCGGGCAAACGTAATATCCATATCAGCACCGCACGTACGCCTTACGATCCCAAACAAGTGATTGAGCTTTACGGCGCCCGCGGCAATAACCTGCGCAATGTGGATTTAACCATCCCTGTGGGATTATTCACCTGCGTAACCGGAGTATCGGGTTCGGGTAAATCGACGCTGATTAACGACACCTTCTTTAGAATTGCCCATAAGCAACTCAACGGTGCCACAGTCGATGAGCCCGCACCTTATGATCGTATTGTCGGCATGGAGCAATGCGATAAAGTGGTCGATATCGACCAAAGCCCGATTGGTCGTACTCCGCGCTCTAACCCCGCCACTTATACTGGCATCTTTACGCCTATTCGGGAGATTTTTGCCGCAACGCAGGAATCCCGAACCCGTGGTTATCAAGTGGGCCGTTTCTCCTTTAACGTGAAAGGCGGTCGCTGTGAGGCCTGCCAAGGCGATGGCTTAATTAAGGTCGAAATGCACTTCCTACCCGATGTGTATGTGCCCTGCGATGCCTGTAAGGGTAAACGCTATAACCGCGAAACCTTAGAGGTACGCTACAAGGGCAAGAACATCCACGAAGTGCTGCAAATGACAGTGGAAGATGCGCGGGAGTTTTTCGATGCCGTGCCAGCCATTGCCCGTAAACTGCAAACCCTGATGGATGTAGGTTTGTCCTACGTACGTTTAGGCCAGAGTGCAACCACGCTGTCGGGCGGTGAAGCCCAAAGGGTGAAACTCGCGAAAGAGCTCTCTAAGCGCGATACGGGTAAGACCTTGTATATTCTCGATGAACCGACAACGGGCTTGCACTTTGCCGATATCCAATTGCTGCTCGATGTACTGCATCGTCTCAAATCCCACGGCAATACTATCGTGGTGATTGAGCATAATCTGGATGTGATTAAAACCGCAGACTGGATTATCGACTTAGGCCCAGAAGGCGGCGGTGGCGGCGGTACTATCTTAGCAACCGGCACGCCAGAAGATGTGGCGCAGCATCCGACATCCCATACCGCGCGCTTCTTAAAACCGCTGCTGGAGCGGGATGCTAAGCTAGCCAAGCAGTCATAATATTAAGTGTCAGCAGCGCCTTGGGCATCACCAAGGCGCTATAATTCCCCCCTATCGTGGTATAAAACCCTCTCAGGCAAGCCATTCGCCGTTATCAATCGAGGAGAACATGTTGCCAACGCATCGCCCGAGTTTGACGAGCTTAAGTCGCGCCAATCTATTACTTATCGCCTGCCTCGGGTTAACGCTTGTGGTATTGGTTGTCGCCGCTGTCGATCCGCTTATCGGTCAACCCACACGTTTACAGGTGACAGTGTTAGATAGCTCAGCCAATAGCAGCCTGCTCGCCTTGCCCGATGGCCGGATCACCACTTTAGACCAAGGCGGACTCACCAAAAACGCCCAAGTCACTATTTGCTCACGTACCCATTTAGTCTCTGGCTTGGAGCACTTTAATTTAAGCCATCATCAAGAGGCGACACTCTCCCCCGAGTTCCGCGTCTTAGACTAATTCAGCATTACGGCCAATGCAGCCAAGCTAAATCCCTGTTAGGCTTAGGATTGATCATCCTATTGCCAACCTTAAGGATAGCCATGGGCAATTTGGCGCACCCACTCACTGCAATCACTCGTCCTCAGTCTCACCGCATAGGCTTGAGCATATTGCGCTTGTGTATCCTGAGTTTGTGTTTGGGCCTTACGGCCTGCGCCAATCAACCCGCCGAATACACTTGCTCACCTGAGGTGATTCGATTGAATTGGGCCGAACCCGCAGACCTTAAGCAAACAGTAGCAACACTCAGCGCCGCAGAATTAATGGGGCGTAAAACCCAAACAGAAGGCGCCGCCAAGACTCGCGACTATCTGCACAGCCAGTATCAACAACTTGGGCTTACTCCTTGGGGAGAGACTTTCGAGGTGCCCTTCGAGTATGCCACGCTTTTTAGCCAAGAGACGGGAAGCAATATGGTGGCGTTAATCCCCGCACGCCAACCCACCAATCGATGGCGCATTCTGGTGGCTCACTACGATCATCTCGGCATGACTGGCAGCAAGATTTACCACGGCGCCGATGATAACGCCTCTGGTGTTGCCGCCCTGTTGGCTCTGGCCACCCACTGGCAAGCACAGCTAAGCGCCGCCCCCGATTCGCTGCCCAACATTAACTTAATGTTTGTCGCCACCGATGCGGAAGAGCCTGGGCTGTATGGCAGTACGGCCCTCGTCGAACAACTCAAACAACGCATGCCCGAGGCGCAATTTGAACTGATGCTCAATCTCGATATGATTGGCCATCCGAGTCGCCCCTACGCCATTTACCTCGAAGGCAGCCGCAACTTTTATCAGTTTCCACAATTTAGGCCCATGCTAAACGCGAATAACCGCCTCTGCATTAAGTTGAGTCATCCCAAACCCGTGGGACGAAGCATCCAGAGCACTGATTGGCTCAGGGCCTCGGATCATTATCCTTTCCATAAAGCTAAGATCCCTTGGCTCTACTTTGGCGTCCCCACTCATCCGCAATACCATACCCCCGAAGATACCCCCGACACTTTGGACTATGTGTTTCTCGCGGCGGTGACGGAATCCGCCTTCGAAATCCTACGACTCAATGGCGACTTTTTGAAAAATTAATCGAAGTGGCGCGTTTCTTGCTCAGTTTTGGCAAAAAAATCCACGCAAAACCCTGTATTTATCCGAGAGTCACTTGGTAAAGCGGCTAAAATGCTGCTATAATCTGGCGTTTTCGGTGCGGGAAATCGACACGGGGTTGATTTTCTGTCTGTGAAACTTAAGCGCCAATCCGGGCGCATCCACAAGGCTACAACCCAATGTCATCCAGTGAAAGAACTTTCCGTGAACTCGGCTTGTCCGAGAATTTGTTGCGTGCTCTTGACGAGCTAGGTTACGAAAACCCAACGCCAATCCAATCAGCCAGTATCGACCCATTAATGGCTGGCAAAGATATTTTAGGTCAGGCACAAACAGGTACAGGTAAAACTGGCGCCTTCGCCCTGCCCCTGCTCAACAAAGTGACCAGCCAAGCTGTTCCACAAATTTTAGTATTAGCGCCAACCCGCGAATTAGCGGTGCAAGTAGCAGAAGCTTTCAGCAGCTACGCGAAATTTATGAAAGGTTTCCATGTACTGCCAATCTATGGCGGTCAGAGCATGCATCAGCAATTAAACGCCCTGAAGCGTGGCCCACAGGTTATCGTGGGTACACCGGGCCGTGTTATGGACCATATGCGCCGTGGCACCTTAAAGCTGGAAACCCTGCAAGCGCTGGTACTCGACGAAGCCGACGAAATGTTAAAAATGGGCTTTATCGACGATATCGAATGGATTCTGGAGCACACACCAGAGCAGCGCCAACTGGCACTGTTCTCGGCCACTATGCCAGAACAAATCAAGCGTGTTGCTAACAAGCACTTAAAAGATGCGACTAACATCAGCATCGCGGCGAGCCACACCACTGTTGACTCTATCGAGCAACGTTTCGTGCAAGTGTCTCAGCACAACAAGTTAGAAGCCTTAGTACGCGTATTAGAAGTTGAAAATACCGAAGGTATCATCATCTTCGTTCGTACCCGTAACTCATGCGTTGAATTAGCAGAAAAACTCGAAGCCCGCGGCTACGCTTCATCACCACTGCACGGTGATATGAACCAGCAAGCCCGTGAGCGTGCGGTTGAACAGCTGAAAAGCGGCAAGCTAGACATTCTGATCGCGACCGACGTTGCGGCCCGTGGTCTGGACGTTGAGCGTATCGGCCACGTAGTAAACTACGATATCCCTTACGATACTGAAGCTTACGTACACCGTATCGGTCGTACTGGTCGTGCTGGCCGTACGGGTATGGCGATTCTGTTCGTCACCAGCCGTGAAATGCGTATGCTGCGCACCATCGAGCGCGCAACTAACAGCCGTATTTCACCAATGAAAGTGCCAAGCCCAGAGACAGTTGCAGAGCGTCGTCTGTCTCGCTTAGGTGAGCAGTTAGCGCAAACCATGACACAAGATCTGGACTTTATGCGCGAAGCCGTTGCCCAGTTATGTCAACAACTGGAAGTGGATACCGATCTGCTGGCCGCAGCCCTGCTGCACCAAGTTCAGCAAGAGCGCCCACTGCAATTACCAGCGATTCAAGAACGTACTCGCGATGAGCGCAGCGAACGTGGTGCTGAACGTGGCGAGCGCGGTGAACGTCGTAGCCGTGAATCACGTCCAATGCCAGCAAGCCTTGGTAGCGCTGAAGCGTTAAAAGACAACCCAGATCTGAAGATGTGCCGTTATGTTATCGACGTGGGTCGTGACAATGGCGTGGGTGTGGGCAACATCGTTGGCGCTATTGCAAACGAAGCGAACATCGACAGCCGTTACATCGGTGCCATCCAGTTATACGATGCAGTAACTACCGTTGACCTGCCAGACGGCATGCCAAAAGAAGTGCTGCAGCACCTGAAGAAAGTGCGCGTATGTGGCAAGCCACTGAACATCCGTGAAGCTGGCGATCAGGTATTCGTAGACTCAGGCCGTGGCGCACGTAGCGACCGTCGTCCACGTGGTGACCGTCCAATGGGCGAGCGTAAACCACGTTCAGCCTCTGGCGACAAGCCATTTGCTGATCGCAAACCACGTTCAGACAAGCCAGCAGGCGAGCGTAGACCACGTAAACCACGCGAAGAGTAATCGCCAAACCTAAGTCGTTAGGTTAAGCAGATTTAAACAAACGCATTAAAAAAGGAGCCTAGGCTCCTTTTTTGTTGTCTATCATTTTTCCGAATTAACTTGCACTTAAGCCAATAGGTCTATTAGTGTCGGCTTAGTCTTTGGCAACACAATTAGTGTATTTCAATGAAAAAAGCCCTTACCGCTGGCCTGTTATCCGCTTTTATTGCCCCCGGCAGCGGCCACTTTTACCTTAAACATAAACGCACTGCGCTGGTATTTTTTAGCTTAGCTGTCATCAGCCTTGTGCTGCTACTCATGCAAATCTATCAAGTGGCACAAGTGATCGCCTTAGAGATCCAAAATGGCACCTTACCCTTAGATGTCGGCGTGATATCTGCCGAAATCACCCAACAAACCCAAACCACAATTGCCAATGCCAATGAGCTGCTCTATGGCTTTTTGATCTGCTGGTTAGTGGCATTGCTCGACAGTATTCGGCTTGGGCTTAAGCAAGATAAACAAGATGCCTTAACCACGAATACAACTGGACAGTAGATTTAGACTTTAATGGGCTTGCAAACACTGTGGTTAGCAAGCCCATATTGCAACAGCAACCTATTGCTTAACACCATCGACTGACGCATCAACAGGCTCAGTTTGAGTATCCAAATAACCACTCAGGCGAGTTAATAGCAGCGCCGCAATCACCACAAGCGCACCAATCAATGGGGTTTGCATTAATCCCATCTGCTCGACAATGAGCCCGCCGCCCCAAGCACCTAAGGCAATCCCAATATTGAAGGCGGCGATATTTAATCCCGACGCTACATCGACTGCGGTTGGAGCATAGGTTTCAGCCAGTTTGACGACATAGACCTGTAATCCAGGAACATTGCCAAAGGCGAAAGCGCCCCAAACGAGTATGGTTAACACAGCGGTAATAGGGTTTAACGCCGTAAAATGGAAGATAAACAACACCGCAGCTAAACCAGTAAAAATATAACTGAGGGCTTTGATTGGCCCCATGTTATCGGCCATCTTACCGCCCCAGATGTTGCCTATGGCAACCGAGACACCATACACCAACATGATCATCCCTATCGCACTCGCATCGAAGCCACTGATCTGCTGTAAAATCGGCGCAAGAAAGGTAAAGGCGACAAAAGTACCGCCATACCCAATTGCTGTAATGGCAAATACCAGTAGCAGCCTTGGCTCGGTCAACACTTTAGCTTGGGTCAGTAAACTGGCAGCACGGGTCTGCTTAAGGTTGTTCGGCACTAAGAATGCACTGCCTATCAAAGCGATAAGGCCAAGCAGAGCAACGGCTAAAAAGGTCGATTGCCAACCCAAACTCTGGCCGATATAAGTCCCTAGGGGCACTCCTGTTACCAGTGCGACGGTCAGTCCTGTAAACATAATTGCAATGGCGCTGGCCGCTTTTTCCTTTGGTACCAGTCCAGTGGCAATGGTTGAGCCAATCGAAAAGAACACCCCATGGGCTAAACCAGTGATCACCCGCGCTGCAATCAGAGTTTCATAACTTGGGGCTTGCCACGCGAGCACATTCCCTGCAACGAATAGTGTCATTACCGCTAACAGCACATGTTTACGATTCCAATTCCCCGTTAACGCCGTTAATACTGGGGCGCCAACGGCTACCCCAAGGGCATAGAGGCTGACTAATAATCCCGCCGAGGGGAGAGAAACCTGTAAGTCCTGCGCCATAGTGGGAATTAATCCCACGATGACAAACTCAGTTGTTCCAATAGCAAAGGCGCTTAGCGTCAATGCAAGTAAAGCTAAAGGCATGATGGCGTCCATCCTGTATTAAACGAGCGACAAGCTCGATAAGGGCTAATAGAGCTGAAGTTAAACCTGTTCACATAACTTCAGATGGCGCTATCTTGACGATAAAGTTTATTGTCAAAAAGAGTGATTTTTACAAATGATTTTTGCTATAAACGTAACTAATTACCTCGTTGGAGACTGACATGCTGACTCGCTCAGATGACTTACAGATACTACTCACAGTGGTCGATAGTGGCGGATTTTCCGCAGCGGCCGAAGCGCTCGATATTCAAGTTGCTAGGGTTTCAAGAGCTGTGACCAAACTTGAGAGTCAGTTGCAAGTCACCCTGCTCAACCGCACGACTCGACGAGTCGAATTAACCAATGAGGGACGTCTGTTTGTCGATGCAGTTAGGCTTGGGCTGCAAACCATACAGTTAGCGGAAGAAGAACTTATGAGTCGAGGAGAGCAACCTAAGGGTAAGCTTAGAGTCGATGCTGCCAGCCCTTTTGTGCTACACCAGATAGTCCCTTTAGTGCATGAGTTTAAACAGCTTTACCCCGAGATAGAGCTAGAACTGACCTCGAACGAAGGCTTTGTCGACTTGATTGAAAAGCGCACAGATGTGGCTATTCGTATCGGAAAACTCACCGACTCAACCCTGCACGCTAGACCCTTAGGTAAGAGTAAACTGCATATTGTCGCCTCTAAGGAATACCTCGCCAAACGCGGTTTACCTAAAAGCGTCAGCGAGCTAAGCCACCACAGTCTTATCGGTTTTACGGGCGCTAAGGTCTTGAATCAATGGCCACTCAAAGGACTGGAACCCATTGTTCCCACAATGCGGGCAAGCAATGGCGAAACCGTACGTCAATTAGCCCTCGCGGGTAACGGCATAGCCTGCCTGTCTGGCTTTATGGTCAGCGATGATATTGCCCACGGTCGTTTATTGCCTTTGCTAGAAAACGAGCGAGTCGTGAATATAGAGCGGGAACAAGTCAATGCCGTCTATTACAAGACCTCAACCGTTGCTCGGCGGATCTCCGCCTTTATTGATTTTATTCAACCTCGGCTAACTCTCTAAATTTAGAAGTGATTAGGGCTATAAGTACCATAGATTATTGCGGTAATAGCAAAAATCATTTGTGCTTTAGCCTCTTTATCAACAAAGCATGATCGGTGACAGTTACCCCATCCACAGAATAAGGGGAAGAATATGACTCACACCAATGCGACAGCATTTAACCAAACGCCTCTGACAGCAATGCCGATGCTGGGCACAGGAACATTCAGGCTTAAAGATAAAGCTGCGTTCGATGCAGTGTTGATGGCACTCGAAGAAGGTTCACGCCATATCGATACGGCACAAATTTATGGTAATGAATTGGCCGTCGGGGATGCGATTAACGCCTCAGGGATCCCACGCCAAGAACTGTTTATCACGACCAAAGTTTGGACTGAAAACCTGACGAAGGAACGCTTTGAGACTAGCGTTATCGACAGTCTAACGGCGCTGCAAACCGAGTATCTTGACCTGTTACTCATCCATTGGCCGTTAAACAGCGATGAGCCCAATATGGTCGAGTATCTTTCAGAACTCAAAGCGGTATTAGATAAAGGCCTAACCCGTCGGATTGGCGTATCAAACTTTACCAATGCACAACTCGCGCAAGCGATTGCCATCTTAGGCGAAGGTGTTATTTATACCAATCAAGTAGAAGTGCATCCTTATCTCATCAATCGCAAAGTGACGGATTTTTGTAAACAACACAATGTATTAGTAACGGGATACATGCCATTTGCCTATGGCGCAGTGTTGCAGGATGAAACCATTGTCAACTTAGCCATGGCGCATCGAGCCACTCCCGCACAAATTGTGTTGGCATGGCTGCGACAATTAGGTTTTGCCACCATTCCCTCCTCAACCCAAAGAGAGAATATTCGCAGCAACCTTGCCGCAGCAAGGATTTGCTTAACGCCTGCAGAAATCGAGCAAATCAATCAACTGGATCGCAATCACAGGGTCGCAGATCCAGACTTTGCCCCCGATTGGGATTAGTCCGTCCGCGCTTGAGTTAGCCTTTAACTTCTAATGCCCAAGCGTCGATAAAGCTCTGATAATTAGCGATGAGCAAATCCGCAGCTTGGGCATAGTCGGGCACCTCTTCTGGGCAATAGAGGGCGCAGCGGCTACCGGCGTTTTGCGCGGTTTGCAGATCAAATAGATAATCCCCCACATACAAGATATCCGCCGGACTCAACTGCCATTGCTCGCAAATCAAGTGGATACCCTGCGGGTGAGGCTTTGGCTCGGCATCGTAACGGGTCAGCACTAAAGGGATATCAATACCAAGTTTTTCGATGGTAATTTTCGCCGCCTCGGGCATATTGCGGGTCAAAATCGCCAGAGGAAGTTGCCGCGTCTTTAAAAAGGCAATCAGCGCCTGCGCCCCTTCAATCCAGCTCGCCTGACGCGAACTTTCAAGCTCGTAGTCATGGACAATTTCCAGCGCCTCCATCTTAGCCATTGTGGTGTCGAGGCTATGTATATGCTCGAGAATATCGGTACCCGATCCAATACCTAATGCCGCTCTTAAGCCTTTAAAATCGGGGTTTGAATGGGCAAGCGTGCCGTCGAGGTCGAAGATCACCCCGCGGATCTGTTCAAGTTGAATATCGGTCAGGCGTGTTATCACTCGGGTACCTATTCAGTGGTTTGTGAAGCGGGTTGCAAACGTCGTGCGCGGCGCTGGCCATACAGGGGCAGTAATTGCACCACCATCACTGACACAATAATCACACCTATGCCAAAGAGCGATAGCGCATCTAATTTATCGGCCTTAAATACATCAGGCCACCAACCGATACTCACCACTAACGCCGTGGCGCTAAAGCTAAATACCGGCGTTAACGCCAGCATGGCGCTCACCTGTGCCGTCGGCCAGTATTTCATCGATTGTCCGAAGCAGCCGTAGGCAATTAAGGTATTGGCGGCGCAAAACAGCGCCACTTGCCAGTCGAAGCTATCCATTTGTGCAAACTGGCTAAAATCGCTAAAGGGCGCCATCGCAAAGATCCCTAAGCCGTAGATGACTAAGAGTACGTTGGCGGGGGACAAACGGTTCAAGAGTGACTTTTGCAGCAGCGCATAGGTAGTCCATGACAATGCGGAAAACTGCACTATCATCACCCCAAGCCAGATCTCATGGTTATCGGTGGCGGAAAAATCTAAATAGGGATGGAAAAACATCAACATCCCTAAAGCTAAGCTGGCAAAACAACTGAGTTGCACCGCATTCAAGCGTTCTTTAAAAAACAATACGCCGCCAAAGGCGAGGAAAAATGGCGAGGTTTGAAAATTAAGCTGCGCCGCTCCCGGTGCCAGATAATCGAGGGAATACACGAATGACACATAGTTAAGCATTAGAAACAGTCCAGCGAGGATAAGCCTGAGCCAAACCTTGGCATCGAGCGCCGTAAACTGTTTCAAACTCCCCGCGCTCCACTGCACCAAAATACTGACAAGAAGCGCCACTAAAAAACGGAACCAAGTCAACGTCACAGGATCGATAAAACTCCCCGACAGCTTAAGCGCTATGGGTAACATGCCCCAAAACAACACGGCGACAGAAATAAACAACAATCCTAATTGAGCATGATTAGTTGCCAAGGATCCAGAGTGGCTTTGATTCACGGAAAAGTCCCAGTAGTACCGCTGAAAGGAACGCCATTCTGGCACCGCGGCGCGCTAAGATCTAGCCTAAAAAGCGATTAACTTTTCAGCCGGATTGGATAGTTAAGCTGACACTAAATCAATCTTGACTGGCGATAAATGCAGAGCATTTCAAGATAAGTTTTATCAAGCCTTTAGCAGCACAAAAAGGTATATTGAGCGCAATTTCTCTTTTAGCTCAGATTGGATTTGCAGAGTCGAGTTATGCCTTATGCGCTCAGCGATTGTGGCATAAATGACTCTGCATAAGTCCTTTAAAATAAGTTAGTTAGGATTAAACATGTCACAGACAGACGCTAAAGCACAGCTTGAGTCCATTAACGCTGCAGCACAAGAACTCGCCCAGCGACGCGCCAAAGGTGAAGCGGGTGCGCTGTTGCAAGAAGCGCTAAGACCGAAAGATTTCCCCCAGGCTTTTGCTATCCAGCAGACTATTGCGCAGCAGTTTAGCAACCAAGGCAACCCGATTGCGGGGTGGAAGTGCCTACTGCCAACCGCCGAAAAAACCGTGGTAGCACCTATCTATCAACATGATGTGTATGTCGAAACCGCCGAGTGTCCACTTTATCCTTCGAGCAAAGGGCTTGCCCGTGTCGAACCCGAGCTCGCCTTTGAAATTGGCAGCGATTTACCACCACGAGCCACGCCTTATTCAGAAGCCGAGATCGACGCCGCCCTAGGTAAAACGCGCCTCGCCTTAGAACTGATCAAAAGTCGTTATCAAAACCCAGGCGAAGCTAACCACTTCGATGCCCTCGCCGATGGCTTAGTCAATCAAGGCTTGTGGTTAGGGCCAGAAATCTCAACCTCGGCTGAAACAGGCCATTTCGCCCTGAGTGTTGAAATCGCCGCTGGCGGGCTGCAAGCAAGTGAGACGCTGCAAAAAGCCGCCGTTCATCCAAACGGTTTCCCTAAAGCCGGGCTTTATTGGTTAGTCAACTTCTTATCAGCCCAAGGTATTGGCTTAACCCGTGGACAGTATGTGATCACAGGCTCATATGCGGGAGTGTTAGATCTGCCGCTCAATCAGCACTGCCAATTCCACTACGGCGAGTTAGGTCAATTTGGTTTGCAGTTCGTGGCTAAATAACTCCCCCCCTAAAGAGCGCCAAGCCAATCGGCAAAGTCAGAAGGTAGGCAAATGCTTACCTTCTACAACCCCTACTGACCAACAGCGCGAAAACAAGCTTGTATCAAGAGTGAAACATTTGTACTATCCGATGGAACTAAATATAAGGATATACAAGATGTTAGACGGAAAAATATTACCCTTAGCCAGTCTATTTGCTTTAGCCTTAAGTACTTCGTTACCCATAAATGCCTCGGAAAACACATTTTCCCAAGCCTACAGTGACTACCAAACCGCACTCAAACAAGGTGATAACGCCCAAATAGAAGCCAGTGCCAAAAGGGCCTTCGAACTAGGTGAAGCTCAATATGGCAAGGACAGTGTTGATTTAGCGAACCTTGCCATGAACTGGGCTGGTGCGATAGAAAAGCAAGTTGCCCCTTACCCATTTGCAGAAAATAATTTGCCACAAACAGCGAAGGCGAATGAGTTATATCAACTCGCTCTCACAAATTATAAAGTTCATTATGGTAAAGAAGCGCTTGAGCTTATCGATCCCTTACTTGGTGCAGCACAAACCGCCGTCGAAGCCAAAGATGCGAAAAATGATTTGCTTGATGCAATCACAATTGCTGAAAAATCCGATAACAAGAAACTGATCGCCGATGTAAAAATGGCCGCTTTTAACCGCTTATCCAATACTGAGCTATACACAAGAAGCGTAAGAAGCTATGCCTTCGAGGCCTACGAAACTTACAAAGAAATCCTGCCCGAAAATGCCCTCGACAGAGTCAAAGCTACCTATGTAGTTGGTGCAGTTGAATATGCAGAAAAGCATGATGACAAGGCGATTCCATTACTATTAGAGGTGGTTAAGCAGTTTGAAGCCCTTAACTATACTCACCCTTATGCGTTAAGTTCTCATGCTTATCTAGTCGAACTTTATGAGCGCCAAGGAAAACGCGAAGAATCTACTGCTCACTGTATTGCTATCGGTAAAATGCGCCCTTGGGCCGATGCACAGGAACAGCAACCGCTGTTTCGCACTACGCCTAAATACCCTGCATCCTATGTCCAAAAACGTAAAAGCGGCTGGGTTCAACTTAAATTTACCGTGGATGAACATGGCTTTGTGAAAAATCCTGAAATTTTAGCCTCTAAGGGTGGCACTTTATTTGAAAAAGAAAGCATCGAAGCCTTAAATAAATGGCGTTACGCACCCAAATTTGAAAATGGTAAAGCCGTAGAAGCACAAAGTAGCGTACAACTGGATTACACCATCAATTAATAACCCGCTATTTCACCTCATATCCCAGCCCATCGCCTAATCCCGATGGGCTGTTTTTATCTTCTGAAGTAGAAACCGTTAGCTCGCGCTTTATCCGGCTTAAACAAGTCTCACAAATGCAAGCCGTCGCAGGCAGCGATAATAGTTGCGCTAGCTTATCAGCACTCAGCCCTACTGTAGCGTCTGTTGATAAGCCTGCCGCCAAATCGCCAGATAGCAATTGAGTCAACTTCGGAAACGCCTGCTTAGCACACCAACAGTCACTGATCTCGGTGCCAAGAGTCATAGCACACAGATTTCCCTCTTGGCATAAAGGGCACAGCTGCGCGGTATCGAACTGAACGTCTTGTAAGTGCTTAGGCACGGTAATCCTTATGGTATCGGAGTGATAACGCAGAAATAATAATGTTTTTTTGCAACTCAAGCTGAGTTGATTTGCACCAAGGTTAGACTTTAAAGCTTTTCAAACTACGTTTGAATGCTTTAGCTAACAAGTCGTGGGGCTTTACCCCGCACCCGATAATAATGCTGGTTTGTTTAGCGTTTGAATTGGCAAGGTTATCGCTGTAAGTATGTGAATCATTGCGGCCTTACGGCCGAGATAAGTCAAAGTCGTGGGTCTTCAACCCACACCCGACCAAGAGGGGATCAACAGCAATTCCCTCTTGGATCTCCCTTGCCGCCCCTAGCGAAGTTACATGCATTGAATACTGGCTTCGTGTTTATTCGAAAATAGCTAACGCTTCCGATGGTACATCCTGTACCCCGAAAGCTAGCGAGGCATCCATACCTCGCTCACGCGATTTTCTTCAACGCCCTTCAGCAACTTCGCTGGGGAAGGTGAACTTCTGTAGCTACTGTACGAACTATTAATCCCCAAAATCTGTGTCTGTCCCAACTTTTTCTAACTAAAATCATATTTGGTGTATTTATTTAGCTCAATAAGCCGCATTCCTGCGTTATGGAAAGTGTATTCACGGATTCATACATGGTGATTGCGTTTTGCAGCTTTGATTTTAAAGTGGTTGAGTTTATAAACTTGAGCTAGCCATTTAGAGGTTTTAATAACTACAGATTTCTGTGCTCCTCGGTAGCTAGGAGCGCGTTGGAGAAATTAGTGTCTTCAATAAACTTGTTGAATCACAATTTTACTGCATTTCTAAGTACCTTATAAATAACGTTTGAGTCTGTCCCTAGCTGCTTCAACTTAAAAGGTTTTTTTACATTTTTGGTAATGACCCAAATCTCAGGAATTCGATTACCCTTGTGGAATACATCAGCAATAATAATATCTTCAACATCAATGTAAGAAATATTTTTTGTAGTAAATGGATAAGCAACCTTAAAACCATTGCTTGTGACTTCGATACCTGTAACTGTTACTAGGTATTCATAGATGATAACAGCAACTAAAACACTCATCGCAAAATAACCTAAAAGAGGATTACCGCCTTGACCTACATAGATACCTAACGCAGAAAAGCAGACAATACCCACTAGATTTGATAAATGATAAAAAGACCCTTTAGAGAATTTGAACTGTTCTGATTCTACCTTTTGCGTGCAAGCTTTTTCATTTAGCACTTCTCGCAGCTGCTCAAAACCATGTAATTGATATTCAACTCTAAGTAACTCTCTATTGTTGGAGTCCATCAAATCTAGACGTTGCAGATACTGCCTTTCTTTAATTTTATGTATTTTCTCCCAAGTAACTAACCCATTATTTTTCCCAGCGTGCAAATACCAAATCCCGTCATCATCAGCTGCAATTTCTGCAAGGGGTAGCTTTTTCAAAGTGCGCCATGACAAAGCTGCAAAGAATCCGAATAATGCAGTACACATTAATGAAACTATAAGTGTTCCATTTGCACTGCTTTTGCCATCATCCGGCAAAAATGGTAAAGACATTCCAAATACCATAAATGCGATACAACCTATTAAGCTCACTTTCATCAACGTGATAAAATTTTTTTCAACCCTGAATTCTTGCATATGTTTTGTTTAGACCTTTAAGAGGGGATTAACGTATGACTTGCACTTCTAATAATCCCCCAACAAGTAATGAGTTGAGTATCGAAATGACAAGGAGGATTAGCTCAAATGTCCCGGAAACTTAGCATCAATTTTAATGTGCAATCAACATCTTTAAATAGCAGGCAAGAGGACTATAAATACTTATTAGCATTTGGCTAGATCTGAAAATCGGGTAAATGCTATTAACTTATAATTTCAACTGCACATTGAATGCCCGCTTTTGGTATCACTAGAGCTTTTCTATAGATAAAGAAATACCGTAAGGTGTAACAACACTTTGTTTTCGTTGACAAAAAATCAAAACAAATCAACCCTTTAGAAAACATATCGAGGGTTAGACTCCCTCGATACGTTTCATGCATTCAAGATCGGTGTTGAAATCAACAGACCACACTGATACCCGAAAGGCGAGTCATGGTGATTAGCGAGACGACCGTCCGCCCCAAGGACGGGGCGGTCGAGCATCCACGGATGGACTCGCTGCGTGTCGACGAGCCAATGCCATGACAAGCCTATACGTTAATGCCTGCAAATACTAAGACCCCTTCAACGTAAAACCCAAATGACTCGGTACAATTGACAAATAAAAAAGCCAGCACACTTTAAACTTGCTGGCTTTTTGCCTAACTAATTCACTCGCTTTATTTCACCGCGAGAACAGTCAATCAAAGCTACTCAACTAAGACTTTTTCGGAAACACCGGATAAGAGGCGGTGCCAAGCACTTTGCCATCGACTTCGACACCGTAGTAGTCATTGTCGTTATGGTATTTCTCCTGCGCTTGTTTCACATCGCCCTTATTGCGTGGGTCCTGTGGCCGTTCATGGGAGTTAATGTAAGCCGCAACGTCCCAAGCCTGTTGGTTAGTCAGCTGAATACTCTTAGCGAAGGGCATGTTTTCATAAATGAAGAATGCGGCCGTATTGACCCTGTGCATACCTGCGCCCCAGTTGTAGCTCTTAGGACCCCATAATGGCGGCAGAGAGTAAACACCCGCAATCGCTTGGCCTTGACCATCGGCGCCATGGCACGCTTGGCAGTGAGCGGTATACACGGCTTTGCCGCGCTCGGGTGAGAACGCGAGCTCAGGTTTGGGGATCTCAGGATAACCACGGCCAGGCAGATTTGCGCGTTGATCCACTGTCGTGGCTTTTGCTAGCGTGTCAGGCAGCGGGAAATCCTCACGTTTGGCGCCTTTTACCAATTCGGCATCGCTGAGTTCTGGCACTGGGCCATCAAGGTTAGCCGCATCCATTAAACCACTCATCCCTAACCAGTAGGCATAGGCCGATAGCGCGATCAGCTCGGGGCTGCCCGCAGCGGGGGCTTTACCGTTCATGGAATAGTTAAAACAGCCTTGTACCCTTTCTTCAAAGGTATTTACTTTATCGTCTTTTTTACGGTACGCGGGATACGCAAAATAGGCGCCCCAAAGCGGTGACGCATTCGCCTTACGGCCCGCATCCATATGGCAGTTGGCACAGTTAAGCTCGTTACCCACATACTTATCTCTCAGCTGCTGGGTATTCACAAATAACTGATAACCCAAGCGTACTTTATCGCCGAAGGCCCCTTCGGGAATTGCACTTAAGGGTCTTGGGGTTAAATAACTTTGATCAGGATTTTTAGGGACTGAGGGCAATGGCGCTTGTTTGTCGGGTAACTCATTCACAGCCTGCACTTGAGCGGTTAGCACGCCCATTGCGGCCAATAGTAAGATGGCAGAAGATTTCATGGCCGGCTCCTTATTTCAAATTCGCAAAGTAGTTCGCTAAGGCATCCACCTCGGCGGCGGTCAGCTTGTTAGCCACATTGGCCATCATGCCGTCCACATCTCCCTTACGAGTGCCAGCTTGCCACGCCAACAGTTGCGTCTTGATATAACTGGCCTGCTGACCCGCTAAACGTGGAAACAGACCGCCGCCTAAACCTGAGGGGCCATGGCAAGTCACGCAAGCAGGTAAGCCGCGAGACCAATCACCTTGATAGGCTAAGCGCGCGGTATCGTCGCTAAAGGTCACCTGCTCACCACGGATCACTGGCTTGACCTCAGTCTTAGGTGATTTGGCGGAGAAGTAACTCGCCACTTGCTCGATGCCATCACCTTGCAATGTCATCGCCATCGGCATCATGGTCGCGTTTTGGCGCACACCTGCCTGAAAATGTTGTAATTGGGTGGTGATGTATTCTTTCGAGAGTCCAGCGAGACGAGGGCCGAGGGGTTCTATGCCCTCGCCTTCGGCGCCGTGACAGGTCACGCAGATTTGTCCTGCTGGCGGGACTGCGGTTGGATTGGCTATGGCTACAGAGGTCAAGGCACAGCCGTAGATCAGCGCGATACCTTTGGCTAATGTTCTAATTTTAATATTCATTTTCTATCCTTGAACATACCTTGAGTAGAACTTAAACGGCTCTAGTGATAGCCAAGTCCTAAACCTAGGTCGTTATAAAGAGATAATTGAGTGGTGCGTTCACACGTTTAGCCCACACTAAACGAGTTTGTACCTTACTCCTCGAATCTCCACTGAACAAGCATTAAAAAAATCTAATATTAAGTTCTTAATAACCAAATCGAGTCGCTTCAAAGCTATTCAATAACTTATGAAGCAGGTAACAGAGGAATAAGGTCGCCACTATCGCCACAAAAATACTGCTCACCCGGTAAAGCGCACTAAAAATCAGGTCGTTACCAGGGGTTAAGTATTGGCCAAACAAAATCCCTAAGGTGGTCATCGCACCAAACCCCACACCTGAGCCACTCGCCTCCTTCACATGGGCCTGCGCAAACAACATAAGCCCAACCCACAGCAGCGGCACAATCAGGATCAGTAATCCGGACCAATCGTAGAGGAAAAGTTGCACCATCACCCCAAACGACACCCCAAGCAGAGTGCCCAGCGCGCGTTTACGGGCATAATCCAGCGCCCCGTTCCAATGCATGGGGAACAGGAGTAACAGCGTGGTCGCCTGTGCCGACATGGAGTCACGCAAATCGAAAATTTGAAACACTAAGAAAGAGAGCGTGGCAATGCTGGCGCCGAGTAAAGCTTCGTGGCGCATACGGTGCGGCGCCTTAGGGCCGGGTTTGTAGGCAGGACGAGGCTCGACATCCGGCCAGAGTGCCGTCATCAGATAGGCGATAACCACAGACAATCCCGTCGCCCAGAAATTACTGAAGATTAAGTCATTGAGATCTGTGCCCGGATAGCTGGCAAAGTGCAGCATTATGCTCAAACTCAGCACGCCATTGGCACCAAACAGAAATAGGCTACCGCGGGACATAGCCGCAAAACGATATAAAAACAGTAAAAAGACAATCGGCGTCATCAATCCGGGGTGGCTACCGAAGAAACCGCCGAGTAAGCCGACTTCAAGCCCCGCCATGGCCGATGATGCCAGCAACTGCCGCATCGCATGGCCACTCATCACAGGGACGAGTCCCAGCAATAACATTGGGGTTACCGTAAAAAACACCCCATTACTCCACCCAAAGAGCTTACACAGGGTAAAGCCAATGGTGCCGCCAGTCGCAATGCGCAAACACTGGCGTAAGTCATTGGTAGTTAAAGGGTTGTGGCGTAACAACATGCGAATAGCCTTGAGATTAATAGATGTAATGGAGCAGGCTAATGACCTTAATCTGCACCTTGGCTAGCAGGCTAAACAGCGTATTGTCAGGCAGTAATTGCACAGTGGCACGCGCACCTGCTGGCAGATTATTCATCGCATCGTCGTCTAACACTAAATGTAGTCTTAAGCGCTGCGCATCACGCACCCAACGGTCCGACTCCTGCGGCGCCGCTAAGCGGCCATTGGCATCAAACTGCCCCGCACTCACACCGGCATCAACACTGCTCACTTGGGCGCGATATAAACGGCCTGGCTCACCATCGAAGGCGATTAATGCTGGATAAGATGCATTAACGCCACGTAAGGTCTTTTCACGAAAGTCGGCAATAATATCTAATTTATCAGAGACTAAGGCGAGCAGCGGCTGGCCTACTGCGGCAAAACTGCCCACTTCGAGTTGCAGGTTGGTCACTACTCCATCTTGGTCGGCACGAATTTGGGTGTAAGACAGGTTCAGCTCCGCTTGCTCTAAGGCATTTTTCGCTTGGCGCACTCTTAGGTTTTCTTCGCCATAGAGGCCACGGCTGACTTTGAGTTTATCGAGACGAGCATTAGCGGCTAACAGATTCGCCTCGGCGGCGTCCGCATCACTATCGGCCTGATCCCGTTGCTGCTGCGACACACCATGGGTGGCATACAGTGCATCTAAACGTTTGGCTTCGCGACGCTTTAATTGAGCCGTCGTAGTACTGGCATTCACTTCCGCCTTGGCGGCTAACAACGAAGCATCTAACTCGGCATTGTCCTGACGCACTTGCTCTAGGGCCAATTTTGCCTGAGACACGGCTAACTCAAAGGGTGCTGGGTCGACTTGAAACAGTAAATCGCCCTTGGCGACCACTTGGTTATTCTTCACATTAATGGTTTGAATCTTGCCGCTGATCTGCGGGGTCACCTTAGTTACCACACGGGTTGCCATGGCCTGTGGGGTCAAGGGCATCATAGCGTCGGCAAACATAAAATAGCCAAACACAGCCACAAAACCGAGCATGGCGATTTTTACGAGGCGGGCAAATTGTTGATCCGGTGTCATCTTATTTCTCACTCAAGAATTTCTGTGCTCTTAGCCAACTTGGCTAAGGCGTTATCACTGATTAGGCTAATGATGCGTTCAAACTCACCAAGCTCGCTGGCGCTGATCCCAGCCAACAACTCTGCGCGCACTTGAATAATCCGCGCTTCGACTTGCTTTAATACATCCTTTCCCGCAGGCGTTAGCGATACGATTCGGGCGCGCTTATCTTTAGTGCAGCAATGACGCTCGACTAAACCTTGCTCCTCAAGCTGCCCTAACGTGCGCATCAAAGAAGCCAATTCAATTTCCAGCGCATCCGCCAACACCTTCTGGCTCACGTTGTCGCCCAGACGCAATAACTTCCACAATGCCGTCCAACGAGGATGAGTTAACCCGAGTGGCGCTAATTCCACATCCGCCACGGTGCGCCATAGTCGGTGCAAGCGGCCTAAATGTTCCGCTAGGGATAACTCCTTTAATCGCTCTAATTCTTTCTGCATCATGCTTACTCATTTACTTAGCCTGCTAAGCATTATACTTAGTTAGCAGGCTAAGTAAATATTCGCCACGAAAAAAAAATCTGTGCACGCTGCCACGAAATCCGCAAAACGGTATGAAACGGCGGTAGTAATATCACTTTGTGTGGGGGAAATAGACGCAGAAGATAGTGGCATTAATCTCATTAACCTATGAGATTAAAAACAATTTTTCCGAATGTAACTTCACTGCAAACCGCACGGGCGGGAGATGAACTCGCGCAACTTTCAATGCGCTTAACGACTCTGCTCTCCCAATTTAAGATTTAGGAATTAGTCACTAGCCAAAAGCAAAACGCCGCTAAATAGCGGCGTTTTTTATGAATGTTTACTGCGTTATACCGCCTTTGGGCGAACCCCTAAGGTATGGCAAATCGCATAGGTCAGCTCGGCGCGGTTAAGGGTGTAGAAGTGGAAATCTTTAACACCTTCGCGGGATAACACTTTAACCATATCGATCGCCACGTTTGCCCCCACCAGCTGACGCGTGCCCGCATCATTCTCTAGGCCATCGAACTGCTTATGCAACCAGCTCGGTAGACTCACATTGGTCATGCCCGCGAAGCGTTTTAACTGGGTAAAGTTAGTCACGGGTAAAATGCCGGGCACGATTTCGACATCAATTCCCGCCGCAACGCAGCGGTCGCGAAAACGCAGGTAAGATTCCACATCGAAGAAAAACTGGGTAATAGCACGGCTCGCACCGGCATCGATTTTACGCTTGAGGTTAATCAAATCGGCCTGAGCATTAGCCGCATCTGGGTGTACTTCTGGGTAAGCGGCAACCGAAATATCAAAGTCGGCCACTGAGCGCAGTAAGCGCACTAAATCCGCCGCAAAGCGAGTCGGTTTCGGGCTGCCCGCTGGTAAATCGCCACGCAGTGCCACTATGTCGCGGATCCCCGATTTCCAGTAATGCTTCGCCAGATCTAACAATTCTTCGTCGCTGGCATCCACTAAGGTTAAATGCGGCGCGGCAACCAGATTGGTTTCTTTTTGAATACGTTCAATCACGCCGTGGGTACGGTCACGCACGCCCGAGTTGGCACCATAGGTCACTGAAACAAACTTAGGATTCAGCGGCTCTAAACGGCGGATAGAGTTCCACAGGATCTGTTCCATTTCGGGGGTTGATGGCGGGAAAAACTCAAAAGAAACATTAATATCGCCATTAAGTTCAGACAAACTTTGGTTTAGCGAATGTGAATGTTGTGCGTGATGAAAAGCCATGTGTATTTCCTCAACCGCCCGAGTGCGACGCTCCATCGCGCTGGTACGACTTATAAATGCAGTAATTTAATCCATATGGACGTTTGGACGTCTATATGTCCATATACTAGAGAAACTGGCCGTTAAGTCAAGCCAAAAAATCCCCCTTTTTGGCATTTTCTTATCCCTCGTTGACCACCTTGATTTTAGTCCTGATCTTCGCCAATATTCATAGACGTAAAGGACTCGAATGAGTCCTTTACGTCTATGAATATTGGCCGAATCAGCTTGAAGATACGGGGGATAAGTTCTTCAAGTGTCTAGGTTTATAACTACTCTTGCAGCAGATCGCGACAGATCTGCGTCAGATCCGATTGCACCGCTGCGGCAGTTACCTCACGGCCCGCACCCGGTCCACGGATAATCAGCGGATTACCTTGGTAGAAAGCAGAGCGGATCACAAACACATTATCCCCAGGCGTGAGGTTAGCGTAGGGATGATTCGCATCAATCCACTGTAATCCCACCTCAGCTTTCAGGGCCGCGCCGCTATTGTCCAAGGAGGCGACATATCTCAGCACTTTGTTTTGCTCCGCCGCTGCGCCGTATTGTTGCTGCAATTCATCATCCAGCTCAGCGATACGGGCAAGGAATTGCTCCAGTGGAATATCCGCCAAATGGGCTGGCACTAGGGAGCGCAGTTCAATATCCTCAAGCTCGATTTCCAGACCGATTTCACGGGCCAAAATCAGCAGCTTGCGCTGCATGTCGCGGCCAGAAAGATCGTCGCGGGGATCGGGTTCAGTAATCCCTAGGCCACGCGCTTCAACCACTAATTCCGAGAAGGGTTTGCTGGTATCGTACTTCTCGAATAACCAACACAGGGTACCAGAGAAAATCCCGCCGACGGCCTCAACCGTATCGCCGCTGTTACGCAGATCGTTTAAGGCGTGCTGGATAGGTAAACCCGCGCCACAGCTGGCGTTATAGCGCCAGAATAGACGGCGATAACCGAGTTGTTCCTTCAGCTCGCGGTAGAACGGCAGCGGGCCAGAACCCGCAAGCTTGTTCGCGCTGACCATATGGATGCCGCGCTCGAAAAACTCTGGGTATTGTAGGGTTAAACTGGCGCTAGCACTGATATCTAATGCAATCAGTTCGTCGCAGTTAAGTTGTTCTAATTGTTCGAATAAGTGCTCATATTGCCAAGGTGTTGCCTCGGCATCGAATTCCTGCTGCCAGTTTTCCAAATCCACAGCCGTAGACTTGATCAGGGCTTTGCTGGAACTCACCAAGCCGACAAGCTCGACACGCGCTTCAAGCTCTTGATTTAACGAGGGAGAAACTGACTTAAACAGCTTCACCCACGCCTCGCCAATATTGCCAACACCCAGCAGCAATACACCAATGCGTTTACGTGGACCAGCGCAGCGGCGATGCACTTTTTGCGTCAGCAGATTAACCTGCGACTGTGGCACTAAGGTCACCAGACTTAAGTCACCACTGAACAAGGGCTTAGCGTCACGGCTCAGTAAACGGGCAAAGCTGCGGCGATAATGCTCGGCATCGGCACTCACAAGCGCCACTAAACCGAGTTCGGTATTAATTTGCAGATCTTTAATGCCGAGGGCTTCGGCCTGCCCATCCAATAACTTTTGTACTTGTTTTTGGTTTTCAGCGGTATAAGCAAGCTCGAGTCGTTGATGCGCCGATACCCAATGGGCCAGTGGCGTTAATCCTGCTTCGACTAATTGCTCGAGCAGACTGGCTACATCGCCCGCGATCTTAAAGCCAAATAACACCACGGCATTGAGGTTAGTCACCACGGGCGCACTCGCCGAGGAGCTGTGGGGCGCAATCAGGGTAAAGTCGGTATGGGAGGCGTAGCTTGAACGTACGGCTAGGCTCACCTCAGTGTTAAACAGCGGCTGCAAAGTGCGCGAATGCAAAACAGGCGAGCCTAGGCGCGCCAAGCGGTCTGCTTCGGCGAGGGACATGCTCTTGAGTAATTTCGCATCGTTGATCTTATTCGGATCGGCGTTAAAGACCCCTTCAACGTCGGTCCAAATGGTCACGCGCTCAATGTCGGCGAGGCTGGCAATTAAGCTGGCGCTAAAGTCAGAGCCATTGCGACCCAATAGCAAGGTATCGCCACGCTCGTTGGCACAGATAAAACCTGTGATCACTAAACGCTCGTTAGGATGCGCCGCCAGTAAGGCTTGCACTTTGGCGCGGGATTCTTGCACACGGATTTGCGGTACGGCGGCCTCGTCGGCCACAAGAATCGAACAGGCATCCACATGGCTTGCGGCCACACCCGATTCACGCAGCAGCGCCGCCATCAGGCGCGCCGACCAACGCTCACCAAAGCTCACCACATGGCTAATTTGGTAATCGTTACGGGAATCTAAAGATAACAGACTGATTAATTGAGCTTTATCCGTGGTTAAACGCTCACGCAGATCCCGCGCTTGCTCATTGGATAACAGCTGCTCAATCAAGCCTTGCTGATAGCTGATAAGGACTTGTAACTCTTCTTGCCATAATTGGTTGCTATCGCGCAGGGACAATAATTTATATAAAAAGTTAGTGGTTTTACCCGCAGCAGACACCACCACCAGATCATCACTATGACCATGGGTTAACAGAATATGGGCGACTCGGCGATAACAATCGGCATCGGCTAAGCTGGAACCACCAAATTTATGTAAGTGACAACGTGCCATCTCGAATTCCTCTACTGACAAGCCGCAACGGCGGCCAATCCTGCTTGAATATCTGCAACTAAGTCGTCGGCATCTTCAATACCAACCGACAAACGTAATAGGGTGTCTTTAATGCCAGCTTCATAACGTGCTTGGGGCTCCATCGCCCTGTGGGTCATAGTCGCGGGCACGGCCACGAGACTCTCAACGCCACCTAAGCTCTCGGCCACGCTAAATAAACTTAAGGCATCTAAAAAGGCGACCACTTCGGCCTCGCCGCCCTTAAGCTCAAAACTCAGCATAGCGCCAAAGCCTTTTTGCTGCTTGGCGGCAATGGCATGGCCGGGATGTTCCGCAAGGCCTGGGTAATACACTTTGCTCACCACAGGGCTGCTCGTCAGCACGTGCACAATACGCTGGGCATTGCTTTGGTGCTCGCGAATGCGCACGGCTAAGGTACGCAGACCCCGCAGGGTTTGATAACTGTCGAAGGCAGACCCAGTTAAACCTAAGGTGTTCGACCACCAATGTAAGGTCTCACCGAGTTGAGGATCTTTGGCGATCACCGCGCCGCCCACCACATCGCTGTGACCATTGATGTACTTAGTGGTGGAGTGGATAACGATATCGGCACCGAGTAACAGCGGTTGCTGCAAAATTGGCGAGAGGAAAGTGTTGTCCACCACCACTAAAGCGCCCACGGCGTGGCTCGCCTTGGCGATAGCTTCGATATCGACGACTCGCAGCAGAGGATTAGAGGGGGTTTCAATCCACACCATCTTAGGTTGCTGGCTAATCGCTTGCTCAAGCGCTTGGCCGTCGGTTTGATCGACCACCAGCAGTTTAAATTGGCCCTTTTTAGCCAAGTTGGTGAATAAACGGTACGAACCGCCGTAGCAATCGTGAGGCACCACCAGCAAGTCATCAGGGCCAAGCAAAGTGGTCACTAAGGTAATGGCCGCCATGCCTGTGCAAGTCACCACACCAGTTGCGCCCTTTTCCAGCTTAGCTAGGGCATCACCTAAGATGCTGCGGGTAGGATTGCCGGAACGGCTGTAATCAAATTCGCGAGGATTTTTATGACCATCGAAGGCGTAATTCGTCGACAGGTAAATTGGCGGCACCACAGCGCCATACTGAGTATCGCTTTCGATACCCTGACGCACTGCTAATGTGGCTAATTGACGTTCGGTCACTAATTTGCCTGCGGTCATCGGGAACTCCTAAGTTCGCAAAGAGATGTCTGGACGTCTAAATGTACCTAAGCCCAGTGGCATCGTCAATAGGCGTTAAGACGTTTAGACGTCTAAACATAAAGAAATCTGTTTGCAATCACTAAGAAATAGTAGCAATAATTTGACTGTTATCTGTAAGGGTTTAAAATCTGCCCCGAATTTAGCGTTATAACAGGTGAGTCAATGACTGAATGGAATGGGGAATACATCAGCCCCTATGCTGAACATGGCAAGAAGAATGAACAAGTAAAGAAAATTACTGTGTCTATTCCGCTCAAAGTGCTAAAAGTCCTCACGGATGAACGTACCCGTCGTCAGGTGAACAACCTGCGCCACGCCACCAATAGCGAACTCTTGTGTGAAGCATTTTTGCATGCCTACACCGGCCAGCCTCTGCCTAATGATGCCGATCTGTCGAAAGATAGCCCAGACAGCATTCCCGCCGAAGCGAAACGGTTGATGGACGAAATGGGGATCGAGTGGGAAGATATGGAATAACGCTCAGGCGTCCATAATCCTGCCGTAACTAATTATTAGGGATCGTTAATGCTCATCTTGCCTGATGGGTTAGAGTAACGATCCCTATTTTGTTTTGATGGAATCCTATGTTCTCCTTGATAGATCCACAAACGCTCGCCATTGCGTCTGTGATTGTGTTTTTAGGTGCCCTCACCCAGAGTCTGATTGGCTTTGGCCTTGCTGTGGTGGCGAGTCCGCTGCTGTATATTGTCGACCCCGAATTAGTGCCCGCCCCCGTGATTGTGATGGGCTTTTCCATCGCCCTACTCACCCTACTGCGTGAGCGTGGCCACTTAGAATTCAACGGCTTGCAATATGCGCTGATTGGTCGCGTGCCCGGAGGCTTTATCGGTGCCAGCCTGTTGCTGTTTGCGCCGCAGCCGATTCTTGGTCTGGCGATTGCTGGCATTGTGGCGGTCGCCGTGGTGCTAAGCCTGTATAAATTCAGCCTGCCAGTGAATAAAGCGACGCTATTTGGCGCAGGTGTGGTATCGGGGATCTTTGGTAATATTGCCGCCATTGGTGGTCCGCCGATGGCGATTTTGTTGGCGGGTAAGGATGCCTCAAAGTTTCGCGCCGCACTGTCGGCCTTCTTTATCTTCAGCTCGACCATAGCGATGGTCATCCTTGGGGTGACGGGCCTGCTCGAAATCAAGCATTTATGGTTATCCCTGATGCTGCTGCCCTCAGTCTTTTTAGGCTATTTAGTGGCGGGTAAACTGGTGGGGAATGTGGATAAGCATAAGACCAAGATGGCAACCTTAGCCCTCTGCGCTATCAGCGCCTTAGTGCTCACGGTGAAATCAGTGATTGAGCTATTGCCGCAATAATTGCCGCAATAATTACCGCAATAGAATCCTGCTTATCGCCCCATAAAAAAAGCACCGTTAATCGGTGCTTTTTGCTTGCTGGGATAGGTGATTTACCCCATAGATATTGCCATTAACCAATGGCACTAACTTAGATAGCTTTGTCCCGCATACACAATAAAGTGTCTCAGTGCTAACACACCAGTTAAGCTGGCGCAGGCCACCATGATCATCGCGCCCTTGCTGTGGCGAGTCGCGGTCGGCAACAGCATAAACAACAGCGGAATACCAAAACCAATCCCGACCACGCCAATCCAGAATACGCTCGCCCACACGCCAGAGGTGAGTGATGCCAGCGCCGCAGCCGCCGCGCCGCCCTTAAAGTACAAGGCACAGAACAACATAAACAGGAACATGATTTCGATGGCCATCACTGGCAACTCTAAGCCATGCATTTTAGCTAAAGTCTTGTCGTGGCTATCGGTCTTGAACATCACCAGCGCCAGCACCGCATTAGCCGCCGCACCCGCCGATAAACCAGAGACTAAGAACAGCGCCGGCAATACCGCAGTGTTCAACATCGGATAAGCATTCATGGCCGAAATTAAGAAGCCAGTATAAGCACCTACGCCAATGGCGAGGATAAACAGCAGAACTTCAATCAGCTTTCTAAAGGGCATCAGCAGCTTAGCGATAGGCACGAAGAAACCTAAGCCCCACTTTGGCAGCTCATCGCGCAGCACAAGAATCGCGTAGGCAAATGCTAAGGGTGAATAAGCCAGTAGTGCTAAAACACCAATCGCCATTACGGACTGGAAGTTATAGTTGATTAAAATCAGCCAAAAATGGAAAGGCTTCGTTAAATCAAACACTAAACATGCCAAGCCTAGGCAAATGGCCACAGGGCCAATAATGGCTGCGGCCTTGAGAATACTCGTCTCCCCCTGCGCTTGATCCTTATTAAACCAACGCAGGCCAATGCCAATCAGCAAACTTCCGGCGGATAAACCCGCCATAAACAGATACACGGCGATGATCCAATGCCAAGTAACGGGATCATATTGCGCCATATCGCCCCAAGTATTGTTCATAATCAAATCCCCCCTCTTTTGGTAGGAACGCGATATACCCTAGGCTGAGTGCCTAAATGGGTCTTATCTTGGTAAGTGATCTTAGTGTTGAGTAGCATAGCGACCTCACTCTGTGGATCGTTGGCATCGCCAAACACTAAGGCATCGGTCGGACACACAGTCACACAGGCAGGCTCTTCACCCCGGGCCAAACGCGTGTCCTTACAGAAGTTGCACTTATCAGCCACTTTGGTTTCTGGATTCATAAAACGTACCTTGTAGGGACACGCCGCCACGCAGTACATACAACCCACACACTTATCGCCATGGATGGAGACAATCCCATCCTCACCCACATAGGCCGCGCCCGTTGGACATACCTTCACACAAGGCGCATCTTCACACTGCTGGCACGATACCCTGTGGTACTTAAAGTGCAGGTGCGGCATCTCGCCGAAGGGGCCCTCTACGCGCACTTGTAAGCGAGTCACACCCTCGGGGACGCCATTTTCACTGCGGCAGGCCACGTTACAGGCTTGGCAGCCGATGCACTTGTTCTCATCGTGCACCATCACATATCTTTTCGTCATTTGAGCCTCCAATTAGCGTTTTGCCAGCGTGACGCCTGTCGTATGAATATTCATGCCACACACAGGGGCTGTTTGATGGGGCAGTAAGTTTCCGCAGTGGATACCTTTACCAGTCGCTCTAACCAACTCTTTGTTTTTAGAGCCAAAGCCCATATAGGCAAATACGGTATCGGGGCGAATGCCCGGGGTGACTAAGGCATGGCCTTCTTCGCTACCCACGCTGCTGGTTAACCGAATCGGGTCACCATTGCTGATCCCTAACTTGCCCGCCGTGACGGGATGCACCCAAATGGCGTTATCCGACATCAGGTTAGCTAACATGGGAATATTGTGAGTCGCGCCATTGGTATGCACGGCGACCTTGCCTTGGATAAAGTACAGCTCGTCGGCTTTCTTCAAATGCACTTCGCGGAACTTAATCACCCCGCGTCCTGGCGCCATTGCCTCGACCTTGGCCGAGGTCAATTCAATCTTGCCGCTTGGGGTTTTAAAGCTGAGCAAACTGCCGTAGGTGCCGTCTTCATCCACGGGTTTGGCATTGGCGTAGGCCTTAGTAAACTCGGCCACCATCTTAGGTTCGCGCAGCATGATGGGCTTACCGAAGCTGACAAAACCTTCATCCTTGATGCGGCGTAGCAGTGCGGTATCGCGATTCACCTGCAGCAGTTGCAGGGTTTCCATGTTGTCCCAAGGGTAAAATTCACTTAGCCCAAGCTTATGGCCAATATCCTTAAAGATTTGCCATGAGGGCTTAGTGTCGCCCAAGGTTTCCACCACCCGTTGGCGCACATAGTAGGCGGGATTTTTACCCGACTTGTCGGCGATTTCCTCATCGCGCTCAAGGTAAGTCGACTCGGGTAAAATGACGTCGGCATAGGCGGCGGTTTCACTGATATACACATCGCAAACCGCAACAAAGTCGAGCTTTTTCAAGGCTTCAACCACACGCGCCCTGTCGGTCATGGTTTGCATTGGGTTGGTACGGGACATTACCCAACCGTGTAATTGATAGGGCACGGCAGTTAAGGTCGCATCGAGAATCGTTTGATAAATCCCACCCGATGACCACATCATGGCGTACTGCTCTTCTACTTGGTCGATACGTTTCGCCGCAGGCTTAGGCATATCTTTTACGCCGGGCTTACCCAATACGGGCGCCACGCTTTCTCCCGCCAGCTTGTTATAGTCGCCAGGCTTTTGACCTAGGTAGATACCGCCCTTACGCTCGATATTACCAATCAAGATATTGGCAGCGTACAAAGCGCGGCGCATTTCAAACTCTTCGGTGGTAAAGGTGGCTCTGTGACCAAAATCCACCACAGCATGGGGCGCCTTGGCCGCATATTCGTGGGCGATACGGCGAATATCTTTGGCGGGCACATCGGAAACCGTTTCGGCCCACTCAGGGGTATAGGCTTTGACTTCGGCGGCGAAGGCATCAAACCCTTCAACATAACGCTCGATAAAGGCATTGTCGTAGAGATTATCTTCAATCAATACATGGCATAAGGCTAAAGCCACCGCCACATCGGTACCGGGACGGATCGCATACCATTCATCGGCTTTGTCGGCGACGATGGAGAATCTTGGCTCGAACACCACCAGCTTGGCGCCTTTATCCATTTGTGCCGCCATCATGCCGCGGGTTTCGGACATATTGATGCCTTCGTACAAGTTATGGCCGAAGTTAATGATGTATTTGGAGTTGCTTAAATCGCGCTTCACCTTAGTGCCAAACATGGCCTTAGCGGCAATTTCGTAACCACCGGGGCAAGTTGAGGCATGGGTAAAGGTATTCGGGCTACCAAAGGCGGTGGCGAGATGGAATAAATGTTTTTCTTGCGAACCGGACTTAGAGGAAAACGCCACGGCCTCAGGGCCATAAGCTTGTTTGATTTTATTCAGATTATCGGCAATCAGTTGATAGGCTTCATCCCAAGAGATCTCGGCCCACTTGCCCTCGCCGCGCTCACCCACCCGTTTGAGCGGCTTCACGATACGCTGTGGATCGTAAAGCAAACTATGGCCAGCGCCGCCCCGGGCACAGACTTTACCACCAAAGGATTTAGCCGCCTTATTACCACTGATAAAGACGTTTTTGCCCTCAAGCACCCGCGCCGAAATCGGACAACGGGTCGAACACATCTCACAGATACTGGCAATGTCTTTGCCCATTCCCTTTAGCTGCTTGCTCTCTAATGCCGCTAAGCTGCCCGGCAACAGGCTAGCCAATGCACATGTTGCACCGCTGGCCCCTGCGCCCTTTAAAAAGGTTCGCCTATTAAGCTCAATCATGGTTACCTCCATCACACTCATCCACCCTAATGCACCACTTGGCACACGCAAACTTAGGCTTTGGCTTACCACTGCGGTTTAAAGACTAAATTCGCTCACAGGTTTTTAGTTATTAATGCCAATGCCTTAAGAAACGCTGGCATTTTGCTGTTTCAGGGTGATTGTTATCCCGAAAGGGAGAGGCGGATATTGTGGTAAACCACATGGCCAAGTTGAGTGTGATCTGCGGCAACTAAAAGTTAAAATTGTTCTAAAAAATCGTGAATAAGATCAATAAGCCTGTTTGGCCTAAACCTGTACTAAGCCGGCGCACTGGCTCGCGGCTTTGATAAGTTAAAAAGTTCTCAAAAACCCTCAAAAACCACTCCCATATTTAGAATGGCCGAGTGCGCAAAGTGTATGAGGTAAGCGTTTCGCCCAGTCGTCACAGGGGAATGGTTGAAAGGGAGTTAGGCATAAGCAAGGCCAATGCCTAAGGGAGTTAGTCAACCAAGGTGATCTCTAAGCCATTTAATAGGCGAATCGCTTCGTCGCGACTAAACTTAGCGCCCTTGATTTTATTGTTAAAAATATCGATATCGTAATCGGTCGCCTCGGAGAAATCCGCCTCCATCAACTCGGTACGGCCAAATAAGCTGTGGCGAAAATCGCTGTAACTAAAGTTGGCGCGATTAAACTTGCCCTCACGGAAATCCACATCCTGCGCCTTGCAGCCCTCGAGCACCATTTCATCGAGCTGAAGCCCCATAAAAGAGCAGTCGTTTAGGATGCAGGTGCTAAAGCTAAAAGGCGCCGCAAAGGATAATCTCGGCCAAGCGGCGCGGGTCCAATCTATGCCGACCAACTTACATTCTTCAAAACGCACGCCGTTAAATTGGCTTAAGGGCACCTTGAGCAGGCTCAAATTACAGCCCACAAAACGGCAATCGATAAACTTACAGTTACGGAATGTGCTATCGCTAAACTGGCAATCGTGGAACTCGCACTCTTCAAACTCCAACTCCTGCCACTGGGTTTGGCTTTCGGCTAAGGCGAGAAATTGCTGCGAGAAAAAATACCGCCCCTCGGCAGCGGCGCGCGCCATCATCGGCGTTTTTACATCTGTCATTGACTACCTCTATCTGTGTCATGCCTACCTAGGCTAAGGGCTGATGGGCAAACTGTGTTTTTCAATTCACAAAAAATGGGCGTTAACGCAAAAGGCCACGCTGTATACCGTGCTTAGCCAATACCTTTATTCAGACCACCTATGCTAACCCGATTTACTGAGCTAACTGCATGCCTATATTGGGATTAATACCATTCAAAGCCTTAGCGAGTCACACTATAAACTCAAGCTTATCTATTCCTCTGCTCGGGTTTCATGGAAAGTATTTTCAGCAGCCGCATTACTCCCCTCCCCAATTTACCCCGACACGCCGCACAGATGTGCATAAATAGCCGTGGAAAATTTTGCGAATAAAGGTAAAATGGCGCCACTTTTCGCGGCTGTCTAACAAGGTTCTCTCGGATTAATGGTTAGCCTTTTCGAGCAAAATGGCACGGGGTTTCCCCGCTTGAACAGACCAGATTCACTCTGGCGCCAACCTTGCTCTGCGTGCTATTTTTACCCCTTATCCCGACCTTCTCTCTCCTGCCTATCGCCCGAAAATATCCTATTCGCTTTACGTTTTAACCTCACCAATCTCTTGTGCGCATTTAGCGATAAGTTGTTGGTCAATAATAAAAAGGTGGCAAAGCATTTACGGCTTAAGCACACCGCAACGAATAAAAAACTCGTCCCTACACTCTCTATCCAAAGGAATACTCGTCATGAGTCTTGCTGATTCCGTATTAGCCGTAAACAACGATTTACCCATCCGCACCGACAGCCCAGTCCATAGCGGCAAGGTACGTAGCGTTTACTGGCTAACCGACGCCGACAGCCGCCGTTTAATTCAAACCAAGGGCTACAATGTGCCCGAAGATACGCCGCTTGCCATTATGGTGATTAGCGACCGTATTTCAGCCTTCGACTGCATCTTCCACGGTGAAGGCGGATTAAAAGGCATTCCTGGTAAAGGCGCGGCATTAAATGCCATTTCTAATCATTGGTTTAAGCTATTTGCCGAAAACGGTTTAGCCGACAGCCATATTTTAGATATTCCGCATCCCTTCGTTTGGATAGTCCAAAAAGCCCGTCCGATTAAAGTCGAGGCCATTTGCCGCCAATATATTACTGGCTCAATGTGGCGCGCCTACTCTAAGGGCGAGCGCGTATTCTGCGGTATCACACTGCCAGAAGGCTTAGAGAAAGATCAAAAGCTGCCAGATTTGCTGATCACTCCTTCGACCAAAGGTATTTTAACTGGGATCCCCGGTGTGCCCGCGCAGGACGATGTGAACATCAGCCGCAGCGATATCGAAGCCAACTATCAAGCCTTTGGTTTTGAAAAGGTAGAAGATATCGATCTGTACGAGAAGCTGTTAAAAGATGGCTTTAAGGTGATCGCTAAAGCTCTGGCCGACCTTGACCAAGTGTTTGTGGATACCAAGTTCGAGTTTGGTTATGTGACCGATAAAAACGGCAACTCAAAACTGATCTATATGGATGAAGTGGGCACCCCAGATTCATCCCGCATTTGGGACGGCGCCGCCTACCGCGATGGTAAAATCCTTGAAAACTCTAAGGAAGGCTTCCGTCAGTTCCTGCTGAACCACTTCCCCGATCCTGATATTCTGCTCAACAAGGACAGAATGCCTGAGCGCGAAGCCCTCGCCCGTGATAATGCCCTGCCATTAGAGGCCATGATGGATGTGTCACGCACTTACACAGGCATCGCCGAGAAGGTGACTGGCGCGGCAATTCCGCTGCCAGCCAATCCAAAGGCAGATATTATTAAGATCCTACGTGAAGAGTATGATCTGATTGTTTAATCAAATTTCGATGAGGTAGGGAGTTTTTCCTTAACCTCTAAATGTAGAAAAGGCGCTTAGGCGCCTTTTTTGTTTTTCAAACTTGGGTTTGGATTTATTTGTATAAGCCAATTTAACTCAATTCTGAAATGTTAATCTGAGAAAAATCAAAGCCAAAGTCAAAGTCGTGGGGCTTCACCCCACACCCGACCAAGGAGGACTACTCGTCCTATCCTCCTTGGATTCTCCAAGACGCCCCTAGCGAAGTTACATGCATTAGTTAGTGGCCTTGGTCTTATGGATAAATTGCTATCGCTTCCGATGGTACATCCTGTACCCCGAAAGCTAGCCGGTCATCCATGACCGGACTCACGCAATTTATTCCAACGCCCCGCGGCAACTTCGCAGGGGAAGGTGAATTCCTATCACATTGGTGCTCTCTGCAATTGACTAAAAGGAGATGCATGTCCTATCTTTTATTATTTTCTGATAAATCATTAAGGTATAAACTTATGCCTACACGCTATCTTGATATTTTTCTTGTTCTTCAACTTTATCTGCAATTTCTTTGATTAATCTAGCATGCCAAACCACATGAAGTTGCAAAGGCTGCTTATTTGATATTATTTGTTCAGAAAATATTCCTAAGAGCTTTTGACCTTCCGGTTTACCACCTTGAACAAAAAGATTGTGAGGTGTACATACAACTGGGCTACCACTCATTCCCTCGAATAATCTCCCATCCACTAAGAAACAAGGCTTTCCATTAAAATCAACATTATAAGGTGTTGCTAAAGAAGCTGTTCGACCGATAGGTAAATTATTGGTCGCATCGTGAAATGCTAATGGATACCCTAATACAGCCAACATTGCGAAGCTATTAATGTCAACAGTATTAATTAAAGGCTCGGATATAAAGGTTAATCTTGGAGAGAAATATGGAATAAATGTTTTTAAATTCTCGTCGATTAGAGTTTTTTCATCTAGCGGTATTAAGGCTACATCGCAGTCAATTTTTGAATGTGAATGCCAAAAATTTCCTTTGTCATCACGTAACTGTATTTCCCATATTGTGTGCTCGAGTAAATCAGTATGAGAACCGTAAATTTTTACAACTACTTTAGATGGAATATTAAATCCACCACCTTGAAACCATCTTTTTTTCTCTTTATCTAAAATATGTTTGTTTGTGACAATATACTTTTTCTTACCTGAATTATAAAAAAAACCAGTCCCAGTCCACAAATATTTGCTTTTATGATAAACATCAATTTTACAGTTGTGAAGTATATAGAGTCCATTATTTTTTCTCTATATGGGAATAATCAAACCTAGTAATAAAAAGGACAACAAGTCCTAAAACTAATGTTGTTATTGCAGGAGTTGCATTTGACAACTTCAAACTTAAAAACTCTTGAATTTGTATATCAACACTTTGAGTAAGCTGGATTTGTTCTATCGACAACAAATAGATACTGAAAGAAATAATTATCAGAAAAAGAATATAACCTATTCGTGCTGTACTCAATGCACTTTTAATTAGCATTGTTTGAATTTCTGATGGTGTGTGAGGATCAACTCTAACTTTTGATTCAACTTTAGTTGTGCTAGGTGTTTTATTTCTTAATTTTTTCATACCTAAATCCTCCGATTATAAATAAGCAGAATCATCCCATTGTGCACTAATTACTGTCAAATAAGTGAGTAAAAATAAAGTAGTAAAACTGGAAAAGATGGGACAGACATAACTCTTTTAGATTTAACAGCTTACACCGAAATTACAGAATACACCTCCCCTCGGAGTTGCCGCAGGGCGAATAGACAAATTGCGTGAGTCTTGCCATGGATGGCAAGCTAGCTTTCGCAGGTGCAGGGACGCATCCTTCGGAAGCGATAGCAAATTTGGCTATGAGCACAAGGGGCTTTCAACTCCGTTGGGGCGTCTTGGAGAATCCAAGGAGGATAGGACGAGCAGTCCTCCTTGGTCGGGTGTGGGGTGAAGCCCCACGACTTTGATTCACCTCGGCCGTTAGGCCGCAATGACAATACATCTACATAAACAAGTGTGAGATGAAGCCCCACGACTTTGACTTAGCCTGCTAACACGACTGATGAAACTTAAGCAATTTCATGTGCTAGCACGAACGTAAGGGCTAACATCCCAAGTTGTCACACCTTCAACCTAAGGCTAAATCTTCACACAGACAAACAGCGCATTACCTGAGCTTAAATCCCATGGGACGATTTTTTCATAATCGTGTTCGAAGATATGTACTTCAAAATATGGCGCGAGTAAGGCTTGCAGCTCCGCGAAACTGGTCGCGACCATAGTGTGTTGGTCTTGCCATAACTCAGTCTGATGCGCAGATGTATCGGTATCGGCTTCGAAATCAGCCTGTTGAGTAAAAGGCTGGAGACTCTTTGCAATACTCAGGTTTAATGACTGGTTTTCGCCTTGACCACTGTAATGCCAGCCAGATTCAAAGGCAAAATGGTGCCCTTCAAATTCGGCAAAATGCTTAATCGATAAGCGGTTATCGATGCGGTGCTTATCAACCGAGTTAAAACAAAATATCCCGCCGTCATTCAGGGCGCGGTGCACGCTGGCAATACAACTCTTAAGGCGCTCAATGCCCGCACTGTAATGAATGGAATATAAAAAACAGGTAATTAAATCCACTGGCTGCTCGAGATAAAAGGCGGTCATATCCTGTAGATTAAACTGCGCTTCAGGGCAGCGACGCATGGCCATATCGAGCATCGGCTGATTAATATCCAGGCCACGACACTGATAGCCAAGGTCGATAAAATGCCGTACATGCGGGCCAGTGCCACAGGCTAAATCAAGGTGTTGCTTGCCATTATTGCCTAAGAACTGATGCAATCGATGGATGCTCGCGCTCTGTTGTTGATAGTTGATATCGGAGCACATGAGATCGTAATAACCGGAGAGATCGGTATAAAGCGCGTTAGAAGACATAGCGGCAAACAGGAGCCATAGGCAATTAAGGGTGGCGCATGATATATCAGTTGGCTAAGAACCGATACACGCAATTCCGCCCTAGAGTCGAGAGCAAAACGCGAGAATCCATTTTATTCAATAAAACAGCGAACTAGGATAAAAGATGGGACTGGCGTTTTCTCAACTCGGCTCGCTGAGTGGGATATGCCTTTACGGCCAAGCATAGAAAAATGGGCTGCTCAGTTGAGCAGCCCAGAGTGATAGAGAGTCATACTCACATCGCGGTTTTATTTGAGTTTATAAACCACTTCGACTCTATCTTCGATAGTCACTTGGCCATATTGATAGCTTTCGGCGGCGCCCATGGCATCGGCCTTGGCATTCACACGTAACATTACGGGCTGCACAGGGCGTTGATCGTAATAACGAATTTGCCACACCTTACCTAGGTTCTCCCCAAATCCCTTGGCTAAGCTTTCGGCTTTTTGTTTAGCATCGACAATCGCCGCTTGGCGCGCCTTGGCCACATACTCGGCCTCTTTGCTCGACTTAAGGGCGATATTATTGACCCTGTTAATCCCCTCCTCTAAGGCGGAGTCCAAAATGGTATTTAAGCGGGCTAAATCACTAATGGTAACTGTGATTTGGCGACTCGCGGTATAACCACTCAGCTCTGGCGCCTTATCCTGGGCATACACATATTGCGGCTGCAGATTTAAGTTAGCGCTTTGGATTTGCTCCTTGGTAATGCCCGCAGCGGTTAAACGGGCGATAAATTTCGCCACTGCGGCATCCGAATTATCCTTAGCGGCCTTAGCCTCTTTCTCAGTAACGGCGACTTCGACATTAAGCTCTGCCATATCCGGCTCAACCTGAATTTGGCTCACACCCATGGTTTCGATATGGGGAAAATCTACGTCGGCGGCCATCGCCTTCGCGGTAAACACACCTGAAAAAAGACCACCAGCCACTAATACAGCTAAAAGAGAATGCTTCATTGTTAACTCCAACTAAATCATTTAAGGCGAGACTGCCGTGGTTCTGACGCGGCGGCTATCGGTTAAAAGTGCGACTTGCTGTACCAATATGTAACAGCACCATTTGTCGTCCGTTGCGATAGCCACGCATCATGCAAACTACCCCTATAAACGCAGGCAAAAATAAAAAGGGTTAATTTTTTTGAAAATTTTTTAAATCGGCAGCGAGCGGCTGTGCACTGGGCCATTCAAACCTTAAAGCCATTCACGCAAGATGAAATGCGGCGGGATAACAGAGCTACGGACTCTGCCGCGCCGCAACTGGTAGAAACGCACTCTTAGCTGTACACTTTTCACCCAAAGACACTGTACCTTTTAATCACTTCAGGTATAATCCGCGCTCTTTTTACGGCGCTCTTTTATCAGCATCAGCGAGACACCATGACAGTTGAAACTTTTAATCCTAAGCAAACAACCACGCTTGAGACCCCAGCCAAGACATTAGAAGCAGCGAGTGCTGATTCTACTGCTACCGGGAATCGCATCGGTTTCGTGTCTTTGGGTTGCCCAAAAAACCTAGTGGACTCAGAGCGCATTCTGACCCAATTACGCATCGACGGCTATGAAGTCACCAACAGCTACGACAATGCCGATCTGGTAATCGTCAACACCTGTGGCTTTATCGATGCGGCGGTTGAAGAATCCTTAGATGCGGTGCGCGAAGCCCTAGAAGAAAACGGCAAAGTGATCGTGACCGGCTGTTTAGGCGCCAAGGAAAACCAAATCCGTGAAGTGCACCCAGACGTGCTCGAAATCACGGGTCCACACAGCTACGAAGCCGTGTTAAAGCATGTACACAAGTACGTGCCAAAACCAGAGCACAACCCATTTACCTCATTAATCCCACAAACTGGGGTTAAGTTAACGCCTAAGCATTATGCTTATTTAAAGATTTCAGAAGGTTGTGATAACCGTTGTACTTTCTGCATCATCCCAGCACTGCGTGGCGATTTAGACAGCCGCCCAGCGGGTAGCGTATTAGATGAAGCCAAGCGCTTAGTTGAATCGGGCGTGCAAGAAATTTTAGTCGTAAGCCAAGACACCTCTGCCTACGGTAAAGACAAGGGCGGCCGCACCGATTTCTGGAACGGTATGCCAGTGAAGCAAGACATCACTAGCCTTGCTCGCCAACTGGGCAAGATGGGCGCTTGGGTACGTTTACACTACATCTACCCATACCCATGGGTAGACGATCTGATCCCCTTGATGGCCGAAGGTTTAATCCTGCCATACCTAGATATTCCAATGCAGCACGCCAGCCCACGCATCCTGAAGATGATGAAGCGTCCAGGCCGTGTTGACCGTCAGTTAGAAGCCATCCAACGCTGGCGCGAAATCTGCCCAGACTTGGTGATCCGCTCAACCTTCATCGTGGGCTTCCCTGGCGAAACCGAAGAAGATTTCGAAATGCTACTCGACTTCCTGCGTGAAGCGCGCCTCGACCGCGTAGGCTGCTTCAAGTACTCAGAAGTGGAAGGTGCTGTAGCCAACACTATCGCTGAACTTATCAGCGAAGATGTGAAGGAAGACAGATACCACAGATTTATGGAAGTCCAAGCCGAGATCAGCGCCGTGCGTTTAGCCCGTTTCGTTGGCCGCACTATGGATATTCTGATCGATGACGTTGACGAAGAAGGTGCCATTGGCCGCAGCTTCGCCGATGCTCCAGAAATCGACGGCATGGTCTTTATCAACGGTGAAACCGAACTCGAACCCGGCATGTTAGTGCGTGCTGTAATCACTCACTCGGACGAGCACGATCTGTGGGCCGAGTTAGTCGACGCAGAAGATGATATCGAGGCTTAAGCACTCGACTTAAACACTAGGCTTAGGCATTCGCGCTAAGCGCTTGCCCTTTGCATTCGATTCGCCGGATTAAAAGCTTCAATAGCGAGCCCCTGATATTAATACTAATAGTCAAGGGGCTCGCTTTTTTTATGGGCAATCGTTACCGACCTAGTGATAGGCATTGAAGGATATCGGCAGCAAATGGTACAGCTGATAAGTCGAGGGATAAGCTCAAGAAAGGCGCTTTACGAGGTTTACAGGATAAGAATCAAAGAGAAATCGAGCAGAGATAAGGGAAAACAAATCATCGCGAGCAAAGTTAAGGGGTCTACACTAGGCTCCAGTGAGACAAACTCCCATAAAGTCGAAAGGGGTATCGCCCCTGTGCTGATACCCCTTTCGGTTTGCTGCTTTACGGTTGTAAGACCCTTTGCCCTTTTTCGGCTTTTCGGTGCGCATTCTAAACAGTGAGCTAGTCACCACTGCCTTGAGTGCGTTGTCGGTAATAGTGCCGCGACCATTTTCATGTTCGAGCACGCTAGTCTCTTTAAGCTTTGCCATAGGAACTCCTCAGTTAATATTTACAGACCAAATACACCTCACTCAGTCTGCGGCGACACTATAGCGCAATATGGCAGGATGTACAGAGTTTGTGCAGTAGTGCAAAGAATCACGCTTTTTATTATCAAAAAGTATGATAGATTAATTCAATAAAAATAATACATTAGGCTAACAAGCCTTCGCCTTAGTTGTACTTTTAGCTCGCCCATTGGCGGCAAGATTACCCTTTGTAATCACGGGATAAGGAGATCATTTTGCAATTTGCAGTTATTTATCGGCCCTTACTTAGCCTCGTTTTCCTATTAGTCAGCCTCTTCCCCAGCTTAGCGCAGGCTTTTTCAAGCTCTGAGTGCATCATTACCATGGGTTATCGCACCAGTGAGCGCCTTCCTTTTATCCAACACGAACCCAATAACCAAGGGTTTTACCACGATATCTATCAAGCCGCCGCCGAGCGGATTGGTTGCAAACTCAGGATCACGCGGGCGCCTAAGATGCGGATTTTACGGGATTTAAAACTCGGTAATATCGACTTTTACCCAGGCCTGAGTTTTAGTGAAGAGCGCGCCCAATTTGCCTATTTTATCCCTAATGGCCTGTCGGAGCGCGCCATCGGCATTAGCCGTGCGGGAGCCGCTAATATCAGTTCGTTAGAGCAGTTGTCCCAGAGTGGGATGACACTATTAATCGCCCCCGGCAGTTACGACTTTAACGGCTTACCAGAGACCATGTCGGTACGTAAACCACCCGAACTCGATGTGCCTAAGGCCTTAGATTACCTGCTTGCCAGCCAAGGGGATTTTTTTATCTACGATCAGGCCACCATCAGCTACTACCTTAAACAGCGGGACATGAGCCAATTTAAGCTGCACCCTAATTGCTGCCAGCAGCCTCAAGCCATGTATCTGGGGTTTTCGAAAAAAAGCCGCCATTTTCGTGGGCAACATAACCCAAACTACCGTGCAGACTTACCCGTCAGCCCAGATAACAGCCCCAATAAACTGGCCGAAGATTCGAAGGCCTATGAGTTTGCGAAGGCACTCGCCGCCATGGATGCCGAAGGGGAAACCCAGCGTATCTACTTCAATCACTTCGGTTAATCCAAAAGCGTGTTAAACCGCGCCCTTGATATCCTTACCTTACTGCTAGCTTATCTTCACATTGGCGCTAGTTAGCACTCAAGGCCGCTATTTCAGCTTTATCTTTATAAGCTCTGCGACAATATGCAGCACCTGTCACACTTCGATGATCTTTATAATGCAGCGCAATTTATCCGAGTGAATGGAAGACAAAACGATGGCTGCAAACACTTCAACTATCCCCCACGGCTTTAAATGCTCCGCAATCGCCAGCGCGCTGACCTTAGCATTTGTCGCTTCGGTTGCCTCACAGGCCATAGCCAACGAGACAAATCAAGCTCAAATCGAACGTATTCAAGTCCATGGCGAGCAGAATATTGGCCGTAACGCCTTAGGCTCGGCCGATGCTTTGCTGAAAGACCAAGGCGTCGATTTCTCCGAAGCGGGCGGCGTTTCCGCCTTGCCCGTGCTTAATGGCATGATGGGCGATCGCATTAAAGTGCTAGTCGATGGCGCGGATATCACTACTTCCTGCGCTAACCAAATGAACCCACCACTTTCCTACGTGTCCGCTAACCAAATCAGCTCGGTAGAAGTGGTCGCAGGCGTGTCCCCTGTCAGTGCGGGCGGCGACAATATCGCCGGGGTGATAAAGGTTAATAGCCTTAATCCTAAATTTAGCGACAGCGAAAACCTCAACTTCGAAAGCGGCGAAATCTCATCGGGATACCGCAGCACCAGCGATGCCTTCTTACTCGGCGCTAAGGCTGGGATTGCCAGTAAAACCTTAAGTTTCAGCTATCAAGGCGCCTATGAAGATGCCAATAGCTACCAGGATGGTCACGGCGATAAAGTGCTCGATACCCTCTATCGCGCCCAAAACCATGCGTTAACGGCGGCATGGCGCGATGACACTCAACAACTGGCGATTAAGCTAACGCACCAGGCTATCCCATTCCAAGGTTTTCCTAACCAATACATGGATATGACGGATAACAAGAGTTACGGCGCCCTAGTCCGCTATCTGCGGGATTTAGACAACGATGGTGAATTTAGTGCCCAGTTAAACTGGCACAGTGTGAAGCATGAAATGGGCTTCTTCACCCCAGAAAAAACCGGCAAGATGCCGATGAACACAGAGGGCAGCGATTACAGCTATCAACTGCATTGGCGCCTACCTATGGGCGATGACAGCACGTTACTCGTCGGTCAGGAATATTATCACTATCAAGTCGATGATACTTGGCCAGCCGTGCCCGGCACTATGATGGCCCCCAATGACTATATCAATATCAACGACGGTGAACGCCGCCGCGCCGCAGTTTATGGCGAATGGCAGCAAAACCTCACGCCACTCTGGTGGTTATCTACCGGGGTGCGTTATGAATATGTCACCACAGATACGGGCGAAGTGCAGGCCTACAGCAATATGCCCATGATGGGCATGCCGAATATGGATGCCGAAGCGGCAAAAGCCTTTAATGCTATGGATAGAAGCCGAGACGACAACCTAGTCGATGCGACATTGCTGGCACGTTATCAACTATCGGCCAAGCAACAATTGGAATTTGGCTTAGCCCGTAAAAACCGCGCGCCAAACCTGTATGAGCGTTACAGCTGGGGCCGTGGCGTGATGGCAACCACAATGATCGGCTGGTATGGCGACGGTAACGGTTATGTGGGCAATCCCAATCTAAAGCCTGAAACGGCGCACACCCTGAGCGCGGCCTACAAGTTTGCGGGCGATGAATGGCAATTCTCGACCACGGCTTGGTATAGCGCAGTGACAGACTATATTGATGCCGAGGTGATTGGCAGCTTTAACCGTAGTGGCCTTGCCAACGGTAAACGCAATATCCTTAAATTCACCAACGAAGATGCCCATTTATATGGCGCTAAGTTGAGTGCGAACTACCTATTAGCCGATACCGACAGCGGTAAATGGCAGATGCAGGGCAAGCTGAATATCACCCGAGGCGAGCGCGATGAGGGTAACGAGCCGCTTTATCAAATCAAACCGCTACAAACCGAGTTAGCCCTTAGCCATCAACTGGGCGATTGGGAAAATCGCCTGTCATGGCAATGGGTAGCGACTAAGGATAAGGTCGATGAGCGCCGCTTAGAAAATGAGACCGACAGCTATTCGCTGTTAAATCTAAGCAGCAGTATCAAATGGCAAGAGCTGAGTTTAACCTTTGCGATCAACAACCTGTTTGATACTTACTACGAACTGCCACTGGGTGGTGTCAACCTTGCCGAATTTAAGGCCGATAACACGGGTGGCTTTAGCCAAATCGCAGGTTCGGGTCGCTCATTTGAATTAGGCGCTAGCTACAAATTCTAATGAGCAGCGCCGCTAAAATGTGGCAGCGCTATTTAGCACGGCGCAATTAAAGCAAAAAGGGCAAATGCAGCTGCATTTGCCCTTTTGTTTTTCGATTGACTCAAGCGTTATGCGCCGATAGCTAGTTACCCGCAACCTTCATCTCGGATAATAAAATCCCGCCAGTGCGGATAGACGAACGTAAATCGAAGTCCTTACTGACCGCCTGAATCCCACGGAACATATCCTTCAAGTTGCCCGCGATAGTGATCTCTTCGACGGGAAACTGCACTTCGCCATTTTCGACGTAAAAACCGGCAGCGCCGCGGGAATAATCCCCTGTCACCATATTCACGCCCTGGCCCATCACTTCAGTGACAATTAACCCTGTGCCCATGCCTTTGACTAGCTCATCGAAACTTTGGCCGGTGTGCGCCAGCGTCCAGTTGTAGATGCCGCCCGCATGGCCTGTGTTGGTTAAGCCTAGTTTGCGCGCTGAATAACTCGTCAGCAGATAGCTTTCTAACATACCACGGTCGATGATGCGTCTATCTTGCGTCGCTACACCTTCGCTATCGTAGTTGGCACTGGCAAGCGCGCCCAGCAGATGCGGTTGTTCTTCAATGTTGAACCAATCGGGGAAGATTTGGGTGTGAATCGCATCCAACAGGAAGCTGGATTTACGGTACAGGCTGCCACCGCTGATCGCGCCAACTAAATGGCCGATAAGCCCTGTGGCGATTTCAGGCGAAAGCAGAATTGGTAAACGCGAAGTCGCAATCTTACGCGCGCCTAAACGACTCACTGTCTTTTGTGCGGTTTTCAAGCCAACGGATTCGGGAGATAGCATCTCACTGAATTTACGGGCGATAGTGTAATCGTAATCCCGCTGCATGCTGCCATCTGAGTCTTCACCGATCACGCTGCAACTTAAGCTGTAGCGCGAGCTACAATAACCATTTAAGAAGCCGTGGCTATTGCCGTAAACCTTGACCGAAGTGTGGGCGTTTGCGCTGGCACCATCGGAGTTATTGATGCGCGGATCGGCATCCAGCGCCGCGGTTTCGGCGCGAATCGCCAATTGGGCTAATTCGTCGGGAGAAATATCTTCAGGATAATAGAGCTTAAGATCGCGGATCTCGGTCGCCATCAAGGCTTTGTCGGCTAAACCGCTAAAGGGGTCGGCCGAGGTGTAACGGGCGATATCGTCCGCCGCTTTCACAGCCAGGGCAATGGCTTCAGGGCTGAGATCGGAAGTCGATGAACTGCCCTTGCAACCATCGCGATAAACCGTAATCCCTAGGGCGCCATCTTTATTAAATTCAACTGTTTCCACTTCTTTTAAGCGGGTTGAAACCGATAATCCCTGTTGTTTACTGATCGCCACTTCGGCGGCATTTGTCCCTAATTTATTGGCATATTCGAGGGCCACGGCAACCGCATCTTTCAGCGCGGCCAATTCACTATCGATTCTGTTCAAAGACACAAAGCTACTCTTTCGTTGTCGGCAATGGCGTTAGCATAACAAACACCCATGCCATTCTCATTATTTATTGCGCGCTTATTTCGTCAATCTCAGCCATGGCGCACGCGCTTTCGTTAGGCGATTTTTGGCGGGAGATGTTATTATTAGGCCGTTATTTAACTGAGGTTTTATCTATATGAAGATTGTTGGTGATTCAGAGCATTTTAAACAACCCTATGACAGTGACGAAGAGTATGTCAGCAAAACCGAGGACAAGCGTGACTGCGAAGCTGCTCAAAAAGTCGGTATGGAATTGGTGTCGCTCAGTAAGACCCAGCTAGATAAAATCGAGCTGGACGAGCACTTATACGACAGCATCCAGCAAGCTCATAAGATTAAGCCGAAGACTGAAGCCTATCGCCGCCATATGCAATATATCGGTAAGTTGATGCGTAACGTCGATGTGGAGCCTATTAAAGCCGCGCTCGCTATCGTACTGAACAAAAACAACAACGAAACCGCTAAACTGCAAATGTTCGAGAAAATGCGCGAGCGTTTACTGAGCCAAGGCGACAGCGAAATTCAAACCTTAGTGGAACATTACCCACAGTTGGACAGACAGAAGCTGCGTACCTTAGTGCGCCAAGCCACAAAAGAGTTGGCAAAAGGCCCTGAGTCCAAATCATCAAAAGAGCTGTTTAAATACCTACGCAGCGAAATCCAAGACTAATTAACTCAGCACCAACAAGGATGTTTGCTTATGCGATTTAGCAACACGTTTTGCAATCTTACTTTGCTTTCTATTGGTTTATTTGGACTTTGGGGCTGTAACGGCCCCTCTGACGAAGACAACGGTGGCACAGATGCCAGCGACGGTATTTACAAACTGTCTATCGACTTTAAAACCTTATCGGGTAGTCAATGCGGCAGTTTTACCTCACTTCAAAGTTTCCCTAAAGACGCAGGTTTTTGTGCTGTCGCCAAGTTAAACAAAGGTTCTGCAAAGGTCAGCAACCAGAGAGTTAACTTTACGACCGACCTTGGGACGTTAACACCGGAAAGCAAACTCACGGATAACAATGGTGAAGCCATTGTTATTGTGAGTAATCCAGATTTGCTGATCAATGCCGGAACGATTACGGCAACCACCACCCCAAGTGACTCCAGCATCGCGCTATCGGCGACTCGCAACTTTGAATTTACAGGCACTATCGACGGTACTGGCGCATCCATCGCCCCCAAACTGAGCGCCAGTATTCAAAGCGGCGCGAATGTAGTGACTCGCTTTAAAGTTGATGAAGCCGTACAACTGCAAGCCATTTTCCTCGATGCCGAGAGTAAAGGTATCGCCGATGCTAAGGTCAGCTTCAGTGCGGGGTCAGCGACCTTAACCCCGGCCAGCACGCTAACCGATGAGCAAGGTATTGCCCAAGTCACTTATACCCCAAGTGCCACCGAATTAGGCGCCAATGCCTTAACGGTAACAGTGGAGTATCAAGGGCAATCGCTACAAAGCAGCAGCTTGTATGAAGTACTCAGCAAAGATGCGGTTAACGAAGCCGGCACCTTAAAATTAGGCTCATTTAATGGCAGCAGTTTTACAGAAGGAAAACTGGCCAGTACGTTAACGGCGCAGGCCGATGGCAGCTATAAAATCAGCGCCGGCGGCAGCTTTGGCGTGACCGCAAGTTTAGTGTTAGAGGCCAGCGATGGCACTGTCACTCGCGTACAGACGCCGTCATCCATCAGTTTCAGCTCTGACTGTACTGCCAGCAATAATGCGAGCTTAGACTCGCCTGTCACGACACTATCGGGCAATGCCAGCTCGACCTTCCAAGACACCAGTTGCAGCGGGAATAGCGAGCGTAACGATCAAATCGTCGCGACCACTGTCGTGGGTAATCAAACGCTGACGGCGAACTTCCCCTTTACGCTACAGCGTCAAACCTTAGCCAGTCTGAGCTTTGAAGCGGCCGAGCCCAACCAAATTCGCATTAAAGGCGCTGGCGGAACTGGGTCGAGCGAATCATCACTGGTGAGCTTTAAAGTCACCAGCGCCAATGGCCAGCCCGCAGCCCAGCAAAAGGTTAGTTTTAGTTTAGATACTGTGGTCGGCGGTTTAAGTTTTGCCAATGGCAGCGCCAGCGCCGAGAGTCTAACCAACTCCCAGGGCATTGCTAGTGTACGTGTGCTTTCGGGTACAGTGCCGCCCCCTGTTCGCGTGGTCGCCAGCGCAGTGGATGCCGATACCAAGGAAGTGATCTCTAGCCAATCTGAGCAATTAACGGTTAATACTGGCCTGCCACAGCAACTTGGCTTTAGTCTTTCGACGACGATATTTAACCCCGAAGCGGGCGATTATGACGGTGAAACCGCGACTATTACCGCCAGACTGTCGGACAGCTTTGGTAACCCAGCGCCCGATGATACTACGGTTAACTTCAACACCGAAGGTGGCCAAATCGCCCCAAGCTGCCTAACGCAAAATGGCGCCTGTAGCGTGACTTGGACTTCAGGCGCTTATCGCCCTCAAGATCACCGTATTACCATCTTGGCCTACGCCTTGGGTCACGAAACCTTCTTCGACACTAACGGTAACAATCAGTTTGATAGTGCCGATGGCGGCGCTATCACTAACGCCTGCTTATTCAATGGTGTAGCAACTCACTGCAGCGGCAATGGAATGGATGTGGAAACCTTCCACAATAGCGGTTTTAGTGACTTACCGACTGCGTTTCGCGATGATAATGAAAACTTTAGCTACGACAGTGGCGAGCGCTATTTCGATAACCTCGCCCGTGATACCTATCCCGTTGCCGATGGCAAGTTTAACGGCCCTCAATGTGTAGGCAGCCTCTGTGGCACTGGTCAAGCCAACAAAACCTATGTGCGTAAGGCTTTGGTGCTAAGCATGTCTGGTTCGCAAGCTTATATCAGTGTGCAGCAAGACGGTGTGTTACTCGCAAGCGTTAATGATATTAAACCCGTTGCCGCAGGTAGCGAGTCTGAGTTTGTGGTGTTTGTACATGACAGCGCCAAACAAATTATGCCTGCTAAGACCCAAATCGAGCTCTGCGTCGATTGTAACGGTACGCCAGATATCATTGAGGTAGCTAACACTCTCACTGGCAAGAATGGCTTAGGCACACCACTCAGTTTTACCGCCTCTGCGGGGAGTCAAATCAGTGTCGTGACCACTACGCCCAAGCAAGTTAAGACCTCCCTCAGCTTTACCGTGCCGACACTGTAAAAACCAAAAGACCCGCAACTGCGGGTCTTTTACTTTCTAGCTCAATTTGCGAGTTAATTCTGTAACTCTACCGCCTTGCGTAAACGCAGGCTTCGCAGTGCCAAGTACAAGACCCCAACTGCTGCCCAAATCAAGCCAAGCTCTAAGGACTGAGGTTCAAGGTTAAGCCACAGCACGCCAATCGTCGCCGCACCGCACAAGGGTAAGACGAAGTACTGAAAGTGGTCTTTCAAGGATTGGTTACGTTTCTCTTTAATATAAAACTGCACTATTACCGACAGGTTCACAAAGGTAAAAGCCACCAGCGCCCCGAAGTTGACAAGCGCCAATGCCATTTCGAGATCGAAGGACACCGCCGAAAGCGCGAGTAATCCCACCAGAATCACGTTAAATGCCGGCGTGCGCCATTTAGGATGCACATAGCCAAAGCCTTTATTGGGCAGCATATTGTCGCGACCCATCACGTAGAGAATACGTGCCACCCCCGCATGAGCTGCCATGCCCGAGGCCAACACCGCAATGGTGGTTGCCACCAGCACCACTGACTGGAATAAATTACCACCCACATACAGGGCAATCTCAGGCAGCACAGCATCTAACTGCTGGAAGCGAGAAATATCTGGGAAAAACAGCTGTAAGAAATAGGACACACTGACAAAAATTACGCCACCAATCAGCGCCGTCAGCACGATGGCGCGGGGGATGACTCGCTTAGCGTCCTTGGTTTCTTCACTCAACGAACTTAAGCCATCGAAGCCTAAGAAGGAGAAACACAGAATGGTTGCGCCAGTAAACAGCGGCGCAAGGCTTATCTCTTCGGAATAGAATGGACGTACACTGGCAATCACACCTTCGCCTTCGCCAAGGGACAGGCTATGGGCCATTAGACCGATAAACACTAAGATAATGGCTATCTGGGCGAATACGATAACGCCATTAAAATTCGCCACTAAATCTATGCCCCTCAGATTTAATACCGTCATCACAGCAACTAAACCAAAGATAAAAATCCACGGCTCGACGTTAGGGAACATGGCCGTCAGGTAAATCTTTGCCAGCAACATATTGATCATCGGCATAAACATATAATCGAGCAGCGATGACCAGCCCACCATAAAGCCGACATTCGGGCTAAAGGTTTTTTGCGCATAGGTATAGGCCGAGCCCGCATAGGGATATTTACGCACTAAGTGACCGTAGCTAAAGGCGGTAAACAGGATCCCCGCTAACGCGAGCAGGTAAGAGGTGGCCACATGGCCTGAGGTGATCTCGGAGACAATGCCAAAGGTGTCAAACACGGCCATAGGCGTGAGATAGGCTAATCCCATCACAACCACTTGCCACAGACTAAGGCTTTGCTTTAAGCCTGGATTTTGTTGGCTCATTTCCAACCTCCTTTTGCAGCAGGTGGAATTTCAAACGCAACAGATTGATTTACGGCAACTACCGAACATCCGGTAAACAACAGCCCCATTGAATTGTCCTCAGTAAAGTAGGTTCAAACGAACCTCATATCATTTCCGGATGTTTACCGGCCTCAATTGGTTTAAAACCTATACACACAAAAAGAAAATAACCGGGATACTGAATACCCCGGTTATTTTTGCGGCGCGCATTCTCCCCCAAAACAGAGTCGAAGACAACCCAATAAGGGCATTAAGTTGCCTATCTGTGCTTTAGGCAGATAAAAAAATCTTACTATTTTGCAAGCTCTCAGAAATGGCTCCTTCGCTTAAGAAGAGTACAAATTTTGTACTTATCTATGTGAGTTTGATCTGATTGTCGCGTTTTTTGAGACAAAGAGACACGCGGTTACAGGCTTATCCTCGTTAAAGGGTTGCCGTAAAGTAGGTTCCATCAACCCGATATTATTTTGATAAAACGACTTAGCAGTCTTAGGAGTCCATGATGAAACTAAATAAAACCATGATGATGGCAGCAGGTGCAGCCTTACTGTGTAGCAGCGTTCACGCCGTCGAGATCGATTACTTTGCAGGTATGGGTTTAGGTTATCAAGCAGATGAGATTGAAGGTGTTATCAACAAAGACACCGAAGATCTGAGCTATCAAGCCCGCATTGGTATGCTGATTGAACAGAACCATCGTATTACAGGTACTTTTGGTTATATGGAAGACAAATTCAATTTTGCCAATGATAAGTACAAGCAGGAACAGTACAGCTGGTTAGTCTCCTATGACTACCTGTTACCAGTACATAAAGACGTTAATTTGTTTGCCGGGGTTAGCATTGGTGCCAACGACAACAAAGTCTCAGGCAAATCGGCAACCGATTTTGTATATGGCGGTCAAGTGGGCGTGCAATACAAATGGAGCGAGCATTTCTCATCGGATCTCGGCTACCGTTATTTAGCCCAAGACTATGAAGAAAACGGCAATGAAATTAACAACAGTCAACAGGTTTACCTCACCTTAGACTACAAGTTCTAACACTATTTTCTCCCTCATTATTTTCTTGGAGTACCTAGTTTATTTGGGTACTCCCTTTTTTTTTAAACAGCCTACCGAGTTCAATACAGCTATCCACAAGGGAACACACAAGATACAGGGGCCATGTAGCGATATGAGGAATGCTTAGAAGTAAAGGCTTTCGACGATTTTACCGTTAACCAGCATGTCGCATTTATCGCCAGAGCTGGATTTTGTCGATTGGATCACCCCAGCAATCGCACCAAATGCGCCACCTTGGCTGCTCAGCACTGAGCCAAAATAACATTGGCTAGAGATGGTGTAACCCTTGTATTTACCGCTGAGGTTTTGGGTTGGCGTGTAAGGTGGGAAAGTGCCTTTCATCACTGAGTCGCCATTCACCGACAGTGAAATATTTTTGCGTTCAGTATCGTAGCTACCGCCAAAAACGAGGTTGATACCATCGACTTCAACGGTTTTTTCTTGTGCAACGATGGGAGGTTTAGCGGCGCAGGCGGCCAACAGACAAGTACCCATGGCCAAAGAGAGTAAAGTAATTTTACGCATTTCATCTTCCTTTTGATGCGATAAAAAATGAAGCAACTGCTTCGAAATTAAACGGCCCCTGTTTAATTTTTTGCCGGACGATTATATCTATATCTGCCTAATATCCAATAACAAATTTAATACAAACATAAAAATCAGTATTCTGTCGGTACGAATAACAGCGCCGCCTAAGATGTACTGGGTTCAGTCAATGCCCGTGCCCGACGTTTGATCCCCAACATCGCAAGACCCAAAAACAGCACAAACAAGCCCCAAAGCTGTAACCATTTTGGCAGCACACTCGCCCAGCTTGCGCCCATTTGGTTCAGCTCCAACATCCCCATAATGGCAGGCACCGCAGGGATTATCTGCGAGCCCAGCACCAAAGGCTCGGGAATTAATGCAATCGGCCAGACAAAGCCGGAGACAAACAGAATCGGCATAGAAATCAGCAGCAATACTTGAGTCGGTAGGTCGCGGCGGCTAAACAGCGTGCTCATCGCAACCCCAGCCGCCGCCGTCGCCAATAAAAACGGCAGCAACCATAGCGCCACTAAACCAAGACTCGCCTGAATACTCACCTTATACCAGTGGTAGCAATACCCCACATAAAAGCTGGTAAACACCATATAAATCAACATAAAGGCGAGAATACGACCGCAGACCAATTGCAGCGGCGACACCTGCTGCCAATAGCTGCGGCTGCGCCACTGCCCCGCACCGAGGATCCCGGTTCCAATCAACAAGGTTTGATGCAGGATAAGTAAGAACAGCCCAGGCACCACGTAGGGGGTATAACCTAGGCTAGGGTTAAAGGCAGGCACACTGTTTAAATGCAGCGAGTTTAGGTTCTGCTCGGCTTCTTTTGGATTTTTCCCCTGCGCGAGCATTCCAATTAATTGCACTTGCTTACCCGCATCCATCCCCGCACTGACAAGCCCCTCGGCCACCGCCGAATAAATCAAGAAATAACTGGCATCGCCGCCGTAGCTTAAGGTCACGCCCTTGCCCAACAACAAGTCGCGGCGAAATCCTTCAGGGATCACCAATAAACCATGGGCTTTGCCGGTTTCGATAAAACGCTTCGCCTCCGTAATGGAGCCCACTTGGCCTATCACTTGGATTTTTGCGCTGGCATCCGCATGGCGAATAAGTTGACGGCTCAGGGAGGAATGATCTAAATCCACCACGATAAGCTGTTGTTCTGTTGGGACTTGGTGCAAGTAAGGCAAGGGATAGAGCACTGAATAAAACAGCACACCGCCGAATAGGGTAACGGCAATCGCCTTGTCGCTCACAATCGCCTTTAATTCTGTCAGCACAAGCTGCCATAAATTCATGTTATTGCCCCTTCGCAGGCAGTGGCGCCGCGTCGTATTCCGTCGCTTCAGCCAGAGCTTTTACCGTCATCGGCAGTAATTTGTGAGCCAAGAGATAAATCAGCGGCAGTAAACCGATAAACCCCCAATAACTACTCAATTGCTGCGCCACCGTCGGCCACGCCGCGCCATAACTCACCACGCTCACATGGGACTCAATATAATGGCTCGATGGCATGATGAGTCGCCACCACTGGGCGAGTTGCGGCATTTCATGGGTGGGGAAAGTGATCCCCATAAAGGCAAAGGCTGGCGCAAACAGCGCAGTACAAAAACTGATGACCCGCGCGCTATCACGCATCAGCACAAAGATAAACAACACAAGGCTCCACACCGCCAGCAGCATGAACAACTGAGCAAACAGCAGCAGCGCTAAACTGCCCGCAAAAGGCAAAGCCAAATACAGATACAACCAAGTGAGGATAAACCCGCCTTGGAGCATCAATATCGGGGTAAACAACAGGATTTTAGCTAACACCTTGGGCCAAAAATGCTCAGTCAATCGATTGGAGATCCCCTCCTCTGACTGCGCGGTATTAAGGTGCAACTCGCGGTTTAAGCTGTTGGCCATTACCAACATGGATAATAACTGCCACAGCGCGACCAATACCGGCGGCACTAAAAAACCTATGTAGTTATTGTTACGGTTAAACAGTGCGGTCGTTTGGCTTTTCACTGGGCTTAAGTTCACCGCCACTTGGGATTTTGGCGTGCCCGTCATCAGCTGCTTAAGGCCTGCGACCTGCAACAATCCATCGCCTAGACTCAACTGAATTTGACTCGACAACAGCTTACCCACCAGCAAAAACTGGCTGTTGTAACGCACATCGATTGTTGGTTTATGGCCTGTGAGTAAATCCTTTTTCATATCATGGGGAAACACCACTACGGCATAGACCTGCGCCTGCTGCATGGCCGCAACGGCCGAAGGAAGATCGGTAAAACTTCGCGGCTCGGTGACAGGGTTGGCTTTGAGTTGACGGGTCAACATTCGGCTCAGCTGGCTGTGGTCTTGGTCAACAATCGCCACGGGTAATTGCCGTGGTAATCCAGCACTAAATAACCACCAGAGACACAAGATGCCCAGCAGCGGGATGTAACTGATCAGGGCCAGTTGCCAAGGATCGCGCCATAGCGCCCTAAGCTCGCGGCGCACGAGTGCCACTAGCAGCGCCAGAAACCCAGAGGATGCAGGATGCGCCGCATTCTGAGCCCCATTCAACGGCTTAGGCTCGCTCACATGCGTTTGCTCGCTCGGTGACTTGGCCACAATGGTTACTCAGCACTGAGCAGCACAGACATACCGACACGCAGATCGGGGATCGGCGCAGTTGGGCGCAGCTCCACCTCGAAGGTGCGCATATCAAAATCGTGACCACTTTCGGTTGAACGCCAAGTCGCAAAGTCGCCCATCACGCTAATATGGGCGACGGTGAACTCCACGGTTTTATCCAGCGCAGGAATAGTTAATGGCAGTTTATCACCCTTTTTAAAGCGTTTGAGTTGATCTTCACGCACTTGGAATACTGCCCAAGCGTCCTGCATGTCAATAAGGCTTACCACTGGGAAGCCACTCGGAGCCAATTCTCCCGCTTGCAACAAGACTTCGCTAATTTCCCCTGACTTAGGTGCACGCATTTGGCTGTCAGCCATGATGGCGCTGACTTCTTTCACCGCACCTTCGGCCATGCGAGCATTACCCGCCGCTGCGGCTTTGGTTTCGACCCGCGCACCTTCTTCGGCCATTTGATACATGGCTAAGGCAGCTTGCTCTGTGTACTTGGCCGCTTGCCACTGTGTAAAGGCTTCATCGCGTTTTTGTCTTGCGGCAACCCCTTCATTGAAGAGATTTTCCACTCGGGTATAGGTGGTTTTCGCCAGCGTTGCCGCCGCTTGTGCCTTGAGCCATTGCTCTTTAGCCGCCATTACCTCTTGGGTGCGGGCGCCGTTATTCGCCTCCTGTTGCAAGGCTTTGGCCGCATCTCGGCCGCCTTCAGCCTGCATCAACTTGGCATCGAGCTCTGGACTATGAATGGCAAATAACAAATCGCCTTCGCTGACGCTATCGCCACGGCGCACAAGGACCTGCTCGACACGCCCTGGCACTTTGGATGATACGTTATATTCACGGGCTTCGATTTGCCCCTGTAACAGGCTCGGCGCTGGGCTGTAAGCCAGTTTGAGTCCATAGGCTAAGATAAGGCCTAATGCGACCAACGCCGTTAGGGCAAGGATTCTGTTAGCGCGCATTGATAGTCTCCTGCGATTGAGCGCCTGTGGCACTGCGACCGATAAATTCATCTAATTGACCACTGATGGCCATTAATCTGGCATAGGCTTGCACATAGCGATAACTGGCACCAAGCTGCTGGGTTTTAACGGCACTCAGTTTTAATTCGGCATCGACCCTGTCGATAGAAGTGGACAACCCTTGGTTAAAGGCGATTTCCCTTAAGCGCAGGTTTTCACTCGCCAGTTCGAGTGAGGTATTAAGTGCCTTGACCTCTTCCTCAGCCTGCAATAACTGGCGGTAACTTTGGTCTAGCAGCAAACTTAAGTCTTGGCGGGTCTGCGCCTTAGTGTAACGGGCTTGCAGCAAGGCACTCTTAGCCGCTTCCACTTTACCGCTGCGGCCATCGCGACTCAGCAAGGGCACTTTTACGCCGATACCCACCATCCAGTCCGGCTCCACCTTAGAAAACAAGCTGTCATCTTCATATAAGGTGTAATTACCAAAGAGGAACACAGTCGGATGGTATTTGCCTTTTTCTAAGGAAACCAAGCCATTCGCCTGCGCTTCTTTAGCCTCAAGCAGTTTAAGTGCGGGATGTTGGCTCAGGGTCACTTGGGTCAAATCCCCCAATGACGGCGCCTGCGGCAACACAAATAGGGGTGAGTTAGTGCTGACATCGCTCTGCTGCAACATGCGCGATAGGGCGATCACGGCCATTTCATGTTGACGACGGGCGCTGCCTAAATTGACCTTAGCGTTGTCTAGGGCAACTTGAGCATTGAGGCGCTCGACCTTAGCGATTTGCCCTTCACGCTCCAGCGCTAGCGCGTGATCAACGTGCTTAGTTAAGGAGGCCACCAGCTCGGTTTGGGTGCTGACAAGGGATTGAGTCACATCGACGGCATAGTATCTATCGACTAACTGAGTGAATAAGTCGCGGGTCGCTAACTGTAATTCCTGTTGCTTCTCGGCCACCATGGCGGCATGAATACCTTGCGCCGCGGTGATCTGGCCGCCAGTATAAATTGGCCACATCGCCTGTAAGCTAGCGCGGAAAATATCTTGCTCGGTAAAGGGCGTGACAAATAATGAACCTGGAATACTCGCCAAGGCGCCGCCGAGTGCGGGTGGTAAGGTCGCAGGGTCAAGCGAGGCTAAGGGATTAAGATCCCTTAAATCTAATTCGATTGGTTTTTCAAGGTGTGTATAACTGCCATTCAGGCTGAGGGACGGCAGATTTAAACTCTCGCCCGCCTCCTGCTCGCCCTTGGCGCGATTCACCTCTTGGGATTGGGCCTGGAGTTTATCGCTCACCTTAAGCACTTGCTGCCAAGCCTCAGTAAAGCTACTGGGCTGGGCATTGGCCACTAACGGCAATAGCGAGGGCAAAGGCAATAAACACAGCCATGCCAAACGTGATAGTTTCATTAACACCTCTAGAGTAGTTACTCTAATTTCCTTTGCAAATGATAACATCCATCATGGAAGGCGGCTAGAACCCACCACCTTAAGTGCTGCCTAGACAGTAAACAAGCGGGTTATGCCGTACCTCCAACGGTTAAACGGTCAAGTTTGAGGGTCGGTTGACCGACACCCACAGGCACGCTTTGACCATCCTTACCACACACACCAACGCCCTTATCTAGCGCCATGTCGTTACCCACCATGGAAATCTGGCTCATGGCTTCTGGGCCATTACCAATCAGGGTAGCGCCCTTAATCGCTTGAGTCACTTCACCATTTTCAATCAGATAGGCTTCAGAAGCGGAGAACACGAACTTGCCTGAGGTGATATCCACCTGACCGCCGCCAAAGTTAGGCGCATAAATGCCCTTCTTCACCGACTTGATGATCTCGCTCGGATCAGACTCGCCCGCCGTCATATAAGTGTTAGTCATACGAGGCATAGGCAGATGCGCATAGGATTCACGGCGGCCATTCCCCGTTGGTGCCACGCCCATCAGGCGAGCATTTAATTTATCCTGCATATAGCCTTTGAGAATACCGTCTTCGATTAACACAGTTCTCTGGGTTTGTACGCCTTCATCGTCGATGCTCAGTGAACCACGGCGATTCGCAAGCGTGCCATCGTCCACCACAGTCACCAGTTTCGAAGCGACTTGTTCGCCGACCATGCCACTAAAGGCGCTGCTACCCTTGCGGTTAAAGTCACCTTCTAGGCCATGACCCACGGCCTCGTGCAGTAACACGCCCGGCCATCCATTACCCAGTACCACAGGCATCTCTCCGGCTGGCGCATCAATGGCGTTGAGGTTGACTTGCGCCTGACGCACCGCTTCACGGGCGAAGGCAAAGCACATAGGTAAACCGGTTTCATCCGTCACCATAAACACGCTGTAATCGTGACGACCACCGCCACCGGCGCTGCCACGTTCACGCTTGCCATTTTCTTCTAAAATGACGCTGCAGTTAAAACGCACTAACGGGCGAATATCGGCGGCCAAAGTGCCGTCACTGGCGGCAACCAGAATTTCTTCGTGCACGCCCGCTAGGCTAATGACCACTTGGATAATGCGGCTGTCGAGGCTACGGATATAGGCATCGGCCTCTTTTAGCAGGTTGATTTTTTTTACTTCTTCCATAGCGGCGATAGGGTCGAGACTATCGTACAGCGCTAAGGCTTGTTGACGTTTGAAAGCCTGCACCTTGGCCTGCTCACCCGCCCCAGCAATACCACGCGCCGCCTCGGCCGCAGCGCTTAATGCCGCTGGCGTAATATCATCGGCATAGGCAAAACCGGTTTTCTCGCCGCTGATGGCACGCACACCGACGCCACGTTCGATATGGAAGCTACCATCTTTAATAATGCCATCTTCGAGCACCCAAGATTCGTGGCGACTACCTTGGAAATAGAGATCGGAAAAATCGACTTTATGTTGATGTATAGTGTTTAAATAACTCTGTAACCCATCGAGGGCTAAGCCACCCTTTAATAAACTTTGCTCTACTTGTGCTAAAAAAGGCATCGCGGTTCTCTCTGAAAGCTTGGCTAAAATTGGCAACTCACTCATTTTTAAAATAACTTAAATTCGCTGTGAGTCTATTTCATCTAAATCTGTTGAAGGCTTAATCTGTTCAAGGTTTAAGGTTCGGTGCAGTAAAGCGATTATGTTGCGCCACGGGCATTTTACTGCGGATGCCGTGCACCTCGGCCACATTGATATCGGCATGCACCCAACCTGTACCGGTTTTCTGCTCGGCAATCACCTCGCCCCAAGGACCTATTACCATGCTCTGCCCCCAGGTCTCACGACTGCCTTCGTTGTGTGCGCCCCATTGGGCGGCGGCTAAAATAAAGCATTGTGTTTCAATGGCTCTGGCCTGTAATAACACCTGCCAATGTGCTTCTCCCGTGACCTTAGTAAAGGCCGAAGGCACGGTAATAATCTCAGCCCCCGCGAGGCGCAGCGCCCTGAATAAATCCGGAAAGCGTAAATCATAACAGATGGTCAAGCCAATTTTGCCAAACGGGGTGTCGATGACGCTGATATGATTGCCTGGGCAGAAGGTCTCACTCTCGCGGTATAGCTTAGTGCCGTCGGCAACATCCACGTCAAACAGATGCAGTTTATCGTATTGCCCTAAGGTATCACCTTTATCATCAAACAGATAACAACGGCTGTAGACGCGCCCATCCTCCGCCAGCGCAGGGATGGTTCCCGCCACCATATACACGCAGTAACGGGCGGCTAAGGCACTTAAGGCGGATTTTAACGGGCTAAGATGACTGTCGCCGGCATAGGCGAGTTGCTGACTCTCATGGCCACCAAACAGCAGGCTGCATTCTGGCAGCACCACTAAATGAGGAGCATCTTTATCCCATTGCAGACGCTGACGGGTTAATTCCTCAAGCTGCGATTCGATAAACAACAGATTCGCGCTGACGTCGCGACTGCTCTGACATTGCAACAGGCTGATGCGCATCACTATCTCCTTGAATTGTGTTTATCGACAATACCACCTTAGTGCTCAAAGGCTTAGGTTGTTCTGGTTCAACTTGGGGCGGCTCAGCAGGCTCTACCTTGGGAAGCATTGGCGCTTGCGGCGATGCTTCTTCCTCAACCGCTTTTACTGGTTCCTCTTTAGGTTTATCAGCATCTGGCGCAGGCTGCCCATTGTTTTTTTCAGGCTCGATGGGTGGCGTGGCGTCTGTCTTAATTGGGGCGCTATTCTTGATGGGCGCCGCATCAACCTTAGGCTCAGCGCCCTCGGTCGGCACTGGCAATTCGCCACCCACCATAGGCAGAATCGACTCGGGGATCTCAATCTCTTTGCTCTTACGTTCGAGTTCCTCCACCACAGGATCGGACATAGTGCCAGTCACTCGGAAGCGGATTTCCGAAATAACCTCAATCACAGGCTCGAGCACTTTAGTCAGTGCAAATGCACCAAGCCCCAACGTCCACGCACTGGTACTGAGCAGCACCACGGTCGGCACACTCGACGCCAATTGCGGCACAAATCGGATATCGTAATTTAAGCTTTCACTGGTGAGATCCGTATAGCCGCGCACCTTCATATTGCCCGCAATCGCATCCATTTCGGTATCCGTGGTTTTAACCACGCCATTATCGATTTGCAGATTGCCGCTAAAGGAATTGAAGTACATGCCCTGGCCAAATACATCACTGAAATCTAAGGATAACTTACGTACCAAGGAGTCGAGGCTGAACAGGGAGAAAATCCGCGCGCCCTTATCGCTCACTTGGGATAAATGCCCCTTACCCAGCTCAAACTTCACCTTGCCGTTTAAGGTATTGAGGGAGAAAGCGTAGGGTGCACCTTGCCACTTAAGCTCGGCATTCACCTTCAAAGGCGCCTCATTCACACCAGGATCTATGCCCAATTGCTGACTCAAATAATTGAACTGACTGGCGTTTAAGCTCACCGTTAATTCAGTTTGGTTTTGACCATTCTGCTGCTGCCAAATGCCGTTACCCTGTAAGGACACCTCAGGCGTCGTCAATGACAGGGTTTGAATACGATAGCCCGATGCCTGTGGGCTCGCCTGTAGCACCAACTTGCCAAAGGGTTTGTCGAAGAAGCGAAAATCATCCACATTCACGGCAACCGGCGGTAAATTGGTCAGCACCTCGTCCGCGGCGAAATCGGCTTCCCCTTCGGGTTTTACTTCGGGGGAGAAATAAAACTTACTGGCGGTGACTTTTAATCCTTGGGTCATCCAGTTGGGATAAAAATCGACCCAACCTTCGAACTCGCTGGCCTTAGCATCGAAACGCCAGCCATGTTCGTTCGGCTTAGCATTTAATCTGAGTTCGGTCAGCCCTTGTCCTAATAAATCAAACTTGCCGATATTGGCGTCTATCCCAACTACAGAAGGGAACAAGGCGGAGTGGCTCGTCTCTTCGACTAAAATGCCTGCGCGGGGAGGCTTGTTGTCTGTGCCAACAAAGGCATTAATCACCGGCAGCCAATTGGCGAGCTTGCCGCTGGTCACATCAATCTTGATATGCCCCAGCTCGGTATTGGGCACCTCGGCCGCATCGAAGAGTCGGCCCAATAACAAGTCAAAATAACTGAATTGAGTGCCCTTTTCCGCCTCGAAGCCACCGATAAATTCGGCCTGTTTATCCAGTTTTACGCTTAGGGTCGCCGTTTGCTGATCGCCAGAAAATACCGCCATTAAGGGTCTAGGCTCGTCTTCGGGTTTAGCAAAGGCACCTGGCAATGTCAGAGTCGCGCCGACGAGATCGGAGCCGACATTGGCCTGAATTTGATAGCCTTGATCGTCGAACACCATATTCAAGTTGCCACCCCAAGCGACTTTACCTTGGTAAAATTCACTCAAGGGATTTTGCAGCTCTTGTGGTAATCGGCTGAGATCCCAACGGCTCTTCATATCCACATTAAGTGCAAAGTCTTTTCCTTCGGGTTTAGTGGCAAAACTGAACTCGAAGGGCTGCTCAAATAAGCGGGATTTAATGCCTTTACCCTCAACAATCTCATTCGCAAACTGCACTGTGCCCGTCACAGCCTTGAGCTGTAACCCGGGCTGGGCAATAAATACGGGCGTATTATCAAAGGCAATTTTGCCACGGATATCCTCGGCCTCGCCCTCGTACAAGGGGATACTGATATCTAAATTCCCCGTCACCGCACCCTGCACTTGCACAACGCTTAAGGTCTTGCCCACAGTATCGGCGAGTGGTGATGCCTGCAACACTTGGGTGGCGGCGCTACCGTTGGTGGCGAGATCGGCCTGAATTTTTAACAGCGAATGCTCGCCTAACTCGGGGATAAACACATGGGCGCCATCGGCCACCACATTCATCAATTTGCCTTGGTTAACCCAGATATCCATGCGAGCATTTTCAAATAAGGCATCGAGGGAAAGCTCAGTCACCGCTGGCCAATCGGGTTGAAATTGATACTCGGCGTTATCTAAGGTAAAGGCCGCTTGGAAGACCCCGCTATTATCCTCAAAGGGAAAATGCGCTAAGGCGCCCTGCCATAACACCTGTGCATTTTGGCTCTGGCCTGCCTTGATAGCGCCATCCAAATACTCCACCAACGCCTCGCCCATGGCTTTGACGGGGAAGTATCTGTCCGCATTGGCGGCATTTTTAACGGCCACATTAGCGGCGAGCAACATACTGGCTTCGGCGCTAAAATCCAGTTTTAGGGCGGCAGAAACGCCAAGATCGTCGTTTTCGAGCTGAACCTCAGGCACGGATAAGGTGGCTCTTTGGGTATCGAAGGCGCCCGTTAACGCCGCGCCATGCAGTACCAGAGGCGCTGAAAATTGATCGCCAAAATCGAGGGTATAGGTCTGTTCAGGTAGCGAAAACACTAAGCTGTCATTCTGCCATTGCAATGCTAAATCTAAAGGATTTGTGTTAGGTATGCCTTCGGCTTTCTGCCAATGCAATTGCTTGATATACGTACTGGCCAGCAAGGGTTGCTTGGCGCTTTGATAGAGGCGGATCGGCCCAATACTGCCTTCGGGTGCCAGCTGAAACCATTGCTTAAGGACGGCTAAATCGACACCCGGAAATAATGGCAAGAGTGGGAATAGGGTCGGTAAATCCAAGCGACTCACATAGGCATAAAAAGCATCATCTTGCTGCTTGGCCGCAAGCTTAAGGTCAGGCCAATGCTCGCCATTGGTCACAAAATCCAAATCCGCACTGCGGATCTCCCAGCCTGTTTCCTTAGGTAGCCAGCTAATGCTGCCGGACTGGATTTCAAACTTTTGCGGCTCACCTTCCATCGACCATTGCAGCCAACTGGGTTCAAACTGCACTAAGCCCGCGCTGATGCTACGATGGGCAAAATCAAACCACGCCTTGAGATTGACCACCCCTTCTAAGGGTAACTTCTTGCTTGGATCATAGGGATTAGGTTGACGCGATGCCCATTCGCCCAAATCTAAGGACTGGGCCGCAAGATAGATTTGCCCCTTCAACGTATCAGGCGCAGTTGCGTCACCCTGAAGATCGAGTTGCAAACCCAGCGACTCATTTACCATGGCATTATTATCGAGGTAAATTTCCCCCGCGCCGCGGTGGCGCTCACCACTATTACGCCAGTTAAGGTGGCGAATGTGGATGGGTCGATATTCATGCTGCAAGCTCAACAGCTGCACCGAGGCATCCGTCAGCGAGAAACGTTCGAGCTGCTTTAAGAGTAATTTATATAACCAATCGGTTTGCGAAGTTTGATTGGCCGAGCCCTGCGCCTTATTACCCGATAATTTGTCGATATCGAGGGCAATATGCACACCATCAAAATTCACATCTTCGATGCGTGGGCTGGTCGTCAGCAGCGATTGCCAAAAATCCAATTTAATTTGGACGTTCTTAACCAGCACAGTGACGGGGAGTTTTTCCTGCGGCGGGATCACCAGATTATCGACCGTCACGGCCGGGCCAAAGGCCTGCCACTGGGCGGATAACTCGCCGACCTGCACATCAATTTGATATTCGCTTTTTACATACTCAACTAACTGCTGACGCACACCGTCGACTTGGGGCAATAAGCCGCGGATCAAGCTTACCGTCAGGGCAAACAAGACTAAGATCAGCGCCAATAATTGCCAGCAAAAACGGCTTAGTTTTTTCGCAGTAAAAAGCGTTGCCACTACATCATCACCACGTCGTATTTGTGCTGGGAATACATGGGCTCATTTTGCAGGCGAATGCGTTTACCTATGTAGACCTCAAGCTCGGCGACCAGATGACTTTCATCGCCACTTAAGCTGTTATATACAGCGGGCGAGCAGTAAAGCAAAAACTCATCGGCATCATAGGCTCGATTCAAGCGGATGATTTCGCGGAAAATTTCGTAGGAAACCGTTTCAACCGTCTTCATGCTACCCGTGCTCTGACAGGCTGGGCATTCACCGCACAGCACGTGCTCCAAGCTTTCTCGGGTGCGCTTACGAGTCATTTCGACTAACCCAAGACCCGAGAAGCCACTGACATTCGTCTTGACTCTGTCTTTAGCGAGCGCGCTATTTAAGCTATTGAGTACCCGCGTTTTATGCTCGTCACTCAGCATATCGATAAAGTCGATAATGATGATGCCGCCGAGGTTACGTAGCCGCAGCTGCCGCGCAATCGCTTGGGTCGCTTCGAGGTTAGTGTTGAAGATGGTTTCTTCAAGATTACGGTGGCCGACAAAGGCACCTGTGTTGATATCGACCGTGGTCATGGCCTCGGTCTGGTCGATAATCAGATAGCCACCCGATTTGAGTTCGACCTTGCGACCCAGTGCGCGCTGGATTTCATTCTCCACATCGTAGAGATCGAAAATTGGTGCAGGCCCTGAATAGTGCTCAATCTTGTCGGCGATTTCCGGCATAAACTCTTGGGCGAAGGCTTGCAGCTCGGCAAAGGTACGGCGCGAATCGACTTGAATTCTATCTAATTCGGTTCCCACAAAGTCGCGCACAATGCGTACCGGCAGGGCGAGATCTTGATATAAGAGTGCCACGCCACGGCGCTGACGACGCTCGGAGACCTTAGACCATACTCGGCGCAAAAAAGCCGCATCCTGAGCAAGTTCGTCCTCACCTACGCCTTCGGCGGCGGTGCGGATAATAAAGCCGCCGTCTTCATCGACGAAAGGCAGAGTGATTTTCTTAAGACGACTGCGCTCTTCTTCCTGCTCAATCCGCTGGGAGACCCCAACATGGCTTGAGCCGGGCATAAATACTAGATAACGGGAAGGCAGTGTGATATCTGTGGTCAGGCGCGCACCTTTAGTGCCGAGCGGATCTTTTACCACCTGCACCATAATATCTTGCCCTTGGCGAACCAACTCGGCGATATCACGGACCACAAAATGGCCTTTTTCCACATCGGCCACGCATTCGGTGTGCGGCACTATGTCGGAGGCATGTAAAAATGCGGCTTTATCTAAGCCTATATCCACAAAGGCGGCTTGCATGCCGGGCAACACACGGCTGATTTTGCCTTTGTAAATATTGCCCACTAGACCGCGCTTCATGCGCCTCTCGATATGGACTTCTTGCAACACGCCATGCTCAACCAGAGCCACACGTGCCTCAGATGGGGTTACGTTAATCAGTAATTCTGAACCCATCTTGCGCTGAACTTTATTCGGATTTAAGCGACCGGTATTCACGACTCACCCCATTAGGGAAATTAAATTAATCTCAGTATGTGTTAAGCCTGAAAACCTATATCACAGAAGTTTGTCTAGCGGATACTCAACTAAGGCCTCATATTGCGCCCGTTAACGAGTCGCTTAATCCATGGATTAGCCTATGCCCGCCTCGGATAACAGCTCGCGGGTTTCCACTAAGGGCAGGCCCACGACGCAGGAGTAACTCCCCTCAATGGATTCGACAAAACAACCGCCCAAACCTTGGATCCCATAGCTGCCCGCCTTATCCATTGGCTCCTGTGAGGCAACGTAGGCATCGATGTCGGCGTCCGACAGCACGCAAAAACGCACTAAGGTTTCGACTAAACGCACAGAGGTTTGGTCAGTCATAGCTAAGGCGACAGCTGTCATCACAGTGTGCGCCTTACCCGAAAGTGCGCGCAGTACCCGCTTCGCATCGGCCTCATCTACAGGCTTACCTAATATTTCGTTTTCAAGCACGACGATAGTATCAGAACCTAATACGGCAGGCTGTGACATGCCTGAGCATAATGCAAGCCCTGCCTGGGCTTTTTCGGCCGCGAGCCGCTGTACATAGTCGCGAGGTAACTCACCTTTCTTAGGGGTTTCGTCGATATCCGGTGCCACTTGGGTAAAACGAAACTCGGCGCGGCCTAAACCAATATGAGTCAATAACTCTTTACGGCGCGGCGAGGTTGAGGCTAAGACTAAATTCACGACTAACGAACCTTATAATGACGTCGAACACGACGTAAAATCCAAAAAATCCATGGCCAGAATGCCAGCCCCGATAGTGCGGGTAAAAACAGATCCGTATGGAACTTAGCGCCATCCATCACAAACTCGACCCAGTAGATAATTAGGTGATAGATAACGATCAGCACCATCACCACCAGCGACTGTTGCCACTTAGGGAAGTTACGTAGACGCTGACAATGCAAAATCGCAATATAAATCACCAGCGACATGGCCAGCGAGCGCACGCCTAAGGTGGCGCCGAGCAGAATATCGAGGGCCAATCCCATCAGCCAAGCCGTGAGAATGTTATATCTGTGGGGCAGCGCAATTGACCAATAAATTAAGATCATCAATAGCCAATCGGGACGCCAGGCTTCGACAATCGAAGGCAGCGGCATAATCTGGCTCAAGAGCCCGACAAAGAGGGTCAGCCATACCACGAGTCTGCCATTAGCAGCTTGTAAACTCATTAGTGCACCTCGGCTGGCGGTTGAGTGGTGGCAGCATTCGATGCACCATTAGCATTGCTTGGCGTCGCACCAGTATTAGGCACTGTCGTATTAGGAGCCGTGGTATTAGGTGCTGCACTGCTAGGCACGCTCGCATTAGCAGCCGCGCCTTGAGGATTAGCACTGCCAGTGCCGGCATCGGGTTTGGCTTCTTCCGCAGGATGATCTGCCGCAGGCACAGGGAGTTGGTTCGGTAAAGTCACGCCAGAATCTGGGGATGGCCAAATCAACAGCAGATAACGAATCCTATCGAGCGCCGCTAACGGCTGAGCCGTGACACGCGCGTAGCTCTGACCATCTTCGGTTAAGACTTCCATGACCCTCGCCACCGGATAACCTTCCGGAAAGCGATTACCAAGCCCTGAGGTCACTAATAAATCGCCAACGCGAATATCGGTACTCTTGGCCACATGGCGCAGTTCAATCTCATCGAGCTCACCAGTACCGTTAGCCACTAAGCGCACATCGTTACGGGTAATTCGCACGGGTAAACCGTGGGACACATCGGAGAGCAAGAGCACACGGCTGGTCATCTCACTGACCTGCACAACCTGGCCGACGACGCCCTGAGCATCAACAACGGGTTGACCAACAAATACACCACTGCGCGAGCCGTGGTTCAGCACCACATAATGATGGGAAGGATCGCTGGCCACCTCCATCACTTCGGCCACCATCTTGCGGGAATCCTGATAGGCAGGCGACCCCAACAGGGCGCGTAAACGCTCGTTTTCCTGACGCAGATGCTCGAAACGCTGCAGACGCTCACTCATTAATAATTGCTGCCTTAACAACTCTTTATTTTGCAATGCCAGCATATTACGGGTAGCAAAACTCTCCGATGACCAATCGAGAATCGCACTGGGCACACTCGCAAGGTATTGGATAGGACTTAAGGCAGATGAAAGGGATTCACGGGCAGGCTCGAGACGGTGATTTGCGGCGAGCAAAATCACCGACAGGATAATTGCCAGTGTTAAACGGAACTGGTTCGAAATACCACGAACAAAAATAGGCTTCATAGGAAAGCTAAGGCGGTGATGAACCGCCCCATACCGAAGTTAGATTAGGTTTCTTCGGAGAACAGATCGCCGCCGTGCATATCAATCATTTCAAGGGCTTTACCACCACCACGCGCTACGCAGGTCAGAGGATCGTCCGCCACCATGACTGGAATTCCAGTTTCTTGCATCAATAAACGGTCTAAATCACGCAGTAAGGCACCACCACCGGTTAATACCATGCCGCGCTCAGAGATATCAGACGCTAATTCTGGCGGCGATTGCTCTAATGCCACCATGACGGCACTCACAATGCCTGATAATGGCTCTTGCAGTGCTTCTAAAATTTCGTTGCTGTTCAGCGTGAAACTACGAGGTACACCTTCGGCCAAGTTACGACCACGGACTTCAATCTCTAATACTTCATCACCTGGGTAAGCAGTACCGATAGTGTGCTTGATGCGCTCAGCCGTTGCTTCACCAATCAAGCTGCCGTAGTTACGACGCACATAGTTGATGATGGCGTCATCAAATTTGTCACCGCCGATACGTACAGAAGAGGAATACACCACACCGTTCAAGGAGATAATCGCGACTTCAGTAGTACCACCACCGATGTCCACAACCATAGAACCTGTGGCTTCAGATACAGGTAAACCCGCACCAATTGCTGCGGCCATTGGCTCTTCAATCAAATAGACTTCACGGGCACCTGCGCCCATGGCTGACTCGCGAATCGCACGGCGTTCAACTTGGGTTGCGCCAACAGGAACACAGACTAAAACACGTGGGCTTGGACGAAAAAAGCTGTTGTTATGCACTTGTTTAATAAAGTGCTGCAACATTTTCTCTGTCACATAAAAGTCGGCAATCACACCGTCTTTCATCGGACGGATTGCTTGGATATTGCCAGGGGTACGGCCTAACATTTGTTTGGCTTCTGTACCGACAGCGGCAACAGACTTCTGACCAGAACTACTACGCTCACCACGTATAGCAACAACAGAAGGCTCATTGAGGACTATGCCTTCATCACGAACATAAATTAAGGTGTTAGCTGTACCCAAATCGATCGATAGATCATTAGAAAAAATGCCACGCAGCTTCTTGAACATGTAACTAGCCTGTATTCTGTGGAGTCAGAAGAAAAGAAAAATCAGCTAACTTTATCAATGCCACCCTGATTCCACAAGACCGTTGAGGTTAACAATCGCTAATGGAGTGATTTTTTTTCAAATGTGCCGCTCAAAAACACTATTTAATCGAAAAAAGCGCTTTATTGATGAAAAATCCAACAGTTAAAAACCACTCTCAATACAAGTTCGCAACATTAGTAAAACCTGTTTCTTGCATTTTTCCTCTGTATTACACTTTGCAACGTCGCCTCAAAAACCATCGCCTCATGATCAATCACCAAAGCAGAAACCCAATTCAGCAAAATCAAATTGAAAACCGCTTTAATTGACCTCTCGCCAGTAGATGATTCTGTCATGGCCACGGTAACGACCAAAAAATGCACTCGCACGGGGCTCGGATAAGCTAGTTGGGGAGACCCCATTCCAGTTCCAATACCACTCTAACCAAGCCGGTACATCTAAAGGCGCGGTCACTTGGCCGCGATATAAATTGCCACTTGAGGTGAGTGCTCGCCACAGCAAATCAAATTGCCCTGCTTGGAATGCTGATGTGGCGCCGGAGCGATTAATGCTCTGCCCTGTGGTCAAATCGGGGTCAAAGTTATAACCCAGCCCTGCATTATCCACCTGCGACCCAAGGCCATAGGTAGCAATAGTGCAGCTATCATCGCCATTTAATACCCAATTAGCCCCATTCCAGTATTCGGCTCGGGTCGGCATCCTGAGGATTTCGGTCTCAGGACCATAGGTATTGTCCATCACCACCCTGCCGTGGCGCAGTCTCTGTGTGGTAATTTTCTTGGCATTACAGTTAGTGCAATTACCCGTAGTTGCCGCATCCATATCAGGCGATGCCACATAGCTGTAAAGTCCATTTGGCCGAGGATCGTTATCCATCAACTGCACACCAATATCGAGCAGCTCGAAGGGACCATCTTGATATAGATTCGTCGTCACATTCGGGGTGACTCGGCTCAAGTTAGCGCGGTAAGCGCCATCGACCGTCGCCACACCTTGAACCCAACTCGCCGCATTGACGGGCAAGGCACTTAAGCGACTCTGTAAGTCGATACCATTGTTATTGTTCTCCCCCACCAATTTGGCGGTCGCGAGGGAGAATGGTGGGAAATAGTTCTGCGTCACCGCGCCACCGATATTTAAGGCTTTGAGGCTCATCGACATAGGGAAGGGTTGATCCATATAGCTAAAACTGCCACAGGCAGGCACGACCGAAATATCACCCACTAAGAATCTGTCGGGCACAAAGCGGCCAATATTGGCGGAATAGCCAATCGGAATATTTAAGCTGTTAGCCGCACCGAGATAGTTAGGGCTCGCCTGCGCCGCGATTTGGAATACCCCCACTTCGTTAATCGTCTGATTGGTGATGCTATTAAGGTTATTGGCTTGGATAGCATGACTATAGGATGCCACACCTAATGCGCCATCATGGCCACCACTGGCAATGTTTGGCGCCACGACCTTACTGGTTAGTGTCATGGCTTGGTCACTAAAATTAGGCGTAGATAAGTTGCCCGAACAAAAGTCCGTATCGCCGTCTTTCTCCCAAGCCATTGCTTGGACCGTCATACCAAAATTCAGCCCCGCTTTACGGTAGGCATTACAGCTCATATCCGCACTCGGACAACTGGCGCTAGCGTCCACGGGTTTGACGCACAAACCCGCCGGCACACTGACAAATTGGTCCGAGCCTGTCATCACCAGGCCTTGCTCGTTACCACTGCCGATATATTGGGCATCGAGTTGTAATTTGCCCGCGTCGGGATAATTCACTGAAATGCTTGCCTGTCCGTTAGTATCAAACACCAGATTCAGCGCCGTAGGCGAGGCGCTTGAAGTGCCAATGGCCGTATTGTTGATTGTGACGGCTTTTGGCGAAATAGGCGCACTCGGGGTGTGATAACTGCTCCAGAAATTCAATGTCTTGGTCTGGCTCTGAAAGCTTGGAACACACTGCTGAGTCACATCGGATTTTTTCACCGCTTTGACTAACACTTGCTCGGGGCGATTCGCACGCTTATCGGGCACATCGAAGACAAAACCACTGTCGGCGAAGTTGAGTGAACAGTTGTTTTCACTCAGGCCCCCATTCCCGATACGGCATAGGGTTTTACTTAAAGGTTTGGTTGTCGGGCTCGAACCTTTCACCCCCAAGGTCACAACGCCAGGGGTATTACGTCTTAGCTGTAACTGAGTGCTGCCATTGCTAAAGCTCACCTGATTGCCACCAATCCATATGCCTTCGGAGGCCGATTCGGGTAACAAGGTCGCCGTCAAAGGATCGGTAAAAAGCTGACTACAACTGGCGTTGGCGCAGGCTCGAATCGTCACAGTTTCGGGGTTACAGGTTAATCCCTGCCCCGTATGGTCAAACTCAAAATGATCGATTTGCGCGCCAACGGGATTAGACCTCAAGGCACAAATTTGAACGTTATCAATTTCATGGTTGTTATTCGAGCCACCGGTTGAGCCTGTAAGCGACAACAAGAAATCACTCGGCGTTGCCGCTTGTCCTTGTTGATCTATGGCATTAAAAGCAGGGATTAAGGTGACAAATCCCGACCCCGTATTACGCTCAATCTTCACCATCGACTGGCCCGAGACCTGCGAGTCGATTGTGATTTTATATCTATGCGCAGGCGAGACATTATTGCCATCGACCGTGGGTGATAAACAGTTGCCACTGGTATTGCTGGTACCGTCATTACAGGTGCCACGTAAATAATTATACCCTGATGTGCCAGTACCAGAACCACGCACCGCAACCGACTGACGACGTTGACCCGAACGATTTATGGTTCCCCCTTCACCGGAGAAGTTACCAAATTCATCGATCCCGATACCCAACCAACCACCGGCAAAGCCATTGATACCGGGTTTAAAGCCATAACCTAAAGGCCCACCAAAGGCGCCGGGCTGCGGTGTTATAGCAGCATCTGATAACACCAGCGCGATACCGTCGGCACCATTGCCACCATAGGCATAGTGGTCAAATTGGATCTCTACTAAGTTATTGGCTGCGGGGAATAATCTTTGATAGGTCGAGGCAGTGGATTGATTCGATTTTGCCTCGGTTAAGCGCATACGACCACTGACAATGGCTGGAGTAAAAGTACCACTACTACGGGATACTACCCAGTCGTTACTTAGGGCGCTCTGGGAGAAATTATCGTTAAAGCACTGTAAAACGGGCGCAGGATTACAATTTGGAACAACGTCAATTTTTGCTGCATTATCGTCAAATTTAATACTACTATTGCCACCTAAACTAATATTTCTTGCAGTGATAGATCCTTCCAAAGAAGAACTGCCTTCTAGCACCGCGTTCCCTTCTGCAACCACATAGGATTTAAGAGATGCACCACCATTAAGTGTAAAATTCGAATAATTATAAATGAGAAAACGTTCCGGATTCCCAATAAGATTCAAGTCATTATGTTTATAATCATTTTTAATAAAAAATGAAACAGTTCCAGTAGAGGGGAAAACTAAAGTTACACCATTATTAATTGATAAGGTTTCAATCCAATATTGTCCCGCAGCAAGCTCAATACGGCCAGAGGTAGCCTTAAGCGATTTCATCTTATACACGCCATTATTGCTAACAAACCGTATTGTTTTATCTGAACCTCCATCAAGAGTAATATTATTGTATTCACCCTCAGTTACATTAATTCGCGTATTATCCCACGTGGGCGGGCCAATATTGACAGGGCTTGAAGAAGTACACTGAGAAAAATCAATACGATTAGAAGGTAAACTGGCAATATAATTTCCTGCTCGGCACCAACGATAGGAGTTATTAGTCGTCAAGCATAAAGTATCAAGGTTGTATCCACCTTGAATATAGTTATATGTTGGTAAATAGCTATACCAAATAAGCGCATTATCAGGTGCATTATATAAATAAGAGCTATTGAAGGTAATTGAACCATTTCTACTGTAATTGTTTACACCTTCTATAAAGGTTGTAGTCCAATCAGCTTTCACCAGATGGGATGTGAATGCCATGATTATGGGCAAAAGAATTAATGGGAATTTGGCTATTATTTTGTTAAATATCATTTTTGATAGCTTAGTTGCCACGGGCTTCTACCTCTACTTGACGGCTTACACGGGTATCGCCACTCTCGCATATCGCTTTGCTATTAATGCGGAACTGAGTGACAGTGCCGACCGCATAGGATGTACAACTTAAACTCACGCTACAGGCATGAAACCCCACCACATTGGGCGGCGTCCAAGAGTTTGCAACACTGGTACAGGTCGCCGTCACATTGGCGGGGGCGTTTAATGGAAATAATTGCGCCAGCGCCGCATCGGCACCACTGTTCGCCGCGGCTAAAGCCCGAGTTCCCCACACCTCTTGAGTTAATCCGGTATCGGCATCTTCGACTATGTTGATTAAGGCGGCGGCCAATAAAAACATCACGGTAATAACAAAAATACCGATGACCAAGGCGCTACCACCTTGGCGATGAGCCGCACACTGACGATATGCTGAGCGCGATAGGCTAAATAAGTTAGGGGACATTAATCACCTGCACTTGATGTCGATATTGAAATGTCTCGCCGTTGACATTAAATCGCGGTTGTAAATGCACCATCGCATTATTGACTAGACTCGATGGCGTTAAGATCAGCGGTAAGTCAGCGTTATTACTTAAATCATTGGCCACATTCTGGGCCATTAGCACGCCCGAACTCATATCCGTAGGCGTTGGCTGGCTGGCATTCAACCCATAGCCAGTATAACGCTTAAGAGTTAACTCATCGCTGAATGGCGCTTTTTCAAAACAAAAACTCACAGGGCTCGAACCAAAATAGATCCTTTGCCGCGGGGACGCTTCAGCAAATCTCGCATTGGCCGTAAAGGTTAAAGTCACTTGGTTTGCGGCACTGCTAATGCTGTTAATCTGCGCGCGCTTTAGCTTAGTGCTGTCATACACATCACGGTCGGTTAAGGGGTAAACCCATACATATTGGTTAGCCGCAATCTTACTGGTCACATTGTCTAAAATCACATTTCCAGTGAGAGCAGCCGTACTCGGCGCAATCGGCATCGATAAATAGGTGGTACTCGCCTCAATAGGAACAAATTCAACGCACTGATAGGTTAAGCCATTACCATTGAGCCGCACACTATTAGGCACGGCACTGCGCAGCTCACGGGTCATACGCTCCACAGCAAAACGACTCTGGCTTAGCACTTGGTCAACCGAACTCGACTCCACAAAAATCCGCGTGCCGAAAATAATAAAGCTACTCACGCCCACCACCAGAATACCTAAGATCAGGATCACTGTGACCATCTCGACTAAGGTAAAACCCAATGCTGAACGTGGCATACGCGTGGTGGAGAAAGCGCCCATTAGTAATTGCTCCTCACCAGATTGTAAGTGATCACTTCGTTATCTGGGGTGGTCACATTAATGGTCACTAACTTGGTATTGGGCGCTGTTCCATAGGCGACAGAGACACTTAATTGATAGTTAGGATACACCTGCGCGTAAGTTTGGCTGGAATTGAGCATAGTGGCGTTTTGAGTTAAGCCGTGATAGTCATCCACATCGTTAAAATCGTTACGCCCCTCGCCCGCCTCTGGCCCTAATACGGCCGAGCAACTACTGCCTAATGGACTCCCGCAAGCTGGCACACCACCATTGGCATTGGTATTTTGATCATAACGCTTACCCCAAATCTCATTCATCACCGAGTGGGCAAGTTCGGCACTCTTGACTCGATGCAAAGTCTTGGCGGCGCGATCCGCCTGCGGAAACAACATGCTACTGAGCATCACGATAGCAATGGCAATGACTAACATGCCAATCACTAATTCGATTAAGGTAAACCCCTGTTGTTTAGCTTTTGAGGATGCTTTTACTGATGTGCTTATCGAAAACAGCCGAGGATTAATTCGCATAAATATAGCCCTCGCTGGAGATATTAATCGCCACAGTATCATTGGCAATCACATTGATACATGGCCCATTACACGCAAGCGATGCTCGACCATTGATATCAAAATCAAGGTAAAAGCTCTTGGCATTGTTACTGATAAGCACTAACTGCGCGCCACCTTGAAAAGCTTGGCTGGATAAAGGGTTAGGAGACAATGGCGAGCCCGTACAACCAGTGCTATCCCGACTGGCAAACTGACTCACTTGATAACCCGTCGCCGACACGACAACGCGGTAACATCTATCGGTATTATTCAAGGCTTTTTGCTGAACCTGGCGCAGCTCGGCCATAAATTCATTGCGCAGGCTAAAGGCGCTGTAGGATGACTGGCTAAATAAGCGCGGCAATACCGTCACCGATAGTATCCCAATCAGGATAATAGTGGTCACGAGTTCGACTAAGGTAAACCCAAACTGTCTGCCGCTGGAAAATCTACGCATTGTCCGCTTTGCCGTGATGCTAGGTTCTAGGTTCTAGGTTCTAGGTTCTAGGTTCTAGGTTCTAGGTTCTAGGTTCTAGGTTCTAGGTTCTAGGTTCAGTTTCTGCCAACTTGGTTCTTAAGGCAAATATTTCGCCTAAACAAAAGAAATGATTAGCAAATTCATTTCATTACAGCCCACAATCCAATAGATTGCTGACCTAAAAAAAAGGCCTGCTAGGCAGGCCTTTTCGTATAACTCAAATTAACAAGCAGATGCTGCTGGCAATGGAGAGAAAGTTGGAGCTGCTGTTGCGTTAGCTGCTTCGGTATAGGTGAACTTACAAGCCGCAGGAGCACCTTTTTGCCAAACTTCAGCAGAACCTGGGCTACCGGAGGTACCCGCAGTAACTTTTATAATCCAATCTGCAGTACCATTTGTAGCTGTTGGAGAACCATTAGCACCTGCATCAAATACACTTTCTAGTGCCAGTTCAAAATCTGATTCAGTCGCTTTAAGATAACCAAATGCTATATTAACATTGATAGGAGAAGCCGAGGTGCCACCAATTGCAACTGTTGAAGAAGATGATTTCTCTTTACCGTCCAAAGCAGCTTTAGAGTAAACCAATGTATTAGCGCCTTGAATTGCTGCCTTCATTCCATTTAAAGCAGACAATCGAGCATCGCCTTGCAGATTAATAAACTTAGGCGCTGCTGTGACAGCCAAAATCCCTAAAATAATAATAACAACCACTAATTCGATTAAGGTAAAACCTTGTTGTCTTTTCATATAAAACTACCCTTATTTGAGAACCAAGTAACTTAGTCAGTTAAAAATAAACTACCTAAAAGATAAACCAATTAAAACATTTAATTAAGGCGTAAATGGTGTTTGAGTGAAACTTAATACTTTGCCCGTACCTGGGTTATACACCACCCCTTTTGCACCCGCAGTCGATAAATCTGGCGCTGGCGTCGGTACACCTGTGGTTTGGTTTAGCACCAGTGAAGCCACTTGATGATACACACATAAATCTAAACCGCTTACGGACGTGCCATTAATCGCATTTGAGCTTCCGCCCGCACCATCGATAACGCGCACTGTATAACGTTGATTGCGCGCATCTTGCGAATAAAGCACGTTACGCGGTGCACTTTGCAACACAGTATTAAATACCTGCTGGCAGCTTGCATCGGTCATCGCCGTTGCATCGGTACCAGAGGTGCCCGTTGGATAGCCAAAACGCGGGTCGAGGGACACTGAGGTACCGTCTAAGATCACACTGCTATTTTGGCGACCATCGACTTCCCATTGTGAACGCACAAAACTCACTGCGGTGGATAAACCACCCGCGACTCCGTCCACACTGGCATCTTCAGCATCATCGGTGACATTTAAAAAACGAGGGATCGCGGTTGCGGCCAACAGACCCAAAATTACGATCACAATGACCAGTTCAATCAATGAAAAACCATCTTGCTTAGTCTTCATTCGTCTCTCCCTATCTTGATGAAAGTCCATTCTAACAGCTAAATCAGTTTAAAAAAGCCCGTTACTTAACAATATTTTACGGAAACGTCAAAAAAATGACCCTGCCAGAGTTGAGCTGATAGCCGATACTGTCCCCATTTTGCGCGCGGTAACGGCAGCTATTATCCTTAGCAAAATACGAGCCGATAAGGGATTCGTCCCCCTGCTCCTGCCCCATTAATTGTTGCCACAATCGCTGACACGCTTGGTCATCCAACTGGCTAGGTTGTGGCCAACCCTGCGCATTCATCATCACAAAGGTTTGTTCATTATTTGTGCTTTGTTCGCTAAACACTTCCCAATCTAGTCGCATTTGCGGCGGTTTGCCAAGGGACAACCATTGAGAACGCACCATAGCCAACACGTTTAAGAAGCGCGTATGCTCTAACTCCACATTGCGGGCGGCCAGTTGTGGCATAGTCGCAAAATATTTAAATCCAATCACCGCGAGAATAATCAAGATCAAGGTCAGGCTAACGAGCCGCCCATACACACGTAATAGATCGCTTTCGGCCTTCTGTTGGCTCTGCATCTATTTGATCCTAATTGAGTTAAATTCTCGATTCGGCATTATTTCCCGCCTTTGACTACGTTGAGCATGTCCCACATCGGTAGGTAAATACCCAGCGCCAGCACCAGTACAATCGCAGCCACAATTCCGATCAGAATCGGTTCTAACTTAGCGGTGAGATTTTTAAGATCGTAATCGACCTCACCTTCGTAAAAATCGGCGGCATCATTTAATAGTTGGTCAATTTGTCCGGTTTCTTCGCCTACCGCGACCATTTGCAACACCAGTGGCGTAAACAATTTACTCTGGTTCGACACCCTCAGCATAGATTCGCCAGACTCAATGCCACGGCGCATCCCGACAATTTTGTCGTGCATATATGCATTATCCACCGCATCGGCCACCAGACTGAGCGCCTGCGTCATCGGCACACCCGCGCTCAACATCATCGAAAAACTGCGACAATAACGGGAGAGGGTCGAGCGCTCAATAATCGAACCCACGGCGGGAATGTGTAACTTCCATTGGTCCCATTGTTTCTCGCCTTTTTCCGTATGGTGCCAGTAGCGGATCCCAATAATGGTTCCGAGCAGTATTATCAGCATCAGGGGCCAATAGTTTACAAACAGGTTTGATGTGCCGATTAACACCTTAGTCGCCCAAGGTAAGTCGGCACCAAAACGGGCAAACATCTCGGCGAATTTCGGGATCACCATGATATTTAAAATCACCATCGCCAGCGCGATGGCAATCAATACAAATATAGGATAACGCATCGCGGCTTTAATTCGGCGACGAGTTTCCTGCTCACGCTCGATATAGCCCGAGAGCTGAATAAAAGCGTCCTCTAACTTACCGGTGTTTTCCCCCACATGCACCATAGAAACAAACAGAGAATCAAACACATCTGGATGTTGGTTCATGGCCGATGACAGTGGGCGCCCCGCAGTTAACTGCTCTGAAATATCATTCAGCGCATCTTTCATTCGTTGGGAATGAGCGGTTTCGGATAAGCCTGCAATGGCGCGCAGGATAGGGATCCCCGAGCGCGTTAACGAGTACATTTGCCGGGTAAAAATTTGCAGTTCATCCAAGCCGACTTTGCGCTTAAACAACTGCGCCAAGGTAAAGGACTTAGCTTCTTTAGCGACTTTGACTTCTAACGGGATAATGCCGCGGGCTAACAGCATATCGGCAGCTGCGCCCTCGGAGGCAGCATCGAGCTGACCCGTTACAGCCTGACCTTGTCCACTGCGTCCACGGTATTGATAAACCGGCATAATTACGCCTCAACGCCTTGCTGACTGATAATATCCCGCGAGAGTGGCACCTGCGACTCACTCACGTCCTCAACAAGCTTAGCCACCTCTTCAATGGTCGTCATGCCCTCGCTCAAATATTGCAGTGCCGACTCGGCGAGCGGGGTAAAGTTAGGGCTTTGCAGGGCTGCACGGGCAAAATCCTGTGGGTTACCGGTACGCATCGCATCGATCATCTTTTCATCCAATTCGAGGATCTCAAAAATACCGATTCGGCCGCGATAACCACTGCCGTTACAGCTTTGGCAGCCAGTGCCAATGCGGAACTTAGCCGATGAAAAATCCTGACGACTCACACTATTTAGCCAGGCTTTTTCCTGCGCCGTAGGCTGATATTCCACCCCGCAGTTATGGCACACGCGGCGCACTAGGCGCTGGGCAATAATCACCCTTAGCGCACTCGCCACTAAGTAACTGGCCGCGCCCATATCGAGCAAACGTAGCGCGCTGGTCACCGCATCGTTAGTGTGCAAGGTGGACAACACAAAGTGACCCGTAAGTGCGCCCCGAAGACCAATCTCCACCGTTTCTTGGTCACGCATCTCACCGACCATGATAATGTCCGGGTCTTGACGCAAAGTGGTGCGCAGCACGTTCGAAAAATCGAGTCCAATCTTATGGTTAACTTGAACTTGGTTGATCCTTGGCAATTGGTATTCGACCGGATCTTCTACCGTGATAATTTTGCGATCCGCAGTATTGAGCTCACTTAAGATGCCATACAAGGTGGTGGTTTTACCGCTACCCGTAGGCCCAGTTACCAGCAACATGCCGTGGGGACGTTTAATCTGCTTACGGATACGCGCCAAAATATGCGGCGGCATCCCTGTCTCATTTAAGGTCAATAAGCCTGCGGATTGGTCGAGTAGACGCATTACCACAGATTCGCCGTGGTAGATCGGCATGGTCGACATACGCACGTCAATTTTGTGGCCCTTAATTTCCATATGGAAACGCCCGTCCTGCGGCAGACGTTTTTCAGAAATATCTAGCCCAGCCATAAGCTTAAGGCGCAAGACTAAGGCCGCAGCGATATTGACCTCATTTAGAATGGTCTCGTGTAACTGGCCATCGATACGTTGGCGGATCCGCAGGGCTTTTTCGCCAGGCTCAATATGAATATCCGAGGCGCGCATTTGCACCGCATCTTCAAAAATCGACTGCAATAACTTAACGACTGTGGTTTCATTATCGCTATCGCTTGAGGTCAGGCTCGCCAGATCAAACATTTGGTCTGCGGCATATTCCTCTTCGAGCTTACCGGCGATTTGCGCGATTTGATCGGTGCGACGATACAGGTTATCGAAGGCTTGCAGTAATTGCTGCTCGGGGGCGACCGCAACACTGAGCTTTTTCGGTGCGATTAAAATTTCTAAATGGTCGAGCGCCTGCAAGTCCGCCGGGTCGCTCATGGCCACTAATACCGTATCACCCCGATCTTCCACCGCGAGGGCGCGAAAACGCCGCGCTTGTACCTCGGGAATAAGGCTCACCACTTCGGCGGGGATGGGGCGTTTGCTGATATCTAGCAGCGGCAGATTGAGCTGCTGCGACAAAAATTGCAATAGTTGGGTTTCGGTAATAGAGCGCAACTCAATCAGGGTTCGGCCGAGCTTATGCCCTGTCTTGCGCTGCTCTCCCAAAGCTTGTTGTAGTTGCTCTTCGGTAATAATCGATTCTTGAACTAACAGATCGCCCAAACGCATCTTTAATCTGGGTTTCATTGGCTATCTCCTAGTTGTTGTAAACGTTGTTCAATAAAAGCCGTGGCTTGGGTCGACAGGCCTGAATAACTTAAGGCGGTGCGATAGGCCTGACTGGCGGGGCCGAATTGCTGCTGTGAATCGAGGGCATAGGCTAATCCCATCCACCATTTCCCCTGCTGCGGCTCCTGCTGCAATAACTTACGGTAAGCCTGTTCAACTAACGGATATTGGCCGTGTTTTTGGGCCAAATCCGTTTGCGCTAACCACTTTTGCCTCGCCAAGCTATGGCTATCGGGGATTTGAGCAAGGCTAGCAAGAGCCGAATCTGTCTCGCCCATAGCATGTTGCACCCTTGCCAATAGCAAAGCAAATTCAAACTCTTGCGGATAAAGTAATAGTCCCTGCGCTAGCACTTCGGCGGCTTGCGCCAGCTCACCTTGACCATAATGCAGCGCCGCCAGTTGTTTGCGCGATTCGTGCAAGCTTGGGTCGAGCTTGAGTGCTTTAGCGTAGTAATCCATCACCTTAACCAGCTGCCCCTGCTTTTCGGCATCCGCCGCCAACACTAACTGCTTTTGCGCGAGTTGGCTTGGTGATAACTTCACTTCTCGAATCGCCATTTGCCCCGTTGCCTGAGCCTGAGCCGAAGCTGGGCTTGAAGCTTGGCTCGAAGCTTGAGTCGCAACAGGCACGACTGACTCACTCGTCTTAGGCTCTGTTTGAATTATTTTTACTTCGCTCTGATTTGCGTTAACGTCTGCTTGATTTGCTTTAACCGCAACCTGTTGTGACTCAGCCTGTGTTTGCACTGACTCTTGGGTTAATGCCGCCTTGTTAGGCGTATTGCTTGAAGTGTTTGCCGCAATCGATTCAGTTGTCTGCTCACTCCTTGGCTCAGCGGGCGCAGCGTTGACACGGGCAGATTGAACCACACTTGAGATAGATTCTGCTGACACAGACATATCTTTTGTAGGAGCATCTGTCGATGACGAACTCACTTGCGCCATCTCGACAGTTGGCTCAGTTGGTGTCGTCGTATCTGTTGATTTAGTCGCTTCTGTTTCCAGAGGACTCGTATCAGTCTGTGGGCTGGCGTTATCCACTTGAGTTTGCGCACTCGCTACAGGATTTACATTGTTATCCGCGACGCTCTTTACGCCGTAACTCGCCTGAAAGGCATATACCGATAAGCCGCCCACCAGCAGCGACACTAAGCTGATTACTAACCATTTGCGCGATGGATTGGGGCGCCCTAAATACTGCGCCTGATGCACAGCCACATTGCTAAGGGAATGGCCCTGCTGGCGCTTTTCGAGATCCTGCAGCATCTTGTTGATCACACTCATGCGACGCCTCCCCACAATTGTTGCAGGTTAACGCCAGAGAGCAGTAATGCCCCAATTGCCGCTGCACATGCTATCAGTGCGATCACCATATACGCTGGCCACCTTTGTGAGCCGCGACTGGCATCTTCGGTATCCTGTATCGCGCCCTTAATGTGGGCCATACGCACCTGAGTTGCGCCTTCGCCGAAACTGAGCATCAAGGCCTTATGGGCTAAAATGTTGATCAATCTTGGAATGCCACGAGATGCCTCGGCAATCTTACGGGTGAGTTTAGAGCCAAATAAGGCTTGTCCCGCATAGCCTGCCACCGCTAGGCGGTAACGGATGTAGGCATCGGTTTCATCCCAGGTTAACGGCCGCAGACTGTAGCTAAAGGTGATGCGCTGCCGCAATTGTCTAAAGGCTTGGCGCCTTAATCGCTCATCCAACTCGGGCTGGCCAAAGAGTACCACTTGCAGCAGCTTACGGCTTTCGGTTTCAAGATTGGTAAACAGTCGCAGCGCTTCTAGGCTCTCATCGGGCAAGGCCTGCGCTTCGTCCAACACTAATACGATGGCGTGACCATGGGCACTCAGAGCAAGTAATTGCTGCTGGATAAGCCCGGTGAGTTGCTGCTGATCGATTTCGCTGGTGTATTTTAACCCAAGTTCATTGGCCACCGCCCAGCGCAGCTCGGCGGGGGTCAGATAAGGATTGGGAAGATACGCACAATGGAAACCCTGCGGCAGCTCATTAATCAACTTACGGCAGATTAAGGTTTTGCCCGTGCCCACTTCGCCTGTAACTTTGATAAAACCTTCCCCGGTTTGTAGGGCGGTCTGCAACACTTGCAGCGCCTCTACGTGCGGGGATAACCCGAAAAAAAATCCGGTATTAGGGGTTAACGAAAATGGCGTTTGGCTGAGTCCAAAGTGCTTCAAATACATGGAAGCTTACTTATTTTCTGGATACCAACGGTCGAGTAAGGTTTTAGAACGCTCTAACTCGTTTTTCCACGTATCCCCGCCCACAACGGTCGGTTTTAACATAATAATCAGCTCGGTTTTCTTCTTCTGCTTGCTGCGGTTTTTAAATAATTCGCCCACGAGCGGAATATCACCGAGCAGCGGCACTTGAGAAACCACTTCGGTATTTTCGCTCTTCATCAAACCACCGATCACCACCACATCGCCTGAGGCTGCGCGAATAACGGTATCGGATTCGCGGATCTCGCTCTGTGCCAACGGCAGCTCTAAAGATTCGCTGCTGACCTTAATGTCCTTGGTTTGTTCTTTTACATCAATAACGGAAGGATGCACATGGAGCAGTACATTACCGTCTTTGTCGATTTGCGGCGTCACATCCAACGCGATACCCGAGAAAAACGGCGTTAACTCTACCTGAGGCGTGGTTACAGGTGTAGTGCCCGCCACTGTGGTCGATGACACGTCAGTCACAAAGTACTCGTCGGTACCGACCTTAATCACCGCTTTTTGGTTGTTCGATGCCGTCACCCTTGGGCTAGACAACACGTCCACATCGCCTTGGGTGTCGAGCAGGCTAATCATGGTATTGAAATCTGAGCCTTTAATGCTTAAAGACGTCACGCCACCGAGGGAGGCGGTGATTTTATCGCTCAAGCCTGCGCCCGCAGAGGTACCAAAATTGATATTGGTATTACCTACGTGCCCCAATACGTTATCCCACTGAATACCTTGCTGATAACCATCAGACAAAGTGACTTCGAGGATCTTCGCTTCGAGGATCACTTGGCGTTGCAGATGGCTCTCGGCGGAGTTTAAAAAGGCACGTACCTGACGTAACTCATTAGGATAGGCACGAATAGTCACTAATCCCGCCTGTGGCGTCACCACCACCTGACGACCGCCACCAGTGTCACCAATAATGGCGCTCAAGGTTTCTTTCAATTCGCCCCAAAAATCGGTCTTAGTGCGCGAGCGAATAAAGGTGCCGTTAGTGCTATCGCTGTTGTTATTGTTGCCGTAATTACCGTTGCTCGAATTGTTATTGTTGCTGTTATTGCCAAAATTGCCGTTGTTCGAATTGTTGTTATTGGAGTTATTGTTATTCGAGTTGTTATTGTCGGAGATCCGGCCCGAACTCACAGAGGTCAACGAGAGACCATCACGCTCCATGTATAAGTAATTTAAAGGGAAAGTCTCAGTCCGCATACCCGCAGGGAACACGCGCAGGATGCGCCCTTCACGGCTCACCTCATAACCATAAATATCTTCCACCACTTGAATGGCTTCACTCAGTGTCACGCCTTTGAGTGACAATGAGATCGTGCCCTGCACATCGGGATGCACTGCCACGCTAAAGGGTGTGCCCTGCACTAGGCTTGGGAAAAACACCCTTGCATCCACATCATGGGCAGACACATCGATACGACGCTCCGTCTCCATTGGCGGAGTTAATCCACCCATCATGGCATTGGCATTCAGCTCACGCTGCACCGCATCGGGCATAGTGGCCGGTGGTGGAGGTGTTGGCTGACTCGCGGTTTGCATTGAGGTGGCCAGCGCTTCTTTTGAGGCGACGGGCTGCGGTCTATCCGTGGTTTGGCAGGCCATAAGGCAAAGTGAGAGTAGAGGCGTAATATATTTAATGGCTGTCATCTGAGTGTTATTCCCTATCTCTCTATTATTGCTTGAAATAATGCTAATTTCCGTCCGTCAGACAAGGAGACCGACGAGGGAGTGATACGCACCACTTTGACCCCTTGAATGCTGTCTCCCACGGACACAATCTTATTGTTGATCACGGCATAGGCCGTGTTGCCCGAGCTGACAATGCTGTTAAGCACTAGGGCTTTGTTTTGGTTCTGAGTCACGGCGCCGGCGGCCGAGTAGCCTTTGCCGGGCAAGGTTGGATCCCTTAAGGTTTCGGCCGATACGTGGGCCGACAACCCCAATAATGCAATGAAAATATAAGGCTTATTTAGCGACACTGATAAAGTCCTTATTGATACTCAAGGTATAAAGCTCAATATCGATTTTCCCCTTAGGGTAATCGGCTACTTTATAGTCGAGTCGTTTCCAGTAAAGTTTGTCGGGCATAGCCTCTACCGCTTCAACAAAGCGCAGCACAGAAAAATAATCCCCCTCCAAGCTCATGCGTATTCCATGGCTGTAGAGATTCAGCTTTTTCTCTTCACCCACGGCAAGGAGTGGCACGGGCGTAACCGAGGTAAACTTAAGTAATTTAATGCCTTGAACTTGCCCAAGCAGATTACCTAATAACTCAGGCATATAATCGGCGGGCACCATGTCCACCATCTGCTCATTGAGCTGAGCATCAATCTCTTGATTCTGTTGCTGCAACAAGCTTAAACGCTGGCGATAGTCCTGATTAGGATCCATAGCCAATCGCTGCTGATATAAATCAATCTGTTGCATCGAAATCTTGTTTTCTTGCTCTAACGCCTTCACTTGCTGCGCCGTCGAATGCTGTTGTTTCCACAGCGACTCGATAGGCATATAGGCCGACATGGCGACCAGCACTAACACGGCGAGAGCGATAAGCCCGCGCTCACGCTGGCTGAGAGAATCAAACTTTTGCGCTAACTGTTCAAATCGGGCTTTCATCGCGCCTGCTCCTCTGGGGTCTCACTCGTCAGCGTGAAAGCCAGCGGTTTATCCTCACCGCGATCCATGGTCATAGACGAAAAAGCCTGACCTTTTAAGGTGTTCGTTGTCTTTAACTTGCCCACCCATTGCGGAATGCTCTGCGGATGATCGGCAAAGCCTTCAAACATAAAGTGCTGCTCGTTAATCACAATATGGTTAAGCCAAACACTCGCATCGGCCACCATAGCTAAATCCTTCAGCACGGGCGCAAAACCTCGGCTGGTGAGGGATGAGCGCAGTGCCAGCTCATTCATCAATAATTGCTTTAACTCGAGCTGCTGCGACTCTAACTCGACGCGCGCGACTAACTCAGCATCGGGTTTACGGGCGGCGATTTGCATTTCAAGTTCCGCCTTTTGCTGATCGAATTGCTGTTTTTGCGCCGAGGCTTGGCTTAGCGCCCGCTGAGACTCGGCCAATTGCCAATAGCTAAAGGCCGCAAGTATGGCGCAGACCAGTACCAAGCCTAGGGTATAACTCATTAATTTCGAAAAGGTTAGGCTCTGCTTTGGGGGTAATAATGCCGCAGAATATAGATTGACTCTCGATTTTATCACTCGGCACCTCGTGAAAGTTCACTAAAGGCTAATCCCGCCATGCTCGCGCCCACGGCACGCTTATTAACGACATTAACGGCTTGGTTAAAGTTAGCCGATACCAACTTAGCCAAGGCATCCACTGCGCCGTCGGCAAATAATTCAATTGAGGCGACTGGAGGCTGACGCAATTGGCTTTCAAAGTAATCCATAGAACGCTGAATTTCTAGGCTTAAGTTATCCGCCAGTCCGTAGTTAAGCTCATCCACTTCGGCCTTATCCAGCTCGGTAAAACCGCGCACTCGACGCTGCATATAGAGCTGACCTTGCTTGACCACAGTCAGCAACAACTCTTGCCCTGTATGATGGCTCACGACTAATCTCGCCTGATTATCCTCATCAAACAGGTTAGTCATGGCTAATTCTTCGATGCTAATTCCTAGTACGCTTAAACCTTGATCGCTGATGGCCTGCACCATAGCGCGCAACTTTTCTTTATCGACCACAACCACACTGAGCTTATTGCTCGGCAGGGGCGACTCAAAGTAATCCAAGTGAATTTGCGGCACAGGGATATTAACCATGTCTTTGATCGACCAGAGTAAAGCTTGGGATAATTCGTCACTATCGACATTCGGTTTATCGGCCACGAGCAACTGATAGCGGCCACTACCGAGAACTATTTGCAAAGATGCGTGGGGAAAGGCATTGGCAAGTTCGGCGAAGGCCTGTTGCCACAGATCCTGTTGCAGCTCATAGGAAACCCATTGTTCTGCAAGACTTTCAGTCGCGGGAGCATAGACCCACAGCTTATCGGCACAGACATAAACACCGAGCGCCGAGCCAGCCTGTTTGGCTCGCCAAAAGGCTAACCGAGCAAAAAGTCCTTTATCCATAAAAATGCCTGTCTTCCGATAAAGTTAAAGCTTGAGTCATAAGAGCGCGAATAACAAACGTCCAAAACTGAAATAAGGATAATGTGCATCACCTGTAAAATGTGAAACCCATCATATCCAGCGTCATAATTTTGGCACAGGCTAGTTTAGCCGCTAATCAGTGAATTATATAGAGAAATCCGACATTTCGGCCCTATTCTTCCACAGTGATCACATACGGCGAGGAAAAAATTCCCCGCTATTGCACCTCAATCGGCTCACTAAAATACATGCCCTGCGCCATACCCACACCGAGAATTTGTAGTGTTTGCCATTCCTCAAATACCTCAATACCCTCGGCACAGACTTGCACTTCGGTGCGATATAAGCCACCGATAAGGCTCCGAATAAATAATTGATTTTCTGGACGTAAATGAATGTGACGCACAATCGACCTATGCAGTTTAATCATGTCGAAATGGCACTCGCGAATATAGTAAGTACCCACCACCTGCTGACCCACATGGTCGACACACAGTCGCGCGCCCATCTTACGGATCATATCCAGCTTAGGCTTAAGCTTATCTTGGTGTTGGATAACGATATCCTCGGACACCTCAAAAATCAGTTGTGGCGTCAGGTGGCGATATTCGAGCAGAGTGGTTTTAAGCCACTGGGTAAAGGCGCGGCTCATTAAGGTATCTAGGCTCAAGTTCACACTATAGACTTGATTCTTATGTTTTTCTTGCGACAACAAACCTAACACTCGCTCAATCATCTGCCGCTCAACTTGTGGCATCAACCCGCATTTGTTCGCCATAGGGATGAAGAGTGTAGCCCGCACTAACGCGCCCTGATTATCCCGCGCCCGGGTAAAGATTTCCTTGTGATGCTCAACGCCGTCGGAATCCATCACTGGCTGACTAAAGGGATAAAAACGCCGCTGAACCAAGGCATTCTCTAAGAAGCTGCGCCAACGCACCGAGCCTTTAGCAAACTCCTCATCAATCGCGCCCTTGTCGTACATAAACCAATTACTGTTACCTTGTAATTGCGCGGCGCGTAATGCCATATCGGCCTCATCGAGCAACTGATTAACATTATCCCCGGCGGTAAAGTAAGCACAGCCTAAATGATAAAAGTTGTCTTGATTCTCCACATCGTCGGGTAAAGGTTGGCTCAAACAGACTTTGAGTAATTTACTGGCAAGCTGATCGGCCTCAATCAAAGACACATGGGGCACGACAATCGCAAATTGATTATGGGAGCGGCGTGCAAAGATACTGTTGGGTAAGGTCTGCAAAATAGAATTAATGCTGTTGACTGTCGCATGGAGCAACTCTTTAACCGCGCCCTCTCCTTTAGCCTGTTGCAGTAAATCGAGGTCGTCCATCTCCAACAGATAAATCACCCCGTGGGCCACCATGCCTTGGTCATGACTCAAGGCGTCGAGGCGGTTGTTTAAAAACAACCGATTACCAATGCGGGTTTGCGCATCTAAAAAAGTATTGGAGCGAATAAACTTATCGAAACGGCCGCGTTCTTTATGGGCGTCCTGCAACTCTTCGAGCAGCTTAGTTAAGGCTCGGTTGATGAGCCTAGGTTTACCATTGCCCGGCGTTGCGAGGGCTTGCTCGTGTTTGCCTTGCAAAATCAATCGGCTACGCTGAGCAAGCTCTTCAATCCCATCTAACTGCTGCGAAAACCACACATGGCCAAAACGCACCAGCGCAATCACCGCCAGTAAGCCCACGCCTAAAATAAGCAATTCATACCAACTGACGCTGTAATGCTCGAAGGGCTGTGGCAGCGTGAGGGTCATATTCAATCCCGACTGGGGATCGAGCAGATGGGTATAGACCATGGCATTTTGCGTCTGCACGTTGCCCTGATAGGCGAAGAGCACTTCGCTCTTCATGGTCAAACGGAATTCGACGGCGTTGTACGCCAGCAGCATAGGCGGCAACCAAGACTCTAACTCCCAATCGGGTTGAGTTTGGTAATGTTCAATCAAAAGGGATTCCAGCTCAGTCACTTTTTGCTGTTGAAACTTATAGGTCAACTGCACAAAGCTCATCATGGCGCTGAGTAAAAAGACAAAGGCGATAGCGGCCAAGGACATTAACCAAAAACTGGTTAATTTTGTAGTTAACATTCGAGTGAATTTCATCGAGCCGCTATCCTGCAGGATTATTATAATTATCGGTGCACTCTTAACACGAGTTAAACAAATGCTACTCAAGATTATTCAGTAGCATAAGCCAAAAGGCAACCAAGGATTGGTTTTCAACGCCGCTCAAAGCATTCACATGGCAGAATTTTTATTCCGAGTAAAAACAAAAAAGAGGCTAATTAGCCTCTTTTGGGTTTTAGTCGAACTCGCGCTTAATCGGCGTAGTGTGGCAGCGTAGTGATTGCCGCAACACCCGAATCAATCGCAGCCTGCGCGACCGCGCGGGCAACGCGAGGTAATAAACGTGGGTCCATAGGTTTTGGTAGCACATATTCAGGGCCAAAACTTAATGAACTCACCTTTGGATAAGCCTTAAGCACGCTCGCTGGGACCTCTTCTTTGGCTAGGCCAGCAATCGCATGTACTGCAGCCACTTTCATTTCATCGTTAATGCAAGATGCACGCACATCCAAGGCACCACGGAAAATGAATGGGAAACACAGAACGTTGTTCACTTGGTTCGGATAATCACTGCGACCAGTACCCATGATTAAATCGCTGCGCGTCGCGTGGGCAAGCTCAGGTTTGATTTCAGGATCTGGGTTTGAGCAGGCAAAAATCACTGGCTTATCCGCCATCATGGCCACTTCTTCAGCGCCAATCACGTTAGGGCCAGATAAACCTAAGAATACGTCGGCACCTTTAATCACATCTTGCAAAGTGCGCTTGTCGGTATTGTTTGCAAACAAGGCTTTGTATTCATTCAGATCGGTACGACCCGTATGGATAACGCCTTTGGTATCTAACATGTAGATGTTGGCGCGGTTTGCACCACATTTTACCAGCATGGTCATACAGGCGATCGCAGCAGCGCCAGCCCCCATACACACAAAGGTCGCATCGCTGATCAGTTTGCCTTGGATTTCTAAGGCGTTGATCATACCCGCAGCCGTCACAATCGCAGTGCCGTGCTGGTCATCATGGAACACAGGCACATTACAACGCTCAATTAATTCGCGCTCGATAACAAAGCACTCTGGCGCCTTGATGTCTTCGAGGTTAATACCACCAAAGGTGCCAGCGATAGCCGCAACAGTGTTAATAAACTCTTCAGTGGTGTTGTGGGTCACTTCGATATCGGTCGAGTCGATATTCGCAAAGTGTTTAAACAACAGAGCCTTACCTTCCATCACCGGTTTTGACGCCAATGGGCCTAAATTACCTAACCCCAGAATCGCCGTGCCGTTAGTGATAACAGCGACAGTGTTACCTTTGTTGGTGTAACGATAGGCATTGTCAGGATTAGCAGCAATTTCACGTACCGGTTCAGCAACACCAGGGCTGTAGGCTAGCGCGAGGTCATGGCTCGTTTCAGCAGGTTTAGTGAGGCAGACTGCGGTTTTACCGGGAACGGGGAATTCATGATAATCGAGTGCTTGTTGACGAATATCTGACATTTTAACATCCTGAAATGCGACATTTATAAGTATGGAAGTAAGGCCGACCAACCCAAGATCACCTCATTTACGGGCGATTTAAACAGTGTGGCAGGTCGGGGTAAGATACGCCAATTGGGTTAATTTTTAAATAAGATATTGAGAAATTTCGCCTTTGCGACAGATTTATCTCTCTAAGCCAAGTTTTATAAACTTATCTCTGCCAATAAAGGATGATTATCTGTTTAAATTTGTAGGAAACAAACGAACATAACCCGCTAAAGCAATGAAAAAATGCCTTATAAAGCCAAAAATGTTGATTAAATTACAATAGAGATAGCTAACTGCGTTATCTTATAGTTAATTGCTATAAATAAGTCAATTTAGGCGGCTTTAGCCTACTATTAAGTGACTTTGATGCTTTTTTAAGTGAAGTCGTACCAGAAAGGCAGAAGAGTAGCGATTTTGTGCCAGAAGGTCAGAAAGCAAAAAGGCGCCATAGGCGCCTTTTTTAGAAACATTGCTTACGCAATTATTTCTTGCCAAGCATACCGAAACGCTTGTTGAACTTGTCGATACGACCGCCTGTATCAACAACTTTTTGTGTACCTGTGTAGAATGGGTGACATGCACCACAAACGTCTAAGTGCAGGTCTTTACCAGCAGTAGAGTTTACTTTGATTACGTTGCCACAAGTACAGTTTGCAGTGATTACTGCATATTCTGGGTGGATACCTGGTTTCATTGGGATTACCTCAAATGTAAGGCCATGTCGCTCTTCCAACCCGAAGTCGGACACCACATGCAGTTAATAACGATATGTTAGGGCGCAGAATAGTACAGTATCACCTACGCGGATACAAGTAGATTATCTGAGCATTTTCACGATAATCTACTTGCTCGCGAACATTTATCTGCCCGCCTCTCTATCTTCGAAACTTGTCTTAGCCGCCTGCGCTTCGGGATAACGCGCAAGTATCTCAGCCGATGGACAATAAAGCGTGGCATCTTTCTTCAGCGCGTTAATTCGATTCTTTGAAAATGCCTTAGGGTTAGCATCGTGGATCGCCAGCATGGCACCATAGACACTCACTTTCCAGTCAGGGGCATAGCGATTGGCAATGCGCCATAACGTCTCGTTGTGATAATCCAACAGACACTCACCCGAGTTTGTTGACTGAGCATTTGTCGAACTTACCGTATTAACCTCAGTTGCAGTCGCTTCGCCAGCCTTAACTTCGGGCGCATCAATCGCAGTTTTGCTTTTATCCACTATTGGCAGATCAGCAGACGCTTGTGCAACCGCCGGCTCACTCGTGACATCTTTTGTCGACGGCTCAGGTGTAGGCATTTCAGCTTTAGCTGCTTCAGTTTTAGATGGCTCAGATTTAGCCACATCAGCTTTAGCCTCAACAGATGCCACTACCGACGAACTCGAGGTGGAGGATGCTTTCACATCAGACTTATCCTCAGGGAAGGTAAATCCTGAGGCGCGAGGCGTAGCGGCAACTTCTGCCGTCACCGCAGCCACAACAACGGAAGCAACGGGCGCAACATCAGCTTCAGCGGTGACTAAATTAACCTCTTGCACAACCTTCGTTGATTTAACTGGGGTTTTGTCACTTTTAGCAGAGCTTGCCACCAGCTGACTTGTCTCGGCTGTGGCCGCTTTACTCGATTTCACAACCGCCGTTTTTGCTTGCGATACTGAAGACACCGCAGAGGAAGCAGTCTCAAACAGCGGCAGGTTTTTCACTTCATACCAACGATCGACACGGTATTCGCGTACTAACAGCCGCGCTTTAGGATCCGTTACATCTTCCACGCCCGTCAGCAAAACCAAGAAACGGTTAAGCTGCTCGGCCATGAGTTTTTCTTCACCACCGGACTGCTGCACCGCAAATTCGAGCCGAGTCATATCCTGATTATCAGTGATCACATTGACGCGCATTTTGGGGTAAGCACCCAAATCAAACATGCGGCTATTGATACTCACATGGGAAACTTGCGCCTGTACACAAGCGCTACACACTAAGGCGAATAGTCCTAATGATTTCGCTATTTTAGTCATTTACTTACTCTCAACTATCCTTGGATAAACTGTCATTAGGACTAGCCCTCGCTAGCCGTGCTGAGTACACTAAACCTCATTTCCCTTAAGACTCGCCCTGCATATGTCACTGTTTGTTGAAGTTGCGTTACCTGTGCCTATGCGGCAAAACTTTACCTATCGAGTGGATACCGATGAGCAAGGTAAGGAAAGCGCTCAGCAACCTCAGATTGGGATAAGAGTAAAAGTCCCCTTTGGGCGCCAGCAACTGATAGGCCTTGTTACCGCCATTACCGACAGCTGTGAACTGGCCCCTACGCAACTTAAATCTGTCATAGAGTTTATTGATGACGCGCCCTTATTGCCAGAATCGCTTTATAAATTAACCCTCTGGGCCGCAAGATATTACTTTTGCAGCCAAGGACAAATGCTGACACAGGCGCTCCCCGTGGCGCTGCGTAAAGGGCTCGATGCCGCGCCGCAAAGAATTCAGTACTGGCAAATCACAGAGCTGGGCAGCAATATTGCGCCTGAGACATTAAAACGCGCCCCGGCGCAAAAACGCTTACTCGAACGCTTACAGCAAACCAGCTTGACGCAGGAAGACGTCATCAGTTTAGAACTGAATAAAGCCGCGCTCAAAACCTTAGAGGATAAGGGCTGGATTGCCAGACACGAGAAACTCGCCGAGCTCAATCTCGATTGGCGCAGCCAACTGGAACTCGATGAAGCCCCCCATAGACTCAATAAGGAACAAGCAGTTGCCGTCACCCTGCTCACCCAACAGCAAGGATACCACTGCACTCTGCTCGAGGGCATTACCGGTTCGGGTAAAACCGAGGTCTATTTAGCCGTACTCGAACATATCCTTAAGCAGGGTAAGCAAGCGCTGATCCTGGTGCCTGAGATTGGCTTAACACCGCAAACCATCAATCGCTTTAAGCGCCGCTTTAAAGTCAATGTGGCCGTGCTGCATTCGGGACTGACCGACAACCAGCGCCTCGAAGCTTGGCGACAGGCTCGCTGTGGTCAAGCCGCCATCATCATTGGCACCCGCTCCGCCCTGTTTACGCCCATGGCTTTTCCCGGCGTAATCATCCTCGACGAAGAGCACGACAGCAGCTTTAAACAGCAAGAAGGCGTTGGCTATCACGCCCGCGACCTCGCCGTGATGCGCGGACATTTAGAATCAATACCAGTGATTTTAGGTTCGGCGACGCCCTCGTTAGAAACCCTGCAGAATGCCCTAAGTGGTCGCTATCATCACCTGCAACTCGGGGAACGTGCGGGTAATGCGAAAAAAGTGCGCCAAGGGATTATCGATATCAAAAACCTGCCCCTCAAGGCGGGGATGTCGGCGCCACTCATCAACGAAATCCGCAGCCATTTAGAGGCAGGGAATCAGGTACTCCTGTTTTTGAACCGCCGTGGCTTTGCACCAGCACTGCTGTGCCACGAGTGTGGGCACTTACATGAGTGTGACCGCTGCGATGCGTTTTTTACTGTGCATCAATCCCTTGGGGAAATCCGCTGCCACCACTGCGGTAACCAATATGCCATTCCAAGGCAGTGCCACAATTGCGGCAGCACCATGTTGATGGGCCAAGGTATCGGCACTGAGCAACTCGCCGAAGCACTGCAACAGGAGTTCCCCAAGTATCCCGTGGTGCGAATCGATCGCGATACCACCCGCCTTAAGGGTTCGCTCGAAAACCATTTAAGTGCGATCCATAAGGGCGAATACAAAATCTTGGTCGGCACTCAAATGCTTGCCAAAGGGCACCACTTTCCAGATGTGACCCTAGTGGGATTACTGGATGTCGATGGCGCACTTTTTAGCGCCGACTTTAGGGCGCCAGAACGCTTCGGCCAGCTCTATACTCAGGTCGCAGGCCGTGCTGGCCGCGCCAACAAACCCGGCACTGTGTTGCTGCAAACTCATCAGAGCGATAACCCTATACTGAGGGATTTGCTCCACCGAGGTTATGGCGAGTTTGCCCGCAGTCAATTAAAGGAGCGGCAAATGGCGCTGCTGCCTCCCGCTTGGCACATGGTGCTGGTGCGCGCAGAAGCCCACTCAGCCGTGGATGCCGATAACTTTCTGAATGCATTTGCAGCACTGCTACCCCAAGATAAAGAGTTTGAAATCATCGGCCCTATGCCTGCGCCACTCGACAGAAAAGCTGGTAAGTTCCGCCGTCAATTGATGTTTCAAGCCAAGCACAGACATAGATTACAGCAGGAGTTTGAGCGAATTTATCCCCTCGTCGAACAGCTGCCAGAGGCCAAACGTTGTCGCTGGATCCTAGATAGGGATCCGCAGGATCTGTTGTGATTCAATAATTTGATAAAAAATCATCGGGAAGATAGCAATTAGTCACCACAAACGGCTAAAATACGCGGTTATTCCCTGTATTCATTCTTAAAGTTAGTAGCTAATTAATCCATGAAATCACATATCCAATCATTACTTGAACAAACTATCGAATCCTTTAAACAACAAGGTATTTTGCCTGCGGATTTTGAGGCGCGAATTCAAGTAGATCGAACCAAGGATAAGAGCCATGGCGATCTGGCAACCAACTTAGCCATGATGCTAACCAAAGCGGCGGGTAAAAATCCCCGTGAATTGGCGCAGCTGATCATCAACAACCTACCCGCCTCAGCCTATGTGGCGAAAGTTGAAATCGCAGGCCCTGGTTTTATCAATTTCTTCATTGATGACAGCGCGTTAGCGAACCAATTACAGGCTGCAATTAGCGATGAGCATTTAGGGATTAAGCTACCAACGCCACAAACTATCGTAGTGGATTACTCTTCACCTAACCTCGCCAAAGAGATGCACGTCGGCCACCTGCGTTCGACCATCATTGGTGACAGCGTGGTGCGTACCCTCGAGTTTTTAGGCCATAAAGTGATCCGCCAAAACCACGTAGGCGACTGGGGCACCCAGTTTGGTATGCTGCTGGCCTACATGGAAGAATTGCGCGCACAAAATGGCGAACAAGCCCAATTAGAATTATCGGATCTCGAAACCTTCTACCGCGCCGCCAAACTGCGTTTTGACGAATCGGCAGAGTTCGCGACCCGTGCCCGTCAACTTGTAGTTGAACTGCAATCAGGTGACGAATACTGCAACAAACTATGGCGTGAATTTAACGACATTTCTTTAAGCCACTGCCACGAAGTGTACGAGCGTTTAGGGGTAAGCTTAACCCGCGCCGATGTGCACGGTGAAAGCGCCTATAACGCCGACTTAGAGCAAGTAGTTAAAGATTTAGACGCCCAAGGTTTACTGACCCAAAGCAACGGCGCCAAAGTGGTCTTCCAAGAAGAATTCCGTAATAAAGAAGGCGAGGCGCTGCCTGTTATCATTCAAAAGGCCGATGGTGGTTACCTCTATGCCACCACCGACTTAGCCGCTATGCGTTACCGTTCAAGCGTGCTCAAAGCCGACCGCGTACTGTACTTTGTCGATTTACGCCAAGCGCTGCACTTCCAACAAGTGTTTAGCCTTGCCAAGCTGGCTAAATTTGTCCGTAACGATATGTCACTGGAACACTTAGGCTTCGGCACCATGAATGGCGAAGATGGTCGTCCGTTCAAAACCCGTACCGGTGGCGTAGTGAAACTGGTTGATCTACTGGATGAAGCCAATACTCGCGCACTTGAGCTGGTTCGCAGCAAAAACCCAGATATGGATGAAGCGACCTTAGCTGAAATTGCCCGCGTAGTGGGGATCAGCGCAGTCAAATACGCCGATCTGTCCAAAAACCGTACCAGCGATTACATCTTCAGCTTCGAGCAAATGCTGAGCTTTGAAGGCAATACTGCGCCTTACCTGCTATACGCTTACACCCGCGTTGCAGGTATCTTCAAACGTGCGACCGATATTGACTTAAGCCAAGCCAAGATCGTACTCGAACATGAAAAAGAGAAAGACTTAGGTAACAAACTGGCGCAGTTTGGTGAAATCCTCAGCCGCGTGGTCGACAAGGGCCAACCACATGTACTTTGCGGTTACCTCTATGAATTAGCGGGGGCTTTCTCTAGCTTCTACGAGGCATGCCCAGTGCTTGCCGCCGATAACGACGAGCAAAAGCATAGCCGTTTACTGCTGTCACAACTGACGGCCAACACACTGCAAAAAGGCCTAAATCTACTAGGTATCGAAACCCTAGAACGGATGTAAGCCATGAGCAATCGTGACTATGCCAACAGAAGACCGCAAGCGGGCGCGAAACAGCGCCCCATTCGCGCGACACGAGCGAGGCCTGCCGCTAAAAAGGCTGCGCCTCGCCGTAAGCTCCCGATCCCGTTGATCCTGTTCGCCTTTATTGCCGTCGGCAGTTTTGGCTATTTTCTGTTTAGCATTAAAGATACCGCCAAGCAGGAAGCGCCTGTCGAGGTGAAAACCGAGAAACCGACTAAGGCAAAAGAACCAGCAACGATTCTCACGCCTAAGGTGAAAGAGGCCGAGCGCCAAGCGGTGGTAGTGACTGCGCCGGTGGAGGAAAAGCCCGTCGTTGAAGCGCCGAAGAAAGATCCAAACGCCTTGCCACCTAAGCCTAAGGAAGAATGGACCTATCTGGACGAGCTTGAGAATAAAAACGTCGAAGTGGATATTCCCGATGTCGTGGCGACGCGTACACCACAGCAATATCAATTGCAGTGCGCTTCATTCCGTCAGGAGTCTCAGGCGAACCAGATGAAGGCCGTGATTGCGTTCCAAGGGTTAGAAGCGCAGGTCAGGCAAATCGAGGGCACCTCAGGCACTTGGTACAAGGTTATCCTCGGCCCCTACGAACGTAGGCGCGATGCCGAGCGTAAACGCCACACCTTGCAAAATGCAGGGATCAATGGCTGCCAGCTGTTAGCCGTTCCAAAGTAATCCTGCTTGCAAAATCAGTCTGAACATCGCGGCGCGTGCCCCATCACGCGCCGCGATTTTTTTATCTTCTTGCCAACCAACACCTACTCCAGCAACCCTGTTTTGCCCCGTTTCAAACATTGAGCTAATACCAATCGTATTAAATATCTGTTCATTCAGCGGGAGTTAAACGGGCTTTAGACAAGGCGAAGGCTTGAAGGCATAGTGGCGCTCTGTCGAAAGCCTTAAACGCAGTATAAAGCCCGTTCAACCCCGCCCTTCGGGAGCCTCACAGGTATCTCACTCCCGTGTTACATTGACTTAAAAGGGAATAACCATTTCTTCGTCAATGGGCCTTGGATTGAGATACCTGTGAGGCTCTGAACTGATTAGATATTTAATGTGATTGGTATAAATCACAATTTCATTTTATGAAATTTATAACCATCTATTTTTAAACAGTAAATTCGTTTATTAAGAAAGATTAATATGGCGTTTAATTGACCTAGATCAAACTTAGGCGTATCTCTTAGGTAACAGCAAAACCTGTTGTCTACTCATCAAAAATCCAACCTCAGGGTGAAGTATTATGAATGCATTAATCGAGATTGAAGCCTCTGAATTCAGCCAACTGTTCAAAAGCGGTGACGCCTTAAGCATCCGGATGTATATGGAGCATGTGCACATGCCTCTAGATGTGCAGGATAAGATTTACAACGAGATTTCGGCTTTAGCGGTACTCGAGCAAGACACCATAGCGCGCCTTATCGAAACCCATTCCCACTCTGAAATTTCCGAGCGTCTGGCCTATTAATCACGGCTGAAGATGACGCGATACGCCAATGGACGGCTGCATTGAATTTCCCATTCGCCGCGCCAGTTAACTGATATTTTTAACCCGCTTTTTATCATTAATCCCATGCTAAACCACAAAAAATAAGGCCAAATATCACTATTTGGCCTTAGGTTTATGGGGCTTAAACTGATGAATATTTAAGCTGCAACATGGTTTATGCGTTTTAAGCTTTCTCTTTTAAGCCTATGCTATTCATCCAATAATCGAAATCGACCATATTACCGGGCAGCACCACACGGCTAGACTTCTGGCTTAAGCCATCGAGCTGCTTAAAGTATTGCTCACCAAGCTGCATACGCAGTGCGTTATGGCCGCCGGGCGCGGCAATCACAGTCGCTAAACGTTCAATCGATTCAGCAGTGGCTCGCGACAGGGTTAAAATCTCCTCCGCTTTACCTTCTGCCTCATTGATACGGCGCTGCATTTCACCTTCAGAGCGGTTTACGGTTTCCGCTTTAATACCTTCGGAGCGATTGATCTTACTCTGCTTATCACCCTCACTCTTTGCCAGTAATGCACGGCGCTCGCGCTCAGCATTCACTTGCATTTCCATGGCGTTTTTCACTGTCTCGGGTGGCGTGATGTTCTTAATCTCATAGCGGTGCACGCGAATACCCCACATGGCACCCGCTTGGTGGAGCACTTCCACTACCTTAGCGGAAATCACATCCCTCTCTTCGAAGGTGCGGTCGAGATCTAAGGTGCCGATCACTGAGCGCGTGGTGGTCTGCGCCAGTTGAATTGCCGCATAGCGATAGTCAGTGATGCCATAACTGGCCTTCACAGGGTCGGTAACAGAGATATAAATCACCCCGTCAACTTCCACATTCACTTCGTCACTGGAGAAGCACTCCTGTGGTGGTACGTCGATAGTTTCCTCTTTTAAGTCATGGATATAAGCCACTTTATCGACAAAAGGAATTAAGGTGTGGAAACCCGCATCTAACGTTGAGTGGTACTTACCTAAACGCTCAACAATATAAGCCGATTTAGTCGGAACTAAGCGGATGGATTGGAACAGCTTAATCACAAATATGGCGAAAATCAGTCCCCAAATGACCATTACCGCGACATCAGTATTCAATGGGATTTGCATTAGCGTGCTCCTTTGCTAGTTGCATTATGGCCACCCACGGTTTGGGTGACTTGTTCCATTCCTTCGAAGAATCCTTCGAGTTTTGCCATTTCCGCGGGGACAACCGACACTTGCGAATCGTTGAGGATCTTACCGACCTGAGCAATAAACTGCTCTTTTAACAACATATTCATCGCATCGTTACCGCCATTGACCGCTAACGCTTGGGAAATCATCGCCATGCCTTCGGACTTTGCCTTAGCGATAATGGCAATCTCTTGCCCCGTACCTTTAGCTTCGTTGATACGCTTCTGTTTTTGGCCTTCAGAAATGTTAATCGCCTCTTGGCGCTCACCCTCTGACATATTGATCATCGCGGCCTTTTCGGCATTGGCCAAGGTGATTTCGGCGCGCTTACGGCGCTCGGCTTCCATTTGTTTTTCAAGGGTATGGATCACATGACGCGATGGCGTGATATTGCGGATCTCATAGCGTAACACTTTGATCCCCCAAGGCTCAGACGCCTTATCAATCTCGCGCACTATGGATTCGTTTAAGCGATCACGCTCAGAAAAGGTCTCGCTGAGGGTGAGCTTACCGATTTCAGAACGCATAGTGGTCTGTGCCAGATTCACGGCAGCTTTACGATAATTTTCAATACCGTAGCTCGCTAATTTGCCGTCCATAACCTTGAGATACACTAAGCCGTCCACTTCAAGCTGGGTGTTATCCTTTGAGATACAGCTTTGTGGTGGCACGTCGAGCACTTGCTCACGGGTATCGTGTTTATATGCGACGCGATCGAAGAAAGGGATTAGGAAGTGGAATCCCGGTTGTAACACAGTACGGAATTTCCCCAAACGCTCAATGACATGCACCTCACGCATCGGCACTATCAGCATCAGCTTATAGAGAATAAACAAGACAAATAAAATGACTAAGGTAAACACAAACATAGACTCATCCTTTAGTTTTGAGACGTTGCCTGCTCAACAGGCTCAACCACTAGGGCAATGTTTTCACGGCAGATAATCCTGACCTCAGTGCCCGCAGCAATGATACTACCATCCCCCAATGCGGGCCATTCGCTCCCTTGGAACTCGACTCTTCCTGTCGTTTGTCCTGGACCTATGGTTTGTTTAACACGGGCGATTTGATTGTAGATATCAAGTTCTTCATCGGTGTTATCCACATGGGAATCTCCACCAACCAATTTTTGAGTGACTTGCCGAAAGGCGAGTAATAAGACGATGGCGGAAATAAACCACAGTGTCAGGCTTTGAACCACACCTTCCACCAGGCCAATCCATAAGGCGCCAGCCACCACTAAGCAGGCGGCGCCGAGTAGCACGACAATACCTCCAGGTATCACCAGCTCGGCTAACATCAAGATAATCCCGATAATAGACCAAACTAAAATCAGATTCGAAAACTCCATATTCCCCCCTGAAATGAGAGCATCCTGTGCAGCACTATAGCAGCAGAGTGGCAGACATGCGACATAATATGTCATAAATTTATACGCCGATTTAAAAAGCACGGCAAGACAATTAACTTGGGAAAATGAGGGGATGAATTGACTCGCGGCAAAATATCGACCCGAGTTGTTCTAAAATTAAGCACAATCAATTCAAAAAGTTAGCTCGCAATATCATCAAAAATGTATCGAGAAATAAAATAACCGCTAAAAATCAATAAATTAAACACCTTAAAACCCACAATTTGATTATGTGATTTTCACAACAACATTCGATAAAAAACTTTGAATAATTGTAAATTTTTGCATATATTGCCCGCACTTTTTACCTTGCCCTCAGCCAGTACCCATACAAGCCGCACCACCCTAGCCGTTTGTAGGTTCTGCCCTCGGAGCAGGAACTGAGTACAACTTTATTTAGCGTCTACCCCTACAACAGGAAATAACAATGAAAAAGACATGCCTATGTCTAGCATTAATGCTTTCACCTCAAGCATTTGCTGGTGACTTAGTACAGTGGTGGGATTTCAGTGCAACCGCCCTTTATGGCGAAGACTACGACTTGGCTCCTTCGGACAAGCAAACGACAGTCACACTCGAAACCGCTGGTGCATGGAAATACGGTGATTGGTTTGCCTTCCAAGATTTTATCTACTTCAAAGGCGACCACACGGGCATGGATAGCACCACCTACGGAGAGATTTCACCTCGCTTTAGCGCGAGCAAAATCCTCGGCGAAAAAATTGCGTTCGGCCCTATTACCGATCTTTCATTAGCCCTCACCTACGAAGAAGGTGAAGGCCCTGTGCATAGCTTGCTCTATGGCTTAGGGGTCGATGTTGCCGTACCTTACTTTACCTACCTTAACTTCAACACTTATCGTCGCGATGCGATGAGCTCAGGCAATATCAGTGATGGCTGGCAGTTCACCCCAGTCTTCAGAATCGATATCCCAGTAGGTTCGGCCAATATCGTGCTCGATGGCTTTATCGATTGGGTATTTGCAACGGATAACAGTGGCTACGAAGAAAACTTCCACTTCAACCCTCAGCTAAAATACGATTTAGGTAAGAGCCTATTTGGTGACCACAAGGCAAATAAACTGCTTGTGGGTATCGAGTACGATCTGTGGACCAACAAATACGGCGTGAAGGGTGTCGACCAAGACACTTATTCTGTCATTGCTCAGTACCACTTCTAATCTAAGTGATACTGCCCGCCTTAGCGGATACAGCGAATAAAAAAGGTGCCTAGGGCACCTTTTTTATTATTACGCAAGCAACACTCGCTTTGCAGGGGAGCGTGTCGGCGAATTAAGCCAGTAGCTTCTTAGCAGCAGCTACGACGATAGAAACAGCACTGACTTCAGTTTGCTTCATTGTCGCTTCGTTCGGGATTTCCTGTTGAGTGCGGTTTACGATAACGCCAGCCACACACGCCGCACGCCAACCTTGAGTCGCACACATAGTGAATAGGGTCGCTGATTCCATTTCATAGTTCAGCACGCCCATATCCTGCCACTCTTTCATTGAGCCAGCGAAACGACGGGTTACACGGCCAGTCACAGTGTCATAGCGCTCTTGGCCTGGGTAGAAGGTATCAGAAGATGCGGTAACGCCGATATGAGGCTCTACGCCCGCATCGCGGCACGCAGCAACCATAGCTGTGGTACATTCGAAGTTAGCAACCGCTGGGAACTCCATAGGTGCAAAGTGTAAGCTCGCGCCATCTAAACGCACTGACGCTTGAGTCACAATCACATCACCCACATTTACATGGGGTTGAATCGCACCAGTGGTACCAACACGCAGGAAGGTATTCACGCCTAATTGCGCTAACTCTTCAACTGCAATCGACGTTGATGGACCACCGATACCGGTAGAACAAATCACCACAGGCTTACCGTCAGCATACGCTAAGTAGCTAGTGTACTCGCGGTGGCTTGCAAGGAATGTGGCATTATCCATTAACTCGGCAATACGTTTTACACGCTCTGGATCGCCCGGCACAATCGCCAAAGTGGCACCATCGAGCATCGCTTTGGTCAAACCTAAGTGAAATACATCAGCCATCGTGAAAACCCCTTTCATTTTTGATAATAAAATTCTTATTGAATCGACTTTAACCTAGTATCGAAGCGGTGAAGGTTAACTTGATCACAGAATTATCGGCAAGAAGAATTGTTCATTCGTAATGTAATTACCAAATCTATTACAGCTTGATCACAAAGATAGCAAATCTGTGATGTTTCTGTAGGCACTCGTCAATCAGGTGAAATTAAGTGTGAGCCAGAACTGACTCGCTCGCCACACTGGGCAATATAAAAGATATAGGTTGTTGATTTATAGCTAGTTTGCTGAAATCACCCTTTAGTATTAATCTGTAGGAGGACAAATATTGATCCATATCACGTTTCATCATCGTGGCTAGGGTTAGGGTTAAGACGAGACCAAAGCACGATAAAAGACGACAAGGAGAACGCCAATGTTTCCAGAATATCGAGATCTCATTACCACCTTAAAGACTCAAGATGCTCATTTTCAACGTAAATTCAACGAGCACAATCAATTAGATGAAGAAATCAAGCAACTGGAAAAACGCGTTGGCAGTGATTTCAATCCCACAGTGAAAGAACTCAAAAGCAAAAAACTGCATTTAAAAGAAGAGATCTATCAAATTCTCAAATCCCACAATTAAGTGGTGATACCAAAAACGAAGGGCGCCTAAGCGCCCTTTTTGTTGCCTTGCGGCCAAGATTACAGGTAGTAATCCTTCAGAGGTGGGAAACCGTTAAAGCACACCGCTGAATAAGTGGTGGTGTAAGCACCGGCGGTTAACCAGTACATACGGTCTCCAATTGCTAGGTCATTCGGCAGACCATAGCTGTAGTGTTCGTACATGATGTCGGCGCTATCGCAGGTCGGACCGGCGATAACACATTTGTCCAACTCACCTTGTTTGTGGGTGAAGATTGGGAATTTAATCGCCTCATCCATGGTTTCGATTAAACCAGAGAACTTACCCACATCGGTAAATACCCAACGCTCTAATGCGGTGTAGGATTTCTTACTGATCAGCACCACCTCAGACACCAATACCCCAGCGTTAGAGATCAGCGAGCGACCCGGCTCCAGAATGATCTGTGGCAAATCATCACCAAAATCTTCCTTCAGGAAGTGGGTGATTTGCTCAGCATACACACCGAGTTGGTTGGTTTTGTCGATATAGTTAGCTGGGAAGCCGCCACCCATGTTGATCATCTTCAGAACGATGTTGTGCTCATCGCGCAGACGATCGAAGATGCTCTTCACTTTACCAATCGCCGAATCCCAAGCGCCAATATCACGTTGCTGTGAACCCACGTGGAATGAAATACCAAAGGGCTCTAAGCCTAACTCCTTCGCCAGAACTAACAGCTCATAAGCCATCTCATTTTGGCAACCAAACTTACGAGACAGCGGCCAATCGGCGGTGTCTGTACCTTCGGTCAGGATACGTACATAGATGCGTGAACCTGGTGCTTCTTCGGCAATCATACGTAAGTCGGCCTCAGAATCCGATGCATACATACGCACACCACGTTCATAAAACGCACGTACATCTTGACGCTTTTTGATGGTATTGCCATAGCTCACGCGGTCAGGCGTTACGCCCACGTTAGTGACCATATCTAACTCATAAATCGACGCAATATCGAAGTTTGACCCTTTGTTTTTCAGTAACGTCAGGATCTCAGCCGCAGGGTTTGCCTTAACTGCATAATAAACATCGGCATAAGGAAAACTATTAACCATGTCATCGTATTGTTTCGCAATGATACTGGTATCAATCACCACGAACGGGGTCGCTTTATCTTTGGCAAACTCTTCAATACGCTTGAAGGTTTCAGCATCATAATAGTCAGCAACATCAATAGATTGAAATTGGCTCATTGGGCCAGAGTCTCCTTTGGGTCAAATGGTAAAAGATTCGTTGTCTGTCTTAAAAACGTGCGCAGTAAACGCTATTTTTTTACTTAACGCAACGAATTTTTATGCTTAATAACTAACTTTTTATTCCATGAAATTTTAAGCGATGACAAACCTAAAAAAACTGTCATCAAAACAGATAATTATGCACAAGAGCACAACAGAGAATATTGACGTTTTTGAGGTAGGAAAAATGAATTTTTTACGACGGCAACTCAAGCTTATGCAACTAAGGATGATCTGAGGAAAAATACTGAGCAACACTCGTTGGCCGAATAGCGATTCAAGCTCAATCAGCACGAGCCAAAAATCACCACTCTAAAACGAGATCAAATGAGTTGAGGGGTGAGCCCTTCAACATAGCCCCCTCAACATTGGCTTCAAAACAGGCTATTGCGACTCGTTTAGTTTCGCTAAAGCTTGGCTTAAGGCTTCACTCGAATCGAAGTAGGCGATGTCCTGAATATTGCGGTGGTCCAGTAAAATCATCGTCGCCATATCTTTTGTATCGGGTAACAGGCGGCTGATCTCGCCTTCCCTGTCTAACCCAATGGCAAAGGGCAACTCCTGCATTTGCGGCACGGCGACAAATTTAGCGATCAACGATGGCATGCCACTGATATCCGCCACATAGACTAAATGCGGCGGAAACTTATCTCCCGCGAGTGGTGTAAGCGTTTCTTTAATAATATCGCCGCCTTTCATACTGCGACTAAAGAGCACCACTTTGGTTTCGTCAGTCACACTGACCGCTTGCTCATTTTGATCCTGCAATGAAATAGGATTGATCGCATCCCCGGCAACATAACTCGCCGCCAAGGCCATCATGGGAGTGAAAAGGAAGGACAGGCACAACAACAGCTTTCTCATAAACACTTAACTCCATTTTTGATACGGGCAATAGCATACCCGAGTCTCACAACCGACTCATTTAATCCGAGCCATTACATGATACGCTTCACAATGCATGGCGAATACGCCTTTCAAAGCAATTGTACGTTATACTAGGGCGGTTAAATTTATTGTAAGGATATCATTATGATAACACCTGGACTCGATCAGGAATTGCAGCAACTCCAAGGCGTTTACCAGCTGATCACCGAGTTTTTAGTCAATTATAGTTTCCAATTAATCGGTGCAGCGCTGGTCTTTTTATTGGGTCTGTGGGTCGCCAGCAAAGTCTCGCGCTTAGTCGCCAAGCAGTGCGAAAAGCATCACATCGACATCACCCTGAGTAACTTTGTCAGCAATCTGATCCGCATCCTGATCATTGTCATGGTGGGAATTATTGCCCTAGGCAAGATAGGCATTAGCGTCACGCCCATGGTGGCAGCAATTGGTGCCGCCTCCCTCGGCGCAGGTTTAGCCCTACAGGGTATGTTGTCGAACTATGCCGCTGGGGTCACCATTATTGTGACTCGACCTTTTGTGGTCGGAAATACCATCGAAATCAAAGGAGAAAGCGGTGTCGTCACACGGATCAATTTAGGGATGACGATTTTAACCAATGAGGAAGGCGAGCAAATTAGCATTCCCAACAAGCACATCGTTGGTGAGATCTTGCATAACTCCTTCAGTAATAAGCTGGTCGAAACTCAATTTAACCTGAGTTATAACAACGACCCTCAGGCGGCGATAAGCCTAATCACTGAGCTGCTGAGCCAAAACCCCAATGTCAGTCAGGACACGACACCAAATATTGGTATCAATGGTTTTAATGCCATCGGCATTGAGATTGGTGTACGTTACTGGGTGCCGACACAAAGTTACTTTCAGCATAAATACAAGATAAATATGGCCATTTATAACGCCCTCAAACAGTCTGGTATCGAAATGGCTTGCCCAGTGCGAGAAATTCATTTGCAAGAAAAGTAAGCGCCTCCATCGAGGCGAATGAATTCAAACATTCGCCTCATCTGGCACAGTTAACTTGCATTTTTTGCGGGATACGCGTTTACTGTGCAGCCCAAATATCGATAGTGATGGAATACTATGTTGTTGATACTTATCATTATAGCCTTTGTCGTTCTGTTTATTTTTTTTGCCAAATACCAAAAAAAGAAAATACAAGCCGAAGCGCTTGCCGCAGGTGAACCCTCGGCGCTACTCAATCACGGACTCACATTAATCAATCAGGGCGAAGTCAACTCAGGCCTAGACTATATTCAGCAGGCCGTTGATAAAGGCTTTGCCGTGGCCGCCATTGCTATGGCCGAGTTGTATTCGGGTCGATTCCAGCAAGTCCCCGCCGATCCCAAGGCATCTGAATATTGGTATCGAAAAGCCGCCGAGATCGATCCGCAATTTTTACCCATGATCACCCTGCCGAGCTTGGTCGCCTCTGAGGCGCAAACACCCGAGCAATTGCACGAACAGGTCAAACAACTCAAAGCCAGTGCTGAAGCGGGGCAAGTCGAGTTTCAATATGAGCTCGCCTATTTGTATCTCAGACAACCCTTTCTCGATCCCGATGCAAGCCAAGCCATTTACTGGTTTGAAAAGGCGGCCGCCCAAGGAAACCAAGATGCCTATTACCACTTAGGTACGCTGTATTGGCACGATGAACGTGTCACGCCAGACTATAGTAAAGCGCGGGAATATTTTGAGAAAGCCGTCGCCGCCGGCGATGAACACGCAAAAGATAACTTAGGCCATATGCTGGCTGCAGGCCAAGGTGGCCCTAAAGATCTCGTCCGTGCCGAAGCCCTACTCAGCGAATATGCCGAAGAAAATGATTATCGCCAGTATTACCTAGGCAAACGTTTCCTTTATGGTGAAGATTTTGCCGTCGACTACGGCAAAGCCCGCCACTGGTTAGAAAAATCCTGCGCCACTGGCAATGTCTTTGCCAAATTAGCGCTGGCACAGCTTAAGCTACTCGACCCACAAACGGATGATGACTACCAGCAGGCAAGAACAGAATTCGAGACTCTGGCATCCCAGTGGCAAGAAGAAGCCCTATTCGGTCTAGGTAAAATCTACGAGGAAGGCTTAGGCGTCTCGCGCCAACCGATTAAAGCCTTAATGTATTACCAACTGGCAGCCATGAGCCATAACAGTGACTACCAAGACGCATATGAGAAGCTCAGTAAGCGCTTGGGCACCTTAGAGATCCGCGAAGCCCAGAACCTGTGTAATAACTTTCTGCATCAACATCCTATCCCCGATGAACAGCAAACTTATTACTACCTTAACCAAGCAGAAATCTACCGCAAGGGTGAGCATCCGAGCCGCGAAGCGCTGCAAACCGCAGAGACTTGGTACCGCAAAGCCGCCGATTTGGGCAGCCAAGATGGCATGCAAGCCCTCGTTGACATCTACCGCCATGAGTCAATTGATAAACCGGTTCTGACATATATTTGGTCGAGCATATTACTGCGCAACTTTGGTCAATACGGGATGAATAGCGATCAACTCTTGTATCAACAACAAGTCCTGCCGCGCTTAACAGAGTCCGAGTTGTTGTATGCCCAAGATGAAATCGACAGGATTGAAGTCCAACTTGCGCCTTACTTACAGAGTAACGAATAAGGATAAACTGCTGAATGCTAGGGTTTGGCCGCTTAGCCAAACCCTGCAATTAAAAACCACGGCTTAAGCCGTGGCTTTGCTCAAATGCCGCAGTAATGTCGCCAGCGTAGGTGCAACGGTTTGATGGGATGGATAACACAAACCAATGCGGCGAAACATCCGAGGCCCATCGAATTTAATCTGTTTAAGCCGAGGCTCGTCTTCGATTAATCCATCGGGGAGAAAACTCACCCCAAATCCCGCCAGCACCAGCGACATAACCAAAGACTTAGATTCTGCCTTCGCCACCAAATTGAGCGACAAATTGCTGCAAGCAAGTAAACCTATGGTTTGCTGATGCGCCTCGCAGGGTGGGCACTCAATAAAGTCGTACTGACTTAAGTCTTCGGGGCGAATACTGCTAACCTGGGCCAGTGAATGCTCCCTTGGCACACATAGCACATAGTCCTCCTCCCACAACGGAAAAAACACTTCATCCTCATGGCGTAAACTGTCTAGGGTTAACCGACAATCCGCAGGACTTTGATAATCCACCAGCTCTAAATCTAAATGACTAATAGCCTGATTAATTTGAGTTAATAACCCAGCAAGACGACGCTGACTCAGATCGGGCATCACGGCTAAGCGCAGCTTTTGCCGACTCGCCTTAGCCATAAATAGCGCGGGTAATTTACTGGCTTCCTCCACCAACTTAACCGCCAGCGGATACAGATAGTGGGCGCTATCCAAGGCTTTTACACCTTTTTTACTGCGCTCGAATAAGGCGCCACCTAGCTCTTCCTCTAGCTGTTTAAGCCCAGCCGAAAGTGAGGGCTGACTGACATAACAGCGTGTTGCCGCCGCCGTAATATTGTTTTCTTCGTAAATCGCGATAAAAAAGCGCAATAAGCGTAAATCCACCATCTAAGGTCACCCTATCAACCCAATATTCTGTCATAGGCAAAGCCTATCATATCCAGTGGCAATAAGTATTTTTCAGCCGATAAACAGCCACTTATACTCAACTCAACCTGATAAAACGATCTTTCAGCCTGCCTTTCAAACCTTTTAGATAGGAAATACTAATGACAAATACCACTCACCCCCTCGTTGTGATCACTGGTGCTTCATCGGGTATAGGTGCCGCCATCGCCAAACAGTTTAGCGAAGCAGGACACCCGCTATTACTGCTAGCGCGCCGTGTAGAGCCAATGCAAGCTCTTGAGTTACCCAATAGCTTAGCCATAGGTGTCGATGTAACAGATACCGCCGCCATCAAGGCTGCCATTAACCAAGCGGAAGCACAGTTTGGCCCAGTCGGTTGCCTTATCAACAACGCTGGCGTCATGCTGCTCGGGCAAATCGGCACTCAAGATCCCAACGAATGGAGTCGCATGCTCAATATCAATGTGATGGGCGTACTCAATGGTATCCATGCGGTTTTAGCCAGCATGAAGGCGCGCAAAACGGGCACCATTATCAATATCAGTTCTGTTGCGGGACGTAAGACCTTCCCCAACCATGCGGCTTACTGCGCGACTAAATTTGCCGTGCATGCCTTAACCGAAAATATCCGTGAAGAAGTGGCGATGGACGATGTACGCTTAATCACCATAGCGCCGGGAGCAGTCGAGACAGAACTCTTAAGCCACACCACAGATGATGCTATCAAAGCTGGCTATCAAGATTGGAAGGTACAAATGGGCGGCGTGATTGCCCCCGAAAACGTGGCCGCTGCGGCATTATTTGCTTGGCAACAACCACAAAATGTCTGTGTGCGTGAGATAGTGTTAGCCCCAACACGCCAGCAACCTTAAGCGACTTGCTTAGCACGACCTTGTCTAATACGGGTCAAACGCAGTGCGCGAGTGCCGCTGCGTTTAAAAATATAGCAATCGACCGAGTACCCTCCCCCTATCCACTGTACCAAGTTGCGCCAAATTCACACTTAGACACAGCGAAAATGGAGCAAAATCATTCCGACTGACTACTTTAGAGATCGTAAATTTTACAAAGTGTTAACTCGATCACTATCATTTTTTCGTCCTCTCCGACCGAAATCCCTAGCTGCGACACAACAAGCTAATTTAGCAATAAAAACAAGTCTTTGTTTTTGAAAATGTAAATTCACACCCAATTCAATCCATCGCCAGTCAATTAGATTTTTATCAATGAAATTTTTATCAATTAGATTTTTTTAATGAAAGTGATACACCTCAAATAAACATCCCATCAGCTTTGATAAATTTATTCACAAGGTGGAAGCAATAGCCACATTCCACCAACAAAGTCATGTGAATGGCAATTAAGAAAGGATGAGATGATGAAAACTTCAACTAAGATCGCAATCGCCGTCGCGCTAATCAGCAGTCTGGGACTTCAAGCCTACGCCGCCGATGGGGGCAATCCCAAAAAGGGAAAACACCTCTATAAAAAAGAATGTAAAGCCTGCCATAGCCAAGGTGGTGAAGGTGGCGAGCTGACCCCAATGAGCAAAACCATGAGCCAATGGGATCGCTTCTTCGACAAAGATAAACACAAACTCAAACCTGAGGTATTCAACGGCCTCACCGAGCAAGATCTCAAAGATATACAGCAATTCCTGTATGACCATGCCGCCGACTCGGAGCAACCGCAAACCTGCGGTTAATCGCTGCCGAGCCTAAATCAAAGGGATAACCACAGGCCTGCAACTGTAAGTTAACCCATTGAAATAAAACCAAGCCCAATAAGAGAAAATGGGGAGCACACCTCAGGGCCTCCTGTTGGGTAAATTTGGCACGGGCCTTGAGCCAGTGCCAGCGGAACACTCAGGGAGAAACCCTATGCGTACACCTACACTCATTTCGATATTGGTTGCGAATGCGCTGTTTATGTCCGGCCAAGCCTTTGCCGCCGCCAACGAAACGCCAGCGGACACCCAAAAAATGGCCGAGCTGAAGCAACAGCTGGCCGATATCACCGAACAGCTCGATGAACTCAATAGCCGCGTCGATAAAACCGAGCGCCACACTTCGTTAGACCGTCTTGAAATCACCGGTGACTTTAGAACCAAAGCCCACTCACTACATTACCGCGATGTCGTTTGGAACCCCGCCATTAAGGTCAACTTTAATGACTTTGGCGCCAAGGCTATGTCCGGCGCCTTTGGGATGCCAAACGATCCTAACTCGCCACTCGGACAGATGATGCAAGCCAATCCTGATCTGGCCGCCGCCTTTCAAAATGGCATGTTACAGGGCGTGATGCCCTATGTACTCGCGCAGCAACATATCCAAGATATTGATAACGACATCTTTTACACCACTCGCCTGCGGTTAAATCTTAAGGCCAAGGTATGGGATAACGTCAGTTTTGCCGGTCGTCTGAGTATGTATAAAAACTGGGGCGACTCCACAGGCGTACAAGTGTTCGACTCCTGGCGCTCATTCACTATGGATGGCACCAGCAGCGGCAATACCAGTGGTGACTGGTTAAGGGTAGAGCGCGCCTATTTCGACTGGAAAAAAATTAATGGCTCCGAGTTTTACCTCTCGATTGGTCGCCGTCCATCCACCTATGGCCCACCAAGCCACTACCGTGAAAACGAACTGCGTGGCGGTACGCCCTCAGGCCATTTAGTCAACTTTAACTTCGACGGCGCCACCTTAGGCTACAACCTAGGGGAAATCACTGGCGTTGAGGGGCAAGTGGTTCGCTTCTGTTATGGCCAAGGCTTTGAATCCCAATGGGGCAATGGCGAAATGTTCGGCGATATCGTCACCAAGGATACCCACCTCGGCGGCTTTAATATCGATGCCATCAACGACGGCACTAACTTCCTGCAATTCACCCTGTTTGGTGCCAAAGACATCAACGACGGCTTTAAAGGCACTATGGCCTTCCCGACCCAACTGGCAGGAATTTTCGCTCCGACCATGTACCAAGATATGCAAAAGTTCGACAACTTTAACTTTGTTACCCGAGTGCAACCTAGTGGCGTCATTGGTGATATGTACCTTGGCGGCATTGGCTTTGCGCGGGAAGAAGCTAACGATATCAAATGGTTTGCCTCACTAGGCTGGACGCGCGCAGAGCCTAATGGTAATGCCGGCATGTTCGGCGGCATGTTATCCGATGCGGTGTTTGAAGCAGAGCTCAACAGCACAGGCACCGAAATCATCATGGTGCCGAAAACCAGCGACGATACCGATAACAAAGATGGTTATGGCATCTATGTGGGTATTCAAATCCCTGCGCCCTACGGCAAGTTTGGCTTGGAATATAACTACGGTTCTAAGTATTGGACGCCTTTCACCCAAGCCCAAGACGACCCTATCGGTAGCAAGTTAGCCACCCGTGGCCATGTCGGCGAAGCCTATTACATCTTTGATATCAATCCCAAAATGTTTATCAAGCTGGCTGGACTCTACTACGACTACGAATACACGGGTAGCGGCACGCCTGTGGGCGCACCACAAAAAATCGATGAGGTTTTAGCGGGCTCAGCCTACTCGATGCTGCCTGCGGTCGATAAGGCCTTCGATGTGAATGCCTCGCTGACCATTAACTTCTAATCACATGCCATTCAGCCCTCGGTATTGCCGAGGGCAGGAGTACAGAATGAAAAAACTCATTGTTATTGCCTTAGCGGGTATGGCGTTGCAAGCGCAGGCCGCCAATCCCCATAAAGATGTTCTCAAAGGCCCCTTCGCCACAGGTTCAGAGGTGACGACTCAGTGCCTAACCTGCCACGAAGAACAAGCCACAGACATGATGAAAACCTCCCACTGGACATGGGAGTTAGAACAAAAGCTACCCGATAGAACCGTATTACGCGGCAAGAAAAACAGTATTAATAACTTCTGTGTGTCGATTTCCAGCAACGAACCTCGCTGCACTAGCTGCCACGCAGGTTATGGCTGGAAGGACAGTAACTTTGATTTTAAAGACAAAACCAAAGTGGACTGCCTTGTCTGCCACGACACCACAGGCACCTATGTGAAAGACCCCGCTGGCGCAGGCGAACCCATGGCGAAACTCGATCTGGCGAAGATCGCCCAAAACGTCGGTGAACCCGTGCGCGATAACTGCGGTAGCTGCCACTTCTATGGTGGCGGTGGTGATGCAGTTAAACACGGCGACCTCGACTCCTCTATGGCCTATCCCGATAAAGCCACCGATGTGCACATGGACAGCGACGGCAATAACTTCCAATGCCAAAACTGTCATACCACTGAAAAACATCAAATTTCGGGTAATGCTATGGGGGTCTCCCCAGGCGGTATCGACCATATAGGTTGTGAAAACTGCCACGAGAGCGCGCCGCACAGCAACAAAAAGCTCAATACCCATACCGCAACCGTGGCCTGCCAAACCTGCCATATTCCATTCTTCGCGAAAAATGAGCCCACCAAGATGCACTGGGATTGGTCAACAGCGGGAGATGATAAACCTGAGACCGTTGATCAATATGGCAAACACACCTATCAGAAGAAGAAGGGTGACTTTGTGTGGGAGAAAATGGTCAAGCCCCAGTACGCTTGGTACAACGGCACAGCTAACGCTTATATGGCGGGGGACAAGATGGACCCGAATGTCGTCACTAAACTGACCTACCCTATGGGCGATATTAACGATGCTAAAGCCAAGATTTATCCCTTTAAAGTACATACAGGTAAGCAGATTTACGACAAGAAACTCAATATCTTTATCACCCCAAAAACCTATGGCAAGGGCGGATACTGGAGCGAGTTTGATTGGAATTTAGCGGCGAAACTGGGTATGGAAGCAAACACCACCATGACTGAAAAAGGCATCAAATACAGTGGTGAATATGGCTTTGCCGCCACTGAAATGTGGTGGCGTATCAACCACATGGTATCACCGAAGGAACAAGCGCTTAACTGTAATGACTGCCACAACAAAGGCACTCGCCTCGATTGGCAAGCCTTGGGCTATCAAGGCGATCCAATGAAAAACAAGCAAGGCCCTAAACATAAACAACCATAAGCCGTTTCACTCGCTATCGCCTGACCTAATCTAATGGCATAGCGAGTATCGCTCCCCTGCAAACCTTTGAGAGCTTAGTACCCGCTGGCTAAGCTCTCTTTTTTATCGTGCTATACCAGCCAACAAAGACAAATCGCCGCAGTTAAAAAATAACACTGTCCCAGTTTGTCTCAATCTATAGGTGTGAAAAGGAGTTTGGCTCTGTTTATAAGTCAAATTAACTGATTTTTATGGCATTTATTTTGCCTAAACAGGCAATGTTCAATTGTGGCAACCTCTATGACCGCGGGCAAAACCCCAACACAGCATTCGACTCAACCGCTTAACCGTTTACTCGGTGAAACCAGCGGTGCCTTCGCCGACCTAGGCACTTTTTTACCCTTAGTCTTGGGCTTAATCGCCCTAAACCAATTTTCGCCCCAAGGGATATTTTTAGGCTTTGGCCTATTCGCAATCTTAAGCGCCTTATTTTATCGCCGCCCTATTCCCGTCCAACCCATGAAGGTCATCGCCGCCCTCGTAATCGCCCAAGGCTTAACGCCAGGGATGCTCCAAGCCAGTGCCATGCTGATGGGTATCATATTGTTAATCTTGGCCTTTAGCGGCGCCATTACTTGGCTTGCCAAACAATTATCCCAAGCCGTGAGTGTCGGCATCCAACTAGCGATTGGCCTGCAGTTGATGTGGATGGGCACTAAGATGATGAGCGACTTTTGGCTGCTCGGACTCGGCGCGTTTGCCTTACTATTTGTGAGTAAATTCTTACCCTTACGCTACCTTGCCATGCCACTCGTTATCGCTGCTGGCATGTTATGGCAAGCCAATAGTCAAACCGACATCGCTACCAGCCTGAATATTCCCGCCTTGAGTACATCCTTACACTTAGCTTGGCCTAGCCTTAACGAGTGGAGTTCAGCAGCGATTTTACTGGTGCTGCCACAGCTCGCCCTCACCTTAACCAATGCGGTCATTGCAACTTCAGCCATGGCGCAGGAAAAATTCCCCGAAGATGCCGCCAAACTCACACCCAAAAATTTGGCCATTAGCTCTGGGCTTGCCAATTTGTTACTCGCGCCTTTTGGTGCGGCAGCCATGTGCCATGGTGCAGGAGGCCTTGCGGTGCAATACCACTTTGGCGCACGCACTCACCTCGCGCCATTAATCTTCGGCGGTACTTGTGTGGTTATCGCTCTATTCTGGGATGGGCAAATTGCGTGGTTGCTCGGGCTTATCCCTGTGGCGATTCTCGGCAGTTTGCTGTCCATCGGCGGTTTGCAACTGGCGTGGTCAAAGCGCCTTATCGATGGTAAGCCCTTCTGTATCTTTGTGATCCTCGCAACCGCAGTCACTTGCTTGGCTGTCAACGCCGCCGCTGGGCTGGCTGTTGGTATTCTTCTCGAGCAAGGGCGCCGCACTTGGGTCATGCTCGCCATGCGTTAAGCACCAATATCTCCAAGAAAGTAAAAAACACAGCACCTCCCTGTGCTGTGTTTTTATCTCTTAAAATGTTCTTGCAGGATTGGTGGGCGTATCCTTTTGTGCCAGCGCCCATTTCGCTTATGCCTAATACCACACAAAACGATAACCAAATTAACAGAAAATCCTGTCATGGCGTATTTGGGCTAAGCCTATCCTTTAGGCAATACCACGGTTACCACACAGCCTTGCTGCCAGGGTAATTGGACATGTGCCGATTGCTTGCAGTTTTCAATCTCAATACTGCCATGGTGGCGGCTGACGACATCCTTACAAATGGCTAAACCTAAACCGAGTCCCGCATCCTTGGTGGAGGCAAATGAGGCCATTAGCTCACTGGCTTGGCGTTGCAATCCCTCACCGTTATCAATCACTAATACTTTAATTTCAGTGGGTTGATAGTGGATCTCAATCTTTAACTGGCGCGTTCGGTGATCTTCACAGGCTTCTAGCGCATCTAAACTATTTTTGACTAGGTTGACCCACATTTGACTGAGGCCCACGCTATCCCCCAAGACTTCAAAGGGATGACCTTCAACCAGCACTATGACTTGCACACCTGCGCGGTCTAACTCGCGCCGCAGCAAGGCCAAGGCTTCTTTGACGACTAGGGTCACATTGAGCGGTTCGGCCTTAGACTGGCGACGTTTGAGTAAACCGCGAATACGGTGCACAACCGCCCCGGCCCGTATCGATTGCGCGTTGATTTTCCCTAAAATATCATAGAGTTCAGGATTATCCTGCCCCAGCCTTTCTAGCTGTAGCATGGCGCCTTCACTGTATTGGGTTATGGCGGCTATGGGTTGATTTAATTCATGGGCAAGCCCCGCGCCAATCTCCCCGAGAATCGCCGCACTCTGCAACCGCTCTAGCTGCAAGGCTTTATCCTTTAACTGCCGCTCGGTGCTGACCAAAAACTCACTCTTTTGGCGAAACTTATACTCAAGCCACAGGTGATAAATGGTCGATACGATAAAGATCAGCAGCAATACCCCGCCCCATTCTTTATTTTTCTCCATCCATTTATAGACGGTTTGATACAGGGGCGGCGCTGCGCCTTGCAGCTGTAATTCTTTAAATAATTCAATCACCTTGAGCTGACTCACCGGCGCTGTCCAACCTAAGGTATCGGCGGTAATCGCCGCCACATGGTCGGCGGGCAAGTCAAACAGGGCGCGAGTAATTTGCATGATAATACGCGGCGATACTGTATCCGCGGCCGCAAACGACCAATTAGGATAAAGCTGGGTGCTCACCTCGCAGTCATAACCGGGGGGATTGGTTGGATGAATAACCCGATAATCGGCCTGATTGATAAGTCCGGTTTCAATCATTTCCTCTAAGGTGCAAAAAGGCGCAATCGCGGCATCGGCATTACCATCACGCACTTGATAGATTAGCGGCTCGAGGGGAAAGCCTAAGAATCGCACATCACCGAAAAACTGCTCCGGCAAATAGCCCATTTTATGCAGCAGTCCCATCGCCGCTTGATAGCCACCGAGCGCCTGCGGATCGCTGGCGACCACATTCTTGCCCCGTAAATCCTGCAAACTGCGGATTGGACTATCGGCACGCACAATAATGGTCGCGCCTATGGTAAAAGTGCTGCCCTGATGTTTACGGCTCTTCATGGTCGCCAGCCACGAGAGCGGGAAGTTATTACTCAAGTGCAGATACTGGCCGGGGTTGGTCACAATAAATTGCAAGTCGTGGCTAAGTAACTGGCTACGCATGCCATTAAAATCCACGGGCACCACTTCAAAACGGCTATTGGGGACTTTTTCGCTCAGGTAATCCATCATTGGCTGCCAGCGTTGTTTCGCCTGCAACACACCATGATTGGCCAGCACACCCACCTTAAATTCATTGACGGGCACATTTTCATCGGCATAGCACAGGGTAAGCCCTGTCAGACTCAAGATAACACTCACGAGTATTGCTCGACACCACAACCCCATTGCGCTCGCCTTTTCCACTACTCCCTTGTTATCGGTTCACTTTATCTTCACCGCTTCAATTAAGCTGTGAATTGCCCCAAACTCTGGCGCATGGCCGATAGGATTCGGCTAATTTAGTGATACACCTCCCAAGACCTCGGCTTAAAATTGAGCCAGTTGCACCGCAGGCTTAAGCTGATAACACCAAAACCATTGCAAGGAAAACCATGTCCACCAAGCTACCGTTGTACTTAGTCGATGATGATGAGGCAATTCTCGATTCTCTGGGATTTATGCTCGGGCAATTTGGCTATCAAGTACAAACCTTTAGCAGTGGACGGGATTTTTTAGCCCAATGCCCATTAACGCAGGCGGGCTGCGTGATTTTAGATAGCAGAATGCCGGAGATCACCGGCCAAGAAGTCCAGCAAAAATTGCTTGAAACCCAAAGCCCGCTAGGGGTGATATTTCTCACGGGCCACGGCGATTTACCTATGGCATTAAGCGCCTTCCGTAAGGGCGCTTGTGACTTTTTTCAAAAGCCTGTATCCGGAAAAGCTTTGGTTCAAGCGATTGAAAAAGCGCATAAAGAAAGCCAAGCCAGTTTTGAGCAACAGCATCTGCAGCAAAAATTTGCCCAACTGACCGAGCGCGAACAACAAGTATTAGCCCATGTGGTTCAAGGCATGACCAATAAACAGATCTCCGAAGCCATGTATTTATCCTTAAGAACCATCGAAGTCCATCGTGCTAAGATCATGAAAAAGCTCGAGGTCAGCAATATGGCCGAATTAGTCCAGCATTTAGCTCACCTCAATGCCCTACTGCCTTAATACCCTAGTGCCTTAGTGCCTTAGTGCCCTATAGTCTTAGCCACAAGGTCTCTGCTAACCCTACTCAGATATCCTGACTTGAACACTTTCCCTTGCTTGCCCTAGCAAATGTTACCCTGCGACAAGCTGTCGCAGTTTGTCAGTTTAGCTTTGTCGCTTAAGCAATAAACTGCCACACTCGGCTCAGGTTCTCTCCTTTATGTCCCGTAGGCATTAAAGATCCACTGCTTAGAACCTTCCCCCGAGAACGGCCAGTGTTCTCGGGGCTTTTTTATCACTCCGGTTTTGTCCACAAGGCTCGCCCCTCAGCCGCCAACAAAGTAAATTCATTTATAGACCCAGAACAAACTCGTTATCGCGTACAAGCTAAAATCTGACCAACTTTATCCATCCCAAACCTTTTTAGCTCAAATTGTGAACAGCACACCAAATTTAGAGCAATTGCTCGAGTTAGGTTTTATTTCCTGCTAAATCTAACCCCAGACAATATCAGCAATGGCTAACATGCGTATTGTTCGACGCCGACTAGACTTTAGTCAATTCAATCCACGAGGTCAGACAAAGTGAAACTATTACTCAGTTTATTCACTGGACTCATGTTAGCAGGATGCTCATCAACTAACTCAACCCAAAATATGCCCAATGGCATATTCACCCTCACACCTCAACAGGCAGATAGCGTTATCGTCACTTCTATCAAACAGCAGTGGCCAGATAAACAACTCAAACCGCTACCAGATAAACGTATTGGCTATATCTTCAGCGTATGGTGGGCCATCGACCATGACCACATTAGCGTAGAAGCCATCCTTGAAGGGAAAGAAAGATATTCCTTCAGTGTGACTAACTCAGGCACAGCTCCTTTATCCGGAAACAGTGCTCGGGAAGATTTACTGCCATTGCTCATTGAAAATGCCACTAAAGCACAGAGCAACAACCAATAATTAATCTCAACTAGGTAGAGGTTCGACTATGAACAAATCAACACTCGCTTTATTGTCTGTTGTTGCCTTAGGGCATGTATTGCTGACTGGATGTGTATCACAACGGGATACCATGATCAGCCAAGGTTACCCACAGGCCTATGCCGAAGGATTCGACGATGGTTGTCACAGCGGTAACAACGCAGGTGGTAGCTTATTCGATCAATTCAAGAAAGACGTCAGACGTTTTGAAACCGATAAAGAATATGCTCAAGGCTGGTCCGATGCATATAAGCAATGTGAGTCACAGCAGCTTGCCATACAAAGGCAAACTCAACTCAGCATTGAACAGCAACAACTCAATCAACAGAAGAAACTCAACGATCAAAAACAGAAAGAACAGCTAGAGAAAAATGCCTTAAAAGGAGTTAACACTAAGGGACTCGAAAGCATAAAGTAAACCCAAGACGCCCTTAATTTCACCCCGAAGGGCGCTGTTATCTCTAAGTATTTCGGTTGTCTTCACCCTCGCAATCAGTGTAATAACAATGTTATCAAAACATTTGATATCAATAGCTTAATGATCATCTATCAAAGATACGTTAGAATATCGCCATCTTAGCAACAGGTGAGCAGTATGAGCCGTCTACACACATCTAAAGGATTTACCCTAATTGAACTAGTGGTGGTGATTATCATCTTAGGCATTCTTGCCGTGGTCGCTGCGCCTCGTTTTATGAATCTCAGCCAAGATGCCCACGATGCGAGGGCAAAAGCCGCCTTCGCCGCCTTTACCTCTGGCGTAAAGCTGTATCACAGTTGTTGGCTGACGGGCGGACACTCGGGCTACACCCAAAATCTTGCTTGCTATGGTGACGGCACAATCGACTCCACCACTACCGGCTTTCCACTCGGTGAAGACACGGCCCAAAGCAGCAACCAAGGCACGCAATTACAAGGCGCTTACTGCGGCGAACTGTGGCAATCCTTACTCGATAATCAGGACTTTGTACTCACCTCACACACGAATTGGGAAAATCAACAGGCGTCCGATATCGACATAGTCTATTGGTACGCTGGCGGCGCAATAAGTGATCCTGACACTTATTGTTACTTTAACTATGTGTCGGATGATCGCCGCCTTGGCAGCGAGAATTGGGAACTAAAATACTATCCCCTCGATGGCCGTACGGTTGTCGGCCGCTCTACCTTATCGCAGTAATATCCTACATCAGCCACAGGGCATAAAATCCCTAACGCCCTGTGGCTTTTTCCGCTTTCACTTGAAATCTGACCATCCATCCCCATATCTATTCCATCATCCACCGCAGGATTTTCATTGCGGGCAAGAGAAGAGGATTCAAAAGTGACCACTATCGTATCAGTACGCCGTAATAACCAAGTTGTCATCGCCGGCGATGGCCAAGTCTCCCTAGGCAATACCGTCATGAAAGGTAACGCCAAGAAAGTGCGTCGCTTATATCACAACAAAGTGTTGGCAGGTTTTGCTGGCGGCACCGCCGACGCTTTTACCCTATTTGAGCGTTTCGAGTCCAAGCTCGAGATGCACCAAGGCCATCTATTACGATCGGCCGTTGAACTGGCCAAAGATTGGCGTACCGACCGCATGCTGCGCAAACTTGAGGCCATGCTTGTGGTCGCCGATGCCGAAGCGTCACTGATCATCACAGGTAATGGTGACGTAGTGCAGCCAGAACATGATTTAGTCGCCATTGGCTCGGGCGGTAACTATGCCCAAGCGGCGGCGTTAGCCCTGCTACAAAATACCGAATTATCGGCGCTGGAAATTGCAGAAAAGTCGTTGACTATTGCAGGCGATATCTGCGTATTCACCAATCAATTCAAGACAATTGAAGAACTTAACTACTAACAGCCCGTGAGGAATATTATGTCTGAAATGACCCCCCGTGAGATTGTCCACGAGCTGGATGCCCATATTATCGGCCAGAAAAAGGCCAAGCGTTCTGTCGCCGTCGCCCTGCGTAACCGCTGGCGCCGCATGCAATTGGATGCCGACTTCCGTCAAGAAGTCACCCCAAAAAACATTCTGATGATTGGCCCAACCGGCGTAGGTAAAACCGAAATCGCCCGCCGTTTGGCAAAGCTCGCCAACGCGCCGTTCATCAAGGTTGAAGCCACTAAGTTCACCGAAGTCGGTTACGTGGGTAAAGAAGTCGAGCAAATCATCCGTGATTTAACCGATATCGCCATCAAGCTGACCCGCGAGCAACAAATGGGCAAATGCCGCCAACGCGCCGAAGAACACGCTGAAGAGCGTATTCTCGATGCCCTGCTGCCTAAGCCGAAAAACGAGTGGGACAACACGGACAGCGATACCAGCTCCAATACCCGTCAAATCTTCCGCAAAAAGCTGCGCGAAGGCCAGTTAGACGACAAAGAAATCGAAATCGATGTGGCCCAGCCACAGGTGGGTATCGAAATCATGTCGCCGCCGGGCATGGAAGAAATGACCAACCAACTGCAAAGCCTGTTTAAAAACATGGGCCAAGCACCGGCCAAACGTCGCAAGATGAAGATCAAAGAAGCCTTTAAGCTGTTGATCGAAGAAGAAGCGGCCAAACTGGTTAATCAAGAAGATTTAAAAGAGCAAGCCATTGAATTGGTTGAGCAGCACGGCATAGTGTTCCTCGACGAAATCGACAAAATCTGTAAACGTGGTGAAACCTCAGGCCCAGACGTATCCCGTGAAGGCGTACAGCGCGACCTGTTACCTTTAGTCGAAGGCTGCACAGTCACCACTAAACACGGCATGGTGAAAACCGACCATATTCTGTTTATCGCTTCGGGCGCGTTCCAAATGGCAAAACCTTCGGATTTAATCCCAGAGCTACAGGGCCGTTTACCGATCCGCGTTGAGCTAGATGCGTTATCAGCCGATGATTTTAAACGTATTTTAACTGAGCCACACGCCTCACTGACCGAGCAATATATCGCGCTGATGGCCACCGAAGGCGTGACCATTGAGTTTGCCGAGTCGGGCATCGAGAGCATTGCTAAGGCGGCATGGCAAGTGAACGAGCGCACCGAAAACATTGGTGCCCGTCGTCTGCATACCGTAATGGAAAAACTGATGGAAGATATCTCCTATGATGCTTCCGACAAGTCTGGCAGCTCATTTGTGATTGACGCCGATTATGTGAGTGCTCACTTAGATAATCTGGTTCAAGACGAAGACCTAAGCCGCTTTATTCTGTAACTAGGGCTGTTATCCAAGCCTGCAATGTTCGTTCCGAACATTGAGTGCAAAATTGTGACTGTGGCTAAGGCTTACACTTTGTAACCTTAGCCACAAATTGTTATGTTACAGCTTGTCCATTCCCCGTATTTTCTTGGCACTACCTATGACCACTAGCACACCCAATGTCACCGATCTTAAGCTCAAGCGTAAATCGCGCATTTTAGAAATCAGCTTCGATAACGGCGAGCAGTATCAACTCACCTGTGAGATGTTACGCGTCTATTCTCCCTCCGCCGAAGTGCATGGTCACGGTAACCCTAAGCTGGTCACTCACAAGAAAAATGTGAATATCACCAGCATCGAACCCGTAGGTAACTACGCGGTAAAAATTGTCTTCGACGATGGCCACGATACCGGGCTGTTTTCCTGGCAGGTACTTTACGATCTCGCCACTCACCAAGTGGAATTATGGGAAAAGTACTTAGCACGCCTACGAGCCGAAAAGGCTTCCCGCGACCCCCTGATCGCGATGAATATAAAGTACAACTAATCGAATTAAAGTCGTGGGGCTTCACCCCACACCCGACCAAGGAGGACTGCTCGTCCTATCCTCCTTGGATGCTCCAAGACGCCCCAACGAAGTTGAAAGCCCCTTGGGCATTAAGCGTTCTAATGCTATCGCGTCAGACGCTCGTCCCTGATTCGACTGACGCTATCTCGGCATCCATGCCTCGCTCACGCAACGAACGCAAATGCCCTGCGGCAACTCCGAGGGGATGTGTATTCTGTAACTTCGGCGTAAGCAGTTAACACCAATAGCCATCAACATTGTAAAATTTAACAATGAGTGCCTCGATAAATGCCATGGTTAGTTTGTGAATCTGTTACTTCTCTTGCTGACCTGAGTATCTAAGGAAAGATAATGTCGGAAAAAGTCCCCTGCACAGCTTGCCAAACCTTAATCATGTCCAGCACCGCCGAGCGAAACGCAGGCTTATGTATGCCCTGTAAAAATGGCAATCGTGAAAATATCGAACAGGCAAAAGCCTATTATCAAAAGGAGCGGGAATTAGATAAAACCTGCCCTTTTAGAGCGCTGTGGCGAGATATTGTGGTGCGGGTGCACGACGATAAACAGGGCTTTCACACGCAAAGTGAAGCGGCGCAGCACTATTACGCCGTCAATTGTCTCTCTGGCGAAGTCTACAACGGCGGCTTTATCCAGTACTTCGATAACTCATCGGGCGAGCATTATGCTGTTGCCGAGCGCGGCCTTGAGCAAATTGGCGCTTTGCACTCGTTAGCCCTATTACAACAGGCTAAACAGGCGGTATTTGGTGACCATCCTGTCCCTACTGACAGAGGCCAACGCCTCGCCGCAACCGATAATCCAGTCGCCGAAGCCCGACTCAATCAACTCGATGATGAGTTTTATAAAGATTTGGATAATCTTGATATCAAGCTAGAGAGCTATGCAATACAAACTGGATTGGTTAGCGCAATCGAATAATTGCGGGTTTATTTTGAATACGTTACGCAAGTAATTAAGCAATACGTTTCAATAATCTTTTTAAGTTTAAAGTCGTGGGGTTTCACCCCTGATTTTTAATAAAGAGTCGACCAAGGAGGACTGCTCGTCCTATCCTCCTTTTTATTGTTTTCACACGCAGCCAAAACGATCCTTGCGAAGTTACATGTATTCGTGAGTTGCTTAGCAGACGAAGCTGAACTCCAGAGATTTCAGTGTTGTTTACTAGCGTTAAAATAGAGTACTAACAATTCAAAATCTAAAAACAGATGTTGCGATAAAATCCAATACGACGAACGTGAGTAGCATCACATTATATTCTTCCTTTTAGGTTTATCAATTCAAATTTGTCACCAAAAATCTATAAAGCATTGTAATACAAAAACTATTTTTATAGTATTTCATACCTAACTGCTTGAAAAAATATGAAAACGAAACGTAAATGGACGAATTCAAGGAACTAATGAATGAAAATTTTACTATCTATCCTATCAATCCTTTTCATCTCTGGATGTACAACAGTCAAGTACAATGGAGCAGATACCTTTATACAAGAGGTCAATTATCCAGAATTAGGACAAAGCATCACTGCTTATGTAGGTGATCATCTAGTTCAAAAAGGAACAATAACAGAAGAAAATATTTTAGTTGTTCACAATACGATTGATGGCGTAGCTTACGATATCACCGCAAATAAGTACCCACAGATAGGCTTTGATGAAAAAAATGATTTTTACTCTCCTATAGGGGTTATTCAAGGCGTATTATCCGATCCAGTTCAAGCGCTTTCTTTGGAAAAAAAAGATGACGCAGAGCTGTGTGTTGTAACCATTTTTGGTGGTAAAGCTTGTTATGAAGGTAAATATGAAAGAAAAAAACAGCTTTCAGAAAGAGGAAATAGTTTTCAACAAACATTGATATACAGCGGCCGAGTTGGTAATAAAATCAATATTGGCTATAGAGAGTTCAGCAATAGTACTGCCCGCCCAGCTTTTAATAATGATGTTGAATATGATTTGTCGACATCAAATATTATCGGATATAAAGGGGCATTGATTGAAGTAATTAAAGCTGACAACAGTAGCATTACATATAAGTTAATCAAAAACTTCCCATAAAAAAGCACTAAACTCTTTTAGTCAATCAGTTGTAATTAAAATCAACTGATTGACTTTATAGTTAAATTTATTGTTTCAATGAAAGATAGGATAGGCATATATCTTTTAGGATTTACAGCTAACACGGAAACCACAGAAGTTCACCTCCCCTCGGAGTTGCCGCAGGGCATTTGCGTTCGTTGCGTGAACGAGGCATGGATGCCGAGATAGCGTCAGTCGAATCAGGGACGAGCGTCTGACGCGATAGCATTAGAACGCTTAATGCCCAAGGGGCTTTCAACTCCGTTAGGGGCGTCTTGGAGAATCCAAGGAGGATAGGACGAGCAGTCCTCCTTGGTCGGGTGTGGGGTGAAGCCCCACGACTTTGATTTATATTGGAAAGAAATTAAAACGAAGGTTACGAATAAATTTTCTCTGTCGAAATAACGGCAAACGCCCCAGTACAGTGATCCTCACATCAACACAATTCGTAAGATTAAAAGATAAGGCTAAACGCAAGAGTCATCCAAGAGTCCACTCAATGCAATTCCATACAGTCAGGCTAATTTTAGGCGATCAACTCAATACCCAGCATTCTTGGTTTAACCGCGTTGATGATCAAGTTCTGTATGTGATTGCAGAATTGCATCAAGAAAATACCTATGTGACGCACCATGTGCAAAAGATTTGCGCGTTCTTTGGTGCCATGGCGCAGTTTGCCAGCGAGCTTGGCGCGGCGGGGCATCAAGTGCATTACCTCACCCTCGACGATACCCAAGACTTTGCCGACCTCAACGCATTACTAGAGTATTTTGTCGCCGAAATGGGGGCGATTAAGTTTGAATATCAACGGCCTGACGAATATCGACTCCTCGCGCAATTAAGCCAGTTGAAGTTGGCCAATGCCGTTGTGAATTGCGTCGATACCGAGCACTTTTTATTCCCCTTTAACGAAATTGATAGGGAATTCCCCCAAGGGCAACATAGGCTGATGGAGCATTTTTATCGGCGAATGCGCAAAAGATTCAATATTTTGATGACGGATGGCAAGCCCGTAGGCGGTCAGTGGAATTTTGATGCCAACAACAGGCAAAAACTTAAATCCCAAGATATCAAATCGCTCCCAACCCCCTTGATGTTTAGCCACAATGTGCAAGACATTCTCGCTCGCCTTCAACGCCATGGGATTAATACTATGGGCAAGGCGGATACGCGTTTACTCTGGCCGATAAACCGCGGGCAAAGCCTCGAATTACTTCAGTATTTTTGTGAATACTGCCTGCCCGCCTTTGGCCGGTTTCAAGATGCGATGACCCAGCAACATCCAGCGCAGTGGAGCCTGTACCATAGTCGGCTGTCCTTTAGCCTAAATGCTAAACTTATCAGTCCATTAGAAGTAATCAATGCGGTGATTGAGCACTATCATGCCAATCCTTTTATTGAGATAGCTCAGGTCGAGGGCTTTGTTCGACAAATCCTCGGCTGGCGTGAGTATGTGCGCGGTATCTATTGGGCAAATATGCCCAACTACGCCAACATTAATGCCCTCGAGGCCACGCGCAAGCTGCCCGACTACTTTTGGCATGGTAAGACTCGAATGAATTGCCTGCACCATGCTTTATCTCAGTCACTCGATTATGCCTATGCCCATCATATTCAACGCTTAATGGTGATTGGTAACTTTTGTCTATTGACCGAAATCACTCCCGATGAGGTGGATAAGTGGTACTTAGGCGTGTATGTGGATGCGATTGAATGGGTCGAAATGCCCAACACTCGCGGCATGGCGCTATTCGCCGATGGCGGCATCGTTGGCACTAAACCCTATGCCGCGAGCGGCAGTTATATCAATAAAATGAGTGATTACTGCGGCAGTTGTCATTACAAGATAAAAGAACGTAGCGGCGCACTCGCCTGCCCGTTAAACAGCCTATATTGGCGCTTTATGAATAAACACCGCGCACAACTCTCCCACAATCCACGCATCGCCATGCTGTACCGCACTTGGGATAAAACCGATGAGGCAGCAAGGCAGGCCATTCTGGCTACTGCCGAACAACATCTCGCGCAACTTGAACGCCTATAGAGGCTCTTCGCATGGGAGAAACGCTATGAATATTTTAGTGTTAGGCGGTAGCGGTGGCATAGGTCACGCCATGGTGAGTAAGCTGCGCGAAATCTATCCCGAGGCCACTATCCATGCGACCTATAAACATCATAGGCCCGATACAGGGCGAGACGATGGCGTGATTTGGCATCAACTGGATATCACCCTTGAGGAGGAAATTAAGCAACTGAGTCAAAACATCCCCCAATTAGATTGGCTAATCAACTGTATTGGCATGCTGCACACAGAGGATAAGGGGCCAGAAAAAAGCCTGCAGGCACTCGATGGAGATTTTTTCATGCACAATATCCAGCTCAATACGCTGCCGAGTATGATGCTGGCAAAACACTTTGAACCCACTTTAAAACCCAGTGCGTCGGCAAGGTTTGCCGTGGTATCGGCCAAAGTCGGCAGCATTAGCGATAACAGATTAGGTGGTTGGTACAGCTATCGCGCCTCGAAAGCGGCGTTGAATATGTTCCTTAAAACCTTATCGATTGAATGGCAAAGAAGCATGAAACACTGCGTGGTGCTAGCACTGCATCCCGGCACTACGGATACGCCATTATCCAAACCTTTTCAGCAGAACGTGCCTAAACAAAAGCTGTTTACACCAGAGTATGTCGCCCAATGTTTAGTCAGTATTATCGCCAATGCCACACCTGCACAAACGGGCAGCTTTTTGGCCTACGATGGTGCTGAGCTGCCTTGGTAGCGATAAAAGCGTTTAGCACAGATACGGATTAACCTTGGCAGCTTTCAGTAATGACAGTGCTTAACCCTGACAACTCTTAGCCTTGGCACCTCTTAACCTTCACAAAAATAGGCATAATTGATTCTGCTGCCTTGCCCCCATACTGCCGTCCAAGTATTCACATCGCTCATATAGCTGAAATAAATAGCATGGGATTCAAGGCAAGTTTCTTGGAAGGCAACCTTATTGTCATTAATAAATTGCGCCGAAGCCGCCAAAATATCACTGCATTCCTCATCATCGGCGACTAACCAGATAAAGTCTTCGCGACAATCTTCCCTAGCAACCATCTCTTCGGGGGAATATAAATCCAGCTTTTGCTTGAGTCTTTGCCACTGCTCGGGCGTGACATTGCAAGAGATAGCCAGCTTATCAAGCACCCCAGCACCACCTGCCCAAAAGGATAAATCAAAGTCTAACTGCAGAGGTTCTGGAGCAAAGCCCAACAGGTTTTCAATTACTTGCAAACTGTTGGCTAAATCGGCATCGGGCCTGCGATAACGCACCTCAATCCCATCATACTCACGCATACTACGACTCCTTCCTTGAGCAAATTCTCGTTTACTTGAGCGGCCTAGTTTCACTCACGGGTTTCTTTAATAACTTACGCTGCAAGGTACGGCGGTGCATCCCCAGTTGACGGGCGGTAGCCGACACATTACCCTGATTGGCATTGAGCACTTGCTGAATATGCTCCCATTCCAGCCGTTTAGGGCTGAGCGGCGAGTCGTCGATTTCATCTTCTGGCAGTGCGCTCGCCTGACTATTCACCTCGAAGGCCGCCAACAAGGTTTGGGTATCGACGGGTTTGGCAAGATAGTTGTCGGCGCCGAGGCGAATCGCCTCTACTGCGGTAGCAATACTGGCGTACCCCGTTAGCAGCACCATGATCACCTTAGGCAACAGATTACGCAGGGGCACAATCAAGCTCAGGCCATTGGCCTCGGCCAGTTTCATATCCAACAGGACATGGCTTGGGCAAAATTCCCGCGCCACCAGCAGCGCATTACTGGCATCGTGACTTAAGCGGCATTCGAAACCATGGCGAGTTAACCGCCGCGCAAGCACGCCTGCAAGAGCCTGATCGTCTTCAATAATCAATAGCCGTTTCATAGCGCCTCCGCAGTCGTGGCCGATGCATTAGGCTGCAAGAGGGTAAAACGAATTTGCGCCACTGTGCCCCCTTGAGGATGATTGGCGAGGATCAACTCCGCCCCTAAACGTTCTAGGCTGGCATGGCTCAGCAGCAAGGCCACGCCTAAGCCTTTGGGGCTCTCGATTAATAAGGTACCCAATTGTGGCAATAATGAGGGAGCGATACCCGCGCCATAATCACGGATCTGCAAATAGATCTGCCCTTCGCTCGGCGCGCTATCTAGGCTGATATCCACTTGGGCGACACCTAAGGTTTCGGCGCTGGCGCGGGCGGCATTTTCAATCAAGGCCATAATGGCGGGGGTTAAGCTCATATCGGTTAAGATCTGCTGTTCTTCCAACAGCTTAGGTGCGCAGGTGATCAACCAATTGAGTTCAGTTTGCGGCATCAATAACTGGGTTTTCTGTTTTAATCCCGCCACCAGCTCGGTGATCTTTTGTGGCCGCTGACGACGATCGCGAATCGACTCAGTCGCCAGCCGCAGCTCGGTTAAGGTATGTTCGCAGCGACCTAGCGCAGTCTCCATTTCAACAACAGTAATCAAAGGTTCGGGTTGTTCTTCCCTTAATTCGTCGAGCAATAACCGCAGTGTCGATAGCGGCGTCGCCAATTGATGGGCCATTTGCGCAGAAACGGTACCGAGCGCCAATAATTGCTCCTGTCGCAGTTGTCCTTCACGCATATAGGCAAGCTGCGCATCTTGACGGCGCATGCGCTTGGCAATTAACGCCACACTGGTGGTCAATACCAGCGCCGAAATCACAAAGTTAAACCACATGCCGAGATAGTGGGAGCTCATATCCATACCGTGGTGATGCATTTGCGACTCTGGCACGGTAAAAATCATCAGGCTGTAGGCAAGCGTAGAGATAGCCGTCAGGCTCCAAGGCGCCCAAATCGGCAGAGTCACGGCGGCGAGCGCTATGGGTAATAGCAGTAAGGAGATAAACGCGTTGGTCGCCCCGCCCGAAAAATACAGCCAAGAGATCCAAAACAAGGTATCGAGACTCAGGGCAATAAACAGGCCACGCTCTTTCGCAAACAAGGGCTTACGCAATGCCAAGGTGAGCGACAAATACAGCACCTCCAGCACAAACACATGCACTAGCGGCTCCATCTGTAAACTCAGGCCAAAGGTGTCGGCGGCAAACAACGTCAAACCGATTTGCAGCAATAAGCCTAAGGTTCGCAGCAGCGCCACTTGGTCGGCGGCTTGCAAATTTGTGCCTAAAATCTTAACCATGGTGATTCCTTAAACTACAGCCTACCGCCGCCAGTGCGGCGCTGGATTGGCTAAGTGCCTGAGTTAGCCCTGTCTTAAACGCTAACTCAGAGTAGATCCCCAAGGCGGCTAAACGCCCACAACTTAAGGTGCAATCTTGCGGCCTTTTGGCGCTATCCATAGGGGTTTGCTCAGGAAGTAAATGCGCGCTATCTATCCCCAGCAGTTCACCTAAACCGAGCAGCATTTGATACTTAGTCATGGTTTGCGTGGCACTAAAATGGTAAATCCCTGACACATCGGCAGCATGTAACTGCCGCTGGATGAGCTTAGCAATGGCATTGGCAATATCCGCCGTCGATGTTGGTGCTCGAATGGCCCAATGGTCGACCCGCTGCGGTCTGCTATCCAGCAATTGATTGATTAACACCAATACCGCAGACTCGCTCAGTTGAGTCACTTCACCGTAGAGTATAGGTAAGCGTAATACCGCAAAACCGCTATCGGCGTTCAGCACACAGGTTTCGCCCTGCAATTTAGACTCGCCATAAAAGTTGACCGGATTGGGCACGGCATTTTCGGCATAGGGCGGCGCTGTGCCATCGAACACATAGTCGGTGGAAATATACAGCAGCCAAGCGTGGTAGGTTTTGGCGGCCTCGGCTAAGGTTTGGCTGGCGCTCAAATTCAGCGCTAAGGCATGTTCTGGTGAGCGCTCAGACACATCGGGGCGACGCTCGGCGGCGCAGTGCACTATCACCTCGGGCTGTTCACGGGCAATAAAAGCTTCGACCTCGGTGGCTTGGGTTAAATCGAGTCGATGAATCCCCGCCTCCGCGCGGCTAAAACCTGTGGCAATCACCCTATGACCCGCGGCGGTTAACTGTTTGACGACCGCCCTGCCGAGTAATCCGGTTGCGCCCGTTACCATGATGTTTGCCATATTGCCCCGCGATCCTTAGCCATTCATTTGGCTCATAATTCTAAAAGCTTTTCATATTCAACGCACTTGTTTACTCTTATTTGCCTGTGCTCAACCTCATCGAGTTTGTACCACTTAACCCGATTAACGACCAAAAGGCTGAATTTGACTCAAGCACTTCCCCTTATTCTTGCAGGCCCCATGCTGCGCCACTGCGACGCCTCACACTTTACCCTCTGGTTTGTGAGCCGCGAGCCGTTAAGCGAATTACAGCTAACCTTAGGGGAGCAAAGTTACCCGTTAACAGAGGAAGAAGTGCACAGCGTGCCGCTCGGTCAGCATGCCTTTCAGTATTTACTTCGCCTGTCGCGCCCCGAACTGCTTGCGCCTCAAACGGTTATCCAATATCGCGTATCGGCCAAGGGCATTGATGACCTATTTAATCATGTCGAAGCGTTGAGTTATGGCGATGCTAACTCGCCCCATCTTTACTTTAGCCACGCACTGACACAGGTATGGCACGGCTCATGCCGCAATCCCCATCACCACAGTGAGGATGCCTTAGTCGCCGCCGATACTAAACTCGCCCAGCTTATCGATAAAGGTGCGAATGAGCGCCCAGCGCTATTGATGCTCAGCGGCGATCAGGTCTATGTGGATGATGTGGCGGGCCCTATGCTATGCGCCATAGGTCAAGTGATTGAAAAATTAGGTTTGCACCATGAAGCCTTCCACGGCGCCAATATTGCGGGAAGCGAAGCATTAAGTTACCTGCCTAAGCATTTATATTTACGCCATAAAAATCTGCTGCCACGCACCGAATATCCCGCCAAAACCGCGCTCTGGCGCTGGTATATCAATCATCCGATTTTTACCTCATCAATTGCCGAAAACCATTTGGTCAGTCTCAATGAGATGATTGCCCTGTATCTGCTGACTTGGTCGCCCGAATTATGGGAGCTTATCGACTTACCCAAGGAGGTTGAGGGACTCTCGGCGGCGAATCAACTACGTTGGCAGCGCGAATGGCAAAATCTATTGGCCTTTAAGGCGGGACTTAAACAGGTTAGGCGCCTGATGGCGCATATTCCCGTGTATATGATGTTTGATGACCATGACATCACCGACGATTGGAACCTCACCGCCAAGTGGGAACAGGCGGCCTACGGCCATGCCTTTTCGAAGCGCATTATTGGTAATGCTTTAATTGCTTATACCTTATTCCAAGGTTTAGGTAACGCACCGAACCAGTTTGATACCGAGGTGCGGCCGTTGTTAGATGGTTTTTTCACCCGCCCAGCGCCAGAAACTCAAGATGACTTAATAGATCTATTACTCAAATTCGAGCAATGGCATTACACCTTAGACACTTCGCCTAAGCTGGTCGTGTTAGATACCCGCACCCGCCGCTGGCGCAGTGAATCCAATCTCGCCAAACCCTCGGGGTTAATGGATTGGGAAGCCTTGATGGATTTACAACAAGCGCTACTCGGCCAATCTAAGGTGATTATCGTCTCCCCTGCGCCCATGTTTGGGGTCAAGGTGATTGAAGCCGTGCAACGCATGGCGACACTCATGGGCGCCTCGCTGCTGGTCGATGCCGAAAACTGGATGGCACATCCGGGCGCCGCCAATACCTTGCTGAGTATCTTTATGCACCGCAAAACCCCAGAGCAATTTGTGATCCTTTCGGGGGATGTGCACTACTCCTTCGCCTATGACATCAGCATTCGCTTTCGCCGTAGCAGCCCGAATATTTATCAAATTACCTGCAGCGGGATTAAAAACCAGTTCCCAGAGAAACTACTGCCGCTTTTCGATAAGCTCAACGGCTGGCTTTACGGCCACTTCTCGCCGTTAAACCTATTCACCAAACGTAAGCGCATGTCGCTTCGTGGTCGGCGCCCTAATGGCGAGCGCAGCAAGCGTTTAGTCAACCGCAGTGGGATAGGGATTTTAGCGTTAGCTGAAAATGGTGAACCGACAAAAATTGCGGTTTTACATGGGGATATGACCGAGACTCGGTTCGAGCCACCGAGGCAGGAATAGCTTAAACAGGGTTGTGTTTTGCCGCTTCAGAACTGGTTGCTCCCGCTCCAGAATCCACAGGTTTAGCGGTGGCTTCTTGGTTAGGCAAGCTCTGTTTAAATAACTGGGACTCGGGGCGTTTTTGCGGCGCAGTATCGTCGTGCATCTGATCCCAAACGCCCTGTTTTAACGACACATCGGTTTTATTATCAGCGTCCTGCGTGACCTCGGCACTCGGTTTCTTCGGCTCGATCACCGCGCTGGCCTTACGGATTTCCGTCGTCAGCTCATGCACATAGGGATGCTTAGTCCAGCCGCCAAAATACATGGCGCCCAGCAATACTGCGGCACAGAGTAAAATTGAAACGATTGCAGATTTGGTCATCTTACCATCCTAGTGGTCGATAAAACGCAGCACTGAAACTTTAGTCGGACAGTATCATAACCGCAGAAGCACCCCTCTCACCAGTTTAAGACCTTAGGTAGTGTCCGCTGATGAGTATTAAAATTTGTACACCCTTAATAGATTGCGCCGCTCGCCAGCCCTTGAGAGCGGCATGAATCTAAAAAGAGGCTGAGCTACCAAAGATAATCAAAACTCACTTCAACCGGCACGCCCTCAATCGAGGTGGGTAAGGGCACTTCCGGCTTCAGGGTGATTTTAAGTACTGGCTTTTCACCATCGAAGGGACCAGACAGCTGTTTAGGTAAGCGCCCGACTAACTCGGTTGGCTCTGAAATTTCACCCCGTAGCCGAGTGCCGTTAGGTAACTTGATGGTCGCCTTTTGGCCTATGGCGGTATATTCCAAGTACTTAGGCTCAAGGTAGGCAAAGATCACCGCCGCCTCACGACCCGAGAGTAAGACTAAGGGCCTGTCTTCGACGATATGCTCGCCCGCTTGCACTAGCACATCGACAACCCTTGTCGGGTTGAGCGCCTTGATATGCAATTGTGATTCCTGCGCTTTTAATCGAGCAAGCTGCAACTCAACATTGTATTTGGATTGGGCAATTGATCCTGCGAGTAACTCGGTTTTCTGCCCTTGGCGCGCCTGCATTAAATCGACTTTGGCCTGTTCAAGCGCCATTTTTGAAGCCGTGTGCGCCTGCAATACGGCCGCCATATCCGCAGTAGGTACTACCCCTTTACGCTGATAGCGCTCAAAACTGTCGAGCAGCCCATTCTGCCGAGTGACCCCCTCGGCCGCGACATCGATGCGTTGCTGTAATTGCGTGAGGATCTCGGCATTTAGGCTGAGGTTATCCTGCTGCAGCTGAGCGAGTTGCTTCTCCAACTCACTGATTTGCGCGTCTAGCTGCGCATCGACTAAGGTCAGCAGATTGGCACCACGAGTAAGCACATCGCCCCGTTTCACCAGGATCTCGGCCACATCCCCGGCACTGGGAGCGCGTACTTCTAAGGGCTCGGTCGTCACTATGCCACTGGCTAAGATAAACAAATGCGGACGCAGTAATATCCAGCCAACCACAGCAACGGGTGTAATGACTAAGGCTAATAACAAATACCAACGTCCCTTAAAACCGCCGCGTTTAGCCGCGGCGTATTTTACCCCAATGCCGTTGTCATCCGTTGGACGCTGCGCCTTGTCGCTCGGCTGATAGTTAATTTTCATTAAAACTTTCTCCCACGTTTCAATACCCACCATGGCGCCATTGAGCTTTCTTCATGGGAGCGGCGAAAAACTTCGTTCAAGAGTGCAAACAGGCACACCATACGCATAAACAGCGCATAGAACGGATATAAAGGTAACCAAATGGCTAGACGTAAGTCCTGTGACAGCCGCTCTGAAATCGCCAATAACACCATCAAGTAAAAGAACACTAAGATGGCAAAATAGAAGCCGTAAATCGTGAACGAAATCGAAGTAATAAACTGCCACGGATAACTCATCACTATCCCGATGGAATAAAAAACGATGACAAAGGGCATCAACACGTTTTGTAAGAAGCCATAGAGCAAGGTAAAGATAAAAGTTCCAGTGCCCAGCAACTTAGGCGTAAAAGCTGGCCAGTGTTTGCGAAAATACAGGAACAACAAATCCCCATCCCAACGCAGACGTTGTAATACTAAGGTTTTAAGATCGGCCGGCGCATCGGTGTGGCCTATGGCTAAGGTCGCAAACGGAATATGCCAATTGGGATAACGCTTAAAGTACTGCTTTATCCGCACGGTTAAATCTAAATCTTCGGCGGTATGGGTGTCCCAGCCGCCTATTTGAATTAAAAACGTCCGCCTAAAGGCACCAAAAGCGCCGGAGATATTGTTTAGCAGATTCCATTGACCAAGCCCTGTCTTGCCGCCCTGCATGGAGATCAGATACTCAATCGACTGCATGCGCGTCAGTATCGATTCATTCACATTGCGCACCCTTAATGCGCCACCCACGGCGGGCACATTAGGGTCTTCAAAATAGGGCACGATTTGCGACACCATATCGTTATCGAAGGAGGTATCCGCATCGGCATTGATCACTATCTCCCCCGTGGCAACCGAGAGACCCGCATTGAGAGTCGACACTCGGCCACCCCGTTGCCATTTTGGCAATACCACCACCTTGCGCTTAGGCACTTGGCAGGCCTTGGCCGCCGCCATCGCCACTTGATAGGTCAGCGCGTTTTGCACGGCACCATCAACCACGGCGATGATTTCTATCTCACCGTCATAAACCTGTTCGATAAAGGAGTCTATGGTCGATTTGACGGCTTCACCCTCGGCATAGCAAGTGATCACACAGGACACTTTAGGGTGATACAGCGACTGCCGAGGTACCTGCACGAAGTGGGTGTAGTAAAACCGCATAATGCCAGTGAGCACCAACAACATCAGCGGTGCCTCATACAGCAAAATAAGCGGCACTAGCCAAGCGAAAAAGCTTAAATGTTCAGCCAATTGGTGCCAGATATCGAGCACCATATAGCCGATGGTGTTGAATTCACTCATATTGGCTTAGCTTTGAGTAATTGATCCGTTAGCCATTCACCCACATTCTCACCAATGTCCGCGGGTAAGGTCAGGGCTTTTACACTCAGTTCAATTTTGGATGCCGATTGCAGCTCTTTGAGATCGAACAACTTGTTGTAAATACTCTTAAGCTGACTCATCTCCGTCATGGGCAATAACATCAATAAACCGTCGCGGGTATAGTTGCTGCAGGCATCAGTAACTCGGATCACGCTGCGCAGACGCTCTTGCAAGGCATCGAGCTGGGCAAAGCCCTTAGCCTCACCTTCTGTTGCCAAAAACTCATCCACGTTCAACATTTGAATCGACAAAATAGAATGGGTTTGATGGTGACGTTTCGCTAATTTATTCTGCCAATCCAGCAGCCAATAAAACTGAGCACTGGTCATTTGCTCGCCTGGCTCTAAGGCAAACCAAGATTGCGAACGTCCCTGACGCACTAAGGTCCGCCCAGGGATCGCCAGCTTAAAGCTATAAACATTCCGCACGTGTAAATCATCCAACTTGCTGCTGAGCTGACAATGCAGACATTTCGCCTCGACTACGGCATCAACGAATAAGGTTTGGCAGCTATTACAATGTTGATTTTCTATCGGACGATCGTAATCCACCCCAATATGCCGCAAATTCTGCAAGCAGTTAGGGCAGCACAGCGTATTCAATTTGCGAAATGAGGCCTGAGCACCCACATGGCCGCAATTAAAGCAGTGCAAACTACTCTGCTGCTCGGTATCTATGCTATGACATTGAGGACACACATCGATGTAATTAAGATGCCCCGAATGACACCCTGGGCAAAAACGTAATCTATTGGATAATTCCGCTTTTTCAATCAGCTGAGATTTTTGTAATTCGCCTAACCAGCTAAAACTTTCCTCAGGATTAATACCAAAACAGCGTAATAACGGATAATCATAAAGATAGCTTTTTTCTGGTACGGAATGCGGTTCTAATATCGCATCCTGATGACACCACAAATAAGTCAATAATTTGTAACGGGGATCGTCGTGATAATCTAACTTAATTTGTTGTTTCTTAAGTTGATATAATTGATAACCTTCGTCATATTCCGCATCCCATAATCCATTGGCTAAATAGGGCGATAAGGCACTCTCATGGCATACTAATATATGACTTAAAAAGGTGGCGTCATTTTTTCTAAGTGCGCGCAGGCACTTATCTTGTTCTTCCGCCTGTAATGATAATACGATGCAATCCGGTGAACGCTTGAGATCAAGTAACGCCTCAACTGAGTTGAATACCTCAAACTGGGGGTGCCATGAAATACTGTTGTAGGCGCCAATCCAGACAAAATCGTCTAAAGAACAATTGCCTGCAACATTTGTGGAATATATGGTTGCCATAAAAGAACCTTGCACGGAATAGGAATATATCTCTCAAATCAATATAAACATCCGTGTAGTACTTAAATGATAGATCCCACCTAGATATTTCACCAGAAGAAAGTTACCGTATTTAACATTGATTAGATGGGAGGAGTAAATACACCATAATAGGTATAACAATACGATATCAAATGATTGTTCACAAAACTAAGGATTATTTTAATTAATTATAAATGGCATTAACTTAAAACATTATAAATAAATTTATTAATCAAAATACGAACCACCGTCGTAATAAACCCCACAAGACTTAACATAAATAGATCATTAATGATTTTTTAAGCACAAATGTTCGCATTGAACATCATGTTTGTTGCCAGTGATAGGATCAACAAAACGTAATCGCTGCGCTAAGAGCTGCAGCGGCTTGGTAAAATCATCCGGCCCTTTAGGGTATAACGTCGGATAAAAGCGATCATTTAATAATGGCATACCCAGGCTTTGCATATGGACGCGTAGCTGGTGAGTTTTGCCCGTAATAGGACTTAACTCGAATAAACCAAACTCCCCATGAATCGCCACTAAACGAATCTCAGAGTGCGTATTTGCCTCACCTTCGACTATCTTCATGGTGAAACTCGGCTCGCTGCGTTGCATGCGATTTTTCACCGTCCAATGCAATGGCAAGGTTAATTCGCCACGGGCATATTGCAACATAATCTCTGGGGTGAGTTTGGCTATCGCTTGATAATCTTTACGGATCGCATCATCAATAAATAACTGGTGATAAATATGCCGCGTCTCGGGGCGAGTCGTCATCAGGATAACGCCTGCGGTTTCCCGATCTAACCTATGGGCTGGGGCAATAGTGTCGATCCCAGTGCTTAAACGTAAACGGTGCACTAGGCACTCATTCACGTAATCGCCGCTGGGGGTGACGGGTAAAAAATGCGGCTTGTAGGCCAAGATGAGGTTGTCATCTTGAAACAAAATCGGCGACGCGAACGGGACTTGTGCTTCGACGGGAACTTCACGGTAGTAGTAAGCCCTCGCCGTTGGGCGATAGGCTGTATCTAATCCAATCAAACTACCGTCTTGCCAATGCACTTTGCCATCGAGGATCCGCTGGCGCCAAACCGCTTCGCCAATATGGGCATAATGCTCGATCAAAAAAGAAAATACGGTTGGTTTATCAACCACTTCTAAGGGAAGAACCACAAAGGATGGTTGGGCGGCACGGGCGGTTTGAGTCATAGAAACAACTAGCGGCGATAATGAGCCGCTATTTTAGCCTCTGTGTGGTTTTTCAGTCCACATGGGACTTAATGAGTTGCAAGACAAAATCCATAGTTTTATGGCAGTCGGGTTGATTCACCAGCACTAGCTTATCGCGGTTATACATGGGCAACACTTCTAACCAACGTTGGCTCACCCAAGCCGCATCCTCTAAATGCACTTGAGAATACAGCTCCAGCAAGTCTGGGTTCACCTCATAGAATTGCTCTAGGGCTGCACTGATCAGCTCGAACTCCCCTTCTATTGGCTCTTCCTGCCAATTTTGGCAGGGCAAAGTGCGGGACATCCACAGCTTATCTTTCGTCTGTGCCGCCGAGAGAATACTGACTCTCTGACGCCCCTCTAACACTATGCTGAGGGAGTCATCTTCCAGCTGATTAAAATCGATGATGTCGCACTGAGTGGCTGTGGGATAACAGGGCGGAGTACCACTGGGTTTCATCGCCGCAAAGGCTAAATCGTACTTACCTTTTAAGACTTCCGCGACCATACGTAATTGACCCGGCTCGACCACGCGGACCTCAATCCTTCCCTGTGGCAGCAACAAGGCATCGCGCATAATTAACGCCATTTCTCGTGTTTGCATAGCAACCTCCTGCCCACTCATAGAAGGAAACGCTCAAAAACTAGCCGCATCCCTTATTAGTTTAGAGTGTAGCAGGAGAAATAATTTCCTTCCTAAAGTCGCTGACAGCAAAAAAGAATTTAGGCTGACTTGCCGCTCTCGCCTTACAACGGCGCTAGGTGTGCAGCGATATTTCCTTTTGCACACACCTCAGCAAATTCATCAGCGAGGCGCTCGCTCAAGGCAACAGAACGGCGCCAATACTGCATCCGCTGCGCCGTATCCAATTGCTTAAAGTCTTCACGGTCGGGCACCTTACCAAAGGGTAGCGAAGCCACAAATTCCGCCGAAGGCGCCAGCACCAAGGCATTATGGTAATTGGTGCGCGCTCGGCGCCAAGTTAGGGATTTATCGAACCATCCGGGGCTCATATGGGGATAAAAATGCGGGTATAAGGTCAGCCCTGTGGCATGGGATAGAGGCAAATCGAAGTGGTAGTCGGTGATGCCACCATCATAGTATTGCCCTGTGGCAACGCCCTCAATCTGAGATACAGGTGCAAGCACGAGTGGAATAGACCCCGTTGCTAACATCACTGAGTTCATATTGGTTTCGGTGAGCTGCGCCTGCTGGCTGGGTAAATCCTCAAGTTGTTTAAAGGGAGATGATGCCAGTTGCTGGCTAAAGACCACCCGCTCGAAATGCCAACCCAAGGTTTTGCGGCTAATGAGGTTAGTCGCGGCCGTCATCGCTAGCCCTGCTGCCAAGGGCAATTTATGGCTAAGGCGATTGATATGTTTAGCCCGACATGCAATTAAATGACTGTGAATAAAAGGATGATTCACTATCTCGCGCCCGCCCGACTCGCCGAGAATGCCTTGGACTATACCTTTTACCTGCTCGCTCACTTCCTGCGGTGTCGGTATGGTTTCATACCGCTGGCCAATATAGTAATCCTCTAAACGCCCGTAGGCTTGTAGTGGATCCTGCTGTGCCAAACAGGCTAAACGCCATGCTCCCGACGAAGCCCCTAAGGTATAAAGCGGTGTGTTACGCTGCTTAAAAAATTCCGTGAAGAGATACTTATCAAGACCCGCAATCCCTAACCATTTGGGGCCACCGGATGCGGCCAATAGTTGTGTAAAAGCATCGGGATGCAGACCTTGTTCCCTGATAATGTTAAAGGCCGTAGGACCTGCAAGAAAGCGTAATGCGGGCAAAACTTAACTCCTTAAAGTGCCTCAAACCCGAGGTTTAGCGCCATTAAAACACAGCCGCTAAGCGCGATAAACCTTCAGTACACCTAATGGATCTAGATGATTTTATTCACTTAGCCCATTACATTCAAAGTGGCAACATATTCGACTGGCTTTAAGGGATTATCTAGAACAGTAAGCTCTGAGTTAGTACTTTTCTGTCTAGATGTAACAATTGTTACAGTGATAACCTTCACCCTATCGAATTGTTACTTTCGTTGGTTCAATGTTTTCGTTCCAGCCTAAAGGTTACTCCACATTGAGAGGTTTTATGCGTCCAGCCGTTATCGCATTAGCAGTATCTTCAACTTTGGTTTTTCCTGTCGTACACGCAGAAGAACAGGCCAGCAGCTTTGAGAAAATTGAAGTCGTCGGCTCGCGGATCGCCCTGCGCACCGCAACCGACAGCGTTGCCCCCGTCGATATCATTACCGCGGAGCAACTCGAATCCACCGGTATGACCGAAACGGCTAAGGCGCTGCAATTTGCCGCGCCAAGTTACAGTTTCCCCTTCTCATCGGTCACCGATGGCTCAGATGCGGTGCGTCCTGCCAGCTTACGCGGCCTGTCGCCGGATCACACGCTCGTACTGGTAAACGGTAAACGCCGCCATGGTTCGGCGCTGGTGCATTTAAGTGGCACTGTCGGCAAGGGCTCATCTAACGTCGATTTGAACGCAATCCCGATGACATCAATTAAACGCATCGAAATCCTGCGTGATGGCGCCTCGGCACAATACGGCTCAGATGCGATTGCTGGTGTTATCAACGTAGTCTTAAAAGACAACGACCAAGGCGGTAGCGTGTCGGCTCAAGCCGGACAAACCTATCTGGGTGACGGTGAACAATGGCGCGTTGGTGTGAACCACGGGATCAGCCTAAACAACGACGGTTTTGTGAATATTGGCGTTGAAGCTCACCATAAAGACAGCACCAACCGCGCAGGCTTAGATCCACGTCAACAATATCCTAAGCTGCCAGACGGTTCGGATGATCCGCGTGAAGCGACTTTCAACCGCAAGAGCCACCAAGTGGGCGACGCCGAATACGATAACTTAGGCTTATTTATCAACGCGGCGCAGCCTTTATCAAACGACAGTAAACTCTATGCCTTTGGTGGCATTAGCCAACGTGAAACCAAATCCGGTGCATTTTATCGCCGCGCACTCGATGCTCGTAACTTGACCGAGCTGTATCCCGACGGCTTTTTACCGCAGATCAATCCTAAGATCATCGATTCATCATTAGTCCTAGGCTATGAGTTCACCCTCGGTGAATGGAATATCGATACCTCAGCGGGCTATGGCGGTAACTCGTTCGAATACAATATTGTGAACACCCTAAACGCATCACTCGGCCCAGATAGCCCAACGGAATTCGATGCGGGCACCCTGTCCACCAGCGAAGCAAACCTGAACATCGATGCCTCGCGCTACTATAACTTTGCCAATGATTCAGAGATCTTAGTGGCAACGGGTGTCTCTTGGCGCCAAAACGGTTATCAGATTGAGGCGGGCGAACCCAACTCTTATATCAATGGCGGTTATGATAACCGTGCAGCGGGTAGCCAAGGCTTTACGGGCTTTACGCCCGAGTCAGAAGTCGATGAAACTCGCGACAATACCGGTGTTTATGTCGAGCTTGAAAACCAGTTAACTACTGAGTTTTATTGGGCGGCGGCGCTGCGTTACGAAAACTACTCTGACTTTGGCGGTAACACCAGTTGGAAGCTCGCGGGCCGTTACGACTTCACCGACCATTTAGCCCTGCGCGGCACAGTGAACACAGGCTTTAGAGCGCCGAGCGTACAACAGCTGTACTTCAGCAATATCTCTACCCTGTTCAATCCTGATCCGACTACGGGCCAGTTAGTGCCAACAGAATCAGGTACCTTCAACACCTTATCGCCAGTGACTAAAGCCCTAGGCATTAACGAGCTCGACCCAGAGCTATCGCAATCCTTCAGCTTAGGCTTGGTCTATACCAATGATACGGGTCTCGCCCTGACCTTGGATGCCTATCAGATTTCAATCGATGACAGGATTATCCTCTCAAGCTCAGTGACGCCAAACGACTCACCTGCTGTTGCGGCGGCGCTAGCCAATACCAATGCAGAATCGGCGCGCTTCTTTATTAATGCCGTCGATACTCGTACTCGCGGCGTCGATTTAGTGGTGAGCCAAGATGTTGATCTCGGCAACTGGGGCGATTTACGCGCTAACTTGGCGTACGCCTATAACAAAACAGAAATCCAAGATATTCATTTCCCAGAAATTTTGGACGGACTCGGCCCTAAACTCTTCGATAATATCGAACAAACCCGCATGACCTCGGCCACGCCGCACAATACGGGTAACTTAGGACTGACCCATGAATTAGGTGACTTTAAGACTAATATTCGCCTCAGCTATTTTGGCGATTATACAGTGGGTTACTCAACGGGTGATGTGAATTACAGCGACCAATGGGTGATGGATTTATCCGTGCGCTACGCCGCAACCGATGCCTTAAGCTTCACCGCTGGCGTACAAAACTTGTTTGATGTGTATCCTGAAAAACGCCCAGATGACAATAACTTCAATGGTATTTTCGTCTATCCATTAACCAACACACCGTTTGGATTTAATGGGGGATACTACTTCCTCGAGGCTAAGTACACTTACTAAGCCGCAAACCATCAAAACAGGCCATTTATGGCCTGTTTTTTTATGTCTATCGCTTATGTTCTAACGGCGGTGAACTGATTATAATCTTTACAATTCACTCATTTACTTACGCCATATCGAGTACCCCATGATTGTCGATACCTTAGCTAATCGCCATATTTATCAATCACTCAGTCCACGCATTGCCACGGCATTAGCACATCTTGCCAGCACTGACTTTAGCCAACTGCCCGTTGGCAATTATCCCCTCGATGGCGAGGATATTTTCGTGATAGTCAACGACTACCACACTAAGCCACAATCGACCGAACCCTTTGAAGTACATCAAAAATACATCGATGTGCAGTATGTGGTCAGCGGCGAAGAAGAGTTTGGCTATCTACCATTGGCCGACCAAACACCCTCAAAACCTTATTTCGAAAAGCACGATTACGCCGAGTTCGATTACGAGTCGAATAAAGCCAACGCCTCCTACATTCAACTAAAGGCAGGGATGTTTGCGCTCTTTTTCCCTGGCGACATGCATATGCCCGGCACGAGTGATACACCGACAGCGGTGCGTAAAGTCGTGATAAAAGTGAAGATCTAACACCTGTGTGAATAATGGCCACTGCCAGCGGTCGGTTTTTAGTGGAATAGCGACTTAAGGGCGCAGCGATATGCGCTTTGGCTATTTCCGAATCGGGCGAAATATTGTTAAAATTACCACAAATTTAAAGGAGAGTCCCTGAAATGCCTATGTACGTTGTCGGTCACAAAATCCCCGATTCTGATTCAATCTGCGGTGCTATCGCGTTAGCTTATTTAAAAAACCAAATCGGTGAAGAAGCCGTTGCCGCACGTTTAGGTGAGTTATCACCCGAAACCGCTTTTATTCTGGAGCGTTTTGGCTTTGAAGCGCCAGAATACAAAACCAGCTATGCTGGCGAGCAGGTCTACATTGTTGACCACTCAGAACTGACTCAAGCACCGGACGATATCGCTCAAGCGACTATCGTAGGTATTGTGGATCACCACAAATTAGGCGATCTGACCACTGATACGCCTTTAGAGTGCTGGATCCGCCCTGTTGGTTGCAGCAACACAGTCATTAAGATGATGTACGACTTCCACCAAGTTGTCATCCCTAAAAATATCGCTGGCATCATGATGTGCGCCATCCTGAGCGACACTGTGATCTTCAAATCACCTACCTGCACTACAGCCGACATCCGCTGCGTTGAGGCCTTAGCCGAAATCGCTGGCGTTGAAGACTTTAAAGCGCTGGGCATGGAAATGTTCAAGGTAAAATCGGCAGTTGAAGGCACGCCAGCACGCGATCTCGTGATGCGCGACTTTAAAGACTTCAACATGAACGGTAACTTAGTGGGTATCGGCCAGTTAGAAGTAATTGATCTGTCTGTATTTGATTCAATCAAAGCCGAGCTGGAAGCCGATATCAAAGCCCTGAAAGTTGAAGGCAACCGTCACAGCGTACTGTTACTGCTGACTGACATTATGAAAGAAGGCTCAGAGCTGTTAGTGGTTTCTGACGATGCCGATCTGGTTAACCGTGCCTACGGTAAAACCCCAGTCGATGGCAAAGTGTGGTTAGACGGCGTATTAAGCCGTAAGAAGCAAGTTGTGCCACAACTGCAGGCCGCTTTCGCTTAAGCTAGCATTAAGTTGTCATGCATAAAAAGCCGAACTCAGTTCGGCTTTTTATGCCTTGAATATGCGCCATTCCATAAAATCGGCATGAAACTTTGCTCATAAAGCTATCCTAAATTTGGCTGTGCCGAGTAAGATGGGATGATTCATTCTCGCACTGTGTTTTAATCATGCCAGAAGCCTTACAACACCTTATCACCGAAATGACACCTTGGTTGCAGCAATACGGTTATCTGCTGCTCTTTGTGGCCATCGCCGTCGAGGGATTTGGTATTCCTGCACCGGGACAATCCTTACTGATTGTCGCCAGTTTACTGGCCGCTACGGGGCAAATGTCGCTGCCATTAGTCTTAATCGTTGCCTGCGTCGCCGCCCTGAGTGGCAACAGTTTGGGCTACTTTATCGGTCGCCGCTTCGGTGAGGTATTGCTGCGAAAAGGTTGGATAAAGCCGCAGCTTGAGGACAAGATCCACAGTGTGATTGGCCAGTATGGCATAGCCGCCTTAGTGCTCAGCCGCTTTGTCGAAGGGCTTAAGCAGTTTATGTTTATTGGCTGTGGGCTAGCCAAAATGCCCTTTAAGCAATTCGTGATGGGAAACCTACTCGCCACCAGCATTTGGGTAACGCTTTTTGGCTTAGGCCCAGTGTTAATCCGCGATGAAATCGCCCCTATTCTCACGTTTTATCATCAACATAAATACCCGACATGGGCAATCGTTAGCCTGCTTTTAATCCTTTTACTTCATTTTAGTTGGCGTAAATTTCAGGTTAAAAATCAGTAAAGCTCATACGCTTACATTCGGTAAGCAACTCCTAAGTTACTCAGTCTCAACCTTAGGTTGAGGCTGAGTTGGCTCATTAGGTTGAGTATCCTTAGTGTTATTTATCTCGGTTTGGGGCTCAGTATTAATTGGAGGTTGCGCATTAGTTTGAGACTCAGCATTAATGGCTGGCGGCGTAGCTGTGGTCTCGGCTTCCTCTTGTTTAGTGTCCCCACTCACTTCATTCGACTTGCCATCCATCGCTTGCGGCGGGGTGTGCTCATCTGATGGCGGCACTATCGGCAAACCTTGCTCAATCGGTGTTTGCTTCTCTGGCGCCTCTTGTGAATCTGTTGAATCTTGTGGCTTAGGTTGTTCGCCTTCAGGTAATGGCTCGACTAACACCACAGGCTCTGCTGGAGTATTTGTTTGCGTATCCGACGAGCTTGCCGCTTCCGAGTCGGGCGCCAACGTAGCTAAATCTTCATTCGCAGGGCTTTCGACCGCATGTTTAGGCAATTGATTTCGATATAAATCAATCATTCCCATCACCTCGGACAGCGCTTTGGCGTGGTCCGACGTTAAAATACCATTATGCCCAGAGACAATTTCATCGGACACGGCCAGCACCCATACAGCCTGCATATTGGCGTCTGGACAGGTTTGCACGCTGCGCCGCGCCTGAAGGCGAGCACGGATTTTCCAACCCGAATGCGGCAAGGTCATCATGCAACCTGGGATTTGATCGTGAGCCATTAATGCCGAAGGCATCTTCATCGGCGTCGAACAATTACCGCCAGAACATTTATCAATATCATGGGTAATTGCCCAAGAGTTGCCCAGCGCCCGCTCGCCGTCCTTGATGTAATTAAAGGCCTCTTTTACCGCAAAATCGCCCTTAGATTGCAGCACCACCATACTCGGTTTTTGCCTATCTAAGCTCATCAGCGTATCTAGTGGTTTAAAATCCTGCGCCGGCGCGGCGGGGTTTAACAGTAAGAAAAGATTCGGGTTATCCTGCTCATTATCGATGGCCGCCTTGATTCTATCTTTACTGGCGTGCAGCACCACTAAGCCGCCAAGACTGTGGCCAATCACGGTATAACGCAGTAATTGATGTTCAGCCACTAACCCATCCAGCTTATCCAGCAACTGCGATAGCCCGGTTTGCCCAATGCGTTTGGCCACGGCTTTACGCTGTAAAATGGTCGGGAAATCCAGCGGCTCAATCCAACTGGTAGCATCTTCTGAGCCATCGAGCCAGAAGGGATCCAGCTTGTCACCACGCCAACCTATGTATAAACCCAATAGGTTACGCTGGGAGTCGGATGCCGCCATCTGTTGATAAAACTGTTCGAACGCGACAAAGTTTTCGTCCGTCGGATTAGCGCTATGGTGCCAACCGTGGACAAAAATCAGCAACTCGGGAGCAGTGCCATTATTGGGTTGTAAAATCCGCGCCTTGAGCCCTTGCCATTGTCCATCGTTATGTGGCTGACCTTGATCATTAAATTCAATCACATGCAGATTTTGCGTTGCAATATCAGGGCCGGGAATGTGATAGGCTTGGTCAGGAATAAAAGGAAGTAAAATACCGAGGGACAACAACATTAAAAACAGTAACTTGTACTGAGTAAACTTCTTAAGGCTCATTTATGACAACTAAATTGTGGCCAGACTAGGCCAATATAGACACGCTGCTGGGGCTAACAGCAAAATTGGCCAAATTATACGCTAACCCCAAATTTCCAGCTAGAGCCGACGACGCCTTTTATCATCAAGCTTTGCTCGAGTTAGCGCCAGGTGTCGGGCAGCTTCACTTGGCTCCAAAGGTCATCGCACAATGGCGCTGTATGTTGCCACTGACCGCTGCAAATCCATTTCACTAAGGCATCCCCCACCTGTGGATAGGCGATGGGATTTGGCGATGCCGCCTTGAGCCAACGTTTGACCACGCCCATGTCCAGACTCATCATACTGTCACCCGCGCCCAATAATTGCAGCGCTGCCACGTTCGACAACTGCTCAAATTGACCAATCAGCGGCTTGACCAACAACTTTTTCCCTAAGGTCAGCGCCTCGCTCGCCAACTCAAATCCCGCATTACCAATCACTCCACCGCAGCTCGCTAAGTGCTGTTTAAATCCGTCACGGTTAAAACCATGCCATTGAATATGGTCAGCGAGCGGTGCAGTCGGCTGTTTAGCGTGATACACCAGAAACTGATAATCCGTAAAAGGCTTAAAAAATTCGGCGATCGCATCCGCCTCTTCGAAGGGTAAATACACCAAAATTTGATGGGTATGTTCTATGGGACTGGCATCGACCTCGACAAAGGGAGGTAGGATCGGAAAACCAAAATGATGCCAATGGCAACCCAGTGCCACATCCACTGGCGCAAAATAGTTGAGTAGTAACTCATTAAACCAAGTGCTCCCCAACTTTGGCACAGGGTGAGTCAAGGCCGCTTGATGACTTATGCCAATGGAAGGGACGCCTTGGCGCCTCGCCGCCCATGCGGATACGGGTTCAAAATCATTCAGCACGAGGTCATAGCAACTCAAATCTAATGCTTGGATATCCTTAAGCAATGACAAGGAGCAATTCTGTCTCACCGTTTGCGACACATTCACTCGCCCTGAGTGGGTCGCAAAGGTCATTCCCGCTTGTACGCGATACTCCCCAAAACACTCCATATCGAAAAAATGTTCAGGCTTGCGCCCCGAAAACAAAAAGTCGACTTGAATATTGTGCTCAATTAAGGCTTTTGCCATCACTCGAGCACGACTTAGGTGGCCATTCCCTGTGCCTTGAACTCCGTAGAGTATTCGCATTGCTTATCCTTTAACTGTGAATGAAAGAGTGGTGAATCAAGGAGGTACCTAACGAATAAGCGCCTGATTTGGGTTAAATCACGGGATGTACCAGCAATACAGCCCCAGTACCTAACAAGGCGCCGGCAGCAATATCTGAAGGGTAATGCACTCCAAGCGCAATACGTGAGGCACCAATACAGAGCGCCCAGGCGTAGGCAGGGGGTGCAGCCATGGGATATACCTGCGCCACACTCGTGGCCATCACAAAGGCGGCCGCCGTGTGCCCCGAAGGTAGACTGAATCTGTCTGAAGGCTCGAATCCCTTCTCAAACCCAACTAAAGCGTGGCAGGGGCGAGTGCGGCGAATGCTATTTTTAATTAATAAGTACAGCGGCAATTCAACCAAAAAGCTCGCTAACAGTAGATTGAATAGGTTCTGTCCTTGGGCGTGTGTCAGCATCAACCCGACAGCAAGATACAGATACACATGCCCATCCCCAGTTGCCGATATCCGTTTCGCCCAATCATAAACACCATGACGTTGGCTCAAACCCACAATCCGATAAAACATGCGCTTATCTAAGTCTGTAATGTAACTCAACATAAAACAGGCTCCTTGCTGGCATGCCAGCGAGTATCGTGGCGATGTTAATGAGTGCATTCTCTCGACAACCGTTAGCGTCTGCATGTTTTAACGCCGTGTCAGACAACTATTTCACGATAGAACCCCACGCTAAACCCTATGGCGACTTAAACAGATATTGCTTAAGTACTTAGTGTTAAGGTGAGACTAAGAACTCCCGATGACGGCAAAGTGACATCAGGCCTAAAGTTTTATGACATTCGCGCAGATGAAATAAATCGCGATGAATGGAGTAATGACTGCAAAGAGAGGAAAACGTGGGGGAGATACAGTGCTGCCCTGATGCTAGGAACGGGCAACACTGTCAGAAAACCTTCAAGCGACGGCTTGTACCAACGCTTTGGCGCGGTAAATTTTCGTCAGATGATAGATATTGATACAGGCTACGAAAGCGTTCATACCTGCAACTGGCCAGGCTGAAATAAATACGCCGTAGATAACAAACAGGGTACAGCCGACAAAGTTTAACCATCTTAACCAGATGATGTTCTTCATCATAAGTGAAATTGCCACCATTACTGAGGCAAAATAACCAATAATTTCAATTGTGTTTACAGCTTCCATAGGCACCTCTCGAAGGCCCTCTACCGTCCATAAGCGTACCGGGGGGTCCTTGCCCCTAAAGCAAATTAAGTTAAGTAAGTTAATTTAAACTTGGGATATAATACCAAAACACGCAACAGAGTTGTAATAAAAAACCGTTATTTAATGACCGATATCAAGTTTTGAGGACAAACCCCTGTTAAGTGACGAAAGTTTACAACAGAAGTGTTAACCCCCAAGTGCAACAATACCGTGATTGATAACACTTTTCTTTTCAGTAATCCCTTTTATACTGGCGTAAACTCGCTAAACTGTACGCAACGCGGATCAATAGGAGTGTAAATATGGAATACAACACCTCAGAACTATGTGACATGTACTTAGATGTCGTAGATGTAGTCGAGCCCATGTTCAGTAACTACGGTGGTTGTAGCTCTTTTGGCGGTTCTATCAGCACGATTAAGTGCTTTGAAGACAACGGCCTAATCACCGAGGTCTTACAAGAAGATGGCCAAGGTAAAGTCTTACTGGTTGACGGTGGTGGCTCATTACGCCGCGCCCTGATCGATGCTTCTATCGCTGAAATCGCAGTCAACAACAACTGGGAAGGCATTATCGTTTACGGTTCAGTACGCGATGTGGATGCGCTGGAAGAATTAGACATCGGCATTCAAGCCCTTGCCTCGATTCCAGTCGGTGCCGATGGCAATTCAGTGGGCGAAGTGGAAATTCCGGTCAACTTTGGCGGCGTGACCTTCCTCCCAGGCGATCATATCTATGCCGATAACACTGGTATTATCCTGTCGCCAGAACCACTCGACATTGAGTAATGACAAATTGTCTATCAAGAAAGCCAGCTAAGCTGGCTTTTTTATTGGCTGTTTTCGCTAAGTCCCATTGAATATTCGTCCTTGGGTACGCCACAATATCCCTGTCCCTACCGATAAGAATACGAATCCATGTCTGAATTTATTCCATTTACCCAAGCCGATATGGCCAGTCTAGTGAGCCCAAGAGCGGGTGAAACCAAAATTGGTCAATGTGTACATTTGGCTAATCACGAACATCCGCTCGAGGCGATACTCGCCACAGCCAAAGCCCACGGCGCTCAATTTGCCATTTTAGGTGTAGGGGAAGATATCGGCCCTCGGGCAAACTTAGGCAGAGGCGGCGCCACCGATGCCTTTACCACCAGCATGCGCCAATGGCTGAATTTACAGTCAAATCGTTTTCTTTCGGGCGCCGAATGCCTGATTTTAGGGCAAGTTCATACGGCGGATCTGCAATTACAGGCACAGGACGGCGAAGGCGCGAGCCTACCCCGTTTACGCCAAGCAGTTGAGCAACTCGATGAGCGGGTGATGAGTATCGTTAGCGCCATACAAGCCGCAGGACTTGAACCCATAGTGATTGGCGGCGGCCACAACAATGCCTACGGTCTGTTAATGGCGACTTCGGCCCATTATCAACGCCAAGTTGCCGCGGTGAATTTAGATCCGCACAGTGATTTTCGCCTACTCGAAGGGCGCCACAGCGGTAATGGCTTTAGTTATGCCGCCAATCGCGGCGCGCTGGGTTATTACCATGTGCTCGGTTTGCACGAGCTCAAAAACAGTGAGGCAAATTTACAACAACTGTCTGATTTTGGTGGCACTTGGCATAGCCTGCAACAGATCTGGATTCGCCGCGAAGTGAGCCTTACTGAGGCGCTGCAGGAGATTGCTGGCAAACTCAATCACACCGCCCTGCCCGTTGGATTAGAACTCGATGTCGATGCGATTGCAAAAATGCCCAGCAGCGCCTCAACGGCGGCGGGCATTCCCCTGCTCGATGCCGCGCACTATATCAGTTACATCGCCAGCCATTGCCCCTGTGCTTATTTGCACTTGGCCGAAGCCGCGCCAAGTTGCCATGAGGCGGGTATTGAGGCCGGATTTAGGGATGTCGGCCAGAGTATCAGCGAGTTAATCTATGCCTATGTGCAGGCAAGGCGTCATTTTTTAGCCCAATAGCATGTTAAGCTTGCGCCCTTGTGGGCGCTAAGCTATTCACCAAATCCTGATATTGTGGTCTAATGCCAATCCATTTTATCGGGTCGGCGCACTCAACATTGGCCAATGCCAAACGCCTCAAGCCAACGCCTTGAGGAGAGTTTACTAACTCGATCACAGAGTGATAGATCAAAGATTCAGCAAATGCAGGCGATGGCTTACACTCGCCACTAATACTTTGCAAAACAATAGGAATACATTGATGTCTGAGGGCGAATCTAAAAATACCCACTTTGGTTATAAAACCGTAGAGGCGGATAAAAAGGCCGATCTCGTTGCCGGCGTGTTTCATTCGGTTGCCGCCAAGTACGATATCATGAATGACGTTATGTCCTTCGGTATTCACCGTTTTTGGAAGCGTTACACCATTGAAGTCTCTGGCGCGCGCCCTGGTATGAAGGTGCTCGACCTTGCGGGTGGTACTGGCGATTTAACCGCTAAGTTCTCCCATTTGGTGGGCGATAAAGGCGAAGTGGTATTAGCGGATATCAACGATTCTATGCTGAAAGTGGGCCGCACTAAACTGCGTGACCGCGGCATCGTTGGCAATGTGAGCTATGTGCAAGCCAACGCCGAAGCACTGCCTTTCCCCGATAATCACTTCGATATCATCACTATCGCCTTTGGTCTGCGTAACGTGACCGATAAAGACGCGGCGCTGCGTTCAATGAACCGCGTGCTTAAGCCAGGCGGTAAGTTGTTAGTGTTAGAGTTTTCTAAGCCGCAACATGAGCTGATGCGCAAAGTCTATGACCTATACAGCTTTAAAGTGCTGCCAAAAATGGGTGAAATCATTACGAAAGACGCCGACAGCTATGAGTATCTTGCCGAGTCAATTCGTATGCACCCAGACCAAGAGACCCTCAAGCAAATGATGGTCGATGCGGGCTTTGAACAGGTCGATTACACCAACATGACCGACGGCATTGTTGCCCTGCACCGCGGTTATAAATTCTAATGATGCCGCAAGAAGTGGTGTTACTTGCCTGCGCCGCCATTGAGACGGGTCTGAAGCAACTTCAGACCCAAGCCGGCGACGCCTATGCTCGCCAGCGTCAGTTACATGGCAAAGTCTTTCGCATTCAATTATCACAACTCAGCTGGCCAATTTACTTGGTCTTCGCCAAAGAAATCCAAGTACTGAGTCGCTATGAAGGCGATGTGGATGTCAGCCTGCATGCCGATGCCACGACGCTCTACCGCGTGACAGAAGGTGCTAACCTCACCGAACTCATCAAACAGGATAAGCTCAGCCTCGAAGGTGACCTCAATCTGTTACAAAGCTTCAGCCATTATCTGCGTAGCATAGAGTTTGATTTTGCCGAGCCTCTGTCACGTTACTTAGGCGATGGGCCAACCCATAAACTGCTGAGCACTGGACTACAGGCCAAAGCCTTAGCATTTGAAGTGCTGCGTAAGACACGCTCGCATTTGGGGCAACTCGCTATTGAAGAATATCGCCTTGCGCCACACCGGATTGAACTCATTCATTTTCGCGATCAAATGAATGACTTAGTTGACGATACACGTGCGCTCGAACAACGGATTGCCAAATTAAGAGATCAAATTAAGCCATGACCCTTGCCAGTATCCGCCGCGGTTATCATGTCATTAAAACCCTACTGCAATATGGGTTAGATGACGTATTACCGCCAAAGATGACCCCTTGGTACTTTAAACTCGCCCGCAACAGCCTGTTTTGGATCCGCAATAAACACAAAGGCAAATCTGGCGGCGAGCGTTTAAAGCTGGCGATGCAGGAACTTGGCCCAGTGTATATTAAGCTTGGGCAAATGCTGTCAACCCGCCGTGACTTACTGAGCGATGAATGGGCGACTGAACTGGCCATGTTGCAGGATAAAGTCCCGCCTTTCGATGGTGTCTTGGCACGTCAAGCGATTGAAGCCGAACTTAAAGCCCCCATCGAGAGCTACTTCGACGACTTTGACGAAACACCCTTAGCTTCGGCTTCGATTTCTCAGGTGCATACCGCCACGCTCAAATCCAACGGCAAGGCCGTGGTATTAAAAGTGCTGCGCCCAAATGTGGAAGCTAAAATCCAAGCTGACCTGTTGTTGATGTCGCAAACGGCTAAGGTCATCGATTATCTCCTCGGTGAAGGGAATCGCCTGCGCCCCTCGGAGGTGATTGAAGATTACCGTGTGACCATTCTAGGTGAGCTCAATCTTAAGCTTGAGGCCCTCAATGCCATTAAGCTGCGTAATAACTTCCTCGACTCAGACGCGCTCTATATTCCGTATGTCTACGAAGAGTTTTGCTATCCGCGTTTAATGGTGATGGAGCGCATTTACGGTATTCCGGTATCAGATATCGCCGCACTGAAGGCACAGGGAACTAACTTTAAACTCTTGGCCGAACGTGGCGTAGAGCTGTTTTTCACCCAAGTGTTCCGCGATAACTTTTTCCATGCCGATATGCATCCAGGGAATATTTTTATCTCCCGCGATCATCCCGAGAATCCTTATTATATCGGCCTAGATTGCGGCATTATGGGCACACTCAGCGAAGTCGATAAGCGCTATTTAGCGGAAAACTTCCTCGCGTTTTTCAACCGTGATTACCACCGTATCGCGCAGCTGTATATCGAGTCGGGTTGGGTATCGGAAAAAACCGATCTACAGGCCTTCGAGCAAGCCATCAAGGTCGTTTGTGAACCCATGTTTAACAAGCCCTTAGATGAAATCTCCTTCGGCCACGTGTTATTAGAACTGTTTCGCACCGCACGCCACTTCGATATCGTCGTGCAGCCTCAGCTCGTGCTGCTCGAGAAGACATTACTCTACATCGAAGGCTTAGGACGTCAGCTCTATCCGCAGCTGGATCTCTGGCAAACGGCGAAACCCTTTTTAGAACAGTGGATGGCCGAGCAAGTGGGCCCTAAGGCAATGTTTAAAAAGGTATCCACAAAACTGCCATATTGGTCTGATAAGCTTCCGGAATTCCCTGAGCTAATTTACGATAACCTTAAATTAGGCAGGAAATTGCTGAGTTCTCAGCAACAAATGCTAGATAAGTATCTGAAATATCAGCAGCAAGCACACAAGAGTAATTACTTGCTCATCACTTCTGCAATTTTATTGATCTGCGGCACGTTATTGTTCAACCAAGACGCTACACTGTGGAGCCCTTACGTGTGTCTGATTTCAGGCGCGGTGTTGTGGATTATCGGATGGCGATCTAGGCCAAAGAATCGTAAATTTTAGCTAGCACTAATTAATCAGAGGTTCATAATAGAACCGATATCAATTAAGAGGATACCTTCATGGGTGGCATTAGTATTTGGCAACTTCTTATCATCGCGTTAATCGTTGTCTTATTGTTTGGAACAAAGAAATTACGCTCTTTGGGTGGTGATTTAGGTGGTGCTGTTAAGGGCTTTAAAAACGCTATGTCTTCAGACGAAGATAAAAAAGCGTTAGAAGATGCAGAAGCAGCAAAATCAGTGCAAACAGCACAATCTGCACAACCAACCCAACAGGCGACTGAAAAGAAACCTGAGTCTAACAAAGAACAGGCGTAACTCTTTATGTTTGACGGTATCGGCTTTATGGAGCTGCTGCTGATCGGTGTTCTGGGGCTTGTGGTACTTGGCCCCGAACGTCTACCGGTTGCAGTACGTTCAGTAACAGGTTGGATCCGCGCGATGAAACGCATGGCCAACTCAGTCAAAGAAGAACTTGAGCAAGAGCTAAAGATCGAGCAGTTGCACGCCGACCTCAAAAAAGCAGAGAGTAAAGGTCTATCTAACCTCTCACCCGAATTGCAAGAGTCGATCGACCAGTTAAAGCAAGCAGCACAGTCTGTGAATCGTCCTTACCAAGTGCAAGATGTTCCCGCACCGGAAAACCAGATCCACAACCCTGCGAGCCAGAGTGTTTCTACAGAGGCGAGTCCTTCGGCTTCCTCCGCCCCCACTAGCGAATCCAATCAGGGCGAGGATACCCGTTCCAACCCGAAAGCTAACGGATAATTCATGTCGCAACAGCAGCCACTTATCAGCCATTTGCTTGAACTCAGGTCCAAGCTGCTTAAATCCATTGCCAGTGTGTTAATCGTGTTCATTTGTAGCGTGTATTGGGCAAATGATATTTACCACTACATGGCAATCCCTTTAATGCAGTCTTTGCCCTTAGGTGGCAGCATGATTGCGACCGATGTCGCCGCACCTTTCTTCGCCCCTTTCAAACTGACGTTAGTCCTGTCATTTTTTGTGGCTGTTCCCTACGTGCTCTATCAAATTTGGTCCTTTGTGGCGCCCGGTTTGTATAAGCATGAAAAACGCTTAGTCATGCCGCTACTCTTCAGTAGCACAGTACTGTTTTACTTAGGGATCGCCTTTGCGTATTTCGTTGTATTCCCAGTGGTATTTGGCTTCTTCGCCAACACGGCCCCCGAGGGAGTACAGGTAGCAACCGATATCAGCAGCTATCTCGACTTTGTGCTGAAATTGTTTTTTGCCTTTGGCTTATCCTTTGAAATCCCGGTTGCCGTGGTTCTGCTTTGCTGGGCAGGCGTAACCACTCCAGAAGATCTCAAACAAAAACGCCCTTATATCATTGTCGGCGCATTCGTGGTCGGCATGCTGTTAACGCCACCGGATGTTATCTCCCAGACTATGCTTGCCGTACCAATGCTGTTATTGTTCGAAGGCGGATTATTTGCGGCTCGTTTTTACAGTAAACCTGATGACGAGACCGACGAAGAAGAATCAACGAACGACTAATGCCTCAATCGGCATTAGAGGAAAATAATAATAAGGAAACTGGGATGCGTTTTACTTTACTGACTGGTGCAGTGTTACTGATATCTGCACAGGCTAATGCCGCGATTGAGCAGCAATTAACTCAATGTGCAGGGATAACGGACAAGCTCGAGCGCTTGGTATGCTATGACAACCTCGCAGCAAGCATTCAAGTCACCACAGTGGCCAATAACACCACGGCACCAATAGCTGTCGCCCCCGTTGTCACTCCCGCAGCAGCCCCTGTAGCTGTGGCGACTGCAGCTCCTGTTGCAGCTGCCGCAACCAATGTCGAAGATAATTTCGGTATGGAAGTTAAACGCGTCCAAGAGAATACAACCGACAAAATTTATCTCGATGTGGAGTCGATAGCAGAAGATGCCTACGGCGCCTTAAAGATTACCTTTACCAATGGCCAAGTTTGGAAACAAACCGAAAACCGTAAATTCAATCTAAAAGTCGGTGAAAAAGTATTTATCGAAAAAGCCGCGCTTGGCTCTTTCTTAATGGGCACAGAAAGTCGTAATGCTAAGGTGAGGGTAAAACGCCTAAAATAATGCCATCTTATATAGATATCGCTGTCAACTTGCTTGGCAGCGCACTCGAACCAGACATAGCGCAAATCGTACAAGCAGCGGCGGACCAAGGGGTTTCGCCGTTAATTGTTATTGGCAGCGATTTAACTGAAAGCGCCGCCGCCATTCAATTATGCCAACAGTATCCCAAACAGCTTTACTGCACCGCAGGCGTACATCCCCACCATGCTAGCGAATGGCAAGCAGACTCCAAACAGTTACAAGCCACACTCTGCCAAGCGCCACAAGTTGTTGCTGTCGGTGAATGTGGACTCGACTACAACCGAGACTTCTCCCCTCGCCCTGCCCAGCGCCAAGCGTTTATCGACCAACTCGAACTCGCGGTTGAACTCAAAAAACCGGTACTCATGCATGAACGAGATGCCCACGATGATTTTTTGAGTATTGTTAAAGAATACCGCCCCCATCTCAGCGGAGCATTACTACACTGCTTTACTGGCACCCGGGCTCAAATGGAAGCCTATATCGAGCTCGATCTACATTTAGGCATTACGGGATGGGTATGTGACGAGAGGCGCGGCCTAGAACTTGCCGAGCTCGTCCCGTTTATTCCCAAAGAGCGTTTATTGATTGAAACGGATAGCCCTTACCTGCTACCACGCAGTATGCGGCCTAAGCCTAAGTCCAGTAAAAATAAACCCGAGTACTTGCCCTATATCGCGCAATATATTGCCAATCTACGGGGTGAAAATGCGGCTGAATTTGCCAAACAGTGCTATCAAAATAGCCTAGCCTTTTTTAATTTGAGTCAAGCGAATGGCTAAGTTCGGCAGCTTATTGGTGTTGTTACTCGGTATGCTCATATCATTTGGCAACTTTGCCAATACGATGAGCATAGATGAGCACACACCTACACCACTAAATCTAACTCCTTGGTTGATGGTGACGCACGCCAATGCTAACAGTCAGCTAGACGATATTCAGGCGTTGCCCAAGTCGCAATGGCACAAGTTTACCAGTGATGATATTCAACGCCTTAGCCAACATGATTTTTGGCTGAGAGTAAACCTTACGAGCGGTGATGGGAGTCTTGCACGCATTCTCGCCCTCGATAATCCATTATTGGATAGAGTGACCGTTTTTCATCTAGTGAATAATCAGCTCGTCAACACCACTGAGATGGGTGACACACTGCTCTATAAGAACCGCCCACTGCCGAGCAATATCTTTCTGTATCCCTTTAAACTGAGCACCAATGAGCAACACACCTTCTATCTGCATATCGTTACCGAAGGCAGCGCCGCTGTCCCTCTAAACCTTTGGTCAGCCAATGATTTAGCCCAAATTGCCGAATCAACCGCCGTTGAGCATGGCTTTCAGCTCGGTGTGCTCGCCGCGATAGGGATCTTCAGCCTGTTTATCGCGTTAGCCTCAGGTTCATTTAGCTACAGTTATTACTCAGGTTATGTCCTATGCATGACGCTATTAGTGGCTACGATCAATGGTTATGCATTCCGTTTTCTCTGGCCTAATTGGCCCGCGTTACAGCAACTTATGGTTCCCGTGCTGTTACCTCTGGTGATGGCCTTTGCCTTAATGTTCACAGAGAAAATCCTGCAACTGAAATACTATAACCGCCGGATGTTATTAATGTGCCGCTACAGCGCGGTCTACATTATTCTTGTTGGGCTTTTAGTCCCCTTTTTGCGCTACGGAACCGTGCTGTATATCGAGATAATCTCGGTAGCGATACTCAGCATCATCATGATGATACTCGCCATCATACAAGCCATTAACGGCCAAAAGCTGGCAAAGCTCTATACCATTGGCTGGGTGAGTATGCTTACTGGCGCATGCATTAGCAGCCTACTCTATTTGAGTGTTATCGAATTCAATATCAAGCCGCAAACACCGGTGATGCTTGGGCTCACCTTCGAAATCATCTTTATGTCGCTGGTCCTCGCCATCCGCTATAACGATGAACGTAAATCTAAGCTCCGTATTCAACAGGAGGCCCTCAAGCAAGCGCAAAAGATCCGTAGTGCGCGCGAGGAAGCCTTAAAGGTGGAAGCGGAAACCAATGAAAGACTCGAACAGATGGTGCAGGAACGCACGCTAGAGCTTGAGATAACCCTGCGCGAATTGCATGAAGTTAACCAAAAACTTACCGAGCAGAGCACTATCGATAGCTTAACTGGAGTGAAAAACCGCAGCGCCTTCGATAAACGACTGCTCGCAGAGAGCCGGATTAGTCGTCGCCAAGAAACCCCAATCGCCTTATTAATGCTGGATATAGACCGATTTAAATCCATCAACGATCAATTCGGCCACCTAGCAGGGGATCAGGCATTAAAAGTGATAGCGACAACCTTGCAGCAACATTTAAAACGACCAACCGATCTAGTATCACGTTTTGGTGGTGAAGAGTTTGCTATTATTCTCCCCAATACGACTGCGGATGGCGCTCTTCAAGTCGCTGAAAATATAAGAGATGCAGTGACTAGCATCGGCCTCGCTTGGGAAGGCAAGCCCATTCCCTTAACCGTGAGTATCGGTGTCAGTGCCGACGTCATCAGTAACGACCAACACAGTACCGAATTATTAGAGCAAGCCGACAAGGCGCTCTATCAGGCAAAAAATAGCGGACGCAATCAAGTTAAATTGTATGCGCCAGCACAAACAGAACCTACTTAGGAGTCTAATGTGAACATCATTACCAGTGCCTTCCCTCAGCGCAGAATGCGCCGCATGCGCAAACATGACTTTAGCCGTCGCCTGATGGCTGAGAATCACCTAACAGTCAATGATTTGATCTACCCCATGTTTGTGCTTGAAGGCACTAATCGCAGCGAAAAAGTCGCCTCTATGCCAGGGGTTGAACGCTACTCTATCGACTTACTGTTAAAAGAAGCCGAAGAGCTAGTTGAACTCGGTATTCCATTAATTGCCCTGTTCCCAGTTACCCCTGCCGAGAAGAAATCGCTAATGGCAGAAGAAGCCTACAATGCCGATGCATTAGTGCAACGCGCCGTGCGTGAACTGAAAAAGGCCTTCCCACAACTGGGAATCATGACTGACGTGGCCTTAGATCCTTTCACCACCCACGGTCAAGACGGCATTATCGATGAAACAGGCTATATCCTGAATGACATCACTACAGAGATCTTAGTGAAACAAGCACTCTCCCATGCCGAAGCGGGTGCAGATATTGTTGCCCCGTCGGACATGATGGATGGTCGCATAGGGGCGATTCGCCAAGCGCTCGAAGCCGCTGGCCATGTCAACACTCAAATCATGGCCTATTCAGCCAAATACTCCTCAAGCTACTATGGTCCCTTCCGGGATGCAGTAGGCTCAGCAGGCAACTTAAAAGGTGGCAATAAACATAGCTATCAAATGGATCCAGCCAACAGCGATGAAGCCTTGCATGAAGTGGCACTAGATATCCAAGAAGGCGCAGATATGGTAATGGTGAAGCCTGGTATGCCTTACCTAGATATCGTTCATCGCGTAAAAACCGAATTAGCCGTACCAACCTTCGCTTACCAAGTCAGTGGCGAATATGCCATGCATATGGCGGCCATTCAAAATGGTTGGTTAGCAGAAAAGGCCATCGTCATGGAATCGCTGCTATGCTTCAAACGCGCTGGCGCCGATGGCATCCTTACCTACTTCGCCAAACGTGCAGCACAGTGGCTAAAAGAAGCTAAATAATCGGGCTTAAAAACCAATTCTAAGCATAAAGGGCAGCCATACGCTGCCCTTTTTATTGGCCCGAACAAAGCTCTTAGATCTACGGCTTTATCGTTCAAATCGATAAGCAAACAATGAATATCGTCTTCGCAGAGGCGAATAGAAGGAATAAAGATAATGAAATGGCAAACGCCAAAAACAAAAAAGCCAGCTTGTTCAGCTGGCTTCGTTGTTTAATTAGGCGCTTGGCGATGACCTACTCTCACATGGGGAGACCCCACACTACCATCGGCGCGATTGCGTTTCACTTCTGAGTTCGGGATGGGATCAGGTGGGACCACAATGCTATTGTCACCAAGCAAATTTGCTATTTACTTACCCATCTTATCTCATGCAGGCAGTAAATGAATTCGGAAAGCTGGATTGAGTACCACTTCTTAAGTGTTTGTATTCGTCTAAGTACTACTGAGTAAAACCCATCTGGGTTGTATGGTTAAGCCTCTCGAGTCATTAGTATCAGTTAGCTCAACGCCTCACAACGCTTACACACCTGACCTATCAACGTCCTAGTCTCGAACGGCTCTTTAGTGGACTTAAAGTCCAAGGGATGACTCATCTTGGGGCTCGCTTCCCGCTTAGATGCTTTCAGCGGTTATCGATTCCGAACATAGCTACCGGGCAATGCCATTGGCATGACAACCCGAACACCAGCGGTTCGTTCACTCCGGTCCTCTCGTACTAGGAGCAACTCCCCTCAATCATCCAACGCCCACGGCAGATAGGGACCGAACTGTCTCACGACGTTCTGAACCCAGCTCGCGTACCACTTTAAATGGCGAACAGCCATACCCTTGGGACCGACTTCAGCCCCAGGATGTGATGAGCCGACATCGAGGTGCCAAACACCGCCGTCGATATGAACTCTTGGGCGGTATCAGCCTGTTATCCCCGGAGTACCTTTTATCCGTTGAGCGATGGCCCTTCCATTCAGAACCACCGGATCACTATGACCTACTTTCGTACCTGCTCGACGTGTCTGTCTCGCAGTTAAGCTGGCTTATGCCATTGCACTAACCGTACGATGTCCGACCGTACTTAGCCAACCTTCGTGCTCCTCCGTTACTCTTTGGGAGGAGACCGCCCCAGTCAAACTACCCACCAGGCACTGTCCTTAACCCCGATTAGGGGCCCAAGTTAGAACATCAACACTACAAGGGTGGTATTTCAAGGACGACTCCACGTGAACTAGCGTTCCCGCTTCAAAGTCTCCCACCTATCCTACACATGTAGGGTCAATGTTCAGTGCCAAGCTATAGTAAAGGTTCACGGGGTCTTTCCGTCTAGCCGCGGGTATACGGCATCTTCACCGCAATTTCAACTTCACTGAGTCTCGGCTGGAGACAGCGTGGCCATCATTACGCCATTCGTGCAGGTCGGAACTTACCCGACAAGGAATTTCGCTACCTTAGGACCGTTATAGTTACGGCCGCCGTTTACCGGGGCTTCGATCATGAGCTTCTCTTGCGATAACCCAATCAATTAACCTTCCGGCACCGGGCAGGCGTCACACCGTATACGTCATCTTGCGATTTTGCACAGTGCTGTGTTTTTGATAAACAGTTGCAGCCACCTGGTATCTGCGACTGCCGTCAGCTTAGGGAGCAAGTCCCATCACCAACAGCAGCGTACCTTCTCCCGAAGTTACGGTACCATTTTGCCTAGTTCCTTCAGCCGAGTTCTCTCAAGCGCCTTGGTATTCTCTACCCGACCACCTGTGTCGGTTTGGGGTACGATTCCCGCTAACCTGAAGCTTAGAAGATTTTCCTGGAAGCATGGCATCAACTACTTCATCCCCTTGGGGACTCGTCATCAGCTCTCAGTGTTAAGAACGCCCGGATTTGCCTAAGCATTCCACCTACCACCTTAAACGCGGACTACCAACGCCGCGCTAGCCTAGCCTTCTCCGTCTCTCCATCGCAGTTAGCGGAAGTACAGAAATATTAATCTGTTTCCCATCGACTACGCCTTTCGGCCTCGCCTTAGGGGTCGACTCACCCTGCCCCGATTAACGTTGGACAGGAACCCTTGGTCTTTCGGCGAGGGGGTTTTTCACCCCCTTTATCGTTACTCATGTCAGCATTCGCACTTCTGATACCTCCAGCGTGGGTTACCCCTTCACCTTCAACGGCTTACAGAACGCTCCTCTACCGCGCAACCCTAATGGATTGCACCCGTAGCTTCGGTGGTATGTTTAGCCCCGTTACATCTTCCGCGCAGGCCGACTCGACTAGTGAGCTATTACGCTTTCTTTAAATGATGGCTGCTTCTAAGCCAACATCCTAGCTGTCTAAGCCTTCCCACATCGTTTCCCACTTAACATACACTTTGGGACCTTAGCTGACGGTCTGGGTTGTTTCCCTTTTGACGACGGACGTTAGCACCCGCCGTCTGTCTCCCGGATAGCACTCTTTGGTATTCGGAGTTTGCAAAGGGTTGGTAAGTCGGGATGACCCCCTAGCCTTAACAGTGCTCTACCCCCAAAGGTGTTCGTCCGAGGCGCTACCTAAATAGCTTTCGAGGAGAACCAGATATCTCCCGGTTTGATTGGCCTTTCACCCCCAGCCACAAGTCATCCGCTAATTTTTCAACATTAGTCGGTTCGGTCCTCCAGTTGATGTTACTCAACCTTCAACCTGCCCATGGCTAGATCACCGGGTTTCGGGTCTACGCCTTGCAACTAAACGCGCAGTTAACACTCGGTTTCCCTACGGCTCCGCTATTCGCTTAACCTCGCTACAAAACGTAAGTCGCTGACCCATTATACAAAAGGTACGCAGTCACGGTCTCAAGTACCGCTCCCACTGCTTGTACGTATACGGTTTCAGGTTCTATTTCACTCCCCTCACAGGGGTTCTTTTCGCCTTTCCCTCACGGTACTGGTTCACTATCGGTCAGTCAGGAGTATTTAGCCTTGGAGGATGGTCCCCCCATATTCAAACAGGATATCACGTGTCCCGCCTTACTCGTTTTCATCAAAGGTTAGTTTTCGTGTACGGGGCTATCACCCTGTGCCGCTGGACTTTCCAGACCATTCCACTAACACCCCTCTGACTTAAGGGCTAATCCCCGTTCGCTCGCCGCTACTAGGGGAATCTCGGTTGATTTCTTTTCCTAAGGGTACTTAGATGTTTCAGTTCCCCTCGTTTGCCTCACTACACTATGTATTCATGTAGTGATAACAGCTTATGCTGCTGGGTTCCCCCATTCGGACATCGTTAGCTCAAATGCTTGTTACTAGCTCGCCAACGCTTTTCGCAAGTTACTACGTCCTTCATCGCCTCTGACTGCCAAGGCATCCACCGTATACGCTTAGTCGCTTAACCATACAACCCAAATGAGTTTCACTTGAATTGTTGCGACCAGCTGGTTTTACTTGTCTCATCTTCGACCAAGAAGATGGACTCGCCTTAGACTTGAATATTCAAGACACTTAAAAAGTGTTTTAAGAACTCAATTTTTTTCGTATTAACACAACGACAGACATCATTGCGTTAATTACTATCAGCTTTCCAAATTGTTAAAGAACAATGCTTACCGGCATGCGGTGCATTTCGCTCTCCCTCCTCTTTCGAGAAGTTCAACAAGCCATCTGTGTGAACACTCAACAAACATCGAGTTAGTCGTATAGGTAAGGAGGTGATCCAGCCCCAGGTTCCCCTAGGGCTACCTTGTTACGACTTCACCCCAGTCATGAACCACAAAGTGGTGAGCGCCCTCCCGAAGGTTAAGCTACCCACTTCTTTTGCAGCCCACTCCCATGGTGTGACGGGCGGTGTGTACAAGGCCCGGGAACGTATTCACCGTGGCATTCTGATCCACGATTACTAGCGATTCCGACTTCATGGAGTCGAGTTGCAGACTCCAATCCGGACTACGACGAGCTTTGTGAGATTAGCTCCACCTCGCGGCTTTGCAACCCTCTGTACTCGCCATTGTAGCACGTGTGTAGCCCTACTCGTAAGGGCCATGATGACTTGACGTCGTCCCCACCTTCCTCCGGTTTATCACCGGCAGTCTCCCTAGAGTTCCCACCATTACGTGCTGGCAAATAAGGATAGGGGTTGCGCTCGTTGCGGGACTTAACCCAACATTTCACAACACGAGCTGACGACAGCCATGCAGCACCTGTCTCAGAGTTCCCGAAGGCACTAAGCTATCTCTAGCGAATTCTCTGGATGTCAAGAGTAGGTAAGGTTCTTCGCGTTGCATCGAATTAAACCACATGCTCCACCGCTTGTGCGGGCCCCCGTCAATTCATTTGAGTTTTAACCTTGCGGCCGTACTCCCCAGGCGGTCTACTTAATGCGTTAGCTTGAGAGCCCAGTGTTCAAGACACCAAACTCCGAGTAGACATCGTTTACGGCGTGGACTACCAGGGTATCTAATCCTGTTTGCTCCCCACGCTTTCGTGCCTGAGCGTCAGTCTTTGTCCAGGGGGCCGCCTTCGCCACCGGTATTCCTCCAGATCTCTACGCATTTCACCGCTACACCTGGAATTCTACCCCCCTCTACAAGACTCTAGTTTGCCAGTTCGAAATGCAATTCCCAGGTTGAGCCCGGGGCTTTCACATCTCGCTTAACAAACCGCCTGCGCACGCTTTACGCCCAGTAATTCCGATTAACGCTTGGACCCTCCGTATTACCGCGGCTGCTGGCACGGAGTTAGCCGGTCCTTCTTCTGTAGGTAACGTCACAGCTGCAAGGTATTAACTTACAACCTTTCCTCCCTACTGAAAGTGCTTTACAACCCGAAGGCCTTCTTCACACACGCGGCATGGCTGCATCAGGGTTTCCCCCATTGTGCAATATTCCCCACTGCTGCCTCCCGTAGGAGTCTGGGCCGTGTCTCAGTCCCAGTGTGGCTGATCATCCTCTCAGAACAGCTAGGGATCGTCGCCTTGGTGAGCCATTACCTCACCAACTAGCTAATCCCACCTAGGTTCATCCAATCGCGAGAGGCCCGAAAGTCCCCCTCTTTCCCCCGTAGGGCGTATGCGGTATTAGCAGTCGTTTCCAACTGTTATCCCCCTCGACTGGGCAGATCCCTAGGCATTACTCACCCGTCCGCCGCTCGCCACCTCATGAGTAAACTCACTTGTGCTGCCGCTCGACTTGCATGTGTTAGGCCTGCCGCCAGCGTTCAATCTGAGCCATGATCAAACTCTTCAATTAAAAGTTTTGTGAATCCGAAGATTCGACTCAATGAATTCTGAATCGACTTAACTTAATAAGTCGTTGTACATATTGCTATGAACACTCATTCATTGATTTAAATTTTGATTACTCGCCAAACGGCAGAGTAATTTCGATTAACTCAACACCTGTGAGTGTCCACACAGATTTCTTGTTTAGATTGTTAAAGAGCATTTGACCTCAGCTTTCGCGTTACCGCTCAGCGGGTCAGGGCTGCGTATTCTACGCATTTCCCTTGTCGCGTCAAGGCGTTTTTGCAAACTTCTTGAGGCTTTCGAATCAACTGCACATTTTGCATTCGATTCTGACTCACACCGCGCTTGCTTTCGCTGTCTGCCGTGTCAGTGGATGCGCATTATAGGCACCGAAAACTTTTGTGCAAGTGCTTTTTTCAGGTTTTTTGCATTATTTTTCAAATCGCTTTTTACACCCAAACTAGGCACAAGCTACCCACCACTTATTCCCATAGTTATCCACATTCCGAAATTTTTAACTATTGTGGTAGGCCGCAATTGGGGTGGTAGGTCACTTGCAGTAAAGGTTATTTAAAGTGGGTTAAAGCATCGATGCTTTAAATAACACTGTAATTTCGAAACATGACTTCTATAAAAAGGCAGCCTAATTATGTCGTTTACAACAAAACCCAGTTCAATGGAGTTACACATTCTCTTCTTAAACCTTAAACCCTTCGCATTGCATTAAAGAGAACGATACACATCTTGTCGTAGCGGGCTCCATCGAGGAGGAGCAGCCCAAAGCTAGCGCCTGCTCCTATAAGATGGAGCAAATTGACAGGACAATGGTATATAGCAACATTGTGCAAAGAGAAAGAGCAATGTTAGGCCTGATTAAGAGCTCAAATCATTATGAATCGCGAAATGAAAGTGTACTCGTGCACACAGAGGTCCACAAACTAAATACGTTGTACAAGGGGCGTAGTAAAAAGGAACTTTAAAAAGCAAAAAGGCCACCTAACAAGGTGGCCTTTCTTAATTTAGCGTTTGGCGATGACCTACTCTCACATGGGGAGACCCCACACTACCATCGGCGCGATTGCGTTTCACTTCTGAGTTCGGGATGGGATCAGGTGGTACCACAATGCTATTGTCACCAAACAAATTTTGCTCTAGGAAAACACACTAGATTGTATGGTGCTGATACCCAGAATCGAACTGGGGACCTCATCCTTACCAAGGATGCGCTCTACCGACTGAGCCATATCAGCAATTTTTTATCATCAATGATGATTTAATTAGGCGCTTGGCGATGACCTACTCTCACATGGGGAGACCCCACACTACCATCGGCGCGATTGCGTTTCACTTCTGAGTTCGGGATGGGATCAGGTGGGACCACAATGCTATTGTCACCAAGCAAATTTGCTATTTACTTACCCGTCTTATCTCATGCAGGCAGTAAATTAATTCGGAAAGCTGGATTGAGTGCACTTCTTAAGTGTTTGTATTCAAGCTAAGTGCTACTTAGCAAAACCCATCTGGGTTGTATGGTTAAGCCTCTCGAGTCATTAGTATCAGTTAGCTCAACGCCTCACAACGCTTACACACCTGACCTATCAACGTCCTAGTCTCGAACGGCTCTTTAGTGGACTTAAAGTCCAAGGGATGACTCATCTTGGGGCTCGCTTCCCGCTTAGATGCTTTCAGCGGTTATCGATTCCGAACATAGCTACCGGGCAATGCCATTGGCATGACAACCCGAACACCAGCGGTTCGTTCACTCCGGTCCTCTCGTACTAGGAGCAACTCCCCTCAATCATCCAACGCCCACGGCAGATAGGGACCGAACTGTCTCACGACGTTCTGAACCCAGCTCGCGTACCACTTTAAATGGCGAACAGCCATACCCTTGGGACCGACTTCAGCCCCAGGATGTGATGAGCCGACATCGAGGTGCCAAACACCGCCGTCGATATGAACTCTTGGGCGGTATCAGCCTGTTATCCCCGGAGTACCTTTTATCCGTTGAGCGATGGCCCTTCCATTCAGAACCACCGGATCACTATGACCTACTTTCGTACCTGCTCGACGTGTCTGTCTCGCAGTTAAGCTGGCTTATGCCATTGCACTAACCGTACGATGTCCGACCGTACTTAGCCAACCTTCGTGCTCCTCCGTTACTCTTTGGGAGGAGACCGCCCCAGTCAAACTACCCACCAGGCACTGTCCTTAACCCCGATTAGGGGCCCAAGTTAGAACATCAACACTACAAGGGTGGTATTTCAAGGACGACTCCACGTGAACTAGCGTTCCCGCTTCAAAGTCTCCCACCTATCCTACACATGTAGGGTCAATGTTCAGTGCCAAGCTATAGTAAAGGTTCACGGGGTCTTTCCGTCTAGCCGCGGGTATACGGCATCTTCACCGCAATTTCAACTTCACTGAGTCTCGGCTGGAGACAGCGTGGCCATCATTACGCCATTCGTGCAGGTCGGAACTTACCCGACAAGGAATTTCGCTACCTTAGGACCGTTATAGTTACGGCCGCCGTTTACCGGGGCTTCGATCATGAGCTTCTCTTGCGATAACCCAATCAATTAACCTTCCGGCACCGGGCAGGCGTCACACCGTATACGTCATCTTGCGATTTTGCACAGTGCTGTGTTTTTGATAAACAGTTGCAGCCACCTGGTATCTGCGACTGCCGTCAGCTTAGGGAGCAAGTCCCATCACCAACAGCAGCGTACCTTCTCCCGAAGTTACGGTACCATTTTGCCTAGTTCCTTCAGCCGAGTTCTCTCAAGCGCCTTGGTATTCTCTACCCGACCACCTGTGTCGGTTTGGGGTACGATTCCCGCTAACCTGAAGCTTAGAAGATTTTCCTGGAAGCATGGCATCAACTACTTCATCCCCTTGGGGACTCGTCATCAGCTCTCAGTGTATAGTGACCCGGATTTGCCTAAGTCACCCACCTACCACCTTAAACGCGGACTACCAACGCCGCGCTAGCCTAGCCTTCTCCGTCTCTCCATCGCAGTTAGCGGAAGTACAGAAATATTAATCTGTTTCCCATCGACTACGCCTTTCGGCCTCGCCTTAGGGGTCGACTCACCCTGCCCCGATTAACGTTGGACAGGAACCCTTGGTCTTTCGGCGAGGGGGTTTTTCACCCCCTTTATCGTTACTCATGTCAGCATTCGCACTTCTGATACCTCCAGCGTGGGTTACCCCTTCACCTTCAACGGCTTACAGAACGCTCCTCTACCGCGCAACCCTAATGGATTGCACCCGTAGCTTCGGTGGTATGTTTAGCCCCGTTACATCTTCCGCGCAGGCCGACTCGACTAGTGAGCTATTACGCTTTCTTTAAATGATGGCTGCTTCTAAGCCAACATCCTAGCTGTCTAAGCCTTCCCACATCGTTTCCCACTTAACATACACTTTGGGACCTTAGCTGACGGTCTGGGTTGTTTCCCTTTTGACGACGGACGTTAGCACCCGCCGTCTGTCTCCCGGATAGCACTCTTTGGTATTCGGAGTTTGCAAAGGGTTGGTAAGTCGGGATGACCCCCTAGCCTTAACAGTGCTCTACCCCCAAAGGTGTTCGTCCGAGGCGCTACCTAAATAGCTTTCGAGGAGAACCAGATATCTCCCGGTTTGATTGGCCTTTCACCCCCAGCCACAAGTCATCCGCTAATTTTTCAACATTAGTCGGTTCGGTCCTCCAGTTGATGTTACTCAACCTTCAACCTGCCCATGGCTAGATCACCGGGTTTCGGGTCTACGCCTTGCAACTAAACGCGCAGTTAACACTCGGTTTCCCTACGGCTCCGCTATTCGCTTAACCTCGCTACAAAACGTAAGTCGCTGACCCATTATACAAAAGGTACGCAGTCACGGTCTCAAGTACCGCTCCCACTGCTTGTACGTATACGGTTTCAGGTTCTATTTCACTCCCCTCACAGGGGTTCTTTTCGCCTTTCCCTCACGGTACTGGTTCACTATCGGTCAGTCAGGAGTATTTAGCCTTGGAGGATGGTCCCCCCATATTCAAACAGGATATCACGTGTCCCGCCTTACTCGTTTTCATCAAAGGTTAGTTTTCGTGTACGGGGCTATCACCCTGTGCCGCTGGACTTTCCAGACCATTCCACTAACACCCCTCTGACTTAAGGGCTAATCCCCGTTCGCTCGCCGCTACTAGGGGAATCTCGGTTGATTTCTTTTCCTAAGGGTACTTAGATGTTTCAGTTCCCCTCGTTTGCCTCACTACACTATGTATTCATGTAGTGATAACAGCTTATGCTGCTGGGTTCCCCCATTCGGACATCGTTAGCTCAAATGCTTGTTACTAGCTCGCCAACGCTTTTCGCAAGTTACTACGTCCTTCATCGCCTCTGACTGCCAAGGCATCCACCGTATACGCTTAGTCGCTTAACCATACAACCCAAATGAGTTTCACTTGAATTGTTGCGACCAGCTGGTTTTACTTGTCTCATTTCCGACCAAGGAAATGGACTCGCCTTAGACTTGAATATTCAAGACACTTAAAAAGTGTTTTAAGAACTCAATTTTTTTCGTATTAACACAACGACAGACATCATTGTATTAATTACTATCAGCTTTCCAAATTGTTAAAGAGCGGGCTTAAAAAAGCCAAAGATAATTTTTCAGTTTATCTTTGGCATCTCTAACCAGATTGCAGTAAATGGTGGAGCTATGCGGGATCGAACCGCAGACCTCCTGCGTGCAAGGCAGGCGCTCTCCCAGCTGAGCTATAGCCCCATTTACATGCAGTGCGAGCAAATAAGATGTTCCAAACCTCTTAAAGGATTGGTTTGCCAATCATTTCTTATCAAGGCGGACAGTGGCGACGTTTAGTTCACTAAACGAGTCACTTTTCAACGCTGAGAAGGAAGGATTGGTGGGTCAGAGTGGACTTGAACCACCGACCTCACCCTTATCAGGGGTGCGCTCTAACCAGCTGAGCTACAGACCCATCTTTTACTCTATCTTCTATCAAGCAAATCTGTGTGAACACTCAACAAACATCGAGTTAGTCGTATAGGTAAGGAGGTGATCCAGCCCCAGGTTCCCCTAGGGCTACCTTGTTACGACTTCACCCCAGTCATGAACCACAAAGTGGTGAGCGCCCTCCCGAAGGTTAAGCTACCCACTTCTTTTGCAGCCCACTCCCATGGTGTGACGGGCGGTGTGTACAAGGCCCGGGAACGTATTCACCGTGGCATTCTGATCCACGATTACTAGCGATTCCGACTTCATGGAGTCGAGTTGCAGACTCCAATCCGGACTACGACGAGCTTTGTGAGATTAGCTCCACCTCGCGGCTTTGCAACCCTCTGTACTCGCCATTGTAGCACGTGTGTAGCCCTACTCGTAAGGGCCATGATGACTTGACGTCGTCCCCACCTTCCTCCGGTTTATCACCGGCAGTCTCCCTAGAGTTCCCACCATTACGTGCTGGCAAATAAGGATAGGGGTTGCGCTCGTTGCGGGACTTAACCCAACATTTCACAACACGAGCTGACGACAGCCATGCAGCACCTGTCTCAGAGTTCCCGAAGGCACTAAGCTATCTCTAGCGAATTCTCTGGATGTCAAGAGTAGGTAAGGTTCTTCGCGTTGCATCGAATTAAACCACATGCTCCACCGCTTGTGCGGGCCCCCGTCAATTCATTTGAGTTTTAACCTTGCGGCCGTACTCCCCAGGCGGTCTACTTAATGCGTTAGCTTGAGAGCCCAGTGTTCAAGACACCAAACTCCGAGTAGACATCGTTTACGGCGTGGACTACCAGGGTATCTAATCCTGTTTGCTCCCCACGCTTTCGTGCCTGAGCGTCAGTCTTTGTCCAGGGGGCCGCCTTCGCCACCGGTATTCCTCCAGATCTCTACGCATTTCACCGCTACACCTGGAATTCTACCCCCCTCTACAAGACTCTAGTTTGCCAGTTCGAAATGCAATTCCCAGGTTGAGCCCGGGGCTTTCACATCTCGCTTAACAAACCGCCTGCGCACGCTTTACGCCCAGTAATTCCGATTAACGCTTGGACCCTCCGTATTACCGCGGCTGCTGGCACGGAGTTAGCCGGTCCTTCTTCTGTAGGTAACGTCACAGCTGCAAGGTATTAACTTACAACCTTTCCTCCCTACTGAAAGTGCTTTACAACCCGAAGGCCTTCTTCACACACGCGGCATGGCTGCATCAGGGTTTCCCCCATTGTGCAATATTCCCCACTGCTGCCTCCCGTAGGAGTCTGGGCCGTGTCTCAGTCCCAGTGTGGCTGATCATCCTCTCAGAACAGCTAGGGATCGTCGCCTTGGTGAGCCATTACCTCACCAACTAGCTAATCCCACCTAGGTTCATCCAATCGCGAGAGGCCCGAAAGTCCCCCTCTTTCCCCCGTAGGGCGTATGCGGTATTAGCAGTCGTTTCCAACTGTTATCCCCCTCGACTGGGCAGATCCCTAGGCATTACTCACCCGTCCGCCGCTCGCCACCTCATAAGTAAACTTACTTGTGCTGCCGCTCGACTTGCATGTGTTAGGCCTGCCGCCAGCGTTCAATCTGAGCCATGATCAAACTCTTCAATTAAAAGTTTTGTGAATCCGAAGATTCGACTCAATGAATTCTGAATCGACTTAACTTAATAAGTCGTTGTACATATTGCTATGAACACTCACTCATTGATTTAAATTTTGATTACTCGCCAAACGACAGAGTAATTTCGATTAACTCAACACCTGTGAGTGTCCACACAGATTTGCTTGATAAATTGTTAAAGAGCGTTGACCATCGCCTTATCGCAAGTGATTTCAGCGGGTCAGGGCTGCGTATTCTACGCATTCCCGTTTTTGCGTCAAGTAGTTTTTGCAACTTTCTTTTCGCTCATCGAGGAGTAAATCACTCGATGAACTGGCACTTGAAACTGCGTATCGCTGTCTGCCGTGTCAGTGGATGCGCATTATAGGCAGCAGAACTTTTTACGCAAGGGCTTTTTTCGGTTTTTTTGATCTTTTTTCAATACATTCAGTTAGTCACAAAATACCCACTATTTATCCTCAAACTTATCCACAAAACAGATAAAAGTGGTTAGTTTTAGTGCAGTGATACTGGTTAGGATTTATCGCCGTAGGGTTTTATGGTTGGTGAAGAGTTAAAGCACTTATAAAGCGGCAGGTATGAAAAAGGCGACTATTACAGTCGCCTTTTAAAATGAGTTCACGTATTGAATTAGCTTAGCTTGCCGTGACACTGCTTATACTTGCGGCCTGAGCCACAAGGACAAGGATCGTTACGCCCCACTTTATCGCCATCGCGGATCATTGGCGTATGAGCCATCATCTCGTCGCTACCATCATCCCCACCTACTAAGGCTTCGGCTGCTGCGTGCTGATAGTCACGTTGGATCTTGGCATCTTCTTCACGACGACGAGCTTCCATCTCTTCTACGTCTGACTGTGCTTGTACTTGTACCTTAGATAGCACGCTAATGACGTCATGCTTTAAGGTCGACAGTAATTGCTGGAACAGCTCGAAAGACTCGCGCTTATATTCTTGCTTTGGATTCTTCTGGGCGTAACCACGTAAGTGGATACCTTGGCGTAAGTGATCCATTGCCGCTAAGTGTTCTTTCCACAGACCATCGAGGGTTTGTAGCATCACGGCTTTTTCGAACTGGCGCAGTACTGGCGCACCAACCATTTCTTCTTTTGCTTTATACGCATCAGACCAAGAAGTGATGATACGCTCACGCAATGTTTCTTCGTGTAAGTCGTCTTCTTTATCTAGCCATTCTTGGATTGGCAGTTTCAGCATAAATTCTTGCTGTAAACGTTGCTCTAATCCTGGCACATCCCATAACTCTTCCACTGATTGTGGTGGAATGTATTGATCGATCACCGCACTGATCACATCGTCTTGTATGTTTTTGATGGTGTCTTCGATACTTTCGGCATCCATCAACTCGTTGCGCTGTGCGTAAACCACTTGGCGCTGGTCGTTTGCGACGTCGTCAAATTCGAGCAGTTGCTTACGAATATCAAAGTTACGCGCTTCCACTTTACGTTGAGCGTTTTCAATCGCACGAGAAACCCATGGATGCTCGATTGCTTCGCCTTCTTCCATCCCCAGTTTCTTCATCATGCCTGAGACACGATCCGAGGCGAAGATGCGCATTAAGCTATCTTCCATAGAAAGGTAGAAACGTGAAGAACCCGCGTCACCTTGACGACCCGCACGACCACGTAGCTGGTTATCGATACGGCGAGATTCGTGGCGCTCAGTACCTAAAATATGTAAACCACCGGCGGCGACTACGGCATCGTGACGCTCTTGCCAGTCGGCCTTGATTTTAGCTTTTTGCTCAGCAGTTGGATTCTCGAGGGCTTCGATTTCCATATTCCAGTTGCCGCCTAACACGATGTCGGTACCACGACCCGCCATGTTAGTCGCAATAGTCACGGCGCCAGTACGACCCGCTTGGGCAACAATTTCGGCTTCTTTTTCGTGGAACTTAGCGTTAAGCACTTGATGCGGGATCTTCTCCTTCACCATCAAACGCGCTAACAGTTCAGACTGTTCGATGGAAACCGTACCCACCAATACTGGCTGACCACGTTCACGGCAGTCTTTAATGTCTTTAATGATCGCTTGGTATTTTTCATTAGCCGTGAGGTAAACCAGATCGGCCATATCCTTACGAACCATTGGACGGTTCGTAGGCACAACCACAGTATCTAAACCATAGATGTGTTGGAACTCGAACGCCTCGGTATCGGCTGTACCTGTCATACCCGCTAACTTCTCATATAAACGGAAGTAGTTTTGGAAGGTAATCGATGCCAGGGTTTGGTTTTCGTTTTGGATACGAACGCCTTCTTTGGCTTCAACGGCTTGGTGTAAGCCTTCTGACCAACGACGACCTGGCATAGTACGGCCAGTGTGTTCGTCAACGATGATCACTTCACCGTCTTGAACGATATAGTCAACATCGCGTTCAAACAGAGTATGAGCACGCAGCGCAGCGTTCACATGGTGCAACAGAGAAATGTTTGCCGCTGAGTAGAGTGAGTCGCCTTCGGCTAACATGCCGCGCTCAATCAATAGGTTCTCAACCTTCTCTTGACCACGCTCGGTGAAATGCACTTGTTTGGCTTTTTCATCGATGCTGTAGTCCCCCTCACCCACATACTCTTCAGAGTCTTCCTTATCTTGACGGATAAGATTCGGGATAAGCGTGTTGATCTTGATGTATAGCTCAGAGCTGTCTTCCGCAGCACCAGAGATAATCAATGGCGTACGAGCTTCGTCGATAAGGATTGAGTCGACTTCGTCGATCAGTGCATAGTGCAATGGACGTTGAACACGCTCTTGTGGCGAGAATGCCATGTTGTCGCGCAGATAGTCGAAACCAAATTCGTTGTTGGTGCCGTAGGTAATATCGGCGTTGTAGGCGTCTTTTTTCGCCTGCTGACCCAAACCTGCGACGTTAATGCCGACAGTTAAGCCTAAGAATTCGAACAGTGGGCGGTTATTTTCCGCGTCACGACGGGCTAAGTAATCGTTGACGGTAATAACGTGAACGCCTTTGCCGGTTAAGGCATTTAAATAGGCTGGCAGAGTTGCGGTTAAGGTTTTACCTTCACCGGTGCGCATTTCAGCGATGCGGTTACTGTCGAGCACCATACCACCGAGTAACTGTACGTCGAAGTGACGCATCTCGAACACTCGCTTGGATGCTTCGCGCACGGTTGCGAAGGCTTCCGCCATAATGCTCTCTAACGAAGCTCCGGCAGCTAAACGCTCGCGGAACTCGGCGGTTTTCGCCTTAAGCTGCTCATCGGTTAATTTTTCATAATCGGCTTCAAGCGCATTAATCTTATTAACTACTTTTTGTAACCCTTTGAGGGTACGGTCGTTGCGACTACCAAATACTTTTGTCAGTAATTTACCAAACATCTGAATCACTTATTTTCTGTAGGCCAAGTCCATGATGGAAACTAGAAGCCAATGTTTCAATTAACCTGCCTTGCGGTAGACAAACTTCTGTGGATCTATCTGCTGTCCGCCACGCAACACTTCATAATGCACATGAGCCCCTGTTGAGCGCCCAGTGCTTCCCATACTGGCGATGGTTTCGCCTTTCGCGACCACATCACCTACAGCTACTGACAAAGCTTTATTATGACCATAGCGTGTACGTAAACCGTTACCATGGTCGATTTCGACCAATTCGCCATAGCCAAACATATTCCCAGCCCAAGTCACCACGCCTGCAGCAGTCGCGACAACTTTAGCCCCTTCTCGACCGGTAAAATCGATCCCTTTATGCATGGTTCGACGACCGTTAAAAGGGTCATTACGTAATCCGTAGGGCGACGATAACCAACCTTTATCGAGTGGGAGCCCTGATACATAACGTTCAGCATCTATATGGTGGTTAGATGACACTGTTTCAAGTAGTGATAGTTGAACATTATTGTTGTCAATTCGTGACGCCAGTTTATCCATATCATCGATAAGCTGACCAAGTTCGATATTCGAGCCTAATTCGCTCAAGCCACCCACACCCACTTCAGAGGAGAAATCAAAGTCTTCATCCAATTTATTTTGTTTAGCGACTTGTTGACCTAAGGCCTCGAGACGGGTGATTTTGGCTTGCATGCGCGCGACATGGGTCGCAAGCATGGCTAGCTGTGACTCTGTGGCACTCTTTAGTTCTAAGACTTGCTTCTTTTGTTGTTCGCGTTGGATCCGATCGTTATCGACACTGGCTTGCTGATTTTCAAATTTAGCAGAGTTGTGTTGATAAATACCGGCACCAGTAGCCAACAATAGCATGGGAAGGAGCAACCAGCGTTTACTGGGTTGCCAGCGCGTGACGCCATTCCGACCTTGAATAAATACTGTTACACTCATAGCCTAATTCAGCCATCTTATTATCATATGAAAAAGCCCCCTCAGGATCTCAGCCAATTACTACATCTGTCAGGCACATTGCCCGATATAGCTGAGAAAGCGGAACTACTTTTATATCTGGATCAGCATGTGAAGCAGATTGTCGCAGGTCCTGTTGCGGAGCAGCTGAAAGTCGCTAATTTCCGCCAGGGTGTTCTTGTGGTTGAAACCACTTCGGCAGCATGGGCCGCACGAATTAATTTCCAAAAGCCGAAACTACTAGCGCAGCTTCAAGCAGAAACGCTCCCAATCCTTACCGCAATTGAAGTTAAAGTCAACCCGAGATTAGCATTGTATGACGCAAAGCCGAAACAGGCACACAAGCAACTCAGTCCAGCGGCGGCAGAACATATTGCTGCGCTTGCAGAAAATGTGAGCGGAACACTAGGCGAAAAACTAAAACGGCTGGCCACATTGGCCAGCCGTAATAAGTAAACATCAACCGCTATTAAGCGTAAACCGCGCCACCTGGCACAGTAAAGCTGACGGGAACATCGGCTTCTTTCTCAAAGCTCACCAGCTCCCACGCATCCTGCTGCGCCAATAAGGCTCGCACTAATTGGTTATTCAGTGCATGACCCGTTTTATAGGCAGTAAACTCACCAAGAATGGCGTGTCCTGCCACGTAGAGATCACCAAACGCATCTAAAATTTTGTGCTTAACGAACTCATCCTCATAACGCAGGCCGTCGGGGTTGAGGACGCGATATTCATCAAGTACAACCGCGTTTTCCATGCTGCCACCTAATGCTAGGTTGTTCGCACGCAGATACTCAATATCACGCATAAAACCAAAAGTACGGGCACGGCTAATGTCTTTAACAAAAGCAGAAGTAGAGAAGTCCATCACCACGTGCTGCTGACTACGAGCAATTTCAGGGTGAGCAAAGTCAATTTTGAAGTTGACTCTAAAGCCTTTGAAAGGCTTCAGCTCGGCCCACTTATCACCGTCTTCAACACGCACAGGGCGTTTAATCTTTAAGTACTTCTTAGGCGCAGCCTGCTCTTTAATACCTGCAGACTGAAGTAAGAAGACAAATGGGCTCGCACTGCCATCCATGATTGGGATTTCAGGCGCGTCCACTTCGATTACGGCGTTATCAATGCCTAAACCCGCTAAGGCTGCAAATAAATGCTCAATAGTCGAAATACGAATACCTTCGTCATTGACAAGTGCCGTGCACATAGTGGTTTCGCGAACTTGTTCCGCCTTTGCTGGAATAGCAACGGCAGGATTCATGTCGGTACGCACGAGTACGATCCCTGTATTGACTGGTGCGGGCATAATGCTCAAGGTGACCTTATTCCCAGAGTGCAAACCGACTCCAGTAGCCTTCACCATTTTTTGAACAGTTCTTTGAAATATCATTCAGTTACCCGTTTAGATTTCTATAATTAAGCCTAATATTTGCACACACAGCGGCGGCAAAACTACCACATAGGTACTACATAGTAACATAAGTTGACCATGTCATACAAATGTAGTCATTGGGTGGTACAGCCTCACAGAGCAAGGCACCACCCGACACGCTGGACTCAAATACCTGTTTTAGTCAGCTTGCTTACGCAAAAACGCTGGGATATCTAAGTAATCCAATTCATGCTTTGTTGAAGGTGCTGGCGCTGGAGCCGGTGCTGGCGATGCAGGTAACACGTTACCTTTTGGCGCCGCATAGCTCACATGAGTTGCTTCTTCGACATAGGCTTCTACTTTTGGTTCCACAACCACTGGCTCTGGACGTGGTGCTGGCTTAGAAACCAGTTGAATATCAGGACGCTTTTCAGCGCCGATACCAGTAGCAACCACAGTAACACGCAGCTCGTCGCTCATTTCTGGGTCGATCACCGCACCTACAACGACTGTCGCGTTGTCAGAAGCGTAAGCTTTAACATGGTTACCCACGGTTTCGAATTCTTCGATGCTCATGTCCATACCTGCGGTAATGTTAACTAACACACCACGGGCACCGGCTAAGTCGATGTCTTCTAATAATGGGCTGGCAACAGCCGCTTCGGCCGCTTCTTCCGCACGGTCTTCACCACGCGCAACACCAGTACCCATCATGGCATTACCCATTTCAGACATAACGGTTTTCACGTCCGCAAAGTCGACGTTAATCAGACCTGGGCGAGTGATAAGCTCGGCAATACCTTGTACTGCACCGAGTAACACGTTATTCGCTGCGGCAAACGCATCGAGTAATGACGTACCACGGCCCAATACTTTTAATAATTTTTCGTTAGGGATAGTGATTAACGAATCCACGTGCTTGGCCAGCTCGCTAATACCTTGCTCGGCATAAGCCATACGCTTCTTGCCTTCGAAAGGAAAAGGCTTAGTCACGACGGCAACCGTTAAGATGCCTTCTTCGCGAGCGATTTGCGCAACGACTGGCGCAGCACCTGTACCTGTACCACCGCCCATACCGGCGGCGATAAAGATCATGTCTGAGCCTTTGATCGCTGCACGAATGTTTTCGCGGTCTTCTTCCGCTGCGGCACGACCCACTTCTGGGTTGGCGCCAGCGCCAAGACCTTTAGTGACATCGCGACCTAATTGAATCGTTGAGCCAGCGCCTGATTTACGTAGCGCCTGTGCGTCTGTGTTGGTAACGACAAACTCAACACCTTCAATGTTGTGTTTGACCATATGTTCGACAGCATTACCGCCGCCGCCGCCAACGCCGATGACTTTAATCACCGCGTCGTCTGAGTGAGTGTCCATGATCTCAAACATTGTCTGATCTCCGTGTTGCCTGCGTTATTAAAATTCACCCTTAAACCAGCTTTGGACCCGATTCCAAGCACTGGTAACCCCTTGACGCTCAGGACGCTCGAATTGACGCTCAAGCACCCGTCTTGCACCGTAATGGAGCAATCCAACTCCAGTGGAGTAAATAGACTGATCCACGTATTCGTATAACCCTTTAACTGGCAATGGTGAGGCGACGCGAACTGGCATCCCAAAGGTTGCCTCCGCAATGTCCACCACGCCTTGAATCGACGCCGTACCGCCTGTTAGCACGATACCTGCGGCGATTTGATCTTCTAAACCACTGTCTTTCAGCTCCTTGAGCACTAACTCAAACAGCTCTTGATATCTCGGCTCAACCACTTCAGCCAGAGTGTGGCGCGACATGCTGCGTGATGGGCGACCACCAACCGAAGGCACTTCGATACTGTCTTCGCGGCTCACCATGGAGCTGCGCGCACAGGCGAACTGCACTTTAATTTGTTCAGCATGTGACGAAGGTGTGCGGAAAATCTTCGCGATATCGTTGGTCACTTGGTTACCCGCAACTGGCACAACCGCGCAATGACGCAGTGCACCATTGGTGTACACGGCGATATCCGTCGTGCCACCGCCGATATCGACGATACACACACCTAAGTCTTTTTCATCGAAGGTTAATACCGCATCCGCCGACGCAATGCCGGAGAACACTAAGTCATCAACCTTCAAGCCACAGCGTTCAACACTCTTAGTGATGTTCTTCGCCATATCATTGGCGCAGGTCACTATGTGTACCTTGGCTTCCATCCGCATGCCTGACATGCCGATAGGGCTGCGAATGCCGTCTTGTACGTCAATCGCGTATTCCTGTGGTAACACATGCAGAATGCGACGTTCCGTTGGGATCTTCACCGAGCGAGCGGTGTGGATCACGTTGTCAACATCTTCCTGCGTCACTTCCTCATCGTTAATCGACACCATGCCATTTTCGTTTTGGCAGGCGATATGTTTACCGGAAATGCTCAGGTAAACCGATGATACTTGGCAGTCTGCCATTAATTCCGCTTGATCGAGCGCGCGTTGCACACTGCGCACGATGGAGTCTAAATCGTTAACGCCACCCTTATCCATGCCCCTTGAAGGGTGGTTACCAAGGCCGACTATGCTGATTTCGCCATCGGGCAGAACTTCGCCTATGATCACTGCGACTTTAGAGGTTCCTATGTCCAATCCGACGATCAGATTTCTATCTTGGTTTTTGGTCATTAATTATCGGCTCTCTTGTTTGTGCATCGCCCCAGCCTACGGCCAACCCTGTGTCGTAGCGCAAATCCACTCTGGCAATCGGTTTATCTTGTTTCGCCAGTAACGGATAAACAGTGATAAACCTTTGTATCCTTGCCATTTTATCTTCTCGACCTAGGTCTAAAACAATACCGTTACCCAGTGTCGCGTGCCACGCATGACGTGGTGTCAAACTCAAATTGGCCAAGGTAAAGCCATTAATCTTCAATAGCGAGTTAACCTGCGCGTAGGCGGTTAACACTTCGGTCCCCATATCATCTGGCCCGGATAAATAAGGCAGATGCTCTAGCTCAGGATGCGATGGCGCTTCAAACACCTCACCATGCACATTGAGCCAAGCGGTACCATTCCAATGGGCGACCGGTTGTTGCTCCTGTAAATACACCCTGAGTTTCGCAGGCCATTCACGCCTCACTGACGCGCGATATACCCAAGGTAAGGCTTCTAACGCCTGTTGCACTAAGGTGATGTCTGCGCTGAAAAAACTCCGCTGCATTAAATCCTGTAGTGCAATTTGTATATCTCTATCTGTGGTGTAAGTCCGTTCACCTTTGATGGCCACCGCCTCAATGGGCAGCGTGCTGGCATCATTTAAAAACTTATGCAGTTGGTAGCCACCAAAGACAAAACTCCCAATGACTAACCATAAAAACCCAATTCCGCTCCACAGGTACCAATTAACCTGTGACATCCTCGCCCACCAGTGTCGCCTCTTATCACTCCAAGACACGTTTGTTTCCACCTTTCAACGACACTACTAAAAACCACAGAAAACCGGCCATTATATAGCGCTAAAACATCGGATCAACATTTCCTTTAAACCCAAGTTGTCACGCAATTCATCAAGGTTTTACCTCGGTTGTCACAGCCGTGCTAAAGCCTAATTCAGTGGCGGCTAACTGACGCGACAAGGCACCTATATTACCTGCACCTTGGGTCAACAATAAATCCCCTTCCTGCAACACATCGGGTAGCACTTCGGCTAACTGATCTGGGCTAGCAATAAAGATGGGGTCTAACTGCCCACGCAAACGAATCGAACGGCATAGAGCCCGACCGTCGGCGCCAGGGATCGGTGCTTCACCGGCACTATACACATCGAGCAATAGCAAGCAATCTACCTGAGACAACACTTCAATAAAGTCTTCGTACAGATCGCGGGTACGAGTGTATCTGTGTGGCTGATAAGCCATCACTAAACGTTTGTCAGGCCAGCCTGCACGCGCCGCTTTAATGGTCGCCGCCACTTCGCTGGGGTGGTGACCATAATCATCCACTAACATCACTTCGCCCTTTGGCGTCGCGAACTTGCCTAAGTGTTGGAAACGACGACCAATACCCTGGAATTCAGCCAAGGCTTGAATGATGGCGCTATCATCAATTTCATCTTCTGTCGCCACAGCAATCGCCGCCAGTGCATTTAATACATTGTGCTGACCCGGCAGATTAAGCAGCAGGTCTAAATCTTCTTTGCCTTTACGTCTGACGGTAAAGCGGCATTGGTGACCCTGCTGATGGAAATTCAGCGCCTGCACGTCGGCATCATCACTGAAGCCATAGGTGATCATATGACGACCTATACGCGGCATAATCTCACGCACGACTGGATCATCAATACAAACGACAGCCACGCCATAGAATGGCAGGTTATGTAAAAAATCCACGAAGGTCGATTTGAGCTTTTCAAAATCACCACCGTAGGTATCCATATGATCGGCTTCGATATTCGTCACTACGCTGACCATAGGTTGCAGATGCAGGAAGCTCGCATCACTTTCGTCTGCTTCGGCGATCAGGTAACGGCTAGTACCTAAGCGGGCATTGGTGCCAGCGCTGTTAAGTAAACCACCGATAACAAAAGTTGGATCGCGCCCCGCTTGACCATACAAACTGGCAATCAAACTGGTGGTCGTGGTTTTACCGTGAGTTCCCGCAATCGCTACACCATGGCGATAACGCATCAACTCAGCCAACATCTCAGCGCGGCGCACGATAGGAATACGCAATTCCTTCGCCGCAATAATCTCTGGATTCTCAGGATTAATCGCGGTCGAGACCACCACCACATCGGCTTGCTGCACGTTATCGGCGCCATGGCCGATATGAATTTTCGCGCCCAGCAGGCAGAGTCTGTCAGTCACAGCGTTTTGCGCAATGTCAGAACCACTGACAACATAGCCTTCGTTTACTAATACTTCAGCGATCCCGCCCATACCCGCGCCGCCAATGCCGACGAAATGAATACGCTTAATCCGGCGCATTTCAGGGATCATACTTCTTAGCTGTAAGTATCTTTCTGTCTTAGTCATACCTATCCTTTCTCGGCGAGAGCGATACACACTTGGGCCACCTGTTCGGTCGCATCCAACACGGCAACATCTCTCGCTCTTTGGCCCATACGGGCTAATTCTGCTCTGTCATTGGCGAGTAACTGTAATTTACTCACCAGCTTATTCACGTCCAAGATGGCCTGTGGCAATAGGAAAGCTGCGCCAGCCTCAACCAAAACTTGAGCGTTACGGGTTTGGTGATCATCCACCGCATGGGGATAAGGCACCAGAATACTCGGAAGTCCCACCGCCGCTAACTCGGATACCGTCAGCGCGCCGGCACGGCACAATACCACATCCGCCCAGCGATAGGCGGCTTCCATGTCATCAATAAATTCGGCAACGTTAACGCCGCCTTCTTGTCCTTGCTGTTGATAAGCCGACTTAACGCCCGTCAGATTATCCTTCCCCACTTGATGCCAAACCGTAATCGACTGCTGCTTACTCAGCGCAGCGACCACTTCTGGCATTAAGTCGTTAAAGACTTTGGCGCCTAAACTGCCGCCCACCACTAAAACTTTTAAGGCATCATCTGCGGCTTGCTTAGGTTCGGCACCTAAGGCAATAAGCTCGCGACGGATGGGATTACCCACCACCTTGGCCTTTACCTGAGTGAAGGTATTTTTAAAGGCACACAGTACTTGATTCGCAATTCGCGAGAGCAACTTGTTGGTCATTCCCGGAATGGCATTTTGCTCATGCAGCACTAAGGGCACGCCCGCCAATTTCGCCGCCACACCGCCCGGGCCACTGGCAAATCCGCCCATGCCCAGCACCACATCGGGCTTGAACTCGGCAATCACGGCCTTGGCTTGCAGAATCGAGCGCACGATTTTAAAAGGCGCCGCCAATTTACGTACTAAACCATTGCCACGCACGCCCTTGATGTCGATAAAATCGATATCGAAGCCATACTGAGGCACTAAACGCGCCTCCATGCGGTCGGCGGTACCTAACCAACGTACTTGCCAACCTTGCTGCGCTAAATATTTTGCCACCGCGAGCGCCGGGAACACATGTCCACCCGTGCCGCCTGCCATGACTAAAATACGTTTACCCGCGTCGGTCATTACTTCAATCTCCCTTGCACGGCCTGAACTAAACTCATGCGCCGCTCATAATCGATGCGCAGCAATGTCATTGCCGCCGCCGTCATGACCCATAGACTACTACCGCCGTAACTCACAAAGGGCAGTGTTAACCCTTTAGTAGGTAACATACCAATGCTTGCGCCCACATTAACGACGGTCTGGAAACAGATCCAAATGCCGATGGCATAGGCCAGATAACCTTCGAAGGCTTTGTCCATCGCCAGACATAAATTACCGAGGCGAATGGCCCTCAATGCCACAAACAGCAGCACGGATAACACAGCGATAATGCCGATAAAACCTAACTCTTCACCGATCACGGCAAAGATAAAGTCGGTATGTGCCTCGGGGAGGTACTCCAACTTTTGAATACTGTTACCTAGGCCCTGACCAAACCAATCACCCCGACCATAGGCCATCAGCGATTGCGTTAACTGATAACCACTGCCGAACGGATCCTGCCAAGGATCTAAAAACGAGGTTACCCGACGCATTCGGTAAGGCTCGAGCAATACCAGCGCCACGAAGGCTAAGATGCCGGCAAAGATCAGCGCGAAGAAGTCGAGCAGACGCGCCCCCGCGAGGAACAACAGTCCCACTGTGCCGACGAATAACACCACCACTGTTCCTAAGTCGGGCTGCATCAGAATCAAAATCGCGTAGATCGCAAATACCGCAATCGGCTTATAGAAGCCCTTAGCATTTTCACGCACTTCCTGATGCCGACGCACCAGATAGCCCGCCATGTACACAGAGAACGCAAACTTAGCGACCTCGGCCACCTGAATACGGATGGGACCTATGGATAACCAACGGGTCGCACCGTTGACTGTGGTACCGACTACCAGCACCGCCAGCAACATCAAAAACACGCCAAGCAACATGATGGGGCTCATCCGCTGCCAAGTTTGCATCTCGACTCTCAGCACAAAAGCGGCAATCACTAAGCATCCCAACAGATAACCCACATGGCGGGTCATAAAGTGGAAGGGATTGCCCGTCAAGGTTTGCGCCTCTGGCATAGAAGCCGACATGACCATGACAAAACCAAAGCCAATCAAAGACAGCACGGCCGTGAGCAAAGCCCGGTCGTACAATTGCACGCCCGGCACCTCGTTATCACGTTGCCAGTTAGGCAGTGCGTTCAGCACTCGCCCAAACAGGCTGAGCTGTCTTGCATCACTCGCCATCGAGTTGCTCCACTTGGCTTCTAAAATCATCCCCACGAGCCATAAAGTTGCTGTACATATCTAGACTCGCACAGGCTGGCGATAGGAGTACGATATCGCCCGAGGTGGCTAACTCGGCGGCCTTAGCCACTGCAGCAGCCATAGAGTCCACCTTGATGGCTCCTTCCTTCAATGCAGCTATCTTATTACCATCGCGACCCAAGGTAATGAGGTGTGTCACTTTCGTTAACGGCTCGACCAATGGACTGAAATCCGCGCCCTTACCATCACCACCGGCAATCAAAATAATGTCACCTAAGTGATCGCTTAATCCATCGAGCGCCGCGACGGTGGCGCCAACATTGGTCGCCTTAGAGTCGTTCACATAGGTCACGCCCGCTTTCACACCGACCACTTCACAGCGGTGAGAAAGGCCAGTAAAGGTGCGAGCCACTTTGGCCATAACTTGCTTATCCACACCCACCGCGTAGACCAAAGACATTGCAGCAAGTAAGTTGGCATGGTTATGACTACCAATCAGCGATACTTCGGTGATCGGCATAATTTCACTGTGTCCGTGGTAAATCTTGCTATCACAAATGCCCCACTCGTCGCCCTCGGGCGGCGCTAAACCAAAACTGTTTTGGTTCATCGGCTCAGTCGGGATAGTCAGCGCATCATCACGGTTAAAGATGATGGAGCGGCTTTGATGGTACAGACGCAGCTTGGCCTTGCGATAGGCATCCATATCGCTGTATCTGTCCATATGATCTTCGGTCACGTTCAAACAGGTCGACGCCACGCAGTTCAAACTGTGGGTGGTTTCGAGCTGGAAGCTCGACAGCTCAAGCACAAAAATATCGGCATTTTCCGTCAGCAGATCGAGCGCCGGAATACCAATATTGCCACCCACGGCCACCGCCATGCCGGCTTCACGCAGCATTTCACCCACTAAGGTGGTGACGGTCGACTTGCCATTTGAACCAGTAATCCCAATCACACAAGGTTTACGATCGGCAATCTCACGGGCAAATAGCTCCACATCGCCAATGACTTCAATCCCCATATCCAGTGCCGCGCGCACCTCTGGCGTGTCAATCGCAATACCAGGGCTGATAATGATTTGCTTTGCTTGCACTAAGTAACGGCAATCGAATCCGCCGGCAATCAGCTGCACCTCAGGGAATACGCTGGCAAGGGTATCCGCACCGGGAGGTTGGCGACGACTATCCATCACCAAGGGTGTGATCCCTTTTCCACACAAATAGCGCACTACCGAGAGCCCGGTGGCACCCAAACCTAACACTATGTGTGAATACTGACTTTGCATGAGCGATTACCTTAACTTCAACGTGGCTAAGCCGAGTAACACTAAGAAAATCGAGATAATCCAAAAGCGGACAATCACGCGTGGCTCAGGCCAACCTTTTAACTCATAGTGGTGATGGATAGGCGCCATGCGGAAAATGCGCTGACCACGTAATTTGTAAGAACCGACCTGCAGGATCACAGATACAGTTTCCATCACAAACACACCGCCCATAATCACTAATAGGATTTCTTGGCGAACTAGAACCGCAATCGCGCCTAAGGCTGCGCCTAAAGACAGCGAGCCCACATCGCCCATGAAGACCTGTGCTGGATAAGTGTTAAACCATAAAAAGCCTAGGCCTGCGCCCACAATCGCAGTACAGACGATCACTAGCTCACCCGAACCAGGTAAATGCGGAATATGCAGGTAATTAGCAAACTGAGCATGGCCAGACAGATACGCAATCAAGGCGAATGCCGCGGCCACCATTACTGTTGGCATAATCGCCAAACCATCGAGACCATCGGTTAGGTTCACCGCGTTGCTCGAGCCAACAATAGTGAAATACGCCAATACGATAAACACAGCGCCAAGCTGTGGCATCACGTCCTTAAAGAAAGGCACGACTAACTGGGTTTCCCCCGGGTTAGACGCTGTGGTGTAGAGGAAGAAAGCAATGATCAACGCCGCTAAGGATTGCAGAATATACTTCCAACGCGCGATCAGTCCCTTAGTATCTTTGCGCACGACTTTGCGGTAATCATCAATAAAACCGATCATGCCGAAGCTGCCTAATACAAACAGCATCACCCACACATAACGGCTACCGAGATCGCCCCACAACAGTACACTGATAAAGATGGCGCCTAAAATCATCAGGCCGCCCATAGTCGGCGTACCGCGTTTACTGAAATGCGACTCTGGCCCGTCGTTACGCACGACTTGACCAATCTGCATTAACTGCAAACGCTCAATCAGTTTTGGACCCCACCATAAACTAAACATTAATGCAGTTAACAAGCCTAAAATGGCTCGAAATGTCACATAGGAAAATACGTTAAACCCAGTATGAAAACGGGTTAAATACTCGGCCAGATACACCAGCATCTACACTAACTCCCCACGCCCGAAGGCTACTGTTAGGCCATCCACGACCCGCTCCATTGCGGCACTACGTGAACCTTTAACTAAAACCGTCACCTGTCCCGGCAACTGGTTGATGTGTTTTATGAGTTTTTCTACTAACGTCGCCACGCTGTCATGGTGCTCCGCCCCGAAAGCTTGGCTAGTGTGCTGAGTTAAGGTGCCGGTACAGAACAGAGCATCGATGCCCTGTTGCTTTGCCAGTTGTCCCAGTTCAGCGTGTAAAAGGGGCGCATTGTCGCCTAATTCGCCCAAATCTCCCAGTACCAAACAGCGATTTTCAGAAATTTCCTTTAACCAAGCGATAGCCGCCCCCACTGACACGGGATTGGCGTTATAGCTATCATCGATTAAGCGAACGCGTCCTAATTGAGTTGGTTGCATACGCCCCTTGACAGGGGTCAACTGGCTCAAGCCTTCGGCGATTTCCTTCAGGCTTAATCCCAAAGCAATACAAACACTTGCCGCAGCTAGCGCGTTGCTAACTTGGTGACGCCCCGCGAGAGGCAGAGTCACTTCGCAGGATTCTCCCGCGTAATTGAGGATAAAACGATAGCAACCTTCGCTATTGGCTTTGTGGCCAGTCGCAATCACATCGATTTGACGTTTAGCCGCGCCTTCCTGCTGGGAGAAGCTTAATTGCTTATATTGTTTCGCTTTCACCCGCATCACATCGGCAAAGGCATCATCGGCATTGATAATTGCCGTGCCGCCGGGTTGCAGATGGTTGTAGATTTCCGATTTGGCCTGAGCGACACCCGCCTGTGAACCAAAGCCTTCTAAGTGGGCGCTGCCAACGTTATTGACTAACGCTACGTGAGGACGCACCAAACTCGAGGTGTAATCAATCTCACCTTTATGGTTAGCGCCAAGCTCAAACACCCCGTATTTATCCTCGGGCGTTAAGCGCAGTAAGGTGAGTGGCACACCGATTTCATTATTAAAATTGCCAGCGGTGTAAAGCACTTGATGCTTAGCCGATAAAATTGTGGCGATCATTTCTTTCACGCTGGTTTTGCCATTAGAGCCAGTTAAGGCCACGCAAATGGGATCCACTTGGTCACGTACATAAGCGCCAATCGCGCCCATGGCTTTTTGGCAATCTGCAACAATAAGCTGCGGCACATCGAAGGCCAATTCACGTTCAACCAGCAGTGCAACGGCACCATTTTCAATGGCCGTGGCCGCAAAATCGTGGCCGTCGAAACGTTCGCCCTTTAAGGCGACAAACAGGGTCGCAGGGCCGATTTTACGGCTATCGCTGCTTAATGCTTGGATGGTGACATCATCACCGACTCGATGCGCACTTAAGTGTTGGCTCAGCGCCTCGAGAGAAATTGGGATCATTGGCTTTGCTCCGATAACTGACGTGCCAGGGCGCGCTCATCATAGTCATGACGCACACCTGCCGCCTCTTGGTAAGTTTCATGGCCTTTGCCCGCAAGCAGAATCACATCCCCAGGTTTAGCCTGTGCCACGACGCGTTTAATCGCCGCCACACGGTCAACCTCGGTCAGCGCACGCTCTGGGTGAGTCAGCCCTTGGATAATATCGGTAATAATTTGGTTAGGATCTTCGCTGCGGGCATTATCGCTAGTCACCATAATGCGATCGGCGCATTGCTCCGCCGCTTGTCCCATTAGCGGGCGTTTACCCTTATCACGGTCGCCACCACAGCCAAACACGCACCACAACTCACCCGCGCAGTGACGACGCAGGGCATTCAGCGCCTGCTCAATCGCATCCGGGGTGTGGGCATAATCGACGACTAAGGTGATGTTGTCCGCGGTAGTAAAACGTTCCATGCGGCCAGCCACGGGCACTAAATAAGGCACTTTAGCGGCCAGAGCACGCATATCCATGCCCTGTAAATACAAGGCGGATAAAGCAGCGAGTAAATTCGAGAGATTAAAGGCGCCTAATAAAGGAGAGCGAATGTCGATTTCGCCCTCGGGCCAGACTAATGTTGCCTGCACGCCTTGATCGTTAAATTGGGCATTCTTAGTGTAAAACGCCGCCTCGGGATGCGCTTCAATGCTAAAGCCCCACATCTTCGCGGGGACATTTGCCAGCTCGGATAACCAGGCGGCGCCAACGGGATCGTCGAGATTCACTAAGCCGTGACGCAGGGCGTCGAAACGAAACAGCATTTGCTTGGCCGCAGCATAGTTTTCCATATCGCCGTGGTAGTCCAAGTGATCACGGGTCAGGTTAGTGAATACCGCCACATCGAAGGGCACGGCATCAACTCGGCCTTGGACTAAACCATGACTTGAGACTTCCATCGCGCAGGTATTAACGCCTTTGTCTGCAAACTCATGTAGTTGGCGCATCAGGGTAATGGCATCGGCGGTCGTATTACCGCTATCGACTAACTCGCCCCACAGGCCATTACCGAGCGTGCCCATCACCGCCGCTTTACCCTCAAGTAACGTAACTAATTGCGCGCAGAGCTGACTGGTCGAGGTTTTACCGTTGGTGCCAGTGATCCCGACAATGCCCATGGACTGACCTTGGACAACGGGATAACGCACTGCGGCGACCGCAGACACTTGCTTCGCTAACTGATAGAAATAAATCTGCACGCCTTGCTCAGTCGCAATAACCTTGCCCTGTTCTTCAATGCTATCCGTATGCACTAACACCGCAGTCGCACCTTGAGCTAAGGCCTTATCGATAAATTGACGACCATCGACCTTATGGCCGGGCAACGCTAAAAACACATCGCCGCGACGTATTGCGCGGCTATCTAAAGTCAAATCTAAGAAGGTTTGTTCACCCGCGTAGGGGAACCAAGGCGCTAATAGATCCCTTAACAACATCATTCAGTTCTCCCGGCGAGTCCCGCCAATTGCACCTGTTCTTTATCGGAAATGGGTTCGACATTTAACATTTGCAATGCGCCTGACATCACCTTAGCGAATGCCGGCCCTGCCACTGAACCACCATAATAGAGATCGCCTTTCGGCTCGTTCACCACGACAACAATCGCGAGTTTGGGATTATTCACCGGCGCGACACCAGCAAATAACGCAACATAATCATCACCATAACCGCCAGCTACCGCCTTACGGCTGGTGCCCGACTTACCCGCAACGGGGTAGCCATCGATATGCGCAAGCGTCCCTGTACCGCCTTTTTCGGTCACGCCCACCATCATTTGCAGCACATCGTGAGCGACCTCTTGTGAGATCACGCGCTCACCTTCGGGCGGCTTTTTCAGTTTTAAAATCGATACCGGATATAAAGTCCCGCCATTGCCTAAAGTGGCGTACATCCGCGCCAGTTGCAGCGTGGTCGCCGTTAGGCCGTAGCCGAAAGATAAGGTCGCGCGCTCAAAATCAGACCAACGGTGGCGGTCTTGGATCAAACCGGCGCTCTCACCCGTGAGGTTAATCCCAGAGAAGCTGCCTAAACCCATGGATTGATAAGTGCCTAATAACTGCTGCACAGGAATCGACAGGGCGAGTTTACTGATCCCCACGTTACTGGATTTCGCCAGAATACGTGCCAGTGTCATATCGCCGTAGTTGGCCGCATCCCGTACTTGGCGACCGCCTAAACGCATCCAGCCCGGAGAGGTTGGGATCACATCGGTAGACTTAACCGTACCCGCTTCTAACGCCGCAGCAACCACAAACGGTTTAATGGTCGAACCCGGCTCGAAGGTGTCCGTCATCGCGCGGTTACGCATTCTGAAGGTTTGCAGATTGTCGCGCGAGTTGGGGTTATAGGATGGCGTATTCACCATGGCTAAGACTTCGCCAGTGTGAATATCGAGCACTACGATCGAGCCAGAGGTCGCTTGGTTCATCTCAGTCGTGCGCTTTAACTCACGGTAGGCAAGTTGTTGAATACGTTGGTCGATACTCAAGACCAGATCATTCGGGCTCTCGCCTTCCTGAACGATATCGAGACGCTCAACCACATGACCATCGCGGGATTTACGCACTTTTTGTTTGGATGGCGTGCCAGTAAGCCAACTGTTGTAAGCGTTTTCGACACCTTCAATACCGACATCGTCGATATTGGTAATGCCGATAAGCTGGGCGGTGATCTCACCACCGGGGTAGTAACGGCGTGACTCGGACTTTAAAAACACCCCAGGCAATTTCAGCTGAGTGATATAGTCTGCCACCGCAGGCGTGACTTGGCGTTTAAGGTAGGTAAAACGTTTGGTTGGATTGCTGCGCACCTTTTCGAGCACATCTTCCACGGGTTCGTGCAATACGTCCGCCAACGCTTGCCAGCGGCGCATATCGGTAAAACCATTGTTATCATTGACTTGTTTAGGGTCGGCCCACACAGCACGCACCGGCACACTCACCGCCAGCATATCGCCGTTACGGTCGGTGATTAAGCCACGCTGCACCTCACGACTGGTGGTACGTAATGTGCGCATGTCACTCTCGTGACGCAGCTTATCGGGCTCGATAATTTGAATATAAGCAGCACGACCCACAAGGCTCGAAAACATCGCAAATACAAAGCCAACCACGACGTATAAACGCCAGTGGATCAGTTGTGGCTTTTGCTTTTTGCTGGCCTGTTTGGTTTTTGCTTGCCTAGTCATATCTTCCCTATGTTCACGGCACCTTTACCACAACTTCTTCGCTGGGTAAGGGTCGACTCATGTTGAGATCCTTTGATGCAATCCGCGTGATCCGACTGTGCTCGGTCTGGGACTGCTCTTCCAATAATAAATTGCGCCACTCGATATCTAATCTGTCACGCTCCTGCAGCAGCTGATCCCATTGGGTGGTGAGCTTACGGCTCACATGGCTGGTATAGACCACAGCCACAGCATTACTGAGCACGAGCAGTGCGAGTAACAAGATCCATTTGTGTTGCCACAGGTCGTTTAATACTATCCGTGGCAGATTTAATGAGGGCTTACTCACTTTGTTTGCCCTCTAGTAATCTAATCGCTCGGCAATGCGTAACACTGAGCTGCGCGCTCTGGCATTGCGTTCAATTTCCTCATCGGAAGGCATAATCGCCTTACCTATGGCGCGCAATTTACGCGACTTGTTAATTTGATCTTCGGTGATTGGCAGACCGTGAGGCACGCTCTCACCTTGGCTATGGCGACGAATAAAACGTTTTACGATGCGATCTTCCAGTGAATGGAAGCTGATAATCGATAAACGTCCCTGTGGCGCCAGTACGGTTAATGCACCTTCAAGCGCTTGATCAATTTGATCTAATTCACTGTTGATATAAATACGGATCGCCTGAAACACCCGGGTTGCTGGGTGTTTGTTACGCTCTTTATTTTTGGTGATCCGCGCAATTAAATCGGCTAAATCCTTGGTGCGTAAAAACGGGGTTTTATCACGGTCAGCCGCAATACAACGGGCAATATGGCGCGCATTTTTCTCTTCACCATAGGTTTTGAATACCCACGCCATATCTTCAATTTCGGCGCGCGCTAACCACTGAGCAGCGGTTTCGCCTTGGCTATTGTCCATGCGCATATCGAGCGGGCCATCGCGCAGGAAACTAAAGCCACGTTCGGCATCATCGAGCTGCGGAGAAGACACGCCTAAGTCGAGTAACACACCATCAATCTTGCCAACCAGACCAAGCTCTTCGACGTAATCTGCTAACTGGCCAAAACCGCCATGTACAATTTGAAAACGGGGGTCATCGGCGAATTGTTTTGCAGCTTCAATGGCTTGAGGGTCACGATCGATCGCAATCAGACGTCCATTTTCACCCAGTCTTTGCAGCACTTGTCTTGAATGACCACCGCGGCCGAACGTGCCATCGATATAGATGCCATCGTCTTTAATGTTCAAACCGCCGACCGTTTCTTCGAGCAGAACGGATAAATGGGCAAATTCTTGACTCATTACTCTCTTCTTATTTAGTTATGCGACTCGTTAGAGTGAAAAATCCGCCAGACGCTCGTTATTCGCGAGCTCCTCGCTTCGAATCGTTTCCTGACACTCATCAATTTGCTGCAGCCAAGCTTGCTCATCCCACAGCTCAAACTTGTTTAACTGTCCCACCAGCATGATGCGCTTATCTAAATTGGCGTATTGCCTTAGCGGTGGTGGCAGTAATATGCGCCCGTTACCATCAAGTTCCACCTCATGGGCATAACCCAGCAACATGCGCTTAAGGGACCGTTGGGTTTTGTCGGTATCTGAAAGCTTGAGTAACTTAGCTTCGATCAATTCCCACTCATGGATGGGATAAAGGAGTAAACACGCAGATTGAATATCAACTGTGATGACGATGCGGCCTTGGTGCTCTAGCTGCAAAGGTTCGCGGTATCGCACTGGAATAGCGATCCGTCCCTTTGTATCTAAGTTGATAGCACTGGCTCCACGAAACACGCTAATTCATCCTATCCTTTGATTTTTGATCCACAAATATCCACTATTTCCCACAAATGCTAAGTTTAGGGATAGTAGACAAGCATTGTCAAGGGATGGGATCCTTTTATAAAGCCAGTCGGCAAGCGGGTTAGCAGCATGTTGAGCCCATCACTTAGCGACAAAGTTTTGACAAAAAGATCAGCGGAAAATCGGCTAAACGGCGAAAACCACGGGAATATAAAGCGAACAAAAAAGCAGCAGCCTTTTGCTTTCAGGGAGTTGCAATGAAATATTTGCCACAGGGTTTCTGTAAATATGGGATTTTCCCGTGTGAAAAATCACACTGGACTCACAAGAGGCAACAAAATAGACTCATTTTTTACATTCGCATTGGCTTATAGAGCGTCAATTTCTAGCATAAATCGCTGAAATTTTATTTTCAGTTGCGGATTTATTCTGCAATTTAGGGATGCCTTTATTTCACGATTGCGAGGAAGATCAAAACTCCCGCGGGACTAACTCAAAGAATAACGCTATGACAGCTACTCAAATCCGAACCTGGCACAAGTGGTTTGCGCTACTTACCGCGATTCAATTGCTGCTTTGGTTAGCCACCGGCGCTTATATGGTGTGGATGGATATCGAATTTATTCGCGGTAAGCCACTGGTAAACAAAGCAAACATGGCTATGTATCAAGTAGATGCGCCCGCCTTCAGCTTTACGGACTTAGTCAAAGCACATCCCGACGCGACGGATATTAGTTTGTACGCTAATCAAGGCGCACTCTACTATCGCGCCTATGTCGCGGGAAAATTGCAGCGCTTTAGCAGTGAGACGGGAGAAGTATTACCGCTGCTCGATAAACAACAGGCGCTCGACGCCGCACAGCGAGTCTATACGGGTCAGGCTAAATTTATCGGCTCGACCCTCATTGAGCAGAACGCTCCGAGTGAAATCCCAGCCCGCGCACTCCCCGTTTGGCAACTGACGTTAGACGATGCCATGCATTCGACGCTCTATATCTCGGCAGTCACAGGGCAACTGGTCAGCGCCCGCCATGATTATTGGCGGCTCTTCGATGTAATGTGGATGCTGCACATTATGGACTACGAAACCCGAGAGAATGTAAACAATCCTTTACTCACACTCATGAGCAGTCTCACCTTGTTGACGGCACTCTTTGGTATCACCTTGACTTATATCAGTTTTAGAACCAAACATCGTGAGGAACGAGTATGAGCCTCCCGACACTTCGCTATACCAGCATCACTGCCACCAAACATCCCATCAGCCTAATGTTGCAAACCATACATAAATGGCTGGGGCTTATCGTTGGCCTACAATTATTAATTTGGGTCGTGACAGGACTCGCCTTTAACCTGATTGACGAGCGTTTTTTGGATGCGAACCCATATCGCACCACACATAAAGCTGCGAGTCCCAATACATCTCTCGCCCCCACTGCTAGTCTGCTGCAACAATATCAAGCAGAAGGCATTATCGAACTTAAGCTAACCTCAGTGCTCGAACGCGGCGTATATGCGCTCACCACAACTCAACAAACTCGCTGGTTTTGGGCGGACTCACTCCAACCGCTATCCTTGAATGATGCCGAGATACTCGCTATTGCCAAACAGAGTTACTCAGGCCCAGGTGAACTCAGCGCACCGCAAATCCTCACCGACGAAACGCCATTAGACGCCAGTGGCCCAGTTGCTATGCTGACAGCCGCGGACGAAGTTGGAACGCGGATTTATATCGATACCGCTTCGGGTGCGGTTCTGGCCCACCAAAATCGCCAATCGGCTCTCAAGGATCTGCTCTTTATGCTGCATTTTATGGACTACGCTCCCAATAATGGCATCAATTTTAATAACTTATTGGCACAACTTGTCAGCATTGCCGTGCTGTTGTTAGGTCTTTCGGGGATTTACATCCTTGGGCATAAATTCCATCAAGGTCAGTTATCGCTGCCGTTCTTGAGACGCAAAAACACCAGTGGAAAACTGACGCTTTTTACTCAAGACGCTCAGCCGCTCGCCGAATTGTCAGACCTTAGTGGCAGCTATTTAGAAAGTATTAATCGAGAGAGTGAAAGATTAAGAACCCAATGTGGCGGTGGCGGACGCTGCGGCCTCTGTAAACTCAGGTTTGTCGAGCAGGCGCCCAGCCCCAATGATTATGATCTGGATAAACTCACCGCCGCTGAGCTAGCACAAGGTATTCGCCTGAGCTGCCAACACGAGGCGCATCCTGGCAAACTGGAGTTAGCCACCAAAGCCCAGCACAGATATTGGCCACAGTCCAAGCACTAGAGAGTGTCGCGTACAGGCTTAAATCGGCGTATAGTCTAAATATTAAGCAGTTCCCGCCGATAAAAGGTTAAGCGGTCATAAACCAAGGAGGCGCTATGAGTGGATTGGACAGTCTTTACGCTATGCTGGCACAGCCAGTAAAACCCGTATTAACCCCCAAACGGGTCGTCGATCAGGTGAGCGGTGCGACTGCTAATGCGCCCGATAGCCATGAAACCCCGCAGTCACAATTGCCCCCAACGCTAGATGTTAAAGTCAGGGAAAGGCGCAAAAACGACAACGCCAGTCGTAATAAAAAGCGCCGCGCATCGGACAAACAACAAGATTTAAAAGAGGGTGTGGTGCTCGAAGTTACCGACGATACCGCAGACACAGCACTATCGTCCAGCAAGCACATAATCGACATCGAAGTTTAACTTACGGCGATTAAATGAATAAGGCGCAACCTCAGGTGCGCCTTATGTGTTTCAGGTGTCCCGTCCTGAAATACGTTGACATAAAGAGGATTTCTTTATGACAACATTAATTAACTCAAGCCGTAAGCGCACACAACGAGATTACACCTTAGCCTTTAAATTAGGCGTTGTAGAGCGTGTTGAAAAAGGCGAAATGACGTACAAACAAGCCCAAACCCATTTTGGTATTCAAGGCCGTTCAACGGTTCTCGTTTGGCTTAGAAAACATGGTAGACTCGATTGGTCGAAACCTTTTCAACATCCCCTTATGACTAAGTCAAAAGAAACCCCTGCCGAAACGATCAAGCGCCTTGAACGTGAGTTAGCAGAAGAGAAACTGCGTAACCAAATCCTCAATGGCATGGTTGATATCATGGACAATGAATATGGAGCTGGCCTCAGAAAAAAGTACTTATCCGGTACGTCTGGCAAGCAAAAGGCAACGGAGAAATAAACCTCGCTGCCGCATGTCGTGCTGCGGGTATGTCGAGGCAAGGTATTTATCAGGCAGTTGCTCGAATGGAAAGTCGTAGAGCTGAGCTATCGGTTATCAAAGACTGGGTCCAGTACTGGCGTAAATATATGCCAAGGTTAGGGGCCCGTAAGCTCTACACGTTGATAAAATCCAAGCTGGTTGAGCACGATATTAAACTCGGGCGAGATGGGTTCTTTACCTATTTGAGAAGTGAAGGTTTACTGGTTAAACCGAAGAAAAGCTACACAAAAACCACGTTCAGCAAGCACTGGATGAAGAAGCATCCTAATCTGCTGAAAGAGGAAGGACTGCATGATGCAGGGCATGTACTGGTCAGTGATATCACCTATCTTGAGTCAGACCAAGGTGTGCACTACCTGTCACTGATCACCGATGCCAGTTCGCGTAAGATAGTCGGTCATCACGTGAGTAAAGACATGAAAGCCGAGAGTGTGGTGAAAGCGTTAAAAATGGCCATCAAAGATAAACGCTATATCGGCAACGCAGTGCATCACTCAGACAGAGGTTTACAGTACTGCTCAGCCGTTTATCAGAATGCGCTTCAGGCGAGCCAAATCCAGCCGTCAATGACGGATGGTTATGATTGCTACCAAAATGCATTAGCAGAAAGAGTGAATGGCATACTGAAGCAGGAGTTTTTACTGCACCGATGTAGGACATTTGCGGAGCTGAAGATACTTGTTAGAGAATCGATAGCAATATACAACAATATGAGACCGCATCTGAGTTTGAATATGGACTCCCCTAATCAGGTGCACAATAGAAAAGGCCAGCTACTGGAGCTGGCCTAAAAACTGTCAACCTATCTTAGGACGAGACAAGGTTTAAAAGAAACTAAGAACGGGTTCTAGCCACCGCATCTTGCCAGCCCGCATATAACAACTCTCTTTGACTCGCATCAATATTCGGTTTGAAGTGTTTATCGATACAGGCCTTGTGCTCAAGTTCGGTCACTGAGGTCCAAAAACCAACCGCAAGACCCGCTAAAAAGGCTGCGCCAAGCGCTGTGGTCTCACACACGCTCGGCCTTAAGACTTCAACGTCGGTGATATCCGCTTGAAATTGCATCAGGAAGTCATTAGCAACCGCGCCGCCATCGACCTTTAGGGATTTTAGCCGCTCACCACTGTCCTTAATCATGGCATCGAGTAAATCCTTACTCTGGTAAGCAATCGACTCTAATGCCGCGCGGATAATATGATTACGGTTAGCACCGCGCGTTAACCCAAACAGTGCGCCACGGGCATTAGGATCCCAATAGGGAGCGCCAAGTCCGACAAAGGCTGGTACTAAATACACGCCATTGGTATCCGAAACTTTAGAGGCAAAATATTCGGTGTCGCTGGCATCGCGAATCAACCCCAGCTCATCCCGCAGCCATTGAATCGTCGCGCCGCCCATAAATACAGAGCCTTCGAGGGCGTAATTCACTTCACCTTGGGCGCCTACCGCTACTGTGGTTAATAATCCATGGGATGAACGTACGGCTTTATTGCCTGTATTCATTAATAAAAAGCAGCCAGTGCCATAGGTGTTTTTGGCCATTCCCGGCTCAACACAAAGCTGACCAAAGAGCGCCGCCTGTTGATCGCCCGCGATCCCCGCGAGTGGAATTTCACTGCCCTCACCGGCAATACGGGTTGTACCATAGACACTGCAGGAAGGTTTCACTTCGGGCAACATTGCTGCAGGAATATCGAGTGCCTCGAGCAGTGTTGCGTCCCAACTTAGGCTGTGGATATTAAACAGCAGCGTGCGGGCGGCATTGGTGGGATCGGTCACATGCACTTTGCCTTCGGTGAGTTTCCACAGCAACCAAGTATCGACCGTGCCGAATAAGAGTTCACCTCGTTTGGCCTTCGCGCGCGCATCCGGCACATTATCGAGGATCCATTTGATCTTAGTGCCTGAAAAATAAGGGTCGAGCAGGAGACCCGTATTCTCCCGCACATAATCTTCTAAGCCTTGCGCCTTGAGTTGCTCACAAATTTCTGAGCTGCGGCGACACTGCCACACAATGGCATTGTAGACGGGTTTACCTGTGGCCTTTTCCCAGATAATGGTGGTTTCGCGCTGATTGGTGATACCAATGGCCGCCACTTCATCGCTGTGAATACCCGCTCTGGCGAGGGATTCGATTAACACCGAACTTTGGCTCGCCCAGATCTCCATCGGGTCATGCTCCACCCAGCCGGGATTTGGATAAAGCTGGGTAAACTCCCGCTGTGACACACTGACAATATTGGCATCGTGGTCAAACACAATCGCCCGTGAGCTGGTTGTGCCTTGGTCTAAAGCCACTACATATTTTTTCTGCACACGCCTATCCTATTTACCCTGCACCCAATTGATATGGCGCAGAACGTAATGCTCCATTGATTATGCTTTGAATATATTCGCAATTGGCGGCCATGACCAGCCAACATCGGGCAAATGCGTATCCGGCCACGTTCTTTTAGGCACAAAAAAGCCCTGAAGATTCAGGGCTTTTTCATCAAGCTGGATGCTTACATCTTGTAGCTCATTTGGATACCGGCTAACCAAACATCACCGCTCGCTTCACCGTTGAAGCTTACTGTGGCGAGGTTTAGCAGATTTTGCTGCTCGTTGATTGGCGCATCACCCGTGGCACGGATATAGGTCAGTGCGAAATCAACATTCAGGTTTTTAGTCGCCTGATAACCAGCACCGACAGAGAACCACAGACGGTCTGAGTCAGGGATAGTCGTGGTACGCCACTCATCGGCTGCAGCCGTTTTGTCTAAGGCCACTCCCGCACGCACTAACCATTCATTGTTCACTTGGTAGGTCGTACCTAAGGCAAAGCGCCAGTTATCTTCAAAGTTTTCTTCTTTCACTAAGTCAGATTCTAAGCCGCCCTTTGGTTTAACTTCACCAGGGAAGTAAGCCACTAACTGATCGAATACGCTCCAATCGGTCCAGTTAACGCTGGCATGCATTGCCCAATTATCCGTTAATTGGTGATAAGACGACAGCTCGGCAAACGCAGGCAGTTCAAGTGGAATATAACCTTCAATCGATAGATTTTGGCCACCATCGTAAATCACACCAGAAGCGTGACCATCTAACTCAAACTTAACGCCGCTGTGATAGGCTAAACCCACGCGGTTGGCTGGGTTGATTTGCCAGCTAGTCCCGAGTTGCCAACCGTAGCCAATGTCGTCGCCCTTCATGCTTTTCAGCTCAGTGCCACCCGGCGGTAACATTGCAGATACTTGTGCAGGTAAACTGGGTTTGATGCTATCTACCCAGCCAGGTAACGAAGCACCGATTTCACCTTCACCGTAAACGATACGTACACCACCACCAACGCTGACAGCATCATTCACGCGGTAAGCGATGTTAGGGTTGAACTCAACTGTAGTAACGGCAGTTTTATTACCAAAAATCGCCGCGGCGTGAGTTTTAGGTAACTCGGTTGACAGACCATAGTTAGAGTTAACGGCCAGACCCCAAGTCCATTGGTCATTTAACTGATTGGAATAGTAGAAGTTAGGCACTAATGCATCATCAGCCACATCGATGGCATCGCCGTTCATCACGATTGGATTTGGGCCAAGTAATGGCGAGCTTAGGCTCACATCACCTTTAACATCCACGTTAGGCATAACATAGATACCACCAGCAGACAGCTGACGACCTTCTAAATAGGTCAGCATCGCTGGGTTGCGCCCCTGAACTGAAGCGTTATCGGCAATTGCGGCTTCACCGGCGAAGGCGCGGCCTAAGCCAGTCGCTGAGTATTCGGCCAGTTGGAAACCCGCTGCATGGACTTGAGTCGTTGTGCTTAATAAGGCTGCAGTCACAGCCAAAGTCAGAAGACGTTTTTGCATTGTTATTCTCAGAAAATATTATTGTTATCTGTGCCAGTAACTTGGTCACAATGGCGTTCACACAAAATAGAGCAAACACTCCAGATTGAATGCAGGGGAGTTTACCGATGCAGAAGATGTTTGCAACAAGCGGGAACAAAACAGATAAAAAAACTAGTTATTAAAAGACATTCAATATTTTTAGTGAGATAAATCACTTTTAAAACAAGAAAATCCAGCAGAAATGCAGCACTTTATTTGCTGAACATATTTTAATGCAGATAATAAAAACTGAAAAATAAATTTAAAAAACAAATAATTAACACCAAAAAACACTATAAACACTTGTAAGCCATTTTAACCATTAAAATTCAGCATAAATCACTAGTGTTTATTTTGGTTGCGATACAAGGAATGCTTCTCTTAATTTAATCCAATAAATACAATAAATTATAGTTATCCGATTAAACATGGATAACAAAAACGCCTAGTTTTCGAACTAGGCGTTTAAGATTAACTTACGTTAAGGTACAAGTGTTCGCCGAATGCTTAGCGGCGCCAGCTAGGAATGTTTGCTTCGTACTCACCTATCTGCGTCCCGTGGGACAAGGTCAATCCAATAGCATCTAAGCCATTCAGCAATTTATGTCGCGCCGACTCGGCCAGTGTAAAGCTAAATTCAGCTCCAGAAGGCGATATCACCTTGCAAGTCGTTAAGTCCACGGTGATTTGTGCGCCTTCTTCGCTCGCCACCTCATCCATTAACTGACGCACTTCATTCGCGCTCAGCTTCACCGGCAACAAACCGTTGTTGATGGAGTTGCCATAAAAAATATCGGCAAAGCTCGGGGCAATAATGGCGCGCAGGCCAAAATCCGCCAGTGCCCACGGAGCATGCTCACGGCTAGAGCCACAGCCAAAGTTTTCCTGAGCCAGCAAAATCGACGCACCGCGATAGCGAGGTTTGTTTAGAGTAAAATCAGGATTAGGCACATCCCCGGCATCATCGAGATAACGCCAGTCGTGGAATAAGTGCACGCCGAATCCATCCCGCGTCACCTTAGATAAAAATTGCTTTGGGATAATTTGATCGGTATCGATATTGGCGCTGTCGATCATGACCGCAAGCCCGGTATGGCTAGTAAAAGGTTGCATTAACTTCTCCTCTTGGGATTACGGTTAGTAAGGTTTACGGATATCGACAAAATGCCCTGCAATTGCCGCCGCAGCCGCCATCGCTGGACTCACCAAATGAGTGCGACTACCACGACCTTGGCGCCCTTCGAAGTTACGGTTACTGGTCGAGGCGCAGCGATCGCCCGCTTCTAATCTGTCATCGTTCATCGCCAAACACATAGAGCAACCCGGTAAACGCCATTCGAATCCGGCCTCGATAAAGATTTTATCTAAACCTTCGGCCTCGGCCTGCGCCTTCACTTGGCCAGAGCCCGGTACTACGATTGCCGTAACGCCCGACGCCACTTTACGCCCTTTGGCCTGTTTCGCCGCGCTGCGTAAATCTTCAATCCGCGAGTTAGTGCAAGAACCAATAAAGACTTTATTAATCGCGACGTCTGTCATCGGCGTGCCTGCGGTCAAGCCGATATAATCCAGCGCTTTTTCCATGCTGGCGCGAATCGTTGGATTTGCCTCATCGGCAGGATTAGGCACAGGCGCATCGATGGCAACCACTTGTCCAGGGTTGGTGCCCCAAGTCAATTGCGGCGCGATATCGGCCGCATCCAACACGACGGTGGCATCAAACTCAGCACCGACATCGGTTTTCAGCGCCTTCCAAGCGGCGACGGCCTCTGCCCAATCTTCGCCCTTTGGTGCAAACTCACGACCCTCTAGGTAATCAAAAGTGGTTTGATCCGGCGCAACCATGCCCGCCTTAGCGCCCATTTCAATCGCCATATTGCAGACAGTCATGCGCCCTTCCATCGACAGTGCTTCAATAGCCTCACCACAAAACTCAACTACATAGCCAGTACCGCCATCCATACCTATCTTACCGATAATCGCCAGCACGATATCTTTCGCGGTGACGCCATCGGTGACCTGACCACGGACTTCGATTTTCATGGTCTTGGCTTTTAATTGGCGCAGGGTTTGCGTCGCCAGCACATGTTCCACCTCGGAAGTGCCGATACCGAAAGCCAAGGCGCCAAAGGCACCGTGAGTCGCCGTATGGGAATCACCACACACAATGACGGTGCCGGGTAAGGTAATGCCAAGCTCAGGCCCCATCACATGCACAATCCCTTGATTAGGATGGTGAATGTCATATAAGCGCACGCCGAAGTCTTTACAGTTTTGCGCCAAGGTCTCGACCTGAGTGCGTGCCATCGGGCTTAAGGCATCGAGGCTGGCACTGCGTGTCGACGTGTTGTGATCCATGGTCGCGAAGGTTTTTTCTGGGGCGCGTAACTTACGCCCCGCCACTTTTAAGCCACTAAAAGCTTGAGGCGATGTCACTTCGTGAACTAAATGTCTGTCGACATAAATAATCGGCGCTTCGCCCTCTGGGGTGGCCACAACATGGGCATCCCATACTTTTTGATACAGGGTTTTCGGAGCGGTTGATGTTGAAGGAGTCGTCATTACACACCTGCCTTAACTGCATCGGCGATAAAGTCGCCCATTTCGACTGTCGATTTGGCCTTATGGCGTTGGTCGCTACTTAATAGCTCACCAGTTAAATAACCAGAATTCAGCGCTTTACTGACGGCACGTTCGATCGCGCTTGCCGCCTCTTCTTGCTTTAAGCTGTGGCGCAGCATCAGTGCCGCCGACAAAATTTGTGCAATCGGGTTAGCGATGCCCTTACCCGCGATATCCGGCGCGCTGCCACCCGCGGGTTCAAACAAACCAAAGCCAGTGCTATTCATGCTCGCCGAAGACAACAAGCCCATAGAGCCGGTCAACATGGCGATTTCGTCCGATAGAATGTCGCCAAACAAGTTAGAGCACAGCATAACGTCAAACTCATCGGGGCGGCGCAGCAACTGCATGGTCGCGTTGTCGATATAGATGTGTTCCAGTTCAACATCGGGGAAATCCACCGCCACTTCTTCTACCACTTGGCGCCACAATACTGAGCAAGCTAAGACGTTTGCCTTGTCGACCGAAGTGACTTTTTTACGGCGGCCGCGGGCAGCTTCAAAGGCGATGCGGGCGATACGGGCAATCTCATGGCGGCTGTAACGCATGGTATCGAAGGCTTCTTCGCTCTCACCTTCACCTTGGCGCCCCTTAGGTTTACCAAAGTAGATCCCACCCGTTAACTCACGCACGCAGAGAACATCGAAGCCTCTAGCGGAAATATCGCTGCGCAGCGGTGACATATGTTCTAAACCATCATGCAATTTAGCTGGGCGCAGGTTACAAAACAGTTCGAAGTGACCCCGTAGCGGCAACAGAGCACCACGCTCGGGCTGTTCATTGGGCGGCAGTTTTTCCCATTTAGGACCACCGACAGAGCCGAACAGAATGGCATCGGCCGCCTCGCAGCCCTTCAGTGTTGCCTCAGGCAAAGGACAACCATGGTTGTCGATGGCGATACCGCCGACATCATATTCAGTGTATTCAATATTAAGACCAAAACGTGCCTCAACCGCCTTTAACACCTTACGCGCCTCGGCCATAACTTCTGGCCCAATCCCATCACCGGCTAATACTGCAATTTGATAACTCATACGCCCGCTCACTCCTTCAATGTGAAAACTTTATGCTCAATATCGCTTGGGCTATACGCCGCCCAGCTCTCTGTTTTTATGCATATTCTGTTTGTAATCTGCGACCTTATCGGCGCGGCATGTCAGGTTCATCACGTGCACTAACGCACGGGCTGATGCCTCAACCACGTCGGTCGCTAACCCGACACCGTGGAAATTTTGCTCATGGTAAACCGCGGTAATGTCGACTTGGCCCAAGGCATTTTGCCCCTCGCCCTTGGCGCCCAATTTGTAGCTGATGATATCGATACGACGGTCCGTCGCACGGGCAATGGCGTTATAGGCGGCATCGACGGGACCATTACCAGTCGCGGCTTCGGTTTTAATTTCACCGCCGACATCGATGCGCACAGTGGCCGTAGCAACGCCTTCGGTGGAGTCGGACTGCACCACTAACTGCTGTAATTGATAGAAGTTATCTTCCGCCGCCTGCGCCTCCATAAAGGCTAAGGCTTCTAAGTCGTAATCAAAGACTTGGCCCTTTTTATCGGCCAAATGTAAAAACTGTTCGTACAGGGCGTCCAGATTGTAATCCTGCTCACTGTAGCCCATTTCCTCCATGCGATGCTTAATCACATGGCGGCCGGAGCGCGAAGTCATATTCAGGTTGTTTCGGTTTAGGCCAATGCTCTCTGGCGTCATGATTTCATAGGTATTTTGCGCCTTTAACATGCCATCTTGGTGAATACCCGAAGAGTGGGTAAAGGCATTGGCCCCCACAATCGCCTTATTCGACTGGATCGGCATATTGCATAACTGGCTGACTAGATTCGACGTGCGGTGGATCTCCTTGGCGTTGATCCCAGTTTCAACTCCCAGCAGATTCTTACGCGTCGCTAAGATCATGGCGATTTCTTCGAGGGAGCAGTTACCCGCACGCTCACCAATACCGTTCATGGTACATTCGATTTGGCGGGCGCCATGCTGCACGGCGGTAATCGAATTGGCGACCGACATGCCTAAGTCATCATGGCAGTGAACCGAAATAATGGCTTGGTCGATATTCGGTACGCGATTAAACAGGGTTTGAATAATGCCACCAAACTCGCTTGGCACTGTGTAACCCACAGTATCTGGGATATTGATGGTACGAGCGCCCGCATGAATCGCCGCTTCCACCATACGGCACAGGTTATCAATTGGCGTACGTCCCGCATCTTCGCAGGAAAACTCCACATCATCGGTAAACCTACGGGCATATTTCACCGCGCCTACCGCCATCTCCAACACTTGCTCGAATGAGCGTTTTAACTTGCTCTCCACATGGATAGTGGAGGTGGAGATAAAGGTATGAATACGGAACTGTTCGGCAACGGATAATGCCTGGGCTGCGGCATCGATATCTTTTTCCAAGGCGCGGGATAAGGCGCACACACGGCTATTTTTGATGGTACGGGCAATGGTCTGTACCGACTCAAAATCACCGGGTGATGACACAGGGAACCCCACTTCCATCACATCCACACCGAGACGTTCTAACGCCATGGCGATCTGTAACTTTTCTTTGACCGACAGGCTTGCCGCTAACGCCTGCTCGCCATCACGTAAGGTGGTATCAAATATAATTACTCTGTTAGACATCTCGTTTCTCCATGGAACGTCACCGTTCATTATTTAACTTTTGCCGTATTCAGATACAAAAAACCCCGCAACATTGGTGCGGGGTTTGTGAATGCTTTGCCTATCTATCGAGCGAGCAACACTAAGACCTCCGCGTTTGTGGCGCGAGAGAGAGAAGGAGGAGGTCGAGTTTGCTGCTAATTCTATTCATTTAAATTAAATATTTATTCTATTGGCTCAAAATAAGGACGGTTAATATTTAACTCGCTTGCCTAAGTGTGTCAACCCCAATTTTTTTCATGTTCTGCGAGTTATTTGCTGCAAAATAGCAAAACAGGGGGATTAACCGTAACTGTGAACCCGATTAATCCCTTGTTGGTAGAGAAAAATCTACAAAATGCGACAACTCAAAATTTAAACAAAAAAATCATTTTTTATGCAAAAAAACCTTGATACACGTTATAATCCTCGCCCGCGGTTACGGATAGTTGAATCAATTTAGGGTATGGAGCAAAAAATGGATTTTCGTGTCTTAGCGCTAAGCCTGTTGTTATGGCTTTGCCCTTTATGGGTCAGTGCTAACGACCAGTTAGATTTAGATGCGCTCACTGAGCAAGTTTACCAGTATCCCACTAAGGCATTTGCGCAAATCACCGCTTTAGAAAAACTGCAAGAAACTGATAAATATAACGATATTAATAGACTGCGCCTTAGCATGCTCAAATGCCAAAGTTTGTTGCAACTAGGGGAAAATGAAGCTGCAATCAACCTTGCCCAACTCGGCGAGGCCAGCGCTAAACAGCTAAAACTCGATCAGGCACGTCCCTATTTTCTGAATTGTCAGGCAGATGCCAATCTGAACTACGACAACATTCAAGAAGCCTTACCCCTACTCGACTCCGCTATTACTCTGGCCAGACGTTATCAGCAACCCCAAGCACTCATCGATGCACTCAGGCTCAGGGGTCAACTCGATACCAATACGGATAACTTTTCCTCTGCCATCGAAGATCTACGTATCGCTATCGATATCTATCCCGATATCAATTCGCAAACCCAAAATTGGGTGTGGCCACCACAGGCCTATGTCTACGCAGCTATGGGGAATTTACTCTATTCTACTAACGACTTACCCCAAGCTATGTATTACACTAAGTTGGCATTAAAAAGTGAAGATGCCAAAGGAAAAGTAAGGCACGAATTACTGCGTAACGCCGCCCGTATCGCACTGGATAATGGCGAACGCGATTACAGCGACCAATTAGAAAAACAAGCCAAAACTCTGCTGCCAGAAATCGGTTCGCCACTCGAACTCGCCTATAGTTATGCCATTTTGGCTTCAATCGCCCTCGATAAGGGACGAATGGACACTGCCGAAGAATACATCTCCATTGCCATGAACACTTTTAAGCTGCAAAACCAACGGGCAGCGATGATGCGCTCGACCCGTTTATTGGCACAGATCCGGTTTGCACAACATAGAGATGAAGCGGCGTTAGCCCTTATGAACTCCGCCATAGAGCAGGGAGAGTCATTAAAGCAATACTCTGATCTAAAGTGGTTTTATGGCATTTTAAGCGATTATTATCAAACTCACGGCAACTACAAACTCGCCTATGAGTTTGTCCAAAAGCGTTTCGATGCCGCGGAGCAGGCCAACGAGTCGATGAATAACACTCGGATTTTGCAGTTCAAAGCCAGGTTAAATCAGCAAGGTTTACAGCAACTCAACGACGATGAACAACAACACCATAATGTCTCATTGTTGAGTGAACTCAATGTCGACTGGGCCTACAGCACACTATTTTTAGTCGCTATGGGGCTTCTCGGGGGCGCGATCTGGTATTTCATCGATAAACAAAATAACCGCGCGCCAGCGTCCAATACGACCTCCCCTGATCTTCCTCCACTGGAGCAACTTGAGCTGACACTGCACAGTGCCAAACAAGGGGCTTATCCGCTGTCATTATTGCTGTTTAATGCCAGTCAAATACGCCAAGTCGACCTGCCCCCCTTACTAGATAAGCTGCAAGACAAGCTACGTGAGCAGGACACACTGCTGCGTTATTCGATAGATGACATCGTTATTGTGCTGCCCTATACCTCTGCAGTCGGCGCACAGAAGGTCGTTAGCCAGATAACGCCGACCATCCAAATGTGGCAGGGTACGCACAAGGTGAACATTGGAATTGCAGTGATGCAGCAGTTTGATACTTTGGATTCTCTGGTGAAACGCGCGAGCATTAACCAGTTAGGCAAACTCAAGGTGAGCGATCCGCAAAGTGATTATTCCCCCGCTAAATAAGCGGCTATCTCATCGAGGAAATCGTTGCCAAATCGGCTGAGTTTGCGCTCACCGACCCCGTTAACTGCCAACATCTCACCGGGACTGGTAGGCATCATGGCCGCCATTTCCGCTAAGGTCGCATCGTTAAACACCAAATATGGCGGTACATCCTGCTCCTCTGCAATCGTGCGACGTAGGGCTTTTAGCCTCGCAAACAGTTTGCGGTCGTAATTCAGCGGTGCTCGCGATTGAGTGACTTTGCGCTTAATGTTCGTCAGTTGAATACGCGGCTCTGCCAACATTAGCGCCACCTCGCCCTTAAGGATCGGTCTTGACGAAGGATTTAAGGTGATGGATGAGCCCCGAGTAATATCTTGGCTCGCCAGTCCCAAATGGATGAGCTGACGAATAACACTCAACCAATATTCATGGCTTTTGTCTTTGCCTATGCCCCAAGTGCTGAGTTTATCGTGTCCTCTGTCGACAATTGCGGCACCCTTGGAGCCACGCAATACTTCAATCAAGTGATTGATACCAAAGCGTTGCCCGAGCCGATAAATGCAAGAAAGTACCTTCTGCGCATCCTCAGTGCCGTTATAACGCTTAGGTGGGTCGAGACAAATATCGCAGTTGCCGCAGGGCTCTAACGCGCTTTCATCGAAGTAATGCAGCAACACTTGGCGGCGACAGGTTTGCGCTTCAGCAAATGCAGCCATGGTATTGAGTTTATGGAAATCCACCTGCTGCTGCGGCCCTGGCTCAGATTGCTCGATAAGATGGCGCACTCGACCAATATCGGCAGGATCAAACAGCATAAAAGCTTCGGCCTCGAGTCCATCACGGCCCGCTCGGCCAGTTTCTTGATAATAGGCTTCGATGCTCTTCGGGATATCGTAATGGACCACAAAGCGCACGTTAGATTTGTTAATCCCCATGCCAAAGGCCACGGTGGCAACGACGATATCAATTTGATCTTTAAGGAAACTATCCTGCACTTCACCGCGCTCTTGTGGTGTCATGCCCGCATGGTATGCCTTAGCATGAAACCCTTGCAGGGTGAGTCTTTCTGCCACCTCATCCACACGGCGTCGACTGCTGCAGTAGACAATGCCACTACTGCCATTTTGTTGCAGTAAAAACTGTCGTAACTGATTAGCGGCATTGAGTTTTTCGGCAACCGTATAGCGAATATTGGGTCGATCGAAACTCGATAGTAATTTAAAAGGATTAATCCCTAGGCGCTCGCAAATATTTTGCCGTGTCGCCTGATCCGCTGTGGCGGTGAGCGCCATCATAGGTACATGGGGAAATAACTGCTTTAACTGGCCAAGGGCGGCATATTCGGGACGAAAATCGTGTCCCCATTGACTGATGCAGTGCGCCTCGTCAATGGCAAACATGGATAGCGGCAGGGAGCGCATGCGCTCGATAAAATCGGCCGTCAGCAACCGCTCAGGAGACACATACAACAGTTTTAGCTCGTCTCTATGCAACTGCCTAAGCACCTCTAAACTTTGTTCCCGCGGCTGCGATGAGTTTAAATAGGCGGCATTAACACCCGTCTGCAACAGGCTATCGACCTGATCTTTCATCAATGAAATCAGTGGTGATACCACGATAGTAATGCCAGGCATCAGCAGTGCAGGCAACTGGTAACACAGACTCTTACCGCCGCCAGTGGGCATGATCACAAGGCAGTCCTCACCACTGCATACACGTTCGATAACCTCGCGCTGACCGTCCCTAAAGTCACGGTAACCAAACACCTGCGCTAGGCGTTGCGACAGCGGATCATCATGTATGTCGAGTAACTGAGTTTCCATGGATCTTCTAGCTAAAAAGTAAGGGCGCCTATTCTAAAGGACAGAAACGCTCCTGTCTTGCGCCATCTTGTCCAAACTGATCCTGCGCTAACAACTAATGGGGTAGACTTAGCCTGTTCCCACGACTCATCATAACGCCTAAGACGATTTACTCGCACAGCGGCTTAAGTTGCATTAGGCATAGGCTTGGCTGTAGATTAATTGCTCTAAGTCGAATGCCATTACGCATGCTTCGACCCTATTCTAAGAAGCCCTACAGCCTACAAGGACGAACAGCATGACAAACCCAATTCAAGCCGAAGTACTCAAACGTGTTGCCGAAGTGTTTGACCAGCATGTGCCATTTCATAATTTATTGGGTCTGGATATCAAGCGCTACGACATAGATGGCGTCGAAGTGGTGATCAATATGAAGCCAGAGCTCATTGGCAATATTCACCAACAAATTCTCCACGGCGGTGTCACGGCTACAGTGCTCGACGTGGTAGGCGGGCTCACCGCCTTTGCAGGACTGGTTGCTAGCCGTGATGATTGGACGGTTGAGGAGTTACAGCAACGGCTACAAACCTTAGGCACAATCGATATGCGCGTCGATTACCTGCGCCCCGGGCGTGGACAGGTTTTCACTGGCACGGGCAGCGTGATCCGTGCAGGCAATCGCGTCTCAGTGTGTCGCATGGAACTTCACAACGAGCAAGGAACTCATATCGCCTTCGGCACAGGCACTTATATGGTTGGCTAGTCCGTTGTCACACCTCGTTTTTTAGAAATTTTTTACCGCATTCACCATCGATAAGCTAAAGGGAAACACTTTGATTATTCAGGTGTTTCCCCTCTTCTTTTTGTTGAGCACTGGTCATTAGAGACATCCTGTAACGAAAAAGGCGACCGCACACACCTTGAGTCAATTCCCATAGCCTCCTACAATCGCCGTCCTGTTGTCCTTCGAAGATGTCTCATGCCTGATAACGAATACCGCAAAGGGATCCTACTTGCCGTCAGTGCTTACTGTATTTGGGGATTTGCGCCCTTATATTTCAAACTACTCCACCATGTTTCGGCGACCGAAATTTTACTGCATCGGGTGATCTGGTCATTTGTGTTTATGGTGATCATCATGCTGTTTATCGGTGGCTTTGGAAAACTGCGCCAGCTGTTTAAACAGCCCAAACAGCTACTCGTACTCACCATCACCTCCCTATTAATTGCAGCCAACTGGTTGATTTTTATCTGGGCTGTGAATAACGATCATATGCTGGATGCCAGCTTGGGTTACTTTATTAACCCCCTACTGAATGTACTGCTCGGCATGCTGTTTTTAGGTGAAAGATTACGTAAGTTGCAATGGTTTGCCGTCGCGCTGGCGAGTGCTGGCGTGCTGATCCAATTAGTCTCATTCGGCTCAATCCCTATTGTCTCCCTTGCCTTAGCGGGCACCTTCGGGGTATATGCGCTGCTGCGTAAAAAGGTCAATGTGGATGCAAAATCGGGTCTGCTAGTCGAAACCGCCATCCTGCTACCGGTCGCATTGGTTTATCTGGTTGCGACCTTAGATAGCGCCACGGCGAATATGCTGACCAACGATTGGCACCTTAATTTATTGTTGATGGCAGCCGGGATTGTTACCACGATTCCACTATTGTGTTTTGCCGGTGCAGCGGTACGCATTCCATTGTCTATGCTCGGCTTTTTCCAATATATCGGCCCGAGTATTATGTTTATCCTCGCGGTAACCTTATTCAATGAACCCTTCGATGCAGAGAAGAGCATCACCTTCGGCTTTATCTGGAGCGCCCTGTTGGTGTTCACCTTCGATATGGCCTATAAACGCAAAACGGCGTGATGAGATCACGCCGCTACCGACAGTTGCAAAAATACTGGTTAAGTGAGCCTCTACTTAACCAGCTATTTTTGTAGCTGGCTAATAAACTTCTCGCCCTCGGGCACTGACAATAACAGATTGTAGCCTCGCGTCGTTGGCACTAACACTAGCTCGGATTTATCCGTCACGGCCACAAATGCCTTACCTTTCCCCTTCAGATTAAACCAGCCGAGTTGAAACCCTGGCATACCTATGCCATTGGTTTTAAAGCTGGGCGCTAAATCAGCCTCCTGCTTCAAGTCGATAAGACGCGCCTGCTCGACTAACAGTTCTGAACGCGCTAATTGCACTTTATAGTAGGGAATATCGAGTTTTAGCTCGGTGTCGGTTAGCGCGATTTCAGCATTATGGGATTGATAAAACACCCAAGAAAATCCGCCAATCATCACTAACAAGATGCCTAAGCTCGCCGATTTAGCCACTTTCGGCATAGGTTTAACCCACAACATCCACAGTACGCCTGCTAAACCTAACAACAAGATAATAAAGCTTAAAATTGAAGTTTGAGTCAGAGGCGCGAGGGAGAAAAACTGAGTCACCATGGTGGGCAGTCCTTAAGGAAGAAAAGCTTAATCTGCCAACAAAGACATATTATGTCAACAAAAATGCCAGCACTAGGCTGGCATCTTATCAAGCGTTAAAAGCTTAAAGATCGAGGGCGAGAATTTTAGAGCGGCGCTGGTAGTTATACAGCTGCTTTTTCTTCTGCGGTAAGGCCTCCACATCTTCGATCACAAAGCCATGTTCTAAGAACCAGTGAATGCTGCGGGTAGTCAAGGCAAACAAACGGGAATAACCCCGATGACGCGCCTGACCTATGATGTTTTTCAGCAGCAGACTGCCCCTATCCGCATCGCGATAATCCGGATGCACCACCAAACAGGCAAACTCCCCTGCGTTATCCTCTTCAAAGGGATACAGGGCCGCGCAGCCAATGACTAAGCCGTCTCGCTCAATCAACATAAACTGCTCGATCTCAATCTCAAGCTGCTCACGACTCCGGCGCACTAAAATGCCTTGTTCTTCCAGAGGACGAATTAAATTCAATATGCCGCCAATATCGCTAATCGATGCCCGGCGCAGACGCTCAGCGCTTTCTGTCACGATTTGCGTACCTATGCCTTCACGGGAGAACAACTCCTGCAGCAAAGCACCGTCATCGAGGTAACTGACCAAATGACAACGGGGCACACCATTGCGGCACGCATCGATACTCGCCTTGAGGAAGGCCATAGTCCCAATACAGGCCGAACCTTGCTCAGCGAGCTTAGTCAGAATGTTTTGCGCATCATTTGGCATTAATTCGGCAATCACATCGCCATTGCGATCTAGGATGCCGTTTTGCGAACTAAAGCCAATCATCTTGTCGGCCTTAAGCTTGATCGCAACCTGAGTGGCAATCTCTTCGGCCGTGAGGTTAAAACTTTCGCCAGTGACGGATGCGGCAATCGGCCCCATCAACACGATACAGTGGTTATCGAGCTGACGCTTAAGCCCTTGAGTATCGATACGGCGCACTTTGCCGCTTAGGCAAAAATCGATGCCATTATCGACCCCCAGAGGCTGGGCGATCACAAAGTTACCGCTGACTAAGTTAATTTGCGCGCCTTGCATCGGCGTATTACTTAGACTCATCGATAAACGTGCGGTGATATCAAACTGCAATGCACCCGCGACCTGCTTGATCACTTTGAGTGAGTCTTCATCGGTGATACGTACACCTTCGTGGTAGGCGGGTTCAATCCCATTGGCCGCTAATGCCGCATCGATTTGCGGCCTCGCGCCATACACTAACACCACTTTAATGCCTAAACTGTGCAACAGGGCCACGTCATTTAATATGCCGCGAAATTGATTTTGTGCTAAAGCCTCGCCACCCAACATCACCACAAAGGTTTTCCCTCTATGGGCATTGACGTAAGGGGCAGAATGACGAAATCCATCAACCAGTTCAGTGGTACGCACGCGTTGTTTACACCTCATATTTGAGCTGGCAAAGCCGATATGGCACACCAGGAATGAATGACTAAATCACGCGTATAATATTGCATCTTAATTCACCAATAAAGAATTTATTCTCATTAAAATGCGGTTTTAATACAATAAAGTGCTTATATTTTCAAAAAAATGCATTTTGGATAAATAATCACATTTTTTTAACCAAATGCGATTTCGCAGCACTGCCGAGTATGGGACAGATTTATCTCAACTTGATGACGAGAAGCCGAAAAAAGCCCAAAAAAAAGCCCCTTAGATAAGGGGCTTTTCTCGAAACACTAAACAAGGATTACTTGATTTTTGCTTCTTTGTAGATAACGTGCTGACGAATAACTGGATCAAATTTTTTGATTTCCATTTTTTCTGGCATGTTACGCTTGTTTTTTTCAGTTGTGTAGAAGTGACCAGTTTTAGCTGTAGAAACTAATTTGATCTTCTCACGATTACCTTTAGCTTTAGCCATGATCTATTACACCTTTTCGCCACGGGCACGAAGTTCAGCAACAACAACTTCAATACCTTTCTTATCGATCAGACGGATACCTTTAGTAGATACACGTAACTGTACGAAACGTTTTTCTTCTTCTAACCAGAAACGGTGGTTTTGCAGGTTAGGTAAAAAACGACGACGGGTCGCGTTTTTTGCGTGCGAACGGTTGTTACCAACCATCGGCTTCTTGCCAGTAACTTGGCATACTCTTGACATGTCAGTCTTCTCCAAAAAACAATTTTAACGCTCGAGCATTAATGTACCTCGTATGGCCGTCGCCCGAGGCACAAAGAGGGCGCATTTTATACACGATCATAGAGGTAAGATCAAGCGTTAGATTAATTAATCCAGCCTCGTTCCGCGAAGGAAACTATCTCTCGATCACCAACAACCATATGGTCCAGTAAGGATACGTCTATGGTTGCTAACGCATTTTTTAATCGCTCAGTTATTCGTCTGTCAGCCTGACTGGGCTCGGCAATACCAGACGGATGATTGTGACACACTATGACGGCAGCAGCCTTTTTCTCCAGCACTAGGCTCACCACTTCACGTGGATACACCGAAGCTGAATCTATTGTTCCGCGGAATAATTCGACGAATTGAATCACTCTATGCTGGCTATCCAGCAGCAAAATTGCGAACACTTCATAGGAGCGGTCAGCTAATTGTCTCATTAAATAATCCCGAGTTAAATCGGGATTTGTCAAAACCTGACCTCTCTGCAGGTTTTCTTGTGCCACACGCCTCGCTAATTCAGCCGCGGCTTGAAGCTGGGCGTATTTTACAGGTCCCACGCCCGGAAGTCGACACACCTGATGCTTTGGTGCGCAAAGTAAGCTTCTTAATCCACCAAATTCATGGATCAGTGAGCGTGCAAGGTCGACTGCATTCAATCCGCTCAACCCATTTCGCAGTAACACGGCCAGTAATTCTGCATCCGAGAGATGAGCAGCGCCTTTTACTAATAATTTATCCCGCGGGCCTTCGCCCTCGGGCCAATCCTTAATCGCCATACGACCTCCCTGTCAGCGCGAATTTTTACTTTAAACAAGTATGGACGAGATTTTTTGAACTGGGACAGTCACGCCAATTAGTCGCTTTGTGGTATGGTTGGCAACATTATTTCAATCTCGGATTATGTCTGTGAGCCTGATAACGAAAAACGTCCTACTGGGTATTGGTGGCGGCATTGCGGCCTACAAAAGTGCGGATTTAGTACGCCGCTTAAAAGAACGCGGCTTTGATGTGCGTGTGGTGATGAGCCAGAGCGCCATGGAATTTATTACCCCACTCACTCTGCAAGCCTTATCAGGCCATCCCGTGGCATCAAGTTTACTCGATCCCGCTGCCGAAGCGGCAATGGGCCATATCGAGCTGGCGCGCTGGGCGGATTTAGTGATTATCGCACCTGCCACGGCGAATTTGCTGGCCCGTATTAATGCGGGCATGGCGGATGAGCTTATCACCACCACTTGCCTTGCGACCGAAGCGCCAATAGCCCTGTGCCCTGCGATGAATCAGCAGATGTATCGCAATGAGGCCACCCAAGCCAATTTAACCAGTTTACAAGGCCGCGGTTATACCCTGTGGGGCCCCGCCAGTGGCAGCCAAGCCTGCGGCGAAGTCGGCCCCGGCCGTATGCTCGAACCGCTTGAGATTGCCGAGCTGGCAACAGACTTTTTTGCAACAAAAGATGTCTCCTCACAGCCCCTAGCAGGCCAGTCGGTGCTCATTACCGCAGGGCCAACCCGCGAAGCAATTGATCCGGTACGTTATATCTCTAATCACAGCTCAGGCAAGATGGGATTCGCCTTAGCGAAAGCCGCCGCCGAGATGGGCGCCGCTGTGACCTTGGTCGCAGGACCAGTAAATTTAGCCACGCCTGAAGGGGTGACGCGAATCAATGTTGAATCGGCGCAAAACATGCTCGATGCTGTGATGGATAATGTTGATAAAAAAGATATTTTTATCGGCTGCGCCGCGGTTGCCGACTATCGCGTCAGCGATATTGCGGACTGTAAGATCAAAAAGTCCGCCGAAGAAATGCAACTTGCGCTGGTGAGGAATCCTGATATCTTAGCGACGGTCGCAAGCTTGGCAAACCGTCCTTTTGTGGTGGGATTTGCCGCCGAAACCCATGATGTAGAAACCTACGCCCGCGATAAACTCAAACGCAAAAATTTGAATATGATCGCCGCAAACGATGTATCCGTTGCTGGTCTGGGCTTTAATGCCGATGCCAATGCCCTGCGTATATTCTGGCCGCAGGGTAGTCAAGATTTGCCTGCCACCGATAAGCTCACGTTGGCTCGGCAATTACTTTCGTTGATAGTGAAAGAAAAAACAAAATAAATGAAAACACCGATTGAATTAAAGATCCTCGATTCCCGTATTGGCTCTGAATTTCCCCTGCCCGCCTATGCCACACCAGGCAGTGCGGGAATGGATCTTCGCGCCATGATAGATACCACAATGACGATAGCCCCGGGTGAGACTCAATTAATCCCTACTGGCATCGCCATCCACGTGGCAGACCCAGGCCTAGCCGCCGTGATCCTGCCCCGTTCAGGCCTTGGCCATAAACACGGTATCGTACTCGGAAATCTGGTTGGGCTTATCGATTCAGATTATCAAGGCCCCTTGATGGTCTCTTGCTGGAACCGCAGCGATACCCCATTCACTTTAGAAATTGGTGATCGTCTCGCACAACTCGTGTTTGTACCTGTGGTACAAGCACAATTCAAACTCGTTGATGAGTTCGACAGCTCAGATCGTGGTGAAGGTGGATTTGGCCATTCTGGCACTAAATAACCAGCATCGATATTGAGCAAGGATACTGCAATGGCTGTAAGCCCAAAAATTAATCGTCGTGAACACATACTGCAATGCCTAGCGCAAATGCTAGAAACCAGCCCAGGACAACGTATTACCACCGCTAAACTCGCCTCTGAGGTCGGAGTATCGGAAGCGGCACTCTATCGCCACTTTCCGAGTAAGGCGCGGATGTTTGAAGGGTTAATTGAGTTTATTGAAGAGTCATTACTCTCTCGTATAAACATCATCATGGACGATGAAAAAGACACCATGAGACGTTGCCAATTAGTGCTACAGCTGCTGTTGATTTTCGCCGAGCGCAACCCTGGGATCTCTCGGGTACTCAATGGCGATGCACTCTTAGGTGAAAACGAGCGTCTACGCAGTCGTATCAGTACTCTATTTGCCAAAATTGAAACCCAACTCAAGCAAATCCTGCGGGAAAAAACCCTGCGTGAAGGTAAAGGCTTTAATTTAGATGAGGCTATTTTAGCTAATTTGCTGTTAGCCTTCGCCGAAGGGCGAATTGCCCAATTTGTGCGCAGTGAGTTTAAACTCAAACCGACACAGCACTTCGATGAACAGTGGCGCTTTATTCAGCATCAGCTGTTACAAAGCTAATGATTTTTCAATACAAAGGACGGTAATCACCGTCCTTTCTTTTATCCCCTACTCCTTGTATCGATATTTCTTTTGCTTTAATCTCAAGCAAACATTTTAAAAACAAAAACCACAATAATATTACAAGGATGTCAGATGAAATCTTTGCCATTTGCTGCATTGGCCGTAATTTGCTTGCCTATTATGCCTTTCAGCACATTAGCGGCCGAAACCTCGGCCACAAATGCCCTGTCACAATCCCAATTATTCAGTCGCGGTAACGAGTACTCTAACGTCAAAATCTCGCCTACCGGCAAATACTTAAGTGCAATCACCAGTGTCGAAGGCAAGAATGTCCTCTTAGTACTCGATGCACAAACCAAAAAATTGCTTAACGCAATTCGCTTCCCGAGCAACGCGCAGGTAGGCACCTATGAATGGGCCAATAGCGAGCGCATAGTACTGGCAAAAGAATACCTTAAGGGCTGGAGCGATGTGCCCCAATACTACGGCGAATTAATGGCGGTTAATGCCGATGGTTCTCGCCCAAAATATTTATTTGGTTATAAAAGTAGCGAGCAACAAACAGGATCGAATCTCAAGAAAAATACTCCTATAAGTGCTACCGCCTTTATTCTCGATCCCCTGCCTGATGACGAGCGTTATATGTTAGTCAATGCGATCCCATGGGGTGGTGCCCCCAACTTTACTGAAACACTTCAGGATGTTTACCGCGTTGACTTATTTAGCGGGGTTCGTAAACGTATAACAGGCTCCCCCATTGGCCAAGCACGCTTTATGACAGACCATGAGGGTGAAGTCCGCTTTGTGGCAGGGGAAGATGGCAAAAACATTACTAAAGTCTTTTACCGCAAAGATGGCGAATGGGTAAACACCGACAAACTCAACCTAGGCTTAAGTGATTTTACGCCTATCTCCTTCGCCGATAATAAAAATAGCATTTATGCCGCAGGCCGAGTGGGTAATGAAACCTTAGGCGTCTATCGCATCAACCTAGAAACAGGTGAGAAGGCCGAGATTATTCAAGATGAGGTCGTCGATCCGAGCAACTTCTGGATCAATGGCACAAACAAACAGCTCTATGCCGTTGAGTTTGAAAATGGCTACCCCAGTTATGCCTTTGTCGATAACAACGATAACCATGCCAAACTGCTTAAGGATTTACTCGCGGCCCTGCCGGGGTATCAAGTGCAAATCGTCAGCGAAACCCGTAATGGCGAACAATTGGTGGTGATTGCATTTAACGATCGCAATCCCGGTGATTACTATTTGTTTGATACGAAAAAGCTCAAGCTAGAGTATCTGGCAGCCGCCCGTAAATGGCTCGACCCCGAAAAAATGGCGGAGGTTAAACCAATTAGTTTCACTAACCGTGATGGCCAGAAAATCCATGGCTACTTAACCTTACCCAATGGAAAAGAAGCCAAAAATTTACCTCTGGTCGTCAATCCCCATGGTGGCCCCCATGGCGTTCGTGACTGGTGGGGGTTTGACTCACAAAACCAACTACTTGCTCAAAATGGTATGGCGGTGTTGCAGGTAAACTTCCGTGGCTCAGGGGGTTATGGCGAGCGTTTCGAGCAAGCTGGCTATCAAAAATGGGGCTCGGATGTTCAGCACGATATTATCGATGCAACTCAATATGTGATTGACCAAGGCTTTGCCGATAAGGAACGGGTGTGTATCGCAGGCGGTAGCTTTGGCGGCTATAGCGCCTTGCAAAGTGCGGTATTAGCACCCGATATGTTTAAATGTGCCGTGGGCATGTCAGGGATCTACGATCTCCCCCTCTGGACAGACGATAGTGACGTTGCGGACTCATCTTCCGGAAGCAGCTATCAAAAAAATGTACTAGGCAAGAACTTGGAAACACTTAAAGCGATGTCTCCAAGCTATAACGTCAACAAGCTTAAGGCAAACTTGTTATTGGTTCATGGCGGTGACGATGAGCGAACCCCAATAACACAACTCGAATCACTCGAAAAAGCCCTCAAAGCCCATAATTATCCCTATCAAAAACTGGTGATGGATAACGAAGGCCATGGTTTTTATGATGATAGCCACAGAGCCAAGTATTACGATCAGATGCTAAGCTTCTTAAAAACCAACCTGAAACTTTAGTACTCACTAAAATAACTAGGGCGTGTTGACGTTTCGAGATTAAATTTTGTTCGTTCTGGCAATCACGTGCTCGCGAAACGAGGAATGATGTGTAGTTATTCTACTCAAATGACGAGCGGCTCTTATGACAGAAAGTAAGAGCAAGGGCTTGCCAGACGAACCCTTCGGGCAGCATTTGGCTGGCTTTTCTGCCGCGTTATCGTCCGTTTATGTAGAATAACTACACTGCACGGACTTTGCCTTGCATTAAAGCCAGCCAAATTGCTGCAAAAATAACCCTGAAACGTCGACACGCCCTATTCTCTTCATCAAGATAATGATGTTTTAGCACCTCAAGGAGCCGATAATCGATAAGGACTATCGGCTTTTTCATCTTCAGCGTGAGCGTTTTTTGGTATGAATTATCTGCAATTCGCGCTATTCTCCCCCACCTTGTTCTTACCCAGATAAGAACCAGTCGATTTGTACCTGAGTTCACCCATTGTACAAACTCAGTTTAGGGTGCTAGGTTTTCAGTGATAGCCGCTACTGCAGTAGTGGAGGATAAGATGGCATTAAGTGAAGCAGCAGTAAAAGTACAAGCCGCCCTACAAGAACGCGGACTTGAAACCCCCATGCTCCCCAATGTGTTTACGCCTGAAGAGCGTAAGGACAAGATTGAATTCCATATGAAGGAAATCCTGACGCTAATGTCATTGGATCTTTCCGACGACAGTCTTGCCGACACTCCACGCCGCATTGCCAAAATGTATGTCGACGAAATTTTCTCCGGCTTAGACTATGAAAACTTCCCGAAGATCACTGTCATTGATAACAAAATGGGCTTCGATGAGATGGTGCGCGTGCAGGACATCAGCCTGACCAGTACCTGTGAGCATCACTTAGTCACTATCGATGGAACAGCGACAATCGCTTATATCCCACGTAAGAAAATTATCGGTTTATCAAAGATTAACCGCATAGTACGTTTCTTCTCCCAGCGTCCACAGGTGCAAGAGCGTTTAACTCAGCAAGTGTTAGTTGCCTTGCAAACCCTGCTCGAAACCAAAGACGTGGCCGTAAAAATGGATGCGGTGCATTACTGCGTCAAATCCCGCGGCGTGATGGACTCCACCAGTTCCACCACGACCACCGCCTTAGGGGGTATTTTTAAATCTAACCCCGCCACCCGTGCCGAGTTTTTAAATCAATCCAAATAAGCTGTTAGATTTAATCAGTGCATAAAAAAACGCTGCCATTCTTGATGAATCGCAGCGTTTTTGTTTTAGCAGTTTATAACCCGCTTAAGCCTTATTAGGCCTCGATGCCATACTGCTCACGGTACTGGCTTACCGCCGCCAGTTGCGCTTCCATACCCGGTTTTTCTGACAGATAGCTGATCAAATCCGCAAGTTTGATGATCGCCACAATACCGCAGCCAAAATCACGCTCAACCTCTTGGATGGCCGACAGTTCGCCCTTGCCCTTCTCTTGTCTATCCAGCGCGATTAATACGCCTGCTAGCTGCGCCTGATGGGCCTCGATGATTTCCATCGACTCACGAATCGCCGTACCCGCAGTGATCACATCGTCCACCAGCATTACCCGACCTTTAAGCTCGCTACCGACTAAGCTACCACCTTCACCGTGATCTTTTTTCTCTTTACGGTTAAAGCAGTAGGGAATATCGATATCATGGTGTTCGCACAAGGCCACCGCAGTTGTGGTCGCAATCGGAATACCTTTGTAGGCAGGGCCAAACAACAGATCGTACTCTATGCCTGAATCCACTAACGCCGCCGCATAAAAACGTCCTAAACGCGCAAGGTCTCGTCCAGTATTGAATAAACCCGCATTAAAGAAATAAGGACTGATACGGCCCGATTTAAGGGTAAACTCACCGAATCGCAGTACCTGACGCTCTAGGGCAAATTCAATAAACTCACGTTGATAGGCTTTCACAATCTCTCCTTACGACTTTAACGTTCTATTTTTATTGGGTTATAGCAATATTGATTTAATAAAAAGCCCCATAACGGGGCTTCTTATCAACAACAATTAATTCAATGCGGCTTTCTGCACATCGACGATTTCACGAATACTGTTCTTCGCCAATCCGAGTAGCTCAATCAATTCTTCATGGCTAAACGGCTCACCTTCGGCCGTACCTTGAATTTCAATAATCTTACCGGTTTCCGTCATGACTACGTTCATATCGGTTTCGGCCGCGCTATCTTCCACATATTCGAGATCGCTGATGGCTTCACCGTTGTAGATACCTACGCTGACTGCAGCAATCAAAAACTTCAGTGGGTTAGACTTAATAATGCCCTTACCACGGGCCCAGTTCAGTGCATCCACAAGAGCCACACAGGCACCTGTGATAGATGCGGTGCGAGTACCGCCATCGGCTTGGATCACATCACAATCGATAACGATAGTGTTTTCACCAAGGGCTTTCATATCGACGCAAGCACGCAGCGCACGGCCAATCAAACGCTGGATCTCTTGAGTACGACCAGATTGCTTGCCGCGAGCCGCTTCACGGTCCATACGGCTGTGGGTTGAACGTGGCAACATACCGTATTCCGCCGTCACCCAGCCTTGTCCCTGACCTTTAAGGAAACGTGGCACACCCTCAGTAAAACTGGCGGTACAAAGTACTTTGGTTTCGCCAAACTCCACTAACACAGAACCTTCGGCGTGGGCCGTAAACTGGCGAGTGATAGTGATGGGACGTGTTTGTGCTGGCGTTCTGTTACTTGGACGCATGCGAGATTCCTGTATTCTGAGTCATTGACCGATTTTGGCTGCATATTATAGGGATTTGTGCCTGAGGATGCCATGCCTAGGGCAATTCTCTGGCAAACTCCGCCATTTACAACACAAGCTTCCCCTTCGCAGTATACTGTATGCCTTTAATCCTAAAGCCATTGACTCTATAATCGCCTATCAATATGACGATTCAACCATCAGGACAATCCCATGATCCAAAGCATGACAGCCTACGCTCGCATCGAGCACAAAGCACAATGGGGCACTGCCTCTTGGGAAATTCGCTCAGTCAACCAGCGTTATCTCGAAACTTACCTACGTCTGCCAGAACAATTCCGCAGCTTCGAACCCGTACTGCGCGATCGCCTGCGTAAACGCTTAAGCCGCGGTAAAGTCGAGGTCAATTTACGCTACGAGTTAGCCGACAACAGCAATAACGAACTCAAATTAAACCAAGGGTTAGCCAAGCAGTTGCTCGATGCAGCCAGTTGGTTAAAACAAGAAGCCGGCCAAGGCGAAGTCAGCCTGACTGACATTTTACGCTGGCCTGGTGTGCTCTCAAGCTCAGAGCAAGATATGGATGCCATTGGCGCCGAGCTATTAACGGCTTTCGATTTAGCGATAGACCAGTTTATCGAAGCCCGTGGCCGCGAAGGTACAGCGATTAAAGACATGCTGTTAAGCCGTTTAGAAGGCGTCGAAGAACAAATCGCTATCGTGCGCGAGCACATGCCTAAAGTGATGGAATATCAGCGCGATAAACTCACTAATCGCCTTGCTGAAATCAAAGGCGAACTCGACCCGGCCCGCATCGAGCAGGAGATGATCCTGTTAGCACAAAAACAAGATGTAGCCGAAGAGATGGACAGACTCGAAGCTCATGTCGCCGAAGCGCGCCGCATCCTCAAAAAAGGTGGCAGCGAAGGCCGTCGCTTAGATTTTATGATGCAGGAATTTAACCGCGAATCTAACACCCTCGCCTCAAAATCCATCAGCACCGAAATCACCGCCGCCGCAGTCGAGCTCAAAGTACTCATCGAACAAATGCGCGAGCAGATCCAGAATGTGGAATGATGTTTTAGCCTGATTGCCATTGTTTAAAATAACCAATAAAACCCAGCACTTGCTGGGTTTAATGTTTTTACAGGTTCGAGTTTGTTTGCTATTGTAAGCTATGAAGTGGTTACTAAAATGGTTACTAAATCATTCAAGTAACCACTTTATATAGGTTTAGTAACCACTTGAGTCCAACAGCATGAATGATAAGCAGATCAAAGCATTTATCCGCAGCAAGACAGCTACTCGTAAATTAGTAGACGATGGGCTTTATATTCGGGTGCAGACAGAAGGCAAAGCGAGCTGGGAGTTAAGGTATACCTCAAACGGCAAGCGTCGATTCATGACCCTAGAAGGTGGTCAGTATCCACACATGTCTCTAGCGGATGCTAGAGCTGCTGCTGCCATATTAAAGCAATCAATTAGTAAGGGAGGCGATCCTCTAGCTGAAAGAGCGAAAATTGGCCAAGAGAAAATTCAAACCGTAGATGACCTCTTCAATGATTGGTTTGTCGATGCAAAAAAACGACTTAAGCACAGTGAAATCCCACTAAGAATCTATACAAAAGAAGTCCAACCTTATATTGGCCGCTTGCAAATTAAGGATGTAACACCCCTTGATATTAGAAACATCATCCAAAAGGTCGCCCATAGTAATCGCCCCACTACAGCTAATGACACGCTGCTTCATTGCAAAAAGCTATTTACTCATGCTTGCAAGCTTGGCTTAAAAGATGGTAACCCCGCGAGCCACTTTAAACCAGCAGATGCTGGTGGCGTGGAGAAAAGCAGAGAAAGAGCATTGTCAGTTGAAGAACTGAAACAGTTTTTTAGTGTCGCAAAAGACAACATAAGCAGTTTTGGTCGGGACAACTACCTAGCCTCAGCTTTGTTAGTTTGCTTAGGGGTGAGAAAAGGCGAACTCTTGAAATTAACTTGGCAAGAAATAGATCTGAATTTGAAGTTATGGAAACTACCACAACCAAGGACAAAAAGCTCCAAAGCAATATCAATCCCACTTCCTGATTCTGTCGTTGAATGGTTTGAAGAGTTACAGATCAGAGCTTGTGGTTCGGACTATGTATTTCCTAATCGCAAAGCAAGCAAAAAGCCACATGTCTCAGGTGATACCCTGAATCGGGCTGTAGCCTCACTCTTTGGACATGACTCAAGCAAAACCAGACAACCCATTAATCGTATGGGAGAAATACCTTACTTCACTATTCATGATTTCCGACGTACTTGCAGAAGTCTACTCGCTAAGCAAGGAGTCCCATCTCATATTGCCGAGCGTTGCCTTAACCACAAAATCAAGGGCGTTGAAGGCATTTATGACCGTTACGATTACTTTGATGAACGTCTAGATGCTCTCAACTCAGTAGCAAATCTCATAGCCCCGATAGTTAACTGTTAGAAATAATAAACGCATATTTAGTCTAGTACTTCCTATAAGAGCAAAATCAACAATTCAGGTTTCAATAAATATGAATCTTCCTAAAAGCGAGATATTGTCACAAATTGATGACATAAAAAGAATGCTACTACCAGAAATGCTCCCTTATAAATTGCATGCGTTAGGTATACCAATGCCTGTTGGCGAAAATAATGCACTTTACCGATTACATGTTGCTAATTATAAAGGGCTTGAATTATTAAGGGTTTTAGAAGGCCGAATACCAAAGTGCCTTAGAAATGGCAGCCCAGAATCTGTTGTTATAAATGATGTTTCTTATCAGACTGAGATTTCTATCTTGAAAGACCATTTGAATACCATAGGAAGACAACTAAAGGAATTGCAGTTATCCCTCAATCCCAATGAAGGGAAGGATTTCAACTGGAATCTATTCTATAACATCATAGAAACGGCAATATTGACTGGGTATTTTGCTGGTGCTCATGACATGAAAACCCCCACTGAACGGCACGCAAATTCAGGATTTATTCAAAAAGTGTTAATCCCTCAAGCCGGTGGTAAGAAAACTGCAACCAGAACCATTCCAGTTCAAAATTTGATTACCGCTATGGCAGACTTTGTAATGATGGGTGATATTGACGGAAAGGTCACCAAGTCCGCACTTGTTGATAGTATTTTCAATACAATCAAAGATTTTTCAAAAAAAGGTAATAATCTAGACCTTCCTGCACTAATAGTATTTCCAGAGCGCTTCCCTTCATCCAAATTTATCAATAAGTACCTTAAAGGTTATGATTTTTCCAAATCAAAGGGCATGAGTAAAGTTAGTACTGAAAGATTAAAAGAGTTAATCCAAACTAAGTTTACCACATCAACAATCAAAAAATATATTTGATTAATATCAATGCTTTACAAAAATAAATACCCCCCTCAACTATGTAGAAGCACTTTTTAAGAATACATCATTAGCCATAATCACTCCCGAACAACAATGAACGGGAGTGAGCATGAACTCATTAAATAAACCATCTACAGACCGCATCGTTCGTGAAGCCGAGCGTAAAGCAATTACTTCTATTTCTCGCACTACAGCGTGGTCGCTTGAGCGTAAGGGCCTTTTTCCTAAGCGCAGACAACTCTATCCGCAAAGTGCTTCAGTCGGTTGGCTGTTATCCGAACTAACTGAATGGGTTGCTTCTCGCCAGACAGTCGAAGGTGGAAAGTGCTAATGCAAACATCCAATACCGATCACTTAGCTCATTTTATTGATGAATATCGTGTCGTTAGAAAGCCAGAAATCCAGCGGTTGCTTGGCATTAGCCGCTCAACCTTAGGGCGAAGAATTAAAGCAGGGAAATTTCCCAAACCAGCCTCGATAGAGAATGGACGCTCGTGCTGGCTATTCAAAGATGTGCGCGAGTGGCTATTAAAGTGAATGAGTACGCTACTTTCTGGTGTAAAGCAGGCTTTGCCTGCTTTTTTTAACGAGTCTAGTGACACAGTTTGACGCACAACGCCTACAAATCAAAACCGACTAAAAAGCTTTAAAACCCCTGAGTGCTCAATCGAACACTATCGATCAAGCCCGATAAATAGGCGGATATTAAATATTATATGGTCGCCTGTTTTCAGTATGTCAAAAATAGAAGGTTAAACGATGTTCTGTATCAACAAGCACAATTCAATATTAATGATGTATAAGGATCATGCTTACCATGTCTACAAACCCAAATCTCAAGGGCTTAAGCCACAACTTGTGGAGAAAATCATTTCCAGCTGTGAAGGCATGTTAAGTCACTACAGTAAAGTCATGGTGATTAGAATTGATTTACACCCAAAGCAGTATTCTGCTGATAACAATCTAATTAATCAGTTCCTTAAGCAGCAGGCCAGTGCACTATCTCAACAATACAAGTGTAAGGTGCAATACCTATGTGCTAGAGAGCGACATCACTCTGAAATACAACACTATCATGTCGCCCTTATGCTCAGTGGACATAAAATTAACTATCCACACAAACTGTTAAGTCAGCTTAAATCACAATGGGAGCGAACTGGTGGAACAGCGTCATTAGTCGATAATCCTTTCAACATAATGTGTCGTGGGAATAAGCCCTCACTCAAGCATGCTATTTACCGTCTCAGTTACTTTGCCAAAACAGTGACAAAGGAGATCGGTATCAAAGCACGTTCGTTTCTGAGCAATAAAATCCAACCAGCAGCATCATTTGACGATAGTAAAGATACGCTCTTGGTTGACCCTTTTATTACGGCTCAAATCAATCAGCGCAGAGTAAAAGCCCAGCATGCTGAGAGCACGATAAGAGAGGCCGTTAAATCCATCAAGCCTGCCTTTGCTTGGTTTACCGAAAGAAGCCATACCCAGCAACTGAAAGAATCTATTCTGACTAGGACATCCAGTTTACATCACCTTGTAGATCCACTTTGTAGTGGATCACACCTAAGTACCCCATGAACCGATAAAAACTCAAGATCCATTAATGGCAATTGATCCACCTGCAAAGGGGGTTGAAACACACTCAAACACAGAAAAACGAAGGGCTTGAGGCGTTTATCTGCAATGTTGATGGCGCTAACTAAAAAACGTTCCTCAAAATGCAAAACAAAGCCCATGAACCGAAGCAGATCCACCTATTGGAGATCCACGTTTGTTGATCCAAAGAGGAAATAGTCATGAGCCGATTTGATTTAGAAACACTACCACCTTGCGGAGCACAGACTCGCAGTGGTAACCCTTGTAAGCGTTATGGCAATAAAGCCAATGGCCGCTGTAAGCTCCATGGCGGCCGATCTACCGGAGCCAAAACAAAAGAGGGAAAATTAGTCGTAAGAACGAATGCACTTGTTAATGCTTTTATGTGGCATTTCTATAAACGCCTTGACCTAAAAATAAAACAGATAGATATAGAAAACGCTCTCAATGCTTATTGGCGGTTGATAGAGCTTAGTGAAATGCAAACTCGCAACTTAGATAAAGTTATCGAAATTGTTCGTCAATATCGATTTGAGCTAGAAACCGTTAAATACTATATCGCTGAATATGATGGACCAGAGGCACTGCTTTTGATCCAGTCCGCACTGGATCATTACTATAAAGACAACGCTGCTGAACACCTCAAATTCCATATCTACTCGGCAGTCTTTCCAACCCCTTATTTCAATAGATTAAGCGGCTCTCACGCAGAGTTAGCACATGAAATGAGGGTATTTTCTAAAACTGAACGAAAAAAGGGTTTTGGTTACACAGCTCGAACACCAGTGGATCCAGTCCAAAAAGCACTTAATAAGTACTTAAAGAAACTCAAAATATCCAATGAAAGCTAATTAATCCTTATACCTCAACGTGACATCCGCGATTGAAGTCACTGCTTAGTTTAGGTTTATGGCATTTCGCCACGCTTTAATACGCTTCTTGGTTTCATCAGTGAACCCTACTCGCGTTTTGTTAATCACTATATTTGCTGAACCATGTGGGGTCTGTAATCCCCACAATAGAGAAGAACGGCACATCACCAATAGAATTTCTTCTCTCAAAGCTTGCGGGATTAGTGTCCGCCTAAGGTATTCTTGCGCCGCCCAAACACTTGGCAAGCTGGCGGCAAAACTTTGTACTTGGTCCATATTGGTAGAGGCATAAGGGACTAAATTAAACACACAGATATGCTTTGATGCCAGTTCACAATTCCCATCAAACAAACTATTGGCAACTGGCTTAAACCATTTATCCCAACCCGGTATCTGATAAGGATAAGACTGTAAACCATCAAGTTGAGCAAACAACCGCTCTTTCAATGCTGTCGATGTGACAACCTCAGCAGTGCTTTCATCACGGCTAGGATTGGCGTAGCACAACACGATTTTCGCTGTTTTTAAAGGGCCAAAGAAAGGCCCCGGTGGCAAGCCAAATTCAAACTCGCAATCAATGGCTTTATTTAAATCATGATGAAGCTCATCAAGCACAACTAGATCATCAGGGTGCTTAGTCAGTCCCATTGCTAGGCAAGAGTTCCAATATTCAAAGATCTCCATGCTCTATCCATCCTTAAAAGCTTAACCACCAAGGCATCATAACTTAATCTTGACATCAAAATTGAAGGGCTATTTTTTCTTTGAACTTCCTTTAAAAAGCTGTTCATTATGGTATTTCATATAATGAGCCTGCTCTTTTTTAAGAGTACCAATAGATGTTCCCTGCTCTATGCCCCACAGTTCTAATACTCTTTCCACATTAGTATTGGCACAAAGCAATGCTCCACTTGAGTAATCAAAGGTTATCCACCCTCTGTCGAATAAACGATCAATATGGGGGGCTAACCAAAGGCCGTTGTATCCATCAAGACACTCTTTATCATTGCAATGACGCCACGGCTTTATATGACTTGCTGTAAGGAACTTTTTATCCTTAATTTTCGTGATCCGGCAATCAGTTTCAACTTTCGATAAGTTTTTTCGATACTTACCGTGTCCATTGCGGGCTTCGATAAGCTGCTTCTTATTTTTATCACTTCTGCTACTCTGCTCGATTTCCTTGCTTCGTTGCTCTTCATCTTTTATTGCTTTCTGCTCATCACTTATATCCTGCTCATCCTCAGTCATAATTTCTGAGTCAACTGGATCCCATACCTCTTTCAGCGGTGAACGATAAAATTCAATATCATCTGTACCTAACCGCTTAGATTCTCGTTTTCGAATACCCAGTAAAAGCTCATCAATTTGCCAACAAAACAACTTATTAACTTGCCTTGATGTTATGTTCTCAAAAGCTTGTACAATTTGCTTACGCTGCGTATTACTGGTTATCCGCTCAAATTGCTTGGGGAACAATAAAAACAGAAGGATATGCCTGAATTGACGGTTAGAAGTATCTTCTATTCCTTCTAACCATTGCGCTAAGGTCTGCCCTTCAGCAAGTAACTCGCCCCGCTTTTCTGGTTTCTCTTTGTAAAATGCCAACATCACATTGATAAAATAAGTGAGTTCTCGCCAACGATTGGTATTAAAACTTACCCCCGTTTTGGCGTATCCACCTAAAACGCCATCTGTGAGTAGTTGATGCCCCTCATCAAATGCTTCTCCACTCCATTCCCACACTCGTTTAATGTTGCTTCTTTTTGTCCTTGTAGAAATGTTTATTGAAGCCAAGGACATAAACCAAAGCATTTCAGCTGCGAGCCTTATAGTATTTGCTGATGAATTCCTCAGTTGGTGCTCAAGTTTGGTAAAAAAATCTTTATCAGAACTAGGATCTGGGTGTTTGACGAAATCCTCATATAACTTTTCAAAATTCGCGTAATTCCATGTTCTTGTATTAGAAAAAACCCCTCGGGATTGGAGCAGGCATTGCTCTTTCCATACATTTACAGCACTGAGGATGACTTTTAACTTTTGGTCGCTTTTTCGAAAACTCATTTATTAATTCCCTTTATATAATGGATTTGAACGATTGCCCCACTACACCACCAGCAATTGGGCATTGTCCCTCAACCACTCTTTGCACTCACGGTAATCGGGCATCACCCGCTCAACCTCTTTCCAGAATTGTGGCGAGTGGTCATGATGCAGCAGATGGCAAAGCTCATGTACGACAACATAATCAACGATACGGTTAGGCGCTAACACAATGAGCCAATTGAACTCTAAGTCGCCGTAAGGGGTACAACTGCCCCACCGACTTTTAAAGTCTTTGATACGCACAATCGCCGTGTCTACGCCCACTACCGATTGATAACGGTCTACCTTCTCGCGGATTTTCTTATCAGCGTTGCGCTTATACCAGTGGACTAACGCACGGCGCACAAAATGCGCTTGCTTGGCATATTCAGGCACAGTAACGGTAATTTTCCCATCAACCAATTTGGTCGGGCTCACTTTGCCGCTAACGACTTTCAAGCGATAGTTACGACCTAAATAAGGGAATGCTTCGCCAGAGACATACTCCTTGCCACGCAATGGCCGCGCCTCCGCATGAATCGCCAACTTTTCGAGAATCCATTGATGTTTAGCGGCCACCAGCTGGTGGACTTTCTCCGATGACAGCGCTTTGGGCACAACCACAGCAACCACACCCTCCTCCACTTTGATGGTGGCGGATTTACGGCGCGAGGTACGTTCAACCCGCACCTCGTAGCCCGCTTGTTTGATTACTTCAATCTCTTGCATCGCGGTGACTGTCACTTGTTGCCAAACTTGTGCTTAGCCAGATCAACAAAGCGGTCTTGCAGAGTTGCTACCAGCGCTTTATCGCCAAAAGGCTGCTCCAATATCACTCGCTTAATCTTTTTCTTCATCCGTTTGATTTCGTCTTCTTTATTGAAGAAATCGACGATCCGCGTCGCTTCATCCAATACTTGAACTAACGCCTGTGTCATTGACTTAATTTGATCATGCAATGCTTCATCAATCATATCGCCGTCATGGATACGGGTGACTTCAGCCAACAGAATATTGTAAAAGGCGAACTCGGTTTCACTCAGGCCAACATCTTGCGCCGCTTGCTTATGTGCAGCGCCCAAGTCATCAGTCATTTCCAGCAACAGCTCTAGCTGGCGCTCCCAGTTACCCGCCGTCTTCTCAATAATATCGCGTAAGCGCAAGCTCAACGAACGGTAATACTCGGGATCATCCTCTAAATTGATATTGATGTGATGCTTAAGCGCACTCTCAATTTCTGAGGCCTTTGACTCAGGCGATTTAATCTTTTGCACATGCTCTTTAAAGTTAGCGGCCAGTAAATCTACCGGTGGGATTTTCGGGTCTACGCCGGTACTCAAAATGTGCTCGTCCACCAGCTGGCGCACCTTCTCGCCCACATCCAGCAAATCCATACCATCGTCACGATAACGATTGCGCGCCGCATGATGCACCTTGCCAAAGAAGGTCATATCCGGGATAAAAGGCTTAGCTGAAGCATCAGGCAGAATCACGTTCAATTGCTTAGCAAAACGCTTGTAAGCCACTTCAAACTGCGCCCGCACAGCATCGTCTTTCAAGACGACAACATAATCATCAACGTCATCACTGGTCACGCCTTTGAAAAACGCCTTAAGCCGCGTATGCGCAGCTTGCAGTTTAGGCAACTCATCTTTAAGGCTTTGGTAGGTGCCTTCGACATCATCGCTACTAAACAGCTCTAATGCATCGGTGAGATAACTGGTTAAACCGTAGTAGTCCACCACATAACCGCACTCTTTGCCTTTGTAGTTTCGGTTCACCCGCGCAATCGCCTGCATCAAGGTATGGTCTTGCAGCTTACGGTCGATATACATCACCTGCGCAATCGGCGCATCAAAGCCAGTGAGCAGCATGTCTTTCACGATCAAAAAGGCGGTATTATCAAACTTGCGCTGTTTCTCATCTGTGCCCGGTGCATCTGTACCAAACGGCTTCTTAAAGTTAGCGATAACCTTCTTCTGGTGGACCTTATCAGTGTATTGGGCAATGTACTGCGGGTCATTATGATCACCGGAGATAATCACCTCCGATGGCGGCGCACCTAACTCGTCTAAGGTCTTTTTGAAGATGGTTGCCGCGTGACGACTGCCAACCACGATCATCGCCTTAAATCCATCAGGCCGAATGCGCTCACGGTAATGTTTCAACAGGTCGATACACACCCAACGAATGCGTGCGGGCGCTTCTCGCACCGCCTTTTCAACGCCGTATTTACGCTTAATCTCTTGCTGTTCTTCTTTGGTGTAATCACCGAAATACTCTTCAAACAAGGCATCAAGCGATTCCCCCGCCACAGCGGTTTTTACCTCACGGCCTTCATACAACAGCCTTACCGTTGCGCCGTCCTCAACGGCCTCATTGATTTTGTATTTATCAATGTAGCCACCAAAGGCGGTATCCATCTTTTGGGTTTTCAACAATGGTGTGCCGGTAAAACCGATTTTGGGCGCGTTCGGCAAAGCGGCGTTAATGGTAGTCGCTAAGCCCCCAAACTGGGTACGGTGCGCCTCGTCCGCCAGCACAATAATCTTGTCGGAGGTATTGATGTTAACAAAGCTCTTGTCGCCCTGTTGCAACGCCTCTTTCTCCGCATCTTGGAATTTCTGCACCATGGCAGTCACCAAGTCTGAGCTGTCTTTTTTCAGCAGGTCACGCAGCGCGGCAACCGAATCCGCGTTATACACGGTTTCGCCTTGGGCTCCTTGAAAGGTGGCAGACAGCTGCTCATCTAACTGAGTCCTGTCAGTCACAAATACCAGCTTGTATTGCTTAAGCTCGGGGTCATGGCGCATTTTTACCGCCAGCATCACCATAGTCAGCGACTTACCACTGCCTTGGGTATGCCATACCACGCCCGACTTCTCCTTGCGGGTTTTGCCAGTCTTTAATTGATGAATCACTTTATTCACCGCGCGAAACTGCTGATAACGCGCCACTTTCTTAATTAAGCGGCCATCATCAGGTTCAAACAGAATGAAGTTACGCACGATATCGAGAAAGTTCTCACGGCTAAACATCCCTGCAAGTAGCCGTTGCTGCGCGGTTACCTTTGCTACTTGGTAATCTGCTGGTGGCTCAGCCACTTCTGGCAGTTCACTACCCGCAGCGTCAACGCTGGCAACAGGCTGCTCTACCGTTAACTTTTTAGCTAATGGCACCACGTTATCGCTATCTACTTGGGCAATCTGCGCATCAGTCAGCGGATAAGCATCTTTCCAATCGGCGTAATACTGTGCAGGCGAGCTAATGGTGCCCACGCGGGCGATATCGCGGCTAGTCGATACCATCAGTTGGTTATACCAAAACAGCTTTTCTGAGCCCTCAAAATCTTCAGGATGGCGCTGATTAGCGTAGCGGCGCAGTTGGTCAATGCCACAAGCAACCGGCGTAGAGATGAACGGCGATTTACACTCAATCACCGCTAGCGGCAGGCCATTCACAAAACAAACGATGTCAGGAATGATGGTTTGCTTAGCGCCTTCCACCTTAAACTGATTGGTGCAGATAAATTCGTTTTTGCTGACATCATCAAAATCAATCAGCTTAACCGTTTGGCCTTTCTTGCCCTTGCCAATGTCTTGTTCGACCGAGAGATAGCCCACCATGGTTTGATAAAAACCGTGGTTATACTCCATCAAACCCGCGCATTGCGGGTGCGTCACCATGCGCACCACTTTGCGCAGGTTTTCCTCACTAATCCACGGATTAATCCGCTCAATCGCCTGCGTTAAGCGCTTCACCAATACCACATCACGCAAGTAATCACGTTCTTGATTACTGTGCTCCGGCGCCAGCGCTTTACCGGGAATATAATGCCAACCTAGCTGGTGCAGCTGAGCGATGGCTGGTTGCTCTACTTTGTCGAATTCGTTATTGCTCATGAGGCAACACCCTGCCCACCAGCAACACGTTCATACTCAGCTTTCGCCGCGGCAACGGTGTCGGTGATATGTTGCTTAACCCGTTCAATAATTTGCTCAACGCCAGCCTCAGACATCAGCTCAGCTAACGAACATTCGTACCCTGTTAAGAAACAAGACTCATTATTTTTATCTTTGGCAGGCGTTGGATTACTGCTGAAGTCAGGGTAGTGAACACCAGACCAAATATTGCTATACCAACTCTCTTCAAACGTTTGATACGGCGCGCATACCACCACACGCAGTAAACTTTGCGCCTTATCAACCGCTAGCGGCAAATTAAGCGCGTCTGGTTCGTTTTTATGCCCATTGCCATGGCTATCCACCCCAGTATCCGACACTACAATAAACTCAACCAAATAATCGCCAATACGCACCTTGTTATTGGCTAGTTGAAACTGGCTGTAGAGATAATGCGAGTTCATCCCCGGCAACAGATCCCATTGCCAATACTCGGTGATATTGCGATGGGTGGCGGGGGTAAGCGCAAAATCAGCATTGCCCCAGTAGCAAAAGGTCAGTTCAAGCTTGCTCGCCATCTCAGCAATGGTCGGCACAACACGCTGATAATACGCAGCAATTAAACGGTGAGCGGTACGAACCTGTAATAGCAGATCATTCACTTGTTCCATGTATTGATATCCTTGAGTGATAGAGGGTGCGCGGCAGTAAACGTGAATAGATCGTGCCACTGCCGTAAAGGCTTTGCCGTGCCAGCGCGAGCAGGTTGCGCGCAGACTTTAGCCAGTGGCTTATCTTGCAATAGCGGTTGCTGCAAGCTCAGGCGCGGTAGCGGGTGTTCGAGTAATGTCTGCCAGCTGTAGGCCTGTGTTTTGAGTTGATATAAGCGCGCTGCGTGCAGAATGTCGGCAATAATGCGCTTGTCTTGTTGATTAGGCTCGCAGGCTAACGCGCCCTTATCGAGCGCCAGTATGTCATTAACCACCGGCTGCCACACCAAAGCGTTAATACCCGATAACTGACTATTGAACTCACTTTTAAGCGTATCAATCCAGTCATTAACTATCTTGCGCGAAGGAATACGGCCAATGGCGAGAAAGTACAGCGGTAACTGGCTGCGCTCTTCCGCTTGCAGGTAAGACGCAATCTCCCGCTGCCATTGGTCAATATATTGGTCGCCACCTTGCGGCGGTTTGATTTCAAGGATCACCGTAGCACTGGCAAAATTGAGCACTGCATCAGGCTCGACGCGATTGCGATCATCATTATTGGCTAGTGAAAAGCTGGGCCAGAAATCAATCTGCTCAAAGTCATCAAACGCTGGCTCAGTCACGCCAAGCCAGCGTTGCATTAAGGTCGCTTGTACAGGCGCTGACAGATAGGCAAAGCGGCCAAATACCGCCGCCGTCATTAGGTCTTCTCGCCCCTTAAACACCTCTCGCCAACTGTTCGACTGGCCTTTATCGCCATCGATACGCCCAGCCTTTCCATGGAGAATTGCCTGTAACATTGCTCGTCCTTGCTAGTCGATGGTAACCCGCACCTTACCCGTTAGTAGATCCTGCATGAGGGCTTTTTTCATCAAATCTAACTGTTCTAGTCGTCCTAGTTTTGTATTCAAATTATCATCTATAGATTTCAGCGTTTTAGCTATCAATAGCTGTTCTGATTTACTAGGGACAACCACAGGCAGCTCAGCTAAGATTGATGTATTCAAATTCAACATCGTCTGCCCAACAGCGTTCACATTTAACCACTCGATTACGGCTTTCAATGTCAGATATGCGGCGAGAAATGAGGCGTTCAGCTCGCTACTAACCCTAACTCTTAAGGCTCCGGTACCGCAAACCCATCCACTATTCTGTTCTTCAATTAAAGCGAATCTGCCAATATCACCTCGACGACTAAACAAAATATCGCCTTCAACCACTCGATGCTTATCTAATTCTTCAGCTTTTTCTTTTGATATCATCGCAATAGAGTCTTTTGAGACTCTGTTGCCCTTCATATCTTTTGGCATTACAACTGGAATGCCCGACTCTATGTACTCATGCGAATGCAACTGACTACCAAACGGTCCTGTTTGAAGTCCTTTTTCAATTACTAGCTCACCTAGCTTTTTACATCGCCACGTATTCGGAATCCTGCCAACAGGGGAATCCTTAAACTCGGTGTGCGGCTGGCCATCGATGCAGACACCTTGGGTCAACAGCTCCTGCATCATGCCGGTCTTCAGGTCTTTGAGCTTGTCGATTTGCGCCTGTGTCTTATCAATCACCTCATCCACCGAGGTCAGAATCTTGGCGATTTTTTGTTGTTCAGGGAGTGGTGGTAACAAAACATCTAGATCACCTAATATCGCAAGGTTTAACCCTGCGCGACCGCTTCCCCCAGAGACCCCTCTTAACTCTTCATAGCGGCTATCAAGATTGTGATACAAAAAATCGGGATAAACTGATTTATCCTTGACAATAATTGCAGCAATAGATTGATTTGTCGTTAACTCTATCTCACTGATAGCAACCGTTCCACGCGTTTTCCCCTGTCCAGCTAGAGCCACCAATATAGACTTTGAAGGAAACATTTTCGCACTGCTATTTTCTAAGCCGAGCGTTGTTATACAATTATCAACACTATGCACGCGTTTTTTGTGCACTTCTCCAGAAGACATCCATGGAATAGTACCATTCTCCCAATATTCAGTTACTTGCGTGCTAGGTGTTCCTCCTGCTGATAATTTAGAAGTATCTCTAACAATTTTTAACATCCAACCATCTGGAACCCGCTCACTCATAACCCAGCTCCTTGAGATAGCCTTGCATTACGCTCTCTGCGGTCGCAACCTCATCGTCGAGTTGTTTGAGTGACACGTGGTACTTGTCCCACCAGCGCTCTAATTGGCTGATGATGGCGGATGTGGCATCGTTGGCAAACTCGCGGATCTGCTCTTTGGCGGTAATTTCAGAACGGAACTGGTAGTAGCCCTCGGTCTTCAAGGTAAACACGCGGCTGACGTCAAAGCTTTGCAGGATCTCTTCTTGAATATACTCGTCTTCCACCTCACGCACTGGCACACCGCCGTGCAGGATGGCGCGGACATCAAAGATCTCTGCTGGTGGCGCGGTATCGGCATAACGGCGAATATTGAGGTTGTAGTCGTTATCGCTAATCTCACTCAGCTCAACCACTTGGGCGTAACGCTTAATGTTTTGGTAGTTGTTAAAGGTGGTGACGATTTTCTCAATATCTTGCGGGCGCAGTTTGTTTTGGTTTTTGCCCTCTTCGTACTCCAGCTCGCCATTGATAAACAGCACTTTGCCTTTACGATCGCTCGCTTTGTGTTTATTGATGATTAGTAGGCAAGCAGGAATACCGGTGCCATAGAACAAGCCAGATGGCAGACCAATGACTGCTTCCAGCAAATCATCTTCTAGAATGCCCTGACGGATCGCCTTTTCACTGGAGCCACGGAACAGCACGCCGTGCGGCATCACCACACCGACCATACCTTCGGCATTAGTGCTGGCAATCATGTGCTGCACAAAGGCTAAATCACCGGCATCTTTTGGCGGAGTGCCATAGGGGAAACGGCCAAAGCCGTCGTTATCGCACTCGTCTTTACCCCACTTCGCCAGTGAGAATGGCGGGTTGGCAATCACGCGGTCAAAGGTCATCAACTCGCCGCCTTCGGTGTGCTTAGGCTCGCGCAGGGTATCGCCCTTACGAATATCGGCACTGAGCACGCCATGCAGGAACATGTTCATCTTACAGATGGCCCATGTGTTTAGGTTCATCTCTTGGCCGAACAGCGACAGGTTACCGGGGTTCTCGCCGTGGGCCGCTAGGTAGTTACGGGTTTGCACCAACATACCGCCGGAGCCGGAGGTTGGGTCGTAGATACGCATGCCCGCTTTAGGCTTGAGTAAGGCCACCAGCAGCGATACCACTTCACTTGGGGTGTAGAACTCACCGCCCTTTTTACCCGCGCTGTCGGCAAACATTTTGATGAGGTATTCGTAAGCGGTGCCGAGCAAGTCTGGCCGCTCAAAATCTTCATTGCGCAGGCGGTATTTGCTGAAGTGCGACAGCAAGTCGCGCAGCTTTTTATCAGACAGCTTGTTTTTAATGTTGAAGTCGATAGTGACCAACACCCCTTCGAGGCTGCTGTTGTATTCTTCAATCGCTTCAGTGGCTTTGTTGAGCGTGGCACCGATATCGTGTTTAAGGTCTTTCAGCGCTGACCAACGGGCAGATTGCGGCACAAAGAAGGTTTTATCGTATTCGTCTTCATCTTGCGCCAGCGCCTCAGCTTGCTCTTGGGTCTTGCCTTTATCGAGGTAGTACCGAACCACGCTTTCTTGCGCCTCTTCAAAGGCGTCAGACAAGCGTTTTAAGAACATCATGCCGAAGATGTAGTCTTTGTACTCTGAGGCATCCATATTGCCGCGCAGGATGTCAGCGGCTTCCCACAGGAAGGATTCAAGCTGTTGGAGAGTGAGTTTCTGGGTCATTGAACAATGCAACCTTAAAATGATTCTGGATGTATCTTAACATTGAATTTCCGGTGAGTTCCGGAGAAGACGTATCCGTTCTGACATAAAATTTAGTGTTATCCATAAAAATGGGATGTGACGACGGACTACAGTCAATTCTAACAACTGTTTTATCTTCAAAAGGGACTTCCGTCAGCTTGCAGTATTGCAGGTAATCAGGGCTAATCCTTGACGCTAATTGAGCGCCAAGCTCTTGGAAATAGTTATCCATTTTATTGAACTTAAAGCGTTTACACTCAAGGTCAACGCCAAGGACTTTACCCTTGTCGTTCACACCGATTAGCAGAATGCCGCCGCTAGTATTGATAAAAGAAACAATATCTTTAATGACTTCAGCCTGCACTCCGCTATCTTTTTCAATCCTTCCTTCAGGTTTGTGAAGCTTATCGGCATTAGCAAAGAATGATTGCTTGAACTCCATCTGACGTGTCTCGCCAAAAGAGATCAAATGCTGTAAATATTTGGTATCGCTCATTGATGAAAGGGTATAAACCATTGCATCGGTGTTATCTTCAATCGCTTTGTACTGCTTTGGCTCTGTTGTCAGTTTACTGAAGAATAAATCAATCTGTTTCCTAGCAATTTCTAATTTCCCCGCGACTTTTATCACCTCTTGCTGAACTTCCAGCTTAGGGATGGGGATACTAAGTGCTTGGATGGATTTAGCTTGAAGTCGCTGGATACTTACACCAGTAGGTATTTGCCCCAACATTAACTTACCCAGTTGAGACTCAAAAAATAATTTAGCGTACTCAGATAATAATCTATCTTGATTAAATGTTAGCCGTAGGTATTCGTTAGGTTTAGGTGTCATGCTAAAACCTAGCGAAATAGCAGCATGTTCAGGTCGGGTTCGCCTTAAATAAATCGCATTTGGCGTATCTAGATTTGTATCGGCCTTAACCACTTCTATAGCATTAACCATTTTCTTATTACTTAGTGAAACTTGCTCAAAACCTTCGTGGTGACGTAAAAGCGTGGCAATCTCTCGAATTACTGGAGAATTATCGATATAGCGTTTGACGTCTAATTTAGCATCGTTGCGCAGTAACTCATCGACAGGAATAACTTTGCTAAATGCCCCCAAGGACTCAAATTTCTCAAAAGCCTCAACTACACGCTGACTTCCATCCCCCGTCAACATATTCATATATTGACCAGCTTCGAACTCTTGTGACGCATCTACAAACAGGACTTTTCCCTTTCTATCTGGGTGCTTGCTCTTATTAACAATAACCAAACACGTTGATATTGATGTCCCATAAAAGATCCCCGGAGGGAGTGCAATTACAGACTCCACCAAATCACAACGAAGAATTTCCTCTCTAATCGCCTGTTCACTATTACCACGAAAGAGTGCGCCCAAAGGCATGACTACAGCACCTAAGCCTGTGTCGTTTAGACTAGCAATCACATGCTGTAAAAATGCTAAATCAGCAGAACTTTTGGGAGGAAAGCCAAAACTAAACTGGCCGAAATTATCAAAATAGTACTCTTCAGGATTAGTCAGTTTTAATGAAAAAGGAGGATGACAAAGTACACGGTCAAATCTTTCTAGCCGATTTTCTCTGACATACTTTGGAGAGATTAATGTGTCCCCACATTCGATTCGAGCATAGAATAAACCGTTTGCAATAAGGTTCATCCTGCACACAGCCGCAGTGCTATAGCTTAACTCCTGACCAAATAAGAGTAAGTGGTCAGCGAGCCTAGGTGTGGAATTTTTTCTTAGATATTCGTCAGCTTGAATCAGAGCACCGCCAAACCCACAGGTTGGGTCATATACACTCATTTTTGCATTTGGCTTAATCAGATGAACCATAAGGCTGACAACTTCTTTTGGCGTATAAAATACACCGCCTTTCTTCCCCTCGGCATCAGCAAATCTCTTAAGTAATCCGCTAAAAAGCTGTGGGAAATCATCTGAATAATCCGACGCTAAGTCTAACGAACTAAAAAAGTGAATAAGGCCTGCCCAGAAGCGATTTATAGCTTTCTCATCGGCATGATTAAAGCTCTGACAAAAATCGACTGAAGTTAGAACTCCTGATAGCCAAGGCTGATATCGTTCAATAGACTCCGCAACTCGGTTTAGTTCGTTTCCAAGATGGAAAAATGGATTAATATTTACAAGTGATGCCCAACTTGTAGATAGGGGGATGAAACCTGTCTGATACGCATTAGGTTCTTCTGCAAGTACTTCTGATTTATCTAGGGAATGGCCTTGTTGAAGAAAAGTTTGAGTTATCTGTTCACGTTCGAGCAAAAAACGATCAGACAAATACTTGATGAACATGAGACACAGCACTTGGTCTCTGATTACTGAATAATCAAGGTTCCCGCGATGCTCAGTAATCCCTTTCCATAAAACAGTTTCTAGTTGCTGAAGTGATATCTTTTTGCTCATTGATCCATACGATGATTGATTAGTCCTTTCCCTATCCTAACACTTAAGGCTTGTATCACTCCGTGCAAAATTTAACAATTTGACCTGTTAATAAAAAAATCATTTATGTGATTCATAACAACATCCGCACAAATAACACATAGATGACGACGTTAATATTGGCCTAGATGTACGTCGACTAAGAGAACATTCTGCTTCTCACATACCTAAGTTAATTTTTCCGCTTTGAATACATGAAGTTATTATGAGAGCAATATCTTTGATTACAGAAGTAAGGTAAGAAGGGAGTACTTTAGAAGATTTAGACTAACAGTTGTCCATAGTGACGAGTATGTAAACGAAAGGAGCCGCAGCATTGGCGGCTCATCGAAGGGGTTAAGAGTGAACTGCACCTCTTAACTGAGCCTGCGCCTTCTTAGGCTCAGATACTCTCTGGTTGATCAGCTGCTGTTGCCATTGTGGCCATTGGGAAACTTTTTGATTAACTTTCTCAACGTGTCTTAACAATGCTTGGTTATCAACCTTTTTCATAATGCAGCCTTATTTTCCTGATGTGTATTTATTATAAATATCTAGTTGTTTTCCAAGGATAAAAGTAGATATATCTTCTTTTGTGATGTAACTAAAATCATTCTCAGCTAATCTCAGCTTAGCTGATTCTTTGTGCCAGTCTAGCACTTTTCCATCAGAATCCTTCCTTTTAATTTTTCGACCACTCCCCAAGTTCATAGAGAATAAATTGAGAAAACTTCTTGGTCCAACCCCAACAAACGGCTCAAAAGCCACCTTATCAGATGACTGTTCTTCCGAGATTGAATCACTATGAAACTCAAACGCTTTACTTTTAGCATACGGTTCAACATAAACAACCCGCATCACTCCTGATGCAATGATATGCTTAGCACAGTTATGACACGGAAAGGTTGTACAGTACAGCGTTGTTCCATAGGTACTATTATTTGAACGACCACATGAAAGTATGGCTTCCATCTCTGCGTGTACGATTCGCCCATACTCAGTAATGTCTTTTAAACCAGTTTTAGCTAACTGGTAAGATAGAGCTTTTTTGAAAGATCCTTGTGATTCTTGTGAAAAAGATTTGGTCTCAGTAATGCTATTCAAATCTATGTTTTGAACAATGTCGCTTAACAGCTCACTTATCGTTTGCTTGTTTGTATCAAAACCTCTGGTGTAGTCACGTCCATCATTAACATCGACATAATGAGCTTGCTTTTCATCTCTTATCGGCCAGTATAGACCGCCATTGGCTTTAGGAACGTCATTAGCACCAGTTGAGATAATGTTACTATCTTTAGTCAGTACGGCACCGACTTGCCTAGAAAGGTCTGCTGAACGAACTGACGCTGCGAACGCCATATACATCGCGAATTCATCGAATGTTGGAGTGGTATAAGGATGACCAAAGATTAACTTAAAGACTCGTTCAATATCAGCTCTGTTTTTGTCAGCGTTTTGATCTTCGTTAATAAAAAAGTCTGACAAATGAAAGGTGTCTCGAGTATGTTGGCCATGCCCATCTTTCTCTTGAGCATCTCTTTCGATCAATTGGTCAATTATTCTGTTTGAATCAGCGCTTCGTCTTTTTGCTTCTAATGTACTTCTACGTTTTTCTTCACTAGCGTGTATGCCCAGAACAAACAACCTGTCCCCATAGGCATCTCTAAGAACTTTGACTTCATCTGGGTGTTTGAGAGACCTTATTATCCATGCATGTTTATCAAGCGGTTTAGGCTCTTCATGCTCGCCTTTACTGGCTCTCATTTCAGCTATTTTAGCAATCGCAGCATGAGCTAATGCTCCATTATCACGGCAAATATCACGATAACTATTCCCTGCTGTCATCATGTGGTTAATAGATGCTAGCTTAGTTAACGCTCTTTCAGGTGGATTAATACTTTTAAGAAAGTCAGAGGAAACTCTGATGGAATTGACAGAAAAATCATATAAATCTAACTCTTCTTCAATTAAACGGATAAAGTGACCTAAATCACAGCCAACAGCCGAAACAAGAGCAATCACGAGCTCTTGAGGCGTTTCAGAATGTTCATTTCCATCTTTCTTGTTAGACATATGTTTATTAATTTTATGTTTTTGAGAATCGTGAAGTAAAAACAAACTTTGGTCAAATATTAAACCTAAAAACATTATCCTACGTGGTAAGTTAACTATCGCGACAAAAAGTAACCCTGCGAAGGATTACGAATGTAGCATGCAGATAAGCAAACTTAAATTCCTAGACAATCGCTGGGTAAACAGCATGCTAAATAGCGAATACGAATTAAGTACAGTAGGAACAAGGATAAACACAATCGCTCCGTAGGTTTCAGAAACTAATCGCTCGATGTTTGTCGAAACAACAAGCCTTCACGTAATAACCTCCAAACAAACGGTTACTAAATAAATAAAAACATTTAAAAAAAACAACAAACCAATTGATTTTAAAAACATTTAAGTAATCAATCAATAAGTAGATCCAGAACGTGGAATAGTGTTGCTTGTGTGATCTAAAAACAAAAGCCCTTTTAAAGGGCTTTTGGTTTTTTAGAGGCTAGCCGAGTAATGGCATGAGTTTCTGCTGTAGCTCATGATGGGAGGCGACTTGAAAGTGCGGGCGAATACCTGCGGGGGCTGCGTGTCCATGGACGTTATACCAACAGGTGTGAAATCCCGCGTTGATGCCGCCTTGAATATCTGAATGCGGGTTATCGCCCACCATCAACACCTGTTCGCGCGCTGGCTGGCCCATCAACTCGAGGGCGTATTCAAAGATACCAACATCGGGTTTAGCCATACCCACTTTTTCTGAAATCACCAAAATATCAAAATGATGCTGTAAACCAGTGCGATCTAAACGCACTGTCTGTAGCTCGGTAAAACCATTGGTGATGATCCCCATTTTGGCTTTTCCCTGCAGCGCGGCCAGCAATTCACGGGCGCCGGGCAAAGGCGCACAAATCTCGGCCATCGCCGTTAAAAATGCACTGTTTAAGGTTTGCGGGGTCAGCGCAAGCTTTGCCGCCCATGGCTCGAAACGTATGGTTTGCAGTTCGGCGGCGCTGATCTTGCCATCCTGATACGCAACCCATAACGGCTTGTTTACACTTTGATATTCTTCGAAATCGGTACGAGTAAAATCGACGCCAAAACCTGAAAACATACGCTTCAGCCCTTCGAAAGCATCGAAATAAAAGAGAGTTTCATCTGCATCAAAAAGCACCCAAGTATAGGGTAAAGCGGCAGCATGATTCGGGGTTAAAGATGACATACGACTCCTAACAACACACTAAAGGCACGGCTTAATCCGTCAAGACAAGCAGCACAGTACTATACAACACCCAAAATCTAACGCGAAGGCACACGAAAAACAGAGCATAGTTAGCAAGTCTATCTGCCAATAATGCTTTAGCGCCTTCAACTCCAAGGGAATAGGTTTTTAGTTGCAAAATAGTCTACTATCTTGGTTTAAGATTGATAATACCGCATACATGAAACCCATTGTTGAGCATATCTCAACAGTAATTAGATTAGGCACCTGTTTCCAGAGAGGAGCTCCAAAACGGGTTATCATCGCCGCTGATCGGCCTGAGCATAAAAACTCACAGCCACAACATTGGAGCCCTTTAATGGATCATTTTTCTGCCCTGCCCATTTTTGTCACTGTAGTGGAATGCGGTAGCTTTTCCGCCGCAGGACAAAAACTTGGGCTGAGCAAATCGGCCATCAGCAAGCGTATTACGCAACTGGAGCAACACTTAGGAATTCAACTATTACAACGTACCACTCGCAGTTTGAGCCTGACGGATGCTGGCGCGCGCTATTTCGAATATATTCGCCCCGCAGTGCTGCTTACCCAAGAAGGATTGGATGCAATCTCCGAGCTGCAGCAAACGCCTAAAGGCAATCTGCGAATTTCCGTGCCTATGGTGTTTGGCCGCTTGTATATTGCACCTTTAATCGCTGAGTTTTTAAAACGTTACCCCGATATTCAGCTGCAAATGCAAATGGATGATAAGACCACTGATTTAATCGCAGGCGGCTTCGATCTAGCTATCCGTATCGGCGAACTGCCCGACTCCAGCCTTATCGCCCGCAAAATTGCCCCTTGTTTCAGCGTGATTTGCGCGTCCCCCGCATATCTAGCGCAGCACGGTTTACCCATGGTTCCTAGCGAGCTAACTCAGCACAACTGTTTGTTTTACAGTTACTTTCAAGATGGTGTGGAATGGAGCTTCCAGAGTCCCGATGGCATGCAACGCATCCAACCCAAAGGGAACTATCAGGTTAATAATAGTGATGCCATCCATCGAGCCTGTCTCGATGGTCTTGGCATCGCCAACCTACCACGCTTTATTGTTGAGTCCGATCTACAGGCAGGGCGTTTACAAACGATACTGGCTGACTTTTCACTCCCCGAACACGGTATTTATGCCGTATATCCGCAGCGAAAATACCTCCCAACCAAAGTGACGGTATTGATTGAGTTTTTACGGGATAAACTGGCAAATACCGACTAAGCCTCTTTAAAAATGCGCCGGAAGCAAATCCCAAAGCTTGCGCAGTAGACAGATCCTCAACTACCGACAAATCACGCTCGCTAAGATATACTGCGCGGTACTTTCATCGCGCCACACGCATTCACTAAGAGCCATTGTCCATGTCCTCACAGCATTCTCATCCTGAATTCGTCGATAAGCTGATTATCATAGGGCTGCCCCGCACTGGGACGACGAGCGTAAGTGTGGCGTTATTGGAGCAAGGCTTAAAAGTGGCGCATATGGCGTTTACAAAAGAAGCCTTTATGCAGGCGGATGCGATTTCCGATGCGCCTTGCTTTAGCGATTTCAAACAGTTGGATGGATTATTCCCCAAAGCCAAGTTTGTCTATCTTGACCGCGAGCTAGAATCTTGGATGCCGTCGATGCAAATGTTACTCAGTAGAATGCTGCCACATTTAGATGTGCAAACCGGCCGATTCCACCCGATTATGAAACGCAGTTTTCGCCATAGCTTTGGCGTAGGTGTAGTCGAAAATCCGCAAGATACACAACATCTTATCGATTGTTATCAGCGCCATAAACAAAGCGTGTTCGACTATTTTGCCCGCCGAGATGACTTCTTATCACTCGATGTAAGTCAGCAAGGCGCCCTCGGCCAGTTATTAGCATTTATCGGATTGACCTGCGCCGAAGACCAACAGAACTTTCCTAAGCTCAATGTCGGCCGTAATGTCGCCAGTTGGGATGAATATAAACATCCGAATAAGATCAGCGCTAATGCCTCGGGGCCGGAAAAACGTAAGTTCTTCGATTATAAGCTTTAAAAACCTAACGGATAGTAAAGCTAGTCAGGGGTATTTCGGCGTTTTACCACAGTTAACCAGTCGAGACTCACGCCCGAAATCGCGTTAAAACCGCGGATACGGAAGATAAGCTGCAGCAACTGCGGCCTAGGCCTGACTTTAGGTTCGACCGAGCGCGGAATAAACCACAGCGTCACAAATGCGCGCAGTATGGTCGACACCAAAAACACCACAAAAATCGGGCTACTGAGCCAGCTATTCCAACCTGACCAGACTAAAAAGTCTGCCGCATGGGAGGCTATCGTGCCACCGACCATGGCTCCCACAAACACCAACCCTGCGCTGAGTGACGCTTGCAGCGCCGCATAGGTCGCAAAATCACTGCGAAAGGGACGAATATCATAAAGGTAATTGGCTGTGCTCAGGGTAAAGCCGCTCCATGCTAGGCCCGAGAACGCCTGAATGAGGAGAATATACAGATAGTTATCGGAAAACAGCCATAATAACGGCAAGCTTGGGATCATGCAGCTGGTGATAATCATCACCAAACGATTACCAAATTGATCGCTAAATCGCCCCCAAAACTTCAGCGTCACAAACTGAGTCGCTATCGATGCCACACTGGCTAGCACAAATTCAATGTAGCTAAACTTCAAATCTTCCAGCATATACACGGCGAAAAACGGCGCCGAGATGGCCACCATCGCCTGCATACTGGCTACAAATAGGCTGTATTGGCGGAAGGTTTTATCCTTCCATGCTCCGCGAAAATTGCGGATAGTTTGGATAAATACGCCCCGCTGCTTGGCTTCGCGCGGATCTGGGTCGTGCATTTGCAATAACAACCAAGCCGAGACAAAACGCCCCATAGCCGCTATCGAAAACAACAAGGTAAAGCCTAACCAGGCCATTTGCAGCGAATCGGTAAAGGTAAGAATGCCACCGCCCACAAAAAATACGCTTAAGGATGCGCCCATGGTTAAGCGGGTACGCGCCGCAAAAAAGGCGCCACGGCGACGCTCGGGCACGATAGACCCCATCCAAGCACGCCAATGGGGTTGGATAAGATTGATAAACCCGTGGTATCCCACGGCGAGCGCGATAAATATCCATACCGCATGTTCGGGACGAAAGGCCGCTAACGCGCCCATTCCCAATACCACCAACGCCTGCAAAGCTGCGCAGTAAACGATAAAACTACGGCGGGAAAAGTGACTCGCTAACCAGACCGAAACCAGCTGCGACATCGCCCCGAAAAGCTGTGGCAAACCGGTAACAAAGCCCATTTGTGCAAGACTGGCACCGAGAAAAATTGCGTAAGCATTGAAAAAGTTATCGCTCGTCGCCGTCATCATCGACGAAGCCACGGCTTCCTGCTGCGAGCGACGCAGGGTGCATCTTAACCAGAGATTTCTAGCGCTACGGCGCGAACACGTTAATGCAGTGGGAGCTTCGAGGGTGCCCATTCCAAGCCAAATCCATATGAGACTAAAGGGTTTTGATGTTGCAATTATGTCTTATATAAGCCAAAAACAAAACGCCCCAAATGGGGCGTTTGATTAGGGCTAGAAGCAAGCCTTCAACTCGGCTTCTTGATCTAACAGGCTTTGATACAAGGTAAATTGATTCGCAGCCCTATCCAAATTGTGGCCTTCACGATGCACATGGAAATACACGTCACCATTGAGATAATCCGTTAAAAAACGCACGCCGATCATCAGGCAAATCACTCGTGCCCCGAGCCAAAGGCTACGTTTTTCAACCTCAGTTAGTACTTCGCCCAGTTCACTTAAATAACCACGGCAAATGGCGGCAAAGATTGATTGGCGCACTTTAACATTATCAAGGGCGGTCGAATCTTCGGCTTCAGGCGAACAGAAGGTACGCACCATATCGCCAAAGTCATACATCAGATGCCCTTTCATGCACGTATCGAGGTCGATAATAGCCATGCTCGACATGTCGCGCTTATCAAACAGCATATTGTTGATTTTAGTGTCGTTATGGCAAATACGCAGCGAGAGCTGTGGCGAAATCTCAGCTAGCTCATCTAATAAACTCTGCTGTGACAGGGCGTAATCGACCCAGTTACGGCATAAATCCAACCGCTTGGCTTTATCCTGTTGCACCGCTTGGCGCAGCATTTCCATCCGTCCCGGTAAATGGTGGAACTGCGGGATCACATCCTCAAGCTGAGTGGCATCGAAATCACTCAAGGCACAGGCAAAATGACCAAAGGCCTTAGCCGCCATTTCGGCTTCGGCTTCAGACTTCACCACCTCGATACTTAAACTGTGGGGCAAATAACTGATGGCACGCCAAAATCCCTGCTCACCTAAGTCGATCGCCAACTCACCCTCTTGAGTAAGGCATGGACTCACCACTTGAAGACCATATTGCTGTTGTAATGCCTTGGCGCATAAATGATGGCTTATCTTATCGGCATTACTTACCAATGCCTGCGGCGTCTTAAACACTTGGGTGTTAATACGTTGCAGCACTAATTCACCCGAAGGCCAACGCACTAACAAGGTATCGTTAATATGACCATTCCCTAACGCTGAGATTTTTGCCTCGTCAGCTTCAATTCCAAAATGAGGCAACACTGACTGCCTAATGAGTTTTATCACTCAATAACTCCATTAATTTTTGCTTTACCCAGACAGTATCCTGCGGATAGGTCACACCGAGCCAAGGTTCGCTGGCCACATCGACAAACACGGGCACACCTTGCTCAATTCCCGCCTGAACCACGGCAGGCAAATAGCATTCAGATTTAGGCAATTGGCCTTGTTGTTCGATAAATTCGATTAATTCACGTTTAATAACATCAAATATGCTTGGCGAGAAGCCCCAACAGGTCATAGAAACCAGCGACTGCGAAGGAAGCGGTGCCAATCCCTCAGGGCCTTCACCGATAAAACCATGATCTTGGGCTTGAATATTCAACCATTCGGCGACTGAGCGCAGTTGCCCCTGCTCCACTTGGCATAAGCCACGATTCACACCGCCGTGCTCGGACAAGGTCAGCGCAATCGGATAAGCCACCATCATCCAGTCGTTAGGTCTGGCGGTTAATCCCTTCGCTAAAGAAGCAAAGGCGCTGTCGCCGTAAAAATCATCGGCATTGATCACCGCCATTGGCCCATTAACACTATCACGGGCGCACCAGAGGGCATGAGCCGTTCCCCAAGGCTTTAAACGATGGCTCACATCCGCAAGCTGCGCTTCGGCGGGTAAATCGGTGAGCGACTGATAACAGAAGTGATACTCGAAGTCCGCCGGCAAAAAGCGTATCAACAGCTCGCGGAGTTCCGCTTCCAATTCGGGGCGGATCACCAGCACGGCACGCTTAAATCCGCTGCGGATCGCCGACTGTATCGATAACACCAACATGGGTTCGCCCGCAGGACCGAGGGAGGCCAATTGCTTATCGCCGCCAAAACGACTACCTAGCCCTGCCGCCATAATGACTAAGGTCAAATCTGTATTCATGTGGGATTAGTGTTCAGTTCGTATTAAAGATATTTTCCCGAACCTCGCCGCAATCGGCTATGCGAGCGCATTTAAAACAAGATTGGAGAAAAAGAGGAGCAAAAGTGTAATCTACCCCTCTAGTCCTGACTAGAATTTTATCGGTTTAACGTGCTAAATAATTACCAAAGTTGCGATTAGGCTCTAAAACCGCTTGGCTACCCTTGAGGCTGAACTTGTAACCACACAAACCAATGCTGCCACGGCGAGCCAGATCTGTGATGATATTGGCCGTATCCAGCGGCGTGAAACGCGCCTCCGTTGCCGAATCGGCAAGCAAGTCCACGCTGATAGTGCGATACTCAGTGCCATTATTAAACACCAGCGCGCTACAACTCTTATCGCCCTTGGCCGTGGCAATCGACCACAGCTGTTGCGGTTTACCACGTTCACCTAACCAGCGAATAATTAACACATCTTGCTCTAACGCCACCGAAAAACCATCGGGCATATCTAAGGTCACACGATCGCTTGCGGCAATAGGCGCAGAGGGCACGACAGGAGCAGCTTCTTCAGCCAGTGACTCATCACTATTGGGCCATAATCCCCATACCAGTAGGACTAACAACACAGCGCCTACCCCACCACCGACGGGCAACCAATAACGGCGCTCAAGCTTAGGTAAAGAGGGCAACTTAATAAAACGTCGATAGGGAGCAAAAAACTCAGCAACCCCTCTAAACAACTCAGTCATTGAGCCTGACTCTTTCGCCTCGGCGCGGCGACGACGCACTTCTTCAGCATGCTCAGTATCGTTAAAGGCCGCGGTATCTTCATCGGGGTCAAAACGCCATACCGGCTCATCACTGTGCTCGGCAGGGTCGAGTGGTGCGCGTTTAAATTCTGCGCCCTGTAAATCGACTTGGGCTAAATCGACATCGGCGATATCGATGCGGGTTTGCTCGACTCGGCTCTGATTGGCAGGACGAAAATCGGCGTGGCCCTCGAGTAACGCATCTTGCACGACAAAGTCTGCAGGATTTTGCGTCATTTTAGTTAACGCATCGAAACGCAGTTCATCTTGGCGCAAGGCATCCAACTCGGCATCCACAACGGGGGAAGCACTCGTTGGTTCAGTATGGGAATAGGTTTCGGCTTCTGTCGATACCGGAATATCCGGCGCAGCATGGGAGACACTAGCACTCTGTGCCGCTGCGGCCTTTGGTGTTAATACGGGCTCGACTCGACGACGGGGAACGGCCTGCGAGGTTGGGATATCTAATGCTGGGCCATAATAGCCCAAACGATACTCCACTAAGGTGGGAGAGGTTAAACGTGTGCCCCAAAATGTCGCACCAGCGCCCAAAACCAACCCAAGAATGGCGACTACGGGCGGCGCAGCCACTATATACAGCGCAAGTAAAATCAGTAGCGGCAGAATAAAGACTGCAACCAAGGCCTTAGGCTTAGCCGCATCATTTAAACGGCGCAGCGCAGTAAGGGCGAGCAAAGGTAAGCCCACCAACGCTAAAAGATACATTAAAAAGTTCGCCCCAAACGCGGCGACAGCCAGTGAAATGCCCAAATACACACCAACACTGATGGCCACAAAGCGGGGACGGGAATCACGCCCATGAAGGCAGAAAAGAGATTTTAACAGCACGACCCTTCCTTTATAGTGAAATAATCCTAGCGCACACGACTCTCAATGTCGCATAGGCACGAGCGTAACGAATTTAGCCGCAATTGTCAGTGCAATAAGACGCTAGATAAGCAAAAATGCTGATTATATCCATCTAAAGCTAAATCAGGCTTAATTCTCAGGCTCTGCAAGGCTTAGGGACACAGAGATTTTCAGTATCCGATCTTTGAGTCACATTAAACCGTAAAAATGCACCAACGGCAGCGTTAACTGTCGCAAAACATAAATAGACAACAATTGCAGGCTAACAAGCCCTAGCGTTTTTAAGGTCAAAATCTGTATAATGCTCGGCTTTCTGGGCCCTTCTTGCGTTAACCAACTGGATATTTTGCTCATGACCGCACGCGGAAATTTATTTATTGTTTCAGCCCCGAGTGGTGCTGGTAAATCCTCGCTGATTTCAGCGCTGCTGAAAGACAAACCCGCCGACATGCAGGTTTCAGTGTCGCACACTACCCGTGCGCCTCGCCCTGGCGAAGTGAATGGCCAGCACTACCATTTTGTTAATGTTGAAGAATTTAAAGCGCTGATCGAGCAAAATGCCTTTTTCGAGTGGGCCGAAGTGTTCGGTAACTACTATGGCACTTCGCGCCACGTCATTGAGCACACTTTGACTCAAGGTATCGATGTTTTCCTCGATATCGACTGGCAAGGCGCTCAGCAAGTCAAAGCCGTGATGCCAGAGGCCATTGGTGTATTTATTCTACCGCCCTCAAGGGATGAGCTAGAACGTCGCCTCACTGGCCGTGGCCAAGACAGTCAAGAAGTTATCGCCAGCCGTATGGCACAGGCGGTTTCTGAAATGTCGCACTATAAAGAATATGATTTTATTATCGTCAATGACGATTTTGACACAGCACTGGCCGATCTGCGAGCAATCATTCGCAGCCAACGCTTAACGGGTGCTAGTCAGATCCACGCGCAAAATGATATGCTTAACGATCTGTTGGCAGGCTAACTGCCTTAGTGTACAATTTTGCGTCATTTTTTTCCCTAGATAAACTGGAGTTTCAACACATGGCTCGCGTAACTGTAGAAGACGCCGTAGAACAAATCGGCAACCGTTTTGATATGATCCTGGTTGCGGCGCGTCGTGCTCGCCAAATCGCCGTGCAGGGTAAAGACCCTATGGTTGAAGAGATGAACGACAAGCCAACGGTTATCGCCCTGCGTGAAATCGAACTAGGTTTAGTGAATGCTCACACTTTAGATGCTGACGAGCGTCAATCAGTGCGTGAGCGTGAAGCAGCTGAAATCGCAGCTGTTGCAGCCATCGCTGAAGGCCGTTCACTATAAGTCTAATTGAGTCACACCTGTTTGGGTAAAGGAGAGCTGCCACTTGTATCTGTTTGAAGGTCTAAAGGAGTCTGCTTCCGGTTACTTAGAACCTGAACAGGTAGAATTGCTCAAGCAGGCGTACCAAGTTGCGCGTGATGCCCATGAAGGGCAAATGCGCACCAGCGGCGAACCTTATATTACCCATCCGGTTGCGGTTGCCCGCATCCTCGCCGAGATGCGTCTCGATCACGAGACGCTGATGGCTGCCTTGTTGCACGACACCATCGAAGATACCTATGTCACCAAAGAGGACTTGGCCGAACAATTTGGCGAAGCCGTGGCAGAGTTGGTTGAAGGGGTGTCTAAGCTCGATAAGCTGAAATTTCGCGATAAAAAAGAAGCCCAAGCGGAAAACTTTCGCAAAATGATGATGGCGATGACGCAGGATATCCGCGTTATTCTCATCAAGCTTGCCGACCGTACCCACAACATGCGTACCTTAGGTGCACTGCGCCCCGATAAACGCCGCCGCATTGCCCGCGAAACCTTAGAGATTTACGCGCCGATTGCCAACCGACTCGGTATCCACAATATCAAGACCGAGTTAGAGGATTTAGGCTTCCAAGCCTATTATCCAATGCGCTATCGGGTGTTAAAGGAAGTGGTCAAAGCTGCCCGTGGTAACCGTAAAGAACTCATTCAAGGTATTGAAGCTGCGGTATTAACTCGCCTAAACGATGCGGGCATTAAAGGCAAAGTCAAAGGTCGCGAGAAAAACCTCTACTCCATCTACAACAAGATGCAGAGCAAGGAACTCCAGTTCCAAGAGGTGATGGATATCTACGCCTTTCGCGTCATCGTCGACTCCATCGATACTTGCTACCGCGTGCTCGGTGCCATGCACGGCCTGTATAAACCGCGTCCGGGTCGCTTTAAAGATTATATCGCTATCCCAAAAGCCAACGGTTATCAGTCGCTACATACCTCGTTATTCGGTCCACACGGCGTGCCCGTCGAGATCCAAATTCGTACCGAAGATATGGATCAAATGGCCGACAAAGGGGTTGCGGCCCACTGGGCTTATAAAGGCGGCGCCGATGGTCAAGGCACCACGACGCAAGTGCGTGCCCGCAAGTGGATGCAAAGCTTGCTGGAACTGCAACAGAGCGCCAGCACCTCCTTCGAATTCGTGGAAAACGTTAAAACCGAACTCTTCCCCGAAGAGATTTACGTCTTTACCCCCGAAGGTCGCATTTTAGAATTACCGGTTAACGCCACCGCCGTCGACTTTGCCTATGAAGTCCACACCGATGTGGGCAATACCTGTGTCGGCGCCCGCGTTAACCGCCAAGCTTATCCGTTAAGCCAGCCATTAATCTCCGGCCAAACCGTTGAGATCATTACCGCCAAAGGCGCGCGTCCGAATGCCGCTTGGCTTAACTTTGTGGTGACGGGTAAAGCCCGCGCCAAAATCCGCCAAGTGCTTAAGAGCCTAAAAGCAGATGATGCTATCGCCCTTGGCCGCCGCTTGCTGAACCATGCGCTGGGTAAAACCAAGCTCGATAGCATTCCTGCCGAGCAGATTGATAAAGTCGTGCGCGATACCAAGCACGCCAATTTAAATTCCTTACTCGCCGACATCGGCCTTGGCAATGCCATGAGCATAGTCATCGCCCAACGTTTGATTGGCGATAATTTAGAGAATCAAGAGAGCCGCGATTCTCACCTGATGCCAATCCGTGGCGCCGAAGGCATGTTAGTAACCTTCGCTAACTGCTGCCGCCCCATCCCTGGTGATGCGGTGATAGCCCACGTGAGCCAAGGCAAAGGCTTAGTCGTCCACATGGAAAACTGCGCTAACATTCGCGGTTACCAAGGCGAGCCAGATAAATACATTCCCGTACAGTGGGACAATGTCGAAGGCGTCGAATATCAAGCCAATCTGCGGGTGGAAATTGTTAACCACCAAGGCGCGCTGGCGAAGATCACCTCGATTATCGCCGCCGAAGGTTCGAACATTCACAACCTTAGCACCGAAGAGCGCGATGGCCGCGTTTACTTGATTAACCTGCGAATTTCGGTGAAGGACAGGATCCATTTAGCTAACGTGATGCGCCGTATCCGGGTACTGCCCGAGGTGTTGCGTACATCCCGTAATCGTTGATCATTACTTTAGAGAGAGCGTCATGGCAGAAAAAATCATTATCGCGACCGAAAACGCCCCAGCGGCAATTGGCACTTATTCTCAAGCGGTTAAAGTCGGCAGCACAGTGTATTTATCCGGCCAAATCCCACTGGTGCCAAGCACAATGCAAATCGTGAGCGATGATTTTGAGGCGCAAGTTGTGCAAGTGTTTGAAAACTTAACGGCCGTTTGTACCGCAGCTGGCGGCACGATCAACGATATCGTTAAGCTCAATATCTTCCTAACGGACTTAAGCCACTTCGCAAAAGTGAATGAAATCATGAGCCGTTACTTCAGCCAACCTTATCCAGCTCGCGCCGCTATCGGTGTGAAGCAGCTGCCTAAGGATGCACAAGTCGAAATGGACGGCGTGATGGAGCTGTAAGCTTCCACCGATTTTACGAGGCGCTTAGGCGCCTTTTTTATTGCTTAATGCGCCCGCGGCTCCTGCTCTGACCTGTGATTAAGTTCATTTTCATTTCATACTCAAACGATAGGCTAGTCCGCTAATTTTAAGATTTTACAATCTTGCAAACTATTTGCGTGGCCTCACAAAACTCGCCATACTGGGCACCTATGTTGGGGTTAAAATAACAATAAAGAACAGGGAATTGCCTATGGATAATGCGATTAAGACGCCAGTTGAAATGTTGGCGCACTGGGCGAATACACGTGGGGATGAGATTTATTTGCGCCAGCCCATCAAGGGTCAATACCTTGATTTCACGTGGAATGAAGTGCAAGAAAAAGTGCAGCAACTCGCGGGTGCATTGCGCCATTTAGGCTTAGAGCCGGGCGATAAGATCGCCGTGCTCTCTAAAAACTGCGCCGAATGGTTTATTACCGACCTCGCCCTGATGCACGGCGGCTATATCAGCGTTCCCATCTACCCCACCGCCAATACAGATACTATCCGCTATGTGTTGCAACATAGTGGTGCCAAAGCGATTTTCCTCGGCAAACTCGACCACTGGGCCGATCAAGAAGCCGGCGTCGGCGGTGAATTACTCCGCCTTGCTATGCCCTATGAGACCATGCCGGCTCAATATCAATGGGAACAACTGCTCAAGATGGGCAACCCTTTGATTGAAGCGCCGTTACCTGAGCTCGATCAGACCATGACCCTGATTTACACCTCGGGCTCAACGGGCCAACCTAAGGGCGCGATTCAAACGTTTGCCAGCTATGGCTGGACTTGCCAAGCCGTGGTGCGCGATCTGCGTACCAATGGCAACGACAGATTATTGTCCTACTTACCGTTAGCGCATATTACCGAGCGGGTAGCGATCGAGGGCTCGTCTTTTTATTCTGGCAGCACAGTCGCCTTCGTCGAAAGCTTAGACTCCTTCGTTGCCGATGTGCAGCGTGCTAAACCTACAGTGTTTTTCTCGGTTCCACGACTGTGGAGCCTGTTCCAGAAGAACATTATCGACAAGATTGGTGTTGGCAAACTCAATCTATTGCTAAAAATCCCACTGATTAGCAGCCTAGTAAAACACAAGATCCACAAAGGGTTAGGACTCAACCATTGCCGCTTACTCGGCTCTGGTTCGGCGCCTATTCCGCCCTCGCTTATTCACTGGTACCACAGCATTGGCTTGGATATTTGTGAAGCCTGGGGAATGACGGAAAACTGTGCTTACTCCATCATCAACTATCCCTTCGATGTGCGCAAAATCGGCACTGTGGGTAAACCCGTGCAGGATTGCCAAATCCGCCAGGGTGAGGACGGCGAACTGCTACTGAAAAGTCCCGGCCTGATGACGGCCTATTATCTGCAACCCGAAGCAACAGCAGCGGCCTTCGATCCCGATGGTTTTTTCCATACTGGCGACCTCTGCGCTATCGATGCCGATGGTTGTGTGACTATCACTGGCCGCGTGAAGGACAACTTTAAAACCGCTAAGGGTAAATACGTCGCTCCAGTGCCAATTGAACGTAAGCTCGCGCAGGATCCCCATGTGGAGCTGATTTGCGTTATTGGTTCTGGTCTGCCGCATCCCGTCGCATTAGTGCAACTTTCCGAGGGCGCGACCTTACAAGCCCGCGAGGAAGTTCGCACATCTTTAAAAGCGACCCTCGATAGCGTGAACCCACATTTAGAGTCCCATGAGCATGTGGATGCGATTGTGGTCGTGAACGAGCCTTGGACCATCGAAAACGATGCGCTAACTCCGACACTGAAGATCAAACGTCATGTGCTCGAGAAGGCATTTAGCGAACGTGTCGACGGTATTCGCGGTGCGCAAGTACGCTGGGAAGATGAGTTATCTGCAAAATAACCCATCGAATCCTGACGTAATGACACTCACCTCTAAAGCACACCTTTTCGGTGTGCTTTTTTATGACATATTCTGTCAAAGCGTTTGAAAAACACGTATCATGTGCGCCTGTCAGCGTAAGGTGATACACCTTAAATCAATTCACTTAATTAGGTTTAACAGAGTCTAAAATGCTCATTGCACTTTCAATTATCGGCGGCTTTATCATTTTAACCTTAGGCGCAGAAGCCTTAGTCCGTGGAGCGAGCTCCATCGCCCTACGTCTTGGCATTACGCCACTCATCATCGGCTTAACCATTGTGGCCTTTGGTACCAGCGCGCCCGAACTTGCGGTGAGTGTCAAGTCAGCACTGGCAGGCAATAGCGGCATTGCGCTGGGTAACGTGATTGGCTCTAACATCGCCAACATTGGTTTGATTTTGGCGATTACAGCTCTTATTCGCCCGATTCAAGTACAGTCACAGATGGTAAGACGGGATATCCCCTTGATGATCCTCGCCTCTATGCTGTTTTGGGGATTGTTATTGGACGGCGAACTCAGCCTGATTGACGGCGTGATTTTATTATCGCTGCTTGTTGGCTACCTCGTATTCAGCTATTTCAGCTCGAAAAATACCACAGATGCCGATGGTGAAATCATCGAAGAAGGCCCTAAAAACCCATTACTCTCAGTGGCCTTTATTGTTGTAGGCATCGGCATGTTAGTCGGTGGCGGGATTTTATTTGTGAACGGTGCGGTCGATTTAGCTAAAGTGTTTGGCGTGAGTGAAGTCATTATCGGCTTAACCATTGTCGCTATCGGCACCAGCATGCCAGAGTTAGTGACCTCTGTTTTAGCGGCACTCAAAGGTGAGAGCGATATCGCTATCGGTAACGTGGTTGGCTCTAACCTATTCAACATTTTAGGTATTTTAGGTGTGACTGCGATTGTGCACCCAGTATCAGCCTTAGGTTTCCAATCCTTCGACTTTATCGTGATGCTTGCCTTAGCCGTGGTGATTTTACCCTTCGCTTGGTCGGGACTACGCATCGGTCGCCGTGAAGGTGTCACGCTGCTTGTCGCTTACTTAGGCTACATGGTTTACCTCGTCAATCAAGCCAGCACCCAAGCGGTCGTTTAACACGCTGCGCCTTGCCTTACAAAACACCGGAACTTCTCCGGTGTTTTACTTTTAGGCCTAAGACATGACATTTGTCATGCCCAATTGATGACCTTTGTGCCTGCACTCAGGCCAAGGTATTTCTGATAATGAAGCCGTCCCCAAGCAATGGGTTATCACTTCAATAAGGAAATACCATGAAAACATTCTTACTTTTATCAAGCCTTGCTCTCACCTGCTCGCCCGTATTCGCGGCTTCCAACTCGAGTCTCAATATCGCAGAAGTCGACAAAGCCGCAAGCACCTTGAATATCGATAAATTACAACTGCTCAGCACCACAACACAGGATTACGAAGCAGCCTATGCCAACTATCGTTTAGCCATCAGCGCCAATGTGATGGGACAAAAAACCTTGGCGGAACAGGCCTTAACTTCGGCGCAAACTAGCTTAGAAACCCTCAATAATACCCAAGCCGATGCCGAATCCCTCGCGCTATTATCGTCCGTTTACGGCATGCAAATCGCCTTGGATAACAGCAAAGGCGCCGAGCTTGGGAGCAAATCCGCCCATGCCATTGCTCAAGCCGAACAACTGGCACCGCTTAATCCGCGAGTGGCATTAGTAAAAGCGATTGCCGCCTATAATACGCCCGCCATGTTTGGTGGCAGCATGCAAGTTGCCAAGTCACTCGCCAGCAGCGCCATTGAACGGTTTAATCAACCTTGCGAGGACATATGCTGGGGTGAGGCCGAAGCTTACACTTGGCGCGGACTCGCAAAACAGGAATTAGGCGACACCCAAGGGGCGATTGAAGATTGGCAACAGGCGCTGCAAGTGGAAAAAGATTATGGTTGGGCTAAGTTTTTACTTCAGCAAAATCAGCAAATAAGTGCAAAATAATCCCAGAACAGGCAAAAGGATTGGCTGACGTTTGCGGCCAATCCTGCCATCGGTAGCCAGCTATTGGCCTTAGGCGAAGCGTTATGACTCAACACTCAGTGCAAATAGAACAAAAAATCGCATGGGTTTACCTGATAAACCTGGCGTTTTACCTGATCCCGTTGTTTGTCACGCCCTATCCGAGCTGGCAAATTGGACTCATTTTAGCCGTACTTATTCCCTTTATTTACAGCTACTTTTGGGCCTATCGCTGCCATACTCGTGTGGCTTATCGACCCATCAGCGTCATGCTATTACTGGCGATTGCCATAACACCCATCAATCCTGGCTCTATTTCTCTCTTTACCTTTGCCAGCTTCTTTATTGGCTTCTTCTATCCACTCAGAGTCAGCCTGCTAAGTTGGTTTGGAATTTTGGCTTTATTGTTCTTACTCAACCACTTCAGTCAGTTCAACAATCTGTATTTTCCGCTGTATGGCTCGGCGTTAGTTTTCGGCGTTGGCATGCTGGGGATTGCCGAGCAAAAACGTTATCAACATAGATTAAAGGAGCGACAAAGCGCGCAGGAGATTAGCACCTTAGCGACCATGGTTGAACGGGAACGCATCGCCAGAGACTTGCACGATATAATGGGACACAGTCTGTCATCGATTGCCCTAAAAGCTGAACTGGCGGAAAAACTGCTCGCCAAACAAGAATATCAATTAGCGACTACTCAGCTGCAGGAGCTAGGACAAATCGCTCGGGAAAGCTTGAGCCAAATAAGGCATACAGTCTCTGATTATAAACATAAAGGGCTGGCCAGCTGCGTCACACAATTATGTCACTCCCTGAGGGACAAGGGCATCGCGGTGGAGCTGCTAGGTGAGTTACCCAAATTGTCTGCCAGAGCAGAGAGTCAGCTCGGTTTAGTGTTAACTGAGCTGGTGAATAATATTCTGCGCCACAGCAGCGCCAGCCAATGCCGCATTCAGTTTCGCGAGCAAGCCGATAGCCTTATCGTCGACGTGCAAGATAACGCCCCAACAAGCCCTATTATCGAGGGTAACGGCCTAACAGGGATCCGCGAGCGGCTCGCTAGCCTTGGGGGACATTTAAGCTATGATCTTGAACAGGGATACGCCTTTAGCGTCAGTTTACCTTTGCAGGGAGCAACAGATTAATGCACATTCTTCTCGCGGAAGATCAGGCCATGGTGCGCGGCGCGCTCGCAGCACTGTTAACCCTAGCGGGCGGTTTTACCATTACCCAAGCCAGCAATGGCGATGAAGCCTTAAACCTGCTGAAACAACAACATTTCGATCTACTGCTGACGGATATCGAAATGCCGGGAAGAACAGGTTTGGAGTTGGCAACTTGGCTTAAAGAACAGCATAGCCATACCAAAGTTGTTGTTATTACCACCTTTGGCCGCGCAGGTTATATAAAACGCGCCATTGAAGCAGGCGTGGGTGGCTTTTTACTGAAAGATGCGCCCTCGGAAACCTTAGTCCATGCCATTCAACAAGTGATTGCGGGTAAGCGGATTATCGATCCTGAGCTGGCAATCATGGCGATTGGCGATGTCGACCCCCTCAATGATAAAGAGCGCCGCGCCCTACGTTTTGCCAGTGAAGGCAAATCCACCGCCGAGATAGCCGAGATGCTGTTTATTGCCGAAGGCACAGTACGCAACTATTTATCCGAAGCCATTGCCAAACTCAATGCGAGCAACCGAATCGATGCCGCCCGCATCGCCAAGCAAAAAGGTTGGTTATAGCTCTGCTAGTTGTCATAAATGCAGTAAATGCGGTCGAATTTCCCTAAGGCTAAATCATCCCGGTGGATAATAAAATTCAACTGCATCGAGTGCTCACTATAGACGGCTTTGAACAGCACCAGATAATCTTCGGCATTGCCGCCTAATTCAGCCGCAGCGTGGAGTTCGGGGGCTTTATAGCGGCTATCACCATGGCCATTAATGCTGGCGATACCATTGTAATACGGCAGCGGCTGCTTGGGGACGAGCAATGCCTGCAAGTTGGATGACTGCCAGTCGGTATTAGCCCATTGCGATTGAGTGAGAATCTGACCAGGGATAAACCCGTGCTCATTCAATTGTATCAGCTCATAGCCCTTGAGCTGATCTTGCCACTCTGGTGCCAATTCATCATCCACAACCTCAAGGGCTTCCAGCACCATGGCTTGTTGCGGTTCTGGTAGCGCTTGTAAACGTGCCTTGGCTATCTTTACTAAATGCGGGTTGTCACTATTAATCATGTCAGGGGCTATCATCTTAATGCTGGCAATCCCCTGAAGTTGATAAGCCGCCTCATACTCATAGTTTGCACATACAGCATCGTCGAACTTAGGTTCGGCAATCGCTTTCCCAGAGTTAAGCTGCTGATCTTCAGCGACATAATAGACATGGCCGCGAAGCATTTCCGAGAATCGCCAGCGCTCCAAAAAGAACAACAATCGCCCTTCTCGAGGCAAATAAGATTGAAACGCCTTCAGGTCGCTACAGTTGAGCTGTGCGATAAATTGCATCGGCACACGGAAGGCCTGCGCCGCCTCGTCCCAGTCCCAATCCTGCGACCAGCAATAATGCTCCTCGATATACTCGCGAGTGTGGTCGAATTCCTCAGCGTAAGCATCCAGCATCTCCTCCCTTCCAACCAGAGTCACCGGATAATCCATGCCGACAGGCAAATCCGGCAATCCACCTAGTCGGCTGTTACCTAACTGGGCATAGTCTTCGTTTGCACAGGGATAGAGATCGACACTACTGCGAATAAACGCCGAGAGAACGTTGGCAAGCTTGGGGTCTTTAAACTGTGCCAGCTTTTGCTCGAGCAACTGCTGACGAATGGGGGAATTTTCTGCTAACAACATATCCATATTTACCTCACTGCTCCAATATGGGCTTTTTATCATTTCTATCAAATATTTGCTATCGCTTAACCGTTCAAACTATCAACACTGTCCAGCTAACGCTAACGCCTGGGTCAGCCGCTTACGGCGCAGGCGGACAGCGACCCAAGTGAATTGAAAACCCTTAGGCGAATTACTGCTACACTCAAATTCTGCGCAAAAAGATCAACAAAAGGATTTGTTTATGGCGATAGCCTGCGTGCATACCCGAGCCAGTTGCGGTGTTGAGGCTCCAGAAGTCATCGTTGAAGTGCATCTTAGTAATGGTCTGCCCGCCTTTAATCTGGTGGGCTTACCCGAAGCCTCGGTCAAAGAAGCGCGCGAGCGCGTACGCAGCGCCTTGATCAATGCGGGATTTGAATTCCCCATGCGCAGGATAACGGTTAATCTCGCGCCAGCGGACTTACCCAAACAAGGGGGCCGTTACGATCTGCCCATCGCCATAGGTATTCTGGCGGCTTCGGAGCAAATCCCCGCCAGCAGCCTTAAAAATACCGAATTTGTCGGCGAGCTCGCGCTCTCGGGGCAGATACGCCATTGCCAAGGGTTACTACCCGCCATCATTGCGGCTAAACGTCATAATAATCAGTTAATTCTTCCACTTGAGAATCGCCACGATGCCGAGCTTGTGGGCTATCACAGCGTCTATTTTGCTTCCCATCTGCAAAGCTTAGCCGCGTTTCTCCACGGACAGGCGCCATTGCCTATGCTCGAGCAACAGCTCGAATGGATTAGCGACGAGGCGCCAACCACCCAGCCATGCCTGAGCGACGTCATAGGCCAGTATCAAGCCAAACAAGCCCTCGAAATCGCTGCGGCCGGAAACCATAACTTACTGATGCTCGGCCCGCCGGGCACAGGTAAAACCATGTTAGCCAGCCGAATTATGGCGCTATTGCCCATACTCACTTACGAAGAGGCATTAGAGGTCGCCGCCATTCATTCGGTGGCGGGCATTAATATCAAACCGCAGGATTTTTTGAAGCGGCCATTTCGCGCGCCGCACCATACCAGTTCGTCCATCTCCTTGGTCGGCGGTGGCAGCATTCCTAAACCTGGGGAAATCTCCCTAGCCCATCGCGGGGTGTTGTTTTTGGATGAAGTCGCCGAGTTCCCCCGTAAGGTGCTCGATTGCCTGCGTGAACCCATGGAAACGGGTGAAGTAGTGATCTCCCGCGCCGCCGCTAAGTTAACCTTTTTGAGCCGCTTTCAGTTGATCGCCGCCATGAATCCCAGCCCCAGCGGTGATATTGAAGGGGCGAACCGCGCCACCCCCGATCAGGTTCAGCGCTATCTCGCAAGACTGTCGGGGCCTTTTTTAGATAGGTTCGACCTCACCATCGAAGTCCCAAAACTCCCCGCGGGCACACTCACCCAACCAACAAGTGCCAGCGAAACCAGTGACGAAATCGCTAAACGAGTCAAACGCGCCCGCGATAGCCAACTGGCGCGAGCTGGCGTGCTCAACAGTGAACTCTCGGGAAAACAGCTAAAACAATTCGGTGGCCTCAGCGACGCCGACTTAGGCTTTTTAGAACAGAGTGTCGTCAAGCTCGGGTTATCCGTTCGCAGCTTCCATCGCATTCAACGTGTTGCCCGCACCATTGCCGATCTGGAGCAAGCCCCCAATACCGAACGGCGCCACCTCGCCCAAGCCTTAGGTTATCGCGCCATGGACAAACTATTAGCTCGCTTATCCCAGCAGTATTGAGGCTCAAAATGTTATACCAATCGTATTAAATATCTGTTCATTCAGCGGGAGCCTCACAAGCATCTCACTCCCGTGTTACATTGACTTAAAAGGGAATAACCATTTCTGCGTCAATGCGCCTTGGATTGAGATGCCTGTGAGGCTCTGAACTAATTAGATATTTAACGTGATTGGTATTAACAAATGCCCCGACCAGCTGCCGTAAGATTGAGCCAAACGCCGACACCGAGTAACATAGGCCTCCAATTTTTATCAGGAGGCACTAATGGGGACGCTGTTTTCACAATTAAAAGGCTGCATTGCCTTCTTAGGCTATGTCGTGAATACCTTGTTTTGGGTTATACCTATAGTGCTCGGCAGCCTGATAAAGCTTATCCCTCTGCCACCACTGAGAACGGCCATCAGCTACTTTCTCGACTTTTGCGCGAGCGCCTGGATCAGCGTCAATGGTGTGATAGAACGTGTGCTGCACCCAGTCGACGTCGAACTCACGGGTGACACCCAATTCTCGACCAAAGAATGGTATATGGTGATTGCTAACCACCAGTCCTGGGTAGATATTTTAATCCTGCAACGGGTGTTTAACCGCCGCATTCCCTTCCTGAAGTTCTTCCTCAAACAGGAACTACTTTATGTACCAGTATTAGGACTGGCGTGGTGGGCATTGGACTTTCCCTTTATGCGCCGCTATAGCACGGCACAGCTGAAGAAAAATCCGAAGCTCAAGGGCAAAGATATTGAAATTACGCGTAAAGCCTGCGCGAAATTTAAGACAAAGCCCGTCAGTGTGATGAACTTTGTCGAGGGCACGCGCTTTACTAAGGCTAAACATAAAAAGCAAAACTCACAGTTCCAACATCTGTTAAAACCTAAAGCGGGTGGCATGGCCTTCGCGCTATCGGCGATGGGAGAACAGATCCATAAGTTAGTGGATGTTGCGATTTACTACCCGGGCCCAGTCCCTAGCTTTTGGGACTACCTGACAGGCAAGCTGCCAAAGGTTAAAGTACACATTAAAGTGAGTGATATCGCGCCGGACATGCGTGGCGACTACATGAATGACCGTGATTTCAAAATTGGCTTCCAAGAACAATTGAACGACATTTGGCTCGCTAAAGACCAAGTGATCAGCCAACTGGCTGGCCAAGCGGACCAAGAAGTAAGGTAAAACCTCTATGTTGAATTTCCTTCCCGGCCCAGTGCTGTTTATTCTCAGTCTGAGCCTGCTGATCATTAACACCGCCCTTTGGGGAACCTTGGTTTGCCTCGGTGGTGTAGTGAAAATGCTGATGCCAGCTCAAAGTGCACGCAACGCCGTGACCGCACTGATGAACCGTTTTATGTGGGCATGGGCGAGCTGTAATGGCGGCATTTTATATTTGATTGCCAAAATTGAGTGGGACGTCCAAGGCCTCGAAGGATTGGATAAAAACGGCTGGTACTTGTTAATCAGTAACCACCTCAGTGGCTTTGATATTGCCGCGCAGACCTATCTGCTGCGTAACCATATTCCTATGCTGAAGTTCTTCCTTAAGAAAGAGCTGATCTATGTGCCTATTATGGGCCTAGGTTGCTGGGCGCTCGACATGCCCTTTATGGACAGAACCAGCCCGGCAAAACTTAAGAAAAATCCAAAGCTTAAGGGTAAGGATTTAGCCACCACTCGCCGCGCCTGTGAGAAGTTTAAAAATATGCCCACCTCAATCATCAACTATGTTGAGGGCAGCCGTTTTACCGAAGACAAACGCCAGCGTCAGGATTCACCTTACCGCCATTTACTGCGTCCTAAGGCGGGCGGTATTGCCTTTACCCTGTCGGCTATGGGTGAGCAATTTACCAATCTGTTGGATGTGACCTTAGTGTATCCCGATGCGCCGGATGATGTGTTATTCGGCGTGATGAACGGCAAAGTGCATAAGATTGTGGTGCGAGTTCGCGCCTTACCTGTTCCCCAAGTCGATGCGACTCGCTACTTTGCCGAATCCGAATACCGCGTCGAGTTTCAGCGTTGGTTAAACCAAATTTGGGTCGAGAAGGACGAGCAAATCGATGCGCTGTTACTGCAACATCGACAGCTGACGGACAGCGCCACCAGCACCCACACACAGCTTCACTAACCTAAGTGAGTCGATAGCGGGTTAGGCTTAACCTAGCCCGCTGATTCCGCCTCAAGCAGCGCCAGCCTTGTTGCCGCTTGCGCTAATTCCGTTTCATTAAACACACTCACACCCGCCGCCTGCAGTAATTCCGCCGTCATTCCCTGCCCTGCGATTAAACGTTTACTGAAAGTGCCATCATAAATATGTTGATTGCCACAGGAAGGACTGCGCGCCTTTAAAATCGCAATTTTAATACCTTGATCCTGAGCCAGAGCAAGCGCCTTTTGCGCCCCCAACCTAAAAGCTGCTGTTACATCTTCACCCTGCGCCGTTAGCACTACCTCGCCAACACGCTCGGCAGCAGGCCTTGGTGTAGCTAATCCGCCCGCGCATTCGGGACAAAACGCCACTATACGATCTTCTCGCTGCCATCGCTGCATCCACTCGTCTTGCAGCAGATTATGGCCACCGTCATAACGTACTGCCTGCCCAAGCAAACAACTGCTAATGAGGATTTTCTCCATCTTGTCCCTCTATACCTTCACCCTGTGAGTGCCGACCCATACCTCCTCAGCATTGTACTCAATAAGTCGCTATGGGGTAAAAGCTGTGCTTGAACGGAGCATCAGATATTACTCAACACTAAAATTGTCGACAATTATCAATTGCAAAATAGAGAAGATAAAATTATCAAAATCAACCAAAAACAAAAATAACCAACAAATACAACACTTAATACAGCAAAAACCAGAAATATAGACTTACGTCTAAGTAAACATATTGTTGACAATAATCATTGGCGGGACTATTTTTTACCCATTGTCGACAATCCAGCAATCAACGAGTGATGCGCAGTATGTTGAAGCAAGAGACCATATTCCCAACAGATGACACCTCAAGCTCAGTGGCTCATGCCGCGACGAGCCCAACGAATAAGGTGAAATCCCTCGCCAGCGAAAAATCGTCGACCACCTTAGCCGATCAAATTTTGGTGCAAATACAAACCAGCATCATCAAGGGTGAGCTGCCTGCGGGTAGTAAGATCAACGAGCAAGCCCTCGCCGAAAAATATGGCATCAGCCGCGGCCCAACCCGTGAAGCGCTGCAAACCTTAGAAAGACAACGTCTCGTTGTCCGCGCGCCCCATGTGGGTGCCCGTGTTGCTCAACTCACAGTGAGCGAGTTAAACGATTTATATCAATTGCGTAGCGTGCTCGAAGGCATGGCCTGCGAACTCGCCGCCAGCCGCATTACCCCAGAACAGCTGGCGAAGTTACAAGACCTGCTCGCCGTGCAAGAAACCGCGCTGGCCAATGGCGATACCTATTTCCAAGAGGAAGGCGATGTCGACTTCCATTACCAAATCATCCAAGCCAGCGGCAATAAGCATCTGCAAGAAACCTTAATTGGTGGGCTTTACCACCTGCTGCGGATGTATCGCTATCAATGCACCAATAAGAACCGCCCAGTAAAAGCCATTGCCGAACACAGACGTATCGTCGAGGCCATCGCCCAGCGTGATGGTGAACTCGCCAGTCTGTTGATGCGTCGCCATATTGAGCAAGGCCGTAAAAATACCGAATTACGCTTGATTGAATTACAAGCTAACGCCGCCGCGAAAGAAACCTTAGCCAATATTAACTAAGGCGTTGCGGCCCATAAGCATCCAATGCTGAACACTCAGTACCCTAAATAGGATAAGGACAAGACCATGACCCAAAGCGCAGGATTACGTTTTCGCCAAGCTCTTGCTAACTCAAAACCGCTGCAAATCGTCGGCACCACCAATGCCTATTTCGCCCTGATGGCGGAGCAAACGGGTTTCCAGGCCCTGTATCTGTCGGGCGCAGGCGTAGCGAACGCCTCCTACGGTTTACCGGATTTAGGCATGACCTCGATGAACGACGTGCTGATCGATGCCGGCCGTATCACCTCTGCAACCAAACTGCCACTGCTGGTCGATATCGACACAGGTTGGGGCGGCGCTTTCAACATCGCCCGAACAATTAAAGAATTTGAAAAAGCAGGTGTTGCCGCCGTGCACATGGAAGACCAAGTGTCGCAAAAGCGTTGTGGCCACAGACCCAACAAAGCGGTCGTTAGCACAGAGGAAATGGTTGACCGTATCAAGGCCGCCGTCGATGCCCGTACCGATCCTAACTTTGTGATCATGGCGCGCACCGATGCGGTTGCCGTTGAAGGTTTAGAAGCGGGTATCGAACGTGCAAAAGCCTATATCGCCGCGGGTGCCGATATGATTTTCGCCGAAGCCTTGACTGAGCTGGACCAATACCGTCACTTCAAGGCGCAGGTTAACGCACCAATTCTGGCAAACATGACCGAATTTGGCCAAACCCAATTGTTCAACAAAGAAGAACTCGCCGAAGCGGGCGCCGACATGGTGCTTTACCCACTCGGCACTTTCCGCGCCGCTAACCAAGCCGCACTGAAAGTGATGCAAGCGCTGATGAATGATGGTCATCAACGCAATGTCTTAGACACTATGCAGACCCGTGCGGATCTGTATAAGTACTTGGGCTACCACGCCTTTGAAGACAAGTTAGATCAATTGTTTAGCCAAGATAAGTAAAAGATAAGTACAGACCATGGACGTCAGTAGAAGCTTAGGCTTCGCGTTGTTACTGATACCCAGATGCGCGAGCCGCGACCTCAAATAACGGCTCACGCATCACCGACACGCTGCAACCCTACATAAGGTCGAAACGAGTATTTCGCCAACATTATGCAGCTTTAACCAAAAAGGTAGACGGCCAATATTGAGCCTGTCTGCAATAACCATAGCGTTAACGGAAGGGAAGGATTATGTCAGACGCAAAAAAATTAAGTGGTGCAGGATTACGTGGCCAGAGCGCGGGTGAGACCGCATTAAGTACCGTAGGTGTATCGGGCAGCGGCCTGACCTATCGCGGTTACGATGTGAAGGACTTGGCCGAAAACGCCACCTTCGAAGAAGTCGCGCACCTCATTCTCTACGGTGAGCTGCCAACCACAGCACAACTCGAAGCTTACAAGACCAAACTTAAGGGCATGCGCGGCCTGCCACAGGCATTAAAAGAAGTATTAGAGCGCATTCCTGCCGACGCCCACCCAATGGATGTCATGCGTACCGGTTGCTCTATGCTGGGTAACCTCGAAGCCGAGCACAGCTTTAGCGAGCAAAGCCAAATTGCCGATCGTTTACTGGCGGCCTTCCCATCGATCATCTGCTACTGGTATCGCTTTAGCCACGATGGTGTACGCATCGAAACCGAAACCAATGATGAGCAAATCGGTGCTCACTTCCTGCACCTGCTGCACGGCAAAGCCCCATCGGCACTGCACGCTAAGGTAATGGACGTATCATTAATTCTGTATGCAGAGCATGAGTTTAACGCTTCAACCTTTACCGCCCGTGTGTGTGCATCAACCCTGTCGGACATGCATTCCTGCGTCACTGGTGCTATCGGCTCACTGCGTGGTCCGCTACACGGCGGCGCTAACGAAGCGGCGATGGAACTGATCCAAGACATGAAAGACGAAGCCGATGCCCGCGATGTGCTCATGGGTAAACTCGAGCGTAAAGAGAAGATCATGGGCTTTGGTCACGCCATTTACCGTGAGTCAGACCCACGTAACGCCATCATCAAAGAATGGTCTGAAAAGCTGGCCGCCGATTACGGCGATGATCGCCTCTACCGCGTATCGGTCGCCTGTGAAGCCCTGATGTGGGAACAGAAGAAACTCTTCTGTAACGCAGACTTCTTCCACGCCAGTGCTTACCACTTCATGGGCATTCCAACCAAGCTGTTTACCCCGATCTTCGTTTGCTCACGGGTAACGGGCTGGACGGCGCACGTGATGGAACAGCGTTCAAACAACCGCATTATTCGTCCAAGTGCCGACTATGTGGGTGTAGCGCTACGTAAAGTCGTGCCGATTGCAGAGCGTTAATAACACAACAGGAACTGGCGCTAAGCGTCAGTTCCGCATGAGCTCTTTAGGTCTAACACCTTAATAAAAGAGCCGAATTGACCCTATGTGGCTGCGATAGCAGCCACCGAAGTACAAATAGGTACGGACATTACCACTATGACCACAGCTATGAATCGCCTCTATCGCAAGCCCTTACCAGGCACAGCACTTGACTATTTCGATACCCGTGAAGCCGTTGAAGCCATCAGCCCCGGCGCCTACGCTAAACTGCCCTACACCTCACGTGTATTAGCAGAAAACTTAGTGCGTCGCTGCGAGCCAGAAGCACTCACAGACTCACTAAAACAAATTATTGAATCAAAACAGGAACTGGATTTTCCATGGTTCCCTGCGCGTGTAGTGTGCCACGATATTTTAGGGCAAACCGCGCTGGTAGACTTAGCGGGTCTGCGTGATGCGATTGCCGCTAAGGGTGGCGATCCGGCGCAGGTTAACCCTGTGGTTCCGACCCAGCTGATTGTCGACCATTCTCTGGCGGTGGAATATGGTGGTTTCGATAAGGATGCCTTTGCGAAAAACCGCGCCATCGAAGATAGACGCAACGAAGACAGATTCCACTTTATCAACTGGACTCAAAAGGCGTTTAAAAACATTGATGTCATCCCGCAGGGCAACGGCATCATGCACCAGATCAACCTGGAGCGTATGTCACCCGTGGTCCATGCCCGTGATGGCGTGGCGTTCCCCGATACCTTAGTGGGCACCGACAGCCATACGCCACACGTGGATGCGCTGGGTGTTATCGCCATCGGCGTGGGCGGGCTTGAGGCCGAAAGCGTGATGTTAGGCCGCGCCTCTTATATGCGTCTACCCGACATTATCGGTGTTGAGCTCACAGGCAAGCCTCAACCGGGCATTACCGCCACCGATATCGTATTAGCCTTGACCGAATTCCTGCGTAAGGAAAAAGTAGTTTCTTCTTACCTTGAGTTCTTCGGCGAAGGCGCAGAGGCTTTAACACTTGGCGATCGCGCGACTATCTCTAACATGACGCCAGAATTTGGCGCCACCGCCGCCATGTTCTATATCGACCAACAAACGCTGGACTACTTAACCCTGACGGGTCGTAGCGACGAGCAAGTGAAGCTGGTTGAAACCTATGCCAAGACCACAGGTTTGTGGAGCGATGACCTCAAGCAGGCCGAGTACCCACGTACCCTGCATTTTGACCTGTCATCGGTAGTGCGTACCATTGCTGGCCCATCGAATCCCCATGCTCGCGTTCCGACTTCAGAGTTGGCCGCGCGCGGCATCAGCGGCGTAGTTGAAAATGAGCCAGGCTTAATGCCAGATGGCGCCGTGATTATTGCGGCCATCACTAGCTGCACCAATACCAGTAACCCACGCAACGTAATTGCGGCGGGCCTACTGGCACGTAACGCCAATGCCAAAGGCTTAAGCCGTAAACCTTGGGTGAAAACCTCACTCGCCCCCGGCTCTAAGGCGGTACAACTGTATTTAGAAGAAGCCAACTTGCTGCCAGAGCTGGAGTCATTAGGCTTTGGTATTGTCGGTTTTGCCTGCACCACCTGTAACGGTATGAGCGGCGCACTCGACCCGGTTATTCAGCAGGAAGTGATCGACCGCGATCTTTACGCCACCGCCGTATTATCCGGTAACCGTAACTTCGACGGCCGTATTCACCCTTACGCTAAGCAAGCCTTCCTCGCATCACCACCATTAGTCGTCGCCTACGCAATCGCGGGCACCATTCGTTTCGATATCGAGAAGGATGTGTTAGGCCACGATAAAGATGGCAACCCAGTGCGCTTAATCGATATTTGGCCAACGGATGCCGAAATCGATGCCGTGATTGCAGCAAGCGTGAAGCCAGAGCAGTTCCGTAAGGTCTACGAGCCGATGTTCGACCTGAGCGTCGACTATGGCGATAAGGTCAGCCCACTGTACGACTGGCGCCCACAATCGACCTATATCCGCCGTCCTCCTTACTGGGAAGGCGCATTAGCGGGTGAACGCACCCTCAAGGGCATGCGCCCATTGGCCGTACTGGGTGACAACATCACCACAGACCATTTATCACCCTCGAACGCGATTATGATGGACAGCGCGGCAGGCGAATACCTGCACAAGATGGGTCTGCCAGAGGAAGACTTCAACTCCTACGCGACCCACAGGGGCGACCACTTAACGGCCCAGCGTGCCACCTTCGCCAACCCAAAACTCAAAAACGAGATGGCGGTTGTCGATGGCAAGGTGAAGCAAGGTTCACTGGCGCGTATCGAGCCAGAAGGCCAAGTGACCCGCATGTGGGAAGCCATTGAAACCTATATGGATCGCAAACAGCCGCTGATCATTATCGCTGGCGCCGACTATGGTCAGGGTTCATCCCGTGACTGGGCTGCAAAAGGCGTGCGCTTAGCGGGCGTTGAGGCCATTATTGCCGAAGGCTTCGAGCGTATTCACCGTACTAACTTAGTCGGTATGGGCGTGTTACCGCTGGAGTTTAAGGCGGGCGAGAATCGCGCTACCTATGGCATAGATGGTACCGAAGTGTTTGACGTCTATGGTGAAATCGCGCCAAGAGCGGATCTCACGGTCGTGATTAGCCGCAAAAATGGCGAGCGCGTCGAAGTACCCGTTACCTGTCGCCTCGATACCGCAGAAGAAGTGTCTATCTATTCTGCCGGCGGCGTATTGCAGCGTTTTGCGCAGGACTTTTTAGAGTCGAATCTGAAGTAAGACTCGCGCTAAAAGGCGGCAATGCCGACAAGCTTGCCGCCTATATCAACGCTAACCTTTTCGCTATTCCCCTTGGAGTTAATAGCATGAGCAAGAATCCGTTTCCGCCCCAAATTAAAGTTGCCGCCACCTATATGCGCGGCGGTACCAGTAAAGGGGTGTTTTTCCGTTTACAGGACTTACCCGAAGCAGCCCAAGTACCCGGTCCTGCTCGAGATGCCCTGCTCCTTCGCGTGATTGGTAGCCCCGACCCCTATGGCAAGCAAATTGATGGCATGGGCGGCGCTACCTCAAGCACCAGCAAAACCGTGATCCTGTCGAAAAGTAGCCAAGCCGATCACGATGTTGACTATCTGTTTGGCCAAGTCTCAATCGACAAACCCTTTGTGGATTGGAGCGGTAACTGCGGCAACTTAACCGCTGCTGTGGGCGCTTTTGCTATCAGCAATGGGCTGATTGACGCTGCGCGCATTCCGCAAAACGGCGTCTGCACAGTGCGTATTTGGCAGGCCAATATTGGCAAAACCATTATTGCCCACGTGCCGATTACCGATGGCATGGTGCAAGAGATTGGCGATTTTGAGCTAGATGGTGTGACCTTCCCCGCCGCCGAAGTGCAAATCGAATTTATGAACCCCGCCGCTGACGAAGACGGCGATGGTGGCAGCATGTTCCCTACGGGTAACTTGGTGGATGTGTTAGAAGTGCCTGGTGTTGGCAGCTTTAATGCGACCATGATTAACGCGGGAATTCCGACCATTTTCATCAATGCCGAAGACTTAGGCTATACGGGCACTGAGCTGCAGGACGATATCAACAGCGATAATGCCGCTTTGGCCAAGTTTGAAACCATTCGTGCCCATGGCGCGGTGCGTATGGGGCTTATCAAGCATATTGATGAAGCTGCTTCGCGCCAACATACGCCTAAGGTAGCCTTTGTTGCTAAGCCGAAAAACTATGTGTCATCCAGTGGAAAAGCCGTCGCGGCAGAGGAGATCGATCTGCTGGTACGCGCCCTCTCCATGGGCAAATTGCACCATGCAATGATGGGCACAGCCGCCGTGGCGATTGGTACAGCGGCAGCGATTCCCGGCACTTTAGTCAATCTCGCAGCAGGCGGTGGTGACAAGGAAGCGGTGCGTTTTGGCCACCCTTCAGGCACCCTTCGCGTCGGCGCTCAGGCCATGCAAACAAATGGCGAATGGACTGTCGTCAAAGCCATTATGAGTCGCAGCGCCCGCGTGCTGATGGAAGGCTTTGTTCGCGTACCGGCGGCTTAAGCCAAGAAAAGCGTTCAACCAAAGACCTTGCTTCTCCCCCTTCCGGCAAGGTCTTTTTTTATTTCGTTATTAGGCAAATCCCAATATGTTGGCATTCGGTAAAAACTGCTAAACTCCCCCTCGATAGCAAGATAATCACAAGCCGCATTTTGCGTCCTGTAAATCCGTGAATATACTGATTATTAATTTGATATTTAGCTGAGCTCGCGTCTTTGTTGCACTATACGCGGCATCCCCAAGGTAAATGCACTATACCGCCCAGTTTTGGGTTAATGGGTTTTGATAGGGGTAACTTTGAGCCATCCAATCCTTAAACTTTTCTTCGCCGCGCTCTGTCTTCTTGGCTTATCTGGAGCGCCGCTTACAGGCTTGGCATTACCCTTAAATGCGGCTAACACACAGCTGAAATTTGAACATATCCGCAGCGAAGAAGGCTTAAATCAAAATACCATTACCAGCCTGTTTATGGACAGCGCAGGCATGCTCTGGATTGGTACGCAGGATGGATTACACAGCTACAACGGTTACAACTTCAACCTCTTTATCCACTCGCCGAACGATCCTAAGAGCATTTCCGAAAGCTATGTTTCAGACATTATTCAAGATGCGCATGGCTATATTTGGGTAGGCACTTTTAGCCAAGGGATCAACCGCTTAGATTTAAAAACCGGCACCTTTGAACGCTTCGGTGTCGAGCAAGGCCTGACCGACCCTAGAGTCACTAAACTCAACATTGTGGGCAATACTTTGTGGATTGGTACACAGGGCGGATTATTTTCGCTCTCCACCCGCACCAACAGAATTACCCAAGTGTCATTAGGGACGAGCATCGAACCCCAAATCACCAGCTTAGCCAATGTGGATAACACCTATTTGCTAGCGGGCACTAAGGCCAGTGGTACCTTTGCCGTGACGGCCAATACCATCACCCGACTCAATGTACCGCAGGATGTGGTGGCCTATCAGATCAAGGCGAATTCTACCCGTGCCATTACCTTGGCCCTTGGCAATCAGCTCTGGCACTATGATCTGGTATCACAGCAGGGACAAGTACTCTGGCAAACAGAGCATAATGTCCCTTACATCAAAGACTTTATCCAAACACCCCAAGGGCAGTTTTGGGTCGTGGGGCCAGAGGCGGGTTTGATCCAGCTAGATCGCGAAGGTGAACATGTTGTCGCGGCCTACCATAAGTACGATACCAAGCGCCCCACGAGCATCAGCGAAAACAATATGCTTTGTCTGTTAGAGGACTCGTTTGGCAACCTATGGATTGGCGCGAGTTATTCGGGGCTGAATAAGATCAATACCCGTCGGCAGTATTTTCAGCATTTATCTGAATACTCAACAGAATTTCCCCTGCAAAGTAATAATATTCGCTCCATTTACCGTAGCCAAGATAACGCTCTATGGATAGGGACCGAAGGCGCAGGACTCAAGCGGCTCGCCTTCAATCACACTCAGTACGAGCATTACACTTCCTTTTTTGCCAACGCCTTAGGCCTTAAGGCGCAAAATTTAAACCTGACCGTGCGCTCCATTGTTCAAGACCAGCAAGGCACGCTCTGGTTTGCCAGTAACTATGGGCTGGGCCGCCTAAGTTCTAGCGGCGACTTTAGTCTGTTAAAGGTTTCCGATAATCAAGATACCTCCACAGAAGCTAACCATATCCGTAGTTTAGCGCTAGATGACCACAACAGACTGTGGGTTGCGACTACCCATTCCCTGTATCGAAAAGCCTCAGAGAATGATGAGTTTACGCCCATCTCTATTACCAATATTGATAACTTTCACCCCGAGCAAAATATTCTGCTCACCCTAAGAGTGGATAACACCACACTGTGGATTGGCTCACTCAATGGTTTAGTTAAACTGGATATGCAAACGGGGAAAGGGGAAGCGTTTTACCACGACCCCCATGACAAAAATAGCATTATCAACAATCGTATTAGAGACATTTTAGTCACCAGTAATGGCGACATCTGGTTTGCGACCCATGGCGGCATGAGCCGCTTATCGGCACAAGCCGACACTCCGATATTTAAGGATTATACCCGTGAGCAAGGTCTGCCCAGCGACACCATTTACGCCCTGCTGGAGGATGCCGATCATCATATTTGGTTTAGCAGTAATGCGGGCATCGGCAAGTTAAATCCCGTCAGTGGCAAAGTCATCAATTTTAACGAGCAAGAAGGCCTGCAGGCGCTCGAGTTTAACGGTGGCGTGAAACTCAAAGATCAAGATGGCGACCTCTGGTTTGGCGGCATTAACGGGATCAATCGCTTTAATCCTAAAGCATTGCCCGACAAACGGGGCGAAGCCCGAGTCGCACTCACCGCCTATAAGATTGCCGGTGAAAAACACACCATCCTCGATCTTAGCCACCCGCCGCAAATCGTGATGAACTACACCGATCAATTGGTCAGCTTTGAGGTCACATCGCTGGATTTTAGCTACACGGGCAAAAACCGTTTTAGCTACTACCTCGAAGGCTTCGATAACCAATGGCACGATTTACCCACGGGGAATGAAATCACTTTTACCAATATCGAACCAGGCCATTATGTACTGCATGTACGGCATTCCTTGGAGTACAACAACGAAGGTAACTATGCACTGTTGGTCGATTTAAGTGTAAACGCCCCCTTCTACCGCACTCAATTTGCCTATGTGCTTTATGGGTTACTGGCATTAGCCTTATTGGTCATTATCTATCGGTGGCGTAAGCAAAAACGCCAGCAGCAACAAGAGTTTGAGACCAGCATCCGCGCCTCCGAAGAGCGGCTAAAATTGGCACTCTGGGCTTCGGGCGATGGCATGTGGGATTGGAATATCCAAGAGCAGCAGGTCTATCGTACCCATACGGATATTCCGGTTTCCCAGTGGAGTAGCGACACACTGTTGCACGACAATGCCCACCCTGAGGATAGGGAGCGGTTTAAACAAGTCTTGACCGACCATCTACAGGGGCGCACACCATTTTTTGAAATGGAATATCGCATCGAGCATTCACCGGGTAACTGGCTGTGGATCCTTGAGCGTGGCAAAGTAGTCGAAACCAATGAGCAGGCCAGACCCCTGCGTATGACGGGCACCACCCGTAATATCACTTCGCGTAAGTTGATCGAAAACGAGCTAGTCCTCTCTTCTCAAGTGCTTAACAGCATGAACGAAGCCGTTGTAGTGGCAGGTTTGGACTATCGTATCCGCTCGGTAAACCCCGCCTTTAGCGCTATTACCGGCTATTCGGAGCGGCAAATCAGCGATAAATATTTAATTCACTTAGCCTACAGCCGACAACAGCGAGATCTGTTCAATAGCATTGAGCAGCAACTACTGCGCCATAAACATTGGGCGGGTGAAATTTGGATCCGCAACAAGGCACGCAAGGCGATTCTAGTATGGCTTGAGATCAACCAAGTTATCGATGTGAAAGGGGAAACCAGCCACTTTGTGGCGGTGTTTACCGATATTACAGAACGTAAAAAGGCCGAAGAGGATCTTCGCTTCCTCGCCAGCTTCGACACCTTGACAGGGCTGCCGAATCGCACCTTGTTCCAGGACAGGCTCAACCACGCCATATCTCAGGCCCATAGATCGAATAATATCGTCGCCCTGCTGTTTTTAGACCTTGACCGCTTTAAGCATATCAATGACTCTATGGGGCACCATATTGGCGATCTGCTGCTCAAAGCCGTGGCCCACAGGCTGCAAAGTGCTGTTCGCGAAGGGGATACGGTTGCCCGTTTAGGCGGCGATGAATTTACCATTATTTTGGAAGGTGTGGCGAAAACCAAGGCGGCGACGCTGATCTCAGAGAAAGTGCTCAAAGCCTTTCAGGCGCCCTTCTTACTCGATGATAAGTCCCTGACTATCTCAACCTCGATTGGTATCAGCCTGTATCCCAACGATGCGGAAGATGTGGATTCGCTGATTAAGTTTGCCGACACCGCCATGTACCACGCCAAGGCGCTCGGCCGGAATAACTTTCAGTTTTATACCAATAAACTCAATGAGATGGCAACGCGCCATGTGCAACTTGAGGCAGGGCTTAAACAGGCCATCTCACGCAATGAGTTAAGCTTGGTGTATCAACCCAAGTTTTGTTTACGCAATGGCTCACTCACAGGGCTTGAGGCGTTGCTGCGCTGGCATCATGCCGAACTAGGCCCAATCTCGCCCGCCGAGTTTATTCCGTTGGCGGAGGAAACCGGCATCATTAACCAGATTGGCCATTGGGTGATCAACCACGCTTGCCAGCAACTCGCTGAGTGGAATGAGCTAGGTCTTGGCGATATCAGCATGGCGGTGAACCTTTCGGCCAGGCAGTTGAAGGCCGATATTATCTCGACCATCGAAGTGGCTCTCGCGGTATCAGGTTTACCCGCCAAGGCACTCGAGCTGGAATTAACCGAGTCGATGATCATGGGTAATCCGCAGGAGTCGGTTAATATCCTCTCTAAACTCAAGGCACTAGGCTTAACCATCGCGGTGGATGATTTTGGTACTGGCTACTCGAGCTTGAGTTATCTTAAACGTTTCCCTATCGACACCTTAAAAATCGACCGTGAGTTTGTGCGCGACATTACCAACGACCCCGACGATGCGGCCATTACCAGCGCGATTATCGCCCTCGCCCACAGCCTAGAGTTAAATGTGGTGGCGGAAGGGGTTGAAACCCAAGAGCAGCTTAACTTCTTGGCGCTACAAGGCTGCGATCAAGTACAGGGCTTCCTGCTGAGTAAGCCACTCAGCGCCCAGGATTGCTTAGCGCTGTTGCAACAACAGATAAAATAAAATTAGATAAAAAAATAAGGCTCCCTAAAGGAGCCTTATTTCATTGGATCATTTCACGATTAAGGTGCGACACGCTCAACACGTTTCACCCAGCCATCCGGGCCTTGAATATGACCTTTCTGGATATCGGTATACAGCTTGTAGATGCGTTGAATATGCTCACCCACTTCACCGTTGCCCACTGTCACCACTCGGCCATCTTCAAAAATATAGGAACCGACAGCTGATACCACGGCAGCCGTACCAAAACCACCCGCTTCGATAATCTCACCAGATTCGATATCGGCGATAAACTTATCCAGCATAACAGTCTCTTGGCGCACTTCGCAGCCGAGTAACTCACCCAACTCCATAATGGATTGCGAGGTAATGGATTTTAAGATGGTATCGGTGAAGGTTGGGATGATCACTGCGCCATCTTTCAGAATGTGGAAGTGGTTCATGGCGCCCGCTTCTTCAATCTGTTGGTTGTTCGCATCTAAATACAGCACCTGTGATGCACCAAACTGCGCGGCAGCTTTACCGGCACGCAATGAGGCAGCATAGTTACCCGCCGCTTTAGAGGCGCCAGTACCACCCGATACGGCGCGATGGTAAGTCTTGCTGATCAGCAGACGAATACCTTTATTCACACCCGCCGCGTAGTAAGCACCACTTGGGCTTAACACCACGCAGAATGTGTAGCGCGTACTTGGACTCACAGACAGACGGTCTTCGGTCGCAAAAATAAAGGGGCGAATGTATAAACAGGCACCTTCTTGCATCGGGAACCAGAGACGGTCTACGTCGATCAAGGCGTTGATCGCATCGATTTGCATCTGCTCATCGATATTAGGAATACAGACAATATCCGCCGAACGATTCATACGCTCGGCGTTTTTGTTGATACGGAAAGTGTAAATTTCGCCATCTTCATGCATAAAGGCCTTGGCGCCTTCGAAGATGGACTGACCATAATGCAGGGCCATCGCACCCGGCGCCATTTCAAACGGACCGTAGGGCACAATACGTGGATCGCGCCATTCACCATCGCGATAATCCATTAAAAACATATGATCGGTTCTGAGGCTACCGAAGCCCACATTTCCTTCGGGCTTGAATTGCTCAGTACGGCGTTCGGACGCAGGTTTTAAATCGTATTTTATTTCCATCGCATACCACCTTGATTACTGAACAAGCAGACTAGGTAGCGGCAGGAATAAAGTCAATAGGTGAGATTCATCTAAAAGTCTTAGCCGATAAAATAAGCGGTTAAAAAGATGTCTTAACAACTTGCCGTTAGGGCAAATCGCTTCATTTGACTCCCCTTATTGACTTTGGATTTCGTCATGCGGCGCCTCAAGCCAGCCGCCCACGGCTTGTATAGGTTCTTCATTTAGCGTTAACCAGGCCACCCAAGCCAAACGGGGCGCACTAAACGCTGATGCGGGAATGGCATCGAGGGATTGGGTAAACTGCAGCGTAGGGTCTTTGGCATGCTCAAGCACACTCCTCGCGGGCAAAGATTGCAAACTCAGCACCACAAAATCATGGGGTAATAGCCTATGGCGATTCTCGCCGCGTTTTATCTCAGTCGTAAAACCCGAGCCGACCAACGCCAAATGCAAACGTGTTCGATGCAAGTCTTTATCCTGTGCCCAAGTGGGCTGCGGCTCAAAACTCGCCTCAAGCTGCTGGTTGGCGATACTCAACTTAAGCATCCCCACCTCAGGTTGAGGCAGAGCAAAGATCCCATCTAACTCACCCGAGAACCAACCACGCCACTCCTTAGCATTAATCACAAACTGCGGTGTATACACTTGCCGCGTATGCTTTTGGTTTAAATGTTGATATTGGCGCTCACTGAAAGCCCTTTGGCCAAAAATATCCTTCCATCCTAGGTAATCCCAATAAGTCACATGAAAGGCTAACGGAAAATATTTATGCCATAGGTCGGTCTTATTAAACTGCTCAGATAACCAAGCCTCGGCGGGTGGACAACTACTGCAGCCCTGTGACGTATAAAGTTCGATAATATAAGGGCGGGTCACGGCACTCTGCGCTTGAAAAGGCGTCAACGACTGAGCCAATACGGGTTGCCAAAACTGCAACCACAAAAGACCAACGAGTAAGATGCACTTCATATTCAATTCTCCTATCGCTGAGTATGAGACCTTGAATTACATCTAAATCATTCAACTGAGAACAAAGATGATGTCTGACTACAAAATGATCCCCTGTGCCCACTACGATTACCTTGAGCTGGCCTGTATGCACGGCTATCGCCTCGACATTGAGTTGCAGGACGGCAGTCTGTGCCAAGCACGGGCAATTACGACCCAGACCCACGCCGATAAGACTGAATGGCTGGTAGTCGAACATCAAGCTGGTCAGCAAACACTGCGGCTAGATAGCATTATCGCCATCACTCCCACAGATCCCCATGCCAGTTTTGGCCGTGTTATGATTGCAAGCCGGTAGTAAAGGAGCATAAATAAATGACAAGGATGATACTGTTGCTGGAATTAGGCGATTGGGCAGGAGGTCACCACGGTCAGTCCCCCTACTTGGTGGAGTTTGATAGCGAGCGACTCGATTCTCCCTTTGACGTTAGCGAAGGTTGGGGACATGGATTAGGCGGTAGCAGTTATTCGTTGGCACGGTTTGTTGAAACTGAACATTATGCCCAACTCAAGCACCACGCACCTTGGGCCACGACCATCATAAAGCAAGGTTTACCAACGCTGGATATAGGGGCCATCGCTCAAGGCTTACTGGCGCAGTATTCCTCGCACCGCCCCAATATTCCGGCGAACTTAGCCCGCTATTTCTAACTGAAGATCTTGCTCTAGCTAATGATCGCGTTCTAATTGAAGATCGCGTGGCGTAGCCTTGTCACGGTAGATATGCCGCAGCATTTAAGGCAGCAATGGTTGAGGGCGAGTAAAGCCAAGTTCGACTTAGCTTTACTGCTTACTGAGATTAGAAGCGAGTTACGCCTTAGCGACTGCGGCAATCACAGAAACTTCAACCAGATATTCTGGCTCGGCAATGGCCGCCTGCACACAAGCACGGGCAGGCGCATGACCCTGTGGCACCCAAGCATCCCAAACCGCATTCATGGCATCGTAGTCATTCATATCCTTTAGATAGATAGTGGCTGACAACAAGTGTTCCCGAGAACTGCCCGCCTGCGCTAACAGAGTGTCGACTTCCTCTAGCATAGTCGTCGTTTGTTCGGTGATGTTTTGATACTTATCCTTCGCCACTTGGCCACATAAGTACACAGTGCCTTGGTGGATCACTATGCTGCTCATACGTGTACCAACATCTAAACGGGTAATGCTCATAGGGATAATCTCTTAAATCAAATGGTTAATTCTGCGGGCATTCTACCCCGAAAGGCTCAGTTTGTCTGCGAACGAGCGCTCAGCCAAGGTGGATAAAAGCGTGTCATTAAGACCAATAACCCTAGCGCAGTGCCTATGACCCCAAACCACACAAATAGGGTCGCAACCGATAAGTTAACTAACTGAAATCCCACTAATGCCGCACCAGCTCCGATTAACGCAAAGGGCAGTTGAGTCACCACATGGTCATGGGGTAAACAGCCTGAACTCGTCGCACTCAGCACGCTAGTATCGGAAATTGGCGAGCAATGATCGCCAAACACCGAGCCCGCCATCACCGCACTCAATACAGGTAACAGCAAGCTGACATCCATGTTATGGGCAATTTCCCCACCGATGGGGATCATAATCGCAAAGGTACCCCAGCTTGAGCCTGTGGCAAAGGCCATGATAGCGCAGAGTAGAAACATCCCCGCCACCAGCAGGCTCGGGGATAAGTACAATTTAGCCCAAGCCGCTAACAAGCTCGCCACGCCCAGATCTTGGATCACTGCGCCTATCATCCAAGTACAGAGTAAAATCGCGATGGCAAAGGCGATCATCCGCACGCCATGCACTAAGTCCGCCAGCAGTTTCCCTATGCTTCGGCCCGACAACATCAACAACACTAGCGTGACTAAGGTCGATAACAGACAGGCATCGCGCATCGCTGCGCCAATATCGGCTTTAGCTAACCAGGCCGAAACATCCCATGACGGCACCTGCTGCGCACCAGACCAGAGAGTTAAACCGACAGAAGCGCACAATAAGGTCAGCATGGGGATCGCAAGCAGCCAAGGATTGCCTTGGGAGGGAGTTAAACTTGGCTCAACGGGATCTGCCGCCAATACTTCATTCTCGATGGGGCGAAACCCCATCCCAAACCAAGCCACAATCAGCGACAAGCCTAAGGTGGTTATCGCATAAAAATTGAATAAGGCGACGTCGATAAAGGCCTCAAGGGCAGAAACGGGTAGAAAGCTGAGTCCCGCCAAGAGCGCCATCACATAGGGACCCCAGCTAGAAAAAGGTAAGAGTGAACAGAGCGGCGATGCATTAGAGTCAACTAAATAGGCCAACTGCGTCTGCCGGATGCCATAACGCTGGCTCAGAGGTTGGCACACATGCCCCACGGCGAGGCAACTAAAAATACCATCGATAAAGACTAGCCAGCCCAACAGCACCACACCAATACGCGCCTGTCGTCCCGTACGAATACGTCGATATAGCCAATCACCAAATTGCTCTACCGCACCGCTTCTGGCGAGGAGCTGCGTCATGCTGCCCAGCAGCAACATGGCCATCAACACGTTTAAATGCCACCACTGCCAAGCGCCTTGGCTGTAAAACTGCTTAGCGCCTATCTCCAAGAGATAGCCCAAACTTTGCACTATATCGAAGTGGGCAATGATTAAGGCGCCCGAGAGGATACCGACACCCAGTGCCACTAAGGTACGCCGCAGCCAAAGGGCTAGCACTAGGGTTAATAACAGGGGAAGTATCGCAAGCAGATTCGGCGACATGGGCCTTTCCGATAATAAATAAACCCAAGAATACTAACGAGTTAGTAACAAATGCAAAAAAACTTAAATTCGTACGCGGTTATCGGGCATTTTTTAACCAAACGACAAAGACTGCTATTCCTTATGCTATTGGCACTGCTAGAATCACAGTCCCATCCAGAAACTATAGGACTCTCCAGATGAGCCTTGAATTACTGTCCAAACTGGAAACCAAGATCCAGGCTACACTCGAAACTATCGAGCTTCTAAAAATGGAGCTAGAGGAAGAGAAGCAAAAGACGTCGACCTTGAGTGAGCAAAATCAACAATTATCTGAGCAAAACCAACAACTGCAACAAGAACTCGCTTCTTGGAACGACAAAGTCACCGGACTTGTTGGCCTGCTCAACAGTGAAATCTAAGCTGTTTTAGTTTGATGATTCTGCGATTCAATCAGTTCGTTCAGCTCTAAGATAGCCTGCTTCACTTTTGGCAGGCTTTTTCTTGGCAATAAAAAACGCCCCTTTTCAAATTCTAATCGACCTAAGTCTTTAACCCATATCACGCCAGTGAGAAAAATACGCGCATGCTTTGCAATCAGCTTCGGTGCGTATACAGGGAAAACTCTCATACAACCCCCTACATGCTTTCTTGTTGTTATTGACTACTGCTATTTGACAGAAAGATTACCAATTGAGTTTCATCCTTTAAGTAATATTTTCAAGATTTACATTTCAAAACCGTTAGTCATTTGATTTTCCTAGATAATGAAAAGCTCCACGACAAGTTAACTCAATAGTCAAAATTTTGACTATTGACATTATTTTGACGCACGCTTAGAATCATCTGCGTTACTCAGGGTAAAAATGAGTCATATGACTCAAGTCCGTACTCTCCATCATCGGAAGTACGGTTTTTTTTTGCCAAATTTCGGCCAAGCACAACACGACCCAATTGCGCTCTGCAGACTAGGCAATCACACCCAATAAAAAAGGAGCGCTAGGCTCCTTTAATTTTATGCTCGCAGTATCAATCAGTTAGATTACAAAATGATGATAAAACAACGGCAATCTGGTGATCATTACTGTTTCTTGGCTAAATAGTAAGCGATATCTAACAGTTCATCGTAAGACTTGATCGCACCCGTTTCGACGCGGTACTTGCCATTCACCACTAATGCAGGCACACCTGAAATCTTCGCATTTTCAGTATCACGCTTCATCTTCGCCATTTGCGCTTTCACCATAAAGGAGTCAGCGGCCGAATCGAAGGCCTTACCGTCAACACCGTTAGCCACGAACAGGGCACGCACGTCATCACGGTTAGTGAAGTGTTGTTTCTTCTCATGGATGGCAGAAAAGAGAGCCGCATCCATTTTATCGTCCACATTCAGTTGGTGCGCTACCGCAAAGGCGCGTGACATTTCTACGCCCATTTCCTTACCGATAAAGTCTACGTGGGCTTGATTGAATGCCACACCTTCTGGCTTCTCAGCCAAAATTTTAGGCACCACAGTTTTAGAGAAGTTGTAGCAATGTGGGCAATAGAAAGAGAAAAACTCGGTGATTTCTGGCTTAGCTGTCGCTGGGCCGTCGTTAATCACTGTGTAGTGTACGCCTTCTTTGTATTCAACTGCCGATACAGTTAATGGAGCCAATAACAGCGCTGCCACCATAAGTAATGCTTTTTTCATGAATTTTCCTTAAATCAATTTTCAAAACTAGCTGGAGCCTAACATATTTCATTTTTTGAGTGTAACTCAAGCCGAGAGTTCAATCGGTTTGGGCTAAGAGGTGCGTAATTCCACCCTGTTCACACATTTAGTAGGGGATCAGGCTCAGCGGCGGTTCATCGAGTGCCGCGAGTTGCTCCTTAAAGGCTAAGATCTGCTGCTCCCAATACCTTTCATCCCCAAACCAGGGGAAATGCATAGGAAAAGCAGGATCTTGCCAACGCCTGCCAATCCAAGCGTTATAGTGCACCATCCGTAATGCGCGTAAGGGTTCAATCAGCGCCAACTGCCGAGTATCGAACTCACAAAACTCTTCATAAGCCTCGAGTAATACCTCGAGTTGCAGTTGCTGCTGCGCTCTATCGCCCGTCAGCATCATCCATAAATCTTGAATAGCAGGTCCCATACGGGCATCGTCTAAATCCACAAATCCCGGCCCATCGGGCGTCCAAAGAATATTCCCCGGGTGTAAATCCCCATGCAGACGAATGGGCGTAAAAGCTTGCTGCGCCCAACGCTGATTCACCTTCGCCAGCACTTGCTCCACCACGGTAAAAAACGCGGGACGTAGTGTGTTTGGTACAAGATCTGACTGCTTTAACCAAGCTAAAGGTTCATCGCCTAAAATCTGCGGATTCAGCGGCTCACGGGCTTTAAATGTCGACTGGGCACCGTACTGGTGTATACGACCGATAAAACGCCCAACAAATTCCAACTGCTCTAAGTTATCCACTTCGAAGGGGCGACCGCCGATGGAGGGAAACAGTGCAAACCGAAAGCCGTGGAAATGATGCAAGGTCTGCCCTTGCACGGCAGTGGGCACCGCCATCGGGATTTCCTGCTCGGCAAGCGCGATGGCATAGTCGTGTTCTTCTTGGATCTGCGCATCGGTCCAACGATCGGGACGATAAAACTTCACCACATAGCGTTGCCCTTCATCGCTGCGAAATTGATACACGCGGTTTTCGTAACTATTCAGCGCGAGTAGGCCTGTCTCTGGGTATATCCCAAGGCTCTCGATCGCATCTAAAATCAAATCCGGTGTTAAGGCTTGAAAGTCGAAGGCTGCGCCCGAATGCGTATCATCGACGGCCCCCTGAGATGAAACTAACTTATCTTGGCTCATTGCGACTCTCTCATACATAGGACTTTAACAGTGTGGCAAGGTATTCCAATACCTCAAAATCGGCCTCACGTTCCACACTCAGCCAACAGATATTGCCGTAAAACTCATAATTGAGCCAAAGCGAAGTGCCCTCAAACTCCAATAGCCATTGATGGCGATCCGCGCCCCATTGGCGCTCGCGCACTTGGCAATCTAAGGCGTGGGCTAATGGCTCGGCAAAGGCCTCGAAATGGTCAAAATCGATATCGCCGCTCACACTTAAGCTTAACGCGGCTCTATCTAACTGAATGGCTTCTAATTTCATCTTTACTTCCATCAACTGCTGCACGACATAATCAGCCCTTGTCCCCAATCGGGTGGACGCTTGGCCAGATCTTCATGCTCAACTTGTTCGGCAAACGGCTGGCGCAATACTTGGTGCAGACGCTCTAGCGGCGCCAGATTGCCCTCCTCCACGGCAATAATGGCCTCCTGAGCCAAATAATTGCGTAGGATGTATTTGGGATTAACGCTATTACGCGCCTGCTGCCAAGCCTCAACATCGGTAACTTTACCCAACCGCGCCTGATATGCCTGATACCAAGCATCAAATTCATTAAGGTCGATAAAATCATCCCGTAGCGAAGAGTTCTCACTACTCGGGTCAAGCTGACCGAAGCGGCGCCACGTATTGCTGTAATCCAGCTGATTTTTCTCCATCAGCACGGTAAAGCGGCCAATCAGTTCTAAGTCCTGCTGATCCTGTTCAGCTGTCGAATCCGCTCGCTCAGCCAGTCCTAACTTAGCGCGCATCAGCATCAAATAATGCTGCACTAGCGCATGCTGATATTGATTCAAGGCAGCAATTAAATCATCGGACGGGATCACTGGTGTCAACGCCTGCGCTAAACGTTGCAGGTTCCACAGGCCAATACCGGGCTGCTGACCAAAGGCGTAACGCCCTTCTGGATCGGAATGATTGCAAATAAAGTCTTCTTGGAAGGTATCGAGGAAGGCAAACGGGCCAAAATCGAAACTGTCCCCCAGAATCGACATATTGTCGGTATTCATTACCCCGTGGGCAAAGCCGATAGCCTGCCAATGGGCGATGAGCTTCGCGGTATCTTGTACTACCTGCAAAAACCACGCTTTATAACCCGCCAGATCGCAGCTCAAATGCGGATAATGCTGCTTCAAGGTAAAGTTGAGTAACTGCGTGAGCTTATCGGCTTGGCCACGCTCGCTATGGCAGAAAAATTCGAAATGACCGAAACGGATATGGCTACGTGCCAAACGTACGGTAATGGCTGCGGTTTCTTGGCTCTCACGCCAGACGGGCATATTTGAGCCGATCACCGCCAAGGCTCGGGTCGTCGGCACACCTAAATGATGCAGCGCTTCGGAGACAAGAAACTCCCGCACCGCTGAGCGCATTACGGCTCTACCATCGCCATGGCGAGAATAGGGTGTCGGCCCGCCGCCTTTGAGTGCCACATCCCATGCACCTTGGGGGCCTAATGCCTCACCCAAAATAATCGAGCGACCATCGCCTAATCTGGGCGTATAGCCACCAAACTGATGGCCACTGTACACCTGCGCATAATAACTTGCGCCCTCAACGGCCGCGTTACCCGATAACCCCAACAATAAGGCATCTGTCGGCTGCTGTAAGTCGATTAACTTGGCGGCATCTTCACTCCACGCCAGCCAATGAGGATTGCTTATCCCCTGTGGATAAACTTGAGCGTAAAACTCAGGTAACTGGGTAAAAAAATCCTGTTTAAACTTCATCAATGCCTTCCCTATTGAACGAGCTGCTTACACACGAGCACGGACTTGTCGTTAAGCTCACACTGTTGACCGCATTGATATACGCCGGCGCCGCTAGCCTCGAAGCCACTCACACCCGATCCGGTTAAGCGTTGTAATCCTTGGGCTTTGCGCTGGCACTGCTCGAGAGTGTCGTAATAACCATTGATATCATCGGTTTGTAATGGCGTCGTTGGCAGTGAGGTCGCCGCAGGATAATAAAATAGCGTCCATTCGGGGGTTTTAGTGCAGCCACTCAACCCAAGGCTGAGGCTGACAAATAAGATGGCCAAGGATAATTTCATTTTGCCGATTCGGTTAAAACAGCTCGCAACATACTTCATAAAAATAGCCCATAAAAAAAGCGAACCTTAGTTCGCCTTTTGCGCGGTAAGTATCAGGATTCTACACGGCTTTACCCGGTTAAATAACCGCTTTTCGGCTAAGGGTATCTCAAGTGCATAGTTAATAGCGTTTGAGCACCAAAGCCTGAGTTCTATTCTCGCGGTCAGAGCAACCTTAGGCCGTCGTCGCTTTCGCCTGCGCCTTCTCGATACGGCTAATTCGTCCTTCAAATCCCGTCACTGTGCCATCGGTTAAACCGAGTTTGATCGCCTCTTGGCAGAGTGCAATCGCTTTATCAAAGTCTTGGGTATCGTTTAACAGGGTCGCGAGCTGCATAAAACCTGGGGTTTTAAGCTCAAGCTCCTTAGGCTTTTCGGCATTCGCACTGTGGAATAACGCAAGATACAGCCCATGTAGCGCTGCGCCATAGGCTAAATATTCGGTCGATTTACGCTGCTTGTAGCACTCTGCAATGACGTTTTGTAAGGCGTTATAGCGAGCCAAGGCAGTCTCTGCACTTTGGTATTCTTCTACCGCGCGCTCTAGAGTCACATTCGCCCATGAACCAAGTGCTGCAAGCGACTCGTCTTTCGCCAAAGGAGGGCTTGCCACCTCTGGTGAACTCTCGACGCTTTCTTTAGCCTTAACGGGCGCATCGACGACTACCGACTCTTCTTTAGCCTCACTCGCCTTAATGACCAAAACGTCATCCTTAGGGATTGCAGAGTCTTTATCGGCATCCGCAGAATGGGTATCGGCAAGGATAATCACATTCTCGTCATGGGTTGTAGCGGGGATCTCAACGTCAATGATATCTTCGCTCAGCTCAACGCGGCTCGCTGGCTCAACGTCCCTTGGCATTAATTCAACCTCGGGCGCTTTGGCCGCAGCAGCGGAGGCTGACTCGTTCGTCGCAGAAGGAGCAAGGTCAGGCGTAGGTTCAGCCTCATCGGGCGAAGCGCTTGTATCCCTTGTCTTTTCGGTTGATTTCTTCGCCATCATTGCCTCTTGCTCTTCCTTCGCCAAGCGCTGGGCACGACGAAATAAAAACACTCCGATAGCGATCAGTATAAAAACGACAACGACCTTCATTCTTCTTCACCTTTAATGGCTGCTTCCCATCAGAAGCAATTGCAGTTGGCTTGCCAGGACGACTCAAGGGCCTGAAGCTGGCAAGGGATTCTGTCCAAAAGTTGAGCAGAGATTAACCGCTATTAAAGTCCATAGTGTCTGTGTAAATCAAGTATTTATGCCGTTTTATCCGATCTTGCACGCAAATCGATAGGCGCAATTCGGCTAGACTGTTAGGGTTTATGACCATTTGCAAAATTAAGGAAAGCCTAATGCAAAACATTCTGATCGTTGCTCACGCCAGCCCCTATGGCACAGAAAAACTCTTCAATAGCCTACGTATCGCTTTGGCGCTGAAGGATCAAACAGAGCAACAAGTTGATTTAAAAATCTTTTTAATGTCAGATGCGGTGTTTGGCGCCCTTAAGCATCAAACGACTCCAGACCTCAGTTACAACCTACAACAGATGTTTGAAATCCTAAGCGCTCAGCAAGTCCCTATTTTACTCTGTAAAACCTGCGCCCAAGCGCGGGGCGTTAACCCCGAAATGCTGCTCGAAGGCGCACAAATAGGCACTCTGCAGGATCTCACCCGCTGGACGCTGGCCGCCGATAAGGTGATGCATATTTAAAGTCTCATTTTGTGCGCATCTTCATAAATTGACACTTCAGTTTTGAACAAGCCCGCGCCGCTGCTTATGATGGGATTATCCGAGTAACAGACTAAGGTATTCCCATGGACTCAGCGGCACTACTTACAGGTAAACTGCGCTACGAGCATGAAACCATTAGCGCGATGGCGAAAATCTATTGCAAAGCTAAGCACCAAGGCCAAACGGCATCCGGCCTGTGTGAAGAATGTTTAGCGCTGCTAGAATATGCCGCCGTTCGCCTCGATCGCTGCCCCTACGGACAAGATAAACCCACCTGCAATAAATGCCCTGTGCACTGCTATAAACCAGCACAAAAGGCGCAGGTCAAAGAGATTATGATTTTCGCCGGCCCACGAATGCTGTTACCGCATCCCATTCGCGCAATCAAACACTTACTGGCAGAGCGTCAACCGGTTCCCGCATCTGTGCCAGAGGCGGCGTCTAATCGCCATCAACGCATCGCAATTTCACAGAAAAACCTTTAGTAACACTTTTGCGCCTCGAATTTCCCTGTTATAACAGGGCGTCGAGGTGTCAAAAATGAACGAGTTTAATACGTTTTTTGCTCAAGCCTATTGGTGGTTATCCCTATTTGGTGGCTTACATTGCCTCGCGTTAGCTATTTATATTCGCTACTTCTACCACTCAAACAATAATCAAAGACTGCTCGCGGGTTTCTTAAGCCTTGTTGGCCTGTATTTCCTGACGGGCATGCTCAACCGCGATAACACCCCCATCCCAATCCATGTGTTATTTAACCTGATCACCCCGATTTATTTTTTACTCATGCCGCTGCTCTACCTCTACTGCAAACGCAGCCTAGAGCAAAGCACTGAGCCAGTGGGATTCTCACGGCATTATTGGCCAGCATTGATCACACTGTTTCTCGCCATACTGGATATGGTTGTACGGCTAAACTTGCACAAAAATGCCCTTTGGTTTCAGGCAGAATTTTTTAAACATCGCCAAGATATCGACCTCAGTCACTGGAGTCTGGCCTTGCCTCTGTTGCTGTTTATCCAAACGGCGATCTATTTTTTTGCACTCTGGCGATTGTTCCAACGACATAAGCTGCGCCAACAACAGCGTAACGAGGCGCCGCAGCAAACCTTAAAGCTGATCCGTTTTCGCTGGTTGTTCGGCCTGACCTTGGCCATGCTATTTAACTGGCTGTTAAGGGTATTTGTGGTGGTGCTTCCCTTTTATCTTGGGGATTCACTCTCGACCCTATCCCATGCACTGCCACGCTTAAGCCTGCTGCTAAGCTTTTACCTACTGGCGGCATACGGCCTAAAGCAAATCACCCGCACCGCCTATCTCAAGGGACATATGTCTGCCCCTCAGCCAAAGGCGGAGCCTCAGGCGGGAGAGATACTCACCCCTGAAGAATTTGAATTTATTCAACAACTGCAGCAGGAATCGAACCAAGGCTCAGAAAAAATCACCAATACGCCCTCTCGCTCGAAGAACTAATTCACCCTAAAGCACTCAAAACTGGCACACTGTCACCCTGTAAAAACTGAACCCCAGCTGACATGAACTCAGCTTTAGGCTGTCATTTGTTAAAACAAAGGGTAGTCTGATGGAACCTAAGCATTAAGGAGGAACGCCATGAAATCATTTTTATCCCTTATCGTCGCATCAACCTGTCTGATTGCCAGCTTTATGGCACCCGCAGCTCAGGCCGACGATAGCTACACCGAGGCTTTAAATAATTTTCACCAAGCAAAGGAAACGCGCAAATTCTTTGATACCGCCTATGGTTATGCGCTTTTCCCCACTGTCGGTAAAGGCGGAATTGGTATTGGCGCCGCCTACGGTAAAGGTCGCGTCTTTCAAGCAGGTCAATATATGGGAGACTCTAGCCTGACCCAGCTCTCCATTGGTTTTCAGCTAGGCGGACAAGCCTATAGCGAAATCATCTTCTTTAAGGATGCCAAATCCTACAACGAGTTCACCAGTGGCAGTTTCGAGTTCGATGCACAGGCCTCGGCTGTTGCGATTAACATGGGCGCAAATGCTAAAGCGGGCACCACAGGCAACTCGGCAGGCGCAGGCCAAGCGGGTGGTAATCAATCGGCAACTGCCGCCTATATCAATGGTATGGCGGTATTTACCGTTGCCAAGGGTGGATTAATGTTTGAAGCGGCGCTGGCGGGACAATCCTTCTCCTTCGAGCCCAGAGGCAACTAAGCTTTAGTCATGTCGTCCCCATTAAAAAACCTCCTATTCCACAGGATTAGGAGGTTTTCTTTTATCCCCGATAGCGATTACTTATGTCCCCAAGGGGCTGGCGGCAACGGCTGCGGTTGGCTCAAGTCAAAATCTACTTGGAAATGACGATTCTCGCGGGTCAGCAGGTAGCTGAAAGTACTTGGCGTAACCTCCATATGCCACACATTGGTGACTGACTGGGTCAGGCCGTTTTGCATAAAGTTATCAATCGATGCCTGATCGATAGGGAATGACTGCTTTTGGCTGCTGCCGACACTCGCCGTATCGCCGCCATACATAGTCACTTTATCTTCCGTCCCGTCTTGATGGCGGTGATCATGCTTTAACCTTAAGCCTTGAGCCGTTTTTGTGATCACCCAAGTACGGGAGTGGTCATCACCTACATGGAACGGAATTTTTAGCTCAGTATCACTGCATTCGCGCACATGCATCACCAGCGCTTTATCATGAAAAGCCGCATCGGCGCTGTCCGTTGACACCACTTTGCCCGCAAATGCTTTACCGCAATGGGATGCTAATTGATTGAAGAAAGTCTCTTGCTCCATGGCAAGTGCAGGTTCGGTAGCCGCATTGGCAAATACCGGCGTCGCCATCATAAGGCCGACGATTCCAAGGCGTGGTAGGGTGATAGTTTTCATTATGTTTTCCATGGAAAATTCGATGAAAAACACGCTAACACAGGGGAATAAATTTAAACTTAATTCCCCTGTGTTAGCTCGCTTGGCGTTACCAACCTATATACAGACGTGAACGGTTACCTAAGCGTTTTTTGATAAAGCGTGCCGTGATAACACTGCCCACCATCAGGAAGATAAAAATCCCTGCCGAGAACAGAATACTGGTGACCCAAGACCCCGGCGGTAAGCGATAACGTAACACTGTGGCGACCGTATTAAACAACATGTCAAATAACGGATGGATGAAGAAAATCGCAAAGCTCATCTCGGCGGTTTCGACTAGCCAAGGGATACGACTGCGTTTGGACAACCAATCACAGAAGTTAAGCACTAACACACACAGACTCAGCTTTTGGATAAACTGCCAGTCGATGCCGTTATATTCAAACGGCGCCTTATGGTAGTTACCAATGTGCTGCACTATGTAGCTTTGCTCGACGAGACTCACAATCAGGAAGATCACCGCTAACGCACTGAAAATAGAACCGTAGCGCGTCACAATATGTTCATCTTGGGAATATAAAATACCAATCAAATAGAAAGGCATAAAATACACCACTGAGTGGATAAAGTTGACGTTACCTATGGGTCTGTGGAGCAGAATTGCCACCACACAACTCAGCACGAATAGGGTCCAACGCATCTGCTGTGAGCAGCGGATAAACCACAAAAACACTGGCGAGAATAAAAACACCGCCATGATAAACGGGATATACCAGTGCGGATACAGGATGTAGCCGTTACGCACGGTATAAAAAATACTGAGCAACACCTGTTCAAGCGGTTGATGCTCTAGGAAAACCCAACGTAAACTTAAGCAGAATAAGCCAATAACAGAAACGAATAAGAAGGGATAAAGTACGTTTTGTACCTTATTCTTCATAAACTTGCCGTAATCGAAATCCTTATAAAAAATCCGATGGAAAAAATAACCAGAGATAAACACGAACAACGCCGTGCCACCCCTGAGTAAATTTTCTAGCAGTAACGGAAACCCTTCCCCAGAGTTATAAATACTGTGGCCAAGCACGATAAAAATAATCGCGATGCCGCGCATGTAGGTAAATTCGAGCTGATTTTTTCTCATATTAATTCATCGCACAGTAGAGGGTTCTTCCCTCAACAACACTTGCAGAAACCCGGATGGTGCCATGGATTTCCGGCTCATTGAACACCAAATACTGACCTTCGCGCTGAAAGGTGAACCCCAAAGGTAACAGAGTTGCGGCTTCAATGCCCTCACAATAATTCTGTAAGGGCACATCCAGCAACGGACTGCCACTCACATTTAAGTTACTGAATTGTGAACTCATACCTAAATAGGCTTGGGTCATTTCTTCTTGATAGGGCACCACATAAAACCCAGAGCGCACCTCACCCACATCGATAAAACTGCTGCTATCGCTCACACTTGGCATCACCAATAACGGCACTTTCGGGTCCTGCACATCCTTAAGTAACTGGGTCAGTTTTTGCTCCGTTGCCGGATAGTAGGCCAGCATGTCCTGCAGCCTTTTCTTCTGCGCCATATTCTGGGCAACGGGCGGAGCAATCGGCTTGATGCGACTCAGCAGTAAATCCACGGGCAACATGCCCGACATCACTGACTCTTTCCACACATAGGCATCTTGAGTGCTATCGAGCAATATGCCAGCCAGCGCGCCGATATTCTCGGCCTCGGCCGTCCAGCCACCGAGCATTTGCTGCTGTTGATAATAATCCTGCACGTACTGCAACAGGATTTGCTGATAGCCGAGGTAGGACTGGTTTTGACTTAAGAAGCGCGCACCCGCGATTAACTCGACATATCTCGCGCTGCCTTCGACTAAGTCATTTACATAACTGACTTTATCTTCGTTAGGCGCCGTTTGCCGCCACACTTGTAACCAGTAAGCGGCATAGCCTAAATACTGCGCCTGCTGATCGGGTTGTTTTAAGGCCGCCATTAAGGCATTAAACAGTTGTAAGCGGTAATAACGGGCATCGAGGTTGAGTGGATAAACCTCGCCTTCATATCGACGCGCATCCTCTAACACCCGCCACTCGGATTGGGCATAAAAATGAAACGCCTCGTGCACACTGTTGCCGGCCCAAATCACAAAAGGTAAATCGGCGGTTTTAGTCGAGCTTTCGAATTGAATCGTCGGCGACTCGAGCTGGATAAGCACACCCGCTTGCCCTTGATATTGGGGAAAACCAAAGTTAATCGACAGCCCAGAGTGCAAGTTAACCGACTCTAACACGCTGTTGTCTTGAATAATTTCACCGCCGGGTTGGCGCAACCAAACGTTGCCTGCGTAGCTAAAGAGATGCACTTTATCGTCGAGACGAAATCCTGGCCACAGGGCTTCACTCTGGCGACTGGTCTGAGCCATAAAATCGAGGTACAGGCGGGCGAGTTGTTCTGGCGAGGCCTTATCGGCGAACACGGGGGTGGCGGCAGAGACTCCTAAAAACCACAGGATCACCGCCATAATATTTTTCATTTATTTGCCTAAACACACACAATGGGTTCACAAAACAGCGCTAGCATATAGCGCAATTAACCAATAGTGAAACGTTTCACAAAAAATATTTTTACCCTTAAAAAACTAGGGTAAAGCCTATTCATTAACCGCTAATAAAATCATATTTTTAGCCTAAAAGATGCCGCTATTTTCGCGACTAAGACTTAGGCTCATCACCAAACCACAGCGCCAACTTATCCGCCGCTTGGGATTTCACCTCATCATCAATATAGAGCATAACCATAGTGAGCGCCGCCGCTAAGGCGCCCAAGTCATCGGTAAAACCCACCAAAGGGGTCAAATCCGGGATCGCATCTAAAGGTGAGATAAAGTAAGCCAAGGCCCCAAAAATCACCGACTTGGCCCACTTAGGCGTATTGGGCTTTTGCGCCGCATAGTAAAGCCACAGGGCACGCTCAACCACTTCACGCCCTGCTTGGCGACCAAACATTTTGATTTTGTTCCAAAAACCAGTCTCAGTGAATTGTTCCTCTGCCATGTCGACTCCTTGTAATGACGATTAACGCTGCTCACAGTGTACGGCGATACGCGGCGGGTGTCAGGCCAAAGGCCTGTTTAAAGCGCGCCGAGAATTTTTCTGCCGACAAATAACCGCAGGCCAAGGCAATTTGCAGCACGGAATCCGTAGAGTTTTGTAGCAGCGTTAAGCCTTGACATAAACGCACTTCGGCGAGCAATTGCCTAAAGCTGGTGTCTTCCTGTGCCAATTTACGTCTTAAACTGGCAGTGCTCATATGCAACTTGTCGGCGATGTCCTTTTGCTGCCATGGGGCTGAAGGATGTTGTCCCAGCAAGCCCAGCACCGCTTGGCTCACATTTGCAGGCTTATGACTGTAAAGCCAATTGACACTCGCTTGCTGCGGCAGACTGAGCAGCAAGGCGGCTAAATAATGCATCTGCACCGATGTGGGTAGAGCTAAGGTCAGGCTGTGCAGTAACGCATTCCAAGCAAAATCGACCGAGCGTGAAATCGTTTGCGTGGGTTTGGGTATTACTCTATCTGTCGCCGCTAGCATAACGCCCGAGGGTAACTCATAGGGTAAGAGGAGTTGCACCGCTCGATAGCGCCCGCTCATCGGTCGATTAACGAAGCTGATATGGCTTCCGGCGGGTAACAATAATAGCTGCTCAGCATTCACGGCGAGGGCATCATCTTGCCAGAGCAGCGACTTCTCGCCTTGGATCACACGGATAATCGAGGGCTGATGCACTGGCACCCGCGAAAGTGACTGCGCCAGTTTAGAGTCGTATTCAAACATGCGGATCATGCATCAGCCCTGCACGATTAACGCTGATACACAGCGGTCAGCTTAGCACTACCTAAGGCCTGCGCATTGAGCATAAAGCCTAACAGCGCGGGAGATGCCTCTTTAGGTAACTCTAATGGCGAAGGTAACGCCCACACAGTAAAGATATACCTGTGCATGCCATGCCCCTGCGGCGGACAAGCGCCACCAAAGTCGGTGGTGCCAAAGTCATTCTTTAGCGCAATCGCCCCTTGAGGTAAGGCGTTGGCTTTAGAGCCCGCACCTTGGGCTAACTGTTGTTGCTCGCCGCCAATATTGTAGACGGCCCAATGCCACCAACCACTGCCTGTTGGCGCATCGGGATCATAAGCTGTCACCGCATAGGCTTTTGTGCCTTTTGGCGCATCACGCCAAGTGAGTTCGGGAGAAAGATTCTCGCCATTACAGCCAAAACCATTAAAAACAAATTGATTCGATAATTGCTGACCTTCGCCAATATCTTTACTCGATAAGGTCATGGCCTGCGCCGAGCTGAATGCCGCTGTTAATAACCCAATTCCGACTATCCACTTATGTAAATGCATCATCATTATCTCCTTTAGATTAGGGCTAATTTACGCCAGTCTTAAGTGGCAAACCTGCCTCAAAACGCCAAGTTTCTTCCCTAAATGCTCAAAATTGAGAAAAAGTGGCGGATTTTTGTCATATTTAAGCACCAAGGTGATTTTGTAAAGACTTTATCTGCATTTTTATTCAAATATAGCGTACCTTATAAATCACCAAGCAAATTAATACTGTGGTTTGCGAGCAATTAGATATTTATCATTTATTAATTTATGCATTTTTTAAATTCATTATTTATTTGACAATATTTACTTTCGTTATTTAGATAATGATACTTAAGGATGATTGACTGTATTTAATTTGGTAAAAATATTGAAATAAATAATTACAGCTAATTAAAAATACGACACTGATCATATTTTTATTGATAACACACAGATAAACTCCATACCGTAATAAAACGTATCAATCATTTTCTCTAATCTCATAATGGAGTTGTATATGAAGAGGAAATCAAAAATCATGGCTCACATCCGGCGCACCAGACATATCATGATGCCAAGCCAACGTGACTATTTCGACCATTCATACATCTTCCTTCGCTAATCCTCGCGTAGGTAGTAGGCCAATTAACAGGTCTAAAGTGGTATTGCCCTTGTAAGCGCATACACTTATCGTACTGTTTTTGCAGGTTTATTATCTCGAATCTAAATCAAAGCATTCTTTAGTCAGTGCAGCCAAGCTGCGGCCAAATAATTCTCTCGGAATAAATCTATCTATTTTATTCTAGGACGATTTATAGCCTCATCATATCTGCACACGGAATAGCCATATCTAATTTAATGCCATTAATATTTTTTAATTAGGTATAGGCCAAGTTGTATCCAAAACTTTTTAAAGTAAAAGGGAAATTAACGATGAAATCATTAAAAGTTGCCGCCAGCTTATCTGTTAGATCATGTTTTGAAATAGACAGAGAAGTCGTCAATGTATTAACCACAGATTTTTGCGATGTGGGTGCGGCTGTAGTCTCTGTTGATGATGTTAGAAATGGTATTGTTGAAAAAATTAAAAATACCGGATTGAAACTGCCTATTTTCGTATCAGTTTGTTGTGAAGAAACCTTCCCAGATGATATTTGCTCTTCTATTACCGGGGTATTTGAACTCTGCGGTAGCAATACCGATTTCTATGGCAAACAGGTCGAAACCGCCGTCCAAAAATATGAGCAAGCCCTATTACCACCGTTCTTTGGCACACTGAAAAAATACGTGGAAATGGGCAACTCCACCTTCGCCTGCCCAGGCCATCAGGGTGGTCAATTCTTCCGTAAACATCCTGTGGGTCGCCAATTTTTCGATTTCTTTGGCGAAACCATTTTCCGCTCAGATATGTGTAATGCCGACGTTAAACTCGGCGATCTGTTAATCCATGAAGGCGCGCCACTGGATGCACAAAAATACGCGGCTAAAGTTTTTAACGCCGATAAAACCTACTTTGTGCTCAACGGAACTTCTTCTTCAAATAAAGTGGCGACCAACGCACTGCTGGCGAAGGGTGACTTGGTATTATTCGACCGTAACAACCATAAATCCAACCACCATGGCGCGTTAATTCAAGCCGGTGCGACACCGATTTATTTAGAAACCGCCCGTAACCCCTTCGGCTTTATTGGCGGTATCGACGCCCACTGCTTCCAAGAGTCTTATTTAAGGGAGCAGATCCGCGCCGTTGCACCTGAGCGTGCCGATGAACAACGTCCATTCCGTTTAGCCATTATCCAGCTGGGCACCTACGATGGCACTATCTACAACGCTCGCCAAGTAGTTGATCGTATTGGACATCTATGTGATTACATCCTGTTTGACTCGGCTTGGGTTGGCTATGAGCAATTTATTCCTATGATGAATGACTGCTCGCCTCTGCTGCTCGAACTGACGCCTGAAGATCCCGGTATTATCGTGACTCAGTCAGTGCACAAACAGCAGGCTGGCTTCTCACAAACCTCGCAAATTCACAAAAAAGACTCACATATCAAAGGCCAAGCCAGATACTGCAACCATAAACGCTTCAACAACGCCTTTATGATGCATGCCTCTACCAGCCCCTTCTATCCGCTGTTTGCCGCATTGGATGTGAACGCTAAAATGCACGAAGGCGCCAGTGGCCGTTATCTGTGGCGTGAGGCGGTTAAAGCCGGTATTGAAGCTCGCAAGTTACTGCTCAAAAAATGTAAATATATCAAGCCATTTATCCCAAGCATGATCGAGGGACGCCCATGGCAGGATTATCCAACCGAACAAATGGCCGATGATTTACGTTTCTTCGAGTTTGAACCCGGACAAAAATGGCACTCCTTCGACGGTTACGAAAAAGGCCAATATTTCGTAGACCCTTGTAAGTTCCTATTAACCACGCCAGGTATCGATGCCGAAACCGGTAAATATACTGAGTTTGGTATTCCTGCAACTATTCTGGCTAACTTCTTACGTGAAAATAATATTATTCCCGAGAAGTGCGACTTAAATTCGATTTTATTCCTGATGACGCCTGCGGAAGATATGGCAAAGATGCAACACTTAGTGTCGCAAATATCTCGCTTCGAAAAATTAGTCGATGAAGATGCGCCATTATCTGAAGTATTACCTAACGTCTATAACGCCAATAAAGCACGTTATAAAGACTATACCATTCGTCAACTCTGCCAAGAAATGCACAATCTTTATGTCAGCCATGACGTAAAACAACTGCAAAAAGAAATGTTCCGCCAGGCGCATTTCCCAACAAAAGTGATGGATCCACAGGAAGCCAACCTCGAGTTTATCCGTGGCAAAGTGGAGTTAGTGCCACTGTCACAAATTGAGGGACGCATTGCCGCGGAAGGTGCATTGCCTTACCCACCTGGGGTGTTATGTGTGGTCCCAGGTGAAATATGGGGCGGCGCGGTACAACGTTATTTCTTAGCCCTTGAAGAAGGCATCAACTTATTACCCGGATTCTCCCCTGAATTACAAGGTGTTTACCTCGAAAACACCCCAGACGGAAAAATCCAAGCCCTAGGTTATGTATTAAATAAATAATTGAAACTCGACTGCAGAGTTAATTAACCCCGCTCTGCAGTCAATTTCAAACTTCTATAATGAATAACATTATTAGGTCATTATTATGAGTAAATCAGCAAATAAAATTGGTGTCGTCCAATTAACTATTATCACCATAGTCAACATGATGGGTTCAGGTATTATCATGTTGCCTACCCAATTAGCCCAAGTCGGTACTATTTCTATCCTTTCTTGGTTAGTGACGGCGGCGGGTTCTACGGCGCTTGCCTATGCCTTTGCCAAATGCGGTATGTTCAGTAAAAAATCAGGTGGTATGGGCGGTTACGCCGAATATGCCTTCGGTCGCAGCGGTAACTTTATGGCGAACTACACCTATGCGGTATCGCTTTTAATCGCGAACGTCGCCATCGCTATCTCTGCCGTGGGTTATGCCGCGGTGCTACTCGAAGTGAACTTAAGCCCAATGGCTATCTGTCTTGCCACCATTGGCGTACTTTGGTTAGCGACAGTGGCTAACTTTGGTGGCGCCCGCATTACGGGTCGCGTGAGTAGCGTTACCGTGTGGGGGATTATTCTGCCGGTGATTGGTGTGTCGTTAATCGGTTGGTTCTGGTTCGATATCGACCTCTACAAAGGTGCTTGGAACCCACACGATATGCCTTTCTTTAAAGCCTTAGGCGGTTCAATCGCGATGACTTTATGGGCATTCCTTGGCTTAGAATCAGCTTGTGCTAACTCGGAGACAGTTGATAACCCAGAGAAAAACGTTCCTATCGCCGTAATGGGTGGTACCTTAGGTGCAGCGCTTATCTATATCGTTTCAACCAACGTGATTGCCGGTATTGTGCCTAACGCCGACCTTGCCAACTCAAACGCACCTTTCGGTCTAGCCTTCGCGCAAATGTTTAACCCTGTGGTCGGTAAAATCGTGATGGCCTGCGCCATTATCTCCTGTACTGGCTCACTGCTGGGTTGGCAGTTCACTATCGCGCAAGTGTTTAAAGCCTCTGCCGATGAAGGTTTCTTCCCTAAAGTGTTCTCTAAGGTCAGTAAAGCCGATGCACCAATTTGGGGTATGACCATCATCGTTTCGATTCAAACCCTGCTGTCTCTGATGACTATTAGCCCATCACTGAGCAAACAGTTTGAAGCCCTGGTTAACCTCGCCGTGGTGACTAACATTGTGCCTTACATCCTGTCGATGGCAGCCCTAGGTGTGATGCAAAAACAACTCAAAGTACCAGCGAACAAGGCCCGTGTTGCCAACGTGATTGCGGTTATCGGCGCCCTGTATAGCTTCTACGCCCTCTATAGCTCTGGTGAAACCGCAGTGATGTTAGGCGCTATCGCGACCTTCTTCGGTTGGACCATCTACGGGGTGATTTCCAATAAAACACCAACAGCTGAGATCAAAGCAGCGTGAGCACGTCTCCCCTGCGATTCTCACTCTTTACTAGATAAGAAACATAAAACCAATCCGTCTTCAGGGGCCTTAAGCCACAGTGCTTAAGGTCCCCAGACAAAACTTGCCTATTTTCGGTGGAACTATGAAAAAAACATGCATCGCGTTAATGCTACCTATGCTGTTGGCCGCCACCAGCAGCCAAGCGGTTGAACTCTATAACGATCAAAAAAACTCATTAGATTTAAGTGGTTGGTTAGGCTTCGCGGCACTCAACGACAGCCACGACACCTCAGTAATTGATGACTCCTCCCGAGTACGATTTAGCTTTGAACGCAGCGAGAGAAATGGCTGGACCGCCTTTGCCACCACGGAATGGGGCATCAACATGGTGTCCAGCGATGACAGTTTAGTGATGCAAGGTGGCAAACTGGCCGCCGAAAAAACCGAAGACTTCCTCTATAACCGTTTAGGTTATGTCGGTATGTCGCACGATGAATGGGGCAGCCTCAGCTTTGGTAAGCAATGGGGCGCTTACTACGATGTCGCAGGCACAACGGACTTACCGAACGTCTTCGCCGGATATAGTGTCGGCGCCTACGCCTTTAGCGATGGCGGACTAACAGGAACAGGCCGTGCCGACTCGGCGTTTATCTACCGTAATAGCTTTGGCCCAGTGCAAATTGCCCTGCAATACGCCGCCAAAACTAATGGTGATGTCACCTTAAAAAACGATGACGGCAGCGAAATGACCAACTCTGAGCTTAATTTCGACAGCAGTTACGGTGCCAGCCTGACCTACTCACTCACCGATAAATTTAAACTGCTCGCTGGCTTTAACCGTGGCGACTTTGAAGGTCACCTAGGAAACACTCAAGTCGATGAAACCAACGAAATCGTCGGTATCGGCGCCATGTATGGTGATTACTATCACTACGCCGATAACCGTGAAGCCAGCGGTCTCTACGTCGGCTTTAACGCCCATCAGAGTAAGAACAATGAACTGGTTGGCGGCGAACTCTACGACGCTACTGGCGCTGAGCTGATGACAGCCTATCAATTCGATAATGGTTTTGTGCCTATGATTGTCCTCAGCTATTTGGACTTAGACACAGATGCCAGCACGCCTATCCAAGGCAAATGGACCCGCCAATTCGCCATGCTTGGCCTGCACTACCGTTACAGTAACGACACTGTGATGTTTGCCGAAATGAAGTTAGATTTCAGCGACATGGATGATCCAGCACTCGAAGCACAGCAAGATAATGGCTTTGCAGTAGGGATTAACTACTTCTTTTAGGAATGGAAAGTCTTCATCAGGCTCTCCCGTACATTGAGGGATAGTGGCTCACGTTCCTCATATCCGTGGGCCCATTTGAGACTGAGGTGCGGCGCACGTTCCGTCTACAAACGCTCGCCACACACTCATTGGATGGTACCGCTGGTTTACCATCATCTCTGCGCCACTCCAAATAGGTTTACTGGAGTGGCTTTTTTTCGCCGTTACTTAGCGTGCTGACGGCCTGAAGAGGCTTTGTTTCCGCGACCTTGGTGGCCAGCCTTACCCTGTTCTGATTTTCCCTTAAAGCCGGACTGACCAAAAGGTGCCTTAGCGCCCGGACGACTGCTCTTAGGCTGCTGACCTTGCGTTGCATTCGCCCCAGACTTGGGTCCCTTAGGCTTACTTGCGCTCGGTTTGCCCTTGGCATCGCCTTTACCCTTACGCTCATCGAACTGATTGCCCGAGAAACGCGTCAGGGCTTTTTGCCCTTGGTTAGCATCCTTCATCCATTTCTGGCCACGTTCGTTGCGCCCTTCTGGTGGAACGAGGTGATTCGGACTGTTACCAATCAAATCTTCACGTCCCATGGCAATCAAACCTTCACGGATGATAGGCCAACCTGCTGGGTCGTGGTAACGCAGCAGCGCCTTATGCAGGCGGCGTTGGCGGCCCTTCTTCGGCACGGGCACCACCTCACTGGTGTGCTTGACGTTTTTCAGCGAGTTCAACTCAGTGTGATAAATAGTCGTCGCATTTGCCATTGGTGATGGATAGAAGTTTTGCACTTGGTCGAGCTTAAACTTACGCTCCTTCAGCCAGAGCGCGAGGTTGAGCATATCCTCGTCGGTTGTGCCCGGATGCGCCGAAATAAAATAAGGGATCAGGAACTGTTCTTTACCCGCTTCCTTAGAATACTTGTCGAACAGCTCTTTAAACTTATCGTAGGCGCCCATGCCGGGTTTCATCATCTTGCTGAGCGGCCCTTCTTCAGTATGCTCAGGGGCAATTTTCAAATAGCCGCCCACATGGTGCTGGACCAACTCTTTGACATAGGCCGGATCTTCAATCGCTAAGTCGTAACGCACGCCCGAAGCAATCAAGATTTTCTTAATGCCGGGCACGGCACGAGCGGCGCGGTACAAGTCGATAGTGTGTTTATGATCTGTGCCTAAATGGCCGCAAATCGATGGATACACACAGGATAAACGGCGACAGGTTTTCTCCGCTTTTTCGCTGGTACAGCCGAGGCGATACATGTTGGCGGTGGGGCCGCCTAAGTCGGAAATCACCCCAGTAAAACCGGGAACCTTATCCTGAATATCTTTGATTTCTTTAATAATTGATTCTTGCGAACGGCTCTGGATAATTCGGCCTTCATGCTCGGTAATCGAGCAGAATGAACAGCCACCAAAGCAACCGCGCATGATGTTGATCGAGGTTTTGATCATGTCATAGGCGGGGATTTTGTCCTTACCGTAGGCAGGATGCGGCACCCTTTTATAGGGTAAATCGAACACGGCATCCATCTCGTCGGTATTGAGTGGCCAAGCCGGAGGGTTCACCCACACACCACGGTCACCATGGGGCTGGAACAACGCTCGCGCACAACCCGGGTTTTGCTCTTGGTGCAAAATCCGCGAGGCATGGGCGTATAAGTATTTGTCCTCAGAGACCTTTTCAAAGGCTGGCAGCAGCACATAGGTTTTATCCCAAGGCTTAGGGCGTGGCGGCTGCACACTGATGGGTTTTGGCGCATCGTTATCGAAAATTTTAACATCCGATGGGCCAGATAAATTGGCACAGCCCACATCGTCGGCGCCATAGGGGTTCGGGATAGGATCGATCTTATGCAGTTGATCTATCTTGCGAGAATCCATCCCACGCCACTCGGGCATAGGCTCTTTACGGATAACGGCTGTGCCACGCACATCCTGAATATCCCCAATGGCTTCACCCGCCGCTAAACGACGCGCCACTTCAGCCAGCGGACGCTCGGCGTTGCCGTACATCAAGATGTCGGCCTTGGCATCGAAAATCACGCTGCGACGGACTTTATCCGACCAATAATCGTAGTGCGCAATACGGCGCAGGCTCGCCTCGATGCCGCCAATAATTACTGGCACATCTTTAAAGGCTTCTTTACAACGTTGGGTATAAACGGTCACAGCACGGTCTGGGCGCTTACCGCCCACATCACCAGGAGTATAAGCATCATCGCTGCGGATACGGCGGTCGGCGGTGTAACGGTTGATCATCGAATCCATGTTGCCGGCGGTGACACCAAAAAACAGATTCGGGCGACCAAGCTGCATAAAGGCATCTTTGCTCGACCAATCGGGCTGAGAAATAATCCCGACACGGTAGCCTTGGGCTTCTAACATCCGGCCAATGACCGCCATGCCAAAGCTTGGGTGGTCCACATAGGCGTCACCAGTGACAATAATAATGTCACAGCTGTCCCAGCCTAATTTCTCCATCTCCTTGCGAGACATAGGTAAGAAAGGCGCGGTGCCGAAGGACTCGGCCCAATACTTGGGATGGCTAAACAGTGTGGATTCAACTTGCATCGATTTTGACCCAAAAGCGTAATGTCAAACAAAGGTGCAGGCAAAAACAGGCCGCACCGATTTAGGGACGCGGAGTATAGCAGGCAAACAGGGATAAGTGCGATTAAAAAAACAGCAGCCGAGGTGTTTTTCGGGGTATTTGCACCAATGTGCTCAATACCCCTAAAGTGGCTAGGGATATGGCTTAGACGGCCATTACCCTATCTCTGCCATTACAGACTTTGGGCAAAATGCACTAAGTTGACTAAGGCTAGGCTGATAGTCACCAACCAAGTGAGCAACACGCCCCAAAAACGGCCGAAATGATAACCGCCTTTCCCCTGAGTTAACCCTATCGCATGGAGCAAGCGTGCCACAATCCACACGGTACCAAAACAATGCAAATAGAAATGCGCTAAGCCACCCGCCTCGGCCACCAGCATTAAAATCAATACGATGGGCGCATTCTCAATCAGATTCGCATGTACCCTGCCCGCCAGCGTCAAGGCATTGTTGCCGCCATCACCGATACCGATTTTTTGGCTTCGTCTTAATTTCACCACTCGATAAGCCAGCGCGATTATCAACAACCCAGTCAAGCTGGCGTAAAACCCTGTTACCATCAACGGCATAGCGATTCCCTTTTGATTAACATCACCGCGGTATAGACCGCAAAAATTCAGCAATTTATTTGTATTAAGCTTAAAAGCCATTAACCTTTTAGCGACAAGATAGGTTAATATGCGCGCGTGATCTCTTACAACTTTTTATACAGTGAATAGCCCGATTGGATAACGAACAGTTTCTCGAAAAGCGTAAATTTATCATTAAGCTAGGCAAGGCTTTACATAAGTTTGGCACACCCGCTTACCGTCTTGAAACCCATTTGCAAACCGTCTCACGGACGCTCGGAATCGAAGGTTATTTTTTAATCTCGCCGACCTCGATGACCTTCGTATTACAACACGATACCGATCAAGAATATAACCATGTTGCACGGGTTAAACCCGGCGAATTGGATTTAGGCTCCCTCGCCCGCACCGATGAACTGGTAGATGAGCTCACTTCGGGTAAACGCACACTCACCGAAGCCTTAGACAGGCTAGAGGAAATTGCCAACAAACCCAACCCCTACGGCCCAGCATTAACCTGTTTTTCCTTTGGTACCTCGGCGGCCGCCTTTGCCATGTTGATGGGCACGGGTTGGAACGATGTCTTTTGGTCAGGCTTATTAGGCTTGCTAGTCTATGGCTTTGTGTACCGCGCCGAGCGTTCGACGCGCATGGCTGAAGTCTTAGAGCCCTTCGCGACGATTGTTTGCGCCATTGCCGCCTGCGCCATTGCCCGCATTGACCCCAATATTAATATTCCCGTGGTGATCCTCTCCTCCATCATCATCTTTATTCCTGGCTTAGCCTTAACCTTAGGATTGGCAGAACTGGCGGCACGCGACCTGATCTCGGGCACAGCGCGGATTATGGATGCCAGTATGTTGTTATTTAAGTTGTACTTTGGCGCAGTGCTGGGGATGGCGATTGGTAAAGCCTTCTTCGGTGAAGCCATTCATATCGAGCCAGAGGGCTTACCACGCTGGGCAATTTGGTCGGCGGTGCCCATCCTGTCGATGGCACTGGTGTTTATCTTTAAGGCACGGATCCAAGATTCACCTTGGGGCGTACTGGCGGGGATAGTGGCATTCTTCTCCGCCATGTTAGGCGGACACTTTTTTGGGGATTCTGTGGGGATCTTCTTCGGCGCCTTGGCGGTAGGGGTCTATTCCAATCTCTATGCCCGTTGGATGAAGGCGCCCGCCTCGATTGCACTGCTGCAAGGTATTGTGATCTTAGTGCCCGGCAGTAAAACCTACATAGGGCTGAACGCGCTGATCTCCGGCGAAACCATGCTCAACCAATCCCATATTGGGTCGCAGATCTTTTTGATCTTTATGTCGCTTATCGCCGGACTGATTTTTGCCAACGTCGTGGTACCACCAAGACGTACGCTGTAACATCTCCTCTCAGGGCTGGCGCGAACTCCAGCCCGATTCTTAAAGCAACCTTAAGTAAAATCATAATCTTATTAAAATGTTTCCTTGACTAATGGCCACTTCCCGTGTGTTATTAAATTGTGAAGCGCAGCAGAACCTTAAGCTGTCGCCATCCAGTTTACGGGAGTGGTTTTATGCAGAAGTTTACCCTGTATGCATCGATTCTACCTTGTTGCCTCTGTGGTCTAGTCAACCTAGCCAGAGCGGATGAGGCTTTGCCTAAAACGCCCCCCGAGGAAGCCCCTAAAAAAGTCAGCAAGATTGTCGTGGTGAGCAACCCGATTTTCGATGAGTCCGATCCCGACGCATTTTTTATCCACCGCTGGGCTAACTATCTGCATATCAACACCAAGGAATATGTGGTTCGAGATAGGCTGACCTTTGATGAAAACGATACTGTTACCCAAAAAGACCTCGATGAGTCACAACGTTTACTGCGCGCCGAACCCTATATCCGCGATGCAAAAGTCTATGTCAGCGAGAAGGATCCTGAGTCCGACGTCCACCCAGATGATGAGTCTGTCGTCATTGAGACTTGGGATAACTGGTCACTGCTCCCCACTGCCAGCTTTAGTAGCTCGGGGGGGGACACCCGCTACTCCTTTGGCGTGAAAGAAGACAACCTCTTCGGTACAGGCATACGCACCCGCTTAAAATATCAATCCGATGAATCCCGTACCGGCTATAAGTTTGCCTTCGAAGCGCCCATTAGCATTATCGATCACGGTATTGTCGCCGCCGAGTTTTACGATAATAGCGACGGCCAAGCTAAGCATGTGTATGTCAGTAAGCCCTTCTATTCATTGAATACTGAGACCATGTACTCGGCGGAGTTTTTGGATGATAGCCGCACCGATATCTTGCGCCAGAACGGCCACGAGGTGAACGAGTTTGAACACACGGTCGACTATCTCAATCTGCAATATGGCTGGTTAATCAATAAGAATAACGAACACTTATCGCGTTTTATCACAGGTTTTACCCAAGATAAGCACGAGTTTGCCAATTCAGAGGTGTACCCCACTTCCGAGTTACCGCAGGACAGGGACTTTATGTATCCTTGGGTCGCCTATGAGTTTATTCAGGACGACTTTCAGGTACTCAATAATGTGCACCTTATTCGTAATAACGAGGACTTTAACTTAGGTTGGCACCACTATATTCAATTGGGTATCGAAACCAATGACATAGGCGACAATAACCCAGTGGGCTACCACTTCAAATGGCAAACTACCCGCGGTTATAAGTTTGATGAGCATTTATGGTTACTCGAAATGGGTGCCACCAGCACCTTAGGCACCACCCAAAAAGATACCTATCAAGCCAATCTTCAGGCTGAATACTTCTATCAAATCAATCCTAAATGGATAGCTTATGGCAAAGCTTGGGCTAGTGTGTCGAATAACACGTACCTCGATCTCACCGAAGGGCTCGGCGATGAAACCGGGGTACGCGGTTATCCCAACGAATATCAACAGGGCGACAACCAATGGTTACTCACCGCCGAAATCCGTAATTATCCCAATATCAATCTATACCAATTGGCCGAACTCGGCTGGGCGGTATTTGCCGATGTAGGCCAAGCCTCGGGCGGCCCGTTAGCGGCCAATAACGAGGTCAGCGGTCCGCTTGCCAGTGTCGGTATTGGCGCGCGGATTTATTCCTCTCGCTCCAGTTACGGTAACGTCGCCCATATTGACCTCTCAGTGCCCTACACGGGTGGTGATTCGGTCAACAGTTGGGAATGGCGTTTTCTGGTGAAACGCAGCTTCTAATCCATGGTTTAGCTCGCATCGGATATGCGCCTCGTTTTATCGCTGAGCACGCAGTTTTAGCAGTAAACGCTTGTCAGCCATCGACAAAGCGCATAGCGTAACTTAAGCGTTTAACGGGAATAAGGGACTAAAATGAAAAACTTCGCCGCTGGGCTTAACAACTTTTGGGTGGGATTATTCACGGGGATCATGCTGCCGCTGATTATCGTCGCGGGATTGTTATACGCCACCGTCGATAAATTCACCGGACTCATAGAAGACGTCGCCATCGCGCCTTTAATTAGTCGCAGCGAACAGACCTTCGACAGAGTCGATAATCTGCTCCTCACCTTAGATAATAAAGTCGACGACGCAAATTTAAAGGACGTAGCACTTTTAGCCCCGTTAAAAAACGCGCAATTGTTCCCAGAGCTACAGGCTCTCGCCAGTGGAGTCACTAACCTCAAGCAGACAGTCACAGATATCGATAAGCAAGCCGTATTAGCAAACCTGCAGGAAAAACTGCAAGCCTCACTGGCGACCAAATTCCCCGAGGATAAAGCGAAAGAACTCGCTCAGAATCTTATCAATATTGCGCAAGTGCTTGCGAGCCAGCACTCAAATAACACGCTGCCAGCAGTACAATAATTCATTCAACAATGCTTCGCTGTATTTTAATGCATCCTAATTAAAATGGTTACTTTAGGGTAATCATTTTAATTACCTCAGAAAACGCTTACCAATATCAGCCTCCACTTAAAAACATTTAATTAATAAACGATATGATAATTTCAATTTACAACCTTTATAACCTGTAATTCCGAGATTTAAAAATCCAGAACAAGATAAGTAATTCTTATTTTTGTGACATCGAACAATTTCAATTCCCGGGCCGCAACAACTATAGAAAACATGATTGCAACCTTCATTTAACCCCAAATACACCCCATTCAAACCTGAAACGCATTAGGCTGTATTTAAAGGGAAATAATATCGCTCAATTGAGAATCAGTTACTCTTTACTGTGACAAACTCTATATAACCTTACGTTTTATGTGCTAACTCCAGTTTTTAAAACAAGCCTTTTATATACCTTAATTAAGCGCCACCTCGAAGGTAACATTTACAGGAATTAATAATTCCAATCATATAAACAGTAAATAAAAGGCAGCTAATATGAGATGGCATAAAATAAAACGCTGGATAATAGGAGCGAGTGCATTACTTTTATTATCTCCCTCAGTAATAGCAGAAAACGCCCAGAGCAGTGAGCAACTTGAAAAGCTATTAGAACAAAAGTTCACCGCGGGTCAATATTCTTCAAAAGGCGCTGACACCTGCCTAATGTGTCATAAGAAAAATGACAAGGTCATGGCAATTTTCGATGGCAAACACGGTGACATGAGCCATTCTAATTCCCCGATGGCGGGATTGCAGTGCGAATCTTGTCATGGCCCTCTAGGCAACCATAACAAAGGTGGCAAAGAGCCAATGATCACCTTTGGTCGGGATAGCAAGTTATCCGCACCGACGCAAAATACCGTGTGTTTGGGGTGTCACCAAAATACCGCAAAAGCGGGTTGGCATAATAGCTTGCATAATCTGGAGGAAATCGCCTGTGCCTCCTGCCATCAGGTGCATGCTGCTAAAGACCCCATCTTAGACAAACAACAAGTTAATCAGACCTGTACCTCATGTCATACCCGCGAAAAAGCAGACATGAACAAACGCTCATCCCATCCGTTGAAATGGGACCAGATGACCTGTATCGATTGCCATGCTCCCCACGGTTCATCGAATGAGAGCGCCCTCAAAAAAGCCACGGTAAATGACACTTGTTATAGCTGTCATGCCGAAAAACGCGGCCCCTTCCTATGGGAGCATGCGCCCGTCACCGAAAACTGCTCAACCTGCCATAACCCTCACGGCAGCGTGAACGAGGCTCTAGTTAAACAACGTGTGCCGCAGTTATGCCAACAATGTCATGCCGACGATGGCCATGCGAGCCGCGTGGTTAGCCAACCGAGTACCAATGCTTTTGGTGCAGGTATGGGTTGTTTGAATTGCCATAGCCAAATCCACGGCTCCAACCACCCTGCTGGCAGCAATTTTGCGCGTTGATTAAGGAGTCTGAGATGAAATTTAACTTGAATTTAATCACCATTGGACTGCTTGCCGCCTCTGCAAGCGTTAACGCAGCAGACTTTTCGGTTAAGCAAGCCAATACCAGCAAGGTCAACACCAACGCCTATCAATGTAAGTCCTGTACCGTAACGCAGGGCTACCGGGGCGAAGTTAACGCCAATGTTGGCTGGGCAAGCAGTGACGATATCCACTCAGGTAATAACTTTGGTGACAGTGATGCGGGTTGGCGCGGCAGTGTCGGTGGGGATGTAAGTTATCGACAAGGTGAATACCACGCAGCGATGCAAGCCGATGAACTCGGTTCGGACAACGGTTATTTGCATTTGGAAGCAGGTAAAAACAATCTGGGCGGTGTCCAACTCGATTACAGCCTACTGACCCGTTATGACGCCACTGCCCAAACCCAACTATGGCATAACAATGGATTGCTGCTACCCGATAGCCACACTCGTTCCCTTGACCTCGAATTACAACGTGAAAAAATCGGTATCGGCCTTGAGGGTGAATTAGATGCACTGCTTAATGGTCTTAAGGGTTATATCAACTATGACCACGAGGATAAAACGGGAAATCGTCGCAGCAGTTTATTAGCCAACTCTGGCCCAATAAACTTCGCCTTACCCGTGGATGCGACCACTCAAAATATCAATGCCGGTATCTGCATCGACCAACATCAATGGCAGAGTGAACTGGCCTATAACGGCAGTTACTACCGCAATCACATTAATCACTTAAGTCTGCCCTATGCTGACAATGTGTATGCCGCCACTCCGGATAACGATGCCCATCAAGTCTCGTTGACAGGCCAATATCTGCTTGGCAGCAGTGTGATTAACGGCCGCCTTGCCACAGGCCGAATGATCCAGGATGACAATCTCATCCAAGTCAGCGGTAATCCTCTGCAAAGCTGGGACGGCGAAGTGGAGACCTTAGACGCGCGTATCGGCTTTAGCAGTATGTTAAGCCCCCGCTGGCGCCTGAACGGTCAACTGGATTACAGCGACCGCGACAATAAAAGCTCTACTTGGGATTTTGCTCAATTTGAAGTCGACAACGTCAGTGGTGCCTTTAAGCAAAACGTAGCGATGGATATTCAACGCACCAACTTCAAACTGCAGAGTAGTTACCGTTTCAACAGCGACTATCGCTTACTCGGTGGTTTTGATTACAAAGCGGTTGAGCGTAACTATACCGAGCGTGAAGAGACCGAAGACAGCGCGCTATGGGCTAAGTTGAATATCCGCGTTATCCCTAAAACCGTGGTAGACCTGAAAGCCAGTTACGAAACCCGTGATGGCTCAACCTACGACAGTCTAGAAGCCACCTCAGTAGAAGAAAATCCACTGCTACGCAAGTTTTACCTTGCTGATAGAAACCGTAATGGGCTCGAACTCAGGGTTAATCATACTCCCCTGCAATGGCTAACGGTTGATTTCGATGCCCATTACAACAACGACGATTACGACAGCACCCTTATTGGTTTAACAGGGGTGAAGGACTACGGGTACAACGTACAACTCAGTGCCCAGCTGTCCAACAGACTCAACGTTTTTGCTAGCGCAGGGCAACAGTGGATTGAGTCTGACATGGCAGGAAGCCAAGCTTATGCCTCACCAGATTGGTACACCAATGTCGACGATGAGTTTATCGACCTCAATATTGGATTTACCTACGACGGACTGATGGATGACCGCTTAAGCATTGGGGGGAATTACCAATTTGCGAACTCCGCAAGTGACACCCTCATCACCACAACCACTGACCAACCTTACGGCGATTACTACTCCTACAGCCACAACCTTGAGCTGTATGGCCGTTATGCCCTGAACGAGCGCATGGGACTCAAGCTGAGCTACCAGTACGAACGTTACTACGACACTGACTACGCCGAGGTCAGCCCCTATGCCGTCCCAGGATTAGTGACCTTGGGTGAGCTTAATCATAACTACAACGCGCATCTGCTGATGTTGACCTTCAGCTACATGCTGCCTTGATTTAACAGAGGTGAAGAGAATGGAACGTAGAAGTTTTTTAAAGATGAGTGCCGCACTTAGTGCAGCGGCGGCCGTCACAGGTTGTGACTCCAGCTCGAATGATGTCGATGTGGTACCACCAACGCCTCCGGTAACCGATGGTGAGGTCCAAACCTGGTCATCCTGCCTTGTTAACTGTGGATCTAACTGCCCAATCAAGGTATTTACTAAAGATGGTGTGATCACGCGCGTCGAAGCCGACAATGAAACCACTGACGAATATGGCTACAACCACCAGATCCGTGCTTGTGCGCGTGGACGCTCACTCAGACAACGCACTTATGCTGCGGATCGCTTAAAGACCCCCATGAAGCGTGTGGGTAAGCGCGGTGAAGGTAAATTTGTCCCCATTACTTGGGATGAAGCGGCCTCAACGATTGCCAGTGAACTACAACGTATTACCGCCGAATACACAAACCGTTCAATTTTAAAACTATACGGTTCAGGTGCTTATTATGGTTTCTCTAGCTCAAACTGCTTCAACCGCCTGCTGAATCTCAACGGTGGCTTCCTGAATATTTATGGTAACTATTCTTGGGCACAACAAATTGAAGCCGCCGCAGCCACTTGGGGTGGCAGCTCAACTAACGGCAGCTCTATGGTCTGCGTTGCCGACAGCGATCTGTTTTTAGGCATTGGTTATAACCCTAGCGAAATGCGCCAAAGCGGTTCGGGCGAAGGTTACGATTACCTGCAAGCTATTCAAAATAACCCAAGCATTGAAGTCATCATGGTCGACCCACGATATACAGACTCCATGGCGGGTAAAGAAGACCACTGGTATCCGATCCGCCCTGGCACAGATGCCGCATTTGCAGAAGCCATTGCCTATGAAATGATTTCTTCAGGCTGGGTCGATGCCAACTCTAAAGCCTTCTTGGATAAGTATTGCGTCGGTTATGACAAGGCCTCACTGGAACAAACCAAAGCCGAGCTAGAAGCATCGGGCGATGCCAGCAAACTGGAATACGCCAAGTTTATCGATGTCGAAGAAAACTACCGCGATTACATCCTAGGCGAGGGTAAATTCACCGAGGCCAAAACACCTGCGTGGGCAGCTACCGTTTGTGGGATTTCGGAAGCCAACATCAAAGCTATCGCCCAGAAAGTCATGAATGCCAAAGCACCTTATATCATCATAGGTGCAGGTGTTAACCGCCATGCCAACGGCGAACAGGCGATGCGCGCTTGCTATATGCTGCCCTTCTTAACGGGCAAAGTGGGGCAACCAGGTGTCAACAACGGTGCCTTACCAGTACAAGGCAGCATGAGCAAATCAAGTCTATCGGGCTTGTCTAATCCGATTAAAGAATCCATTTCCTTCTTCACCTTCTCTGAAGCCATTGAGCGCGGCGCAGAAATGACCGCCCGTAAAGATGGCGTAAGAGGTATGGCCGATTTAGATACGCCATTGGGGCAGAATATTAAAGCCATTTTCGCCATTAACTCTAACTCACTCGTCAACCAACATGCCGACTCTAACGGTACTTCGAAGATTTTAGAGGACGATACTAAGTGTGAGCTAATCGTGGTGGCCGATTGCTGGATGACGCCTTCAGCACGTTATGCCGACATCCTCCTGCCAGATACCAGCTGGCTAGAGTCTAATGACCTCGTGGATGGCAGCTATGCCACAGGTCTCATGGGCTACTTAGTTGCGATGAAGGCTGCGGTGAAGCCAATGTGGGAATGCAAGTCCATGTATGACATGTGCGGTCTGATCGCACAAAAAATGGGCGTTTATCAACAGTACTCTGAAGGTAAAGACGAAACTGCATGGTTAAATCAGCTCTATGCTGGCACTTTGACTGCACCTTCAAGTGCGAACGCCATTCCTGCATTACCAAGCACCTATGAAGAAGCTCAAAAAATTGGGGTCTTCCGCGCCTTCAATGGCACCAAGCGCATCGCCTTAGATAGCTATATCAATGGCGGTAAAGCTCTCGGCACACCTACCGGTAAAGTCGAATTCTACTCACTCGATTTTGCGCAAAAAGCGGCCGAATGGGAGTTCGATGCAAGCGTCAAAGGCAACTACATCACCGCATTACCCAAATACCAACCAACTTGGGAAGGCTATGAGGATGCCGACACTATAGAGACTTACCCACTGCAATTAATGGGTTATCACACCAAGGGCCGCACCCACTCCAGCTATCACAACGTGGCTTGGCTACGAGAAGCCGTTGAAGACGCGGTCTGGATGAACCCGATTGATGCCAATGCTCGTGGCTTAGCGCAGGGAGATACCGTTCATGTATGGAGCCAGCGTGGCACCATTGAAGTTCCTGTTCGCATTACTCCAAGAGTTGCACCAGGCGTGGCGGCTCTGGGTCAAGGCGCTTGGTATACCCCAGATCCATCGGGTCGAGTCGGCCCATCCGGCCATGTAATTGATATTGGGGGCTGCATCAACACGCTTACTCGCTACCAACCTAGCCCTGCCGCAAAAGGTAACCCACAACACACTAACCGCGTGCAGATTGCTAAGGCTTAAGAGGTAAATACAAATGAATCAAGAAACACAATATGGTTTTTACTTTGACAGCAGCAAATGCACTGGATGTAAGGCGTGCCATATCGCCTGTAAAGACAGAATGACCGGTCTTATCCGCGCAAATGACGGCAATGGTAGCGTTGCCAATCTTCCTGGAGTGCTATGGCGCCGCGTCACTGAATACGGTGGCGGTAACTGGGGCCAAAATGCCGATGGTAGTTTCGAGCAAAACGTATTTGCATACTACACATCTATAGGCTGCAACCACTGCAGCGAGCCTGTGTGTGTAAAAGCCTGTCCGACAGGTGCCATGCATAAACGCCAAGATAACGGTTTAGTGTTGGTGGAATCATCCATCTGTATTGGTTGTGGAAGCTGCGCAAGAGCTTGCCCTTATGACGCGCCACAATTAGATACTCAGCGTAAAGTCATGACTAAGTGTGATGGCTGTTATGACCGACTCGCCGATGGCAAAAAACCGATTTGTGTCAATGCTTGCCCATTACGGGCACTCGACTTTGACACTATGGAAAACCTAAAAGCCAAATATGGTGAAGGTGACGGGCACATTGCACCATTGCCATCGTCATCTATTACCTCTCCCAATCTGATTGTCAAAAATAACCCAAATGCGCAATCAGGTGGGCAAGTGCTTAATTGGTCTGAAATTTAAGTCATAGGATTAATGAGGGGCATGGCGCCCCTCATTGGTTCCGTCGAGATAAGAGAAGAGTTATGTCAAAGATAAAAGCGGATGATTACCTGACATGGGGAGCTATCGCTAAGGTTCTGCATAATATTTTATATACCTACCCAGAAGCTCCCTTAATCGACAGTTTTAAGCAGGATGAACTCCACATCAGCTGGCCGCAGCTTGTGGATTCTGAATATGAAAAACAGGGGCGAACCTATCTAGGCAATTATTTAAGCCACTGGCAAAGCACAGAAACGCAACTTACCGAGTTAAAGGTAGATTACGGACAGTTGTTTTTTGGTCCAAGCGACCCTAAAGCGGCGCCTTGGGGGTCTGTTTATACCGGGGAAGAGCAGTCATTAAATGGTGATTCGACCCAAAAACTGATGGCCTTCTATAAGGCACATAATATCGAATTCACATTAGAGAGAAACGAGCCGATAGATCATATTGGTTTGATTTTACTGACATTAGAATATTTATTTAACCAACTTGCGGCCTCGCCAGAAGACAAAAATATCCTCGGAACCTGCACGCTACTATTGCAACAGCATCTACTGCCTTGGGCGGAGCGCTGCCTCGAATTAGCGGAGCAACATGCCGACAGCGAATTTTATAGAGGCATTGCTATTTTGAGCAGAGTCTATCTCGAGCATGTATCTCAGCAACTCGAGATCATAAAGCAGCAATCCATGCTCTTTCGTTAACAACGGATAGAAAGGTGATGAGCCAACAACATGAGCGTTATCCACTCTATTGCCTATCAATGGGATAAGGCAGAATTTGCCCATCAACTGGAACAGTATATTGCGTCGAATCGAGATGCGATGCGACTCTTTATCGGCGCGACTGGCTGCCAAACAGTATGCCACTTGATTGCGGCGATGGGAGAATTGCCCCCAAAATCTGAGGAAGGCAACTTCAATATCACCTTGCCTTTGCTGCTCGACGTGTTATTGCAACGTTTTTTGCTGCTCTATGTGAAAGAGCTACAACACCAGAGTCTTACTCAGGCTGAACAGCTCATCGTCTCACTGACAGAGCTTATCGCCCAACAGGCAACACAACAGAGCGAACAGGATGCAGAGGTTCTGAGCAAGAGTCATATCATACTCTCCGCAATGGAAAAGCTGGCAAAGCAAAGAACACAATTACGCCGCCAGCACTCAAATATGGGACGTTGCTAGGCGACATAACCTAGCATTGAACCCAAATAAAAAGCCCGTTTACCTAATAGATAAACGGGCTTTTTACTGAATTTGATGAGTTGGCCGATAAGCCGGGTCCTGTCTTGGACAGTCATTCATCTAGGCCTGCAATCGCTCGCAGGCTCAAGCGACCTACCCGGTTCCAACGCGAGCCACGCCATACGGAACCCTATTTGGTCTTGCTTCGGGTGGAGTTTACCTTGCTACGGACTATTGCTAGCCGCACGGTGCGCTCTTACCGCACCCTTTCACCCTTACCACCTTAGCCTAAGCTATGATGGCGGTCTCCTCTCTGTTGCACTTGTCGTCGGTTCGCACCGCCCAGGCGTTACCTGGCACCCCGCTCTTTGAAGCCCGGACTTTCCTCCCCGCTCTTGCGAGCGCAGCGACTGTCTGGCCAACTCGGCGCGGATTATAGCCTAAGCAACCTGCGTGTACCACTGTTAATCCCGCCCGTGTGCACCAGTGCTTATAAATCAGACTCTAAACCAAACTTGTACAGGGCATTCTTTTTAAGACCGTGAATTTGCGCGGCAATGGCAGCAGCCTTTTTGAGGGGCAATTCTTCACAGAGTAATTTCAAGGTGTTGATGGCGACAGTCGGAATGGCGTCATCATCCTCCGCGGCGCGATGACCATGTACCATCAGCACTATCTCGCCTTTTTGCTGGTTAGGATCGCTGCTGACCGTGGTCAACACCTCGGCCACAGGGCCAGAGAGGAAGGTCTCGAAGGTTTTAGTGACTTCTCGCGCCATCACCACTTGCCTCTCGCCTCCTAACACTTCAACCATGGTAGTCAGACTATGCTCGATGCGGTGCGGTGATTCATAAAAAATCAGCGTGCGAGGGTCTTCCTTAAGTTCGAGTAACTTATCGGCGCGCGCCTTCTCTTTAGAAGGTAAGAAGCCCTCAAAGGAGAAGCGATCCGACGGTAAACCCGACGCGCTTAATGCGGCAATCGCCGCGCAAGGGCCGGGCAATGGGATCACTCGAAAACCCGACTGGCGCACATGGGAGACTAAGTGATAGCCGGGGTCTGAAATGAGTGGCGTGCCCGCATCGGAAATCAGCGCTATCGATTGCCCTGCGGCTAACTGCTCGACAATCCACTGGGCGCGGGCACGCTCGTTATGGTCATGCAATGCGATAGTTTTGGTAGAAATACCAAAATGACTCAATAACTTGCCGCTGTGGCGCGTATCTTCACAGGCAATCAATGCGACCTGAGTGAGCACTTCGATAGCACGTGGGCTCATGTCCCCCAAGTTACCAATGGGAGTGGGAACAATGTAGAGTGCGACGCTTTGGTCCATATATACCTCGGTAATGACAGTGCCAAGACTTTCGTCAAGCGCAAGAGAAGGTTAAACTAGAGGCAGCATCTTACCAGAGTGAAGCCCAGTGTTAAAAAGCCTGAATACAACTAAGTTCGTTTCCGTGGCCATTTTATCCGCAGTGTTGGCGGGTTGCGGCAGCCAAGCGCCCAGCTCAACCGGTACAGCCCCCACAGTGGCCACCTCTTTAGCCTCTGCACCATTGGCGCCCAATGTGTATTTAGCACAGGCCGCGAATAGCAAAGATCCGCAGCAGCGCGATACTAACCTGCTGCTGGCGGCGCATGCCTATATCAATGCCAATGACTATGCGGCGGCGCAGAAACTGCTGAAGTCGATGCAGCCTAGCCTGACTCAGACTCCCACTCTGGTGGCCGAGCATAAATACCTGACGGCGCGGGTATTAGAGCATACATCGACCTATGTCGAGGCACTCAAGACCCTGAGCTATCCAAGCACTTGGGTTTTACCCGGCTGGCAAATGGCCGCGTATCATCAATTTAGAGCGCATTTGTTCCAGTTGAATAAGCAACCTATCGAGCAAGTGCGCGAGCTGAGTTTATTGACCACCTATTTACCGCCCGCCGAGGCGAGTGAAGTCAATAACCAAATCTGGCAAGTGTTGCAGCCAATGCATGAGCAAACCCTGCAAACCTTTATCCGCGATGCCAACAACCCAGTATTTGCCGGTTGGTTGCAACTCGCCTATATCGCCAAACATTATGCGGTCGACCCCAATCAACTGGTTCGTTACTTAGGCGACTGGCAAAAGCAGAATCCTTATCATCCAGCGGCGGCGAAATTACCGACCGATTTGGATCGGGCGCTCAATGCCAAGCCTTTTATGCCGAAGAATATCGCCGTTCTGCTTCCGCTTACAGGCCAGCGCGCGGGTGCCGCCAACGCGATTCGCCAAGGGATTTTGGCCAGCTATTTAGCCAAACCTAATGAGCAGGTTGCGGTTAATTTTTACGATACCGCCAATGATGCCGTAGCGGCCTATCAGCAAGCGGTGAACGCGGGCGCCGAGTTTATTATTGGCCCCTTGCTGCCAAATGAAATCGATCAATTGCTGGCACTGAACAGCAACACCAGCCCTGCGATCAGCATGCCATCGGGCTCTGCACCTGCCGCGCCCACGGTACCGACTGCACCGATCCCGCAGCTATTTTTAAATCAAACCGATAAGTTTGTGCCCGATATCAATAAGTTCTACTTTGCTCTGTCACCAGCCCAAGAAGCTGCCGATGCCGCAACGCGTATGTATCAAGATGGCGTGACTATGCCATTACTGCTTGCCAGCAACGATGCCACAGGCAAACGCATGGCAGAAAGCTTTATCCAAGCCTGGAAAAAGAAAAGCGATACCCCTATCGAAGTCTATTACTACGATGGTGGCGATAAGATGAAAACCACAGTGCAGGATGCACTCGGTGTCCGTGATAGCCAAGCGCGTATCGCGCGGATCAAGGAGCTGCTCGGTAATTCGGTACAGGCCGATTTTCGTTCGCGCCAAGATATCGATGCGATCTATATGATCTCGACGCCGCAGGATTTAACCTTGCTCAAGGCCTTTATCGATGTGAACTTCAGCGTATTTACTCAGCCAGTGCCGTTGTACACCTCAAGCCGCAGCCGCATCGACAACGAATCGAGCCAAACGGCGCAGGATTTAAATAACCTGACCATGAGCGATGCACCTTGGCTGATGCAAAACAGTGAAGAAAACCTGATGGTTAACACTCTGTGGTCGGGTTGGAATAACGGCCAGAAACGCCTGTTCGTGATGGGCTATGATGCCATGGATTTGATCAGCAAACTGGCGCAGATGCGCTCATTCACGGGTTACCAGTTCAATGGACGTAGCGGCGTATTATCCGTCAATCCTGACGGCGTGATTAACCGCCAATTAAGCTGGGGACGCTATCAGAGAGGCAGTTTCCGTCAACTATGACACTCGGACAGCAGGCAGAGTCGCTCGCTCAAGGTTACCTCGAACAGCAAGGGTTAACCTTTGTCGAGCGCAATGTCCGCTATCCCTTTGGTGAAATAGACCTCGTCATGCGCCATAAACACCACTGGGTATTTGTTGAAGTAAAATATCGCTCAGCAAATCAATTTGGCGGCGCAATACAAGCACTTAGCAAAGCACAAATCGGCAGGATCCGCATGGCGGCCAGCCACTATTTACAGACGCATAAACTGGATGTGCCGTGCCGATTCGACGTTGTCGCCATCGAAGACGCGCAAATCCACTGGCTAGTAGATGCCTTTTAAACGAGGCCTTCGACTCAGCTAATCGAATAATTTTTAACGCTTATGCCTCAACTCCACCGTGGAAATATGGCATCATAGCCACACTTTATCCTGAAAGGATGTATCCATGTTAGAACGCATTAAAGACAGCTTTACTGAATCTATCCAGACCAAAATCGATGCAGCCGAAGCACTGCCAGAATCCATCGCCAAAGCGGCCGAGATGATGGTGCAATGTCTTTTGGGCGGCAATAAAATTCTTGCCTGCGGTAACGGTGGCAGTGCCGGTGATGCTCAGCACTTCTCGGCCGAGCTATTAAACCGCTACGAAATTGAACGTCCACCATTGCCCGCGATTGCGCTGTCAACTGACACGTCAACCATCACTGCGATTGCCAACGACTACAGCTATGATGAGATTTTCTCAAAACAAATCTTAGCCTTAGGTCAACCGGGTGACATTCTGTTAGCGATTTCCACCAGCGGTAATTCAGGCAACGTGATTAAAGCTATGGAAGCCGCCCTGAGCCGCGATATGACTATCGTTGCCTTAACCGGTAAAGACGGTGGCGCGATGGCGGGATTACTGAGCGTAGGCGACGTGGAAATCCGTGTACCTTCAAACGTGACGGCACGTATTCAAGAAGTGCACTTACTGGTTATCCACTGCCTCTGTGACAATATCGACCGCACGCTCTTCCCGCAGGACGAACAGCAATGAGATATGCTGCCCCACTGTTAATGGTTTGCATGCTGCTGCAAGGTTGCGCCGGTGCCGTTATGGTGGGCGCAGTTAGTGGCGCCATGATGGCCAACGATGAGCGTTCGGTGAAGACTCAGCTCGACGATACCAATACCGATTTTAAGATCACCAGTGCCCTGCTGGAGCATGAAGATCTGAAGAAACAAACGAATATCACGGGTGTTTCGGTTAACGGTAATGTGCTGATGATTGGCCAAGCTCCCAACTCTATGTTGAGGGATAAGGCGATTAAGGTCGTACAAGATCTTAAGCTTGGCGGTAAAATCCACAATCAGATCCGCATCGGTAACCCAACCTCTTTCACCACCCGTAGCAATGACACTTGGGTGACAACGAAAGTGAAGGGACGCATGCTCAACGAGAAAGAGTTGGATGTCACCCGTATTAAGGTCATCACAGAAAACGGTGAAGTCTTCCTGCTCGGACTCATTCACCGCTCTCAGGCCGACATGGCCGTCGATATCGCGCGCAACACCGCGGGCGTGCGTAAAGTCGTTAAAGTATTCGAATACATCGAATAACCGATTGAGCCTAAGCCCTTAGGGTTTAGGCTCGCCTTCTACCGCTTCTAGTCCTAACGCTTTTACTTGGATGTCATTCATCACCTTGGGTGACTTGGCCACCCACATGCCAATCCAAGGTAAAAACAGTGACGGCAACACAATCAATGCGGCGCCCAACCAACTTAGGCTATCTAACCATTCATCGAATAACAGCCAGCCCAAAAAGACGATAAATAACAGGCCAGTATATTCGGCAATCGCAATATCGCTCGCTTGCGCGCGACGATAGGCCAGCACGCAGAACCAGTGATAAATCAGCAAGAAGGCATTACTGAGCAGTGCTACAGCTAACAATCCCCAGCTCAGCCCCGCAACTCCTTGAAAGGCCGCGATGATTAAAGTCGCAGGAATACCCAGCAGGTTATACAACATCAAGGTTAATACTGGATGTTCAGTATTTGGGACTTTTTTCAGGGTCAACTGGTTGACGGCAAAGGTAAACGCCGAGAATAACACTGCCAATCCAAACCAGTTCATCTCACTCGGTCTGAGAATAATTAAGATCCCGACAAACCCAAGTAATGTGCATACCACTTGCCCTGTGGTGATCCGCTCCTTTAAAAACCAATAGCCCATCAGAATAATCATCAGCGGCGCCGAGTAAAACAGGGAGCTGACCGTCGCGAGCGGCAAAGCCATTAGGCCAATAATTAAAAAAAGCGCACCAACCGAGCCTATGTTGGCACGCCAAAGGTGGACCGAAATATGTTCCGTCTTGGGTCGCTGTGAGTACAACCAAATGGGGATTAACATCAATACTGAAGTGATTTGTCTCACGAGTAGAAAAGTGGCCGCATTTGCATCTTCTGGCAGCCATTTGATCGATACATCGTAAAAAGCACTAAATAGATTACCCACTATCAATAAAATCAAACCGATAACTACAGGGCGCTGCATTTTTTACCATCCGCAAATCTCGATGCTGGCATGATAATCCCCACAAAACTTAAGCTGAAATGATGCTTTCTCATGCTAGATGAATTAAATTCATACTAAATTTTTTAGGCATTGAAAATCATGAGAAAGCTTCCTCCATTACGCGCGCTACAAGTCTTCGAGACTGCCGCAAGGCAACAGCATTTTTCCAAGGCTGCCGCCGAACTTTGCATTACCCAAAGCGCAGTTTCACACCAAGTGCGTGTATTAGAGGAATATTTTGGCGAGCAGCTTTTCGACCGTCAGGGACGAAAATTGCAACTCACGCCTAAAGGCCAAAGCTTATTTATTGAGTTAGAAAGGATTTTTAATGAGTTAAGCGATCTTAATCTCAAGATCCGCGACACCCCAAACCAACAACTCTGTTTGGCGGTGTACAGCTCTTTTGCGGTGAAATGGTTGATCCCGAGATTAGCGGATTTTAGACGCCAGTATCCCAGCGTTAAAATTCGCCTCGAGATGATCACTCAAGACCCCGATCTCAGCACCAGCACGGCCGATATCTTTATCGCGGGCAAACTCAATCAGCGGGGCTATTGGCAACAGTTACTACATAAGGAGCGGCTCATCCCAGTATGTAGCCCGAGTTTTTACCCCAAGTGGCGTGATATTAACTTAAGCAATTTCCAGCAACAGGCGCTACTGATTGTGGACGAGGGGCCGCTGGGACTCGATTGGCACAAATGGTCATCAGCTCACCAGATCCCGCTGAATAACGAGCAACAACATATTTTTAGCCATATCGTAATGGCGATTGAGGCGGCGATTGCGGGCCAAGGCCTCGCCCTCGCCCCCGATTTTATGGTGGCAGGTGATATCAGCACTGGCAGACTGGTTGCGGTTAATCTGCCCGATGTTCATACGGGCTTTGAGTTTAGTTTTATCTGTAAGCAGCGCCGTCTGGCTGAACCCGCGATTGCCGCCTTTTCCTCTTGGCTAAAATCGCAGGCCTAAACACTTGTATCAACCACCCCAATGAATAACAGATACAAAAAAGCCGACCTAAGAATAGGTCGGCTTAATAACGTGTTGTGTAATGCGCTCTTTAGGGCAAATTACACTAACAAACCAATCTTCTCGTACACCTTTTTAAGCGTTACTTCGGCGCGAGCCTGGGCATTTTCAGCGCCAGCTTTCATCACTTGGTCGAGGTAAGCACGGTCAGCACGCAGCGCACGGTAACGCTCTTGCAGCGGCTCTAACATGCCCACTACCGCCTCACCCGCGGCACCTTTTAAGTGACCATACATCTTGCCTTCAAACTCGGCTTCGAGGCTGGCAATACTTTGACCCGTGATACCCGACATTAAACTCAGCAGGTTAGATACGCCTGGCTTGTTTTCCATATCGAAACGCACGACTGGCGGCTCATCACTGTCGGTCATGGCTTTTTTCAACTTTTTCATGACCGCTTTTGGATCTTCAAGCAGGCCAATCACGTTGTTACGGTTGTCGTCCGACTTAGACATTTTCTTCAACGGTTCCTGCAGCGACATCACCTTAGCGCCATGCTCAGGAATAAAAGGCTCAGGAATGGTAAACGTCTCGCCGTAAGCGTTGTTAAAGCGAGTCGCGATATCACGTGTTAACTCAAGATGTTGTTTCTGATCTTGACCAACGGGGATTTCATTTGCTTGATACAGCAGAATATCCGCCGCCATCAGTACAGGATAACCAAACAGACCGACGTTAATATTGTTGGCGTGCTTTTGTGACTTATCCTTAAACTGCGTCATACGGCTCAATTCACCCATTTGGGTATAGCAATTTAACGCCCAACCCAGTTGGGTATGCTGTGGCACTTGGGATTGGATAAACACTGTACTTTTCTTTGGATCGACACCACAGGCCAAATACAGTGCGAGCGTATCTAAACAAGCTTCACGCAATGCTTGAGGGTCTTGGCGCACGGTAATGGCATGCAAGTCCACCACGCAATATAGGCAGTCGTGGCTATCTTGCATGGCAACCCATTGACGCAATGCACCCATGTAGTTACCTATGGTTAATTCGCCGGACGGCTGTGCACCGCTGAGTACTATGGGTTTGGTCATTACGTCATTGCTCCAAATAAAGATAAAAAAGATTCGATTAAACTGGCTGAGCGAGATTTAGCCAGCGCAGGATCTCGACAAACTGCTCACATACAGCGTCAGGGCCAGTGAGCCCAATATCTTCACCGTAGTTGTAGCCATAGGTCAAGCCGATTGATGCAACACCCGCCGCTTTCGCCGCTAAAATGTCATTTTTAGAATCGCCCACCATCAACAACTCACTTTTATCGAGTTGCCATTCGGCCAATAGATGCTCGAGCGGTAATGGGTCTGGCTTCATCTTCGCCAGCGAATCACCACCAAGCACTAAGCTAAAGAAGTCATTAATCTTAAAGGCTTCAAGCAAGGGCAAGGTAAAGCGATAAGGTTTATTGGTCACCACAGCCAGCTTAAATCCCGCATCAAACAGGATTTGCAGCACTTGGTGCACATCGGCATAGAGTGCACTGTGCTTCTCAAGGTTTTCTTGATAGTGATGCATAAAGATGGGCATAGCCGCATCCAATGCCGTTTGCTCAACGTCTGTACCTACAGCGTGGCTCATGGCGCGGCGCATCAGCATTTCAGCGCCATTGCCTACCCAAGTTCTTACCTGTGCTTCGGTACACCTTGCTAAACCTAATTCGGCGAGTGCCGCCTGGGTCGCGACCGCAAGATCGGGCACACTGTCAATCAGTGTGCCGTCGAGATCAAAGGCAATCGCTTTAATCTGTTCCCGCATTATTTGACCTCAACTTTCGCTAGCTCGGCGCGCATCTCGTCGACGACGGCTTTATAGTCTGGCTTACCGAAAATGGCAGAACCTGCGACAAACATATCGGCGCCTGCGGCGGCGATTTCGGCAATGTTATCCACTTTAACGCCACCATCGACCTCTAAGCGAATATCGAAACCGCTGGCATCGATACGCTCACGCACTTGGCGTAATTTATCTAAGGTCGAAGGAATAAAGGATTGCCCACCAAAACCTGGGTTGACCGACATCAGCAAAATCACGTCCAACTTATCCATTACATGGTCGAGATAGTGCAGCGGTGTTGCTGGATTAAACACTAAACCCGCTTTACAACCCGATTCTTTAATCAGTTGCAGGGTGCGGTCGATATGCTCAGAGGCCTCGGGATGGAAAGTAATAATAGACGCACCCGCCTTGGCAAAATCAGGCACGATACGATCAACAGGCTTAACCATTAAATGCACATCGATATCGGCCGTGATGCCATAGTCACGTAACGCTTTGCACACCATAGGGCCAATGGTTAAGTTGGGCACATAGTGGTTATCCATCACATCAAAATGCACTACGTCAGCCCCTGCATCTAACACGGCTTTAACGTCATCCCCTAAACGGGCGAAATCGGCGGATAAAATCGATGGAGCAATTAAAAATGGGCGCATAGGACACTCGCTGCTATTGAACAAAAAGTGCCTTATTTTACCCTTAGCTAGGTCATGCCTCTATAGCAAATGCCACATTTATCGCGATTGAAACCCAATAGAGGCGCAATTGGCGCACTCATAACGTACGGTAAACTCAAGGAGATGCTGAAGCGTTAGAAAGATTTTAGTGAAGATTGATAAATTATTGTTCATAAACTAAGCGAGTTTGTTATACTCGGGTCGCTATCGTGGATCATTTAGTGGTTGTAAAGGAAGTATCATGAAGGGGCGGTTAACACAGTTTTCACACATTTTAGGCTCGGTGACCTTTAAGTCATCGATGATGTTGGCATTTACCGCAGTGGTCGTCGCCTCCTTAGCCTTTGGCGTGGAAAAACTCACCGCAAGTAACGATACCTCCGCCTGTGCTTGTAGTAGCGATACTCGTTACAACAACAGCTTACCTAGCAGCCATCCAAATAACCGCTGTGCCGAACAGGCGCAAACCTTAAGCTGGAAGACTTGGCTCACTGGCAAAAATCGCTCTAGCCAGTTCCATTTTGTCGACTTGCTTGAATTACTCCATGGTCATCAAGACAAACCTATCGATGACCTAAAGCCCGCTAATTCACAACAGTCCTATTGATGCTAAGCCGGATCTGGCAAGTCTTTCACAGTACAATAGCCGCCTTCTTTGGGGTGCAGTCAGATAGAAATCGTCAAAAAGACTTCCAGACCAACTCACCATTACCCTATATCTTGATGGGGATAGTGTTAGCGATTGCCTTGGTCGCCAGCCTGATTCTACTTGTTAGCCAAGTCGTTGGCTAAGCCACTCGATACGACAACTTAGTATCAATCATCCTGCGGATCATAATTCTCGTCGTACAACGCAATCAGCTCGTCAACTTTGTTGCGACCACTGCCATTTTGGCTAATGTTGCGCTGCACTTGGATCTTGGCAAGGTGGGCACCGCGATACAACTCTCGTGTCAGTGGAATATCATGGTTACTAATCACGACAGGAATGCGTTGCTCTAAGGCCATATGTCGCGAATAACGTGCCAACAGCGCCTGATCATCTAGGCTAAAACCCGCACCGACATAGGTGGTAAAACTCGCAGTGGTCGAGAGTGGCGCATAGGGCGGATCGCAATAGATCACATCGCCTGCACGGATTTGCTCGAAGGCTTTTTCATAGCCGATGCACTTAAACTCGGCGCGCTGAGCTTTCTTTGAAAAGGCTAGGATTTCCTTCTCAGGGAAATACGGTTTCTTGTATGAGCCAAAGGGCACATTAAAGCCCCCTTTGCGGTTATAACGGCATAGGCCATTAAAACCATGGCGATTCAAGTACAAAAAATAAACCGAGCGTAAAAAAGGATCGCGGGATTTATTAAAGTCTGTACGCACGCGGTAGTAGGCATCCTTTTGATTCATCTCATCGACGAATAGCTTCTTGGCCGCCTCAATGTATTCGGCAGGCCTTTCTTTCACTATGTTGTAGAGATTAATCAGATCTTGATTGATGTCGCAGAGTAAATAGCTGGGGTAGTCAGTATTTAAAAAGACTGAACCTGCGCCGACAAAGGGCTCAACTAAACGCTCACCTGTCGGTAAGTAGTTCGCGAGCTCATCCACCAATTTAAATTTTCCGCCGGCCCATTTCAGGAAGGCTCTATGTTTTTTGATCATTTAACTTGATGAATGCCGACAAAAATAAAGGCCATGATTGTACTCTGTTTATTCTGAAATTTCACCGCTTGAGCGCGTTTCTTGTAGTTGATAACCGCCGAGTTCTGCCCATTTTTTTATCAGAGGTTGGCTAAGATGATACTCTTTGACCAATTCTGCAGCCGCCTGCTGTGCCGATTGACTGTCGTTAAACTGCCCTACTAACACCACCCAAAACTGTTTGTATTTGGCGACTCGCACCTCTGGCACATTATGCAGTTTCTTAAGGAGCGACTGTACAGTTTCACGCTGGGAGACTGTCGCAATTTGGATCGCATAGCCCGTTTTCGGCCGCGCAGATACTGGCGATGCAGGCTCAGGAGTTGCATTCACCACCTGAGTAGCGGAGTCATCTTTCGCGTGCTCTGTAGGAGCTGGCGCAGGCTCTGCCTCATCAACCTCGGTGACGGTGCTGTCGCCCTTACTTGTCGCTTCATCGACTGGTGGCGCTATGTCTGTCTCTCCTTCCACTTGAGGCTCTTCCCCATGGAACTTAGCCAATGGGTCAGCTTGCTCCACCGCTTCCGCTAATAATGCCTGCGCTAACGACTCGGCTCGCTGCTTAAAATACGGCACTAGTATCTGTTTGCCATGGGCAAGAAACTCTGCGGAATCCACAGCAGGATAAGTCACGATCTCAGGAATTGGCTCACTGGAAAAGGGTTTAGCCAGACCAAGCCAAATTACTATGGAAATCAGCACACTGGCGAGCCCAATTAGCGCGACTTTGTATTGTGTCCATACTGATTTTTTCTCACCCTGACCATGTAGAGCCAGCTCCAGCAAGGACACCACCTCCTGAGGAGTGCCCGTTTGCTTCTCAAGCTGAGCGCGCACTATGTCCCTTGGCGTAAACGGATTTTGGTCACTATATCGCAGCAAGGTTTGATACAGCGCCTCGCGCTCCGGCAGGCTTAAGGGATCAATGCTGACTGGCAGAATTTGTCGTCTTAACGACTCTGGCAGCTGAGGGAGTAAGTCGGCTAGAAATGCAGGCGGTACAGCTAACGTCACGGCGATACGCTGACCCGCGCATTGCACTTGATTGAGTATGATGCACTCGGCCCACAATTCTTTAGAGAGCAAATGAGCATCATCGATAATGATGTGCAGCGGCTTACTTTGTTTCGGCGCGACACGCAGTATGGTTTCAGCGAGGGAGATTTCGTCATCAAAAATCGGAGATGACACCAATTGCACTAAAATCTTGCGACGAATTTCAGCATTGTCGGCATGCATAGGACAAATGACTAACGCAGCATTCGACTCATCAAAATCTGTGGCTAACGCCGTGAGCAGAGTCGTCTTACCCGAGCCGTGCGCGCCCACAAGCACCAGTAGCTGGTCGCTATAACTGGCCACATGATGCAATCTTTCTACGAGGGCTTCCTGTGAAGGAAGCAAGACTTGCCCCTGAAACGTCACTCATCCACCACACAAGGTTTATGCGCAGCAGATAACCTGTTCTAGGGTAGATTCCGGAACTTGGCTAAAGACATCAGCTCGACCAATGGCCGTCGGGAGTACCAGCCGGATCTGACCACCTAAGACTTTCTTATCGCGACGCATATGTTTAATAAAACTGTCGAAATCCATCGATTCCGGCGCTGTTATTGGCAGATCGAAAGCGTGGAACAATTGCACAATACGACGAACAATTGACTCATCAATCAATCCCATGGACTTAGCCGTTTGTGCAGCAAGGACTGTGCCAGCCGCAACCGCCTCACCATGCAGCCAGTTACCATAGCCCATCTCGGCTTCAATCGCATGGCCGAAGGTATGTCCAAGGTTTAATAGCGCGCGGACGCCCTGCTCGGTCTCATCTTGGCTCACGACATCGGCTTTAATCTCACAGCAGCGAGAAATCGCATAGACCAAAGCTTGAGTATCTAGGCTTTTCAATGCTTGAACATTGTTCTCAAGCCATTGAAAAAACTCAGCATCCCACATGATGCCATACTTAATGACTTCTGCCATCCCCGCTGCGAATTCACGCGCGGGCAAGGTCTGTAAGCATTCAGTATCGATAATGACCATCTGTGGCTGATAAAAAGCCCCGATCATATTTTTGCCAAGCGGATGATTAACGGCGGTTTTTCCGCCAACAGAGGAATCTACTTGCGATAATAACGTGGTTGGAATTTGAATAAAATCGACACCACGTTGGTAACAGGCAGCGGCAAAACCCGTCATGTCACCAATAACTCCACCACCGAGAGCCACCAGCACTGAATCACGGCCATAATTGCGTTGCAGCAAAGCCGTAAAAATGGAATCTAAATGCGTTAAATCTTTGAATTGTTCGCCATCGGGAAGGATGACGCTGGTTACCTCACCAAACGAAGCCATCGTGTCTTGGATCGGCTTAAGATACAAGGGCGCGACAGTTTCATTGGTGACGATAAGGATACGTTTTTTCAGCAGGTAGCGAGACAAGGTCTCGCCATCACTCATCAAACTCTGGCCAATATAAATGGGATAACTACGTTCACCTAAATCAACCTGAATTTGTTTTGTCATTCTGCCTAGAAACCTAATTGCTCAATGATTTGATTCGCAACAACCTTTGCACTTTGATCGTCGGTCTTAACGATCACATCAGCAATTTCTTCGTACAGAGGGTTACGGATTTCTGCGAGGTTTTCTAATACTTCTCGCGGATCATCTACTTGCAGTAATGGGCGACGCTTGTCTCTTTGAGTGCGCGCAACCTGTTTGTCGATAGTGGTTTCGAGATACACCACGATACCGCGAGCAGATAAATGATTACGGATATCTTTGCTCTGAACTGAACCACCGCCAGTGGCAAGGACAATACCTTGTTTTTCAGACAGATCAGCAATAACCTGAGCTTCGCGACGGCGGAAACCTTCTTCGCCTTCAACGTCAAACACCCAAGCAATATCGGCGCCTGTGCGTTGCTCAATCTCTTGATCTGAATCGTGGAATTCTAAATGCAGCATTTGCGCCAGATGGCGACCAATTGTGCTTTTACCTGCGCCCATTGGGCCTACCAGAAAAATATTACGTTTTTCAGCCATTTCTTGTACGTCTGAATCTTAATGAAAAGTATGCCTATGTCGACTCATGAACAAGCCGACCTACTGTATGTTACCTTGCTCTAATGAGACTTGACCGAGGATTATCTCAGTTTCATGTCTAGTCTGGCAAGTGATGCACGCTATTTATGATAAGAATTGTATTTCAGACACAATAAAGCCAGCAATGTATGCTGGCTTTATTCGACTCGTAACAAACGATTAGAGCTTCTCGTTCACAATTTTAGGCGTCACGAAAATCAACAGCTCTTGGCGCTCATTCTTGTCAGTAGTGTTACGGAATAAGAAGCCAACTAAAGGAATGTCACCCAAGATAGGCACCTTGCTCACGCGGCTGATTAAATTCTGCTGATAAATACCACCGAGTACAATGGTTTCTCCATTATCCACTAACACTTGCGTTCCAATACGTTGAGTATCGATAGCGACTGCCGGACCTGTGGGAGTATCCACCGTTTTACCCTGAGAGTCTTGAGTGATTTCAAGATCCAGAATCACGCGGTTATCAGGGGTAATTTGTGGTGTCACTCTTAATGACAATACCGCCTTCTTAAAGGTCACCGACGTCGCGCCACTGGAAGTGGATTGTACATAAGGGATTTCCACACCCTGCTCGATATACGCCGCTTTTTGGTTAGAGGTGGTAATGCGAGGGCTCGCGATAATCTCACCTTTGTTTTCCTGCTCAAGCGCACTCAGCTCTAAATCTAAGATGGTGCCATCGGCAAGCTTTGCCACATGGAAAGCAATGCTGGTAGGGTTTGTTACCGCCGCAGGTAAATTCACGTTCAAACGGTTATCCAGCGTTGGCACAGTACCATTGGCAATGCTGCCTGCGCCTTCAAGGGTTCCTGACGTCCCTTTGCTACCCTGCTGATCAGTCACGCCCCAACGGATACCTAAATCTTCAGACACGTCGTCTTTTACCGTGACCATGCGAGATTCAATCAACACTTGGCGGATAGGAATATCGAGCACTTCAACCAAACGATGGATATTCTCGATGATTTCAGCGGTATCTTTCACTAACACTGTGTTGGTACGCTCATCGACGGCCACTGAGCCACGTGGTGACAATAAACTAGAATCCGCCCCTTTGAGTAACTCGGCAATATCAGTCGCCTTGGCATAATTGATTTGCAAATACTCAGAGTAGAGTGGCGCAAGCTCTTTTACTTCCTGCTTATTCTTGAGGTTTTGGCTTTCGCGAATCGCCAGTTCTTCACTTGGCGCCACCATCAGAATATTACCTTCGATACGCTTATCGAGTCCTTTAGTTTGCAGGATCAGGTCCAATGCTTGGTCCCAAGGCACGTCATCGAGTCTTAAGGTGATATCTCCCTCAACCGTGTCACTGGTAACTAAGTTGAAGTTGTTATAGTCGGCAATAATCTGCAACACAGTACGGACTGAAATATTCTGGAAATTTAACGAAAGCGTTTTACCGTTATATTTCTTGACCTCTTTGGTCGCCGCAGCGCGCTCTACTTTGTTAATTGAGAGCCTAAAGAGATTATCTTCCTGTTTGTAATTGAACTCATAGTTACCCGAGACATCGACTAAAATCCGAGTCGTTAAATCGTCCTTAAAGGTTTCAAAATGCTTTACCGGTGTGGAGAAATCCTGCACATCCATCACATATAACAAGTCGCTGTTAATATCTGTGTTGTAAAGCTGAACCTCAAGCTTGGCACCAATTTGTTCAACGTTCGCGGCAACCGAGCGATTATTTAAATAGACTAATAAATCACCACCGCCATTTGCATTGCGACGAAAATCGATATTTTTAACGCTATTAACGAACGGATTATTACCAGCTTGTGAGCCTGCAACTTCATCGTTAATGGTTAAACGATAAGAATTACCAACGACACTACCTTGATATGGTTTAACCTTAGATAAGCCCAATGTCACCATTAAATGGGTATCTTGCTGCGCCGTCACTATGTCCTTCACACCGACTTGGTTAATCGGCAGACGATCCTTAGACAGGCCAGAAATACTGTCATCGAAGGTTAATACCAACTGAGCAGGAGAAGCATTAGAGTCAATTGTGGGTGCGCTAATTGCCTCCTCAAATACTAACTCGACTTCTAATTGATGATCGACAAGAGCATGGTATTTGACATCCATCAACCTATTTGCCGCAAAACTCGATGGCAAAAATCCAAATACTAATGCGATCCCAATAACAGACTTAGCTAAGCCTGAAGATAAAAACGATAACGGGATTTTTATCGCGGCAGAAGATTTCATTATTCCCTCATCCTTCGCTTGTTATTTTCCAGAAAGTTCGATGTTGTTTGTACGTTCAGACCAACAACCAGAACCATCCGGAATTAATTCTACAACTTCTACATTTTGAGAAGTCACTTTCGCTATATGTCCATTAAACAATCCAAGATACTCACCTACGCCCATCCGATATACACTGCCATCATTGGTTTCAATAAGCGCCCAAATCGAATTGCTTTCGCTTAAGGTGCCGCGCATTTTTAGATTGTCTAAAGCATAGGTTTCTAAACGACCTTTCCGACGTTTTAAATCCGGCTGTAAGCAGTTTTTGCTGGTATCAACCACCTCTTCTGTTAACTCACGAGAAGGTGGGACAAAGGGGCTACGCATTAATTCGGCTTGATACGCAAAATGCTCAAACTTAGGTGGCTCTTTTAAGGGTGGAATATGCGCCACATGCTGTGCCTTGGTAGTAGTAACAAATAGCTCTAAATCACTACGATCGCCAACACAACCCATTAAAAAAAGACTTAATGCTAACAGAGGTAAGAGTTTCATTATTTCTTCCCCTTGTTTTTGGCAGGCTTTTCGGGTGGTAATTCTGCCCCCTCTTTAAAGCGATAGGTTTTGGCCAGAATATCCATGGCCAGATTACCGCTCTCGTCACGCTTAATCGTAAAATCGTGCAAGCTGACGATACGGGGCAGTTTAGCCACGCCGCTAACCATATTGCCGATTTGGTGATAATCACCTGTGACCGACATTTTTATCGGGAACTCAATATAGAAATCCCGCTGAATTTCAGGTTCCCAATTTAAGCTATTAATCCGTAATCCGGCGTCAGTGGCCACAAAGGTTAAGTCATCGAGCAACCCTGGCATTTCATTTTCAGAGGGCAGCATTTTGAGTAGCTCGGCAAATTGCTCCTCCATCACTGCTAACTGTTCACGGTACAATTTAAGGTTAGCGGCAAGCTGATATTTGGTTTTAAAATCTTCTCTCAGCTGCTCTTCCTTTGTTTGCTCCGCGTTATACACATCGATAGCATCCGAAACCACGAGAAAATAACCCGCAGCGAAAACGCAAAGCGCCAATAGCACAGCGAAAAATACTTTGACTTGATTTGGCCAACCGCCGATGTTCTCAAAATCGATATCATTAAACTGACTTAGATCGAGCTTCATTTACTCGCTCCTTTTGTCGTTTTAATAGGCTCATCAGCCATAGCACCTTTAATGCTCACTCTTAAGCTAAAGCGTTGTAATTGTCTTAGCTCATCATCTTGAGACACGATAGATTGCATATTGGGATCGGTTAACCATTCAGATGCCTTCACCTTACGCATCATGTTGGCCACGTTGTTGTTAGATTCACTGCGGCCTTCAATCAGTAATAAACTGCCTTTTTTCTCTAGACTAGATAGATATATTCCGGGCGGCACGATACGCACCAGCTCATCTAATACGTGTGTCGGCAAATTACGGGATTGCTGAAGGTTCAAAATGATCTCGGTACGACGCTCAATATCTTTCTTACGCTCGGTGATCTTTTTAATCTCGGCGATTTGCGCATCGAGTTGTTGAATTTCGGACTGTAAATAAGCATTCCGTCCGCGCTGTTCATCGGTCATCATGTCGAGTAAAGACAGGGCTACATAGACTAAAACTGCTGAGCCTAAAAATACCGCCGCTAATATTCCAATATAATCGCGCTTCTGCTTTTCTCTTGCTTCTTCACGCCAAGGAAGCAGGTTTATGTTCGCCATTGACCGTAGCTCCTCAGCGCTAAGCCACAAGCAACCATATATTTGCTAATGCTAGGTTGCAGTATATTTTTAACGGATTCATCCGCATGCAGACACCCTTGGAAAGGATCGGCAATAATCGTGTGGACGCCTAACTCATTCGTTAATAAGTTAGCCATGCCTTCCAGTTTAGATGTTCCACCGCATAATACGAGATAATCGACTTTATCTTTGCCACTCGACGTACAATAAATTTGCAGCGTTCGTTTAATTTGTTGCAGTAATTGCGTTTGGAAGGGAGATAACACTTCGAACATATAATTACGTGGCAAATCACCTTCAATTTTGGCCTTCTCTGCTTGTTCGTAGGACATGCCATAAAAAGACAGAATCGACTGAGTAAATAACTCACCGCCAAAGGCTTGCTCACGAATAAAGGTCGTTTCGCCCGACTCCACCACACTGAAGGTCGTCATGTTGGCGCCAATATCGACCATGGCCACCGCCTTCTGTCGAGCGCCTTCGGGTAACTGTCCTAGCACCAACTCAACGGCTCTGCCCAGAGCATAACCTTCCACATCAACAACTTTGGTTTCGAGCTCGACTTCATCGAGCGCATCGACTCTGGCATCAATATTGTCAGTGCGGCACGCGCTAAGCAGCACATCAACCTTAGAAGGATCGGTGCTGTTGACATTTAAGGTTTCAAAATCAATGCTAACTTCATCGAGGGAGTATGGGATCAGGTTATCGGCTTCAATCTCAATTTGCGCTTCCATTTCCTCCTCGCTCAGCGAGGCATCCATGTAGATAACCTTAGTCATCACCGCAGAACCTGAGACCGCAACCGCTGCATATTTAACCGACTTTGGCAAAATACGCTTAATCTGTTTGAGACATTCAACAACGGCATCGGCATCACGAATATCATGATCGTTAATAGCCCCCTTTTTTACGGGAACCGCTGCATGACTTAGTATTTTATATCCATCAGCAGTCTTACTCAGCAGAATAGCCTTTACTTCATGGGAACCAATATCAATCCCGACCATTTGCGGAGCCTGACGCTTCCATAAATTTGAAAGCATAGTCCGTTGTCACTTTATTATTTGTATTCAGTAGTAAAAGAGATTAGCACAAAATCAACCCGTTATACGTATTTGTATAGAATGTTTCAAGATTTTACAAACGCTATTTTAGGGACGTCACGTTTTTGCTTCACCCAAACGTGCGCGCCTTATATACTGTCGCACTTAACTGAACATTAGGATCAATTTAGGTGAAGTGGTTAAAACGTATTGTTATAGCTCTATTCAGTCTAGCCCTTTTGGGCGTGGGCGCCATTGTTGCAGCATACTTTTATGTTTTGCCGGATCTGCCGGATGTATCGACACTAAAAAATGTGCAATTACAAACACCTTTGCGCATTTACAGTAGCGATGGCAAGCTCATCTCTCAATTCGGTGAGAAGCGTCGCATTCCGCTGAAACTCGAAGAAGTGCCTAAACCGCTGCTCCAAGCCTTCCTCGCCACCGAGGATGCACGCTTTTATGAGCACGGCGGTATCGATCCTGTTGGGGTGATGCGTGCCGCAATCGTCATGCTCACCACAGGTGAAAAGAAGCAAGGCGCGAGTACTATCACCATGCAGGTGGCGCGTAACTTCTTCCTGACCCGCGACAAGACCATTATTCGTAAAGTGAAGGAAATTTTTATTTCCTACCACATCGAGCAATTGTTAACTAAAGATGAGATTTTAGAACTCTACGTTAACCGTATTTATTTAGGTCAGAGAGCCTATGGTGTCGGCGCGGCTGCTCAAGTGTATTTTGGTAAAAACGTTCAAGATCTCACGCTTTCCGAAATGAGTATGATCGCGGGCCTCCCTAAAGCACCGTCGACCCTAAACCCTATTACCTCTCCTTCACGCGCACTCGCACGCCGCAACGTGGTATTGATGCGAATGAACGAAGTGGGTTACATCAGCAAAGCTGAATACCAAGCTGCTGTGCAAGAGCCGCTCGTCGCCAAATACCATGGCGCTGAAATCGACCTTTACGCCCCTTATATCTCTGAAATGGCTCGAGATTACATGGTGCAAAAATACGGTGAAGAAGAGGCCTACACGAATGGCTATAACGTCTACACCACGATTTCATCAGAGCAGCAACTGCTAGCACAGCAAGCATTACGTAATAACGTCTATGCCTATGATGAGCGCCACGGTTACCGTGGTCCTGCAGCGGTTCTTTGGACCGACACCAAGCCGGACGATGCACAAATCAAAGCCGAGCTCGCAAAAATTACGCCTGTACAAGAGTTGCAACCTGCTGCGGTATTAAACATCGATGGTCAGCAAGCCAGCGTGTTAACCGCCAAGGGCGAAACCAAAGTCATTAAGTGGGATGGCCTAAAATGGGCGCGTAAATTTATCACCGATAAACGCCAAGGCTCGGTGCCAAAATCGGCTTCGGATATGCTAAAAGTCGGTGAGCGCATTTGGATCCGCGATAACGGTCAGTACTTACAATTATCGCAAGTGCCAGAAGTGGCCAGTGCCACTGTAGCACTCGATCCTACAAATGGTGCTATCCGAACCTTAGTCGGTGGCTACAGCTTCAGCCAAAGCCAATACAACCGCGTGACCCAAGCGAAACGTCAATTAGGTTCGAATATTAAACCTTTCATCTATGCTGCGGCATTAGAGAAAGGCTTTACACTCGCGACTCTGATTAACAACGCGCCGATTAATAAACCCGATATTAGCCAAGGTACTGCGTGGCGCCCTAAAAACTCGCCCGATATCTATGGCGGTCCGACGCGTCTGCGTGTGGGCTTAGCGCAATCGATCAACGTAATGTCGGTTCGTGCCATGCGCCATATTGGTTTAGATGCGGCTATCGCCGAATTGACTAAGTTTGGCTTTGATCCTAACGACTTACCTCGTAACGAGTCGTTAGCCTTAGGTTCTCCTTCGGTCACCCCGTTGCAAGTGGCAACCGCTTTCAACGTGTTCGCGAATGGTGGCTTCTTGGTTGAACCTTTCTATATAGAACGAGTAGAAGACTCCTTCGGTAATGTGATTGAGAAGGCAAATCCGACTTTGGCCTGTAAGCCTAACAACAGCTCTGTGCAGCCTAGCAGCGATCCAATGAGTTTTGGTGAGCCAACCACTCAAACCGATGAACCTGTCGCCCATTGCTTCGAGCAAACAGGCCGTTATGCTCCGCAAATTATCTCTGAACAAACGGCATTCCTGATCACCGAAGCGCTGAAGAGCGTGATCTGGGGTGGTGGCGATTGGAGTAAAGGCACAGGCTGGCAAGGTACAGCCTGGCGTGCTGCGCAGTTAATCAAGCGTCATGATATTGCAGGTAAAACGGGCACAACCAACGAATCACGCGATACTTGGTTCAGTGGTTTTGGTCCGACACTGACCAGCACCTTCTGGGTTGGGTTTGATGACCATGGTCGTCAGTTAGGCAGAACCGCATGGAACTCCAACGGTGAGAAGGATCAAATCACGGGTACCGAGGCGGGCGCTAAGACCGCAGGCCCAGGCTGGAACGAGTTTATGAATAACGTGCTGAAGGGCGTACCTGAAACCACAGCGATTCCGCCAGAAGGGATTGTCTCGGTGCGGATCGATCTGGCGACCGGCAAGCTGACTCGCAAGACTGACTACACTAGCGCATTTGAATACTTTATCTCGGGCACTGAACCTAAGGAATATATCAGTGAAAGCCAAGATGAAAACAACCTATTCATCGATGCGCCGACAGACGATTTATTCCAATAGAATAAATCACCATAAAAAAACGCGACCCTAGAGTCGCGTTTTTTATTACTCGATTAAAGCTTTAAACAACTTTCTTCGCAGCGATGGCTTGCTTCACCTGAGTTAGCGCCGTACCACCGAGGACATCACGTTTTGCCAAACAGGCTTCGATAGTGAGGTTGGGATACACATCCGCCTCGATGATATCGGCAAAAGTTTTAAACTCAGCGAGAGAGAAGGCTTCTAACGGGATCTTCTTAGCGATCGCGGCAACGACAGCCACACCGACCACATGGTGCGCTTCGCGGAATGGCATGCCTTTAGACACCAGATAATCCGCCAATTCGGTCGCGTTGGCATAACCTTGCTGCGCGGCTAACAGCGCATTCGGGCGGTTAACGACTAAGCCAGATAACACTAATGCCGCCATATCCAAGCAGATTGCCCAGCTGTCGACCACATCGAACAAGCCTTCTTTGTCTTCCTGCATGTCTTTATTGTAGGCCAGAGGCAATGCCTTCATCGTGGTGAGAATACCCACTAAACTGCCGTACACACGGCCCGTTTTACCGCGAATAAGCTCCAGCGCATCGGGGTTTTTCTTTTGTGGCATTAACGATGAACCCGAGGTCACTTCATCACTTAATGAGATAAAACCCGCTTCACCCGAGTTGAAGAAAATCAAATCTTCGGCCATACGGCTTAAGTGCATCATGCTGATTGAAGCCGTAGAACATAGCTCAACTACATGGTCGCGGTCCGACACGCTGTCCAAACTGTTTAAGGTTGGCGATGCAAAGTTCAGTGCCGCTGCCAGCACATGTCTATCCATTTGATAGGCTGTGCCCGCCAAGGCGCCCGAACCGAGCGGACAGGTATTGGCGCGCTTTAAGGCATCGGTTAAGCGGCTAAGATCGCGCTCAATCATCTCCACATAGGCTAAGCACCAGTGGCCAAACGTGACTGGTTGAGCACGTTGCAGGTGAGTATACCCCGGCATGACAGCGTCGAATTCACGCTCAGCAAGCGCGATAAGTTCGCTGCGTAAGGTTTGCAGGCGAGCCACTAATGCCGCACCTTCGGATTGGCACCAGAGCTTTAAATCGGTAGCGACTTGGTCGTTACGGCTACGGCCCGTATGGAGTTTCTTACCCAGATCGCCGACTTTAGCGATCAACGCCGACTCCACGAAGCTGTGAATATCTTCCGCGCCCGATGCGAGAATAATCGCAGGATCGCCCTTCACTTCCACCAGCAGCTCGTTCAGTGCTTTCTTCAAGTCGCTGCATTCAGTAGCAGTGATAATGCCGACACTGGCAATCGCATCGGCCCAAGCGATAGAGCCGACAACATCCTGCTCAAACAAACGGTAATCCACAGGCAGTGAATCGTTGAATAATTTAAATAGCGCGCTGGTTTCGCCCTGAAATCTTCCACCCCATAAAGCCATGCTCAATCCCCTCGGTCACTGCTTTGAATACGTTAAAACTTAAGATATAAAAAAGGGCGCTAGGCGCCCTTTGAGTCTGCCTATTACTTAGCGTTGAGCGCGCGAATGCGGCTTGCTAACGAGTACAGACGGATAAAGCCTTCAGCGTGTTTTTGGTCATACACTTGATCTTCACCGAAGGTGGCAAACGCTTCAGAATACAAGCTGTTTGGCGAACGCTTCTTAACGGCAATCGCGTGACCTTTGTAGAGTTTAACCACAACTTCACCGTTAACAGACTCGGCTAATGACTCAGATGCCGCCAGCAGCGACTTACACAGAGGTGTAAACCAACGACCGTCGTACACTAAGTGTGCCATTTGGGCACCCACTTGCTCACGCCAAGTACGGCTGGTTTTATCCAGCACTAACTCTTCAATCGCGCGCAGCGCAGCAAACATCACAGTGCCGCCTGGAGTTTCGTAGCAACCACGAGACTTCATGCCCACTAAACGGTTTTCGGTGATATCGATACGACCCACGCCATGTGGTGCAGCGATGGCATTCAGCTTCATCAGTGCAGCGTAAGGAGTTAATAGCTCACCGTTTACTTTAGTCACACGGCCATGTTCAACTTCGAGTGACACATATTCTGCTTGGTTTGGGGCATCTTCTGGATCGGCAGTCAGCGTCCACACACCTTTGCTTGGCTCGTTCCATGGATCTTCCAACTCGCCACCTTCGTGGGAAATGTGGAATGCGTTAGCATCACGGCTGTAGATCTTAGTCGCAGAAGCCGACGTCTTGATATTACGCTCAGCTAAGTAAGCCAGCAGATCTTCACGGCTCTGCATGGTCCATTCACGCCATGGTGCAATCACTTTTAAATCAGGTGCTAATGCCGCAAAGCAACCTTCAAAACGCACTTGGTCGTTACCCTTACCGGTACAACCGTGGCACAGGGCATCGGCCCCCACTTTACGAGCCACTTCAACCTGCGCCTTAGCGATGATTGGACGCGCCATTGAAGTACCTAACAAGTAAGTACCTTCATAGATTGCACCCGTTGCCATGGTTGGGTAGATGTAATCTTTAACGAATTCTTCTTTCAGATCGACGATATGACATTCCGATGCGCCAGAAGCTAATGCCTTTTCAGTCAGACCCACTAATTCTTCTTCACCCTGACCTACATCAGCGCAAAAAGCGATGATTTCACAGTTGTCGTAGGTTTCTTTTAACCAAGGAATAATGGCCGAAGTATCTAGACCACCCGAATAGGCTAAAACGACTTTTTTCACGCCAGTGTTTTTGTTCTCGATAGACATCTTAAATTCCTATAACTCGTTTCTCACCTTGGAGAAAGTAGGCTGCTAAACAGGGTTAAATTAACTAAATAGGGTTACCAGTACTGCGTTTTGGGCGTGCATCCGATTCTCTGCTTGTTGCAGGATCAAGGAACCTTCGCCATCCATCACTTCATCGGTCACTTCAACACCGCGGTGAGCGGGTAAGCAGTGCATAAAGAAGTGAGCACCCGCTTTCGCCATCAAGCCCTTATTGACCTGATAAGGTGCAAACTTATCCTTAATTTCCGCTAACGGTGTTGGATCACCCATGGAAATCCAAGTATCAGTATAGATAGCATCGTGACCTTCGATAGCACCAATATCTGAAGTCAGTACAACCTTGCCGCCATATCGGCTGGCAAGTTCTTGTACTTCGGCCACGACGTAGCCATCAGGAAAGTGACCCGCAGGGCAGATCACTGTCATGGTGGCACCGAGAATGGCCGCGCAATACATCAATGAATTCGTCACGTTATTACCGTCACCTACGTACGCTAACTTAACATCACTGATATTTTCAAAATGCTCGGCCAAAGTTAAGAAATCGGCCAGCGCTTGGCAGGGATGATATAAATCCGAAAGCGCATTTATCACAGGCACAGTGCCAAACTCGGCCAATTGTTCGATGGTCTTGTGGGAGAAAGTTCTCGCCACAATAGCATCGGCCCAACAGGACAGGTTAGAAGCAAAGTCAGCGACCGATTCCCGCTTACCTAAGGCACCATTTTGTTGGTCTAGGTATAAACAGTGGCCGCCGAGCTTGTTAATACCGATATCGAAGCTAACACGAGTACGCAGGGATGGCTTTTCAAATAACATCACCACACTCTTACCGTCCAGCGCATGACGATACTCAGCGGGATTCGCTTTAATCGTCTTGGCTAAGGTAATCAGATCCAGCAACTGTTGCTGGGTTAACTCTTTTATCGATAGTAAATGCTTCATAACCTACTCCGCTTATGGTTGGATTTGTGTGCCCACGGCCTCACCTTTTGCTAATGCGACTAACTGGCTTGCATCACGCCATGAGGCAACTTGAACCGCCTGCCCCATCCACTGCGCCACTTCGAGCGCAGCTTCTACTTTTACTTTCATTCCCTTTTCGATCACGCCTTGCTTCACCAACTCGGCAATCTGTTGGCCTGTCAGCGAAGGGATTAATTGACCTTTACCATCGAGCACGCCAGACACATCCGATAGCAACACCAACTTACCACCGACCAACTTAGCTAATACCGTCGCCGCTTGGTCGGCGTTCACGTTCAGCATTTGGCCATCGTCCATCATGGCAATCGAGCTACAAATCGGCATCCAACCTTGGGACAGAATAAACTTGAGGTAAGTGGCGTCCTTAGGAGAAACCTCGCCTACTAACCCTAAACGCTCATCTTTGATCTTGGCCGATACTGTGTTGCCATCGGCTAAGCTCATGCCCACACTCACAATCCCAGCCTTTGTCGCTGCGCCTTGGAGGATCTTGTTTGATGTTCCGGCCAGTGCACCAGCAATAATCGGCATTTGCTCCGGCGGGGTCACCCGCAGGCCTTCTAACTTGACGGTTTCCATACCGTTTGCGGCTAATTGCTCATCGACCAAACAGCCGCCGCCATGCACCATCAGCACTTGCTGACCATTAGCGATCATTGCTGCCGCGGTATCCATTAAACGCGCCATCCCCATTTCACACTGCAGCAGGGCGCCGCCGACTTTAAGAACTAATACTGAGTTGTTGGTAGACATCTTGACGACTCTCTTAAATAAGGATGAACGGTTAAAGGTTAAAGTGAATCTTTATGCATTGCAGGGCTTGGCTCGCCGCGCCCTTCATCAAATTGTCGATGGCACTGGCAACCACTAAGTAGCCACTATTCTCATCAAACTTCCAACCTAAGTGGCAATTCGGAGTCAGCACCACATCATCCACTTTCGGGAACTGGTTCTGTTTCACTGTCACCAGCGGAGCTTGGTCATACACACTGTATGCCGCAGCCACATCGGCAGTGGTTGTGCCTGGTTTTAGCTGTACCGTGATGGTCGCTAAAATGCCGCGCTTGAAGTTGCCTAGGTGCGGCGTGAAGATCACCTCTTGCCCCAGTTGAGTGGCAATCTCGGGTTGATGTCTGTGGCCTAATACGCCGTAGGGTGTGAGGCTCACTTCGCAAAAACTAGTATGCAGCTGCGCCTTACGACCCGCGCCCGTCACACCACTAACCGCATTGATCACTGGATAGGCTGAGGTCAGTAAATTCTTTAATGGTTTCAATGCTGTTAATGATGCTGTTGGGTAACAACCTGGCACAGCAATCATTTTAGTCGCGGCGACTTCTTTGGCATTCCACTCGGCTAGACCATAGACAGCCTTGGCCAACACTTCGGGATATTCATGCTCAAAACCGTACCACTTAGGGTACTGCGCCACATCGCTGAAACGATAGGCACCGCTTAAGTCAAACACGGCTAAACCTTGGTTATAGAACCACGCCGCTAAATGCAAACTCACCGAATGTTCGGTCGCTAACACCACGGCATCCGCCTCGGCGACGATCTTCGCCTTCGCTTCTTCAGTCAGTGGTGACAGAGCTAAATCAATGTGGCTGTAGACAGGGTACAAATCTGCTAAAGCTCTACCTTTATCTAAACTATTTTCAGAGACATACAGACCTTGAATCGCTAATTCAGACTCCGCATGGACTAAAGCTGTTAGTTGTGCGCCTGTGTAACCACTGGCACCGATAATGGCGATGTTTTTCATATGTATTTTTATAAACCGAATCAAAGAGACTTAAAGAATAGATGAATAGCGTACACGCACCAGCGTATATCTATGATGACAAGACTATCGTCGTAGGAAATCGTAATGGGTCGTTATTTTATTCACTGACGGCTTAACGCTATACATCATGATATTTACTCTACAGGTCACAAGGGGTGACTCATCTCAACTGCTGGCTAGACTACCACAAAGATCTATTTATGCAATATATGTGAATATATATTTTTATTAAATTTTATCTTTTATCTGCGTTCAAGCACGCTTAGCAAATAACACAATACTTCACTAACTGCTTAATAACTCAGTTATCTATAGATGAAAGACGGAAAAATCAGTCCTTTTTATTAACACCGAATACACATACCCGCAAAGCCGAAAATGATGCAGTTCATATTCACTTCCACTAAACATAATAAAATATTGCGTTAGCTCGCATTTATATTGAATATTCTTCAACAATTATCGTGATTAGTTGCATATAAGATAAGCCAGTCGTATAAGTTATAAGTTCTGCTGTTGACCATTGCCCTCAGTGGTGGGTATTGTGCTAGCGGGCTATATACCCAAGCGACCTGAAGACTCTCATCACCTACAGGTTGTTTGGGTATATTGCGGATTTTTATATTTTTCAATTCGGAGTAACTATGGCAGGTAATGTGGCAGACAATGTGACCGACATGTATGCGTCGTTAAGATCGAACGTGAGTATGTTAGGGCAGATCTTGGGCGATACGATGCGCACCCACCTCGGCGATTCTTTCCTCGAGAAGGTTGAGCAAATTCGTAAACTCGCAAAAGATTCCCGCCGTGGCGACGAAGCGGCACGGGAGCAAATGCTAGAACTGCTGACCGCACTCCCCGATGAAGAGTTAGTGCCTTTTGCTAAAGCCTTTAACCAATTCCTCAACTTAGCAAACTTATCCGAACAATTTCATACTATTAGCCGTAACTGCGATGAGCTGGTTTGCGTACCGGATCCGGTCGAACAGTTGCTTGGTCGCATGCTTAATGGCCGTATCGATCAAACCAAGATGTTGGATTGCTTAAAAACGCTGGACATCGACTTAGTCCTCACCGCGCATCCAACGGAAATCTCTCGCCGCACACTGATCCAAAAATATGCTGCGATTGTGGATTGCCTCGCCGAGCAAGAAAACAATCAACTATCGGACAGAGAGCGCCGCCAAATTAATCTGCGTCTGCGCCAGTTAATCGCCCAAATCTGGCACACCAATGAAATTCGCCGTGAACGCCCAACACCTGTGGACGAAGCCCGCTGGGGATTATCCACCATTGAAGAATCCCTCTGGCATGCTGTCCCCGACTTTTTAAGGCAGCTCAACGATCAAGTACAAGATCGTACTGGCCAGCAATTGCCTATCGATATCGCACCGGTGCGCTTCTCAAGCTGGATGGGTGGCGATCGCGACGGCAACCCTTTTGTGACCGCTAAAGTCACCCAAGAAGTGTTAGATCGTAATCGCCATGCCGCTGCCCGCTTATTCCTCAAGGATATAGTGTTGCTGGTTGGCGAGTTATCGATGGAAGAAGCCAACAGCGAACTGATGGCGTATACCAACAATAGCTGCGAACCCTATCGTTTTGTGCTGCGTTCATTAAGACAAAAACTGCGCGACACCATCGACTACTTAAACGCCCGCATCGAAGGCCATAACCCAGAAGTCGATAAATCGACGCTGATTTGGCAAGAAAGCGATCTGAAAGCGCCGCTAGAGATGCTGTATAAGAGTCTATGTGACTGCGGCATGCGTTTGATTGCTAACGGTTTACTCCTCGACATTCTGCGCCGTCTCGCTTGTTTTGGCATCCATATGTTAAGGCTCGACATCCGCCAAGACGCAGGCCGTCACTGCGATGTTCTTGCAGAGTTAACCCGCTATCTAGGTATGGGGGACTTTAATCATTGGGATGAAACCGAAAAACAAGCCTTCTTGCTGCGTGAACTCAGTAACCGTCGCCCGCTGATCCCAAGCAACTGGCAACCTTCTGCCGATGTGGCCGAAGTGCTTAACACTTGCCGCTTAATTGCAAAACATCCTGCTAAGGCGTTGGGCTCCTATGTGATTTCCATGGCGAGCAAGCCTTCAGATGTATTAACCGTATTATTACTGCTCAAAGAAACCGGCTGCACTCATCCGATGCGCGTTGTGCCGCTATTTGAAACCTTAAGCGACTTAAATAACGCCGCCGAGTGTATTACCGCGCTGCTCGATATCGACTGGTACCGTGGTTACACCAAAGGTATGCAAGAGGTGATGATCGGTTATTCAGACTCGGCCAAAGACGCGGGTGTAATGGCGGCCGCTTGGGCGCAATACCGTGCTCAGGAGCAGTTAGTCGCCGTCTGTAAACAGGCTGGCGTGAAGCTGACGCTGTTCCATGGTCGTGGTGGCAGTATTGGTCGCGGCGGCGGCCCAGCTCACAAAGCGATTCTGTCACAACCGCCCGGCTCAGTTGATGGTCGTATTCGCGTCACCGAACAAGGTGAGATGATCCGCTTTAAGTTCGGCCTGCCTAAATTGGCGGTGCAAAGCTTAGCCCTGTACACCTCAGCGGTGTTAGAAGCGACCTTGCTTCCGCCGCCCGAGCCTAAGCAGGAATGGCGTAATTGTATGGAGCGCATTGCTGAGGAGTCAGTGAGTGCTTACCGCGGTATTGTCCGTGAAGAGCCTGATTTTGTGCCTTATTTCCGTGCAGCCACTCCAGAGGTTGAACTGGGCAAACTACCATTAGGCAGTCGCCCAGCAAAACGCCGTGTCGATGGCGGTATCGAGAGCTTACGTGCCATTCCTTGGATTTTCGCTTGGTCTCAAAACCGCTTAATGTTGCCAGCATGGCTCGGCGCCGGTGAAGCATTACAGGCTGCCTGCCAACGTGGCGAAATAGGCTTGCTACAGGATATGGAACGCGAATGGCCCTTCTTTAGTACGCGGATTTCTATGCTGGAAATGGTATACGCCAAGGCGGAACCTAACTTAGCGCGCTACTACGAAACCTGCTTAGTACCGCCCAATCTACACCACTTAGGCGAAACTTTACGCCAGCGTTTAGATCTCGGTATTAAAGTGGTGCTCGAGCTGACTAAATCGGATACCTTAATGGCGCATACACCCTGGAATCGCGAATCAGTCAAACTGCGCAATCCCTATATCGATCCATTAAACTTCCTGCAGACCGAGTTATTAGCTCGTACTCGCAAGGAAACAACCGAAGCTCCCGCTTCCGAACACGTGCAACTCGCCTTAATGCTGACGATTGCCGGTGTCGCTGCGGGCATGAGAAACACAGGTTAATGAAAAAACTCACGCTTAGCCTTTGCTTGGGATTATCTGTACTGCTTGGCGGCTGCGTCACGCAGTACAGTATTAGCGAGCATGAAATGGAGCAGTATCTCAGCAAAGAGATCCATTTTGAGGTGAAACAAGGTAATCAACTGGTAGGCGCACAAGTGCGCATTAACGACATCAGTGTCAGACTCGGCGAAAAGCCTGACACTATGAGCGTAAGTGCGGCCACTCAAGTGTCCATCACTAATCCTATTTTTCCGTTGAAGGCGCAGCTTTCAACCACCTTTGAGGCCAAGCCTTGGTATGACAGTGCCACCCACAGCGTCTACCTGCGCCAGCTTGAATTGGTGAAAGTAGAATCAACCCCTAAGGATATCGAGAAAGCCATCAGTAGTGCGACGCCACAGGTTATGGGCTACTTAAGGCATTTCCTCGAGAATCAGCCCGTTTATGTGCTCGATACGAAGGACAGTAATCAAGCGCTGATGGCCAAGATGACCGAGAGCATTCAAGTCGTCCCAGGCAAATTAGTTCTTAAATTCACTAAATAGCCGCTTGTGTTGCAAACCATTCGCCATAAAAAAATGCTCCCTCGGGAGCATTTTTGTTAATCCAGCTAGACTGACTAAAACCCTTCAGCATCCAAAGAGCTACTTGCTGAAACGCCCTATCGATTGATAATCCACAATCACAGCTTCTGTGAGTAATTCACGTCTTAACATATCGTAGGCCACTGCCGCACTTAAGCTACGCACTAAATCCCGTGAACGTCGCGGCAGTTTTATCATTTGGCTGTAGACGCCACTGCGGGTTGCCAAGGCAATTGCTACGGTACCGACGGGCTTCTCTTCGGTTCCGCCATCTGGTCCCGCGATCCCACTGGTTGCTAAGGCAAAATCACTGTCTAAGATAGCACGCGCGCCCTTAGCCATTTCTTCGACCGTGGGAATAGACACTGCGCCGTGATCGTCTAACGTCGCCGGATTAACACCTAATACTCGCACCTTAGACTCGTTACTGTAAGTCACCAGACCGTGTTGTAAATAGGAAGAACTGCCGGGGAAATCCACTAACTGACTAGTAATTATCCCACCCGTGCAAGACTCGGCAACACTCAAGGTCAAGCCAGAATTCAGTAACTTCGCATGGATTTCCTCGGCAAGCGTCGCTTTATCTTCTGCGACAACCGCAGTACCCAGCACCATTTTGATGTGCCCAGTCACCCGTGGCAGCAAAGCAATCGCCTTCTCACCGCGGGCAAAGATCTTAATCTCAATATGTGGCATTGAGGAGCGATAACCAATGGTAATCCCCTCAGGCAACTCCAATGGCTCGATTTTGTCGGCAAGGGAAGACTCGCCATGACCTATGGTGAGCAACTTCTTCAGCGCCACCTTAGCATCGAGGTCAAACTCTTCACGGATAAAAGGAATAAATTGTTCCTTCACCATATGCTTGAGTTCAAATGGCACACCTGGGGTGAAGAATAACCAGGCTCGATTCAACTTCACTCTAAATCCACAAGCCGTACCGACGGGGTTATCCACCATTACCGCAGACTCAGGCAGCATCGCCTGCTTCAAATTACTGACGGGCATCTCACGGTTATTACGCGTAAACCAATCTTCTAAGTGCTGACGCCACTCGCGATTCTCAACCAGAGACTCTCCCTTAGCCTTAGCCATTGCTTCGGCGGACATATCATCACTGGTCGGCCCCAAGCCGCCATTCACTAAGATGACATCGGCATGCAAGCTACGCTCTTGGAAAACCGCAATTAAGTCTTCGAGGCGATCCCCCACAGTCACTCGTCGTTGGATCTCAATGCCATGCTCCATCATAGTGCTGGCAAACCAGGCCGCGTTAGTATCAACAATCTGACCCGACAGCACCTCTTCCCCAGTACAAATCATCTCTAACTTCATCATAGATCCTTAGCTACCCCAATAAATTACTGCATAAGGTAAGTAACCTCTGAAGTAATAGCAAGAGTTGCCATCGGCAGGCATGGCTCAGTAACGTGAAGAAAAGAAGGTTACAAGTCGGGATTTAGCGCGCATCAGGGGTGTGCGAGTGAAAGAGGCTAAAAATTGGAATGAATGATTTCAAAATCACAATCTAAAAATGGCAAACGCGAAAAACAAAAAAGCCAGCTTATTCAGCTGGCTTCATGCTCTCTTCACGAGAATGTTAGGCGCTTGGCGATGACCTACTCTCACATGGGGAGACCCCACACTACCATCGGCGCGATTGCGTTTCACTTCTGAGTTCGGGATGGGATCAGGTGGGACCACAATGCTATTGTCACCAAGCAAATTTGCTATTTACTTACCTGTCTTATCTCATGCAGGCAGTAAATTAATTCGGAAAGCTGTTTGAGTTGCACTTCTTAAGTGTTTGTATTCGTCTAAGTATCACTTAGTAAAACCCATCTGGGTTGTATGGTTAAGCCTCTCGAGTCATTAGTATCAGTTAGCTCAACGCCTCACAACGCTTACACACCTGACCTATCAACGTCCTAGTCTCGAACGGCTCTTTAGTGGACTTAAAGTCCAAGGGATGACTCATCTTGGGGCTCGCTTCCCGCTTAGATGCTTTCAGCGGTTATCGATTCCGAACATAGCTACCGGGCAATGCCATTGGCATGACAACCCGAACACCAGCGGTTCGTTCACTCCGGTCCTCTCGTACTAGGAGCAACTCCCCTCAATCATCCAACGCCCACGGCAGATAGGGACCGAACTGTCTCACGACGTTCTGAACCCAGCTCGCGTACCACTTTAAATGGCGAACAGCCATACCCTTGGGACCGACTTCAGCCCCAGGATGTGATGAGCCGACATCGAGGTGCCAAACACCGCCGTCGATATGAACTCTTGGGCGGTATCAGCCTGTTATCCCCGGAGTACCTTTTATCCGTTGAGCGATGGCCCTTCCATTCAGAACCACCGGATCACTATGACCTACTTTCGTACCTGCTCGACGTGTCTGTCTCGCAGTTAAGCTGGCTTATGCCATTGCACTAACCGTACGATGTCCGACCGTACTTAGCCAACCTTCGTGCTCCTCCGTTACTCTTTGGGAGGAGACCGCCCCAGTCAAACTACCCACCAGGCACTGTCCTTAACCCCGATTAGGGGCCCAAGTTAGAACATCAACACTACAAGGGTGGTATTTCAAGGACGACTCCACGTGAACTAGCGTTCCCGCTTCAAAGTCTCCCACCTATCCTACACATGTAGGGTCAATGTTCAGTGCCAAGCTATAGTAAAGGTTCACGGGGTCTTTCCGTCTAGCCGCGGGTATACGGCATCTTCACCGCAATTTCAACTTCACTGAGTCTCGGCTGGAGACAGCGTGGCCATCATTACGCCATTCGTGCAGGTCGGAACTTACCCGACAAGGAATTTCGCTACCTTAGGACCGTTATAGTTACGGCCGCCGTTTACCGGGGCTTCGATCATGAGCTTCTCTTGCGATAACCCAATCAATTAACCTTCCGGCACCGGGCAGGCGTCACACCGTATACGTCATCTTGCGATTTTGCACAGTGCTGTGTTTTTGATAAACAGTTGCAGCCACCTGGTATCTGCGACTGCCGTCAGCTTAGGGAGCAAGTCCCATCACCAACAGCAGCGTACCTTCTCCCGAAGTTACGGTACCATTTTGCCTAGTTCCTTCAGCCGAGTTCTCTCAAGCGCCTTGGTATTCTCTACCCGACCACCTGTGTCGGTTTGGGGTACGATTCCCGCTAACCTGAAGCTTAGAAGATTTTCCTGGAAGCATGGCATCAACTACTTCATCCCCTTGGGGACTCGTCATCAGCTCTCAGTGTTAAGAACGCCCGGATTTGCCTAAGCATTCCACCTACCACCTTAAACGCGGACTACCAACGCCGCGCTAGCCTAGCCTTCTCCGTCTCTCCATCGCAGTTAGCGGAAGTACAGAAATATTAATCTGTTTCCCATCGACTACGCCTTTCGGCCTCGCCTTAGGGGTCGACTCACCCTGCCCCGATTAACGTTGGACAGGAACCCTTGGTCTTTCGGCGAGGGGGTTTTTCACCCCCTTTATCGTTACTCATGTCAGCATTCGCACTTCTGATACCTCCAGCGTGGGTTACCCCTTCACCTTCAACGGCTTACAGAACGCTCCTCTACCGCGCAACCCTAATGGATTGCACCCGTAGCTTCGGTGGTATGTTTAGCCCCGTTACATCTTCCGCGCAGGCCGACTCGACTAGTGAGCTATTACGCTTTCTTTAAATGATGGCTGCTTCTAAGCCAACATCCTAGCTGTCTAAGCCTTCCCACATCGTTTCCCACTTAACATACACTTTGGGACCTTAGCTGACGGTCTGGGTTGTTTCCCTTTTGACGACGGACGTTAGCACCCGCCGTCTGTCTCCCGGATAGCACTCTTTGGTATTCGGAGTTTGCAAAGGGTTGGTAAGTCGGGATGACCCCCTAGCCTTAACAGTGCTCTACCCCCAAAGGTGTTCGTCCGAGGCGCTACCTAAATAGCTTTCGAGGAGAACCAGATATCTCCCGGTTTGATTGGCCTTTCACCCCCAGCCACAAGTCATCCGCTAATTTTTCAACATTAGTCGGTTCGGTCCTCCAGTTGATGTTACTCAACCTTCAACCTGCCCATGGCTAGATCACCGGGTTTCGGGTCTACGCCTTGCAACTAAACGCGCAGTTAACACTCGGTTTCCCTACGGCTCCGCTATTCGCTTAACCTCGCTACAAAACGTAAGTCGCTGACCCATTATACAAAAGGTACGCAGTCACGGTCTCAAGTACCGCTCCCACTGCTTGTACGTATACGGTTTCAGGTTCTATTTCACTCCCCTCACAGGGGTTCTTTTCGCCTTTCCCTCACGGTACTGGTTCACTATCGGTCAGTCAGGAGTATTTAGCCTTGGAGGATGGTCCCCCCATATTCAAACAGGATATCACGTGTCCCGCCTTACTCGTTTTCATCAAAGGTTAGTTTTCGTGTACGGGGCTATCACCCTGTGCCGCTGGACTTTCCAGACCATTCCACTAACACCCCTCTGACTTAAGGGCTAATCCCCGTTCGCTCGCCGCTACTAGGGGAATCTCGGTTGATTTCTTTTCCTAAGGGTACTTAGATGTTTCAGTTCCCCTCGTTTGCCTCACTACACTATGTATTCATGTAGTGATAACAGCTTATGCTGCTGGGTTCCCCCATTCGGACATCGTTAGCTCAAATGCTTGTTACTAGCTCGCCAACGCTTTTCGCAAGTTACTACGTCCTTCATCGCCTCTGACTGCCAAGGCATCCACCGTATACGCTTAGTCGCTTAACCATACAACCCAAATGAGTTTCACTTGAATTGTTGCGACCAGCTGGTTTTACTTGTCTCATCTTCGACCAAGAAGATGGACTCGCCTTAGACTTGAATATTCAAGACACTTAAAAAGTGTTTTAAGAACTCAATTTTTTTCGTATTAACACAACGACAGACATCATTGTATTAATTACTATCAGCTTTCCAAATTGTTAAAGAACAATGCTTACCGGCATGCGGTGCATTTCGCTCTCCCTCCTCTTTCGAGAAGTTCAACAAGCCATCTGTGTGAACACTCAACAAACATCGAGTTAGTCGTATAGGTAAGGAGGTGATCCAGCCCCAGGTTCCCCTAGGGCTACCTTGTTACGACTTCACCCCAGTCATGAACCACAAAGTGGTGAGCGCCCTCCCGAAGGTTAAGCTACCCACTTCTTTTGCAGCCCACTCCCATGGTGTGACGGGCGGTGTGTACAAGGCCCGGGAACGTATTCACCGTGGCATTCTGATCCACGATTACTAGCGATTCCGACTTCATGGAGTCGAGTTGCAGACTCCAATCCGGACTACGACGAGCTTTGTGAGATTAGCTCCACCTCGCGGCTTTGCAACCCTCTGTACTCGCCATTGTAGCACGTGTGTAGCCCTACTCGTAAGGGCCATGATGACTTGACGTCGTCCCCACCTTCCTCCGGTTTATCACCGGCAGTCTCCCTAGAGTTCCCGCCATTACGCGCTGGCAAATAAGGATAGGGGTTGCGCTCGTTGCGGGACTTAACCCAACATTTCACAACACGAGCTGACGACAGCCATGCAGCACCTGTCTCAGAGTTCCCGAAGGCACTAAGCTATCTCTAGCGAATTCTCTGGATGTCAAGAGTAGGTAAGGTTCTTCGCGTTGCATCGAATTAAACCACATGCTCCACCGCTTGTGCGGGCCCCCGTCAATTCATTTGAGTTTTAACCTTGCGGCCGTACTCCCCAGGCGGTCTACTTAATGCGTTAGCTTGAGAGCCCAGTGTTCAAGACACCAAACTCCGAGTAGACATCGTTTACGGCGTGGACTACCAGGGTATCTAATCCTGTTTGCTCCCCACGCTTTCGTGCCTGAGCGTCAGTCTTTGTCCAGGGGGCCGCCTTCGCCACCGGTATTCCTCCAGATCTCTACGCATTTCACCGCTACACCTGGAATTCTACCCCCCTCTACAAGACTCTAGTTTGCCAGTTCGAAATGCAATTCCCAGGTTGAGCCCGGGGCTTTCACATCTCGCTTAACAAACCGCCTGCGCACGCTTTACGCCCAGTAATTCCGATTAACGCTTGGACCCTCCGTATTACCGCGGCTGCTGGCACGGAGTTAGCCGGTCCTTCTTCTGTAGGTAACGTCACAGCTGCAAGGTATTAACTTACAACCTTTCCTCCCTACTGAAAGTGCTTTACAACCCGAAGGCCTTCTTCACACACGCGGCATGGCTGCATCAGGGTTTCCCCCATTGTGCAATATTCCCCACTGCTGCCTCCCGTAGGAGTCTGGGCCGTGTCTCAGTCCCAGTGTGGCTGATCATCCTCTCAGAACAGCTAGGGATCGTCGCCTTGGTGAGCCATTACCTCACCAACTAGCTAATCCCACCTAGGTTCATCCAATCGCGAGAGGCCCGAAAGTCCCCCTCTTTCCCCCGTAGGGCGTATGCGGTATTAGCAGTCGTTTCCAACTGTTATCCCCCTCGACTGGGCAGATCCCTAGGCATTACTCACCCGTCCGCCGCTCGCCACCTCAGGAGTAAACTCCCTTGTGCTGCCGCTCGACTTGCATGTGTTAGGCCTGCCGCCAGCGTTCAATCTGAGCCATGATCAAACTCTTCAATTAAAAGTTTTGTGAATCCGAAGATTCGACTCAATGAATTCTGAATCGACTTAACTTAATAAGTCGTTGTACATATTGCTATGAACACTCATTCATTGATTTAATTCTTTGATTACTCGCCAAACGGCAGAGTAATTTCGATTAACTCAACACCTGTGAGTGTCCACACAGATTTCTTGTTTAGATTGTTAAAGAGCATTTGACCATTCACTTCGCGTTACCGCTCAGCGGGTCAGGGATGCGTATTCTACGCATTTCCCTTGTCGCGTCAAGGCGTTTTTGCAAACTTCTTGAGGCTTTCGAATCAACTGCAAATTTTGCATTCGATTCGCACTGTCACCGCGCTTGCTTTCGCTGTCTGCCGTGTCAGTGGATGCGCATTATAGGCAGCAGAACTTTTTGTGCAAGGGCTTTTTAAAAGAAAAAAGATCGCATGGCGATCTTTTCTACAATGACGTTCTTTTTACGCGCAATTTGCTGCTTAATTCAGCTTTTTCGCGCCTTTATCGATAAAACCTTGGATCAGTGATACGGCTTTTGCGTCATCCCAGTCGACAAATGATCGCACAAACGCGATCAATTGGCCGTTTTGATCGAGAATAAAGGTCGCGGGAATAGTATCTAATGGAAACACTTGCCCGAGGTTTTGTTCAGGATCGTAGTAGGAGTTAAAGTTCGCCATTCCTAATGAGGTCAGAAACGGCTGCACCTGCTGTTTGCCATCCGCATCGATAGAGATAGGTAATAGTGCAAACTCTTCCGCTTTAAACTTTGTCGCCAATCGTTCAATCGCAGGTAACTCTCTGACACAGGGAGGACACCAAGTAGCCCACATGTTTACCATTACAACTTTGCCTTTGTATTGGCTGAAATCGATAGCTTTGCCATCGACGTCACTAAAGGCAACGGGTTCGATAGGATAAGTTTTTGGTAAAACGTTAATCAGATCGACTGTCGACTCTATCGGCTTATTTGCCTGCTGCATGCCGGGGTACGCTTGGGCACCACCAGCAAAGGCAACAGTCAGACTCGCTAGGATTGCAGCTAAGGCAAATGACTTCATTTATTATCACGCTTTAATAGAGCATCAAGCGCTTTTTGATCTTCGGCGCTGATTTCAGGCTCGGTCGTGCCACCGATGCGTTGCTTGCGGATAAAGATGAAACCAATGATAAGACCGAGCAGCAACAAACCTACTGGACCTAACCAAAGAATATAAGTTTTGGTTTCCATTTTCGGTTTGTAGAGGACGAACTCACCATAACGGCTGGTCATAAACTCGATGATCTCATCATCGCCCTTGCCTTCATCGACCATCTTGTAGACTTCAAGACGCAGATCTCGGGCAACGGGTGAATTAGAGTCGATCAGGTTTTGGTTTTGACATTGTGGGCAACGTAACTCATGGGCCAGAGATAGACCGCGTTTTTGGTTTTCTGGCGATTTAAACTCGTAGGTATCGACAGGTGTCGCCATCGCCGTTGTTGCCATACTCAGCAACAACACTAAACCACCGATGATTTTTGTCAGAGTTTTCACGCTGCACCATCCTTCGCCGCTTCAGCTTGTAATTGTTGGATCATGGGGTACAGAGTTTCGCTCCACACGCGTTGGTCGATTGGACCCGCGTAACGGAAGCGAATAATACCTTTATGATCGACAATAAAGCTTTCTGGCGCGCCATACACACCCAAATCTAACCCTAAGCGTCCATCCTTATCGAAGATGTTGATATGGTATGGATCGCCTTGACGTTTCAATTCTTCCAGTGCGGGAACACGCTCATCGCGGTAGTTAATCCCGTAGATAGGCAGAATATTTTGGCGTTTCAACATGACTAAGAAAGGATGCTCATACTTACAAGATGGGCACCAAGTGGCCCATACGTTAAGTAGTGACACTTTACCTTTCAGTTGCTCATTGGTAATCATCTCGCTTGGTGTTTCGAGACGTTCCAGTTGGAAAGCCGGGATCGGCTTTCCTTCCAGAGCTGAATCCAGTTTCTGTGGATTTAAAAACAATCCTTTGTATAAAAATACCCCCATGCCAAGAAAGATGACTAATGGGATAAACAGAACCAACTTCTTCATACATTCCCCAATTATTGCGCGGTAGCTAATTTCGCTTTTTCAGCTTGTGGCTTAACCGTAGCGGCCACTTTTGAGCGATAGCGTTTATCTGATGCGGCAAAGAAACCACCGACCATCATGAATATTGCTCCAAACCATAACCAACGAACAAAAGGTTTGTAGTTCAAGCGCACAGCAAATTCAGTGCTGCTGATTGGATCGCCCATGGTGACATATAAGTCACGGAACAGACCCCAATCGATACCGGCTTCGGTCATATCCATGGTACGCACATTGTATTGGCGACGATCGGGCTTGAGTAAGGTCAGCAGTTTATCGCCTTTATAGATCTCAATTTGACCTTGCTGCGCGGTGTAGTTAGGACCGACAACGTTCTTAGTCTCGAGATACTTAAAGGTGTAACCCGCAAGCTCTTGGCTCACGCCAGGTCCCATACGCACACTCTTCTCAACCGAGTAGTTCGATACCATAGTGGCACCGATCACCGACACGGCAATACCTAAGTGGGCTAAGATCATCCCTAGCTCGCTGCGGCCCATACGTGCCACGCTCACTTCGCCGTCTTTTGGCTTAACGATGTTATAAGCGGCTCTTGCCGTCGCTAACACAATCCAAGACGCGGCAGCGATACCACAGGCAACCCAAGCATTAAACGCACCATCAACAATAAATGGTGTCACGATACCAATCGCTGCAGAGACTAATGCTGGCACCAGTAATTGACGCTTGAGCTCACCGGCTTTGGATTTCTTCCAACGGATGATTGGACCGACACCCATAAAGCCAAACAGTACAAGGACGATAGGCACAAACACAGCGTTGAAGTATGGAGGTCCAACAGAAATCTTACCCATGCCTAAGGCATCGATCAGCAGTGGATATAGAGTTCCTAACAACACAGTACCCGCTGCAACCGTGAGTAACACGTTACAGACTAACAGCATGGTTTCTTTTGATTTCAGCTCGAAACGTGCAGGGCTGCTCATTTCACTGGCGCGGAAGGCGAACAGCGTGAGTGAACCACCAATCGCTAGACCCAGTAGTAACAGAATGAACATACCGCGGCTTGGATCGGCTGCAAACGAGTGTACTGAAGTCAATACACCAGAACGCACGATAAAGGTGCCGAGTAAGCTTAAAGAGAACGCGAAGATAGACAGTAATACGGTCCAGTTACGGAACGCACCACGTTTTTCGGTCACGATCAGTGAATGCACTAATGCTGTACCGACTAACCAAGGCATAAAGGAAGCGTTTTCTACGGGATCCCAGAACCACCAGCCGCCCCAGCCCAATTCGTAGTATGCCCACCAAGAACCTAATGCAATACCGCCTGTGAGGAAAATCCAAGCGGCTAAGGTCCAAGGACGTGACCAACGTGCCCAAGCAGAGTCAAGGTGACCACTCATGAGAGCGGCAATCGCAAACGCGAAGCTTACCGAGAAGCCCACATAACCTAAGTACAGCATAGGTGGATGGAAGATTAAGCCCACGTCCTGCAGCATTGGGTTTAAGTCACGACCTTCGGCTGGCATTGGGAATAGGCGTTCAAATGGGCTAGAGGTGAGTAGCATAAATAAGCTGAAGCCAATCACGATCAGCGCCAGTACCGCTAAAACCCTAGCGGTGAACACTTCTTCTAAGCCTTTACTGAATAAGGCAACCGAAGCCGCCCAGGTCGATAGCGCAAACACCCAGAACAGCAGTGACCCTTCATGACCGCCCCATACGGCCGCAATCTTAAAGAAGATAGGTAACTGGGAGTTCGAGTGATGTGCCACATAGGCAACGGAGAAGTCATCAACGGCGAAGCTGTAACCAAGAGATACTACGGATAAAGCGATAAAAAAGAACATTCCGTAGGTTAACGGCCAAGCATACCTCACTAGATATTGGTCTTTACGGGCAACACCTATAAGGGGAACGCTGACTAATAAGAAGGCGAATGCCACTCCTATAATCAGCGAAAAGTGTCCAAGTTCTGGGATCATGGGTTTTCCTCAGTCTCTAATAATATGTTGATTTAGAAAGACTCTAGACCAACGCACAACATGCTGTTCACACAAATGCACGAAATTTTGTTCATTTTAGTATTTGCTATTGTTCCTGTCTGCCTCTTTCATACAAAACTGGGTGACTTGTCTCATTCTCGATTTTTGTCGAAATGGAGCCATCACAGGCCTACAGTTTTGCATGTGACAGATAAATGAGCCTTAAGTTTCATACAAAATTTACCTGATGGATCAATTTGTGAACCAGTGCCCAACTCTCAGTTTTCACTGCGTTGAAGGTCTTATATTACTGTTCAATGAATAATCTTTACGTATAATCTTGCTTCCAAGCCGGCGGTAACAACCGCTTTTATGCAAACTAAAGTGAATATAGAAACAATGACGACATTTTGGATTTTTATTGCGCTTGTTGTGTTGGTCAGCTTAACGCTGATCTGGATCCCGCATTTCAGACAGCAAAAGTTGTTACGCACTGAAGAAGCCGGCGTTCGCAGACAAACTAACCTTGAATTGTTCAATGAACGTCTTGCCACTCTTGAGAAAGAACTCAATGAAGAACTGCTCGACCAAGCTGAATTTGATGCGCTGAAGAAAGAGCTAGAAATCAGCCTGCTCCAAGACATCAAACAAGCGAGCGATGATTCACTCGTCAACCAGATCAAACCTAAGAGCATTTTATGGCCATCGGTCATGTCGGTCTGCTTGATTGCGATTTCAGGTTACCTCTATCAGCACTTGGGTGCCTTTGAGAATATCGGCAACACTCAACCTGCTAACCCACATGCGGGTATGGACGCGGCGCAAATCATGGCGCAGCGCGTACAGATGATGGAAGCTCAAATACAAGCCGAACCTGAAAACAGCCAAGCTTGGTTCAGCCTAGGTCACGCTTATATCTCTGCTAACCAATTCGATAAAGCTGTAGCAGCCTTCGATAAGGTGATGGAATTAGTCGGTAAACACGCTGAATTAATTGGTCCAAAAGCAACAGCCTTGTACTATAAAGCGGGTCAGCAAATGACACCGCAAATTCAAGCCTTAATCGATGAATCTTTAGCATTAGATCCACAGGATCCATCAACCTTACTGCTCGTGGGTATGGATGCTTTCTTCACCGCTAACTATCAAAAAGCCATTGATTCATGGCAAACCATTCTCAATAGCGACCGCACCGATGTAGACCGTGCCGCGCTGATGAATGCCATTGAAACGGCAAACCTGCGTATGCAAGGCGAAACCGCTGGCATGCCAAACGATGATGTCCACAAGCAGGCAAAAGTTGCGACTAAGTCTGTAAGTATTGCGATTTCAATTTCACCTGAACTGGCCGCACAAGCTGGCCCTGATGACACTATCTTCGTCTTCGCCCGTGCTACTGAAGGTCCTAAAGTGCCATTAGCGGCAACTAAGGTGAGCGCAAAATCTTTACCGGTAACAGTAACGCTCGATGACAGCACGGGTATGGGTGGCGATGTGAAACTGAGCCAAACTGCGAGTGTTGAAGTGATTGCGGTGTTGTCTAAGCATGGCAATATCAAACCTCAAGCAGGTGATATTCAAGGCAAGGTCAGCAAAGTGAATGTGGGTGACACTGCAAGCTTAGTGTTAGATACCCAAGTGCAATAAATTATCCGCACCTAGCGCTAAGTTTCGGCTTAGCGCAGACATAAAAAAACCGGCTAATGCCGGTTTTTTTAACACTGCAAAAATTACTGAGCTTTAGACATAAACTCGATAGCTGCTTTGTAATCTTCGTCAGTACAATCAGTACACATACCACCTGGTGGCATTGCGTTTAAGCCAGTTTTTACACTGTGTAACAGAGTGTCCATACCTTTTGCTAAGCGTGGTTCCCACTCAGCAGCGTTGTGCGCCTTTGGAGCACCAGCAACACCCATGCTGTGGCATACGGTACATGCCTTGTTGAAAATAGCTTCAGCATCTTGAGCTGAAACGTTGACTGACATAGTCAAAGCAGCGACTGCAGTCATTGCTAACAGTTTTTTCATGTTCAATGTTCCTAATGCAAATACGTACAAAGCTCTCGCTGCCCTTTGAGGCAGACTCATTATAGCGAACTAAGATTACTACAAACTTCAATAAATCTCATCTTTTTGTGATTAGAATCTCAGCACAAATGATATAAGGCGACAAGCGTGACAAATTCGTTAATATATTAGCAAGTATTAAAAAAGTTCGATTAGTTCGAGAAATATTGCGGTTATTGGAACCACATCAAATTGCTGACATCTAGTATTAAGCAAGTGTAAACCCCGCAATATCGTTTGTGTTAGAATCACTTGTGTTTCCTTCCGGCTTGAGATAGAGGGTTCAGTGACAAATATAACTTCAGTAAACACACTGGTATCGGCGAGCAAGCTGACATGTATCCGCGAAGAACGCATCCTGTTTGATGAATTAAGTTTTGATATTAATGCTGGCGATATCGTCCAGATCGAAGGCCCAAATGGCGCCGGCAAAACCAGTTTATTACGTATATTGGCAGGCTTATCTCGTCCCTACGCTGGACAAACTTTTTATCTCAATGAAGATATTAACCGTTGCCGCGACGAATATAACGAAGACCTATTGTATTTAGGCCATCTTGCCGGGGTGAAATCCGAATTAACCGCTGAAGAAAACCTTAACTTCAATTTAAGAATCAGTGGCTATGATGATTTCGATACTTCCGCCATTCTCGCTAAAGTGAATTTAGCCGGGTTTGAGGAAGCTCTCGCCGGGCATTTATCCGCTGGTCAACACCGCCGTACAGCACTAGCCAGACTCTGGCACAATGACTGTAAAGTGTGGATCCTCGATGAGCCTTTTACCGCAATCGATAAAAGAGGTGTCGAAGAGCTTGAACAGTTATTTATTCAACATGCGGATAATGGTGGCTGCGTGATCCTCACCACTCACCAAGATATGGGCATTATCAAAGATGATAGGCTTCGTAAAATTCGTCTAGATTATCGCTTCGTATAAGGTTTGGCATAATGAAAAGAGGCATCAGCTTTACCCAAGCGTTTTTAACATTACTGCAGCGGGATCTAAAAATCGCCATTCGTCACCGCGGCGATATCTTTAATCCCTTGTTATTCTTCATCATGGTTGTGACTCTATTCCCTTTGGGAATTGGTCCTGAACCACAAATGCTAGCCCGTATTGCTCCTGGGATTATTTGGGTTGCGGCATTACTGGCGTCTATGCTTTCACTCGAGCGTCTATTTAAAGCCGACTTTAGCGATGGCAGCTTAGAGCAAATGCTACTCAGCCCACAGCCACTCTCGGTATTGGTATTGGCCAAAGTATTAGCCCACTGGCTACTGACTGGCGTGCCACTGATTATTATCGCGCCCTTGCTGGCGGTGCTGCTCAATTTAGACGCCAACAGTTATGGTGCGCTGATTGCAACACTCGCACTGGGCACACCAGTATTATCCCTCTTAGGCGCAATTGGTGTGGCCCTAACCGTGGGTCTGCGTAAAGGCGGCGTGTTACTGAGTCTGCTTATTTTACCACTTTATATTCCTGTGCTGATTTTCGCGACCAGCGCCATAGATGCTGCAGGAATGAATTTACCCTATGATGGTCAGCTCGCTATAATTGGCGCCATGTTGATCGGTTCGTTAACCTTAGCACCCTTTGCAATTGGTGCATCTCTGCGAGTGAGTACTAACTAAAATGTGGAAATGGTTACACCCTTACGCGGATCCTGAGCGCGCTTACAAATTATCAGGAACATTATTTCCATGGTTTGCCACCTTAGCCTGCCTTTTTATTGCCGTCGGCACGGTATGGGGATTAATGTTTGCTCCAACAGATTATCAACAGGGCGACAGCTACCGGATTATCTTTATCCATGTTCCAGCAGCCTCAATGTCAATGGCCGCCTACATGGGTATGGCGACAGCCGCATTTATCGGCCTCGTATGGCAAATTAAACTGGCTGATTGGGCCGCCGCATCCATTGCACCTATTGGTGCCGTGATTACCTTTATCGCCCTCTTTACTGGTGCGACTTGGGGTAAGCCCATGTGGGGGACTTGGTGGGTATGGGATGCGCGTCTAACGTCTGAATTAGTTCTGCTATTCCTCTACTTGGGCGTTATCTCGCTCTATGCTTCCTTCGAAGACAAAGTGCTGGCAGCACGTGCAGCAGGGATCTTAGCGATCGTCGGCGTGATCAACATTCCGATCATCAAATACTCTGTGGAATGGTGGAGCTCACTGCACCAACCGTCCACCATTAAAATTACCTCTAAATCGACTATGTCGAGTGAAATGTTGTACCCACTTTTAATCAATATTTTAGGTTTCGGCCTTATGATAGGGGCTATCACTATTGTGAGATTTAGAGCAGAAATCTTAGCAAGAAACGGCATGCGCCCTTGGGTGCGTGAACTTGCCAAAGCTGAGGAGGTCAAATAATGCAATTCGATTCTATCAGTGATTTTTTTAACATGGGTGGCTATGCCTTTTATGTATGGCTTGCCTATGGCGTGACCTTCTTCTGTTTATCGACGCTGATCATCACTAGTGCGCGCCAAAAGCGCAAAGTACTGATTGAAATCGCGAAGAAGATGAACCGCGAAGAACGCCTTAAAGAGACTAGGAGTACCAAATCGTGAACCCAAGACGCAAAAAGAGACTGACGTTAGCTGTAGCATTAATCGGTGGCGTAGCCGCGATTGCTTCGCTTCTGCTGTATGCGCTGAACTCCAACTTAAACTTATTCTATACACCGTCGGAGATCGTACACGGTAAAACCGATACCGGTGTTAAACCCGAAGCGGGCCAACGTATTCGCGTAGGCGGTATGGTAACGGTTGGTTCTATGGTGCGCGATCCAAACAGCCTGCACGTGCAATTTGCCGTGCATGACTCATTAGGTGGCGAAATTCTCGTGACCTATGACGATCTGCTGCCGGATCTGTTCCGCGAAGGCCAAGGTATTGTGGCACAAGGTGTATTAGGTGAAGACGGCAAATTGGCCGCAACCGAAGTACTGGCTAAGCATGACGAAAACTACATGCCGCCAGAAGTGGCCGAAGCCATGGGCCAAAAACATGAAAAGTTAGATTACAGCCAGCAAAAATCGGCGGCGCAATAATCGCCATGCTGTAAATTTAGATAAACAAAGAGCCTCTTCGGAGGCTTTTTTATTGTCCATTCACAATTAACGGCTGAACTATACTCAAGACAGTTTTCCAGCAGGACGCTGTCTATGAATGTGATTAAGCCATTTAACAAAAGATGGCGACTGTTGCTACTCCTAATGCTCACCAGTCACCCGCTGATGCTCTACGCTGCTAAAGTGGTGGTTATCGAAAGTTACCATCAAGGCTATCAGTGGGATAAAGAATACTATCAAGCCATTACCGATAAACTGACACCACAACATCAAGTTAGCCACTTTGAGATGGACACTAAGCGCTTAGCTAAAGAGCGCTACGCCGAGCGTGCAGAACTCGCTTGGCAATTTATTGTGGAGCAACAACCACAACTTGTGATCCTTGCCGATGACAACGCCGTTCATTATCTCCATAAACGCCTCAATCACGGCCAAATTCCCGTGGTTTACCTCGAGGTGAATATGAATCCTCGGGAATACCATTTAAATGAACATAGACGCTTCACAGGCGTGCTAGAGCGCCCCTTACTCAAGCGTTCCTTACTCTTACTCGAGAGATTATTGCCACAAGCCAAGCATCGTAAAATCCTAGTGCTCTTCGATGGCAGCAATACTTCGAAAATCGCGGCCGAGTACATCAGTAAGCAACCATCAAGCATGTTAAGTGATATCGAAGTTCACATTCTCCAGCTAGCCCAATTAGCAGAGTGGCAACAACAAGTCAGAGCGGCAAAGGATAATGGTTATAGTGCAATTGTAGTGGCGCTGTATCACGCAGTCAGAGATGAACACGATCAATCAGTGGATGCCGATAACTTGCTCGAATGGATTGCTAACCACACGCCGGTGCCGAATTTCGGCTTTTGGGGATTTAGCATCTATGCCAATGGCAATCTAGGTGGCTATGTGCTCGATGGCTATCATCATGGCTCAATCGCTGCGGACATGGCCCTTAGAATACTCACAGGAGAAAAGCCTGAGAACATCTTCCCTATCACGGATGCTCTTGGCCAATATCGATTTAGCCGTGCAGCGATAAAGAAATGGCAACTCAAACTGCCAAAGGAAATTGAGAAACAAACGACTTGGGTTGATTAAAGAAGAAACGCTAAAAACAAAAAAACCGGGCTTAGAGCCCGGTTTTTCAATCTTTGTAACCTTAATTACTCAGCAGCTTCAACTTCAACAGCTTGAGCAGCTTCTGGACGACCTACTAGCTCGATGTAAGCCATTGGGGCTTTATCACCAGCACGTAAACCGCACTTAAGGATACGGGTGTAGCCACCAGGACGTTCCTGGTAACGTGGACCCAATTCAGTGAATAACTTACCTACGACTTCAGCGTCGCGAGTACGTGCAAACGCTAAACGACGGTTTGCAACGCTGTCACTCTTAGCAAGTGTTATCAGAGGCTCAACTACGCGACGCAGTTCTTTCGCTTTAGCTACGGTTGTCTTGATGATCTCATGACGAACCAGTGAGCTTGCCATGTTACGGAACATAGCTTGGCGGTGGCTGCTGTTGCGGTTAAGTTGACGACCACTCTTACGATGGCGCATGACCTAATCCTTATAACCTAAATCTGTACAAACCTGAGACTTATAGGTCGTCTGCTAAACTAGCTGGAGGCCAGTTTTCCAGACGCATACCTAACGACAGTCCGCGAGAAGCTAAAACGTCCTTAATTTCAGTAAGAGATTTCTTACCTAAGTTAGGGGTCTTCAGCAGCTCAACTTCAGTACGCTGTACCAGATCTCCGATGTAATGAATCGCTTCGGCTTTCAAACAGTTAGCCGAACGTACAGTTAGCTCTAAATCGTCGACAGGACGCAACAGAATCGGATCGAACTCCGGCTTCTCTTCTTTCATTTCTGGCTCAGTCACGTCGCGCAGCTCAACAAACGCATCCAGCTGTTCAGCTAAGATGGTTGCAGAACGACGGATAGCTTCCTCAGGATCGATAGTACCGTTAGTGGTCATATCGATAACGAGTTTATCCAAGTCAGTACGCTGTTCCACACGAGCTGCTTCTACATTGTAGGCAATACGTGCAACTGGCGAGAAAGAAGCATCAACCAGCAAGCGGCCGATTGGGCGATCATCGTCTTCAGTCTGTGCACGAGCAGATGCTGGCACATAACCACGACCACGCTCAACGCGAATACGCATGCTGATATCATTGTTACCTGTTAAATGACAGATAACATGATCAGGATTCACGATAGTGACATCACCATCATGCGTGATATCTGCTGCGATGACAGGGCCTGCGCCGGACTTGCTTAATGTAAGCATAGCCTCGTCTTTACCCTCGATAGTCACTGCTAACCCTTTCAGGTTCAGCAAGATTTCAAGGATATCTTCTTGTACGCCTTCCTTACTGCTGTATTCGTGCAGTACGCCGTCAATCTCGACTTCGGTAACCGCGCAGCCGGGCATAGACGACAATAGGATGCGACGCAACGCGTTACCTAAAGTGTGGCCGAAACCACGCTCAAGCGGTTCCAAAGTAACCTTGGCACGTGTTGAGTTAACCTGCTCGATATCAACGAGACGCGGTTTAAGAAATTCTGTAACAGAACCCTGCATTGTGTCCTCTCTTGTTTGTTAGCCTTACTTAGAGTAAAGCTCGACGATCAGCTGTTCGTTAATTTCCGCAGACAAATCGCTACGTTCTGGAATACGCTTGAAAGCACCTTCCATTTTCGCGCTGTCGACTTCAACCCATGTAGGCTTCTCGCGTTGAGCTGCCACTTCTAAAGCTGCTTTGATACGAGCTTGAGTACGTGACTTTTCACGGATGCTTACAACATCATTCGCAGACACTTTGAATGACGGAATGTTAACAACACGACCGTTTACCATAACTGACTTATGGCTCACTAGCTGACGTGATTCTGCACGAGTCGCACCGAAACCCATACGATAAACAACGTTATCTAAACGAGTTTCTAAAAGTTGCAACAGGTTCTCACCAGTGTTGCCTTTCAGACGTGCAGCCTCTTTGTAGTAGTTACGGAATTGTTTTTCTAACACACCGTAAATACGACGAACTTTTTGTTTTTCGCGTAACTGTAAACCGTACTCTGACAGACGTGGCTTACGAGCGCCATGCTGTCCAGGTGCTGATTCCAGTTTACACTTTGAATCGATTGCTCTCACACCGCTTTTTAAGAAAAGGTCAGTACCTTCTCGGCGGCTGAGCTTGAGCTTGGGACCCAAGTATCTTGCCATGATCTTTCTCCAACTATCCTAATGAAACGCGTTATACACGACGCTTTTTAGGAGGACGACAACCATTATGAGGGATCGGCGTCACATCGGTAATGTTGGTAATTTTGTAACCAACAGCGTTCAGCGCACGAATGGCTGATTCACGACCTGGACCTGGACCCTTCACAAACACTTCAAGGTTTTTTAAACCGTAGTCTTGAGCAGCAGCACCTGCACGCTCAGCAGCTACCTGTGCAGCAAATGGAGTAGATTTACGTGAACCACGGAAACCTGAACCACCTGAAGTAGCCCATGACAACGCATTACCTTGACGATCTGTAATGGTGACAATTGTGTTGTTGAAAGAAGCATGGATATGAGCCATGCCATCTGCAACCTGTTTACGTACGCGCTTACGCGGAGAACGTGACGGAACTTTAGCCATTGTCTACCTTCCCGTTACTTCTTGATTGGTTTACGTGGACCTTTACGCGTACGCGCATTGGTCTTAGTACGTTGCCCACGAAGAGGCAGGCTACGACGATGGCGGAGACCACGATAACAACCAAGATCCATAAGACGCTTGATGTTCATAGAAATCTCACGACGTAAGTCACCTTCTACTAAGTATTTGGCAACTTCTTCGCGTAGGGTGTCGATTTGAGCTTCGCTCAATTCCTTGATCTTAGCAGTTTCAGCAATTGCTGTAGCCGCGCAGATTGCTCTAGCGCGAGTACGGCCGATGCCGAAAATTGCAGTCAATGCGATGACTGTATGCTTTTGATCAGGAATGTTAATGCCAGCGATACGGGCCACTATGCACTCCTTAAGTTAAAGGCCAACTGCGAAAAGCCCGAAAGGATACTCGACAGTTGACAGATTTGCAAACAATATTTTGTTCAGCCCAACATTGGGCTGAACAATCTTTCTATTAGCCTTGACGCTGTTTGTGTTTTGGTTCAACACAGATAACGCGTACAACGCCACTACGCTTGACGATCTTGCAGTTACGGCAGATCTTCTTCACGGAAGCTCGAACTTTCATTTCATCACTCCGTAAAGCTACTTAGCGACCAAAGCGATCTAAGTTCGCTTTGTTTACTAGGTTAGCTTTCTTCATCACAGACTCATACTGATGTGACATCATATGGGTCTGAACCTGAGCCATGAAGTCCATGATTACGACTACCATAATTAGTAGTGAAGTACCGCCAAAATAGAACTGTACTTTCCACGCAATTAACATGAACTCCGGAATTAAACAGATAAAGGTAATGTATAACGCGCCAGCTAATGTCAGGCGAGTCATTACTTTATCAATGTAACGCGAAGTCTGTTCTCCAGGACGGATCCCAGGGATGAATGCACCACTCTTCTTCAGGTTATCTGCTGTTTCACGTGGGTTAAATACCAACGCAGTATAGAAGAAACAGAAGAAGATAATCGCTGCTGCATACAATAATGAGTAAAGCGGTTGTCCTGGTGACACAGCCAGTGAAAAATCACTTAACCATGACATAGACTCATTTTGACCAAACCACTGAGCCAGTGTGCCTGGGAACAAAATGATGCTTGACGCAAAAATTGGGGGAATTACACCCGCCATGTTTATTTTCAGCGGCAAGTGAGTAGATTGCGCAGCGAACACCTTACGGCCTTGCTGGCGCTTAGCGTAGTTAACGACGATACGACGTTGACCACGTTCTACAAACACCACGAAATAAGTCACAGCAAAAATAATTACCGCGAGCAACAACAATACTAACACATTCAGGTCACCTTGACGCGCCTGCTCAGCCGTTTGGCCGATAGCGGAAGGTAATCCAGCAACAATACCTGCGAAAATTAAAATCGAGATACCGTTACCTATACCTCGTTCGGTAATTTGCTCACCTAGCCACATGAGGAACATGGTTCCTGTTACTAAGCTCACAACCGCTACAAAGTAGAAACCGAATCCAATGTTGACCACAAGGCCAGGGACTAAGTTTGGTAACCCTGTTGCAATACCGATCGACTGGAATGTACCCAGCACCAACGTACCCCAACGTGTATACTGACTGATTTTTTTACGTCCAGACTCGCCTTCTTTTTTCAATTCAGCGAGTGCAGGATGCACAACAGTCAATAACTGCATGATAATCGACGCCGAAATATACGGCATGATACCTAATGCAAAGATAGAAGCACGGGAAAGAGCACCACCCGAGAACATGTTAAACATGCCAAGGATGGTACCTTTTTGCTGAGCAAACAGCTCTGCTAATACAGCTGCGTCAATACCAGGAATTGGCACAAACGAACCGGCTCTAAAGACGATAATCGCACCAATCACGAACAGGAGGCGAGCTTTCAACTCAGAAAGTCCACCTTTCGCGCTTTTTAAATCAAGTCCTGGTTTTGCCATCGACGTATTATTCCTCGATCTTACCGCCAGCAGCTTCAATCGCTGCACGTGCACCTTTGGTTACCTTCAGACCTTTTACGGTCACTGGGCGCTCAATGGTACCTGAAAGAACGATTTTCGCAAACTGGATGTTGCGAGTAATAACGTTCGCATCTTTCAGAGCGTTTAAGTCGATAACATCACCGTTAACTTTAGCCAGTTCGAGTACACGAACTTCAGCTGTTACCATAGCGCGACGCGAGGTAAAACCAAATTTAGGTAAACGGATCTTAAGTGGCATCTGACCACCCTCGAAGCCTGGGCGTACACCGCCACCGCTACGAGATTTTTGGCCTTTGTGACCACGACCAGCAGTTTTACCTAAGCCTGAACCCATACCACGGCCTACACGCTTTGGTGCATGCTTAGCGCCTGCAGCTGGAGATAGAGTATTTAAACGCATCTATTAATCCTCCACCTTAACCATGTAGTAGACCTTGTTGATCATACCGCGAACTGAAGGAGTATCTTCTAATTCAACAGTGTGACCAATGCGACGCAGACCAAGACCAGTTAAGGTCGCACGGTGCTTTGGTAAACGACCGATAGCACTTTTAGTCTGAGTAACTTTTACAGTTTTAGTTGCCATGGTGCATTACCCCCGAATTTCGTCAACATTCAGGCCACGCTTAGCTGCGATTTGCGAAGGTGACTTCATGTGCACCAGAGCATCTACAGTCGCGCGAACGATGTTGATCGGGTTAGTAGAACCGTATGCTTTTGACAGAACGTTATGAACGCCTGCTACTTCTAATACGGCACGCATTGCGCCACCGGCGATAATACCGGTACCCTGTGATGCTGGTTGCATGTATACACGTGAACCAGTATGACGACCTTTAACTGGGTGATGCAGAGTGCCTGCATTCAACTCAACGGTCACCATGTTACGACGGGCTTTTTCCATAGCTTTTTGAATCGCTGCTGGAACTTCGCGCGCTTTACCATAGCCATAGCCGACCTTACCGTTACCATCACCCACTACTGTTAGTGCAGTGAAGCTAAAGATACGACCGCCCTTAACTACTTTAGAAACACGATTAACTGCAATTAATTTCTCTTGCAGATCGTCTTTTTGCTGAGCTTCTAATTTAGCCATTTTTATAACCCCTTAGAACTGGAGGCCAGCTTCACGAGCAGCATCTGCCAGAGCAGCTACACGACCGTGATACTTGAAACCAGAACGATCGAACGCAACAGTCGTTACGCCTTTCTCGATCGCGCGTTCAGCAATAAATTTACCTACTGCTTTAGCCGCGTCTACGTTACCGGTACTCTTCAGTTGCTCTTTAACCGCTTTTTCCACGGTTGAAGCAGCTGCCACCACCTGAGCTTCAGGATTGATCACCTGAGCATAAATGTGACGCGGTGTACGATGTACAACCAGACGGTTCACGCCCAGCTCTTGGATCTTCTTACGAGCGCGAATAGCGCGACGTAAGCGAGATGTTTTCTTATCCATATCGCGTTACCTACTTCTTCTTAGCCTCTTTACGGCGTACTTCTTCGTCGTCATAGCGAACACCCTTGCCTTTGTATGGCTCTGGTGGACGGTATCCGCGAATCTCAGCAGCGACTTGGCCAATTAACTGCTTATCAACGCCACGTAGGACGATGTCAGTTTGGCTTGGACACTCTGCAGTAACGCCTGCGGGCAGTTTGTGTACTAACGGATGAGAGAAACCTAAAGTCAGGTCAATGTCAGAACCGACGAGCTTCGCACGGTAACCAACGCCAACTAACTTTAACTTACGCTCAAAACCTTGAGATACACCAACAACCATGTTGTTTACTAATGCACGTGTGGTACCAGCCTGTGCCCAAGCGCCAACAGCGCCTTCAACAGGTAGGAACTTGATCACGCCATCTTCAATAACAACATTGACCGCATTGTTGATCACTCGAGTCAGACTTCCTTTCGCGCCTTTGACGGTCAGGGTCTGTTCGTTTAAGGTCACCTCTACGCCAGCTGGAATAGATACTGGTGCTTTTGCTACACGAGACATTCCTAGCTCCTTATGCTACGTAGCAGATAACCTCGCCACCCATGCCTGCAAGGCGGGCGGCACGATCAGTCATCAGGCCTTTAGAAGTGGACACAATTGCGACACCCAGTCCGCCCATCACTTTTGGTAACTCGTTTTTACCTTTGTAAATACGAAGACCAGGACGGCTTACGCGCTGGATAGTCTCAACGACTGGTTGGCCTTGGAAATACTTTAAAGTGATTTCCAGTTCAGGCTTGGCTTCATCTGCTACGGCGTAATCAGCGATGTAACCTTCTTCTTTAAGCAGTTTCGCGATAGCGACTTTCAGCTTAGCAGAAGGCATCTTCACAGATACTTTGTTAGCAGCTTGGCCGTTACGAATACGGGTTAACATATCCGCAATAGGATCTTGCATGCTCATATTAGCTTACTCCGTGACAAGTGCTTACCAGCTAGCCTTACGCAGGCCAGGAACTTCACCACGCATGGTTGCTTCACGTAACTTGATACGGCTTAAACCGAACTTACGCAGGAAACCATGTGGGCGACCAGTTTGATTACAACGATTGCGTTGACGCGATGCGCTGGAATCACGTGGTAGAGCTTGCAGCTTTAATACTGCATCCCAACGGTCTTCGTCTGAAGAAGCTGGATTTGCAATAATTGCTTTCAGAGCAGCGCGCTTTTCAGCGAACTTAGCTACGAGCTGTGCACGCTTTGCTTCACGTGCTTTCATTGATGTTTTTGCCATTACGCTACCCTTATTTCTTGAATGGGAAGTTAAAAGCGTCTAACAAAGCACGACCTTCTTCGTCAGAATTCGCAGAGGTAGTGATAACAATATCCATACCGCGAATTTTATCGATTTTATCGTAATCGATTTCTGGGAAAATGATCTGCTCACGCACGCCCATTGCGTAGTTACCACGGCCGTCGAACGCTTTAGCGCTCAGACCACGGAAGTCACGAATACGTGGGATTGCGATGTCAACTAAACGCTCTAAGAATTCCCACATACGCTCACCGCGCAGGGTCACTTTACAGCCAATAGGGTAGCCTTCACGGATTTTAAAACCAGCAACTGATTTACGAGCAACAGTCACTACTGGTTTTTGACCAGCGATTGCAGTCATGTCACGAACAGCATGTTCCATAACTTTTTTGTCTGCAACGGCTTCGCCAACACCCATGTTCAGGGTGATTTTCTCAATCCGAGGGACTTGCATGACACTGGTATAACCGAACTTTTTAGTCAGTTCAGCGACAACAGTCTCTTGATATTTATCATGCAGTTTCGCCATCGTTTACTCCAGTTACTTAACGAGTTCACTGTTCGATTTAAAGAAACGAACTTTTTTGCCGTCTTCAAATCGGAAACCAACACGATCCGCCTTGCCAGTGACAGGGTTAAAGATCGCAACATTTGATGCTTGAATCGGTGCTTCTTTCTCAACAATACCACCGGCTACACCCAGTTGTGGGTTTGGCTTTTGGTGTTTCTTGACAAGATTGATGCCTTCAACAATTAACTTACCAGTAGGTAATACTTGAGCAACTTTAGCGCGTTTGCCCTTGTCTTTACCTGCTAATACGATTACTTCGTCTTGACGACGGATTTTAGCTGCCATTTTGAAGCTCCTTACAGTACTTCTGGTGCCAGCGAGACAATCTTCATGAACTGCTCAGAGCGCAATTCACGTGTCACTGGTCCAAAGATACGAGTGCCAATCGGCTGCAGGTTGTTGTTCAGAAGAACTGCTGCATTCCGATCGAAGCGAATGACAGAACCGTCTGGACGACGTACGCCTTTCTTAGTACGGACTACCACCGCGTTATACACATCACCTTTCTTCGCTTTAGCGCGAGGAATTGCTTCTTTAACAGAAACCTTGATGATGTCGCCGATACCGGCATAACGACGATGAGAGCCACCCAAGACCTTAATACACTGAACTCTGCGTGCGCCGCTGTTACATGCGACGTCAAGAGTCGATTGCATTTGGATCATTTTAAGTGCTCCGCTATCGTTACTACACAATTCCCACAATTGGGACTATAAACACCATTTTTGCTTTGAATTTAGTCAAAAATGGCGCGCAAATATAACACCATAAATATGGAATGTATAGTATTAAAAAACAAACGGCCCCAAATACTGGAGCCGTTTACCTAAATACCTAATACAATTAGGCCTTTGATACTACTTCAACCAGAGTCCAAGATTTAGTCTTAGACAGAGGACGACATTCGCGGATCGCTACTACATCGCCTTCGTTGCACTGATTAGCTTCATCGTGTGCATGGATCTTAGTCGTACGCTTAATGTACTTCCCATAGATTGGGTGTTTCACTTGGCGTTCGATAGCTACAGTAATGGTTTTATCCATTTTGTTGCTTGTCACACGACCTTGCAAAGTACGGATTTTATCAGACATTATGCACCCGCCTTAGAAGTAATAATGGTCTTAACGCGCGCAATGTTACGGCGCACTAATTTCAGTTGATGAGTCTGAGTCAACTGACCAGTGGCGTGTTGCATACGCAGGTTGAACTGCTCACGCAGCAGACCAAGTAGTTCAGCGTTCAATTCTTCAACGCTCTTTTCTCTTAGTTCGCTCGCTTTCATTACATCACCGTCTTAGTTACGAAGGTAGTCTTAATTGGAAGCTTGGCAGCAGCTAAAGCAAACGCTTCACGAGCGATCACTTCAGAAACACCATTCATCTCATAAAGAACCTTACCAGGTTGAATCTGACATACCCAGTATTCAACGTTACCTTTACCTTTACCCATACGCACTTCAAGAGGCTTAGAGGTAATTGGCTTGTCCGGGAAAACTCGAATCCAAATTTGTCCCTGACGCTTAATGTGACGTGTCATGGCACGACGTGCAGATTCGATCTGACGAGCAGTTAAACGACCACGGCCGACTGCTTTCAGACCAAAAGTACCAAAGCTAACTTCGGTACCGTTCGCTAGACCGCGGTTGCGGCCTTTGAACATCTTGCGAAACTTCATACGTTTAGGTTGCAGCATTGCCGGCTCTCCTATTTACCACGAGGCTTGCGCTTAGGTTGCTGCTGTTTCGGCTCTTCAATCTGTGGCAGCATTCCGTCCAGAACTTCACCTTTGAAGATCCAAACTTTAATACCAATCACACCGTATTGAGTGTGACTTTCAGAGGTTGAATAGTCGATATCAGCACGCAGTGTATGCAAAGGTACACGACCTTCACGGTACCACTCAGAGCGCGCAATCTCAGCACCGCCTAAACGGCCACTAACTTCAACTTTGATACCTTGAGCACCAATACGCATTGCGTTTTGAACCGCACGCTTCATAGCGCGACGGAACATAACACGACGCTCTAATTGCTGTGCAATTGAGTCAGCAACTAACTTGGCATCTAGCTCAGGTTTACGGATCTCAGCGATGTTAATTTGAGCAGGAGTGCCAGCCAGTTTTGAAACTGCAGCACGCAATACTTCAACGTCTTCACCTTTCTTACCGATCACAACGCCTGGACGGGCAGTGTGAATAGTAACGCGGATGCTTTTCGCTGGGCGTTCAATAACAATCTTAGATACTGATGCAGCTTGCAGTTTGTCTGCAAGATACTTACGCACTTCCCAGTCGCTGTTCAGGTTATTTGCATAATCTGACTTATCTGCGTACCAGGTAGAGATCCAAGGCTTGGTGATACCCAGACGGATACCATTAGGATGTACTTTCTGTCCCATTGCTCTCTCCTAGCGATCTGATACAACCACAGTGATGTGGCTGGTACGCTTCATGATACGATCAGCGCGGCCTTTAGCACGTGGCATGATACGCTTCATAGTTGGACCCTCGTCAACGAAGACGGCGCCTACTTTTAGCTCATCAATGTCAGCGCCTTCGTTGTGTTCGGCGTTTGCGATAGCTGAGTCAAGTACTTTTTTAACCAGTACGGCGGCTTTCTTTGGGCTGAAAGTCAAAATTTCGAGGGCCTTAGCAACAGGCAAACCACGAATTTGATCGGCAACCAGACGAGCCTTCTGCGCAGACGTACGGGCAAAACGATGTTTAGCTAAAACTTCCATCTTATTCCTCCCGTATTAACGCTTCTTCGCTTTCTTATCAGCAGCATGGCCGCGATAAGTGCGAGTTGGTGAGAATTCACCAAGTTTGTGGCCGATCATTTCGTCAGTTACGAACACAGGAACGTGCTGACGACCATTATGGACAGCGATGGTCAAACCAATCATGTTTGGAATGATCATTGAGCGACGTGACCAAGTCTTAATAGGCTTTTTGTCACCGGCTTCCATCGCTTTCTCTACCTTCTTCAGCAAGTGCAGGTCAATGAAGGGACCTTTCTTGAGAGAACGTGGCATGGCGAATCCTCTTACTATTTATTACGACGACGTACGATGTACTTGTCAGTGCGCTTGTTACTACGAGTCTTATAACCCTTAGTTGGCACACCCCATGGAGTCACTGGGTGACGACCACCAGAAGTACGGCCTTCACCACCACCGTGTGGGTGGTCTACTGGGTTCATTGCAACACCGCGAACTGTTGGGCGAACGCCTCTCCAGCGCTTAGCACCTGCTTTACCTAACTGGCGTAGCATGTGTTCGGCATTACCAACTTCACCAAATGTTGCGCGGCAATCAACTGGCACTTTGCGCATTTCGCCAGAGCGAAGACGTAAAGTGGCATATGCGCCATCACGAGCAACAACTTGTACATAAGCACCCGCTGAACGCGCGATCTGAGCACCTTTACCAGGCTTCATTTCTACAGCGTGCACAACAGAACCTACTGGAATGTTGCGCAGTGGCATTGCGTTACCGGTTTTGATTTCGGCTTCAACACCAGACTGGATCTTGTCGCCAGCTTGCATGCCTTTAGCAGCAAGGATGTAACGACGCTCACCATCCGCATACAGTACTAGAGCGATGTGCGCAGTACGGTTTGGATCGTATTCCAGACGCTCGATTTTTGCAGGGATACCGTCTTTATCGCGTTTGAAGTCGATTAAACGGTAATGCTGCTTGTGACCGCCACCAACGTGACGAACAGTGATACGGCCAGTGTTGTTACGGCCACCACTTTTAGATTTTTTCGCCAACAGGCCAGCAAAAGGTTTACCCTTGTGCAGGTCAGAGTTCACCACTTTAACAACGTGGCGACGACCTGGAGAGGTTGGCTTACACTTAATAACTGCCATGATAATTCTCCTTTGCTTACTCAGCGCCGCCGACGAAATCGATGTCAGCACCAGCAGCTAAAGTCACGTAGGCTTTTTTCCAATCGCTACGACGGCCAGCACGGCCACCAGTACGTTTAGTTTTGCCTTTGCTCACTAAAGTGCGAACTGATTCGACTTCAACTTCAAATAGCTTAGCAACAGCAGCTTTGATTTCAGCTTTAGTTGCATCGATAGCTACGCGGAAAACAACAGTGTTGTGCTTCTCAGCATTCACAGTGCTCTTTTCAGAGATGTGAGGTGCAAGAATTACTTTTAGCAAACGTTCTTCGCGGATCATCATGCTAGCATCTCCTCGATTTGCTTAACTGCATCAGCAGTCACAAGCACTGTGTTGAACGCGATCAGACTTACTGGGTCTAGACCTGCAACGTCACGAACGTCAACCTTGTACAGGTTGCGAGCTGCTAAGAATAAATTCTCGTCAACTTCTGAAGTCACAATTAACACGTCTTCTAAGTTCATTGCTTTCAGTTTAGCTTTCAGCTCTTTAGTTTTAGGAGCTTCAACGCTGAATGATTCAACAACAACCAGACGGTCTTGACGTACCAGCTCAGACAGAATGCTTTTCAGCGCGCCGCGGTACATCTTCTTGTTAACTTTTTGGCTGTGATCTTGAGTTTTAGCAGCGAAAGTTACGCCACCGCCACGCCAGATTGGGCCCTTAACACCACCCGCACGAGCGCGGCCAGTGCCTTTTTGGCGCCATGGCTTTTTGCCAGAGCCAGTTACTTCCGCACGAGTCTTTTGAGCACGAGTGCCCTGACGTGCGTTTGCAGCGTATGCTACAACTACCTGATGAACCAGTGCCTCGTTAAAGTCACGGCCGAAGGTAGTTTCGGAAACTTCAAGAGCGCTTTGCGCGTCTTTCAATACCAATTCCATTACTATCTCCTCAGACCTTAAGCTTTAACTGCAGGCTTGATGATCAGGTCGCCGTTAGTTGCGCCCGGAACAGCACCTTTAACCAGTAGCAGGTTACGTTCAACATCTACACGTACAACGTCCAGATTTTGAGTAGTAACACGCTCGGCACCCATGTGGCCTGACATTTTCTTGCCTTTAAATACGCGACCAGGCGTTTGGTTCTGACCGATAGAACCGTTCGAACGGTGCGACAAAGAGTTACCGTGAGTCATATCTTGAGTACGGAAGTTCCAACGCTTAACGCCGCCTTGGAAGCCTTTACCTTTAGATTGACCAGTAACGTCAACTTTCGCTACATCAGCGAAGATACCTACATTTAGCTCAGCACCAACTTCAATGCCTTCGCCTTCACCGTCTGCCAGACGCAATTCCCACAGTCCACGACCGGCTTCAACACCGCTCTTGGCAAAGTGACCTGCTTCTGGTTTAGTGATGCGATTGGCTTTTTTGGTACCAGTAGTAACTTGAAGCGCGCGGTAACCGTCAGTTTCTAAAGTTTTCACTTGAGTAACACGGTTGCCAGCAACTTCAATTACTGTAACAGGTATAGAAACACCATCTTCAGTGAAGATGCGAGTCATACCAACTTTACGACCAATAAGACCGATAGCCATCTCTCAAACCTCTTCTAAGGATCTCAATTAACCCAAGCTAATCTGTACGTCGACACCAGCCGCAAGATCTAAACGCATTAGAGCGTCTACAGTCTTTTCAGTTGGCTCTACGATGTCAACCAGGCGCTTGTGAGTACGTAATTCGTACTGGTCACGAGCATCTTTATTAACGTGCGGAGAGATCAAAACGGTATAACGCTCTTTGCGCGTAGGTAGTGGAATTGGACCACGTACTTGGGCGCCTGTACGCTTAGCAGTTTCAACGATTTCCGCTGTAGACTGATCAATTAAGCGATGATCAAATCCTTTTAAGCGGATACGGATTCTTTGGTTCTGCATTGACCAGAGCTCCTAAAATGGACACATAAAAAATCACCCTCTAGCTTCTTCCCAACTGGAAAAGCAGAGCGAGATGATTTAACCGTTCGACTCCCAATCGGAGCCGCTATGATAATGACGAATTCATTGACTCATCATTTAATTCGCTAACCTAGGTTAACGAGGGGGCCATTATACTTATCTAAAATTAGATTTCAAGCCCGCTGTGTAAATAGTCATCAAAAAGACTATTCAACTTCAGATTGGCGGGTATTTTACACAAATTTCAGAATAACGCCAGCCCAAAATAAAAAAGGAAGCCGAAGCTTCCTTTTTCAGTACTATAACTAATTCGCGATTAAGCGAAAATCTTAGCTACAACACCAGCACCTACTGTACGGCCACCTTCACGGATTGCGAAGCGTAAACCTTCGTCCATCGCGATTGGGCAGATCAGAGTGACTTTCATCTTGATGTTGTCGCCTGGCATTACCATCTCTACGCCTTCTGGCAGTTCGATAGTTCCAGTCACGTCAGTTGTACGGAAGTAGAACTGTGGACGGTAGCCTTTGAAGAATGGAGTGTGACGACCACCTTCTTCTTTTGACAGAACGTATACTTCTGATTCAAAAGTAGTGTGTGGGTTGATTGAACCTGGCTTAGATAATACTTGACCACGTTCTACGTCATCACGCTTAGTACCACGTAACAGGATACCACAGTTCTCACCTGCACGACCTTCGTCAAGCAGCTTACGGAACATTTCAACACCAGTACAGGTTGTCTTAGTAGTTGCACGGATACCAACGATTTCTACTTCGTCACCAACACGTACGATACCACGCTCAACACGACCAGTTACTACTGTACCACGGCCAGAGATTGAGAATACGTCTTCGATTGGCATCAGGAATGGCTTATCGATATCACGCTCTGGTTCTGGAATGTAAGAATCCAGTGCCGCTGCTAATTCGATGATCTTAGCTTCCCACTCTGGCTCGCCTTCTAGCGCTTTCAGAGCTGAACCTTGGATAACTGGTAAGTCATCACCTGGGAAGTCGTATTCTGATAACAGTTCACGTACTTCCATTTCTACTAATTCTAACAGTTCAGCATCGTCAACCATGTCACACTTGTTCATGAATACGATGATGAATGGTACGCCTACTTGGCGAGACAGCAGGATGTGCTCACGAGTTTGTGGCATTGGACCGTCAGTAGAAGCTACTACCAGGATCGCGCCGTCCATCTGTGCAGCACCAGTGATCATGTTTTTAACATAGTCAGCGTGGCCTGGGCAGTCTACGTGTGCGTAGTGGCGAGTTGGAGTATCGTATTCGATGTGAGAGGTATTGATGGTAATACCGCGCTCACGCTCTTCTGGAGCGTTATCGATTTGAGAGAAGTCTTTAGCTTCACCACCGTAGGTCTTAGCCAGTACGTGAGAGATAGCTGCAGTCAGAGTGGTTTTACCATGGTCAACGTGACCGATGGTGCCCACGTTTACGTGAGGCTTATTACGTTCAAATTTAGCTTTTGCCACGATATATTCCTTTCTTTTCAGAATAATCCTGTATCAACAGGACCATATTACATTTATGTCGTAACTTAAAATTAGCTACGAGATTCAATAATCGCTTTCGCAATGTTTTGCGGTGCATCAGTGTACTTCAAGAACTCCATGGAGTAGGAAGCACGACCCTGAGTCGCAGAACGCAAATCAGTTGCATAACCAAACATTTCAGAAAGAGGCACTACAGCATGGACTATTTTGATGCCACCAAAGCCATCATCCATACCTTCAATCAAACCACGACGACGGTTTAAGTCACCAACCACATCGCCCATGTAGTTCTCAGGAGTAGTTACTTCTACTTTCATGCAAGGCTCGAGCAACACAGGATTCGCTTCGAGCGCACCCTTTTTGAAGCCCATAGAACCCGCAATTTTGAACGCCATTTCATTCGAGTCCACATCGTGATATGAACCGTCGAACAGAGTGACCTTCACGTCCAACACAGGGAAGCCGGCGAGAACACCGTTCTTCATCTGCTCTTGGATACCTTTATCAACCGCTGGAATGAATTCACGTGGAACTACACCCCCAACGATCGCGTTGATAAATTCGTAACCAGCGCCTTCTTCATTAGGCTCTAGTTTTAACCAAACATGACCGAATTGTCCACGGCCACCTGATTGGCGTACAAATTTACCTTCAGCCTCGACTGATGCGCGAATGGTTTCGCGGTAGGCCACTTGTGGCTTACCAACGTTACACTCAACACCAAATTCGCGACGCATACGGTCAACGATAATGTCTAAGTGTAACTCACCCATTCCAGAAATCAGTGTTTGTGATGATTCCTCGTCAGTCTCAACCCGGAAGGATGGATCTTCAGCTGCGAGTTTTTGCAGCGCAATACCCATTTTATCTTGGTCTGCTTTAGACTTAGGCTCAACGGCAATGGTAATTACTGGCTCAGGGAACTCCATGCGTTCCAAGATCACCTTGTGATCAGGATCACAAAGTGTATCACCCGTGGTGACTTCTTTCAGACCGATAGCCGCAGCGATATCACCTGCACGAACTTCTTTCAGTTCTGTACGATCGTTAGCGTGCATTTGCACGATACGGCCGATACGTTCACGCTTCTGTTTAACAGAGTTATAAACGCCAGAACCTGATTCGAGTACGCCAGAGTACACGCGAATAAAGGTCAAAGTACCCACGAACGGGTCTGTAGCAATCTTAAATGCCAACGCCGCAAAAGGGGCATTGTCATCTGATGGGCGCTCAACTTCTTGCTCATTGTCATCAATGCCCTTAATTGGAGGCACATCGACGGGGGCTGGCAAGAATTCCACAACCGCATCAAGAACCGCTTGAACGCCTTTGTTCTTAAATGCAGAACCACAGGTCGCTAAAACGATTTCATTATTAATAGTACGCTGACGCAGTGCCTTTTTTATCTCGTCTTCTGACAGTGTGCCTTCTTCAAGGTACTTGTCCATCAGTTCATCCGAGGCCTCGGCTGCTGCCTCAACCAGATACTCATGCATTTCAGCCGCTTTCGCCGCTAACTCTGCAGGGATCTCTTCATAAGTGAAAGTCATACCCTGGTCCGCTTCGTTCCAGTTAATGGCTTTCATCTTGATTAAGTCGATCACGCCAGTGAAGTTTTCTTCTGCGCCGATATTCAATTGAATAGGCACACAAGTCGCTCCCAGGCGAGTTCTGATTTGCTTCACTACACGTTCAAAGTCCGCACCTGCGCGGTCCATCTTGTTAACAAACACTAAGCGTGGAACGCGGTATTTGTCAGCTTGACGCCAAACGGTTTCTGATTGAGGTTCAACACCTGAAGAACCACAGAAAACCACTACAGCGCCGTCGAGAACGCGCAAAGAACGTTCAACTTCAATAGTGAAGTCAACGTGACCAGGGGTATCGATGATATTGATGCGGTGTTCAGTGAATTGAGCATCCATACCACGCCAGAATGTGGTTACAGCAGCCGAGGTGATAGTAATACCACGCTCTTGCTCTTGTACCATCCAGTCAGTGGTCGCGGCGCCGTCATGCACCTCACCGATTTTATGAGACAAACCGGTATAGAACAGAACACGTTCTGTTGTGGTGGTTTTACCTGCATCCACATGAGCACAAATACCGATATTACGATAACGCTCAATTGGGGTTGTACGAGCCACTATTATACCCTCTCCACCAAGACAATTGCCTTGGCAATATCAACAACAATGGTGTGGGCCTAAGCCCACACCATCAAATTACCAACGGTAATGAGCAAAGGCCTTGTTAGCTTCAGCCATGCGGTGCACGTCTTCACGCTTCTTAACAGCAGTACCTTTGTTTTCAGACGCATCTAGCATTTCACCTGCTAGACGTAAAGCCATAGATTTTTCACCACGCTTACGAGCAGCTTCAACTAACCAGCGCATCGCCAGTGCGTTACGACGCACAGGACGAACTTCACATGGTACCTGGTAAGTAGAACCACCAACACGACGAGATTTAACCTCGACTGATGGGCGTACGTTGTCCAGGGCTGCTTCAAGGATGTCTAAATGATTAGCGCCTTTCTTTTCAGCGATAACATCCAGCGCCTTGTAAATGATTTTTTCTGCAGTCGACTTTTTGCCGTCTTGCATAATGACGTTGATGAACTTAGCCAGCAACTCACTGTGAAACTTTGGATCTGGTAGGATTTTACGTTGTCCTACAACGCGACGTCTTGGCATAACAATTCTCCGTATGCTTCAGGGATTTCCAAAACTGGAATTCTCAAAATAAAACTAGCTTGGCCTTACTTAACGGATTGCGTTAAGACTTAGGACGCTTAGCACCGTACTTAGAACGACCTTGGCGACGAGTGTTCACGCCAGCACAGTCTAGGGCGCCACGAACAGTGTGATAGCGCACACCTGGTAAGTCTTTTACACGACCACCACGGATTAAGATCACGCTGTGTTCCTGCAGGTTGTGGCCTTCACCGCCGATGTACGAAGTTACTTCGAAACCGTTAGTTAAGCGCACACGAGCTACTTTACGTAGTGCAGAGTTAGGTTTTTTAGGGGTAGTAGTGTACACACGTGTACATACACCACGTTTTTGTGGGCACGCGTTCAACGCAGGCACGTTAGTCTTTTCGACTTTAGGTGCGCGTGGCTTACGTACCAACTGGTTTACAGTTGCCATGTATAGCTCCGAAACAGTTGAATCAAACTCAACGATAAGGTGTGAAAAATCTATATCCCACAATGGTGGGACGCGGAATTTTAGAAAGGTAATGCCTGACTGTCAAGAAATAGCCAACTTTTGCGGCATTTTACAATAAAAAAGGCGCCATAGGCGCCTTTTTGTTACAAACTGATTACTTAATCTTGGCTACCAGCCAGGTTTAGGAGGTCTGCAAGGTTTTGTTCTGCTTCACTTGCAGTGATCTTATTCACTACAACTGGCTCGTCTTTCTTAGCACGGGCATCGTTACGGGTCTTGTGATAAGCATAACCAGTACCGGCTGGGATCAGACGGCCAACGATTACGTTTTCTTTCAGACCACGTAAGTTATCAGACTTACCACCTACGGCAGCTTCTGTCAGTACGCGAGTTGTTTCTTGGAACGATGCTGCAGAGATGAACGATTCTGTTGCCAGAGACGCTTTGGTAATACCCAGCAGTTCACGTTCGAAGGTCGCAGGCACTTTGCCTTGTTCGATCAGGTCGCGGTTAGCGATCTTCACGCGAGACACTTCTACTTGTTCGCCTTCTAAGAACTCACTGTCACCCGCAGAGGTGATCACGCACTTACGCAGCATTTGACGGATGATCACTTCGATATGTTTATCGTTGATCTTCACGCCTTGTAGACGGTATACGTCTTGCACTTCATTCACAATGTAGTTTGCTACGTTGTGGATGCCACGTAGACGCAGAATGTCGTGCGCCGCTTCTGGACCGTCAGCAATAACTTCACCACGTTCGACTTTTTCACCTTCGAACACGTTTAAGTTACGCCATTTCGGGATCATCTCTTCGTACTGTTCACCGCCATCCGCTGGTGTGATCACCAGACGACGCTTGCCTTTGGTCTCTTTACCAAACGAGATGGTACCAGAGATTTCCGCCAGAATTGCTGGCTCTTTTGGCTTACGGGCTTCGAACAGGTCAGCAACGCGTGGTAGACCACCCGTGATGTCGCGTGTTTTAGACGATTCTTGTGGAATACGTGCTAACGCGTCACCCACGGCGATTTGCGCGTTGTCGTCAAGGTTAACGATCGCACTACCTGGTAAGAAGTATTGTGCAGGTACTTCAGTACCTGGGATCATCAGGTCGCTACCGTCGGCACCAACCAGACGGATCATTGGGCGCATTTCTTTACCCGCTGAACCACGTTGACCCACGTCGAGGATCACGATTGATGACAGACCAGTCAGTTCGTCTGTTTGACGAGTCATGGTCACGCCGTCGATCATGTCAACGAACTTAATACTACCCGCCACTTCAGTGATGATTGGGTGAGTATGTGGATCCCAGTTAGCGATGATATCGCCCGCTTCAACTGATGCTTCTTCTAACTTCTCGAGCACAGTACCGTAAGGCACTTTATAACGCTCTTTCTCACGACCTAATTCGTCGATGATCGCCAGTTCAGAAGAACGAGAAACGATAACCAGCTTGCCGTCAGTGTTAGTCACGTACTTAGCGTTGTGCAGTTTCAACGAACCAGAGTTCTTCACTTGAACGTTGTTTTCTGCAGACGCTCTCGATGCCGCACCACCGATGTGGAACGTACGCATCGTTAACTGTGTACCTGGTTCACCGATTGATTGTGCCGCGACAACACCGATGGCTTCGCCGTGGTTAATCAGGTGACCACGGGCTAAGTCACGGCCATAACATGCCGCACACACACCGAAGTCGGTATCACAGGTAATTACTGAACGTACAATCACTTCGTCGATTGAGTGTTCTTCTAACTTGTCACACCATGCTTCGTCGAGCAGAGTGTTACGTGGTGCAAGCACATCTTCTGTACCTGGGTACAGAACATCAACAGCAACCACACGACCCAGTACGCGTTCACGCAATGGCTCAACAACGTCACCACCTTCGATCAGCGGCTTCATTGTTAGACCTTCGTGAGTACCACAATCGTCTTCGATGACCACTAAGTCTTGAGCAACGTCAACCAGACGACGAGTCAGGTAACCCGAGTTCGCTGTCTTCAATGCGGTATCGGCTAGACCTTTACGCGCACCGTGGGTTGAGATGAAGTACTGAAGTACGTTCAGACCTTCACGGAAGTTCGCTACGATTGGGGTTTCGATGATCGAACCGTCTGGTTTCGCCATCAGACCACGCATACCCGCTAACTGACGGATCTGTGCGGCACTACCACGAGCGCCCGAGTCGGCCATCATGTAAATGCTGTTGAACGAAGCTTGTTTCTCTTCAACGCCATCACGGTTAATCACTGTCTCAGTTGACAGGTTTTCCATCATCGCTTTAGAAACTTTTTCGTTCGCACTTGCCCAGATGTCGATTACTTTGTTGTAACGCTCACCCGCGGTAACCAGACCTGATTGGAACTGCTCTTGAATTTCGAGCACTTCTGCTTCAGCGTCAGCAACTAAGGTGTACTTCTCAGCTGGGATCACCATGTCGTCGATACCGACAGATGCACCAGAGATAGTGGCGTAACGGAAACCTGTGTACATCAGTTGGTCAGCGAAGATTACGGTATCTTTCAGACCTAATTGGCGGTAACAAGTGTTCAATAGTTTAGAAATCTGCTTTTTGCCCATGTTCTGGTTAACCAGATCAAATGACAAACCTGCTGGCAGAATTTGTGACAGCAGAGCACGGCCAACAGTAGTATCTACGATACGACGTTGTTCGCTGCGCTCACCATTGTCACCGATAACGGTTTCAGTGATACGCACTTTCACGCGGGCATGCAGTTCAGCAGCGCCAGTTGCGTAAGCTTTTTCAACTTCAGCAACAGACATAAAGTACATACCTTCACCACGGCCGTTGATACGCTCACGGCTGGTGTAGTACAGACCTAATACCACGTCTTGAGACGGCGTGATTACAGGCTCGCCGTTCGCTGGTGACAGGATGTTGTTGGTAGACATCATCAGGGCACGAGCTTCAAGCTGCGCTTCCAGTGTTAACGGTACGTGTACCGCCATTTGGTCACCGTCGAAGTCGGCGTTGTATGCCGCACAAACGAGTGGGTGTAACTGGATTGCTTTACCTTCAATCAGTACAGGTTCGAACGCTTGGATACCCAGTCTGTGCAGTGTTGGTGCACGGTTAAGCATCACTGGATGTTCGCGGATCACTTCATCCAGAACGTCCCAAACTTCCGCCACTTCACGCTCTACCATCTTCTTAGCCGCTTTGATGGTTGTCGCTAAGCCACGACCTTCCAGCTTGCCATAGATGAATGGCTTGAACAGTTCCAGTGCCATCTTTTTAGGAAGACCACATTGGTGCAGACGTAAAGTAGGACCTACGGTAATTACCGAACGACCAGAGTAGTCAACACGCTTACCTAACAAGTTCTGACGGAAACGACCTTGTTTACCTTTGATCATATCGGCCAAAGATTTCAGAGGACGTTTGTTAGAACCAGTAATAGCACGACCACGACGACCGTTATCTAATAGCGCATCAACAGACTCTTGTAACATACGCTTTTCGTTGCGTACGATGATGTCCGGCGCAGCTAAATCTAACAGACGCTTCAAACGGTTGTTACGGTTGATCACGCGGCGGTACAGATCGTTCAGATCTGAAGTCGCGAAGCGGCCGCCATCGAGCGGTACCAGCGGACGTAAGTCAGGTGGTAACACAGGCAGTACTTTTAAGATCATCCACTCTGGCTTGTTGCCAGACGTGTGGAACGCTTCCATCAACTTAAGACGCTTGGTCACTTTCTTGCGACGAGTCTCAGAGTTGATTGATGGCAGCTCTTCACGCATTTGTTCGATTTCTTTTTCGAGATCGATTGCGCGCAGCAGTTCTAATACCGCTTCAGCACCCATCTTAGCTTCGAATTCGTCACCGTATTCTTCTAATGCGTCCAGATAGTTTTCTTCTGTCAGCATTTGGCCACGTTCAAGGCTGGTCATGCCAGGCTCGATCACGACGAAAGATTCAAAATACAGTACGCGCTCGATATCACGCAGCGTCATGTCCAGCATTAAACCGATACGGGACGGCAGTGATTTCAAGAACCAAATGTGGGCAACTGGGCTAGCCAGTTCAATGTGACCCATACGCTCACGACGTACTTTAGTCTGGGTAACTTCTACACCACACTTTTCACAGATCACACCACGGTGCTTCAAACGCTTGTACTTACCGCACAAACATTCGTAATCTTTGACCGGGCCAAAGATACGCGCACAGAACAGACCTTCACGCTCAGGCTTGAAGGTACGGTAGTTAATGGTTTCTGGCTTCTTAACTTCACCAAAAGACCAAGAACGGATCAGATCAGGCGATGCCAGACCAATTTTGATGCCGTTAAATTCTTCAGTCTTGCTTTGCTGTTTCAGAAACTTTAATAAGTCTTTCACGTTTCTCTCCTGAAGGAGTTAAACCGGGTGCTCCGCTCTCACGGAGCACCATTCTGTTGCCAAACGCGGCTAAATACCTGCGCTTATTCCTGATCCAACTCGATGTTGATACCGAGTGAACGGATCTCCTTCAGTAATACGTTGAAGGACTCTGGCATGCCAGGCTGCATCTGATGGTTACCGTCGACGATGTTCTTATACATCTGAGTACGACCGTTAACGTCATCCGATTTCACGGTGAGCATTTCTTGAAGCGTATAAGCGGCACCGTATGCTTCTAGTGCCCACACTTCCATCTCCCCGAAACGCTGACCACCGAACTGAGCTTTACCGCCCAGTGGTTGTTGAGTCACTAAGCTGTACGAACCAGTAGAACGGGCGTGCATCTTATCGTCAACTAAGTGGTTCAGTTTGAGCATGTACATGTAACCAACAGTTACTGGACGCTCAAATTCGTTACCGGTACGACCATCAAATAATTTCAGCTGACCAGAGGTTGGCAAGCCTGCAAGCTCAAGCATCTGCTTGATCTCTTTCTCTTTAGCACCGTCGAAGGCTGGCGTAGCAACTGGGATACCGCCTTTCAGGTTGTTGGCTAAGCGCAGTAACTCATCATCAGTGAATGAATCGATGTCAACGCGCTGCTGCACTTCGTCACCTAATTCGTACACTTGCTTGATGTAGCTACGAACTTCTGCAAGTCCCTTCTCGCGCTGATCTTCCAGCATGGCAGCAATCTTGTTACCAATACCTTTAGCAGCAGCACCTAAGTGAACTTCAAGAACCTGACCGATGTTCATACGTGATGGAACGCCTAGCGGGTTCAATACGATGTCCACAGGGTTGCCTTGCTCGTCGTACGGCATGTCTTCAATTGGGTTAATCTTAGAGATAACACCCTTGTTACCGTGACGACCCGCCATCTTGTCACCTGGTTGGATAGTACGTTTAACCGCTAAGTAAACCTTAACGATCTTCAGTACGCCTGGTGCCAAGTCATCACCTTGGGTGATCTTGCGACGTTTGATTTCAAACTTCTTATCGAAGTCTGCTTTCAGCTCTTCATGCTGTTCAGCTAATTGCTCAAGTTCAGTTTGTTTGGTTTCATCGTCAATGACTTGAACCAATACATCTTTACGTGGCAATGCTGCGATTTGTGCTTCAGTGAAACCGGCACTTAATAATAAGTTGCGCGCACGGCTCAATACGCCTTCTTCAAGGATCTTGAACTCTTCGCCTAAGTCTTTACGAGCTTGGGCAATGTGCATTTCTTCGATTTCAATGGCGCGTTTGTCTTTCTCAACGCCGTCACGGGTAAATACCTGAACGTCGATGATGGTACCTTTAACAGAGTTAGGTACACGCAGTGAGCTGTCTTTCACATCAGACGCTTTCTCACCGAAGATGGCGCGCAGTAACTTCTCTTCTGGAGTCAGTTGTGTCTCGCCTTTTGGCGTGACTTTACCTACCAGAATGTCACCACCCTTCACTTCTGCACCGATGTAAACGATACCTGACTCGTCGAGTTTCGACAGAGCAGATTCACCTACGTTTGGAATGTCAGCAGTGATTTCTTCGCTACCCAGCTTGGTATCACGAGCGATACAAGACAGCTCTTGAATGTGGATAGTGGTGAAACGGTCTTCCTGTGCAACACGCTCAGAAATTAAGATCGAGTCTTCGAAGTTGTAACCGTTCCAAGGCATGAACGCGATACGCATGTTCTGGCCAAGGGCTAAGTCACCTAAGTCAGTAGACGGACCGTCTGCTAACACGTCGCCACGAACCACTGGCTCACCAACTGAACAACATGGACGTTGGTTGATACAAGTGTTTTGGTTAGAACGGGTGTACTTAGTCAGGTTGTAAATGTCGATACCCGCTTCGCCAGGGCGCAGCTCGTCTTCATTTACTTTAACTACGATACGGCTCGCATCAACGTAATCGATCACACCACCACGTTTGGCAGCAACAACTACGCCTGAGTCCACAGCTAACGTGCGCTCAATACCAGTACCGACCAGAGGCTTCTCTGATTTCAGTGTTGGTACCGCTTGACGTTGCATGTTCGCACCCATCAATGCACGGTTCGCGTCGTCGTGTTCTAAGAACGGGATCAGAGACGCAGCAACAGAGATGATCTGTTGTGGCGATACGTCCATGTATTGAATGTCAGACGCGCGCATAAAGGTAGATTCACCTTTGTGACGACATGCGATCTGTTCTTCAACCATGCGACCTTGTGAGTCAACTTCGATGTTCGCCTGTGCAATCACATAACGACCTTCTTCAATCGCTGACAAGTATTCCACATCGTCAGTGATCACACCGTCTACCACTTTGCGGTATGGGGTTTCTAAGAAGCCGTAAGAGTTAGTACGGGCAAAGCTCGCTAATGAGTTGATCAGACCAATGTTTGGACCTTCAGGGGTCTCAATTGGACATAAACGACCATAGTGCGTTGGGTGTACGTCGCGGACTTCGAAGCCAGCACGTTCACGGGTCAAACCACCTGGGCCAAGAGCAGAAATACGACGCTTATGCGTTACTTCTGACAGCGGGTTGTTTTGGTCCATGAATTGTGACAGCTGAGAAGAACCGAAGAACTCTTTCACTGCAGCAGAGATTGGCTTAGCGTTGATTAAGTCTTGTGGCATCAGCTCGTTCAGATCGCCTAATGACAGACGTTCACGCACGGCGCGCTCAACACGGACCAGACCAACACGGAATTGGTTTTCAGCCATTTCACCCACAGAACGAATACGACGGTTACCTAAGTGGTCGATATCGTCCACTTCGTCGAAGCCGTTACGGATGTGAATGATGTTCTTCATTACTGCAACGATGTCTTCTTTAGACAGTACGCCGCTACCTTCGTCATCAGGAATGCTGAGACGACGGTTGAACTTCATACGACCTACTTTAGACAGGTCATAACGTTCTTCGCTGAAGAATAAGTTTTGGAACAGGGCTTCTGCTGCATCTTTGGTTGGTGGCTCACCAGGACGCATCATGCGGTAGATCTCAACTAACGCTTCTAAGCGGTTAGTGGTTGGATCGATACGCAGAGTGTCAGAGATGTAAGCACCGTGGTCTAGCTCGTTGATGTACAACGTGCTTAGCTCTTTGATGCCTGCCAGTGATAACTTCGCTAAGTCTTCTAAGCTGATTTCACTGTTAGCAGAAACTAATACTTCACCCGTGTCCGGATCGATGTAATCTTGAGCAGCATATTTGCCCACGATGTACTCAACTGGTACTTCGAGTTCAGTGGTGTTGGTTTTTTCGAGTTGGCGAATATGACGTGCAGTCACGCGACGGCCCGCTTCAACCAATACGGTACCTTCAGCATCCTTGATGTCGTAGCTGGCGGTTTCGCCACGCAGACGCTCAGGTACTAAGGTCATAACCAGAGTATCTTTCTTGATCTTGAATTCAACACGTTCGAAGAACAGGTCGAGGATCTCTTGAGTAGAGTACTCTAATGCGCGCAGAATGATGGTCGCAGGTAATTTACGGCGACGGTCAATACGTACGAACAGCGCATCTTTAGGATCGAATTCAAAGTCTAACCATGAACCACGGTAAGGAATGATACGTGCGTTATACAGCACCTTACCTGATGAGTGGGTTTTACCACGGTCGTGATCGAAGAATACGCCTGGAGAACGGTGTAATTGAGATACGATTACACGCTCAGTACCGTTGATCACAAAGGTACCGTTGTCAGTCATCAATGGGATATCGCCCATGTAGACTTCTTGTTCTTTAATATCTTTTACAGTGCCGGCCGCTGCTTCACGATCATACAACACCATGCGTAACTTAACGCGCAGTGGAGCTGAATATGTAACACCACGGATCTGACACTCTTTCACATCAAAAACAGGCTCGCCAAGCTTATAGCTGACGTATTGCAGTTCTGAATTACCAGAAAAGCTCTTGATGGGAAAAACGCTACGGAAGGCGGCTTCTAAACCGCGCTCACCGGTAGGATCTTGATCGGTGAACTTCTTAAAAGAGTCTAACTGAATAGACAAAAGGTAAGGAATATCCAACACCTGTGGACGCTTACCAAAGTCTTTGCGAATACGCTTCTTTTCAGAATAGGAGTAAACCATGGGTTTCCTCTGCTTGCGAGATGTGACCAAGACTGAACTTATAACAATAGTCATTAAATTCAGCACGTTTGCCCATCACCGTTGATGGCAAGAACCTAACCAGTAATCTCTGCTAGGGACTGCAAAATTTGGCGATAAACGGTGAAAAAAAATCGCCGACGCATATAGCGCAAAAAAGGCCGACGGTTAAAAAACCGCCAGCCTCCACCCAATTGGCTTGGGTGAGTAAGCTACATAATAGCTTACTTGATCTCTACTGTAGCACCAGCTTCAACCAGTTCTTTCTTCAGAGCTTCAGCTTCTTCTTTAGAAACGCCTTCTTTAACTGCTACTGGAGCAGCTTCAGACATTGCTTTAGCTTCTTTCAGGCCTAAACCAGTTGCGCCACGGATTGCTTTAATAACAGCAACTTTGTTGTCGCCGTGAGCAGTTAACATAACAGTGAATTCTGTTTGTTCTTCAGCAGCAGCACCTGCATCAGCAGCACCGCCAGCAACTACTGCAGCAGCAGCAGAAACGCCGAACTTCTCTTCCATAGCTTCGATCAGTTCAACAACTTCCATTACAGACATAGCTGCAAAGGCTTCTAAGATTTGGTCTTTAGTGATAGACATAACAAATGTTTCCTATTGTTCTGAATTCAATTTTATTAAGCAGCCAGCTTAAAATTAAGCGGCTTCTTGTTTTTGATCGCGCAGGGCGGCCAGAGTACGAACGAACTTGCCAGCAGATGCTTCTTTCATAGTCATCATTAACTGTGCTAGTGCTTCTTCGTATGTTGGCAGTTTCGCCAAACGATCAATTTCAGCTGCAGGGATGAAATTCCCTTCAAAGGCTGCGCCTTTAACTTCGAAGTTAGCTTGCTCTTTAGCAAAGTCTTTTAACAGACGTGCTGCAGCACCTGGGTGCTCGTTAGAGAAAGCAATCAAAGTTGGGCCAGTGAACGTTTCTGCTAGGCACTCAAATGCAGTACCTTCAACAGCACGACGAGCCAGAGTGTTACGTACTACACGTACATAAACACCAGCTTCACGAGCTTTTTTACGCAGACCGGTCATAGCACCTACAGTTACACCGCGTGAATCAGCGGCTACTGCAGATAGCGCACCTTTGGCAGCTTCGTTGACTTCAGCAACAATCGCTTTTTTGTCTTCGAGTCTTAATGCCATTGGCTTTACTCCTGGATTCCACCTAGGGTATTCCCCTAGTATTTACCATACTAAATACTTATGTATTTAGTGACTTACGGTGCAGATTATCCAGTAAAAAAATTTAGCTGGGGCCTGACACCGTCTACGCAGGAAATTAAGTAAACCGATAAGGAAAACACCTGCGGTCTTGGACGGAAGCCCGTTTCACGATGCGTTACACATCAAAAACAGGCTTCAACCCACAAAGTGCGCGCATTATAGACTAATGCGCTCACCTTGTAAAATTAGTTAGCTGTATCGAGAGTCGCTTGGTCGATAGCTACACCTGCACCCATAGTGGTAGAGATGCTAACTTTCTTCACGTATACACCTTTAGCAACTGCAGGCTTAGCCTTTTTCAGTGCCGAGATTAACGCTTCCAAGTTTTCTTTCAATTGAACTGGTGTGAAATCCACTTTACCGATAGTAGTGTGGATAATACCGTTCTTGTCGTTACGGTAACGAACTTGACCAGCTTTAGCGTTCTTAACTGCTTCAGCAACGTTTGGTGTTACTGTGCCAGTTTTTGGGTTAGGCATTAAACCACGTGGGCCTAAGATTTGACCTAACATACCAACAACGCGCATTGCATCTGGAGATGCGATAACTACGTCGAAGTTCATTTCACCAGCTTTGATTTGCTCAGCCAGATCATCCATACCAACGAGTTCTGCACCAGCAGCTTTTGCAGCTTCAGCATTTGCACCTTGTGTAAATACTGCAACGCGAACTTCACGACCAGTACCGTGTGGTAATACAGTAGCACCACGAACGTTTTGGTCTGATTTACGTGGGTCGATACCCAGGTTAACAGCAACGTCAACACTTTCAACGAACTTAGCGGTTGCTAATTCTTTTAACAGAGCAACAGCGTCGTTGATTTCGTATAACTTAGTACCGTCAACTTTCTCGCGGATTACGCGCATGCGTTTAGTTAGTTTTGCCATTATATTAACCCTCTACAACCAAACCCATTGAACGCGCAGTACCTTCGATTGAGCGAGTCATCGCTTCAACATCAGCACCAGTCATATCGGCCGCTTTCAATTCAGCAATTTCTTGAATCTTAGCACGAGCGATAGTACCTACTTTCTGAGTGTTTGGACGTGGAGAACCTGATTTCAGGCCTGCAGCAGTCTTCAGTAAGTAAGAAGCTGGCGGAGTCTTAGTTTCGAAAGTGAATGAACGGTCACTGTACACAGTGATCACGACTGGAATAGGCATGCCTTTTTCCATTTTTTCTGTACGGGCGTTGAACGCTTTACAGAATTCCATGATGTTCACACCTTTCTGACCCAGAGCTGGACCAACTGGTGGTGAAGGGTTCGCAGAACCTGATTTCACTTGTAGCTTAATATAAGCATCAATCTTTTTTGCCATCTGACATTTCCTCAGTTTGGGTTCAAACGCGCATCAGCGACATGCCGACGTGCTCCCCCGAAAACAACGGGTGCGGATTATATAGAAATCCGCACCCGTTGCCAAACGGATTTTTGTATTTAATTTAATCAGCCTTTTTCGACCTGATTAAAATCGAGCTCAACAGGTGTAGAACGACCAAAGATCATTACTGACACTTTTACGCGGCTCTTGTCATAATCCACTTCTTCAACAGTACCGTTAAAGTCAGCAAATGGACCATCACAAACACGCACCACTTCGCCCGGCTCGAAAATAACACGGTGAGTCGGTGAAGCTGTGGTTTCTTGTAAGCGACGCAGAATTGCATCCGCTTCTCTATCTGAAATTGGGGCAGGACGATCAGAAGTTCCGCCAATAAAGCCTAAAACACGCGGGATGCTTTTGACTAAATGCCAGCTGTCATCGTTCATTTCCATCTGGACTAGAACATAACCAGGGAAAAACTTACGCTCGCTCTTACGACGCTGGCCTGCACGCATTTCAATGACTTCTTCAGTCGGAACCAATACTTCGCCGAAGTACTCTTCCATGCCGTGCATTTTAATGTATTCAATCAGTGACTTACAAACTCGGCTTTCATAGCCTGAGAATGCCTGCACTACATACCATCTTTTTTTAGCTTCTTTAGCTTCAGTCATTCGAGGTGCCTATACGCCAGTGATGAAATTGACAATGTGCATTAACACTGCATCTAAACCCCATAAAACAAGGGCTAAAATACCTGTTGCAGCAAGGACAATAAAAGTGGTGTTAAGCGCTTCTTGACGTGTTGGCCATACGACCTTGCGCACTTCAATTTGCGACTCACGAGCGAACGCTAAGGCTTTCTTACCCTTTTCTGTTTGCAGGGCAATAAAACCAGCAATAGCGAATGCAACGATAACAGCCAGTGCACGGATCACGGCACTTGTCTCGCTATACATTTGATTGCCAATAACAGCAGCGGCCAGCAATAGGATCGCTAAACCCCACTTCACGATATCCAGAGAGTTAGTCTGGTTTTCAGTATTTGTTGTCATCGGTTATTCCGTTACTCAATACGGCCTGAGCTTGAGCACAATAATTAGGGACATACGACCCAGTTACAATACGCTTTAGATACTCTGCATTCCGAATACCCTTAGAAACGCATGTTGCATAAGCTCAGGGTCAAAAATCGGCCATAGATTGTATTCTTATTCGACTTTGTTAGCAAGGATGCACAGCCGTTGCAACCCACAAAACCTAGTAAATAATCGACTTAAACAAAAAAGGAAGCCGAAGCTTCCTTTTTCAGTACTATAACTAATTCGCGATTAAGCGAAAATCTTAGCTACAACACCAGCACCTACTGTACGGCCACCTTCACGGATTGCGAAGCGTAAACCTTCGTCCATCGCGATTGGGCAGATCAGAGTGACTTTCATCTTGATGTTGTCGCCTGGCATTACCATCTCTACGCCTTCTGGCAGTTCGATAGTTCCAGTCACGTCAGTTGTACGGAAGTAGAACTGTGGACGGTAGCCTTTGAAGAATGGAGTGTGACGACCACCTTCTTCTTTTGACAGAACGTATACTTCTGATTCAAAAGTAGTGTGTGGGTTGATTGAACCTGGCTTAGATAATACTTGACCACGTTCTACGTCATCACGCTTAGTACCACGTAACAGGATACCACAGTTCTCACCTGCACGACCTTCGTCAAGCAGCTTACGGAACATTTCAACACCAGTACAGGTTGTCTTAGTAGTTGCACGGATACCAACGATTTCTACTTCGTCACCAACACGTACGATACCACGCTCAACACGACCAGTTACTACTGTACCACGACCAGAGATTGAGAATACGTCTTCGATTGGCATCAGGAATGGCTTATCGATATCACGCTCTGGTTCTGGAATGTATGAATCCAGTGCCGCTGCTAATTCGATGATCTTAGCTTCCCACTCTGGCTCGCCTTCTAGCGCTTTCAGAGCAGAACCTTGGATAACTGGTAAGTCATCACCTGGGAAGTCGTATTCTGATAACAGTTCACGTACTTCCATTTCTACTAATTCTAACAGTTCAGCATCGTCAACCATGTCACACTTGTTCATGAATACGATGATGAATGGTACGCCTACTTGGCGAGACAGCAGGATGTGCTCACGAGTTTGTGGCATTGGACCGTCAGTAGAAGCTACTACCAGGATCGCGCCGTCCATCTGTGCAGCACCAGTGATCATGTTTTTAACATAGTCAGCGTGGCCTGGGCAGTCTACGTGTGCGTAGTGGCGAGTTGGAGTATCGTATTCGATGTGAGAGGTATTGATGGTAATACCGCGCTCACGCTCTTCTGGAGCGTTATCGATTTGAGAGAAGTCTTTAGCTTCACCACCGTAGGTCTTAGCCAGTACGTGAGAGATAGCTGCAGTCAGAGTGGTTTTACCATGGTCAACGTGACCGATGGTGCCCACGTTAACATGGGGCTTATTACGTTCAAATTTAGCTTTTGCCATGGTATTGCCTCAATCCAAGAGTCTTGGTGATGAAAACATACATATAGAAAAAATCCGATGCATATAAATGACATCGAACCGATTATTTAGGTATAGGAGCTTAATTTAGAAAGGCTGGTGCTGATAGGCAGATTCGAACTGCCGACCTCACCCTTACCAAGGGTGTGCTCTACCAACTGAGCCATATCAGCAACTAAATTTGGAGCGGGCAGCGGGAATCGAACCCGCGTTATCAGCTTGGAAGGCTGGAGTAATACCATTATACGATGCCCGCGCAACCTAACTAAGGCTACCTAACTACCTAGAAAATGGTGGAGGGAGAAGGATTCGAACCTTCGAAGGCGGAGCCGTCAGATTTACAGTCTGATCCCTTTGGCCACTCGGGAACCCCTCCAGTAAAATGGTGCCGGCACCAAGAGTCGAACTCGGGACCTACTGATTACAAGTCAGTTGCTCTACCAACTGAGCTATGCCGGCAAATCATTTCGGAACGGGATATTAGGTAAATGTGTGCCCAAGTGCAAGCAAAAATCGACGATTTGTTTAAAAAAAGCAATCAAATGATGTTTTTTTACACTCAAACCTAGGCTGTCGTGCAATTATTCTGCGAATACTCAAGCGAGACAAACAAACGGGGCATCGGGAATAGATTTTATATTGTCGATACTTAAGTCATGGTGTACTGTGCGATCCCTAAGCCGAGGAAAGCCAATGACGTCAAAAAATCCAATTCAAAAAGCACTCTATCTTGCCTTTGAGCGCGCGCAATGGTCTGTTTTACGGGACGCAGTGCCAATGACACTGAGTGAACAAGACTTGGAAAATTTGCGCGGTATTAATGAGAAGGTTTCCCTCTCTGAAGTAACCGATATTTACTTGCCTCTAAGTCGGTTACTCAATCTCATCGTAAAATCTAAGCAACAACGAGGCTTAGTCTTGGATGAGTTTCTCGGCCAAAAACCCTCGAGCAGCCCTTATATCATTAGTATCGCTGGTAGCGTTGCGGTGGGTAAAAGTACCACAGCGCGTATTTTACAAGCATTGCTGCGCCACTGGCCTGAGCATCCTAAGGTCGATTTAGTGACTACCGATGGTTTTCTGTATCCTCTGGCCGACTTAAAGCGCAAGGGCCTTTTGCAGCGTAAAGGCTTTCCTGAAAGTTACGACATGAAGATGTTGGTCGAATTTATTTCGGCGGTAAAATCCGGGCAGGCCCATGTAAATGCGCCTATCTATTCCCACGTGACTTACGATCGTATTCGCGGCCAGCATCAAACGGTTTCTCAGCCCGATATTTTGATCCTAGAAGGACTCAATGTACTGCAAACTGGTTTAGATTCACCGGTAGATATACGTCGCCCCTTCGTCTCCGACTTTGTCGACTTCTCTATTTACGTCGATGCCGAAGAGCACTTATTAAAGCAGTGGTATCAGGAGCGCTTTTTGCAATTCCGTAAAGGCGCCTTTAGTGATGAAAAGTCGTATTTCCATCACTACGCCAGCCTAAGCGATGATGAGGCGAATGCGATTGCGGCGAAGATTTGGGACACAATCAACGGCCCCAATTTACAACTCAATATCCAGCCGACAAGAGAGCGGGCACACCTGATCCTGCAAAAAGGCCAGGATCACTTGATGTCCCACGTATTGTTGCGCAAATAGCCTATTTCGGCCTTAAACTAATTTCGCCGCCGATGTATGCCTGTGTGCCATCGGCGGTTTCAAGTAGCACTGCGCCCTGCTCGTCGACGCCGCGGCAAATACCCTCAACATGATTTTCACCCATGAGCAGACGGATCTCTTTGCCATAGAATAAATCAGCCGCTTGCCAACGCATTTTGAATGCTGCTAATCCTTCGCGTTCAAATAGTTGAATATCTTTCTTAAGCTGCTTTTGCAGCGCAATCACGAGATCCGTTTTATTTGGCATAGTCGCTAAGGCGGATAGATCGCTCCAAGGCTGGTCTATACCTTTACCTTGATCTTCCGACATGGCCATGTTGACGCCAATACCAATGATCAATTGGCACTCGCTGTCAGCCTGACCTGACATCTCAATTAAAATCCCTGCAAGCTTTTTATAATTAAGGTAAATATCGTTTGGCCATTTCACGCCGATATTATCCACACCAAAGGACTTCAATACCTCAACTAAGCTACAAGCCACCACTAGGCTTAGGCCCATTGCCTGCGCCATCCCCTGGGGGAATGACCAAAACTGCGAGAAATATAAATGATGCCCATAGGGAGAAACCCAAGTACGGCCACGGCGACCTCGTCCTGCCGACTGGTATTCCGCGACACACAGGTCGCCACTCTTAAGCTCACCCGTATGGCTTAACATAAAACCGTTGGTGCTTGGGATCTCATCAAAATAAAAGCAGCGATTATCAATCGACTGAATTAACCGAGCCGAGTCGATAAGGGAGATGGGGTTCGCTAACTTATAACCACGGCCTTTGACACTGTAAATTGCCACGCCATAGTCTTCCAAAGCATCGACATGCTTGCTCACCGCCGCACGAGAAATACCCAGTTGTGTCGCCAACTCTTCACCCGAGACAAAATGTTCGCTCGACAGTAATCCCAGTATTTCGCGTTTTCTCACCCAGTTATCAGACATCGAGACTCGTCTCCCCTGTTAATCCCATAATTCTTGGCTCGGCTTCTAACTTAACGCCAAAAACCTCATTCACTCGCGCAATAACATGTAATGCTAATCGACAAATATCTTGGCCAGTTGCATGGCCTAAATTGACTAATACTAAGGCTTGCTTCGCGTGCACTCCCGCGTTCCCGAGGGCAAAGCCCTTAAGACCCGCATGCTCAATCAGCCAACCAGCAGCCAGTTTGACCTCTCCATTGGGTTGAGCATAACCGACAATACTCGGGAAACGCGCAGCAAGCTGCATATAAGTCGCCGCGCTTACGATAGGATTTTTAAAGAAGCTACCTGCATTGCCGAGTTCTTCAGGGTTGGGTAGCTTTTCGCTCCTCACCTCACAGACACGCTCAAAAATCTCCCTTGGGGTCACCGTCTCAGCGTTAAATGATTGCAACGGACCATAGGCCAATTTCGGTTGCCAGGCTTTAGGGAGGCGCAAACCAATGGCGCTTATCACAGCTTTGTCGCGTAAGCTGCCTTTAAATATCGACTCCCGATAGGCAAACTCACACTCATCGACTGTAAGCCTTAACAAGTTGCCAGACTCGAGATCCATGTATTCGACCCAATCACAAATATCGCAAAGCTCAACGCCATAGGCACCGATGTTTTGGATCGGAGCTGCACCAACAGTACCAGGGATAAGCGCTAAGTTCTCAAGACCTGGCATGTTCTGATTTAAGCTGAACTGAACCAATTCATGCCAGTTCTCACCCGCCTCAACGGCAAGGTAAAAGTGAGTGTCATCTTCAGAGAAGGAAATACCCTTAGTCAACACTCGCACTATAGTGCCATTAAAATCATCGGTGAATACGATATTGCTGCCGCCGCCGAGGACAAGCATAGGTCGCTTAGACTGATATAAGGATAAGCAGGTCGATTGCAGCTCTGCCTTGGAATGGACTTCAATCATGGATAAGCAAGATTGCTCCACGCCAAAAGTATTAAACGGCTTTAGCGAATATGGAAAAGACATGGTGATGTTCTGCCGCGACAAAAGCGACATTGTAAACGTTTCACCCTAGAATTGCAGCAAACTGAGGTAGATCGGTAAAAGCAGGCAAATCAATACGGCATGATCTTGAACAAGAGTAAAAACAACAGTGGAAGTGGCAGTTAAGAACGAAAAAAACAAAAAAAGCCAGCTTATTCAGCTGGCTTCTTCGTTTAATTAGGCGCTTGGCGATGACCTACTCTCACATGGGGAGACCCCACACTACCATCGGCGCGATTGCGTTTCACTTCTGAGTTCGGGATGGGATCAGGTGGGACCACAATGCTATTGTCACCAAGCAAATTTGCTATTTACTTACCCGTCTTATCTCATGCAGGCAGTAAATTAATTCGGAAAGCTGGATTGAGTGCACTTCTTAAGTGTTTGTATTCAAGCTAAGTGCTACTTAGCAAAACCCATCTGGGTTGTATGGTTAAGCCTCTCGAGTCATTAGTATCAGTTAGCTCAACGCCTCACAACGCTTACACACCTGACCTATCAACGTCCTAGTCTCGAACGGCTCTTTAGTGGACTTAAAGTCCAAGGGATGACTCATCTTGGGGCTCGCTTCCCGCTTAGATGCTTTCAGCGGTTATCGATTCCGAACATAGCTACCGGGCAATGCCATTGGCATGACAACCCGAACACCAGCGGTTCGTTCACTCCGGTCCTCTCGTACTAGGAGCAACTCCCCTCAATCATCCAACGCCCACGGCAGATAGGGACCGAACTGTCTCACGACGTTCTGAACCCAGCTCGCGTACCACTTTAAATGGCGAACAGCCATACCCTTGGGACCGACTTCAGCCCCAGGATGTGATGAGCCGACATCGAGGTGCCAAACACCGCCGTCGATATGAACTCTTGGGCGGTATCAGCCTGTTATCCCCGGAGTACCTTTTATCCGTTGAGCGATGGCCCTTCCATTCAGAACCACCGGATCACTATGACCTACTTTCGTACCTGCTCGACGTGTCTGTCTCGCAGTTAAGCTGGCTTATGCCATTGCACTAACCGTACGATGTCCGACCGTACTTAGCCAACCTTCGTGCTCCTCCGTTACTCTTTGGGAGGAGACCGCCCCAGTCAAACTACCCACCAGGCACTGTCCTTAACCCCGATTAGGGGCCCAAGTTAGAACATCAACACTACAAGGGTGGTATTTCAAGGACGACTCCACGAGAACTAGCGTTCCCGCTTCAAAGTCTCCCACCTATCCTACACATGTAGGGTCAATGTTCAGTGCCAAGCTATAGTAAAGGTTCACGGGGTCTTTCCGTCTAGCCGCGGGTATACGGCATCTTCACCGCAATTTCAACTTCACTGAGTCTCGGCTGGAGACAGCGTGGCCATCATTACGCCATTCGTGCAGGTCGGAACTTACCCGACAAGGAATTTCGCTACCTTAGGACCGTTATAGTTACGGCCGCCGTTTACCGGGGCTTCGATCATGAGCTTCTCTTGCGATAACCCAATCAATTAACCTTCCGGCACCGGGCAGGCGTCACACCGTATACGTCATCTTGCGATTTTGCACAGTGCTGTGTTTTTGATAAACAGTTGCAGCCACCTGGTATCTGCGACTGCCGTCAGCTTAGGGAGCAAGTCCCATCACCAACAGCAGCGTACCTTCTCCCGAAGTTACGGTACCATTTTGCCTAGTTCCTTCAGCCGAGTTCTCTCAAGCGCCTTGGTATTCTCTACCCGACCACCTGTGTCGGTTTGGGGTACGATTCCCGCTAACCTGAAGCTTAGAAGATTTTCCTGGAAGCATGGCATCAACTACTTCATCCCCTTGGGGACTCGTCATCAGCTCTCAGTGTATAGTGACCCGGATTTGCCTAAGTCACCCACCTACCACCTTAAACGCGGACTACCAACGCCGCGCTAGCCTAGCCTTCTCCGTCTCTCCATCGCAGTTAGCGGAAGTACAGAAATATTAATCTGTTTCCCATCGACTACGCCTTTCGGCCTCGCCTTAGGGGTCGACTCACCCTGCCCCGATTAACGTTGGACAGGAACCCTTGGTCTTTCGGCGAGGGGGTTTTTCACCCCCTTTATCGTTACTCATGTCAGCATTCGCACTTCTGATACCTCCAGCGTGGGTTACCCCTTCACCTTCAACGGCTTACAGAACGCTCCTCTACCGCGCAACCCTAATGGATTGCACCCGTAGCTTCGGTGGTATGTTTAGCCCCGTTACATCTTCCGCGCAGGCCGACTCGACTAGTGAGCTATTACGCTTTCTTTAAATGATGGCTGCTTCTAAGCCAACATCCTAGCTGTCTAAGCCTTCCCACATCGTTTCCCACTTAACATACACTTTGGGACCTTAGCTGACGGTCTGGGTTGTTTCCCTTTTGACGACGGACGTTAGCACCCGCCGTCTGTCTCCCGGATAGCACTCTTTGGTATTCGGAGTTTGCAAAGGGTTGGTAAGTCGGGATGACCCCCTAGCCTTAACAGTGCTCTACCCCCAAAGGTGTTCGTCCGAGGCGCTACCTAAATAGCTTTCGAGGAGAACCAGATATCTCCCGGTTTGATTGGCCTTTCACCCCCAGCCACAAGTCATCCGCTAATTTTTCAACATTAGTCGGTTCGGTCCTCCAGTTGATGTTACTCAACCTTCAACCTGCCCATGGCTAGATCACCGGGTTTCGGGTCTACGCCTTGCAACTAAACGCGCAGTTAACACTCGGTTTCCCTACGGCTCCGCTATTCGCTTAACCTCGCTACAAAACGTAAGTCGCTGACCCATTATACAAAAGGTACGCAGTCACGGTCTCAAGTACCGCTCCCACTGCTTGTACGTATACGGTTTCAGGTTCTATTTCACTCCCCTCACAGGGGTTCTTTTCGCCTTTCCCTCACGGTACTGGTTCACTATCGGTCAGTCAGGAGTATTTAGCCTTGGAGGATGGTCCCCCCATATTCAAACAGGATATCACGTGTCCCGCCTTACTCGTTTTCATCAAAGGTTAGTTTTCGTGTACGGGGCTATCACCCTGTGCCGCTGGACTTTCCAGACCATTCCACTAACACCCCTCTGACTTAAGGGCTAATCCCCGTTCGCTCGCCGCTACTAGGGGAATCTCGGTTGATTTCTTTTCCTAAGGGTACTTAGATGTTTCAGTTCCCCTCGTTTGCCTCACTACACTATGTATTCATGTAGTGATAACAGCTTATGCTGCTGGGTTCCCCCATTCGGACATCGTTAGCTCAAATGCTTGTTACTAGCTCGCCAACGCTTTTCGCAAGTTACTACGTCCTTCATCGCCTCTGACTGCCAAGGCATCCACCGTATACGCTTAGTCGCTTAACCATACAACCCAAATGAGTTTCACTTGAATTGTTGCGACCAGCTGGTTTTACTTGTCTCATTTCCGACCAAGGAAATGGACTCGCCTTAGACTTGAATATTCAAGACACTTAAAAAGTGTTTTAAGAACTCAATTTTTTTCGTATTAACACAACGACAGACATCATTGTATTAATTACTATCAGCTTTCCAAATTGTTAAAGAGCGGGCTTAAAAAAGCCAAAGATAATTTTTCAGTTTATCTTTGGCATCTCTAACCAGATTGCAGTAAATGGTGGAGCTATGCGGGATCGAACCGCAGACCTCCTGCGTGCAAGGCAGGCGCTCTCCCAGCTGAGCTATAGCCCCATTTACATGCAGTGCGAGCAAATAAGATGTTCCAAACCTCTTAAAGGATTGGTTTGCCAATCATTTCTTATCAAGGCGGACAGTGGCGACGTTTAGTTCACTAAACGAGTCACTTTTCAACGCTGAGAAGGAAGGATTGGTGGGTCAGAGTGGACTTGAACCACCGACCTCACCCTTATCAGGGGTGCGCTCTAACCAGCTGAGCTACAGACCCATCTTTTACTCTATCTTCTATCAAGCAAATCTGTGTGAACACTCAACAAACATCGAGTTAGTCGTATAGGTAAGGAGGTGATCCAGCCCCAGGTTCCCCTAGGGCTACCTTGTTACGACTTCACCCCAGTCATGAACCACAAAGTGGTGAGCGCCCTCCCGAAGGTTAAGCTACCCACTTCTTTTGCAGCCCACTCCCATGGTGTGACGGGCGGTGTGTACAAGGCCCGGGAACGTATTCACCGTGGCATTCTGATCCACGATTACTAGCGATTCCGACTTCATGGAGTCGAGTTGCAGACTCCAATCCGGACTACGACGAGCTTTGTGAGATTAGCTCCACCTCGCGGCTTTGCAACCCTCTGTACTCGCCATTGTAGCACGTGTGTAGCCCTACTCGTAAGGGCCATGATGACTTGACGTCGTCCCCACCTTCCTCCGGTTTATCACCGGCAGTCTCCCTAGAGTTCCCGCCATTACGCGCTGGCAAATAAGGATAGGGGTTGCGCTCGTTGCGGGACTTAACCCAACATTTCACAACACGAGCTGACGACAGCCATGCAGCACCTGTCTCAGAGTTCCCGAAGGCACTAAGCTATCTCTAGCGAATTCTCTGGATGTCAAGAGTAGGTAAGGTTCTTCGCGTTGCATCGAATTAAACCACATGCTCCACCGCTTGTGCGGGCCCCCGTCAATTCATTTGAGTTTTAACCTTGCGGCCGTACTCCCCAGGCGGTCTACTTAATGCGTTAGCTTGAGAGCCCAGTGTTCAAGACACCAAACTCCGAGTAGACATCGTTTACGGCGTGGACTACCAGGGTATCTAATCCTGTTTGCTCCCCACGCTTTCGTGCCTGAGCGTCAGTCTTTGTCCAGGGGGCCGCCTTCGCCACCGGTATTCCTCCAGATCTCTACGCATTTCACCGCTACACCTGGAATTCTACCCCCCTCTACAAGACTCTAGTTTGCCAGTTCGAAATGCAATTCCCAGGTTGAGCCCGGGGCTTTCACATCTCGCTTAACAAACCGCCTGCGCACGCTTTACGCCCAGTAATTCCGATTAACGCTTGGACCCTCCGTATTACCGCGGCTGCTGGCACGGAGTTAGCCGGTCCTTCTTCTGTAGGTAACGTCACAGCTGCAAGGTATTAACTTACAACCTTTCCTCCCTACTGAAAGTGCTTTACAACCCGAAGGCCTTCTTCACACACGCGGCATGGCTGCATCAGGGTTTCCCCCATTGTGCAATATTCCCCACTGCTGCCTCCCGTAGGAGTCTGGGCCGTGTCTCAGTCCCAGTGTGGCTGATCATCCTCTCAGAACAGCTAGGGATCGTCGCCTTGGTGAGCCATTACCTCACCAACTAGCTAATCCCACCTAGGTTCATCCAATCGCGAGAGGCCCGAAAGTCCCCCTCTTTCCCCCGTAGGGCGTATGCGGTATTAGCAGTCGTTTCCAACTGTTATCCCCCTCGACTGGGCAGATCCCTAGGCATTACTCACCCGTCCGCCGCTCGCCACCTCAGGAGTAAACTCCCTTGTGCTGCCGCTCGACTTGCATGTGTTAGGCCTGCCGCCAGCGTTCAATCTGAGCCATGATCAAACTCTTCAATTAAAAGTTTTGTGAATCCGAAGATTCGACTCAATGAATTCTGAATCGACTTAACTTAATAAGTCGTTGTACATATTGCTATGAACACTCATTCATTGATTTAAATTTTGATTACTCGCCAAACGGCAGAGTAATTTCGATTAACTCAACACCTGTGAGTGTCCACACAGATTTGCTTGATAAATTGTTAAAGAGCGTTGACCATCGCCTTATCGTAAGTGATTTCAGCGGGTCAGGGCTGCGTATTCTACGCATTCCCGTTTTTGCGTCAAGTAGTTTTTGCAACTTTCTTTTCGCTCATCGAGGAGTAAATCACTCGATGAACTGGCACTTGAAACTGCGTATCGCTGTCTGCCGTGTCAGTGGATGCGCATTATAGGCAGCAGAACTTTTTACGCAAGGGCTTTTTTCGCTTCTTCAAATCGTACGCCGATATTTTAAACATCATGTCTATTTTTTATCTATTTCTGCTTTGTTATTCGATTTAAAAGCGAATTTTTATCTGAGAAATGATAAATCACGCTCAATTTTTCGGCAGCGGTCTAGTGTAAAAGTAAATAATTCATTACCATATGACTTGCCGTTAACAGTTATTTATCATTTTCTATTTCATTCAGAGAGCATTTATATGCAAAAGTCATTTCTTATTGTTTTGGTTATTGCCATTCTCGGCGCAATCGCGCTATCTCAATTTGCAACTACATTACCTGCGTACATCGCTTTTGTTGCTGGCGTTATCATTACTACTCTCGTTTTTAAATTTGTCCCTGAGACAAACCAAGCTCAAGGTGCAGATGAGCAATATGTTGGCCCGACCATGACACTCTATGTAGGCAACTTGCCTTATCGTGTCCATGAGGGTGAAGTAAAGGTTCTGTTTGGTGAGTTCGGCCCCGTCAACTCAGTACGTTTAGTACGTGATCGTAAAACGGGACGTCGTAAAGGGTTCGGCTTTGTGGAAATGTCCGAAGCGGGAGCTCAAAAGGCGATGGTCAAGTTGAACGATTTTAACTTCCAAGAAAGAACCTTGAAGGTTAGAGAAGCGAAGACTCAAGATTCGGAAGCTGCCGACCGTACAGGTACCGATGAATAATCCGCGTTAATTTATCCGTTTGAGTTGATTGTGGTGATTCGCTCTAGGGTTGAAAAGCCACAATCGACTAACGTAGTCGCTAATCCCTCACTGATTTCTGCTTTAGTATAAAACGCCTGCATAAGTAAATTACTGTGCGCGTCTTCTTCCTGAACTTGCTCATCAATCTTAGTCTCAGCCAACAAGGTTTTGACTCGCTTGGCGATAGCCTCTCCAGAATCGAGCAAGGTGACACCTTGGCCTAATACCTGTTGCAGTTCATCACGCAGCATGGGGAAATGAGTACATCCAAGCACCAAAACATCTAAGTCCGCTTCGACTATTGGTGATAGCACCTGTGTTAACCGCACCATATCTAATTGGCCGGTAGCAATCTTCTGTTCGGCCATTAGCACTAATTCGGAAGATCCAAACAGCTCAACGTGGCAATCATCGGCAAATTGGCTAATGAGTTCGTAGGTATAGTGACGCTTGACCGTACCAGGAGTGGCCAGCAAACCAATACGCTTACTTTTAGATAACTGCGCCGCGGGTTTAATGGCGGGGACAACGCCCACCACAGGAATAGATAGAGTGGCACGCAGCGCGGGCAGCACAACAGTACTCGCGGTATTGCAAGCTACGACAACAATGGCAGCGTGGGTACGCTCGACAACTTGGTCGATGAGCGCAACACAACCCGAGATAAGTTCCTGCTCTTCCAATTCGCCATAGGGCAATCTGGCATTATCGAATAAATAGCAGTAATCGTGATGTGGGAGCAGTTTGCGAATTTCGGCCAATACGGATAGACCGCCGATGCCAGAATCGAATACTAATATTGGTTGCGACAAGCCCGTCTCCAGTTAATTCGTTGCCCCATGCGCGGGCGGATTTTCCCACAGCTTTGCTCAAACCGCAAAACCAAGATGCTGGACATTCGTGTCACCTAGTATAAAATTTGCGCCCCAATTTACAGCCACGGTGAATCGACAATGAACTTAGCAGCAATGGATCCCACGACCTATGATGCGCAATTAACTGCAAAGCGTATCAAGCTAGAGCAGGCCTTTGCCCAATTTGAGACACCGAGTGTTGAAGTGTTTGCCTCAGAACCTGCCCACTATCGGATGCGTGCCGAGTTTCGCGTATGGCACGAGGGCGACGATTTATACTATTACATGTTCGATAAAGTATTGAACGACAAAGTTCGTTGCGATCAATACTTACCCGCGAGTGCCTTAATCAATCAGATGATGGCGGCTCTGATCGCCGAGTTAAAACCGAACCACAGCCTACGCCATAAACTCTTCCAAGTTGATTTTTTATCAACGCTCAGTGGTGAGATTTTAGTGTCCCTGCTGTATCACAGACAGCTTGATGATCAATGGCGCAGCGAAGCCGCTGCACTTAAAGCCAGATTGAGTAGCCAATTTAAGGTCAATATCATTGGCCGTGCGCGCAAACAGAAAATCGATTTAGATAAAGACTTTGTGGTTGAGTCACTGCAAGTGAATGACAAAGTTTTCCATTACAAACAAATCGAAAACAGCTTTACCCAGCCAAATGCCAAAGTGGCTATCAAGATGCTGGAGTGGGCTATCGACGTGACTCAAAATAGCCAAGGCGATTTACTGGAGCTTTACTGTGGTAATGGCAACTTCTCCATCGCACTGGCACAAAACTTTAATCGCGTGCTCGCGACCGAGTTGGCTAAACCTTCAGTCGATGCTGCCCAATACAATATCGAAGTCAACAATATCAATAATCTGCAGATTATCCGTATGTCGGCGGAAGAATTTAGCGATGCGATGGCGAAAAAACGCAGTTTTAGACGCTTAGAAGGCATAGATCTGGATAGCTATGTCTGCAACACCATTTTTGTCGACCCTCCACGAGCAGGTATCGACCCTGCCACGTTAGAGTTAGTGCAAGGTTATGAGCGGATCCTGTATATCTCTTGTAATCCCGACACCTTGAAAGACAATTTGCGGCAATTAAATCAGACCCATAAAGTCACCCGTTTTGCCCTGTTCGATCAATTCCCTTATACCGATCATATGGAAACAGGTGTACTGCTTGAGCGTCGTTAAGCGACTCTATGCACCTAAAAATAAAGGAGCCATTGGCTCCTTTATTTTTGGGCTAAATCACAATTTCACTTAACGATGCTCAACCTTATGTTGTAAGGCTTCGGCGCCCTTCGCCACCATACGTAATTGCATCACCAGTTGATCGGCAAGCACTTTACGATCGGCACGCTTCATATCGAGTGCCGACGCTCCGGCGTTAAACACTAAGGTCACGAGCGCTTCTGCCTGTGCTCTGGCCAGCATAGGCGTACGGCCCGCCGTCGCTTCGGTGTAATGGGCCAGTTCAGAGATAAAATGTTCAATCTCGCGGGCTACCGCCGCACGGAAGGCCGCCGAGGTACCTGAACGCTCATGTAGTAAGATTCTGAAAACGTTTGGATTAGAATCAAGCACTTCCATAAAGGTATCCACAGAAATGCGGATCACACTGCCCCCAGCTTCGGCACGTTGCCGCCCCTTTCGCATCATCTGTCTTAGGGTGAGCCCGCCTTCGTCGACCATGGTCAACCCAAGCTCATTCATATCCTTAAAATGACGATAAAAGGATGTGGGCGCAATGTTGGCTTCCCTCGCCACCTCACGCAAGCTTAAGCTAGAGAAACTTCGCTCAGCACTGAGCTGGTTAAACGCCGCATCGACTAATGCCCGCCGAGTTTTCTCTTTTTGCTGTGCTCGAATACCCATTCTTCAATCCGCTAACTGAATGTAATGACGCGATAATACCGCTTTTGCGTCTGAAACACAGCCCCACCCACCTTGACCAAACAAGATTGCTAGGCTAAATTAGCTTACAGTTGTACGCTCAAATGCGGATATTGGAAACTATAATGAATAAACCCCCTATCATCTGGCTAAATGTCATCCTCTTTAGCCTCACCTTCCTCAGTGCAGTTATCCTCGTTCCTTGGTATGGCCTAACACACGGTTATGGCGCCAGTGAATGGATTGCTTTTGTGGTGTTAGCCTTTGCAAGTGGTCTGTCGATCACAGCGGGTTACCATAGACTATGGTCGCACAAGGCCTATAAAGCTCACCCTGCGGTACGTTTCCTCTACGCGCTTGGCGGTGCATTAGCATTACAAAACAGTGCATTACATTGGGCATCCGATCATCGTGTGCACCATAAGCATGTCGATGACAATGATAAAGACCCCTACTCGGCTAACATGGGGTTCTGGTACAGCCATATCGGTTGGATGCTGCGCGAATACCAAGCCCAGCGCTACCATGACTACCAAAACGTGCGTGATTTGCAGAACGACCGTATCGTGATGTGGCAACACAAGCACTATCTCGCCCTCGTCATTCTGATGAACATTGGTTTGCCCGCGCTACTCGGCTGGTTCACTGGCAATATCGCTGGCATGTTGCTGATGGCAGGATTACTGCGCTTAGTCGTTGTGCATCATTGCACCTTCTTCATTAACTCCCTCGCCCACGTGTGGGGTAGCCAACCTTATACCGATAAAAACACCGCCCGTGACAACGGTTTTCTGGCGATGTTGACCTACGGTGAGGGTTACCATAATTTCCACCATATCTTCGAAAACGATTACCGTAACGGCATTAAGTGGTGGCATTACGATCCGACTAAGTGGTTGATTAAGGCGTTATCTTGGGTTGGCTTAGCCAAAGACTTACGCACCAGTCCACAGGAACGGATTGAGAGCGCACGCTTACAGATGCAACTGCTGAATGCCAAAAATAAAGTGATCCATCTGCCCAATGCCGATGAAGTGATTGAGAAAATCCAACAGGAATACGAGTTAATGAAGGAACATTTACTCGAATACTATCAGGCGAAAAAGGCGCTGTTAGAAGCCAAGCGTAAGCAACTGGTCGATCAACAGTTGTTACTGCAAGTCGAAGAATTGAAGACACGATTCCTGACTCAGCAAAAAAGCTGGAAGAGCCTCACGGCAAGTTATAGCTAGACCACAATTCTCGGTAAAAATCATACGGCCGCCTTGCATGGTGGCCGTATCCTATTATGATGATGCCTCAATCACTTTTTACAGGATGTAGGGCTCATGTCGAATTCCGCTGTATCTTCCGCCGATAGCATTAAACTCACAGAATATAGTCATGGTGCCGGCTGCGGTTGTAAAATTTCCCCTAAAGTACTGACCACGATTCTTGCCTCGCAGCTGCCTGTATTCACCGATCCTAACCTGTTGGTCGGCAATCAAAGCCGTGATGATGCCGCCGTTTATAAGCTCAATGATGAAATCGGCATTATCAGCACCACCGACTTTTTTATGCCTATCGTAGATGACCCCTTTACCTTTGGCCGTATCGCCGCCACCAATGCCATTAGCGATATCTATGCCATGGGTGGCACTCCCATGATGGCGATTGCGATTTTAGGCTGGCCAGTGAACAAACTTCCCGCCGAGATCGCGCAGCAAGTAGTCGATGGTGGCCGTCAAGCCTGTATGGAAGCAGGGATTATGCTGGCCGGTGGTCACAGTATCGATGCGCCTGAGCCAATCTTTGGCCTTGCGGTCACAGGGCAAATCGCCCTGACGGATTTAAAACAAAACGATACTGCAAAAGCGGGCGATCGCTTGTATCTCACTAAACCTATCGGTATTGGCATTCTCACTACGGCACAAAAGCAGAAGAAGCTCAAAGATGAAGATAGCCAAATTGCAGTCAATGCCATGTGCCAGCTCAATAGCATAGGCGCCAAAATCGCTAAGATTACAGGCGTAAACGCCCTCACCGATGTCACAGGTTTTGGGCTTGCGGGCCACCTACTGGAAGTATGCCAAGGCGCTAAACTCACCGCTAAACTTGACCTTGATTCGGTACCACTCTTGCCCCGCGCCCTCGACTATCTAGCGCAAGGCTGTATACCCGGCGGCACCCATCGTAACTACGACAGTTATGGCGAACACTTGCCCGCACTTACCGATCATCAAAAAGCCATTTTGTGTGACCCACAAACCAGTGGCGGCTTGTTAGTGGCGGTGTCGAGTGTGGCCGAAGCCGAACTGGTAGCACTGCTGAATGCCCATCAGATTGAGCCTATCTGTATTGGTTCGCTAGAAACGCCCACCTCCACCGCTAATGTGGTGCTGTGTTAATGACAACTAAGCTCATCCCCGCCCAGCAATATCACGATATATTTATCGCTGGGCAGCCATTAATCGACTTAAGGGCGCCAATCGAGTTTGACCGCGGCGCTTTTCCTTCCTCGGTAAATCTGCCGTTAATGGTTGATAAGGAAAGGGAAAAGGTCGGCACTTGCTACAAGGAGCAAGGACAGCAAGCCGCCATAGCCTTGGGCCATTCCCTCGTACATGGCGTGGTAAAACAGCAGCGTATTGATGCTTGGTTAAACTTTTTATCGGCCCACCCCCAAGCTTATCTTTACTGCTTTCGCGGCGGGCTACGCTCACAGTTAACTCAACAATGGCTGCAAGAAGCAGGCGTTACCGTGCCTTATGTGCAAGGCGGCTACAAAGGCATGCGCCAATATTTAATTGGTATGATTGAGACGGCGCCAAGTCTGCAACCCTTGCTAAGCCTGAGCGGCATGACGGGAAGCGGTAAAACCGATTTTTTAAAACGACGTAAAGAAGCAATCGATCTCGAAGGCATAGCAAATCACAGAGGCTCGAGCTTTGGAAAAAACATCGACCCACAACCGACGCAAATTAACTTTGAAAATCGGCTCGCCATTGCCCTGTTGCACCATCAATTAGGCAATCACGCCTGTTTGTTGCTCGAGGATGAAAGCTTTTTGATTGGCCGCTCGGCGCTGCCGCAAAGCTTTTATAGCGCCATGCAGACAGCCGATATTGTAGTACTCGAAGAAGATGATGACATCAGGCTCACTCGCTTACTCGATGAATATGTTCATAAAATGCACCGAGGATTTATCGAGCGTCTCGGCTTAGAGGCAGGTTTCGAAGCCTTTAGCCACTACCTATTACAGAGTCTTGGCAGCATTCGCAAACGTCTTGGCGGAAAGCAATATCAAGAGCTGCAAGACATCATGCAACAAGCACTGTCTCAGCAACTTAATCAAAACCAAACCTCACAGCATTTGGCTTGGATAAGCCTGCTACTGCACAAGTATTACGACCCCATGTACGAATACCAGTTGCAGAAAAAAGCCGGCAATATTCTGTTTAGAGGGAGTCACCAAGCTACGCATGAGTGGCTGGATAACTATCAGCGGAATAACGATCCGTTGGATAGCCAGCACTCAAAAGGCTAAAAACAAGAAAACCGTGTGCTAACTGCCACGGTTTTCTTTATCTATCTCGTTAAGTTAGGACTTATTGAGTAGATTCGCGACACTATCCCTGAGCGAGTGCCGATCAGCATTTTGTCCATCCACCACATCCGTTAAGCTCACCGATACCTTGGACCAAAAGCGTTTCGGCATTGTGGTCAACGCATGGCCGTCCTTATGACTAAAATAAGAACCCCACAGTCCATTGAGCGCCATAGGGATCACCGGCACAGGGTCGCGGGCCAAGATTTTATCGATACCGGGGCGAAACTCGCCGAGTTCACCATCGGGGGTTAAACGACCTTCGGGGAAGATACATACCAACTCGCCATTCGCTAACGCCTCATGAATTGATTCAAAGGCTTGATTGTAAGTGGCCTCACTCTGGCGCGGCGAACAAATCGGGATCACCCCGGCATGGCGGAACAGGTATTTCAGCACAGGGATTTCACTGATAGATTTATCCATCACGAAACGAATCGGCCGGGTCGAGGCCCCCATAATGATCAACGCATCCACATAGCTCACATGGTTACAGACTATGATGCCAGCGCCTTCTTTAGGGATCTTTTCTCGCCCAGTCACAGTCACCCGATACATCACATGGCTGAGTAAGTAACTGATAAATCGTTGTGTGAACTCAGGCACCTGCGAATACACGTAAAGTGCAACCACAAAGTTCATCACCGCCAGCAGTAAGAATAACTGTGGAATACTCCAGCCAGCCACCCCGAGTAACAGCATAGACAACAACGCCGACGCCACCATAAACAGCGAGTTCATAATGTTATTCGCGGCAATCGCTTGCGCACATTCACCCTTAGCGGAGCGCGCTTGAATAAAGGCATACAGAGGCACGATAAATAGACCACCGCTGACACCAATCATAAAGAAGTCCAGCATCACGCGATAATGCTTCGGCTCGGCAATAAAGGAGTGTAAGCCATAGACAAACTGCGCATCCGCAGGTGCGGGAGGAATCGCCCACAGCAAGTCCACACCAAACACAGTTAACCCTAGCACTCCAAAGGGCAGCAAGCCTAACTCCACATGGCCAAAGGAAAAACGCTCACAGACAAAGGAGCCCACCGCAATCCCGATAGAGAACATCCCCAGCAGCAGCGACACTACGGTCGCGCCTGAGTGCAGGTGCAGCTTAGCAAAGTTAGGAAATTGAGTCAGATAAGTGGCCCCCAAGAACCAGAACCAGCTAATGGCGAGGATGGCCATCCAAATCGAAGGCGTTTGGCGCGCCTTCTTTATGGTGCGCCAAGTGCCTGATAATGGCCGAAATTGGATTTTTTCTACTGTGCCCTGCGGCGGTAAAGCAGGGATCGCGCGGCTAGATAAATACCCCGCCAAGGCAAGACTCGCGACCGTGATGGCCGACCATAGGGTGGCATTATTTTCAGACACTAAAATCCCGGCACTCAAGGTACCAATCAAGATAGACAAAAACGTCCCCATCTCAACCCAGGCGTTACCCGTCACTAACTCATCCTCTTTTAAGGCTTGAGGTAATAGGGAATATTTGACCGGGCCAAAATAGGCTGACTGACTACCGGTTAAGAACAGCAGTAATAACATCATCATGTAATTCTCGCTCACGATGGCCGCAGCGGCACTGAACATAATGATGACTTCGAGCAGTTTTAAGCGACGGATAAGTTTGGCCTTATCCATATTGTCGGCCACCACGCCTGCATGGGCCGAAAATAGGAAAAACGGCAGGATAAAGACCCCCGCCGCCAAATTGACAAACATGTCGACACTAATAGGTAAATCGTTGACTTGGCTGAAGGTAACCAGCAGTAACAACACATTTTTATAGATATTGTCGTTAAGTGCCCCAAGGCATTGGGTAGCAAAATACGGTAAAAAACGTTTTGTTAGCAGCATGATGCTTCCCTCTGATAACCCATTCCCTGTAAGTACCCTGTCACATGACTTTCTAACAAAGCGGGTAAAGATGCCGTATCGGCAAACAATTTATTATCCAGTGATAAGGCGGTGAGGCCGTGGATGCCGCCCCAGAGTACTCGGCTCATTTGGAGTTGCTGTGCAGCCGTCTTATTGGGGAACAACAGGGCTAACTCACGTTCAATTAAACTGAATAAGCCCGCGATAAGTTGGCCTTGGGATTCGGGCAAAGGTTCACTGTCGAGTAACTGCAGTTCAAATACCAACTTAAAACATTGGCGCTGTGCATGGGCAAACTCAGCGTATTTGTGCGCCATGCTGATGATTTGATTGCGACTATTTTCTGCATTTACCTCGGAGAGCTCATGCATCAGTGCCTGCAACGTTGCCTCAGAAACGGCTAACAGAAGGTAGTTATAGCTACCAAAGATATTGATTAAGGTGCTCGGCACATAGCCAATCTGGCTAGCAATCTTGCGTAAACTCAGTTCTTGTGTCCCTTGCTGTTGCAGCAATGCCATTGCCGCCTCTACTGCCATAGCACGAATCTCATCATGACTATGTTCTTTGCGTCTCGCCATAGGTCTCACTCCCTGTTGAATGCAGTGAGATTAACAGCCTCAAAAATAAAAAACAACGTTCAAAATAAGTTTATTTTGCGTACAGCATGGAATAAAAGGCATAAAAATGAGGGAAGAAGGGTTAATTCTCAGGTATTCGCTCGATGGGAACCTTGGTAGAAATTTAACTTTTAGCGCATAAAAAACGGCGCCCTCAATCGAGGGCGCCGTTTCGACATTGAACTTTTACCTAGCGGCAGTGATAACTCATCACGACTCTATCGGCCCCAGCGCCAAAATAGTCCGCTTCGAAGTCGGTATCGACAAATCCTAAACGCTGGTATAAACCATGGGCAGGATTATGGGGATCGACGGTTAAATCCACCCGCTTCACCTGAGGTGGTAGTTGGGTTAAACATTGCTGGATTAATTGTTTACCAATACCTTGGCCGCGGGCTTGCTCACTCACTGCCACGGATAGAATCCACATACAAGCAGGGGCGCTACTTTGAGCGCAGAGCAAATAGCCTAAAAGTTCCCCGCCATCATCTACGGCAACCAGAAACTGCTCAGGCCAACAATCAAACCCTTGGCGGAAGAAAAAATCGGGATAACAATGATCGCCAAAGATAGCCTGTTCGAGTTGAAAAACATCGGCTAACTCTGACTTTAATACTGGACGGATAGACTGCATGTAAAACTATTCACCAATTAAAATTTTATCCCACTCTAAATTGGGCGCACCAACAACAATGAAATTAGGATTTTCAAGCGTTTCACGCTCGTTATAGGTTAAAGGCTGCAGCTCGGTATCCATGAGCTGGCCACCCGCTTCCTCAATAATAATCTGCGCGGCGCCGGTGTCCCACTCACCTGTCGGCCCGACTCGCACATAACAATCGGCGCGTCCTTCGGCAACCAGACAGCTCTTCAGGGCCGCACCGCCCATGACCACCAGCTCACAGTGCTTAGGCTGATTGAACAGGGTCAATACAGATTGAGGATCCTGACGACGACTCACAGCTAACCTTAGGGAAACTTGCTCACGGTGCTCAATCTGCCGACTGCTAATACGCACTTCTTGCTTATCGGTCCGTTTATAGGCACCTAATCCCGCGATAGCGTAATAGCACACCTGCGTCATCGGCACATACACCACACCCATCACCGGACGATTGTGTTCCACCAGCGCGATGATCACCGAAAAGTCACCACTACCGGCAATAAACTCCCCAGTGCCATCGAGAGGGTCGACTAACCAATAACGTTTCCAGCCTTCACGCACGCTTAGGGGAATATCGGCAGCCTCTTCAGACAGGATAGGAATATCGGGCGTCAATGCGGCTAAGCGTTCACAGATCAGCTTATTCGCCGCTAGGTCCGCCGAGGTGACAGGGGTATTATCAGACTTGGTTTCTCGCTCAAAATTACCCTTGAGGTAAATCTCACGAATAGTGCGACCCGCATCCGTTGCTATCGCAATCACCTCGTCGATTAACTCTTCTGGCTTCATAACCACTCCAATCGCAAACTTCGCGAATGATTTACAAGCACTCAGTTGCTGAACGCTTTAACGAAAAAGATTATTTAAGTTGTAGGTGTTTCTGCGCTAAAAACAATGCGCTCACACTACGAGATTCGGAAAAATCGCTATTATCGAGTAACGCTTCCCACTCGGCCAACGCCCAAGGCACCACATCTATGGGTTCAGGCTCGTCGCCTTCGAGACGGCTTTCATATAAATCTTCTGCTATGAAAATTTGCATCTTGCTAGAGAAATAACCCGGCGCAAGGCTAAGTTCTTTCAGCAGTGTCAGCTTACGTGCCCCAAAACCGATTTCTTCCTGCAATTCTCGATTGGCCGCTTCGATAGCTTGCTCACCTGGGTCGATTAATCCCTTAGGAAAACCTAGCTCGTAATTGTCGGTGCCAGCAGCATACTCACGGGCTAACAGCATGTTGCCTTGATGAATGGGTACCACCATCACAGCGCCACGACTACCACCTTTCATCCGCTCATACTGGCGCTCGACACCGTTGGAGAATTTAAGATGGACCTGTTCAATTTGAAACAAGCGGCTCTTAGCGACAACTTCGGTATGTAAGATTTCCGGCTTATGGTGCCGCTGCGACATAACTGCCCCTGGATAAAAATAGCAACAAACTAACTAGGATAAGTGACAATCTTACTATCCTGTCTTTAATCTACAACCTGAATTTAGTGCGGCTATTCCAAAGACCACCATCCAAGCCATGGGATTTAAATCACATACTCAGCCACGACAAAGGAGAAGCGGTTAAAACTTTCCGCTTTTTATCGCGAAAATTCACCAACAAAAAAGGGGCTAGGCCCCTTTTAATGTCGACATAAACTAAAACTGATAACGCAGATTGAGTTGATAGCTCAATAGGTCATTCGGTTCAATATCAATGTATTGATAACCTAAGCCTACAGACCAAGCATCACTAAATTGGTAACTGAAACGCACTCCCGCATACCAATCGGTGCCATCTAAATCGGTCTTGATCGTGGTATTGCCCATGGTACTACTGATATCGGCTTGCCAATGGAACAAGCCAACGGGCACTTCAAAGCGCCAACCTTGATGCTGCAGCAAGGTAAATCTCAAGCCCAACGTAACACCATCGGCAAGGACTGGAGTGACGGTTTTCACCAGCTCATGGTATTGCTCCGGCGTTAGCGTTGCGCCCTTAATTCTCGCACTTCCTTCACCAAAATCGGCATAGCCCAGTTCTAACGCTACGGTCGGCGTCCATTGATAACCCAGACTCACCCCAAAAGCAGTATCCGAGTCATCGACGTTGAGGAGCTGTCCCTCCCCCACTTGGGTATTCAACTCAGGCAGTGTTTTATCGGCCTGAGCTTGGCCAATAAAACCCTCAACATACCAGTCTGTTGCCTGTGCCTGTTGCGTCACACTGAGCAATAACAGGCAGCCTAAGGCCAATCGCTGTAACTCACGGCGACGCAACATCGCGCAAGCCAAGATGAATGCCAACGCCCATAAGGTCATACTACCTCCTCCTGACTTATTATCGATAATGACCTCTTGATAGGCTTTCACTGTGATAAGCACTTGCCCCGTCGCTTCACCACCTTGGCCGTCGCTAATCCTATAGGTCACGGTATCCACACCATCGAATCCTGTTTTAGGGATATAGCGCAGTTTATTCGCCTCGATAGTCACAGTGCCTTGTTGAGCCGTCGCACTAAGCAGGGTCAACGTATTAACATCCACATCGGTGTCATTACTCAGCACATCGATAAGCAGGCTGGTGCGATCATCGGTGGCGGCGCTGTCGTCGACAGTCACAGGTGCCGTGTTGCCATTCACCACTATCGTCAGCTCACTACTTGCCGTACCACCTTTGCCATCGGTAATGCTATACACCAACACATCGGTGCCGATAAAGTCTGCCGCCGGTGTGTAACTGATCCGTTGATCAGCTAACACTGTGACAGTGCCAAACTCACTAATCACTTGTGTGACGCTCAAACTATCCCCATCGCTATCCGTATCATTGGCAAGCACGTTCACATCGATACTCTGGTTCCAAGCAATTGCTGCCGAGTCGGGATTGGCGACAGGCAAGTGGTTACCATTAAGCATCACAGCAACACCACTTGGGTCAACAATAGTACGGTTAGCCACACCATCATCATCGTTAGGGCCGCCATCTTCGATGGTCAACTGCACACACCAATGACCTTCGGTTAATCCCGGCGTCCAACGGCTATCCCCAGGTGGCGGGCAGAAACCACGTTCACCCTCGGTACTGGCAACAATGTTGTTTGCATCAATCACAAAGTCTCGCCAGCCCGCTTGAGCATTGAACTTGCGGTAGACGGCATTCGCAGGAACAGGTGAGCGTTGTGGCAATACTAAGCTATAGCTTTGGCCCTGTTGTGGTAGGCCCGTGGCGATAAAGTCGAAAATACCGCCCACATTTGCGGCTAAAGCATCTTCTGCCACGGCTTCTGGCTGTAGCTGCACGCCGCTCTGTCCACGGCTTAGGGCAATATTCCCCAAACGTAAACAGACGCCCGCCTGCCCTTCGGCCAAGAAGTAGACTGGCTGCAATTCACCTTCAGGCATTACATTACAGTCGTTATTTGCATCCAAATAATCTGGGATGCCATCACGATCGCTGTCGCTATAGCCTTCTTGATCATCGGGAATTAAATCGCCATCCGTATCGGCACTCGTCAATGCAGCTAAACTTGGGCGCACTACGATGTACACAGTTTCGGTACTCGACAGCACAGGCGAACCATCATCGGTCACCGTTAGGCTCACAGGATAAATCCCCGGTGACACCGGGGCTGGAGAGAATGTCATGCCTGTCGCATCCGCTTGCAAGCTTAACGCGCCGCTTGCCCACGTCAGCGTCAATGTATCTTGCTCATTGGCATCGGAGGCAGTGGCACGAATATGCACATCACCGCCATTTTGCGCGACAATGACTTGCTGCTGGCCAGCTTGAGTCACCGCTAAACTGACCTGTGGTGCAATATTAGCTTCGGTAATCACCACTTGAGTCTGCTGCTTACTACCAAGATTCAGGCTTGAATCTAGGCTGATAAGCACCTCTTCATTCCCTTCGGTCACACCATCGTTCAGGGTAGTAAAGTGGATTTCTGCCATTTGACCCGAGGTTATCTCGACAACACCATCAACCAAATCATGGTCGCTGCTATCGGCTGAACCGGATACTGTGTATGGAATACTCAGTGGATAACTTGGCGCCTCACCATTGAGGTGAACACTCACTGTCACTTGATTGCCTTCAGCAACAACTTGATCTTTGCTCAGTGAAATCAATGGATTGACTTTGACCTTCTGCGCTTTAATCGCCTTATTACCCTCGCCATCCACTGCCTGCCAATAGGCTAAGTAGTTGCCAGGGGCGAAGAACAAGCTCTTATTCACCAGCGACACAGGTAATGGATGCCCATTACGGTCAACCGCCTTGGCAAAACCGAGTTTCACCCGCGTAAACAGACCTGTCGCATTCACCTCCACATCATCAGGTAGGGTGATCACAGGTTGATTCGCTGAGTCAGCGCCTTCAATCAGCACATTCACTTTGGCGGTTGCTCGGCCTTTGTTTCCATCGCTAATGGTATAACGCAGTGCAACAGGCCCCACATAAGCCTCGGGCGCGGTAAAGCTGAGTCCATCCGAGGTGATTTGTACACTGCCAATATCCGCAGCAGCACCATCAATGGTTAAGTTGTCACCATCGACATCCACATCGTTTGCCAACACCGCCAGCGAATAGGTGTCATTGGGGGTACTGGTTAAGATATAGCTGTCATCGACAGCTTGAGGATCATCGTTCACTGGCGTAACCGTAACTGTGACAGTCGCTGGCTCTGAGCTTAACTCTGCATCTTTAGCGATAAAGCCAATAGAATCAGTACCATTAAAATCCTTCTCAGGTGTATAGAGCCAGACACTACCATGTTGCTCTAAGGTACCAGAGGTAGGTTGCGCGGTGATCTCATAGGTCAGAGGATCATTATCGACATCCTCAGCGGCAAGCGTGATCATCAGCGAACTATCTTCTTCTAGCGTTACTGTCTGATTGGTAGCAACTGGTGCATCGTTAACGTTTGCCACCGCAATCGTAAAGCTCTGGTCAATCGTCAGACCATCCCCGTCCGTGGCACGTAGCACCACCGCATGACTGCCGACATTGGCGTTAGTTGGAGTACCACTCAGCACGCCCGTCGCCGCATTGAAGTTCAGCCAGCTTGGCAGTGTGACGGCGCTTAAGGTGAGACTGTCGCCTACATCGCTGTCCGTTGCCACCAAGGTGTAGCTATAGGCTGCATCTTGAGTGGCACTCGTTAACGCCGTTGAACTGATAGTCGGCGCATCATTGACGTTCGCCACCACAATCGTAAAGCTCTGGTCTGCGGTTAAGCCATCAACATCCGTTGCTCGTAGCAATACCGCATGGTTACCAACGTTAGCATTACTTGGAGTCCCACTCAGCACACCCGTCGCCGCATTGAAGCTCAGCCAGCTTGGCAGTGTGACGGCGCTTAAGGTGAGATTGTCGCCTACATCGCTGTCCGTCGCCACTAAGGTGTAGCTATAGGCTGCATCTTGAGTGGCACTCGTTATTGCCGTCGAGCTGATGGTCGGTGCATCGTTGACGTTTGCCACCACAATCGTAAAGCTCTGGTCAATCGTCAGACCATCTCCGTCCGTAGCGCGTAACACTACCGCATAACTGCCGACGTTAGCATTAGTTGGGGTACCACTCAGCACGCCTGTCGCCGCATTGAAGTTCAGCCAGCTTGGCAGTGTCACGGCGCTTAAGGTCAGACTGTCGCCCACGTCGCTATCCGTCGCCACCAAGGTGTAGCTATAGGCCGCATCTTGGGTGGCACTGGTGAGTGCGGTTGAACTGATGGTCGGTGCATCATTGACGTTCGCCACCACAATCGTAAAGCTCTGGTCTGCGGTTAAGCCATCAACATCCGTTGCTCGTAGCAATACCGCATGGTTACCCACGTTAGCATTAGTTGGGGTACCACTCAGCACGCCTGTCGCCGCATTGAAGCTCAGCCAGCTTGGCAGTGTGACGGCGCTTAAGGTGAGGCTGTCGCCCACATCGCTGTCCGTCGCCACCAAGGTGTAGCTATAGGCCGCATCTTGAGTGGCACTCGTTAACGCCGTTGAACTGATGGTCGGTGCATCGTTGACGTTCGCCACCACAATCGTAAAGCTCTGGTCAAACGTCAGACCATCTCCGTCTGTGGCGCGTAACACTACTGCATGACTACCCACATTAGCGTTAGTCGGAGTACCACTCAGCACGCCCGTCGCCGCATTGAAGCTCAGCCAGCTTGGCAGTGTCACGGCGCTTAAGGTGAGACTGTCGCCCACGTCGCTGTCCGTCGCCACCAAGGTGTAGCTATAGGCAGCATCTTGAGTGGCACTCGTTAACGCCGTTGAACTGATGGTCGGTGCATCGTTGACGTTAATCACTCTCAGATCAAAGGGAGGAAGACTGGCAGACAGTGAACCATCTGACACACTGATCACAATACCGTTAATCACACCCACATCTTGATTAGAAGGTGTGCCAGATAAAGCTCCCGTTACGCTATTAAAGGTCAGCCATGAAATAGTCTGATTAATACTAAACGTTAGACTATCTCCAAGGGAATCAGTCGCTACTGGCGCGAAGTTATATAACGCACCTTGGTTAACGGTTAACGTTGGTGTGCCATTAATGACTGGTGCGCCATTGGGTTTTACTGTGTTACTTGCCGCTGAAGCACTACCTAAACCAGCCGAATTTGTCGCAGCTACAGTAAATGAATAGGAAGTTCCATTGGTTAATCCCGTAATAGTGATGGGTGAAGAAGCACCCGATGCGGTAATACCACCAGGAGTAGAGACTAAGGTATATCCCGTAACTGCTGTACCACCACTAAATCCTGGAGCGGTAAAACTCACCGAGGCTTGAGCATCACCCGCTGTCGCCGTGCCAATGACTGGCGCACCAGGAACAACAGCATTCACTGTAAAGGAACGACTAACTTGAGTCGCTGGTAAATAACTGGCGTTACCAGACTGATCTACATTAATAGTACAAGTTCCCGCAGTGACGAATGTAACAGCACCAAGGCTTGTGATCGTACAGACACCAGTTGTGGATGAAGTAAAGGTCGGTGACAAACCAGAATCAGAAGTCGCACTAAACATTGGTGACGAACCAAAGTTCTGCGCACCGGGGTTATTGAAAGTAATGATCTGAGTCGCTTTGGGGGTTATCGAGTTGGATGCTGCTGATGCAGGACCAGTTCCTGCTGAGTTATTAGCAGTGACAGTAAAAGTATAAGCCTGCCCGTTAGTTAAACCCGACACTACTATCGGTGAACCTGAACCATTAATTGGTGCAACATCCGCAGGGCTGACTGTTACTGTATAACCTGTAATACTCGTGCCACCAGTATTGACCGGAGCGGTAAAGGCCACACTTGCCTGAGCATTCCCAGCCGTCGCAGTTACACTTGTAGGAACACTAGGCAATGCAGGATTAACTGTAAAGGTTTGGGAAACTTGAGTTGCAGGCAAGTAGGATGAATTACCCACTTGGTCAGCGTTAATGGTGCAAGAACCAGCCGTAACGAACGTCAGGGTTCCGCCCGTTGTGATAGTACAAACCCCTGTAGTTGATGAAGTAAAAGTCGTTGTTAACCCTGAGTCGGATGTCGCGACTAAAGTTGGCGAGGAACCAAAACTCTGTGCACCAGGATTCGTAAAAGTAATTGTCTGAGGTGACACTGGAGTAACAGAATTGGACGCTGCGGAAGCAGAACCTGTCCCGACAGAGTTGGTCGCGGTAACGGTAAATGTATAGGACACTCCATTTGTCAAACCAGTAACAGCAATTGGCGAGCTGGTTCCTGATCCAATAAAACCACCGGGATTAGAGGTAACTGTATAACCCGTAACCGCTGCACCGCCATTACTTACAGGAGCGGTAAAGCTAACCGATGCTTGAGTATTCCCTGCGATTGCAGTACCGATTGTTGGTGCCGTCGGTGTTACCGCATTAACAGCAAACGAACGCGTAACCGTCATAGCGGCATTAGTCGCAGCGTTACCGGATTGATCGGCATCTATAGTACAAGTACCGGCAGTGACAAAGGTAAGCGCGCCACCGGAAGTGATAGTACAAACGCCTGAGGTTGACGACGAGAAACTTACTGTCAGTCCTGAATTAGAAGTCGCCGTCAGCGTTGGTGTAGCACCAAAGTTATAATTGGCAGGTTGCGCAAAAGTAATGATCTGATCAGCTTTCGGAGTTACTGCATTTGAGCTCCCTGATGCCAAGCCAGTTCCAATAGCATTGGTCGCAGTTACAGTGAAGGTATAGGCAGTACCGTTAGTTAATGATCCAACTGTAATGGTGCAGGCTGCAGGACCAGCACAGTTTCCTGTCGCCCCTCCAGGATTAGCTGTTGCGGTGTAAGTGGTAATATCCGAACCACCATTACTGCCAGGAGCTGTGAAGGTCACGTTTGCTTGACCATCCCCCGCTGTTGCCGTACCTATCGTAGGTGCACTTGGTGCAGTAGGAATTGCGACCGTGTGGGTTGTACCGCTGCTATAGGCAGCAGGACCTGAATTACCTGCGGCATCTGAAATGTTTGTTGAACCGTTCAGATTGAGCTTGATCGAGCCATTCCCACTGATACCACTGACCGTCACTGTCACACTGGAACCTGTACTAGCGGACACACTGGCAATTGTGCCCATTGCACCGCCAGTTGTTACTAAGCTGAAATCATCGGTGGAAATATTGCTCACCGACTCACTGAAGTTCACCGTGAAATCCACACTGGTATCAGTTGATACTGCTCCACCACTGGGGGCGATACTCGTCACCGAAGGTGTCACCGCGTCAATCACTATCGCTGTATTCGCACCTAAGGAGTTTGCTGCTCCAGGCGATGCAAGAGTTAAAGTCGCATTGTTACCTGCAGCATCTTTAATTGTACCCCCATTGGGTGCAAGGGAATTTGTTGCCACATAATCCAGATCGCTGGAGATATCTCCCGCTTGTACTGTGTAACTGAATGTGAGCGAACTAGTACCTGACCCAGTCGAATAGTTCACAGTCCTATTACTTGATCCATTTTCCAGCGTCAGTTGCGGTGTACCGGTCACATTGACTGTTTCACTGAAATTCACCTGGATACTAATCACATCACCAGCTTTATAAGTGCCACTGCTTGTGCTTGACGTGACCGAGGACACAGTAGGCACCACGCCATCTATGACGATGTTTTTATTGGCCCCTAGAGAGTTGGCAGCCCCCGGAGATGGTAATGTCAGTGTTGCATTATTGGCCGCAGCATCTTTGATAGAACCGCCGTTGAGTGACAGGGGATTCGTTGTCACATAATCCAAGTCGGACGTGGTATCCCCTGCCTGAACCGTATAATTAAAGAGCAGTGCACTTGTCCCTGTACCACTTGAATAATTCACTACCCTATCTGTTGAACCAGTTTCAAGGGTTAACTGTGGAGTGCCAATAACGTTTACAACCTCACTAAAGTTCACCCGAACACCAATGACATCACCCACTTTGTACGTAGCATTTGCGACACTCGAATTTACTGAATTTACTGTTGGCGGCGTATTATCCGGATCGGGCACGGTAAATGAGGCGATACCCGATGAACCAGCACAGCTAGAGAGTTTAATAACAAACTTATCGATAGCTATTCCGCTAAAAGCGGACATATTAATATCTGTTTTAAAGTTCGTAGGATCTGGAGGATTGTTAGTCGACGAAGCAACTAATGAGTTACTGTTATAGCCGTAGACCTTGTTAGTTGGACAAGTCCCACCGCCTATTTGAAGCTGGCTAAGATTAAAAACTCCGTTACTGCCAGTCACGGTAATAGTGTGTGTGGATGGCATTGGAATTGAGTAACCCACTTGTCCGAATCGGGCACAATATAAACGATTTGGAGAGGTTGTAATAGTGTAGTGTGTATCTGTAGAAGTGACACTCGGTACATTAAAACTATATCCGTCTGGACAAAAATTCAAAGGCGTATACTGGCCTAAGACCGCAGAAAAATCCTTAAGCGCTTTTTCGGTAAAGGCCAGTTCAGTCTCAATATGACCGCGCTGAATTTCTAAGTTCCAGTCACCATGTTGCCGTGCATCTCCAGTTAAATTGTTTGATGCAGCCACATCCAGATGAGTGTTGTGCTGAACTATATCCAGCAACTCCTCACCAGCAGCATTTGCCGCTAACTCACAACCGTAAAACAGCAGGTCACCACCTTCGCGTACTGCACCATTTAAGGCAGCGAAAACCTCCATTTCTTTCTTGATATTCTCGGCAGTGATATGAGAGTTACCGAGTAACAAGGCTCCCTCTTGCGCATGGGAGACAATGTGAATTGCAGTAAGGTCATGATATTTAGCGAGAATAGTCTTTAGTTGACGTACCCCAGATTGGCTCGAATCGATTTCAACAATATCAATCCCGGGTTTAAGGCCACGATAAAAGAGTTGTTTGTCCGGTACAGCAGAATCAATAACCACCAACTCCTTAACGAGGTAGGCACCAATTATATCTAGGTCGTTAGCCTTTTCAGGCGCTAATCCGCGTAGCACCTTTGAAGATGCAGCAGTGCTTACTGGAAGTAGGTTTCCTTGAGCCGTAGCCGAAAGATACGAACGTGAATAACCAGAAGAAAGCTGCACGGGCGCGCCATAAAGCCCAAAGGGAAGCAACAGAGAAGACAACCCGGTAAGAATTTTGTTTGCCATAGTACTCTAAGTTCCTTAGTTTTTAACTGGTATTACTGGCGACTTTTTACTGGCAATAATATTGGCTGCAGTGCCAGTAGTATCCAGCCAGAAGTCCATTTCTTGGTACTTCACAAATAAATCCGGCGGCAAAATGCTGCGCCGACTTTTAAACTCCACCTTTCTACCAACGTTATGTAAACCTTTTACACCTAGGTTTTGATCAAACTCATTCTCTGAATAATCGACATTATCGAAATCATGCGCAAACAAAGGCTCGCCAATAAAGCGGTAAATTAATTCTAGAGTGCGAGCAGGATGCTGAGTCAGCAAATCGTAATCCACCAATAACAATCGATCTGAATATTCGCCGTAATAAGCCTCTTTTAATGCCGTCCAAGCGGCCCCCACACTACCACCCGTATTAATAAGAGCTTCGCAGCGGCTATATACGGTTTGCCGAGTAGCTGCGTTAAACATCCGACTGTAGTCAAAGGGGTTTTTACGGTAAATTTTTTCAAAGCTATCCATAATCCATGCAGGATTTCGCACACAACAAATCACTTTAAAATCATCAACTAATTCAACTAACTGATGAAGACGCGCTGTCCATAGACGATTGGTATCAAAAATAACTGCTTGGCTTTTATCGCTGTAGTAGGCATCGATCAATGCTCGACAAATGGCTTTGCGCTTTTGTTCATCAAAAAAGGAATAGCTTTCACTTCCTGCGCCCATTTGCTCCAAGGCGCCATTCACAAGTCCCGCAACAGGACTACTCATAGCAGCGTGAAAACGTGGATTTTGCCTCAATATTCCGGCAAGCAGCGTGGAGCCAGAACGAGGTAAACCCGAAATAAAATGTAATTGAGCCGCCATTCAATCCCTTGCTTTCTGAAATCATTATTTATATAGAAATGTCAAAGCGTACGACTAAGACACCTAACCATAATCTGGGTGAAAATAAACTTATGTGGATAAATGAACTTCTTACCCACACAATCTAGGGCAGTTATCCAAAGCAGTGTTGAATTCACGGTATAATCATTTCGACTTACCGATTTCAACCCATAAAATTTAACCAACAATAAACAAAATAGACGCCAAATAAGGATAGCGCAAAACAAATACGAAACATCTGAAAACATGTTTTGTCGTTAGGAATATATTCACCACTTTTTGTTGGACAAATAGCAACCACACAGGACATCCCATGTTTGACTGGAAGAAGATTGATACAGTACTGCTCGATATGGATGGCACCTTGCTCGACCTGCACTTTGATAACCATTTTTGGCTGAGTCTGGTGCCACAGGAGCTGAGCAAGCAGCGGGGATTAAGCCAGAGTCAGGCACAACAACTGGTGGAACAAGCCTACGGCAGAGTCGCGGGCACGTTAGATTGGTATTGCCTCGATTATTGGCAGTCCGAGCTGCAGCTCGACATTATGGGGCTTCACCGTAACTTAGTTGACCGTATTCAGCTGCGCCAAGACAGTATGCCTTTTCTCGATGCCCTCGCCGCCGCTGGGAAAAAACGCATCTTAGTCACCAATGCCCACCCTAAGAGTCTTGCCCTTAAGCTGGAGCACACTGAACTGGCGAGCGGCTTAGATGCGATGATTTCAAGCCATGAAACGGGTTATCCCAAGGAACACCCACAATTTTGGCAAACGCTATTTGAAAAATTCGCCCTAGTGCCAGAGCGCTGCCTGTTTATCGATGATAGCGAGCCTATTTTAAATGCAGCGCGCTTAGCGGGCGTGGGGCATCAGCTCGGGATCAGCAATCCCGATAGCCAAAAACCGGCTAAAACCTTCAATGATTTTCCGGCCATTAGCGACTATCGTCTGCTGTTTGCCGATCTCGCGGGTTAATCCCTTAAAATACAAAAGGCACCCTAAGGTGCCTTTATCGAATCATGCACAAGCTTATCTAAGATTAAAGCCCTGGAATACGACCTTGATAAACCACAGGGAAGTAACCATCGCTGCCACGTTTGCCGAGCATACCGAGGGATTTACGCATATCTTCTGGCTGTTCGTTGGTTTCTTTAATCTTAGCGGCAACCTTGACCATATTGCCTTCGTCTAGCTGTAGCGTGCCGATAATCCCCAACTGGTTTTTGCTCTCATCGGTAGCAAGCTGGGCTTTACCCTCAACACAACTCAGCCCCAGTTCGATATTACCCAGTGGATAATTGCCGAATTGGTTCTTCACATTGGTTTGATTTAAAAACAGCTTACCCGATAACTGCTCGCACCAAGGCTTACCTTGCTCTAGGGTTTCCACCAGCAGGCTGACTTCACCGTTAATTTCGGTTCTAAAGGGCAGTTTAGCATTGCCAATCAAGAAGCTATCGGGCGCTTCAAAACGCAATCCTTGAGCGCTGATACCACCCATTGACCAAGTGATTAACCCTTTGGCACTCACTGGGGTTGCACGGCTACCCACTTGAAAATCCAGCTTCACTTTACCCAAAAACAACGCCCAAGGGCTCAGCTCCCAGCGTACTTGTTCCAATTGGCGTTGCTGCAGATTTAAGGTTTCAATGCTGCCAGACCAAATACTGCCACTCACGCCAGAAATCCCCACATTTGCAGGCAGTGGTGCGAGGCGCACAGCGACACTGGCAGGGAATAACGCCAGTAAAAACACTAAATAAACCAGTACACCTATAATGATTTTTTTTATCAAACTCACAGCTACACCTTAACCTATTGCGCTAGTTGGATACGTCTTACTTTGACATAGCCAGCCGCGTCGGCCTCTGCCAAATCAACACTCTCAAGTGATAGGCCTTTTTTCTGCACTAAGTCACTCAAATAATTGAGTAAGGCATCGAATGGCACATCATCCATCCAAACTTGGATTTTATCGCCCTGGGGCTGCATACGAGTGATCACTAATCCGTAAGTGCCCGCTGTTTGGTTAACGACCGAGCTTAAGCTGCCTGACATTGTCGGTTTAGCGCCGCTTTGTTTTAAGCCTGCGATTTTATTCGCTGTTTGCTTTACATAGGTCAGTGTCTGCTGCTGCGCCGTTAAGTTGCGTAGAGCATTGGCTTCGGCATTGGCAATGGGTGTCCAGATGCCCCAGTAAAACACGCCGATCACTAAGAAAACGGCGCCGAATCCGACGATTTGCTGCTCGCGCGATGCAAGCCCTTGCCACCAAGTCCGCAAATTATCCATCTTATTTGCTCCTCAAGGTTAAGGTACTGGTGACCTGATCTTCACCGCTGTTCATCGTACCGCCATCCATTTGGAAACGACGGCCGACTATCTCTTTAAACTTCTCAATTTGCGCGTAATTCTTAGCCGTAACTTGCATACGGATTTCATTACGGGCGCTCTCAAATCTTAGGGTGTTTGGTTTCAGCTCGGGCACTTGTTTAAAGGCGTCCTGTAAACCATCGAGCATCGCAAAAAACTCAGCACCACTGCCTTGGCCTTGGAGTGCGCGCAGTTGGCTTTCCATCTGCGAACGTAAATTCACAATGCGTGAGTTCCCCGGCACCACTTGTTGATAAATGGCTTCACTCTGTGCCTTCAAATCGGCAATCTGGCCATTCACCTGATGAATAGTTAAGCCCTTATTCACCAAGGACAAGACAATGGCAACACCTAATACGATTGCGGCATTTTTCCATTGCAACAGATGCTTACTGTATTCGCGCTTCGGCGTATACACACCCGTGAGTAAGTTGATGGGCGCATGTAAGATACCGCGCGCTAGCACCAACATAGGTAAATCGAGCGGCTGTGGCTTAAGCTCAACGCCGTCCAGCTCCATCTCAGTGTAACTGGCGACCGACACTTCGTCGGCCTGTGCCGTCAGTTGCTTCATAGCGACTGGCAGCCAAGGTAAAGGCAGGCTATGGCCGGTTCCTAATCCTGTACGCAGTAATAACTCGTTACCGAAACGCATTGCCGCCCATTGGCATTCCTGCAATGGCAAGGCGAGGCAATCGGGCACGATACGCTTCACTTTTAAACCCGCTTCAGCCAAGCAGCTAAGCCAAGTTTGCATTTGCTCATGGGCAACGGCTACCACGCTGAGGGCATCGCCATTGCGTGGGCCAACGGTAAAGTGCATCGCATCCACATCATCGGCGATGGTTTCTTCCAGCATAAAAGGCAGGGCTTTTAAGGCTTGACGTTGGCCTTTTTCGGGCAGATTCACGCTGGTGAGCGTCATGGCGGAGGCTGGCACCAATACATCGATAGGCCGATTTCCCGCGCGCTCGGTTAAGGTTGATAAACCTTGGGCGTTGGCAAGTTCACCAGAGGCGATAATTTCTTGTTCTTGTTCGGACCAAACCAGCCAAGAGCATGCCTGCTCTGCGGTTCTGCCTAAGCGAATAAATAGCCGTTCACTCACAGTTTTTCTCCACCAGCTTCCATCTTAAAAGATTGAGCTTGTTTGCTATTATTTTTGTCCACCAAACTGACGGGTGAGCACATCCATTTTGTTACCGCTGCTCTTTTTGAGCACGCTCTCCATTCTAAAAATGGCGTTGTCGACCTTTGCGCCCGAGGCGAGGAGGAAGTACTGACTGTCCACCACAAAACTGGACTTCATCGCATCTTCCCACTTAATCGACCCCATTGAGGAGGATTCATAAAAATCATCGATCTTGGCAAAACCATCGCCGGGGCGTTGGTTGATAATGCTTTCGGCCTCGCCAACCGAAATCTGATTATCCAGCATGGCCGCCAGCAGCGCCGCTTGCTCAACCTCTATGGTGTTTACGTTTAACAGTTGTCTGTCATTCCCCGGAATGACGCAAATATAAGGCAATAATTTCAGATAAATATCTTGGGTGTAACCTATCACCGCCCGCAACTCACTCCTGTGATTCATCAGGGTATTTGCGGCGCGATAAGGCACATTTCGCGCCTCGTACTCGGCATCTTCGGCGCCATATGGACTCGCGACCGTGTCCTCGTCGATATAATCCTTTAGGGTTTGGGTTAAATGATCCGCGGTAAAATCATCCATCCCTAAACTCACTAATAACGCTTTGTATTGCTTTGCCGCTAACGGCAATTTAGGTTGACCGTTTTCCACATCTTTTGTGGTGACGGACAAAGCATTTAAGTTAAAACACGAACGCATATCGGTGATCTTGCCTGCAATCTCACCATATTCCGCCGGAAATACCACGTCGCTCATGGCCCAATATTGTTGCTTGTGTACCCGGCCTTCCGAATCGTCTAAGTCCTGCTTAAGGATTTTCTTCGCCAGCTCTTCGGCGGAAATCGCGTACCAATAGGCCTGATCGTACTGGGCTAAGTTTAAGGTGCGGCGCATCGACAACTGATTACGGCTGGTTATATTGGTGGCGATAATCACCACCATGGCCACGATCAATAGCACCACAATCAGCGCGACACCACGTTGTTTAGTCGGACTTCGCTTTATCATGCGCCATCCTCATTACCTGGGTCACCTTTGCCGGGATCTTCTTCACCGTTACCCGAGCCATCGCCGTTATTGTCTTGGTCGCCGTTGTCGTCTTTATTGTCATCGGCGTTATCGTTCTTGTTGTCCTCATCATTGGACTTTTCTGGCGCCGCCGCGCCCAAGGGCAACATAAACTTACGTTGAATTTTGCCTAAGCCTTCAATCTCAATTTCCATTGCGATGGCTTTGGGTAACTTGGTCGCTTCGACCTTACGCTCCCATTTGTCCTCCATAAAGAAGGAATACTCGACCGAGAGCACCTTATCGATAATCACAGTCTTCATTGGCTCGGCGCCAAACTCGGGTTCGGGATACGGAAAATACCAACGCTCTAATTTTCCTTCGCGCACCACGTAGGCAACTGACTGTATGCTGCCACGGGGCAATATGCCGTCGGGGTTGAGCCAGCCTAAGCGGTAGAACACTAAGGCCTCTGATTCCGAATCTAAAATATCGTTACCTGTTTGGAAGACTGTGGTACCACGGCCGCCTTCGAGTAATCTGGGTGTCCGCGCCACCATCTGCCCAAGGTCGCGCTCAATCGCGCCAAAGCCCTGCTGCAATGCCTTTAAACGCACCGAGAAGTTACGGGTCACTTCATCGTTGGTCAGCACAGTGCTTAACACCGCATTGGCGGCTAAACCTAACATGGCAAAAATCGCAATCGCGATCAGCATTTCCAGCAGGGTAAATCCCTTATGAGCCTTAGTTTGTTTTAAGGACATAACTGCTCACTTGCGCTGCAATACGCTGATAACGTTCATCTTCACTGACACTAATGCGGATCATGCGAAAGTTATCATCCGTGGTTTTCACCACTTCTTTACGCCAGTACCAATCCTTACCCGCGAGTTCTACCTGCCCTTCTTTTTTGCCTAATTCGGGAAATTGCGGATCGAGTCTGGCGTCGACCATTTGATTGTCCGCCACCCATTGGGCAAGGGTGCGTGACTCCAGAATCGGCATATTCGCCATCTGTTCACCTAAGCTTTTGGTGATAGAGACGGCGGCGATGGCAAATACCGCCAAGGCCACAATGACTTCGAGTAGGGTCATACCCTTAGCGTATTTCATCGGGTCGCCCTAGGGTTAAACGGCCAAGGGCATCGCCCACCACTAACACATCGAGTGGCCCCTTGTCGGTCTTGGTCATAAAGCTCAGCTCGAAGGCGCTCATTTCACCACTCGGAAACAGCAAAATCTGCGGCTCTGGATGCTTTTTCTTATCTTCCGCAGAAGGCTCGATTAAGGGCTCGTCGAACCACGACTCGTCCTTCTCATCCTCCTGCACTAAGGGTAAACCATCGAGCACTAGATTCAGCACTACGCCGGGTTCCATTTGTTTTTCAGACAGAATCCTGTCCTTCTCCAATGGATTCCATTTACCATCTTTATAATAAACAAACTGATAGCTGGTTTTTTCCACCACGATACCGATAAATTGACCGCTCAATACGGTTTCATCCAGCACTAGCTCTGTGGCGGCGATAAATTGCTGCGCATTTTTTTCCAGCGCCTGTTGTGGGCCTGAATTGCCAATAGACATAGTCACCGCCGCAGCGGTGAGTCCCATTAACAAAATCACCAGCATCACCTCCATCAAGGTGAAGCCGGCGTGGCGCAGCGTTAACATCTTATTGGAAGTTCTGTAAGTTCCAGTTACCGATATCGTCTTCGGTACCTGGCTGACCATCTGGGCCTGCACTAAAGATATCTAACTTGCTGTTTTCGCCTGGGCTTAACAGTAAGTAGTTATTGCGCCATGGATCCTGTGGTAAACGCTTCACATAGCCTTCTTCACGGTAGTTACGTGGCTCGGGTGAAATGGTTGGTTTTTGTACTAAGGCTTCTAAACCTTGTTCAGTCGTTGGATAAACACCGTTATCTAACTTGTACATATCTAAGGCGTTTTCGAGCGCCACTATGTCAGATACCGCTTTCTGTTGATCGGCTTTATCTTTGTTGCCCATCAGGTTTGGCACCACCATAGACGCCAAAATACCGAGGATAACGATTACCACCATCACTTCGAGTAAGGTAAAACCCTTGTGCTTTTTGTTCATTTGCATCGACTACATCTCCTAGAAAAACCTGCGCCATCTCTGAGTCCAAAGAGGCAATAATCCATAAATTAAAAACTAGCCACTAATCAAATTGTTCAGTGCCAAAATAGGTTGCAGAATGGCCATCACGATAAAGAGTACAACCCCCGCCATGCTCACCACCAACATGGGTTCGAACACACCCAGCGCCAGTGTAACATTACTCTCAAATTCCCTATCTTGGTTATCCGCAGCACGCTCAAGCATTTCCTCGAGCTGACCACTCTTCTCCCCCGAGGCGATCATATATAACATCATCGCTGGGAATAGCTTAGTGTTAGTCAACGCTGCGCCTAGGCTAGTTCCTTCCCGTACGCGCGCCGTGGCATCATCCACCGCCGCTCGCACCCGCACATTTTGCAATACTTCGCTGGCAATGCGCATCCCATCTAACAAAGGCACCGAACTGGCGGATAAAATACTCAAGGTACGCGCAAAACGCGCAGTATTGAGTCCTTTACTCACTCGGCCAATCACCGGCATTTTTAGCAAAAACGTATGGTATTTCATCTTGAAAATCGGTGACTTGAGTAGACGCTGGAACACCACCAGCAGAATACCGATCGCCAAGATCACAAACAGACCATAGTGTTGGACAAAGTCTGAGGCGGCAATTAAGAAACGGGTCGTCGCCGGTAACTCGGCGCCCATATGCTCAAATTGGCCAACGACTTTTGGCACCACGGCGGCCAATAACACTGATACCACCCCAATAGCGACAATCGTTAGCATAATGGGGTAAATCATCGCCTGTTGCAGTTTGGACTTCAGCTGCTGGCGACGCTCGGTGTAATCGGCTAAGCGGTTCAGTACCACTTCTAAGTGACCGGATTTTTCACCCGAGGCCACCATGGCGCGGTACAAGTCATCGAAAATATGCGGAAATTCGGCAAGAGAGTCGGCCAGACTATAGCCTTCCACCACGCGGGAGCGTACCGCCATGATCATGCTGGCTAAGCGCGCCTTCTCACATTGCTGACCCACCGCCTTGAGACACTCCTCAATCGGTAAGCCCGCCGCAACTAGCGTGGCAATTTGACGGGTGATCAATGCTAATTCCGCCACCGAAATCCCGCGTTTAAAGGGCGAGAATCCGGTGCCTTTTGCCTTGGCTTCCTTTTCGGTGACAGGCAAAATCTCCAGCGGCATCATGCGTTGGTCACGCAGCTGACTACGGGCATGTCTGGCGGTATCCGCCTCAATCACCCCTTTTAGCTGTTTTCCCTTGGCGTCCAGCGCCTTATATTCAAATGCTGGCATAGCTTACTCCTCGCGGGTCACCCTCAGGACTTCTTCCAGAGTGGTGATACCTGAGAGCACCTTGCTCATGCCATCGTGGCGAATGCTTGGTACCGACTGGCGGATATATTTCTCAATCGCCAGTTCGCCACGTCCACCGTGGATCAGCTCGCGCACATTATCATCGACCAGCAACAGCTCATGGATACCCGTACGACCACGGTAGCCACTGCTACCACAGGCCTTACAGCCATTGGCGCGGTAAATATGGCGCTGATCATCCGCAGTAATACCCAGCAGCTCACGCTCACGCTCATCGGGCACATGTTCTGTTTTACATTTTGGACAAAGAGTACGAATTAAGCGCTGGGCTAATACCCCAAGCAAACTCGATGAGACTAAGAAAGGCTCTACGCCCATGTCCTGCAAACGGGTAATCGCGCCAGAGGCCGTGTTGGTATGCAGGGTTGAAATCACTAAGTGACCAGTCAAAGACGCCTGCACCGCAATTTGGGCGGTTTCTAGGTCACGGATTTCCCCGATCATTACCACATCCGGGTCTTGACGCAGAATCGCCCGTAGACCACGGGCGAAGGTCATGTCCGCCTTAGTATTCACTTGGGTTTGACCTATACCTTCTAATTCGTATTCGATAGGATCTTCAACGGTTAAGATATTGGTATCTTTAGAGTTAATTTCTGTAAGACCCGCGTACAGCGTGGTACTCTTACCCGAACCCGTAGGGCCAGTCACCAGAATAATGCCGTGTGGACGACGGATAAGCTCATCGAACTGGGCACGGATACTGTCGGTCATACCCAGTTGTTTTAAGTCCAAATTACCGGCATTTTTATCTAACAGACGCAGCACCACCCGCTCGCCATGGCTTGATGGCATGGTCGATACCCGCACGTCCACCGCACGACCCGCAATCCGCAGCGAAATACGGCCGTCCTGCGGTACACGTTTCTCGGCGATATCGAGGCGCGCCATTACCTTAATCCGTGACACCAACAGAGATGACAACTTACGATTCGGTTTAAGCACTTCCTTCAGCACACCGTCGATACGGAAACGCACGACCAATTGCTTCTCGTAGGTTTCGATATGGATATCCGAGGCCTCTTCTTTAATCGCTTCAGATAACAAGGCGTTAATCAGCTTGATAATAGGCGCATCATCATCGCCTTCGAGCAGATCTTCGGTTTGTGGCAACTCTTCAGCGAGGGTAAATAAATCCATCTCGTTGCCAATATCTTCCATCAGCTGCTGCGCTTCAGAGGAGTTGGCTTGATAAGCCTGAGTTAATTTCGCCTCAAACTTGCTTGGCTCGAGCAACACTAAAGGCAAATCCACCCCTGAGTAGCGGCGCGCTTCGAGCATGGCCGCTAATGGGGTTTTGGCGGTATAAAACAGGTTCAAGGCGCCATCATCGCCATAGGCTAAAATCACTTCATGGCGGTGGGCAAAGGCAAAGGGTAAACGCTCTTTGCTGCTAGAGCGAAATACCTCATCACCTTCGGCTTCAAGACCTAGTTCGTTAGAAACTAGGCTTAAATCCTCGACTTGGGTTACTTGTATTTCACTCATTGTGTTTTGTCTTTGTTCTTGTTTTCATCCAGCGACTTGAGGGTCGAGTCCGTTTTACGCATCTGAGTTTCTAACCCTTTGCCTTCTTTGTAACGATCCAAAATATCGTTTACTTCCGGTGGCACGTACTCAGACTGATTCCATTCTTCCAAGATTGGCACTTGAGTATTTGGCATCAAGTTCACGCCACGCTCTTGCTGCTCAAGTTGTAATGCTCTGAAATAATTGTATTTACGGCCTGCAATTCCTTCCATAGTCACACCATCACGAATAATAGTGGGCTTGATAAAGATCATCAGGTTCTTTTTGGTCTTCTTACTAGAAGACGACTTGAATAGATGGCCAAGTACCGGAATATCACCGAGGAATGGCACTTTCTGCACGCTTTCTTGGACTTCTTCGTTAATCAAACCACCGAGTACCACGATTTGGCCTGAATCAGCCATAACAGTAGTGGTTAAACGGCGAGTCGCGAAGGAAATATCCACACCCGTGTTACCGTTTACGCCGGAGACTTCTTGCTCAATCGCAAGCTTAACCGCGTTACCTTCGTTGATCTGCGGCACCACTTTTAACTTCACCCCAACCTCTTTACGCTCAACGGTTTGGAATGGGTTACTGTTGTTTGAGCTGGCGGTAGAACCAGTCAGAATAGGCACTTCATCACCGACGATGAAAGATGCTTCTTGGTTATCTAAGGTAGTAATAGAAGGTGTTGCCAGTACGTTTGAGTTGGTATCGGCCGACACAGCTTGTACTAGGGCGCCAAAGTCGCCCATGGCTACACCCCATGCCATACCATTCACTTTACCTAAGGCCTGCGCCAACAAGGTCACATCACCCTTAGTTTTTGGGTTCTGGCCAATCACCTCGCCCGTGCTTGGGTTAGTGATATAGGTTCCTTCTTTATCCTGCGCCTGCCATACACCCGCGCCAATCTCGCCTATGGTTGGGCCTAAGTTATTGAACTGAGTGCCACCATCCGCTTTCGCGGCCCATTGCACCCCAAAGCCGACGTTATCGCCTTCGGCAACTTCCACGATAATGGCTTCTACTAATACTTGGGCGCGGCGAATATCGAGTTGGTTGATCACGCTTTCAATAGTGCGCATTTGATCTGGCTCAGCGCTGATCACTAATGCGTTAGTATCAGTGTGGGCCATAATATTGATTTCATTACGACGTTTGCCACCACCCGCTGCCTGAGCGCTAGGATCTTTTTCACCTTCCAACTTTTGGGCGAAACCGGTTAGCACTTCAACTAAGTCTTCGGCCTTGGCATAACGTAAATAACGTACTTTCGTATTGCCCGTGCTGGCTTGCTCCGCATCGAGACGGTGGATCAGCTCCACCACCCGTTGACGACTCTTTTCATCACCACTGACCACTACGGCGTTAATCCGCTCGTCGGCAACAACCTTAGGCGCTTGTCCGGGAAGCTGCGCTTGGTTAGCTGTCGCGCGGTACAGGGTATCGATAATTCGCACCATTTCGCCAGCAGAAGCATATTCAAGTGGCACGACTTGAACAGAGGTATCACCCTGTTTATCTACACGGCGAATGATTTCAACTAACTTATTAACCACCGCAGCGCGGCCAGAGAGCATCAGCACGTTTGATGGATCGTAGTTCACTACGTTACCACCACCAGCGTTATCGTTTAACTGACGTAATAATGGTGCTAATTGCTTGGCTTCGGTGTTATACAACGCCACGATGCGGGTAACCATTTCATCGCCTAGGCCAGGATCGTTGTCATTAGCAACACGAATCGCCGCGGTTTTCGCATCTTTGTCTTTGATCACTTTGATAACGTTATTTTCCATCTCGACGATGGCATAACCGTATACTTGCAGCACGTTGAGGAAGAACTGGTAATACTGCTCGTCATTGAGCAGATCATAGCTGCGAACGTTGATCTTGCCGCGAATCGTCGGGTCAACAATGATGGTTTTGTTCAAGTTTTTACCAACAATATTGATAAACTCTTGAATATCAGTGCCTTTAAAGTTGGCCGCATATTGTTCAGACCAAACAAATTGCGAGGTCAGCATAGTGGCGCCCGCCACAACTCCAGCAATCAGTTTGCGTCGAATCCGTTTGTTATTCATTATTTTACTTTCCCCTAACGCGTGTTATTGCGGCAAACTAAACATGATTTCAACCAACTGCCCTTCCCGTTCAACCATAACAGAAACTTCAGTTAATTCAGACAATTGGCTCATCATTTCTAACGCCTGACTCATCACAGTCAGGTCGTATCCATTAATCGATTTTGCAAGGTCATTGGGTTTAAAGCCCGCTTGCTTAAAAAGGTTCACATCTTTACCTGGGTTTAAACGGTAACCCACGACGCTTTCGCCCTGTCTAACGGGAGAAATCGCGATGTAATCGGTAATTTTGCTGGGATCGGCTAAGAGTTCACTGCGGGATTCGGCCAGCTCTTGGGAAATTCCAGTATTTTTGCGTTGATCAACGCGGCTAACCACTTCGGCCTTTTCACTCTTAGCCTTTTGTAATTGCTGATTCGCAGGGCTTTGGCTGGTGTAAACCAGACCATCGAGCATCAGGGTCTCGTAACGGCCTGCGTTAGTGATGATAATCCGGTCGGCATAGACTTCTTTTAACGACGCCGAAGTGCCTTTGATCTTATCGCCTAGGCTGTAGGTTTCTTGGCTGCCGCTGGACTCGATAATCGCGAGGCCCTTTTGATCGGCGGTTGAAGCCACCACACCCGTTAATTGAATAGAGAGGGAAGTCTTGGGCGCATCGGTCACAGTCTCAACCACTTCCACTTTCGGTTTATCCGATTTGGCATCGGCTCTACCAAACAGTGCAAGCTGCTGTAATCCCGCAAGATCAACTTGCCCAGCGCCTTTGCCCGTTGTCGTGACAGCCGTTGGCGACCAAGCCGTTGGGGATGAAGTGCTAGGTACGAGTTTCCATGTAATTTGCGCGGCTAAGAGTAAACTCAGAATAAAACCAAACCAGAAAACAACCTGACTCAATGGCTTATGCGGAATACCTGCAGCTTTAGCGATAACTTTATCTAATAAATCCATATTTATGTGGACCCTCAATACAGGTCTCTGTTCTGATTATAAAATTTATAATGTTCGCCACATGCTAACCTAGGCCGCATTTGGCAACAAGCCCATAACAGTATTGCAATTGGCGAAAATTGGCCATTTATGCTAACTTTGCCCGCCTCAAAAGGGTGTGAAGCGCACCACCCTTTAACATCATCGCAATGCGACTTAGGCATTTTATTGCTCAGCATGTGAGCTCATCGAGCTTTTATCTTGGAGACACTATGACGCAAAGTTCAGGCGACAGTGGCAGCGTTCGACTCGATAAGTGGTTATGGGCCGCACGTTTTTATAAAACCCGTGCCATTGCCAAAGAAATGATCAACGGCGGCAAAGTACATTACAACGGTGCTCGCACCAAATCTAGTAAGAATGCCGAGATAGGTGCCGTCCTTAAGATACGACAAGGATATGACGATAAAGAGATCGTCATAAAAAAATTATCTGAAATGCGCCAAAGCGCGACGATTGCGCAGGAATTGTACGAAGAAACGGCTGCTAGTGTGGCCAAGCGTGCGGTAAACGCCGAAGCAAGACGATTGAATATTCTCAATAATCCTGCGCCCGACCATAAACCGGATAAAAAGCAACGACGCCAACTTATCCGTTTTAAAGAATACTAAGAATTACGTAAAAGTTACCTAACAGTGAGATACAAGATGATACAAGATATTTTAAACCGCTACCTGTTCGACAATGCCGATGTGCGTGGTGAACTCGTACAGTTACAAGACAGCTATCAACAGGTGATTGGCTCACACGCTTACCCACCCGTGTTGCAAATCCTGCTGGGTGAATTGCTGGCGGCAACGTCGCTGTTAACCGCCACCTTAAAATTCAGTGGCGATATCAGCGTGCAGTTGCAGGGTAACGGCCCAGTATCACTGGCGGTGATCAATGGCAATAACCAGCAGCAATTACGCGGTATTGCGCGCTGGGAAGGTGAGTTAGCCGACGATGCAAGCCTCGCCGATCTGTTTGGCCAAGGTTATATGGTTATCACCCTAACACCGGATGAAGGTGAGCGTTACCAAGGCGTGGTCGCCCTCGACAAGCCAACCTTAGCCGCCTGTGTTGAAGACTACTTTAACCAGTCAGAGCAATTACCTACTGCACTGTGGTTATTTGCCGACGGTAAACAAGCTGCGGGTATGTTCCTGCAAGTATTGCCAAGCCAAGAAGACCACAATGCCGACTTCGAGCATTTGTGTCAGCTGACCGCGACCATCAAGGCGGAAGAGTTATTCACCTTAGATGCGCAGGACATCTTGCACCGCCTATATCACCAAGAAGAAGTGCGTCTATTCGATCCTATCGAAGTCAGCTTTAAATGCACTTGCTCACGTGAGCGCAGCGCAGCCGCGATCAAAACGATTGATCAAGCCGAAGTCGAAGCCATTCTGACCGAAGACGGTAAAGTCGAAATGGGCTGTGAATACTGCAATGCGAAATACGTATTCGATGGCATTGATATCGCAGCCATTTATGCCAACGGCACCGGCTCAAATACCCAGCAGTAAGTCAAAATTGACTGTTAAAAGGGCACCTTAGGGTGCCCTTTTTTGTACCGCCTCAATGATCCAGCTCACACTTTACCCACGGATAGGATACAATCGGCACACTTTGTCGCCTAGCACGACTAGCGCGATAAATAAAAACAAAATCGGCAGACGATCGATAAAAAAATAACCTTACAAATACAAGTCAATGGAGACCTCACTATGGCGGATGGATTAAACCGCGTTCACTACAACCCCTCAACAGCACAACTGGTCGAATTTGCCCTGCTACGCGGCGAAGGTGAATTGACTGCAAACGGCGCACTGGTTGCTAAAACCGGTACCCGCACAGGTCGCTCTCCTGGCGATCGCTTCATTGTAAAAGAAGACAGTTCAGCGGCTGACATCGAATGGGGACCCGTCAACCAAGCATTTGAACCCGGTGCTTTTGAAGGATTATGGGCGCGTGTAGAAGCATTCCTCGCCGATAAAGAGTTGTTTGTATCTGACCTCGAAGTCGGTGCAGATCCAGAACATTACCAGCCAGTGCGTGTGACGACTCAATACGCTTGGCACCAACTGTTCGCCCGCAACCTTTTTATCATCCCAGAAGAATTTAACCGTCAAGACAAGCCTGTATGGCAAATCATCAACGCGCCAGACTTCGTCTGTGTTCCTGAGCGTGATGGTACCAATTCAGATGCGGCGGTGATCTTAAACTTTGCCGAGCGCAAAGTGTTGCTAGCGGGCCTGAAATACGCTGGCGAAATGAAGAAGTCGATGTTCTCTGTACAAAACTTCCTGCTGCCAGCCCAAGGCGTATTGCCAATGCACTGCTCGGCAAACGTAGGTAAAGATGGCGACACTACCCTATTCTTCGGTCTGTCAGGCACGGGTAAAACCACGCTGTCTGCGGATCCAAAACGCTTCCTGATCGGTGACGATGAGCACGGCTGGGCACCAGGCGGCGTATTCAACATCGAAGGCGGCTGCTACGCCAAGTGTATCGACCTGAGCCAAAAGAACGAGCCAGTGATTTGGGATGCGATTCGCTTCGGTACTGTGCTGGAAAACGTGGTCATGGACGAACACCGCGTGCCTAACTACAAAGACAGCAGCCTGACGGAAAACACCCGTGCAGCTTACCCACTCGAGCATATCGCTCAGCGTAAAGAAGACAACCGTGGCGCCGAGCCGCACGCAGTGGTGTTCTTAACCTGCGACGTGTCTGGCGTATTACCACCGGTTTCTATCCTGAGCAAAGAGCAAGCGGCTTATCACTTCCTCTCTGGTTACACCGCTAAAGTCGGTTCGACTGAAATCGGTTCAACCTCGGCGATTCAGTCAACCTTCTCGACTTGCTTCGGCGCGCCTTTCTTCCCACGTCCTGCGGGCGTGTATGCTGAGCTGCTGATGAAGCGTATCGAGTCATTCGGTAGCCAAGTGTACTTGGTTAACACTGGCTGGACTGGCGGTCCACACGGTATTGGTAAACGTTTCGATATCCCAACGACGCGCGCCATTGTCGATGCGATTGTCAGCGGTGAGCTGAAAAACGTCGACACCGTACACTTAGAGACGCTGAATCTGGCCGTGCCTGTGGCGGTACCCGGTGTAGACACTAACCTACTCAACCCTGTGAACACTTGGAGCGATAAGGCACTGTACGCCGAATACGCCCAAAAACTGGCCGAAGCCTTCACTAAGAACTTCGCTAAGTACCAAGTGTCAGATGCCATCCGTAACGCTGGCCCAAAGGCATAAGCGGGTAGCGGACTCATTTAGATAATGTAATCAAACACATTATTGAGTAAAAAAGCGCGGGTTCAGCGATGAACCCGCGCTTTTTATTTGCCTGTTGATTTTATGACTAAGAGCCTGCCGCACTAAAGTCACTGCGATAGATTTTTTATGTGTTTTATTTCTTATCGATTAGTTAAACCAAGCTTAAATTAATGCTGCGTTTTTATAATCACAGATAACAATCATCATTTTTTAGGAAGCGGCACCCAAATGGAAAACCATAAACCTGTCACTGGATTCCAGCGATTTCTCAATGGCGTCGAAGTCGTCGGCAATAAACTGCCCGATCCGGCGGTGTTATTTGCGATGTTTCTGGGCCTAGTCTGGCTGATCTCTTGGGGATTATCGGGTGTCAGTTTTGATGAAATCGACCCTCGTACTGGCAACCCCATTCAAGTCGTGAATATGCTCGAAGGCGGCGCACTGACTGCATTTACCTCGAACATAGTCTCCACCTTTGTGACTTTTCCACCGCTCGGTGTCGTGCTGGTTGCTATGCTGGGGCTTGGCGTGGCTGAGCATACTGGCTTTATTAATGCTGGTCTGCGCTCGATTTTATCTGTGACCCCCAAGATGTTACTCACCCCGGTATTGATAGCCGTAGGTATCCTGAGCCATGTCGCGGTTGATGCGGGTTATGTACTGGTTATCCCACTCGGCGCGGTGATCTTCTATGCCGCGGGTCGTCATCCCCTAGCCGGTATTGCCGCCGCTTTTGCTGGCGTATCCGGCGGTTTTTCTGCGACCGTCGGTGTGCCATCGAGCCTTGACCCTATGTTAGCGGGCTTAACTCAGGCCGCGGCCAGATTATCGGCCGACCCAGCGGCCGCTACATTAACGATTAACCCACTAAATAATATCTTCTTTACGTCGGCTTCAGCCGTGTTAATTATCTTAGTTGGTTGGTTCTTAACGGATAAAGTGATTGAGCCGCGCCTAAAAAACACCGCAGTGAATGGCGATCCCAGCACGCTGCCAACGCTTGATGAGCTGGCGCCCCATGAGCGCCGCGGTCTCAAATTCGCTATGGGCGCCATGTTGTTATGTGCCTTAGGGCTGGTGTTTACCGCCTATGGTGACAACTCTGCCTGGCGTGGTACCGATGGCGCGCTAACCAGTGCCTCAGCTCCCTTAATGCGCTCCATTGTGGCGATTATTTTTGTGTTCTTCCTCGTGCCAGGCATAGTCTATGGCTATGTTGCGGGCACGGCGAATAACCACAGAGCCATTATTCAAGGCATGAGTAAGTCCATGAGCGGCATGGGTTATTACATTGTCATGGCCTTCTTCTGCGCCCAGTTTATTTATGCCTTTGGTCAATCCAATTTAGGCGCATTAATGGCGATTAAAGGCGCGTTGGCGTTGAAAGAATTGGCCCTTCCTATGGGCGTAACATTAGTCGGGATTGTGTTTCTCACCGCGTTCGTCAATCTATTAGTCGGCTCGGCATCGGCCAAATGGGCCTTGATTGGTGCCATTATGGTGCCCATGTTAATGGAGCTGGGCGTATCGCCCGATTTGACTCAAGCCGCTTACCGCGTGGGCGACTCGTCGACCAATATCATTACCCCGCTAATGCCTTACTTTCCGTTGATTGTGGTGTTTTGCCAAAAATACGTTAAGGAATCAGGCATTGGCACCTTAGTGGCGCTGATGCTGCCGTTTTCAATCAGTTTTCTGCTGCTTTGGAGCGGTTTCTTACTCGCTTACTGGGCCCTAGGTCTGCCATTAGGAATTGGCAGTTCACTCTCCTTCCCGGCACTATCTTAGCCTTAGTATAAATATCGCTTAGCAGAGACGTCGGCTGAACTATCACAGATAAACAAAAATGGCGCCAACTCGACAAGAGTTGACGCCATTTTTATATCTATTGAATCAAACGATTGGGTTTACTTCGTATCCGATCTCAATACTAACTCGACACGGCGATTCTGCTGCTGCCCCGCCTCATCACTGTTGCTAGCAACGGGAGCATGTTCACCTATGCCTACGGCTTCCAATTGTTGAGTTGGAATACCATGACTCGTGGTCAATAACTTCACAATCGCCACCGCGCGGCGCTGGGATAGACCTTGGTTATAGGCTTGATTACCTTTGTCATCGGTATGACCCACCACATAAAATGCACGCTTAGGATTTGCCTTTAAATAACTGGCAAGCACCTCGACAACGGGCTGCGCCTCGGGCAACAACTTGTCGCTATCGTACTCAAATAACAGCCCTTCTAAGGCAACATGCCCCTTGACTTCGATTTGGTCGGTCAGCGCCTCAAGATTGATCCCCACGCGATCATCCTTAAGCTCAGTCTCCTCTAACACCCGCAAGTCGGTCCATAAGCCGCCGATATAACCAATGGTATAAGTGCTCACATGCACATTCCCCTCGGGGCGCGTTAAGGTATACCAAGCATAAAACTGGCTGTCTTCGTTACCAATGTTCACCAGAGAATCAATGGCTTTGATAAACCTATCCTCCCTACCACAGGCTTTTCCCAGACACTCAAATTGCGTCTCGAATCCGAGTTTAGCCAATGCCACCTTGTAGTTAGTGAACACCTCGTAACCCGAATATTCCTTTGGTATTGAATAGCCATTTTGAGTCAACTTACCCGCACGCTCCACCAGCACAGGCTTATTGCTTGCATCCATTGACGACACAAAGGCAGTGCTGGCAAAGCCTTGGCGTTTAAAGTCCTGGATATAACTTCCCTTTAGGCGGCTGATAAGCGGATGATCCTCGGCGCCGTTGGTATCCTTCTTTTGATTATCTTTAAACTCGATTTGCTTAGGCGCCTGCTGTAAAAATGCAGCATTAACTGTGACTAAATCTAACGGCTCGGGGATCACCTCGAGCGTCGTAATATGAAGACCCGCAGAATCATCCATAACTGCTGCTTGTATGGCGGTATAAAACTCTTTTTGCTCATTTTTAACTCGAGCAAACAAGTAACCACTTTCAACACCAATAACACCATCTAACAGGGCAATTTTCTCTCGCAATAAGCGAGAATCACCACAGGCCTCAAGCAGACACTCGAATAGGACTTCGCCACCAAGCTTTTTAATCTGCTCACGGTAATTGTCGAGAATATGCGCGGGGCTATATTCAGGCGCTAATTTATATTTTTGCTGATGGACCTGACCGAAGATAGGCTTAAAACGATAGTCAGATCTTTGTTCACCCGCGCTGATAATAAAGGGATATTCGGCATAATGGCGCGTCAATTCATCCTTTAATTTCGCCGTAGGAAAAGGCGTAAATAATCCCTCATCCGCCGCCATCAACGACAATGGCAACAGGCTCGTCGACATAGCCAATAACCCCGCAAAACAACTCCGCTTAGAAACACGCATCAATATTTACTCTCCATAGAAATACTGCTGCGAAAAGTAACACTAAACGGATTGCGCAATAACAAATATGAAACAAGTTAATACTTTAGCGTGATTGAGGCGATGGGTTGTACAAGCAAAAATAGCTGCCGAAAATGCAGACTGATTTAAAAACAGCCGCATTTTGACCGGAAGGATGCCAAACGTTGTCGTGAAAGGGATTTCACATCAAGCCACATGTTTTATCACAAGCGGCGTCGATTTTTATCCATTCAGACCGATACTCACGCCCTTCTTAGTCACCTAGGCTCATGCTATTTGGCTTGGCCACGAATAACACTGCAACACGTTGAATACTCGACGTTATCAGATGACTCCACGCTAACTTAGTGCAATGGAAATTGCCGAATTAATGTAAGGACACAAGATGTTTAAACCTAAACTGCTCTCTTTGCTGATCGCCACCAGTTTGCTGACGGCATGTTCTGGCTCAGACGATAAAGATGACACCACCACGACGCCAGAGCCGACGCCTCCAACTGAATACGCACATAAGGTCACAGGTCAAGTCACTTATATCGGCGCTATCGCCGGGGCCAACGTGTGCGTCGATCTCAACCAAGACTTAAGCTGCTCAGAGGGTGAACCGAGCACCACTACGGACACTGACGGTAAGTATCAAATCGATTGGAAAAGCGAGACCGAAAAACCTAACTATTACCTGTTGGCCAATTGGATTGATAACGCACCGTCATCTGCACGCTCGGCATTGGCGATGAGCTCTGCCGCAGCTAACACCAGTGCCACCACTGGCGGCATGAATATCGTTGCCCTGCCCGATCATGCGGGTCATATCAACGCGCTGACCAATATTGAGTTTTCACGCTATCGCAAGATGATTGAGGCCGACTTAACGCCACAGCAAGTGATTGAGTTCCGCGCCAAACTCAAATCCTTATACGCCACTGGATTTAAACAAGTCGAAGCCGATTTATTTAGTCTTTCGCCCGAAATCACCCTGCAACCCACATTTCTCGACACCCTGCTGTTACACGATTACCTGCTAAACCTCACCAATGAGCGCACAGTGGAAATTTTGGCGGCTATCGAAGTGTTAATCGCCGCATTTGAAGCCTTCGAGAATTTAATCCTAGGGTATGGTTTTGGCACTGAGGCTTATCTGCAAACTAATCCCGTTGCCGTCACCAATAAGGTGGAGAGCACCTTAGTGTCCTTCGGTTATATGGAAGCGCCGGTTGATGGTAAGGCGATGAACAGCACTGACTGGGATACAGTGTTTAGCAGCATGCTCAATCATACCGACGCATCTCATGTGCTCAATATCGCCACCGTTCGCAACAGCCACTTTGTCAGCTTAGATTATGGTACTGCTGACCAAACTCTTACTGGGGTATTTTCAGGTGACGCTGTGATGATCTTCGACAACACGTCGGGAGAGGAAGTCCCTACCGAATGCTGGAATGAGCCAATGAAGAAATGGATCAATGCCTCACGTAACGACCAAGGGTATGTCCTCAAAGAACCTGTGATTGAAGGCAATCAATTAAAAACCGTTTATGCCGGCACTGAAGTTCCTGTCGAAATGAATTTCCATAAGTATCAAAACACGGCCGCTGACTGGCAAGATTTGCTGGCAAACCTCCCGAGCGACCTTAAGTTGGCGTCACTCAGCTGGCCTTCACAAATATATCGCATGGATATTAAGCAAACTGCCGACGTGTTATGCCGCGAAGAAGATCCCACCACCTATGAAACGGGCGTTGAAACCGCGAGCGAGCTTTCTACTAGCTTGATCGTGGAGCTATTGTGGCCCTTCGCTTACCCCGAGAGTTACGTAGAGGACTCAACGAATAAATTCACCATTCTCGATAGCTTCGGTCAGCCTGAAAGCCAACATGAATGGAGCATTAGCACCAGTCCGAACGGCGGCAAGCTGCTAACTATCACTGAAATTGTGGAGGATCCGATTGCGAGCCAGATGGTGCAACCAAGCTACTACCTTGTAACCTCAAACTTGCTGACTGAAGTTGAGCTAAACACGGCATTTGATACGACTGACAATAAACAGTTATATCGCTTTACCTACGACCAAAGTTTCAGCAATACCCTGCACAACCACTTTAAGTCGCTAGCAAAGTAAAGCTTACTCCATCCGCGCCCCTGCGTTGATTCCTCGGGGGCGCTTATCTCTGCTTAAGTCGCGCCCCCCACAAAGAGCCCATTAGAGGCTGATAAATGCATCTCGCTCATAGTAAAAGATAATGGCTTCAAGCAGTTCCTGTTCACTGGGCTGAGCTTTTTGCTGCTTAAGATTATCAATCACATCCTCTATTTGATCCGTGTTTAGCAGATAACCATAGTCACTGCGGCCTAAACCATCCTCAAAGGCATCGATTTCGGCATCCGAGAGATCCCTATCAGCCACTATCGGGAATAATAGCGTGGTCAACTGTAGAGATTCACCGTCATCAAGATCTTGATAGACCAGCCAATAACTTAATCCAGGTTGTTCGATGCACTTTCTTATCCAGCGCTGTAACGACTCGGGCTGACCGAAAAATGAGCTGATATTCATAATGTCCTCGAATGGCGTTGTCATAGTAAAACCGAGTGAGTCACTAAATTGCATGGTCATAGAGGCTATTCACCACTCCCAAGATGCATACAAGTAACAGATGGGAGTTCTCGCGACTCAACTCGCCCCAAGAATACGAGAGGACATCTGCGTCCATCAAAGCCAAAATCACAATTCATCAATTCGATGGACAAAAAACCAATCAAATTTAAATAAACGTTATTTTACAGCATGTATTTTTAAACATTATTCATTTAGTCGTCGCGTTATTTAGATTTTGGTTATTTTCAAACCAAGGTTGGTGATGTTTCACAAAACCCATAACAGCAACTGTGGTACCTTAAGCGCCCAAAAAAACGTGTCAAGGCTGAGCTTTTACGCCAAAAGCGAGGGCAGGCCTGTAAATAGATAACTAGTCTTAACACACAAAATGCCGCGGTAATTGGGGAGTTTCGCAAGAATGAAGAGCAAGAGTTTATTAGGCAACATTGGTGTGCAAGTGGTTATTGCCATGATTATTGGCGCACTGGTTGGTTTTACCATGGGCGAAAGTGCGAGCATCTTCGCCCCACTGGGTACCATCTTTATCCATCTAATCAAAATGCTAGTGATCCCACTGGTACTGGTGTCTATCATCAGCGGCGCCGCCAGCTTAGGCGATAGCCCCTCGGCGGGTAAGATTGGTGTCGGCACCTTCGGTTTCTTTATTGTCACCTCGGGAATTGCCGTGGCCTTGGCATTAGTCATGGGCAAGGTGTTTACCCCGGGCGCGGGCGTCGACTTTACCGCCCATAGCAGTAGCGGCCTGATGGAAGTCACCGCCGAACATGGCGCACTGCCAGGAGTCATGGACACCTTTATTGGCATGATCCCAACCAATGTGTTCGAATCACTAACTGGCGGAAATATCCTTCAAATTCTGGTGTTTAGTATATTTTTCGGTATCGCTCTGACCAAGGTAAAAGGCGATGGCGCCAAGCCCATCATGGCGGCGTTAAATACCGTCGTCGACGCCTTTGTGTGGATGATCAACTGTGTGATGGTGATTGCGCCCATTGGGGTATTTGGTTTGATGGCCGATTCCGTCGGCACCTTCGGTTTCGATGCCTTAGAAGTCGTGTTTAAGCTGTTTGCCGTGTTTGTGGCCGCGATTCTGATCTACGGTTTTGTATTCTTCCCCTTAGTGGTACAGCTGTTTTCTAAGGTATCGGCACGCCAATTTATTTCGGCGATGAAAAAACCTCAGGTGATGGCACTGTCGACGGCATCGTCTATGGCCACGCTGCCGGTGAATATGGAAACCTGTGAAGAAGATCTTAAGGTTTCTAAGGCAACCACCGCCTTTGTGCTGCCTTTAGGTGCCACCATCAATATGAGCGGCAACGCGATTTACTATGGTTTAGTCGCCATGTTCTTCGCGCAAATGTACAACATCGATCTGTCGATGACCGCCTATGCCGCGATTATCTTTACCTCTACCTTGGGTGCCATTGGCCAAGCGGGTGTCCCCGGTCCGTCATTTTTAGTGGTCGCTGTACTACTGGCCGCAGGGATTCCAATTGATGGTTTACCACTGTTATTCGCCCTCGACCGAGTGTTTGACATGATCCGCACCGCACTCAACATCACAGGTGATGCCGCCTGCGCCATCATTATGGATAAGTACACCGCAGAGCCAAGCTCGAACTAACAGCATAAATACATTGATATACCAAGGCTTGAATAGACTTGCTTATTCAAGCCTTTTTTATACCTAAACCCTCGGGATACCGCATCTTATCCCTCTGATTTTGTATCACTTAATGCAGATTTATGTGATCTTGCCGACGCCTTGGTCTAAGCTCAAACGGCGCCGCCTCGCAATTCGTATTTCTTTATCTGCCAAGCCACACGGACACAGTGCCTTTCTGCGATAATGGCTTGGCTACCATCAGTCCAAAGGAGTGTTGCATTATGTCCGTATTTGCCCCTGCAAGCCCTTTTGCCGACTTTATCTATCGTCATTTCCGCGCCATTCACGCCCTTAAACTCGGCCTCGCCCTGCTGATTGCCGTCACCATTAACGCCATTTGGTCGCCGCCGCATTTTATTTGGAGCATGGTGACCATAGTGATCATTATGATGAGTCTGCCGCAGGTGGGCGGCGCAATTGAAAAGTCCCTGCAACGGGCAGTAGGCACCTGTTTAGGTTCGGCTTATGGCGTGATGTTAGTAGCCACTATCGACAGTTATTGGCTGATTATGGGGCTGCTGATCTTAGGGGTCACGCTGATCTGTTTTATCTCGGCGGGGCGCTACAGCTATGCCTATCTGGTGGCGGGATTTACCATTATTATCGTGGTGGGCGATGCGAACCACGACACCTCAGAGGCACTCTGGCGCACGGCGAATATTCTGCTCGGTTGTGTTATCGCGATTCTGGTGTCGCTGTTTATCTTCCCGATTAAGGCCAAGCAGGACTGGCGCAGCCAGCTCGCCAATGCCATCGACAGTATGGCCAAAGTGCTGACCCAACATCTACAGGCCCCCGCCAACCATGATTTAGACTTTCGCGCCGAACTCGAGACGGCCATGAAGGCGGTTTTAACCCAGAAGAAACTGTTTTTCTCCCTCGAGTGGGAAAGCCAAACCCTAAAAAAACATAAAGTGCTGCTGGCGGAATTAGTCAATAAACAGGTGCGGCTGATCACTCTACTCGAGCTATTACCTTTGAGTCGCTGGCAGGAGGCCGACAAAGAGGCATACCACCAAATCAACCGTGTCGCCGCAGAGCTTACGGCTTATCTTCACAGGCTGAGTGAATTTGTTGCAGGTAAAACAGCCACATTGCCAACACTACCAAATTCATTAGAGCAGGAGTTGCAGCACAGATTACAACTCAGCTTAGCCGCCCAAACGCCAAATTCGGCCCCTTTAGCCAATGAAGTCGCGCAGGGATTTGCCCTCACGGGATACGGCTGGCTTATCTATCAACTCGCCATTGCCGTCGAAGCGCTCTACGCCGATATCGAGATTATTGAAATCGCCTATAGCGGACAAACCGTGTTACATAAAATCGCCAAACCTTCATAGACTGTTATCACGGGGCGTGGCAGCGAAAATCACTCACCCGAACCAAGATAAACCCTTGGCAGCCCTTGCACTCGCAGGGGCTTAATGAAAAGATACCGCCCTAATAAAAATTCGATGTGTGGACTGTTTTCATGCGCTTGTTTTCCCCTTCCGTTATCGCCATTGCCTGCTTATCGGCGGGTTCACTATTCACCGCCCCGTTAGCTGTTGCCGCGAATACCGAAGTCGCACAACCCGAAGTGACAACGACTGGAGCTGCCAACGCTGAAGTCGCAAACACTGAGGCAGCTAAAACCGACGCAGTTGACGCCAGCGCCGACAGCAGCGCTTCGCCCGCGGCAGAAGCCACTCCCGCAGCCGCAGTAACAGCAACACCGACTCGCGCCAATACCTTTGTGAATGACGCCATTCTCCCGCCAAGCATCACTTGGCACGGTGGCAGCGAAGCCCTGTTACTCAGCGCCGATAACGAATGGGCGACCCCCTTCGAGCAAAGCAACGGCACCGAAAGCCCAAGCTATGACGATACTATTACTTGGCTTGACCGACTGGCGGCCGAAACCACCAAATTGCAGAAAGTCAGCCTAGGTAAGAGCCCTCAAGGGCGCGACATTTGGATGTATGTCGCCAGCAGCGAAGGCATTAACGAATCGGCACGCTTAAAGCAAAACACTAAGCCGACGATTCTAGTGCAGGCCGGGATCCACGCGGGCGAAATCGACGGTAAAGACGCCGGCATGATGCTGCTGCGGGATATCATCAAAGGCGACAAGATCGACTTGCTCGAAAAGGCTAACTTGCTGTTTGTGCCTATGTTTAGTGTTGATGCCCATGAGCGCAGCGGCGAATTTAACCGCGTAAATCAGCGCGGCCCGGTCAATATGGGTTGGCGCACCAATGCCAATAACCTCAACCTGAACCGCGACTACGCCAAGGCCGACACCTTAGAAATGCAGCATATGCTGCGGGCAATCAATGTGTGGCAACCAGATTTGTATATCGATGTGCATGTCACCGACGGTATCGACTACCAATACGACATCACCTTCGGCTACAACCTTGCCCAAGGCTTGAGCCCCGCCAGTTTCCGCTGGCTCGAAAATAGCTACCGCCCAGCGGTCGAAGCGGCATTAACCGCCCAAGGCCATATCCCTGGTCCGCTGATTTTTGCCGTCGACAATACCGACATCACTAAAGGCATGTCACTGTGGAACCCTAGCCCACGCTTTTCTAATGGTTATGGTGATGCCCGCCATCTGCCTACCATTTTGATTGAGAACCACAGCTTAAAACCCTTTAAGCAGCGCGTACTTGGCACTTATGTAATGCTAGAGCAAACCCTGAAAACCGTGGGTGACCAAGCGACTAAGTTAAAGAGTGCGATTCAAGAGGATAAATACCGCGCCTCGCCACTGATCACATTAACGTGGAAATCGGCGCCACTGGCTAAAGGCTGGGATTTTAAAGGCATAGATTACAAGCTTGAGCAGAGCCCGATTAGCGGCACCGAGGTCGTGCGTTGGACAGGCGAGCCTAAGCTGTACCCCAATTTACCTGTGATTGCCGAAACTGTGCCCGATATTAAAGTCACTCGCCCGAGTGCTTACTATATTCCCGCCCAGTGGGCACAAGTGATCGACCGCTTAAATCTACACGGCATTCGGATGACACGTTTAAGCAAGCCAACTGAGCTTAAATTGCAGCAATATAGCTTGAGCAATCCGGTGTTTAATACCAAAGCGTTCGAGGGGCGACTCACAGTGAAGGCAGACTCGACACTGACCAAACTAACCACCACCTTGCCCGCGGGCACAGTGAAAATCAGCACAGATCAACCCTTAGGCGATCTGGCGATTTTACTGCTCGAGCCACAATCACCGGACTCGTTACTGCAATGGGGCTTCTTCAACCCTATCTTTACACGTACCGAATACATTGAGGACTACGCCGTAGAGCCGCTGGCCGCCAAGATGCTTAAGGAAGATCCAAAGCTGCAGGCGGAATTTAACAAAGCACTGGAAAACCCAGAGTTTGCCGCCGATCCCGAGGCACGTTTACGCTGGTTCTATGAGCGCAGCCCTTACTACGATAATCAATATCTTAAGTATCCGGTCTACCGTAGCCGTTAATCCCGCAGTTAAAAACGGCAAGGATTAAGCAGGCTTACGCGCGCTAATGCTATACACCAAGGGCACCTGTTGCCCTTGGTGTTTTAGTACATAACGGCCATCGGCTTGCGCCTCTAGCCCTTCGAAACAGTTATAGGGGCTAAACGCAAACTCGTGGAAGAACTCCAACACTAAACCCGCCTGCAATAAGGCATTGATCACCTCAGACAAGCTATGGGACCAGCACATTAAGGTCTGCAGCTCATCACCGGCATTCTCGGTATAGGTCCCTTCCTGCTCAATGTCTGGCTCACCGCGATTAAAATAGCTATACCCATCAAATAGCTGCTGCGCCGGATGAAACTCAGCCATGTAAAACTGTCCGCCGGGCTTTAAACACGCCGCAATGGTCTGCGCCCAGAGCGTTAAATCCGGCAACCAAACAATCGCGCCATAGGAAGTAAATACAATATCTTGCGGCTCAACCTTGCCCGCTACGCTGTAGACATCGCTACAGATAAACTCGGCGGACAACTGCGTCTGCTGTGCCAGCTTGCGCGCCTCAGCAATCGCCACCTCGGATAAATCGACCCCAATGACTTTTGCGCCCATTCGCGCCCACGACAGGGTATCTAAACCAAAATGACATTGCAGATGCAGCAGGCTTTTGCCCGCCACCGCAAGCTCGTTTAGCTCGATTTCCGTTAAGGATGTGTTGCCACTCAAAAAGCCTTCAACATCATAGAAATCAGAAGTTAAGTGCACTCGAGTGCGGGCATCCCAAGCGATTTTATTGGTCGTTAAGTAATCCATATGAGTCCTTTCTGGTTACGCTTTTTATCAAGCTGGAATGTTGGACACACGCTAACCGAATAAGTGATTAATTTCACCACTCTTTAGGAAAAATCACTCATTCAGCGGACATGTCCGCCCTCGCCCAAACGGACACATTTGATTTATCTGCATGATTATTAATGCATTTTAAAATTGGCATAGGATGTGCAATCTCGACTGATATCAAGCTTATCGCTAATAGCTCAGCACTCAGTCGGTCGTCGAGTGTCGATAACAAGGAAGAAGAAAATGTCACTACGCCCTTTTATATTCACCCTCGGATTTGTCGCCCTCTTTACGGTTGGCGTGTCACTCACTGGCTGCATTATCAATGTGAACGCCGCTGGCATGCCGGATTTAGACCACCAACAACGTGAACTCAGCCTCGATGCCCAAGACCTACAGGCGCTCGTCGCCGAAACAGGTGCAGGCAGCCTTGAAATCATCGGTGTCGAAGGCCTGACCCAAATTAAGTTAGTCGCTGATATCTATAGCAATGACGATAGCAAAGTCATTCTCACCCTTGAGAAAAAGGCCAACAAAGCCCAGCTTAAGGCCGACTTTGAATCCCATAGCAGCTTTAGCACTTACTCACCCTATATCGACCTTAAGTTACAAGTGCCCGCCGGATTAGCGCTGGACATAGACGATGGTTCGGGTGCGATTTTGATCAACAAGATGACTGCGGATATTAAGGTCAAGGATGGCTCAGGCGAACTGGCTATCCATGGCGGCAATAATGTCAGCATCGACGATGGTTCTGGCGCGATTGAAGTCAGTCAAGTCAACGGCAACCTAGCGATTGTCGATGGCTCTGGTGGCATCCAAGTCAATGATATTAAAGGCAGCATCACCATCGATGATGGCTCTGGTGAAATCAACGTCGCCAATGTGCAAAACACAGTCACCATCAACGATGGCTCAGGCGATATCAATGTGGTGAACACTAAGGGCTTAACCATTCTCTCGGCAGGTTCAGGGGATGTGAGCTTCGATAAAATCGATGGCCCCGTCAGTAAACACTAAGCCGTTAGACCAATAGCGTTACCGCTCAACCTACTTCCCGGCGTAGAGACTGATGTTGCAGTACCCAACCAAATGTCAGTCTTCTACCCACCCTTTTTGCGTTATCGTTCCATGGACATTCTTATGCACTTTATGCCACTAACCCCTTGTAGTGGCATCTTTTTTTGCGTCGGAGACTTTCTCAGGCTTGTATTCAAGCGAGTCTTTGGTAAAGAACAAAGCTTAACGACTTGATTGATTTGATTATGAAAGTTAATAGTTCTGCAATTAAGCCCTGCCATTTCAGTGACTCGCCGTAAATATATCCCTATAGGCTCGACGGCGGCATCCATGCCGCCAACGGTCACTTCCATGACAGTGCTTAATTCCGCGAGCTAAATCGTATTATGTTAGCCTTAAACAGCGCATAAGTGTGACGTGAAAATCGAGCGAACAATCTCAGCAGGTATATATCTTTAAGGGGATACATCTGTGCCCTTTTTACTTTTTATACACCGCCAAATATTTGGCCATAAAACATCTTTATAAGGATTTACTAATGCTAAAATTGCATTGTTAAATCTAAACTCCGGATAACTGTTTCCAGATTTTCTGGTAATCATCACCTGACATTGCTGCACCATCAGGACAAAGTCTCGACCAATCATCAGAGCTCAACATTCGTACATAACCATTGGCAGTAGATGGAGCTGAGACTGCATCTACATCTCCATACCGTTGTTTAAAATCTACACCTAAGTTTTCAGCAATACTGCGAGGAACTGAGTTCATCCGCATTAAAACGCCTTCCTCAGTTCGAACGCCATGATACAACATAGCCGGAAGATTATTCAAAGTTCTCAATTCAGCGTCCGTTAAACTATCGAAATCAATACCTGCGGTTGGCATTTTGCTTAATGCAGACAACCCCCACGCACCATTATTTGCAAGATCTCTGTATACAGCTTTACAGGCTTTAGAAAGACTATTTGTTAAGTTGTCCTCATTAAAAAACTGAGTAGCAATTTCTCTAAGGGATGCGCCGTCAACCCAAGCTTGAGTGATGTCTGCCAACCGTTTATGACCGATACCGTCACCACCAATATCAGTTAAACTCTTTTGAAGCTGTGGAACTCGCATCATTATACCCATCAAGTCTGGCAGAGCAGAGCGACCGCCTTCATTCCCAAACAAACTATTAGGATGCCAATCTTCGGTCGTTAGTTTATTTTCAAGATTATTGAGTTCTAGCAACGCAGTACGAACACCTTCTGGAGAGAACCCTGTAGAGTCAGCCAAAGCCGCATTCTCAGGATATTCCGCAATTTGTCTAACATAGCCCCAAGTAGCTTCAAGCAATGCATCCGCTTGCTGTTGGGAATGCACATCTGATTTTGCTCGCAACGAGCTAAAACCATAAGTATTTCTCAATAGTTGCTCAGCTTCTGCGATTACCTCGTCAAGGTTTCGTTTCTCATTCCATAGATGTGCAATATAACTACGGAAGTCTGCCCACTGCTCTTGGTGGATAACTGTTGAAAGCTCATGTAGCTCCCCCACTGATTCCATCTCATCAAGCATACTTACTAAACGAGAAAGAAGATCACCAGTAGCATTACTAACAAACTGCCTGATTTCATTAGGGTTAGATCCCGCAGCTATTCCAACTACACCGACACTGTCGTGACCAATACGCCCTGCTCGTCCAGCTAAATTCCAGAACTCCCGTGGAGACATTTGAATCCCGTAAGGATATTTAGGAGTGGCAAGAAAAACTGACGACACAGGGAAATTCAAGCCCTGTGCAATAGTTGTCGTAGCGCACATAACCTTGATATGACCTTCCTCGGTAAGCCATTCAATCAAAGCTAGAGCTTCCACTGGCAAACCCGCATGATGAACAGCAACCCCTTTCCCCAGCATTCCTATAAGCTCAAAATCAGGACTAATTTCTGTACTTAAGAAGCGCTGTACTAGAGCAATTTCTTCTGGAATTCTATCAAACGGTTCCAACTCCTCGGCAATTAACCTAGCCACACTCCATGCTGATGGAATATTTTGTGCTACAGCAATACTAGTTCCACGTTTAGAAAACACTTTAGCCATAGCACCAGCTAGGTTGTTTATACCAACTTTACTCTTACTCAATGACTTAATCGGTCGAATACCATCAACATCATGCTTACCACGTAGATGGAGAGTTCGTTGAGAAGTCATTAACGTTTCGAACGTTAGTTTCCAATCGCCCCGCTTTCCACTCTCAGATTCTTCTGCATCGAACAGGCCAATAATTCTTTCATTTGGTTGCCAAGCAGACGTACTAAGACTAATGCTTTTACCTCTACCTGAACCTAGCCACTGGGCCAACTCACTTGCATTCGGAACAAAGGGCATCAATAACAAGAAGTTTGCTCTTGAGGCTTCCTGCTTAATAGTTGCTAAAAGCAACTCGATACGCAGGCCTCGTTCTTTATCTTCTATATTGTGTGCTTCATCCATCACTAGTAATACAAGTGGACGTTGGACCTTCTTGTTACGCATAACCAGCTGTAACTTCTCAGGCGTTGCAACTAATACTTGAAATGCTTCTTCTTCACTTAAAAGCGCACCTTCAAATGCATCAACTTCAATCGCACCAGTAAGCTGCTCTACCTTTATGCCCAAAGGACCAAAGTCAGAGCGTAATCTTCTCGTAATCTGTGATACCAAAGCTCTAGTAGGTGCAACGTACGCAATCCAACCACCGTCATCAGCAAACTGATTTAATGCTTGCAGCATTCTGAATTGCGCTAATTGTGTTTTTCCTCCAGATGTAGGCATATCAATTACAACCGCTCTACTTGCTGGATCAAGTAAGTTCTGCTCTTGCAAAGCAGCTCTTTGGGGAGGTAATAACTCAAACATGCTTTTATGACGAGTAATATGATCTACAAATCTCGTTACTCTAGAGTTCACACTGTGAGCTACCCACCAAATCGATCCTGCAGCCATTTTGTGGCTAGATACATGCAACCAGCGCAGCAACATCTCCAACTTAGTATCGCTAGATAGTTGGGCTGCTTTTGTAGCTGCTTCGAAATGTTGATCGAGTTCAGCCTCAATAGCTAGTGGCTCACCTTGAAGCATATAAGTAGCAAGTCGTTCTGTAGCCTTGGCCCAATGGTATAAAGAAACTAAGCGAATAGCTTCACTTTGTCTGGCTGAGCCTTGAGAAGAGTCTAAGAAAGCTCTCTCATGGCGGGCCTGATCATTGCGAAGCCCTACTATGATTTCTGAAATTTGGTCTAAATCATCCCAAGAGCGCTTTCTAAGCAAGCGAATCCAGGCGTCAAATAAACGATAAACTACTCGCTTACTCCAAGTTGCATCCGCTACAGATGGGATCTGAACGTTTTGCTCATTCTCTTCAAACCAGCGCCTTAAATCTGTCCAACGATCCCCTGCATACGCCAAGCCGGAAAGATGAAGGACATGAAATATACGTTGATCTGTATCTTCCGGAATAGGAAGTACTCGCATTAAACCAAATGCTTTATTTGCACCAGCGATTGCAGTATTTTTGGTGCTTTGATCTAACGATGAAGGACTAAGTAAAGCAGAAAGCCCTTCAATAGCAGCAAGTTCATAAGCAGATGCAACGTCCTCAATAGAATCATAATCAATTTCTATCGATTCACCTGTAAACAAGTTTCCCAATGCGCTATTTACCAAACTATCTTTAGCTGTTTCAAAAGCTGCATTACGAACTTCTGTATTGATAGATTGTACTGCCCAATGGTTATCTACTAATTGCAACTGCTCAAATGATAAGGTCATACATTCTCCCCATCGTTTATTGCAGATTGGGCTAGTGCAGGTAGATTCGATATACCTCCAACAGGAATGTGTAAAGCGTGCAACTCTATGTTTGTTGCTGCGGGACAATTCGCAGCAAGAGCATTTACTTTCCCACGAATGTCAGTCTCTTGAGGTGCTGTATCACGGATAAGTACGCCATATACAGCTATGTCTGTACCATTTGACTGCAAATAACGTTTAACCGCACTTTGATACTTGAATTGCCAAGGTTTACCAATGGAATGCCTTCCAAGATATTTTACCAAGTCTGCCTTGATCCTTTTGTCATCACGTAAACCAAACAATTGATGTCCTAGACTAGTCATTACACTTGGTGGGGAACTGGCAGAATAGGATGTCTTAACTTCTCCAAAACTAAAACGATACGGCAATTCTTGATCATCAAGCAGTTGAAGTCCTGTTAAGTCACACCCAGCAGGACTTGCATTCGAATTTTTTAGATCCCTAGATGTAGGCCAAGGATATTCACACCCACCACGCTCTGAGACAAAAGCCTCAGCTATTGCTTCACCTACCAGCCAATCCTCAATCTCATTGGTTTCAGCAAGTACGTTAGACAATTCTGCATGCTCAAAATCTGTAGTAATAAGACCAGCCAATAAACCATGAAGCTCTTCTTGACCTGTTGTATCTTGCAAAATAGCTTTCACTGGACCAGATAGTATCAGGTCCAGTTGCTGAGCTGTGTAGGAAATTCCATAAGCGACAACAGGAGGTACACTGACATCATATTCTAGAGTATAAGCAAGCATAACCATCACTCAATTTCCTGCTTATAAAAATCAAATAAAATCATTTTATTCAAAGCCCTAGCCTTAAGTTATAATAATTGATGTCAGAAACAAAACCATTCAATTCAACGGCGTCTTACCCTACCTTGCTGATCCAACAACGCATTTCTCATAAATTCTAGTTACAGATTCTACGGAATTAATAACACAAACCCAAGTTTAAAAATCCAACCCATGTAGTTTATCTAGACACCCATTGTTAAATTTTGTGCCGAAACTACAGAGTTGGGGCATGTGCAGGCTAACAGAATACTCAGTGGTTAATGGAATTAAGCACCGACATGGAAGTGACCGTTGGCGGCATGGATGCCGCCGTCGAGCCCTCAGGGATGAGTTCATGGCGTGTCACTGGAATGACTGTGCTTAATCATTTTAAGGTGTTAACTTATTTCAGGACGAGACAGCACTATGCTCAAAAGCAGATTCAATCAACGCCAACTTTTGATTGCGGCTTAACTTCTTAACCGCGATTTCACGCCTTAGGGCATCACTGCGGGTGCCGACTTGTTCTTGATACATTAGGGTTAATGGCCCTTTGCCACGCAGGTACTTTGCTGCCTTGGGGCTGCTTGATTGATGCTCATTAAAGCGGCGTGCGACATCTGTGGTGATGCCAGTGTATAAGTGGCCATTGGCGCAGCGGATAAGGTACAGATACCACTTCGAGACTTGTTCTATCTCTGATGTTGCGCCTTGCTCCGAAGTCAAAACTTGCTCAGCTCCTAGCGCTTCTGGCCTGCTCGAAAGCTGAGTTTGGTTAACAGCTGGCGCTTGGCTAGCCCCTTTTGGGGGCTAGCCGAGGGAGTTGAATTAGCGGCTTCAATCACTAAATCGGTCACCCGTTGGCGCCTACTTAGTCATGCCGAGCAGGCTTAAGAAGAAGGCATATTCCTGCGCTGTGTCTTGATACTGACGGTAACGGCCACTCTTGCCACCGTGACCAGCATCCATATTGACGTCGAATAACAACACCTTATCGTCCAGTTTGTACCATTTATTTTGCACTTCACGCAGTTTTGCTACCCATTTTGCAGGCTCGAAATACTGCACCTGTGAATCATGCAAACCTGTGGTGACCAACAGGTGTGGGTACTCGTGGTCGGCAACATTGTCGTAGGGCGAATAGCTAAGCATATAGTCGAAATAGGTCTTCTCGTTTGGATTACCCCATTCATCGTACTCGTTGGTGGTGAGCGGAATCGACTCATCGAGCATGGTCGTAACCACATCCACAAAGGGCACGTGTGCTGCAATGGCAAAGTACTTTTCAGGCGCCATATTGGCAATCGCGCCCATTAACAGCCCACCAGCACTGCCGCCCGAGGCCACCACTTTATTTTTATGGCCATAACCTTGCTCGGTTAAGGCGGTGGTGACATCGATAAAGTCATTAAAGGTATTCTTTTTATTCAGCAACTTACCCGCATCGTACCAAGGGCGGCCGAGCATTTCGCTGCCGCGCACATGGGCGATGGCATATACAAAGCCGCGGTCGAGCAGACTGATAACCGACGACGAAAAATCAGGCTCTACAGTGTAACCATATGAACCATAACCATATTGATACAGTGGATTGGTGCCGTCTTTCTTGAACTTATCCTTGCGATACACCAAGGACACTGGCACCTTAGCGCCATCGCGGGCGGTGACAAATAAACGTTCGGCGCGGTACTGGCTGGCATCGAAGCCGCCGAGCACTTGCTCCTGCTTAAGCAGATCGCGTCTATCGGGATTGCTTAAGTGGTACTCATAAATCGCCTCTGGCGTAGTCAGACTCGAGTAGAAAATCCGTAACTTGTCGCTATCTTGCTGAGCATTAACATCTAAACCGAGCACATAGGCGGGCTCATCGAAACTAAGCTCAAAGGGCTTTTGACCATTGAATGGCATCACTTTAATACGCGTTAGGCCATTTTCACGAGTTTGAATCACCAAATAATCCTTCAGCACCAGCTCGTCTTCGATGCGCGCATTAGGATTATGGGCAACCACTTCCTGCCATTTAGACTTATCGGCGGCATCCTTAATCGCCACTTTCATCAAACGGAAGTTGGTTGCCTGCCAGTTAGTCAGAATGTAATAGCTGTCGCCCAGCTTAGATACGCTGTATTCATGGCCTTCTTCCCGCGCCAGCACAGGTTTGAACAGGCTTAGGGGATCGTTAGCATCCAGCACTGACACTTCGCTGGTTGTGGTGCTCTCGTGGAACAGCACAATTTGCGACTCGTCTAAACTCTTGCCGAGGGAGATGTAGTAAGCATCATCTTGCTCCTCATACACCAACACATCGCTCGATTGTGGCGTGCCGAGTTCATGGCGATATACGCGGTAACCCAGCAGGGTTTGCAGATCCTTGGCGATATAAAACACATGGCGATTGTCATTGCCCCAAACGATGCGTCCCTCTGTGTTTTCAAGCACATCGGTGATCATGGCGCCGGACTCAATATCTTTAAAGTAGATGTTATACACGCGGCGGCTTAAGACATCCTCACCGAAGGCCAACATGGTTTCATCCGGGCTGACGCTGACGCCACCTAAACCATAAAACTCATGGCCCTTAGCGCGCTCATTCACGTCCAGCATCATTTGCTCAACCCCGTCACTGCCTTTGCGGGCGATCAGCGGATATTCGCCGCCCTCTTGGTAGCGGCGGTAATAGCTGTGCTGGTGCCATTGGTAAGGCACGCTCGACTCGTCGGCCACTAAGCGCCCAGTCAGTTCGTTAAACAGCCCGTCCTGCAATGACTTAAGCGGCTTAAAGTAGGCTTGGGTGTAACGGTTTTCGGCATTCAGATGCGCCAATACCTTAGGATCTTGGCGTTTATCGTCACGCATCCAGTAGTAATCGTCGGTGCGCGTGACCCCGTGCAAGGTCATCACATGGGGAATTTTTTCCGCAACGGGCGCAGAAACTTGCCCTTTTGGAGTGGAGCAACCGGGTAATAGCATAGCGAGACCTAAAGTAAGCAGCAGAGTGCGCATTTATACGTCCTTGTGACGTTCAAACACCATCGTGGGGCACGACGGCAAGCCAATAAGTTGTTGTGCCGGATATGATATACCCAAGCTAGCGCTTGTTGCGAGTTTCCTAAAGATGATGCTGGTTTAAGCTTGGCGGCCAGTTGTGCGCTTGCGCAAACATTGCCCAATTTATGGCGCGATTTTATTGCCATTCCAACTAAATAGGCGCAACATAACCGCGTTTTTAGGCTAAGGCCTAACAACAATTCTCAGGGCGGGGTGAAACTCCCCACCGGCGGTAAATAGTGTCGTGAGCCGTTTTCACTCCCACTAAAGCCCGCGAGCGCCCGAATGCAATTTCGGGGTCAGCAGATCTGGTGACTTAGCTTGTCTCGTTTTGGTTAACGCCTATCGAGCGCTACTATTCCAGAGCCGACGGTAATGGACTGTTTGCCATCATAGCAACGGTACTGAGTCCGGATGGAAGAGAATGTAAGACAACATTAGGATGCAGGCGCTTCGTTTCAGCCAATGAGCGAAAGCCATCGCCATCTGAATGTTAGCCTCATATTTTGCAATTAGCCGACGTAAGCCATTGAGCTTAAACGGGTCTATTGCTACAGCTCAATCCCCATTGGGGTAAAGGCTGTATTTCTGCACGCCCTGATTCTGGAAATTCCCATGTCGTATTTTTGAAGGATATTAACCATGAATCAGTCTTTACTTGCTCCTTTTGGTACTGCTATCGAACGCGTTGAAGCGGGTCTTGAAGCCCTGCGCCAAGGCCAAGGTGTATTGGTCGTTGATGACGAAGATAGAGAAAACGAAGGCGACTTAATTTTTGCCGCCGAGTCACTGACCAATGCGCAAATGGCCATGCTGATCCGCGAATGCAGCGGTATCGTGTGTTTGTGTTTACCGGATGAAAAGGTTAAAGCCCTTGAGCTGCCACCTATGGTCGAAAACAACTCGAGCCAATATGGCACCGCGTTTACCGTGAGTATCGAAGCCAAAGTGGGTGTTACCACTGGCGTTTCGGCCGCGGACCGCGTCACCACTATTAAAGCCGCTATCGCCGACAATGCTAAGCCGAGTGATTTAGCTCGCCCAGGCCATGTGTACCCACTGCGCGCCCAACCCGGCGGCGTATTAACTCGCCGTGGCCATACCGAAGGCACTATCGATTTAATGCAACTGGCCGGACTCAAACCTGCGGGCGTGTTATGTGAAGTCACCAATCCCGATGGCACTATGGCGCGTCTGCCAGAAATTATCGCCTTTGGTGCAGCGCACAATATGCCAGTGCTGACGATTGAAGATATCGTCGTTTACCGTAAGTCGTTATTAGCCAACGTTGGCTAATTAACCCCACAAGCGGAATTCGATTTAAAGGACGTCGGCCCTGCCCACGTCCTTTTTTATTTGCCGATTATCCTTGGCACAAAATCTTAGCTTTTGTATCAAATCCCATCGGATATCACAGACAGGCAATTTATTTGTTTGCTAGGTGAGTAAATACACTAATAAAAATAGTATGTTAGTTATATATAATAAATAACTGAATTTCGTGAGCTAGATTAGATATCCATAAACTAGGGGTCGCGACCCTCTTGCTTCTATGTTAAATATCCACACCCAGTGTCTGGTTTTTTTTCGCTTTCAACATATCAAGGTTATGCCTTGATTTTTTATGTCTCCAACCAGGCAAAAGTAGGAGTAAGTTTACATGCCATCCACGCTACAGCATCTCAGCCTGAAGCAGAAGTTGATTCTGTTTTCACTGCTACCTTTGCTGATGATGAGTATTTTTGTGTTGTCGCGGATGTATGTGCTAGTGAAGGAATATCGCTCCGCCAATCAGAATCATCTGGCAATCCAAGCGACCGCCCAAACCACCGAACTACTCTATCAACTGCATAACGAATATGGCCTCAGCGCCCAGCTTTCAGCCCCCGCACTCCCCCAAGAAGAAACTCGCCTCCTACAGCAGCAACAGGTTACGTCGAACGCCTTAGACACCCTGCTCAACGGCTCAGCCTTAAGCAACTTGATGTCCGCATTGGGTCGCAATCAACTCGCCGCCGTGCAGTTGCAGGAGCAACTCAATACCCTGACACTGCTGAGCCATAAGCTGGCATCGGGTCGCCAAGAGGCTTTAGACCAACATCCCAAGGCATTTATCGATTTATATAATCAGTTCAACGCTGAATTGGTCAAACTTATCCAGCAATTACAGCTACAAACCAGCAATATCAGCCAATCTAGGGCCTACACGGATTTGCTCAATATACTCATGGTGCAACAACTGGCGGTAAAAGAGCGCGATGCAATTAATCGGATGTTACAGTCGCAGACGCTGAGCATTAACGACTACCGCGCGATCAGCACCATAATGTACGAATATGGCCAAGCAGTTGAACACGCTAGCAATGCCTCGATTTCCGACCGCCAATCCTTAATCCGCAAGGTACAAACCTCCCCCGAAAACCTGCGTATCCTCAAGATAAGCCAACGCATCGAACAGCAAATCCGTGTCAGTACCTTAGTGCAAAATATCAATGCCCATTTAGGCTACGGTGGCTTGATTGACAGTTTTCAAGACTATTTGATTAAGGGAAACAGTGCCGCGCTGGAACGATTTACTAAGGCACTATCGATTATTCAGCTGAATCTCGATGAGTTAAATCATGAGATCCGCAATATTCCTGAGCTTAAGCCTGCGGTAAAAACCATCGAGGACAGCATAGATCAATACCAATTCTGCATGACCCAGTTGCAGCAGTTGAAGCATCAACAGCTATCACTCGAAGAAATCAGCGCCCTTATCCAAGTGGATGACCAAGATCTAAGTGCCGCCATCAATAAATTGCTTATGCCGCCACATCCCGTCAGCAGCAAGCACTGGTGGTCACTCACCAGCGATAGGATCAATAAGTTGCACGCCATCAGTGATGAAATCACCGAAAAAATGGCGCATCAGAGTGAGGTTGAGCAGACTAAATCGCTCAGTTTACTCGGGTTATATCTATTCTCCGCGATTTTTACCGCGGCAATTACCCTCTGGCTCGGCCGCAAAATCATTCGCAGCTTTATGGTCAAAATCACTAAGATTGCCAATGATATGCAGCAAATGGCCGCCGATCCGCTGCTCAATATCAATATCGATGCTTCTGGCACCGACGAGCTGGCTCGCATGGCACAAGCCATGAATCGGATGATCAGCGAGCGCCAAAAGGCCAACCACGCCCTAAGCCGCGCTGCCGCCGTATTTAACTATTCCGCCGAAGGCATTATGGTCACGGATGCCGATAACCATATCGAGTTGATTAACCCAGCCTTTAGCCAGATCACCGGCTATAGCCTCGAAGAGGTGAAGGGCCGCAGCCCCTCGATTCTAAGCTCGAATCGCCACCCGCATCATTACTACACCGCCATGTGGGAAGCACTGTATAAAGAGGGTAAATGGGAAGGCGAGATCTGGAATAAACGTAAAGATGGCCAAGTGTATCCCGAGTACCTCGCCATTACTGTGGTGCGTAATGAACAAAGCGAAATAATCCAACATATTGGTTTATTTATGGATATCAGTAAGCGCAAACAATACGAGCAAGACCTCTGGTATCAGGCAAACTTCGACACCTTAACAGGGCTACCCAACCGTAAGCTGTTTAACGAGCGCCTGCAGCATGAAATCCAACTCGCCCAACACGACTCCCGTAAGCTGGCGATTCTGCTGATCGACTTAGACCAATTTAAATATATCAATGATGTACAAGGCCATGCGACGGGCGATCTCTTGTTGCAAGACGTGGCTAAGCGGCTGGAAAATATTGCCGGTAAGAACGACTTTGTCGCCCGCATCGGTGGCGACGAATTTGTGCTTATCCTCCCCCGCGTCACCAATGAGTTCGCGATTGAACATATGGCGAGCCGGATCATTGAAACCTTAGCCGCGCCCTTTAACTTAAATGAGCGGGAAATCCAGATCTCGGCCAGCTTCGGCATCGGCGTCTACCCCGAGGACGGGCTCGATGTGAGTTCGCTGACCCGCAATACCGAGATGGCCATGTATCAGGCCAAAGATGCTGGGCGGAATAACTTTAAGTACTTTACCTCGGGCATGAACCAAGCCATGTTTGCCCGCATGGAGCTGGAACAACGGCTGCGCCGCGCCGTGGCACAGGATGAATTTACCCTCTTTTATCAACCGATTGTCGATATGAAGACGGGACAAATCTGCAGCGTTGAGGCGCTGATCCGCTGGCAAGATCCCGACTTAGGGCTGATCCCGCCAGACCAATTTATCGCTATCGCCGAAGAGACAGGGCTTATCGAACCTATGGGCGAATGGGTGCTCAACCAAGCCATGCACGATTTAAGACAATGGCAGCATATGGGGCTCAACCTGAATGTCGCCATCAATGTCTCCAGCCGTCAGTGCATTAATACCCGTGGTATCGGCTTCGACCAAGTGTTACAGGAATGCTTTAACCGTCACCATATCAATCCTAGAAACGTGCATATCGAGATCACCGAGAGCATGCTGATGGGTGATGCCAGCCACTGCTTAAGCACCCTCGAATCCATCCGCCACTTAGGCTCGCAGATTTATATCGATGACTTTGGCACTGGCTATTCATCCTTGAGTTATTTGAAGAAATTCCCGATTTCGGTGATCAAGATTGACCGCAGCTTTGTCGAGCACGCCCTCGAAAACTGCTCTAACGCTAATCTGGTCAAGGCCATTGTGATGATGGGGCAAAGTCTTGAGATGGAACTTGTCGCCGAAGGAATCGAAACCGAGGCCCAATGGAAGTTTTTGCGTGACTTAGGATGCCACTATGCACAAGGCTATTTACTCTCGAAACCGCTGCCATTCGATGAGATTACCCCATTACTCGGCCAGACCTTGCCGAAAATGTTGCACTTAGAGCAGCGAGAGAAATGCGTAAACAGTTGATATAAAGGCTCATTAAGCTGAATGATCGCCAATAAAAAAGCAGCCTAGGCTGCTTTTTTATCATCACAATGGCGCTTAGGCCTGCGGCTGGCTTTGGGGGTTCATAATGCTCTCACCGCCCTTTGATGCCAACTTAGCTAAATCTTTATCGATAAAGAACAGTGCTTTACCATCTTCGCCCACTAAACGGATCTTATCGACAATCGACTTAAACAGCTTTTCTTCTTCGTGCTGCTCGGCCACATACCATTGCAGGAAATTGAAGGTCGAATAATCTTGGTTTGAAAAGGCAGCATGAGCCAAGGCATTGATCTTACTAGTGATCAGTTGCTCGTGTTCATAGGTCAGCTCGAATAACGCCAGCAGCGAATCAAACTGCGACTGCGGCGCTTCAATTGCACCCAGTAGCGGTAAGCCGCCGGTTTCGCTCACATAAGTGAACAAACGACGCATGTGGCCCATCTCTTCATCCGCATGTTCGCGCATAAATTTTGCTGCGCCTTCAAAGCCTTGATCTTCACACCATGCACTCATTTGCAGGTATAAATTAGAGGAGAAGAACTCCATATTAATTTGTTCATTCAACTTTTCGATCATGGTTGCAGACAGCATAGTTAATCCTCTTGGGCATTCGAACTGAAATCTTGGCACACATTGTCATGAAGGGCGTCACCAAAAGCAACAAAATTTACCTTTGTTTATTGAGCTAAGTTAATGATTAGTTGATAAAAATGATTTTCATTTGTTCATCGACTCGCGTTTAGCGCCGCCTGAGCTGTAGTGCAAAATCACAGAGTAGAAGGATTCACCTTAGGCAACACTTAAGGGGGAAACTGTCTGACAAATCACATAAACTCCTATGCAGATCATAGCCAAGCAAGCACAGCGTGGCATAATAGCCCCCATATTTGCCCAATCTTTTGCCCATAAGGAAGACCCGATGTCCGTGAAAGCCGATCCTTGTTCGCAACCTAGCTTAATGCATCCAGATCAAGCCATTCCCCTTCTGCTTGAGCAGGTTAGCCCAGTGTCAGACACAGAAGTCGTTACTCTTCCCCACGCGCTTGGCCGCGTTTTAGCGGAGGATTTGGCCTCTTGTATCGATTTACCGCCCTTCGATAACTCTTCGATGGACGGCTACGCCTTTCGCTTTGCCGATTTAGCGACTGACACCAATCAAACCACGCTGACACTGATTGGCAGTTCCTTCGCGGGCCATGGTTTTGAAGGTGAAATCACCCCTCACTCCTGCGTGCGCATTATGACGGGCGCGCCGGTGCCCGCGGGTTATGACACAGTGCAAATGCAGGAAGAGACCCAAGCACAGGGCAACCAAATCCAAATCAATCACCCTAAGGCTAAGGGCGCCAATGTTCGCTGCCGTGGTGAAGAATTGCTACAAGGCACCAAAGTGCTGAAAGCGGGCATCGAAATTAAAGCCGCAGAACTTGGAGTACTCGCCACCATTGGCGTGAGTCAAGTGCGGGTATACCGCCAACTCAAGGTGGCGTTTTTCTCCACAGGCGATGAACTACGCCCTGTCGGTAGTGACTTAGCGCCGGGACAAATTTACGATTCGAACCGTTATTCCATCCAAGGTTTACTCAGCCGCGCCAATGTGGAATGGCTGGATTTAGGCGTGATAGCCGATGACCCAGAGGCGATTCGTCACGCATTCCGCCATGCCGCAAGCCAAGCGGATATGGTGCTAACCTCGGGCGGCGTCTCGGTCGGTGAAGCTGACTTCACCAAACAAATACTTGATGAAGAAGGCAAAATTACCTTCTGGAAACTCGCTATTAAACCGGGTAAACCCTTCGCCATGGGACGCATAGGCAAGGCGGTATTCTGCGGTTTACCGGGCAATCCTGTGTCTTCCATGGTGACCTTCTACAAGTTGGTGTGGCCTATTCTGAATAAGATGCAGGGCTTAACCCCGAAAGCGCCACTGATGCTATCCGCCACACTGACAACCCCAGTGCGTAAACAGCCCGGCCGCGTCGAGTATCAGCGCGGCATTTTATCCCGCAATGCACAGGGCGAATTGGAAGTGGCCATCACGGGCAGCCAAGGTTCGGGCATGTTGACCTCTATGAGTCTGGCGAATTGTTTCGTGCTGCTGGAGCAATTCCAAGGTGACACGGCTGTGGGCACGCAAGTGACGGTTGAACCTTTTAATTCAGTGCTCTGCTAAGGTGCGCCTCGATGAATGAACAACTAGAGATCCTCAGCGACGGCGAACTCACCCGCTACAGTCGCCAAATCTCAATCAAAGCGATGGATATCGATGGCCAAGAGCGCTTAAAACTCGCCAAAGTCTTGATGATTGGCGCCGGCGGTTTAGGCTGCGCGGCGGGGCAATATCTAACCGTTGCAGGCATTGGCGAGCTAACTTTAGTGGATTTCGATACGGTCGAACTCTCTAACCTACAGCGCCAAGTGCTGCACCAGGATGCGACTATCGGCCAACCTAAGGTCGAGTCGGCCAAGCAGAGCCTTAATCGGCTCAATCCTCACGTTAAAATCAATACCATCAATGCGGTATTGGATGACCATGAGATCGACGCCTTAGTCGCCAGCCACAGTATCGTGGTCGATTGCACCGATAATGTCAGTGTGCGTGAGCAGTTAAATCAGAGCTGTTTTAAGCACAAGATCCCGCTGGTCTCGGCCGCTGCGATTCGTATGGAAGGCATGGTTACCGTCTTCGACTATCAAGCACAAACACCTTGTTATCATTGCTTTAGTTCACTCTTTGGCGAGCAACAACTCAGCTGTGTCGAGTCGGGCATTCTCGCCCCCGTAGTGGGCATGGTCGGCTGCTTACAGGCCGTCGAAGCCATTAAAGTTATTGCGGGAATGGGCAAAACACTCGCAGGACGAATATTGATGATCGATGCCATGACCATGGAATTTCGCGAAATGAAACTCCCTAAACAACCCCACTGCATGATTTGTGGTGAGTAACAGAGTAACCTTCACCACTTAGCACGCTTTCTACAATTAAGGATATAAAAATCAATGGATTCTGAAAACAGCGTATTCGACCGCCGCATTACCGATGACACTCTCATTGGCGCGGGTCTTTATAATTTAGTGATTGGCTTAACCCTGCTCTGGGGTTTCGCCGTGAACTATATGATGGTCAGCCATATCGACCCCGAAGCGATTGCCAGCGTTAACCCGTGGATTTTCTTTATCGGTTATTTCGCCTCCTGTTTCTTTGGGATTTACTTATTTCAAAGTTCGAGCAATCCCCTCGTCAGCTTTATCGGCTACAACTTTGTGGTCGTGCCCTTCGGTTTGATCATTAATATGGTCGTCAGCCAGTACGACCCCGAGCTGGTGACCGAAGCGATTCGGATAACGGGCCTAGTGACTATCGCCATGATGTGTTTGGGGACGCTGTTTCCGGCCTTCTTCCAAAAAATTGCAGGGGTGCTGACTATGGCACTCTTGCTGGTGATAGTAGTTGAACTGGTTGAAATATTTATCTTTAAAACCCACCACGGCATTTTGGATTGGATAGTTGTGCTCATTTTCTGCGGCTATATTGGCTACGACTGGGGACGCGCGAATCAGATCCCTAAAACCATCGATAATGCCGTCGACAGCGCCGCCGCGTTATACATGGATATCATCAACCTATTTCTGCGTATCCTGCGGATTTTAGGACGTAAATAAGTCACTCAACGACAAGGAAAACAGCATGAAGTTAACATCACCACTGTTAATCGGCCTGATTATGTGCGGCAGCTTAGCCGGCTGCGGCGACAAAACTGAGCCAGCAACCCAAGCGCCCGCCGAAGTAAAAACTGAAGCTAAAGCAGCGACTAAAGTGAAAATCGCCAATCCAGCCGCCGAATATTGCGTCTCACTGGGCGGCACCTCGGAAATCCAAAAGACTGCTGAAGGTGAACAGGGTGTCTGTACTTTGCCAAGCGGTGAAAAAATTGATGAGTGGGCGCTATTTCGCCGTGACCATCCACAGGAAAAAGCCCAGTAATTGAGGCTGACTAAAAACACAGGCGCACTCGGCGCCTGTTGTTTTATATCTCGCTAACTATCTGATTTCGCCACTGCAAACGTTTAGCCTGCGAATGGAAACTCCATGCGAGCACCCGAGTGACCTTATTGCCCTGCTGCATCTCAATGGTTTTAACGGTATCGACACCCAACTTTTCCAAAGCCTGATAACAGGGCTTTAGATTCTCCTGCTTCGACACTAAGCTGGTAAACCACAAACACTGCTCGGCAAATACTTGGCTCTCGCAGATCATAGTGGCTAAAAATTGCTTTTCTCCCCCTTGGCACCATAACTCCGCCGCCTGACCACCAAAGTTTAAGGTCGCGCTGGTCGCTTTCGGCTGCTCACCCCGATTAAGTTGCAGATTACGCACCTTACGCAGCGAGCCTTCACTCGCTTCTTTTAACGAGCCATGAAAGGGAGGATTGCACAGGGTTAGCTCGAAGCGATCAGAAGCTTGAATAATCCCCTTAAAGACCGCCTTGTCATCCTGCTGCCGCCTTAAGGATAAGTGCCCCTGCAAACTCGGGTTATTGTCGATAATCCGCTGCACATTGGTAAGCGACTGAGGATTAATATCCGAGGCGACAAACTGCCAATCATACACTTGATGACCTAGGATGGCATAAACGCCATTCGCCCCAGTGCCTATATCTAAGGCACGGATAGCCGCAGCGCGCTTAACTTTGCCGCCCTCAAATAACAGATCGGCCAAGTAATGCAGATAGTCGACCCGCCCTGGAATTGGCGGGCACAACGCGCCCTTGGGAATATCCCAAAATGCCAACCCATAATGATGTTGCAAGAGAGCCGCATTCAGAGTTTTTACCGCTAAGGGGTCGGCAAAATCGATAGACAAGTCGCCATAGGGCGTGGGCCGAACAAAGACTTTTAGCTTGGGATAACTCGCCATTAGGGCCGGAAAGTCATAACCATTAATGTGCAAATTACGCGGATGTAAGCGCTTCTTCTCGCCATGCTTTACTTTGGGCTTGCTGGCCGTTTTCGGATTGGCAATTTTGGGCTTGGCTACCGATTTGGGCGTGCTTGGCTTACCCCGTTTACCTGCGGATGACGTCGCTGGTTTTGCGGCAGTTTTAATGGCGGGTTTAGGCATAATGACTTATCAACAAGGGCGGGCTAATCCAAGGATCAGCCCTCAAACATATTGGCGGAATTAATCGTAAAGATAGGAGGTAAACAGTAGGTTGACCACTAAGGGTTTACCCACCTCTTTGGTCAGCAGATTATTCACCATATCGAAGCACTCACGGCGGATTTCTTCACGGCCAGTGAGGGACTTAATCTTTTCTTCGGCCTGATTACCCAGCACTTCGATAATCGCGGCGCGCAGCAGCGGATCGTGGCGCTCGACGATGACGAGATCATCGGGATTTTTTACCATCAGCTCGACACTGATCTTCACAAACCCCAGTTTTTTGCGGTTTGAAATATAGTTAGTCACGATTTCGGGTTCGAAACCGTAGTAAGCGTAATCCCCTGCGGGAGTCGCTTCTTTCTCGTCGGCCGCATATGCACTCAATACAACACTGAATAAGATCAGGCAGGCTGATAATAATTTTTTCATCGCGGTTTACAGCTCCCTAAAAACAATAATGGTCAATGGAAGAAACTTCCCAATCTATCTGGTAGACTGCCGACGTTTGCTTATATTGTAACGAGTATTTAATGAATGTGACCAGCTTAAGCTTCCCCTATGGCGAATCTATTCAATGGTTTTGTGCCGATAACGCCAAAAATCTTCCCTCTTCTCCCCTTAAAGAATGGTTGCTGGCACCGGGAAGCCTGACACAAAAGCTCAAGGGCTGTTGTGATAAGTTCGAAGTCAAAATCCTCGGTGAAGGCCAATGTGCCCCGCTCGAAGGCGAATATCCCAAGCAAAATGCCGTTTGGGTGCGAGAAGTCTTACTCTGCCTCGATTCTGTGCCTTGGGTATTTGCTAGAACCTTGATCCCGCAATCTTTATTATCGACCCGCCAAGCCGATTTTTTAGGCCTAGGTACACGTCCTCTGGGCGAATTATTGTTTAGCCAAGACAGTTTTGTGCCCGGTCGCATCGAAATAGCCCGCTTTACCACCGACAGTCGCCTCGCCCAACTCGCTCAGAGTTTAGCGCAAAACGTCGAACACGAGCTCTGGGGACGCCGCCGATATTTCCACCATGACGAGGAGGAAATGTTTGTCAGCGAAATGTTCCTCCCGGCCGCGGTGCAAGCGATGGCTAGGCTATAGTCCTAACCTCTACGCTAAAACAAAAATGCCTCTATATCAGAGGCATTTTTCGTAAACATATCCGCTTATTTGTGCTGACGGCGCCACGCAAAGCAACCGAGCAGCATCAGACTCAGCCAACCTAGACTGCCACCACCGCCGCCACTCGATGTTTCAGCAGGCGTGGTTGGTGCTGTCACGGTAACGCTTGAACTGCTGCTTGCGGTAGCGTTTTGAGTATCTTTCACCGTCAGCGTGACAGTGTAAGTGCCCGCGCGAGTGTAAGCGTGGGTTGGCGATGCCGAAGTGCTTGAGGTGCCATCGCCAAAGTTCCATGTATAACTTAGGCTACCAACGCCACCTGCAGAGGTGTTGCTAAAGTTCGCCGTGAGCTGGTTGGCTCTGGCACTAAAACCAGCAGTTAAGGGCAAGCTCACCACAAGTGTTTTCGTCACCGTAACGCTCGCGCCTTTGGCATCGGTTACCGTTAAGGTCAGCGTATAGGTTCCTGCATTCGCGTAGGTATAAGTTGCCGACGCTGAAGTGCTGGTCGCTCCCGCAACGCCAAAATCCCAAGCATAAGTATAAGCGCCTTCACCACCATCAACCACAGCAGCCACAGTGGCGGTTAAGCCACTTTGGCTCAGATTGATTGCCGCCGTTAAGGGAGTTAACGCTGGATCGGCATTCGCATTGGCTAAACGGATCACCGCAGTGCTGTTATCACTGGCTTGAGAGACCACTTGCATCGTCAAACCCAGTTTTTGCAACACCATACCCGCTTGAGGTTGCAGCGGTGCACTGTAATCTAAACTATCGTCAAACAGACTCACAGGGCTAAGATTGGTGTCGCCCTTGTAAGCCGTTTGTCTTACTGTGCTAAAGGCTGCATCACGGATTTGCACATCAGTAGAACCAGCGCTAATCCTATTCTGATCCGCATCAATTACCCCAATCAAACTATGGCCAGGATGATCAGACACATTGTTATCCTGGTAACTAAAATCCTCTAACCACAGGAGTACTCCGGGATCAAAACCTTCGTCCTTCAATCCGGCATCGACACCATTATGACTGCGTAACTGGATAAGATAACGGGATGCAGGACCTGGACGAGTGTCGGTAATACGATTGTAACCTGCCAGAGTGGCTTTACCCGCAACCTCGGCATTATCGGCATATAGCTCAGTTGCACCTTGCTTAATGCTGATGTTGTCGATAGTGATACCGGACTCGATAGCGGCTTCATCGGTCACATAGGTAAATTCAATCGTCACAGCTTTACCAGCGTAGGCTGATAAATCATATTCCAATCCTACCCAAGCATCACTGCCTACTGCGGTCGAAATACTCGATGATTTACCCGTAATAATATGTCGAGCACTGTTAATCGCATTGACGGACTTAGTGTAATTGCCCGCCATCGCCACGCCGTTCACTTTGACCTGCATATAGTCGTAGTCGGCTTCAATTTCCCAACTCGCCTGCATCGCAAGCGTGAGTTTTTCACTCGTCGCCGGTAAATTTGCCGTAAAGCTCATGCTATTGCTCAGCATATCGCCTTGGCCAGAGTAATACTGATAACTCCCTTGATAGGGTGCTTTAAAGGCAATCGGAGCTGCAGGGAGAGGAATCGACACCTGATTCACTAGGTCTTGATTTGACGCTTGGTTCAGTGTCACCTCCATGCCAGATTTAGGAATGCTGTCTAAGCTGATTTCACGCTCATTCAGCCATTTACCTTTATATTTTGTCTGCAAATAGGAGCGTGCATAGGGGCTAAAACCGCTAGGCTTAGTTCCCGCAAGAGCGCCGGTCCAGCTACCACCCGACATTAAAGACCAAAAACCGACAGGGGAACCATCTTTGTTGGTGTTATCCGTAGTGTCATATTCATCGGGTAAACCCAGATCATGGCCAAACTCATGGGTACATACCCCGGTTGCCGCATCGATTGGTTGTATGGTGTAACCAAAGAGTTTTTTGGACGACCCAGGTAGGCTATAACCTTGCGTGCTTTGGTCAACGTAGTAACGGTGCGACCAAATCGCGCTATCCCCTAATTTGCCGCCCCCTGTCTCTTCCCCAATACTCGAGTGGAAAATCATCACATGGTCAATTATGCCATCGGGCTCATTTAGATTGCCGTTATCATTAAAATCGTATGGATCTTCAATATCATAGGTTGCGAGCTCCGCCGCAGACATATTGGCTACCGCTTGGCTCACCGCCTCTTTAACCAGCTCAGTCACATTAGCATCGCTACCTGTATCGGCATCATTCGCGCCATAGTAATCGGCATTTTGGCTCGCGGTGTACCAACCTTTCACATCTCCCGTGAAGAAGAAAGTCTTGCCCGAAACAGCTTGGTAATATTGATAGGCCGAGTCTAAGGTTTGCCCTTGAGGACCATTAAAACCTGTGGTGGAGAAGAGTAAATTTTTATAGTGGGACGCAGGGTAACTGGAGTAATACATGTCGGTATCACTCGCCGTTAAACCATTGTTGTTATACTTTAAATCAGGAAAATCAATTAGAACGGTTAATACCTTCACCGTTTTGGTCACGTCGGCATCCGCTAACACCCGCTGTGCAGGCGCGCGCATCATCGCCGTCGACTTGGCTTTTTGCAGCCTGTCATGCTCGGCCTCTACCACCATTCTCGGCTCTTTGGGCTGGGCTAGGCTGGCACGGGCAATATAGGCTTCAACGGCCGCTTGCTTAACGCTGTCGCTGGCATCCGCGGAGACTTCACCCCGCTTGATCAACCAATAAAGGATCCTTTCTTTATTGATGACCCCTGCATCCGCTGGCGTATGATTGGGCGCCGCAATACTAGCGCCACACACCAAGGCCAACATCAATCCTAACGCTGTGATACTTTTTGAACTTCGCATTACTCTTCCTTCCGTCACAATGTGCGCTGTAGCCAAGCTATTTTCTAAGGCTAGTGCCTATTTGCTCTATGGCAAGTTTGTTTTTAGCGGCTCGCTATCTTGAATACCTTCCCCACTTTCGAGGGATGTAAAACCATATCAGGACTACTTTTGCGTAACAACTTGATACATTCAGAGATGGGGTTCTTTTTATGTTTTGTCAGCCGTTATTCAGCAAACAGGCCTCATCGCCCCTTAGGCATAAAAAAACCGCATTAACGGGCGTCAATGCGGTTCTTGCAAAACAGAGCTGGGTTTAGCTGGCGGTTTTCATATAGTTTGAAACCCCATCGAGGAACATTTGCACTGATATCATCACCAGTACCATCCCCATCAAGCGCTCAACTGCCGTTAAGCCTTTTTCACCCAGCATACGGGTAAAGAGCTTATAGAACATAAGGATAACCGCACTCGCTCCCCACGCAGACACTAGCGCTATCGTCCAGTCACCCATGCGAGTGCTGTCGGTGTGCGCGAGTAAAATAAGCGCAGCCAGAATCGATGGCCCCGCCATCAAAGGAATGGCCATAGGGACGATAAAGGGTTCCTCTCCCGCCGCAAGACCCACCACGCCGCCCGGCTGAGGGAAAATCATTCGAATGGCGATCAGGAATAGAATAATCCCGCCAGCAATACTGACTGACTCGGAACGCAGATTTAAGAAACTGAGGATGGCTTCGCCGGCATACAGGAAGGCCAACATGATCAATAATGCGAAAATCAGCTCACGGATCAAAACCCTACGGCGCTTTTTCGGGTCGATATGCCTTAAAATCGACGCAAAAATCGGTAAATTACCGAGGGGATCCATGATCAAAAACAACATTACCGCAGCAGAAAATATATCCATTTAACGTTATCAACACCCAAGCCAACATGAGCCGATATTGTATAACTTTTTCGCGTTACAGATGTGAAAAATTATCTATAAAATTCCTAATGATGGCCCTAAGCCAGCATGCCATTGTCAATTTCCCTCCGACAAATACCAAGCGCACTGAGTTTACGCCCTCGAGCGTTAAAGGGATTTCTGCGCCTGCAATGATAAGTAAATGTCACTTTAGTAAATTGCCAGTAAGTCGCTGCTCATTTTGATTACAACTGGTATACTATGGCGTTTTTTCAGCAAAATTCGTGGAATCCATGCTCTATCTTCTCGCTAGCTGTATCGCACTATTAATCGGACCACTGTTTTATCGCTACTTTTCATCGGGCAGCGGCTTACAGAAGGGACTCGATGGCTTTATCTTCGTCTCTTTAGGCGGGCTAGTGCTGATCCATATTTTGCCTGAATTGCTCGAGCATGGCGGCCTATTGGCCATCGTCTTTGTCGTCCTCGGCCTCTGGGGACCGACCGCCAGCGAACGCTTATTCCATCGCTACTCGGAGATCACCCATAATCTCACCCTATCACTCGGGATTGGCGGTCTTTTACTGCATACCATCACAGATGGCGGCGCTATGGTGCTGGCGCAGCAAGATGGCAATTCCAGCCTATTAGCGCTCGGGGTGATATTGCATCGCCTGCCCGTAGGTCTCGCCATTTGGTGGTTACTCAAACCTCAAGTCGGCACCCGTTGGGCGAGTTTAGTATTAGTCGCCATGATGCTGCTCACAGGCGTGGGTTATTTCGCGGGCGAACAATTATTATCCCAACTCAGTTTAGATAATACCGTTTATTTACAAGCCTTTGTGACAGGTTCAATCCTGCACGTCGTGCTGCATCAACCCCATGGTCAACACGACACTGATAAGCAAGGCCAGTATGAATATCAGGCCGGTATCGGCAGTTTACTGGGGATTGGATTGTTGATGGTGCTGTTACTGATGGATTCTGGCGGCCATGAACATGCCCACCACGATCACAGCACTGAACAGCTAACCACTTGGTTAATGACCATAGCGCCGGTACTTTTACTCAGCTATGCCGCGGCCGCGCTGCGATTCCAACTAGGGTTAACTCCGCAGGATAACAGCCTCGCTCGCCGTTGGTTCCAACGCTTAGCGGGCCCAGAGGCGCTTGTGCTCACCGCGCTACTGCTTGGCCCTTGGCTGACGCTATTCCAACTACTCGTGGCGTTTATTATGAGTGCTTATCTGGCTCATGCTCGGGTCGAGATAACCGATCCCCACAGTAAGTTGCCCAACAATGCGCTGCGCTTCGGCTTTGCCCATCTGGTTGATCGCAGTGCCCCTTGGGTGCTCCTCAACCTAGTGCTAGTCAATCTGATCGGCCATCCTTCGGTACCGTTAAGCAATCCTATGTTGCAGATTGCCGTACTCTTGTTGGTCTTTTTACCTATGCGCTTTTGTAATTTAGGTGCAGCAGTACTGTCGATTGCCCTCGCCTACAGCGGCTGGAGCCCTATTGCCATCATACTGCCTCTGATTGCAGCGCCCGTACTGAATATCGCCCAACTTAAACTCATGAGCTGGCCACAGCGCGGTGTTTTACTGGCGATAATTGCCGTCGCACTCGTTGCCGCTATCAGGTTACCTATGTGGTTCTCTTTAATCACCTTGCCCGAGGCGATTAACTTGGCCGCCTTGCTGGTTCTATCAGGCTTATTTGCCGCGAGCTTACTACGCCTAGGGCCACGCAAGTTCTTACGCCGCTTGATGATGTTAAAACCGGCTAGCCATGGTCATAAGCACGGCCATGATCATGCACACGCGCATGCCTCGGCAGCAGAAACCGCCCATAGTCACGGCCATACACACTCTCATTCACATCAGAGTGGCGGCCACAGCCATAGCGATGCAAATAAGCACCATCACTAGCACTGTTCATTTGATCACAGACAGGCTAAGTTAATCCTACTCCTAGGATTAATTTAGCCTGTTATGTGCATACTCTTTGTCGCCCTTAAAACACATCCCCAGTATCCGCTGATCATTTGCGCCAATCGGGATGAGTTTCACCACAGACCCACAGCACCAGCACAATTTTGGCCACCGGAGCAGAATATGCTCGCGGGCAAAGATTTGCAGGCGGGAGGTACTTGGTTTGGGATAAATAAGCAGGGGCAAATTGCGGGAGTCACTAACCTAAGGGTGGCGCAAAAATCCCAAGAGCCGATGCGCAGCCGCGGTGAGCTGATCATTAAAGCCTTAAGCTCGGGTTCGCTTATCTGCCCAAATTGGCTTGAGGAGCACGCCGAAGATTATCAACCATTTAACCTCGTATTTGGCCAAGGCACTAATCTCTATTGCTTTAATAGTCTTAAGCAAGAAACGGTAAAACTCACAGCAGGATTCCACGCCATAAGCAATGGCGCGCTCGATGATATCTGGCCGAAAATGGCTAAAGGTCAACGCTCGCTCGAGGCCCTCATCCAACAATCGGGGCCGCTTGAGCTGGAGTCGCTCATTCAATTGATGCAGGATGATTCGCGGCCAGAGGATAACGAGCTCCCCGACACTGGCGTCGGACTAGAGTGGGAACGCCGACTCGCGGCAATTTATATTCGTCACCCCGACTATGGCACCCGCTCCACTAGCATTTTACTGCAAAATGCCCAAGGGGAAGTCCAGTTTACCGAGGTAAGATATGACGGTAAGGGCCGACGACTGGGACAGCAGGATTTCCACTTTACCCTGCCGTCGCAATTACCTAAAGAACCGGACTGTCTCGCCCACTTTTAGCTTGCTCGTCCGAGATCAGTTTATCAGTCCGAACTGTGGTCCATAGTGATCACCCAGCGGTCATCAATTTTTTCCACCAGCAGGGTAAACACCCCCGTGGGCGCATCCTTTTGCCGCTTTAAATCCCAACGTCCTACGACCATAGCGGCGTAGTTACTAAGCATTTTGATTTCTTTGATGGTGAACTTCAGCTCACCTAAAGCCTCTTTATTCGGATAGTTTTTCTTGTAGGCGGCAAGGGTTTCATCCCAGCCGTAACGAAACTTTCCATTAGAGACAAATCTAAGCTGTTCGCTCTTCCAATAACCCTGCATGTAAGCGTCAAGATCGCCGCGGTTCCACGCATCTTCCTGACCTTTTAGCATTTGGGCAATGTCATCCGTCGGCACCGCACTCACCTGCCCGACAAACAGCAACATCAGTACCGCGAGGCACTGTAAAATGTGTTTTTTCATCAATCCCTGTCGCAACATAGTATCGCTCCCCAACTATCAGGTTAGACTGTACTATAACCAAATTGGCGCAGACTATCTTGTCAAAGCCGATTTATAATTAAAAAAAGCTGATGATATTATTCATTTTTCGACTCTGAGCACCAAATTATGTTTACACATTTATGCCGCTGGCTACTCAAAATTTCAGGCTGGCAAATCCAAGGGCAGTTACCCTCTCAGGCCAAATACATTGTGATTGTTGCACCACACACCAGTAACTGGGACTTTATCATCGGCGTGCTCGCCCGCGGCGCCTTAAACACCCGTATACACTTCCTCGGTAAGCATCAGTTGTTTATTCCGCCTTGGGGTTGGTTCTTCCGCGCTATCGGTGGCAGCCCTGTGGATAGGCGTAAAAACAATAATTTAGTCGATGCTGCCGTGCAGTTGTTTGCCACTCAGCCCGACTATAAACTCGCGCTCGCCCCCGAAGGTACTCGCAGCCCAGTGACCCGCTGGAAATGCGGCTTCTACCATATCGCCTCCAAGGCGCAGGTACCCATAGTGCCAGTGGGCTTAGACTTTGCCCGTAAGGCCGTGGTGATCCAGCCGCCACTGCAACCAAAAGAAATAGAACAAGATATGGCGGAAATCCTCCGTTTTTACCGCAGCATTAAAGGGCGTCATCCCAAAACGATCCCCGACTATACGCCAGACAACAGACGTTAATGCCTAAGGAATTACGGAGCAAAACATGCAGACCGAGACTTGGTTACTCTATCTTTTTGCGATTGTGTTGATTGGGATTTCCCCCGGGCCTATCGCCATGTTATCTATGTCCCATGGCATTCATTTCGGTAAAAAACGTAGCATAGCCACAGGACTTGGCAGTGTCAGCGCCGCGCTGGTGCTGATGGCGGCTTCGGCGGCAGGATTAGGCGCCATTATCAGCGCCTCGGAATACGGCTTTAGCTTGCTCAAATGGTGCGGCGCCGCCTATCTGGTGTTTTTGGGCATTAAACTCGTGCTCACCAAGTCGCAGGGGCAAAAGCTGGAAGTGACGAAAACCGAAGGAAAAGGGACTGCTAAACAACTCTATAAACAGGCATTTTTAGTGGGGATCAGCAATCCTAAAGACTTACTGTTTTTTGCGGCGTTATTTCCACAATTTATCGATTTAACCGCCCCACAAATGCCGCAACTGACGATTCTTGCCCTCACTTGGGCGCTGGTCGATTTTAGCTTTGTGATGCTGTACGCCTCTATGGCCAATGTGCTGGCCCCGAGCCTAAAGGCCAGCAACAAACTGCATTGGTTTGACCGTACTAGCGGCGGCGTGTTTCTCACCCTCGCCGCCATCTTAGTCAGTCGAGATTAGCCCTCGACTTTCACCGATTTTAGACTGCGGATATCGTTGCCCGTCGGCGCTTGGAAGGCCTGCAAACCAAACTCGGGCAATACGGCAAAGATATGGTCGAAGATATCCGCTTGTATCGCCTCATAAAAAGCCCAACGTGTATCATTGGTGAAGATATAAATCTCAATCGGCAAACCTTCGGTCGTAGGAGCCAGTTGGCGCACCATCAGTGTCATATCTTTGTGTACTTTATCATGGCGTTGCAGGTACTCCTGCAAATAAGCGCGGAAGGTACCAACGTTGGTCAGATGGCGGCCATTAACCTTCATATCCAGATCCGACACTTTGGCATTCGACTCTTGGATCTCGCTGATTTTGGCGGGGAAATATTCTTTCAAGCAATTGATTTTACTGAGTCGACTACGCTCTTCCTCGGTTAAAAACTTAATGCTGTTGATATCGATATTGACCGCACGCTTGATACGGCGACCACCGGATTCCGACATACCACGCCAGTTACGAAACGCATCCGACACTAAGGCATAGGCGGGGATCATAGTGATGGTCTTGTCCCAGTTACGCACTTTGACCGTAGTTAAGGACACTTCCTCTACCGCACCGTCGGCGCCGTACTTGTCCATCTGGATCCAGTCGCCTTTGCTGACCATACGGTTAGCCGCCAACTGGATCCCCGCCACGAAGCCTAAAATGGTGTCGCGGAACACTAACATCACAAAACCCGTTGCCACACCTAAACCGCTGAGGAAGTACACGGGTGATTGATCCGCCAGTACGGAAATCGACACGATCAGACCGACAAAGAACAGGAACAGTTTAATCAGCTGCACAAAGCTTTTTACCGGCAAGCGGCGGCTGACCAAATTGACATCGGAAATCTCATTAACCGCATCGAGCCCTGCGTAAATGGCGCGGATCATCAGGATCACCAACCAAATACTCAATAGACGGTCGACTAAACTGCTGAGTACGGGATGTTCGGTTAAAGTGATTGGCACCAGCAGGTTTAGCACGATAGCGGGCACTAACATTGCCAGCTTTTCCAGCACCCGGTAACGCATAAATACGTCGTCCCACGTTGCTTTGGAGCGCAGGATCACCATGTTAACCGCACGGATCACCCCACGGCGCATAATAAAATAGGCAATGGCCGCCACCAGCACACAGGCTAGTAGCATAATGCTGGTCGATATGCCGTCGGATGGTTGGCTGTCGATCCCGATACTCGATAACCAGTTCGAGATTTGAAGGCGAATTTCTTGATCCACAATCTACTCCTAGAAAAACGGCTGGGTTATCTGCCCAGGTCAGCCATGCCAAGATAAGGGCTCAAGGTTGCGAGCACATGACGTGCGACTGCGGCATCTGTGCAACAAATATTTCACAACCATATATTTTTAAAACGATTTTAGCATCCGAGACCCAGTGCTCAAAGGGCGTATCTATGTAAAATGCCGCATGAGTCGACAATGGTTCCCTTTCGGCTCGGTTTTACCGCCGTTATTGCTCCAATTCGGCCTCGGCTTGATGCAGCTCAGCCTGCGCCTCTGCGACCTTTTGGCGTTTTTTGCTGATCTTCTCCATAGACTGGCCACTAGCGATGGCTTCGCTGAGTTCATTTTGGCGCTCGACTAATTTAGCCTGTTTGGCCTCGACCTTAGCTAAGCGCTCAGCGTATAGGGTGTCATCCTCACAATCGGCGACAACCGCCTCCAGTGCTGTTGTTAATCCATTGACCTTGTTTTGATTTCCCGACGCTTTAGCCTCGGCAAGCTGTGCCTCAATCGCCGCTAGTTTAGCTCCACAGCCCTTGGGCGCATCCTCCTGCGCGGTGGCAATCCCGCTGCACAATAATGCGATCAAACATCCATATCGACAAAACATGGCAATCTCCTTTAGCGGACTGAAATACTGCTCTTGGGTTGATAGTGCCACAGCCAACAAGCACAAGCTGTATTGTCGGGATTTAAAATCGATTTTATTGGTACAAATGCGACTTAGACAGTGACTTAATGGCAGTAAATTGTTTATGTTAGGGCAAAATATTGACTCAGACGGATATCGGAGCCAGAAACCATGCCCAGTTCATTTCGCCTCAGCGCGCTCAGCTCATTATTGTTGCTCTCTTCATCTGTGATGGCGGCCGATGTGGCGACCATCACCCTAGAGAATGGCGCTCAAGTCAGATTAAAAGATGACTTCACTTGGGAATATATCATCACAGAGACTAAAGTCGCCGAAGCGCCTGCGGTAGCCACAGTTGCCGCCGCGCCCAGCGTCGCAGCCGTAGCTTCCACTCCAGTGGCCGTTGAAGCAGCCAAACCTGTCACCACACTAACGGCGAACGCCATTGCGCGCCCCGAGCTCTTAGGCTCTACCGCTAAAGATGGCATTAAAGTCACCTTCAGTGAGAGTCAATGGAAGGGCGATAAACTCGGCCTGACCTTCGAGCTTGCCAGCACCAGCGGTGAACATGTGACCTTAGTTGAAGTGGAAACCAGTTTCTTTGCCGACGATGGCACCCTGCTCAAAACCGAGAAGCTCGACGTCTGGGAAGCGATTTTCCGCATGCCAGAAACTTACCTACGCAAAGGTGAGCAGCGTAAGAGTCCGGTCATTTGGGTTGAAGGTGTCGATAAAAGCCGTTGGCAAAAACAACTGCTCAACCTCAAAATCACTGAGATTAATTCACGCTAATGAAAGATACGGGTAAGGAATTGAGCATGAGTTTCAACTCCTTGCCATCTCACTCGGCTATGGTGGGCAGGATAAACTAGACTCTCCACCAGGCCTTAATTTCCCATGTGAGCCAGATGCAAGATGCCCAAACGCGACCTCAATCTCAGCCTTGCCCTCTTGCTCTGTGCCCTGAGCCATCCGGCGATTGCCGATACTGTGTTTCTTACCAATGGCGATAAAATCACAGGTGAAATTAAAGCACTAGACGAACAGAATCTGGTGATTAAACCTAGCTACGCCCCTAAAATCACTATCGAACGCAGCGCGATTCGCAGCTTTGAAACCCGTGAGTCACAGCACTGGAGCATCAACCGCTCGATAGAGGAAGTCACGATTCAAGCCTCTGACTTAGAGAGCTTTGTGATAGTCAATCAACGGCAAATCCCCATCAGTGAATTAATCTATTCCGAGACCTTAAACCAGTCAGAATGGCGCTACAGTGGCAGCGCCGAAGCCGCGATAGATGTCACCGATAACAGCAAAAACACCCAAAAGCTGCATGCCAAGGGCGATGTAACCGCCGAAACCTTAAAGTGGCGCCATAATTTAAAGAGTGAAGTCCGCTACGAGACCGAAGAAAAAACCACCAAACGTAATACCCTCGAAGCCCATTACAGCGTCGACTACTTGATCAGTGACCATTGGTTAGTGCGTCAGGAAGATTACTTTAGGGAGGAGAACCTCGAACTCGATATTCGCAGTTACTATGCGGCCATAGGTCCCGGTTATCGTTTCTGGGGTGTCAACCGCGACAAGCTCGACTTTGTGCTTACTTACAACCATTTCTGGCTAGATTATCAAGTATTTACCTATGAGCTAAACGCTTGGGCTGCAACCATCAACTACAAGCAGTATTGGTTCGACGGCGTGTTAGAAACCTATGCGGATCTGCAAATCGCCTTCCCCGATATTCCCACCATTGAATATATTTCGGACTCCACATTTGGACTTAAATATCTGCTGACACAGCAGATTTACCTCTCATTCAAATACGACATCAATGAGACTAAATCGACTGTGCAGCACTCGCGGGATATCTCCTACACCCTAGGTCTGGGAGTCAACTTCTAGGCTTATTGGGGCTTTACTACGCAGGTCATCTCGGGCGCTTCGTATCCCCAGACGATTTTGGCTTCGCCATGGTGTTCCCATAGACTCTCATTTCGGCCCTGATACTTAGCACCGCTGCCGCTGGGCTGAACAAACATCAAGGACGTTTGATCGCCACGCTCGGCAATTAACGTGGCAGGTTCAGTCTTAAAGTAACTGACCACCACCTCATTGGCGGGGTTGCCATCGCAGGCATAAAACACCGGGCCTGTCATTTCCACCAAACGATACTGCGCCTGTAACTCGGCAATCCGCGTCTGGTAAGTCGATTCAACACAGGCGCGTTTATCTTCGCTCTTCCAACACTCATCACGCCCCTTCACCCAACCTCGCTGCATGGCTTTGAGGGTGGGCGGTTGTTCGTTTTGGGCTTTTTCCGTGGCCTTGGTATACACCTCGGCAAGTTGTTGATCGAGCTTAATTAAGCCCTCATCCTGACACACCAGCTCCTCGATACTGCCGGCGCGCACTTTGCTGCAATCAAAGGACGGTTTTTCTGCAGCCATCGCAGGCGTGCCTAGCGTCATGGCGAAAAGTCCCGCCACTGCAGCGGTTTGCATATTGATTATCTTAGTTAATTTCATTGTTTCATTCCCTTTATCTGGACCCCGAGCGATCTCTTGTCCATAGCTAACCCTATCTCGGCTTAACCTAAGCTGACTTAAGCAAAATACCCCTCAATAGCAGCTCTACATTTCATAAACCCGAATAAGTGTAGTGCAGCCACAGACGTTATCCCAAGAGTGTCCACTCAACGGACAATCGCGCGGACACATTAACAGCCAAAGTGCGGACACTTTAGGCTTATCAAGCGGACACGGATTTTTATTTAATTGATAAATAACGAATATTTAGTTGGCACATATTCTGCCTAGCCAGTAGGTCATCACACTTATCCCTATACAAGGAAGCATTATGAACACTCACACCAAAATATTCGGCGGTTTATTGATTCTCGCACTTATCCCCTGTGGGATTTGGGCAGCACAGCAGGCAAGCACCCAATCATCTAGCGACACCCAAATCTCGATCAATAGCCGCAATTATCCTGACTTTTCGTGGATTTATGTGCGTCAAGATGGTGAGCTCACTATCGGCGCGGGTGAGAGCCAAGATTGGAACAAACTCAAACGCCAAGGTAATGCGTATCAAACGGACTATCTGTGGGTTAAGACTGGCGGAAACCGCTATGTGATTACCGATCCGGCTCTCGTTAATCAGGTGAAAGAGGCCGTAAGCCCAATGCAAATCCAAGGAGATAAGATGCAGCGTCTGGGAGAACAAATGCAGGTTAAGGGCGATGCCATCAGCGCCGAAACCAGCAAACTCGTCGCCAATATCGCCTCCGGGGAAAAAGATGCTGAGGTTAACGCGCAAATTGAAAGCCTAAGCGCATCGATGGATGTGATGGGCAAAGAGATGGAACAACTCGGCGAAGAGCACCAAGCGTTAGTCGATGTGGCCGAGAAGCAGGTTTACGAACTGGCGCAAAACGCGATTAAAAATGGCACCGCCGTATTGGCACCTTAAGCCATTTTTAGCACTTAAAGGTAAATTATCGGTTATTCCAGTTATAGAGATTGAATTTCCTAGTGAAATTGACTATTTTCACGCCGCTTTGTTATTTCACTAGGAAAAGGATCAACATGGAACAAGCGATTAGTACAGGGAACGACAACCCCATTCAAATGGCCGATACCGTCTATTCGAAAGAAAAGTCACTGTTTACAATTTTAGCGATTATTTCGGGACTGATTTGGGCCGTGCTGATCTTAGCCACCAAAGGTCTCGCCCTGATTTATGTGCTGATGTTTTTTATCATTTATCTGTTCACCCACTCGGCGTTTATCAGCTATTTAAAGGGCACTGCGGTTGAAATCAGCCCTGAGCAGTTCCCCGACTTACACAAGCAATACCTCGCCTGCTGTGAGCGTTTAGAGGTGAAAGAACCGCCCCGCGCCTACCTGTTAGCCGCCGATGGTATGCTAAATGCCCTCGCCACCCGCTTCCTGCGCCGTAACTACATAGTGCTGTTCTCCTCGATTGTGGATGCACTCGAGTCCGATAAAGACGCCCTTAACTTCTATATCGGCCATGAGCTTGGCCATATTCGCCGTAACCATATTGGTAAAGAGCCACTGTTAGTGTTCGCTACTTGGCTGCCGTTAGTAGGCGCCGCCTACGCCCGCGCCTGCGAGTACACCTGCGATTTACACGGCTTGCGTTGCTGCAATAGCTTACGTTCGGCTACCAATGCGGTTGCCGTATTAGCAGCTGGGGTTGAGCAGTGGAAACGGATGAATGTGGATCAATATATTCGCCAAACCCAAGAGTCGAGCGGATTTTGGATGTCCTTCCATGAGCTGAACAGCAGCTATCCATGGCTGACAAAACGTATGGCAAGAGTACAAGCGACCGCGCAAGGTAAAGTATATTCAGCGCCTTCTCGCAGTGTATTTGCCTACCTATTTAGCCTGTTTATGCCACGTATGGGTACGGCGGGCGGCGGGATTATCATCCTTGCCGCGATTATCGGTGTGGCCGCTGCGGTCGCGATTCCCGCATATAAGGAATACCAAGAGAAGGCGGGCGCAGCCAGCATTAACTATGATGATGCCAACTACGCTACCAGTACTCAGCAAATGAACACAGAGCCCGCTAACGTGCCCGATGCTGCACTGGCAATCGAGCATATAGACCAGTTACATCAATCATTAGCGCCGATTACCGGGGTGCTGGCTCAGTACTACCAAAGCCATAAAGCCTGGCCAACCGAGTTAGAGCCGCTAGGTTTTAGCGATGAGCAGCTAACCACCTTTAACCTTTATTCCGAGGGGATTGTTGGTTTTGTTGCCGGCGAAGCCTTAGGAGATTATCAAGGTTATGAGGTGTATCTGTCGCCCCAAGTTGACGACCAAGACAATGTCACTTGGGTATGTAGCAGTAACGGTATTCCCGACGAATATCTACCTGCCGATTGCCAAGGCTAAGATCAAAAAGCGCTGCCAATGCAGCGCTTTTTCTTTGCCGTGATGGCCTCGAATGGTTCAATTAGCGCTGGATAAGATAACGAATCGTTGGCCCGTTTTGCTCAATTTCTAGCACTTTATAGCCATGATTCTTGGCATCGAGTGGAATGTTATTGATTGATTGTGGGCAGTCACTGATCACTTCTAATATCTCCCCCGGTTTCAGTGTTGGCATGGCCTCAAGGGTTGCCACGGCAGGATAAGGGCAAGGCTCGCCCACCATATCGAGTTGATAATCTGGAATATATTGACTCATTACGCCGCCTCCGCGATCAGTTGTTCATCCCGCTTCGCCTTACGGGCAAAGAAACGTTTTTCCCACAGCAACATGGCCGCAAACGACAGCGCCAGCAGCAGATAGGTCAGCAATAAACCGCCCTTATCGCCAAAGCTTGAGAGCAAGTTAACCTTGTCCCAACTTGTGGCTAATGGCTGAGCTAAATCATCCCAGTAATAGGCCAGCAGGGTTGAACCCAGCACGTTACCTAAACCAACCCACCAGAAATGCACTTGGCCTTCGACGGCGCGATACATCCAACCCGTCTCACAACCACCTGCCAGCACAATGCCAAAGCCAAACAGCAGACCACCAATCACCGCATTCGGGCCAGCCCACATAATTTTCGGCGGCACACCTAATTGCACATAGCTATAAATCCCGATGGCACTCACCGCCATACCGAGAATAATCGCCTTGGCCATATGGGTGCGTCCGGTGATCCACATATCGCGAAATGCCGAGGTAAAGCAGATTTGTGCCCGCTCAATCAACAGGCCGAAACCGACGCCGCAGAGCATGGCGATACCCAGTTTAGGCGCGTTGAACATAGTCAGTAATCCCCAGCCGATAATGGCCGCAAACACTAACATGCCGATACGAAACCGCCGTCTGGCTTGGTTTTCATCCTGTTTAACCGACGTCGCCTTATCGACTTTCTTCAATTTCACTGGAATGCGGAACATGGGCAGTAGGGTAAAACGCGCGCCAAAGTAAGAGCCCGCCGCCGTCGCGAGAGCAAAAAACCATGCGTGTAAGGAAAACTGTGGGATCCCGGTAAAGAAGGCCGCTAAGTTACAGCCCATCGCCAAACGCGCACCAAAGCCCGCAATAATGCCGCCGATAAGTGCCTGAGCGATGCGGATACGGCTCTGTGGCATACGCAGCTTAACGTTATTCGCCCACAGCGCCGCCGCAATACAACCACCAAACATACCGATGATCATCATGCCGTCGATACGGTCTAAGGGCGAGCCCTGCAAACCTATCACTTTGAAATAACCCCAAGTTTCAGGATTTGCCCCTACCAGTTGCAGTAAGTGCCCGCCCCAGCGCGTAAATTCACCCGTGACCGCCCAAAACGTGCCAGTTAACCCAAAATAGTAAGTAGAAAGGATACCAGCGGCGATAACCGCAGGCATAGGAGCCCAAAAACGGACTAAATATTGTTGTTTAAATTGTTGCCATGTCATGTCATTACCCTAATGAACGAGACTATAAAAAAATAAGCACAAGGCTTATACCTGTTGCCACACAAGCAAGGCACAATCCCTTAAAAATAAGGTGCTAAAGAATCTTAATTGTGTGGCGACACGCTTTAGATGGCTTTCGCTAAACAGCCACGATTTATCCCCAACAGTCGATAACTATGGGTGTAGAGCGTGGCTCTGCCATTACGGCAAAAACCGATAAGCGTGATGTTGCTTTTCTCTGCTAATTCCAACGCCAGTGAAGTCACGGCGGACATAGCAAACAGAATTTGGATATTGGCACTGGCGGCCTTTTGCACCATTTCAAAACTGGCGCGGCTGGTGAGCAACACGGCGACAGGTCGCTCTGCCTTACGCATTGAAAATCCACCGATTAATTTATCCAGTGCAATGTGCCGCCCTATGTCCTCAAAGGCGGCGATGATTTGTCCTTCCTCGTCTAAACCCATGGCGGCGTGGGTTGCACCCGTGAGCTTAAAGTGATGTTGATTCTCTTTGATCTGCTCAAGGGCAAGCTGCAGATGATCGATATTAAATCTGGCGTCCGAGTCGACGCGGATAACGGGTTTAACCGCCTCTTCTAGCTGCGCTACACCACAGAGTCCACAGCCCGTGCGCCCCGCCATATTGCGCCGCTGCTGCTTGAGTTCCATAAAGCATCTTTGGGTGATCTCCACCTGAATGAGCACGCCTTCGGGGGTGAACTCCAGATCCACCCCTTTGATTTCATTCACATGGGAAACAATCCGCTCCGACAAGGTAAAGCCAATGGCGAACTCTTCGAGATTTTCTGGGCTGGCGAGCATCACAGTGTGGGCGATGCCGTTATACACCAGCGCCACTCGTACCTCGTTAGCCACATAATCGGTTAACTCGGAGGCCTGTCCCTGCTCTAAAAGGGTCACCTTTCTTTCAGTAACCACGGCGTGTGAATGATATTCCATAGCGACCCTCTAAACTCATTAATTCAAATAAAAACAATTGGTTTGCCAGTAAAGTTCGACTCAAGTCACAAAGCGACTAACGAAATACGAATGCGCTTGATTCAGGTTTAAGCATTTTCTACTATCGGTCTGTCTTCGAATGGAAGAACGTCGTCTCCGGTGAGGCGTCCGGATTTCAAATCCGGGTAGGGCTGCCAGCAGTCCTGGGTAGGTTCGACTCCTATGTTCTTCCGCCAATTCTCATGGGAATAAAACAGTTCCCCATCCCGGATCTCCCGACTGTTACTGCGATACTTCCTACGGGTAAAACCACTGCGGTCAAAAAACTCCAACAGCTGAATACTGACCTTACGACCTAGGCCAATCAGATCCTTAAACTCTGCGGTTTCGAGCTTGCCGTGGGTTTCCACATGTTCACGCACCAGATTGGCGTAATGGCACAACTGCTCACTCAGCAGATATCTGTCCTTCACCACGGCGGTAATAAAGCCCTGTTGCACCAGTTGAAAACACAGCAATCTGAGTTTGGCGGGCTCGAGTGCGAGATATTCCCCCATCTCAGTTACCCACACGGGCGAGGTTTGTAGCGCCAACCAAGGGGCCAAGCGTTGCCAACACCGCTGCGCCTCGCTATCGAGGACAATTCTGTGATCCGCCAACTGCAGCAAGGCGCCGCGCAGCACCATCTGACCGTCTTGGCAGAGGCTATCGAGCACTTTATTGGCCAGCTCGTTGGGTAATATGCTGTGGCTCATGCGTTGCAGACGATTACGCCCCAGCCCTAGTTGGTCGGGATGCTGTTGGTGATACTCACGTAACAGCTCGATAAACTGCTGTTTTTCTTGCTCAAGTAGCTGGGTAGATAGTCCATAGGCGCCGAGGCGAGTCAGCCCCGCCTGCGCCAGCATGGCGGCCAGCCCTTCATCTGTTAGCTGCCAACGCCAACGGATTTCATCAATACTGAGCGCCTCACTCTGGCCGAGTAGCGCCAGCACATTCACCGGATTGGGGAGCTTGGCCAGCTGTTGCAGCTTACTGACACGCTCCGGCGTACGCTTCTTACGATTGGGGACTTTTAATGCCAGCACTCGCCCTGCACCCAGGGTTTGCTTACCGCCAATATGCCTGAGCACTATCGGGTCGTCCTGACATAGCAGCAGCGGCTTATCGAGCACTATTTCGGCCAGATAATGCCCCTGCTCATCGGCTTCATCGAGTAGTGACACTCGACCCAGGGTATGGTCGGCGCCGTGGTGACAATGCACATTTTGCCAATGGGTTAAGGGTTCAAAACTGCGAATTTGCACTACGGGTCTGGCGCACAGCTCAGCCTGAGGCAGGCTGCTTAACCAGTCACCGCGGGCGGGCGCCCTATGGTTATCAACACCGGTAAGATTCAACGCGACCCGAGTGCCACTGAGTGCTCGATGGACTTCCATCCCTTGGCAGTGAATGCCGCGCACCCGTAATTTTGCTTTTTGCCCAGAGCTGTAGAGGCTATCGCCGATACACACACTGCCGCTAATCACAGTGCCAGTGACCACACAGCCGGCGCCTTTAACGCTAAAGGCGCGATCTAGCGTCATCCTAAAGCTACTGGCATCTTCCGCTTGGGTCCATTGCTGCTCGGCGATCTCTAAAATATGTTGTTTAAGGGTTTCTACCCCCGCATCGCCTGCATCATTAGCGCAGACCTCAAATACGCCACAGGCCTCGATACCGTATTCGGCAAGCAGCGCCATCCCTTCTAGGGTCAACTTGGCGGCGGTTTGGTCATCGACCAAATCCCGCTTGGTCAGCACTAAGGTCAAACTATTGAGCGGTAAAAGCGCAAGGATTTGCAGATGCTCGCGGGTTTGCGGCATCACGCCGTCGTCACAGGCCAACACCAGCAGCGCGTGGCGCACATGACTCACGCCCACCAGCATGTTATTGATGAATTTTTCATGGCCGGGCACATCGATAAAGGCTAAACGAGTGCCATCTCGCAGTGGCATAAAGGCGTAGCCGAGATCGATAGTCATGCCACGGCGTTTTTCTTCGGGGAGCCTGTCGGTGTTCATCCCCGTCAAGGCACGGATCAGCGTGCTCTTGCCGTGGTCGACGTGGCCCGCGGTGACCATAATCATAGCTGCACACCTAAAGTGCTGAGTTCGGCCAATAATTCGGCCTCATCATCGATACCGCGCAAGTCGAGGCGAAGTTGATCTTGGGTCATTCGGCCAATCACAGGCCGCTGCGCCTGCTTAAAATGCTGCTCGAGCAGCGTGAGACTGCCACCCGCTTGCGCGTTAAAGCACAGGGCGATTGAGGGCAAAAAGGTATCGGGCTGCGAGCCGCTACCGACTTGAGTTTGGCACTCCACTAACTCGATGCCATAGCTCGGGGCAAACAGCGGCGCTAAGGCGCGCTGCAGGCGCTCACCGATTTGGCGTAACTCTGCTTGGCTGCGGGCAAACTTAGCCATAATCGGCAGTTCCCGATCCAAGGTTTCGGGGTTCAAATAATGGATCAGCGTCGCCTCGAGCGCCGCGAGAATCAGCTTATCGCAACGCAATGCACGCTTTAGCGGATGACTTTGAAGCTTATTAATGAGCGCCTGTTTACCGACAATCAAACCCGATTGCGGGCCGCCGAGGAGTTTATCGCCAGAAAAGCTGACCAGATCGACCCCATCCGCCAACATGGCTTGGGGCGTCGGCTCTTGTTTTAGGCCAAAACGGCGTAAGTCGGTGAGTGAACCACTGCCAAGATCCGAGATCAGCGCGACCCCACGCTCGCGGCAGAGTTGGCCTAATCTGGCCTCATCCACCGAGGCGGTAAAACCACTGATATGGTAGTTGCTGGTGTGCACCTTCATAATGGCGGCGGTATTTTCGGTTATCGCCTGCTCATAGTCTTTGAGGTGAGTACGATTAGTGCTGCCGACTTCCACTAAAGTGCAACCCGCTTGGCGCATAATGTCTGGAATGCGAAAGGCGCCGCCGATTTCCACCAGCTCACCGCGGGAGACAATCACTTCTTTGCCCGCCGCGACCGCCGACAACATCAGCAGCACAGCGGCGGCGTTATTATTCACCACACAGCAGGCTTCAGCTCCTGTTAGGCGCTGGATTAACCCACTAATGGCATTATCCCGATGGCCGCGCTCACCGGCGGCTAATTCAAATTCCAGCGGCGTGGGATAACGCATCACAGAGGTCACGGCACGAATGGCCGCCTCAGACTGCTGGGCGCGACCAAGATTGGTATGCAGTATGGTTCCCGTGAGGTTCCACACGGGCTTAAGACTATGGCTATAGTCCTTAGACAATTGATCAACCAAATATCCGTTCAATAACGCCGGGTTAGCACACCAAGCGGGCAAGCGCCGCTCCTGGGCAATCAGCTCACGCGCCGTGCGTAACTGGCTATCCAGCGCCGCTTTTACTGCTGCTTTACCATAGCGTTGCAGCAAAGGGGCTAACGCCGCATCGGCGAGCAGACTGTCCATCGACGGCAGCGCGCGGTACAGGGCTTGGGGTGTATCGGGTACTTGGGTCATCATTTGTATCATCTTGATAAATATAAGGGGAAGGACTCGGTGAGCCCTTCCCGACTTTGGTTATTGCTCAGTTTCGTGGGCCAGCAGCAATGGATTGACCGTAGTCGCCCCAAAGCCCTTGGCATTTAGCTCACTGTCGAGCATCAGGGTAGCTAAGTCGTCAGCCGCAACATCCATCAGCGGTGACTTTTCGACGAACAGCATCTTGGTGTAACCATGGCATTCGTCGCAGCTCTCGATGCGCACCTGCGCCTTGGCATCATCGAATGACCAGAGCGTCGTCCCTTTATCCTGACCACAGCTAGTGCAGTGGGCGCGAATGTAATGCCATTCGCTCTCGCACAAACTGCAATGCAGATAACGCAGACCCGCTCGCGGCTGGTCGACGATCACGCTCGCCACGGGATGACACCCGCAAATCGGGCATAGGTTTTGCTGCACGACTTTGCGTTGATCGATCCGTTTAATCACCATAGGTGCCCAATGGGACCAGTAGACCCCCATCGCCGCCCAGATAAACAAACTGAAGCGCGCGGGCACTTCACTCATATGTCCCTGACGCAATGCTCTGCCCCAGGAGGTGAGTTGCTCTGGAGATTGCTGCATCAACAACCGCAGCACTCTCGCCATATCCTCATCCACCTGCGGCAGCAGATCGCTTAACAGTTGTTGTAGCAGTCCTTGCCAGTAGCTATCTGCCTCTGAACCCAAGTGGGAAAGCGGAATCGCTTCATCTTTCCCCCAAGCGAGAAGCTGACCGAAGTCAGCCTCCGCCGCCAATCTGGCCTGAATCGCAACCACACGGCGGCATAGCTCAAAGTAGTCGGCCAGCGGCGAGTCCTTGGCCAACGACAACAAACGCTGCGCCCGTCTGTGATACACAGTTTTAGGGTCCACCGCCTTTAAGGGTTTAAGCTCCAGCGGCGATTCGCTGCCGGGGACCATAGGTATCTCGGCTGTATGACTCATTAATGTTTCTCCACGTCCGAATGTTCATCCAACATCAGCGGATGATGTTTACGGCACCAAGCCTTAGAGACCTTGCCGTAAAGCATGCCTGTGATAGAACCTTCCACCCAGGTCGCCATCCAAAAGTGCACCATCACAAACATCAACATGATCAAGGCACAAATGGCGTGTAGCACGATCGCCCAGCCCACCACAGTGGCCGAGAAGTAAGGTGCAAAGTAGGGTTGCCACATGATGAATCCCGTCACGGTTAAGGTGATGGAAGTCAGCACAAAGGCACGGAACAGCACTTTTTGACCAGGGTTGTAATGGCCGATAGGCGGGATTTTGTCCTCGTTCTCGAACATCACGTCCTTAATGGCGAGCATCCAAGCCAAATCGTGTTTTTCCCATTTGTTGTGGTGGTAATAACGCACCAACATCAACATCAGCGGTAAACACATCATCAGGCCAGCAATTGGGTGAATAAACTTCGCCAATTGCGGTGTGCCCGCTATCGCGCCTAACCATTGGAAGGAGGGATAGAAGAAGGAAAAGCCCGTCAGAAAGGTGACTAGCCCCACGGCCACAATGAACCAATGACAGATGCGGTCGAACAGTTTGTGACGCACTACCATTTCTTGCTTGTTATGCTTGCTCATTTCTTGGCCTCCTCTTCCGCTTGCGCCTTGTCCTCTGGCGGCTGATAGCCGGGTTGGTCCTCTTCCACTATGTTGCGACCGACGGTGATCTTATGCAGGCAGGCCACAGCCGCCGTTGCAAGCAGTCCGACAGTACCCAGTGGTTTCACCCAGTCCTGCCACAGGGTGACAGACAATGGGATTTGCGGATCCTTTGGCATTTCGTAGGTTTCAGGCTGAGTGACATCGTGCAATATCATCAGCATGCCTGTGCCACCTACGCCCTCAGGGTTGTAGAGTCCCGCCTTGGCAAAACCACGTTCTTTCAGCTCGTTAACACGCTTTTCGGCGGAGAACAGCATGTCTTCGCGCGTGCCAAAACGCAGCGCACCTGTGGTACAAGACTTCACGCAGGAAGGCTCAAGCCCAACAGCCAAGCGGTCAGAGCACATAGTGCACTTGTAGGCTTTGTTGTCGACGGCGCTGATCTTCGGGATATCGAATGGACAGGCACTGGCACAATAACCACAGCCAATACATTTGTCCGAATCGAAATCCACAGTGCCATTGGCATGTTGAACAATCGCGCCAGAGGTAGAACAGGCCTTTAAGCAGGCGGGATCCGCACAGTGCATACAAGCACTGTGGGTAAACTGCCAACGTAATTTGCCTTGGTCTTCGATCTCGTTGTACTTCATCAGGGTCCAGCACTCTGGGGACAGAGATGCTGGGTTTTGATAAGTCCCTTGGAACGAACCCACCTCTTCACGCAGGTCATTCCATTCGGAACAAGCGACCTGACAGGCTTTACAACCATTACACTTAGTCGCGTCAAACAGCTTCGCAATTTGCTTCACGCCACCGACTCTCGCCTGGGCAGGCGGAGTCGCTTGCGAAGTGCCGGAACGTTGAATGATATCTTGAGTCGCCATTATCAGACCTCCGCCTTTTCAACATTCACGAGGAACGCTTTGTACTCAGGCACACCCGTGTTGGCATCACCCATCTCAGTGGTAAGGACGTTACAGCTATAGGCCTTACGTGTTAGCGCGTTATGGCTGCCGTGACGTGGGATACCGAGTGTGTGTACCGTTTGACCATTGACCTGCAATGGGCGCATACGCTTAGTCACTAAGGCTTTGGTGAGAATGTGGCCACGTTTCGAGCTCACTTTCACCCAATCGCCATTCTTAATGCCTTTTTCTGCTGCCAATTGCTCATTCATTTCCACAAAGGTCTCTGGCATGGCAATCGCCGCTAAACGGCAGTGTGTCGTCCAGAAGTTAAAGTGTTCTGTGAGTGAGTAAGTGGTACAGGCGTATGGGTATTCCTCTTTAGTACCTATGGTGTCTTTCACCCCTTCGAACCAACGCAGCACAGGGCTGTGCACCACATTGGGATGCAGTGGGTTGGTGCCGATGGGCGATTCGACCGGCTCGTAATGCTCTGGGAACGGTCCTTCTTTCAGCAGTTTGAGCGCGAAGAAACGACCCACGCCGTCAGCCTGCATAATGAAAGGATGCGCACTTTCCTGTGGATTCAACTTGGCATTGAAGTCGGGCACGTCTATCCCTTCCCACTTGCCGTCTTTCCACTCGACAATCTTACGGTGCTCATCCCAAGGTTTACCGTTCACATCACAAGAGGCACGGTTGTAGAGGACGCGGCGGTTAAGCGGCCATGCGAAGGCCCAGCCCGGCGTAATACCTTTACCCGATGGGTCATGGTTGTCGCGGCGAGCCATTTGGTTACCGGCTTCGGTCCAAGAACCCGCGTAAATCCAACAGGCACTCGCGGTACTGCCATCGGCCTTCAGTTCAGCAAAGCTGCTGATCTGACGCTTGGTCGCAACATCGTAACCATTCAACTCTTTCGTCAGTTCGATAGAGCTTGGGTTGTGCGGATCGATATAGTTCCAGTTAATCGCTTCAATGGGCTCTGGCAGTTTGCCACCCTCTTCGCGATAGAGGTGTTTTAGCTCCTGCAGCAGACCAGAGACAATCTCAGAGTCCGACATCGCTTCGCCTGGAGGATTAGCGCCTTTATAGTGCCATTGCATCCAGCGGCCAGAGTTAACGATCGAACCTTCTTCCTCTGCGAACACAGTCGCAGGTAGGCGGAAGACTTCGGTTTGAATACTGGCGGTATCGACCTCGTTAAAACCGGGTTCGTTTTGCCAGAAGGTGGCGGTTTCCGATGACAAGTTATCAAGCACGACTAAGTACTTAAGGTTACTCAGCGCCTTGATGTTCTTGTTACGGTTAGGCATGGAGTTAATGGCGTTAACCCCTTGCACGATGCAACCGTTCACTTTGCCACGGTACATCATGTCCAGATGCTTACCGAAGTCATACATCTGATCCCACTTAGGTAACCACTGATAACCGAACTCGTTTTCAGGCGTCGCGTTTTCACCCCAGAAGGCTTTAAGCAGGGACACATAAAACTTCGGATAGTTTTGCCAGTAGTTGGTTTGACCTGGGCGCAATGGCTTAGGCGTGTTCGCCGCCAAGTGAGCCGCTAAGGTCGGTTCTTTATCGTTTGGCAGTTTAAGGTAACCGGGTAAACTTTGGGCCAGTAGCCCCATGTCGGTTGAACCTTGAACGTTGGCGTGACCGCGCAATGCGTTAACACCACCGCCTAACTGACCAATGTTGCCCAGTAATAACTGGATCATCGCCATAGAACGGATGTTCTGCGCACCTTTACTATGGTGGGTCCAGCCCAATGCATACATAAAGGTTGCCACACGATCTTTAGTATGAGTGCTCGCAATGGCGTCACATACCACTTGGTAGTCCGCTGTTGGCGTACCAGTGATATTACTTACCGTTGCAAAATCATAACGTTCTACGTGTTGTTTGAGTAAGTTCCACACACAACGCGGGTGCTCAAGTGTTTCATCCACTTTGGCATAGCCGTCTTCGTCGAGTTGGTAGAACCAGGATTCTTTGTTGTACTCGCCTTTTGCTTCATCAAAGCCTGAGAATAGGCCGTCATGGAAGTCAAAATCATCCCGCACCAGATAACTGGCGTTGGTATAGGCTTTCACATAATCGAAGTTAACTTGATTGGTCGAAATCAAATAGCGAATCACACCCAGAAGGAATGCTATGTCAGTTCCTGAGCGGATTGGGGCATAGTGATCTGCCAATGACGCACTGCGGTTGAAACGTGGGTCAACCACAATCAACTTAGCATTGTTATGCTGCATAGCTTCTGTAACCCAGCCGAATCCGACAGGGTGAGCTTCTGCGGCATTACCGCCCATAATAATCACTACGTTAGAATTTTTAATATCGATCCAGTGGTTGGTCATGGCACCGCGCCCAAATGTTGGAGCAAGACTTGCTACCGTTGGGGAGTGTCAGTTACGTGCAATAGTATCGATAGCCACTAGGCCTAAAGCGCGCGCAAATTTTTGTGTCGCTAAGCCACTTTCATTGGCCATACCGGATGAGGTCATCATCCCTGTAGTTAACCAACGGTTAACCGTTACGCCATCGGCGTTTTTCTCAATCAGGTTCGCATCACGGTCATCTTTCATTAAACGAGCAATACGTTTAAAGGCATCATGCCAGCTGATCCGTTCCCACTTATTGCTGCCGGGGGCGCGATATTCTGGGTACTGTAAGCGGTGTGGACTGTTAACATAATCCACAAGGCCCGCACCTTTAGAGCACAATGCACCTCGGTTTACTGGATGATCGGCATCACCCTCGATATGGAAAATAGCATGCTCAGAGTTTTTGCCCCCACTGCCTTGGCTGTACATCAGCAGGCCACAACCGACCGAGCAATACGGACAGTTGTTACGGGTTTCTTTGGCTCCGATCAGCTTAAACTCTCGCACTGCTGCATAGGCCTTTTCGGACATCAATCCCAGCGCTGAAATCGCTGAGGTTGCCGCTCCGGCCGCACACAGTTTAAAAAACTGGCGTCTGTTCATAGCGTTCTCTCACACTTTTGTCGTTATGAGTTTGGTAATTGCAGTGGTAACGCTGCAATCGTTTGAGTGAGTCAATAAAGCCCCCACTTAATCTAAGATTATCCTTAAAGTGAAAATAGATAACAAATAATGACATGAGATCGAGATCTCAATTCACCAGCTACAAAACAAACCACCAAAAAATAGATTTTAAATTGATATTTTCAGAGTTTAATTTCAGCGAAACGACACAAATAAAGATACAAATCCAAAAAACACCAAAAGACATTTTGTCCACCACTTAATGGGCATTTTGTCTCACAATGACATATTAAGGTTATATAGAGTGTGAATTTAAAGCCGAAATGAAATAAGAGATGGTTAAAAACACCTCATATTTACCGGTTTTGGATGGATAGACAGCCATCAAAGCTGACAATGTAAAGATTGGATAAAAAAGCACTCATCCTGCGGTGTTAAACACACCTAAAGTACAAAGTGCAAAAACAGCGAAATCGCCGCATAGGATAGACAAAAGGCATAGCAAATCGCTATGCCTTTCACTTTATTGGTCGCTTGCTTCAGCACTTTTCACCCGCTGATGGGTTATCGGTACCAAAGACTGTGCATTACAGACTCGGCAATACGCCTTGGGGCAAGTAAGCATTGAAGCTGGCGGTATAAAGCAGATCCGTTGCCGCATCGATATCCGGCGCAAAGTATCTGTCTTTATCATAGTAGGCAACCACTTCGCGTAGCTCGGCCTTCGCCTGCGCCACTGCTTTGCTTGGCATTAATGGCGCGCGGAAGTCCAAGCCTTGGGCGGCCGCCAATAACTCAACCGCTAATACGCCACGGGTGTTTTCGCTCATATCCCGTAAACGGCGCGCCGCAAAAGTCGCCATAGACACATGGTCTTCTTGGTTGGCCGAGGTTGGTAAACTGTCGACCGATGCTGGATGGGCGTAGGTTTTGTTTTCAGAGGCCAATGCCGCCGCCGTCACTTGGGCGATCATAAAGCCCGAGTTCACCCCGCCGTTTTTAACCAGGAAAGGTGGCAGTTTAGACAGGCTAGAGTCGATTAGCAGCGCGATACGACGCTCTGCAATCGCGCCTAATTCGGCAATCGCAATCGCCAAGTTATCGGCTGCCATAGCAACGGGCTCGGCGTGGAAGTTACCGCCGGAGATAATATCGCCAGTATCTTGGAATACCAACGGGTTATCGGTCACACCGTTGGCTTCTGTGCCTAACACCTCGGCCGCTTGGCGGATTTGGGTCAAGCAAGCACCTAATACCTGTGGTTGGCAGCGCAGTGAGTAAGGGTCTTGCACCTTCTCGCAGTTGATGTGGCTTAAGCTGATTTCAGACTCTTCGCCCAGCAGATGACGGAACACCATGGCCGCATCGATTTGTCCTTTCTGACCACGGGCTGCATGAATGCGTGGATCAAACGGACTGCGGCTACCCATGGCTGCCTCGACGCTCATGGCGCCAATCACTGAGCTTGCAGCAAACAAGTCTTCAGCGTGGAACAAGCCTTCCAGCGCCAGTGCAGTAGAAGCCTGAGTACCATTGAGCAGGGCTAAGCCTTCCTTCGCGGCTAAATCGATTGGCTTTAGGCCGGCGATTTCTAAGCCTTCGGCGGCCGAAATAATCTGACCTTGATAGCTCATCTCGCCCTCACCCAACAGCGGCAAACACATATGGGCTAACGGCGCTAAGTCGCCAGAGGCACCCACAGAACCTTTTTCAGGCACGCAAGGATAAACCTCGGCGTTCACTAGGCTGATAAGGAAGTTGATGACTTCTAATCGGATTCCCGAGAAGCCACGGCTTAAGGAGTTGATTTTTAACACCATCATCAGGCGCACTGTGGCGTCCTGCATGTATTGGCCCGTGCCCGCAGCGTGGGATAACACGATAGAGCGTTGCAGCAATTGCAGATCTTCCGGGGCAATCTTAGTGTTCGCCAGCAGTCCAAAACCTGTGTTGATGCCATAAACGGTGCGACCTTCATCCAACACCTTTTGCACGATTTGCGCGCTGGTGTTGATATCGGTAATCGCCTCTGGCGCCAGTTCAAGTGTCAGCTTATGGCGGCTGATTTCACGCAATTGCGCCAGACTTAAACTGCCGGGCGTTAATACTAAATGATTGACTGATTTCATTTTTACATCCGTATTCTTGTCGTTGTTTTTCACGGTTTGTGTTGAATTGTTAGTCTTTAAGCATGGGCAGATCTAAGCCCTGCTCTTTTGCACAGTTTTTCGCGATCTCGTAACCCGCATCCGCATGGCGCATCACGCCTGTCGCAGGGTCGTTCCACAGCACGCGGCCAACACGTTTAGCGGCGGCCTCAGTACCGTCACACACGATCACTACACCCGAGTGTTGACTAAAGCCCATGCCCACACCGCCACCGTGGTGCAGCGACACCCAAGTCGCGCCGCTGGCAGTGTTTAGCAATGCGTTCAGTAATGGCCAGTCAGATACTGCGTCTGAACCGTCCATCATAGACTCGGTTTCACGGTTAGGGCTGGCGACTGAACCTGAGTCTAAGTGGTCACGACCAATGACGATGGGCGCCGACAGCTCGCCGTTTTTCACCATCTCGTTAAAGGCTTGGGCTAAACGCGCACGGTCCTTTAAGCCCACCCAGCAGATACGCGCTGGTAGACCTTGGAAGGCGATACGCTCACGGGCCATATCTAACCAGTTGTGCAGGTGTGGATTGTCGGGGATCAGCTCCTTCACTTTGGCGTCGGTCTTGTAGATATCCTCAGGTTCGCCAGATAGGGCCACCCAACGGAACGGGCCGATACCTTCGCAGAAGAGTGGACGAATATAAGCAGGCACAAAACCTGGGAAATCGAACGCGTTTTTAACGCCAGTTTCGAAGGCCATTTGGCGAATGTTGTTACCATAGTCTAAGGTCGCAGCGCCTGCCGCTTGCAGATCCAGCATGGCTTGTACCTGTACCGCCATCGAGGCTTTAGCCGCTTTAACGACGGCGGCTTCATCGGTTTTACGCATGTCAGCCGCTTGCGCCATGGTCCAGCCCTGTGGCAAATAGCCGTTTAGCGGATCGTGGGCAGAGGTTTGGTCGGTGACAACGTCAGGAGTAATGCCACGCTTTACTAATTCGGCAAATACATCGGCGGCGTTCGCTAACAGGCCGACAGAAACGGGTTTGCCGGAGGCATTGGCGTCGTTGATCATCGCCAAGGCTTCGTCTAATGAAGTGGCCTTTTTATCCACATAACGGGTACGCAGACGAAAATCGATACGGGTTTCATCCACTTCACAGGCAAGCACAGAGAAGCCAGCCATAGTACCGGCCAGCGTTTGCGCGCCGCCCATACCACCTAAACCACCGGTGAGGATCCACTTACCGGCAGCCACGCCGCCAAAGTGTTGTTTTGCCACGGCAACGAAGGTTTCGTAGGTACCTTGGACAATGCCCTGAGTGCCGATATAAATCCACGAACCCGCGGTCATCTGGCCATACATCGCCAGACCTTGCTTATCTAACTCGTTGAAGTGTTCCCAGTTTGCCCAATGTGGCACTAGGTTAGAATTAGCAATCAGCACGCGCGGGGCATCTGCATGGGTGCGGAATACGCCCACAGGTTTACCCGATTGCACCATTAAGGTTTCGTCGTCTTCGAGGCGTTTTAGCACTTCGATAATCTTGTCGTAGCAGTCCCAGTCGCGTGCCGCGCGGCCGATACCACCGTAAACCACTAAATCCTCTGGGCGCTCGGCCACATCTGGATGTAAGTTGTTCATTAACATGCGCATTGGCGCTTCGGTTAACCAGCTTTTGCAGCTTAATTGGCTACCATGGGGCGCAATAATGCGGCGGCTTGGGTCGTGTCGCTTGTCCATTGAGATGTCCTCTTTCAACCTGTTGAACTCACTCGCCATTCGGCTAAGTGCTATTGTTTTTATTGTGTTTTTGTCGCTAAACATTGGATGAATGCCATAAGCCTTCACCGCTGTTTGCGTACGTTATTTATTGAATGTCAGGTGTCCGCCGAGCTTAAAGCGGCTACCTGGGTGTACCAATTTGGCAAAACTCACCACCCCTTGGCGCGACCAAGTGCGGCGTGAAATCTGTAAACAGGGCTCAGTCGCCGGAATGGCTAACCTCTGCTGCAATTCGCTACTGGCAATAATGGCTTCGATGGTGTGGTGCGCCTCGGTCAGCGGAGCCACCTGCGACAGGTACTCATGGGGTGTCTGCTCGCTAAAGTCCTGCTCTAAGTAATCAGGCGCAAAGGCAGGATTCACATAACGCTCCTCGACTTGCAGCGGCACGCCCTGCTCGCAATGCACTAACACCGAATGAAACACCGGACTTCCGAGCTCCAGCGCCAGTGCGATGGCGATAGGCGCGGTGGCATTCACTTGTCTAAGTGCTAACTGCTGCACACTGTAACCATGACCACGGTCTTTGATTTCGTCGGCAATGTTGCGGATCGCCAACATGGAGGATTGCGACTTTCGCCCGGCCACAAAGGTGCCCAGCCCCTGCGAACGCTCAAGCACGCCGTTATCTGTCAGCTCAGTCAAGGCGCGACGCGCCGTCATACGGCTACAGACAAACAGTTCGGCCAGCTGATTTTCCGAGGGGACACGGGCATTTTCTTCCCACTCACCAGACTCGATACAGCCAATGATATATTGCTTAATTTCTGCAAACTTAGGCGTAGCCAAAACACTTCCTCAAGATCAAATCTACCTAGGTTTGGCATGGTAAGTACTCACACACCAAAACACTGAGCCACTTTCAAACGTTCAAAATTGCGGCTACAATCCTAGCTTGTATATACAAGTAAATACAAGCTAGCTCACATAACTTTCGATAATAAAGAGTTTGCGGGGCCAAAAAGCCAACGCAGCGAGGGATAACAATGTCTTGGGATCAGGTTTGGATAGACGTTAACGTAGCAACAATGGACCCTTCCATATCAGCACCTTACGGCGCAATTACCAATGCAGCTATCGCAGTAAAAGACGGTAAAATTGCCTGGTTAGGCCCGCGCAGCGAGCTGCCCGCCTTCGATGTGTTGTCCATTCCTGTTTACAGGGGCAAGGGCGGTTGGATCACTCCGGGGCTGATTGATGCCCACACCCATTTAGTGTTTGCCGGTAATCGTGCCAACGAATTCGAGCTACGCCTAAAGGGCGCTACCTACGAGGAAATCGCCCGTGCTGGCGGCGGCATTATTTCCACGGTTAACGCCTGCCGTGAAGCCGACGAAGCCGAGTTATTTGATCTCGGACGCCAGCGTTTAAATGCCTTGGCAAAGGAAGGCGTCACTACGGTTGAGATTAAATCTGGCTACGGTTTAGATACCGAAACCGAACTCAAAATCCTGCGTGTTGCCCGCGAACTCGGCCAACATCACCATGTGGATGTGAAGACCACCTTCCTCGGTGCCCATGCGGTGCCGCCCGAGTTTAAAGACAATAGCGACGGCTATGTCGACTTAATAATCAATAAGATGCTGCCTGCGGTGATTGCCGAAAACCTCGCCGATGCGGTGGATGTATTCTGTGAAAACATCGCCTTTAACCTAGAGCAAACCGAGCGCGTGCTGAGCGCCGCCAAAGCGGCTGGCCTGCAAGTCAAACTGCACGCCGAGCAATTATCCAATATGGGCGGCTCTGAATTAGCCGCACGCTTAGGCGCTAAGTCGGTTGATCATATTGAATATTTAGATGAGGCTGGCGTTAAGGCCCTAAGTGAAAGTGGCACCTGCGCCGTGCTGTTACCGGGCGCGTTTTACTTTTTGCGGGAAACCCAAAAACCGCCTATCGACTTATTGCGTCAATACGGTGTGCCTATGGTGCTCGCCAGCGACTTTAATCCCGGCTCATCGCCCATCTGCTCGACTCTGCTGATGCTGAACATGGGTTGCACCCTATTCCGCTTAACACCAGAGGAAGCGCTTGCGGGTTTAACATTGAATGCCGCTAAGGCTCTTGGGATTGAAGAGAGTGTCGGCAGCTTAGTGGTTGGTAAACAGGCGGATTTCTGTCTGTGGGATATCGCCACCCCAGCGCAACTCGCCTATAGCTACGGCGTGAATCCCTGCAAGGATGTGGTGAAAAACGGTAAGTTAGTGCATCAATAATCAGCGGTTCAGCTAAACAAGGTCGCCATGGATACTGCCGGCCTTGTTTAGCAATCATATCTGCGGTTATTGAGCGCCATTTTCTAACTGCTCATCTTGTTGTTTTACCAGCTTATGCTCGCCTTCATTACAGCCGATTTTCCAGTAACTTGATGTATAAAAATGGCTTTTCGGTAAGTCGTATGTCTGCTTAAGCAGCTTTCTTAGGGCGCGCATACTGCTAAATTCGCAGGCGAGCCACACGGCGCCTTGTCCCTCGAGTTTTGGCAACTGAGCAATGCGTTCGACCAAGGGCTTACCTTCTGGGTCGGCCTCTGGATTAATCACCCAATGCAGTTGCACATTGCGAGGATGCACTAAGGGCTGAATATCGGCTTCACTTAGCACCTCAATCACTGCGTAACCCACTGCATTGCTTGGCAATTGCGCCAAGTTCACGCTGATGGCGGGCAAGGCCGTCATATCCCCTGCCAATAAAAACCATTCGGCATCTAAGTTGATCAGTTTTTTCAGTCCGGGGCCACCGATTTGGATGGTATCCCCAATCTCGGTCGACTTTGCCCAACGGGATGCGGGGCCATCGGTATCGTGCAGCACAAAGTCCACATCGATTTCATTCATCCGCTGCTGACGAATGGTATAAGTGCGCATTAATGGCCGCTCATCCCCCGGCTGCGGAAACAGTAATTTGATATAGGCGCTTTCTTGATCGGCGGGAAAACCTGCGAAGCCATCGCCGCCTAAGGTGATACGTAGCATATGTGGCGTGACTTGGGTTTTACCTATCACGGTCAATTCGCGCGGGGCGGGTCTGTTCATACTAAAACTCCAAAAAATAAATGGCATTCAATCGTTAGCTTTCCGCCACGCTATCGCTGATCTGGTTGGCAATACGGATAAACACCGCAATTTCATCCTGACTGAGCGCTTGGGTCATATGGCCAACTGTGGCTTTTTCGGCGGCAATAATTTGCGTCATCAACTGCTCGCCCTGCGCCGTCGGTCTCAATAACAGGCTACGGCCATCCTTAGGATTATCGACTTTTAGGATATAACCAGCCTGCTGTAGCTCATTGAGCACACGCGTAATTTGGGCTTTATCCCGTTGCATGCGTAGGGCAATAGATTGCGCCGTGGCCTCGGGATGACGGCAAATCCCCTTAAGCGCCCGAATATGGGTGACAGGCAATTCAATCTGCTGCGCGGCAATATCCGCACGCAGTTGTTTTTTGTAGGCATGCACTAATCTGTGCAAGGTTTCACCGAGGGAAATAGCAGGCATAATGGCATCTCGACATAGTTGACATTGTCAACAATATCGAGATTGGTTGACTATGTCAATTAAGTGATGATTGGTGAATTACTGCTTCAGCCGAGAAAAAGCCAGCGACCGTGGGTCAATCAAGTACACCCACTCAAAACGAGTAACAAAATTCTTGCGGTTTAGATGCAATAAACTGCTAGGATAACCGTTCAAATTTGAGCTTGATCACACTAAACACGGTTTAACGCTTGAGGGGTCTGTTCGATAACGGATTCGCTTCAATGTCTTTGTATGAGTAACCCGATGAAAAGAATAATAAATGCTTTAATGCTGGCCATGTTAGCAACGGGCTGTAGCGATCCAAACCCAACACAGACCAATCAAACCGCCGAGCAGGCCAAGGCCGAAAAGGCCGTCCAAGTATTGAGCCTTAAGCAACAACTTGCGCCAATCACCCAGCGTTATTTTGCCCTTAGACCCGAAATCGCCACCTATTATGGCGTGGCCGAGGATGAAGCGGGCAAGGATGTACTCTCTAAGCTGACCGATTACAGCCCATCGGGGGAAAATCATCGCCGTAAAGCGCTTAAGGCCATATTGACCGAACTCAATACTATCGATGCCAGCCAGCTTAGCGCCTCTGAGCAAGTGAGTTTAGGCTCGATAAAATCTGAAATCGCTGGCGCCCTGCTGCCAGCCGAAACCGTGGCCTATGGCACTATGCTCGGTGAATACGGCGTTTGGTTTTTACCTTATGTCGTCAACCACTTATCTGGATTGCATGTTGAATTTCCGGGGTATATGGAAGATAAGTTTGCGGTCACCACCCCAGAGCAAGCTAAGGCCTATCTCAACCGCTTAACCATGTATCCTGCCGCCATGGGCACAGTTATCGATAAGCTGGATCAAGATGTGCAAATGGGCGTGATCCCACCCGATTTTATTATCGATAAGACCATAGCCGTGTTGCAGCAACAATTAGTGCACCATGCTAATGAACATCCCTTGGTCAGCAGTTTTAAAGCCAAATTAACCGCCGCCCAAGTACCAGAAAGTGAAGCGTTGGTGAACTCTGCCGCCGAACTGGTGGAGACAAAATATTACCCTGCGACGCGCCAGTTGATTTCCGCACTGCAAGCCGTGCGCCTCAAGGCCACCCATGTAACGGGACTCGGACACCAACCTCAAGGCGCTAAACTCTACAAGGCGATGATTAAGCACCTCGCCAATTCGGAGATGACCCCAGATGAGATCCACCAACTAGGATTAGACGAAGTTGCCCGCATTACGGCCGAGATGGATGTGTTACTCAAGCAAGTGGGTTACCGCAAAGGCACAGTGGGCGAGCGCATGCAGCGATTGCTTAAGGATCCTAAATACATCTACCCCAACACCCCCGAGGGTAAACAGCAATTAATGACGGACATTCACGGCTATCTGACGAAAGTGAACGCCAAATTACCGTTGTGGTTTGGGCTGTTACCGAATCAAGAGGTTGCGGTTGAAGCCGTGCCAGACAGTCGCGCCGCCGCAACCAGCGGTGCATTTTACGATGCGCCTTCTCAAGATGGTTCGCGTAAGGGCACCTTCTGGATAAGCCTGTACGATATGGCGGCGCTGCCCTCCTATTCGCTGCAAACCTTAACCTACCACGAGACCAATCCCGGCCATCATCTACAGACGCTCATCGGTCTGTCGGATACCTTGCCGCTGCTGAGTACCATTTTTTACTCTAATGCCGCGGGAGAAGGTTGGGCACTGTATGCTGAGCGCTTAGCCGCCGAGATGGGCATGTATCAGGATAATCCGATTAACGACCTTGGCCGCTTGCAGTCTGAGTTACACCGTGCGGTGCGCTTAGTGGTCGACACGGGTATGCATGCTAAGGATTGGAGCCGTGAGCAAGCCATTGATTATGCAGTGGCGACTGAGGGAATACACCTCTCTGAAGCCACGGGCGAAATCGAGCGCTATGTGGTTTGGCCGGGGCAAGCCTTAGGTTACAAGCTGGGCGAGCTAAAAATTATCGAATTGCGCACTAAGGCCAAAAAAGCCTTGGGCGATAAGTTTGATATTAAAGTCTTCCACGACAGGCTACTCGAAAATGGCGCCTTGCCCTTAGATTTATTGGAGCAAAAGATGGATCAGTGGCTCGAATCCGCTAAGGCGGCCAATGCCGCCGCCGAGACCAAGGTGTAACTCGGGTAAAACCGCTCACATCATCTCAATATAGGGGTAGCTTAGGCGGCCCCTGTCTTTTTACGGCTCCCTATGCTTTTACGTTTCAGGTTAATCCGCAAAACGACGTTGATACTTGCCGCTTAAATAGCGGATCACCACAAAACCGATAACACCTGGCAGTGTCCACGACAGCAGACGCAAATTGCCATGGTCGATAAACAAACGGCTGCCACCAAAGGCGAAAAAGGCGGTGTAACAGGCGATACCCGAGCCAATCATGGCGCCTAAATGCTCAATCCACCATTCTAATTTGGTCAGGGTCGCCTTAACGCTATAACGCAAGAATCCCGCCCCAACCGTAGTGCCTAACAGGCCGAAAATCATCGCGAGGATCAGCTTTTCTTGGTATCCCCATATCGCCATCACAGGGCCAAGTAGCGTTAAGCTCAGCATTAACGACAGATGCATAGGCGATTTTAATTGCTGACGCTGCGCCTTATAACGCAGGACCAACACGCCATGCCTAACGGTCACTAGAGTTAACAAGCTGATATAGATGAGAAATATCCAAGCATTTTTACGATCTGCAATCTGCGCCGCTAAGGCGTCAGCGTTGGCCGCAGGCTGTTTAATCACCGCGAGCGGATCAATCAGGCCCGTCGTTGCCATCGCCACGCCCGTCGCCGCCACTGTGTACATGGCATAAACATAATAACGGCCAAAACGACTATGGTTCGCGCTGCCCTTTTTCAGCATGGCAGGCATCCAAAATAACACTAATGCCAGTGCGCCCGCGGTAATATGCACAAATTGCGACAGGGTGAAAATCGTGTTCATCATCTTGCTCCATCAAAGTTTGAAGCTTGATATTAACGAGCACGGGGAGTCACCCATAAGTGCCAAAAGTCATGTTTTAAGCTGTCGCATAGAGCAGCTACATTCTGTGGCTGCAATTGAGGCGACTGTCGCTATAACCCGGTATGTTTATCGAGTCTTAAGGTATCGATGATCGAGAAGGTATAACCTAACTCGGTAAACATCCGCTCGATATTGAGCTTAAAATCGATGGGGCGATCTAAATCGAGTTGATTGATAAAGAAATGGTGTTTTGTCGGGATCTTAATCAACAATTGTTTTTGATAGAAACAGACTTCCACCTCGGCATTTAGCTCGCGACCTAAGGCCAAGAGATTCTCCATCATCAAGGGATTGAGTAAGTAGCGCGCCTCGACTTGGTCGCTGCTATACACCTCAAAACAACGCTCGAAACGCACATCCTCAAGCTTGACCCGCGACAGCTTTGTCTTAAACCCCTCAATTCGATTTTTTAAACTGCCCTTATCCGTGACTAACAGCGTGGTACCGTTGAATCGCTTAGGAATATTGCACACCAGCAGTACACCATTGAAGATGGTCTCTCGCTCAACCGAGCCATTGTTGTTCGATTTAGTGTTGTAAGCATCGACCTCGTAAAACTGGAACGGCACCTTGTTATAGGTTCCCTTAAGGCAATTTGGCGCATACTGTTTATCGGTTTTAGGCAGCAGCCCCAACTCCAGAAAGGTTGAGAAATCCACCTTAGGCTCCCTCGTTAACGCATAATCATTGCCGAAGTACTTGAGACTAATAGGGTAGAGTTTTTCAAAGGCGGCATTATAAAGTTCATTGCTTTCCTTTCCCGAGGCAATGGCCACTAGGGCTATCACGGGAATCGGCAAAAACGCGCCAATCATCAAAGGCACAAAATAATCCATAGGCACCAGCATAAACTGGACCCCGAGCAGCCCGGCGAAGGCACCCAAAATAATAGTGATGCATAGGTAGTAGATTGGGGTGGTGAACTTGGCATTTTCACGCCGCCTCTGGTTCACGCCTTCACGTTTTGCTTCAAACGGTGCGCATCTAGGGGCGATTTTTTGTTTGTAATACTTCTGAAAGGGGATACGGTGATCTTCGGGAATATCACATTCAATCGAACTCATTGGCTCCTACTCTTACGACTCAAATCCATTTAGGGCAATGATTTTACGGATTTTATTCCAGCAAGGCCAGTTTAAGGCCAACAAATGACCGATTAAGCCCGAGCCAGCCTACGACCACGGCGCTGCAATAAGCCAAAAATAATCAGCACTCCAAAGGTGGCACTAAAGAGGGTTAAGGCTCTGGCTACGCCGTAAAAATCCGTAAGATTAAAGGAAACCCCATCTGCCCACAGCACTAAGGAACCTAAGGGTAATTGCATCGCCACCGCTGCGTACCAATCGAATGGCAATCGAGGAAACAGCCGCTGATAGCTAAATAACATCAGCCCAGAGAGCAGCAATAATAAGCCCGCATCATGGGCACCTAACCCCAAATAAACCGCGCTAGTGTGGCTAAGGTTATCGATGCTTCCGAGCAAGGCGTACATATAGCCCGCCGTTGCAACCAGTGCAAAACTCACAAAGCTCAATACCGCCAACAGAATACCTAAGCCAAATGCGGGTAAATATTTCATAAACAGTCTCATCAGTGCAGAACTCGCTCGACCTCATTCCTAAACCCTAAAGGAGAACAAATTCAGTCGAAAGATAGTAAAGCTACAATAACAGCCCAAATTTCCCTTAGCTATTAAGACCATAGTCTTATGCCAGCAACACGTTGTGGGATCATAAACAGCATAATTCTCCCCACTAAATCCAGTATTTCATCCATATCCACTAGATAAGCCTCTAAAATTCCTCATTTAATTAAGTTTCAGTCGAATAGCTGAGTGATATGGTGCACAATCTCCCACGGTCTAAGGGCGAAATCCACTAGCCAATTACCCCAATAACGCTTAGGATCGGGGTTGCATTTTTTAGCCAACATATTGTGGAGTATCAAAACATTATGGGTATCAGAGCCATAGTCGTAGACACAGCAGGCACCACGACAGACCTAACCTTTATCCAAGATGTACTATTCCCCTATTCTGTCAAAGCCTTACCAGACTTTTTAGCGCAGAACCAACACAATGTTTTGGTGGAAAACTGTATCTGCGACACCCGAGATATCGCCCTCGAACCCGATGCCGATTTAGCCCGTGTGACTGAAATTTTGCAGCAATGGGTGCATGAAGACCGTAAAGTGACCCCACTCAAGACCCTTCAGGGTTTGATTTGGAAGCAAGGTTACGCCCATGGCGAATTTACAGGCCATATCTTCCCCGACTTTATCGAAGCGGTTAGCCGTTTTAGCGCGCAAAAACTGCGTATTTACAGCTTCTCTTCGGGTTCGGTTGAAGCCCAAAAACTGCTGTTCAGCCACAGTGATGGTGGAGATTTAACCGAGATGTTTAGCGGCCATTTTGATACCCGTACCGGTAACAAATTAGATAAACAAGCCTACGCCAACATACTCAACACCATCAGCCTAAGTCCTAAGCAAGTGCTGTTTGTGTCCGACGTGGTTGAAGAGCTTAAAGCCGCCGAAGCTGCAGGCATGATGACCTGCCAAATGGTGCGCGACAGCAAACAACGCACCGGCGATTTTCGCACTATCAACAGCTTCGATGAGCTAGTGATCGACTAACATCGGCACAGCACACAAAAAGCGACCCAAGGGTCGCTTTTTGTTTGTTTATCGAGCAAATCACATTTACCTGTCCGCCGGGTGATTCACCCCATCGCAAACCGGCACATCGCCTAATTCATAGGGATTAACGCCCCAACCTGCCATGCCGTTCAACTTGCGCTTGCCAGTTTTGCACTTGCTGCGCCTTGGCATTGATCACTGGCCCCAACATTTGACTCTTGGCGCGCTTAAAACCACTAAAGGCTAAGGTCGCGATATCTAATTGCTTTAGGGCGGGCGCGCCCTGGAACCACTTGTAATACCAAGGCGGCGTATCCATGGTCATGATAATGCGTGAGGTTCTCCCCTCGAGCAGCCGATTGGGAAAGGTTTTCCCCTGCTGATACTGAAAAGCAAAACCGGGTAAAAATGTTCGATCAATTAATCCTTTAAACTTGGCGGGTACGCTGCCCCACCAAATGGGCACAACAATCACGACATGTTCGGCCCAGAGAATGGCCTGCTGAAAGCGTTGCAAATCTGCCTCTAATGGCTGTTCTTGATGGTATCCCTGCGCCAGATTAGGCTCAAATTCCAACTCGCTGAGCTTTAACAGACGCACCGAATGCGACTCGCCAGCGGCCTTGGCGTAAGTGTCGGCTAAATGTTCACACAGGCTATCGGGTTTGGGATGACCAGAAATCACCAGAATCTTTTTTGTCATAGTAAAAACCTTGAGTATTCAATATGACAACAGCTTAAGCTCTGCCCCTAGGGGTAGAGTCAAGCCAGGAATTAGGCGCGGGATTCGCAGGTATCCAAACCATCAATACATGCATCGAGCCTGACTAATTTATCTTCTAATTCGCTGATCTGCCGCTGGTAATCGGCTTTGATATTCAATAAAAACTGCTGCACAGACTCAAGCTGCGCCGCCTGCTCACCCTCGGTAAACAAGTCTTTAAGTTGCGAGAGTTTAATACCTAAGGTTTTGGCCTCTTTGATCAGCAATAACTGCTTTATATCGGTTGCGCTATAAGTGCGATAACGCCCCTTACGGATCGGCGCACTGATCAGTCCCCACTCCTCGTAGAGGCGAATCGCCTTGATCGACAGGCCCGTTTGCTTCGCCACAGCACCAATATACATAGTATTTAATCCATTAAAATAATTGAAAAAATCATCATAAACCTCCAAGCCTTAGCCAGCATATCACCGCGCTTTAGGCTTGTCGCTCGCACTTTATACTGCTAGTCTGGCTGCCTTAAACGAGCGTTTTAACTAGAGCTTTTGACTATGAGTAATGCAATGGAAAGTCCAACACTAAGTCCAATGGAAAAGTTTCTCGCACAGCACCCTATAGTGACCGAAATCCCCGTGGCTTGGGGCGAAATGGATGCGCTGCAACACGTCAACAACGTGGTCTATTTCCGCTATTTTGAAACCGCACGTATCGACTTTTTCAACCGCCTCTTTCCACTCGATGCCCTGTATAAATCCGGTGTCGGCCCAGTGATTAGCGAAAATCAGGCCCGCTATAAACGTCCAGTAACCTTCCCTGATACCCTATTGGTCAGCGTGAGTATCAGCGATATTCAAAGCGACAGATTTACCATGCATTATCAGGCCTTTAGTAAGCAGCAACAGGCCATAACGACCTTAGGCACTTCGGTCGCTGTGATGTTTAACTTTAAAACAGGCCAAAAAGCCGAGCTTCCCACGGAATTACTCGCCATTCTTAAACAACACGAGCAAGCTTAAGCTACCGAGTCTATGGCTACATTGCCATAACACTTTAGGCCATATCAGAGGGAGGCTGTATGTCAGAAAAAGCGCCAATAGAAGTCGTTGTTGAGCATCAACAGGATAAACAATGCTTTGTGATCCCCGTTGACGGGCATGAAGCCGTGCTGGAATACCGACTCAATGGCCAGCACATCGACTTTAACCGAACCTTTGTGCCCGACGAGCTGCGCGGCAAAGGCCTTGCCGAACGTTTAGTTCGCCATGGCCTAAAGTGGGCCAAAACCCAAGATTTTGAGATAGCAGCCAGCTGTTGGTATGTGCAGAAGTTTTTGAAATAACAGGCTTCGCAACAGGTACGCTAAATCCAATAGACTGGATAGTGGCGTTTGGGATCGGTGGAGAGATTATTCACGACCAGCGCCACCAGCAATAACAGTAGTGAGCCGAGAAAGACCGGCATCAACGCATAGAGAAATCCGAGTTGATGCACGTTCTCGCCGCCTATCACGGCAATTAATGCCGTTGCGCCGCCCGGTGGGTGCAGCGTGCGAGTTAAATACATCAATGCGATGGCTAGTGATACGGCTAACGCACTCGCGAGCACCATATAATCGGCAAACACTTGATAAACAGCCACACCAATCAGTGCTGATAACACACTGCCGCCAATCAAGTTACGTGGCTGAGAAAACTCTGCCAGCGGTGCGCCGTAGACTAATACCGCCGACGCCCCAAATGAACCAATCACAAACATGGTACCGAGCAGATTATCGCCCATATAACTGGCGAGACTGGCGACTAAGTAAATGCCGCAAAAGGCCCCTACCCATGACCAAACGATCTTTTTCAGGGGTTGTCGTGGCGGACAGATGTCCTTAGAACGCATTCGGGTGAAGTAAAATCTCATGCTAAATCCGGCCGGAAGGAATAAAGGCGCGGATAAGTGATCCGCATCACATTTGCGGCCGCCACGTTAACGTTTTCACCGCGCAATTGCAATTGTGCGGTGAAAGCGAATATCTGACTTATGCATCTTCGCCGTTCAGGCTAGCTAGGATTTCACGAATATCTTCGGGGATGGGGCGGCTTTTTTCGCAGCTGTAGTCGTAGTGCACTAAGGTGGTTTTCACTTCGGCGGTTTTATTGCCAGCCTGCCAACAGGTTTGAGTCAGCTCGAAGCTGCTATTGCCGATACGGCTGACATAGGTTTTCACCGTCACACTCTTGCCGTAATAAGTCGGCGCGATAAAGGCCACGGTAAAGCCTGCCACTATGAGGTTCCACTGATGCAAATCCAACTCGGGATTAAAAATCTCGAAGATTGGCGTGCGCGCCGCCTCGCACCACACGGGGATCACTGTGTTGTTGATATGGCCTAGACCATCGGTTTCGGTAAATCTTGGGTGGATTTCAAGGCTGTATTCGGTGACTGACATGCAAACTTCCCTTTTGTTGTTCTTATACTTTTATGCTGTGAATGGGATAAACGAGGCGCTTGCCCCGTTTATCCCCACCAAGCCTAACAGAAATAAGAAGCGCGATGCTAGAACTGGCAGCTCGCGGTCTCTGGGGTTTGCTTGCCATTGGCATCGTACTTTTTCATACAGCCAGCCTTACCCATATCGAATATTTTTTCGTATTTGAGCTTGCCACTGCTGTCGTAGGACTTAAACACACCATGGCTTTTAGGGTTTTCTAAGTGATAGATTTTGCGCCCCTTAGTCACATGGGAAAAATCCGAGAATCCGGGTTCCTCTTGATAGATGACCCCGTTGATATAGCGCTTATGCACCACATGCTGCTCGTCGATACGCAGCATTTCGCTGGCTAACTTACCATTCTGGTCGTAACAGACTTTATCCACGGCATAATTGCTGTCGAGATCCTCGATACAACTCACGGCACCATTATCAAAATACTCCCGCTGGATACCACAGCGCGCAATGGCGTTATCCCAGAAATAAGGTTCACCGTTCCAGGTTTCACCTTCTTGCTGGCAATAGTTCCACAAACTCTTTAACTGGCCGTTCGGGTAGAAAGTGTAATGGGGTCCAGAAAAGCGGTTATTGATAAGATGACCATATTGCACGAGCGAATAGCCGCCGTCGGTGGAATAGCGGATGCTTGGGCCGTATTCCTGACCCGCTTTATAGGTCTGCAAGGACATTAAGCGACCGTTAGAATCGAATCGATATTCTTTATCGACAGACCCATTAGTGTAATAGCTTAATTCGGATAGGCGGCCGCCGCGATACACTCGTTGCTCACCATCCTTAATTGAAGTGGTTTCAGCATTTTTTGAATTTAACACCCCCTCACAATCGCCTGCGTAGGGTTCTTTTCGCATCATGCATTCATCCTGCGAGGGTTTAAGTGTTACGGCGTCATTAAACTTATACTGACTCAACTCATTCAGATCGCCGTTAGGCTCGAGCCACATTTGTGCGCCATCCAACTCCCCTTGACGATAATTGGCAACATTGCTGACGATATTTGGCGCGGAATACCATAGACTTTCACCGTGGAGGCGGCCCTTATCGTAATGTTTTAGGGCGAACATAAAATTATCTTTATTGAATAACTTAGCTTCACCTTGGCGTAGGCCATTCTCATAGTTGACTTCAGTCTTGTAGAGGTAAGTTACTGATTGCTTAGTGGTAAAAGCATCGTTCTCATCGGGCGTTCGAATATAGACCCAAGTACCTGAACGTTTACCATCGAGGTAGCGGCCTTCACCGGTTTGAAAGCGATAATCCCCTTGAGTGGCCTTTTCCACCCAAGCGCCTTGTTTTACGCCCTTTTGGTATTGGCCTTTGCTGCCATCGGACTCAAGCCACTCGCCATCTTTTACGCCATTGAGATAAATGCCCTTTTCGGACAACTTTTTCGCGCCTTCGGTGCTGGAATCGTAATCTGGGGTATAGATTTCACTCGGGCCATCGGGCACGCCCTTGTTGTAGTGAATAAAGCCGTAGTTATCGGCATCATCCATAATGGACTGCAACACCCATTTACCCTGCTTTTGGCCGTCGAGGTACTCGCCTTCCCAATAGGTTTCACGGCTGTCGGCTTCAATCCACTTACCCACTTGCTTACCCAGCTTATAGTCACCGGCATACATCACACTGCCATTGCGGGCATCGTAGGCGGCAAAGTGGCCATCAAGCTCACCCTGCACATAATGGGCTTCACTGGCAACGCCTGCCCAAGTACTGCCCATGCTCATATATTCGTAAAAAGGCCCAGTTCGCGGGATTTTTTCGCTGCCATTTTTAAGCCAATCGATGTCATCGGCCTCGTAACCAATGGCCACCAGCATAAAGCTGCTATCTTCTTCGACGTAGGCGCTGCGATCAAAGGTTGCCACCAGACTGTATTTTCGTTCACGCCCCTCGGCATCTTTATCAGTGCGAGTCAGGGGATAGCGCAGCTTGTATTCCACTGCGGTTTTTACATCCGTCGCCGTGCCTTCAGAATTGCGATAGCCAATTAAGGTCGGTTTGAGTTTAGAGGTACCATCAAGAATCGCTTTGATGTCAGGGTCTTGGACGCCCTCAGCCTCATAGGTCATACGGTACTGCTGCGGTGGTAACTGGCTTAATACTTTGCGAACACCGCCAACGGTAAAGGTGCTAATGGTGGGTGCGACTTCATCGAGCACAGCTTGCAGGCGCGGCAGTTTAGTCAACTCCTCGCCCTCAAAACCATAACCCCGTAGATGCTGGCCATCGGCATCCTTGAGCATGACGATCACCTCTTTAGTGCCGCCCTTGTCGAAGTCATAGTAAAACACCGCCACGATTTCGGCGCGGCCGTAATCGTCAATGCGCACACCCGGCGCATCGCCGTAGAGCATTTCGCCCCATACCTGTTGATCTTTTTGATAAAAATTGAGCCATTGGGAAGATCCACGGGACCGTGAACCATTTTGTCATATTCCGCCGCAAGTGCAGCAGGAATAACCGCAAAAGAAGAGAGCAACACCGCACCAGCCGCGGCGCATAAACGACGAATCGAAAGTTCCATTTAACTATCCTTAACACCGACACCTTGCGCCTCGTGCGCACCAGTAAGCGGGGCGAATTTTAAGCGAAGTCTGATGCTTCAGGAAGTGGCTGACACAAAAAAGGCCGCTTAGCGGCCTTTTAAGATCAGAGATTTAACAATCAATTATTGTACATAGCATTAATTTCATGGGCGTACTTGTGGTAAATCATTTTGCGGCGCAATTTCAGCGTCGGGGTGATTAATCCCGCCTCCATCGAAAAGGCTTCAGGCAGCAGGGTAAACTTCTTGATTTGCTCAAAACCCGCCAACTCTTGCTGTAAATGCTTTAAGCGCTGCTCGAAATGTTCAACCACATGGCTGTGACGCAGCAGCTCGATAGGCGACTCGTATTTCAAGCCCTTATCCTTGGCCCAGGCTTCGAGGGATTCAAAGGCTGGTACAATCAGCGCCGTCACATAGTTACGGGCATCGGCAATCACAGCCACTTGTTCGATAAAGGGGCAACGGCCCACTGTGCCTTCAACCCGTTGCGGAGCAATGTATTTACCGTTGGAGGTTTTCATTAACTCTTTGATGCGGTCGGTAATAAATAAATTGCCATTGGCATCGAGTCGTCCCGCATCGCCGGTCTTTAACCAGCCATCTTCGAAGGCAGCTGCAGTGTCTTCGGGGCGATTGTAATAACCGCGCATCACAGTGTCGCCACGGACTAAAATCTCATCGTCCTTACCTAGCTTCACTTCGATTTCGGGCAAGACTTTACCGTTCGAACCCGCAACTCGATTATCTAGGGTATTACAGGTCACAGTGGCGTTCGTTTCCGTCATGCCGTAACCACAAAGTACGGGAATACCAATGGCATGGAAGAAAGACGCTACGTTTAAATCGAGGGCGGCGCCACCGCAGGGCATAAACTTTAAGCGTCCACCGAGCACGGCTTGCAACTTGCTGTAAACCAGCTTGTGCGCTAAACGCCATTGCAAGGATAACCACAAACCGCCCTTAGCGCGGCCTTGGCTCACCTCAAATTGACGCTCGCCGACGCCCATGGCCCAGGCAAACAGTTTTTTACGGCCTTCGGCGGATTTAGCGACCTTATCCTGTACTGCGCTGTAAACCTTCTCGAGGAAACGCGGCACCACGCACAGGGTATGTGGACGCACGGCGCTGATGGCCTCTTTCACTCTTTGAGTGTTTTGCAGATACACGTTGTGGCCGCCACGGCACAGCACGTAGAAGCTCCAACCACGCTCAAACACATGGCTTAGCGGTAAGAAAGCTAACGACACATCGCCAGTGGTAAACGGCAGGATCTGATCGTGCTGACGCACAGTCGAAGCCATATTGCGGTAATCCAGCATCACGCCCTTAGGGTCGCCCGTAGTACCAGAGGTATAAATCAGGGTTAACAGGTCGTCGAGATTGGCATCCTGTAAGCGCTGCTCAAGCTCAGCACTCTGGCCATATTCTTTGGCTAACAAACTGTCTAAATGCTGATGTTGAGCCTTGTCCTGCGCCAGCTCAACACTCGCGTCGAACACAATCACATGCTCTAGGGTCGGACACTGTTTTTGCAGCTCACAGGCCAGCGCATATTGCTTAGCATCGTCGACAAAAATCACCTTAGCCGCCGCATCGTTAATGATAAAGCTGGCTTGCTCTAAGGTGCTGGTCGGGTAAATGGGGACCACAACGGCACGACTTTTCAGAGTACCTATGTCGGCGCAGGTCCATTGAGGGCAGTTTTGCGACAGGATCACGCAACGGTCTTGCACTTGTACGCCAAGTTCAATCAACACCTGTGCAATTTTATGGCTGATTTGATCGAATGCCTGCCAACTGACTTGATGCCAAGGCGCAGCCATTTCAAAACCTTCCAGCGCTATAGCCTCTTTTAATGACTGGCTTTGCTGCTGTAATAGTCGAATTACGTGATATTGTTCGAGAGACATGAGTGACTCACCTTTTAGCTTACAAGTGTACCGCTTTTGCGGCATTCTACCTGAAGGCAAGCTAAAAACTAAGAGTTTTTGCTCTAATCTTGTGCAAATGTCACCCAAATCACGCCATTTCAGGGCAATTAGAGCCCGGTAATGTCGCCCTGCCAGAGCTTTTTACTGCCCCAAATCAGTGCGATTTGCCCAAGGATCAGCAGCACTAGATTACCCAGCGACCAATAGAGCAGACTGCCCTCGTGTTGCAGCGCCGCGAGGCTAATAGACACCCAGAGCGAATGCCCGAGCACCACCAGCATGGTCAGGCTCACCTGCAATACGCGGCGACACAAACAACCTAGCCCTAACACTAAGGCGCAGGCCCAATACGTGCTCATCACTATGTGCGCCAGCAGAGGCAAGCTCAAATCACCATCGAGCCAAGTGACAAAAAGACTGCAGATTAACACGCTCAAACTGAGCAGAAGCAGCAAGCGTTGTTGACCACGACCAAAGGCCTTAACTAAGCCTGCACGGCCGTCAAAGCTTGGCATCAACAGCAGCATTTCAGTCGCACGAGAACGTTGTACGCGGCTCCAATGCACTAACGAGCAACTAATCACGCTAAATTGTGCCAGTAGCAGTAATACCGGGAAGTTCCAATGCAGCTCGTGTGAGACTATCCCAAGCCCGATGGTTAGCACGGGGAGCAACAGCAGCAACACGGTCAGCATAGGACCGATAAAGAAGTTAACCGGATGCAGATAACGCTCTAACCGAGTCAAGATCCGTATGGATTGCAGACTAGGCAGCCAAAACCAGCCCATTTCCAAGCCGTTAAGATACACACTTCGTGCCTCCACCCGCCAAGGTAACACTAAGCATCGGCGCCAAATCAAAGCGGCTAGTACAAACAGCACTATGATGCTCAGCCACAGCGGCACTTGCTCCGCCAACTCGTTGGAAAACGGCACTAAGATAAACAGTAAAAAGGAGCTGTAAAACCATTGGGTTTGTCGCAGGCACAACAAAATAAACCCTAGGCTTATCCCTTGGGCAAAGACCAGTAACGACAGAGTATCGGTCAGGTCAAACAGCACGCATTGCAACACCGCAAGGCTAAAGGCGCCTATCAGCATCACTTCACACTGGATAAAAATATTTTGCCGATAACGGGGGATTAAGATGGAGCACTCACTCGCCATCAGGCGGATCAGCTGCCATGCCACCGCTGCCGAGGTAGACACTAGTCCCATAGTGACAAAAATATCGAAACTCGCTTTTTGCCCCGCCCATCCCGCTAACACACTCAGAGCCAAGCCAAATATGCCAGTGCCTATAAAACTCACGCTGCCCACATCAAAAAACCACAGGCGCAGCATACCGTTAAAGGGATTGAGCGAATGGCCAGTGCCAATGCGGGTCGTTGATTCAACTATGGGTTTCGCGGCACTCATTTGTGCAGCTCCACAAAGAGTTGTTCTAAATTCAGCGCTTCGCTGCGCTGCACGCCGGGAAAATTAAGCTCCACATCGCCCCTATCCACCAGCACAGAATCGCCATCGCGGCTGAGGATACGCACCTGCTCAGGTAACTCGGCGCCCTCCGCGAGTTTGACTAAACGCACCTCTTCCCGCAGGGCATCTATCTCCTTAAACAGCACTAACTCGCCCTGTTTAATCAGGGCGACATGGCTCGCGACCCGCTCTAAATCTGAGGTGATATGGGATGAAAACAACACGGCCGAGCCGGATTCGAGGGCCAAGTCGAACAAATCGACCATAAACTTGCGTCTGACTATCGGGTCGAGACTGGCCACGGGTTCATCGAGGATCAGCAACTCGGGGCGATAGGCCATCGCCATGATCAAGGCCAAGGATTGGCGCTGACCAACGGACAGGCGTTGTACCTGTTGAGTGACATCTAATTCGAAGCGGGTGAGCCAATCCTGCTCTAACTGCATGTCCCAGTGGGGATAAAAACTGCGGTGCAAATCGAGGGCGCGCTCAACGGTAAAGCCTTCATAACCAAAGGGTTGCTGCGGCACATACCCGAGGCGTTCCTTAGCGGCAGAAGAAAGCTGCTCCGGCGTTTCGCCTAAGGTGCGGATTTCACCCGAATCCGGCGAGAGGATCCCCAAGGCGCAGCGCATTAGGGTCGATTTACCCGCACCGTTTTGTCCCAATAGACCGACCACCATACCGGCCGATAAACGTAAGGTCAGATCCTTGAGCGCACGTTTTTCGCTGGCACCTTTGCCACGAAACACTTTGTTTACGTTAGAAAACTCTAGTATTGGGGTACAGTCTTGGTCCATCGAATTGCGTCCTTTTTATTCTCGTTTTCACTTAGCTCTACTCAGGCTACCAACGCTCATTAATCAATTGCAGTAACTCGGGCAAACTCACGCCCAGCTGCTTTGCCTGCGCCAGCAAGGCATCTAATTGCGGCTCGAGCAGACTCACGCCCGACTCCATCGCCTCGGTACGCGCCGCAACCCTAGTCGCCTGACCACGGCGGCGCTCTAGCCAACCTTGATCGACCAATTGCTGAATCGCGCGGGACACCGTCATTGGATTGACCGCAAGATATTCAGCAATTTGGCGCACTGAGGGTAATACGTCTTCCTCTTGCAACTGGCCGCCCACAATCAAGCGCACGATTTGCTCGTGTAATTGCTTGTAAATTGGCTCACCACTGCTGGGGTTGACATTTAAAAGTTCTAACATTAGTCTTTACACACTGTATTAATACATTGATACACCGATACACTGTATTTAAAGTAACACACTCATCCTGAAATGCAAAAAGGAAAGCGCTCATGATAGATAGCATGATCCACAGGAAGTCCCATAATGCCAGCGCTGACGTGGCAATGAAGCGCATTGATACGCACCAGCTCTCGAGCAAGTTAAGCAAAAGCATCATCAGTTTGAGTGCGCTGATGCTCGCCATGGGTAGCGCCACGGCTTGGGCGAGCGACAACTCAGTAAAGCCCACTGAATCCGCCAACACCTGTTATGTGGAGGGCGTATCGGACCGCTTAAACTGCGGCTTTGTCACTGTGCCGGAAAACCCTAATAAGCCCGATGGCAAACAGATCCAAGTGCATTATGTGGTCTTGCCCGCGGTGAAAAACGTCAACCACGAAGAGGCCTTACTGGCGATCGCCGGCGGCCCAGGTCAATCGGCCATAGATAACGCGGCAGGCTTCGATAGCATGCTGAACAAAGTGCGCCAGCAGCGCGACATTTTGCTTATCGATCAACGGGGCACAGGCCGCTCGAATCCACTAAACTGCGACTCAGGCCCGCAATCTCCGCTCGCCATCGACGAGGATAATGTCGATACCTTGGTCGAGGCACAAAAATGCCGCGATCAATTCCCCGATACTGACGTCACCCAATATGGCAGCCTCAATGCGGTGCAAGACTTCGAAGCCGTACGCGCCAAGTTAGGCTATAAGAAACTGCACCTCTACGGTATCTCCTACGGCACACGTATGGCGCAGCTCTATATGCGCTTATATCCCGAGCACTTAGCCACAGTCACCATAGACGGCATTGTGCCCATGCAGCAGAGCGTATTGGAGATTGGCTCGGCGATTGAACGTGGCTTTGACTTGCTGTTTAAAGACTGCCAAGACACAGCCGCCTGCCATGCCGAGTTTCCTGAGCTCAAAGCCGAGTTTGACCAAGTAGTCGCTAAACTCAGCCAAGGGCCAGTGATGGAGCAAGTGCACGACCCTGTGACGGGAGAAAAGACCCTACTCACTATGACTCGCTCAAAGTTTTATGGCGCGATCCGCATGGCGCTGTATCAAACCAATGTGCGCGCCTTAGTGCCCCATGCGATTCATCAGGCCGCTAAGGGTAACTACCAACCATTACTCGGGTTATTTGCCTTAACTACGGATAATGCGGGTATGGCAATGGGCATGCACGCCTCCGTCGTCTGCGGCGAAGACATGCACCGCATCACTCCGGCGATGCGTGAACAGGCCAAAAACTCCTATGTCGGCAAAACCATGCTCGAGAGCCTCGAAACCTCGTGCTCTGTGTGGAAGGTGCCTGCGGTCGATGCCAGCTTTAGCGAGCCTATCAAGAGCGATATCCCCACACTGTTGCTGTCGGGCGAAATTGACCCAGCAACCCCACCGAGCTGGGGAGAGCTGGCGATGGAAAAACTCACTAACGCCAAACACTTTGTCGCGCCATACGCCACCCATGGCGTGGCCTATCAGTCCTGTGCCAATAACTTAATCGCCGAGTTAGTGCGTACTGGTTCGGTCAAAGATCTCGATGGTGAATGTTTGAAGAAGGATGTACGCCGTAGCTTCTATTTAAATGCCAGCTCGGTTGAGCCACTCGCGACCGAAGCCGCAACCCAATCAGCCAAGGATAAGCCCAGCACTGGTGCCAAGGAGTAATCATGATCAAAGTATCCCATCTTTCTAAGCGCATCGGCGAAGTGCAGGCCCTAAACGATTTGAGTTTCGTGGCCGAAAATGGCCAGATCACCGGCCTGCTCGGCCCCAATGGCGCGGGTAAAACCACCTGTTTACGCACGATTTTCGGCCTGTTAAAACCCGACACTGGCACGGCTGAAATTGAAGGTATCGACGTTGCCATCGACCCGATTGGCGCTAAGCAGCAGTTAGGCTTATTCCCCGACCCGTTCGGTCTGTATGAGCGCTTAACACCGCGGGAATATATCCGTTACTTTGCCGAACTCAGCGGTTTATCCGCGAGCGATGCCAAGGCGGCCACCGACAATGTCATCGCCAAATTGCGCCTCGAAGATATCAGCGACCGCCGCTGTAAGGGCTTCTCCCAGGGGCAAAGAATGAAGACCGCCCTCGCCCAGGCCATAGTCCACAGCCCGAGCAATATTATCCTCGACGAGCCAACACGTGGACTCGATGTTATGAGCACTCGCTTGCTGCGCGACATTCTTATCGACCTTAAGAATCAAGGGCATTGTGTGCTGTTTTCCAGCCATGTGATGCAGGAGGTCGCAGCATTATGCGACCAAGTGATCGTGATGGCGCAGGGCCGAGTGGTCGCCATCGGCAGCCCTGAACAGCTCTGCGCGCAAACGGGTAAGGCCTCACTCGAAGATGCCTTTATCCAGCTGATCGGCACCGATGAGGGGATTGCCGCATGATGACTCACAGCATTCACGCTCACACAAATTGCGATAACGCCTGCTTCGACCTAATGGCGAACAGACAAACTTGGGATAAGGAATAATCATGAACAAAATCATCGCAATGGTTCGCAAGGAACTGATAGACGCCGCCCGCGATAAACGCTCTGTGATGGCGGGACTCTACTACGCCATCGGCACGCCGCTGATCATGTGTGGCCTGTTTATGGTGCTTATCGGCCAGCTGACGAGCCCGGACGATCTCAAAATCAGCATCACTAACCCCGACAAAGCACCGGACTTAGTGAGATTTTTGTCCAACAAGGGCATTACCCAAGGTGAAGCAGGCGCTAAGGATCTGAAAGCCATCGAGCTGATTATCAGCCCCGACTATGCCAAGCAGATGAACCAAGGCAAAGGCGCCGAAATCACTATCGTGGCCGATAACTCAGAGGAAAAACTGCAAAACTCGATTCGTCGCTTAGAGAAACAGTTACAGGCCTACAGCGCCGAAATGGGCAGCCTACGCTTAATCGCTCGAGGCATCGACCCTCGAGTGGTGCAGCCACTGAAAGTGAATGTGCATGACCAAGCCACGACCGACTCTAAGGGCGGGATGATCTTAGGCATCGCCATTTTCACTATGATTTACTCAGTGTTTATCTCGGGGATGAATCTGGCCATCGACACCAGCGCCGGTGAGCGTGAGCGCAACTCCTTGGCATTGTTACTCAGCCATCCGCTGACCACACGCCAGTTAGTGCTCTCGAAAATCATCGCCGTCGGCCTGTTTGCCCTGCTCGGCTTAGTGTTGATTTTACTGGTGTCTAAGGTCGCCTATACCTTCGTGCCTTGGCAGGAACTCGGCTTTAGCGTCAGCATCACCAATGAATTTATGGCGCTAATGCTGCTGGTCGGTATTCCCGTCGCCCTGATGGCCGCCTGTCTGCAATTGTTTGTGTCCTTTATGGCCAAAACCTTTAAGGAAGCCCAATCCTACCTGACCATGGTGTTGTTTGTGCCCTTAGCACTATCGATGGCGGCCAGCTACAACATAGCACCGGACATACTGCAGTGGTTGCCAGTATCCGGTCAGCAACAGGCGCTGATGGACTTTATCAAAGGTAAGGACATGAGCATGCTGCAACTGCTGGTATCGACGCTCGGCACCCTAGCCATCGCCCTCGTCTTGGCGCTTGGTATGGAAAAATCCTTAAAGAGTGAAAAAGTGGTCTTCGGCTTATAACACTATCGACCCAAGGGCACTGTATGCCCTTGGGTTAAAGAGGTCAGTTATGGAAAACGAATATGTGCTGATGGTGATCATGGTGACTTTTGTGGTGGGTGTGAGTGCCACAGAAATGTTTAAGCATTACCTGAAAATCCGCCAACTGGGTGGCGGCAACGAGCGACAGCTTGAGGATAAACTCACGCAACTGAGTTTACAGAATCAAGTGCTTACCGAGCGTGTGCAAGTACTGGAGCGCATAGTGACAGACGCAGAGAACGACACTGCCAAGACATCTCTTGCGCAACAGATTGACGCGCTGAAATAGCCGTTAATGCAGTTCGGCCTCGCAGCAGTTATCGCTATCAAACTCATATTGCTGAGTATTAAAGCGCTGCCTGTAGGCCCTCGGGGTTAAGCTCGTTAGCTGAATGAATAATTTGCGAAACGAGCTGACATCCTCATAACCCACACGGGTGACCACTTCCTCTAAGCCTAAACTGGTCGTTTCCAATAGGCGTTTTGCCTCATCCACCCGCAGACGCTGCACATAGCTGGCAGGAGTCTCGTTTAATGCCTTTTTAAAGCGGCGAATAAGGGTGCGCTTACCTAAAGCAAATTTATCAGCAATATCATCCAGTAACAGGGGTTCGGTTAAATGATGCTGCATCCATTGCTGCACATTCCAAATCACCTCGTCCTTATGGCTCGACGTCATCAGATCCATGGTCATAAAGGGTTGTTGGGATTGGCGATTAGGATCAATCAGCAGGATTTTTGCCATCTGGCTTGCTAACTGCTCACTCACCAAAATGTGCACTAAATGCAGGGCGAGGCTCATATTCGAGGTTGTCGCCCCTGCGGTATGCAGATGGCCGTCGGACACCACCAGCTTGTCCATCCGCAGGTTCACCTTGGCAAAATGTCGCTGAAACATCTCATTCAGCCACCAGACGGTGGTCGCTTCACGCCCGTCCAGCAGGCCGGAGGCCGCTAAAATCAAGGTGCCAGAGCAATAGGCCGCCAATGGTTTACCTGAGTCGGCAAACAGCCTTAACGGTTCGAATAAGGATTCAAAATCATGAAGATAGTTTTGAAACTCGCTTTTATTGGTCACCATGGCCGAAGCCAAAATCACCGCATCGGAGTGCAGAATATCATTCGGGGTATTAAGCCCAACGGCAGGCACTTTAATACCTTGATTCGTTAGGATATCACCGCCATGACTCGAGACCACTTGGCACTCAAACAGGTCTTGTTCGGCCTGTGGATTGACTCGCCGCCAATAGGTATTGCAGAAACTAAACACATCGAGAAAACCAATAATCCCGCTGGCAACCGTATTGTCCGTCGCCAAAATAGTGATCCTTTTCATCCCAATGCCCTCGCCAGCCTCATCATGCATTGAGTCTAGCTTACTGGCTAAAAATGTCACTACTCACCCTAAAATTGTCAATAACGACACTTCAAGCCCAATGCGGGAGTTTTTAGACTGTGCTTAAACCTCCAGCACACAGGACGACACTATGACACAGCGCACCCTCAGCCAGTTTAAACGCCTGCTGGCCTTTGGCTTACTCAGCCTCATTTGGGCACTCTTGCTCTGGTTAAACTTCAGCATTGCGCCCAATGCCTTCGCGCATTTTGTGGCTATCCCAGTGCTGTTTATCGCGACAGGTGTATCGGCGCTGCTGATCACCAGCAAGCCACCAACTCCGAACAAGCCAATAAAAAACCCAAGCTAGGCTTGGGTTTATGTCATATAGCTGTGCGGCGCGTTATTTTGCCTTAGGTCTAAAAGGCTTAATCACGGCTTCGTTACACTCGAGGTACGGCCCTTCCATCAGGTCGATGCAGTAAGGGATGGCGGGGAACACCGCATCTAAACATTCACGGATAGATTTTGGCTTGCCCGGCAGGTTCACAATTAATGAATCCCCTCGCAAGCCCGCAGTTTGGCGCGAGAGAATCGCCGTAGGCACAAACTTTAACGACTCGGCGCGCATCAACTCGCCAAAGCCCGGCATCATGCGATCGCACACCGCCTCAGTCGCCTCAGGCGTGACATCGCGTTTTGCTGGACCAGTGCCGCCCGTGGTCACAATCAAGCAGCAATCTTGCTCATCTGCCATCTTGATCAGGGTCGCTTCAATCACATCCTGCTCGTCGGGGATCACTTGATAAATCGGCTCCCACTCGCTGGTGAGGTAATCATTGAGGGTGTCGATAATGGCCTTGCCCGAGATATCCTCATAAATCCCCGCACTGGCACGATCGCTTACCGTAACAATCCCGATTTTTGCTTTGCTCATAGGAAATCCCCAATCATGTTGAAATAAAACCAATCGACCGAAAGCAGAGGAGAAACCTATGCTCCTTCGACTATAAGCCGCAGCTAAAATAGCATAAATGCTCGACTAATGGGGCAAGTAAAACGTGATGAAGTTCGCGCAATAGGCTCGAAAAAAAGCTAAGGCAAGCAATCACTCACCTCAGCTTGATGGTTTGCAGGAAGTGTTAACTCACCTGTGACAATGTGGGCAAGGCAGGGAAAGCGCCCTTCTGCCCACAGGTTACGGCGCCGCAACGCACCGCAAACTCAATCGCCTTGCGCAACTGTGCCTGACATGCGAGTCGATGTTTTAAGGTTAAATGCTCGAGATCAAACGCCAACTCAAAACCCAGTGCAAACAAAAAACCCGCCATAAAGCTGTCGCCCGCCGCCGTGGTATCAACGGCTTTAATTTGGGGGACTGGCACACTAAATCGTTCATTCACTGTGATGCATTGCACTGGATTGGCGCCGTCCGTAATCAAAATAACTTCAACACCGTGCGCCAAACAAAACTGCAAATAATCTTCGAAACTCTTATTCCGCGTTAACGCTAAATACTCAGCCTCTTCACGGCTCATTTTCAGTACCTGAGTGTAACGAAAACACTGCTCAACCCGCTCAGCAAGCAATGCGGTATCGGGCCAGAGTGATAAGCGCAAATTAACATCAAAACTCACTATCTTATTGAATGAATTCGCACAAAAAGCGCCGTAGAGACTCGCGTTAAAAATGCTCGCTTCGGTAAAGGTATTGGAGCAGAGATGAAAAATATCCATCTGTTGCCATGGAATGGCATCAAAATGGCGCGGGCTATAGCAAAGATCGGCAGTCCCTTGGCGGTTAAACTCAAAGGTCCGTTCGCCATGCTCATCCAAATTTACCACCACAGTCGCCGTTGGCGCCTCCGGCACTTGGGTCAAGTAATCCGTTACAACCCCTTCATTCGCTAGGGCTTGTTTTAACATAGCCCCATAATCATCGGTGCTGATGCCGCCGGCAAAGTAACTCTTGCCCCCCAGTTTGGCATAACCCACAGCCACGTTTGCAGGCGCGCCGCCCGCAATGGCTTGATGGGACTTGCCGCTAATATCTGTGGGCAATAAATCCACTAACACCTCACCGAAACTGAGTAATACCGTCATATGGATCCCTTTATGTCTCTAATGGTTAAGCAAAAAGCCCATGCTTGATGGGCCTTTTAAATTGTTGGTTTTAAGCCTCAAACCCGCCGGAGTTAAAACTCGTATCTCAAGGTTGCACTCGTGGTTCTGCCATTAATGGTGCGAGCACGGATAATATTGTTATCAGGAATCGAACCCTCTTCAGCTTCGGTGATACCCGTGGCGTCAAACAGGTTGTTGACGTTTAACGAGACGCTTAAGGCCTGAGTCAAGTTGTAGGTTGCAAAGGCATTGACCTGATTATAACCATCAAACTTGAGGTCATTATTATCCTGTGCATAGGAGTCAGTAGTGCCAATCAGGTTGATGCCCACTGAACCTTGGTCAAAGTTATAACGGCCCATCAGTGAGTAGATAAAGTCGGCCTGTCTTCTTGGGGTATTCCCCACAACGTCTGGCGTTAACGCATCCTTGGCAATTTCAGCATCTGTCCAAGTGACATTGCCCCTAAAATCGAAGTCACCGATAAAATAGGCCGATTCAATTTCAATACCTTTGGCTTTGTACTTACGGTCGAAGAAACGCTGACTGGTCGCCTCGAAGTTTTGCTCTTCGGTCTCTGAATAGAAAGCGGTCGCGAACACAGATAAATCATCGTAACGGTACTTAACGCCTAACTCATATTGATCCACATTATCGACAGCGTCTTCTTTTGCCACTGAACCATCGGCACGAACCTTACCAAATAACAGGCGATCCGCATTGGCACGGCCACCATGACTCAAGCGACCAAAGGCGGCTAAATCACTGTCAAACTGATAGTTTGCGCCGAGTGAATAGGAGGTGTAGCTCCAGTCATAATTCACGGGTTGCGGATTGGCATTATCGATAGAAGAGACGCTCTGCTCAGGAATAGAGATAACGCCATCCAAGTTCATATCCACTTGCGATTGCACATTACCTGCGTAGTAACCACTGGCATCACCGCTGTCGTACCGCACACTGGCATCCAACGACAAATCCCCAAAACTTGACGCTACCGCAAGATAAGGCGCCTTAATGTTGTATTCGGTATCGTAATTACGTTGGCAACAGTTGCCCCAATAAGGCACACCATAGCCGTAGAGCCCAGCATCGGAATAGGCGGTACCATCGGCGGCCACCACATCGAGCAATGCGGCGTTATCCCCTTTGACTTCCATCAGATAGGAGTTCCACATCCAGGTCATATTGATATTTTGGGTGGCATTGTAATAACCCAGAGTAACGCTGGTATCGTCAAAAGTTTTCGTTAATTTTAAGTCGTTTACGATTGAGCCAAAGTCATTCATCTTGACGTCGAAGGTATGGATACGCATGGCGAGTCCATCCATAGGATTGCCCGCATCGGGACCATTGGCATAAATCAACTTGGCGCCAGTGCCGGCAATACTGGCCGCAATGTCGGCACCATTAGCCACTTCGGCAGGGAATGGCGCCATAAAATTACCGCTCACATCCGAGAAACGGAAACGGTTTTCGACCTGCCAATCATTGCCTAAATCAAAAGACGCCTCTAAACCCACAGAGTTAACCTCAGGGTTCATACCATCGCGCATATCACCGCGACGACGCTCACCATCGGCGCCCAAACTCAGGGTTGAGAGGAAATAAGCTGATTGAATAGCATCGGATTTCGCATTAAAACCTGGGACAGAACTACCGTCCGAATACATTGGCATAGGTAAGTAGCCAATACTCTTATCATCTAAGTGTTTAAAATAAAGACGAACATAGCCACTATCGAACTCTTTGGTAATGTTGGCTTTTACCTGGCCGCCCTTGTTGGCATCATAACCAGCTTGGCGAGGACCTTCGCCAGTCCGCACAAATCCCCCCACATGGAAACGCAGGCTATCATTGATACTCGTGCCATATTCAAAGTCAGTACGGAAGGTATCGTAGTCCAAGCCAAAGGTGGTAGACACGCTGCCAGCATCCGAGCTCCCAGTTTTACTGATCACGTTAATAATGCCGCCGGGAGCATTACTCGCCGCAGTGGATGCCGAACCACCACGAATAGATTCAATAGTTTGCACTGTAGAGTCTAAACGTAAAAAGATATCCGCATTACCAAAGGCAATATCGCCAAACTGCAGAATTGGTAAACCATCTTCTTGGATTTGAAGAAACTTAGCACCACCCGATGCCACAGGTAAGCCACGGACCGCAATGTTAGCATTACCTTCGCCGCCCGTTGATTCCACCTTCATCCCCGGAATGATCCGGAACGCTTCGGCGGATGAACGTGGAGTACTAACCTCCAACTCCGCGAGTGATACGCTGCTAACTGACACGCTCGAGTCCATGACGCGAGTACCACGGGCCACGCCCGTAACAGTAATGCGCTCAAGGCCTAACGCATCTTTCTTGGTTTCTTCCTGCGCGGGTGCATCGGCAGCCCAAAGCTGAGAACTCACCAAGACGGCGATGGTACTTAACAAGAATTGTTGTGATGTGCGATTTATCATTATTTATGTCCCCACCCATATTTTGAGAAGCTGCCTATATCTCCCCACGGCAACTTCTACTGAATTGTTGTTAATCGATTAGTGAGTCTTGTTTGGTTCCCAAAAACATCTTAATCGATTAAGTTAACAAGTTAGCAACTAAATAACAAAAAGCAAGTGCGTTTTTTGTACAAGCCAACAAACTTAAAGTGGGAACAGCTGGCAATTAATTGATTAATCGAAAAAATGTGACAGAAAAAATTTTTCTGTCACATTTCAATTCAAGCGGTTTCACGGCTTAACAGAGCTTGAGAAGGATCTTTAATCAGATTAACCCCCGCTAACAGGCACAACAAAACGGCAAACCCGGTTGCGAGGTAAAAGCCATACTTCACATGGCCGAAAATATCCCCAACTAACCCCATGCACAGGGGAGCCAACGCCGCAGAAACCGCGGTAAAAAACAGGATAACTCCAGCCACAGAGCCGTGCTGTGCCACGGGGAAACAACTGATCCCCTTGGAGTTTAAAGTGGGATACATCATTGACATAAACAGCCCTGAGAGGGGCAAGAGAATAACAGCGGCCTCAACGCCATAGAGCATTGAACCGAGGTAGCAAAGGCTGATCGCTAAGCTAAACCAGAACATAACCTGTTGCCACGAAAAGTGATTTAATATCCACCCACCCAAAAACCGTCCACCCGCTCGCAGGGTAAAAAAGATGGTCAAGGCATAGGCCGCAAGTACTGTGTAATCCCCCTGATACTCTTGCAGCAAGCTAGGCATCCATACATAAATCGCCACTTCGGTGGCCACATACAAACCAATAGCAAGGGAAAACCCTAATGCATAAGGATTTTTCATCATACTGAAGGTATTCGTCAGATTAATTGTTTCCGTTGAAGATCGCTTAACCTGCGGATAATCGGCCCTAAACGCTAACCAACAGAGCAGCAGACAAAACACACCCGCCCCAAAATACAAATACTTCCATGACACACCACTGATAAGCAGATAGCTGACGATGGCTGGCCCCACCATGGCGCCGACCCCAAAAAAACCTTCGACCGTATTCATGGTGCTGGAATGCTGTTTTGTCGACCGAGAAATATCACCGATCAGGGCTAAGGCCCCGGTTTTAAATACCCCTATTGCCAAGCCCACCAAGGCCAATAGCAGCAGGAAATAATAAAACGACTCCCCAAGCGCAAATAAAAAACAGGCAATGGCGAACAACAACAGCCCTAATAAAATGGTTAGTTTACGCCCTATTTTATCCGCCAAAAAACCGAGGAATAGACCACTTATTGCAATAAAAATCATCGGCATATAATGAAAGGCGCTCGCCTGTGATAAAGAGAGGCCAAACTCAGAAATCAGCTGAGGAATGATCACGCCCACGGCATCTGAGGTCATAGCGAACATAAAAAACATTAAATACGTCAGCACTCTAATTCGAGTGTGATGGCGATTTTCTACAGAATTTGAATCACTTACCATACTGTTTCACCTTATCGTTATCGCGCTAAATCCCCCTTGAAGCTAGCTAAGCCCCAAACAGCTTTAGGCATTATTTATGTACAGCAGTGAGCTAATCCCCCCAAAACCAAGACTAACTCAAAAATCTAACAAACCACTTGAATAATGTTTCACATTGGTTAAATATACAACTTAATCGATTAAGTTTGTTTGTGCAATTTATAAATAACCGCCAGCAAACTTTACTCTGGGAAGGCTACTAAAGCGTGGGCAAAGTATGAAAAATCAAGTGCAATTGATCACCTATGTCGATCGGATAACCGGTGCCGGACTCAAACAACTCAAAGCCTTACTCGATAATGAGTTAGATGGTTTATTTGGGGGCGTTCATCTACTGCCATTTTACTATCCCATCGATGGCAGCGATGCAGGGTTTGATCCCATAGACCATGTACAAGTGGACTCACGCTTAGGTGATTGGGACGATGTCAAAAGCATAGGCGAAGCGTTCGACATCATGGCCGACTTGATCGTTAACCATATGTCCGCAGAATCTCCCGAGTTTAAAGATGTGCTCAAACATGGCAAACAATCGGTTTACTGGGATTTATTCCTGACCAAGGACAAGGTATTCCCAGAGGGATTAAGTGAACAGGATCAAAAAGCTATCTATCGCCCCCGCCCAGGAAGCTGCTTTAGCACTTACACCTTAGCGGATGGTTCAACGGAAGAATTTTGGACCACCTTTACCCGTAACCAGATCGATATCGATGTTAACTCAGCTGCAGGTAAGGATTATTTAAACCGCGTATTGGCGCGATTTAACCACAGCAAAGTCAATTTAATCCGCTTAGATGCCGCAGGTTATGCGATAAAAAAACCCGGCACTAGCTGCTTTATGATTGAGGAATCCTTCGAGTTTGTGGATAAATTAGCGAAACAGGCCAATGAGTTAGGTATGACAACCCTAGCCGAAATCCACTCCCATCATATGACGCAAATCGATATCGCCAAACGAGTGGACATGGTTTACGACTTCGCCCTGCCACCGCTCATCCTGCACACGCTGTTTAGCCAAGATTGTAGCGCCCTGAGTCACTGGCTAGACATGGCCCCTCGCAACTGCATTACCGTTCTCGATACCCACGATGGCATTGGTATTATCGATGTCGGCCCAATGGATGGCTTACGCGGATTATTGAACGAAAAACAAATCGATAATCTGGTCGAAACCATACACGGCAACAGTCAAGGCGAGAGTCTACAAGCCACTGGGGCGGCCGCCAGCAATGTCGATTTGTATCAAATCAACTGCACCTATTACGATGCCCTAGGGCAAAATGATCTAGATTACTTGATGGCGCGAGCAATTCAGTTTTTCGCACCGGGTATTCCTCAGGTCTACTACACAGGCCTGCTTGCCATACCAAACGACATGACGTTGCTGAATCAAACCCACGTCGGCCGAGACATTAATCGCCCCTATTTAAACCGGGAAAAAGTGCAACAAGCCCTGCAAAAACCTGTGGTTAAAGCCCTCATCCAATTGATTAAACTGCGTAATAATAGCGCAGCATTCAATGGCCGCTTTTCGATGGCTGCAAGTGGAAAAACACTAACTCTCACATGGTCTGCACAAAATGCATCGGCCAGTCTTAGTCTCGACTTTGCCCATAAACAAGGGCTGATCACCCTACTTGATGAGCAAGGCATCGAAACCCAAATCGCATTAGCAGACCTGCTCACTCAAGCACAGGCCTAATGCAGAACAAAAACAAAAGGCGCTTAATTAGCGCCTTTTGCATATAAAACTGATTGTATTAACAGCTTTTGCCTAAACGTAGTTCATACCCTAATACCTGAGCATGCACGGCATCGTCGATAAACATCTGCGCTGCCATTTGGCCTTTTTGTTCCGAGTATTGGTAAACCGTGGTCAGTGGTGGAGTTGAGCGAGTCGCCTCATCAATACCATCAAATCCCACGACACGAATATCCTCCGGAATCGCTAATCCCATGGCCTGCGCCTCACCCAGCACGCTGAGGGCAATTAAGTCGCTCATACATAAAAATACATTGGGTCTTGGGGTTGAGTTTAATGCCTCCTTGGCCGCAATCCGCGCATACTCCGCATTACTTTCTGGAATATTCCAAATCCGATCATTACCAAGGGTGACACCCGTTTCCTCAATCGCCTGTAAATATCCCTGCAACCTCTGGTGCGCAATCGACATATCGATTTCGAGCAAATTCAAATCGTAAACTCGGCAAGTTAAATGGGTATCGAGTAGCCTCAATCCCAATATTGCAACTTGATCGGAGGGAGATTTTAACGCCAATTTTGCCACCTCATAGGCGGCTAACTTATTGTCAATGCTGACAGAAGCGTTGCGGTGGATATCAAAGTCCACTGTAACCACCTTCTTCTTAACCTGTTTTAATTGCTCGGCGAGCAAGGCATTGCGCGGGCGACCATAACAAATAAACCCATCCACAAAATCGGCCACCGCATTCACACTGTCGGAGCTGCCAGAAAATAGCAGTAAGTTGAGTTTTTCCCGCTCCAATACCGAAGCCACCCCCTTCATAAACTTACTGGCGACAGGATCGGACACCATATATTCAACACTATCGGACAGTACCAGCGCGACGGTATCAAATTTGCCCCTACGTAGGGACTGCGCCGCCTTGTTTGGGCCAAAATACCCCAGTTTAGAGCAGGCGGCTAAAATCTCGTTGCGACGTTTTTCCGATAGCTGATCGGGACGATTAAAAGCATTAGAAACAGTGGCGTTAGAGACACCTAGCTCGTTAGCTATGCTCTTTAAAGTCCAGTTTTTAGTTGTCATGCAGAATTCCTGGCAAAGAATGGGGTCACAGCGGAAGCTAACCTACCGCAAATACTACACAGCTTAAATCCGTCGTGCACCAACAAATCTACTCATGATCCCTAAGCGCAGTCGCAGGCGAGAGATAACCCACAATCGCCGAGCTGAGCGCCACCAGAGCCGCCGCGATAAAACCCCATTGGAAGGCGTGATGCACAACCTCTATGGGTAACTGCTTTATTGCCGCAATTCCCACCTGCGCCCCGTCAAGCGGCAATAAGCCATATAGCAACAGACTGAATAAAGCCGTACCAATTGCCGCGCCCATGGAACGACTCAAGGACACCATGGCGGTGATTTGGCTTAAACGCGCCTTGCCCGACACGCTCTGCACCACTAGCTGCACGCTGGGCATCACAGTCCCTAAGCCAATGCCCACCAGCACACCTAAAGCGCCAATCAAATTCGCATTCGGCGGCACTAAACCGATTAAGAGCAAACCGATAAAGGCTAAGCCCATGCCGAAGGTCGGCAACCATTTAGGCGCCACATCCCGACTCAACAGCCTGCCAGCGATGGTGGAACCTGTGACAATGCCAAAGGTCATTGGCATCAGCAGCAAGCCCGTTTTGGCCGGATTGGTGTGCAGACCGACCTGCAAGTAAATGGGTAAAAAGAAGATCATCGCAAACAGGCAGGCGGCAAACAGCGCGGCCGTGAAGAGCGGCATATAAATGGCTTTATTGGCGAGTAAATCCAGAGGTAAGAAAGGACTCTCACGCCGACGCTCCCACCACAACAGAACAAGGGCGCCCACACAGATAAATCCCATAAAGCCTAAGCTTGTGGCCGATAGCCAAGCAAAGTCTTGCCCCGCCACAGACAACCAATACAACAGCGCTGTGATGATCGTGGGAAATAACAGTACGCCGAGTAAGTCAAACCGCCCTTGCCGCACCGGTTTAACACTCTGTTTATGCAAGCGATTAAGTCGCCAAACCGCCAGCATGACCAAAGGAATATTCGCCCAAAATAACCAGTGCCAAGAATAGGCATGCACCACAAAGCCACCAATCACAGGGCCGCCAACACTGGCGAGGGTAAACATAGCGGCAAAATAACCCTGAAAACGTGCCCTTTGTCGTATCGGTACTAATTCCCCCACTAGGGATTGGGACAGACTCATCAGCCCGCCACCGCCGAGACCTTGGAGGATCCGCCCGGCAATCATATGGTCCATCGTACTGGCACTGGCGGAAACGATTGAACCCAACGCAAACACCACTAAGGCGATCATCAGGATTTTAGCGCGGCCAAAGTTATCTCCTAGCCAGCCGTAAATAGGCACACTGGCCGCCATCGCCAGCATATAACCGATAGTGATCCACGAGGCTTGCCTGAGGCCGCCAAGATCTTCCACTATGGCAGGGGTTGCGGTAGCGAGTAGGGTTTGATCGACTGCTGCCAGAAACATGGGCAAGAATACGGCGGAAAAAATCGCCAGAAAAACCGAGGTGGGCAGAGGCTCATGTTGGGACGAAGCAGACGCAGGGGTCATAGAGTCTCCACCTGTGATTAAGGCTTAAATTCGCCTTGCATTCCAATACTTTGATGCCCAATAACTATTTAGCAGACTCGAAATTTTCACCCCTTGGCTCGTCGAGACATGGAGGAAATTATTCCCGCCCACATAAATGCCAACATGGTGCGTGCTCCAACCCGTTTTGAAAAACACTAAGTCGCCTTTACGCAGTTGGTCCCGCGCCACGGGTTTGCCGAGGGCTTGCTGTTCTTCTACTGTGCGCGGCAGAGTCATGCCCAACATCTTTTGATAAGCGACCGACACAAAGGCCGAGCAATCAATGCCTTTTTTAGTGCCGCCACCTAGGCGATAGGGTACGCCGCGCCATTCGGAATGGAAATCGGCGATATTGCTATCGTTCCAAACGGATACGGGTTCAACTTGCTTCACCACAGGCTTAGGTTCTGGCGCGCTCGCACAGGCGCCAAGACCTAAAGCTAAGATAACTATCAGTAATCGTTTCATTAGCGTAAAACTCATCGCAGGCAATTCTTGCGTAATATGGGTGCTATCAAAGCGATAACGAAAATATCGTGAAAAAACCGATGGTAACAGCCTAAGCTAATCCCAAGCTTAAAACTATAACGCCGTCCACAATAAACGAATACCCACCAGCACCATTAAAATCAAGATGATGCGTTTAAACAACCTATCGCTGATCTTATCTTGAATCGCCAACCCCAGTTTTACGCCTAACCAAGCCAAAGGCGCAAGTAATAGCGAAATCAGAATGTTACCTTGGTTAATTTGCCCGAGCAGACTGTAGGGCACCAACTTAACCAGATTCACCACCGCAAAAAATACCACTGCCGTGGCTAAAAACTCTGGCTTGGCCAAGCGTAACGGCAGCAAATAGGCATTGAGTGGCGGCCCGCCCGCATGGGCCACAAAGCTGGTAAAGCCTGCAGTTAAGCCGCAGAGCCGCCCCACGAGTGGCGAAGGCGTTGCTTGGGTTTTATCCCCTAATATCAAGCCATAAAGACCAAAACCTAAGGACACACAGCCTAAAATTGCCCGTAAATAATCTTCGTTTAAGCGGTCGAACAGCCAATAGGCTATGCCTATGCCCACTATCGCCGCGGGTAAAAGGATCCATAATTGGCGAGGGTTATGTTGGCCCCACCAGGAGCGAACACTTAAAAAATCCATATAAATCAGCAATGGCAACATGATTGCCGCAGCAGTTGCCGGGCTTATGGCGAGCGCTAATAGAGGCACGGTCAGGCCACCGACGCCGCCGGCAAAACCCGATTTAGAGATCCCAGTGATCAACACCGCAGGAATCGCCACCAGCCAAAAAACAGGGTCTGTTAACATCCCTTATTCCCAATATTGCGTTAAAGTCATTAAGGTCGAGCAAAGAGTAACAGGCCTTGAGGGCGATAACACGCCTCGCTGCACCAGCATAAATGTTAAGTCTATCCGTGTCTAAATGAAGATAAGAAGTCGATATGAGTCAAATGCAAACATCGCCATTTTACGGCGGCCCAAGGGAATGCCCCGTCGAAGATGGGCGGATCCAAATCCAGCATATTGCTCCCAAAATCAGTGATGTGGGCGGGATACCCGTGGCGCGGGCGATTCCACAAAAACCGCGTCGACTCATAGGACCTTGGTGTTTTCTGGATCATATTGGCCCAGTCACCGACGGCCCCTTAATGAATGTGGGCGAGCATCCCCATATCGGCCTTCAAACCTTCACTTGGATGCTGGAGGGGGAAATCATGCACAGGGACAGCCTAGGTAGCGCCCAAGTGATCCGCCCAAAGCAGGTCAATCTGATGACCGCGGGCCATGGTATCGCCCACACCGAAGAGTCCATCGAAGGTCATCGCACTATGCATGCGGTGCAGCTATGGATTGCGCTGCCGCTGGAGCACAAAGACACAGCCCCGAGATTCGACCATTATCCCCAGCTGCCCACTTGGCAGGAGGCGGGCGTCGAATTTACCCTATTGATAGGCTCGTGGAAGGATAAACAAGCGCCAACGCTGCACTTTTCACCAATCGTCGCGCTCGATATCTTCGCCGCAGAGGCCACTCAACTGACGCTCAGGCTGGATCCGCGATTTGAATATGGCCTAATGCCACTCGAGGGCCGATTCGATATCGACGACGAGGCCTTTGATAACAATAACCTCGCTTACCTTGGCATGCTGCGCGAGAGTGTGACACTCGACCTTCACCCTGGCGCACGTTTACTGCTGATTGGCGGTGCGCCCCTCGCCGACACCGTCAGTATTTGGTGGAATTTTGTCGGCCACAGCAAGGAAGATATCGCCAGCGCCCAAGCCGATTGGGAGTCCAAGTCCCCACGCTTTGCCACTGTGCCGGGTTATAACGGCAAACGCTTAATGCCGCCGCCCATCCCTTGGTAACCCAAGCCGTTCATGCGTTAGCGCGAGGTAATCGAGCTAGATTGCCTCGCGTAATGGCGGCATTTGCAGCCACTATCTAATGCAAGTTGGTGAGTAGAACCGCCAGCCTGAGGTAAATGCCAGACAACATTCACACGCCAAGCCACAGAAAATTTTACGGATTTTTTACGCGCTATCCCTACAGGCCTTTGCTAGAGTAGCCTTAACTTCAGCAACGCCTTAGCCGTTATGACTTTTGCAAATACAGCCTCCATCAACCAATACTGGCGCACGCATCCCGCGTTATTTACCGCCATGCTGTTAGTGATTGCTCTGCTCACTAGCTATTTGATTGATCACTTTTCAGGCTCGGCCATTGCCGTACTGCTTATCCTGCAATTAGCCGTGGTCGCCGTGGCCCTGCAATGCAGCGCCAACTACGCCTATTTTGTGGCCGTGTTTGGCGCAGTGAGTTTCAATTTTTTATTTACCACGCCGCGCTATTCGTTGCAGATGTTCAACGTCGAAGACATAGTCAATCTAAGCGTGTTTTTGCTGGTCGCCCTCACTAGCAGCAAGTTAGCCGAACATTATCGCCGTCAGCAGCAGGCACTCGAACAGGCGCAGCTCAGAAATAGCATTTTGCTCTCAGTCTCCCACGATTTACGCACGCCGCTTGCGACCATTATCGGCACCTTAACCACGCTGAAGGAATACCAAGCTAAACTCAGCCCAGAGCAAAACGAGGAGCTTATTGACTCGGCCGCCGCCGAGAGTCATCGCCTGCACCAATATATCGAAAACCTCTTGCAGGCGACCAAGTTACAACATGGCGCGCTCAAATTTAGCCTAGACGAAGCCAATCTACGCGAAGTGTTACAGCGTACGATTGCCCGCTTTCAAACCGCGCAACCTAGGATCCAAATTCACAGTGAGCCAGAACTTCCGCCATTAATGATTTGCAGCTCTTTGATTGAACAGGCGATTTTTAATGTGCTCGACAATGCCCTGCGCTACTCGCCCGCAGAACTGCCTGTCACGGTAAACCTATACCGCCACCAACAGCTGCTACGCATCGATATTCAAGACTTAGGACAAGGCATAGCGCCAGCCGACGCCGAGGCCATTTTCGAGTTGTTCTATCGTCAACATCCCTCGACCGATGGCGGTGCGGGATTAGGCCTAGCGGTCGCCAAAGGCATTATTACCGCCCACAGGGGCTGCATCGGCGCCGAAACTGTCGCCCAAGGCAGCCTGATCCGCATCGCTTTACCCATAACCACGGAGGCGGCATAAATGGCTTATAAGGTATTAGTGGTGGATGATGAACCGCAAATCCATACCTTTATGCGGATCTCACTCGAAGCGGAAGGCTTTGAATACTTAAGCGCCACCAGCATAGCCACGGCGCTTAAACAATACCAAAGCCACCAGCCGCACCTTATCGTGCTCGACCTCGGCCTGCCCGATGGCGATGGTATCGAATTGCTCCATGGGCTGCGCCAGCAGGATAAAACCCCCGTGTTGGTTTTAACCGCCCGCGATCAGGAGGAAGAAAAAATCCGCCTGCTCGAGGCGGGTGCTAACGATTATCTGAGTAAGCCCTTTGGCATCAGGGAATTAATCGTGCGTATCAAGGTATTAGTCCGCGACCTTGTGGATACCTCAAGCCCCATCGATATGCTGCAATTTGGCCCGCTCACCCTACAAAAGAGCAGCCATCAATGCTGGCTCAATCAACAGGAAGTGGCGCTTACTAAAAAGGAATTTGCCCTGCTCGCCCAACTCATGTCCCACCCGGGGCAATTACTGAAACAAAGCGAACTGCTGCGCAATATTTGGGGTGAGACTCACCAAGAAGATAGCCACTACCTGCGGATTCTAGTCCGCCAACTGCGTAAAAAGCTTAACGACAGCGACGAACAACAACTGATCAAAACCGAGCCCGGCTTAGGGTATCGACTCACCGACCTCGGCCCGCCCTAGGCCAACTCGCCTCACTCTTTAGCTCAATCACAAAAGGATATGAAATGGCACATTTTACTGTCATCGGATTAGGCCGCTTCGGCGTTGCCGCGAGCCTCGAACTCATCCACTTAGGCCACACGGTTACCGGTGTCGATAGCGACCCAAAAATCGTTGAAAAATATGTAGAAAGTCTTACAGAAGCGGTGATTTGCGACTGCGCCGATGAGGCGTCGCTGCGCGAACTCGATCTGACCAACTGCGAGGCCGTGCTGGTCGCTATCGGTGAGGATATGCAGTCTAGCCTGCTGTGCACGCTGGCACTGAAAAACCTCGGCGTGCAGACGATTTGGGTCAAGGCCAGCACCAAGGCGCACCACATCATAGTGTCGAAACTCGGCGTTGCCCGCATTATTCATCCCGAGGAAGAAATGGGGATCCGCGTCGCCCAGTCGCTTAACTACCCTATGGTGAATAACTTTCTCGCCATCGGCGATGGGCTTTATATTGTTGAAATCCATATTAAAGCCCAGTTGCATCACACCACTGTTGGCCAACTGCTCGGGAGCTTGCAGGAGCACAGCGCCGATGAGCAAACCAATGTCCCACGCAATCCTAAGGGCAAGGTAGCGGCGCTGATGGTTAAGCGTGAGCACAACGTATTTAGCAAGATTGATAGCGACTTTAGCCTGCACACAGAGGATGCCCTATTCCTCTGCGGTAGCCGTGCCGAGTTAAAACAGCTCGCACCAAGGTTGGTGTAACGTGGTTCAATGGCACCCTTCTCTCACCCTAGAGCACACACCTAAAAGCGGTAAAAAACTCTTTGGCGCGCCGCCTTTTATCTTAAGTGTCAGTTTTGCTCTGCTGATCTTACTTGGCACTTGCTTGCTAAAACTGCCCGTCGCCACCGAGTCGCCCATTACTTGGCTGCAAAGCCTCTTTACCGTGACCTCAGCGGTGACGGTCACAGGGCTTGTGGTCGTCGATACTGGCAGTGTGTTCACGCCCTTTGGCCAAGTGATTATCGCGCTGTTAATTCAATGCGGCGGCCTAGGTTTGATGACCTTTGCCATAGTCACGCTAATAGCACTGGGCGGTAAGATAGGTTTCTTGCAGCAAACGGTGGCGAAAGAAGCGTTTAATCAAACCGACACCTCTACCTTAGTCTCGACCGCTAAGGCCGTGCTGATGTTTTCACTATTGGTTGAAGCCGTGGGTATGCTGATTTTATCCGTCTACTGGAGCGGCGAGCTTGGCTGGCAAACCAGCCTGTTTCATGGCTTCTTTTATACCGTTAGCGCCTTTAATAACGCGGGTTTTGCCCTAAGCCCAGATAGTTTAATCCCCTATGTGGCCGACCCAGTCGTTAACCTCACCATCACAGGTTTATTTATTGTGGGCGGCCTTGGGTTTTCGGTGTGGATTGACCTCAAGCGCAATAAACGTTGGTCGAAGCTCACCGTTTACAGCCGCATGATGATTACCGGCACCATACTGATCAATGCCGTAGCCGTGATAGCCATTTACCTGATTGAGTACAATAACCCCAACACCCTCGCCCCCTTAAGCGAACTCGGCAAATGGTTGGCCTCTTGGTTTCAAGCCGTAACCCCGCGCACCGCAGGCTTTAACACCCTGCCCATAGACCAACTCGAAGATGGTTCCACCCTATTGATTTTAGTGCTGATGTTTATCGGCGGCGGCTCCCTCAGCACCGCCAGCGGCATTAAGGTCGTGACCTTTATGGTGTTAATCCTCGCCACCTACGGCTATTTACGCCGCGATGAAGCTGTGTATGTGTTTAAGCGGGAAATCCCCAAAGATACCATTAGCAAGGCACTCGCCCTGACGATGATATCCATCGGCGTCACTTGGCTGGCAATATTCGCCCTCGTGCTTACCGAAAAAGCCCCGATAATGGATATCGCCTTCGAAGCCGTATCCGCCCTCGGCACCGTTGGGCTATCCCGTGGATTAACAGGCAATTTATCCAGTGCAGGCCAAGGCATTATCATCTTTATGATGTTTATGGGGCGCCTCGGCCCACTGATGTTGGCCTACTTCCTTGCCAACCCAAGGGTAAAAAAGCTGCGCTATGCAGAAACCAAATTAGCAATTGGCTAAGGATTGGTTGGTGGCACAACAAATTTACTGATAATCAGAGAGTTGTAATCTTGAGCCAGTGGAATGGTCGATTGGTGTGAATCCGTCTAGAACGGATGGATTCACTCGCTCATTTACGGACAAAAAGAGTGTAAAGCATGGATTTGGTAGGACTCATGAAGAGGGGCAAATTTGGAACTTAGCTCTTTAAACGCTGACTGATAGGTGAGCCATGGCATTTGCTCGACGACGCGGTGAATAGAAACCTTGGGTTTCTAAGCTTATGAACGAGAGCCATGGAAGGCGAACTGGCCGTTAAACACGGATGTTGTTCAAGTCCGTCCGAGGTGCGGACGGTCGTCTGATGTGAATGGATTCACGAATGCCGCGATGGCATGGATGCCAAAGAGCGGCCATGGTGCGGACGGTCGCCTCACTAATCACCATGGCTCACCTGTTTAGCATCGGCTGTTTTAAAGAAGATATGCGACTCGTTTATGGGACATTTTCGAGTTAAAGCCTTAACTCGAACGTGTCTGTTTTGGATAAGAATATCTATGGAGAGGGGCGAAGGTCCGAGCACAACGTAGTTGGGCTGATCGTTGATGGCCTTGTTACAAGGCATTTTTCTCTGCCTCTAATGCAATTTTTTTTAGCTCATTGTTAAAGCTAATGGCATCTTTAGCGAAATGTGCACGCCTATGGCAGTTAGGGCACAGTGCTACAACGTTTTGGGGATGATCAGGCCCGCCATCAGCAAGACGATGCACGTGATGGCACTCTAGGAATGGACCGCTATTAGTTTGAAATGGAGCGCCAGAACCACAGCCCTCACAGATACCTTTCGAACGCGCGACCACATATAACTTTAAAGCTTGAGATCGGTAATAGGCAGTTTCGCGCTTCGATTTTGTACTGGCGCCTGTTGGGCTACTGCTTAGCGCAGCCCGTCTCAGCTCTTTTAGGCTTTTATTCTTTAAGCCTTTAACGTTCTTGGGACCGTAGCTGGCCGAAGGCTCCGTAACCTGGCTGGCTGTATCAACCGAGTCTATATCTAGGTGAAATACAAAAACGTTTCTCTCATCACCTTCTCTATCGGGACGAGTTTCTTCGTGGTAACTCAAGCACTCTGCTGTGCCTATATATCGGACAAATGCTTTCTTTGTGTATTCAAACACATGAATCGTTTTATTGTTTTTAGCGTGTTCTAGAATGGCTTTGTTTCCAGAAGCCATTCTCATGTCGCCGACTTGGCCCTCACCGGTGTACCAAAAAATACCGTCGTCACGATATTCGTCCTTGTACCCGTGTTGCTCCCCTGCGTCAGACGTAAAAACAAAAACCACTGGGAAATTCTTAGGAGTTGAAATTCCACCTTGAGCCTGGCCGCCGTATGGACCATGAATTTCTGTATTTCTTTTGTATTCCTTACCTATTTCAAACACGGAACATCCTTATGCCTTGTAACGCTTTACTCAGCCGGCGCGTCAGCGGTCGGCTGCAGTTTCTTGTTATATGCCAATAGCTGCAATGCAACGACGAACAATTTCACATGCTTCGGTATTATCTTTATGCTCAATTAGTACTTGATTAAGTTCTGATAGGACTAAACCTTTTAACTCTTCAGGCACTTCACCCTCATCTTCATAAAGTAACTCATCATGATCATCAAACCCTTCATGGTCTCTCAACGACAAAGTAAAACCTTTTGATTCATCCTCGGGATCAACAAACATAAAGATGGTGCTTCCATCATCATAGCCACCACAAAAGTCGTAACCTGAAAATTTATAACCTGACATTGCGGTAAACACTCCTTGGCATATAACATTTTATTCGTGCGCATGCGCGTTTACCTCTTTGGAGCAGTGAAGCGCGCACAGTTAACTATCTGTATCAAAAGAACTTATCAGCTTTCTGCCAAATACACCATCTGCAAAAACGCGCATGCGCGTTTTTCAAACCTATTAACTAAAAGCTAGCCACTATAGTTAATTGATTTTATAGAGTTTTATTTGTTTCAGATGGAATTAGTGCGCAATGTTTTTGCCTTCAAATCATCCCCAAATACCTAAATTTAAATACGACTGTATACCCATACATTGTTAGTCTATTTCTGGTAGGGGCAAACATAGTTAGCTAGATGAGAGTTTGTATGGCTACAGGTGTAGGAACTTTCGGTTGATCTAACGAGCCGAAACAAAGAATGGGGCAAAAGCCTTTAGCCAGATGAACAGTTCAATGGTCGTTAAAATTGCCATTGTTGCAACAGTGACCGTTGGCGGCATTGCCGCTCTTTCACATCTGACCCATAGGAATATGGAAAATGCCACTATGATGTCGGGAACATCATCGGCCATGTGAACGCGGCATTTACACTTCCATGGGTAGTGTTCAAATTTCTGTGTCATTTCTTTAAGCTATACCAAAAAGAGATGATTTATGACCACACCTACTTTTGATATCAATGCTGCCATTCAAGCGCTGCGTGAAGGTAAAGACCTCACCGGCAAGGATGGCATCTTAACCCCTTTGATTAAGCAACTCACTGAAGCGGCCTTAGCCGCAGAGTTGGATGGCCATTTGGCGAGCACTGAAGGCGCTAATCGTAAAAACGGTAAAACCACTAAAACAGTTAAAAGCCCCATTGGTAACTTTGAGTTGAACACGCCCAGAGACAGAGCGGGCACCTTCGAGCCTCAATTAGTCAAAAAGCACCAAACCCAGCTTACCGATGAAATGGAGCGTAAAATCATTGGCTTATTTTCATTAGGCACCAGCTATCAAGATATTCGTGCACATATCGAAGACATGTACGGCATGTCGGTGTCCAACGGCACGGTGAACGCCATTACTGACAAGTTACTACCTGAGCTTCAGGCATGGCGGGAACGCGAGCTAGAGCCGCTTTACCCCGTCATATGGCTCGATGCGATTCACTATAAAATCAAAGAGAATGGTCGCTTTATCAGCAAGGCGGTTTACACCATTCTGGCCCTTAACGTCGAAGGCAAGAAAGAGCTATTAGGCTTATATCTGTCTGATAATGAAGGGGCTCACCATTGGTTAAGCGTACTAACCGACCTGTATAACCGTGGGGTGAAAGACATCCTCATCGCCTGTGTGGATGGCCTTAAAGGCTTTCCTGAAGCGATTGAAACCATATATCCACAGACGGAAGTACAGCTGTGCGTCATCCATCAAATTCGCAACTCAATGAAGTATGTCGCGTCCAAGCACCAAAAAGCCTTCATGGCCGATTTAAAGTGTGTTTATAAGGCTGCCACCTTGAATGCGGCCGAGATGGCACTGGATGAACTGGAGACAAAATGGGGTGATAAATACCCTGTAGTGATTAAGTCATGGCGCAACAAGTGGGCACTGCTATCGGTTTATTTCAAATACCCTGACTACGTTCGGACCGCCATCTACACCACCAATGCGGTTGAAGCCGTGCATCGCCAATTCAGAAAGTTAACTAAAACCAAAGGTGGTTTTGCTAACGAGAACAGTTTACTCAAGCTGCTTTACGCGGGTATATTGAAGGCCTCTGAGCGCTGGACTCACCCCATCCAAAATTGGAATTTGACGCTATCACAGCTCTCAATCCATTTTGAGGGGCGCTTAGAAAACCATATCGATCTGTGAAATTAACCTGACACAGAATTATGAACAGCCTCCTTCCATGTATTGCAGATGCCGCCGTCGAGCCTATAGGGATACTTCTTGTAAAATAAAAGGGCGGCGTGTCACTGGGGAAACAGTGACAATGTATACAACGCCAACTGCCTTGAATTGTTATGTGCAGAAAACAAACTTAAATTTACGTATTCCACCGCGCTAGCTGAGAATTTCCCAATATAAATTCGATCTCATTTTGCGACAGTACATTTGCATCTTCAGATTCAAGCACTTTGATATCTAAATGACATCCCATATTGGCACAAAAGAACTGTACTATTTTCAATCTAAAACTAGTGAGTTCATTTACTTCTAACTCTTTGCTTGCGCTACTTAGCAACTTGAGAGCATCAACTCTTATACGGACGTATTCTTCATCAACCCAATGTTCATCTGAGTCATGCTTAAAATTGTTATGACAAGCGATTTCTAGTTCATTTAATTTTTCTAAATATTTCTTCAAACTTTATTGTTCCCAAACAGACTAAACCGCCCTTCCTGCTGCCACACCAGACGCCCAGGCCCATTGGAAGTTAAACCCACCTAACCAACCGCTGACATCCATCACTTCGCCGATAAAAAACAGGCCGGGGACTTTTATGGCTTCCATGGTTTTGGAGGAGAGTTCATGGGTATCCACGCCACCTAGTGTCACTTCGGCGGTGCGATAACCTTCCGTGCCATTCATTAAGACTGTCCAGCGGTGCAGATCGTCGACTAACTTGGCGCGCTCTGCATGAACCAGCTGATTTAAGGCTTTGTTGAGTAAAGCTTCATCGAATAACACTTCCACCAGCCGCTTAGGTAACCACTGGCTTAAGGTATTACGCAGACTCTGTTTAGGATGTGCGGCCAGTTGTTGCTCTAAAGCCTGTGCGGCATCCATATTGGGTAATAGATTGATTTCTATGGTTTCGCCCGCTTTCCAATAGTTGGAAATCTGCAAAATAGCGGGACCAGATAAGCCTCTGTGGGTAAAGAGCAAAGCTTCGCTAAAGGCGGTGCCATCTTTGGCGGTAATACGGCTAGGGACGGCAATGCCCGACAGCGGTTCGAAGCGAATTTTATCTTCGCTGTGCCAAGTAAAAGGCACCAGACCCGCGTGAGTTGGCAACACCTTAAGCCCAAACTGCTCGGCCAATTGATAGCCGTAAGGCGTGGCGCCGAGTTTTGGCATTGATAAACCGCCGGTGGCGATCACTAAGGAGTCGCAACTTAACTCGCCATTTGAGGTGTTTAGCTCAAAGCGGCCTGCCTCGGTTTTGCTCACCGCCAGAATATCGGTGCGAAGTTTAATGCTCACGCCTGCCCACTCACATTCGGTCAGCAGCATAGTGACTATCTCTTTGGCCGAGTCATTACAGAACAGCTGGCCATGATCGCGCTCGTGGTATTCAATGCCGTGGCGCTCAACCAGTTCGATAAACTGCTGCGACGGATAACGCGCCAATGCGGATTTGACAAAGTGCGGGTTGCCACAGATAAAGTTGGCGGGTTCGACTTTAAGGTTGGTAAAGTTACAACGGCCGCCACCGCTGATAAGGATTTTACGCCCAGCCTGCTTGGCATTATCGAGTACCAGTACATCACGACCTCGGTAACCCGCTGTTGCAGCACACATTAATCCTGCGGCGCCGGCTCCGATAATAATTACATCATGATGTTTCACACTTATACTCCAGTCGATAAATTAATTTGGCTATTGCCTATCATCCCAAATAGTTCAAAGACTGGGTTACAGTATTGGTCTTTGATATTGGGGTAGATATTCCGTGTTCAGCATCCAGCCTTGATGGATACAGCCAATGCAGACTGCTGCCAGTACATTAAGGCGATAGCGATCGGACATAAATCCCCTCTTTCACCATCTGACCTCCAAGGATGGAGGAAATGCCCGCCTGATGTAGGGAACATCAAGGGCCATGGCGATCGGGGATAAATACTTCCATGTATAAAAAAGGGCGCTATTTTAGCACCCTTTATTTTATTCAGCATCATCACGACTCGCGCTTTATTGCGCTGGCGTTTCTGATTTCTTTTCTCTGCTGAGCAGTTCTTTGGCGGCATCCAAGGGCGCTTTGCCTTGGTAGAGCACTTGGTAGATTTGCTCGGTGATCGGCATTTCGACGCCCATGCGCTTCGCCAGCGTAAACACTTCTTTAGTATTGCGATAACCTTCAACCACTTGGCCGATTTCGGCCTGTGCGGTATCCACATCGCAGCCTTTACCTAAGGCTAAACCAAAGCGGCGGTTACGGGATTGGTTGTCGGTACAAGTCAACACTAGGTCGCCTAATCCAGCCATGCCCATAAAGGTGGCAGTGCTAGCGCCTAAGGCTTCGCCTAAGCGGGTTAACTCGACTAAACCACGGGTAATTAACGCCGTTCTGGCGTTGGCACCAAAGCCAATACCGTCGGACATCCCCGCGCCAATGGCGATAACGTTCTTCACCGCGCCGCCTAATTGCAGGCCGATAAAGTCGTCGTTAGCGTAAACGCGTAAACGTTTAGGGCTGTGCAGCAATTCCACTAGCTCAGCGGTAAATTTAGGACAAGTGCCCGCAACCGAAATCGCCGTAGGTAACCCCATGGCTAATTCCTTCGCAAACGTAGGTCCTGACAATACCGCCAGCGGATATTGCTCGCCTAACACATCACGGGCCACATCTTGCAGCAAACGTCCGGTTTCAGGCTCGAGTCCTTTGGTCGCCCATACGATGCGAGCATCTTGGCGTAACAAAGGTTTCGCTTGGGCCAGTACCGAGCCAAACACATGGCTAGGTACCACAACCAGCACATTATTGCTGGCCGCTAAGGCTTTGGCTAAGTCGGCTTCGATATGTAAACACTCAGGGAAGGCAATACCAGGCAAGAAAGCTTGGTTGCATTTGTCCTGAGCGAGCGTTTGCATATGGGCAGGATCGTGCCCCCACAACAAGGTCTTATGACCATTGCTGGCTAGAGAGATGGCAAGGGCGGTGCCATAAGAGCCCGCCCCTAACACCGTGATATCGGCAGAGTTTTTCATGTAATTAAGCGTTAGCTTCTTCGGCTGCTGGTGCAGCTGCTGCGGCTTGACGTTGTTGCACGTATTGTGCGAACAGAGCGTCGAAGTTTACTGGTGCTAAGTTCAGTTGTGGGAAAGTACCACGACCCACTAAGCTACCTACAGCTTCACGCGCATATGGGAATAGGATGTTAGGGCAGTATGCACCTAATGAGTGAGCCAGTTGTGGCTCAGTCAGACCTGCGATTGAGAAGATACCTGCTTGTTGTACTTCACACAGGAATGCAGTTTCGCCAGCGTTTTGTGCAGTCACAGTCAAAGACAGAACCACTTCGTATACGTCGTCGGCTAATTTAGCGCTGCGAGTGTCTAAATCTAACTTAACTTCTGGATTCCATTCTTTTTGGAATACAGCTGGGCTGTTAGGTGTTTCGAAAGAAACATCTTTAGTGTAAACACGTTGGATGTTGAATTGTGGGGCTTGTTGTTCGTTGTTTGCTACTTCAGCCATAATTTCCTACCTATCCTATCAATGTTATGCCAACACTTATCTGGTTGGCTTTTTTGTCTATTTAGCTGGGCTTATGCTTTGATGCCTGAATGAGATCTCAGTACCGTCCCAACGTTCCCTTAACGGGGTACTTTTGAAGTCAATCTAAATACTTAATTTAAGCCCTTAGTGACCACAGGATTAGTATGCCAAACAATGATGACGCCACTGCTGCACAATCAATTAACTATGCAGCACAGCGCATAACTGCCGCCGACAACTTATCTTTTGCTTTTTGAAACAGGCATATTTGCTGCCTGCCATTCACCCATACCACCTTTCAAGTTATATAGGTTTTCAAAACCTTGTTTACTTAAAAGCTGAGCCGCTTGAGACGAGGTCATGCCAGCATTGCATACCAGTATAATGGGACTGCCTTTGAACTTTTCAAGGGCTGAAACCTGATTATTTTTGATATCCGCGAGCGTAACGTTAACTGCATCAACAATATGGCCCTTCCGGAACTCGTCATTTGAACGCACATCCACGACTTTAGCGTCTTGTCTGTTCACCATAGTGGTGAGTTCTTGATGAGTGACATTTTTGATTTTAGAGAAGCTCGATTTGATCACACTGACCACAAGCATTACAAACAAACCCACCCAAGCCAGACTTAGCATAGTGTGAGCCTTAAAAAATTCGATATATTCTTGCATGGTTACAGCCCGTATAAATGGCGAAAAATTCGATAAGGGCACAGAGTATACCCATTGCCTTGGCAGATTGCAGCAGTTTAGTCACTGTTCTAGAACACAGCTCAGCCCTTGCGCCATCTCGCTTCTCTTGGCGCTCACAGAATCTGCTCAAATAGCGATTCGATGACCTTAATCTAGGTAAAGCGCTTTTTCGTACCCCGCTTACGTAGTAATATTTAACCAATTTCAGATTTCTTTAGCTTCCTTAAACTTTAAAGGTATCACCATGACGACAACTAAACGTCCAATCGCGTTGTTGATCCTCGATGGCTGGGGTTACCGTGAAAATACGCATATGAATGCGATTTACCACGCCAACACACCAGTGCTCGACCGTCTCAACGCCCAATATGCCCACGGTTTAATTTCAGGTTCAGGCTTAGATGTAGGCTTGCCCGATGGGCAGATGGGGAACTCTGAAGTAGGCCATATCAACTTAGGTTCTGGCCGAATCGTTTACCAAGAGCTGACTCGTATCAGCAAAGCCATTGCAGATCATGAGTTTGAACAAAACCCAGCCCTTTGTGATGCCGTTGATGCAGCAGTCAAAGCCGGTGGTGCAGTGCACATTATGGGTCTGCTCTCTCCCGGTGGCGTACACAGCCATGAAGAGCATATCGAAGCCATGTGCCGCATGGCAGTGGCGCGCGGTGCCACTAAAGTGTACTTGCATGCCTTCTTAGATGGTCGCGATACCCCACCTCGCAGCGCCAAAGGCAGCCTAAGCCACTTTGATGATCTGTTTACTACATTGGGCCATGGCCGTATCGCCTCAATTATTGGTCGTTACTTTGCCATGGACCGCGATAACCGCTGGGACCGCGTGTCTCAGGCTTACGAGCTGATCACCCAAGGCAAGGCGAAGTTCCAATACGATAACGCCGTGACCGCGTTAGAAGCAGCCTACAGCCGCGATGAAAACGATGAGTTTGTGTCGTCTTCTGCCATTACCGACAGTGAAGGCAAGGTTGCCAGCTTAAACGATGGCGACGCACTGATTTTTATGAACTTCCGCGCCGACCGTGCTCGTCAAATCACCCGCAGCTTTATCAATGCCGATTTCGATGGTTTTGAACGTGCAGTGACGCCAAAGGTTAACTTTGTAACGCTGACCGAATACGCAGCCGATATCAAAGCACCTATCGCTTATCCTTCTGAAAACCTCGTGAACACCTTAGGTGAAGTGCTGCAAAACCGTGGCCGTACTCAGTTACGTATCTCCGAAACTGAAAAATACGCCCATGTGACCTTCTTCTTCAACGGCGGTAAGGAAGCGCCTTTCAACGGTGAAGATCGCATCCTGATCAACTCACCTAAAGTGGCAACCTACGACTTACAACCCGAGATGAGCTCAACCGAGCTGACGGATAAGTTAGTCGCAGCGATTGAATCCGCTCAATACGATGTGATTATCTGTAACTACCCGAACGGTGATATGGTGGGTCATACTGGCAACTTCGATGCGGCGGTTAAAGCCTGCGAAGCTGTCGATGCCTGTATCGGCCGCGTAGTCGATGCGCTGGCGAAAGTGGGCGGCGAATGTATTATTACCGCCGACCACGGCAACGCCGAGCAGATGACCGACGAAACCACTGGCCAAGCCCATACGGCGCATACCAGTGAACTCGTGCCCTTTGTGTTTGTTGGCCGTGACGCCACCATAGATGAAGGCGGTAAACTGAGCGATGTCGCCCCAACGATTCTGCACCTAATGGGTGAAACCATTCCAGCAGAGATGACGGGTAAGCCCTTAATCCACGTAAAAGAGTAGTTGTTACCTAGTGAGCACTCGACTCCCCGTTAAAGCCAGCATTATTGCTGGCTTTATGATGTTATCTTTCTCGGTCTACGCTTCTGATTTGGAGAAGCGTCAGTCCGAGTTGAAATCCATCCAAGCGCAAATCAACCAACAACAAAGTGCGCTCAAAAACACCAGTAAACAGCGGGAAAAGTTACTCGCTCTGCTACGTAGTGACGAAGAGGCGATTGCGGCGGCAGCCAAAAAGGTCAATAGCACCAAAAACAGTTTGGCGCAGATTGATACTAAGCTCGCCGAACTCAAACAACGCCAGGAAGAGTTAGAAACCCTCAAGGTCAGCCAGCAAAAAACGCTCTCAAAACAACTCTCGAGCGCCTATCTTGCCGGTAACCACGATTACACTAAGATGATGCTGAATCAGCAGAGTCCCGCCACGATTGAGCGGATGTTGGCCTATTACCAATACCTCAACAAGGCACGCATGAACTCGATTAACGAGTTAAAAAAGACCATCACCGAACTAGATGAAATTAAAGTCTCGCAAACCAGCAAGCAAAAACAATTAACTAAGCTGATGGCCGAGCAACAAGTGCAATCAAAGCGCTTGAACCAAGAACAAGATCAACGCCAGCTCACCCTAAAAGAATTACAGCGCACCCTGAATACCAAGGGCGCCGAACTCGAACAACTGCAAATTGAAGAAGCCAGCTTAAAACGAGTGGTTGAGCAAGCGCTTAAGGCGATGCGTGATAACCCCTCGATGGAAGGCTTCGATAAACAAGGCGGAAAACTCAAGTGGCCGACTAAAGGTCGCGTCAGTGCCAGCTTTGGCAGCCCAAGATCCGGCCAAGTGGTGTGGAAAGGCACTATGCTCTCAGCACCCGAAGGACAAAATATTCGCGCGGTTTCCGGCGGTAAAGTCATCTATGCCGACTGGCTTAAAGGCTTTGGTATGGTGATGGTGATAGACCATGGTAAAGGTTATATGAGCCTCTACGGCCATGCTCAAGCCCTGTTAAAAAGCCCTGGGGACATGGTCAAAACCGGTGAAGCAATTGCTTTAGTCGGACGTTCGGGTGGACAGACAGAGCCTGGCCTATACTTTGAAATAAGGTATAAGGGGCAAGCGGTCGATCCAGCCAAGTACTGCCGTTAATCAGTACTGTCGCTAAGGTGGCCGTCCCCATCATCACAGGGGACGGCTATGAAACAACTAATCCGCAATATCGTCTGCCTTGGACTCGGCCTAAGCCTAGGTCTGTCCATTAGCCTCTCCAGCCAAGAGAATGCCAAGTCATATCAAAGTGACTTCGACTACCCGCTATTGCAGGATGTATTAGAAACAGTCGAAACCTATTACGTTAAAACCGTTTCCAAAGATGAGCTGGTGCAAGCCGCCATTAAAGGGATTTTTGAGCATTTAGATCCCTATTCCAGCTTTTTAAATCACCAAGAGTTACTCGACTTAAAAGACTCAAATCGCGGCGAATACTTCGGCTTTGGCTTTGAGGTCGCCAGCGATAAAGACCATATCAGCATTATCGCGCCCTTTGCCAATTCCCCCGCCGAACAGGCAGGTATCCAAGCGGGCGATATCATTATCAAGCTGAATAACACCCCAACCACCGAAACCAATCTTGCGGATATCCTCAATCAAATCAAACAACATAGCCTCAGCAATCAAAGTATTCGCCTGACGCTTAAACACCGTAATGATGCCGTGGAATTTGAGGTATCCCTTAAGCCCAGCACCATTACGATTCAATCTGTCGCCAGCAAATTACTGGATGGTAATATCGGCTACGTTAGGCTCAGTAGCTTTCAAGAGAACTCCACCGAAGACATGGTGCGCAGTTTAAGCCAGTGGCAAAACGCGCATCTTACGGGCTTGATATTAGATTTACGTAATAATCCCGGCGGCTTGCTGGATCAGGCAATCAAAATCGCTGATCTGTTTTTAGCGAAGGGCCGAATCGTCTCAACCTCTGGCCGCTTCTTCGATGCCAACTCCGACTATTACGCCTCACCGCAAACCATGCTGACCAATGTGCCTATGTTAGTGCTGATCAACAAAGGCTCGGCCTCCGCCTCCGAAGTCCTCGCAGCCGCCCTGCAGGAAAATGGCCGCGCCAAACTGCTCGGTGAAACTAGCTTTGGCAAAGGCACAGTGCAAAGCCTGATCCCCATACTGAACGACGGCAATGCCATCAAGCTCACCATCGCCCAGTACAACACGCCCCGAGGGGAAAACATTCACGATATCGGCATAGTGCCCGACATTAAAGTTGCAACCGAAACTGGCTCCAATCAAAAGAATATGGCTATAATCGACGCCATCTCAGCACGAACCGATGTCAGCCAAGACAGCCTAGTCACCTCGGCAATCGCTTGGATGCAACATCATGACTAATAAGAAGAAATAGTGCGTCTATTTTACATATTGGCCCTTTGGGCTCTGATCATTGCCCCAAGCAATGCAGCCCAAATCGCCCTGATCATCGATGATATTGGCTATCGCCACACCGACGAAGCCGTGCTGTCACTCCCAAGCGCAGTCACCTTGTCGGTACTGCCACACACGCCGCTCAGCAATAAATTAGCCAAAGCCGCGCATGCTAAAGGCCACGAGATTATGCTGCACTTACCCATGCAGGCACTCAATGGCAAAGCCTTAGGTGTTGGTGGTTTAACGAATAATATGAGCGAAGCACAGATACGTAGCAGTGTACTTGCCTCCATCGCCAGTGTGCCCTTTGCTAAAGGCGCCAACAATCATATGGGAAGCCTGCTAACGCAGCTCGATGATCCTATGTTGTGGGTGATGGAAACGCTAAAGCAGAAGCAGCTCTACTTTCTCGATAGTATGACAACCAAGTTCACTAAGGCGGGAGATAAGGCAGATTCGCTCGGCGTGCCACAGCTACGACGCCAGCTCTTTCTCGATAATGACGTCAGTGCCGCAGCATTGGAAAAACAGTTTAATTTGATGATAAGTCAGGCTCACTCGCAAGGCAGTCTGGTAGCTATCGCCCATCCTTACCCAGAAACCATTCACTTCTTAAAAACAAACTTAGTGCGCCTAAAGGCGGAAGGGATTGAGCTAGTGCCGACGTCAAGCTTGTTGCCCATCGAACTAGCCCATGAGAAAGGCACTAATCCAACTGTAAGACAGAAATAGTCATGTCTGGCAGCAGTGCCAACAGCTCATTTCGATTGCTGACAATATCCTGCAGGCTGTATTGATCGAGTACGTTTAAATACGCCTCAACGGCTTGGGCTAACACACCCTTCAACTGGCAGGCGGGAGTGAAACGGCAATAGGGTTTGCTGCAATCAATCGGTGCCAGAGAGTTCTCTAACGCACGGATCAGCTGCCCTAGATTAATCTCGCTCGCCGGTTTCCCTAAACGAAATCCGCCCATTTTACCGCGTATGGTTTCCAGATAACCTAATTTGCCTAAATGATGCACAATCTTCGAGACATGATTTGGCGACAAATCAAATACCTCGGTAATCTCGGCAATCCTAAAAAGGGTTGTTCTATCGGGCTGAACCGCCAGATACATCAGCGTGCGAACACCAAAGTCGGTATAGCGTGTTAACTGCATAATTCACCTGTCAGCAATAAACTATTGAGATGTTTGAGTTTCAAGGTTTGTGATCAACCAGAGCGCCTCTTCATTAGAATGTCCACAGACATCTAAAGAGGCGTCAAAATCACTACAAACCGCGGGACGATCAGGCGAGCCGAAAATCAAACATAAATTATCATCACTGAGCTGCACACAGCGTTCCCCAGCCGCCTTACCATTTGGCATACCTGGGATCCCACTGCTAATAGAAGGTGCAATACAACAAGCACCGCAGCCTAAACGACAATTCATTTTATTACTCGTAAAAGTTGGTAGACATTATAACGTTTAATTGATGTGAAGGCAGAAGCACAGTTCAATACTGCCAAGTGGCGCACAACCGCATTCCCACAAATGAAAAACTAGCCAGTCTCACCATAAAAATGAGCAGTTTATCATAAACAAATCGCTAAGCTCTTTTAATCAAAAACCAATCAGATAACAACTCGCCAAAAGTAAGCCGTTATCCGTGATATCCCAGTCAACGAATTCGTTCTAAGCGGAAATAGACAAATCGGCATAACGAAAAAAGCCTCTGCATTGCTGCAGAGGCTTATCTCTTAATGTTGGCGGAGCGGACGGGACTCGAACCCGCGACCCCCGGCGTGACAGGCCGGTATTCTAACCAACTGAACTACCGCTCCTTTAACTTAACGTTTGCACATTAAGCTAAATTAGGCGCTTGGCGATGACCTACTCTCACATGGGGAGACCCCACACTACCATCGGCGCGATTGCGTTTCACTTCTGAGTTCGGGATGGGATCAGGTGGGACCACAATGCTATTGTCACCAAGCAAATTTGCTATTTACTTACCCGTCTTATCTCATGCAGGCAGTAAATTAATTCGGAAAGCTGGATTGAGTGCACTTCTTAAGTGTTTGTATTCAAGCTAAGTGCTACTTAGCAAAACCCATCTGGGTTGTATGGTTAAGCCTCTCGAGTCATTAGTATCAGTTAGCTCAACGCCTCACAACGCTTACACACCTGACCTATCAACGTCCTAGTCTCGAACGGCTCTTTAGTGGACTTAAAGTCCAAGGGATGACTCATCTTGGGGCTCGCTTCCCGCTTAGATGCTTTCAGCGGTTATCGATTCCGAACATAGCTACCGGGCAATGCCATTGGCATGACAACCCGAACACCAGCGGTTCGTTCACTCCGGTCCTCTCGTACTAGGAGCAACTCCCCTCAATCATCCAACGCCCACGGCAGATAGGGACCGAACTGTCTCACGACGTTCTGAACCCAGCTCGCGTACCACTTTAAATGGCGAACAGCCATACCCTTGGGACCGACTTCAGCCCCAGGATGTGATGAGCCGACATCGAGGTGCCAAACACCGCCGTCGATATGAACTCTTGGGCGGTATCAGCCTGTTATCCCCGGAGTACCTTTTATCCGTTGAGCGATGGCCCTTCCATTCAGAACCACCGGATCACTATGACCTACTTTCGTACCTGCTCGACGTGTCTGTCTCGCAGTTAAGCTGGCTTATGCCATTGCACTAACCGTACGATGTCCGACCGTACTTAGCCAACCTTCGTGCTCCTCCGTTACTCTTTGGGAGGAGACCGCCCCAGTCAAACTACCCACCAGGCACTGTCCTTAACCCCGATTAGGGGCCCAAGTTAGAACATCAACACTACAAGGGTGGTATTTCAAGGACGACTCCACGTGAACTAGCGTTCCCGCTTCAAAGTCTCCCACCTATCCTACACATGTAGGGTCAATGTTCAGTGCCAAGCTATAGTAAAGGTTCACGGGGTCTTTCCGTCTAGCCGCGGGTATACGGCATCTTCACCGCAATTTCAACTTCACTGAGTCTCGGCTGGAGACAGCGTGGCCATCATTACGCCATTCGTGCAGGTCGGAACTTACCCGACAAGGAATTTCGCTACCTTAGGACCGTTATAGTTACGGCCGCCGTTTACCGGGGCTTCGATCATGAGCTTCTCTTGCGATAACCCAATCAATTAACCTTCCGGCACCGGGCAGGCGTCACACCGTATACGTCATCTTGCGATTTTGCACAGTGCTGTGTTTTTGATAAACAGTTGCAGCCACCTGGTATCTGCGACTGCCGTCAGCTTAGGGAGCAAGTCCCATCACCAACAGCAGCGTACCTTCTCCCGAAGTTACGGTACCATTTTGCCTAGTTCCTTCAGCCGAGTTCTCTCAAGCGCCTTGGTATTCTCTACCCGACCACCTGTGTCGGTTTGGGGTACGATTCCCGCTAACCTGAAGCTTAGAAGATTTTCCTGGAAGCATGGCATCAACTACTTCATCCCCTTGGGGACTCGTCATCAGCTCTCAGTGTTAAGAACGCCCGGATTTGCCTAAGCATTCCACCTACCACCTTAAACGCGGACTACCAACGCCGCGCTAGCCTAGCCTTCTCCGTCTCTCCATCGCAGTTAGCGGAAGTACAGAAATATTAATCTGTTTCCCATCGACTACGCCTTTCGGCCTCGCCTTAGGGGTCGACTCACCCTGCCCCGATTAACGTTGGACAGGAACCCTTGGTCTTTCGGCGAGGGGGTTTTTCACCCCCTTTATCGTTACTCATGTCAGCATTCGCACTTCTGATACCTCCAGCGTGGGTTACCCCTTCACCTTCAACGGCTTACAGAACGCTCCTCTACCGCGCAACCCTAATGGATTGCACCCGTAGCTTCGGTGGTATGTTTAGCCCCGTTACATCTTCCGCGCAGGCCGACTCGACTAGTGAGCTATTACGCTTTCTTTAAATGATGGCTGCTTCTAAGCCAACATCCTAGCTGTCTAAGCCTTCCCACATCGTTTCCCACTTAACATACACTTTGGGACCTTAGCTGACGGTCTGGGTTGTTTCCCTTTTGACGACGGACGTTAGCACCCGCCGTCTGTCTCCCGGATAGCACTCTTTGGTATTCGGAGTTTGCAAAGGGTTGGTAAGTCGGGATGACCCCCTAGCCTTAACAGTGCTCTACCCCCAAAGGTGTTCGTCCGAGGCGCTACCTAAATAGCTTTCGAGGAGAACCAGATATCTCCCGGTTTGATTGGCCTTTCACCCCCAGCCACAAGTCATCCGCTAATTTTTCAACATTAGTCGGTTCGGTCCTCCAGTTGATGTTACTCAACCTTCAACCTGCCCATGGCTAGATCACCGGGTTTCGGGTCTACGCCTTGCAACTAAACGCGCAGTTAACACTCGGTTTCCCTACGGCTCCGCTATTCGCTTAACCTCGCTACAAAACGTAAGTCGCTGACCCATTATACAAAAGGTACGCAGTCACGGTCTCAAGTACCGCTCCCACTGCTTGTACGTATACGGTTTCAGGTTCTATTTCACTCCCCTCACAGGGGTTCTTTTCGCCTTTCCCTCACGGTACTGGTTCACTATCGGTCAGTCAGGAGTATTTAGCCTTGGAGGATGGTCCCCCCATATTCAAACAGGATATCACGTGTCCCGCCTTACTCGTTTTCATCAAAGGTTAGTTTTCGTGTACGGGGCTATCACCCTGTGCCGCTGGACTTTCCAGACCATTCCACTAACACCCCTCTGACTTAAGGGCTAATCCCCGTTCGCTCGCCGCTACTAGGGGAATCTCGGTTGATTTCTTTTCCTAAGGGTACTTAGATGTTTCAGTTCCCCTCGTTTGCCTCACTACACTATGTATTCATGTAGTGATAACAGCTTATGCTGCTGGGTTCCCCCATTCGGACATCGTTAGCTCAAATGCTTGTTACTAGCTCGCCAACGCTTTTCGCAAGTTACTACGTCCTTCATCGCCTCTGACTGCCAAGGCATCCACCGTATACGCTTAGTCGCTTAACCATACAACCCAAATGAGTTTCACTTGAATTGTTGCGACCAGCTGGTTTTACTTGTCTCATCTTCGACCAAGAAGATGGACTCGCCTTAGACTTGAATATTCAAGACACTTAAAAAGTGTTTTAAGAACTCAATTTTTTTCGTATTAACACAACGACAGACATCATTGTATTAATTACTATCAGCTTTCCAAATTGTTAAAGAACAATGCTTACCGGCATGCGGTGCATTTCGCTCTCCCTCCTCTTTCGAGAAGTTCAACAAGCCATCTGTGTGAACACTCAACAAACATCGAGTTAGTCGTATAGGTAAGGAGGTGATCCAGCCCCAGGTTCCCCTAGGGCTACCTTGTTACGACTTCACCCCAGTCATGAACCACAAAGTGGTGAGCGCCCTCCCGAAGGTTAAGCTACCCACTTCTTTTGCAGCCCACTCCCATGGTGTGACGGGCGGTGTGTACAAGGCCCGGGAACGTATTCACCGTGGCATTCTGATCCACGATTACTAGCGATTCCGACTTCATGGAGTCGAGTTGCAGACTCCAATCCGGACTACGACGAGCTTTGTGAGATTAGCTCCACCTCGCGGCTTTGCAACCCTCTGTACTCGCCATTGTAGCACGTGTGTAGCCCTACTCGTAAGGGCCATGATGACTTGACGTCGTCCCCACCTTCCTCCGGTTTATCACCGGCAGTCTCCCTAGAGTTCCCGCCATTACGCGCTGGCAAATAAGGATAGGGGTTGCGCTCGTTGCGGGACTTAACCCAACATTTCACAACACGAGCTGACGACAGCCATGCAGCACCTGTCTCAGAGTTCCCGAAGGCACTAAGCTATCTCTAGCGAATTCTCTGGATGTCAAGAGTAGGTAAGGTTCTTCGCGTTGCATCGAATTAAACCACATGCTCCACCGCTTGTGCGGGCCCCCGTCAATTCATTTGAGTTTTAACCTTGCGGCCGTACTCCCCAGGCGGTCTACTTAATGCGTTAGCTTGAGAGCCCAGTGTTCAAGACACCAAACTCCGAGTAGACATCGTTTACGGCGTGGACTACCAGGGTATCTAATCCTGTTTGCTCCCCACGCTTTCGTGCCTGAGCGTCAGTCTTTGTCCAGGGGGCCGCCTTCGCCACCGGTATTCCTCCAGATCTCTACGCATTTCACCGCTACACCTGGAATTCTACCCCCCTCTACAAGACTCTAGTTTGCCAGTTCGAAATGCAATTCCCAGGTTGAGCCCGGGGCTTTCACATCTCGCTTAACAAACCGCCTGCGCACGCTTTACGCCCAGTAATTCCGATTAACGCTTGGACCCTCCGTATTACCGCGGCTGCTGGCACGGAGTTAGCCGGTCCTTCTTCTGTAGGTAACGTCACAGCTGCAAGGTATTAACTTACAACCTTTCCTCCCTACTGAAAGTGCTTTACAACCCGAAGGCCTTCTTCACACACGCGGCATGGCTGCATCAGGGTTTCCCCCATTGTGCAATATTCCCCACTGCTGCCTCCCGTAGGAGTCTGGGCCGTGTCTCAGTCCCAGTGTGGCTGATCATCCTCTCAGAACAGCTAGGGATCGTCGCCTTGGTGAGCCATTACCTCACCAACTAGCTAATCCCACCTAGGTTCATCCAATCGCGAGAGGCCCGAAAGTCCCCCTCTTTCCCCCGTAGGGCGTATGCGGTATTAGCAGTCGTTTCCAACTGTTATCCCCCTCGACTGGGCAGATCCCTAGGCATTACTCACCCGTCCGCCGCTCGCCACCTCAGGAGTAAACTCCCTTGTGCTGCCGCTCGACTTGCATGTGTTAGGCCTGCCGCCAGCGTTCAATCTGAGCCATGATCAAACTCTTCAATTAAAAGTTTTGTGAATCCGAAGATTCGACTCAATGAATTCTGAATCGACTTAACTTAATAAGTCGTTGTACATATTGCTATGAACACTCATTCATTGATTTAATTCTTTGATTACTCGCCAAACGGCAGAGTAATTTCGATTAACTCAACACCTGTGAGTGTCCACACAGATTTCTTGTTTAGATTGTTAAAGAGCATTTGACCATTCACTTCGCGTTACCGCTCAGCGGGTCAGGGATGCGTATTCTACGCATTTCCCTTGTCGCGTCAAGGCGTTTTTGCAAACTTCTTGAGGCTTTCGAATCAACTGCAAATTTTGCATTCGACTCGCACTGTCACCGCGGTTGCTTTCGCTGTCTGCCGTGTCAGTGGATGCGCATTATAGGCAGCAGAACTTTTTGTGCAACCCCTAAATTGAAGATAATTAGCTTTTTTACGCTGTTCGTTGGATATTTGACCTGACCAGTCAGTTTTTAGCCTTTATAATGCGAAAAACCACTCAATTAGGGACTTTTTTATGTCAGGGCCACTTAGAACTTACCAAGGGATTCATCCACAACTCGGCGATAATGTGTATGTAGACCCAGCTTCGGTACTCGTTGGCGATATCGCTTTAGATACAGACGCCAGTATTTGGCCTATGGTGGCGGCGCGTGGTGACGTAAACCATATTCGTATTGGTAAGCGCTCCAATGTACAGGATGGCAGCATATTGCACGTGACCCGTAAATCCGCTTCTCGTCCAGAAGGTCATCCACTGCTCATTGGTAATGATGTGACGATTGGGCATAAGGCGATGTTGCATGGCTGCAAGGTTGGCAATCGTGTTTTAGTCGGGATGGGCGCGATTATCCTCGACGGTGCCATATTAGAAGATGATGTGATTTTAGGTGCAGGTTCGTTAGTACCGCCGGGTAAGGTGTTGCAGAGCGGCTACTTATATGTCGGCAGCCCTGCAAAACAGGCGCGACCTTTAACCGAAGCGGAATTGAAGTTTTTACCTGAATCCGCGGATAACTATGTGCGCTTGAAAAATGAATACTTGGCAGAACCTCAGCCAGAGTAGTGTTTCTATTAAATTGGGATGGCAGTGTTTAGGCTGCCATCTTGTTTATTTTGCTCTTAGCCTAAGTGCACTGCGCCAAACTCATCAAACTCTTCTGCTTCAATTAAGGCTTCAGCCATTTCTTCCGCATCGAATCGCACCGCATCAAATAGCGCTAACATGGCGGCCGCTTCATCGCTATTAGGCTGGGGCGAAAAGTCATTTAACTGCGCCAGCTTCTGCGCGCTGATATAACACTTAATATTCATTCCCTGCTGCTGGGCAATAAAGCAAATGTGCTTTTGGGTTTCATCCCAATGTTGCAGATCGGGGAATAAAATACTCTGATTCATCTTATCTTCCTCTTGAGCCTCTATTGCGCGTCGGCCTGTAGTTTGTCCCTGAGCAATTTAAGCACTCCTGAGGTATCTGGCTCGACGCCACGCCAGAGCGCAAAACTCTTTGCCGCCTGACCGACAAGCATACCCAGTCCATCAATCACTTGCGCTGCGCCCTGTTGCACAGCCCATTGATTAAATGCCGTTGGTTTTGCGCCATACATCATATCGTAGCAAGCCGTTTTGTTGCCGATGATGGACAATGGTAGTGGCGGTAACTCTCCCGCTAGACTCGCTGAGGTCGAGTTAATCACTAAATCGTACTCCCCCGACAACTCAGGCATCGACATCGCCTGGAGTTTATCGCAGTAGCGCCCTTCTTGTACTTGGCTAAAAATATCCACTAAGGCCTGCGCCTTACTTTGAGTGCGGTTAGTGATGACTAGTTGACCCACTTCAGCCTTAAGCAATGGCAAGATACAGCCGCGCGCCGCGCCACCAGCCCCCACCAAGAGCACCCGCTTATGCTGCAAACTGCCGAGATGGCGAATAAGATCGGCCACCAGCCCCAAACCATCGGTGTTATCACCATAAATAGTGCCATCGGCCAACAAGCTTAGGGTATTGACCGCCCCCGCCAGCGTCGCTTCGGCACTTAGGCTGTCGCAGAGAGCAAAGGCTTGCTCTTTAAAGGGAACTGTCACATTCGCGCCCTTTCCTCCCGCCTGAAAAAATGCTCGTAAACTCGCTTCAAAACCATCGATGGGCGCCAGAATCGCTTCATAACTCAAAGGCTGCTGCGTAAGGGACGCAAACTGTCCATGGATAAAGGGCGATTTACTGTGACCGATCGGATTGCCAAATACGGCATATCGATCAAGCGCTGGCGTAGTTACTGAAGGCATATCTGTCATCTGCGGGATTCTATTGGCTGTGATTGGCTTGCAGTCTAGCGTGCTTTTAGGCGGTAGCACAGCCTAATGGCGAGCCTAAGTTGTTGCACCTGACTTTAGCCTTCTGTTTCACCGTGGCATTCAGGCTATAATGCGCGCATCGATATTGTAGACAGCAATGCAGTTAGACCTATGAACTGGCTTAAAAAGATATTTAGTAAACACACAAGCGTACCGGATGACAGGGATCCGAATCAGTCAAATGCCTATGATTTAATTGGTGGTGACAAAGTGATCCGCGCGATTGCCCATAGTTTCTATCAGAAAATGGCAAGCTCAACAGAAACACAAGCTTTATTCGCGATTCACCGTGCACCGATTGCGGAGTCGGAACAAAAGCTCTATGAATTTTTAAGTGGTTGGCTCGGCGGCCCGCAGTTATATCAGCAAAAGTATGGTCATCCCGCATTGCGCGCTCGGCATATGCCCTTTGCTGTTGATGAGACAATGCGGGATCAATGGCTATTTTGCATGAAGTTTGCCATTGAAAAACATATAAAAAAGCCAGAACATCGCGCCGCTATCTATGAGGCGATTTCAACTCTGGCTGATCATATGCGTAATCAGTAAAGTACTGATTACGCGACTCATATTAATACTCAGTCGCGTGCTTATACCCAATCTCGAGGTTTGAGGTAGTTATCGTAAAGCTCTGCCTCTGGGCTACCCGCCTCTGGCGTATAAGCATATTGCCAGCGTACCAATGGCGGCATTGACATCAAAATGGACTCAGTGCGACCACCAGTTTGCAGGCCGAACAAGGTACCTCTGTCGTATACCAGATTGAACTCAACATAACGGCCGCGACGATATAACTGGAACTCACGCTCACGCTCGCCATATGGCGTCTCTTTACGGCGCTCAACAATCGGCGCATAAGCGGTTAAGAAGCCATTCCCCACCGCTTGCATAAAATCGAAACTCTTATCAAAGCCTGCTTGGTTCAAGTCATCGAAAAACAATCCGCCTACGCCGCGGGTTTCGTTACGATGTGGCAGGAAGAAATACTCATCACACCACTTCTTATATTTAGGATATACATCATCGCCAAAGGGCAGACACAGATTTTTAGCGGTTTGATGCCACTCACGCACGTCTTCTTCGAAAGGATAGTAAGGCGTTAAGTCAAAACCACCACCAAACCACCAAACGGGATCCGCGCCGTCTTTATGGGCAATAAAGAAACGCACGTTAGCATGGGTAGTTGGAATATAAGGGTTTTTAGGGTGAATCACTAAAGAAACGCCCATGGCCTCAAAACTACGACCCGCCAATTCTGGGCGATGAGCCGTTGCTGATGCAGGCATGGCCGCACCTGTTACATGGGAAAAGTTCACCCCAGCTTGCTCGAATACCGCACCTTGGGTTAAGACACGACTGGTACCGCCACCGCCTTCGGTGCGTGTCCATGAATCGGCCGCAAAGCTTGCTTGCCCATCCAACTGCTCAAGACCCGCACAAATTCGATTCTGTAAATCGAGTAAAAATGCTTTTACCACTGTCGCATCTGGCACGCTCATCTGCTTTTATCCTTTGCGTTATAAATCAGTTATTGTCCGTTACGTAATATCTTACCGCTGCGGGCATCAATAATGGTGGAGGGTTGACGCTGTTCGCCTAATGACCCTAACACTAAGGCATCAATCTTACCCTCAAAGGCATTAAGAATTTCATCACCGCTGAGCGCAGGATCTTCGCCGGCTAAATTGGCGCTAGTCGAGACCAGTGGTTTACCTAAAGCTTGGCATAAGGCTCGCACCCCTTCATGGGCGGAGACACGCACGGCGATAGAATCAAACTCACCACATAAATAGCGCGAAACATGCGGCTTAATCGGCATTACAAAGGTAAAGGGGCCTGGCCATTTAGAAAAAGCAAACTCGAGTTGCTCGACGCTCAACTGTGACTCATCGACATAATCCACTAATTGGGAAAACTCGCTCGCCACTAAGATAAGCCCCTTCTGCCAAGGACGTTGCTTTACCGCGAGTAATTTTTGGATGGCGGTGTCGTTGTCGGGATCGCAGCCCAAACCATAAACGGCTTCAGTGGGATAAGCGATAACGCCGCCGTTAAGCACTATGTCTTTAATTTCAGATGGGTGCAGCTGTAACATCTTAATATCACCTTATGAATTGAATCGATTTCTACAAACACGTTTTGGCTTTTTTAGCGCTTGGCCACCCCATCCGTGGTCGATGGGGGATTATACCCAAGGGTGTTTATACGACCAAATCTTTAGAGCCAGATCACACTAAAGCGCGCGTTTGTATTTACAGCTTTTTTGCGGACATTCTAAACGCATCCCCGCGGCCCCTTTACGCTCGACTAAAATACCAAAGCCACAACTCGGGCAAGTTTCAGCAACGGGGGGATAATTCACGATGAATTTGCATTTGGGATACGCACTGCAGGCATAAAAACTCTTACCAAAACGGCTGGTACGATGCTCAAGCTTGCCAGTTTTGCATTCGGGACATGCCACCTCAGGTTTATCGCTCTCCTGATCTGGCCTTTCTATGTGGGTACAACTGGGGTATTGAGTGCAACCGATAAAGATACCAAAACGCCCCGATTTGACCGCCAGCTCATGACCACACTCGGGACACTTGGAACCCTCAATCACTTGGGTTTCAATCGATTCATGCTGCACTAAGGGACGGGTATATTGGCAGGTGGGATAGTTGTTACAACCAATAAAACTCCCATGTTTGCTATGTTTTACCGACAACTCGCTGCCACACTCAGGGCATAGCTCAAATTCTTTTTCCAGTGCGTGCTCATGGGCACTAAATAGTTGTTCATCGATCTTAGACATAATCATTACCACCAGTCATTGCGTCTAATCCGCAGATAACTCACCACACAGGTATTAACAAGCTTATGGCATCAAAAAAGGAGGACTAGCCTCCTTTCTCATTATTCATCACATCGCAACGCTTAAGAATGTAGCCGACCTTCTTCAGGCTGCTCAAAAATTAAATCTTCCATTTGCTCATAGGCGGACTCATGGCCGGGCGCATTAAAGAGCACCATCAGAATCACCCACTTAAGATCTTCGAGGATCAAGGCAGGCTCATCGAGTTCCATAACTCTGTCGATTACCATCTCACGGGTTTCGACATTCAGCACTTTCACTTGCTCTAAAAATAGCAGGAATCCACGGCATTCCACGTCCAGCTTTTCCATTTCTTCTTTGGTGTAAATCCGAAATGAATGCTGATCATGATTGCACAGGTAAGGCTTATCCCCTTCCTGCAACTCAGCCAGACGCTCCAACCAAGTTAAGGCTTTCAAAATCTCTGACTGGTGAAAACCAGCACGAGTGAGTTCCTTGGTTAACTCGTCTTCATCCACTAACAGTTCAACTTCACTGTGAACATAGTTTTCAAATAGATACATGAGGATATCAAACATGGCTAGCTCCTCTTTACTCTGACGTAACCACCGGGTACTGCAACAACCCAACCTTGCAACTCAAGTTCAAGCATTTGTTCTAACACCAGATCTATCGTTTTCCCACTATGTTCGACTACAGCATCAATTGTTGTAGTTTCATAACCTACACTAGCTAACAGCGATGAAAATGGCAAATCACAAATCTCACCTTGCTGTATATGGTGGCGAGTGTTGACTTCTTCAAGGTGAAACGCCGTCAAACTTACCAGCTCTTCCACTATATCGGCCGCACTCTCCACAAGTTTTGCCCCATCCCGTAATAAATCATGGCAGCCTTGATGAAAGCCGCCGAGAATCGAGCCCGGAACCGCAAAGACCTCACGCCCCTGCTCCATGGCCAACCTAGCGGTGATGAGTGAACCACTCTTACGGCAAGCTTCAACCACCAGCGTACCTAAAGAAAGACCGCTAATAATGCGGTTTCGTTTCGGGAAATTACCCGCAAAAGGCCCGATATCCGGCCAAAACTCGCTTATTATACAGCCTTGGTGCTGAATATCCTCATAAAGCTGCTTATGTCGACGCGGATAAATAATATCAATCCCGGTTCCGAGCACCGCAAGCGTTCTGCCTCCGTGGTCAACACAGGCTTTATGGGCCGCACCATCTATCCCCATCGCCATGCCACTACAGATACTAAATCCTAGCGCGGACATCTCTCGAGCTAACTGATAAGCAACCTGTAATCCACCGGGAGACGCATTACGGCTCCCCACTATAGCAAGCGATGGGAACAACAGCGCCTCAACATATCCTTTGATAAATAAGACGCTTGGAGGATCGGGTAACTGTTTGAGTAATGGAGGATAAAGGGGATCGGTAAAACAAACGAGGTGGTGTAGTTCAGACCGTTGTTGCCATTCGAGGGCTGCATCGACCCTTTGATAATCAATAATTAAGCTATGGAGTAGATTGCCAGACAAAGGGAGCGAGTGTCTCTCATGCTCCAATCTTTGCCTGAGGTCGTCCACATCCATGTGCGTTAATAATTGTTGTGTCCGAGCGGGTCCTAGCCCAGATACCGCATTAACAATTAACCAATCGACCAAATGTTCAGGGATTATTCACCTCTAAAGGCTAAGGAGTCTGGCGCAATTAATTTATCGTCGACACGTACAGAACGTTCAGTCGAGACAATCAATCCTAAGCTCGCTTTATCAAACACTTTAAAGACTAAGAGCTTGCCATGGTAAATATCGGGCATCTTGATGGCGCGATCTGACGACAGTGACGCCACCACATTGTCATAGGCTGTGCGCTCGGCTGCAGGTACGGGTTGACCATCGTTATTAATCACAATCTCTTCGCCATCGCGGTAAATGGAGAACACTTCACCTGGCTCAACACCATCCTGTGTGCCTTTATCTAGGTACACCACATTGAGCTTACCCGCCTCGCGCATGGTGGATTCAATCGCTAGTACGGTCGCCGGCGTCTTAAGCTCGGCAGGTTTTGGCGTAAAATAGGCCGACATTAAGGCTTCGTCTTCCATAGGCAACGCCCTAAAACCCGCCTTGGTTTCACGGTAGTTGCTGAGGATTTTGACCTTAGACACTTTGCCAGATTCAATCACTTGGCCAGTAGACGCCAGAATCGCTTCTTGTCCTAAGGCTTCACCCGTTTGTTTATTGAAGAAGTCACGACCGCGTTCATACATACCCAGCTTTTGGTTTAAGGGTAGTTCGCTATCGATATAAATCACATCGCCAACCACATGGTGACGTGAAGGGCTCTCACCCGCGAGCACCATAGGTTGCTGTGCAAACCAGTCGGCATCGACCACACGGTTTTGCACCAGATAGTTTTGGATTAACGCTAAATCAACCGCAGGCACCGCATTGCTCTTAGCAATCACGCGTCCCTCAGGGGTTTTGCGAATATGGGGTTTTCCCTCGTTAGCGCCATTACGCACTAATCGGGGTTGACCATCGATAAAGACTAAAGTGAGCTGATCGCCAGGGTAAATTAAATGAGGGTTAGCAATCTGGGGGTTAACATCCCATAAACGTGGCCACTTCCAAGGGTCATTTAAAAAGGTGGCCGAGATATCCCAAAGGGTATCGCCCTTCTTTACCACATATGACTCGGGATGCCCTGCTTTCAGCGTGAGTGTATCAGCGGAAACCAACGTGCAATTAAATGTCATTAACGCAAGTAAAATTAGCCGTTTCATGGTGCGGTCCATGTTGTTTAGCTCTTAAATCGAGCTTTTACTGTTATTGATAGGCACTAAAGATTAAAATTAGCCCATTAGCCTCAGTCAGTATAACCAACTGATTGAGATTTGACAGACTTGTTAAGAGTTTAAGTATGGCACTATTAAAAGTTTTACGCTTTCCCGATGAAAAATTGCGAACTCAAGCGACCCCGGTCACAGAGTTTACTGCTGAGTTGCAAACGCAAATCGATGATATGTTCGAGACCATGTACCAAGAAAAAGGGATTGGTCTGGCAGCAACCCAGGTCGACTATCATAAACAACTGATCGTGATGGATTTACAAGACGAGGTCGATCGTCCTAAAGTCTTTATCAATCCCGAAATTATTGCCAGTAGCGGTGATTTCTGTAACGAAGAGGGTTGTCTGTCGGTTCCCGGTATCTATGCCAAGGTCGACCGCGCCGAGTTTGTTACCGTCAAGGCACTGGATAGACATGGTAATGAATTCACCGTTGAAGCCGATGAGCTTTTTGCTATTTGTATTCAGCATGAAATGGATCACCTGAAAGGTAAGTTATTTGTCGATTACCTGTCGCCATTGAAGCGCCAACGGATCAAACAGAAACTTGAAAAAGCGGCCAGACAGGACGCCAAATAAGCATTAGGATCAGATTTGAAACCATTGAACATCATCTTCGCCGGAACACCGGATTTCGCCGCTCGCCATTTACAGGCGCTGATTAACTCAGATCACAATGTGATTGCCGTCTACACTCAGCCGGATAGACCCGCAGGGCGCGGTAAAAAACTCACCGCCAGCCCAGTTAAAGAGCTCGCAGTCAGCCACGATATTCCGGTTTATCAGCCAGGTTCACTGCGTAAAGAACCCGCCCAGCAAGAACTTGCCGCCCTCAACGCCGATATTATGGTGGTAGTCGCCTACGGCTTGATTCTGCCAAAAGTGGTGCTCGACACGCCGCGTTTAGGCTGTATCAATGTTCACGGTTCTATTCTGCCACGCTGGCGCGGTGCAGCGCCGATTCAACGCGCGTTGTGGGCCGGCGATAAAGAAACTGGCGTGACTATAATGCAAATGGATGTTGGCCTAGATACCGGCGACATGCTGCTGAAAACCTATTTACCGATTGAAGATGATGATACTTCCGCCACCCTTTACGAGAAGTTAGCTCTGCAGGGGCCAGACGCGCTACTGCAAGCACTCGAAGGCTTAGCCAACGGTACCCTAACGGCTGAAAAACAAGATGAAGCCTTAGCGAACTACGCCGAAAAACTCAGTAAAGAGGAAGCGAGGCTCGATTGGAGCAAATCTGCGACTCAGTTATGGCAAGAAGTCCGCGCCTTCAATCCTTGGCCTGTGAGCTATTTTGAGCACCAAGGCAATACCATCAAGGTGTGGCAGACCCAAGTCAGTACCACCAGCAGCAATGCCGCCCCCGGCACTATTATCAGCGCCAGTAAAAAAGGCATTGAAGTCGCCACCGGCGATGGTGTGTTAACTCTGCTCAGCATGCAATTACCCGGTAAGAAACCACTCAGCGTAGCCGATATACTCAACGCCCGCGGCGACTGGTTTACCCCAAATACTCGTCTTAATCACGAGGCGCAATAATGATGAACTTGCGTGCACTGGCGGCCAAAGCCATCTTCGAAGTCTTAGAGAAAGGCGTGTCACTTTCAGTTGCCCTGCCGGAACAGCAAAAACATCTAGCCAGTGGTAAAGATAAAGCCCTGCTCGCAGAGCTCTGCTACGGCGTGATGCGCACCTTGCCGCAGATCGAAAAACGCGTGGCAGAGTGTTTGGCTAAACCACTGAAAGGTAAGCAAAGGATCATCCACCAGCTATTAATTGTTGGCTGTTATCAACTTTACTTCACCCGCATTCCAAGCCATGCCGCCATCTCCGAAACCGCCGAGGCTTGTCGTCAGTTAAAATTTGAGGGCATGGTAAAGGTCGTCAATGGCGTGCTGCGTAATATTCAGCGCCAATTAACGCCGCTAAGCACTGAGTCAGAGACCTTAAGCTACAACACGCCTGGCTGGTTAATTAAGCGCTTAAAAGCCGCCTATCCCGATAATTGGCAAGAGATAATCCAGCAAAGCCATGAACGCCCCCCCATGTGGCTACGTAACAATCGCCTCTCCCAAAGCCGCGATGCATATCTTGCCGCCCTGAGTGAGCTAGAGATAGAAGCCAGTGCTGGCCTCAGTGAGGATGCCATACTGCTGACCCATCCTAAGGATGTAGCGACATTGCCGCGCTTCCACGAAGGAGCAGCATCGGTGCAAGATGGCGCCGCCCAATGGGCCGCGACCTTACTGGCTCCGCAAGCCAACGAACTGGTCCTCGATGCCTGCGCGGCACCGGGCGGCAAGAGCTGCCATTTACTCGAACTTGAACCTAGCATCCAACTGGTCGCCGTCGATTTCGATGCTAAACGTCTCGAGCGCGTGCAACAGAACCTTGACCGTTTGTCATTAAAAGCGGAAGTTATTCATGGCGATGCAGCCAACATCGACTCATGGTGGCAGGGTGAACAGTTTGATCGTATCTTACTGGACGCGCCTTGCTCGGCGACCGGCGTTATCCGCCGTCATCCCGATATCAAATGGTTACGTAAAAACCATGACATCGAAGAACTGGCTGAGCTGCAAAGACAAATTCTCGATCACTGCTGGAAGTGGCTCAAACCCGGTGGCACACTCCTGTATGCAACTTGCTCTATTTTGCCGCAGGAAAATCGAGACCAAATTAGTGCATTTTTAGCCAGAACCGCAGATGCTAAGCTAGACACACTTGCCCAGCAGGCTTCAAGCCAAGATATAGGTTGGCAAATCACGCCGGGACAACACAACATGGATGGGTTTTATTACGCCCGTTTATTGAAAGCGACCCATTAGGAAGTAAGCAAGGCCATGAAAATTATCATATTAGGTGCGGGTCAAGTCGGAGGAACCTTGGCCGAAAATTTGGTGGGTGAAAACAACGATATCACCATAGTCGATAGCGACAAATCCAGATTACGCGCCCTGCAGGATAAATATGACCTTCGCGTCGTGGCGGGCCACGGTGCCCACCCCGATGTTCTAAAAGAGGCTGGCGCCGAAGATGCCGACATGCTGATTGCTGTGACCAACAGCGATGAATGCAACATGGTCGCCTGCCAGATGGCCTACAGCCTATTTGGTACACCGACTAAAATCGCCCGTATTCGCTCCGAACCTTATCTGGCGATGCGCGATAAATTATTTATCGACAGTGAAACCAAAAATAGTGAGGGGCGCCCTCGCGGTGGTTTTGTGATCGATGAACTTATCGCACCTGAGCAGTTAGTGACCGCTTACATTCAACGTTTGGTTGAATATCCAGGGGCACTGCAAGTGCTCGAATTTGCCGAAGGCCGCTTAAGTTTAGTTGCGGTTCGCGCCTATTACGGCGGCCCTTTGGTCGGTAATGCCTTGGCCGCGCTTCGCGAGCATATGCCAAATATTGATACCCGGGTGGCGGCGATTTTCCGCCAAGGTCGCCCTATCATGCCCCGCGGTACGACTATTATCGAAGCCGATGACGAAGTGTTTTTCGTGGCTGACAGTCGCCATATCCGCGCGGTGATGAGTGAAATGCAAAAGCTGGATAACTCCTACCGCAATATCATGATTGCTGGCGGTGGTAACATCGGCTTAGGCCTGGCTAAACGCCTCGAACGCACCCACTCAGTCAAGCTGATTGAACATAAGTTTGAACGCGCCGAAACGCTCTCTGAGCAGCTTGAAAACACGACAGTATTTTGTGGAGACGCCTCAGATCAAGAGTTGCTGCTCGAAGAACATATCGACCAAACTGACGTGTTTATTGCCGTCACCAACGACGATGAAGCCAACATCATGTCCGCCCTGCTCGCTAAACGCATGGGGGCGAAAAAGGTGATGGTGCTGATCCAGCGCGAAGCCTATGTAGATATTGTGCAGGAAGCGAATATCGATATTGCGATTTCACCCCAGCAGGCGACGATTTCAGCCTTACTAACCCACATCCGCCAAGGCGATATCTGTAACGTGTATTCCTTACGCCGCGGCGCCGCCGAAGCGATTGAAGCCATTGCCCATGGCGACTCCAGCACTTCTAAGGTCGTTGGCAAGGCGATTGGCGATATCAAGCTGCCGCCGGGAACCACCATTGGCGCCATAGTGCGTAACGAAGAAGTGCTAATGGCCCACGACAAGACAGTGATAGAACAAGGGGATCACGTGATTCTGTTCCTCGTGAACAAAAAGTTTGTCGGCGAAGTCGAGAAACTGTTCCAACCTAGCGCCTTCTTCTTCTAAGTCATCATCTTATGCTGAACTTTAGACCGCTATTGTTTATTTTGGGGCTGTTTCTGTCGATGTTAACAGCCTTTATGTTAGCGCCCCTACTCCTTGCCGTGTTCAACGGTGAGGAAACCGTGGGCGCTTTCATGCTGTCGGCTTTAGTCACAGGGATTTGCGCCAGCCTCTGTTTACATAACGGCCAGAGCAAAACCATTAACCTCAATATTCGCGATATGTTTCTGCTCACCAGCCTCACTTGGCTAATCGTGAGCCTATTTGCCGCCATGCCTTTTACCTTGTACCACGGCATTGGCTATACAGACGCCTTCTTCGAGACCATGTCCGGCATTACCACTACAGGTTCAACCGTGCTCTCGGGCTTAGATACTATGGACCACAGTATCTTAATCTGGCGCTCGTTGTTGCAATGGCTCGGCGGTATTGGCTTTATCGTGATGGCGGTAGCGATTCTGCCCTTCTTAAACGTCGGTGGTATGCGGCTGTTCCGCACCGAGTCATCGGATTGGAGCGATAAGGCGGTGCCCCGCACCCAAAACATGGCTAAGCATCTATTTTTTATCTATATCTTGCTGACCGTGATGTGCTGCGTTGCCTACCATCTTGCAGGCATGACTTGGTTTCAAGCCATTAACCATGCGATGACCACACTGTCGACGGGGGGCTATTCGACCTCAGATAACTCGATGGCGGCGTTTTCGAATTCAGCCCATTGGGTTGGCGTTGTGTTTATGGCGGCGGGAGGCTTACCCCTACTGATGTTTGTGCAGATGATCCAACAGCGAGACTTTACCGTCTGGAACGATGCTCAAGTCAAAGGCTTCTTGTTTTTCCTCACTTTTGTGTCTTGTTTTATTGGCTTCTGGCTCTGGCAAACGCGGGATATCGCCCTTATCGACGCGCTGCGCCTCTCCAGCTTTAACGTGGTTTCAGTGGTCACCACCACAGGTTATGGTTTAACCGACTACGGCGCCTGGGGCGCGTTTGCGAATATCGCGTTTTTATTCTTAATGTTTGTCGGTAGCTGCTCGGGCTCCACCTCTGGCGGGATTAAAATCTTCCGCTTCCAAATTGCCGGCGCCATTATGCGCGAGCAGTTAAAGCAGCAATGCCATCCCAATGGCATCTTCCGGGAGCGCTATAACAACCGTCTGATTAGTGAAGATATTGTGCGCTCACTGATCACCTTTGTGCTGCTGTTTATGTTTGTGATTGTTGGGCTTTCGGTGATTCTGGTGCTGACTGGGCTAGACCCTATGACCAGCTTTACCGGCGCAATAACCGCAGTCACCAACGTTGGCCCTGGGCTTGGCCCCATCATTGGTCCAGCGGGTAACTTCTCGACGCTGCCCGATTTGGCTAAATGGGCGCTTTCTTTGGGTATGTTGCTCGGCCGCTTAGAGATTCTAACCGTGGCAGTACTGTTCCATCCCAGTTTTTGGAAATACTAGTCGTATAGTCAAAAACTAAAAATGCGCTCACAGAGCGCATTTTTATTAGGCGGGTTCTGCAACCTCGGCCAAGGTTAGCAGATGATCGGCATAGACCTTCACATCTTCCCAGTCGGTATAATCGATCACCGCCTTAGGATCCGTTGGTCCTTTGGTGATTTTCATAATCAACTGGATCATCAGTCTGTCGTACCAGGGCCACGAGGGGTAATCCACCTTACCGGCGATAATCTTCAAATCGGCGGGAGTCCAAGGTGATAACGCGATGAATTTTTGCAGGTATTTGTTGTTCTCAGGGATGCGTTTCTCAGGGTTACGCGCCACCACGTTGACGCAGAAGAAACTGTTTGGCAACGCACTTAAGGCCGGAGCGTGTTGCTCTATAAACTGAAATACACTCTTATCGTAGGTGCCATAGAGCACACAAGCCCCTAGCACCACCAGTTGATAATCGGGCCAGTTAATCTTGGTTGCCGCCGCACTATTGATATCCACCAAGTCCACCTTGGCGCCACGCAGCGTGAGTTGTTGCGTAATCGCATTCGCTATCTTGGCCGTATGGCCACCACGGGTAAAATAAAGCACCAGAATGCGTGTCATGGGGTATTCCCGTTCAATTAAAATATGTCACCATTGTGGCAATCATTGGTTAAATAAACCCCTGATAGGATCACAAATCAGCGTTGTCTCATATTCTGAAATGCAAAAATTGAGATCTGAATTGCCGAGCAGTATGATTGCGTATAGAAATATGTTCAATTAGAATTATCTAATCAAAAGCGATAAAGTGAGTACCTTATGCAAAATGATATTGATGTAAATGCAATGGTAACTAATGCGGAAAGTGCGGCTAAATGGCTCAAAGCCATAGCGAATCCTTATCGCTTAATGATTTTGTGCCTATTGCTGGATAAAGAGCTGAGCGTAACCGAGCTGAATGCAACTGTGCCCTTGAGCCAGTCGGCGCTATCACAGCATTTGGCGGTGTTACGAGCCGAAGACTTAGTCGATACCCGTAAGAGCTCGCAGATTGTGTATTACAAGCTTAAGAATGAGCAAGTCACCCAAGTGATTTCGATTCTCCACAGCCGTTACTGCGCCGTATAAATCGCGTCAGGCGGTAACAATAAAGCCCTAGCAGAGACTAGGGCTTTATCATTTTTACAGCTTGCTAAAGTGTGCCCCAAAGGCTTCGACTTTATCCCAGTCGGTAAACTCGAAGGTGCCCTTCAGATCGGTTGGTCCCTTAGTCATCCACATGATGAAACGGATCATAGTACGGTCGAATAAACCGTATTTAGGGTAATCAATTTTGCCCGCAAACACCGCCAATTGCTGTGGCTGCCACAGAGATAATTTGAGGAACTTTTGCATGTAAGGATTGGTTTCTGGCGTGTTCTTTAATGGCTTGCGCGCCACCACATTCACGGTAAAGAAGCCGTTGATTTTACTGTCCAGCACCGCATGATTGCGATTCACAAACTGGTAGAGATCGGGCCTATGTTTGCCATAACGAATGCTCGCACCAATCAACACTTTATCGAAATCAGCAAGGCTTAAGGCTTCGGCTTGTTCTAGGGTCACTAAAGACACCTGCTCACCCGCTTGTTCGGCAAGCGTTTTGATTTTGCGGCAGATTTCCAGTGTTTGGCCATCAATTGTCGAATAGATGATTAGTGTCTGCATGTTAATCCCTCCAGAAAGTTGGCGTGAACAAAATCAGCAAGGTAAAGACTTCGAGGCGACCAAATAACATGGCTACCACCAGCACCCATTTAGCACCATCACCAATACTGGCGTAGTTACTCGCAACTTCCCCAAGACCCGGACCGAGGTTATTTAAGCAGGCTGCCGTAGCACTAAAGGCGGTAATATCATCCAGCCCCATAGCCATCAGCGCTAACATACACAGCACGAAGACTAAGGCGTAGGCGGAGAAAAATCCCCACACGGCATCGACAACTCGGTCAGGTAATGCCTTGGAGCCGATACGAATCGAGAACATCGCCTTAGGGTGAACGAGGCGTTTAAGTTCGCGTGAACCTTGCAACAGCAGCAGGATAACCCGGATCACCTTAATCCCGCCCGCAGTTGAACCACCACAACCACCGATAAAGCTTGAGAAAATCAACAGAATCGGCAGGAACAGCGGCCACATATGGAAGCTTTCGGTACCAAAGCCGGCGGTCGTCGCCACCGAAACCGCTTGGAATAAGGCGTGATCTAAGGTTTCCTCTGGCGAATCATAAATCCCTGAGTGATAAAGGGTTAAGAAACAAATCGCCGTCAGCACCAACTGAATCGCCACCAGCATCTTGAACTCGGTATCTCGAAAATAGACTCTAAAATTGATCCCGCGGCGCGAAAATGCCGCAAAGTGCACACTAAAGTTCACCGCAGAGACAATCAAAAAGAACACGCAAATCAGGTTGATCACTGAGCTGTCGAAGTATCCCATACTGGCATCGTGGGTCGAAAAGCCCCCGATGGCGATGGTCGAAAACGAGTGACACACGGCATCGAAAACGCTCATTCCCGCGAGCCAATAAGCGCCAGCACAGGCAATGGTTAGCAATAGATAGATGTACCATAACGCCTTGGCCGTTTCGGCAATCCTCGGCGTCATCTTACTGTCCTTCACAGGGCCAGGAATCTCAGCGCGATACAGCTGCATGCCCCCAACGCCCAGCACAGGCAGAATCGCCACGGCTAAAACGATGATCCCCATACCGCCGAGCCATTGCAGCATATGTCGATAAAACAGAATGGCCTTAGGCAAGGAGTCCAGTCCGACAATGACTGTGGCTCCCGTGGTGGTCAGTGCGGAGAATGATTCGAAAAAACTGTCGGTCCAGCTGAGATCGGGCTGGCTTGAGAAGATAAAAGGTAAAGCACCGATGGAGCCAAGAACGGTCCAGAACAGGACCACAATCAGAAACCCCTCGCGGGTTCGCAATTCCTCTTTGCAGCGACGATTAGGATACCAGAGCCAAAAACCGATAAATAAGCTGACAAAAAATGCCTGAATAAACGCAGTACCACCGCCATCGTTATACCAAATGGCGATTAAGGCTGGCGGCAGCATAGTGATGGAGAACAGGCCGATAAGCAGACCTATGATTCTTATTATGGTTTTGTATTGCATTCCGCGTGTTCAATTATTCCATTGGCTGCAAAGGTATTTTCAGCATTTTGCATATTTTGGCATAATTTACGCAGGCATCACAGCTCAAACTCTGCGCGCAGGCTGCCCTGACTCAAAGTTGCCAGCGATTCATTCAATATACCCTGCTGCTGTTTGCCTATTTCAAAATGGATATCAACGGCTTCGGCAAATTGCTTATCGATGATCACCGCTTCTAGCTGCTGCAGTAAATGCTCAACATCCCTTAATTGAGTGTAATCACAATGCAGTTTTGCCGGATAACGTAATTGCTTCACTCGCGTCGGCAATTGCCCTAAACCTTGGCGTAATCCCGAGGTATAGGCACGCACTAAACCGCCCACGCCTAACTTAGTACCGCCATAGAAACGCACCACCACGGCACCGACTTCACCGAGATTCGCACCTTGTAATACTGCAAGCATTGGACGACCTGCGCTGCCCGCTGGCTCACCATCGTCACTCGAACCGATGGCAATGCTGTCGTTAGGCGCTCCAGCAATAAAGGCATAGCAATAATGACTGGCGCCGGGATAATCTCGCTTTATGTCAGTAAGTACTAACTTCAATTGTTCTAAACTCGTGCAATGAAATAGAAAAGAGATAAAGCGGCTATGCTTTATCTCTTCTTCTATCTGCACATTTTCACTCGGTATCAGATAACTTTCGAGCACTCGCTCTCCCTAAACTCACGCTAAGCCCAGTTCGCGGGTCATATTTTCGTTTCGATCTTGATGCACAATCACATTATCCTCGATACGAATACCACCGAAAGGTCGCAGCTCATCAACGGTGCGCCAATTGATCTGCTGGCCACGGCTATCTTGTTTTAGCTCATTGAGTAAAGTGTCGATAATGTACAAACCTGGCTCCATGGTAAGCACTTGGTTTGGAGCCAAAATGCGGGTGCAACGCAGGAACGGATGAGCCTCAGGGGCCGGAATATGGGTACCACGCTCATCGAAGGCAAAACCTCCCACATCATGCACTTGCAAGCCTAGCATATGGCCGAGTCCGTGGGGAAAGAAGGCGCTGGTAATGCCTTGGTCGACTAAGCCTTGGGCATCACCCGTGGCTAATTCAAAATCCAACAGCATTTGTGCGACTTTGCCATGGGTCGCCAAATGTAAATCGGGATAACGCACACCTGGGCGCATCATATCGATCAGTTCGAGCTGCGCCTTGTTCATGGCAGTGATTAATTCATCAAAGCGATTCTTCTCAAACGCATAGGTACGAGTAATATCCGACGCATAGCCAAAATAACTGGCTCCCGCATCAATTAAAAAAGATAAACGCCGCGCCGGATTTTGATGCTCGAGCGCGGTGTAATGCAAAATCGCCGCATTTTGGTTTAAGGCAATGATATTACCGTAGGGCACTTCGTTCTCGCCCTGTCCCACAGCAGATAAATACTGCTGCTGAATTTCAAACTCGCTCGCACCGTTATAGAAGGCATTTTTAGCCGCTAAATGCCCTTGCACCGCGATCTGGTTCGCACGGCGCATACATTCGAGTTCATATTCGGTTTTAGTAGTGCGATGGAAATGCAGATAGCTCATCACAGAGTCAGGATTGCGACTGGTGAAACCCAGTACCTCAGCCACATCTAAATGCTCACCCAAATAAGCCCAGTTGGTAATATCGCTAGGCAATAGCTCGGCAACCTTATCGGCCTTAGTGAGTAACTTGATCTCAAAATGCTCGGTCCAGAACATCTCCGGCACGTCCGACACCTTATGCCAAAAATCCACTGGGCGATAAAAAATCAGTTGCGGCTTATCGCGACCATTCACCACTAACCAGCAGTTAGGGTTATCCAACACAGGTAACCAAGCCTTGAAGTGGGGATTGGCTTTAAAAGGGTAATTAATGTCGTCCAAAAACATTCGATGTGGCTGACCCGAGTGGATCACTAAACCTGATAATGCTTCACGCGATACAATTTCAGCGACTCGACGATTAAGCTCGGCGATGTGGGCATGATAGTGATGAGCCAAGTGATCCATGTGTCATATCCTGTAATGAACGATCGTTAATAAAAAAACCGCAAATCTGACTAAGCCATATAGGCTCAGTGTTTTCCTTCGCTAACGCCCTGAGATTTCACAGGTTAGCAAATTCTCGATTTAAGCCTATGCTTTTAATTCTAAAAATAAAATTATCCATTTAGCCAGCGAGCAATACCGCTAAAGTACAAATTCCCACCATGTACTCTTTGGCGTAATCTGGCACTTCTACACTTTGTGCAGTGTATCACAAAGCTGAAAATTCACTCTAGCCGACAAGAAATTAAACAGTCGTTTAAATTGGGTGTTGTAATTTATCGAATTTCGAAGCACACTGGCACACAACTGGTCAAATGATGGCCGAAGCTGCTGTGAGATAGAGAGTCGTACTAACACCAACAGATAATGGTGGGTATCACTTTTAAGCCAAAAGGAAGCAAGCAATGATCTACCAAAGTCCTACAATTCAGGTTGAGTTACTCGAGGATAATATTGCCAAGCTGTGCTTTAACGCACCCGGTTCGGTGAACAAATTCGACAGAGAAACACTCGCCTCACTCGATGCCGCATTAGATAGCATTAAGCAACAATCAAACATTCAGGCTTTAGTGCTGACCTCAGGTAAAGATACCTTTATCGTGGGTGCCGACATTACTGAATTTTTAGGCTTATTCGCACAGGATGATGCGGTACTGCTCTCTTGGGTTGAACAGGCCAACGCCGTATTCAACAAACTCGAAGATTTACCTTTCCCAACCGCTTCAGCGATTAAAGGTTTTGCCCTAGGCGGCGGTTGTGAAACTATTCTGGCAACGGATTTCCGTATCGCCGACACCACAGCCAAAATCGGCCTGCCCGAAACCAAACTGGGCATCATCCCTGGCTTTGGTGGCACAGTGCGCTTACCACGTGTGATTGGTGCGGATAACGCACTAGAATGGATCACCACGGGAAAAGATCAGCGTCCAGAAGATGCCTTAAAAGTCGGTGCGGTTGATGCCGTTGTTGCGCCAGAGGCTTTAGAAGCCGCAGCTATTCAAATGCTAAAAGATGCAGTTGCAGAAAAGCTTGATTGGCAAGCCCGTCGCCAACGTAAGATGTCACCACTGACCCTACCAAAACTCGAAGCTATGATGTCTTTCACTACAGCTAAAGGCATGGTGTTTGCGGTTGCGGGTAAACACTACCCAGCACCAATGGCGGCAGTCAGTGTAGTCGAACAAGCTGCGACCAAAGGCCGCAGCGATGCACTACAAATTGAACATCAAGCGTTTATCAAGTTAGCGAAAACCGATGTTGCCAAGGCGTTGATCGGTATCTTCTTGAATGACCAATTAGTCAAAGGCAAGGCCAAGAAAGCGGGCAAACTCGCCAAAGATGTGAAAAGCGCCGCCGTATTAGGTGCTGGCATCATGGGTGGCGGTATCGCTTACCAAAGCGCCAGCAAAGGCACGCCAATCGTGATGAAAGATATCGCTCAACCGGCATTAGATTTAGGTTTAGGCGAAGCCGCCAAACTGTTATCTGCACAAGTTGCTCGCGGCCGCTCTACCCCAGAAAAAATGGCTAAGGTGCTAAACAACATCACTCCAGCCTTAGACTATGCTCCAGTAAAACATGCTGACGTGGTTGTCGAAGCCGTAGTTGAGCATCCAAAAGTGAAGGCACAAGTACTGGCGGAAGTTGAACAGTACGTAAGTGAAGATGCGATTATCGCCTCTAACACGTCAACCATTTCAATCAACCTGCTCGCGAAGAGCATGAAGAAGCCTGAGCGTTTCTGCGGTATGCACTTCTTCAACCCTGTGCATAAAATGCCATTGGTTGAAGTTATTCGTGGCGAGCACAGCTCAGAAGAAACCATCGCATCTGTTGTTGCCTACGCCAGCAAAATGGGTAAAACCCCAATCGTTGTTAACGATTGCCCGGGTTTCTTCGTTAACCGCGTACTCTTCCCGTACTTTGCGGGCTTTAACGGCCTGCTCGCCGAAGGTGGCGACTTTGCCGCTATCGATAAAGTGATGGAAAAACAATTCGGCTGGCCAATGGGTCCTGCTTACCTGCTAGACGTTGTCGGCCTAGACACGGGTCACCACGCGCAAGCGGTAATGGCCGAAGGCTTCCCCGATCGTATGGGCAAATCTGGCAATGACGCGATTGACGTGATGTTTGAGAACAAGCGTCTCGGTCAGAAGAATGGTAAAGGTTTCTACGCTTACTCTGTAGATAGCCGTGGTAAACCAAAGAAAGATGTCGACCCAACCAGCTACGAGCTGCTGAAGGCCGCCTTTGGTGAGCAAAAAGCATTCGATGCGGATGAAATCATCGCCCGCACTATGATCCCAATGATTATCGAAACCGTTCGCTGTTTAGAAGAAGGCATTGTGGCTTCTCCTGCCGAAGCGGATATGGGCTTGGTCTATGGTTTAGGTTTCCCTCCATTCCGTGGTGGTGTATTCCGTTACTTAGATACTATGGGCGTAGCGAACTTTGTCGCCTTAGCAGACAAATACGCTCACTTAGGTGGTTTGTATCAAGTCACCGACGCCATGCGTGCCCTTGCAGCCAACAACGGTAGCTACTACCAAGCCTAATTAGCGGGAAAGGAATTTAATTATGAAACAAGCTGTTATCGTAGATTGCATTCGTACTCCTATGGGCCGTTCTAAGGCTGGGGTGTTCCGTAATGTACGTGCAGAAACACTCTCTGCCGAACTAATGAAAGGTCTATTACTGCGTAACCCGCAATTAGATCCCAATACTATTGAAGACGTTATTTGGGGTTGCGTGCAGCAAACCCTAGAACAAGGCTTCAACATTGCCCGTAACGCATCTTTACTTGCAGGTATCCCGAAAACGGCTGGCGCTGTGACAGTCAACCGCTTATGTGGTTCTTCAATGGAAGCCATCCACCAAGCTGCTCGCGCAATTATGACTGGCATGGGCGACACCTTTATCATTGGTGGTGTTGAACACATGGGCCACGTGCCAATGAACCACGGTGTGGACTTCCACCCAGGTTTAGCCAATAACGTCGCTAAAGCGTCAGGCATGATGGGCTTAACCGCTGAGATGTTAGGTAAGCTTCACGGTATTACCCGTGAGCAGCAAGATGCCTTTGCAGTGCGTTCACACCAACGCGCTCACGCGGCCACTGTTGAAGGCCGCTTTGCCAAGGAAATCTATGGCATCGAAGGCCATGATGCTAACGGCGCGCTGATTAAAGTGCAGCACGACGAAGTGATTCGTCCAGAAACCTCAATGGAATCATTAGCGGCGCTGCGCCCAGTATTCGACCCAGCAAACGGTACAGTGACTGCCGGTACCTCTTCGGCATTATCTGACGGCGCTTCGGCTATGTTAGTCATGGAAGAGTCTAAAGCGCGCGCTTTAGGTCTACCAATCCGTGCCCGTATCCGCTCAATGGCGGTTGCAGGTTGTGACGCGGCAATCATGGGTTACGGTCCAGTACCTGCTACTCAAAAAGCTCTGGCTCGCGCAGGCATCACTGTTAATGATTTGGATGTTATCGAACTGAACGAAGCCTTTGCCGCCCAATCTTTACCCTGCGTGAAAGATTTAGGCTTGTTGGATGTGGTCGATGAGAAGATTAACCTCAACGGTGGTGCTATCGCACTTGGCCATCCACTGGGTTGCTCTGGTGCGCGTATTTCAACGACGCTGATCAACCTGATGGAACACAAAGATGCGACCTTAGGCTTAGCGACTATGTGTATCGGTTTAGGCCAAGGTATTGCGACCGTTTTCGAACGCGTTTAATCCCTAACCCCCACTCTTTAAAAGCCGGACTCAGTTCCGGCTTTTTTATTGCTCTCATTTCATCTCGTACTATTAATAATCTTACTCACACCGCCTCATCAATTTGAAAATCGGGTAGTTTTCGACTTAACTTGGTAAATATCCTTAGTGCACTTATCCGCGTTTAACCGTCATAACACGGCGTAACCAAAGGCAAGGATGCTTTTCATCATTTACGCGATGAGGGAGTTATTATGCTGCAAACGGAGCAAACGCTTTTTGAACAAATGCGGATCACTGAGCTTGAGATTGATTTTCGCAAATCCTTATTCTCTTTTACCTTGGCGGATGTCAGAGCGCTTCAATCCTTCAAGCCTGTAATTGAAGCGAACATAGATAAAATCGTTGATGACTTCTATGGTCTGCAAACCAGTGTATCTGAAATTGCATTGTTGATTGGCGACTCCGACACTCTGGCTCGTTTGCGTACCGCCCAGAGACGCTATGTGCTCGACCTGTTTAATGGTGTGTACGATTTAGAATATGTAAACAACCGCCTAAGGATTGGCTTAGTACACAAACGTATCGGCGTCGAACCCAAACTCTACCTCTCTGCCGTTCATACCCTAAAAGAGCTGATTTATGCGGAGATTAATAACTCGGTTAAAGACGCGGCTCAAAATGAACGGATTAGAATCGCCATCGACAAGCTAGTGCTTTTCGATGTTACCTTAGTGTTTGATACTTATATTCGCAGCTTGGTTTCTGAAATTGAGAACGCCAAAGACAAGGCGGAACGTTACGCTCAAAGCATGGAAAGCAAAGTCAAAGAGCGCACACAACAACTCGAAGAGTTATCTCAAACTGACCCATTAACCGGCTTGCTAAACGTGCGTCACTTACAGGAATTTGCCACGCGTATCCTAAGAGCCGCGCAAAGACGTGCAGAACCTGTAAGCGTTATTTATCTCGATGTGGATGACTTCAAACACTTTAATGATAGCCAAGGCCATAGAGCGGGAGATGAAGTACTTAGAGCCGTCGCTCAATCAATAAAGGAAAGTACCCGAGCGGAAGATCATTGTTTTCGCTATGGTGGTGACGAGTTTTGTATCATCATGCCTAACTGCCGTGAGGAACACGCCAGAGATCATTTTATCGAACGCTTTAACCAGAATATCAAGCGCCACCTGAATAACATCTCATTAAGCTTTGGCATCGTGGATACTGGCCCCTACGACTACGATGATGCCAATACCCTAATCCATAAAGCCGATCAAAAAATGTATAGCTACAAACGCGCACGAGCTGCTAAATCACAGTTACCAGCGACGGCGGCCAATGATTTAAAAACCGAGATGAATAACATAGAGACTCTGAACCTCGACGACGCAGAGTCTTGTCCCCTTGAATCCGCTTCGCCAATCATAGATAAAATCGCCGAATAATGATGTTGTTCCACGTGGAACATTTCGATGGTTACGAGCAAACACCTGTTTGGCTGGAGCAATTCCAGCCCCATCACAAATTCAGGCCATCAACTTGGTTTATCCAAATCACTGGAGTAACATTAGCCAATTCTGTTTAACCGTTCACTCGAGGTCACATGAACGACGTTTTCTCAACCGCACAACACAAACTGGATGCTCTTGGTTTACGCTGCCCAGAACCGGTAATGATGGTGCGCAAAACGGTAAGACAAATGGCGCAAGGTGAAACCCTGCTTATCATCGCAGATGATCCAGCAACCACACGTGATATTCCCAGCTTTTGTGAATTTATGGACCACACACTGATCGCCAGTGAAACCAGCCAAACACCCTATCAATATCTAATTAAAAAGGGACTCTAAGTCTCTGCATCGACATTAGGATAAGGACATCAAACATGCCGAAACTAGTTGCTATCGCCTACAAAACGGTTAAACGCGGGCCAATGAACGAAGTGCTATGCGCGAATGTCACCCAGCACAGCGGCGTCGAAAAAGATGTTTTTGGTCGCCCGGGTAAACGGCAAGTCACGGTACTGTCGCTGCAGCAGTGGCAAATAGCTTGTCAGAGCATAGATGCAAATTTACCTTGGACGACTCGCCGAGCAAACCTATTAGTCGATGGATATAGTTTTGGGGCGGCTGATGTGGGCAAGCAGCTGCGCATTGGGGATCTCTGCCTCGAAGTGACTGGTGAAACCGATCCCTGCAAGAAGATGGAACAGGCTCATGCTGGCTTGGAATCCGCGCTTACTCCCGATTGGCGCGGCGGCGTCACCTGCCGTGTCATCAATGATGCCATGATCCATATCGGCGACCCCGTTACATTAGACTAATCACCACTCGTGGAGAGTAAGCCACATTACTCTCCCATACCTTACCCCGCCTTAGCTTCTACCCCTCGGTCATTAATTGAAACAGTATTTCCGTTTTCCTTACAGGGTATTTGTGCGATAAATTAGCGCAGCATTAACAAAAGTTTATCTAATCCGATAACAGCAAAGCCCTAGAATAACGATAACAGGACATAACATGTTGAAACCTAAGCTGACACCGCTTTATATCGCCCTGATGCTTGGCCTTAGTTCCCATGCCGTACAGGCAACAGACGCCCAAAAAACCAGTTGGGACGTCAATGCACCAGCCAATGCCCCACTAGAAAAAGTGACCATAGATGTAACCGAAGGCACTTGGATGAATATCAGTGTCAGCCCAGACGGTAAACATTTAGTGTTTGATTTACTTGGCGATATTTATCAAATTCCCGTAACGGGTGGAGAGGCAAAGCCATTGGCTCAAGGCATAGCCTGGCAAATGCAGCCGGTGTATAGCCCAGATGGTAAGCACATTGCCTTCACCTCAGATGCAGATGGTGGCGACAATATTTGGATTATGGACGCCGATGGCAGCAACCCACGCACAGTCACGACGGAAACCTTTCGTTTACTCAACAGTCCTGCGTGGAGCCCTGATTCGCAATATTTAGTCGGTCGAAAACATTTTACCGCCAGTCGTAGTTTAGGCGCCGGCGAAGTCTGGCTCTACCATGTCGCAGGTGGTGAAGGTGTAAAACTGACCGAACGTCCAAACGATGAAAAGGATTTAGGCGAGCCTGCCTATTCACCCGATGGCCGCTATATCTATTTCAGTCAGGATGATACTCCGGGGAAAACCTTCCATTATTCCAAAGATTCAGTGAACGGCATCTATAAAATCAAGCGTTACGATACCCAAACGGGTGATATTGAAATCTTGATCGAAGGAACCGGTGGCGCCATTCGCCCAACACCGAGTCCTGACGGCACCAAACTGGCGTATATTAAACGAGATGATTTCCAATCCTCTTTGTATTTACTCGATTTAAAATCCGGCGAAACGACTAAGCTGTACGGCGATTTAGACCGCGATATGCAAGAGACCTGGGCAATCCACGGTGTCTATCCCACCATGGCCTGGACTCAAGATAATAAAGATATTTTTTTCTGGGCTAAAGGCAAAATCAATCGCCTGAATGTGGCCAATAAGACGGTCACCAACATTCCCTTCAGCGTCAAAACCCAGCTAGACGTGCAGCCTTCAGTACGCTTTAAACAAGATATTGATAAGGATGTATTCGACGTAAAAATGCTGCGCATGGCGCAAGTTTCACCGGATGGTAGCAAGGTCGCCTTCGAAGCTTTAGGGAAAATCTGGTTGAAAACACTTCCCGACGGCAAGATGTCACGCTTAACCGAGTTAGGTAACGACATTGAAGAACTCTACCCCCAGTGGTCGCGTGATGGCAAAAATATTGTCTTCACGACTTGGAATGACCAAGACCAAGGCACAGTACAAGTGATCACTGCTAAAGGTGGCAAAGCGAAACAACTTACCACAGAACCTGGCAAATACGTCGAGCCCACCTTCTCTCCCGATGGCGAACTTGTGGTGTATCGTAAAACCCAAGGTGGACACCTCACGCCTCGCACTTGGTCGCAGGAACCCGGCCTGTACAAGGTTGATTTAAAAACCAAACAAAATAAGAAAATCACTGCTGAGGGTTATCAGGCACAATTCGGCGCTTCGGCCGACCGCATTTTCTTTATGAACACTGGTGATAACGACACGCCACAGCTTGCCTCAATTAACTTAGATGGGTTTGATAAACGCGTTCACTACAGCAGTAAGCATGCAACCGAATTTAGAGTTTCACCCGACGGCGAACAACTGGCCTTTGCCGAGCGTTTTAAAGTTTGGGTTACCCCCTTTGCTAAACATGGTGAAACAGTTGAAATCGGCCCTAACGCCAGCAATCTTCCCGTCACACAGTTAAGTGTGCGAGCTGGCGAAAGCATAAGCTGGAATAGCAAGAGTAACCAACTCTATTGGACTCTTGGCCCAGAACTGTACCAAGCCGATGTTGATTCTCAGTATCTCAAAAAGGACGAGCAAGCTAAGCCAAGCATTATCAATTTAGGCTTTACCGAAAAGGCAGATGTTCCACGTGGAACAGTCGCCTTTGTCGGCGGTAAAGTGATCACCATGGAAAATGACCAAGTTATCGATAAGGGTGTAGTGATCGTCAAAGACAATCATATTCTAGCCGTTGGCGATGCAAACACGGCAATTCCAAAGGATGCACAAGTCATCGATATTAGTGGCAAATCCATTATGCCCGGTTTGTTCGATGCGCATGCCCATGGTGCTCAGGCCGATGATGAAATCGTGCCACAACAAAACTGGGCACTCTACTCTGGATTATCCTTAGGCGTGACAACTATCCATGATCCGTCAAACGATACCACTGAGATTTTTGCCGCCTCAGAACAACAAAAGGCTGGTCACATCGTTGGTCCACGGATTTTCTCGACTGGAACAATTCTCTATGGCGCAAATGCTCCCGGCTACACCTCGCATATCGACTCACTCGATGATGCGAAATTCCATTTAGAGCGACTGAAAAAAGTTGGTGCCTTTAGCGTTAAGAGCTACAACCAACCGCGTCGTAATCAAAGGCAGCAGGTTATCGCCGCTGCTCGCGAACTCGAAATGATGGTCGTGCCAGAGGGTGGCAGCTTGCTACAGCATAACCTGACCATGGTTGCCGATGGCCATACCACCGTAGAGCACTCATTACCCGTAGCAAATATTTATAACGATATTAAACAGTTCTGGAGCCAAACTAAGGTCGGTTACACTCCAACCTTAGTCGTCGCCTACGGCGGTATCTCGGGTGAAAACTATTGGTATGATAAGACCGATGTGTGGGCACATCCGCGCCTGTCGATGTATGTTCCAAGCGACATCTTGCAAGCTCGCTCAATGCGTCGGCCCCATGCCCCAGACAGTCACTACAACCATTTTAATGTTGCGAAAGTAGCAAATGAGTTCAATAAGTTAGGTGTGCATTCCAATATTGGCGCCCACGGTCAGCGTGAAGGGTTAGCCGCACATTGGGAAATGTGGATGTTCGCCCAAGGTGGCATGAGCAATATGGATGTTCTCAAAACAGCGACCATCAACCCAGCCACCACCTTCGGTCTAGAGCATCAACTTGGCTCAATTAAAACAGGTAAACTTGCAGACTTAATCGTAATCGATGGCGACCCATTAGCGGATATTCGAGTTACAGATAAAGTCACTTATACCATGGTCAATGGTAAGTTGTTCGACGCTGAGTCGATGAACCAGCTCAATGGTAACAAGCAACAGCGTAAGCCTTTCTTCTTCGAGATAATCTAATTTCAGCAAGTAGAAATAATAAAAGGCATGTTCCACGTGGAACATGCCTTTTTATTTTGGATGTTAGCTCAATAAGATAAGTGACTTATTAGCCGCCACAGCAAGCATCATAGGCGATGCAATCAACTAGATGATCGTTTACCATTCCCACAGCCTGCATAAAAGCATAACAAATCGTTGGGCCAACAAAGTTAAAGCCGAGCTTCTTTAACGCCTTGGACATGGCCTCAGACTCTGGAGTCTGTGCAGGCACCTGCGACATGGAAGTAAACTGATTCACCATAGGCTTACCACCAACAAAGCTCCACAGAAATTCAGCAAAATCTTTGCCATCCGCAGTGTAGGCTAAATAGCCTTTTGCATTACGAATAATCGAATGGATCTTAAGGCGATTACGAACAATACCAGGATTGTTCATCAACTCCTCTACCTTAGCGTCGTCGAAAGTTGCAATCACTGCCGGCTCAAAATCCGCAAAGGCTTGTTCGTAATTTTGTTGTTTCTTTAAGATAGTAATCCAAGACAACCCAGCTTGTTGCCCATCTAAACAGAGCTTGGCAAACAACTCCTTCGAATCATAAACTGGGCGTCCCCACACCTTATCGTGGTACTCACGATACAAGGGATCATCGCTGACCCAATTACAGCGGATTTCTTCCATGGCCTATCTACCTTAACGTTTTAACGAAGAAGGTAAAAAATAACCTACATAAGCAGAGATCTACAAGGTATAATCGAAACCATTTTCTATTAAAGCTGACGGCAGTAGACAAGTAGACATGACGACGAAACACGACGTAAAAACATTTCAGGGTTTCATTCTAACCCTACAGGAATATTGGGCGCAGCAAGGCTGTGCAATCGTTCAACCTCTAGATATGGAAGTCGGTGCGGGTACATTCCACCCACAAACTTTCCTACGCTCTCTAGGGCCTGAGCCAATGAGCAGTGCCTATGTGCAGCCATCGCGCCGCCCTACCGACGGCCGTTACGGTGAAAACCCAAACCGTCTGCAGCACTACTACCAATTCCAAGTCGTGTTAAAACCGTCACCGGATAATATCCAAGAACTCTATTTAGGTTCTCTGCAAGCTCTTGGTATTGATACACAAATCCATGATATCCGTTTTGTGGAAGACAACTGGGAATCACCAACACTCGGCGCTTGGGGTCTGGGTTGGGAAGTCTGGTTAAACGGCATGGAAGTGACTCAGTTTACTTACTTCCAACAGGTCGGCGGCTTAGAGTGTAGCCCTGTCACGGGTGAGATCACCTACGGTTTAGAGCGTCTCGCCATGTACATCCAAGGTGTGGATAGCGTGTATGACCTCGTATGGACCGATGGCCCAATGGGTCGCATCACCTACGGTGATGTGTTCCACCAAAACGAAGTTGAGCAATCGACCTATAACTTTGAGCACGCAGACGTCGACTTTATGTTTGCCCTGTTCGATCAATGCGAAAAGATGTGTCAGCATTTATTGTCGCTTGAAAAACCATTACCTCTGCCAGCCTATGAGCAAGTGATGAAAGCCTCGCACGCCTTCAACCTGCTCGATGCACGCCACGCCATTTCAGTGACTGAACGTCAGCGTTATATCCTGCGCGTTCGTACAATGGCCAAAGCCGTTGCAGAATCCTATTATCAGGCACGCGAAGCGCTTGGCTTCCCAATGTGTAAGTAGAGGTAACACATGAATTTTGAAAACTTACTCATAGAGTTAGGCACTGAAGAATTACCGCCAAAGGCGCTGCGTAAACTGGCTGAGTCTTTCTTAGCGAACTTCACCGAAGAATTGACCAAAGCCGATTTAGCTTTTAAATCAGCTGTTTGGTACGCTGCGCCCCGCCGTCTAGCCATTAATGTGACTGAACTGGCGATTGCTCAAGCAGACAAAATCGTTGAAAAACGCGGCCCAGCTGTCAGCTCAGCATTCGATGCCGAAGGTAAACCAACAAAAGCCGCTGAAGGTTGGGCACGTGGTAACGGTATTACCGTTGACCAAGCTGAGCGTTTGGTGACAGACAAAGGTGAATGGCTGGTTTATAACGCCAAAGTAGAAGGTGTTGAAACCAAGAGCTTAATCGCTGCTATGGCGCAACGTGCGCTAGATAAGTTACCTATTCCTAAGCCAATGCGCTGGGGAAGCAGCAAGACACAATTCATTCGCCCTGTTCACACCGCCACTATGTTGTTAGGCAGTGAATTAATCGAAGGTGAATTACTCGGCATTAAGTCGGCACGCAATGTTCGTGGCCACCGCTTTATGGGTACAGGCTTCGAGCTTGACCATGCAGACAACTACCTGACACTGCTGAAAGAAAAAGGTAAAGTCATCGCCGATTACGAAAGCCGTAAAGCCTTAATCAAAGCCGATGCAGAAAAAGCGGCCGCTAAGATTGGTGGCACCGCCGATATCGAAGATGACCTGCTGGAAGAAGTCACCTCTTTAGTTGAATGGCCAGTCGTATTAACCGCAAGCTTTGAAGATAAATTCTTGAACGTACCTTCAGAAGCCTTGGTTTATACGATGAAGGGCGATCAGAAATACTTCCCAGTATTCGATGATGCCGGTAAGTTACTGCCAAACTTCATCTTTGTCGCGAACATCGAATCAAAAGATCCGGCGCAAATCATTGCGGGTAACGAGAAAGTGGTTCGTCCACGCTTGGCCGACGCCGAGTTCTTCTTCAATACCGACAAAAAACACACGCTGGAATCACGTTTACCAAGTCTTGAGACCGTCTTGTTCCAACAACAACTCGGTACCTTAAAAGACAAAGTCACTCGTATCTCTGCCCTAGCCGCCTTTATTGCCGAGCAAACTGGCGCTAACGCCGTTGATGCCGCCCGTGCTGGTTTATTGTCTAAAACAGACTTAATGACCAATATGGTGATGGAGTTTACCGATACTCAAGGCACTATGGGCATGCATTACGCCCGCCTAGACGGTGAAACGGAAGCCGTAGCCTTGGCCATGGAAGAGCAATACAAGCCAAAATTCTCTGGCGATACGGTTCCGACAGCAGCGGTATCTTGCGCAGTAGCTTTAGCGGATAAACTCGACACCTTAGTGGGTATCTTCGGTATCGGTCAGGCACCTAAGGGCGCTGCCGACCCATTCGCACTGCGCCGCGCTGCTATCGGTGTGCTACGCATTATCGTTGAGAACAAGTTGCCACTGGACTTAGTTACCCTGATTGCTAAGGCTCAAGAACTCCATGGCACAAACTTAAGCAACGCGAATGCAAGCGATGAAGTGCTTGAGTTCTTAATGGCGCGTTTCCGTGCTTGGTACCAAGATAAAGGTATCGATGTTGACGTGATCCTCGCGGTATTAGCACGTCGCCCAACTCGCCCAGCTGATTTTGATAGCCGTATCAATGCGGTATCACACTTCAGAAGCTTAGAAGCTTCTAGCGCTCTGGCTGCGGCGAATAAGCGTGTGTCTAACATTCTGGCGAAAGTGGAAGGCGAATTACCTACAGCGATTAACTCGGCTCTGTTAGCCGAAGTCGCAGAACAAGCATTAGCCGCTAAGCTTGCCGAACTGCAGCCTCAACTCGCTCCGCTATTTGCAAATGCTGATTACCAACAGGCATTGACACTGCTGTCGAGCTTACGTGAAAGTGTTGACCAGTTCTTCGAAGACGTGATGGTTATGGCGGATGACGAAGCATTGAAAAACAACCGTTTAGCACTGCTGAATAACCTACGTGAGCAGTTCTTACATGTTGCGGATATTTCTCTGCTTCAGTAAGTCGCACGTTAGAGTGCCAATAAAAAACGCGCCTTTAGAGCGCGTTTTTTATTGGTTGCAATATATTAAAACTGCTGAAGTTTTTCGTGCAATGCTTCGAATTGAGCGGGCTCCAGTCCAACCAAAGCTAACAAGTTGCTCAGCATGTCAGCAGGCAATTTACCCGCTTGCTGCAGCATCGAAATCTCACTGATGATATTGGCGCGCCAAACCACAGCGGCAATTCCCTCATTCGGCCGAGTATGGACATGGGCTAATTTATCCAGCTCGGTTTCAAAGGTACTTGGCAATTGCCAATGCTTTGCCAACAAAGCACTTAACGTGAGTGATTTGGCCGTCATCACTTGTCGGAATAACCAAGAATTTGGCTGCTCTCCAGGTTCTGCTTGTACAAAGGCATCGAGAAGCATTTTAAAGATGGCGAGCTTACCCACATCATGCAGTAATCCCAATAGGAATGCGGTGTCTCTATCTTCTTCACTCAGTTCACTGGTTAAAAAGGCTACCTGCATCGAATGACGCCAAATCTCGGCACCAAAGCGTCGAAAATAAATGGGTTTAATATCTAGCATCTCTCGCACTAGGCAACTCGTCACAAAGCGGCGTAACTGTTCACGGCCAAGTTGCACTAAGGCCTGCTGCAAGCTTGTTACCTCTCGGTCGCCACGCTTAAAGGCCGGAGAGTTACACAGTTTAAGCACTTCGACACTCAGCAAGGGATCTTTCTCGATTAGCGCCAATAAGTCCTTAGTATCAAACTGTGGCTCAGCTAATTTACGGTCTAATTCCAAAACCTTAGAGGGAAGCTTAAGCACTTTTTCGGCTATCACTTGTGGCGATGCTAAGGCGAGCTCTATTTCAGCCATGACGCGCCGTTCAAGGTTATTGGCAACACCACCAGCATCTTTGGTTCTGGCCGGAAATAACAGGCTGTAAAACAGTGCCGCAAGATCAATACTCACAGAAGTATCCTGCGGCTCTTCAGGCAGTTGCTTACCAGAGACGGCCGTTACAGGTTTACTGAGATCGGTTTGACTAAAGCTTTTTGGCCGCTCAAGAATAGTCTGTTCACGAATATTAAAGATTTTATTAAATATGGACTTAATCAAAATATCCTAACCTATAAGAATGGTGGTTACCGAGCCCGCATAGATTATCAGTCCATTGTCTTTGATATGCGAGGCTATTCGAATCACGCGCCGTTTTAGTATATGCCCTCAAGCTTAAGGCTGCGTTAGATCATTAAATTGTTTCACGTGAAACCTTATTCCAAGTAGCCTTGATAGGCTCGCGCAATTTGCTTGGCCAACTCCGCATTTATGGGTGAGTAAGCTTTAGCGGAAATAACCAGCGCGACGGCGACCACAGGCAAGGGTGGAAGTGTTTCAGAATCAATAATATTCAGTGATGCCGATACACTGCATTCGGCCATGGCACTAATAGCCAAATCCTTAGCCACTATCGCTTTAAGAGCCGCAGCACTGCTGCTACAGGCCAACAACTGATAATGCCTATCTTGCTTCATCAATCCATCTAACGCAGCGATATGGAATTTACAATCTTTTTGGAAAAGCGCTATGGGTAACGGATCGGCATCACTCAAGTTCGAACTACTCGCACTCACCCAAACGCCTTTCGAGGTTTGTAATAAGTAGCCTTCATCGGACTCGGGCAAACGAGTCACTATCGCCGCATCGAGTTGCCCGGAATCCAGCATGATCCGCAGCTTTTGGCTCGAGGCGCAGGTAATTTGAAGATCGAGTTGCTTAATGTGACCATGTAACAACGCCACTATCCGCGGTAACACGGATTCGGCATAGTCATCGGGACAACCTAAATGCAATTGTGTGCCGACTTGGGTCTGCTTAATGGTAGTGACAGTCTCATCGTGTAGTTGCAGTAATTGCTTAGCGTATAAGCCAAAACGTTGGCCTTCGGTGGATAAGACTAAGTTTCGCCCCTCTTTTACAAAGAGCGTTTTTCCCAGCTCTTGCTCTAAGCGCTTCATTTGCATACTGACGGCAGATTGGGTCTTATAGGTTTGCATTGCCGCGCGGGTAAAACTCCCGGTATCGACAAATGCCACAAAACTGCGCAGCGCTTCTATATCCATCATGTTTCCTATCTGATGTCAGTCTATCTATTCATTTTGCTGATAGATAACATCAAATCTATTCGTTAGTAATGCAAAGTACAAGCGCCTATATTGATAAACACAACCCCACACAGGAAGGTGAAAATGGAACTCTATATTGGCAATAAAAACTACTCTAGTTGGTCGCTCCGCGCTTGGTTAATGGCAGCAAAATCAGGTATTCAGTTCGATGAAATCCTATTACAGCTCGATACCGATAGCTTTTATCAGCGGCTCAAATCCATTTCACCTACCCTAAAAGTTCCAACACTCATCGATGGAAATATCACGGTTTGGGATTCGCTGTCGATTTGCGAATATATCAACGATACTTATCTTTCAGGCTCAGCCTGGCCGCAAGACCCGAAACAAAAAGCTAAGGCTCGCTCCTTCGCCTGTGAAATGCATTCAGGCTTTCATGCCCTGCGAAATGCCCTGCCGATGAATATCCGCGCCCATCGTTATGTCGAATTAAGCCCTGCCGTGTTGCAGGATATTGCCCGCATCGATAGCATCTGGTCACAGCAAATGGCAGAGTTTGCCAACGCCCAAGGCACTTGGTTATTTGGCAGGTGGTCGATAGCCGATATGATGTTTGCGCCGGTTGTGATGCGCTTCTTCACCTATGAGATTGAAGTCTCCCAAGCGAGTAGAGCCTATATGGAATTTATCGTCAGCCAGCCAGAAGTGCAGGCCTGGATACAAGCCGCGAAAGCCGAAACTGAAATCGTAGACGCCGACGAGGCAGGTGTTGATAGATAGATTGCAATAAAACAAAAAGGGAAAGCTAAGCTTTCCCTTTTTTATCAATCGCTAACGATATAAAGATTAAACGTCTAGATGTTAAACATCTAAGTTAGCCACGTTCAGCGCGTTGGCTTCGATAAAGTCACGGCGTGGTTCAACTTGGTCGCCCATCAAACAAGTAAACAGCTGATCCGCACCAACGGCATCATCAATCGTCACTTGCAGCATGCGGCGAGATTCTGGATCCATCGTGGTTTCCCACAATTGCTCTGGGTTCATCTCACCCAATCCTTTATAGCGTTGAATATAGAGGCCACGCTTGGCTTCGCCGATGGTCCAATCTAACGCTTCAATGAAGCTCCCCACTTCCTTCACACGGTCGCCACGCTGTACATAACCACCGACTTCAATCAGGCCTTCGAGCGCCGCACCTAACTTACCAATGCGTTGGTAATCAGTTGATTGGAAGAAATCGTAGCTGAACAGGTAGTGTGTATCGATACCGTGTTTACGGATAGTGATCTTCGGCAGATACACTTTACGCTCAGGATCGAGTACAGGCTCACCAGAATACAACACACCGCTGTTTTCTAATTCCACCAGCTCATGGATAAAGGCGTCGATCCATTCCTTCATCTTGCCTTCATCCGCCAACATCTCGTTGTTGATCATTGGATGATAAAGCATGCGGTTAGTGATCTGCGTTGGGTAACGTTGCTCTAAACGAGCAACAATCGCTTCCACTTCACGATACTGAGTCACTAAACGCTCTAATGGTTCACCCGACATACCTGGCGCACCTTGAGATGGGTAAATGCTAGTACCATCTAACGCTTGAGTGGTCAGATACTGAGTCAGTGCCGCTTCGTCTTTGAGATATTGTTCTTGCTTACCTTTCTTCACTTTGAATAAAGGCGGCTGAGCAATATACACATAACCACGTTCAATCAGTTCAGGCATTTGGCGGAAGAAGAAGGTCAACAGCAAGGTACGAATGTGCGAGCCGTCGACGTCAGCATCCGTCATGATGATGATGTTGTGGTAACGCGTCTTATCCGGGTTGTATTCGTCACGACCAATACCACAGCCAAGTGCGGTAATTAGCGTTGCAACCTCTTGAGAAGAAAGCATTTTATCAAAACGCGCTTTCTCAACGTTTAAGATTTTACCTTTCAGTGGCAGAATCGCTTGGTTCTTACGGTTACGTCCCTGCTTAGCGCTACCGCCAGCAGAGTCCCCTTCCACTATGTAGATTTCTGAAAGACCAGGGTCTTTCTCTTGGCAATCCGCAAGCTTACCTGGCAAACCACCTAAGTCGAGTGCGCCTTTACGACGGGTCATTTCACGGGCTTTACGCGCCGCTTCACGGGCTCGGGCCGCATCGACAATCTTACCGACGATTAACTTAGCATCGGCAGGGTTTTCCAGCAGATAGTCGTTTAGCTTTTCACCCATGGTTTGTTCAACCGCGGCTTTCACTTCGCTAGACACTAACTTGTCTTTGGTTTGTGAGCTGAACTTAGGATCTGGCACTTTAACTGAAATCACGGCCGTTAAACCTTCGCGGGCGTCATCGCCTGTCGCGTTGGTTTTGCCTTTCTTGTTATAGCCTTCGTTTTCCATGTAGTTGTTGAGGTTACGTGTCAACGCACTACGGAAACCCGCTAAGTGAGTACCACCATCGCGTTGTGGAATGTTGTTGGTAAAACAGAAAATGCTTTCTTGATAACCATCGTTCCACTGCATCGCCACTTCAACGGTAATGCCATCTTCACGCTCTTGCATAAAGTGGAATACGTCTTTGTTTACTGGCGTTTTATTACGGTTCAGGTAATCAACGAATGCGCTGATACCGCCTTCGTATTTAAAGAATTCATTCTTATTGTCACGCTCGTCGACTAAGCGGATACCCACGCCTGAGTTGAGGAATGACAGTTCGCGCACGCGCTTGGCCAGAATCTCGAAGTGGAACTCAACATCGCTGAAGGTTTCCTCACTTGGCCAGAAACGGATTTCGGTACCAGTTTTAGTCGCATCGCCGATCACTTTGATTGGCTCGTCAGGTACACCGTGGGTATAAAACTGCTCGTGGACTTTACCTTCGCGGCGAATGGTTAACTGCAGCTTTTTAGACAGCGCGTTAACTACCGACACACCCACGCCGTGCAGACCACCTGACACTTTATAAGAGTTATCGTCAAACTTACCGCCCGCGTGCAGTACCGTCATGATCACCTCGGCGGCAGACACGCCTTCTTCCGGGTGAATAGCCACAGGAATACCACGGCCGTCGTCGCGAACGGAGACAGAACCATCCACATGGATAGTAATAGTGATATCAGTACAATGGCCGGCTAAGGCTTCATCGATAGAGTTATCGACTACTTCGAACACCATATGATGTAGACCCGTACCGTCGTCGGTGTCACCAATATACATCCCAGGTCTCTTACGTACTGCATCAAGGCCCTTAAGGACCTTAATACTCGAAGAATCGTAACTATTCTCTGACATATTATTCTCTCAATGGTTATTCAATTACCGTTACACGTCCCTGTTCCACATGGAACATCCTACTGGGAGGCGTGTGTAACGAATCGACTATTGCTGCAGGCTCAATGGCAGTGACAAACACTTGCGCACCTGTGTCCACTAGCTGCTTAAGCAATAGCTGCCTATGCTGTGCATCCAACTCGGATGGAAGATCATCCACAAGATAAATACTGTGTTTATCTATTTGTTGTTTGAGCAACTTTCCCTGTGCAATACGCAGTGCACAGACTAATAATTTCAATTGACCACGGGACAGGGCATCCTGCGCCGGTAAACTACCTACACGAAGTCTGAGGTCAGCTTTATGGGGACCGCTGACGGTATGACCCGTAGCCAAATCTCTGGGATATTGGGATTCGAGAAGTTGTGCAAAATCCGTTTTGCTATCCCAGCCGCGAGTAAATGAAACCTTAACATCTACCTGCGGTAAAAACTCCCCGATTATACCCTTAAGTAGCTCATTTAACGAGTCTACATAACGGTTTCGTATTTCTGTGACCTGCTCGGTGTAACGGACAAACTCCCTATCCCAATATTGGATTTGATCATAGGAAGAATTATTTCTAAGCAGTTGATTTCGTTGCTTTAGAACCCGTCTTACATTCACCCATGCCGCATAAAACTGTGGGTCGGAATGAAAGGCGCCCCAATCGATAAACTGTCGACGGGATTTAGGACCTTCAAACAGGAGCGAAAAGCTTTCCGGCGTGATCACTTGGATAGGTAAAGTTTCGGCTAAGGTCGATAGCCGTTTCACCTTTTCTCCGTCGATTTTGACTTCGGTTTCGCCACTACGGAAACGTCGCAAGCCGATTTTACTGTCGCCACGGGGCAAATTTAAGGTCGCAAACAGGGTTAACTTATCCTGTTCGTTATTGATCACCCGTTGGGATAAATGACTACGAAACGAACGCCCCATCCCAAGAAAGTAAATAGCCTCGAGTATGCTGGTTTTGCCGCTGCCGTTTTGACCGTAAATTAGATTGATCCCTTCAGTCGGGCTCAGCTGCGCCAATTGAATATTGCGAAAAGAATCAATATTAAGACGGATAAGACTCATGCGTTACTCATCAAACCGCATCGACGGCTTAGGCCAATACTCAGAACAGTCATCATACCGCAATTCACATCCATCCGAGTAAATAAGGCAACAAAGGATAAAGGCTTGAAGACATATACGCCGCTAAAAAGCGGCGTATGGCACAAAGTAGGCAATGGAATACTATAAGCGCATCGGCATAACCACATACATGGAATCTTCTTCCAGGTGGTTTTCCAATAAGGCACTCGAGTTACCATCGATTAAGGTGATACGCACATCATCGGACTTAAGGTTGTTTAACACATCCAATAAGTAACTGACGTTGAAACCAATTTCGAGTGGCTGATTGTTGTAATCCACATCGATGATTTCTTCCGCTTCTTCCTGCTCTGGGTTATTGGCGGTGATTTTCAGTAATCCCGCTTCTAACTGAATGCGTACACCGCGAAACTTCTCGTTCGATAAAATAGAAGCACGGGTTAAGGCTTGCTTGAAGTGGTTACGGCTGGCGATAACGATTTTATCACCGCCCTTAGGTAACACACGGCGATAATCGGGGAAACGACCATCGACTAATTTGCTGGTAAAGACAGTGGTGCTGGTGGTCGCGCGAATCGCGTTATCACCAATGGCAATTGCGATATCTAAATCATCGGCTTCCAACAAACGCGCCATTTCCATCACACCTTTACGGGGCACAATCACTTGCTTTTCAGGTAATTGCGCATCAATAGTTCTGTGACTTAAGGCTAAGCGGTGACCGTCGGTAGCAATAGCGCGCAGCACATTGCCTTCGGTTTCGAGCAATAAACCATTCAGATAGTAACGAACATCTTGGTTCGCCATCGAAAACTGAGTCGCATCAATCAGTGACTTCAGCACGCCTTGCTTAAGGGTAAATTCGATTTCCGCCTGAAAGGCTTCCACGTTGGGGTATTCTTCTGCGGGCAGGGTTGCCAGCGAGAAACGGCTACGGCCAGAGCGTAACAACCATTTGTTATCTTGTTGCTCGACCTTAAGCTCACTTTGCTCGGGTAAGGATTTAACTATATCTAACAGTTTCTTAGCAGGAACTGTTGTACGACCTTCTTCGATATCACCATGAATGACCGCCTGGCCCACTAACTCAACTTCGAGGTCGGTACCTGTCATTTTGAGTGAGTGCCCACTAACTTCTACAAGGAGATTTGCCAAAATAGGCAAGTTATGGCGTCTTTCTACCGCACCACAAACCAATTGAAGCGGCTTTAATAGGGCGTCCCTATCAATTGAAAATTTCATAGTGTCCAAATTCCTTGATTTTAAGAAGATAAGGTTCTAATCAAGTTAGCATAATCTTCTTTAATGTCGTGACTCTCTTCCCGTAGCTGAGCAATCTTACGACAGGCATGTAACACTGTGGTGTGATCTCGACCACCAAAGGCATCACCAATTTCCGGCAAGCTCTGGTTAGTTAATTCTTTGGATAACGCCATGGCCACTTGTCTAGGGCGCGCAACACTGCGCGAACGACGCTTAGACAACATATCAGCCATCTTGATTTTGTAGTATTCAGCTACGGTTTTCTGAATGTTGTCTATAGTGACTAATTTTTCCTGCAGTGCCAAGAGGTCACGCAGGGCTTCACGCACAAAATCAATTGTAATTGGGCGGCCAGTAAAGTTAGCGTTGGCGATAACGCGGTTTAACGCCCCTTCTAACTCGCGAACGTTCGAACGTAAGCGCTTAGCAATAAAGAAGGCAACTTCGTCGGGAAGATTGATACCGCTCTCCTGGGCTTTACGCATCAAAATCGCCACACGGGTTTCAAGCTCTGGCGGTTCAATAGCAACCGTTAAGCCCCAACCAAAACGAGATTTTAATCTGTCCTCTACCCCGTCGATCTCTTTGGGATAACGATCCGATGTCAGGATGATCTGATGATTACCTTCAAGCAACGCGTTAAAGGTATGGAAAAATTCTTCCTGCGATCTGTCTTTATTGGCGAAGAATTGAATATCGTCGATAAACAGGGCATCGACACTGCGGTAGTAACGTTTGAATTCTTCGATCGCATTGTTTTGCAGCGCTTTCACCATGTCTTGCACAAAACGCTCGGAGTGCATGTACACGACTTTGGCATCGGGATTATTTTTGATGATGCCATTACCCACTGCATGTAATAAGTGGGTCTTACCTAAACCCGTACCACCATAAAGGAACAGTGGGTTATAGGCGCCACCCGGATTTTCAGCAACCTGGAGTGCGGCCGCTTTACCGAGTTGGTTAGACTTACCTTCAACGAAGTTGTCGAATTGGTAAGTGGGATTGATATTGCTGCGATGATTAGCGTTAGCAACAGGCTCAGTGGTATTAAATGAAGTCCCTACTGAAGCTTTAGTTTGGGGATTAGGCACGCGCACAGCCGCAACTGGAGCTGGCTCAGGCTTTTTCGCTGACGGACGGCTACCGATATCGAAGCGTAACTTAGGTGCATCATTACCCATTTGCTCAGTAAAAAACTGATTAATGATATTGATGTACTTATCCCTAACCCAATCGAGCACGAAGCGGTTAGGCGCATAAAGCACCAAAGTATCTCCATCCATTTCGGCTTGTAACGGTCTGATCCACATACTGAACTGCTGAGCAGAAAGCTCGTCTTGCAGTCTTCCGATACATTGTTGCCAAAGTGAAACCGCCACTAAGTTATCCCCAAAAGATCATCAAAAAGAGGTGTATTCTATAGCGAGATCTCAATGATCGCTATCCTTAAAAAATAATTATCCCCAACAAGATCATTCTATGGAGATATCCCCGATCATCAAAGATCAAATTCGATCCTTTTATTCAACAAATAGGGCAAATCCCGCTTTATTAAGCGATCCACATTGATCTATAATGGCGCCCCTTTGATCTCTTGATAGATCCCCTTCACTACTACATGTAGTGCCAATACACAGAGTTATCCACATCTTCTGGTGTATACGGGAAATTGATCAAAGGATACACGGGCAGAAATAAGCCACTTGCTGACTTTCGTTGTTGACGGGGACAGGTAAAGTGATTACAATTCGGCCTCTTTTTTACCCTTACCTCTGTCACCAGAGATAAGGATATGTTCACTTATAACAAAGACGGATTGCCATCATGAGTAAACGTACTTTTCAACCTAGCAACCTGAAGCGCAAGCGTTCTCACGGCTTCCGCGCTCGTATGGCTACTGCAGGCGGCCGTAAGGTGCTTGCACGTCGTCGTGCGAAAGGTCGCGCTCGTTTATCTGCTTAATAAGTTAAGTAGGTAACTAGTTGACTAGCTATACCTTTACGCGGGAGTTACGCTTGCTAACTCCCGCGCAATTTAAATCTGTATTCTCCAATCCCATCAAAGCTTCTTCTGCTGAAATCACTCTGCTTGCCATTCCTAATTCGGAACAACATCCGCGTTTGGGTCTTACTGTAGCTAAACGCTATGTAAAACGCGCCAATCAGCGTAATCGCATTAAGCGAGTTATCAGAGATAGTTTTCGCCTCAATCAACACGACATCCCTCACCTTGATATTGTTGTGCTGGTCAGAAATGGGGTGATGGAAATGGAAAATGCAGAGATCAACAAGTTGATAGAAAAGCTATGGCGCAAACTCAGTCGCCGCTACAATGGCTAGCAACCACGTTTATTCGTGGCTATCAAATCTTCATCAGCCCCCTCTTAGGGCCTCGATGTCGTTTCAATCCCACATGCTCGCATTACGCCATTGAGGCAATAAAAGTGCACGGAACCGCGAAAGGTTGTTGGTTTGCATTGAAACGCATATTAAAATGTCACCCTTTGCATCCCGGCGGTAGTGATCCCGTCCCCCCTAAAAATGACAGGTGTAATAAATAGGCTATGGAATCTCAACGCAATATATTGCTAATAGGACTACTGTTTGTCAGCTTTTTGCTGTGGCAACAGTGGCAAGCAGACAAAGCTCCAAAACCCGTTGCAACCGAATCGTCTGTAGTGGCGAATGCAACCACAAATCACAGTGCTGATGTTCCAGAAGCAGACACAGGTGTCCCAGCAGCCTTAACGGCAACGCAAAATCTGATCACAGTTAAAACCGATCAGCTCGATGTACAAATCAACCCAGTGGGTGGTGACATCGTTTTTGCGGCTCTGGTTTCACACAAACTGGAACAGGGTAAAGACCAGCCATTTGTTTTGCTTGAGCAAACCAAAGATTTCACCTATATCGCTCAGAGTGGCCTGATTGGCCGTGATGGTATCGATAGCAGTGCTAAAGGTCGCGCCGCATTTGCTGCCAGCAAAACTGAATTTACCTTAGCCGATGGCCAAGACACCTTAGAAGTACCACTGACCTATGTGGCTGATAACGGTGTGACTTACACAAAAGTGTTTGTTTTCCATCGTGGCAAGTTTAACGTTGATATCGATTACAAAATCAACAACACCTCAGCTGCTCCATTGCAAGTTCAGATGTACGGTCAGATTAAACAGACCATCAAGCCATCTGAAAGCAGCATGATGATGCCAACTTACCGTGGCGCCGCGTTCTCGACTCAAGATGTACGTTACGAGAAGTACAAATTTGAAGATATGAGCAAGAGCAACCTCAATCAACCGACTCTCGGTGGTTGGGCGGCGATGCTGCAACATTACTTCGTATCGGCTTGGATCCCACCAGCAACCGATAGCAACACCATTTTCTCGAGTGTAAGTGCTGGCGGTTTAGCTAACATTGGTTTCCGTGGCGCGGTATATGATATTGCACCAGGTGCGACTCAAGAAATTAGCTCACAGTTTTATGTTGGTCCTAAGGATCAAAAAGCGCTATCTGCGTTATCTGATACCTTAAACCTGGTTGTTGATTACGGTTTCCTTTGGTGGTTAGCCGTTCCAATCCACTGGTTATTGATGTTCTATCAATCATTTGTGGGTAACTGGGGTGTGGCGATTATTCTAATCACCTTAACCGTTCGTGGTTTACTGTTCCCGCTGACTAAAGCACAGTACACCTCAATGGCGAAGATGCGTAACCTACAGCCAAAACTGCAGGATCTGAAAGAACGCTTCGGCGATGACCGTCAAAAGATGGGTCAAGCCATGATGGAACTGTACAAGAAGGAAAAAGTGAACCCTATGGGTGGCTGTTTACCTATCCTGCTACAGATGCCAATCTTCATTGCCTTGTACTGGGTATTGTTAGAAAGCTTCGAGCTGCGTCACGCGCCATTTATGTTATGGATCCACGACTTATCTGTACAAGATCCATACTACATTCTGCCGCTGCTGATGGGTGCGTCTATGTTTGTGATGCAAAAAATGCAACCAATCGCACCAACCATGGACCCAATGCAAGTGAAGATGATGCAATGGATGCCAGTGATCTTTACCGTATTCTTCCTGTGGTTCCCATCGGGTCTAGTACTGTACTGGTTAGTGGGTAACATTGTTGCCATCATCCAGCAGAAGATTATTTATGCAGGTCTAGAGAAAAAAGGCTTAAAATAAGCCCAAGCGCTAGATAAGAGCTAACTGCTCAGCATATTCAAAAAGGCGGCTTAATGAGCCGCCTTTTCCTTTAGATGATTTGATCGAATTAATGGGTATTTCCGTGACAACTGACACTATCGTGGCACAGGCCACCGCGCCCGGACGGGGCGGCGTGGGTATCATTCGTATCTCTGGTGATAAGGCAACCGATGTGGCAATGGCCGTATTGGGTCATTTACCTAAACCCCGTTACGCCGATTACTGCGACTTTAAAAATGCCTCAGGCCAAGTGATAGACCAAGGTATCGCACTGTATTTTAAAGGCCCTAATTCTTTCACTGGTGAAGATGTATTAGAGCTGCAGGGCCACGGTGGTCAAATCGTCCTCGATATGCTGATCAAGCGCGTATTAGAAGTCGAAGGCATTCGCATCGCCAAACCAGGCGAGTTTAGCGAACAAGCCTTTATGAACGATAAGCTGGACTTAACCCAGGCCGAAGCGATTGCCGACCTTATCGATGCCACCAGTGAGCAAGCCGCCAAAAGCGCGCTGCAATCACTACAAGGTGAATTTTCGAAGGAAGTCCATGAGCTGGTGGATCAAGTCACCCATCTGCGTTTATACGTCGAAGCCGCGATTGATTTCCCCGATGAAGAAGTCGACTTTTTAAGTGATGGCAAAATTGCCAACGCACTCTACAAAATTATCGACAAACTCAGTGCCGTCCAAGCCAGCGCCAAGCAAGGCTCGATTATCCGTGAAGGGATGAAAGTAGTGATTGCCGGTCGTCCCAATGCCGGAAAATCCAGTCTGCTTAATGCGCTCGCGGGTAAAGAGTCGGCGATTGTCACCGAAATTGCCGGCACCACCCGTGACGTATTGCGTGAGCATATTCATTTAGATGGGATGCCACTGCATATTATCGACACCGCAGGCCTGCGTGACACCACAGATACGGTTGAACAAATAGGCATCGAGCGTGCGTGGAACGAAATCAACAGCGCCGATCGCGTGTTATTTATGGTCGATGGCACCACCACTGATGCGGTCGATCCCCACGATATTTGGCCCGATTTTATCAATCGCCTCCCCGCCAATTTAGGCGTGACTGTTGTCCGCAATAAGGCCGATCTCACCGGTGAGAACCTCGCCATGACCGAAGAAAAAGGTTACAGCGTGTATCGGATCTCGGCCAAAACCGGTCTGGGCGTCGAGGAATTAAAGCAACACCTTAAATCCTTGATGGGTTATCAGAGTAATCTCGAAGGTGGCTTTATCGCCCGTCGTCGTCACCTCGAAGCATTAGATGTTGCCGCAAGCCATCTGCAACTCGGTAAAGAACAATTAGAGATTTACCTCGCAGGTGAACTGTTAGCGGAAGAACTGAGAATGGCGCAATTAGCCCTGTCCGAAATCACTGGCCGCTTCACCTCAGACGATCTACTGGGCAAAATTTTCAGCTCATTCTGTATCGGGAAGTAAAATAGTAAAACGCATCAAACCAAATCAAAACAACATTATGATTTTAAAATAATTTTGTTTTATTGGGTCGGAAGTGATTTGAAGGGTTTTGTCGATTCTTGCTCCGTATGTGCTCCGAAGATAAATTCTGGAGCACATGCGGAGCACAAGATGAGAAAAACCTATGAAAATCAATATACAAAAGCGAGAACCAGATAAAAATGGCCTGCGCCCCATCAGGCTCGTGTACTATTACGGCTCAAAGACCTCGGAAGACGGTTCAAGAGCTCAAAAGCGCTCTTACGAACCGCTGAATCTATTCCTCTACAACAAGCCAAAAAACGTAGTTGAGCGTGAGCACAACAAAACCACATTGCAAAAAGCCGAGGCCATTCGTGCCAAACGCCTGCTAGAAATGGAATCTGCCAAACATGGATTGGATGACCGCACCAAACTCAATGCCAGCTTCTTTGATTACTTCAATCAAATAGCAGCAAGTAAAGCATCCGGTAGTAAATCCAATTACTCAATTTGGATTTCAGCGGGCATCCATCTCCACCGTTATCACCGCCACGCAGAACTCACTTTTGAACAAGTAGATAAATACTTCTTGGAAGGGTTCCGCCATTACCTACAGCATGAGGCAATGACAAAATCAGATACCGGCCTCTCCAGAAATACCGCCTGTAGCTACTTCAATAAAATTCGGGCAGCACTCAACCAAGCGCAACGAGACCGAATCATCAGAGATAACCCTGTTGAACAAGTCAAATCCATCAAAGCAGAAAGGACTCAGCGCACTTATCTCACTCTGGATGAGGTAAAGGCCCTTACCAAGGCAGAATGCCGTTACGATGTACTACGGAGAGCATTTCTGTTCTCCTGCACGACAGGACTACGCTGGTCAGACATTCATAAACTGGTGTGGGGTGAAATTGAACTATTTGCCCAAGGGCACTACCGAATCATTTTTTCCCAGATAAAGCTCAAAAACTCAGGCAATGGCCTGCAATATCTCGACTTACCGGATTCAGCAGTACGTTTGCTCAACTTGGAAAACAGGGGAAAACCGACAGAACGGGTTTTTAAGGGATTGCGTTACGACAGCTATAGCAACGTCGCGCTAGTGCAGTGGGCTGTACGTGCCGGGATCACCAAACACGTGACCTTTCATGCAGGCCGCCACACCTTTGCAGTAAACCAACTTGCCCGAGGGCTAGACATCTATTCCCTTTCCAGATTGCTTGGCCATAGCGAACTCAGAACAACAGAAATCTACGCAGATATTCTGGAAACCCGTCGCACAGAGGCCATGCGGACCTTTCCGGATATCTTCGATGAGTCATCAGACTAAGAGCATTATTACGACCAAACGAAAACATCTTTACAAAGAAAAGGGCACCTCGACAGTGCCCTCCACATAAGATCGTTAGTTTTTACAGCCGTTCTTATCACATGTGATTTTCTCGTGGGAATTAACCCAGTGATCAGCATTTTTCTTCGTATCAGTGCCGCAGCCAGTGTTGCCGCCTTTAGCACCGCTGTGTACAACACCTGTTGGAGTATGTTTTACAGACATATGACCATCCCTAGCTAATGATTTGTTTTTAAATGCGCATTCGCACGCACATTAAGACTTAGTCATTAAAGCTTGAACTGTCAATTCGACGAGTAACCGTTACATGTCACAGTTAAAGAACGTGACATGTAACGCATCCAACCATTCCTATTTATTTTCAAAAGGTTAAACCTCAACCTAATATCTCCGGCCATACAATTTCCGGTTAGCCACTAGATGATCAGCAGCGGCTTTATCAATCTCATCAGAAGACGCCACACGATTACTCTGCAACCAAGCCAAGATATCTGCTCGCCTGAAGAACACCCGATTGCCATTAGGTTTGAAAAAAGGGATCTTGCGTTCGTGAGTCAACCGGTACAAAGTGCTTTTCTTTAACCCTGTCAGCTCAGCACATTCCTCAACTGTCAGGATTTCCTTTGTTGTGTCAGGACGTTGCTCGTTTTTGATATGATCGGTAATCAGTTTTTTAAGCAATGACATATCCATCAGCATGCGCTGAAGCATCTCTTTTTCAGTCATGTTGATACTCTCCTACACTGCCAAGTTAAAGTGGGATAAACGGGAAACTGGGAACACTAAGCTAGTCGTCATGTTCAACCCTCTCTAAATCTTCAAGGTGGCGCCTAACTTGGTCTGGTTTGAGCGCAAAAAAACGTTGAAACTCACCATTAATCCGCGTCTTATAGGTTCCCCTGGAGCGCTCGTTCGTTACCAAGCAACCGCGTTGCAGCAAGATTTCCACTTCTCGCATATAGTGGGTGGGAAGCTCAAGTTTTTGCAGGAAATGAGTTTTGTTGATAAGCCACAATTCGCATCCATCCAGTGAACGGCGGTAACCAGGCATTCCCTTGCCTGAATCCTGATCAATTTCACCGATATTGCGTTCCCAGTTGCGCATCGCTTTTTCCAATGACCTAAGCAGCCTAAACTCTTCGGAATTCTTAGAGTGCCCACGATTAGCGAGCCACGCACGAAGGACTTTATGTACCGCATCGAGTGACTCTTCCTCAGACCACGGCAAGATGAAATTTCGACTAGCGAGGCATAGTGCAGTACCAATCAGTGCAAATCGTCTAACGACTCGCTGTACTTGAGAGGCCATTGAGTCGCTTGTCCAAGCGTTGCTATGACGACCTATTTCATAGCTGAGGTAGCGGCTAAGCTCATCATGCAGCCCTGTAAGTAGCGATAACCACTCTCGGATTACTGTGCCATGAAAGCACTGACAAGACATTTTAAGCTCATCAACGAATTGTTGAGCACTCTTACGGCCATGTAATTCATCGAATGCACCATGTATACCAAAAATTGGGATCTCCACCAGTCGTATCTGCTGACCAGCCCTAAGTGGCTTTCCTATCTGCTGAAGTAATTCGGCAATCCAAACTTCCCCGCTACTGAGCACCAGCGTTCGCCATTGTGACGTCGCGGCCAACTCTCCTGACACGTTAGCGCGCAGTTTTCCTGAACCATTCATGATCTGATAAATGGCGGTATCAACATCTTCTGGGCGAGCCAATCCTATCTCATCCAACGTCAGCAGCATGTCGTTATGCTCCGACGAGACAGCAGCTAATCCATTGCTTGTCGAGATCCAGCTACGTCTATAGCTATCGCTGCCATATAAGCTTGCCGCAATCTGCAATAAAGTTGTTTTACCGGCAGAAGAAGCACCAACAAAATGAAAGGCTCCATTTTCCATACCAGAAGGGGCTAGTAATGGTGCTGCCAACCCTGTTCCTATGC